>CAWHSJ010000025.1:0-35271 GCA_963831885.1 uncultured Chloroflexia bacterium | reverse complement strand
CGCCCGGTGGGACAAAAGCACTGCCGTCAGGCTCAGGCTGTCCCAGGAAGCCTCGCCGCTGTAGCGGCGGGGGAGCGTCACATAGCGTTTGATGGTTGTATAAAGGGTGCTTTTACTAATGGTGACAGGTGACACAAGTGGCATTTGAATGTGAGTAATCTGAATATTTAATCTTATATAAGGGAGAATCTGAAATTGGCTCACCATCTGTCACCTGTCACTTCCGCAGAGCAATCCCGAAGAATCCCCTTACCCCGTGTGTGCCTCTCCGATCTTCGAATCCCCTCTCTTTCAGGCTTTGAGAAAAAGCTTTCTGGTGGATTGGATGCTCGTTATTTACTTCACACCAACGCAGGTAGGCTCCAAAGAGACGACTCGAGGGTGTGAACTCGGCTGATGCTTCAGTTTGTTCTGAAAGGAACTGGCCCAACAGGTCCATTTCAGCCCTGTATCCAATTATTGCCTTAGCGATTACATCTGGGGTCTGCAGACGGGTAGCGTACCATGCCATACTGCCGCTTACAGCCCAAGCTAGAATCCCATGATATTCGTAAGAGAGCTTTTCCATAAGGTCAGGGTCTTGTTCCTCCGGAGAAATGGCAACTTCAAAGGGGATAAGCCTGATTCTGCGCCAGATACCGTTGTCAGTCCCTCTTATTTCAGGACGGTGGTTGGCACGGATCCAGAGCTTATATTCCGGAACAAAATCAAAAAATTCTCCTCGCATGAATCGGGCTGTCATTGTATCCCCGCCTGTCATCTGTTTGACCTTATTTTCAGCCAGATGCCGGCCCTGTTCAACCTCATTGACGGTGACGAAGCGCGCCCCTTTGAGACGGGCCAAATCGTTGGGAATTCCGCTGTCGAATTGTCTCTTCATAATAGTCTCGGTAGGAGTACCTCGGGCATAGCCTTCCCCCAACAAACGGAAAAGCGTCTCTACGAATGTGCTTTTACCGTTTGCACCATTACCATGTAGGATGAAAAGGCATTGCTCAGTTGTGTTGCCTGTCAGACTGTATCCAACTGCCCTCTGGAGGAATGAAATTACGTTCTGATTGCCTGCCATGACCCTATTGAGAAAGCTTTCCCACAAGGGGCACTTCGCTTCCTGATAGTAAGCGGCATTAACGATTCTGGTGATCCTATCATGGGGATTATGGGGCCGTAGTTCGCCTGTTCTGAGATCAAGTGTCCCGTTTTGACAATTCAAAAGGCTGGGATCGCGATCGAATTCCTTGATCTCGACGGCAAATTTGTTCCTGGCAAGATCGAGCATGTGTTGAATTCGAGTCCGGTCCTGGCTTTTGATAGCCCAGCGGGCCTTTTCTCCCTGTCTCTTCATGTTGATTTCGTCACGGGCTTCCTCGAATATCAGGCGCATCGCTTGACCTGCCAAGCTGTCGATTTTCTCCCGCTTATCTATCTCCCAGTAGGCACCATTCCAAATGAGCCAGGTTGACTGATCAACACAGTACAGAAGATCATCCTTATACAGGTTGTAGAAGCGGTCTGCATTGCCCAGGTCAGTCAATTCCAGATCGAGGGTTGATGCAAGTGAGTTAATCATTTGGAGTATTGGGGCGGTCATTTTAAATCAGCCTTCTCGAATCGCCTGGAAAAATCAAGAGCTGCTCTGACCAGGCTCTGGGCTTTGACAATCGCTTGCCGGCGTAAAGACAGTTCTTTGATGATAGGGGTATAGACCCACGGTTCCCTTGGCTGTCCTGAAGCCATCAAATGATACCAAATTGAATGCAAGTATTCCCATCCCCCCGCATCAGATAGCCGTCCTGTACGGGCTAATTCGTCTCTGACCCGCTCTGCCATGGATAATTGGTTCAAACGGCTGTTCGGATGGTTTGATTCAAGATGTTCTTTAAACTCCGCTGTCAGCTTGCCACCGATGAAAACCGGTCCCGTAAATCTTGGCAGGTCATCGCGGCGTTCGATTTCCTGAACGGCTGTAAAAATTTGGCATGTTCTGAAGTCATAAAAATCGTTTGGTGTAAGCCCATGGTCGTAGAACTCGTCAGCCGTCAACCATTCGGGATGGATCATGAACGCGGCAAGGCAATTCTCTTCAACGACAAGGTTATAGGGTAATTCACTCATTGCATTGTCCTTCTTTCCCTACTTGTTGATTCTGAACTTTTTCCTCATAAAAGCTTTCCCTCTGGATGCCTATATGTTCAGAGGACTCCAACTGATCCGTGGAGGCATACACATGCAGCCGATGGGGGATTGTTGGAGTCAGATCCTCCATGAACCCAGCCTCGACCAAGACTCGGATGACCCTCGGGATGGTTCTGTGGCTGTATCTTAATTCCTGGGCTAGCCTCGATGGAGTAGCCCGACAGGTTTGCTCGCTCGCCTTACCTATTGGCAAGATTTTGCCTGCCACCTTTGCGACCCATACCCCATGCCTATCGGTCAATTCGTCGGGGAGGGGTTTTATGCCTTGCCACCTGCTGGACACGGGTTGAGTTATGTCTACCATCGGTTCTGCCGGTCTGAGCAGATCTGATTGGCCCGAATACTCCTTTGATTGCTTCTCTTCGCCTCCCTTCGACCTAACCAAGATGAATTGAACCCTCTCGAAACGGTTCGGAATTTCCGTCAAGACCCGGCTGACTGTGCTGGTCAGGAGATCCCACCGCCAATCAAAGGTGAAGTCATCGAATTCGCCGATCCCAAAGAGATCGTTGTTGTAAGAAACTACATGGGTTTCACGCACGTACCGGTCAAACCACGACCTATCCACATCCCGTTCGACATATCCCAATGCGGCTTTCCAGGCTTCTTCTGCTTCCATATGTTTACCTTGTGAGGTCAGAATATGGCTGGTGATGTGGCTGGGCGGCGATAGACCGATCGGGTTGGTGGACTTTTCTTGCTCCGGCAGGGGATGGGTTAAAACAAAAAATCCCTGCCGGTGTTCAACGGGCAGGGACTTCGAGTATAATCGAAACCGCTGGTGCCACGAACACCAGTACCTGCGCCGTGGGGCGTTACCGCGCTCCACGGCGTTATCTTTTTAACAGCTTGAAAGGTTCAGATAAGTTTATTATATTCAGTCCGTTGACAATTGTCCAGCCTGCTGCACGTTTGTTCCTGTATCATCAGCGGTGGGCGAGATTGAAGAATTGGTGGGACAAATGATATTCCAACGTGCCCCATCGTTTTTGCGAGTGCATATAAATCTGTTCCATTCCGAAGCATGGCTAGAGCAAAGGAACGTCTGAAGCTATGCAGCGTAGGCACTGTGACTTCTGAATTATCCTCCGCGGATAATTGGAAATTATGAAGATATAGGAATTTCTATTTTTGACGAACCATCTAGGAGCCGTATTCGACATAAATCAACTTATAAAATATTGTGGCTACGCCAGGCTAAGAACCATAGGAGATTTTCTTCTATTTCTTCAATATATCTGTGTCGTGTAAATTTGCATTATAATTGCAAATATGCATTGGGAAGGAGTTGCCTTGGCTGAAAACTATATCCCTCGTAGTCTTGAACCAGTGGTCGTTACATCTGCCGGTCAGTTTCCTGTTGTGGTTCTGATTGGTCCCCGTGACACTCTCCCGCCGCTTTAGCGGCCGGGGAGTGTCACATGCAGCGTCCCGCCTCTGGCGGGAGATGTGGGTGCAGAATCCCACTGGCAGCAAGGGCGCTGGTTTACCCAGCAGCACGCCGCCGCACGGGTAAAAAACCGTGCGGCGGTCTACTCTAAGGGGTCAATTCCTCAATCCAATGGACCCAGCCCAGGTGGGCATCCTGGAGCGCATTGAAAAGGCGCTTGTCGGCGGTCCAGAAATCGCACTCTAGAATCTTGGCCAGCACAAGGTAATAACTGTCATAAGCTGAGGCGCGCTTGAGCCGCATTGTCCAGTCGAAGGCAGCGCGGTTTTGTTCGGCATCTGCGACGAACAAGTGCACGCCTAATGCCTCCAGTTTCTCAAGCGTCTGGTGTGCCTCCTTCTCGGTGATCTCCCCGAAATGGACCGCTTTGGCAATGGCAGAAGTGGTCTCGTGTGCCCAAAGCGCTGGTGCGGCCGGCTGCGCATCAACAAAGGTCTGCACCAGTGCCAGGCAGTGCATCTGCAACGAGTTGGGCAGAACGGCCTTCACTGCCACGCTGGCATCAATGACAACCAGGCTGCCGGTCATCGTGTCTCCAGATCATCACGGGAGGCTTCCAGAATGGCATCCACATCCACCGGCTTGCCGCGGCGCTTTTCGATCCTACCGGATAATGCCCGGGTCCCCGCCAGCCATTTCTGGATATCGGCAGCACGGCCCTCGCTCTTGAGCAGTCGCTCGTAGTCCTTCATGCTGACCAACGCGGCCTTGGGCTTGCCGCGGGAGGTGAGGATGATGCGTTCGCCGGCATAGGTGACGCGATTGACCAGTTCGGAGATGTCGCGCTTGATTTGACCAATACTTACTTGTGTGTTCATGGATAACTCCTTTGTTGCAATATCCTGATATTGCAATTATACCCCAAGTGATCCCAATTACCAGGGAAATCTGCATGATCAATGGTGGCAGGGTAAAACACTGCGGGACCCTTCCGCCTCCCTATGGGCTTTATCGAAGCAGCCGTAAGACCCCTGCCTTCAGGTATGGGGACATAAGGCTACCCTTCCATTATCCATCTAGCTGTATAGTACGTGTTTAGCGTGCAAAACGAGTTAAGGTGAGCTGATCAAAAATGGCGGAGTTTCGCCAAACTGCTGCAAGCTGACCATATAGTCGAGGATAGGAATATTGTGTTGACGACAAGTCACCAGAACGCTTGCCAAAACCGAGTGGGTCTCAGCTCCAGCGTTGGACCGGCTGTATAATTAGAACATGCGTTCAATAAACTTCAAGTCCAGCAGAAACATTATCTATTCCTGCAAGTACCATCTCGTTGGGTGCCCCAAGTATCGCCGCCCGGTGCCGGTAGATGCCATTGCCAGCCGGTTGGATGAAATCTTCCGCCCGTAGCGCTGGAAAAGCAAGTAGACAGCCTCGAGATGGAGATCCTGCCAGATCACGTGCATGGGTTGTGCGAAATCCATCCCGGATATGGCATGCATCATTTTGTGAAGCTCGCCAAAGGGCGAAGTTCGCGCTTGCTGCGCAGCGAGTTCCCGTCTTTGCGCACCCGGCTGCCAAGCCTTTGGACCAACTCCTATTTCGTATCCACTGTGGGTCGTGCGCCATTGGAGATCATCCAGCAGTACATCGAGAACCAGAAGCGAGTCCAGTATGGGCCTTCGTACCGTCACAACCAACTGCATCGTTCGCACCTTCCCACTGTGCGGCCTTTCGGCTGACACGCAGGCGCTTTGCTTTTTCCTGCGTGAAGAAGCGGGCCGGTGTTGGACGGACATGCTGCGAGCGCACATGGCCAGCCGCAGCGGTAACTGGTTGTCTGCTTTCGATCTGAGCCAGCTGTTCAAGGGGCAGTACACCCTGCACTCGCAGTCCATCCAGGCGCTCTCAGAAAAGCTGGAAGCCAATGTGGATACCGCCCGCGCACTGCGCAAGACCGACCCCAACGCCCGCTACCCGTACCGCGACAAGCGCTTCCAGACGGTCACCTGGAAAGAGTCCGCTATTCACTGGCAGGAGGATGGCCGCTTGCTGCTCTCTAACGGCAAGAAGCAGGCCCCGCTTGTTGTCCGAGCGCCTGCGGAATACAAGGGGGCCGACATTTGCCGGGCCGAATTGACCTGGCGGGCGGATCACTATGAGATGTGCCTGACGATCGACACCGGCGAAAACAACCCGCCGCCCAAAGAGTACGGCCTGGCGGCAGGCGTAGACCTGGGTGAGATCAACATTGCCGCGGTCACGACCGAAAGCGGGGCGTCCCTGGTGGTCACCGGGCGCGCACTGCGCTCGATCAAGCGACTGCGCAACAAACGCCACGCTTCCTTGACGGCCCTGATCGACCGCTGCAAGTCCGGCTCCAAGCGTCAGCGCAGGCTGCTGAAAAGCAAGGCCAAAGCCAGCGCCCGCTTTCGCTGTCAGCAGCGCGACTTCCTGCATAAAGCCAGCCGCCAGGTGGTGGAGTTCTGCGAAGCGAACGAGGTGCAATCCATCGCGGTTGGTGATGTGCGCGACATCCAGGACGGGGTCGATCTGGGCGTGAAAGCGAATCAGAAGATCAGCCAGTGGGCGCACGGCCAGTTCGTGAAGTACCTGGGCTACAAAGCGGCCCGGTATGGGATGTGGGTGGAGCAAATCCCGGAAGACTACTCCACCCGGACGTGCAGCTACTGCGGCTGCGAAAAGAAGAATGCGCCACGAGGGCGGGTATATACCTGCTCTGGCTGCGGTGCAGTGATCCACCGTGACGTGAACGGGGCGAGTAACATCTGCTCCCGCGCCTGGCATGGGTCGTATGGCTGCGTTCAAGCGCAGACAATCAAGTATCTCCGACCCTTGTAGCGGAGTAGAGCCTTTGATACAGGCCAAAGTTGCTTGCGATGAGCAAGAACCCCCTGCCTTTAGTCATGGGGAGTATCAGCGTCTTCCTTTCTGCCGCGTCACTCCTGCCAGAGGTGCAGATGGCATCTAGCTAACCGTGTACTGAAGTAGGATGCCGATATCTTCGATCGTGTTTGAGTCAATGCCGGAAATCTCCTCTAGTGTGTATTTTCCTACCGTGAACGAACCAGTCATAGAATCATTCGGCAAGCCGCCAAGAACCGAGGCTGATTCTAAGTCGAGTGTGGTGGCGTTCGCTTCCCCCGGAGGGGTAAGCTTAACTGAAATTGCAGCCGAAGACCCAGTCCCTTCCTTGAGCTTGGCATAGACATAAATCGTAGTGATTTCGATGTCCATATCGTGGAAGAGATAGGGGAAGCGCGATTGAGCTAAGTTTAATGAGACCTTTCCCGATTGCCCCTGGGTAGGGTTCAAGAACTGGTGCAGCTGGTCGGAGAACTCCTGCTTGAGGCTGAACATCCTGAAGAGACCTTTTTTACTCTGGTCAAGGAGCATCTCATTTAAGGAATTTGTAATCTCGCTCTCGACAGCTTGCTTAAAACTGCTGCCTCCTTGACGCGCTGTATATCGAACATGGAGGATCACGTCGGCGATGGTGTTGTAGTCGAACTGCTTGTAGGTTGTCGGGAGTTCGATCTTCCAGTTGCTGACCGCTCCGGCTCCCTCGAAGGGCAGGTAGCGTTCATCGCGCAGATTAAACTCGAACAGTCCGCTGTCCTCCTGTGCCCGGCTGGTGACGATCGATTGAACACCGCCCACATTATAGGTGAAGCGTTCATCGTCGGTGTCCCCGGTCCAGGCAAGCTGCCCGTCCGTCGCCGTGGATTTGCGGGTCCGGTTGTTCAGCAAGGTCAGTGTGCAATTAACGCTGGCATATGGTCCGGTAACGCAGGGGATCGACAGGTTGACCGTCTTGATACGGCGCATGTAGTGGCCGGGGAAATCTAGATCGAAAATCTCCTCTGGCAGGTTGACGTAGCACGTCCCCTTCTCACGCAATTGGACCAGCGCTTCGGGATGCAGCAAGGCCAGGGAGACGTGTTTGGTGATCTCATACTCGCGCTTGTTCTTGTCCAGATAGGCTGCCTCCATGCGCTTGAGATCGTAGGCTAGGCGCTCACCGGCCAAAAGGCCTTTCTTAAGGCTGTCCCAATACCCGAACTGGATAAAGCTCGAACTGCTCAGCCCCAGTTCATGGCGGTAGGCGCGCTCGGCCCGTTTTGCTAGGTCATAGGTTAGCTGATAGCTCTTGAAATAGATCCCGGCGATCTGGCCTACCATCCAATTGTACAGGTCGCGATCGGTGAACTTATCCCGCATGAAGCTGTCCACTGCCTTGGCATTCTTGATCTGCAAGTCGTGGTTGTCCAGTTCGGTCTCGGCGATCGCCAGGCGGATCTCTGCCGCTGCGATCTGCTTCTCAGTCTGCTCGACCTCCTTTTCAGCCAGGTTCTTCTGGAAATCCCATTCATCCCATCGCCGCTTGAAACCGCCCATCACACCCGACAACGACCCCTCTGCGCTGCTCTGGGAAGCTGCGATGCCGATCGCGGCACCCGTAGCCTGAATTCCGCTGGCAAAACTGGCACCGCCGAGTGTGAATCCGATTGTCGTGGGAAACCCAAGCTTGAAATTCGGGATCAGGTGGAGCACCGCAGCGATGACCTCCATGGCCATCTGACCGTCTTGAAGATCGATCGCTGCTTGTCCGTGGGTCTGCTGGGATTGTTCCTCTGATATCATGTATTCCAGATTCGAGTAGTAATCAAAGCGGGTCTCTGCCAGCTCTTTTGTCTTCTTGAGCGCGTCAAGAGCCTCCTCCGCCTCGTCCACCTGCTGCTCCTTTACCGAACGGGTCGCTTTCAGCAGGCTGATCTCCTGGGTTGAGCGCAGCAGGGAGAGCGCCTCTGCGTCGCGCTTCTCGAGCGCCGACAGCAGGGCATTCCCCAGGGACTTGAGTTCGCCGCACAACTCCTCCGCCTTCTGAGCGATCACGTTGAAGCGGTAATGCGGTAGCTGGGCGCTGATGTCGTTCAGCGCGCTGCTGAGGTCTACGCCGGCCGCGGCGGCTTTGACCAGAAGGCTGGGGTCGATTGGCGGTTCAAAGAGGGCCAGCTGGCGCTCCGTGCCCTCGATATTCATGCATTGCCGGATCTTGAAGAGGCGGTCTGCGACCGTGTCCCAATACTCCAGGAGCTCATCGTTCTTGGGTACACAGAAGTACAACATAGCAGGCAAGGTCATCTGCGGCTGGCCGCTTGTGTAGGTCACCCCACCTCCTGTGGAGGGAGGCACGAACTCCTCGATGCGCACCAGGGCATTCGAGAACTCATCAAGTTTGCTCTCGATCGAATCGTACGTTTGGACCTCGGCTACTGCCCGGGCCGGGACGACCTCGGGGCGTTTGCCTAGGATCTCGGCGGCGAAGATGTAGAGCTGGGTCGCCTCATTGATCGACTCCAACGTATCGCGCTGGAAGAGCTGGTCGCCCCAGGCGATCAGGTTGTCCAGGTATTTCATGACGACTGTCTTCTGGTAGGCCGTCGTCCGCAGGCGGGCGATCACGTGGGGTTTGAAGGGCTTCTTGCGCCACTGCCGGACCTGCGCTTCCAGCTCCTTCAGTTCCTTTTTCTGGGTAGCTGTCAGTTTGGCATAGGCCTGTGCATCACCACGCTTGGCCAGGAACCGCAGAAGATTGGGGATGTTCTCAGCCGTGTACTGCTCATCAGTTGTCTCGTAGAATGGCCGGGTGCGCCAGTAGCGCTGCGGCACGGAAAGACCAGAGCCATCGGTCGGGTCGAAGATGTAATGGAACCACTTTTGGGCATCCTCGAACTGCTGGTTGGTGCTCAACTGGGTCGCGATCATCAGCGGGGCATGGAAGAACAGCTCCCAGTTGTAGAGCGAATAAGCGCCCCCATAGGAGAAATCTACATCATCCAGGGGATAGTCTTCCTTCGCAGAGGTATCCCCCTTGGCCACTTTCGAAGTTGGTTGATAGGTCGTTTCGAAATAAGAATTCGAGACAAGCTGCACATCCCGCCGCAGGAGGCCTTTCACCCCATCGCGGTTCAGGGTTTTGATAAAATAGCAGATATAAGGGTGGTAGAAGGTCATCAAGCGGTATTGTTTTCCGAAAGTAAAAAGAAGATATTCGGTGGTGGCCAGGTAGGTGCTCGCCTGGAGCATCTGACCGTAGGTGGCCTCTAGGTAGGGAACGAGATTACTATCGGCGGTCAGTAACCGTCCGGCGGTGGCAGAATGATCCGCCACATCCGTGATGAGAGGCATGGTGAGCATCTGGATCGCCTGACCATTTCCCCCTGGAAGTGAAGTCACACAATCCGGCAGCTGGCCTATATCCCTGTAGACGTTCAACACGGTACTGGGTCGGGGCAGGATATCACCGGCCCTGGTTACCACCCTTGCCCCATCCCCGACAGGGGAAGATGGCATCCTGAGTGGAGGATCCCCAGGCCGCACGACTGCTACTGCAGTGTCAAGGGCATGAGCAGACCTGGATCGCAGATAACGATCCGGTAGATTGAACACCAGCCCCGGCGCCAGTTGAGCGTCAATGTACCAGTTTTTCGGGGAGAGCGTTTCTGGGATGACCAGGAATGTGTGGGAATCGTCCTGGAAGAAGAAAGAATCTTGCGAGAAGAAAGCGGTATACCGGTGTGGCAGCAGGAGACTGTATGTGCCCGGTGTCTTGTCTAGGATAGTGTCAATCACTAGACCCTTGGCTTTAACGCAGCTATTAAAACAATCCGGCCGTGTACATAGGGCACACTGCTCGATCGTACCTTCGCCGTACATTCGGAGCTTGTCACTGCCGCCGCCTGTTTCAATGAAAGACATATTCTTGCTGGACGTAAAAGGAGGTGGGATAACATCCACATTTACTCCGTGGACATATTCAATTCCACTTTTGCATCCCTTGAAGCAAAATTCCCAAAGATACTCGACGTTATTCTCCCAATCCTTAGGTGCTTCCCCGCCGATCCACAAATAACCGCTGCTTTCGTCAACCTTTGCCCAGAAGCGGTATCTGCTCAAATCCGGTAGTTCTTTGCTGCTGTATTGTTTCGTATTAATCTCTATTGGCGTGATCTGTTGTTCGGACCAGGCGTCGTTCTTGTACTCGCTCCAGGCCATCTGGAAACTCCAGTACTGCTTGGGCTCTTCCATATCATCACCCCCTGCTGGCATTCTAAATGTCTGACTGCAGGAATGTTTCCTGAACAGCGGCCAGAAGAGATACAGGCGCCGGTTCCATACGATCGGGATCAGGTGGTCGCCTTCGATCTCCAACTCCAGTTTCTCCCAGGCTGTCCAGTAGGATTCCTCCACCCACTGGCGGTAGTAATAAATGTGCGGGGTGCTGCGGGTGCGACCAAAGACATGCAGGATGTCCACGGCCGTTTCACCGGTCTCGTAAGCCTCCTTCTGGTGGTAAAGGCCCATTATTTCCAGCCGCCCGACGGTGTCCATCTTCTCCAGGTAATGGAGGAAGGCCACCTCTGCGGTATCATCGGTCAGGTCATTTTGGATGAGCTCGCTCTCCAGGTCCTCAAAGAAGGGGCTCTTGTCGTCGCGCAACTCCGGCTCGATCCAATTTTCTGGATAGAGGAAAACCTTGCGGTTGGCCTCCCAGACCCGGTAGCTCTTCATCCACTCCCACTGCTCCCAGCTTGAATCCGCCACGGAATTAGCAGAGATATCCTTCTCCAGGTTCATCAGGCAACGCTGGATGAACAATTGGGTCGAGCTGATCGCCTGCTTGATCCTGGAGGTAAGCTGGCAGGGGCTCATCTCGACGTCGATTAGGAAATAGGCGTAGACATCGTTCTCATCCCGCCAGGTCGGCACGTTGCTGCTTCCTGTTGCCGGCGGGTTGGCCACCAGATAGGCCACCAGGGCAGCGCGCTGCTTCTCGCGCAGCACGTTCCGCAGAGGCCTGGCCAGGCTTAACCACTGCAATTCGTCATACTTGGCCTTGACGGCCTGGATGGCCGAACGCGACGTGGTACTGTCGACCGTAGCCTCGCTCAAGCTGCCGCACAGCTTGGCGGACATCCCGAGCCGCTTGATCAGGGCAAAGCAGTCTACCAAGCGGAGCAGGGTGCCTTCTCCCAGGAAATCATCCGGAAAGACGATTTTTAGGGCACCCTGATCCGCGCAATCATCCTTCTTCCCAATCAGGGAGACGACATTCTCCTCAGTCCACTCGGTCGCCTCGATCAGCGCATCACAATACGCTTCCTTGGCTTGGTTCAATTCAGCAGAGGTTGCAGCGGGACCTGCTTCGCGCGCCAGCTCGAACAGTTCGTCCAGCACCGTCTCCCCCAGTGTCAGGGAATCGCGCAGTTTAAAGAGATCGGTCAGTTTTTGCCAGGCACCGAAGGCAACTGCTCCCGGCGTCGTCGAAGTAAGTGGGAGGGATTTTAGGTCATACCAATCCGCTTTTGTGCTGTAGTCGATCAGCCATTCGAGCTGCGTGGAGGTGATTTCTGCCTTGGAGATCACCAGGGCGATCTTGTGGAGCAGTATGTAGGTGTCGAACTGGTCCTGAAATGCCTGCGCGGTGAGTTTTACCTTTTTACTGCTTCCCACGAACGATGATTTCAGGAATTCATCGATGGAGCGATCGCCTGGGTTGGCGGGGGAATGGACCCATTCGGTCAGCAGGGTTTTTGCCACATCCATCTCCAGATCCAGGGCTTCGCCGAGCTTCTGTACCACCAGCCGTTCGCTCAGTGACTGCTTGAGATACGGTAGGAGTCTCTTAAGCACGAGCAAGAAACGTGCTGCAGGTGAGGTCGCGCTGTCGAAGAGCAATTCAAGATCACAGCCTATACCCGAGATGGACAGAAATGCATCCCCCTGAAGAGCGGATGTATCAGGTGCAGTATAAAGATAGTTTATTGCTGTTTCATAAGATGAGTCTCCGCCCGATCCCTTTAACAGCGCCTCGTGCTCCTTCTCGGTCATGGCACCGTAGAATACCAGGCATTCCTTGTCACTATCGTAGTAGATCTTGTCTTCCACACCCTTGGGAATAGTGACACTAACCGGCAGCGCACTGAGCGGTGAATAAGAGAATTTCTCCACGTCGAAACAGCGCATATTCCGGGACACGAATGTTCGCGGCGCATTATAGAGCTCGGCAACTGCGGTCGTGAAATCCGTATCAGTCGGGGCAAGGCTTATCAAATTGCTTTTTTCCTGGGCGGTCATCACGCCGGTGAAGCGCAGTTTAAGGTTATTGGTATCATAGCTGACCTTGTTTGTGAACGCAGCAGGAAACTTAATCGTCGAGGCGAGGCTGGTGAGTTTCGCGTCGTAAACCTCGGCATCGTTGATGGTGGAGATGACCTCGGCGATCAGGGAATCGGACCAGCCCAGCAAGGCCAGTTTCTTTTTCGTCAGCTCGCCATCCTGATCTGCGGTAAGCCCATTCGGATTGGTCGAATCCTCGATGAAAGTGTTGTCGGCCACAACCTCTTTCAGGCCTTTACGAAGCTCATCCAGTTCCAGGGCGATTTCTTTTTCCGTGGGGGCGATTTGGGATGAGGAGCTGTACTCATGGCGCAACAGGTAATCCAGCTGGGTAATGCTGAATCCCGAGGCTTTGACCTTGGCCATCTGCTTTACGAACAACAGGGTGTCCAGCGTGGAAGCGAAGGGGTTCCGACCGGTCAGCTTCAGGGCAGAAAGGTACTCGCGAGTCTTGAGCTTGAGTGCCTTGGCTAGGATCACGTGCCGGTGCAGGCGCGCCAGATAATCCAGCGTCAGCTTGTCATCGGGTTTAGTTGGGTCAGTGGCATCGGTCGGGATTACTCCCGTATCATTCAGCAGGTAGCGGAAATCGGTGGCGCTGATCCCTAGGGCGGCTGTGATGGTGGCGACGTGATCGCTCAGCGTCCCACTCAAACCGCTCGGGTCTTCGATGAAGGCCTTGTCGAGCGGGTTGGTGACGGCCTTGTTCCGGAAGAGTTTGGCGTACAGCGAGGGGATTTCCGTCCTGCTGGAAACCGAGTAATCGATACACTTGCTGGTCCATAACTGCGTGAGCGGATCTCCTGCAGGTACCCAGAAGTTCAGCAGGCTCTCTACGGCGATCTTCAGATCGTCGTGCAGACGTTTGGCATGGGACAACCCGACCATATAGTCGTCCAGGTCATCGCTCAGGGTGGAATATCCGCCCCCCGCAGCATGTGGATGAAGCGCAATGACGGCCCTGTCCAGATCAGCCATCTTCCACCCAAGCCTCTGCCACAAGCGGATGAAAGGCGGGATATCCGCGGCCGCGGTCTGGTCAAAACCAGCCAGCTTGAGCTTGGCAGGTTCACAGGTGTCCAGCTTTTCTGAATCCGTGGACTTGATCAGGATCTTACGTGTCCCGGTGGTGTCGATGGGATTGATGTACTGGATCTGCAGCAGCTGCAGCATTTCCAAATAGGTCAAGCCCGTCTGCTGCAGGAAGACATCCACTCGGCCAGATAGGACGGTCAGCCAATTCCCGCTTGTGATCCACTTGGTGCTGTCAGATGGGTCGGGGATCGGACTGGTGGAGTCCAGGGTCGATTTCTGAAAGCCCCACAGGTTCCACAAGCCCTGCTGGCTGGCTCCAGTCTGAGAGGTGGTTTGCCGGTTGACCAGTTTGGCTTCCTGCGCGCTCAACCCGAGGTGCTCATGGGCGATATCCGCCTGTCCGAGCAGGGTGGACAAATCACCGTTTCGGAAGGTTTCCATCAGTGTGTAGCGATTCACGCCTAGGTGTTTCAGGTAGGCGCGCGCTTCCTCTACCCAGAGATCAAAGGGCAAAGTCCATGGGAAGACCTGCTGGTCCAATTTGGTATATGCATCCTCACTGACATATTTTGGATTCGCCGCCCGCTCCTCGCTCGTCCCGCTCGACTGCCAGTTGCGCGCGGTTACCTTCAGTTGGCTGTTTTCCATGTGGACAGTAAAGGATACCGCCAGATCATCGATCGCCCACAGCTTCCCTTTGATCAGTACACGGATCGTTGCATACTCGGTAAGCGCAGGAACAAATCTTGGGTCAAGGATTGCCGCAGAGAGTTTCTGGTTGTTAAGGTCGTTCAGTATGCTGGGAACGCTGGTCCCGCTTACCAGCACGAAGGAAGAGAAGGTTTTCAGGGGGGCGACGAAATTCTCCAGGATTTCGTTGACGAGGTCGACATAGGGAATGGGCAAATTGGTGTTCTCGCAAGTCAGCTCAATCGTGCCCAGGTCGGGTCGACGCTTGTAGAGCACATCCTTGGCGACCAGTGTCGCGTTGGTTTTGGAATCTTTCTTATAGGTCACGCTCTTGACGGTCCCATCGGAATTATAGGTGACCTTGTCCACCAGCTTCCGGTTCTTGAGGAAATGGAGCAGGTCGACCAGGTAGGCGGCTGGGCTGTAGACCGAGCGGCAGTGCTCGCATTCGCACAACGCCAGTGATCCGAAGAGCGTCTGCCAATCCGGGATTCCGTCCACCTGTGTTGCGGTTGCCGTGGAAACCGCGAAGACGGGAATCTGGCTTTGCCGCATACCGAAATTAGCCATCAGGTTCAGGGCAGTGGCAGTGGTTTGGAGTGCATTCTCATAGATCAGGTTGGCATCCGCTACACTTCCCAGAGTTTGCGCGTACTGGGCCGTGAAAGCTGATGCGCTCATGCGCGAGATGGCCAGGGCTGAATCCAGACCGTCCTTCATCAATGCGCGCGTCTGCGTGAGGCGCGGCGCAACCTTATATACCCGCTGCAGGGCGCTGAGCTGCTGTTTGACGGTCGCCTGTGCCGTGACACCTTCTTCCGCCAGGTACGTCTCCAGGCGGGTTGTGGTCAGATCGAATTTCTGGTTGTTTTCCAGGAAGGAGATCAACCCCTCTTCTGCTGGTAGGGCTTCCTGCTTGATGCGGGCGGCGATGAAAGCCGTCGGGAAGCTGTCCTCCACGGCGTTCGCAAGCGCCTTGGCGTAGTTGCTGGCTTGTTTTTTCTTACCCTTGCCTGGGACGCTTGCGGGTATGCCGATGGCATCATCCTTGATCATCTCCATCCAGTCGGCCTCGTCGTACTGGACCAGGGACTTCAGGCTGCTCAGTTCTCCCGCCTTCTGCCTATTCTGGAGCTCCTTGACCAGGGGAAGATGGTTTCCGGTCAGGGCGCCCACCTGCAGAGTGAAGCGTAGGTCGTCGACCCTGCCCTTGAAGCGTGTATCCTCCTCCAGCTCTTTCCAGAACGCCTCGACCGTCCCACTGCGCGTCAGGTAGGAATTCAGAAAGGCCGTTTCGAGCTTTGCACTTCTCAGAACCGTGCCGACCAGGCTGCGCAGAGGAGTCTGCTCCCCGCCAGATTCAGGGTATAGATTGCCGGCCAGTCCGGCACGGATTTCTTCAGCAGCCTGTCCGGGTTCTTTGACAAGGGATTTAGGGATCAGATTGTCCCTGAGCGCGGTCTCCAGCGCTTTCTGCTGGACGCCGGCATCCTGAGCCAGCAGCCCGGGGAGATCGGTGGGTAGCCCGGCGCGGAAGAGTGCATAGAACCGACCGGCTGATATTTTACTTCTCTGCTCCAACTGCTTGCTTTTCGCATAATAGACGATGTGCATGGGGTCCAGGCCGGTTTTGCCAGCCAGGTAGGTAATATCCTCCTGCTTCAACTCCGAGGCCTTCACCTTCTGCAGGAGAGGGGTCAGCTTGGCCTGCAATTGCTCATATTCAGACAGTCCGCAGTATTCCTCGTTCCCCTTCACCAGATCCAACACCTGCTCGGAGGCAGCCCCTACGATCACCTGGGAAGTGGCGATTTCCCTGCTCTTCTGGTCGTAGGCGCGCACCAGCAGGTCGGCTCCGTCCTTATCGGTCCGGCTGAACTTGGAAGTAGTGTATGAAATGGAATAGCTGCCGTCGTTTCCCGTGATGGCTTTGCCCAGGAGCAGCTCCTGGCGCAAGTCCCGGTCGAAGGCTTTGACGGTGACGCCTGCCAAGGGTTGCCCGTCTGGCTGCAGGACGCGCCCTCGAACGACATACCCTTGCTGTGGCAGTTGATCTTCCGTTCCTTCGCCTGGCAGGTCGACCTCGATCCGGATCGATGTTTTCCCTGTAGCCAGATTCCACAGAACGCTGTCTTCCGTGCTGCGTAAAAGTTGTAGACCACGATAAACCTTGAAATAGAGATCGGGTGCAGCTTCCGGGTACATCTCGCGGAAGCGCGTATCGTCGAAATCGAGTTGAAAACGCCCATCTCCTTCTGTCACCGCGCTGGCGACCAGATCGTCGTAGCGGGCGTCCTTGTCCCAGGCTTCTACGCGCAGCCCGGCAATGCCCTGACCGGTCGCCCGATCCAGAACATGGCCGGAAATGACGTAACGCTTGGGTTTTTCACGGGACTTGTGCGGCCGGATGGCTGCGGTGAGCGCTCTGGCCGTGCGCTCGTCCACCTCGCCGGTCGGCTCTAGTTTGTGTTGGTTTTGGAAGGCCTGCACGGCTTGGCGGGTGGTGGTGTCGAAGCGGTCTATAACGCCTTTGAGCTTGTAGCCGAGCTGGCGTAACTGGGTACGCAGGCGCTTGACGTCCTCACCGCGCATATTGACCCGCAGAATCCTGTTCGATTTCATGCTGAACCTCCTATCGTGCTGACTACGCCAATCTTGGGCCCGACTCCCACAACGTGATATATCGCTGTAACAACAGCGGTTCTTTGCGATCCTTCAGGTACACTTTCGCCATCAACACAAACTCCCCATTCGCCAGTTCCTTGAGCAGGAACTTGTCTTGGGAGCTTCTGCGGTACTGTACGGGATGAGGATATGCACTATGCAGGATATACTCCACTTGTTCGATGCGTTCGAGTGCGCCTCGGTAGTACGAATCCACGATCACGCGAATGTCGTAGTACAGAAAGGGCACACCGGTCCGCCGTTGGAATTCGGCTTGCATATCCTTACGCAGGAAAGATGTATGGTTCAGGAAGTAATAGTCCAGCGGAGGTTCGCCGGCCGGTGCGGAGAACTCCTGGTCCACCCCCTTTGTCAGTTGGGAACGCGCCTCTTCAACCGCGTCGCTGGGGGGCCGCAGGCCCCGTGCGGGCTCGATGGAGAACTCGGCCAGATCCTTCACACCGAACCGGAAAACCCCACCCCTGCCGATAGCGTGTGCGATCAGCCCTCGGAAAACAAGCAAGACGATTAGAACCGCTACTGGCCAGGACAGCGCGGCAAGCACAGCCGCCCAGGCTTGAATTAGCTCAGCATCCATAGTGATTTCATCCTATTCAGAGTACAACACACTTACCAATTCGAATTGAATATTCTCGCCGCGGATACATTATGGGTAGATTGCGCCTTGATGGTGGATATTTCATTTAAAGGGAAAAATCTCAAAGAATCATCCAAATCCGTTTACATATATGGAATTCTCATGTTACTCTTCTTCGCCATTTTCTATCTCAATGCAATCGGGTGCCCATTATTCCACCAGCACGCTCAAGCATTTCTCTTTCCTCCTTCAGTTGCCTTCGATAACTATCTAGCAGTTCTGATTTTTCCGGTGACTTCACGCCTGGTTTCCGAAATAGCATCTCTATTGCCGGGAAAGGAGCATATAGTGCCTCATAATGAGAAAGTACTTCGGCCTCTATGTCTGTCCAATTGAAATGCTTGCGATCAGGCAAAAGAATGTGACCGCTATATTTGAAGCTCCCCATATTTTCTTCCTTAGGCCAATTAAACTCTCGCCAAGCATGAATTACTAATTCGTGTACGATAGTTCTGCCGACAGATGAAAGTGGTCTCCCTGCATAACCTTCCTTAATAGAATCTGTACGAATTCCTACAGGAATATAGGGTTGAGAACCCCCCATTATTTTTGGGAATGTTCTTCCCGATGCCTCTCCGTAAGGAACGAAGATTCGATTCGCCGTAACTACTCTGAGCATTGAGCGAGATTGTGTGAGGTTCTGCAGCCTCTCCAGAACCCAGGAAATTGCATGACCTCCCCTTCCTTTTTTTGCGAGCTGTTCATCGACACTCAAAAAGAACTTGCCATCCTTCTTTGTCATGGAAATGGCATTTGATTCAGCTGCCATGAACCTTTCGGCTTCTACGCCGCTTAACCCGAGTCCTTTTGCTTGGGCTACTCCTACAACCTGTAAGTATTTTTTCATAGCGTTAAGCTGGAATTGGGCTACCTTCTCTGTAGACCTCGGTTTACAATCTATTGGGTTATACTCCCCTGGATATGAGGAGCCCAATTCGGCTGATCGACCAGTCATGTCCACAAGCATGATTGGATTGTTCTGTGCATAATCATATAGGTTGACATAGTAAACCGCCGGTTTTATAGGGGTCTGTGTCTTCGAATCCATACCTGAGTAAGACTCCTCGTTTGTTTTTGACTAGTAAACTTTCAGGATCAGGACTACACCACCTCCCCAGCCAAGAAGCGTAGTACCTCGCCCCGTGATAGCTGAATCCGGTTTCCTCGTCCCGCTCCTTGCCAGTATAGCGGTAGCGCTTGACAGCGGCCTGAATAGTCTTACTCACTGCCTGATACGACGTGCTTCCGTAGGGATAGTATTCCTCGTATGTAATAACCTGCGCCCGGTCATCCAACTCCAGGTCGGCCGAGCCGAGGTGGTTACCGATTTGGTAGCGGATGAGCTGCGCAGGCGAGCCATCGCTACCCTGGGTGCGGGTCTCAACCAGGGCAATACGCTGCTTGTCATCCATAATCATCAGCGTCTCGCGCTCCAGCTGCACTCCCTGGTTGTTGCTCTGGCGGTAGATCTCGTATCCGCCCAGGTAGATGCGCTCCTCCACCGTCGCTACGCCGTGCTCGTACACCTTGCGAATGCGTTGGCCACCCGCATCGTACACATGATAGGCTTTACCGCCGCTGCCCAGGTCGACCATCTGCAACTGATCCTCAAAGTCCCAACCTATCTGAGAAAGATGCGGCATCCCCGTCATGTTACCTTGGGCGTCGTAAGTGTAGGTTTCTGTCTGGCTGCCCACCGTCGTCCGGCTCAGGCGATTGCTCACTTCTCCGGCTTCGAGCAGGCTCGGCTGGTTGTAGCTGTAGGTGCGCGTCCAGCTGCCGCTGCCGGCTTGGTGGACGATCTCCTGGATGTTGCCGACCTGGTCGTAAGTGTACTGCTCAGAGTAATTGCGCATGGCCTGCCCGTCGTGAGGATGGGCCAAATTGATCCGCGGTGCGTCATCCCAAGTGGTCTCCGGCTGGGACTGCTGCCCGATGTGCTCGCGGCCATAGGCTCTCTTCAGTTGGTAGATAGCATCGTAGGTATAGGCGCTGTCGGGTGTGACGACTTGGTTGTTGAAGAAGATCACCTGCTGGGCATCGTCATGGATCGAGGTGATGTTGCCGGCCGGATCGTAGACATAGGACAAATCTTGGACTACTTGCTCAGCGGCCGAGAAGGAGGCCGGATGTGTCGTCTTGAGGCGGGCCAGGCGAAAGGTGTTGGGGTCATAGCTGTACTCGGTCTGAGCGCCATTCCCATAAGCAATCAGCGTTCGCTGGCCTTTAGCGTTGTAATCGATGTCGGTAACAAAGGATGTGGCCGTTGGATCACCACGTAGATAAGCCTCGACGGTTTCCAGCAAATTTGCCTCGTTAAATGTGACCTGGATCAAGCTCCGATCGGGCAAGGTCTGGGTCATGGGGCGGTTGAGCGCATCGTAGACGGTGAGGCTCGTATAAAGAGGCGCCTCCAGCGTTACGTTTTTCGACCAGTCCAGCGTCGTCATATAGTCCGCCGCCAGCCGCCGGTTGCTGCGCAGCAGATTCCCCTTGAAGTCGAACTCCTCATTGGTAACGATCCCGGCACCGTCGTAGTGCTGGAAAAGCTGTCCACGATGGTTCAGAGCATCGCCGCGGCTTTCGCCATACACGACGCGTTCGACCAGCTTTTTTACCGAGGTGCCCTCTTGCAGATAGACTTCGACCGGACGCTGCAGTTCATCGTACTCCGTGCGGACTCTGCGGCCACGGCTGTCCCAGGCGTAGGCCGGCTTGCCGACCACATTATTCAGCGTCCAGCGTTCACCGGCTTCCATGCTTTCCTGGTGGATGCGGCCGCCCAAGATGTCGTATTCATAGCGCATGACGATCCGGTCCAGCGCATCGAGCACCTGGCGCTGGTTGCCCTCGATATCCAGCTGGCTGCGCGTTTCATATGCGCCTTCAGCGCCATTATCGGCGACCGTCAAGAAAGTCCGACCGAGGGAGTCGAAAATGGAGATTGCCGGGGTCTTGGCGTGGGCGGCGGCTTTGCTGGCAGCAGACTGCTGCTCCGCTCCCAGCCCCCCGCCGGCCCGCTGGGAGTACCAGGTCGGCAGGTAGTCCGCCTGGGACAGGCGCTGGAAGAAATCGCCCACGTCCGGATCATTGGCAGGATCGATCTGCAGGACGGTGTCGTTGACGTCCCAGCTCTCCTGCCGCCAGGGGTCGAAGACCACTTTTTCAAAGGTTTGGTTGGGATGAAGGGTGGCGACGGCCCGCTCAAGCGGATCGTAGAATAGGATTGGGCTAACCCCTTCCTGCCTGGCAAACTCGAATTTATGCGTGGAGCTGAAGTATGGCTCGTACTTGCGGACGGGTTTGCCCTTGTTATTAAAGATCGTCCAGCCGCTGCCGACCCAGCGCGGGCTGACCTCCGGGCCGCTTTCCACGAGCGGCCCCGGCTCAGCCTGGACCTTCTTCTGGATCTCGCGCCCGAAGCCGTCAGAGTAGGTAAAACCATGCTGGATCTTGGTCTGTTGGCTAGCTGCCAGGTCCGATTGGTGGGTCTCGCGCGCCAGAGTATAGACGACAGCGGGCTGTGGCTGGGAGTCATTTTGGGTGCGCTGGTAGGCAGATAGGTCGTAGACCAGGCGTGTGGTGGCGCCTGCCAGGATATCCTGGGGATTGGTCAGCGGATTCTGGAGATGTGCCAGGATCGTAGCCTGGTCCAGTTCGGCTTCGTAGCTGACAAACGTATCACCCAGCGTTTCCGTCGCCTTGCCCCTGACCGCTGTCCCCACGAGCATGCCCAGCGCATCGAAGGCCACCGCCGAGTGGTTGTCATTCATATCGGTGACCAGGGCAGGCTGCAGCACTCGGTAGTCGTTTCCGGAGGTGATATTGCCCTGCGCATCGCGTTCCCCCGCCGTAGTCTTGTTTTGCAAGGCATCCTCTGTCTCCAGCAACAGAAGATCGTAGGCGTCGTATCGTATGGTAGTCTTGTTTCCGAACGGATCGGCATACTGCGAGGGCAAGTAGAAATGATCGGCGGCATCGGTGCAGAACAGCTGCCTCCCGGAAGGGATCCACCAGTTGGTATCGCCCGCGTTATGAACGTAAGCTCCCTCGCCCGAGAGCATGGCATCGGTGACCCGGCCGGTATACACCTGCGAGACCAGCGCCGGCGTGAAGGCCAGCTTGTAGGTCTCGTAGGGTAGGCCGAGTGATTCTAGGCCACCCAGGGCCATCGGACCGGAGAGAGCGTCCTGGTAATACAGCTGGTAAACGTGCTCGATCAACCGGCGCGACGGCGCGCTCAAGCTGCTCTCGTCGACATCCCACGGCTCGTAAGGCAGGTCGTGTCCCCCGTCACTAGCAGCTTGGACATTCTTGACCATCTCGTCGAAGCGAAAGAGGTTGGTCACCCCTGCTTGACTGGTGGCCGGTGTGATTTTGAGCAGCTGGTAGGTGCGAGATTCGCTTTGCAGCGGGGAGCGGTAGGCATCTTTCTCGTCGACAGCGTTGGTGACGCTATTCTCTGTATAGGTGACTAGGGAGCGCGCCTGCTTCTTTTTGTCAGCGGCTGTCAGGAGGCCGCTCGTGTCATCGTTGCGTCGTCCGTAGCCAATCGCGACGGACTCCAGCACGTTCCCGTAATCGTCCACCGACAGCACAATCTCGTGGGAGACGCGCGGGTCGGCCAGGAAATCCCCATTGACCTCGAACAGCTTACGTTCGTAGTGGAAATTTATCGTCTCGCGCGGATGGGTGAAGAACACGGCATACCGGTTATCCTGTCGCGGTTGGAGGCACTCGATGGTGAAATTGCGCTCGGAGACGCTGTAGGGCCGGTCCTCCTCCTCGCTGCCGTCCAGAGCGTAGATCTCCTGGCGGAGGGTGGACCCTTTCAGCGCGCGGCAGGCTTGGCGTTCTTCCTCTGAAGACAGGTCGGAAGGCAAGACCGTGTCATCGAGGAGCATAGCTTGCAGCTGTGATTCGCTCAGGCCGGCCAGGTTCTGGCTGAGGTCGGATTCGCGGTAATACTCCGCCTCGAACTGCTTCGTAATGGCCTTCCCAGTGATATAGGCGCCGGTGTGGAACCAGGTGCGGGTCAGGACGGGCGGCATATGCGAGGCGGTGTCCAGGTTGGTACTCGCACCTAACTCAGCGTCCGCCTTGGCTTTCAGTGCATTGAACTCCTCGGTATCCCACGCTTCCACTAGCCCGAAACCGCGGAACTCGCGCTCGACGCCGTCGAAGTAGCCGTGATGATAGGCATAGCGGGTGACGAACCAGTTGCAGCTGATGCGGTCGAAGGTCTCCACCCGCTCAACCACGTGCACCGGGAATGGCAGCTTGGTGATCCAGGGCCGACCGGCCAGCTTGTCCTTGATGTAGAACCTGGTCGAGGGGGCGTAGCGGACGCGCGTCTCCGCTCCCAGGTTGTTCTTCACTCCCACCAGCAGGTGGGGTTTCTGGCCTCCCATCAGATCGATATAGCACATGGGCCGGCTGGCGTCGGCTGGGAGCGGCGAAGACCATACCAGACAGGCGGTCCCGTTGCCAACCAGGTCTAGGACGGATATCGATGAAACGTCGACTGTGAGCGGGAACTGGCTCAGCTCGCTCGCCTCACCCCAGCCATTCCCGGCTTGGTTGAGCCAGATATGGACCGTCCCTTGTTTTACATATATGATGTCGGTTGTCCCGGAGCCGTCGATATCCGCCAGGTGGATCCTTTTCTGCTCGAACTGGTCGGGCTCGTCGAAAACTGGGGCATTCGCCATGCTTACCTTGGCACCGAATCGCCCGTATCCCAGATTAGGCCAGTAGCAGACCTCCCCGTTGCGAATGCGCACCAGGTCAACCAACCCGTCGCCGGACATATCCGCCAGGTAAATAGACTGCGTGCCGTCTGCGAAGAGCACCTTGGGCCCTTCTTCTTCATCGACCGCCTGGCGCACCTTCTCGGCCTCGTCAAACCCCGCTTCTGCCAGCGATGGATACCAGGTGAAGATGTCATCCTCGGTGATAAAAATATCGGCATGGCCATCACCGGTGAGATCCACGAAGCGCAGGTTGGGATTCTTCCACACGATATTGGGAAGGGATGTAAAGGGAACGAAGCTTTCCCAGCCCTGGCTGGTGGTCCGCTCGAAATAGCCCGACAGTGGGGGGCTGAATTGTACGAGGTCTAGCTGGCCGTCGCCGGCCAGGTCCATAAATTGCTGGCGGCCGACGTGCAGATCTCCTTGTGCGGGTTGCCCAGCCACCTGTTCTAGGGAACCGAATTGAGGAAGGACCTGCTGGTGGTCTCCCTCATCGGCCAGGCGGCTCAGGTTGCGTTTGTAGAACCAGGATCCAGCCTGCCGGGCCAGTATTCCGGATAGCCCCTCTCCATCCAGGTCGACCCACGAATACTCGGGCGCAGCCAGCCCAGCTGGCAGGTTTTGGGCAGAATCGGGATCGACGGCGCGAATCGTTTCGTCGATCTCGATCTGGGAATACTCAAATTCGATCGGCGGGAGGCTCTTCTTTAGGAAAGTGCTTCCCGCCTGGCGGAGGTAGCCAGAGTGGGTGACGGATTCAAGATAGGACGCAAAAGGTGTCTCTGCATACTCCAGATCGGTCGAACTCACTAGGCAGTCCGTGCCGATGGTCTCATTAGGAAAGTGGTGGAAAATCAGCACGCGCTGACAGAGACGGTAGGTACGCAACTCGAAGCCGGCCCGGTAACTCGAGAAAGGATCAGAACGCAGGTCCCAAGCCGTCTGTGCCTGGGTGGACGCCGTGACCAGTTCGTTTCCGTGTGCATCTGCCGGTAGCGCTTGAACGTGCTCGCCGTAATCGAAGACCACCTCGAACAACCAGTCCGTACGTTCGCTCAGGTCTTCACCGGACTGCCTCGGGGTGTGATTGCCGTACTTGATCCGCTTTGGATAGCACTGGGCCGAGCGGCTCGAGACAGTACGGTTCTTCTCCTCGATCCGCGAAGCCTCCACACTACTCGAGTCTTCGGCTTGATACTCGTAATAGGTGGCGTTGCCCTTGTCATCATAGCTTTCCGCGATCAGCCAGCTGAAGATCCGCGAGGAATCGGCGGGGTCGGCGATTCTCGATGCCGCAGTCTTGCCGTAACAGGTTGTGACATTATCTTTGGAAATCGAACGCCAGTAGACGTCGCCGCTTTTCTGATCCGTCCAGCGCTCGATGCGCGCAAAAAGCCCTTCCACCCTGGGTCGGTAACACTTGACCACATAGGTTATACCACTCACCTTCCTTGTTTGTACGGCAGGCTGCCAGCCTCCACTGCTCTTTTCGAGCAAAGGAACGAGGTCCTCCGCCCCAGATAGAATGAAGACATCCGACTCGCCCTCGTCCCTATACCGCGGCAGACCCTTGTCGGTCTTGCGCGTGACGGTTGGAAGTGAAAGGTTCCAGCCCAGACCGAAAGGCCCGTTGCCGGACCCTGAATCGTAAGTTAGAGACAATAGGGGACCGAACCCTTGACGGCCGGGAGACGTCGCCAGGGGAACACTCAGAGAACCTGTCCCTGCAACGGGATTGGCAGCAAATTTCTCGCCTATGCCGCGGATCGCTCCGCCGCCTTTCGGCAGGGAAATCGCCGGTGGGGATATCTGTCCCTCCCTCGGCTTTTGAGCCTCGGCTATTTGTGGACTCTTCTCAGCCATGCCTCCCATCCCCGTAGACGACCAACCGCTGATGACTGGTCCACCGATATGCATTCACCCAGACGCTCTGGTTGGCAACCTCGGTCGTCTGATAGTGTTACCACACCTATTTCGGCTTCTATCATTATATAGAGACGGCAACTTAAATACAACTCCCCCCCAGTACCTGTTATTTAAACTTGCGGATTCAACTCACAAGTGCAACTTTGAAGCCTAAAAAGAGGCAAGCTGGTGCCTCATTGAATAGATATCGCATAGGAGGAGTGTTTCTGAGGAAGAATAACGCCAGCAATTTGATAGATCTCGAAATGCTGCTGGACGAAGCGGATGAACTTCTCCTGATCCTTTCGATAACAGGTGGTTACGGCAGGTTTTCCCCAGACTTATCGTTGTTGCGAAGTTCTGATTAATCAGGCTTTGTTTCCGGCAGCAAGGCCAACCGGAGCAGGATAAAAACCACCAGCGCGACCAGGATGAGCAGCAGCGCCACCGGTTGGGCTGCCTCCAATCCAAAACCTTCGAAACGTTCGTATACCAGGACGGGCGTGATCTTGGGGTGATAGGCCAGGATGACCACGGCGCCGAACTCGCTGATGCCGCGGGCCCACATCATGACCGCTCCGCCGGACACGCCGCGCCAGGCCAACGGCAGGGTGATATGCCAGAAGGCCTGCCATGGACTGGCTCCATCGGTGAAGGCCACCCTTTCGAATTCCTCGTCGACCATAGAGAACGCATCCCGGCTCATGTTGACCAGGAACGGCAGGCTGACGAACAGCATGGCGACCACGATCCCGCCCAGATTATCGGTGAAAGTGATCCCCAGCGGGGACAACCATTGCCCGACCAGCCCGCGTCTCCCAAAGACCAGCAGCAGCGCCACACCGGCCGCAGTGTGGGGAATGACCACAGGCAGATTGATCAGTCGCCTCCAGTAACCGCTTCCCGCGGAACCGGCGGCGGGCAAGCAGGTAGGCCAGTGGCACTCCCGTCACCAACGCCAGGGCAGTGGCGATGGCTGCCGCAGCGAATGTCAGTCCGATGGAATGCAGCACTTCCGGATCCCCAAAGGATTTCAGGAAAGCGACCGGTGTAGTCGCAAGAAGCGTGCTGACCAGCGGCAGGACCACAAACAGGACCAGCAGGCCGCCAGCCAGGGAAAACAATCCATTAAAAAACAGATTTTTCCGGTTCATTGAGACTGCCCGGGACACAGAGACCCTGCAGGTTCAAAGGAATATTGTCGTAATTGTCAGCCGCTGGCTGGATCGAACAGAGGCTGAAAATCCGCCTGCATGACGGCGCGTCCCTCCGGTCCCAGCAGGAAGGCAATAAATAAGGCGGCTTCGTCAGGGTGGGGGGCATTGCCAGGAATGGTAATGCCATAGCCGATCCGCTCGCCGCGGAACTGTGGTTTCACCGTTGCGAAGCGTTGGAAATCCAGGTTGACTTGCACCGTGTTATACGTTTGCTCGTATCCTTCCGCACCCAGGTTGATGGCATCGGGGAGTTGAAGAATTTGCAATTGATGTTGGCGAATGACACTTTCATATTCAAAGGAATAGTCCAGGTCGCCTGACTCAAGCAGTGCGACCAGTTGAATACTGGCACCGCGGATGACGATATGCGAGTTGGTTTTGGTTTCGATGATCTCCGGCACCGTGATGGTGGTCAGGCCCTCGTCCTTAAAAATACCGAGCGGATAAGTAAAATGGCCGCCGAACATATCCCTGAAAAGGGTGTTCTTTTGATAATACTCCTGGGCCAGGGCATAGGCCATCAGAGCGCGGTAGCCGGAGGCGTCGAAGCGCGGGTCGGCCACCCCGACCTTGACATCCGGCCGGGCCAGGATCGAATACCAGTTATCGCGGTTGATCTCGTCGGCATACTTGCTGTTTGGGCCATAGGCCAGGGCCAAATGATTGCTGGCGAAGCGGATATACCAGCCGGCATACGGCTGACCGGTATCCGGGTCGCTGGCGGCGTACATCAGCATGGGGATGAGAGATGCGTCGGCAGTGGCCACCACATCGATCGGCTTATGCAGGTCGGTCACCTGGCGGATGACCTGGATGCTGCCGTGGTACTCGGCCTGAACATCGATATTTGGATATTTGCTCTCGAAGGCTTTTTCCAGGTCCCCGAAAGGGATGATCAGGCTGCCGGCCGCGAAGACGACCAGAGGTGTTTTTGCGGAACCGTTGGCCTGGGAGCCTGGGGATCTGCCAGCACAGCCTGAGGAGGAGGAAACGAAAATCAGGAGGAGGGCAAGCATGCGGGTAAAGCGGTGTATATTCATGTTGGTGAAAAAAAGAAAAAGGGGCAGGCTGTGAAAAGCCTACCCCTGGAAAAACATTTACTTGAATTCGATCTTGACGATACCTTTTACCCAGGCCTTGTTGGATTGCCCGGGCATCACTGCATTAAGGGTACCGGCAGTATCAGTGAAGGCGATCATGCAATCGGCACACGCTTTTAGTGTAGTCATGTCAATCTCTGAGGAAAATCCGTCGCTGGCGGTCATCACCATCGTGGTGGCCTCCGTCTTGACCTTGACCTTATCCATCAGGTCGCTCAGGCGCACGCCGGTGTAATCCTGGGCAGTGTCTTTCTTGGGCGGAGTGGTGGAGATGGTGGCAGCTTTCATGGCGTGCAGGTCGGCATCGGTCAACCCGGTATCCTTGCCGACCAATCCGGTGACGGTCAACACGACCGGGCCGGGTGTCGCTTTCGGTCCGCAGGCAGTCAGCGCCAGGGACAGAATGGCGAGCAGGGAAAGTATAACGAAAATGTTGCGAATTTGTTTCATGTATCCTTCCTCCTTGTGAAATAATGATTTGTTCGACCACCAATATGGCAGGAACGAGCCAACCGGTGACGTAACATACATGTAGAAACCAGAATTATTTGACCTCGATCTTGATCACGTTTTTCGTCCAGCTGTTTCCCAGCATGCCGGGCATGACCGTAGAGTAGCTGCCAGCCGTATCAGTAAAGGCGAGCAAGCAGTCGGCGCAGGCTTTGATGTCGGCGAGACTCAC
Organism: uncultured Chloroflexia bacterium; assembly: GCA_963831885.1. Classification (GTDB taxonomy): domain Bacteria; phylum Chloroflexota; class Anaerolineae; order Anaerolineales; family Villigracilaceae; genus UBA877. Next base: position 6,777 of record CAWHSJ010000025.1, on the reverse strand, counting down.
TTCAGCGGTGAACCCATCAGAAGCAGTGAAGAGAACCGAGGCTGCTCCCGCCTTCACACCAGCTTCATCTAATAGCGAGTTCAGGCGCACGCCATCGTATTCCTGCGCCCCTTTCTTGGGATGCTCGGCTGTGATGTGAACCACTTCCAAGTCGTGCAAGCCGGCATCGGTCAGGGCCAATTCCTGGTCCACCATCCCGGTGATGGTGAGTGTCACCTCTCCGGCCGATTGCGGTTGCGAGACCGGCGGTAGGCGTGGCACGGCAGGGCAGGTCGAGTTGGATCATCTCGACCTTCCCGACCATCTGATTTTTATCCAATCCGGAGCCTACCAGGCGCAGGGGGTAATATTGCTCGGGCAGTTCGGCGTCGTTGACCATGAATGCCAGGAGGAAGTTGTTGTTGCGCTCAATCAGTTTGCTATCCAGGGTAATGGTTTTTCCGTCGCTTCCAGTGATATCCACGGTATAACCGCTGTCGGCCAGGGCTTCATTGTAGGCATTCGCCTCGTGGCTGTTGCTATCATCCACTTCACCGACGAGCAGCCATAGCGGCACCCCGACCCAGTTCTGGCCGTTCTCATCAACCCAGGCGGTGCCGTGGCAGCTGGGTGATCCGCAGGATTGATAGGTGGCGCGGTCGACCGGTTGGCTGATGGCGCCATGCAGGTTTAACATCCAGGCTTGCCCGATGGCTTTGACCTCCACCTGGTTCACCCATTTCACTGTCCAGTGCCCATCGACCACCTCATTGTTCTTTTCGCTGATGATGGCCAGTCGCAAGGTGCCTTCTTCGGTGGAGTTCAGCGGCTGTCCATTTTTTGCATAGGCAATGATGGCGGTCAGAGGGTCGTGATTGGCAAGTTCATTCCCGACTGCCGGATCATAGGCCGTAAAAGACCCGTTCATGATCTGGTCGTAAGAAAAGGTCATGCTGTAGCCGTCTTCGGCGGTCAGGGTGACTCCCATCGTAGCATCGAAGGGGATATTGAGCAGGGCCACGAGATCCTTGAGAGATACCCCCGTATATTTTTCGGGGATGGTGATCTTGCCGGTGCTGCTCTTTATGCCTGCCATACCTTCGGCTACCGGTAAGGCTTTGAGATCGGCCAGCGTGAAAATGCGACCGCCTTTTGGCCCGATCAGCTTCAGCACCGTACCGGTGGATTCGGTGGCAGCAGGTTTAGGCGTCGTTTTCGGTCCGCAAGCAGTAAGCATCAGGGACAGTGTGATGATTACAAGCAGGATATATCGCTGGATGGGGGTTTGTTTCACGGGTCTTCTCTCCTATAGTGGGATTTGTTCCCCGGCGTGGGTGATGTCGTATCCGGGCAGGCTTTCCATGGCTTGACGGAATTTACTGGTTTGGAGGGTATCAATGAGTGGACGGAGCAATTCGACCTGCTCCTGAGGAATGACCATGTCATAGCGTTCCTGGAAGAGAGGCATAAAATCGAGACCAAACTGGTAAGCGGCCGCATGCAGTCCGAGGGCAACATCCGCTTCTCCGGCCTGGACCAGGCGGGCGCATTCGGTATGGGTATGGGTGGTCTTCTCATATCCTCGGATCCTAGCGCCTGGGATTCCGAGAGCCTGTAACTGTCTGGTCCAACCACAGCCGTGTGCCAGAACCGGGGTTGCGGTTGATGAAAACCACCTCCTCACGTGCCAGGTCTGCCAGGCTGCGAATGCCTTTGGGGTTGCCGGGGGCGGTCATCAGCCCCTGCTCCCGCTGGGCGAGAGTTAAGACCAGGGTGGGCCGGTCCGGGAATAAGTGCCGCACGAAGGGGAGGTTGTATTCCCCGTTGACATCCAGCAAATGGCAGCCGGAAAGATGGCACAACCCCTGGCGGAGCGCGACCAGTCCATCCAGGCTGCCAACCGGCAGGATCATTAAATTCAAGTGTTTTCCAAGCTGGCGGGCTAACAATTCGATCGCCAGGTCATGGCTGCCGGAGAAGATGATGGAGGGGAGGCTGGTATTTTCCGGCAGGATCATTTCCTGCAGGAGGAAAGCCCCCGCTTTGGCCCGGTAGAATTTCTCCGTGGCACCGGCAATGGTCCTGACTTCGGCGATTTCCACCAATCCGGCTTGCTCCAGCCTGACCAGATGATGCCGCACCCAGGCCGGATGCTCACCCAGTATATGCCCCAGTTGAGTCAATGAGGCCGGACCTGCCATCAGATGCCGCAAGATGGACAGACGCCGCGCATCGGCCAGGAGTTTGATCTGTTCGAAGGTGCTCAGGCGTTCAACGCTCGGATCAGCCATTAAGTATTTCCTTAATGGATACAGTTTACTGAACCTCTGCCATCCTGTCAATGTGAAATGCTTCACTAAGGTGATTTTCGCCAGGTTCGTGAACCAAGCCTCGGCTTTCCATAAAGAGGTTTCATAACCGCAGCGGGCCAAGAGCCACAGGATAAAGCAGAACCACCCATTTCAAGGTGTCGAAATGGGTGGTCGAGTGGGTGGGTGAACCTTATTGATAGGTCAGGACGGGTTATTAATTTTTGGACCCCAGTCAGTGTGAGGGGAGGGGAGAGAAAGATTCTTGCGGAAATGTTGGAAGATATGTGCCAGGGTGACCTGCAAGGCCAGGCGAATCATCACCAACCAGGCCGCCAGGCATCGACGTTCCGGATAATCCCGGCGCAGACGGTATCCATCCCGCTCGATGGCCTGCAGGATGCATTCGAAGCGGGCGCAGTACCATACTCCCGCCAGTTTGGCGCGCAGGACGTCGAGCGAATCGATGTAGCCTTTTCCCTGCCGGAAGCAAGACCTGGCCAGTACCACCTGGCCTTGCACCCACAAGCGGAACGGCTCATTATTAATGTCCTCCAGATCAATGCCGCCTTTTTCGAACTCTTCCGCGGGGATGTTGATGAACCCAACCGGCAGGTCTTCCAGCGTGTCCCGCAGCATATGCGTGAGGTGGGCGCCAATGACTGCCAGATTTCGGTCAGGTGTGCGGGGATAAGGGTAGCCATTGTTGATGAAGTAGAGCAGCCCGTCCATCACCGCCGTCCCCAGGCAGGTGGTGTAGGCTGCCAGTTGGCGCTGGCTGATGAGGCGGCCGGTGCGGTGGGCGTCGAACTCGATGACCGCCATGAAGTTGCGGATGAATGAACGCAGGCCGCTGTCCGGACCCCGGTCATGGGCGATCAGGTCGGCCAGCATTGCCTCCTCCGGCGACAGGTCGAGAGGCCGTTCGTGAAGATAGAGCTTTTCGATCAGGTTTTTTTGGCGGGTAATGAATTCTGTCCGCTCTTCGGCCGAGCGGAGGGAGATGTCGATGGTATCGTCAGCCCAGCGGAAATAGGCATAGGCGCGCAGGCAGTCGTCCACCAGGTCGCGGTCGGCCAGGAGCCGGGCGGTGATATATGATTGTTTGCTGCTGGCCCAGGTGATCGAGCGGGCCAATCTTGCGCTTGCATTTACCATATTCGGTGCCTCCTCCCGCCCCGAAATCTTTGCGAGTTGCAAAAATTTCCTCCCGGGGCACTAACATGAGTCTCACTCCTTATAACACACAGTCGCAAGGGATGAGGCTCTTAAACTTGACTTCCGCCTGTCTCCTTCAGCACACGTTCTGCCACCAACCTGGCCGAGACAAGCACCGTGGGCACACCCGTGCCCGGATGGGTGCTGGCCCCGACAAAGTACAGATTGTGATAACGGCCATGGCGGTTATGCGGGACGCAGGTAGGCCATCTGGGTCAACTTGTGGCTCAGGCCGTGGGTGGAACCATAGGTCAGGTTGTAACGATTCTGCCAATCTTCAGGGACAAAACTCACCTCGGTCTGAATATGCGACTCCAGGTCCGGCAGGCCAAGCTGGGCCAGGCGCTGAAGAATAAAGGCACGGGCCCTGGTCTGGATGGCCGGCCAATCCTGGTCATTCTTGCCGCTCAAGTGGCCCACCGGGACAGCCACCACCAGGGTGTCATGTCCGGCGGGAGCCATGGAGGGGTCCAGGCGGACAGGGGCATGGATGTAGAAGTTCGGCTCGTCCGACATGGTCAGCCTTTTAAAGATATCTTCGAACCCCTGGCGATAATCGCCGCACATGAATAAGTTATGCGGCCCCAATTGCGGATATTGTTTATCCAGACCCCAATAGAACATGACCGTGGAGCAGCCATATTCTTTGCGGTCGATGCGGGCGGCCATCCCATCCCTGGGCAGGAGCTGGCGGTAGACGTAACCCAGGTCCGCGTTGGCTATGACGATATCCGCCTGCAAGTTTTGGCCAGCGGACAAAAGCACGCCGGTGGCGCGGTCGCCCTTCACCAGGATCTTCTCAACGGGAGCATTGTAGAGGAATTTTACTCCCGACTTTTCCGCGATGTTAGTAAATGCTTCTGCCACTCTGTACATGCCACCCATGGGGTAATACAACCCATCGGCGAGCTCGGTGTATTGCATGAACGAATAGGTGGCAGGCGATTCATATGGGCTGAGCCCCATGTACATATCCTGAAAAGTGAAGGCGATGAGCAAGCGGGGGTCCTTGAAAAAACGTTTTACATAGTCAGTATGGCGGGTGAGCGCCTTCAACCGTAGAAAAATCATGATCATGCGAGGATTGATAAACTCCAGCAGGCTGTGGAAATCCTGACGGACCACATTGGGCAGGCGAGAGCCGGTAATTTTTCTCCCCTTCCTGCAGATAGCGCAGCATCCGCCCGAAACTGCCGGGCTCGATGGCCTCCAGGCGGGTCTGCATCTCGTGGATGTCGGAGGTCAACTGGAGCTGGGTGTCATCCTGAAAATAGAGGTGATAGGTGGGATCGATCCGGCGCAGCTCAAGGTGGTCTTCCATGCGCTCACCAAGAGCGGCGAATGCTTCATTGTACAACTCAGGCATCATGAAAAGGGTCGCACCGGTGTCAAACGTGTAGCCGTCGACGATCATCTGGCCACAGCGTCCGCCGGATTTTTCGTTTTTTTCCAATACCGTGACCTCGTACCCATTGCGCGCCAGATGAGCCGCGGTGGCTATCCCGCCTATGCCTGCGCCAACGATGAGGACCTTTGATCTGCCCGGATTCACTGTCATCTTTTTCCTTGTCTAACGGGGGATATTCTTTTACCAGGGAGACATTTTATCACTGGATATATACGCAGGAAAAACATTCTCGTAGCAGATATGGCGATGCCTGGCAAGGTTCCCAGGTGGTCCACAGTGGCTACTTTATGACCAACTCGATACCCATAAAACTTCGTGAGCTCCATCATATCCGCGCATGTCCAAACATCCTTGTTATGATGTTGCAATTTCAGTGATATAGACTTAATATCCTCTTGTATTACTTATCGGGTAAACTAAAACAAATAATCGTATTCATTGCAGAGGCGTTGACCCTGGATCTGACGAATTGGTCGCTTAATCCATTATATGCTGGATAGGATCCTGGCGAGCCAGAGCGAAACCGGCTGCAACGGTTTCGCTCTTTTTAAATCTTGATCCTTGACCATCGGACTCATATTATTTTTCAAAGGATGATCTTATGAAAATGCCATTATTCTCTGTGAAAATCATTCGGCCTTGGCGTAAACTCTGGAGCCTGCTTTTGATACCGATTTTGGTCTCATCGGTATTCAGTGTGTTGAATGTGTCACCTGTTGCGGCTGACAAGGTAGGAGTCTGCGGTACACCTGGTAAGGATGGCCCTGCCACGACTCTCTCCGGGGTGGTCAATTCCTACTATCCGGGCAATGGGAATCCCATCGCCGGGGCCACTTCGATACCGGTTGGAACTGCGCGTGCTGGCGGCGGGCCGGCCATCGCGGCGGGCGATCTGTTATTGGTTGTACAGATGCAGGGAGCAGATATTAATTCCGACAATACAAACAACTACGGGAATGGGGTCGGTAGATGACAGCACAAATGTTAACACTGTTCCGTATCCTACGGGCGATCCAAATTATGCAGGTGGAAATATTGCCGCGAATTTTTCAGCTGGAAATTACGAATATGTAGTAGCTACCGGTCCGGTGGCCGGCGGCTTTGTGCCGATCTCTACTGGGTTACTCAATCCTTATTATTATTCTAACAACACTGGTGGTGCTTCGCAAGGACAGCGACGTTTTCAAGTCATCCGAGTGCCGCAATATTCGAGTGCGACTTTGAGCGGTACCGTAACAGCGTTGACCTGGGATGGGGCTACGGGCGGCATCGTTGTTTTTGATGTTTCCGGGCAATTGAATTGGAACGGGCAGACTATTGATGTCAATGGGATGGGTTTCCGCGGAGGCGGAGGCCGTTTATTAGCAGGCGCAGCAGGCTATAATTCCTGGGATTTTCGTACGCCGGCAACCATTGCTGCTAATGGATCCAAGGGGGAAGGTTATGCCGGCACACCTCGTTATGTCAATAATAGTGGAACGGTTACGGATACCGGCGTGGAAGGTTATCCAAATGGAAGTTATGGCCGCGGTTCTGGGGGAAATGGTGGTGGCGGAAGTACCGATGGTGCGCCGGCCTCGAATGCTAATAATAGCGGCGGCGGCGGAGGCGGCAATGGCGGTTACGGTGGCATGGGCGGGAATGCCTGGAATTCAGGAACCGTTGATGGCGGTTACGGCGGCGCGCCCTTCCCCGGTTCGGCTCCACGCCTGATCATGGGCGGCGGCGGCGGCGCGGGCACTGAGAATAACCAGGATGATGGAACTAACCCAATGCCCCCAAGCAGTGGTGCCGCAGGGGGAGGTGTAATATTCATCCGCGCAGGCACGATCACCGGTACTGGAACCGTCCATGCCAATGGCA
>CAWHSJ010000024.1:0-92347 GCA_963831885.1 uncultured Chloroflexia bacterium | reverse complement strand
TGTAATTCGCCGAACCAATCAGACCAGTCCGGATTCATCTTGCCTTTGATATGAATTTCAGTATGGTACATGGCAGCTATTCCTGCGTATTCTAAAAATTTCTAAGGGCACTGGTAAGGGACGACAAATGTTGACGTTTTCGAACGCAATGTATTCGAGACTAAGCCATCGCCTGTATCGCTCCAGGCGAGAAAATCTGTTCCCCGGCATACGCTGAATGGATGGCATTCTTCAGGTCGGAGGCGGTGATGTTTTTCTCGAGGTAGCCGACGGCACCAGCCTGCAATGCTCCTGGAACCATATTCAATTCAGCGAAACTGGTCAGAGCAATGATCTTCACCGTGGGGTTTCTTCTATGGATCTCACGTGTGGCAGCCACTCCGTCCATGCCCGGCATCAAAAGATCCATCAAGATCACATCCGGTTTGTGAAGGTCTGCCATCTGGACCGCCTCCAGGCCATCGGTTGCCTCGCCGACGGATTCGAGGTCCCGGTTCACCATCATGAATTTCCTCAGCCCGCTAAGGATAACGGAGTGATCGTCGACCAGTAGAATTCGGATTCCTTTCATGTCTCACCTCTTTCACGATCTGGAGCAGTTCCTGGCCAATTGGTTCTGAGCTTACTTTATCAAATCCGTGGGATTAACTGCATCCTCCAGGAGGATTAATCAAAGGATTAATACAAAAGTCCGATGTCAGGTCAGCACCGGGCTCTTGGTAATAGGAATGGGAAAAAGACCTTGAAAACCTTTATAATGGGGCAGTTACAGGTCGAAAATCTGGACGTGGAATGGATCCATGGCGTATCAGGTTTTATCCACGAAGCTCTATGTCCCGCCAATCCAACCCGGCCTCGTTCGGCGACCGAGGCTGGTTCAGCATCTGGAAAGTGATTATCAGGGAGGAAAACGCGTCACGCTTGTATCCGCTCCGGCTGGTTTCGGGAAAACGACCATCATCCGGGAATGGATCGCCGCATCAGATCAGAAAAAGCCTTTTGGCTGGCTTTCACTGGATGATGCGGACAACGATCCCACCCGGTTCCTGATCTACCTGGCATCTGCCGTCCAAAAAGTCAACGAAAAGATCGGCCAATCCATCCAGGCGTCCCTGCAATCCACACAGGTTCCTCCCTTGATCGGATTGGTCGAAACGCTCATCAACGAAATATCCTCTGAAACCGAACCATTTTTAATTGTGCTGGATGATTACCACCTGATCAAGAATCAGGAAGTCCATTCGCTGATGCAGCTTGTCTTGAAACAACAGCCAGACGCGTTGCACCTCGTCATTATCACGCGGGAGGATCCTCCACTTCCGCTGCCTCGGATGCGCGTCCAGGGGCAGCTTACGGAGATCCGTGAACGAGACCTGCGTTTTACGTTGGCGGAGGCGCAAGCCTTCCTGCTGAACACGATGGGACTGGTGTTGTCTCCTGTAGATGTAGGCAAACTTGAAGAGCGTACTGAAGGCTGGGCAGCCGGCATGCAGTTGGCCGCCCTGGCACTGGAAGAATTCCCTGATGAAGCCGAGCGGCATACTTTTATCGAAGCCTTTACCGGGGACAATCGGCTGATCTTCGATTACCTGATCAGCGAAGTGCTGCAACGCCAGGATGAAACCATGCGCCGGTTCTTGCTGCGCACGTCCATCCTGGAACGCTTCTGCTCCGAGTTGTGCGACCAGGTTGTTTTTGATGGGGAAAGCAGCAACAGCCAGCCGATCCTGGAAACCCTGGAAAAAGCGAACATGTTCCTGGTGCCGCTGGACAACCAGCGGCATTGGTACCGCTACCACCATCTTTTCAGCGAGATGCTCCACCATTCTTTGCAGCATACATCACCTGACCTGATCCCGAGGTTGCACCGCAAGGCCAGCCATTGGTTCGAAGCGAACGAGTTTGTTCCCGAAGCTGTCAAACATGCCATCGCCAGCCAGGATTGGGGGCTTGGTCAACGGCCTGCTGGACCAGTATGCATTGCCGATCATCTTCCCCGGCTATGGCAGGTTGGTGATCGATTGGTGCCGCCAAATCCCCCGGTCTTACCTGGAAAAGGCCCCGGATATTTGCATCCATTATGCCTGGGCATTGGTGCTGACCTTCCGGGAAGATTACATGGAGATGGTGGAGGAATACCTGCAGATGGCCGAACGGGCCATGCAAAGAGCCAATCTGCCGGCAGCTCGCTCCTGTAGGCGAGGGCGGGACCAATGTGCCTTTCAGGGACTGGGTTAACGGCCATATCTGCGTGATCCGCAGCCAGATCCTGCTGGGCCATTTGTTCAAAAATATCGACCCGCAAGAATTGATCTCTCTCAGCTTAAAAGGACTGGAACTCCTGCCGGAATCGAAATGACCAGCCGATCGATCTGCCGGATCAATCTTGCGCATGCCCAGACGATGCAAAACAACCCGCCCGAGGCGCTAAAGGCATTTGAGCAGGCACTGCCTTCCATGCTGGAAAGCCGGAATTTTCTGGGCGCAGTGGCAGCCACGTTTTACATGGCCCGGCTGGCTTTTTATATGCAGGATATTGACCGCGGGGAAATGGTCTGCCAACATTGGAAAAACGTCATTCGCGGAAATGAGCAGCTCCATCCGGTCACGAGCAACCAGCCGGTTGCCGAGATTCCCGCCTCGCGCGGCCTCGACATCGTCCAGGGCATCATTCTCCTGGAACGCGGCCAAATCGAAGAAGCTGAGCGCCTATTCACCAGTCGCTTGATATGCTCGGGTGGGGTTCCTGGATGGAGCTGCACGGTTTCATCGAACTGGCGCAGTCGCAGTTCTGCGCGGTGATGAACCCGGCGCGGTGGAGACCCTGCACCGGATGGCCCTCGCTGGGGCCGCAGCATGTCGCCTGCGCCGAGGCGCTCGCAATCTCTGTTCGAGGTGAAAAGATCGCCTCATGATCCGCAGATACGCTCCAGGGCAGAGATTGTGGGCGAAAGCACATTCTCCCCGATCCGGCCATCCCCCTGGCACTCGGGATCGGCCCCTATCACCGCGATACCGAATATATCTGTAACCTGACCTGGGTGCAGGTGCAAATTGCGCTCGGTCATCCCGGGGAGGCCTCCACTTTTATAGAGCCTGCGTCGGAAATAGCCAGGGAGCGCGGCCTGTTATTTCGCCTCGCCGAGCTCTCCATCGCGCATTCGTTGATATATGCTGAGCTCGGCAATCATTCGGCTGCCATGAAGGAATTGGAAACAGCGCTCGAGATTTCAGAGACATGCGGTTACACCCATTTTTTCAATGATAGCCCGAAGCTCGACCGGCTGCTCCAGCAGGCTGTTGAAAAGAAGATCCATGCTTCTTACGCCCGGCAATTATTGGTTTCCTTCAACCGGACAGGCGCAAGGGGGAACACCCTGCAAGCGAAAAAGGAACAGCCCGGTTTGCTGGATCCCCTGAGCGAGCGGGAGTTGGAGGTTCTCCGCCTTCTGGCTGATGGACTGGCACCGGCAGAGGTTGCGAAACGATTATTTTTATCCCCCTTCACCCTTAAAGCCCATACTCAAAATATCTATTCCAAGTTGGATGTGCACAGCCGGATTGAGGCGATCAACAAGGCACGTCGGCTTGGGTTGATATAGTCCGAATATCCGCAAGAGACCGGCGCCCCTGTATGTGAAATTACCAGCAGGGGCCTTTTTTGTTAATCCTGGTTCATCCCACAAGTTAATCTTCCGCTTTAACCCTTCAGCCCGCTTTTTCATCTGAGAGGGATAGCTACAATAAAATCGGGACAATTCACTTTGACCTTGACACACTAAGATCAACCACCTATCCACATGACTGGTTCAAGACCTCACCAATGGCAGAGGCGGCAGACAAACATATTGACTATCATATTTTGTAAAGCATAGTCGTCTGGTAACAAGCTGATTTCAGGAGAGGAAAGAATGATGAACGAAAACTCGACCCCCAATAATTTTTCAGATCGTCTGGAAGAACGGTGGAAGCGCCGCCAGGAACGCCTCAACGAGCGCCACGGCGGTGGAGAATGGATTCTGGGTATCGTCCTTATTCTCTTGGGCGGTTTCATATACCTCCAGACCATGAAAATCTACACACTCAACAACTGGTGGGCGCTTTTCATTCTGATCCCGGGGCTGGCCGCTTTGGTGGAAGCCTGGAGAGTTTACCGGGCTGCGGAAGGAAAGTTCACCCGCCGCGCCCGCGGCAGCTTGATCCTGGGGATTGGGTTGATCCTGGTCGCTGCCATCTTCCTGCTCGGACTCAACTGGACCATCTTCGGTCCCATCCTGCTTGTCCTGGCGGGCGCCAGCATGATCGTCAACGGGATGTTCCCCGATTAGAAAAAAGGAGATGCAATGAAAACCAAGTTTGCTTTTCTATCCTTCGTACTTGCAGCCGCATTACTGGCCGGGTGCAGTAACCTGGTGATCAACGGAAAGACTGTTCGCACCATCCAGGCCTCCGATACCTTTGCGAGTGATAAAAGAGACGTCACCGGCTTCCATGCAGTCGATATCAGCACGGTCGGGAATGTATTGCTTTCGCAGGGTGCGGAAGAATCCGTCACCGTGCAGGGCAGCGATAATGTTGTCCCGCTGATCAAGACCACGGTCGAGAACGGCGTGCTGGTGATCAAGACCGATGAGCCTTTGAATATCGTCGGCATGAAGGGTAAGAACATTCTGACCTTTGTCATCCAGGTGAAAGAGCTGGATGGTGTAACGGTCAGCGGCGTGGCGGAGGTCAACATGGACCAACTTGCAGCGCCATCCCTGGAATTGACCATGAGCGGTGCTGGCAAGGTGAATATGCAGATGATCTCTGGCATGAGTCTAAAAGTCACAGTGAGCGGTGTGGGTGAAGTGAAGCTATCCGGGATATATAAAACGGCAAATATCGTCATCTCAGGAGCCGGCCCTATCAACGCTGCGGAGCTCCGGTTACAAACGGCCGATGTGAACATCTCGGGGATTGGCGGCGCCACCCTGTGGGTGACCGACCGTCTGACCGGGACCATCAGCGGCGCGGGAGGCGTCTCCTACTACGGCAGCCCCCAGGTGAGCACAAATACTTCCGGGGTGGGGAATTTTAAAGCCTTGGGCAATAAATAGTCCAAGCTTCCACCCTCCTTCTATTCGAATTAGACAAGGACTCCTCCCAAAAGGGGAGTCCTTCTGGAAGAGACATGAACACTATCACAAAAACCCTGCGAATTATCCTGATCGCCCTCACCATTCTTTTGGCCATCACTGCCATCCCCGGCGGCATCATGCTTCTGGCGAATTTCTACGCGCCGCCGGTGGAGCAATTAAACGGGACCATCTTCAAGAGCTTCACCATACCCGGCCTGGCGCTGGCCATACTTGTGGGCGGGAGTGCCCTCACATCGACAGTCTTCCTGCTAAAAAAGAGTAAATTCGGGATTGTGCTGGCAGCCGCGGCGGGGGTCATTATCATGTTCTTCGAATTCGTTGAAGTGCTGATCATTGGGTCTCCTGCCGGTCCTTCACGCCTCATGCAAATCGGATATTTTGGCCTGGGAACACTGATGATGATCGTTTCCCTTGGAAGTTGGTTCCTGGAATTACGGGCTGATCAAAAATGAAAAGAAAAGTTTTTCTACTCAGCGATACCACAGTCTTGATCCTGCTCGCAGCGGCTGGTTCGCTGGTACACATTTTGTTGAACGGCCAGTATGGCTTTCATCGCGACGAACTGGACATCATCTTGAACGCCCGCCAGTTGGATTGGGGTTATATCGCTTATCCACCCTTCACGCCGTTCATCGCCCGCATTGGACTGGAGCTGTTCGGCAACTCGCTGCGGGGGCTGCGCATCTTCTCCGCCCTTGCTCAAGGCGTGGTCATGTTGCTGGCCGGGTGGATGGCCCGCGATATGGGCGGCCGCCGAGGCGCGCAGGTTATGGCTGCCATCGCCGCCTATATCGCTCCGGTCGCGTTGACCGCCGGGACGATGATCCAATATATGGCCTTCGACTTCCTGTGGTGGGTGGTGATCGCCTTTTTCTTCGTGCGCCTGCTGGCAACGGACGATGCCCGTTACTGGCTTGGCATCGGCGCGGGCATCGGGCTTGGCATGATGACCAAGTTCACGGTTGCTTTCTGGGTGGCGGGGCTGGTCGTTGCCGTCCTGCTCAGTGCACGGCGTAAAGACTTGCTGTCCAAGTGGTTGTGGTTGGGTGTGGCCCTCGCACTGCTTGTCTACCTCCCCAACCTGATCTGGCAGATCCGGCATGATTTCATCTCGCTGGACTTCCTTAAAGCCATCCACGCCCGCGACCTCCAGTGGGGGCGTGGACAGAATTTCCTGTCAGAACAATTGATTTCATCGACCAATCCCTTCGCCCTGCCTCTTTGGATAGCCGGGATCGTCTCCTGCCTGTTTGCAAGTTCGATGAAACGTTTCCGCCCCCTGGTCTGGATGTTCCTGGCCACATTCCTCATTTTTCTGCTGGCAAAGGGACGGTCGTACTACGTTGCCCCGGCCTATGTGATGCTGACTGCAGCGGGCAGCACCTGGTGGACCAATTGGCTGGCGGGGCGTTCTGTGGGACTGCACCGGGCGGGAATTGGAATCCTGTATTCACTCATAAGCCTTGGGGCTGTGGTAATGATCGTCATCGTCAAGCCGGTGGCCCCGATCAACTCCCCTTTGTGGAAAACCACATCCAGGCTCAACCCGGAGGTTGTCGAGATGGTCGGCTGGCCGGACCTGGCCACACAGGTCGAGTCCATTTATGAAACCATTCCAGATAATGAAAAGCCGCGAACGGTCATCCTGGCGGGTAACTATGGCGAGGCAGGCGCCCTCGATTTATATGGGCAAGCCATGGGGCTGCCGCCTGTCATCAGCGGTGCCGACAGCTTCTGGTACCGTGGTTACGGTAATTTCGAGCCTGCAACGGTGATCGTGGTCGGCTTTGAGCGCGCCTATGCCAGTCAATTTTTTGGCTCTTGTACCTATGCCGGAAACGTCACCAATCGATACGATATCAAGAATGAAGAAACAACTCGCCACACCGGTTTGTATGTCTGCCGCCGGCCGCGCCGTCCATGGGCCGAGATGTGGCAGGATATGCTGTGGTTCCAGTAATTTGAAATCAAGGAGGACACACGATGCTTGTCAAAAGCACAGTCCAGAGTGAACTCCGCTTTCTTCTGAGCGGCATAATGTAGCGACGCTCGAAGATTCTCCCATTTTGGGAACTCTCAACCAACGGCTTAAAAGGACATTTGCCAAAAAACACTCTCGGCGTCCAACGGACTAGTGTTTTTCGCCAGCAAGTTGGATTTGCCTGTCGTACTCAGCCTTCTTGCGGGCGTGCAATTCGAGCAGATCTTCTTGCATCTTTGCCAGGCGGGCGCCGCGCAGCGGGAACAGGAATAAGATTAGCGCTCCAACCAGCATGGCGATGCCTGGAATCAGCCCGATGAATACTTTAATGCCGAATACGGCGCTGGCGGGCTGGTTCAGAAAAATGGTGTTGTTGTTGGCCTCGCGTGTGACAAAGTGCGTGGCTTCCAGGATAAAGGGTGGGAGAGCAATTGCCAGTGATTGAGCGGGCTTGGTGACCAGGGCATTGATGCCGAAGAACGCCCCTTCCCTGCGCACGCCGGAACGCAGTTCATCTTCATCTGCCACCTCTGCGAACAGGACATTTGTTAGTGTCTGGGGACCTGAAAGGCCAAAGCCGGCCAGGGCCAGGCATACGGGGATCAGCACAGGTGGGACAAAGGTAAGGGCGATCAGGCCAATCCCGGCAATGACCAGCAGTAGTTGCTGGGCATGGACCAGCCCCATTTTTTTACGGATGATGTTGGTGATGGGGACCCCGCCGATCAGGGGAATGAATATGAACGCCAGCAGAACGATCGTATTCATCTTGACCACGTAATCGGCCAGGTAGAAGATCGACCCCGTCACCAGGGAAGATACCAGGATGGACATGAAATTCTGGGCTACAAGGACCAGGAAGGACTTGCTGGTGAAGGTATATTTGACCTGATCGATGATTTTGAGCGGTTTATCTAGCTGGGTGAACTCAAGGCGTTCCTTCACCTTGAAAGTGGTAGCAATGATCAGCACCATTCCGGTCACTCCCACCACGACCATGGCAATCTGGAGCGGCAGGAAGGAGAGTTCTGCGCCAGCTTTTGGCCGGAACAGGTCCGGGATGATGAAGCCCAGCAATGTACCCAGCAGGCCGAACAGGGATGAAGAGATTTGCAAATGATTGCGCTCGGTGTCTGATTCGCTCACTTCCGGCAGCAGGGCGGAATATACCAACCCGATGATCGTATAACAGGTGTCGTAAAGGATCATGCTGCCCAGCATCCATAGGAAGATCGTTATGTCGCCAGCATGCTGTGGCGCGAGCCAGACCAGGATGAAGGTGGCCGCAAGGAATGGCGCCGTGTATCGCATGTAAGGGATGCGGCGGCCGTGTTTGGTGCGGGTGCTGTCTGAAATATAACCGAAGATGGGGTCGTTCAGGGCGTTCCAAACAGCATAGATCGCGGAGGCGAGGGCAATCCAACGGGCGCTCAGGCCGAGGTAATCCTGGTAAAAGATCGGGAGCAGGGCGCCGAACACGCCTGAGATCAGGCTGGTACCCAGAGCTGCGATTCCCCAGGTGACCTTGTACCTGTATGAAAGCTTAATGGCATGGGGGGCAGTTTCAGACATGAGTTCTCCTCCTCGATGGTTTGGGTTATGCGCCTGGCATGAGGTCCTTCAATGCGCGGTATCCGATGATGTGCACACCGATCGCTTGTATGTGGCGGCGAAGTTCCTCATTCATGAAATTCTGATAATCCGCCACCCGGCAGCGCCAGTCGGGGGTGATGGCGCGCAGTTCAGGGGTGTCTTTCGATGGGTGAATAATGAAATGGGTGATACCTGGCTGGAGGTCTGAGAATGCACTCTTTGTGCGTTCGAGGCGGTCCTGGTCGGTGTCCAGGTTCATACCCCCGATCGAATCCAGCAGTGGTAGGCCGGAGGCTTCAAGTTGTTGGACGAGTGCCGCAGCCATTTTGGCAAATTCAAGCTCGAGGCCGGCTGCCTGCCAGCCGGCTTCATCCATCCGGAAGATCATCGGGGGAAGGCGGTACTTCATAGCCAGCTGGATGTAAATCCCCATGAACTTGGGATGCGCCACCGTACCCATGTGAGTATCCATGTGGGTGGGCACGATCCCGGCTTGGATGGCTTTCTCGACCTGGGCGTTGAGTTCAATCTCGACAGCCTTTGGGTCACCGTTCTTTTGGGCGGGCGCCGATTGTTGATGGAAGAAACCTTCCTCGTCCATCATCCCCGAAGCAGGGTCACGGGTGGAGATGGGTCCCCAGCGGTAGGTGTCCCACTCGCTGGTCAGGGTAAGATGGATGCCGAGGTCAGCCTTTTCATGCTGGCGTGCATAACCGGCGGCATGCAGGAACCAGGGGCAGGGGACCATCACCGCGCCGGAAGAAATGATACCCACCTCGTTCAAGTCGGCAAAGGCCTCCACGCTGGCCTGGCACATGCCGATATCGTCGGTGTGGATGATGGCTACCCGATCATCGCTTTTCAAACCAAGTTTTTTAAGAACCGGATTGAGGGACATGTTCATGGACAGCCTTCCGAAGAATGGGATTTCATTTAAAAATTATAGAGGCAATTCCGCTGGAAAGCAATCGAGTTACAAAAAAAGGACATTACTCAATATTTGCATATTTGCAACCTCTCGGGACCGTGGTGATTTTGTTCGAGCTTTTTCTGACCAATAAGATATATTTCATAAAAGTCATTGGAATGGTATACTCGAATATACCTGATGTGGAGCCTCCTCCGACTGATTTCTACTTTAAGTTTGAAGAAAAATCAGTTTTTTTACCAGAAAATGAGGTGATTCCTTCTTCGAAAAGCATAGAGGAATCGCCAGGAAATAAATCTCCATATTCAATTTGCGGACGCCGCCTGAAATTGGTTGATACGATGTTTCTTGAAAACCAAAGTTCACAAGGGCAGGATCATAAAAGAATTCCGTCTCTTATTTTTTCTACTCTTTGTGATCTTTGAGGGTTGGAATAAAAAACCATTGTTATTGCTACCGTCTCAATGAGCGAGAAAATATGAAACCACCCAAATCTCCCGGAGCAAAACTGCGCAATGCGCTTGCACAAGAAAAACCACTACAAGTCGTTGGAACCATTAATGCTTATCATGCCCTTATGGCAGAGCGTACAGGTTACAAGGCCATTTACCTTTCCGGCGGTGGGGTTGCAGCTGGTTCCCTGGGATTACCCGATCTGGGAATTTCAACTCTCGACGATGTTCTAACCGATCTACGTCGTATCACTGACGTTTGTGATCTGCCGCTGCTGGTTGACATTGACACGGGATTCGGCGCAGCCTTCAACATTGCCAGGACGATCAAGTCGCTTATCAAGTTTGGCGCCGCCGGATGTCATATTGAGGACCAGGTAGCTGCCAAACGCTGTGGACATCGTCCCGGCAAAGCCATCGTAACGAAAGAAGAAATGGTGGACCGGATAAAAGCCGCGGTAGACGCAAGAATTGATGAGCAATTCGTGATCATGGCAAGGACAGATGCACTGACCATTGAGGGATTGGAGGCTGCCATCGATAGGGCCTCAGCTTATGTTGCAGCCGGAGCCGACATGATATTCCCTGAGGCCGTGACCGATCTTTCCATGTACAAGAAATTCGTTGAGACCGTCAAGGTGCCGGTTCTGGCAAATATCACGGAATTTGGTTTCACACCATTGTTCACGATTAAGGAACTTGATTCGGCCGGTGTCAGCCTCGTTTTATATCCATTATCGGCTTTTCGCGCCATGAACAAAGCCGCTCTCGCAGTCTACCAGGCGGTTCGCAAGGACGGATCCCAAAAACAGGTAATTGACTTGATGCAGACGCGCGAGGAATTGTATGATTTTCTCGGATATTATCGCTTTGAAAGTAAGCTGGATGAATTATTTTCAAAAGGAGCGAAACAATAATGGAGACGAATCAAACCCCAGCTCTAGGTTTCAAGCCGAAAAAGTCAGTTGCGCTTTCCGGTGTATCCGCCGGTAACACGGCTTTATGTACCGTCGGTCGTTCTGGAAATGACCTGCATTATCGCGGGTATGACATAGTGGACATTGCCGATCAGTGCGAATTCGAGGAAATTGCATATCTGCTGATTCACGAAAAAATGCCGGTACGCTCCGAGTTGACCAACTACAAACACAAACTTCGATCGATGCGCGGTCTGCCCAATATCGTAAGAAATGTACTCGAACAAATTCCGGCAGCGGCCCATCCGATGGACGTCATGCGAACCGGTTGTTCCGCGCTGGGTGCCGTTCTTCCTGAAAAAGAGGATCACAATCTTGCCGGCGCCCGCGACATTGCCGACCAGTTGATGGCGTGTTTTCCGTCAATGCTGCTTTACTGGTATCATTTCAGCCATTCAGGACGCCGCATCGAGGTAGAAACCGATGATGATTCCATCGGCGCGCATTTCCTGCATTTACTGCATGGGGAAAAGCCTTCCGATTTGTGGATCAAGTCCATGCACACTTCCCTGATCCTGTATGCAGAGCATGAATTTAATGCCTCCACCTTTGCCGGACGGGTCATTGCCGGCACCGGGGCGGATATGTATTCGGCCGTCACCGGCGCGATCGGTGCACTCCGTGGACCCAAACACGGCGGAGCCAATGAAGTCGCTCTCGATATTCAGAATCGCTACAAAAGCCTTGATGAAGCCGAAACAGACATACGCGCTCGCCTCGAAAAAAAGGAAGTCATCATCGGTTTCGGTCATCCCGTATATACCATTTCCGATCCCCGCAACAAGATCATCAAGGAAGTCGCCCGCCGCCTGGCAGAATCTGCCGGCGATATGAAACAGTTCGAGATCGCCGAGAGGATCGAAACGGTGATGTGGGATGCGAAAAAAATGTTCCCCAATCTCGATTGGTTCTCAGCCGTGGCCTATAGCATGATGAGAATTCCGACCACAATGTTCACCCCCATTTTCGTCATGGCCAGGATCACCGGCTGGGCGGCTCACATTATTGAACAGCGCATCGACAACAAAATCATCCGCCCGGCAGCCAACTATATCGGGCCGGAAGATCAGGAGTTCGTTCCAATCGAAAACAGGAAATAACATGAGTTTAGATATTTCCAATGTTCGTCCCGAACCCGATAAAGTACTGGTTGATATCGCCAAATACACCCACGAATACAAAATCGAATCGCAGGAAGCCTATGAAACGGCGGGATACTGCCTGATTGACACGCTTGGCTGTGGACTGGAAGCGCTGACCTATCCGGCTTGCACAAAGCTTCTCGGCCCGATTGTGCCTGGTACCATAACACCAAATGGTGCTAAAGTACCAGGAACGCAGTATCAGCTGGATCCGGTTCAGGCGGCTTTCAATATAGGTATCATGATTCGCTGGCTTGATTTTAATGACACCTGGCTTGCGGCGGAATGGGGACATCCGTCCGACAATCTCGGCGGCATCCTCGCAACAGCCGACTGGATTTCCCGAAACCGGGTAGCCGCGGGAAAGCCCCCTCTGAAGATGAAAACCGTTCTGGAAGGCATGATCAAAGCGCATGAGATTCAGGGAGTCCTGGCGCTTGAAAATTCCTTTAATCAAATCGGACTCGATCATGTTATTCTCGTAAAAGTAGCCTCAACGGCGGTTTGCACCTGGCTTCTTGGCGGCACCTATGACGAAACGATCAATGCGCTTTCTCAGGCGTTTGTCGATGGCAGTTCCCTGCGCACCTATCGTCACGCTCCGAACACTGGATCTCGCAAAAGCTGGGCGGCAGGCGATGCCACCAGTCGAGCCGTGCGGTTGGCGCTTTTCTCGCTTAAGGGAGAAATGGGTTATCCTTCATGTCTTACTGCCAGGGAATGGGGATTCTATGACGTGCTCTTCAAAGGGAAGGAATTCAAGTTCCAGCGTCCCTATGGCAGTTATGTAATGGAGAACATATTGTTCAAAATCTCATTCCCTGCTGAATTCCATGCGCAAACGGCTGTTGAATGTGCACTCAAACTGCATCCAATGGTGCATGATCGCCTGGATAAAATTGAAAGAGTCACTATTCGCACTCATGAATCCGCCATCCGCATCATTGACAAGAAAGGTCCATTACATAATCCTGCTGACCGCGATCACTGCATTCAGTATATGACGGCTATAGGCTTGATTTTCGGGAATCTCACGGCTGCGGACTATGAAGATAACGTTGCATCAGACCCGCGCATTGACACTCTTCGTGAAAAAATGGTCTGCGTGGAAGACAAGAAGTTTTCCGAGGATTATCTTTCTCCCGAGAAGCGGTCAATTGCCAATGCGGTGCAGGTCTTCTTCAATGACGGTAGTAAAACTGACGAAGTCGTTGTGGAATATCCCCTTGGTCACCGCAGGCGGCGTGCCGAAGGAATTCCTTGCCTGATAGAAAAATTTAAGACCAATCTGGCTCGGCGCTTTCCGGCAAAACAGCAGAAAGCGATTCTCGATATTTCTCTCGATCAGAAAAAACTGGAAGAGTTACCGGTCAACGAATATGTTGATCTATACGCGATCTAAAATCCTATCAGCAGCTACTTCATCTGCTCCACCAACCCCTCATAAAAATCCAACGACCCGGGATTGATCAGCGCCTCCCGGTTGGTGACCTCCCGCCCGTTGAGAATGTTCGTTACCGAGCTCTCCACTTTTTTCATATTCAGCGTATAAGGGATATCCGGCGCTTCGATGATCAAGGCCGGCACATGGTGCGGGGATGCGTTATCGCGCAGGGTCTTGCGGATCTTATCCTTGAGCGCATCCGTCAATACCTGCCCTGCTGCCAGTTTGACGAACAGGATCACCCGCTGGTCTCCCTCGTGGTTTTGTCCGATGGCGAGACTATCAGCCAGTTCCGGTAGTTTCTCCATCTGGGCGTAGATCTCGGCCGTGCCGATGCGCACGCCGGATGGCTTCAGCACCGCATCCGAGCGCCCGTAGAACGTCACCCCGCCCGTATCGGGGTGGATGCACACATAGTCGCCGTGCCTCCAAACGCCCGGGAAAACGTCGAAGTAGGCGTGGTGATACTTCGAGCCGTCCGGGTCGTTCCAGAAATAAAGCGGCATCGACGGGGCGGGTTTTTCACAAACCAGTTCGCCCTGGTCATCCAAGACCGGTTTACCGCTGGCATCGTAGGCCGCGATTTTCATCCCCAGCGCGGGGCTCTGTATTTCGCCCGCATAGACCGGCAGGATCGGGCTGCCCGCCGCGAAGCAGCCGTTGATGTCCGTGCCGCCCGAGATCGAATTGAGATGCAGGTCGCTTTTAATGGCGCTGTAGACGTACTCGAATCCGTCCACTGAGAGCGCCGAACCGGTCTGCGAGATTTCACGCAGGCTCGACAGGTCGAATCGGCTCGGCATCTCGCCCTCTTTTTTCAATAGGTGGATGTAGGTGGCGCTGCACCCAAACACCGTCACCTTTTCATCTTCAATCAGCTTCCACATCGCTCCGGTATCAGGGAAATTCGGGTTGCCTTCATACAGTACAACCGTCGCACCGACCGCCAGCGAACTCATCAGCCAGTTCCACATCATCCAACTGCAAGAGGTGATGTAAAAAATGGTGTCCTCACGCCGCAGGTCGGTGTGCAGCATCAAGTCCTTCAAGTGATTGATGAGCACGCCACCCGAGCCTTGCACCATGCACTTCGGTTTGCCGGTTGTCCCCGACGAGAACATGATGTACTGCGGATGGTCAAACGGAACCTGGGCAAACTCAATTTCGAGATTGGCTTCCTTCGACACAAAATCCCCGTAATGTACGGCGTTGGGGATCAGGGAGATGTCCGCCCGCTCGTGGATATACGGCACGACGACCGTTTTTTGCAGGCTCGGGATCCCGCGCGCCACATTCCCGGCATTTGCCACCGTTTCGATGGGTTTTCCCTTGTAGTAGTATCCATCGGCCGTGATGAGCACCTTCGGCTCGACCTGCCCCAGGCGTTCGAGCGCGGCGGGCGCGCCAATGTCGGTTGCGCAGGATGCCCAGATTGCCCCGAGACTGGATGCAGCGAGCATCCCGATCACGGTTTCCATCATGTTGGGCATATACCCCACGACCCTGTCTCCCACACCGACGCCTGTCTGGCGCAGCGATTTCGCCAGCCGCGCGACGGCATCGTATAACTCCGCATAGGTCATTCGCGCCGATCTATTTGTCTCGCCCCTGAAGATGAATGCTGTCCGCTCATCCCGGTAACGGAGCAGGTTCTCGGAAAAGTTCAACCGCGCCCCCGGGAACCACTTGGCACCGGGGAACACGGAAAGATCTTCCACAACGGTGTCAAAGCGGCGGCTGTATTTGATCCCCGCAAAGTCCCACATATCCGCCCAAAAGTCGGGGATTGCCTCCACCGACCACTGGTACAAATCCGCATAGGTTTTGAAATCCTTTTGATGACGCCGATTGACCATCTCAATAAAGTGCGTGATGTTGGCTTTTTCTTTCCGTTCAGTGGAGGGAATCCAGAGTGGCGTACGCATGGAATGCTCCTTGTGGCTTGATTCGATTGCCGACCTGCAAATTATACAATAGGCCTGAGTTCATTCTGCCTAATTTTATCCGAAATGCCTGGTTATATCCCTAACAATCTCTCGTAAATGACGAAAAATCTGCAAAAACTTCGGGTGTATACCTTACCCACACTCATAATCCCGATCAAATTCCGGGGACTCTAAACCAAAAAATCCTCCTTCGCGTGTCATTGCCAGGAGCCGTTCTTGGGCGACGAAGCAATCCCCTCTTCATCCAGGATATCCTTTAACAAAAAATCCTCTCAAACGAGAGGATTCATTCTACTAGTGTTGAGAGTTTCGCCTGCCTGTCCTGACGGTTTTGGTCAGGACACCCGGAAAGGGTGAACTCTCAACCAACAGCTTAAAAGGACATTTGCCAAAAAACACTCTCGACGTCCAACGGACTAGTGTTTAATGCTAATCCATTGTACAGAAAAAAAGAAAGTCCTTTATACGCCTTCTTTAAACTATTAAAGTACAGTCAACACTTTTTGAGCAACGGATTTGCTATCCATTTGATTAGCCGTTGTTCGAAATTTTAGCATGAAAGATGTACCACCGTTCAACCCGATGCCCATTACTTTCATGGCTCACACTGGTGCATGAGTGATCCTTCTCCGGGGAAATGGAGTTAATTGATTTCATAAAGATGTCGGGCGATGATATGATCTTGATACTCAAGAGCTAACTCACAGAAATAACCGCTCCAGCCCCAGACACGTACGATTAGATTTTTATGATTCTCCGGATGTGCTTTGGCATCCAACAACGTATCTAAACGCAGACTGTTGAGCTGCAACTGCTGACAACCTAACTGAGCGAATGTCCGCACCAGCATGGCTGTCTTACGCACCGATTCAGTGTCCCGGAAAACAGAGTCAGAAAGCTCCATGGTGATCGGGCCGCCATTATAGACGCGCTGAAAATCGATCTTGGAAAAGGATTGCAGTGTGCTGATAGGTCCGCGCACGCACACGCCGGGCGAGGGAGCCAGGTTGGCGCTGAACGGTTGTCCTTGCAATCGCCCGTCGGCTGTCGCGCCGACAACGGGTTCCCGCATGCCCTCATGCCCGCTTGCCAGCCAGATATAGTACATGGCAGAGCCTGTCCCAGGTCGCAGGATCCCACCTCGTGGAGTCCGTGGATGTTCTTCACAAGCATCTGCCAGATAATCGAACAGTGTTACGAGTAAAGTGTCCGCCACCGGATCGTTATTTCCAACTTTTGGTCCTTGCTCTTCCAGCTTCCGGCGCAGGGGTTCCCAGCCCTTGAAACTTGCGTCCAGCGCAGAGAGAAGGTCCTCTGGCGAAATACAATTCTCTTCGAAGATAAATTTCTGCACGGCGGCTAAGGCATCGGCAGCGTTCGATGAACCCGCGCCGTGGATACCAAAGTTGTTGTATTTCAAGCCCTCCGATAGATCCCGGCCTTGCTCAAGGCAATCGTGCATGAAGATGGAATAATAGGGGGCAGGAGGGTACAGCAGGCGCGAATAAGTATCAGCCAGTTGGCCGACTTGTTCGCGAACATGACCCTTGACCCGCGCAAGGATATCGTCAAAATTATCTCCGGTCGCGATTCCTTCTCGCAGTGCTTGATCAACCGCCGCTGGAAAGGATACGGCCCCAATATTGACAACTTCCATGCCGTATCCTGGAATAATGAACTCCCAACAAGCCGCCACAACATAATTGCGGGCATCCTCAAGCTGGTAACCATGAGCCTGCAGCGCAGGAATGACAACATCATCGTTACTGTACTGCGGAAACCCCAACCCGATCCGGGTTAACTCGGTGGCAAGACTCAATAATTCGAGTTCAGTCTGAGCGGAGATGCGCAAGTTGATCTTTGGGTCGATCATCGCTACTTCACGTGCGACGCGCAGAACCATGAAGGTTAGTTCGTTTACAGCCGAATCCCCTGTGGATGTAACGCCTCCCAGGGTGAGAGTTTGCCCGTTGTCACCTTGTTGTACCCCGGGATACAGGTCGCTATCCTTGTTGAGTGAAATAAAGAACTCCTCCAATAAATCAGCAGCCGCCTGGTGTGTTAGTCGCCCGTTCATAAAATCAGCCTGGAGGTAAGGCCACATGTATTGATCGAAGCGACCCAAACCAACATGATAGTTTCCACCTAACCACACTACGGCATGACAAAGTCGTAATGACTGCAGCGCCTCATGAAAGTTGCGGGCCGGATGGGCCGGTACATTTTCCAGGATTTCAGCCAGATCGTCCTTCCCCATAGCCTTTGCCTGGCTCGCGTACCGGGCAACAAGCCCTATAACTGCATCAATAGTTTCGATGGCGCAGTCTAGGAACTCGACGGCTGATGGATTATGCGCCAGGCGCTCACGGGATTCCAAAGCAACTTGCTTACGTCCCAACAAACCTTGAGAAAGCAGCAAGCTCCAATCTGCACAGATATTACTGATCGGGCCAAATTCATGAAGAGTCCGGCCTGCAGTCAAACGAGTCCAATCCTCCGAACAGTAAATTGGAGGTACTGAAGGTAAAGTACGGGTAAATACAATCTGTTCATCCGGGGCTATCACGACTTGCTCGATCTCACACTGACGCCGTATTAGTCGGGCAACTCGTCTCGGCCAGGATAGATTCTCAGCCTCACACTCCTTCAACACATCGATAGGCAGGGGCTGTCTAACCGAACGATGTTCGCCTGCCCGGATGCGCTTTTTCATAAATTCCAGTCTATTATTCATGCGACCCGCACTTTCACACCCGATTGTTCAAAAAGCGCCACATTGATATTCAATGGACGCGTTTCATCATATTCCGGTTTGAATTCCATGCCGGAATATTGGTATTTCGATCCGGCCGACCTGTTATAAGGAAGAAGGTCCACCCGTACCAAACCATGCAACCCGGACACTGTCCGGGCGATAGATGCCAGGTTTCCATCGGTATCGGTCACCCCTGGCACGAGCGGCACTCTGATCACAAATGGCTTGCTCGATGCGCTCAGCACCTCCAGGTTGTTCAATATCAAGTCATTATTACAGCCGGTATAATGCTGATGCGAATCCAGGTCAACCAATTTGAGGTCGAAAAAGACCAGGTTGGATCGGCACACAAGATCTCGAAAATCTTGTTCCCGGCCATAGCCGGAAGTATCCAGGAGAACATGTACGCCATGGAGCAGATCGATAACCTCGGCCACAAACTTTGCCTGTAAGAGTGGTTCACCACCTGAGAAAGTGACGCCTCCTTCATTTGCTTTCAAGATGTCCGCTTGTTGATTCAAAAGTGCAGCCAATTGCTTCGCCGTATATTCCTGGCCTGATAATCGTTCACCCGCCGGGCTACGGATAATCTGGGGTTGCATGGAAAGACCCTCGGGGTTATGGCACCACATGCATGCTAACGGACAGCCCTTCATAAATACTGTTGTCCGGATACCCGGTCCGTCGTGGATCGTAAACTCTTTGATATCAAAGACAATTCCAGAAGTCATGATCCAATCCAATCCAGCATGGTGGTCGATACCAAGGCTGAACAGCCGACCAGATCGGGTGGATATTTCGGTAGGGGCGTCTGCCTTTCGAGAATGTTACGAATAATATTCCGTTTGGTCATCGCGCAGTTTCTTAAATCAACCAATCCTTTTTCTATCCCATGGTTTTATAAAGCGTTTGTCGGATAGTTTCAACCATGGCCCAGAAATTCTCAAGGGGGGTATCCAGCTGCAAATTGTGAGTAGGACCGATCAGCAGACCACCGTTCCTGCCGATAGTATCCAACCGGGTGATTACTTCGATCTTAACCTGCTCCGGCGTACCAAATGGAAGGGTTTTCTGAATATCGAGCGATCCCCAAAAGCACAAATTCCTGCCGTATTCATTTTTCAACCTTACCGGATCCATGGCAGCCGGTTGGATTGGATTTAGCACATCCAGGCCGATTTCTATTAGATCCGGGATGATCGGATAAACCACCCCATCGGTATGGTATGCGACCTTGACCTCTGGGTTGATGGCACGCAAGGACGCAATCAAGTCTGCCATGCGCGGTTTGAAGAACTGGCGCCACATCTTCGGAGACATCAGCATTGCGTTCTGTCCGCCAATGTCGTCCCCAAGCCAGATCATATCCACACCCAGCCTCACCAAGCGTTGCGCGACGATTTTGTGATATTTATAGGGAATGTCCAGTATCCGATTGGCTCTGTCTGGGTCCCGGGCCATATCTATTATTAATCGCTCAAATCCGCGTAAGGCCCATGCAGTTTCAAAAATAGTCGTCGGAGTGACCCCCACGATCCAATATTCATCCTTGAATTCTTTCAGGACTCGTTGAGCTTCAAGGTAGAGCTCCGGACGATTGGGATCGGGTGAATTATAGCTATCAAGCATGTCATCTTCAAACAGCGGATGGCCAGACGGCTCGGTGTATTTTCCCTTGCCATACGGGGTTTCATATTCGATAGTCTTCCAGATCACACCCCATTCATCCTGGTAGCTATCGACATTTTGATAGCCTTCCTGATAATATCCATTGACCCAACCGACAGAAGTCAGAAGCATATCCTCATCTAGGGCACGCTCCAGTTCGTAGGTATTACCGCCCCCATGCGGATTGTGCAGGCACTGTCCCTTTATCCGCAGGTCCGCTTCGAGCCTAGCGGCAAATTCGGGAGTGAAGCTGATCTGCATTGGACAGCGATCGGGTGCTTGATGATTGAGGGCTGTCAAAACCCGTTCGCGGTGTTTCATAGTCGCCTACTGCATCCCACAGCGGCATCAAAGGCCATATATTCTCCGGCGGGACGAACGCCTGAACGTTGTGCACCGTATTGTCGAGGGATATCATATCTCTTTAACGGGACTTCAATTTTATAATCCACCTGCATGAATTCCTCTCGAGACAGCCTGCGCGGCAAGGATTACAATGATGATAACATCACCAGGAACCGAAGTCCAGTGAGCCTTTCACACCGAACCCGGCCCGATCGTGTCGAATACACATCTGAGGATTTTGCCATAAAAGCTGCATCGATACGATCGAATAACGTGTTTTTGCGCCATTAACTGGAATGATATACAATTGGGTCGAATCGAGGCAACATAAAAAGCATTTTTAGAAGATTATCTTGGTTGACCTTATTGATCTTCCTGCTGGGTTGTCAGCCCAGGGCGGGTTCATCGGCCCTTGCAAGTGCAACCCCTGGCTTTCTTGGAAATATCCTGGGTCAACGTGAATATGTTATTCACCAGCAATTGACCCTTATAAATGAGGGACCGAGCCAGCCGGAAAAGCAGAATTTGTGGGTTGCATTGATCCGGGATTTTCCGCCTTACCAGGAGGTGCGGTCATTGGAGGTTACTCCCAACGCGTATACATTGGTAATTGACGAATTGGGTAACCATTATGCCGAGTTTGATTTTTCCGGGCAAACCGCTGGTACCACCCAAATAGTGAAGATCGATTACCGGGTGGCAGTGAACGAACTGGATTACGATCTGTCAGGTTGCCAGGGAGAGCTTCCAGAGGTTTTTGTACAACCCGAACTGCATATCGAGTCCGCCAATCCACAAATAGTGGCCCTCGCAAACGATCTTTCCAAAGGAAAAGATACTGTTTGCCAGCAGGTCCGGGCGTTTTATGACTTTATCGGGGATAAGCTGGTTTACACCTATAACGGTTCCAATTGGGGAGCGCAGTCAGCGCTTGGACCCATGGGGGCTGATTGCACCGAATATGCTGATTTGCTGGTAGCGCTTGGCCGGGCGAAAGGAATTCCGGCTCGCTATTTCGAAGGATTGCTGTATTTGGAGAATGGTACAGATACCCTTGCAAAAACCGAGCACGCATGGGCCGACGTATATATGCCGTCGGTCGGTTGGGTCGCCTTAGATCCCACCCTGGGGCGGCTTCCTGTCAACCGCGCCACTTATTTTGCCCACTATACGCCAGACCATATTATCGTCACGATGGGGGCGAACCCTTCTGTGCTGCGGGGAAGCAGCTACTGGACACATCTCTACTGGCCCGGGAATAGTACCAGGATTCAGGTATCTGGAGAGTGGAAAATAGAGCTCGCCGACAAAGTAGTGCATTAACCAAAATCTCCCTTCAGACTATTTTTCCAGCCTTATCAAGGCAGAAATAGGCAATGAAGGGAGATGGTTTTGCGAAGGAAGATGGCGGGGTTATAAAAACGGAGCCAGGCTACTCGCCTCGTTTGCGCAGATAAGTGTGCATGATCACCGAGAGTACGATAATAAAACCATAGATCAATTGGGTCCAAAAGCCTGTCAAGCCAATTGCCACGGTCGCAGCTTCAATGGCGCCAATGATAAAAGCTCCGAGGAATGTCCCCAGAATGGTGCCAGTGCCGCCGAAGACGGACGTACCGCCCAGGAAGACAGAGGCCAGCGTGCTTAGCAAATAACCATCGCCCAGGCTGGGCCAGAAATAAGCCACATAAAAACTGGCAATCACCCCGGCAAAGGCCGAGATCAGGCCGATCAGCATAAATGCCTGGATGCGCGTGCGCCTCGTATTGACGCCCATCAGTTCAGCGCTATTGATATTGTCGCCGATTAAATAAACATGTGCTCCAAATTTGTGGCGGTTCAACAGTACCCAGCCAACGATAGTGATCAAGATCAGCCAGACCATCTGCATGGGAAAGTATCCACCTATTTTTCCGACCAGCATCGGGTAAAAAATAGTTTTCTTAATATACACCAAGGTGAAATTCGCACCTTGGGTAAGAACCAGCACAGCCCCCCGCCAGAAGAATTGTGTCCCAATGGTGACAACGAGCGAAGGAATGCCAAACTTGACGATGATGAAACCATTGAGCCAGCCGATCAGGGCTCCGGTCAGCAGGGCGGCGATGATCGCCAGGAACACCTGTATAGTCGCATTATGAATAAAGGCTGTCCAATTATACGTAAAAGAGAACGCCACCATGCCCATGGCCATGATTGATGGAAACGAGAGATCTATCTCCTTGGCAATCACCACGATGGTCAGGGGAATGGCCATGATAGCAAAGAAGGGGATGGAGGTCATGAAGGCATAATAGATTTGTGATGATAAGAAGGTCTTGGGGGCCGATATGATGAATATTATCCATAAAGTAAAAAAGACACCCAAAATTCCAAGTTGGGCGCTATTCATGCGGATAAATCTCCGGAAACTGAAAGGCA
Source organism: uncultured Chloroflexia bacterium (assembly GCA_963831885.1). Taxonomy (GTDB): domain Bacteria; phylum Chloroflexota; class Anaerolineae; order Anaerolineales; family Villigracilaceae; genus UBA877. Next base: position 69,554 of record CAWHSJ010000024.1, on the reverse strand, counting down.
CTTTATAGTGCTGTCTGATTTCGGGTGCAGTTCCGTTAGTTAGAGAATTCATCGGATCCATCCTTGTGGTTTGTTTAGTTGAGGTTACCGGTCTCTGCAACCCGGACCATCTTATCCATCAATTCATTCAGACCGATATTTTTTGGTAGAAATTCACCGGCAACCCTGCCACGGTCGATCACAACTACACGATCGGCAACATTGTAGACATGCAGGATGTTATGGTCAATGAATATGGCAGATTTGCCTGCCTGCTTGATTCCATTTACGAAGCTGACCAGTTTGGCCGTCTCTTTGAGCGAGAGACCCATGGTGGGCTCATCAAGAACGATTATTTCGGCGTCGAAGAACAGGGCGCGGACTATGGCGACGCCTTGCTTCTCCCCGCCGGAATACTTACCTACCCGTGAATCCGGGCTGACAGCCTGGGAGGTAAAGCCCATCGATTGAGACATCAGCCGGTGGGTTTCATCTTTCATACGTTGGATATCCAGGAAACCCATCGAGTTGGTGAGTTCGCGTCCTAAGAAAATATTGCGCCAGAGGGTTTGCAACTCGGCCAGTGCCCGTTCCTGATATACGGTTTCAACACCCAATTCCCTGGCTTTGGGAACTGTAAGGTGATCCACTTTCTGACCGTTGAAAAATATTTCTCCGGAAGTGGGCTGATGGTAACCAGTGATGATCTTGATCAAGGTGGATTTTCCAGCGCCATTATCTCCCAGCAAGCCGACAACCTCATTCCGGCCCAGGTGAAAGTTAATGTTTTCAAGCGCGTGGACTTCTCCAAAGGATTTGGATACATTTTTAAGCTCTAGGCGGTATTCTTCCATACTTATATCTCCGTTCTGTCGTTGAATAAAGCCGTAAATACGAAACACATCCTTGGAATAAACAGAATTATAACGGCTTCAACCTTTGATTTACAGATATAACAAAACCAGAATTGCGCCTGCCAACCTTTTCTCGTTGCACAAATAAATACGAAATGCATTCCTGGAATGGATCATGATAGCACGGTCAGCTTCCCTAAAGAAATTCGTGATGCAGTTGTTCATGGGTCTATCAAATTCCAGCAAATGATTCGATTTTATTAATTGCAAGGGCTAAATGGTAATGAGTTCGCCGCTAGCCACTTAGCCCTTGCAAGCTTTTTTATTGACGCTCCGTCAGTCACAGAGGAGTGTCAAATAGGTGGACTGTTTCAGTATTAGCGAATCTGCTTTGCTACCAGTGCCGCCAGTTGATCGATATTGTTTTTATCTGCAAAGCCCGCGCCCGTATCGATCTGCAGGCCAGCGAAGCCAAAATTCTTGGAGAGACAGATCTGCAGAACGCCGAAGTAGCCCTGCAGCCACTGCTGCTGGTCGATGACTAATTGGAGCCAGCCGTCCTGGATCGCTGTAACAGCGTTACCGGACATATCGAAACCTGCCGCGTAGACATCACCCGGCTTCTTACCGGCAGCTTCCAAAAAGCTCTGGATGGTACCCGTCAGGTTGCCGTGATCGGTGACGACCAGTTTGATATCCGGGTCTTTAGAGAAAATACCGGTAAAGATCGGAACACCGGCTGCCGCGCTCGCATTGGTGGCATCGTCAATCTCCTGGTAGATCACTTTTAGCCCGGCTTTTTCAAGAGCATCCTTAACGCCTTTGGTGCGCTCGCCTCGGCCTGCTTGGGCTAATAAGCCCCACAAGAAGGCCTTATCACCCGATTTCGCACCGGAGCGTTTCACAGCCTCCTGGCCCAGCGCATAACCTGCCTGGTAGAGGATTGCGCCTGCGTAACCGAATCCTTTAGAGGCATATTGGGCCTGCGCTGTTGGCAGTTGCGTGTTCATACTGGTCACAATAATGCCCTGTGACTCGGCATCATCAATGAGGGGATCAAAAGCTGTGTCCCCAGGATGACCCATGATGGCGATGCCATCGGGCTTGGTGGCTACTGCTTGAGTGAATTGGGAGGTCATCTTGGCAGGATCCCAGTCAGACCACAGATACTGGACATCTGCGCCGGTATCTTTAGCTGCCTGGAGTGCGCCGTTATAAACAACCGTCTCAAAACCTCCTCCTGCAGAGCCACCGGGGAAGAAGACGATCTTCGTGCCTGAGCACCAATTGGTTCCGGCTGCAGGAGCGCCGCCTTGAGTGGCAACGGGAGCAGCAGTCACTGGAACTGTGGTTGCGGGGGCTGCGGTAGCAGGGTTCGCGGTTGCTGGTGCAACAGTTGAAGGAGCTGCGGTGGTTGCTTTCGAACCACATGCTGTTAGTAGGATGGTTATTAAGGCGATCACGGAGACAGTCCGTAAGACATTCTTGAACATATAAGCCTCCTTACATTTTCCAAATAGGTTGGTGAACATCTCGAACAAACTTCGCGTTTTTCGTGAATTGAACTCATGCTTCTTATCTCTTTTCGCACAGCCTCCTTTCACGCTCTTACAAAGAGAAGGGTTATCTTTAGAACCTTTTTATGAACTGGCATCTGATTCTCATAACGAAGAACTGGCGCGAACAATCAACTCCGGCTTAAGGATTGTGCATAACGGTTCGAGCGGCTCTCTTTCCAATCTGCGGACTGTAATCATTTCGTGAAGGTTTTTAACCGCGATGCGGCCCACATCCACCAGTTGCTGGTAAATAGTTGTCAATGGGGGCCAAAAGAAAGCCGACTCCGGGGTGTTGTCGAAGCCTACAATCGCCAGGTCTTGAGGAATCCGGCGGCCCAATTGATGAGCTATTCCTATTGCACCCAGGGCAATCTGATCGCTGCTCGCAAAGACGGCGTCGATATCAGGACAGCCTTCCAAGAGAGCTCGCATTCCCCGTTCACCGTTCAAAGAGGACCAATCATCACATTTATATTCCAAGGATGGAGAGGCTTCCAGGTTTGCCTCTCCTAATGCTTCCTTCCAACCAATAAAGCGTTCGCGGGCTTCCCACCAGGCCATTGGACCGGTGATGAGACCAATCTTCCGCCTGCCCTGGTGCAATAGATGCTGTACGGCTTGTTTGGCACCATTCCGATTATCGATCGAGACCACGGAAATTCCCGGGCGGGATTCCATGGTGAGGAAAACAATGGGAGGAAGATAATCAAGGCGGCTGACCTGGACCCAATTGCGGTTGTCTCCCACTTCTGGTATTGCCCATATGATGCCTTCTACACGCCTGGAAATTAAATTGTCCAGAATTTTTTCATGATCGTCAGTTGGCCGGCTTACAAGATTTAAGAACAGGGAATAACCCAATTCATTCGCTTCTTGCTCTATACCTACTACAGTTCGTGAAGGTCCAAAATAGTCGATCCCCCACGCGATCACCGCCAATGTTTTCGAGCGCTGGTGGATTAAACTGCGCGCCAAAATGTTCGGCCGATAATCGAGCTGGTCGATGGCAGCCTGAACACGCTGGCGCGTAGCTTCGCTGATTTCATTTTGGTGATTTACAACGCGTGAGACTGTTTTCGTTGATACGCCCGCTAATTCGGCCACATCCCGCAGGGTGGAATGCACATGGTTATTCGGCTTTTTCACAGGCTGTGTGAAGGAGGGATCATTACTCATATTCAGCCAGCATTCCTGTACGGGAGAGACTATTAAAACATTAAAAAATGCTGACAACGATGACGACAACGATGACATTCACAGAATACAATATTTAGAGATCAATGTCAATAGGTAATCGCTGAAGAGTTTGTAACATACACGGTGGGCGAATTTTGGAAATTGGTAAGGCAAACAGGTGGTGGTTTCATAATGGTTTTTCAAAACCAGTTTGTCCCTGCCAGGAGCATGCCGGTTTGCATGCCCGTCCAGGTTTTGTAGCCTCGCACGGTGCGAGAGCGCATTTTCATCCGCCCAATGGCCTGTTCGGTGGCATTATTCGTCCAGGGAACGTCGTTTTCATGCTGGAATGTGCAATACTCCTGCCAACGCTCACTCAAGCGCAGGACCATATCCCGCAGTTGCTCAAGGGGCGAGAGAGGTTTCGCTGGCACCCGATCGCCGAATGGTCATGCGCTTCCACAAGGCGTAGAGTTGCTTGTCTCCGTCTGGAGGCAAGATATCGATCAGTTCTTTGACCTCTTCCAGGACAAACCGCCATTCTTCCGGGATGGCCTCTCGGAACTCTCTCAAAGCTTTGCCTACCCAACGGCGGGCATGGAATTGGCACACCTGATGGCCGAGTCTGCAACCGCTCTGCAGCCACCCGATAGGTGAAAAGATCGTCCGTCACGATCAGGCAGACCCCTAATCTTTGCTTCAAGTCAGCCAGGAAACGCTCCAGGGCAGGCAGTTCCTTCTCATCGATATTCGCCAGAGCGATCGGCTCTCCAGTTCCCAGATCGACCGCCACCAGCACCGATTGTTTCTCTCCCCAACCCAATACCGCCGCCCCATCCACTCCCACCGCTCGGACTTTCCGCCACTGATTCCTTTGCCTGATCTGGCTCCGCCTGTGCCTGGGCATCCCGCCAGACGCTCATGGCACACAAACGAACTCCCCAATCCACTCAGGATCAGGCTGACTTTGCGATGGCTCATTCCAAAGACCCAACACAGCACCGCCAGGGCCTGCAGCCGTTTCGTTTGAGCTGCCCGGCTAATCCCTTCTGGATAATGTCGAAAGGTCCGCTTGCAGCGGCAGCAACGGTACCGATATACCTGTCACTCTCCGGCAGCGGATATCCCGGATGGGCTTGCTCGTCTTTCCCCACCGCTGAAAGGTCTCCCCCTGACAGTATGGACATGCCTTCGGACGAAGTTCGGTTTTTCTCTTGACAGATGCGAGCTTCAGGACAAGAATTGCCATGGCGAACTCCTTGCAATGGTTGACTTAGACAATCACCATCTTACAAGAAGTTCGCCTTTCTTGTCAAAACCCACCACTTATGTGACAGACACTCGCTGAAGTGGCAATAAATCCCCGCTCTTCTTCGTGTTTATAACTCAACAAATAATATTTGTTCTGGCAAAAAATCGAGGAACAACGTCTATTTCTGCAATATTTACACTTCTTTAATCGGCACTCTCAACCAGAATAATAAGAAGCCTTGAGTCCAAAACTTCTTAGTGAGTGTGGAGAGACTCGAAGATTTTCCCCTTCTGGGGACTCTAATCAAAAACTCCCCGAATGGGGGAGTCTATTGATGAGTGTGCAGAGGCTCGAATTCTCAACCAACGGCTTATAAGGCCGCTGGTCTATCATTCATACTTATCAGGATGCGGCTAATAATGATAAGCCCGATTGCGAATCACTTATGCAAAGAAGAATTTACCGCATAATATGATTTTCTATATTGAATTTTTCCGAATTTAATGATGTATTCCGAATTATTGAAAATATTGAAATCTTCAGCAAGAGTGCGTTCAACCGGCAGAGGAGGTCGATCGCGTTGGACTCCTTCTCCCCGGCCTGATAAAGAGAACCGTTATGAGCCCCGCATCTGACCGCGGTCAGAGAAATGTGCCTGTCCTAACCGCCCGCGATGGATGGGATCAGGCGAAGTACATCTCCTTCGTTCAGCGGCGTCCGGAAGCCTTGCAGATCGCGGATGTTATTCTCCCCGATAAATAAATTAACGAAAGGACGGTATTCGCCATTACTGTTGGTGAGGTGAGGCCGCAGGGCTGGGAACTGTTTCATCAGGTTCTCCATCGCTTCGGCCACGTTCCTGCCGTTCACGCTGACCTCGCTCTGGCCATTCACATACGAGCGCATGGGGGTTGGAATTCTCAAAACAGGCATGTTTTTTTCCTGACAGGTTTCAGAAAATGCTCTTGCCCGTTACCAATTAAACAGTTTATCCAACTCTTCATCCGGCACGTCGAAGACCGCATTCGTGGGCGGCAAGGGCTCACGGGTCATCCACTCCGGCATCCGGTCGTCCTTGGCGGTAAACCCGGCCAGCCGGTTGAACTCACGCTCCATCTTCAGGGTCTCTTTGCCAAGGTTCACCAGAATATCCTTGTCCACATTCCAACCGTAGCGGGCATTCAGCAAGCCCGGGATGGTCTCCTGCCCGGAGGCGGCGAAACCAAACCCGGCAAAGATGCAGGCTCCCAGCGTATCATAACCGGCCATGGCGATTTGCTTCGTACGCGACAGCTCCACCTGCCCCTTCGGGTCCAGGTGGTTCACCTTGTCGCGAATGGTCAGGCCGGCGGTATGGTCGCCTCCCTGGGGGGAGGTGGCGTAGGTCACGCCGGTACCTTTGATGGCCCGCCCTTCATAGGCAGCCATGGCCTGGTTCTTGGTCACCGGCACGTGCTCGATGCCCAGGATTTTGCCGGCCATGCCGGCCCCGCTGCCGAGGATGCGCCCCAGCGGAGTCCCTTTGCGAATTTCATCGATCAATTCCAGCGCCCGGTCGCCGTCCCCCCACTTCATCAAGCCGGCCTCCGCGGCCACACCCAGCGCGGCCCCCACATCGATGGAATCCACACCTATGTCGTTGACCTGCCAGTTCATCCGGGCAATGTAATCCAGGCAGCCGATGCCCAGGTTCGAGCCCATCAGGCCGATGGTCTCGTATTCGAGCGGTGACACGATCATCTTGCCGTCTTCCCCGCCGAAGACATTCGAGCAGCGGATCGTGCAACCCGGCATGCAGGCATGCGTCGGAGTTCGAAACCCCGCCGCGCTTGAGCAGCAGATCCCGCATACTTTCGCCGGAGATCGACTCTGCCTGTTCGAATTGTCCGGCAGAAAAATTGCGCGTCGGCAGCGAGCCAAAATACTGGCACATCTGCACCATCGCGGCCGTGCCGTAGTCACGATAAGTATGCGTCTGCGGGTGGTCGAGTACGGCCTTGTTGAAGATCTTTTGCACAGCCTTGTAGGCCTCCGGATCGGCGATCGGCGGCTTCTGCCCGCCGCTGGCATCGAAAATGATCGCCTTGATCCCCTTCGTTCCCATGACCGCCCCCAGGCCGCCTCTGGCGGCGATGCGCGAGGGTACTTTTTCCTTATCCAGGTTCTGGATCCCGGCCGTGGTCAGCTTCATTTCGCCGCCGGGGCCGATCAGGGAAATGGCTACTTTTTCTCCGTATTTTGCCACCAGTTTCTCGGCGGTCTCATAGACGCCCATACCGGTATACTCATCCGCCCGGTCAAACCGGGCTCCATCGCTACTCAGGTGCAAGATCCACCAGCCGGGTTCAGCCGGTATATCCTCGAGGATGAGCGCCTTGATGCCCAGGAGGGTCATTTGCAAGCCGGTCGTCCCGCCTGCATTGGCCTCCTTGGCCCCCCTGGTGAGCGGGCTCTTCCCCCCAACCGAGATGCGGTCACACGACGAAAGCATGTGTCCCACCAGCAGGCCGGGGGCAAAGATCAGCTTGTTATACGGTCCCAGCGGTTCACAGGTGGCCGGCACTTCATCCAGCAGAAAACGGGCCACCAGCCCCCGCCCGCCCAGGTGTACCCACGAGTCCGGAACGGGCTCGTATTTCAAGGTGCGGTTGCGCACATTGACACGCCAGACTTGGAGTTGGTAGGGTTTTATTTCAGGCATAAAAGCCTCCAGTGCACTTCCGGCAAAACCTGCTCACGCCGGGAAAATGATCAGGTAAATAACGCAATCACCGCCTCGCGAAAAACCTGGGTGTGGTAGTCTACATCTTTTTCGGAAGTGTCCGCTGCGATGAGGGCCATGTTGTGGAAAGGTGTCAGGAGGATACCACGATTTAGCGCCCATAGATGCATATAGCGGTCGAGTTCGCCATCCACTGCCGCGTTGGCCTCCCCCCCGTTGTGCGGAGGCGTCTGGCGAAACCAGTACTCCACCCGGAACCCAAGCCGTTTCACGATCCAGGGCAGTTCGAACTCTTTGATGGTCTCCATTACTCCCTGCTCGTAGCGGTCGGCCAGGGTCCCGCAGCGGGCGTACATGGCCGGAGTAAGGACGTGCTCCAGGGTGGCGCGCATGGCCGCGATGGACAAAGCATTGCCCGCCAGAGTACCCCCAATGCCGCCCACGTCAGAATCGTCCAGGTCCAGTTTGGCCCAGAATGCCTCTGCCACTTCCTGGGTAAAGCCATACACACCCGCCGGGATCCCCCCTGCCAGGGGTTTGCCGCAAGTCAGGAAATCGGGTTGGAGCCCGTATTCGCCGGTGTAACCCCCTGGGCCGGCACAAATGGTGTGGGTCTCGTCGATGATGAGCAGCGTGCCGGTGCGCCGGGTGATCTCCCGCAATGCCGCGTGGTAGCCCGGATCGGGAGCTATGATGCCGATATTGGTCATGACCGGCTCGGCCAGCACAACTGCCACGTCACCGGCAGCCAGGCTGGTTTCGAGTGCCGGGATGTCATTGAATTCGATCACCTTGGTCGTCTCGAAAGGGTGGACCGGCGGACCGAGGTTGCCGCGCCGCGGCCCGGGAATGCCGTCCTCGTCCAAAGCGATGAAGGTCTCATCCACCGAGCCGTGATAGCAGTAGTTGAAGACCAGGATTTTTTGCCGCCCGGTGATATGGCGGGCCATGCGGATGGCGAAGCGGTTGGCGTCGGTGGCCGTCAGGGTGAACTGCCAGTATTTAAGGCCGAAGCGGCGCTGGAGTTCCTCCCCCACCCAGATGGCATCCTCCGTGGGGAGCATCAAGGTGATGCCCCTGGCTGCCTGTTTATTAATGGAGGCAATGGTTGCGTCCGGTGAATGCCCGGTCATTGCCCCGGTATCGCCCAGACAAAAATCGATATACGTGTGACCGTCCACATCGGTGAAGTGGGCCCCCTTGGCCTCCTTCACAAAGACCGGGAATTTACCCGCCCAACGGATCATCCACAGCATCGGCACGCCGCCCTGCATGGACTGGCAGGCGCGCTGGTACAGCGCATACGAGTCCGGATGCTCTGCATGGAAGCGGGCTTCTTCTTCACGAAGAAGATTTTCCAAACGGGAGCGGTCCAGGGTGCGCACTCGGCTCTCCAGGCAGACGGATTCGTGTGTTCCGTCTTTACTTTACGGATTCTTCCAGGGCTTTGGCGAATATCCCCAGCGCGTCGTTGATCTGGGATTCGCTCACGATCAGCGGCGGGATCCAACGGACCACATTGTCATAGGTGCCACAGGTTAGCAGGAGCAGGCCGCCCTCTTCGCAGGCATGCACGATCGCCTTGACCAGTGCTTTATCAGCCGGTTTGCCGTTCGTGCTGAATTCGGTGCCGATCATCAGCCCCAGCCCGCGCACATCCCCGATGACAGGGTATTGTTCCTGTAATTTCCGCAAACCCGTCACCAGCTGGACCCCCCGCCGGGCCGCGTTGCCGGGCATGTCTTCCTCCCGCATGGCCCGGATGGTGGCCACGCCGGCCGCACAGGCGACGGCATTCCCGCCGTACGTCCCGCCGTGCGAACCGGTCTGCCATTTTTTCATCAGGTCAAGGGGGCTGAAGACGCCGGAGAGCGGCATGCCTGAGGCGATGCCTTTGGCGACCGTCATGATATCCGGCACGACCCCGAAGTGTTCCTGGGCGAACCATTTCCCGGTCCGGCCAAAACCGGACTGGACCTCGTCGAAGATGAGCAGGATGCCATGGCGGTCGCAGAGTTGGCGCAATCCCTGCATAAAGGCCGCCGGCGGAACAACATATCCGCCCTCGCCCAGCTCCGGTTCGATCAGGATGGCCGCTGTTTCAGCCGGGGAGGTCTGTGAAAGCAAGAGCTCCTGCAACGCATTGAGACAATACTCGCTGGTCTGGGCCTCGCTCAGGCCGAGTTTGTAAGCATAAGGATAGGGGGCCACGAACACGCCCGCCGGCAAGGGTTGGAAACCGGCGCGGTAGATGGTCTTGGAAGTGGTCAGCGCCATCGTTAGTCCGCGTCCGCCCGTGGAAGCTGCCCTGAAAGACGATGATGTTCGGTTTGCCGGTGGCCGCCCGCGCCAGCTTGACCGCCCCCTCCAGCGCCTCCGCCCCGGAATTGCTGAAGAAAAAGCTGTCAATGGCAGGAGGAACGATCGTGCGCAGCTCGGCGATCAACTGCAGCATCGGCTGGTGGACGACGATATTCGCCTGCGCGTGCAGGAACGATCCTGCCTGCTCCCGGATGGCCTCCACCACCTTCGGGTGGCAGTGGCCGGTATTGGTCACGCCAATGCCGCAGGTAAAGTCGAGGTACTTCTTTCCATCAACTGCATAAATGTAACAGCCTTCACCACGTTCCGCCTCGATGGGGAAAATACGCCCCCACACGGGCGACATGTGTGGAAAATTTTCGTCATATAGTTTGCTCATGGGATTCACCTATTGAAAATGTTCAGGGGAGGGAATACTCCCTCCCCTTTATGGTTTCAGGCGGGCAGATATTCGGCCGCCCACTCGAGATCGAGGGCCTTCAAGGTCTCCCGGGTTGGAATGCCGTCGTTGGTGAAACCGGCCAGCCGGTAATACTCATCCAGGCCGGCATCCATTTCTTCATGCGTGACGGCAATGCCTGCCGTCGGACCGGTTCCGGCCAACGGCTTGAAGAATTTCTTGGGCAACTGGTCGTCTTTGCGGCGCAAGCCTTCCCGGGCATTGAATGTCCGCAGCAGGTTCAGGCGGCGCTTGCCGATGGTCATCAGTTCTTCCACTGTCACGTCCCAGCCAGTGACCGCCCTGACCATCTCGGCAGTTTCTTTTGGGCCATACAGGCACCAGGTCGGCCCGTAGACAAACTGGCACAGGGTCAACGTGTCCATCATGCTGTAGAAGACCTGGGTCAAATAGGCAAAGCGTACCTTCTCCGGCGTGAGGCTGTGCACCGGCTGGGGTGTACCCAGGCCGATCTCCTTTAGCCGGTTTAAGTTGAACTCTGCGACCCCTTCTTCATAATAGGGATCATGCTCGCTGGATTGATGGTCTGCGCCGAAGGGATTAACGGCATAGATCAAACCGAGGCCGCGTTTGGCCTGGGGCATGTGCGCCGGAGCTTCCTCATTCTTGACCGTGGTCAGGCACTCGTCGGCGCCTTTACCCCACACCTGCGCCGCCCGCGCTGACCCCTCCGCCAGGATCGGTCCGAGTTTGCCGGATTTTGTCACGATCTGTTTTAACACTTCGAGCATCGCCTCGCCGTTGCCAAAACGCAGGTCGATCCCGCCCGTATCTTCCTTGGTGATGATGCCCTTCTCGTAGCATTCCATGGCAAAAGCCATGGTGCCGCCGCAGGTGATCGAATTGACCCCGTGCATATCGCAGATCTGGTGAGCCTGGGCTACCACCGCCAGGTCGCCGATGCCGCAGGAGGAGCCGAACAGACCGATCGTCTCGTATTCCGGCCCGCCGTATAACGGATCGAATTTATATTTACCTTCCTCGATCTCGATCACGCGCTTGCAGCGGACCACGCAGGCGTAACATGTTTCACGAGCCTTCAGGATGGTCTCGGCCATCTTCTCGCCGCTGATGGGCTCCGCCAGTTCGAATTGGCCTTCATTCTGGTTGCGGGTGGGCAGGGTGCCGATCATGTTATTGAACATGACCACCACCGCCGTGCCGAATTTTGCCAGGCCGTCCATATCCGGGTTGGTCTTGACCCCCTCCGGGCCGGTGCGGTTCAACGCCACCATCGCTTTTTGGTCGGCCACGGCCGGTTTGTCCTTGCCGCGCACCACGATGGCCTTGAGGTTCTTGCTTGCCATGACCAGGCCCATGCCGGTGCGGCCGTTCATGCGGTTGGCCATGTTGACAATGGCGGAGAAACGCACCCCCTTTTCCGCCGCCGGGCCGATCTGCATCACCTGGGCCTTGGGGTCGCCCACTTCCTGTTTGAGCAGGCCGTCCACTTCACCGGTCACTTTTCCGAGCAAATGCGCTGCGTCATGCAGTTCCGCTTTACCATCCAGGATGGTCAGATAGACCCATTGGGGCGATTTCCCCCGCAGGACAAGGCCATCGTACCCGGCAAACTTGAATTCCGCCGGAAAGAATCCGCCGGCCTGCGAATCGCCGATCGCCCCGCTCATGGGGGATTTGGCATTGACATTGATGCGGCTCTGTCCGGAGATGGACGCCCCGGTGACCACACTGTCGAAAACGGTCAGCAGGTTCTCGGGTCCAAGCGGGTCCGCCCCTTTGGGGACTTCCCGCAGGATGTAGTGCATCGCCATGGCCGATCCGCCCATATATTTCCGGTAGAAAGATTCGGGCGGAGTTTCGACCTCCATTTCACCGGTGGTCAAGTTAACATGCAGGATTTTGCCATGATAACCGTATGGCATGGGAGCCTCCTTAACATTTTCCCCTCCTCCTGAACGGAGGAGGGGACGTTGTGGTATTTTTCTATTCTTCTGCCGGTGCCTGGTAAGGATCCACATCCGGGATGCCGGGCTTGATCCACAAACGGACTGGAATATATACGATCGCGCCAAGGACCATCGCACCTAGGGCCCAGGTAATGGAATCCCAACCGGTATCCAGGTAATTGAAGATGATCGCCAGTGTAACAACAGCCGTCATTGACAGCGTGATCAAGGCTAAACCGAACCAGCCGCCGGGAACTTTCACCCGCGGGCGGGCGGGTTCTTTGAAGCGCAGCACCCACACGGCGAAGAAGCATCCCAGCAAGACCAGCATATTGAGGAACACGTCAATGACCACCAAAGCCTGGAAGGCAGACAGGCTGAAGATCGAATAGATCACTGCCACGACCAGGATGGACACCCACGGCGTGCCGTATTTCGGATGCACCTTCACCATGAATTTCGGCATCATGCCATCTTCGGCCAATGCGAATGGGATGCGGGTCCCCCCCAGCCCGTTCCCGATGAACAGGCCGATCATCGAGAGGATGGCTGCAAATGAGACCAGCCCGCCCATTATTTTTCCCAGCGGGCTGTCAACCTGGCCGGCCAATTTATCGGACACAACCCGGGCAATATCCGGGAACCACCAACCGGTCGAACCGGCTGGATCGACGCCCCAATCGTTTAACTTATTCCCGGTCTCGGCGAGCTGCGCATCGGTCGCGTCCGCCCCGGCGATGTCGCCTACAATGCCTACATTTGTATCCGTCGCATCCACTCCCCAGACCACGTATTTTCCATCATCTGCCGCACCGCCATACAGCCCGGCGATGGTGGGGATGCTATAAGTGGCAATCGCTGCGATCAGGACCAGCACCATGGCAAGAGGATAGGTTTTCTTGGGGTTGACCACTTCGTCACCCGCCGCAGCCGGCAATTCCCAGCCCATGTAATTCCACATGGCCACGTAAATGCCGGTACCCAGGGCGGGGATCAAGCTTTTGAAGTTCACGGCTTCACCACTGGGCAGGAACGGCAGGTGAATGGTCACGCCGCTCTTGATCCAGGCTGCGATGCCGATGATCGACATGATCACCAGTGGGATCAGCATGACCGCGCCAAGCCAGTCCGTGGTAAGACCGGTAAGCCGCGCCCCGCGGACGTTGAGGTAACTGATCAACCAGATCACCAGCATTGAGACGATGAAGGAAAGCAGGACGCCTGAGAGATAAACTCCCCCGATCGTCACGCCGGTGTTCAACGCCGGGATGAAGAACGCCAGGTAGGTGGCAGCCAGGACGGGATAAATGGAAACATCCACCCATGAAACCACCCAGTTCATCCAACCGCCCATAAAACCGACGAACGGGCCGAAAGCTTTCTTCAGCCAGTGATAATAAGCGCCTTCCGCCGGCATCATGGATTGCAGCTCGCGCACCATCAGCATATTGGGAATACTAAAAACGAGCGGGGTCAGGAATAACAAAACCAGTGCGAAACCCGGCCCGGATAAACTGACCATCGGCTCCACACCGAACGAACCCCCGCAGACGGTGAAATAGAGCAATCCGAATAGCGGCAAGAGCGTCAATTCACGCTTGAGTTTGCTTTTTTCCCTCTGGGTCAATGCTAATGCTTCAGCCATAGAACTACCTCCTCCTCCGATGAAAAATCCCCTCCCCGTGCGGTCGGCACGGGCAGGGGTGGCAAGACTACATTTCCTTTATTCCGTACGGGAAGCCATAATCGGCCATTTTATTCATGAACGGGACCGGGTCGAAGGCTTCCGGGCCAAGCACACCTACTCCCTTCCATTCCCCGTGTTCCAGCAAATCCCAACCGATGACCGCGTTAAAGGCCGTCTGTGCAACGACAGACTGGCAGCCCAGGCGTTTCATGCACTCTTCATTATCTGCCACCTGGTAGAGATAGACCTGGCGCGGCTTGCCGTCTTTCTTACCCTTTACCCAGGTGCCGGCACAGGTCAACCCAAACATCCGGTCGCCCAGGTGGGCGGGGTCGGGCAGGCAGGCCGCCACCACGTCACGCGGCGCCACCATGACCTCCTTGACCTGGATCTTTTCCTTGTTATCCAACCCCAGCATGTGCAGGGTCTTCAGCACGGAAATGAACTGCTCTCCAAGGGAATACTTGAACGTCACCCGCTTGCAGTTGACCCAACGCGGCACCAGCAGAACTTCCTCGTGCTCCACGTTGATGCATTCCTGTTTCCCGATGCCGTCCGGGAACTCGAACATTTCCGGTTCGGAGAACGGCGCCGTGGTATACCAGCCTTTTTCTTTTTCCCAAATGATCGGAGGATTCAGGCATTCTTCGATGGTGGTCCAGATGGAGAAATTCGGGGCGAATTCATAGCCCCGTACCTCCAGGTTGGATCCATCCCGCACGCCGACTTCTTCGATCTCATCGAAAAGATGCGTGGCAGCATACTTGGCGAATACATCCGCCATCCCCGGTTCGACGCCCAGGCCGACCAGGCACAAGATACCCTTCTCTTCCCATTTCTTGGCGCGTTCGAACTGGTAATCACCTAATTTAACGCCCGGCTGATGATAAGGATCCGATGGATGCGGGGATGAAAGGGTCATGGCCATATCCATGTAATTGCAGCCGACGTTATAAGCCGCATCAAAGATCGGCTCGTTGAAAGATGGATCGCAAGCATTCATGATGAGATCCACCTTATACCGGGTCGCCAGCTCCTCGATCATTTCATGTTTGCTGGCATCGATCCATTCGGTGGGGAAGCGTTTGGCATCCCCGAGTTTGGTTTGCACTTCTTTGAGTCGTCCGCGGCTGTAATCTGTCAGCACCACCTGTTCCACCCAGGGGCGATCTTTGGCAATGCGGGCGATGGCTTCGCCAACCCCGCCGGTACCAACGAGTAATACTTTCATGGTTCTCTCCTTTTACTAAAGTCTTAACCGGCCTGCGCCGGTAATCTCAAAAGTAAACTTCCTTCACGATCTTCAGGTGCATGAAAGATTTTGACTCGCGCACGCCTTCAATTTTGTACAATCGCTCTGTTAAGAACTGCAATAGATGTTTCTGGTCCCGGCAGACAATCTCGGCGATGATGTCGTACGCTCCGCTGACAATGATCAGATAGATCACCTCGTCCAACGCTGCGATCTTATCGGCGATATCCAGTAAATTGTTTCCATCGGCTTTGATGCCGATCAACGCCATGGTCTGGTAGCCCATTCGCAGAGGATTGGTGATCGCCATGACCCGGAATACCCCCATTTCCACCATCCGGTTGTAGCGAACCCGCACCATCCCAGCGGAGACCTTCAACTCCTCAGCGATCTGGGCGAACGGGACCCGCCCATCCTGCTGAAGGATGGAAATGATCTGATGGTCAATTTCATCCAATCCGTTCGATGAAACCGGATTTATGTTTTCCATAAGACCATGGTACAACTTTTCGTCACTAAATTCAACTGGTTTTTACGTTTTCGTTACTTAATTCGCTTATTTTTTGACGATTCTCACAAAGGCTCGGCAGCCGGCGCTTGGACCAAAACCGTTTTCGCCACCTCCTCCACCGTATCCTCCAGGCGGTTCAGCACTTCATCGATCTGTTCGTAGGTGATCACCAGCGGCGGCTCGATCCGGACCGTCTGGGCGCTGATGAGCGTCCCGGCCACCAACACGCCGCGCTTGAATAAGCCCGCCGCCACCTGGTAACCGATCTCCGGCGTCTGGAAATGCATGCCGATCAGCAGGCCCTTGCCGGTGATCCCTTTATAGATCTGCGGATATTTCGCCGCCAGCGTCTTCAGTTTGGGGATCAAATATTCCCCTTTGGCCGCCGCCACTTCCCACAGGCGGTCACGCAAAGTGACGTTGATTGCCGCGATGGCTGCCGAACACGCCAGCGCCCCTCCGCCGGTGGTGGTGGTATGGATGAATGGGTTCGGGTACATCATGCACTGCCAGATCTCTTCGGTCGAGCAGAATGCGCTGACGGGCATCACCCCGCCTCCCAGGGATTTGGCCACCGAGAGGATGTCCGGGACGACGTTCCAATGCTCCACCCCCCATAATTTTCCGGTGCGCCCCAGGCCGGTCTGTACTTCATCGGCCAGCAGGAGTGTGCCGTAGTGTTTGGTGGCTTCACGGATGCGCGGCCAGAAATCATCCGGCGGGACGATCGCCCCGGCTTCACCCTGGATGGGTTCCATCAAAACGCCGGCCACGCCGACCCCCAGCACTTTGCAGGTCTCCAACTGTCGTTCCACCGCGCCCGCATCTCCAAAAGGTACGTGGTAGACCGGTCCCCCGTAAAGGATACCGACCGGTTCACGGTAATCGGCCTTGCCGATCATGCTCAGGCTGCCCATTGTCTTGCCGTGGAAGGCCTTTAGCGAGACAATGAAAGCCGGCTTTTTGGTGTACATCTTGGCCAGCTTGATGGCGCCTTCGATTGATTCTGTCCCGCTGGCGGCGAAGAAACTATACTTGATGTCGCCGGGAGTGATCAACGCCAGCAGTCGCGCCAGCACGCCTCGCAAAGGATCGATCAATTCCTGGCTTGGCATCGGGGTCCGGTTGGTCAACTGGTCCCGCACCGCCGCCACCACATCCGGGTGGCCCCAGCCCAGGTCCATCATCCCGTACCCGCCCAGGCAATCCAGGTATTCACGCCCGAGAATGTCCCGGAAAACCGCGCCGGAACCGGACCATTCGGCTGCGGCCCAATCGCCCGCTTCGGTGACGGATTTGCGATACTCCAGCCAGCCTTTGTTAAAGTGCTCGGCGAAGTTTTGCTTGGATTCCTCGATGATCGTCTTACCTTCTTCCACCGAAACATCTTTCTTGTGGATGATATCCATCCACCGGTTGGAATAAGTCAGGGCTTCATCAATTTTTTGAACCATAATGATCTCCCAATCCTTTAACCTAGGCCCAATCCGCGACTTCCTTGTACCAGGGCTTGCTTGTACCCGTCTTGGCGCGCCCTTTCCACTTGCCTGACTTGGGGGCTTCTTCGATGATCTTGAGCAGTGTCTCCACCTGGGTTGCGATCACGTCTCGTTGTTCATCCGTCAGCGCCTTGACATGATGGGCTGATTCTTTGATTCGCTTTAAATTGGTCGTGCCGGTGTAATAAAAGCCCCAATCGTCGGCAAACAGCTTGGCGATATATTTGGCATTGATCGCCTCGTGATCGGTATCGCCGATTTTGCCTGCCAGCAGCAAGAGCATCGCGTCCTTGAGGTCCTTATCGTTGATCTGCACGATCTGCAATTTCTGCAGCATCAGATCCGCCAGGGAAACGCAATTCGGATGCGCCTCCAGGCGGCCGCGATAATCGATCGGGTGGTTGTAATCCAATTTATCGAAGAACACGTCGATCATGGGGATATTGGAACTGAAGAAGATCATGCGCGTCCCGCCGCTGATCATGGCCGCCCGTTTCTCCAGTTCGTAGCCGTGCGCTTCGAAAAACGGGACCAATTTACCGCGATGCTTCCCGTAGGCGGCGAAGTCAATGTCCGTAAACACCCGCTCGCCCAACCGCTCCATCCGGCGGTAAAGGTCCACATATTCCGGGAAATAATAATGAAGAGCAATCGGTCCCATCACGCGCAGGATCATGCCTTGCTTTTGGGCATCTTCTGTCAGGCGGCGGCCTTCTTCCAGGTAAGCCTCGGGTTTCGGATATTCATCCAGGGGGATATCTTTGGGCAATCTAAATTGTAAAGGCATTAATGTCTCCTATCCATTTGTAAAGACGTAATCTTTCACCTTGCCCTTTTCGAGTATGACCACCACGCCTTTCAAGATCCCCTCCGAATATTCGCTCCCGGGGTTGATGATGGTCGTCTTGTGGATTTTCTGCACGCCGCGCGATTCGTGGATGTGCCCGTGCAGTCCCAGCAGCGGCTGGTATTTCTCGATCATTTTTGCCACCGCCCGGCTGCCCACATGGATCTTCCGGTCGGCCGCCTGGACCAGATCTTCGGTCAGTTCCGGCGCCAGGTCCAGCGCAAAGCCGTAGGGAGGCACGTGGAAATTGAAGATGGCGTTGGATTTGTCTTCCACTTTGGCGATCAATTCCTCCAGCATGGGCTCCAGTTCTTCGTCCGTCTTTTCACGGGGGGTATTCCAGGGAGTGGGGTTTGTGTAGCAGAAGGTGATCATTTCATGGTCGCCGACCTGGACATTTTTATTATTGCAATTGACGATGACGCAGGAATCCGCAATGATGTCATCGATTTCGAAATAATCGTCATTGCCGGGCGCCATGTATACCTTGTAAGAAGAATTGCACAGGCGCTCATCTGCCAGGACCATCCATTCCTTCATCCGCTGCAGGACCAGTTCCTTGAAAAGTGCATCGATCTTTTTCGGGTCGGCTTTGTAAGCATGGAATTCCTCGCGGGTCTGGTGGGCCCAATAGTAGCCCATCAGCTCGATGGTCTTCTTGAGCTTGTCCAGTTCCTCCCGGCCGATAACTTCGGTATGCTGGCCCATCAGGGTGGTTTCCCAGCAGTCGTTGCCTTTTTCGATCAGCGGGATCAGCACTTTGCCGGTCAGGTCGCCCAGCAGGATACCGACATCTACATTGTATACTTTCAGGGCATTTAGGTATTTCCGATAGCAATGGTTCGAGCCATGGATATCGGTGACAAAGAATATCTTTATCTGCTTACCCATAACATCTCCTCTGATACGAGCCTGGAAGGAAAGGCGAAGGACGCAACCGGATGGCTACGTCCTTCGCTGGAGAGAGTGTTGGATCAGTCGGGGGGCAATTCACCGTACGTCATACTGACATTAACGCCGGTCTTGTTATTGATCGCCTTCCAGACAAAGTACCAGATGATCCCCAACCCCCAAATGCCTGCGTAAAGAAACAGAGAAGAGGTGGTCAATTCTTCGAAATTGGGCATGACCACATAGAAATAGAAGAGGATCCCCAGATAGATCAGGTTGACAATGCCGCCGATGGTGACCGCCGGGACATTAAAGATCTTCCAGGTCTTGTAGGGGGAGGAATCCCAGATGTTCTTGACCTTCTTGACGTACGGGAAGATCGTGGCCGCCACCGCCGTTACCCCAAAGACCGAGACGATCTCCAGGGCCGTGATCGAGAGACCGCTCATCGGGTTTTGCCAGAAGGCGTAGAGGGCAATCCCGATCTCACCCAAAACAAAACACAGGATATGGTTCTTGACCGGCGTGGCCCAACGATAGTCGATGTCGGTGAACCACTTCGGTCCCATGCGGTCCATGCCCCAGGCGAACAGGATGCGCGGGAAGGCCAGGTAGGAAAGCGCTACATACCAAATGTTGAACAGGATGAACGAGCTTGCCATCAGGATGAGCAGGATTGGACTGCGGGTAAGCATGGCCGCCAACCCGACGAAATGCGTCGACCAGGGAACCGTGTACCCTTCCAGCCCGTTGTAGTCCACCCAGGCCGTGGCCGAGAGGAACTGGAACCCGACCACGCGATAGAGGACAATGGCCAACCAGAGCATGAAGAAAGCCGGCACCAGGACGGCGAACAGGTTGCCCAGGATGATGGACTTATCCGGGCGCTTCACCTCGCCGGCGATGAATGTGATGCAGTAAGAGTAAGCGAACATCCAGGATCCGGCCACCATCACGCCCAGGGTGTCGAACCAGTTCCAGGTTGTGGGTAGTGCCGTTCCGGCCTGTTGCATGGCGGCTTGCGCCGAGGTCAGGAAGCTATTGAAGTCCAGCGATCCATACTGAGTCGCAATGGTATTCCAGGATTGTACAAAAG
Organism: uncultured Chloroflexia bacterium; assembly: GCA_963831885.1. Lineage (GTDB taxonomy): Bacteria > Chloroflexota > Anaerolineae > Anaerolineales > Villigracilaceae > UBA877. The sequence continues at coordinate 49,537 of CAWHSJ010000024.1, read as the reverse complement.
TGGCGTGGGTGGTGAATGTGAGCACCCCCAAAATGACAAACATGCCTAACATGGCCAGGCCCATGACGATCTTCTGCGCCCGGGCAAAGATCTTCATTCCAAAGATCAGGAACAGCAGCGCCGCCACATTCACGACCGAAGAGATCAGGAAAAGCGCCGGTTTCGTGGTGCAGAAGGCAGCCCATTCGGGCTTCCCCAGGAACTCGAAAAGCATCACCAGGCCGGGGTCAACCGTCCAGGGGGCCAGGACGTAAATCCACATGATCCATACAAAGGCATTCCCGAAGGACTCGGCAATGCCAATAATGGGATGGAGAATACGCGAGTTATAGATATATTCCCCACCGGACCGGGGCATGGAGCCGCCTAGAATGCCCCACACCAGAGGGAAGCCAACTCCGCAAAAGAAAGCGGAGAGGAGTGTGGCGATGATCAGGTTGCCCCCGGTATAAACCGACAGGCCCATGCTGATCATGACCCACATGGAGACGGTAATGCCTTGATTCATGAATCCGACGCCGAATGCATCTACGATCGACAGCCCCCGTACAAGACCACTGGCTTTACGCGCAAATGCCATTTGTTCTGACATATCTTCCTCCTCCAGCATGAATTTGGTTGGATGAACGCGAGCAAAATAAGTGATTTTTCAATTCAACGGCAACCTCCTTCTTCAGAAAGGAAAGCCAGCTAATATATTGCTTGGTTCTTTAGGTGTAACCCATCCTCCACAACTTGGAATGGGATACGCCATTGATACACATCTTTTAGAACGACCGGCACGATGGAGGTGGTGGTTTTGCGTACGCCCGGGATCTTCCCGATGATTTCGGTCACAATTCGATAAATCTCGACCGTATCCTTGGCGAGCACCTGCACGCTGACATCGGTCTCACCGATTGAACAGGCCACATAGCTGATGCAGTCCAGCTCGACTAATTTTTGCGCCACTTCCTGGATATGACCTGTTTCTACTTCCAGGAGAACATCCGCAGCTACTGAATAACCGATTTTATGGGGATGGACGATCGCGCTAATGGATATGAGCCCCTCTGCAACCATCCGGTCTATCCGGTACCGGACAACCCGCTCGGTAATTCCCCCGATTTGGCGGGCAATTTCGGCTGCTGGCATGCGTCCTTCTTGCATGAGCAGTTCGACAATTTTTAAATCAATTTTGTCGGTTTTCGACATATTCACCCGTATATGAGGTTGTTTCCGACTAATACAGTATTACTCTACTGATTTTCTTTATGCAATACAAGTGACATTCATCATATTCCAACCAAATTCCCCCAAAAAAGAGAGCCGTTTTCCCTGAGCCTACGTTTCCTGGATCAACCTGCCCATGACCGATACATCATAACCGGGCATGGCCGCCACTTCAGCCCGGAATTCCTTTCCGGCAATGATCTCGAACAAGGGTTCCAGCAATGGACTGCGGGCATGTTCTGTGGGGATGACCAGGTCGTAGCGTTCCTGGAATAATGGCACGAAATCCAGGTCCAGTGCCTGGGCTGCGGCTGCAATACCCAGGCCGCAATCTGCGCGCCCGGAGGCGACCGCCGCGGCCACGCCCAAATGAGTGTATTCTTCCTGGTGATAGCCCGTGATGGATTCGGGGGAGATCCCGCTTAGATTCAGGTGATAATCAAGCAGGACCCGCGTCCCCGCGCCGCGCTGCCGGTTTGCAAAACGGACGCCTGGCCTGGTGATGTCAACCAGGCTTTTAATGTTCTGCGGGTTCCCTTTCTTCACGAGCAAACCCTGCTCCCGTTGTACCAATGCCATCAAGCCGAAGTGGGACTCCCGCTAAATAGCTCGGGAGATAGGTCACGTTATATTCTCCTGTTTGCGGGTCAAGCAGATGCGAGCCAGCCAGATGTGCCTCCCCGCGTTGCAGCGCCACCAGTCCCCCCACCGAACCCACGTTGGCCGAGACCAGCCGGCGGTCGCGCCCGGCCAGGAGTTGGGCCAGCAGGTCAAGCGTGAGGTCATGCGAGCCAATGCAGAAAATGGTTCGATCCAGGGTCATTCTTTTCGTATAAAGATGCACGGAGACGGTTTCGCCGGCTTCCGCGCCCTGCACGCCCCGCGGCAGGATCAGCAGCCCATCCGCCCGCACCAGGGAGGTGATGATACCGGCCCCCCGGGCGAGCGGCGCAGCCAGCATTTTCCCGCTCACTTTCCCCAGGACAACCCGTACATAATCATCATCCCCGCCCGGCGAGGTGATCTTGCGTGTCAGGGTGGCCGTTTCAACCGGCAGCTCGTTCGCCTGCCGGCCCAGCCATCTGGCCAGCAAAGGTTCAACGAAGATCTCGCCCGTCATGGCAGAGGAGACCGGGTAGCCGGGAACGCCGATGACCGGGAAAGTCCGCTGGCCTGACCTTAGCATTCCCAAAATGACCGGATGTCCCGGCCTGACCGCCACACCGTGCACCAGCAGCGTCCCAAGTTTCTCCACGACCTTCGAGGAGAAATCCTCCGCGCCGGCGGAGGAACCGGCTCCCAACAGAACCAGGTCATGCTCGAGGGCAGCTTCCCGGACGCAATTGCAGATCGCCTCAAAATCATCCGGGATGATCTGCAGCCTGCTGGCGAGCCCGCCCCAGGCGCGCACCTGTGCCGCCAGGACCAGCGAGTTGTACTCGAGAATACTGCCGGTCTTCAATTCGCCGCCAATCGGGACCAGTTCGGAACCGGTCGGCAGGATGGCCACGCGCGGCCTGCGGGCCACTTTGATTTCCTGGTAGCCGGCCGCCGCAATGGCGCCCAGATCCACCGGGCGCAGGGACTGTCCTGACGCCAGCACCAGTTGGGTGGTGATGATATCCTCTCCCATCAGGCGGATGTGCGACCAGGGAGTCACCGCAGCGCGGATGCGTACACTCATGGGTGTGCGGATATTCCTGCTGATATTCCCGGATTCATCCAGCGACTCCACATTTTCGACTGGAATAACGGCATCAAAGCCTTCTGGAATGGGATCCCCTGTATCCACGTACCTGGTTTGATCGTCCGTGTGCAGAACAAGCGGGGAGGATGGTTGTGCACCCGTCGTTTGGTCGGCCCGCACGACAAACCCATCCATCGCGGCGGAATGATAGTGAGGGGAAGATACTTTCGCGATCACCGCTTCGGCCAGGACACGTCCGAGCGCGTTTTCATCCAGCGGGATCGTTTCCTGGCCCAACACATCCCAAAGATCCGCCTCTTTCAAGGCAGCTTCAAAGCGGGCTTTGGCTTCACCCAGGGGAATATCATGAAGATATACGGACATATCCTGACCGTTCCTTTGCTCCAGAATTACGCGGCGAAAGCCGTTGATACATTATTGAAAATACTCAACTTGGAACCCATCGAACACCCGGGCTTGCTCAGCCGGCCGTCTAAAAAAGAAAAACCCGCACACGTTCCCCCGCTTCCAGACCGGTCACATCCAGGGGAATACAGATCAAGCCGTCTGCGGCGGCCAGGGAGAAAATGAGATTGCTTTTGGCGAAGATGGGATCTGCCAGCCAGGCCTCCCCCTCACCTTTCCCGTCTGAGGCAGGTATTAATTTCACAGCCACCCAATCCTCGCGTCCGGCCTGCGAGGCCACATTCACGCGCAGCCGGGCCGGGCAGGAGGCAGTCGGTCGTTCCACTCTCAGCCCCAGCAGTTTCTTGATCACCGGCAGGACGAACAAGCCCGCGATCACCATGGCGCTGACCGGGTTGCCCGGCAGGCCGATCACCGCCTTGCCGTCACAGACCGCCAGGATGGTCGGTTTTCCCGGGCGCACATTCACCCCATGGACGAGCACTCCCGGAGTGCCCAGGCTGGCAATCGCCTCGGCGGTCATGTCGCGCGCGCTGGCGGATGAACCGGCAGTGATGACCACTGCGTGGCATTCCGATAAAGCCTTGGCGATGCTCTCCTTCATTCTTGCGAGCTGGTCCCGCACAACGCCATACAATACCGGTTCCCCGCCTGCTTCGGTCACCCGTGCGGAGAGTGTATAGGAGTTCACATCCCGTACCTGTCCCGGCCCGGGTGCAATGTTTGGCGGGACAACCTCATCGCCGCTGGAGATGATCCCAATCCGGGGTTTTACGGCCACCTGTAATTGCGTGATCCCCAGGGCCATACACCCGCCCACCTCCGCCGGGCGTATCCTCGTGCCGCAAGGGACCACGATTTGGCCCTTTTCAACATCCTCCCCCACCAGGATCACGTTCTCGCCCTTCGCCACCGCCCGCAGGATCTCGATCTCCCCCGGCCGGGCCAGTTGGGTCTGTTCCAGGGGGATGACTGCCTCGGCATTGTGGGGGAGCATTCCGCCGGTATGGATGACGGCGGCTTGCCCGGGCTGTAAAGCGAACGCTGGGGCTGATCCCATCGGCACTTCCCCGGCCAGCAGCAGGTAGCCGGGGATCGACTCGGAGGCTCCATAGGTGTCGCCGGCTCTGACGGCGTAGCCATCCATGGTGCTGCGGGGAAAAGCCGGCAAAGCCTGCGGGGCAGTCACCTCTGCAGCCGTCACGCGTCCCAGCGCATGGAGAGTATCCACCCACTCCATCTCCGGCTCCCGGTCAGGCAACGACTCCATGAGCAAGGAAAGAGCTTCCGCAGGAGGGATGAGTTTCAAGAATTCAGGCATGACAGTAAATGGATTTTAACCTAAAACCAACGCCGCCAACATCCGCAAATTGTAAATTCCTTCCATAGTCAACCCAGAAAGCGATGCGGCTTTCCAGGCGTTGATCGAAAAACATCATCATTTTTCACTCCCGGCCGACCTGGTGGAAGAGTAGGTCACACAACTGGTCATGCACTTGCACATTCCTCCGGAATGGCATGAGCGCATCATGGCCTATTCTCTATCCCATGAAGGCCTGGGCGAGTTTGAAAGAAAAGGGTATGCGCTGCGCAAAGAGTTGGACAGGCTGAAGGAGCTTTACCTTGGCGGTCATATCAGCAAATTAGAATTTGATAAAGATGCTCGCAGCATCGTGAAAGAGCTGGAAAGCCTCCAGCTGTCATCGCGGCCGGAGGCTGCAAGGAATCTCCACCTGTTAAGCGATTGGCCATCCATCTGGGAGAATATGAATGGCCTCGAGATACGTGCAGTTGCAGGGGTTGTCTTCGACGGATTGTACTTCGATCAACATGGAGCTCTACAAAGAGCTGCGGCATTTCAACCCTTTGGTGGTTTGCTATCCCTGAGTTGAGATTATATTTTTTGGATAAACAACCCTGAAGTCGATGGCTAAATTTGGTTTTAACTGTTCTGTTCAGTATATTTTTCTAGGAAGCCCGCGGGGGAGAGCACGGTTAAGCCGCGTGCCTTCAGATTGCTGAAATGCTTGGCATTGCCAGTCACCAGTGCATCTGCTTCTCCTGTGATGGCAACCTCGGCGAATGCTATATCATCAATGTCTGGAAAAATATTTTTGGGTAAAGGCATTGCCGCGATCCGTTCACCTGACAAACGAAAATATTCAACAACCGCTCGCGCTTGTTCAGGTTGTATCGCCAGAGCAGGGCGTGGGAGGACGTCAAGATACTCGCTCAGAATGCGGTCATCATAGAGCACCTTGATCTTGTTATCGAGAACCAAATCAATGATCCGTCCGGGCGTACCATCTGGATTATGCAAGCCGCTTACCAGGATATTGGTGTCCAATACAATACGCATCAGCCGGCCCGCCCAGCCCGGCGCGTCACCCGCACCTCTTGAACCACCGTTTCGGCCTGTTCGGTGGTCATGTTGCCCAGGCCGCGCTGACGGGCTTGTTCACGGATCGCAGCCACGGCGAGTTGAGCCCGGACTTGGGAAAGCAACAGAACCAGATCCTCCAGACTGCCTTTTGGGATCTGGAGCATCAGGGCAAGCGGCTCTCCGTCAACAGTAACCACCAACTCCCCCTTCTCCTCTAATTTCCTTCTCAGCTCTGCTGGCTGGTTTCGTAGCAAGCGGTAGGGAACGAATTCCATTTTTAACTCCTTGGCGTGTACAAACACGCTACAGTTATTCTACACCATGGTCTTCTAATATTCAAAAGTCAATATCTACGCCATGTGTCAATACAGGATCTCTTGCAGATAGTGCTCCTCATGTTCTTGGGCACATTCTTCGCATAAAACCACCTCTTCCTTTGGGCCTCGTGAGCACTGCAGGCAGATCCACTTCGCCACCACCTTTTTGCCCTTCTTCTCGCAGTCTACACAATATACATGTTTGGGTTTGTTACGGGCAACCTCGCGGGGATACTCCAAACCAGCTTGGGAAACGTAGATCGATTCCAACGTCAGGGTATGCTCGATCCAATCCCCAAAGTCGAAGACGAATTTGATCTTGTCTCCCACTGAAAGCCCGATCCCGGCGATTTCGAGGTAGGCTCCATCGCCTTCTCCGAGTGGATTCACTTCACCCAGGTCCACTTCCCGGTAACGCACTACGCCGCGGGTCGTGCCCTTGCGTGGCACCAGTCTCCAGAAACCGCCCATGTGATCCCAGTCGTGGCTGAAGGCATCTACCAACATCATGTTCAGATCAGAAAGCGTTTGCTCCCCCAAGATCTCGACTTCCCGCCAGATCCTCGGACGGTGCTTGAGCTCGGCCTTGAAGCGGTAGGCCTGCTTGCCCCGTTCCTTAGAGAAGGTGACCATGGGAGTTGTCCTGGATTCCCCGTCCAGTTCACGCTCCAGGTTTTCCAGTGGTGATAATCCTCCATCGCTGTAGCGGATGCTCCAATCATCCACGCTCATGCGGTCGTCTTTTTCCAGAGCGATCATCCAGTGATCGGGAGGATAACCGTCTTTCTCTGGAAAACGGGCATAAACGGTTGGAACGGCCTCGAAAGTATGGAGATCCTCCCGGGCAGCATTTTCCAGCATCTCGTAGAAAAGGTCCGCCAGCAGTTGATTGCGTTGCTGTAACAAGGCGCTGTCTCGTTTGGCATACGGCTCGTGTTCCAGCTGGAGAGTACCATTCTGCCAATCGAGGATCGTGAACAGCAGGTAGGCTTTGGGATAGACCTTCTGGTCCCGGAACCAGCTTCTCAAGTCCGTGTACCAGGCGGTGTGATCATAGGTGCCGAAGACGGATTTCACTTTTTCGATTGCCGAACTGATACGGCAATCGATGGGCTGCCCGTCCTCATCCAGGAATTGAACCTTTTCGATGGGAAATTGCCGGGGTAGATAAGAGGACAGGCTGTCATCGATCTGGACTTTTCCCGAGTCAACGGTATTCTTATCGACCTGGAGGCGAAAACGCACCCCCTGCATGGCTAGGCGGACTGGTAAAATGGTGCCTGCATCCAGAAAGATGAGCAAACGCCCAATCTCCTGGCAGATCTGGTTCCGGACCGCATTGAGAGGCTTTTTGGCCTGGGTCGTGCGCAATGCCAGGATCTGTTCTGAGAACTCCTGGACCGGGAGCGGACCTGTGGCCCCATCCAGGAGCTGGGTCATGATCTCGGTGTACGTGGGTTTGATATCTTGTGGACGGGGCATATCACTCTTGCTCTTTCATGCTCCCCAGCAGGCTTTTTCCCAAGGCCGTCAGGGTCAGGGCGTGCAATTCGCGAAACCGTGCTCCCCAGGTCGGATGTGGTCCATATTCCAGGTCGAGTATTCCAAATTGATCCAGAGGCTTGGCGACAGTGGATTCGATCAGGCCATGCAAGATGGATCGTTCATTACTGCCGTCGCCATGAGGCCAGGTAAGGCGGGAGGCCTCGAGCACCTGGTCAGCAAACCTCTCAAAGGGCAAGGAGTGCTCCTGTGGCAGACTGAGTAAGCGTTCGAGAATGATCTTGCGAATGTGCGTAGGAGGAAATTCGTCCAGTGAATAGGACCATGCAATCCCCCAGTTGACCTGCATCCACCAGGTCTGGAAGAGCAGCCAGACCTGCACATCGGCCAGGGATGTCATGTACTTTTCTCCCCAGCGGCGTGAGCTGCCAGCGTCTCCCGGGGCCGCCTGCGATCAGCCCGCCCACCGATGCCAGGACGTGCACAAAATACAGCGGCCAGACGTCATCCTCGCTGCGCATTCGGGAAACATATTCACCGATCCTTGTTTCCAGCTGGGGAGGGTCAACGAACTGGCTGCAAATGGCCCGGATGGCTTTGAGAGGCAGGTTCCCGGTGGATTGTGTGCCGGTCACACGGTTGGCCCTGAGATAATTCAGCAGGGTCAGCACGTCCCGGCGCAGGGGCAGGGCTTCGGCCGCCTGGCGTTGCTCTTCGTTCAGTGTCGGCGGCTGGGGAACCTGGCTTTTCTTTTCGACCGGCCAGGATGGATATTCCTCCTTCTGCCAGGCATCCGGTGCAATTTTCATCTTGCGCAGGTGCCGGTTGACCAATACCAGGTCGAATGCGTTGGGGTTGTATTTCCCGCCGATCCAGGTCAGATACTCCTCGTGCTCGTCGTGATCCGGGTTGCGCAGGGCTTCTAGGAAATTGGCATAGCGCCCGATGCCGCCCACATCCTCGGGAGGGCAGGCGCGTTTTCCTTCCAGGCAGACCGGCAGGTGCCGGGCCGGATCCGGCGGTAGGATCTTCTCGAGTTGCAAGGTGTGTCTCCAGCCATCCCCGAAGTCATATTCGTATTGGAATTTCTGTCCCTCACGCTTGATGACTTTCCTGATTCTGTAGTTCATTTCATTCAAGGTACCTGTATCGCCGAATTCGTCATCCTGTGGATCGCCATAAATCTGCCCATTGATCTCGAACATATGCAAATGGGAATTCGTCCAGCCCATGACGATCTGGATGGTATCGTGCAGCTTGCTCAGAGGAATGTTAGAAGAAATCAGGAAACGCCGCCAAACGGACGGTGTAATACCGTCAAGGGTGATTTTGAGCTGGTAGATTGGCGCTGTTTTGGGTGAATAAGTGCGGCTCATTTCTTTGCTCAGATATCAATAGGGTTCAAAGAAATCGTCTGTACCCAGAGTAGGGATCAACTGACGCGCCAGCCGTTCCAGCTTCCCCGATTTCCCCATGCTGATCCAATCATCGATGCTGCCTGAATAACACCATCGTTCTGCGGCATAGAGCCCTTCTCCCGGGTCGGTAAGGATAAAACGCATTACCGCCTTGAAATGGGTGTAACTTTCCAATTGGGCTTTGAGCTGCTTGATTGCTCCGGCAGGTCGCGGAATGTTCTTCCCAAACAGGGCAAGGATCCCATCGACATCTGGCCCATTCCCTTCGTAGATGATGATCTGGTTATGTTTGACATCCATCCGATAATTTGATCCATTGGGATGCCGCTTCAAGGCTTTATCAATCAGAGTGACCTCATCGTCCAGAATCAAGAGAGTACGTGCTCTAGCCAGTGAAACCACTCCATTGACACTTTCGGTGATCTCATAGCCGGGAGGAATTTGTTCGATCATTTTCCCCTTTGACTCGCGAGCAAAATAATATCGGACTTTGCCGGTCTTGGTCATCCCCTGGCAGAGAAAAAAAGCGGTTCCTTTGCGGTTGGTATAGGAGATGGGCATGATCTTGGTCTATTCTCAACTCTTGATTTCAAGCAATTACGACTTCATACCTGCCAATGGTCTGTATATTGTGCTGGCGTTAGTCATGGTTCTCAAGCCGTCTCAACTTGCGTGCTCTTTCAACAGCGTGATTGATATCTGAAGATTTCAAGCCGTCTGCTTTGGCCTGATGGCGCGCTTGTATGATCAGAGAATCGTTTTTATCCTTGTTTGGATCAGTCGTTGAAGTCTGGTGGTGGTCTGCAATTTCCCTGATCAAGGCCTGCCAGCCGTCTTTTCGATGATGACCCTGGATATGTCCACGCTCGATCACTTCATCATTTACACGGATTTCGTAGTCGTAGTTCGCCCGCTCCACGGTGCCGGTACCGTCGTTGTGGACTAAAACGATGAGCATTGTTGCCGCTGTTCTTTCGATGAACGCGATATCTCAAATCTGGATCAGGCAGAAACCATCGCTCGGGGCCTGACTTCTCGGTCCAGCCGGGTTCCCAGATTGTCCATGGCAACATCCAGATCGTATTCTACCTGGAGACCAAGCCAGAACTGAGGAGAGACTCCGAAATAGCGTGCCAGACGCAAAGCGGTATCCGCCGTGATGCTACGTGTACCCAGGGTGATCTCATTGATGCGGCGTGCATCAACTCCGATCTCGATCGCCAATCGGTTCTGACTCAACTTCATTGGTTTGAGGAACTCCTCAAGCAGCACTTCCCCAGGGTGAACAGGATGCAATTTTTTGGACATAATATTATCTACCTTTAGTGGTAATCCACAATCTCGACATTATAGGCGTCGCGTTTTTGCCACTCAAAACAGATGCGCCATTGATCATTGATACGGATGCTCCATTGACCTTCTCGATTGCCTCCAAGTTTTTCCAATCGATTTGCAGGTGGGATTCTCATGTCATTAAGAGAAATGGCATTATTGATCATGCGCAATTTCCGTAAAGCGACTTGTTGAATATCGGGCGGAAGTTTTCGAGAAGGTTGGCGCTGATAAATGTTCTGTGTGAGTTCATCTTTGAATGTTTTGATCACGAATTTATTGTATAGCGCGATGCGCTATATGTCAAGCACCCAAATCCACAGATGGCTGATATATACACCTGTTCGAAATACTTATAAAGTAACACCAGGATCGCATCGGCCACCTCCTTACGTGTGCCAGGTTCTCTTATCTTGGATATCTTAATCGCCTCATCTACAGCTTCCGGGGGCAAGTGCTCGGCGCAGGCAGTCTGGATCTAGAAGGCCTTGAGGGTGGGCTGTCCGGCCAAGTCAAGCACTTCGTTTGGATTAATATAAAAATGATCCATCAACAAAATACAAGTGGGCATGCTGGGGCGGTCTTCCCGGAATTGAGTTCTTGCGGATCGTTGGGTCGATTGCTCATGCGGTCTTTCCATGATCGAGATGTCAATGCAGTCCGGAATATTCTCAAAAGGGGCAGGACACGCCCTGTGGAGCGAAAGTACAGCCAATAGGCTATGGCCGCTCCAAGAAGCCCCACCTCTTTAAGCAGCTGGTGAGTGTCACAATCTAGACAGTGATCTCGCGGATTCTCGCGCCTTTCAAATGTGCTTCTATCTGATCGTGAACGCAAGATCTGTACTTCCTCCAGGGTATTCGAAGACTCTCCCCTTGTGCTGAGACGGCCACAAGCCGTCATCAGCCATGGCGGCGGTATGGACCGCCGATGTTGGGGACCCGCGGCTGAAACCAAAAACGCGCCTTATCAAAACGCGTTTTCTTCTGGCGGGGAGGGCCATACGTGCGCCTCTTCTTGCGCTAGGCGGTGTCCTTGCCGCCGTTCCCGCTGACTTGGCAGCGTATCTTTTTATAAAGACTTTCGGTTGTCTACTTTGAATCTCACGGAGATTTTTAGATTTATTGTCCAAACATCTCCATCAACATTGGGTTGATCTTCTGCCAATCAGGCGCCAGCACCTGTGCGCCGCCCGAGGTGGTGAAAGGCTGTACCATCTCCCGGTCGATCGTGCGGGCATCGATGCCGTTCGGGCCGGCGCACAGCAGAGCTAAACCCAGGCGTGGCCATAACCAGAAGGGCAGATCGGTGTCAATGGATTGGGCCAACGCCGCGACAACCTGGGGCAGGTGCGGCCAGCTTTGCGGGCGGATTGTCTGCTTCCACAAGGCTTTGAGGAACAACTGGCCGCGCTGCATACGGCCAAAGTCATCACCGCTTGTCCGGTCGCGCACCAGCGCCAGGGCCTGGTCCCCGTTCAGATGATGGGTGCCTTGTGTAAAGCCGTACATGTCCTGTGGAAAACTCACCTCCACCCCGCCCAGGGCATCTACCACATCCTTGAAACCCGAAAACTGCATTCGTACGTAATAATCCACATTCACCCCGAAATTGAGCTGCACCACCTGCATGGCCACCTTGGGGCCACTGCCAGGATGGTCGATCTCCCCAAAGTAATGGGCGGTGTTGATACGGTTTTCATCGTGGCCTGGCACTCTGACCCATAGGTCACGGGGGATGGAGAGCATGCCGACATAGGGCTTTAGAGGCACGAAGGTGGTCAGGATCATCGTGTCGCTGCGTCCATAATCGCCTTCACCGGGACGAGCGTCCAACCCCAGCAACAGCACATTGGTGCGTAGTGGTACCAGCAGGTAGATTAAAAGCAGCGCGAGCAGTCCGCCCGCCAGCAGTGCAAGCGTGCCACAGCCCTTACGCCATAACCTTCTTCGTGGCGCCCGGACTTGGTGGGGGCGAGTCTCGGCCAGGGGATCAGAATGCAGGGGATATGTGGGTTTTGTGACAGGATCGGGTTCATAACTCATAAAAATCAGACACAGTCGTGCTCCTCATGGTGATAGTCAATGGCCTCAACTGAAAAACGCCCCTATCATCTGGAGCGTCTTTCCCTGGCGGGGAGGGCGGGATTCGAACCCGCGGCTGAGTTTTAACCCCAGCACTCACTTAGCAGGCGAGCCCAATCGGCCACTCTGGCACCTCCCCAGTACTTACACATACCTACCTGTAAACGTGCAAACGTCCTTACATCCACCCTTCAGCGGAGGGAGAGGGATTCGAACCCCCGGTGGCCTTACGGCCACGACTGATTTCAAGTCAGTTGCCTTAAACCACTCGGCCATCCCTCCGGGTGGAGGCGATTTTACCATATCTTACTTGCCTTGCGAGGCGCAGCCCTCTGCATCTCTCCAGGCCACTCCAATACTTTAAAAAAATATTTTCCTCATAGTTTATGTTGGAATTCAACAACTATACGATAATCCATTTTTCCTGGGTTCAGACAAAAGTCCTCATGGATGACATGCACCGCCAATGATGAAAATGAGCCACAACATCAATCTCAATTTGTCTGCAACTGTTGCCGCTCGATTCTATTTTCAGAACAGTTCGGGAAAAATTCGTAGCCAATTGTTTCCTGAAGACACTCGCAAACAGCGTTTATTCTCCTGACCATTTATTTTCTTGAAACTCAAATCCGACCTATCGCCACCGCTGCTTTCAGAGGCGATATCCCAATTCTCTATTTACGTGTGTCCTGTCTGAACTCATGTCTGAATTTCAGTAATCGCTCAGATTTTGGCAAGTATAAATTTTTCTTGCAAAGGCTAAAGCCTGGTCAAGGAGAGCCTCATCTTACCGGCATGCAAAGATAGAGACTGGGATACTTTTAGTCATGGATTGATAAATCTGTGCTTGCAAGACGGCGCCCCTGTCGTAGTCTGTCAGAGGCGCCGTCGTGGCAATCATGGAAAATGAATTTTGTCGACCCAATCAAAGTCCCATCTCTTCCAACTTCTTCTTGTTGGCGGTAATCTTATCTGGGGTCAAATCATAGAGCCACCAGAAAATGATCGTTGCAACCAGTGCTACTATTGCCGGGACAATAGCGGAATGGATCCGGATGCCGAAGAGCGCTAACTGTGGGGTGGGGCTTCGCAGGAACAGCTCGGATAAACTGGTCACGCCGGAAGGAAAGCCCGTTTGGGTGTGCACGATGGCTATGACTGCGGCGATGCTGGTTTGCCCGAGTTTGAACACAAGCGACTGAAAGCTGATATACACCGACGGATCCCGGCGCCCGGTCTTCACTGCCACATCATCCAGCATATCCGCCAGGGTGGGCGGATCCATGAACCATTGGTTGCCCAGCGCCATGCCAAAAAAGACCAGGCAGATCACCCAGCCAGTTAAACCATTTACAAAGATCATTGGGATGAAGCTGAGGCAGAGCAGAAAACCCCCTCCCAGGCTCACCAGGCGGTTATTGTTGGTCTTGCGCGAGATGATCATCCATGCAGGCACCGAGATGAGCGCGCCGCCCAGCATGCTTCCAAGCAAAACCGAAATGGTCGAGGCGGGGGAATCCAACAGGTAGGTCACAATGTAGAGGGCGCTGGTCTGCAGCATCACCACACCCACCTGGTAGCCAAAGAAAAGGATCACCTTGCCCAGAAAGCGTTTATTGGAAAACACAATCCTGGCAGTTGCAAAAAAACCTGCCTGCTTTTCCTGTCGGGCCAGGTTCTCCCGCCGTAACCGGTAAACTTCTCGTAATTTCTTGGTCTCGAAAATCCCCGGGATCATTAATGCCAGGAAAATAAAGCCAACTCCAAAGGTCACCAAGGCCGAACTGCGGTAAGTCAGCGCCACGCCGGTGGTGATGAACATGGGAGGGATGATCGCCGCCAGGACCAACCCAACGATGCCCAGGATGGTCCCCATCGCCTGGACCGTTCGTCTTTCATTCAAGCCGGTGAACTTCTCCGGGTACAGGCTGACTACATTTACATCAAACAGCGTACCAAAAGTATCATAAAGGCACAGCGAGACCACGTACCAGGCGAAGATCAACCATTTATTGGCAACCGGATCAGCATAAACGGGACCCATGAAAATGGCAAGATACGCCAGCAGCCACAAAATTGCCCCTCCGACCATGATCGGCATCCTTCGGAAACCGGTCTTCTTCTCCCAGGGAAAGATGACCCTTTCCATCAGGTAGCCGGTCAGGGGATCGTTAACCGAGTTCCAAATCTGGTAAATGATATAGGCAGCGGCTGCCAGGCGCACATCCAATCCGATGACCGACTCATAATAAAAGAATACCGTAAATCCAAAAGCTGCTGAGATCCACTGGGTAAATAGTTCGCGCGACCCATAGCTAAGCATGATCCGCTTGGGATATTGAAATATGTCCTTCTTGATTTCTGTAGTGGTGTCCATGTTTTCCTCAACCCAGGAATATGCCATCTTTGCGTAATTGGTCCTGCAATTCCGGCACGGAAATATCGCGCGGGTCTGCTTCCTTTTTGAGGCATAGCGCCGCGGCGGTCCCGGCAGCCTGCCCGGTTTTGAAACACACCGGCTGGATTGCCCAGGTTCCCATGGCAAGGAGCTGCCCAGAAATGCACGATCCCGCTGCGATCACGTTCGCCAACCCTAGTGGCAGAAGCGCCTTGTATGGAATGGTGTACCAGGTGTTCGCCAGGTGATGGAAACGATAGCTGCTGCCATCGGGTTCCCAGTATTCCAACCGGTAAGTACCTGTAGCGATCGCATCCTCGAATTTCTTTCCGGTGAACATATCCTCGTAAGTAATGAAGCAATCGCCTCGAATACGCCGGGTGCCGATCACCCCCATGGTCACCCCGGTGCTGATGAGCTGGCAACCGCGGAAAGCCGGGATCTCCCGCTTGAGGAAACGCATCGTCTCACGGATTTGCCGGCGCTGCTCATATTCGCCTTCCGCCGCCTCCTCAGGGTCCAGCGGATTCGTATTAAAGACGCGTGTGCCGAAGATCTGCACCACACCTTTGCACACGATTTGGTTCATGAGCCCCTTCACCGGGATATCCGGATCACCTTTCAAGCGATGCTCCTCGTAGATCCTTTCCACCTCGACCATATTCAACCCTTCTGTATCGACCCCCGCCATGCGGAAGGTGGTGCTGAGCGGAATTTTTATCCCTGCTGGGATCCCGTCGTTCTCGCCCGATCCCAACACCGCCGGCCCTCCGGACCGTCTTACAATTTCGGCGCTGCCGGTGGCGTCGATGAAGATCTTGCCCTTGATCAACTCGCGCCGGGTGAGTGTCTCCACCACCACAGCTTCCACCCGTCCTTCATTCACCACTGTATCGACGATCAGTGAATTAACTCGCAGCTTTACCCCAGCTTCTCGCAGAAGGGTAAAGTAAAGGAATTTAAGCTCCTCGGGGTCAAATAAATACCACTTGCTGGTGGCGACCTTCTCGTTCCCGTCCTTCAAGGGATTATAGACTTCCACACCGTCGTTCAAGTTGGTCTTCAATTCCAGGCAGCCCTGCTCATCCAGCTTGTGGATGATCTCGCCGAGGATGCCGTCGTAAGGCATATCCAATTCGCCCTCTTCGATGGCCGTGTTCAAAGGCCACGTGGCGATCGGCACCTGGGTGGACATGCCGCCCAGGAAGGAGAAACGCTCCACCAGGACCACCTTCAGTCCCTTTCTGGCTGCTGCCAGGCTGGCGGCTATGCCCGCCGGTCCGCTGCCGGCTACAATCACGTCTCCTTCCGCGCCGATGGGGAATTGATCATTGATGCTTCCAGTCAGGCTGGGTGAATCGAGGCTCATGGTATTCTCCTTTTTAGTGGAATATCCGCATTGGATATTTTCTCAGGTCAGACTCAAAGGCTTATTCCGCCAACAGGCCGTTGAGAATGACATCTATGCCGGCGCGGTACATCTCCTGGGCCGACTGACCTTCCGCCTTGACATACGTCTTGACGACAAACATGCAGTGGATCGAATAAAGAAAGCCTGCCACATGCTCCAGATCCACCGCCTTGAACCTGTTTTCCTTTACACCCTGTTCCAGGATTTGCTTTAGCATGCCGTATGAGGCAATGCCGATGTTGGGATAGCGGTCCTCGGCCGGGGTGATGGATTGGATCTGTGGGTCGTTGATGATGATCATACGCAAGTCGGCATCCTCCGAAAGGTACTCATTGGATTTGATCGCCAGAGTGATCAACTTTTGGACGATATCCTCTTCCGCCTCCACTGCCTCGCGCACTCGCTCCTGCCATTGCAGCAGTGCCTGGGCGACCGCCTTGTTATACAGGTCTTCCTTGTTGGTGCAATAAAAGTAGAGACTACCCTTGGTCATCCCCAGCTTGCCGGCGATTTGCTCCATGGTTGCCTGGCGGAAACCATAATAGGCAAAGACCTTTAGGGCCTCCTCGAAGATTTGGTTGAGTCTGTTATTGTTATTCATGGACTGTCAGCGGCTCCAATGCCTCGGATATATTACGCATATCGTAGAATTAAACATTTAAACAAATTGTTCTAATGTTAGAATAGCACTTCTCCAAGGCAAAGTCAATAGGGTAAATCTGACCTTCGGACAGGAGTTCGAACATCCTGCAAGTCAACGGCTTCAAACTTCGGGGAAAGGGCAGGGAAAGGGGTCGATGAAACCACTTTCACGGTGGAAATTGTGACTTGCCAGCGCCAAAAAGGCTTGTACCGCTTATTTCTGAGAAAATGTCTGAACTAATGTCCGGACTCCAGATTTTTCATCTTGCCATCTAGAACATTTGTGCTATAATTATAGTGCCTCTTCACAACACTTGGGTGAACTCATGCCAACCCTGCTCTCTCTACCCACTCTCCGATCTTTTCCCTTGCAAGGATTCCCACTTCATATAAAAACTGGAAACATGGTATTCGTTCCTCAGTCGTTCCTGAGGAACGACTACGCTATGTCCTCGATCCCGCTCACCTTTCTCAAATTCCTGAATAATGGTTTCGATGGCCTGTCACCAGCGCCGTCTGCTTTCCGCGGCGTGGCGTTCTCCCAGGGGCTGGGTCTCCCCAATACCCGGGGAACCTTCCCCCGTAAATCGTGCCGGGAGCAGTATTCGTTCCGATTCGTTTGGTTGACCTGTTTCCTATTTACTTTTCCCTGCTTATCTCATGAAAAGGTTATGACGTTCATTACAGACAAACTTGGTATAATTTGCGCCCTACACAGTCCTGCATCGATTTAGCGCAGGATTTTAATCGCTCAAGGAACAGAATGAAAAAATATCATGTTTGGACCGAGGGTTGCCAGATGAACGTGGCCGATTCCCAGCGCGTCGGGTCGGCCCTTGAGCACCTTGGTTATTCCTTTACCGGTAAAGCTGAAGAAGCGGATGTGATTGTCCTGAATACGTGCGTCGTGCGCCAATCTGCGGAAGACAAGGCCTACGGACGCCTGAGCTCCTTGCGTCCCCTCAAAGATAAGAACCCGCACCTGGTCATTAACCTGATGGGTTGCCTGGTGGGCATCCACAATGAAGAGAAATTGCGTCCGCGCTTCCCTTACGTAGATGTGTTCTCGCCTCCCTCCGACCCGGGTCCGCTGGTCTCTTATTTGACCCAGGGCGAGGCTCAGGCGCTCGAAACGCGTACGACCGCCGAACGTTTCGCCGTAATGGACGAGGAGCTGGTCCTGCCGGAGCACGAACGCGGCCAGCTGGTCGCAGCCCACGTTCCGGTCGTGCTGGGCTGTTCGCATGCCTGCACGTTTTGCATCATCCCCTCCCGCCGCGGCGCCGAACGCTCCCGCCCCGCCGAGGCCGTTCTGGCCGAAGTCCGCTCCCTCGTAGCTCAGGGTGTAAAAGAGGTCACTCTTCTCGGCCAGATTGTGGATCGCTACGGCAGGGACCTGCCCGAAGGTCCAAACCTGGCCGCCTTGCTGCGCCAGCTTGCAGCAGGTGGATGGCCTTGAGCGCATCCGCTTCCTGACCTCCCATCCCAATTATTTCGGTGAAGATATCATGGACGCAGTCGCCGGACTGCCCAGGGTCATGCCCCACATCGAAATACCCATCCAGGCCGGGGATGATGAGGTATTGAAGAATATGCGCCGCGGCTATACCCAGGCTGATTACCGCCGCATCATCCAAAAGATCCGCCAACGGATTCCCGGGGGTTCGATCGCTACCGATATCATCGTCGGTTTCCCCGGTGAGACGGAGGCCCAGTTCATGGAGACTTTCCATCTCCTCGAAGACTTGAAGTTGGATGTCGCTCACCTGGCCCGTTATTCGCCCCGCCCCGGCACGGTTTCCGAGCGTCGCTTCCCCGATGATGTGCCTGAAGGTGAAAAAATGCGCCGTTTGCGCATGTTGGAAGACCTGCAGGAAAATATTGTCGCTGAGATCAATGGCCGCCTTTTGGGCAAGAAAGTCGAAGTGCTTTTTGAAGACAAGGTGAAAGGTCGTTGGCGCGGCCGCACCCCCACCAATAAACTTGTCTTTATGGAATCCGAAGAGGACCTGCGCGGCAAGACCCTGCCTGTGACCATTACCTGGACCGGACCGTGGTCCATGCAGGCAGCCTTCAGCCCGGTTCCGCTACAAACATAAATAAGGGGATGGTTGGGAGCCTGTCATTGGAGGCTGTGCGCATTGTTCAGCTGAATTGCATAAGCGCAGATTTCCTGCAGCGGGCAGCGTGAACAGGCTGGCTTGCGGGCTATGCAAATTTCGCGTCCCAGCCTGATGATGTTCAAGTGGGCGGCATAATAAGTATCGGGCGGTAACAAATTCTCCAGATAAGTGTGGGCTTGTTCAACCGTCATCTTTTCAGGCCGCAAACCGATCCGCCCCGTCACCCGGTAGATGTGCGTGTCTACTGGAAAAGCCGGACGCCCCATGGAGAAAAGCAGGACGATCGCAGCCGTTTTGGGACCGACGCCCTTGAATTTCATCAGCCACGCACGCGCTTCATCAAATGGCAGCTCCCTCAGGAAATCCAGGTCAAGTGAACCTCGCTCTGCAGTGATTTCGCGCAACACGTGCTGAATGCGCGGTCCCTTTTGGTTGGCGAGGCCGGCAGACCGGATCGCAGCCACCACAGAAACAGGATCCCCGTCGCGCACCACCTCCCAGGTCGGGAAATGCTGGCGAAGCGACTTGAATGCCCGGTCGCGGTTGGTATCGTTGGTATTTTGAGAGAGGATGGTGGAGATGAGTTCATCCACTGGCGGCAGTGGATTTCGCCAAATCGGCTGTCCATAAAATTCCAGCAGCCGGCGATGGACTTCGATGGCAAGCAGGGAAGGTTCCATCAGTAACCCGCCTCCATGATGACCTCGAGTGCACGTTCGACGATCCGGGTATCTTCGGGAAGCAAAATATCCTTTAAAAGGTGGGCAGATTCTCGATACAATTGCAGCCCGGCCATCCCATAACTGATGTAGGCGGGTTTGCCGGAAGGCAGCGGGTCGAGGCCGATGGCGAGGCGGAACTGGCGTGTCCAATCGGAAGACCGGCCGGCCGCAGCCTGGGCATGATCAATGTAAGTATTTTCGGTGGGAATGAATACCCCTTGCTGGACCAGCAGGCTATCTGCTAAATCCTGAGTCAGACTCCAAATGGCATAAAGCGTTTTGGATTCATTCCCCTTTTTTAGTCCGTCCAATATTTTATAGATTTCCTCGGCTGTGTTGGCAAGATTGTGGGAAGCGTAGGCATCCGCCGCAGGTCGCAACGATTCCCAGCTGAAATTCCGGGCAGCCTCAAAGAGAGCCGCAAGAGCCCCATCCCTGTCGGACAAGATTTGCGCCTGGCGCAGGGCGGGAACGACCCAGATAGCCCTCTTGGGGTTCCGCAGGTCTCCATAATCCTTCTCGATCAGGGTGTTCTTCACGCTGACCAGATAGCCGTCAATATATTCCAGGTAGGCCATTTCGGACCCACCCGCGGGTTCCTGCCGGATGTAGTGCCAGATATCCACATCGCTGTAAGAATCCCCTTCGCCGCGGGCAAAACTTCCCGACAAGGCGATCCCAAGTGTTTTCTCGTTTTCGAGAAGGGCTACCAACTTTTGCAAAAACGCAGTGGATAGGGTTTGCATAATTAAAAAAGGCGGACTTTTGTCCGCCTCCGGATCACTTCCGTTCGAGGGTAAAGGCCGGACGGGATTCTCCCACCACGGTTTTTCGGGCATTGGTCACCGGCCTGACCGGCCCAAATTCCACCAGCTCCTCCATCTCTGCCTGTGAGATATATCCAAGCTGCCTGAGAATTTCCAACGCCATGGCTGGACGAACCCGGTTCCGGAAACTTCCATCTGCCTGGCGTATGGACGCATCCCCGTCGGAGACTTTGAAAGCGATCCCAATCCCGGGCGATTCTGCGCCCAAAGCTCCGCTGAGGATACCCAGCGCCATAAAACCCTCCGCTCCCCCTTTCGCCAGTATCCGCTTGGAACAGACCTCCATCAGGCGTGTGTCAAAGCGCTCCGCTCCTGCAACCATGACCGGATTCGCCATCATTGCGGAGGTAATGCGGCGGCAAGCAGCCGTCCGTTCCGGTGATAGGCCATGCGGGTCGCACAACCGTGCAAAACCAAGAGCGGCATTGGAAAGGGGAATGGCAAAGTTGGGAGCAGAACAGCCATCGGTACCGATCTCGACCTGTTCGGAAAGCACGCCGCACATTTCTGCAAAGGTCTCGAGTATGTTTTTTTGGACCGGATGTTCGGGATTGATGTAGTCAGAAATGGGCAGGCCTCTCATGCGGGCATGAGCCAACATACCGGTGTGCTTGCCGGAACAATTGTGCCGGTTTGGAGTTAGGCTCTCACCGCGTCCCCGCATTGCTTCCACCGTGGGAAGATGCGATAACAGGTGCGTTCCGCAAAGCAAGTCACTCTCCTGTATGCCAACTTTGGCCTGAATCCCTTTGATCACTTCAACGTGCTCATCGGTGCCGTCATGCGAGCCGCACAGGATGGCTATTTCTTTTGAGGTCAGGTGAAAAGCCTGGTCACCGCCGCGTTCAATAAATGGCAGTGCCTGGAATGGCTTGGCACTTGAGCGCACGAAAGTTGTTATTTTGGGGTCGCCGTACCAGGCGATCAACTGTCCGTTCGAATCTACGACAGCGGCTGCCCCAAAGTGAATGGATTCAACGATCCTGCCCCTGGTTACTTCGAAAACAGGTTGGTATTCACCGGCCACAGATGGTTCACTCCTCTCCGGCAACGTTACTGGATGGGTGGTAATGTCTGGCGTAATAGTGGTATAAGCCGTAACGCAGCCGTTGAGCGTATTTCTGGTGCCGGCTGGCAGGGACCTTGAAGGGGGCAAGCAAGGGTGAGATCAGGTTTTCCAGGGCGTCTGGACCAGATTTTTTCTGGGCAAATTTTTCAATTTTATGCAGGACTTGTTCCAAATAATCCTTTTGCATCTTGATGGCATCCGCGGTAACAACTCCCCCGCGTCCACAGACAACTAACCAATTACGATAGGCTGGGGAAAGTAGTAATTTCAATGTTTCCAGCCAGTCGGATATATCTGCTCCTGCAAGGAAGGGAGGTTGATTGCGCAAAACCGCATCACCGACAAAAACCACTTTAAGCTCCGGTAGGATTACCCAGGTGGCTCCTGCAGAAGGTCCGGCATGATGTTCCAGGATCAGGTCGGTCTCACCCCAGTGGATGGTCATCTCATGGCTGAAAGTGATCTCGGGTAAAATCCAGCGGATGTTCCCCAGGCCGGGGATACTTTCCCAATCTGAGCCGGTCTCCTCCCCCTGTGCCTTGAAGGTGTTCGGACGGCTTCGGAACACCTGGGCGGTCTTCTCATGGGCAACGATGGTACAGTCCATCGCCCTCGCGCCCAAAGTGCGATCCGGGTGCGCGTCAAGATTGATAAGCATCCGTTCTGAGCCGCCACCCAGATTAAGCAATGCCGCCCGCCAGGCCCGGCAATCCTCCGGGGAAGGCGGCGCATCGATCTGGATCAGTCCATGGGTAAGGGGAATGGCTCCCAGTGTCACCCCCAAATAGTCATCTTCTACATAAACGTCTTTTGCGATGGCCCGCATATTTACTCCTGAAAGGAATTATTTTTCATTCTGAACCGGTAGAGTTAAGATAAATTTGGCTCCCTGACCAGATTGACTCTCGACTCGAATTTTGCCGCCGTGGCCTTCTACGGCCAAACGGCAAAATGCCAGGCCAACCCCCAGGCCATTGGGGGATGTTTCCCCTAATAAACGAGTAAATTTATGGAAAATACGTTCCTGGTCGCCGAAGGGGATGCCGGGACCGTTGTCCTGCACCCACATATGAACCCAGCCGCCCTCCCTTTTCGCACCGATTTCAATTTTGCCCTCCGGTGGGGTGAATTTGGAAGCATTTTCCATCAGATTGATCAGCACTCGCCGGATCATATCCACGTCCACCCATACCGATGAAATTTTTTCCGGGACGCAGTTCGTGAGGATCTGGTGCCGGCTATCCATCATTGGATGGACCGCCTCTATTGCATCATCAACCAGGCGGCTTGGAGAGGCTGACTGCTGAGAAACAATCGCTTGTCCCGATTCCAAGCGGTTGATATCGAGCAGAGAACTGACCAACCGTTGGATGCGATCGGTAGAACGACGAGCTATTGTCACCACCGACTGGAGAGTTTCGTTCCCTTCACCCAGCGGTTGATATCGAGCAGGAACTGACCAACCGTTGGATGCGATCGGTAGAACGACGAGCTATTGTCACCACCGACTGGAGAGTTTCGTTCCCTTCACCGAACTCAACGCGGATAAAACATCCAGGCTTGAAACGATATTTGCAAGCGGTGAACGCAGGTCATGGTAGATCATGGAGGTCAGATCTTCCCGTAAAGTATCCAAATCCTTACGTTCGGTAATATCACGCATTAACCATTGCAATGATTCGGCCTCTTCAAAAACCACTTTCCGTACCTGGACCTGAATTGGAATTGCGCGTCCGGTGCTGCTTTTAAGTACTGCCTCATAGCCCAGTATTTCACCGGCTTTGAGTTTTTCCATGCTTACGTTTTTATCGCCCCGGGTAACCTCGTGCAATTTATCGATCGACATGCCCTGGAGCTGTTTGGAAGTGTGCCCGCTGATGACAGCCGCCTGTCGATTCACTTCATGGATTTTTCCATCCCAGCCAGTGACGAAAATGGGGTCCACGCTATCGTCAAATAACTCGCGGTATCTTTTGTGGGCTGCCTGCAGTCGCTCAAACAATTGAGCATGCTGGATGGTTGTACCGGCCAGGTTCCCGATCCCGGCCAAAACGAGCAATGCATCCGGGTCGAAGGCCCCTGAACGTGGATTGATGGCTTGTAAAACCCCAATGACGCGGCCCTGTGCATAAATGGGAGCGATAGCCATGGCGCGCGCTTCGATACCTTTAAACTGCTCCACACCCGGTAAAAAGCGTTTATCCTCCTGAACGACCGGGATGACTACGCCTTCGCCTTCGTGGACCACCCAACCAATTACTCCCTGCCCGGCCGGGATGCGCTTGCCTACGATCCCTTCGGTATTCTCACCGGTAGCGGCATGGAATACCAGATCCCAGTTTCGCTCAACGAGCGCCAGCGTCACCGTCTCCACCTGCAAAGCCTGGATGGTTTCGTTGAGTATGCGCTGAAGCACATCGTCCAATCTTAAAGTAGCATTGATGGCTGCTGCGCTGGCTGCCAGGGCAGTCATGACGCGCGCCTGCCGCTGGCTTTCGGCATAAAGACGGGCATTCAAGACCGCAATCCCGGATTGGTCTGCGATGGCTTGCATCAGGTTGAAATGTTCTTTGCTATAAGAACCAGGTTCGGGATGGACCAATGTCAGCACGCCCACAAGACGCTCTCGTGCCATCAAGGGGACGCACATTGCCGCCTTGGCGCCGGACTGGTCAACGGCATCGTCCGGCCGCCGCAGCCAGCGTTCGTCACGACTCGTATCCGGCACCCAGGCCGGTTGGCGCTTGCGGACGACCCACCCGGCCAGGCCGCGCTCCACCGTCTCGCGCAATTGCTGTGTGGTATGGTCATGGATCTTGCGCCCGTAGACGATCGCCGAATCGACGACTTTTCCATTATCATCCAAAACCACTATGCTGCCACGCTCACCACCCACATATTTAAGCGATTGGAAGAGAATGCGCTGTAAAACGGTGCGCAAATCCAACGCAGACGCAAGTTCACGGCTGACGTTATAGAGCAATTCCAGGGATGAGCGGGTCTCGTCGGCAGGCATACAATAATTATGAAAACATAATTGTATATTTATGAATATATCAAATAGTATACTATTTCTTGACAAAAAATGGAAACCAGCTCACTTTAAACCAATCCATGGCTGGGAATGGACGAAAGCCATTCCACCGCCCGGTTCACATATTTCGAAAAGAAGCAGTAGAATTCTCCTTGTATGCTTTATCTAATTGATGGCCATAACCTGATCCCCAAACTCGGCTTGCACTTGGATTCCATGGATGATGAAGACGAACTCATCTCCCGCTTGCAAGAATACTGCCGCTTGCGGCGTGCCCGTCTGGAAGTCTATTTTGACGGCGCTCCGCCAGGTCATGCCGCTGTACGAAATGCGGGTGCAGTAACGGCCCACTACGTCCGCAAGGGGTCAAGCGCAGATGCGGCCATTGAGGTCAGACTCGGGCAAATGGGCAAAATAGCGAAAAACTGGACCGTGGTCAGTTCAGATGGACGCGTCCAACGCGCTGCCCACGCTGTCCATGCCGGCGTACTCACTTCGGAGGAGTTCGCCAGGGAAATATCCAAAGCCCAGGCTGCCGGTTCTTCCTTATTAAAAGGCGAAGCCACCCTTGCCCCCGAAGAGGTGGAAGAGTGGCTGAAAGAGTTTGACAGGAAAAGGGGACGAGGCCAGTGATCTTCTAGAACAATCCCCGCACCATCAATAATAGACCGAAGATGATGAAGGGTATACCAACAATCGCACCGACCACTGTCACGGTCAGGACCACACCGACAATCAGGAAGACCAGGCCAATAATCACGGCCACCAATCGTCCGGTCCCCGCAACAATACCGACCACCAATTTCCAGATGGCCCAGAACGGCCAAAGATACCAGGGGACGAACTTTTTTTCTTTAGGTTTTTGCTCCATTTGTGCCTCCAGGATATATTTACGCCTTTTCCTCGAAAAAGTTGTAACACTAAGGGGCCATGCGAAACCTATTCGCATCGATGTCATCGATCGTCGCTGCTATGCATCCAGGTGGTAGGTGTGGTAGGGGTTCTCGCACGGATTACCCCATGCGATGTGCATTTCACGAGCGGTCAGATCGATCACCATGGCATTAACCGTCTTCTCACGATCAAGCGGGTCGTTGACATCCACGGCGTGATTACAAATTGAATTTGAGAAATTCACATGGTCGCGTTGGATGGTTTGCAATGTTTTAATCGTGTGCTGATCTTCGCGCTTGACCAGCCGCAGGGCACGGAAATAGCGGACACGGGAGGCGATCAGGTCTTCCGGTTCGCGTTCCACCTCCTGCATGCCTGGAGAGAGATAGTGGTTGGTGTGGACAATGTATCCGTCTTCGCCATAGAGGATGCCGAAATGACGGGCGGAGACTTCCACCGAATACAATTCGCCGCTCTCGTGAACCAACAAATGGTTGTAGCCCGCTGCCCGTTGAGCCGAAAGCATGTGGCGGATGGCTTCATCCGGCGTTTCAGAAGCCAGGACAGCCCGTGAAACCACCAGGCGAGGCGTGCCGATGCGGGAGTCGTTGGGGTAAACCGAATCGCATAATTGAGCAATGCCATAGGCATTGAAGCCGATATTGGGCAACAGCCCCCCATACGTCATGGCCAGGAACGGTGGACCCTTTTTAGGAGTCGCATGGACAATAAATACGTCATCTTCATCCTCCGGCACCCAATCCTCGTTATGCGCCAGCAGCACGTGCCCGTCGGCCGTGCGATCGTCGTTGACCGCCATGCTCGTGCAGCGGGTAAGGTGGAGGGCGTCTGAAGTCACCGCTTCCATGGAATTTACCACAGCCACATCTTCAAACGAGACATTCGCTCCCTCGGCTATCCCCATCATTTCGTCTACATACTCCTGGTAACGTTCCTGGGCGAAGGGGATGTATTTGCGCGCCTGAATTTGGGCACCTTCCCAGGTCAATTCCAATTGGACGTAGGCATCGGAGACCAGTTTACGGCTGTTCTCAATGCCATGCTGTACTTGTTTGCGACAAGCCTCACCAATCTGACGACCCATTTCGCGGTGCGTCCCATTGACGCGCACCAATGGTGGGGGGTTTGGATGCAAAGGATTCTTGGTTTCAGTCGCCTTGGTTTCAGTAGCCATATTTTTATCACTTTCTACTAATCGGACAGGGGCTTTAAGATTATATCATTGCAGGTTGGGAAACAAAAACCCCGCCCGGCTGGTGCCGGAGCGGGGTAAGGACCATTTTAACCGTCTTTTATTACGCAGGGTTTTGCCCTGAAGGGGTGGTCGGCGCAATAGTAGTAGTTTCATTTGGCGCAGCAACCATTTGGACACCGAAGCGGGTCATCACGACCGCACCCAAGGCTGCAAGAACCAGTACAAAAGGCACAAGCCAGCCGACACAGTTCAGGACAGGTATGCTCGTCAGTGCCTTGGCGACCAGGGTAAGGGCAAAAACGCCCAGTCCTGCCGAGAACGCCGGATGCCAGCTCTGGTGGATGGCTTTGGTAAAACGCTGCCCGATCTCGTAGCCGATGGCGATCCAGCCAAATACACCTGCCACGATCAGCACAAGGATAATGATGAGCGACACGGGGATCAGGATTACGGTCACAGCCGTCATGACGATGGCAATGGGAGCTGCTATTACGGTCAACAAGCCCAGGCCGCCGGCCGTCACCGGTTGCGAAATAATGGTATGGGCCACCCGGTCCGCATAGGAGGCGAGGAAAAGCATCAACAGCATGGCCAGCAAGGCCAGACCTACAGCCTGCGTGAAGGCATTCCACATGGACACAATAGGGTCGGGGATGTTGATACTAAGAATTTTGTTGAACCATGAAACCGGGGGAACAACAGGAACAGGTACGGCAGGCGGTACAACGGTCGTATTATTGTCTCCATTGGCAACCCAGGAGGTGGAGGTATTATAGATCTGTCCGTCCACTTTGGATCCATCCGCGCGCTCGAGAGAGGCGGCCACCGTAGTGAGGTTGCCGGTTATATGGGCAGCGGAGCCCAAAGTCACGGTACCGCCCGTTACGGCCACGTCTCCATTCACAATACCATTAACCGTTAAATTCCCACCAAACAAAACTGTACTGCCGTTGACCGTAGCGCCACTTTCGATGGTAGCCGAACCGCCAAAGACCAGCAGGTTGCCGTTCATGGTCTCGCCATTTTTCAATGTGAACGACTGGCCAAAGATCACCTGGCCATCGAAGGTACCGCTGGTAGCGGCTGCCGGTGTGAGCGGCAATAAGGCAAATATTGCCACCAGCAGAACAGAAATAAATTTAACAAAATTTTTCATTATTACACTCCTCGTGGAACTTTGGTAATTTTTATTAACGAAAAAATCCACAAAACACTCCATCCACCAGCGGCGAATAAAACCACCGCCCAGACATATTCCGGGATAAAACCTGGAATTACCTTGAATACCACTGCCCCGGCATGGGCCATTGCCTGGATGGCAGCCCAGGCTGAAAGC
Source organism: uncultured Chloroflexia bacterium (assembly GCA_963831885.1). Lineage (GTDB taxonomy): Bacteria > Chloroflexota > Anaerolineae > Anaerolineales > Villigracilaceae > UBA877. Next base: position 21,503 of record CAWHSJ010000024.1, on the reverse strand, counting down.
AGGGCCGATAGCCAGGAAACCAGCAAATTCACCGGCGATTGAAGAAAACTTACAAGTACGGGCCAGGAGACCAACACCAGCAGACTCAAAACGCTCAAGGTCAGGATCAGGAAGCCCCAGAAATTTCTCAAGCGTAAGGCTTTCTTACGAGCCACCAGCCGAACCTGGAAGCGGTCTGTGAAACCAGCGGAGGGCGCCACGGCTCTGACCGATTTCAATGCCAGGTCAACCTCGGCAAGCGCGGTGCAGGAATGGCATGTCTGCAGGTGAGCGTTCAATTGCCGCCTTTCGTTACCAGTAAGATCTTTATTATTAAGGAGCCAGTCTTCAAAAGGCCGGTGATCCATAGGCCTTCCTTTCTGAGCGCAACCGCGCCGGTTTTTCTTTCCAAGAATCTGCCAAAGCCCGCCGGGCCCGGTGAAGCCGACTTTTCACCGCCGGGACCGTTAATTTGAGGGCCTGGGCAATTTCAACCTCCGAACAATCCTGCCAGTAGCGCATGATCACGGCAGCCCGATCAATCGGCTCCAGGGTTTGTAAACAATGCTGCAGTTGTTCCCTGGTCTGCTTTTTGACGGCCTCGGTTTCAGGGTCTGGAGCGGAGCCATCGGGCAGTTCGGTTTGACCTTCTTCATCTTCGTCGATTGAAAAAGAACTGAAACGCTTTCTGCGGAGCCGGTCAATGCAATAGTGGGCAGCGATGGAAAGCAACCAGGTGGCAAAGGAACGTTCACGGTCATAACGGGCGAGGTTCTGGTACGCCTTGAGGAAGGTCTCCTGGGCCGCGTCTTCAGCAGCCTCCGCCTCACCCAACATCCGGTAACAGAGGTTATAAACCGGTTTCTGGTAAGTTTCGACCAAATTCGTAAAACCTTCGTCATTGCCGTTCTGGGCCTGGATGATCCAGGTCATTTCGTCAGTCACAGTGGTTCCTCGTAGGTCGTTCTAAGAGAATATACGCAGGTATTCGCCAGTGGTCGCGTACCTGCACCTTACTATATTGTAATCACTCACCTTATTTAAGTTTAACGCTTTTCCAGTCCGAATTATTCGAACCGGTTTTGGAAAAATATCAGGACGGTGGCACTGAGACGGCTTGATCGAATTTCCCCCTTAACCGGGTTGGAAGCTGGCAGGCAATGGCTTTCATGGTGATCTCTGCGATGGTGCGGTCCTTTCCATCGGCAGACAGGCCGGCAGGGACCTGAAGTGCATAAGACTGCCCAAAATTCAGGCAAAGGACTCCGGCCTCTTCATACACCCCCACTGGAACGATTCTCGAAGGTGGAACTGCCAGGAGGGCAATAAACCTGCCGGCACCTGGCGGAGGCCAGTTGAGCAGACCGCCGGGCTGGTCGCCGCCTTCAGGGGCCAGGCCGAGGATCACCTGCGGGTGTGCTTTGGCGTAAGAAAGCACCGCCCGGACCGAGCGGGCGCGCCTCTCCACATCCTGTGGGCGCGGCGGCATGGGCGGCATGATGGTAAAGCCATAAGCCCGGCTCAGCCGCCGCAATAACCAGCGTGACCCGGACATCCCCAAAGGAGCATACCATTTTCCGGGAAAGGTTAGTTCGCCGGTCATCACGAAGTGAATATCAGCAGGTATCGTGGCAGCGATGGCTAATGACATCCACCAGGCGTTGAAACCGGGACGATAGTAATGGTTGAAAGTGAGCAGGCAGGGACCGGTTGTGGGGATATTTTCGCTGCCAATGACCCGTAGTGATGGGTATAACCGTTCAATACAAGCCTGCCCATCCGTGCGAAAGGAGCGCTGGCCGCCGAAGAACACGTTAGCGGCGAGACCGATGATGGTACGGATTGGATAAGAGTAGGATGGAAACATCATTCGGGATGGCGAAATCCTGCCAGCAGCCAGATTTAGTAGAAAAAACCCTAAAGGCTGCGTACACCTTTAGGGCCTTTAATTACCAGGCGTAGGCCTCGGGGGCTGTGCCGCCGGGGCCGGGCCAGATCTCATCCAGCTTCTTCATGGCAGCTTCATCCAGCTTGATCTCCAGGGCATGAGGAGAACCGGTCAACTGGTCCAGGGTGCGCGGCCCAATGATCGGCGAGGTGATGACCGGGTTGTGTAACATCCAGGCCAGTGCCACATCTGCGGGTTTCTCGCCCAGCTTCTTGCAGAACTTTTCCCAGGCTTCCAGTTGAGGATGATATTTTTCGATATCCTTTTTGGCGCCCTCGCTGGCACGACGGCCGTCTTTGATCTTTTGCAACGCCCCGCCCAGGACGCCGCCGCCCAGCGGGCTGTAGGGAATCACGCCCACTCCATAGGCCTGGCAGGCCGGCAGGACTTCCAACTCGATCATACGGTCTTTCAGGCTGTACTTGCTCTGCTCGCTGACCAGGCCGAGAAAATGCCGGGCTTTTGCAATTTCATTGGCCCGGACGATATGCCAGGCGGCGAAGTTGGACGAACCGACGTAGATGACCTTGCCCTGCTGGACAAGAGCTTCCATGGCCTGCCAGATCTCCTCCCAGGGAGAGAGACGGTCCACGTGGTGCATCTGGTACAGGTCAATGTGGTCCGTCTGCAGGCGTTTGAGCGAGCCTTCCACCGCCTGACGGATGTTGAGGGCAGAGAGTTTTTGGAAATTGGGCCAGTCACCCATGTTGCCGAAAACTTTAGTGGCGAGCACGACTTTCTCACGGCGTCCGCCACCCTGGGCAAACCAGCGCCCGATGATCTGTTCTGTGACGCCTTCGCCGATCTTCCACCCATAGACATTGGCGGTATCGAAAAAGTTGAGGCCCAGCTCAAGGGCTTTATCCATAATGGCAAAAGAATTGGCCTCGCTGGTCTGCGGGCCGAAATTCATCGTACCAAGGCAGAGACGAGAAACCTTTAATCCAGTACGACCTAATTGTGTATATTCCATCATTACCTCCATAATTGTGTGGAACGAGGATTGTTTAGTTTTTGTTTAAAATAAATGTGCGTCGTTTGAATGATTTCGCAAAATACCCAGATTTCGATGAAGAGTTTATATTCTCCGTTTAGTGGGAGATTGCTTCAGGCCAGGAGAGCACTGGCCTTCGCAAAGACACATTAAGTTAATTCCCGCAGTGCGAGCAGTTTCCGCCTGCGCAGGAAGTGCAGGACGGTTCGGACATGCCCGCAACGGCTTTACCACCGCTTTCTGCGAAGAAGTTCGATATCATGCGCTTGATGTTTTCGCCACCGCATTTATTGCAAGCCATGGCCAGATCGGCCTGGGCCATGGAGCGCAGGGCTTCGAATTCGTTTTTGCAATCTTCGCAGACATATTCGTATATTGGCATAAACACCTCTGTGGTTGAACGATTAAAATCGTTACTACATTTTACTCTTTTTTACTTCCGGTTGAAATCGGCGGGGATCTCACCCCAGGCGCGGGTGTCCCACTTTAAGATGCGGTTATTGACTTTATTCTCTTCCAACCAGGCCTCGGCTTGAGAGATAAGTTCGAAAAGGACTGCGTTCTGTTCGTCCGGGACCAGGGTGGTATTACAAACCTTTTTTTTCACCCACTTTATGGCCGTTTCCGAGTCAGAATAGACCGGGCTGGACACTTTTTTTCGTTTGAGCCATTCCAGCGCGTGGACTATCGCCAGAAATTCACCCACGTTATTGGTGCCGTTTTCAAACGGCCCTTCCCGGAAGAATTCCTTGCCGGTGCGAGTGACAACGCCGCGATATTCCAACCTGCCCGGGCTGCCCGAGCAGGCTGCGTCGACACAGTAACTCTCGGCAACAGGCGGTTCGGGTGAGAACAACCATTTTTCGCTGGCGGCGGGCTTGCCGGCGTATTTGTGATAGTTCCCCTGCCAGGCCCTTTCGGCTTCGGCCCGGCTGCCGAAGGCCTTGTATTGCGCGCCGGTGAAGCCGGTCACCTGGGCGGCGCAGGCCTCCCAGGTATTAAAAATGCCGGTCTGGCGGCCTTTCCATACCACGTAGTATTTTGACTTTTGCGCCGTTTTGCTCATGCGAGGATGACCTATTTCAAATCGAGGGGCATTTAATCCCCAAAGAGATTTAGAGGGAAAAGAGCAGCGATATTTTGGTATTCGTTTGCTTTTTTCGAGGAACGAATAATTCTCCTTAATTGCCTATCAATCACCTACATATTTATGACATGTCAGAAGCATGAAACTTGTTCCTTTTGCAAAACGAATAAGACACACGGAAACATTGAAATACCTTTACTTTCACGGCAACCTGGCGAAGGATCCTTATGGCAGGGAGATAGGCAAATCATTATTCCTGGTTCAAACAATTTCAATCCACTCATCGCCTTCGCGAGGTTAGCCTTTACACCTATATCATAGAGTAAATATTCTGGTCGTTCCAGCATACTCTTAATAAAATGGCCAGCCTATTACCGTTTACTTCCTGCTGATCTCTTGCGCCATCGCATCCATTTCAGCCAGCATGGAAGGAAGCTGGTTTACAGGAGTATTGGCCTGGAAGATGGCGGTCATGCCATCTTCCAGCACATAACGGACCTTACGCCAGGAAGCCAGCTGCGGCACACCTTCAGCCAGATCGAGATCCCCGGCGGCTTCGTCCCACTGCGGGGAGGCGGCCCGGAAGGAACCCACCAGATTCAGCACAGAGGACCGCAAGGGGAGCAGCCCGGTAGCTTCCACCCATTGGGCCTGATTTTCCGGTGAAAGCAGCCAGCGGGCGAAGACCCAGCCGGCCAGTTGTTTTTCAGGTGTGGATTTCAAGAGGCTATACGATGGCCCATAATCCACCAGGACGCGTTTTTGTGAACCGGGAAATGGGATCACTTCCCATTCATCGTTATTTTTGAAGCGGGCCATGGAATCGGCAGCCTGGGAAAGCCCGGCCAAGTCGCCGCTGACAAAGAGAGCCGTGCGGCGGGCGAAAGAGTCGAAAGAATTAAAAGTGGCCGGTTCGATGGGAAGCCAGGCGCAATGTTTGTCATACAAACCCTTCAGGAACTGCAAGGCAGCCAGGTTCGGGTCCGTGCGGAAGCCGTAAGAATCCCCATCTGCAACGCTGCCATCGAAGGCCAGCAGCCAGGAGTAGCTGGTCTGCCAATCGGTATCCACGATCCAGCCGCCGTAGCTGTCATTCTGTAAATTATTATCTTTCAGGAAGGAGGCGTTGGCCGCACAGGCCTGCCGGCGAAACTCATCGGCTGTAGCCGGGGGATTTGCGAAACCGAGTTCGCCAGCCCAGGTCTTGTTGTAGTAGAGGAAGCGAGCTGAGCGCTGTGCCGGCAGGCCCATGAGTTTCCCATGGTCATACTCCTGCGCCCAGAAAGTGGAAGGAATGTCAGCGATATCCTCTGCTCCGAAACCCCAGAGCGGGTCAGCCAGATATCGATTCAGGTCGAGGACGGCACCGGCGGCGTCCCAGGTCAGGACCTGCTCAGGCAAGGCAGCCACCATGTCCGGCAATTGACCGGAATCCAGAAAAGCGCCGATGGCATCGAACAGGGTGGTGTAGTCCCCGTAGCCGGTAGGGTTCACGGTGATGCCCCACTCATTGCCGGCATTGAACCGGGCGACCTGGCGGGCGAAGATGTCATAGGAAGATCCGGCAAAGGCATGCCAGACTTGAATGCTGACCCCCTTTAGAGCCGCCGGGGCAATGTTGATGGGCGCCGGTGCTGTCGATGTAAAGGTGGGAGTGGGACCGGGCGTTCTGGTCCGGGTCAGGGTAGGCTGGTCCGGGGGAGTCACTGGCACCGGTGAGGCCGTTCCACAGGCGTCAAGTAGGAAGGCAGTGATTAAAAATACCACCGCAAAGTGAATTAATCGGCGGGAACTCCGAAACTGCAATTTTCCAAAGAGGCAGGATAGATTTCCAGGTTTCGAGCGAAAATTTGCGGTGTGGGCCAAGGTTTTATAGGAGTGGATTACTAGGGAATGATGAAGGGAATGGGAGTCAGAACGAAGAGGAAAATGACGAGCATGAGCGCTGCAAGGGCCTTGCGGGGCGGGTCAAGCTGGGTAATCTGGTCAAGCGGCTCGGCATGGGAACGGCCGAGCACGAAAATGAGGAAAGCCCACAGCCACCAACCACTCCATAAAAATCCAAGCAGGATAGTCAAAATCAGGATAAAAGGCACAACGATATTGACGCGCTTTCCAAATACGGCAAAGACAACATGGCCACCATCGAACTGACCAACCGGGATGAGATTCAGAAAAGTGACTAAAAGTCCCGCCCAGCCGGCCCAGGCGACCTGGTTGATGTAAACATCTGTGCCACCGAGGGACAAGGGTCTACCGGTAAAGAAGTAACTAATCCAGTGGAAGAGGAGAGGCAGCCCGGTCAGCCCCGCAGGCGCAGGCAGGAGCTTGCCGAAAACCACCAACTTCGCCAATATGTAGGCCACGGAATTTCCCTCAATGAAAGGGATATTGTTGAGGACAACCGGCCCAATTTTGGAAGTGGCCAACCCATAGATCAGGACAGGAACGGCCACAACCAAACCGGCCAGCGGCCCGGCAACAGCCAGGTCAAACAGGCCGCGTTTATTTTTGGGCAGCGATTTTAATTGAATAAAAGCACCCATGGTCCCCAACAAAGTAAATGGAAAGGGAATGAAATAGGGCAATGTTACGGCCGCACCGTGTGCCCGACCGGCGAAATAGTGGCCGAACTCGTGGGCCGAAAGGATGGCCAGCAGGCTGAGGGCAAACGGCCAGCCGTTCCAGATATTTTTGAGGATGATCCCCATCTGGCCAAAGAGATCATTAGGCACGGGACCACTAATGCCGTTAAACATGGCCCCGGCCGTTAATACGCTGAAGGCGGTCAGGACGAAAAGGAGGATATTGACCCACACGCGGCCCAGTTTGGGGTGAATGGTCCCTTTTACCAACAGGACCGTTGGGCGTCCCGCCTCAAGACGAAAAAGAGGGGTGACATCGTAAGGAATTAACGCCTCAGAAAGACGGTCATACGCCTGGACGGAATCGGTCAACAAATCGCCTTTGTAGCGAAGAAAATAACCTTTTTGGGGATCGCCAAGAGTCATCTCATCCACGCGGAATGCGCGTGAAACGATGGAGGTAAAAACATCAGTATTGGTTGCTGCTATATCGGGTACAGCCATTCTTCACCTGTAATTGATCGATGGACGACCGCTGGAGGACAAAGAGGCGTCGTCTGAGGTCAATTGTCACCTAAATAGGCGGGAGTGGATGGGTGTCGAACCCACCGCGGCCCGCAACGCGACCCGCCGCCGGTTTTGAAGACCGGGAAGCCCTCCGGGACCTAACCACTCCCGCGGGCAAGGATAATCGAAGGGGAAAGGTTTGGCAAGGATAAAGCCCGGCCATTGCTACTGATAGGATAAACAATGTCGATTAAGGGAGACTTAAAAGGTGGGCGTATAAAAATCAAACGGGAGAACTTATTTCCACGAAGAACACGAAATGAAATGCCCGGGACGGGAGAAGTGGGTCTTCGAGAAAGCCTGAACTCCGGCAAGGGGATTGAACGGCTGAAACCTTTACTTTAATGTGCAGGCTAAAACCTGCACTCCTGCAGCTAAAGCCTGCACTCCAGCTGATTCCATTAATTATGGCCAAGCAGTTTCACGGCGGCCGCGATGGAGGGATCGTTCTGGAAAGTGAATGTATCCCAATTGGCATATGCCTGAACATCCGGGATGATGCCAGTCTTTTCCCAATCGGCATGAGAATGTAGCTCAACAAAACGTTCCTGGGCCAACCAGAGGCGGGAACCGTCGCTTAAGTTGTGGCTATTGAGGATTTCCACATTCCCCAGCGTGGTCTGCCCGACCACCCTGGCGCGACCAATATCCTGCAGGATGCCAGTAAAGATTTCACCGAAACTGACCGTATCCTCTCCAACCAGCACTACCAGGGGAACGGTTTGCGAGTTACCCACCGGATCGGCGTTGACTTCCACCGGGCGTGTCTCGGTGCGACCGACGAAATTTCCCAGGACGCCACCGGTAAAATAACCCAGGATCGGTTCAACCACATTGCTTGAACCACCCGGGTTCATGCGGTTGTCCAGGATCAACCCGTCCAATTGGCCGAACTGTTGGAGAGCTTGCTTGACCTGTCCGGGGATGGTCTCATCGAAGAAAGAGGGCAGGTAGATGTAGCCAATGTGGGAACCGTCATGAGTGGTCACCAATTGGGCATTGATGGGGATGGGACTATTGACATCAGAACGGAGCACGGTCACATCCCGTGGCTTTTCTCCGGGGGTTTGGACGGTGACGACGGCAGCGCTGCAGGCGGGACCGCGGACAAGCTGGGTCAATGGCAGCCCGTTTTTTACCAGGGGCAGACCGTCGACGCTGAGCAGGTTATCATGCGGTTTTATGCCGGCATGTTCCGCAGAGGAACCCGGGAAAACCAGCAAGACTGACAGCAGGTTCTTTTGCAAATCCGGAACGATCTGGACGCCGATCCCCACAAAATCATTATGGCCGGAGAGCTCCGCCGTGGCAGCAGCCACCTGGGCGGGCGACTCGAATTGCGAGTGATCATCGCCCAACTCATTGATAAGGTTGCCCATCTCGGTATAAAAAGCCTGCGTATCCAGCCCGGCTTCCACCCTGGCACGGTATTTCGCTACAACGGCCGGCCAATCCAGCCCATTCATATCGGGATATACATACAGGAGCGGGATTGGAGCCGTCAATTCATCCAACACTTTCAATTGTTCGTCCTTCGACAAAGGCGGATTCGACCCAAGGCTGGGAGTAGGTTCTGCCTGTGCCGTTGCGGCCGGCAAGGTGGCCACGGCCTGACCGGTACACTGGGCAGGGATATAAGGCGAGGTGGACTGGGGTGCGGCCGTAAGGCCAGTCTGCGGGATGAAAGGCGATGGACTTCCGGTGGCGCGTGAAACGAGATTACAGGATATGCTGAGAAGAAGAACAATAACTATAAGAATTCGTTTGATTTTCATGGTGTTCCTTTCCACCTGCTGCCACTTGAAGGTAAAACTCAGCTTGCAAGTCTTTTACTATAAATATTACCTGATATATCGAATTATATATCAAAAGCATTTCTTACTACATTAAAGGAGGATAATGATTGAGCAACAGTTTTTCAAATAGAGAAATTGGTAGGAAAGAGTAAAGATTTAAAAGTTTTGGAGCAGCCCGAAAGTTGTATACTTAATAAGCGAGGTTGGAATTAATACGCATGCGAGGGGCGGCTGTTTCCTGGCAACCAAATCAGGCCAGCAACACTTATCGATGAACCGGCCGAGACTACCATTTCGTCACTCTATGGAACTAACACAATAAGAATTCGAATTGCAAAAATTCAACCATAAGCCATAGCCATTCAGGGTAGGAGGGTCGTCATGAAACATACATTGATTGTCGCTAAGATGTGGGGCCGGCGAATGCTGGTCTTTGGAGCCATCGTCATGCTCCTGGGCTTGCAAAACATAGTCGGGTTGGCTGCGGGCAATCCCTCCCTGGCCGTGAAAGCGCTGCCATCCCCCGAAGCGGGCATCGCTCCAGGCTGGCTGGCGTTCCATCCCGACGCGCCGCTGAACTTAAGCAACATGTCCCAGCACAGCTTGCGGCTCTCACCGATCTCGCCCTATTACCCCCAGATCGCCTACGGCGGCGACCACCTGTATTATGCCTACCAGGATGCCAGCGGGTGGCATACCGAAACTGCCGATGCCGCCTGGAGCGTGGGCAGCGGGGCCGCGCTGGCGCTGGATGCCGGCGGCAAGGCCCACATCAGCTACTACGATGCGACCGACAGCAATTTAAAATATGCCACCAACAAGTCTGGAGTGTGGGTCTCGCAAACCGTGGTTTCAGCCGGCAGCGTGGGTTTGTACTCCGATATCGCCATCGACCTTTGGGGCGACCCGGCCATCGTCTACTTCAATGCCACCACTTCCGAACTGCATTACATTTACTACGATTCCGATTATGGCGGCTGGGGGCCGGATCAGACCGTGGCAGCAGCGACGAATCCATTCCACACCGGCTGGTTTTCACTGGCACTGGATACCAGCGTGACGCCCAACCGCCCGCATGTCAGCTATTACGAGCGCGCCAGCAGCGCCAAGGGATACCTGGAGTGGGCGCATTACAACGCCAGCTCAGTCTGGATCCATCAATCAGTGAATTCTTGCGTACCAGAATCCACCGAATGCAGGATAGGGGAATACAATTCCATCGCGCTCGATCCAGTCAACCACCAGCCCGCCATCGCTTTTTCCTTTTACGATATCCTATTTACTGATACCCTTCTTTACTCAGCCTACGACGGCACCAAGTGGGTCGATGACTGGTACGCACCCGCCAGCGTTCCCACCGATATTTCGCTGGCGATCGATTCGGCCAGCCTTCCCTATATTTCCTGGAGCGAAGGCGGCTTTCAGTATGCGCGCCGGGATACCTCCGGAACATGGTCCAAGACTACTCTGGATGCCAGTTTCAGTGCGGGAAGGTGGTCCTCGTTGGCGTTGGTCGGTACACTCGCCAAAGTCGTCCATTACGATCCTGCCAACGGAACCTATAAATACATCGGTCATGAAAGGTCAAGCTGGCTGGCACCCGTGACGGTGGCGACCAAAGGAGGCGATGTAGGTAGCTGCACCTCGATGAAAGTGGATGGGCTCGGGCGTGCGCACATCAGCTATTTTGACAACACCAGCCACGCCCTGCTGTACGCCCGCTATAACAATGATGGTTCCTGGTTCAAGAACACGATCGACTCCTCCGGGACAGCCAGCTGTTTCTCGGTGATGGGGATCAATCCCGCCACCAATGACCCGTCGGTGGCCTTCATCCGCGGCGGTAGCCTGTGGTACAGCACGGGGACGACCTGGTTCAGCCCCAACCAGATCGACACGGGCGTAACCAACACGCCATTCGACTACCAGTCGTTCAGCCTGGCACTGGCTTCAGATGGTACGCCGCACTTTGTTTACCGCAAAATCAGCGACCTTTGGTACACCTTCTGGACCGGTTCGAGCTGGTCGCGCACCCAGCTCGTCACCGGCTCGGTGGGGTCCCACGTCGCCCTGGCGCTGGGACCCGATAACCGGCCGCACATTGCCTATTACCAATCCGGGGCGCTGAAATACACCCGCTACAACGGCAGTTGGTTGACCGAGACCATAGCAAGTAATGGGGCAACCGGGTCTGGGACAGGGGTGGCGCTGGCAGTGGATCAAAGCGGGCAGCCCATGGCAGCTTTTATGAACAATGGGGGCATGGAGTTGCGAGTCTCCACCCGCCTGTGTCTGCCCGTTTGCAGCTGGACAAGCCCTCTCCTGGTGGATGGCAATGCCGAAGAGGAATTCTCGCTGGCCCTGGATCGTAATGGCACACCCCACTTGGCGGCTTTGGCCTGGATCGCGGGAGATTACCGGCTGGATTACATCACCCGCCGGAGCGGCGTCTGGTCCGCGCAATTGCTCGATTCCAATAACCTTGTCGGCAGGTATCCTTCGATCAGCCTGACGCCCTCTGGTGCACCGCGGATCAGCTACTATGATTTTAGTAACGGCGACCTGAAATTCGCTCTGAAGCTTGACAGCCTCTTCCTGCCGCTGATCATAAGATAATCGCTGCGCTGAGCCATGATCACGACCGAAAAAGAGCTGTTGGAATTCCTGGATCATCACGGCTTCCAATACCAGCGCGTGGAACACGCCCCGGTGTACACGTGCGCGCAAGCAGAGCTCCTGCGGCCGGCTCTGCCGGCCGTGAGCACCAAGAACCTGTTCCTGTGCGATAAGAAAGAGCAGCATTTTTACCTGGCAGTCACCGCCTGCGAAAAAAGCATGGATTTCAAACGGTTGGCAGAGCAGTTCGGCGTCTCGAAATTGCATTTTGGCTCGGAAGAGAACCTGCAGAGCCGGCTGGGTGTCTCCCGCGGAGCGGTGACCCTGCTCGGGCTGGTTAATGACACGGAGCATCAGATCGAGTTGTGGATGGACGCCCAAGTCTGGCAGGGCGAAAATTTTCTGTGTCACCCGCTGGTCAATACGGCCACACTTTTGCTTTCCAAAGCCTCCCTGGAGGTTTTTTTCAAAATTAGCGGGCATGTGCTTCACTTTTTCGAGGCATGATCGGCCTCATGTACTCTCTTTAGCATAAATATGAGCCAATGACCAAACTCTTTGCTCACTACCGTCTCCTGTCCTTCCCGGTGAACGAAAGGCCGGCGGGAGGATTGCTGAAGTCATTGCAGCTGGAAACACGGGACGGGCGAGCGGATCTACTGTTCGATTTCCATGCTTTGCAGCTTTCCGCTCCGCCCTTATTGTTCGAGCAGGAGGGCCGCCCGTGGGAACGCCTGCAGGGGCAATATGTAGCCCGCCGGCTGCGTTTTACAGACGTGAAAGTCGTGCAGGGAGAGAGCCTGGGGGCCAGCCTGGCGGACCTGCCGCCGCAGCATCCGGACAGGCGCATCTATGCAGAGTGGGCCTGGCGCACCCTGGAAGGACAGAATACCTATCTCATTGACTTGCTCAGGCCAAAAGATGACACGCTCCTGCTGGTGGCAGGAGGCTGTTCGGGAGAAGAACGCGCCGGTCCGGTATGGAAAGCGGATTTCGAGCGGAACTGGTCGCCGCCGCCGGCTTCGCCTGCTCGAATGGTCCCATCGCCTAAACACCTGCTTCAGCGTTTCGGCGGGGACCCGGTGACGGTCCGGTTGAAGGGGCAGGACGACCCTCTGCGGCTCTTCGTCGGCGGGCTGGATCTCCAGACGAGCCAGCGCCCGCAGGTGGGGGCAGTATTGAACCTGGGCGAGAATGCCAGCGTATGGTGTGAAGACAAACCTGTCGATCCAGCCGACCGGTGGGCACAAAAGGGAGAGGGGAGTCACGGCATGACCGCCGGCGACCTGGCCGAAGAAGCCGGCTGGGTGATCGAGCGTCTCGAAAAGGGGGAGAGGGTGCTGGTGCACTGTTCGGCGGGGATGAACCGCTCCTCCAGCGTTTGTTGCGCGGTCCTGATCCTGCTCGAGGGTCTTTCGGCGGAGGCTGCCCTGGAGCGCGTCCGCCGGCGCCACCCATGGGCGCGACCCCGACCCGCGGCATTGGCTGGCCCTGCGCTGGCTGGCTTCCACCAGGTAAACCGAATTTTCAGACCTTTTTAGTCTTGACAAAATAGAATAAATGTTCTATATTAGGGCTATCGCTCAAAGGAGGCGCATATGTCCAAGCATAATATTGTCCATGTTGAAATCCCCACCGCCAATGCGGAAGAATCCGGCAAGTTTTATTCGCAGCTCTTCGGCTGGAAGATCACCCCCGTCCCCGAGATGAACTACACCCTGTTCGAACCGGAAACCGGCCCCGGCGGCGGTTTTACCCTGGTGGGAGAAAACACCAAGGTGGGAGATGTCCTGATCTACATCGACAGCGATGACATCGAGGCCGATCTGAAGAAAGCCGAAAAACTGGGGGCAAAGGTGCTCGTCCCCAAATCCGAGATCGCTGAAACGGGTTGGTTCGCCGTCTTCACCGATCCTACCGGCAATATGATCGCCCTCTATACAGACTTGCATCCAGAGCAGAGGATGTGACCACGTCTCATTATCCAACCTGGAAGTGCAGCCGTCTTCTCCTTCACGGCTGCGCTTCAGCTATTAATCAACCTTAAGCTGGAGGTTGTACAATGGGTAAAATCCATCACAGCCACATTCCCATTCCAAGTGCTTAGCCAAAAGGAATTTCGACCGGATAATCAATTACGTCATTCTTGGAGAATGCAATGGCCGCTCCAAGTTCCACCTCGGTTTTTCTGAACACCATCTTTCGAGCCATCCGGCGTGCCAAATGGTCCATCCTGACCATTGCGGCCACCTATGTCCTATCCATTACCGTGGGAATCGTGATGGTCCATGCCGGAAGCCCATTGGCGCTCAAAAGCCGCGATCAAATTGTCAACCAGGCCAACCAGCAGAGCCGGACCAGTCAGGCGGCCAACCAGGGCAATGGCTTTCAGGCAGCCTTGCTGGATTTTGCCGGCAACCTCTTTGTTGGGGCCGTACCGAAAACCGTCAGCGGTTTTGCAATCATCTTTCCTTATCCTTTGGTGGCTTATCAAGGCTGGGTCGGGGGCATCGTGTCCGTGCGCGGAGACCATAGCAGCCGGCTGAATGACCCCCGTTCGGCTTTCTATTATTTATTAACCCTGGTGCTGCAAGTGATCCCCTATTCCCTGGCTGTCGGCGCGGGCGTCAATGCAGGCATCACCATGCTTCGACCGGCAGAGTATTACCAGGGCGAGAAATGGCTTAACCTGGTCCCTAAAGAAGCGCTGCGGGATGTTGGCCGGATCTATGCGCTTGTGGCCCCTTTATTCCTGCTGGCCTCTCTGTGGGAATTCCTGGGGCCGTGGAATTTTTAATGGTAAAGGAGAAAAAATGGCAAAGACTGACTACGAAACAAAGGAGATACGACAACTCGCCCGCTATCAGGTGCATCCCGAAGCGCTTGAGAAGGTCCTGGCGGCGATCCGATGACATGTTGACGGCCTACGAATATGTGACGAAACGCGGGGTGCGCCTGATCGGCCCAAACTGTCCCGGCATTATCTCCCCCGGTCAGGCCAAGGTGGGTATCATGCCCGGGTTTATCCACAAAAAGGGGACAGTGGGAGTGGTGTCGAGAAGCGGGACGCTCACCTACGAGGCGGTCTGGCAGCTGACGGAGCTCGGCATAGGTCAGTCCACTTGCATAGGGATCGGCGGCGATCCGGTGATCGGGACACGGTTCCTCGACGCATTGAAGCTGTTCAACGAGGACCCCGGGACTGCCGGTGTTGTGATGATCGGAGAGATTGGCGGCACGGCCGAGGAAGAGGCCGCCGCCTACGTCCGCAAGTTCATGAAGAAGCCGGTTGTCGGATTTATCGCCGGTCGCACGGCTCCTCCCGGGCGGCGCATGGGTCATGCGGGTGCAATCATCTCCGGGGGAAAGGGGACTGCACAGGAAAAAATGGATGCAATGAAGAAAGCGGGGATTCACGTGGTCGAGAGTCCCGCCCTTATCGGCGAAACAATGGCACGTGCATTGAAGAAGGGCGGACCCAAAGCAGCGAAGGTCGCAAAGAAGAGAATTGCGCGTGCGAAACCAAAAGCAAAGAAGGCGACGAAGCGCGCACAGTCGCGTGCGAGGAAGTAACTCGCCGGCACCCCCCAACCATAACCACAACCTTGATCCATGCCCATCGAACGCACACTTGCAATTCTCAAGCCGGACTGTGTCCGCAAGAATCTCCAGGGCGAAGTCATCGCCCGAATTCAGAAATCGGGATTCAAAATCCTCGGAATGAAGATGGTGCGGTTAAGCCCGATCAGTGCCGGCGCCTTCTATGCCGTCCACAAAGAACGTCCCTTTTTCACAGGACTCGTTAGTTCATGTGCAGTGGGTCCTGCATGCCGATCGCGCTGGAGAAAGAGAATGCAGTTGAGGACTTCCGCACACTGATCGGCAAGACCGATCCTGCAGAAGCCGCTCCGGCACAATCCGCAAGCTTTACGCGGACAGCAAAGGCGAGAATATCGTCCACGGCTCCGACTCGGCAGAAAACGGAAGAACCGAAGTCGGATTCTTCTTCCCGGAGAAAGAACTGGCGGAAAACAGGTAACAGATCATCCAATCCACAATCGTGGAGGTCGATCCACAATTCACAATCGGTATGGCCCTCAATCCCTGGAAGACACTGTCCCGTTCCGTTCAATTCAAGAACCCCTGGTGGAGTTACGGGCGTGATACCGTTGTCCTTCCTTCGGGTAAGGAAGGAGAGTATCCTTATGTTCATTCTCTTGGATCGGCATGTGTGATTCCGGTTGCAGCCGATGGCAGGATCCTCCTTGTGAATCAGGTTCGATATCTCGGGGGGAGGGAGAGTCTGGAGTTTCCCTGCGGCGCTGTGAAAGATGGTTCGACACACGATCAGACTGCATGGCACGAACTTGCCGAGGAGACGGGGTTTTCGGCCGTCTCGCTCGCGTGCATAGGAGAATTCAATCCCTACAACGGTGTTACCGACGAACTTTGCCGGGTGTACGTTGCGCGTGATCTTCGCAGCGTGGGGGCCTCGCCCGACGAGACCGAACAATTTGAACTCGTGCACCTGTTGCCCGGAGAGATCAGCCTCAGAATCAGGGAAGGTACGACTGGGACGGGATGAGCATCGCTGCGTGGTGCATCGCACGCGAGAAAGGGCTCATGTGAATTGCCGCCATGCTCAAACAACTAGCCTTCATTTCCATGCTCACTACTGCTATTGTTAATGCCTCGGACCGGCCCGCGGTGACGACAGGTGCGGATTGCCTGGTTGCACGGCACCTCCCAGATATTGAAGGGCAAGCGGGTTGGCATGATCATCAACCACACTAGCAGGCTCTATTCCGGTGAGCTTCTGGTCGACAGTCTTCAAAAAGCCGGTATTACGGTAACTGCACTGTTCGGACCCGAGCATGGGATCCGCGGTGCGGCCGGGGCCGGTGAGAAGGTCAGCGATGGTGTCGATGCCAGATCGGGAGTCCCCGTTTTTTCGTTATACGGTGAACAGAACAAGCCAACTGCGGAAATGTTGAAGAATGTCGATCTGCTCGTATACGACATTCAGGATGTGGGGGCCCGTTTCTACACGTACATCAGCACGATGAAACTCTGCATGGAAGCCGCCGCGGAGCATCAGATTCCGTTTGTGGTTCTCGACAGACCCAATCCCCTCGGCGCTTGTGTGGATGGACCATTGCTCGAAGATTCTCTTCGATCGTTTGTCGGCATCGGTCCGATCCCCGTAGTCTATGGAATGACGTGCGGTGAACTGGCCACCTTCATGAACTCCTCGGGTTGGCTGGATGGAGGGAGGAAGGCGGATCTCAGGGTGATCTGGATGGAAGGGTGGGGGAGGGAAATGAGCTGGAGTGACACCGGACTTCCCTGGGTTGCCCCCTCGCCGAACATTCCAACGCCCGGAACAGCGGTGGTATATCCTGCCACCTGTTTTCTGCAGCCATGCACAAACGTCAGTGAAGGGAGAGGCACGGCGGCTCCATTTTTCCAGCTCGGGGCGCCATTCCTTGACGGGGATTCCCTGTCTGCGGTGCTCAGCGCCCGCCATTTGCCGGGAGTGAGTTTTGTGGTTTCGCATTTCACCCCGGAATCCTCCAAGCATGCCGGCGAGATGTGCCACGGCGTCAGAATCGAAGTGCACAATCGTTCCGTCTTCCGCCCGGTGCTCACCGGGCTTGTAGTGATTTCCGAACTTCTTCGCCAGCGGCCCGGTCAGGTGAAGTTGAACTATCGTTGGCTGGGGAAGCTGTTGGGTAAAGGATCTGTAGCCGGCTTTCTGGAGAAGGGGGGGAAACCCTGTGCACCTTGAAGACGAGTGGAATGCCGAAAACTCCGTTTTCTTGAAGGAGCGGACAAAGTTCCTGCATTATGCGTCACACTAACCCCGTTCCGCTGAACCTATTGAATTCTATTCTCTTGCCCCGGTTGTCTTCCGTTTTCCTTGACTTTTTCAGCGGTTTTTGTTAGATTTTAACGATATTGTGTCGTCTGACCCAAAAATTGCACAACCAAGTCCACTATCTTCTCGGGGGCACCAGCCTGTTCCTGTACGGGGCATTAGCGGGAGCGGGTTTTTTTGCCTTCGCGCCTTGGAGAAAGCACAAAGGGGCAGGGAAACGAGAAGATACAACTGAGGACCACGCCGTGGATCCCGAAAAGCCGGAATCGCAGCAGACGCGGATGCTCTTCGACGACTATCAGCCTGACGGTCGGGAGTATGTCGTGAAGCATCCGGACGATGAGCCGCATGTCGTTCCGTCGTCAAAGTCGGCGAAGCCGATCATTGATGCGGGCGCACCTGTGTTGCGCGACACCGGTGTCAGTGGATTTCTTCGATCTCGACACCGAGACAGCGGGAAGGGAAAGCGAGCCGCGGGTGGAGTTTCACGCGCTTGTCGACAAGACCCTTATTGTAGTAAAGAACACGCTGTTTGCCCACAGCGCGGCCTTCTTCTGGAAGAATCCCGAGCGCAATCAGATTGTTCTGGAAGGAGTTGCCACTGACAGCGAGGCATTTGCCAAAGTCCGCCGGTTTGACGTTGGCACCGATCTGCTGCGTACGGTGGCGACGAGCGGCAAGCCGCAGATACTCTCCGAAGTTAACCCGGCAGCGGAAACAGAAATGCTGCGGTACTACGAGGCGGCAGCCGGTGTGCGGTCTGCGGTCGCGGTACCAGTGTTCTTCAGAAGCAGCATCCACGAAATTGAGACAGTGGGTGTGCTGGTTGCCGACAGCACGGCGGAGGATGCCTTCGGACAGGAGACGGTGGACTTGCTTGGGCGGTTCACGAAGCTCATCTCCCGCCCTCATCAAAAGCTATACAGACAAGTATGATCTTATGCTTGACTCCGAGCTGCTCGGTTCGATCCGGCGATTGCAGGATCGCCTGAAGGCTGATCACTCGGAACTCGCGGTGATGAATGCCCTGGTGGAGGAAGTCGGACGCCTCGTCAATCCTGCGGTGCTGACCGTCACAATGTACAACGATGATGTGCGTGGTTGGACGGTGCAGAAGGTGGTCAACCCTTCGGGGCAGGTGGCGGTTCTACCATCCCAGCTGGTCGACGTTGCGCAAAGCCTGGTCGGGGAAGTCATTGCCAGCAACAGAGTGGAAGTCATACCCGATCTCGCTGCGGAGGAGCGGCCACGGTACCACCGTGGAGAACAACTCCCCAAGGAAGGCGGTTTTGTCTGCGTGCCGATCAGCTCGTATAACCGCTGTTACGGAGCGGTCGCGGTGGAAAGCCAGAAGAATTCGAGTTTTTCGGGGCAGGAGGTGGAGATGCTGTACCGCCTGGTGGAGAATGCTGCCGCCGTGCTTGAAGTCGGATTCATGAACGATGTGGTCAGGGAGTATCTTTCCGTAGACCACCTGACCGGATTGATAACGACGAAATTCTTCCTGCGTCGGGTTAAGGAGGAGGTGCAGCGCGCGGAAGACATGAACGGTGAACTCGCTTACGTGATCCTGACAGTCGATGGACTCGACGAGCACGTGCGGCGGTACGGGCGCGAGGTCACCGATGTAATCTACCGTGAAGTGACGTCGCTGGTGAAAGCGCAGATGCGTGCCTACGATGCTGTTGGAACGATGGAGCCACAGACGTTGGGCGTGGTACTCGCGAACATGACCGCAAGCAACGCGTATCTCTGGGCCGAGAAAGCCCGGAAGAACATCGCGAGCCACGTGATTTCGTATGGAAGCAAAAACTTCTCCGTCACCGTGAGTATGGGTGTCTGTGGATTGAGTGAAGGGATGCGGTCGCGCGAGTTGATGACGAATGCCGGCAAGATCGCCAAGGTGGCGACCGCCGGCGGCAACGGCGTACGGGTGTATTGATCAACATTACTGCAACGAAAGGAAGTACTTTTCCATGGCAAAACAGCAGACCTTTGCTGATAAAGCAGCCAAAGCTGCGTTAATGAAGGGTTCAAAGTGCCCCACATGCGGCGAAATCTTTCAACCTATTTTGATGGTGACGTCCGAAAAGTCGTCCCAGAGCAATTCGTGGAAGTTCAACGAGCACCGCGTTCAGGTGTGCAAGTGCAATGAGAAGAAGGTGTACTCCTGATCGACGGGAAGGTCGTTCTGGTGGTACTCGATGGAGTCGGGATAGGCGAACTTCCCGATGCGGGCCGGTACGGCGATGAGGGAAGCAACACGCTTGCCCACACCGCCGAGGCCGTTGGAGGGTTGCATCTCCCGGTTCTCGGGGAGCTCGGACTTGGCAATATTGCCGTGATTCGCGGCGTGATGGGAACAGGAAAACCGAAAGCGTCTTTCGGTCGCATGGCGGAGAAATCATGCGGGAAAGACAGCGCATCGGGACGCTGGGAGCTGGCGGGACTTGTTGTCGAACTTGAGTTACCCACGTATCCGAAGGGGTTCCCGGCGGAGCTGATGAACCGGTTCCTCTCGATCACCGGATGCGCAGGGTTTCTTGGCAACAAGACGGCCTCCGGAACGGCCATCATTCAGGAACTCGGGGCAGAGCATGTGCGGACGGGGCAACCCATCGTGTACACCTCTGCCGACTCGGTCTTCCAGATTGCAGCACACGAAGAGATCATTCCCCTCGAGCAGCTCTACAGGATCTGCCGGCAAACCCGTGATCAGGTGTGTGTGGGTACAGCTTCGGTGGGGCGCGTTATCGCACGACCGTTTGTGGGAACTGAGGGCGCGTACGTCCGCACCACGAACCGGAAGGATTTCTCGCTCGATCCGCCTGCTGACACTTTGCTCGACATTCTGACATCTCACGGGATAGAAACCGTTGGTGTTGGCAAGGTCGACGATCTGTTTTGCGAACCGGGGCCTGGCGCGGTCACGGCACACCCGGACGAATGCAGAGGGCATGGACGAACTTGTGGCGCGATCAGGCGAAATGCAGCGCGGGTTGATCATTGCCAACCTCGGGGATTTCGATACGCTCTATGGTCACCGGAACGACCCGGAGGGATTTGCAGCCGCGCTGGAGTCTTTCGATGGGATGCTTCCGCGTCTGCTGGAAACTGTAGGAGCCGGAGATCTGTTGATACTTACAGCGGACCACGGCAACGACCCTGTCTCGCCGAGTACCGACCATTCCCGGGAATATGTACCGTTGCTCTGTCTCTCCGGAGGGCGGGAAGAGGGGACGGCCCTCGGCACACGCTCAACATTTGCGGACGTGGCCGCAACAATTGCCGACTATTTCGGCATTCGCAGTTCGTTGGCAGGAACCAGTTTTCTGTCGCAAGTGCGGTAGTGTGCCGCAACGCTCGGGCGTTGCGGCCGTATGATAATGAAGCAACCGGACATGAGGTATGCATGGTGAAAATTACCAAGCAGTATACGAATCGGGAAAGCCAGTCGCTCGATAAGTATCTGCAGGAAATAGGCAAGGTCGATCTGCTCAAGTCAGAAGAAGAGATCGATCTTGCCCGACGCATCAAGAAGGGGGATCAGCTGGCCCTGGAAAAACTGACCAAGGCCAATCTCCGTTTTGTGGTAAGCGTGGCAAAGCAGTATAGGAACAGGGACTCTCGCTCGGCGATCTCATCAATGAAGGCAACCTCGGCCTGATCAAGGCTGCGAAGCGGTTCGACGAAACCCGTGGCTTCAAATTCATCTCGTATGCGGTGTGGTGGATCCGGCAGTCCATTCTTCAGGCTCTTGCAGAGCAGTCGCGTATTGTACGTTTGCCGTTGAACCGTGTCGGAGCACTGAACAAGATCGGCAAGGCGTTCAGTTCACTGGAGCAGGAATTCGAGCGTGAGCCGAGTGCCAGCGAGCTCGCTGAAGAGCTTGACATGTCACTCTTTGAAGTGTCGGATACCCTGAAGATTTCGGGGCGGCATTTGTCGATGGATGCGCCTTTCGCGCAGGGTGAGGACAACCGGTTGCTCGACGTGATACAGGACGAGCGTCAACCGGCGCCGGACAGCGAGTTGATGAAAGAATCGCTCAGC
>CAWHSJ010000023.1:0-24507 GCA_963831885.1 uncultured Chloroflexia bacterium | reverse complement strand
CCGGCCGGTGAGGTATTCCTGCGTGGCGGCGACGAAATAGATCGGCTGCTGGCCGGCGAGGTTCGGCGTGCCGGCGGTCTTGCTGTTGCCGTCGGCGCCGTGGCACGACGCGCACTCGGCGGCGACCGTCTTACCGTGCTCGTAGGGCGAGAAGACCGAGCCCTTCTCGGGCGGCATCGGCTTCAAGCTGGCGTAGAAGGCGGCGACGCCGCGGGTCTGGTCCTCGCTCAGATCGGTGGCGATCGTGCGCAAGGCAGCATGAACGCGCCGGCTTTCCTTGTATTCCTGCAGCGCCGCCATGATGTAGCGCCCGCGCTGGCCGGCGAGATTTGGGATGCCCGGGGCGACGCCTTTGCCGTCGAGGCCATGACAGGCCTTGCATTCCCTCTCGGCCACGCCCTTGCCGACGCGAATGTCCTCGGCGGTTTGCTTGTCGGGTCCGCTGCCTTGGTCAGAACAGCCGATCAGCGCCACCGACAGGAACAGGGCGAGCAGCAGATGTCTCATGGGAAACCCCGGATGTGATTTGTTGTTGTCATTGGCGCGGCGTCACCCTCCAACGACCAGGTGGCGGGTGAAGCCGTAGAGAACGAAGACGAGCAGGAACAGGCCGGCGCCCATCAGCGTGAAGCCGAGCGCCGTGGAGGCAACCGTCATCGGCCGCGACGGCGCGTCGACCAGGAACTTGTCGAGCTCGCCGGCCGCGACCAGGCGTTTGTATTCGACCTGATGCTCGCGCTTGAATTCCTCAAGCGGCATCTTGCCGGTGAACATCAAGATATCGAGCGGGAATTTCTCCGGCCGCCAGTGATTGTTGAAGAAGTGCACGGTGAACAGGAAGCCGGCGGCGAGCACCGCTTCTTCGCCGTGAAAGATGGTGGCGACGTTGAACACCCAGCCCGGCAGGTAGGTGGCGGTAAAGCCCTTGAACCAGAGCATGGCGCCGCTGCCGCCGATGATGGTGACGCCCCAGAACGGCGCCCAGTAGTCGAACTTTTCCCAATAGGTCCAGCGGTCGAGCTGCGGCTTCGGCGCGAGGCCGAAGAACCACTTGAACATGCCGATGGCGTCATTGAGGTCGTTTAGATTGGGGATCATCGAATCGGGACCGAACCAGTGGAAGGTTTTCCAGTTGCGCCCGATTCGCAAGAATATGTAACAAATGTGCCAGAAGAAGATCGCAAGGAACGCGGTCGCGAAGATTTGGTGCACGGTGCCGGTGATGCGTGGGCCGCCGAACAGGTGGCTGATGAACTGAGCCCAGGTCGTATCGGAATTGAACAGCGTCATGCCGGTGAGCACCAACATGATGACGCTGATGGCGAAGCATAGATGCGCGAACCGCCAGATCGCGGACCAGCGCCGGTAGTAGACGACCGGTTTGCCGTCGCCGTTCTGCAGCGCTTCGGCGCGCACGTGCGGCCGGTCTTTATGCTGCTGGTGGTCGCGATATTCGCGGAAGAACCACAAAGCCGAATGCGTCCGAAGAACGAGAAGGTGCCGCCCAAGAGCAGCAGCATGAATTTCGAGGCGATCCAGGTTTGCGGATATTCGTGAAGATTATGCGCGGTCGCGTGCGGCTGGAAGCTCAGGAAGCCTTGCGTCGCGTCGAGGTGGCACTTCTGGCAGGTCTGCAGCCGGTTCGCCGGATACACCGCGGCCTTGGGGTCGTTGACGCGCTGGATCGTGTGATAGCCGTGGCAGTCGAAGCATTTGGCGGTGTAGGCGAAGCCGAGCGTGTTGACCTGGCCGTGGTAGGTCCCCTGGTAGGAAGCCAGCTCCTCCTTGTGGCAGCTGCCGCAGTTTTTGGTGATCAGGAGCTGCGTCTTGTCGAGGAAGGGATCCTGGATGTCGTGCGTCGTGTGGCAGTCCGAGCAGATCGCCGCCTTTGGATTGCCCTGCAGCAGGGTCTCCTGGCCGTGCACCGAAGTCTTGTATTCGGCAAGCTCCGCGGTGTGGCAGGAGCCGCAGGCGTAAGGCAGGTTGAGCCGCCACCAGTTGTAGTTCGGCGTGTTCGGCGGATAGACGTAATGCGCGTCATGGCAATTGTAGCAGGTCGCGTTGGTGTGCGACTGATCGACCTTGCTCGGCTGTGCATGGATCGACTTCATGTAGCGGCCGATCATGTCGATCACGCCGGTCAGCTTGGCGATCCGGGCCGCGTTGTTGTTCTCTTTCGCTTCCTCCAGCTTGCTCTCGTGGCAGGTCACGCAGCTCACCTGCACGGTGACCGGGTCGTGCGGAATCTTGGTGACGTTGGTGTGGCACTCGACGCATTGCAGCTTGCCGTGCGCGCTGCCGAGGAACCGGTCCTTCAGCACCATGGGAAACTGCTTCTCGCCTGGCGTCACCGGCGGCGCGAAGCCTTCGAGACCGTGGCAGCCGAGACACATTTCGCTGGTGAGCTTGGGCGCGGCCTTGTCGGCGCTTTGATCTTGCGCGCGGGCGGCGGACGCCCAAAGGCCGGCGGCGGCGATGAAGCAGACGAGGCCGGCGGCAATCAAGGTCGCGACACGCGAAACACGTCCACCCACGCTAGAATTCCCGGCGGCGGTATTTTCTTTTAGCTCGGTCATAAGGACTTTGCCCTGGCGGGTCGATTGCAAACGGACACCCCAATCATGGTAAAGAGTTCGACCGAGTTTGCCGAATCTAAGTTTACATAACCACTGTCGATAAAGGGCTTCTTGACTGAAATCAAAGCTGCGACACGCTGTCTATCGATATGTGGCGCCCCCGTCACGCGCGATCATCGGACGGTGCATGGCTACCGGCTAAGCGTCATGCCGGCCCGCTCTCCTGGAGGGCAAATGTGGCGCGGCGGTGGATTGCCCAGACGGTCAGATTCCACAGGATCGGGATGGCCAACGCCGCGGCGAGCGCAACCGCCGCACCGAGCGGAATCACCGCAAGATCGATCGCCGCGAGCATGAAGCTGATCCCGAACAGGCTCCATACGCTGTTAGCCAACACCGCGGCCGCAGCACGGCCGCCAATGCGCGGCTGCAGAATGAGAATGAGGCTGGTGCTGGATATCGGAAAGACGGCGAGCAGGCCGGTCAGGGTCGGTCCCGCCCAGGTACTGACCTCGATGATGGCCGCCATCAGGCCGCAAACCAGAATCGTGCGCAGCGGCAAGTCGTACCAGGCGTGCTTGAGCCGCGGCATCTCGGCCGTTCGCATCGCCGCGCCCAGCCAGAGGCAAGCCGGATAGACGATGAGGTTCAGCAGAGCGGCAGCCGCGAAAGTCCAATCCACCGCGCGTGCCAACAGCGCGAGCACAATCCAACATGCGGCGGCTAGCGTGAGACTGACGAAGGTTCCGCGGGTCTGCGCAAGCGCGGCGTAGAGCAACAGAAACAAACCGGTGGCGGCGTTGATGACGAGACCGCTCAGCGCGGCCTGCGCAATGTAAGCCGCGTCATGGTCGAGCGAGAGAAACACATAGGCCGGCCAGATCGTGACCGGCAAAGTAGCGATCAGCGCGCCGGTCAGCGCCCCGACGCGCTCGGCGATCACCGAGGCAGCGACTACGATGGCCGCCGCCAGGATCAATTTTATCGCCAAGGGAAACCAAGAGACGAGATCGGCCGACATGCGCCACCGTGCGGGCAGCCGGCGGGAGATCGGCTGCCGCTGCAGGCCGATCGAAGCGCAAAAACGCCCCTGGCATTTTGATCTTTCGCATATGCGAGAGGCCGGTTGCGCAGGCGAATGATTCACTTGCCGATTGACGTGGATCAAGGCCCCGAAAAATAGGGACTTTAATCATTTAGGTGTGCAGGAGGCGGCCATGCTGGCATCGAACCCGATCAAGACCTACCCGGCGTCCAAGTCGTTTTTTGCAGCATTCCGCGACTGGGTGCGTCATCGCCAGTTGATCAGCCAATGCCGTCAGCGACTCGACGCCTGCGACAGCCACGAAATCGCGCGTATCGCGCACGACGTCGGCCTCTCACCGCACGATTTGCGCCAGATGGCGGAACTCGGGCCCGATGCGGCCCAGCAATTGCTGGATCGCATGGCCGTTCTGCGCCTCGATGCCGACGCGCTGGCCAAGAGCGAACCGAGCACGATGCGCGATTTGCAGCGGTTGTGCTCGAGTTGCGTTGCCAAGAAACGTTGCCAACGCGATCTCTTGCTCATTCCGGACGATCCGATATGGCGGCATTACTGCCCAAATGCGGACACGCTCGACATTCTGCAAAGCGAGGCCGCCAAAACCAGCTGAGTTGCGGGAACGGCCGTGCGGCCGAAAAATTCCGGATAGCCATGCGCGCGCTTAACCAGTTCTCAAAATTTTGCGCCACAATTACAGGCGGTCTTACAAGCGCGCGCCGATCACCAGGTCTGGCGCACGACGATCGCGATCGGCAACAAAGCGCGTCCTCGCAAAGCGGCCCGCCCGCACGACCTGCGCCGGCCGGCAACGACGAGCGAATGCAGCCCCAGCCGTCGCACAGTTCCCACCCCGCGGTCTGGCCGCGTTGAGACGTTCGCGTCGCAACTCATTGAATTGCGCCCGGTCTCGAGCCATTCGGTTGACATAAGTCAATCGATCCGCGGCAAGGCGGTATATTTATTTCGGCTTGGCGATCAGGTGGTGTGAGTAGCCGACTGGCAAACATGCTCGAGAGAGCGAACCCCCGGTACACGTCGTATCCGACTGCCCCGAATTTCAGCGCGGCGGTCGATGCGGATGTCTTCGGTTCGTGGCTTGCCGGCCTACCCGGCGTAGCCGCGCTGTCATTATACTTGCACGTGCCGTTTTGCCGGGAGCTTTGCCACTACTGCGGCTGTCACACCAAAGCGACGCTGCGGGACGAGCCGATCATCGCCTATGCACAGCGCCTGGCCGAGGAAATCGCGCTGGTCGCCAGCCACACCGGCCAGCGCAAGGTCACGCATATCCATTGGGGTGGCGCGACACCTTCGATCCTCGACGCCCGTCAGCTCCAATTCATCGCCGATAAACTCGCCCGCCATTTCGACCTCTCGGCGATCCGCGAGCACGCGATCGAGTTGGACCCACGCTATCTCACGCCGGAGCTGGCGAAGGCGTTGCGCGACATCGGCGTCAATCGCGCGAGCCTCGGTGTGCAGGACTTCAGCGAGGATGCGCCGAGCAGGCGGCCGGCCGGCCGCATCCAGCCCTTCGACACCGGTCAAGAAAGCGGTCGACCGTACGCTCAACGATTTCGGCATCGACCGGATCAATATCGATTTGATGTACGGCCTCCCCAAGCTACCGTCGCCGACGTGCGTCGCACCGCCAGCCTAAAGCGCATTCGCTGCAACCACAGCGCGTCGCGGTTTTTGGCTACGC
Organism: uncultured Chloroflexia bacterium; assembly: GCA_963831885.1. Classification (GTDB taxonomy): domain Bacteria; phylum Chloroflexota; class Anaerolineae; order Anaerolineales; family Villigracilaceae; genus UBA877. Next base: position 19,181 of record CAWHSJ010000023.1, on the reverse strand, counting down.
CCATGTGCCCTGGTTCCGGCCGCAGCAGCGGCTGATCGCCGACGCCGATCTGCCGTCATCGCCGGAGCGGCTGGCGCAAGCGGAGGCCGCACACGAAACCTTGGTGCAATTCGGCTATCGCCCGGTCGGCCTCGATCACTACGCCAAACCGGACGACCAATTGGTCGCCAAAAGCGGACGGCTGCAACGAAACTTCCAGGGTTACACCGACGACGACGCCGATGCGCTGGTGGGCCTCGGTGCCTCGGCGATCAGCCGCCTACCGCAAGGCTTCGCGCAGAACGCGCCGCCGGTCGGGACTTATTCGCGAGCGATCGCCGATGGCAAGCTGGCCGACCGTGAAGGGCATCGAATTATCGAACGACGATCGCTTACGCGGCCGCATCATCGAGCGGCTGATGTGCGACATGGCCGTGGATCTGGATGCGGTCGCCGACGAGACCGGTCTCGACGTCGACACCGACTTTGCCGACGAGATCGAATTGTTGCAGCCGTTTCAGGAGAACGGCAGCGTACTGATCGAAGGCCGCCGCATTCGCATTACCGAAACGCGCGCGTCACGACTCACCTGTCGCTGAGACGGGTGAGGGTCTCGATCGAAAGACAGGCGGCCGAGCTCCACCAGGCCAACACCCGGCTGCAATCGGAGCTCGCCGAGCGCCAGCGCGTCGAGCAGGTCTGGGGCGGCCTCCATCGGGCCGAGCGTTCCCGCCGGGCGATGCTCGGCATACTCGAGGACAAGGAGCGGGCGGATGTCGCGTTGCGCGAGAAGGCACGCCTCCTGTCGGAGTCGCAACGTCTGGGCCATGTCGGGAGCTGGCTCTGGGAACTGGGTGGTCCGGTCGCATGGTCGGAGGAGTCGTATCAGATCTACGGCGTGTCACCCGACACGTTCGTCCCGACCAGCGAGTCGCTGACTCACCCTCCTCCATCCCGACGACCGCGCCGGCATGCAGGCATGGATCTCGGCCTGCGCGGCAGGCGACAAGCCCGCCGAATTGGAGTTTCGCATCGTCCTGCCGGACGGCACGGTCCGCCATGCCATGGGCCGCGGCGATGCGCGGTCCGCGACGGCGGTGGCAGGATCAGCCCACATCGCGGCACGGTGCAGGACATCACCGAGTCGCAACGCTGGCGGACGCGCAGAAGGCGAAGCTCGAATCGGACCTCCGACAGATCCAGAAGATGGATTCGGTGGGCCGACTGGCCGGCGGCGTGGCTCACGACTTCAACAACATGCTCGGGGTGATCCTGGGGCACGTGGAGATGGCGCTCAGGCAGGTGCCGCCCGGCCGCGCCGCTCCATGCTGAGCTGACGGAGATCCACCACGCGGCCGTCCGCTCGGCCGACCTGACGCGCCAGTTGCTCGCCTTCGCGCGCAAGCAGACGGTCGCGCCGAGAGTCCTGGACCTGAACGAGGCCGTGACCGATGCGCTCAAGATGCTCGGTCGGCTCATCGGCGAGAACATCGACCTCAGGTGGCTGCCGAAGGACGATCTGTGGCCTGTCAACGTGGATCCGGCCCAGGTCGACCAGGTCCTGAAGGCCGGGACGACCGAGATCTCGATCTGGACGGCCTTGTTGCTGTTGGGATACAGGCGTATCCCATCCGGTGTTCTTGTCCAGGCCGATGCCGTCCAACAGTTGGTTGGCCTTGGCCATGTCGTATTCTGTGCATATCTTGGCCCACTCGTCGCCCGGATAATACAGGCTGATGGGTGAGGGCACGGGCTGGCGTGGTTCGCCCAATCCGAGGAATGCCGTCTCCTGGATCTTGCTGCGGTTGATGGCATAGGACATGGCGATGCGGAAGTCTTTGGTCTGCATCAACTTGCCAAGGTCGGCATCCTTCGTATAGGTCTGGTTGAATGAAATATCCGCATCTGCGCCGCCGTAGGCAGGCCAGGTGATTACCTTGTAATTACCTTTTGCTTCATTGGTTTTGAAGATCGGATAGTTCATCAAGTTGATCTGTCGTTCCTGCTCATCGAACGTGCCGGCAATGGCAGCCAGGTTCAGCGACTGCGCGTCTGCAAAGAAAAGCATGTCGATTTCATCGATATAGGGCAGTTGGTTGCCCTTTTCATCCACACCGACATAATAGGGGTTGCGCTTCAAGATCAAGACCGGATCGCTGACGCGTGAGGTGGGGATCCAGGCTGCCATCCCGGGGCGTTCAGGATTTTCGGCCTGGTTCTTTTTGGAAGCGAACAACTCTGCCCAGGTCTTGAACTTGGCATCGGTCACCATTTTGTCCAGGGCGGCTTTATCCGCATAGGTGGCGTGGAACTGCTTCATATACTCAGCCGGCAGGAAGACGGGGTAGGCTTTATCCCCGTTATCCTTGTTGGCCAGTTCCAATGGGAAGGTGGTATTCGCAGCGGCGTACACCCAATTGACGGTGTAGGCATCCACTTTAACCACCTGGACAGTCGAGCCGTCTCCATTCTTCATCCAGGCAGGAATGGAAGGTGAAAGGTCTTTGTTCAGGAGCACATCGTTATACCAGAACATAATGTCATCTGCGGTAAAGGGTGTTCCATCTGACCACTTGGCCCCTTCACGCAATTTTACCGTCCAGGTTTTAAAGTCCGCCGAAGAGGTGACAGATTCGCAGACCTTGGGTTCCACCTTGGTGCCATCCGGCGAAAACCGGACCAGGGCATCGTCCACAATGCGGACGTAACCGTTATAGTCGGAGGGACCAAGGAATCCACGGCGCCAGACGCCGCCGTACTGGCCGATGCTGTCCGTGACCGGGACGATCAGCGGATTTTTCGGCAGGCGTTCCTCTACGGGCGGAAGTTTTCCCGCTTTGACCATATCGGCCAACATGGGGGCTTCACTAAATTTCGGGGCAGCCGGGGCAACCGTTGCCGGGGCTGTTGTAGCGGTGGGACCAACCGGAGCGGAAGTCGGAGGGGTTGTTGGGGCCGGAGTGGGCGTCGCCGCCGTATTACATGCAGAAAGGATCGTTGATAGGATCAAGATCCAGGCTACTGCAATCGTGAGGGTCGTTCTTGATCTTGTTGCCTTCATAATTCTTCTCCTTCTAGAGTAGAGAGAGTCTATATTCGGAAACGAATTCCCTTTCTGGACCAACCCATCACTCAACGCACCAAATTCAAACAGGGATTTATTGTTGGGCCAAATTGTGCGTGCCGGAATTTCTGTGGGTCCGGTCCCAAAAAGGGATGGACGGTGTACGCAAGACTTTAGAACATCACCTCCTCTCCATTTTTATTTTTTCCTTACGGAGCGCTGGCACGGATGATCAACTCTGGTTGTAAAATGCGTTTCTCGCAATTCTCAGTACAACCAGCCAGACGCTCTAATAATAAACTCGTTGCCAACCCGCCCAGCTCTTCACGGGCCACCCGGCATGTCGTCAGAGGCGGAGTGACCAGGGCCGCAAGCATGATATCGTCATAACCGACAATCGCCAGGTCAGCGGGAATCTTGCGTCCCAACCTGGCACAAGCCTGCATTGCTCCAATGGCAGTCAGATCGTTATAGCAGAACAAGGCAGTGATCTCCGGATGAGCGGTCAAAAGTCGGGCAGCCGCCTCCTGCCCACCTTCGACCGTGGGCAGGCAGGCTAAAACCAGCTCTGATCTAAAGGGCAATCCAGCCTCGGTTAAAGCTTGCCGGTAACCAAAATCCCGCCAACGACTGCTTTGGGCTATGGTCGGTCCGGATAGAAATCCAATCACTGTGTGACCCCTCTTGATCAAATGGTTGGTCACCATTTGCCCGCCGGCTTTGTCGTCTATCATGGCGGATCCGATATTGACAAGTGCATCCTGGCCCTCGAGTTGGTTGTTGATCAGTACTGCCGCAGGATATTGCACTAGGATGGAGTGGAGTTTTCGTTGCTCAAGGCGCGTGCTGCAAAGCACAAGACCATCCACCCACTTTTCCAAAAGCAGTTCCAGTACATCCATCTCGCGCTGCGGATCTTCCTCGGTATTGCAGACCAGGATACTGTAACCCTTCGAGTAGGCGGTTGTCTCCACGCCGCGGGCAACCCCTGAGAAAAAGGGGTTGGAGATATCCGGCACGACCAGTCCAATGGTGCCCGTGCGCTGGGTGGCGAGGCCACGGGCGAGGATGTTAGGGCGGTACCCTAATTTATGAATGACTTCTTCGATTGCCTGGCGCGTTTCTTGACTGACCCCATCTTTATCATTAACCACTCGGGAAACGGTCATTAGCGAAACCCCCGCTTCCCGAGCCACATCCGCAATGGTCACGCGACTTGACATAGGTGTCTCTCCCTAAGTTAGCGCTACCGTTAGCGCTATAGTTAGCGCTATAGTTAGCGCTAACTCATTATATGATATTATAAAGAAAAGTCAACTTAAAGTTTTCCGCGCATCGGTTTTCGGTGCCAAGTAGACCCTCCAGTGGAAAGTAGTCATTATTTCTCCGGCAGTCCGTGGTGAGTTCGCTTACCCGAATATGAGGCTGGCATGCGTCTCATTCTCTAAGGAATTTTGAATGTGAGTTACATCAGTTGGCTGCTGTCAAAAAACACCCATCAGCTGACCACACAGCCAACTGATGGGTAAAATGACAATGAGCGTGGAGCGCTACAGGATACTGCGTGAAGGCTCGCACTTGCCCCACTGTGTAGTTCATGGGGCGATGTCCCTTGTCAGGGCACACGGCACGGGCGAACTCTCAACCAACGACTTAAAAGGACATCACTAAAAAAACACTCTGGACGTGCAACGGACTGATGTTTTAAGCCAATCCGTTATACGCCTTTTCCAGCCAGCAAAGTCCAGTCAACACTTTAGAGCAGCAGAACCGGTTTATCCCAAAACGATCGATCGCATGGTCCGGAATTAGGGAATCCAATTCACCGTTCCCGCGCTGCCTCCGAGATTACCGATCATCATCGTCAGATTGCTCCCATCCGGACTCATCACAAAAACCCCGTCTCCACTGAAACTGGCGACATATCGGTTGTCCGGTGAGATGGATGCATAAAGGCTGGCCGCCTGGATATGGGTTAATTGTGTGACTGCCCCGCCGCCTACCGGCACCGACCACCAATCCGAGGGGATGGTGTGGGCCGAAACCTCCATCACGCCGAAGAGCCGTTCCAGCCATTGAGTGGCCGATGATTGGACCGGGGTAGGCGCGCTGAACAGGATGGTCTTCCCATCCGGTAAAAAGATCGGCGCGTCGATGATGGTAGGTGCATTGGTTCCGGTTAGCATGATTTGCTGAGGATTACTGCCGTCGCTATTGACCATGTAAAGTTTGTTCGTCCCATCATCCGGGTTCTCGGATACATAGATCAGACGACTACCGTCTGCTGACAGCCTGGGCCAGTAAGCCTTCTCCAGTAGCTTCTCTGGCTGGCCTTTCGGAAACGCCACCCGGAAGATCTGGTCGATGGGGAAATGTTGGTTCGGTTCTTCGGGGGGCAGGCCATAATTGGCCAGCACATAATACACGTACTTCCCATCCGGCGACCAGACCGGTTGCAGGAATTGATCGTCCTTCAACGGTAGCGGAACCAACTCTTGCGGAGGCTGTGATCCATCGATGGGGAACGTGAATAAACCCAACGGCGTAAAGTGCGCCCCTTGCTGTAAAGCCGGGGTGGAGTAGGTCATGACGATCTGTTTGTGGTCCGGCGAAATAACAACGCTATCGATCCACCCATCCGGCACCGATTGAAAAATAGTCGTGATGCCCCCGCTGACCAGATCGAGTTCCTGCACATTCATATAATTATTATTCCTATCCGAAGTGCTGATCGGAAAGATCAACTTCCCTGTCAGGTTGAGGCCGGACCAGGTGACCGGGATGCTATGAGGGGTTGGCCTGCCCGAGGCATTGCTACCTGCGTCACCTGATGGCGCAAGAGTGTTCAACGCTTGCGGGCTTACACCGCCGATGGGCTGCTGGTTGGTCGAGATAGTACAGGCGCTAAAAAAAAGAAGCGTCAGGAGAAGAACAAGCAATGATTTGTGCGGCATATTGTTTTTCATTTTCCGACCAGGGTACTGTCATGGCGAATAAATTAATGAATGTTATTGTGCAGTCTGGGCCAGGTAGCGCATGTAATTGACCAGGTTCCAGCGGTCGGTGTCGGATAGCTTATTTTTCCATGCCGGCATGCGCGTCCCCGGCAAACCGCTCGTGATCCAGTCGAACAGTTGGGCATCCGTATGTACTCCCGGGACGCCATGCTTGGTCAGGTCGGCCGGCCGCGGGTTAAGGTTCAGCCCGTTCGGACCGTCGCCCCTGCCCGAGACCCCGTGGCAGCGGGCGCAATTCTGCGTATAAACCGCTTTTCCGGCCGCAATCGATTGACTGTCCGGTGGGATCGGATTGGCCTGTGAAGAGGTCACCTTTACAGGCAGGGTCAGGAAATACAGACCCAGGCCGAGCATCAACAGGTATGGCAGGGCTCCGGCCGCCAGGCGCGTCCCCCCCTGGCAGGTAACGCCAGCGCCAGCAACACCACGATCATCGCCATCACAAGGAACAAGACCCCGGCTATTCGAGGTGTGAATGCCGCCGGATTGGTTTCGCCGGGATTATGCAATGCAAAGTTGAAGTTGGCATAGGCATCGAACTTATTTTCCCGCCGTACAATGGCTTGAACCTGCCATTTCCCCGGCTGGCCGAAATACGTGCCCTTGGCGCTGTAAATTCCATTTCCCTGGGAAAGCAGCTCTCCCTCAGATGGGGGGAGGTTGACCGATTGCGGCGTAAAGCGCAGCAACACCTGTTTGACGGTCGTCACTGGGATGCCGTTGGAGATCAGCTCCAGTTGGAAGACGTTCTCGCCCACTTCTCCCGGGGCGATGGTCAGGACCATTTTCAAGTCGTCGACCTTGGCAGTGGCGTGCATCCCCTGGCTGGGTGGGTTGAGGCGCGCCGGCGGGAGATACGTCAGCAGGCTGACAGCCATGAGCAGCAGCGCGCCAAGAATTGCTTCGGCCAGGACTGTCCGGCCGAAGCGGGCCACCACAGGTGCATTTGCCTCCCCATTTAGACGGCTGCGCTTCAGTCGTGGGGAAATGAAAACCAGGTTGATTCCGGCCAGGGCCAGCAGCGCTGCCACAAAGATCTGTTTGAATAACAGGGCATGGCCGTAGATTGAAGTCAAAAGGGCTTGCAGCGTGCCGACCCGCAGGCTGGCGGAATACAACCCGGTCAGGCCGATGATTCCCACTGTGACCAACGCCATGCCCGAAAAACGCCCCATGGAGAGAGAGGTCAGGCGGGTGCGCAGGCGGGGTTCTAGCTGGGCCAGGGCGCGCAAGCCGGTCAACAGATAAGGCAAACCTCCCAGCCAGACAGTCATGCCGATCAGGTGGAGCCAGTCATCCAATATGGGTAACAGCGGTCGCGCTTCGGTGGCAGCATGGCTGGTCAGGCTGATGCTCAATAGAAGCCCGAGACTGGAGGCAAAACCCAGCCAGACCTTCCAGGCCGCCGGGCGCCCCATCGCCAACCAGGTCGCCAGCAACGCCAATGCCAGCCGTGTCAGCCAGATCAGACCCAGGCGGGTGGTGGAGAGCAGCACCACCATCGCCGGCGCCCATGGCAGCGCCAGTTCGGCTCCACTCGATTCACCGGCCTGGGCCAGCAGACCGAGCAGGATCGCCAACAAGGCCCCGCCCAGCCCGATCCACCTCAGCCGGTTCCACACCGCCGGTTGCAATATTGTTGCAGGCAAGTCACCACTATCGGATTTAAGCGCCGGTCGCCAGACCAGCCGAAAGAAAGGCATCTGCCCGGCCATCAGGGCAAGCGATGCCAACAAGAGCCACTTGGAAAAGAAGGCGCTGCCCGGCAGGCTGGCGCTGGAGGTTTGCTGGACAGGCTGGGTCGTGGATGCAACACCCGCCCCTATGCTGAAAGTAAAGGCCCCCTCCGTCTGGTGCCCGTCCGTGGCCGAGACGGCTTTCCAGCTGACCGTATAGACTCCTGTCTCGAGCGCCGGCAGTGAAACGGTCATGCGGGTGGAGTCAGACGGGTCGACCCGCATGTCCTTCTGATCAGCTTGAATTCCGTGTTGATCGAATACAACCAGGCTGCTCAATCCTTGCGCCACCGGTTCACTAAAGAACAGTTCTACCTGCGCCGGTGAAGTCGCCAGGACGGCATTTGGAGATGGGTTGGAACGCAATAACATCGCATGGGCAGATATCGGTACGGCAATGACCATGCAGAGAACCGGGATTGTTAGAAGCAGGAATAGCCGCTTGTAGTTCATGCTAGGCAATCGGGACGGGTTAGCGTGATTTTCGCAGCCCCAGTACCGCCAGCGCCAGGGCTGCCAGGGCAGCGGCAAGCGCCGTTAAAGCCACCCAGCCAGCCAGGCCGAGGCCGCCCGCGCTCGATGTTGTGGCCACTATCGGGAATTGAACCGAGGCAGCCGCATCCACCTCCTCCGGCTGGACCTCGACTTTTACATCGGTCACCCCCAGTTTACCGGTCACATCCACAGTGTAAAGACCTGGGATGGTTGGCAGCATCGGGGCGACATATTGCCCCGGCGTATCCTCCCCCAGCGGTTGCAAAGTCAGAATCCTGCTCTGCCCACCGTAGGAAACGCTCATGCTCAGGCCGGAGATTGACTCCGTCACCGGAGTGTCGTTTCCATCGCTGGTTGAAAGATTCATCACGATGGCATTCATCTGCCCGACGATGGGCGGCTCGCTCAGCCAGCCGATCTCCACAATGTATGGTCCGACGGTGACGGTTTGGTGAGCGGAAACTAGGCTGAAGATAAAAAATGCCAGGAGCAGTGCAAGCAGGCAAGCTGTTGCGAGTTTATTTAATTTCATGGCGAGTCCCTTTCTATATTTATTTGGCCACTTGATATAGGTTCGGTCAAGAACATTGAACGGGATCAGTCATATTTGGGGATAGCATCTCGTTTCATTAGCAGCCCATTGCGCCATAATTCCAAGGACATAATATCAAGGAATGGTTAGGTAATCGTTAGAGTGCATTTGAAAAAATTGGAGACGCTTGCCCTACTGGTTCCGATCAATAGACAGTGTTTCGGATACCGTTCATCGAACCACGACATTTCCGCCATTATCTTCCATGACCGCGTGGCTGTCAGGAGGCATTAACCAAAAAAATCCTCCCATCCGAGAGGATTCCTTTTCATGAGTGTGGAGCCCTACAGGCTGCTTCGCCAAGGCTCGCCCCTGCCCCAGGTGTGCTTCTAGGGGTGACGACCTTTGTCAGGGACCCGGCATGGGCGAACTCTCAACTAACGGCTTAAAAGGACATTACTGAAAAAACACTCTCATAATTGTCTTCCAATTCACTTTTGAGGGTAGTATATTCTTTACGCCCCTTCAGGAGTAGCCCTATTCTGGTTTTACAATCCCCATTTTTTGATAACCAGCCCGAAGGAAATACTGGATGTCTGTGCATGTTTCAAAACCATCAATTATCCTGATACTTCTCCTGGCAGCCTTCTATATCGGTGGTCAATCCCTTGTCCCTGCGGCTGCCCAAACCCCACTGTCGACTCCCACCGACACGCCAACTCAAACGCCTGCTCCAACGCCCACGGCTACCACGACGGGCAATATCCTGCTCCTGGGCAGCGATATCTGCCGGTATGATGATGGCGGAACGGACTATACCCCCAATTGCAGAAAGACCGGCGACTTGATCCGCAGTGTGCTGGCGGCAAATCCCGGGGCGTTGGTTCAAACGGCCGGCGATAATGTCAATAACGAGCCTCCGCCGGCCTCGTATGATGCCCAGTACATGGATGTGTATGCGCCGAATTGGGGTAGCTTCCTGAGTGTCACCCATGCAGCCATGGGCAATCACGATCCCCTGCCTCCCGGCGGCGTAACACCTTATTTCTCTTATTTCGGCTCCGCCGCGGGGCCGATACCGGGTGGATATTACAGTTACAACATTGGCAGCAGCTGGCACGTGATCGTGCTCAACTCGAATTGTTCCATCGCCGGAGGTTGTGGGTCTGGTTCAGCCCAGTACATTTGGTTGAATAACGACCTGGCAGCCAATACCGGCAAGTGCATCCTCGCCGCCTGGCATCATCCCCGCTGGAGCAGCGGCCAATGGGGGGGCACCGCCGTCTCGGCCCCCTGGTGGGATCTGCTCTACCAATATAAAGCGGATATCGTGGTCAATGGGCACAACCACAATTATGAACGCTTCAACCTGATTGATCCATTCGAGCAAGCCGCTTCAGACGGCCTCCGGGAGTTTCTTGTCGGAACCGGCGGAGCGCCTGGACCTACCTATACCTATTCCGAGCATCCGCTGGATCCGAACGAGGCCATCCGCAATCAGTCTGGCCTCTATGGGGTCCTTCAACTAACCCTCAACAGCAGTTCCTATAGCTGGGAGTTTCTGCCGGCAGCGGGCTATACCTTCACCGATTTCGGCACAACCGACTGCCATACCGCAACACAAGTGACCCCAACCCCGCTGTCCACTCTCACCGACACGCCAACTCAAACGCCTACTCCAACACCCACGGCAACCGGCACGCCAACTCAAACGCCTACTCCAACGCCCATGGCAACCGGCACGCCAACTCAAACGCCAACCCCGTTCCGATTGTATCTGCCAATGACTTTCCCGCAAAATGAATTCCCCTAAAGTGAACGAAAACTGCGTTTAGATTGACAACCTGGCTCTTTCATTCAAAAAATCCTCTCATTTGAGAGGATTCCGGAAGTGAGTGTGGAGAGGCTCGAAGATCCTCCCCTTGTGCTGAGGCGGCAACACATGTACCGCACGAACTATGTGCAGGTAAGCCACCCACTTGTCCCGCCTGTCTTGCTTGTCCCGGCGTATTTAGTCGGGGGATGTTTTTTACAAGGCACAGCTTGCACCGCCCGAAGCCTGTCCCAACGTTCTTTGTTGGGAGGCAGGTGTTTTTCGTGCAGGGATCAGCCATGTCGGCGGCGCCTGCCGTCGATGTTGGGGACTCTCAACCAATAATCCCCCTTGGCGTGTCGTTGCGAACCGCCGTACTTGGGCGGTGAAGCAATCTCCTCCCTGCCTTGGAAACATTGAGTTAAAAAAATCCTCCCATCCGAGAGGATTCCTTTTCATGAGTGTGGAGCCCGCAGGGTGCTCCGCGAAGGCTCGAATACTATCCCCTTCCGGGGGCTCTCAACCAAAAACTCCCCTGGTAGGGAGTCTATAAGTGAGTGTGGAGAGGCTCGCCTGCACCCGGAACGGGCGAACTCTCAACCAACGGCTTAAAAGGACATTGCTTAAAAAGCGCTCGTGACGTCCAAAGGACTAGCATTTTCTCCCAATCCGTTGGACAGAAATAAAACAAGTCCGTTGGACGTCTTTTTAACTTTTAAAGTTCAGTCAACACTTTTAGGGCAACGGATTTTATACCCATTTGACGCTCTAATGTTCTAAGATTGTACCACTAAAAACTAAAAGGTATAATCTTATAATGCGGCTGTATCTATCTTCCTTTAGGTTGGGAAATAAGCCAGAGGAAATGGTAGATTTGCTTTCTGGTAAGAAACACGCGGCTATCATTGCAAATGCAACTGACTATAAAATAAAAGAAGAGCGTGAGCTGTCGGTTAATCGTGAAGTTGAAGACTTGAAAAGTATAGGTTTGGAGCCAGAAGAACTTGATCTACGATTATATTTTGGAAGACCGGAGCATTTAGAACAGGTTTTATCTACCTTTGATCTGCTTTGGGTAAGGGGTGGAAATTCATTTATCTTACGGCGAGCCTTTAAGCAAAGTGGGGCTGATGAAATCATAAAAAAGATGTTGATGGAGGACCGGATTGTCTATGGCGGCTATAGTGCGGGACCGGTAATATTAACCCCATCTTTAAAGGGAAGCGAGATGGTGGACGATCCTAAGGTTGTCCCTGAAGGGTACGATCCGCAGATCGTATGGGAAGGCTTAGGAATTTTGTCTTATGCCTTTGCTCCTCATTTTGAATTGCCCGGACATCCGGAGACAGAAGCAGTGGGAAGATATGTTGATCATCTAACAACGAAAGGCGAAGCATACAAAGCCCTTCATGATGGTCAAGCTATTGTGATAAATGCGAGTAAGGAAACAGTTGTAGGTTAAGTTCAAACAATAATTCTCTTTTGACCCCCATTCAGATAGTAGGACTCTGTATTAGTGGTTCGTCAAACCGCAGCAATTCTGCCCTTGTCTTCTCTTGCCGCGCCAACTAAAAAATCCTCCCAATCGGAAGGATTTTCATGAGTGTGGAGAGGCTCGAACTCTCAACCAACGGCTTAAAAGGCCGCTGCTCTACCATTGAGCTACACACCCGGTGCGGAGGCCATTCTATCATGCCCATCTGGACGCGTCAATCATTCACTTCCGTGGTCGAACATCACTCCCATTTTTAGTAGAAGAAAACACATCCTGGAGTAACCTGAAATCGGTGACAGGTGTCTGTCACATAAGTGGTGGGTTTTGACAAGAAAGGCGAACTTCTTGTAAGATGGTGATTGTCTAAGTCAACCATTGCAAGGAGTTCGCCATGGCAATTCTTGTCCTGAAGCTCGCATCTGTCAAGAGAAAAACCGAACTTCGTCCGAAGGCATGTCCATACTGTCAGGGGGAGACCTTTCAGCGGTGGGGAAAGACGAGCAAGCCCATCCGGGATATCCGCTGCCGGAGAGTACAGGTATATCGGTACCGTTGCTGCCGCTGCAAGCGGACCTTTCGACACTATCCAGAAGGGATTAGCCGGGCAGCTCAAACGAAACGGCTGCAGGCCCTGGCGGTGCTGTGTTGGGTCTTTGGAATGAGCCATCGCAAAGTCAGCCTGATCCTGAGTGGATTGGGGATTCGTTTGTGTGCCATGAGCGTCTGGCGGGATGCCCAGGCACAGGCGGACCAGATCAGGCAAAGGAATCAGTGGCGGAAAGTCCGAGCGGTGGGAGTGGATGGGGCGGCGGTATTGGGTTGGGGAGAGAAACAATCGGTGCTGGTGGCGGTCGATCTGGGAACTGGAGAGCCGATCGCTCTGGCGAATATCGATGAGAAAGAACTGCCTGCCCTGGAGCGTTTCCTGGCTGACTTGAAGCAAAGATTAGGGGTCTGCCTGATCGTGACGGACGATCTTTTCACCTATCGGGTGGCTGCAGAGCGGTTGCAACTCGGCCATCAGGTGTGCCAATTCCATGCCCGCCGTTGGGTAGGCAAAGCTTTGAGAGAGTTCCGAGAGGCCATCCCGGAAGAATGGCGGTTTGTCCTGGAAGAGGTCAAAGAACTGATCGATATCTTGCCTCCAGACGGAGACAAGCAACTCTACGCCTTGTGGAAGCGCATGACCATTCGGCGATCGGGTCCAGCCAAACCTCTCTCGCCCCTTGAGCAACTGCGGGATATGGTCCTGCGCTTGAGTGAGCGTTGGCAGGAGTATTGCACATTCCAGCATGAAAACGACGTTCCCTGGACGAATAATGCCACCGAACAGGCCATTGGGCGGATGAAAATGCGCTCTCGCACCGTGCGAGGCTACAAAACCTGGACGGGCATGCAAACCGGCATGCTCCTGGCAGGGACAAACTGGTTTTGAAAAACCATTATGAAACCACCACCTGTTTGCCTTACCAATTTCCAAAATTCGCCCACCGTGTATGTTACAGACTCGGTGACAGATCACACTTGAAATAAAGAACATTTGTGCTATAATAGTAGTATTACTATTCGTACCAATCGGATGCCCTCATGCCGCCGCTCCCGCCTCTTTTACCCCTCCACCCAATTGCGCCTCTGGATCCCGCCTTCCATATGGAATTGCGGCGGAGCAATTGTTCCTCGATTGAAACTGAGGATCAATTCCCCCTCCTCCTACAGCCCTTTTGCGCCTGCCCGATGTACCGGCATTCGTTTCACCTGTCCCGGTTCGTTCGGGAATCGTTTTTAAAACAGGTCCTTACAGCCCATCTATTATATATAAGCGCCCTGAGAGAGGTTTTTCGTTCCTCGATTTTACGAAACGAATACCAATATCAGCCTCTCCCAGGCGCTTTCTTGCCCGCTGACTTTTTTTTCAGGAACAATCCCGTTCATCTTTCAACTTTTGACCTTTGACCTTTGACCTTTCACCTTTCACCTTTGACCTTGTCCTTTGACCTTCGACTTTTGACCTTCATTCCCCATCAGCTGCCCGCCAACCTACGGTATAATTTCCTTCTGCTTTTATCCTTTTCACCTGATACCTGATACCTGATACCTGATACCTGATACCTGATACTGATACCTGATACCTGATACCTGATACCCGACACCCGATACCTGATCTCCTGTTTCCACAATCATCAATCATCAATCAAAAATCTAAAATCCAAAATGTCCTCCACCTTCCAATCCATCATCCTTAAACTGCAAGATTTCTGGGCCAAAAAAGGCTGCCTCATCTGGCAGCCCTACTACACCCAGGTCGGCGCTGGCACCATGAACCCGGCCACCTTCCTGCGCGTCCTCGGCCCCGAGCCGTGGAAAGTCGCCTACGTCGAACCCTCCGTCCGCCCAGATGATGGGCGCTACGGCGAGAACCCCAACCGCCTGCAAATGCACTACCAGTTCCAGGTCGTCCTCAAGCCCGACCCGGGTAACCCGGTGGAACTCTACCTGCAATCGCTCGAGGCCATCGGCATCGACCCGCGCCAGCACGATATCCGCCTGGTGGAAGACAACTGGGAGCAGTTGGCCATCTCGGCCTGGGGGCTGGGCTGGGAGATCTGGCTGGACGGGCAGGAGATCACCCAGTTCACCTATTTCCAGCAGGTCGGCGGCCAGAGCCTGGACCCGGTCGCCGTCGAGATAACCTACGGCCTGGACCGCATCCTGATCGCCCTCAATAACGCCGCTTCCATTTGGGACGAACCCTGGAACGAGACCATCAAATATGGAGAGCTCCGCCGCCAGGAAGAGTTTGAGCACAGCAAATATTATTATGAGGTGGCCGATGTAGGTCGCCTGCGCCAGATGTACGACCTTTACCGGGCCGAGGCCGAAGCCTGCCTGGCCCAGGGGCTGGTCCTCCCCGCCCATGATTATGTGCTCAAGTGCTCGCACGCATTTGGCAGCATGGATGCCCGCGGCGCCATCGGGGTGGCCGAGCGGCAGGCCTGCTTCAGCCAGATGCGCGACCTGGCCCGGCGTGTCTCCCTGGCCTACCTGGAACAGCGCAAAGAATTGGAATACCCTCTCTTGAAAAACGAGGCTGCCACCCCGGCCGGTCAAGAGGGCAAAAATTCACCTGCCCTTCAACGTGTTCAACCTGCCAACGTGGAACCTGCAAACTTCCTTATGGAACTCGGCGTGGAAGAAATGCCCGTTTCTGACCTGGATTCTGCGCTGGCGCAGCTGGAAGCCCGCCTGCCCGCCTGGCTGGACGAATTGCACCTGGAGCATGGTCCCATCTCCGTCTCCGGTACCCCCCGCCGGCTGGCCGTGTACGTGGAATCTCTCGCTGCCTCCCAGCCCGACCGGGAGGACCTGGTCAAGGGCCCCCCGGCTGAGCGCGCCTTCGGCCCGGATGGCGTCCCCACCCCCGCGGCCGTTGGCTTTGCCAAGAGCAAAGGCCTGACCCCCAAGGACCTGCAAGTCCGTGAGCTGGATGGGGGCCGGTATGTGGTGGCCGCCGTCAAACAGGCCGGCCGCCCCGCCGCCGAGGTGCTGGCCGAATCCCTACCCGGGCTGGTGGCCGGGATCAAATTTGAAAAATCGATGCGCTGGAACGCCTCAAACGTGGCTTTCTCCCGCCCGCTGCGCTGGCTGGTGGCCCTGCTCGGGCAGGCGGTCGTGCCTTTCGAATATGCCGGCATTCTCTCGGGCAATAAGTCCAGAGGGCTGCGTCCTTACGGCTCGCCTGAGATCGAGATCAAGTCCGCTGCAGAATATTTTGAGGCCATCAAAAAGAACTCCATCCTCCTGGGTGTGGAAGAGCGCCGGGCCGTCATCGAAGCCGGGGTAAGGAAGCTGGCCGCTTCGGTCAAGGGCGAGGCCATCCTGCCGCCCGAACTGCTGGCGGAGGTCGCCAACCTGGTCGAGTGCCCCACCCTCCTCCTCGGCAGCTTCGACTCAGACTATCTGGCCCTGCCCGAGGACGTGCTTGTTTCGGTGATGAAAAAACATCAACGCTATTTCCCCATCAGGAGCCTCGCCGCCGCCCAGGCTACAGGCTCACGCGGCTCCCTCCTTCCTTACTTCATCGTTGTCAGGAATGGCGACTCCGAGCACCTCGATCTCGTCCGGCAGGGTAATGAACACGTCTTGCGGGCTCGTTTCGCCGATGCCAACTTCTTCGTCCGCGAGGACCTCAAACACAAGCTGGAGGAATTTCGCCCCCGCCTGAGTGCGCTGATTTTCCAGCAAAAACTTGGCTCCATGCTCGACAAATCCGACCGCATGCTCAAACTCGCCGAAGCCCTGGCACCCATGCTGGACATTGCCGCTCCGGAACACGCCAGCGTGCAACGGGCTGCGTTTTTGGCCAAGGCCGACCTGGCCACCCGCATGGTCGTCGAAATGACCTCCCTGCAAGGCGTCATGGGGCGTGAATACGCCCTCCGCTCCGGCGAGCCTCCGGCCGTGGCGGATGCCATAGGCGAGCAATACCGCCCTGTCCCGCAGACCAAACCCGGCCTGGCGGTCGCCCTGGCTGACCGGCTGGATTCGCTGGTGGGTCTCTTCGCCGCCGGCCTGGCCCCCACCGGCACCCGGGATCCCTTTGGCCTGCGCCGCGCCGCCATCGGCGTGGTCCAGCCTCTCATCGAACACAACCTGACTTTTGACCTGTCCGCCGCTCTGAAATCCGCCGCCGCCCTGCAGCCTCTCCCGGCGGCCGACCCGGTCATGGCGGGGGTGATGGATTTCCTGAGCGGGCGTCTGCGGGTCGTCCTCATGGAGGATGGCTTCAAGTACGATGTGGTGGATGCCGTTCTGGCCGCCCAATCGAAGGATCCCGCCGGGGCCGCCGGGGCTGTCCGGCAGTTGTCCGCCTGGGTCGACCGCCAGGATTGGAACACGCTCCTGCCCGCCTATGCCCGCTGCGTCCGCATCATCCGCTCGCAGCCGGCCGACGTAAGCTCCATAAAAGTCAATGAGTTCCCTCTTCGCGGATCCGGCCGAGCGCGGCTTGTTCGAGGCGCTTCAATCCTCGGCCGCCCATCAGCCGATGTCTGTCGATGAATTATTGACCGTAGTCGAAAAACTCATCCCCTCCATCAACACCTTTTTCGATAAGGTGCTGGTCATGGCTGACGATCCGGCAGTCAGAGCCAACCGCCTGGCCCTGTTGCAGAGAGTGGCCGCGCTGGCGGATGGGATTGCAGACCTGGGCAAATTGGAAGGGTTTTAGTCAAAACAGGAGCGGCTTCCAGTCCGCTCCTTTTTTTTCGTCGTTAGGGTTTTTCCAAAATTTATTGAGGCCCCATGGTTCAACCTCCTGCGAATAATTTGCAAAGGATCGAGGCGCTCCTGCGTGCCGGTAGGCAGTTGGAAGCCCGGCAATTGCTGTTGGAGTATCTCCAGTTCGATCCGAACTCTGCCAGAGCCTGGTGGCTCATGAGCCAGGCCGTCATCGATCCAAACCAACAGAAGGATTGTTTGCAGCGGGTTCTTCGCTTGGATCCTACGAATGTACATGCACGTGAACGTTTGGAGGAACTGACTCCAGTTGTCAATTCTCTGCCTCCTTCTTCACCGGCAGTTCTTCAGAAAAGATCAACACCGCCTACTTCCGGGAACCCTACGGTCAGCATGCTTTCCCCTGAGTCATATGGACCGGATGGTCAAAGCCAAATCGAGCCACCATCGGCTTCGCCTGAATTAATGGACAATGGAAAAGCCACAAAAATAAAAAAACCTCATTCGCGCTCCTCCAGGCTATTGGAGGGTATTCTAGTTTTTATCCTTATTCTCCTGGTTGCTGCAGTTATACTTTTTACGGTTTCCACTGGCTTATTGCCTCGGCCTCCTTCTAAATTTCCCACGAATACAATTCCTCTAAGCATTGCCCCTGCCGCGGGTTATGTCTCCAACCGGGATTTTGCTAATGCAACCTTCGAGAACACCCACCCGCACACTTCGCCCCACCTGGACCCTTTATGATACATATACTCCCATCCCCTCCATGACAACCACTCAGGATGCAATCGACCATTGGGGACAGGTGATCTTGCAGGACCCGGAAAACGCCGATGCATATTATCAAAGAGCCACTATTTATATTTCCGCTCGTGCAATCGGCAGTCAAAGTATGTATATATCTCAGATCGATCTGGCCTTGAAGGATATCGATAAAGCAATTTCGTTACGCTCTGACATAGGCGATTATTATTCATTGCGGGAGAGTGTCTATAACAAACTCGCTTGCTGCCTGGCGGAATATAATGTTGATCGGGAATACTTGTCCCGCATAGCCCTTGACAACGCTTACATGGCTTACAAATTGGGGACAACTATTTACAAATTTCCTGAGCGCACGATCATATCGAATTTAATCCTCACCAACGAGTGCCAAAAAGCTCTGGATGAGACCCAGAAACTGATTCCGAAGGTACCGGCCGGGGATAGCGTTCTCGGCGGCTTGTTGCGTATTCGTTCTCAGGCATATGCATGCTTGGGCAGGCTTGATGATGCTCTTCAATCGGTGAATGATTCAATGTTCAACAATCAGGATATGGGATTAAAAAATGAGTTGAAAGCCCGCTATCTGATCATGCTTGGACGATATGATGAAGCTTTGCCGCTCCTTGATCAACTCATCAGCAATAGCACTTTAGGCGGCTGGCACTATTTCCTACGTGCAGAAGTTTATTACAATATAGGGAAAAAAGACCAGGTGCAAAATGAATTGAATGAAGGCATTCCGCGGACATGGGATCACACGGGCGTCTTCGCTTATGTGCAGGCCCAGATGGCATTGGACGAAGGCAGAAATAATGACGCCATTGAGCGCTTCCAATTTGCAGAGGCTACATTTGATACGGTAAATAATCCTCTGCGTTGGAAAGTCGAGCAGCTGCTGGCCTCATTAGGAGCCCATCCTCTGACGCTTACACCCTCTGTCCCTTACCTTGCCACCCCGATTCCTTAAGGCTGGGTGCTGTGAGAGCCACTTCCTACGATCGAAGACACAAACCCAATCCCCTATTTCCTATTGCCCACTCTCCAAAATCA
>CAWHSJ010000022.1:0-33433 GCA_963831885.1 uncultured Chloroflexia bacterium | reverse complement strand
AAGAAAAATACTATTAACTTGTCATGATGAGCCAGATGAAGATGCAATTTTCTCGGTTATATCTTTTGGTTTAATGCTAGAACAGAAAAATGCGAAATATGCTTATACATTCGGCAACGAGTTAATCCCCAAAAAGATTAAATTAATCTCTAGGGTTTTTAACTTCGGTAAAGTAACTATACCTTCCCCTAACATATCGGATTACGATTTGCTCATCGTTCTCGACACAGGAGCCGCAGAGCTTCTTAAAGAGGAAGGATAAGTTGATTGATCAATTCAAAGATCAGAATAAAATTGTAATAAATATTGATCATCACGCTCAAAACCAAAATTTTGGCACCTATAACTACGTTGATCCAGTAGTATCTGCAACATGTGAATTATTGTTTATGCTTTTTAAGAATTCCACTACATTGAAAATTACAGCAGACATAGCACACGCCTTATTAGGTGGAATCTTAGGTGATACTGTGATTTTTGGAGGGCATCAAATGTTACTCCCACTACACTCAGGGTAACGGCTGATTTAATGGAAATGGAGCTAAACGGACGATGCTCGTAGAATTGATGCCGACTGTACAGTCCTTAGAAATTGCAAGGGTTTGGGGAAATATTCTTACCTCGCTTAAGACCATAAATATCGGCATAAAACATAACATACTTTGTTGTTGACGAGGAAACAAATGAATACGTAGAATTGCTGGGAGGCATCCATAGCCTTATAAGTTTTATTCGTGATATCCGAGATGTTGATATTGCCCTATCTTTTAAATCAATCCTAAGGAAAATGAGATTTAAGTGAGTTTTCGCTCAAAATCTCAATTTGATATTGGCTCTATCGCTAATACGCTCGGAGGAGGAGGATATTGTAATTCCGCCGGGTGCACTATTAAAAATATGTCTGTCGATAATGCAATTGACATAGTGATCAATGCCATAAAACAAAGTTTATAGTAAATATTCTCGAATGTGATCTTTTCCCCTTTAAGAGAAATAATCATTCTCTTACTCCAGAAGGATGTTTTCTCTCATGCTTTTCTTACGAATCTTTATCGAGAAGGTGAAACAAAGCGCATAAACGTTTTTGGGTTCAGGAAAAAAGGAGATATATAGATGCTCACGTTGGAAACTGGAATTTGTCTGAAAAGATATTAATGAAATTTGCCTATGTGCGCAAATTATCTCAGATAATAAAGTTAATCATGTTGAAATATCAGATATACATTATTTAAAATTAGCTGAGACTATCAACTTAATATCCTCCTCGACGAAATCTGATATTGAATTTTCTTATAAATTCTCCGCTGAAGAAATCGTGGATCTCTTCCGTCAAAAATCAAAAATCATCCTACCAACAACCAAGCTAAAATACCTGTTTATCCCATTAAGAACGCTGACGTTGTTAGACAACTTTGATATGTCTTCCTTTGACTTTATCGACTACCTCCTAAGTTTCACTTTCAACCGTTTCATTTGTATAGAGACTGCGGTTGGTAAAAAGAATACTAGTGAAATAAGCAATACTATTTCTTCATTACGGAACATAAGCTATCCCTCATCTTCTATTTTATATTCATTGAGTTTAGGCGATTTATCCTCTGTACCAAATCTAAAAAAATATACAACCGAACTTCGGCTGTTCATTGGTATCGTACAAGCCCAAATTGATTCGAAATACCTAAAAGCCAACAACCAAGATGATCATTTTGTTGAGTTGATAGATACTCTATATTGGTTACCCTATAAACAACAGCCTTTAGTATTTACCAACCCATTGTCCGAAGTAGTCTCTGTCTTTAGGAAATTTTCAAATCAATAGTTTCTCAAAGAGGTTATATCTACATTTGATAATGGGAAATCCAAAATTAAGGAATCTGTTTGATAAGTAAATGAGAACCAAGTCGACTCGGCCCGCTGTTTTCAATAATTCCATCCGACTTTACAAATGCGTATTCCGGTGAAATCGTCCACTGATTCCGGTCCATGTCGTCCACTGAATCCGGTCCATGCCGTCCAGTGAAGCGAAGCGACGCTGGTTGGGTCATTATAAATCAAGTGGACGACATGAGGGCCGCAGCGCGGGTTTTTCGTTGAGAATCTCCGGTCAAATTGAGCCGGTAGGCGTTGTGAACGATGCGATCGAGGATTGCATCGCCAAGGGTGGGGTCGGGGAAACGGGCAAACCAATCGGCCACCGGGACTTGAGAAGCGACAAGGGTCGAGACCCGGCCAAAGCGGTCATCCAAGACTTCCAGCAAATCCTGGGCATTCGGGGCGGTAATCGGATCGCGCATCCAGTCATCCAGGATGAGCAAGTCGAGTTTGGCCAGGCTGGCAAGCAGGGCGGGATAAGAGCCATCCTGGTGGGATTGAGCCAGTTGGTAGAGCAAGCGCGAGGTGCGGAAATAGCGGACGGAATAATTGCTGCGGCACGCAGCCAGGCCGAGGCCGCAGGCGAGGAAAGTTTTCCCCGCCCCGGTTGGGCCAAGGACCAGGGTGTTGAGATGGCTGGCAATCCAGGTAGCATTGAGCCAGTTCGAGGACAAAACGGCGGTCGAGACCCCGGCCTGGGGAAAGGTCGAGGTCTTCAATCGAGGCCGGTTGGGGGAAATTGGCCAGCTTGATTCGCCGCTGGAGTGCGGCGTTCATGGCGGCCGGTGCATTCCCGGTCGACCAGCAGCGCCAGGCGTTCTTCAAAGGCCAGTTCGGCATATTTTGGGTTGTTGAGCTGCTCCTGGAGGCCGTCCCGGAAGGCAGGCAAGCGGAGCTGGATGAGTTTGTCGAGCAAGGGTTGGATGAGCATGGCGAATCTCCTCACTGGTAGTAAGAGTTGCCGCGAATGTTTTCGTGGGAGGGCAGGGAGGTCGGCTTCGGGGTTGGAAAGCGGCGGAGCATTTCCAGGACGGCCTTGACGCCCCGGTAGTTGAGCGTTTTGGCTTCGTGAGCCTCCTGGCAGGCGGTTTCCATCTGGGGACTGGGCATATTGGCCGGACAGGCGCAAGATCCCCAGGCAGGAGCGGAAGGCCTGCTCGGGATGCTGGCGGGAGGACAGGATCGCCTGGATCAGCTGAGCGGTGTGCGGGCCAATTTCGCCGGCCCAACGGACCAGGCGCTCGGCATTCCATTCCCCGGCTTTCTGGTGTTTGGGCGGCATGTGGGCGGTTTGGGTGGAATAACGACCGGGAACGTGGCTGCGGGGATGGATGGCCACCGGTTCGCGCTGGCTTTTGTGGAAGATTTCCACCATCCGTTCGCTGGCGCGAATGCGCACTTCCTCATGGATCAGGGTATGGGGAACGGAGTAGAAGTGTTTCTCGAAATCGACATGGTAGTCGATATTCACCCGGGCGATTTTGCTGGTGGCATATTCATAGGGCCTGTCCGGCAGCGGTCGCAGAGCGGGTTGGTCCAGTTCCTCGAACAGCTCCCGGCGCGATTTCTCCAGATGCTCCATTTTGCGGTCGTTGAGTTCTTCCAGCAGCTGGCGGATGGCCTGGTTCAACTCTGCCAGGCTGAAAAAGGTGCGGTTGCGCAGCCGGGCAACAATCCAGCGCTCGACCACCTGCACCCCCACCTCAACTTTGGCTTTGTCGCGCGGCTTTCGCACCCGGGCCGGGATGACCGCCACCCCATAATGCTCGGCCATTTCCAGGTAGGTCTGGTTGAGATCCGGGTCGTACCAGCAGGACTTTTCACCCCCTGTTTGAGATTGTCCGGCACAAGGATCTGGGTCACTCCCCCAAAAAAGAGGCAGCGCCCGCACATGCCCGCCAATCCAGTTCGGCATGCTCTGGCTGCCTGGGCTTCGGCGTAGGTGTAACTGCTGGCTCCTTGCACAGCCACAAAGATCTGAGCCTGGCTCACTTCCCCCGTTTCCGGATTGGTGATCGGGATCGTATCCCCGGCGTAATCCACAAACAGCTTCTCCCCGGCTTTGTGGTTTTGGTGCATCGGTGGATCGAGCTTCTCCTACCGCCGGTACAGGTCGCAGTATTGGCTGTAACCGTAGCCATCCGACTCTCCTTCCGAATCTCCCACAGCAGCGGCAGGGTGACATTGCGCTTCTTCAGCTCTTTGTGCACCTGCTCCCAGTCCGGCAGCGCTTTCGGATGGCCTCGGGAAGCATTCTCCGGAAAGAGCAGCCGGTACAGCCCGTCCTCGTCCAATTCTTCCGGGAGCGGCCATTTTAGCCCGGCCGCTTCAGCACGTTTCAGGTATTCGCTGACCGTGCTGTGCGATAGCGGCAGCTCCGGGCAACCTCCCGGTTCGACAGCCGCACGCCCATTTCAACCGCAATACTTCGCTGATCTTCCGCATGGACAACCTTTCCTGTGACATCGCTTCCTCCCTGGGATGTTCCAGAGGATAGCTTGCCACACTTGAATGGATTATCCAGCGTTACTTCACCCCCTTCGATCCATTCGCGACCACCATGTCGATTCCGGTCCGAGCCAAAAGTGGACGGCATGCTCGGATTCGGTGGACGGCATGCTCCGGATTCACTGGTCGACATGCTCCGGATTCACTGGTCGGCATCAAATCGGAATCAGTGGTCGACATGGACCGGTCTACGCATACAAACTTGGAATAACCTGTTTCATCCTGGATAATGATACACCCGACGATTAGCGCCGGGTGTATTTCTTGCGGACGAGCGGGATAGTGAATTGTAGTGCTACGAGCAGGTGCCCCGTAGGGACTTGAACTCCAACAAGTGTTCGAAGATTTCCTGGCTACCCTGACACAAAAAAGTATCATTCCTGTAAGATTTTGCGACAGAATGAGCAGGCTGTAATTATTATCCGACTTGTTTTTTACGACATCCCTATTTTCCCTGGTTTTTTGAATGGTTTTATACTAATCCTGTCGGACAAGGGGACTTGTACGAAGTTTTAGTCCACCTTAATATTCACCGCCAACCATTCTGTCTTGCAGGAATATCGATTTTCATGTTAGCATAAAAAAACCTTTGGGTGCGTTTTGGAGTAGACTCCCATTCAGTCAGTCGAACGGGAACGCTGCTCGAGGGCGTACGGCGTTGGGGTGCAACCGAAATAGCTTATGGGACTTTATCAGCCCGGTTTCATGTTTGGTTGCCCCGGTCGGATCTGCTAACTTGAGATGTCCCCTTAAAGGGAGAACTCGATTGTGTGTGTGAAGCGCCACCCCGGAAGAGAACGCACTCAAGGGTTTCTCTTACAAGGAGGACTTCATGCCAAAGTCTGCCGATATTCGTCGTTGGATCGGGCTGGATATCCACAAGTCCTATTTTGTGGCTGTAGGGGTGGACGCTGAAAAACAGCCGGTCTTCGGTCCTCACAAAATCATGAATGATCAGCTGGAGGAGTGGGGGAGAAGCCATCTCCAATCCACCGACGCCATCGTGATGGAGATGACCACCAATACGTACCTGTTCTATGACACCCTGCTTCCCCTGGTCGGCTCGGTCATTGCCGTCCATCCTCCCAATGTCCGCCTGGTCACCGGGGTGAAGGTCAAGACGGACAAGAAAGCCGCCCTGACATTGGCGCAACTCCATGCCGCCGGGCTACTCACCGGTGTCTGGATCCCGCCCGTGGAAGTGCGGGAGCTCCGCGCGGTGATCGCCCAGAGAGGCAAAATGGTACGGATCGCCACCCAGGCCAAGAATCGCCTGAATAGCCCTGCTCCACCGCATCCACCAGGAACGACCGGCGCAGCCTTTCAAGCCGCAGAATAGAGCCTGGTGGGAATCCCTGCCGCTCACCCCCATCGAAAAGAGTATCCTCCGGTCCGACCTCGATACCCTGGAGTTCGCCGGAAAGCAGATCGAGGCCATCGAAGAGGTGCTGCGCCAGGAAGCTGCCAAAGACGAGCGTGTTCCCCTGCTCGCCCAGCTTCCGGGCATCGCCATGCTGACCGCCCTGACCATCCTGGCGGCAGTCGGTCCGATCGGGCGCTTCGAAGATGCCAAACACCTAGTCGGTTATGCGGGCCTGGGAGCTTCGGTGCACGATTCCGGCCAGACCCATGCCACCGGGCACATCACCAAGGCCGGGCGGCGGGATTTCCGCGGCGCCATGGTGGATGCGGCCAATGCGGCTGTGCGCCACCATCCCTTCTGGAAGAAGGAGTTCGAGCGGCTGGAGTATCGCCTGGGCCGGTCCAAGGCAATCGTCGCGATCGCGCGACGTCTGCTCGTCGCAGTCTGGCACATCTTAAAAAACGAAACGCTGGATCGCCATGCGGAGGTGGATCGTGTGGCCGTCTCCATGCTCACCTTGGCTTACGCGATCAAAAAACGGAACCTTCCCAAAGGCGTGAGCGGCAGGGCTTTTGCCCGTGAGCAACTGGACCGGCTGGGCATTGGTCAAGATCTTACCGCCGTGCCCTCGGGAAAGAAGAAACTACCTCTGCCACCTTTGACGTTGGTGTTACCAAAAAAAAAGTGAGCGGCGTCCCAAACGGATCTCCTGTTCATCTCTCCGAAGAGAGACCTCGAAAGGTTTTTCGGGCTCACCGCTCGATTCCATTATACAACTTGAGTCAAGCAGACGTTTCGCAGGTTTGCGAAGCGGTGGACGAGTTTTGCCAAAATCTGATCTCCACGATGATTATTACGATCCTGCCCAATCCAAGATAGCTTTCGTCTTGACGGATTATTATTTGTGTAATTTATAATTCAAAACGGTCGGGTAGTTAAGTTTTTTTCTTCACAAGGGCACCGGCACAGGGAGTTTTTGTCATCTCGATAATAGTATTACTCCTTACAAAAACAAAAGCCTTTTAAAGCCTTTTAATTTGTCAACCCAAAGTTAAAATTTCACCTATTTTCCAAAGTAGAGATGTCCCCTCGTGTGGGGACGTCTTTATGTCTGGAGAGAAGGGGTGGCAAAGCCCTGCCTCCAGGGATGGTCGGCAGCCGATTTGGAAGGCTGGCGCTGGATAAGAGCAGACGTCCAGGTTCTTGGTCTCTACTGACCCCCGGCCTGATGAGTTTGCTTGTGGTAGATCGTATAGGGAAGCGGCTTGCCCCGATACAGCAGGGTGATGGTTCCCTGGGCATCCAGGCAGACCGTCACGGCGGCATTGCGGAGGGCATAGGTTGGGCGGGAAGTCTGGATCTGATAGATGACCTTGTTGTGCTGAACGGTCAGGTTCTTGGAGAGCGTACCGGTCTTTTGATCGGTGAAGATAATGTCCAGGTTTTCGGTCTTGAGTAAAGGGCGATGGGCGTCATGGGTGCTGCGGGGTTGCACGGCAAAACGCTGGTTGAAGTCTTCTCGGAACTCAGGCAGGAAAGCATTGGCGTTATCCAGGTCTGAAATGCCTCGCAAGCGCAGCTCCTTGACCAGGCGATCTTGTAAGGTTTGGTTGGCTCTTTCCACGCGTCCTTTGGCCTGAGGCGTGTTGGCGCAGATGATCTGGATGTCCAGCTCCTGCATGGCCCGACCAAACTGGGTCAAACCGCTGCCCAGGCCGACGGTTTGCTCCTGGTTGACGCGGAAAATGCCATGCTTGTCGCTGTAGAAGGCCACCGGCTTGCCGTAGCGCTCAAAATAGTGCCGAGAAGCTTCAAAGTAGGCGAAGAAGGTCTCATCCGGCACAAACCACAACTCCACCAATCTGTCCGGTGGCATCATCGATGTATACCAACAAGGTACACTTGGGTCCGCGCCCTTCGAACCAGTCATGATCCGACCCGTCGATCTGCACCAGCTCCCCAAAACAAGCCCGGCGCTCCCGCATCTGGTGGGTGGATCGCTTGCTGCGCTCGCTTCGGCTTCCATACCCCTTCCTCAATCATGATCCGGCGCACACTTTCCTCGCGATAGCTGTAGACTGGTGCACTTCCGTCAGCTTTCTCATGCGCCAGCGTCGGCCCAAAATCCTCGTACTTCTCCTTGATCAAGTCCATCGCTTGTTGGGCTACGCCTGCATCCAATCGGTTGTTACTCGGCTTGCCTCGCCGTTTGACTCACCAACCCTTTGGCGCCTTTCTTCCGATAGGCCCGCCACAACCGCTTCACTTGTCGGGTGCTGATCCCCAGCATCCCGGCGGCTTCTTTCTGCGTTAGTCGCTTTCTCTTTCAGGCGTTGCATGACTTCTAATCGTTGATTTCTCGGTTGCTCATGGTCAGTAGTTCGTCCACTTTGTGTCCCTTTCAAAGGGGACATTTTAACTTTGCTGAAAGGGGACTCTACTACCTTATTTTTGCGCAAACAGAGGCGGCATTTCTACTCAGTAACGCAAACACAGGCATTTCTACTCGGTTTCAACCGCCTGAAAAGTACCTTTCCAAACAAATAGCCAGGTCTCCTGCAAACTGCTTTTGAGTTAGCAGCTCGATTCGAACAAGGCTTCCGTTGTCAAAAACGAGCATACCTGGAAAAGCCAGTAGATCACGTACGATCCGCTTGGGGCCCAAAACCGTCAAACTGCGTTCCGGCCAGTGCACGAAAGTAGAAGTCAGTCAGCAAATTGTGGGCCAGATCGGTCAACAAGATGTACCCTTTTTGACCCAGAAAACTGCGCTTGCGACGTGCTTCCAGACTCAAACCGGATTTGTCGTTGCGGAATTGTTCGACTTCTGCCCCGCCGCGCCCATCATATTGGGCCATAAACAACCCTTTGGAAGGCAAGGAAAGGGTCGAGACATAGTAGCTATGGACAAAAGCGCCATCCTTGAGCCTGCGTTTGACGAAAACTCGCACCGGTCTGCCGTAATCAACCGGTGGCTCAACTTCGCCCAACCAGACGCCTTCGTATGCATCCCAGCGAGATACCTTGTCTGGAAAGTGCATCGGCACGACTGTGGGACATTCCTTTGGCCACAATATGGTAACCCCGTTGGATGAGCCATCGCAAGTGTTCATCACTTCCTGCACCGCCATCCAAACGCCAGACGGTGCGTTTCCGCTGCTTTGGCGATAACTCTAAAGCAGATTCCGCAGCCAGAACAGCCGGTTCCAGACATTGCACCGTGTGTCGATTGCCAGGAAACACTTCTGACCAGACGGTCTCATGGTAATTGATGACACTCACTCGGGCTAACTGCCGTCCAGTGGTATTTTTTTATCACTGAAATAGCCTCTCTGGCTTTCCTGGGCGTGTGGACTGCAGGGCAAGCCAGATAAATCGAAGTCTAACCACAGGTAGTTGCGCCAGTCGTGTTCCTGGATCTGGCTGCCAGTACGCCAAATCGTGGTTGTGCTCGCACGTAGTTGCTCAATGTTCTTTAGAGTTAGCGCATCCAGGGTCCGGGACAGGCTGGATTGGTCTGCAAGCCGATCCCAGCCCCAAACGGTAGCCAGCCCAAGTTCCGGTTTTAGCCTGCTGTTGACTTCGGAAAGGGTCTCACAGCCCGTCAAAATGCTCAAGAGAACCTGGATCAGCTTGTCCACCGAGTCGAAATCCCGCTTCCGCATTGGAATCTCCACTCCAGCCAGCGGTTCGAGTACGTGATTCTGTTGGTAATGTGCACATAATGCCGCAAGTGGCGCATATTGTGAATTGGTCAGTTCTTCGGTAAAGCCTATTTCAATGGTCATCGGAGCTCTCCTTAGACGAATAAGTCAAAAGCAATTTCTCCGATGATACCGGATTCTGACTTTACCTGGTTATTTAACAGCCATTTTCCGAGTAGAAATGGCTCCTGTTTGCGTTATCGAGTAAAATGTGCCTGTGTTTGCGCAAAAATAAGGTACTACTTTGCGCTAACAGCGGCGATGAAAGCGCTGGACAATTTGGGGAGAACAGGCTAAAATATTTTTGTCTGTACCTTTCAAGGATATAAAAAAGATAACGCCGTGGAGCGTGGTCGCGCCCCACGGCGCAGGTACTGGTGTTCGTGGCACCAGCGGTTTGATTATACTTTAATTCCCCGCTGTCCGAACGCCAGCGGGGTTTTTGTTTAATCTGACCCCCGCCTGTGGAGATGTGGAACCGTGCGGCCAAGGCAAGCAACGAACAAGGCCCTCAAGGGCACAAGGAGATCGCATGGACGCAGAACAAGCCTGGCAAGCCGCTCTCGGACAACTGGCAATGGAGATGTCCAGATCATGGTTTGACAAATGGGTGCGGGATACGCACGTGGTCTCGTATGACGACGGCCTGTTCCAGATTGGGGCACCAAACGCCACCGCACGCGACTGGTTGGAGGACCGCCTGACCAGCACGGTGAGACATTTGCTGATGGGCATGATGAACCGGTCCGTGGAGGTTCAGTTCGTGGTGGGGGAGGCCCAGGAGGAAAAGAGGCAGGTGGAGGCGAAGGGAAAACCAGCGCGGCAGAGGCAGGGTTGCCTGAGTTGAGCCAGGATCTGCCGGTGGAAGCGCAGGTCGATCTGGCCTATGACGGGATCGTGAGGCCCGATCGCATCACCGCGGTCTCCCGCTACTTTCTCCGCCATCTGCGGCTGCTGGGGCCGGATCTGGGCTGGCTCTATCTGGGCTTTCGCCAGGCTGCCTTCAATGCCGGCGGCCGGGAGGGGAAAAAGGCCGGACGATTTTCCGGCAGGGAGCTCTCCAGGCTCAGCGGGATGACGGAGCGCACCTTCTGGAACTGGATCGGCAGGACGGAGACCTGGGAAAAGCTGAAGGGGCTGGTCGGCACTTCCGCCTCGCCGGGCTGGGATCTGGAAAGCGCCACGCCCAGGCGCCTGCCGCGCCGGTATGTGGTATCCATGACCCTGCCCTTGACGGCAGCCGACGCTCGTTCGCTGCGAGCCTGGCTGGAGGCCAATGTGGGCCCCTGCGGCGGGTTGGAGAAAGCGATCGACATGGCCGTAAAAATCCCCCTCGATGAGCTGCTGCCTTCCGACAGACAGCCGGTCGATGGGGATGAACCGGAGACGGTCATGGCCATCCTGCGGGGCCTGTTCGCGGATACGATCCCGCCCGAGCGTTTGCAAGCCCTCGGGGCCCGGCTGCAAGCACACCTGATGCCGGATAGCGATCGGATCGCCGTGACGCACTTCTTTGTCCAGCACGTTTTGCCCCATCTGGGAGCCGGACCGGGCTGGCTTGTGACTTTATTGCGAATTCGGGGTTATAACGACCGAAAAAACAAACTCGTTCGGGACGTGGTACGGTTGGCGGAGGGGTATGCCGAGGCGGCCTCCTGGATCGGTGTGGCGCCTGAAACGATCTGGCGCTGGTTGCATGCCCGGCATATTGAGAAACGCACCGGGGCTGGAAAAAGGACGCGGGTGGGCGGGCGCCAGGCCTCTGAAGCCGGAAAACTGATCCATCCGGTCCTGCGCGTCTACCTGCGAGAGAGCGAGGCTCCCCGCAGCTCCCGCCCTTTTGCGACCGGCACGAGGACGTTCCAGGTCCTCATGGACGAGATCCCGCTGGAGATACTGGCTGCTGCTGCAGACGATCGCGTCCTTTGCAGTATTGCTGGTGCAGATAATCGTGCAGTTTGCAGTATCGAAAAGGGTGATCCTCGCGCACTTTGCAGTATCGGGTTCGCGCAGTTTGCAGGAGATGATCGCGCACTTTGCAGTAACGTGCTCGCGCAGTTTGCAGAAGATATTGGTGCAGTTTGCAGAGTCTTTAAATCACTTAATCACTTAAAACCTTTAATAACTAATGACCAAGAATCCATCGCAGCGATAAAACCGAAGGAAAAGGAAATGCCGGTGAATCCACCTTCTCTTCCTTCGGCCGGGAAGGGAGGCGAGTTTCGATACACTGGCGTCCTTATCCCCGCCTACCCTGGCAAGGACACCGGCCGGGACCGGCTTCGAAAAGCCTCCTGCCAGGCTGTTTCAAAGTCCGATGGAGAATGGGCGGCCTGGCCGTCCTCGCTATCGCGTCCTTCTACCCATCCTGACTGCTCGTAGGTGATCGCTGCATCGTTGAGTACGCAGCTAGATCTTTAAGCGCATGAATTATTGGTATTTTGATCCAAAATTACCTGCCAAAGGAGACGCATCCTATGAAAAGAGCCGTGTAAGATTACCTGGACATTTGGGACCTGGCCTGTAAACTCGGCCTGCCCGGGCAAAAAGACAG
The DNA here is from genome assembly GCA_963831885.1 of uncultured Chloroflexia bacterium. Lineage (GTDB taxonomy): Bacteria > Chloroflexota > Anaerolineae > Anaerolineales > Villigracilaceae > UBA877. Next base: position 21,432 of record CAWHSJ010000022.1, on the reverse strand, counting down.
CGCGAACAGGCGGCTCACTTGCGTCCGTTTCGCCTTTAATTCGCCATTCGATGAATTTCAAGAGGATAGCACCCACACATTCGTACTTATCACCTTCGAACTGGTGAGTGGCTTTTTCCCTCGCATCAGACCATAGAACACATTACAGTACAGGAAAGAGGTAGCCCCATGAACAACACACCATTACGCTTCAGCCCATATTGACGGGGAATTAGATTGTGGGTCTATCAAATTGGGGGTATTGGAAACTCCGGAACAGACACCCGTGGTTTTCTTTCAGGTGATCGCCGGCGTCCAGCGGCACCCGGCATGGGCGATTGAACGCCTGGCCACTCAGGTGTTTTGTTACAGCAAGGTAGCCCAAAACAACGGCCAAGCTTCTATCGAGATCAATTTGACCGCCAACCTGGTCAGTGGAAGCCGGATGACCTGCCCGATAGCTGCCAAGATCATCTGGCATACGTCGAGCAAGATTCGCGCTCAGGCCGAATTTATGATCGCGGCCATGGCCGGCAATGGGAAATACTCCAGCCATAGCCACGGCCGTTCCTGGACAGACCAGTGGCCATCGCGAGAAACCATGAAGATCCCGGTAACGGACCAGCTAAAAGAACGTTGATATATTCTTAAGACGATCTCCGTTCCGATTTATGGGACGGAGATCGTTACTTCCAGATTACTTCTTCGACATCTTTTTCTATTACTTTTTGCCGATCCTACCGAGATAGCCACCTCCTATCGTTGGGACCAGGAATTTTTGAATAGCATTTCAATTACTGGCATGAAATGGTTTTTTGGCCTGGTGCAGTGATAGTTTTTTCAGTTTATGCTATCATTTCGAATAACCACCTATCCTTCGACCTGATCACCCCAAAAGTGCATATTCCGGCACTGCGGATCTTGGTCGATGAACTACTTTGCTCCCCGGTCACAGGCTGGCGGAACGTGATTTCCCTCGGGTGATATGCCAGGAGCCATCGGTGACAGAGGTCGAGAAAGAAAAAGGATTGCCCTAATAATTTTAATTTCAGGGCATTCTGAGGAGAATACAACATGAAAACAATCCTGAAATTCCTCGGCAATGCCGTGTGGATCTTGCTGATCCTGTCGATTGTTTACCCGGTTGGCTGGTTTGCCTGGCGTGCCGGCAGCCGATGGACCTGCCGCAGTTCAACGGACTGACCTACCAGCAGTATCATGAGCTTGGCAGAAGTCGGCTTATCACGAGCTGGCCGTGAAGTATCATGACACCTATCCGGACAAGAAGATGGGGGGTGGGTTGGATATGTGCTACAAAGTGGCAACTTGGTGGCAACTTGATTAGCTCGACTTCCTTTGGCCGGCTTGGAAACCCTAGCCGGTGTGTTTCCCGATCTGAAGAATGGTGATCTTCTGCCGAAGATTGGGATAATATTCCAGATGGACGTTAACGCCTCAGACTTTTCTGTCCGAACTGGTGGATCGTCTTTGAGAAAGCTTCTTTGGACGGGTGCTGAATACAGCCTCATGCATCCTGTGCCTTACTGCCGCCTGCAGCCGGATATTCCCACGCCGGAGGAGCTGGAAATCGTTGCAGAACACAGTATCAGACAGGTTAATGCCCCTTGACAGATTCCGGCAGTTGTATAAAATACGCATTGGAGTAATCTCCGTGTGTTGCCTCCCTTGGCAACGCGTCTGCACAAAAACAAGAGTGCACCCGAAAGGGTGCATTTTTTGTTAACTTTTTTCAGGATCGGGACGTTCGAAAAGGAGTGGGCGTGAAAGAAATCAACTATCTCTCGCAAAACCATCAATGCCATTGTTTGGATTCTGATTATTGCTGTCCTTCTTGTTGGCTGCGGCGTTGGTTGCTTCGCTCTCAACCGGATCTTTTATCTCGGAGTCACTAAATCGAATTCAGGGAATGACGTCATACTGCTGGCAACTGATTTGCCTGATGCCCTGGCTGCTGTTGCTGGAGTAAGCGCCTTTTATACACTCGATTACATCGGTTCCGGTGGAGTAAGTGGGAAGACGCCGTGTGCGCCACGCTCACATCCTCACGGATGCGAGGTGTTCAAAGCCCTGTATGCTCCCGGATTGCGCTCGATCGTCGAAAAGAATCAATGGCGGACTGGCTGCATGACCAGGGCCATCCAGATGGTCGAGGAAGGAGGAGACCGGCGAGTCTGGTTGCTTGAAGCTACCCAGGATCATCCCCTCCCAGGGATCCTCGGCCATTTTCCAGGTGTATGCCGAGGTGGCCAGAGACGACTGGCGAGTCTGGCTGATGACCCATGTCCTGAACGATGGGGAGGCCAGCCGGTTCGCCTCCACGATGCCCTGAGCCGGAGCTTCACCAAGGAGGAGATCATGAAACGAGCCTTTCTTGCCATTTTCTGCATTGCTGTAATTGCAGTATTGGCCATTCCGGTTCATGCCCAAAGCCAGAATCCGCCCGATCAAGGCGTCTGGGGAGAAGTGGTGGACGAGAACGGCAATATTCTTTACGGCAACTTGACCGATCTGGGTAGTCAGACCGAGAATCCCGACTGGATGCAAGTAAACCTGCCCGGTGGTTTGGATATCCCGCTCGAAGCCACCTATCACACGTACCAGACCCCCAGCGGAAATATTGTTGTTCTGCCCTCCGCCACGACGCTGTTTTTTATGGCCCTCAACCCAGATGCATCAGGGCTGAGCGGAGCCTCCTCCGCCCTTGGGAACTGGTGTCGCGCGCATTGGAGATGCTTACCGCTGGTTTCTTGCACTTGGAAAGATTGAGCGCAGCTGGGTTATGACAACTTCAGGCACTTTCTTCGCCGATGTGATCAGCGGACAAACCAACATCTGGAGCGCCTTTGGTGGGGATATGGTGAACTTTCTCATCAGCTTGATGATCCACCTCTCTGACTGATCAGCAGCTCTACACCATGCTCCTGCTCTACACCCCGGATATGTGCAACCAGGTCCCCGGCGGTTGCCCGCCCGATGCGGATTTGCCGCCCCCGCCACCTCCGCCTCCCAATGCCAATGAGTGCGGGAATCCATCCACCAACTCTGGACAGATCACCGTCACTGCCCAGAAGACCGCCCCGAATAATGCCCTGGTCGTCGGTCAGGACCCCAACAAGGTCGGCGTGGATCTGACCTGGACGGTCCACGTTGAACCGACCACATACACCTGGTGGGAGAAAAAACCCGAATACGATTGGGTTTGCAAAAAGCGCCATACGGGAGATCCGGCTGGGGATTGCAAGACCACCCCCGATATGTGGTACAACGACGGCTATTTGAACCAGGAAGTGGTGGGATACACCTGTGAACAGCACTCCAAGTCCTATCCTGAGGCGCTGCGGTGGGTAACTGCTTATGCCACCCTGGCACAGTCCTCCCGTGACTGGATCTTGACCGGAGATCTGCAGACCCGCTATCCCGGCGCCTACCTGCACAATCCCGATTTCAGCTTCGCCGGATACACTACCGCTGGAGCCTTCCAGGGCGAGACGTTCGTCTGGACCATGAGCAAATCTCACGTCCAGGTCGCCGATCCCGGCTGGTTTGGACTGGATGCGGCCGGCGCCACAACCGGCACGGCGATATCCGACCCGCGCCCGTTCCGCCTGAACGGCGGCGAGTTCCCAGTTTACCTGGAGGAAGCCACGATCATCCAATGACCGCCATCTATGACGCCCTGATCTGGGTCCTCAACGGTTTCCTGGTGATCATCTTCTTCCTGGTGGAGCGCCTGGCCACTGTCCTCCTTCTGCCAGCTGCAACGGCTTTCGTGATGATCACTCCGGTAGCTCAGCGAGGCTGGGCCATCGGGGCAGGGACATTGGCCCTTGCCGCCAGTCTGATCTCTCCTGCTCCCGTGCCAATCTTCCTGGGAGTGATCGCGCTTGTTTCGGCCGTTGCTTTCTATCTCGAACAATACAACCGGCCGGCCATGCTCTGGAACATTGTACGGAGCGTCTCCCTGTATAGCCTGGCTGGACTGGGATACACCCTCTGGCAAGGCTTGCGGCTGACGGACTCCATCCAGAGCGACGTAATGACCTCCCAAGGCGCCACTTACATCAACGCCATCGTCGGCATTGCCATGTACGTGATTCCACTGGGGGTGGTGGTCCTGCTGGCTCAATCAGTCCTGGCTCATCCTCCGGTTGGAAGGCCCGACCAGATCATCACCAATGTGCGCACGCGTGGAAAAGGAGCGTAGGAAAGTGGCAGTACTGCGGCTCCGAATCAACCTATGCGCTCATAAGGCACTTCCGCCTGATGAGAATCCTAATCGAGTCGGCTTATATTCCCTTGCAAGAGCGAACAGGGAGAACCCTATTATTGACCACCCATCAACGGACTGGAGGGAGGAGAAATGCTGACCATTCACGACAACGGCCTCCACATCGAGGAAGGCGCTTTCCGGTATGCCTGGTACAGAGTCTCCGACGAGAAATGTCTCCCGTACTACCGCTGCGTCGCCCTGAAACAGCTTGACACCATTCCGGTCGAGACACGCGAAGACTACAACCTCCTCGGCAAAATGTGGGGAGCTATGCGCGGCCTGTATAACGCCGGCGTGAACTTCGTGGCTGCCAATGCCGGCATTTTCCAGCCGGATCATATCGGCCTGGTCCAGTACTTCGGAGCTGTAGGGGAGGGATCCAGCGAGCAGATCGCTGCCGTCAATGCCCTGCGAGGCATGGCGACCGTCGAGGCGGCAATGGCGAACTTCAAGCAATCCCGCCTCATTGCTCCGAATGAGGACTGGCTGCGCTGGTATCTGGAATTCATCACCTCCCGCGGCCGCTTTATCGCCGCGCTGCTTGGCCACCCGGACCCACGCGAGGGGAGGGGAGCAGGTGTCAAGGATGGGGTGGTAGGGGACGAGAACAAGGACGATCTGGCGCTCGAACAGAACGAGATCCTTTTCCGGGGACTGGCAAAGCTCCGGCAGAACTTCGTTTTCCAGGTTCTGGCAGAACACGTAGCCCGGCCGCTTTTGACCCATTCCCTGATCGATATCGCCGAGATGACCTCGGCGGTTGCTTCCCGACGGAAAGGCACGATGTCGATCGGTTTCAGCCTGGGCATCCCGCTGCTTGCTGCCGTCGGCCAGGGATTGTCTGGAGCACAAGGCGCCTCCCAGGGAACCTCCCAGGGCGTAACGGATTCCTCCCAACACGGTTGGGGAAACAGCCACCAGGTTGGCCAGGCCCATACCGAATCCCAGAGCGTGGCACACACGGAAGGTAAATCCTGGGGCGATACGGCCGGGACCAGTTCTGGAGATACGCAGTCTTCAGGAGTAACCGAATCACAAGGCGTCACCGATTCAGAAGGGGTTTCCGCCTCGCAGGGGAGGAGCTTCAGCGCCGGGCTGAGCGAAAACCTGGGCTTCAATGTGGGCGGGAGCATGGGAGTTCTGGGTTTACTCGATGCAAAGTCCGGCTGGAATGCCGGCGTTGGTATAAGCGAGACTGCCGGTGCGAGTTCCTCCCACGGCTGGGAATCCTCCCATGCAGAGAGCCAGAGCATGGCCCAGTCTATCGGCACGGCTCACTCCGAAGGATCCATGCAATCCCACTATGAAGGCAGCATGTCAGCTGATACGGTCTCTCATGGATCGGCAGATACCAAGAGCGAGGCCTGGGGATCCAGCGAGAACTGGGGCCAGGGAATTGCCCAGAGCGTTGCCCGTTCCCAGGCATTGAGCCAGGCGCTGGTCCACGGCGTGACCGGAGGGATTTCCACTGGACTGATGCCTGGGATCAACATCGGCCGCTCCTGGCAAACGGAGGACCACGTGGCCGAGAGTCTGACTAACGTGTTGATGCGCCTGAAGGGGCTGGTGGATATGGCCTCGGCCGAAGGTGGTTTCATGGTCAATGCCTTGATTTTCACCGAGACGATGGACGGCGCCTCGGCTGCCGATGCGCTGGCGCCGCAGGCTTTCCACGGACCGGACGTGCCTACCCCGATCCTGACCCTGGCGCCGCTCGAAGGTGACGAGCTGGAGCTGCGTACGCACGCACTGGCCTTCGTCCCCTGGCGCGGCGGTGATAACCACGATCCGTTGAACGGGGCTTTGTGGACCCGTTATGCCACTCTGCTGACCGCTTCCCAGATGGCTGCCCTGACGGCTCCGGCTCTCTTCGAGGAAGGCGTGGCCTCGACCGTCATGGCGCCCATCCCCAAAGAGATGGGCTTTATCCCAGACATGCCCGGCGACGTGGTGATCGGCCACCAGTACAGCCCGGAGACGGCCGATTTGACCACAGCCCAGGACTTGCCTGTCTCCGGAAATCTTCATGCACACGCTTTATGCCGGCGACACGGGCTTTGGCAAATCCGTGGCTGCCATTCGGGTCGTGTACGAGACCACCCGCATGTGGAAATGGCGCACGATCGTTCTCGACTTCGGCGCCGGCTGGCGGCAATTGCTCAATGCCCCCGGTCTGGAGGGACAGGTTAATATCCTGCAACTCTGGCCGGATGCGGTCCGGCCGATGCGCTGGAATCCGCTGCAGATCGGGCGCAACATCGCCCCGGAGACCCAATGGCGGGCCTTTGCGGACGTGTTCGGCGGGATCACCCAGTTGGGCGTCAAGCGCCAGAAGCAGGAACTGCTGGAGGCTCTCCGGAGAGTCTATCTGCGCGCCGGTGTGCTGATCGACGATCCCGAAGTGCGCGGCAGATCCGCAATGGGGGAAGGTCCAGGATTACGAGACCCATTTGATCGGTGCGGCGGCAGGCACCCTGCTTTCGGCCCTCACCACCAAGCAGCGTCAAACCCTGGCGGTCCAGCGCAGTTCCGTGGTCGGCCTGGCGGATCTCTACGCAGAGATCGAGGCCAAGTTGAAGCTTGTGCCTCCGCGTGACACCATGCTGACCGGCGTGCTCGAAGGCATCCTGTTCCGCATGAATCCGCTGGTCCAGGGAGCGGCAGCGGTGCAGTTCTCTCCGGGCAAGGACACCGTACCGGTGGAGGATCTGAGCAAGCCAGGCGGGATCACCATCATCGAAGGCGGTGTATTCCTGGATGAATTCGGAAAAGCCTTTTTGCTCGGATGGGTGGGCTGGCATACCTACATGGATCGAGTAGCCACGAGAGTCCATGACGTCCACACCAGCGAGCCTATTCTGCACATCGTATACGAGGAGGCCAACAAGATCTTCGCGCAGCCGAAACCAGGCAGCGACGAGGGAGGCGGTACGGATGTCTCCGAACAGTTTGGAGCGCAGTTCCGTGATGCCCGCAAGTACGGCATCCGCTTCTCGGTCATCGCCCAGGCGCCCTCCCTGGTCGCGCCTGACATCATTTCTTCCTGCTCGAACCTGGTGATCAACTACTTGAAGAACCCGAAAGATAAAGACCTGGTCCTCTCGGCCCTGGCCCGCTCGGAAAAAGGATTCCGTGACGAGGAGTGGCGGCGCTTCGTGGACGACATTCCCATAGGAATGGCCATCGGTCGTTTCCCCTACACCAGTAACCGCAAGCTGCAGCGGCCGATCCTTTTCCGCCCGTTGATGCTTGAAGCCCCCGAACCCACGGACGAGGAGATCGCCGACCGGCTGGGAAGAATTGCGTTATGAAGCAAAAAAGCCTCTCTGATCCTTTTCCTGGTCTTGCCTTTGTCGTGATACTGGCTGCCCTCCTGTTCTTGCGCAGACCGATCGACGTGAAAGGCTGGAACGGAATACTTCCCATCGAAACCACTTCTCCAACAATGACCCTGCTGCCGGACGATGGCTGGTGGAATGACCTGCCGACTTCGCGGGTACAGAGGCCCATCCCTGCCAGCAATTCCAGACCCACATTTTCCCCTACACCCTGATCCGAGGTACTTTATGCCATTGCCCATCACATTTCTCAATCCTGACAGCGACGTTGCCCGTGATGCTCTTGCGAGAGCCATGCAATCCATCCCGGTGGGGCTACCCGTCCTGGGATTGGTCCTGAAAGTTCACGCAAACTCCAGAGGGGAGGAAAAACTGGTCAATTTTGAATTTGCAGATCCCGATCTTATTCAGATCGCTCGCCCTAGTGCTGTCACCAGCCGAGGGCGAAGCCAACAACACACCCAAGGAGTGAACCACCCATGTTGAAAAAGGTCTTACCCTATGTCCTGGCCGCCATCGTCTTCTTCCTGGCCCTGGTACTTGCTGCGTCCCGCCCCGTCAAAGACGGTGGTCGTGGCCGCCCATGACTTGAACGCCGGTCATGTCCTGGTCGAGAGCGATCTGACTCTCCAGGCCATGCCCCAAACCGCTGTCGCGGACGATGCCCTGACGGACATCAAAGCCGCCGTTGGACAAAGCCTGCGGTTGGACCGCAGCACCGGCGACATCATTCGCAACTCCAACTTTGGCCAGACTGATCCCGCTGCAGCCGAATGAGCGTGCCGTGGCGGTCAAGGTGACGGATACCACGGGCCTTGCCGGCCTGCTCGTTTCCGGCCAGCAGGTTGGCGTGATCGCCTCCATCCCCATGCAATCGCTGGATTCCAGCCGGCACTTTCTCGAAAGTGACCGTTGAAGGTCTGCGAGTCCTCTACGTGGATCCTCGTTTTATTGCTTCTGATTCAGATTCATCCCTGCAGGCGGTTGGCACGCCCGCCGCTGGACTGGGAGCGGTAGGCGGAGTAACGACAGATGAACGTGCTCAGGCCGGCTACGTGGTTCTGGCCATCCCCACCAATCTGCAGACGATCATGTATGACTTCTCTGTAGACGGAGCCGTGTCCCAGTCACGCCAGGTCAACGCCCTGGAGATGCTGGCGGCCCTCGGTGCCACCAGCGAGGCGGAGATCACCCTGTACCTGATGCCCAATGAGCAGGCTTCCGAGTTCACCTCTCCAGGCCTGTGGCTGCAAGACCTGGTGATCACGCCCGGACCTACTCCCACACCGAACCCGAACGCGACCGTCACACAACCCCCGGCCGCAAACGCTACCCCGCAACCCTAACAGGAGGAACCTATGAGTCCAAATTCACTGGGGAACACCGGCGGCCAACGCCTCCGGCAGCGAACCCCCTGTCAGTGTGTTGCTGGCCGGTCCTGTCGGCCAAAGACTGGTTGCCTGGCAGCAGGCGGTCACGCTGGACGCCCGCTTCCGCACGGCGGCCCTGGCCAACGACCCCAATGATCTGCAGGCCAAGCTGGCCTATAACCCTGAAGTGGTCATCCTGGATGCAATGCTTTTCCAGGGACCGCAACTCCTGGTCCAGGCCCTCACCGCCATTACCGGGGCGACCTATATCCTCCTGCCGGCTTCGATCAGTACTGCCGGCGATGCGGAAGTGAAGAACCTGCCGGAAAAGCTGAAAACGATCCCGTCGGTGAAGCAGATCTTCATCGGCGACGCCTCGATCCCGGATCTCCTGCAGCGCGCATACGGCGATGCCCTGGCTTTGCGGAAAACCATTGCGGCTCCGATGTCCTGGGCAACCCGCTCAGGAGGCGCCTCCACCGTCTCCGGTCTGCGCGTGATCGCCGTCTGGAATCGCGCTCGGCGGAGTGGGAAAGACCACCCTGGCCGTGAATCTGGCGAAAGCCGTGGCCCAGCGCGGCCTGCGGACTCTGCTGGTCGGCCTGGATGCCCCTGACGTGATTCCTTTGCACTTGAACCTGAAATCCGAGCCGAACATCCTGGGCTGGTTCACCAACCCGACGGATGCCGGACTTAAAGGCGCTCTCCAGCATGCCGGCGATCTGGATGTACTGGCCGGCTTCCCCGACATGCTTTCCGAAGAATCCGCCCTGAAGGCGGAAGAACGCAATTCGATCGCTTCGCTGGTGACGACCGCTGCCTACGGTGGCTATGCAGCCATCTTCCTGGATGCGCCCGCGGCTTCGCCTGTGGCCTCGCTGGCCATCCTGGCGGCCAATACGTGGGTTCTGGTGGCCCGCCCGACCGTGGCCGATGCATGGGCTTCGGTGGACGGCCTCCGGACGGTGACCCAGCGCGCCGCCGGCCAACACCGGATCGCTCCTGGAAATATTTTTGTGGCTTTGAACATGCGAGGGGGAGGCATGCTTTCCCCGAATGAGTGGCACCAGGCAGCCGATCAGAGTTGCCGGCAGCTCGGCCTGCAGATCGGTTTCCCGCCGGTCGCCAGCGTGATTCCCTTCGTGGCTGGCGTACCCTTAAGTCAGGACTCCGGTCGTGCCGTCCTGGACAGTAACGATGAATTCGCCCGCCCGGTCCACGGCCTGGCGGATATGCTCTTCGGCGGTGTGACTCGAGAGCCGGCGAAAGCCAGGAGCAAACCGAAATTCAGCCTTGGCGGTTTCAGCGTGAAGGTCAAGGACTGATCATGGCTGCAGGAGGTTGGGGAGCCATTGTCTCCCGGCTCGATCCCGAACAGCGCGCCAGGATCATCGACGAGGTCGCCGAAACCTTCAAGGGTATGCCCCTGTCCGAATTACGGCAGGAGACGGAAAAACTCTTGCCGCAGGCCATGAAGGGCGTGCTGGCAGCGGCCCAACGGATGAGCGTCCAGATTCCCGACAAGGAGATGGATGCCATCGCCCGGGAAGTCGTTGCCCGTGTGGGCGGTCTGGGCTTTTTGGCGCCGCTCCTGCGCCTGGACAGCGGTCTGACGGAGATCGCCGTGAACCCGGACGGATCGGTCTGGGTGGTCAGGAAAGGCGAGCAGGATTTTGAGCCGGTGGATATTCGCCCACCCCAGAACGATGTATGGCGGGCCGTCGAGGCGCTGCTTGCGCCGTTGGGACGAGCCTGCAACGAGGCTTCGCCTTCGGTGGATGCAAAGTTGCCCAGGCAGGAAGGGCTGCCGGGCGGCGCCCGTGTGAAGGTTCTGCACCCCGTCATCGCACCCGGCAAGGATTTCCCCGCCATCAACATCCGCCTGTTCGAGCCGAAACCTGTGCGACCGGCTCAACTGGTGGAGTGGGAAGTGGCCCCAAAAGAGATCGTTGACATGCTGGTGGAATCTGTCGGCAAGGGCCTGCGGGTCCTGGTGATCGGCGGGACTGCCAGCGGCAAAACCACCGTGCTTTCGGCCATCTGCAACGGGATTCCCAAGACCGCCCGGGTGCTGAAGATCGAAGACCCCGAGGAGATCTGGCTGGACCATCCCCACGTGGTCACGCTCGAGGCCCGTCCGACTCAACTGGGTACGGCTGTCACTTCCTACCTGCTTTCCTCCGGCGTGGATGATGCCATGCGCATGTCGCCTCGCTGGCTGATCGTGGGCGAAATGAGGCGCGGGGATGCCGTGGCGGCTCTATTCCGCGCCCAGATGTCGGATCACCCTGGCCTCTCCACCTTCCATGCCGAAAGTCCTGAGGCCGCCATCAGCCGGCTCAACCTGCTGCTTTTCTCCGACGTGGGTATCCGCGCCGAAGGCGCAAAAGAAATGTTTGTCCAGGCGGTGGACCTGCTGGTGCAGGTCGGTTTCCGCCTGGACGCTTCTGGTAAACGCCGCCGCCGCATCGTGGGGATCTGGATGGTCCAGAAAACCCTGAGAGCCGGCAACGTGGTCTTTACTCCCTTGTACGAATTACCCGGTGAGGACGTGAGCGAGCGGATCGCTTCGCTTGCTATGGTGGAAGCCGGGTTCAAACAGCTCACCGGAAAGGATGGATAAGCGTGAATAATCTATTGAATTTCAACCTTCCGCCTGTGGTTTTGAATCTGCTGCCGATGGTGGCCGCGCTGGCCGTGGCGGTGGTCGGTTTCCTGATTTTCCAATGGTTGCTCTCCAGCCTCGGCAAGACCTCCGGCGCCAGCCGGCTCCAGAACTTTGCCGGCGGGGTGGCCTTCACCACCACCGAGAAGAGTCCGATCGGCAGCAAGAACCATAAGGTCCGCCTGGCCTTTTCCCGCTACGGGCTGGATGTCGCCGGCCGGGAATCCTTTATGCTGCTCATGGCTCAACTCCTGGTGGGTGGAGGGCTGACCGTCGCGATGATCGTCCTGGGCCTGCCTGCTCTTTACCAGCCTGATCGGTATTGTGGCCGGCTACGTGCTGGTGGACGGCCTGGTGACGCGTGCCTGGAACAAGATGCGCACCGATATCGAGGCCGAGATCCCGGCCATGCTCTCCGGCCTGAAATCGGCCATTGCCACCGCTCCCAATGTCCCGCAGGCCCTGGCGGATACCGCCCGGACTCTCCGTGCCGGCGGGCCTCTGCGCTCCTGGGCGGAAAAAGCCGCCTCGCAGATGCACTCGGAAGGACAGCCCTGCCTGGATGAACTTCGCCACGAAGCAGCTGCCGTCTCCTCCTCGCTGTCCGTCTGCGTCGAGCTGGTCGGGCGCATGTGGACCACCGGTGGTAAAGGTTATGCCGAGGCCTTTGAGTCGGCTGCTTCGAATCTGCGGGATGTCCTTTCGGCCCGTGTCCTGGCCCGCGCCCGCGGCGCCGGGGCGCAATCCACCACGAATCTGCTCATGGGCATGGCCTTTGCCATGATCGTCTATCTCAACCACACGCCGGCCATCGCCAACATCGTACGCACCCCGCTGGTGCAGGGAGCCTATGCGGCCATCTTCCTGATGATCGTGTACGGCTACAACATGATCAACGGCATGATCGAGAATTCTGTCTAGGAGACCCCCATGGATTACCGTTCCTTTATTCCCCTGATCGCTGCGCTGCTACTGGCCTTTTGTGCCTACTGGGCCGTAAAAAGCACAAAAATAACCATCGGCCGCTCGGCCGCCAGCCGGCTCGATACTTTCGCCGAGAAGGATCCGCCCGGCATGATCGACCGGCTGGGCGATTTCCTGGCGAGCAACCTGGGCCTGAGCCTCGAATCCTGGAAGTATGAGCTGCGCTGGGCCCAGATCGGCGGCCAGTACCTGACCGGGAGCGGCACACCGAAATCAGTGGGGACCGTTCTGGGACAGAGCGTCCTCTTTGCCGGCATCGGCATCGCTTATATCCTCCTCTTCCACGCTTACGGCATCCTGTACATCGCCATGGTGGCCGTGGCGGCTTACTATCCTTACATGACTCTGAAGGGGAGGGCGGATACGGCCCGTGAATCCGTCAAACGCAGTTTGCCCGAAGCGGCCGCCATGATCGCGGCCGAAATGAACGCCGGCAGCTCCATCGCCACGGCGGTCGAAAGAGCCTCGACCTTGCCCGGTTCTGTCGGACAGATCCTCAAAGCCGCCGTTGAGCGCGCCCGCCTGGACGGCGCCCTGCTCTTTACCCAGTCCGGCATCCCCGGCGCCCTGGTCAGGCAGCTCGGCGAGCTGAAATTCGCTCCGCTGGAAACCTTCGCCACCCGCATGGACGCGGTGGCCGAGCGCGGCACGGAAGGCCCGCAGCGTATGACCGAACTGGCCCGCGACCTGGCCATGGAATACCAGGTGACGGTTGCCCGGGCGGCCGAAACGCTGGAGAACAAGCTGCTCATGCCCATGACGATTTTCTTCTTCGTTCCCTTCCTGGCTGCCATCTTTATCCCTCTGATGGTGAACTTACTCAACACCTTCTAATCGGTCTGTGATCATGTCAATTCCTGGAGCATTTCTTTTCGTTTTCCTGGCGGTCGTAAGGCTCGCCGGGATCCTGAAGGGAGACATTTCTCTCCTGGGAGCTATGCTGTTCTTCCAGGCGAGCCTGGCGGCTCTCCTGATGGTCTTTCGCCGGCCAGGCCGCTTTACGTCGCCGAGGTGGGTGCAGGCGATTGCATGGGCCTCGGCCGTTCTGCCCACGCTCATGAACACGCCCAGGGGATCGCTATGGCAGGGAATCCTGCCTGTCCCCGGGCTTATTCTGACCCTGTGGGCGCTGACGTCCCTCGGGGTCGCCTTCGGGATCGCGCCGGCCCATCGCGGCATGGTGACCACCGGTCCGTACCGCCGGCTTCGACATCCCATGTATGCCGGCGAAATACTTTCCCTGATCGGTGCGTGCACGGCCGCACCTTCTCTCTGGAATCTGATCATCCTGCTGGTCTTCATCGCCTCGGTCCTGTGGCGGATCGATCGGGAAGAACACATCCTGAATCGCAATGGTTATTCGGCTTATGCCGCGGCCGTTCGCTGGCGGCTTATGCCTGGAATTTGGTAGGGTAGGAGGAGTCTATGCAGTGTTTGGCAAAGAGGCGGACCATCAGAAGAGTCTGGATCGCGGTGGGAATCGTTCTCCCCCTGGTGATCTTTGAGGGGTTGACAGTCCTGGCCAACTATATCGGCCCGCAGCGTTCCTGGACCTCAACGGAATATCATCGGGAATATTGCAACTACCGGGCCACCGTGGCAAGCCCTTTCGGGGTTTGCAATCTTACCCTGTATTTTTCCCCGGGCAGCTGTCCCTCGACCGGAAGTGTAGCCGGTTATTTCAACAATGCCGCCACGGCCTGCGGCACATCCTGGCCGGGGACCTGCGGCTCCTCCATAAGCTGCAGCATCAGTTTGCTCGGCAGCGGGGACCAGGGTTGCTCTGCGGGCGAACCAGGATGCACTTCGGTGACCGTCCCGCACAATGACCCGCCGGCGACCGTAAGCGGCACGCCGAGCTGTTCGGTGTGGGGGAATGCCGGTTGGTGCCGGGGAAACGCCACCCTGGCCCTTGGCGGCTACGAGCCGGTTGCCGGGCATGCCCTCACTTATTTCGAGAGCAATACGGAAGGCGTCCTATGCAGCGCTCCGAGCTGCACCTGGACGTTCCCCGAAGGGGTCACCAACATGGATTACTGGGTTCACTCGGATTATGGCGACACCTCAGCCGCTTCGACGGTCTCCATGAGGGTGGACAGCGCGCCTCCCACGATCACTGTCAATGCTCCGGCACCGGACGGCTCGAACGGTTGGTACAGGAGCGGCTTCACGGTAACAGCCTCGGCCACCGATGCTACTTCAGGAGTTTCCGGCACTACCAGCATCAATGGCAGTGGCAGCAATTTCACCATTTCTGCCGATGGAACGTATACCCTGACCGTGACCGCCTCCGATGTCGCCGGCAATACGGCCTCGACCCAGCGGACTTTTCGCCGTGATTCCACGCCCCCCGTTGCTGGGCTTTCCATGCCGGCTGCCCCTGGATCGGGCTGGTATGCCTCTGCAGTAACGGTCACTCCCAACGGGTCCGACGCCACCTCGGGCATCGCCACTCAACAGGTTTCTCTGGATAATGCCACCTGGGCTGCTTCGGTGACGATCTCTGCCAGCGGGACTTATACCGTCTACGGCCGCTTTACCGACAATGCTGGGAACACATCCATCACCAGCCAGACAGTCTCGGTGGATGTAACCGCTCCTGTTATCGGATTCACCGCGCCGCCTCCAGATGGATCGAACGGATGGTATCGCGCTTCCGTGATCATCAGTGCCAGTGGGACGGACGCTCACTCCGGCGTGGCCATCCGGCAGGTCTCTCTCGATAATGTCACCTGGGCGGCCAGCGTCACCGTCTCAGGAGATGGGAATCACACGGTTTACGCCCGTGTCACCGATTTTGCCGGCAACACCTCAGCAGCCACCCGGACGATCGGGATTGACAACACGCCTCCCCTGACGGGGTTCAGCCTGCCTGTACCGGATGGGTTGAACGGCTGGTATGTTTCTCCGGTGGGTGCGGTGCCGAATGGATCGGATGCCACCTCCGGCGTGGCTTTCCAACAGGTTTCCCTGGACAATTCCACCTGGTCCAGCTTTGTGAACGTCACCGCCAACGGTGCGCAAACGATTTATATGCGGATCACGGACCGGGCAGGGAATTCCGCCACCGCCACGAGGACCATTTCGCTCGATACCACCGCTCCCGTGCCGGGCTTCACTGTTCCTGCTCCCACCGGTTTGCACGGCTGGTACGTGTCGCCTCTGACGGTCACTCCCAATGGAACGGATGCCGTTTCCGGTGTAGCCAGCCAGCAGGTTTCGCTCAACAACATAACCTGGTCCCCCAGCCTCACCATCTCAGCGGACGGGCAGTACACTGTCTATACTCGGATCACCGACAATGCCGGCAACACCGCTTCCTCGACCAGGACGATAGGATATGACTCGACCGCTCCTGTGCCGGGATTCTCGGCTCCGGCGCCCGATGGGGCGAATGGTTGGTACGTCCATCCGGTGATGGTCACGCCCGATGGGTCCGATGCCACTTCGGGCGTTTCCAGCCAGGAAGTTTCCCTGAACAACGTTACCTGGACTCCGTCGGTCACGCTTTCGACCGATGGGACGTACACGGTTTATACCCAGATTACAGACATGGCCGGCAACAGCGCTTCATCCACCCGGGCCTACCGGCTGGATACCACGCTTCCCAATGCCGGATTCTCCATGCCTTCTCCCGACGGTTCAAATGAGTGGTACGTTTCTGCGGTCACGGTAACCCCAACCGGATCGGATGCCACCTCCGGAGTGGCGAGCAGGCAGGTTTCCCTCGATAATGCCGCCTGGTCCCCGTCCGTAACCCTTTCAGTCGACGGGAATTACACGGTCTATTCCCGCGTCATTGACAACGCCGGCAACAGCCGGACGGTCACACAGGCCGTTCACCTGGACCGGACCGCCCCGGCTGCCGGGATTTCTATGCCCTCTCCCGATGGGTTGGGAGGCTGGTATGTTACCGCGCCCACCGCCACGCCCGGTGGATCGGACGCAACCTCGGGGGTGGCTGTCCAGCAGGTTTCTCTGGACAACGCCACCTGGTCTTCGAGCGTGACGGTTTCAAGTGATGGCATTCAAACGGTCTACATGCGCATCAGCGACAATGCCGGCAATACCTCCACGACAACCCGGACGGTCAGGGTGGATCGGACCGCCCCCTTGACCGGCGTTTCTTTGCCGGTGGTGGATGGCCTGAACGGGTGGTATGTGTCAGCCGTCACGGCAAGCCCTGATGGCTCGGATGCCACCTCTGGAGTGGCTTCCCAGGAAGTCTCTCTGAACAATGCCACCTGGTCTTCCGCGCTAGCCTTATCAGCAGATGGCATTTACACGGTGTACATGCGGGTCGCCGACAATGCCGGCAACAGTTCCACGACAGCCCGCACGATCCACCTGGACCAGACTGCGCCGGCAGCCGGAATCTCCTTGCCGCCCCCCGATGGCTTGAACGGCTGGTATGTATCCTCCGTTACGGCCACCCCCAATGGGTCGGATGCTACTTCCGGGATCGGCTCTCAGGAAGTCTCTACCAACAATTCCACCTGGTCCCGGGCGGCGACCATTTCGATCGACGGGACGTACACGGTCTACATGCGGATCACAGATGTGGCCGGTAATTCTGCCACGGCCACCCGGACGGTCCGGCTGGATACTACTGCTCCGATACCAGGCTTTAATATGCCTGCCCCGGATGGATCGAACGGCTGGTATGTGTCGACTTTCACAGCGGCTCCGCACGGGCTGGATTCGACTTCCGGGGTGGACAGCCAGGAGGTCTCGCTCAACAACGTTACCTGGTCTCCGTCCGTCAGTATTTCCACGGATGGAACCTATACCGTGTATATGCGGGTGACGGATCTCGCCGGCAATACGGCTTCGTCCGCCAGAACGGTTCAGCTCGATACGACTCCACCGGCAGCCAGTATGACCTATCCGCCTGCAGATGGGTTGGCCGGCTGGCATGTATCGCCTGTAGTGATCGCTCCGGCTGGTTCAGATGCCACCTCGGGCGTGGACGCCAGGGAAGTGTCGATCGATAATGCAACCTGGTTCCCGGTCATGACCCTCGCCGTGGACGGCACTTACACAGTTTATGCTCGTATCACCGACGCGGCCGGAAACGCAACCACCGTCAACCGGACGATCCGGCTGGACCGCACGGCCCCTTTGGTGACAGTGACCACTCCGCCTCCGGGGAGTTCGGGCTGGTATACAACTCTGCCTGTCTTTTCGGGCAATGCAACGGATGCGCCTTCCGGCGTGGCTACCACCCAGTATGCGGTGGATGGGGGAGTGTGGCAAACGATCGAACCGGTCCTTTCTGACGGCCAGCACACGGTTCAAATGCGCGTGGCCGATATAGCTGGTAATGTCACTCTCGTTTCCCGCACCATGAACGTGGATTCCGTTCCGCCGGCTTCGGCTTTCATTTCACCGGCGGAAGGATCTACTACAACGGTTCACGGCACATTCACCATGAACGGCTCGACCACCGATACAACTTCCGGCGCCACAAGAGCGGAGATCTCGCTGGATAACGGATCCCACTGGGCGCCGCTAGCGCTTGGGGCAGGAGGAAGCTGGTCCTACACCTGGGACACCACGCGTGCGAGCGATGGGCCGCATATGGTTCTCGTCCGTGGCTACGATCTGGCCGGGAATCAGGAGCATACTGCCCGGATCACCTCATCGTGGCCAACCAGCCGCCCGATGTCGGCATCACCTTGCTTTGGACCGTGATGGGCCATGCCAATGTATACATCCATGCGGGATCTTCGCCGGTGATCGGGGCGACGATCACGGTCCATGATCCTCTGGACCGTTGGCCCGATTTTGTGACGGAATACAACGGCAGCAGTCTCCCCACCATATTCAACTGGCCAGGCAGGATGGGTGACGGCTCGATCGCTTATGCCGGCCGGTACCAGGTCATCCTGCGAGCCTGGGATGCTTATGGAAATTCCGATCAAGCGGTGGGGTGGGTGATCATCTTACTCGCGCCCACAGCAACACCGACCGCTGAACCGACTGTCCCTGCAACACCTACCAGGCCGGCGGTCACTCCCACGCCTGCGCCTACGACAGCCGCTACACTTGCACGAACTCCGGCGCCTGCCACGGCGCCGGCACCCACGGCAGCTCCCACACCCGCGCCACCACCGGCTCCGGTGAACGGATGGCCGGCGGAAATTGTGGGAGGCCTGGGCATCTTCTTCCTGACCATTTCTATGCTTGATCGGAGGCCCTCGGCCTGGCGCCGCCTGGCACGTGCCAGATTTCTACCGAAACCCAAATCCAAACGGAGGTAATCTATGAATTCCACTATGCTTGAAATTGCTACCCTTATCCTGGTACTGGCCCTGGCGCTGATCCTGACGGTCTACAACCGCCGGCAGGCACATGCCCTGGAACACATGGCCCGCCTAGAAGAGGACCGGGCGGCCCGGGAGATCAAGGACCGCCGCGAGCTGAAGGCGTCCCAATTGAACCTTGAGCCGCTCAAATGGCTGGAGAGAATGGTGAATCCCTTGCTCGATGCGCCTTTGACTCTGACGGGAACTGCCAACAGAGTCGTTCCCGAAATCGAGACGGCCGAACTTCGCACCAGTGATGGCCGCCGGCTGCTCGTGTCTACCAGGGTGCTCGCAGATCTCCGCCGCTATGACCGGACGATTCGCAGCCGGGCCTCCGGCAAAGGTGCTGCGAATCGATTGAGCCAGTATGCCGCCGGCTCGCTCCTGAAAAACCGCTGGCGGGTCTGGAACGCGGCCCGCACGCTGGCGGATTCGGGCGATTGCTTTGACCTGGAAGCGGAAGCATGCGGGAAGGGTCTGGGTCTGGACTGGGGAGCGCCTACCCGACTCTGGTTTTATGTCCTGCCGGCATGATCCGATCTGATCCGGGTAGAGGCGGGGAGTAGGAATTCGCCCCGCCTGTCTTTGCCGAAATGGAGCTGTATGGTCAACCATGCTTCTAATCTGGCTCATGCAGTACTCTCCATCCTGGTGATTCTGGCTGGCATCCAGGATTGGCGCAAACGGGAAGTCACCGACTGGCTGACCTGGCCGATGTTCATCGGCGGCATAGTGTCGGCCATTCTGTATGCCGTACGCCTGGACTTTCTGCCTTTGGCCGTATCTATCTTCTTGCTGATTGCCTGGTATTTCGAATGGTTGGGCGGAGCCGATGTGCGGGTATTGGTCGGATTGTGGGGACTCTGGCCGCTGGCTGGGTTCCTGGCCCTCGTGGCCACAGGTTTATGGGGGCTGGTTCTGGTGCTGCGGAGACGCGGAAAGGAAAAATTTCCTGCTCTGGTACCAATTGCTTTTGCTATTGTGGCGCTTTTTATCGTCGAACGATTTCAGTGAACTACCCACCTCTAAAGGGTGTGGGTTTCCGGCTTCCACGAGGATCGCCTTCCGAGTGAAACGGGAGGTATTCCAGCCTCTCCACCGGCGTACTTTCGGGCTATTCCAGCCCTAGAAACTTCGAGAATATTGATCGAGGCATTCACGTCCCGGTCATGATGCGACCCGCAGTCGGGGCAGTCCCATTCCCACTCGGAGAGTGTCAGAGCATAAAAAATGTAGCCACATATGTGACAGGTCTTTGAAGAGGGATCGAAGCGGCCAATCTGCTCCACCCGGCTCCCCAGACCACATGCCCTTGTAGGTGAGCTCTCAAATGAATTCCCCCAGCCGGCATCCAGGATGTGCTGGTCAGGGTCGGGAAAGTGTCTCTTGACTGATTAAACCCGCCGCAAGTTACCGCTTGAAAGAGTAAGCCCAAAAAAGGCGGCTTTTGAGTTGGCGATGGTTATAGCAATAGACAAATAAACGCAGAGCACAATAAAGAGCATAGGGACAGCGTGAGAAACAGCGGGATGATCTGGCCAGGCGAGCCATGTAATGACGCATCTCGGCATTGTCTGCCTCAACGGAGTAAGTCTCTGATTTGCCTTCAGAAACTTCGTACCTGCCAAAGTGATACCAAAGCAGATAGTAAATATCAAAGGCATCGCTGAAATACCATTTGGCCTTTGGAGCCTCATCCACGATGGTCTGGATGGCTTCCTGGGTGCGATCCCAGAGCACTTTCCAGCCTAAAATGTAGCGGGACTCTCGATCTACGACCGTGACGACGTAGATCCTGTTTTTTTATTGCCAATGAATGTGAACAACTCATCCATCTCTGCCGTTTGAACCTTTTCGGGAACCGGTGCATCGGGTAATTTATCGGCATACTCCTTGACCCAGTTGGCCACGGTTTGATGATGGATGCCAAGTTGATGCCCGATCCGGCGTAAGTTCATGCCATCCACATAGTGGCGAATAGCTTTTCGGCGTAACTCGGCACTGTAGCCATGAGTCTTCTTGTTGGATGTATAGCTGTATTGGCACTGATGACATCGGTATCGTTGGCTACCAGAGGCAGTATTACCATTCTTGTATTGCTTGAGTATGTCATGACATTTTGTACATTCCATAGGCCTATTTTACACATAATCTTCGCCACTCCCAATTACGGCATTTCTGTCAAGGATTAATTAAAATGTCCCCTTTATGCGTTTGAATAGAAATGTCCCTTTTTGGCAAGGTGAAGGCGGGGGCTATTCTAGGACAACAGGGATACGCCAGGGATGATTGGGAGCAGGCTTGTGCGCCTTGCTCTGGTTGAGCAGCATATGATCCACCTGCTTGGCCGAAACGACTTCCGCCTGGCGTTCCTGCTTTTTGAAAATGGTGTAGGCTAATTCGCTGCCTTTGTAGAGGATGGTCACCTTTCCCAGAATGTCTTTGCAGATGGTTACACGGAGGTTGTGTAAGGCATAGGCCGGGCGATTTGTCTGGA
>CAWHSJ010000021.1:0-142852 GCA_963831885.1 uncultured Chloroflexia bacterium | reverse complement strand
CGTGGAAAACATGATTTTGTTTCTCATTTTTCGATCCTCTATTTCTTTTTTGTAGGTCAGGCATGCGTATGCCTGAGGGAATTTACAAGATAATTGTAAGTGTTGATCATTATACGCGAGTTAAAGGAGCTTAATAGTATGATTATTAAGCTTAATTAATGATTTCAACTGGTTGCCTGAAAAAACATCAATTTACCCCCTTTATCCCCCATCGA
This sequence comes from uncultured Chloroflexia bacterium, assembly GCA_963831885.1. GTDB lineage: Bacteria > Chloroflexota > Anaerolineae > Anaerolineales > Villigracilaceae > UBA877. The sequence goes on along the minus strand of CAWHSJ010000021.1, from coordinate 142,637 downwards.
CGATCAATTTCCGTACAGAATTAGAAATCCTCCTGGAACGTCACCGGAGGTAATTCTACGTTTAAACTGTTGTAGGTTGTTCGTTCTTTCGCGCAGGCGATTTCAAAGGCTTTAAAATCGCCTGTGGCAACTCCAGATGTCGAGTATTATTTTTGCATACCCTCAGCTGTGACTACGTACCAGACATTCTGTATGCCTTCACCCTTGGTATCGCCGGCGGCCTTGTCGCCTGCAAAAATGCTATAACACACCGTTGTAAGTCACCTGTGTCGTCCCGCCAGTCCGAGTGGTGGTACCCAATAGGGAAGCATTCACGCCCGTCCCGGCAAAAAGTAAAAAGTAATTATTTGTTGAACTGCGCATATAATTAGGCATGCAAGCGCCTTACGATCCCCTATTCATAATATCCGTCCGTTTTGGTTGCAAACAGAGGTTCAAATGAGGTTTATATCTTCCATCCTCATCCTTTTTGTGACTTTGACCGCTTGTAGCTCGGGACCGGTTTCTCCAAACTCCCCCATCCTTCTGTCACACCTTCCCCGCCTTCAGTTGCGCTCACAATTTACTTTACTAATTTAGCTAATTTCCAGGTTGGCACTGAACCATACGAAAAGGCGGTCGCACGCGCATAGTCCCAACACCCCCTTCATTGCAAGAGGCCGTGCTGGAGCAGTTGTTCCTGGGTCCAACGGCTGATGAAAAAGCCCAGGGGCTGGATGTCTTCTTGAGTGGAGCCACCGGCTTCAGCAAACTGACCATAGGCGACGGCGTTGCCGCGTCTACTTGACCGGAAATTGTAATTCCAAAGGGGCGACGTATACGATTGCGAATCTTATCGATGCCAATTTAAAGCAATTCGCCGAGGTCAAGTGGGTCAAAATTTATGATCAAAATGGAGAAACAGAGACTCCCGCTGGGCAGAGTGGTTCCATCCCCTTTTGCCTGGAGCCTTAGAGTTCGGATCAGTGCCAGCCAGGTCATTATTCCACGAATACGGCCCATTTCCAGCGGGACGGCAGCCAGTACTGAGTTTCTAGAGGTTGATTCCATACACCCGCGCCACTACCGCCACATTCTACCGAGGCCATCTCAGGTGGGACTATATCCGATAAATTGCATTTACTCTCTTCGTTTGTCCCGGGCTCAGGTACCGGCGTGGGGGTACCAAAGTTGAAGGGAATGTTGGGCCTTCCCGGGCTGGGCCGGCAGGCAAAGGTCAAAGGTTCCCTCCCGCTTGGCAGGCGGCACCAGGTCCGGTCGACCGCTTCCACCGGGGGATAGTTGTAATTATCGGCTGTGCGTCCATCGGATTTCCTCAGTCTGACTGACCCCCCGCCATCGCTAAGGGGAACACCCGTCTCGAAGTGGAAGAAGACCAGGATCTGGTGTGGCAGCATATTCACATCCGGCAGGTTGTATGCATTTGTATTGGGGCCATTGTCCAGTTTCCAATTCTTGATGTTGATGGAGGTGGTGCCCATATTCAGGAGCTCAATATATTCATCGCCGACATTGATCGAACCATCTTCGTTCCAATCAGAATGCGGGTGAGGCAGGAACTCGTTGATCACAACTGAACCTGGGATGGTCGTAGCCGTGTGTGTCGGAGTGCGCGTCAGGGTGGGAGTATTGGTGCGGGTAAGTGTGATTGTACTGGTGGGCGTATAAAGTGATACCCCGTTGCATAATGTGATGGCACTGGCCCGGTTCTGTGGGTTGGAGGGAGAGATAAGGACAAAATCGCCGGTATTATTGTCGGTGTCATAACAGGCAGTTTCGCCGCCAGGTTTGCGCTCGTAACTCTGGTCGGCATCTCCTGTGATTGGCTCCAGATTCGTTCCTTCACGGTATAAAGTGGAGATGCACATCCCGACCTGGTCGACGATCGCATTCGCTGTGTTGATCAATGCCAGGCCGCCGGCGTCGGTCAAGCCTGCCAGGAAGAGTTGGTCAAAATTGGTTATGCTCCCGCCAGTGGTGGATGCCAGTAAATAATGTTGTCCTGCCTGTAGGATCGTATTGCCGGCAATGACAACCAGGTAAGAGCTGGAAATCCCGCAATCGGAAGACCACCTGATAGTCCAATTGCTTATGTTGACCGCTGCGCCGGTGGGGTTATAGAGTTCGACAAATTCATCAGATTCACCGTTCGGACCGCGTGTACGAAACTCACTGATGACAACGTGGGCAGGGGCTACGGGAGTGGAGGTAACGTTTGATGTGGAGGTCGCTGTTGGTGAGAAAGTAGGCGTGGACGTATCGGTCGATGTAGGGTGAATCGGTGGATGTAGGCGTACTGGTGGGAGAGGTTGCCACCTGGGCTGCATGGACATTCTCTCCTTGTGAGGCGGCAATCATGCAACCTAACAGAAGTATCGTCACAATGAACCAGGATAGGTGTGTTTTGTGCCGCCACATTCCAGGATTCGCCTCCTTGATAATCATAACATACATATCGATGTGAGAATCTGGCGCACCTCCGAGACGTTGTATGTCATGATCTGATCGACTAAGTTTCCTTTACCTTCTCCAACCGCTCCATTTTCTCGAGCCGCTTTCCTTATCAAAATTGTCCGACAATTGACATTCCACTTCTTTTTTGCTACACTAAGGGCGTAGTTGTCAGACATCTAGTCTTCTTCTAAATTCATGCCCACTCTTCTTGTTAAAAACGCTGAATGTTTAGTGACCATGGACGACCGCCAGCGGGAGGTCCCCCAGGGTGGTCTCTTTATCCGGGATGGCCTCATCGAACAGGCCGGACCGACAATCGAACTTCCGCAAACAGCCGATGAGGTGCTCGACTTAAGCGGTCATCTCCTTCTGCCGGGGCTGGTCAATACCCACCATCACTTTTACCAGACACTGACACGGGCCGTCCCGGCCGCGCAGGATGCCAACCTGTTCAACTGGCTGAAGACTCTTTATCCCATTTGGGCGCGTCTTACTCCGGACGATATCCACATCTCCACGCAGACCGCCCTGGCGGAACTGGCTCTGTCGGGCTGCACCACCGCCTCGGACCACCTGTATTTGTTTCCCAACGGCTCGCGCCTGGATGATGAGATCTCCGCGGCAAAAGAGGTCGGCCTGCGCATCCATGCTTCCCGAGGCTCGATGAGCCTGGGCGAAAGCCAGGGTGGGCTACCGCCTGATTCTGTGGTGGATAGCGAAGATAAGATCCTGGCAGACAGCCAGCGCCTGATCGAGACCTATCACGACCCACGACCCGGTTCTTATGTACGGATAGTCCTGGCACCTTGTTCGCCCTTCTCGGTCACTGGCGAGTTGATGAAACAGTCCGCTGCGCTGGCGCGGCAATACGGGGTCCAACTCCATACCCACCTGGCTGAGACGGAGGATGAAGAACAGTTCTGCTTACAGAAGTTCGGTTACCGGCCTGTCCCTTATATGCAATCGGTGGAGTGGGTGGGGAAGGATGTCTGGTTTGCCCATGCAGTGTATGTAAATCAGGAAGAGGTAAAGACCTTCGCTCTGCATGGGTGTGGCGTGGCTCACTGTCCCACCTCGAATATGCGCCTCGCTTCCGGCATTGCCCCGGTCAAAGAATATCTGGCCGCCGGTGTGAAAGTGGGTCTGGGTGTGGATGGCTCGGCTTCCAATGATGGCTCGCATATGTTGGCCGAGGTCCGCCAGGCCATGTTGGCGGCCAGGGTGAAGGAGGGCCTCACCGGATTTTCCCTTTCCAATGACCCCTCCCGCAATCTCATGACTGCCCGTTCGGCTCTGCGACTGGCCACGCGCGGAGGCGCGGACGTGCTCGGACGCTCCGATATTGGCTCACTTGAGCCGGGTAAATGCGCCGACTTTTTTGCCATCGATCTTAACCGCCTTGATTTTGCCGGGGCGCTGCATGACCCCGTAGCGGCTGCCATCTTTTGCCAGCCGGTGCGCGCCGATTACACTGTCGTCGGCGGGAAGTTCGTGGTTCGTGAAGGAAGACTGGTCACACTTGACGAACAGAAGCTGATTGAGCGACATAATAAAGCTGCCAGAGCATTACTAAATGATTTATAGCCCAATGAAAAAATTCGTGCCATTCTTCCTGTTATTGATTGTCATAGGAATTTCTTTCGCTGGAAGTATTTTAAAAAGCCATTTACCAACCTTAAATCCTTATCAATCGAGATCCGACCCGCTAGCTGAAGAAAATATCAATTATTGCCTGCAAAATGGACTCGGTTTGCTCTTTTTCATTATCGTTGGAGGTGTTCCTTTATTCTTTCCAAGGCAAACTATTGATTGGATACAAACTGCGCTCAACTGGGGAGTTGAAAACCCCTCCCCGATGAGAATCAAACCTCTTACTGCCCGACTATTCGGAGGTTTCTTCTTTGCATCCGCCATCGTCTTCACTCTTTTAAATCCGATCACGTGGGATGAGTGCAGAACCGGTTTTAGTTTGCTCCGTTAGTGGTAATTGATGAGATTGTAATGAAAAACTCTCATGATCTCCTCTTAAAGAAATATCTACAGCTCCCCGACCGGCTGGAAGCCGCCATTGCCGGGCTGGATGAGACCGGGCTGGGTTGGAAAGGCAAAGAGGGCTGGTCCATTCGAGCTTACGTCCATCATACGGTGGAGGGTGAGCTGATCTGGCAAGTCAACCTGCGGGCCGCTGCAGGCTTCGATGGCATCGCTTTTCCGATGGGTTGGTATTTTACCCAGGGACAGGATAAGTGGGCCGAACAATGGGGCTATGAGCGGCGTCCGGTCGAAGCGGCCCTGGCCCTGTTCCGAGGCAGTACCCACGACCTGGTTGATTTCCTGCGTTGTCTGCCGGAAGCATGGGACAGGTCCGGCCATATCACCTGGCCGGGCGACCAGCACGAGACCATTTTGAGCGTTCGGAACATCTTCCTCATGCATATTCGTCATTTGGACCAGCACACGGCGGATATCCGGGCAATCCGGGAGTTGCATCAATCATAAAATATGCCGACCACCATTGAACTTACCCGCAACTTGATCGATGTGGCCATGGGCCGCCAAAAGGCTGACCTGGTACTGCTCAAAGGCACGTGGGCCTGTGTCCAGTCCGGAGAATTCGTGCCGGACACCGATATAGCCGTCAAAGACGGGCGGATTGCATATGTGGGACCGGACGCTTCCCATACGATCGGCCCGGAAACCAAAGTCATCCAGGCGAAAGGCATGTTTCTTGTGCCGGGCCTGCTGGATGGCCACATGCACATCGAATCGGGCATGCTGACTGTCACCGAATACGTCCGGACAGTTGCCCCCCGCGGGACGACCGGACTGTTCGCCGACCCCCATGAGATCGCCAACGTATTCGGCCTGAGGGGCATCCAATTGATGGTGGAGGAGGCCCGCCAGCAGCCCATTCAAGTATGGGTGCAAGTGCCGTCATGTGTACCCTCCGCTCCCGGTTTCGAAACCCCCGGAGCCCAGCTCGATCCGGAGGAAGTGGCCGAAGCGCTTACCTGGCCGGGCGTGATCGGTCTGGGTGAGATGATGAACTATCCCGGTGTCGCTGCCGGGGACCCGAAGATGCTGGCGGAGTTGACCGCCACCCGCCAGGCCGGAAAAGTCATTGGTGGTCATTACCCCTCTCCGGATCTGGGTGCGGCTTTTCACGCTTACGTGGCTGGTGGGCCGGAGGATGACCATGAAGGCATCCGTCCGGAAGATGCGCGTGAGCGTATCCGCCAGGGGATGAAAGCCATGCTGCGTTTTGGTTCCGCCTGGCAGGATGTGGCTGAAGGGATCAAGGCGATCACGGAGCTGCATCTCGATCCACGCCACTTCATCTTGTGCACAGACGATTGTCATGCCTCTACCCTGGTGGGTGAAGGTCATATGGACCGCGTCCTCCGTCACGCCATTGCACAGGGTCTTGCCCCTATGGCGGCCTTGCAAATGATGACCATAAACACGGCCGAACATTTTGGGGTCGACCGCGAAATTGGCCTGATTGCCCCTGGTCGCTCGGCAGATATTGTCCTTGTGGATGATTTGAAAGATTTTCATGCGAAGTTGGTCATTGCCCGAGGAAATGTGATTGCGGAGGGCGGCAAATTAACGATTGATCTGCCGGAAGCCCACCCACCTCGCTGGGCGACGGACTCTATCCATTTGAAGCAGCCATTAACTGCCGATGATTTTCGGATCGTCCTTTCCTCTCCCCCGGCTCCTTCCTCCACTGTGAAGGTAGATGAAGTGAGGGCGAATGTGATCGGTGTCATTGAGAACCAGGCGCCCAATAAGCATTTGCATTTGACCATGGTCCCCAATGATAATGAGATCCACATCGACATGACAGCGCGATATTTGCAAAGCTGCGCTGGTCGAACGCCATCATCATACCGGCGTTGTCCAGGTGGGGCTCGTCAGCGGGTTCGGTTTCAACCAGTCCTGCGCCATTGCTTCCACGGTGGCCCACGATTGTCACCAAATGATCATAGTTGGCACGTCTGAAAAAGAGATGGCCCTCGCTGCCAACACCCTGGCGGAAGTCGGTGGCGGGCAAATCGTCGTGAAAGATGGTCAGGTGATTGGCCTGGTCGAGTTGGTCATCGGAGGGTTGATGTCCACCGAACGGGCAGATATTGTAGCTGCCAAAGCGGAAACAATTTTGAAAGGGTTCCGCGCCTGCGGTTGTAACCTGAATAACCCCAACATGCAGTTATCCCTGCTGGCGCTGGTAGTCATTCCTGAATTGCGCCTCTCGGACAAGGGCCTGGTGGATGTGACGCAATTTACTTTTCTGCCGGTTATTGAAGGGCCGGCAACATAAAATAGGAGGAGAATTATGGGACAATATCCATTCCGGCGATTGCAAGCTGACCTGGCAAACCTGATCAGTTCTTTACCTGCGGAGAGCCGTCTGCCATCAGAACCTGAACTGGCGCGGCGGATGGGTGTCTCGCGCGCGACATTGCGCGAAGCCATGCGCGCCTTCGAAGGCCAGGGGCTCATCCGCCGGCGGCAGGGAGTGGGCACATTTGTGGTTGCGCAAGTGCCGGTGATTGATAGCGGGCTGGAAGTGCTGGAGAGCATTGAGGCCATCGCTCAACGCATTTCTATGCCTGTCAGCATGGGCGAACTGCAGGTCAAGCAGGTACCGGCGGATGCTGAACAGGCTGAAGCCTTGAATATCCCCCTTGGCACCCTCGTAACGGATGTGACCCGGGTGATTTATACCGACAGTCGTCCGATTGCTTTCTTGGAGGATGTCTTGCCGGCTGACATTCTGAGTATTGCCGAAGTTGAGTCTGGCTTCACCGGTTCGGTCCTGGACCTGTTATTACGGCGCGGCGACCCGAAGCTGTCACAGTCACGCACGGATATCCGGGCGATTGGAGCCATCCAGAAGGTTGCCCGTGCCCTGCAAATCCAGCGGGATGCCGTGCTGCTCCTCTTCGTGGCAAAACTGTATTCTGACGATGGCCGCGTGGTGGATTATTCATTCAGTGATTTCCTGCCTGGATATTTCCACTTCCATGTGGTCCGCAAAGTCGGTTGAGTGAGAGCAGGAAATGTGGCATAAAGATCGCCTGTCACTTCTTTATTATCCACTATCCTCTGCTCTCTATTCTCTATCCTTTTCATATCTTGGAGGTAAAAATGCGTAGTTTTTCTGGTCGGGACATATTGTCCCTCAAGGATTTTGAACGGAACGAATTTTTCCATGTTTTCGACGTTGCCGCCGAATTGGAGCCGATTGCGGTCAGCCGCCAGAATAGCGACCTGCTCGCTCAAAAGACGTTGGTGACGGCTTTTTATCAGCCCTCCACGCGCACGCGCCTGGCCCATGAAGCTGCCATGCACCGCCTGGGTGGTCATGTGACCGGTTTCGCAGATGCGAAGATGACGCGGGCCGGTGACTTCTACCAGGAGTCCATCAAGGATACCGTCAAGATGCTGGAATTCTACGGAGACGTGATCGTCATGCGTCACTTTCAGCAGGGTGCGCCGCATGAGGCTGCCAAATGGGCTTCCGTGCCGATCATCAATGGTGGCGATGGCTGGGGTGAGCATCCCACTCAGATCTTGACCGATCTTTACACCGTGATGAAAGAAAAAGGCACCCTCGATGGTCTCAATTGGCTGGCAGTGGGAGATATGCGCATGCGTACCATGCACTCCTTGGCTTATGCCCTGACACAATTCGACTGCCCTATCACTTTTGTCTCACCGCCTGAGATGTCCCTGACGGACGAATTCAAGGCCGAGCTCAAGCAATACAGCCTGAACTTCCGCGAGGTCGAGCACGTTGAGCAGGCCATTGCCGAAGCAGACGTGATCCTGGTGGAACCGGTCGTTCAGCCCGATTACACCAAGAGCCGTGACGAACGCGCCGGTAAGGATGTCGGTTTGACCCCGGCCAATTACAAGATCACGCGTGAGCTTCTTGAGACCAAGGCCCGCTCGGATGCCATCCTGCTCCATTCTCTCCCCCGCATGGACGAGGTTCCCCCGGATGTGGACATTACCCGCTGGTCGCGTTACTGGCAGGAGGCGTTTAACGGTGTGGTGATGCGGATGGCACTGTTGGCATTGGTATTAGGCGCGATGGAATAGGTTCAAAAAGATTGGAGACTAATTATGCAGACCAATTTGCATGGGCGTGATCTCATTGGAGACCTGGATTTCACCAAAGAAGAGGTGGAAACGGTTTTGGATGTGGCTTTCGATTTAAAACGCAAACGTGCCTTGAATGAGCCCCACCCTTACCTGCGCGATAAAGTGCTGGCGATGCTGTTTTTCTTCTCTTCCACCCGCACGCGCGGCTCGTTTGAAGCCGGCATGGCTCAACTGGGCGGACATGGTGCATTCATTGAAAGCAAGACCACCCAAATCTCGCATGGCGATACCCCTAAGGAAATAGGGGAGATCTTTGGCCGTTACTTTGACGGCATCGCCATTCGTCATGTGGATTGGGGCATCGGGAATGGCTATCTCAACGCCGTTGCCAAAGCCTCGCGTGTGCCGGTGCTCAATATGCAGTGCGATATTTACCATCCGTTCCAGTGCCTGGCCGACCTGATGACGATCATGGAGAAAAAAGGCCGCGATCTTCGGCGCAAGAAAATGGTTGTTTCATGGGCCTATGCAGCTTCTTATCAGAAGCCGATGTCGGTGCCGCAGAGTCTGGTCTTGCAAATGCCGCGTTTTGGCCTGGACGTGGTCCTGGCCCACCCGCCGGAGTTCCGCCTCATGCCTGAGATCATGGAACAGGCCAAAGAACAGGCCCGCATGTTTGGCGCCGGCTTTGAAGTAGTGGATGATATGGAAGCCGCATTCAAGGATGCCGATATTGTTTATGCCAAATCCTGGGGTGCGATGGTGCACACGCCTGACCCTGAAGAGGGTGCCAGGATCATCCAGAAATATTCCCACTGGATCACTGATGAGAAGAAAATGGCCCTCGCCAAAAAGGATGCCATTTATATGCACCCGTTGCCTGCTGACCGCAATGTCGAGGTCACGGATGGTGTTATGGATGGCCCTCAGTCGGTCGTTTACGATGAGGCCGAAAATCGTTTGCATGCCCAGAAGGCTGTCATGGCCCTCACAATGGGCTAGGAGAATGTAACCATGAGCAAGAAGGTCGCTGTCATAGCCATTGGGGGCAATTCTCTAATCAAGGACCCCAAGCGGGTCACGGTGGAAGATCAGGAACAGGCGTTGCGTGAAACGGCAGCCCACGTGGCCGACATGGTCGAAGCCGGGTGGGATGTGGCCATTGGTCATGGCAACGGCCCGCAGGTCGGTTATATCCTGCGCCGGTCTGAAATTGCCGCGAAAGTGGAAGGCATGCACGAGGTGCCTCTGGATGTATGCGGGGCTGATAGCCAGGGCGCGATCGGTTATGAGTTCCAGCAGGCATTACAGAATGAGATGTTCCGTCGCGGTATCAAGAAAAATGTCTGCACGGTGATTACGCAGACTCTGGTGGACAAGAATGACAAGGCTTTCAAGAACCCCACCAAGCCCATTGGCGGCTTTATGGATATTGCTGAAGCGAAACGCCGCGAGAAGGAGATGGGTTGGGCGGTGGTCGAAGATGCCGGCCGTGGCTGGCGGCGGGTTGTCCCTTCTCCACTGCCGAAGGAAATTGTGGAGCTCAGTTCGGTCAAAGCCCTGATTGATGCCGGTGTGATCGTGATCACAGTTGGCGGCGGCGGCATACCCGTTATCGATAGTGGAAATGGCGAATTTCGAGGCACGGCTGCCGTAATTGACAAGGATTTTGCCAGCAGTCTGCTGGCCCAGGCGATCAAGGCCGACTTGTTCCTGATTGCCACCGCGGTGGAAAAAGTCGCCATCAATTTTGGCAAACCCGACCAGAAATGGCTGGACCGCTTGACCCTGGCAGAGGCCAAACAATACCTGGCGGAAGGGATCCATTTTGCCAAAGGCTCCATGGCTCCTAAAATGCAAGCCGTTATCTGGTATTTGGAAGCCGGTGGCAAGCAGGCGCTCATTACGAATCCTGAAAATATCGGCCGGGCTTTAAACGGTGAGACAGGCACATGGATCGTACCTTAGCTTTTAAGATTTGTCCTCGTGATAAAATCAACAATCTTCAGGCATTCAATGATCAACCTTAAGACGAAGGAGGTGATACCGGGAAGTTCGACTGTAAGGTTTGTGCGCGCATTTCAGTCAATACCCTTACCTACCTACTCTTGGAGGAGTAACCTATGCGTAAAAATTTAATGAAATTTGCCTTGCTGACCATGGCAATGATTTTGGTGCTGACGGCTTGTGGCGGTGGTGGCGGCAGTTCGAAGCTGCCAAAGCTGGGCAATAGCTTCACTTTCGGTATGCTCCTGGTGGGCCCACACAATGACCAGGGCTGGAGCCAGGCCACTTATGAGGGTGGCCAGTATGTGGAACAGAAAGTCACCGGTGCAAAAATGGTTTACCTTGAGAACGTTTATTCCGGTTCTCCTTCTTATCCGGGACAAACGGCCTCTCAGTTGGCCGAACAATTGGTTTCGCAAGGCGCCAAGTTGGTCATCTTCAACTCCGACGATATGAAGGATGAGGCGCTTAAATTTGCGCAGGCACACCCCGATATTTATGTGATCGGCGTTTCAGATGACTGGACCTGGAAAGATGGCAAGAATTATCAGGCCTCCGCCAACCAGGTCGATATCATGGCGCGGATGGAATACATGAAGATGGTCGCCGGCTGCGCGGCTTCACTGACGACCCAGTCGGGCAAGATCGGTTTCCTTGGTCCATTAATCAATGACGAGACCCGTCGTCTGGCTGCCTCGGCTTTTCTGGGCGCCAAGTATTGCTGGACCAATGTTCTGAAGAATGACCCGGCCAAGTTGGAATTCAAGGTCACCTGGATCGGTTTCTGGTTCAATATCCCCGGCGTGACCTCCGACCCGACCCAGGTCGCCGATGACTTCTTCAACAGCGGGTTTGACGTAGTGATTTCTGGGATCGATACTCCCGAGGCCCTGACCGAAGCTAAAAAGGCCCACGATGCTGGCAAGAATGTCTTCGCGCTTGCCTATGACTACAAAGGCAACTGTGGCGTAGCTCCTGAAGTCTGCTTGGGCGTGCCGTACTTCAATTGGGGCCCTGCTTTTGCAGCCACTGTGAAGACTGCCGCCAATGGCAAATGGACCTCCAACTTCCAATGGAATGGCCCGGATTGGAAGAACATCAACGATCCAGACACCAGCGCAGTCGGCTTCAACAAGGGCGCTGGCTTGACCCCCACCAACTCCACCAAGCTGGATGCGTTCATCGCTCAACTGGCCGGCGGCCTGAACCTTTGGACCGGCCCAATCAATCTGCAGGATAAATCCACTTACCTGACCGGTAACGTAGCCGCTACCGATCAGCAGATTTGGTACCTCCCGCAACTTCTCGAAGGTATGGAAGGCGATAGTGTTGCCAAGTAACCCTTGCTAGTGAAATGGGGGGGAGGCTTGCCTTCCCCCTATTTTTTATTAATATCCTCAACCTTATATCTGCGTCTGATCAGGAACAACCATGAAAGTTGTGCTCAAGGACATTCATAAGACATTTGGTGCGGTCCACGCCAATGTCGGGATAAACTTGACCATTCCGGCCGGGACGATCGAGGGCATCCTGGGCGAAAATGGGGCGGGAAAAAGTACCTTGATGAAGATATTATCCGGATTTATTCGGGCAGACCGGGGAGAGATCCTCCTCGATGATACCCCTGTCAGCATTCATTCGCCCGCCAATGCCATCCAGCAAGGAATAGGCATGCTTCACCAGGACCCGCTGGATTTTCCTCCTATGCAGGTCATCGACAACTTTATCCTGGGGCGCAAAGGCGGCCTCCTGACCCATAAAGCCGTTGCGGTCGGGGATTTTAAAAAACTGGCGGAACAATTCTCATTTTCACTCGACCCGGAAACCTATGTTGACTCTCTCACCGTCGGTGAACGCCAGCAGTTGGAAATCCTGCGCTTGATCTGGCTGGGCGCGCGCGTACTGATCTTCGACGAGCCTACCACCGGCATCAGCGCAGCTCAAAAAGTGAAACTTTTCGCCGCCTTGCGCTTGCTGGCCGGGCAGGGCAAGACGGTGTTGTTCGTCTCACACAAATTGGAAGATGTGGAAGGGCTTTGCACCCGTGTGGCAGTCCTCCGCCAGGGTTACCTGGTGGGAGAAGCCACACCGCCTTATGAAACTAAAAAGCTGGTGGGGATGATGTTCGGCAAGGAAATTTCGGTGGGGGAACGCCAGCCCTGCGAAGCCGGCGCTGTGACCGTCAGCTTGCAGAAACTTTCGGTGGAAGATTACCGCCTCAAGGTCCGGGAAGTGGATTTGGAAGTGCATGGCGGAGAAGTCATCGGCCTGGCAGGGATGGAAGGCAGCGGTCAGGGGCTTTTCCTCCGGGCGGTCAGCGGGATGTCCCGCCCCGTAGGTGGAAAGATCCTGGTCAATGGGCGGGATATGACCGGCAAGTCATATCATGCTTTTAAGAACCGCAGTGTGGCCTATCTGCCGGCAGCACGTTTGGAGGAAGGCCTGGTACCCGGTTTGAACCTGACCGAGCATTTCATCATGGCGGAAAAACCCAGCGGTTTTTTCATCGATTGGGAAAAAGGACGCTTGCTGGCCGAGGAACGCATCAAGGAATTCAATGTGCGCGGCACTCCTGCCAATACGGTCGAATCGCTCTCGGGAGGCAACCAACAGCGGGCTCTCCTGGCTCTTTTGCGGGAACGTTTGACTTTGCTCCTGCTGGAACATCCCACGCGCGGGTTGGATATCGAGTCCACCATTTACATCTGGAATAAGCTCAAGGAACGCTGCCAGAAGGGCACATCGATCCTCTTTATTTCTTCCGACCTGGAAGAGATATTGCAATACAGTGACCGGGTGCTGGTCTTTTTTAGCGGCAAAGTAAGCCCGCCGCTGGACGCCGCCAGTCTGACCACCGAGCAACTCGGGGAATTGATCGGCGGAAAGGGCTGGCCCGAATCCGCCTCAGGGACGATCGCATGAAAAAGAATACCTGGATCAACCTTGCATTTCAGGTCGGCGCGTTGCTCGTGGCGCTTTTGATCACGACGCTTATTCTTTTAGCTGCGGGGGCCCCCCCTCTAAAAGCATTCTTTAGTGTTCTTCAAGGAGCGTTTGGCTCGACCCGTAATGTGGTGGCAATTTTGATCACCTGGGCGCCGCTGCTGTTGACGACGGCAGGTGTGTTGATCACTTTTTCCGCCGGCTTGTGGAATATTGGGATGGAAGGGCAAATGACCCTGGGGGCCATCTTTGCCACCGGCATGTTGCGCATCCTCCAGGATTCCAGCCTGCCGCCTTTCCTCATCATCATCCTGGGCATCCTGGCAGGCGTCGTCGGCGGAGCATTATGGGCGGCCTTGGCCGGGGCGCTCAAGACTTTTGGTGGGGTGAACGAGATTTTCGGCGGCCTGGGCCTGAACTTCGTCGCCACTGCTCTGACCATCTACCTGGTCTTTGGGCCCTGGAAACGCCCGGGTGTCGGCTCGATGTCCGGCACGCAGCCGTTCGTGAGGAATCTCTGGCTGCCAACTCTGCCGGGAACGGAATTGAGCCTGTGGTCGTTGGGCCTGTCCATCCTGGTCATTGGAGTGGTCTACCTGCTCTTGCGCGGCACGCATTTCGGTCTGAGGCTGAAAGCGGTGGGGAAAAACCCGAAAGCCGCCTTCCTGATGGGTGTACCTACCTGGCAATACAGCATGGCTGCCTTCCTGCTTTGCGGTGCCTGTGCCGGTCTGGCTGGCGGAATCCAGGTGACCGGGATCTACCACCGTCTGTTGCCAAATATCTCCAATGGGTACGGGTTCCTCGGTTTGTTGGTGGCCATGTTGATCAATTACCAGGCCATATGGGCAGCCCCCATTGCCTTCCTGTTTGCCGCCTTGAATATAGGCAGCGTCCAATTGCAGATCCAATACAAGTTGGATTCTTCTTTCGGTGGCGTGTTGCAGGACCTGCTTGTCCTGATGGTGCTGATGGGTGAAGGTGCCCGCCAGCGTTTCATGAAGAAGAGAAATCAGGCTCCCTGATGGATACGAATATTATTTTGATTGGTTTGGCGGGGGTTTTGGCATCGGCCGCGCCGGTACTGTTTGCCGTAATTGGCGAGACGATCACCGAGCGGGCCGGTATCATCAATCTATCGATGAATGGCACCATCCTGCTGGCGGCCATGGGTGGGTTCACCGTCACTTATCGGACCGGCAGTGTATTCCTCGGTTTCCTGGCCGGAATGGTGATTGGGGCATTAATGGCGCTGGTCATTGCCTTCAGCAGCATCACTTTGAAACAATCGCAGGTGGCGGTTGGGTTTGTCCTGGCGTTGGTCGGCCGCGACCTGGCCTACTTCCTGGGCGTTCCGGTTTTGAACCAGTCGGGGCCGCGCTTGCCGAGCCTGTTCCTCCCTGCATTAAAGGATATTCCCGTTATCGGGACGTTGTTTTTCAAGCAGGACCTGATCACCTATCTCAGCTATTTGATCATTTTCCTGGCCTGGCTGTGGATTTTCCATACCCGCTTCGGGCTGATGCTGCGCGGTATTGGCGAACGCCCGGCTGCAGCCTTCGTCCGGGGTGCCAATGTCAACCGCCTGCGCTATATTTATACGATCGTCGGCGGAGCCATCGCCGGCCTGGCCGGACCGGCCTATTCGCTCAGCGTCAAAGCCGGTTGGATGGGCACCCAATCCGGCCTGGACGGTGTTGGCTGGATCGCCCTCTCCATCGCCATTTTCGGTGGTTGGAATCCGCTGCGGGCGGCTTTTGGCGCTTATTTATTTTCCTTCCTCCAGTGGCTGGGCCTGGTGCTCCAGTCCAGGATTCCCGGTGTTCCTACTCAGGTCCTTCAGGTGGCGCCCTTTCCTTTGATGATCCTGACTCTCTTGCTGGTCAATATCAGCGACGCTGAATGGGTGGGGCGCATGCTGGCGGCCATGCCGGAAAGAATGCGCCGTTGGATGGTGAAGCTGTTGCGCGCCCTGCGGGCGTCTCCGCCGGCCTCACTGGGTGTTCCGTTCGAGTCGGAATAAATACGTAGGCGACTTTAAAAGTCGCCCTACGTTATAATGGGCGCATGACCAAATTTTCCGGATACCGCTGTTCCCTCTGCAATAGCGAATATCTGCCCGGACAGGTAACCTATACCTGCCCTAAAGACGGGGGAAACCTGGATGTAGTCCTGGATTTTGATGCCATCCGTCAAAAATTCCAACCCGAGGATCTGACCTCCCGCTCGGAGGCCTCTCTTTGGCGATACCTGCCGCTCCTTCCCGTACCTGACCCGGGCGGGGAGGGCACTCCCATCCATGCCGCTGGCTGGACGCCCATCTATAGGCTGTCGCGCCTGGCGAGATCGCTGGGCCTGGAACGCCTGTGGCTCAAAGACGAGAGTCGCAACCCCACCGCCTCTTTCAAGGACCGCGCCAGCGCCATCGTGGTGGCTCGTGCCTGTGAAATAGAAGCGGAGGTAATCGTCACGGCTTCCACCGGGAATGCTGGCGCCGCCCTGGCCGGGATGTCTGCTGCAGTGGCCCAAAAAGCCATCATTTTCGCCCCTAAAACGGCGCCCCCTGCCAAAGTGGCCCAGTTGCTTGTCTATGGCGCCAAAGTGATCTTGGTGGATGGCACTTACGATGATGCATTTGATCTGACTATTAAGGCGGCCGAGGAATTCGGTTGGTACTGCCGCAATACGGGCTATAACCCGTTTACTGCGGAGGGCAAGAAAACTGCCGCCTTCGAGATTTGGGAATGGTGGAATACGGAAGGGAACACACCCAATCACCATTCTCCATTAACCATCTTCGTTTCGGTCGGTGACGGAAATATCATTTCTGGTATTCATAAAGGCTTCAAGGATTTACAGGCCCTCGGCTGGATGGAGCAAATCCCCCGGATCATCGGCGTGCAGGCGGAAGGGTCTGCTGCGATTGCCAATGCCTTCCACGCCGGGACGGAGCAGATCACTCCCATCTCGGCCAATACCATTGCAGACAGCATCTCGGTGGACCTGCCGCGCGACGGGGTGCGCGCCGTCCGGGCTGCCCGTGAAACCGGCGGTACATACGTCCAGGTCAGTGATAAGGAGATTTTGCAGGCTATCGCTGCTCTTGGCCCGCTGGGCATTTTTGCTGAACCGGCCGGGGCTGCAGCTTATGCCGGTCTGGTAAGAGCAGTACGGAATGGAATTGTAAAAAGCGCAGAGCCTGTGTTGGTATTGAATACGGGTTCCGGCTTGAAGGATGTGCGCGCGGCCATGAAGGCGGTAAAAGAAGCCCCCATCATCGAGCCGACTTTGGAAGCATTGAAGCCAGTGTTATGAAAAAATTTTCCAATTGGAGCGTGCGTGTAAGAACCATTGTCCTGGTTGCGGCGCTGCTCATATTTGTTGCATTGCTCTGGTTTACTCGCAGTATTTTGGAGCCGCTTATTATTGCGGCCTTCATTGCTTATCTAATTAATCCGGCAGTGAACTATCTAACCACCCATACGCGTATGCAGCGTAAGTCCTCAGTAGTACTGGTTTATTGCGTTACCCTGGCTGTGTTCGTTGGCACCCCGGCCACGGTGACGTCGCTCCTGTTTGACGAATTCTCCCAGGTGGTCAGGGATTTGCTCAACCAGTTCGACAACCTCATCGCTCAATTGCAAAGGCCGTGGGTGCTGCCTGGTATCCCGATTAATTTAGGGCAATTGGCCAACCAGTTGTCTCAGTTCCGCTCCACTTTCCTCACCTCACTGCCGGACCAGGCATTAAAGGTGCTTGGTCAAACCTCCCTGGGAGCCTTGTGGATAATAGTCATTTTAGCTGCCGTCTATTATATTCTGGCCGAATGGCCGCGTCTGCGGGATGGTTTTATCGGCTCTTTTCCTGACCAATATAAGCCTGAACTCGAGGAGCTCTATCAGCGGGTGAGTTACATTTGGATGGGTTATTTACGCGGTCAGCTCCTGTTGATGGCGATCGTCGGCGTGGCGTTTACGATCGCCTGGACGGTGATTGGTATTCCGGGAGCGCTGGCGCTCGGTATTTTTGCGGGTTTTCTCACCCTTATTCCGGATGTTGGTCCTTTCCTGGCAGCCATGCTGGCGATTGGCGTAGCCTTGCTGGAAGGTTCTAACTGGTCCTGGATGCCTGCTTCCACTTTCGCGGTCGCGCTGATTACTTTGGCGGTTTATCTCCTCCTGATCGGTGTCAAAAATTTCCTGGTGCGGCCGGTCATTATGGGTCGCAGCGTGCACATGCATGAGGCGCTGGTCTTGATTTCCATCCTCCTTGCAACGGTACTTTGGGGCATCCTGGGCGCTTTGCTCATCGTCCCCGTACTGGCATCTGTGGCAGTGATGTTCGATTACTTGCGCAGGCGTGTTTTGGGCATGGAGCCTTTCCCCTCGGCAGAACCTTTCATATTGACAGAGAGCCCGCCTCCCGCTCGGGAAAAGATTGCTGCCCTGAGGAATAAGATTTCTAAAAAGAAGAAGGGGTAACATGACAGTTACATTTTCAATCGTTGCTCCCATTTTCAACGAACTCGAAAATATTCCGGAACTCTATCGCCGCGTCCAGGCCGTGATGTCTGCCATGCCCGGTTCCTGGGAGCTGGTGCTGGTGGATGACGGTTCAACGGATGGTTCGACCGAGCGTATCCTTGATCTGGCAAAACAGGATAAACATGTTCGCCCCGTCATCTTTGCCCGAAATTTCGGCCATCAAGTGGCCATTACGGCCGGCTGGGATTATGCGCGCGGGGATGCAGTGGTCATAATCGATGCAGACTTGCAGGATCCTCCCGAAGTTATCCCCGACCTGATCGCCAAATGGCGTGAGGGTTACGAGGTTGTTTATGCTGTCCGCGCCGAACGGGAAGGGGAGACGTGGTTCAAAAAGATGACCGCCTCGCTTTTTTACCGCATTGTCCATCGGATCACGGATGTGAAAATACCGGTGGATACCGGTGATTTTCGATTAATGGACCGCAAGGTGGTGGATGTGCTCAAGACCATGCGCGAGAGATACCGCTTCCCGCGCGGCATGTCGGCCTGGGTGGGTTTCCGGCAGATCGGCGTCCCCTACAAGCGCGCCGTTCGCTTTGCCGGGGTGACCAAATACCCATTTAAGAAAATGCTCAAGCTCGCGCTGAATGCCATCACCGGATTTTCATATTTTCCCTTACAGCTGGCCACCTATTTCGGTTTCGCCTCCGCCGGAGTGTCTATTATTGCCATTCCGGTGGTGGCCATTATGCGTATGACCGGTTCCCAGTTCTTTGCCGGTCAGGCTACCACCTTGATCTCTGTGCTATTCCTGGGAGGGGTGCAGTTGATCTCTTTGGGTGTCATCGGCGAATACCTTGGACGGATCTATGACGAGGTGAAAGGCAGGCCGCTGTATATCGTCCGGCAGGCGCCGGAAAAATAGTGATTCGACGATTTTAGATTCGCAAGCAAATGTTTTGGAGAATTGATCTTGGAATTGGATTTTGACCGTGTGATTGATCGCCGGGGGACGAACTCGATCAAGTGGAAACGATATCCTGAAAATATCCTCCCGCTTTGGGTGGCGGACATGGATTTTGCCGCCCCGGAACCGGTTATCTCCACTCTGCGAGCCAGGCTGGAGCATGGCATTTTGGGCTATGAATTGCCGTCCCAGGAGTTGCTGGAGACTGTGGCGGCCAGGGTATATCGGCTCTACAACTGGAAGGTCACGCCGGACATGGTCGTTGCCACGCCGGGCGTCGTCGCCGGGTTTGTTGCAGCAGCCCACACCGTCTGCGTACAAGGACAGGGGATATTGGTTCAACCCCCGGTGTATCCGCCCTTCCTGCATGTCCATGAGAATATCCGCCTTGTCCGGCAGGATGCCCTCCTGGCAAGCTCGAAAAATGGTTCGTCTCTGCGATACGAAGTCGATTTTGACGTATTTGAGCAGGCAGTCCATTCCGCCGGGGCAAAAACAGGCATGTTCCTGCTTTGCAACCCTCATAACCCGACCGGCCAGGTCTACACCGAGAAAGATCTGATCCGCATGGCCGCCATCTGCCTTCAGAATGATGTCGTGATTTGTTCTGACGAGATCCATTCAGAGCTCCTGCTGGGTGGAGCAGAGCATTTTCCTGTAGCCGCGCTCAATCCCGAGATTGCCGGGCATACCATCACTCTCGTTTCACCTAGCAAAACTTTTAATATTCCCGGTCTCTTTTGCGGCTTTGCTATTATCCCCAACAAGGACCTGTTGGAACGCTACAAAAAAACGATTGAGAGCCTGGCAATGCATGTCAGCTGCCTGGGTTTGGCCGCCGCTCAAACGGCTTTTTCCGGAGAGTGTGACGGATGGCTGGCAGCCCTACGTCGCTATCTGACAGGGAACCGTGATTTCCTGGTTTCATTTGTCCAACGCGAATTGCCCGGGATCAGGACGACGGTCCCGGATGCCACTTATCTGGCATGGCTGGATTGCAATGATCTGATTGAGGCCGGGAAAATTACTGCTTCCCCCGCCGAATTTTTTCTCAAGCAGGCGCAGGTCGGGTTGAATGACGGCGTGGATTTCGGTGCTGGGGGGAGCGGATTCGTCCGCCTGAATTTCGGCTGTCCGCGTCCTATACTTGTAGAGGCTTTGAAAAGAATAAAATCGGCCCTTGGCTTATAATCAATATCATTCTCATTCATCTTGTTAAGTACCTTTCATGGAGGAAATATGTATACACTCGCCCCAGGAGAAAAGTCTTCGCTGGTAATGGCTTATACCTCAATCATGCTCGTGCGAGGAGAAGTGGTGACGGCTGAAAACGTGCGTGTCAATACCTGGCTGCGCACGCAGGGGGTGCCGGAGTATATGCACATACTCAAGCCTCAGGTGCTTGTCCTTGGCAGTGGTTCCGTCAAAACCATGACTTATTCAGAAATTTTTCTGCCCGTATCCACGGTCATTGGCTTTCATCCGATCCCTCCCACTGAGAATCCGATGGATTATGCCGAGGACGAAAAGAACCGCGTCATGGTACCGGTCACCGCTCTTATCGGCACATTTTTATTCAAGGGGAAATTACGTGTCTCTTCGTTGTCAGGATTAACCACCAGTATTGAGTTGGCGCATTCTTCCTGGACCTCCTTCTATGATGTGGAAGTTACAAATCCATACCTGCCCCAACTACAACCCTTGCATGTCCCGCTGACCCTGATAAGTTCGAAGGCAGCCAGTTTTGCCGTGGAAGCAGCCTGACGCATTAACTTCATTATTGCTTACTGGAGACATTCATGAAGGTATTATTTATCGGCGGCACAGGCCTGATCAGTTCAGCTTGTTCGGAACTGGCCCTTGCAAGGGGAATTGAACTTTTCATCCTGAACCGGAATGCGTCGATGAAGTATCCATTGCCGGCCGGTGCGCAACTGTTGGTGGGGGATGTTCATGGTGACGAGTTGAGACTTGCACGCCTGCTGGCGGGTCGTCGCTTCGATGTGGTCGTAGATTGGATCGCTTTTACTCCTGCCGATATTGATAGGGATATCCGCCTGTTCAGGCGCAATCCCCATAATCCCGGGAGTGATACCGGTCAATTTGTTTTTATCAGCTCTGCCAGCGCCTACCAGAAACCGCCGCAGCATTACCTTATTACCGAAGAAACGCCATTGGAAAACCCCTTCTGGGACTACTCTCGCAATAAAATTGCCTGTGAACAGCGCTTGATGCAGGCATATCATGAAGAGGGTTTCCCGGTTACCATCGTCCGGCCATCGTTGACCTATGGCCCATCCCAAATTCCTTTATGCGTGGGCAGCTGGCAGCATCCCTACACCGTCATCGATCGGATGAAAAAAGGCAGGAAAATCATAATCCCCGGGGATGGCACCTCCCTGTGGGTGCTCACCTGGAATGGCGATTTTGCCAAAGGCTTCCTCGGTCTGCTGGGCCAGGAACGTGCTCTTGGACAG
The DNA here is from genome assembly GCA_963831885.1 of uncultured Chloroflexia bacterium. Classification (GTDB taxonomy): domain Bacteria; phylum Chloroflexota; class Anaerolineae; order Anaerolineales; family Villigracilaceae; genus UBA877. The sequence goes on along the minus strand of CAWHSJ010000021.1, from coordinate 121,188 downwards.
GCCTATCACATCACCTCCGAGGAGGTGCTCACCTGGAATCAGATTTATGCCGAAGTCGGCCGGGCTGTCGGCGTGGTGCCGCAGATTGTCCATATTCCATCAGACCTGATTGCTGCTTATAACCCGGATGCGCTCGGGAGCCTGATTGGGGACAAGGTCAACAGTTCCGTCTTTGATAACCGGAAGATTAGGGAACTGGTGCCGGATTTTATTTGCAAGGTGCCCTGGTCTGAAGGTGTGCGCCGGGCGATTGCCTGGCACGAAGCCGACCCAGGCCGTCAGACGGTCGACGAGAATTTGAACCAAATCTGGGATAGGATTCTTCTCGCTTATGAGAAAGCCTTCCCGCACGCCTGAGAGCGCCTGACAGAACCTCGCTCCAGGCGGCGTCCTCGCCGCCGGGGACGGCGGCGAACGCAGTTTTGTTAGGAGTTCTAAGCAGAAAAAATTTCCATTTGCATTTATTGAAAGGAATCGCCTGTGAGATACGGCACCTTCGACGACAACGCCAAAGAATATGTCATTACGCGGCCGGATACTCCCCAATCCTGGAGCAACTATCTTGGCTCGACCGAATATGGGGCTATTATCACCAACAACGCCGGTGGTTATGGTTTCTATCAGTCCGGCGCGAGCGGCCGCTTTATGCGTCTGCTTTTCAACAGCATCCCCATGGATCAGCCCGGTCGTTACTTCTATTTACGTGACCGCCAGACCGGCGATTACTGGTCCGCTTCCTGGCAGCCGGTGGGGAAACCTCTTGACCGCTACCAGTCCACCTGCCGGCATGGGACGGCCTATACCATCATCGAGTCCGAATATGAAGGGATTGCCACGCAGGCCACTTATTTCGTTCCCCTCGGCCAAAAGTTCGAATACTGGCGCTTGAAGGTCACCAACAAGTCTGACCGGCCCCGCGATCTTTCGACCTTTACTTTCTGCGAGTTCACCAACCAGTGGATCACCTTTCAAGACCAGGTTAATCTGCAATATTCTCTCTTCATCATAAAAGGGGAAAAGACCGGTAACTTGTTGCGATTTGCCATTCATGACAACTTGCCTTCCAACGACCAGGCCGTCTTGCTCAGCGACATGCCCTTTAAATGCTGGATGGGCCTGACCGGCGCCCCGCTTGCCGCTTACGATACCAGCCGGGAGGCGTTTATCGGCCCCTATCGGAGTTATCATAACCCTCTGGCCGTGGAACAGGGGCGATGCACCAACAGCAATGCCTATGGCGACAATGCCTGTGGCAGCTTGCAGTGCGACCTGACCTTGCAGCCGGGCGAAAGCCGCGAACTCCTTGTCCTCCTGGGTATAGGCGAAGCCAGCACGGTCGGTAAAACAACTTTGGAAGAATTCGGCAGCCTGGAGCGGGCCGGGACCGAATTACAAAAGCTCAAAGATAATTGGCATGCCAGACTCGGCAGCCTGATTGTCGAAACGCCCGACGAAGACCTGAACCATACCATCAACGTCTGGGGCCTCTACAACTGCCTGATCACCTTCGCCTGGTCCCGCGCTGCCAGCTTGGTCTATAACGGCGAGCGCGATGGGCTGGGCTTCCGCGACTCGGTCCAGGATCTGCTGGGGGTCGTCGCAGCCATCCCGGCAGAGTCCCGCCAGCGCCTGGAATTAATGTTGACCGGGCAGGTTTCCACGGGCGGAGCCATGCCGATCGTCAAACCGTTTGACCATCACCCTGGCCATGAAAATGCCCCCGACCCCGCCGAATACCGCTCGGACGATTGTCTGTGGTTTTTCAATGCCGTGCCGGCTTATACCAACGAGACCGGTGACATGGAGTTTTACAACAAGGTTTTGCCTTATGCCGATAAGGGGGAGGCTACCGTATTCGGCCACCTGCGCCGGGCGCTCGAGTTCAACCTGGAGCGGACCGGCAAGCATGGCCTTCCCTGCGGATTGCACGCAGATTGGAACGACTGCCTCAAACTGGGTTATAACGGCGAAAGTCCCTTCGTAGCCTTTCAGGTTCGCCTGGGCTTGACCACCTATGCCGGGATTGCGGAAAGGCTGGGCAGGCCGGAAGAAGCTCGCTGGGCGCTGGCTGAACGCGAGAAACTGGATCAGGCCATTCAGACCAGCACGTATGATGGCGATCGCTTTATCTGGGCCATCGGCGAGGATGGCACGGTCTATGGAACGCGCGCCCAAACCGAGGGACAGATCTACCTCAACACCCAGCTCTGGGCGGTCATCAGCGGCGCGGCTACACCTGAACAAGCCAACCGCAGCCTGCAGACGGTCAAGGAATTGCTGGCCACTCCTTATGGGTTGATGCTTTCCGCCCCGCCCTTTGTCAAAACGCCGGTGGATGTGATGCGAGCCGTGGTTTTCAATCCCGGCATCAAGGAGAACGCCGGTATCTTCAACCACACCCAGGGTTGGGGCGTGATGGCCGAATGCATCGTTGGGAACGGTGACCGGGCTTACGAGTACTACCGGGCTGCCATGCCGGCTGCTTATAATGAGCGTGCCGAGATCCGCCAGAGCGAGCCCTATGTCCAGGGTCAGACCACCTACTCCACCTTCTCTCCCCGCCCCGGCAACACCCGCACTTCCTGGCTCACCGGCGCGGCTGCCTGGGCTTACTTTAGCGCCACCCAGTATATCCTTGGCCTGCAGCCTGAACCCGCTGGATTGCGCATCGATCCATGCATTCCTCATGATTGGAAGGGCTTTAAGGCTGCTCGCCGTTTCCGCGGCCATTTGCTCGAGATCGAAGTTAAGAATCCGGCGGCCGTCTGCCACGGCGTCCGTTCCATGAGCCTCAATGGGCAGCCGCTGGAAGGAAACCTTATTCCGGCAGACCGGCTGGAGAAGCGTAATGTTGTCGAAGTGATAATGGGATAAAAAAGATTATCAAAAGAACCCGTTTCCTCCCAGGAAACGGGTTCTTTTTTGGATCAGGGGGTGACTATCCGGAATCCGATATGAAAATCAGCATATTCTGGCGGGTCTTCGAAATGACGGTAGGCTGAGCGGCCAACGAACAGGCTGCCTCCCCACCAGCCTCCCTTTTCCACTTTCACCTTCCCGCTATCGGGTCCGCTTGGATCAATGATCGCCTCTGCCGGGTAATCGCCCAGCCAATCCTGTACCCATTCCATCACATTCCCGGCCATGTCCTGCGCTCCCACCCAGCTTGCGCCCGCCGGGTAACTCCCCACAAATTCAAGCCCTTTGCTGTCCACCAGATTGCAGCGGCTGCTGTCGAACTCGTTTCCCCACGGGTATGTCAGGGAGTTGGGTCCGCGCGCAGCGTATTCCCATTCGGCTTCGGTGGGCAGGCGTCCGCCGCGCCATTTTGCATAAGCCTCTGCCTCGTACCAGCTTACGCAGGCGAGCGGGTTATCGGGCAGGTTCCCCAGGCAATACTTGAGGGAATTGGCTGGCGGGCTGCCGGTTCAACCATTCCCGGCCGGCCTCGGACCAGGTTGCGCGATTTGTGTATCCTCCATCCTCGATAAAGGCCTGGAAAGCTTTATTGGTCACTTCAAATTGATCGATCCAGTAACCCTTCGTCAATTGAACTGGATGTTGAGGTTGCTCGCTGGCAAACTCGCCCAACACAAAACCGGGCGGAGGTGGTTGCATGGCCTTCAATGCCTGGAGGGTGGCAGCCTCGGTCCCCATCATGAACGAACCGGCCGGGACCCATACCTGTGCGATCCCTTTCTGATCGTAGCGGATCTGCCCTGCAGTTTGATGATCGGACGGCGGTGAGACCAAGCTGCGCCTCCAGCCATGCCCTCCGCGCCTGGATGACCGCCTCGCTGGTCATGTCATGGATATCTTCGTACCATTCGAGGGCCTTTGGCTCGCTGGCGGCATTGTAATATTCCATATCCATATCTTTGCTCAGCGAGCCATCCCTGACCCCAAATTGGAAGAAAACGCTGGCTGGAGAGGCCTGGGAGACATATTGGGTCGGGTCGAGATCGTGGATGATCGGGAAATATTTTTCGTGAGGGATGTACAGGCCTGCGTAACCCGAGAAACTGGGTGCCCCCGCTACCAGGACATAAGTCTTTAGGCGGTGCTCGACTCCGGCCAGGGTCCCGCCATAGGTGGCTCCAAAATCATGGCCGACGAAACCAAGCCTGTCCGGGTCCACGCCCGGCTGAACTAGCAGGAAGTCGATGGCTCGGCGCAACTCGGCCACCTGGCCGGTGATTAAGGGGCGGTCTCTTTCGTCGCCGGCGGGGTTGGCCATCCACGGGAAATATCCCTGCACCAGCAGGCCAATAGCCCCGCGCTGCGCCATGGCCACGGCTTCGTCCAGGAATTGGGCCCGGGTGCTGTTGCCTGCTCCCAGCCAGTGCAGGTAGATCACTCCGGCGAAGGGACCCTCCCCGTGCGGTTTGACCAGGTAGGCCAGCGTCCTCCCGCCGGTGGTGGGCGAGAAGGCCGGATCATGGGCGGCATAATTCAAATCCACGATGGTGACGTCCTCTCGTTCGGTTTCTGAAATAACTTTTGTGTCAAATGGCACTGCGCTGTCATAATCGAACGGGCCGGCAGGAGTTGGCGCGGCGGTTGCCGTCGGCAGGGCCGGCGAGGGCGCCGGGGTGGGACTCGCGCCTGGTTCGCGGGCACATGCAGTGAGTGTCAGGAGAAGGCACCCGATGGTGAACAGACTGTTTTTCATCGGAAATTCCTCTATAAGTCTATCCAGAGTCAATCACTTCATTATCACAAAAGAGACGAGTTGTTCTGGACCGGTAGCATTGCAGGAGATGTATGGATATACTGCATAAACTCGCAAAAGAACAGGCCGGGGTTCTCAAGGTGTTTGCAACTGCAGTTGTTCCGTCAGCCACTGCAGGCGTGACAGGCGGGCCGGCTCGTTTTTCATGTCGTGGATGTCTGCGTACCATTCGACCTTCTTGGGGTCGCTGGCCACATCATAGTACCGGTTGGCGACATTTTTTGGAACGACTGCATCGTTTTCACCGAATTGGAACAAAATACTGGCCGGAGCTGCCTTGGAGACGTATTGATCAGGATCGAGGTCCTGGACGACCGGTAGATATTTTTCTCGTGGGAAGCCAAAAAAGGCGCCAAAATCTGCGAAACTTGGCGTGCCGGCCATCAGGATATAGGTCTTGAGCCGTTGATCGATCCCCGCCAGAACGCCTCCATATACGGCGCCGTAGTCGTGGCCGATATAGCCCAATCGCTCCGGGTCAATGCCCGGTTGTGCCAGCAGGAAGTCGACCGCCCGGCGCAGTTCGATCACCTGGCCGAGCATCAGGTCGTGGTCGATTTTATTCCCCATGGGGAAGGACATCCACGGAAAATAGCCTTGCAGTAGCAGGCTCATGACCCCGTGTTTCGCCAGCGTCACTGCCTCTTCCAGGAACTCGCCGCGGTTGGCGCTGACCGTTCCCAGCCAGTGCAGGAAGATGACTCCGGCAAACGGCCCCTCCCCTTGCGGTTTGACCAAATAAGCCACCGTCCGTCCGCCGGTGGTGGTGGAGAAGGCCGGGTCGTGGGTGGCATAGGTCAGGTCTGCCACGGTCACGCCCTCGCGATCGGTCTCCGAAGTCACCTGAGTATCAAAAGGGACGGCGGCATCATAATTGAATGGGCTGGCAGGAGTTGGCACGGCGGTTGCGGTTGCAGTTGGCAAAGCCGTCGCAGTTGGGCTTGGAGGCAGGGTCGCTTGCGAACCGCACGCCGAGAGTGCCAGGCTAAGGCTGAGTACGAGAAATAATGCTTGTTTCATCTTCTTCTCCTTTTTAGGCCGGTTATCCACACGGATATTATCCAGCTTTTGCCTTTGCCTTTGGCGGTACAATTAGGGATACATACGCAGGTACAAATCAATGGACGTTCCAGGATCGTTCGGTCTATGGGTGAAGCAGCTTCGCCAGGAACTCGACTTGACTCAGGCAGAGTTGGCCGGACGTGCAGCCTGTTCCCCCGTGACGATCAAAAAAATTGAAGCCGGTGAACGCCGTCCATCCAAGCAGATGGCCGATGTGCTCGCGCGTGCCTTACAGGTGCCTCCCATGGTGATGGAACAATTCCTGGCGAGTGCGCGCACGGGCTCCTTGCAAGCCGCTTCGATAAAGCTGGAATCCATGTCCTTGCCGGACGTAAAGATCCCCCTGCCTCCTTCTCCGCTGGTCAACCGCATCACCGAGATGACTGCCCTTTGCGCCCTTATCCGGCGGGCTGACGTGCGCCTGCTGACCCTTTCCGGTCCCGGTGGGGTGGGCAAGACTCGCCTCGCCATCCAGGCAGCCCAGATGCTGCAAAACGAATTTTCCGCTGGCGCCCGCTTTATCTACCTGGCCTCGGTGTTCCAGCCGGAATTGTTCCTGGTCGCAGTCGCCCATGGGTTGGGCCTCTCCGCCCCCGATGAAATGACTGCACGGGGACGGCTGACGGCTTATTTTCAAAATAAACAGCTCCTGTTGGTGCTCGATAATTTTGAGCAGATCTTGGAGTCTGCCCCGGAAGTGGCCCGCTGGCTGGAAAAGGCTGCCGGCCTTAAGGTTTTGGTGACCAGCCGGGCGCGCTTGCGCCTCGTTGCCGAACATGAATACCCTGTCCCACCCATGGAGTTGCCTGACCTGCAGCACCTCCCGCCTGCGGCTGAACTGATCCTGCAGTGTCCCACGGTGGAGCTTTTTGTCCGCCGCGTCCAGGCGATCCAACCAGATTTCCGCTTGACGGAGCAAAATGCTCCGGCGGTCGCCGAGATCTGTGTGCTACTCGATGGGCTCCCGCTGGCGATCGAACTCGCCGCCGCCCGCTGCCGTTTGCTCGCTCCGGCCGCCTTGCTGGACCAGTTGCGCCGTTTTCGCCCCTTGCGCCTGCTCACCGGCGGTGCCCGTGACCTGCCTGCCCGCCAGCAGACGATCCGCCAGACGATGGATTGGAGTTATTCATTGCTGGGGGAAGCCGAAGGCCATTTGTTCGAGCGCCTGGGTGTGTTCTCCGGCGGAGCCACGCTGGATGCCATCCAATCGGTTTGCGCGGAGTCTGGCGATATCGCCTTGTTGGATGAATTGCAGACCTTGCTGGATCACAGCCTGATCTGGCGGTCGGAGGGCGAAACGCCTCGTTTTCAGATGCTCGCCACTTTGCGCGAATATGCCGTCGAGCGCCTGGAGCAGCGCCGCGAGTTGGCCTCCTGTCGACACCGCCATGCCCTCTATTTCAACTCTTTTGCCTCCCAAAAATTCGACCAGCTGCGGGATGCCCGCCAGGGTTCCGCCGCCCGCAGCCTGGAGGCCGAGCAAGGCAACCTTCGCATGGCCCTCGAATGGTGCTGCAGCACGCCGGCAGACCTGCAGACCGGCATGCGCCTGGCGGGCCGCTTGTGGGAGTTCTGGCTTCTGCATGGGGATGTCGAGGAAGGCCAGAGTTGGATGCGGCGCCTGCTCTCCCTGCCCGGTGCCGAAGAACGGACCCTTTGGCGGGCATATCTGCTCAATGGCCTGGGGATGCTGACGCACATGCAGGTCGGGGAAGCCGGAAAGATGTTTGCTGAAAGCCTGTCCATTTTCCGGGAGCTGGGGGATCGGTATGGGGAAGCCTGGGCGCTCAGCCATTTGGGCTCCCTGGCCTTTTATTCACAGGATTATCCCGCCGCCCGCCTCCGCCTGGCTGAAAGCCTTGCATTGTTCCGCCAGTTGGGTGCGGATTGGAATGTCGCCTGGGTGCTTTATGACCTGGCTAATCTGGCCATGGAGACGGAAGGCGACGCCGAAGACCCCCTGCAGAAGAGCCTGGAACTCTTTCAACGCGCCGGTGATGATCGCGCCACGGCATTGTGCCATTATTCTTTTGGCGAGATCGCCCGCCGCCGCGCCGGCTATCATGCTGCCATTGTCTCCTACTCCGAGGCCCTTCGCCTCGTCCGTCTCGTCGGCGACCCGGTGAATATCGCCCGTTTTTCCTGCGCCATGGGGGATTTACACCTGCGGAATGGGGATGTCGCCCGGGCCCAACCCTTCCTGCTGGAGAGTCTGCGCATTTACCGGCAGAAAGGTGAAAATTGGGGCGCGGCCTATTGCCTGATCGATCTCGCCCGCATTGCCGTCCTCCATCATTCTGTCGAACAGGCGGCCTCCATGCTCGGGGCGGCTTCCGCCCTGCTCGAAGCCGAGCCGGAATATTATCAGGATCATGCTCGCGAATTCTATCCTGTGGCTGAACGGGAAGTCCGCGCTCGTCTTGCGGAACCTGGTTTCACCCTCGCCTGGCAGACCGGCCGGAAATCGCTGGAGGCCGTCTTGAAATCCGTGGACGAATGGGATGAAGAGCGGGAACCTATTATAATGAATAAATCCGACTATTATCGCCAGATGCTTCAAAGTCTATCCGATTGGGAGCCAACCCTCCTGCAAGAGTTCGGCTTGCCTGGCCCGCGCGGCAACCTTGAACTCGCCGGGGTGGTTGCCGATGAAGGCAGTCGCTCTCTTTTTGAACATTTCCTCACCTTTACTCCGCCGGTGGCTCCCACGAATGATCCGCATGAATTCCTGGCGTTTTGCGGCGTGGTGGGACTGGGCCGGCTGCTTGCCGAAGGCGACAGAAAACTGTTGGATGTGCTTCGCCCCTATGCCTCCGACCCCCGCTGGAGGCTGCGCGAAGGGGTGGCCATGGCTCTTCAACGCCTGGGGAAGGTCGATATGCCGGCCCTCCTGGCCGCCATGGAGACCTGGAGCGCGGGCACCTGGCTCGAAAAGCGCGCCGCCGCCGCTGCCCTGGCGGAACCGGCCTTGCTGCATGACCGGGAGCATGCCCGCCAGGCTCTGCAGATCCTTGACCGTATCACCGCTTCCATGGAGAACTCCTCCGCGTCCCGTGATGCGGAGTTCAAAGTCTTGCAAAAGGGAATGGGCTACTGCTGGAGTGTCGTCGTGGCGGCTTTGCCTGCCGCCGGCAAGCCTCTCATGGAAAAATGGCTGGCCTCTCCCGACCCTGTCATTCGCCGGATCATGCAGGAAAACTTGCAGAAGAACCGCCTCGTCCGCATGGATGCCGCCTGGGTGAAGAAAAATTCCCTCAAATGAAACTCTTCGACCTGATTGCCTTTGACGCCGACGATACCCTCTGGCACAACGAGCGCCTGTATGAGCGCACCCAGGCCGGTCTGGCGGCTTTACTGGCTCCCTATGGGATTTCCGGCCAGGCCCTCGACGAGCGCCTCCTGGCTACGGAGAGTCGCAACATCGCTTTTTTTGGCTACGGCATCAAATCCTTTACCCTCTCGATGATTGAAACGGCCGTGGAATTGACCGGCGGCACCATCTCCGGCCGGGACGTCCTCGCCATCCTTTCCCTGGCCAGGGCCCAGCTGGACGCCCCGGTGGAACTGCTCGACCATGTGACCGGGACGGTCTCGCAGTTGGCCGCCCTTCACCGCCTGATGGTGATCACCAAGGGCGACCTGCGGGACCAGGAGGTCAAGATCGCCCGCTCGGGTCTGGGCGAATTCTTTCATGATATCGAGGTGGTCAGCGACAAAACCACGGAGAGCTATGCGCGCCTGTTCAGGAACCATGGTCTCGACCCGGCCCGTGTGCTCATGGTGGGCGACTCGCTCCGTTCCGACATCCTGCCGATCCTTGCATTGGGCGGGACCGCCGTATATGTGCCTTACCAGGTCACCTGGCAGCACGAAGCCGCCGAGATTCCCCCTTCCGGCACCCCCAATTTTTACCAGCTTGCCCACCTCGGCCAATTGCCTGCCCTGCTTGAGCGACTGGAATCCCGCCGCCTCTCCCTAGCCGGGGGCTGGAACCTGTTTCGATCCCTGTACGGGAACCCTTAAAATAAAAAAGCGGATGGGGGATACCCATCCGCTGGATTTCACCTACCTTTAAGCGGAGGAAAGCACAACGGGCAAGCCCACACTAAGTCGTGGGGTACGTCTGGCCTGGGTGAAGGATTGATCACCCGTGCCATGAGCGGCTACCCGTTCCTTCCTCCTATGTACTTGATATTCGCTTCTTCGATACTCTTCCTCCTTTCTGACCGTAGTGGTCTCTGAATCCATCATACATCAAAATACATAAGAAGTTCCTTAGAATCTTCCATCAATCCTGTAATTGCTTGTCCAGACATAGGCGTGGAATATCCCCCATTCCGTAGGGGCGCATGGCGATGCGCCCCTCTCGGTTCTTATGCGCCCTTCCCGGTTTTCATGCGCTTCCCGCTTTTTCATGGTCGTTGACCAACTCTTCCATAAACCATATAATATGTCCAAATTCAATATTCCCGGCTGGTTGCAATGGCCAGGGACGCCGAATGACACAGAAAATCTGACTAAGAGAATCCTCAATGGAGACTGAACATGCGCAAATTGATCGTGTTTAACCATATGTCGCTGGACGGCTACTTCGTGGATGCGCACAACGACATGAGTTTTGCCAACAACGCCAAAAAAGACCCCCAATGGGACGAATTTGTGGCCGGCAATGCCAGTGGACGTGGCTCTTTCGTCTTCGGCCGGGTCACCTACGAATACATGGCCGCCTTCTGGCCCACGCCGGCTGCGATCGAGTCGATGCCCGCTGTGGCCGCAAAGATGAATAACAGCCCCAAGGTCGTCTTTTCGCGGACGTTGAAGCAGGCCGCCTGGAATAATACGCAGCTCTTACAGGGAGACCTGGCGGACGAGATCCGCCGGTTGAAAGCCGCTCCGGGAGAAGGCATGGTGATTTTCGGCAGCGGCACCATCGTCTCCCAGTTGACTCAGGCCCGCTTGATCGATGAATACCAGCTCATCGTGGATCCCATCGTCCTGGGCCAGGGCAGGACCATGTTTGCAGGCATAACGGGGAACCTGCCCCTGAAACTGGTGGAAACCCGTCCCTTCGCCAACGGGAATGTCTTGCTCCGCTATGAGCCGGAGGCATAAAAAGGAGTACCATCCTGGTATTGAATAAGTATCTATCCTAAAATTAATAAATTACTTTGATGTGTTGTTGCGAGGCGGCCCTGAGCGGAGCACCATGACGCTCTTTGTCATGGTGAGTAGACGAAGGGCTTTCCGCCGATCTCGCCTGTCCTGGATGCATTTTCCAGGGTCCCGCACTGCGTACTTTGCACCTGTACCTGCCTGTCCTGATGTACTCGGTCAGGGCGGTACTGGCGCAAGCAGTGCAGGGAAGCAATCTCCCGCTAAACAGGAAAGCTCGCGTACTTTTGAATTAACGAAGGTATTTTCGGATAGACTGTAAGTCGGGAGCCTGTATTTATAAAGGGGCCAGAAGGAGATGCTATGACCGGGGTGTACCATGTTTAGTGTGGCGGACCGCGACCGCCTCCGCGACCGCCTGCTCCAGCTCGCTGCCTCCGATACCCGCCTCCTCGCCGGCGCCCTCGTCGGTTCGCTCGCCCTTGGGAGAGGGGGACCGTTGGTCGGACCTCGACCTGACCTTTGCCGTCGCCGACGATGTCCCTCTGGCGGAGGTGCTGGAGGATTGGACCCGCCGCCTCGCCGCCGAGTTCGACGCCGTTCACCTGTTCGACCTCCCCAGCGGACCCTCCATTTACCGGGTTTTTTTGCTCCCCGGCTGTCTGCAGTTCGATCTTTCATTCACCCCTGCCTCCAAATTCGGCGCCACCGGCCCGCAGTTCAAGCTGCTTTTCGGCTCTTCCAACGAAAAACCCTTCCCCCAGCCGCCGCCTGCCCATGAACTCTTTGGCTATGCCGTCCATCATGCCTTGCGGGCCCGCTTTTGCATTGAGCGCGGCCGTTTCTGGCAGGCGGAGTACTGGATCAGCGGCCTGCGCGACTACGCCCTCAGCCTGGCCTGTCACCGCCGCGGCCTGCCCGTCTCCCACGGGCGCGGCTATGATGGATTGCCGCCCGAGGTGAGCGCCATTTTCAAGAGCGCCCTGGTCACTTCCCTGGAGCGGGAGGAACTCCTGCGCGCCCTCGCCTGCGCCGTCGAGGGCCTCCTGGGCGAAGCCGCCGAAGTGCGCGAGTTGGCCGACAAGGTCGAACCGCAGCTTCGTGAACTGCTGCTTCCATTTGCATGAACCCCTCCCCGATTTTTGTGTCGTTGCCTGCGCCAGCCCTTCCTACAGGGAAAAAGACGAAGGGGGCGAAACATTATTCACAGGGGGATTTAAATAAACGCGCACGCTTTCCACCATTCGACGCGGTTCGAATATACGCGCAGGTTTTCCACAAGAGGGGATCATATTTGACCCCGCCGGGAGCGCCAGCACTTCCTACAGGGAAAAAGACGAAGGGGGCGAAACATTATTCACAGGGGGATTTAAATAAACGCGCAGGTTTTCCACAAGGGGGGATCATATTTGACCCCGCCGCCAGCGCCGCCCTTAGCAGACTCACCGCCTCCGCCGGTGCGTTCTGCCCGAAGATGCGCGATAATGGAGAGTGAATCTCGCCCTCCTTCGCCGCCGGCACCCCCGCCGCGGTGAGCCAACAAGCCTGCATATCGCTGATCAAGTTCAGGAGAATAACCGATGCCTACAAGTAATGAGGATGAACTCCGTGAAGTGTTGAACGAAACCGCCCAAGAAATGGCGCGCATGTACGACAACCCCCGTTCGTGGAACTCGTGGGTGGCCTATTTACTCGAGCGCCTGGAGGAACAGGCCACGCATAAAAACCCTGCCAGCGTGGACACCTTCAAAGAGATGTTGTCCTCCCTGCAGGATGAGATCCGCAACCGCTTGCGCACCGGCGGCTGGTAAACCCTCCCGTTGTCGCTGCCCTTGCCAGGGCAGGCACAGGTATGCCCGCCAGGGTATTCTGTCGGACGAAATGGGGCGAGCCAATCCGGTGCACCATCTTCTTTTCTTTCCTTTGTGTCCCTTCGTGGTGAGGTTCTTTCCCTCCAACCCTAGTGGTACATTGTCGGGTTGGAAGCCGCAGTGCCGGCAGCCGCTCCGCTGCCTCTGCCGCCTGCGGGAACTCGTGAAGCACTCCCGCAGGCAGAAGCCGGGCCTGGGTGAATAGGAAATAGGGAAGGGGGATCGGGAATCCCGCGCGCACATTACACAATTCGAAGAGGTTCGAATAGTACATCGCAGCCGGAAGGCCGCCTGCAGGCGGCCCTCCGGCCACCTCCCCGGGCCTGAAATTCCGTTGGAAATATGAATATCTGCTTAGTTTGGATTAATTAGATTGAATTATATGATATGATGAATATCCGTCACGGGGGTTTTTCTTCGGAAAATATTGAAAGAGGATTGGATCAGGTAACAAAATGGAGAACCGTTTACTGCTTGAGGTGGACGAGGAATATTCACCCACCGCCCGTCTGATCGAGTTGGGGCGCAAGAAGAAATTCGTCACCATTGACGATATCCTGCACTTCTTCCCTGAAGCCGAAAAGGATATCGAACAATTGGAAGAGGCTTTTTCGGCGCTCCTGGGCGCCGGCATTGCCTTCGTGGAAGACGCGCCTGCCGCTGAACCTCCGGAGAATGAACTGGTGGCAGAGGAAGAAAGCGGTCCCGGACCTGAAGCTGCCCTGGATGATTACCTCGCCAACATCGATACCACCGACGGCATCGGGCTGTACCTCAAAGAGGTCAGCCAGGTCCCCCTCCTGACCGCCAAGGAAGAGGTCGAGCTCTCCCAGCGCATCGAGACCGGCCGCTCGGCCCGGGAGGAACTGGCCGGCGGCCAGGTCAGTCTCCGCCGCCGCACCGAATTACGTGCATCCATCGAAGACGGCTGGTCTGCCCGCGAGCACCTGATCAAGGCCAACTCCCGCCTGGTCATCAGTGTCGCCAAAAAATATATGGGCCGGGGTGTGCCCTTCCTTGACTTGATCCAGGAAGGCAATATCGGCCTCATCCGTTCCACCAAGAAGTTCGACTACCGCCGCGGCAATAAATTCAGCACCTATGCCACCTGGTGGATCCGCCAGGCCGTCACCCGCGCCATTGCCGACCAGGGCCGCACCATCCGCGTCCCGGTTCACATGGGCGACAGTATCAACAAGCTCTTCCGCCTCCAGCACCAGTTGACCCAGCGCCTGGGCCGCAGCCCGACCGTGGAGGAGATGGCCGAAGCCCTGGGAATGCCGCCCCAAAAAGTCGAGGACATCTTCCGCATTGCCCGCCGGCCGCTCTCCCTGGAAATGCCGACCGACGATGAGGACGACGCCGTGCTGGGCGACTTTATTGAAGATGAAGAGATCGATCCGCCCGAAGAGGCCGCCACCTATAACCTGTTGGGCGAGAACCTGCGCGAAGTCTTGAGTTTCCTGCCGCCCCGCGAAGTGCGCATCCTGCAGCTCCGCTACGGCCTGTTCGATGGGCAGCCCTACACGCTCGAGGAAGTCGGGCGCAAGATGGGCGTGACCCGTGAGCGTGTCCGCCAGATCGAAGCCCAGGCCCTCAGCCGCCTGCGTCACCCCTCCATCCGCCGCAAACTGCACGACTATTTGAATGAATAACTGCTGTCATGAACCCCTCCCCGATTTTTGGGAAGGGGTTCATGCTAAATGTCCGATCTTTGACCGAACCCCACTAAAACCCCGGTTGACTTACCAGAAAATTTGTTCTATAATTAGGATGTACGTGTTTAGCGTGCAAAACGAGTTAAGGTGAGCTGATCAAAAATGGCGGAGTTTCGCCAAACTGCTGCAAGCTGACCATATAGTCGAGGATAGGAATATTGTGTTGACGACAAGTCACCAGAAGGCTTGCCAAAACCGAGTGGGTCTCAGCTCCAGCGTTGGACCGATTACAGCCATTCGTTTTGCGGATGATGACGCTCGGGCGGATCTGGCGCTCCGCCAGGTTATTGGTGGCTTCCAGACCGTCCACATACAGGAAGCGCAGCAAATGCGGGCGATGTTTGCGCAGCCGTCGGGCGAAGCGGACATTATCCCGGTCTTTCAGGTTGCGCTGCCTGGAGATCAGGGTATCCAGTTGTATTTCCAGGGTCTGGGCCCGCTGAGCGAAAACGGCCGGATCCAGGCTGGACTTCTCGGCTTTCAACTTGAGAGCCGCTTGCAGAACCACAGTCAATTGCTGGGCAAACCGTACCGCCCGGCCGGTTTTGCTTTCTTCCATCTCTTTCAGATCCTTCAGGAGGTGAGAGAGACATTTTTGCTTGAGCCAGTCCTTCAGCCTTTGATCATCGTAGGCCAGAAAGCAGTCCGAAGCCAGGATACCTTGGAACTTCCGACCCAGGATCTCGACCACCACATCACTGCTGCGATTGTCCCGGATGGCATAGACCGTAGCTTCCTGGTTGGTGAAGACCCACAACCAGGCCGACAACGTCCCGATCCGCCAACCGGTTTCATCGGCATGGACAATGCTGCTGCGCTGCATCGCCTCGATCAGTTCTTGATACACCGGCCGGGCCGTCTCTCCCAAGCGCTGATCGGCCTGACACCAGCCACTCCGGCTCACCTGCATTCCGAAGGCATCGTTGAGCAATTCGCTCACTTTGCCATACGAGCACCCCAGACGATGTTTCGCATCGGCGGCCAGAGCCTTGGCACGCGGTCCCACCAGCACCCCCGCCGCTCCCGCTGCCTGCGAAGTCTGCTCCGGGTGCCACGAGCGCACCCGCTTATGACAATCCACACAGTAGCCACTGTAGGTCACGTAGCGGGTGGTGATCAGCCGGATGGTTTTCGGAATATCCGTCACATACTGCTCGTGCTGATGAATATCCCTCAAGCGGCCACCGCACTCCGGACAACCACTCAGCCTGGCCTTTTTCGTTTGATCCACCTGCCTGTGCGTAGGTCGTCTTCGCCGGGAAAACTGCCCCTGACCGGCTTTCCTACCAGGTTTCTTCGGATGCTCCACCAATTTCCGACGAGCGAACGGCGCCGCCTGGCGCTTTCCCGCTCGCTTCAACTCTTCCACTTCCGTTTGCAAAAGCTCGTTCTGCTTTCTCAGTTTCTCGATCGATTTGAGAGCCTGAATCAGTTGCTCTTCCAGTTCAGCAATCCGCTGGTCTTTCGTACTGGGTTGAGGGTTCTTGATCCGCTTGTGGCTCATCAGACCAAGTGTACTGCTTTCAGCTTTCTTCGGTTAGAGTCATTCGACCTCCGTTTTTCTGAGGTTTGACCCTATTCATTTTTCGACTTGCACGCTAAACAAGTACATTAGGATGGTTCCACTCACGGGAGTCATCTCCCTCCCCAAATCGACCGTTTTTTGGGCTATCTGGGGAGGTCGGCGAAGCCGGGTAGGGCTTCATGGCTTTTTTCAACGCAAACCCGCTGTATCCGCCAAATTCGCATTCTATTCTTTCTTGAGTGTGAGTACCTCGACAATGTTTGATACCACTTTTTATCCTTTCCACGAGTCTTTTTTTATGTTTCTTTCCTTTGTGCTCCTTTGTGGCCGCCTGCCCCGCGTGTCCCGCGTACCTGGCGGGGCGCACTTCAGCGGGGTCGTGGTGAAATCTTTTCTTCGCTGGCTGAAACGGAGTATTCGTTCCTCCTTTGTTCCTCAAACGAATACGAATACCCCTCCTTTCTTTATTCCCCTTCGCCTGTCCCGCCGATTTTTCAGAGTTCCTATGGCTCGCCTGTTTGCGTTTAGGAAAAATAACCTGACCTCCGCTGGTGGAACGACCGGTCTCAAGGCTTTCACCTTTCAGCGTTTGACGATTCCCTCTTCTTCAGCGCCTGACCTGGGGCAAATAAACGGTCCGGCCGTTGGCGATCACGCTGACGTTCAGTTGCTAGCGTATGGCCCAGGCCGTCTTGAAGGGTGAAAATGGTTGTCAGCGCCTGCGCCGAGGTGATCGAAGGACTCACCTGGGCCTGGAAGAGAATGCTGACCGGCGCAGCTGGATCGACCCCGCCGCTCCAACTGACCGTTTTACCGGTCACCTGCCCCGTACCGCTCGAGACCGTCAGCCCGCCGGCGTAATCGAGCCCTTCCGGCAGCACCGCCGCCAGGCTGACATTCGCCAGGGGGCTGTTCGAACTGGACAGGTTGGCGGTGAAGGTAACGACTCCTCCCGCGGCAAGGTTTGGTGGAAAGGTCGTGACGGAAGCATGCAGCGTGCCCTGTAAAATGACGCCGCTGCGCCGGTAGCTGCCCCGCCCGGTGCCCCATTGTACAAGGGCATTGGCCGTGCCTGGCAGGTCGTAGGCCACGACCCCGGAATGAGCGCTGTTGATCACCACTTCCAGGTCGGGATCGCTGTCCAGGTTGGCCAGGGTGGGCGCAGGCAGGGCCCCGTTCCAATTATCGCCGCCGAAGGCGGGCGGCAAGTTCACCGCCTGGAGCAGGTTGCCAAGGTAATCCAGGATGTACAGCTTCCCCGTTTGCCCGCTGCCATTCTGGGTCCAGGAGGTGAAGATCACCTCGGCGTGTCCATCGGCATCGAGGTCGGCCACGGTCGGTTCGGAGGCGAAGCTCAAATAGCCGTCGGCCGGGTGGTATACCGAAAAGGGCCAGTTGCCATGCTCGCTTTTATCGAGCCAGTAGGCGTGCAGACGGCCGTCGTAGGAGGCGAAGAGGGTTTCCAGCGACCCATCGCCGTCCAGGTCGGCCATGGCCGGGTTGGATTCGGCGCTTTCGATGGTATTGTAATCTTCGCTGATGGGTGCGCCGGTGTTGATGGGGACGGTGCGCCAGTCGAAGCCGCCGGTGTTGAAGCGGCTGCGGTCGGCGTTGAAGATATACACCCCCGTGTACCGGCTGGGCGGGTAACCCGCGTAGCAGTCATAGACGTTGCCGGTGACCACCACCTCCATCACCCCATCCCCGTTCACGTCGACGATGTTGGCGGGGCCGTCGGCAAAGTTGGTGCGGTAGCTTTCGGCCCGGTCGCCGTCGCAGGCCCCCCACCCGCGCAGTTCGATCGCCAGGCTTTCCCAGATGCCCACCTGGCCCCAATTCTTGCCCCCGTACATGACATTGGCGAGGATGTGGCTGCCGTCGGGGTTGTAGGCATTGATGTAATGCACATCCGACGGGACGATGATCTCGCCTGTCCCATCGCCATCCAGGTCGCCGGCGGCGGCATTGGCGTTATACACCCCCCAGGCGTAGCCGCCAGTGTTATTCAACTGCGGCCAGCCGGGGCGCAAGGAGCCGTTGTGTTCGTACACCCACGTATTGACCTGGCTGCCGTATGCACCGGTGACGATGATCTCCAGGTCGCCGTTGTGATCGAGATCGGCCACCAGCAGGCCGCGCAGTTCGCTCGCGATGGGATGCTGCGGCCAGCCGGGCTCGAAATACCCCTGGGAGTTGTAGACCGAAACCCAGCCGCCGCCGTGTGCGCTGACGATCTCCGGGCTGCCATCCTGATCCACATCGGCCAGGACAATGCCGGGCCAGGTGCGGCCCACGCTGCTGGCGCCCGTATTGCTGCGGTCGTAGCCGGAGGCGTTGCGCCATTCGAGCGCGCCGGTGGCTCCGTTCAGGGCCACGATGGAATAAGCCGAGGCGATCACTTCGGCCTGGCCGTCCCCGTCGATATCCCCCACTGCGGGCGACGAATACCAGCCTGTCTCGCACCAGGAAGAATAACAACCCCCCTTTTGCCACTTGAGCACCGGCATCTGCACGGCCTGCCAATTCTGTCCGGCAGACTGCGCGCGGGCAGCCGGCAGCCTGCCGGTGGTCCCAATGGCAAAGAATAATAGGGTGATCAACGAAAATGTCCGTTTCATGGGGATCTCCTGGTAATGTGCTTGTGAGGTTATTTTACCGGGTGATGAGTTTGGCGGTCATGGCTCAGGTTGAGCCGGGAGACAGTTCGATTATCGCGCATTTTGAGCGGATGGGTGACCCCCCATTGGGTCGCCAGGAGGCCGAAGTCCCCTTATGGGGAAACCTGGACCTGAGAATCAAAAGACTCCACTAAAAAGTGGAGTCGATTGTGTCGGGGCGCCGGGAATTGAACCCGGGACCTCTTGCACCCCATGCAAGCGCGCTAGCCGGACTGCGCCACGCCCCGTCAGCCTATCCCATGGACTGTTGTTCAGTCCTGGGAGCAAGGCGGTATTATAGCCGCTATTATGGAATCTGACAATGAACTAGGGCGCCACGCCGGTGCTGATCGTCCCTGCTTGCAGACCTTCCAGTACTTGCTGAGCCAGACGTAGCTTGCCCTGGCTGAGGATGGCCGGGTTGACGTCGGTCAAAAAGAGCGGTGTTGGCACACCCTGACCGCCCTTGCCCGCCAACAGGTCCGGGAAGATCTTTTGGATGGCCGAGGTCACATCCGGCTGGATGCTTGTCACCCACTTCGGGCGGGCAGCCTCTCCGGGCAGAGATTCACTGATCACCATCATACCGGTCTGGGTCATATAGTTGAGCAGGTCCGGTGTGGCGACCGCCGGGAAGACATAAGCCGCCTTGACGATGTTATGCAGCAAGAGGTCGGCATAAGCCGGGTATTCGCCTGGCTTTGCATCCGTCGGGATGCCGACCTGGACAGGGTAGATGCCCGAAGGTTGGGGGAAGAGCGGGTTGCGGCAGGTGCCGCAGAAGAAGACAAAGCCATTGGTAAAGGCATCCCGGGCCGCCTCCCCCGCGGGCGTGTCCTTCTGGTATAAGACGCCCACTTTCCATTCCGGGGCCACCAGGCCGGCGATGTAACCGGCCAGGAAGGCCGCCTGGTCCACCGGTACGCCGGTCGCCCCGACCGTGGACAGGTTGGACCCGGCCGTTACATCCGGGATATTGATCGCCAGGAACTGCACCCCCGGTGCCGCCGCCGCCAGTGCGGCCAGGCCCGGGTCAGGCGGCAGGGCTACGACCACTTTCAGGGCCGGACCTTCAAACGCCACCTCCGGAGATGTGAGTTCATTGCGCACCTGGAAACGCAACCCGGCAGCCTGGGACATGGTGTACACCAGGGTTTGGTAACGGTCGTAATCGTCTTTGGGCATCTCTGCCGGCAGCACCAGGATGACCAGCGGCATGATCGCCGGGGTGGGTGTGACCGTCGGGGCCGGCGTTACGGTGGGGGGCTTTGGGGTGGTAGTCGCCTGTCCCGAAAAGCTGCAGGAAGTGAGTAAGGCGATGGTCAGGAGCAGAAGAATGAATTTGAGGCGCACGAGGTTTCTCCGCTTGGTTTCCTGCTTCGGTGGAGGGGAGGCCCCGCCAGGAAACAGCATACATACCGCCGTATTTTACCTGATAATAAACGCAGGGACGACTCATTGAGTCGTCCCTGCAGGAGGGGAGATGAAAATCTCTGCGGATTTACTTGACGGCCACTTTGATGGTCTTGGGACGGGCCGATTTCGGCCTTGGTCAGGCGGAGGGTCAACACGCCGTCATTGATCCTGGCTTCGGTCTTGTTGGCGTCCAGGCTGACCGGCATGCGCAGGGTCCGTTTGAAGGAACCGTGCGGCAGTTCGCGCATGATGTATTCGGATTCGTCGGCCTTGAATTCGCCCTCGATGGTAACCACGTCATCCAGGATCTGGACATTCAGTTCATCGGCTTTCAAGCCGGGGACGAGTGCACTAACGACGTAAGCCTCATCTTCTTCCCGGACGTCAACAGCCAGGGTGAAATCATAGGTCGGTTCAGTACGGGCCATCTGCGCCCAACGGTGGGCAAGACGGTAGGGGTTGGAAGCAATATAGTAAGTCATAGGGGTCTCCTTTATTCTCTTTGTATTTGAGTTGACCCTATGATATGCCCACGGCGTTGGAATGTCGAAAGAGCCGTCTTAGAGGTAGTGTAGAGGAAGATTGGTTTTTTGTTAGAGAAATAAAGACATGGATAACGGACATTGGTACCTGACCAATGTCCGTTATTTTGTTTTAAGAATTGACAGTGTGATGGTTACAGTATAAAGCCCTGCAATCCCGCTACCTCAAGTTCAGACGCGAGTTCGGACAATTACGCAAGAATGCCTGGATCACGGCCGTTATGGTTTACTTATTTCAACAAATTGGCTTTTTCAAGAAATAGGTGGAGAAATGCCGGCCCTATCCCCTTCCCCTTTCCCGGGTCAGGATGGATACCATGGCTAGCTGCCTGCGGGAAAGGGGTTTTGAACGGCAAAAATGTATGAGCGGACAAAAAGCGTCCGCTCATACATTTTTGTGCCGGTTCCTCGAAAAATGTCTGAACTCGCGTCCGAACATCAGCGCTACAGGTTGCTGAGTCTAACCTGCATTTTACTTTCAGACAACCATTTCAGAAGTTGGAACCTATTAATGTGTCTTCATGTGTCCGGGCGCAGACGGATTGCCGTTGGTATGTGGCTTAGAGGCTGCAATCGCGGCGGTGCCATCGCCAGGCGAGACGAGTTTGATCAGGTAACCAATCACCTGGTCGGTCGTCGGAGAACCGAGACCAGTTGTAGCATCCCAGCCCGACCCGGCATTGAAGCCCTGTACGGCTACATCCTCAACGACCGAGTTATTACCGCCAGTCACGTCGTGAAAAGATGCTGCGTATTTTTTCTGGGCCTGACCGATTTTATAGAAGGCGCTATTGATAAAGCCCAAGTCATAACCGGCTTGCTGGTCGGCAATCGCCAGGATGGCCGCCCACTGGGGTGAGCCTGCGCTGGTCCCGCCAAAGAGGTAGAATCCGGCCGGGATACCAGGGATATTGAGGTAAGTCAGCGCGCCATGGAGGATAGCCGCGCTGTAGGACACGTCAGGAACTCCCAGTTGTTTGCCGCCATGAATTGTTCCTTGCTGGTAGGGCGGCTCATCATACAATACACTGAATCCGCCGCCAGTGGCAGCTCCAAAATCAGGTTCATTCCAGGCAACCTCGCCCAGGTAGGTTCCGGGAGCCGGGTTGGCGGCCGGATCACAACCACGGGTGATCAAACAATAGCGAGCCGCGTGCAGCTCGGTACCGCCAACGGCGGAGACCAGTGGGTCACTAGCCGGGCTGGAGGCCGCTTTAACAAAGGATGAGCCGTCGCAGGTCGGTTGAGCTGCGCCTTGATCACCCGAGGATGCAAAGAGGGTGATGTTCTTCTTCGTGGCGTCCGCAAATACCTGGTGTTGTTGCACAAGCAGGTTCGGATCCATGCAACTTTCATTCTCGCCGAAGCTCTGGGAAATAATGTCGCCCAGATTATTATCCACCGCATACTTCGTGGCGCTCAGAATGTCGGCGTCATCGTTCGATTTGGCGAGGACCAAGGTGATATTCGCACCGGGGGCGATAGCGTGCGCCCATAGAACATCCAGAGAAATCTCCTCCGCCCACCCGGTCATGTTAGGATCACCAGCGACAAAGGGGGTCAGACCATCCGGGGCAACCTGGGTGAATGTACCCAAGTTGGGGTCAGGCGAGCCACCCAGCCCGTTCAGGCCTGGCAGCCCGTAGAAGCTGTCGTAGGTATTTAATTGCTGCACTATGTTCGGGGACTGGAATGCGTCGACAATGATGATCGTCTTTCCCTTACCATCGAAACCCGCGTTGATGAGGGTGTCAATGTTATAAGCGTGCCGCATCTGATACGGGTCGTAACAGGTAGTATTTGGGTTGAGACCAACTATCTGGCAGGTGAATAGCCCGTAATCCGGACCAGCAGCATCAGTTACAACGGCTGGTTCTGCTTGAGGTCCTTTCACTAACAGCGGCGACGCGCCTGTATACGCGGCTGTCGGGAAAATGCCAACTGTACTGACCAAAATGGTCACCATCAAGAACCAAGCAAAAGCCTTCATGAGTTTCATGTTTTTTTCTCCTGGTTGTTTCTAAACGAACTGATTTACCAATAAGTTGAAAATAGTAACTATTGTGTTTATCTACATAACACCACCTCCATTTCAAAACGGAGACGACCAGACTGCCGAAGGTTCCTTCAACTTCGGCAGTCTGGTCGTCGACGTGAAATGCTGGCGAGCTTTGCGTATTGGCATCCTTACATCGAAAAACTTAAAAATGCCTGCACCAAAGCAAGCCCCAATTTAGCTGTTGATCCCCGCAAGGCCAGAATTGTCTTGTTCCTCCGGTCCGGAATGCCTGTGGCGATGCGGTCAATGCCTATAGAAACATGAGAATGTGCCGGGTGATCTTGCCTCCGCGAGATAGATTCAAGTAATACCGAATCCAAATGTCTTTCGTCACATACCAGGTTCATCATTCTGCCGCCCAAGTTCAAACACTTTGGTCAATACCTGTAAATTTCAATTTACCCGCGATATAAATTTTGCACTGATCAAGTTCAGGTTCTAAAGTGAGATTGTGGATATGTGTTTATTGTAGATAAAAACTGTCGTTATTGTATATTATATATTCAATTCGGTCAAGAAAGATGAGCACTCTCGCTTGTGAAATCAGCGGTGAAGAAATTTGACCAATTGGTGGGATAGCAGATATATTAGTAAAATACCCCGGAAAAAACGCTGCCACAGGAACCATGCCTGCGGCAGGAAGAAGTTTCAGTAAAACGCGATTGGAATGATAAATACAGGTTATTTGTTAGAATTGCAAGGAACTATCCTGCCGTGCCCAGCGTCTGAAGGAAGGTTCCTGAGTGAAGAGTTCATGAACTATGAAAGGATGTAGTAATATAAAGACCCGTTGGATTCTGTTCTTTTTCCTGCCGGCATTTGCACTGGGAAGCTGCGGCCCCGCTCCAACCGCAGCGGGCAACTCCTCCAGCCTGCCCTCATCGATTCCGCAGGCATCTTCTACGATGGAAATGCTTCTTATTCCCTCCCCGGCTCGACTATTTCAGGAGGTGAAACGCAAATGGCTCCCACGCTGCCAACCCCTTCCAATCCTGACCTGCAAGCCCTCATCGAAAAAGCCAAAACAGACCTGGCTCAGCGGCTATCCATCCCGGCCGCTCAAATCGGCCTTCTCCAGGCAGCCGAGGTCACCTGGCCCGATGCCAGCCTGGGCTGCTCGAAAGCAGGCCTGGCCTCTGCCCAGGTCCTGACGCCCGGTTACCTTATTTTGTTGGAATATAACCGGAAGAGTTATGAGTATCATACCAACAAGAAATCCTATATTACCTATTGTACAGACCCTATCCCGCCAATCCCAAGCGCGGCGGATAAATAAAAAGAACAGTCTGGCCGCCTGTGTCTACAAACTCAACATTTTGCCTTCCCGGGTTTTCGACTAATCTGAAGTAACCAGAAGAGAGTACCACGGCTATTTTCGGATAGCTTAAAGCAAATAAAGGAAAGTAAATTATTTTAAATGAATGAAAGGGGGGAATTTGCACAAAGCGCGCAGGCCATAATCTCCGCCTCCCCCAAGGTATAATCGACTCATGGACAAGCGCCTGCTCATCGCCGTCATCCTCATCGGAGTTCTGGTTGGCCTTGGGTATTATATTTATCAAATGATCGTCCGTCCGATGCAACCTACATTTGAGCGTTCGACCCGCCTGGTGGAATGGCTTAAAGATCCGTCCGCTCACCCGGATTGGCCGGCGAAGGCCGGTACCCGCTGCACTCCCGGCGCTCCTTTCATCATGCCGACCGACGGTCTGATCGGCTATCTATGGGATGACTCTTTCAAGGTGGGTAAACGCCACCAGGGCATCGATATCTTCGGCGGCGCCGACGTGGGAAAAACGCCGGTTGTAGCTGCGTATGCCGGCTTCCTGACGCGCCTGTCCTCCTGGAAATCAGCGGTCATCGTGCGCGTGCCTCAGGATCCGCTTCAACCCGGGCGGCAGATCTGGCTCTATTACACTCACATGGCCGACCCGTATGGCAATTCTTACATCTCTACCGAATTCCCGCCCGGAACGATTGAAAAATATGTCGAGGCCGGGACGCGGCTGGGCTACCAGGGCAATTACACCGGCGACGCCGCCAACCCCTCCGGTATTCACTTGCATTTCTCGATCGTGCTGGATGACGGGCAAGGCAAGTTCCGCAATGAACTGGATATCAATAATACCCTCGACCCCTCGCCGTATCTGGGTCTGGCGCTGAATGCACGAACGAGTGATGGCGGCGTGATCCTGTGCCAGGGACAGGGGTATTAGGGATGGTTCAATCTGGAGGCAGGATGGATGGATTGGCTGGGAAAGTGATCCTGGTGACCGGTGCCGGCAAAGGCACTGGCCGTCTCGTGGCTGAAACCTTTGCCGCGCAGGGTGCAACCGTGGCCGTGAATGACATCTCGCCGGTGAACCTGGATGAGACCGTGGCGCACATCCTGGCGGGAGGCGGGCGCGTCAAGGCCTATGTGGAAGATATTGCGAAGAAAATGCCCGTTCAGACATTGCTCAACCAGATTTTGGATGATTTCGGGCGGATCGATATCCTGGTCAACTGTGCCGAAGTCGAACCGTCCCAGCCCTTACTCGATATGGATGATTGGGATTGGCAGCGTACCCTGGATGTGAATCTGACCGGAGCTTTTTTATTGACCCAGTCAGTGGGGCGCATCATGAAAGAAAAGGGCGGTGGCGTGATTATTTATATGAAGGGTCGGGCCAAAGACGTGAAAGGCCGAGCGGCTTATCTTGCCAGTAAGGCCGGCGCGGCCGCGCTGGCCGAAACAGCCGCCTCCGAACTCGCCGCTTTCGGCATCCGGGTCTATCTGGTACAGACTGTTAACGAGGTACTGGAGGCCTGCGAGCAATGACCGTCCGCTTGCGTGACCTGCTGCTGGGCTTTCGTGATCTACGTTTGAGGAATGTGCCGGTGATCGTTCATTCGTCGCTGAAATCCTTTGGACCTGTAGAGGGCGGTGCCGAAACAGTAGTAAATGCCCTGACGAGGGTTTTCGATACGGTCGTCGTGCCGACCTTTACGTACAAGACCATGCTCATCCCTCTGACCGGTCCATCCAATAATGCCATCACGTACGGCGCGGGGGCCGACTCAAACCGGCTGGCTGAATTCTTCACTCCCAAAATGCCGGCTGACCCGCTCATGGGCATCATCCCGGAGACATTGCGCAGATATCCCCGCGCCAGACGCTCCATTCATCCCATCCAGTCTTTCGCTGGTATCAATGCCGAGAAGATCCTGGCTGTGCAGACCTTATCATCTCCTTTGGCTCCGATTGAGGCATTGGAAGCAAAAGGAGGTTGGGTCCTGTTATTAGGGGTGGACCATACTGTCAATACCAGCATCCACTATGCCGAGAAACTGGCCGGGCGCAAGCAGTTCGTCCGTTGGGCGCTTACTCCCAAAGGGGTGGTCGAATGTGCGGGTTTCCCGGGTGATTCTGCCGGTTTCCAGGCGATCGCAGGGGATATCGATAAATTCACCCGCCGCGTAAGGATTGGCAACGCCATTGTCCAGGCAGTGCCCATGACGATGTTGTTCAAAACGGTGAGCGCCAGGATAAATAAAGATCCGCTGGCTTTGTTATGCAGCCAGGAAGACTGTGAAAGGTGTGGGGAGATCAAAAGACTGGTTAAGGCGGAATAACGAATTTTATTCCACCCTCAAGTATGAATAACTCCCTATCCCTATTGATATAAAATCGGCTCCACGCGGATATTTTCCTCGCCGACGGTATCCTTGATCTTGGCCATCAATTCGGCGCACAGGTGGGTGGAATCGTTGGGAAATTCGATCAGGTGACCGCGCTCATTCTCGAAGATCTGGAAGGCAAAACGGTCCTTGCCCGGGAAGGAAATGAACGTCCCGTGCAGGCGGCTGATGCGGCGGATGTCGCGCGAGGGATCGCCGCTGGGACGCAGGATGACGGTGATCATCTGGGGCGAATGGTCCGCCTCGACTTTGACGGGAAAGACCGGCACCGGCAGCGGCGGCAGTTTGGAAGGGGTGATCTCGACCGGTACGGAGCGAACCAGGACCGGCAACGGGTTCGTGACCGGCGGGACATCCACCGTCAATGGTTCATTCTCATCGGTGTCTTTATCTTCAGGTAAATCCACCACATGTGACGACCAGGTCCGCGCGTCACAATGCGGGCTGCGGCCGGCATGAAATTCTCCCACTCGGGGGGATCTTCAGGCGGAGGCGGCCCTTCCACTTCCACGGAGAGATCAACCGGCTCGGGCCGGCGTTCAGAGATGCGCCCAGCGTACGCGGGCGGTCTGGTTGTCGATGCAGCCACTTTCAAGTCGGAGGGAGTGCTTTCCTCCTGCGGCTGCAAGTGCATCTGCGCCGGTACGGTCAGTTTGAGTTCCGTGCGGATGTTGTCCACCAGCACCTTGGAGGGGTTGGACTGGGCATCCACCTTGCCTTCAGCCAGGATCACCCCGCCGACTTCCAGCGCGAACTGGTATTTCTCCCAGGTACGCGGGAATACCACCAGTTCGATCGTCCCAGTCAGGTCTTCCAGTGTGACCCAGGCCATCATCTTGCCGGTCTTGGTCTGGTGAGGGCGGATGCCGCTCACCATTCCTGCAACGCGGACCTTCTCTTCATGGGCGGCCTCGCCCAGGTTGCTGGAAAAATAGCTGACCGTGCTGCGGATTTCGTTCATATAGGGAGTGAGCGGGTGCTCGGACATGTACATGCCCATCAACTCCCGTTCCCAGTTAAGGGTCTCGCGCCGGTCGGCGTCAGGCACGAGCGGCAAGGTGACACTCTCGGTAACACCGGTATGCGCCCCAAAAAGGGATAACTGCCCGGCTTCGGCGGCGCGGAAGTGGGATGAACTGACCGCTACGATCCGCTCGAGAGATTCCAGCATGGCCGCCCTAGAGCCAAACTTGTCCATCGCGCCGACTTTGATGAGACTTTCCAGAGCGCGTTTCCCGGCCGAGCGCAAGTCCACCTGGGCGGTGAAATCGTTGAGATCATTGAAAGGACCATTCTTCGCCCGCGCCTGGCAGATGATTTCCACCGGGCCCTGACCGACATTTTTAATGGCTCCCAAGCCAAAGCGGATGGCAGGCTTTTGTCCCGGCCGGTCCTCGATGGCGAAATCCCATTGGCTGGCGTTGACATCCGGCGGCAGCACCTCCACCCCCATGTTGCGGGCGTCATTAATGTAGAGTGCCAGTTTTTCAGTTTCATGCTTGGTCACCGAGAGGAGGGCGGTCATGTATTCCGCCGGATAATGGAGCTTCAGGAAAGCGGTCTGAACGGCCAGCAAGCCATAGTCGGCAGCATGGGATTTGTTAAAGCCATAACGGGCGAACTCCTCCCAGTCCATGAAAATGGCTTCACCGGTTTCGCGCGGGATATCCTTTGTAGCCGCGCCTTCCACAAATTTGATATGGTGCCTGTCGATGTCTTCTTTTTTCTTCTTGGATATGGCTTTGCGCAGGTCGTCGGCTTCGGAGGGAGTATACCCGGCCAGTTCGACAGCCGCGCGCATGATCTGTTCCTGGTAAATGGGGATACCGTACGTATCACTAAAAATCGCTTCCATGCTGGGATGGCGGTACTCCACCGCGGCCTCGCCATGCATGCGGCTAATATAATCGGGGATGAATTCCATCGGGCCGGGGCGGAAGAGCGCCACCATGGCAATGATGTTATCCAGCCCTGTTGGTTTCATCTGCACCAGCCATTTGGTCATGCCTGACCCTTCCAATTGGAACACGCCCAGCGTGTTACCCTCTCCCAGGAATTTATATGTATCCGGGTCGTCGGTCGGAATGTTGTTCAGGTTGTACTCGATACCGTGACGGGTGCAGATCTGGTCGCAGGCTCGCGCCATGGTGGTCAGGGTGGCCAGGCCAAGGAAATCCACTTTGAGCATCTTCAGTTTTTCGAGGATGCCCATTTCGAACTGAGTCACGGTCTTGATGGGTGTCTCTTCGGAGTTGTTGGTTGGGCGGTGTAAGGGCAGATATTCAACCAGCGGCCTGTCTGAAATGACCACCCCGGCGGCGTGAGTGCCGGCGTTGCGGACCACCCCTTCCATTTTCGCGGCCGTGTCGATCAATTCGTGCAAGTAATCGGTGGAGTTGTAGGCTTCTTTCAGCTCCGGAAGGCCTTTGAAGTCTTCGGCAATGATGTCCCGCAAGGGCACGGCTTTCGAGGGCACATTTGGCACGATCTTGGCCACCCGGTCGACTTCGGTGAGGGGAATGTCCATCACCCGACCCACATCGCGCAAGGCTGCCCGCGCTCCCAATGTGCCAAAGGTGATGATCTGAGCCACCTTATCCTGGCCATATTTTTTAACGGTGTACTCGAGCACTTCGGCCCGGCAATCATCCCGGAAATCCAGGTCGATATCGGGCATCGAGATGCGGCCCGGGTTCAGGAAGCGCTCGAAGAGCAAGTCGTGGCGGATGGGATCCACCAGGGTAATATCGAGCGTATAAGCCACAATGGAGCCGGCGGCCGAACCACGGGCGTTGTACCAGATCCCCTGCTCGCGGGAATACCGACACAGGTCCCATACGATCAGGAAGTAGGCATCGAAACCCATCTTATGGATGACACCCAACTCGTAGTCGAGACGGGTCTGGACATCTTCGCTGGCGGCGCGGTCACCGTAGCGCCGCTGAGCCCCCTCGTCGCAGAGTTTTCGCAAATATGTTTCTGCCGTGTGTCCTTCGGGGACCTCGAACAGGGGCAAACGGTAATTTTTGACGGACAAGTCTACATTACAACGTTCGGCGATGAGCAAAGTATTCGACAGCGATTCGGGCACTTCTGCAAAGAGCTTGGCCATTTCCTGCGGAGAGCGCAGATAGTAGGAGCCGTCGGTCATGCGCATCCGGTCGGGATCGGTGAGCAGCGCGCCTGTCTGGATGGCCAGGAGGATATCCTGGTATTTGGCGTCCTCGGGGTTAATGTAATGGGAGTCGTTGGTGGCGACGTAGCGGGCTTGATAGTGTGGACCCAGTTCCATCAGGGTGCGGTTGATCTTCTCAAGGTCCGCCACATCGTGCTGTTGAAGCTCGAAGAAAAAATTGTCCTTGCCGAAAAGATCGTAATACCAATCCAATGTCCGCCTGGCTGCATCTACCTGGCCTTGCTTAATCAGCCGCGGTACCTCGGCGGACATGCAACCTGTGGTGCAGATGAGCCCTTCAGTATGGTGAGAGAGGAATTCCTTGTCAATGCGCGGGTAGTAATAAAAGCCCTCCAATTGCGCCGCCGAGGCGATCTGGAGAAGGTTTTCATATCCGGTTTCATTCTCAGCCAGGAGCAACAAGTGGGAGGAACGCCGGTCTTCCTTTGGCTCATGATCCTTCATCGTGCGGGAGGCCATATAGGCTTCCAGGCCGATGACAGGTTTAATGCCGGCATCTTTACATGCGTGGTAAAACTCAATCACCCCAAACATGGTCCCATGGTCAGTGATGGCCAGGGCGGGCATGTTCATTTCCTTGGCACTTTTTACCAGTTTCTTAATATTGCTGAAGCCATCGAGCAGGGAATATTCGGTATGGACGTGCAAGTGGGCGAAGGACATGGTTACCGGTAGTTTCCTTTGGAATGCGGGAGGAATGGCCAGAGCAAAGAGAATATTTTTAAAGGATCGAATTTTTGCACTTGCGGGCCTGCCGCGATTATAGCACCTAAGTTTTTCTTAAAAATTGTCTCGGACCCTCCTTGCAAGGATGAATATGGCCTACGCATTAATCAGTTATCCCTGATAAGAAATCCAGGTAGTTCAGCAATAATTTTCATCCCTAAAAGTAATGGTACAAATTTTGATTCTGTTGTAAAGTTATTAACGATGAGTTTCGTGATGGTAGTAACAGTGACGGTGGATCATGAAGGATAGGGCCGGGACTACCGTCCTTGTTGTAGACGACTCGACGGAAAATGTTACCCTCTTGTCGCGGATTTTAAAGATGAGCGGGTATACGGTCGAGTCGGCCGATGGCGGCGCTCAAGCTGTGGAGATGGCCAAAAGACGGCCTCCCGACCTCATCCTGCTTGACATTAATATGCCTTTGATGGATGGCTTTGAGACCAGCGCACGCTTAAAGGCAGACGAACGCACCCAGGATATTCCCGTCATCTTTATCAGCGCGCTGGATAACGCCGAAGATAAAGTCAGGGCCTTCAGAGCCGGGGGTATCGATTACATCCTTAAACCATTTGATTACGAGGAAGTCCAGGCACGCGTAGAAACTCATCTGGTCCTGCGGCGTTTACGGCTCCAACTCGAGCAAACGAACCTGGAATTAGCGGCCCGTGTGGATGAATTGACCCGTTCCCAAAAGCTACTGGCGGAGCGGGAAAGAAAGGTAAGCGCGTTCGTGGCGGCTCTGCCGAACCTGGCTTTCATTCTTGACGAGCAGGGATTTTACCTTGAAGTCATGGCCAGAGAGACAAGCCTTTTGGTTGCAATGCCTGACAAACTATTAGGGCGATCCGTTGAAGAGGTTATGCCTCCGAGAGAAGGCGCGAAGATAGTGGATGCCATTCGGCAAACCATCGAGAGAGGGAATATACAGGTTATAGAATATAAGGTCCCTGTCCTGGCCGGCGGGGAACACTGGTTCGAGGGGCGGATCGCGTGCATGGAAAAAGACGACTACGGCCATGGCAAGGTTATATTGATCGCCTCGGAGATCACGGAGCGCGTCCACCTTTACCAGGAAGTCCAACGATTGGCAAATGAGGACGTGCTCACAGGCTGCAACAACCGGCGCCATTTTATGGAACAAGCCGCTCAGGAAATACAACGGTCCATGCGTTATAAGCGGCCGTTATCGTTACTTATGGTGGATATCGATCATTTCAAGGAGTTCAATGACCATTATGGGCACCAGATCGGGGATCAATTGCTCTGTCACATGATCCTCCTGTGCCAGAAACAGTTACGGACCGTTGATGTACTCGGCCGTTATGGTGGAGACGAGTTCGTCATCCTGATGCCCGAAACGGCCAAGCCCGGAGCGTTATCTGCCTCTGAACGGCTGCGGGTAAAAATTGAAAAAATGAAGATACATACTCCCGCAGGAAATCTATCGATCACTGTCAGCATGGGTCTGGCAAGCCTTGAGAGAGGCTTTGATGAAACCCAGACTTTGGATGCGCTGGTCAAGATGGCAGATGACGCCCTCTATGCTGCCAAGAACGCCGGCCGGAACTGCATCAGGGAGAGCTGAATCATTGACATTAGAGCAAATCGCCTCGGTGGGTACCGAGGCGATTTTATTTTTTTCCGTTCTATTCCCCTATTTCCCTCAAGTGCGGGAATAATAACACTTCGCGGATGGAATGCTTGTTGGTCAGGAGCATGGCCAGGCGGTCGACCCCCATGCCGAAGCCGCCGCAGGGCGGCATGCCGTAGCGCATGGCGCGCAGGTAATCCTCATCCAGCGGGTGTTTTTCCTCATCGTCAGCCGTGTAGTCGCGCCCCATTTCAAGGAAGCGCTGCTCCTGGTCCAGCGGATCGTTGAGTTCAGTGAAGGCATTGCAGAGTTCGAATCCGGCCACGTAGCCTTCGAAGCGTTCAACCGTCAGAGGCGCGCCTGGTTTTGATTTTGCCAGCGGCGAGATGTCGCGCGGGTAATCGAAGAGGAATGTGGGTTGGATGAGGGTGGGTTCAAGGAACTCGGAGAGCATGAAGTCGATCAGCTTTCCGCGTGTTGCCTTAGGGTCCGGGTTTCTCCCAGTCTTGACAAGGGCCTGATAGAGACTTTGGGCGTCTTTATACTCGTCTATGTCAATGCCGGTGACCTCGCGTAACCCCGCCCGCATCTCCAATCGCCGCCAGGGAGGTGTGAAGTCAAGTTCATGGTCCTGATAAGTCGCCTTCATGCTGCCGTTCACTTTCTGGCAGGCATAGGACACCATCTGCTCGGTCAATTCCATGACCTTGAGGTAGTCGGCATAAGCCCAATAGAATTCCAACTGCGTGAATTCGGGATTGTGTTTGTAAGAAACGCCTTCGTTGCGGAAGTCCCGCCCGATTTCGTAGACACGCTCCAGGTTGCCGACCAGCAGGCGTTTCAAGTAGAGTTCGAAGGAAATACGCAGATACAGGTCTTGCTTGAGCTGGTTATGGTGGGTGATGAACGGCTTAGCTGCTGCGCCGCCATAAAGCGGTTGCAGGATGGGCGTCTCGACTTCCAGGAAACCGTGCTCATCCAGGAATTCGCGCAGAGAGTGGATAATGCCTGCCCGTTTCCGGAAGGTTTCACGCACTTCCGGATTGACGGCCAAATCAGCATAGCGCTGACGCGCCCGCAGTTCCGGGTCCTCCAGGGCGGCGTGCCGGACCGTCTCGCCGCTCTCCGAGACTTCATCTTTCGCCGCCGGCAAGGGGCTGACGGCCTTCGCCAACATTTTGAATTCGTGAACGAGCAGCGTGATCTCCCCCGAGCGGGTGCGCATCATCATGCCTGAGGCCTGAATGAAATCACCCAGATCGAACATCTTGTTGAAAAAATCAACGCCTTCCTGACCGAGTTCGTTCATGCGGAAGAATAGCTGGATGCGCCCGTCGCCATCTTCGATATGTGCGAAGGTGATCTTACCCATGGCGCGCGTGGCCCGGATGCGTCCCGCCAGCGTCACCTTTACCTCTGCGGGTGTGCCGCCTTCGCCGGTCGCCTTCTCAGCCGCCTCGAAAGCTGCAATGGCCTGCACGCTGGTGTGAGTCCGCTCGGAGCGGGTGGGGAAGGGTTCAATCCCTTCCTTTATAAGTTCCTCGATTTTTTCGAGACGGATCTTTTCAAGAGAGTTGTACTCGGTCATGGTTAAACCCTTTCTCCGGTTATTTTACAACAAAAAGCCCCGCGCACCTGGGAAGATGCGCGGGGCCTAAAAGGCGTGCCCCAGGCTTATTTGATCTTGACCACGCGGACTTTAAACGTCCCGCCGGGAGCTTCAACAGTCACATCATCACCGGCCTGGTGGCTGAGCAAAGCCCTGCCCAGCGGCGATTCGTTCGAGATTTTGCCGTCGCGAGGGTTGGCTTCTGCAGCTCCGACGATCGTATATTCTTCAGGGCTGCTGGTCCCTTCTTTGACAACAACGGTATCGCCCACCTGAATGGTGGTCGGATCATTGTTTTTTCCGTCGATGATACGCGCGGAAGCCAGGATGATCTCCACTTCCTGGATGCGGCCTTCAACAAATGCCTGTTCGTTTTTTGCCGCTTCATATTCGGCATTCTCGATAAGCTCACCGCCTTCCATGGCCTCGTGCAAACGTTCGGCCACCTCTTTGCGCTTGGTGGTGCGCAGGTATTCAAGTTCATCGGCGAGCTTTTGATACCCTTCCTTGGTGAGGAATGTAGTAGTCATGGTCATATGTCCTGAGAAAATACAAGCATCTCTGAAACAGAGATGCAGTTATGTAGGTTTCCCTAGCCGTCGATATTATACCTGATTCCCTCTGGAACGCAAGCTGTATTGGACAGGAGGCCTAAAGAATGTGCCACAGGCGGAGGCCACACTCTTTGGACCAGTAGGAACGAATGGCATCGAAGAGGGTGCCTTCTCCCTTGAAGAGTGAATCCACCTGCGATCTATAGGCTGCCACTCCTTCCAACCAAACGTTCAGGCCTTCCGGTGAAACGCTAAAAAGGTCACTTTCCAGCGTTGTAACGGCTGACGGCAGGGTTTCGGGATTATTGAGCAGATAGGGTACATCGCCATAATAATGAAGAGGCATGTGAAAGGATTCGGCTGCCCGGCGGGCCAGAATATGGTCCACATGGCCGCCCAAAGAGAGCGGGCAGACCAAAATATCATCCTGACGCAGCTCGGATTTTAGGGCGGTGGCGATGCGCCTGGGCAGGCCCTTCTCTGCTGCACGAGGGGAGGTCATCACGGTCTCAGTATAAAGATACTCCCCCTGAGATGAGCGGCGGTAAATGCAATCCGGGATCTCAAAATGGACCAGGTCTGCCCCCACAATACCGGCCGCGACTTCATCCTCGGCTTTGCGCATAGAGACGGTCTCTTCGCCGGTGGTCACGCCCCATAACTTGTGGTTAACCGTGGCGAAATCGGAAAGGGGACCCGGAGGCGGGTCTCCGGCAAAGATCGTCCAGATTTCGACCGCCAGGCCGGCACGGGCCTGTTCCCAGATCAGTCCGCCGCAGGAGAGGACGGCATCATCGAAATGAGGTGAGAGATAAATCCAGCGCATTTATTCTTCTTCGATGATCTCTTTTGCCAGTTTCTGTAAAAGCTCAGTATCCTCTGGCGGGGCGTGGCTGGCCAGCCAGTACTGGTCGAGCAATTCGAGCGGACTCAGGCTGCTCACAGCCTGGTCACCCGGCAGGCGGATGCGGGATTCGATCTGTGGACGCTTGACCAGATGGAATTCAAAGGCATCTTCCGTATATCGTCGTAAGGCAGATTCGTCGATCAACGTATCCCACTCACGGACGTAATCCACTGTCAGACGGATGACGGCCCCCACCAGCACCTCAGCGGGAGGCAGGGCGGACTTGAGCACAGCGGTCACATTCTCAGCGGAGTCGAGCCTGATATACCGGTCAATGAAGGGGCGGATGTCCTTCAACTTCCGCCAATCCACTTTGGTATGGCCACGCTCCACTTCTGCAATGATGAAAAACTTCTCATCGCCGGCTTCCCCGAAATCCACCCGCTCAATGGAGCCGGGGTAGATGACGGGTGGATGGGAATTCTCGTTGAGGTCCTGCGGCTTGTGGATATGACCCAGAGCCACATAATCCAGCCGCGGGTCGCGCACGAGCGAACCCGGCAGGATCATATCCGCACCCAACATGACGGTCCGCTCCGAGCCATATTTTGCTCCCTCAACGGAGGCATGGGCAGTCAGGATGACCGGCAGGGCCGGGTCGATATTTTCCAACCACATGTTTACAAGATTGGTCAGCCGCTCTTCAATATTTGTCAGAACTTCGCCGGTGTCGGCTAAACTGGCATCCGTGGAAGCCACCAGACCGGAACGCGAAACCCACGGAATAGCAATGACCTGGGCAGGCAGGCCAAGTTCCTCTGCAGAGAGGAATTGAGGCCTGGCCAGCACCGTTACGTGGGGAATTTCCAGCGTATCGAATTCCTGGATGGCATTGGCACGACCCAGAGCAGGGGAAAGGTCGTGGTTGCCCACCAGCAGCAGGGTGCGGATGCCGGCCTTGGAAAGGCGGATAATGCGTTTGCCCCATTCACGCTGGAAGGTGGGAGCCGGTGAACGGTCACGGTAGGCATCGCCGGCAAAGATGACCAGGTCCACCTTTTCAGCGATGGCCGTATCGATGATGGTATCGAGCGACTTGAGAAAATCGAGGACGCGCACGGGCAGACCCGTTTCGGGGTCACGGCGGCCATAGTTGGACATGTCGATATGCGCGTCGGCGAAATGGAGAATTCTCATAGGATGGATGTTCTCAGGGTACAGTAATTGTTATTTGTTCGAGGAACTAAAGGAGGAACAATTCCTTTCCCCTAATAAAACGAAAGTGGGTGTACCAGGGGAGTAAAAGCAGAAAATGTCCACATTTCAATTATAGCACATTTGTTCGGTAAAATGAAATTCGACCTGAACCTCGGCCAGAAGCCATACAAGACTATCAGGGATTCACTCCCCAAAGCGAGAACATATCCAGGGCCGAGGGGAAATTCGGGTGGTAATAAAGCGCAGTGCGCATGTCGGCATAGGCCTGGTCATACTGGCCGAGGGCATACTCGGCCCGGGAGAGCCAGAACCAGCTTTCCTCGAGCGAGCGCGGCTTGGTAATGCGCTCGTCCAGGTTGACATGGGCCAGGTCGATCACATCCTGGTAGCGGCCGCTATTGTAATAAGCGGAATAGGGAGCCGTTTCGTACCACATGACCCGGAAGGGGATGAGTTTATTCTGCGGCAGGGTATTGTAATAGGCGTTGGCCTGGTCAAAGGCCGCTCCGGCCGGACCGTAATCGGGGTTCTGCAGGTTGATCAGGCTGGTGACGCGGTTGAACATGGCAAAGAACAGGTCATTCCCGCTCAGCGTCTGGCTGGCGATCTCCTGGTCGGCAATATCCAGGGCGTGCTGGGCGGCCCAGTACTGGTCGCCCCACGGGCCGAGGACCTGCATCAGTTCCTGCTCCCGCTCGGGTGGATAGACGACAATGAAGACATAATCAAAAGCGCGCCAATTGGATATATATTCCGCGTAGGGCGAGCGGCTGTCCTTGCCCACCGGTTTCGAAGGTGGCAGATAGGAATCCTGCCAGATGAATTCCTGGGTGGCCTCATCGTAGCCGGTGGTGAAGGAATAGTGGCCGCCCCACTGGATGGAGTAATCGGGCAACAGCGGCTCGTAAAGGCCCTTCTCGGTGATGACGGGGAAACCGGCGGCGATCAGGCGCTTGAGCAGACCGGCGTCACCGCCGTAGCGGAAGAGGGCTTTGAGGCTGGTGTGCTCATTGGTATAGTCCACCATTTCATACGGCATCACGTTCACATCCGTGTTGCCGCGTTCAACGAAGTTCTTATTGGGGTCGTTCTCGCCCGGCTTGACCACCAAGGCAACCTGATCGCGGATAGCGTATTGAGACTTATCAGGCTCGCCTTTCCAGCCCCAATATTCCAATGCCATGGCCAGGTTGGAGGGACCGCAATAGTTATAGCGGCCCATCTGATCCACAAAGACCACGTTGTTCAGAATGACCGAAGCCGGAGGCGGCGTGGAAGTGACGGTGGAGGTGGCCAGCTCGGTCGGATTGGGGGTGATCGTCGGCGGCGGAGGCGTGAGCGTGGGAAGAGGCGATGCGGCGGTGCCTGTAGGTATGGATTGCCCGCCAGGGTGGAAGGCCACTTTCTCAGGAGGATGGAAGAAATACACGATCGACACGCGCAGGTCATCCAGGCGCCAGGCCAGTTTTGCATGGATGGGGGGGACGAAATAGAGAGCCACGGCAAGGAGGGCCAAAGCCAGCAGGCCGAGGGCTATTTTTAGTACTAAATTGTTCTTTTTACGCATGTGCGGGATTATACTGCTTTCCCAAGACCCCTGTAAATCGACAAAAGTAACAAAAAATATGAATAACGGACGGCCAAATTGCTTACAATTGGCCGTCCGTTGAAGTTAGATTGAAGAAGTTAATTCTCAAGCGTCTTTGACTTCGCCTTCGATGACGTCACCCTCATCCCCAGAGGGAGGGGTCTGCGGACCGGGGCTGGCCGGACCACCTTCAGGTGCTTTTTGCCCCTGGGAGTACATCTGCTGGCTGAGAGCGTAGAACATATTTTGCAGCTCATCGGTGGCCTTTTTGATGCGGCCCAGGTCGTCGCTCTGAGCGGCCGACTTGAGGTCGCTGATCTTGCCTTCGATCTTGCCGCGTTCCTCGGAGGACACTTTTTCTCCCAGGTCACGTAAAGCCTTCTCGGTCTGGTAGACCAGGCTGTCGGCATTGTTACGGGCATCGATGATCTCGCGGCGTTTCTTATCGTCAGACTCGTACTTCTTGGCTTCCTCGACCTTGCGGGCGATGTCATCCTTGCTCAAGTTGGTCGAGGCAGTCACGGTGATCTTTTGTTCTTTGCCGGTCGCCTTATCCTTGGCGGTGACATTCAGGATGCCGTTGGCATCGATATCGAAGGTGACTTCGACCTGAGGAATACCGCGCGGGGCCGGGGGGATGCCGTCCAGGCGGAAGCGGCCCAGGGACATATTATCGCCGGCCATCGGGCGCTCGCCTTGCAGAATATGGATATCGACGGCAGTCTGGCTATCGGCGGCGGTCGAATAGGTCTCGGTCTTGCGCACCGGGATGGTGGTGTTGCGCTCAATCATCTTGGTCATCACACTGCCCATGGTCTCGACACCCAGCGAAAGCGGGGTAACGTCGAGCAGGAGGATATCCTTTACTTCGCCGCCCAGCACACCGGCCTGGATGGCCGCGCCAACTGCCACAACCTCATCGGGGTTCACGCCCTTGTTGGGCTCCTTGCCGTCGGTCAATGTGCGGACCAACTCCTGCACCATCGGCATACGGGTTGCACCACCCACCAGGACCACTTCATTTAAGTCGCTGGCCTTAAGGTTGGCGTCCTTGAGGGCATTTTCAAACGGCTTGCGGCAGCGGCTGAGCAAGTCTTCGGTCATTTGCTCCATTTTCGAGCGGGTCAGCTTCAACACCAAGTGCTTCGGTCCATTCGCGTCTGCCGTGATATAAGGCAGGTTGATTTCCGTTTCCATCATGCTGGAAAGCTCGATCTTGGCCTTTTCGGAGGCTTCGCGCAGGCGCTGGAGGGCCTGGCGGTCCTGGCGCAGGTCAATGCCTTCCTGTTTCTTGAATTCATCTGCGGCCCAGTTGACCACGCGCTGGTCCCAGTCGTCACCACCCAGGTGGGTATCGCCATTGGTGGATTTAACTTCGATGACGCCCTCGCCTACATCCAGTACGGAAACATCGAAAGTACCACCACCAAGGTCAAAGACCAGGATGGTTTCGTTCTTCTTTTTATCCAGACCATAGGCCAGAGCCGAGGCGGTCGGTTCGTTGATGATCCGTTTCACTTCCAGACCGGCGATCTTGCCGGCGTTCTTGGTGGCCTGGCGCTGGCTGTCATTGAAATAAGCCGGGACCGTGATGACGGCCTCCGTGACCGTCTGGCCCAGATAGGCCTCCGCGTCTGACTTAAGTTTTGCCAGGATCATAGCGGAGATCTCCTCCGGGCTGTATTCACGATTGGTCACCGGTATTTTCACGCGCGCCTCATCGGATGGTCCTGCCACCACTGCATAAGGGACCATCTTGCGCTCAGACTCCACTTCTTCAAAACGCCTTCCCATGAAGCGCTTGATGGAAGAAATGGTGTTTTCCGAGTTAATGACGGCCTGCCGTTTGGCGGTCTGCCCCACGAGCCGTTCGTTGTTCTTATTAAAAGCCACCACCGACGGGCACAACCGCCCGCCTTCAGCAGTAGTTATGACGGTAGGCTGGCCGCCTTCCATTACGGCTACCACGCTATTGGTGGTTCCCAAGTCAATTCCAATGATCTTTCCCATAGTAACGCTCCTCAACCAAAGATACCGGAAACGCGAATGCGCTCCAGAATTTGAATTATGAATAGGATACTCCATGGGTGCAAGAAAAACGTTAACACTCTGTAAAAATCACGTAGTTTTTCATGGAAATAAAAAAAGGCCGCCCATACAGGCGGCCTTTGAAAACAACCCAGGTTACGGCTGGCTGATCTTGAACCAATCCACATCCACTATCACCGGGGTCGATTCTATCGATGAAATATTAAATCCAACCTGGCCTTCTAGGAAAAAGTAATTGAGCGTCTTGACCGGGCTGTATGGAAGCTCGGTGCCATTGACGTACAAATGGATCTTATCGCCAATACAGCTCATCCCATACTCGTTGGTGGCATGGCCCTGTTTGAGGGTGGCCGCACCAGCCGAGGCAAGTTCATTATAGCTCCTGGAATTACTCTTTTTATAGGCCCAAAGAGTCCACAACCCGTCGCTACCGACGCTAAATTCATACCATTGTTCGCCATCGGAGCGGCATACCAGGCTGACGTTTTGGGAATTTACGCCAATATTCTCAACCTGCAAGTCAAGCCGGACATCAGTATACGTATAGGGAGTGTAGAAATAATACACATACAATTCATTAGTATCGATTTCCATGTGCATCTTGCCGTTTTTAAAACTGGTACTTAGTTTATCGGTATGCAAGGCTCCGGATCCTTTTAATAACAGGGCCCAGTTTGAATTCAGATCCTGCAGGAATTCCTCGGTAAAGTAGTCGGCAGCGCCAAGTGTGGGCTCGAGAGTGTCTGTGGGAACAGAAGGAGGTACAGCCGTATCGGGTGGGGGCTGGGTGGCCAGTTGAAACGGCTCACTGGTGGGAGGTTCCGAGATGGGTGGAATGGCTGCGGTCGCGGGAGCAGCGGTCGGTTGGACAGTGGTCGTCAGGCATCCCAGACCGACCAGCAGGACCAGGCCGGCCAATGCCAAGAAAGAAAAGCCAACGCTTGATTTCATACTATTCTCCTTTCCGAAAAAAACGATGGGTCCTTACCGAACATTGAATTCTAATGGGGTGTTGGAAAAATGAGACCAATAAATGTCTGCGAGGGATTAATTTTGATCGCACTTAAAAGTATAGCATGCCCCCGCAGAATACACCCTACTATATCCTTTCAATTTTAATACTTAACAGGTTTGACCCTCTAATTGTTTGGACTGAAGTGCGGACTTAAGATCGGACAATTCAAAATTAATGCAGGAATACCTCTTATCCAGCTCAATCATTCGACTTTTCCTGGTGTCTGCCACGACCGGATGGAGAGTTCCGGCCCTCACCCCCATGTCTGGGGGCAAGACCCCTGCCCCTCAGCCTCCGGCATACCCTGAAGGGTACACGATGCTGCGCGATCCCGAATTTTCGCAACTTTTTTCGTTGAAATGCCTGCGGGAGAGGGGTTTGGAATGTCAAAACTCCTGTCCGAAGACTAAGTTTGGAATGACAACCATTACCCTTAAAAAATCACCCGCCCCGGTTATTGGCCGAGGCGGGCAGTATTGAATGATCTCTTACCAGGGCAAGGGGTCGGCGGCGATATCCGTTTCCCAGAGGTCAGCCATGGACTCCACCACTTCCGGATTGAGTTGACGTTCAGCGGCGGCGAAATTGTCCAGCGCCTGCTTGACCGTCTTGGCGCCGGGGATGATGGTGGACACTGCGGGTTGGGCCAGGCAATATTGCAAGGCCGCATGGGCCATTGAAGTGCCAGCAGGCACCAATTGGGCGAATTTCTCCACCAGCGAACCGCGCCGTGCGATCACTTCCGGGGACCAGCGATTGCGGACGCCCTCGAAGCGGCTGTCCTTGCGATACCTTCCCGCCAGCCAGCCCGAATCCAGCGGCACTTTCACGATCAGCCCCACGCCCTGTTTCTGAGCGCGGGCGAAGGCCGGTTTGGGCTCCTGATAGAAAGCATTGAAGAAGACTTCTGCGGCCTGGCTTTTTGTCGTATCCAGCATCAGCTCAAGCTCTGCCTGCCAATCCAGTGAAATGCCATAGGCCCGGATCTTACCTTCGGCCTTGAGTTTTTCCATTTCTGCGTACTGGCCGGCAATCCGTCCATCCATCATCTCCCGCGGGGGGTTATGCATCAACAGGATGTCCACGTAGTCGGTCTGCAGGCGCTTCAGGCTGCCTTCCAACGACGGGCGGATGGCGGAGGCACTGAAGTCGGTCACCCCTGCGGGGCTATGGCCAAATTTGGAGCAGAGGATGACCCTTTGCCGGACCGGTTTCAGCACTTGCCCAAGGAACTCTTCGCTTTTCCCATGGTTGTAACCCGGAGCAGTGTCGAAGAAATTGCAACCGGCTTCCAGCGAAGCCTGGACGATCCGCAGGGCCTCGCTCGAATCGCTCACTCCCCAATCGGGGTTGGCGAGCTGCCAGGCGCCCAACCCGATCTCGCTGACTTGCATACCGGTGTTACCAAAGGGTCGTAGTTTCATGATAGTTTCTCCTTTCGCCATTCAGACAGCAGAAGCTATCGAGGAAGGTGTCCGCAGGCCGGGGAAGAGCCTCAGGGCCCAGTTTCTTAAGATGGCGGAGGCTGCGCTTTACGACCTGTGCGACAATTCCACCACCAGCATGTCCAACGCCAGGTCGAGCGGAACCTGGCTGGTTTTTGCCCCCTCGTCAATCGCCAGCAATTTATGATAAATGGCCTCCAGCACCGGCATCGAAAAGTTTCTGGCCTGTGAGGCCACTTTATGGGCCACAAATTCATGGATACCCAGGGCTCTTTGGATTTCAGCGTCTCTGGCATTGGCATCCAATAGTTCGCGGGCTTGCAGCAATAAACGGAATTGGCGGATAACCATGCCCCACAGCTCGAAGGCCTCTTCGTTTTCCAACAGCTGATGCAAGGTATGCTGGGCCTTTTTTCCATCGCCCTGGCCGAGCGCGTCGACCAGCTCAAAGACGCTGCCCTGCGCGCTGACGAGGCTTACTTTCTCCACGTCTGCCATGGTGAGAGGACGTTCATAATTGGCATATGTTAGAAGTTTGGTGAGTTCCAGCGCGGCAATGCGCGTGTCCTCGCCGACCATCTCAGCGAGACGTGCCGCTGCATCCGGCTCGATCTTGCCGCCTTGCTTTTTGACCTCTCCTTCG
This sequence comes from uncultured Chloroflexia bacterium, assembly GCA_963831885.1. Taxonomy (GTDB): domain Bacteria; phylum Chloroflexota; class Anaerolineae; order Anaerolineales; family Villigracilaceae; genus UBA877. Next base: position 78,329 of record CAWHSJ010000021.1, on the reverse strand, counting down.
ATCCAGCGCGGCATCTCCCAACGTTTGGGCAAGTTATAAACGTGGACGACCACGCGTGAACCTGCAGGGGCAACTCCGCTTCCAACATGGGCGGCAGCCCATTTTAACAACCAGTGGTCGCGTTTAAGTTCATCGTATTCCGCCAGTGCAATAGACGTCGTTGGCGGAGCCTTGTCCAGAAGTTCCAGGAACTTTTTCTTTGCTTCAGCAGATGAACAGGCCGCTCCGGGATGGACCAACACCATTACCCGTCGCGGCGCCAGGAAAGGGGCGGCGTTGACGGCCGTATTGAGAGCTTCGGAATCCAGACCCAGCCGCCCGTCGAACCGGGAAATGTTCATGCCGGCGGTGGACGGGTCGCCAAGACCGCTGCAGAGTTTTTCAATGGCTGCAGAGATGGCGAATTCATCGTTGCCGTGAAGGAGCGTCACCTGAGCTGCATCAGTCATGGTTAACTCCGCGTCAGGACCTCATGGACCGATAAGCGGCCGAAGCGGATGGGGAAAATATCCAAGATGGACACCCCTTGAACATCAGCGGAGGTGGTGATGCGCTCCTGTACCATGGGGCCCAATGGCTGGCTGGCTATGAGCCCAAACGTCGCGAGCATAATAGCAAGCGGCAGGCGCGCCACCTTTTCGCGTTTGTTTTTTGCACCAGCCATCCCCAGCCAAACCAACGCGCCGACCAAGAAACCTGCCACGGCATAGTTTGTCCCGCAACCAGGATGGATGGCGAGATAGTGTTCGCCGTTGTTCATTCGTGAAAGTGCCTGAACGGCGGCCTCGCGCACCTGGTCGGTGGGGATATCACCGAAAATGAAGAATCCTCCAGGGAACGAATACCCGGCCATGGGCCGGTACGGGTAGATTCCGGATAGGATATTGATGGTGGCATGTTCAAGGCCGTGGTTTCGGCGGGTGCGGGAAATAAAGGAAGAATCGAGAATGGTCATAATCGCCTCCGTTGAGTATTATAAACCCGAGATACCCTGGTAGCATCCTGCACCTATGGAGACCCTTAGGGTACTATGGAATTGCAGATGAACACAATGGAAAATAAAAGGGCCTCCGCCTCGGAATGCCCAATTTTAAGTCGTCGAATATCTGCGTTTATCAAATTTTCATGCGGCACTAATCAATCGTTTCCGGAACCGTTTTTGTAACAGGAACGGTTGTAGCCTGGATGAAACCGACAAACATAAATATTGCACCGATCAGTTCAGATAAGTAAAGCAGGTCAGGTAGCCCCAGGTTGACGAACGAACCCGCCAAGGCTGGAGCCATTGCACCAACAGCAATGAGCACATTACCGATCATCCGGTTGAAAAGCACGCGCTTGCGGAAGAAAATGATTGCCGAATAGATGGCCCCTCCGATCAGGGCCAGCGTGCCGTAAATGTTTAGAAGGATGGTCAGGAGAATGGTCAGGCCACCGCGTGTCAAGATATCTTTGTACTGGGACGAAATCGGTTGGGTCACATTATAGGATGCCGCCGCAGGCGTCAGTGGGGCGAGCAGGACCAGTGTGGCTGCCAGCAATGACACTGCAGCCAGGATCCCGGTCAAGGTCCAGGCCACACCGCGGCGGCGAAAGAGGAGGTGGATCGAACCCTGGCCAAGCCAGGCAGCGGTCAGCATGGCGCCGCTCAGGTACCACAGCTTTAGCATCATTCCGTTGAATGAAAAGGCAAGCAGAACCTCCGCCAGGGTGCCGAGGCCGTAGAAAAGCAGGCCGATGGTCCACATCAATAGATGCGGGCCGCGGCGCTTGAAATAACGGACGAAAACTGCAACAGCAAAAGCAAACGTCACCAGGGTGGAGAGAAAGGGCAGGTAGTGCATGGGGGCCTCCAATCATTACCAATATGAACGGTTTCATGTTAATTGCGCAGGTTAAGGACTGGATGAGATGCAGCTTAAAGTTTGATTAAAAAAGCCGGTCGAAGACCGGCTCGAATGGTTCGATGAAACCGCCCTGTTCAACTCAAAGCATAAAAGTTCATCCCATCGCCCAGGTCTTCGACAACAATTTTTCTACGCTCCCGTATCACCTTGAAGGCGATCCACATGTCGCCAACCGCCCCGGAGGCGTTGATGACCATTCCGAACCAGAATCGCAGCCAGAGCTCCGTACGGCACTACTATCACCAAGGCCATTCCCACGATGGAGAGAAGCACGAGCGGCGCCAGGGCAATAACCAGGTATTGCCTGCGGGGGAAGAACCAGCCTGGGGCAGCTGCATAAGCATATCCACCCCGAAAGCCAAATCTTGGCCGGCTGTGCGAATAGATCCAAAAGAAGAACCCGTGGACCAGTTCATGCAGGATGATGGAAACCACGGAACCAAGGATCAAAAAAAACAAACCTGGAAGTGTGACGATGATTCCTTTGGAAATAAAGGGGAAAAGACCGGGCCGAAGCTGGATGGTCCACCACAGGAAAAAAACAGCAAAGATCAAGGCGCTGATCGTGGCCGGTATTTGCAGGAGCCAGAATGCACGCCGGTTGTGGAGCAGGTTAATTGAGTACACCAACGTCGTATTAGCGGGACGCACATTCGTGGCAATCATCAGGCAACTTTTCTCCCCTGCGGCAGTTCGCGTTGGACCCCAAAGGCAAGTTCCAGCGCCTGCTGGACCGAACGCGCTTCCACCACTTCAATATCAGCCGGCCAGGGCTCACCCTTGCGCAACCGCTTCGGGACGATGGCTGTCTTGAAACCCAGTTTGGCCGCTTCGCGCAGCCGCGCCGGCATCTGACCGGGCATGCGCAGCTCTCCGGCCAGGCCAATCTCGCCGATCAGGACCGTGTCTGCCCGGACGGGAGCGTCTCTCATCGAGGAGGCCACTGCCGCGGCAATGGCCAGGTCGGCGGCGGGTTCGTCGATTTTCAGGCCGCCGACCACGTTAACAAAGATATCCGCCTCCGCCAAATTCAAACGCACGCGGCGGGTCAGCACGGCCGCAATCATCAATAACCGGTTGTAATCCACGCCATTGGGTGTGCGGCGGGCATTGCCAAACTGCGCCGCCGAGGTCAATCCCTGTACTTCCACCAGCAGCGGGCGGGTGCCCTCCATGGTCACGGCGATGGCCGAACCGGCCGCGTTGACCATACGTTCTGCCAGGAAGGCCTCGGAAGGATTGGTCACTTCGGCCAGCCCGTCTTCGAGCATCTCGAACACGCCCACTTCGGCGGTCGGGCCAAAACGGTTTTTGACCGAGCGCAACAGCCGGTAGGCCTGGAAGCGGTCGCCTTCCAGGTAAAGCACCGTATCGACGATGTGCTCGAGCACACGCGGTCCAGCAATGGTGCCTTCCTTGGTAACGTGGCCGATAACGAAAACTGCCGGCCCGGAATTCTTGGCCAATTCGCGCAAATGCGAAGCGCTCTCGCGCACCTGCGAAACCGAACCGGCGGCGGATTCGAGCTCCGGCATGTAAACGGTCTGGATGGAATCGATGATCAACAGGTCCGGTTTAAGCGCGGAGATATGTTCATAAATGGTATCGAGGTTTGTTTCAGTGACGAGATACAGGTTGTCGGGGAAAGAAGACTTCTTCGCTTCGGAAGGCAGGATGCGGGCTGCCCGCATCTTGATCTGGCGTTCGGACTCTTCTCCCGAAACATAAAGCACTCGCAGGCGGTTCGCCATTTGCAGAGCCATCTGCAACATCAGAGTGGACTTGCCGATGCCGGGGTCGCCGCCCACCAGCACGATCGAGCCAGGCACGATCCCCCCGCCCAGCACGCGGGCAAACTCGCCGATAGGGACGGGGATGCGGTCCTCCGCCTCTCCGCTTACATCGGAGAGCCGCCGCGGCGTAGACCGCCCACTCAGCCCACGGGGAGCATTCTTTCCCCCGGCGGGTTCATCGGAAACGATCTCCTCGACCATGCTATTGAACGAACCACACTGGGGGCATTTACCCATGTAACCGGCGGAAACGCGTCCACATTGCTGGCAGACGTAACGAGTATGGGTTTTTGGCATGCTTATATTATACCTTTCGGAGGGTATTGGTTTGGGATTGATCCCCCAAAACAGCAGGTGGGGAATAAGTATGGATATGGAGGCGATCCCCGCCGGAGGCTATTCTTCAGGTAATAAACGCGGCCCTTTTCCCTGGGAAGCGCAGCAATCTATTTTGTGGGATCAGCGTTTTTTAAGCAGCCTGTTCTTTTTCGGAATCAAGAAAATCCATCATTGCAAATCCGGATTTGACCTGGGTGAATCACATGACCGGCACCTTTGACTCTGAATCCAGTGCGACGCCAACCCCCAGTGCCACCAGCAGACCCCAAAATACTGCCGCAGTTACAGTGTAGACCACAAGGAGCGAAACCTTGAACCCAAAGATGAGCAACAAAGCCTGGATAGTTAATTCGAGCAGAAAGGCCGCCAGCACCCAGCGGGCGGTGCGAAAGACAACCGGCCGCTCCTGCCGGCTACGCCAAACCTGCGCAGCATTGTACCGATCAATATAATGCCGGCAAAGGATAAGATCAGGCGAAGGATATTCCCGGCTCCGAGCGAGTCCATTTGGAAAAGCTGCGCACTGTAGATCGGCCAGCCCAGGCAAGCAGTCATGGAATTCTTTCCCGCCACCAACACGCCGCTCACCAGCACTCCATACACTACGGCGACGGTAACCAGGATGAGCCTTGCGAATGGGTCGCGAAATGATAACCGGTCGGACAGGGCAGGATGGAACTTGCGGGCATGGGCGACCACAGCTGCCGTTACCATTAAAGCCACCACCAGCAACGCCGATCCCACGTCAACCGCGGCCCATCCGGGAGAAATGCCGCGGAGGACCACCATGGCGCCAAAGTAACTCACTTCCACCACCAGAATGCTTGCCGCCAGAGGGGGGATCACGATCCAGCGCAGCCGGCGCGCCCGGACCAGCCCCGCGATGGCAGCACCGAAGACAAGTAACCCGCTGCCCGCTGCCAACAGGCGGTGAGTAAATTCCAGGATGGGACTTGTTTCCAGCGGCGGGATGAGCTTGCCGAAGCAGCCCGGCCAGTCGGGGCAGCTGCGGATGGATTGGGTTACACACAACACACCTCCCATGGCGATCAGCAGGACGGTGAATACTGCCGCCAGCGCCAATAGATTACGGTGCCAGGCAGCAACGGGTACTTCGGCATTGGTAGAGTTTTGGATCATGGCATTCCCCTTTCACTCCGGGAGGCGTTAACAGGAAAGCTCGACGACATTTGATCAGCGGCCAACAATGCTCTTTCAAGAGGTTAGTGATTGAAACCCGCATGACCAGACTGATCACATGGGAAATAATACCCCTCTCAATCCAAAAATGGCAGGGGTTCACTGCCTTGTTTCCATAATATGATGGATATATCAACTTCACGCAAAGGGAAATTAACAATAAGTTCTCATAGGACCGATTTTGCCATGTACGCAGTTTCCTCTACTGCTTCTTGCATAAATAACTAAACCCGCGTTGACCAAATTACTCGCACATACCATGGTTTCAGTTTAGATATTTACGCAGTACTCTGTAAATGCTATACTTCAGTTAAATGAATGCGACGCTTTTCCTTGAAAAACGCAGCAACTTATTTTGGGGGGGCCTGGTAGGCTTGTCCATCATCCTACTGGGGGTTATTGATTTTCTGACCGGCTATGAACTGACGTTCTCGCTATTCTATCTGGCCCCAATTTCCCTGGTTGCCTGGTTTAAAGGGAAAAGGTTTGCGTTGCTGGCTTCTGCCGTCAGCGCCATTGCCTGGTTTTTGGCAGATTTCTTTAGCGGAAACCGTTATTCAGATTCATCACTTTATGTCTGGAATACACTCATCCGGCTGAGTTTCTTTTTTATTGTAACCACGCTCCTTTCTGAATTAAAGAAGGCGTACGATTCCAACAAGGTGTTGGCCCGCGTGGATTTTGTTTCCGGCGCCGTAAGCGTCAGCTATTTTTACACCCTGGCCAAAAATGAAATTGAGCGATCAGCCCGTTATGACAAGCCTTTAACTTTTGCCTATATTGATTTGGATAATTTCAAGGAGATTAATGATCTCCTGGGGCACAGCATAGGCGACCTGGTCTTGCGAACCGTGACGGAAAACATCCAATGCCAGATCAGGACAAATGATACGCTCGCACGCCTGGGAGGGGATGAATTCGCTTTACTCCTACCCGAGACGGGCGAAGAAGAAGCCAGAAATGTGATCACAAGGCTTCGATCCAACCTCGCCGGTGCAATGCTTAAAAATGGTTGGACCGTTACATTTAGTGTGGGGGTGGTTACCTATTGCGAGCCGCCTGCATCGGTGGACGAAATGGTCAGGCTGGCTGACGGCGCAATGTATTCAGTGAAGACAAGCACCAAGAACGGAGTTGCCTACCGCGTTCATGCAAACTGATTTTCCATATTCCCCCACCCACCCGCAGGATCCGTTCCTGCTGGCGGCAGATATTGACGGGACCCTGCTTGGCGATGAAGAGGGCCAGGTTGCCTTAAAGAGGTTGGCTGAGCTCTTTCGCCAATCCTTCCGACTGGCCTATATCACCGGACGGTATGAGTGGTCCGTTTTACGGGTGATCGAAGAGGGTTTCCTTCCCCGCCCGGATTTTATTTGCAGTAACGTAGGAACCGATCTCCTCGACCTGGGCGATCCTGAAAATTGCATCGGCCAGAAGTATGCCGCCCAGGTTGGCCCGGAATGGGACCTGGAGACGATCTACAGACTTGGCGAGGGGGATGGCATCCGCCGGCAGGATTTCACCGAAGGGCAGCCGCCTTTCCAGGTTGGCTTTTTCTGGGATGGCAATCCCCAAACACTGGAAGATTTCCGTACCCGCCTGGCTTCGCTGGATCATTTCCATATCCTCGCCAGTTATAGCGAATATATCGACGTGCTGCCGAATCCGCTGGGCAAGGGCAAGGCGGTTGAATTCCTGCAAAAGGAATTGGACCTCGACCCTGAACGGGTCGTTGTAGCGGGTGATTCTGGCAATGACCGCGAGATGTTCGAGACGCAGTTCAAAGGGATTGTCCCGGTCAATGCCTTGGAAGAACTGAAAGCAATTGCCCACCAGCCTCGCCATTACCAGAGCCCTTTCCCAGCCGGGCGGGGTGTACTGGACGGCCTGTGTCATTTCGACTTCCTTAAACGTCAAGAAGTCAAGTAATTTTGGAGGGTGAGCTTTAGCCCGCCACTGAAACTTGAGCGGGATGTTATCCCGCCTGTACTCTTTTCTTCCCCATTTTCCGCTATTTTCCCCAAATTATCATCCGTTATAAGACAATTATGATATAATATATATGATTATTATATTAAATATCAACCTTTTTCCTGAGACTGCTATGAACGAGAAAAAAACTTTGGAAGGGAAAGTCTGCCTGATCACGGGTGCTTCGCGCGGCCTGGGCCATGCTTTGGCCCTGGAATACGCCCGTCAAGGCGCATCCCTGGTGATAAACTCTCGTCCTTCCAGCCAAAAAGACCTTGCCCGTACAGAAAGCGAACTCAAAGAAATTGGCGCTGAAACCTTGAGCGTTTTGGCCGACGTAGCCATGCGAGCCGACGTAGAGCGCCTGACCGGAGAAGCCCTGGCTCGTTTCCGCCGGGTGGATGTCCTGGTCAATAACGCCTCCTCTTTGGGCCCGACCCCCATGCCTTATTTGCTGGATTATTCGTTGGAGGATTTCGCCGCCGTCCTGCGGACCAATTTGATCGGCCCGTTCCAATTGACTCGCGCCCTGGTAGGCCAGATGTTAGCACATCGTTCGGGCTCCATCATCAATGTCAGTTCGGATGCCGGGGTGGCAGGCTATGCCACCTGGGGCGCTTACGGAGTCTCCAAAGCTGCCCTGGACCAGCTTACCCGCACCTGGGCGGCCGAACTGGCCGGTACTGGCGTCCGCATTAACAGCGTGGACCCCGGAGATATGGACACGTCCATGAAGCGCACCTCCGAGCCGGATGGAGACGCCTCCGCCTGGGCCAAACCCGAGACGGTAACGCCTGTTTTTGTCTATCTGGCCTCGGATGAGTCCTCCGCAATCAATGGGGAGCGCCTGAAGGCTCAGGGATTTGTCCGCAATACCTCCCGCTGAGGCTGCCATGGACTCCATCCAATTCGTTTTGCCTCCCGAACTTGAAGCCCATGAACCTCCCGAATATCGCGGGTTACGCCGTGATCGAGTCCGCCTGCTGGTGATAGCGCGTTCCACCGGCGCTTTACTTCATACCCGTTTTGATTCTCTGGGTGAATTTCTAAACCCCGGCGATTTACTTGTGGTTAATACCAGCCGGACCCTGCCGGGCTTGCTTAAAAGCCCGCGACGAAACCGACCAGCCGGTGGAGGTCCGTTTAGCGCAGAGACACGCCGATGACACCTGGGATTGCCTTTTGCTGGATAAGCGTAAACGAGTTGGAAGGCCGGGTATGCGGCTTGATTTCGGTGAGGGGTTCTCAGCGATCGTCCTTGCGCCTAACGTGGAATTGCCCTTCCTGTGGCAGGTCCGTTTCGACCGTTGTTGCAGCGCCTTGCTCGACCAGATCTACCGGCTTGGGCTGCCGGTCCATTACGATTACGTTCCCGAAGCCTTGCCCCTGGACCTGTACCAAACGATCTATGCCGGCGAGCCAGGGTCAGTGGAAATGCCTTCAGCCGGACGGCCTTTCAGTTGGGAATTGTTATTCAAACTACGCCGCAAAGGCATTGACCTGGCCACGCTTTCACTCCATACCGGGCTGTCCTCCACGCGTGACGATGATCTGGACGCAACCCATCCGGTCTATCCGGAAGAATTCGAGATCCCCCACTCCACCGCCAAGGCCGTGAATGCCACCCGCCGGAACGGCGGTAAAGTGATTGCGGTCGGAACCACCGTCGTGCGTGCCCTCGAAACGGCCGCCGATGCGGATGGGATGGTGGGACCGGTAAGAAGCTGGACCCGCCTGCACATTGACGCCTCTCATCGCCTGCGAACCGTGGATGCTTTGCTGACCGGCCTGCACGAGCCGCATGCCAGCCATCTCGACCTGCTGAGCGCTTTCATTGACCCCCTCCGCCTGCAGGCCGCATACCTCGAAGCTGTCCAGCAGGGTTATCTCTGGCACGAATTTGGCGATATGAACCTGATTTATTGAGGCTTTTTTTCCTACCATAAAAAGGGAGATGGCAGGTGTGAAGGCTGAGAGGGGGCCCTTATGCTTCTATGATTGGAATTTTGTCAATGGGTTTCTCGATAGGCGCTTTCTAAGAGCGGCCAGCGAGAGGTCGTTTTTTTCAAGAAATATCAAATTGGCGAACAGTTACAAAACAAGAACAAACCGTTCTTCTTTCGAAGGAGTACTTTCCAAGACTATCTGGCAGCTTATGAAGCGTTGAGGGAGACTTCCTCCAACTAGCTTCTATCCGTGCTGGTCAAAGCCAGACACCCAATAATGTATTCGCCAGGAGGCGAGAAAAGCTTTTGAGGAACTGCCCCATCTATACTTCGGTCTCCGTTAGGAAAACCCGCATAAGGCAACGGGCAGTTCTCACCAGGGGAAAGCACACCAAAACTGGAAGCAGATCAACTGCTCTTCAGATACGCTCCTTCCGGAACGAGGCCGGTTTCCAAATACTTCCACAATTCGATCAACAATTTCCGCGCCAGGGCGACGATCCCGATCCGCCTCACCCGGCTGCTGCCTTTCGCAAAGCGCTGGTTGTACCAGCAGCTCAGTGCGCTGTCTGGCTGATAGCGTAGCCACGACCAGGCAATCTCGATCGCCATTCCCCGCACGGGCCGGTTGCCTGCTTTGCTTATTCCACTTTCCTTCGAGCTTTCTCCGCTTTGATATGGCGTCGGCGTTAGCCCAGCCAGCGCACCTACCTCCCGCCGATTGCGAAATCCTCGCCAGGCAAAGAACTCCATCACATACAACCAGGCTGAGTTCACACCAATCCCCTTCAGTTGCAGCAATTTCCGCACCTGCTCCATCGACTCCGCCGGCGAAGTACGGATCACTTCCTCCCGTTCCTTCTCCAACTGATCAATTTGCTGCCTCACTAGCTCGATCCGCTCGTGCTCCCGCTCCAGCCGCATTCGTAACCTCACAGGCAATGGCGAACCATCCCACAACTTCACTGTTCCGATTGCCTCCAGGAACCCCGTATCCACCTCTATCACCACTCCCTGGCTCGAAAGCAATCCCTTTATCCGATTGATATGCCGCGTCCGTTCTTTCTTCAAAGCCAGCAGTTCCCGATGTAACTGCCGCTCGTCTTCAGCCCCCACACTCGGTACGTGTACCACACTCCACACTTTCTTCTCCCCCAGGTGATATCTCATCAGCATCCCCAGCAGCCTCCCCACATCCATTCGGTCCGTCTTCACCCGTCGAAATCGCCGGCTTACCTCGATGCTGGCCGAGTCCACCACTGAATTCTTTACCCCCTGCTTTTCCAGAAAACGATGTATCCAAAATCCATCCCGCCCGGCCTCATAGCAACTCTCCACCTCCACATCCTTCCCCAGTCCGAACCGCTCGCATGCCAGCCGGATCTCTTCCATCAAAACCCCCAGCGCATCCCCAGGTACACTCCGCAGTCGCGGCGCTTGTCCGGGTCCCACGCTGAACCCCAGCTTCCATTCCTTCTGGCTCAACTCCATTGCCATGTAGAGCTGCCTCTTTTCCGTAGTATCATTACTCTTGCAGGTCGTTTCTGATTCCATTTGCTCCTCCTTTGTGAGCATTCTCTATTCGTCCAATGCGAGAGTATCACAATTCCTACAGTGAAACGACCTGTTTTCGCAAACCGCTTGACCTTCCTTCACATATTATCTATACTAGTATTGTGTCAAACTTGATGCTGTAGTTTCGCGAAGGCAGTTTTGCACAGCAAAACTGCCTTCGCGAAATTCTACTTTTATGTTTGACACAGCACTATGCAGATAGTCGAAAGTCTTTATAAAGGAAGAAGTTCTTCGACATTCAATACACGGCGCCGAGGACGGCGCCTCGAGCACTTTTTTGTAAAATCTCTTTCGATTAATTACTTAGCAAGGCGCTCAAAAAATTTTAATCGAGGTAATTCCATGATCAAACAGTCCCTTGCCGGTCATTGGCAGTTCCGCCAACGAGGCAGCGATGAATGGCTCCCGGCGATGGTCCCAGGCGGCGTGCATACCGACCTGCTGGCCTTGAACAAAATCCCCGACCCGTTTGTTGCCGATAATGAGAACAAGGTCCAGTGGATAGCCGAAAGCGACTGGGAATACCGGCTCAATTTCATCTCAGAGCCGCCTTTGAAGCAAGAAATGCGGAAGTTCCTGGTTTGTGACGGGCTGGATACCCTGGCAGAAGTTTCCCTGAACGGCAAGCTGCTCGGCAAGGCGGATAATATGTTCCGCCAGTGGAGTTGGGATGTGTCTGCCCTGCTCAAAGAGGGCAGGAACGAACTGGCGATCCTCTTTCGCGCTCCCGTGAGTTACATCAAAGCTCAACAGGCGGTCAAACCCTTATTGGGCGGCGGCGATATCGCCGGTGGTCCGCACCTGAGAAAAGCGCCCTGTCAATGGGGGTGGGACTGGGGGCCCAAACTGCCACCGATCGGGGTGTGGAAAGATATCCGCCTGGAAGGCTATTCCCAGGCCCGTTTCGACGATGTCCACATCCGCCAGAGCCACGCAGACGGTAAAGTGACTGTCAGCGCAGAGGTACAGGTGGAACAGTGGCAGGCAGCCAATTTACAGGTAACCCTGAAAGTCACCTCTGCGGATGGCAAAACTCAAAAAGTCAAAGCCGATGCAGCACCGTAGCATTAATAATGCTTCGACCTGCACATCTTCAAGCTACAATTCCCAATCCCCAATTATGGTGGCCCAACGGCTTCGGCGACCAGAACCTCTATCAATTGGAAGTGACGCTTGAATCCGGCAAGACCGTCCTGGACCGCCAAAAGTACCAACTTGGTCTGCGTACACTCGAGCTGCGCCGCCAGCCGGATAAGTGGGGCGAGTCCTTCACCTTTGTCGTCAACGGCGTGCCGATCTTTGCCAAGGGCGCAGACTGGATCCCGGCGGATTCTTTCCCCACCCGTGTCAGCGCCGCCCACATGGAAAGCCTGGTCCGTGATGCCGCGGCGGCGCACATGAACATGCTGCGCGTGTGGGGCGGCGGGTTCTACGAGGAGGATCGCTTCTACGACTTGTGCGACCGTTACGGCATTCTTATCTGGCAGGATTTCATCTTTGCCTGCGGAATTTATCCGGAAGATGATGCCTTCGCCGAGAATGTGCGCATCGAAGCGGTGGAGAATGTCCGCCGTCTGCGTCATCGCGCCAGCCTGGCCCTTTGGTGCGGCAACAACGAAATGGAACAGGGCTGGGTGGATTGGAAGTGGAATGACCCAGAGGATCCAGTGGTGCAGTCATTGAAAGCCGGCTATGACCGCATGTTCCACCGCCTGCTGCCATCCATTATCGCCGCCGAAGATCCCGACCGTCCCTATTGGCCCAGTTCGGCTTCCTCGGGAGTAGCCTTTACCAACCCGAACGGCCAATTGCGCGGTGACACGCACTATTGGGATGTCTGGCACGGGCGCAAGCCTTTCACGGCCTACCGCCAGCAGTTCCCCCGCTTCATGAGCGAGTTTGGCTTCCAGGCTCTGCCGCCTTACAAGACCATCCAGACGTATGCCGAAGCCAAAGACCAGAATATGACCTCCTTTGTCATGGAGCATCACCAGCGTTCGCCTTCCGGTAATGGACTGATGATTGGCCAGATGACCGATACCTTCCGCATGCCGAAAGATTTTCACAGCCTGGTCTACTTGAGCATGATCCTGCAGGCCGAGGGCATACGCTACGGCGTGGAACATTGGCGCCGCAACCGGGAGCGGGTCAGCGGGACGCTCATCTGGCAGTTGAACGACTGCTGGCCGGTGGCTTCCTGGTCGAGCATCGACTACTTTGGCCGCTGGAAAGCGCTCCACTATGCCGCCCGCAAGTTCTACGCGCCGGTACTGCTGTCCATCGAAGACAAGGGCGAGGTGATGAATGTCTTCGTCACCAACGATACTGTGCGGGCATGGACCGGCGAGGTGCGCTGGTCGCTCCAAACCCTCGCAGGCAAAGTGCTCAAATCCGGGACGGAAAAAGTCTCGGTGAAAGCCCTGGCTGCCGCCCAGGTCTGCAGCCTTGATTTTCACAACAAGATCACCGACGCAAACCGCCGCCAGGTCGTCTTCGTTGCCGAGCTGTGGAAGGGCACCAGATTAATCTCCCGACAGGTCGCCACCTTCGCCCCCAACAAACATTTGGAACTGGTCGATCCTCGCATCGAAACGATTGTTTCCATTTCCCACAGGCAACTTAACTTAGAGTTGAAAGCCAAATCCATGGCCCGTTTCGTCGAGCTGCAGCTTGATGGCGTCGATGTCGTTTTCAGTGATAACTACTTTGACCTTCCCGCCGGCCAGCCAGTCAGCATCTCCTGCCCTCTGCCGGAGGGATGGAGCCTCGAACAGGCCCGGCGGTCAGTCCTGGTCTGTTCATTGTATAACAGCTATTAGTGCTTCTTGGATAAATAACTAAACCTGCGTTGACCAAATTACTCGCAGATAGCGTGTTTTCAGTTTAGATGTTTACGCAGTACTCTGTAATACAACCTATTCCTTAGACCACATTCTTTTCCCAACTGAAACAGGAGAAGTAGTTCTCTCTTCCCCACAAAGGGGATGGGCCGGAGGTGAGACAATAGATCAGGGTTGCGGAAGTATTGCCACATATTTTAGGCGAGTGAAAACGTCTGTAATATAAGAGTAAACAACTCCGTGCTATACTTGAACTGAGTTTCATAGATTGTTTCATTCCATCAAGGAGGAGTTCCCATGCTTGTCGGAGAAAGAATGACCAAACCGGCCATCACCATCCGGCCGGAAACATCCATGCCCGATGCGCTTGACCTCATGCGGAAGGAACACATCCGCCGGCTGCCGGTGGTGGACAAGCGCGGCCAGTTGGTCGGTATCGTAACCGAGGCGGACCTTCTCAAAGCCTCTCCATCCGAAGCCACCAGCCTGAGCATTTATGAGATCACCTACCTGCTGAGCAAATTGCCCGTCGAACGGCTCATGACGCGCAAAGTGATCACGGTCACCGAAGATATGCCCCTGGAAGAAGCTGCCCGCATCATGGCCGATAATGGCATCGGCGGTCTACCGGTGATGCGCAACAAGGAAGTGGTCGGAATTATCACAGAGACCACTCTCTTCCGCATCTTCCTGGAAATGCTGGGCGGACGCCGGGCCGGCGTCCGCGTCACGGTCAGCGTACTCGATGCTCCCGGTGAACTGGCAAAATTATCTCAAGCCATTTATGAGCAGGGGGGGAACATCATCGCTTTGGGCGCCATCCTGGGTGAAACCACTGCAAAAAGACAAATGACTTTAAAGGTGGAAGGGGTGAAAATGGATGCCCTCAAAAAAGCCATCCTGCCTTTTGTAGAAAAGATCATTGATATACGGATGACTTCAGGCGTGTAAGCGATCCAGGCTCCCTGGTTCGCCCTTTCTCCCAATCGCCGCCGGAGAGATCATGTCTGAAAATACTCCTACTTCTTTGAACTGCCCCGCCTGCGGAGCTCCGCTAGATTTCGATGGGGCCAGCGCAGTTGTGCGTTGCAAATTCTGCGGAAATGCCTCACTCATGCCGGTGGCACTGCAAGGCCGGGCGGCTGTGCCCGCTTCTGCCCTGGAAGAGATCCGTCAACTGGCAAGCAGTGGGAATCTCGTTGAAGCCATCCGTAGATATCGGGAAGTATACGGCGCCGGCCTGAAGGAAGCGAAGGATGCCGTGGAAGCCTTGCAGGCTGGCCGCCTGGTCTCTCCCACCGCGCCGGGCTTGCACTCTCCTGAGGAATTGACTAAAGCCATCGAAGAAGTCCAGCGTCTGCTGGGGGATGGGAACAAGATCGAAGCCATCAAGATTTATCGTGAGAACTTCGACACCAGCCTGGCCCGTGCCAAATATGCCATCGAACAGATCCAAGCCGGTCAAACCCTCCGGCCTGAAGCCGGTTTTGAGACGCCGACTGTTCCTGTTCAACAAGTGCCCAGGGGTAGATCCAATAAATTGCTAGGCATCATTATTACGGCCGCAATCATCCTATTTGTCGGCAGCATCCTGGCTTTTGCCTTGCTGCAGCCCGGCGGTCCATTTACCCCGCATTATTATCCGGCAGGGAAGGCAATCATCCTGCCTGCCGGATCAAAAACTCAACCCGATATCGCCGTCTGGTTCTATAACTCGAATGCAGATAATCGCTTTATCGGCCTGGTGAGGGCGGAATCTGGCAAGCTAGGTTGGAAAGCCGCCCCACTGGCCGGGGATGGATTAGTGGACGGCCTGGCCGCAGGGCCGGACTTGATTTATGCCGCCGCAGGAACGGACCTGTTGGCCTATCGCCGTAGTGACGGCAGCCTGGCCTGGCAGGTCCAAATGCTCGATAAATTGAATTATGGCAATTCCACCCTGTTGGTTACAGCCGTGCGGGTGATCACGAACAATGCCGACCAATCCATCCAGGCCTACAACGCCGATAATGGCAGCCCCATGTGGAGCATGCGGCTGACCGGCTATGACCGCAGCCTGCGCCTGATCGGTAATTCTCTGGCGGTGATAGACTATATCGATACAGATTATCACTATGGCCTGATCTTCCTCGACTTGCTCACCGGTGAGCGGCAGAATGTCATCGTCCCCACCTGCACTATCCACGACAATATCTCCACCATGGATCCCGATTCTGGACTCGTCTATGACCCACAGGCAGATGCGCTCTTCGTGGTTTTTGACTCGCCTTATGGATGTGTACAACGGATTGACCTGGCCACCGGAGAGGTCGTCTGGAATAACGCCGGTAGTGAAAGCTTTACTTTTGTGCCGGATGGTTTTCAATTTCTCCAAACGGACTCCACCCTATATTTCAGCGACGGTGATACTCTTCGAGCAGTGGACAAGGCAACCGGAGAGACGAAAGTGTTTTCACCCGATCCTGATTACGAGATCCTGCCCCTGACGATCACGGGGGACAGGCTGATCGTACGCGCCCGCCGGACCCGGGGCACTGAGAAGTTCGAGCTGTGGGGGCTGGATATCACCTCCGGAAAATCAGTCTGGCGACTGGACCTGCAGGGCGCCAACCCGATCGATCCGCCCGACGAGATGGCCGGCCTGGTCGATAAAACTGACTGGGGCTGGACATGGAATCTAACCTCTGCCGGTCTGTCCGTGATCAAATTCCAGGGCGAACCCAACCAGATCACCCTGGAAACTTTCAACCCTGCCAATGGCACCAGCCTGGGCAGCCAGACCTTCCCGTTGAAAAATGTTTCCGGGGACTTTTACTCCATCCCTACTATCATTAGCAGACAGGATAACCTCATATATGTCTCTGTGGAGTCGAATATCTACTTACTGGATGTGAGCGCCGGTAAATTAAAACGCGTTTATTGATCAAATATCTACCAGAATTCGTAACAACGACTTCAGTTGTTTTCGCCTCTCAAACTTGCGCAGTCATGGTCGACAAAACGATATGAAATACGGCCTTTATCTGCCTAATTTTGGCGCTGAGCACAGCGCGCGTGCCCTGGCAGACCTGGCCCGCGAGGCTGAGGAAGCCGGCTGGGACGGCTTCTTCCTGTGGGACCATGTCATCAACGAAGCCGAGGGTGTGCCGCTGGTGGACGTATGGGTGGCATTGACCGCCATCGCCATGAATACGACCCGCATCCGTCTGGGGGCTACAGTTACCCCGTTGCCACGGCGGCGTCCCTGGAAACTGGCCCGCGAAACCGTCTCTCTTGACCATCTCTCCAACGGCCGGTTGATCCTGGGGGTGGGACTGGGCGTACCAGTGGAGTACAGTACCTTCGGCGAGGACAGCGATAAGAAGATACGGGCAGCCAAATTGGATGAGGGGCTGGAGATTCTCGCCGGCTTGTGGAAAGGCGAACCTTTCGAACACCATGGCCAGGCTTATCAGGTCGAACGGACCACCTTTCGCCCACCAAGCCTGCAACAGCCACGCATCCCCGTCTGGGTAGGCGGCTGGTGGCCCACCAAGGCCCCCTTCAGGCGGGCTGCCCGCTGGGATGGCGTCATTCCTCTCAAACTGTCCGGGGATAACCTGCTTACGCCGCGGGATGTGAGGCAGGTCAGAGAATTTATCCTCAGGGAACGAACCAGCCAGGACCCCTTTGACATCGCCATCATCAACTGGACTGATTCAGCGAACCCGCAAAAGGCTGCCGAAAAAGTAGCCCGCTATGCCCGCGCCGGGGCCACCTGGTGGCTGGAGAGTTTGTACAATCTACAGGACTCACTCGCGGATCTACGCCGGTGCGTCCGCCTGGGGCCGCCAAAGATAGGGGACGAAACGCCAACGCAGGGCTTCTCTGTAAATCTGCACAAGGAATAAATAAAACCGGATCGGCTGCCTGCTCTGGCGACCCTTCGCTGCCGGAGCAAAGCCTGTGAACCGACGAGCAGGGGACGATCTTGGTTGCCAATGAGGGTATAACCTGCCTGGGAGAGTTAGAGAATGGGTGGAAGACCTTCATCCTTATTAATTTTGAACAGGGGTCCAGAAATGCGCGATAATAATTAAAGTTTCATCAGCACAATCAAACCCATTTAGTTTCCCAGGAGGGTTGATATCTGGTTTGGTAACTCTTGCTTGTGCTGGAAATGGAAGGAAATTGAATCATGTTTATTGACCTTACAATGATCCTTATTATTGCAGCAACCATAGTAACGGGGCTCCTGGCGGGAGCGAGCCTTGACAAAGCCATCGTGCAGTTGCCCGCGCGACATCATATGGAGATTACCGGGTTTGCCGCTTTCAGTCGCGCGAACGATTTGGGCAACGGCCTGGTCTTTTATCCCGTGTTAGGTGTGAGTGCAGCTTTGCTGACCATCCTGGCTGCCATCAGCGCCATGATACAAAGGAGGCCATTGGCACTCACCTGGCCATTGTATGTGGCTGTACTCCTGGCGGTTCTGCACTCGATCACTACGGCCCGAGCCGCTCCTAAAATGCTTAGCTTGCGACAGCTCCCCATTGATGAGGCGACATTGGTCAGGACGCTTGATGACTTTGCCGCCTGGCATAACCTGCGCGCAGTCCTGCAATTCCTCAACTTCTTAATACTGGTCTGGGCGATAATCACCTATATCAATGTACTTTTATAGTGGGATACACGAGATAAAATTTGTCAATAAAATGATGAATGCTGCTTCAATTCAACAGAAACGTGGTTCGGGTAGAATTTTGTCATTGGGGGATCATCGATTGGTACCTACGCGGCGCAAGAGGCGCATTTCATTTCCCATAAACCCGCCTATTATGCTATGATTTAGGTATGATTAGTCATGAAGGAGGAATGATCCATGTCACGCAGCTGTTTATCCCCTCGCTCTAAATTTGGTTCGGTCCTTATTTCGTCGCTAATTCTAGCATTGGCGTTGGCCAGTTGTGTCTTGCCGCTTCCTGCCACGATCCCCACATCCACTCCTCCCGGCCCGACGCCATTGCCGCCTTTCACCAGCACACCTACGAATTTCTCCCTGCCTCCCACTCCGGCGCCGACGGATACGCCTATTATTTCCAGCGCAACCCCCAGCGATACGCCGACTGCGACCCTGCAGGCTTCCACAGTTCAATCGCCTGCTACCAGTGCAGCCCCTGCTGTCCCTGCAGGCTCCATTGCCTTTACAACCGGGACGACCGCCGGAGTTGTACAGGGGACCGTCCAACCCGGCCAGATGGTAACCTATACGCTGGGAGCAGCCCAGTCCCAGACCATGGTGCTGATCCTGGATTCTCCCAACAAGGACGTCACACTGGGGGTATTAGCACCGAATGGCGCCGTGTTGGTTCCCCCAACCAACAAATGGACGCGCTGGCAGGGCCTGCTGTCTCAGACCGGTCTTTACACAATCCAGGTGATCGGAGCCGGGACGGCAGAGACTTTCACTCTTACCGCCAAAATAGCCGAGGTAGTCAATTTTGCATTGGGCTCCACTTCCGCCACCTTAAGCGGTACCACCATCAATGGATATCTCCATTCCTATTCGTTCAGCTGCCAGGCCGGTCAAACCATGACGGCTTCTCTCAACGTACCTTCGAGTACTGCCTACATCGACATCTATGGAATCGCCACAGGCACTCTCTTACCCGTTTCCAACAAAGCAAACTCCTGGACAGGCGTGCTTCCGCAGACGCAGGTCTACGTGATTGAGGTTGTCCCGAACAATGGCCAGGTGGTGAACTATTCTCTCACGGTTTCAGTCACCTCTGCCGGCGTCCCTGCGCCTTCCGGAAACATTGCTTTCGCAACCGGAACCACGATGGGAGTTGTAACCGGTACGGTTGACCCGGGCCAGGTAAAGACTTATACCATCTCCGCCGGAGCAGGCCTGCCGATGATCCTGGACCTGGCCTCGCCGAATAGTGATGTCACCCTGGGTGTGATACAGCCTGACGGCGTTGTACTCCTTAACCCCTCCAATAAATGGATCCACTGGCAATGGACGCTGCCAGAGACAGGCCTGTACAAGATCCAGGTGATTGGCGGCGCCACAACGGAGGCTTACAGCCTTACAGCCAAAATCCCTGTGAGAGTCAATTTTGCGACCGGCGCCACTTCCGCCACCTTGAGCGGATCGACTGTAAATGGGCAGGTCTTTTCCTACGCCCTGAACTGTGCCGCCAATCAGACCATGACCGTGACCCTGACTGCGCCCGCCGGCACGGCTTATATCGACATCTTCGGCGTCTCCAGCGGACCGCTTTTAAGCCTCTCCTCCCAGGTCACCTCCGGGAGCGTGGTCCTACCAAAATCAGAGAATTATGTCGTTGAGGTCGTCCCGGTGGGGGCCCAGGTGGTGAATTTCGCCCTGACGGTTTCCGTCACCTCTCCCTTATCTTCGCCGGCAACCGCCATCAATTTCACCCCCGGCACAACCGCCGGGGTCGTCCAGGGCACGATCCAGCCCGGTCAGGTGGTCTCCTATACGGTCTCTGCCGAACAAGGGCAGCCGATGATCCTGTCGGCGGAATCTCCCAGCTTTGATGTGACCCTGGGACTCTTCGAGCCGAACGGGAATACCGTGGTTCCCCCGGCCAATAAATGGGTCCACTGGCAGGGGTCGCTCCCCAAGACCGAAACGTATACGGTTCAACTCTACGGAGGCGCAACCACCGAAGCGTATACTCTCACTGTTAAATTGCCCCTGCGGATCAATTTTGTCCTCGGCCAAAGTTCCGTCACCTTGAACGACACCGCCGTAAATGGGTACGTCTTTTCATATGTCTTCAGGGCCAATGTCAACCAGACCATGAGCGTGAGTCTCAACCAGCCCGGCACAATTGCTTACGTGGATGTTTTCGGGATCAACACCGGTACGCTCCTGAGTCCCGCCGACAAGGCCACTGACTGGAGCGGGGTCCTGCCGCTCTACCAGGACTATGTCGTTGAAGTCATTCCCCGGAATGGCCAGTTGATGAGTTATACCCTGACGGTTACCATTCACTAATATTCTTCGCTCTTGAAAAACTCAAAAACGGAGTGCGAGCAGCTTCTTGCTCGCACTCCGTTTTTATATCTTCGAATATGACTCTAGCTTGGGCCTGATTGCTCCAAACCCGCGTAGACTTCGTCCAGGAGCGAGAGGAACCCTTCGGGACGGTCCTGCATAATGATCCGAGTGCGGACCGCTCGCGGCAGGCGCTGAAGCTTAAGGTATTGCATGGCATGTTTGCGGAACAAGATCAGCCCCTTGTGCTCCCCATAAAAAGCCATGTTTCGTTCCAGGTGCTGGCTGACCATCTGGCGGACTTGTTCCGGCGAAACCTGCTCCCGCTCCAGGCGGGAAAATATCCACGGGTTGCCAACGGCTGCCCGCCCGATCATGACGGCCTCGCAGCCGGTGTAGTCTTTCATCCGGTCGATATCAGCGACGGTTTTAACATCCCCATTCCCGATGACCGGGATTTTCACCGCTGCCTTGACTTCGGCGATAGCGTCCCAGTCAGCCTTGCCGGAGTAACCCTGCTCCTTCGTCCGCCCATGGACCGCGATCAACGCGCCGCCGTTCTCCTCCACGACACGGGCGATCAATTTATAGTTTTTGCTGTCTTCCCAACCCAGGCGGATCTTGCCTGTCACCGGCACATTCAGGAGCAAACTCAGCTTTTTGAAAATGCGGGCCACTTCCAGCGGGGAGCGCATCAATCCAACCCCAGCGCCCCGGTTGGCCACTGTCCTGGAAGGACAGCCCATGTTGATGTCAATGACGTCAGGCCGCTTCTCCTGGACCCGCAAGGCCGCTTCGATGATCTCGCCGGATTCATCTCCATAGATCTGGAAAACGACCGGTCGTTCCGCTTCATCGTAAGTGAAACGCGTGCCCATATGCTCGAAGGCGCGCACAATGAACTGCGCTTTTACGAATTCGGTGTAACTCATCGCCGACCCAAGCGCGCTGCACAAGGACCTGAAAGGCCAGTCTGAGAATCCGTCCATGGGAGCGAGGATCGCATCCCCATAGACCGGTACTCCTCCCACCCGGAAGGTGGGCTGTGTGGGGGTATTTGTTAAACCCGCCGCAGGCTGGCCAGTCTGATAGGAATTCATTTCTGACCTTACTTTTTCAGTTGTTCCACAAATTTCTGCCGGAACTTTGCCACCTTGGGGGCAATAATTGCCCGACAATACCCCTGGAAAGGATTTTTCTTGAAGTATTCCTGGTGGTAATCCTCGGCCATGTAGAATTGTTCGAAGGGCGTCACCTCGGTCACAATAGGCCCGTCCCAAAGCCGGGCTTCGGTGAATTCTTTGATGACCGCCTCTGCAACCGCTTTCTGTTCAGGTGTATGGTAGTAGATGGCCGAACGGTACTGTGTGCCCACATCATTACCCTGCCGGTTCAGAGTGGTTGGGTCGTGAATGGAGAAGAAGACCTTGAGCAGATCGTGGTAAGAGATCACCTGTGGATCAAACGTGACCCGCACGACTTCAGCGTGACCGGTATTATCATCGCAAACCTGGGCATAGCTGGGGTTCGGCACGTGTCCGCCGGAATAGCCGGATTCGACCGATTCCACGCCCTTCAATTCGTCGAACACAGCCTCCAAGCACCAGAAACATCCACCCGCAAGGGTTGCAACCTCTAAGTTATTACCCATAAAATCTCCTTTGTCTTGTCTCAGCGTGAGACTCTCCAAGAACCATCCGGTGAGGAATAAACAGGGGCTTATCTTATCCCATTTCAGGGTGATTCTGAACGCAATTGATGAGAAAGAGCTTAATATTTTACTTGATTTTCAGTTCATCCAGTATTTTCCCGGCAGTCTCAACATCCGCAGCCGTGAGGCGGCTGTGGACGACATCAATTATAAAAGGCACAGCCCGGATGGATTGGACACCGCTTGAATTGACTTCCACCAGCAGCAGGGCTGACCGGCGCGTATCTGCCAGCCCGGCCTGGTCGAAGAGGGCGTTGCCCAGGCTGTAGAGAACCATTGTTTTCCCATGGGTAGATTCGATCCATTCAGCCGGCTGGAGCACATGCGGATGGTGGCCCCATACCAGTATTGCACCCGCCTGGGAAAACTGCTGCGCCAGCAGTTCCTGCCGGTCCGACGAGCCGCTTTGGTATTCCATTCCCCAATGGATGGAGACGATCACCTGCGCGCCGCTTTCAGAGGTGGAGTGGATGGTCCGCGCGGCGGCCTCCGTATCCAGGCGGGAGGTGACGTCATCAAAGGCCAGAAAGGCCAGCTGCAGGCCATTCACATTCCGGTAGACCGGTTCCATGCCAGGGCCCATGGGAGTGATCCCGGCCGCCTCCAGCGCCAAGCGGGTACCGGAGGCTCCGTCTGGACCGCAATCCAAATCATGATTGTTTGCGATGGAAAGAAGGTCGAAGCTCCATCCAGAGAGCAAGCTGGCACTTTTATCCAGGGCGCAAAGGTTATAACCCGAATTCGACACCTGCGGATCGGCTGAAAGAGGGCTCTCCAGGTTTGCCAGCGTCAGATCAGCCCAGGCCAGGTCGGGAGCCAGCAAGGAAAACGAATCGGCGGCAGCATTCACGTCCCGCCCCAGATTGATATCTCCCAGAATGGCAAGCTTAACGGTCCGTCTCGAAGTTCCGCAGGCAACCAGGGAAATGTTCAGCAGGATGGAGATGAAAAGGCGAACGATGGACGATGGACGATGGCTTTTGCCATCGTCCATCGCCTGTAGTCTGGAGGCCGATTTCACGGTGCGACGAACATTGACATCCAATCCGGCTGCGGAGGCGTTGTTCCCGCTTCGACCTGTGCCTGCCAGGCCTCATCGGTCAATCGGCCGGAGGAAGGCACGGTGAACTCGTAGTAAGAGTACACTGCACCCACAGATACACGCCAGGGAGAATCAGGCAAAACCACGTAAATGAGGGTCGGCTGTCCGACGGCCTCTTCGAGCGCCACCAAAGTATTCAGGTCAGTGGTGCCGGTGGCCACATCTGCCACCAAGGCAGCCTTCTGGTCGGAAAGATCGCGCATGTCAGGTCCGGTCGTGTCGGCGGCTTTCAGGGTGAACTGCTCAAGTGTGCCGCCCCAGTATTGGATTTGCCAGTATTCGTCGTCGGTAATGCTCCCGCCGCTCAATTCACGCTCGGAAATATCCTTCAGGAAATTGAGCTGGGAGACCAGGTTGTCAAGGTTGCCGCGGGTCAGGTCGCTTAACAGGTTGCGTGACTGCAGGCCCACCTCAGTCATTTGCGTCAGAGCCAACAGACGGGCATAGGCTTCGGGATTGGGCTCCACGTAGCCATGAGGCGGTTCACCAGGAGGGCCTCCGCCCATTTCAGCCATCACCTGTTTTGCATACAGGATGGTATCGTGCTTGAGTTCCGTCCAGGAGCCCAGGGAGGTCTGCAGATCCTTGCGCGTCCAGGCCTGGGTCTGCATGAAGGGCGGGTAGGCACCGCCTTTAGAAGCAATGAGCGGCTGGAAGGAATAGAGCCATGTCCAATACAGATTTTGAGTCCAGGAATCGTTCCCCAAGGCCGCCACTTCAGCCTTGACCTTGGCCATCTGGGTGTCAAAGTTTTCATACTGGTCCTCGCCCATCGCTTTCAGTATATTGGTGGCTTCATCTGAGCCCATGGCCGCGAAGAAATCCAGCCCTTTAGGCAGGCCGCGGGGTTTGTCGCTTGTGCCGACCTTTCGCCAGATCAACTGGCCGAAAACATAAGCATCCAGGGTGAAGCGCTGGCCCATAAAACGGAACCCTTTGGTCACTTGCTCGGTATCCTGATCGATCCAAACCCACATCGAGTTAATCTGGGGTGGAGGCAGATTTTTCGCGGCTTGTTTAAACTGGTCAAAGAGAGACTGGTCGGTAAACCTGGCCAGGTCGGGGTTCGGACCGAAGACCATGTCTGAAAGCGTTCCATATTCAACGTAACCCAGGTCGTCTGCCTTGCCGACGATGAAAACGGTGGGTTCGTAAATATTTTTCCACAGCGTCACTGCTGGCGTTCCATCAGTAGCAACTGCGGAGCGAAGTGCCTGAACCAGCAGCAGAGCGCGGCGTGTCTCGAAATCATCCATCATGCGGAAAGTCAGCCGCCCGTACCACATCATGGCCTTGAAATACATCTTCAAGTCTTCGCTGCGGGTATAGTGACCGCGGGGAGTGTACTGGCCATAAACCTCGATGAGCTTCTGATTGGGCGGCAGGTCAGGGCGGTCCCAGATGGGTGAAACGGCTTCGCTGCTGGCTGCATTGATCAGGGCCAATTCGGCGTTCATCAGATCGGTTGCCTCTGCCGGCATTGGGTCAGAAAGACCCAGCAGCCGGTCTGCAACGGCGAAATAGGCCGCGTTCCGCAGGGCAGGTTCTGCCAGCGCAGTGCCATTCAGGGCCTGGTACTGGGCGGATGAGGCCGCCAACATGGTGGTGGTGAGTGATTTGAGGCCAGTGATGAAGTAATCTGTCTCCAAGTCACGCAGCATCTTGTCAAAGATGAGGTGATAGATATGGTAGATCGAATCGGTGGTGACAAAGACCGGCACTTCCATATAGCGGTTTTGCTCGTAGACCTGATAGAACTCGCGATAAGCACCTGGTACCGGCGGCGCGACAACGAAACCATTCCGGGCCAGTAAAGCCCGCTGAGCGTCGGTGATCTTTATCGAATCCGACACTTGAACCTGGCTCAGATCCAGCGGCAGGGTGTAACCACCGCCGCCGAAAGTATCCGGTATCCTGGCAGCGGATTGATTGTAGTTGGCAAAAGATGCCGGATAAACCCCGGCTGGAGGGGGAGGCGGTTGAGAGGGTGTTTCCAAAGGCGCTTGTGTTGGGGCCGGAGTGGCGGTACGGCTTGGCAAACCGCACGCCGACTGGATCAGAACGAGGGCCAAAAATATCCACAATAATTTTCGGAAAGCTGTTTTCATGGTCTCCTCCTCAGGGGACAAGGATCAGGATAGGGCCGCGGCCGGACCGAACGAGGGTCATTTTGTTGAAAATGCCATTTATCTTGGAGACGATGGAGAACCCGAATCCGTTCCACTCCCACACCTTCAATAAACGGGCCGGGGCGGACCTGGGGTCTGAGTAAGCACCTTCAAGTGTGATCAATTCCTGAACTCCATCATCGTTCAAGTCGGCAACAGAAAAAGCGCGGACAGGTTCAGCCAGTGCGGATCCGGCCCACATTTCGCGGTATTCATGGCTTTGCCAGGCGATCAGAATGATGTGGCATGAATTACCAGCGACATCATGGAATGTTGCGATGCGTCCTCCCGAAGGCAGCCACTCATCCACCGGCCAGGGATGGAAAGGCCGCCAGACCAGCAGGGCGGCCTCCGGGACTTTATCGCCGTTCAGATCAGTGATTTCGGCCTGGGTGACCTGCCATGATTGCGGGCTTTGCCAGACGATGTGGCCGGCGGAAACGATCGCAGCCGTAGCATTCATCAGGGAGATTTTTTCAGGTTGCCCATCCCTGTTGAAATCGGCCTGAGAGACAGGTATTATCGGGGTCGTTCCACTGGAGAGGAGAGCCGGGACGAGATTGGCTGCTGCGAGCCTCCAGGCGTTGATGTGGACGGGCGATATTTGCAGGAGAAGGGCGGCGATGAAAGCCACCAGCACCAATTTTTTTTGCTGCATACCGTTTAAATTCATTGTACATCTATGACAAAAGAATCTCAAGCAGAATTATAATAGTATAGATAGAACCGTCGCCGCGATGCAGTAACCAGGAGGTAATGGAATACGAAAAATCTCTTTCTTTTAGCACAACCGAGACCATTGGATGATTTTACAGTCTGTTTTACCCTATAAATAGGGTATGCGAATTTTCATAATATGCGCTATCATTATGGGTAATGGAACTTTTTTGAGTAATATTCGTCTGATATTTGTTAGTAGGCGCGGATGCCGCGTCTCTGAGCGCGTCTGATGGCGCTGTCACCCAAGCATAAGGAGGTTGAGATGTATTTTCGACGTGCATTAATTCCGGTTGTTTTGATCCTCATCATGGTGGTTCAATTCTTCCCGGGGACGGCCCTCGGGCCTCAACCCGTGGCGGCAGCGCTTTGTGATTCAGCGCAATTTGTCGCCGACGTAACCATACCTGATGGGACCAGCGTAGCGCCAGGAGCAGCTTTTGTCAAAACCTGGCGATTGATGAATAGCGGCACCTGTACCTGGACGACCTCTTACGCGGTGGTTTTCACAGGCGGTGACCAATTGGGATCACCGGCGGTGATCCCCATGCCCTCAAGTGTAGCGCCCGGCGGAACGGTGGATATTTCCGTCAATATGACCGCCCCGGCTACACCCGGCCACTACCGCGGCAACTTTAAACTCAAGAACGCAACAGGCGGCTTGTTCGGTGTGGGTACGAACGCCGCTTTCCTGTTTTGGGTGGATATTAATGTCAATGTTTCATTTTCTGTCGCCTATGACTTTGCCGCCAATGGTTGCTCGGCTACATGGTCAAGCGGTGCAGGCGCATTACCCTGCCCAGGCACGGATGGAGATGTAAAGGGTTTTGTCCTTAAAGTACCGACACCACAGTTGGAGAATGGCACAACCAGTTCATCTGCCGGCCTGGTGGTGAATCCGCAGCAAGTTGCAGGCGGGTTTATTCAGGGAGTTTATCCTGCCTTCACGGTTCAAGCCGGCGACCGCTTCCAGAGCATTGTCAACTGTGCCTTCAATGCTACACACTGCTACGTGAACTTCCGGCTTGCATATCAAATCGGTTCCGGCCCAGTGACTACCTTCTGGAGCTTTAACGAACGTTATGAAGGGCTGTTCTTCCGGGTCAACCTGGACCTGAGTTCACTGGCCGGCCAGAGTGTTAAGTTTATTCTCTATACGGCTGATGTCAGCGGTCACGGCCTGCCCTCAGGCGACCGGGCGGAGTGGGTGGAAACAAGGATTGCCCGCGGCGGCGGTGGCGGTACGCCCATCCCACCTGTCTCAGTTTGTGACAAGGGTGCTTTCGTTGGCGATGTGACCATTCCGGACGGTTCCATTTTGGCTCCCGGACAGGCATTTACCAAGACCTGGCGCATCAGGAATATCGGTTCCTGCACCTGGACGACGGACTATGCCCTGGTCTTTGTCTTTGGAAATAATTTCGGCGCTGCGCCAGCGATCAATCTTTCCCCCAGTGTCGCCCCTGTAGCTCCGGGACAGACGGCTGATTTCTCGATCAATATGGTTGCGCCAACGGTAGCCGGTCATTATCGCAGCTATTGGCGCTTCCGCAACTCTTCAGGCACTCAATTCGGCGTGGGCAGCGGCCTGATCACCTTCTTCGCCGACATCAATGTTTCCACGACGGCTCCCACCAGCACTCCAGGTGGACCTACAGCCACTGCAACTCCAACGGCCATCATTTCGGGACCGAACGCGGATCTGGTGGTAACAAAAACTGATGGCATAACCACCTACACACCCGGTGGAACAGTGACTTACACGATTGTCGTCAGAAACAATGGCCCGCAGAATGTGGTTGGCGCGACCTTCACCGATAACAAGCCGTCCCCTCACGTGACTTCCTGGACGGTCACCTGCGCAGCGGAGAGCGGCGCCTCCTGCACCACCGGCCCGATCCTGCCGCCAGGCGGCATCCTGGATGTTGTGAATATCCCTGCCGGAAAGCAGATTGTCTACACGGTAGTGGCGACCATCAGTGCGTCGGCGGTTGGGAACCTGGTGAACACGGCCTCCATTACCAACCCGGGCGCTGTACCGGATCCCAATCTGGCCAATAACAGTGCCACGGATACGGACGCGCCGCCCAGCGCAGACCTGTCAGTGACGAAGACCGACAGTGTAACCTTCTACCCGTTGGGTGGAACGGTCACCTATACGATCCAATTAGCCAATGCCGGGCCTCTGGCTGCGACCGGGGCCACCTTTACTGATCCAAAACCATCCCAGGTAACAAGCTGGGTCTGGTCTTGTGTCACAAGCGGCGGCGCGGTGTGGTCAGGTCCTGGAACAAGCACCACGAATGTAAACGCCGTGGCTAATTTGCCTGCCGGTAGCACGATCACCTGCACGGTAGTGGCATCCATTAGTTCCGCCGCCACAGGCGATTTGGTGAATACAGCCACCATCATGCCTCCCGTGGGAGTGTTGGACGCCACCCTTTCAAACAATTCAGCCACGCATACCGACACAGGGCCAAGCGCTGACCTGGCGGTGACGAAGACCGACGGCGTAACTTCCTATACACCGGGTGGTACGGTCACTTATACGATCGATGTGATCAATAATGGTCCACTGATCGTGTCGGGTGCTTCATTCGTCGATAACATTCCTGCAAATGTAACCAGTTGGACTTGGACCTGCTTGCCGGATACAGGAGCAACTTGTTTGATGGGTCCTGGACCTATCACAGACAATATAAACAGACTGGATACATTGACCATCCCGGCAGGGAATAAGGTCAGATACACGGTGGTGGCAACGATTAGCGGTGCTGCTACCGGCAACCTGGTCAATACCGCCAGTATCACCTCCATCCCGACCATTCCGGATCTCGTCCCGGGGAATAACTCTGCCACGGATACAGATGTACCTCCGAGTGCGGACCTGTCTGTGACGAAGTCGGACGGCATCACTTACTATACGCCGGGTGGAGCGGTCTCCTACACGATCGATGTGAGGAACAATGGCCCGCAGGCTGTCACCAATGCCGTTTTCACCGATGCATTACCTGCAAATGTAACCGGTTGGACCTGGACTTGTACGCCGGATGCGGGAGCCACCTGTCTCGTTGGTCCTTCCAGCATTGCGCCCTTCACGGATACGATAAGCATTCCTTCCGGGGCCAAGGTCAGATATTCAGTGGCAGCGACCATTGCCGCGGCGGCTGCCGGTGACCTGGTCAATATCGCCACGGTTACGAACCCTGCCGGCATCACTGACCCCAACCTGGCGAACAACACCGCCACGGACACGGACCTGCACCCGATCGCCGACCTCGCCGTAGCCATCTCAGACCAGGTGGTCACTTACACCCTCGGTGGATCGGTCATTTACACGATCACGGTCACGAATAACGGCCCCAGCAATGTGATCAATGCACCGTTCTCGGCAGTCATTCCCACACAGTTGACCAGTTGGACGCTGGACCTGTGCGGCCCAAGTGGGAGCCTCCTGTACCTCCGAAGGTATCCCCAGGATCACGGACTTTGCAGACGCGGCCCTGAGCATCCCAGCCGGCAGGAGCGTCATCTACACGGTTGTGGCAAATATCAATGCTACTTGCCACCGGTGCCCTGACGACTACCGTCATCATTGCTCCACCGGCCACGCCGCCAGACTGGATTGTACCTGATCCAATTTTGGGCAACAACACTGCCACCGATATCGACACGCCTGCACCATAAACTGGATTGGCCGGTCAATTCCCGGTAAATAAATGACAAAACGGGCTGCAGATAAATCGCAGCCCGTTTTGTTTTCCTGGTGAGCACTTTCTGCCTCTGGTCTGGCCTTACCCAGATGGCAAAGGCTATTTTTCTTCTTTGTGCCCGTGGGCGATGATCTTCAATGGCGTCCCGATGAAACCATATGTTTCCCGGAATTGGTTTTCAAGGTAGCGCAAGTAGGAAAAGTGGAATAGTTTGGGGTCATTGACATGCAAGACAAAGGTGGGCGGATCCACCCGCACCTGCGAGCCGTAGTAGATCTTCAGCTGGCGCCCGGCGTGGGTGGGAGTTGGGTGAGCGTCCTGGGCATCCCGCAAAACCCGGTTTAGCATGGCCGTGGTGATACGCGCCATCCGCTCTTCCTGGACCCGCAATGCCAGCGGCAGCACCTGCTCCACCCGCTGACCGGTTTTGGCCGAAATGAATAATATCGGTACATAATCCATGAAATTGAGTTCTTTGCGCACGTGACGGGTGTAATCATCCATCGTTTCATTGTCTTTTACGATGGTGTCCCATTTATTGACCAGGACCACAGTGCTTTTCCAGGCATCCAGGATGAAGCCGGCAATGTGAGTGTCCTGGGCGGTAATGCCTTCGGCTGCATCAATCATCAATAGAACCACATCAGCGCGTTCAATGGCCTTGAATGCTCTGAGCACACTATATTTTTCGACGCCGCGTTCGATCTTCCCCCGCCGGCGGATACCGGCGGTATCGATTAATGTTACAGGAATCCCGTCCACTTCGAGTTTTGTATCCACGGCATCCCGGGTGGTGCCGGGGATGGGGCTGACGATGGCGCGTTCCTTCCCCACCAGTTTATTGAGCAAGGATGACTTGCCGGCATTGGGCTTGCCGGAGATGGCGATCTTGACCGAATCGTCCTCTTCGGTCT
The DNA here is from genome assembly GCA_963831885.1 of uncultured Chloroflexia bacterium. GTDB lineage: Bacteria > Chloroflexota > Anaerolineae > Anaerolineales > Villigracilaceae > UBA877. The sequence continues at coordinate 47,424 of CAWHSJ010000021.1, read as the reverse complement.
CGACCTGGGCAGGGAAAGAAGCCACGAATGCATCCAGAAGATCACCAGTCCCACTCCCATGGATGGCAGAAATGGGAAAAGGATCACCCAGGCCCAACTCGTAGAATTCTGCCGCCCCCGCACGCATTTTTGCATTCTCGCATTTGTTCACCACCACAAAAATCGGCGGCCATGGTTTCCCATCCACTGTCTTCTGGAACCTGCGCAGGATTTCAGCCACTTCACGGTCCGGGGGCGTAACGCCCGCACTGCCGTCAGTGATGAACAAGACCGTCTCGGCGTCATTGACAGCCATCAGCGCCTGTTGGCGGATTTCTTGAATGAAGTCTGCAGAGTCAATCGAAAGCGGCGTCTTGCCGCCGTGGGTGGGATCGATACCCCCCGTATCCACAATGTCGAACGGACGGCCGTTCCACTCCGCTTCGGCCACGATACGGTCGCGGGTGGTTCCAGGTGTGTCGTCCACAATGGCCAGGCGTCCCCCGGCCAGGCGGTTGAAAAGCGTGCTTTTTCCCACGTTGGGGCGCCCGACTAAGGCGACTACGGGTTTAGACATATATTTTCCGAATCTCCCACTAAAAGGGGGGGGTTATGGGGTTGGCGTCGTCGCCTTTTCAATTACAACTTCCACCGTCCCCGGAAGGATGGATTGGACGGTCAATCCAGGTTTAGCGACCGTGACTGTTGGAATTAATTGGTAAGTACCGATGGTCAGTCCGGTCAAATCCACTTCGATTGTGACGTCTGAAGGATCCAATGAATCGAGCTCAGGCACAGGACCCGCGAGGATAACATCCACGGTAGTGGGTGAGAGGACAGCTTTCAAACCAGGTGACAGGCCGATGACATCCACCGGGCGGAAGGATACGGTCAAGCTGCCTTCGATCGGCACGATCTCGATCTGGACAGACACTGTCTGGTCGCCGATCACAGTTACTCCGCCGGGCAGGTTTAAAGCCAGTTTGGTTTCAATATTGCTGGAAGCCCCGGAAAGATCAAGCATGGTGGTTTCCACAAAGCCGGGCAAACTCTCTATTAAGGGATTGTTGGCCGAGTAAACCGTTACGATAAGGGGCGATGGAGTAACATTATTCAACCGGTATCCACTGGCGAGTTTCCCCACCGTGACCACTTTGACCGCCAGATCGCGGTAGCCGCCTTGCTGAACGATCGGCAAGCTCACTCTGATACTGGCCGGATGTACAGAGATCCGGTTCAGGATCGAGGCATTATCGGTCACAACATGGATTGCCAACGAAGTGTCAAGGCTCTGACGAGAATTGGTCACATCCAGAGTAGCTTGAAGTTGCTTCACCTGGGCCACGATCGATTGCGGCCCGGAGATGACAGCCTCTGCCGGATCCAATGAGATCTCACCCGCTTTATAGCCGATGGCCGGCTTTCCGTTAAGGGTTAATTCGACCGGCATGGATACTGAAACCAATGGTTCGAGTAATAATTCAAAGGAGGCGGGAGTGACCGAAATGACCCTTATTGGCCGGATATCAATTTGTGTCTGCACAACCAACTTGTACGATCCTGCTTTCAGGCCTGTCAGATCGACAATAGCCCGGATGGGGACCTCACCCGAAAGTATGTTATTCCACACGGAAGTCGGCGCTCGCAGTGTAATTTGTACCTGTCGCGGAGCCGTATCTGCCATGATCAGACTGGGGTCTTGACCAACATATTCGATCGGGATTGGTTTGGGATAGGCCTGGGTTTCGTCGGGATTCGCCGACGTAACCGCGATCACCCATACGGCCACGGCCAGGGCGAAAGCTAAAAGGAATGTACGAAAATTGGTAGCTAACCAGCGAAACATGGCTCACTCTTCCTTAGGCGGAAAAAGATAGGGAAAATGCCGCTGGAAGTAATTTTCCGTTTGGGATTTTTCAGGATTGTAGAAAGCGGTCAGGATGTTTTCCAGGCGCTCCACATCCAGCCGGCGGATGATCCGCCCGGCATGAGAGATGGAGATGGTCCCTGTCTCTTCCGAGACAACCACTGCGATGGCATCAGAAACCTCCGATATTCCGAGGGCTGCCCGGTGACGCAAACCCATTTTCCGCTCCGGAGAGCGCGCCAGGATGCCGCTGGACGAAAGCGGCAGGACACATGCCGCCCCGACGATCTTGTTTCCCGAAATAATAACAGCGCCATCATGCAGCGGTGTATTTGGATAGAAGATCTGCATCAGCATTTCCGCGGTTACATTGGCATTCACAACTGCACCTGTGCGCAAGTATTCATCCAGGTGGTCAAACCTCTCCAGGATAATCAGGGCCCCATGCTGGCGGGCTGAGAGACGTGCGGCCGCTCCCACTACCGCCTGGATGGTCTGCAATAACTCTTCACTGGCATTCCTGGTGGAACCGCGAAAGAAGGTCCCGGCACGACCGATCCTCTCCAATGCGCGGCGGATCTCGGGAGCAAAAATAACAGGAATTGCAAATACCATGGCAGGCAGCGCAGTTCGGATCAACCAGGAGAAGGCCGGCAGGTTGACCAAACTGGTGACCAGCGTGACCACAACCAGGATCAGGATGATTCCCCTCAATAAGATCATTGCCTGCGTATCCCGGACGAGGTAGAGCACGCCAAAGAAAATCAAGGCAACGAGCAGGATATCAATGACCCCGAGCCAGTCAAGACGTTGAAAAATAAAGAGAGCGTTATTCAGGAATTCAGTCACGGTAGTGGATTATGACCGGCCAGACCGGCTTAATGAAAGTTTGGACAGGTACCGTCAGGTTAGTGAGCAAGGGAAGTGACGCTAATCTCCCTTTTATCGCATGACCCGGCCTAGATCGGGCGCAGGACGCGGTCCTGACGGAGTTGTTTGAAAAGCAATAAAGTATTCGGCGGCTGAGATTCGATGGCTGCATCGTGCCAAGCCTGGATCCCTAATGATTGGGGGGTGCGACGAATGTAGCCCAATTCTTTCCAGACAGGCTCATGCCCGGCCAGTTGGGATGGCAGAAAGAAAAGGGAGGCTTCACATTGCAAGTCTTGAGAGGCACGCTCCACCTCAGGTACCAGAATTTTGAGGGCCTTTTCTACGGGGACAAGCGGGTCGAGTAAAAGGTCGGTGGTACGAGCCACAAGGTTTTCCACCTGCCAGCCGACCAGACCCACCAATTGTTTGTTAGCCAGGAGTAACAAGAAGGCTTTTTCGCCGAAGGCGGCCATAATGTCTTCATGAGATTGGGGGCGCGCTCCCTTGCTTAGACGGTTAATGAAAGCAGCGATGCTTCCCGAATCCCGCGGCCTGCCGCGCTGGACGGATAGTTCACCGTCCGCGGCTTTGTGTGTTACAGCACCGGACTCAGTCTTAGGAGAAACGGCCTTCCAACCGGCGACTACTTGTTTCCATGTATCCTCGAACGAACCACTATTTTGGATAACCAGGTTCGCAGCCGCCATTTTTATCTCTTGGGATGGCTGGGCATGGATACGCTGGAGAGCGTCTTGTTCGCTCAGGTTGCGTTTCCTCATCAGCCTGTTTTTTTGGATTGGTTCAGGAGCGGTTGTGACCCAGATTTTGTCGCAACCGCTGGCCAGATTCCCTTCCAGCAATTTGATGGCCTCGATCACAACGACAGGTTGGCCGGCGCGCCGGATCATCAGATTCACCGCCTGCTCAACCAAAGGATGGACAATAGTTTCCAATTGCCGAAGGGCTTCCGGGTCATTAAAAACCAATCTTCCAAGTTTGGCCCGGTCTATCTCCCCGCTGTTATCCAATATCCACTTGCCAAAAGTATCCATCACCCGCTGATAACCGGGAGCCCCTTTGGCAATGGCTCGGTGGGAAAGCGCATCCGCGTCTATACTATATGCGCCGAGATGTTCGAGCATCTTGCGGACGACGCTTTTCCCTGTGGCTATGTTGCCGGTAAGACCGATGACGTATTTGCCAGGCCACTTGCTCACGGCTTCTCCTGTTGACTATATTGCTCTTCGCTCTATCATTTTACTGCCTATTTTGTGAATCTGTAAACTATGATTCAGCAAACACAGCTTATTAGTTTAAAAAAGACTTCCGAAGTCTCTGCGGAGCACCCCATTGCATAGCCGTGGGGGCAGACTTCGGAAGTCTGGTTGGGTGTTCCGCTTCCCCCTAAGGTGTGGCCAGGGGTGTTAGTGTAGGGGTAAGCGTCTTGGTTGGAATAGCGGTGACGAGGTTGACGGGAACCTGCAGCAGTTGACCCGGGTAAATCATCGAGTTTATGCCGTCCGTCAAGATCGTTTTGTTGGCTGCCACAATGGCTTCAGGAGTAGTATTGAATAAGCCGGCGATGTAACCCAGGCTATTACCCGGCATCACCCGGTAGGTGATTTTGGTCCCGGCTGACAGACCGGTAGGTAGGGATGTCGGGGTGGGTATCGGTTGTCCAGGATAGGGCAAGGTAATAGTCTGTCCAACCTGGAGGTTTTCAGGGTGAAGAGGGTCAATATTACTTCCGTTGAGCATGTAGATGAGGATCAACCCATTGTCACCCAAGTTTTGATCTTTCACTATGGATAGAAGCGTATCCCCTTCCTGAACTATGTAAGTATACATTCCGGATCTTGTGGGCGTCTCTGTGATCGTCTCGGTGAGAGTGATGGTCGGCGTCTCGGTGGGGAGTGAAGTATTTGTAGGGGTCAGGGTGAGAGTGGGTGTGGGGGTTTTGGTGGCAAAGGCTTTGGAAAAAACGCCTTTGTTCGAGATTAACAAAACGATAATGCCGATGAGCACCAGCAAAACCGCGCCGCCGATGATATAGATCGGTGGGATCCCTTTGCGGCGCTTACGATAAGATTCAATTGTATTTGATATAGTCATGAGCTTATCCCGTCCATTCTATGGGGCAGATGTACTGGCGGACACCTTCATGGAGTGATTTCTAATTCTACCTGAACTTGGGGGATTCTGCGAGTACCGCTGACTGCGCATAGATTAACGGGCTGGCCTGTTTATTTCTTGATACGGTCCTTCAGGAATGCTCCGGTATATGACCCGGGACTCATAACGATCTCCTCCGGAGTTCCTTCCGCGATCAGTTCCCCTCCCTGGTCGCCGCCTTCAGGGCCCAGGTCTATGATCCAGTCGGAAACTTTGATGATCTCCAGGTTATGTTCGATGATAAGTACACTGTTACCGGCATCAACGAGGCGCTGGAGAACTTCGATTAATTTATGCACATCTGCAGCATGTAAACCGACCGAGGGTTCATCGAGCACGTACAGGGTTCGCCCGGTAGCACGGCGGGAGAGTTCCTTGGCCAGTTTGACGCGCTGGGCCTCGCCGCCCGAAAGGGTTGTGCCCGGCTGGCCGATTTTTACGTATCCCAGTCCCACTTCCTGCAGGAGTTTGAGTTTGTTCAGCATGTGCGGGAAAGCGGAGAATTCATGCAAGGCATGGTCGACCGTCATGTCGAGCACATCTGCGATGCTATGATCCTTGAAGTGGACTTGCAAAGTCTCGCGGTTGAAACGGCTGCCGTGGCATACATCGCACAGCACATAAATATCCGGCAGGAACTGCATCTCGATCCGCAATTCACCTTGACCCTGGCATGCCTCACAGCGCCCGCCGTGGACGTTGAAGGAAAAGCGGCCCGGCTTATATCCGCGTACTTTGCTTTCCGGCAGCTCCGCAAACAACTTGCGGATCTCCTCGAAAAGACTGGTATATGTCCCCGGGTTGGAACGAGGGGTGCGCCCGATGGGTGACTGGTCGATGTTGATTATCTTGTCGAGGTGCTCCAGCCCTTCGATGCGGTCGTGCTCGCCGGCCTGGGTATGTGCCCCGTTCAATTTCGCCGCCAGCGCATTATAGAGTACATCGCTCATCAGGGAGGATTTGCCGGACCCCGATACCCCGGTGATGCAAACGAACTTGCCTAGCGGGATTTTGACGCTGATGTTTTTCAAATTGTTGGCGCGGGCGCCTACGATGGTCAACATTTTGCCGTTGCCCTCGCGTCGTTTCTTTGGGATGGGGACGTGTTTGCGACCGGAAAGGTATGCGCCGGTCAACGACTTGGGATGGGCTATGATCTCTGCGGGCGTGCCCTCCGCGATGATCTTTCCTCCCTGTTCACCCGCGCCAGGACCCAGGTCTATGACCCAATCGGCGGTGCGGATGGTATCGTCATCATGTTCCACCACCAGGACGGTGTTACCTATATCGCGCAACCCCTTTAGGGTGGTGAGCAGGCGATCGTTATCCCGCGGGTGCAATCCAATGGACGGCTCATCCAATACATATAGCACGCCCACCAGCCGCGACCCGACCTGGGTGGCCAGGCGGATCCGTTGCGCCTCGCCGCCCGAAAGAGACCCGGCGGACCGGTTGAGGGTCAGGTATTCCAGGCCCACGTTGACCAGAAATCCCAAGCGGGCGCGTATTTCCTTCAGGATACGCTCTGAGATGGCCTGCTGGCGGGAGGTCAGGGGCGTCTTCGACCCATATAGCTGTTCCACCCATTGCAGCGTGTGATTAATGGGCCAGGCGGTCACTTCAATAATATTGGTATTGTTCACGGTGACGGCAATGGCTTCCGGTCGCAGTCGTTTGCCCTGGCAGGTCGGGCAGGGCCGGTCGGACATATATTCGCTGATCTTTTCGCGGATATATTCCGAGTTGGTCTCGCGGTAACGTCGTTCCAGGTTGCCCATCACGCCTTCGAAAGCCGTATCGAACGTGGCTGTGCGGCCGTCCCGGTTGTGATAATGGATGCGGACTTTTTCTCCCCTGGTTCCGTGCAGGATGATATCCTGCTTTTCCGGCGGCAGCTCCTTGAAGGGTTTGTTCATATCAATATGGAAGTGCTGGGCAGTGGCTTCAAGCAGCTGGGCGTAATAGCCGGTGTCTTCGCGCAGGTTATTCCACTCCATCACGATTAACGCCCCGTCACAAAGAGATTTCTCCGGGTCAATCACGCGATCGGGATCAATTTCCAGTTTATTGCCCAACCCCTGGCAGTCTGGGCAGGCGCCATGGGGGGTGTTAAATGAAAACGTGCGCGGCTCTATCTCGGGGATGCTGATGCTGTGCTCGGGGCAAGCCAGATGCTCGGAAAAATGCAAGTCCTGTGTCTCGTTGTCCTCATTCTTTTTATCAGACTGGGTACTGTTTGCGTCTTGAGCGGGAACTTTTGAAACGGTCAGATACCCATCGCCAAATTTTAAAGCAGTCTCGACGGAGTCGGTCAAACGGGTCAGGGCTGCTTTCTTGTCTTCTTCCGACCCGGAAGCATTGATTACCAACCGGTCTACTACTGCCTCGATGGTATGGATCTTGTACCGGTCCAGGCTGATCTCATCCTCCAGGTTAAAGACTGTCCCATCCACACGGGCGCGTGCAAAACCCGCCTTGCGGATTTCTTCGAAGACGGCCTGGTAGGTGCCTTTGCGGCCGCGTACTACCGGTGAGAGTACCAGGATGCGCGTCCCTTCAGGCAACGACTCGATCGTATCCACGATCTCCTGGGCAGACTGTTTGACCACTTCCCGTCCACAGATCGGGCAATGGGGGATGCCGACCCGGGCGAAGAGCAAACGCAGATAGTCGTAGATCTCTGTCACGGTGCCGACAGTGGAGCGCGGGTTGTGGGAGGTGCCCTTTTGGTCAATGGAAACAGCCGGGGAAAGGCCCTCGATGTAGTCTACATCAGGCTTCTGCATCTGCCCGAGGAACTGGCGCGCATAGGCCGAGAGCGACTCGACGTACCGGCGCTGTCCCTCGGCGAAAATGGTATCGAATGCCAGGGAGGATTTGCCGGAGCCAGAAAGGCCGGTGATCACGACCAGCTTGTCACGCGGGATCTCGACAGTAATATTTTTTAGGTTGTGTTCGCGTGCCCCCACCACGCGGATGACGTTAGATGACATGGTTCCCTCTGTTTTTAGATGGGGCGATTATAGCACAAATGTTTTATTTTTCACAGTTTGTGCGTGAATAATTATTATATCAGCCGTGTCAAGTCTCCCCCATTTTTGGGTTTGCAAGTTTATTTCTAAAAAGTATTAATGAAAAAGGGTGAGAAGCGTTCTGTGCGTCTCACCCTTTTTTGTTTTTATTCGCCCCGCCTCGACCGCACCAGGTAACCCATCCCCTGCTGGCCGTCCATGGCCACCTCGAGATGCCAGCCCCCCCGTTCTGAGGGTATGTGAATGACCTTGATACACCGGCTGGCAGCAGTAGCCTCCGGGAAGAATTCAAGCGTATGGTTATCAGCTTCCCGGATGAAATCCAGGTTCAGATAATCTTGGGGTTCCTCCGCCGAGATGGCCAGCGGGTAGATCTGGGTTTCGACAAGGTCCTGGAAGAAATGTGTCCCATAAGATGGCTCGGAAGAGTAACCACCCTTTTTGCTGGCCAGTTCCACCAGGACGCGCGTGTTGAAAATATCCGCGTAGGTGACCGGTACTCCCTGCATGGCATCCGAGGAGCCCCAGCGGCCCGGTCCGAGCATGATAAAAATGCGCCCTTCAAGGGATTTGTTTAATTGCCCGATACAGCGGGCCACCTCGGTGTAATCCTGGGGCCGCTCCAATTGATGATACATCTCCGGGTCGACGTAGATTAGATATTCAATCTGGCCTACACGTCCCTGAGGCACCATGCGCGTGCATTGGAAGATCCTGTCCGGTTCCGGCAGGTCCCTGGGCAGCGGTTGGACCGGACTGCCATCCGAGCTCCAGCGGACTTGAGGCCGGCACTGAAGCAGGTGAAAGATCAGACCCGGCTTACCGGTCCCAGGGGTGATTGAGATGGTGAACTCGATATCCACCGGCAGTTGATATTGCTCTTTGAGATGGGTCAGTACCTTTTTCAACAGGGAGACAAATTCACTACGTTGAAGGAGTCCATCGAAGGTCAGGACAAGCTTTGCCGGGTCCAGATTGAGTCCGATGGTCACCGGCGGGCGGACAGTATCCCCATCGTCCACCGAGGTCATCCAGCGCAGAGCCGGAAAATCCGCTCCCAGCACCTCTTCTGATGGCAAAGTGGTTAACTGGTTTTTCTCCAGGTCGAGCAGGTCGACCGAATGCTGTGAATAATATCGGATGGTCTGGCGGGTCATCTCCGGGCGCAGTTGTGGGTGACTCAGGTTGACCATGCGCGGGTAGTCTCCCGCGATGCGGTCCACCGCACGCGTCCCCAGGCCCATGACCATCCGGGTAAAGCCTTCTTCCCGGCGCAAACGCGGGTTCCAGACGATGGGACTATAACTGTAGGCCACGCCGGCCAATGTTGGGAAGTAATACTGGTGGTGCCGCTCTCCCTGCACCTCTTGGAGCAAGATAGCCATGCGCTCATCATAGTCCAGCAGGCCCATGCGGCGGCGGTACATCAATGCATCCGGGCTGTACACGCTCGCATAAATGCGCCGTATGGCCAGGGTCAGATCGCGCAGGTTCTCTTTCAAGTTTCCCTGGTTCGGGAGAAAAACACTCATATATTTTCCGGCAAATGAGGTGCCGAAATTATCTTCCAACAGGCTGGAAGAGCGGACAATGAGCGGAGTCTTGCCCACTTCATTCAGGACATGGCGCAACTGGTCGGCAATTTCCTCGGGAAAACGGGCGCGTGTATATTTTTCCTGTATGCCCGGGTATTCGGCGCGGATTTGTTCCGCCGACTTGTATTTTTGCGCGACGAATTCGACATTGTTGATGGCCATGAAATCGTAGAAAACATTTGCACCGACAAAATAAGAACGCGGCAAGACAATTTGTTCGATGATATCCGCCGCAGTGTTTTGCAGGATCTTGTAAGCCAGCAGCATTCCCGCGGCTTTACCGCCGATCTTTCCCGTCCCGATGCGATGCTGCATGACGTAGGTAAAATCAGAGGTCGTGAACCATTGCTTGGCGATGCGGATGAAGGCAAGCTGGTCGCTGATCATGCTTTTGAGCAGCACCACCCGCAGTTCCTGGAGTTGGTGGTCCACTGAAGCTCGCTGGTCCGATGGCAAGGCCTCGTATTTCTCTGCCTGCCTCAAAACCATCTCCAGCGGGGCGAGTTCAGGGTTGAATCCCAGGCGCAGTTCCGGGGCATCCCCATTATGACGTTGCGCCAGCAGGTTATCAATGACCTTGTTGAGTAGATCGAGAGGAAGGTTGTAGGCGAAGTAGAAATCTGTCAGGGTCCGGCGAACTCGATGATAGCGAAGATTCCACTGTTCAACCCCCTCATTCTCCTGCAGGTTTGAGAGACCTTCCCGTTGTTGGGAAAGGACGCATTTTTCGCGCACTTCCTGTTCAAGACGTTCAGGGGTGATGATCCCACGACGAAATAGCTCCTGCCGCATCTGGCGGCGGATGCGGCTTGCCAGCATTGGGTACTGGGCAATCAGGAGGTATATCTCCAATATATTGGAGGATTCGGGTGGGGTAAGGAACATAATACTATTTTACTTTACTATACCCCCCACGCAACAACCTCTGCGTGGGGGGTTAGGGAGTCGACCTTGTTATTTTGTTTATGCCCAACCGCGCAGGCGGACGGCTTCCGCCACGCGGCTTACTGCCACCAGGTAGGCGGCCAAGCGGTTATGTACCTTTTGTTGTTGAGCCATATTATGGACAGACCAAAAGGCAGCCGTCATTTTCTTGTCCAGGCGTTCATGGACTACTGATTCTTCCCAGTAATAGTCATAGGCGTTCTGAACCATCTCAAAATATGAAACGGTTACACCGCCGGCGTTACAGAGGAAATCGGGGATGACGTAAACTCCCTTGTCGTACAAGACCTTATCCGCTTCTGGAGTGGTCGGTCCATTGGCCAGTTCGGCAATGAATTTTGCCTTGACACTCTCAGCATTGGATTCGTTGATGGCATTTTCAAGCGCAGCCGGGATCAATACCGTCACATCCAACACCAACAATTCATCATTGGTGATGTTTTTGCAGCCGGGGAAATTGACCACTGAACCGGTCTTGGCTTTGTGGGCTAAAACTTTTTCGTAATCCAGTCCGCTGGCATTATAAATGCCGCCTTTTGAATCGGAGACTGCCACCACTTTAAGGCCGAACATTTCGACGCCGAGTTTGTGGGCGAACGAACCGGCGTTTCCGTATCCCTGGATGGCAGTTGTAGCGCCTTTCAGGTCGATTTTGAGTGCCCTGGCAGCTTCGCGCAGACAGAACATACCGCCCCGGGCGGTCGCATCGCCGCGCCCAGCTGATCCACCCAAAGCCAGCGGCTTCCCCGTGATCATGCCAAATTCGTTGTAGCCCTTCAAGAAGGCATATTCATCTGCCATCCAAGCCATGATCTGGGGCGTGGTATACACATCCGGAGCCGGCACATCTTTTTCCAATCCCAGGATGCGCCCCACCTGGCGGATATAGGCGCGGCTAAGCCGTTCCAATTCACCCATGGAAAGAGACTTGGGGTCGCAAATGATGCCGCCTTTGCCGCCGCCCAGAGGAATGTCCACCACGGCACACTTCCAGGTCATCCAGGCAGCCAGCGCGCGCACCAAATCAATGGTTTCGCCGCTGTGATAACGGATGCCGCCCTTGTTTGGGCCGCGGGCGTCATTGTATTGGACGCGGAAGCCATGGAAAATCTTGGTTGTGCCATCATCCATCTTCACCGGCAAGGTGACGTGAAGTTCACGGAGCGGCCAACGCAACAGTTCGTGCACGGCCGGGTCCAGCTGCAAAAGGGCCGCAGCTTCGTCCAATTGCCTTTGGGCCATTTCAAATGGATTGAATCCTTTTTGAGCTTTCTCGGTTTGGGCCATCTTATATTCTCCTCTTATTTTTTGTAGATTTCTTAGCTGAGTTTCAATATGCGGATACGATGCAGAAACAATTCTGCCCGGACAATTCCCTTCCTAAAATGATGTTTGCAAAAAACCCGTTACCATCAACGGGCGACGTTCAAGAGCTTTTCAGTTAATCTCAGCCTGACTGTTTTACCTATAGGCGTTCCCCCGACCATTCAAGCGTATTCTTTCTTTTCGCTAGCCTGTCTAGTCAATCAGGAATTCGGGCAAATATACACCCATCCCTTTTTCTTGACAATAGTCGAAATGAACAAATTTTGGTCACGATTTTCGCTAAAACCTCTAAGAGATCCCGCGCCTTTTTGCTTCTTCCAGGATTTCTCTGGTGGCGGTCGCGCCGATGCGGGTTACGCCCAGCTTGCGTACCCTCAGTAGGTCGTCCAGCGTCCTTACTCCCCCAGCGGCCTTGACCTGTACACCTGGAGAAGTATGTTCACGCATGAGGCGCAGCGCGTGGTCCGTCGCCCCTGCGTAAGCATAAAAACCATCAGGCTGTTTCACGAACCCATATCCGGTGGAGGTCTTCACAAATGCCACCTCATGTTCCGAGCAAATCTCGCACAGCCTGACGATCTGTTCATCTTCCAGATAGTCATTCTCGAAAATGACCTTGAGGCAGGCCCCGCCCTGTTTCACCGTGGCGTTAATTTCCTTGATTTCATCCGAGACGTATCCCCACTCCCCGCTCAGCGCTTTGCCGATATTGATGACCATGTCGATTTCGTTCGCCCCGGCCTCAACTGCTGCCGCTGCTTCCAGGATCTTGATTGAAGTGGTGCTGTTTCCGTGCGGGAAAGCGATCACGGCGCACACGCCCACGCTCGAATCCTTCAGGATGCTCTTTGCCAGTGGAATGGCGTAAGGCTTTATGCACGCAGTCGCCACCTCGTATTGCCGCGCCAGTTCACAACCTGCAGCGAGGCTCTCATCCGTCATCGTTGGATGCAGAAGGGAATGATCGATCATTTTGGCCAGGCTTTTGAGCCGGAGAATTTCTTCCATGATTACCATCCTAATAATGTAGATTCACCGTGTGTCAGGACGTAAAAGCTGCGTCCATTTTCATTCACAAAATCAGTGACCAAGTATCCGGTGGCAAAGGCGTTCTCGAAAACCTCGCGGGTATAGGTCCGCCATTGACGCGCGAGGGCTAAATCTTTGACTTTCAACGCCATGAGGTCGAAGGGGATTTCGACTAAAAGAAGGGTACCTTTCAATTCGGGCGTATGTTCGGGTGGACGAGATTCAGAGCCCGGCTCCATTTTTGCCTCAAGAATGGTTGACTCGGCGGCCCTGTAATGAGCTAAAGCCAGTGGCGGCCGGGACCGGCGGCTCAATCTGCGTTCCACTCGTTTGGTGTTCAACCACCAATCCACCTGGAAACGGTCTGAGGGCAGGCCGGCATTCAAGCCGTCCGACATCTGTCCATATGCAGAGCGCAGATAGAGGTTGCATACGGCCCCAAGGCGGGCTATGTTCAGGTGGGCGTTACGGCTCTGCAGTGGATCGTAAGTCCACGTGATCCGGTCCAGGCCTTGTTTTCGGACCATTTGCCACTGGGCGCGTTTAAGGGCAAAACCGATCCCCTCCGACCGCCAATCCGGGTGGACGGCGAGCAAGTGGGAATGATGCTTCAAGCGTGGCCCGTCAGGGGTAGGATAAAAACCGGGGAAACCGAAGACGACTCCTACCAATTGATCATCGGCAAATGCACCAATGGCCAGGCCTCCATTGTGAATAACGGCCAGCATTAGATCTTTCGGCACAACATCGAGATCGGCTGCGGACCATACCAGCTTTTGCAGGGCCTCGACTGCCGCCATTTCATCGGCTGTTTCCAGGAGACGGATGGTCCAGACCGCAGCAGCAGGCGATGTTTTTGTCATGACCTATTCTCTCCCAAAGGGTTGTTCTAGTTTAGTAGGTAATATTTGCAGAACTATTTTCATGAAGTACCCACGAACACGGTCCGAAGCAACCGTTGTGTCCAACGGCCGCCGCGCAGGTAATCGAGACGGGAGATAAAGCGCGCCGGCATTAATCCAAATATGCGAGGGATCGTATCCACCGGGCAGGTACGGTTGACCGCCATGTAGTCCAACCAGAAGATCGAAGTGGGAAAACGCGGAAAGATGAATTCCATGAGGATGGTCAAAGCGCGCATGGATTGGGTCGGCCAATTAACCAACAAGCGTGGCTGGTGAGTGATCTCCATGACCGTCTTGACAACCTGGCGCAGGGTTATATATTCGCTGCCGCCAACATCGTAGGTCTGGTTGACCGTTTCCGGGTTGTCCAGCGCCCACACCAGGCAAGTGACCAGGTCCTCCACCCATAACGGCTGGATGAGCGTTTCGCCCTTGGACGGCAATGGCACAAAACCCGGCGCGGCCGCCAGCAGCATCGCCAGACCATTGGTGAACTCGTCTTCCGGGCCGAACAGGATCGAACCCCGCAGGATGGTATATGGCACCCCGGACTTGCGGATGTATTCCTCGGCGATCCCCTTGGCCTTTAATACCGGGAACCCGGCGGCGCGGTCCGCTCCCAGGTGGCTCAGGTAGAAGATACGTTCCACGCGAGCATCAGCTGCTGCTTCGGTCAGGTTGCGGGTACCATCGATATCCACTTCCTGCAGGTTAGCGCGGCCTCCCTCGCCTTCCCCACCTGCCAGATGATAGATTGCATCCACGTCACGCATGGCGGCCCGCAATCCACGCACATCATTCAGGCTCGCAACGGCGACTTCCACCGGCACGCCAGTAGGCAGCCGGGGCGTCTTTGGAGAAGGCCGCAGTAAAATCCGGACCTGGTGGCCCGACTCGACCATTTGACGGGTGAGGGACCGTCCAATAAAACCGGTCCCGCCGGTAAGGAGAATCATAGATTTAATTATAACTGTTTACATTATGCTGGTTAAATACGAGAGACATAAAATGCGGTTCCATATTGGAAAACGAATTGGAAAAGTTGGTGTTCTTAAGTTTGACAATGTAAAATCGCAAAATTCCGGTCATCCAAAAACTTCATAAATTCAAAACCCTTGACAGAAATCCTCGTCGGCATAAAATACATCCAATGTCTGAACAATTATTTCTCCCTGAATTCCTGTTAAAAATCAAGAAAGTTTTCGATCATTTTGTTTTTTAGGAGAGCCATTATGGCTCTCTTTTTTTTGCCTAACGAATGAACAGGTCAAAAAACCACCCTAATTTTCGGAGGAGGAAGAATGGCTGCAGAAGCGCAAGTCAAACCTAAAGTCATCGGTTATTTACCGAATGACACGCCCCCAATCGGGGCCATGCTGAGCCTTGGTTTTCAGCAATTCCTGACCATGTTCCCGGCCACCGTACTGGTGGCAGCATTGACCAAGTTCGACGTCGGGATGACACTGCTGGCTTCAGGCCTGGGCACGATCGTGGCCCTGCTGGTAGCCAGGCGCAAGATCCCCATGTACTATGGTTCGTCGTTCTCCTATATCGCTGTAATCATTACAGTCATGAGCAAATTCGCGCCCGCCTGTTTCAGTGACCCGAACCAGTTCTACTGTGCAGATGGGGTGCGGATTGCGCAGGTTGGCATCCTCCTGACTGCTGTATTTGAGATCCTGGTGGGCCTTTTGATCATGCGCGTCGGCAAAGCGGCCCTGGACAGGGTACTACCTCCCATTGTGACCGGTTCGATGGCCATGGTCATCGGCGTTGCTTTGGCCGGAGCGGCCCTGAATAACGCCGGTGGTGCGGCTATAGGCGTCGGCCCGGAGCTGGCCTGGAAATTCTGGGTGGTGGCTTTCCTTACCCTGGTTGCCACTATCATGTTCTCGGTCTACTTGCGCGGCAAGGGGCTGCTGGGTATGCTGCCAATTCTTTTCGGCGCGATTTTTGGCTACCTGGTTGCCATCCCCTTCGGACTTGTTCATTTCGAAAATGTGATTGCGGCAAACTGGCTGGCAGTGCCAAAGTGGACTTTCCCGGCCTTCGGTGACCCAGCCGCCTGGGGAATGGCTTTGAGTGTTGCCTTGATCTTTATCGCTACCGTTCCGGAAAGCACTGCCCACCTGTATCAGATGAGCCTGTATATTGACGCTCTGTCTTCCGAGTTGGGCCGGAAACCGTTTGAGATCAAGAAACTCATCGGTCTTAACCTGGTGGCTGACGGTTCAGACGATTTGGTGGTCGGCTTTCTTGGCGGTTGCGCCGGGACGAATTACGGCGAGAATAACAGCTTGATGGCCATTACCCGCAACTATTCCACCAGCGTGTTGATGACCGCAGGGATAATGGCAGTCTTTCTGGGCTTCTTTGGGAAATTGACTGCACTGGTGAATACAATCCCGCCGGCTGTTGTCGGAGGCCTCAGCATTTACTTGTTCGGCGTGATCGGCATGCAAGGGGTGGCTCTTATCCAGTCGGAGAAGGTCAACCTGTTCGATCCGAAGCAGCTGGCGGTTGGCGCCATCATCCTGATTTGCGGAATTGGCGGAAACCTGGCCCTCCCGAACGGACTGTTCCCGTTCAAGATCCCTTATCTATTCCCCAGCGGCATCCCGGCCATCGTCTTCGCGGCCATCCTCGGCATCCTGGTCAATCTGATCTTCGTGCTCTTCAAAACACCCGAAGTGAGGGAAGTCGAGTAAGGCAGGTTTTCACTTTATCATAACCAGGGACTGGGAGAACGCACTTCTCCTGGTCCCTTTCCTTGCCTGAGCGCGCTATAATCGCATCAACTCACGCCTTCTCATTCGTGAATCATCCATGATAAGACTTCCCGGCCTGATCGACCCGCACGTCCATATGCGCGAGCCCGGTGCCACCCACAAAGAAGACTGGGATAGCGGCACTTCTGCGGCTCTGGCTGGAGGTGTGACTCTCGTATTGGCCATGCCCAATACCAAACCACCCATTTTCGATGCGGAGACTCTCGACCTGGCCCTGGCGGCCGCGCATTCCAAAGCCCGCTGCGATTACGCCCACTTCCTTGGCGCGGGACCGGCGAATGCCGCCGAGGCGGCCCGCCTGGCTTCCAAAGGCTGCAGGTCTGAAGATGTACCTCGACCAGACTTTTGGTGAACTCCGCCTTGACTCGATGAGCCTCTGGCAGGACCATTTTAAATCCTGGCCGAAGGATTCGCCCATCGTGGCCCACTCCGAGAGTCGCAGTATGGCAGCCATCCTCTTGATGGCCGTCCTCTACGACCGCCCTGTTCACATCGCTCATATCTCATTAAAGGAAGAGGTACTACTCTTAAAAGCAGCCAAAGAGAGGGGGGTCAAGGTCACCTGTGAAGTCTGTCCGCAGCATTTATTCCTGACCCGCGAGGATCTTCCTGGCATTAATCAGGGACACCCGGGTCGGGGGGAAGTCCGTCCACGATTGGCGTCCAAAGAAGACGTGGACGCCCTGTGGGCCAACCTGGATGTGATCGACTGTTTTGCCACCGACCATGCGCCCCATACCCTATCAGAGAAAGACGGCGACAACCCGCCGCCTGGTTTCCCTGGCCTGGAAACACTCCTGCCGCTGTTGCTGACTGCCGTGGACGCCGGGCGCTTGACCATGGACGATATCATTCAAAAGTGCAACCTCAACCCCCGCAAAATCTTTTCCTTGCCCGAACAGACCGAGACCTGGGTGGAGTTGGATGAAGGCGCCGAATACGAACTCCATGCCGGCGAGATGCACTCCCGCTGTGGCTGGACCCCCTTCGAAGGCTGGAAAGTAAAAGGTCGTGTGAACCGTGTAGTTTTGCGAGGCCAGGAAGCTTTCAAGGATGGCAAAGTTCTAGCGCAACCAGGTTATGGAAGAAATGTAAGGCCCGAGTGAAATAATCTGCAATCATCATCGCTCATCTTTCAAAATAAAGGAGTAAGAATGCCCCCCAAGCACAATATGGCTCACCTGCCTTTCGGCGATTACAAACTTGCCCCCTGGTATGGCAAGGACATCCTCTCGGTCAAGCAGTTTGGTCGCGAGGACCTGGAGTACGTTTACGCCGTGTCTCACGAAATGCATGACATGGTCGACCACATCGGCACCTTCGACCTGCTCAAAGGCAAGATCCTGGCCAACCTGTTCTACGAACCCTCTACACGTACGTCTTCTTCATTTACAGCTGCCATGGAACGCCTGGGCGGCTCGGTTATTCCCATCAACGAGGTGAAGTATTCCTCCGTGGCCAAAGGCGAATCCCTTCCAGATACCGTCCGCTCGCTGGAGTGCTATGCCGATGTGATTGTCATTCGCCACCCCGAAGTCGGCTCGGCTGCCCTGGCTGCCAAATACGCCCGCAAACCCGTCATCAACGCCGGAGATGGCATTGGCGAACATCCCACCCAAGCACTGCTGGATTCCTTCACCATCCGCGAGGAACTTGGCCGCCTCGACGGCCTCACCGTCACCATGTTGGGGGACCTGAAACATGGGCGCACCGTCCATTCGCTGGCGCGGTTGCTCTCGCTCTATAAAGTGAAGTTGAATTATGTTGCTCCTGACTTGCTGCGCATGCCTCCCGAAATGATCGACGAGCTAAGTGCCAGACGCATCGAACAGTTCGAAGCTGCTACCCTGGAAGATGTCCTGCCTGAAACCGATGTACTCTACGTCACCCGCGTCCAAAAGGAGCGCTTCTCTGACGAAGCGGTGTACGAGTCCCTCAAGAGTGCTTATGTCATAGACCCGCAGGTGATGAAAGCTGCCAAAGACCGCATGATCTTGATGCACCCGCTCCCGCGCGTCGGCGAGATCACCATGGAGGTGGACGACGATCCCCGCGCCGCCTATTTCAGGCAGATGGAATACGGGTTATACGTTAGAATGGCTTTGCTCGCCATGGTTTTGGGAAAGGCATAAAAAAATAGAAAACTTTATCGCTGTGCCATTCTAAGCGAATTTATCAACAACTGCTGACTTGAGGTTCTTGCCCATGTTCACTGAAGATTATCTCATGCGTATCATCAGTCAGGCTATAGCGGTCTTACAGACCGCCATCGGCTTGAGAAAGGCCGGCAAGTACTCTGATGCCTTGCAGGCGCTGGATCAGGCTTTCGAAAACTTGTCCGGCCTGCCGTCAGCCATTTTTAAGCAATTGGATGATACTGGTCTCCTGGCGGCGCTGGCTGTCCAAGGGCAGGAAAATATCGGCCGCCTGGCAATCCTGGCCGATCTCTTCAGGGAAGAGGCCCAGGTGCTGGATCTGCAAGGTAAAATCGAGGCCGCTGCCGCCTCGTCTGCGCGGGCATTGAGGCTAACCCTGGAAGTCGTTTTAGCGCAGGAGGCCAACCTGACAGCGGAGAATATTGGCAGGATCGAGAGTCTTTATTCTCGCTTGAAAAAGCAGGAGCTACCTTTCGATACGCAGTTAGCTTTATACGACTATTATGGGCGCCTGGTTGGATTGGATGAACAGGAACTGGCCGCAGCAGGCGTTTCCCCCAAGCATGTGGCGGATGAACAGACGGAGTTACAAAACCGGCTGGCCCCCTACCTCGATAATCTTTCGGAATAGACCACCATACACCATGGAAACATTTTTCTCTTTTCTTGCCAGGCGGGTGGACGATTGCACCTCACTTCTCTGTGTGGGACTCGACCCGCATCCCTCCGATCTGCCCACTCCCACCGCCGAGGCCGCGGGCGATTTTTGCGTGCGCATCATCAAAGCCACTGCCCGCTACGCGGCGGCGTTTAAACCCAATGCGGCCTTCTTTGAATTGTATGGACCCACAGGTTGGGCTGCTTTAAAGGAAGTGATTGCTGCTGTTCAGGTCGAATCCGACCGGCTGGGTTCGATGATTCCCGTCATCCTGGATGCCAAGCGCGGAGACATTGCATCTACTGCAGAAGCCTATGCCAAGTCCGCTTTCGAGCAACTGGGTGTTCATGCCATTACTTTAAATCCTTACCTCGGCAAAGATTCTATTGACCCCTTCCTGGCTTACAAGGAAAAAGGTGTTTTCCTGTTATGTAAGACCTCCAACCCGGGCGCCGCTGATCTACAGGATATGTTCGTATCACCGGCAGGGGCTCATCTTGATCCACCCGTACCTCTGCATGAGCACATCGCCCGGCTTGCCCAAACCTGGAATACGGGCAACAATATCGGCCTCGTCGTCGGAGCCACCCAGCCTGAATCCCTGGCCCGAATCCGTCTGGCTGCCCCCGACCTGTGCTTTCTGGCTCCCGGGCGTGGGCGTACTCAGGGTGGTGACCTGGAGACGGCCCTGCGTCTCGGATTGCGGGCAGACGGCAAAGGCATGCTGGTCAATGTGTCGCGCGGCATCTCGCGCGCCGCCGATCCCGCCGCGGCTGCAGCGGAAATGCGCGATGAGATCATCAACCTCCAATATCAGCTACACCTGAAGAGAAAAGAGACCAGAAAAACAGTCGCTGTGGCGGAGGCGAACCCACAGCCCGATGATATTATTTCCAATTCAAAGTTCTCCCTTCTTGCTGATGGCCTGCTGGAGGCTGGTTGTGTAAAGTTTGGCGAGTTCACGCTGAAATCCGGGTTGACTTCACCCATCTACATCGATTTGCGCCAGGTTATCAGCGATCCCAAACTGCTTGAACAAGTTGGGGCGGCTTATCTGCCAGTTTTGGGAAAATTGAAATTCGACCGGTTGGCTGGCCTCCCATATGCCGCCATTCCCATAGCAACTGCCATCTCCTTGAAGAGTGGAACTCCGATGATCTATCCGCGGAAGGAAGCCAAGGCTTACGGAACCAAGGCCGAGATCGAAGGCGAGTTTCATCCAGGAGAGACAGCCGTCGTGATTGACGATCTCACTACTACCGGAGGCAGCAAATTCGAGGCCATCGAAAAGATGACCGCTGCCGGTTTAATAGTCCGTGATGTGGTGGTATTGATCGACCGCCAATCCGGAGCGAAGGAGGCTCTGGCCGGGGCCGGATTCACCTTGCATGCGGTGGTGACCATTTCCGAATTGCTGGATTACTGGGGGAAGACCGGCAAAGTAGACCCAGAAAAGATTGCCGAGACTCGGGAATTCCTGGCAACCAACCGCTAGCTGCAAATTAATAATGCAGCCCGCCTGTGTAAAGGAGGGTTATCCTATGAAAGCAATCATCCCCAAATGGTTGGAATTGGCCCGCGAAATCCAGGCCATGGCGCAGACCGGGCTGACGTACACCCATAACGAATATGACCTCCAGCGATACCGGCGGCTGACCGAGATCGCCGCCGAAATTGTTTCCTCCCAGGCGGAGCTTTCCCAAGGATCCGTACTCGAGAATTTTCAAGTCCAGGCCGGTTATGCCACACCCAAGGTGGATGTGCGTGCGGCGGTCATCCGCAATGGCAGGATCCTGCTGGTACAGGAGAAGATCGATGGCAGGTGGAGCATGCCCGGGGGTTGGGCGGATGTCGGCGAATTGCCATCTGCCATGGTCGCCCGTGAAGCCCGGGAGGAAAGTGGTTTCACTGTGAAAGCAGACAAGTTGATCGGTGTTTTTGATGCCAATCATATCGAACCCCTACAGTTCTATCATGCTTATAAAATGATCTTCCTATGCACCATTACGGCAGGCGAGGCACATCCGAGCGACGAAACCCTTGCCGTTGATTTCTTTGACCTCAATAAACTGCCCCCGCTTTCCGAATTGCGCACGAATAAACGCATACTGGACGAGGTGTTTGCTCACTACTCCGATCCTGACCGGCCGCCTTTCTTTGATTAAATTCTTCCTGCCCATTTCCGTGCTGTGAGTTCCAGCCCAGAGACATCTGCGTCGAAATCGAACTAGATTCCGGCCCTGCCAGCTACTCCCAAAACTGTAAGTTTACTTATTTACGGATAAAGCGTTATAATCCCGCCATGCTCAACCGCCCTTCTCAATCCAGGCGCAAGTCGAATTTCCCTTTTTACTTCATCTTCATCAGCCTCGCTTTTTTCCTCGGACTGGCAGTCGGCTATCTGGTCTGGGGCGGGAACGAGACGGTTGCGGCAGATTCAGGCCAGATCCGTCGCGTGGATGTTTCAACCGAAAGTGACGCCTCCATCGGACCTGATGATGCACCGGTTACCATTATTGAGTTCAGTGATTATCAATGCCCTTATTGCCAACAATGGTATTCGCAAGTCTATCCACAACTGATGGCTGCCTACCCCGGGAAGATAAAATTCGTTTACCGGGATAATCCATTACCGATGCATGCCGAGGCCCAGCCGGCTGCAGAAGCCGCTGAATGCGCCGGGGAACAGTCTGCTTACTATAAATTTCACGATGCTCTTTTCAGCGGCCAATATGACCTGGGACGCGCTGCCTACGACCAATATGCTGCGGAGCTAGGGCTGGATACGGCTGCCTTTGCAGCATGTCTCGATACCCATCGTTTTAAAAGCGAGGTTGAAGCCGACGCGCGAGACGCAGCGTTGGCCGGGCTAAACAGCACACCTTCTTTTGTTGTCAATGGCAGGGTTCTGATTGGGGCACTTCCATTTGCAGATTTTAAAGCCGTGATCGACGAAGAATTGGCTGCCAACCCGTAGTCATACAATATATGCCCGGCGGGGCCTTCCGCGAGAGAGCATATGAAAAAATTTATTGCTGTTGCAGGGAACATCGGTGTCGGCAAGTCCACACTGGTGGATATGTTATGTGCCAAATTGGATTGGACGCCGTTCTTCGAGCCGGTGGCCGAAAACCCTTACCTGGCCGATTTTTACAAGGATATGCAAACGTGGGCGTTTCACTCGCAGATTTTTTTCCTCACCCATCGCCTGCGGGCACACCATCAATTGGCTCAATATCCCACCTCGGTCATCCAGGACCGTTCGGTCTATGAGGATGCCGAGATCTTTGCTCATAACCTGTTTTTGCAGGGGCATATTCGGACGCGTGATTATCAGACCTACCGGGAGCTTTACCTGACCCTGATCGAGTTCCTACCCCCGCCTGACCTGGTCATTTATCTGCGCGCCAGTGTATCCACCCTCATCCAGCGGATTGGCAATCGCGGGCGCGAGTACGAACGCACCATTCCGACGGATTACCTGGCCAGCCTGAACAACCTGTATGAGACCTGGATCTCGAATTTCACCCTCTGTCCCGTTCTCACCGTCCCGGCCGATGATATCGATTACGTGGCGCACTCCGGCCACCTGGAATTGATCGTCAGCAAAGTGGAGGAAAAACTGACCGGCAAGGAAGAGGTCGTCTTCGACCCGGAAGAGGTCGCCCGGGCGGCCTGCGATTGACTTGAAGATCGAATAAGGAGGACGAGATAATATATCATCTCGCCTTAAGAGCCAGAGACCGCCTGTGAGGGCGGTCTCTGTTTTTTAGGCATTTTTTCAACTTTAATTTGCTCCTTTTGACCAGGCGAAGGATAAAAAGAACCGGCCTGAAAGGCGCCTTTGGCCAAACTCAAATTTTTACTCCACGAACACGTCCCATTTCCAGCGCTTACTCATCCAGACCTGCGACCCTTCAGCCTCATTCCAAATCCCCGCACCGGCGCAGCCGCATTCAGCCCAGGTTATCTCGGGCGGGACCGTATCCGCCAGGGCGCAGGCGCCTTCCCCGCCCGCGGGTGCAGGAACAGAAGTGAAAGGAATATTGGGCCTGCCCGGGCTGGGCTGGCAGGCAAACTCCAGGGCTCCGCTCCTGCCGGGCAGCCGGCACCAGGTCCGGTCCATGGCTTTCACGGGGGGATAGATTGTAAATATCGGCGACGGTCCCATCCGGCTTCATCAGCCGGACAGTTCCCCCGCTGTCACCGAGGGAGATACCCGTCTCGAAATGGAAGAAGACGAGAATCTGCCGGGGCAGCAGGCTCACGTCCGGCAGGGTGAATACAGTAGATGGATCGCCATTGTCCAGTCTCCAATTCTTAACGTTGATGGAGGTGGCACCCAAATTCATGAGCTCGATATATTCGTCACCGATGGTGATGGCACCGTCTTCGTTCCAATCGGTATGGGGGAAAGGCAGGACCTCGTTGATCACCATGAAGCCGGGGATGGCCGTGGCTGCGCGAGTGGGAGTGCGGGTGCGCGTGCGGGTGGAGGTGGCGCGGGTTCCACTGGTGGAGGTCGCCGTTCGCGTCGAGGTCAGGGTCCTGGTCAGTGTGGATGTGCGGGTGGATGTTTCCGTCTTCGTCAGGCTGGGGGTGCGGGTAGCGCTGGATGTACGCGTTGAACTTGACGTTCGGGTCGAGGTTAGAGTCCTCGTGAGACTGGGCGTGCGCGTGAATGTGGGAATCATCGGTGACCGTGTCAGTATGCGTAAGAGTTGGTGCAGGTGTATCACTTGAAGTGGGTGTCGGTGAACCAGTGGTCGTGGGGATGGGCGTGTGGGTGAAGGTGGGGGTACGTGTTGTAGTCCCGGTGGCTGTCACCGTGGCGGTGTCGGTGGGCGTATCAGTGATTGTGGCTGTGCCCTCCGCAGTGGAGGTGCTGGTGGGAGTGTCCGTCCCGGTGGGTGTGTAAAGGTCCGTGGGGGTAGCGGTGGGAGTGGAGGTTGGAGGGGCGATCGCGGTGGCGGCCGCACAAACAGTGTTGAGGCCGGGGTCGGTCGAATTTTGCGGGTCGCCGGGGACTCGCAGGAAAAAATCAATCGAATTGTCGTTTGAATCATAGCAACTGCCGGAGGCGCCGCCGGGCTTGCGTTCATAGCTTTGATCGAGATTGCCGGTCAAAAGATCCAGCGGCGTGCCTTCTGCTGCCAGCGGGCTCATCCCGGCCAAATCAATGACGCTTCCGTCTGAGGCGGTCAGGGCAACCCCGCCATTATCGGCGATGCCGCCGGAAGCGAAGGTCCCATCCGGCGGGACCGCGCCACTGTAGTAATTCCCGGCGATCAAATAATGCTGTCCGGGGGACAAGAGTGTTCCACTCATAAAGTTGAATTGAGCCCGATAGGCTCCGCTGGAACTGACACTCTTGATGTACCATCCACCGATATCGATGTCACTGCCGGTGGGGTTGAAGATCTCGACAAAATCATCAAACACTTCATACCCCGGACTGGTGCCCCTGGAGCGGAATTCGCTGATGACCACATTATCCTGACCCGGGTTCATGGCCGAGGCGGCATGGACCGTTTCCCCCAGTGAGGCGGCCA
This sequence comes from uncultured Chloroflexia bacterium, assembly GCA_963831885.1. Taxonomy (GTDB): domain Bacteria; phylum Chloroflexota; class Anaerolineae; order Anaerolineales; family Villigracilaceae; genus UBA877. The sequence goes on along the minus strand of CAWHSJ010000021.1, from coordinate 22,546 downwards.
GCAAGCTCCCCCCGAGGAGCAGCAGCGCGGCGATGAAGCCTGGATGATGAGATTTGGCGCGCATCGAAGTTTGTCAGCGATGTTGGATGAAGGGTCCAGTATTCTATGCGGAAGCGCTCTAAGGGAGCGTATAAAGGTCTCACCTTTTTATTGCATTGTTTCATAAATAGTATAGGGCGGATGCCAGACTCATTTCATCAAAATACCATTTCAAATTTCCAAAACGCCTGGCTTTCAGGTAGTATGAGAACCGAGGCTGAGCGAAGGCCCGGGTGCTGTTGCCTAGTATCTCCGCAAGGGCTGCCCGTTTTTAGCTCCCAGCCAGGCGATCCCTGATGACCGCCTAGGGATGGGAAATAAACAAGGGGCCGGAGAGGGCCGACTTAAACGCCGCCAAGCTGCCCTATGGGGGGTACCATCCATTTCTTCCCGATGAAAGTTTGAGGCACTTGACTCGCCCAAGAAAAAACCTATAATTATGGTGAATATTGACTTATTTTATTTGGCCGGCAGCCGTTTTCCGGCCGAGCTTGAGGCGTGAGATGGACTTGCTGGAACGTGAACTAGCGTGGCAGCGGGCGAATGAAACGATCCAGGGCGTACTCAGCGGGGAGGGCGCGATCGTGCTGGTCAGCGGCGAGGCAGGGATCGGGAAAACCTCCTTCGTCAAGGCCATCAGCGAGTCCTTCCAGCCGCCGGTACGGGTCCTGTGGGGGGCCTGCGATCCATTGTTCACTCCCCGCCCGCTGGGTCCCATCTATGATATCGCCACAGGCGGATTCCCCCATTTACTTGACCGGCTCAATTCAGGGGCGGACTGGCTTGCCACCGCGGCCGAACTGCACAAGATCCTGAGGGAAAGCCCGGTGCCGATCCTGCTCGTTTTCGAGGATATCCACTGGGCAGATGAGGCTACGCTGGACCTGGTCAAATATCTCGGCCGGCGCATCCAGCAGACCAAAACAGTGCTTGTCCTCACCTACCGGGAGGACGAGGCTGGAAGCAAACGCCTGCTGCGCCCGGTCTTAGGTGATCTGCCCCCGCAATGCACCACCCGGTTACCGCTGGGAGCGCTGTCGGAGGAGGCGGTGGGGATCCTGGCCCTCAAAATGAACCGGCCCGCCAGCGGCATCTACGAAGTCACACGGGGCAACCCGTTCTTCGTCACCGAAGTGTTACGCAGCACCACCAGCGAACTCCCCGCCACGGTCCGCGATGCCGTTCTGGCACGGCTGACGCACCTGCCGGCCCCGGCCCGCGACCTGCTCGAACTGGCTTCGATCATCCCCGGAGCGGTCGAAGGTTGGTTATTGGATGAAACAGCTCCGCCGGCCCCGGCTGCATTGGATGCCTGTATCGAAGGCGGCTTCCTGGTCCCGTCCGGTGAGACGCTGACCTTCCATCACGAGCTGGTGCGCCAGGCAATAGAGGAATCGCTGGCGATGGGCCGCAAAAAAGAGCTGCACCGGAGTGTCTTGAGAGCGCTGCGGGCGAGACCCGCCGGGGAAATTGCGCTGGCGAGGCTGGTCCATCACGCGGCGGGAGCAGGCGACCCGAGCATGGTGCTCGAATACGGACCACAAGCGGCCCGGCAGGCCAGCCAGCACGGCGCCCACCGGGATGCGACCCGTTATTACCAGGCTGCCCTGCAATACCGTCATTCGCTCAGGCCCGAAGAGCAGGCGCAAATGCTGGACGAATTCTCCTTCGAGAATTACCTGACCGGGCGAATGGAGGCGGCCATACAGGCGCGCCAGACGGCCGTCGATCTGTGGCGGCAGGTCAAAGAGCCAAAGCAGGTCGGGAATGATCTGCGCTGGCTTTCACGCCTGTACTGGTTCCAAGGCAACAAAGGACCAGCCGATCAATTCGACAGGGAAGCCATCGCGACACTGGAAGCTCTGACGCCTGGCAAGGAACTGGCGATGGCTTACAGCAACCGCTCACAGCTGCACATGCTGGCCGGGGAAAACAAAGCCGCCATCACCTGGGGCAAAAAAGCGCTCAAGCTGGCCGAAAGCCTGCAAGAAACGGAGATCATTCTCCACGCCCTGATGAATATTGGGACGGCGGAACTGCTCAGCCAGGAAGAAGACGGACGGGCCAAGGTGGAGCGGGCATTACAAATGGCGCTAGACCAAGAACTGCACGATCATGCGGCCCGCGGCTACGCCAACCTGATCTCGTGCGCCGTCCAGGACCGGAATTATGTTTTGGGGGAGGGTTACCTACGGGAGGGCCTGGCCTATACCACCGCCCGCGATATGGATTCCTACAGCGTGTACCTACTGGGCTGGCAGGCGCGCGCGTCTTTCGAGCAAGGCCGCTGGGCTGAGGCGGAGGCCGACGCAGAAGAATTGCTGCGGCTGCACCCCGGCTCAGCGGTGATCGCGCTGCCAGGAATCACGACGCTGGCCCATTTGAAAGTCCGCCAAGGCGACCCACAGGCAGCGAAGTGGCTCGACCAGGCGCGCGACCTGGCGCGGCCGACCGGCGAATTCCAGCGCATCGGTCCGGCGGCTGTGGCGCGGGCGGAAGCCGCCTGGTGGAACGACCGCCCTGAACAGATACTGGCAGAGCTTGAACCGGCCTTTCAGGCTGCCTCCGCAGGCCGGGACGATTACCAGCTGGGTGCCATGGTATATTGGACCTGGCAGGCCGGGGGAACGGTACCCCCAGATAGTAAGATCCCACCGGCGTACCGGGCCATGCTGGCAGGGGACTGGCAGACGGCGGCCGAGGCGTGGGCGCAGACCGGCTGCCCTTTCGAGCGAGGCCTGGCACTGGCGGAAGGCGACCCGGAGGCACAGCGCGCTGCGCTGGAAATCTTCGAGGGGCTGGGGGCCCAGCCGGCTGCGCGGAGGCTGCGCGAAAAGATGTTCGAGCAGGGTATCCGGGGACTGCCGCGGGGCGCAAGAGCGTCCACGCGCGCCAACCCGGAAGGGTTGACCGAGCGTGAAATGGATATCCTGACCCTGTTGGGGCAGGGGTTGAGCAACGCTGAGATTGCCGGAAGACTGATCATATCGCCGAAGACGGTGGATCACCACGTCTCGGCCATCCTGGCCAAGTTACAGGTACACAGCCGGTTGGAAGCGGCGGCAGCGGCCCGCCAGAAGAATATTCTTTAAATCCCAGGATCTAAAAATAGGGAACGAGGTTCCCCTAATATAGGGAGTTCTCCCGAGGCATTTCCACCAGCCTGCGGGTATCCTTGCTTTACTCAAATAGAGAGTGTTTCACACTCCAGACTAGAGAAAGGATGAACGATGATTGAATTGCAAGTGGAGAACGAACGTGTTGAGCGGCTGCAGATGCACCAATTGGGGGAAGATTGGATCCGGGCCATTGCCAACGAGGCGCTGGACCGGCTGGAAACCTTCTGCCAGCCCGGGATCACCAGCCGTCTACTCACCCCCGGGCAATTTCAGACTCTGGACAATGCCGTCGACCTGGTGGCGAAGTATCGCGACTGGTTTGGAGATTACACCCATTTCCAAGTAGTGGGAAGCCGGATTGACCAGGTCGGCGAATGGCTGGGAATCTCCTATCGTTTCCTGCTCCAGAACAGGGAAGACTGGTACACGATCGAACAGCAGTTGTATTGCACACTGAAGGACGGCCGGGTGGAACGGTTAAATTTACTGTGCAGCGGGTTCCAGCCGGTCGAGACGAACAACCAGGCTGCGCCTGCAAATGCGCCGGAAAGCAGGGAGAAAAATCCCGCCCGAGACGAATTATTGGAGTTCTACATCGGGGCCGCGAACACCGGTTCGACCTGCGCCCTTTTGACCCCGGCGATCAAGTCAAAACTGCGCGAGATGCAAAGCGGGCAGGTGTTGGAAGTGCGCGTGGACGACCCAACTGCCAAGGGTGATATCGAAGCGTGGAGCCGCCTGTCAGGGAATGCGCTTCTGAATGTCATCGATGAGGGCCAGTACCTGCGGTTCTACGTGCAGAAAAAATAATCGGTTTAGACAAAGGAGATTTTAAAATGGCAAAGCTTTTGATCAATTGTACTCACAGCGATGATGACCCGGAACGGGCCACACTAGCCTTCGTAGTCGGGAATGTGGCCGCATCGGCCGACAAGGACACGATCGTCCTGCTGACCATTGAAGGAGCCTGGCTGGCAACGAAGGGCCGTGCTGAAAAGATCCACAAAGAGGGCTTTCAACCGCTCAGCGATGTGATGCATTCTTTCGCACAGAATGGTGGTCAAATCTGGGCGTGCGGGGCTTGCACGAAGCCGCGCGGGATCACCGAAGCCGACCTGATCCCGGAGGCGAAGATCGTCACGGCTGCCAATGTGGTCGAGCAGCTAGTGGCAGGGGCCGCATCGATGGATTTCTAACAGACAGCAAAGATAATCCAAAAGAAAAGCCGGGTTAGTTTGAAACCCTGAGGCTATAACCAAAACCGCCTGATCTCCTTAGATCAGGCGGTTTTGGTCAGGTTAAACCGACTGTGCGAAGAGCCAAAGATCGGAAATTTTGGAGCAACATCAGGCCAGGACCGGTAGATCTGCAATAGCGGCAGCTCATCCCCAACAACCCGCTGAAAGTCGTGAAAAGGGATGTCCCGTACAGGAGTGGGACGCCATAAGATAAAGATGGAAATGAACCTATTTTTGCCTGTTTTTCTTGTAACCTTTTGAAGAGTAAAGCGACATAATAGGTGTAATTTATCCTAAAACGACACTGAGAGGAAAAAACCATGAAAAAATTTATGCTCTTCACCGTATCCGCCCTAGCCCTGGCAGCGCTCGCACTGGCCGCTTTCACCCCCGGCGGCCTGGCTGCAGGAAAAGTTTTCTCTGCAGCCCGGACAGCTATCGCCGGCAGCTCCCAGAGCGTCGGACGACACTCCCCAGGCGCAAGCCAGCCCCACCAAGATCGAATCCGAGAAACACAACGGCTTGGATGACGGCCAGCCCACCCTGGCGGCCACTCCAGATGACAAAGGCGTGGATGCAACCGAGACACCCGATGCTGAGAAGAACGAAGTTGAGAACCCTGATGCAAACGACGAGGCCGGCCAGTTGGAATTCTCCGGCACGGTCCAGGCCATGAATGCCGGTTCCTGGATGATTGGCGACCGGACGGTACTGGTCAACTCGGAAACCGAGATCAAAGGCACATTGGCTGTCGGTGACCTGGTCAAGGTCGAGGCCTTCGTCAATGCGGATGGAAGCCTGACCGCCCGTGAAATCCATAAGGCAGAGGCCACGCTTGATGACAATAGCGGCAGCAGCTCCTCGGATAATGGCTCAGCAGATGTGAGCTCGAACAGCGGTTCCGCCAGCCCCACCAGCAGCCCGGAAGACAACTCCGGCAAACACGGCGGCAATGACGACGGCAGCGGTCATCGCTAAAAACAGGATGATTTTGAGAGTGATATACTGCGATGGTAGTGCATCTTGAAACTGCTGAAATGTGGGAACAATTGAATCCTTCAGATGTAATTACCGAAAGAACTGAACTCGAAGGCCTGCGGGCGCTGGACCCACAGGCCTTCAGCGCGGCGTACACTCAATATTTCCCAATGGTCCTGCGATTTGTCCGCTACCGGCTGGGGGATGAAGCTCAGGCCGAGGACATCACCAACGACGTATTCACCCGGCTCCTGGAGGCGGTCCGCAGCCGCCGGGGCCCCGATACCAACCTCAAGGCATGGCTGCTGGCCACCGCTTCCCATGCAGTCAACGACTCCATGAGGAAATACTACCGCCGAAAGGTGGAACTGCTGGATGACGACCTGGCCGACCGAATGCCACTGCCGGCTGAAATTGCGGAAACCAATGAAAACAAGCAAGCGGTACGGATGGCGCTTTCCACGCTAAAACCCGACCTGCAAAATGTGCTCGCACTGCGTTTCGGCCAGGGGCTTTCCCTGGAAGAAACGGCCACATTAATGAAGAAAAAGGCCAACCACGTCAAGCAATTGCAATTCCGTGCCCTGGCTGCGCTCCATCAAGCGATGGAGGAGGCCGTATATGAATAACAAATTAATCACTGCCCTGGAAGATTGCCTGCGCTCTTTGCAAAACGGCGCCAGCCTGGAAGATGCCCTGAGGCGTTACCCGGATCTCTCGGCTGAGCTACGGCCTCTCCTGCATTACGGCGCAAGCCGCCCAAAGGGTTGATGCGGACCCCATTCCACAGAAAGCGTTCAACACGGGGCGGTCGCATTTACTCGCCCAGGTGAACGACCTGCGCCGGAAGCAAGAATCCCGCAGGGGGTTATCGCCGGTGCTGCGATTCGGGCTGATCACGGCAGTGGTGCTGGCCTTCCTGGCGGTCAGCGGGAACGGCCTGCTGAACGCTTCCGCCAGCTCGCTGCCGGACGACCCGCTCTACGGCATAAAACGGACGGCAGAAAAGCTCCAGCTGGAGCTGACTTTCGATCCGGCTCAAAAGATAGTTTTGGAAGACAAATTCTACCAGCGCCGCATCGAGGAGACCGAGTCCCTGCTCGCCAGCCAGCGGGCCGTAGAGGTGAAATTCAGCGGCCTGGTCGAGACCCAATTCACGGACGGCTGGCTGGTTTCCGGAATACGGGTGATCGTCACGCCGCAAACGGAGGTGGATGGAGAAATCGCCCCCGCTATGCACGTCGAGGTGGAAGGCACCACCCAGGCGAATGGCACCGTCCTTGCAAAGAAGATCCGCCTTGAAGCGGATGGGAATGGCAGTTCCAATCCAGCAGGAGTCGGGAGAGGGGCAGGCAACCGAAACAGCGCATCCAGAGAGCGGGGAGACACCCCAGTCTGAGGGCGGTTCTTCGAATTCCGGGAGCGGAGGTGGCGAGTCCGGCAGTCCCACCCAGGATAACAACTCCGGCTCAAATGGATCCGGAGAACTTACCAAGACGCCCGAACCCACGCGGACACCTGAGCCAACGAAGATCGAGGCCCCGACAAAAACCGAGGCTCCGACGAAAACTCCTGAATCCACCAGAACCCCGGAACCTACCAGAACCCCTGAACCCACCCGGACCCCGGAACCGACAAAATAATCATAGGGGAGCCTAACGGGTTGAACCAGGCGAGATAATCCGCAATAGTTGAAAATCTTATCCTAAAGTCACATGCATCACCTGATGGAATCCAGATTGACCGTTTCAGCCTCCTGTTGTACACTTCAAGTCCCGGTTGGGGAGTAGCAGCCTGCCGCTGGCAGGACATGTTGCCGACAATCACGGAGCGATGCTCCCGGCAGCATGAGCGCCTCTGGCGATTGCGAGACCACCATCAATTTCACGATGGTGGTCTTTATTTTGCTATCAACTGTGGAGGAGACATCACTGTGGAATTCATCACCATCCTTTTGTTATCGGTCGGTCTGGCCATGGATGCTTTCGCCGTCTCCCTCAGCATTGGTACCGCTGGTGAAATCGGATCCCTCTGTGGAAAAATTCGGCTGGCGGCTCATTTCGGGATTTTCCAATCCGGCATGACAGCCCTGGGCTGGCTGGCCGGAGAGACGATCGTCAATTTCATCAAAGGTTTTGACCATTGGATCGCCCTGGGTTTATTAGGTTACGTAGGAATAAACCTGATCAGGGCCGGATTCAAAAAGGATGGAAAAGCATTCGATCAAGATCCATCCACCGGGCGGACCCTTGTGCTCCTATCCTTTGCTACCAGCATCGATGCATTTGCCGTGGGATTAAGTATTGTATTTTTGAAGATTCCAATCCTGACCTCTGTCGTAGCTATTGGCCTGGTCGCTTCTCTGCTTTCCGCAATCGGCCTTTTCGGCGGGACGCGTCTCGGCGAAGTATTTGGCAAGCGGATGGAAATATTGGGAGGCCTCATCTTGATCGGTATCGGCGTGCGGGTAGTACTGACACATTTATTCCCTTGATATAGCATTACACAGCCAGACATTTGGCAAAGGTCTTCCTAACCGGTTACGAGTATCTGGCCTTTGACCTAGAAAGCGAACCATAGCCCGAATCAGCTAACCGCCAAAGAAGCAAGAAGAATAAAGCTATCTTGGGCATCCGAAGTAAAGTGATGAAGGAGACCGCATAAATGACAGCATCCGAATCCAAATTCCACCACATCTCCCGGACCGGCGCATCTACCCGCCTTAACAATTTAGAGGAAGCTCTGGAAGTACGCAAACAGAGTGGTTATATCTGGATGGATTTATACCAACCAGATAAAGATTTGCTGATGTCATTGGTTGAACCGTTTGATCTGCATCCTCTCTCCATTGAGGATTGCCTGGATGAGCAGCAGATCCCCAAGATTGATGATTACCCAGATCATAGTTTTATTATTTTCAATATATTTTCCTACTCCGATAGTAAGCTCATTGTTTCTGAATTAGATGTTTTTATTGGTGATCGGTTTTTAATCACCGTGCGACAGGGAAATGGCAGCAGTCAGGAGTTTTTCCAGGAGATAGAGCGGTATTTTACACGTGGTAATGAAAGCATAATGCAGGGACCAGCTTTCTTGCTCCATTTCATCCTGGATCAGGTTGTGGATCGAAAATTCATGGCCATTGAAGCACTGGAGGATGAACTGAACAAAGCGGAAGAGGAGATCCTGGCTGATTTGCCAAAGTTCAACCCTGCAGACTTGCTCCACCTGCGCCAAGACTTACTGTCTGTGCGCAAAAGCCTTTTCCATGAGCGCGAGATCCTTGTGAAGATCTGCAGGCAGGATTGTCCGTTCATTTCCAAGAAAGCCATCTTCTTCTATCGGGATATCTACGATCACCTTTCCAAATTCTTCGAACTAACCGAAACTTCGCGCGATTTAGTGACAAGTCTGATGGAAATGTATCTTTCCATGCTCAATAACCAGATGGCGAAAGCCGCCAACAACACGAATGCCACCGTACGGCGTTTGACCTACATCACTACCATCTTCATGCCGTTGTCTTTACTGGCTGGGATCGGAGGTATGTCGGAATGGTCCATGATGACCGGTCCGGAAAATTGGAAGGTCAGTTATCCGGGGTTTTTGCTGGTCATGGTAGTTTTGGGGATTGCTAACTATATTCTATTGAGGTGGTGGGAGAAAAAACGCAGCAATAGGGAGTATAGAAGTGGTAAATGAGTTACACTCCGTCCTTATCGCACATTTCTTGGGGCTAGCCCAGAAGCAATTCAGCCTGCTTATCTGTCATAGTCGATTGACACACCACATAAATCAAGTATAATTTAGTAACTCCGATGGGGAGTAGCCGCCCGGTATTTCGGGATGGACAGTCGTCAAGACGGAAAGAGATTTCCCGGCTGTCTGAACTAAAGTGCAAGACCATCGCCTTCAAGGCGGTGGTCTTTTTGTTTATTCGGCGATCATTTACATGGAGCATGAGATTCGAGTGATGAAGCAAATCAGTAAAAGCATTTGGATTTTCGGCGGCACGATTTTCGTAGGATTAGGGGTATTGGGTATATTCCTGCCGGTTTTGCCTACCACTCCATTTTTATTATTAGCTGCTTTTTGTTATGGGCGTGGGTCTGTGCGTTTTTATGATTGGCTGGTGAAACGTTCGCTGTTCGGCGGTTATATACAAAATTATCAGGAAGGCAGAGGACTCCCACTAAGACAGAAATTATTGTCTATCTCACTTTTGTGGCTGACGATTGGGACAACCCTCTGGCTGGCGGTGACTGCCTGGTGGTTGAAAGCACTTCTGATACTGGTTGCAGCAAGCGTCACCGTTCACCTGGGCATGATCAAAACCAAGACGCGCGATTCGCTTGGCCCGATTGAACAAGTAAATTCGATCTAGTCAATTGTAGCATCCCGATCCTTTTTATAAGAGGCTATGTAATCAGACCAAAATGAGTAAACAGTATAATCCTCCAACCTCTTTGACAATACTGATCCTCTGCCTTTGTTTAGGCAGCTTGGCCATGCTACCCATGTTTAATATTGTGGGCCTGTCAATGATGGATATTTCCGAGATCGATTTTGAAAATAATAGCCAAATTGATCAGGCCGATCTTGATGATGATATTTCAATAGATACAACGGCTAGCGCAACAATCAATAGCCTGGTGTCTTTAAAATCCAGGTCATTGAATCTAAACATTCCAACCTCTTGCTTATCCCCTGAGTCTCCTCCTCCCGAACACTCCTAATTAAAAAGACGCCCTGTGCTTGCAACCCACAACAGTATGAAGTTGTTGTGTATTTTGCTGCACATGAACGTGCAACCGTTTCAGTATTTCTGGGCGCATATTGTACCAACTGACTTTATCAAGCCAGTCAATGCTCGTTTGCGTGAATGCAAAAAAAGGTGAAAACATGTCTAAATATCCTTCCTATGATGTTCAAAGTGGTCAATTGGATGGCGCTAAATTGAAGATCGAAGCTGTTCAAAATGATGGACTGCGAGAATTTGTCACGATCATCAATCAGGGCACGACCAGCCAACCAATGACAGGTTGGGTGCTGGCCAGTTTACGCGGACAAGCATTCTACTTGTTTCCGGATGGTTTAATACTTCGACCTGCCTGGCTCATCGTAATTCGCAGTGGTCAGGAGGAATCCCAAAAACCACCGCGCGACCAGGCTGTCCAAGCAGATTTATTGTGGTCGTCTCAACAGGTTTGGAATAACCACAGTGATACTGCAATTTTGTTCGATGCAAATGGCTTGGAGATTGATCGGTACTCCTATCCACATAACCGTGTGACGGGAAGTAGTGCCAATCGTCGAAAAGTCTTGACACGCGAAATTAGGGGCTGTGTGATTGGCGACGAATCTCTGAAGAGAACGAATAAAAATACCAGGAAATGATCGTGCCAATTATCAAACCTGCTAAAGGAGAATTAATTGTTTACCGAAATTGAAACTTTCATCCTCTCGACTGCCCAAACAATCTATGATGCCTGGGGCTGGCTTGGGGTGGCAGCTCTGCTTACCTTTGAAAATGCCACAGGGATTACACCCAGTGAAATCATTCTAGGGTTGGCAGGCTGGATGCTTATCGCTGAACATGAACTGCCCATTTCAATGGTCTTCCTCGGTGGGTTGTATTCTGCCATTGGCAGCGTACTGGGCGCGTCCATTACATACTGGGCAGCCCGCCTAGGGGGACGCCCTTTCGTAGACAAAATCGCCCGCCTGGTGAGAATCCGGGCCGCGCACATTATTCGAGCCGAGCAACAATTCCAACGCTGGGGAGCCGGGTTGGTGATGGTCGGACGGGTAATACCCGGAATTCGAGTGCTTATTAGCATCCCGGCTGGACTTGCGCGTATGAAGTTCCCCAAATTTCTGCTAGCCACTTTTATCGGCGCTTATATATGGTGCACGTTATTAATCAGTGCCGGATACCTGCTTGGGAATGAATGGCCGTTGATCAGCAATTATGTCAGACAGTGGTTCCCGTATTTGCTTGGGTTTGCAATCCTGGCATTGGCCACATATCTCTGGATGACTCGCAAAACGCACGCGCTGGCCCTGACAAAAGCACGAGATGCGGCTTCGTAACCTCTTGGCTTTGTATCTTTCTGAAAGGAGACCGTTTATGAACCAAAATGCATCTTCCAGTACCCGCTTTCGTCGATGGAAACGATGGATTCCGCCCACCGCGGCACTCGGCCTTGGTGGAACCAGCCTGGCGATATGGTTCGAGGAAATTGCTGCCTTGGCCATTGAGTTGCTCGGCGTGGCCATCCTTGCGGTTCTGGCAGGGGTGGTCTACCTCTTTAATGTCTGTCTCTTCAAATCTGCCACACCAAATCCGGATGATCTTATAAAGTGAAGGAGAAATCAACATGGTAGCGAACGAAAAATCCTGGCATAAGCTGACCGAAAGCGCTGTTTATGAGCAATTAGCAAGCAGCCTTGAAGGACTAACAAACCAGGAGGCCGCAAAACGGCTCGAAGAAATCGGCCCGAACGAAATTCAGGCAGCAAAGCGAATTTCAGCCTGGGAAATCTTGCTGGAACAGTTCAAAAATATTCTTATTTTGATCCTGCTGGGTGCAACCGCCATTTCCCTGGTTCTGGGGCACGGAGTGGAGTCTATTGTAATCACTGTAATCGTTCTGTTCGCAGTGCTATTGGGATTCATCCAAGAATATCGGGCCGAACGCGCAATAGAAGCGCTGCGAAAGATGGCTGCCCCAACGGCCACAGTTTTACGGGATGGAAATGAAATCAAAATTCCGGCCCGCGAGCTGGTTCCAGGGGATGTGATCATCGTACATACGGGCGATCGGATTCCGGCGGACTCTCGTTTGCTCGAAGCTATCAATCTGCAAGTGGAAGAAGCTGCACTAACGGGAGAATCCGTTCCAGTGGAAAAGCTTGTGGTGCCGCTTTTTGGCAATGATTTGCCGGTTGGTGATCGCAAAAATATGATCTATGCCGGGACAGCCGCAACGTATGGGCGCGGCAAGGCGCTAGTGGTGGCCACCGGCATGCAAACCGAGTTTGGCAAGATCGCTCAACTCCTGCAAACCGTTGAAAGCGGCAAGACACCGCTTCAGCATAATCTGGATAAAGTGGGCACGGCGCTTGCGCGGGCCGCTTTTGTCGTGGTTGCCATCATCGTTGCCTTGGGATTGTTGCGCGGGCAGCCTTTTATCGAAATGCTCATCTTTGGCATTGCACTGGCAGTGGCGGTTGTACCCGAAGCTCTTCCGGCGGTGGTCACCATCTCGCTGGCAATCGGTGTGCAAAAGATGGTCAAGCGGAATGCCCTCATCCGCCGCCTGCCCGCGGTGGAGACGCTGGGAAGTACCTCAGTCATCTGCTCGGATAAAACCGGTACACTCACTAAGGACGAGATGACTGTGCGCAGGATCTATACGGGCGGAGAAATGTTCACGGTTTCGGGCGCAGGCTATGAACCGAGTGGAGCGTTCTCCCATAATGGGGGCAGCGAACAACCTACAGCAGAGCTGAATGCTCTGCTAACCGCAGCGGTATTGGCGTCGGATGTTAAGTTGGTGCAAGAGGGCGATACCTGGAACATCAAAGGCGATCCAACCGAGGGAGCGTTGGTGGTCGCCGCTGCCAAAGCTGGATTGCAGAAACTCGATCTTGATGCAAAATTCCCACGTCTTCATGAGATTCCATTTACGTCCGAAACCAAACGCATGACCACTCTGCACAAGATGAATGGAAAGGTAAAAGCATTTGCCAAAGGCGCTCCGGAGGTCGTTCTGAAAGATTGTAGCTGGCTGATGACCGCTAACGGGAGTGTGCTGCTCAACGGTGCCATGAAGGAAGATCTGCTGGAAGTGGCAGGAGAGATGGCCAGCGAGGCGCTGCGGGTGTTGGCAATAGCATCCAAACCCAATACAACCCTTGAAGAAGCCCAAACTGGAATGACCTTTCTCGGCCTGGCCGGCATGATTGATCCACCCCGTTCTGAAGTCAAAAGTGCGATTGCGCTTTGTGAGCAGGCAGGGATTCGCCCGGTGATGATCACTGGCGATCATCCTGTCACGGCGCAGGCTGTGGCGCGTGAACTGGGTTTGCTGAAAACCGGACGCGTGGTAACCGGTGCGGAGTTGGAAGAGATAAGTGACGAACAATTCGAGCGCGAGGTGGAAACAATTGATGTCTACGCCCGCGTCTCACCTGCGCACAAACTGCGTGTCGTGACGGCATTGCAAGCCAATGGTCACATCGTAGCGATGACCGGTGATGGCGTGAACGATGCCCCGGCGCTGAAGAAGGCCGATATCGGGGTTGCGATGGGGATCACCGGCACGGATGTTACCAAAGAAGCTGCTGACATGACCCTGACGGATGATAACTTCGCCTCGATTGTAGCGGCGGTGGAGGAAGGGCGTGGGGTATTTGGCAATATCAAGAAATACCTGATGTACCTGCTTTCATCGAACATAGGGGAGATCGGCCTGATGGCAGGCTCCGCGTTGCTGGGTTTGCCCTTGCCTTTGACGGCTGTGCAAATCCTCTATGTAAACCTGGCTACGGATGGTTTACCCGCTCTGGCGCTCGCAGTTGACCCGGCTGAGAAGGATCTGATGAAGCGGAAGCCACGCAACCCACGCTCTGGTATTTTCACCCGCCCGGTCATCTCACTGATGCTGGCGGGCGGGATATGGTCAACTCTTATCAATCTGGGATTGTTCATCTGGGCGAGGAATTCCGGGCGCAGTCAGGCCGAAGCAATGACAATGACATTCGTTTCGTTGGTGCTGATCCAATTTTTCAAGGCGTATAACTTCCGCTCAGACCGGAATTCGGTGTTTCATAAACCCTTTGCGAACAAATGGTTGAATACGGCCATACTCTGGGAAGTTGCGCTGTTGGTGGTAATCATCTATGTGCCTTTTCTCCACGACGCCTTTGGCACCTACTATCTGCCACTCATGGATTGGTTGATTATTCTGGGGTTGGCAATAACCATTATGCCTGTACTGGAACTGGTCAAGTGGATGGAACGAAAGGGCTGGTTTGGAAAAATGGAATAAGAAATACCTGTATGAGATAGGTCCTTAAAACTCTGGTGTTAACAATATGAACCCCGCTTGCGAACGAGCCCGATAGGTTGGATCATGTCTTGCCGGTGAAGACACATGGATTGACTGACTTAGAATAATGGAGGCTACAAATGGTCATACAAAAGAAAAGGCACAAACGTGACATTGAGAAGAACTATCACCCGGAACAATTTGTCAAGAAGCTGCGTCGCCTTGCCGACTGTATTGAGAAAGGCCGGAGATTTCAGATACAGGTGGCTGGAGAACGGATCTACATCCCTGCCACAGCCATCATCAATATCGAACATGAGCACGACAGCTCATCCGAGGAGGTCGAATTCCAGCTCAAGTGGCCATTGGATAAATATGAACGCAGCTATCAGAAAGAGGATACGGTATGAGACTAAAAAACACTGCTGCTTTGTTAAATGCAAAGACTCAGAGCAAGATCAATAACAAGAATGATAATCGTCGGAAAGCCCGGCATAAAATCTGGCTGCGAATGGCGGCGATCTTCTTGGTTGTTGTTTTTCTGGCCAGCGAGTGCGCAACATTACTTCCCATGGAATAGTTACCGACAAGCAGATAAAACTGTACCTCATCAGAACAGTTGATAGTTTCAGGTCTATAACTAAGGTGTACTTTCTCAGCCAGGATGATATGTTGAGACGAAATAAAAAATCCCTGGACGGGATTTTTTACATGTAGGCCCGGCGGGATTTGGACCAGCGACCAAGCTGATTTCGGAACTATTCCAGTTCGGACACAAATTAAATTTTGTAACGACTCGGTATTGACCTGGCAGTTTCAAGTTTATATCAGGTGTCTACCGAATCAAAATCCACAAACACAAAAGGTCAGAGCCTCAGCGGGAGGGCTGCCCGTTATTAGCTCCCATCCAGGCTGATCCCTGGTGACCGTAACTACTCACACTCAAGAAAGAATAGAATGCAAATTTGTCGGATTCAGCAGGTTTGCGTTGAAAAAAGCCATGAAAATGGTAAGAGCAGAGTTCAGCCCTACCTGGCCCTACGGGCCTTCCCGACCAATTACGTCGGGACAAGCTCCTCCCCAAATCGCCCGTTTTTTGGGCGATTTGGGGAGGGAGAGACTCCCGTGAGTAGATACTGGTGACCGGCTAAGGATGGGAAATAAAGATGGGGTCGGAGATGGCCGACTTAAACGCCGCCAGGCTGGCCGGCGAAGTATCCACCCGCCAACCACAATCTTTTTCCGCTTGGAACCAGTAGAAGGCGCCCAGATGAGAATAATCCGGGCTCTTCATTCGCTCAAAAGCGTTTTGGATCCAGGCGGATTTGGTCTCCCAGGGATTGTTGGCAGGGACGGCCTCGCAGGAGGAGAACTCACCCAGCATGACCGGTTTGCCGCCAAAAACATCCGGATGGTCGATAAAGGTGTGGTAAAGGTTATAAAAGATATCATCGAACCACTGCCAGGGTGTGGCCGAGTTATAGCCGTCCATGCACAACCAGTCCACGTACTCCGGACCGGGATAATACTGGCGGACGATGTCCAGATCAGAGGGATAATTTTGAGGGCAAAAGACGAATTCGACGTTGGCGGCCCCGGCGGACTGGAAGACATCATGAACATGGCGGAAAGCGGCCTTGTATTCGGCGGGTTGGTCCTGCCAGGGATACCACTCACCGCCATCGAGGACATTGTTCTGGATCATTTCATGGCCGAACCGAAGGCGCAGCAGCCCGCCCCAGTTTTTTACCTGTCCTGCATAGGCGGAGAGGTAGGTATCATAAGCGCCGCCGGGGATATTGGCGAGGGGCGCCCACGGTTCCCAGGTCAGGTGCTCGACCAGCCCGGTATTATATCCATCATGGTCCCGCACTGAATTCAATCCAGCTGCCGGGAAGGCCGGCTGATCGGTGGAACTCCAGCCCTGATACCAGAGGACTGAGCTGAGATGCCTGCCGGTCAAAGCCTCGAAGGCGGTCACGGCGGCAACGGTAGGCGGGCTGACCCCGACGAAGGCACCGATCTCGATCTCACGCTGATCCCGCATGACCAGCGGCAGGAACACCACATTGGCGGAAGCCAGGGGGTACGGGTTGGAAGGGACAGAGGCGTTGGCCGGCAAAAGCGCCAATAAAAGCATATATGCGCCTATTTGAATGACGCGTTTGAAGAAAACATTTCCTAGCACGGCCCATTTCCTTTCGAAAATCGGACTCGTCCGAGCGTTTGCTACTACCCCTACGAAGCAGGCCCGGCAACAGCACCGGCTATTTCTTTACCCGGTTAATGATTATTTGCAGCCGCCAGGATAAAGTAGATTTCTGCCGGTCAAGCATATACCGCCTGGCCTGGGGGCCAAATAACCTGCCAATAATGGCGGCCGCTTCCAAACAATCGCCGTAGTCGGATACACAGGTAAATTCGTGCAGGAGGGTCGGGGCGATCACGGGTACGCCTTCCCAGGTGTCAGAACTCAATGACAGAATCGGAAGCGGGACGGGCCGGATCGAATTGAGCCGCGGGGGCCACCTCGGTTATGATGGCGGGATAGACATCCGCCATCAGCGGAGTGAGCTCACCGCATAACATGCCCGGAGCAGGGATAAGATCGATCATATAGCCGCCCGGCCGGAGGACCCGGTATGCTTCCGAATGGTCGATGATCGCCCAGGCGCAGATGGACGCATCCATCGAATTGTCCCGCAGGGGTAAATGAGCACTGTCTCCACGAATATAGGTTACATTCTCCACGCCCGCCCCAAGCGCCAATTTTCTATTGAAGAAAAGAACGGACCCAAAGGGATCCACGGCAGTGACCTTTTTCGCTTTTTTTGCCGCGGCGAGGGTGGTCCGGCCTGTTCCAGCACCGATATCGATCACCTCAAAGCCGGTCAGATCCAACTGCTTTTCAAGCTCGCTCATCAACCCCACGCTCGACAAGGCAAACTTATGGTACAGGTCTGGATGCCTAGAGCTCAGCCAATCAAATTGATAATAGCCGGGGATGGGATTGTGCTCATCGTAATTTCGCCAGTCATCCAAGGGCGCAGCTTTCACTTCATACCCGGCGTTTTCCAGTTCTTCCTGGGTGAATTCAATCATTTTGCCTCACTTTTTTCAGGCCGGCAACGGAATTACTGCAGGCGGTAGAGCGGAGGGGGGATGCAAAACACTTTCAGTCTCTCCGAAAATCCATTCGTTAATTCAAAAGTGGGCGAGCCTCACTAAATATCTGGAGATTGCTTACCTGCACTGCACAGTACGCAGTGCGGTACAGGTCGGCAAAAGACGCCTCGCACCTGTACCTGCGGTACTGGCACAGGCAATGACAAATCAAAAGATATTTTATTTTTTTGGATAGATACGTAAAGCACCTAACAAAACCTGGCACAGTACATCATCTTCTACCCTTCGTCTGCGGTGCAAAGAGCGCACCTCCGCTCAGGGCCATTCGCAAAGGGAGTTTTGTTAGTGGTTCTTAGTGCTTATTCCACAAACAATTCCCACTTCCCGCGGACTGGCAGCCAGAACCGGTTTTGCAGCTCAGCATTCGATATCCCTGCCCCAAAACCGCCACACTCGGCCACCACCACCGCCAGCGGGACCGTATCTGGAAAGCCGCAATTGGCCTCTCCGCCCGTGACCGGCGTGGATACCGGCGTTGAGAAAACCGGATTGTAGGGGAGATTGGGCTGTCCCGGGCTGGGCCGGCAGTTAAAAGCCAGGTTGCCATTGTTCCTGTCCAGCAGCCGGCACCAGGTCCGGTCTGCGGCTACCACCGGTGGATAATGAAAATTGTCGGCCGTGTGCCCATCCGCTTTCACCAGGCGAACCGTCCCGCCGCTGTCGGGGAGCGAGAGACCGGTCTCGAAATGGAAGAAGACCAGGATCTGGCCCGGCACCAGACTTAAAGCGGGTAACGTGTAGGGGGGCGAGTTGGTGCCATCGACCAGTTCCCAGTTGGTTATATTGACGTTGTAGGGTGACAAATTCTTGATTTCGATATATTCGTCCCCTTCATTGACCACGCCATCCTCGTTCCAGTCGGTCAGCGGGTGAGGCAGAAACTCGTTGATCACGACCAGGTTGGGGATGGCTGTTTGTCTGGGCGTCCGCGTGGGCGTGCGGGTGATCGTCTGCGTGCGCGTGGGCGATACCGAACGCGTGAAAGTCGGAGTGTACGTGAGCGTGGATATGGCCACCCCACCACACAACGTGATCGGACTGCCCGAGTTCTGCGGGTTAGGTGGAGAGATCAGGACAAAATCACTGGCATTGTTATTGGTATCAAAGCAGGCGGTTGCGCCGCCAGGCAAGCGCTCGTAACTCTGATCGGCGTTTCCCAAGAGCGGCGCCAGGTTCAGACCTTCTCGATAGCGGGTGGAAATGCACATCCCAACCTGATCCACCACCTGGCCGGCCGGATCGAGCAGCGCCACGCCGCCATCATCATCCAGGCCCGGAGTAAAATCCTGGTCTGCGCCGGCCAGGCTGGAGTTAGTCGAGGAAACTGCCAGGTAGGATTGTCCTGCCAGGAGGCTGACAAAGTCGGGGAATGTGAGCAACTCGACAATGCCCGTGCCGCAGCCGGACGAACGGCTGAGACTCCACCCGGCGAGGCCCACCTCCGCGCCGGTGGGATTATATAGCTCGATGAACTCGTCGTCCGCGCCGTTGGGGCCGCGCGAGCGCAACTCGCTGATCACCAGGTGGGCAGGCGCAAAGGGTGTGAAAGTGGCGTTGGGGGTACTGGTGGGTGAGTTTGTGGGGGTGAGAGTGGGTGTATCCGTATCAGTGGGAGTAGTGGTGGGAGAAGACAACACCTGGGCGGCATGAACCGGCTGCCCCAGCGAGGCGCCCAGCAGGCTCCCCAGCAAGAGCGCCACCACAACGATGAAACCCGCATTAAGAGTTTTGCCGCGCATGTGGATAAGTTTTCTCCAGGTATATCAGCAAAAGTAAACCTGACATCAGGTAGTATTGATTGAAATTCCTGGTGAGGCAGGTTTTCTCAAGCACGAATTTCTACTCCAGCGGTTGGGGGATATAGAAATTCTCCTGCATTATCGCACCATCTCAGAAAACGCGCCAATTATCGCCGCTGAAGGCGGAGGTTGGCAAGGGGAAGGTTCCTGATCGAGTCCCAGAGCGGTCAGGGCGCAGGCCGTCAGGGCGCACGCTGTGCGCCCCTACGGGATCCGGGATGTTTTTGTATTGGTGATCCTGGCCGTTGCGCACCCGGCCAATATGTGCCAGCGCATCTTCCGGGCTTATGCTTTCGACCTGTCGGAGCGAGCCCGCACGGACAGGTCGTCCAGGAGGGGGCGCAGGGAATCGGTCATGCTGGTATCACTGAAACGGACGATGTGACGAAGTTTTTCTGTCTCGACAGTGATTGAGTAGGTAAATTCGTCAGGCACATGGCCTGGAAATGAGGTTTTCCGGTAGATTGAAGAAATCTGCTTTTTTGAGCAACTGCTGCAGGATTTCAGCTTGATCGCGAGGGAGTTCGTCCAGATCGAGGCTGAAATTGACCTTACGGCCCATCAGCCCACCGGATCGTTCATAGCTGATCCGCATGGTCAGTCATCCCTGTGACGGCCCCAGCAGGCCCAGTTTGCGCAGCATGGACGTCAGGCAGCCCTGGGGCTGGGGTGCCTGGCCGCCAATGGTGAGGCCGACTTCCGCCCAGCCGGTCTTGACGGCATTTTGCTCCAGGCTGTTTGCGCCAAAGAGTTCACCGGCGGCCGCGTAGGTCAGGTCGGCTGCATTCTGGAAATTGGATTGGGCTGTCAATTTTTCTGTGAGGGTCTTGTACCAGATCTGGCCGGCTTTTTCCCAGGCGTACCCACCGATCTCAATGGACGTGACATAAAAGGCGTGGTTGGGAATGCCGGAGTTGATATGGACGCCGCCGTTGTCTTCCACGGTGGTGACATAATCTTTCATACTGGCAGGCTGCGGGTCCTTGCCGAGGACGGGATCATCGTAGGCTGTGCCGGGGGCTTTCATCGAGCGAATTGCAACGCCATTCACATTGGATGTGAACAACCCTGCACCGATGAGCCAATCTGCCTGGGCGGCGGTCTGTTTAAGCTGGTATTGCTTGACCAGAGAGCCGAACACATCGGAGATGGATTCATTCAACGAGCCGGATTGCTGCGAATAGGCGAGGTTGGCGGTAAATTGGGTGACGCCGTGGGTGAGCTCGTGACCGATCACGTCTATGGCAATGGTGAAACGGTTGAACAACCGCTCGGAGACAGGCAGGTCTTCGTCTCCATCGCCGTAGACCATCTGCTGGCCATCCCAGAAGGCGTTATCATACC
Organism: uncultured Chloroflexia bacterium; assembly: GCA_963831885.1. GTDB lineage: Bacteria > Chloroflexota > Anaerolineae > Anaerolineales > Villigracilaceae > UBA877. The sequence continues at coordinate 1,787 of CAWHSJ010000021.1, read as the reverse complement.
CTTTCTGGTAATGAACCGTCGAATCCAGCCTGAGGCCGTTGTTATCAAGCGAATTCCTGCCATAGGTATCGTAGTACAGGTCATAGGTGGTTCCGGCACCGTCATAGGCTTCGTTGACGGCCGGATCGCTGACGGCCGGATCGCCTTCCTTGCGCACCAGGGTACCCGGGAGGGTGGACCCTTGCTTGGCATCATAGACATTGCGCTGCCTGCCAGCGGCGGAGACGGATGTCGCGAGCGCGGCAATTTCTTTCATCGTACTTCGCTGGGCACGGACCTGGTCCGCGGCGGTTATGGCGCGCAAGGCCATATCACGCTGGGCGGGACTGCCGCGCAGGGAGATCTCGCGCAAGAGATAGGGTGGAAGAATACAATAGATCTTATGAAACATGGATCTCCTTTCTTCCGGCACGCCGGAAATTGACAATTTCAGTATAGGCTTTTATTGTTCAATATACAATCACTTCTACGGGAGTATCTGTAACGCGAATAGTTGGCCCGCTATATTGTGAATTGCACTTTAACGCGTGCGTGGATCTTTCCAGATGAGCTTTTCATTCTTTCGTTCCTGGAAGAAATCAGAACACTTTCCATCCCCCTGGCCGGTTATTCCACCGTCCGGGGCACAGATCGCTTCCCCGTTGGCGTCATACAGCGTGCTGAATTGGTCACAGCATTGAGGCGGAACATAATAGACTGTTTGACCCTTGTACAGGTACTGCCAGATGGACTGGGGTGGATTTCCAACAGGATCCTGCTCATACGTTGCTACTGAGGCTTTTTATCCACTCGGGATATTCACCTGCAGCAAGGGTGTTCTTGGGGATGGATGTGTTTTTAGGTGTCGGCGTGGATTGTTTTGTTGAGAGGGTGCAAGCAGATAGAAGTATGAAGAGGGTCATCAATATAAGCCAGGTTACTCGCTTCATTTTGTACCTTCTTTTGTCCAGGCACTCAGCAACGATCTGTCATTATCAAATTGAGAGATCAATGTTTTGTGATTGGCTTGACCGACTGAAGTGGTAGCAATAAAACGGAGATCCAGTCGTTTTTCTCATTATCGCGCCGAATCTGGCAAAGTGGGCTCATTTTCATGACCGGGGCCAGGTGGTCGGGAAACCCGGCGCCCAGGTTGAGAAGCGCTGTTCTTTCTTTTGCCGATATTCGGCTAATTTCAAAAAGGCGCAGCAATAGAACCGCGGCAATAAACCCCGTGACGTTTTTTGACTTGGGTTCAAAGAATTATTAACTACCGGGAGGAAACCTAGCGCGGCTCGACCACCAATTTTACCGCTGTGCGGATTTTATCCTCGATCTCCACATCCACGAACTCTGGAATAGCTACCACATCGATACCATCCCCTTTTAAGTAGCCGGTAGCCAGTACCAGCGCTTTGACTGCCTGATTGACTGCTCCTGCCCCGATAGCCTGGACTTCGGCCCGCTTGTGTTCACGGACCACGCCCGCGATCGCTCCGGCCACTGCCGAGGTGCGGGAGGTTGCAGATACCTTGATAATGTCCATAATGTAACTCCCTGCCTGACTTGTTGGAATCGAGGCAAACTACCTAACAAAATTGTACAGTATTTAAGCCGAAGATACAAGATGTCTGGCGCAATTGTATGAACATCGTTCTCACTCAGCACCCCAGGCGCGCAGGGGTTTTCCCTGCGGATGAGAGGGAACTTCTTCTGAGGTAAAACCGTCTAAGGTTGTAGATGTCTCGTAGAAGTTCATCCAGGGCGTGGGCTATTATTGAGAAGTACAACTTCAATTGACTTTCATT
>CAWHSJ010000020.1:0-17531 GCA_963831885.1 uncultured Chloroflexia bacterium | reverse complement strand
CGCGGATAACCCGGCTTCTCCCCGGATTTCACCCGCTGGAAGAAGGCCTGGAAGGCGTGGTCCAGATCCGTGACGACGACTTGCAGGATGTGGCTGTGGAGCCGAGCCGCGTATTCGTTTTGCCGGCGATACTCCTTGACTCTGGCCAGTTGTTCGTAATGGCGGAGGCTTCTGTGCTCATTTTCCCAGGCGGACTTCCGTTCTGCCAGGCAGGTGTTGTACCACCTGCGGCAGGTTTCGAGGCTTTCCTCCAGGAGGCGGAGCTGTGCGGGAGAGGGATAGAGGCGGTACTTGTAGGTCTTGACGATCATGCAAGCCTCTGCGCTTTCAAGGCGTCCAGGTGTTCCGCCCTCAATATTAGCACATGCGTTCTGGTTTGGCAATCCCCTGGCTGAAGCCAGACGAGAAACCCGCCTTGTCCACAGCCATTGCAATGGCGTGGCTTGCGGCGGGTTTTCAATCGGTCACCAGGAAGAAAACAGATTTTGAAGATGTGGAAAAAGTTGCGTGAATTGCCTAAATAGCTCCTGAGATTTTCGGGAAGATGTATGTGATATAATCTTACTAGTAAGAACGAAAGGAGAAAATAGATGAGTACTTTTGATACTACTCGTATGTCCTCGAAGGGACAAATCGTCATTCCTGAAACTATCCGTAAGCGTTTGAATCTCAAAGCGGGGGCTCAGTTTGTGGTTGTAGGGGACAGAGATGTAGTGATTCTCAAAGCAATTACCGCACCCAACATGGATAAATTTGATGATCTCATTCAACAAGCGCGCCAGCAGGCGAAACTTGCCGGCTTGCAGCGTTCGGATATCACTCGAGCCATATCGAAGGCGCGAGACCAGAAATGAGAATTGTCCTAGATACAAATGTATTTGTATCAGGCGTCTTTTTTAGCGGGCCTCCATTCCAGATTCTCTTGGCATGGAAGGAAGGTAGAATTGAACTGGTTGTCTCACGAGAAATCTTGGAAGAGTACAGACGCGTTGGAGGAATCCTTGGAGATGATCATCCAGGGGTGAGGTTCGAACCTCTGGTTGAATTTGTAATCCAGAATACTCTTCTCGTTTCTGCACCGCCTCTTCCTGAGAGTGTTTGTGATGACCCAGACGACGACAAATTCTTAGCTTGCGCACTAGCGAGTGAAAGCGAAATTGTTATCAGTGGAGATCGCCACTTACTGAAAGCATCGGGCTATCAAAACATACAGGTTCTGAAACCCCGTGAATTTCTTGTAAAGTATCTTTCTTGAGGAACACGTAATTCAGTGGGGAATTGTTCAGGAAAAAATAATAATCCAAAATAGCTTTCTGAAATTTGGATTTTCGGAAGCGAGGTCCTTACTTCAGGCAGTCTCTCCTTCTTTTCAGTAAGCGATCTGGCTACAGTCGGCATTGCATCACGAATGGAGTATAGGAAGCGGTGATGTAATTGTAAGTGGTTTACTTTGTGAACCAACTTTTTCCAAGTTCTTTCCCCTTTTCCAGAAAAAAGAGCTTAACTGTATCCCAGGACAAATCTAACAGCATCTTCGGTTGGAGATCGCGGTCGGCGTTGTCGAACTGTAATAATCCTTCGAGAGCCATGAGTTGGAAATCACGTGCCTGCGGGTATTTACGTTCGCCAGCTCTCAATAATTCGTTCAGCGAAATCACTTGGGAAATCATATACAAATCGTAGAAATCTTTGCGGCTCCCACGCCCGATGATGGCATCAAGTTTCATCAAGCCGATATCCAGTAAAGAAGCGAGACCGATGTTCTCGACAACCCAGACCGGTTCCAGTAGTGGATAAACGTAACTAAAGAAGCCGGTATGTACACCATTCACTAACAGAAGCAGGTCGCCATCCACGTTTTCAATTACTTGCGCATTTCTGGCAGAAAACGCGTGGATCAGTTCTTGCCGTGTGTGGGCATGAACTTCATCAGTTTCTGAAAAGAAATCCAGGTCCATCGACCGACGATGGCCCAATTGCAAAGCCAATGCCGTCCCACCGGCTAAATAAAACCGTGCTGCGAATGGCTGCTTACCTATCCATGCCAGAAGCTCATGCATATTTGATGAAACTGTTACCCAATAGGGAGATTTTAGTAAGGCCATATGGGTATGAGTTCACGCACGGTCTCAGCTACGCTCAACACAACACACCAAAGCCGATAACGACGCCGGGGAAGCCGCCGCACTCCAGATTCGGAAAGCCAACCCTGGACACGGGCTTGTCCGTAATAGTTGATGAGCCAACGCACTTCTTCCCGATTCCCGAAGCTGAGCAAGCGTTCAATGACCAACTCGCTATTGCGGTCAGGATCGATTTCTTCGATGTTGAATTCCTGGAAGAAAGGCTTTGAGGTCTCCGGAATGGATTGCATGCAATGATTATACAACAGCCGGCCAGTGATAGTTTTTGCGGTTTTCCAATTTTATATAACAGGTCGTTCAGTACATGCTTATTCATATATAAACTCATACATTGGCGAGTTTGTCGATAATAAAGATGTCGGAGACGGCAAACATACTTCGGGCAATTGTCGAATGTGGTTATGGTTAGTGTCTCAGTCAATGGTGTAAAAGCACCATTACATGAGACACTAACTAGGAGATATATAAAAATCGCCTCTGTAAATCAGAATTTATAAAAGTTATTCTCACTCGACAATGTCGCATACGAATCAAGAGGAAAAGACCCTCGAAAATCTAGAGCTCTTGACAGCCGTACATATCGATGTTAATATGTACGGCAGGAGATCATCTATGCAAGAAACAAAATTGACAGTTCGTGTGCCGCGTGATCTATTGGAAAACGCTAAACGCTACGCCGCGCAAAACAACACAACTCTTACCAATCTGATTGAAGCCTACCTTCAACGTATCCCGGCTGAACAATCTTTGGAGAAGGCGCCTATCGTCCGCAGGTTGAGTGGCGTATTATCGCCAGATGTGACCATCCGAGATTATAAGAAGCATCTTGAAGAAAAATATGGCAAGTAAACTCTCTGTTTTAATTGACCTCAACGTTATTCTCGATGTTCTTCAAAAACGAGAGCCATATTTTGAAGCCTCCGCAGGCATCCTGGCCATTGCTGAAACAGGGCAGGTCCATGCTTCCGTGGCTGCCCATAGCATTACGACTTTGTTCTATCTAATCCAAAAAGATAAAAGTGCAGCGGAAGCAAAGGCGACTCTCACCAATCTATTGCAGTTCATCGATATCGCCACGGTTGATCAGAACACGATTGAACAGGCACTCAACCTCGATTATCGCGACTTTGAAGATGCCGTCCAGATGATTTCTGCGGTCCAATCTAAGGTGAATTTCTTGATTACTCGCAATATAAAGGATTATCAGCCTGCTTTACTTCCTGTTATGCAGCCGGTCGATTTTCTTGGTACGTTGAAAATCGAGAGCTGAATCCTTCCACGCAAGATTTCAGCCGAGATTACAATTCAAAAACCTTAGAGAAGCTAATCTCAAAATAGCTTCTGAAAATCAAGCTTTTCATAAGCCATCTCGTTCTGTAACTAGGCTATCGGAAGGATAACAGCGATTCGAATCCCCAAGGGAGTGCTTTATATAGGGATAATAGAAAGGTGAGAGGGTATCTGACAAGGATTTACATTATATCCAAACTCTGCTATCGAACCATTCCGGGAACATATGAGAGTTGGACAAGATTACATCGGGGTGATCGACAAGAAATTGACGCAGCAGGGCATCGTGCGAGCCGCGTTCCAGACCCGCCATCGTGCCGGCTGCCGTGGGGCTGGTGACAACCATCATTTTCTGGCTGCTATATGACCTGACACCGGAAAAGGTGATGGCCAACAAGAAGAAACTGGAACAGATGGGGCTATAACCGCATCGATTTGGAATGGACATGGGCCGGAGAACGGCCCATGTCCATTCTGGCGAGGATCATATGTGAAATCGGGTAGGCGCTGATGCGGTTTGGGGTGCGGGAGCCGAGGAAGAAGTCGGTCGAGCAAAACCGGATGACAGCAGGACTAAATCAAGCTCATGGCTTTCACGGGTTTGCGCAGGCATACGTTTCAGCGCCAAAAACATCCCGGACGACCTCGAGCATGTCGTAGTAGTAATTGCCAGCCGGATATTTGGGGCCCATATTGGCGGTGGGTTCGATCGTGGTGGTTTCAGCCCAGCAATTCCAGGTGTTGACCCATATGAATTTCTGCCCCTGGCTGCCCACGGGCTCGGCATGCTTGCGAGCCATTTCAGCCATGGCGATCACCTGGTCCTTACTGGTGGCAGGTACGTATAAAGGATTAGAGGTATTCATCCTGCTACGACGCTCATCGTACTGCGGGGCCCAGGCCGGTTGGAAGTTTACAACATCCTGGCGGTCCATCACCTTCAAACCCTGCAGGTGTTGCTGCCACTGGGTAAAGGTCAGGTCCACAGCCGGGATGGCATCGCCGATATCTTTCCAGGAATGAACCGGGAGACCCGGGATCAGGAAGGTGAAGGTCGTAACCGCGTCGAAAAGCCGGGCGTGGTGCGGGTCGAAGGCATTGCCTACGATTTCATCCCCGGCGATGAAGACATCGTAGCCTTCATCAGCCGCAGCCTTGCGGGCGTCCCGCAGGGCGCCCTCCAGGTTGCCTTGAAAAGCATTGGTCGCCCAAATATAGATCACGGGACGGCCATCGATGGTCAAATACTGCGGGTTGCCAAAGTACTTTTTCGCAAAGCGCCTGAAATCTTCCACCAGGGTGGAATACACAGCAGGTTGATTAAAGTCAAAACCGTCCGCATACTTTTCCAGGCCGGAGGTTTGCATAAGCCTCAGCGGAAAATCGTAAAAAATGGCCCAGCGAACCTTGCCGATGTCTGGTGATTTCAGGAAGACATCGTCTAGCGTGTCTTCCATCGAACCACAGCAGCCCTCCCCGCGCGGCGTGGTCCACTCGATCGAGAAGGCATCCACCCCGTATTCCACGGCCCACTTGATCTGCTGAGAGACAACGGTAGGGTCGGCGGCCGCATAGGTCTCCCCCAGGAGTGGGTCAAGGGCGGTGTTGCGCTTGCCAAAATCATTTTCAAATCCGCCGGATAAACCCGGGCCATAGTACCAGAAGTTGAGCTGGGCGATAACGATGTATTCGTTCTTGGGAGCAAGGGTGAGCTGGGCAGAGGGGACCGTGAACTTCCTGGTGTTCGCGCCGGAGGGTTGAATGCCATCCCAGGTGAGGGTGGCCACCTGGCCGGGCTGCCCGCAGGCGTAATTGTAGATCTCAACGGTCGTGCCTCCGAGATGGCCACGATCGATTTCAAGGAGGAGGTCTTCGCTGCCGACCTCATTGTAAAGGGACAAATCGATGAACATTTCCACCGATTTGTGGGAGTCCGCCTGCTCCATGGGCTGAGTTAATTGAAGAGTATCCTGATCGAAACTGGCCACAACTGCACTCTGGCTGGCGGAAACAATCCGATACCCATTCACGATCGCCCCTCTAAGCAACCTGACCGTCGTCCAATCAGAGCTGGTCGTGAGGCGAATCTGTAAATCCCAGACCAAGGGGATAGCGGTAGCCGGCGACGTAACCGTGGGGACAGCAGTGGGCTTTGAGGTTGGAACAGTCGGCTCGACAGAGGCTTTATGCGGCGTCAATGTCGACGAAACGGTTGGCTCAACGGGCACACCTGCTGAAGAGGGTGGATTTGCTTTGAGATTGCAGCCCACCATAAGAAGCAATGCGATAATGAACCACTTGCGCAGCTTATTCATCCTGTCTCCCTCACCATACAGCGCCTTGGACCGGGATCCATCAGAAGAAGGGCATAGAACGCCACCAGAATCACGGATGATCCGCCGGACTCACCTGACAATTAGCAGCAAGTGGATGTACAGCCAGGGCGCTGGCGCCAGCCCCAAGCATCCATTCGCCTATTGAGGAGCATTTAACGCGACGGATCGAAGAAGACAAATAAAAGATAAATCCGCACGGGGCATGAGCGGGTCGGAGGGATTGATCATGCTGTAGTGTACATCCAGATGAAGCTCATCGCCCTGGAACTTGAACGTGAAAGTAGTCGAGTGGGGCGTCTCAAGATATTGCATGACCAATATAAACGTCTCCGCGTCCTTCCATTGGCCGGCTGCCGCTACTTTAAGAGGGGAGCGATCCTTTTGGCTGAGCAGATGCGCCATTAAAGTCGGTTTCATGAGGGGCAGCCAGGTTTCGCTGCGCTTCCAAGAATGATCACCAAAGACAAGTTGATAATTTTCAGAAGCATCCCACAAATTTAAGATAGTTTCATCCTGGCTGAAAAATACGGATAGCGCCTGAAGTCCGAGAGGATTTTCCTGAAAGACGAACTTTTTGCCGGAAAGCCTTTCCACCCCTGGAGGGGGAGGACAGGCGGGTGGAAGAGGAATCTCCAGGGAGGCAAGCCTGGACTGCAAGGTTCTCTCTGCATCCAAGTCGGGCGGCAGAGGGGAAGAGCCCATGGCCGGGAGCAGGTGCTGCCAGACACGGTCCAACACCTTCTGCATGTCGGGGGTCTCGCTGGTGAGCGCCAGGACGGCATCCTGGTCCGGCATGACAATGCAATACTGGCCGTAGGCGCCATCGGCGCGGTAAGCGTTATGCCGGCAGCGCCAGAACTGGTAGCCGTACCCTTGAGCCCAATCAGAAGGCTCTTTCTCCGGATCGCCCGTCGCAGTGCGGACCCGAGCGGAGGTGGCCGTTTCGATCCAGGCGGGCGATAAAAGCTGGCGGCCATTCCAAACACCCTTCTGGAAATAAAGCTGGCCGAATTTGGCCAGGTCTTCGGTGGCCAGGCGGAGGCCCCAGCCGCCCGTATTGAAGCCACGCGGGCAGGTCTCCCAGGTCATGCCGCGGATGCCGAGGGGCTCAAACAGGCGCGGGATGAGATATTCGAGGAGGGGTAGACCGGTCACCTGTTGGACGATGCAGGAAAGCAGGTAGGTGGCGCCGGAGTTATACAGGAAATGCGTGCCGGGAGGAAAATCGACCGAGGCGGAGAGGATGGCCTGAGCCCAATTCACCAACCCCACGGGGATAATCATCGTGGTGGTATCGAAGGCGTGGCCGGTGGACATGGTCAGGAGGTCCTGCACGCGCATGGCGGCGAGATTGGCGCCGATCTGCGAGGGAAGGTCAGGCTCAAAGAAAGAGACGACCTTCTGTTCCACATCCAGCAAGCCTTCCCCCACGGCAAAGCCGACGGCGGTGGAGGTGAAGCTCTTGCTGAGGGAGTACAGGTAGCGCCGGCAAGCCCGGTCATAGGGGCGCCACCAGGCCTCGGCGATGGCATGTCCATGGCGCAGGAGCATAAAGGAATGAACCTGGAAATCGGTGCCTTCGAGCGAATCCAGGAAGGAAAGAAGGGCTTGTGAAGGCAGGCCCTGCTGCTCGGGGCGGCTGCGGGGCAAGAGGGGGTTATTGTTTTTCATGGATGAGGGTAAATCGAATTCCACTGCGGATCGGCGGGCAAATACAACACACAGGCAGTCCTGCCAGCCTGAATGTCCGGCCCGACCGGGTTCAGGGTGGTGACATTGCCTTCGTAAGCCTGTCCATTCACCTGAAACTGGTAGCGAATGGCCCAGGGATGGCGACCATTCACTTCAACGGAATAGTTCTCCTGCACCTCCACGATCTGCCCGCGGGCAGCCTCTCCCACTCGAAGTACATTAACCACCTTCTGGGCCCGGCCATAACGCCAGATCAGCGCACCGATGCCGAGTCCCAGGAAAACAATCCCAAGCGCCAGGAAGGGTAGGCCTACGAAAGCTGTAATGATGCCAAGAGTAAGGCCTGCGCCCACCAGCGTGAAGATAACTCCCAGCAGGCCAAAAACGAGAGCTGCAATGGCCCAACCATCGGAGAACAAAAGCCGCCAAACGTATCGATCGGAAAACGGGCGGGGGGCAGGGGGCGGAGGGGTGAATTGATCGGTTGGCGCCGATGAAGAAGGCGCTTCTTCCCGGGGCGCCGGAATCGGGCCGCCGCAGTTCTTGCAGTTCGATTGGAATGTAAGATAGTTGGTACCACACCAAGGACAGATGACCATAATATTCTTTTCCATTACCATCCTGCCGGGCAAGGCCCCCCTGCCAGGCAGCTAAGCCTGAACGGTAAATTGTCCCGCCAGCACATTGGGGGGTTGGGAGACGCTCTCCGGATCAGGCTGCCGACCGCCGACCCAGAGCTGGAACTCTCCCGGCTCCAGCACCCAATTTCCACTTTCATCGGCAAAGGACATTTGGTCCCCGGTGAGGCTGAACTGGAGGGTCCGTTTTTCACCCGGCTGGAGATGAATGCGGCTGAAGCCCTGCAACTGGAGCCGAGGCACCGGCAGCGAGGCTTGCACATCCTTCAGATAGAGCTGCACGACTTCGTCCCCCTCCACCCGGCCGGTGTTCTCGACTTCCACCTGGACGGAGACGGGGTCGCCGGACTTAACATCGACAGGTTTCACTTGCAAATTACGGTAGGTGAAGGTGGTGTAGCTCAGCCCATAACCGAACGAGTACAGCGGCCGGCCGGAGAAATAGCGATAGGTGCGGTTTTCCATGCTGTAGTCGTCGAAGGGCGGCAAGTCGGAACTGGATTGGTAGAAGGTGACCGGCAGCCGCCCGCCGGGATTGGTCAAGCCGAAGAGGGCTTCGGCCACGGCCGTGCCGCCAGCCTGGCCGGGGTACCAGGCTTCCAGGATGGCGGGGATATGGCTATCGGCCCAGTTGATGGAAAGGGCGCTGCCGTTGAGCAATACCAGGATGACCGGTTTGCCGGTGTTGTAGATGGCTTTCAGCAGCTCTTCCTGGACCGGGGTCAGGTCCAGGATCAGGCGGTCGCCGGAGCTGGTAATCCCCGGCGGATTGCCTTCCTGCTGGCCGGCCTCCCCCTCCAGCTGCTGCGAAAGCCCAAGCACGACCACCGCCACCTGGGAGGACTTGGCCGCCTGTACGGCTTCTTTGAATCCATCTTGGGAGCTGCCTACGATCTCGCAGCCGCGGGCGTAAATGGCCCGGGTGCCTGGTGCGACCAGCGCCTTGATCCCGGCCAGCACGGAGACAGGCGAGCTGGGCTCGCCCATGTAATTGCCGGTCAGCACCAGGGTGTTATCGGCGTTGGGTCCGATGACGGCGATCGAGGTGATCTTGTCCTTATCCAGCGGCAACAGGTTGTTTTCGTTCTTCAGCAGCACCAGCGACTGGCGCGCCACCTCCAGCGCCAGCTTTTTGTGGTCGACTGAGTCGACCACGCTAAAGGGGATCTGAGCGTAGGCGACTTGATCGTCGGGGTCGAACATCCCCAGGCGGAAGCGGGCCATGAACAGGCGCTTGACCGAACGGTCGATATCCTCTGCGGATAACAGGCCCTTATCAACCGCTTTCCGCAGGTTCCCGTAATCGCAGGGAATGCCGTACGTACAGCCGCACTCCAGGTCGCAACCGGCCTTGACAGCCATGGCCGCGGCTTCGGCCTCCGACTTTGCCAACATGTGGTTGGCATAGATATCGTCGATGGCGCCGCAATCAGAGACCACGTAGCCGTCAAAGCCCCATTCGCCCCGCAGGATCTTTTGCAGCAAAGTGGGGCTGGCGCAACTGGCCTCGCCATTCACCTGATTGTAGGCGCCCATGATGGAATATGCTTTCGCTTCGGTGATGCAGGCCTGGAAGGCAGGCAGGTAGGTCATGCGCAGGTCCCGCTGGGAAACTACGGCGTTGAAGTAGTGACGGGATTTCTCTGGCCCGCTGTGGACGGCGAAATGCTTGGGGGTGGCGACGGTTTTCAGATACTGCGGATCATCGCCCTGCAAGCCTTGGATGAGACTGACCGCCAGCCGGGAAGTCAGATAGGGATCTTCGCCGTAGGTTTCCTGGCCGCGGCCCCAGCGAGGATCGCGAAATATGTTGATGTTGGGACAGAAAAAGGTCAGGCCGGTATACAGGTCGCGCACGCCTTGGCGGGCGGATTCGTGGTACTTGGCACGGCCCTCGTCCGAAATGACCCCGGCCATCTGATGGATCAGGTCGGTATTCCAGGTGGCAGCCAAGCCAATGACCTGGGGGAAGACGGTGGCGAGTCCGGCCCGCGCCACCCCATGCAAAGCCTCGTTCCACCAGTTATATTTGGGGATGCCCAGGCGCTTGATGGCGGGGGCCTCACTGTTCATCTGCGAGACCTTTTCTTCAAGCGTCATCCGGCTGACCAGATCCTCCACCCGCTCTTCGATGGGGCGGGTCAGGTCGAGGTAGACGGGGGAATCAGATGTCGGGGTGGGTACCAGGGTGGATTGGGCCTGGCCGGTCGTGGAAGTAAGGGGACTCTTGGTGCAGCTCGCCACGGCCAGACCTCCGCCCGCGGCGAGAGCTACTTTCAAGAAGTCCCGCCGAGAAAATGATCTCGATTTCCGGCTTCGATCCATGGTCAGCTCCTTTGAAATAATTTTGTTCTTTCCAATGCCAGCCTGGAACCGCCTCCAAGGGCGCGACAGCTTACCAAGCCGGCCGGAACTTCAGCCTGACATCGTCCAACTTTGCGCCCAGGATCTCGATCTCGTCTAGGCGGTTGGAACCCAATCCGAGCTGGCAGGCGAGATTGAGGTGGTTATCGGCCCGCAGGAAGGGCGGATCGGGATAATCTACGGCGGGATCAAAGCCCATGGCAGCCACGGCGACAGCATCGGTGGAGACCGGATTCTTGCCGCCGATCAACAGGCCCGGGCTGACGGCGCGGAGATCTCCATTCCAGGGGCCCTCACTGCCATCGACCGTTTTGATCCCGTCGATCAAAGACAAATTGACCGGCCGGGCCCGGTTCAAGTCGAGCACTACCCGGGGCAGCCGTTTATGTATCTCGTCATCAGCCCCGTGGAAGCCCGTGCGGTAGCCATCGCCGGTCTTACGCTCATAGAATTTATACGGGGCCAGGCCGACCAGGTTCTTCATGGATTGGGTGATCCCGAGGAGGTAATGGCATTTCATTTTGGCCACGGAAACCAACACATCCACTTCCTCGAGGACATGATTTAACTTAAAGCTTTCATAGATAAACCAATCCTTGCCCACCGGGAGGGAGGCATAATCGGAATAAGGAGCGGGGTTGTTCAAGTCGAGGAGGTCGGCACCAAGGTATTCCGCTAGGGGGACATAATCCCAGGCGACAAATGAATCCCATTCCCAGACGGACTCGACGATATAGATCTTCCTGGCGCCCGAGTCGCGCAGCAACTCCGCCAGGGCTTGCACCACGACCGGATGAGTGACGTAGCTTTCCGGAGCTGTCCTTCCGGAAGGAGGAACAGTACCCTTGACGCCCCCGGTCAGATTCACCTTGAGGGCGACCTTATCGCCCGGCCGGACCACATCCTGCAACCCGCCCAGGCTGTCGAACAGGGCCTGGGCCTGCTGCAATACCAGCTTGGGATCATAAGAGTTGGCTTGGGCAATGGCCACGCGGGAAGGCGTCGCCGCGGCCACCGGCGGGGTGGTGGAAGGAGAGACGGGCGCAGTAGCGGTGTGGAGATGGGGCAGGCAACCTTGCAAGACCGCCCCTCCAGCGACTGCGCCGACCATTTTCAAGAAGCTGCGTCTAGAGATACCCTCTGGTCGAGTCATTCCTGTATCTCCTGATTTGTTAGAATGGGTACTCTTTAAGTATATCCGAAAATGCGGGATGAACTCGAGGGAGTGAAGTCCAACGGGGAGGCGGTTGCGCCTGGGGGTAGGCCGGCCGAAAAGAGCTTCCGTCCGGAGTTATTCGGGCGGAAGATGAGGCAACAGCAAACAGGATTATGCCAAAGTCTTCAGGACCCCGGCCCTTATTCCAGAAATTTTGCAAAAACTCCATTGAGCTGCGGCGTGAAAAGGCCCATATGCGGCCCAGCGCTCGCACGCGTGGTGTCCCAGGTGCAGGACCAGCTTCCTCCTGTCCCAAGCACTAGCGGTGCCCATCGAGATCCGTTATCCAGCGAGATCTCCGCTCTCGTGGCGCCGGAAGTTGTATCGATAGTCGAGCCGTTCATGGTGAATATGCCGTGAACCGTTGTAGTAGATCCTTCCGGCGGTGAAAGGAAAGCCGAAGCCGGCGTTACGGAATCCACGTTCATGGTGCGGGAAACGAGAGTGACATTACCAGCTAGATCGGCCACGCGCATTTGAACCGTGTGCTGGCCGTCAGAAAGGACCGGTTCGATCGTTTGCCACACTCCCCCATCAACCGCATACTGAGTGGCGGCCTTGGCCGCCCACTCTCCATCGGACTTTGAAACAGCCTGGCAGGAGGCTTTTCGAAGCCGGTCCCAGCCGGCTTCCTCGCCAGGGTAGGTGGGGATAAGGACGCCAGTGTATCGAAACTCGCCTCCCTTCCCCGCCGAAGGAATAGAAGGTGGATTCACTGCCATTTCTTTTTCCTTCGGTTTTATCCCTGCGATGGATTCTTGGTCATTAGTTATTAAAGGTTTTAAGTGATTAAGTGATTTAAAGACTCTGCAAACTGCACAAATATCTTCTGCAAACTCCGCGAACCCGATACTGCAAAGTGCGCGATCATCTCCTGCAAACTCCGCGATCCCGATACTGCAAACTGCACCATTATCTGTACCAGCCATACTGCAAAGTACGCGATCATCTGCATCAGCAGCCAGTATCTCCAGCGGGATCTCGTCCATGAGGACCTGGAACGTCCTCGTGCCGGTACCAAAAGGTCGGGAGCTGCGGGGAGCCTCGGTCTCTCGCAGGTAGACACGCAGGACCGGATGGATCAGTTTTCCGGCTTCAGAGGCCTGGCGCCCGCCCACCCGCATCCTTTTTCCAGCCCCGGTGCGTTTCTCAATATGCCGGGCATGCAACCAGCGCCAGATCGTCTCAGGCGTCACACCGATCCAGGAGGCCGCCTCGGCATACCCCTCCGCCAACCGTACCACGTCCCGAACGAGTTTGTTTTTTCGGTCGTTATAACCCCGAATTCGCAATAAAGTCACAAGCCAGCCCGGTCCGGCTCCCAGATGGGGCAAAACGTGATGGACAAAGAAGTGCGTCACGGCGATCCGATCGCTATCCGGCATCAGGTGGGCTTGCAGCCGGGCCCCGAGGGCTTGCAAACGCTCGGGCGGGATCGTATCCGCGAACAGGCCCCGCAGGATGGCCATGACCGTCTCCGGTTCATCCCCATCGACCGGCTGTCTGTCGGAAGGCAGCAGCTCATCGAGGGGAGTGTTTGCGGCCATGTCGATCGCTTTCTCCAACCCGCCGCAGGGGCCCACATTGGCCTCCAGCCAGGCTCGCAGCGAACGAGCGTCGGCTGCCGTCAAGGGCAGGGTCATGGATACCACATACCGGCGCGGCAGGCGCCTGGGCGTGGCGCTTTCCAGATCCCAGCCCGGCGAGGCGGAAGTGCCGACCAGCCCCTTCAGCTTTTCCCAGGTCTCCGTCCTGCCGATCCAGTTCCAGAAGGTGCGCTCCGTGATCCCGCTGAGCCTGGAGAGCTCCCTGCCGGAAAATCGTCCGGCCTTTTTCCCCTCCCGGCCGCCGGCATTGAAGGCGGCCTGGCGAAAGCCCAGATAGAGCCAGCCCAGATCCGGCCCCAGCAGCCGCAGATGGCGGAGAAAGTAGCGGGAGACCGCCGTGATGCGATCGGGCCTCACGATCCCGTCATAGGCCAGATCGACCTGCGCTTCCACCAGCAGATCCCGGCTCAACTCAGGTAACCCTGCCGCGGCTGTTTTTCCCTTCTCCTCCACCTGCCTCTTTTCCTCCTGGGCCTCCCCCACCACGAACTGAACCTCCACAGACCGGTTCATCATGCCCATCAGCAAATGTCTCACCGTGCTGGTCAGGCGGTCCTCCAACCACTCGCGTGCGGTTGCGTTGGGTGCCCCAATCTGGAACTGGCCGTCGTCATACGAGACCACGTGCGTATCCCGCACCCATTTGTCAAACCATGAGCTGGTCATCTCCATTTCCTGTTGTCCGAGAGCGGCTTGCCAGGCTTGTTCTGCGTCCATGCGATCTCCTTGTGCCCTTGAGGGCCTTGTCCGTTGCTTGCCTTGGCCGCACGTTTCCACATCTCCACAGGCAGGGTCAGATTAAACAAAAACCCCGCTGGCGTTCGGACAGCGGGGAATTAAAGTATAATCAAACCGCTGGTGCCACGAACACCAGTACCTGCGCCGTGGGGCGCGACCACGCTCCACGGCGTTATCTTTTTTATATCCTTGAAAGGTACAGACAAAATTATTTTAGCCTGTTCTCCCCAAATTGTCCAGCGCTTCTTGGCCGAATCTTATAAAATGTACCCTTAAAAATGCTTACTCTTCTTCCTCAATTTCCAATATATTCTCCAAACGCGTGGATGCCTTCCGGACCTTCCTCCGGTATTGCACCATATCCATCCCATTCGCCGCAGCCATGGCGAGATCAATGCTGGCCCGAGCCAGAGACAGCGCCGCGTTCTGTGTTGCTGTATCGCCTTTAATCGCTGCAAGTTGAGAGGTAAGGTCGGCCAGTTTTGGAATCCAACTCAAGGAGGGCGGATGAGCTTGTGTAGTCGCCGGCTTTGATTCCGGGTCCAGGCTGACGATGATCCGCTCTTTTTGCTTGGCAACTTGGTAGACGTGGTTAAGATTAGCCTGGATATTTCTGCCGATTACGAGAGGATAGCTAGAAAACAAGCCATCGTAGATTATCATTCCTTGGAACGGCAGCAGAACAGCTTCCACCATTTGAGGCAAGGCGTATGCGGGAACGAGCTCCTCGAACGGCGTCATTAGACCGACCACCGAATACACCTTATCCTTGTCGCCAATAAAGATGGTTCCCTTTTTCAAATGCCGGAAGATGTAAAACGTTCCTTTGAGAAAGTGGCTCCTCCAATTAGGCAGGATATTCAATTCATTATCTGAAAACGAATCGGGATTTGCCTGGATATAATCATCCATCATCTCCGGGCGTTTCCACATCAGATCGCGCACCTTGGCCCTTTTCTCGGCAGACAAGCGGCCAAATTCATCCACCGACTTCACGTTTTTGAGGGTCCCTGTTTTTAGGTTGATGTAGTATTGCACTCCCAACATGAGTTTGTAGAAGAGTTCAGCATCCTTTGGAGGAAGAATCATATTGTCCTCATGTGACCAAATTGCCTCTCGCTTTGTGCGATTTTGCTAATCTTATGCAAAGTTTACTCCGCCGATAAATCGCCAATAGATCGCCGATATTCCGCCGATAACTCGAAAAATGCTCGCCACCTCTCAATTCTTTTATTCCCATGGATTGATCACCTGGACTCCACAAGGGAGAAAATCAGAAACGTTACGAGTAACTATGACTAAATTGTTCTGGAGCGCTGTGGCCACCAGGAGGGAATCCATTACGCCAAGCAGCTGGCCTTTTCCCTCCATTTCCGCGGTAAGACTTCCCCACAGGAACAGTGTGGCCATATCCAACGGGAGAATCCGGCTCTCAAATCGCTTGGTCAATTCGTTCTCCAACCAGGTAAGAAGCTCAATTCTTCGATGGGATTCAGGCAAGCGGGAAATCCCGTGCTGGATCTCGCCAATGGTAATGACACTGAGAAAGAGCTTTCCCTCATCAATACTGTCCACCCACTCCACCACCTTTTTCTCGGGCTTCCGGCGGGTGAACTCTGAAATGACACAGGTGTCCAGAAGATAGCTCATGGCTCGATCTCAGTGTGGCGAGGCAATTCTTTGTTGCGCTCAATTTTCACGCCCGAACCGGCCAATGGTGAATTTGAAAGGAAGTGAGCCAGGCTACCTCCCTTCTGGGTCAGCCGCTCATATTCTTCATAGGGCAAGACCGCGACGGCCTTCTTTCCACGCCGGGTGACAATCTGCGTCCCCTGCGTCAGTGCTCGATCTACCACTTCGCTGAACTTGCTTTTCGCATCCTGAAGCTGCCAGATATTTTTATTCATTGTTGCCTCTTTTGTCAACTAGTCAGTCTAGACAGTATTATTATATCACTTTGCAAAATTAAGACAATTCAGGGCGATGAGTCCTGCCGGGATGGCAACTTGTATTCATGTTGTTGCGTAACAATTTTGCCACCAAACAAAATAACAAGCTTCTAGAATTCCAAAAGTTGTGGATACAAACATAGCCCAGCCAATGCCAAAAGATGTGGCGAAGCATTCAGTTGCACCACTATATACATCTTCATGTAGTTCTATAGAAAGCGATTTTCTTCGAACAATAAGGGAGGATGAAAAAATATTACCGCTACTCGTTAAACCACACCAATTCTGTCTTTCTCTTCTTTTGCCGGGCTCCTTGGATAACACATCAGCAATTCTCTCCCTTGACAGGCCGCCTTTATTTTATTGTCCTGTACAAATATGTACAGGATAAGAGAACTTATTCAGCGCGATCGCATAATCTTTCGTACCGGCGATGTGGCCTTTTTATGGGATATCTATAGTAAAAACACCCTTTATACACCCATCAAACGCTATGTGACGCTCCCCAGCCGCTACACCGTCCCGGGGTTCTTCAGGGGAAGCGGCAGTGCTTTCGTCCAACGGGCGAGTCCGACTGTTTCAAAGTATTAATCGCCGCATTCACGTCCGGTCCATCGACAAACCACACGTACACTCCACCCACCGATCGGCCAGGGACAGCTCCGTTTTACGCCTCCGACAGCTCTTGAGCGGGTTGGCTGGCCTTGCGGTTCAGAACTGCGAACACGGCCAGGCCCACGCCAAGTAACAGGACCGCCCGAATAATTTCAAACCGGTCGGATGTGGGGACCATGAGTTGGGCAGTGAAATTCGAGGTGAAATGCATCAGCAAACCCGCCAAAATGCTGCGGTTGGTATGCTGATAAACCCAAGTTATGACCAGCGAGAGTCCCATAGAGAAGATCATAAATGTCCAAAAGCCAGCCGCCTGGAAACCCATCTGCGCATGCCAGGTGGTCGGCATGAAATAGAGCGGCAGGTGCCATACACCCCAGACCAGCCCCAGTACGAGGGATCCGGGAAATGCACCCAACGGCTTAATGATCCGGTCCAAAGCATAGCCGCGCCAGCCGAACTCCTCTGACCATGGGCCGGACATAAAGCTCAGGAACATCGTCAGCGGGATGGTCAGGGGATTGGCAAGGAGTGCCTTCAATTCCGTCATTCCAGGAATGGATCCGCCCATGACCGTTTCCAGGGTGGCGCCTACTCCAAAGAGAAGTGGAAAGATCAAAAAGATCACCGCCCACCAAACGCCGCCGATCCGCCGGAAAGAAAAACATCTATGCCAAAAATCCCTCCGGCCTTCTTTGTTGTTGGTTGCCATCGCTATGAGAATCCCCACGACCGATGGCCCCATGCCTCCGCAAATGAAAAGCGGAAGCCACGGCATTTCGTAGGGGTTTTGTCGCCCCAATGCCATAGGAGCGTAGAATGCCCACGTCCATACGAATGTTGCGGCAAAGAAGACCAGTAAATTCCTTGTACTTTTTTCCATGAAAGTATCTCCTTATTGCATACAGGGATCGTTCCGCCGATGAAAGCCTGCTTGTATTA
>CAWHSJ010000019.1:0-8608 GCA_963831885.1 uncultured Chloroflexia bacterium | reverse complement strand
GCTGGATGTAAAAGGCTGCCTCCGGCCGGCATGGCAAAATAATCCGCTTCGCATGAATCAAAAGGAGCCGCAAAATACGCTCGCGGCTCCCTTTTTTATTTTCTGTGAGATCAGGCTGGCTTCAAGCTGACCGGCTGTTGGCGGATGCGGTAGTTTCCGTTCTTCGCCAGCACCTGGGCCAGGAATTTCTCGGGAACATCCACCAATGTATGTTTATCATGGATATGGATTTTTCCGATGGTGCTGCCAGGGATATCGGCATGGAAAGCAATGGTACCGACAATATCGTTGGGACGGATGCCGTGCAGGCTGCCCATGCTCAAGCTAAGGCGGACCATGCCCGGTTCATGCGAGACCCTGTCGCGGCCGGAGGAATCCCGATGAAGGCCGCCGCGTTTGAAGTCCCTGTCTTTACGGCGCGGACCCGCATCCTGCACTTCACTGACCGAAGCAATGGGGCGTTGTTTCTCATCGGCGCGGGACAGGCGCAAGGCAGCCGCGGCGATCTCCAGCGGATCGTGACCTTCTTCCACCAGCTGCGCCACCAGCTCGCGTTCACGCGGGTAGCGGGCGCGCCCCAGCCAGACTTTTACCTTCTCGAGCAGTTCATTCTCGCGGCGGGCCTTGATATCCTCCGCCGTCGGCAAGGTGGTTTTCGTCAAGGGGCGGCGGATCAAGGACTCGATCTGGCGCAGCAAGCGCTTTTCCCTGGGTGTAACCAGGGAGATGGCGATGCCGGTCTTACCGGCGCGCCCGGTCCGCCCGATGCGGTGGACGTAAATCTCCGGGTCATCCGGCAGGTCATAATTGAAAACGTGGGAAATATCTTCAATATCCAGGCCGCGGGCGGCCACATCGGTTGCCACCAGCACCTTGATCTGGTTCTGGCGGAAGCGGTTGAGAGTGCGTTCGCGGGCTTCCTGGTTGAAGTCGCCATTGAGCGATTCGGCCGGGAATCCACGCCGGGATAGTTCGTTGGAGAGTTCTGCCGTACCGGCGCGGGTGCGCACGAAAATCAAGGCGCTGGCAGGAGGTTCGATCTCGAAAAGCATGGACAACGCGGCGGTTTTGTCCGACTGGTTGACCAGGTAATAGCGTTGTTCGATGGCGGCCACGGTCACCTGCTCGCGCTGGATCAGGATGGGCTGGGGTTCGTGCATGTAGCGGTCGGCCAGGCGGCGGATGGGGGCCGGCAGGGTGGCGGAGAACAGGGCGGTCTGGCGCTCCGGAGGAGTCTGCGCCAGGATGGTCTCGATATCTTCGATGAAACCCATCGAGAGCATTTCATCGGCTTCATCGAGCACGACCGTTCTTACATGGCTGATGTTGAGGGAATTCCGTTCAAGCAGGTCGATCAAGCGGCCGGGAGTGCCGACCACCACATCCACGCCGCGGTTGAGCCGGCTGATCTGCGGGCCGTAGGACTGCCCGCCGTAAACGGCCAGGACGCGCACATCCTGCACCTTGCCGTAATCATAAAAGGCATTGGCCACTTGCAAGGCCAGTTCACGGGTGGGACAAACCACCAGCGCCTGCACATGGCGTTCCTGAGGACGAAGGTTGTTTAAAATGGGCAGGGCAAAGGCAGCCGTTTTTCCGGTGCCGGTCTGGGCCTGGCCGATCACGTCGGCCCCGCTCAGCATGAGCGGGATCACGGCGGTCTGGATGGGCGTCGGCTCGACGTAGTCAAGCGCGGCGATGGCCTGCATCAGCTCGGGACGCAGGACCAAGTCACTGAATTGGGTAGTCATCAATTTCCTCTTCTAAAATGTCATTCCGAGGGACAGAGGTTATTCCCAGCCCGAAGCAATCTCCTGCTTGCAGAGGATTGCCGCGCTGCCCAAGGCGGCTCGTAATGAATGGTTGATGGGACGTTCTGATGACTCCACTGAAGTTCTTGCGACTCCGAGGCGCTCTCACGGGCGCTCCGGCCCAACAAAATAGCCCGGTCATTTCTCCGGGCCATCATCTGAAGTATCAAAACAATTTCCCTGGTGTGGTCGCTCCACTTTCGAGCGGCACGGGAGTATACCACGGATTGTTGGAAATTGGGAAATAGCAGCAACCTCCAGATGGCTGGAACGCATCCGACAAATGGGGGAGGCCAGGGGAATTAATTTTGTACTACAATTGTCCGAATTTCACTTCACAGCCGCCTCCATAGCTGCTCCTGTATAGTAAGCCGCCGCAATTGCGGCTTTCAACGATACTGGTCGCACAGGACCTTCGATTAGTATAAAAAGGAGATGCCATGTTCATTGATTTTAACGACCCCAAGTTGGAAAACAAACTGCGCGCCCAGGAACAGATGTACAACCACCTCAGGGCAACCGGCGCTGAAGCGCCTGCCAAGATCATCAGCCTGACGGATACGGGCATCCGCATCGGGGAAGACGCGTCCATGCTGCAATTCTACGTGGAGGTTTTTCCGGAGGAGTTGCCCGCCTTTAATGCCGCCACCCAGCAGGCGGTCTCGGACGATTCACGGCCCAAATTTGCGGCCGGGCAGACCATTTATGTCAAATACGACCCACAAAACCCCAAGCAGGTGGCGGTTGACCACATCCCGGTGGAGGCGCCTGAGAAAGTGGTCGTTTGCCAGTTCTGCGGTGCAACCCAAACGCTGGCCGAGGGCCAGGCGGTTTGTAACTATTGCCGCAAACCACTCTTCTCGTAAAGCTTGTCTTAGCCTGTCGGAGGAGCGACCTGGCCGGTCGCTTTTTTGTTTTCATTTTTCCCCAGGAGCATCTATAATGTATAAGCCATGCTTCCTTCCCGTTTTCTGGAGAAATACCTTGAGAAAACACCTGCAGCCCTGCAGGATATCATCCTCGAACTGAGGAATATCATCGTCGCGGTTGCGCCGGGCGTCACCGAGAAAGTACACAGGCGCGGCTTCAGTTATTATTACAAGGAGCGGGGCGGCCCGGTCAGCGCGGGGGTCTGCCAGATCATTATCTTCGAGGACCATATCCGCCTGGCATTCATCCATGGGGGATTCCTGCCCGATCCAAAGCATCTGCTCGAGGGCGAGGCGATATACAAAAAATTTCTCCGTTTACGCTCTTATGAAGAAGCGCCGTGGGATGACTTAAAGGACCTCATCACCAATTCCTCCCGCTTCGATCCGCGCACACTTCAGTTCCAATAACACCCCAAACCACGGCTTTGAGAAAGCCAGACCCAATGGCTGGTTTCCATTCTCTAATCCTGCATCTTGTGGTTAAATACCCCTGCCATGGATACTAAAACGCTGCACGTGCTCGAATATCCCAAGATCCTCTCCCGCCTGGCGGACTTCTGCGATTTCTCGGCCTCGGCAGAACTGGCGCGGTCGCTCCAGCCCACGCCCGATTTCGAAGAGGCCGTAGCCCGCCTGGCCGAGACGACCGAAGCCCGTAAACTGATCGTCACCAGCGACGTGACCATCGGCGGGGCGCACGATATCCGCGAGCAGGTGAACCTGGCCGCCCACGGCGGCGTGCTGGACGCCAAGGAAATGCTGGATGTCCAATCCACCCTGATCTCCATGCGCAGCCTGCACCGCTTCTTCGAGAAACACGCCAAAGAATTCCCAGCCCTGACCGGCATCGCCTACCGCCTGCCTGCCCCGGTCGGACTGATCGAGGCCATTTCACGCTGCATTGCCGATAACGGCGAAGTGGCGGACAGCGCCTCGCCGAAACTTTACGACCTGCGCCGGCAGGTGCGGGTGGCGCACGACCGCCTGATGACCCGCCTGCAGCGCTACCTGACCAACTCGTCCACCGCCTCCAAGCTGCAGGATGCGGTCATCACCCAGCGGGACGGGCGCTACGTCATCCCGCTGCGAGCCGAATTCAAAGGGCAGGTCAAGGCGATCGTCCACGACCAATCCTCCACGGGGGCGACGCTTTTCGTCGAGCCGCTGGCGGTGGTGGAACTCAATAACTCCTACCGTGAGGCACAGATCGCCGAACGGGATGAAGTCCGGCGCATCCTGACCGAGCTTTCGGGGCAGGTGGGATTGCTGGCGGATGAGATCGTCCCCGGCGTGGAGGCCCTGGCTGAACTGGACCTGGTCTTCGCCAAAGCCAAGTACGCCGATGAGATCGGGGCGAGCGAGCCCCTTTTGAAAAAATGGTCGAAAGTCAAAGGCCAGACGTCAATCGGTCCTGACCTGCCGACGATCCAACTTCTGCGAGGGCGCCACCCGCTGCTGGAACAGGCGACGGTGGTGCCAATCACCATCGACCCTGACCCGGGGACTTTCGCGCTGGTGATCACCGGTCCGAACACGGGCGGGAAAACGGTCACGCTGAAAACGGTCGGATTGCTGGCCGTCATGGCCCAAAGCGGGCTGCACATCCCGGCCCAGTCCGGCTCGGAGCTGCCGTGCTTCCAGGCCATCTACGCCGACATCGGCGACGAGCAATCCATCGAACAGTCCCTCTCTACCTTCTCGGGTCACATCACCAATATCGTCCACATCCTGAAGAAGGCAGACCGGCACTCACTGGTCATCCTGGATGAACTGGGAGCCGGGACGGACCCGCAGGAGGGGGCTGCGCTGGCGCGGGCGATCCTTTCGAGCCTGCTGGCACAGGGCATCACCACTTTTGTGGCCACGCACTATCCTGAATTGAAGACCTTCGCCCACACGACCCCCGGGGTGGTCAACGCCTCGCTGGAGTTCAACGTGCAGACGCTGCGCCCGACCTACCGGCTGACCATCGGGCTGCCCGGCCGGTCGAACGCCCTGGCCATCGCCCAACGCCTGGGATTGCCGCAGGAAATCATCGAGGCGGCGAAGGGCGAGATCGACCCGAACGACCTGCGGGCGGACAAATTGATCGGCGACATCCACCGGCAACGCAAGATCGCCTTCAAGGAGAGCGAAAAGGCCGAGAAGGCCCGCTCGGAGGCCCGCAAGCTGGAACGGCAACTGGAAGAGCGGTTGGAAAAGATCGAGGAGGAGCGCCAGAAGGTGCTCCAACAGGCGCGGGCCGAAGGCGAATTGGAAGTGGAGATCTTGAAGGCCCAGTTAAAGACCTTCAAGGATGAATTAAGAAAAGCCCGCCAGCCGCTGGAGGCACTGGAGGCGATCAAGGAAATCGAGGAAAAGGTGGAGGTCGTGGAGGAAGCCATCCAGGAACCGGTCAAGAGCAGACGCCGGAGTGTTCATCCCAGGCCAGCCTCCCGAATCCAGCGTCCGCTGGCCGTGGGCGATAAAGTGGTGCTGCAGAGACTTGGCAACGAGGGGAAGATCATATCCTTGGACGAGGACGAGGCGGAGGTCCAGGCAGGGGCACTGAGGTTGCGGGTGTCGCTGGAGGAACTAAGGCGGAAGGAGGAGGACAACGGGGACGGGGGAGAGGAGACCGTGGAAAAACGTAAAAAGCAGCCTGTTAAGGATGAACCCGCGCCCATCGTCCGCCATGCTTCCCTCCTGGCGGCCTCGCCCGGCATCGAGCTGGACCTGCGCGGGCAGCGGGCCGAGGAGGCGCTGGACATGCTGGAGACTTACCTGGAAAAGGCCTATATGAGCGGGCTGCCGTTCGTGCGCATCATCCATGGGAAGGGCACGGGCAAGCTGAGGCAGGAAGTGCGCGGCCTGCTCAAAGGTCACCCGCATGTTGCCTCGTTCGAGGAGGGAGGGGATAAAGAAGGCGGCTCAGGTGTGACGGTGGCAAAGCTGGAGAGAGATTAAGTTGAAAGCAGGGGGAAAACGTCAGCCAATGGCAGCCAGGAATAAGCGGTTGACGATGCAGCAGCCCAGCAGTCCACCCAGGACCGTCCACAGGCCGGGCTGCCAACTGTTAGCAAAATAACCCCCCACCCAAACTCCCATCGCCACCCCGCAGACCGTCACGATGAAAGCCAGGAGCCAGCTGGCGCGCACGCGCGCCAGCCTGCGCTCCCTGTCTCTCTCGCGGGAGCCATGCACACTCATGGTTGCCCCCACCACGGCGGCTTTGCCGTCGCGGTCGAGGAAGAGGCGCTGTTGACCAAAGCCCGCCAGGGCAGAGAGACCCAAAGGGAAAATCGGCAGGTAAAGCACGGAGAGGTAATCGCGACTTAAGTAGTCGATATTTGTGCTTCCAAACTCGACCCGCATATTGCGAGCCCCGATGAACCGGCTGAGACGATACGGCCAGATACCGGTGCCGAAGTAACCAGATGTGCCTTGGATCACGGTTGCTCTCCTTGGAAGAGGCGATCTACTCCCAGTATAGCAATTTCATGGAGTGAATACAACCCGCCGGGTACCCCCAAAAATGCGGGTTATGGAACGGTCACCATGAAGAGACGATCATCTGGCCAATTTCGTTATTTATGGGAAAGACGGACAAATGTTATATTCTACGCTTGCGGCAAATCGTTGTTTTTTTCTATCCTTGGTCCGAAAGCGTCGATCAGAAGGCGCTGGCAGATAAAGGCAACCGTTGCAATAAAGCGGGAACGGGCGGATTTATCGGTGGCTTTGCCGTTTGCCTCGAACCAGGTCTGATCGAACAGCCGGATCAGCACGAGGCCCTCACATAATTCATTCACTTTCTGGTCTGTAAAAGATGCCATCAGATCGCCGCCGGCAAAGTGGTTGCGGATCTCGGCGATCTTGATCAGATCATCATGGATCGGCCTGGCGATCAGACCCAGGGAATGAACAATTTCGGCGCGAGACTGCAATTCACCCAGGCTGCCCTTCTCGGGTCCAAGAAGTTTTAGCGTGAGGGGGGTGGTGCCCAGCTTGCGCTTGATCAAGGTACCCAGACATTGGTCCAGGTAGGAAGTGCCGACCAGCACAGCCGCCAAATCGGACTCTTCATTCATCACAAAGAGCAGTTCCTTCATATCTTCGGACAGCGAATCAATTGACCCGGGTGTTTTTGTCATGGTGCTCTTTCTAAGGCCAGCAAGGGTGATTAATTGCAATGGAATTCATTTTCCCACGAACTATACCACTTTTCCACTTCTCCGCAAACAAGAATACAAAAGACGACCATGAGGCCGCCCAAGCGTAAATGGGGCCCGCAGGCCCTATCCCCTTCCCCTGTTAGTTAGAATATAGACAAGAGAAGACAGATGGGGTAGAAGAAGAGCATGACGCCAATCATTCTCCTCGCCACCCCATCTGTCCTCTGCTTGGGAACCAGGACCGCCCCTACCCTATGCTGCGAGCGTCTGGAAAGGATTGTCCCCCAAGCGGACCAGACGGCATTGTCAAAAACGTATTGCGCCAAGAGCGCCATAACAGGGGCACAAGCGCTGGTCACAGATGGCGGCCTCCGGAGCAAGCCAAGAAGGAGGTTCCACGTGACAGTATACATCGGAATTGATTGGAGTGAAAAGAAGCATGACCTGTGTTTTCTCAACCAGGTCGGGGAGGTGCTGCAGACCTTGACCATCGCTCGAACCCCTGCCGGGTTCCTGGAATTGGAGCAGGCCCGCAGGCGGCTGGGGGTGCCCGTGGAAGAATGCGTAGTGGGCATCGAGACCCATCACAATCCCTTGATCGACTTTCTGATGGAGCGAGGCTACACCTGCTTGTATGTACTGCCCCCTAACGCCGTCAAGAGTGCTCGTGGGCGCTACTGGCAGAGCGGGAGCAAGAGTGATCTTCAGGATGCCCATCTGATCGCCGACATGCTCCGCACCGATCAGGCCAAGTATCACGCCTGGGTGCCGGATGGGCCCTTGACCCGTCAGATCCGGGCCAGGATCAGCCTGATTGGTTTTCTCAACAAGGAGATTTGGCAGGTCGGCAACCGCCTGCGGGCAGCCTTGGTGCGTTATTACCCGACCGCCTTGGAGATCTTCAGCAGCCTGGATAGCCCGATCACCCTAGCCTGGATCCAGGAGTACCCCACTCCCGCCGCCGGTCAAGCTCTTAGCTACGCCGAGTTTCAAGACTTTCTCCGGCGTCATCGCCACACTCAGCCCCGCAAATGGGCGGCTTGTTATGCTCGTTTACAAGAAGCTCAAGTCGGCGCTTCGGATGAGATCGTCCAGATCTATGCCCAAGAAGCCAGCCTGCTCGCCCAACTGATGACCCAGCTGGTCCAAGCCAGGCTCCATTTGCTCGCGGAAGTGGACCGGCTTTATCAAAAGCATCCGGAGGCTTACATCTATCAATCCTTGCCGGGGACGGGCCGCTACTTAGAGCCAGCCCTGCTGGCCATGCTCGGCGAGGATCGAGAGCGCTTTCCCACCCCGGCCATCCTGCAAAGCCTGGCCGGCACCTGCCCGGTTACCAAACAGAGCGGCAAGACCCGTTACGTGGTCTTTCGATATTCCTGCAGCCATGAATTCCGCCAGATCGTCCAACAATGGGCCAAGCTTTCCATCGATCGTTCGCCCTGGGCCGCCGCCTATTACCAGAAGACCCGCCCCCATTGCCATTCGGAGAACGAAGCCTATCGCAAACTGGCCAACCGCTGGCTGGAGATCCTTTGGCGGCTCTGGCAAGACCACCAGCCCTACAATGAGCAGAAGCATTTGAGCGCACACGCCCGGCGCTCCCTGCCCAAACCTTAGTCATTTCTGTTCTTTCCCAATTCGCTCCGGTTTGAAAAGAGGATTGGCGTCCTATTTTCTTTCCCTTCCTGGCTGAATTCTCCACCTCTCA
>CAWHSJ010000018.1:0-77349 GCA_963831885.1 uncultured Chloroflexia bacterium | reverse complement strand
TTCTATCATATAGATGAGAACAAAGGGATTGAAGCCAGATCTTCAATTACGCGGAAAAAGTGGAGAAACATGAACTGGTTGTTTGTCCCCGGGACGAAAAAGCATTTGGTTGAGACATTTCTTAAGGATAGGTAGAATTTGATCGAGATTTCCAAGCCCCATATCGTCCTCATTGTTGCCCGCGGCGAAGCGGTGCGCAATTTTTTGTATTCGGATACCCTGAAAACCCTGACCATCCTCAGCCAGGGTGACCCTGTTATCCGTCATCCACGATGAGGAATTCCGGCAAAGGTTTGGTCCTCTTGGTCGAAGAAATACATCCCGCTGGAGACATTCCGGGAAAATAAAGTAGTCCTGGTCCTGCGGGATCTGATCCTGCACGCCCATTATCGCTGGCTGTGGAACGAAAGGATCAAAAACAAGTGGGAGGAACTGGCCTACGAGGCCGATACTTTCCCCAGGAAAATAAAATTCCAGCTGTGGAAGGCCTTGATCTATCTACTCGCCAACCGGCCCATGCTGGACCTGTTGTCCTTCATCGAAAACCGGCTCAGCCTGCTGCTCAAACCAACGGATCAGTTCGACCGGCTGTTCGAAAGAATCCAGCCGGACCTGGTATTCAATTGCTCCCACATCCACGCCCCGGCGGCGGAACTGCCGGTGCGGGTGGCCCACCAAAAAGGCATCCGCACGGCCGCCTTCATTTTTTCATGGGACAACCTGTCCACGCGCGGGCGCATCCTGCCGCCTTATGACGATTATTTTGTCTGGCACGAGGGCATGCGCCAGGAATTATTGTCCCTTTACCCGTCCATCCGCCCGGAACACGTTTTTATCACCGGCACGCCCCAATTCGACTTTCATTTCCAGCCGGCTTTTTGCATGACCCGGGAGGAGCTGTGTGAACGTCTGGGGCTGGATCCTCCGCGGCCCTATATCCTTTATACAACCGGCATGGCCGAGGCTTTTCCGGAAGAATACCGGTTTGTTGAAACGATCATAGCCTCTGCTGCAGGAATTCGATCCGGCACGGCGGCCGCAGCTGGTGGTGCGCATGTATGTCAAGGGGATCGGCGACGAGATGTTGAAGTTGTCCCAACAAAAAATCCCGGATGTTGTCTTCCCGCCGGTCATGTGGGAAGAGCAGTGGTTCACACCCCGGTACGATGACCTGGCCATCTATTCCAGCCTATTACACCACACGCAGTTGGGCATCAACCCCGCTTCCACGGTCACGCTGGAGCTGCTGATGCTGGGCAAACCGGTGATCAACCTGGGCTTCGACCCGCCCGGCAGCCGCCTGCCGCCGCATTTGCGCTGGCACCGCCACCTGGAGTTCAGCCATTTTCAGCCCATCGTCAAAAGCGGGGTGACAAAAGTGGCCTACTCCATCAGTGACCTGAGAAAAATGGTGCGCGAATATCTGGAAAATCCAGCTGCAGGATTGGATGAACGAAATCGTTTTATATCCGGAGTGTTCGGCCAGAGGTTGGACGGGCAGTCCGGCATTCGCGCCGGTAAACAAATGTTGGAACTTGCGGGTGTGTTGAATAAAGAACCATGAAAATCCTTTTTATTGCCAACTCCAGCCTGGCCTCACCCACCGGAGGCGGGCGGACCCGGGTCATCGATGCCGCCCGGCAGGCGCGCAAACACCTGCACCGGGCCTGGATCTTGTGTTTTGTGCGGCCTGAGCAGTGGTTGACCCCTTCATTATTACGATTTGGGAAGGCAAACCTGGAAGCCGAGTCGGGCTGCCCCGTGCTGTATATCCCCAGGCTGCCGTTCACTCGTTTTGTCTGGATGACAACTCTGAACTATCTTTATTGTGCTCTGATTGTGAATCTGGTTGCAAGGGTGCATGGGATCAACATTTTTCATTGTCACGGACTGATGCCGGCTGGTTTGGCCTGCGAGCGAGAAGCACCGGCAGGAAGAAGGTCTTGACAGATGTACATGGATTGCTTTATGAAGAAGCCGTATATTCCGGTGAAATAAACCCGGAAGGAGGCCTGGCAAAGTTATATCGGAAAATTGAGCAGGAGGTCTTAAGAAAACGGATGGGGCCATTTTTGTCTCGTCACGCCATGCAGAAATATTATGAAGATTCCGGAATCAAAACCCGCTGTCCGACCATTATTCCTTGCGCAGTAAACCAAGACGATTCTTTGAATGCTGATCATCGATTGAGCTACGCCAAAAACTTCGGACCTGGAGAAAAAGCTTGTCTTTATCTATGCCGGCTCGGCTGTGTTGTACCAGCAGGTGGATAAAATGTGTGATTGTTCGCGGTGACTTGCAAAAATACCCGAAGGCTTTTTTCTTTATCCTTACCCATCATGTGGCTGCGTTTCAAGAAAAACTTAATCAAGCCGGGATTTCTCCGGAAACGTATCCGCATTGAATCTGTGCAACACGAAGATGTTTTCGAAACTCTACAGGCCGGGGATATCGGCTTCCTGCTCAGAGATGCCTCGCCTGTCAACCGGGTTTCATCGCCGACCAAATTCGGAGAGTATTGCTCCTGCGGCGTCCCGGTGATCACCACTGCTTGTGTCGGGGATGTGAGCCAGCTTGTCCTTTCTAATCACTTGGGCTATGTCATTGACCTGAACGGATTTGCAGAGGATGGGACGATTATTTGCCTTCATTGACGATGTCCAAAAAAATCGCGTGGATTATTTGTCCCGCTGTCTGAATTTTGTCAGGGAACACTATTCCTGGCAATATTACGGAGCTGCGCTCTCGAACATATATCTTGAATTGGGGCAACGATCGTGAAATTGCTCGTCCTTTCGTACAAAGAAACCTGGTCCGACCCGGATTCACCCAGCGGTTATGCCACCGTTGGTGGATTTCCCTTGCAAATGCAGGCTATTTCAGAATTGTTCGACCAGACCCTACTCATCGTTCCCTTGCGTGGCCACGCCACCGCCTTCCGGTCTGCTTCCGTTGGCGGGACATAATCTGACAGTCCGGACCCTGCCTGAACCCGCGGGTACGGATCTGCGCCGCAAGCTGGCCCTGCTTACCTGGCTGCCGCGTTACCTGCCTGTCCTCTGGCAGGCGATCCGTCAGGCGGAGGCCGTCCATGCGCCGGTGCCGGGCGATATCGGCCTGATCGGTATTTTGCTGGCGCTGGCCCAGCGCAAACCCCTTTTCGTCCGCCACTGCGGCACCTGGGACGAGCCCGTCACGGCCGCCGACAGGTTCCTGCTGTGGCTGCTGGAGCGCATTGCCGGCGGCAGGAATGTGGTCCTGGCCACGGGCGGATCGGACCGCCCGCCTTCTGCAAAGAACCCGCATATCGAGTGGATCTTTTCGAGCAGCCTGACCGAGGCGGAGTTGCTCTCACTGCCCACCGCCCGGGCCTGGGAGCCGCCGGCCACGCTACACCTTGTCACCGTTGGCCGCCTGTCTCAAGGAAAAAATATCCAGGCGATCATCCAGTCCCTGCCGGCCATTCAATTCCTGCTTCCCGGAGGTGATCCTGGATATCCTGGGGGAGGGAGGGTTCCGGCCTGTTCTGGAAAAAATGGCCCGGGATTTGGGGCTGCAAGAACGGGTCATTTTCCACGGGAATGTTTCCCATGAGATGGTATTGAAAACACTCGCCCAATCCCACCTGTTCGTTTTTCCGTCCCTACGGGAGGGATTCCCCAAAGCCGTGCTGGAGGCGCTGGCCTGCGGACTGCCGGTGGTGGCCGTCCGGATGTCTCGGTCATCCCATTCCTGATCCGGGATTGCGGCAAGGTGCTGGAAGTCCCCGATGCAGAGCATATCGCCGCGGCCGTGCTTGAATTGCTGGAAAACCCGCTCAACCCTGGCGGCTCTGGGTGAAAATGCCCGCCGGAAGGCCAAAGCCTACACCCTGGAAGCCTGGCAGGCGCAGATCGCCGGCCATTTGCGGGCCGCCTGGGGCAGGGACCTGCATGAGCCGGCTTAAAGGACTCAAGATCTGCTTTGTGGCCGGCACCCTGGGGCAGGGGGGGGCAGAACGGCAGTTGTTCTACCAGGTGCAAACGCTCAAGCAATGCGGGGCGTTCCCTGCCATCATCAGTTTTTCAGACAACGAATTCTGGCAGGCGACCTTCGAAGAAATGGGCATCCCGGTGATCGGGCTGGGGCGGGTGAGTTCCCGCCTGGGCCGCCTGGCGAAAATGGTGTCTGTTCTGCGTGACATGGCTCCGCAGGTTATACAGGCCACCCATTTTTATGCCAACCTGTATGTGGTGGCGGCGGCGCGCTGGCTGGGCGTGCGTGAAGTCGGCGCCATCCGCAGTAATGGCCTTCAGGATGTGGCCGAAACGGGCCGGGTGGTGGGCCGGCTGAGCCTGTGGCTGCCGAAAAACCTGGCAGTCAACTCCCATTCCGCGCTGGCCAATATGCCTGCCATGGGACGTTCCAAAGCGGGATGATCTACCTGCCCAATGTGGTGGATACGGACCGTTTTACCCCGGCGGCGCGACCTTGCAACACAGATATCACTTTTCCAGCTAATCATGGTGGGCCACCTGGGCGCACCCAAACGCTTTGATACTTTCTTACGGGTTTTATCCGGCCTGCACCAGCAGGGGCGGTCAAAAATCGTCGGGCACATTGTTGGCGATGGCTCAAATCGGGAACAGTTGCAAGGGCTGGCCCGCCAACTGGGCCTGGGAGCGGAACAGGTCTGCTTTCATGGAGCCGTCCCGGATGTGGAGCGGTTGTACCGCCAGGCGGATGTGTGCCTGCACCTTTCGGATTGGGAGGGCATGCCCAATACGGTCCTGGAAGCGATGGCCTGCGGGCTGCCGGTGATCGCCAGCCGGGTGGGCGGCCTCCCCGAGCTGGTGCAGGAAGGGCAGACCGGTTACCTGGTGGAACCGGGGGATGAGGCTACCCTGTTGGCGCAACTGCGAGCGCTTATGGATGATCAAGAGTCAAGATCAAACCTGGGAGGCTCAGGCAGGGCCTTCGTGGAGCAGTCCCATGCCCTTCACAACCTGGCGGATATTTTGGAAGAATTTTACGAGGTCATTTTAAGATGAGTGAAACCCAAACAACCATCCGCGGGCGGAATCCCGGCGCGGATGGAGAAAAGTCCCTCCTTGCCGCTCGAACGGCCCGTTAATATGTTTTGGCTAGTGGGTTTTATTTTCCTGAATGCCCTGATCGGGTTGGCCTTCCGGCTGGGCCCGCTTTTTGCCACGGCCCATGCCCTGGTCACGCTGGCGATAGGACTGTTCTTTTTACTGCGCGACAACCAACCCGCCCGGGTGATCTACGCGGCTGCCTATATCACCGCGCGGAGGTGCTCTGGCGTGCGGCCGGTGCGCGCATATTTTGGGAAACCGGCAAGTATGCCTCATCGTATTATTCCTGTTCGCCTTGTTGAAATACGGCCGGGGACACAAAATGTCCTTCTGGCCGGTCCTGTACTTTGGCCTGTTGGTGCCGTCCATTTTTGTCCTGCCTTCTTTTGACCGCGGGGCAATTGCTTTCGCCTTAGCCGGGCCGTTGGCCCTGGCCGTGGCGGTCATGTTCTTCAGCAGCGTGCGGATTGACCTGGGCAGCCTTAAGTCTATCTTGACCTCCTTGCTGGCGCCCGCCGTCGCCCTGGCCGTGTATGTGCTCAGAGGCATTGCAAGCATTCAAAGTTTATCTTTCAGCGACAACTCGAGTTTTCAAACTTCCGGCGATTATGGCCCCAACCAGGTCTCCCTCATCCTGGCGCTGGGCGGGCTGGCGGCCATTTACCTGGTGTTTGTCGAAAAAAAGATGATCTACCGCGTTACTATTTCTCGGCTTGAGCCTGTGGCTGTTGGCTCAATCGGCGCTCACTTTTTCCCGCTCAGGCATCTGGACCACCGCCGCGGCCGTGCTTGTGGCAGGTATATTATATCGTCCGCAATCCCCGCCGCCGGGTCGGGATCATCCTTGCCAGCCTCTTATTCGGCCTGCTGGCGTATTTTGTTATTTTTCCTTTTTTGGATCGATTCACCGGGAATGCAATCATCACCCGCTACACCGATTTTAGAAGCACCGGCCGGCTTGAAATGGTTCAGGCTGACCTGATGGTTTTTCGTCAATTTCCGCTATTTGGTGTTGGGCCAGGCCAATCCGATGCCTACCATGCGCTGACTTTTCGGGCTGCGAGCGCCCACACGGAGTATACGCGCATGCTGGCAGAGCATGGCAGTTTTGGTTTGATCTCCCTGCTGATCCTGGCCTGGTTTTCCGTCCGGCGGTTGTTTACCAAAGGGGATTCCCTTTCGAAAGGTCTTTTGCTGGGGATCATGGTATGGGCGCTGGTCTATATGGCCAGCGCGGCCACCCGCCTGGTGGCCCCCTCTTTTTTGTTCGGGCTGGCTGCAGCCAAGTTTGTTTTGCAGGGAAAAGACGCACATCAAAACTAGTTTGCCAAGCCTGTGCTTCATTGGCCCCATGGCCGGAGCGGGACGGCAAAACAATTCCGACGCCGGGCGAATTCCTGGCCGCGCATTTCCACTAATTGCGGATTTCCGACTTTACCAGTCAGGCGACTTATTTTCAAAAACATGATTAAACCCCGTGTTTTATTTGTGGGACCAATGTTAGGGAGATACCCGGGCTGGGTTCCTGCCCCTGCGGAAGAACTGGCCCCGCGTCTGGCAGAACGCGGCTTTTCCTGCCTGTTGACTTCTTCTGTGCTCAACCGTTACCGCCGGGCAGTTGATATTCTGTCGACGATTGTCCGACTCCGCAGTCAATTTGATATATTATGTTTGCAGGTGTACGGTGGTCCCAGTTTTGTGATCGAGGATCTAGTCAGTTGGCTGGTTCAGCGATTAGGAAAGCCTGTTGTTATGGTTCTACATGGCGGGAACATGCCAGAGTTCATGGCGCGATTTTCGAGGTGGACAAGGCATGTTTTACAGCGATCAATGTGCATTATTGCACCCTCCACATATTTGTCTAATGCTGTTGGACAATATGGCTTTACTGCTCAGGTTATCCCAAACGCGCTCGATCTTAGCTTGTATCCCTATCGGCATCGCGAGCAGGTCGCTCCGAGCTTATTATGGATGCGAACATATCACGAAATCTACAATCCCCTGATGGCAGTTGAAACACTCGACCGGGTAAGACGTGAAATTCCTTTTGCCACTCTTACAATGGCCGGGCAGGAAAAAGGATCACTCACAACCGTGCACGAACTGGTTAAGCAACTTGGTCTCTCCAAGTTGGTTCGGTTTGCTGGTTTTCTAGATATTGCTGGCAAGCAACACGAATTTTCACGACACGATATTTTCTTGAATACAAACCGTGTGGACAACATGCCAGTGAGTATCCTGGAGGCTTCTGCTTTTGGAATGCCCATTATTGCCACCTCAGTAGGTGGGGTGCCTTATATGATCCTAGATGGGGAAAATGGTTTGTTAGTACCGAATGAGGATTCTGCCGCGATGGCATCGGCTGTGATACGTTTGGTAAAAGAGCCAGGACTGGCGAGAAGGCTTTCCGAGAATGCATATCGCATGGCAGAACGTCTTGATTGGTCTGTTGTGCTTCCGCAGTGGGAGCATATGTTCCTGAAGGTAATGGGAGAAAAACTCTAATGTGTGGGATATGTGGGATTGTATATAAAGATAAAGGCCGATCTATCGATGAAACCTTATTAATTAGTATGCGAGATTGTCTGTTTCACCGCGGGCCGGACGATGCAGGTATTTATCTGAAAAAGAATGTTGGACTGGGATCGCGCCGATTGTCAATTCTGGATTTAAGCGCCAATGGGCACATGCCGATGAGCACGCCGGATGGGCGCTTCTGGATTGTCTATAATGGCGAGGTTTATAACTTCGCTGAACTACGTTCTGACTTGGAGGCACAGGGCGTTAATTTTCGCTCACACTCTGACACCGAAGTCATATTGTACTTATATCAACGCTACGGCCCGCCGATGTTAGAGCGATGTAATGGCATGTTTGCCCTGGCAATCTGGGATACGCTCGAAGAAACCCTGTTTCTGGCGCGCGATCGTATGGGGGTTAAGCCTTTATATTATGTGTGCAATCCAGAAGGCTTCTATTTCGCCTCTGAAGAGAAAGCTTTCTTTACAGCAGGCCTTTGTGCTGAATTTGACGAAAATATTGCAACTGAATTATTATTTTTTCGGTACGTGAGCGGTGAAAATACACCCTATAAGGGAGTTCGACGGCTACTTCCCGGGCATTATCTGCTCTTCGAGCATGGGCAGATCACTATAAAACGCTGGTATAACCTGGCTGAAAAGATCGATCCAAATTTAGGAACGAGAAGCCGGGCTAAAGCAATCGAACAATTCATTGAAATTTTTGATGACTCAATCCGCTTGCGGCGTATCAGCGATGTTCCGGTGGGCAGTCTGTTAAGCGGAGGCCTTGACTCGGGCAGCATGACGGCAACCATGGCTCAGCAGGCTGGATCCGGTGTCTCAACCTTTACAGTGAGATTTGCAGATGGGGCATATGATGAAGGTAACTACGCCAAAGAATTAACCGATCGTTGGAACCTTGATTATCAGGAATTGTATTTACCACCGGAAGAATTGCCGGAAATGCTGCGCCAGGCCACTTATTTATTGGATGAGCCGCTGGTGCACGGACATGATCCACACCTGTTGGCGATCTCTCGCATGGCGAAGCAAAAAGTATCGGTATTACTTTCTGGCGAAGGCGCAGATGAAATCATGGCAGGGTATGTACGTTATTTATTATTTCGATATCCACAGTGGTTAATTGACTCGATTAGTACATTTTCCAACACATTGGAGAGAACGCGCCTCCTTCCAAGGCGGTTGCACAAAGTGGCGCAATTACTCAAGTTCAAATCACCCAACGACCGTCTTGTATTCAGTTCTGCCGAGTTACTTCCATATCAGTTTGATCTGTTAGCTATCCCGCCCTTGGAGTATCGGTATCAACTAGCAGAAGAAGCACAAAAAGTGTATTCAGAACCATTGAGGCAGGTAATGTATTATGGACAGCACACCTATTTGCAATCCCTGATGGATCGCAATGATCGCATGACGATGGGGGCCTCGATTGAGTGCCGCGAGCCTTTCCTGGATTACCGCCTAGTGGAGTGGGCCGCAAATCTGCCAACGGCGGTATTATATGAGAAAGCAGTTGGTAAGGCAGTGATGCGCAGGGCTATGAAGAAGAGACTTCCAGAAAATATTTTGAAGCATAAAAAGTGGGGATTTGGCGTACCTTGGCAGAGCTACTTGCGCAGCAATCCAATTTTCCTTGAAAAGATCAGGCTGCTGGCCACCGGAAAATTAAAAACCAGACTGAGGTTGGATTCAAAGGTCAAGGCATCGGCGCGTTCTTTTTTGGATGGAAATGACAACATGTTACCGCTTGTGCGGCAGTATCTTTTTTTCGATACCTGGCAAGAGGTGTGTTTGAATGAGCATAACGCATGAGCATTTTCGATAAAATCTATTTGTATCTGCCGGTGAGTTTACAGCACGCGGTAATATCAACCTATGGACTGTACTGGCGTCAGCTTCGTTTTGGCCCCGGCTATTCCGGTTTCGTCCAGCAATACCAGCAGCGCGAACGCTTTACTAAAGAAGAGTGGCAGGCCTGGCAAGCAGAACGTTTGAAGGACTTATTACCCGCCTGCGCGAATCATGTCCCTTATTATCGCGACCATTGGACAGACGCACAAAAACGGGCGGCATTGGAGTGGGGATTTGAGTGCCCTACCGTTGCTCGAGAAAGACCCCATCCGGGCGGACTCCGAAGCCTTTTTGCGCGCAGGATATGCACCCCGCCCGCCCACAGGTTTTCCTTACCAGTGGATCCACCGGCACGCCCATCTCCAGTTATTACACCATCCCGGAGTTGCGCCAGTCGCTGGCGTTGCGCGAAGTCCGTTCCGCCCGTTGGGCGGGAGTATCTTTTTCCATGCCGCGGGCGACGTTCTCGGGACGGATGGTGGAACCGAATCCTGAAAGCAAAGGCCCGTTCTACCGCTACAACCTGGCCGAGAAGCAGGTTTATTTCTCCCCCTTCCATTTGCGTCCCGATACCGCCGCTCGATATGTCGAGGCCTTGCGCCGCCACCATGTCCGGTGGGGCACGGGCTATGCGGTTTCCTATTATTTATTGGCTCGTTTCATGCTTGAAAAGAACATACCGGCACCGGAACTGAAGGCGATCATCACGACCAGTGAAAAGTTAACCCCCGAAATGCGTAGCCGTCATGGAGCAGGCCTACGGCTGCAGGATCTATGAAGAGTACAGCACGGTGGAGAATGCCATCTTTGCCAGCGAATGCGAGCACGGGCGCCTGCATGTCAGCCCGGATGTGGCTGTCGTGGAGATCCTGCGTCCCGACGGCTCCGCCTGCGCTGCCGGTGAAGCGGGCGAGGTGGTGGTGACGACGCTGTCCCGGACCTATCAGCCGCTGGTGCGCTTCAGGCTGGGGGATGTAGCCGCCTGGGACCCGGAACCCTGTCCATGCGGGCGTTCGATGCCGGTGATAAAAGAGGTTATCGGACGGATCGAGGACGTGGTGGTTGGGCCCGATGGCCGCCAGATGGTGCGTTTCCATGGCATCTTTGTCAACCAGCCGCACGTGCTGGAAGGCCAGATCATCCAGGAAAGCTTGGATGCCATTCGGGTGAAAATCGTGCCGGCGGGTGCTTTCGGGACGGAGGATGTCCAGGATATTGTCCGGCGGGTGCACCAGCGCCTTGGGAATGAAGTGAAAGTAACCGTGGAAACGGTCAAAGAAATCCCACGGACCAAAGCGGGTAAATTTCAAGCGGTTATCTCCAACTTGAAAATAGACAATGCCCAACCCTGCCTCTTCGGAACATCAATTGGATGACCTTGCCCGTTTACGCCTGGAATACGAAGACCGCAAGCAGCGTCTCGCCGGCAGGGATGTGTATTCGTGGTCCAACCCGGTTAATCTTTTTACCATCCAGCAGCGCCAGCGGGACCTATTGAAGGTGCTGCGGAGCCACGGCCTGGCCGATCTGGCCGGATGCCGCCTGCTCGAAATGGGCTGCGGCGGCGGCGGCGTGCTGGCCGAATTCCTGAACTTCGGCGTATTGCAGGGCAATTTACACGGCCTGGACCTGCTCTTTGACCGGCTGGGCCAGGCGCAAGGACGCCTGCCTGCCAGTCCCCTGGTCAACGGCGATGGACAATGCCTGCCCTATCCGGCCGGCTCGTTCGACCTGGTCCTGCAGTTCACCGCCCTGTCCTCCGTCCTCGACCCGGCTATCCGCCGGAACATCTGCAGGGAAATGCTGCGGGTCGTGCGGGAGACCGGCCTGATCCTGTGGTACGACTTCTGGCTCAACCCGACCAACCCGCAGACGCACGGCATCCGCCCGGCCGAGATCCGGCAGCTCTTTCCCGGCTGCGCCTTTGAGTTCCACAAGATCACCCTGGCGCCGCCGATTGCCCGCCGCCTCGTCCCGATTTCCTGGACGCTGGCGCTGGTGCTGGAGAGCCTGAAGGTCTTTAACAGCCATTATCTGGTTGTGATCCTTCCCCCAATAACTCGCTGACCCCTCATCCGTTTATTCGAACCGCGTCGAATTGTGGAAAGTGTGCCGCGTGTAAGTCATGCCGCCTTTACAGAGGTTTCCTGGCAATGACATCAATTCGAAAATGCAATTAATGAAAGGGGAATTCCATGGATAATAAAGTAAAGTCACCTGAAAAAATGGCAACACCGGCAATCCCGCCCGACTCAGACGGGTCGACCCTGCCTGAAGGAAATAGGCCCATGATGGACTATCCTTTTGTTTCGATCATCTTACCCATTCGTAATGAAGCCGCCTATATCGTCGGCTGCCTGAACGCGGTGTTCGAGCAGGATTATCCCTCCGAGCGGATGGAAATCCTCATCGCGGACGGCATGTCAAATGACAATACCCTCGCCATCATCCGCAAAATCAGCGATGATAGCCGGATACCCGTTACCATCATCGATAATCCCCAGAAGATCGTCCCGACCGGCATGAACCTGGCCATCCGCCAGGCCAAGGGCGACATCATCATCCGGGTGGACGGCCACTGCAATATTGCCTCCGATTATGTGCGCAAGTGCGTGGAGCACATCCAGAAGGATGGCGTGGACGGGGTGGGGGGGGCGATGAAATCCGTCGGCGAGACGACCATGGCCAAGGTCATTGCGATGGGGATGAGCTCGCCTTTCGGGGTGGGCAATTCGGCCTTCCGGACCGTGACGGGCAAAAGCATGCTGGTGGATTCGGTGCCTTTCCCGGCTTATACCCGCCGGATCATGCAGCGCACCGGCCTGTATGACGAGGAACTGGTGCGCAACCAGGACGATGAATATAACTACCGCCTGCGCAATAAGGGCGGAAAGATCCTGCTGGCCGAGGATGTCCACTCGACCTACTTCAGCCGCACCTCCTGGGGCGGGCTGTGGAAACAATACTTCCAATACGGATTTTGGAAAGTGCGGGTGCTGCAAAAACTGCCGGAGCAGATGAGCCCGCGCCAGTTCATGCCACCGGCACTGGTGCTGGCCTTGCTCTTCTCCGGCTTGCTGGCTCTGGCCGCGGTCTTGCTGCCGGCGTCTTTTGTCTCCCAGCTCCCGACCCTCGTCCTCCGTCTTCCGTCCTCCCTCTACTCGGCCATGGTCCCCGTATCCTTGCATCCGGCATCGGCCCTCCTGCTGCTGTCCCTGTTCGTTCCGGGGCTCTACATTTTCGCCAACCTGTCCGCGGCGGGTTTCACCGCCTCCAGGAAGGGCTTTAAATACTTCCCCCTGCTGCCATTCGTATTTGCCGCGCTGCATCTCGGTTACGGGCTGGGCTTCCTGGCCGGGTTGTTCAGGTTCTGGAACCGGTGGGGCGACAAGGTCGGGAAAGTGCAGGAGTTTGCCCCCGCGGGAGCCGGCCAGCCGCAGGTCGCGGCGGCGTTTGCGTACGCTCAGGCCGACAGCGCTGCGATGGCGAGCGCGCCGGTGACTTCGTTCGAAAGAACCTTGTTGGCCTCGGCTGCGCACGAATTGGAACCGGCCTTCCTGCTGCAACAGAGCTACACGTTCAAACGCCTCTTCGACGTCCTGGCGTCGTTCCTGGGACTGTTTTTCCTTTGGCCGCTGTTCTTGCTGGCGGCCGTGCTGATCAAGCGCGATTCTCCCGGACCGGCCTTCTTCCGCGCCTCCCGGACCGGGAAAAACGGGAAAGAGTTCCAGATCTTGAAATTCCGGACCATGAAGGATATTGCGGAGGCTGAAGAAGGCCCGTCCATTACGGCCCAGGACGATCCGCGCATCACGCCGCTGGGGCGCTGGCTGCGGATGACCAAACTGAACGAATTCCCGCAATTGTGGAACGTGCTCAAAGGCGAGATGAGCCTGGTGGGACCTCGCCCGGAAGACCCGCAAATCGTGTCCATGTGGCCTGCCAAAGTCCGCCGGCTGGTGCTTTCGATGCGCCCGGGCATGACCAGCCCGGCCTCGGTGGTGTATCGCAACGAAGAAGAGCTGCTGACGGGCGAGTCGCTGATGGACCAGTACCTGAATACCATCCTGCCGGACAAGCTGCGGCTGGACCAGTTGTATGTGCGCAACAATAACCTGGCGACCGACCTGGATGTCATTTTCTGGACCTTGATCGGCCTGCTGCCGCGCATCAAGCACGCCTCCATCCCTGAAAATACGCTCTTTTGGGGCCCCCTGTCTTCGTTGTTCAACCGTTACTTCACCTGGTTCATGGCCGATTTTTGCGTCGCCTTTATTGCCGTGGCCATCGCGGGAGCCGTCTGGCGGCTGGAATATATGATTAATTTGGGGTATCTGGTTGGATATCGGCGTGGCCACTGTCATTGCCATTATTTTCAGCGCCATCAATTATTTGCTCGGCCTGGGACGGGTGGCCTGGAGACAGGCCCGACCGGCATATATGTTCGACCTGGCTTTTTCGAGCGGTCTCACCACTACCATACTATTTGTCATCGATTGGTACTGGCGTCCTTCGGCCCTGCTGCCGCGGGGGATGATCCTGATCATGGGACTGCTGGCCTTTCTCGGCTTTGCCATCCTGCGCTACCGGGAGCGGCTGATCACCGGGCTGGCCACGCACTGGGTGATGACCCGCAGCAAGGCCAGCATCCTGGGCGAGCGGGTGCTTATCGTGGGGGCGGGCGAATGCGGCCAACTGGCGGCGTGGTTGTTGCAAAAAAGCAATCTCTTGCCGGCCCTTTCCGTGGTCGGCATGGTGGACGATGACCCGAGCAAATATAAAATGCGCATCGATAGCCAGACCGTGATCGGGCGCACACGCGATATTCCCGACCTGGTCCGGCAAAGGAACATTGGGGTCATCCTCTATGCGATTTCGAAGATCAGCCCGGAGCGGCAGGAACAGATCCTGAAGACCTGCCGGGCCCTACCGGTGCGGCTGGTGATCATCCCCGACCTGATCAAGATCGTGCAGGAGTATTTGCTCCAGTCCACCGTGGTCGAGGCCAGCCCCAGTCCGGCGGATTGAAAGACCTATCAAGGAGGAAAATAAAGTGAAAGCAGTGGTTTTGGCAGGGGGCAAGGGCAGCCGTTTGGCCCCTTATAAATATATACTTCCCAAGCCGCTCATGCCCATCGGGGAGATGCCGATCCTGGAAGTACTGCTGCGCCAGATGAAACGCGCCGGGATCGAGGAAGTGGTCCTGGCGGTCGGTCACCTGGCCGGACTGCTGCAGACTTTCTTCCAGGATGGCAGTCAGTGGGGGCTGAGGATTACATACAGCTATGAAGAGGAGCCGCTTGGCACGGCCGGTCCGATCGCCATGGTGGACGGCCTGGACGATACCTTCCTGGTGACGAATGGGGATGTGTTGACCACCCTGGACCTGCGGGAGCTGTACCGTTACCACAAGGAGCAGGGAGCTATTGCCACGGTGGCAGTCCAGCGCAAGGCGGTGGGGATCGACCTGGGGGTGGTCGAGTGGGATGGCGATCATGTGATCAAGGGATATATCGAGAAGCCCACCTACGAGTATCCGGTCAGCATGGGCATGTATATGTTCGAGCCGAAAGTGATCCAATACATCCCGCGCGGCCGATACATGGATTTTCCCAACCTGATCTTGTATTTATTGGCTGCCGGTGAAAAAGTGGCCGGCTATCCATATGATGGATATTGGAAGGACCTCGGCCGACCTGACGATTACGAGCAGGCCGGGGAGGATTTCGACAAGCTGAAGGACCAGTTACTGCCGGAGGAGGTGTAACGATGGAATGGCGAATTCCCTTATCTGACATAGATTATGGACCGGAAGAAGCCGCGGCCGTGTTGAAGGTGCTGGAAAGCCGCTGGTTGACCATGGGCGCCGTCACGCAGGCCTTTGAGGCAGAGTTTGCCGCTTATGTGGGCTCCAAACATGCCCTGGCGGTGGCCAACTGTACCGCCGCGCTGCATCTGGCCTGCCTGGTGGCCGGGCTGGGACCCGGGGATGAGGCGATTGTCCCCTCGCTGACGTTTGTGGCCACGGCCAACGCGGTCCGCTACACCGGGGCGACGCCGGTCTTTGCCGATATCGAGAGCGACCAGAATCTCTGCATCTCGGCCTCTACCATTGAGGCTCGCCTAACTGAAAAGACCAAGGCGATCCTGGTGATGCATTACGGCGGTTATCCCTGCGACATGCCGGGGATCATGGCGCTTGCCAGGGAACGCGGCCTGATGGTGATCGAAGATGCGGCCCATGCGGTCGGCTCCGAGCTGGAAGGACGCAAGCTGGGGACGTGGGGGAGTGTCGGTTGTTATTCCTTCTTTTCGAACAAGAATTTGACCACCGGCGAAGGCGGCATGCTTGTGACCGACGATGATGTCCTTGCCGAGAAACTGCGCATCCTGCGTTCGCATGGGATGACGGCCATGACGTGGGACCGCCACCAGGGTCACGCCTGGAGCTATGATGTGACCGCCCTGGGCTATAACTATCGCATCGACGAGATCCACTCTGCGCTGGGGCGGGTGCAGTTGCAAAAGCTGGATAAAAACAACGCCATCCGGAGACGTTTAACCTCACTTTACCGGGAATACCTGCAAGAACTGGTCCCACAGGTGGGCGTACCTTTCGAAGGTGCAAAGGGCGTTTCTGCATGTCATTTGTTCCCCATCCTGTTACCGAAGGATACCAAGCGGGACGGGTTCATGGAGCAAATGAAACTCCAGGGCATCCAGACCAGCATTCATTATCCACCCACCCATTCTTTTCAAGCTTATGCCGATATCCCCCATAGTCCCTTGCCTGTGACCAATGATGTTGCTTCCCGTGAAGTGACCCTGCCCCTTTATCCGACGCTGACGGAGGCGCAGGTCAGTATTGTGGCGCAGGCCGTACAGGCTGCATTTAAGAAATGAAACCGATCGTCCGAGCTGGCACCGACATTCATAACCTCAGTTTGATCCTCTCAGGACGCTTCCAGGATTGGGATTCGTTTTCCGCCACTGATTGGGATCCCCTCATCCGGCTCGCACAATTGCAGGGTGTGGG
This sequence comes from uncultured Chloroflexia bacterium, assembly GCA_963831885.1. Classification (GTDB taxonomy): domain Bacteria; phylum Chloroflexota; class Anaerolineae; order Anaerolineales; family Villigracilaceae; genus UBA877. The sequence continues at coordinate 60,844 of CAWHSJ010000018.1, read as the reverse complement.
TCCGCTCTTGTACAAGACCCTTTCCGGAGCTGGAAAATTCTCGACCCTCCCGGAATCAGCGCGGAATGCCTTACGGGGTATGTATGCCAGCTCCTGGACCACGAATCGGAATTTATTCCACGAACTGGAAATTCTCGCCAGCCGGTTCGCCCAGGCGGAGATTCCGGCGGTTGTATTAAAAGGCGCCTGCCTGGCGTTGACCATTTATCCGGATATGGCCCTGCGTCCGATGGGAGATTTGGACGTGTTGGTGCCGGCCTCGCGCTTGGCCGAAGCGGTTTCAATCGCCAAATCGCTCGGTTATGTGGATACTTACCCTGAAGCCACGCCTGGTTTGACGGAGCTGCTCAACCACGAGGTTTGCCTGCAAAAAGCAGGCCCGCAGCCTGTCACGCTCGAATTGCACCACAGCCTGGTAGCTGACAAGTCTTTCACCTACGCCGTCCCGGTGGATTGGTTCTGGGAGCAGACCGAGCCTCTGGTCAGCCCATCGCTGCCACGCTTGGAAATGTTGCGCATGTTGACACCCACAGCGCAGGTGCTTTACGGGGCTGCGCATGCCATGCTTCAACACGGCGGCAGGAATGCCCCCCTGCGCTGGTTCTATGACCTGGATCTTTTGGTCCGCTCGTATTCCGGGCGCATGGATTGGGACCTGCTGCTTTCGCAGGCCGAGAAATTTGAATGGGGTTCTGCGCTGGATGTAGCCCTGGCTCAAACCCACGCCTTGTTCAATACCCCCATCCCCGAGGCTGTGCTCACCCAACTTTCTGACAACACCGATCGTCACAGGCGATTGGTCGAACTCAAACAAATCCCCCCGGCGACGCATATTCTTGAAGAACGCCAAAAGCTGCTCTCGCTGAATACCTATGGACGTTTCCGTTTGGTGGCGGCGCTCATCGCTCCCAAACCGGCTTATATGCTCTGGCGTTATCAATTGAAGAGCTCATGGCTATTGCCGTTCTATTACTTTTATCGCTGGTGGGTCATTCTCAAAGATGCAGTTCTTACTGGCCTGCACCTTTTCCGAAAAGGCCGGCACGCCAACCTTCTGAGCCCTGATGGTTCATTGGATGGATCCAAGTGAATGCTGCTTATCTAAAAGAACAACCCTCAGCCGTTGCTAATAGCCATAAATAGCTCCGGCCGGGAACGCTAATTATGGCATTGTTCCGATAATTAGGACCACTGATGCAATAGATTGAAGAGCTGCCAAGACTGGAATAATTAATTACCCCTTCTTTGAACAACTTTTGTAATCTTTATTTGTGACGAATGGTTTATATTCGCGCATATAATTATATTAATGAAAGGATCTCCAGGGTAAATTATCATGACCATGGATAATGAAAATAAACTCGAAGAAAGAAGCACTGCTGAAATATTCACCGAATATGCCAGTTTACTATGGCATTGGGCGTGGTTGTTGATCCTATTGGCTTTGATCGCCGGGGTGACGGCTTATTTGGTCTCCAGGCGAGGCACACCTGTTTATCGGTCTTCGACCCTGATCATGATCAATGGCGCTCCTGGCGTTCAGTCTGATAGTTATAGCTCTTTATATTTGAGCCAGCAATTGACCACCACCTATGCACAGACCATGACCACCCAACCGATGCTGGAGGCCGTCGCCAAGAAATTAGGGCTTGATTATCTGCCTGCGAAAATAAGCGTTCAAACAGTCCAAAGCACATCCCTCATGAGGATTAACGTATCAGGTCCGGATCCCGATTGGGATGCCTTGATCGCCAATACTGTTTTTACTGTTTTTGCAGAACAAGTGCAAGCGGATCAGGTCGCTCGATATGCTGATTCAAAGAAGAGCCTTGAGGACCAAATGGCTTCCATCAACCAGCAGATCCAGGATACCACGAATGCTCTGACCGACGTCAACCAGAAGATCCAGGATATCAATAATCCCCTGGCGATCGTCAACCAAAAGATCTCGGACACCCAGAACTCTTTAAATGACATCGAACGAAAGATCAATGCAGTAATCTTAAAATCAGGGCAAGATGCGGTCAGTATCGTTGACTTGAATACACAGGCACAGTTGCAATCCGAACTGTCCCAGGCCCAAACTGAACAAGCTCAATTACAGTCCAATCTGTTGCAATACCAACCCCAACAGACCCAATTGCAGACAGCTCTCTCCCAGTATCAGAATTCCTATTACTATTTACTCCAAAGTTACGAACAGGTAAAGCTGGCCGAGGCGCAATCCACCTCGATCGTCGTACAGAAGGATCCCGCCGTTCCCAATCGAATCCCCATACAGCCACAACCGGTCCGGAGCGCGCTCCTGGCTGCTGTAGTCGGCTTGATGGTCGCAGCCGGTATCGTCTTCCTGATCGAATTCCTGGATGATACTATTCGCGATCCGCAAGAAATCACCCGGAAATGGGGAATCCCTATCCTGGGAACGATTGTCACTTACAACTCGGCCAAAGAGGGGGGGCTCGTTACAGTGAAAGAGCCCCGTGCGCCGGTCTCAGAAGCTTTCCGGTCTCTGCGGGCGAATCTACAGTTTGCCAGCGTTGACTTTCCAGTGCATTCATTCCTGGTGACCAGCGCTTCGCCAGAAGATGGGAAGACTACCGTGGCTGCGAACCTGGGAAGCGTCATTGCCCAAAGCGGCCGCGAGGTTGTGGTGGTGGATACAGACCTGCGCCGCCCCAAGCTCCACAAAATGTTCCAGTTATCCAACCGGCTTGGGTTAACGAATCAATTCATCCAAACACAGGATCTTTTCGACGGGACCATAAAGAATACCGAGATTGCAAATCTTCACGTGATCACTTCCGGCAACCTGCCTCCCAACCCGTCTGAATTATTGGGTTCAGGACGAATGACCGAGATTTTGCACCAATTGAGCAGCCAATTCAATACGGTCATTCTGGATACCCCGCCCATGTTGGCGGTGTCAGATGCATTGGTTTTGGCGCCGTTTGTGGATGGGGTCCTGCTGGTTGTCAAGCCAACCGTGACGAAGCGTATTGCCCTCAAGCGAGTGCTCGAACAATTACAACAGGTAAAAGCCAATTTATTGGGAGTTGTCTTGAATGATGTAAAAATTAATCACTCCCGTTACTATTATTACCGTGGTTACGAGTACCACCGTAAATATGGCAGGGGATATCAATATTCCCCAGCCAGTTCAGCAGAGCCGGTAGTGGAAACACATGCCCCCCTTGTGGATGAAATTAAGCCCAAGGTATCCAGATTGAAGAGCTTATTAACAGACACCAATAAAAAATAATGACCCGCTCTTTTGTTTGCTGCTACTCCTCAAACAGTAAGAACAGTTCGTTTTCTGGGATTATTTAATGCCGTCGGTTCTTTTCGTTTGCACAGGCAATCGTTACCGTTCCCCCTTGGCCGCGGCAGTCTTCGGTAAATGCCTGGAGAAAGCAGAAGATAGGGCTGCATGGAAAGTGGGCAGCGCCGGCACATGGACTGAGCCCGGTTTACCGGCGGATTACAGGGCCATCCGGGACGCCAGGCGCCTCGGGCTGGATCTTAAATCCCACCGCTCCCGGCAGGTTGACGCTGGCCTACTATCACAAAGCAACCTGGTCCTGGTAATGGAAGGGGGGCAGAAAGAAGCATTGCAAGTCGAATTTCCAGTGGAACGGGAGAAAATATTTCTTCTTTCCGAGGTCGCTGCAGGCTTTACCTACGATTTTCTTGACTCATTTGACCAGGAAGGAGACCCCGGTCAAGATGATGCCCAAGAACTTTCCGGCTTGATCATGGGCGGATTCAATAATATTTGTACTTTAGCCAGAAATAATTGAACCTCCCCAGCTAAGAAGTAATTGGTAACTCTTTCATAAGGCTCTGACACTCGCCAGAGCCTTTTTTCTTTTAATTATTTGCGTTCTATTATATTCGGTGCAACCGAAGGGTGATTATTGGATCATCCTTGAATTTTTGTCCATTTATGGATGAAGCCTTCATCTGCGGAAATACTCAACGTTTTATAAAAGTGCTAAAATGATTATGGTAATCTGCCCGGGATGCAGTTCGATTTCTGAAATTTCAACTTGCTTGGCCATATTATTTTTATAATCCGGCGATAGAGTAGGCGGTTATGAAGAAATATTTTGATTTCTCCTTCCGTGATCCTGAAAAACTTTCAAGTTTGAACCAATTGCGTGAGCAGCTGCTCAATATTTTGCTTCTTGGTTCCTTTGTGGTCGGTACTGCTCTGTTTGCTCTCGCTATAATTCCAGCCCTCCAAAAAGGAGTGTATTTATCCATCCTGGCTTATGTCGTTGTCTATATTTGGACGATACTGATTACTTTTAGCAGGCGGATACCTTATCAAGTGCGAATATATGGTTGGTTATTTCTTTTTTTTGTGCTAGGAGTGGTCAACCTTTCAATGAACGGCTTCAACGTAGACGCAGGTCTATTATTCCTGACCCTCATTGCAATGGCTGCTTTGTTTGATGGTCTTCGAAGCGGGCTAATTGCCCTTGGATTAAGCAGTATTTCCATTGTCATAGCAGGATTTATCATCGTTTCTGAAAATGTGCCGCTAAGCATGGATCTGCCTCAAGTGGATCGCATGCTCTGGATCATCGGTGGGACCATCTTTCTACTGATGGGTGTATTCCTGATCGTTTCGTTGACTACACTGGTTCGTGGTCTCGATACCAATTTATTTAAAGCTACTGCATTGGCGGATGATCTTGCCCGTGCGAATGAGACCTTGCAAAAAAGTGAAAAGCGCTTTCGCTCATTGATCGAAGGATCGACAGATATTATCTCCGTGTTAGGTACGGATGGCACGATCCATTATGTCAGTCCTTCCGTAGAACGAGTATTGGGATATAAGATGGAGGAATTGGTCGGCCAGAATATCTTCAAATTCCTCCACCCGGATAATTTGGATATTGCCGTCGCAGCTTTGTCACCAGGGACTCCCGCCGAAGAAATCGGGCCATTTCTGGAATTGCGTTTTCGCCACTCCGATGGCTCCTGGAGGTATCTGGAAGTCAAAGGTAGGGAGATGCAATCCGACCTTGTCATTAATGGCACGATCGTCAATTGTCGTGACATAACAGATCGAAAAGTAATAGAAGAAAATCTGCGAAAGTCTCAATTATTACTTGAGAAAACTTTTGCCAGTCTTAATGATGCCCTGTTTCTTGTTGATGCCGGAACAGTAAGAATTATGGATTGTAATCAAGCTGTCTCAAAAATATTTGGTTACAACAAGGAGGAAATACTTGGACAGGCACCTGAATTATTATTTCCCGACCAATCCGCTTCGGAGGAATTTAGCAAACACCTACAACCAATTGTTGAAGATGTAGGCCTTCCAGGGCGCTTTGAATCCTGGATGAAACGTAAAGATGGGACCGTTTTTCCCGCAGAATGTAGTATCGCGCCTTTGATTGAACCACTAAGTGGGCATATTGGTTGGGTAAGTTTGGTACATGATATAACAGTTCGGAAAAATGCAGAACAACAATTACTTAAAGCGAAAGATGAGCTAGAACAAAGGGTAGCGGAAAGAACCGCTGAAGTAGAACGAACCAGCAAGCAGTTGAGAGAGTTAGTAGCGCACAGTCCGGCGGTGATTTACAGCGCTTCTCTTTCGGGCGATTTTGGCGTTACCTTCGTTAGCGAGAATGTCACTCGCGCTCACTGGTCATGACGACTCTCAATTTAAGGACAATTCGAGCTTTTGGAAAAATCTCGTCCATCCAAAAGATTGGCCCCAGGTTCTTGCGAAAATTGAAGGCATCAGGAAATCAGGTGCGGCCGTTTTTGAATATCGTTTTTCCAATAAGGGAGGGGATTATCGATGGGTACGCGATGAGATGAAATTGGTCAGAGATAATGATGGTACGCCAAAAGAATTTGTTGGCTCCTGGGTTGATATTACCGACCAGAAAATAGCAGAATATGCCTTGCGTGAGAGCGAAGATACGAACCGGGTCATCTTGAACTCGACGGATGCTTCGATATCTTTAATTGACCCCAATGGAGTTGTTCTTGCCATGAATGATGCAGGCGCTGAGTTCTTCGGCATGACAGCAAAGGAAATTATAGGATTGTGTGTTTACGATCTTTTTCCTCCTGATGTTGCCCAAAGCAGGAGAGCACGGATTGAATCGATATGTACATCAGGTAAACCAGGTCATTACGAAGATTTCCGCGAGGGTTATTGGTTCGATAACAGAGTTTATCCTGTATTGAATGAGCGGGGAAAGGTGACACGCCTTGTAACTCATGCTTACAACATCACCGAGAGTAAGAGGATACAGGAATCGTTACATCAAAGTGAAGAACGGTATCGGACATTGGCAGACGCTTCGCCGGATTTAATTTATATTATCGGCCGCGATGACTGTGTCCAATATGTTAACACCTTTGCTGCAGCCTTTCTCAACCTGCCGATTAATAAGATTATCGGCCAACCACGGGAAAGCTTCTTCTCACCACAGACTAGTGTACATCAAAAGGAAAATATCTTGCGGGTTTTTAATAATGGCGAGAATTCTTATTCTGAAGATGAGACAATAGTGGGTGATCGATCAATTTGGCTGGGCACGTGGCTTGTTCCAATGCGGGAGGCCTCGGGGAATATATCTGGCGTCCTGGGAGTTTCGCGTAATATTTCGATGCAGAAACAAGCGGAAATGGAAATTCTCCGTTCGCGTGATTTATTGGAAGAACGTGTAGAGGAACGAACAGCTGAGTTGATTGAAAGTCAGACCCAATTACGGCAATTGACGAGCCAGCTTGTCGCGGCTCAGGAAGAAGAGCGCCGTAGTATCTCCCGTGAACTCCATGATGAGGCCGGGCAAGCGCTTATCACTTTAAAATACAGCCTCGCTTCCATGTTGAGTGAAATTCCCGAAAGTCATACATCTGCGAGGCAACGGCTGGCGGATTCCATAAATATCAGCGACCAGATGATGACCCATATCCGGACGCTTGCGCGCAGCTTGCGTTCTCCTGTATTGGAGATCGGAGGAATAAACCTGAGCCTGAAAGTCTTTTGTGAGGAATTCACAGAACGAACCGGGCTTTCAATTCATTACCAGGGCGAAGAAATCCCTAACCTTCCCGATGAAATAGGGATTAGCTTGTATCGTTTCGTACAGGAAACTCTTACAAATATCTTGAAGCATGCTCACGCCTCTAAAGTTGCGATCAGGCTTTTGCATCAAAAAAAGCAAATTACACTTACGGTTTCCGATAATGGCCGAGGTTTTGAGGATAATAGCCAATCAGATGGGATTGGATTACTCGGCATGGAAGAGCGTTTTAATCTGTTTGGAGGAAACATTAAACTACTTTCGCGGAAAGGAAGTGGAGTAAAAGTAACCGCTTATGTGCCCTGGCCAAAATCGATTGAACAAGAATATAAATAGGCATTTGTATGGGGGTGGATAAATACAGCCTATCGTCGCCTATAATGAAAATGTGGATACTTTTACGAAAAAAAGGAATAATAGAAGATGTCACCGCAAATTCGGGTTGCCATACTGGACGATCATCAAAGTATCATAGACGGATACATCTATCGTATTTCAAGTGCACCCCATATTAAGGTTGTTGCCACTGCATTATATGGGGAAGAGCTAGAACCCATGCTCGTAAATCACAATGTGGATGTACTTCTATTGGATATAAGCGTTCCAAACTCCGCGGAGAACAATAATCCATTTCCAATAATGTACATTATTCCTCGTTTATTGCAGCATCATCCAGGCTTGAGTATCCTGGTAATTTCCATGTACACCCAGCGTGCTTTGGTCGAGACGCTTGTAAATGCCGGGATCAGTGGTTATATCTTTAAAGATGATCAGGCTTCGATCCAGCAATTGGCCAAGATCGTTGAAATTGTTGCCGGGGGTGGAATTTATTTCAGCCAGGGAGCTTATCGGGATTTACGAGGAGACCAACCCGAATCGGTCCTGACCCCGCGTCAGCTAGAGGCGTTATCTTTATGCGCAGCTCAACCGGATGGCGATACGGTGGTACTGGCAAACAAATTGGGGATCACCGGTTCCACCATGAGGAATTTACTTTCCGGAGCATATCTCCGGTTGGGCGTTAGAACACGCGCGGCTGCGATTGCGAGGGCACAACAATTGGGTATCTTCCCCACCTTACCAGAAACAAATGCACCCGCGTTAGAAGTTTCAAGTAAAAACAAACCGAAATCTTAAGTTTTAAATCTCGTTTTTTAATATGTTTTTATATCTTTATGACAATTGCCTATAGCTAATAAAGATTTGCCCATTTACTTTTAGCGGGGATTATGAGTATAGTGATTTATGTTGTTTATTCAATTTGAATGTATTTTATTAGCATATTTAGTCCGTTTTTGTTTTAAGGAGTCCTGATGAATCAGAGAAACGATGCTGTTGAGCCGAATGGCAGGATAATGACTGTGCACGACATCGCAGCATACTTGCGCCTCAGTGAAGCCAAAGTGTATAAATTGGCGAAGGAAGGCCACTTGCCGGCATTGCGCGTCGGAAAATCCTGGCGGTTCAGAAAAGACTTGATCGATGAATGGATCCGCAGAGAGACAGAGCAGGCGCTGCATGTATAACATTTACAAACAACTATGGAAATTTTCCGGTTGTCCACTAAATCAAGTAAGATAGGATAGGAATAGCATATACTTGAAGCGAATCTTGTTATAATGCCGGTAGTTCTTTCCTTGATTATGGGAAGATTTTAGTTTATTCCCCCCGTTTTTTATAAGATTACGAGAAATATTTTTGTTTCATTAAAATAGCTGATTAAAGCTTCGGAGAGGTGGCGTTTGTAAGGGGATCGCAAAATGACCTGGATGTACACTCCTTACGCGGGTATTTTATTTTCTACTACATTAATTTCAGCCTTTGCTGCCTATTTAATTTCACGCGGCCTCAAGACAGCCGGTACGAGTTCATTAGTTCTGCTCATGAGCGCTGTTTCTGTCTCGGCGTTAGCATCTGGTCTGGAAGCGGCTTCGGTCGGCCTGGCCCAGAAATTGGTGTGGGCCAAGGTGGAATACGTGGGGGCAGCAACCATACCGACGCTTTTCTTCCTTTTCTCCCTGGATTATTGTCTACACTTGGGGTGGCCGAAATTACGGAACTTGATCCTGCTGTCGATTTTTCCGATTGCCGCTCTCATTGTCACATTGACAAACGAATATCACGGGTTGATCTGGAAGAGTTTCATTGTTAGTTCAGTGGAACCGAATACCATCCTGTATGGTCATGGAATTGGATACTATATTCTGTTCGCTTATGACTATGTGCTTGTTTTAGTCAGCCTGATCTTATTGGTAAGAGCGTGGTTTAAATTTCCTCTTCCGTATAAGCGACAGATCGGCATCATCTTGATCGGCTTCTTATTTCCCATCGTAAGCGGAATCGTTTACTCGCTTGGCTGGATTCCTTTCCCTGGCCTGGACATTACCCCTATCTCTTTCATCGCGACCAGCATTATCCTTATCATCGGAATTTTCATAAACCAATTATTTGACCTGGTACCCGTCACAAGCGACGCCTTGATCGAAAATATGTTGGACGGTGTTTTAGTGGTGGATGTCTTTAATAAAATAACCAATATAAACCCGGTAGCTGAGAAACTGATCAACTCTCTCTCAAAAAAATCGATCGGACAACCAGTAGAAGCTTATCTGGGTTTCTGGGAAGATGTGCACAAGCGCTTCCCGGATACCTCTGAGATCCGAACGACAGTGCTATTGCAGCAGACCCCGCCCTGTTTCTTAGATGTGCATATCTCGTCTCTCTATGACCGGCGCAAGCACTTCGCCGGACGGCTGATCACTTTGCGAGATACCACTGAACGTCGCAAGACGGAAACTGATCTGGCCCGTAATGTCGAAGAACTTAAGATCATCAATCAAATAAGTTTGATCATCACCGGTGGATTGGATATGGAACGTACCTTGAAGGCACTGTACGAGCAATGTAGCCGGGTGGCGCAAATTGATATTTTCTATGTTGCCTTATATAATCCATCCAGTTCACTGGTCAATATTCCTATTTACTATGAGCAAGATAAATGCCTGACAGGTATCTCCCGGGATATTCGTGATCACCCCGGCTTGATCGGCAGCGTCATCCAGGCCCGCCGGACTTTATATCTGCATGATGGGATCAAGCAAATCACCCGCCCAATCTATTTGCCTGATAACGAATCTGCCATTCCCGTCCTTTCTTACATAGGAATCCCGCTAACCGTCCGGGATCAAGTGATTGGCGTAATGGCAATCCAGAGTCACCGATCAAATGCTTATACAGCTGACCATGTACGGCTGCTGGAACGCATTGCGGTCCAGGCAGCCATCGCCATTGAAAACGCTCGCCTCTACGCTGAAGAACAGCGCCTGGCCATCATTGACGAACTTACAGGTGTGTATAACTACCGAGGATTAATCGAATTAGGTTCCAGGGAGGTTGAGCGCGCCCGCCGGTTCAATCGTCCCCTGGCAGCGATTTTCTTTGATATTGATAATTTTCGCAACTTGAATAATACCTACAGCCATACGGCCGGCAATCTGGTATTAAAGGCAGTGATCAAGCGGTGCAGCTCAGTACTTCGTTCGGTGGATGTACTGACGCGTTTTGGCGGGGACGAGTTTGTTGCGCTCTTACCAGAAACAGATTCGGCCAGCGCAGATGCAGTTGCGCATCGGCTGGCGCAGGAGATCGCTGTGACACCAATAAGCACATCATATGGAGAGTTGGCAGTTACGATTTCTGTAGGTGTAACCTTACTGACAGACACCACACCTGACCTGGCAGCTCTCATCGATAGTGCCAATCGGGCGGAACGCCAGGCTAAAATGGGTCAAAAGAAGTTATTCAATCAGGTTTGACCCACAACGCCGGCAAATAAATCAAGAAGAAGCTATGGTGTCTTATCAAAAAGATGGTCCTATGGGCCCATCTGGCAATCCTAAATTGATTGCTAAAGAGATTTTCCTGCTTTCCAAACGTCCAAAAAAGCTCTTCCTGGACGTTTTTTATAATTTATTCATCGCAGACACGAATATTATTACTGTAAATAATGCTGAGATATTCATTGCTCGCCTATTTCAAAAATTTTTGGTAAAAAGGAAAGCGCCACATTCCAGCAGGTCTTACTGCGAAGGAATATGGCGCTTTAACCAAACCGTTAGCCGTACAATTATGATTATGATCGGGTATTAGATGGTTCTAACAATCCATTATTCTTAGAAGTGTAGTAGATTAATCTCAATTGGCGCTTTAAGTTTATCAGTTTATAGCTCTTTTTATTTTTTCGGGTTTCTCTTTAAAAAGCCATTTCCTAACAAAAGCAGGAAGTTGAAAATTGATGTCCATATTTTCTATACTAAAAATGGCAATAATGGACAAAATCAAACCGATTGCCGTACTCAGAAGGGTATTGGTTAAAATTTGGGGGCGTATAAAAGTCACAGGCGCATAAGCTTCTTCTATCTTAATGACATTGGAAATACCTTGAGTTTCAGCCTGATTTAATGCATTTAACGTGCTAGTTAACTCCGCATTATTTTTTTGATATTGATCCAGATCTATTTTAAGCAGAGCAAGATTCTCTTCTTCAACGGTTCCAGTTACTATCGGTGTCTTCAGAACTACAAGATTTGAGTAAGCTTGCTGATAAGCGGTTAGAAGCGGCTGGATTTGCTCAATTCTGGCTTGCTTCTGCGCAAGTTTGGTTTTTTGATCTGCGGAAGTTAATACCGTCACTGGAGATATTTGGGCGATCTCTTGCTGTAATTGCGAGATCTCATCTTGCAATGGAGTCATTTGTGCTTGAATCTGATTAATTTGTTCATTTAGTATTGTTTCTGAAGCTTGAGCAATTTGGGTTTGTAAGTCGGAGATCTTAGCCTGAACATCCTTGATTTGCGCCTGGATATTCTTCTCCGAAGATTTGTATAATCCGGTTTGCAGATTCACATATTGATCGATGGAAGTATCCACCAGACCATTAGCAATCTTCGCGGCCATTTGCGGTTCATTGGCATTTACGATCACTTTTACTATCTGCGAATTAGTTACCGGCTGGATTTGAATTTGTGTTTTATGTACCTTAACGCCTAATTGATTTGAAAGGATATCCAAGACAGGTTGGGTGGTAATCAATTGCGAGAAAGTAGCAGACAATTCAGTAGGACTCAGGTAAGCTAATGCTGCAGTGTTTTGATCGGGAGCCCGCATCACCAATATTTGCGCTGTCGCCACATACACTGGCGTCATAATTCGGCTAACAAGAATTCCAGCAGCCGCGCCCAGTGTAAGTCCCAGAATCATTAACCAGTACCAGCGCTTAAATAAATTGAATAATTGTTTTAGATCCATCTTGACTCCTCTTTAATGCACTTAAGTATCGTTTTGTTAGATTCTTTGTCGCTTTATCAAGCATCATTTTTTCGGTCACAAGTTGAAGTACATCCGGGTATACCTTTTCCCTATATAAAACTAAGCCTCTGGAAGAAATTCTGCCCGCATTGAGTCAAAATCCCGGGTTGCGCGTTCATAATCGTCAGGACGACCCAGATCCTGCCAATACCCTTTATACGGGTAGCTGACCACTTTTTCTCCGGCAGCGATCATTTTTTTGACCAGGTCGGGTAAATCAAGATACTGGCCATAAGGAATATACGTGAGGACTCGGGGTTCAAATACATATATTCCCATGCTAACCATATAATCAATAGATGGCTTCTCGAGGTATCCCACCATTTGGTTATTTTCGTCACATTGTACCACCCCAAAATCAATATCAACTTTTCGACAGTGAACTGCGATTGTGGCAGCAGCTTTTTGACTAAAATGAAATCGGAATAAATCTTTCAAGTTTAAAGTAGTCAATACATCCCCATTTGAAACTAGGAAAGTTTGATCCAAGCCGCTTACCAATGATAGAGGCCCAGAGGTACCCAATGGCTTGTCTTCAAAACTATAATCAATGTGCAATCCAAGCTTGCTGCCATCCTGGAAAAAGGCTTGCAACAAACCGGCTAGATGACCGACAGTGATGACGACCTCATCTACATCCGCACTTTTCATTTGCCGTAAGAGTACTTCCAAGATGGGCATATCCCCGATTGGCATCAGGGGTTTGGGCAGAATTTTAGTATATGGGGCCAACCGTGCACCTTTGCCGCCTGCAAGAATAATTGCTTTCATAGTTTGGTGCCTTTTATAACTCGTATTTTCCAATCCGATAGAGTTCAAGATGTGCTTTTATCCACGCAATAGTTTGATCCAGGCCATCGTCCAAACTTGTTTTAGGCTCCCATCCTAAAGATTTCCGGGCCAACGAGTTATCGGAGATCAATCGCATAACTTCTGAAGCCCCAGGCCGTAAACGGTCAGAATCGACAATGATCTCAACAGGGCGACCCGTTTTTTGGATTATTTTTTGGGCCAAATCGCCAATGCGAATTTCCTGACCTGTCCCCAGATTTAATACCTTCCCTTCTATTCCTGTTACCTCAGCGGCTTTTATCATCCCTGAAACCGTATCCAAAACAAATGTAAAATCTCTTATCGTGTTCAGGTTTCCAAGATGAATATTGTCCTGAGTCAATGCCTGGGTAATGATGACAGGGATAACCGCTCTTGTAGATTGCCGGGGGCCATATGTGTTAAATGGCCGAATAGTTACGACTGGCAACCCGAAAGCACAGAAAAAACTCTCGGCCAATTTGTCTGCGCCTATTTTGCTGGCTGAATAAGGAGATTGTCCCTGGAGAGGGTGTGACTCGCTTATTGGAACATGTAGCGCTGTGCCATAGACTTCACTGGAGGAGATGTGGACCAATCTCTTAACTTTATAATCCCGACAGGCTGTCAATACATTCAGCGTGCCGATCATATTTGTTCTTGCTACTTCTTGTGGATGCTTGTATGAATAAGGGATCGAGATCAAGGCGCCTAAATGAAAGACGACCTCTGTACTCTCGACAGCCTTGCGAACGGCATCGTCGTCCTCCAAATCACCTGCAATGATCTCCAATCGCGATCGATCGCTGTCAGATAGCATACGCAGAAAACCGGGATCTCCACGGGAATTGTAGCGAACAAATGCACGCACCTTGGCTCCTTCGGTCAGGAGGCGTTCAACCAGATGGCTGCCGATAAATCCTCCGCCACCGGTCACCAAAACGTGCTTATCTGTCCAAGGCATTGTCATATCAGTTCAGTACCTCCGTTTTCGTTTCGCCCGTATATGCAATATCAATGTCAGTCTTGCACAAAGCTTCTATGTCATTATAACCTTCAGAATTGGTATAGATCTTAAACTCAGCATTTAGCTGAATATCAAGTTTTTCAGCTTTAAAGGGTTCGGACAGGGCAGCCAGCATTTTTCTGGAGATCATCTCTGCCGCACCTTCATCTGCAATATTTTGAAGGATCACAGCGAACACATTATCTGCAACGTATGCCAGTGTATCGCTTTCCCTTTCACACCTGCGCAGTCTCTCGGCGACTTCTATTAAAATCTGTTCGCCATATTTGCGCCCAATTTCTTCGTTTATGGCATACAAGCCATCAATATTGACCAGTAATACGGCCAACATGTTTTTATAACGCCTGGCATAGGCGAGAGAATGTTTCAGGCGATCTTGAAAAAGGAAACGATTCGGCAAGCCGGTGATGGCATTATGCATGGCTTTGAATTCAAGACGTTCATCCAGCCATATTGGATATTCGAAACTGCCTCTGGGTTGAGTTACTTGCCGGTCAACCATCAGCATTAGATCATTCAAGAAGAACAATCTGATTTTATTTACCTGGCAAAGATCAAAGATATATTCATTTACTTCCTTTGAAGAAGTAGGGCCGGCATATACAATAATGCCGATATCATAACTCTTTACCAATTGCGGAATATCGGTGAGGCATCCCAGCATCCAGTTCCCATTAACCCTCATCCCATATTTCCTGGGATCACTATCATTAACTATACCTATGATTGAAAAGGCGCCACGAAACATCTGGCGACCTAACAGCCAGGTGGCAATATGTCCAGCTTCGCCATCCCCAACGACCAATACCCGGTCTCCCATTGTCAACGAAGTCCGTCGCAAGTTCAACCATCGATTAGCTATAATGGTGACCAAGCGCAAACGATAACGGGTAACAATGAAACTTGTTAGTGACATCATGCCTATAACAACGAGCATGGTCGGAGGTAGTTGGGGAAGGATAGACCCGGAGAAATTGAAATTGAGGTAATTTAAAATCAGAGAAAAAGCGGTGACAAAACCTCCTGAAAGGATCAGCCCCAAGGCATCCTCAGTGGTAGCCTGGGACCACACAATTCGGTTGAGGCCAAAAACGGAATTCACTCCGCTGAAAAAGAGCGCCAGGACAAACCCCAAGATGATGATGTACTGGATTCCCCAATTCAATGGAAATCGAGTGCGCCATACAAGGGCAGCAAAGCCTATCACCGCCAGGGATTCGAGTAAATCAATCACGAACCAGGAAATCGTACGGTGACCCAGGCGCGAGAATGGCCCAGCAAAGAAACTGCCTTCAGGTATTTTCGTACCTGCAAAACGCGGAATAATAACGGCCGCGGTCCAGAAGATAGTATCAAGATCAGAAAAGAATGAGTGATGACGCACATAGAGGAGGTCCAGCCTGATTTTATCGGGCAGGATGCTCATGTAATAATCACTAAGAGCATTCTTATGTGAAAGTAGCTTTTCCTCGTCATGGTAGAGAACACTGGCGGGACTTGTAATTCCAGGCCTGATGGATAAAATCTTGTTACGCGCCTCTTCTGGCCAGGTTTTGGCAATTTCAGGATCTTCAGGACGGGGCCCTACCATACTCATCTCACCAATTAAAACGTTCCATAGTTGGGGAAATTCATTGATTTTCGTATCCCTTAACCAGGATCCAAAGGGTGTAATACGCGTATCTCCCTTACCTGTCACACGCGGGCCGTTGTAACTTTCAGGACGTTCATACATCGTCCGAAATTTCAGTATATTAAAGATTTTGCCATTCCTGCCCATGCGCTTCCCCCAAAAAAATACCGGCCCGGGGGAATCACGTTTAATTAAGATGCCAATAAAAAGAAAGAACGGTGAAAGGATGATCAAACCGATCAAAGCCATAATGAAATCAAAACTACGCTTGACCATATTACTAATTCCCTCGTATAAGAATTTTAACTCGAATATTTTTTGTTTTTGAATAGGCTTGGATGTGCTTACATAAGCATGTGAATTCATAATATTCTCCCTCTAGGAAAAAAAGATTCAATAAAGAGTGGGTTTCCCTTGCGGACATTTCAAAATGGTTATTTTGAGTGTTATCTTGGTTGAATTAAGGCCATCTGCGAAGCATGAAAACCAACGAAAATGCCTCTCTCAAATGGCGCGTATTAGTATCTTGTGGAACCTGCCATGAGCAATGGGAGCATTATTTTGTATACGTTCTGGGTGAAGGTAGCCGTGACCGACTTGTTGCCATCGATGGTGATATTGGATGGGTTGAGACTGCCGGCGAGATCGCCGCTCCAGGCAGAGAAGCTCCAGCCGGTGGCGGGCACGGCCGTGAGCTGGACCACGTCGCCATAGTGATAAGGGCCGGCATTGTTGCGGGTGATGGAGCCGCTGCCCACGACAGAGGTTGTCAGGCTGAAGGTGTTCTGGGTGAAGGTGGCCGTGACCGACTTGTTGCCATCGATGGTGATATTGGATGGGTTGAGGCTGCCGGTGAGGTCGCCACTCCAGGCAGAGAAGCTCCAGCCGGTGGCGGGCACGGCCGTGAGTTGGACCACATCGCCGTAGTGATAGGGGCCGGCATTGTTGCGGGTGATGCTGCCACTGCCCACGACAGAGGTCGTCAGGGTGTAAGTGTTCTGGATGAAGGTAGCCGTGACGGACTTGTTGCCATCGATGGTGATATTGGATGGGCTGAGGCTGCCGGTGAGGTCACCGCTCCAGGCAGAGAAGCTCCAGCCGGTGACGGGCACGGCCGTGAGCTGGACCACGTCGCCGTAGTGATAGGGGCCGGCGTTGTTGCGGGTAATGCTGCCACTGCCCACGACAGAGGTTGTCAGGGTGTAGGTGTTCTGGGTGAAGGTGGCCGTGACCGACTTGTTGCCATCGATGGTGATATTGGATGGGTTGAGGCTGCCGGTGAGATCGCCGCTCCAGGCAGAGAAGCTCCAGCCGGTGAGGGGCACGGCCGTGAGCTGGACCACATCGCCGTAGTGGTAATAGGAGCCGGCGTTGTTGCGGGTGATGCTGCCGCTGCCCACAACCGTGGTCGTCAGGGTGTATACGTTCTGGGTGAAGGTGGCCGTGACGGACTTGTTGCCATCGATGGTGATATTGGATGGGCTGAGGCTGCCGGAGAGATCGCCGCTCCAGGCGGAGAAGCTCCAGCCGGTGAGGGGCACGGCCGTGAGCTGGACCACGTCGCCGTAGTGATAGGGGCCGGCGTTGTTGCGGGTGATGCTGCCGCTGCCCACGACAGTGGTCGTCAGGGTGTAGGTGTTCTGGGTGAAGGTAGCCGTGACCGACTTGTTGCCATCGATGGTGATATTGGATGGGTTGAGGCTGCCGGTGAGATCGCCGCTCCAGGCGGAGAAGCTCCAGCCGGTGGCGGGCACGGCCGTGAGCTGGACCACGTCGCCGTAGTGATAGGGGCCGGCATTGTTGCGGGTGATGGAGCCGCTGCCCACGACGGAGGTCGTCAGGGTGTAGGTGTTCTGGGTGAAGGTGGCCGTGACCGACTTGTTGCCATCGATGGTGATATTGGATGGGTTGAGGCTGCCGGTGAGATCGCCGCTCCAGGCGGAGAAGCTCCAGCCGGTGGCGGGCACGGCCGTGAGCTGGACCACGTCGCCGTAGTGATAGGGGCCGGCGTTGTTGCGGGTGATGCTGCCGCTGCCCACGACAGAGGTCGTCAGGGTGTAAATGTTCTGGGTGAAGGTGGCCGTGACCGACTTGTTGCCATCGATGGTGATATTGGATGGGTTGAGGCCGCCGGTGAGATCGCCGCTCCAGGCGGAGAAGCTCCAGCCGGTGGCGGGCACGGCCGTGAGCTGGACCACGTCGCCGTAGTGATAGGGGCCGGCGTTGTTGCGGGTGATGGAGCCACTGCCCACGACAGAGGTCGTCAGGGTGTAAGTGTTCTGGGTGAAGGTGGCCGTGACCGACTTGTTGCCATCGATGGTGATATTGGATGGGTTGAGGCTGCCGGTGAGATCACCGCTCCAGGCGGAGAAGCTCCAGCCGGTGGCGGGTACGGCCGTGAGTTGGACCACATCGCCGTTGTGATAGGGGCCGGCGTTGTTGCGGGTGATGCTGCCGCTGCCCACGACAGAGGTCGTCAGGGTGTAAGTGTTCTGGGTGAAGGTGGCCGTGACCGACTTGTTGCCATCGATGGTGATATTGGATGGGTTGAGGCTGCCGGCGAGATCGCCGCTCCAGGCGGAGAAGCTCCAGCCGGTGAGCGGGCACGGCCGTGAGTTGGACCACGTCGCCGTAGTGATAGGGGCCGGCGTTGTTGCGGGTAATGCTGCCGCTGCCCACGACAGAGGTCGTCAGGGTGTAGGTGTTCTGGGTGAAGGTGGCCGTGACCGACTTGGCCGCGTCCATGATGATGGTGCAAGTGCCAATTCCCGAGCATCCACTATTTGACCAGCCTGTGAAAGTCGAACCTGTTGAGGCTACCGCGGTCAGGGTCACTGAGGTGTTCAGGTCGAAACTGGCTGAGCAGGTCGAACCGCAGTTAATACCGCTCGGGACACTGCTGACCGTGCCTGAACCGGCGCCAGACTTGGCCACCGTCAGGGTTTTTGAAGTGCCACAGTGGTTGATCTGATAAGAATCGAATATATTACCGGTTGTATCAATCGCATCCAGTTGCAGCAGGCAATCAGTCATGGATACATCCATGAACTCGTTATTACCTGCTTTGGCGAGGGTGAACCAGGCACCTTCCGGAGTGCCCGTATTTGCCCCGCCGCCGCCATTGGTCATGTATACAACGCCACCATTAGCCTCACAGACCCCATTTAGAATTGGACAGGTCCGCTCATAGCCATGTTTATGACCGTTAAAGACAACGTTCACCCCATAGGTTTCGAAGAGCGGGACCATGTATTGAAGCACATCTGGGTCGCCTCCATCTTCACCTCCATCCGAACTATAGGCCGGTACATGGAGGAAGACGAACTTCCACGGCTGATCGGTACCCGCTAGATCGCTTTCCAGCCAGGACAATTCAGGGTATCCAGAAACGCCCGGTTTATAGTACTGGTTCGTGTCCAGCGACACAAAATGGGCATTTCCCCAGTCGAAAGAATAGAACTCTTCCTCACGGCTGCCCTGACCATTCCCGGGTAAGCTGAAAATATTTTTATATGCCTGGTAGCCGCAATCGCCGTCGTTTTTTACTTCATGGTTTCCGATAGCGTTAAAGAAGGGGATCGTTCCCAGCATCGCCTGGTAGACGGGGAAATAGTCGCGAACATACTGGCTCCAGACACTGGTATTGCCAGCCGTACAGACGGAGCCATCATAGATCATATCCCCGGTGTGGAGAACCAGGTCCAGGTCTCGCAGTCTCATCTGAGCCGAGACGCCAAAAGCTGCCGGATAAGGCGTTGCACTGGTACTGGCTGGTTGACTATCGCCTACAACGGCAAAATTGTAACTGGTCCCTGCAGCGCCTGGAGCAGTGGTGAAAGTAACCAAAGCCCAGGGAGTCATATCATTCCCATTATTAAATACTTTATAGTAATAGGTGGTATTCGCTGCCAGGCCGGTAAGCGTGGCTGAATACCAGTACCTGCCTTCATACAAGTTACTAGTCGCAGCGGTAACACTGCCGTAACTCTCATCCAAACTGTAATGAACCTCTCCTGTCCCTGAACTATTTGTTGCCCAGGAGATGGTCACCGATCCGGTCGTCATATTCCCAAGGTACGGAGATACCACGATGGCGCCTCCGGTCGGATCTGGCGTACTCGTCAGTAATACAGCCGGTGCACCCATACCGGACGCAGCCGTTGAATTTACTGCCTCCATTTGTGACTTACCCATTGTCGTAATACTCAATGTGGCTATATTTGTTGCAGGTGTGACCGCCGGCGTTGGCGTTTCAATTGACGGAGTGTTAACAGCAGCATATATGCCGGGACCATCACGGAATTTCCCAGCATCCATCGGTAAGCTCGCTGATTGTCCGGTCAGCCTAAACGCATTGATGAAGAGTATGAACAAGAAAGATGCGACCAGGGTAATGTATTTCATTTTCTTTATTCCTCGGTGAGTGTGGGTATCGTATCTTACTTGCTGAATGTTCGCGACCAAACCGGCAGGAGCGTACCGGTTTTGTATATGCTATAAGTGAATGAATTGCCATTTATAGTGATGAATGCAAAACCCTGTGACTCTTCCGTATCTTGATAGTAATAATCGATGCGGGCCGGGTAGATGGAGGCGTTGTAATTCCAGCCGCCGGAGGGGGAAGTGATAAATTCCTCAAAACTTCCGCTCAATCCCGCAACCCGGGTATTATCCATATGCGTCCACCCCAAAATGTGCTCATGTCCGTGAAAGGTCGCAGTCACAATTGGATGCTTGTTTAGCACAGACACCAGGGATGCAGGCGTACAACTCGCATCAGTTCTGGTAGGGCAATCACAATGGGTACTCTCTATGCAATATAACGGGCCGTGGAAGTAAATAAATGCGTGTGTTAGTCCTTGATTCTCTGCATACGTCAATCTGGTGTCCAGGAAGATTAATTCATTGGATGTCAATAGATCTACGTTTCCCGGGACGTCCAACCCGATAAAGATGGAATTCCCATAATTAAAGCTGTAGGTCAAGTAAACGGAATTGGGATCGAGTGACACATAATCGGTCACGCCTGGCGGTAAAGATCTTGTGTTCGCGGCAGTCTCGAAATAGCTTTCCCAAAGCTCCGCACTTCCGCTGACATGATCGTCGTGGTTGCCCCGGATCAGAAATGTCTGGTTGAATAATCCAGCGTTTTTCAGTGCGTCTATCATGGGGTTCATTTCGCTGGATACCACCCCGTCTTCCTCCAGGTCGCCATTGAAGAGTACAAAATCCGGATCCAGTTCTTCAATTTGATCGACCGTGGCAGTAAAGTTCGTTGCCTCCGCTTGTCCATCTCCCATTGACGCAAAACTGAATTTTGCCGGAGTTGTTGTTGGTGTGATTGTCGGTGTTTGGGTTTTGGAGCCAATCATACTTAAGGTAGGAACATCTGTGGTAGGAACCACAAGGTTATTATCCTGATCCTCTGGAAAAATCGCAGGCTCCCCGGTCATCCCAAATACAGTTAAGCTGAGTAAGAACAGGAGAGTTACAACCCGAGCAATGAGCTTCATTTTATTCCTTCGAAATCTTGAACGACCGTAAAACATCGTGAAAATTACCGGGGCAATGCCTGTGGCTACGTGGGCCGATGGTTGCGAGCCGGCCAAAGGACTACTTGAATAGACAGCAAATGTCTATGAAAATATTAGCTTCAATTGATTATGAAACAATTGGAATTCATTAGAAAACATGGGCTAGAGTAAACCCAATTGCATCGAACTATCTACACACCGAAACATGACACCCCTCGAACCAAGAATCTTCGGCTAGGCTATGCTGGAAGGAATGATTTTCAACATTAATTTTTCGATCTGCCTGGCGCCAGATTGAGGCGAATGGTTCTTTTCAGCCCAGATACGCCCATTGCGGCCCAGGCGATCACAGAGTTCCTGATCTTTCTTGAGGGTGAGGATAGCCTCGACCAGCGCGGAGGGGTTTCCGGGTGGTACACACAAACCCGCATCGGCCCGCTTGATCAGATTCCAACAGTCAGTTTTCTCATCAACACTGGCAAGAATGGGCCGGCCGCTGGCTAAAATTGAGTATGTCTTGGAAGGCAGAGAGCTTAAACTGACCCCTTTTTGCAGGGATACCAGTGAGACATCTGCACTTGCCAGAACTTCCGACAAGCGGGGACGCGGCTGGTAGGGGATGAATTTCACGTTTTTTAACTGGCGTTGTTCGGCATCAGCCACGAGTTGCGCTCGGCTTGCTCCGTCGCCCACAAACACAAAACTTATATCCTGGTACTCTCTCAGCATCTCAGCGGCAGTGAGAATATGCTCCAACTCCTGCGACAAGCCCAGATTCCCAGCATAGAGGACAACAAATTGGCCGGTCAGGTTGTGCTCCCGGGCAAATGCGTTGTCATGCGGCAATGGATGGACCAGGTCCGTATCCACCCAGATGTAAACCAGGCTCATTTTTTCTTCGGGCACACCTAATGCCCGCAGTTCCGGCCGGAAAGAGTCTGAAATAATATGAACTACGCTTGCGTTTTCCAGGCAAAAACGTTCCATGTTCGAGACTACCGCAATCACCGGCTTTTGTCTGAAAATGCCCAGGGTCAACCCAACGTCAGGATAAACATCCAATACGGTGTATATCGCAGGTTTATGGCGAAGGACAACCAAGTAAGCAAAGGGTAACCATACTTCCAGGGAAGGACCAGATGACATCACAACATCATATTTTTTGTTCAGGCCAGCCCAGGTTGCACCAATCTGGTAGCATAGGAATTGAAACATGCGTCGCGCCAGTTTACTCCTGTCTACCGATGGAAGTGCCACCCGGATCACATTTACGCCATTTTCAACAGATTTCCACAACCACTTTCCCTTCCCCCTGAAATTAGCTGAAACACGTCCCGAAGGATAGTGGGGAACAGTCGTGATCGCAGTTACCTGGTGGCCAAGCCGCACCAGGTTCTCACACAGCATGGTGAACAATGGTGCATCTGGCCCGAGATCGGGTTCATAATATTCGCCAAGTATTATTATGCGCATAGTCTGTGTTCCTCAATATCGGCCGGAATTTAGCGGATGATGAATAACGATACTGTTCATCTCACTGAAAACCCACCCTGATTGCTTTCGAAAAACTCGAATTCTCCCCTCAGTCTTCTGTAAAGTAAAGCTCTTTGAATTTGAAGCCGGGAGATACTTAGCCGCCTCTATATTACTTAGAAACTTTAGTACTTATGGCACCAGTATTGTACCGATTGATAATTGCCAACCTGCCAAATAAGGGTAAGGCAGAATTTTGCTCGCGTTTGCGAGCATCATGCTGTTCCGGTCAATACTTCGCTGTAAATGTTTACCAGGCGTGGAACGAGTTTCTCTATATCAAATTTTTCAAATGCAGTTTTGTAACTGTTCATTTTCATCGAGTGACGCATATCAGGATTGTCATATAGATGTTGCAAGGCGTCGGCGATCTGATCCGGCCTGCCTACATCAATTAACATACCGTTGACGCCATCGCTGACCATCTCGGGCACGCCGCCAACTCTTGTTGCAATGATTGGCAAACCGCAGGCCATGGCTTCAATAACTGCTATTGGCATCCCTTCAGAGTAAGAAGGAAAAATAAAAATATCTGCGTCGCAAAATATTTCTACCTTCCTGGATCCGGTGGCAACTGGATGCAAGGTCACAACATTCCCAAGTCCGGCCTGGTCGATCTGATTCTGGAGTTGAATTACGTCGCCCTTTTTTAACTCTTCGCCCACCAGATCGAAAATAACCGGCACATGCCTGGATACGATTTCCTTGGCCGCCTCAATAATGTCAAAAGAGCCTTTTGCCTGTCCCAGGTAACCCAGATAAAGTGCCCTAAGTTGGGTCGAAGGCTTTGCCACTTCCCTGTGCTCCGAAGATATGGCACGATAAGCTGTAAGGTCGATGGCGTTTGGCAGATAGTACACGGGGCAGCCAGGCACGATCGATATCAATTGATCCCACTCGCGTGATAGTGTTACAACGCCATTTGTCAAATGAATTATCCGGCGGAAGAACCACTGCCACCAACGAGGTTGATCTGTATAAAGGATTGAAAAGCCACAATGCGGATGAAGCAGGACCCGGCTTCCAAACAAACGGGCAATAATTACACAGAGTCCATGTTTGGCAAACGAGAGGCCATCCGCAGTTGCAATATGAGACAGCTGAGGCCGGTGTCGAATGACTGCCTTTGCGAACCGGCCACAATCCTTGATCGACCAAATCAAATTTGAGAAGGAAAAAAGGCCACTTTGAGCCCCTTTCCTCATCTGAGGGCTGGTCTGAACAAAACATAAATCGACCTTTTGAGGAAGGGAAGAGTCCATCAAAGATTGATAATACGTGGCTATCCCTCCCAAGAGCGGAGGCAGGTGGCCTGAAATAAGGATTCTTAGTTTTGAATTGCCATGGGAGTGTCGAGTCATTATGTTACATTCACGCGAAATATTTTCTTGAAGTACAGGCATCCATGATTTTTAATTTACCTTCGACCGCATAAGTATGCGTGGCAAATACCTTCTTATCCCAATCTGGCCTTACCGCGACGACACATTCTTCAACATATTCCGTTTCCGAAAGCACCAATATTTCATTAAGATTAAATCCATACCCGTAAGCTTTTGAGCAATCCTGGGAAGGCCTGAATAACTTCCCGTCTCTTGAAAATATCCGGCCGGCGGGTCTGGCATTCTTAACATCCGATACAATGGGATTTAGGAGATGCGGTTTCCAATCTTTGGTAAATAAATCTTCTGAAGAGAAAAGGAATAATTCAACTTCCGGGAAGGCCCCATCATTTTCAGCTATTCCGGTGAAAAGCCACCATTTTTCACGGTAAAAGAGCAATGTAGTATCAACTGCCTGTATATTCTCCATCAAGTTCATTTTAAATTCCCACTTGTACGGAAAATCGATACATTCATACAGGTCGATCGTTCGATTAGCAGCTGACTCGGGTACCATATAATATCGATCATTCCATTCGAAAACATGCGGATACGATAAATGATATTCTTTCTCTAATATTCGAACCGGCGTTGTATGTTTCCCGGAATGATCTATTTCAAGAACCGAAAGGAACCCCTTTTTTAATTCAAAAGCATATTCTTCAATAAAAATGTAATTCTGATTATCCTTTTGAATTATGTGCGGATCTGCCCAAAACCGGCTTTTTGGCGGTATTATTTTTTTAAAATTTTCAAATGATACCGACCCGTTTGTGTTCAAATCGAACATCAAGAACCACATGTCCCGGTAGAAAATTCTGTTGAAGACTTCCCGAATGATTATCGTCAAGAGCTTGGGGATGAGCCACCATGACAAAGAATTAGTCTGGGGAATTGCATGTTCCTTTTGAGCGTACGAACCATTGTCCTGGCCATATTTCTCCGTCTCTTCAAAGTATTTCTTTTCGCCCAGCCAATAGAGTAAGTGCTATTTGTCTTGGCAGAAATGACGAAGATTTCCAAAGAGAACGATTCCTGTTCCGTGCAGGGGAAATTGGATAAGTAGAAGATGAAGAACTAAAGATAGTTCTGCCTCCATTTGTATCTTTATCCAATATACGCAAATCAACCCTGGTTTCAGGCAGACCTTCGACTACTTCCCAAAAACCATGAGGAGATCTTTCGTAAAAATATTCCCACACCCCATACTTTGAAGCAGATAATATATCCCCCCGAAGATCCTCAAAGCCTATCTTTATCAGGATATCTAACCCATATCCACGAACACTCTCTATATCCGCCGGCTCGAAATAATCTGCAGTCCCCTTCTTTATCGGCTTAATTATGATGACAGGAGCCCCATTTAATAACTCTTCTCCGTTCTTGAGGTCCATTGCGCTTGACTCTCTGACAAATATTCTTTCATCGAGAGCATTGAATAGTCTTAAACAGGATTGTTCTTTTATCTTTCCGAACCTTACGGCTCCCATTATCGATGTGTGTATCCTCGTTAAAGATTAACAATGAAATTTCCGCGCAGTTGGAATTAACGATCCTTTCGAGGGAACGGTACACCCATGCGGGCATGTCGTATGAATCGAGCAGGATCCCAAGCTTTAATTTCCTTTGGTTCATGAATATCCCAACTTAGGCTTCTTTATACAAGATTGATGATCCCGCCACAATGGAACCAAAGGTCCAGGAGTAATGACCAGAAAGCATATTCTTCACTCTGGAGGTTGCCATTGACTGTGAAAAACTTGATTTGAAGATAAACCGCTCAGATCTGGCTGATTGGACATAATACTTAATGAATTGCATTAGCCATTCGATTCCATTCCAACGCCGAGAGATTGACTTTCCTCCACTTCGGAAAATTCCAAATTCACATCTTGAGAGTGGAATTGTTGGTAGAGAGCAGATCCTTCGATGATTATGAAACTAAAGAATAGCCAGGTGACTTTTCTAAATTCAAAGGACAGCGAAAGAACACCGATGAACCAGACCAGGAAGGATGAAAGCCATAATCCAGAATATCCTTTGGGTAGTTTGACAGCCTGGTTTAGAACGACAGCAAGGATGCAGACAAATAAGGCAAATCCGATCAGACCTGTCTCTGCAAGAACTGAAACAAAGGTATTATGAGCTAATGCGCCAATGGTTGTATTTAGCGAACCACCTCCGCCGCCTGAAATTGGATGCGTCGTGAATATTGTGAGTGCAGCGCGCCATAAGGTAACACGTCCATCGAGGTCGGCAGTACTAATCGAAGAGGAGGCAGATGCAAGACGCTCAGTTACTCCTGAGGGCAATATGGCCTGAAAGATCACTATGGAAACGGTCACGAGCATGAACAACAATATCAATTTAACGATGTTGAATCGCTTCGGCCAGAATATATAAATTGCGGCCGGGATGACCGCAAAAAGAGAGGTCCGACTGCCAGTGAGAAGTGCAGTAAAAATGGATAGGGGCAGGTATGTCATATTTAATATTTTTAGAGTGCGGTTTTTATTCTTATCAGGTCTGGTAATTAAATGCCAAGCGATCGGCAGACCCATTAATAAAAACAACACAATATCAACGGCATTCACCCCGGTTGCGCTAAAACGCACCTCGTTATTTGTGGCCACCGTGCCCTGAAAATAATTTATTAATGTGCTGGCAATGAGTACGAATGCGCCTAATACGTAAGCTTGAAGCCCGGCCGTTAGATCAGACGGTTTTTGGAGCATCTCCCAAATGATAAGCATGAAGATGAAAATCTGTCCGTAAGTAGTTATTCGTCCAATCGTCCTACTGACATCCATACTCCACATATAACTTGCAGCATTCCACAAGAAAAAGACCAAAACAACTGCATGGAACGCGTTTGGCTTTCGGAATCGCCCTTCAGTGAGCATCGTCAAAGCCCAAAAGCCTGCAACCACCAGGCCCAATAACTTGGTCAGGGAACCGACAGCATGTATTGAAAAACCATCTTCCCAAGGGACAGTAAAGATCAAAACCAGAGTCAGCCAGAAAGTTATTTTTCGCATGTTCAGATTCCAAGCAAGTTATTAATATATTGTACTGCCACGGTCTCGAGAGAATAAGGTGCCCAACTTTCTTGTAACGGATGTAACGTTTCGGTGGTCAGTGCTTTTTCGATCGCGGTTGCCAACGCGGAGGGATCGCCAACGGGTACCAACTGACCATATTTTCCATCTTCCAGGATCTCGCGTGGCCCGCTCGGGCAATCGGTGGAAACGATGGGCGTGCCCAAAGACATCGCCTCGACCAACACGGTTGGCAAGCCTTCCCACCTGGAGGAAAGAATGAAAGCTGCCGCTTTTGCCATATAAGGATAAGGATTGGGGACGAATCCAGGCATTAATACATCTTGTTCCAACTTAAAATCCCTTACCAGTGCTTCAAGCGCAGGTCGTTCTTCGCCTTCGCCTAATATCAAAAGTTTCACCAGGCGATCCTTTCTTACCTGGGCAAGAGCCCTGATCAAGATATCAAACCCTTTTTGGGCAGTCAAACGGCCCACCGCCAACAATACAGGCGGTTCGCCACTCTTAAACCAGGGATGCTCTAATAAAGCCTTGGATCTGGTAAACAGGTCAGGGGTCACAATCGGATTGTAGATAACTTGAATACGCTCGCGCGGGATCTTTATCACTTGCGCCAGATCATCTGCGACGCCTTTTGAAACGGCAATGATGCCGTCAGCCCATGGGTAAAACCACCTGGATAACAAGGGGAGGAGACGCAAGCGCAGGTCGTTTTCCCCGCTGGCCACGGAAGAAAGAGTGTTGTGTTCAGCTACAATCACCCGAACAGGAAAACCGGCCAGCCGCTTGGCCCACAGGGCGACAATATTGGCATACAGGATCGATAGCAAGGCTATCGGCCGCTCCTGGCGAAGGTAATGTAACAATGCAGAGGTACTAAATAAGACCCGCGGTGCCTTCAAATCTATCAGCCGGACAGAATCAGGTACTTCGTCCATGAACGGACCTTCCGCCCGTGCCAATACCAAATCCACCAAATAGCCTCGATCGGCAATCCCTTTTGCCAGGTTGAGCATGATGCGTTCAGCGCCGCCATCATACAGGCCGGGCAAGAAAAAAGCGAACCTTTCCTTCCTTCTGGACATCTCGTTTGTCATGCGCAACCAAATTCCACAAGCAGATGATCCACGATTTCCTTCGTTTGTTGTCTGCTTGTATCAAGCTTCAGGATCCGAATTCCTGAATTTTTACCTTCCAATGCAGAAACTGTATAATTATACGCTTTCCGATATTGTTCTAAAAACTCAAAAACTCTTGGTGCGGATTCGTACTTAACCACATGCCCTTTCTCACGAGTTCGAATTCGCTCCATCAAAGTGATTTCTGCCGCATCAAGCCAAACGATCATATCAAGGGTGGAGGCCCACCGACCATATAATTCCTGCCAGAAATTTTCTGAATTTTCACTTTTTAGATATTCGGGGCCAAACTCTCTCATTTCAGCCAATAAATACACTGGTCCCTGGTCCAACACGATCACATGAGAACTTTTCTTTACGTCCCTTTTCAAAACAAAAGGCCAGCCATTCAAAATGGTCATCCATGCAAACTCCCGCCGGTTCATTCGTCGGCTGGAGCGCCGGTTTAAACGAAAGAGACTTGGAATTAGTTGGAGACCGTAGCGGATAAAAAAGGGGGCATCTGCCGCTTTGCGGATATTTGGAAAACCGCTCAATCGAATTTGTTCGGGGTACCCGCTGAGGGCTTTGTAAAGGGTGGTCTTTCCTGCACCGGCCGGACCGATGATTTCCACGACCCTTGGTATTCTCTGCCTTTGTTCACCATTATTCGAGGGGTTATTCATAAAGAGGACCAAATCATAGCCTTTAGATCAGAAAGTACTTCGGCTTTTGGCTTGCTGGCATCGATAATGTAGGCGGGGGTCTTGCTCCAATCGATATTCCATACTTCTCCGGCGCGCGAGCGAACCGAATCTGCGGTTTCGTCCGTTTTTCGCTGTACCGAGATCTCGGGATCGACCCGGAGGGTGATCAACAAGTCCGGAAGCATGATCTGTTTATAATATTTTTCTTCCAACCTCGCCAATAGCTTAATCATTTTATTTGTCTTTATCCCACTCGTCACCCGCTCTACCTGAGGACCGTCCATTATCTTGATCGCAGGAATGGGGAAGCGGTCACACAGGACCAAACCGCCATTCGTTGCGAAACGCCTGCCCAACGAATAAGTCAGGTAACGATCACGGGCTGTACACACCTCACGAATCAGCCAGGGGTAGCCGGGAAAAGAAGGTAAAAAAGTATTAAGGGTAGATTCGCTGCCTTCGCTCATAAAAGAATACAGGCCCAATGATCGCCCGATCTTCACTATCCCCCGGATGATGATGGTTGTTAGAGACCATCTGGGTTTTCCCATATGAAGCTTGATCATTTCGAATTCTTCAGAGAGCCACTCGAAGAGACCGTTGATGGCTGTGGTTTTCCCGGATCCATCTCCACCGACGATCGCGATCATCAATCCACCGCTGGCCATATGTTTTTTTGTTGAAGAGTGAAAAACGCGTCGCTGGAGGCCGCCTTCCAACCGCCGCCACAGTTTCAACAGAATATCTGAAGCCCAGGACCGGCGCGCATTTGCTTTAAGCTGGCGCCGTAATGCCTCGCCGGTTTTGATGCGGAAACCTAATGAGGATTTTTGGGTCAAGGATTGCACACATTTCGAGAATAAGGATTCGTCAATGCAAGGCAGGATTGCTTTTAATATATTGATCATGCCAGATTGTGAAATCCGGTCTTGCAGGTACGCCAATTCCTGTCGCTCTGTATCCGAGAGTTTCCCATTTCCCAGAAGCACTACATCCCAGGTGGAATGCTTGATCATCAGGCGAATGACCAACACAATCAATTCAAATTCGGGAGCGGGAACATTGAACAATTCGCCCTGAACGATTGACTCCAGGTATTGTTTTTCGATCGGGAGATGATAATTCTTCGTCGCATCGTAACCCAAGATGAGCTGATAGTGCGCATGGACGTGAACGAATTTCTGAGATGCCCGGTCATAACCGTAGTAATCCAAGACACCTGGCAATTTTTCGCTGGGCAGACCAAACGCTTGCTTGAAACCCAACCGAAACAAGACTTCTGTGAATTGCTGTACACAAGAACGGCTGATCAAGAGATCGAGATCGTTCTCGCCGCTGGCCGAGCGATCAAGATTGGCATTACTCTTCCAATGACAGTAGCTGATCTTCCTGGCATTTAATTCCCTGCACAAATTGGTGACCAGTTCAAGTGCTGGCTGCGATTCCATAAATTTTGGATGCCTCATAATCTTTTACAAACTCACTCAAACATCCCTTGAGCGCTGGTCTAATTTTTCCTCAGGTCAATTTCAGAAAATATCTGATCGACCATTTGTTGCGTAGATGTTTGATCGGAGCGGAAATGGAATACTTTTGATGAGCCCTGAGCTGCCATTCCGGGGATTATTCGTTCATAACATTCCCGGTAACCTTTTAATTGCATCTCTGCATCAATAACAGGAATGTATTTGATTTCATGCCATTCATCGCGTGCTAGGACGCGCTGAAGACATAAATCTTCCGGCGCATCCAACCAGATAATTACATCCAAAGCTGACGACCACTGCTGATATTTGTTTTTCCACCAGGATTGATACTTTGGATCCTTGGTGATCTCGGGCCCGAAGTCCTGCAAAGAAGAAAGCCAATATACCGACCCGGGGTCCACAACAATAATGTTTTCTTTGGTTCGAGCTTGAGAACGAATAAACGATATCCAGGTATCCAAATACCCCATATTCCTTATCTCTTGCAGAGTAAACCACCTGCTATTCCGGTATTTATTCAAGTATAGGGGCATCCATGTCAGGGCAGTTTTAACTAGAAATGGTAAATAAGAAACCTTTGAGGGAAGAGGTAAAGTCTTAATTCTGTCGTCCCTTTGCTTCATGGCTTTCAGTAATGTGGATTTCCCTGCCCCGGCTATGCCTGCCAGCTCTATAATATGCGGATATTTATTGCTGACATATTTTGTTGATTCCGCTATCATCCAATCACTCCTGAGATACAAAGATGCTTTTTATTCATCATCGGTTCAATTTTGCCGTGCCAGGAACTTGGGCAGAGCCATTTGGGCAAGTTCCAGCATTTTTGTGTACATGGCTGGCTGGATAAGACGGATGGCCAAAAGATACGCTGCTACTCCTGCGATCACGTAGATGATCAAACGTATCAACAGTGAAAAACTCTCCCCCAGGAAATGTTTGAAGACAAGTACAATGCCGATCATGATCAACGAGCTCACAAAAGCAGGAGCGTATTGTTTCAGATGAGTCAGTATGTCGACATGGATTAATTTTTGAATCAAGAAAAAGTATAGTGGCATTAAAATATAACTTACGACAACATACGACACAGCAACAGCAACAATTCCCATTCGAACCACGATCATAAAACCGACCACGTTCAGCAATGCGGTCAGCGAATAAAGGCCAAAACGCCAGGAGGGCTTGCCGGCTGCCCGGAAAATACTGCTGTAAAAATATATTGCCGAACGGACGATGCCGATGAGCATTAATATTTGGATGACCGGAATGCTGGCTGCCCATTTATCGGTGTATATCACCCTCACCGCTTCTGGGGCTACAATAAAGATTCCCAGGAAAATGGGGAAAGCGATAAGGCTTTGTAATTGTGTGACTTCATTAAAGGCTGACTTTAATCGGTCTGGATCGCTCTGTATTTTGGAGAAGACAGGAAATGCCACCAGGTTAGGTACGGTAACCAGGAGATCTGTCATCACCAGCAGCAGGTTGTATGCCAGGGTATAGTAGCCTAATGCAAGAGGGCCTAAAAAATAACCGATGAGAAAATCATCCGAGTGCACACTCAAAAAATCCACAAAATTTCCGCCAACGATATTGATGCCAAAGGAAAACAGATCCTTAAAATGCTTCCCGGACAAACGAAAGCTTGGTCGCCAATCGCTCACTTGCCACAAAACTATAGCTCCAACAGCCCCCTCCACAATTAATTTGGCCACCAGACTCCATACCCCGAACCCAAGAAAGGCCATGATCACTGCAACCACGCCGCTCGAGATGGTTGCGAGCAACGAACGTGTCGTCAGGCTTTTAAAGGCGAGATTGCGCCGTAGAATGGATTGTTGAACGCTGCTTAGGGCACTTAAAATAAAAATTGGTGACAGCCATTTTATTATCGGGCTTAATTGCGGCTCATGAAATAGACTCGCTATCAACGTGGAAGCAGCTATGCTTGCGAGCGTTAATATTGTTCCCGTGAGGATACTGATCCAGAAAGCCGTATCGAGGTGT
The DNA here is from genome assembly GCA_963831885.1 of uncultured Chloroflexia bacterium. Taxonomy (GTDB): domain Bacteria; phylum Chloroflexota; class Anaerolineae; order Anaerolineales; family Villigracilaceae; genus UBA877. The sequence continues at coordinate 28,119 of CAWHSJ010000018.1, read as the reverse complement.
TCGCGCTCCAGGGTGGGGAATTGTACGATCGCGTCACTAAAACCCTGATCGACAAATATCTGCGCAAAAGAAATGAAAACTGTCGCATATGCTACCAAACCAAACGATTCGGGCAAAATAAGCCGGGCCAGAATCAGCATTACCAAGAACGAGATAAGGCGAACCCCCCACTTTTGCGCGGCTGACCAAACAACTCCCCTAACTGCTTCCTGTTTTAGACTCATCTATTGCCTGCACCTAAAATGATTTAGATCACCACTCTTCAGCCCGCCAATTTCCCTGAAAATTCGATTGGGGGTGATCATCTAAAAATAGTCCGTTCTCATAATTATAATTGGGGCTGAACCGAGTAAATTAATCCCCCTGCCTGATTTATGAAAATCCATGCTCCGCCATCTTGACATAACTGAAATGTCAAGTTTTTTTCATCATATTAAGGTCTTATCCATTCCATTTCAGTTCAGGATTAGAACCGTTTTCCTTGCTCAATTTGACCAACAGGTAATTCCACTCCGAGCAAATGGCATTGCTCCCAAAGCAGCATCTCTTTTAGAGGGTTGCTGAGTACCACATTCCACATTTTCATCTTGGTAATAGCGTTCCTGTTTTGACTCTTAGGACATCCGCGGCTTTACGCAGATTGCTTAAATAAATATCGTTATCTTTGAACTCATTGAATTCCTCGAATTTGCCCTCCCAAATCTTTGCCGCGGTCGGTTCACTGCAACCGCGTTTTCGCATCTCTCCAATGAACTCATCATAGGTCATGCTAATATTTGCAGCCAGCGTTTTTATGGTTCCACTCATAGCAATTCTCTCCTTGACGGCAGATAATAAATCTTTTCTAAAAGATACTTACTGAAATTGATAATAAACACCCATATTCAAAACCGATTCTAAATGCATTTAAAAATCCATTTAAAAAAAATTCGAAAAAAAAACATCTCTAACTCACTTGCCATAGCCGAAGAAACCTTCTTGATAACAAAACCCATGGCGATGGATTCCTTTCCGCAATCACCTGCCTGGAATAATTGCAGCTACGGAAATACCATATCCTGGCCATGACCCAACAAAATTGTTAAGACCATTTTCATATTAGCACTTCTGTAAACCAATGTCAATAGATTGTGTATAGACATATGCCTATATCACGGAAAGAACGACTCTTTCAACCTAATGACAATACAATACCACGCTTGCAGAGAATTTTTATCCGATTTCCATTACAAGATCCTCCCTTTCCTAAAAACCTGCCGCATGTGGTAAAGCCCGATGGTTTTTCAGGAAGCACGTCTCTTAATTTCTTGAAGGCTTTTTAATAATCATACAGTGCGATGACTTTATAAGAATGTCATCGCACTGTAATAGTTAAGGATTTATTGCGCCATTAAGTGATTCTTAAGAGCTATGGTGCAGAGTGTACGCAAGTATCATGAACATAGGGGACCGCTGGCTGAAGATCGGTCCAACTGTGCAGGTCCGGCCACCAACCGGCGTCCCAGGTATAAAAGCCGAATCCATCCAAAGCAGAGGTATTCAAGAATTCACAACTGTAATTTTCAAGCTGCGGCAAGGTAAATTTCGTATCGTAGCCTCCGCTCGTCGTAAATGTTTGCATAATAAAAACAAGTTCGACAGATCCATTCAATCCCGCATTGGTCAGTCTGGTCCTGTCGCTTAGAATTTGAGCCAACGAAGAATCGCTCCCTACATCACAACTTCCTTCTACGTTTCCAGCGCAGTGTTTCCAGATGATAGCCACATCCATGATTCTCGATATCTGGCTTGCCGGGAACGCAGGGTCTCCGGTCTCGTCATAGAGACTGTTTATGTAATTCCACACTTTTATATCTCTGCCCTTTGATAGAGCATAAGCTTTCAGCTGAGTCTTCAGCCCGGCCATCTCGTCGAAGGTCATGTTGGTGCAGGTCCAGAAGGATTCGTGCCCGTTGATGATCCCGATGAAATTGGGATACTGGCTGGCCACATCCAGCAGTGGTTTCACCTGGTAATATCCCCGGTTGCAGTGACCGGAAATGGCGCTTCCCAATTACAGTTTGGGCGCGGATTATTCCAATCCGAGGGCCAGATGACAATATTAATATCTGTATTTTGCAGCTTCGGTAAAGACCGCCTGCCACTCTGCGGCGCTGCCATTTACATCAAAGTCAACCATGGCAGTGTTTATCCCCCAGCCTGCCAGTTGAGCAAAATCACCGGTGTTGATGACCCGATCACCAGATAGTATTTAAGCTGTCTTGCACCTGCCACGGGAGTGGAAGTTGTGGCTGTGGCCGCTTTGGGGGTGTTGGTTTTAGTCGGAGCAGCCCCGCTGGTACTTGTACGCCTGGGTGTACTGGTTGCAGCCGGCGCAGAAGTTTTTGTTCTCGTCGCGGTGGGTTGTTGAGTTGCTGCTGGCAGGGGGACATTCTTGATTACCATCGGGAGAAATATGTATACATTTCCCGGTCCGGGCGTTCTTCTCGCAGTTGGTACGGATGTTCGCGTTGCAGTGCGTATGGTAGTTGGCGCGGCTGTTCGAGTTGCGGTGCGTGTAGCAGTCGGCATGGAGGTCAAGGCGGAGGTGGGCGTAGCCGTTGTTATTGTTCCTGATTTGGAAAAAGTCCTGGACCACACCGGAGCAGTTGTTCCCACCTTGTAGATATTGAACGTGAATGAACTGTCATTGACATCGATGGCTGCAAACCCGCTTCCGTCGCCTACGTCTGGATAATAATAATCCATCCGGGCAGGATACATATATTCGTTATAGCTGTTGTAGACGGTAGAAGAGCTGGATATAAACTCTTCGTAAGGATGAGTAATCCCTGTCACTCTGGAATTATCCATGTGAACCCAACCCAAAATGTGTTCGTGTCCATGAAAAGTAGCCGAAACGATCGGGTGCTTGTTAAAGACAGTGATCAACGCAGAAGGAGTGCAACTGCCGTCGGCTTTGGCGGTGCAACCACAGTGGACACTTTCAACACAGTATTCAGGCCCATGCCAATAAATAAAAGCATGGGTTAGTCCAAGGTTTTCGGCATTCGCCAACCGATTATCCAAGAAAGTCAATTGTGCGCTGGTCAGAAGGTCAACATCTCCCGGAACATCCAATCCGATAAAACGCGAGTTCCCATAATCAAACGAATAACTAAGATATGTGGAATTTGAATCCAGGGAGATGTAATTGGTCACCCCGCTCGGCAGAGGCCTGTTCACGGAGGCGAAATAGTTCTCCCACAGGCTGGCGCTGCCGGAAACATGGTCATCATGGTTGCCTCGCACCAGGAAGGTGTTGTTCAACAATGTTCCAAATGCGCCGGTCATGGCATTCATCCGATCTGCAGCGACACCATCGTTTTCCAGATCGCCATTAAAGATCGTAAATGCGGGACTAAGCGACTTGACCTGATTGGCCGTAACGGCCAGTGAAGCGTTGTCGTCCTGGGCATCGCCCCAGGAGATGAAGCGGAAACTGGCTGCCGCCGCAACGTCGTTGGCGGCAACGGGATTGGATAATTGGGCAGGTGTTACGGTAGGTGTGGCTGTTGCCGCAGGCGTGGGTGTATTTGTCGCCGCCGATATAGAGACATTGGCTGCCGAGGGCATACTTGTCACAGCTTGTACGGACTTTCCTGTGCTCGAGGACGATGGTAACGACGCCGAAGGCAAATTTGGCGACCAGGGTTGGAGGCTCATAAAAAGCGCCAGGGCAAATGTGAGGATATTACGCATCTAATTCTCCTTTTTGATACTCCATAACGGTCAGGAACCTCGTCGAGGTTTGATCATTGACTAGGTTGGGATAAGCGATGGGGAGGTATTAATAAAAACAGGTTGAAAATAAATAATAAATTGCAATGAAAAAGTTATACATCGGTTTGGCTGTATATCGACTAACAGAGATGATATTTGTGTTTGCATAATCGTTAAGCACAATTAACATTTATTTGGAAGAATTCTTCAAAAAAGGCGAACTGACCCTGTGAGAATCCCCCGGAATCCTGTCGACGGCTCTTTGCCTGGACAAAAATACCGTTTTTTCCGCGATATAGGCATATGTCTATACACAATCTATTGACATTGGTTTGCAGAAGTGCTAATATGAGAATGGTCTTAACAATTCTGTAATTTTGCGCCGGGAAAAGCCTTACCAAGGCTGTGAATTACCAACTGGCAACCACAAAGACCGATTCAGAGCGCCCCCGGCCAGGCTTTCGTTCTTCAAGGAAGTGTTTTTTGATCGTAAATTAGTTGTGGAGATGTTTTTTTTTCGAAATTTTTTTAAATGGATTTATAAACACTTTTTGAAGTCCCTTTGTTTGACGAATTATTATCGGATTTGTAGCCAAATACGTCTTGAACAGTGTCTTTTGTCTATCTTTCTAGGAGGAGAAAACATTGTAAATGGATACACATGACAACAAGCTGCCAGAAACGATGGGATGCCTGGTAAGTCCATCGGCGTGGTGTGAAAGCGCAATCACGGAGAACCGGCAGCGGCAAAGAGATGGAAAGGCAAATACCAGAACTTTTTTGAAATCGTTTCAGCTGGCAGGGAGTGATCCCTCCGGCACTTTCAGTATATAGAGGAGAATAAAATGAACGTAAAATCTGGCCCTAAAACATTTTTGTATAAAACTGCCGCAATCTTTATGATTGCGATGCTGCTGCTGGCAGGCCTGCCGGCTGCACCCGTAAGTGCGGCTGACACCGTGTTTACCTATGACTCGGGGACAGGAGACTGGATAGCTCCCGTAGGGGTGACCTCCGTCAAGGTCGAATTATGGGGTGGCGGCGGTAAAGGGGGGAGTAGAACCAGCGGTTCAGGAGGTGGAGGCGGTGGGGGCGGTGGAGCCTACTCATTGTCCAATGTCACGGTAACTCCAGGAAATAGTTATCATTGGGTCGTTGGCGCCGGCGCCACCACCACCTCGGCGGGCGGCGATTCTACCTTCGGCACTACGCTTGTCGTGGCCAAAGGGGGCGGCTCGGTAGCAGATAATACTTCAACTGGCGCCACTGGTGGTCAGGCAAGCGCTGGTACCGGCACCACCAAATATAACGGGGGTAACGGGGCCAACAGTGGTTCTGGCAATGGCGGTGGCGGTGGTTCATCGGGCGGGACGTCCGCCAATGGGGGCAACGGCAGCGGGTCCTCCGGTGGGTCTGTTTCCGGCGGCGGCAGCGGTGGGGGCGGCGCAACCTCGCAAGGGAATGGAAGTGGCGGGACAATACCTGGCGGCGCTGGCGGTGGCGGATATAGACTTTATTCGGGTACTCGAACTGGCGGCAATGGCGCTAACGGCCGGGTCAAGCTTACGTATACCCTGCCTGTTTCCTACATTTTGACTATTTCCAAGCCCGGCACCGGCTCCGGCACAGTGACCAGTGATACGGGCGGTATCAACTGCGGCGGCACCTGCTCTGCCAGTTATGTGGCTGGCACTATTGTCACTCTGACCGCTTCAGTCTCCACCGGCTCGACCTTTACGGGCTGGGGTGGCGATGGTCTTTCTTGTGGAAGTGCCGCCACCTGCGCCGTCACCATGTCCGCCGCCAGGAATGTGACTGCCACATTCACCCTCAATACATATGCCCTGAATGTAAGCATGGGCGGCACGGGCACCGGCACGGTGACCAGCAGCCCGGCAGGCATTAGCTGCCCGGGCACCTGCTCTTTTAGTTTCAATTACAACACCCCGGTCACCCTGACCGCCGCAGCCGGCGCGAGCTCGATCTTCACCGGTTGGAGCGGGGCGTGCACGAACCCCACCGGAACCTGCACAGTCACGATGGATGCAATCAAAAATGTCACCGCCAACTTTAACCCCGGCTATACCCTGACGGTTGCCAAAGCCGGCACCGGCTCCGGCACGGTGACCAGTGATACAGGCGGCATTAGCTGCGGTAGCACCTGTTCTGCTGGCTATGCCGCGAGCACGGTTGTCACTCTGACCGCCACACCTGCAACCGGCTCGACCTTCACCAGTTGGAGTGACACCTGGATGTACAGACACCGGCCCCGGGGTCAGCACGTGCGCAGTCACCATGGATGCGGCTAAAACCGTCACGGCTACATTCACCCTCCTTACTTATGCCATGAATGTTACGGTGGCGGGCACCGGCACCGGCACGGTGACCAGCAATCCTGTGGGCATTAGCTGCCCAGGCACCTGCACCTATCTCTTCAATTACAACCAATCGGTCACCCTGACCGCCGCAGGCACCTTAGGCTCGACCTTCACCGGTTGGAGCGGGACCGGGGGGTGTTCAGGCTCCAGCACCACCTGCACCGTCCCCATGACGGTTGCGCGGGATGTTACCGCCACCTTCACGCCCGGAAATTACCTCCTGACGATCAGCAAGCTCGGCAGCACCGGCACCGGCAGCGTACAAAGTGTCGACGGTTTCATTAGCTGCGATCCCACCTGCACTCACACCTATGTTTCCCCAACCGTAGTCACCCTGACCGCCGCAGCCTTCCCAGGCTCGACCTTCGCCGGCTGGAGCGGAGCGGGATGTACAGGTACTGGCTCCTGCGTCGTCACCATGGATGCCATCAAAATTGTCACGGCCACTTTCACGCTCAATTCCTATGCCTTGAATGTGACCAAGGCCGGCACAGGCCTCGGCACGGTGACCAGCTCCAGCACTCCCCCGGGCAATCCGGCGGATATTAACTGCGGCACCGCTTGCTCGGCCAGTTTTCCTCAGAGCACCGTAGTTACCCTCACAGCCACAGCCACCGCAGGCTCGACCTTCATCGGCTGGACTGTCCCGGCTGGTACGTGCACAGGCACTGTCACTCCCTGCACTGTCACCATGAGTGCGATCACGAATGTCACTGCCACCTTTAATCTCGCCACCACCTACACCATTACAGGTAACACCGGGACGGTAGGTGGAGTGACCTTGTCGTACTTTGATGTCACCGAAAAAACGGTAATTTCGGATGCGACCCTTCATACTTACACGATCACCGTCCCGGCTGGCTGGATCGGCACCGTGACACCTTCTTTGGCAGGTTATCTCTTCTCACCTGAAAGCGTTGACTATAACTTCGTCACATTGCCGGGGAATAAGACCCAGAATTACGTTGCGACGGTGGTCCCGGCTCCCAAAGACTACTACGTGAATAACACGGGAACTCCGGTCTGTAACGATCTAGGTACAGGCACGAGCCCCACAGCACCCTTCTGCACTCTTGGTACGGCAGCAACTGCGGCGCACGCCGGGGATACTGTGCATGTGTTGGCCGGCACATACGCTGAGACCGTGAAACCGCACCTTGGCCAGGCCTTGCACCCGATCACCTTCGTGGGTTCGCGGGATGGGCTGGGTGTGCCGCTCGTTACGATAACCGGCAACGGCGTTCTCGATACTGGCAGCGCTTTCCGGTTGTCGGCAGGTCAAAACTATATTGTCATTGATGGCTTCAACGTGACCGGTACAATGGGTGCAGGGATTTATGCAACGGGTTCAGACCACCTGACGATCCAGAACAATCATGTCAGCTACTCCGGCAACCCGCTCCATCTGGCCCAGGTGCCGGTAAATCAAAATCAACATGGTATTTACTTATCCGGCACCACCAATTCAACCATCAATGGCAACACCACGGATCACAACAGTTGGGACGGCATCCGCCTGATCAACGCGAGCAACAACAACACCGTCAGCAACAACGTTTCGTTCGCCAATGCTAAGGTAACTGCGCGCAATGCAGAAGGTATTGACGTCGAAACCAACAGTACGGGCAATACGATCATCCACAACACCACCTACGCCAACGAAGATAGCGGGTTGAACTTCTACACGGGTTCGAGCAATAACCTCGTTATCGGCAACGTCACCTACGGGAACGGCGACCACGGCATCGACAACAATGCCTCGCCGAACAATATCATCATCGGTAACACAGTCCAGGGCAACGTGACTGCCGGCATCAACGTGGAAGGTGATGTCGCCCCGGGCTCTGGCGGCGCGACCATCATGAACAACATTGCAGTTAATAATGGATTGAGAAAAGTAGTGGGAGGCGGGACCTCAACGGGAGAACCGGGCAATATCCGGGTCGATTCCCAATCCGCCACCTCGACCATCGTTGACTACAACCTGTATTATCTGACCGAGGGCACCGTCCAGCTTATCTTTAATGGCGTCTACTACACTTCAGTGGTAGGAGGAGCCGGGGGTCAGGAGTTGCATGCATTGGAGGCCGATCCGCTCTTAACTGCTCCAGCCCCAATTGCAATCCGGCCTGCAGGAGTCCCCTTCGGCGAACCCGTAAATGTGGGCGATTACCACATTCAAACCGGGTCACCCGCAATCGACAGTGCCAATAGCCTTGCTCCCAATGAACCGGCTCTCGACCGTGACGGCAATCCAAGGGTGGATATCCCGACAGTGCCGAACACAGGCAATCCCCCGACGACATCCTTCGATGATCGGGGTGCATATGAAGCCCAGCTCGCTACTGTGACTCTGGACCCCTTGAGCCTGAGCCAGGCCTATGACGCCACCCCCAAGTCGGTTACTTTTGTGACCGTACCAACCCCTCTGACCGTCAGCGTTACTTACAATGGCTCATTGATTGTGCCGACGAATGCGGGTAGCTATGCAGTAGTAGCCACCGTTACTCAGCCAGGTTACTCAGGCCTTGCCAACGGTACCCTGGTGATCACTCCCAAGGTCCTGACCGTCACTGGCATTACGGCCGCCAGCAAAATTTACGATGCCACCACCAGCGCCATCCTTAACTTCTCAGCGGCTGCACTGGTTGGCAACCTCGATGGTGCCAATGCTGTGCTCAACACGGCTGCAGCTACCGGCGCATTTACTCCGGATGCGATCGTCGGCGTTGGGAAGACCGTCCAGGTTTCTGGACTGGCGCTCACTGGCACGGCCAGCGGCAACTATACTCTCACTCAGCCCACCGCCACGGCAGATATCACCCCCAAAGCTCTGACAGTCACCGGCGTTACGGCCAGCAATAAAGTTTACGACGGTACCACTGTTGCCACCATTAATCCCTCGCTTGGCGTACTGGTTGGTAACCTCGATGGCACCAATGTGATCCTCGAAACAGCCAGCGCGACCGGTGCATTTACACCCGATGGGATCGTTGGCGTTGGGAAGACCGTCCAGATTTCCGGGCTGACGCTTAGTGGAACGGCCAGCGGCAACTACACCCTCACCCAGCCCACCGCCACGGCAGATATCACCGCCAAGGCTCTGACCGTCACCGGCATTACGGCCAGCGCCAAAGTATACGACGGCACCACCGCTGCCACCCTTAACTTCTCAGCGGCTGCTCTGGTTGGCAACCTCGATGGCACCAATGTTGTCCTCGAAACGGCCAGCGCAACCGGCGCATTTACTCCCGATGGGAACGTCGGCGTTGCGAAGACCGTCCAGATTTCCGGACTGACGCTCAGCGGCTTGGCCAGCGGCAACTATAGCCTCACCCAGCCCACCACCGTGGCAGACATCTTGAAAGCAGAACAGATCATCACGGTCACCACACATGCTCCTGCGAGTGCTACGAACGGTTTATTGTTCACGGTCGCTGCCACCGGTGGCGCTTCCGGAAACCCGATCGTGTACTCCGCCTTCGGTGGATGCACGAATATAGGTCCCTCGTTCCTGGTGAACAGTGACACGACAGCTTGCGCGGTCATGTACGATCAGGCAGAGAGCGCCAACTACAATGCTGCACCGCGGATTACGGAATTTGTCAACTCCGTTGGTACTCCGCCTGTGATAACCTTAAATCCGGTCGGTACGATGGTAAATGCCGGTCAGGTGGTCTCCTTCACGGCTGCGGCGACCGGAACTCCGAATCCAACAGTTCAATGGCAGGTCAGTACGGATAGCGGTGCGACGTGGAACAATATTACCGGCGCCACTTCCATCCCGCTCTCCTTTACCGCCGCTCTCAGCAATTATGGCGATCGGTATCGGGCCGTCTTTACCAACACTGCAGGAATCACTCCGACCACTGCTGCCACGCTGACAGTCAATTCTGTCCCGGTGATCGCTGAAGGAGCCTCCACCAATGTGACGATGTCTGAGAATGGTTCTCCAACCCCCTTCAGCCTGACCCTGAATGCCAGCGATGCCGATGGCGATCCCTTGACCTGGAGCATTTCAATGGCGGCTTTGCATGGCACTGCCACGGCTTCGGGCACTGGACCAAGCAGAACCATAGGTTATACTCCGAACACCGACTACAATGGTTCTGACAGCTTTGAAGTGCAGGTTTCGGATGGCAATGGCGGGTTGGCCACGATCATTGTGAACGTGACCATTATCGGTGTGAACGCCCCGCCGGTAATCACGGAAGGGGCTATTGCCAACGTGACAATGTCTGAGGATGGATCCCCAACCGCTTTCGCCCTGACTTTGCATGCCACAGATGTCGAAGGCGATACCCTGACCTGGAGTATTTCAACCGCGGCCTTGCATGGCACGGCTACAGCCTCGGGCACTGGAACCTCCAAAGCCATCGGCTATACTCCGGCCGCCAACTTCAATGGCACTGACAGCTTTGAAGTACAAGTTTCGGATGGCAAACTTGGCATAGACACGATCATAGTGAACGTGACCATCCAGGCGGTAAATGATGCGCCGGTGATCGCTGAAGGAGCCACAACCAGTGTGTTCATGTCCAGGAATGGGTCTCCAACCGCTTTCAGCCTGACCCTGCACGCCAGCGATGTTGATGGTGATCCTATTACATGGAGCATTTCCACAGCGGCCTCGCATGGCACTGCCACTGCTTCGGGCACGGGGTTAACAAAAGTGATCTCATACACCCCGACCACTGATTATCTAGGCACTGATAGTTTTGTAGTGCAGGTCTCAGATGGCCTTGGCGGTACGACCTCTATCACGGTGAATGTGACCATTTCCTTGCATCTCTACAACATTTACCTACCTTTTATCAATAGGTAAGAGATTTCTACCGGGGCGGCGTTGGTAAAAGCCGCCCCAGTTTCGACATAACCACCTGCCACCCTGGCAACGCCGGGGTGGCAGGTGCAATCATTACCTCCACAGGCGCTTGGACTAAAAGGAAGGTGCCAGGATGGGGAAAATAATCCCTCAGCTTGCCCCAATGCGGATATTTGTCTTCATTATTTCAATGATGATTGTTGCACAAACCGGTTGTTCAAATCAATATCCGCCTTTAACTGCCACACCAACGCAATCCTCCTACACTCCCACGATTACACCCACAATTGCACCGACTCATTCCGGTCCGAAATTTCCACGGCTAGGTATGTGGTGGCCAAACGGCTGGAATCAACCGCTCGAAGATATTGCCCGCTATGATTGGGTAATCCTTGGCGACTATCAGATGCAATTTATTGACCCGTTGCGAGCTATAAATCCCTCCATCATTTTACTGACCGATACAGATGCCCTCCAGATACACTATTATCCAGATGACGCTGCACTTAACCAGAACATCTTGAAAATCCCGTACCAGTGGTTTCTCACCCAGGTTGGTTCTACGCTGAACGCGGATATAGATGCCATCCAAACGACCATCCGTGTTAATGCTATTTCTGAAAAGGATGAAGACAAAACGATCGACTTTTTCGTGGCTGGAGATTACGCCCTCATTGAAAATGAAAGTGTTTACATTCAAAGCGTGGATAAAGACCACAAAACGCTCACTGTTGAGCGGGGATACATCCGCCCGGCATCAGCGCACAAAGCCGGCACCCGGATTGCCGCTCATGTCTCGACCTGGCCGCACACATGGATGCTCAACGTCAGCACCCTCTCGCCCCAGGCTATTGAGGATCCGTCCATCGGCCTGGAAATATGGCCCGAATATAATGCCCGTGTAGGAGCGCAACTGCTCCAGGACCCGCGCTGGTCCGGCATCCTGGTGGATCGTTCCGAGACAGATCAATCTCGTTATATCGACGGCACCACAATCCGTAGTATCGACCCTGACCAATCCAACCGGTTGCTCAGTGATTATTCTGCTTTCGATGCTACCTGGAGTGATGGCTTACGCCTTTATTTAGACAACTTACGTCAGGCTGTTGGTCCGCAACGGATCATCTATCTAAACTGGGGTATCGAATACTACCAGAAGGTCAATGGTAATAATTTCGAAGGTTTTCCCGATGAAGCCGGGGCATTGGGGAATAATTCCTGGCACAGCGTCGTATTTGGTCCCTTCCATCGCGGCAGTTATTTTGATTGGATTGCTAAGTCACCCGAGCCAAATATCACCATGATAGAAACGTATGATGATAATAGTGTTCCATCCGGTTCCTATGACAACCCTTGCGAAAAACCAGGATTCCAGCCCAATTATCGGAAAATGCGATTTGGCTTAACCACTGCCCTGCTCAATAATGGTTATTTCAGTTATGAAATGAATACGGCCGGCCACGGAGAGCTGTGCCTGATGTGGTTTGACGAATACGATAACGCTGGAGCTGGCCGTGGTTATCTCGGTTATCCATTGGGTGGACCCATCCAGGTTGAATCTCCCCGATTATCAACTCAAGAAGTATCAACTCAAGAAGGTGAATTGGATGTCTGGCAAAGGAATTATGAAAACGGGATTGTACTTGTGAACGCTACTGAAAAACAGATCACCATTCCACTCGAAGGAACTTTCAAAAAAATAAAAGGATCGCAGGATCCGGCCATCAACGATGGGAGCCTGGTCACTCAAGTGACCTTGCAGCCAAAGGATGGGATAATTCTGCTCAGACCCTGATTGTGGTTCGATGTGCGCCGGCAGGGGAAGGAGGTAATAGCGGGATCGGTTTCATTGACACGTTTTTCCTTTAAGGTATAATACCGTCCGCATGGCCGCCTAGCTCAACTGGCAGAGCAATTGACTCTTAATCAATCGGTTCGGGGTTCAAGTCCCCGGGCGGTCACAGAAGCCTCTTTCGAGGCTTTGTTTTTTTTCTGGGATGATTAGGATGAAGGAGTTTTTCCGGATTTCGCACAATTATATTCATTTAAAAAACTGACAATATCCATTAAAAGCATCTGGGTGGACATTCCAGTCGTTTCAGAGGAATGGCCACCCAAAAAGGGGGTCTGGCAGGAGATCGGTCTGTGATGAATGGGTTTGGGTCCCCCCAATAAATATTGGAAGCAAAGAAAACCCTGGAGCAGGACGGCTTATGCCGTGACGATGTTGGTGGCCTGCCCGTGATGACTCCGCCGAACTCAACTTCAACAACAGTATACACCAATTCGATTTAAAAATCAAATTAAAATATGGTTTTAAATCTGTTTTTAATGATTTTGTTAAGTCTTCGGATGGAAAAAAGGAAATCAGTACGAAAATGGCTTGGCCGCAGAGTGTATATGGCGCGATAATTCTTATAATCCTCGAACAACAAAGTTTTGCCCAAGGAGGAATGAGCATGTCCGGACTGACTGACCTGCAAACCGTTTTTGTCATCAATGCATTTCTATTCCAAATCATCCTGATCGTTCATTTCACCTTGCGAAGATGGTACTTTGATATTGCTGTCAGGTACGGGTGGATTGTGTATGCCCTGGGTATCCTGGCAGCGGCTGTGAGCGTGTGGATGCTGGTGGGCGGGATGGATTGGTCATTTTGGGTGGGAGGCTTGCTTTATTTGACCTGGGCAATTTTCGGCTATTTGAATGAATATGTAAGGAAAATCGAGTGGCGTGCGCCGATTTACTGGCCGGTGTTCGGCCCGTATGTTTTTCTCTACCTGGCGACGACCATGTTCTATTGGTTCCCGCTGGCGTTGATCAGCAAACCGTTGTGGTATGCGTATGCGGTGTTTGTTCGTTATAAGCACGATACTCAATGTCACCTCCCACAAAAAATCCAAGGAAGATAAGTTGATCTCATCAGGAAAAATATGAACCAGATCGTGGAACGAATTGAGCGGGAACTCGGCATGGCCGGTCTCGCGGATCTGCTGGCTACGCGGCTGGCCCCGACAGACTTGCAATCCTTATTGCTGGAAGTTTATAGGGTTCGGAGTGGGAAGCGCTCCCCGGCTGACATTCTGGTGAGTTACGAATCGGATCGCTTTGCGCGGCCGTCGACCGTTTCGCCTCAACGGCTGCTGGCATGGGAGCAAACCGCCTTCTCGCAATTACCGCCCGAATTCCGGGCGCTGGAGCTTTCACCGGTCTGCCCGCTGGGAACCAGTTCGGCCATTGCCGGAGTCAGCCAGGATTGGGCGGTGGCGACGGCGCGCAATACGGAAGTGGTATCCGATTCGACCAATGTGCTGGCGCTGGAATGTGCGCTGAGGCGGAGGAAACTGCTGCGGGGAAATCCAAAATCAACGGAGCCCGTGCACCTGGCCGCAAGTCATCGGCTGCTGAGGGCACAACGGTTTACAGGGCCGAATCAGGTGACTCACTTCAGTCTATTTGCATTATGCAGTGCGGGGCGGGACCCGGGTGGCAGGAGGGTTCGAGGTTTCGGCTTTCAGGTTGCACATTCTTTTCTATTTAAAGACGCTGCAGGCGTTCCTGGGGGAAGAGACGCGGCTGCGGTTGGGGGTGACGGATTTCAGTGGAAAGATCGAGGCTGAGTGGATGGAGACGGAACTACTGGCTCCCTTCAGAATGGAGCGAGTGGAGTGCATGATCGAGGAGTCACGGACTCACGGCAAGGGGTATTATCCCGGCCTGTGTTTTCATATTTTTATGGAGAGATCCTCCGGGGAAACCCTCGAGCTGGCGGACGGAGGGGCAGTGGATTGGACGCAAAGACTGCTGGGGAATGCCAAGGAGCGGCTGGTCATCAGCGGGATTGGGAGCGAGAGGGTGTGCGAATTGGCTTCCCGAGAGTAATAAGCCATTGAAAAGCAGCCTCCGCGTCGCAAAATGGTATACTTATTTTAGCGGATACATGTTCATTCAAGAGCAATGTGGTTCCTCGGGGAGGACGTATTGAAAAGACATTATCGATTCGTTAAATGGGTGGGGGGATTCATCCTGGTTACATTGTTGCTTCTCGCTATCGAAACTCGGAATGCCAAAGCAACCCAGACCCTTGACCCCTTGTCCCAAAGTGAATTGCCAGGCTCGCCTCAGGAAGCTATGCTTACCGGAAATGACTTGCCTGGTTTTCGTCAAGCTGCGGAAAGTGAAGCGGCCGGATTTTTGACTCTGGCAAAGCGAATGACAACCGGGTTATTAAGTCCTCAAACGAAGATTGCCAATCTTTCCATGTTTCGCAGCACGAATCTGTTCCGGCCTGAGTATGTGATTAGTTTCACGGCATCCCCGGTTACAGAGAGAGAAGAACTGACATTTGATGCACTGGCCGATAATCCCCAAAATGTCCTGGAGACTCTTCGTAGAACTGCACAGATAAGCGGCAATGCTGAAAATCCACGCATTCTTTCTGAACTGGGTGGCATCGGCGGTAAATCCATGGGATTCTCCATGACAATAGGTCTGGCTCCCGTCGATCAGCAAGTGGGGTTCCTGTGGGTGCGGAGAGGCGAGATAATCCAAAGCACCTGGGTTTTTTATCCGACCGGAGGAACTCCATCCATCGACCTGCATCGAATAGGGCTACTGGTGGATCAAAGGGTGGTGGAACGCTTCACTGGGACAATATTCCGCCCGGCCGGACCGCTTGTTCCAGAAATTACAACCCATATCCCAACGCCTCTGGACGTTTCCACCAGGCCTTCCGTTATTGCCACCAATCTATTTCTGGCTGCGCTGATGATGCTGCCCTTTGCAGTGGCAGCGGAGACCTTTACGCGCTTATCCGCAGAGAATGAGGAGCTGTTGCGGGATAAATTTCGTCCGGTACGCTGGATATTGAATTTGCAGAACCGTTTGGCGGGCTTCCTGAACAACCGCTCGAAGCCGCGCAGTGCCGGTGCATCGATCCTGAATGTGCTGTGGATCACCCTTTTTTATGGATTAGTTTTCTCTTTGCTGGATCGGACCTGGAATCCGTTCAGCCTGACGGGCCTGGTCCTTTTTCTCAATATGACAGTGGCCTATGGGATCGTCGGCATCGCCGATGACATTATACAGTGGAGGATATTAAAGAAATGGGGAGAACCGGCGAACCTGACATTGCGGCCGACCAATATCCTGATCGCAACCATATCCACCGTTACATCCAGGCTGCTCACACTTGTGCCCGGGTTAATGTTCGGGACGCCGGAGGCGCTTGTCGTTGACGAGGTCCGGCTGGGGAAAAAAAGACGCAATACCTTATTGAAAATCTCAGCATATACGCTTTTGACCGTCGGATTCGGTTTATGGGCATTGACCACAATTACTGCCTTCATCCAACGGCAGAATATACCCGTGACGTTTGGCGATGTGATTGGCGGATTGGAAGGTTTCCTGCTGGTTGTCTTTGCCGTCGCTCTGGAAAACACTTTCGTCCAGATGCTGGGATTGCCGGGGAGCTTTGGCGAGGCGCTCAGGAAAAGAAGCCGCTGGCTTTGGCTGCTCGGGCTGGTAGGGATCACATTCGTCTTTTATCACACACTCATCAATCCACGGGGTGAATTGGCTGCGGCGTTACAAGAGTCCAATGTGTGGATATTTCTAGGCGTGGCAGGAGCATTTGTAGGCCTAACTTTTGGTTTGTGGGCTTATGTGAGACTCAAAGGAAGAAAGCCGATTGCCTCCCCATCGTCCACCCAGAGTAGATCTAAAAAAGGAAAACAGAAGCAATTAATCCCTGCGTGGGTCTGGCTGGCTTTAAGCATCATAGGTGTCACTGTTGTTGGTGTTATTCTGGTCGCCGAGCGGGAAGAGGGAATCCAGGCAAGCCTGCAACCCACAGCCGGCCAGGTCGCCGCCGCTCCCACCGCTGCGCCTGCGCCATCTACAGGAACTGGCAGTCAAGGTCCAGTGGCGTTCAACGCACCCAGGGTCGTCCAAAAGCTCTGTTACGCGACATCTGTCGATATTACCAAGGATGTTACCGATCTGTATTTATGGCGAGGTGTGCAACTGACCGCAGCGGAATATGGCGCACAGGCCATTTATTCAGTCCCGCTGACTACCAATGAGGCTGGCTATACCAGTGCTATTGATCAATTGATCCAGGAAGACTGTTCTTTAATCGTGGGGAACTGGTCCTATCAACAGAATGTATTTCGAACCGCCGCGAATGAACATCCAGCTCAAAAATTCATGCTCGGCGGATATTCTGCCGGCATACGGCCGGACCTCCCCAACCTGTGGGTGACAGAATATCGGATGTATGAAGGGGCTTACCTGGCCGGCTACCTGGCGGCTGCTGCCAGCAAAAACGGCAGAGTGGGCACCTATGGCGGGATCGATGATCCAACTACTTTTTCCAGCGTAAATTGTTTTGCCCTGGGAGTGTACAACTACAGTAAATCACACTCGGGAAAAACTGAGATTTTAGGGTGGGATCCTAATGTTGGAAAAGGTCTACTGGCCGGGAGCCTCACGGATCCGAATACAGGCGCATCTATTTCAAATGAGCTTATTTCTCAAGGCGCGGATATTCTCTTCCCTGTGGCCGGGTTGGGCGGGGCGAGCACAGGCTACGGAAGCGCCGTCGCAGCAAGACAGCATCCAGGAGTCACCATTATTGGGAATGAGCTGAATTGGGCCTGGGCCATGCCGGAATCTTCAAACGATGTGTTCACTTCGGTAGAGGCGCGCTACGATACAAGTATTGCGATAGCTGCCGATGCGCTGGTGAAAGGGGAATTCCACGGCGCCAAGCACGAAGGGTCCCTGGCCTCCGGCGAAATAGCGTTCACTCCGTTGAATTCTTCCTTAAAACAGATTCCGAGCGACCTCAATGATGAACTGGTACAAGAGGAAAAATCCGCTGTGATCGACATCTGCGGGCATTTACCGCAAGTCTGGGGTTTTCTTAACCTCGATAGCGTAGGCGGGTGGGGCTGGCATGCCAATGCTCAGATGACGATACGTGCGTTCGCATCCCCTGGCGGTGGGCTTCTCTTTACGGGGACAGCCATGACCGATCAAACAGGACAATTCGGCCAAAATATTGGGGTGGATGTCGTCCCGGGAATGGCGTTGGAATTAACGGATGGCACGGACACCGCCTCCGCCACTCTTGATCCCCTGACGGTTGAACTCATCGATGAAAAAAACAATATCGTTTCCGGCACAGCCACAGCCGGAGCTAAATTATCCGTGTTCGCAAGTGATGGGGGGCCAGGGATAGCTATTAATGCCACAGCAGATGAGAACGGTCGTTGGAAAGTTGATTTTACAGGGCAGTTCGACCTATCGAGCAAGACGTTTGTACAGGCAATGCTGCCGGGCACGGGAAAGAATATGACAATCATTAAAATTGGACCGAACGACAAGAGCAAATGAATTTAGCGGCGGAGTAGTTGATTGGTTGCAGATTTGGTTGGGCAGCGTGAAGGAGCGGCTGGTGATCTGTGGGATTGGGAGAGAGAGGTGCAGGAAATTTGATACGATAGTTTCAGCGGTTGGAGAGTGTACCCCTGAACTCCTGATTCTACTTTTCCCCATACCCGCCACCCCCAGGTGTGCGCAGGCTGAGTACCTCACCGGCCTTCATTTCAACCGTTCCCTTTCCTGGAAGGGGAATTTCCTTCCCATCCCGTATGAGTAAGTTCTCCCCCGGCTGCCCCGGTTCACCGCCGGCCAGTCCGTAGGGGCCGCGCAGGCGGCGTTCGGTCAGCAGCGTGACCTGGCAGTCCACCAGGGCTTGCAGGTCGCGGCGGATGCCGTCCCCGCCGCGGAAGAGACCCGCACCGCCCGAGCCGCGACGAATCTCGTAACGCAGGATACGCAGCGGGTAGGCATACTCGAGCGCCTCGACGGGCGTGTTGAGGGTGTTAGTCATGTGCGAATGGACCGCGCTCGGCCCGTCGGAGTTCGGCCGGGCCCCCATCCCCCCGCCAATGGTTTCGTAGTAGGCGAAAGCCCTCCGGCTTGCGGGGGCAAAGCCCCCGATCGTCACATTGTTCATCGTCCCCTGGCTGGCGGCCGGGATCTTTTCCGGGCATGCCTGGGCCAGCGCCCCCAGCAGCACATCGACGATGCGCTGGGAAGTCTCCACATTGCCTCCCGCCACCGGTGCCGGATGCAGGGCGTTGACGACCGTCCCGGGCGGGGCGATCACCTGGATGGGCACGAGGCAGCCGGCATTGTCGGGCACATCCAGACCCAGCAGGCAGCGGAAAACGTAGTAAACCGCCGAAAGCGTGATGGCGTAAACGGCATTGACGCTGCCCGTTCGCTGGGGGGCCGAGCCGCTGAAATCGACCCGGGCCGCATCGCCTTCCACCGTCACTGCCACCGTGATCGGCACTGGTTCCTGGATGACCCCGTCATCGTCCAGACAGTCGCTGAAGCGGTAAGTTCCGCTGGGCAGCGAGGCCAGCAGGCGACGGGTTGTCCGTTCGGTGTAGGCCAATAATTGCTCCATGGCTTCCACCACTTCTTCATGGCCGTAGCGCCCGGCCAGCTCGAGCAGGCGCACCTTGCCGCGCTGGTTGGCGGCTATCTGGGCCTGTAGATCACCCAGCCGTTCTTCCGGCGTGCGCACGTTTGCCAGGATCAGGTCAAGCAGATCGCGGTCCATTGTTCCGGCGCGTACCAACTTGACCGGTGGGATGATCAGCCCCTCCTGGTAGATTTCGCGCGCCACCGGCATTGAACCGGGTGTCATTCCCGCCTACGTCGGCATGGTGGGCGCGTGAGGCGGCAAAACCAAGGATCTCATCTCCGGATCCCCTCCTGGAAACAGAGGCAAGAAAGACGGGGGACACCATGGTGATATCCGGCAAATGCGTCCCGCCGCGGAAGGGATCATTCAGGGCGATCAGGTCGCCGGGGTGTAGGTTGTGGCCAAAATGGTCGACTGCCGCCGCCACCGAAAGCGGCATTGCCCCCAGGTGGACCGGGATATGGGCCGCCTGGGCGACCAGCCGCCCTTTGGCATCGAACAAGGCGCAGGAGAAATCCCGCCGTTCCTTGATGTTGGGCGAGTAACTCGACTTGCGCAGCACGGTGCCCATCTCCTCGGCCGCGGCGGCGAACAGGTGCTTGAAGATCTCCAGCTTGATCGGATCATACTGCGCTTGTGGTTCGAAGGCTGTGGTCATAGCGCCACCTCAATGATCAGATTGTCGCGGGCATCGACCGTCGCCGTGTCACCCGGACCGACCAGGATGGTAGTATCGCTGCGAACGACTACTGCCGGGCCCTCGATCCGGTTGCCGGGCTGGAGCTTTTCGGCGCGGTAGAGCCGCGTTGAGCGAACTCCATCGGCGAAGACTACCGCACGGGACTCGATCAAGGCCGGGGAAGGATCGTGATCTCCGCACGCACGCCGGGGGAGAGGCGGGGGTGAAACCCTGCCGACCGCCCGCAAGCGCAGGTTAACCACCTCCACCGGCCCGTCTCTGCGGGCATAGCCATACTGGTGCTCGTGCAGCGCATGGAAATCGACATAGACTGTCTCGCCGAACGGGACGATCAGCTCATACGATTGGCCGCGGTAGCGCATATCCAGGGAGGGCTCGAGACGAATATCGGCCTCAGCCACTCCCTCTGCCAGGATCTCCTCCCGGCCGCGCCGGGCAAGCGGCTCCAGGCGGGCAGCCAAATCGGCCACCGGCGTGTCGCCGGACAACATAACGGTGTGGGCGTAATCCTTGACCACCTCTGTAGCCAGCATGCCGAAGGCCGAGAGCGTCGAGGCCAGCGGTGGAACCATCACGCGGGGGATCCCCAGACCACGCGCCAGATCGGCGGCATGCAGCGAACCGGCTCCACCGAAGGACAGCAAGTTGAAGCGGCGCGGGTCGTGGCCGCGCTCGACTGAGATGACCCGCAGGGCACCTTCCATGTGAACGTTTGCCACCTGGACCACGCCCAGGGCAGCCTGGAGCGGGTCCAGGCCCAGGCCCGCCCCCAGACGGGCAAGGGCAGCATAGGCGCGATCAGCCTCGAGCAGCATCTGCCCGCCCAGGAAATGCTCAGCCTGCAGCCGGCCTAGGACCAGGTTTGCGTCCGTGACCGTGGGCAGATCCCCGCCGCGGCCGTAACATGCCGGACCCGGGTTCGCGCCGGCCGATGCGGGTCCGACCCGCAGCGCCCCGCCGGCGTCAACCAGGGCGATCGAGCCTCCGCCGGCGCCGATGGTGTGGATGTCCAGCAGCGGTATGCGGATCGGGCAGCCGCCGACGACCGCCTCGGTGGTGACCTGCGGCTGGCCGTCGATGAGCGAAACATCGGTGGAGGTGCCGCCCATGTCAAAGGTGATCACTCGGACCGGATCATTGTCCGCCGATGGATTCTCTGAGGTGAGCGAGTGTCTGGCGACATAATCGCAGCCGACCACCCCGCCTGCCGGTCCGGACAGAATGCAGCGCACCCCAAAGCGGCGCGCCTCCCTCAGGCTGATGTTGCCGCCGTTCGACTGCATGACGCGCAGGTTCATCCCGGCGGGCAATTCGGCCTCCAGGTGGCTCAGGTAGCGGTCCAGGATGGGGGAGACATAGGCATTGACCGCCGTGGTGCTCATCCGTTCATATTCGCGGTATTCGGGCAGGATCTCTGACGAGAGCGATACCAGGATTCCCTGCGCCCGCAGCCGTTCGGCTAAGGCCTGTTCGTGTTCGGGATGCAGGAAGGAGAACAGCAGGCAAACGGCCGCACTCTTCACTCCCTGACCGATCACTTTTTGAACCACATCTTCCACATCGTGATCGTCGAGTACCTTCACCACATTGCCTTCGTGGTCGACGCGTTCATCCACCTCGAAGCGCAGGTCCGCCGGGATCAGCGGGGACGGTGGGTCGGCGAAGAAATCGTACAGAGCCGGGGCGGTTCTGACGCCCGATCTGGAGCACGTCGCCGAACCCCCTCGTCGTCACCAGGGCGGCCGCGGCCCCCTTGCGTTCGAGCAGCGCATTGGTGGCCACGGTCGAACCATGGATGACGCTCAAGACCGGCGAACTTGCTTCTTCCCGAATGCGCCGCAGACCCTGCAGCACGGCTTCAGCCGGGTCAGCCGGCGTGGAGAGCAGTTTGAAGGTCCGCAGGGTTCCTTCGGCTGGGTCAAAGACGACAAAGTCTGTGAAGGTGCCGCCTATATCAATGCCGATGCGGAGGGAGGCTGGTTTCATGGGGAGATGATACCCTGGAAATAAATAGATGCCCAGGCGAAAACCCGGGCATCTGCGTGCATTGGCTGGCTTTTCAGTAGCAAGCTTCCTTTAGTGATTAAAACGTTATCTGGATTTTTCTACGGCTGAGCCTTGGCGGCGTCGTCGGCGGTCTTGGGCATGCCGGCTTTGATCCACAAAGTAAGCATGTCGATGTAGGACTGGCCGAGCAGTTTGGTGGGCGGCATCTGGCGAATGGTTTTGCCTGTTTTCGGATCTGTGCTCTCGTGCCCGGTGATGAGTTGGACGAGCAAACTGTTCGTATCGCCGGCGACGATCAAGGGGGCGTTGTCGCCAGTGCTAAGCATCTCATCATAAGAGGTTAGCAAGTAGTTGCCGTTCTGTTTGCCAGCTTGGTGGCAGGAGATGCAATAGCGCTTGGTTAGCGGGCCGATGTGTACATCATATGAAGGCACTTCGCCGGCGTTGAGGGCGGGGATGGAACTGACCAGGGTAGCCCCGGCCGGAAGAACGGCGCGATCGTCCCAGGTGTAGCGCATGAAGGTGACGATGTAGTCGATCTCGGTGGGGGAGAGATTACCGCCATACGCCCGGCCGAAGGGTGTCATGCCCAGGGCCGGCTGGCCAAAGGTAATGATCTGGGCGAAGGTCTCATCGGTACGGGTGTACATTTCATCCTGGCTGTGGATGGCTTTCATATTGAACCCATCCAGGCCTTCTACCCCCTGGATGACGCCGCCTTCCCCTTCCGGGCCGTGACACTGGACACAGTTGACCGAATAGAGGTCCTGGCCAAGGGCGATCTGTTCCTGGACCGTGCCGGCCGCCGCGGCCGGCTCCTGCGGCGGGGTGGTCGCGACTGCCAGGATGGATAGGACAACGATGCCCACCAAGGCGACTCCCATCACGCCCAGGGCGATCTTGCGCTTGGAATAATGGCGGGCGGGCTTCCGGTCCAAGAGTGGGAGCAGGAATAAGCCCAGAATGACCAGAGCCGGGATCACCGCTGTCCCGAGCCACTCCAGCTTGCCGGGGAAATACTTGAGCATCTGGAAAAGGAAGAGGAAGTACCACTCGGGGCGGGGGATGTAAGCGGTGTCGTTCGGGTCGGCCTTGGGTTCGCCGGGCACACCCACGAAGGTGGCCAGCAGAATGAGGACAATGAAGATGGCCAGCGAAACCAGCAGGTCTTTGTAGATGCTATCGGGCCAGAAGCGTTCCCCTTTTTGCAGGGCCATCTTGTATTTTTCGAGGAGAGACTTTTTCTGTTCGTCTTTCATGGATGCACGCCTCTATTCATCCTTGCCCGGATAGTGGGATTCGCCGTGCTTGATAAGGAGATACAGGTGGATGCCGATGAGGATACCCAGGGCAGCGGGCAGCATCCAGATGTGAGCCGCGAAGAAGCGGCTGAGGGTGAGGGCGCTGAGCTCCGGCCCGCCCCGCAGAGCTTTCTCGATGATGGGACCCACCCACGGCACGGTCCCGGCGATGGAAGTGCCGACGGTGGTAGCCCAGTAGGCTTTCTGGTTCCAGGGGAGCAGGTAGCCGGTGAAACCCATGCCAAGGGTCAGGATGAACAAGCCGACGCCGATCATCCAGTTGAGCTCACGTGGATACTTATATGAAGCCGTCACGAAGACCCGGATCATATGGATGAAAACCACGATGACCATCAGGCTGGCGCCCCAATGGTGGATGCCGCGGATCAGCCAGCCGAAGGCCACGCCCGTCATGATGTACTGGATGCTGTCGTAGGCATGGTCGGGGGAGGGGGTATAGTAAACGCTCAAGAGAATGCCGGTGATGGCTTGCATCACAAAGAGGAACAGGCTGGCGCTACCGAGGGTATTCCACCAGTTTCCCTTGGGTTCGGGGCGATCCAGGAGGGCTTTATACAGGCCATGCAGATCCAGGCGTTCTTCGAACCAGGCGTAAAGTTTTTTGAACATATCAGCCTTCCAGGAAATGAATGGAGAGGGTGCCGGCCTCCACCTTGGATTCATAGGTGTCAAGAGGGCGCGGCGGGGGCCCGGAAACAACCTTCCCATCCAGGCTGAAGCGACCATCGTGGCAGGGGCAGATATACTGCTGTTTATCCGCATTCCAGTTGACCCGGCAGCTCAAGTGCGTGCAGACGTTCGAATAAACCACCACTTCGTTTTGGGACTTGCGCAGGACAAAAACACCGTAACTGTTGACCGACTTTTCCCATCCATTGACCTTGCTGCGGGTGAAGGTTGCCAGGGTGGGGGTGCCGACCGGAAAACCGTCCAATTGCCCCAAGGGGATCCAGGTGTCGGCAGCGGCTTTCTTTAGGGCAGGATCGATCAGATAGGCGATGGCCGGTAGACCGACAACCGCGCCGATCAAAGTGCCCGCCGCCGCGGTCGTCAGGGTAATGAATTCACGGCGGCTGATGTGATGGGAACCTGGCATGCGGACCTCCCGATATGTCCAATTACAGAAAATGGATACAAAAACCCATGTAATTTGTAATAATATTATAAAGTATGTTCCGTGCTTTCCCATGGGAAAGTCTGGAACGATTAATCATCTGCTGAAAGTATATCTTGTAAGAAGCGTGTTAGTCTATGTTGAAAGTCATGTGAAATCCAGGACTTTTAGCCATACGAGCATATAGGATTGTACGGCTGTGACGGACGTGAGGCTCGAACTCGGAGTCTCCTGATCAAGGGTTTACGCCGGAAGGCTAAAGGAGTACCTGGCACGGCGAGCAGAGATCAAAAAAACCGGTATTGCTAAATTGAAGCCTGCAGAATTTATAGGAGCAGGCGATGGGAGTATAATGACTTTGCAGCGGGAATATTTTACTCATGGGAGCCAAGTATTGTCTTAAAAGTTCTGACAACGTATAGCGAACGTACTTCTCTAAAGGCATTTAGAAGTAATAACCCCGATACCTTAATTGGCAATAGTTCGAGGATAATGGGATGCCCAATCAAAAGCGAAAAACACCGCTTGGGAAATTCATTCCAGCCAAATCAAACTTCAAGAGTTTGATAAGAAAACCATTTAAGTGGGTTATCAATAATTTATTTTTTACGCAACCAATATTCTCCTTGGGGTTGGCCATCAGCTTTTCATTCATCTGGTTATTAGCCAGTTCTGCTCAAGACAGCCCGGCTTTCATCCGGATAGTGCGATGGTTGGAAGCTGATGAAACTGGAATTCAATACCCGGCAGGCCTTGCTTTCTCATCGAGAACCAATGCGTTTTATGTGTCGGAGGGATCGGGGCAGTCTCCGGCGGATACCACGGACATCATCAAGTTGTCGCCCTTTGCACGTCAGATCGGTTCAACCCAAATCGCGGCGCAGATTGAAGATCCAATTAACATGGTGTTCGATAACAAAATCCATCGCTTGCTTATCCTTCAATTTGCAGACAATCAATTACTGGATGTACGGGAAAAGCCTGACGGTAATCTTGATCCAACGACCTTAATTCGTTACGATGTCAGGCGCTTTGGTTTGCAGAACCCGCAGGGCATAGCTGTAGATCCGGTGAGTGGCCACCTTTTTATCTTGGATGCAGCGGGGCCGCGGATCGTCCGCATTGCACCGGGGCTTGACGGGAGTTTTGGCGGGGCAGCGTTCTCTGTAGTGAATTCATTACCGAGCGGTTTGGTTGCTCCCCGCGGCCTTGCAATAGATCCAGTTACGAGCCATCTCTATATAGTAAGCCCAGGGGAGCAAAAGCTGTATGAACTAGCTCAGACCGGCCAGGAAGTGGCCTACCGCGATCTGTCTGGATTCCATCTTGGCAATCCCCAAGGGATGGTCTTTGCGCCAAGTGGCGACCAAACGGATGATCCGGCGCACATGAGCTTGTACCTGACTGGCAGCGGCCTGGCCGGCACGCAATTCCTGGAATTGTCTCTGACCCAGCCTGTGGTTATGGTACGCATGGCAGCCGCGGCGAGCACATTCCAGTCTTTGTTGATACGAACCACGAATATGGGGGCATTATCGCCGCCCAGCCCTGACCCGGATGGACTGACCTATCTACCTCAGAAGAATACGTTATTAGTGTCTGACTCGGAAGTCGAAGAAAAGGTGAGTGGCATCACACACTTTGCCGGAGCCAACCTTTGGGAGATGACTTTGGGCGGCAGCATTGTCCGTACTGCCAATATTTCCACAGTCGCTCCCACGGTGGTTCCCATGACAGACGAACCCACTGGAGTAGCCTGGAGTTCAGCTACCGGGCATATCTTCATTTCCGATGATAATGAACTAAAGGTGTGGGACTTGAATCCGGGGGCAGATGAATTGATTGGGACCAATGATAACTCATGGACAAGCTTTGATACCCAGGCTGTGGGGAGCGGCGATCCGGAAGGAATTACATATGACGGGTGGCACAACCAGTTATTTGTGGTGGACGGGACGAATATGGAAATCTACCAGTTCACGGTTACAGGTAGCCTGGTGGGACATTTTGATGTTGAAGTGTACGGTGTGGTAGACCCAGAGAGCGTTGAATTCAACCCGGATAGTGGGACGCTGTTTATACTCAGCAGCAACTCTAACCCTGTGATTATCGAAACAACCATCAGCGGCACTCTGCTCCGGACGATTGATGTTTCTGCCAATAGTGCGTTAGCCCCGGCCGGGCTGGCTTATGCTCCTGCCAGTGATGGTTCTGGAACGAAGCATTTTTATATTGTAGATCGAGGGATTGACAATAACGATGATCCTAGCATTATTGACGGCAAAATGTATGAGATGAGTGTACCTTCCTTCGGTACGCCAACGGTGACTAATACACCTTCAACAATAGTGACAAGGACGCCCACGTCGACTAAAACGATCACCTCCACGGCAACCATGACACTCCCACCGACTGTGACAAGAACGCCCACAATAACAAGGACCAAAACATTTACACGTACCACGACGGATACTCCCACCGCGACGAAAACCGCGACGATTACCCTTACAGCCACCATAACACTCACACCGACTGCAACAAATACACCCACCATAACGGGGTCAAGGACACCCACACGAACCAAAACGAATACCTCCACGGCTACGGCGACCAGGACGCCCACACCGACCAAAACGATTACCTCCACCGCTACAGCGAGCGGGACACCCACATTCACAATGACGGATATACCCTCCAAGACGGCGACCAGGACACCCATACCGTCCCTGACGAATACTCCCACCGCTACGATGAGCAGGACGCCCACTTCGACTAAGACGGATACTCCCACCTTTACGGCGAGGCGGACATCTACTCCGACCGCGACCAATACTCCCGCGGCGACGTTGACTGTGACTCATACGCCATCCTGGACTTACACTCCATCGATCACGAATACTCCCACCACGACCGCGACAAGTACTTCCCACATTGACCAGAACTATTACAGGCTGATGCTTCCTGTGATTAACGCACCTGGAAGTGGATACCCGCCAGCGTACAATCAGATTGGCTTTTTTGCCGATGTACCGGCGTCAGGGAAAGAAGGGGAGTAAGCCCTGCCATTTGCTGCTGCCTGGGGGGCTTTGAGCATCTGTCATACCATCTGCGTCTGACCTGTACCCTGATGAACCTGATTGGATTTGACAATGGTCAGGAACAGCCGCTCTGTGCAGGCCCAAAAGACGCGGCGGAGGGAAGCCTTATTTTATCCGTATTGTTGCCTCCATAGTTCTTACCCAGCCACGCGGTGATGACACTTATACCGGAGCTACCAATAGCCCTATTCCGGGTCTTATCGAACGGATCGCTATCGGCTAGCCAGGCCAGCAGCGGGACCAAGACGATCACTATCATAACGATGCCCACAACTGTATTATGGATCCTCTCAAGGCCCAAACAGCGATTCAAGTCTGCTGGGGGGCACTACGATACGCGGGCGATAGCAAGGCTATCACGGTTACATGGACCTGATGACCATGATGACGACCCGCTTTGCTTTTACTCT
>CAWHSJ010000017.1:0-38200 GCA_963831885.1 uncultured Chloroflexia bacterium | reverse complement strand
GCCATTGGCACGGACGGTTCCAGTGCCGGTAATCGTGCCTGCTCGGACGAATATTACACCACCCCCTGCGGCACCACTGCTTGGAGGCATTGGGTTGGTTCCATCATCCTGGTTATTCTCAGTGCCCGCACCGCCGCCGCCGCCCATGATCAGGCGTGGAGCCGAGCCGGGGAAGGGCGCGCCGCCGTAACCGCCATCAACGGTTCCTGAATTCCAGGCATTCCCGCCCATGCCACCGTAACCGCCATTGCCACCTCCTCCACCGCCACTATTATTTGCATTCGTGGCCGGCGCACCATCGGTACTTCCGCCACCACCATTTCCCCCAGAACCGCGGCCATAACTTCCATTTGGATAACCTTCCACGCCAGTATCCGCAACTGTTCCATTATTATTGACATAACGAGGGGTACCAGCATAACCTTCCCCCTTGGATCCATTGGCAGCAATGGTTGCCAGTGTGCGAAAATCCCAGTTATTCCCTGCTGCGCCTGCTAATAAACGGCCTCCGCCTCCGCGGAAACCCACCCCATTGACATCAATAGTCTGCCCGTTCCAATTCAATTGCCCGGAAACATCAAAAACAACGACGCCGCCCGTAGCCCCATCCCAGGTCAAGGCTTGTACGGTACCGCTCAAAGTCGCACTCGAGTATTGCGGCACTCGGATGACTTGAAAACGTCGCTGTCCTTGCGAAGCACCACCAGTGTTGTTAGAATAAAAATAAGGATTGAGCAACCCAGGTAGAGATCGGCACAAAGCCGCCGGCCACAGGACCGGTAGCTACCACATATTCGTAATTTCCAGCTGAAAAATTCGCGGCAATATTTCCACCTGCATAATTTGGATCGCCCGTAGGATACGGAACAGTGTTAACATTTGTGCCATTATTACCGACCCCATTTCCATAATTATTTGTATTATCGGAATTAATATCTGCTCCCTGCATCTGTACAACCAATAACAGATCGCCCGCCGCGATGGCCGGCCCGCCGCCAGCACGCGCAGCTCCAACCGGTATCGAAATGGCCCCGGCGATGGGATTCCCATTGCCCGGATAGTAGGAATTGACCACCCCGGAGAAAGTCGTGACAGGGCCATCCTTACCAGGTGTACCGCAAACTCCTACTTTGTCAGCCGCAACCGGTGACACATTCAACACACTAAATACCGATGAGATCAAAATCGGTATCAGAAGCAGGCTCCAGAATTTACGCCAAAGCCGAATGATTTTCATAAAGAATAATGACTTTTTCATAGGGTCACCCTTTAATAATTTGAGTCCGATGGTCAAGGTTCAATATTAAAAAAGCGAAACCGTTGCAGCCGGTTTCGCTCTGGCTCGCCAGGATCCTATCCAGCATAATAATGGATTAAGCGACCAATTCATCAGATCCTAGGTCAACACCTCTGCAATAAATACCATAATTTGTTTTAGTTTACCTGATAAGTGATACAAGGGGATATTAAGTCTATATCATTGAAATTGCAATATCATAACAAGGATGTTTGGACATGCGCGGATATGCTGGAGCTCACGAAGTTTTATGGGTATCGAGTTGGTCATAAAATAGCCATTGCGGACCAGCTGGGAACCCTGGTAGGCTCCGCCATATATGCTACGAGAAGGTTTTGCCTGCGTATATTACAATGATAAAATGTCTCCCTGGTAAAAGAATATCCCCGTTGGACAAGGAAAAATGATGGCAGTTAAACCAGGTAAGTCAAAGGTCCTCATTATCGGTGCAGGCATAGGCGGCATCGCCACCGCGGCTCATTTGGCGCGCAAGGGGTACGAGGTGACGGTATTGGAAAAAAACGAAAAATCCGGCGGTCGCTGCGGCCAGATGTCCGTGGACGGCTATACGTTTGACACCGGCGCGACCCTTTTTATGATGCCTGACCTTTATAATGAAGCATTCGCAGCTCTAGGCGAGCGCATGCAAGACCACCTTGATCTGCGCCGGATCGATCCCACCTATCACCTCTATTTCCAGGATGACACCCAGCTCCAGTTGACCTCCGACATCCACGAGATGCAGACCCGCCTGGAGGCCATCGAGCCCGGCAGTTTCGGCGGATGCTGCGCTACCTGCAGGAAGGGGAGAAAAATTACCGGCTCTCCCTGCCCAATGTGGTCCGTCAGGATTTCCACAGCCTGCCTGAGTTTATCAATCCTCGCATGATCATGATTTTCCTGCGGCTGAAGGCGCTCACCCGCCATACTGACTATGTAAAACGTTTTTTCAAGGATCCTCGCTTGCTGATCGCCTTCACTTTTCAGGATATGTACATGGGGCTCAGCCCATATAAATCGCCTGCCACCTATTCGTTCATGCAATACACCGAGCTCGCCGACGGGTTGTATTACCCCATGGGTGGCATGTACAGAGTGGCAGAAGCATTGACACACATCGCCGAAAAGTCGGGAGTAAAATTCCTCTACAACGCTCCCGTTGAGAAGATCCTGGTGAAGGGCGACCGCGCCACCGGCGTGCTTTTGTCCGCTGGTCAAAGCTTGCAGGCGGATATCGTCATAGCCAACGCGGACCTGGGTTACGTCTACCGCCAGCTCCTGCCCAGGGATGGGATGGCCGCCCGCATCGACCGCAAAGAATATGGCTGCTCCACGGTCATGTTCTACTGGGGTCTGGATAAACAATATCCGCAATTGGGGCCGCATAACTTATTCATGTGCGGCGATTATCGCCAGGGGTTCGAAGATATCTTTAAAAGGCTGACCATGTCGGACGAGCCGAACTTCTACATCCATGCCCCTGTCCGCCTGGACCCTTCCATGGCTCCCGCCGGGCATGACACCCTGGTGGTGGCTGTCCCGGTGGGCCACTTGAGCGGCAAGAATGACCAGGATTGGCCGGCCGATCCAGACCAGGGCCCGTGCCTTTATTCTTCAGCGCCTGGCCCAGCTTGGCCTGCCGGACCTGGAGTCCCACATCCGGGCGGAGGTAAGTTTCATTCCTGAAGATTGGCAGAATCGTTACAACCTGACCTATGGTTCCACCCACGGCCTGAGCCACAAGTTGACCCAGATGGCCTACCTGCGTCCGCATAACCGCCATGCCCGTTATCAGAATCTGTACTTCGTCGGGGCCAGCACCCATCCGGGCACGGGCGTGCCCACGGTGCTTGTCTCGGCCAGGCTGGTGGCAGAACGTGTGCTGAAGGAGACAGGCGGAAGTCAGGTTTAAGAGCCTCATCCCTTGCAGTTGTGTGTTATAAGGAGTGAGACTAATGTTAGTGCCCCGGGAGGAAATTTTTGCAACTCGCAAAGATTTCGGGGCGGGAGGAGGCACCGAATATGGTAAATGCAAGCGCAAGATTGGCCCGCTCGATCACCTGGGCCAGCAGCAAACAATCATATATTACCGCCCGGCTTCTGGCCGACCGCGACCTGGTAGACGACTGCCTGCGCGCCTATGCCTACTTCCGCTGGGCTGACGATACCATCGACATCTCCCTCCGCTCGGTTGAAGAGCGGACAGAATTCATCACCCGTCAAAAATCCCTGATTGAAAAATTTTATCGCCACGAACGGCCTCTCGACCTGTCGCCGGAGGAGGCAATGCTGGCCGACCTGATCGCCCATGACCGGGGTCCGGACAGCGGCCTGCGTTCATTCATCCGCAACTTCATGGCGGTCATCGAGTTCGACGCCCACCGCACCGGCCGCCTCATCAGCCAGCGCCAACTGGCAGCCTACACCACCTGCCTGGGGACGGCGGTGATGGACGGGCTGCTCTACTTCATCGACAATGGCTACCCTTATCCCCGCACACCTGACCGAAATCTGGCAGTCATTGGCGCCCACCTCACGCACATGCTGCGGGACACGCTGGAAGACCTGCCGGTTGGGTTCATCAACATCCCCGCCGAAGAGTTCGAAAAAGGCGGCATTGATCTGGAGGACGTTAATAATGAGCCGTTCCGCTTGTGGGTGCAGGGCCAGGTGGTACTGGCCAGGTCCTGCTTCCGGCAGGGCAAAGGCTACATCGATTCGCTCGACGTCCTGCGCGCCAAACTGGCGGGAGTATGGTACTGCGCCCGCTTCGAATGCATCCTGCAGGCCATCGAGCGGGATGGATACCGTCTGCGCCGGGATTATCCAGAACGTCGATGCCTGGCTGCCTGGTTGGTTATGATTCGCCTAGCCTTGCAGGTCACGCTGTCACATATCTTCCAACATTTCCGGAAGGATCTTTCTCTCCCCTCCCCTCACACCGACTGGGGTCCAAAAATTAATAACCCGTCCTGACCTATCAATAAGGTTCACCCACCCACTCGACCACCCATTTCGACACCTTGAAATGGGTGGTTCTGCTTTATCCTGTGGCTCTTGGCCCGCTGCGGTTATGAAACCACTTTATGGAAAGCCGAGGTTTGGTTCACGAACCTGGCGAAAATCATCTTAGTGAAGTATTTCACATTGACAGGATGGCAGACGTTCAGTAAACTGTATCCATTAAGGAAAAACTTAATGACTGATCCGAGTGTTGAACGCCTGACCACATTCGAACAGATCAAACTCCTGGCCGATGCGCGGCGTCTGTCCATCTTGCGGCATCTGATGGCAGGTCCGGCCTCCCTGACCCAGCTGGGACACATACTGGGTGAGCATCCGGCCTGGGTGCGGCATCATCTGGTCAGGCTGGAGCAAGCCGGATTGGTGGAAATCGCCGAAGTCAGAACCATTGCCGGTGTCACGGAGAAATTCTACCGGGCCAAAGCCGGGGCTTTCCTCCTGCAGGAAATGATCCTGCCGGAAAATACCGCCCTCGCCCTCCATCATCTTCTCCGGCAGCCATGACCTGGCGATCGAATTGTTAGCCCGCCAGCTCAGAAAACACTTGAATTTAATGGTCCTGCCGGTTGGCAGCCTGGATGGACTGGTCGCGCTCCGCCAAGGGTTGTGCCACGTTTCCGGCTGCCATTTACTGGATGTCACCGGGGAATACAACCTCCCCTTCGTGCGGCACTTATTCCCGGACCGGCCCACCTTGGTCTTAACCCTCGCCCAGCGAGAGCAGGGGCTGATGACCGCCCCCGGCAACCCAAAAGGCATCCGCAGCCTGGCAGATCTGGCACGTGAGGAGGTGGTTTTCATCAACCGCAACCCCGGTTCTGGCACACGGCTGTGGTTGGACCAGCAGTTACAGGCCCTCGGAATCCCAGGCACAAGGATCCGAGGATATGAGAAGACCACCCATACCCATACCGAATGCGCCCGCCTGGTCCAGGCCGGGGACGCCGATGTCGCCCTTGGATTGCATGCGGCTGCTTACCAGTTTGGTCTCGATTTTATGCCTCTCTTCCAGGAACGTTATGACATGGTCATTCCGCAGGAGCAGGTCGAATTGCTCCATCCACTCATTGATACACTCCAAACCAGTGTATTCCGTCAAGCCATGGAAAGCCTGCCCGGATACGAGATCACCCACGCCGGGGAACAAATTCCACTTTAGGAGAGAAGACCCGTGAAACAAACCCCCATCCAGCGATATATCTTGCTTGTAATCATCACACTGTCCCTGATGCTTACTGCCTGCGGACCGAAAACAACGCCTAAACCTGCGGCCACCGAATCCACCGGTACGGTGCTGAAGCTGATCGGGCCAAAAGGCGGTCGTATTTTCTCGCTGGCCGATCTCAAAGCCTTACCGGTGGCAGAAGGCATGGCAGGCATAAAGAGCAGCACCGGCAAGATCACCATCCCCGAAAAATATACAGGGGTATCTCTCAAAAACCTCATCGCCCTGCTCAATATCCCTTTCGATGCTACGATGGGAGTCACCCTGACCGCCGAAGACGGCTACAGCATGACCTTTTCCTATGACCAGATCATGAACGGGTCTTTTACAGCCTATGATCCGGCAGTCGGGAATGAACTATCCAACCACGATCCTCTGACCGCCATCATTGCTTATGCAAAAAATGGTCAGCCGCTCGACTCCACCGAAGAAGGCACCTTGCGACTGGCCATCATCAGCGAAAAGAACAATGAGGTGGTCGATGGACATTGGACGGTTAAATGGGTGAACCAGGTGGAGGTCAAGCCGGTCGGGCAGGCCTGGACCCTGCATTTGCATGGTGCCATCAGCCAGCCGGTCGACCGCGCCACCTATCAATCCTGCGGATCGCCAAGCTGCCATGGCACCGCCTGGGTTGATGAGAACAGCCAAAACTGGGTCGGCGTGCCGTTATGGCTGATAGTAGGTGAAGTGGATGACAGCAACAGCCACGAGGCGAATGCCTACAACGAAGCCCTGGCCGACAGCGGTTATACCGTGGATATCGCCGGTAGCGATGGAAACACCGTCAGCCTGAACAGCCAACTGATCAACCGTAATAACAACATTCTCCTTGCCTTCATGGTCAATGATGCCGAACTGCCCGAGCAGTATTACCCCCTGCGCCTGGTAGGCTCCGGATTGGATAAAAACCAGATGGCCGGGAAGGTCGAGATGATCCAACTTAACCTGCCCGCCGCTGCCACGCCTACGACCGTCTCGTCTGCACCCGCCGGAGAAGTGACTCTCACCCTCACCGGGATGGTGGACCAGGAGCTGGCCCTGACCGATGCTGGTTTGCACAACCTGGAAGTGATTCACATCACGGCCGAGCACCCCAAGAAAGGGGCGCAGGAATACGATGGCGTGCGCCTGAACTCGCTAATAGATGAAGCTGGCGTGAAGGCGGGAGCAGCCTCGGTTCTCTTCACTGCTTCTGATGGGTTCACTGCTGAAGTGAGTCTTCTGACATTAAGGCCTGCGCCGACTGCTTGCTCGCCTTTACTGATACGGCTGGCAGCTACTCTACGGTCATGCCAGGCATGCTGGGAAACAACTGGACGAAAAATGTGATCAGAATTGAAGTCAAATAGTGAGAGCTTTTTGCCTGGATGTTACGCCCACAGGTTGGCTCATTCCTGCCATATTGGTGGACGAACAAATTATTATTTCACAAGGAGGAAGGGTTCATGAAACACGTTCGCAACATTGTCGTACTATTTTCCCTGGTAGCCATTCTGTCACTGGTACTGACTGCCTGTGGACCGAAAGCGACGCCCGGCCCGGTTGTGTTGACGATCACCGGATTGGTCGGCAAGGATACCGGCTTGAGCGACGCCGACCTGCACGCCATGAAAGTTGCCACCATCTCCACCACTCCGCCCAAGAAAGACACTGCCCAGGATTACACCGGCGTGCGCCTGAGCGATTTGATGGATAAGGTCAAGGTCAAGACGGAGGCCACCTCGATGGTGATGACCGCCAGCGACGGATTTTCTTCTGAGATTGACCTTACCACGCTAAAAACGTGTGCCGATTGCATGATCGCCTTCACAGATACTGCCGGTACCCTTAATGCAGTCATGCCCGGCCAATCCAACAAGGCCTGGGTAAAAGGTATTGTTAAGATCGAATTCAAGTAAATGTTTTTCCAGGGGTAGGCTTTTCACAGCCTACCCCTTTTTCTTTATTCATCAACATGAATAGTCGCCGCTTTACCCGCATGCTTGCCCTCATCCTGATTTTCGTTTCCTCATCCTCAGGCTGTGCAGGCAGAGCCTCAGGCACCCAGGCCAACGGTTCCGCAAAAACGCCCCTGATCGTCTTCGCGGCCGGCAGCCTGATCATCCCTTTCGGGGACCTGGAAAAAGCCTTCGAGAGCAAATATCCGAATATCGATGTTCAGGCCGAGTACCACGGCAGCATCCAGGTCATCCGCCAGGTGACCGACCTGCATAAGCCGATCGATGTGGTGGCCACTGCCGACGCATCTCTCATCCCCATGCTGATGTACGCCGCCAGCGACCCGGATACTGGTCTGCCCTATGCTGGCTGGTATATCCGCTTCGCCAGCAATCATTTGGCCCTGGCCTATGGTCCAAACAGTAAATACGCCGACGAGATCAACAGCGATAACTGGTATTCGATCCTGGCCCGGCCGGATGTCAAGGTCGGGGTTGCCGACCCGCGCTTCGACGCCTCCGGCTACCGCGCTCTGATGGCCTATGCCCTGGCCCAGGAATATTATCAAAAAAATACCCTTTTCAGGGATATGTTCGGCGGCCATTTTACTTATCCGCTCGGTATTTTTAAGGACGAGGGCCTGACCACCATCACGGTGCCGGAGATCATCGAAACCAAAACCAACTCGCATATCGTCATCCGCGGAGCCAGTATTCAACTGGTCGCGCTGCTTGAGTCAGGCGACCTGGACTATTCCTTTGAATATGAAAGTGTCATTCGCCAACATCAATTGCTAATTCTTCAACTCCCCGATGCCATCAACCTGGGTGCGGAAGGATACGAGCAAACGTATAATACAGTGCAAGTCAACCTGGATTTCCAACGTTTCGCAACGGTGAAACCACAGTTCCGCGGCGAGCGGATCGGCTATGGCATTACCATTCCAGGCAATGCCCCCCACCCTGACGAAGCCGCCTTATTTATTGCCTTCCTGCTGGGACCGGAGGGACGCGCCGTCATGCAGGCGGATTTTCATCCCCTATTCGATCCAGCCAGCGGCGGACAATTACGACAATATTCCTTTGGACCTGCAGGGTCTATGTGTCCCTGCGCAGATACCATGAACCGGAAAAATCTGTTTTTTAATGCATTGTTTTCCCTGGCTGGCGGCCTGCTGGTCCTGTTTGTGGTCCTGCCGCTGGTCAGCACGCTTCTTGCTACAACACCTGTCGCTTTTCTGAAATCCTTTGGGGATCCGGAAGTGCTGCACTCCATCGGACTGACATTCGCTGCAGCAGCCATCGCCACTGCCCTGGCGTTGATGACGGGAGTGCCACTGGCCTACATGCTTGCCCGCCGCCGGTTCCGTGGGAAGCGTTTACTGGAGGCGACTGATCAATCTGCCGGTGGTCATTCCCCACACTGCGGCCGGTGTGGCGCTGCTGCTGGTCTTTGGGAGGCGCGGTCTGGTTGGGCAATGGCTGTCCCCGCTGGGGATCACTTTCACCGATAATCTGGGCGGGATTGTGGTCGCCATGCTGTTCGTCAGCCTGCCGTTCCTGGTCAACATGAGCCGGGATGCGTTCTCTATGGTCGACGAGGAATTCGAAAGGGTGGCACTCACCGACGGGGCCAGCCAATGGCAGGCCTTCTGGCATATCACCCTGCCGTTGGCCTGGCGCGGCGTGTCCGGCGGAGCGGTCATGATGTGGGCCCGCGGCATCAGCGAGTTCGGCGCCGTGGTCATCCTGGCCTATCACCCTAAAATTACGCCTGTCCTGGTATACGAACGTTTCGAAGGTTTTGGATTGGAGGCAGCCCAACCGGTGGCGCTGCTTCTTATCCTGGTCGCACTGGTTGTTTTTATCCTGCTCCGGCTAGCCTTGCTGCCGGAAACAAAGCCTGATTAAACAGAACTTCGCAGCAACGATAAGTCTGGGGGAAAACCTGCCAGAACCACCTGTGCCGGCAGGAATTGCATATACAACCGGGCTTGATTCGAAAAGCAACCGTTATTCCTTGTTTCGAATAGAAGTTGCCTAATGAATAGCAACGGCTATGCTCTAACTGGTGCTGTTGGTAAGGTTATGCGTGAAGCAGTTCGTACTGCTTATGATTATCTAAGAAGCAATCTCCATAAATATACAGGAGATCGTTCATTGGAAAGTAACCAGGCACATATTCAGGTTGTAAATCTCATGCAAGCGAAAGCGGGAAGTTAGACTGCAGCAGCTTTCCTTATTGCTCTGGTATCTGCCTTAATTGGGATTGAATAATCTCTTTATTTCAAACGAACCTATATATTGTATTAGATCAATCCTAATATTTTCATTGGCGAATTTCACACCTGGCTGACCGTTAATTGGGTCAATTATTGCTATACCAATCGAATATGTTCCGTTTTTGAGATCACCGACTGGCATATTAAAGGTAACATCAAAAAATATCCCCGGGAGCACTTTCCGCAAATCCATTTGGGGTTGATAGGTGGTGATGGTATTTCCTTTTTCATCAAAAAGAGTAACCTTGCTTGGCCAGTTATAATACATGGGGGCGATACCGCTGTTGGAAAAAGTAAACTTGATGTTTATGTTGTTGCCATAAAGAACCCATCGCGGCATCTGCACATGATCGATATATATTCTGTATCCAATTATCGTTAATACTTGGTCAATGCCAGCTTGAAAAGGGCCTCCATTTGGCACATCATAAGGACTTCCAGGTCCAATGAAAGACGTATGCGACTTCTTGAGCAATTGTATTGTTTGTTCTAGATCGGTGCCATAAATTTGTTCATTACTCATATTGGGGGCTTGCTCACCACCAATTGGAGCCTTCTGCCAGCCATTCGGCATAGGCGAAAGTACTTCTTGTGAAGAAACTCTCCTCCATTTTTGATCCAATCAAGCCATGTGCTTGTTTGAGTGAGATCGGCAGTCATATCGTTATATAAACCCAGTTCTAGTTTTTGAGCGATGGAAAAAGGGCGTCTCATTAACAGATGGGTATCTGGAAAAGCTTCAACATAATGATACACATATAAATTCCTGATATCTTCCGGGGGCAATCGGTCTTAATTTCAGGATGTGTCATGCCATTCACCCCAATGTCCCAGACTGCCCAACTCGACAAATGCAAAAAAACCGTCCTTGCCATATCTTTCCCCCAATGCTTTTATAGCCTTTTTATGGTAGTCAATAAAAATGGGATTTGAATAATCAGGACTGAATCCCTTTCCATACTCGTTATCGTAAAAATCCCCATCTTCCATTTATCCTTTCAAACAACCAATCTGGAATATCTAGTGGGTCGTCACTACCAGGCGCATCAGCAACAAATCGAAAAACAACTCTTTTTCCTTCCTGACGCCACCGAGCCAGTTGTTGTTTTTTCTCAAACATATCAAAATCAAACAAACCTTCCTGCGGCTCAAACTCCCTCCAGGTTAAGTCGACATATACAAGAGTATGGGGCTGTTTGCTTTCTTCTATTGTTGCCCAAGGTGACCACCCCATTAATGGATTTAAGATTGGCCCAGATAATTGTTCCAATTTTATGATTTGAATCGCCCCCACTACGAATCATATTAGAGACGCCTAAGATAATAATAAGAAATATGCCCAATATTAATAATCGGATAAGTATTGGGCTTGTTCCTTCTCCTGCTATCGTTTAATAGTTTCACGGAACGTTTTTTAACTATTGTATTCTCCGGAATATTGAATCAGTGCAACGTCACTAACTGAAGTCAGATTCTTGATGGTCTCCATAAAAGCAGTGTTGGCGTTCTTCACCTCAATTTCAACAGCCAATTCCACACTGTCTTTTCTAATCGTTTTTGATTTAATAAGAAAACGTTTACCATGCAATATACGCCTGAGCTCGTCTCCAATATCATCACCCGAATAATGCACGATTAATATAAATATCTCCGCCGTGGTCGTCTTTCTTCGCCGAGTGTCATCAAGCATTAGTATAACGATCACTGCACCGACCAAGGCCAAGTAGTGGAGTTTGGCGCCGATGGTAATACCGGTTGCCACTGCCCAAAACAGGAAGATGATATCCGCTGGATCTTTGATTGCAGTCCGATAACGGACAATACTTAAGGCACCAACCATACCCAGTGAAAGTGCAATGTTCGAGCTAATCGCCAGGGTAATCATGGCAGTCAGAATCGTCAGGACAGCCAGAGAAACCGAAAACGCCTGGTTATAGACAACTCCCCTGAATGATTTTTGGTAGACATAATGGATAATCAACCCTAGGGAGAAAGATACCAACAAAGCCAAGAGATACGGCGCAAGATCGTCAGGGCGCCTGAAAGATCAAACTGAAAAAAACTAAGAAATTGTTCCATATTTTCCTCTTCGCTCGCTATTTAGAAATTTGTGATCTGCTTGTGCAACGCTTTATCACAACACAGGATGTACTTTGACAGAGCAATATATTCGGCGGCATTGGAAGGAAGAATTCTTCGTATAACATTAGGGAGAAATTCCGTGAATTTCACCTCCATAATCACCAGACCGGGATCCAAGGTTTCCATCAGTTGGCATACTGTTATCGAAAATATCAAATCCCTTTAACCCCGCCCGGACATTCTTATCGAATGTAATTCGCACATCTCCCGCCTCCATGATATACGGTTCACGTTCATAATCAACTACAATCCTCGGGCGCATAAAATTCGACATGCATTCATGATAAAAGATCTGGAGAAGGTTGAGGGGACTTTTCAAGAGAAATTCATAATCACCCTGTAGAATTTCATAGAACTTCACTCTTCGTCAGCGAGGCGGTCTGTTTATGGTTATACAGATCCGATTTTATCTTCTTTTCCAAATCGTCTTTTCTGCATAATTATAGATCCGAATTCGGTATTTAGTCCAATTCTGTACACCTGCAAATTTGTCGTTGTAGGCATGATTATAGTAATCATCAAAATACAGGCTGCGCACAGAGTACGAACCATCTATGTCCGTGTTGGCATCCGTTGGCATAACGGCTCCGCAGCCTTAATTTAGTGAGCACATAATTCTGATAATTTATCAGGTATTTTAGCTCGTGTCTGTATATCATTATTCCTGCACCCTCCCATCGTTCAGTGATAAACAGATATTTTATTCCAGAGTGAGGAAATCCCTGCGCATCAATATATACGTACAAATGGATATTGGGTTTTACCCAATCCTCGTTTGGTTGCCGCACCCGCCAAAAGTATGTACCGGGTTCTAACATCTCAATTTTATATTGTGTCAGATCTGTTAATGTTTCCTCATGACCACAATCTCCGTAAACTCCCAATCCTTGGCAATTTTAAAATGGTAGGTAAGTATCCTGGGCGTGAAAATCGTACGATTCGTCCCATTTGAAAGTCAACGTTTCTCCATTTCTTTTAGGGTGTTCCCAGAAAGAAAGGCATCGGCGAATTCAAGGATTTAAGATACAAATCGTAATTAATCTGTATATCATCCTGGTATTGTCCTGATAAGACTTTTGGTATTCATCTAGAGGTGCATATAAAGCGTTCACATCCGGCATCGCCAATGTATAAAGATCGGTTACCTTTTTGTATTCCTCCAACATGCCTTTTATTCTTTCAGGCGTCAGGAACGTCATCAAGTTCGTTAATTTTTTATCAAGCATTTGCCTATATCGGTCAACCTTTAACACCCGGTTGTGAAGTGGAACGCCCCAATAGTTGGAAATCCCAAACTCAAAATAATCATAAGGTTGTAGAAACTTTCGCCTGCCGTTACAAGTCTCCATCATAATCCCAGGGAAGAAAATACCATGTGTTTCAATTCCTTGGGCTGTAAAGATAAAAATTTTGGGCCTGCGTATCAACATTTCCCATAAGGATATTGAACGCAAGCCATGTAAAATAATTATCTGCGTTGAAATACTTTTCAAATGTTTGTTCAATGGGAATACTGTAATTATTCACAGCATCCAACATTTGGATAAGTTTGGTGTGATCCTTATTGCCCTTGATCTCGAGTATCTTTGAAAAAGCGCTTCTATCATACAAAGGATCATCCGCCAGACGAATTTGGTCCGGATATCGAAAAAATTCAAAGAAGGTCGCCTTGTATAATTGTCCATCCGCATCCAAAAGATGGTTCCGCAAAAACCTTTTATTTGGCTGCTCGATCTGGGTAAACAAACCATAATCCACAAAGGTTGTTTTAGGCGGATCTGTCGTTTCATCCTTTACAAATAAACGGACAAATTGCGTACGCAAGCTTGTCATATTCGGGATTTGTTTCAGTAAATCGAATGCAAGTTTATTTCTTACTCGTACATCGTCAAAAAGATGTTTATTTAGATCTAGCGTTGTTTGCCCCCGCCACTCCCCCGCCCCCGGCAGGAATTCAATCTTAAAGTTCTTGGTGGGCTTTGCTGAAGTGGAATTGCCGCGTATTTGAATGGTTGCATTTGGGACGGTTTCAGCATAACCCACCTCGCCGGGGAGAGGACCAGATTCATCTCCTATTTGAAGAATGACTTCTGCCTTACCAACCACAATGTCCGACGGAAGTCCATTTAGCCATTTGCTATAGCTATTAACCTCTGCCCAGGTATGATCGGTGTTATCCGACGGATTTCCCTTTCGTACCGTTATATACATATATACGACCGATGCCGGATCATCAGATTTGTATAATTCCTCATTGTCCTGGAAAGGAACGTCATTGATATCGGGTAGAGGTTCAAATAAAACCGGGCTTGCAGAGGTTGGTATCGGTGTTGGCACGCTTATCTGATTATTTTTCGATTCTTGCGCAGGCAAGCTCTGCAAAGAGGCAAATACCAGGAATACCAATCCAAGGCCGCATAAGATTATTTTTAAAAGTTTTATCATTTAGTGTCTCTGGTTTTTGAATAAGGTTTTTCAGGAATGTAGCCTGCCAATAAAAACGGGCTCTGGCGCAAAATTAAGAACGGCCGGGCGCAAAATTTTTTTGATGCCTGAGAATTCGACCTGGCAAATTATTCAATCTGACTCACTCCCTGGTATTGGTAATTTCTATTTTTCCAGTAATTCGCCTTGGGGAGTGATGTAAAAGCCTTTTACTCCGGGATGGGCTATATCATTGGAATCCAGGAAGGTGTCATACGGAAATTGGATTTTCCCGGATTCATTTATTGCAGTTACTCCCCAAAAGTATTCTCCTGGCATTAACAGGTCAACTTGAATGCTTGTGGCGTTCGACAGCATTTTATCTACCACAACATCATTGAACGCAGGGTCCCTGGCTATAACAAAATGGTAGGCAACAGCCTGGCCATTAAGATCATAAGATTCGTCCCATTTAAAATTCAAAATCCCGTTTTCGACTTTCGGCACGCTCAAATAGAACGGCATGGATGTTTTCACGGATTCCAAATACAGCGTGTAATTATTTTTCACTTCGCTGGGTATGATCTCCAAATCCTGTTCCATTTGCCACTTTGTTTGTTGGAAGATACATCGCGTCTGGCATCTGTAATGAATATTTTTCCACCACCGGTTTGTAATCATCCACCATCGCTTTTATTTTTGGAGGAGCCAAGAATTCCATCAGTCCATTGATTTTGGAATCGCAGCGCCTGCCTGTAGGCAGAAACTCTCAATACCCGATTGGTCAAATGTGCTTCCCCAATAGTTTGCAACTCCATATTCATATGCTGCATACGGAGAATAATCACAACATTTTTCGCGATTCTGTCCTAAAAAAGGAATCGTCGTAATCCCAGGGAATAAAATAGAACTTATTGCCGTTACGCGGGCTGTACAAGTAAAAATTCCCACTTGATGTGCTCACATTGCCGGCAAGAATATTGTAAGCCATCCATGTAAAATAATTATCTGCATTAAAATATTTTTCGAAAGTCGCCTCAATGGGTATATCCGGGTTGTTCACATCATCAAGCATATTAATGAGTTTGGAATTATCCCTGTTGCCCTTGATCTCAAGCCTGGTGGAAAAGATGCTCTCGTCAAACAAAGGATCGTCTACAAGACGGATCTGATCCGGGTATCGTCCAAAATCAAAAAAGGCTGCTTTGTATAATTGCCCATTCGGATCCAAGAAACGACTCTTCAGGAACTTTTTGTCGGGAATTTCAACTTGAGTATATAAACCATAATCCGCAAAAGCCTTACTCCAGGGATCTGTTGTCTGGTCCATTATATAAAGGTGGACGAACTGGGTGCGAAGACTGACCATGTTGGGGATCTGTTTCATCAAGTCAAAATTGAGTTTATTTCGCAATCGTGAAGGGTCGAGAAAATGCTTGTTAAGAGCAATCGTTGATTGCCCGCGCCATTTACCGGCACCTTGATTAATTTCGATAGTGTATGATTGTTGTGGATATGTTAAATGGACCTCGAACGCGTATTGTTGCGTTCGGCGCCACCTCGTCATACCCTGGCTCGCCTGGAATTGGTCCGTTATCGTCTCCAAATTGCACAATCGCTTCAGCCTTCTCTTCTTGAACGACTGTATTATTTGTTAATAACCCTTTGGAAAAGTCATTCATCTGTTTCCAGGTGTGGTCGGTATTGTCAGCAGAATTCCCTTTTCTCACAGTAATAAATACAGTCACTACC
The DNA here is from genome assembly GCA_963831885.1 of uncultured Chloroflexia bacterium. Classification (GTDB taxonomy): domain Bacteria; phylum Chloroflexota; class Anaerolineae; order Anaerolineales; family Villigracilaceae; genus UBA877. Next base: position 22,114 of record CAWHSJ010000017.1, on the reverse strand, counting down.
GAACCGGGGGCATCGTTCTGATAAATTTCCAAATTATCTTGAAACGGCTGGTCGCTAATATCTGCTGTCGGTACAGTCACAATTGAATTCAACGGTGTACTTAAAAATTTTGGCAGCTTTATGGCATTGTCTATCGATTTTGAAGGAGCTAAGCTCTGTAACGAAAAAAAGATCGCCAACAATCCAATTCCTGTTACAAATATTATCCTGAGTATCTTTTGCATATGAATACCCAACTTTCATAAAATGTTATCTACTCTTCGAGCTTTCGGACAAGGCGGGTAAGCAAGCCTTGTTTCCGTATAAAAAACACCGGTTGCTTGGTTAGAATGTGATAATCCAAACGTTTTGTGTATGAATATAATCGTTCCAGGGCAACAAGGTAAAAAATTGTGCAGGCAACCACAAAGCCAAAACCATAAAATACTTCAGGCAATGTAAAAGTAAACCAGGTACCTACGGCATTAAAGATAAGAAGTGCTGTCGCAGCCCATAGTGCATCTGTATTGCTGGCAAAATACAACAAAAACAGCATCAGGCTGTTTCCAATTGCGTACAACCCGTATCCAACACATAGGACACGGAATATTCCGATCATATTGGAGGTAAAACCAAGGCCTACATAAACAAGGATCTCGCCAATCATTACGATTGCAAATAATGTGACAAAAACCTGTTGAATGGCAAGATAGAAAAGCTCCTGTTTTAAAACAGCCAGCATTTCTTTATAGGCCTCCTCAACGTTACTCAACGAGCCGTCTCCATTTAGCAGGCTGAAATATCGGCGGTATTTATTGTAAAAGCTGACTTCAACAGAGGTAACGAAATTGACGGTTGTTACAAGGGTCGTAACAAAAGCCAAAAGCGCGGGAATATCATGCGCAGGAGCTTGATAAAATAGGCCCTCCACTTTCATGCCCAACGGGCTGGCCCACATCAAAATGATATGCGTAAATAGGGCCAGCGTCGAGAAGAATCCAACAAATGGAAGTTGAGGATATTCATCGATCCATTGTAAGAACTTAAATGGGCTTCCAGATCCCATCGGAAAAAATTTATGCAGGACAATTGTGAAACTGATTATTATTACCCCATAAGAAACACAAGCACCGAACAGTAAGGAGCTTACAACATCGTATTTTATTAGTGTCAACAAAAACCCGACTAATAGTCCGGTCAAATAGACCGATGAAAAAACCGACTAGGATGGTACGATATTCCTTTATGGCAGTAATATAATTTATCTGAACCCAAACCACGATCCCCTCACAAAACAGGATGAATGAGCATATGCTGTAAACGATATCAATTTTACTAAAATAAAGAAATACGAACCACATTACAGAACCAACCACCAGGAGCAGTGAAATAGCTCCATACATCGAGGGCAATATCCGGTGGTACGCATTTATATACAGCATGTCCGCTATATAGCGAGCTAAAACAAACAACAATGTACTGGCCAAAATCAGGGAAAATAAAATGGAATAGGTAATGATGATCACGATGAGATCCTGTTGATGAAGACTCGCACCTCCAAGTCTTGAAATCAACTTCGAACCTAATAGCAATAGAACACCTAATATCATTGGTCCTGCAACCACTAAACCCGCATAGATGTTCGCTCTTGCTTTAAGAAGTATCCCTTTTTTGGAAAATAATTTCTTTAATTCGAACCCGATTCCTGCCATTTGGCTGCCGCCTTTTCATAAACATCAAGGTAATTACGACATTACAGTCTTAATCTCATAAAATCTCTTGACTCTTTTCTGACCGACTTCACCCATTTTTTTTCGATTTGCTTCATTTTGACACATTTCAAGTAAAGCATGGAATATTTTTGATTGGTTCATCGGGGGCACGCAAATTCCTGCATGACCTAAATCATCTCCGACGTCTCCCTCGATCAACTCACGACAACAACCTACATCCGTCGCGATCACAGGCCGCTTGGCAGCCATCGATTCCAACACGGCAAAGGGTTGTCCCTCTGAAATACTCGTAAGAATTGTGAAATCGATTTCTTCCAGATAGGATCTAACGTCTACATTCCCGGGCAAAATAACATCCTTAATATCCAGGTATTTAATAAGATCCAAACACTCCTGATAATATTCCTCATCATCAACACCGCCAACAATATGCAACCGGACCTTGTCATATTCCTCTTTTAGCCGGGAGAAAGAATAGATCATGGTTTTTATATCCTTGATTGGTGCAAACCGTACGATTGCGGCGATGTCCACCCAATCATCTTTTGGCTTATTGGGAATTGCAGAGAAGGATTCAAAATCAATGCCGTTCCCGACAACATCACACTTTTCTTCGGGACAGCCCAGATCCTGTTGGAGCAGACTTGCACGGCGATAGAGACTCGTAACCCGATGTGCCCGCTGGTATGCAAACCGGGCAAACATATTGAACATGGATATCCAATAATCCTTAAAATGCGATATCACCCAATCAGAACGCAAAACCTCTTCCTCTCTCTCCCTGGTATATATTCCATGTTCGGTAAGAACAAAGGGTTTGTGATAGTTCATGGAAGCTAAAGCAGCCAAGATACCAGCGTATCCCGTTGATGGGCTATGATATAAATCTGCTTCTGGTATGGGCTGCCCGATGAGGAAAAGCAAGGGTAAGAAACATTGAGCGAACCGTCCAGAATAGGTCCGCAAAACTTGCGAAAGGAAATTGTTCCCTGGTGAATACCTTCAAAATATTTAGAAATTCTTCACTTAGAATAAATTCGACGGGTTTACTTGGGTGTAAACGGAAAATATTTAACAGAACGTCCCAATCCGGATCACCACATCTGATTAATTGGGAGAGCGCTTCCCGCTCACTGGCAGAGAATTTTAGATTGGGGTTTTTATTAATTCGAAGGTTAAATGACGAGCTAAGAAAATTTTCCTTTACACTCACCACATTCTCAGGAAGCTTGTAGGCAAACTGCCCGCGTTTACTTTCCAAATCTGTGATGGCCCATAAAACAAATTCATGTTCAGGCATGGAACGAATAAACCCGTCCACCCAGGTGGAAACGCCACCCCGAACATAAGGATAATTGCCCTCCAGAACAAAGCAAATCTTCAAGGGTTTACTCCTTCAAAATTGAGTACGATTTTGGGTTTCAAAGCTCTAATTAAATATAGGTCAGATGCAACGGGCGAAATAGTCCCGCCCTGCTACTGCCCCGGGCTTTCCTGGATGTACGCAGCATAAGCCAGGCTTCATCATAAAAGTTTCCAAGCGATATTTCATAGGCACCTTTAACAAACTGTGCATCCACTGCCAGCCGCGCAAAGCGCTGTACTGCCGCAGCGCCTTCTCGTCGCGGTCATATTCTCGCAACCCCGGAGCAGAACTATTGATCCATTTTACATTTTCTTCAAACTGATCGCGCAGGAAATCCCAAGTTTGATTCTTTTTTATTCCATTGTCCAATACATCATTAGGATGAAAATATAGTGTGTTGACATAATGCAACACCAACTCATTAATTTCCGCCCACCTTGCCATATTGTCGGGATCATAACCAGCAACGATTCTTGGAAGCTCAATAATCCCGTCCGATGCTTCAGTAAATTCCTGTTCGTAAGCAGTTATTTTCAGCATTATTAAAATACACACCTGCAATTACCCGTAACCCGGGCAAAACAGTTGGCAGCCACAAACGAGAATCCGAACATAAGATATTGGAAGGCGGTACATATGTAGTAAAAGACATAGTTTGGAAAGGACGATTGTGCAAATCTGTACAGCTCATATATTGAAAGTTGCATGGATTCTGTGGTTGGACCAACCGGGGTAACCGTAAGCCTGGTTAACCTGTGCCTCTGTCAAACAAAGTGGGACGTGGTTAAAACCATGCAGCCCAATTTCCCCGCCGTTGGCCAGGTTGAGTGCTCCAAAGTATTTATGGCGTTCATTATTCAATTGAATATCAAAAGGAGGCATCGACGATAGAATTATAATCTTCCAGCATGTCGCCAGTGTACTTAATATTGTAAGTCTTGGAAATCTTTTGTTAAATCCGGCCACCAGATATTGGTATAAAATTGATTTATATCCATACCATATTGATTTGTAATCAAATCATTGCTGCCGATCGGGATAGGGCTTGGAAAATCGTCAATAAAGAAAACCGAAGTATTGATCACAGGATATACAAAAACATCCTGCAACAAACCATATGCCGCTCCAACCATGCCTCTATCATCTTTTTCGTTAAACTGATCAGTATTAATAAATACAAAACGGCCCTTCTCAAAGTTGAACTCCCACAGAAGAGGCATTTTTAATTCATCTGCGCTCACAATATGGACTGTGGATGTCATCGAATAACTGAACGGGGTAAACGCTGTGCACCAGGACGTCGGAAAAGCTAATACCTTTTGCACCAGGAAATATATCTGTCTTAAACTCAACCCCCTTGACATGAATCAAGTTGTCACTTTTGGAAGCAACACCTACCTTATGATAAATAGCCGTAAAAGTGGCCGAAGGGGTGGGACGTATCGTGAACAACACCCTTCCTCCGGTCCCTACCCAATCGACCAGAGATCAGAATCTGCGGTTCAATTTTTTCCAGATTTAAGAACGATACGACAACCGTTTGATATCTTGCTGGATCAAAATTCCTCCCGGAATTTACATCGAAAGTCTCATATTTAACCTGCATACTGTCCATTGCGTCGAAGACAGTCTTGGCGTGTTTCGCAGAATCAGGATTGCGTGGATCATACAATACAAGAGCCTCCACAGGCTTATCAGGAAAATAATCGGTAATATTCACAATTGCTTGAGGCAATAATTGCGGGCCCCCATTATTCGAGCCTGCTTCATACTTAATTCCTGCACGCTGAATGAACAGGCCTAAGGCAAATGCTAATAAGAGAAATAATGGTAAAAGCATCAAAGTAAAACTGTTGCTTTGTTTCACAGTGGTATTCCTTTCAGCCAGGGGGTGATTTGTTCTTTTCCCTGTTCTGTCCAGATTACTTTATTGTGTTGTATTTCATCCAATGTTTCACGCAGCTTGTTAATATCTTTTCCCTCCACACACGCATGTATAGCCTCTATCCATGTCTGCTCATCTTCAGGCCAATATTCTTTTAGTAAATCACTGGTCACAAAGGCAGTTGCATACTCCTTCAATTCAATACTGTTTCTTAGCTTGCTAATCAGCATCTGTTTATCATTCTTTACGCTGTCAAACTTCTTCTCCAGGATTTTTTTATAAACGGCGCGGAAATTCTTTAATAAATGCTCTTCCAATAGACCGCTTTCCATATACTTCCCAAGCGTTTCAATATATTTATCTAGCAAAACCGTATCAGCGGGATAACTTTCAACTGCAATCGCCAATTCCTGAATGGCAACCTGGAATGATCTCTGCGCATAAGAAATTGTTGTAGTTGCATAATGCGAAGTTTCCACATCCTCATTGTTCTTTGCCAGCATGAGTATATCCAAATACTTCAGAGGATCCTCATAAAGCGTTTCAAGCATGAACTTTCTTCGAATCCTCACATCATCGATCAAAATGGCTTCTTCCAGGGGCACGATGTTGCCCTTTTCATGATAGCTCTTCAAAGTTTTCCAAAGAATATCTTCGTCGGGTGTCATAGGCTCCATATCGAGCGGTTTCTTACCCTGTACGCCCGAGATGTTTAGCAACCCGATGACCAAAGCCATAATAGGCCCGATAATGGGTATGATAATGACAGGAACAATAAGTTCCTTCCGCAAAGAAGTCTTTCCAGTAAGAATAAAAAAAATGCTTATCATGGAAAGAAATATATGAAACAATATAAGAATTTGTACAGGTTGAAATCTTCACCGGAATATCTCCAGGAACCTTGGCTGGGAATTTTTCTATCGAACTAATTCATTCATTGTTTTTTTGCTTCTACAGAGTACTGCGTAAATATCTAAACTGAAAACACGTTATATGCGAGTAATTTGGTCAACGCGGGTTTAGTTACTAATGCAAGAAGCAGTAATTGCAATTACAAATAAGGCGCTGGCGTAAATGGGACCTTGGAATGCCAATTGTCCTTAATCGGATAGAATTTTATGTCCATTCACAAACTTGACCTTAAGGCCATTTTTCTTGAATCGAACAATAACATCATTGGCAGCCAATTTATCAGCTTGTGAAAGCAAAATATAGTAATTACCATCCCTCTGCATTCCCACTATATCTGTCGCCCGTATTACTTCATTCACTTTCAAATCCAGTTGCTGAATATTTAGAGAGCATCTTTCAAGCATAATCAATTGATAATTTGCGATCTTATTTTTTTTCATTTCCGCGCGGGTTCTCACTATCTCCCTAAATGCATCTGGATTCAATATTCTGGTCGAAGGTATGTATATTTTTTCAAAATTTGCATCCAAAAACTTGGCCGCTCGCACCAACGAGGCTTGAATTAATCCGCATATCACCTTGAAAAGATTATAGTAATACAATGAAAACTGTTCAAACTTCGCAGACCAAATAACGATAATTGCGACTGGTACATTATATGGGGACGAATCATTGAGTATCGGAGCGATATAAGCCGGATAGTTCGGCAGTAGAGAAGTGTTCTGAAATATCGTACCTTGTTCGATACTTTTCATCGCTTCTGGATAATCAGACAACTTTATTGATTTAACAAGCTTATCGCCGAACGCTGTTGAATTTACTTGAAGTCTGGCGTAATCTCGATCAGGCTCCAGGGAATAAATGGAAATACTATTATTCTCCATAAGATCTTCCAAAATGGTCAAGGCCCTGAAATATACGTCTTGTTCTTGTAGTGAATCCAATTCCCGCGTAATGGTATAGATCTTTCCAAAACTATCCTTATATCCGATTACTTGCTCGCGAAACTCATCTTTTAGTTTACGGATCTCATTAAAAACTTCATACAAGAATCCATATTTTTCATAGATGATTTTAGTTTGCTTTTCCTCGTTTTCAATTTTCGTCTCAGTCCTATCATGGTTGTATCCAATTATTAAACCTGTCGCAAAATACAAAGCAATCGGAAACCAGTTTCCAACATTATAGAAAAGCAAACTCCATTCAATCCCCAGCCTGTACCAGGTATAAATCAATGACAAAGTTACCAGTAACGAAGCCCAAAGGCCAAATCGAAGCCCATACACGGAAGCCATTACAACCACAAACAGCAAGCGGAAGTCTACATATTTATATTGAATCAATGTGCCAGTCAATTGGCTTAGGAATTGTGTCAAAATAGCGCCTAATATCAGCTCTACCCATTTTAACAGTTCAGTAAAGCGCGATAATTTGCTGATTCTTTCGCGTAGTCCTACTCTCGCTGGTGTGGAAGCTCCATCTATCAGATCCATGTATTTATCAATTTCAGTACTGAGATCGTGCAGGTCGACCCAGTCAAACACCTTTTTCGCAGTTGATACTTCAGCTGACCTGGTGAATGTTCTATCTCCATCGTCAAAATTGAAAATCACGTTCGGAAAATACTTATTGAGCAATTCCGAAATTCTTAAATATGTGACCGTCACGGAAGATGATAAATTTACCACTAGACTTTCTGAGGTATATTCTTCATCTGTAGCACGTTTTAGGAAGTCCGCAACATCATCCACATGCAAAAAGCTGCAATCTGTATCAGCGCTGCCAGAAATAACTACATCGTTTTGGTTTTTGCACTTCTGGATCAAGTTGTAAAGAAGACCTGCCTTTTCGTCCGGCCCATAAATGTAGGGAACTCTTAAAATGGTCACACTAGACCCAAATTCATGTTGATGGAATTTGCAATAATATTCGCCTGTCAGTAAGGTTTGTCCATTGATCGAAGCAGGGACAGGTTCTATATTTTCAGACCGGTCCTCCATATTTCCATATACTTCTGTAGATGAAATGTAGAAAAAATGCTTCACATTTCCATGTTTACAGAGCCCCAAAGTGTTCCGCAATCCATCAAGTTGACTGCCCGTAGTAGGATCATCCTGTTCGTATAACTGCTCCTCACGGGTTGAAATAAACACAACCACATCAAATCGATACGAAGACATTGCATCTTGAAAAACATTCCTGGCGGGATTAATTGAGTGTACGATCGTTCCCTTAGATTTAATGCCTAATTTTTCTGCATCATCGGACGCCAACACCACACGATTCTTCCGTTTAACTAATCCTTTTGCCAAAGTTGTGGCGAGAGAAGAAAGGTTTCCTGTTATCAGAATATTCATGATTCCTCTGCAAAAAGGCAATATCTTTATTCATCCAACGGGCCAATAACCGATTTCGGCGATAACCATCGCCCGTTATTTCAGAGTTACCGGGTAAGAAACGCCTCTTATAAGTTCACTAAAGTAAGACCAATTGCTATAAATGGAGTTCAGGGAAGTCTGCAATAACGTTTTCGCCGGTGACGCTCTCAATTTTCGCTCCCAATCTTCCAGGTGTTTTACTGGTTCGCGAAAGATCGACAGTTATGCCAATATATTTTCCCCGGAGCATTGTTGCATATTGTCATGTGAAGGGAGTACCCCCCACGAGAAATTTTCTGCCCCAGGAGATGATCCGACTCCATTAAAAACATGAAACCGGCCTGTAATTGGACCGGTTTCGCCATTTGCTCCCCAAGGATACTACCTCCTGGAAAATCACCAGGCGGAAGAGCGACCAAAAAATCCCTGGATCAATGCTTCCTTTTCAATCCGAAACCTAAGTTGTTTCCGCTACTACACTGCCAAGGTCAGATACATCTGAATATATTATACGATTTTTTACAACTAACACAAGCAGGAAATTAATTCTTTTTGTAACACACGCGGTTGGTGGATTTGAGAAATGGTGAGCTCCTCTGCCACTACACCGTCCCGGTGTCCTTCCGGGAAAGCGGCGGGGCTTCTTGGAGCAGCCTTAGCCTATTAGCTGTGCTTTCGCTCCACAGGGCGTGTCCCGCCCTTTTTAGAATATTCCAGGCCGCGTTGACATCTCGATCCATTGAAAGACCACAAGAGCAATCGACCCAACGATCCGCAAGCGAAAGGTCCGAGAAGAACGCACCACACGAACTGCAGGTTTTGGACGTATGGGCCGGATCTACCAAAACCACCTGACGGCCAGCTTCTGCCGCTTTGTCAATCAGGCGTTGTTTCAGGTATCCCCAACCAGCATCCAAAATGCTTTTCGATAGGCGGTGATTGCGAACCATTCCGTTGATGCGTAGATCTTCCAGGGCCAGCGTATCATAGTTCGTTACCAGGCGATTCGCCAACTTATCCAGGTAGTCTTTGCGACTATTGGCGATATGCTCGTGTTGTCCCTGAAACGCTAAGGCCGCTTTGTGTCGACCTAATGCGCCGACTAACCCGCCGTTGCAACACTCTCAGCCTTCGCTGTTCTTCTCGATACCAATGGGGATTCTCCACCAACCTCATTTTCACTGGTCGCCAGCAGATGATGGGTGCCCACATAATTCCGACTGCGTTGCCCGTGGGCGGCTTTGATATTCGTCAGGGCATCATCAGCGACGGCGATTTTGGGCATGGCCTGGAGAGTCAGATCGCTCCTGACCAGGATATGACCGGCGTTCAAGTCATGGGCAGCAACGGCCACTGTCTTTGACGGAGCGGGACTCAGCAGGACCAGGGCCAGGAAGAAGACGATGGTGGCCAGGACATAGGGTAAGAAATTTTCCAACATGGGTGGTTCACTCCTTGGGTGTGTTGTTGGCTTTGCCCTCGGCTGGTGACAACACTAAGGCGAGCGACCGAATAAGATCGGGATCTGCGAATACAAAATTGACCAGTTTTTCCTCCCCCTCTGGAGTCTGGTGGACCTTCAGGACCAATCCCAGGAGAGGTAGAAGGGCACGATAGCGAGGATGGACAGGCCGCCCATTCTCCATCGGACTCTGAAACAGCCTGGCAGGAGACTTTTCGAAGCCGGTCCCTGCCGGCTTCCTCGCCAGGGTAGGCGGGGATAAGGACGCCAGTGTATCGAAACTCGCCTCCCTTCCCAGCCGAAGGAAGAGACGCTGGATTCACTGCCATTTCTTTTTCCTTCGGTTTTATCCCTGCGATGGATTCTTGGTCATTAGTTATTAAAGGTTTTAAGTGATTAAGTGATTTAAAGACTCTGCAAACTGCACAAATATCTTCTGCAAACTCCGCGAACACGTGGCTGCAAAGTGCGCGATCATCTCCTGCAAACTCGCGCGATCCCGATACTGCAAACTGCGCGAGGATCACCCTTTTCTATACTGCAAACTGCACGATTATCTCCACCAGCCATACTGCAAAGTACGCGATCGTCTCCAGCCGCGGCCAGTATCTCCAGCGGGATCTCGTCCATGAGGACCTGGAACGTCCTCGTGCCGGTTGTAAAAGGGCGGGAGCTGCGGGGAGCCTCGCTCTCTCGCAGGTAAACGCGCAGGACCGGATGAATCAGTTTGCCGGCTTCAGAGGCCTGGCGCCCGCCCACCCGCGTCCTTTTTCCAGCCCCTGTGCGTTTCTCAATATGCCGGGCATGCAACCAGCGCCAGATCGTCTCAGGCGCCACACCGATCCAGGAGGCCGCCTCGGCATACCCCTCCGCCAACCGTACCACGTCCCGAACGAGTTTGTTTTTTCGGTCGTTATAACCCCGAATTCGCAATAAAGTCACAAGCCAGCCCGGTCCGGCTCCCAGATGGGGCAAAACGTGATGGACAAAGAAGTGCGTCACGGCTATCCGATCGCTATCCGGCATGAGGTATGCTTGCAGCTGAGCCCCGAGGGCTTGCAAACGCTCGGGCGGGATCGTATCAGCGAACAGGCCCTGCAGGATGGCCATGACCGTCTCCGGTTCATCCCCATCGCCAGGTTGCCTGCCGGGAGGCAGCAGCTCATCAATGGGGGTTTTTACGGCCATGTCGATCGCTTTCTCCAACCCACCGCAGGGACCCACATTGGCCTCCAGCCAGGCTCGCAGCGAGCCAGCGTCGGCTCCCGTCAACGGCAGGGTCATGGAAACCACATACCGGCGCGGCAGGCGCCTGGGCGTGGCGCTTTCCACATCCCAGCCCGGCGAGGCGGAAGTGCCGACCAGCCCCTTCAGCTTTTCCCAGGTCTCCGTCCTGCCGATCCAGTTCCAGAAGGTGCGCTCCGTCATCCCGCTGAGCCTGGAGACCTCCCTGCCGGAAAATCGTCCGACCTTTTTCCCCTCCCGGCCGCCGGCATTGAAGGCGGCCTGGCGAAAGCCCAGATAAAGCCAGCCCAGATCCGGTCCCAGCAGCCGCAGATGGCGGAGAAAGTACCGGGAGACCGCGGTGATGCGATCGGGCCTCACGATCGCGTCATAGGCCAGATCGACCTGCGCTTCCACCGGCAGATCCCGGCTCAACTCAGGCAACCCTGCCTCTGCCGCGGCTGTTTTTCCCTTCTCCTCCACCTGCCCTCTTTTCCTCTTGGGCCTCGCCCACCACGAACTGAACCTCCACGGACCGGTTCATAATGCCCCTCAGCAAATGTCTCACCGTGCTGGTCAGGCGGCCCTCTAACCAGTCGCGTGCGTTGGCGTTGGGTGCCCCAATTTGGAACAGGCCGTCGTCATACGAGACCACGTGCGTATCCCGCACCCATTTGTCAAACCATGAGCTGGTCATCTCCATTTCCAGTTGTCCGAGAGCGGCTTGCCAGGCTTGTTCTGCGTCCATGCGATCTCCTTGTGCCCTTGAGGGCCTTGTTCGTGGCTTGCCTTGGCCGCGCGGTTCCAGATCTCCACAGGCGGGGGCAGATTAAACAAAAATCCCCGCTGGCGTTCGGACAGCGGGGAATTAACAGTATAATCAAACCGCTGGTGCCACGAACACCAGTACCTGCGCCGTGGGGCGCGACCACGCTCCACGGCGTTATCTTTTTTAAATCCTTGAAAGGTTCAGATAAATTTATTTTAGTCTCTTCCCCCCGAATTGTCCAGCGCTTCTTGGCCGAATCTTATAAAATGTACCCTTAAAAATGCTTACTCTTCTTCCTCAATTTCCAATATATTCTCCAAACGCGTGGATGCCTTCCGGACCTTCCTCCGGTATTGCACCATATCCATCCCATTCGCCGCAGCCATGGCGAGATCAATGCTGGCACGAGCCAGAGACAGCGCCGCGTTCTGCGTTGCTGTATCGCCTTTAATCGCTGCAAGTTGGGAGGTAAGGTCGGCCAGTTTAGAAATCCAACTCGAGGAGGGCGGATGAGCTTGTGTAGTCGCCGGCTTTGATTCCGGGTCCAGGCTGACGATGATCCGCTCCTTTTTCTTAGCAACTTGGTAGACGTGGTTAAGATTAGCCTGGATATTTCTGCCGATTACGAGAGGATAGCTAGAAAACAGGCCATCGTAGATTATTATTCCTTGGAGCGGCAGCAGGACAGCTTCCACCATTTGAGGCAAGGCGTATGCGGGAACGAGCTCCTCGAACGGCGTCATTAGACCGACCACCGAATAAACCTTATCCTTGTCGCCAATAAAGATGGTTCCCTTTTTCAAATGCCGGAAGATGTAAAACGTTCCTTTGAGAAAGTGGCTCCTCCAACTAGGCAGGATATTCAATTCTTCATCTGAAAACGAATCGGGATTTGCCTGGATATAATCATCCATCATCTCCGGGCGTTTCCACATCAGATCGCGCACCTTGGCCCTTTTCTCGGCAGACAAGCGGCCAAATTCATCCGCCGACTTCACGCTTTTGAAAGTCCCTGTTTTTAGGTTGATGTAGTATTGCACTCCCAACATGAGTTTGTAGAAGAGTTCAGCATCCTTTGGAGGAAGAATTATATTGTCCTCATGTGACCAAATTGCCCCTCGCTTTGTGCGATTTTGCTATTCTTATACAAAGCTTACTCCGCCGATATTCCGCCGATAACTCGAAAAATGCTCGCCACCTCTCGATTCTTTTATTCCCAGGGATTGATCACCTGGACTCCACAAGGGAGAAAATCAGAAACATTACGAGTAACTATGACTAAATTGTTCTGGAGCGCTGTTGCCACCAGGAGGGAATCCATTACACCAAGCGGCTGGCCTTTTCCCTCCATTTGCGCGGTAAGACTTCCCCACAGGAACATTGTGGCCATATCCAACGGGAGAATCCGGCTCTCAAATCGCGTGGTCAATTCGTTCTCCAACCAGGTAAGAAGCTCGATTCTTCGATGGGATTCAGGCAAGCGGGAAATTCCGTGCTGGATCTCGCCAATGGAAATGACACTGAGAAAGAGCTTTCCCTCATCGATGCTGTCCACCCACTCCACCACCTTTTTCTCGGGCTTCCGGCGGGTGAACTCTGAAATGACACAGGTGTCCAGAAGATAGCTCATGGCTCGATCTCAGTGTGGCGAGGCAATTCTTTGTTGCGTTCAATTTTCACGCCCGAACCGGCCAATGGTGAATTTGAAAGGAAGTGAGCTAGGCTACCTCCCTTCCGGGTCAGCCGCTCATATTCTTCATAGGGCAAGACCGCGACGGCCTTCTTTCCACGCCGGGTGACAATCTGCGTCCCCTGCGTCAGTGCCCGATCTACTACTTCGCTGAACTTGCTTTTCGCATCCTGAAGCTGCCAGATATTATTATTCATTGTTGCCTCTTTTGTCAACTAGTCAGTCTAGACAGTATTATTATATCACTTTGCAAAATTAAGACAATTCAGGGCGATGAGTCCTGCCGGGATGGCAACTTGTATTCATGTTGTTGCGTAACAATTTTGCCACCAAACAAAATAGCAAGCTTCTAGAATTCCCTGATACTCCCCATGCCTAAAGGCAGGGGGTTCTTGCTCATCGCAAGCAACGTTGGCCCGTATCAAAGGCTCTACTCCGCCACAAGGGTCGGAGATACATGATTGTCTGCGCTTGAACGCAGCCATACGACCCATGCCGGGCGCGGGAGCAGATGTTACTCGCCCCGTTCACGTCACGGTGGATCACTGCACCGCAGCCAGAGCAGGCATACACCCGCCCTCGTGGCGCATTCTTCTTTTCGCAGCCGCAGTAGCTGCACGTCCGGGTGGAGTAGTCTTCCGGGATTTGCTCCACCCACATCCCATACCGGGCCGCTTTGTAGCCCAGGTACTTCACGAACTGGCCGTGCGGCCACTGGCTGATCTTCTGGTTCGCTTTCACGCCCAGATCGACCCCGTCCTGGATGTCACGCACATCGCCAACCGCGATGGATTGCACCTCGTTCGCTTCGCAGAACTCCACCACCTGGCGGCTGGCTTTATGCAAGAGGTCGCGCTGCTGGCGGCGAAAGCGGGCGCTGGCTTTGGCCTTGCTTTTCAGCAGCCTGCGCTGACGCTTGGAGCCGGACTTGCAGCGGTCGATCAGGGCCGTCAAGGAAGCGTGGCGTTTGTTGCGCAGCCGCTTGATCGAGCGCAGCGCGCGCCCGGTGACCACCAGGGACGCCCCGCTTTCGGTCGTGACCGTGGCAATGTTGATCTCACCCAGGTCTACGCCGGCCGCCTGGCCGTACTCTTTGGGCGGCGGGTTGTTTTCGCCGGTGTCGATCGTCAGGGACATCTCATAGTGATCCGCCCGCCAGGTCAATTCGGCCCGGCGAATGTCGGCCCCCTTGTATTCCGCAGGCGCTCGGACCACAAGCGGGGCCTGCTTCTTGCCGTTAGAGAGCAGCAAGCGGCCATCCTCCAGCCAGTGAATAGCGGACTCTTTCCAGGTGACCGTCTGGAAGCGCTTGTCGCGGTACGGGTAGCGGGCGTTGGGGTCGGTCTTGCGCAGTGCGCGGGCGGTATCCACATTGGCTTCCAGCTTTTCTGAGAGCGCCTGGATGGACTGCGAGTGCAGGGTGTACTGCCCCTTGAACAGCTGGCTCAGATCGAACGCTGACAACCATTTACCGCTGCGGCTGGCCATGTGTGCCCGCAGCATGTCCGTCCAACACCGGCCCGCTTCTTCACGCAGGAAAAAGCAAAGCGCCTGCGTGTCAGCCGAAAGACCGCACAGTGGGAAGGTGCGAACGATGCAGTTGGTTGTGACGGTACGAAGGCCCATACTAGACTCGTTTCTGGTTCTCGATGTACTGCTGGACGATCTCCAATGGCGCTCCACCCACAGTGGATATGAAATAGGAGTTGGTCCAAAGGCTTGGCAGCCGGGTGCGCAAAGACCGGAACTCGCTGCGCAGCAAGCGCGAACTGCGCCCTTTGGCGAGCTTCACAAAATGACGCAGGCCGTATTCGGGATGGATTTCGCACAACCCATGCACGTGATCTGGCATGATCTCCATCTCGAGGCTGTCTACTTGCTTTTCCAGCGCTACAGAACGAATGATTTCATCCAACCGCCTGGCAATGGCATCTACCAGCACCGGGCGGCGATACTTGGGGCACCCAATGAGATGGTACTTGCAGGAATAGATAATGTTTCTGCTGGACTTGAAGTTTATTGAACACATGTTCTAATTATACAGCCAAAGATGGATAATGGAAGAGCAGCCTTATATCCCCCCATACCTGAAGGCAGGGGTCTTATGGCTGCTTCAATAAAGTCGCTTGTCATGAGAGATGGGCTGATTCTTCCCCTGGTCGGCCGGGGGCTGCTTGGAATTCTCCTGCTGCTGATCCTGCTCCGCCTCATCACACAGTTCTTTCCACAACCACCCGAAAACGTAATCCGCAGCATGTACAAGGCACAGCAGTCGCCCATCCGAAGAGGAAGGTGATGGCATGGCTGCAGTGCATTCACTTGATACGGTATTGATCGATGCCGAATTAGAACAGCCTGGCTCCACCTTCTGGACCTATTACCGCCAATCCGTGGCAGTTATCGCCCGCTGGATTGGCAGCCTGCTGATCTCTTTCCCGATTGTCGCCTGGATCATTGACATTGGCCTGCTGATTTGTGGAAGTATTTTGCTGCTGCTCGTGGGACTGGCTTTTTCAGTTTATCCTTACTAAGCCTGGTGGATGTCACGCCCAAAGCTAAAAGAATGATCCGTATATAGTCAAGATCATACCTATTGGTATTGTCCGTATATAAGGTGCCCCCAAGGGAGTGTTGTATAAACGGATGTTAGCATTAAGAACCCTTTGAGTGCGTTCTAGTGTAGACTCTCTTTCGGTCAGTCGAACGGGAACGCTGCCATGGCGTACGGCGTTGGGGCGCAACCGCTTTGTATTATGGGATGTAACAACAACCCGGACGGATGTTTGGTTGCCCCGGTCGCATCTGCTAACCTGAGATGTCCCGCCAGGGAGAACTCGTTTGTGTGTGTGAAGCGCCGCCCCAGAAAAGAACGCACTCAAAGGACCTTCTTCACAAAGGAGTTCTTGATGTCAGAACAACCCAATATTCAGCGCTGGATCGGGCTAGACATCCACAAGGCCTATTTCGTAGCTGTGGGTGTGAATGCCGAAAAGCAAACTGTCCTGGGTCCTCAAAAGATTCCAAACGAACAGCTCGAACCATGGATCGCCAAATATCTGGAACCCACCGATGCCGTGGTCATGGAGATGACCACCAACACATATCTATTCCACGACATATTGGTTCCTCATGTTGGCTCGGTCATCGCCGTGCATCCACCGAACGTGCTTCTGGTCACAGGCGTACGGGTGAAGACGGATAAAAAGGCGGCGGAAACATTGGCACAACTGCACGCCGTTGGAATGCTGAGGGGAGTATCGATTCCGCCAGTCGAAGTGCGGGAGTTGCGCGCCGTGATTGCGCAGAGAACCAAGATGGTGCGCCTGGCGACCCAGGCCAAGAACCGTCTCAACGCGTTGCTGCATAAGACCCATAGAAAGAGACCTGTCCAGCCGTTCAAACCAGAACAACGCTCTTGGTGGGAATCCCTGCAACTCACCAGATTTGAAAAATACATTGTTAAATCGGATCTCGAAACCTTGGCCTTTGCCGAGAAGCAAATCAAGGCTATTGAAGAAGTCCTGCGCCAGGAAGCCGCCAAAGACGAGCGAGTTCCGCTGCTGACCCAATTGCCGGGCATTGCCATGTTAACTGCGCTCACTATTCTTGCGGCCATCGGGCCGATCGAACGGTTTCAGGATGCCAAACATCTGGTCGGCTATGCTGGTCTAGGGGCCAGCGTCCACGACAGTGGCCAGATCCATGCTACCGGACACATCACTAAGGCTGGGAGGCGAGACCTACGCGGCGCCATGGTGGATGCTGCCAATGCTGCGGTACGCCACCATCCCTATTGGAAGAAAGAGTTTGAACGGCTTGAATTCCGCCTGGGTCGCAGCAAGACGATCGTGGCCATTGCCAGGCGGCTGCTAGTTGCAGTCTGGCACATCTTGGTGAATGAAGCCGCAGATCGTCATGCCGATGTGACCAGTGTGGCTGTCTCGATGTTCAAATTGGCCTACGAGATCAAGGTGAGCAACCTCCCCGAAGGCGTGGGCGCCAGAGCATTTACCCGCCGACAGATGGATCGCCTGGGCATCGGCCAGAATTTGGATTACTTTCTCTGGGGTAGCAAAAAAGTCAATCTACCACCTTCAAAGTTACCGCCGGAAAAGAAATGAGCGGTGTCCCAGACAGGATATTCCTGTAAACTCTCCGAAGAGAGACCCAGAAGGGTTTTTCGGGCTCACCGCTCGAACTCAATTATACAACTCAGATTAAGCACACGTTTCGCATTTGAACGAAGCGAAAAATTTCTATTCTTAGAGTTCAGCCAAGCAAATTCATACACTTATTCTTGACAGGGTTATTACTTGTGTAATAGAAAGTTGAGAGGGTAAGGATTTTTATGTTTATTTTTGCCTTATTCAAAGCAATCCATAATGATCCCGGCGGCAGCTTCAGCGCCGTTCTCGGATTGAACTTTCCTTCCGAGATCCTTCGCCGCATTGTTCACCTGTTCAGTCAGAACAAAATCGATGGCTGCGGATAATTTGTCCGCTGTGAGAGATTTTCTTGGAACGGGTTTCGATCCCACGCCAAGCTCATGGACGCGCTGTCCCCAGGCGAACTGGTCATTGCCGCTTGGAACCACCACCTGAGGTACTCCAGCCTGGAATCCAGCCGCGGTCGTCCCTGCGCCACCGTGGTGGACGACGGCTGCCATCCGGGGAAACAGCCAGGCGTGGGGCGCACTCTGCAGGATGAAAATGCCATCTGGAATGCCGCCCAGGTTTGACATGCCGCTCCATCCGGTGGCCAGGACCCCCCGCTTGCCGGACCGCCGGAGCGCTTCGATCACGATGCGGGTGGTTTGATCCGCCAGCGCAGGGTCGCCTACGCTTCCAAAACCAACGTATACCGGGGCCGACCCCTGGCCAAGAAAATCCTGCAGCTCCTGAGACGGCTTCCAGGATGGCTCATCTTCCAGGAACCAATAGCCAGTAATATGGACATGCTGCGGCCAGTCTGCTGGCCGTGGAAAAACATATTCACTGCAGGATATAATCGTCGGGAAGCGCCGGCTAATTTGTCTGCCGAATGGGCACCTAAACCCGGCAGGTGCATGACCGAATTCCTTTTTCCAGAATTCCTTGACCGGTGAGCCGGAGGCCAGCCACATCACCTGCTCAAAAATCTTGTGCGCTATGAAGTTGGCCATTCTGCCCATGCGAGGGGAATTGTAAAAGATCAGCGCCGGGTACTCCCTGGTGGGGGTCATCGGGAAGGGGGTGGCGAGGATGGCAGGGACCTTGAATTCCTGCGCAGCAAAATAGCCAATGGATGCACCCGGGTGGTACACGATCGCATCCGACCCGCGACAGGCGTCGAACAATTCCTTCTGCAGCTCGAAAAACTGGCCCTTCAAAGCGTTGAAACTGAGCAACAGCCTGAGCGGATTATCGGCCCGCATTGCTTCCCTGCCTACCTCACTGGAAACGACCTGGGAGATGTCGCCATGGAGAGGAAAATACTCCAGTCCATGCTGCTTCACGAAGGTTTCGAAGATCGAGAAGGTCGCTACGCGGACACGCAGGCCCCGTTTTTTTAACACTATCCCAAGCGCAAGGTATGGTTGGACATCGCCCCTGGTACCGGGGGCTAGGATTGTGATCAACATGCTGATTCTCCTGGCTCGATGATGGAAAGGTACTTTGCAAAATTCAATCTAGGGTAAACGACCTGACCAATTTGGTGAGGATAGCCTCGAATTGGCGGGCCTCCTCTTCGTTGAGCGACGCCCGCAGGAATCGCCCATATTCTTTCAATGCCCGGTACTTTGCCTTGACCAGGCGTTCCCCGCCTGCTGTGAGGGAGACGTGGAATACCCGCCGGTCTTCCCCGGACTGCGTCTTAGTCACAAATCCCCGAGCAACCAGCTTGTTGATCCCGTTTGTCACGGACGCTTTGGTGATATTGAGCTTTTTGGCAATTTCTGTGATCGTGGGCTCTCCAAGCTGGTAGATCGCATCGATGTATTGCAATTGGTGAACGGTCAGCTTCGATAACTCCCCGCTCGCGCCGGTGTCCTTTTGCATTTTCTTCAAAGATAGATCGAAGGTGTTGATGAATTCGATGAGCAGCTCTTCCATAGATTATTCCTATTGGTTAGTTACGCTAACTAATTTTATATGCTTTCCATGATCTTGTCAATCTCAGGTCGTTTCCAGAAATTGGTATATTCAGCCCCGTTTCCCTCAATCAGTATTTTCTTGTCGGCTCATGTGCCGCCGGGTGGGTGTGATATGAAGTTGATAAGGTTCAGGAAAGGATTGGTTTGGATGGAATCACGAACAGCCCTCAAGGTCTTGAGGGTGTTCGTATGAGTGACACCCGTGATGCGGGATGCATTCCCTATGTTAATAACACGACGGGTGTTCTGCATGGTCATCACTTCCATTCAACCGTGACGGACTTGCAAACACCCGTATATAGTAGTGCCCCCAAGGGGATACCTTATATACGGAATATACAAAGGCGAGAGGGTACTAATTATGCACCACGAAGCAGATTAGCTGGTCCTTTTGTGGACTAAGGCTTGACGTTAAAATATATGCAGATTTGTATCCTGGATATCCTCGTTGATCTCGAAAATCCACCTATCGCCTGTAATCTTGTCGGTCACTTCCACCGAGTCGACAAACCAATCCGGGGAGGAATTGCTAACAACCACATCGAGCAGCTCGAGTAGATTGCCGGAGGGAAAGATAGATCAGGATTCGATGTGCTGTCATCTTTCTGCAGACCAATCGCACGGATAGACCCAAGATAATTGCTTGTATTCCCGATGTGAAAGTTATCCGTTCTGCCGCTTTCGAATGAACCATCCAGTTCCTCGTAGTATTGGCTGGTTGGATTTTCTGCCGAATTTAATGTGATGGTGATGACAGAATCCGTTCCGGCCAGGAGTTTATTCTTTGTATTCACACGGCAGCCGGCTACTTGACGATCAGGCTGTCCAGTAGCGCCTGCGCCCCGGACTGGAAGGCCCAGAAATCGTCGGGATTGGTGTACTCCGTCCAGATGGAAATGATATAGATCTGGCCATCCAATTCCAGCCAGATATCGCGCAGTTCGTAGGTCGGCTCGCCGGCGGTCACCCGGTAGGCCCACTGGAGACCTGTCCGTCCGGCGACGGTTACCGGCCCGGTGAAAAGCACGCCGCTGGGATCCTGAGGGTGCTTCGCCCCGGTCCGTTCGTACACATTCAGCAGAACCGCCTCCAGGTTGGATCCGGACGCCATCGGCAGGCGGGTTATCTGGACGCATCGATAATAAATACCATTGAACAGGAAGCGCGGCTCGCCCAGCCCGACCAGCCGTTCCCCGCCGAAGGGAATGTCTGGGAAGCAGTCGGAGAGGCTTTCCCCGGCTGGGAGCAGGCTCAGCCCTCGTGGATAATCAAAGGAAAGCAGGCTGTCTTCGTAGTGGGTAAGCAGGGTGGCGGGGAATGGGGTAGGCGATGGGGTCGGCACTGGTGTCGGCTGCTCGGTGAAAGGTGGCAGATAATCCTGGATCTTCAGGCTATTCAGGAAAAGGTCGGCAGCAGCCTGGAAATCAGCCTCATAAACCTCCATGTTGAGCGAGATTCGCAAGACCGAGCCGTCCGCTTCGAGCCAGATGTCTTGGAAAGTGTACCAAAGTGGCCCGGAAGCGAATTGATAGGTTCTCTTTACGGTGGCCCGCCCATCCAAGGGATAGGGTCCGCTCTGATCGGGAACCTCTTCCGGGGACGGGCCTGTATTTGTAGCATAAGCAGCCTGCATGACGTCTTCCAGGCTGGAGCCGGCTGGCAGGGCGTGGCGAAAGATCCCGATCGAACTGTACAGAGTCCCGCGGTTGTCCATCCAGCCTGGATTTGCCAGCCCGACCACCAGTTCGCCTCCCAGTTTGTAGAAGTTCGAGTAAGGATGAAAAGTTGGATCGCGGGCAGCAAAAATTCTTGCCGCGGCCGGGTAATCAAAGGCCACGAGTTCATTTTCGAAGGACAGGTGTTCCGGTGGTAAGATTTCTGTTGGAATGGCGGTTGGTGTGGGGGAGAGCGTGAATAATGTGCAAGCCAGGGTCAGGGGCAGCAGGATCGCAAGGAACTTGATCTGTTGATTTTTCATACGACCATCCATTTTATACTTTCCAATCAGGACAACCGGGGAAAGAACCGATTATTAGGGGATCCTGACCCCCCATAACATAGGGCAGAAGAGAATATTCTTTTGGTGTAAAGCGTCACTCCCGCAGAGGAGGATATGCTGGGCTACCGCGACAAAGCCCAGGACAATGGACAGGATGGCCAACGCTTTCAAGCGGGTCCGCCAGGCCAGCGCCAGTATTCCGAGCAGGGCTCCGAGCAGGCCAAGAATCAGGATCGTCAGGCGAATCTCGGCATAGAGAGGTCCGAGGTTATAAGTGGGTGTGGCAATTGTGAAGAGGGAATAAAGCAAAGGGATCGCTTGCGCTGTCAGCGAAAGAAAGAAGGCGATTTTCGTGACTCGTCTGGCCTGATCCGGATTGGAGAAAATTGACATGGGATATCTCCACAGTCCTGTGAAACGGCACACATCCGCCATTTCGTCGTTTGAAGGCGCGCCCCTGCAAATTCATTGTAGGGTAAAAACAAGGAAAGTGCAAGACGGAGTTAGTAAACCCTCCAAATCTTCGATACAAAGCCAGGCAGCCTCCGGGGCAATATCCTGTAGGGATTGAAGTGGTGTATTAC
>CAWHSJ010000016.1:0-60205 GCA_963831885.1 uncultured Chloroflexia bacterium | reverse complement strand
GGCTGGACTTGCCCATAGTGGCAGGACAAATGGGATCGGATCCCGGGGCGGTAGTTTTTGATGGCATCCAATCAGCGATCTCTAAAGGTTATGATCTGGCGTTGGTGGATACGGCTGGACGATTGCATACGCGCTATAATCTGATGGAAGAACTAAAGAAAGTACATCGTGTGGCCGGTAAGGCTTTGGCAGGGGCACCGCACGCGGTCTGGCTCGTGCTGGATGCCACCACCGGGCAGAATGCACTGGTACAGGCGCGGGCTTTCAAAGAGTCTGTCGGCGTAACGGGTATCATCCTTGCAAAGCTGGATTCATCGGCCCGCGGCGGCATGGCCTTTGCCATCCAGCGCGAACTTGGGATACCGATCTTATTTGCGGGATTGGGAGAAAAACCGGAAGATTTGACCGTCTTCGACCCGGATGCCTTTGTTAAGGGGATCATGGGCTGATCCACAGCGGGAGGCAAGACATGGATGATGTTGAAACCACTCTGATCAACATGGAAAAAGCTGCATTGAGGCGGTGGGGAAATGGAGACCCGTCCGGTTTCCTTGAAATTACTGCTGAAGATGTCGTATATTTCGATCCTTATGTTGAACGCAGAATAGATGGGCTTCCTGCTTTAACAGAATATTATCGAGGATTGTGGGGAAAAGTTCACTTTGACCGCTTTGAATTGGTCAATCCTAAAGTACAGGTTTCGGGCGATATGGCTGCCCTCACATTCAACTATGTGTCATATACCGGTGAAACCCAGGCTCGTTGGAATTGTACTGAAAATTACCGCTTGAACAAAAACGGCCGCTGGCAAATTATCCAGACGCATTGGTCATATACTGAAGTATTCAAAAATAAAATGGACACCTAGAAGGGACAAGTAATATATGGAGGATTTACTCGAACGATTGAAAACTGCCGGGGACATACTGCGCCAATTAATGGTGCGTCTTTGACTTACCAGCCAAAGAAGAACAACTGAAAGAACTCGAAAAACAGATCAATGCACCGGATTTTTGGAATGATCCATCCAATGCTCAGCAGGTGAGTAAAGCCGCAGCCAGTTTGCGGGACGATATCGCCGATTGGCGCGGGTTCGAACAGCGGTTGAACGACGCAACCGAATTGGCGGGGATGGAAGATGAATCCCTGCGGCCTGAACTGGAGATTGAAGTTACCCAGTTGGAAGGCGAATTGGCAAAGCGTTCTTTCACGGCAATGCTTTCAGGACCTTATGATGCGGAGGATGCACTACTGGCTATTCACGCCGGGGCAGGGGGTACCGACTCGCAGGATTGGGCATCCATGCTCATGAGAATGTATTTGCGTTGGGCAGAAAAACGCGGATACGAGACTGATATCTGGGATATGACGGAGGGTGAGGAAGCAGGAATTAAATCTGTCACGATCGCCATAAATGGCAGGTATGCGTTTGGTTATCTGCGCTCGGAAAAGGGCGTCCACCGGCTGGTAAGACTATCCCCATTTGACTCTGCCCACCGGCGGCACACTTCTTTTGCATTGGTGGAGGTTTTACCCCAAATTGCATTTGACAGCCCGGAAGTCCAAATTTCACCGGCGGATCTCAAAATAGATGTTTTCCGCTCATCAGGAGCCGGAGGTCAAAATGTTCAGAAGAATGCAACAGCAATCCGGATTACGCATATCCCCACAGGTATCGTTGTTACCTGTCAAAATGAGCGTTCTCAAACGCAAAACCGCGAGTTCGCCATGCGTATCCTGCGGGCGCGCTTATTGGAAATCAAGAAAGCCAAGAAGGATGAGGAAATCGCCGTGCTGCGAGGTGAGTATACCAAGGCCGAATGGGGAAGCCAGATCCGCTCTTATGTACTACACCCCTATCAGATGGTAAAAGATCACCGCAACGATTATGAAACCGGCAATACGCAATCTGTGCTGGATGGCGATTTAGATGCCTTCATGGAGGCTTATTTACGGATGGGCGTTAAGGCTTGACGCTCATAGACTTCATGCTATAATCACCCAGCTTAAACGAAAAAAAACAGCCATAATCTGTTTTATTGCCCATTTTTAGAAGGAGTAAGAATGCCTCCACAACCAAAGCGTAAACTCTCAAAAGGTCGTCGAGATCGCCGTCGTGCGCATGATGCATTGGAAGCCGCCAATTTGGTGGCTTGCACTAATTGCGGGACCATGATCCTGCCACACATTGTCTGTCCTAATTGCGGTTTTTACAAGGGACGAGAGGTCATCGAAATAAAGAAAGAAGAAAAGAAGAAGTAACGCATTAGGACGACGGGCTGTGACAAAACCAGCCCGTCGTTGCTTATCTCGGCAACGATGAACAATGCTTAGGAAGTGCGGAAAAGATGGAAATTGGGTGATCAGATTACTTGTCTAGTCAAACATTATCCATTAGAATGTGAGCCACGCCAAAACCAAGGAGGAGCACCTTATGAGTCTCAGTCAAGTTGCCTGTTCGATCCCGGCCTCGCCTACGATCGCGATGAACGAAGAGGCCAGGTTGTTACGCGAGAAGGGGGAGCCGGTTATTCATCTCGGCATAGGTGAACCGAAAAACAAAACTCCAATCACAGCCATATTAAGTTCAGCGGCCAAGTTGAATAGTGGTGATGTCAAATACGCTCCAACCGATGGAAGTCCTTCATTAAAGAAGGCAATCCTCCGTTATACAGAAGAAAACTACAATCGTATCGCTGCTCCACAGAATATCATTGTTTCTGATGGAGCCAAGCAATCTCTTTGGAATATTCTCTTTGCCATTCTGAACCCTCAAGAGGAAGTAATCGTCCTGGCTCCCTATTGGGTGAGCTATCCGGAAATGGTCCGTATGGTGGGGGGAGTACCAGTAATCGTCACACCGGAAGACGGTTCATTCGTCCCGAGTTTTGAAGAAATCGAACGCGCAGTTGGACACTATACCAAGGCAATCATTGTCAACAGCCCCAACAACCCTTCAGGGGTAATCTATCCGGAAGGATTAATTTCCAAAATCGTGGATCTTTGCGAAAGCAAAGGTATTTACATGATCTGTGACGATATCTATCATAAGCTGGTTTTTGATGGCAAGGTTGCCGAACCGGCTTATAAGTTCACCACCAAGGATATCGAAAGCTCCAAAGTGATCATTGTGAATGGTGTAGCGAAATTATATGGTATGACCGGTTTCCGGATCGGCTGGGTGGTGGCTAATCGTAAAATGGTGGAAGTGATGACCAATATCCAGTCACAGACGACCACTTGCGTTTCCCCCGTGATGCAGGCAGCTGCTGAAGGCGCACTGACTGGTGTTCAGTCGAATGTGGAAGCATTGCGCTTGATGATCCAGAATCATCGGGATGTATTGATGCAGGAATTACGCACTTTTACAGATGTGCGTTGTTACAAACCAGAAGGAACTTTTTATGCCATGCCCGATTTTCGAGCTTATTGCAGCAGTGGAGCAGTGAAAAACTCGGTGGATCTGGCAAAGTTCTTGCTCAAAAAGGCTTTGGTTGTTACCGTCCCGGGCAAAGAATTCGGCATGGAGGGCCATTTACGTATAAGCTATGCCGGGACGATCAAAGAGGTGACCGAGGGGATTGAGCGGATGAAATGGGCCCTCGATCCGAACGCGCCATCTGATATCTATATTGGCGATCGCAAGTTGGTAAGAGATTGGATGTAGGGACCAAAGGAGGCAGTCATGAGCATTAATACATTTAACATCAAAACGCCCTCTGAAGGACAAGCTGCTTCTGTCCGAAGCGATTATGGACTGGAAAATCTTGGCTTGACGAATTTTCACAAAGTCTACTGGAATTTGCCAACCGAGGCTTTATACGAAGAAAGCATTTTTCGTGGTGAGGCGAACATTTCACGTAACGGGCCACTCATCGTTAATACAGGCAAGCACACTGCCAGGGCAGCAGGAGATAAATTTGTTGTGCGCGAAGGCACGAGTGAGGACCACATCTGGTGGGGGCAATACAACCGACCATTCGACCCTGATAAATTCGATGCGTTGTTCGGTCGATTACAAGGATATCTTCAGGGCCGTGATGTTTTTGTCCAGGATTGCTATGGCGGTTCGGACCCGGATTATCGTTTGCCCATCCGTGTCATTACAGAGTTTGCCTGGCACAGCTTTTTCGCCCGCAATATGTTCATTAAGCCTCAAACTGCGGAAGAATACAGACGGCACGTGCCTGAGTTCACTATCATCGCTGCACCGGGTTTCAAGGCTTCGCCACAGATCGATCAGACGCCATCTGAAACTTTCATCGTCCTCAATTTTGCCAAGAAATTATGCATCATCGGAAATACAGCTTATGGCGGCGAAATCAAGAAGACCATATTTACACTGCTTAATTACCTGCTGCCTCTCACAGATGAAATCATGACCATGCATTGTTCTGCCAACGTGGGAAAGGAGGGTGATGTTGCTTTATTCTTCGGTCTTTCAGGGACGGGAAAAACCACCCTTTCCGCAGATCCGAACCGAGGCCTTATCGGTGATGATGAACACGGATGGAGCGATAACGGTGTGTTTAATTTCGAAGATGGATGCTATGCCAAAGTCATTGCCCTTTCCCCTTCGGCAGAACCACAGATCTATGCATGCACTCGCCGTTTTGGAACCATCCTTGAAAATGTCATTTGGGACCCAGTGTCTCGCATGACGGATCTGGATGATGATTCATTAACGGAAAACACGCGTGCATCCTACCCCCTGGATTTTATTGAGAATGCAATCGTTGAAAAGCGAGGCGGGCACCCGAAGAATATTGTTTTTCTGACCTGTGATGCTTCCGGCGTTTTACCGCCCATCGCCAAGTTAAATGTGGAACAGGCGATGTATCAATTTATTTCCGGTTATACTGCCAAAGTAGCTGGAACAGAAATCGGTTTGCGGGATGAACCGGAAATCACTTTTAGCGCCTGTTTTGGCGGACCCTTTATGGTGCATCATCCGGCATATTACGCAGACCTATTGCGGAAGAAAATCGAGCGTTACAATGTAAAGTGCTGGCTGGTAAACACAGGCTGGGTCGGCGGACCTTATGGCATTGGTAAACGGATCAGCATCAAGCATACTCGTAGTTTATTGAACGCAGCTTTGAATGGGATGCTGGATAATGTAGAATGTTATAAAGATCCTGTCTTTGGCTTCGATGTCCCCAAGAGTTGCCCGGACGTACCTGAAGATGTGCTCTATCCGGCGCGCTCCTGGCACAATGAAGATGACTATTGGAATAAATATAAGCAATTGGCTTCCAGGTTCATCAGTAATATGAAGAAATTTGAAAACACACCAGCGGAAGTCGTTGCAGCAGGACCAAAGGTTTAGTTTTTTTTCCACCCATCAATTCATATTGCAAACCAAAAATGAGAATTCCCCGGCACCTTTTGCATGCCGGGGAATTCTTATACTTATAGAAATATAACCAGCTGAAAAAAAGAGTTTTCTCTGGACCTTAATTGCATGGAAAAGCAACCAACGGACGTTTAATCCCACAATAAACTGGTTGTTTGAGCAATATATTTGAGGAAGGTGACGAAAAGGGGAGTTTTGTCATGGTGATGCAAGCAGATTGTTCCTAGCCTAAATCATAATTATGGATATAATTGCAGTTTGGTTTGTGAAAAAGAGAACTTATTTACCCGCGGAACCTAAAAATCTGGCTCGGTGGGAATTGTCATGCGTAGGTAATAAGGAGAATGAATGTGAACAAGGAAGCCATCAATAAGCTTTTGCGACCGAAGTCGGTTGCCGTTGTGGGGGCATCTTCTCAACCGGGCAAGATAGGTTACACAGTATTGGAAAACCTGATTAAAGGCGGGTACAAAGGAAATATCTACCCGATCAATCCAGCGGCTACAGAGATCCTTAGTTTGCCGGTATTTCCTTCTGTGACGGAGCTACCTGAGACCGTTGATCTGGCTATTATCACAATTCCGGTTAAATTCGCAAACCAGGTGGCCGAAGAATGCGGTAAAAAAGGGATCAAGGCGCTCAGTGTCATCACCTCCGGTTATAGCGAAGTTGGCCGCCATGATCTGGAAGATGAGTTGATTGCCATTGCCCACAAGTATGGGATGTGCGTCTTGGGGCCCAACATCGTCGGTACCCTCTCCAATTCGGATCAGTTGAATGCTTCCTTCGGGCCATTCCTGCCCTTCAACGGTTCAGCCACCCTTATCACCCAATCTGGCGCATTGCTGATCGCCATGGATGCCATCACCTATACTCGCAAGGTCGGTTTTGACAAAATGATATCCATCGGCAACATGGCCGACGTGGATTTTGCCGACTTGATAGAGTGGCTGGAAGAAGACGAACACACTGCTTGTACTTGCCTTTACATAGAAGGCATCAAGGATGGGCGTAAATTCATCGAGGCCTGTCGCAAAGCTAAGAAACCTGTCATTGCCCTGAAAGCAGGGAATTCGGTCCATGGCGCAGCGGCGGCGGCTTCTCATACGGGTTCGTTGGCTGGATCTGCCAAGGTCTATGGAGCTGCATTTCAACAGGCAGGCGTCGTTCAGGCTACGGATTTGAATAACCTGTTTGACCGCACGCTGGCGCTTTCGTTGATGCCCCCACTGAAAGGCACCAACATCTTGCTCGTCACAAACGGCGGAGGCGTGGGTGTTCTTGCCACCGATGCAGCTGAAAAATTTGGAATACCGCTGAAATTTGCTCCTGAGGATGTACAAACAGAGCTTAAGAAACACATGCCCGATTTCGGTTCGGCCAAGAATCCAGTGGACATGACCGGAATGGCAGGGAACGATTGGTATTACGAGACCGTTAAATTTGCCTATGCTCATCCATGGACCGATGGATTAGTTCCATTGTATTGCGAGACGGCCATTACAAATCCAGTGGAGATCGCCCAGGCAATCAAGAGAGCCATTGATGACAGTGGCGTGAAGGGGAAACCAGTGGCCGTATCAATGGTGGGAGGAACCCGTTGCGACAAGGCCATGGCCTGGCTGGTTGAAAATGGCATTCCGGCATACGGCCCGCCTGATCAGGCAATGAATGCCATGGCGGCTTTAAGCGAACTTAATCGAATCCAATCCATGCTGGATAAGACCGTGGTTGAGTCTGACCCAGAACGCGCCGCCAAGGCAGCCGAAATTATTGCAGTGGCTCGCGCGGATGGTCGAACTGCACTCACGGAAACCGAAGCGAAACAGATTTTTTCTGCCTACGGTTTGCCAATTGCCCACACCCAGCTAGCGAAATGCGAAGATGAAGCCGTTGAAATGGCCAATTCGATCGGTTACCCGGTGGTAATGAAGATTATCTCTCCGGATATTGTGCATAAATCCGATGCCAAGGGTGTGAAAGTCAATATTAAGGATGAGGTAGGCGTACGCGAAACTTACAAGACCATCCTTGCAAATGCAAAAGTATACAAAGCCGATGCCAAAATCCATGGGATTGCTGTTCAAGAAATGGCTCCATGGGGCACTGAGGTGATCGTTGGTTCAGTAAACGATCCAACTTTTGGACCGACTATCATGTTCGGGTTGGGGGGCATATTCGTAGAAGTGCTAAAGGATGTTACTTTCCGAGTTGCCCCGGTGAACAAATCCCAGATCGATCAAATGCTGACCGAGATCCGTGGCGCTCCGTTGTTAAAGGGAGTACGCGGCGAGTTGCCTCGCGACCGCACCGCGCTGGTGGACATCCTTTATCAGTATGCCATCATGGTCTCCGATCTGGCGGATGAAGTTTCTGAGACGGATGCCAACCCGATCCTGGTTTACGAAGAAGGCAAGGGTGTCAAGGTTGTAGATGCACGTATCATATTAAAAGAGAAGAAGGGCTAATTTAGCCAGTAGCCCTGGTTTATAAATCTAAAGGATGCGTATGACGTTCAAAGTCATACGCATCCTTTTATTTTTAGGAAATTGGCAATTCATAAAAAAACCACTCTATGATTTTAGCCGATTCACCAGCCCAACTCCAAGCAGTATCAGAAAACCACCCAACAGGGCTGCGATAGTTATTTTTTCATTCAAGAAAATGGCCGCCACGATAACTGTCACCACAGGTTCTATATAAAGAAAGGTCCCCACTTGTGCCACCGGTAGTGCTTTAAGAGCATCATACCAAAATATATAGGCGATGCCAGAGCAAAGAATCCCCAAGAAGGCAACGGCCAACCAGCCATCGAATTGCAGGTTTGGCAACATTTCCCAACCACGTCCAGCAATGAAAAGACCAGAAGAAAAAAGCCAGCCGAAGGCCATGACATAAAACATCATTAATGCTGCAGGATATGTATTTAATCCACGCCGGGAGAGAATTGTAAATACTGCCCAATTAGGCGCGCTAAGCAGGATGAGGAAATCCCCGATACCGCCGAGTTTACCGGAAACAAAGGCACGGAGATCACCATGAGTAATTACGAGTGCTACTCCGAAGGAAGCCAGAAAAATTCCCAATGCTTGCACCCAGGACAGTTTTTCCTTCAAAACGAACCACCCCAGGATGGCAATAAAGATAGGCATACTGGCAACAATCCAGCCAGTGGTTGTAGCCTCGGCTGTCACTAGGCCAGTCGATTGCAACCATTGATGGAAGGTGATCCCCAGGAAACCCAACAAGGCAAAATAAAACCAGTCTTTTTTCCGGGGTAAAGTGAACTGATGACGCAACAAGACAGCCGTACCCAGGATAATCACACCAATCGCAAACCTTATCCAAATAAGAGCGACCGGAGAGATGTATTTTAGAGCGACTTTAATGGCTACAAATGACGCTCCCCAGAAAAGGACCGTAAAGAAAGCTTTTATGGAGGCGGTAACTGTGGTTTTCATTGTTTTTCCAAGAGAAGTAGTATACCTTATCTCAAATGGCCATGAAAAGTTAGGAGACCACCAGGTAAGGTGATCTCCAGAGAAGATCAGTTTGACAATTATTGATGATTAAAGGTCGGGCTAATTTTTTTGATCAAAGCAAAAGAAATTAGCTTGATTGAGATACACGTGAATATTATTGTTTTAGTGGTCGAAATTGCAGCCAATCATAATGCCCAAGCCAGCATGAGACCGAAAATGGAAATTACCAATCCCAGATGCAGGCATAAATTCGTATCTTTCAGCCAACCGACCGGAAAAAACTGCAAGAAGAAATTGGCAATTATCAGGGCCATACCAACCAACGGCAAGAGACCTTTACGAATAGCAAGGTATTCTGAGATTTTATCCAACATACTATTCATCCATTGGAACATCTGATGACTCCTTTTCTTGTTGGATAGTTTTTAATTCCCATGGCTTAAACTGGGCCACTAATCTTCCCGGAATCCGACCCTGCATCAGGACACCTTTACGTCCATGCTCCAGTCGTTCCACCTGACCAAACTCATGAAAAAGAGATATCAACTGACCTTGTTGGTAGGGTAGGCGAACAAGAATGGGCGTGAAAGTTTCATAGAGGCTGCGACGGATGTGACCTAGCATATCATCAACACCTGCGCCGGTGCGAGCGGAAATGGCAACGGCCTGCGGGAAAAGATCGACTGCCCGACGAGCGGCCTCAGGGTCCGACAGTCGATCGATCTTATTCAAGACGGTTAATTCCGGAACGTGGCCGGCATCTATTTCTTCCAAGGTTTGATGAACTGCCTCGGCTTGATTTAAGGCATTTGGATGTGAGATGTCCACCAAGTGCAGCAATAGATCTGCTTCGGCGATTTCTTCCAGGGTTGCCCGAAAGGCAGCCACGAGGGTAGTAGGCAGTTTTTGAATAAAGCCAACCGTATCGGTAAAGAGAGCCTGGGAGGAATCGGGTAATTCCACCTTTCTGGTAGTGGGATCAAGGGTGGCAAATAGTTGATCGGCCACATAAACATTAGATTTTGCTAATCGATTGAGAAGAGTGGATTTCCCAGCGTTTGTGTATCCAACAAGGACCACTGTGGGGATGCGGCTGCGTTTCCTTTGGGCGCGATATCTCATGCGGTGCGAACGGACCTTCTCGAGTTCTTCCTTTATATGGGTAATATCATGACGAATGGCGCGACGATCCACTTCCAATTGTGTTTCTCCAGGTCCGCGCAGACCAACTCCACCGACTGAACCGGACCGACCGCCACCACCACCAGCCTGCCTGGCAAGGTGGGTCCATTGGCCAGTCAAGCGGGGAAGATAATATTCAAGCTGGGCAAGTTTTACTTGCAATTGGCCTTCGCTGGTATGAGCATGTTGGGCGAAGATGTCCAGGATGAGGGCTGTCCGATCTATAACCCGGATGGAAGCGCCCATATGTTTTTCCAGCTCGCGTTGGTGGCGAGGGGATAATTCATTATCGAAGATAATTACCTGGGCCAAGGTCTCTTCGGCCAGGGCTTTTAGTTCCTCAACCTTACCGGTGCCGATAAATGTTTCAGGATTTGGATGAGCAAGTTTCTGAGTCATTTCCCCGACTACTTCCAGACCAGCCGTATCGGAAAGAAGGGATAATTCTGCCAGGGAATCTTCGAGGGTGAGAAGATTATCCTGGCCATAAACTTCTACGCCGACCAGGAAGACACGTTCACGCGGCGGTACGGTAGGTTGGGGAGTTTTTTTTGCCATAACGGATTCTATTGAGGAGAGGCCAGACTAGATTCGGCACCGAAAAGTTTGGCTAATTTTGGGTTGGGTGACTCGGTGCGGATTGGAAGCAAGACATGGAAAGTAGAGCCGGGGCAATCTTTTTCGTCGTGGCCTGCAGATTCTACCCAAATAGTGCCTCCATGAGCTTCGACAATTCCTTTAGCAATCGGCAAACCCAATCCTGGCCCGCCTCCTTTAAATTTTGTTTTTCCACTGGAATGAAGGGAAACATTGCCCAGTTGTCCAAATTTCTCGAATATTGCTTCCTGATCTTTGGCAGAGATGCCGATGCCTGTATCGGCTACGGTTACTTCCTGGAAACCTGGAAGGGTACGACCATCTACGGTTATATTACCGCCATCTGGAGTGAATTTTATGGCGTTGTTTAGTATATTTCGAAAGGCTTGATAAAGCCGTTCCGGATCTCCAAATAACATTTGCTCTCCGCCTGGGAATGGACGCAATTCGAGCGTTTGTTGGCGACTTGTGACCGTATTATTGAACTCTTTTGCGATAAGGGTAAGTATCTGATTTATCCAGACGGGTTGAAAATTAAGCGCAAGCAGATTGTTATCAATGAGAGAAACATCAATCATGTCGTCTACAATTGCCCGTAGGCGCAAAATACCATTGTTTACACCATCGATGAAAGAATCGAATTGATTCTCTTGTCCAGCTTTGGCGACATCGCGCATCATTGAGGTGTAGCCTTCGATCAGGGTCAAAGGTGTTTTTAATTCGTGTGCAGCGACTGAGATAAAATTCGATTTACTTCGATCCAAGCGTTCCAGCTTGGTTTGCATTTCCGATAATTCATTTGAAATATAGGCTACGCGTGTTTCCATTTCGTACCGGGCGGCTTTTTCCAGGGCAAAAGTATAAACGGGTAGAACGGCGCCCATTAATTCCATTGCCTCAGGCTCGTTAAGGTCATCGCGAGCAAGCTCATAGGTGATCATCAGCATCCGGTTAAGCACTGCAGAAATATTCTTTTCCCCTTCGCGCAAATCGCTTTGTGTGGGAGAAGCGGACCAATCATAAAGAACAGGAACCACCCAAGCCGGATCGCCCGTTTCAACCGCCTGGATTAATAGGTCATAAAACCGGTCCAATTGTCCCAGGAAGTTTTCGCGAACACCTGCTCCACGCGCCATGCTATTGGCTACGCGGCGTACCCAGGAAGGCCGAATTTCTCTAAGAATTTCTGGAATATTCATTAAAATTAAGTGTAAGTCAGGTTGGCATTTTTGACAATCACAATATGGTTACAAAGGTCTGTTTGGGTCATTATTTTTGCGTTAATAGCCAGGCACGAATGACTTCACCGACGATTTGCAAACTGGCAGCAGAGACCTTGTCAGGAGTATCGGCGGTTGTATGCCAGTACGGATAATCAAAATCAATAATATCTACTGCAGGTATACCTGCTTCGAGAAAGGGAGTATGGTCATCAATCATACTGTATTTATATGTTGGTATGAAATACTGCCGATATCCCAACAAGGCAGCTTGTGCCCAAATTTCGGTGACTAATCTTTGGTCAGAATTCCTTTCCATGTAGATATTTAGATCAGTGTCGCCGATCATATCCAGGATTATTACAGCGCGAGGGCGGAAATCCAGGGAAGCAACATACGCACGTGAACCCATGATCCAATCCTGTCCGTTCAAACCGCCATTGTCCTCTGCATCCAGGAAGACCAGGGCTAGTGGAGTGCTATATGAGTGAAGAGTGCGTGCCAATTCGAGAAGGACGGCTACACCGGAAGCACCATCATTTGCACCTGGTACTGGGAGGTCCCGCCCTGGACCTGGATCCTGGTCGGCGACCATACGGCTGTCATAATGGGCACCTAAAATAATTGCCGGAACCTGGTTGGAATTGGAGGCGATAATATTTTCAACCGGGAAACCTTGCCAGGTGGTTTCCTGTATCTTAGTTTTCCAACCAGCTTTTTTTGCTTCAGCTTCAATATACCTGATGGTTTCAGTATGCGCCTGGCTGCCAGTAATGCGCGGTCCAAAAGCCACCTGCGTAAGAACATCTTGATAAGCACGTTGACCATTAAAAGGGGTGGGGGCACGGATGATACGGACCGCCAAAACTATTGCCAGACCGGTCAAGGCAATCCCAAATAGCGAGAAGATGACAATTCGTGCGTTGCGCATAGTCATTAGCCCATTTGATGATCTGCTAAAAATGATTTCAAATGGGAGCTGGCCCGTCCCGAAAAGAGAGTGGCCCGGTCGCGTTTACCTAAACGGCGATTTGTGGACAGCGGAGGTAAAATGCCGAAATTAGCTTTCATCGGCTGGAAATCCTTAAGATCCGCATGAGTGATGTAATAACACAGAGCGCCGAGCATGGTTGTTTCCGGGAGAGTGATCGGGGTTTTCACAGTTAAAAGACGGGCAGCATTCAGACCTGCGAGCAGGCCGGTCGCGATATTTCCCATATATCCTTCTACGCCGGTAATCTGGCCTGCGAAAAACAGATCAGTGCGGTTTCGGTATTGCAGGGTGGGGAAAAGCATTTTCGGCGCCGCCAGAAAGGTGTTGCGGTGCATTTGCCCAAACCGAATAAACTCAGCTTTTTCCAAGCCAGGCACCATGCGAAAAACCCGTTTTTGTTCGGGATATGTAAGATTGGTCTGAAAACCGACCAGGTTATAGAGGCTACCTGCCAGGTTATCCTGGCGTAATTGGATGAGAGCATATGGCCAACGTCCACTATGCGGATCGGTTAAACCTGTCGGTCGCATCGGACCAAAAGCCAGCGAGCGATGGCCACGGCGGGCGATGATCTCGACAGGCAGGCAACCTTCGAAATATTTTCCCTTACCGGCATTCACACCTGTTTCGATTTCAGATTCAAAATCATGCAAAGGGATGCGCTCGGCACCTGAAAGTGCAGTTACAAAAGCATCATATTCTGCTTTCGTAAATGGACAATTTATGTAGTCTCCTTCTTCCTTGTCCCCTGAATCATAACGAGAGGCACGAAAAGCAATCTCCATATTGATCGAATCAGCAGTAACAATAGGAGCAATTGCATCAAAGAAATACAATTGATTGTCCCCTGTGAGTTTAGCGATGGAGGACGAAAGTTTTTCTGAGGTCAGGGGACCGGAGGCAATTATCGCAGGTCCGGAGGGGATCTTCTTTACTTCTTCTCGAATGATCTCTATATTCGGATTAGCGGTGATGCGTTCCGTGGCCAGGTGCGCGAACATATCCCGGTCGACAGCTAGCGCAGCTCCTGCTGGCACGGCAGCAGCTTCAGCACAATCCAATAAGAATGAACCCAGAAGACGGAGCTCGTTTTTAAGAACCCCGGAAGCGCGATCGGGCAGGTTTGAGCCAAGCGAATTCGAGCAAATGAGTTCAGCCAGGTCCGAAGTCCGGTGCGCACCAGTTGACAGAGCAGGACGCATTTCATATAATCGAACTCTTAATCCACATTGAGCCGCCTGCCAAGCTGCTTCTGTTCCGGCTAATCCGCCACCTATAATGGTGAGATCAAAATTCTTCATTATTTATCGATAATTGTACCATTTTGGGTTTTCTGCATTTGTGTTATATAATTCAATCGAGAGACATGCTGATGCCTAAAAACCCATTGGAAAAGCAGTTAAAGGAAACGAGTCAACTGACCGGGGCCCGTTGGGCTATATGGCTTGAGCATAATGTTGATTGGGAAATCCTTGCTTCTTATAAAATAAAAGCACACAGTCGCGTGGCCGTGTTGGAATACATAAGAAAACCTAATTTAATCGGTTGGCTAAACGGAGCTTTGTCAGGTAAACACAGCCGTTCACTCTCCATTTTGAAAGCGACCGGTTTGGCTGGCACGAAATTATACATATTTCCTGACCAAATGACTCAACGAGTGATCCTGGTGGGTGCCGATCAACTTTCGAATGTCGCACAACGATATTGGCGTGTTGTAGCAATTGGGAATCCCAGCCGTTCGTTCCTGGACCCATCCATCGATCCTATTTTAAGCAACATCGACTTGGGGATTCCATATCACCTGCCTGAAGCATTAGACCGCATCCTAGAATTGGTCCTAAGGACTGCAGGATGTAAAAAGGGATGGTTGGCAATTCGCTCGGGGGATTTTTTTGAAATAAGGGCTTATCGAGAATGCGAAGATTGTGCGGATATTCGTATCTCAATTGAGGCAAATCCACTATTACGCGACATCATCAAAACGTGCAAGGGGAGAATTGTAGAAAAGGAAAACGCTGAATGGGCGATGGTTCCGCGGATGGGCTTCAAACCTCCCGTGCGTATATGGGCTGCCATTCCACTAGTCATTGGCCAACGATTGATTGGAATGATGGCGATCTGGCCTGAACAGCCGATCCTTAATGATCAGTGGATCATCTTACAGCAATTGGCAACAAGGATGGCGCCCTCCGTAGAAGCAAGCATCACCTTTTCAGATCTTACCAACCAATTGCACCGTATGGCGTTGTTGAATGATTTCGCAGTAACCATCACATCTGCGTTAGACCCGGAGCAGATTGCGCAGCGAATGTTTGCACTGTTGCGGCGGGCCTTTGGTACCGAAAGAGTAAACCTTGTCATCTTAGCCTCAGATGGCAGCAGTCTCCAGAATTACCTTGAACATGATGGGACTATCATCCTGCAGACGATGACGATGGAAGATGCAACCATACCCTGGCAAGTCGAGAAAGGTGAGGTATTTCGGGCCGATTCCATCACTCCAGAAGGAGAATATAAGGCTGTTTATACAGGTTCGCGATCTGCACTTGTTATTCCAATGAGGTACCGGAGACAATTGATCGGTACATTGGGTCTGGAAAGTGTCAAAGAAGCTGCGTTTACAGTTTACGACGAACATTTACTGGTAGTTATTGCCAGTCACGTAGCTGGATTGCTCGAAAATGGCAGACTGCGCCGCGAAGCAGAGGCCAGAGTCCGTAACTTGAGTTTAATCCACGAAGTAGTCGAGCAAATCATCAGTCTAACGGATGTCCAAGAAGTGGCGCAAATTGCCGCAGAATTGATGGCACGTTATTTTGCTTATGAGTTGACAGTAATAATTCTAGCGGAAGGCGCAGAACGTAAATTGACTGTTGCCGGGATCGGCGGAAATGCGGCTGATCTTGTTCAACGGGGATTGCGGTTAATGGAAGACGGAAGAGACGATGGAATCGTGATGCGAGTTTCCGTTACCGGTGAAAATGTTTTAATCAATGATGTAAACCAAAACCCATTTTACCGACCCATACCGAATTGGGATGCTGGATCTGAAATGTGCGTGGCTTTGAAAGATGGCGACCGGATTTTGGGTGTGATAGATGTTGAGAGTCAACAGAAGAACGCCTTTTCGCAAAATGATTTACTCGTGCTTGAATCATTGGGAGGCATTCTCACGAGTGCCATTTCCAGCGCCGGTCAATATCAGAAATTACAGGCAACAGTGGATCAATTAAGAGCCGCTCGAGAGGAGCTTCAGGAGCGTATCGCGGCGCAGCACATGGCAGAAAGCCGCTTGGTGCAGGCCGCCAAGTTAGCCGCCGTCGGTGAGATGGCTGCGGGAATAGCCCATGAGTTAAATAATCCATTAACGACCGTTTCAGGATTCACTGAATTAGTGCTCGGTGACCTACCTAATGATGCAGATATTCGGAATGATCTCGAGTTAGTCCTTCGCGAAGCACAGCGAGCCCGCAGTGTTGTCCGGCGGCTGCTTGATTTTGCCCGGCAAAGTGAAAGTGTGCGTGTTCGGTCAGACATCAATGAAATATTGATGGATGTTTTAGCTTTAGTAAATCATCTGTTGCGTACCAGTGGAGTTCAATTATTCACCCACTTTACTGAAGGGATTCCCTGGATATCGGTTGACCGCAATCAAACGAAGCAAGTAATCCTTAATTTAATCCATAACGCTTTACATGCCATGCCAACAGGCGGCGAGCTTCAAATAACTACAACTTGCAATAAACGTGATGGCCATGACTGGTTAACCATCTGTTTGGCAGATACAGGAACCGGCATAGCCCCGGAAAATCTCGAACAAGTATTTGTACCATTCTTTACGACGCGGTCCAAAGATGGTGGGACTGGGCTGGGGTTATCTGTTTCTTATGGCATTATTGCCGATCATGGTGGTTTCATTGATGTTGAAAGCCAAGTGGGCAAAGGCACGACGTTTACAATTTGGCTTCCGGTAGAGGTGGAGTGATGCCAAAAACGCATGTTGTGGTTGTGGACGATGAACCGGGCATTGCACTACTTTGCGAGCGATTACTCAAGAAGGCGGGGTATGAAGTAACGACATTTACCGATCCCGCAGCGGCTTTGAAATATTTGGGAGAGGAGAAAATCGACTCATTACTGGTTGATATTCGCATGCCGGAAATCAGCGGCTTTGACTTGATCGCTTTTGCCAAAGAACATCAGCCAGATGCCGCCATACTGGTCATGACCGGTTTTGGCACGGTAGAAACGGCAGTTCAGGCTCTTCGCCAAGGTGTGGATGGTCTATTACTCAAGCCTTTCGAAGTAGGCGGTGAGTTAGTTCAAACAGTCCAGCAAGCCCTGGACGATAGTCAGAAAAAGCGAGATAGTGCGCGTATCCAAGCATTAAGACCTCTTTTTGATATCACCGAGTCATTCCTCACGGAAACTCGACCTGAACGTCTCCTGGATCTGGTATTGAGTGCAGTTTGCGGGCATTTGCGCTGCGAACATGCAGGTTTCTATCAACGCAGTTCGGAAAATTCTCACCTGACTCTTCTATCTGGAAGGGGTATCGCTTTGTCCGATGGCGATAGCGATATAAATGGTGGAATAATAGGACGAGTTGATGCACTCGGTTCGCCATTATGGATCAATACTGCCAGCCCAGGCGATGAGGATCTTCAGGCCGAGCTGGTAGCCAAGGGCCTTTGCTCGGCTCTGTGTGCTCCAATGGCTCGTTTGAACGTACGAGGGGTGTTATATGCCGGACAGGACGCGGATGCTCCGGCTTTTCGAGAAGTAGAATGGGAAATGTTTCTTTTATTAGCCCGGCAAGCGACCATTGCCATGGAAAATGCCCGCCTCTATGAA
Organism: uncultured Chloroflexia bacterium; assembly: GCA_963831885.1. Lineage (GTDB taxonomy): Bacteria > Chloroflexota > Anaerolineae > Anaerolineales > Villigracilaceae > UBA877. The sequence continues at coordinate 42,520 of CAWHSJ010000016.1, read as the reverse complement.
GAATTACGTGAATACGTGCGGCGAGTCGAAGAATCACAACAAGCACTGGTACGAGCAGAAAAAATGGCGGCTGCAGGAAGATTGACTGCCTCTATTGCTCACGAGATAAATAATCCATTGCAGGCAGTCCAAAACTGTCTTCACCTGGCCTTGCGAGGGGAGGTGACTGAAAAGAAAAAGCGTGAATACCTGGACCTGGCGAACCGTGAATTAAATCGTCTCATGACGACCGTCCAACGGATGCTGGATTTCTACCGGCCAGGTGCGGTGGATCCCCAGCGAGTGGACCTGGTGGCCTTACTTCGACATGTAATCAGTTTACTCTCGCCTCAGTTTCAGGCCCGCGAAATTCGCGTGAGTACGGGGTTTTCATCCAAATTACCGACCATTTTTGCTGTTAATAATCAGTTGGAACAAGTATTTCTCAATCTTTTTCTGAATGCATATGATGCCATGCCGAGTGGCGGCGAATTGCGCGTTACAGCCCGACCGGTAAAGGATATGGCGGAAGTCCTTATCCAGGATTCAGGCCTTGGTGTTCCGGAAGAGATACGAGGCAGGATTTTTGAGCCATTCGTTAGCACAAAACAAGGAGGAACGGGACTGGGTCTGTCAGTGAGCTATGGAATTGTTTCTGCTCATGGAGGGAGTTTGGATCTCGTATCTGAGCGCGGCCCTGGTGCCTGTTTTCGAGTAATATTACCAATAAGAGGAGAATCATGACGAACAAAGCCAATCTACTAGTCGTGGATGATGAGCCGGTTGAGCGACAAACTTTAACTGATATTCTTCGATTAGAGGGATATCATGTGGTCGCAGTAGCCAATGGTGAAGCAGCAGTGGACCATGTGAGATTAAATCAGGTGGATTTAATCGTCCTTGATCTTCGAATGCCCGGGATGAACGGATTGGAAGTTGTAAAAGTAGTGAACCGGATATCCCAGGATATCGAGATCATACTCTTAACCGCACACGGTTCAATGGAATCAGCTATTGACGCGTTGCGCAGTCAAGTTCATGATTACTTGCTAAAACCGGCGTCGCCTGTTCAAATCATCGAAAGCGTATCTCGCGGGCTCGATCGGCGGAATGCAAGAATACAGGCGCGCGAACGCCAACAAGCTGATATAAGCTCTGATGAGAACGCGATCATTGCTTTGAGCGATGGAACTGTGGTGGATTTTGGCCGGCGGCTGGTCCGGTCCGGATCCCGTATCGTGTTTTTAACCCCCGCAGAGGGCCGATTATTGCGAATATTTGTTGAAAATGCCAGCAAGGTATTCTCACACAGAGAATTAGTTTTGCTTGTTCAAGGATATTCCACCACCCAACAGGAAGCGCCAGAAATTCTGCGTCCCTTAGTCAGCCGGTTAAGACAAAAATTAGCGGACGTTCCTACTCTTATGAAAAGAATAATCAGCGTACGAGGAACGGGTTACGTTTTTGAAGATGTGTGAGTAGAGATTTGCTCAGCAATCTTCACTATTTCTAACTAATCATGAGGTCCCCAAGGGATTTCTGCCGAAATCTCAGGTGGCCGGACCCAACCAAGCAGGCCCTGTGTTCGCCTTCTCTCGGGTTGTATCTTCTCAAAGCTAATCATTATTAAGCTTATTCCCAAAAGTGTCGCTCCAAGCCACTGGTAAGGATTTAGAACATCACGCAACCAGAAATGTCCAACCGTAATCGAAACGAATAATTCACTTAGTCCAAGCAAGGCAGTCTGTATACCACCAAGATGCTTTACACCCAGGAATAGCATTAAACGCGAGAAAAAGGTGACAAGTGTTAGTGCGACAATTGGAAGCCAGGATGTGCTCCCAGAAGGAAGGTGGCGGTCAAAAAGGAGATAAGCAGGAACGACTACAGCACTCATAGCAAGCAAGGTGTACAGGGTAACAGTTGGGGCAGGAATATCATAAAGAACACGCTGATTAACAGGCAAATGAATTGCATACATAATTGATGCGCCCAGCATCAAAGCAACCCCTATCCAATCTATTTGAACTGAATTGGATAATGTAAGAAAGGAAATCCCCAGGAAGGCTACAGCCATGCGAAGATAGGTGAGTAAAGAGGGTGGTTGATGGTCAATTACCATCCAAATGATAAGGAAAATGGGGTAAAGAGAGTAAATTAATTGCCCAACACTGACGGTCAGCCGTTCAAGTGCAAAATAATATAACAGCGAACCTAATCCATTTAAAACACCTGCAAGAGTGCATCCCAGCAAACCAGCAGGGTAGATATACAGGAATGGCCTACGAAAAAATGCGACAAGTACTAATAGTAATAAAGCGGCCATACTCGTCCGCAAAGCAACAACTGCCAGCGGTGAAAAACCGAGGTTAATGGCTTGTTTGCCAAAAATTGGCGCAAGGCCCAGAAATAAGGCAGAACTCAAAGCCGCCCGTATACCTGTTATCTGCCTTCTCTTTTTAATCAAAGGTCAGTCCTCTTTAAAGTGCATCAGCCGATCAATGTCCGGACCTCTTCCAAGAACTCATCGCTCAGAAAATCACCTTTTTGCATCAGCGCCTGTATTTGGCCTTTGAGCCGGTCTTTTTCATCAGAGGTCAATTCTTTCGCTGTGGAAACAATCACCGGGATATCGGCAGTTTCGGGTTTGGATTTAAGGGCATCAAGGACGGCAAAACCATCCATTTCCGGCATCATTAAATCCAGAATGATGAGATCCGGTTGTTCTTTTTCTATGACATTGAGACCCAACTTGCCATTTTCTGCTTCGTGAATGGTGAAGTTCCCTTGTGATTGTAATATTCGTCGAATAAGTCTGCGCGCATCAGAGCTGTCATCAATTAACGCTATGCAGGGGAATCGATCTGGTGCAACCCGACTAAGAGCTGCAAGGAGACCTTCTTGTGGAGTCTGATCCTGTGTCTGGGAAGGCATCACGACATTGCGGGACCAATTATCGCCCAAGACAAATGGCTCGGTCGGCATGGTATGGCCAGTACAATTGACAACGATTACGTCGGTTGGCTTAATAACACCTGCTCGAACAAGCTTAAAGAGACCCGCGAAGGCCACCGCAGCAGCGGGTTCTGCCGAGATCCCTTCCATTTTTGCCAAAAGATGGATGGCCTGGAACGCTTCTTGATCGCTTACACTTTCAAATGTCCCATGAGTTTCTTGTACCCGTTTTGCCAGAAGATTATATGAACGGCCAGGATCGCCAGTTGCCAGAGTTTCGATATGCGTCCGGGGTGATTTTACGGGAGTAGCGTTCTCTGAATGTTCCTTCCAGGCATGAACCATCGGTGCGCAGCCTTCTGCTTGAATCGCTGCGATGGCGGGGAGATGGTCTATGTAATTCATTTTTTCCAGTTCGAGGAATCCTTTATATACACCAAGAGGTCCCATACCGCCACTGACAGACTGAATATACCAATCTGGCGCGCGCCAGATTGGCCGGGGATTTCCATTGTTCTTTGTGGTTTGGCCAAGGATAGTGGTGATCTGTTCTGCAATCTCAAAGGCGATCGTTTTCATCGCTTCAATGGAAGTAATCGTACGAGCGCCTGTGTCCTGGTAAAGATTCCGCTGGCGGGCGAATTCAGCAGCAACTTGCTTTGCCTGGTCATACGAACCGGTAACTTTGATCACCTGACTACCATAAATGGCAATTTCACGCATCTTTACTGCAGGAACCAAGCTGGTGACAAAGGCCCAAAGTTTGATGCCGGCCCGCGCACAATAGGCGGAGTAAGATATAGCAACATTTCCTGTTGAAGCGGCTACCATCTCGGTTATCCCGGCTTCTTTAAGTGCGGCTATGGTTACAGCGGCCTGCCGGTCTTTAAATGATGTGGTTGGCCCCTGACGTTCATCCTTGATAAAAATATTTGGACACCCAAGCATCATCCCCAGGTTGACCGCCTGTATAAGAGGAGTGCCGCCTTCCCCGAGCATGATGGCCGGATGAGGACTACGCACTGGAAGGAGCTCGCGGTAACGCCAAAGGTCAAAGATACGTCCCGGCAATTGAGGAGCAAGACCCTTTGAAATAGTATCGAGCTCGTACTCGGCCTCACGCCATTGGCTATTGCAGCGGGGACAATTGGTCGAGGTAGGGTAGAACGGTGTAGTATGAGAGCAATCAATACATCGGACGACGAAGGACATAAATTTACAGTCGCCTTTCTAAGGTTGTTTAATACGATTAAGTGCTTTATCCAAGGAAGATAACAAAGCGGTTGCGGAAAGAGTCCCTTTTTGCAGCAAACTCTGACCGAAATCTGCCAATTGATTTTGTTGCTCAGCTGTGAGGTCGGCTCCACTGACCACTATTACGGGGATGTCATTCAGGTTTGGATCCGTGCGGAGTTTTTCAAGGATGGTAAATCCATCCAGGCCGGGCATGAACAAGTCAAGTATGACTGCCTGGGGTGCTTTGTTGGAGAGCATTTCCCAGCCTTGAACCCCACCCTGAGCCAAGATCGGGTTATACATCCCTTGTTTCAATATTTTCTCCAAAAGACGTAAATCTTCTTCGTCGTCATCTATTACAAGAACATCGTGAATATCCCCATTCCCATTTAGGCGACCTAAAGCTTTCAGTAATTCTTCTTCCAGGATAGGCTTGACCAGATAATCCGATGCACCAAGACTGAAACCCTTCTCATCTTCTTCCAGAATGCTGCAGACGATCACGGGAATGTCTCGAGTTGCAGGATCTTTTTTAAGTTCCGCCAAAACCGTCCAACCATCCCTGCCAGGCATCATGACATCCAGCGTAATGGCAAAAGGTTTCAATTGGCGGGCTCGTTCGACTGCCTGAGAAGGATCCGTTAAGGCTACAACCTGATAACCTTGAGGCTGTAGAAATCGTTCATACAGGCTTATCACTTGTGTGTCGTCATCAATTGTGAGAACAATTTTTTCGACACTCTTATCATCGGGCTTGCCCTGGTTCTCCACCACTTGCGGCAAGGGCAAGGTGAAGTAAAAGGTGCTTCCCTTGCCGATCTCACTGGTGACATCAATTATTCCACCATGGAGTTCCACGAGGCGGCGGGAGATTGATAGACCAAGGCCCGTGCCACCGGTCTTGCGAGTTGGAGATGCGTCGACCTGCGAGAATGGCTGGAATAGTTTATTGCGGTCTTCAGGAGCAATACCCGCCCCGGTATCCGTAACGCTTACGACTATTTCCGATTTACTGTTCGGTTTGGTTTGTATTTGAGCAGTTATAGTAATACATCCTTCGTCGGTGAATTTAGCAGCATTTGAAAGCAAATTGATCATCACCTGGCGAAGCCGCATGGCATCCGCTCGGACGATAGGAATATTAGGATCAATATTCTGAATAATTTCGATGTGTTTATCTTTGATCAAGCCAGATACTGTGGGAACGACACTCTCAAGTAATTCGGCAATATCGACATCGTCAAATGCCAATTCCATTTTGCCAGCATCAATTTTGGATAGATCGAGAATATCGTTGATGAGGCGTAATAGATGCTGCCCAGAATTGTAAATGGCACTTAGATCCTGTTCCTGGAGATCGGAGACCGGTCCATCGATGCCTTTGATAATCACGCGTGAGAAACCGATAATGGAGTTAAGTGGAGTCCGTAATTCATGGCTCATGTTAGCTAAGAACTGGCTTTTAAGGCGATCCAATTCGCGCATTTCGTTAATCGCTTGCTGAGCCAATTCATAGGAACGGGCATTGTCAATGGCGATAGCCACCTGATCGGCGAGAGTCAACAGGACAGCAATATCTGCCGTCGTAAAGGCATCTTTTTGCTTGGACTGGAGGTCGATCACACCAATAATACGTTTCCCAATCCGGAGAGGGATTGCAGCTTCAGATTGGGTCTCGGGCAATAGGGGGTTAGGACGGTGGGTAGGATCGTTGGCTACATTGTTTACCACCAAGGGATTGCCGGTCGATGATACTGTCCCTACAATCGACTTGGATCCTACCGGAAGGGAGTGCTTGCGCAGCAGCATTTCTTCGCCTGGTTTTCCAGTTGCAGAAATCAGGTTAGCATTAAAACCAGGTTCATCGATGGTAAATATGGCAGCGTGATAAAAGCCAAACCGTTCATGAATCAGATTGACGGTCCGACCGAAAAGTGTATCCATATCGAGCGTGGAAGTAACAAGGCGGCCGATCTCTGCCGAAGTGGCCAGATATTCATTTTGACGTCGTAAAGTTTCCTCCGAGGATTGGGTCTGCGTAAAAAGACGGGCATTTTCAATAGCAAAACCGATCTGACTACCCATAGTCATCATCAGGTCGACTGTATTTTGTTTAAAAATAGTTGGGTCGTGCTTGAATGTACATAATGTTCCAATCACTTGCCCACCAGCGACCAATGGTACACCCAAGTAAGACTGGAATCCTGCAGTCAGCAGGCCACTCACATCTATCGGAGCATCCTGATGAAGATCGTTCAGTGACAGCGCTTGCTTATCATCGAATACTTTGGCACAAAGCGTACCACCCAAACCGTCTTTCTGAAGTTTCGTGTACATTGGCTCTGGTAATTCGTGCCATGTGGCCAGCTCCAGTATTCCATTCGAGCTGTTAAACATGCTAATCAATCCAGCGTCCATATCAATAGCCGACAAAACACGAGTCAAGACAACATCCAAGATTTCCGTTAATTCCAGTGTTTGATTGGCGGAACCAATGATTTCATTTAAAGTTGCCAGTTCTTTATTCCGCTGTTGCGTCTCGGTTAAAAGGTGCGCATTTTCCAGGGCCAACGATAGCTGATCGGTGACTTGTCTGGCGAGAAGCTGATCTTCTTGACTCCAGACGCCTCTCTCGGGTGGGCTCACAACCTCAAGGAGACTCCAAGAATCAGCGTCTGTCCGGAACGGCAGAGCGATAGTCTCAGATTGTACATCCAGGTTGGATGGGGTTAAACCTTGGGTATCTGGAGTCGAAAAGGGTGTACTGATCTCGGAAGAGATTTTTTCTTCCTGAACATGGCTCTTCTTTGCCCGGACTATTTCCTGTTCCTGGGCTACTTGCCTTATGTCGATGCGAGGCTTGAGCGCGGTTGAGCCTTCCTGCTTGGTTTCAGGACTCCCGGCTTGCTTTATATCCGTAAATAATTGATCAAGCCGTTTCTGTATTCGTTTGCTGGACATATTGGATCAGCTCCTCAGCCAGGCCGCGGTATTGCTGGGCACCACGGCTATTAGGTTTATATTGAGTTATTGGCAAACCGAGAATGGGACTTTCGCGAAGCTTGGTATCGATTTCAATCACAGTTTTAAAGAGACCTATGCCAAAAGTACGTTCCAACTGTTCGCGAATATCGCGATGGGCGCGATTGCGTTGATCAAGGAGAGTAACCAGAACGCGGTAGGCTAATTTGGGATTATCTTCGCTTCGGATTTGACGAATTATGGTCATCATATCGCGCAAGGCATAAGCTGAAAAATATTCTGCCTGGGTGGGGATGATGAGTAAGTCTGCCGCGGCGAGTGCATTTACTGTGATAGCTCCCAAAGAAGGCGGGCAATCGATCAACACAAATTGATAAGGAAGGGGATTTGCACCTTCGATGGCGTTGCGCAATCGGGTAGTGTAATTCAGGTAAATAGGCAGGACCTGTTCGGCCTGTTCAAGAGAAGGATTGGAAGGAACCAGGTCGACACCAGAAATATTTGTTTCCAGGCGCGATTCCAAAAGTGGAGTATTTTCCAAGAGGATGTTGCTTGAAGTCCGTTCCAACTTCCCGGGTTCAAAACCAAGTGCAAGGGAAAGGTTGGCCTGCGGATCAAGATCTATCAACAGAACCTTTTGGGAGGCTTCAGCAAGAGCAGCTCCAAGGGATAAGGTAGATGTAGTCTTAGCCACTCCACCTTTTTCATTCGATATAGTTATTATGTAAGCCATAGTTATCTCTCAATGTAAATAATGATTGTCTGCCGCTGAATTGATAGTTTCGTCCATTTTTCGGAATTTACCTTAAAAACCTTTGGAACCAGCGGGAGGAGAATATGGACGGATCTTTATATCTTTTGCACCCAGAGCGCGCTTGAGTTCATCCAGGGCGGTCTGAAGCATCACTTGAGGATCAGTGGTACTGCGGATATGAGTGGTAATCTCGGAGACTGTCCTTTCACGGTCAGCACGACGAGTGGTTTCTTCAAACAAGCGAGCATTTTCCAAAGCCAAAGATACCCGCTCAGCAATTGCCTGGATAAGCGCTAATTCGTTTTCGTTCCACTGACGACCTGGATTACTGGAGCGGATGTCGAGGACTCCAATGGTCTCCTCTCGTAATTTCAGAGGAATGGTGATGTTTTGATTTTCGCTTGCAGGAGTGATGGATTGACCCGTATCGATGGAAGATGGTGATTCCGGTAAATCAAGAGGAACTTCGATCGGGCTTATTTTTGAAGCTACATAGCGATATCCGACTGATCGTTTTTCGCCAGCGATCTGTTCCCATGCTTGACGCATGTAATGACCATAGACTACCCGAGCTTCCGAAAGATCACGGCGTGTCTGGCTAAAGGTGCGAATATTTTCAATTTCATCTGCGACCTGATTCGCGAGAGTGCGCATCACTTCAAGGTCCTGTTCTTTTACAGCTTCATCCACATTACTTTCAAGATCGAGGACACCAATAATTCGTTGCCCGATCATCAGCGGGAGAGCTATTATTGACCGCGTCTCTGGCAGGTCAGGATTATTGTCGTAAAGAATGTCATCTTTTACTTTTCCTGCAACGCGCGGTGTACCTGATGCAGCAACATAATTGACAATTCCCGATTGATCGATCTTCAATTTGTAACCCCTAGACAACAAACGCTGTCCGCCGGCACTATTTGCTGCATGTAAAACGGTAGACATTCCATCTTCTTCATTCAGATAAATTCCAACATGATAAAAACCGAATTTCTCACCAATAAGTTGTGAAAGTGCTTTCATCAATTCGTCCGGCTCCTGGATGAAGGCGGTCGTATGAGCAATTTCGGCGATGGCAAGAGATTGACCGGCACGCTTTTTTCCTAATTCTACATTAGCGGCCAATTCTGTTGTCCGTTCAGTGATGTGGTTTTCAAGATTGACCCTTTCATTACTCAGGGTACCCATGGCATTCTCTAGTGTCTGATGGGTGACGAAGAACTCTTTGCGGAGCCGTCTCCAGCATTCTTCGAGACCAGTTGTGACAAGAATCATCAAAACTGTCTCCACGATCCAGGTGGAAAGATTACCGACAGTTACTTCCTGGCTAATTAGAGTAATCCTTCCGGTCATCAGTAACCAGCCCATGAGAGCCATTGCTACAATGCTTATACCCAAGGAGATAAGATATTCTCTTCGACCGAAAAGTATAGCAGCCAGGAGGGCGAATGCCAGGAAAAATATCCTCGAGTTGCCAAATATCCCTGTTTGGAAAAGCTCATTCAGGGCAAAAATAAAAATCACTGCTAATAAAATCCCCTCTTTAAAATGTATGGGTAATGGAAAGATTGATGCCACCAGTAATATCAAGAAAACTACGATAATCCCAGCGGTTATTGCAAGTGTCGTATGACCTAAAGTTGAAATAACCTCAAAGAGTCCAAAAGCCGACGCTCCCCATAGGAAGATTTTCAAAATTGTAGAAAGCAGCTCCATATAGGAATAAGGTAATTGGTCATTATGCCTGGTCACAACAGGGGGTTTAGAGGAATTATTCATTCTCGCCTCCTACCTTGGGTTGGCTGCCCATCTGAATGCTAACTTCAGAATCCTGCAGCACACGACCAAGCTGCTCAACGGAGGTCCTTAAGATTGTGTCAATCTGGATGGAAGCACCAATTTTTGAAGCAATGTCAGATATGATGGATTCACGCTGAGCGCGCTGGCTAATATCCGCATATAGACGGGCACTTTCAAGCGCAGTTCCTAATTGCTCAGCCAGGGAATTTGCCATCGTGACATCTTCAGCGGTCCACCGATCGCCATCCTGGTGTTTATCCATTCGAATTGCACCTATACTCTGCCCGCGGACCTTTATAGGTACATAAAGTATCTTTTCCTGGCCTGCCATGACTACTTGTCCGCTTTGGAGAGCTTGAAGGAATTCAGGGGTGTTTTCTTCTGAAGCAGGCGCGACATGGTCCCCGGTCAAACTAACATACCCAATATTTGCCTGCCTTGACTGTAATAGATTCTGCCAACCTTTCTGGCTCATTTCACCATATGCACGTCTGGCGGTTTCCAAAGCGGCCTGGTTTTCTGAGAATAGACGAGCATTCTCAATGGCGACAGCGATCTGGTCTGCAAGAACCTTCAATGTAGTAACATCATCTTCTGAAAATGCTGATGGTTCTGTACTCTGGATATCCAAGGCGCCCAAGACCTTTCCTCCTGCGATCAGAGGAAGGGCCATTTCCGATTGGGTGAGAGGCAAGTCGGGGTTAGTGAAGTATTCAGCATCCTGACCGACATTCAGGGCTATTCGTGGTTGGCCCGAACCAGATACGTATCCAACAATACCGACTTCGCCAACTTTTAGCTTGTGCCCGCGAGACAACATCCTTTGTCCACCTTCACTATTCGATGCCCTCAGGACAGCATAATCACCACGATCGTCAAGCAGGAAAATGCCAACATGGTAAAAGCCAAAACGCTGGCTGATCAAGCGTGACACCTGGCGCATAAGCTCGTCCAAGTCACGCAGGCGGGCGGCTGTGCTACCGACATCACCAGCAGCCTGCAACTGGACGGCACGACGTTCCAAGTCCTTGGTCCGTTCAGCCACGCGTTGTTCGAGACCGCCAATAAGATCCCGAACACGACCGGTCATGCCGTTAAATGTGGCGGCCAATACGCCTATTTCATCCTGTGTTTTTACCGTTGCAGTCGCATTTATGTCGCCTTGTGTGATCCGTTCGGATGTGCGGGTCAGGCTTAGGATAGGTGAAATTAGTACTTGTGTTAATCCCAGCGCGATTGCGATACTAATCATGGTGATCAAAATACTGATGAGCACCACAGCCTGGGTTTGTTGTTTTCCCGGAGAGAGCAGTGTAGTTTGCGGAACGAAGGCAACGATATACCAGTTCAGAGAGGATAGTTCCGATGCACCAGCCTGGTCAGGGGTAGAATTTCCATTAGTGACTTGAGTTTGTTGCGGAGAGAAGTTGCCCGAGAAATACTGGATTTTTGAGATGTTTTGCAATCCGGGAGTCAACCCATCCATTTTCAAAGACAATTGTTCGGGTTTCAGATTCTGCAGCCGGTTTTTGTAAATTAGATTGGTAATCGTTTTATTGTCTTGTGGATTTATTATTTTATTAATCAGTTCTGGCGTTGAGCTATGGGCCAGGATTATATTGTTTTCATCCAAAAGCATAGCATCTACATCCGGACCTAGTTTATCGCTGTTACGAACGAGTATCTGTTGGAGAACTGAAGCCGAATAAACGATATCCAGTACACCATTGGCTATACCCGCGGAAGTCCGAATAGGGGCACTGAAGTGAATGATACCAGTTCCGTTATTAAGAATGGTTACTGGAGACACATATGGAAGTCCTTTTTGGAAGGGGTAGAGAAAGTATTCCTGACCCGCTTCAAATTTTCCAATCTCGCTCTGGTTTGTACTTAATTGGAGTGTTCCCTGTCTATCATAGAGCCTAACAGAAAGAATATTAAGTGGATCTTTTTTCAATAATGCACGCAGAGTATTGGTTGTGACTTTTTCGAGGTCGGTACCGCGTGCAAAAATTCGGTCGCCTGAAGCACTGCTAATAGGAGGTTGGCCGACATAATCTGCAAAGCCCGGAATTTGGGCCTCTATACGGGTGATATCAAGTGTAGTGTTAATGTAGAGATCAACCGCTGAGGCTAACTGGTCGGATGACAAAACAAGACTTTGGTTGGCCTGGTTGATCAGGTTCGATTCGAGGTTATTTCTGCTAATGGAAGTTAGAATTGCGGTTGGGACGATCGTTAAAAGCCCTAAAACCAGGATCATCTTCACCCGGAAGGCAAAATTATTTAGATTAATAGCGACATACAGGCCGAACAGAATGGCCATTATTACTGAGGCCCATTCAGCTATGGATGCGGTCTGTGAACCCAATCCTGAGGTAAAACTACTTGACTTCAATGTGCCGAGAATCTGGATAACAGATCTGGCTACAAGTGTAAGGACAACAATCCAAGTGAATTCTCTTTCGGATAAAGACTGGATTGCGATCATAATTGGAATAACTACGATTAGCAATTCAGCAACAGTTGAGTAGGTCGCATTGGCAGCAAAGATAGCAATAATGAGAAAACCGATGAATACTCCCACCATTAACAAGTAGCTAGAAAAGCGGGTCTTGCCTCTCAGAACCAATATTATCGAAATTATACCCAGGAGGCTGATCGCGATCGGAATTGGATTGACAATAATTTCTGATAATGTTGCGGGTGCAAACAAATCCCTGATCGTCATTAAACTGAAAACAATAAATCCCAGGGAGATAAAACTGACAGTAAATAGGACCCGGCGTGTAATTGGCGATAATGTAGTAAACCAGTTTCTTAGCTTTTGCATTCTGTATCCTATCTATCTGTGAAGCTATTCAGAAAACAACGATATTCATTATTTCAGAAAAGATGGATCAAGCAAAGTGTTGAAATGAGGCGGATTGGTGAGGTAACCTGCCGTCATGAGAAAATCCCGATTGAACCCGGCGATATAGTAGATGGAACTGGGGTCCGACCCTGCAGTATTGTCAAAAAGAGCCACATTATCACTAATCGTGAAGAGGTTTATATCGCCTGTCGCCTTGAGATCGCTGGCTGAGAGGCCGGTCGCTTTCGAAATAATGGCAAGTGATTCCTGCGGATGACTGAGGCGATATTGCACGGCCTCTTCCCATGCCAGAAGGAAAGCCCGAATGTCCTGTGGGCGCTCATCCACCAGAGTTTTGCGGAATACAACCAGTCTGGGGATACGTTGGGAAGAGTTGGCGTTCTGATAAACTACTACTTTGCCTTGCTTGAGTGCTTGAGAAGTATAGGGTTCCCAAACAAGGCCAGCATCAATTTGACCAGGAATGCTTTGGGAAACTTGATCAGGCGACATTTCGACGTATGTGACATCGTTTGCTGTCATGCGTTTACTCTTTAGCATATCAGAAACGAATATTTCACCCGATGTGTGGACATTTACCCCAATACGTTTTCCGCGCAGGTCATTGACGGTTTGAATATCAGGCGAGGCTACAATGGTATATTGGGCGCCTGAGTCGCTGACCAGGACGGCTTTGAGATCTGCCAAATTCGATGCCAGGAGGGTATCACTCATTGTAAAAAGACCGCCATCCAGTTTTGCTCCGGCGAGGTCAGGAATCGCTTGCGAAACGGTTTCATAGCGGACAGGTTCGACAGCTATGCCATGATTTTTAAAGAAACCCATTTTATTTGCAACCAAGAGCGTGTAATCTCCCTGCCATAAAGTCCATTCAATCTTTAGAGGTTTGGAGGTGGATGTGGAGGTGTTGCCCGAGCAGGCTGCCAACAGCCAAACGATGACAAGTGAACAGAAAAGCCTGACCGACTTGCTCATTTTCGTCATGACTGCCTCGATTGATCGGTTTTATTTGTCTGGCCGGCTATTTGCAACCTGATTTCAGCCTGGTCGAGATTAAGTGATTGTTTTATTTCACGGACAGCAGTCTGCAGAACCACGTCGATATCCAATGTCTCGCGGATACGAGCTGTCATTTGGCTGAGGTTTTTTTCACGTTCAGCACGGAGTTGAGTATCCTGAACCAAACGCGCATTTTCCAAGGCCAGACCCACTTGAGCGGATACTTCGTTTACAAGAGAAAGATCAGAATCACTCCAAACGGTGTCGCCTTTACGGTGAAGGGAGATCGTTCCAATGTGCTGCCCTCGAAGGTTGATCGGTATTTTTAGATAATTCGCTCCCATCGCGTCCATTGATTCCTGGGGTTTAAGTTGCACAGCCGGGATCAGCCCGGAAGATGTGTATCGATAAGCGCTTTTAGCATTGTGGACTTTTTCGCCCCACGTGCGGCGCAAGTTTTGAGCAGTAGCAGCTTCCATCCGTTGGATGGCATCCTGGCTTTCGGCGATCAGGCGGGCATTTTGGATCGCCAGGGCTACCTGATCGGCCAGGATCTGAAGCACTTCGATATCGCTTGCGGAAAATTTTGATTCTTCAGTGGATTGGATGTCAAGAACGCCAATGACCCTGTCGGAGACGGTCAGCGGTAAAGCCACTTCAGAGCGTGTCATCGGTAAGTCTGGGTTATTAAAGAATTCCCTATCGGCACCAACATCCATGGCTATGCGCGGGCGATTATCATAGGCAGCTGCACCCACAATGCCTTGTTGCCCAACAGCGAGCCTGTGTCCACGGGCAAGCATATTATTTCCGCCACTGGATGAAGCAGCCTGAAGAACAGCGAATTCTCCAGAATCATCGAGGAGAAAGATACCTGCATGGTAATAGCCAAATTGTTCAGAGATAAGGTTGACAGTCCGAGAAAGGATGAAGTTCAGATCTTGTAGCGATGCAGCTTCGCGGGCAACCTGGGCTGCTGCTTGAAGCTGCTTGCCGCGTTGTTCAAGTGTCGACGTTCTTTCCTGGACCTGATGTTCCAAGGATAATTGAGTTGTTTGTAATTGATCCATCATCTGATTGAACCGGATGGTAAGGCGAGCCATGTCGTCTGACGTCATGATCTGTGCCCGTCCGCTAAAATCCCCATTTTTTACCTGGTCCATGATACGTACGATTTCACGCGTGGGCTTTGAAACAGATCCTGCCAATTGAGATGCCAGGAATATACCCAAAAGAAAAATAGCTATCCCTATCACGAGGAACTGTGTTTTATATGAAGAAAAAATTGCCGCCAGGTCGGAGCCAGGAGAGGTCATAGATAAAATCTTTTGATAGCCAACCCCACCAACCATGAGGATTGCAACCAAGAGTAAGATACTGGCCATGATGAACTGGCGAGAATGTATTCCCAGTGTGACACGAATCTCCTGGTTAGATGGATTGGGAGGCAATAATGCGCAGCGAGCTGGAGTCAGCTGGGCGTCAAGGAAAAGAAAACTTTGGACGATGATGGCCAAAATGGATAATGAGCCGCCGATGGCCACATAAATGAGCTGGGATTGGTTCAACCCGCCGGCCCAACTCATGTAAAGGATAACGGGGAAGATAATAAACAAAACAATAAGGATTATCTGAGCTATTATTGATCGCCTTGGAAATGTAATAATTTCATTCCAGGCAGAAATTTGATCACTGCCTTCGGGCAGGGGTTGAGCCTTGAAAATATGGTCAAGGTATAGGCGGGCCTGTTTCGTAATTGCCATGGAATAAATAATATGGAGGATGTTGACAAACACGAGTGAAATGGCAAGACTAATCAAGAATTGGATGAACTGCCTATTTGACAGGTTTGCAGTGATGTAAATAAAATAGATACCCAATATTGGACCGATCAATGAAGAGACCAATTGAGTCGCAAGCTGGACGCGTAAAATAAATTTCCCTCCCAGTTTTAAGAGGCGGCTTCCAGTAAGGTTTTGCGATTGGTTATTTGAATTCACGGTTAATTCTCCTACCGCATTACTTCAATCCGGATTCAATTCAATTATGGCGTCATCGGTACGCAACGCTCGCGCCAATTCTTTTACTGCAGTTTGTAGGATAAATTCTGTATTTGGTGACGACCACACTTTACCTGTGATCTCTGCCACCAGACGCTCACGTAAAGCAGCTTGCTGGCTATCTTCCAGTAAACGAGCATTTTCCATAGCTAGAGCGGCTTGCGACGCTACCGCTTCGATCAAGCTTTGTTCCTCAGGGGTCCAGTCCTGATCGCCTTCCAGATGTAATTGGCCGATGATTTGTTCGCGAAGGGTGAGCGGAACGTCGATGGAAGAAATTTTCCCATCCACAGGAGGAATGGTGCCAGAGATATACTCATATCCCTGATGATCTTGAGCTGTTTCGGACCAAGTTTTTGTGACGTAAGAGCGTTGGGAAGCGCGCAATTCCTCCAAGGCCCCTTGTGCTTCCTGGAAGAGATGGGCATTTTCAAGTGCGATCGCCAGCGTATCGGCAATATTTTGGAGAATAGTAATATCATCTTCATCAAACGCTTCAGGTTGGTTGGATTGAATGGTAAGGGCTCCAATTACCTGGTCGCCTGAAATGAGCGGAAGTGCCAATTCTGAGTGGGTATCTGGCAGGTGAGGATTGGCGAACCGAATCGCGTCAGTACCGACATCCAGAGCAATACGTGCTTGTCGATGGAGGATTGTCCAACCGATCATAGAGGACTCGGCAACGGGCAGCTTGTGTTGCTCGGAGACCATTGCCTTTCCCGCTTCACCTGTTCCGGCTTGCAGGATAGCAAAACGCCTATTTTCGTCCACAATAAAGATACCTACATAATATAAATTAAACCGTTTCAGGATAAGATCGACTGCTTCTTGAAGTAGTTTCTGTGATGCCAGTACGCCGGTGATTGAGCGAGAAATTTCAGCGACGGCGTGTAGCTGCGAGATGCGGCGTTCCAGGTCGAGCGACCGGTTACCAACTTCCGCTTGCTCAGCGTGGAGTTTATCGACTGTAGAAAGGTAACCTTGGATAGTGGAAGAACTTACCTGACTCACTAGAAAAACGAACAAAGCGCCAAAGAAAAATATGATACCTGCGGCAATTACCAAATAACGTGACAGGCCAACCAAGACAAGGATAACTGTTGCAAGATAGCCGATTAAAAAGAATGCGGCCAAAGAAAACAGGATTCGCCACCGGCGGGTTTCCTTCTGTTCCTGCTTGACCTTCAATATCTGCCTTATATTCAGGTCAGCAAAAAACATGATCCCAGCGCCCAGAACAATCAAAATAATGGTGGCAATCTCCAGGAAAGTTGGCGTTATCATAAGATTATTTCATCCTTAGTCGGCAGGAGAAAAACCGTTTTACAAATCGCTATCATGCAGAATCATCCTTTTTTTGATCATTCTCCATGGTTTCGATTTTCATCTGGGGATTAATTTTTATTTGAGTTCTTCGAGCGCCCAGGGCTTTGCTTAATTCGGTCGCAGTGGATGTCATAATGGTATGCATATCTGTCGAGCGGCGGATCTTACTAGTTACATCGTAAAGCAGGCGTTCACGGTCCACCTGACGACGGACTTGTTCGATCAAACGAGCGTTGGCGATAATGGCTGCCAGACTGCCGCCCAGCGTGCCGAGCATTTCTTCATCATTTTCGTTGTATGCGCCGCTTTGATCGCTTTCTACATTGAGGACTCCAAGGAGTTCTCCACGGTATAAGAGAGGGACCGCCAATTCAGAATGTACATTCGAACCAGCCTGAATATAGCGGGGATCTTGAGAGACATCATTAATGCGTTGGGGTTGTTGGTGTACTGCCACCCATCCAGTGATGCCTTCACCGAAGGGAATCTTAAGCTGGCCGACTTCTTCGGAATAGCCGACGAATGATTTTATTGTCAAAGATTTACGATCATTATCGGCCAACAGAATCGAAACCCGGTCACCACCTAAAGTAACCTGGAGACCTTGGACGGCTCCGGCAAGGGCCTCCTCGAGAGTAGTACCGGATGCAGCCGCAGTAGTCACATGATGCAGCAGTCTTGATTGGGAAAGATGTTCCTGTGTATCAGCAAACAACTCGGAGTTAATTACCGCTATCGCCATCTGGTCTGCCAGAATGCGCAAAACGCTAATATCTTCTTTTACAAAGGAAAAAGCCTGAGTGCTTTGCACATCCAGGGCACCCAAAATGCGCTGACCGACTTTAAGAGGAATGCCGACTTCGGCCTTGGTTTCTGGCAAGAGGGGATTTGCGAAATAAGTTGCATCACGATTGGTGTCATTCACGACAAGAGGTTCGCCACTGCCAGTTACGTAGCCCACAATAGATTTGGAACCCACTTTCAATTTATGACCAGCACGTTTCATCTGGGTCCCGGCTTCTCCAGTGGCCTCCCGGATATGAGCAAATTCGTTCATAGAGTCCACCAAGAAAATTGCCGCATGGTAGAAATTGAACCGTTCGCAAATCAGTATGACCGCTTTATTAAGCAACTCATCCAGATCGAGCAAACCTGAAATATCGCGGGCAATTTCAGCCGCAGTCTGAAGCTGTACGGCACGATTGCGTGTTTCCTCCAGAAGACGGGTGTTGTAAATTGTGCCGGCTACCTGGCCTGAAAGACTAATCAAGAACCGCAGATCGTTATCATTAAATGCGAATTCGCGGTCGCTATCCTGAATAACGATAGCGCCAACCACCTCATCTGCAACAATCATTGGGGTACCCAGCCAGGATTTTGGCGATTTTCCGGTAATTTTAGCCCCCAACGCCAAAGCCCGTTTTTCGGTGTCTTCAACGATCATCAGAGGTTGTTTTGTCCGAATGGGGATGGATGTGAGGCCTTCACCGATTGGGAAGGATTCGACCTTCGTGATAGTGCCGTCCCCCTCGACGCCTTGCTCGTACATATATGGAATCGAAATCGAGTTCGTGTTTGCGTCAAAGATGGCTACGAGGAAATTAACATTTCCTACTGTCTGGCGGATATGGGTATGGAGCGTGTGGTAGACCGTTGGCAGCTCTCGAATTGAGGTTATTTCCTGGCCCATGAGGATAATCGCTTCGTCCTCATTCAACCGATGTTCAATATCCTGTTCGCTGAGAATCCGGTTATAGGCTTCTGTCACCAATCCCTTTACATCGTAAAAGAACCGGTTCGATGGGAATGATTGCAGGTCATTTCTTGCACCAACAATGAGTAGATCGATCAGTTCATCATTTCGAGTTACCGGTATCAAAGCTGCGCTTTTAAATTGTGCAGTCTCGATCAATTTGACAAGTTGATTGTCAAGGACAGGCAATTCTGAAGCTTCCCCCTCAATAAACTTCTGCAGCTCAGGGTGAAATCGTGCATAAGATAATGCAGCTAATTTACCGACATCTTCCAATAACACTTTATTACCAAGTTGTTTGATCACCTCACCCGGATTGACGTCAATCTGTTCAGGCAATGTGATGCGTTCGCCCTCGTATGTCAGGCTTGGATTCGTGGCAAGACGCAATTGATTTGTTTCAGCCCGAAGAAGAATAACCGAATTAGGTGACCCCTGAAATAGTCGTTGAATAGCTTCAAGGACAGCGCTCTCTGTTTTGGCCGGAGCAATCTCTGAGCCTAATCGAGTGACAGCTTCCATCTCGCCAAGGTGCTGTTCGTTCTTCTGTGATTTATAAATATTATCTAAGGAAGTGGATATTTGGTCGCCAAGGTTTATATATGGCTGAATGTTGGTAATTACCAGCGGATTTTTTTCCTGCGTACTGAGAAGAAAGACAGCTGACACTTTTTCGTTATATCTGACAGGGATAAGTGCCAGGCTGAAAATATTAAATTGGCGAATAAACCTGACCAGGTTATAAGGTAATGAGTTCAAACGATTGCCTTCCCCGATAAATACATCTGTGCCAAGGAGAGGCTCGAGTTCTTCCATGGAAACGGATAATGTGTCAGGTAAAGATCCCCCATCTGGTAATACCGTATTTGTTTTTGCGGTTGTCTTCAGTTCATTCCCCTGGGCGGTTAAGAACAACGCCAGATAGGATGTTTTCGAGAGGAGCTCCTGGATTGTTTGATTGACTTCGTATTCTGCCTTTGATTGCACAATTTTATAACCAGCAAGGTATACCTGAGCTACTTCTTGTGCGCTGCCCTGCTCAACTTCGAATTGCCTCACATTCTGGATGCCAGTGGCAATCTGGTTAGCAAGCATTTGGAGGACTACAATGGTTTCATTGTCAAACATGGTTGAGCGGGTGCTTTGAACATCCAGCACGCCAATGATCCTGTCGGCGCTCAAAATTGGAATACCAATTTCGGATTGACTCTCTGGAAGGAACTCTGCTTCCAATTGGAGCGAATCTTCGACAATCCTTGTAATCAAGCGCTGTTGTTTATTCTCTGCCACCCATCCAAGCAGGGATGGAGGTCCAACCGTGATACGTTTCCCTGATTGCACCAATCTTTCCGCACCCTGTCCTTGGGCGGCTTTCAACATAAGATAATGTTCTGTTTCATCTGCAAGGAAAACACCGGTATATAAAAACCCGAACCTGGCAGTAATCAAACTAACGGTTTGATTTAATACTTCTTCAAGGGATTTTGACGCAATAATTTCCTGGGCGATTTCAGCAGCAATACGTGTGAAACGAGTGCGCTCTTCTACACGCTCTTCCAGCCGGCCGCGCAAGCTACCGATCTCTTCCAACTGCTGGTTCTCCATGCGATCTCGGAACCAGGTTGTTGCAACAAAAGCCCCTTCGATAACTGCCAGGCCGACAAAAAGAAAGAGTCCAGACGTGACATTCACCACTGCCATGAGGGGAAGAATACCGATCATGATGATTGTTACTATAGAAATAATAATGGTTGCCAGGATGGGAAGAAGCAAAACACCAAATGATAGGGCAGGGACAATAGTGGCCATCAGTATCAAGATATTGCCAATATTATCCGGAACGGCTGCGCTGATTAAAAAACCACTCAGGATCATTCCACTAACGAGTATGATGGCACCGGCCTGGTAATTTTCCGACCGACCAACAGCACAGGAAACAGCCATGATTGCTGCCAAAACAAACATACTTACGATCAGGCCAGGTTTCCCCCCAACGAGAATTAATATTATCGCGGCGATTAAGAAAACGACCCCTAAGATCAGGGAAACAAGTGTGGTGAAATATGCTTGTTGACGAGGGCTAGAGCCTTTAATACTTGGACTAGTCTCAAGAATTCTTTGTAATAGTCTTTTGAAGGTAAGTTTCTCTTTGTCTGACGACATCAGAGTCTCCTCACAATATAATAAACAAATAAACGGCTCTCGTCAGATTTAGCTCATTTCCCAGACCGGCTCGCCGTTTAGAATATGACGGATTTGATCGGGAAAGCGATCGGGGTCTAGAGGTTTTCCAAGAAATCCGTCAAAACCTGAAGCCCTTGCTTTTTCCATCTGCTCGAGGCTGGCTTCGGCAGTCACAGCAACAATCGGAACTTGCTTTAACCGTTCAGAGGCTCGGATCTTTTTTAGGGCTCCATAACCATCTTCGTAGGGAAGGCGGATATCCATTAATATCAAGTCAAGTCGTGGCAAGGTATCAGCGTATTCAACCACTTCATAGCCGGATGTTTTCCACTCACAATGGATACCCAAATACCCCAACATACGCGCGATAAGCACGAAGTTTGATACATTATCTTCTACGACTAAAACTGTACAGTCTTTAGGGATGGACGATTTTCGGCGCGATTGGGTATCGGCTAATGGATTTTGGATGGTATCTTGTGACTCGGGCATATTCATTTCTTCCTCAGGTAACGTTCTACTTGCTGCGGGAGCAGGTCGATGTCAATCGGTTTCTGGATATATCCATCACAACCGGCTTCCAAGGATCTTTCCCGATCTCCGCGCATTACATTGGCGGTTAAAGCCACAATCGGTATACTCTCAAAACCCGTCATGCTACGGATTTGAGCCGTTAGGGTATAGCCATCTACTTCAGGCATATTGATATCCATTAAAATCATGTCTGGGTGTAGAGTTTTCAAAGCCTCAAGTGCCTCTTTGGCATCTCCGGCTTCCACGACCTGATAACCTTCTGCCGAAAGAATCCGTCTAATCAGGGTTCGGTTGTCGATATTATCTTCAATGTAAAAGATAATTGTATTGCTCATCGTGATACTCTTGCCTCCGATAAATTATTTTAGCATGATGAGGAAAGAGGCGCATAACAGCATCCTTACAATCTTTAAAGGGGATTTTGGTAAAAATAGCTCATTTTACTTACATTTTTGTTACTTATAATGGAGTTGATTTTGGATCGATCAAAACGAGGAATTAATCGAGTAGAGGTGTTATTAGAGAGAAGGCAATAGGTACCTTATGCAAGGTAGAACACGAGATGACTCAAAAGGATTCCTGATGCACTATGGACCATGGGCTGTCGTGGCAGGCGCATCAGAGGGATTAGGCGCTGCTTTTGCTCAGGCGTTGGCTGAACGCAAATTGAACCTTATCCTTATCGCCAGGCGCAAAGAACTATTAGAGGAATTAGCAACCACTTTAATGAAAGAATATAACGTAGAGATCTACGTGCTGCCATTGGACCTGGCAAGCCCCGATGCGGCTGAAAGAATCTGTCAGGAGACCGAGGCATTGGACGTTGGGTTACTCATTTATAACGCGGCCTTCTCGGCAGTAGGTACATTCCTAAAGAAGACACAAGAAGACCATTTGAAAGAGGTTGACACTAATGTCCGTACTCCACTAAGACTGGTTTATCATTTTGGAGCCCGTATGCTGGCTGCTGGTCAAGGCGGAATAGTGTTGATGACTTCCCTAAGCGCTTTTCAAGGTTCGGCATATATTTCAAATTACAGTGCTACCAAGGCGTTCAATCTGATCCTGGCGGAGGGATTATGGGAAGAATGGCGACATGATGGAGTGGATGTACTTGCTTGTATTGCAGGAGCGATACGGACGCCCAATTACTTAGCCAGCAGGCCGATACGGACAGGTCGGTTCTCGGACGCGACGCTTGAACCGAATGAGGTAGTAACTGAAACCTTTAGCAGCTCTTGGACATCAGCCGACGGTCATACCTGGGAAAATGAACCGACTGTCCAGTTTCGTGATGAGGAGATTGCTTTCACGGCAAGCTGGCATCCGCTTTATGGGATCTGTTTTGCGCGGCATGTATGTCCACGATCCGGACGTGTAAGGAGGAAACTATATGAACCGAAATTCCATTCCCTTTCGCAATCGCCGGTTGGACTGGCTGTTCGTAGCATTTTTCATTGTAAATTTCTTCTTCATCACTTATATTGTCGATCTTGAACAACTGATCATACCTGATCCGGCCCAATATCAACCTCCGGTTTGGCCACCGGCGGTCATGTTGAAGGTAATCCATTCATACGGCTCCACTTATGATCCATTGCTGATGGCCAGACCGCAATGGTGGAAGAATACCATTTGGCTGGATGTTCTTTTTTACGGCCCTTTTTACGCCGTGGCGATTTATGCTTTTGTACGTGGGCGCGACTGGATCCGTATCCCGACCATTTTCTATTCCGGTATGATGTTCGCAGATGTGTTTATCATCCTGGGGGAGGAAATTGCTGGTCCATATGCCAGTCCGCACCTGGCTATCGTCACAGCGCTGAATTTGCCCTGGCTGCTTATACCGATACTGCTAACAGCACGGATGTGGAAGGAACACCCTTTTACGACGACAAATGGGTTGTCTTCTTAGAGAATCAGGTGTAAAAAAACGCCGTCATCTCTTAAGACAGCGGTTTAGGAATATTGCGTAAAATGAGCGGGTGATGGGACTCGAACCCACGATATCTTGCTTGGGAAGCACGGCAATAAAAAAATCAATCAGAATGCGCATAGTCATATAGCCACTCAATAAGATGACCTATGAGAGTATTCAACAAGGTACTTCATGGGACTGGTAATCTAAATCGTTCAATGCAGGAAATACGCTCATTACATAATGGGTTAAAAAGAGGGTGAAGGCTCAAATTGGTGACGTAAATAACCAATTCTATAAATAAGAGGGATTTTGAAAGTTTAATTATTAATCAAACATAAGAGGACAATTCAGATATATTGACTCTATATTATAAATCTGATATTCTTGCCATACCGAACGGTCGGTAGGTTTACTGTGAATAAAGATCAAATTCTCGCTTCATCTGCCCAGGTCATCCGTCAAAAAGGGTTCCATGCTGCCTCCATGCAGGATATCGCCGAAGCAGTACATCTTAAAAAAGCTAGTCTCTACCATCATTTTTCAAGTAAACAGGAAATCCTGCTCCTGCTACTGGACCAGGCACTTGATCTGGTGACCGAACGAGTTTCATCCGTCCTGGCTCAGGATATCTCTGTAGATAAAAAGTTATGTCAGGCCATGGACGTATATTTGGAGACCATGGCAAATCATACCGCCCTTGCATCAGTGCTGTTATTTGAACATCGTTCCCTGGATCCAGAATATCGTGAACGTCATATCCCCCGCCGCGACAGGTTTGAAAGGTTGTGGCGAGATTTAATTAAAGAGGGTGTGAAGACTGGCGTTTTCCGGACTGCCGACCCGGCGATGTCAGCCCGTGCAATGTTGGGAACGATGAATTGGACAATGACCTGGTACAAGCCTAATGGCCCTCTCAACATGAGACAGATCTCTGAAGCCATTTCAGAACTCTTCTTGAATGGATTGCGGGGGTAAGCCATGGCTACTATTATTGCCAAAACACCCTTCACTTTCCAGACTTTCGAAACATCCGGCGGAGCGCAAATCTTCCGAATCCCTATCCAGGCATTCCCGTTCCTATGGGTGTATGCATACCTGGTCCTCGTAGACCGAATGGTAGTTCTGATCGACACAGGCTCCGGTTTTGGAGACTCCAACTCGCATCTCGAAGCCGGATTTGACCTTGCAAGCCACGCCCAAGGACACGGAATAAACATTGAAGACCTCACGCATATTCTTATCACCCATGGCCACATCGATCATTTTGGAGGATTAGCATTCTTTCGCGGCCGATCCAAGGCGCTCATCGGTATTCATGAACTTGACCTGGGAATCCTGATCAACTACGAAGAGCGGGTGGCTATTGCCGAGGCACGACTGAAGGATTATCTGGTAGAGGCGGGCGTATCGAGGGGATCAAAGCGAAGGTATCCTGGACATGTATCGCCTGAATAAGTCGCTCTTCCATTCCACGAAGGTCGATTTTACATATAAGACCGTAGATATGCGGGTCGGGCCATTTGAGATGCTGCATGTACCCGGGCATTGCCGCCGGCCAGGTTGCCATCCGCCTGCACGATTTCATATTCAGCGGAGATCATGTGCTGGGCAGGATCACTCCTCACCAGAGTCCGGAGTGGCTGACGCTCAACACCGGATTGGGGCATTATCTTGAATCGCTCGAATTGATCGAAAATTGGGCCAGCCATCCCACTCTTACTCTGGCGGGCCACGACGATCCGATCAAGGATTTGCCGGCGCGTATTTCAGAGATCCGGGAAGGGCATGACCATCGGTTGAAACTCACGCTTAAAATTCTGAGCGAACCTCATACCATCGCGGAAGTGTCGGCGGAACTCTTCGGAGAAGTCAGGGGCTATGACACTTTGCTGGCGATCGAAGAGACCGGTGCTCATGTTGAATACCTCCATCAGCTGGGGTTATTACGGATCACCAATGTGGATAACCTGGGAGCCCCTGGCAAGCCAATGGCCGTAAGATACCAGCGAGTCAGTGGTCCGGTAATGACCAAGATGAAGTTAATTTAGAAGATATCGGTGAGAATGAATTTAAGAGAAAGTAACCCAAGCAATTATTTATCCGTTTTCTTATTATTAGTCTCTGAGGAGGCGTCATGTATTCTTTTGAACCCGATGATGAACAAAAAATACTAATCGATTCCATTAAACACTATGCCAGCAGCGAGCTTCGCAGGGCGGCCCGTGAAGCCGAGGAACGCAAAGATATTCCATCAGATTTGGTCGGTAAAGGTTGGGATCTGGGCATCTTGCAGGCTTCCATCCCCGAAGCCTATGGCGGTTTTGGAGAGAGATCAGCCGTGAACGCTACTTTGGCAGCGGAAGAAATGGCATATGGTGACCTAGCTGGGGCGTTAGCGATCGGCGTCCCGGGCTTGTTCGCGTTACCCATTCTCTTAGCCGGTACCGAGGAACAGAAACAGCATTACCTTCCAGAGGTGATTGGTGCCGGTTGGAAAGCTTATACTGCAGCTTTGATCGAGGCCTCATTTGACTTTGATCCAAATGAATTGAAGACTACTGCCCGATTACAAGGGGACACCTATATACTGAATGGCGAAAAGATCCTGGTCCCATACGCGGACAGGGCAGAGGCGATGATCGTTTATGCGAGATTGGAGGGGGCGACCAAGGCCTTCATCGTGCCAAAAGAGACAGCAGGGTTGAAGGTGAGTGATGGACGCGAGAAATATATGGGATTAAACGCCATCCACTTCTTTAAGGTCACATTGGAAGGAATAAAAATTCCAAGAACCAGCCTCCTCCAGGGTGATTTTGCTCCAATATTGGATGCCAACCGGGTTGCCATCGCCGCGATGGGAGTGGGCCTGGCCCGAGCGGCATTTGAATATGCCCGTGATTACGCCAAGGAGCGGGATGTATTTGGTGTGAAAGTAGCCCAGAAGCAAGCCATCGCTTTCATGTTAGCCGAGATGGCGACCGAAATCGAATCCATCCGCTTGCTGGTTTGGGAGGCTGCCTGGGCCATCGATACCAGGAAGGAAGATGCCAGCCAAAAAGCCTACCTGGCAGTGACCGGCGCGACCGATATGGCGATGATGGTCACCGACCGGGCCGTCCAGATATTGGGTGGCCATGGATACATCCGGGATCATCCGGTGGAAATGTGGATGCGTAATGGACGCGGCCTGGCGACGTTTACTGGGCTCGCCATGGTTTAGAGGCATAGGAGGATTGCTATGATTGATTTTGAAATTCCCGAGAAAATTGCAGGTATCCGCAACGTTGTCGAGACGGTTGCGGTGAATATGATGCGACCAGTTTCCCGATATTTCGACGAGAATGAGCACGAGATCCCCTGGGACTACATTAACTTCATGCATACAGCCACCAAAGCGATGGGAGGCACATCCATGGGCGGCGGTAACGGCAAACATGATGGCCCTCATTTCGGCTTTCAGCGCCTGGCAGTGATGGTGGAGATGCTTTCCTGGGGCGATGCCGGGATATATCTGACCACACCCGGAGGAATGCTGGGCTCGGCGGCAGTCATGGCCACCGGGACGCCGGAACAGAAGGAGCGCTTCCTCAAACGTTTCCAGGGCGAGAAACCGGTTTTTGATGCCATGTGCATGACCGAACCTGGCTGTGGATCGGATACTTCCGCCATCCATACAAAAGCCGTATTGGATAAGGAGAAAAACGAGTGGGTGCTGAACGGCGAAAAGATCTTTGTCACCGCCGGCCATAAGGCCATGCTGGACTCGGAAGGCTTTATCGTGGTTTGGGCAACCATCGATCCCACCGCCGGACGTGCCGGGATGCGCCCCTTTGTGGTCGAGGCGGGAACGCCCGGCGTGGAGATCGCCAGGATGGAGCTCAAGTTAGGTATTCGCGCCAGTGATACAGTTGCTATCGTTCTGGAAGACTGCCGTATCCCATTTGGGAATATACTAGGCAGCCCCGAAGTGGCCACGGATAAGGCCAACACCGGCTTCAAAGGGGCCATGGCTACTTTCGATGCCACCCGCCCGATCGTTGCCGCCCAGGCCTTAGGGGTGGCGCGGGCTACATTGGAACTGCTTAAGCAAATGCTGGCGGAGAGGGGAGTGAATATTCGGTATGGACTCCCACGCCAGAAATTGACATCGGTGGAAAAAGACGTGATCGAAATGGAAATCCAACTTCGCTCAGCCTGGTGGTTGGTGCTTAAGGCCGTCTGGATGATGGATAATGGAAAACCAAATTCGCTGGAATCTTCCATGGCCAAGGTGCGGGCTGGTGATGTGGTCAATAAGATCACGCAAAAAGCAGTGGAGATCATGGGCCCTCTCGGATACAGCCAGGACAATCTGCTGGAGAAGTGGTTCCGAGACGCCAAGATCAGCGACATTTATGAGGGCACCGGCCAGATCAACCGGTTGGTAGTGGCCCGGCACATTCTGGGTTACCGCTCAAGTGAATTGCGATAGGAATTTTCCTTCTAGGGACTTTTACTGTTAGATCAGGGTATGGTTTATGGGCAAGGAGGCATAATTATGAAATATCAAATCAATACTGTTGTTGTGGTTGGCGCCGGAACGATGGGGTCGGCCTTGGCGGCGCATTTTGCCAATATTGGCACATCGGTCACCCTCCTGGATATTGTTCCAGGCACTCTTACACCTTCTGAAGAAGCGGCTCATCTCACCCTCAAGGACAAAAAAGTCCGAAATCGGATTGTCACCGAGGGTTGGGACCGTAGCTTGAAGGTCCGTCCGGCCAACCTGATGGCACCTGAAATTGCTGCACGAGTCAAGCTTGGCAACCTCGAAGATGATTTCGAGGCTGTCAGCAAGGCTGATTGGATACTGGAAGCTGTGGTGGAAAACCTGAAGGTCAAGCAGGATCTAATGGAGCGCATCGACTCTTCCCGCAAGCCGGAAACAATCGTTACCACCAACACATCCGGTATCCCGGTCAAAGATATCGCCGAAGGACGATCCAAATCCTTCAAAGAGCACTTTCTGGGGACCCATTTCTTCAACCCCCCTCGATATTTAAAACTACTGGAGGTCATTCCCACCCAGGATACACTGGCAGAGGTGGTCAAAGCCATGACCTGGTTCGGAGAGTTTCGATTAGGCAAGGGCGTTGTCGTCAGCAAGGATTCCCCTAACTTCATTGGAAACCGGCTGGCCTATGGAACCGGCGCATTTGCTTTGAATTACATCCTCGAAAATGGCTACACCGTGGAAGAGGTGGATGCCCTCACCGGACCACTGATGGGACATCCCAAAACGGCCACTTTCCGGCTGATCGACCTGGTCGGTGTGGATGTCTGGGAGCACGTAGGCGTGAACTTGAAAGCGGCCATACCGCATGATACTTATGCCATGCCTGCCCTCACTGCTGAAAAACCAACCGAACTGGTCCACACCATGGTCGAGCGCGGCTGGCTGGGCAATAAAACGAAGATCGGTTTCTACAAGGAAATCCATAATGGCAATGGGAAAGAGTACTGGCCCCTTGACCTGAAAACGCTCGAACATATGGCTCCCTCCAGGCCGCGCTTTGACTCGGTTGGAAAGGCCAAGGACATTAAGGATCTGGGTGAACGGCTGAAAGTGTTCTTGGAGCGAATCCGACCGGGCCGCCCAACTGGTCAGGACCTTGACCTATCAGGGACTGCAATATGCCTCGGTCATCATTCCCGAGGTGGCCGACTCGCCCAAGCCAATTGATGATGCCGCCCGTTGGGGCTTCATGCATGAAGCCGGGCCCTTCGAGATTTGGGACATGCTCGGGGTCGAGACAACCGCCAAAGATATGGAAAAGGCGGGTTTTGCACCTGCCAGTTGGGTCGCTGCTATGCTGAAGTCGGGATGCGAAACATTTTATGAGTACAAGGACGGCAGCAAGGCGGGTGTCTATAATGCTTCCCGGCACGAATATATTCCCATTCAAAAAGAAGACAGCCTGATTCTGTTAAGTGAGTTGAAGCAAAACAAGAAAATCATCAGCCAGAATCCCGGGGCATCCCTTTATGATATTGGAGACGGAATCGAGCTGGTTGAATTCCATACCAAGATGAATGCCCTGGATGATGACACCTTTACCATGATGGAGGCAGGTCTCGACCGCGCTGAAAAGGAATTCGAAGGTGTGGTAATAGGCAACGAAGGCGAGAACTTCTCCGCGGGGGCAAATATCGGCTTGATCCTGATGGCAGCCAAGATGGGACAGTGGGATACGCTGACTCAGGTGGTGAAAAGATTCCAGAATCTGAACATGCGCATGCGTTATTTTCCCAAGCCGGTGGTGATCGCGCCGGCTGGGTTGACCCTGGGCGGTGGTTGTGAAATCACCATGCACGGCAGCCGGGCGGTGGCTGCTGGCGAGGCGTATATCGGGCTGGTGGAACTGGGTGTGGGTATCATCCCGGCCGGTGGAGGCACAAAAGAATTGATGCGACGGATCATTAACCCGGCCATGCGTACAGCCGGTGTGGAGGTCTTTCCCTTCCTGCAAAGAGTTTTTGAGCAAATCGGACAGGCGAAAGTATCCACCAGCGCAGAAGAAGCCCGCCAGATGAATATCCTTGGTCCCGCCGACAGGATCGTGTTCAACCGGGACCATTTGTTGACCCAGGCGAAACAGGAGGCTCTCTGCATGGTCTCTGCGGGATATCGCCCGCCTATCCCTGAGATGATCTATGCTGGCGGGCGGGATGCCCTGGCCGACTTACGGATCGGCGCCTGGACATATAAGGAAGGTAATTACATCACCGGCTATGACAGTGTGATTGCCGGTAAATTGGCCAATGTCCTGGCAGGAGGTGATTTGAGCCGGCCAACCTGGGTCAGCGAGCAGTACATCCTCGACCTGGAGTGCGAGGCGTTCCTTTCTCTTTGTGGCGAGGAAAGAACCCAGGCGCGCCTGTACAACATGCTTAAGACAGGAAAGCCATTACGAAATTAGGAGGTCAAAATGACACATGAAGCTGTAATCGTATCGGCTGTACGAACTCCAGTGGGGAAGGGGAAACGCGGCGGACTAGCGACGGTCCGACCGGATGAATTAGCCTCGGAAGTGGTAAAGAGGCTGCTTTTAAACACCCCCGCTCTGGATCCAAAAGATGTTGACGATGTAATCCTGGGCTGCGCCTTTCCGGAAGGAGAGCAAGGCTTGAACATGGCCCGCATGGTTGCCCTGCGGGCGGGGCTGCCTGATTCGGTCCCTGGAGAGACGATCAACCGGTATTGCTCGTCCGGTATCCAGAGCATTGCCCACGCGGCTTACGCCATCCAGTCCGGTCAGATGGATGTGGCCATTGCCGGCGGGGTCGAGTCGATGAGCATGGTACCGATGATGGGCTATAAATTTTCGGTAAATCCCTACTTTGCCATGGAATTGCCTCACTATTACACCAGCATGGGCTTGACGGCTGAAAATGTGGCCATGAAATACGAGGTAAGCCGGGAAGAGCAGGATGAATTTGCCCTGCGCAGTCACCAGCGAGCCACCGCGGCAGTCAACTCGGGTAAATTTGACCCGGAACTGGTTCCGATTGATGTCGATTTGAAGGAGATAGATGCGGATGGACAACCGTTAACCCGGAAATTGACGGTCAAAAGGGATGAGGGTCCGCGGACAGATACAAGCCTGGAAGCCCTGGCGAAGCTCAAGCCGGCCTTTAAAGACGGCGGGACTGTCACTGCGGGAAACTCTTCACAGGTATCTGACGGCGCCGCGGGAGTGATCATTATGTCCGCTGAAAAGGCTCAGGAACTGGGACTCAAACCGCTTGCGCGGTTCGTGGCCTTCGCCGCCGGCGGAGTGCCTCCGGAGATCATGGGCATAGGACCGGTGGTTGCCATCCCGAAGGCGCTTAAGCTGGCCGGGTTATCGCTCAATGATATTGATCTGATTGAGCTGAACGAAGCTTTTGCCTCCCAATCCCTGGCGGTAATCCGGGAGCTGGGATTGGATGAAGAGAAGGTCAACGTCAACGGAGGTGCAATTGCTCTGGGTCATCCCCTCGGCTGTACCGGCTCCAAGCTGACCACCCAGTTGATCTTTGAAATGGCGCGGCGCAAGTCGAAGTATGGATTGGTGACCATGTGTGTGGGGGGCGGCATGGGCGCGGCTGCCATTTTTGAGAATTTGCAAAATTAATAAATTAAGTTATTCATTCCTTATTTTTTGGATTAAGGAGAAAAATATGCCTCTTACAATTTCCGAGCTTATGTCCCGCATGCCGAAGGCCTATCTACCGGAAAAAGCACCTGGTCTGGACGCAGTCATCCAGTTTAAATTCAGCGGCGCAGAACCGGGTGATTGGTATGCCACAATTAAAAATGACCAATGCGCGACCGAAAAAGGGGTTTATCCCACCCCCAAGATGACCCTGTCGGCCGATTCGTCCGATTACATTAAAATATTCACCGGAGAATTGGACGGCATGCAGGCATTCATGGCGGGCAAACTCAAACTTGCCGGAGACCTGAACCTGGCCATGAAATTGATGACCATTTTCAAGATGCGTTGATAGGAAATAGCTTGGAATCTATCCTATAAATAAAGGATCACCGTTTTTTGAGTGTGTACGGCGTAGCCGCACACACTCAAAAAACGTATTAACTGAATCTAGCCAATAGGTGGATCTCAAGTTGAGACGCGAGTTCGGAGATTTTTAAGAACCGGCAAAAAATTGGCCCGGCGGACGTTCTTTGACCGCCGGGCCAATTTTTTGCCGTTCAAATCCCCTTTCCCGCAGGCAGCGAGCCATGTAATACTTCACTTTTCGGGAAAGAGGGAGGGGATAGGGCAGTAACTCTCCCTCCATCGTGGCAGATACCCAGAAAAGTCGCACGAATTGAGCTGGAAAAAGAGTAATTCATGCATTAATTTTGAATTGTCCGAACTTGTATCCGAAGTTCAGGTGGATAAGCCACCGGTCAGTGCGCGTGGACTTCCATGTCCTGCCTGACCAGTTCACGCCGGAGAGTCTTGCCAACGGTAGTCTTGGGTAATTCCGGCCGGAATTCCACCTGGCGGGGAACTTTATAGGATGCCAGGCTCTTCCGGCACCATTCTTTGATCTCTTCTTCGGTCAGAGTCTCGCCAGACCTGACCACCACCCAGGCCTTGACCATTTCACCTCTTAAAGGATCGGGAACTCCGGCCACGCCAACATCCAGGACTTTCGGGTTGGCCGCGATTACTTCTTCCACTTCCCGCGGCCACACCTGTTCGCCGCCGGGTTTGATCAGTTCCTTCTTGCGATCCACGATGTAAAAATACCCATCCGAATCCATATAGGCAATATCGCCGGTGAAAAGCCAAACCTTGCCATCCTTCAAAGTGCGCAGCGTATTGGCCGTTTCAATCGGCATATTGTGGTACCCCTTCATTACCTGCGGGCCGTTGATGGCCAGTTCGCCGATATCACAAACACCCATTTCGGTTTCGCCGTCTTCCAGGCTAATAATTTTCGCATCCACATCCGGGAAAGGCATACCGATCGAGCCGGTCTTGTTCAGACCCACGGAGGGGTTGCAATGGGTGGCAGTCGGCGCTTCTGAAAGTCCGTATCCCTCGAACACCTTTCCGCCGCTGAGCCTCTCGAATCGTTCTTTCGTCTCGCGCAATAAAGGCGCAGATCCTGAAATGCAGGCTTTGATGGAGCTGAGATCATATTTTCCAGCGATGACATCCGGGTGATTGCTGATGGCGTTATACAGCATCGGGATACCCGGGAACACGGTGGGACGGTATTTTTTGATATTGCCGAGCAGATCCTTCATATCCCGTGGGTTGGGAATCAAAACCATGGGGGCGCCCATGGAAATGGCAAAGAGCATCCCAACTACCATCCCGTACACGTGGAAGAGCGGGATGGCTGCCAGAACGGTCTCAATACCAGGTTTGAGATTTGGCATCCAGTAATCGACCTGGAGGGTATTGGCCACCAGGTTCCGGTGCAATGCGACTGCCGACTTGGAATCGCCAGTGGTGCCGCCAGTGTGTTGGAAAATGGCGACATCGTCCGGGCCGATATCCAATAACGGCCGATCTCCCGGCTTGTATCTGTCAATCAGATCCTTAAGCCAAAGATCTCCCGGCGATAGTTTGACCCTAAATCCGCCTTTTTTCTCCTTGGCGAGGCTGAATAAGACTTTCATCACCGGCGGGAGCGCTTCTTTGATGTTCGTTACGATCAATGTTTTGATGCTCGTCTGAGGCTGGGCAATTTTCATAGTCTTATAAAAATTGCTCATGACAAAAACCACTTCGAGGCAGGCATCATTGGCCTGCCGGACAATTTCAGGGGCGGTAAAGCGGGCGTCGATTGCAACCACAACTCCGCCTGCTTTAAGGATGCCAAAGAAAGCCATCACGAATTGAGGCGTGTTGGGCATGAATATACCCACTCGGTCACCTTTCTTGATGCCCATTTCAACCAGGCCGGCTGCCAACCGATCCGTAATGGCGTTCATTTCCCGAAAGGAGATGGCGGCGCCCTTAAAAATGGTGCAAGCCCTGTCGGGGTATTTCCGGGCAGATTCTTCCAAAAAATAAGAAGTGGGAACTGCCGGATATTCGATGGTTTGCGGGACTCCTTCGTCATAATGAGAAAACCATGGTCGAGATTCCATACCTATAACTCCTGTCTATAATCCACTATATATTTTTTGAATGAGTCTTTCCATTAACTTCGATACCTGATCATCCATTCTGGTAGATCCTTATTTGAATTGCAGGCAATCGCAGGAATCAAAAAGCTCCAACTGAACCTTAATGGGTTGCAGATGGAGCTTTGATCGTAAGCCATACTGAGTATTGCGCGTAATCCCCATTCGCCGAGGCTGTCCGTTCTCTGAGCAGGGTGAATATTGGTCCAGTTTCAGAGATAAATCATGCAGGTTGCTTGGCCAACAAAAGGAAACCATAATTGCCCTAATAAATACTAGACATAATAGACCTTAAATATCATAATCTAGCAATAGATTACTACACCATAATTAATAGAACATGAATTGTCTGAACGAATAGCTGAAATAGTTGAAAAAGATCCATATCCCGGTAAAGCGGATCATCTTTGAAAGACCCGAATTATCTCGAGTGCTCAAAAACGATGGCTGGAACGGTGTATAATTTTATTAGGATAAAAATCATCTAAATACATTTCGGTTACAGGGATAAATTGCTGCAATTTCCGGAAAAGAGCAAAAATGTCAAGCGAGATCGTGATTACTGTGAATGGAAAGGCTCACACTGTTCAGGCTGCGCCGGACACACCCCTATTGTATGTATTGAGAAATGAACTGGGATTGACCGGGCCTCACTTTGGCTGCGGCGAGGAGAAATGCGGCGCTTGCATGGTATTGATTGGGGCCAGGGCGGCTCCATCGTGCAAACAGCCGGTTTCTGAGGTGGGGGAGGCGCGCATCATTACCTTGGAGGGTTTAATCGAAGATGGCCAGATGCATCCAGTTCAGCAAGCTTTTATTGATGAACAGGCTGCCCAGTGCGGATACTGTACCAATGGGATGATTATGACCGCGGCTGCTTTGCTTTGGGATACGCCTCATCCTACCGATGCCCAAATCCGGCAAGCGCTGGATGGCAACTTATGCCGCTGTGGTTCTCACATTCGGATCTTGAAGGCTGTGCGGCGCGCAGAAAATTTATTAGCTGAAATTCTATCAGGTGGGCGTAACTGATGGCCGATCGAAAGCAAAACTCCAATCCCGTGAAAGACAGGCCGGCGAGCCGTCCC
Organism: uncultured Chloroflexia bacterium; assembly: GCA_963831885.1. Taxonomy (GTDB): domain Bacteria; phylum Chloroflexota; class Anaerolineae; order Anaerolineales; family Villigracilaceae; genus UBA877. The sequence goes on along the minus strand of CAWHSJ010000016.1, from coordinate 7,402 downwards.
GGCTCTGGTCGTCGTGAGGCTGCCTGGGGTGATGTCTCTGATTGGCTGGACGATTGGCTGGCGCTGGAGCCGGACGGATCAGTGACAGCCTTCAGTGGCAAAGTGGAGTTGGGGACAGGGGTGCGGACAGCCCTCGCCCAGATCGTAGCCGAAGAGTTGGATGTACCTCTCGAGCGGGTGCACATGGTTATGGGCGATACCGCCCGCACCCCGGATGAGGGCTATACTGCCGGCAGTATGACCATCAGCGGTAGTGGTAGTGCTCTCCGAAAGGCCGCCGCAGAAGCTCGCCGGGTCCTCTTGCAAAAGGCCGCCGAACGCCTTGATGCTCTCCCAGAACAACTGACCATCCAGGAGGGGGTCATCTCGGTGTTATTACATCCGGAACGCTCTGTCACGTATGCCGAACTGATGGGTGGTAAAGCATTTGGCATTCAGGTGACGGATCGGGCTCCCCTGAAGCCGCCGGAGGCATATCGCCTCGTCGGCACCTCCTCGCCGCGAGAAGATTTGCCTCGCAAGGTATCAGGCGAGCCTTGCTTCATTCAGGATCTGCAAATACCCGGCATGGTGCATGGTCGTCTGGTTCACCCGCCCGGTCCGGCAGCGAAATTGGTTTCGATTGATAATGACTCGGTGAAAGATATTCCCGGTTTGGTAAAGATAGTTCAACGAGGCAATTTCATCGGAGTGGTTGCTGAACACGAAGAGCAGGCTATTCAGGCAGCAAAACAACTTAAGGTGGAATGGCAGGAGGCGGATGCCTACCCGGGAATGCAAAATCTCCATTCTTACTTGCGCAGCCAGCCAACCGAGGATAGCCGCTTGGTCGAGAGGGGGGATTTCGAGAAAGTATTCGCCAGCGCTGCCAGGCAGATGCATGCCACGTATTACCATCCGTATCAGGCCCATGCTTCGATCGGCCCATCGTGCGCGGTCGCCGAAGTAAAAGGCGACCAAGCGACGGTCTGGGCAGCTACCCCGGGCCCTTACCCGTTGAGCGGAGCCCTGGCACAGCTGCTCCAACTGCCTCCGGAAAATGTACATTTGATCCATGTGGAAGGCTCAGGGAGCTATGGTCAGAACGGGTCGGACGATGCGGCTGCGGATGCCCTTATCCTGGCGAAAGCGGTGGACCGCCCGGTGCGGGTGCAGTGGTCGCGCGAGGATGAGTTTGCCTGGGAGCCTAAATCACCGGCCATGGTGATGGAGGTCCACGGCGGATTGGATGAACAGGGGAATGTCATTGCCTGGGATTATCACGTCTGGTCGCCTTCACATGTTGCCCGGGCGCGCTTTGCGGGTCAGTTGGTAACCACCCAGCTGCTGACCGGCCAGCCTGCGCCGCAGGCCCGTTTTTCCTTCGGCGCTGAACGCAATGCACCTACCAATTACACCTTTCCGGTGCAACGAGTGACCGTGCATTATATTGGCAATTCGCCGCTGCGCGCCTCCTCATTTCGTAGTCTGGGCGGAGTGGAGAATACCTTCGCCAACGAATCCTTCATGGACGAACTGGCGGCGGCGGCTGGCGTTGATCCATTGGAGTACCGGCTGCGCTATCTAGCTGACCCACGCGAGCGGGCCGTGTCTGGAAGCGGTTGCCGAAAAGGCTGCTTGGGAGGTGCATCCGTCGCCGCGTAAAGATGGCTCCGAACCAGCGGTAGGGCGTGGAGTGGCCTTCGCTCGTTATGAGAATGACCAGGCTCTTGTCGCCTGCATTGCCCAGGTGGAGGTGGAAAGAAGCAGTGGGATCGTGAGAGTTAAGCGCATCGTCGTTGCACACGATTGTGGGCTGATCATCAATCCGGACGGAGTAAAAAACCAGATCGAAGGGAACGTAATCCAATCTCTCAGCCGGGCACTTAAAGAAGAAGTGCAGTTTACTGAACAACACATCACGAGTGTTGATTGGGAGAAATATCCGATTCTGACCTTTTCCGAAGCGCCCGAAGTTGAGATCGTGCTGATCAATCGCCCCGGCGATCTAGCGGTAGGAGCTGGGGAGCCTTCGACGGTGACTACCGCTGCAGCGGTTGCAAATGCTGTCTTCGATGCCACGGGGGTACGCCTGCGGCAGATTCCTTTTACCTCTGCGCGGGTTAAGGATGCCCTGGCTCAGCAGTAAAGAGGTTTGGATAAATTAATAACTCTAAGCCTAAAGTTTGAAGAAAAAAAAGTATCCCCTCAAGAGGATATCGAGATCGCTCCCCTATCTTGCTTGGGAAATCAAGATATTCATCTTGGCCATCTCTGCCCCCCGCCCATGCTGGCTTGGCCCATGGAACGAGCCAATGCCAGCCCACCATAAAGAGAATATGGCAAAATAATGAAAATAGCATAAAGGTGCTATTTGTTCCTCTTTGTTTTCTCCTTTTTTCCGGATGGTGTGCAATGAAATCCAATTTCCAGATCCTACTAGGCATACAAATCTTGCATAATGAATTTATGCAAGATTTTCCCTCAGGCATCGCAGACTCAATCGATATCGATTGCCTTGCATACGATTTACTTCGCGTCACTGGCAATCTAAATGACCATGCAATACACTACATTTTCGGCAAAGGCACAGATTAGGTCCTTGCCAAAGTCGAGAAAGCCCATTCATTTAGGTGTTTCGGAAGGGAAAATTAGTGCCTTCCGTTTGTGCTCCTGCCGTTCGCTAGCCAGTAGATTATCTATCTACTGGCTTTTATTTATTCGAACCGCGTCGAATTGTGGAAAAAGAGCCTATTTTTTCTTATTAGCCGGGTGACCATCAACTAACTTACCTCACACCTCCCCTTTGGCAGCAAATAGCTGCCAGCCGGCACCGCTAATCAGCACTCATTTGACGCCCCTGCAGGAAGAACAAGAACCTGCAGGGGCTACTCGTGCTTATCGTTGCCGGCCAGAGCGGGTGATGGGACTCGAACCCACGATATCTTGCTTGGGAAGCAAGCATGGGACCTGCCGTTGGCCGCATCAAGCTGTTTGTCACCCAGGTGGGAGTAGTGACCGTTAAACTACCGTATTTCGTGGTCCAGGCCAGCGCAGGAAGACCCACAAGCGCCGCCCGTGCCTTCAGAGATTCTGATGCATGCTGCCGCAGTCATTCCCCGGTAGCCCACCTTGCCGGATTCAGGGTCTGTTCGAATAATGTCAAAACATAAGAATTGTAAGGTGTATGGTGTTCTTTATATCGTATAATGAATTTACAGCTTGTATCGAGCTTGACTCCAGTATATTAGAAAACATCGAACTAACCTCGATCACCCAAACCAAACCAAGACAATGTCCAGGTTTGGTTTTATTTTGTTTTTCCTGCCAATCGAAAAGGAGGGTCTGCCATGAATCGTTCATTGTTCTGGATTGTTCTCATTGCGTTCCTGCTGCCAGTAGGATTTGGTTCGGGCAAGCCGCTTGCGGTTGCGCCCCAGGATCCGGAGCCAGAAGAATTATTCCCACAACCACTCACTCCCCGGGAAATCACCCCGCCTGAAAATTGTGGCGTGCCTCTCCAGGGTCCCTTCGGCAAAGATGTGGAGGTCTTTCGAGGCGGTGACAAGGGCTTAAGCTATGCATTCAGCCCTCGGTGGGAGAGTGATGTATACCTGACCAGCCCATATTGGACAAAGGATCGTATCAGGTCTACGATCGGGGCCACTGCCGTAAACTCCGAACAAATTGTGGCCGTATGGGAACAATTGGGATCGACCCTCCTGAAATATGATATCTGGAACGGTGATTGGTCACCCTGGGCTCTTCCAGGCACCACGCCCACCTATCGGGAACTGCCTGCGTTACCGGAGGCTCCGGATGGCGGTCCTGTGGTCCTCACAACCGGGCCCCAACGCTGGGAAGTCTACGTCTGGGTGGGTGGGGCAATCCAGCAGATCGCCTGGGAGAATGGGACGGTATCTGCTTGGGCGGCAGTGGATGGCATGACGGGGGCGGCCGCGGCGGCTTCCGACCCCGCCGTCATTAACGCCGGGCCAAATCATATCTTGCTGTTCTACCGGGATATACAGGGCGCCGTTCGCTTCACAGAGAGACAAGGCGGTGTATGGCGGGAAACACCGCTGGTATTGTCAGACTTGACCAACAGCATTTACCTGCCGCTTGTCGTCAAAGCAATGGCGGGCAGCTCCGGCCAGTCGAATTCCATCTCTGGACAAGATTCTGTTTCAAGGGATTTGTCCGGCGCGGTTTTACCCTCTCAGTTGAGCGCGGCTTCCCGGAATGATAACCACGCGGCCGTCTTTTACGTGGATGGAGAAAACCGCTTATGGGTGAACGAATGGACCAACCTGAACGAATCCGATTGGAGCGACACGCGCTGGCGCCTGCTGATGGAAAACGTTATGATCGAAAAACCGGCGGTTGTCTCACGCCACATCAATCACCTGGCGGTGACGGTTCGGGACACAACCGGCGCGGCTTACATGATCGAGTGGACACCGGATCTCAACGACACGGGGGAAGCCGGCTGGAAGGAGCCTTACTCCCTGGGCCAAATTCCTTATGGAATACTGGCTGGTCCGCTGGCACTGGCATCCACCTCCGTGGAAAACCTCTCAGTCTTCGGAGCAGAGGCTGATGGGACGATCTGGCATCGAGATTGGCAGGCTGACAGCTTATGGAGCGATTGGGATTTCGAATCAGATATGTCAGGTAGTTCCGGCATGGGAGCTGGTAACCCGGAAAAAGCCATCACAACCGTGGTCAGGCGCCAGGACGATATTATGCTGCTATACCGGAGTTCTGGTGACTTTGTGTTCTACCAACACCGCACAAGCTCAGGCGTAACGCCAACCGAGACAGAAATTGTGCCTGCCGGGGCAACCGAGGGTGACCCCCGCGGCCAAACCCAGGCGTGGGTGGACGGCAAGACCTTGTGGGTAACAGCTCACGCCGGGGCTGAATTGTCCCCACAATACTGGCAGGTGGATGCCCTGGCCCTGGGTGCTACCGCCCCGCTCGGCAAGTTACCTCTGACCGCCGGCAACCATCTGTACACCAAAGATGCACTCGTGGTCATGGTGGCGGCCGACTTGGACTTCGATGGTGACGACGAGGTGGTCGTGGCTACAGATTACACGCCGACCGGCACTAACACGACCATTTCGATCTCCGTCCTTAAATTTGAGCTCAATCCCGATCCAGCAATAGGCCCGTCTGTGGCCGTCCTGGCGACGAAGGCTATAACGACTACTCTGCCTGAACCATTATCTTTCAGCCTGGCGCTGGATGATCTGAATGCAGAGGAGGATCTGGATGAAGATGGGATCAAGGGAGATGGGATCAAGAACGAGCTGGCTCTGGCATTCAAGACCCGCAACGACCGGAGTACTATCCAGCTCATCGTCTACCAGTATGATATCCCGACCCAGGCGCTGGTACAGAAAACCGATTTGACGACAGTCGCGCTGGATTTTAATCCCTACATAACAGATTATGCTGGTGCGCAGGTTGAAGTGGATACTGGCAGGTTTTACTCTCTGCTTCCGGGGCAGCAAATCGTAGTGAGTAACCTTGATGTTTACTGGTACGACGATTTTTTCTGGAAATTCCCAACAGTGCGTACGTATAGGGTGGACACTTCGTCCGCAGATTGGACGATTGTACAGGTCAATCAGGCTAATGAAAAAAATGAACAGATTACACATGAGTATTGGTGGATGGAGTTGGCTAAAGGTGACGGTGATCACACTGTACCCGGTGTACCCGGTGTTCAAATCCTTGGAAATTATAGCTCGGCCCTGGATACCGGCGATCTGGACGCGGATGGCTACGATGAGATTGCTTTAGGGTATTCAAACCAGGTCTTGGTCGTGGATCCGAGCCCTACTACGGCGGCTGATATCGTCAAGGTTGTGACGTTCGATTCGGGCACGCTTTATAGTATCGCACCGGAACGATCCCTGGCGGTCGGGGATATCGACCGCGACGGGCGGGCAGAGATCCTCAGCGAAATGTCTATAAATTATTTCCCTGCTAACATTCCGAAATTTAACCTGTTTGAAATGTTGGGAGATGGTACGCTGAAACAAACCAGCACTTTCAATCTACCTGCAGCCAACGCGGGCGGTTCTTTGAATGCCATCTTGATCGGTGATGTGGATAACGACTCATTTCTCTCGGAGCTGACCGGTTGCGAGCAATTTACGGATGTAAGGATTGTGGCCGTGTTGAACGGTGCCCCGCGCTGGTATGCCGGCGGGCAGCCCATCAACGAAAGCCGCGGCACCTACTCCGTGTCGACTACTTCCGAAACTTCCGCGGAAACTGGAACGAAATTTAAGCTGGGCGCGTCGATCACGGTTGGTTTCAAGCAGGAGATAAATGTCCCTGTTGTTGCGGTCCAAGCCGGTGAAGTGCATGCCACAAACACAAAAGATTTTATGTCCAGCCAGGGCATTCGGAATACCAGCCAAGTCTACCAATCCTGGGGCACCGGCCTTGCTTTTGAACAACTGAGCCTGGGCGAGGTCGTCTATGAGGCGATATCCACTGATTGCAATTACTATGACGTTTTTGATCCCGCCGCGCCCTCGGATATTTCCAAAGCCATGATCTGTGTCCCGGGAGCACAGAGCCTCGAGAAAACACGCGCTACCAGTTTGGAAAATTGGCACACGTCAGCTGTGAAAATGGCGGCTGGTTTGTCCTGGGCGGATGTGGGTCACCGCACCCCTGCTGGGAGCTACTCCAACGACCTGGCCATAACAGGCAACTACCGGTCCAGCCTGCCGGTGGATTCTTATATGCTGGTGTATAAGTTCAACCCGGTCACGGTCAAAAACGATGTCCCAGGGCATGGCGTTGAATGGTACTACGAACCAGGTACAGGTGGAGCCCGGACTCGGTTTTCTGATATGGAAGTGAACATGACATATAGCATGGGAGCAACTGCTTTTGGCGCAACATTCGATGCAAGCGTCACTTCCGGCATGGGTTGGGAAAGCAGTCAGACGATGAGTTGGGGCAATAAGCTGGCCTTCTATGGCAAGATCTATCATTTTCAGGACCTTGCCCGACTATGTTATACGGTTGTGCCCTTCGTATATCAAGCCAAGGCCCTTACGCTGGCAGGAGTCACCTATCCCTATTGGGAAATGGATTATTATGTTACCAGCATTCGGCCCTGCGATTTGGCGATGCCTCCCAACCCGTGAAGATGGATTGCTGCCAAACTGTTCCTGAGGGGCTCCTTGGGTTAGCTTGTTTTCCGCAAATCCAGGTTTATCCCATTGAGCCCCTTATCTCGAATTCGGGTTATTAGTAACAAAAAAGACCACCAGGAGCAAGGTGGTCTTTTTAATTCTACCGGCGGTTTATTGCGGTGGTTTTAAACAAGGACACTTTTCATTCGAACAGCGGCCTGGTAAGGTGTCATTGAGAGCGGGTGATGGGACTCGAA
>CAWHSJ010000015.1:0-118994 GCA_963831885.1 uncultured Chloroflexia bacterium | reverse complement strand
TTGACTTTCCCTACTTTCTTGTCTATACTCTATCTATGCTTGCGCGTGTATATACCTGTGCCGTAATTGGATTGGAGGGGGTGGTCGTCGAAGTCGAAGTGGATATCACGCAGGGTTTTCCCGGCATGACCATCGTCGGTTTACCCGATGCGGCCGTACAGGAGAGCCGTGAACGTGTCCAGGCGGCTGTGCGGAACGCGGGCGTGCCCTTCCCGCGCAAACGTCTGGTCGTGAACCTGGCGCCGGCCTCGGTCCGCAAAGAAGGGCCTTCCTACGACCTGCCCATCGCCCTGGGTGTGCTGCTCTACACCGGCATACTGCCGCCAAGAGCCGCCGATGAAATGATGGTGGTCGGCGAGCTGTCTCTGGACGGGTCCGTCCGCCACGCCCGGGGGGTACTGCCGATGGCCGCCACTGCCCGGCAAGCCGGTTTCAAGCGCATCGTCGTCCCCGAATCCGATGCCGCCGAGGCGGCCCTCATCCCCGACCTGGAAGTGCTGCCCGTCGCCTCCCTTTCCCAACTCTACAACCACCTGATCGGCCGGGAGGCTGATCACGCCGCAGCCGAGGTCCGAGGTCGTCTACATACCGCCTATCCCGGCCACCGATTTCGGTGAGATCAAGGGCCAGGAGCATGTCAAGCGGGCCCTGGAGGTGGCCGCGGCCGGGGGGCATAATGTCCTGATGATCGGGCCGCCCGGCGCAGGCAAGACCCTGCTGGCGCGGGCCCTGCCGGGCATCCTGCCGGAGATGTCCTTCGACGAAGTCGCTGGATGTGACCCGCATCTACTCAGTGGCGGATCAGCTGCCGCCCGAAACACCGATGATGCGGACGCGGCCGTTCCGCTCGCCGCATCACACCATCAGCCATGCCGGACTGGTGGGCGGGGGCAACTGGCCCCACCCGGGCGAGATCTCCCTGGCGCACCGCGGCGTGCTTTTCCTGGACGAGCTGCCCGAATTCGGCATGCGCGTGCTGGAAGTGATGCGCCAGCCGATCGAAGACAAGGTGGTGACCATCAGCCGGGCGCAGGGATCGCTGACCTTTCCGGCCAATTTCCAGCTGGTGGCGGCGATGAACCCGTGAACGTGCAGTTTTTGACTATGGGGGATTGGAACTAATCAGAAAGTGGGGAAAGAACGAATTGAGCAGAACTCTTAACCTAGCAGTTAGAGGCTCAATTCCTATCGAGGTACATTTTTAAACCTTGCAGGAAGGCAATTGGTAATCAAGCGTATTCAGGCTCAAATCCAATTCGGCTACAATTTTACCTTAGGTGGAAAGCAGTTGTGAACCTAGCGGTTCGAGGATTAAATCCTATTTGTTGGGCAAGCATGAATTCCGGCAGATAAAAGCTCTGACTTTCCCAAACTAGCATAAGGCCTGACTAAGCTTTGGATTGGTGTTTTGGAAATTGAATCCATTTATTTGGCATATAAGCTAATAGAACACCAAATTCTGTGATAAGCGAAATCAAAGAGATCCAGCTGAGAACCTGTTGGATAACGGGGAGTTTCCATTTCGGCTGGCGACGATTTACGAAATCCAGGAATTTATCTTTATCAGCAACCGGGATCCGTTCGTACATGGTTGAATGATTCTCTTCCGGGAATAAATAACCGGTCGGGTCGATGATGTTGTAGGTACCATTTTCGATATCGGATACAGGGCCGGCATGCAGCGCCTGGCGGTAACCGGGTAACGCCTTAAAGTAGGTGTTGTACGGATCGATCAAATTCGTGGCATTTTCCTGGAAGACTACCCATGGATCGGCATCGGGAACAACCTTCTCAACCGGAAAGGTTACCCCTTCATAGCGGATTTTGTCATACGTGTTTAGGATGGGCTGGAAATCGCAAAGCATATATTGGTATTCCCCTTCCCCCACCAGGTATATCTTCGGAACATCTCGAAAAGACAAAAGAGAGCCCAGGGCAATACCATTTAATAAAATGAATGCTGCCGATACGCCTCCAGGCTTCAAGTTCTTTGTCCAACTATTGAATATAACCGCCCCGACAACAGCCAGAGGAAAAATGAATGCACAGACATAGCGAATATTCGCACGCAGAGATGCGAGAATTGGTAAGTTCTGAATGTGCGGGTAGATGATCCCTTTTGCCAGCGTGAATTCGATCACCAGCCAGATTGCAAGGATCAGGCACACCTCGGCGATCAGACGTTTTTTGTTAATCGGGGACTTGAGCTTGGGTTTGCGGGATATATAAGCAATTGCCCCGCCTGCTAGGAGGAGAAGCAAAGCAGGGGATAAGCTGGCATCCAGTTCCCAATAGCCATAATCGGTTCCAGTGCTCTTTGACAGGTCAATAACTAAGCCGTAGGTAAACTTGCCTGCAGGTAATCGATAAAAAGGAGCCAGGGTCATTGTCCCGAGCAGTTGGTGAACTATACCGACCACGCCGGTCCACAGGTTAGTACTGTAATTGTCCTGGGCCAATCTGGGGAAAAAACGCATAAAAGAATATACGGCATAGATCTTAGAGCCGCAAACCAAAACAGTGAAAACCCCACCCCAGAGCGCAATGGAGGATATTCGCTTCCAATTCAACAAGGATGGTTTGATCAAATACAGGAGGGGGAAAAAGAGAATAACTGTCAGGAGGAAGAAGGGGATGTCATGAATACCAGAATAGACAAGAATGGTGATGAGAAGAGAAAGAAATACCCCTCCTAACCAGTACGGGAGTCGAGGATGGGTAAATATTATGGCCACCACAGCAAACAAGGGAAAGACTTGAAAGGTTACATGGCCAACAGCCATATGCTCGAAATAGAAACCATTCGCAACAAAAAACACGGCTCCCAGGATGCTAGCTAGCGGGTGCAGCCCCAGCAATTGTTTCAGGAAATAATAAGTGGCGATGAAACCGATCGTGATAAAGACCAGGATGGAAGCCAGGATGGCATTCCAAGGATTGACAACCCACATCAGGAACTGAGGCAGGGAATATTGGAGGTCTTGTGGGTTGGGATACACTGGTCTGCCCCCGGCAAAACTGGGCGTATACCATTGGATGGTTAGCCCGTTTATCTTTTGGTGAAGATAGGAGTCCAGCATATAAGGCATGAACAATCTGTAGTCATGCCCTATCATCGGATAACTCCTATTCAAAAACCAAATGATGAATGCACCAATGACTAATATATTGGCTGCACAGAGGAGAACTATTAAAGCTGGTTTCTTCATGAATAGGGTGTTATGCTAGTTCTGGATAATTGTATTTAGCGAAATCAAATTACAAATCAAGCCCGATCACATAAATAGGAACCTGTTTTGCGTATAAGCAGATCGCATAATAGCTTATAGGCGATCCGTATAACATCCTAAATCATTTAGGATTTTATACGGCAATAGATTAATAACTAGCCACCTGACACTTTGAGGTCACAGGTGAGAAATAAGTGGAACTTGGACAGAAAGATCATTGGTCAACCTTCTTTCGATAAAGCGCAAGCCGATTTGGAAGATACTCAAATCCCGGCGATCATGCCGATCGACCAGGTGACGCCAACCTTCCTGAATAGTCCGACCGCCGACGGCCATGAGCCAAACATACAGGAACGCCACCGCCAGGGTCAGTCGGGAGAGTTTTTCAAAACTGTGCAACATCGTACTTTCCAAATCAAAGCCGTGATTTTTCAGGTCACCATGCAGTTCTTCACACCACATCCGGCGGCGATAGTAACGCAAGGTCATCTCTCGGTCCGGCAGGTTGGTGGCCAGACACCAGGGCTCTTTTTCGCCCGGATCCCAATGCCCCAGCAGGTTGGTCGGATAGATCTCTTTGGCCGTCAGGTAGCCATGGCCTAACCAGAAGCTTTGGCCCGGCTTTTGAATGAAACTCCGGAACGGCTTCCATTCACTGGAAGAACGGAACCATAGACAGGTATCCGACTTTTGCCGCAGGACATAGAACCAATGCCACAAATCGAGTTGTTTCAGCACCTCCACCGAGCCAAATTCACAGTCTCCAACCACCTGTACCTGCGGTACTGGCGCAGGCAGAAAAACGGCAATTCCAGCCGGAAGAAGGGTCCTGACGTAATTCAACAGGGCCAATTGCTTGAAGGCGCCACTGTGACCTTTGACATACTTGACCCAGGTCCAGGCAATCGGAATGGCTCGCTTTCGATAGGCCAGAGAGACCAGGAGTAACTGATGCGAGAAACCCACCTGAGTTCCATCCACGATCAGCCGGATCTCTCCCAGACCCTCCGCCTGAGCTTCCAACCACTGCTTCGCAATGGGCTGGTACCATTCCCGCACCCGAATGGCCGGGTTCTCCAAAAAGCGGCTCAACCGTTTGGTGGAGCTAAGAAGCTTGGCCGAACCGGGGATCTTGCCGGCGACCTTGCTCAAATAGACCGAATGACTTTCAAAAATGCCGATCATCAGCCAGACAAAGTTCCGAATTTGAGTAATTCTTTGGTGCGGTCGCAGTTCACAAATTCGCCGCAGCCATGTATCATAGAGGTGGTTGGTCGACATGAGGGTCCTCCGTTCCTAGAAATGTTTCCGCAAAACTATTCTAGTGGAGAATTCCGGTTGACCAACCTTTCTTTTGTCACGAACTACCAAACTGTCCGGTAGCTAGTTTTATATTCACGATTTTCTTCTTAGATGATTATAGCTTAATGTGTTCTTCCATAAGAGTTACTATCTTGAGCGTGCAGTTTTTGACTATGGAAGATTGGAGATAACTAGAAAGTGGGGAAAAATGATTGAATTGGAGATGAACCTTTAACCTAGCGGTCTGAAGTTCAAATCCTTCACGAGGTATTTTTTACATAATGAACTTATCTTGATAACAGAATGGCTCCGCGGCAGCGGCAGGACAAGGCAAGACTCCACAACTATTATTGCACATTTCTGGCAAATCGCACCTGCGCGCCGCGGAGCAGCCGCTGTCCGCTAGCCGATGTTAGGCTGCTTTTTGGTATTCGTAATACAAAACTCCAGTTTAGATGTCTATCTTGATTCCTATTCTTACAGGTAGAAAAATTGCAGTTCATTAAATCAAGGGTTTCTTGCCATAAACTCAAAAAAAGGAGCCTGTGGATTTCCCACGTACTGTAATAATATAGTTGCATCTTTGCCTGTCGCAAAATCCCACTCATTTATGCTCATTACTTGATTTATCTGTGGAATATGCTCTAGCGTTCCCGCATTATAGATTCCAAGAATGTGTCGGCGTAATTCGATCAATACTGTTACTGAACCAATTAAAATAAGTAAGATTAGTAAAATTCGTTTGAAGTGAGGTGGAAATTGACTATACAATGTTCTTCCAAGGAAGATAGATAAAACAAACAATGCTGGAATCGAGGCCCGCATCACAAAATCATTTTGCCCTCCAATTCTATAGAGAGGAATCAGTATTAAACAGGCGAGTGTCGTATAAAACACTTTTTTGACTTCATCATTCATTTCTTTTTTGGAGCCAATGATAAATATACTATATAGACCAAATTCCAATAAACAGAATATTAATATCAAAATCGCACCGATTACTTTGGTCTCATTATCGGGAGCAAAAGACAAGCTAAACCCTTGGGGTGTGTTTACACCTGAGAATGGTGCTGCCATGACTAGATTGGAGCTGTAATAAAAACCAATTATTACGATTAGACCCAATCCACAAAGATTGGGTAAGCTAATATATTGACTCAGACGTTTGGATAACGAACCAGATCCCATAAGGCACTCTAAAAACAAGTAGGGAATCAAGCCAATCATAATAAATGGCGACCAGAGTATTGTTAGGCTAACAATAAAGATACTATATGATTTTATATGAGAATAGAGAATACAATACAACAAAATCCCCGTAGATATCCAACCTGCCAAAGCTTGATGTGGTACCCAAAATAGCAGGGTCGTATTCGAGCTATACTGCCATCCAATGGCCCACATCTCAATATGTTTCCAATTAAGATATAACATATATTCAGGTTTAAGAGCTACAACCCTTGGAGAGACAAGCCATTCTCCAATAACATCCAGACCGGAAAACATTACAAATAGCAAAAGGACACCAGGGGATGCACGACGAATAAGCACGAAAAACCATAATATTGCCAGAATCAACCCTATCAAGCTCCATACGAACAATATCTGATTTGCTAAAACCCACCCACCGAATTTTCCAAAAAGTGCAGCGGGTAAATAGAATGCAATGTAATAGACAAGGGGTAGTTTAATCCCATCCAATTGATAAATCACCGGCCAGGGTTTTTCAATCAAGTCCTTTAAAATGGCATTGTGTTTTATCCAATCTGTATCTTGATACCCTAGGCCTCCTACACCTGAAATACCAAGAAGCAACGTGCCGATAATTATAATCAGGATAAGAATCTTTCCGTCAAAATATATTTGATCGGGTTTATCCAGGCCTTGCCTATAAGAACTTTCAGCCTTCTGTATGCATACATACAATGAAAGTATGATCAAAATCACATAAAAGAGTGCTAAGTACCATCTCAGCCACCCCACAACGAATATAAGATATGGAAGTGCCAAATATAACAACGATATAGGAATCAGAAATCGAATTAATATATCAAATCGTAGTCTCAAATTCATTCAAGTTACCTTGCAAATTCTATATCGTTTCTTGGAACGGTAATTAAATTACTATTCGAATAATGTCTGCTTCCCAGTAGAGAAATTGGATGCATATTTAATCCATGTTCCATAGCCTTCCATATGGTTCCCATGCTTCATGTAGCGTTCATAATAGAAATAAGCCAATAATCAATATAGCTATGCCTAACTTGCGTATATGCGGATTGCATAATAGCTTATAGGCAATCCGTATAACATCCTAAATCTTTTAGGATGTTATACGGCAATAGATAAATAATCGACTAAAATAATTATAGTCTGATTTATCTTTCGATAAGCATAATATCGTAACTAGATGGTTGCCCGTGCGGCTATTACGGCGACCCGGTCAAGCCCTGCACGTGCTCGAACATGGTGGTGACCAAGTACCAGAAACGCATCTCGGGTCCGCTGCTGGACCGGATCGACATCCACATCGAGGTGCCGCGGGTGGAGTATGAGAAGTTATCATCCGACCGCCTGGGCGAATCCAGTGAGGCGGTGCGGAGGCGGGTGGAGACAGCGAGGCAGAGACAACGGGAACGTTTTGGCGATGCAGGTGCCCGGCACCTTCAAGGTGCCGGGCACATATCCGATATCACTTGCAATGCGGATATGCGCCCGGCGGAGGTGAGGAAATTCTGCGCCCTGGACGAGACGGGCAAGTCGCTGATGCAGACGGCCATGAACCAGCTGCAGCTCTCGGCGCGGGCGTATCACCGGGTGCTGAAGCTGGCGCGGACGATTGCGGACCTGGCGGGGAGCGAGGCTATTGGACCGACGCATTTAGCTGAAGCAATACAATATAGACCGAGGATGATGTTGGGGTAGAGAGAATGAATAAGAATAATCCTTGGTCCGGGTGCTTTCGCAAATTTGACCACCTACCAATAGAGGTTTGGCAACCTTTTTTTGTGAATTGTAGTACATGCTATGATTTTTTCATACAATTCTAACTTATCGCCGTATCAAAGCCCAATCGTTTAGGATTTTATTCGAATTGCCCAGATGCTGTTATACGATCCGCTTATTCGCGAGTTGGGCGGCCCAGCATAGTGGAAAAGTGATAACAAATGGTTTGTGGCTTATTCTTGATCTTCGTTCTCATAATCCTTGCCTACCTCGCTCTGCCTGTTACGTTGTTTCGCCTTTCCTCCTCACGATTCGGGGCGTCCCCAATCTTCAAGTGGATTGCTCCTCCTGTCGCAGGCATCGTTATGGGTCTCTATTGCTACTTGGGTTCTTCCTTAGCCCTCAGATTCCTTGGTTTTGATGAGAACCTGCTTTCCTATTCCTACCCTGGGGATCCCTTCCGGACAGGCATGCCGATCGCAGGAGTCATTAGTGGTGTACTTCTCCAAATCGGCGCACGTTTGGAGACAAGAATTGAGAAGGTCTTGTTTATTTGCGGTGTCTTGATTCTCGTCTTCATGGCCGCTATCACCGGAGTTCTCGTCATGGCTCCGGAATGAGAGCCTGCCCAGGCCAATGACTAAGCTGAAATGTTTCCAAAAGCATGCGACCTTCATGCGGACTGGATGGAATCCTTTTGAACATAGACTACGAAATAGAAATACATCAAAGACCATCTGGCATGATTCGAGATGAGATCGTCAGCATCGCTCAAGAGCTTACGTCAGATTGGTTCACCTTGAATGTTCCAAACGATACATATTACGACCTGGGCTTTCAAGATGTTATGATACTCAAAGAGGCTGGAAGAATTGTATCTTTTATCATGTTTACGTGCCTTGACGGTACGATCCAGTTATCCCTGATGGGAACGCGATCAGCGTCGAGGACAAAAGGCTTTGGTTCGATACTCATAGATAAGTTTTGCGAATATATCAAGAGCATCGGCTTCAACCGTATCATGGTATATACCGTTCCGCCAGACACGAAGCCAGCCTATTCAGCGACACTTCGTTTCTATCAGAAGCATGGTTTTAAAATCACACGCAGATATGATGAGCTATGGGAATCTGGAGCCCTTCAGCTGGTGAAAGATCTACCTTAAGTACAAGAACAAATTTTAGATGCCAACGGCCCAACTATAATAGGCGGGGCGGGCGCTCCGCGGCGGAGCCATTCAGTCGGGCGACTTTGCCCATAGTTCAGACAAAAGGTCCAACAGTCTAAATTCCCGATAGGGAATAGGAGCATCATGAAATCTCATCATCGCCCGTTTATTTATGAAAGCTCGGATTTCAAGCTTATGTGCGCTTTGGTCGTGCGCGACAATACCAGCAAGAGGGAGGCGTTTGTCTGGCATGTCGCCCGGCTGGTGGATTGGAAATACAACCTGTACAATATCAAACGTCGTTTTCCCGGCAATTATGCTACTGCTGCGCAGCTTTGGTTTAACTACTATGATGAATTGATAGGGTTTGTGATTTCCGAAGAGTTCGACCACCGATTCGACATCATTGTGCTGGAAGAATACAACTATCTCTATCCCGAGATGCTCCTATGGGCTAGTTCTGAATGGGGTAAGCAATATGGTCAAGTGAGCACCTGCGCCGTCGAAACTCATGCGGCCCGTATCACGGCACTTGAAAAAGCGGGCTATAAAAGAACCGATGACAAAGAAATGATCCGGATCTTCGACACTGTGCAGTTCTGTGATTACCCATATCCGACTGCGCCTCTCATTTTTCAAAGCATGGCTGAAAATAAAAATTACGACAATCAAAGGTTATTACGACTGAGTGCCTGGCCCTACCACATAGAAGATAAGGAGACAGATGACGCTATCCGGGCGTACTGCCGAACAAGTCCAATTTATGATGCCCGGTTTGATTTTGTTTTGGTCGATAGTTCAGGTGCCCATCTGTCGGGTTGCGAAGCCTTTATCGACCGCGCCAACAACACGGCTGAAATCGAAAGAGTATGTACTCATGCTGAACACCATAACAAGGGGTATTCGCAAATTGCGCTCCAATCTTGCCTGCGTTTTCTGCATGAAAACCAGATCTCTACCGCCTACCTCACGGGGTGGGACGACAAAACCATCCATTTGTATGGCAAACTGGGGCATGTAAAAGAGTTTGCTCGATTTTCTTACAGGCTAGAGAAGACCGGGTGATATGGAACCATGGAGTGAATTTGCCGCTATCCACAAGAGGCTCAACGCCACGTGACCCCGGCCGGCGGGATTCTGAGCGTTTTCAGGTAGTTTTCCGGGTTCAGGCTGGTTCCGTCAAAGCAGCATTGTCTCGTCCCACCCTTGCCCTAACACCTGCCGTTCGTCAGCAAAAACAGATCGATCTAGGTTGGAGGAGAAGATACATGAAGATATCCATCAGGCACGAAACTGAGGGTGATTACAGAGAAGTGGAAGAACTGACGCGGGAGGCATTTTGGAACTTGTACGTTCCAGGGTGCGATGAGCATTATTTGGTCCATAAAATGAGGACGCACCCGGATTTCGTAGCAGAGCTTGATTTTGTCGCCACTCTTGGGAACAAGATCGTTGGAAACATCATGTATGCCAATTCATATATCGTGGATGAATCAAACCGCAGAATTGAGACGATAACGTTTGGACCAATAAGTGTCTTGCCCGCGTATCAAAGGCAAGGCATCGGCTCTGCATTGATCTGCCATTCGAAACAAGTCGTGCTTGAAAAGGGGTATAAAGCGATAATAATCTATGGCCATCCCCAAAACTATTGCAAGCATGGGTTTAAAGGATCCAAAGATTACAACATCAGCGATGCGGAAGGTAAATTCCCTTACAGCCTTTTGGTGCTCGAACTAGAACAAGGTATTCTTGATGGACACAAGTGGCGATACTATTCCAGTGATATATATAATGTTGATGCAAATGCCGCAGAAGAATACGATAAACTGTTTGAGCATAAGGAAAAGGAATACAAATACTCACAGGAAGAGTTTCATATCGCCAGTAGAGCTTACATAGTATGAGGCTTATCAGCTCAATGATCCGGGCAATATCAAATTGCTGCCTGAAACCGGCTGCAGGCCGCCCGAAGGGATCCTGCGCGATATTCGTGGATACAGGACATCGCGAGTCTGCCACTTCGCCCGCGGCCGAGTCCATCCATTAGGCGGCTGCGGACTAGAGGCTGATTTTGAGGAGTAAGACAGTCACCGACCATTTCCACATATCCACAACGTTGCTGAGGTACAAGTCGTGTCTAAACAAGGGTATGTTTTGGGCCCCACTGAGGGCGAACACCTAATACGAAATGCCGGGAGCCTCTTTCTAAGGTTGACCCAAGCAGGGGCTCGAACAACCTGGCCTTGGGGACACAACAGGTCCTGATCCGTGCGGGCATCCCTGTTCATCAACACAATGAAGCAGACGAGGTACTTTTCGTTTTGGAAGGGACCGGCATTGGCATCCTGGGTGACGCCCGAATGAGCATTGAAAAGGGTTCGGTAATCTATATCCCCACTGGCGTTTGGCATGGTATTGAGAATCCCGACAGTGAGTTATTGCTACTATGGACAGTGGCACCAGCGGGAGTCGAAGCATTCTTTCGTGAGGTATCCAGCCTACCCGGGGTGCCGCCAAAACAGCTCTCGCGCGAACAGGTAAACGAGATCGCCCGAAAACACGGGATGATGTTCAAATAACAAACCAGCTGAGGTCTCAAAGAAGGCCACTCTCGCGCGGCGAAATCGAGCGTCTGGCCCATCCGGAAGAGATCCGCATCACCCTGGCAGGGAGCGTTATCCCCAATCACTGCGGATCGGACACGATCGGCATCCACTACAAGGTGAAGTAAAATCGGACGGGCCTCGCGTGAGGCTCGCTTTGTCGGGAGAAACAAGATGACCATTGCAATCCTGATCCACGCCCTTCTTTTCCTTGCCTTCTGGCTGACGAACCTGCCCTACCAGAATACGCTCAACAACTTCCTGGCCAGCGCGACCGGCCAGCAAATGAATTTCCTGTTGATCTTCATGATCTTTGCCGGGCTGGTCGCCCTGTGGAGCGTGGCGCGCCTGGCCCAGCGCCGGGATGTCCGCCGGACGGGTCCCGCCTGGCTCTACCTTTCCGTCGGCATATTCTTCCTGGTCTTTTTCTACGGTAGTTTCACCATCCTGTTCCTGAAGAACCCGGCCCAGCTTTACCGGCTGGAGCAACTGTTCCAGTATTTCCGCCTCTTTGTCGACGCCGGCATTCTGTTGCTCCTGGCGTGGGGCCTGCGCCGGTGGGTGAAGGATGGCAGCGGAAAGAAGAAAGTCCTGGTCTCTGCCGGCCTGCTAATCCTCTGGCTGATCCCCGTCTTCTATACCCCGGGGAACGTCTATCGCGGCGTGCTGCCGGAAAAGCCCCGCCTGATGGCTCACCGCGGCGCGGCGACCCTGGCGCCCGAGAACACCCTCGCCTCGATGCAGGCCGCCGCCGACCTCGGCGTCTATGGCCTGGAGACGGACATCAGCGTCAGCACAGATGGCGTGCTTTTCCTGATGCACGACTCCACCCTGGCCCGCACCACGGACGTGGCGCAGGTTTTCCCGGGGCGGGAGAACGATCCGGCCGAGACCTTCACCTGGGACGAGCTGTCCCAGCTGGACGCGGGGAGCTGGTTCGATGGGCGGGCCATTTATCCCGGCGAGCCCATCCCGACCCTGGAAGCCATGCTGCAAGTGGTCAAGAAAAACAACCTGTATTTCATCTACGACCTGCGCATCCCCTCCGCCGGTCATGCCTACGCCGATCAGGCTCTCGACCTGTGCCTGGAAGAGATCAAGGCGGCCGGCGTCGCTGACCACACCTGGGTCCTGGCGAAGCCGGATGAGATCGATCAAGTCCGGTCGACCCTGCCCGACGCCATCCTGGCGGCCGGGATCGGCTATAATGACAATCCGCCATCGCCAGCGGCCCTCGTCGCCGATGGCTACCGGGTCGTCAACAGCGTGTACAGCCTGTCGAACCGCAGGATCCACGCTTACCAGGAGGCCGGTTTGTGGGTCAACCTGTGGGTGGTGGATGAGACCTGGCAGTACTCCCGTCTCTGGCTGGCCGGGGCGAATTCCGTGACGAGCAACTACATCCAGACTTTGGCGGCCATGTCGCACCCGGTCGCGGCGATCACTTATCCGGTCTACCTGGCTATTTGGGGGGTGGTGGGCCTGCTGGCAGCCTGGCTGTATTTTTCGAAGAAGCGCTGAGTGGGTTATGCGGCGCACTTATGAAGTGCGCCGCATAACATAATCTTGCCTTGTTCAAATCAACGGAAGGTGAGCCAAACCGTTGGGCGGTTGATGGGGGGCCCTGAAAAAACCAAACGAGTGACAGACGCCAGGCTCAAGATGCAAAAGACCTTTGTCGCCAACCTGAAGAAGGCATACGACGGCTAATTAGGATAATTTCTACCTTGATTGCTTGAGATAAATGTTCTAGAATACAGCAACCACCCATCATGGGTGGTTGAAAACTTGGCTTCCAACGGCAATCAATCACAATCAGGAGGTTTCCATGGACCCAAAGAAGGACACGCAAAAGTCCAGCCACACCTGCCCTGGCGGGCGGTGCCAGGGGGAGCACCACCGCGGTCAACAAGAAGATCAAGGGATTCACGGACGAGGAACGGGCTGCCATGAAGGCTCGTGCCCAAGAGTTGAAGGCGGAAGCGCGCATGAACGCCGAGAAAGCGGATGGGGAAAGCGCCGTGCTTGCGGCGATCGCCGAGATGGCGGAACCGGACCGCGCCATGGCCATGCGGCTCCATGCGATCATCAAAGCCAGCGGGCCAACCCTCTCGCCGAAGACCTGGTACGGGATGCCCGCGTATGCAAAGGATGGCAAGGTCATCTGCTTCTTCCAAAGCGCGCAGAAGTTCAAAACGAGGTACGCGACGTTCGGCTTCAACGAAGCGGCGCACCTCGACGAAGGCGCCCTGTGGCCGGTCGCCTTCGCGCTGAAGGAGTTGACTGCAATCGAAGAGGCAAGGATCAGCGCGCTCGTGAAGAAAGCGGTGAGCTGAGGACTGATCTCGCCACTGGCCCCCGCCCCAGGCCGGACCTCCGGTCGGGACGAACTACAAAAGGCGTAATCAAAGCGCCCAACACAGCGAACACTTGATGGCGGGGATTATGCGGCCAAACAGGTGGTCGTAGTTCAGTTCAGTTAATGGCCCGCCATTTCCAACCCCACGCGAAATTCGACATATTTTGGGACACAATATTTTGATGATCGGGCTACCCGGAGCGGGCAAGACCCTGCATGAACTCGCTGTGGGGCAGACCCTGCTGGCGCGGGCCAGGATCTGCGCCGGATTTTAAATTAAGCAGAATTCCCTTGATGCGTGCCTGCTAAGTGGGTGGGACTATTCCGCCGGAGGGCTTAAAGAAAACGATGATCTGCAGGCCGCCGCCAGGTAAATTGTGAGCCTCGATCCGCCCATCCTGCTCCTCGACCAGGAGCTTGGTTATCGCCAAACCCAGCCCGGCTCCGCCCGAGGCACGTGAGCGGGATTTCTCTCCCCTCCAGAATCTTTTGAAGATAAACGGCAGATCGTTCTCTGCTACGCCAGGTCCGTTATCATTGATGCTAATGGCCAACTCGTCCCTCTGCCGGGAAATGTCGATCCAGATATGTCCTTCTGCGGGGATATATTGCAGGGCATTCGAGAGCAGGTTGCCGACCACTTGCTCGGTGCGGATTGGATCTGCAATCACCAGGGCTTTGTCGATGGAGGCTGCCAGGTCCAGGTTGACCTTGTTCTCATCGGCCTCGGGTTGGAACATGCCAATCGAGCGTTGAGCAATATCCACCAAATCCACTTCACGTTTCTCGAAGGAGAGTTGATGACTTTCAGCCACCGTGAGCAGGCGCAAATCCTCCACGAGCCGCTCCAGTAGATACGTTTCTTCGAGAGCCGGACCGATGTGGCTTTGGTCGGTGGGATAGATCCCATCCATAATACCTTCCAAACGACCTCGCAGCACGCTCAAGCGGAGTGCGGAGTTCGTGGGCGATATCGGTCAACATTTCGCGTCGTTCGCGGTCATTTTGTTCCAGCGAGTCGGCCATTTTGTTGAAGCTGTCGCTCAGATCGCCGAGAACATCCTGGTTCTTTGTCTTCCTGACACGTGTTTGCAGGTTGCCGCCGGCAATCTCCTCCGCAGAGGCTATGACTTCAGACAATGGAGTTACCACCCTGCGCGTAAGCAACAAGCCGATCAAGGTCGCGAATATGGCCAAGAGAAGGGACAGACAGAATGATAGGCAGGAGATAACGAAAAACAAAAACGATCTCGGATGGCCGGGTTCTTTCCTCCAGAATGAGTGTTCCCACTACTTTCCCGTTAACCTGGATAGGGATGGGAATATCATTGGAACTTGTTTGATAAATTTGAGAGGCAGAAGAATCGACGGCCTGTCCATACTGCACAATAATGCGGTTTTGGGTATCCAGGAGCAAGGAATTTCTCCATTGCGGCCTCTCGATACCCTGAGAATTGTTGAAAATGGTGCTCACTCCATTCCAATTCCCACGAGCAATGTAGTACGTTTCCAGGCTCGAAGTGATGGGCAATTGGAAAATGGGATTGGATCTGGCCGGTCTGGCCAAAACAACCCATGTGACCAGCAACGTGAACAAAACGAGAAATGCAACGGCGATACCGAAGGCGCGCAGCAGCAACAGGAATAAACGGTTGCGGATGGAACGGACGCTCACGGATCTGGCCATTGTCATCCCTTCGAATTTGTATCCAATTCCATGGACGGTGATGATGTATTCGCCCGGTTCCAGTTTCCGACGCAGATTGCGTATGTGCGAGTCTATGGCGCGTTCATAGCTCTCAAAGGCGACACCGCGTACGGCATTAAGTAATTGGGTGCGGGTGAAAATACGCCCCGGCTGACTCATCATGGTCGCCAGGAGTTCGAATTCGGTGGAAGTCAGAGAAACCGAACGATCCGGCAGGCTGGCCTGGTAGTGTGACCGGTCAAGCGTCACTTCCCCCACACGGATCAAATCACTGGAAGAATCGCCGCTGGCACGCCGCAAGACGGTGCGGACGCGGGCCACCAGCTCACGCGCGCTGAATGGCTTGGTAATGTAATCATCAGCGCCAAGCTCAAGGCCGGCCAGCTTGTCTGATTCTTCCACACGGGCGGTGAGCATCACGATGGGAACCTTGCTTTCCCTGCGCAGAGTCTGGCAGAGATCGAGACCATCCATGCCAGGCAACATCAGGTCCAGGACGATCAGGTCCGGTTTCTGCGAACGCGCCAGCGCCAACCCCTTCAGTCCGTCACCTGCGGCGATGACGTCAAAATGAGCCGCGCGTAAATAGTCGCTGCAAATCTCGACGATCTTGACTTCATCATCGATAACGAGAATCTTTTGAGCCATCGTATCTATTATGGTGCAAGGTAACAATTTATACAAGAAAGAAGGGTGGCCTGTTCATAATTCAATGAACAGACCACTTAAGCTTATGCCGTAGCAGGTGGCGGAGTGATCCCCTCAGCCGGAAGCGACACCTTCCTTGCCGGGATAGAAGCGAATACGATGACTGCTATTGCCAGGACAATGTGGAGGATGCTCAAGATCAAATTCAGCGGGTTACTTCCTATAAACCTGATGAAGAGGAGCGTTGGCAGAAAACTGATCACTGCCAGGACGACATAAATAACGGCCATAACAATGCCCAGCACTTTTCCCCAGCGTTTGACACTTAGCATACCGATGGCCGCTGCCAGCGAGATCAGCAAAGCCACACCATAGATGATCGTGCTGGCTACGCCTCTCAAGAGGCCAAAACCCAGCAGCCCTGTCCCGTTTCCGAACTGCCGGCCGGGTAGATTCGTTCCGCCTTGGTTCTGAGAGCCGTTCCCTGTTCCTGGGAAACCGTTCGACCCACCCGGGAGAGTTTGGCCGGGTACCAGAGTCGGAAAACCATTCGCTCCTCTTGCTCCTCCCGGGAAGTTTTGAGCATTAAATTGGCGTTGGGAATTGGTGCCTCGCTGGAATCCGCCATTCAAACCCAGAAGCGGCGAAGCCAGGAATAGAAGGGCCAATACGATTAAAAGTATGGCCGCAATGGTCAACATTTTGGGATTGAGGGACTTTACTTTAATGGGTTTACCTTCAAGAGTGGACATACTACCTCCAAAAGTTTATTCGTATCTCAGGGCTTCCACCGGTTCCAGGCGGGCCGCCCGCCGAGCCGGATAGATGCCAAAGAAAAGACCCACGGCTGCTGAAAAGAGCGTGGCCAGCAGCACAGCGTTCAGGCTGACCGCCGGATTCAGCGCCGTCCCGCTAGCGGCCGCGATCTGTCCGATGATCAGGGAGATCAACCAACCCAGCAGGATGCCGATCAACCCGCCCATCAGGCTCAAGAAGGATGACTCCACCAGGAACTGGAGCAGGATATCCCGGTTGCGGGCACCCACTGCTTTTCGCAAGCCGATCTCACGTGTCCGCTCGGCCACCGAGACCAGCATAATGTTCATGATACCGATCCCGCCCACCAGGAGTGAGATGGCTGCGATCCCACCCAGAAATATGGTCAGGATACCAGTGATCGAAGTGGCGGTTTGCAGAATATCCTGCTGGCTGAACACAGAAAAATCTTCCTCGCCCACGGCCACTTTGTGACGCAGGCGCATGATCTGCGAGATTTGCGCGCTTGCTTCAGTGACTGCCTGGGAACTGGCAGCCTGGACATAGATCGTATCCACCGTATTTCCGGTTCGGCGAACAACACGGTCACGGGCAGTGGTGAGGGGAATGATCGCCTGGTTGTCAGAACTACCAAATGAAGTGCCTCCCTTGGACTTTAAGACGCCGATGATCGTGAATGTCTGTCCATTAATGCGAAGCGTTTGCCCGGTCAGGTTCGTCGTCCGGCCGAAAAGCGTGGTCGCCAGGTCCGGACCGATGATGGCCACGCGGGCGTGGATATTCACCTGCTGGTCATTGAAGAAGGAACCTTCTGCCAGCTGTTCGTTACGGATGGGGGCATATGCGGTAGTCACTCCGAAGACAGACGTATTGGTCTTCTGCCCATTGGCAGAGACGGAAGTATTATTTCCTTGCAAGACAGGCGCCACTGCCTGAATCGAAGGCGCCTGGGAGGCATCCATTAAAGCCTGTACGTCGTTCATGGTCAGCTGGCGTACATTCCGCGCAGAGTTCCCGCCGCCGCCCCCGATGAATCTGGCACTCGATCCCGCAGAGACAAACAGAATGTTCGATCCGATGCTGTTGATGGAAGAGGTAATGGAATTCTGAGCTCCCTGTCCGATTGAGAGCATGGCGATGACGGCCGCGACACCAATCACGATGCCCAGGATGGTCAAGCCAGTGCGCAGCTTGTTGGCTCCCAGGCTGTTAAATGTTTCGATAAAAACACGTCTAATTTTCATAGGTTATTCACCTCGATTGAGCCGTCACGCAGCTGGATGGTGTGATGGGTTTGAGCGGCAATCTTCGGGTCATGAGTAATGATGATCAGCGTGGTATTTCGCTCTTTGTTGAATGTGAGCAGGAGGTTCATAATTTCCTGACCCGCCTTGGAGTCCAGGTTGCCGGTCGGCTCGTCGGCCATGAGGATGGCCGGCTCATTGACCAACGCCCGGGCGATGGCCACCCGCTGCTGTTCCCCCCCGGAGAGTTCGGCTGGCCGGTGCTTCATGCGCTTGCCCAACCCAACCGCTTGCAGGGCTTCCGCAGCCCGGCTTCGCCCATCATTTTGAATGTTGGCGTAACTCAATGGAAGTTCAACGTTGGCCAGGGCTGAAGTGCGCTGCAACAAGTTGAAGGACTGGAAAACGAAACCGATCTTTCGATTTCGAATACTGGCAAGTTGGTCATCATTGAGACCCGATACTTTCTCACCATCCAGAATATAGTCCCCGCTGGTGGGCCGGTCCAGGCAGCCGAGGATGTTCATCAAGGTGGATTTCCCGGAGCCGGAAGGTCCCATAATGGCGATGGCATCACCGCGTTTTACCTGTAATGATACATCGCATAAGGCCTGCACGTCTACTTCGCCCATGCGGTAAACCTTTTTCAGGTGGTCGGCCTGGATAACTATGTCATTCATGTTGGTCTCCTGGCGGTTTAGGGAGTCCCGCTGGGCGGATTATTGCCCCCACCCTGGTTCACCCTGCCGCCGCCTCCGCCCAACCCGCCGCCAAACAACCCGAACCCACCGCCGGTACTGGATGCAGAACTGGAAAAGCTAAGCACGATGGTATCGCCTTCTTGCAAAGTACCGTCGGTGATCTGGGTGGTCGTGTCCGAAGCCGCGCCAATGGTGACAGGAACTTCCGTCACTACGCCATTTCGGACCAGATAGACAAACTGCTTGCCGCTGTTATCGGTAAAGATGGCTGTGCTGGGGACAAGTAAAGCATTTTTCACCTGGTTGGTGATGATGGTAACATTGGCCGTCATGCCGGGTTTCACCAGGGCATCCGCGTCAGTGACCTGGACGGTGACGGTGAAGTTCACGCTGTTCTGGCCCACCGTTCCGGCCATATCCGTCTTGAAGACTTTGCCGTTATAGGTCTTGTTGGGGATGGCATCGAATGTGATTGCGGCCGGCTGGCCCACATTGACGCTATTGATATCGACCTCGATGACCTGGACGGCTACCACCAGGTTGGATAGGTCATCGATAGTGAATGCCACGGTACCGGTTGCAACGCTATCGCCGTTAATTGTATCTGCCTGTGTGATTGTCCCATTGAAGGGGGCGGTGATCTTCGTTGAATCCAGGTATTCCTGCAGATTTTCCTGGGCCGATTGGACCGCCAGCTGGGCTTGCTTAAGTTTGAGCAATGAAGTCCCTGTGGCACCGTCTGATACAGTGCCGCCCGTCAGTGCCGTCAGGTAATTTTGTGAGGTGTTAAGCGTAGCCTTGGCCAGATCCAGAGTCGCCTGTGCCTCATCAAATTGTCGCTTGGTGGGAGCTTGCGAATAAACGCTGTAATAATAACTGGCAGTATTGTATTTTTGTTGGGCATTATACAGTGCCTGGTAAAGGGCAGCCTCCCCGGCGTTATTTAAAAATTCACCCACATTCGCCCTGTCATAATCCGCTTGGGCCTTGTCCAAAGCAGCCTTCGCGATGACCATATTGGCATATTGATCCTGGATCAAGCCCGCATTTTTCCAATATTGCAGGTTATTAAGGGCGGTTTGAGCTTTGGTCACGTTGGCTTCTGCATTGGCGACATCTATTTTAGCGTTGGCAACCGCTTCAGGGGAGGTCATCTCGGCGAGATTCTCTTGAGCGGTAACCAGGTCAGATTCGAGTTTCGTCTGGTTTTGGGAGGAAGGCAACACACTCGCCAGAATGGCATCAGCTTTCACTTGATCCCCGATCCTGGCATTTACTTCGTTTACCTGTCCGGTGGTCTGCCAGGCAAGTTTGGCTGAGCGCATCGATTCGATCGTTCCCGTCCCCTCGACACTGGATGTCAATGTGTCGCGGGTGACGGTCGTCGTCTGGTAGGAAGTTGAGGCGCTTGCCTGGCTTTGACTGCGAAGATTGGCGATAACGAGAACAATTGCGAGGATTACCACAACTGAAACCACGACGATAATCCAAGTCTTGCGAGATATCTTCGACATAGTGCTACTCCTTATCTAAAAATATTTCCATTGGGATAAGCATATCGCAAGAATATGAAGAATTTATGGAGAATAAATGAGGAGTTGTAGAGATTCTCAGTTTATCCATCCATTTCTTTACACAAGGCAGAGGCTCTGCTTTTCGAAAGCCCAGCAACTATTTCGGAGGAAGAGGGTTGAAAATCATAGCTATGAGTTGTATCATATTTATAGCGGCCGGTTATTTTCATCAAGGCTCTAGATCAACAGTATTCTAGGGAGAGGAAAAATGAAACTTACTCCGCCAAAAGTTATCACTTTTTGGATTGCGATCATCTTGGGTGTGCTAGGCCTGCTCGGTGCGTTGGTTCCTTCCATCGCCGTAATCGGTTCATACGCCATCTGGTTTGCTTTGGCTGGGCTTGTTCTACTTGTGCTGGGGTTGATCGTTAAGGGGCTCTAGCCAATTCATTCATCTGTCTTTGATGGACAACCGGTCAGGGTTCCTCATTGAGAGGTGAGGAGCCCTTTTTTATCGCCGGATAAAATTTGATTTAGGCCTAAAAAAACTTTTTTACACCCTCATCTTTTGCACTAGTAAAATTATGTTGAGGTTTCTTTACTTTTGGGAGATAATTGGAAGAGTTGATTTTTCTTACAAGTCAACTGCCAAAACATCGTCATTTATGCTTCACTGATCAGGCAACGACAAACCATCACACCAGCGGGATTTGAAATACTTGCCATAACAGGCCAAGGGAATTTGCACGACAAGGCGTTTGAGCCTAACAAGTTATGATACGGCTAAGGTGGACGATGAATGATGGAATGTATCAATTTATCGTGGGCACGCTCGACCTGTTTCTATGGGGTGGAAAATTGGTCGGCGAGGAAAACCTGCCTCAGCACGGACCGGCCGTCTTCATTGCCAACCATCATGAAGCCATTGGCCCGATTGCAGCAACTTGCTCGATCCCTTTGCGGCTTTACCCGTGGTCGGTGGCGGATATGGTGGACGATGAAAAAGCCGCCGCCTATTTGAAATGGGATTTCGTTGAGAGGACTCTGCACCTCCAGCCGCCTGTCAGTGAATGGGTGGCAAAGGGATTATCAAAACTCTCCGCGCCATTGCTACGGTCCATTGGCTGCATTCCGGTATATAAAGGCGAGTACGAACATATGGTCGACACCCTGCGTCTAAGCATGGTTATTCTACGGCAAGATAAGTTCTTGCTGGTGTTCCCGGAGGATAATATCCTGCCAAAAGACTCGGAGACAAAGATGGCACCCTTCCAGCGCAGCTTTGCCCGACTGGGTGAAATGTATTATGCCGAGACCAGCCGGAGGCTGGCATTTTATCCTGTGGCGGTCCATCCAAAAGGAGTTGTCATGGTCGGGAAGGCTGTAGCGTTCGACCCTCTCAATCCGGTCGGATTGGAACGCCACCGCTTGAAAGACCTAATGGAAGAGACTGTGCGAATGATGTACCTGCAAGTCGAAAATAAGGCGGGCAGCGATGTGCCTGCCCTGACAATACAGCATAAATAACTGAACCGGATTTAGCCGGAACCAATGTGGGATAAAATTAGAGATAGAGAAGCATTTCTGATTCTCTATTCCAATATGGAAATTTCCAACGTTTCTGAAATCAAATCGAGGTCATCAATGGCGAAGTTTTCAACCAGGTATTTGATCCTGTCAATCATTATTCTTTTGAGCATTGTCGGTGGTGTGATCGCCATCTATGCCTCGGCCAACGGTCCCTGGGGGTACACAGATCCGGTGCAATATATATCCGTCGCACGCAGCCTGGACAGGGGTCAAGGATTGACTTACTACGAGGGAAATGGAAAACTTACACCTGATTTTATTCATCCGCCTCTCTATTCCCTGGTCCTCAGTTTGTTTGGCTTGTTTGGCGCCAACCTGGTGGCAGCAAGTCGCTGGCTGAATGTCTGTGCTTTCAGCGCATCCATCTTCATCGCCGGATGGATATTCTATCGTTACAGCCGGGTTCCAGCATTGGGAATTATTGCCAGCGCTCTAATGTGCGCATTCCCAAATATGCTGATCATGTTTGCGTCATCCTATTCAGAGCCCCTATTCGTCCTAACGATTCTTGCAGGTGGGCTATGCCTGTTGGCTTATTTGCAAAGGGAAAAATTGTCTTTGTTGATCATAAGCGCTTTGGTGGTTGGGATGATCCCCGGAACACGTTATGCTGGAATTGCAATGGTGGCCGCGGCAGGATTGACGGTCCTGTTATTCGTCTCGGGAAAGACATGGTTGCGCCTCAAAAAAGCTGTACTGTTTACATTGATAGCCGGTTTTCCTGTATTAATCTGGCTGGTGTGGGTGTATTTTTCATCTTCCCATAGCGTGGGCGGGCGGATCCCAGGAGCCCAACTGGAGGGGCTTTCGGCCAACTTTCAGGCATTCCGTGGAATTTTTATGGACACTGTTTGGAAATGGGTCCCGTTCCAATCTCATGAAACCCTTTTGGGTTATCGGCTGCGTTTCATATTGATGGGTGTAATTGCGATCGTGCTACTGGCGTTATCGTTCCTGGCAGAACGCCGAAATAAAAAGAACGCCGTGGAAGGCGAATCATCCATCGGGCATACAGATCTTTACTTTCTTTGGCTTGTCGGCTGTTATCTTTGTGACTCTGTTGATCTTGACGTACTTGTTCACTTATCCGGTAATTGACATAGATAATCGAATGCTCCTGCCTCTTTACGTCAGCAGCGTCATGATGATCTATGGCGCGTTTGCTGTATGGCAAGCTGCCTGGTTCAAAGGCTGGAAACGTATTCTTCAGTTCGTCCCCTGGGCGATTGCGGCCTTGTGCGTGGCCTGGTACTTCCCCCAAACGCGCGACAAAGCTGTGTTCTATCACCAGGGAGATGGACTGACCGTTTATCGCTGGGATAATTCTTCAATCATTCAAGCTGTTCGTGAACTGCCGGATGGCCAGCCGGTAATCTCAAATGATTGGGAATTAACCATGCTTTGGACGGGCCGTCCCATTTACGGCTTTTGGACCACTTTTCCATCGGAACCGCCGGTTCAGGCGACTGCCTATGGGACAAATCAAACCGACAGCCTGCAGGCGCTATTCTGCGAACAGGGAGCTGCTCTGGTCATTTACAATGATTTCCCCACCCAATTCAGGAATCAAGTCGGCGAATCAGAGCTGGGGCAATACCCCAAGCTCTTTGAAGGATTGCCCGCATACGGGAAATATTCCGATGGAACAATCTATCTTTGCCATTGATTAAGTGGGAATCCAACCGTTATTCACTCTTTATCCATGACCTAATGCCGGTTTGGGGCGCCATCCCATCTGCCATTCTTCTGCCATTCTTCCTTGACATCCATTCCTAACCATGATAATCTTGCGCCCGCACGATTGACTCCGCCATTATCGGGGAAAACGTGAACACTATTTTGCAGGAGAAAGAAAATGTCAGAAGAACGTTTCGTCGGCACCGTCAAATGGTTCAATGCGACCAAGGGGTTTGGCTTCATCGGACGTGATGATGGACAGGATGTGTTTGTCCATTTCTCATCCATCCAAATGGAAGGTTATAAGCGCCTTGAAGAGAACCAAAAGGTGGAGTTTTCTGTTGAGCAGGGTCCTAAAGGATTGCAAGCTTCCAACGTAGTGCCCATTCTTGAATAACCCACACAGAGTTACCGACGCCGGGTCCCATCAGGGCCCGGTTTTTGTTTTACGAAAATAGTCCCTGCACATCTCACTTCTAAATCTGAATTCCTGTTTGTTATAATCCTGGCAATATTGAAATCATAGATTGGTGGAGGGGAGTAATCGGTTGACTCCGCTCCTCTCGCCGGATCCTTTCCCGGCAAGCCAAATTTATCCAAAGGAGAGCAGGCATGGCATATTTGCAGGTTAAGATTCCCCCGGGTGGAGAAAAAATCACTATTAAGAAAGGCGATCAGAAGGCCACTGGCGAACTCCAGGTGCCGGATAATCCGATCATCCCCTTCGTAGAGGGTGATGGCACTGGACGGGATATCTGGCGGGCTTCGGTGCGCGTTTTCGACGCAGCTGTCATGAAGGCCTATGGGGGCAAGCGAAAAATCTATTGGATGGAAGTGTATGCGGGTGAGAAAGCCTTCCGGCAATTCCAGACATGGCTTCCCGATGAAACTGTGCAGGCATTTTCCGAATTCCTGGTGGGCATCAAAGGCCCGCTGACCACGCCCATCGGAGGGGGCATCCGTTCTCTGAACGTAGCTTTGCGTAAAGCCCTTGACCTTTACGTCTGCCAGCGCCCAGTCCGATATTTCAATGGCGTACCCTCCCCGGTAAAACACCCGGAATATGTGAATATGATCATCTTTCGTGAGAATACCGAAGATATTTATACCGGCATCGAATTCCAGTATGGGACGGAAGACAATAATAAATTCGTTGAATTATTTAAAGAGGCATTTCCAAAGGAATATGCCAAGATCAGATTCCCTGCGACAGCCGGTTTCGGTGTCAAGCCCATTTCCGAGCAAGGGACTACACGGCTCGTGCGTGCAGCCATTACCTGGTCGCTGGCGAATGGCCGTAAGGTCCTGACGCTGGTCCACAAGGGCAATATCATGAAGTTTACCGAGGGGGCCTTCCGGGACTGGGGTTACGCCGTGGCGAAAAAGGAATTCCGCAACGAAATCGTCAGCGAGCGGGAGACCTGGATCCTGGGCAACAAAGAACATGACCCGAACCTGACCGTTGAAGGCAATGCCCGGTTGATCGACCCCGGCTTTGAGATGATGTCGGATGCCCAGAAGAAGGATATTCTTAAAGAGGTTGAAACAGCCCTGGAACTATGGCCCACCCATGGCGATGGGAAATGGAAATCCAAGTTGTTAATCAGGGATACCATCGCTGATATTGTCTTCCAGCAGACGATCACCCGGGCGCGAGAGTTCGACGTGCTGGCGGCCCCCAACCTGAATGGTGATTACCTCTCAGATGCGCTGGCCGCCCAGGTGGGCGGGATGGGTATCGCTCCCGGGGCAAACATCAACTACGAGACCGGCCACGCCATTTTCGAAGCCACCCATGGTACTGCCCCAAAATACGCGGATCTGGACAAGGTCAATCCCGGTTCGGTTATCCTTTCTGGTGAGATGATGCTGCGTTACATGGGCTGGACGGAAGCCGCCGACCTCGTTATTAAAGGGATGGAAGGCGCCATCAACTCCAAGACGGTCACCTATGACCTGGCCCGCATGATGGAAGGTGCAACAGAGGTCAGTTGTTCAGCCTTTGGCGATGCGATGATCAGGCATATGTAACTCGACCAGTTCTACTGTAAAAAAAATAAAATCTGCTCTCAGATCGTTTTGAGAGCAGATTTTATTTCTCGATCGCATCCCAAGCTTTACTGACCAACCTGATCAGTTGCTTCATCCCCTTTTCAAGCAGGGGAAGGTTCATGTATTCGTGCACAGTATGTGCCCTGCCTCCGGTGGTCAGGCCGATCGTCACTGCCGGATAGCCAAGGCTGAGCGGCAGGTTTCCATCTGTGGAACCGATGTTCAAACGCGGCTCGATGCCCACTTCGAGCAGGCAGCCCTGGGCGAGCTGCACCAGTGGATGATCCACGGAAATTTCGCCGGTAGGCCGCTGACCGATGACTTCCTTTTGGACGGATATATTTGGTTTTTCCACACCCCTGATGATTTGTTCCACTTGTCCTGCCAGGCTTTTGAGCGTTTCAGCGCTTTCCGAGCGCAAATCCAATTCCAGCATGGCCTCGGCAGCAATGGTGTTAACGGATGACCCGCCGGAGATGATGCCAATATTCAATGTG
Organism: uncultured Chloroflexia bacterium; assembly: GCA_963831885.1. Classification (GTDB taxonomy): domain Bacteria; phylum Chloroflexota; class Anaerolineae; order Anaerolineales; family Villigracilaceae; genus UBA877. Next base: position 92,975 of record CAWHSJ010000015.1, on the reverse strand, counting down.
GTGCGCGGGTTGCGGGGTAATTCCAGGGCAGCCAGTTGCGTGGATAGTGCGGTCAGTTCGTGGATGGCCGAGGGTTTGCCATAATCGATCCAGGAGTGTCCTCCGGAAGTGCGCACGGTGATGCGGTAACGCTCCACACCCAGGCCGCGGTGATACACCTGTCCTAGAGCCAGGCCTTCGATAATGATATATGCCAGCACTCCTGACCCAAACCGGTCTACTACTGCCTGGATGCCGCGCAGATTCCCCAACCCTTCTTCGCAAATATTCGCTACCAGCCAAAGATCACCGGGTAGATGGAGGCCTTGATCTTTCAATGCCCATGCCAATCCTAATAACCCGGCCACCCCCAAAGAATTATCGCCGATGCCTGGAGCCAGGATGCGCTCGGGCTCTCGTTCGCAGTGTAGATCCACACTGAGGGGAAAGACTGTATCCAGGTGGGCTGAAAGGATCAGCGGCGGATGACCTGCAGTCTGAGATGAGGGTTGGGCCGGCAGACGGGCTAAAACATTCCCGACTGCATCAATTTGTACGTCTTCCAGGCCCGTCTCGACAAAGCAGGCGCGCACATATTCAGCCCTCTCTTTTTCGTGGAAAGTGGGGGCAGGGATTTGCTGGATGGCGATTGTCTGGTCGAGAATGCGAGGGATCAAATTATCCATGGTAATAAAAAAATAAAGGGCGTATGTACTTGATTATAGTCAGAGTTTATACCTCCCGTACAATCCCTTTGAGTGAATCGAGCCGCGCCTGGGCCAGACCGGGTAGAGCTTCCAGGGCATGGAAAGCGCCACTCCCTTCAATGGTGAGGGAAGCGGATACGCTTCCATGTAGAACCGCCCTCAATGGATCGTATGTTTTATGGTAACCTGCGATAAAACCGCCGCAGAAGGAATCACCCGCGCCGGTCAGGTCAGATAGTCTCGCCGGGTAGGCAGGTATTTCCCAGCGTTTTTTGGTGACGGAATCATAAAGCAATTGGCCGCGCGCGGCCCGTTTGATCACAACGAATTCACAGCCGAACTTGCCTATGGCTTCGGACATTTGCCACAGGTCATCGGTGCGGCCCCAGAAGAGGGCGCGCATTTTCTCCTCGGATACTAATAGGGCTGTTAGACCCTGCAAAAGGATGCAAACATCATCGAATGCAGTACCGTTCATGTAACCAGAGGCCGGGTCCAGAGTTAGAGTGTTTACATTTGCCTGTCTGAAGGCAGAAAGCAAACGGCAGGTTGTGGCGTAATCCAGCCCACACAGATGGACAGTATGAGCATTCAGGTAATCCTGTGGGATGTCACTCGGACGGGGGGAAGCCGGTCCGGTGGTCTTGCGGTCATCGTCTGTCTCATTGGGCGGTTGGTAGCCAAGCAAGGATTTGGGAAAAAGCAAGCCCATGCGGGCAAAGTGTGCGACTGGATTGACATTTTGGGTATTTTGGAGATCGAGCCAGGCCTTGAAATAACGCAAGTCCAAGGCTCCCGGCAGAGTGTAGACACCGCGTGTATCCCAACCACGCTTAACAAAGGACCGCAGCCATTCCTGCGGATAATCCTCCCCCACACGTGCCAGCAAGCCAATACGGCTATCCCAAATCCCCACACCGGCTGCCGCATAGAGTAAATTGCCCCCGGCGACATCGATCAACGGATTGCCCGCAGGCGGTAGCAGATAGTCACGCCGCAAACGTCCGGCGATTACATATGCAGGTTCCATGTGCTTCAGGAGGCTTCACTGCGGCCAGCTTTATCGGCCTGGCCGGAGGCAGCGGGCAGGATAAAAGTAAAATTACTCCCCTTGCTTTCGATGCTTTCGGCCCATATCCGCCCACCATGCATTTCAATCATGACTTTGGCTACAGACAGACCCAGTCCCATCCCGCCATGTTTACGGGTCAGGTGCGATTCTACCTGATAAAAACGTTCAAAAACATGCGGCAAGTCTTTTGTAGGAATGCCAATCCCATCATCAATGACCGAGACTTTTATATAGCCCGGGATTTCTTCAGTGGCTACTAAAATATGTCCATCAGGGTTTGAGAAAATGAGGGCATTTTGGACCATGTTGCTAAGGGCTATGGATATCTTGGATGCATCCCCTTGCATGATCAATTCACCCTGTCCGGTATCGGATCGCAATGAAATATGTCTTTTCTCCGCCTCCGGACGGAATGAAACCATCACTTCCTCAATGATATGTTTTATGGATATGGAACGGGAGTGGATATTGGACATGCCACGTTGGGCATTATCCATTTTTGAAAGATTATCGATGATTTCTTTAAGCCGGATGGAATTGCGGATAATAATATCCAACTGGGCCTGATGTTCGGGAGCGACGGCTTCTCGCAGGAAGGTAGCATGTCCGAGAATGAGCCCCAGCGGGGTACGCAATTCGTGCGATGCAATTCCGATGAAATCACTTTTCATCCGGTCCAGCTCGGTCATCCCGTCTTCTGTTTTTTGCACCTTGTCCATCAGATGAGCATTCTGGATGGCAATGGCTGCCTGAGAGGCCAAAGTTTCTAGAATTGTGCGGTCTTCTTCGGTATAATCGGCATCGCCTGTCTTATTCATGACCTCCAACACGCCTAATTTTTGACTTTGATAAGTTACGGGGACTGCCATAAGGGATCGGGTGACAAAACCGGAAGCTTCGTCTGTGCCTTTAAAGTGGCGGGGTTCATTGACAGCATTCGGGACGATACAAGGTTGTCCAGTCTCGAACACCCACCCGGCGGCGCTGTTTTGTAATGGAACCTTAACTGACTTTAATACCTCCCGGTGGAACCAGGGCACTACCAAGAAGCGTAATTGTTCTTCGTTTTCATCAAGTTCCAGAATGGAGGCAGCCTCGCAACCGGTCAATTCACATGCTGCGGCGATGAGCGAGTGCAGGAACGGTTCGAGATCAAGAGACGTGCACAGGCTTCGGCTGATTTCAACGAGACGTTCCAGACGTTGGGTGGGTTCTGTTGAAGAGGAAGATGTTTCTCGGTTCATGGCCGATTCGATTATACTGCAAGCATTCTCATGAACTCATTACAGGCGCAATACAATCAGAGTCATGATAATTTTCGGAAAAATAAAGGGTATTTTTGTGTAAAATTGAACACAATGAAGAAGAAATAGAGGAGAAAAATATGAGCGACAAGAAAGTTCGTGTAGCGATCATTGGCGTGGGGAACTGCGCCTCGTCACTGGTTCAGGGAATTGAGTATTATAAAAACGCAGCCGATGATGCTCAAATCCCCGGCATTATGCATGTTAATCTGGGAGGCTATCACATTCGTGATATAGAGTTTACGCTGGGGATCGATATTAACGTTACCAAGGTGGGCAAGGACTTGTCCAAAGCCATTTACGCTGAACCAAATAACACCTACAAATTCTGCACCGTGCCAAAACTAAATGTGCCGGTGGTAAGGGGGATGACTCACGATGGACTGGGGAAATATCTTTCGCAGGTGATTGTCAAAGCCCCGGGTCCAACCGCAGATATCGTCAAGCTGCTCAAAGATACAAAGACTGATGTGGTGGTATCGTATCTACCGGTCGGCTCGGAGATGGCGACAAAATGGTATGTGGAACAGATCATTGAAGCTGGCTGCGCCTTTGTCAACTGTATCCCCGTCTTCATTTCTTCCTCCGAATACTGGAGCAAACGATTTAAAGACGCCGGATTGCCCATCCTGGGCGACGATATTAAATCCCAGGTTGGTGCGACCATATTGCACCGCGTTCTCACCAGCCTATTTGTGGATCGCGGCGTGCGTATTGATCGTACTTACCAGCTCAACTTTGGCGGCAATACCGACTTCCTCAATATGTTGGAACGCGAGCGCCTCGAATCCAAGAAGATTTCAAAGACAGGGGCAGTTACGAGCATGATCCCTTACAAGCTGGATCCTGATAATATCCACGTCGGTCCTTCGGACCATGTGCCCTGGCTGACGGACCGCAAGTGGTGCTACATCCGCATGGAAGGGACCACTTTCGGCGATGTGCCGCTCAATGTGGAAGTCAAATTGGAGGTGTGGGACAGCCCCAATTCTGCCGGCGTAGTGATTGATGCCATCCGCTGCGCCAAGCTTGCCCTTGACCGCGGCCTTTCCGGACCAATCATTGGACCTTCATCCTATTTCTTCAAAACCCCGCCCAAACAGTTCAAGGATAATATCTGCCTAGAAAAGACCGAAGCCTTTATCCGTGGTGAGAATAACGAGTGAAGATATTAAGACCCATTTCCTCCAGGGAACGGGTCTCCAAAATGAAAAGGCAGGCCGACGGTCTGCCTTTTCTGTTATCATTGGGTAAACCACCCCTCTTTCCACCTATGAATAAAATCCACCTTAAGTCTCTGCTTTCCTCCTGCCTTTTTTTTCTGATCTTGCTGGCAGCATGTTCTCCGCGGCGGCCCCTTGCAACCTCTACACCCGTTCTCAGTCCAACAGCCATGCCTTCCATTAATCCTACGCTGACACCGACGCAGACGCCTACAACCATTCGCACTCCGCCGGTACTTCCGGATTTGTTTCAGACTACCCTGCTCAACCCCCTTGATACACCTCATACTTATCTCCCCGACACCTGCCAATATCTGCACGACCGCTGGTCTCCCACGAATAGTGAACCTGGGACAATTGTACTCACCATCATGTTCCATTCCATCACGAACAAGACTGTTTCCAGTCCCGACCAGATATCCGAATATAATTTTCGCCTGTTGATGAATGCACTCCACGAGAAGGGTTTTCAGGCTATTACCACAACTCAATTGCTGGATTTCATGGAAACGAACGCAAAAATCCCGCCACGCGCTCGTTTTGTTGGTTGTAGATGATCGTAGGACGGCCATCTATTATGATGCCTGGTTCCGCCAATATTGGGAAGAGTGGGGCTGGCCGGTAGTCAACGCCTGGATCAGCACCGACTTGAGCACCACCGATCTCTGGCAGCAACAGGTAAATCTGGAAAATGAAGGCTGGGTGGATCATCAGGCGCATGGCTTCCAACATTTCGCCATCGAACCGGCTTCCACTGAGACGTACATTCAGCAGGAATTGCAGAAACCGATCGAGGCTTTCCAGAAGCACTTCAATAAAAAACCGCTCGCCATCATCTGGCCGGGCGGCGGATTCACTCCTCATGCGGTCGAATTGGCCCGTCAATTGGGTTATCGCCTGGGCTTTACCACCAATCCCCGTGGACCGGTCTTGTTCAATTGGGTGCCACTCTCAGAGGCGAAAGACCCCCTGCGTCCGACCTGGCTTCCGGAAGGCCCTGTCAAAGACCCATTATTGGTCTTGCCGCGTTATTGGGATACGGATGCCATCCTTCACCTGGACCAGGTGATACAGATCGGGCAGGAATCTGCCGCCTATGCTGAAAAGAATAAGTCAACAGAATTGGAATATTACGATATCGTCTGTGCCCCCCAATACGGGCCAATAGAGTAAACTAAAAACCATGAACTGTGTCTTTTGCGATATAGTCTCGGGTCTTTCCCCTGCCAAGATCATCCACCGCGATGACCTGGTAATGGCCTTCCGTGATATCCATCCCATATCTCCCATTCATATCCTGGTAATCCCCAACCGGCACATCGCCTCCGTTAATGAATTGGAGGCGGGGGATGAACAATTGGTTGGGCACATGGTCCTGGTGGCGAAAGCAATGGCGCAGCAGGAGGGGATTGCTGAAAAGGGTTACCGCCTTATCCTCAATACCGGCCCGCAGAGCGGGCAAACAGTCTACCACCTCCATTTGCATCTAATATCCGGGAAACTGACCCGCTTTATCCTGGGATAAAAAAGGGCCGTGTCTACGGCCCGTTTTTTTGTTGGTTACTGATTAATTTTTCCTCATAATTCTCCACGCATACACCCCCAACCCGACTCCACCCAGCAGAAGGGCCGCGCCGATGATCCCCATCAGAGGCGAAGGCCCTTTCGTCGGACTCGCGATCGTCGGCGCGACTTTCACCTGCGCCCCAAAGTTGACGGAATCCACATCGCCGGCAATAACGTCGAAGCTGGAGTTCAAGTCAACTGTGGGGTTATATCCGTCCGGGACCGCTGCACTAACGCTGTATTTTCCCGGCGGAATATCCGTAAAACACATGCCCTGATATGCGGTCGGATCCGGATTGATGACAGTTATCTTGGTTTGCGATATGGTCCCTTCCGGGTTGGTCAGGCTGAGGGCTGCGCCGGCAATGGCACCTTCGGTCTCCTGCCGCAGGCCGTCGCCGTTGACATCGTCATAAACCAGAACGCAAATTTGAGCGGTCCCGCTGGTGCCGGGTTCCGGTGTGGGTGTAACGGTCTGAGTTGGCGTGGCCGCTCCAGGTTCAGCCGGTGAGGTGGCGGTTGGGACGGCCGCTATGCCCAGTAAGAGGGGTTGTCCTTCCCGCAGGGAGCAGTTTTCATCCAGCAGGTTGGATGTACGGATATATTCCACTGAAATGCCATATAAGATGGATAATCGTTCGCAGGTGTCGCCAAGCCTTCACCGTGTAGATGATCTTGCCATCCGGACCGGGGGTGGGGGAGGGGTATGCTACCTGTTGGGACGGCGAAGCTGAGGCGCTTGTCCGTGAAAGGAAAAGCAGCGCCCCCACAGATATCAAAACGATTGCGAAAATAAATTTGGTCTTCATAAAATCACCTTAAAGATTATATCATCCTTGGTACTGCCGTTCCCCTGGCCTGCCTGCCGGCAGAACCTGCCCGAGACTCGCTGCCCTTCGCCTCGGGCGCCTTTGGTGCCTCTGATTCCTCAGGTTCTTCAGAAGCCGCGCCAAAGGAGTTCTTCCTCCATTGAAGCTGAGGAACCACTCCCTTTGCGTTTCGACCTCAATCCTCAATTGCGAATCCACCACGTTCCTCTCGCTCTGATATAATCCGACTGCTGTCTTGGAGGAGAGTCCTATGCCATTACAAGTCATTGTTGGAGCACAATGGGGGGATGAAGGGAAAGGCCGTATCGTCGATTGGTTTGCTGCCTCAGCAGACTATAGCGCCCGCTACAACGGCGGCGACAATGCCGGCCATACGGTGACAGTGGGGGAGCGCATTTTTAAACTTCATCTTATCCCCTCGGGGATCATCCATCCGCAGGTGATCGGTGTGCTGGGTAACGGTATGGTCATCAATCCCCGCACCCTTTTTAATGAGATGGAAACCTTGCGCAAGATGGATATCCCTCTGACGCCGGCGCGCCTGCGCGTTTCTTATGCCGCCCATCTCATCACCCCCGCCCACCAGGCACTGGATAAGGCCCTCGAAACGGCCCGTGGGAAAGGCAATATTGGGACCACCGGACGCGGCATTGGCCCGGCCTATACCGACAAGGCCACCCGCCAGGGATTGCGGGTGGCGGATATGTTCGCACCTGATTTCAGCGAGCGCATCGGCGATCACGTTGCCGAAACCAACCGGACCTTGAAAATGCTGGGTGCGCCCGAGTTGGACCCGGCACCCATCGCCGCCGAATACCGCGAGTTTGCCGAACGCCTCAAACCCTACGTCGCGGATGTTTCCATTGAACTCAATGCCGCCATGAAAGCTGGCCAGACAATCCTGGTGGAAGGGGCGCAAGGGACGCTTCTCGATGTGGATTTTGGCACCTACCCCTTTGTGACATCCTCCTCCACCACTGCTCCCGGCGCCCTCCCCGGCCTTGGGCTGGGCCTGGATGCCGCGGCTCATGCCGGCGTGATCGGTGTGGTGAAAGCCTTCCAGACGCGGGTCGGCTCAGGCCCATTCCCCACCGAATTGTCCGGCGAGCAGGCCGTGCGTCTGCGCGGCACCGGTTCCAACCCCTGGGACGAGTTTGGGACGACCACCGGCCGCCCGCGCCGCGTCGGCTGGCTGGATGGAGTCTTGCTGCTTTATTCGGTACGCATCAACGGCATCAGCGAATTGGCCGTTACCAAGCTGGATGTTTTGAGTGGATTGGAACGTTTAAAACTCTGCACTGCCTATCGCCGGGACGGAAAAACGCTGACCGACCTGCCCTTTGGCCCGGCGGACCTGAGCCCGTACGAACCGGTTTATGAAGAGCTGCCCGGCTGGACAGAAGATGTCACGAAGGTGCGCAAATGGAGTGATTTGCCTGCAGCGGCCAAGAAATATCTCAAAGCCATTTCGGACCTGGCCGGAGTGCCCATCCGCCTGGTTTCGGTGGGCCCGGAACGCCAACAACTTGTAGAAAAAACATAGGAACTCATTTTGAATTGTGTAGGGGCTGGCAGCAACAGCCCCTACACTTTTTAATAATCTATTGTTTGTTCCTGTTCCTAGGTCTCTGCGATTGCCTCGGCCGGTCTTTCATTAGAATTCACAACCGGTGTAACCTGTCGGATGGACTCGTATAGCATAAGAGCCAGGATGAAGCCTGCTGCCGTGACTAGTGTATCCAATAGAAGCTCAAGAGAGGACTTGATATAAGAAGAATGAAAAAAGAGGCTGCCGATTCTAAGATAGTAAGTGGCGTTTATTGCAATTCTCAATCCTGCTTGAGCAAACAGGGCGACGGTTACCGGCACCAACGTTGCCCATATTTGTCCCCGATGGGTAGTCGAACGCACCAGCCAGACTGGTATGAGCAAAGCCAGGCAAAGGCGAAAAGCCAATACGCTGCCATTGATCCACACAGGAGGAATCTGAGCTGTATTGCCCCCGGTATACACTGCATACTGTCCATAAACGATGGTGGGCAACCAGTATCCCACCAACAACAGGATCGCCAGTTTCCCATGCCGGCGGGCCAGGAAAGCCCCCAGCAGGATCAGCAGCAAAAAGAAAGGCGTGCCCGAATTCTCTTGATATAGAGCTGCCGATGTGATCTCTTGCCTGAGATCAAAGAAAACCCCGCGAAGGAGATATTGGTAGATCACACTATTGGTCATGGCAAGTAGTGTGATCAGGGTGTATATCCCAAGCCATAACCAGGTTCTCCGATCAAATTTTTGCTGGCGGTGGAGCAGCCAAATCACGATGGAAAGGATGGCCAGGAATATGAGCGGAATTCCCAAGTAGCCATCCCCTACGACCTTATTGGCACCTGGCTGGAGCCAGTTCCGCAAGGGCACAACGAAAAGAAGGGATAGGTGATAGACCTGCCATTCTATGGTGGGCTTGAGGTTGAATATGGCCAGCCCCAGCGGTACCAAACCCCATACTGGGAACTTCCTGGCGAAGATCCAAGTCAGCAGGACGGGGATCATCAAGGCATATCCCACCCACGGCGCGATGGTAAAAAACCAGTCTTCCCCATTTAGGGTGCCCACCTGGCAGATAAAAAATATCAGGCCGGGGACCAGTACCAGGAAGACGCCTTTCCAGGGCAAAGGTTTGCCCGGCGTGGCCTGTAATAATCCGGCTGTTGAAGAGGAAGATGAAAAATGTTCTACCAGGGTGGACTTGCCCAAGTCCCAAAGCGTCCGAAGCCACAGAGCCATCAGACCCCTCGAGCCATGTTCCTGGATAGCCGAGTTACATTGATCGGAAAACAAACGGGCCATTTCCTGCCCATATTCATCTCGATGTTCTTTGGGATATAAGTTCAACAGCCGCCCATACACCCGCCGGGAGTTCTCGACCTGTGCGTCCATGTTCATGAACCCACCTCCGTTAGCGAGACAGGCAGCACATGTTTCTGCCTGGCAACCAGGACGGCTTTTTCCAGACGCCGGCTCTCCGTGCTGACCAATTTTTCGCCAACGCCTGTCAGACGATAGTAACGGCGACGTTCATCATCCAGTTCAGGGTCAGGACGTTGGCCCACTTCCTGGATTAGACCGGCAGATAACATGCGTTTAATGGACCCATATAAAGTACCCGGTCCCATTTTTATTCGGCCCTCTGTTTGGACCTCGACCTCCTTCATAATGGCATAGCCATGTTTTTCCCCGTCTGCCAGAGCGAGGAGGATATGAAAGACAGCCGGGGTCAAAGGGATGGAAGAATCGGAAGGGTTTTTCTTCATGTGGTTTTCCTTCTATATATCCGTAATGGATATATCTGTTACAGACATAATACTGCAGCGTTTACCCTTTGTCAATCTACGCTTCCCCTACGACATGGCTTTTCTAAAGTGCACGTCTTCAACCCCACCCTATGTTTGGGATTTTCCCCCTGCCCCCACCTCTTTTTATACTTCAGTCTTGATGAAAATCTCCGTCCAGGCCCGGGCCATTTCGCCGCCCGACCCGTCTGGCTGCATATCCCAAAATGAAGAAAGCACGCTGTGACAGATAGCCCAGGCCTTAAGGCGCTGAGGCTCGAAACCCACCCTTTCGGCCAGGATGGCGATGCGGCGCTGGGTCCGACGGATGGCCTCTTTCTCTTCCGGCATGAAGGTGTAGGGGTTGGTGAGCAACGGCCCGGCCTCGTATTCCGCCGGTCCGGCCACGCCCTTGGGGTCGATCACCAGCCAGCCTCGCGCCGAGAGGAGAATGTTGTAATGGTGGAAATCCCCGTGAAGCAACACATCGGGGCGATTCTCAGCGAAAAGATCATGAATCAGACCCTCGGCCATTGCGAAGCTTTTCTCAGGGAATGGACCGGTCCCGCCATTAAAATGCGGGCGCAATTTCTTCAATTCGTCGAACCAACCGCACAAGGAAAGGAATCCCTCCCCTTGAGGCACTGGACGGTGAGTCTGCTTCATTACCTCGGCCGCGATGGCGGTAGCCTGGTCGTCATCTTCGAGATCGACGAGCATGGTGCCGGGAAATAAACGCTCCAGCAGGAGCATGCCTCTTTCAGGATCACCTTCGTATATTCGGCAGGCGCCTGCCCCGTTGTATTCTCGCAGTGTGTTGATCTCGCTGGTCAGTTCACGATTGGGGACGCCTATCTTCAGCACGGCAGGGGTCCCATCCGCCCTTGTAGCCCCGCAGACATAGTTATAGGATAGAAGGAAAGGCTCGCCGATGGTCAGGTCCCAGCGCCGGGACGCCTCGGCAAGAAGGTCAGGTAAGCTGGCCAACCAGTTTTCGGCTTCCGATGGAAAAGCGTTGCGTATGTTTTTGACAAAGTCTGCCGGCAGATCCATGGATAAGGTAGAAATTTCGTTACCCTCACATCAGTGTTTCTTGTATTCCTGCCAATGAACTCTCTCTGCATCGTATTGAGTACGGGAAGGCTTTTCATCGGCGGGATAGCCGACATAGACGATGCATAACGGCGTGATGGTTCTGGGTATGGAAACGACCTCCCGCACCGTTTTGACAAAATTCTTCACCGGATGTACACCGATCCAGACCGTCCCCAGTCCCAAGCCCACGGCAGCGATGAGAATGTTTTCGGTAGCGGCAGAGCAATCCTGCACCCAGAACAGCCTGGCGGCCGGGTTGGTGGAAAGGCCCGGATTGCCGCAAACCACAATCGCCGCCGGAGCATTCCGATCACCGAAAAGCAGTCGCTTGCGGAACTGGGCCAGTTTCTCTGCCTCGGTGACCAGGATAAATTCCCACGGCTTGCAGTTCATGGCCGAGGGCGCGGCCATGGCGGCTTTTAAGAGCAGGTCAAGCTTTTCAGCCTCGACCGGTTGGTCGGTGTATTTGCGGATGGAGCGGCGATGGAATATGGTTTCCAGGATAGGATTCGGTGATTCATTCATGTTGTAGGCTTAAATTCAGTAGAAGGAAATGGGCAGCAGGGCTTGATCCAGCGTCTATCCCGGAAACATCTTTTCGAATATTTCCGGGCAGTATTTCTTGACCATTTCAGTGCTTAACCCGTTCTCTTTGCAGATCTCGGCATATAGATCCGCAGAAGGGCGCTTGCGGCGGCCCTGGGTTTCAACATCAAGTTCCCACAGCCCGAAGCGCTGAGTCCAGCCGCGTTCCCATTCGAAGTTATCCACCAGGGACCACCAGAAATAACCTTTGACCGGGTTATTGAAGTTAACGGCCCGCCATAGCTGGTGGATGTGTCCGGCCATATAGCGCGGGCGCAGGTTGTCTTTGGCATCCTCGATGCCATTCTCTGTGATCATAATGGGGACTTTAAACCGCAGGGCCCACTTGAGGGCGCGGGTAAGCCCCTCCGGGATATTGACATTCATGCCGCCCTCAGCGATATCGCTGCCCTGGGGGTAATACCTGCGCCCAAAGAGTTCACCAGGCTTGAGCAGGTCGAAGGCGACAGTATCCTGCGAATAATAGTTCAGGCCGAAGAAATCCTGCGTGCCTTTGGCTTCGGGGATCCTGGCAATGCCTAAAGGTGTACGCATCACACCGGTGAGAATGCCACTGGGAAAGGCCATGTTGATGGCGTTGAAGTGGATGTTGCGTTCCAGCACATCCAGCGGGAACCACGAGTAACGCGGCACCATGGGCCGGTGGTGGTGGGCAAAACCGACCCGCGTTTCTGGCTGGATGGCATGGATGGTCCGGTAAGCGGCTGCGTGGGCCCGCAGAAGGTTGGCCTGAACCCGCATGGCCAGCCTCAAGCTTGCTTTTCCCAGGTGGAAATTTTTTCTCCACGTAACCTTCAAGGGCATAGACGTTCGGCTCGTTAATGGTGCACCAAAGCGTGCAATACTCTTTCAGTGCCTCCACCGTTTTATGGACGAACTTCTCGAATAAAGGCACAACGTCCCGATTCTCCCACCCACCCATTTCAGAGATCCACAACGGGTCGGTAAAGTGATGCAGTGTCACCATGGCAGTCATATGGCGGTCCCGCAGGCCGCGCAGCATGGCACGGTAGCGTTCAAGCGCCTCCTCATCCCAGCGGTCAGGGGATGGCTGAATGCGGCTCCACTCGACCGACAGCCTGTGGGCGTTCTGCCCCGCCTCGGCCGCCCGATCGAAATCCTCTTTCCAGCGTCCGCCCCACCAGTCACAGGCCAGGCCGGATTTGTCGAGGGTATGTCCCTCCTGTTCCCATTTCCACCAATTATTGTTGGTGTTGTTGCCTTCCACCTGATGTGCGGCGGTAGCCGTCCCCCACAGGAAACCGCGCGGAAAATGGAATGATGCAGTTGGCATGTTTTCCTCCGGAAATATCGTCAGGGCGCCTCACTGGTCAGCCCTCGACCGATTTTATCATTTGTGCCTGGTCAGGTATGCCAGATAAAGCACCACTGAACCCGCCACGGCTGCATTGAGCGACTCGACCTGTCCTTGCATCGGCAGGCGCAGCAGGAAATCACAGGACTGGCGAACCAGCGGGCGGAGGCCTTCCCCTTCGCTGCCCACAACTACCGCCAGTGCGCCATCCAGGCGAACCTCCGACGGCGTCCGAGATTCCGGGCTTTCGTCCAGCCCGACTATCCAGGCATCACTTTTCTTCAACTCGGTGATCGCCTGGGCCAGGTTGGTCTGCGCCACCAGCAACTGCTCGCTGGCTCCAGCCGATGCTGAAACAACGGCAGGCGTAATTTCGGCGGCCCGGTGCGTGGGAATGAGCACGCCGTGTATGCCCACCGCTTCCGCCGTGCGAAGTAATGTCCCCAGGTTTTGCGGGTTTTGGAGGGTATCCAGGATGAGCACGAAGAGGGGCTCGCGGCGTTCCCGGGCATTTTCGAGGATGTCGTCCAACACCACGTATGGGTAGCCGCTGACTTCCAGCGCCACCCCCTGGTGGCTCTGGCTCAATTTATCCAACCGCGCCCGTGTCACTCGCTCAACCGGGAGTTTGTCCCTGGCAGCCAATGCCAGGATCTCTGTCAGGCGGCCTTTGTCCTGGACGCCCTCGGCGATTTGCAGGCGGAAGGTCTCCCGCCGTTGGGCTCGCAGCGTTTCATAGACCGGGTTACGACCGTAGATGAATTCTCTCATCGGATCAGTTGATATCCTTTCCTCTGTCGATCCAGGAAGAAGTAAGCGGGTTCAAGATTGCAGAGAGAAAACCCCGGCAAAAGAAGATACCTGTACGTATTTTACCTTCAAGCCGGCTTTTTCCAAGATAGGAATTGATTCGTCTGCGATCCAGTAATATTCATCCTCCCATTCGCCTCCCAATTTCTTCTTCAACCTTTCCTGCGCTGACCGATTCGGGAAGGCGACATCGGCGATGACAAGCCGCCCACCGGAAATGAGATGCTCCTGCACCAGATCCCTTACAATGCGGATCTTTTCTTCCAATTCGAAATGATGGAAGACATAGGCCGAGACTATCCGGTCAAAGCGGAGGGGAAGATCGGCGGGCCACGCACTGCGGAGGTCTTGCAGGCAGAATTGGGCCAGGGGAAGTTTTAGACGGGCTTTGGCCAGCATGGGCTCGGAGAAATCCGTGCACCATAATTCGCATCCAAGACGGCCGAAGTGCAGGGCCAAGTTGCCCGTACCGGTGCCAAGATCGAGTAAGGTCATTCCCGGGCGGGAGTCTGCCAGCGCGACCGTCTTTTCCAACGCCTCCTGATAGCCGTAAAATGGAAATCCGTCGATGGCGATGGAGGCATCATAGGTATCGGCCCAGTCGTCGAAATCTTCATGCGGGAAGATGTTGGTCAATCGATTGTTCCTACAAATCCGCGGATTCAGACAGGATAGGGTTATTAATAATGCGCGGGTTGAGAATACGCTCGAGAGCGGAACCGAGCATGGCAAATGCAAGCCCGGTGAGCAGCAACAGGAAAATTGGTTCCAACACCCAAAACGGCGAGCTATATAACCCACCGCGTGACAGTCCGTCATAGATGATGCGTCCCCAGGTTGGATAGGTTGATTGGATATTGAAAAAACCCAGGGTAGCCTCCCAAAAGATGAAGCTTGGCACCTGTGTGACCAATTGAGGAATCAATACTGGCATGATCCGCGGTAAAAGATAATGAGTAATGATCCTGAAGTTGCCTGCCCCATACGAACGTGCACTTTCGATATATGGCGCTTCTTTCGCTTGCAGGAGCGCTGAACGAATTATTTTTAGTGGAGATCCAAAGGAGTTGATGACTACCACGATTCCCAATATGATCCATATATTCCAGTTAAAAAGGACATTGGCCAGAACGGCGATCGCCAGGCCGGGCAACACCATGTTGATTTCAGAAAGCCTTTGGATCAAAACATCAATCCAACCCCCATACCATACGCCGATGGCGGGCAATAACATGGCTACCAATGTAGTGATGAGCGTCCCCAGCAAGCCAATGAACAACGCGAATGGCATTCCCCAAAACAATGGCACCAGCAGATCCCGGCGGGCGTAATCTGTCCCAACCGGTCCGTACACCTGCCCTAATAGAACCAATTGCACCTGCAGGTCACTTTCCGGCTCAAAGAGCAGGCTCGTCACCGTCAATTGGTACGTCCCGCGCTGCGGAGTAAGCTGGGTGGAACCTGGTTTGGCAAATAGCAGGGTGAAAGCTGGTTTTGTATATTGCACATTAAAGTTGTACCAAGTTTTCCATTCCGGGTGTTGGTTAAGAAGTTGAGTGATAGGAATGCTTGATTCAAAATCATAACTCGAGGCTGGCTCTATTTTTGTTCGTTTGAGCTCGAGACTCCTGCCGTCTGGGTACTTCCATTCCAGCGTAACGAACGGAAGTTTTTCAGTATATGTGGGGTCGAAATACAGAAAGACGTCGCTCGGAGTTTCCCTATAAGAATAATCAAATGTGAATGTAATCGTTTTTTCGATCCAGCCATTTTCCATCGTACGGATGGCCACATTGGCTTCAGGGCTATTCTGATCCAGGATCAGTGTTGAAAGCCACTTGGGATTGCTGAATAAATTTACCCATACAGGCATGGCTGTCTGCGGGATGTAACTGCGGCCTATCAAGCGCTTCTGTTCGTAATCCTTTCCCACTTGTGCGTATGGGAGGGCGATGACGGCGTAAATCGATCCGGCGAGTAATATGACGATTACCGTCAATCCGAATATGGCAGACGGGTAGCTGCGGAGTTCCCTGAAAAATAACCTGCTCCTCTCCCGAAGATCGAGGATGGATCTTTTGAAGTTACCGGCCGCTTGAGCCCATGAAATTCTGCGTCTCCTGGCCGGAACCTGGACGACAGCCCTATCATAGATGCTTTTTTCCTCCCTTCTTGGTTTAAATCGATCCATTCAACTTTGCATTCCACGTTTTAATTCTCGCCCGGGCTTGCAGTTCGTTGTTTGCCGGAAGAAGGCGAATGCGCGGGTCAATAATCACATAGACCAGATCGAGGATGAATGCAACACACCCGAGCAGGTAGGCAAAGATGACCACGATTCCCACCGCAATGATTAACTCGCCCGGCTCCATACTTTCTCCCCAGAAATTAGGCAGGGCTTCCTGGATGTACAACCAGCCCAGTCCCGGCCAGCGGAAGATCACCTCCAGCGCCATGCTCAACTGCCAAAAACCGATCAGGGTGGTTGCAAAACTCGTAATGACGTAAGGCAGCGCAGGTCTCAGGATGTATTTCCTTTCCAGCATCCTGGACGGCAAGCCCTTGGCCTGGGCCAGCTCCACGTAATCTTCTTCCGAGTAGATGATGAAAAAGGTCCGCCATGCATATATCACCTGGAATAACAGACTGAGCACGATGGCAGATACCGGCAAGATCATGTGTTTGGAAAGGCTTAATAGATACCCAAGTGAGTTCCCGGGCTTGGGGGTATCATACATGCCGCTGAAAGGGAGCCAGTGTAACTGAAATGCAAAGATGGTGATCAACAGAATACCGAACACCCAGCTTGGTACGGAAGAGACTGGCGCAAGGATTGCCAAAATCCTATCCGCCCGTTTCCCATAGTTCCGCGACAGATACAGGGAAAGAGGCATACCTATCAGAAATACCAGCAGATAAGCTGCAGCCATCAGGAGTATTGTATTGGGAAGGTAATTTAAAATGATATCGCGCGCATTGGCCGTGGTCCTGTTAAGGCTGAACCACGAAGCTGACTGCCTCTCACCTAGCGGCCCCCAATCGAACGTGAGCGCTTTTAATGTCCAGAGCAAGTAACGCGGCAGGTAAGGAAGGTTTAATCCTGCCTCCGAGCGCAGTTTTTCCGTCAGGGCATCTGCTAGATTTTGATCGGAAACCCCGGGGAATATCTGATTATTAAAACTGTTGCGTACTACGAGATATATCTGCGCTTCGAGGCTGGTTTCGAATGGGGAAACGGGCGGGCCAAGCCCGCGCCGGGATGGCTGACTTGCAAGCATTACAGTGATAAAAACCCCGATAAAAATGGTGGCCGCGATCGTTAACGCCTTGCCAGCCAAATACTGCACTGCTCTTAAAAAAGGCCGGGCATGCGGAGCGACCGGCTCGACAACTGCCGGGAGCTGCTCCTCGACCATTTCCTGGTGCGCCGGTTCTGGCTGTAAAATCGGTTGAGAGATTCCGACAACACCCAGTCTTTCAGGCGGGATGTTTGCGCTTTTAAGTTGTTCCGTTTCTTTCTGTAGACGATCCACTGCCCATTGCATCCCCCGGCGGGCGCGTTCACTGTGAGGATTGATCCGGAGCGCCCTTTCGAGATATTCCACGCTGGCTCGTGGGCTACCCACTGCTGCCAGAAAAAGCCAGGGTTCTTCCAGGTCCGGGCGCAGGGAAGCCGCGGTCCTGGCCCAACGGCGGGCGGCCTGATGGTCACCCTGCCCCATAGCTTGACGGGCATTCAGAAGCGCTTGCTGTGCAGATCTAGGATCGATTTTCATGGAGTTGGCTGGAGACTTTCAAACCTGAAAAAACAACGCACACCTGTCATTAACCCATCCACCTCCACATGTAGGTGATTTATCAGGAGGCTGCGTTCAAGTTTTGACGGGCATGCAGAAGACGGGCACTCCTTCGGATGCAGGCACGGGGCCGCCTGTGTGGATTTACCAATGCCAGGTGGTGCCGTCTTTGCTGTCTTCGAGCTTTACACCCAACTCTTCCAGAGTTTTTCGAATGTCATCGGAAGCGGCCCAATCTTTTTTCTGGCGGGCTTCGGTGCGGCGAGCCACCAGTTCATTGATGCGTGCATCGTCCACCTCGCCGCCTCTTGATTTCTTTTCTTCCAGGCGCAAGCCCAGGACACCTGCCAGTGTTCGCAGTGTTTCCTGGGCCGGGCCAAGCTCTGCGCTGGTGGCAGCGGAGTCTCGGGAGGTGTTGATTATCCGAACCAATTCGAAGAGTGCTGCCAGCCCGCCGGAAGTGTTGAAATCATCGTCCATGGCGTCGGCGAAAGCTTGTTCAGAAGAGTGAATCTGTTGATCCAGTACTGCGCGGGTTTCGCCGGAGGCACCCGAGGCGCTCGCCGGAGCTGCTTTGAGCGCTGACCGCAGCCGGTCCAGGCCGCGTTCTGCCGCCTCCACGATCTCATCAGAGTAAGACAAGGGCGCACGGTACGAGCCTCCCAACACCATCATACGCAGGGAGTCGGGCTCGTGGCGGGAAAGGAAGTCGTTAATCGTTACCAGGTTACCAAGCGATTTGGACATTTTCTCGCCCTGTAACTGCAACATGCCGTTGTGCATCCAGTAACGGGCAAATTGTTTGCCGGTAAAGGACTCGGTTTGGGCGATCTCGTTCTCGTGATGGGGAAAGACCAGGTCATTGCCGCCGCCGTGGATGTCGATCTGTTCGCCCAGGTGACTCAAGTTCATGGCCGAGCATTCAATATGCCAGCCCGGGCGGCCCTTTCCCCAAGGCGAATCCCAGGCAGGTTCACCGGGCTTGGCGGCCTTCCAGAGGGCGAAGTCCATGGGATGCTCTTTACGTTCGTCAACATCGATGCGGGCACCCGCCTGCATATCCTCTATTTTGCGGCCAGAGAGTTTGCCGTAGGCGGCATCTTTGGTGACACGGAAATAGACGTCGCCATCTTTCTCATAGGCGAACCCATTCTCGCCTAAATCACTGATCATCTGGATGATCTGAGGCATATCCTGGGTGGCGCGCGGGTTGAGGGTGGCTGGCATGATATTCAGATCTTCCAGGTGCTTGCGGAATGCCTGGATGTAGGATTCGGCCAATTGGTAGGGGTCCACTCCAAGGGAATTGGCCCGGTTAATGATCTTGTCGTCCACGTCGGTAAAGTTCATCACATGATTGACGGTGTAGCCGCGGTATTCAAGATAACGCCTGACTACATCGAAAACGATGGCGGACATGGCGTGCCCGATATGCGCGTCGGAATACACCGTAGGACCGCACACGTACATCTTGACCATGTTCGGCTCGAGGGTCTGGAATTCTTCTTTTTTGCGTGTAAGAGTGTTATAGACGCGCAGCATAAATGGCTCCTCCGATATTCATCTGATTCAATTATAACCACAGATTCCATGGCAGACGAAAACACAACCAAAAAAGGGCATGGATTTTTTCCATGCCCTTGGGGTATGAGTACCTTTAAAAATGTAATCGCTAATAAAAACGCTGATTTTTATTCTTTTACTTCCGGTTTGGCAAAAATCATCCTGCCCGCAGCGGTTTGCAGTACTTTCGTCACGGTAACCGGAATGACCTTCCCCAGGTGCTTATTACCGTTTTCGACTACAACCATCGTACCATCTTCCATATACCCTACGCCCTGGTTGACTTCCTTGCCCTCCTGAAGAACATTTACTTCCATTAGTTCGCCGGGCAATACCACCGATTTAACGGAGTTAGCAAGTTCGTTGATGTTGAGAATAAGCACTCCCTGGAGTTCCGCCACGCGGTTCAAGTTATAGTCATTGGTGAGAATGGGGCATTTCATCTGCCGTGCCAGGATGACCAGTTTATCGTCCACCTCGCGCACGCCATCCACGTCAATATCGCTGATACGGACAACGACAGAGGCGGCTTTCTGCAATTCCGCGAGCACTTCCATGCCTCGCCGGCCGCGTGCCCGCCGCAACCCATCAGGTGAATCGGCAATATACTGCAATTCATTCAGCACAAAGCGGGGGATTAGCAGAGTGCCGGGCAGGAAACCAGTCTTGGCTATGTCGGCCACACGCCCATCGATGATGACGCTGGTATCCAGCAGGATGGTCCGGTTCGTCTGGGCCCAACTCGTGCCGCCGCTATCTTCCCTATGGGAACCAAGCCCGCCCAAAATGTTGGCAATATCCGTCTTGCGCATGACGAAGATGGCCACCCCAAAATACACAAAGAGGATCACGCCAATGAAAGGCAGGATCTTGCCAAACGGGGTCGGGAGGAGGGAGAGCGGAAATGCAAGTAATGCTGCCGTGAGAAGGCCAACGACCAGCCCGATCAAACCGGAGAAGAGCGTTTCGGCAGCCAGACGCCCTAGTAAAGCGCTCAGAGCGCGGAGGGGCCGGCTGGTGAAATAGGGCGTCAGCACCAGGCCAAAAAGGGCTCCCACCAGGCTGAGCGTCACCGTGTACATGAGCTGCAAATCAGGATTGAACCGCCCAAGCCCGTTCCCGCCGTACGCCCCCAAAATAGAAAATATGACCATGCCGAGCAAACGAAAAAAGAAATCAGTGCTCATTGAAGAACTCCTTAAAAATAAATCGAATGATTCATTGGAAATTGCTGAAAAAGGAGAACAGGAGAGTTTGAACGGCCTTGATCCGTCCAAAGCCTCCCTTACCAATCTTAATCACAGTAATTTCCAGAAAAAACTATAGAATACTGAGTAAAAATCTGAACCAGCCCTGCTCGATGGTTGGAGAATCAGCCTGCATTCGTTTTGGATATTATTAAAGGTGCAATTAAAACGCGATAATTTTCATGCAGATCGAGAAGAAAAAGTCCAGAAATTTACTCTGTGCTGTGCAGCAGTACTCCAGCAACGGTAATTCGGATAATTAATGTGGTTATAATAGCACTCCTGCTATAAGCCGTCAATTGGTAAAAAGAGTGGGTAGAGGTTATAATCGCCCCACGATTTAAAGGTAAACAAGAGGAAAAAATGGCTCTTGACCGCTTTGGAAGAAAGATACACTATTTACGAATCAGCCTGACTGACCATTGCAACCTGCGCTGTGTCTATTGCATGCCGGAGGACATGACTTTCCGGCCCAATGCCGAGATGATGCAGGATGACGAAATCCTGTTTCTGACACAGCTGTTTGCAGACATCGGTTTTGACAAGATCCGCCTGACCGGGGGCGAACCGACCGTACGGCCGAACATTGTCAATATCGTGCGCGGTATTGCTGCGACGCCGGGTGTGAAATCCGTTTCCATGACGACCAATGGAGTTTTGCTATCGAAACTGGCCGTGCCTCTGGCGGCTGCCGGGCTGGAGCGGGTGAACATCAGCGTCGATACGCTCGATCCGGTCAAGTTCAAGCGCATCACCCGCCGCGGAAATTTGGAGACGGTATGGAATGGGATCCTGGCTGCAGAGCAAGCCGGCCTTACGCCGATCAAACTGAATGCAGTTGTAGTGCGTGGTTATAACGAAGAGGATGAAGTTAACCTGGTGCGCCTGACCCTTGATCATCCCTGGCAGGTACGCTTCATCGAGATGATGCCTTTTGCAGGAGCCACTGCCTTACAGGTTGACCAGAGAGTCACCGAAGCAGAGACCCGAGGCCGCATCGAACAGGCTTTCGGTCCACTGGAAGTTGCGAATGGCGGCGAATTGGATGGGGAAGCCCGCTTGTTCCATCTTCCGGGAGCCAAGGGCGACATAGGCTTTATTTCGTCTGTTACTGTGCCATTCTGCGCTACATGTGCGCGCGCACGACTAACCGCCGATGGCGTCCTGAGGACCTGCTTGTTGCGCGAACATGAGATCAATTTGCTCAAGCCGCTGCGGGCAGGCGCCTCACAGGAAGAGCTGCGGAAATTGCTATTGGATGCGCTGTGGCAAAAACCCTGGGGCCACGGGCTGGCGGACGGTGAAATCCCGCTCAACCGCGGAATGAGTGAAATCGGGGGATAGGGCTCAGCCTTTTGCGACCAATTCCTTTAATAGCGTTCCCATACGGGTGATGCCCTCCCGGATCGTTTCGGGGTTGGAGTAGGAAAAATTGAGCCGCATGGTGTTTTTACCGCCACCATTCGGATGGAACGATTCTCCCGGCACGAACGCCACTTTACGGGTTATGGCGATCTTGAGCACCTCGGCTGCATCCATCGCTTCCGGGAGGATGCCCCAGAGAAACATGCCGCCTTGCGGATGGGTCCAACCTACCTCGGTTGGGAACATCTCATCCATCATTTCCAACATCACATCTCGACGTTCCTTATAGACTGAACGGATAAGCTTGACATGTTCGTCCAGGAAGCCATCCTTGCTGACTTCATAGGCCGTCATCTGGTTAATGGCTGCCGTATTCAGATCGGCCGCTTGCTTGGCCTGCACCAGTTTATGGATGACCTGTTCAGGAGCGATCACCCAGGCCAGGCGGATACCCGGGGCAAGGAGTTTTGAGAAAGTGCTCAAGTAAATAACATTGCCGGTGAAATAACCGTTGTCGCCACGGAATTGGCTGTCGAGCGAAACCACCGAGGGCAGATGATCACCCTCAAAACGTAACTGGCCGTAGGGATCGTCCTCCACGATAGGGACCCCATACCTGTCTGCGAGTTCGACCAATTGCTTGCGCCTTTCCAGGGTGAGGGTAGTGCCGCTGGGGTTTTGGAAGTTGGGCAGCACATAAATGAATTTTGGGCCAATTCGTAAAGCCTTTTCCAATTCATCCGTGACCATGCCGTGCTCATCCGAAGGGACGGAGATATATTGGGCTCCATAGGCATTCCAAGCCTGGAGCGCCCCGAGATAGGTGGGAGATTCTACGACAATATGGTCACCCTGGTTAATGAAAATCCGCCCAATAAAGTCCAGGGCTTGTTGCGACCCGGAGGTGATCAGGATGTTATCGGGTGAAACATTGACCGCATAGCGGGCGATGCGTTGGGCGATGAACTCCCGCAAAGGAAGGTAACCTTCGGTGGTGCTATATTGCAACGCCTGTGCGGCCATATTTTCCAACACATATTTGTAGGCAGCCTGGAATTCCTTCACTGGGAATACTTCCGGAGCCGGTAACCCTCCCCCAAAAGAGATGATATCCGGCTGTTCGGTCAGTTTGAGAAGCTCACGGATGATGGAACTTCCCATTCTTTTTGTCCGGTTGGCGTAACGAAACTCCCAGGAAGTTTGCATGCTCTCTCCTTGTTAGAAAATTATGTGGCAATTACTTTTATTTGCCCGAATAATTAACCGGACAAGGTCCGGTGGGGTGATAAATAGTCTGAATAATACTTCGGGTGATCCAGAGGCTGTCTTCATGAAGACTCATGCATAGTTATCTTACCGCGTTCTATATTGTAAGACAATAGCAATTCCCGAACGGGGGTTTTACAAAGCCGTAAAATCCCTGGAATAACCTCGGTCAAAATTGAAATAGCGGATTATAGGATGTTTGCAGAGCGCAATTCCTATTTCATATAATTTCTTAGAGATTCTTATTTATGCTACAATGCCATCCAGAGGAAAAGATGAGGCGACCCTGGTTCCTGAACCTGACCATTGTTTTGTTAATTTCAGCATGCGGATCTTCTCCAAAGAACCAGGCCGGTTCCAGGGAGACTCCCGGACTACTTCCCGCGGCTGTTTGTGGGAATGGCATCTGCGAGAAGGGGGAAGGTTCGGCCACCTGCCAGCAGGACTGCACGGCAAGTTCCTTTAGTGGAAATATCCAGACCACCTTTATCAAATCCGATGGCAGCAGCGGTAATATTGCCGTGATGGTCGCTTCGCCCAAGACCAAACGCTACACTGAGGGCGCCGGAGTTGTCCTGGTGATACCACCGCTTTTCTCCAACGTGGAGGGCTTTATGAAGGGTCCGGACGTGGCCTCCATTGGCCTGGTCCAGGTCAGCTTCTTGTGGCCCGGAGAAAAGGATACCGCAGCCGGAGTCGAAAGCAAGGGCGAATTCGATCACGGAGGGGCAGATTCCATCAAAGTGCTGCGAGATGTGATCCGTTTTGCCGGCGGCCGTTTGGCTGATATAAACGGCCATTACATTTTCGGCCTGGCCTCGGTCCCGCCGTTGACAGAAGAGGTCGGCTTGTATGCATTTGGGGATGCCGGTATGGCCGCGGTCAAAGCGCTCTCCCTGTATGGTGACCAATTCCAGGGTCTACAGTATTATGTGGGCCGTGAAAATCCGACGATTGATATCCTTGCCTGCAACGAGGCCGGTTACTATGACACTGCCGGAAAGCCGATCTATAATCCATTTTATCTGTACCCGGCCAGTTACAGTTTCAGTTCCTTGACGTTGAATTACACTAACTTGCATTGGGATCCGACTTATACCAGCACCCTTTCCAAAACAGCCGGCCGCCCCTACCTGGATCTGGATGGTAATGGCATTATCAGTGCGGGCGACTATGTTTTTGAAGGTCAGCCGCCGATCGTCTCCGGGAAGCGATATTATTCCATCGCCCTGACGCAAGCCTTGCTGGACAGCGGCGCATTATCCTTGGCCTCATGGCCGCCTGACCTGGCCACACCTGCGGAAGTTTCCGATTTCTGGCAATTCCTTCAAGGAGCCGGTCGTTTTGCGGCGATCCAGAATGAGTCGATCGTCCAAAACCTGAAAGTGATGCTGGTATTCGCCCGGGAAGACCATGCCCAGGTGGCATTGGATAAGCCGCACATCCATCAAGCTTACCAGGGCTTCCGCTTCGAGGCCAAATTATGGGTACGTCTGAACCCAGATCGTGCCTATGTTCAGGATATCCTCCAGAAACAGACAACTGCCAACGCGGGAACCCCGAGTGTGACAGTTACGACGAGCCCGATCCTGGATTTTCCGGATAACCCTGCCAATACTCAACCGGATGACTGGGGAAAAATTGGGGATTATGCAACTCCCGGCCAGGGAGCGGCAATGCAGCTGGTCCCGCTGGCAGCCGTGGCCGAGATGGCAGACCGCGCCCACACCGGCCTGTGGGACGAGAATATCGGGCAGGTGTTCTACAACTACACCACTTCAACTCCAACGCCGTAAAAAACATACAGCAGTTATTCTTCCCACCCGAATTCCTCGAAAGGCACACCGGCGCGGAAATTCTCGATCGCCCGCCGCACGTAAGGAATTATATTCTCGGGTAAATCGTCCACGTCGGCCCAGCGGAGGTCGTCGCATTTCTCCGGTTCGGTGTTGGCCGGTTCCCCGACCCACTCACGCACATGAAGGAAGAAATCCAAGCGCTCATCCCCTTCGCGGCGATGGAATATCCCTGCGAAGGTAATTTTGGACGGGTCGATGTGGAGGCCAATCTCTTCATATGTTTCCCGAACGGCAGCCTGGCGAACGGGTTCATTCCCGTCCAGATGGCCGGCAGGAACGGAATAATGCCCGTCCATGTAGCCGGTCCGGTAACGGCGGCTAAGCAGGATCTGGTCGCCGCGAAAAAAGAACATGTGGACCGTGACAGGAAATTTTGCGTGCATAAACAGCCTCCTGCGATTATTGTTGCGGGTTTTGCAGTCACCCGGCGCGAGCCGCCAGCGTTGGGCTATAATTATTATGGTTCCCAGCCTGAATTGTACCCGACCTGCCTGCTCGGGCGGTAAAACCGGGAAACGGTAACCTGGAGCATGCAATTGCGAGAGGAGTAGAATGGACGAAAAGCTGACTTTGCCATACCTGCAAAAGGATGAACAGCGCGGCGATTTCCAAGTCTGGATCGTGGACGGTGCCTACATCCGCGGCCACATGGATGAGGAATTCACCAACTTCGGCCAGCATTACCGCTACCCATACATCCCGGATCTGGAGTTCTGGATAGATAAGGAAGCAGAACATGATGAACGTAGCTTCTTCATCGACCATTTACTGGTTGAACATGAGTTGATGAAGAAAGGCATGCCTTATGGCGACGCGCTGACCAAGGCAGACGAGGCCGAGCGGAAAGAACGCCGCCGGGCAGGCGATGTACGCAAGGTCACCCACCAGGGACAGACCCTACCGGACCCCATGACGGTCCAGGAACGCCTATGGAAGAAACTGGAGAACGGCATCAGCGTCTGGATCGTGAATGGACGACTGGTACGCAGTGCATACGACATCGATTTCACCGAAGGCGGGCACGACCACGTCTATGAATTCGTGCCGACGGGAGAGATCTGGATCGACGACGCGATCGAAGAGAATGAACGCGGTTTTGTGCTGCTGCACGAACTGCACGAACGCAACCGCATGGAAAAAGGCATGCCCTACAGCCAGGCGCACGCCGAGTCCAGCCGGCTGGAATTCCGCTGCCGTCACCACCCCGACGAACTCCATGACGCCCTGGCTGCCGAAGGCTGGGCATGACCAAAAGGTCTGGAGAACCGGACAAATCCCGGAGGAAGATGCGATGGCCATTTTTGAAGAGTTAATTCGAGATAACGCCCAGGGAAACGCGTCGCTCAAAAGGTTGGCGGAGAAACTGTCCGATGAAGACCTGCGTACGCCAATGGAGGCCGGGTGGACGGTCTCGGCGGTGTTGGCGCACCTGGCATTCTGGGACCAGCGGGCGATCACATTGATCGAAAAATGGAAAGAAGAAGGTGTGGGCGATTCTGCGATCGATGTGGATGTGGTGAATGAGGCGACCAAGGGATTGTGCCTGGCAATCCCGCCAAGAAAAGCGGCGGAACTGGCCATTTCCGTTGCTGATGAGATCGACCAGCTCATCTGCGATCTGAACCCCGAACTGATGCAGGCCATCCAGATGAGAGGAGCGACCGTAAAGCTGAACCGCGCCGACCACCGCCGGACCCATTTGGGCGAGATCGAAAGAGTGCTTCAAGCCAAGGGAAAAAGCATATAGGGCGAGTAAATGCGGTTTTTTTCGGCCGTTAATTCCATTCCTAACTCGTTTGACATACCCCGGCCTTTTTGCTAAACTATACGCAGTAGAGTCAATGCGCCTGAATTTTTTCCGGCCTGCAAAGGCCCGGATAAAGGCGCGTGACCCACAAGTTGTTGCAAGAAGGAGGTAGATATGCCCGACCAGATATCCAACGCCCATTTGAACCAACAGACAAGTCTCATCCCTGCCATCAATGCGTGGGAGTATTTCCTGTATGACCAGGGCCGATCCCGCAATACTGTTAAGGCTTTTCTCTCGGACGTCAAGATGCTGGCGGAGGCGCTGCCGCCCGACCGGACATTAGGGGCGATCACCACCAACGACTTGAACGATTTTCTGCACTGGCTGGAACATGAACGGGGCGTGCCGTGCAGCCCCAAGAGTCTGGCGCGGAGAGTAACTGCGCTTAAATCGTTTTTTCGCTGGCTGCAAAAGGGCGGTGTCCTGGTGGTGGACCCGGCTGAAAAGGTAATCCAGCATTCGGTGCTCAGCCCGGTCCCGGAGGTGCTGACCGAAGCCGAGATCGAGGCAGCCTTGCTGGCGGCGGACCGCTATCGCCGCCAGACGAAACCGGATGCCCGCCCCTACACCCTGCTGGCACTGCTTCTGGCCACCGGCATTAAGAAATCGGAGTGCCTGGGCATCCACCTCAACCACATTGACAAGGAATCACCCGAAGGGCCGGTGATCTTCATCCGTTATGCCAGTCCTTCCAACCGCTACAAGGAACGCAAACTGGTCCTGACGGATGATTGGTTGCCGGCTTACGATGAATACCTGGCCCAATACAATCCGGTGGACAGGCTTTTCCCCTGGTCGCCCCGCCGCCTGGAGTACCTGTTGGAAGATATCGGCAAGGATGCCGGTCTATCCAAGCATCTGTCTTTTGATATGTGCCGTTGGACTTCCGCTTTGCAGGATTACCTGAATAACATGGAGCCGGAGAAAATCCGCCAAAAGTTGGGCATCTCCAAGATCCAGTGGCGCGAGATCCATTTGAAATTGAGGACGTTAGCGGGAAAAACGGAATAAACGATGGTTATAGAGATGACAAGTAGAGGCGACCAACCGGTCGCCTCTACAATTTTTTTAACACCAGATGTAAAACCCGGCGGGTATTTTCGGTCACCCTGAAAGGATGCGCCAGGCGGAACCCCGGCACCCAGGCTATTTGTTCCCCCGCACAGACAAGCGGCCAGTTTTTGCGGACACGCCGGGGAAGTTTGACATTCACAAATAAATCCGAGAGTTTGATCGAACCGGTATCCATTCCAAGAGGTTGGAAACGGTCCCCCGGGCCAGGCAGCCGGACATTAAGGCCATCACCGACCCGGTCCGCGTCGAGCCAGGCTGACCAGTTGTCGGTGATCAGCGAAGTGCCCGCAGGTTTGAGTGGATCTTCTGTTACTGACAAGGTCCATCGACTCCCAAGGTTAAATTCAAAGCCGGTGAGGGGGAATGGATTCGTGATCTGCGGCCAGTCGGCCGAGGGCAGGTCCGCCTGATAAGCGGCCAGGTAAATTTTGCCGGCTTCGGCAAAGAGATATAAGCCGTTCACAAAATCGATCTGCCCGGCGGCCGGCGCTTCGACGAAAGCTGCCGCCCGTTCGAGGGCGTCGAAGCCAAAATCACGGTCAGCGGGTCGCAGCGACTCGGCTGCCCGCCGGATGAGATTACGGCGCAGGCTGCCGGTGAGACCGGCCAGCCCGGTGCCATCAAATGCCACCCAGCCATCCCCTTTCTCCACGACCAAATCTCTCCAGGCGCCATCCAAGACTTCCTGCAAGATAAGATGATCCCCTTGCAGGACCAGGGCGGTGCGTAGGAGGGATTCTTTGAAACGCGGATTGTAATTTTCGAGCTCGGGGATGAGGCTATGGCGCAGACGATTGCGGAAATAATGCTGGTCTGTATTGGAAGCATCGTAGTGAGGACGGAGGTCATGTTCGCGGCAGTAGGATTCTGTATCGGTGCGCCAGAGGGAGAGAAGCGGGCGGACGAGGGGAATGTCTGCATCAAAAACCGGCAGCAAGGTACGAACTTCCATCCCTTTCAAGCCCGACAAGCCGGCACCGCGTAAAAAGTGCATCAGAACGGTCTCGACCTGGTCATCAGCGGTGTGGCCAACGGCGACGGCCTGGGCTGCCTGACCGTGCGCTTCGGCAAACAGGAAGCGGTAACGCAGCAAACGGGCAGCTTCTTCGAGCGAAAGACCATGCTCTCCGGCATAAGAACGCACATCAGCAGAAGCGGTGACGAAGGCAATGCCCAGGTCTTGCGCCAGTGCGGAGACGGCCGCGGCTTCCAGCTCTGCTTCTGGACGGAGTTGATGGTTGAAGTGGGCCACGATAACCCGGTATCCGGCCGTATGAAGAATATCCAACAGGCACAAGCTGTCGGGGCCGCCGGAGACACCCACCAGGATTGGTTTTTGCGGATCGAGTCCGCATTGGTCCCGCAGAACATTCTCGAGCATCAGACCAGCGATTTCGGAACAATGTAGTCGGTTTCTTTAAAACCAAGCAGGCCGACAAGGAAGTGGTACATGGCAAAGATTTCCAGGGCAAAAGGCAGATAGCCGCCGTAACCGAGCAGTGGCATTTCAAAAACGTGCAGCCAGTTGCCCCAAGGGACATGGTAAACCCATTTTGGATAGGAATAATAATTCCACATCTCCCAGAAAAAAGCAGTGAGGAGGATGCCCAACCAGAGAGTTACCACCGGCTGCCAATCGCCACCCTTGACCCACTCCACCAGCGTCCGGTTCCCCATCCAGAAATTGATCGGTTCCAGGATAAAGTATAAAGAGAACCAGATGAAAGGGAAGAAAATTTTTGGCCAGACTATCATCAGAGCCAGCATTGCCAGGCCAGTAAGGAAAAAGGCGATGGTGGTCATTTTTGACGGCCGGATCGACGGCCCTTTCAGCGGTGTCCTGATAAAGCTGCGGAAAAGTTCGGCGCTTCCCAAAACAGCCGGGACGACGATGGTGAAATTGAGCGTGGCCCAGAACCAGAATTGGAGAGTAGAAAAAGCTTCAGCACCATTGTAATGCCAGTTTTGCAAGCGCCAGTTCGCCAGTTCGAACAGCCACCAGACCGGCGCAGACGCCACGAATAAGCCGATATATCTTTTTCGGCTGCGGGCAAGCAGAGACGTGCCGGTACGCCAGAAGACCAGCGCATCCACCACCAAGCAGAAGCCCAACCAGAGCGGGAAAAAAGCCCATTGGGTCCGCAACCCGGTCAAGGTCCAATTAAGTGTCCAAAAAACGGCGACCAGAACCAGACCGACCCAGCCATGAAATGGAAATTTTCTACCAACAGCGACCATGGGACTATTAAACCACAAACTCCCCGGTTAAAGCGATCACCAGGCTTGAAGGCCTGGTGATCTAAGGGGGAGGGGACACCACCGACCTTGGACGGCATGGGGGGGGCATGCTGACCTTCGGTGGTAGACACCTGTTTATATACCAGTAAGTAAGACGGGTGTCTTGCTTATATATTACATCTTTATTGTCTAAATTGTATTAATACTTGATTAGAATAATGTGATTTTCGATTGAATTTACCCCGAGAAGGCTATCCTAGGCAGGCACGGACCGGCGACTAACCAGGATAATGAACATCAAGACGGAAAAGAAAAAGGCAAATGTACCTAACAACCACTGCCCCAAAGTACCGAGGAGGATGCCTAATACAACGACCGCTCCTAGCAGGATCAGCCCCCACAGGCGTTCAAGGCTGCGCCCGCCAAGAGGACGGTTGGCAATCGCCCAGAGAATCAAGCCCAATGTGCTTCCGAGCAGGCTAATCACTAAAACCCCTACGTATATCTGTGTACCGGTCAACCCCGAAAGGTTAAGAAAGAGCGTACCACAATTGGCGGTAGCAGTGGAAGTTTTATAGGAGGAAGACTGATACACCCTGGCTATGATGAGATGCCCGAAAATAATATTATCTCCATTGACGGGCCATTTGACTTTGAGAGTTTGACCCGGGTCAATGGATGGCTGGGTTTGGACATTTTGAAATACAGGACCGCTGATCAGCGCTTGAAAGGTTGGGCTGATCGGTTGGTCGACTTTATTAGTCACAGAAGCCGTGATGGAGGAAGAATCCTGAGGAGTAAGAATGTGCGGACAAAACAATTGAAGTTTGGTCTCGGCGCCTTGATTAAAGCCGAAATAGAAATTTGATTCCATGTTGGGCCAAACGAGGCCGGCAAAGAATATTATCCCCAGTAGGATAAAGGTAAAAAAGAGCACCAGGCCGAGGTTATTGAGGATTTTGTTTTGTGGTTTCATTTTCTATGATTCCCAGGAGACAATTATAATCCTCCAAATAACAGAGGAACTGAATTTCACCCTGTTTAATAGGGTAATCGCATTTCAACTTTTAAGGACCGTGAGCAAGTAGTCATTGTTCCACCCAGCTTGTAATCGTTTGGCATGGATACCGCCTTTCGCTGTTTTCTCTCTTTTGAGTAAATTCAGGGCCATCTGACGTAACACAGACAGGTTTTCGGCCGCGTGGTCTTTGCGAACCCGACTTTCATCTTCTCGGAAAGCGATATCCAGAACCCAATGCAACTGATTTTCGATTTTCCAATGGTTGCGTTTGACTTTCAAGATGGCTTTGGCATCTGCGGGTAGGCTGGAAATAAAGTAGCGGGTCTGCACTTCGACTTTTTCATCGATCTGACGGTGCGAAACCATCCGAACAATGCTCTTCAGGCCTGCCCATTGCTCCCGTTTGCGAATCAGCCCCAGATATTCTTCCAGATCCACCGCCCAACACTCCCTGGTTTCAAGGCGACCATGGCCTTTATTGACTGTCTTGAAATAACTGTGTTCATGTTCAAATCCATGGGCTACATCCACATCAAAAAGGTATCGGATATCTTCAAACAGATGCCCCTGGTTCTCTTTCACTGACAGAAGATAGTCGCCACCGCTCTCAATAATCGTTTTGGCGATCTCGGTTTGGGTTCCGATGGCATCAATGGTCACAATACAACCGGTGATCTCCAAAAGTTGCAGCAGTTCAGGGATTGCCGTGATTTCGTTGGATTTATCAGCCACTTTGGTTTGACCCAGGATCAGTTGGTTTTGGGTTGCCCAGGCATTCACCATATATATCGCAGCTTTCCCGGCCTCATAGTCGTGAGATCGCCGTAATTGCTTGCCGTCTATGGCGATCACTTGTCCGACTGTGAGCTTTTCAATGGCTTGAACCCATTCAATAAAGCGTTTCTGGAACTCTTCCGGCTTGATCAGCGCAAATACTCGCCCAAAGGTGTCATGCGAGGGGATGCCCTTTGGCAATTTCAGAAATGTTTTCAGCCAGGCTTTCTTATTTTTCGCAAATAACTCTACATCACTCCAGCCATCCGCACCACAAATTACTGCACAAATGGCCATAATCAAGATCTCCAAAAATATATGCTGCTTCGCATTTCCTGTCCGTGGGTCTGCCAATCCTTTAAAATGCTTCACTATGCCCGCTACTGCTTGTTCTTCCATCATCGCTGTGTGCCTCCGTCTCTCTCACAGCGATTTTCTCACATTTCAAATGCGATTACCCTAGATCTCACCCTGTTTAAACTAAAAGTGTTGGTCATCCTGTGAATATCCATATATGATTTTCCCCGAATTTAATCCATAAAGCATCCAGCCGGCCAGATAGACTGTACACAAACCTGCCTCCCCGACTTTCGCCGGAGGCTGATCCGGTTAAAACAGCCGCGCAGGAGGGCTTAGCCCTCCTGCGCGGCTGTTTTGAATAAATTAACGACTAAAGGCCAGACTCCTCTGGCAGAGCCATTTCCACCGGCTTGGCTGCTTCCGTAAGCAGGATTTTAGGCTCCTTGAGGAAGAAGGCGAGAACCAGACACAAGACCATCAATCCGATCAGCACAACCAGAGAGAGGGTCATCGAGCCGGTCTGCGGTGACCTGAAACTGTCCATCGCAAAGATAAAAGCAATCCCAGAGATTTGACCCATTAAAAGGAGCAAGCCATTCGACGTGCCCTCCGGAGTCGGATAGGTAATTTCGGCACCATATTGGAAACCAATCGGCCCGGCGCTGAGAAGAAAGAAACCCATGACAAAGGATGCGGTCAGAAGGAGCCAATAGCTTGTTCCAAAGGCGATCCCAACCAACCCAAGGGTGGCGCCAACCAACGCGATGAGAATGAAGGGGGTTCGTTTACGGAAGCGGTCTGAAAGGGTGGGAAGGACCAACGCCCCCAGAATGCCGCCTACGATCATCAGACCGCCGATTATGCCTGCCTGCGTGCTCGAGAAGCCGTTGGGCCGGACAATATCCTCGATCCAGGTGGTAATTGCATTAAAGGCCCCCAGGCCAATAAAGAAAATGATCAGAAGCAGGATGAAGTTCCTTTGGCGGAACATTTGTTTAAAGCCGTCGAAAACCAGCGAGCGCACTTCCATTCCGGGCGGGCAGGGAGGCGTTGCGGGACGTTCCCTGGCGAGGATAAAGAAAACCACGGCGGCGAGAACTGCCACGGATCCATATATTACCAGCATGCTTCCAATCCCAAAATGGAGCATGAGATAAGGAGTCAACACCAGGCCAAGGAAGATGCCCAAATACATAGCCAGGGAACCGAGCCCGGAGGCAGTGGCGCGTTCGCGTTCGGGAAACCAGCGTGCGGCCACGGTGGTAATGGCGTTGAGGATAAAGGGTTGCCCGATGGCAATGCCGATCTGGGCAACCAAGACGAGAGTATAGTTGGCGGCCCAAACACCCCGCAGCAGACCAAAGACGGCTGTCAGCGCCGCACCAATGCCTACGGCAACTCGCACGCCATAAGTGTCAATGATCCAGGAGGCCGGGATCGAGACAAAGATATAAACAATCATGAAACTCATGGATAGGAGGCCAATGCTAAGGTCTGAGACTCCATAGAACCTGGCAGCATCCCCGGTGATCGAGGCAAAAGTGATCCAAAGCAATTGGTTGATGGCCACGACCAGCATAAATACCACCAGCATGACCCAGCGGTAACCGTATACTTTGAAGTTAGCTTGTTCCATTAGAGGGGCCTCCGGCTAAATTTTAGTAAGAGATACCATTCTCACAACCCCAAAGACGAAGGGGAGTTTCTGGCAGGAATCACTTTATACAGGCTGGAAGACCAATTCCCACCGAGCCTGTTAGGTATAGTTAGCAGCAGCGATTTAACCCTTCTTGCTTTTATAGATGTTGTTGAGCGTGGTAAGGATCATCCGAGTCGAATTTGACCAATTTGACGATACGGGCTTTACTTCGCACCGACCATGGGACAATTTGAGTGGCGTGGGCGAGGCTATCGGTTTCAACGATCGCCCAGCCGCAATGTACACCATCTGCGCAACCCCAATCGAAGTGGTGCAGATACCCTGCAGCGGAGACCTGCTCAACGATATTATGGCAATCCGCGGCATCGTGAGGGGATTCAATCAAGTAGCGGTCCATGGGTCACCTTCCAATTATTCAAAGGGTCCTTCTCCAAGCCTGCTGAGAAAAAAAGCAGGATTGAATGGAAAAGCTGTCACGTTCTTAAGGTAATGTGACAGCTAATATCTTATTTATCCTATTATACCCCACTTGGACCGGAACGTATCCGGAAAATCATTGAGGATTTACGTTCAATTGCACCCACATGGGACGATGGTCAGATATGTAATATCGGAGATAGGTTTTGAAATTTGCCTTATTTTTCCCATCCATCCACAGGTCCGGGAAAATCACGCCATCATAATCGAAAACACCCTTCAGGCCGGTAAAACAATGCTTGGTCGTCCCGGGCAGGAAGGCAATCTGGTCATAATTTGCATCGGCGGAAATCGACGAGGCGATCTGGGTGGAATGCTGGGGGAGTTCAAGACCCTTCCTGGTCAACGCCTCGTAAATCGGGTCTCCGGGTTCGCTTTTGGGCATATTAAAATCACCCAATACCACCATCTCACGCGTAAATGAATATTGACTTTTTTGGCGCAGGTAGGCCCACCTGGCTACGGCATAGGTCTCCAGTGCACGCCGCTCCAGGGAGGTCGGCTTATCATCTCCCCAGAAGAGATGAACATTGACGAAGACCAACGATGTTTTTCCAGTATCGAATGAGACAAGGTAAGGGGTGCGATCGAAACCTTCGAATTTCTGAGTGATGCCAGGAAGTGTGATGAACCTTTGATCGGAGGGAGAGAAGGCTATTTCCCCCACCTCTTCCAGGAGAGAGAGCTTGCGAGAATCG
This sequence comes from uncultured Chloroflexia bacterium, assembly GCA_963831885.1. Taxonomy (GTDB): domain Bacteria; phylum Chloroflexota; class Anaerolineae; order Anaerolineales; family Villigracilaceae; genus UBA877. The sequence continues at coordinate 57,990 of CAWHSJ010000015.1, read as the reverse complement.
TAGAGGAAAGACATCCTTTCGTCATTGCCGGCGGTATCCGACATACATACTTTATAATCCGGTCCCAATTTAAATTGCAGGTCAAAGAGATCGCCGAACCTCTCCCGGCATTCCTGAATGGCTATTATGTCGAACCAGCTCAACACCTCTGCAATAAGCGAGCGGTCTTGATCGCGACGTATTTGTGCTCCGAGGTTGGCGAGATTCCAGGTGGCGACGAGAAGGGTATCCGGCGTGCGTTCGGGAATCAAGCGGGTCTGTTTGTGCTGGCGCAAGATCGCAATCTCCGCATTGACATCATAATCGAAAGGGAATTTTGGTTTAGGGAAAACGGGCATGGTATCCTCCTTTGTTAGTGGTGCTCTATCCAAAATAGTATTCAGCAAAAGAGACCAGGCAGGCTAACCTGCCAATCCACGGTTGTGCAGGCGTTCATGTTCCCAGGCGGCGAAATCATCGGGCGGATGGACCAGTTCAGCGTCGGCTTTACGCACCAGCCGGGCTACGCCGTTGGGACAGCCGGTGACGCACAGTCCACAGCCGATGCAGCGTTCCAGGTCCACGACAGAGACGGCCTCGCCTTCAGAGATTGCATGCACCTGGCAGCGTTCGATACAGTTGCCACAATTCGCACAGAATTCAGCGTCGATGACCGCATAGTAATTAGCATATGCGATCGAGTTATCCACCCCCCACTCGGTAATCCCCCGCAAGATCCCACAACAACAGCCACAACAGTTACAAACATAACCAACCCCCTTCATCACGTTGCTGACAGTATGCACCAGGCCAATTTCTTCGATGCGGTCGAGGAGAGCCAACGCCTCTGCCTGGGTTACATCGCCTGGCCGGGGAGCACGTTCGTTCTCGGAAAAGTTGAGGCACACATGCAAAGGAAATTCACATTTGTGATCTAGCTGAGCCTGCTGCAGCCGGCAAATGCAATCGGTGACATTAAAGGTTTTCGCCTGCAATAGAATGGCGCGGACATCGTCGTATGGCAGCACCCACTCGGATTTGACCGCGCCGTGGGCCGGGATGACCCGTTGCAAGGCAGGTTGAGGTTTCATGATCCCTTCTGCACCACCGGCAGCGAAATAATCTTCGATGAGATGGGCAAGTTCGTGGTCCATCAGTTCGGCATTAGCTTCGTAGACGCCGACGACAAAAGGCGCCAGGCGGAAACAGACTTTCCCTTCACGTTTTTCCAACCAGACCATGCCGCGCCGGGTTAATTTGAACAGGCTCTTAGTAACTTCACCGGCTGGCAAGCCCACCCGCCCGGCGATCTCATCCACGGGTTCAGATGTACCGGTCAATTGGCCAGCCAGGGCGGCCTCCTCGGGGGAAAAGATCTTCTGGAGGATGCGGATTTCCACCCGCGAGTCTGTACGGGGAAAGCCGTTCGGAAGACGGTCCAACGCCCCCGCAAGTTGTTCGAAAACAGTCTCGTTCATTTCATATCCTCTTCTTGAATCGTGGATAAACAAACATCACTATACAACTGTTGATGCGTGGATGCAAGTGGTGGGTTCTGCGACGGCTACGAGCGTAGTTGGAAATATGACAGCCACCTTTTTGGAGGTTAATAGTCGAAGGGTCTTTAGAAAGGTGAATGTGCCGTTGCAGAGGGTGGGCTGATTAATCCAAATATAAGCAAATGAATCTCAAATCCATAGGCGATATAATTTAATTACACCATCGCCGGGCCTATTAATGGTAGTTTTCTTTTTCCCCGCGGGTAGGATCAAGCCTATGCCGATACTTACTGACCGTCAACAGCAGTTATTTGAGCTCCTGCAAACACGTTTGAGGATATCGACGGAGGAGATCAAAACACATTTCTCGGTCTCATCCGCCACAGCTTCCCGGGATATTCACGCCCTGGTATTGGCCGGCATGGCAGTCAAGGCCAGCCGCGGGGTAAAACTGTCCCCGCCGGCAGAACCGCCTGAACAGGAAAAGAAATGTTCCTATTGCAACGGGGTCATCAAAGAGCGGACGGTTTTTGTCATCCAATTGCAGGATGGGGGTCATCGCAACGCCTGTTGCTGCCATTGCGGGTTGTTGGCGGTGGATCAAGCGGGTGCGCAGACTGCCCTGGCGAGTGATTTTCTCTACGGGCGCATGGTGAATGCCCGCCAGGCAACTTATGTCCTGGGGAGCGCGGTAAACCTGTGTTGCGAACCCTCGGTCCTCTGTTTTGCCAGCGAAGAAGAAGCACGCTGTTTTCAATTGGGCTTTGGCGGCAGCCTGTATACGATGGAATCAGCCATCGCCCAATTAAAGAGTCTCATGAGATTATGAAGGCGCGAGCCGGGTTTGTACAGGTAAAATCTTTGGATGAAAAATACTGCTTCCGGAGCATGAATGACTTTTTTATTGTTTTCTTTAACGCCGAATCAATATTTCCCCGAGGGGTATACGGACAAGGGGAATTAAAAAATGGCTGAAGTCAGGAATGTGACCATGCCGGTGACCGGCATGACCTGCGCCAACTGCGCCGCCACCATCGAGCGGAACGTCCGCAAACTGGCGGGAGTCAGCCTTGCCAATGTCAATCTGGCCAGCGAAAAACTGACGGTTGCATTCGACCCGGAAACACTCGACGAACATGGCATCATCGCACGGGTCGAGAGAGCCGGTTACGGCGTAGCCATTGGCAAGACGGAGCTGCCCATCACCGGGATGAGAGACGCCTCAGATGCTCTGGCTCTGGAAAAGGCCCTGGCAAAACAAAATGGGGTTCTGGCTGCCAGTGTGAGCTATGGTACCGAACACGCCTCGCTGGAATTCATCCCCGGCATGACCAGCATCGCCGAACTGAGGCAGGTGATCCGTAAAACCGGCTTCGACCTCGTCCAGGCAGGTGAGGCAGAAACGCTCGAAGATGCCGAGGCCAAGATCCGCGCCGGGGAAGTGGAAAGGCAGAGGCGCCTGTTGATCCTCGGCCTGGTGCTGACCATTCCACTGGTCACTTTCAGCATGACGCCGGGACTTCGGCCTGATCACCTTTGGCAAATACGACCAGTTATTGATGTTCATCCCGGCCACGATCGTACAGTTCGTGGTAGGCTGGCAATATTACGTCGGCGCCATCAAGAGCATCCGCGCAGGCGGGGCCAACATGGATGTATTGATCGCATTGGGTTCATCGGTGGCTTACGTTTACAGCACCGGCGTGACCTTCAGCCTCATCCGCAGCCCGAACGTCTATTTCGAGACGGGCGCGGCCATCATCACGCTGATCATGCTGGGCAAATTCCTGGAGGCGCGTGCAAAAGGCAAGACCTCCGAAGCCTTGAAAGCCCTGATGGGCTTGCGCCCAAAGACCGCCCGGGTGCTGCGGGACGGCGTAGAAAGCGAGATAGACATCGAGCAGGTCCTCGTCGGTGACCTGCTGCTGGTAAAACCCGGCGAAAAAGTGCCGGTGGACGGAATCATCAGCGACGGTCGCTCAGCTTTTGACGAATCCATGATCACGGGTGAATCCATGCCCGTGATCAAAGGGCCCGGCGACGAGATCATCGGGGCAACCATCAATAAAGAGGGACTGGTCAAATTCGAGGCCACCAAGGTGGGCAGGAATACGACCCTGGCTCAGATCGTGCGGATGGTGCAGGAAGCGCAGGGGAGCAAAGCCCCCATCCAAAAGCTGGCCGACCGGATCAGCGCCTATTTCGTCCCCGGCGTGGTCGGAGCGGCCCTGTTGACCTTTGGCGGGTGGATGTTGATCGCCCATGCCGATTGGACCGGAGCAATGATCAACGCGGTGGCGGTGCTCGTCATCGCCTGTCCCTGCGCACTGGGGCTGGCAACGCCAACCTCGATCATGGTGGGGACCACCAAGGGAGCAGAAAACGGCATCCTCTTCAAAAATAGCGAAACGATGCAGCGGGCCGGGCGGGCGGCCGTGGTTGTGCTGGATAAGACCGGCACGATCACACGGGGTGAACCGGCTCTGACCGATGTACTCGCCACAGGCGCTCAAAGCGCCGACGAAGTTCTCCGCCTGGCTGCCAGTGCCGAAAGAGGTTCAGAACATCCACTTGGCCGCGCCATCGTAACAGCCGCACAGGAAAAAGGGCTGCGCCTGGCCGAGCCGGAGCAATTCAGCGCGGTAGGTGGATTTGGCATCCGCGCCAATGTAGAAAAAAATTCCCTGGTCATTGGGAACCCTCGTTTAATGCAAAATGAGGGCATTCCCATCGAAGAACTGTTAAAAGACATTACGCGTTTACAAAGTGAAGGCAAGACCGTGATGATCGTGGCTTTGCGCGAGGCCGATTCGGATCAACCCGCCCGCCCGGTCGGAATGCTGGCAGTGGCCGACACGGTCAAGCCTGGCTCCCGGGAGGCCATCGCCGAAATGCGCGAGCTCGGTCTCGAGGTGGTGATGATCACCGGCGATAACCAACGCACCGCCGAAGCCATCGCCAAGCAGGTAGGCATCGAACGGGTGCTTTCCGAAGTATTGCCAGGCGACAAGGCGGCTGAAGTAAAAAAGCTGCAAATAGGTACGTTAAATGTTGACCAGTTGAAACATGGAAAGGAAAAAAGGCACCCCCTTACATTCAGTACTGGCGCAGGCACACCAGCCAACGTGATTGTCGCAATGGTCGGCGATGGGATCAACGATGCTCCTGCACTGGCCCAGGCAGATGTTGGCATTGCCATCGGCACCGGTACCGACGTGGCCATGGCTGCCGCCGGGATCACCCTTATTAGCGGCGACTTGAGCGGTGTGGGGCGAGCCATTTCCCTTTCACGCGGCACGCTCCAGACTATCGTGCAGAACCTGTTCTGGGCTTTTTTCTACAATACCTTGCTGATCCCCATCGCGGCCTTTGGCCTGCTCGTGCCCATGGTGGCGGCAGGGGCGATGGCATTTAGCTCCATCTTTGTGGTGACCAACAGCCTGCGTCTGCGCGGCTACAAGGTACAGAATATTTCCAAGCCGAAGTCCATGCCGCGGCAAGTGCTCGAGCTTGCGCCGCGGCTGGCATTATCAGGAGGGGTGTTGGGGGCGCTGATTGCAGTCTCGGTTGGCTGGCTCAACCTCACCAACACCAAGATGACCAACCTGAAATTAATCAACAATTATGGGCTCTCCACCAAAATGAGCGAACCTTTTGCCGCCGGGAAACCCACCCAGTTGGATATCTCCGTTCTCGACGCGAATGGCGGCCGAGTGGCCGACTACGACCAAAGCGCCAACGGCCGATATGTTCAAGTGACAGTCGTCAGCCGCGATCTTAAATATATTTCAGCCGTCTCACTGGTGCCGGGTGAATTGACCGTCAGCGGCGGCGGAGGCGGGATGATGGCTTCCGGACCATCCGACAGTGTAGCGGTCACCTGCGGCGATTGCAAAATCCAACCCAAATTTGTCTTCCCGGCGGAAGGGCAATATGTTGTCTTTACGGATTTCTGGCCGACCGGAGGGGATGTGGTAAAGCTAAAAGCCCCACTTAAAATTGGATCTGCCCGCACAACCTCAGTAAACCTCACGCCTGATGAATCCTTCATCCGTCAGGTGGACGGGCTGCAGATGACCTTGAAATTTGACGCACCGCTACAATCAGCCCGGTACAATTATCTAACCTTCGAGGCCGTTAACAGCGAAGGCAGACTCCTTTCAGACTATATCCAGAAAGTATCGGGAGCCCTGTGCGACCTGGAAATTGTGGACGAGGGCCTGCAGATTCATCTACGGCCCGGCTTCATCAACCGGCACAAACTCCAATACTCGGTCAATTTTCCCAAGCCGGGGATCTACAAGCTATGGTTTACCTTCAGGTATGAAGATACCAATCGTATTGAGTATGTGGTCGAGGTGAAATAAGCGGCGGCAGGAGATGAATGTGAAATATTTTTCCAATAAGCTCATGTTCCTGTTGTTGGCGGCACTAGTCCTGGCAGCCTGTGGCGGGAGCACAGCGGCTGCACCGACTCCGGCGGCTGATGTGTCCGGCAATGATGCCAGCCCCGAACCCTCCGCGAAGCTTCTGATCGGCACTGACGCAACTTTCCCACCCTTTGAATCGGTCGATGCATCTAGGCGTCAAATCGTCGGCTTTGACGTGGATTTGATGAATGCGATTGCAGCGAAAGCCGGCTTGCAAATCGAGATCGTTGGCACCCGTTACGACCTATTATTGGATGCGATCGCCCGATGCCGGCTGGTCGCCGGCATTTCGGCCATCCCCATTACAGATGACCTGAAACAAGAGATGCTCTTCTCCGATCCCTATTACACCCATGGACAAGTGGTGGTGGTCAAGAAAGGCAACATTATCATCACTGGCAGGGATACACTGGCTGGGATGACGGTCGGTGCGCAGAAAAATACGAACAGCGTGAACGAGATTCAGCAGATCCCCGGGGCACATTTAGCCTCTTATCCAACTGCAGAATTTGCCTTCCGGGACCTGATGGAGGGTTTGATCGACGCCGTAGTAGCCGATAAACTTCTCGCTCTCTCCTACGTCGATGTAAAACCGAATGATCTTAAAATCGCCGGAGACGAATTTGGCACCGAGGATTTCGGCATAGCCATTTGCAACCAACAAGCCGATCTATTGAAGAAGATCAATGAGGGCCTTGCGGCAGTCAAAGCGGATGGCACGTTGGACAGACTTCAAAAGAAATGGCTAAATTCCCCTTATTAACCAATTGGATTTCATCAAAGATAGGTGAGGTCATACAGGCTATTATTTCTGCCCTTTGTTACCTGGTCTGGGGTTTCGGCGTCTCCCACCTATCCAGGCAGGGACATCCTGCCTGGACCAAAAGGCTACATGGGCAGAATGGTAATCGACCATTTATAGGCAGTTTGTAAGGAAGAAATAGTAGATGACCAGCATCGATTTTCTCTGGCTGCTTTCCGGTTGCCGTCATTTGAAGAACGATCCCCCAGGCAATGGTCGGCGTATCGGTGGTTAAAATTGCTCCCGTTGTGGGCGCCCAACATAAGGTTGAGAAAGGAACAAACAATGAAAATTACGAGACGATTGGGTATTTTGCTTCTAAGTATATGGCTGATCCTGTTCGGATTGACTGACCTGTTGAAACTCAGTTTTTCTGGATTGGGTACGCTTATGGCCCTGCTCGCGATAGCTGCGGCGTATTACTTTTGCTCGAACGTTAGCCCATAAGAATTGTTTTTAATTTAGATCTATCCTTCGCTCGCCTATCTCGCTGCTTGCCCACCGGACTACAGGGAGGTGAGCAGCAGCGTCCCGCAGGGTTCCCGGCGGGACGTTTTTTATTGGGACAAGCTCCTGCACTGCAAAAAGGCGAAACAGTTTTTGGGTGGGTCAAAATACCAATTTGTCCTGCCAATAATATTACAAAAGCCGTGACAATATAATAATCCTGCGGGTAGGGAAATGATTATAATTAATAGAAACCAACAAACTCAAACGCAATAATGGTGCAATGGTTGGTATAAAAGTCTGTTTTAAATGCCATCACCGCGTCCGACAGGATGCAGGACACTGGCGGCGAACCCACAAGCCGCGCTGTATTGTCGGGCGTATCCCTGTAAAAAGAAAAGTCAATATCTGCCCATATTCTCACAAAGGCTGCCTTTGAAGAGGATTTTAATTCCTTAAAACCAATAAGGCTCTGTCGCACTTGAAAAAAGTGAAGAAATAGGTATTAAGTAAAGTTCGGAAAGGATTTCGACTATGAGTAAAGCCGACCAGGACTTTCCCACCCGGGCGCAATTGCTCAAGGAAAACGAGCGCCTGCGTGCCCGTTTGGATAAAGCCAAACAAACTATACAAACCATTCGCAACAGTAAGGCGAAATCCTCGACCAGACCAGTACAAAGCCCTCGCAAGCAGCCAGCCCAGGTGGAACAAAGGAATGAAAGCAAAGGTTCTATTGACACCTCCAGGCACAAGAAGGCAGAGGCAGAAACCCGCAGATTGCTGAACGCCGTTCAAGTGGAGAAAGATCGCCTATCGGCCCTGGTAAACAATATTTCGGATGAGGTCTGGTTTGCCGACTCTGACAAGAAATTTACCCTGGCGAACCCGGCGGCTTTGCAAACATTCGGCATCGATCCTGGTGATGCGGTGGACGTGGAAAAGTTCGCCGCCAGTCTGGAGGTGTTCCGTCCCGACGGCAGCCCCCGCCCCATTAATGAGGCGCCACCTTTACGAGCCCTCCGTGGCGAGACCGTCAAGAACCAGGAGGAAACCGTCCGGATCCCCACGAGCGGTGAATTGAGGACACGCGAGGTCAGTGCCATCCCGGTGAGAGGTTTGCATGGTCAGATCATCGGCGCCATATCGGTAGTACGTGACATAACCGAACGCAAGCAGGCTGAAGAGGCACTGGCACGCAGCAACGCCATGCTCACCGAAGTTCTGGACAGCATCCAGGATGATTTCTACGTACTCGACCGCGACTGGAAGTTCGTGTACGCCAGCCGGTCATTCACAGCCAAGATAGGCAAAGAGCCTAAAGATTTCATCGGGAATTGCATCTGGGATATGTTCCCAAAGCATACCGGAACGATCCTGGAGGAAAACTTCCGCGCCTCAATGGAAAAAGGAGAAGTACGGAGGTTTGAGCTCGGTGGCAAATACACCACTGCCTGGTATAGTATGACTTCTTTCCCTTCGGCAGAGGGGATCACGGTCCTGGGAAAGGATATCACCGCCTCCAGACAGGCGGAAGAAGACTTGCGGCTGAGCGATGAACGCTTCAGGCTGGCGCTGAAGAATGCGCCGGTGTCGGTCGCCACCCAGGACCGGGACCTGCATTTCCAATGGGCTTTCAACCAGCGAACCTTACCGGTGGAGCAAATCCTCGGCAAAACCGATTTCGACTTATTCCCGCCGAAAGATGCCGAACGCCTGGTCGCGCTTAAACGCAAAGTACTGCAGACCGGCAAGGAAGTGCGCAAGAACCTGTGGATCACTTCTGGCGGCAAGAGACTCTACCTGGACTTGCTGCTGGAACCTTTGCGAGACAACGACGGAAATGTCACCGGAGTGGGGATCGCCACGATTGATCTCACTCCCATAAAAAGAGCCGAAGAGGATCTACTCCGCCTCAACCGCACACTCAGGGCGCTGAGCAATATCAACCAGGCCATGATGCGTACCACGGATGAAGCCGGATTCATGAATGATGTATGCCAGATCGTCGTAAAAGATTGCGGCCATGCCATGGTCTGGATAGGCCTGGCCGAGCAGGATGATGGCAAGACCGTCCGGCCGGTCGCCCATGCCGGTTTCGAAAAAGGCTATCTTGAATCCCTCAATATTACCTGGGCCGACACAGAACGCGGCCGCGGGCCCACGGGCACCGCCATCCGCACCGGCCAGATGAGCACGTGCCGCAATATGCTCACCGACCCCAAGTTCAAGCCCTGGCGGGAGGAAGCGCTCAAACGTGGCTATGCGGCTTCCATCGTCCTGCCACTGATGTCCGAAGGCCGGGCTTTCGGCGCGATCTCCATCTATTCAAGGGAGCCGGACCCCTTCACGGAAGCGGATGTGGAACTGCTAGAAGAATTGGCCGGTGACCTGGCTTACGGTATCTCAATGCTTCGGATTCGCCTGGCCCACGCGCAAGCGCAGGAAGCACTGGAGGAGAGCGAGGCACGTTACCGTTCTCTGTTCAACAGCATGACCGAAGGGTTCGCCCTGCATGAGATCATTTGTGATGAGAAAGGCATTCCCCTGTGATTATCGTTTCCTGGATGTAAACCCGGCTTTCGAGCAATTGACCGGCCTCAAGAAGGAGGATGTGATCGGCAAAACCCATAACCTGGTACTGCCCGCTGATAGTCCGCGCTGGGTGGAAGATTATGGCAAGGTAGCGGTCACCGGCCAGCCGATCCATTTTGAGAATTACTCGCCGGCTCTCAAAAGACATTACGATGTCTATGCTTATCGTCCTGCGCCAGGTCAATTTGCGGTGATATTCAGGGATATCACCGAACGTAAGAGAATGGAAGCTGAGCTTGAAAAAGCCCGGGCGGAGGCCGAGCGCCGTGCCAATGAAACTTACACGGTCTTCAATTCGATCGCCGATGGGATCATCGTGTACGATTCCGAGGGCCGCGCCCAGCGGACCAACCAGGCTGCCGTGGAAATGCTGGGTTTCGACCCCACCGATGAGAATATCGCCAGCCTGGCAAAGACATTGTCCACGCGTACCATGGATGGCCGGCCGCTCGACCTGACCCTGGCGCCAACCGCGCGGGCCTTGCGAGGACAGCCAGTGGTCGGAGAACGCTATATCCTGCAAAACCCGCGTGGGAAAGACAGCATCGTCGTCGCCTCGGCCTCGCCTTTATGGAGCGGGGATAAGATCACCGGAGCGGTGGCTGTCTGGCAGGACGTGACCGAAGAATATAAGGCCGAAGAAACCCGCGCCTGGCTGGCCTCCTTCCCCGAGCTGAACCCGAATCCGGTGGTCGAGTTGGACCTTTCCGGGAGTATCCATTATCTCAATCCAACTGCGCGCGGGCTCTTCCCCGACCTGGAGACGAGAGGGACTGCACATCCCTGGTTAACCGGCCTGGAAACAGTTCTCGAAGATTTCCGGCAGGGAAAAGATCAAACCGTCAGACGGGAGGTGCAGGTTGATGAAAGCTATTACTTGCAGACCGTGCAATTCGTAGCTCAAAGCGGGCGGGCGCGTATCTACAGCCTGGATATTACCGCCAGAAAACAGGCGGAAGAAGCTCTACGCCGGTCGCGTGACGAACTTGAACTGCGCGTGGACCAACGCACGCGTGAATTGAGCGATGCCAATCAGCAATTGCAGCAGGAACGGCGCCGGTTCAATGATGTCCTCGAAATGCTGCCGGCGTATTTGATCCTTCTAACGCCCGATTACCATGCCACCTTCGCCAACCGTTTCTTCCGGGAACGCTTCGGGGAGGCGAAAGGGCGCCCTTGTTATGAATTCCTCTTCGGGCGCAGCCAGCCTTGTGAAGTTTGTGAAACTTATAAAGTGCTAAAAACCGGGCAACCCTTGCAATGGGAATGGACCGGTCCCGATAACCACACTTATGACGTCCATGACTTTCCCTTCACCGATGTGGATGGATCCAAACTCATCCTGGAGATGGGCATCGATATCACCGAGCGCAAACAGGCTGAAGCCCAGATCAGCCTGCAAACTTCGGCCATGGAAGCAGCTGCCAATGGGATCATCATCACTGACCGCCAGGGCACCATCCAGTGGTGCAATCCGGCTTTTGCCCAAGTGACAGGTTATAGTTGTGATGAGGTTATCGGATTGAACCCGCGCATCCTGAAGTCTGGCAGGCATACCTTAGACTTCTACAATCAAATGTGGAAAACACTGCTGGACGGGCAGGTCTGGCGCGGTGAAATGGTTAACCGGCGCAAAGACGGGATTTTATATGAGGAAGAGCAGATCATCACCCCTGTGCGCGACGAGAAAAACCAGATCACCCATTTCATTGCCATCAAGCAGGATATCAGCGCCCGCAAGCAGGCCGAAGAAGCCCTCCGCCAGGCGAATGCCTACAACCGTAACCTGATCGAGACCAGCCTCGACCCGCAGGTGACGATCACTCCGGAAGGGAAGATCGGAGACGTGAACTCCGCCACCGAAAAAGTAACCGGACGGACGCGCGCCGAGTTGATCGGCACCGACTTTCATGGTTACTTCTCCGATCCTGAGAAGGCCCGCCTGGGTTACCAGAAGGTATTCGAAACCGGCAGCGTTCACGACTACGAATTGGAAATTCTTCACAAGGACGGCCATATTGCCCCCGTGCTGTACAACGCTTCCATCTATCGTGACGAGGCCGGCAAAGTCCGGGGCGTATTTGCGGTGGCACGCGATATTACCGACCGCAAGCAGTTCGAAGCCCAATTGGTGCAGGCTGAAAAACATGCCGTCATCGGACGCATGGTCGGCTCGGTCACCCACGAGATCAATAACCCTTTACAGACCATCAAGAACTGTCTTTACCTCATCCAGCAGGATACCCCCGACAATAGCCCTATCCAGGAACCTTTGGAAATGGCCACTTCGGAAACGGCACGTCTGACCGACCTGGTGGGGCAGTTACGTGAACTCTACCGGCCGCGCACTGACCTGCAGGAGCATCCTCACGAACTGCTCGATATTCTCGAGGAAGTCCATGCCCTGCTCACGCCGCACCTGAACACCTCCAAAGTCCACTGGAATCCATTGACAGGATTGACAAGGTGTTATATCAATTGTGTACGGGACCAGATCCTGGAGGTTTTCCTCAACATCAGCATGAATGCCATCGAGGCCATGAAATCCACCGGCGGGACGCTTTCCGTGGATATGGATCTGAATGATGAACAGGTAGGTGTGATCTTCACGGATAATGGTCCGGGAATATCGCCTGAAATCATGCCGCACATGTTCGAGCCTTTCATGACCACCAAGAGCAGCGGACTGGGATTGGGATTGTCCATCAGCTATGGCATCATCCAGCGCCACGGCGGCCAAATCGTGGTGGAGAATCGTCCTGATGGTGGGGCTTCATTCACCGTTCGGCTGCCAGTTGCCAGAAAAAACAAGAAGGAGAAGGGAAAACATGGCACTTCGAGATAGCATCCTGATCGTAGACGATGAACCTAAACTGGCGCGCAGCCTGGCGCTTATCCTCCAACGGGCCGAGTACGTGGTCACTACTGCTCCAGATGCAGCCAAAGCCCTGCAGTTACTAAAGGCCGGGGCTTACGATCTGGTTTACCTGGATATACGGTTGCCCGACCAAAGCGGAATCCAACTGCTTCCACAGATCAAGGCCATTTACCCGGATATGCCGGTGGTGATCCTCACTGCGCATGCCACCCTCGAGACGGCTATCGGGGCCGTCCGGGCGGGCGCGCGCGATTATTTGCTGAAGCCGATCAACCCTGAAGATATTCTCGCCAGGACAAAAAAGATTTTGGATGAACAAGCCCAGCCGAAGAGGAAACGCGAAATCACCACCCAGATCCAGGCACTCTTATCCGAGTTGCAGTCCACCAACGATCAGGGCTCGTCCGCAACCGCTGCAAAATCTCCCATGCCAGCTCTTGACCCAACCCGTTATTTGAAACGCGGCTCTTTGCAGCTGGACCTACACACCCATAACGTCAACCTGAATGAGCGGGAAATCACCCTGCCACCTTCCACTTTCGATTACCTGGTGACGCTGATGCGGCATTCGCCCAACCCGGTTGCGTACGAAACGCTGGTGAAAGAATCGCAAGGATATCAAGAAATCAGCCGTATTGAAGCCAAGGAGATGACCCGCTGGCAGATCCATGAGCTCCGCAAAGCCTTGGAGGAGGATTTGCAACGCCCGCACCTGATCATCACTGTTCGGGATGTGGGTTACCGCCTGGTCATATAAAACCTGACCGGCGTAAGCCAAAGCAGGTTAAAATATCAAGAAAGTTGCGAGTGACGTTTTCCGTCACTCGCAACTTTTCATAATTGCATCTTAAATTTTCCCAATAAATCCAAAGCTATTCCAAGATTATGGAGCGGTTTTATCCGTAAAATAAGAATATCCATTTTCTTTTTATGAGTATTTTATGCCCTCCAAATCCATACTTATTGTTGATGATGATCGAAATTTGCGGCAATCGATGGCGCTTATCCTTCGGCGGGCTAATTACCGGGTGGATACGGCCGGAACCGCAGCCGATGCATTGTCAAATCTGAAGAACGGTCAATATGATCTGACCATCCTGGACATGATGATGCCAGATGATGGTTCGATCTTGTTGCCCAAACTATTGAGTTTATATCCCTCCCTGGCGATACTGATCCTTTCAGCCCAGATTAGCGCCGAAACATCCCTTGAGACCAAGCACCTCGGAGAACATTCCCGCCTGGTTAAGCCGGTCACCCCTGAAACTCTGCTGGAACGTGTAAAAGCGATTCTGGACAGACCGCCTTGTTCGGGAGGTGGACTTATTACAAATATTACTGGTAGATGGTATGGATAATTCAACTGAATTGATAGTAAAGAACACTATTGGCTATTATCCCAATCAACATCAACGCCTGCACATCAGCCGGGATTTAGTCTGGTCATTGGCTGCGATCAAGTACGGCGAGACCCAGGTGAAGGCTGAGTTGGGAGCCCTGGATACCGTTCAAGCTGCTGCTATTATCCGGGCTGCCCAAGAAGTGATGGAGGGGGTATGGGATGACCAGATTGTCGTGGATTCTCCCCAGGTAGGGTCCGGCGATTATTACCATTTGATCAACAGCGTCATTGCTGGCCGCGCAATTCAAATCCTGGAAGGTCATGCGGGCCTTTTCAGCAACAGTTTGTATAGCCATCCAGATGAACAGGTGGATCAAAACCAATCCGGGTACGATGAAATTTCCGCTGCCCTCCGGCTGGGATGCCTGAAGGGCCTGGGGGAGTTGTTGGAGACATTGGGCGGCCTGACGCTGGCGCTGGATGCCAGGCCGATCAAATGGACGGATGCCTCGAAACCGCCCCGGCCAATCCATCAGCCCGGCGGGACTGCCTGGCTGAGCCAGGAGTTATGCGAGAATATCCACGCCATTGCGCGAGATAGCGATTGCTTACGCGTTGCGGGCGAGGCGCTGCACCGCCTCTCCATGCAAGGGTCTCCAACAGGTTCAAGCTCGCATAGCCACCCTGACTTCCAATTCCAATTATTGGAACGCATTGCCCAAATCACCGGCCTTCCCATCTACCCATCGGACCATACCTCACAATCCATACAAGCCCTGGCAGAGTTGGACGCCTTTTCGACGGCATTGCGGGCCCTGCTGGTCAGCCTGAGGCGCGCCGCCGATGAATTGCATCGGCAGGAGACAATTCGGTTGAAATGGGCAGGTAAGTTCCAGTCTCTCAATGACGGGAGATTGAGCGAGATTATGCGACAGTTACAGGCGTGCGATTTGACCATAGCCCTGGCCGCGCAAGCCAGATTGCCGGAACGTGCCGTGATGATGCCTGCCATCACCTGTCTCCTGTTCGAGGCCATGAAGGGGTTAAATGAAGTGGCCACGTGGCTGGCCGGACAGATCCCTGTCAACCTGCCTGGCTGTTCCGTTCAACATCCACGTTTTTTTGGCGCCGGAGGACTTCCAGGTGAAAAGCTCTGTTGGCTCGAACGCGATCCACTAAAGTGGGGATTGTAATTATTTCGGCTTGAAAATCCATTTCTAAAAGATTTGCGAAAGCCAATAAATCCAAAGCTACTCCAATGTTATGGACCCGACCAGCCCCTAAAATAATAATGGTGCTGGCGGTTTTGCCAGTGCCGTTTCAAAATGCCTGCTGGAATTTGTGGAAACAAGTTAATAGAAAACCCCGACCAAAGCGGATGCACCGGGTTGTAAGAAAAAACTTTATAAACCTTTATCAGTTCAATTATAAAAGTTTTTTAGAGGAGAATAACATGATAAAGCATAAATACCTAAACATTTTTGTATCGGTGTTGGTGGTAATTCCCCTTGTTTTTGGGGGAATAAACCCCATGCAGGTGTACGCGCAAGGCGTAAACCCACCGGAAATAACGCCCACTTCCACGGTCCAGTCAGGCGGAACAAATCTTCATGGAGCTGTGACCCCTGCTGATAGGCAGGACGCGGCTGCGCGCGCAGCCAGGGAACGGGCGGATGGCCTCAAAACCGAAGCGGAAATGTCAGCTGCGGCGTCGCCTTCCATGAATCCCGGCGGGGTACCGGACTATTTTGGCACAACTCCCAACTATGCCAACAGTCCAATTCCGGCCAGTGTTGGAATTTCTGGTGATGGTGCTGGTGCAGCTGCATTTGCCACACTGACGACGGGCGGCAGTGTAGCCGGCATTACAGTTACAAATGGAGGCAGTGGTTATACCGATGCATTCACCACTGCAACCCTGATCGGAGGCGGCGGCACGGGGGCGGTCCTCAACCCAGTCATAGACGCGAATAGCGGCGTTATCACCTCCATCAACGTGGTTGCCGAAGGCTCCGGTTACAACACAGTCCCCGGGATCAGGAAATTTGTCGATTCCTTACCGGGACTGACGCCGGCTGGCATAAACGACCTCGGGCAGTATATTCCCGTCGCGATCGCGGATACGAGCGCCTATCCAGGATCAGATTATTACGAAATCGCATTGATCCAATATACGCAGAAATTGCATGCAGACTTGCCGGCAACCACCTTGCGAGGCTATGTGCAGTTGGAAACAACGTTTAATGCCGGTACAAGCAAACACATTGCTTTGCATTACCCAAACGGTACACCGATCCTGGATTCGCACAGCAATCAAGTCTATGCTTATGACAATCCCCAGTATCTTGGACCGGTCATCGTCGCGGGCAGCTACGATCCGACCAAACCGGCCGGTGTAGCAGGAAATGGCAAACCGACCCGCATCAAATTCATCAACTACCTGCAGACCGGCAGCGCCGGCGACCTCTTCATCCCGGTGGACACCACCGTCATGGGGGCAGGGATGGGGACAAAAACCGCTGCAGGCGCCGACTGTGACCCATCGTTGCCGGCGGCAACCTGTGCCATGTACACAGAGAACCGGGCCGTCCTGCATCTGCACGGCGGAAATACTCCGTGGATCAGCGATGGAACACCTCACCAATGGACAACCCCGGCAAACGAGACCACGCCTTATCCTGAAGGAGTCAGTGTTTACAACGTTCCTGACATGGATGGCGGAACTGAACCTCAGGGGACCCTGACCTTTTACTATACCAACGAGCAGAGTGCCCGCTTGATGTTCTATCACGACCATTCTTATGGCATCACGCGCCTCAACGTATATGCAGGCGAGGCGGCCGGATACCTGGTGACCGACCCGGTGGAACAGACCCTGGTCACCGGCGGGACTATCCCGGGAACGAGCGTGACTGTTCCGGCCGGGACGATCCCTGCCACCGAGATTCCTTTGATCATCCAGGATAAGACCTTCGTACCCTCCGAATCTCAATTAGCCCTTCAAGACCCCACCTGGAATTCGGGCTCCACTCCCGGAACGGTGCATACCGGCGATCTTTGGTTCCCGCATGTCTACATGCCGAACCAGAACCCATTTGATGCGGCAGGGGTCAACGCGATGGGCCGCTGGGATTACGGCCCCTGGTTCTGGCCGCCATTTACAACGATAGCAAATGGTACTGTGCCTAACCCTCTATATCCCTCTATAACCAATCCCCTGGAAGGACCCAATAACCCCGGTACGCCCAATCCTTCCCTTGTGCCGGAAGGTTACATGGACACACCGGTGATCAATGGGACGGCCTATCCATATCTCACCGTAACACGACAGGCGTATCGATTCCGCATCCTGAATGCCGCCAACGATCGCATGTTCAACCTGCAACTCTACTGTGCCAAATCCGATGGCACGATGTGGAATTCGATCACCGGCGCTTTGCTGGACGCAAATGCCGGCGAGGTCAACATGGTCCCGGCGGTTGAAACGGATGGCTTCCCGTCCACCTGGCCGATCGATGGGCGGGCCGGCGGTGTGCCTGATCCGACTGCGATCGGTCCATCCTTCATCCAAATTGGCACCGAAGGCGGTATACTGCCGGCTCCGACAGTGATTGGCGACCAGCCGGTCGGCTATCTCTATGACCGGAGAAACATCGTCGTCTTGAACGTTTCAGACAAAGCGCTTTTCCTGGGGCCGGCGGAACGGGCAGATGTCATCGTTGACTTCTCCCAGGTGCCGTCAACCTGCAGCAACATCATCCTGTACAATGATGCTCCTGCACCTGTTCCGGCGTTTGACCCACGCAACGATTACTATACCGGCGACCCGGACAATACCGGGGTCGGCGGCGCGCCCACAACACTGCCAGGCTATGGACCGAACACCCGCACCCTCATGCAAATCCGGGTTTCAGGTACTGCTGCTACACCATATCAGCCTGTCCAATTTGCAGACCGCCTTGCCGGCTGCCTTCGCTGCCTCCCAACCTGCACCGATCGTGCCGCAGGCTGATTACAATGCCGCCTACAGCGCAAACTATCCCACCGATTCCGTCGCAAGAATCCAGGATATGTCCATGAACTTCACTCCTGCCGGCAGCACATCCATCAACGATATTACGGTGACCGCAGGCGGGTCGGGTTACACCTCCGCCCCCAGCGTGGATCTCGTTGGTGGTTCGGGCAGTGGTGCGACGGCCACGGCGACCGTTTCTGGCGGCGAAGTGACTGCCATCACGATCACGAACGGAGGTTCAGGGTATACGGCCGCGGGGTTGCCGACCGTTGTGTTTACGGGTGGGGGAGGCACAAGCGCGGCGGCTACGGCAACCGTGGCGGTTAATGTGCAATTTCAACCCAAAGCCATCCAGGAACTGTTCACCCTGGATTATGGACGGATGAATGCCACCATGGGGGTCGAAATACCCTCCACCAATGGCACCAACCAGACCACCATACCTTACGGCTACATCGATCCACCTACCGAGCTCGTGCAGGTTTCGGACCCGCTGACTCCCATCGGAACACTGGCAGACGGGACCCAGATCTGGAAGATCACCCATAACGGCGTGGATACACATGCCATTCACTTCCATATGTTCAACGTGCAGTTGATCAACCGGGTTGGTTGGGATGGCGCCGTACGAACAACCGATCCCAATGAACTGGGCTGGAAGGATACGGTCAGGATGAATCCGCTGGAAGACGCAATCGTTGCGTTGAGGCCGATCGTTCCAATCGTTCCCTTCAAGATGCCAAACAGTGTCCGCCTGCTGGATGTGACCAAGCCAGTTGGCTCCACCATGGGGTTCTGGGGTCAGGATCCCCTGGGCAACCCGGTCACCATCCTCAACCAACTGGTCAACTTTGGTTGGGAGTATGTCTGGCACTGCCACCTGCTGGGCCATGAAGAGAACGACATGATGCGCCCGATGATCATTGCGGTGCCGCCGGAGGCGCCTTCCAATCTGGTTGCTGCCGGGCTTAGCGGTCCGTTCAGAATAAGGTTGACATGGGACGACAATTCTTTGAACGCGACCGGATTCACCATCCAACGGGCAACGGACCCTGCCTTCACATTGAACCTGACAACCTTTCACTGTTGTAAAAGCAGCCGGAATACCGCAGACTTACACTGACACCACGGCTGTGAATGGGACTCTGTATTACTACAGGGTGCTGGCTATCGACCAGGTTGGCGGTATTACGGGGGTGCCAACCGAACCCAGCATGACTGCCACTTCCGCACCCTCCAATGTGGTCAAACATCCAACCAACCTTCACTACCTGACGGTGATCAGCCCACACGGCACAGTAGTCAAGAGTCCTGACCAGCCCTCGTATATCAATGGCGACAGACATAGATTTGACGGCAACGGCATTTTCGGGCTGGACCTTTACCAACTGGACTGGTAATGTCCCATCATCACCCAACTCGGCCAACCCGGTCACGGTGACGGTGGGTTCATCAGACATGACGGTCATCGCCAACTATTCACCGGTAAATCCCACGATTTCCGGCAACGCCGGGGTAGCAGGGGCGACCCTGAGCTACACCGATGGCACGCCGAAAACGGCCACCGCGGATGGATCAGGGAATTACTCCTTCACCGTCTACGCCCGGTTGGACTGGATCGGTCACACCGTCGAAGACGGGATATTCATTCTCGCCTGCCAACCGACCTTACACCAATGTGAGGACCAACCAGAGCGCACAAAACTACACCGCCACGCTCATAACCTACACCATCTCGGGAAATACCGGGGTGGGCGGGGTGACCCTGAGCTACACAGATGGCACACCGAAGTTGGTCAACTCGAATTCTGCTGGGGTCTATTCCATCACTGTTCCATACCACTGGACTGGGACGGTCACACCGTCGAAGACGGGATATACCTTCTTGCCTGTCAACCTGCCTTACACCAATGTGTCGGCCAACCAGACCGCCCAAAACTACACTGCCACGCCCATTACTTTCACCATCTCGGGTAACGCCGGGGTGGCTGGGGCGACTCTGAGCTATACGGACGGTACGCCCAAGACGGCCACGGCGGATGGATCAGGGAACTACACCTTCTCCGTCCTGTACAACTGGTCTGGCACGGTCACACCGTCCTTCCCTGGCTACTCCTTCACACCTGTCAACCGGGTTTACCCCCCGGTGCTGGCCAACCAGACCGCGCAGGACTACACCGCCACGCTTACACCTTTCACCATCTCCGGCAATACCGGAGTGGCTGGTGTGACTCTGACTTATACGGACGGCGTGGTGAGGACCGCCACTTCTAATGCGACCGGAAATTATGCCCTGGCTGTCTCATCCGGTTGGTCCGGTACGGTTACACCCTCAAAGCCAGGTTATACCTTCCTGCCTGCCAGCATAACTTACTCCAATGTGTTGGTCAGTCAGACCGGCCAGAACTACACTGCCTACGGCCAATCTCTACACCATCTCAGGCAACGCCGGTGCAGCCGGTGTAACCCTGAGCTACACGGACGGCACGCCCAAAACGGCCACGGCGGATGGATCAGGTAATTACTCCTTCACGATCCCTTACAGCAGTGTGCCGGTTACGGTCACGCCGAGCCTGACAGGCTATACTTTCTTACCTGTCAACCAGACTTACACCAATGTATTGGCCGACCAGACCGCACAGAACTACACTGCCTCGCCCATCACCTATACCATCACCGGTAACGCCGGGGTGGCCGGGGCGGCGATGACCTACACGGGTGGTTCGACTGTCGCAACCGGCAGTGGATTCTACTTCTTCTCCGTCCCGTACAACTGGAGTGGCACGGTTACGCCTTCCATGGCGGGTTATACCTTCTCGCCTGCCAGCCTGTCTTACACCAATGTGGTGGCCAACCAGGCCGGCCAGGATTACGCCGCCACGCCGATTACATTCACCATCTCCGGCAATGCCGGGGTGGCTGGCGCGACCCTGAGTTACACGGATGGCACCCCGAAAGCGGCCACTGCGGATGGACTGGGAAATTACTCCTTCACCGTCTCTTACAACTGGAGTGGTACGGTCACACCTTCCCTGACCGGTTATGCTTTCTTCCCCGCCAACATTTCTTACACCTTTGTTCTGGCCAATCAGCTTTTGCAGAACTACACTGCCGCGACCGATGCCTTCACCATCTCAGGCAACACCGGCGCAGCCGGTGTAACCCTGAGCTATACGGACGGCACCCCCAAGACGGCTATTTCCGATGGGATTGGGAATTACGCCTTCACTGTCACATACGGCAGTTTGCCGATTACGGTCACGCCGACCTTGACGGGCTACACTTTCTTGCCTGTCAACATAACCTACACAGCTGTGCTGGCCAACCAGACTGGACAGAACTACACTGCCACGCCCATTACCTACACCATCTCCGGTAACGCCGGAGTGGCCGGGGTAACTCTGAGCTACTTCGACGGTACATCGAAGACGGTAACCTCCGGCGTCAATGGGTCATATTCCTTGGTGGTCTCATACAGCTGGAGTGGTACGGTCACACCATCCAAGACGGGATACACCTTCTTACCTGTAAACCGTCCTTACACCAATGTGCTGGCCAATCGCACCGTACAAGACTACACCGCCGTGCTCATGACCTACAATTTCTTGCCAGTAATATTTGGCCCATAATGAACCTGTCCGAACAGAAGTGATAATAAATAAGTGAAAAGAAGAACGGCCTGCCCATTTGGGCAGGCCGTTCTTGATCTCTGCAAGATCGGCAGATCTATGTCGTATGTGTTTTTCATGCGAGGATGTTCACACTCCAATTGCCGGCAAGCCTCCTGCCGGTTTGGCAGCTTTCACAGCCCGCACGATCGCCAGCGCCAGCGCTTCGGCCGCGTAGGCTCCCACGAGGCTTACGTTGGCCTTCTTCTGGCCGGTTGCGAGGGCAAAGACCGTGTCTCCGTCCAGCATGGTGTGGGCCGGGCGGATGGTACGTGCCAAGCCGTCCTGCGCCATCTGAGCCACCTTGGTGACTTCGGCCTTGGTGAATCTGGCATTGGTGGCCACTACCGCGATGACTGTATTGCTGCGGGTGGCAACGCCCAATATCGTCCGCCCGGCAAAGGATTTCATTACTTCCATCGTGTTGGCAAAAGGTCCGCTTCCGCCGAATTTGAGCGGCCCGACCTTGGCCGGACGCGCCCCGGCCAGGATCCGGCCAGTTTCAGGGTCCACCACGTCGCCGATGGCATTGACGGCCACGATGGCGCCGACAATCACGCCGCCGCCGATGTCGAGGCTGGCCGTGCCCAGGCCGGACTTCATCGCCCCGGCCATGCCAAAGATCTTGCCGACCGTGGCACCTGTGCCGGCGCCGACATTGCCTTCTTCCACCGGCCCGGGTCTGGCAGAAGCCGCGGCAGCATACCCCATTTCCAAGTCCGGGTGGCGGGTTGATTTGCCCAGGCCCAGGTCGAAGAGGATCGCCGCCGGGACAATGGGAACGCGCGCGGCACCCACACCGAAGCCGATTTTCTGCCCGGCCAGGTATTTCATCACACCGGAGGCCGCCTCCAGGCCGAAGGCTGAACCCCCTGCCAGGACCACTGCGTGGACCTTGTCCACGAGGTTGACGGGGTCCAGCAGGTCGGTCTCGCGTGTGCCGGGTGCCCCCCCGCGCACGTCCACGCCACCAACCGCCTCTTTGCGGCAGAGGATGACCGTGCAGCCGGTAAGGGCCTCCTCGTCCTGGGCCTGCCCGACTTCGATCCCCTGGATGTCGGTGATGGCATTATTGTGTTTCATGGGTTGCTGGAATTATTTCAGGCTGCGGACCAATTCAATGAATTCATCCCACTCTTCTTTGAAAAAATGCATGGTGACATTGTTAAGTTCCAAATGATACGTGGTCTCGCCATCGGGTTCCACGGCTTTCCAGGCCAGGTAATTTTCGGTCTCGGCCAGGGTTTCGGTCTTGGGTTCGAGGTCGTTTGTGGTCATAAGGTCTCCTTTTTGGAATTCTTTATTCGGCTTTCTCGTGATCTGCTGGTGGTTGAGTTTTCTCCAGCGTCTGGTTAGCATCTTTGCCCCGGCGTTTCCGCCACCACGCCCGAAGTTTTACCAACCATTTCGGCATGCGAGTGGGTGGCAGGGCGTCTTCTCCTGGCGGCCACGGATCCCGGTCGAGTAGTTTACGCATGGTGTAGCGGCCTACCAGTTGCAGTGTTGCCAGCAGGGGAGCCGCCAGGACGATACCGACAATACCGATGAGATTGGCAGCGATGATGGCGGCGATCAGCACGAAGGCTGGATGGACTCTTAATGTCTGCGACATGATGCGCGGGGCTACCAGGTTATCGAATGCCTGGTCGATGAGAAGGGCCACCCCAATAGCCAGGAGCATATACACCAGCGGCGAAAGCCCAAACATGTTTCCCCCCTGGAAAAACGTGATCAGTCCGAGCACGATCCAGTTAATGGTGGGACCGATGTAGGGCAGGAAGCTGGCAAAACCGGCGATGAGCGCCACCGGGATGGCGTAATGGACTCCCAGGATGGTCATTAGCGCCGTGTAGGTGATCACCTTCGAAAAGAAAATTATGGTTTGCCCCCGCAGGAAAGCATTCCAAATGCGGCCCAGTTTCTGGCTTAACCGCCGGTAATCTTCCGCATAAGCGGGGACATTGATCTGAATGATCCGGTTGCGCAGACCACCACTCTCCAACAGGAAGAAGTATGAGACTACGACCACAAAGGCAGTCCAGGCCAGGGTGGAAGCAGCGCTTCCTGCCAATGTCCCCACCAGGCCTCCCAGGTTTCCCAGGACAGGTTCCACATATGAAAGGATTTGCTGACCGATGGTCATCCAGTCGATGGTTGAAAAATCGAACCGGAAGGGGCCAATCGTGTAAACCTGATGCGAGAAGCTCTCGATGAGAACCGGCAGTTCGGTGATGTACTTCTGGATCAAAGCGATCAAGTTTTGGACTTGTCCCACCAGCCCAACACTGCCCCAAGTGAGCAGGCCCAGCAGCGCGAGGATGAAGACAATATAAATAATATTGACGGCCATTGCCCAGGAAAGCGGCGTTCTCCGGCTCATCCATGCGGCAATTGGGTGCAGCAAGTATGCCACGATAAAAGCCATCAATATCGGGACAATAAGGGTATGGAAACGCACCACCACCGCGCCGAGGATGACAATGGCGGTCAGGGTAACGACCAGCTTGGTGTTTGTTCCCCAATGCGGGGAGTTGGGACGTGAGCTCTCGGACATAAGCAATCCTGGTCTTATTCTAGCGTCAATGAATGGAATTTACAACTATGAAACGCGTATAATTACCCAATGCGCCATTTCAAACTAAACCTCTTCCTGCTCATAGTCCTTCTTCTCGATTCCTGCACGCCCACCCGTCCTGTAGAAAGAATGGATGTGACCACCCATCCGGATGGGCCTTTATATATCGGTGACCGGGTTAGCTTCGAGGTGTTGGCTCCCGCGCAAGCCAAAGGCCAGGAAGGTAACATCGAAGTCAAATTCGGTGGACAAAGCCTCGGCAGTGCCAGCATTGCCCCATTTGGGATAGGAGGGCGCCAAGAGGCGGCCTTATGGTGGGTTTGGGATACGGCCGATCTGAAACCGGGACGTTATACGCTCACTTTTACCCGTTCCTCGGACGAACTCACCTGGGATGAAACGGTTTCCCTTCACCCGGTGGATCGCGTCCCCCCGCCGGAGCCGCAGGCACATTGGGCTCAGATCGAAACGACTTGCTGCCTCCTGCATTACATCACAGGCACCGCCGCCGCCAGGGATATTGCCAGTCTCAGCCAGGAGGCCGACGAACAATCTGCAGCCATTGCTGTTCAGCTGAGTTACAAATTGAAAACCAGGATTGACATTACCCTTATGCCACGTGTCATCGGGCAGGGCGGCTTCACAACCAGTAGCGTATACCTCTCCTACCTGGATGGTAATTACATGGCCAACGAAATGCCCATCCTTTTCCACCACGAATTCGTCCACTTTTATGATGGAGAGATTGGAGGGGTTTACCGTCCTTCCATTTTCGAAGAGGGGTTGGCCGTTTACCTCACTGGCGGCCATTTCAAGCCGGAACCTCTTGGCCCGCGCGCATCTGCCCTGCTTGACCTGGGTTGGTACATTCCCTTGACCACGGTTGCTAACGATTTTTACCAGCAGCAGCATGATATCGGCTACCTGGAAGCCGCCACCGTGGTGAAATACCTGGTGGATACTTATGGCTGGGAGGCTTTCAATGAATTTTTCCGGAGCATTCCTGCGCCTGAGGAACGAAAAGATTCCGAAGTGATCGATGCAACCCTGCGCCAACATTTCAATATCTCTTTTTCCGAGCTGGAAACTGCTTACCTTGCCTTTTTGCGCGCCCAGTCTTTCACGGATGATGAACGAACCGACCTGCGCCTTACGGTGGGCTACTTCGACACGGTCCGCCGGTATCAAAAAGCTCTCGACCCCTCCGCTTATTTCCTGACTGCCTGGCTGCCGGATGGGTCGGTCATGCGCCAGCGCGGCATCGTGGCTGACTTCCTGCGTCACCCGCAAAAACCGGACAACCGCCTGATGGAATCCCTCTTCATCCGTGCCTGGCACGAATTGAGAACTGGAGACTATATACGCGCTGACCAAACCCTGAAATGGAGCAATTGGCTCCTAAGTCTTCTAGGCGCTTGATTTTTATTTTATCGTCCATAATATGTAAAAACTGGCGCTTTTGAAGCCGCCAGTTTTTACATATTATGTTTTATTTTACTTTTTATTTCTCCTGCCCTTTCATCCCCTTATCTTTGCCTTCCTGCCTGGTCTTTTTCTGGATATCCTGCCATATCTGTTGCCGTAACGCTTCCGCTTCCGGCGAGCGTGGCTTCTGCTTTCCTTCGGCCTCCAATGCTCCGAACCGGTCGGAGAGCAGGAGGGTCAGCAGACCTTCCATGACATTGCCGCTGGTCCCGCCTTCTTTTCCATCACCACCACTCACCACCACGCGCGGGACTACATCCACACCGGAGGACTGGATTGCTTCTGAAAAGCGGTTGAGCACGGTCTGGGTCACCTGGAACTGTGGCCCGCCGTAAGCCCGTACCTGTTCTTCGGTTGCCAGTGCCTGGGCAATACCCACCCGAGCCACTTTTTCGGCCTCGGCGGCAGCCAATGCGCGGATCTGCGACGCCTGCTGGATGGAACGTTGATACTCGGCCTTACCCTGGTCGGTCTGGATGTTGATGTTCAACTCTGCTTCGGTCAATCTTGTCTGCATCTGGGCACGGGCTTCGGCCTCGCGCAGCTCGCGCTCCTTGACCGCAGCCGTTTCCTGCCGCCCGTAGGTTTCAACCTGTTCGGTGGCAATCTGGCGCGAGCGCAACTGGGTCAGGATGACTTCGATCTGGGTGTCGCCTTCGGGGGAGGAAGGCGTACCGATCAGGACTTCCTCCAGCTCCAGGTTGTAGTGGGCAAACTTTTCCTTCATTTCCAGGCTGGCCTGTTGTTGGATGCCGCTGCGGTCCTGCAAAAGTTGGATGAGCGTACGCGTCTGGCCTACGTTCTTGAAGTAAGCCGACACCATTGGGTCGAGCGTCTGTTCGACCAGGCGCTTGATGTCCCCAAAGCGCTGGATCACCAGCGGAGCTTTTTGATAGTCTATGTGGACGACCACCGAAAGCGGCAGCGACGGCTCAAATGCGTCTTTAGTAATGAGGGATACTTCGGTCAGGTTCTCGTCGAAGTGGTGCGCACCAACTTCGTTGCGGATCCACTTCAGGATGAAGTTGGTGGTGGGAACGGTGGAGACTTTGCCTGCATAGGTGTTGAAAGCATATTTACCCGGCAGGAGCGGTTCACTCCAGACACCCCGGTTGCCCTTGGAAACCAACTCACCGTGGCGGTATTCCGCCCCAGACAGGTCCGCACCGGCTTCGCCGGTGTATGAAACCACCACGCCCACATTACCGACTTCGATGGTGGTCTTGGGGATCATTTCCACCGTACCGAACAGGCGGTTGATGTAATACGTACCTTCCACCAGGACCTGTAACTGGCGGCCGCGATAGCCGCCTGCCTGCAGGAAATGGTCTGCATCCTGGAATTTGTTGTGATAAGTCTCCACAGCTTGCGGGTCATCGCCGACCACAGGAGCAATGATCTCGCCCTGGGCGAGGGAGGGACCGTCATGGATGGTCACGACGCCGACGGTATCGTCGGTGTCCTTGATTACCACAGGACAGAACCCGTTTCGTTCGGTGATCACCTCGGCCATGCTGCGAATGGTGGCAGCTTCATCTTTGCTGAGGGCGAGAGCATACACCTGCTCTTCGGTGATGATGATGAACTGGACCAGGTTGATGGCGTAAGTGCCTTCACGCAGGATGCGGCGCTGCGGACCGCGCTGCCCGCTGTTTTTCAAGAATCCTTCCACATCCTGGAAATCGTACGCAGTAATGTTGGAGGCCAACACCTGGGCTGGTTCCAATTGTTTACCGTCACGAGCGAAAATGTACCCGATCTTACCCTGGGTGATGGTCACGAGCGGCATGATGTGAACAACATACTGGATCGGCATCAGATAGTGCAGGCCACCGCGCAACACCGGCGCCTGATAACCGGCTTCACCTTGCAGGGCAATGAACCCTCTTTTCACCGAGCCTCGGCCGCTGAAGCGCTTTTCAATGATGCCGATGCGGTTGTTTGGGATGAAGCGTATCCCGGACAGCAGGATAAAGAACAGGATCGCCAACAAGACTATCCCCCCGTAAATCAAGAGCTCAGTCATATTTTCTCCTTTCGATGATGTGTGCCATATATATTTACGTGCTCCATTCTTGTAGGTTACGATAATCTGCTCCAGCCATCCTGTAAAGCTGGATTTATCTCGTACCAACGCTCACGCAAAACGATCCGGAGGCTGCCAACCTTTGGTGGCCTCCGGATAATTTCACCCGATTGTTATTTAATTATCTGCAAGCACAATGATCTTATCTTCAGGGGTAAAGGTCACGGGTACGGATTTCTTCGGGTTGGTATGGACGCCGTAGGATTTGGCAGCCTCCCCGGCTTCACTTACCAGCCGGTAACCGAGGGCTACGTGACCAAGGCGGCGGGCGGCTTCGGTAACCGTGTAGAAATTGAGCGGCTTCCCAGTCTCGACATAGTCGCTAACCGGTTTAAGATAGATTTCCGATCCTTCCGGATCGAAGATATCGGTGAATACCGGGAACAAATGCCGCTGTCTCTGAAAGCTGTGTCATCATCAGGCTGACCAGGTGGTCGCTGACGATGAAATCGTCCACGTGGGCCACTTCGGCCAATTCCCGGTTGCGCAGGTCGAGCATTTCACTGACGATCGAGAAAGGCGTCTCATCCTTCTCGGCAATGTCGCGCAAATGCAGGAGCGTGACCAGTGTCTTTGAATCGGCCGCCTGCACATCCAGCCCGGCATAGCTCAAGACAATGATGTGATCGTAATCTGCCGCTTTAAGTTCCTCCAGCAGGGCCCGGTTGGTGGTGTCGCCGGGATGGAAAGTCACCTTCTGTTTTTTCATCTGGCCGAGCTCCCGCTGTAATATACCTTCGGCTTCGGCCGCTTCGGCGGAGACCGTCGTATCCACCACCACCAGCGCCTCCGATCCTTCGTCCACATAATTGTCCAACTCACGGATGATCGTCGACGCACAGCGGTTCCAGCCCAGGACCAGGCATTTCTCAGGCGCGCCAAGTTGAGTCCGGCCACTTTTGGCAATGAGACTTTCTTCCACTGGGATGGAATCCAAACCGGCGGGCCGGATGGTATCGTCATCCGCAGAGATGGCGATGACTTTATCACCTGCAGCCAGGCGGGTATCCATGGGAGGATTCAGGCTGATGCTCCCGTCTGCTCCCGACCGGGGGTTGGCAAACTGGACTCCCAAGACACAGGAATCTTCGAATTGGAGCAGGCTCTCGCCGAACGTCTTCCCAGCCAGAGCTGGTTCTTCTTTGAAATAGATTTCGTCTCCGCCGTAGTTCATCAGCTCGGTGTAAACCACCGATAGGCCCGATTGTCGTGATGTCTGGGCTACCACGCGGGCGATCAGGTCTCCGGTCTGGATAGCCAGCACCGTATCCCTGGCGCCAACCATTTTGACGACGTCCATATTTTGAGGGTCGCGGATCTGAGTGACGATGTGGTAAGGTTCGGGCCGGCGTTGGGGGTTGTTGGTGAGCGCCAGGATGGTTTTGATAACATAGGAATCAGGGTCATCGTCTTCCGGCGGCAGGACAATGATGGATTTGGCCGAATGCGGGCTGCCGATCTCGAGGTCGGTCAGGTCGATGGGCGAGCCGGAGCGGCAGATGACCTTGGTTTTACCGGCCGTTTCGACCCGGCTCCGTACCTCGTCTTCCATCTCGACCTTGTCCTTGTCTGCCAGGATGACGATGCGGGCGTTCTTCTGGTTTTCGTTGGCAGTCATCAACTCCGACAGGATGGTGAACACCTGCGGCGACCAACCCAGGATAAGCGTATGCCCGTTCTCCAGGACACGCGAGCGCCCTTTTCGCAGTTCCTCCAGCTTTCCCTCCACTCCCGCCGTCAGGACACCGATCAAGGTGCTGACCACGAAGATGCCTCCGATGGTGACGAACAACATCACCAGGCGGAAGCCCCAGCCGGCATCACCGCCCATCGTACCGGCGTCGAAAGTGCGCATCAGGCTTTCCCAGGCAGCTTCAATAAAACTCAGCCCCTCGGTGCTGCCTTCCGGTGCAAGTGGCCGCCCTCCCAGGCTGATGATGGCTCCGGCAATTGAAATAACCACCAGACGAAAGCACACCCAACCCGCCGATGAGGGCGACGGTGCCACGGGACATGAAGTTATCGAAAAAATATTGAATTCGTTGACGGAAAGTTGGCTTTATAGTCATATCGCCTCCATGGATGAATAGAGATGATGACTTTATTTTAGAACCGTCAGCCAGTTATTACCGGCAGTTATGCGTCCAATGTTCATTAATTCAACCATAATCAGGAAATGGATAATCTATTTATTCACCCTGGAATTTTACCAACATGTCTGCCCGGCATGCCGATTTTGTTCTATACTTGATATGGAGAATTAGTAGCTCGAAAATGGTATCTGCATCTGTTAGAAATTGGAGGAAACTATGATTAATCTTACTTGGTACGGACATGCCACCCTCGGCCTGGAAACAGGCGGCAAGAAGCTGCTCATTGACCCCTATTTCAGCGACAACCCGGCGGCTTCCACCACTGCCGATAAAGTCGGCGCAGACTTCATCCTGATTACGCATGGGCATCACGACCACGTCGGCGATGCAGTTGCCATCGCCACGCGGACCGGCGCGATGGCCATTAGCAACGTGGAGATCTCAAATTGGCTCGCAAAACAAGGTCTGGCGGCTCAGGGAGTGCAATTTGGGCAGAATACTCCTTTTCCCTTCGGTATGCTCAAGCTCACGCCGGCTGTCCACGGCACCGGCCTGCCGGATGGCTCGGATGGCGGACAACCTGGTGGATTCCTGCTGACGGTGGAGGGCAAAAATCTCTATATTGCCGGAGACACCGCCCTGTTTGACGATATGAAGAAAATCGGCGCTGAAGGCCTGGAGCTGGCAATCCTGCCCATTGGCGGTTACTACACCATGGATCCCGACCAGGCGCTGCAGGCGGTCAAGATGCTTGCACCAAAGCATGTCATTCCCTACCACTTCAGCACGTGGGACAAGATCGCTCAGGACCCTCACGCCTGGGCTGCCAGGGTCGAGAAAGAAACCCCAACAAAAGTCCACGTATTGAAGCCGGGCGAGAGTTTTAGCTTTTAAATCCCAATCATCCAGTAACATCCAGATTTTCTGCCTTTGTCGGCCGTTACGCCGATTGGAAAAGGAACGAGGGGAAACCCTGGCCTTGAATTCCAAAATGTTTTCGTTTAATTGAAAACCAGTTGTAAAGTGGTTTGATGTACTCAGTCTGGGTATGTTGTATACTACCCATTCTTGTCCCAGGTGCCTGTCACATCCATTGTAAAAATAAGGAGTCCTCACCGTTATGCGTTTTAACCGTATTATCTTTTTATTCATCTGCACGCTGGTTGTCAGTGCATGCAGCCCTAAAGTTACGCAGGTTCCCCTTCCCACCGGTACTTCGACTGTCCAGGCTTCACAGACTTCCGCACCATCCCCAACTTTTACACCTCTTCCTACTCAGACCCCTACTCCCCAACCCACTCCCATGGGCGGCGGCGGGAGACTGGTATTTTCTGCCTACCGGACATTGTTCAATGGATCCTTCTCCAATCCTCTTGGAGAATTTAACCTGTATTCAGCCAACCCCGACGGCGGAGACCTGACCTTGCTGACGCAAGGGCCGGACGGGACCAGTAATCTCCTCGCCGGAACCTCACCGGACGGGCAGCTAGCTCTGTACTATTCCACCACTTTTCGATCTGATCGGTTGTACCTGGATAACAATCGGGTCGACCTGTGGGTAACCGGCGTCCAAAAAACGGAACCTCTGCAGCTGAACACGGGCCAGGTCCGCACTTACCTGGGCGCGGCTACCTGGGCGTCGGATGGAACGATCTTTTTTGTCGGCTGGGATTCGGAAGGTCTGGGTCTGTTCCATGTCAAACCGGATGGCAGCTCCCTCGAACGTGCAGCCAAACCGGTCAGCCTGGCGGCCACCGGTAAAGCCGGAATATTATTCTTCGACCCCCAAAACCAGGGGATCTACTGGGTTACCGGAGGGTACTGCACCACCAACGGGTTGTGCGGCGCTAGGTACTATTGGACTGCGTTGGACGGTTCGGATCAAAAACAGGTCTGGAAATGGATCAATGGCGCTACCACCCAGGTATCGTTATCTCCGGATGGAAAGTGGGTCGCTTACGACTTATTTGTAGGGAATAGTATTCAGGATTTCCCTAAAAACGGGTGTTACGTTGCCGCCGTGGATGGCACTCAGATCCAGCGCATGCCAGGAGACCATCCGGGCTGTTCAATTCAGCCCCACCAAAATGATTTCTGGTCGCCCGACAGCCAATATATCGTTTATATGACGGTTGACGACCAGCAAAAGAAATACCCGGATCATCTATATTCCCCTGCCCAAAACAAAGCAACCGATTTGCCGGATCTGCAGACCTCAGCCTGCGAGCTCGTTCACTGGCTGCCCGGCGGAGAGCACATTCTTTTTGCAAAATGCCGGTCCAATTACCTGGGAAATGATGTACCTGCGCCGATGCGCCTGCTGGATCTGGCTACCAAACAGGTGACTGCCTACCCCGGAACCGGTTATTGCGAATTGGCGTTTTCCCCTGACTACCGGGAAGTGTTTTTGTATAACTGCTATAACGAAGTGACAGCGGATATGAACTTCCAATTCCACATGCTGGACATTGAATCGGGAACATTATCGCCGCTCTTCAGGGACGTTTTGAACAATACCCCCAAAGATGCCTGGAGGATGCTTTATTCCCCACTTCCGTGGAATGGCTGGTCTCGCTAAACCACAAGAGCAATATGTAGCAACGACTTTGGTTGGTCTATTGCAAACAGGTTGTTCAGCAGCCTGCTCATCCAAAAATATTCCTAAATTTAGCCCCGTCTTACTTGCTGTCCGGCAGGATCAGCGGCACGTCTGCAAAGGGATGTGGCACCACCTTCACCTCTAAATGATAAGCCGCTGAAATTAATTCCGGCGTCAACACCTGCCGCGGCGTTCCTGCGGCTTTGATTCTCCCCTCCACCAGCAGGGCTACCCGGTCTGCATAACGTGCGGCCAGGTTGAGGTCGTGCAGAGCGATCAAGACGGCCAGGTTCTCCGTGCGCGCCAACGTCCGCACCGTCTCCATCAGGCTGACCTGGTGCTGCAGGTCCAGGTGGACGGTCGGTTCATCCAGCAGCAGGATGGGGGTGGACTGGGTCAGCGCCCGTGCCAGCAGGACCCGCTGCTGCTCGCCGCCGGAGAGTTCCCCCACCCGCCGCTCGACCAGGTCGAGCGCGTCCACTTTTGCCAGGGACATGCGGGCGATCGCCTCATCTTTTTCCGAGGCCTGTCCCAGGAAGTTCAGATACGGTGTGCGGCCCATGAGTACGGTTTCCCAGACGGAGTACGCCGGAGGCATGGCTGCCGCTTGCGGCACCACTGCCAGGCAGCGGGCCCGCTGCATGGTGGACAAGGCCAGCAAATCGAGGCCATTGGTGCGCACACTCCCGCCCTGCACCGGCACAATACCGCTTACAGCCCGAACCAGCGTGGATTTCCCGGCTCCATTCGGGCCGATGAGGGCCACCACTTCGCCGGAGTTCACTTCCAGGGACACCTCCGTCAGGACTCGTCGTGATCCGTACGAAACCGTCAAATTCTCAATCCGCAGCATAGCTCTTCCTTATCACCTTGTTACCTGATCACCCAATTACCTTTTTCCTTTTTTTCTCACCAATAACCTTGATTTTTTGCACGGCGCAGCACCCACAGGAAAAAAGGTGCTCCGGCCAGCGCCGTCACGATTCCCACCGGCAATTCTTGCGGTCTCATCACGGTCCGGGCGAACACATCTGCCAGCAACAGCGTCCCCGCGCCGCCGATGATCGAAAGGGGCAGCAGCCGCCTGTAATCTGCCCCAAACCACAGGCGCATCACGTGCGGGACGATCAGCCCGACAAAACCGATCGTCCCCGAAAAGGCCACAGCCGCCGCCGTGGAGAGCGAGGCTGCCAGCAGGAGCAGAGTCCGGGTGCGGGTCACGTTCAGACCGAGCTGTTGGGCCTGATCTTCGCCGAACTGGAGCAGGTTGAGCGCATGTCCGCTCAAGGCCAGCACCCCCAGGCCGATGGCGAGATAGGGCAGGATCGTCAACACCGGGCTCCAACCTGCCTGGCTGGCACCGCCCAGCATCCAGGCGATGGCCCGCCTCAGTTCGCCGGTCGAACGGAGCATCAGGTACGAGGTCAAGGCGGTGGCGAAGGAGGAGAAGGCCACGCCTGCCAGGATCAGGTTGGTGGTAGGGACCGTCTTGCCCACGCGTGCCAGGGCATAGACCAGGAAGACCGTCAGCAAGGCCCCGATGAAAGCCGCGGCCGGGACGGTCATCAGTCCCCAGAACGAGTATGGCCATTTCACGCTCATGGCCAGCACCGCCCCCAGCCCTGCCCCCGAGGCCACGCCGATCAGGTAGGGGTCTGCCAGCGGGTTGCGGAATAAGGCCCTGGTAAGCCGCCCCGCTTCCGCCCAGGGCTGCCCCGGTCAGCAGGACCAGTGCCGTGCGCGGCAGGCGGATGCCCCAGAGGATCAATGCGGATGTCTGCAGGCCGGCGGAGGTCGTGCCTGTGAATAGCCCTAAAAATAATTTCCATAAATCGCTCGGAGGAATAAAGACCGCCCCGATGGCGACGGAAAGAAGGATTGCCAGGGCGAGGAAGAGGGTGGTCCAAAGATAGGGCAAGAATCGGCGCATCAAAAAGGGAAGGGGGCAGGAAATATTTTAAGGGAGGGGCACGATATATCGTGCCCCAACAACATTATTTGAACAAATCCGGGTGGAGCAATTTTGCCAACGCTTCCAGCCCGTCCACCAGGCGCGGGCCGGGCCGGCTGACCAGATTGTCGTCGAACGGGTAGATGCGGTCATTCTGCACGGCGGCGATCCCGCCCCAGCCCGGCCGCTGCTTGACCGAATTGGCCGTCACCCCATAGGCCGAGTCGCCCAGGATGATAATGGCCGGGTTGGCAGCCACCACCTGCTCCAGGCTGATCTGTGCCCACGGACTGGTCATGCTGCCGCCAATGTTGGAGCCGCCGGCCCGCGCGATCAGCAGGTCCACAAACGTGCCCGGGCCGGCCGTATAGGGCTTGGTCGGGTCGGTGGCATCCAGTTCATAATAAACGCTCAAGCGGGAGTCCGGCGAAGTGATTTTTGCATCCACCGCGGCCACTCGAGCCTTGAGCGAATTGGTCAGCGCGGCGGCCTGGCTGACATGGCCGGTCAGGCTACCAACCGTTTCGACGTTGGCATACAAATCTTCCAGCGTGGTCGGGTTCTTGAGATAGTAAACGGTCAGGCCCAGTTGTTCCATGGAAGTGACCAGTTCGGGCGGGTTGATCTCGCCGGCCAATACCAGGTCGGGATGCAGGGCCAGGATGGCTTCGCTGTTATATTTACCGTTCGAACCGCCGATATCCTGCACGGATTTGGCCTCTTCCGGGTAATCCGAGAACATATCCCGTCCCACCACCTGCTTGCCTGCTCCGACAGCGAACAAGATCTCGGTGTTCGATGGAGCCAGTGAGACTATTTTTTGGGCAGGTCCGTTGAGCATGATTTTGCGGTCCAGCCCATCGGTCCGGGTGGAAGCGCACGCCGTCATGAATAATGCAGGCATCAAAACCGCAAAAAGCAATTTGCGAAACATATCAGGTCTCCTCTGCGAATGGGTGAATCAAAATCCCCTGCCGAATGACAGGGGAGGGGGAGAGGCAATCCAACAAGCCGTTCCCACCTCCTTTCCACGAGAGTGTGGTGAAACTGGTCGGGGCGGGCGGCCTGACTTGCTCTTGCGAGCTCACAGTTGCGGGACAGCGCCGGACTTGCACCGGCTTCGCCATTGAGCCTTCCCATCCGGGGGGCGGGCACCCAGACCATTATTTAATTGTGGTGGTATTGTATGCCTGCGGTCGAAAAACGTCAATCATTTCCGTCTTAAATAATGCAAAAAAAGATGGTATATTGTCCTGCTGGGAGTGGAAAATTTGACGCTGCTCCCTTTCCGGTGGTATAATTTATAAGAATATTTAGATATAAATTATCATATTATTCCAGGACTCTATGACTGCTTCCCCCACCCGTGACCGTGTAAATCCCGACAGTATCCAAACTACTCCGCTCCGCCGCCCTGAGTGGATCAAGGTGCGCGCCCCTTCCGGCGAGACCTATGAGCACCTGCAAACGTTGATGCGATCCAAGGCGCTGCATACGGTATGCGAGGAGGCCATGTGTCCCAATATGGGCGAGTGCTGGGGCACTGGCACGGCCACTTTCCTGATGCTGGGGGACGTGTGCACGCGTACGTGCGGCTTCTGTGACATCAAACACGGGCGTCCCGGTTTGGTCGACTGGCTGGAGCCGGAACGGGTGGCCCAGGCGGTGAAATCCATGAACCTGAAGCACGCCGTGATCACATCCGTAAACCGGGACGATCGCAAGGACGGCGGCGCACCGGTCTTTGCCATGGTTATCCGCCGTATTCGCCAGCTCCTGCCGGGCTGCTCGGTCGAAGTGCTCATTCCCGATTTCAAAGGCTCGCTGGAAGCCCTCAAGATCGTCATGGATGCCCGCCCGGAGATCCTCAACCATAATGTGGAGACTGTGCCTCGCTTGTTCAAGCAGGTCCAGCCGCAGGACCACTATGAGTGGAGCGCCGCCATCCTTTCCTCCGCCAAGAAGCTCGACCCGGAGGTGCTGACCAAATCCGGCATCATGGTGGGGCTGGGCGAAGAGATGGACGAAGTTAAAGCGGTCATGCGTGACCAGCGCAGTTGGGGCGTAGACATCCTGACCCTCGGCCAGTACCTGCAGCCCTCCAAGAAGCATCTTCCCATCGCCCGCTATTACACTCTCGAGGAGTTCAAGGAATTGCGTGACTACGGGCGTGAGATCGGCTTCAAGTGGGTCGAGTCGGCTCCGTTGGTGCGTTCCTCCTATCACGCAGCCGAGCAGGTGCGCGCCTTGAGCCAGGTCCATCGAAAACTGTACGGCGAAACATCCGCCAGCCTGGGCGGTCCGGTTTAATCAAAGCCTGCTGATTTTTTCTTTTTCCATCCCCTTGCGGGTCGCCCTCTTTGCAAGGGTTTTGTGAGCGGATACAATCCAAGGGGTACATAGTTGAGGGATCAAATGCATATTCTTGTTACGAATGACGATGGGGTCCAGGCCCCGGGTCTGCTGGCGCTTGCGCAGGAGATGCGTAAATTGGGGCAGGTGACTGTTTTTGCCCCTGACCGTAACTGGTCGGCCTCCGGCCACGTCAAGACGATGGAACGTCCGCTGCGCACCTATAAGGTGACTCTGGCGGATGGCTCGGCTGCCCTCTCCACCGACGGGGCTCCCTCCGATAGTGTCGCCCTGGCTTTGCTGGGTCTGGTAAAGGAGAAGGTTGACCTGGTGGTCTCGGGCATCAATCCGCATGAGAATGTCGGCCATGACGTGACCTATTCCGGCACAGTCACGGCTGCCATGGAAGCGGTCATCGGCGGCGTTCCCGGCATGGCCATTTCTCTAAACACCCCGGATGGTTTCCAGGGTGCGTTGGATTACAGCGCGGCCGCCCAGGTCGCCCGTAAAGTCGCCGAGAAGGTGCAGGCCGGCGGATTGCCTGAGGGGGTCTTGTTGAATGTGAACGTGCCTTACCTGCAATTAA
The DNA here is from genome assembly GCA_963831885.1 of uncultured Chloroflexia bacterium. Lineage (GTDB taxonomy): Bacteria > Chloroflexota > Anaerolineae > Anaerolineales > Villigracilaceae > UBA877. Next base: position 20,611 of record CAWHSJ010000015.1, on the reverse strand, counting down.
AAGATATCAAAGGCTTCCAGGTCACCCGCCAGGGGCTGCGCGTGTACCGGGATGCGCTCGACGCGCGGATTGACCCGCGCGGCCGCCCCTATTACTGGATTGGCGGAGAATTTCCCACCGGTATCCTCGCAGATGGCACGGATTTCGGCGCTATTAAAGCCGGTTACGTCTCCATTACCCCGCTCCAGCTCGACTTGACCTCGCATGAGGCCATGGAAGCAATGAAGGATTGGAAGTGGGGGTAAGCCGGGAAAAGAGGCTGTAATGTGGACGGTAAAGAAGGAAATTTGGAATAATATCCTTTATAAATGGCCAACTGTCACTCGACCATAGTTTCATAAGGAGGTCCGCATGAAATTTACCTCTCCCCACGATCCCATCATCTTCCAACACCAGGTCTGGGACATCGTCCGCCAGATACCCCCGGGACGCGTGACCACCTATGGCCAGGTCGCCCAGCTGATCCCTCCTCCTGAAGGCATGGACCCGAAAGCCTACGCTGCCTTCGCTCCCCGCTGGGTGGGCGGCGCCATGGCTGCTTGTCCGGATGATGTCCCCTGGCAGCGCGTCATCAACTCGAAGGGCGAGATCAGCCCTCGTCCCGGCGCGGAGACCCAACGCCAGTTGCTTGAAGAAGAAGGCGTTCAATTCGACGACCGCGGCCGCGTGGATCTTAAGATCTATGGCTGGCAAACTTCCCCCGAGGAACCGCAACAACCGAAATTATTATAGTTCTCATCGGATGAACCGAAAAAAGTCATTTTCTAGCCCAGGAGGTACTCATGCCCTACTCTGCTTCTGATACCCGTTATGATTCAATGCCCTATGCCCGCGTCGGCCGCAGCGGGCTGAAACTGCCGCGCATCTCGCTCGGCTGGTGGTACAACTTCGGCAGCCTGGATAAATTCGAGAACGGCCGCGCCATGGCCCGCTATGCCTTCGACCACGGCATCACCCACTTCGACCTGGCCAATAACTACGGTCCCATGCCCGGCTCCGCCGAGACCACGCTGGGCCTGCTGCTCAAAGAGGATTTCGGCCCTTATCGTGACGAGTTAATTATTTCCACCAAGGCCGGTTATGACATGTGGCCCGGGCCCTACGGCGAATGGGGCTCGCGCAAATACCTGATCGCCAGCCTGGACCAGTCGCTCAAACGGATGGGCCTGGACTACGTGGATATCTTTTATTCCCACCGACCCGATCCCGACACGCCCCTGGAAGAGACCATGGGCGCACTGGATTTCGCCGTCCGCAGCGGGCGGGCGCTGTACGTGGGCGTTTCAAATTATTCCCCCGAAGACACCCGCCGGGCGGCCCAGATCCTGCGCTCCCTTGGCACACCGCTGCTCATCCACCAGCCGCGCTACAGCATGCTCGACCGCTGGGTGGAGGAGGGCCTGCTGGATGTTTTAGAGGAGGAAGGCGTGGGCGGCATCGTCTTTTCGCCGCTGGCGCAGGGACAACTGACCGACCGCTATTTGAAAGGCATCCCCGCAGGCGCTCGTGCCACCAAGACCGAGCGGGTCTGGCTCACCCCTGACGACGTGAAGGCCAATCTCCCCAAAGTGACCAAACTGAACGCGATCGCCAAACGGCGCGGCCAGAAACTTTCCCAGATGGCCCTGGCCTGGGTGCTGCGCAAGCCCCAAATTACCTCCGCCCTGATCGGCGCCAGCAGCGTGGAGCAGTTGGAAAATAACCTGGGCACTCTCAACAAATTGTCCTTTTCCGAGGCGGAATTGCAGGAGATCGAGAAGATCCTGGGAAGATAATCCACTTTTGAACCCGACTTCTTCAAGGGATCGGTTCCGTTAGCAAAAGAAACCGTTTCCTCAAAAGGAAACGGTTTCTTTTTTTGCGGAGATGGCGGAACGTGCGCCCCGATAGGAGCAATCGAATATCATCCCCTGATGGTGGACCTATCCGGAAACAAAACGCGCACCTATTTAAAGATGCGCGTTCCTGTGGAGATGGCGGGAATCGACACGTTTGTTCCGGGCTTTCGCCGCGGCGCTGACTATCTCTTGAAGTGGCTCTGCCACTTCCCCGGCGTATTGTAAGGAGACTAGATTATGGACGAGAGTGAAATCGCTTATGCGGCAGGTCTGTTCGATGGTGAAGGTTCTATTTCTTTGGTTCGCCAAAGGAGTAATCGTTTTCACTCGCCGCAAGTTTCAGTGGCATCCACCGACTACGAAGTCCTTGCTTGGCTTCAGAAACGCATAGGCGGAAACATTGTCACCAAACAACCTCGCAAAGCGGCCCATTCGGTCTCGTATGATTGGCGATTGACAGATCGCCGTGCTCTCGCTTTCTTACAATTGATCCGGCCCTATCTCGTGATCAAACGTAAGATTCGGCGGATCGATCTTCTGCTCAATGACTATGTTGCTTGTACGCCCCGGAACGGGCGATACACTGAAGAAATGTCTGAGCGAAAGCAAGAGTTAGTCGAGACCTTTTTCTCCTTACCCTAGTGTTCCTTATTAAATAATATAACTTAGGAATCTATGAGTCGATGCAGGGCTTATTCCTTTCGGATTCACCCCTCAGGGTTGGCATCAGCATTAGCCGGTGAGCTTTCCCTGATTAAGCCGGGTTTTCCCTGCATGTCACCATGCAGGGGGGCTCATTTGTTTGTTAAAGAACTGACGAACCCGCGTCCGAAAGACTCGACCCTCGAAAATCTACGAGCGTAGACGGTTGGTCTTGTCGCCGCAGGTCACTCAGCCGTCAAATTTGACCTGCGGCCAGCCGCTCGGGCCCGAAAGCCCTCTTTCGCGCGGGCAGCGGCGTGATGCGCGGCACTCCACCTTTGTGACGCCCAGTCCCATCACCGGGTGAAGTACGGGACGGGTGGACGCCGCCTCCTAAGAGGCGGGCCGTTTACTCTCTACTGCTTACGCAGCGAGGGGCATAGCGGCATAGGAAGTGGGTTTAGCACTTGATTGTTTGCACTGATTTTACGAGTTCGGCGCCTCTCGGCTCGCATTCCGGGACCAGCCTCTTCCGTCGAAGCCTGTCATCCCCATGATGCAGGGAGGATCCCTGGGGTCGAAATTATAACATATTCAAACATGATATACTTTAAACATCAACCTCTCAAATCCGGCGGAATTGTGCTGATTGCCTCCGGTAAGGTGTGCAAATTGTTGGAGTTGGAAGATCGTGAAATCCTGGTCCTTGCCTCACAAGGCGACCAGGACGCGTTTGGAGCGCTGTACGAGCGGTATGTCGAACGGATCTTCAACTACGTTTACTATCGTACAGGCAACGTTCATGATGCTGAAGACCTGACTGCCCGTGTCTTTTACCGGGCTTTGCATCATATCCAAAATTACATCGACCGCGGTGTGCCTTTCTCGGCCTGGTTATATCGTATTGCCCATAACCTGATTGCCAACTGGCACCGTGACCGAAGCCGCCACCAGGAGATTCCGCTGGATGATGCTCCCACCCTTCATTATAAGGGCGAGCCGCCAGAAGTGGCTCTTATGCAGGGCCAGGACCGTGATGCTCTTTTGAGACTCATCCGCCACTTGCCTTCGGAACGACAGCACTTGCTCATCTTGAAGTTTGTCGAGCAAATGTCCAATGCCGAAATAGGTCAGACCATGGGCAGGAGTGAAGGCGCGGTAAAAAGTCTTTATCATCGCACTCTTTTAGCGTTACGAGATGACCTGGAAGGGGTTAATCTAAACGAGGAATAGTTTATATTTTTGGCCTTGCTGGAAATGGGAGGCTGGGTTTGTCCTGGTTGGGTACGCAGGTATTATATTTTTTGTAGGAGTTGAACTATGGGAATGGGAAAACGTTATGTAGATGTTTCGCTGGCAAAGATTTCATCCATGGAGAACCGTTTGTCCGGAACTCTGAAGCCGGTGATGCCGCGAAAGGAGTTCGTCAATAGGCTTGGCCAGCATATCCAGACCGGATATCGGCCTACCTTTGTGAACAATGTTACCAACTGGCATATTTATGCGTTGTTGGTGGCTGGCTTGGTTTCCATCGCGGTGTTCCTGGCTATGATTGTGCGGGTATTGGTGGAAAGTACAAACAGGGAACGCGCAGCTTAGGGACACTTTGGATTTTCTCTGAAATTTGGGTCATTGGCTGAATCGAAAAAAGTGACGAGCAATGCTATTTCGCTCGTCACTTTTTTTTTCGCATCTTATTTTTTGGAAATGAGATGATCAGAGTTTTATCCCCAGTTTTTTTGCCAATTGGTCTTCGCTCGGTTCCACCAGCATCGAGCCGTCCGCCCACACGATCGTCGGTACACTGCGGAATCCATGGTTGAGACTTTCCACGTACTTTGCCGCCTCTTCATTTTTATCGATGTCGATAAAGGTGTAAGGGATGCCCTTACGGTCGAATAAGAGGCGCGCCCGGCGGGAGCCTCCACACCAGGTATTGCCATAAAGAGTGATTTCTGCGAGTTCGCTCATCCTAAGCCTCCGATCAAGTTTCGTGCTTCAGCAATCAAATCAATGTCATCTGGTAAGGTGAACTCTTCATTGACCCGTGTCGTCAAATGTTCCGCGGCAGAACGCAACTCCGGGGCTAAACCCGGATAGATTACCAGCATTTTCAACGTCTCGTATGCGCTGATGTTGCGTGCCTGGATCCCTTGCCGTTTCAAAAAATCCCGCGCAGCCAATCCCGCCGCGCGCCGGGCGCACACACGCGCCCTCCCCTCGTTCGCATTGAGACGGGCACGCTCGGCGTTCGCTAATTCCGCTTCAATGGATTGGTGCAGGTCGGGTTGCATATCGAAATTATAGCCTAATCCGAGACTGTGCGTACCCGCCTGGCTTTACCCCTTTGCCAGGGACAGGAACACATCTTCCAGCGTGGGTTCGCCTCGTTCGAGGGTATGCACCTTTATACCGGCAGAGCTCAGTCTCGTCCGCAGTTCCTTCTCTTTCATCCCCCGCCTGGTGATCATCCGTAGGTGGTCTCCTGTGAGCCCCATCCTCAGCACCCCTTCACATTTTTCGCACGCATCCAAGGCTCCTTGCAATGGTTCGGCAGAGAGTTCCCACACGTCTCCCGGGATGGCGGTGGCCTTAAGTCGTGCCGGCGTATCCATATCCATGAGCTTGCCTTCCCGCATGATGCCGACTCGCCCGCAATATTCAGCCTCATCCATGTAGTGCGTCGTCACCAGTACCGTTACCCCCTCTCCTGCCAGTTCGTAGATCAGGTCCCAGAATACCCGCCGCGCAGACGGGTCCACACCCGAGGTGGGCTCGTCCAGGAAGAGCAGGCTGGGCTTGTGGACAATTGCGATTGCCAGGGCCAGGCGCTGCCGCCAGCCGGCTGAAAGTGCCCCGGCCAGTTCCGTATTATGCTCGATTAACCCTACCCTCTCCATGGTCGTCTGGATCTGCTTTTTAGCGTGGATCCCATACACGCCGCCGTAAAAGGTCAGGTTTTCCCACACGGTCAGGTCATCGTAAAGCGCGAATTTTTGCGACATATACCCGGACCTCACCCGTACAGCCTCCGATTGGCGGAAGGCGTCGAAGCCAAGTACACTGGCACTGCCTTCACTCGGTTCGAGCAGGCCCAGCAGCATGCGAATGGTGGTGGTCTTGCCCGAGCCGTTCGGCCCCAGGTAACCTACGACCTCGCCGGCATTGACTGTAAAAGAAACATGGTCCACTGCCACAAAATCACCGAAGCGGCGGGTCAGGTCTTTGGTAACAACCACTGGTTCAGTCATCCTAACTCCATGATAAATTTAACTGGGTTTGATCCAAACCCCGGTAGCCTTTAGGAGGCTTTTATATCTTGCCTGCACTGACATACCTCGTTAGAGAGCCGGTGGATTCATCCCCTGGCATCTTCGTCTGGGTGCCCGTTAGACTGATAAACACATCTTCCAGCGTCGGCGGAACGATGCGCGCCTCCACGTGCTCCTCCCCGCGGCTTGGGAAGGCTTTCGCCAATGCCGCCAGGACTGCCTTGGCCTTGCCGGCTTCCACCCGCAGGTGCAGCTTATCGCCAAAAGCCCTCACATCCTCCACGCCGGTCAGATTCCCAACCACCGGCCGCAGCCGGATGGGAGATTCCCCTCGCACCTCAATAATGCGCCCATTCAAGCCAAGGCGTAGCTGCGAGGGAGACCCCTCGGCGATCAGCTTCCCTGAGCGCATGAACCCTATCCGCTGGCAGCGCGAGGCTTCATCCATGTAAGGTGTAGTTAATATAACGGACACGCCTCTTCCATCTTTTTCCCCTCCCCCCACCGGGGAGGAAACAGGAGCAAAGGATGGGCTGATGCTCACCAGCCGTATCAGCAACTGCCAGAAATCCTGCCTTGTCACCGGGTCCACCCCTGTGGTGGGTTCATCCAATAACAGTACTTTTGGGCGAGTCACCAATGAAGAGGCCAGCCCCAGTTTTTGCTTCATCCCGCCGGAGAGTTGTCCCGCCCGGCGGTCTTTGAACCCGGCCAGGCCGACGAATTCCAGTATCTCCATGCAGCGCGGCAGCCATTCCTGTTGGGACAGACCACGCAATTCGGCAAAGAAACGGATGTTTTCCAGCACGGTTAGATCCTCGTACAGCGAGAATCGCTGGGAGAGATAGCCAAGCTGAGCTCTTGCCTGCTCGGTCTGTGTCGCCAGGGAATACCCGCAAATGACCGCCTCGCCTCCATCAGGCTTGAGCGCTCCCACCAATAGGCGGATGGCCGTGGTTTTTCCGGCCCCGTCTGACCCGACCAGGCCATAGATCTCGCCCTCTTCCACGTGTAGGGACAGGTCTTCCACGGCCGCGGTCTCCCCGAAGGTTTTACGCAGGTGAGTCGCTTCGATTAAAACGGTCATTTGGAACCCACTTTCTCCTGCGGAGGCCGCAGGATCGCCAGTGGGGTGGACTTGCCCAGTTCCAGCAGTTGTTCCCGGCTGGGCCGCAGGGGCAGTCTGTGGGCGAATTTCATGATCAAGCCGACCATGAGCGGGTGGCGTTTCAGCCGGTATTCCAGGAAGTCGGCCACCCGTTCCGGGTCGGTGACCGTCTCGGCTTCACAGTCGAACTCGACCCGCCCCACCCGTACATGCACGTGCGGGTCTCGCCTGGACGTTGCGGAACCAGTCTGCCTTCAAGCCGCGTCCGGCAGCCACATAGTAGTACCCGTCGATCTTTTCATATTGGAGCGGGGTGACGTAGCTTGTTCCGGACTTGCGCCCGGTATGTGTTAATAGCAGGATGAACTTCCCGACGATCCAGCCTTTGCCGCTGTCGTACAGGCGCTTGTGAATGATCTGCACCCTCTTCATGCTGGACCAGAATGTATCCGGTATCATTTGGTTGCCTCCTTAAAGATCCATTTGCGGCCCCAGATGAGCGTGCCTGCCAGGATCAAGGCCACCCCGCTGATGCAGCCTGAGAAATAACCGCCGCTGACCACCGCTGCGCCGACGTGGTTAAATCCATTAACGGTCTCGATCACCCCCAGAATCGTGGCGGTTTTCCAGGCCCAGCTTTGGTTGAGGAATGGCAGCGGGCTGAAGCCCAGCAACAGCGCGATGATGACCATATTGCCCACCGCGAAACCTTGCTCGGACCAACCGAATTCCGGTATAAGACCCACTCGTTCGTGCACCGCCCCCGAAATGACCGGCATCCACCGCCACAGACCGGTCAGCACTTCCTCGATACTATGCCCGGCTTGCGCCATCCCTAGCGCCAGGTAAAGCCATGGCAGAACCGTTCGCACGTTCGCACGTTGGAACGTTTGCATATTACGCCTCGTTCTAACGAAAGGTCACATCGGCGGGCATACCGGGTTTAAGTTTTCCCTGCGGGTCTTTCACTTGTAACTTAATCGCGAAGACGGTTGACTTGCGCCCCGAAACCGTTTGCACGTTGCGAGGGGTGAACTCGGCCTGGTCGGCGATGTGGATGACCGTGGCGGTAAAGATCTCTCCCGGGAAGGGATCCACGACCATATCGGCACTCTGTCCCAGCTTCACCTCGCCGTAGCGGTCTTCCGGTATATAAACGGTGATGGTCAGGTTGTCCAGCCGCCCCAAGGTGAAGGCAGTCGCGCCGGCTGGCAGCACTTCCCCCGGTTCGATGCTGCGGGTCAGGATGACCCCGTCGGAGGGAGCTTTCACGGCCAGCTTGGCGATCTGGGCATCGAGCAGGTTCAGGTTAGCCTGGGCCTGCGGTATTGCCTTGGCCGCCTGTTCCGCCGCGCTGATCGCCTGCTGCAAGGTGGCTCGGGCCGCGTTCACTTTGGGAGAAATATCCCCGGTCTGCAGCGGCAGGAGGCGATCCTGGGCGGTTTCGTAAAGTTCCTGGGCCGCAGCCAGCTCGGCCCGCGCCGTCAGGACGTTTTTGGCCAGGTCCTGGTCTTTGAGTTCGTCGTAATCAGATTGGGCGCCATCCAACGCGTCTTTGGCCGAATCAACTGTTTTCTGGGCGGCTAATTGAAGGTCGGCATTGTCTTTGGCTGCCTTGGCGCGCGTCAGCACGTCATTGGCTGCCGCAAAAGCCGCCCGGGTTTCATTTAGTCGTTTTTCAACCGCAATGAAATTCGCCGCCTGGGGATCTTTCTCCAAATCCATTAGTTTGGTTTGAGCGTTGGCTTGGGCGGTCATGGCGGCATCCACTTCGGCCTGGGCCGCGGAAATTGTCTCATCTTGATTGAAATACCAGCCTGGCAGGGTGTAACCTGCCGGCAGTGTGGCCATCCAGGTCGCCGTCCGGGCTGCATTCGATTCAACCCGGGCCGCATCCTGTATGACGATGAAATTTGCCCGGGCGGTCGCCTGGGCGCGATCTGCTGTGGTCGCCGCGGCTTGGGCAGAATCCAGTGCTGCCGCCGCCACCGCCCGCTGAGCCTGCAGCAGTGTATCGTCCAGCCGGAAGAGCACCTCCCCGGCCTTGACCGTCGCGCCTTCCACGACCAGGACATCGGTAACCTTTCCAGCCATCTCCGGCGAAACGCTCACTTCCACCGTCTCGATGCTTCCGGAGGCCGTCAGGCTGGTGTCGGGTTTGTTCAACAGGGCTCTGATGCCTAAATACCCGCCGGCTGCGAGGGCCAGCAATAGGATAATGATAAAAACAATGGGAGGACGTTTATTCTGCATGATTTTCTCCTTTTCCTCATTTCTCTTTTCTCACCTCTCCCCATATAGGCCCTGAGCGGAGCATAGCGAAGACGGAGGGCTGCATGGGGGAAGTTAAAATGGTCTTTAATCCAATCTCTTTCTAAACCTGGCCGATGCCGCTGCCATGATGGCGATGCCGAACAGAGCCAGGGCCAGGATCTCAACCCAGATGGCTCCGGCCCCCACGCCTTTGATCAGCAAGGCCCGGATGATGACCAGGTAATACCGCAGCGGGACGATGTAGGAGACCCACTGCAAGACTTGCGGCATGGCCTCCAGCGGGAAGAAAAAGCCGGAAAGGAAAATACTCGGCAGGATGGTTAACCACACTGTCAGCATGGCTTCCTGCTGGGTGTTGGCAACGGTGGAAGCGAACAAGCCAATTCCGAGGCCTGATAAAAGCAGCAGCCCCGAGCAGGCCAGGATCAGGCTCAGGTCGCCTCGCACCGGTACCCCGAACCACCAGTGTCCGATCGCCAGCACCTCCAGCGTATCGATAAAAGCCAGGATGACGTAAGGCAGGATCTTCCCGATCACCAATTCCCATGGCCGGATGGGTGTGACGATCAGTTGCTCGATGGTGCCGCGTTCGCGTTCCCGCACCACCGCCGTGGCGGTCAGGATGGAAGTGATGGCGTACAGGATCATGCCGATCACGCCTGGGATCATGAAATAGGAGGAGACCAGGTCGGGGTTGTACCACACGTTCGTGCTCACCTGTAAAGGCGGCTGGATCGCCGCCGTGTTAAGCCCGCTGCGTTCCAGTTTCTGCATCATCAGCTGCGTCGCCTGGGCTTGTCCCACCAGGATGGCGGCCGAATAGGCCGAGGACCCCGTCGTGGCATCCGAACCGTCCAGGATGAAAGCCACCTTGGCGTCCCCCTGGGCCAGCCGGACGTTGTAATCCGGCGGGATGATGATGCCCGCCTTGGCTTTCCCCTGCTCGATCAGGCTGCGGATCTCGTCCTCTGAGCTGGTATCGTAGGCCAGCTTGAAATAATTGGCTGCCCGGTACGCCTCCAGCAGGGAGCGGCTCTCGCTGCAGCGGCACTGGTCGAAGACCGCCAGCGGCACATTGCGCACGTCGCTGGTGGCGGAATAGCCCAGCAGGAACAATTGCACGATGGGGATGATCAGGATGATGATCAGTGTGCGTTTGTCCCGTGTGATTTGGATGAACTCTTTGCGGATAATGGAAAAGAGGCGGCTGTTCATGGATTACTCCTGTTGGACCATCACGCCGTGCAGGAAGATATCGACGAAATGGTCGAGGGCGTTGCCTTGCACCCACGCCACTGGGGTATTTGCAAGCAACATTTCGGTCATGTAGTAGGAAATGAATAGACCCAGAAAAACCCGAAAAAAAATAAAAGGCGACATTGGGCGCAGGACCTTTTTATTCTTGTTAAATTTCTTTATTAAAGGCAGCACCTGTGGCAGGATCTCGTCCAGCATGTGCGTCATATTCCGCCCGTTGAACTCGACGATCTCGATGAACATCAGCTTGATGAAATCCGGCCGCTTGCCCAGTTCATTGATCAGGGTCTCGGCGGCCTTGCGCACGAAGCCCTCCACATCGTCGGCGGGTGTGCTCACCAGCACGGGCAGGATTTGTTTGTAGGGATGCCGTTCGATGATCAGTTCGGAAAAGATGGCTTCCTTGCTGGGGAAGTGGTTGTAGATCCCGCCCAGCGCCAGCCCGGACCGTTCCGCGATCTGCCGCATCGAAGTGGCCGCGTAACCCTGCTCGAGGAAGAGCTCGTAGGCCGCCTCCATTACCGTCTGCCGCGTCCGCTCGCCTTTCGAAAGTGTCTCATTCATCGGCTTCTCCATAAATGAACGAACGTTCGTTTATTATTGTACTACGAAGCCGGCAGGAGTCAATAGACGGAGCCGTCGTTTCCAATGCAAAATTGGAAGCGGATGATAAAATAATCCCATGGCCTGAAAAAACAGGCCTTGCAATTGACAAATGCCTGTCCTGCCATCCCCGCCCGAAGAGGATTCAATGAACCATGGTCCCTTGCATCGCTTTCAGCAATTCAGCGGCGTTTGGACGAAAGTTGTCCTGCTGGCGGTCTTGATCTCCGGCTGCACGGCTGCCCCTCTCCTTCCGGTCACAGTGGTCCCCTCAGCCGACTACAACCGTTCCCACCGCTCATCCCTGTTACGCCCACGCCGGAAGCCACCGCAACCCCCAGGGACGCCATCCCGGTCAAGACCTGGCTTTCGTCCGCCGACCAGTCCAACCTGCTGGCTCCCCAGCCGGATATCGCCTTCGTCACAGAGGCCAGTAGCGATAACGTGATCTATGTCAATGAAAACAACCGGTATCAACAAATGGATGGCTTCGGCGCTTCCATGACCGATTCCTCGGCCTGGCTGATCTACACCCAGATGCCCGAAGCACAGCGCAAAGACCTGATGACGAAATTGTTTTCCCGGACCGACGGGATTGGCATCAGCGTCATGCGCATCCCCATGGGCGGCAGCGATTTCGTCAACGGCCAGGCATATACCTACGATGACATGCCGGCCGGTCAGGCAGACCCGGACCTGGCGCACTTTTCAATCGAACACGACCGGGCCTATATCATCCCTGCCATCCAGGATGCATTCAAGATCAACCCCGACATGAAGCTGATCGCCTCACCCTGGAGCCCGCCGGCCTGGATGAAGGACAGCGACAGACTGGGGAAAGGCACGCTGCAGAGCCAGTATTATTCAGCCTGGGCCCAATATTTCGTCAAATTCATCCAGGCGTACCAGGCAGAAAACCTGCCGATCTATGCGGTCACCATTCAAAACGAACCACAATTTGAGCCGGGTACCTATCCCGGTATGCGCCTCGAAGCGGCCGACGAAGCTATGCTGGTAAAAAGTTATCTGGCACCTGCTTTCAAGGCCGCCGGGATCGATTCCCGGATTCTGATATGGGATCATAACTGGGACAAATGGAAGTATCCGATCGAGGTCCTCAACGACGCAGAAGCCAGGGCCGTTATCGACGGCTCGGCGTTCCACTGCTATGCGGGGAACGTGGCCGGCCAGGGGATCGTCCACGACGCCTTCCCGGATAAAAATCTGTATTTCACCGAGTGCAGCGGCGGGACATGGATCGGTGGTTTTGCCGAAGGCTTCAAGAGCGACATGAAAGGCCTGATCGTTGGGGCGACGCGCAACTGGGCCAGGACGGTCATCAAATGGAACCTTGCCCTGGATACCTCCCATGACCCGCACAGCGGCGGCTGCGCCACCTGCGACGGCCTGGTCACCATTGACCCCGCGGCCGGTTCCGGCTTCACCTATAACTTTGACTATTACACCATCGGGCAAGCCAGCAAATTCGTGATGCCGGGTGCCTATCGCATCGCTTCATCCAGCTATACATTTTATGGCTTCGAGAGCACGGCCTTTAAAAACCCCGATGGCTCGAAAGTCCTGATCGTCTCGAATACCACCAGCGCCGCAATTCCCTTTGTGGTGCGCTGGGGCAGGCGTACCCTGGCGTATACTCTTCCGGCTGCCAGCGCGGTCACATTTACCTGGAATGGCGCTCAGGAAAACTCAACCCTACCGGCCGCGCCGGCCGACCTGACCACGGTGGCCAATCCTGGTCAGATCACCGTGAAATGGGAATTCTCGCCGCAGGCGCTAACCTATACCCTCAAGCGCTCCACCCAGCCCGGCGGGCCTTACACGGTCATAGCCACTGGCATCCTCCTGCCGGAATATTACGATACCCAGATTAAAGCCGAAACCACCTATTACTATGTCGTCAGCGCCGTGAATGAGTTGGGAGAAAGCCCGGATTCGACCGAAGCCAGGGCCCAGTCCTGAGAGTTCCTGCGCCCGCGATATCTCCTGATCTTTGCGGAAGATCTCTTTCCATTTTCCGTTTTTATGGTGGTATTTCCGCTTCTTCCAATCTTGGATTGGAATCTTCCTCTTTTTCCATTATTGTCGGGGAATTTTTTCACCCAAAACCTTGAGTTTCCATATAATTCGGGCACTTAATCCAATGTTAGGTTGGAACTGAAAAGCCGTCTTGCACTTCATTCTTTCTTTTATTCATGAAAGATTGCCGGGTCCATACCAATAAATACTAATGAACTCCAATTTCTCCTGGACGAATCCTCTCTATAATGCAAATGGATATTCTGGTTTTCCTATTTTGCCTCGAATGTGGATCAGGAGGTGGGCCGATGATGCTCCAGGAACAAAGCCTCTCATTTACAGAGTCTCGCTTCAAAAAGTCTCGCTTGAACATACCGAATTTGCCTGACTCTTCGGGGGTTCCGGCCGGCATGAACCGCGCTGCCTTGATGGACCTTCAACACTATCAGGAACAGTTACGCGCCCATGCCGCCGCCTTGCAGGCCCAAAACTCCGGTTTAAAAGCCTACGCTCATATGGTCGCCCATGACCTCAAGGAGCCGCTGGCTGCTTTGGTGGTGACTTCAGACCTGATCGTTGACGTTCCCGACCTGACTCGCCAGGAAGTAAGGGAATATATGGAAATGATCCGGTCGACCGCCTATGAGATGGATAAGATCATCAAAAACTTGTTGCTTTTCGCCGAGGTGGACAAGGCGGATGTGCCGCTGGGACCGGTGGATATGGACTGGGTCGTGGCAGGTGTACAGAATTGGCTTAGCCGCATGATCAAGGAATACAAAGCTCAGGTTAATGCCCCCAAAAGCTGGCCGGAAGCCCTCGGCTATGCTCCCTGGATCGAAGAGGTCTGGGCCAATTACATCAGCAATGCCATCGAACATGGTGGCCGGCCGCCGCAAGTGGAGCTGGGCAGTTCGCTTCAGCCGGATGGCATGATCCGCTTCTGGGCGCGTGACAACGGCCCGGGCATTCCGTCGAAAGTCTGCGCCCACCTGTTCACTCCATACAGCCAGACTAACCGTAGATATACACCCGGACATGGGTTGGGCCTGTCGATCGTAGCCAGTATCGTGGAAAAATTAGGCGGTCAGGTGGGCGTCGAAAGCGAATTGGGAAAGGGCAGCCTCTTTTTCTTCACCCTGCCGGCTCGTCCGCTTGCCCCGTCGGCCTGTATCAGTAAGAATGGGGTCCTGGATGTCTTTTCAGAGCATTTATAAGAGAGGTTGCCGGAAGTTCTTTTACCTTTTATTTGGTTTGCAGCCCGGTGGGGTTAATTACCCAGCGCCTGCAGCAATAGCAGGCGGATGGACTCCGGGCGAGGCAGGAGCACGTCTGCCCCGCTGTATGTAACAAATGGGATGACCTGGTCCGCGCTGATGGCGTAACGCTGGATTTTATTCTTGTCCACCGCTTGGAGCCGCGGCAAAAGGGCCACCACATCCTTCAGGGTCAGGTCGGTAACGACCGCGCTGCGATAGGCGGCGTACAGTTCGGGGATGCGTTTCAAACCGTTCAGGCTGAATAATTTGCTCGCCACGCCAAGGATCACTTCCTGGGCGCGCCGCAAACGGTCCAGGTCGCTGGTGGTCTTGCGGGCGCGCACATACCACAGGACGGTCTCCCCGTCCATGTGTACCACTCCCGGGTCGACCGTAAACCCCCCTGGGTATCCGTCGCGGCTGTCGGTCAGAGCCTGGCCGGCCAGCACGTCGATGCCTCCCAGGCTGTCAATGATCGATCGAAAGCCGCTGAAATTGGTCAGGACGAAAGACTGCGGTGCGAAACCGAAGTTGTACTCGAAGGTGGATTTGACCAGCTCGAAACCTCCAAATTCCTGGGCAGAATTGAGCCGCTGCATGAACTGGTCGGGTAGGTACACCCACAGATCCCGTGGAAATGAGACCAGGCTGACCGATCCATCCGTTTTGAATACGATCAGCAGCATGGTGTCGGTGCGGAAATCTCCCGCTTTCGGGCGCTGGTCGGACCCCATCAGCAGGATGGTCACCGCTCCGGCCGGGACCGGGACCGGCGCGACCTGGGCCGGGATGCTGCCGTCGGGAATCTGCTCTGGCGTGAGGGTGGGAGTCGGAACCGGAGTCGGAGTTTGTGTCGGGGCATTCAGGGTGGCCTGCCCGGAAAACGCGGTCACCGTTTGGGCGATGATGGTGCCGACCTGCGGAGAAGTAGGCACACCGGTCCCCGGAATGGGCCTGCAGGCCGGTAGGACCAGCAACAGGATGCAAAACAGGAGCATTGAATGTAGACGAATGGGTGCCCGTCTATCTGAAGACGACCTGTTCGGGGCAGCGTTTCTTGCGCCTCCGCCTGCCGGGGCGATATTGCCGTGGCTGCCGGCCAGGAGGCCATGCACAGGCATACCACCTTTCAAATTGGGTCGAATAGTAGCTCTCCTTTCCAGCCAGTTCAGCCTGGCGGGCCTCCACTGGACTGTGTTATTTCTCAAGATGTGATCCGGCCGCTCCGGTGAGAAAATGAGCGGAGGGGCCGCGCTGGCGCCGGCCGTAAGCGGCCGGCCTGTAGTATTTGACGATATTTGAAGCGTTAAGTTCCAGTTTTGATTGCATTCCATAGAGTGCTGGTCGGCGGAGAGCTGCAGCAACTCCTGATTTTCTGAATTCATTTTGGGAGTAGAAATCGGGGCCGGGATGTGATACAGTATGAGTGGAGGGGAGAGTATGGGTTGCCTTTACTGATGGAATCGAGGTGGCTCATGGTGGCTGAGAATAACAATTGGCATTTCAAAATCCTGCTGGGAGATGACCGTTCGGATCATGCCCTCGCGGCGGTGGCGCTGCTGGAGGATTTGCCTTTTCCCTCCGGCACGGACATCACCGTTTTTCGGGCTTTCTACCCCAATCAGTCGACGGACCTGATGCTGATGGAAGATGCGCTTAACCAGACCTGCAACCGGTTGAGAAAGAAAGGCTTGCATGCCAGAGCCGAGCTGCAAGTGGGTTTCCCGACGGCCAAGTTCTTGAAGTATGCCGAAGAACAAATGCCCGATCTGATTATCATCGGCGCGAAGGGATTGCGCGCCACGACCTCCATCCTGGTGGGAGGCGTGGCCCAGCAGGTGGTGGAATATGCCCCCTGCCCGGTGCTGGTGGTGCGCGCACCTTACAACGGGCTGCGAGGTGTACTGTTGGCAACGGATGGTTCGGCCTCCAGCCGGCAGGCGGCCCATTTCCTGGGCAGGCTGCCCCTGCCGGCGGGCGCCCGCCTGTGGGTGATGCACGTGCTCCCGCCTCCGCCCATCCCCATGATGTTCCCGGTCACGGTGATGGGGAACGCGCCGGTCGTCTTCCCGGATTCAGAGGCGGTTGTTGCGCTGAGGGCGCAGGAGGAGCAGGAGGGGCAGGCGCTGGTGGACAGCACGGTGGAGGCGCTGAAGGCGGTGGGCAAGCCTGCCGAGGGCATCTTGAAGAAGGGCGATGCCGCCACCGAGATCATGGCAGTTGTCAAAGAACAAAAGATTGATCTGCTCATCGCCGGGTCGCGCGGCCACAGCCCCATCATGAGTTGGATGATGGGCAGCGTCTCGCGCAAGCTGGTGCATTATTCAGGCTGCTCGGTGCTGGTGGTCAGGAACCTTCCCCCGGGCTAAGTCTGCCGGTCACCCCCTTATGTCATTGTCTGCACTGGCCTGCCATTTTCGTTTTTGACAGGGCTGGTACATGTTCACGACCGGTCCATTGTGCTTTCTTACAATGGACCGGTCGTGGCGTTACCTTTATCGACCGGACCTGGAAGTTTGCTCGTCTTAACGGCTTCAGCCGGCCGATTCCCCCTAAAAAAATGGGAGACCGCCTCCTCTGGCGGTCTCCCTGTGTATGGAAGACTGTTTTTTTACTTCATGATGATCGGTAAGTATAAGGTGAAGGAGGAGACATCCGTGATCGGCAGGACCTCCGCAGAATTTCCGGCAGCGTTGTGATGGTGCAGCAGCAGCAACCCTTTGGTTTTCCCTACCGTGATGGCGGACTTGTCATATTTAATGTCAAAGGTGGGGGAGAAAGCCACATCGTCATTCCACATTGGCGCCTGAGGTGTTGACAGTATCCACCGTATTGAAGGCTTGATGGGCGACATCATACGACATGATGTTGCTGACATCCACAGCCCCCGCCGCGTCCCGGCTGTATGAAACGACATAGAAGTTGAAGTCGGTGTTGACTCCATCCACCAGGCCGATGCTGGTCAAGCCCACCGGCAGGACCATGACATTATTGTTGAAGAGGTTGGTGTTGAAGTTTCCGCTCAAGCCATTGGTGTAAAAATCTGCACCGCATAATCTTGTGGCCAGGTTGCAGATGGTGGTGAACTGGACATCGTCGGTGGTGCCGGTGAAGAAGCCTTGATTGGCATTGAAGACGACAAAATCGTCGGTGCCATCCTCATTCACGTCGATGTAAACATCGAACTCGACCGAGCTCGGCGTATCCCATTTGCCGTAGGTGGCAATGCCAAAGTACATGGCGGCATTGGCAAATGTGTAGAACGGGTAATCGGAAGTGGCGCCGATATAGTGCAGATCGGCGGCATCGATGGCTCCGCTGCTCGAGGCCTCGTTGGGATCCGTCCCCGTCAGTTCCAGGATGGATACCAGGGAAGCATCATCCACGGTGTCCACCGGCGTACCTTTGGGTGTAAGGCTGATGGTACCCGTCACAGCCGTGGGCAAAGTGATCTTGCTTTCGACCACGCTCATGTCAGAAGCCGGGCGTGCCGCAATGTGTACGGGCACGCGCAAGGTCGGAGCAGTGCCGGTCGAGGTCAGGGTTACATACCCGCCGCCTTCGCTGAAGCGCTGGCGACCACCGGTGGCGATCGTCCCATCCCGGGCGCGGGTGAGATCCGCCGCAACCGCAGTGATTTTCACTTTGATATCGAGCGTGCCGTTGGCGGGGATGGTCACGGGGTGGTCCAGCCCCACATCGCTGGCATCCAACAACACAAAGGTGAGCCCCGGGTTGGCCTGATAGTAATTGTTAAAAGCGGCCAGGTATTCCGCCGGCGCAGCGCCGGTATTCTTGATAGTGATGCTCTTGACAAAGGTCTGAGTGCCCAGCACTGCCTGTTCGCCAAAGGCCAGACTGACTTGTCCGGGATCGGCGGAATTGTAGGCGATGACCGAGGATAGAGCCGCATTGGCAACGCTGACGCGTCCGGCCCCCACGCGGGTGGGGGTGAATTTTGCAGTATGCGCTATGCTGGTCCACAGATCGTTGGTGGCGGTATTCATGGCCAGGGCCTTTAGTTCGGCTACCGACCAGGTGGGATGGACCTGTTTCAAGAGAGCCATCACGCCCGCCACGTGCGGCGAAGCCATGGAAGTGCCGCTGAAGTTGGCGCCTTGATTTCTGGTTCCATTGGCGGTCGAGAAAATGGTATCGCCGGGTGCGGTGATATCCGGCTTGAGCAGTGTCCCGGCCCGTGCAGGTCCGCGGGAACTGAACGAGGATACGGTATCTACGATGGTCGGGTCTATCAGGAGGACTGTATTGCTAAGCGCGCTCGACAGGAGAACAGTAATCGTGCCGGCTAACAGGTCGGCCTTTAGCGAGGTGCCAACGGCTTTGGTCGTCATATTGGAGGGAATTGTGATGGTTGCATCCAGCGGGGCGGAAGATCCGCCCATGGCAATCGGGAACCCATCCACGCTATTGACCATGAGCACGCCGGTCGCCCCTCCCAGTTGGGCATTCTTTACTTTGACATCAAAGGAACAAACGCCGCGATCGATGAGGGCGATCTTGCCGCTCACACCGGTGAGGGGGTAAGCCGCGTTCGTGGCGAGGGCGGGGTCACAACCGTTGGCGGGAGTGGCGTAAGCCAGGTCGCCAGAGAGATCGAAAGTCTGGGGGCCGAAGACTGCTCCTGAGGCAGCGTATGTGCCGACGGGCGTAAGCGGAGATGCAGCCGTATTTGCGGTGACTTTGAAGCCGCTGAAGACCGCGCTCGCATCCACGCTGCTGGCGACGCTGATGGCATAACGCGCCGAAGCCGGCGCGCCGGTGACGTAGTACACATCCCCGGCGTTGCCCGAGGAGGCCACTACCACAACGCCAGCCTGGGCGGCGTTGTTGGCTGCCACGGCCGATGTGTCGTATTCGGAGCCGAAATCAGATCCCAGGGACATATTGATCACATCCAGGTGATCGCTGAGATCGCCATCGCCGTTGGGATCCATGGCCCATTCGATGGCCTGGTCTGTCAGGTCTGTGGACCCTTCGCAGCCGAAGACGCGCAGCGCATACAATTCGGCTTTGGGCGCCACGCCGGGTCCGATGCGGAATTTGGCGATGTAAGCGCTCGAGGTCAGGTCTTTCAGAGCCCCATAGGTATCGGCGAAAGCTTCCTGATATGTGGAGCCGTCGGCATTGACGCCAAATCCGGCGGCTGTACCGGCTACATGGCTGCCGTGTCCATTGCAGTCCATCGGGTCCGGGTCGGGGGATGGAATTGGACTATAACTCGCTGAAGTTGGGTCGGCATTGTAAGCATCGCCGGCAAAGTCCCATCCACCCACTACTTTGGCGGTTGGGAAGAGGTTTAAAGCCTCATCCAGCGAAGTGAAGTCCTGGCCGATATAGATGCCCGTTCCACCGAAATTGGTGTGGATGTAGTCAATACCTGTGTCGATGACACCGATTTTGATACCTTCTCCACGAGCATTACTTAGACCACCCCATACCTGTGGAGCGCCGATCAGTGGCACACTGGTCGTGTTATCCAACACCTTTGGAATGATGGGATGAAGTGCTTTCACTCCGGGGGTGGAAGCCAATTTTGCCAGGTCTTTTGAGTCAACTCGTAGCCAGATACCGTTATACACTTTCTGGGTTCGGTAGAGTTCAGTGGTTAGAATGCCGTTTGTTTTCAAGGCATTCATGACAGCATTCTGTTTTTGTTTGATCAGGTTTACTTGAGCTGCGACAAGATTAGCGCTGGAGGCCGAATAGGATTGTTGACTATTGGCATAGGTTATCGCGGCCGGTGTATCCTCCAGCTCAATGACCACCCCCAGGGGACCTTTTACGTCTCCCAGGCGTGTGTAGTAGTTTTGAACTTCATCCAGGTTGACTGGGGTAACCTGTACTTTTTCCCTGCTGACCGGCGGCTTGCCTTCCTGCGCTCGCGCCGCACCGGCAGCCTGGGAAAAGGCCATAATAACCACGATCATGGCCGCAAAAAGACGGAAAAGCCTTTTTGTAACACGTTGTTTGTGCATGGGTTATTCTCCTCGAAATTTGCTTCCTCTCAAAAGGGATATGACAAAAAAGAGTTACGGTAACCTTAAAATGATCTGTTCTTAATCACCTCCTTAGACCTGAGAGTTTTTCTTCTGTTACCCAAATTGCGCACCGGCATTATAGCCAAAGGCTGATAATGCCGGTGCGGAAAAAGTCATTTCTTGTTGAGGGGTTTATTCATGCGTTGCATGCCTGTTTATATTCGACAGATCAATTGCTCTTTTTCTGGATACGTAGGGGGACAGCGACAAAATGAACATACTAATTATGACTGTTTTCCTTCTTTTGTCAAGTTTCAAAGGC
>CAWHSJ010000014.1:0-154428 GCA_963831885.1 uncultured Chloroflexia bacterium | reverse complement strand
TGCTATGGGTAGCCCGCTGGCGAGTGACCGGTAGATTGACAGTCGCCACACCCATGGATATGGCTATATTGGGCTCTACTGGCAATGCTGCCAGTCAGTTTGTATGTCTCCACGGATTGGAGTTTAAGCCTGCCCAAAGTTTTTGGTCTAATTTTGGGGATTGCCATTTTTTACGCAGTTGTCAATGCGATCTCCACCATTCGCAGGGTGGAACTGGCGACCGCTGGCTTGATCCTCTTTAGCCTTGCTGTTTCCGTGCTGGGCTTGTTGGGCGCGGATTGGGCGAAAACCAAGCTCTTCTTCCTCCCCAAGTGTATGAATATATCCCCCATCTGATCCAAGGGGTACCCAGATCCATCTCGGGCGGAGGGATTCAACCCAACATCGTGGGTGGAGCGCTGACCTTTTTTATTCCACTCCTGGCAAGCCTTCTCTGGGCGGGCTGGGAATTTAAAACTACGCGTTTTGTAACTGATCGGCGCCTATCGGGTATTTTGCGTGCAGGCGGCTGGACAGTTTTGATCTTTTCTCTTTTACTCGCTTCTTTCACCCTTCTCCTCACCCAATCCCGCAGCTCTTTGATTGGAGCGGCTGTAGGGTTGTTGGCCTTAGCAGTGTGGCATGATCGCCGCTTTCTGTGGGCTATTCCATTGGCCGCGGTGGCTCTCTTCGGGGTGGTTCTGGTCCGGGGAGGAGGAAATCTGGCGAATCTTTTTATACAAGCGGACCCAACAAGTGGAAGCACCCTTCCCGGTCGGTTGGAAATATGGCAGAGGGCCATATACATGATCCAGGATTTCCCCTTTACCGGCATAGGCATGGGCACTTTCGGTCCTGTGGCCCAGACCCTCTACCCCTTCTTTGGCATCGAATGCCAATGCTTATAGTACCCCATGCCCATAACAACCTCCTTACGGTAGCTGTTGATCTGGGGATTCCTGGACTGGGGCTGTATGTAGCTCTGCTAAGTTGCTTTGCCTTTACTGCTCGCAAGCTTACCAAGGAGTTGATAAACCTTTGCGTGTGCTGATTGTGGGGTTAGCCTGCGGAATGCTGGCCCATCAGGTCTTCGGGATAACAGATGCTTTCATGCTGGGTACCAAGTTGGGGGCGGTGATGTGGGTGTTTTTTGGTTTGGTAGCTGCCTTGTACCTAAACCGGGAAAAAATGGCCAGGCAAGAATTGGGAAATATGGCGGGGAATGAAGAAGGGGAAAACAGCAGGCAGGGCCAGGATCCCAAGGTTGGCGGCGGGCGGGTACAAAACTTGTTTGGCAGTTTTTGGCTGGCCTTCGTCTATTGGGCGCTCTTTTCATTGTTAGCCATTGCTTTCATCGGTGCGCAGCCTTACCTGGGTTTGGCCATTGCCCTGGTCGGAGCGGGTATTCTTGGCTTTATTTGTATATCCTCTTTCGAATCAAGAGCGCGAATGAGATCAAAATGAAGGAAGAAAAAAAAGACACCGGCGCAGACGGAGAAATTAGCGTGACTGCGGGAACAGCAATCACCGGCCAATGAAGGAGCGCCGAGTGTCTCCTGGCGAAAGCGCGCTCAAGAGTTGTGGCAGCAATCAAACAACCGAGGCCTGCGGTTAGCCCTGGGTACGGGGTTGAGCCTGCTCTTCCTGTGGCTGGCCTTTCGCGATGTTTCCATTTCACAGATTGTTTCCACCTTCGGCCAGGTGGATTGGCGCTTCATAGCCCTGGCCCTGGCATTGGTGCTCATCGGCCAACTGGCCCGGGCTGCTCGCTGGAAGCTGCTTTACCATCCCCATCAGAAGCAACTCAACTTCCTCAGGCTGACCGAGATACTTTTTATCAGCCAGATGCTCAATATCGCTTCCCCCATCCGCCTTGGAGAAGTGGCTCGAATTTATTATATAGGTCGTCTTGAGGCCCACAGTCGAGCCCGCACACTCGGTACTATCGCCGTGGAAAAATGGTTGGATATTCTAACCCTGTTGGTACTCATGCTGCTGATCCCCTTTTCTGTGTCTCTGCCGGCCTGGTTCCAGAATAAAAAAGTAAGCCTGTTTGCCCTGGTGATTGTCTTTTTCGTGGTCACCCTGATCCTCTCTTTCAGTAAAGATCGATTACTCGATCTGCTGGCATCCACCTCACGCTTCCTGCCGGAAAACTGGCGCACACGGCTTCGACGAGCAATAGAACTCGCCCTGGGCAGCCTGGATGTTTTGCGTTCTCCCTGGGTGGGGCTCCGGCTGGTGGGGTGGTCGTTTCTCATCTGGCTTTTGGGGGTTTTGGTAAACTATATCGTCTTCCTGGCCTTCGGTCTTTCCTTGCCCTTTGCCGCCGCCCTGTTTCTTCTGGTGGTGCTCCAGGTAGGGGTGGTTGTGCCTTCGGCTCCGGGTGAACTGGGCGTATTTAATTACCTCTGCATCCTGGCTTTTGCGCCTTTCGGCGTAGACAAAAGTATGGCCTTAAGCTTTAGTGTCATTCTGTATCTGGTGGGCTTCGGTCCGATTTTGATTTTGGGGGCGTTTTTCATCTGGTGGGAAGGCTTCCGCGAGCGACGGGCTTCGCCTGCCTCTCTCGGATAATCAATTGGTTTCCTTCCGGGGAGAGGGCGCGTCTGGCGGTCAGGATGGAATCATCATCTGTCACGAAAAATAAAATTCTCGGATCGCGCGTGGATCCAACCAGCTATGAACAAGCAGTGCAGCAGGTCATTACCTGGGCCCGGGACCACGAAAGTCGTTATGTGTGTGCGGCCAATGTTCATGTGATTATGGAGGCTTACGACTCCATTGAATTTCGCCAGGTCGTCAATGAAGCTGATCTGGTCACTCCAGACGGCATGCCGCTGGTGTGGATGCTGCGACGCCTGGGTTATCCGGAGCAGGGACGCGTTTATGGGCCCGAATTAACGATAAAACTTATTGAGGCTGTGGCAACGCAGAAGATACCCGTAGGCTTTTATGGCGGTACCGTTGAAACGCTCGAGCGATTGACAACGCTGTTCGAAAAGAAATACCCGGACTTGAAAATTGCATATTCATATAGCCCACCCTTCCGTTCTACGACTGCGGAAGAGGATGAGGCCATCATCCGCGCCGTAAATGCATCGGGGACTCAAATTCTATTTGTCGGCCTGGGTTGCCCCAAGCAGGAGCGCTGGATGGGGGCGCATAGGGATAAAATACAGGCCGTCATGCTCGGGGTTGGCGCTGCATTTGACTTTTACGCAGGCAACAAACGCCAGGCTCCGCCCTGGATGCAGCGTTATGGCGTGGAGTGGCTCTTTCGCTTTTCACAGGAACCAACCCGCTTGTGGCGGCGTTACCTTTACCACAATCCGCGCTTTATAGTCCTGGCAATCCTGCAATTAAGCGGCTTAGCGCGTTTTTGATACGTGGTAAAATTTCATTTGTTGCTCGGGGATAATTCGCAATTTTGCTGGAGCGAGGTCATTCTCATTGGTCAGGCGCTTTTCGGTCAACTTTGCAATCCTCTCTATTTTCATAGATGCCCTTGCCATTTTCGTCATACTTTGGGCTAATGTAGCGATACGACCCTTTCTCGACGAATATTTACCCGTTAAACCCATTCCAGACACCTTCGAATTGCCTGTAGTGCTCTATGTGGTCTTTCCACTGGTTTGGATTGTCATTATGGCCTCATTCTCGGTCTATGATGGCAGTAAAAACCTGCGCGTAGTGGATGAGTTCACGAGTCTCACGCTCAGTTCCATTTTGGCCGGAATTGCCCTGGCAGGCATTTTGTATTTGACCTATCGCGATGTATCGCGTGCCACGTTCGTGATTTTTAGTCTTGCGACTTACCTGGTCCTTTTGACCTGGCGTACCATTGCACGCCCCATTTACCGTCGCCGGAATCAGGCAGGTGACCGCGTCCGGCATGTTCTAATCGTAGGCGCCGGGCCGGTGGGGATGGAGGTGGCAAAACGCCTGAGCCTGCATGAATGGCAGGAACACGGCTTAAAGTGGGTTGGCTTTCTGGATGATGATCCTGAAAAACAATATTCCCCGCAAGAAGACGTGCTTGGACCGGTCAGCTCCGCGCGCCAGGTGGTGAAAGAAAAACACATTGATGATGTGGTCGTCGCCCTCCCGCTGCGAGCCTATGCCCGGGTGAATGAATTAGCCCAGGCCTTATTAGACCTGCCGGTGCGTACCTGGATTGTGCCTGATTATTTTCAAGTTGCTTTGCATCAAGCCAGGATCGCCGACTTCGCCGGAGTACCCATGCTTGATTTGCGTGCTCCAGCCCTGGACGAATACCAACGCCTGGTCAAGCGCATGTTCGATATAGTTGTGACTGCCTTGCTGCTCATCCCCGCTTTGCCCTTGATGGGAATACTGGCGGTGTTGGTTTGGATCTTTAATGGCCGGCCCATTCTTTTCAAACAAAAGCGGGTGGGTGAAAATGGGCGTCTCTTCACTGTCTACAAGTTCCGCACCATGTTCCCAAATGAGAGGGGCTATACAGATATTGAGGGAAACAGTGTTCACAAGTGGCGAGACGATCCACGTGTCACACCCCTTGGACGTATCCTGCGGCGCTTCAGCCTGGATGAATTGCCTCAGTTTTTCAACATCTTAGGGGGCAGCATGAGCCTGGTGGGTCCCCGCCCCGAATTGCCAGAGCTGGTTGAAAAATATGAGCCGTGGCAGCGCGAACGTTTTGCTATTCCGCAAGGGTTAACCGGCTGGTGGCAGATTCACGGGCGCAGCGACAGGCCCATGCATTTGCACACTGAGGATGATTTGTATTACGTTCAGAATTATTCGTTTTGGCTGGACCTCCAGATCCTGATCCAAACCTTTTGGATCGTTCTGCGCGGCAAGGGAGCTTATTGATGATACGCATCTTAAGGATGCATCAATTAAAGTTGATCCTGGCGTTGGGACTGCTGCACGGTTTGCTGTATGTCTTTCTGGTGCCTCCCTGGCAACACTACGATGAGCCGACCCATTTTGAGTATGCCTGGTTACTGGCCAATCATTCTGGCCTGCCCAAGCCCGGCGATTATGACCAGACCATGCGCCGCGCAGTGGCCGTTTCAATGGTGGATCACAATTTTTTTCGCGGCATGACCTTTCTTCCCGACCTGAATGTCCAGAACGAACCAATTTGGATCGGCTTATCCCAATTAGGTGATCCGCCTTTATATTATCTGCTCGCCTCGCTGCCTCTGCGGTTATTGACCTCCTCGGATGTTACCCGGCAGTTATACGCCGGGCGCTTAGTGTCGTTGGGACTATACCTGGTAAGTATATTAGCTGCCTGGGGAGTGATGAAAGAACTTGTTCCTGAAGGCAATCCTTTGCGTTGGATGGTTCCGGTCAGCATGGTTCTTCTACCGGGCTATACAGACTTAATGACCGCCATGAACAATGATGTGGGCGCGATAATGCTTTTTTCCTTGTTTCTATGGGGCAGTGTCCGCATGATCCGGCGGGGTTTTTCCATTCTGCGCCTTTTGTGGGTGGGCAGCACCGCCGTATTGTGCTATTTGACCAAAAATACGGTGATCCTGGCCCTGCCTTTGCTGGGCCTGGCTTTGTTATTTTCCCTATTTCGAAGCCGCTGGCGCTGGGTGCCCTGGGCAACACTGGCAGCCGCAGTTCTCGTTATTTTGTTTTCTGCTTTTTTGTGGGGCGACGCTTTGTTTTGGATGCACTCTTCAAATACGCTTCAGGAAAACCCGCTGCGCGGTCTCTCTGCCGATGCCCCGCTGGGCAAGTACGTTCTGCAATCGGAGATTGCGCCCAATGGGCCATCTCCCGAGATCTTTCAACTGGTTCCCACTAATCAGGTAAACAGATTAAAAGGCAAGACGGTTACCCTGGGCGGCTGGATTTGGGCTTCCCAGCCACTCACCATGAACGCATTCACTCTTTTTGATGGAAAATCATACTATTCTCAACAGTTTCAAGTGGGCACATCGCCAATGTTTGTTGCCTTATCGGTAACTTTAGCACCGGATGCGAACCGCGCCTGGGTGAGCCTGTCGCCAGCCATACAAGCGGGCCAGGAAAAATTGACGGTGTTCTATGATGGGCTGGTACTGGTGGAAGGTGCATATCCATTGGAAACGGCGCCTCAGTTTGACGATTCTGCCGCGCAGAAAGGCGTGTGGGGAGGACAGGCCTTCACCAACTTGTTGCGCAACGCTTCGGGGGAGGCGGCTGGACCGGGCTTTCGGCCGTGGGTGCAGAAAATCGGGCAGAAATTCGGGGGGAAGTTTTCCAGTACGTTTCCCCTTCGATGATGTTGGGTTCACTTCTCGATTGGCGTGGGTCAGGCTGGTATTATCAGGTGGCAGCGCAAAATCTCTTGCGCACCTTTTGGGCTAAATTTGGCTGGGATCATGTTCCGCTAATCTTGCCATTTACGCATCGGCCCTACATCCTTTTGGCAATATTCACCCTGGCCGGAGTAGGCGGGGCGGGATTGTCACTGTGGCGCCGACGTTTCAGCTTGCCTTGGAATGTGCTCCTATTTTTAGGCACGGCCCTGGCCGGGGTATGGGGAATGACCACTATTCGAGGTGTTCATTCGCTTTTCTACACCATTCTTATCCCGGCTGCGCGCTATGCATATCCTGTTATAATCCCAACCTTGCTAATACTGAACGTGGGGTGGTTGGAGATTGGGCATTACCTGGAGCGCTGGACGCGCCTCGACTATAGAGTCAAATTCCTGGTGTATTTTTTCCTCTTCCTGATTTTGGATATTGCCGCCATTTTCAGTCTCGTCCATTTTTATTCAATGAAGTAAAGAGGAGTAACAAATATGAGATTGCGATTGATATTAGCGATGGCCGCAGTACTGATCGGGGTGTTTTTGATATCCCCGTTTTTAGGAAAAGCAAATCCTGCTGTAGCTCGCCTCTGGTGCAGATGCATCTGTCTCTTCTACAATTTACTTGCCGCTGGTTCTGCGTAATTATCCCCCGCTTCAAACCATTTTTGGAGCAGAGATGGCCCAACTGACAATCTGGTGGGGGATTGGACCAACTGGCTGCGGCCAAGGTTTCCTGGATCCGCCGCAATGGTGTGCTCTGGTCTGCTGTAGAGCCGACCGAAGGTGCCCGCAACTGGAGCGCCCTATCCGATCTGGAGAATGAATTGCGGGAGGCATCGAGCAAAGGCATTCAAGTGATCCTGATCGTACGCAGCACGCCGGAATGGGCGCGCAAGATAGCCGGGGCGGGGTCTTATTGTGGTCCCATCTCTGCAGACAAACTGGCTGCGTTTGGCAGTTTCATGCACGACCTGGTGGTGCGGTACAGTGTGCCGCCTTACAATGTCAAGTACTGGGAATTGTGGAACGAGCCGGACATTGATCCTTTAGTTGTTCCAACTCCTGACAGCGTATTTGGTTGCTGGGGGGATCAGAGTGATGCCTATTATGGTGGCGGATACTATGCCGAGATGCTGAAGGTGACTTATCCGCAGGTCAAGGCAGCCGATGCGCAGGCGCAGGTGCTGGTGGGTGGGCTGTTGCTGGATTGTGACCCGCGTGGTTCGCCGTCCGTCTGTGCTTCGCTCACGCCACCGCATATTGACAAGCCGGCCAAGTTTCTGGAGGGGATAATGCTGGGGGGTGGTGGGCCTTACTTTGACGGGGTGAGTTTCCATGCTTACGATGTATATTGGGGGGCATTGGGTCAATATGGTGTGACGAATTGGAAGTCGGCGTGGAACACGACCGGGCCGACGGTGATTGCCAAGGCTGATTTTGTGAAAAGTGTGTTGGCTGCCTACGGATTTCCGGGCAAATTTCTGATGAACACTGAAACGGCCCTTCTGTGCAACACGTGCAGTGCTGATGCCACATATGAGACCACCAAAGCCAACTATGTAGTGCAGGCGTATGCTGCGGCCATGGCCGAGGGGTTGAGAGCGAATATCTGGTACAGCGTGCTGGGATGGCAAAACTCTGGTCTTTTGAATCCCGATCTCAGCCCTCGTCCTGCCTATACGGCCTTCCAATTTGCCAGTAATGAACTGCGTAATGCGAGCTGGGTGCGGGATGTGACTGAATATGCGGGTGTGAAGGGGTATGAGTATCAGCGGGGGGATCGTCGAATTTGGGTGATATGGTCGTTGGATGGTACCCCCCATACGGTCAGCCTGCCGGGTGTGCCGCTGGCTGCCTGGGATGCGCGGGGCAATTCTGTCCCACCGGCTGTCTCCTTGAATGTAACTTTGAGTCCACTCTATCTCGAATGGAATCCATGAGGAGAATTGCTTCACTGGCTTGGGGTGTAGCCGCGCTATTTTTGGTGACTTCCTGCCTGCCTCGATCAGTAAGATTGACGCCCACCCCAGGGCCCATTTTGACTCTTCCACCAACACAAACTACAACAATTACTACAACACCCTCTGCAATTCCTGCCACCTTCACACCAGGTCCACCTCCTGCACCGATTTTTGGAGCGGAGATGGCCCAACTCACGACTGGTGGGGGATTGGACCAACTGGCTGCGGCCAAGGTTTCCTGGACGCGTCGCAATGGTGTTGCTCTGGTCTGCTGTAGAGCCGACCGAAGGTGCCCGCAACTGGAGCGCCCTATCCGATCTGGAGAGTGAATTGAAGGATGCTTCCAGTAAGGGTATTCAAGTGATCCTGATCGTACGCAGCACGCCGGAATGGGCGCGCAAGATAGCCGGGGCGGGGTCTTATTGTGGTCCCATCTCTGCAGACAAACTGGCTGCGTTTGGCAGTTTCATGCACGACCTGGTGGTGCGGTACAGTGTGCCGCCTTACAATGTCAAGTACTGGGAGTTGTGGAACGAACCGGATATTGATCCTTCCCTTGTCGCGGTTGACAGCGTATTTGGTTGCTGGGGGGATCAGAGTGATGCCTATTACGGTGGCGGATACTATGCCGAGATGCTGAAGGTGACTTATCCGCAGGTCAAGGCAGCCGATGCGCAGGCGCAGGTGCTGGTGGGTGGGCTGTTGCTGGATTGTGACCCGCGTGGTTCGCCGTCTGTCTGTGCTTCGCTCACGCCACCGCATATTGACAAGCCGGCCAAGTTTCTGGAGGGGATAATGCTGGGGGGTGGCGGGCCTTACTTTGACGGGGTGAGTTTCCATGCTTACGATGTATATTGGGGGGCATTGGGTCAATATGGTGTGACGAATTGGAAGTCGGCGTGGAACACGACCGGGCCGACGGTGATTGCCAAGGCTGATTTTGTGAAAAGTGTGTTGGCTGCCTACGGATTTCCGGGCAAATTTCTGATGAACACCGAAACGGCCCTTCTGTGCAACACGTGCAGTGCTGATGCCACATATGAGACCGCCAAAGCCAACTATGTAGTGCAGGCGTATGCTGCGGCCATGGCCGAGGGGTTGAGAGCGAATATCTGGTACAGCGTGCTGGGATGGCAAAACTCTGGTCTTTTGAATCCCGATCTCAGCCCTCGTCCTGCCTATACGGCCTTCCAATTTGCCAGTAATGAACTGCGTAATGCGAGCTGGGTGCGGGATGTGACTGAATATGCGGGTGTGAAGGGGTATGAGTATCAGCGGGGGGATCGTCGAATTTGGGTGGTATGGTCGTTGGATGGTACCACCCATTCGGTCAGCCTGCCCGGTGTGCCGCTGGCGATCTACCATGAAGACGGAACGACAATCCCTCCGGTTGGATCACTCTCGGTATCACTCGAGCCGCTATATCTTGAGTGGAGCCAGTGACCTAAGGCGACATCGATGACTCTGGCTCTCATTTTCAGTGCCTTGTGGGCACTGCTTTTGCTGGGTGCTTACTTGTGGCTGGTGTATGCATTCCGCTTCCGGGCCACTTCGGTTTTGCAAGGTATCCTGATCATCGTGTCAGCGGCTTTATTTGTCCGCCTCGTGCCGGAAATCGTTCTTCCGGTCGGAGCTGGGTATGATATCGAGTCCTACCAGATTGTTGGGAGCTTGGTCATAGATAAGCAAGATGTCTATATGAACGATGCGGCCATCGGTCGACACCCTTATCTTCCCTTGCAAATGTACTGGATGGGTTTTTCAAAGTGGCTGGCAGACACCACACACATGCCGTTTGTCAAGATTGTGAAGTTGGCGCCGATCGCAGCCGACGCTGCAATAGCGGTGATGCTTTTTATATTGCTTAACCGCAAGACCGGCACTCTGCAGACAGCCTTCTTGGGAGGGCTCCTGTACGCTATAAACCCCATTTCAATATTTGTTTCTGCCTATCATGGCCAATTTGATGCCATCCCTCTGCTCTGTATCCTGCTGGCTCTTTGGGTGCTGCCCAGGTCGTCAATAGCAGCTGGTGGCTGGCTGGGCTTGGGTATACTTGATAAAAGCTGGCCAATATTGGTTCTGCCCTCTATCTTCTTTGCTGTCAAGCGTTGGTCCCGCCGGTTCTGGCTTCTTGCCCTGGCGGTTTTGGTACCGCTTCTCGGGGTGGCAGTGTATTCCCTTCTTTTCGACGCCCCTTGGGTAGAAATTATTCGAACTGCGTTGAGTTACAATCACGGCGTCGGCGTTTGGGGATATACATACTTTTTCCGCCTGCTGTCAGTCCTGCGGCCGGGCTTCGATGCGCCGTTCGGATGGTTGATGAACAATGCCAGGTATCTGACACTGGCTGCGTTGGGGTTGGTGTGGGTGTTGCGAGCCTCGAAGCAGTCCCTCGAAGGTGGCATTCTTACCCTTTTGGTGGCATACCTCGCCTTAACTCACGCGTTCGCTATTCAATACCTTGTCTGGATCGTTCCTTTTGCGATCCTGTGCCAGGATCGAGTGTGGCTTACCCGTTTTACATTAGCTGCATTTGCCTATATGTTCCTGGCATATACCACTCTTATTCTGGACATGCGCATCAACAATCTCTTACCCTGGCCCCAGGCTGACTATTTCATTATTATGCCTGCTGGATTGCCGGCTTGGCTCGTAGCGGTGGGCTGGATGTATAAACGGGTTCGAACTCAAAGCTGAACAATGGACCCTGAGAACAAGCCCCCAACATGCCAACCCTGGTTTGCCATAACAGGGACTATCATCCTCGCGATCTCCAGGCCAAGCCCTATCCCCCGGCCGATCTTCTAATGTGAGGCTAGCTTGAACAACGCGGCCCACATCCTGGAACAAGTTGCCACATTGGAAAGAAGGTATCTGCATGTCAATTCGTAAAATATCCTTTTCGGTTCTACCTGTTCTAATCCTCATATTGACCAGCGTACTGGGCCTCCCTCATTCTGTGAGCGGGCATCCGAACTCTGGGAATGAGCAGCCTTCCATATCACTGGACTCGCCTCCATACAGCCTTTACTTGCCTCTCGTTAATAAAAACTTCCCGCCGCCCGAAACTGTCTTTGGCGTGGAAATGGGCCAGATTTCCACCGCCGGTGGGTTGGACCAGGCGGCAGCCGCGAATACAACCTGGGTGCGTCGTAACGGTGTGCTCTGGGCGGAGGTTGAACCCAATGAGGGGGCTCGAAATTGGGCCGCTCTTGCCGGATTGGAGCAAGAATTAATAGACGCCAGTGCCAGGAACTTACAAGTGATTCTGATTGTTCGTAAAACCCCGGCTTGGGCACAAAAGGTACCTGGTTATTCCTGCGGCCCGGTCAAGTCTGAAAAGCTGACGGCATTCGGAAATTTTATGTATGACCTGGTGTCTCGCTATAGTGTTGCCCCTTACAATGTCAAATTCTGGGAAATATGGAACGAACCGGATGTGGATCCGGCGCTGGCCGCTTATATAGGAGGTGACATCATCCCGTTTGGCTGCTGGGGTGACTATACCGATCCTTACTACGGGGGAGGCTACTATGCTGATATGCTGAAAGCGATTTACCCTCGAATAAAAGCTGCTAATTCAGAGGCCCAGGTAATCGTGGGCGGATTACTATTGGATTGTGATCCACGCGGTTCCCCATCTGTTTGTACTACTATAGGACATGACACTAAGCCCCCTAAGTTTTTGGAAGGCATTTTGCGTAACGGTGGCGGCGCTTACTTTGACGGCGTGGGTTTTCACGTTTACGATGACTATGTGGGAGCATTAGGCGTATACGGCCTTCGGAATTGGAATAGTGCCTGGAATACAACCGGCCCAGCCGTGATATCCAAGGCTCGTTTTATCAGGGAAGTTCTAAACACTTTCAACATTTCTGGTAAATTCATCATGAATACTGAGATAGCGATAGTCTGTGGAGGCTTTGACGATCCGCCAGGTCAACCCCCCTGTGATTCAGATCCAAATTCTACTTACGAACAGACGAAAGCATATTATGTGGCACAAGTGTATTCGGCAGCCATCGCTGAAAGGCTGCGGGCAAACATCTGGTATAGCGTCACTGGATGGCGCAATTCAGGTTTGCTTGCCTCCAATGGTGCTTTGCAACCGGCTTATTATTCCTATCAATTCGCCCGTTCGGAGCTTATGAATGCTTCGTTTGTAGGAAATATTGCCAACTTAGATATAGGGGGAGTTGCAGGTATAAAAGGATATAAATTCAATCGCGGGGGCCGTACAATCTGGATGCTGTGGTCGTTGGATGGAGCCGTCCATTCCATTTCATTCTCAACACCCCCAGGCGCGATTTTTGATGTTTTTGGGAATGTTGTGCCTGTCGGAAGCACTTTGGATATAACTCTAATGCCTCACTATATTGAGTGGTAGTGAGGAAGAATTGAACTTAGGAAATTTTGAACGATTTCAGTAATAATTTGGAGTTTAGGTCCTTAACAAAGGCAATCTTGACTTGTGCCGTAATTTTCCTCACCGCAAGAGGTAAATATTGAGCAGGATAATGAAAAAGGCAATCCTTGCGACGATCTATTTAGCGGGAACTACGCTCCTTATTTATTCTTTTTTCTCCCACTGGGGCTACGATGATCCATTCATTACCTACCGGTATGCTGCAAACCTTCAGCACGGCCTGGGATTTGTGTATAATCCCGGCGAACGGGTCCTGAGTACCACCACGCCTCTATTTACACTTCTCCTGGCTTTGCTCGGCAACCTGTGGCCTGACCTGCCACACCTGGCGAATCTGCTCGGTGCGTTCAGTCTGGCGCTGGGAGGGTTATTCTTGTGGGACCTGGCGCATACATGGAAGGCGCCCCTGGTGGGATGGAGCGGACTGTTGCTCTATCCTACTTTTCCTTTGCTTGCCACCACGCTGGGATCTGAGACCCTGGTCTACCAGGCTTTCTGCCTGGGTGCTTTTGCTTTTTATGCCCGCCGGCGCTATTCGATGGCGGCCATATTTGCCGCGCTGGCGGTCCTCACGCGTCCCGACGGTATCCTGGTGGCTTTCGTCCTGGTAGTACATTACTTGCTTCGGATTCGCCGGCCTGTCCCCTGGCTGGCTCTGGCACTGTTCTTCGGGCTTATCATTCCCTGGTTTGCCTTTGCGTGGGCTTACTTTGGTTCCCCCATACCGGCTACTTTGGCCGTTAAGCAACACCAGGGGGCGATGGTAATCAGCCAAAAATTTGCTCCTGGCTTTTTGACTATTATTCGACCTTATGCCAGTTGGCCTTTTCTATTGGAAGGAGGGCTGGCTGTAGCGGGGTTGGTTTTCATGCTAGTACGCAAGCATCAATGGGCCTTGTTCCTTGCCTGGACGTTACTTTATTTTCTGGCATATTCGGCCTTGGGCGTGACCCGATACTTTTGGTATTATGCTCCCCTGGTGCCTGGCTTTATTGTGCTGCTGGGTTTGGGAATCTCCGCCATAAGAAAGGCTTTCTCTTCACGCCGACCTTCTTTAGTAAACATTGTGCTGTTAGCTTTATCCCTTTACCTTGTTCCGGCCCAGGCAATTAATCTTTGGCAATTGCGCCAGCATCCGGATAACCGCCTGGCAATCTATACCGAAGTTGGCAAATGGCTGCGGGACAATACTCCCCCTAACACCAGCATAGGAACACTTGAAGTAGGCGTAATTGGTTTCTACGCTCAACGTATCATGATCGATTTTGCGGGTCTTATCCGGCCACAGGTGAGTGATCAACTTACTACACATACGACTTATGAAGATGCCGCATTATGGGCAGTTGTGCACTACCATCCGGACTATCTGGTGTTACATGCTAATTATTTTCCGCGACTGGAACAAGAATTTGTTGTCCAGCACTGTAAAGCGATTAAGCGTTTTCCGGGGAATGTGTATGGGTATTCGACGGATTTGAATGTGTATGCCTGCACGTAATAAAGTCGATTAATGATTATCGATATGGCTGAATACTTGAGGAGTTGGGCAGTTTTTTACCTGTCCAACTCCTCAAGTTTTTCCTCATACCAAAACAATTTCCACAGGGCTAGTAATGGGAAAAAGTGCCCAATCGGAAACCGAGATATAATTACTCTGCACTTTAAAAGTATTGCCCGGCGCTATTGGCATTATTCGCGAGGTTATGGTGAAGGCCATAATTACAAGCGCTCTATGCCAATCAATCGGGGGGGCCGCGAGGGAGTTGATTAGCAATGGCTCACCCAAACGGGGCAGGTTAAAAAGAACTCTTCTCATGTGTGCCTGAACATAAGCGTAAATAATTAATGAAATTTGGTTCCAAATGGAAGTTAAGTAGTAATGAAACTAATCATTCAAATCCCATGTTATAACGAGGCCGAAACTCTTCCCATTACCATTCGGGAATTGCCGCGGGCTTTGCCGGGTATAGATAAGATCGAGTATTTGGTGGTCGATAATGGCAGCACCGACCGGACCGCGGAAATCGCCAGAGAGGCAGGCGTTCATCATGTCATCCATCTGCCTGCCAAAGGACTGGCAGGTGCTTTCATAGCCGGTATCGAAGCCTGCCTGGAGCGGGGGGCAGATATCATCGTTAATACCGATGCTGATAACCAGTACAATGCGAATGACATCCAACGTTTGGTGGAGCCGATCCTGGCAGGGCGTGCCCTGCTCGTGGTGGGTGACCGTGGGGTGGCGACCCAAAAGAATTTCTCCCCCATCAAGCGGTTGCTGCAGCGTTTGGGGAGTCGCGTGATTTCCCTGGCCTCTGATATCGACACACCCGATGCTACCAGCGGGTTCAGGGCCATCAGCCGCGAGGCCGCCTTCCGCACCCTGGTGTTCAGCAATTATTCTTATACTGTTGAAACGCTGATCCAGGCAGGGGCGCACCGGCTGCCAGTGGAGTATGTGTCTGTGCGCACGAATGCTCCCACACGCCCATCCCGTTTGATGACCAGCCTGCGCCATTTCATGACCAACCAGACTGCTACAATTCTACGCGCCTACACCATGTATCGTCCCCTGCGCGTGTTCACTGCCTTAAGTGGCTTGTTGGTTTTGGGCGGCCTGGCTTTGGGGATAAGGTACCTTTATTTCGTGCTCAACGGGCAGGGAGCCGGACATGTCCAATCCGTCATCATCGCGGCGGTGCTTTGGATCGTAGGCTTCCAGGTCTTCCTGATCGGGCTGGTAGCCGATCTGATCGGCTTCAACCGGAAGATCATGGAGGATGTGCTTTACCGCGTTCGGAGGGTCGAGATGGAAGGGCGGGTAATAAAGAAAGAAGAAAGTTCGGGGAAGAGGTAATCACAAATTAGTGGAACCATGCTTAGCGCCATACTCTCAAATCATCTATCAGCCTTTAAAAAGATAATATTCCTGGTTCTCGTTCCATTGCTGCTTTCGGGTTGTTCCGGGTTGATCAGTACAGAACAACCGGCGGCGGTGGATTGGATTACCTTGACTGCGGGACAAACCATCGGCCAGACCTTTGTGGCTGATTACGATGGCCTGGCAGGGATCTACTTTTATCTGTCGCCCCAAACTGGTGGTGATGGAGAAATCAAGTTGCATTTACGAACCGGGCCACAGGCCGTGGACGATCTGGCTGTATCGTCGAACACGCTCACTCCCGACGCAGTAAAGGCCTCCGGTTTTTATGGTTTTTTCATCCCGCCTCAGGCATCCTCCAACCATAAGTATTACTACGCTTTTCTAGAAGTCACCGGTAGTGGAAATGTTCTGGTGGGCAGGGCGGCTGGCGATACATATCTTAAACGGGGCCTTATATCGGAATGCAGCCCCCGAGGATGCCCAGGCGGCTTTTCAATTAAGTTACTCACGGCGGAAAGCCATTCCGGGTCTTGGTCTCGAAGGCGTAACTTGGGTTGGAATTCTCCTCATTGGTATTTTCCTGTTCCTCTTACCAGGTTGGGGATTATTTACTCTGCTATGGCCTGATTGGGGGCGACTGACCTGGCCTGAAAAAATGGGTTTATCCGCCGGTTTGAGCTTGGCCCTGTATCCTTTGCTGCTGTTGTGGACAGGCATCCTGGGTCTGCACTTGGGCGCGATATATGCCTGGCTGCCGCCAATCTTCGGGTTGGGGATGATCCTGTGGCGGAACCGGAAACAATTGAACCTTCATGCCTGGCGGCATCCTGCTGGTTTTAAACTCCCTTGGGCCGATATCGCTTTTATCGGAATAGTGGTTTTGATTGTTATAACCCGCTTCTGGGCTATCCGCTCGCTGGATTTGCCGATGTGGGGGGATTCGTACCAGCATACGATGATTGCTCAGTTACTGGTGGATCATGGCGGTTTATTTACCTCCTGGCAGCCTTATACTGACCTCAACACGTTCACTTACCACTTTGGCTTTCACAGCGCAGTTGCCGTATTCGACTGGATCACTCACATGGATATGTCTCGGGCGGTGCTGTGGGTGGGGCAACTGGTGAACGTGCTGGCAGTGATCGTGCTTTACCCTTTGACCGCAAAAATTGGGGGCAATCGGTGGGCCGGGGTTGTGGGCGTCTTGGTGGCAGGGCTTCTCTCGCCGATGCCGATGTACTATGTCAATTGGGGCAGGTACACGCAACTGGCAGGACAGGTGATTTTACCTGTGGCTGCTTGGGTGATGTGGGAAATTTTCACCCCCCGTCTTTTGTCGGCCTCGCCGGGGATCTCCAATGGAAAAAGGGAGTCGATCGGTTTGGTGCTTATCGGTTGTATCGCGCTGGGGGGTCTGGCGTTGACCCATTACCGGGTGCTGATTTTTTCAATGATATTCCTGATAATCTTTTGGGTATTGTATGCGCGTCGAGATACCCTCCGGTTTATGTTACAGCGCACCTTATGGGTCGGGACCGGGGCAGGATTACTTTTCCTGCCATGGTTCATCCGCGTATTTGGTGGGAGGATCCTGCTGATCTTCGCCCACCAAATGACCACCTCTGCAGTTCGAGCGGTTGAAGCTAATCCCCAGATCGGTGGCACCGGCAATATTTCTGCGTATCTTCCCTCTTACCTCTGGTTGTCCCTGGCTCTTGTCATTGGTTTTGGATTATGGCGGCGGGAGAAGGGCCTCCTCTTGATCAGTTTATGGTGGTTCGCGAACTTGTTGGCTGCTAATCCGTATTGGCTGGGATTGCCAGGAGCCGGAGTATTGGATACCTTTGCCGTTTTGATTGCAGTTTATATTCCAGCAGGTATTCTCGTGGGCGCAGCCGCGGGTTGGCTGGTTAGTCGAATAATCGTTGTACCTGCCTTGCGTTCAAGAATTCACCCGGTTTTTTCTCTTGAGGTGGTCGTACTCTTAATCGGGATCGGTCTTTGGGGAGCCAGCCAACGCCTGAGAGACGTGCAGCCTTATATGTCTGTCCTCGCCGCCCGCCCGGATATCCTGGCTGCGACGTGGATACAAGAGAATACCCCCCCCGAGACGCAGCTGCTGGCCAATTCCTTCCCGGCTTTCAGCAACTCGGTCATCGTTGGCTCCGATGGAGGTTGGTGGCTGCCATTATTGGCCCACCGGCAGACTACAATTCCCCCGATCACGTATTCTTTTGAACAAGACCCTTGGCCTGGTTACCGGGACCAGATCAATTCACTGACCTTCGAAGTGCAGGCGAAAGGTATCCAAGATCCTGATGTGCTCTCACAACTAAAAGACCGGAACATTTCCTATATTTATATAGGCCAGCGACAAGGCCAGGTGAATTCGGCGGGTCCTCTATTCACGCCCGTGCAACTGCTCACTGATCCGAATTTCCGCCTGGTTTATCATCAAGATCGGGTGTGGATATTCCAAATCCGGTAAATTCCATGGTGATCCAGGTTCAACCTTTGCGCGTCTGTTATTTTGGGACCTACCGGGCCAATTACGCTCGTAACCGGCTTATGATCGAGCGGTTGCGTAGCCAGGGTGTTGAGGTGATTGAATGCCACCAGCGTCTCTGGAGCGGAATTGAAGATCGGGAAGAAGTCGCCAGTGGTGGTTGGCTAAAACCTGCTTTTTGGGGACGGTTTATCCTGGCGTATGTGAAACTGCTGTGGCGCTATCGGAAGGTGGGGCCATATGACGTCATGATGGTAGGATATCCAGGGCAACCGGATATGCTCCTTGCCCGCTTATTATCCTGGATTCGCCGTAAGCCGCTGGTGTGGGACATTCTCATGTCCATCTATCTGATCTCGCTTGAGCGCCATTTGGACCAGCGCAGTCCTTTCACGACGCGCCTGATACGAACAGTGGAGCATCTTGCCTGCCTTTTACCCGATAAGTTGATCATCGATACGCAGGAATATGCCAAATGGTTCCTAACCACATATCATGTGGCTGCAGATCGGATTTGCCTCCTCCCTCTGGGAGCCGATGACCGCGTTTTCAAACCAATTGTGTCTTCACATCCCTCCGCCGGCTTATTTCGATGCCTGTATTACGGCACATTCATCCCGAATCATGGAGTGCAGACAATCATCGAGGCGGCCCGGCTGCTGGCAGATGAAAGGGACATCCATTTCGAGCTAATTGGGAGAGGTCCTCAATACAGCCAGATCATTTCTCTGATCAAAAATTATGCTTTGAAAAACGTCACTATTTCTGATTGGCTGGAGACACCGGCTTTGGTGGAGCATATCGCTACAGCTGATGTCATTTTGGGCACGTTTGGCAACACGCCTCAGGCGCTGATGACAATGCAAAATAAGATCCACGAAGGGTTGGCAATGGCAAAGCCAATAATCAATGGCGATTCGCCGGTGATGCGAACCACTCTCCAACATGGCGAAACCATCTACCTTTGCGAACGTGAGAACCCCCAATCTTTGATGAATGCAATTATTACCTTGCGCGATAATGCGGAATTGCGTAAAAAAATAGCCAGGCAAGGCCATGCATTTTACCAGCAGCACCTCTCTTTTGATATTCTTGGAATACGGCTTAAGCAGTATCTTCTCCAGATCGCTGGGAGGGCTGCAGCGGATCATGTGGAAGTGTAGCAGTAAACCTTCAATGACTATTCCAGGTGATAAAAGTTATGCAGGCTGTTAGGATCTTATTCTATTTTATTCAAGTGATTGCGATAATGGATATACCATGAGATTTTCGATCATCATACCAAATTTAAACTCACCGATCATTCACCTTACTATTGATGCATTGTTGCAACAATGCCAAAGGGATACTGGACGAGATCCTGGTTATCGGCAGGGACGAACCCGGTTTGATCAAAAAATCACCACTGGTTCAATTCGTGGATACTGGTTCGCCTGTATCGCCGGCAGTTGCGCGCAATATTGGCATTCGCCTTGCGCGCGGCGAGATCATTTGCTTCCTGGATGCCGATTGTATTCCCCACTCCGAGTGGTTAAAACGTATTGAGCAACGCTTCGAGAAGCCTTCGATTGCCGTTTTGGGCGGTGGTGTTGACACAAACCAAACTGGATTCTGGACGATTAGCGACCATCTGAGCACATTCCACGATTTTTTGGTGACTGCGGCTCCTGGAACGCGACTGCAATTGCCCAGTCTTAATCTTATAATTCGCAAGTCAGCCCTGGACCAGGTCGGAGGCTTTGACGAGCGCTATCCAAGACCTGCGGGGGAGGACGCGGACTTGACGACGCGGCTGCGCTTGAGTGGGCACACTCTGCACTTCGAACCAAATATATTGGTTATGCATCTGCCTGACCGACGGACGATTGGCGCAGCTTTCCACCATGCCCGGCAAACCGGACGTTACTCCATCAAAGTAGACCCGCGCTGGCGTGAAACCCTGCAGCCGCCGTTGCCGCTCCGGCATCGGTCGCTCTTGTTATTAATGGCCCCTGGGCTGGCCCTGGCTGTGACAATCGGCATCTATCGAGCCGATCGGTCTTTATGGCGTTGGTGGTATCTTTTGCCGGCGATATTTTGCTTGAAGTTGGCCTGGTGCTGGGGTGCAGCGGAAGGAATTCGATAAGCACAGGGCACCTGGAGATTGAGCGGGCCTTATAGTGCTACATCCATTATGATATACTCCCCCGAATTGCATGCTTAGGAAAAGGATTTCAGGATCATGACGCAAGTTGCCATTCTTGGGGCAGGGATTGCCGGTCTGAGTTCTGGGTGGTTACTTCAAAAACAAGGGCTGGATTTTGTCATTTTGGAAAAAAATTCATACATTGGTGGTCTGGCGCGCAGCTTTGAATGGCATGGTTTTTCCTGTGATTTTGCAGCGCATCGCTTTTTCACCTCGGATGAAGAGATTTTGCAGCAAATGCTCAATCTGACCCCCATGGCACGCCAAATCCGCCGCAGCCGCATCTTCTTAAACGGTCGGTGGATGCGCGACCCATTGGATGTAATTGAATTGGGCGTCAACCTGCCCATTTTCCGGCGCTTAGGACTCTTATGGTCATACGCTTTCCGTCCCAGAGGCCTGCCGGATGATTGTTTCGAGAATTACGTTCTCCGCCGGTATGGTCGGTCATTATATCGGCTGTTCTTTAAGCCCTATACAGAAAAGCTCTTTGGTATCGCGGGAAACCAGATCTCGGTTCTTTGGGCCAGACAAAAGGTGCGCCTGGCCAATCCTCTGGATACTTTTCGGGAAAACACAAAAAACAAGTTTCAATACTTCTACTATCCCCTGCGGGGGGGCTATGGGGCTATTTCGAATAGTTTGTTCGAAAAAGTTAAGGAAAAGGTTCAACTCGAAGCGAAGGTAATAAGTTTTGAGCAGCAGGGCGGAAGGATCTCCGGCGTGACCTATGAGCAGGGCGGGCGGCGACATGAACTGCCGGTTGAGAATATCATCTCAACCTTGCCACTAAGCCTTACCGGACAATTATTGGGCCACTCTTTTCCATTACAGTATCAAAAAGTGGATGCTGTTTATTTATTGATTAATCGGCCCCTGGCCTCGGATTATCACTGGCTATATTTCATTGATGAAGATGTTTGCATCAACCGGATGGTTGAATTTAAGAACATGAGTTCGGTCGATACGCCTCCCGGGACAACGGTATTATGTGCGGAAGTGACCCAAAATCATGATAATGTGCTAGACAAAGTTACGAGCGATCTCATCAAGGTAGGCCTGATCACCCGGGAAGATATACTGGATACGAGGGTGATCCGTGAAAAATTTGCGTATCCTGTCTATAACCGGGAGTATGAACAGGTTCTCCAAACCGCCCGTGATGCGCTGGGCAAATATAGTAACCTTTACCTGGTAGGTCGGGCAGCCGAATTTCGTCATCGCGAGGTGGATGATAATTTTGCCGCAGCCACCGAA
The DNA here is from genome assembly GCA_963831885.1 of uncultured Chloroflexia bacterium. Taxonomy (GTDB): domain Bacteria; phylum Chloroflexota; class Anaerolineae; order Anaerolineales; family Villigracilaceae; genus UBA877. The sequence continues at coordinate 132,923 of CAWHSJ010000014.1, read as the reverse complement.
GCGGTGAAAAAAATCGTCGCCGAACTGCCTCCCCAAGCCATTCCGCCCAAAAATGAAACTATTGTGGCAGAAAGAGAACGTAAAAAGCGTGTCTATGCCGTTCTCCTCACGCAAAATAACTACGAGGATGCCCGCGAGTGTCTGGCTTCTTTGCTCAAGAGCGATTACTCTGAAATACACATCGTCGTGGTCGATAATGGATCAAACGACGGTACGGCGGCTAAAATTCACCAAACTTTCTCGGATGTACACGTCATTGAAACTGGACAAAAAGTCGGTATTCCGGCAGGCTATAACGCCGGTTTTAAATATGCTCTTCAGCAAGATGCAGATTACGTGCTGATGCTGAATTACGACACAGTCGTCTCCCCTCAAATGATTACCGAACTTCTGGCAGTAGCCGATGCCGATCCAAAAGCTGGCATGGTCATGCCAAAGGTTTATTACTATGGAAGCGAACGCGTTTGGTCGAGCGGAGGCCGTTATCGTTCTTTTCCTCCATCCATCTTGTTGAATGACAGGCGCAAAGGAGTTCAGGACTCGACCCGCATGATCGAATATGCACCGAACTGCGGTTTGCTCATTCACCGAAGAGCTTTTGAAATGGTCGGATTCTTCGACCCCGGCTATATTTTTTATTATGATGACTGGGATTTCTCGGAACGCCTGCGAGCGCATGGATTGAATATCTGGTATGCTTCATTGGCTCATATGTGGAATAAGGCGACCCGTAGTACCCAGGGACCGCGAACGCCTGAGTTTTGGTATACCTACGGAGCCAGCATTATCCGCTTTTATAGGAGGCACGGACGTCCCGTCTGGTTTTCGATGCCCATTCATGTGGGTTACGTGATCTTGCGTGATTTTTTCTGGAAGAGAAATTGGGCTTATTGGGCAGAGTTCCGCCGAGGTATGCGTGAAGGGCTGCAGAAGCCATTGGGTAGTTTCCCCCTTTACAGGCCAGGTGAGGATAGTAACTAAGACCACCTTCCTCAAAAAAGCTAAGGCGATTCGTCAGGGATCATTGCCAGCGACAACTCCTGGACCGGATTTTCCGGCGATATTCAGGCGAATCGTTCGGATCAGAGGCTTTCCATAATTAGAAGACTTGTTATGAATGGTAAGGTGAATTAATATGCCCGAGCAGCCCCTGGTATTTGTAGTCGTTCTGGCCTGGAATCAGCTAACCGAGACTCTTGAATGCCTGGAATCGTTGGTGCAGCAAAGTTATTCCAATCTATGTATCGTCCTGGCTGACAATGGATCCTCTGATGGAAGTGCAAATGTAGTCGCACAGAAGTTTCCTGCGGTGAAGATTTGCCGTCAAGACATCAACGCCGGTATTTCGGGTGGTTACAACCTGGGAATCGAATATGCATTGGAGCATGGCTGTCAATACGTCATTGCCATGAATAATGATACGGTCGCAGATAAGGAGATGGTCGCTCAACTCGTAGAGGCTTTTGAAGCTCATCCAAAGGCGGGGATGATGACCCCGAAGATATATCATTACTACGGAGACAGGCAGCATATTTGGTGTGTTGGGGCTAGATGGCGGGCGTTTCCTCCCGGTATCAAAACGATTGGATCGGATGCACCTGATGGGCCCGAATTCCAACGTTTCATCAGTCTGGAATATGCTACAAGCTGCTGCCTGATGATGTCAAGAGAGTCCCTGGAAAAAGTGGGGCTTTTCGATAAAAACTATTACTTGTATTTCGATGACTGGGATTTGTCCACCCGTTACAGAATCGCCGGGTATGAGATATTGTTTGTCCCAACAGCACATCTATGGCACAAAGTGGCTGTATCCACACATAAGGCCGCCAAAAAGACCAGGCCGTGGTTCTTCATGGGAAAAAGCAGCGTCTACTTCTACTTGAAATATAAACCACCCGTAATTTTAGCTCTGCACACAGGCTGGTTCACCCTGCGGGAGGCCGCAAAATTGAAGTTTTACCGTATACTGCCCTTCTTGTTTGGTGTCGTGAGCGGATTGGCCGATCATTACGGATGGAAACCATAACATCCCCTTTCCTGTGGCTCCACAACATTACAAAAAAACTTGATAACCTGGAGTACTACTGAAATGCTTTTATTTGAAGAGACTACTTGTGACTGGTGCGGAACTCGTGAAGGCGAAGTGCTTTTTGAGGGGCCTGACCTTTTAATGAATCTTCCAGGCCAATTTCGAATGCTGCGATGCTCGAAATGTGGGCTTTTTCGCCAGGACCCTCGCTTAACCTGGGAATCGTTGGAAACCTACTACCCTCAACATTACAGCGCATACGAGACGATCATTTCGACCGAGACATCTGTGCTGAAGCGCCTGGATAGGCGTTATGGAATGTGGAAACGCTTGCAGGTCATTCGGAAATTCCAGCCAGGCGGCAAGTTGCTGGAGGCCGGCTGTGGGACAGGGATTTTCTTGGCGGAAGCCAAGCGTTCTCGTCGATGGGATCTCACCGCATTGGAACCGAACCAGGCTGCGGCAGGTTATATTGAGAGAACCCTCCAGATGCCCGTTATAACGGAACGGTTTGCCAATGCGAACCTGCCTGCGAATCATTTTGATGTAATTACCATGTGGAATGTTTTGGAACATCTCGATCATCCCATTACCGATTTACGCCGTGCCCATCAGCTTCTCAAAGAAGGCGGCTGGTTCGTTTTCTCGATCCCGAATCTGGAGAGCCTGGAGGCCAAAGCTTTTGGCCGATATTGGCTTGGATGGGATTTGCCGCGTCATTTGTACCTGTTTCCTCAAAAGCAGTTGCGGCGCATCCTTGAGGAGATCGGCTTCAAATGGGTGGAAGCCCGCTGTATCGCTGGGGGACATGCGTCCATGGAGCTCAGCTTTGAATTTCTCTTGAGAGCAAAGAATGCTAACAACACTGCTAATCGTTTCCTGCTCAAACTGTTCCGGTCGCTGCCGGTTCGGATTGCCTTTAGCCCTCTTTTCTGGCTATTGGGACAGTTCCGGCAGAGTTCGCTGATCACGATCATCGTGCAAAAGAAAACAGATGGGGCAGCTCATGATTGACCGGTTGGCTGATTTTTGGTCTTCGAAGAAACCCAGGCCCTCGAAACTCTGGCAGTGGCTTAGTGTGCTTCTTACCGTCATGATGGTTGTTTATCTGATTTACGCCTTCACCCAGGGAAGCTTGCGGCTAAACCAGATTGATTGGAAAGCGTACAGCGGGGCAATTCTGGCAGTTTTGGGTATTTACTTGGTGTCACTTATCTTCCAATTTTTTAATTGGGCCAGGATAATCTCATTCCACCACAAAGTAAGCTGGAAAGATGTATATATCTACGCACGTATGATCATGTTACGGAGCTTGCCGGGTGGGGCCTGGCATTGGATCGGGCGTATCAGCATGTATTCGGGGGAGACCCAGGTGCCTACTCGGGTCGTCGTGGTAGGGAATTTTCTGGAATGGGCACTGCTCACCTTGAGTGGGGCGGGAATTTTCTTCGTTATCCTGCCCATCTCCAATCTGGGATTCCCCCTGGCAACCTTATGTTTCGGCATTGCCCTGGTGTTGGCAATAGTCTGGCAACCGAGCACCCGAAAGTGGTTCATCCGGCTGGCCGAAGGCTGCCTGTGGATGATTTTATACATCCTGGCGTGGTTTATGGGAGCCGTTATCCTGTATCTGGTTTTGCAGGCTGTTGCGGGGCCGGGTCCGATAAATGATTTGGAAATTTTAAAAGCCAGTACACTTACCGGCAGCCTGGGGATGCTGGTTACGATGTTACCTTCCAGCCTGGGGGTGCGCGAGATCTCGCTGGTATGGATACTGCAAGCGAAGCTCACCCCCTCCATCGCCCTGCTGATCGCACTTATGCTGCGGATTATCTACACTTTGGCCGATGTAGTTTGGGGGCTGGTAGGTGGGTCGATCAGTTACCTTATCCTGCGAAGGCGCCGCCACCTTCTTAATAAAATTCAGGATTTTGAGGTGCAACCACCTGCAAAATCCTGAATTGAGCAGCCTGTTAAAATTGGATTTAACAGAAAACCATCTTGGGGAATTTATATTACTGTGGGGGAGTGATCTGTAGCGTTCCAACGTCAACAATTTGATCGCTTACAACTTTCACAATAAAATCCTGCTCGGAGTTCTTTGGGTCAGGGACATAACGGGAATCATGTGGCGTCCACAGGACTAGCACATATTCTCCTGGAGTAATGTTTTCTGCTATAAAGCGGCCATCGTCGCTTATTATGGCTTTTGGTGAATTAGCCAGATCTAAATTTATAAGGTGGTCCGGACCCGGGGTAAGTGGAAGAATCGTTCCAAAATAGAGCGCTAATCCAGTAAGCGACTGCCCTGGAGTGGTTCTCTCGAGTTTGCCGACTACAGTTCCCTTCGAAGCAATCGGTGTGGGAATGATGCTCGGAAAGGGAGTGACTTGAATCGGAATTCCCTGTTCGCCAGGGGTTCCGCTTTTCACTGTAGATGAATTCTTCGGACTGCAACCGATTAAAACAACCGTTAAAACCATGAGGGTTATATATACTTTCATCTCGACCTCAACTTGCCAGAAATAGAAAGATGGGGCTGTTGGCGAATACCAACAGCCCATCTTTTTGCTTGAAATACGGACAGAAAACAATTTTACGGAACGGGGAAGCCCTCGTAGGCAAACAACTGATCAAACACGGTTGTTCCCAAGGTTCCTTCGTTTTCATCCTCATTCGTAACACAGACGATAGGCTGGCTCGATGAGGTAATCGTCGCGGAACCATTGAACCCGGCTGCCAGGCCCGCTTCGTTGGGTTGATAGAATAGGCCGGTACCGTTAGGTGCAACAGCGCTCACGGTTGAGGTGGCTGCATTGCTGTATACAATTGTCATGTCTGTGGCTGCTGTTCCAACATTCTGGCAAGTGACGCTCGTATTGTAGTTGAAGTAGCGCTTCATGACGATTGGCAAACTCACTTTGAGCGAACCAGCCGCAAAGCCGGAATAGCTGGCTGCACGCCCATAATTGTTCTGCTCATTCACGAGGGCCACAATATTCTGATTACTGACGATCTTGGCCGATGTGAGCGTGCCGGCCGCCAGCCCTGAACTTGGAGTATAGAACACGGCTGCCGAGCCTACTGCTATTGTCTGGGTCTGGGTCACGCCGGTCCCATAAGTGATCGTTATATCTGCGGCTGCGGCGCCCAGGTTCTGCACCGACAACGCCGTGATATAACCAAAGTAGTTATTCATAATGACGGGCGCATAAGCAGTGAGCGAGCCACCCGTGAAGGGAGTGTAGGAGTACATTTGATTTGCAGAGGCTCCCACACCGTAGATATTCGACTCAACCGCCAGAGCACCGGTTCCGGTGACTTTGGCTGAATAGGCTACATTGGCGCTTAAGCCACTTAGTCCGGCCTGTTCAAAATTGAAATAGGCGAAGGCAGGAACATTATTCTGCGTCTGGGTGGCAACTGTGGCGCCGGCTGAATTGATGATATCGACAGTTATATTTACCGGAGCGGCCGTAGCATTCTGCACCACAAGATTGGTGTTGTAATTGAAATAGTTATTATAGGCATTCGGCACATACCAGATGGTTCCGGTATTGACAACACCGCCATAAGAACCACCACTGTTTGTGCTGCTGCTGTTGACAATCGCCGACACTTGCTGGTCACATGAGACCACGCCGGAATATTGACCGGCAGCTAAGCCGGAGACGTTCGGAACATAGGTAAAATTGCTCCCGCCCACAGGAATTGCAAACGACGCACTGGTATAGACAGGCGTTCCTGCAGAGTTGAAGAATTGGAAGGAACAATTGGCGACGGAAGTACTCATATTCTGGATCGTGAACGCACTGGCGAATGTCCCGCTTGGGCCAGGGACAGAAGCGCTCGGGGCCTGGTTGGTTGCAGCTATGGAACTCGCTGGCACCAAAACCAGGCTAATTACCATAAGAAATGTGAAAAGTTTCTTTGACATATTACTCCTCCAATTGAATCAGATGATAGATTTGCTTCTAATATACGTTCTTACCCTTGCTTAGTCAATAATCCTTTCGGATTAGTGCCAGGCTGTCATGGAACAATCGGCAACATGATCGTGAAAATTGCCTGATAAGATAAATTATATCCGCTTGTCCCGTTATTCGTACCACCCCCCAGTGCATACAAATACTGCCCTAAAGGTGTTAGCCTCACATCGTTGCCGAGGCTCATTGGCGGCATTTCGTACTCCTGCCATTTGTCAGATTGGAAAGAATAAAAAATCGTGGAGAGTAAACCCTTGTTATCACTCTTTCCACCAAGTACATAGATGGCATCGGCAATACTGGCCATTCCGAAGGCATATCGACCCTCTGGCATGGGTGCAGCTTGGCTCCAGGGTTTTTTGGAATCGTCAGGGTAGGGGGAATATGCATCATTTATTTTCAGTGCTTGCTTGCCATCATAACCGCCAATTACATAGATCTTGTCACCCGCCACAGCCGCGCTTGCGTATCCGCGCGCCCCTTGCATGGAGGTTATTGCTGCCCATTGATCTTGACCAGGATCATACATGTAAACTGAATTCAAATATTTTATTCCATCCCAGCCGCCAAACAGATAGAGACGACCCTCAAATGCTGCCATCGCATAAGCGCTCATTGGCATGGGCAAATTGCTGCCATTTTCCCAGCTATCCTGACGTGGGCTGTAGATTTCAAGCGCGTTCGTCATTTTCCCTGATGGTAGACGTCCACCTGGTATGTATATTTTGCCGCCAATTACTGCTGCATTCACATCTGTTACAGGTACAGGCATTTGAGATACTGTCACCCATGCATCTGTAGCTGGATCGTAACGGTCCACCGTTCCCGTCATACCGGTTGCAGATTCCCCTCCAATTGCATAAACCTGGTTCTCGAACGTGGTTATTGCCAGGCCGGTTCGTGCCGTCGGCAACGAAGCCAGGATGTGCCAGTGCGATGCGGCTGTCGGTGTCGGCTGGCTGGTTCCTATTGCCAGAGCAGCTTGTTGTTTGGTTAATAAAATCCCCATTCCAATAATGACGACTAATATAAGGATGATGGCCGTCATGGTTGCCAGCCGGCTAAAAGGCCTGGACCGGGGAACCACTTCGCCGGCGACAGCTTGTGATGCCGCCAGAGCGTCTTCCTTTGAAGGTGCAATACCATCCATTTGGCCTGCACCGGCAGGGGACCTCACCAGCCCGCTATGGATCGCATACATCGCCGCCTCGGTGCGCGATGCCACACCGATCTTGGCGAAGATGTTGCGTAAATGCACCTTCACCGTATTGGAACTGATATGCAAGAGATTGGCAATTTCCTTGTTGCTTGTTCCTGTGGCAAGCAATTTCAGGATCTCTTGTTCGCGCTCGGTAAGTTCAGCTGTGGCTTTTGTTGGGAGCTCTTTTTGCATCTTGAATGCACAATCAGTGTATTGGTGGGTAACCCTCAATAAATATACCACATCGCTGCCAACATAACGTATAAAATACCTTGCATAATTAGAACATATGTACTATAATGCTCCCACCCGTGAGGGAATATTCTTTTTTTCATTCAAAAGGAGGGCTTCACCATGTCAACTCTTATTGCCGCTTGCGGACTCGATTGTGCCAAATGCGAGGCCTACATTGCCACCCAGGCTAACGATCAGCCTGCCCTGGAACAGGTTGCTGCCAAATGGAGGCTGGAATACAATGCCCCTGGCATCCTTGCTACCAACATCCTCTGTGACGGCTGCATGGCGGGCGGGCGTATCATCGGTCATTGTTCCGAATGTAAGATCCGCCTTTGCGCGGTGGAGCGCGGCGTTGAAAACTGCGCCGCCTGTCCCGATTATGCCTGCGAACAGCTGACTGCTTTTTTCCAAATGGTCCCGCAAGCCAAAATCAACCTCGACCAGCTTCGCTGATAACTTCCCTGCTGCCTCACCCAGGCCTCACAGATTGGATAGATCTGTGAGGCCTTTATTTTCCGAATGATCCTTCCGCGGCGATCCGCATTTTCCGCCACATATTGCCAGGAAGTGCATTTTTCTCTGTTCGCCATCTCTTTTCCCCGTTCTCTTTTCTCTGACCCTCTGATGGTATAATCCCCCCCATGTTATCCCCTTCCCAGATCGAGGCTCGCCTCGAACGAATACTATTAAAGGTACAGAAACCGGGCCGCTACGTGGGTGGCGAACTGAACATGGTAGTCAAAGATTGGGCGGCCGTTGCCACCCGGGTCGCCTTCGTCTTCCCCGATATATACGATATCGGCGTCTCCAACCTTGGCTTGCAGATCCTCTACGACCTGGTCAACCAGCGCCCCGATGCCCTGGCCGAGCGCTCCTACGCCCCCTGGGTGGATATGGAAGAGCTCATGCGCGCCGGCGATATCCCCCTCTATTCTCTTGAGACCAAGCACCCGCTGGCGGCGTTCGACATCGTCGGGTTCTCGCTTCCCTACGAGACCCTCTACACGAATACTCTCAACCTGCTCGACCTGGCGGGGATTCCCCTCCGCTCTTCCGACCGTACTGCCGCGGATCCACTTATCATTGCCGGGGGGCATGCCTGCTTCAACCCTGAGCCCATGCACGCCTTCATCGATGCCTTCGTCATCGGTGAGGGGGAAGAAGTAATTAACGAAATAATTGATACCGTTCAGCGGGCAAAAAGTGGACTATCGCCTGCAAGTGACTTTCAACCTTCGCTCTCTGATCGCGAAGCCATCCTCCGTCAACTTGCCTCCATCCCCGGCGTTTACGTACCTCGCTTCTATGAAGTGAAATATCTCGAGGATGGCCGGGTTTCTGGTGTCAGCCCCACCATTTCCGGCGTGCCCAAGACCATTCTCAAGCGCATGCTGGCCAAGCTCCCGCCTCCCACCACCCGCTTCCTCGTCCCCAATATTGACGTAGTCCATAACCGCGTCTCCGTCGAAGTCATGCGTGGCTGCACGCGTGGCTGCCGTTTCTGCCAGGCCGGCATGATCACCCGCCCCGTCCGCGAGCGCAGCGTCGACGAGATCGTCCAGGCAGCCGCAGCCGCCGTGGATGCCACCGGGGCCGAGGAACTTGCGCTCCTGTCCCTCTCTTCCTCCGATTACTCCGACATCCTCGACCTTGTCACCCGCATCAGCGAGAGGTTCGGTTCCCGCCATCTCACCGTCTCGCTGCCTTCCCTCCGCATCGATACCGTTTCCGTGGAGCTGATGGAGAAGTTGAAGGACCGTCGCTCCGGTGGTTTCACCCTGGCTCCGGAGGCCGCCACCGAACGCATGCGCAGCATCATCAACAAGTTCATCCCTGACGAGCAGCTCCTGGAGACTGCCCGCCAGATCTACTCGCGCGGCTGGGTCAACCTCAAACTGTATTTCATGATCGGCCATCCCAGCGAGACCCTCGAGGATGTCCAGGCCATTGTTGACCTGTGCAAGCGCGTCCTCGCCGAAGGCCGCAAGGTTTTGGGCAACAAAGCCAAAGTCCATGCCGGCGTGAGCACCTTTATCCCCAAGCCCCATACGCCCTTCCAGTGGGTGACGGTGGATACGGTTGAGCAGATCAACGCCAAGCAGGACCTGCTTAAACACGAATTGCGCGGCAGCGCCTTCAAACTCTCCTGGACCCCTCCGGAGGACACCCTCCTGGAAGGCTGGCTGTCCCGCGGCGACCGCCGCATGGCCGAGGTGATTTACGCTGCCTGGAAGAATGGCACGAAATTCGATGCCTGGCAGGATCACCGCAATTACGAAGCCTGGACCCAGGCGTTCGCCTCCCAAAAAATCGACCCGGCCTTCTACACCCACCGGATGCGTTCTGCCGATGAGATATTCCCATGGGACCACATTTCCATCGCCGTTCGCAAAAAATATCTCTATACCGACTATCTTCGTTCGTTGGCTGGCGAGACCCGTGATGATTGCCGCTCCAACTGCGATGCCTGCGGCATTCTACCCACCTATGCAGCCACCCGCCGTGACTATCCCGGCATCTATTGGAAATGCCCCGAACTCAAGCCAAGAGTTACATAAACCATTTTTCAATCCAGAATCATCCATTGCCGATCAACCCTTCCATGCGCCTGCGAATAACCTTCTCCAAATCCGGCTCCTTGCGTTATACCGGCCACCTGGATCTCCACACGATCTGGGAGCGGACCATCCGCCGCGCCGGCTTGCCGCTCATGTACACCCAGGGCTTCCACCCTGGGCCGAAGATCCAATTGGCGTCGGCTTTGCCTCTCGGTTTTATCGGCCGCGCTGAAATCGTTGACCTCTGGCTGGAGGACATTCCTGCACCTGGCGACAAGAGTAGTAACGATTTAAATCGTTACTACACACAAACGATCCAACCCGCGGCCCCGCCTGGATTGACCATCCTCTCCGTGGAACCAGTGGAGGAGCCCTCCCCTGCCTTGCAAACCCAGGTGATCTCCGCCGAATACGAGGTGACTCTCCTCGATCCGCCGGATGCCTCGGCTCTGCCGGACCTGCCGCAGCGCCTGGCAACGCTGCTGGCCTCCGCCTCTTTACCCAGCCAGCGCCGCGGCAAGGACTACGACCTGCGGCCTCTGATCGAGGGCCTGAGCCTCCTTCCCCCGGATGCGGCCGGCCCCCACCGCTTATGGATGTGCCTGGCTGCCCGTGAGAGCGCCACCGGTCGCCCCGAGGCAGTCCTGGAAGCCCTCGGCATTCCCTTGGAATCCACCCGCATCGAACGCACCCGCATTATCTTGAAAGACGGGAACAGATAGGGGTAGGTTTTTTGCCTGCTTCACTCTCAGCCCCTTTCTCTTTTTCCTTTACCCAACCGCCCAATAATTGCTATAATCAACCCTCAGAGGTTTTCCCATGGGTTTCATCGTTTCCGGATTAATCGGCTTCAGCACATCCTTGCTCTTTGCGTACATCCTGTACTGGCTTGACCGGTATGAGAAGGAACCCATCCTCCTGCTCGGCGGAGTCTTCCTTTGGGGCGCAGTCATCGCCGCCGGCAGTGCTTTCCTCATTAATACTGTCCTGGGTATCGGCATTTCCGTCTTCACCGGCTCCGCCTTTGCCACCGACCTTGCCACCGGTTCCATCATAGCCCCCCTCGTGGAAGAGACCCTCAAGGGCCTGGCTGTCCTGGCGGTCTTCATCGTCTTCCACAATGAATTTGACTCCGTTCTGGATGGAATCATTTATGCCGGCGTGGCCGCCCTGGGTTTTGCCGCCACCGAAAATGCCTATTACATCTACACTTATGGCTTCCAGGAAAGCGGTTGGAGCGGCCTGCTCTCCCTGACCTTCATCCGCATCATCCTGGTCGGCTGGCAGCATCCGTTCTACACGGCTTTCATCGGCATCGGCCTGGCGGTTGCGCGCATAAATCGCGAATGGCTTGTGAAAATTATTGCCCCCATTATCGGATGGGCAGTCTCCATGTTCACCCACGCATTCCACAACACGGTCGCCTCCCTCCTCAGCGGTATGGAGGGCCTGGTGATCGGCACCTTCTTCGACTGGACCGGTTGGTTGTTCATGCTGGCCGTGATCATCTGGGCCACCTGGAGTGAAAAGCAAAGCCTCAAAAAATACCTCGCCCCCGAGGTCCAGGTTGGGACGATCACTTCCTCTCAATTCCATACGGCTTCCTCCGCCTGGTTACAAATGTTCGCCCGTACGGCGGCCCTGTTTAATGGGCGTTACTTCAAGACGGCCCGCTTCTATCAATTATGCGGCGAATACGCTCACAAGCAGCGCCAGTTGGCTCGCATGGGTGATGAAGACGGCAACCAGGCCATCCTCCAAAAACTCCGCACCGAGCTTGCCAGCCTGGCCCCGCATGTGCAGGTTTAATCCACCCGTGGTAAAATCGCATCACCCGCCCCTGTAGCTCAGTGGACAGAGCGTTAGCCTCCGGAGCTAAAAAGGGCAGTTCGAGTCTGCCCAGGGGCACAGAAATTAGACGAAACCGGCCAGAATTCCATCGATATAGAGGAGTTCCTGGCTGGTTTGCGTTTTGAGCCGAAACGAAACACTGTTCTTGTAGACAAGATTTATATTGCAGAAATGCTAACCCGTTTTTATTCAACTGTAGTTTTTAATATTTTCCTGGACGACAATTTCTTCCATGAGTTCTTTACGAAGAAGAAAAATATTAATATCCAGGCCAATAATGACCAGTAATCACTGAGGGCGCGAATGGGCGTATTGTAAAGTTTTAAATAAAGTACATGACTACCGGCAGATAGGTTTACGATAATGCGCCCCGAGGACGTTTCGATCATGTAAGAGATTTCTTCACCAAAATCTAATAATTTAAAACCTGGAAATGCCAATACTGGCAAGGTGATAGTGGCATTATCGGAAAGTTCAAGATTGAAGGAAATCCAGTCGCTGCCTTTGCTTGCATTAGAGATTTTATAAATGACAGTTGTAGGAATTATAGCATCGACATAGTCTTGAGCAGGATGTTTGGGATAGCCTAGGGCGGTTGTAGGTAGATAATCAATAGTACCTCTTTTTTGTAAAGTCCAGGAATCGTTAAACCATTGCTGATCAGTAAGGGAATAGGAAGTAATGGGGTAGAAGTGCTTGTAATTTATCAGTATCAGGGCAATCACAATAAAGCCAAGAGCAATAATGCTGGTTAATCGATTGATCTTGAATTTTTGAAAGAGAAGAACGAGAAAGACAATCGAAGCTGAAAAGAAAAAATTAGCCAGGTTGAGAAAACGCCAGGGGAACTGAATGTCTTGTAGGATTTTGAAAATCTCCCAAATAAAAGTAGATCCATGAGTCGCCATGAAGGTAGCAAAAAATCCTAAAAACGACAACAACAGAAAGGGCATAATCAATCTTAAATATTGTTTGGGTTTTTTCAAAAGAAGATAGAAAGCAATTAAAATGCCTATGGCAGGGATTATCCAATGTAAATAGCCAACCGAAAAAGACATTCCATCACCAGAGCCCAACACCGAACCACCATTCCCCCAAAAATTACTAATAAATAATTGTTTCAAGGTGACAAAATGATTGGCATAATAATAGTAATCCTCGAACATTGAAGAAATCTGGACGTATTTGGTCTCAAAAAGCATTGGGAGAGTGAAAAAGGCCGCTAATGACAGAGCAAAAAAGCCTGCGAGTGAAAATTTTAGGAGAGGAATTCTATAATCTTTTAATTTAAGATTGTAGTGATCGAAGAGCCAATAAATGCACCAGACAATCAAGAAAGGAGTGAAAATTAATACCATCGGATTATGGGAGAGTAAAAGAAAACAATAAGAAAGTGATAAATAAAGGATATTGCCAATCCCCGGTTTCCTAATCAAACGATAAGAGGCCAAGAATAATAGAGGAAAGAAAACTGCAGCCCATGACTCATTCATTGCCCCGCGAACATATAAATTGACAGCATGATAGGGGGCATAAGTATAAAAAAGTGCAGCAAGGAAACCGGTAAAAGGACCATTAAATTCAGCCCCGAGAAGATACATAGCCAGGGCTGAAAGAAGAATTTGGCTAAGAGCCGTAAATTTAACGGTAGTGACGAGAGAAAATCTAAAGATATGGAAAACTTCGCCGACAAGATAGGGTAAAGGCGGATAATAATTAAACAGAGGATAACCATAACCGTTAGCCAATTCAGGTGTCCAACGACATGGTATTTGGCCATCACTAATACATTTTTCCATTTCCAACTGATACATCATTTGTATATCATCATGCATACTCCAATAAATCCGGGGTTTTAATAAAAAATAGAAGGATGGAACAATAAAGACAAAAAGTAGAATCAACCATAAAAACCGATTTCGAGCGAGTCGGGTGAGCATACGTTTAATTTTACTATCAAAGAGATTACTGATTAAACTTCATCGAATAATTCTGGTAGAATAATCAATATTTTTCCAAGAAAGATTAATAAAGAAATTCGCCTTTAGCTGAAAAGCTGATGGCGAATTAATTTTAGCAAAAGCTCCTCACCGAGGATTTGAACCTTGAATCTAGCGGTTGGAGGATCAAATCCTAGCTGAGGCACATTTGAATAATAAGGTTTGTTTTACTCGCAGCCGGGTGGGTGTGAACACTGTTCGGAAGCAGAAGAAACTCGAAACCAGAAAAAACTTGAAAAAGCAGCTGAGTCCTTGCCGACCATTGCTTTTTTTGTGAGCGTTTTGAATTGTGTCCGACTCGTCGACTGAAGCGAGACGCTACCGCAAGAAAACTATTTTCTATCATCCTTGAATTCTGATTTTATCTCCTTTACCCAAGTGTCTGTTACTTTCATTTCATGCAATACAGAACGATACAACAGATCAGCAGGTTCTTCGTGGGCAGTGGAAAAGACACGCATGCAGCCAAGTGCTTTGAGTCTTTTTAACCCTTCGGTGATGACCGCTTTGCCGAGTCCGCGCCGCAAATGTTCAAACGCGGTACCGACTACAACTGTCACCGCGCTACGAGTGTAATCGTCATAAAAGATTGTGCAGAATGCGGCAATACTTCCATCAGGGGCAGCAGCAACGACATCCAGATCGCGGCGGTACAATGGCGCGGCTTGAAGATTCGCGTACCATGAATAATCGCCGTCGTAATTTTCATTTGGTTCATCATTATGGAATGCCCGCCATGAAGCCCAACTTCGTGCAGGGTATTCTTCCGTGCCGCCCATCGACCGGATTTCATAGCCCGAAGGGATTGGTGTGTCAGGGATAGATGAATCTAAATTGCGGTGGTAGTGATGTCCCCAACCAGATCGCTTTTTAAAACCACTGTTTAGTGCTATTTCCTGTCGTTGCGTGTCATCCTCGAAGATGGGCATAAAAATATAACGCCTGCAATCTTCTGTCACTGCGTAGAAATTATCTTCTGCGTAGGCAAGCAATTCATTTTCTAATTCCGCAGAGCGAAAGTGCGGATGGACGTGCAGGCGGAGTTCGCTTCCGCCAAGATGATTCAACGCGGCGATAATTTTGCCATCGGCATTTTCCCACAGCGCCATTCCCTTATCCACCGATTCTAGAACATTGCAGGTCTTAATGTAATGCCAACGCCAGTAATCGAGGCGAGCGACATTCCAACTGTGTTCGAGCCTGTTGTTGAGCAGGAATATTTCGCGCAGAAAATTACGGGTGAGCCAAAAATCATCTTCTTTGGTACAAGCGTGAAAGCTGAATTTCATTGTTTATTCCGAAAATCATTAATTGTTTCTGAAAAACGTCCATTAGTGATCCGATGAATATATATTACCATACCGATTGGGATGAGATGAAAGACTATTGTTGCTAATACTCCTATGTAAAACATGGTTGATCTTGATAAGCGGGGAGCTTTTAACCCAGGGGATTGAGGTTTAGGTCCTATAGAAATACAAAAAGCCCTTAAAAAAGGGCTTAAAGCTCCTCGCCGAGGATTTGAACCTCGAACCGCTAGGTTCGAGGTTCAAATCCTATTGACATACCTTTTTCATGTAGCGATTCATGATCAAGCGATTATGAGTTGATCGGGAAAACAAAGGTAATACTTATGATCCATATTCTCCCCTAATTTCAGGGAAGGGTGTAGTTCGGAAGAGGTCCGCTTAGGGGCACACTAAAACCAGCCTTTTAGGGCTGGTTTTCGCTATTTTTTACCTGTGCTACAATCGACTCGATGAAGAGATATTCGTTCCTGTTGGTACTGGTTTTTGCGTTCACGGCCTCCTGCAGCCCGGCGGAGCCGCCTACGGCTACGCCCGTCCCGGCCTCACCAACGCGCCTTCCTTCCGAAACACCTGCGGCCACGCATACGCCCAGACCGCCTGAACCTACTTCCACCCCGGTCCTTATCGAGGGAACTCTGACCATCAAGGTCAATGTGCGCAGCGGGCCCGGCACCACTTTTGCAGCCTTGGGCCTCCTCAACGCCGGGGAAAAAGTTCAGATCCTCAACCAGGGCAGCCAGGGGACGTGGTACCAGATCCTTTATCCATCCGCTCCGCAGGGACATGGTTGGGTGGCGGCACAATACGTGCAGGTGGCGGCGGGAGTCGAGATTCCGCCGGATGGCACCGCCACGCCTGCCGGTCCGACCGGGGTTGTGACTCAGCGCCTCAACGTTCGTTCAGGGCCGGGGATGACCTTCGATACCTTGGGATTGCTCCAGCCAGACGCGGTGGTCTCGCTGACCGGTAAAAATGCCACCGCTGCCTGGTTCCAAATCGATTACGCCTCCGGGCCCGGCGGACATGGCTGGATCACGGCCCAATATGTCCGGACGGAGGCTGCCGCCAACTTGCCGGTTCTGGATGATTTCGGTACCCCCGTGGCGCCGGGAACGGCTGGCACGCCTTCCGGGCCACCGGCGACACCGACGCCGACCATCGGGATGGCCTACCCGGATGGAGATAGCCGGGCGGTGCCGGCCGTTTCAATGACCTTCTCGGCTGCCGGTACCCATCAGTTCACCTATTCCAGCCAGGTCTCAATCCCGCAGGGTGATTCAGAAGACTGGGTGGAGTTCACCCCGTATGCTCTTACGGGGACGGAAGCCCACCTCGCCTTTGGCTTGACCTGTTCCGGCAATGATACCCTGCTGGTTGAGTTATGGCAGGGTGGTTCCGCCCTTGCCGGCTGGGGGTCTTTGAGTTGCGGTGATGTTGAGGCGGCCGTCACTCTCCCGGCGGGGCAGTCTTATGAGATCCGCCTGTCCCCGGCTCCAGGGGAAGGGTTACGGCTGGTGGACTATGTTTTAAGGGTACAAAATAAGCCTTGATCGTTCTTAGTACAAATATTCGAACCAAAACCTCCTTTTTACTGGACGAAAATTCCTCGAACGGGTATATTTGAGGTGTTGGATTCGTTTCTTTATTAATTGCTGTATTTCTGGAATTCGCTCGAGC
Organism: uncultured Chloroflexia bacterium; assembly: GCA_963831885.1. Taxonomy (GTDB): domain Bacteria; phylum Chloroflexota; class Anaerolineae; order Anaerolineales; family Villigracilaceae; genus UBA877. Next base: position 116,074 of record CAWHSJ010000014.1, on the reverse strand, counting down.
TTTGGGATCCGGGAACAGAATAAATGAGTGAGATTTCTCCACTACGAATAAGCGAATTCTTACGATTGGTTTTTGTTCGACTTTGGCAGGAGCCCAACGGGTTACCTGCGGGGGAGGTTTTGGCGCATATTCCCCAGACGACCCGATTAAACGAAACCGAGCAGGAATATTTGCCAGACAGCCATGTCCAAAGGTATGAAAGAGTCGTGCGCCTTGCAACGATCCCCTTTGTAAAAGCCGGCTGGATGGTGAAGAATAAAGGCCGCTGGTTTATCACGGACGAGGGGAAACAGGCCTGCAAAAGTTTCTCCACCGCCCAGGCTTTCAGCCAGGAGGCTGGCAGGATATTGGATGCATGGCGGCAGAGCCGCTCAGCACTGGCGCTGATAACGGAGGAAGCCGAAGAAACGGCTTGGGGGCAGATTCACACTTATTTACAGGAATTGAGACCTTACGAGTTCCAGGTGATCACCGGGGATCTGCTCAAAGCGTTGGGGTATCACTTGACCTGGGTGGCCCCCCCGGAAAAGGAACGTGGATTTGTAAATTTCGTTGTGCATACCGATGCGCTGGGATTGAACCTGCCGCGCATTAAAGTCCACGTGCTGCACACCGGCCAGCCGGTCATGTTCGAGGGGCTGAAAGCGTTCATGTCCATGCTGGGCACGGATGACGCCGGGATTTTTATTTCTTCCGGAGGGTTTACAGGGAACGTCCTCGAAGAAGCCCGCGAACAAAGGATATACCGGATCACCCTGATAGACCTGGAATACTTTTTCGACCTGTGGCTGGAATACTATGACAGGCTTACACAGGAAGCGCAGCAGCGCTTCCCGCTTAAGCCTGTCTATTTTCTTTCGTCTCCCCAATAAAAGTGTAGATCAGAAAAAATAGTTTCCCGGGGATTCAAGTCCGGTCATTATTGGCGTTAAGGAACCGGCTGGTAGCCAGCATTTTTCCTGTTGATCAATTCTTCGAAGCGGGGGTCGGAGCGGATGAAATCAAGGTCGGGATCGCTGCGGACCAGTTCGACCTGGACCTGTTTCTTATCCAACGCGTTTCTCAAAAAGGCGAAAGCCCGGTCTGTGTTCCCGCAAATGGATTCGAAGCAAGCCTGGTTATAATTATTTTCACTCTCCATATAAGGGCGGGCAATGACTATATGCTCCCGGGCTTCTGCCTCTTTACCAGCCCGGCGATAGTATCCGGCCAGGGCGCAATGGGCCAGCATATAATCAGGATTCAGGGCAACGACTTTTTGAAGCGACTGAATGGCCTTCTCATAATGCTTTTGAGCCGCATGGGCGAGGCCCAGGTGGTAATGATAGACTTCCCTCTGTGAGGCAAGCGAGATGGCTTTCTCAAAAGCGGCGATCGCCTCGCTGTGGAGCCCGGTGGCTTCATACATATTGCCCAATGCATCCCAGGCACGATCGTTCAGGGGGTTTATTTCGGTCACCTTGCGATAAGCGGCAATATCGTTTTCCAGGGTCTGGAAGTCCGATCCTGCCTGGTCCACCGATGAGACGGCCGGGGTGGGTTCATCCGCAAGGGGGTACTCCGGGCCGTAGGTCTCAGTCTCGGCCTCCCTCATCGTCTCGGGTTCAGTTCCGGAATAGTGGGTAGTCTGGCCAACCGTTGGCAGGGATGAGCCGAGAGGTTCAGCCCCTGTGGATGCCTCTTCTGTGGGGGACTCCTCAACAACGATCACTTCAGGGTCGGCATAAGCGTCTGCCAGGAGAGGCTTGTCAAGGCGGGCCTGGCTGGAATATTTGGGCAGCACAAAAGCGGGCGACGGTTTGACATTCCCCAGGCCGGTCTCAGCCGAAAGCCTGAAACCTCCGGAGGGGCGGGATGTTTCTGCCACCGGCCCGGAATTTCGCCTGACGGGAGGGCGGGATTTGAAGAACCAGTAGGCAGCTTCCGGCTCAGGTTCCTTGACGGTTTCTTCAATGACCGGCGGCTCAACGGGGATCAGTGTTTCTCCATCCGCAGATGCGGGTCTGGCGGAATCTGCCTCAATTAAGACGGCCGGCTCGGGCGCTTCGGAAAGCGGGGCTTCGTCCGCGGGTTCACTCAGCGTGGAGTCGGCCTGGCCGGTCGCGCCTGGGTTGGCTGACTCGACCGGATCGTAATCCTCAATGCTTTCAACTTTAATTTCGTCAGGGATCACAGCGCAGTTTTCTTCAATGCAATCTGCAGGAACGCTCGCCGGAGCAGGTTCCATCCTGGCGCCATTGTCGAGGGCGGCGGTATTTTCAGCGTCGAGTTCAACGGCCTTTTTGAAAGCTGCATCGGCTTCGTCGTTTTTGTTCAACTGCTGATAGGTTTCCCCCAGCCGGGTCCACAGGCGAGCCTTGTCGGTTGTATCCTCCAGGAGTTCGATGGCATTGGCATAAGCAGTGACGGCATCTTCGAAGGCGCCATTGGCGAAATTAATGTTGCCCATCTCCTCCAAAACACGCGGGTTTTCATCTTCAGTATTGGAGGATCGATGAACGATTGTTAGAGCCTCATTGCTGCGGACCGGCCGGTCGAACACGTTCCCCAGTTGATAAGCTGAGATGGCGTCTTCGTTGCGGCCCAGCTTGTGATACACATCCCCGAGACCGTTCCAACTGAGCGAATCATTGGGGTTGCGTTCGATGGCCTTCTTGAACGTTGCCAGTGCTTCTTCGTATTTATTGCTCTGGCTGTATAAATAACCGATTTCTTTCCAGGGGGAGAAATGTAACGGAGCCAGGGAAGCCGCGGTTTCATAAGCGCGAATCGCTTCTTCAAATTTCCCCAGGTCGGTTTCCACCAGGGCGATGGCATTGTAGCAAAGGGCCTCGAACCGGTGATCACAGAAAACAGCGGCCAGATTGATCACCGTGTTCAGGAACCGGGCGGCGGCCTCGTAGTCGCCTTGATGCCAATGGGACAGGCCCAGTTTCAATAAAGCCTTCGCCCGCGAATTGATCGGTTCGCCCATCATTGGTTCGATGGCAGGAAGTGTCTTAAAGGCCTCCTCCGAGCTGAGGCGGCGTTCGGAAGGCGGCCTCTTAAACGGCTCGGATGAGAAGGTTGGAGAGGCCGCCTCTGCCGAAGGCATCTCCACTTCGGGGGAGGGGATTGCTTCGGGCCGGGCGAGCTCCTGCTCTTGCATTGACACGGGATTATCCGCTGAGGAGATTTCTTCCACGGCTTGCACGGTCTGAGCAGCTTCAGTGGGAATTTCTTCGAGGCAGGGTTCGGAAAGGATGCGGCTGCCGAGGATCAGGGGCGCTTTTTCGGTCGATTCGTTCCCATCCGTTTCAACTAAAACTGCCTGCACATTGTTTTTAAAGACCCAACAGGCGCCTTCCGCCTCGGGAGAGGCCGGATCTGCCGCGGGAGGATCTGACAGGAAGGCGGACACTTTCAGAGCCGTCTCTATCTCCATTTCGTTTCCCGGTCGAGAGGTTTCCTCGGCAGGTGGCTCGTCTGGGAGGGCTTCTTCCGCCAGTGGTTCCGCTTCAAAGGGCTGTGAAGGGACGGCGGCGGCCGCTACCGTCTCCGAAAAATCAGGAGAGGCTTCAAGGACTGTCTCGACCTGCCCTTCCAACCCCGTCTTTTCTTCCGCCTCCAGCCCGGGCTCAGCGGCAGGCGTTTCTTGTGGTTGTGCAACGGCCGGTTCTGCGGGAAGGGAGGCTGAAGAGTCCAAAGCGTCTTCCAAAACCGTTCCAGTCGCCTCAACCGTTCCGTCCGCCAGGGGAGTGGCAGCGATTGCTTGTTGAGGCTGCGGAGTGACGGGGTCTGAAAGAGCGGCGTCAGAAAGACCGGCCGGTGTTTCCAAAACAGGTTCAATTTCCGCCTGGATTACGGCGGGAACGGGGACGGCGGCGGGCGGTTCTACCGGACGTGACGCTTCCTGTTCTTCCATGACGCGGTCCAACAGCTCGGTGGATATTTCCAAAACCATGCCGGCTTCCGCTCCGGCTCCATCCATAACGGGGAAGGCGGTAGGGCTTTCTAGAGGCTGGGGAGCGGCCGCTTCCGCCATGGCAGAGTCTAAAGGGAGACCGGGGGTCTCCAATGAAGATTCGGCTTCGATCCTGGTTTCGTCCTGGATCGGACTGGAGGCAGGCAGGTCTTCGCATGGCAAAGGGGCCGGTTCTGCGAGACACAGGTTTCAGGTATTGCCGCCTCAGCCTGGATGGAACTGGTTTCAGCTGCTGGCTGAGAGATGGTGGGATCAGGCATGGAGAGATTGTGGGCCGAACCAAGAGTGACTTTCGCCAGGTCATTTTTAAAGGTTTCATTGGCCGGGTCGAGGTCCACCGCCATCTGGTAGGCTTTCAGAGCATCTGTAAAGCCGCCGAGCTGCAGATAAACATCGCCCAGGCGGTTCCACAAGGCGGCTTTTTCCGTGGGGTTATCGAGGAGTTCAATCCCTTTCTGGTACATCAGGATGGCTTCGGTAAAGAATTCCTTTTGGATGTATATGGAAGCCAGGTTGCTGAATGACTGTCCATTCCCATGGTCAAGCTCGATGGCACGGTGATAGGCACGGATGGCTTCATCGTATGCGCCGGAGTTGTAATAGATATTTCCCAGTTCATTCCAGATCTCAAGTTCACTCATTGCTGCCTCACCTTAGAGCATGAGCACTAATCATGCCCGGCAATTTCCCAACAGACTAAAACGAGCTCGAGTGAGTAATGACACATTATCCGGATCGAGTTCGACGGCTTTTTTGTAGGCTGCGGCTGCCTTATCATGCTGGTCCATGCGCCGGTAAGCATCGCCAAGCCGGTTCCAGAGAAGCGCCTTGTCTTTGGATTCCCTCATCAAGGGAATGCCCCGCTGGAGCAGTGGAATGGCTTCGGCATAGGAACCTTTATGAATATAGATCGAGGCCAGGTTGTTGTAGGTCCAGCCGTACGAATGATCCAGTTCAATGGCCTTATTCAGAGCGTTGATGGCTTCGTCGTAAGCGACGATGTTGTAATAGATGTTGCCCAATTCGTTCCAGATCTGGGCGCTTTTTGCATCGAAGTCTGCCTTTTCGGTAACAGTGACCGCCTCTTTTTCTACATTCAGGCGTTCAGCAGGCGGCAGGGGAGAGACGGAGTGACGCGGCGAGGTCTTGACCGGCTGGGTATCTTCCAACTCAGGATCTTCAGCAGCAGGCTCAATAAAAGTTGAGGCGGGGTCTCCCAGGCTGGCTAAACTGATCTCAGCCTGGTCGCTCTCGGAAATAGCCTCGGCGGCGGCGCAATCCTGGGAAGCCGCCTCTGTTTCCGCAGGTCCGTTGACCTCTGAGAGGGATGGCAAGGTCCGTAAATATTCTTCGAAATCCCGCGATCCTTCAATTTCCTGTGGATCTTCGGTTTCCTTCGATCCTTCAATTTCCTGTGAAACTTCTGCTTCCTGCAATACTTCAATCTCCTGAGGCGCTTCGGCTTCCTGCAATTCTTCAATTTCCAGGGTGCCTTCGACCTCTTGCGATGCCTCAGCTTCCGGCGATCCTTCAACTGCCTGCGGGACGATCTCAGCGGCATCCGTCTCATCAGGAGCAGGCGAAACTGGCAGCCTGGCAGCCAGGCCTTCCAACCACTTGGCGAAGTCCACTTCGGACTCGTTTTCCAGCGTCCCCGAATTGTCGACCAGTTCGCCATTCGCCGGGACGAGTTCAACCACCGGAACAGTTTCCGCCGAGGCTGGAGATTCCTGAACATCATCTACAGGTGAAGCGGCGACCGGTTCTGGCTGGGCCTCGGCCGGGCCAGGAATGGGAAGAGGTGCGGGGATGGGCTCTGGCTGGACCTCGGCCGGCCCTGCAACGGGGAGGGGCGCGGCGATCTCTGCCTCTTCCGGGAGGGTGGCCTGGGTTGTTTGAGGAGAAGCAGTTCCAAGTTCAAGCTCGTCGGCTTTCCGGTAGGCTGCCATGGCATTCTCGTAATCATTGAGCTTGCGGTAAGCGTCACCGAGACGATCCCACAAGATGGCTGCCTGCGCCGGTTCAGACTGGAGTTCAATGCCTTTCTGGAGCAAGGGGATGGCCTCGGCATGGTTACCAGAAAGTATAAGGATGGAGGCCAGATTGTTATAAGACGGCTCACAACTCTGATCCAGTTCGATGGCCCGTTGGTAAGCGTGAGCGGCTTCTTCGTAAGCAGCGGCGTTGTAATGGAGGCTGCCTATTTCGTTCAATAGGCGGGCGTTCCCGGGGTCGATCTCAAGCGCTTTTTGATAGGCAGCCAGGGCTTCATCGGGCTGGCCTTCAGCGGCATACATTTCTGCAAGTGCGCTCCAGGAATGCGCATCCGTGGGGTTGAGTTCGAGATTTTTCTGGAAGGCAAAGATGGCATCTTCATGCCGTCCAAGTTTGTAATATGAATTGGCCAGGCCGCCCCAACTGATCCTGTCAGAGGGGGTTTGCTCGACCGCTTTTTGGAAGGCGGTGAGCGCCTCTTCGTATTGTCCGAGCTTATAGTGCAGGTTGCCCATGTTGTTCCAGGGAGAGACCTGGGAAGGAGCCAGTTCGAGGGCATGCTGATAAGAGCGGATGGCAGCTTCCATCTTTCCCAAAGCCGTTTCAACCAGTGCGGTGGCATTGAAGCAAAGGGCTTCGAAGTGGTTGTCCTGCAGTTTGGCGGCGAGTTCGAGAGCAGTGTTCAAGAATTGGGCGGCCTGGTCGTAATCGCCCCTGCGCCAGTGCAGGATGCCCAGGGTCAATAACAGGTTTGCCCTGGCGGCGGTGGATTCATCCCCTTCGGGCAGGTCGGTCAACAAGGCGGCCCGCAGGGTGATCTTTGCATCCAGGTCTTCTGCAGAGCCGGCGACATCGTCCATGGACTGGCAGGCGGATTCCGGGACCAGCGAGGAAATCTGCTCAGTACGAGGCGAATCAACAAACTCGATGACCCGATGGCGGAAGGTCCAGTAATCGGGGGCAAAGTGGGCCAGGTGGATTGCCTCGGTTTCAGTGAGCCAGAAGACCACCCGGATCTGGTTTTCAATGAAGAACTCGCGATGCTTATTGAGGGATCGATAAGCCTCGTAACCGGCCTGCCCGCCGCCCCAGCGCAGGCCCTCCACAAAAACGACCCCATTTTTCAAGTCCGGCAGTTCGGAGATCAACAAAGGAATGTCCGCATCATCCTGGCTTTTTACGATGATGTGGTGCGCTTTCTGCCCGAGGCCAAGGAGACGGTTCTCCAGGGCCACTTCGGCATCCCCGTGAACAAATTCCGAGCTATAGATGGCCAGGAGGAGGGAGGGGCACTGCCATTTTGCGGCCAGCTCCAACTCGTGGAACAAAATATCGATGCGGTCCTCAAAGGGCTCGATGTAGTCGCTTTCGACCAACGCCGTCTGACGGATATCAATCATTCAATCAACCTCCTCAGGACGGGGTGAACATCACACCAATTCTCACCGTTCCTGTATTCGAGGATGGCCAGCAACTGTAAAAGTGGCCGCAGCCGCTCATCGTATTCGAGACGATTCTGCTGGTGGACCTTTTTCAAGATTTCAATGTCTTCCTTATCTAAAATGCGGCGGTACTCATTGCGGATCTCGGTGGTGGCCCATTCCACATCGACCACCTCCACTTTGACGGCTTTCCGGCGCCTGGCACGACCGATGGCCGTGCGCATGATGCGGGCCATTTCCCTGAATACGCCGCCGCTATAGGAGATCGCCTCTTCGAGCGCCAGGCTGTCAATCAGGCCGGGGTCCGTGCGGACGTTCACGAAGCGGCGCAGGGTCTGGTAACCTTCCCTGTCCTTCACGTCGGGTTCCACATGCGGATGCAGTTTGATGTTCGGCAGGAAGATGGCCTGGTCGCGGATGGCATCGAAACCCTTGCTGTAAAACAGGGCGCTCGAGACGGTGTAGATGATGGCGCAAGCGGGCTGCATCATGATCTCGCGGCGGTCGTGGAAGATGGCGCGGGCCTCGTCCAGGCCGGGTTTGTCCAGGTCGTCTATCAGGATGAGGGGGATGCGGTGCTCTTTGCTGTAAATGGCGGTGGAAATATTATTGATGACGGCGATAAGGCCGGTGATATCCTTTTCAAACACCTGCCGCAATTCAGCCCGGGTGGCGGGTTCCAGTCTCATTTTGAGACCGGCGTTGGAGAAAAACGCGTTGAGACCGGCCGCGACTTCGAAATCCGAGCGGCCGGCGTGGATGGTTTTAACTTCTTCCTCGACCTTGCCGCGCCAGCCGTTCAGTTCTTTCAGCAGTTGATCGGGCAGGCGCCCGCCACACTTTCGATAATCCCGGAACATGCGGCTGCCGATAGCCAGGAGGATGTCGCGGAAATCCAGGTCGATGATATCGGCTTCCTCGCGTATGCTGAAATTAACCGGCCAATATTTTTTCTGGATGCGAGGGTTGGCGGTGAGATGAAGGAGTTCGGTTGATTTGCCGCAGCCGCGATGTCCGGAGAAGAAGAATTTTGGCGGGCGATAGAATGGAGCCAGGAGGGCGTCGGTCAATTCGGCGATGGGATTCCCCGGCCGGTTAATATAGAAGGGATTTGGCTCTCCACTTGGTTTGGGTTTCAGGGGAAGGTCCAGTTCGAAATTCAACCAGGCACGATCGAAATCGGTGGCCACAGTGTATTCAAAATCGCTCATAGGTTCCTCTCGTTATGGATAGAGCCAGTTGAATGTGGATGATCTTTTCACGCTAACGCGAGATCGAGCTGTGCAAATCGTTTCGAATTTGCATCGAAATCCATCAAAATGCTGGACTGCTTTTCCCAACCGGTCGGGGCCCAGGCTTCAATGTAGTCGCCCTGCCCGATGAGGATGATCTCTTTTTCCAGGCCGGCAAAGGAGGTTAATTCCGGGGGGATGGACACGCGCCCGGAGGCGTTTAAATCCAGTTTGGAAGCATTGGCAAGGATCAGGCGGAGTAAAAGGCGGACGGACGGGTCGGCAATGTTCAGGGAAGCCGCCCGGTTGCATTTTTCCTGGAATACTTTGGCGCTCATGAACAACAAGTTTTGTTCGAAGCCGCGGGTGATGTAAACTCCCTCCGCCAGCAGTTCCCGGAACTCTGGAGGGATGACCAGGCCGCGCTCAGCATCCATGAACAATTGGTACTTGCCGATAAACATATTTACTCTCGATTGCTTAAAGGGAATTTTCAATTCCAGCCTTGAACCTTTGTAAACATATTTTAGGTGTTTGGGCCTGGGTTTGTAATACACAAATATTCCCTTTAACCTGGCGGAGGAGCGTGGTAATAGGGTACTGGCCTGCATACAAAGGTGCACTCCATAGTGGTAGAAATGACCAGAAATCGAAGAAACGGTGGCATGCTTGCCGGAGGGCGTAGAGGCCGGCCTGGGTGCGTTTGTCCAGGATGCTGCTGACGTATCTGGAAATGGCGCGCTCGTGGATTTCCGGCCCGGCGGCGCGTTTTGCCAGAAATAGCGCGATAATTGTGAAGGATTCGTGATAAGCGATTTAAACCCCCTACGGGAACACCTTTTAGGAGCAACTCCCGCTGGAAGGTTCCGCGATCCCCTGCAGGGATCACCGCATAAATCGTTAGCCTCCTTTAACATCTATCTGTCTGGAAAATGCCTATGGATATGTGGTCACTCTATTCACTGATGAAGAAAAGCCGCCGGTTTGAAGAAGCGGTCACTCAACTGTGGAATGACGGCCTGATCTCCGGCGAGATGCACCTGGGAACTGGAGAAGAGGCGATCATCGCCGGAATCATTCCCCAATTAATTCCCGGCGATGCCATGGCTGTGGATCATCGCGGCAGCGCGGCCTTTCTGCTGCGCGGCGTGGATCCCGTCTCACTGCTGCACGAGATGCTTGGCCATGAGGCAGGCCTGTGCCGCGGCCAGGGCGGTCATATGCACCTGTATTCCAAAGAGCATTTGGCAGCCAGTATGGGAATTGTGGGGGCAGGCGGGCCAGCTGCGATCGGATTTGCCCTGGCTGCCCAGTACCTGCGTCCTGGAACGATCGCGGTGGCCTTTTTTGGCGAGGGGGCGATGCACCAGGGGATGCTGATGGAATCCATCAACCTGGCAGCTCTGTGGAACCTGCCGGTACTGTTCGTGTGCAAAGACGACGGCTGGGCCATCACCACCGAACCGGAGGCATCCACCCGCGGCAATATGCGAGAAAAGGTGCGCGGGCTCGGCGCCGACTACATTGAAGTGGATGGCCTGGATGTCGAAAAGGTCTGGCAGGCAGCTCACCAGGCCATCGGACGGGCGCGCGCCGGAAATGGTCCAACCCTGCTGCGAGCCAGCTGTGTGCATCTGGAGGGTCACTTCCTCGGCTTGATCCTGCTGCGGATAGCCCGGCATCCTCTGCGGGAGTTGCCGGGTATCGCCGGGCCGCTTCTCCGCTCCTTTCTGCGCCCGGGCGGCGGCTCGCTGCGTGAACGCCTGGCAGGAGTGCGGCTTGTTCTCTCCGCCATCCTGGCAACCATGCGCGACCCGCGCCAATATTCCACCAATGATCCGGTCTTACGGGTACAGACTGCCCTGAAGTCGGATCCGGCCCGATTGAAGGAATTGGATGACCGGATCGAGGCCGAAATCTCTGCTGCCCTGGTCGAGGCCCTGCATGAGGTGGCGGCATGAAGAGCATGTATTTCACCGAAGCGGTCGATGACGCGCTGGCTCAGGCGATGAGCGATGACCCTCATGTCATTCTCTTTGGCGAGGATGTCCCGCTGTTGCGGCGCAATTTGCTGGTTCGTTTTGGTCCGAAGCGCGTCAGGGGCACGCCCATCAGCGAGAGCGCTTTTCTGGGAGCGGGTGTGGCAGCCGCCATGGCTGGTTTGCGCCCGGTGGTCGAACTCTATATGGTCGATTTTCTTGGCGTTGCGATGGATGCCCTGCTGAATCAAGCCGCGAAAATCGAAGCCTTCTCAGGTGGTAAATGGACAGCACCCCTGGTGGTGCGCGCGCCTTGCGGCGGCGGTTACGGCGACGGCGGGCAGCACGAGCAATCCCTGTGGGGTTGGCTGGCCCACATCCCCGGCCTTACAGTCGTCGTGCCTTCCACGCCGGCCGATGCAGGGGGATTAATGTTGGCGGCGTTGCAGCATGACGGCCCGGTTGTCTTCCTTGAACACAAATTGCTCTCTGAGACCTATCTTGAATTCCTGGGTTCAGGCGGGCGCCATACTGTCCATTACGATGTCCCTGCCGAAGGCAGGCGCGGCCCTGTCCCAAATAAATGGAAATCACTCCCCATCGGGAAAGCCGTGCTTCGCCGGGAAGGCAAGGATGTGACCATGGTCAGTGCAGGTGTGGGAGTACACCGCGCTCTTGCAGCCGCAGAGTCCCTGGAAAAAGAAGGCATCTCCACGGCCGTATTGGATTTGAGAACCGTCTCGCCGCTCGATAAAACTGCAATTAGTGAGGCCGTCGCCCGGACAGGTCATTTGCTGGTTGTAGATGAAGATTATGAGAGTTTTGGCCTCTCGGGCGAACTGGCGGCAGTCGTGATGGAGGCGGGTATCCCGTTCAAATATGCCCGCGTCTGCACCCGGACGACCATCCCATACGCCCGCCGCATGGAAGATCAGGTGCTGCCGAACGTGGAACGGATCCGGAATGCTGCAATCACGCTGCTGCAGCCTGCGGCCTGAAGAGAGAGGTTGTGGCTTGATGGGGGAGGTTTGTTGGCCGGGAAAGTTGGAACAGGGCAGTAAAAACACGACCTGACAGGTCTCATGCGATCTGTCAGGTCCTGTTCGTGCGAATTTGAGGGGGATGACCAAAGCTTGGCCCGGTCATCCGGATTTTATTTGCCTTTCAAATCGGAGATGCCTTCGCGCAGGGCATAGAGGGCGGCCTGGGTGCGGTTGGCCAGCTGGAGCTTGTCCAGGATGCTGCTGACGTATTTGGCGATGGTGCGCTCGTGGACGACCAGCTCGGTGGCGATCTCCTGGTTGCTGAGGCCGCGGGCGATGAGACGCAGGGTCTCCAGTTCACGGCGGGTGAGGGGATCGGCAGTATAGAGTAGTTCGGAAGGATGGTTGATCTCCTCGATCAGTTTCACCGCGATGGATGGTTGCAAGGAAGCCCTCCCCTGAGCCACATCCCGGATGGCCTGGACCAACTGGTCGCGGGTGGCATCCTTCAGAATGTATCCCAAAGCGCCGGCTTTGATGGCCTGATAGACGCGATCGTTCTCGGCAAAAGCGGTAACGACCAGGATATGGGCCTTGGGCGCAATTTCCTTGATCTTTGGGATGGTCGTCAGGCCGTCCATATTTGGCATGACCAGGTCCAGCAGGATCACATCCGGTTGGAGCTCGCCGGTGAGTTTGACGGCCTGAATGCCGTCCTCCGCCTGCCCGACCACCTCAATGTCCGCATAAAAGGTGAGGATGGCTGCCAGGCCTTCGCGCACAACCGTTTGATCATCGACGACAAGTAAACGAATTTTGTTCATTTTGATTTCTCTTTTTTAGCCTTAGGGGGGATTTTATCTTTACCGACCGTTGCGATTATTTTTGAACCTTTTCCGGGGAAGGACTTGATGACCAACTTGCCATCGACCTTGGCCATCCGCTCGTGCATGATCCGCAGCCCCATGCCGCCTTTATCCGCATTCTGCGAGTCGAAACCTCGGCCGTTATCTTCGATCTCAAGCGCATAGGAGGCTTTCCTCTTTTTGAGTCGAATCATAACGGATGTGGCATTCGCATGTTTCAAGATATTGTTCAGGGCTTCCTGGGCAATATAGTACAGGGTTATTTGTTTTTCCAGGGGCAGGTTGATATTATCATCTGCCACCAGGCGGGCGTTGATGGCGGCTTTTCCCTCCACGGCGGCCAGGCGCTGGTGCAGGATGGAGACGAGGCCCTCATGTTCAATGTCAACGGGTTTCATTTCAAAGAGGAACAGCCGCATTTCCTTGAGAGCCTGGCGGGCATTTTCGCCGATGCGTGAAACCACCTGCACGGATTGGGCAGGCGAGCCGGTTTCGAGGCTGGCCTGGGCCGCTTCAGTCAACTGGACCAGGCCATACAGTTTTTGCGTGACCGAGTCGTGCAGGTCACGCACCAGGCGCTGGCGCTCTTCCAGGGCGATGGCAAGTTGGCGCTGGCGGTCACTATAAATCAAGGAGGCCAATTCCTCCGCGACGACGGTAAGGCGGGTTATTTCATCCGTGCCGTAGGGCGATCCTTCCGTACGGGTGAGACCGATCACCCCCAGTACCTGCCCGCCGGTGATCAACGGGACGAGCAGCAAAGTCTTAATGCCGGACTTTTGCATATTGGGGGGAAGACGAGGTTCTGTCAGGACATCGGGAACGAAGAAGGGTTCCTTCTGTTCGACCACCCAGGCAAATATCTTGGCCACTTCGGGGGACGAATATAAGTGGGCGATATTTTCGTTGGCAACTCCATGATGAGCCGCCAGGGAATATTTGGGCAATCCTGTATCAGAAAGGCCGCTTTCCAGCAGGAAGATCAGGCTGACCTGGCTCTGGAAGGCGTAGACGATCTGGTGCATGGCCTCCGCCAGGAAATCAGTCAGGTTCAAGGTCTGGCTGGCCGCGCCCGAAATGGAGTGGAGGAGAACGAACATTTCGTCCCGCGCCCTCTGGCGGGCGTCGTCGGATTTTTTCCGTTCGGTGATATCACGCCACAAAACCACTTTGCCGGTTTGTTTTTCGGCGGGATTTTTCAAAGGCAAGATGCGCACATTAAGGAAACGCCACTCACCATGTAATTTCAGGCTTCCCCTGATCTCCAATTCCCGGGCCAGGGGCTCATGGTTGAGCTTGGGCCAATTGCTTAATATATTCTCGGCGGGCTGGCCGAAGAGCTCTTCACGGGGAACACCGATGAGCGCCTCGGCCGCCGGGTTCATGTCGACGATGCGGTTTTTATTATCGATCACCATCCAACCGTCGCTCATGTTTTCCACCACCGAATCACGGGCGATGAGGGCAACATCCAATAATTTGAAACGGTAAAGGCAGTAACTTAGCAGCAAGGCCGTGATGGCGTAAGAGAAAGGAGCCAGGTCCATGTTGGGGAATGGCGCAAAATTCGCCAGGCTTAAGATTTTGATCAGGACTGGGATGAACAATCCGAGGGCAATGGTGATGGATTGGAGCACGTATTGTTTTGACTTGTGGAGGAACGTTTGCGCCAGGAAGATCAGTGCAAGCACCGTCAAGCCATCAGAATAGGTCTGATTGATCCAGTACCAGGGGCCGGTTGTCAATGCCATTCCAAGGGGTTCCGGCCGGGCGGTGAAGAAAACGCTGCGCCAGCGGGGGACCCAGATAAAGATCTGTGTCAGAACGGGCTCCGCCGCCAGGAGAAGAAGGCTCCAGCGCGAGACCCAATTGCCATGATTGGTGTAATAAAGCGTGAAGGCCAGCAATGCCGTCGCGGTAACGGTGGCCCCCAGGTAGATGAGACTCAGCCAAAACAAGCTGGTCGAGGCACTGCCGGTCAGAAAATACCCGTAGGCAATGGCCCAGACAAGCAACGCGATCGAAAAAATGAACAGGCTGGCGGACCCGCGAATGGTGCGTCTTCGAAAAACCATGAAGATGGTTATTACGGCTACGATCACGACCGGTAAAGCGATCACCATTCTTCAACTGCCTTTAAAAGAAGTGTTGTTTCAGCCATCAGATCCTTGCCCCTGCCCTTGGCCTGCGGCATACCCTAACTGGTATAGGTGTTTGCCCCATTAGGGGGAGGAGCGAATAGTTGTAGAAAGCGCGCGTCGGCACGGATAAAATCAAGGTTTGGGTCACGTTTTAATTTACTCAGTCCTACCTGATGTTTTGCCAGGGCGATAGCCAGCCATTCCACCGCCTGATCAGCGTTTCCGCAAACAGAAGCGAATGCACCCTGGTCGTATTCGCTCCCCTTTTCCACAACCGGCCGCACCAGCTCCTTTTGTGCCTCTGCCAGATCGTCCCTTCCCATCAGGCGATGGCAGGCGATCAATGACAAATTCGCCGAAAGGTTGTGCGGGTCAAGGCTGAGGGCCTGCCGATAATTAATTATAGCATCGGAGAGACGATTTCCCTGCCGCTGGACGTGGGCAAGTCCAAGCCAGCCGGAAGAGTTCCGGGGAGCGAGCGCAAGCACATGCTCAAAGGCTTTGCGGGCATCCGTGAATAATCCCACCTCAAGGCACAGATTTCCTAATTTTAGCCAGGTGTCGGCCTCTGAAGGGGCAAGCCGGACAGCTTTACGGGCGGCCCGGACGGCGGCAAGAGGGCTTTCATCGCTAGAGACGGCGAGACGGTTCAGGTCCGAAGGCCGGTCGAATTCCACGACCCGATGGCGGAAAGCCCAGAAATCGGGAGCGTGGCGCGATAGCTTTCTGGATTCAGCCCGGGTCAGCCAGAATAGAGCCCGGACTTGATAATCCACCAATAACTCTCGGCGGATATTGAGGGCGAGGTAAGCATTGGCGCCGTTCTTTCCGCCGCCCGCGGAAAGAGAGGAGATGGAGTAAACCGATTTGTTCCGATCAGCACGGCGGGAGAGGAGCAGGGGAAGATCGAATTGTTTTTCATCGACCATGAATTGGACCAGCTTCTGGTCGATTCCGCCCAAACGCTTTTCCAGGGCGAGTTCCACGTCTGCACGGTTGTATTCTGAAGCGTAGGGAAGTAATAATATGGAAGGCCGATCATTATGGACGGCGAAGGCGAGTTCCTCGAAGAGGCTATCCAAACGGTCCTCGAATGAATCGATTTTTTCACCTTTATGGCGGACAGATCGACCGGACCTGCTCATGGAGTCATTATACACTGCTTCATCAGGGATGATTTTAGGCATTGACCCTCATGCTGATCTCGCCCTGCCGTTCCACTTTTGGAAGGAGGCGGCTGCGGGACTATAATTTGTTCCATGCGCCGTCTTATTGCCGTGCTGATGATCGTTTTTGGCCTGCTGGCAACGGCAGGCTGCCTGCCGCAGCCGCTCAGCCGCCCCTGGGTTGCAGCAGATCTGCGCTGGGTGGGAGGAGCGCAGGCTGCCACGCCGGCGACGGACATCCTGGCGGTCTATACACACGCATCCGCCCTGGCGGTGGATATACGGGTGGATCTGCTGGATATCAACCCTGGCGATCAATACAGCTTCAGGCTTTCTCTGTGGGACAACCGCAGTTTTTATCAGCAGCCGCTTGTCATCGATCTTTCTTCCAATGGCGCGGTCCAAACCCGCAGCGGGAACGGCGGCTCGGCGGTCTGGCCGCGCGTCATCCAGGACTTTGAGCTGGACACGATCACGATCAGCTTGAACCGGTTCCTCCTCGGCGATCGCTACCGCATGGATGTGGCCACTTACACGACCGATCCAATCGCACCGGCAGACGAAGCCGGAGGTATCCTTTCGGACGGTCAGCCGCCGGCTGCGCGTGCCCCGCTCCTGCTGGCTTTCTGGGATGTCTTTCCGGCGGTGACTCCGGCCCAGGCGCTGCGCCGGTGGGATGGAGCCCACACCGGTCCGTTGGGCGGGCGGGATGGGCTGAAGTTCATCCTGGCCGGGTCCCGGCAATATAATATCCCGGTGGCATTGCTGGACCTGAAAACACCCGCCAGCCTGGCCGCTTTGGACTATATGGGTGCCATGGCGCAGGTCCGCTACATGAACGAGCACGGCCTGCTTATCCTGCCGGAGGCGGCCTACGCGCAGCCCGGTGACGTTTCGCTGGGTTTGAGCCGCCGCAGCGCCAATGGGTTCGGGTTGCTTGCCAGCCAATTTGTCTATGACCCGGCTTCCAGTATTCAGCAGGGTTATGCTTCCCAATTCATTTCACTTCCAGAGGCTTCCCACCTGGCTGTCTCAGAGGGTAAACGACTTATCCCACTCCCCTCGCCAGATACACCGGAAGCCACCGAAGACGGGCCCTCGCTGGAGGTGCGCCGGGCGCTGGTCAGGGCCATGCTCTCCACCGACCCGGGTGACCTGGTAGTCCTGGGAGGCAGCCTTCCCCGTTCGCTGTGGGGCCAGGCGGATATGGCCCAGCCCGCCTTTGCATGGCTGGCGGCTCACCCGTGGATAAAGGCTCTCAACGGCGACGAACTGATGACCTTCCCTGCCGGAGGAAAATACTCCACCCCTCCGGTGCCGGTTCTGCAGGCCTCATCCTGGCTGGAGGCCCTGCGGTCTGCGCCGCTCAACGCTGCCGGCGAGTCAGCCTGGCAGACCTATCTGAGCCTCAATGCACCGGCCAACGACCTGCAATTAACAGCCCTGAGGGCGGATTACCTGGGCCAGGTGGGTGAACTGCTTGCAGCGGCCCGGTGGGCGGAAGGTCCATCCGTACAATCGGGTTGCGAGGGCGACCCGGATGGCGATGGCTTGACGGAATGCGTTCTTTCCAATGGGAGTTATTTTGCCATACTCGATCCCTCCGGCGCACGGCTGGCAAACCTGTTCCATGTGGATGTAAATGGCGTGCACCAACTGGTCGGGCCGACCAGTCAGTTTGCGGTCGGGTTGAGCGATCCATCCGAATGGAAGCCGGGGCAGGGCGAGGCGGCAGACCCAAGCGTGATCGCTGGCGCGTTCGCTGACGCTGCGGACACTTGGTTAAGATATACCGCTGTTGTCACCCCCGGCATTATCCGCTTCTCCAACCCTGACGGCAGCAGGGTTAAAACATACCGGCTGATGGAAAACGGGATCCAGGTGGATTATCAAGTCTCCGGGCCGGTGGTCACACGCCTCCCCCTGGCAGTCGACCCGCAGGTATTTTATTCCGGTCCGGCGAATTATCGGCCGGCCATGGCCCCGCATTCCTGGACCTGGGGCCTGGAGAACGGGATCAGCGTCCAGGTGCTAACGCAGGCAAACCTTACAGCGGAAGGCTTTGTCTCCTCGTTCCCATTCCTTTCCATGCCCGAAGACCCGAACCTGGATTATCCCAGTGGCCATTACATGCCGTTCCCGCTTTCGATCGTGACGGTTCAAGGTGATCATAATTTCAGCGTTCAGATTGTCGTACCATGAGACCCGCCTGAATTGCGGCGGTGGAATCGGTGATCAATCTACGTGAACTGGCCTTCGGACAGGAGTTCTGATATTTTAAGAGAACCGCCACAAAATTGGCCCGGCGGACGTTCTTTGACCGCCGGGCCAATTTTTGCCGTTCAAAACCCCTTTCCCGCAGGCATTGAGTCATGGGTTCCGTCGCTGTTCGGGATCGCGCAGCACGTGTGCCCGTTAGGGTATGCCGTAGGCTAAGGGGCAGGGGATAGGGCCGGGATTTCTCCATTGGTTTCTTAAAAAAGCCAATTGGTTGAAAGTATTAAGCCATCAAGGCCGTGATCCAGGCATTCTTGCGCAATTGTCATGTCTGAATTTCAGAAGTGAAGAATTGCACAAAAGCGTCCTTTATGGTAAAGTTTATAGGAAAATTATCCTGTGGAGCAGGCCATGATCAAGCAGAACATTCCCGATATTATTGTCAGCAGACTCCCGATTTACTTGCGGGCATTGCGGCATATGCAGGCACAGAAGCAGCAGACCACTTCCTCGCAGGATCTGGGCGAACAAGTGGGCATCTCGGCAGCCCAAATCCGCAAGGACCTGTCGCAGTTCGGCGAATTTGGCAAGCAAGGGACCGGCTATAACATCGCCTTTCTGATCGGCAAGCTGCGGGAAATTTTGCAGGTGGAGAAGGTGTGGGATGTCGCCCTCATCGGGATGGGCGATATGGGCCACGCGTTGGCTCGCTATCCGGGCTTTACCGACCGTGGTTTCCGCATTGCCATGTTTTTTGATAACGACCCGGACAAAGTCGGTGGAAAAGTGGGCGAGTTTGTCGTGCGGGACATGAAGGGGATCGTGGAGACCATCCGCAAGGCTGAAATCAAGGTGGCCATGGTTTGTGTCCCGGCAGAGGTCGCGCAGGAAGTGGCCAACCAACTGGTGCAAGCGGGGGTGAAGGCCATCTTGAACTATGCTCCCATCAGCTTAAGCGTCCCGGAAGGGGTGCGGGTGCAGTACTTGGACCCTTCGATCGGGCTGCAGAGAATGGCCTATTACCTGGAATAGGGACAACAATAAGTCGGAAAATAACAAGACGGAGACCGCCTTATCCGGCGGTCTCTGTTTGATTCAATGATTTTATGGCGGGAAAATCAGGAAACAGGCACTGCCGCGAAGCCCAGGGCATTCGGGCCGACGTGTGTGCCGATGGCGGTGGTCACATTAACCAGGAAAGGCGCGTGGCTTACCTTGGACTTGACTTCATCGAAAATCTGAAGAGCCGTGGATTCAGCATTAGTATGCAGTACCGCCAGGCTTTCAAGCGGTCCCCAGGAATTCAGCGTATCGACCAGGCGCTCAATACCCTGCAGACGCGTCCGTGCCTGGCCAATCCGGTGGACGAGCCCGTAGCGTAATTCTATCAATGGCTGGAGCCGAAGAACTCCGCCGATCATCGCAATCGCCCAGGAAACGCGCCCGCTGCGGCGGACATATGCTATGCTATCCAACAAGGCCACCACCCGCACACGCTGGCGGATACTTTCCACCCTGGCCAGCACATCTTCAAGGATCGCCCCGCCGGAGGCCGCTTCGGCTGCCGAAATCACCTGGAAACCCAGGCCCAAACTGAGCTGGCCGCTATCCACCACTTTCACACGTTGGCCGAATTCCTGCGCGGCCAGGCGGGCAGCGTTAAAAATTCCGCTTAATTCATTGGGTGGATGAATGGAAATGACAAAGTCCATCCCGGCTTTGAGCAGTTTCTCATAGCATTGCTGGAAAGCGCCCACGGAGGGGGAAGAAGTCATCGGGGGCGGGATGATTTCCGGCAAACGGGTATAGAACTCCTCCCGGGTGATCTCCGTTCCGTCCGCATAGCTTTTCCCATGGATATTGACCAACGCCGGAATGACCTGAATGCCCAACTGGGCGGCTGCTTCTGCAGGGATGTCGGCGGTGCTATCAGTC
This sequence comes from uncultured Chloroflexia bacterium, assembly GCA_963831885.1. Classification (GTDB taxonomy): domain Bacteria; phylum Chloroflexota; class Anaerolineae; order Anaerolineales; family Villigracilaceae; genus UBA877. Next base: position 96,154 of record CAWHSJ010000014.1, on the reverse strand, counting down.
ACAAAGCCTATTTTCATGTCAGCCTATGCCCCTATTTCCGAAACGACCAGACCGATGCTCTGCGGGCCAAACAACGCAGCCAGATGCGGCTGGATGGAATGCTCGCTGAACGGCGTCTCTGGGAAGGATTCCTGCATGTACTGCCGCAGCGGCCGAAAGCGGAGAGTATTGTGGCTCACGCCATGCATCAGGGCGATATGGGTGGGAGTCTCGAATTCGGCCAGGAAATCCTGAAAAGCCTCGAAGAGGTGGCGGGGAGTGCGTACTTTCTCACTCGGGACCAGCCGGCCGTCCTCCAGCGTGAAAATCGGGAGCATGGACATGATCTCCCCAACCATGGCCTGGGAACGGCCCATGTGGCCGGCGTTGGCGAGGTACATCAATTGAGGAATGCAAAATAACATGTAGATATGAGGGCTGGCGACGCGTACTCTCTGTTCGATCGCTGCGAGGGAATCACCTTGAGAGGCCGACTCTGCCGCCACCTGGACGAGCAGTCCCAATCCTATGGCGACCGTCTGCGAATCGAGGACTTGCACAATGGAGGGATTGCTGAACTGCGCTCCGGCCGAGAGGGCGTTATCCATGGCGGGGCTGAGCAGGGAGGACAGGGTGAGCACGAGGATCGAATCGTACTTGTGGCTCAAATGGGTGTAATAGCGGATAAATTCCTGGGGAGAAGGCGGGAGCAGGCGCGGGGGGATTCACCACCTAAAGATGGTAATTTCGTCACCGGTTGGGCGGCTTTTTGCAAGTCGAACGGGATGACGTAAACCCGCTCGTGCCCTGGGAAAGTGGGCCGGATGAATTGTGCGGTGCTGTCTGTGAGGATGCAAACGTTGGACATGGTAAAAAAGGGTTTGCCGGGTGTTGACCCTCCCGGCAAACTTTATTCCACTGAAATGATAAATTGATAATGAGGTTGGCCGCCATCCTGTAATTCGATTTCCTGGGCAGGGTATTTCGACCGGACCACGTCTGAAATGCGATTCGCCTCTGCGAGGGTTTGATCCTTCCCATAGAAAAAGGTGATCAGTTCGTAGTCAGCTGCGTGGGCTTTTTCCAAAGTTCCCAGGCAGGCTTCTTCCACTGAACCTGCCGACATGGCCAGTTTTCCATTCAATAACGCGATCACCTGGCCCTCCTCTACAGCCACGCCGTCAATTTCCACCGAGCGAGTTGCAGTAGTGATCTCCAGCGTGATCACATCCATCATGGCCTTGGTCATCTTATCTGCCACGGCTTCCACATCGCCATCGGGGTTCAAATGCATCATGGCGGCCAATCCCTGGGGGACGTCGCGGCTGGGGACGATATAAACTTTCTTGACGGTGACGTTTTTCGCCTGTTGAGCAGCCAGAATGATGTTCTTGTTATTAGGCAGGATGATGACCTTATCGGTAGGTAAATTCTCAAAAGAGTCCAGGATGTCTTTTGTGGAGGGGTTCATCGTCTGGCCGCCCTCGACAATGGCCGCGGCTCCCAGGCTGGCAAAGACACGTGAAATCCCAATCCCCGGAGAGACGGCGATCACGGCAATCTGTCCCGCCTCGATATTGGCCACTTCGACGAGTGGCTTGGCGGATTTATTGCCAATGGCTTCCATCTGGGCTACCAGGTTTTCCATTGCGATTTTTGTGATCGTGCCCAGGCTCATGATGTAATCCACAGGCTTGTTCCGATTCTCGGTCGGGACGTGGATGTGCATTCGATACATCCCATCCCCTTCGCCCACTTGAATGGAATTGCCTATATTTTCCAATTCTTTATAAAAGTTTTGAAGGTCGAGCTCTTTTTGGGGAACAAAATCCACCACTACTTCAAAATCCTGCCCTGGCTCAATATCTGCAATTGCGTTCTCCATCTTCATCGCCGAAATCGGTTGGATAATTGACGAAGGGGTTTCCAGCGACTCGCCTTGAATGTACCGAAGCATTCCTTCCAGGATGAAGAACAAGCCTTTCCCGCCCGAGTCGACCACTCCGGCTTGCTTTAGGACCGGCAGGAGTTCGGGAGTGTGTTCCACAGAAGCATTCGCGGCCGGGACGACCCGCGCGAGGATATCGATGGGATCATTTGTCTCAAGCAGGGCTGCCTCGGCAGCAGAAGCCGCATCCTTGGCGACGGTGAGGATTGTGCCTTCCACCGGCCTGACAACGCCTTTATAAGCGGTATCGCGCGCTTCTGCAAAAGCCCGCACCAGCGCCGGGCCGTCCAGGAAGATCTGGTTGTGGAGGGCGCGGGCGAAACCGCGCCATAATTGAGAAAGAATTACGCCTGAATTCCCGCGTGCCCCCATCAGGGCGCCTTGCGAAACGGCGGCGGCCATTTGACCGACGTTATGCTGGCCCATATCAGCAATCTCGTTGTAGGCTGATTGCATGGTCAGGACCATGTTCGTCCCGGTATCTCCATCCGGTACAGGGAAGACATTAAGAAGGTTAACAGTCTGCTGGTTGGTCCGCAACCAGGTGAGCCCCGCTTCCACCAAACTCTTTAATCCCTGCCCGTCAATCGGCGCCGATTTAAAGCGCTCTATCCGCGTCTGAATATCCGCATCCATACTTATAAAATCTCCTCAACTGGATTTAATCAGGATTGCTGACGCGCAGGCCCTGAATATGCACATTAACATGGTGGATCGGCATCCCCAGGGCTTTCTCCACCTGATACCGCACCGCATTGGCGACACTTTCGGCCACCGAGGTGATGCGTGTGCCATACTCAATGACGATATGGACATCAATGTCGATCTCTTCACCGTTGTAGCGCACTGAAACACCATGGGCAGGCTCTTTCGTGATCGTTGCTGCCAGGCCCTCCACCAGGTTTTTCGGTGCCAGCCCAACCACGCCATACGAAGTCAGCGTGGCATGGTATGCAATGGTGGTCAGTGCATTCGGTGAGATGTTAATGGTGCCCAAAGTAGTCGTTTCTTCGCCCATAGTTACCTCTGTACTATTTTATAACCCTTGACTTGTACATGGATGCGATTCGTGGTAAAATACGCCGCTTGCCTGAAAAACAAGCCGGAATCATTTGTAAGAAAGGAAGTTCTAAAAAATGGCAAAATGCGCTCATTGTGGTAAGACCACTACCTTTGGCCATAGCGTTTCGTTCTCCAACCGGGCCACCAACCGCCCCTTCCACCCCAACCTGCAGAAGGTAACGGTGATCGTGAATGGCCAAAAAGTTCAAAAGACGCTCTGCACCAAGTGCATCCGCACGCTGGCAAAGACTGCCTGACCGGTTATTTTTTATTTTCAAACAAGGTCACGGCTTCTGCCGTGATTTTTGTTTTAAGGCCGGAGAGCCTCTGTTTTCAATGCTTCTTTTAGTGCCCTGACACCGGCGGCGATTCCATCTGGATGCTTGAAGATCGCGCTTGCAGTAACGAAAGTATCCGCGCCGGCATCGCGCACCTGTTGGATCGTATGCGGCGTGATGCCGCCATCCACTTCCAGCCTGGCGGCGGAACCCAGCCCATCCAACCGGTGCCGGATCTCGGCGATTTTCGGGAGGACTTCCGCCTCGAATTCCTGCCCGGAATAACCCGGGTGGACCGTCATCACCAACACCAGGTCGGCCAGAGGCAGGGCAGGTTCCAGGGCAGCCGCGGCTGTGGCCGGGTTGAGCGTTACTCCGGCCTGGCAGCCGAGAGATTTGATCAATTTCAAGGTACTGGCGATCTCGGGGCACGTTTCCACGTGGACGATCAAGTGGCTGGCCCCGGCTTTCGCAAAAGCTTCCAGCATTTTTTCCGGGCGGTCAACCATCAAGTGCACGTTCAGCGGCATACCCGTGGCCCTGCGGCAGGCTTCGACGATGAAGGGCCCCATGGTCAGGTTGGGTACAAAATGCCAATCCATTACGTCCACGTGGATCCAGTCCACCCCGGCGTTTTCGGCTTCGGAAATTTGCTCGCCCAGGCGGGTGAAATCTGCCGAAAGGATGGATGCCGCCAAAACAAATGGTCTCATCGTGGACTACCGGATGGGCGGATTATACACGAAATAAACCCATACCCAGAACGGAACCAGGCCCAGGACGGCTATAAGTGCGAATAATCCCAGGATGACCGAGATCCAGTCAATCTCTTCGGCAGGAGAAGGGACGGCCTCGGCCGGCTGCAGGACGGGAACTCCGGCGGTGACGGCATTGGCCGTTTCGGGAGTCAAAGCCAGCGCCGGGGTAGCCTTGACGTTGCCGAAGTTCATCAGGACACGCCCAAGCTGGTCTGCGGTCCGGTAACGCTGGGAGGGTTCCTTGGAAAGGACTTTCGAGATGATTTCCGAGAGAGCCGGAGAAATATCCGGCAGCAGTTCGGAGATCGGTATTGGTTCCGCGTCGAGGTGCAGGCGGGCCAGTTGAGCCGCAGTAGTGGCACGGAACGGCAGCGAACCGGTCAGCATTTCATACATGATGACCCCCAGCGAATAAACGTCTGAGGCAGGCGACGGGGCTGCGCCGGCGGCCTGTTCCGGGGAAAAGTACTGGGGTGAGCCCCACACGATCTCGCTTTTTTCATCCGGATGGATGGTGGATAGGGCGCGGGCAATCCCGAAGTCGGTTACTTTAAGGCGCATATCGGGCGTGACCAGCAGGTTTTGCGGCTTCACGTCGCAATGCACCAGCCCGGCGCGATGGGCATAACCAATCCCTGCACAGGCCTGTACGAGCAGTGGCACGGCTTCCTCCGCGGTGAAACGACCGCGCTGCTTGACGAGCGTTTTCAGGTCCGTGCCGGGGACGAATTCCATGACAATGAACAGCTGGCCCTGGTCAAGACCGAAATCATGAACGGTCACGATATTGGGATGTGATAGGTTTGCGGCTGCCTTGGCCTCCTGCCGGAAGCGATCCAGGAACGCCTGGTCCTGGGTATAGTCCTCCCGCAGCACTTTCACCGCGACCAAGCGCTCCAACATCCGGTCGCGGGCACGGTAAACAACAGCCATGCCGCCTTTTCCGAGTGGTTCGATCAGTTCATAACGGTCGTTGAGAAGGCGATGTTCTTCCATGAGCAACCTGAAGAGATTATACTGCTTCTTCCATCAATTATAAAATTTCTTCTCCTGGAATCCCTTGAAAGGAGAAAGCCCGCTTCAAATAGTTGGTCAAAGGCCTGCGAGAGGCCTTTTTGGATTCAATCCACCCGAGCCCATGTATAATAAGCGCATGGCTGATGCCTTGCTGATCTATAACTCTGCCGCCGGGCGCATTTCCGTCCGTCCCTACATAGGCAGTGTCATTCGCACGCTTAACGATCATGGTTGGCGGGTGGAGGTGGCCGAATCGCTCAATGGCCGCCATACCACCCAACTGGCGCGCATGGCCGCCCGGGAGAATTTTCGGGCTGTATTTGCCATCGGCGGAGATGGAACAGCCGGCCAGGCGGCCAGCGGACTGATCGGTTCGCAGACGGCCCTGGGAGTGTTACCGGCCGGAACAACCAACGTGTGGGCGCAGGAACTTGGCATCCATGCCTTCACCTGGTCTCATATGCAGGCCCTGCGCCTGAATGCGCGCACCCTGGCAGAGACCACCCCCTGTGCAATGGATGTGGGATTGTGCAACGGCCAGCCATTCCTGATGTGGGCTGGCATTGGCCTGGATGCCCTGGCGGTAAAAAAATTGTCTCCGCGCAAGCGCTTCGAAAAATACCTGAATGTCCCGGAATATGCCGCTACCGCCATCTGGAATGCAACCATCTGGCACGGGATGGACCTGCGCGTGACCGGCGATGACAAACAGGTGGAAGGCCACTATCTGTTGGCCGTAGCCAGCAATATCCGCCATTATGGGCCGGGAAATATTTCTCCGGCGGCTTTCCTGGATGACGGGATGATGGATTTGTGGTTGTTTGCCGGCAGTACTCTGGCCGATGCGTTCCGGGCCTTCTTCGACATGCAGACGAAACGTCACCTGACCTCCGAGCAGGCGCGCTGCATCCCATTCCGGACTGCCACCATCGAGTCGGATACGCCTTTCTCCATCCAAATGGACGGTGAGCCTATGCTCGGCGCACAGGTGGTCAAGCTGGAGGTGCTGCATGCAAAGCTGCAAGTGCTCATTCCTCCGGATGCAAGGTATCTCTTGCAAAATAAATAAATATCGGAGAAGCAACCGAATAGCATGGAAATAATTTTGGGTAGACAATGAAAAAAGTCAGGCATTTTATCTCCCGCAACCCTCTCGCCGTGCTTTTCCTTTTCCTCCCTTTAACCCTGGCGGCCGAGCTCCTGGGGTGGGCCCCGGTGGTGGTTTTCATCATGGCCTGCATCGCCATTATCCCCATGGCGGCTTATATCGGCGAGGCGACCGAGTCGCTGGCCCATTACACCGGGCCGCGTATCGGGGGACTCCTGAACGCCACCCTCGGCAACGCGGCCGAGCTTATTATTACCATCACTGCCGTCCGCGCCGGCCTGCTCGAGCTGGTCAAGGCTTCCATTACCGGTTCCATTCTTGGCAACCTGCTGCTGGTAATGGGATTTTCCTTTGTCGTGGGCGGCATCAGGCATGGACGCCAGAATTTCGACCGCCGCAACGCTGCCCGCAATGCCATCCTGCTGATCCTGGCAGTGCTGGCGATGCTCATCCCATCGCTCTTCAGCCGCTCCATTGGCCCGTCTAACAGCCCGAGAGTGGAGGCCCTGAACATTGGCGTGGCTGCCGTCATGATCATTTTGTATGCGCTTGGACTGCTCGATGCGGCCAAATCCGGGGATACACCTGTTACCCATGAAAAAGTGCCCGACAGGCTTCTGCCTCACTGGCCTGTGGCGACTTCTCTGGTCATTCTTGCCGCCGCGACGGGCGGCATCGTCTGGCTTTCGGAAGTTCTCGTAGCCGTCGTGGAGCCGGTCGGTGCCAGCCTGGGCATCTCTGAATTCTTCATGGGCATTATTCTCATACCCATCATAGGCAATGCGGCCGAGCACCTGGTGGCCGTCCAATTTGCAAGCCAGAACAAAATGGCCCTCAGCGTTGAGATCGCCATTTCATCCAGCCTGCAGGTGGCTCTGCTGGTCGCACCCCTGCTGGTTTTCATCAGCCTGGCATTCGGACACCCGCTCACGCTTATTTTCAACACCCTTGAATTGATCGCCCTGATCGCCGGTGTGCTCATTGCCGTACTGGTCTCGGCGGACGGCGAATCCACCTGGCTGGAAGGCGCTACCCTGACCGGCATCTATCTGATCCTCGGGCTGGCTTTTTTCTTGTTACCGGTGTAAATGAAAAATATCCTGAACGGCAAGGTCCTTATAGCAGCGCTTGTCATTGCGGCGGTCCTATCATGCGCCAGCCTGATCTATATCATCGTGGCGCGACCGGCTGCATCCACCGCAAGCCCGGCAACCGTGGGGTCGGTAATGACGGTCATCCCCGCTCCGACTTCCACGCCTCTCCCGCTGCCTCCCACGCTGACTCCAATTCCACCGACGCCGCTGGCATCTGCCACTCCGGCGCCGGGTCAGATCGCGGTGGGGGTTTACGTCCAGCCCACGACCGGCGGAGTGGGCCTGCGGGTGCATACGGAACCAAAACTGGCTACTGATTTTTTCTCGGCCTTTGATTCGGAAGTTTTCCTGATCACGAAAGGGCCCGAGGTGGCCGATGGTTATACCTGGTGGTACCTGACCGCCTCTTATGACGCCCGGCGGGCCGGTTGGGCTGTGCAGGATTATCTGACGGCCATCCCGAAGCCGTAGCGGGTATAAGACCGGGGCAGGTCCCAGGCCTGTCCCGGCGATAAAAGAGAGCAATAAAGAGCGATAATGAAACCTATTTCCATCAATGCCAACCGGGCCAAAAAAGAAGTGACCGTCCTGTGGGATGATAACCGGACCTGCGTGTATTCGTTTTCGCTGTTACGAGCGGGTTGTCCCTGTGCGGAGTGCCGCGGCGGACACGATAAAATGGGAGATACCCCTGACCCGGCTGTTTTTGAAAAGAGTCTCCCTGATTCCCCTGCAACGCGATTGAAGACCATCGTGCCGGTCGGTTCTTACGGCATCACGCCGGTATGGGAGGATGGCCATGAAGCCGGGATCTACCGGTGGGATTATTTGCGGGCGTTGTGTCCGAACGAGGGGTGAAAAGAGGAATTGAATAAAGATGGACTGTAGTGCGAGATATTATCTCGCGCTACAGTCTCTCGCACTATAAAAATACCTACCGCGGCGGATTAGCCGCCAGACTTTCCCGCAGAGAACGAATCTCTTCCTGCAATTTCTTCAATTCGATTTCCACTTGTTCAATTCGCGACACCTTTTTCAGCGTTTTGATCAAGAGCCAGATCAGGTAAAGGGGGATGGCCAAAATGGCGGCATATAAGAGTCCCACCAGGATAATGCTGATGATTTCGCCGGGAGCGATTGAATACATCGACACCTCCTTCCTACCGGAAGATGGTTAAGGCCTCTTGGTCTTTGTTGGCGTGATGGTTGGACGGATTGTTTTCGTGCGCGTGGGGGTGATGCCAAGATGCTGGAAGGCCTCGGTACGCCATTCCGCCGGCATGACATCCGCCGGCAGCTCAATCAGCCGGGACCAACTGGCGCGCTCGCCGGCTGGATCTTTCATTTCATTCAGGAAAATCGACTCCCAGTAATAGACCTGTGCCTTCGTGTAATCGGTTTTTGCCAGCGGAAGCGCATTTTGTTCGGCCTGCATATAGGCATCGCCCGGCTTGCCCTGCTGGTCATAGCTGCGTGCCAGGCCCAGGTGGGAATCGAAATCCAGTGGATCATAGGAGACTGCCAGCTTGAAATCCGCTATCGCTTGGGAGGGTTTTTCCAAATTCAGGTAAGCAAAACCGCGCTGGAAATAGCCCTCGGCATTGCGGCGGTCGGCGGCGAGGGCCTTATTCAGTATATCCACCGCGGACTGGTAGAGCCCGGCGGCATTATAGGCTGTTCCCAGGGAAAGGAAGGCGCTGGTATCGTTGGGAGAGAAAACGGTATAAGTCTGTAGCACACCCACAGCCTTTTCAGTCTGGCCGGTGGCGATATAAGCCCGGGCCAGCGCCAGATAGACCGGGACCAGCGTCATGTCGATCTGATTGGCACGCAGCGCAGATTCCAGGGCCGCATCGTTTTCGTTATTCTCCAGTTGCGCCTGAGCCAGGTAAAGATAGGCCAGGGCAGAATCAGGGCTGAGCTCGATGGCGGTCTTGAGGTCCCTGACCGCCGAGGCCGGGCTTCTCATGATCTGGTATTGGCCCCGTTCGATATACGCTTCGGCATAGTTGGGATCCAACCGGACGGCTTCGTTCAGGTCGCTGATCACATCCGCATCAGGATTCATGTCCAGGTTTGCCTGGGCGCGCCCCACGTAGGCCGGGGCAAAGCCGGGGTTCCTGTTGATGGCTTCCTGATAATTATTTCGGGCGGAACGGGGATTATTCTGTGCGCGGTAACTCTCACCGATGAAATAATATGCGTCGGCTGCATTCGGTTCATTCCTGAGGACTTCCTGGAATTGCACCCGCGCCGTTTCATAATTATGCTGCGCCAGGGAGCGCAAACCGGCTTCGAATGATGCCCGTGTCAAAACAGGATGCTGGGTAACGGCATAGATAGGTGTTGACGTATAGGTTTTATCCAAAAAGAAAGACAGCGGAGTGGGACCCAGGAAAGTCGGCGTGGCGGTCCGGAAAACGGGAGTGGGCGAAGGCGTGAGTGTGATGGTGATGGTGGGGCGGCGTGTGGGAGTGCGTAAGGCTGCCGGTTTGGCCCCCTTCGAGAATACCATGTAACCTCCCACGAACAGGCCAAGGGCGAGCACCGCGATCCCCAGGATCATGAATACCCTTATCACAGGGTTGGCCCAGCCGCGTTTTTTCTCCTGCGGCTCTTTCCGAATGACCAGCTTGTCTTCCCAGCTGCGCGGCCGGTTGACGGGGAAGGGTGGGACGGTCTCATCCGGCGGGAGCGCACCCAGCAGGATTAAGCCTCTTTTTGCCGTGTTATTCTGCGGGTCGATCCGGAGGGCGCTCTGCAGGCAGTAAAGGCGTTCTTTTTGCGTGTCCACCGTGGCGCTGAGCCAGGTCCAGTAGGAGGCATTGTTCTGGTCGGTCTTGAGCAGGCGGGTGAGCAAGTCGCGCGCTCGCACCCGGTCGCCCTGGCGCAAGGCATCGATTGCTTCACGAAGGAGGGTGTTATCACCAGATTCAAAAGTCTCTAGATCGGGTTCATCGGCCATGATTTGAGTTTAGCACAGGGTCGGGGTTGGGGCAAGTGGATAGTGAGCCAATAGTCGGATTGTCCGGTTGTTCGGTAGTAATGAGTATAATTCCCCCGTGCAAAGATTTTTGATCTGCCTGCTTCTAATTGTGGGTCTGACCGCCTGCGGGGCCGGCGGCGGGAATGAGAATGCCGCCGCAACTACGCCCGACCTGGCCACGCCCGTGCCTTTTCAGACCTCCACCCCCGTAATGACTTCGACGATCCTCCCGCCGGTGACGACCATCACCCTGCCGACGCTTACGCCTGTTTCCTATACGGTGGTCAAGGGGGATACTTTGAGCAGCATTGCCGGCCGCTACGGCATCACGGTGGAATCGCTGCTGGCGGCCAATCCGGGCGTCCAGCCCGCCGCCCTCACGGTGGGAACGAAACTGGTCATCCCGGCCGGGGAGGCGGGTACGGCACAGCCGGTCCCGACTCCGGCTCCACTGCCGGTCAGGCAGGCCCGCTGCTGGACGGAAGTTTCCGGCGGGTTATGGTGTTTTGCTCTGGTGCAAAACGATTTTGCGGAGACGCTTGAAAACATTTCCGCCCAGGTTACCCTGGTGGATGCCAATGGGGAGGCACTTGCCACCCAGACGGTCTTTGCCCTGCTGGACATCCTTCCGGGGGGAAAGACCCTGCCGCTGGCAGCCCATTTCCCTCCGCCGGTGCAATCTGGTGCAGACGTGCGCGTGCAGGTGCTGACGGCCGTTCGTTTGCTGCCCGGGGACACGCGTTACCTGCCGGTCATGCTGGAAAACAGTCTCGTGAGCGTGGATGCTTCCGGAAGGACGGCCCGGGTGAGCGGCAGGGTGGTGTTAACCGGGACGGGAACCGTGAACACGCTCTGGGTCCTGGCCACGGCTTACGCTGTGGACGGGAATGTGGTGGGCCTGCGCCGGTGGGAGTCTACGGCTCCTGTGACGGCCGAGACGCCGGCTGTTTTTGATTTTCAGGTGTCCAGCGTGGGGCCGGCCATCGACAGGGTGGATTTCCTGGCTGAGGCCAGGCCTTAGCGGATTATTTCAATGTCAAATAGAAAAAGTCGCGGCTATCGATTGCGAGGTAACGATGGTCGCCGGGACCTTTCATCTGGTTGAGCAGGGGTACGGCCAGGGGCTGATTATGCGCGTCAAAGTGGATGGCTTCGAAATGGGCGTAGTAGTTGTTGATATCCAGCTGGATAGCCTGCCAGGCACCGGCATCCTGTACGGCCTGCGCCAGCGCAGGCAGGGTCAGGTCAAAGCCGGCCGCATAATAAAGAACTTTCCCATCCTGGCTGATCCCCAGAGCGGAGCGGCCGGTGGCAGTATTGCCATAGGTGGTATAGCCCCAAACCTGCGGGTCGGTTACCGCGGTGAGTGGGTTGACCTTTCCATCTTGGATAATAAGCAGGCCGTTCTGGCGGTAAGCCACCAGTTGTGGCGATAGGTTTATATCCTTTCCCCACGCTCCCACAATGACCTTCCCATCAGCATAAATCCCAACCGTTCCAAACCCATCCCGAGGCGGGATCAGGGTCACTCCGTCCAGCATCACGCCAAAGTGACCGTGCTGGGCTTTGAAGCCGCCGTTGAAAGCTGCCAATATTCGCCCGGGCAGCATGTCGCTGGCCGGGATGCGTGCAGGCCGGTTGGCGTAGACCGTTGATTTGGGTTCATCATAACCCAGCACAAAGTTCAACCGCGTTGCCTGAACGTTGAAAGCCACCACCGCGACGAGAGCATAGGGCCGTTGCGGGTCCGGTTGAAGGTAAGTGCGGTAGGCCACAACATTCCCGTCAATATCCCACAGATAAGGCGTCCACTGGCCTTCGCCAGAGATGCTGCCCAGGGAAGGCGCGTTTGCCAACGTCCAGCTTTGAACCTGTTTGGGTTGTGCGGGGATATCCATCTCCCCGGTAGCAGGCGGATTGGCCTGGCTGGTATTTGGAGGGTTGTTTGAAACCCAGGGAGTTGCCGGATTGGCCTGGTTGGTATTTGGAGGGGTGACTGAAACCCAGGGAGTTGCCGGCTGTGCCTTGGTGACTTTATACTTGACTTGTTTGAGCATGTCCTCGGTTGTCAGCAGCATATTTTCTACATCGGCAACCACCTTATCCCCAAAGATTGCCCGGCCCAGGTCCACTGCCCGGGCGCCGAGATTTGGCCAGATGTTGGTTGCCGCGTAAACCATGCCGCCGAGTAGTGCGCCTGTTGCCGCCAGGATGCCAAGTCCGGCCAGTAAGCGCCGCACCCACTTTTTTGTTTTTGAGGGAATAATTGTGTTCATCATTCCACTTCCTGTACCTGTGGATAAAAAACCAAAATATTGATGGTCAGCCTCTATTTTAGATGTCCAACTTTATATGAAGATTAAAATACGGGCCTGAAGTGTATGATTTTTGTTATAGATTACAGGTGGACATGCAGCCGGTGTTTTTAAAATGATTGGGCGGGTCTGGAAGACCCGCCCAATCTGGTCAATGTTGCAGCCACAAGTACCGTTCGATGGGGATGGTAATCGGAGTCAGGACATAGCCCTTCACGTAGGGCTTTACCAGCACGTACGAGACATCGTGCATGAGGAATAGCGCCGCCGCATCCTGGACAATGATCTGCTCGGCCTGCTGGTAGAGTTGGATGCGTTTGGCCACATCCTTCTCCACGCTGGCCTGGTCGAGCAGGGCATCCAATTGCGGGTTGCTGTAGTTGCCGGTATTTTGCTGCGCCCCGCTATGGAAGAGGACATCGGCAAAATTCTGCGGGTCAGGGTAATCGGCGCACCAGCCGCCGGAGAAGAGCTGGCCGTGCTTGCCGGAGTAGAGCAGGTCGTAATATTTATCAGGTTCGATATTCTCGATGGTGATCTTCACACCCAGATTCTTTTCCCACATATCTGCCATGGCAGCTACGTCCGGGCTGGTATTTTCTCCGATGCCGGCGGAGGTATAGACGATGGGCGGTAACCCTTGCGGGCCGCCATATTTGGATTGCGCCAGGAGTTGGCGGGCCTGTTGTGGATCGTAAGGGAGACCCTTGAGGTCCAGGTTGTAACCGGGCATGGCCGGCGGATACAGGCCTTTCGCCAGAACACCGACGCCATTATTGACCACGTCGATGAATTTCTGCCGGTCGAATGCCATGGTAAACGCCTGGCGCACCTTGACATCATCGAAGGGCGGTTTGGTCACATCGAAGGTGACATAATTGGTGCAAAGGGAGACACCGGTGAGCAGGTCGGGGTGAAGCGGGTTGGCCGGATCCAGGACGGTCTGCGCATCGGTGGAAGAGACGCCGGTCATGTCGATATCCCCTGTTTCGTACAGGCGGATGCCGACGCCCGTATAGAGTTCCACCACTATTTGCGGGATGGAGGGCACACCCAGGTAGTAATCTGGATTGGCCTGGTAGGTCATCAACTTAAAGCGGTCCCAGCGGGTCAGCTTATAAGGGCCGGTGCCATTGGGGGTGCGGAACCACTCCGAGCCGGACTCGACATTCTTCTGGTCCACGACGAAAGCCACCGGCATGACCAATTTATACAGGAAGTACACTTTGGGCGCATCAATGGTGACCTGCAGGGTGTGGTCGTCGAGCGCCTTCAAACCGGAAATATGGTCGGCTTTGCCGCCGTGCATCTCCGCCACGCCGACGATATCCCCCAGGTATGTGAGCACCGTGTCGGATTGGGTGGCCGGAAGGGCCGCGCGCTCCCAGGAATAGATCACATCCTGGGAAGTAACGGCCCGTCCATCGTGGAATTTGGCTTCCGCGCGGATATGAAAAGTATAGACCTTGCCGTCCGTGTGAGACATCCCATGAACCGGCCAGTTCAGGCACCAGATTTAATTTGGTATCCAGTGAAACCAGGCCGCTGAAAACCAGTTTATCGCCGGAGCCGTGGGTGGTGGCAGGGTCATAATCGCGTGGATTGGTGCTTTCGCTGCCTTCCAGGAAAAGGGCCTGGTTGCGGTTCACTCCATTTATCACTGGCGCGACAAAACTCATCTGGTTGATGAGGCTTTCCACGTCGCTTGCATGGGCGTCGTAGTTTGAAGAGATGCCGAAAGCCATGAGGAAGAATGCATGTGTCCCGTAAATGACCGTGGTCAAATTGATCTTCAGGGTATTCCCGCTGGATACGGCAGTGACGACCTGGCTCCAGGCTTCGTTCCCATCCTGGCGGGGGAGCGTGGCATCACTGATCACGTTAACATCCGTCAGGCCTTGCAGGGCACTTCCGGCCGTTGAGGTATTTACAGATTGAGCGGTGTCGCCGGATTGGGATGGAAAGTCATAAAGAACGGCATGGACCGTCTGATCGGGGCTGAGAAAAGTGACCAATGACTGGTCCCCTTGCGCAGGCGGTTGGGTGGTCCAGCCGGACGGATACTTGACAACCACTCCATTCTCCGGGCTGGAATAGGTATCGGCCGCAGAGGTGGGAGATACGCTGGTGCTGTTCGAAGGAACGGTGGAAATAGCGGTAGCGGTTGCCGTCGCGCCGGTGATCTGGCAAGCCACCAGCACGAAAGCCGCCATCAAAAGGAAGGGGATGAATGGCTTGAATGGTTTCATGGGGTCCTCCCGCGCCTGCGGCGGACTGCAAAGAAGACCGGCAGGCCGACCAACAACAATGCAATGACCAGGCAGGCTCCCCCCACTTCGAGGATGGTGACAACTGTTTTCGTATTTATGCCGGAGCCGGCAATAGGCACCGGCGTAGCGGCGGACCCCGGGGCTTGTGCGCTGGAGCCCTGGGTGGCGGTGGGAAGCTCCTGGGTTGGATGGGGGGTGGAGATGGCAGGCTGTGCCACCGGCACGGCCCCAATCGGCACAAAGGTCGGCACGACCGTCGGCGTAGGGATCGGCGTTGGTTTTTCGCTGCCGGCATGGGCGGGTGCGCCAATCGAGGCGCGCCAGGCCGCTTCCAGTCCATCCGTATTTAAGCCGTAGACGGACTGCAAGGCGTCATCCATTGTTTGGCCGTCGCGCAAGTCGGTCAAAAGGGTGATCATCTTGTCCTGGCCATAGGTCCCGATCATGAAATTGACCACGCTGTACGCCTCGGTGTAAGAAAGCGTGGCCCGGTTGGCTTCCTCCGAGAATCCGCCGATCAGCGAGCGCAAGGAGGGTAACTGGTCATTGGTCTTGGCCTGGTCAAATTGGGCCTGTTCTGTGGATTGCGGACCGCCCTCGCCGTACACTGCCAGGCCTTCGTTCAACCAGGTGGGCATGAAACTGAGACAGGAGAAGGTGAGGTGACCGACCAGCACGTGGGTCAATTCGTGCGCTTCCGTGCTCTTGCCCCAATCCAATTGGTCCAGCGAGACTCCGATGATGATGATATTGCTTTCAGGGAAAGCCTGGCCGCCCACCCAGGAGGGTGCATAAAGAACTGCATCTTTCAAATCACTGGTGTTGGCATAGATATAAATGTTTACCGGTTTATCCGGGGTGAGGCCGACATCCTTCGAAAGACGGACCAGTGCTTGCGTGGCAGCATCATGCAACTGCTGGCCGAAATCGGCCCCGCCGTCATAATAATGAAGATTGATACTCCCGCCTGTAATTACCTGCCAGGGATGCGCCTCGTCCAGCCAGAGGACCGTTTGCTTTGGACTGGTAAATTGTGCCCCGCTGGAATCGGTGACCAGCCATTGCCACCATACGCTCGACCCGGGAGGCAGTGAGCCGGATTGGCGCATTTCCCAGGTCCATTCGACTTTCACATCCGCTGCCGCAGTAACTGCCGGGAAAGCCTCTGCCTGGACCGTTCCACAGGTCAGCTGGTCCACGCCGTATTCAAGTATGGCGGAGGTGATGTTGGTTCCCGCCTTGAATTCGGCCGAAAACAGGATGGTTTCCGGGAACGTGATGGTAGCCTTATCGCTGACCACCTGGATATTCGCCTGGGCATGGGCGGGGACGGTAAGGCTGCTTAGCAGCAGCAGGAACAGGAGCAATATTGGTACTCGCGTTCTCATTGAAGAGGCCCCTTTCTTGGAGATAAGTGATTGCAACGAGTATACTATTTTTATCTGAATTCTACGAATCATTTGATGCGGCTGTGCGGATGTGGGGGATGGATTCAATCTGCATCTGGCCCCATGGGGAGGCGTTTTATACGATACAATTCATTGTCTTTATTCCCTTATACAAAGTAGCCCATCTCCTGTCGACTGGAGCCCAAGATGAATCCATTCCTCGCCGTTATTATCACTTTTGCCGTCGCTATCGGTTGGCTGCGCCTGCTGGATTTCTTTGCCCATCGCGGCTGGATCGAAAGCCGTCTCAGCCGGAAGCTTATCCATATCGGTACCGGGCCGCTCTTTGTGTTGTGCTGGCTGTTGTTTCCGGATGTGTGGTACGCGAAATGGCTGGCTGCAGTGGTGCCGTTTCTCATCACGGTCCAGTTTGCATTGATCGGCCTGGGCATCGTGAAGGATGATGCTTCGGTCAAAGCCATGTCGCGCACCGGTGACCGGCGCGAGATCCTGTATGGACCGTTATTTTACGGCATCGTTTTTGTGGTGATGACGTTGATCTATTGGAAGGATACACCCACGGGGATGGTCGCGCTGATGTTGATGTGCGGAGGCGACGGCCTGGCAGACATTATGGGACGGGGGATTAAATCGCCCAAACTGCCGTGGAACCCGGGAAAATCCGTGGTGGGTTCGGCGGGCATGTTCATCGGGGGGTGGGTGCTGGCCGCATTTATTACCGGCGTGTTCGTCCTGGCGGGAGTCTTTGCCGGACCCTTTAGCCACTACCTGGTCCCCATCACGATCATTGCCCTGGCCGGGACGATCGTGGAATCTTTGCCATTAAAAGATGTGGATAACATCACCGTCACACTGGCGGCGGTGCTGCTGGGGCTTATCCTGTTCAAGTAAGAGGGGGAGGATTTTAGCCGGTCTACAGGAGTCCAAATTCCCCTGACTTTCAACCTCGGAACGACTAAAGGCGTTACTACTAACGCTATGAGCGCCTGACAAAACCTCGCTCCAGGCGGCGGCGAACGCAGTTTTGTTGGGAGTTCTAAGTGGCTTCGCCGGCCAATTTCAGGATGCGCTGGCGGGTATCTTCCATTATCCAGATGCCGCTCTTTCCGAGCGCGCTCACATAGGGGGCAATCGCCTGCGTCAGGCCGCGTTTTTTGGCTTCCAGCAGTATCTTCAACGTGCCCCAGTATTTGATCCCGATCAGCCCGGCGGCGCGGCGGCCCATGGGTTCGTCGAGCAGGACGATGCAATCTCGGTTCTCGAAAGCCAGCGACATGGCTGCCACTTCTCCGGAACTGAGATCCAGGGACAGCCAGGCGGCCGGGACGGTCAACTGCGGGTCTTCGTACTGCACCCACGGCAGGTTGAAAGGGCTGGGGACGTCATAGCCGATAAAACGGGCCTGCAGGAGGTCATCCAGCACCACCGAGGGCATCCAGATCTCCTCGAACATCTGCGGCAGCCATTCCAGGGCCCCGATCCGGTAAAGGAAAACGATGGGTGAGGCGCTGCAGGTGGCCCTATTCATCCGGGGGCTCCACTTCGCGCTCAAGTTCGCTCAACTCGGCCTGCAGCGGGAATACTTTATAAAACCCCAGGTTGAGCAGGAATTCCACGTGGGGCATGCCGGCCAGTTTGGCCGCCCGCTCGGAAGACAACCGGTCGGATCCATACAGTTTGGCTGCCAGCATGATGCGGATCTCCCGCCAGATGGGCTGCTCGTGTTTTTCCAGGGGCTCCTTTTCCAGGGTATCCAGCAGGTCCGGATACCTGCGCTTGAGCGAGCCGGTCTGTTTCAGCTTGAGCGATCCAGTCGTTTTGCGATCAGCGGGTTCGTTCACGAGAATATTCCTGCCTTAAATTCAAACCTTCTTTTCCAGTAGATCCATGTAAGCGCCCTCCAGTAAATCCCCTTCAACCACACCCAGTTTTCCCATTAAATCCGCCGCGATGGCCTGGCCTTCGACATCGCTCTGTTCCGGGCGGAGGACCACTTCCAGCTCCATGAATTGGCCCAACCCCTCCACCTCATCCACGTGGAGGCGGGTCTGCCCGATGAGATAAAGGCTGCGCTTCTTTCGGATCACTCCGCGTATGCCCAGGGCGGCAGACAGGGTGGCTTTCAGCGCGGCCGGCACGGAAGTTTCGGCGATGAGATAGTTGGAACGTTTGGGCCCGGCGGTATCGGTCCTCTCATAATAGATTAGCTGTCCCAACGAGGGGTTCAACTGGCGCAGTTTCAAACGACCATGGGGGATGTTGAAGAAGGTGTCTTCCTGCGGAATGACCTGGACGGGCGTATCGCTCAACCCTTCGGCACGTTTGCTCAGGCCTGAAAAATCACGAACACGGGCTTTGATCTCGATGTTTGCTGGCATGTTTTTTTTTATGACAAAAGTAAGTCTTTAAAATGGCGGCTTTCCATCCAGGATGTGCAGGCGATATTGATCAACAGCTGCCTGGAATAATTCTATCCCGGATTGAGATTCTTGAAATCAATTGCAATGGTAGGAATATTGTTTTCAATGCGTTCCTTGCGGCCGGGCATGAACTTATCCACCCACCAATCCGAGCCGGGGGTATAACCAGGCGCAATTTCTCCGTAGAGATTGATCTCAAGAAGCTTGGTAAAAAGCGGGATCTGGGCCAACAGGAACCGATCGAGGTTATTTACCTGACAATAACCATTCAATAGCGGTTGAAAGAATTCTAAAGCAAAGGTCTCCCTGTCTGGGCCTTCATATAAAACCAGAACGTCGAATAACAGCATGGCCAGGTCCATGATGTACCAGCCAGCGCAGATGTCATCAAAATCGATGATGGTCACGGCTTTAGCAGGAACGTCCACAATAAAATTACCGAAGTGCAGGTCGGCGTGGATCATGCCGTAATTCTCCTGGTTTTTAGGCAGGGCGTGGATTTTATTACGCACCTCGGCGGCCTTCTTTTCCAGCCAGGGCTCACTAAACCTTTTCACATTGAATAAATTACTGCACTGTTCCCAGTCCGGGCGAGACATGTCCGCTGCCGCGATATACTGCCGGGCCGCGGCATGCATCCTGCCAACGGCACGCCCAAGCGCCTCAAACAGGCCGGCATCCCATTTCTCCAGCGGCCATTCTTCCGAGAGTACGCCGGCGGCCTTCGTCTGGACGACTGCCAGCCAATCCCCCTCCTCTCGGTGGATTGCCTCGATCAAATTGCCGTTTATGGATGAGACCGGCCTGGAAACGCCAACAGCCTCTCCGGCCAGAAAGGCCATCCACGCCATGGAGGCCCTTTGAACAGACAGGTCGAGATCCTCGCCGGGAGGGGTGAGTCTCAGGATGTACTCCTGCCGCTCCCTGGTAAAACTGTACACTTGAGAAACATGACCACCTCGGACGGGCTGGAGGTCCGCCACGGGGATATTGTAAAGTTTCGCAGAAATCGTAAGAAGTGAATCGGTCATTCAATCCCTGCCTTAAAACTTACAGAGTGCTGCGCAAATATTTAAACTGAAAACTCGGTATATGCGAGGTATTTGGTCAACGCGGTTTTGGTTGTTTTTGCAAGAAGAAGTAGCTGGATTATACACGGATTGAGAATGGCTCCTTTATGATAAACTTCTCATAGCATGACCCCTTTTCTGCAGCTTATCTTCGAACTGGCCATTATCCTGCTGGCGGCAAAAGCCGCCGGTTACATCAGCATCCGCTTGGGACAACCTTCCGTGCTGGGGGAGTTGCTGGTGGGCGTGCTGCTTGGTCCGTCGGTGTTAAATATTCTCGGTCTGCCCTTTATCAACAGCGCCACTCTGGGAAGCACCATCTCTGAGTTGAGCGAGTTGGGGGTGCTGTTGTTGATGTTCATCGCCGGCCTGGACCTGCACCTGGGCGAATTGACGAAGAACCGCAAGGTGTCCCTGATGGCCAGTACGGGAGGCCTCCTCTTCTCGATAGGATTGGGCTGGTTGGCCGGCCGTGCCTTTGGGATGAGCCAGGCGGCGGCTTTTTTGTTGGGGCTTGCGCTGGCGGCGACGAGCGTGAGTATCTCCGCCCGGACCCTGATGGAATTGGGTGCGCTGCGTAGCCGGGTCGGTTTGAGCCTGCTGGGCGCGGCGGTGGTGGATGACATCCTCTCCATCCTGGCCTTTTCGATCTTCCTGGCGGTGTATTCAGGGAATGGAGGCGCGGCCGGGCTGCTCTGGTTGACCTTGCGCATGTTCCTTTTCCTGGTCGCCGGCACGGCTTTTGGGCTGTGGGGTTTGCCACGCCTCGCCCGCTGGGTGGAACGGTTGTCCATCAGCCAGGGCTCGCTGGTATTTGCCATTGTCATGCTGCTTTTCTACGGTCTGGCGGCCGAGCTGGTGGGCCGGATGGCAGCCATTATCGGGACTTTTTTAGCAGGGTTGATGTTTGCCAGAACTCCTGAAAAAGAGGTCATCGAACAAGGTGTATCGACACTTGCATATGGTTTATTCGTGCCAATTTTCTTCGTGAATATCGGCCTTTCGGTTGATCTGCGCAATCTGCCAATAAATTCAATCTGGCTGATCCTGGTGGTGGCAGTGGCGGCTATTGCAGGCAAACTCCTGGGGGCGGCCGCGGGAGCGCGCCTGGGCGGACTCCCCAATGGCGAGGCCATCCAATTAGGCGCGGGAATGGTAGCCCGCGGGGAAGTGACGCTCATTATTGCGGCGATGGGGAGTAACTCCGGCTTGATCAGCGGGAGCGCCTTCTCGGCCATCGTCGTGGTAGTGCTGGTCAGCACCCTGGTCACCCCGCCGATGCTGCATGCGGCCATTTCGCGGTTAAAACCGAAAATACCTGTTCGAAACGCAGAGGAAGTGAGCGAGAAATGAAGCTGATCCTGTTCGTATTACACGATGCAGAGAAATTATTAGAATTGTTGGACGCCTGGAAGGATGCCGGGGTCAGCGGGGCGACAGTCCTGTTCAGCACCGGGCTCGGGCGCCTCCATCAATCCATGCCTCTGCGGGACGACCTTCCGCTGATGCCCTCGCTGGAAGATTTCCTCCCCAAACCCGAGCACCTCAGCCGGACCGTCTTCACCATGATCGACGATGAGGCGGTTGTGGAGAAGGTTGTCGCAGCTACGCAACAAGTGGTGGGCGATCTGTGCGAACCGGACAGGGGATTGTTAATGATCCTGCCGGTCAGCCAGGTCTATGGTTTACGAAAACCCAATAACGAACCGCCCGCATAGTGAAGGGAAGAAAGATTAATCCCTTACTCCCTCGTTGACATAACGGGTCAGTTCATCCACACTCAAGTCATCGATTCCCAATTTGTCGATCGTCCGGCCGCGTTTCCAATAATCGGTGCGATGAACAATACACCCCAAACGGATGATGCTGTCCATGCCCAGGACGGAGACCCCGAACTTTTCGCCCAGTGAGGCTATGGGGACCATGCTCATGGGCACATCCTCGAAGATATAGCGGTGGCTGAGAGTGCTGGGGGCTTTTATGCCATAATATCCGGGTTGGTTGTGGATGGCATCGTGCAGGTCCTCACCGGTCGTGTCATAGGCCATTTGGAGCCATTCCATGGCGGTGCGGGCCCGGATGCCGAGCGAGCTCGCCACCGTCACGCGTTCGCGGTCGAGGGTCTCGAGCACACGCGCCACCGAAGGGGTTACACCCTCGATATAAAATTGGTAATCTCCATACGTAGAATTCAATCCAGCCGGCATTCAGCAGGGTCAGCGCCGGGTGGAAGATGGCGCCCATGTTATTCAATCCGGTATTCAACACATTCACGCCGTCTATGAACTGTGGATAGACCGTCTGGATGGCCTCCAGCACCTGGGCGTTGCGGGTGGCGGGTAACGCGGCCAGGGGTACGGCTTCCTTGATCCGAAAAATGCGCGCCTGGGCGGGTCCGTCGGAACGGCTGGCATAGATAAAGGTCTCCGCTTCAGCAATGGTCACGTCGGCTTTGCACCCCTCGTCTCTGATCACTTTTGCAAATTCAAGGGCTCCGCAAGTCCGTCCTGGATGCAGGATGACGGTCTGCCCATCTTTTAAATGAGGCGCGGCCGCCCTGGCAATATCGGCATGGGCCGAGGAGGGCACCACCACCATGACCATTTGCGCGCCTTTCAATGCCTCCCCTATATCCGAGGTCGCCAGGGCAAGGCGGCCAAAGCCGTGCGCGCCCTCTTCAGCGCTTTCCAGTTCGATGCCTCCGCGTTTTTTGATGACGCTGATGTGGTCGAACGTGCGGTTATACAGGGTCACTTTCAATCCCATCAAAGCCAGGTGCGCGGCCATGGCTTTGCCTCCATGGCCTGCTCCAATGACGGTATATTTTTCGGGTGTATTCATGCGGGCTCCTTCTTTATCCTTGCCAGGCGGATTTTTTCTGACAATGGTTTCCCCTTGGAGTCCACTGCCAGGCACATTCCGTTGATGATCTGCGTGCGCACCTCGCCGCGTCCGAAGAGGTTGTTTTTTAGTTGCGGCGCGTCCAGGAGGCCGCATTTCACTGCCTTTGCCAGTGTTCCGGCATCTGTCCATGGGTCATCTATGCCCGGCGCGGCCAGGGCATGGAGGCCCTCCAGTGTGACTTTCGCTTCTGTCACCAGTTCATTTTTGCGGGACTGCACTGCCGGGTCTGCGGTCATGTCCGGCGCGCCCCGCGTGGCATTCGCAATGGAGCGGCGGACGATCCCGGCGGCTTCGATAACATCTTCGGCGGTGGCAGCATGGTCCGCTTCCGTGTGGCCGACGATATGGACGATCTCGGGCTTGAGCGCCATTTGCAGGTACACGCTGGCAGAGAGATGCCCGCGCGCCGCATCCGGGTCCAGCGGGTAGCTGAGCAGGCCCGTGCGGGTCTGCTTCCAAATGCGGAATTTTCCTCCCGAAGAAAGAGGCGCGATCAGTTCCAACACGGCCAGCATTTTCGCCAGGTCCATCGCGTCGGTAAGTCCGGGCGGGCTGTTGAACATCAATTGGGCAATGTAATCCTGTACGCCGAATTTCCGGGCATTGTAAGCCGAAAGGAAGGCGGAGACCACAAATACCACGTCCGGCGCGTCGCGCATGCCCCAATGGTGAGGCTCATTCAACTCGACCGGGATACCCCGCTCGCCGTACCATGCCATGACCTGTTGGTGCTGCCGGATCGAACCTTCCAGGTCCCACGGCCCGCGCCCATCCATTTGATTGAACCAGAAGAGCGGGATGGCTGCCCAGGCAATATGGATGGTCTGTACATACATTTCAGCCAGGTCGATAAAATCGTCCGTGCCTGAGTAGGTGCGCAGCAAAGGAAAATTGCCGCGCCGGCTGGCGGCATAGAGGGCGCTGTAATCCTCCGCCGAACGCACCGGCACGCCGCCTGCCCCTTTCCGGCGCGGGTCCTGCCGCTCGGGGTGAAAGAAATTCTCCTGCGCCTCCTGGTCGATGCCCAGGGATATGACGTCCAATGCCTTGGCTTCGGCGATTTTTTCAATGCCTTTCAAAGTGGAACTCATCTCAGGCAGGCCAAAATGATGCCGCAGGAGGGGGTAGGGCGATTTCCAACGGATGCGTTCCACCGTGGTCTGCGGATAATCCGCCGAAGCAGCTCCGCTGCCGGCCTGTCCTTTCAGAAAGGCCAGGACCTCTTCGGGTAACTCGCTGCCGTTAAATACCCGTTCGAAAAATCCCAGCCGGGAGGCTCGTTCTGCCACGGGAGGCGTGCCTCCGAACACAAAGCGGACTCCCCGGTCATGCAATTCTGAAGCAGCCTCGGCAAACTGGCCCAATAGCCGTTCACCCGTTTCCGGCGTGAGGCGGTAGGAGACACCGACCAGATCCGCTTTCTCTTTCTCGGCTGCCTCGATCACTTTTTCCACCGGCACAGCCGGGCCGAGGAAAACCGTCCTCCAACCGGCGATTTCCGCCAGGCGAAGAAAGTTGGTTACCCCGGCAACATGGACGCATTCCCCCAGGGCAGCGGCGATGACGGTCTTTCTCTTAACCATTTCACCTCCACTTTTATGCGGAAGGATTCATCTTACTATGGCATACCCGTATTCAATCCATTTATAGCATAAAAACCAGCACTTCGCGGTTCATGAACTTTTTTCACAGGTGGTTTCGATGATAAATTTCATGGATCGTATTTTCATTATTTATTCTCAGGGCTCATAACCTCATAAGCGGATTGACATTAGAACAATTGTACTATGATAAAATATACCCTGTCGGCACGGATATCCTGAAGGTTTTGCCCAAAGCGAGCGGTATTTCGGAAGAAGACGAATTGGTCAGGTAGTCTGGACTAAAATCATTTGTCTAGCCGAAAAGAAAGTGCTACACTTACGCTAAGTAAAACGTATATCTATAATAGAAAATCCCGGAGGTTCCCATGAAGACGACAACCTGGTTTTATGTAGGAGCGGTTATTCTCCTTCTTCTGGCTGCTGCAGGCATTTGTTTGGGAGGCTTCCTGCTTCTCGGCGCGAGCGGCGGTGCCCAGGGCGTAACGGGACTGGGCGGTACGGGTATCGCCATCGGCGTGGTGGCCTTGCTTGGTGGAATCATCCTTCTTGTTCTGGCCGCCCGGAAAACCAAACAGGACACGGCTCAAAACGTCACCTATAAAGTGGACCTGCCCGGCGATACCAAGATCGAGCAGATGAAATGCCGTTCCTGTGGCGGTACCTTGACGTCCGACAACATCAAACTGGTCAATGGCGCCCCCATGGTCACCTGTCCATATTGCAATTCCGTTTATCAATTGACCGAAGAACCAAAGTGGTAGGCCCTTTTTACTTTATTTAAAAACATTTAAAGCAATTCGTAAGGAGGATGCGATGAAGAAAATTCGCCTGCTTGCTTCTTTAATCATCGTTGTATTAATGTTCTTGATGGTTTCCGGGGTTGCTGCGCAGGGATCATATTCCTTCAGCATGACTCAGGAGGTTGTAAACGTTTATTGGAATTCGGACGGGACGGAGGCGGTGGATTACGTCTTTTCGTTCTCGAATGATCCCAACGGCCACGTGATCGACTTTGTGGATGTCGGTATGCCCAATGGGAATTATGATTTTGGTTCGATCAGCGCGGATGTAAATGGCGCCGCGGTGAATATTTCAAGCGATTATCAGGGGCAGGGGGGGTACGGCTTTTCGGTTGATATGGGCGGTTATGCCATCCAGCCGGGGCAGTCCGGCAGCCTGCATGTCAATGTCGGCAAGATCAGCGGCGTCCTCTATAAAGACACGCAAGACCCGAATACCCATGCCAGCGGGGTCTTTTCCCCCACGTGGTTCGGTTCCCAATATGTTCATGGGAATACAAATCTGACGGTGATTTTCCACCTGCCTCCGGGCGTTTTACCGGAAGAGCCCGCCTACCATAATGTGGAGGGTGGTTGGCCGTGCGCCAACGAGCCGGCGGCTGTATTGGACCAACAGAACCGGGTCACCTATACCTGGCAGTGCGCCTCGGCGAATGGGTCCACTCAGTACACTTTCGGCGCATCTTTCCCGAAAAAGTATGTCCCTGCCGGCGCCATTGTCGTGCCTGCCTCCTTCGATTTCGGTAAACTCCTCGCCGGCCTGGGAGGCAGCCTGCAAAGCGTTTGCTGCGTCGGTTTTTTCCTGGCGATATTCGTAGGCGGGCCCATCTTTAGTGCGATCAGCGGGAAGAAACGCAAGCTGGCTTACCTGCCGCCCAAGATCCAGATCGAAGGCCATGGGATCAAGCGCGGGCTTACAGCCGTTGAAGCGGGCATCTTGATGGAACAGCCCCTCGACAAAGTGATGACGATGGTCCTGTTCGGAGTGGTCAAAAAGGATGCAGCCAAGGTGATCACCAGGGACCCCTTGAAGCTGGAGATAACCTCGCCTTCACCGGCCGACCTGCACGATTACGAAAAGGATTTCCTGAGCGCGTTTGCGATGGAAAACCTGGCCGACCGCCGCAAGGCTTTGCAAGAGATGACCGTCAAGCTGGTCAATAGCGTCTCAGACAAAATGAAAGGTTTCAGCCGCAAGGAGTTGGTGGCTTTTTACCAGGATATTATGGAACGCGCCTGGAAGCAGATCGAAACCGCCGGTACGCCGGAAGTCAAAAGCCAGATGTACGACGAGTCCCTTGAGTGGACCATGCTCGACAAGAATTACGACGATCGCACCCGCCGTGTCTTCACCGGACCGGTCTTCATGCCGATGTGGTGGGGCCGCTACGACCCGGGCTACCGGCCTGCGGCGGCAGGCATGTCGTCTCCTTCAGTACCCTCCTCCGGCTCCATGCCCGGCTCCTCCGGCGGGCGGGTGAGCCTGCCTGGTTCGGCCATGGCTGCCTCGGTCGTGACCGGGGTGCAGAACTTCTCCGCTAAGATCCTGGGCGACGTGGGGAACTTTACCTCCGGTGTCACTAACCGCACCAACCCCGTGCCCGTTGTAAAGAGCGGTAGCAGTGGCTGGAAGGGCGGTGGCGGCGGTGGTCACTCCTGCGCCTGCGCCTGTGCTTGCGCCGGCTGCGCCTGCGCCTGCGCCGGAGGCGGACGGTAAGGCTTGCACGTTGTTAAATTGAAAAATTCTGATCCGATTTTACAGGTGCCGAATGGATTTTGTCAGACAATGGTTCAATCCTGAACTCAAGATCAAGGACCCCGACCCCGGCGTTTATCATTACCGCCGGGAAAATCCGGATGAGAAAAGCCGCATCCATTTGCGGCTCGACCCTGACGGCCACGGCACTTTGATCGTCAATGCCAATCGTATCCTGCACCTCAACCCGACCGCGGCCTTGATGGCCTATGCCGTCCTGGAAGGGACTCCGGAAGACGAAGCCGTGCGCCTGATCCGGCAGCAATATCACGTCAGCCGGAACCAGGCACGCTCGGATTTTGGAACGATCCGGGACCAGCTTGAAGAACTCATCCGCCCGGATGGAGCCTGCCCGATCCATGACATGGGCCTGGAAACGATCATGCCGTTCAGCGCCCGCCCGACCGCCCCTTATCGGATGGACCTGGCCCTGACGTATCGCTGCAACAACGACTGCGCTCATTGCTATAATGTGGAGCGCCCCTCGCCTCTCCCGGCAGGCAATAGGGTAAGGCTGAGGGCGGGCGAACTCTCCACGGATACAGTGGAAGCGCGTGCTGGACAAGGCCTGGGAGTTGGGAATACCGCATATTATCTTCACCGGCGGCGAACCCACCCTGCGCGAAGACCTGCCGGAATTGATCGCCCATGCTGAACGGAACGGGCAGATCACGGGCTTGAATACCAACGCCCGCCGCTTATCGGATGAGCGTTACGTGGGAAAGCTGGTAAAAGCCGGCTTGGACCATGTCCAGATTACCGTCGAATCCAGCCAGGCTGATATTCACGATGAAATGGTGCAATGCAAAGGCGCTTACACCCAGACCATCAAAGGGCTGCAGAATGCCCTCGCCAGTCCGCTGTTTGTCATGACCAATACGACCATGCTGCGCACGAACCGCCACACCATCTCCGCCACCCTGGATTTTTTGGCCGATACGGGTGTCCCGACCGTCGGGCTCAATGCGTTGATCCACTCCGGCCGCGGGGCTGCCGTGGGGACGGGACTGCCCGAATCTGAGCTGGCGCCTTTGCTCGAGACGGCCCGGGAAAAAACCGCCGCCCGCGGGCAGAGGTTGATCTGGTACACGCCGACGGAATACTGTCATTTTGACCCCATGGCTCTGGACCTGGGTGTGAAGGGCTGTACGGCAGCCCTGTATAATATGTGCGTCGAGCCGGACGGAGGCGTATTGCCCTGCCAGTCGTATTACCATCCTCTCGGCAATTTCTTGAAGAACGATTGGGACTCCATCTGGAACCATGAACTGGCGATCCGGTTGCGTGAACGCAAAGGGTTGCCCCAAAAATGTGCTGGCTGCGCCCTTTTGGCTGAATGCGGCGGCGGCTGTCCATTGCAGTTTGAATCCAAAAATTCAATCGAGGTTTAATTTGATGAAACGTATCCTCCCCTTTTTCCTGTTGTTTGCGCTGTTCTTGAGCAGTTGTAGCCTTACCCCCAAGGCTGCCCCGCAGGTGGCGACTTCCGCAGTGGCCACACTGGTTCCCCTTGGCACACCCGGACCCAAATATGGGGAAGTTGCGCGGGCCCTCATCCGGGACTTTTCGAATATTGGGCCAAGGGTGGCCGGTTCAACCGGGGAAACCCAGGCCGCCCAGTACATATCCGATGTTTTCCGGGCGATCGGTTATTCGCCTGAAACGCAGACATTTACGGCTGAAGTGGACGGCCAGCCGATTAACTCGGCCAACGTAATGGCTGTCAAGAAGGGGACTTCTGCGCGGGAGATCATTGTCGGCGCGCATTACGATTCCACCGCCGCGGGACCGGGGGCAGATGAGGCCTCGGGTATGGCGGTCGTGTTGGAAGTGGCCCGGCTCCTGTCGTCCCAGACCACCCCCTATACCATTCGTTTTATTGCCTTCGGAGCGGAAGATACCGGTCTCCAGGGTTGCTACGCTTACCTGAACCAGATGAGCCAGGAAGAGTTCGAGAATATGATTGCCATGATCAGCCTCGACAGCCTCATCGGCGGCGATATTAATTACGTTTATGGCGATGAAGGCCAGCAGTCGATCATTCGCGACTGGGCGGTCGAGTGGGCCTCAGGCAACGGGCTGGACCTGCAGACCATTCGCCAGGTCGATTTGACCGATCCCAAAACCGGCAAGGGTGTATCCGATTACTCCGCCTTTCGGGATGCCGGCATCCCGTATGCGTTCTTCCAATCCACCAACTGGACCCTGGGGAACAAGAAAGGCCAGACCCAGGTGGATGCGCGTTTTGGCGATCACGGCGTTATCCGCGGGACAAAATACGATACGCTCGACTACCTGGATACGAACTTCCCCGGCAGAGTGGACGCGCATTTGAATTTGTTCATATCCGTGCTGTACAACTTGTTGATCCAGTATGAGGTTCCAATCTCATGAAACCTTCGGATAATCTGTGGGTCAAGGAATTTCCCGGCGCGGTTACGGTCTGTGACGCGCAAGGGATCATCATTGACATGAACGACAAAGCCGCCGTGACCTTCGAGACCGACGGCGGCCGGGACCTGATCGGTAAAAATGTTTTGGATTGCCATCCCGAGCCATCCCGCACTCAATTGGAACTCATGCTCATTGAACACGAGCCGAATATTTACACGATCGAGAAGAACGGCGTTAAAAAATTGATCTATCAAACTCCCTGGTTTGCCGGCGGCAGATACGCCGGTTTCATAGAACTATCGCTGGAAATTCCGTTTGAAATGGCCCATTTTGTGCGCGACTGATCGGAGGAAATTATGTCGAACGAAACGCCTTTCATGCAATTGCTCAGGACGGCCGGCTTTTACGCAATGATCATTTTCACGGTCGCCATGGTCGTGGCGGGCGTACTTGGCCTCATTTTCGGGCGCCTGCGAATTGGTCCGTATAAACTGAAAGGGACGGTGTTGCGGATTTTAAGCGCATTCCTGTTACTGGGGGCAGGCGGGGTAGGAGTTTGGATCATAATCGCGTTAATACGCTCAGGGCTCACTTCACATCTCATTCCCAGGTACGCATTTCCGGTAGAACTCTCCCTGGCATTGATTCTACTTCTCATTGGGTTGCTGCTGGCTGAGAAACCGCAGGCGCACAAGCCACTGCCGGCGGAAACGCACACATTCCAATCCGGGCCGGATGAGCCCGCCTATCGCCTGCACCTGCGCCTGCTGAAAGACGGTTCCGGCATCCTCATCGTGAATGCCGCCACCGTGTTGCATTTAAATGCCACCGCCGCGGAATATGCCTTCCACATGATGAAGGGCACTTCCCCCGAAGAAACTGCCAAACGGGTCTCGGACCGTTACCATATCAGCCTGGCAGAAGCGCAGAAGGACTTTGTTGATTTTCGCGACCGCGTCCAGACCATGATCCATACTCCCGACCTGGACCCGACCACCTATCTTGACTTTGAACGGGTGGCTCCCCATTCGCAAGATCTGACGGCCCCTCTGCGGCTGGACTGTGCCATCACCTACCGGCTGCCCTGCCGGGACCCAGGCCGAATATGCCCCTACCAAGCGGGTGGACCGGGAATTGACCACCCTGGAATGGCAGACCATTATGGACAAGGCCTGGACAGCCGGCATCCCTCACATCACTTTTACCGGAGGCGAGCCGACCCTGCGCGAGGACCTGCCTGCCCTGATCGCCCACGCCGAGAAAACCGGCCAGGTCACCGGCCTGCTTTCGGATGGCTTGAAGCTGGCCGATAAAGATTACCTGCATACCCTCTTGCAGACGGGTCTGGATCACCTGCTCTTTATTCTTCAACCGGACGACCCGGCTTCCTGGAAGGCCCTCGAAACCATCCTGCCGGAGGATCTCTACACCACCGTGCACCTGACGGTCACGCCTCAGAATGTGGGGCAGGCAGGTGAAACTCTCGAACGGCTGGCAAAAGTGGGAGTGAAGAGCCTTTCACTGGGCGCTTCCGAAGCCTCCCTGCACGAGGCATTGCGCCCTTTGCATGACAAGGCTGGTAACCTCGGCCTGACATTGCGCTGGGACCTGCCTGTGCCGTACTCTGCAGAGAACCCGGTGGCCCATGAGACCATCGAAGAGTCAGTCCCCTCCGGGGCGGGCAAGGCCTGGCTGTACGTGGAGCCGGATGGCGATGTCCTCCCAACACAGGGCGAGGCGGAAAAGATCCTGGGCAATATCCTGCGGGACCCGTGGGAGAAAGTCTACAGGTAATTTTCTGTCCTTATTCTCAAGACGTGAGTAGATATGACTCCTGCAATCCGGAAACGTCTCGTCCAGATTGGCTTCCTGGTTCTATTTCAGGCCGTCCTCCTTTTTGGCGCCGCCGGAAATATGAAATGGGGGACAGGCTGGGTTTATCTTATCCTGTATGTAGCGTTTATCGCCATGAACGGCTTGATCCTCTTTCCGCGCAAGGAAAGCCGTGAGATGATTGAGGAGCGGTCCCAGATCAAAGAAGGCTCGAAGGGTTGGGACAAGATCATCGGCGGGATTGTTGCTTTTTTCGGCCCGGCCATCCTGGTGATTGCCGGCCTGGATGAACGCTTCGGCTGGCCGGGCAGGGTCGGGCTGTGGGTCCAGATCGTCGCCTTTGTGATCCTGGCGTTGAGCTATGCCCTTTTCGGCTGGGCCATGGCCTCCAATAAATTTTTCTCCACCGTCGTTCGCATCCAGAAAGACCGCGGTCACTTTGTCCAGACGGGCGGTCCCTATGCCTACGTTCGCCATCCGGGTTACGCCAGCCTGTTGGTTTCGTACCTGAGCATCCCGCTGATGCTTGGTTCGCTGTGGGGATACTTGCCCGCCATTATTTTGATCATCAACATCTTCGTCCGTACTGTCCTGGAAGATCGCACCCTCCAGAACGAATTGGAAGGCTATAAAGACTATGCCGGGCATGTACAATTCCGTCTTATCCCAGGAGTTTGGTAGTGAAAAATAAAACTGCGTTCGATCCGAATGAAGTCCGTTTTTTTGCCGGTAGCTCCCACCCGCACCTGGCTGAAGGCATTGCTTCATACCTTGGCATACCGCTTGAGAAAACCTATATCCGCCGTTTCAGCAACGACAACCTTTATATTCAATTGGGGGCCAGCGTGCGCTCGCGGGTCGTTTACATCGTCCAATCGCTCACGCCGCCTGTGAATGATCACCTGGTCGAGTTGCTGATGATGCTCGACATCGCCCGTTCCGCCTCTGCCAGGGAGATCCACGCGATCATCCCGTACTACTCCTTCGCCCGCTCGGATAAAAAGGATGCGCCGCGCATCTCCATCACGGCCCGCCTGGTCGCAGACCTGATCCAGACTGCCGGGGCTACGCATATCATGACGATGATGCTGCATTCCCCGCAGGTACACGGCTTCTTCAGCATCCCGGCGGACCCGCTCTCCAGCCGCCCGGTCTTCAATCGCCACTTCGAGGATCACGATTTGGCGAGTACCGTCGTTGTCGCTCCGGATATGGGCCATGCCAAATCTGCCGCCCGCTTTGCCAAGAGCCTGGGAATGCCGGTCGCGGCCGGTGACAAGGAGCGCATCTCGGATACCGAGGTGGAGATAAGCGGCTTGGTCGGCAAACCGGTCCAGGGATTCCGGCGGGCCCTGATCTATGATGATGAAATCGCCACCGGCGGCTCCATCGTCGGGATCAGCAAGGTGCTCATCGAGCAGGGTATCCAGGAGATCTGGGTGGCCTGCACGCACGGGGTTTTTGTGCACGGCGGTCTCGAAAGGCTGGTGGCCGTCCCGCAGATCACGGAAATTGTGACCACGGACACGGTCTATATCCCTCCTGAAAAACGCCACCCCAAGCTTAAAGTTCTTTCTGTCGCTCATGTCTTCGGGGAAGCCATCCACCGCAATTATTTGCGCGAGTCGATCAGTGATTTGTTTGTTTACGGAGAGGACGTCTGATGGCAAACATTGCCGAAGCTGCCGCTTCAATTTTCAGCCAAAACTACAATTGCTCCCAATCTGTATTTAGCGTCTTCGCGACTCAATATGGATTGGATGAAAAGACCGCCCTCAAATTGGCTTCCCCATTTGGAGGCGGTGTCGCCCGCCGCGGGGAACTCTGCGGGGCGGTGGCCGGTGCGTTAATGGCACTTGGCCTGGTACATGGGGCCGACAAACCTGCCGGCAAGGAAGAAATCTACCGGTTGTCCCAGGAGCTCATGCGCCGGTTCGAAGAAAAGAACGGCTCGATCCTTTGTCGTCAAGCTGATCGATTTTGACATCAGCACTCCCGCCGGACATCAGGCAGCCGTAGAAAAAGGGGTTTTCAAGACCATTTGTCCGGGCCTGGTCCGCGATGCAGCCGGGATCGTCCAGGCGCTGCTTGAACCGGAATCCTGAAAAGGGATGCCGGTACTCGCAGCAGCCTGAAGATATCCCGATATAATGGGGGCCATTGGATAAGTTCTACCGGCAGCATACCGGCCAATTCTTTTCGAGTGATGCGCTGACCAGCCCGGTAGAAGCTAATACAGGATCATTCATGTATTTTATGTTGACGCCACGATCATCAAGGGATGACATTTCCTTGCAGAAAGGATTGTCCTTCCATGATTTCCCGGAGATGAAGACTTCTGCGGGAGCAGCTCTTTGAAAATCTTTGTACCTAGGTGGAGAAACCATGAACCTGACCACACAAGCGCGGTTGAAACAGGTTGCCATACTGCTCCTCATCCTGCTGGCCACGATGCTGCTTTATACAACCTTGCATGAAGCTGGGCATGCGCTGGTCGGCCTGGCCTTCGGTGGAAAGATCACTGATTTCAATGTAAATTTTTTCAACCTCAGCGCTCACGTGGGCATTGACGGCCAATTCACCTTGCCCCAATCTGCGGCTATTAATGTCGCCGGAGCCTCGTTGCCATTGCTGGTCTGGTTCCTGGTGATGCTGCTGCTGCCAAAGAGGATCGGCCTGACCCTGCAGTGGACAAAGATCGTCTCCGCCATGGGTTTCCTGAACACCCTGCTGGCCTGGATCATCCTTCCATTTTTATTTTTATCGAACTCCGCTCCCCCTGCCGATGACGTCACCCATTTCATCGAGAATAGCGGCTTCCCGCCCCTTGCGGTGGCAGTTGTGGCCCTGGCAGTTTACGTGACCGGCTGGGTGGTTTTTGCGCTTCGAATCGGGGATCTAAGGACCGCTTTCAAGCAGTTGGACACTGCATCTTCTCCCCTCCCGGCCTGGAAGAATATCCTGGTGTATCGGGATCGTGTTGGCCGCCATCATCGGGGGGACCGCCCTGTTGCTGAACGTTCTCGGCATCCACGACCCGGCTGCACCGCCCGCTGATTACACCCTGGCCGCGGCCATATCCCTTTCTGCAGGTGATTATAAGGACGAAACGGTGGCTTCTTTCACTCTGGCTGAAACAGGCGATGTATCCGTTATCCTGCGGGTGGAGAAACTGAACACCCGCTTTATTGACATCAAGTTGCTTCCCTCGCAGGGTGATCCCATCCCGCTCATGCACGGCGAGGAGTTTTCCACCGACTTAAGCACCAGCCAGACGCAACACCGGCTGCCTGCGGGAGAAAACAGGATCGTGCTCACCAACCAGAAGTCGGCCGGCGTATTGAAGATCTATTTGCGGCTTCCATGACCGATAAACCCTTCCCGGATTCCTATTGGGTCGTTCCTGGCCAATTCCTGGCCGGCGGTTATCCGGTTTCCAGGCCGGGCGACGATTCCTCCACGCGCCAGCGCCTGGATGGGCTGATCGAGGCAGGCGTGAATACTTTCTTTGACCTGACCCGGCCGGGCGAAGTGATGCCCTACCTGCCCATTTTGAATGAAGAAGCCGCTCGTTATGGCGCCGCGGTGGATTACCAGCGCCAGCCCATCCAGGATCGGGGTCTGCCTGCGCCGGACGAAATGACCGGCCTGCTGGATGCCATTGATGCCGCCCTGGCCGGTGGAAGAAAAATCTACCTGCACTGCCTGGGCGGGATCGGGCGCACCGGCACGGTCGTGGGCTGCTGGCTTGCCCGTCACGGGCTCACCGGGGAAGCCGCTCTCGCC
The DNA here is from genome assembly GCA_963831885.1 of uncultured Chloroflexia bacterium. Taxonomy (GTDB): domain Bacteria; phylum Chloroflexota; class Anaerolineae; order Anaerolineales; family Villigracilaceae; genus UBA877. The sequence continues at coordinate 61,363 of CAWHSJ010000014.1, read as the reverse complement.
CGCCTGAACGAACTCTACCGCACCTCTGAGCAAAGCCGCTACTTTTCCCGCTCTCCCGAGATGGACGCGCAGATACTCTTCATCCTGGATTGGAAAGAGGCCTCACCGTCAAAACCTGCCGGGATCGGCCGTTCGAGCCCGGCTGAAGGCAAGGTTGGGGAAATGAACTGGCACAGCCGTTTCTTGCAGCAGGCAGCCTGGACGCGTGACCTGCGCGCCTATCTGTTCGAACGTGCCGGCCTGCGCCAGGCGCAGCGGGTGCTCGAAGTGGGTTGTGGGACGGGGGCTATTCTGGCCGGCCTGGAAACAGGCGGCGCCCTCCACGGGCTGGACCTGGACCCGGCCCGCCTGGCCGAGGCATCCCGGCATGCTCCGCAGGCAGCCCTGGTCTGCGGGGATGCCCTGAAGTTGCCTTATCCTGCAGGAGTCTTCGAGGTTACTTTTTGTCATTTTCTTCTTTTATGGGTCTCCGATCCATTGCAGGCGCTGCGCGAAATGGCCCGCCTCACCCGCCCGGGCGGGTCCGTGCTGGCCCTGGCCGAGCCGGATTACACCGGCCGGGTGGATAAACCCGATACCCTGGCCCAATTGGGTCGCTGGCAGACGGAATCCCTGCGCCGGCAGGGCGCAGACCCGGGGCTGGGAGGGCGGCTGGCGGAGTTGTTCCATCAGGCGGGCATTCCCATCGTTGAAACGGGCCGTCTGGGCGAGACCCGGTAAAACCCCGCCCACGCCGTGGGAACGTCAACTGGAATGGGCCGTCCTGGAATCCGATCTGGCGGGATCGGTCCCGCAAGAGGAGCTTCTACGCTTGAAAGAGTTGGATGAGCAGGCCTGGGAAAGGCAGGAACGCCTCCTGGCTGTGCCGACTTATTTTGCCTGGGGGCGGGTTATGCCGATGGTATAATCTTGCGTGGAGGCCCATTTGACTGACTTTTTACCGGAGACCAATCCCGAGCCCGTCTCAAATACGCAGCCCACCTCCATGAGTTGGGTTCATTTCCTGCGGGAAGTGCTGGAGACGCTCGGATTGGCGGTTCTCCTTTTCCTGGTGATCAATATCATCTCGGCCCGCGTGCGCGTGGACGGAATTTCGATGCGCCCGACTTTGAATGATGGTGAATTTGTGCTGATCAACCGGCTGGCCTATAAGTTCGGCCATTACCAGCGCGGCGATATAATTGTCTTCCGCCCGCCCATGTATCCGCCGCAGGGCTTTTTCCGCCAGTTGCTGGGTCTGCCCAACATCAGCGATAATTATGAAGATTACATCAAGCGTATCGTCGGCCTGCCGGGCGACCAGGTCAGGATCGACCAGGGTGCGGTCTACATTAATGGTGTTGCATTACGGGAACCCTATATTGCCGCTCCCCCCAATTACCCGGGAGAATGGACCGTCCCGGCTGATAACCTCTTCGTCCTGGGCGATAACCGTAACAATTCGTCCGACTCGCATGCCTGGGGCTTCCTGCCCGTGCAAAATATCCTCGGTAAGGCCTTGCTGGTCTATTGGCCGTTCAAAGATTGGATGATCCTTAAACCGGATCAAGCCGTGCTGGCTGCGCCGTAGGCGCCTGATTACAATCATTGAGAAAAAAACTATTGAAGCTCTGAGAGCGTCATCATGACTGACAAAAAACCAGAATCCTACCAGTGTACCGAATGCCAGGCCGGCATGATGCATTTGACCCATATTACTTACTTTACCTGGCTTGACGAAGAACTCGTCACCGTACCCAATTTCCCGGCCTGGGTATGTGACTTATGCGGGCGGCGTGAGTACGACCCGCGCGCCATCTCGTGGCTGGTGACCATCTTAAATCCTGAAACAGGAAAAGTCTCCGCATCCAAACGGCGGCCGCGCCCCATGTTGAAAAAACGGAACGGGACGCGCCCCTTCCCCGATTAGAATTCAAGGACAGGCGATCAAGAGCAGAACAAATCATCCCGCAGGTTAGAGTGGACCGGGACAGGCCACTTCCCGGAACAAAAATCCCAACAGGAGTGCAGCAGAAATGCCCGAATCCAACGTTACTCACCGGCTGCTGGCAGCGGATTTTCTCACACTAAGTTACCGCGTGGTCGGCAAGATGCTGATGCCCAATACGGGCGTAGTGGGGATGATGAATGATAGGACCACGTCTTTCATGGAAGTGATGGAAGCCAAGCTTGCCCGCATCCATATGGCGACCAAGCTGGTGGCGGAATATGACATGGTCGACGTGGTAAAAAATAATGTCTTTGCCGTCTGCCTCACCCGCCGGGAGGATGTGGGACCCCAGGCGCTGGCCCGTGGAGGCTACAAGAACCTGGCCAATTATTTCATCCGTGTCACCAGCCAGGTCTATGAAATAGAAGGGACGCTTGAATGGGCCGGCCGGTTCGACTTCGCCACCATCATGGTCGAAGGCACGCGTGACTTCGTCCCCCTTTACAACGCCAAAATTACGGCCATCCTGATCCCCCAGTTCCGTATCGAAAGCCCGGCCATCCTGTTCAATCGAAAATATGTGGATTTGCTGACCATGACCCCGGAGAAGAAAGACACCGGCAAATTGCTTGACCAGGAATAGGGGGGATGGTAAAATCCGTCCGCTCGGAAGAAGCCCCCATCGTCTAGTGGACCAGGACGTGGCCCTTTCAAGGCTAAAACTGGAGTTCGAATCTCCACGGGGGCATGAACATAAGACCGCCTGAAATGGTGGTCTTTCGTTATTAAAAACAAGTCCCCCTTGGGGGGATGGTATTCGAATCTCCACGGGGGCATCCAAAAATAGACCGCCTGAAGAGGCGGCCTTTATGTTTACAAAAGAGTCCCCCTTGCCTGTCCTTGAGGATCTTCCAAGGCGCCGATTGAAGCTTTACAGGCAAATTCTTCTTTATATGGCGATACCATTCCTGCTGCTGAATTGCAATTCAGCAGCAGGTTATCTTCCAATAATTTGTGGCATGTTCTAACCTGGAAAACGCTCTCGAACTTTTGCCGCAATTTGGCGATCGGTCATCTTATCCATAGTTTCGATGGCGACTATATGTCCTTTGAAGCCTTTGTCTTCAAGACGTTTTACCAGTTCGCCCTTGGCTTCCCCGGGGCCAAATATCTGGATCGTTTCCACATCCCGGATCCAGGCGATGACACCATCATAGAAGCTGTTGAGATGGCTCCCGAATTTCCGGTCGCGTACGTCTTCCGAGGAACCATCTTCGGAGGAATTCCCATCACTAAAGCGGACATGTTTCTCCATATTTGAGGTGATTTCCTTGATCTCTTCTCCTGCCTCTGAAACGATCACGATCACAGCCTTGCGATGATCTATCCATAAACCAGCTTGTTTTTTCATATACATCCCTCGGTGTTTTTTCGAAAGTAACATCAGCTAACATGCAGCTCGACCACCTGGCGAAAATGGAAGCCCAGGATGGCCAGAGTGATTGCCAGTGAGAACAGGCGTGGACGCCGGAACAGAGTCCAGAAAAAGAGCCGCCAGTATTGGACGCGTTCGACGCCGCGGATGCCCAGTTGGTAAATTGACCGCCACAGGGCCAGGATATATTGCGGCTCCAGGTGGACCCTGATCTTGGGCGGCTGGTACTCGCGAAGAAATGTCAAAATCCGCTCGTAATAAAATTTTGGGCGCGTAGATATGGCTTAGGATTTGGCGATATCCCTCCCGCAGCGGTTCCAAACCCATCCTGGGAATGATGTTGGTCGAGCCATTCACGTTATCGCCTGAAAATTCATTTACCAGGCGGCCTTCTTTTTGCATGCGCTCGTACAGGCGCGTCCCAAGAGGGGCTTGCAGCAACCCGACCATTGCCGTCACAATGCCGCTCTTCTGAATGAAATCGATCTGCTGCTGGAAGATTGAGGGCGGATCATTGTCGAACCCGACGATGAAACCGCCCTGTACCTGGAGACCTGCACGCTGGAGTTGCTTGACGCTCTCCACCAGATCGCGGCCTTTGTTCTGGTTCTTACTGCATTCAGCCAGGCTTGTCCTCATTGGGCGTCTCGATGCCGACAAATACCGTGTCGAACCCGGCTTGTACCATAAGCCTGAGCAGTACTGGATCATCGGCCAGGTTTATGGAAACTTCTGTGCTGAACGGCATACCGGTTTTGCCCTTGCGCCATTCGATTAAAGCTGGCAGCACTTCGGACTTGATATGCTTCTTGTTGCCGATAAAGTTGTCGTCCACGAAGAAGATGCTCTTGCGCCAGCCCAGCGCGTAGAGACTGTCCAACTCGGCGATGATCTGCGCGGCGGTCTTGGTGCGCGGGCGATGTCCCAACAACGCGGTCACATTGCAAAAGTCACAATTGAAGGGACAGCCGCGCGAGAATTGAATACTGACAGTATCGTAATATTTGAGATTTGCCAGCTGCCAAAGTGGCACCGGGGTTTGATGGATATCGGGGTATTCTGTCGAGCTATAGACACGTTGAGCCTGACCCTGTTCCAGGTCGCGCAGGAACGGTGCGAGAGTCGCCTCTGCCTCGTTCAGACAAAATAATCCACATCCGGGAACTGCTCATGTTCCATGGTAAAGAGCGGCCCGCCTGCCACCACCTTCACGCCGTTCTTCTTACAGCGTTCGATAACAGCGTGCGCCGATTCCCGCTGCACGATCATGGCACTGATGAAAACATAATCGGCCCATTTCAGATCTTCTTCGGTCAGGGCGGTCACGTTGAGGTCAACCAGCCGTTTTTCCCACTCGAAAGGCAACATGGCCGCTACAGTCAGCAAACCCAGGGGAGGTGCGCCCGCTTTCTTTTGGACGAACTTCAGTGCATGTTTGAAACTCCAAAAGGTGTCGGGAAACTCCGGGTAGACAAGTAGTATCTTTAACGGTATCTCTTTCATTCAGGCTCCTTCCGAAAACAATCGAATATAGTGCCAAGGCAAGTCTCTTTCACAGGCCTTCCGATTTTTTAGCCGGGAAGGTTGTTGTAACGAAGAGGTCTGGCAATGACATTAAGCCCTTCTTCCACTTACAAGGCATAACAGGATGATGAAAATTACCGCGCCGACAAATGCAACCAGGATGTTCAATGCCTGTTACTCCTTTTCTTGCTACATAGAATCATAATGATGTTGCAATCAGACGCCGCATCAACCGCCAGGATATGAGCATCAGGGCCAAACCGATGGCAATCAGGCCGCCCAGCAACCACCAATTCGGATCGACCCCACGCAAGGCGATATTCCGCAACAGGACAGTGCCATAGGTAGTAGGCAGCATCCAGGAGATGACTTTCACTGGCTGCCAAAGCTTTTCCAGGCCCAGGATGAATCCGCTGAAAAAGACGCTGGCCAGCAAGATGATCATGCTGTATTGCACGGCTTGGCTGTCGGTCTGCGAAACGATTGAAATGGTAAAGCCGATACCCAAGGAGGTAAACAGTACGGCAGCAATGACCAGGGCGAAATACCACCAGTTTCCCAGCATGGGCACGTGCAGGATAAATACCAACAGAGCGGAAAGGATGGCCGCGATCACGCCCCCGAACAGCATGTAGCTGATGTATTTACCGAATAAGGCTTCCGCTGCCGTTAGAGGTGAAACGGTGAAAAGCTCCATGGTGCCCACGTTGCGTTCACGAACGATGGATAAGGCGGCGAACGTGACCGCCACGTGTTGGAGCAAGAGTGCCAGTACGGCAGGAACGAAGAAATCCAAAAGAGTAGGCTGAACTTCCGCTTCGTTTTTCGTCGCACTGCGGAAAGGGCTGACGATGATGGAGGGTTTAATGCTCTGGAATTCCGTCAGCTTGCTGTCCAAGGCGGTGATATCTTGATCGCTCTTGTCCAGAAGCGCCAGCCGCTCATCCTTTGTGTCGGTACTATTGCCAAGCTGGCTGGTGTTCTGGCGCAGATCGGCAAGTACAGCCTGCACGGGGTCGGTGTTGCCTCCGTTAGTGGCATTCGTCTGTTGTAGGCTGTCCAGCAAGCCCAGGCTGGCGCCTGCCGCCAGGAAAACGGTATCCACGTTGCCGGCTAGTTTCAGCTGGTTTTGTTGTGCGAGTGCTTGATCACCGCTCTGCACGGCCTGGCGCATGGCAGATACGTTCTGATGGGCTTCCTGCAGGCTGGCGTGCAAGGAGACGACGTCCTTCTGAGCCTGCTTGGCAAATGCGAGCAGCACCTGCTGGTTGACTCCGCCCACGTAAAGCCACCCCAGATAGTCGATATAGCTCACCTGGACGGGATCGATCTCATGGTGAAGCAAGGTGAAAACGGCTTGCTGGTTGTTTTTGATGGTGCTAATGGCATCCACAGGCTCTACAATGACCAGGTCGACTTGTCCCTGGTGTAACCGGTCGATGGCTTCGTTCAGGTTGCTAGTGACTCCGGCGAAGGTGAACAATGAACTCATAGCTTGCCCATACTTTTGGATATCCTGGGCGGCGATGGCGCTGTTCGGCAACACTACGAACAATGTACGCACGTTACGCGGCTGGTCGTGGAAGCCAATTCCAAAGATGAAAAGGATTAAGAACGGCCCCAGCACCAGGGTGGCGACCAGCCGGGGCTGGCGTAAAATCTCAAAAATTTCCTTTCGAAAGAAGGATGAAGCCCGGATGATGCTTCGGAAAAAGTTACCCAAGGCTCACCTCCGGACGCACCAACTCTACAAAGACATCTTCAAAGGGTGGCATATACTCCTCTACAGCCTTCACATTGATATTTTGCTGGTGCGCCCATCCCATCAGTTCGGGAGTGGCGGTGCTGGCCTGGTCTACGATGATACGCATGCTGTTGTCACCCGTGCGGACGGTTTTGGACTTTACGAAGGGCAGCGAGCGCAGGAGCGCCTCGGCCTGGAAATTGAATGGCTCTGTGGTGTGAAAATCGACTATATCGCCACCGTAGGCATGATGTCTTATCCCTTTGGGGGTATCCACCAGAAGCAACTTCCCATTGTTTTGTACACCTACCAGGTCGCAGTTTTCTGCCTCGCTCACATATTGGGTTGTGATAAATATTGTGCGTCCCTGGTTTTTAAGCTCCCTGAAATGATCCCAAAACTTGCGCCTCAGCACAGGATCGATCCCAGCGGTCGGCTCATCCAGGAAGATCAGTTGCGGATCGTGGACCAATGTGGCCGCCAGACTGAGGCGCCGCTGCATGCCCCCCGAAATATTTCGGGCCAACTTCCTGCGGTGCTCAAATAACTCTACAAATCGCAACGCATTCTTCAGGCGTTTTCCCCGGAATAAGCTCATACCGTACAGCGAAGCAGCAAAGTTAAGGTTTTCCCATACGGTCAAGTTGGGGTAGAGTACGAACAGCTGTGGCATATAGCCAAGGAGAGTCCGCTCATTGTGGGTGAACTTGGCCGGATTACGTTCCATCACCATCACTTCCCCTTCAGTAGGGGTGTAGACGCCTGTCAATAAACGGACTGTGGTAGTTTTTCCCGCCCCACTCGGCCCAATAAAACCAAAGATGGAAGCCCGGGGTACATCAAAAGAGATATCCCGTACCGCGACCTCATTGCCGAATTTTTTCGTCAAGTGTCTGGCGCTGATGACAGAGTTTGTGACTTGATCCGGTTGCAGTTGACCGGTCTCAGATGGGGAAACCGGTATTATTCCCTCCTCCTCCACTGCATTTACTTTATCATTGCCTTTCATAATCGTTCTCCTTGTACTTCGAATGGATCGCCGTTGTGGAGGGCTTATTCGCCGTAGTCCTTCTACTTCTGAGGTTGCGAGAATGGATGGAAATCCAAGATTTCTTGACTTCGGGGCGACTCCGCGCCAAATCGAGTCCTTGTATGCCCAACCCCAGTTGGGCAATCAAAAGCCAACCAAGCACCAAGCTCAAGATCCAGGTGATCGCCAATATCCTGGTTTGGGCAGCGGTTTGCACGGCTTCCACATTCATCTTTAACTGTGTGGTGACCACTTGATATTGGTCGATAACTGTCTGCGCATTACCGAGTGTGCTGCTGATCCCTTGAGTAGTTTCAGAGATATTGGTTAGCTCGGACTCAACGACCCCCAGGTTAGTCTTCCCATCGACCAAACTGGTGTTGATGGTAGCCAGAGATGGTTTCAGCGTATTCAAACTGGTTGAAACCTGAGCCAGGGCAGTGTGCAAAGGAACTTCTGGTTTGTACGCAGCCACCGGTAAAAAAGGAATACTGGTCAGAGCCGTAAGAACGTTGTCGATGAGAAGGGCGCTGCTTTGAGCCGAGGCCAAGGAGGTTTGAGTAGCACTGACGGCAGCCGGGAGATCTTTGCTGGTCAAGCTGATCAGGGAGTCAAGCATTGGATTGGTGTCTTGAATGGCTTGAGCAAGCGTGTTGGTGGTTTCCTGTAGAGAAACAACCTCAGTTGTTGTGGTCTGCACCACCTTACCGACTAGGGTAAGAACGTTCTGAGTGGTGGTGAGAGTCTGATCCACCAATGCCAGGTTATCAATTACTGTTTTGGTCACCACTGGCCGGTAGCGCCATATTTCGATCAGGCCAATGAGGCTGAAAATAATTCCGGCAGCCGCAGTAATGACCAAAAGAATACCGAATACTTTTCTTAGTATCATTTGAGTTCCACTTCCCTTTGAACTTGCTGCAATTGGCAAGGGAGTCCTGTTTCCCATTGGCGGTCCCAAAAAGCATATGTTTCAACTATTCGCGAGTGTCGCAACATCTGTTTACCCTTTAGTGATCTTGCCAGATTCTGGCTGCACTTCTGGCGCTTCCGGCCCGGCCATCACCGCCAGGACGTGCCGCCGCGCTTCGATACGCACCAGCCCTTCTCCCAAGGTGTTTCCATCTGTCAGGACAGGCATGGATGGATCTGTATTAATTTCCACCTTGCGCACGTGAAAGTGCTGAATGCGCGGGTCTTCCGGCTTGCCTTCCCCCACCCCTTGAAGAACATAGCCCAATAGCTCCAATTTGTTCAATTCGGCAAAGAACAGCACATCCAACAAGCCATCCTTGAAAGAATCTAGCGACCCAAGCTGATAATGAAAACCGATATAGGGCATATTGGAGACCAGCACCACATGGCCCACATCATGAATCTCTTTTTTGTTATCCAGTAATAGATGTATCTTGGATGGCGGGGTAGAGGCCAGGGTTGCCAGGAAATTGCCGATTTGCGCCAGATTGCCATGCTGGATATCATCGACGGATGGGAAGAGGGCCGAAGCCAGCCCCACAGAGCAGGCTTCCAGGAAAGGTGTGCTGACTTTGCCACAGGTAGCCATACCCATGTCCACTTTAATCCGCCGGCCTGTTCGCAAGATGGCAATGGCAGCCGGGATATCATTTGGGATGTTCAGGCTAAGGGCGGTATTATTCTGTGTGCCAATGGGGATGATCCCCAATGTGGCGTGTGTACCTGCCAGGGACCTGGCCACGGAAGAAATGGTGCCATCGCCACCGCAGACCACGAACATACGGAACCCCTCCAGGAGGGCAGCCTGGACAACTCCGGGCAGGTCGCAACCCGGTTCGACCAGGTAGGCTTCCGGGACCAGCTTCCAGGCCTGCATCTCATGGATCACATCCACTATTTCTATGGGCTTTGCCCTGGCTGCCCCTGCACTGGGATTGAAGATCAACTTGGCTCGTAAGTGATGTTTTTTCGTGGCGTGGGGTTTCTTGTCATCGATTTCGTCCATATGGTTCTATCCTTTGGCCCAAAATGGTTTGGCTTCTTTTTTCAATTTCGCCAGAAACGTGTAATCATCAAGCTACTGCTTTTGGGCGGTCGGCTCATGTTGCTGTTGTTTATGCCTGAAATAAGAGACACTCAAGTAAGCGCCAAATAGAAGAATTTCACCGCTCAGATAGGCCCAGGCCAGGAAGGCGATCACGGCTGCCACTGAACCATAGACCAGGTTTGAGAAGCTGATATAGGTGGAAACAAAGACCAAAAAGGCTTTCTTGGCAAGTTCCCAGAGCAGGCCGGCCCCAAGCGCTCCGGGTAAGATCTCTCGCCAGGTGGAAGTTCCATGGGGGAGCATGATATAAAGTCCCATGAATAGGGCAACGTCAAACAAAATGGATACGACAAAACTGATCGCGCCTCCGATTGGTTTGATTTGGTCGGGCAACCAGGTCCCGAAGTTGGCAATCGCGCTGCCGGCAAACGAAGCCAGGAAGAGGACCGGGCCGACGAAGATAAGGATAAATAGTATTGCCAGGCCGCGCTGCTTCCATACGGGGCGCCTGCGTTTATTGCCCCATATTGTCTTCAGGGTCTGGGTAAGAGTGTAAAAAATGGTAGTGGCAGACCAGATCAGACCAACCAGAGCGATGATGGTAACTGGCCCGCGCGTCCGGAGGATTTCGTCAATATTCCGGCCCACCAGCTGGCCCAGGGCTGGCGCAATAAACTCCATCTTTTGTACAATGATTTGCTGGTCCACCAATGGTCCAAGGATGAGGCTGGCTATGGAAATACTCAGGAGGGTGATGGGAAATAAGGAGAAGAGGGCAAAGTAGGCAATCGCCGCGGCTGTAACCGCTGAGTCTGGTTTTAAGGCTTCCCAGGCTGCGCCTTTCAATATGCCTAGCCACCCGTGTGTATGCTGGTCAAGCCAGTGCGCGCCTTGGATACACTTTTCCCAAAGCTGTGCCGTTTTTCTGAACAACACGGTTGCAGTCATTGTCAGTTTCTTCGGGATTTTGTAGAATCAAGCGGCCTTTCTTCAGCCCTGATGGGCTTGAGGGAAAGGGGAGGCCTGAAAGGTTCAGCCATAAGTCCGGCGTCTGGTAGCGCTGCTTGCAGAACGGGTTCTGCTTTCTCAATCAGGGAAGCCAGCTGCTCCATGCTGCTGGTTACCAGGGGAAGAGGCGGTTCATTCATTGCCTTGATGGTGTCCCAAACGCGTTCCTGCCGCTCTTTCAGATCTGAGACTTGAGCTGCAGCCCCTGAAGCAAGGCGATGGCTGACCAGCAGACTCCAAAGGATTTGGCAAATGGCTGAGATGGGTGGCGCAATAATGATACCGAGCAGGCCAAAAGCCTTTGCCAGGATGATAAGTATCATCAGGGTCAGGATGGGATTATCCCATTTGCGGTTAAAAATGCGTGGTTTGACCCATAATCCCAAAGCAACCAGGATAATGAGAGTAAAAAGTACTGTAAATAGGCTAAGCTGCCAGCTCGTCAGCAACCCCACAAGGAGTGGTGGAATCATCGCCAGAGCCATCCCGATCACAGGGATCAGGCATGCCAGCGCGCCAGCCAGTGCCAGCAACACCGGGTAAGGTGACCCAAACGCCCAGTAGCCCAGGCCTAATAATAACCCGGCCAGGAGGCTGTTTATAATTTGGCAGCGTATGTAAGCGCCGAGGTCAGGCTCGATCGTGCGCCATATACCCCGGGCTCGTTTGCGCTGTCCAGATGGGAGCAGAGAGAGCCAAAGCCGTTCAAAATGGACTTGGTTGATGATCCAATATAGACTCAAGAACACAATGATAAGTAAGCCACTTACCATACCGGAAAATCCCTTTGTAATGCCGAGCAGGGCCGGCAGGACAAGTTGCCCCTGATCGCCGGTAAATGCTTCGAAGAGCTTACCCGGTGTCGGCAGTTGCGCAACCAGCGTCTGTTGGAATGAGCTGCCCTCCAACCATAGCGGCAGTATCCACTTATCCTGCACCGACACAGAATGGGACAACTGCTGAATCTCATTCATTACAATCTTCCCGGTCAGGAAAAGTAAGAAACCGAAACCGCCCAGGGCTGCCAGGTACAATAGAATCCAAGCTGCACGTACCACAAAACCTCGCCTGACCAGGGGTTGAACCAATGGACGCACAGTGGCGGCAAGCGTCAGCGAAATCAACAAGTAAACGACAACAATATGGAACTGCCATAACACCAGCAGGGCGAGTAACGTGATCATGACTGCCGTGGCAAACATTACCAGTCGCTTTGTCATGGTTCACCTGGGCTAATGACCTGGGCCAGGAGGGAATCCAGGTCGGTGGTAATCGCCTCGATCTCATCCATCACCTGATCGGTTTGCTTGATCCACCGATCGGAGCCCACTTTACTGAGCCGCGCCTGTGTGCGCATTCCCTGGGCTAATTCTTGCGCTTCGTAACGCAGGCGGCTGGCATGATCGCGACCGGTTGAGACCTCCGGCTCCAGCGCGGCTGAATGAAAGACGAAGCGATCGAGCAAAAGCTGAATGATGACAGCCATGGGAATGGCCATAAGAGCGCCAGTAATGCCGAACAAAGAGCTAAAGGCAAAAATTGCCAGTAGGGAGACAAATGGATTCACTCCCACCGATTTCCGATGGACGCGCGGAACCAGCAGGCTGTTTTCCAGTTGCTGGATCACAACCGTTGCTAGGATCACCCAGATCAACTTGGAAGGTGCGATGGATAAAGCAATAACCGCCGCAGGAACAGCGCCAAGTATCGGCCCGACCATCGGCACCGCCTCCATCAGGCCTGCCACGAGCGCAAGCACCAAGGCATTAGGCAGGCCAATGAGTAAATAAGCAACCAGCGCCATGGCGCCGATAACCAGGCAGAGAACAGCTTGTCCGGCAAGATAGGAGCTGAGTTTAGTTTCCATGACCGAAATCAGATCGCTTATACTTTCGCGTCGGTCATTTGGGACCAACAGCAGCAATGACTGGATGGTACGCGTTCCGAAGAGTGTCCAGTAAAAAGCCAATAGAAGAACGGCCGTAACTGTAAAGATGGTGTTTGCAGCAGTAGAAACGTAACCTAACACCTGTCCTGCAGAGGCCAGCATCTGTGGTCCGGTTTGCTGCACAGGCTGCGAGATAGAGAGTGTCGTTGGAAGGAACTCACCTAAACGTACGATTAATTGATTGGGATAATTCACCAGCCATTCACGGAAGCTTTGGTAGTAACCTGGCAATGCGGCGGTAATCTTTCCACTTTGGTCGGCGATCAATGGAAATACCAATAATACAAACCCGATGACGAATGCGAGAAGCAGCAAATAGACGAGAATGGCTGCCACCGTGGAGGAAAGTTTGCGCCGGTGCAACCAGGCTACAGCTGGCCGGGTCACCGTGCCCATGACGATGGCGATAAAAAACAGGAAAATGACTTGATTAAAACGGTAGAGAACCCAAACGCTAAGGGCGACCAACACGATGACGAGAGTCGCCCAGACAACTCGCCGGAATGTCCAGTCGTACGGTTTCGAAGGTGGCAGGAAAGCCATACTTGACATCCTCTTTTAAATCATTCGGGGAAAAGCGAATGGGTGCTTTGATGCAATCATGAAAATGAGCATTCTCTTTTCCTTTACCCGTAAATAAATGAGCAAATTGGCAAAACAATCGCCACATCGTCTAGCTCGGATGGCTCTCCTGCCAAATGACCTTATGCTCTGCTACTTGTTTTTTGAATTCCTCCTCCCCTATCGTAATAACTTCCGGCGGACCTTCAGCAGAGAGTTTCGAAGCGGCAACGTCCTTCAAATCAATATCGTCAAGAACTTTCAAGAAAGCTTCCACGCCTCGGCGGATCATCGTCTGATCGCTAACCACATCGACATTAGCGGGCGGGACTGGCATGGTTTGTTGGTTAGTCAATCCCGGTAACCGTTGGTCGCTGTAAACGACGCGGACTGAACGCTTGCCGCCTTCCAGGTAGGGGTAGTCTATGTGGGTCGGCAAGCGGTCAAGCGAGCCGCTCTCCAGGATGAAGGCATAGCGCAGGCCGTCGCTGTTGCAGGAAACCACCTGCACTTGCAGTTCATTTGCAAGATCATGCAACAAGCGCGGATCGAAGTAATCACTGAAGGGGATGGAGGTATGCGTGGCAATATATCGGTTATTAAGTATGCCAAACAGTACAATCATTCCGGTGTCTGGATCTTGGGTCAGCCGCCAGCGTTTAAATCGTGGCAGCAATCCCCATTTTGTCAGGACTGCCGCTGCCTGAGACCTGACCCGCCGGACTTTTTGACCGAACTGACGTGGATCAATTGTCGGTATCATCATCTTCATTCTTTCTATCGCTGCTGCGCATCTTGCGCTTGACATCATCAAGCCAGCGGCGCGCCTGGTCAACCGGCTTTGTGAGCCTATAGCGTCTATCGTTGACTTCGCCTTCAAGATACCGCGACGAATCATCCTGTCGATGATCTATGATTTCAACGGGATTTTCGAGAATATGTTGATTGGCTTGCCGGATCTTTAGCCAGCGCCAGAATCCCCACAGGGCCAAACCTGCCAATAGCAAAATGAAGAGTGGAAGGCACCATATCCACAGGAATGCAATCGAACTCCGGCCTTGTTCCTGCAGCTGGCGCGTCTGGCCTTCGTACCATTGCGAGGTCGCAAGAGCGGATTGGGTCTGTGTAGCGATCAAGTTGGCAACGGCCGTCTGAGTATTGGCGGCAATCGCGTCTCTATTTTGTTGTTCCTGCACCTGGGTCTGCTGGTAGGCATCCTGCGTCTGGGCGGCGTTCTGTGTTGAACTGGCAGCGACCAGGGTTGCCTGCGCGTTGGCGCGCACGATTGCGGCTTCAGCCGCTATCTGGGCCGCAATGACATCTTCACTGTTTTGCTGTTGGATCTGGGCCGCGCTCAAGGTCGCATTGGCAGAATTCAAGGTGGCCTGGGCGTTGGCGCGCTCAATTTCCGCGGTGGCTGCGGCCTGGTTTTGCCGGTCATTTATTACTACCACGGGAGTACCTAAAACAATCACTACATTGGCTGGGGGGGAAGTCGCCGGCGCCGTCCCGCAGGCGGCCAGGGCCGGCAACGCCAATACCAGCGCCCAAATTGCAACTATGCGTAGATCATGGCACCTAGCATTCATGTTGATTTTCCATTCAAACAAGATATGAGGGTTGCCAGTGGCACGTGGGAGACCGTCAGATTGGCTGGCAGAAGCTTATACGGCATCTTTTAGTGCTTTGAGAGGTCTCGCCCTTATCACCTTATGGGCCGCTTTCGCCGGGTAAGTCATCGGTTTCTTGGTGAAGGGATTGACGCCTTCGTGCTGGGGGGTGGCGGGTTTGTCTAAAACAATCAGTTTAAGTAGACCGGGGATAAGAACTTGACCGGGTCCCTGCTTGCCGAGTTGCTGGGCAACGATCACCTTGATCGTATCGAGCGCTAAGTTGGCTTGCTTCTGGGTGAGGCCGCTTTTCTCAGCCAGGGTGGCCACGAACTTGGATTTGCTCATCAGTTTGTCAGTCATTTCTTATTTCCTTTCTTTATCAATCATTCCTTTATCAAAAAAAACAAGTTCTTTTATTACTTTTTGGCCTGAGAAATATCCTTTACCATTTCAGCGGTCTTTTCCGGCTGATTAAGGCGCGTCGCTATATCTGCCTGGGCAATGATCCCCAGGATCTTGTTGTCGTTGTCCACAACTGGCATGCGCCGCAATTGATGCTTGGACATCGCATCCAATGCTTTTTGCAGATCATCTTCAGGGTGGCAACTCACTACATTGCGCGTCATGACCGCCTCCACTTTGGTGGACTTGGCCTCGCGCCCTTCAGACAAAACCTTCAAGGCCAGGTCGCGGTCGGTCACGATACCAACCAGCATTTGAGTCTGTTCATTCTCGATCACCAGTACCGAACCGATATTATCGCGGCGCATCAATTGAGCCACTTTTGCTACAGAGTCATCTGGCAGGCAGCTGACCGGGTTATTCGTCATGACTTCTTTACATTTCTTCATGGTCATCCTCTCTTGGAATAAGAACAGCAATTTCTGTTTATTCCGCCTCGGCTTTTTTTATTGGACGCCTGACCTCGCCGGGAAAAATTTCTTCCGGGCATCCATGCCGCCGGATCGATCGCTGGGTGGCATGGATGCCTTTGCCGGAAGGAATATGAAAACGTTATTCGCCTCTACAAAGCCGGTTAAGTCGTCGGAGCGGGCGAGGTTGACGCCAGGGATCATTCCTCCAGGTGATTAAAATGACACAATCCCGAGGAGTTTCAATATGATGAGTATGACGGCGATAACGATCAGAACATGGATCCAACTGCCGGTACGCGGGAATCTTGGGCTAATGTTTCCGCCCAGGAAGCCCAGCAACCACAGTATTACCAGAATAACAATGATGGTCCACAACATAAGATTTCTCCTTTTGATAATCCATTGGGGATCATCCGGTCTTGAGACCGGGTGGCAGATGGCCTAACGGCCCAATAGAATAAAAATGCCGGCTGCGATGGCTACGATTGCCAGGATCACGCCAAGGCCATTAATACCTAAAAGCGTTACCAGGCCCCAGCCAATGAGAAAGACGGCTAGCAGGATCATGCCGATATTTCTGGTGACGTGCATGGTGGTTCTCCTTTCTTACGTGAATGAGGGGCGGGCGTCGGGTCCAGCGACCCTTGTCGCCCGCTTATAGGGATACGGATACCTGGTCTCAAGCAGCCTCGACCGCGGTTTTCCCGGCGTCGAGAGCTGCGGACACACGATCTAATTGTTCGACGAGCTTATCCTGGCCAAGCTGCTTCAGTTCCCCGGCCTTCTCCTTCACTCCAGTTGTGATCTTGCCGGTCTCGGAGCGGACCTGCGCAACGGCTTTCTTTATATTTTTGGTAGTCCGATCGCGAAGCTGGATGCTTTTATTTTGAATTTGAGCGCGCGTCCGTTTTCCCGATTGAGGTGCAAATAGCAGCATCACTGCCGCGCCGGCCAGGCCGCCGACCAAAGTGCCAATTAAAATGTTCAATAGTCCATTCTTGTTGTACATGTGCTCTTCCAGATTGTTTTCCATTTTGTCATTTCCTTTTTTGACGAATATGGTAAATGCTTATTGCGATCTACGAGAGGAGTGAAGCTGATTACCCGCTGACCGGATACTCATTCACGCTTTTCACCGCTAAAATAGATGCCTGCCTTCGATCGTTCTTCTTCTGTGACCGTAAAAAACCTGACCAGCCAGCTGACAATTTTCTTGAACGGTTGCGCCAGGGCTAAAAAGATACCTGATCGGTGGTTATCATCCGATGTGTATTGATCAGTCGAAGCGTCCATACGGCTACCTTTCTATCCATGCGTATGCTGATCGGTGGTGGTCGTCTGCGTGACGGGTCCTCGCGGGCGGTAGAAGATCACCCAGACTATTCTTTCAATCGCCCATGCGATCAATCCATACACCACCATGGCGATCAGGGTGGAGAGTTCCAGCACCATGCCGCCTGCAGAGGGTGTCGCGGTCAGTCCTGCAAAGGGCAGCAGGAAAAGATGGGTGATACCATAGATAGCGGCGGCGATCGGGCTGGACGGGTTGGCTGCGATCAGTTTTAAGACGAAACGCAGCGCCAGCAAGCCTTCGAGTATTCCCAGAAACAACCAGATCAACTGGGTAGCTTTGAAGGTAAAAATTTGTCGTTCCCGTTCCGGTTCTTTTTGTGTCGTCTGAACTTCTGAGACTGTGTTGACTGCCATGTAGACCTCCTTGGGTAAAGAAAATAATAGGCCGGTAGTTCCGTACAACTCTGCGAAGTGTTGCGACGGCGCAGCCGGCCTGTGGACAAGCTGGTAACTGGTAACGATCAGGCGGAACGACGGCCTCTGAAGAGGTTGACGATCGCCAGCAGGATGACTGCGCCCAGCAGGGTCACGAGCATGGTTGGAACGGTGATCGCCTGGTTGATCGTCCCGACATGCAATAAGGGGCTCAGGAAGTAACCGGCCAGGAATGCACCTGCGACGGCTACGATGATATTGATCAGTAGGTTCGAGCGGTCATGCATGATTTCAGTCGCGATCCAACCGATTATTGCTGCAACTACCAGGTAAATGATGATGTTCATTTTTATCTCCAATTTGAATTTTCAGGTTGCACGGAATACCGTGCGTTTTTTATTGATCCGTACCCCTTCTCAGGGGAGAAGGGAATGTTGCGCCACTCCTCTCATTTGAAAAAGCTATCCTCGTTTGCGCTGGCGAGGTAGTCCCGGCTTTGGAACGGGGCGAGGTAGTCCCGGCTTTAGAACGGGGGCCTCTGGGCAGCTTAATGCGCCGGTTTTTCAAACCGCTACCCAGTCTAAGACCCGCCTGGGTAATCTAAATGCGGATGCTCTCGGCCGCGGCTCGCAGGCGGTCGGCCACGCGCTCGGGGGTCTCTCCTTTACTGATAAAGGCGTCTGCGCCGGCGGAGAGGGCGGCTTGATGGCGGGCATCCAGATGGCTGATCAAGACGACCAGGATGGCAGATGGACAGGCCACACGCAGTTCAGCCAGAGACTGTATCCCCAAATCGGTGGGGAGCAAGTCCCAGTCCACCAGCAGCATATCCAGGTTGGTTGCCGGGGCTTGGGCCAATGTACTGGGCCAGTCCCCGGCTTCACCGACTACTTCCATATTGAGATCCAGAAGCAACAGACGAAGTGCGGAGCGCTCTTCGCGTTGGGCATCGGCTAAATATACACGGGTCATACTTTCATGTTACCTCAGTCACACCCCGGCCGCATCCATCGTCTGGGGAGTGTTTATCTAGGCCATTTGGGGGAGGCCGGATGGAGGGTTGTTAGGCGTGAGCGGGGGTAGTGCCGGCCGTCTTGCGGGCTTCCTGCTTCAGCCGCCGCGCATGCGTGCGCTTACTTTTGGATAATCGCTTGGGCTTTATCTCGCCCGGCTTGCTTTTCTTGGTTGGCATGGGTCTTACTCCTTTCATCTTCAATCTCTTCTCCGGCTGGAAAGAACCGGGTGAACATCTTTTATTATCACAATCCCCCGGTAGGATCTGAGTGTCATTTAATCCATTTTCAAACCACCAGGCGGTTGAAGAAGGAGCGGTAATGTTGCAAGGCCTTGCGGAGATCTTCAGTGGAGACATCAATGCCCTGATTCCACTGGCCCTCCAGCGAGCTGTGTTCGCTGGCAAATATCTTGATGATTTTCTTGACCACCTCGGATACCAGTTCATCCGCCTGCTGGACCGCAGAACGCGGTTCGTCCACAAATTTGGCCTGGATCTCATTCCAGCGCGTGCGAAGCGCCTCTGCTTCCTCACGGTCAAGCAGGGCTGGCGGTAACCCGGCATTTGTCCCGACAGCGGTTTCGTGGGTAATCGTCTCGCCTGTTGGAGCATCCTGCTTTAATGCCGCCTCCACCACGACTTTGCCGGTGGAAGCATCCGGGTTTGATACTGCATCGTTCGCGCCTAATTCGGTTTGTTTGACATTATCAAAGGGAACAATAGGTTCTCTAAAATCCAGTTCGTTCATCTCTATTTCCTTTCTGGAACGACAGTCTCGTCTTTGAGGAGTTCATCGAACAGAGACCGGTAATAAATCAGTGCCTGCCTTAATTCTTCAGTATTTGCCGAGTGCTGCTCATTCTTGATGGCGATCTCCCGCGCAGCCCGGTAATTACTCACCAAAGCAGGGTATTTGACCGAGATATCGGCCGCTCGTTGATCAAAAGCAGAAACCGGATAAGCCCGCACCTTCATGACTTCCGTGATCAGGTGGTCGGCCTCAACCGTTGCTTGTCCGGGCTGGTCGACAAATTTGGCCTGGATTCCCGTCCATTCGGCCTGATAACGCTCGCGCTCGCTGACGGAAAGGGGACGAATATTCAAAGTATCTACATGTTTCTGACGTTCATTCAACTCTGCTTGGGCTTTCTTCTCGTTACCCGCGTTCTGTACGGTGCGGTCATACTCAGTTCCATACTTATTCTGGAAGCGCTTCGAACGCTGGCGGCGGGCAAAAATCAAAGCCAATATGGCGCCCAGGACCACCAATACCACCACAACCGCGATGACAAGATATGTAATGTTCATTCGAAATCTCCTTTTTAACCCATGAATATGCTTTAGAAAAAACGATTCACCTATTTACACGCACGGCATGGTTATCGACGTCCCAAACCAGGGAATGCGGTCTGAAGGATAAGCAAGATGGCTGCTCCAATGGCAACAGCGAGCCAGGCGGAGGCGCCGTGGACCCCGAGGTTGTCCCGGACCGATTCTCAACCTCAGGGCCTACGCGCTCTATCCGCTAGAGGTTCTTAACAAGTACTGCCACCAACATTAAAGCGAGTCCGGCGATGGCGAGCCAGAACGCGTACGGGGTGAGGGGGGCAATCGTCTTTAGATAGCCTAGGAGCGCAAGCACTCCAAGGATTAAAGCGACCCACCAGGTGATTACCTTTGGAGGAGTAAGTTTCATCTTTGTATCTCCTTTCAACATCTTTCTTCGAGCGGGGTCCGACATTCGGCCCGGGTAGGCAGGGTCGGACAACCTGCAGGTGGTATCTCGCGGCAGCGTCATGCTGTCGCTCGGCGGACAGTCGGCCGAATCTCGAGATCCCGTATTTCGCGTTACCGGCGTCTCGAACCAACCAGGGCGCCCAGAAGGATAAACACGATTGCCACTCCCAACAAGAAACCAAGGTTATACAGGCTCCCGATGTTATGCACTTCGTACATCTGTACACCCTCGTTTAGGAATGACATTACCAGGGTCACTGGAGAAATGATCCCGTGCCAGATCCCTACCAGGAAACCGGCAATACGATCGTGTGCATCGGCCGTATTGACTGCAGGGTTCGGGCCGGGAGCATATAATTGTACGG
Organism: uncultured Chloroflexia bacterium; assembly: GCA_963831885.1. Lineage (GTDB taxonomy): Bacteria > Chloroflexota > Anaerolineae > Anaerolineales > Villigracilaceae > UBA877. Next base: position 40,827 of record CAWHSJ010000014.1, on the reverse strand, counting down.
TTACACCGGAAACATTGATTTGATCATTGAGAGCAGGCGTACCGGCTTGTACGACAGGGCCGGGAGCGCAGCCCGCGACCATCACAAGCATTGCGGCCATTAGAACGAAAACGAATAGTTTCTTCTTCATCTCTTACCTCCATATTTGATATTTGATCTGACAGGCCTGCTGCGTAAATGGGGCCCAACAGGCCTGCAGACTACTGGAACTGTATACAACTCGTAAATCATCCTACAATTAATACTCTCCAGGTGTATCCACCGGCCGGAGTATGTTTGTCTCAACCATTCGGAGGAAGCATGCAGGGGGGCTCATTGGTGGGTCCAACCCTTCTGTTGCCAGGTTTCCAAATATTTGGGGTCCGGCCAGCTTTCAGAAGGATCGAAGTCAGTATATTCAACCGGCAAAATAAGACCACGGCGGTCCGGTTGCGACCAGCCGAATGCAATCTCACGATCGCAATTCTCGCAATTTACAAAAAACTCATCGCTTTCCCGGTTGGTCTCTGATTCGAAAATTTCATACTCTTCCGGTTCAGAAGAAGAGTCGTCTTCCTCAAACTCACCGTAGTCGCCTCTTTGAACTTCAGCGTCTGCATCAGCCTCGATCTTTTCCTTAAATTCATACTGCCAATGATGGTTGTCTTTGAGTGGTCCCCATTCCCGCCAATCTTCGCTGTTTTCTCCGGCCAGGATATTCCAAACATGGCTTAAGGTCAAAGTGTGGCCGCCACAGGAACTACAGGTAAACTTAAATTCAATATTACTTTTCAAGTCTGTGCTCCTTCTATCACCCAGATCAAGTTGTCCCACAATTCATATTAATGCAAACACTCCCCGGCCGCATCCATCGGCTGGGGAGTGTTTATCTAGGCCACTTGGGGGAGGCCGGATTGGGGTTGTTAGGCGTGAGCAGGGGTGGTGTCGGCCGTCTTGCGGGCTTCCTGCTTCAGCCGCCGCGCATGCGTGCGTTTACTCTTGGATAATCGTTTGGTTTTTATTTCGCCCGGCTTGCCTGTCATGGTTGCCATAGGTATCAGCTTCTCATAATGTCAATTTATCCACCGGCCGGACAGAACCGGGTGATCATCTCATCCTATTACAATCCTCCCCGGCATCAGTCGGCCATCGGAGAGTTTGTATCTGGTCCACTTGGGGAGATCTCAAGCTTGGTTGGTCTAATCTGCTGGATTCTGTTTTCCGAGCCATCTCGCTGACAATACCAGCGGCAATATTTCTATTCCGCCTCAACTACCCGGCCGCGTCCTCCGCGCTTGGCGCGATAAAGCCCATCGTCGGCTGCCTTCAGGAGAGTTGCACTGGTGAAACCATCTTCAGGGAATACCGCAATGCCAAGTGAGAACGTGACCGCCTCAAAGGTTTGCCCTTCGAAGTGGAGATGAAATTGTTTGGCATATTCGCAAATAGATTCAGCGCGCTCGCGCGTGATTGCCTGCGAAGCATCGGGCAGGACAATGATGAATTCATCGCCGCCGTAGCGGCAGGCAATGTCCTCTTCGCGAACGTGCCCGAGCAGCATTTTGCCCAATTCACGCAGGATTTCATCGCCTACAGCATGGCCGAAGGTGTCGTTGAATCGCTTGAAACCATCCACATCCAACATAATGACACCCAGTGAAAGTTGTTTACGGGAGGCCCGATGCAGTTCACGTTCCAGGGTCTCTTCCATATAACGCCGGTTGAATAAACCGGTCAGATGATCCCGGACGGACTGCTCGCGCAGAAGGGCTTCGCTCTTGATGAGGGCATCCTGGACTAGTTTACGCTCGGTGATATCACGGATGTTGCATTGGATGACCTTTTCACCCCCCTCTAAATAGACATTACTGACGAATTCCACCTGAATAAGCTTTCCGTCATTCGTTCTCAGGGGCAGATCTTTATAGCGGATGTATTCATTCTTCTGCAAGGCTTGGAAGGCATTCTTACTGGCCTTAATATCTTTGAAGGCCCCCACTTCCCACAGCTTTCTTCCTATGAATTCTTCTCGCGAGTATTTCAGGAGATTGATCAGGAAAGGGTTGACATCTGTGATCGCTCCCGTCACGGCATCCAGGATCAATATCCCATCCTGGGCTGCTTCAAAAAGGCGCCGGTAACGAAGCTCCGAAGTTTGTATTTTTTTTATACTGGCCGTGTCCGCTTTCATATCCGTACCCTTCCTTCAATATCGGATGCCTTTCCTGCAATAACACCCTCTCACTGCATGCCCAGAAGGAAAAGATAATGAAGGCGGCGTTCCATCCGGTCAGGTGCACAGGACCCCGAAGAAACACACTACCATCAATTATAACAATATTCCTTGGCCGAATCCACCGGCTGGCGAGTTTTTTTATCGCCACCTGGGGATGGTGCTGGCGGGTAAAGCGCTAACCTGGATCAGCTTGGGCTTCTAGGTAATTTGAAGGTGCCTGCACTCTAGAACGCCATTGCCTCCCCTCGGCCGCAGGCGGGGTATTTGGATGGAAAACCTCCTGCTGGCTGGCAAGGATTTCCGCGCAGGTGCTGTATTCATGAATGTTGTAAGGGATTGCGGTTTCCCAGCCTGGTGCCTGATCTAGATACTGATACACCAATAATATATATTAAATCAAATACTCCCCGGCAGCATCCATCCGCGGGGGAGTGTTTTCCTCCCCCAGTTGGGGGAGACTGGCAGGGGATGAAAATTAGGCGGCAAGCTTGTTGCGTACGGCTAGGGCTACGGCTTCCGAGCGGCTGGCGACGCCTAATTTGGACAGGATGTTGCTGACGTGAGATTTGACTGTGGAAGGACTGACGGTTAATCTTGCTGCAATCTGTGTATTGGTCAACCCCTCGACCATCAAGGTCAGGACCTCGCTCTCGCGCTCGGTCAGGTCGAAGCCGGGCGCCGGGGGTTGGGAGACGGCATGCACCAGCGCCTGGGCAGCCTCGGGAGAGAGAGTTGAGCGCCCGGCATGCGCGGCGCGGATGGCCTGGGCCAGTTCATCGGCGGATATATCCTTGAGCAAATAACCGATGGCGCCGGCCTGCAGTGCGCTTTGGACCAGGACCTCCTCTTTGAAACTCGTCAGCGCAAGCACCTGGATCAAGGGCGACTGTTTGCGGATGAGCCGCGTTGCGGCGGCCCCATCCATGTCTGGCATGGCCATGTCCATCAAGACCACATCCGGCTGGATCTGGGCACACAGTGTAATGGCGGCTTGCCCGCTGGCGGCCTCACCCGCCAGTTCCAGGTCATCAAAGACCTTCAGGAAGGTCGCCAGGCCTCGGCGGACCATCGCATGATCGTCAACGACCAACACACGGATACGTGTAGAGTGAAATTGTCATGGGGCCTCCTGTTTCGGCTTGCCTGGCCAGACCAGCGTAAGTTCGGTCCCGTGATCCGGCTGGCTGGTAATTGTCAGTTGTGCGCCTACGGCTTCAGCACGTTCCAACATCATGTCCAGTCCATAGTGACCGGGCGCGCTGAGTTCGCTGGTGTCGAAACCGTGACCGTTGTCGCGGATGCGCATTTCCACGGAACTGACTTCAATCTCCTGGGGAGCATCGGCCTGAGCGACGGAAGAAGACGCCTGCCTCGTAACGTTAATATATTGCAGGTTGATTTCCACCTGGCTGGCTTTGGCATGTTTGGCGATGTTGTTGAACGCTTCCTGGCAGATGCGGTAGAATGCCACCTGGATGCCTGCGGGGAGAACGTGTTCCCCGGCGATGTTCAGGCTGACCGGGATATTTGTCCGGCCCGTGAAGGCATTGGCCAGCTGGCGCAGCAGGTCGCCCAGACTGCTGTCGGTCAGGACCGATGGGCGCAGTTCGGCCAGCAGTGCGCGCATCTCGGCCAGTGCGCCGCGCGTCAGCCGGCGCAAGTCTTCCAGTGACTGGCGGGCTTCCACCTGGTCCCGCTCCCACAGGCGTGGCAGTACTTCGGCAATCAGACCGGCTGAAAAGAGCGACTGGTTGACGGCATCGTGCAGGTTCTGCGCCAGGCGCTGGCGTTCCTGCAGTGCTGCCAGCATCCGGGCATTTTCGTACAGTTCCGCATTGGCCATGGTGATTGCAACCTGGTCGGCCATCGAAAGGGCCAGGGCGGCGTGATGGGCAGTGAAGTACTTTCGGCGGGCATGTGCGATACCCACGCCGCCGATGATCCGGCCTTTGACAGCCAGCGGCACCCACATCCACGACCGCACTCCTTCCAGGAGCATGGCTGCATCCTCATTCAGGAGCGTGCGCAGGAACACCGCTGCCGGGTCGGTGCTGCTTACATCGGCGATGCGGATCGGCCGGTGGCCGTTGAACAAAGCCGCCAGCGTCGCAGGCCCCTCCAGGCGGACCTGGAATGGCGCGGCCCGTTCCAGTTTTCGCGGCCCGCGTACCGCCAGGGCAGTCAGGGTCGAGTCGGTCAATCCAAATAGTGCTGCGTGCGAGTATTCGACGATCTCACGTAATTGCTCTAGGATCGATCCCGGCCGGAGTTCCAGTGTGGAGGCCAGGGTATGCGAGATTTTCAGGAGGGTGGACTGCTCACGCGTGCGGGCTTTCACGCGCTGGTGCAGGTGCTGCTCCGCTTGAATGCGCTGGCTAACGTCCCGGATGGTGCCCAGCAGGCACGGCTTGTCCTGATAGGTAAAGGCCGTCCCGCGCCACTCGGCGTGAAACGTGGTGCCGTCACACCGTACATGCACCACACGTGTGTCGTCACCTGTACCGGATCGAAACGCCCGCAGGAATTTGCTGAATGTCTTCCGGCTGTCGGGATGGATAAATGCCGCCGGCATCAACCCGATGAATTCTGCGCGGGTGCAGCCGTGCATGCTGCAGGCCGTTGGGTTGGCCTCCAGCACGCGGCCTTTTTCCAGATCGGTGATGATCAACCCATCGGTGGCGGAATCGAATATGTTGCGATATTGGTTTTCCATTGATTCAAATGCAGGGCGGGACGAGACTTTATTCACGATGTTTGCCCTTTGCCAAATTCTATCGATTGAAGTCGCTGTATTTCAGCCAATACATCTTCCGGCTTGGTTTCCATTTCAAGGTCTGCCAGGTCACTGTTCGCATGATCCACGATATTCAGCTTGTCTTGAATGGCGTCCAGCATCTGCAAAACGCGGGTCAATTCATGTTCGGTCAGCAATCCAATATGTAGATCCAGATCGGCGCGGCGCTCAGTCTCTTCGCCCATGCGATTTTGGCTGATAAGCACAAATGTTGAAAGGAAAATTGCTTCCAGGGACACGATCATGGTCAGGAGTCCATAGGGGAATGGGTCAAAAACCCGTATACCGAACCGCCCGGTGTTGAGCAGAATCCATATTCCAAACCAAACGATATGCACATAGGCGAAAACCATTCTCCCTGAAAAGGAGGTGATGGCGTCAGCAATACGCCCTTGCAGGCTGCGTTCACTCGCGGCCTTGGTACGGAGATGAATGATCGTGCGAATGTTTCGCTCAATCACTTTACTCAACGCCGGGTTGTCTTTGCCTTGTTCTTCTTTTTCTTTCCGGTCTGGTGGTTCATTTTGCATAAGATTAACATCCTTAATTAGACCACCAAATTTGGCGGTCTCCGTGTTTATTTTGCTCCAACTTCAGCGGCGTGGCTACTCCTATTGCTGCTTGCGTTTGAGTTGTTTTTCTTGTTCCTGCTGTTCTTGCTGGCGCTGTTTACGCTTCTGTTCTAAATCCTGTTCCAGTTTCCCCTGCTCTTGCCTGAGCAGTTTTCGTCCCTTTTCCTGCTGCTGCTCCAGTTGCTCCTGCTCCTGCCGAAGCTGTTTTCGCTCCCTTTCCTGTTGCTGCTCCATCTGCTGCTGTTCCTGCTGGCGCTGTTTTCGTTCCTGTTCCTGCTCATCGTTTTGTGTTTTTTGTTCTTCACTCATCATGTTTTCCTTCTAGAAAACGGGTCTGGTCCGAATTCATCGCGCATTGAATTATTCGAAATCACATTTATTTTACACCACGGGACAAGAGATGGTCTGGTCGATTTTTCGCTGTCTTTCTCCAGGTTGGGGGAAGGGCAAATCCCACGGGGGCATTCAAAAAAAGACCGCCTCATATGGCGGTCTTCGTGTTTAACTGGGTTCCATCAGGTGAGGTTGTTCTGATCTCCAAAATGGATGGATCGCTTTCCATCTACTCTATGCTGGTCACCTTGCTCCCCAGGGAAAACTGGCCCGGTGTATGCCCGCGCATCAGTGCCAGCGCCAGTGACAGGATCTGGGCGGGAAGGATCTCCAGGATGGGCAGCCCCGCCGCTGGGACCTGCGGGAAGATGGAAGACATTTTCCTCCGCGCCGGTTGTGACCAGGGCCGCTCGGCCTCCCGCTTTTTTTATATCCGCAGCCAGGGCCGCGTTCAACGCCGCCGTCACCGGCAGCCCTTCATAAACAAGGACAAAGAGTCCAGGCGAGACCAATTCCAGCGGGCCGTGCCGGAAGGCCGCACAGCTCATGCCTTCGGCCGGAAAATGGGCGGCTTCTTTGATGATCAACCCCCCCGTCCCCGCCGCCGCCAGGGACGGCCCCCGTCCTGCCAGGATAAGCGCCTCGACCCCCTCCAGCATCCCTCTCGCCAGCTCTACATGATCTTCCAACCTTGAAAGATACCTGCCCATCGCAGCCGGGAGGCAGTCCAACTCTGCCAAAACCGGCCCCGCATCCTCGCCGGCCAGCAGTTTCTCCAGCAGGGCCAGGGCTGCCAGGGCGGTGATATAGGTCTTGCACGAAACCGAGTATTCGTCGCCTGCCTGCGTGAGCAGGACCGCTCCCGCCCTGCCGGCCAGCGGGCTTTCTGCCGTGTTGGTGATCCCGATCAATGGGAAATCCTGCGGGGTTTGTTCCAGGAGCTGTAATACCTCCGCACTTTGCCCGGACTGCGAGGCCAGCACGATCAGGGTATCTGCGGAAATCAAACCGGTGGCGTGATGGATCAACTCCGACGTTTCGATCATCTGGACGTCGAGGCCGCGCCGGACCAGCCCCAGGAACAGCGGATGAAAGGCGTGGTAGGAGGAGCCCATGCCGGTCAAAACGACCCGGCGCAGTTTCCCGGAGCGTAGTTGTTGGACGAATGGATCCAGGTCGTCAAAATCCATGCGCATGAAAGACGATATGGTCCTGCTCAGGGCTCCCGGCTGGTCAAGGATATCGTCCACATAGGCATTGGCTTGAAGTAGATTTGTCATTTTACCCAAAGCGTCCTATCCAGGCCTGGGCTGCGCCTGCCAGGCCGGCATCCCTTCCGAGGCGGGCGGGAACCAGCCTGGTCAGCTCGAACGGCACCAGGCCGCAGTTTTCCCGTACCGTCTGTTCGATTTTCTCCCAAAATAGGTAGCGGCTTTGCATCACGCCGCCGCCCAGGGCGATTATATCCGGAGTATAAAGTGCTTACCAGGTTGGCGATACCCAGGCCAAGATATTTGGCTTCGGCGGCGACTGCCTGAAGCGCTTGCGGGTCGCCGCTCTCGGCCGCCTCGCAGGCCGCCTGTGCAGTCGGGCGGTCGGCGAACCTGGCCAGGGCCAGTCCGCCTGCCAGGCTTTCCCAGCAGCCGTGCGCGCCGCAAAAACACTGCGGGCCGGAAGGGTCGATGACATGATGTCCGATCTCGGGGTGCGCCCCTTCCACGCCGCGGTATAGCTGGCCGTCGATCACGAATCCCACCCCGATGCCTGTGCTGACGGTTACGTACAGAAACCGCCTGGACCCTTGCCCGGCTCCCCAGGCATACTCGCCCAGGGCGGAGGCATCCGCGTCATTTTCCAGGGCGACCTTCAAGCCAAAGGGTTTCTCGATTTCGGCCGCCAGGTTGAGGCCCTCCCAACCGGGCAGGAATTCGATCCTTCCCACTTTCCCTGTCAGCGGGTAGACCGGCCCGGTGCAGCCGATGCCGATTCCTTCCAGCTCCCCGCCTGCCTGCCGGGCAGTCTCGCGCAGCATGGCGATGATGCGCCCCAGGCCGGCCTGCGGGCCGTCTTCCGCCGCGCTGGGCACTTCCTGGCGTGCCAGCACCTCCCCGGCCCGGCTTATCATGCCCACGGCGAATTTCGTGCCGCCAATATCTACCGCGCCGATCATTCCTTGAGGGCTCCGGCCGTCATGCCGGCGATGAACTGGCGCTGCATGAACAGGAATACCAGGATCATCGGCAGGGCGGTCAGCACCGTCCCGGCCATGATCTGGGCTACATTGGATGTGTTCTTCATATGGAGTTGAGCCAGCCCCACGGGCAGTGTAAAGAGTGACTCGCTGCTGGTTACGATGCGCGGCCACAGGAAATCGTTCCAGGTGCCCATGAAGGTCATAATGATCAGGGTGGCGATCCCGGGCAGGGACAGCGGCATCACTACCTTGGTGAAGACCTTCAGCTCGTTACAGCCATCGATGCGGGCGGCATCCAGAAGTTCCCCCGGGATGGACATCAGGAATTGGCGCATCATGAAAATGCCGAACACGCTGGTGAGGTTGGGAATGATCAATGCCATGTAGGTATCGATCCAATGCAGGGAGGCCATGATTCGGTACATCGGGATCAGGTTCACCTGGGAGGGCACCATCAGCACGAGCAGGAAAATGAAGAAGATCTTGTCCCGGCCGGGAAAGATCAGCTTGGCAAACGCGTAGGCAGCCAGGGTATCGAAGTACACGTGCCCGAGCGTGGTGATCGTGGCAACAAGCACACTGTTGCCGAAATACCGCAGGAATGGGATGCGGGTCAGGACGTTGATATAACTCTGAAAGGTGAGCGGACTCGGCCACCACTGCGGTGGGCTGGCAAAGACGAAGCGCTCCAGTTTGAGTGAGGTTCCTACGGACCAGTAGAACGGGATGATCATCAAGATGGAACTGACAATCAGCACCAGGTAAAGCAGGCTGCGCCCGCTGATGTACTTCAGTGATTTGCGTTGCGTCTGCATATCCAGCCTCCTAATTCCTTTCGGTGAAAAAGCGCCATTGCAGGAAGGAGAATAGCACCAGGATGGCAAACAATATGTACGCAATGGCCGAGGCATACCCCAGGCGAAAGTCCATGAACTTGGTGAAGAGGTAGTGGACGATCGTGGAGGTGCTGTAGACCGGGCCGCCGGCGGTCATGACGTAGATCTGGTCGAATACCTGGTAGCTGCCAATGATGCCGTAAATGTAAACGAACAGGATGACATGCCGTAAAGACGGCAGGGTGATATTCCAAAATCTTTGGACCGGATCTGCACCGTCGATCATGGCAGCTTCGTAAAGCTCCCGCGGGATGGATTGCAGCGCCGCCAGAAAGATGACCGTTTCAAAACCGAACCCCTGCCAGATGCTGGCCAGGGCCACCGACACCAGGGAGATCTTCGGGTCGGAAAGCCACCCGACCTTGGGAAAACCCAAACCGGTCACAACACTGTTCAGCAGGCCATTGCGGTTGTACAGCATCACCCAGATGGTGGAGACAACTACCAGCGAAGTCATGACCGGTAGATAATAGGCAGTGCGGAAAACGGATTGGAAGCGGACCTTCTGGTTGAGCAGGAGGGCGGTCAGCAATCCCAGCGAAGGCCCAATGCCCATGCCCATCAACACGAATAAGGTGGTGTTGATCAGCGTTTTGATGAAGATCGGATCATCCGTGAAAAGCTGGATGTAGTTGCCCAGGCCGACGAATTGTGGCGCCTGCAGGCCGGTGTAGTCGGTCAGGCTCCACCAGAAAGAGACCACCATCGGGATGAACAGGAACGCCACCATGGCAACCAGCGGCACAAGCAGGAACAAATATGCCATGGAGTATTTCCACATAAACCGTTTGAAGTGCCTGGAGAGGGATGTAGTGGTCAAAAGGTTCCTAGCCATTCTCCGGAAACCGACCCGGAAGGTCAAGACTGACCGGCTCTCTTTCCTCCTCCAGGAAGGAAAGAGAGCGCGGTCAGGATCGTGCTGAAATTTATTTCGTAAGTGCGTCAGTGCTCGTTTGGGCGGCCTCATTCAACGCATCCTGGACGGATTTCTGTCCAAGGGCGATCTGCTGCATGGCGTTGGTGAAGGCGGCATCGATATCCGTCCACTGGCGTACATAGGGGAAGTGGTGGGCGGTCTTCATCGTATCCAGGAACACCGCGAAGGCCTTTTGGCCGCCGAAGTAAGGATCTTCCACGTTGACTTCGGGGCTTTCCAACGCCGCCGTCAGGGCGGGAGCCGCGCCGGCCAGTTTGTAGACCCCGATCTGGTTCTGAACCTGCATGGCATATTCGATGAACTTCCAGGCCGCCTGGCTGTTTTTTGAGGCTGAGGGGATCATCAGGCCCGTCCCGCCCAGGTAGGAGCCGGGCTGTTTGCTGTAGGGATGCAAGGCCACCTTCCATTGTCCCGCCATTTCAGGGGCGGCGCTCTTCAGAATGCCCATATAGTAGGGGCCATCCGAGAACATGGCGATCCGGCCATCCTTGACTCCCTGGATGCGTTCGCCCTGGTCGGTAGTCCAGTTGATCGCCACGCCTGCCTTGAGCAGGCTGGCATCGAATTCAATGCCCTGCATGGCTTCCGGCGAGTTGAAGACCACCGTCTTGTTATCCGCGCTCATCAGGGAACCGCCGTTCTCGTAGATCCACTGGGAGCCATGGAAGGTATCCGCATCGTATTCATAGTAATATTTATCGCCTTCGTGCAACTGCTTGGCGACGGCCATCAACTCATCCCAGGTTTTGGGCACCTGCAGCCCTTTCTGCTGGAATAAGTCCGCCCGGTAGTAAAGGGCGTAGGTATCGAAGTCGTACAGGGCAGCCACGATCTTGCTGTTATAAGTGATGGCTTCGAGCGCGCCGGGCGTATAGGCATCCGCCCAGGCAACATTGTTGAGCTTGCCTCCCGAGAGTGCCTTCAGATCCGTGAAGGCTCCCAGGGCGGCCAGCTTGGGCAGCCAGGTCATGTCGATGGTGACCACGTCGGGAGGCGTCCCGCCGGTCAGCACCACATTGAGCTTCTGGTTGGTGGTGTCCCAGTCCAGGGCTTCGTAATTAATGATGATGTTCGGGTTGGCGGCCATGAACGGCGCGATCAATGGTTTGATCGGCGTGGCCTCGCCGTAGTAATCCCAAACCGTGATGGTAGCCTTCTCGGTGGATGCTTTCGGCGCTCCGCACCCGCCCAGCAGCAAGGCTAGGATGACAATTACACCAATGACAGTTCTTTTAATGTACATGACATTCTCCTTCTTGAAAGAAACGGTCGAAAGACGAAACATCGTTTGATGGCCGATCTTGATTTCTCGTGGGATCGCCTCCTTTCCTTCTATAAGGTCCATTCCACAATTGCACCGTCATAACTTTGCAGGGTGAGTTGAAATTGATTGTCTTCGACTGCCAGGGGTTGGGCGCCCGTTGGGGTGATCAGGCGGGCGGACTTGACCGGCTGCCGGGAAGTCACCGTCACTTTCCGGACCTCGGGGCCGTGGTTTGCCAGGACCGCGTAACCTCGCCCCGGGCCAGTGAGCGCGCCGGCCTCGACGGAAGGTTGGTCCGTCTGGAAGAGGGGTATGATCCCCGCCCATTGGCGAAAAGCCCGGTAGATGCGGTGGGTGTTCTCCTCCTTTTCGAATGCCGCCGGCTGAACGGCCAGGTAACTCTCGATGGGATAGGCACACAGAAGGGTCTTGCCTTTCCCAAAAGTGTTGGCGACCAGTGCCGGACGCCCGTGCTGGTCGGTGGCGATCACTTGCCCGCCGGATAAGTCCAAAGTGGCCGGCCAGTGCGGGCGAATTCCTGCTGGCTTGTATTGGAAGACCTCGCCCGGTTCCAGGTCGGCGAAGGCCGCGGTGATCGTCAGCGTCACCTCCTCTTCCGGTGTGTGGTCGGACAGCCGCGCCCCGAATAACCCTTCCATTTCCGGAATGGCCGCATCCGCGCAGACCGACGCGTACACCGCACCGCCCTTCTGCACGTATTCCTTGACGCTGTCCCAGAAGGGCGTATGGACGTGGACGAGATTGTGTTCCGTGCTGGTGAGCGGCGAGGGCAGCAGCAGCAGATCGAGTGTCTGCCAGGCATCATACTCGCGTGGGAAAACTGCCTTTATCCCGGCCCGCCGCGCCAGCATCAGCGCACTCAGCCACGCCCCCACCAGCCATTGGTTAGCTTCGCCTTCCTTGGCAGCGCCATTGCCATCCTGGACTGAAACGTAGGGAATCGGACTCGCCCCGCTCAGTCCGAATTTTGAAAAGTCGCCGTGAGGTTTGGACCATTCGTGCGGTACGATCAGCCCCGCTTCGGCGGCAGCAGGTGCGAGGTCCGTCAGGTCCAGCCGCGCCGCCATCTGGCTGAAGCGGCGCAGTTCGATCCCGGCCGGGCGGTCCTGCCGGTCCCAGGTGGTCAATCCAAACTGGGTCTCGTGGGGGGCGCGCAGGTAAGGGACGCGCCGGAAATTCTCGGGTGCGGCGTCCGTGTAGCACCACAGCAGGAAGCCGTTCGCTCCGGCGGCCAGTGAAGAGTACATCGTGGCCCGGTCAAAGGCGGCGATCCTCTCCGGGCTGTACTGCGCTGAGGAAGCGCCCAGTTCATGGATCATGACCGGATGGCCTGCTCCCCCGGAGAGCAGGGTCTGAAAAGCGCCGCAGTAGGTTCCGCGTTGCGATAGCATCGCTTCCGGGAACAGGCCGGGAGTGTAGATGGAGTAAGGATGCGCCGAGAAAAAATCCACTTCGGCAGCCAGGTTATCGGGGCGGAACGGGCCCCGGCTGACATCCTCCATCGACGTCCCCACGCAAATGGCGTGAGCCGGGTCATGACGGCGGATGGCCCCCGCTATCAGCCGCGTCCAGTTGATCGCCATCGCATCCGTGGTCTGGTCGGACACGATCCAGTAGGGCGGCTCGTCGGTCAGATCCCATGCAAGGATGGCGGGTTCGTCCCCGTACCGGCGGGCCAACTCGGCCGCGTGGTCGGTCTGCAGGCGCAGCATCTCCGGGTCGGCGTGGGGATGGCGGCCCTGTCGCCAGGGTACATCCCAGAACGCTTCTCCCACTTCCCCGCCGATGAACAGCGCCGGATGCAGGTAGACCTGGTATTTGTGTGCCAGGCGGACGAATGTGTCCATCTGGCGGAAAGCTTCAGGGTTGTAGTCGCCCGGTCGCGGCTCGAACCAGGCCCAAAACAGGTCGAAACGGACGGTGTTGAAACCGAGCTCCTGCATCTTGGCAAAATCCGCCTCCACCTCCGCCTCGTTCCACTGGAGGGGCCACTGCAGGCCGGCCTTGGCGGGCACCCAGTGCGCCCCCACAGGCAGGAAGGGGTGTCCATGAGCAGAGAAATAGTTGCCGGAAAGGATTACAGGAGGAAGGGTCATGGGAGCTCCACTTTGACGTTAAAGCCGATCTCGAACAAACGCTGCCAGGGCAAGTGGACGCGGCTGATGCCGATAACCCGCGCGAGGCCTGCCCGCACGAATTGCTGGTGTAAATCCCTGGCAGAGGCGTCGAATCGACTGCGCAGTTTTTCTTCGACTTCAGCCAGGCGATCGCCCGGCAGGCGCTCCATGGTCGGAGCCAGGCCGAGGGCGGGCAGGTCTTCGTAAATAAGGCGGGTCCGGTCGACTGCCTGGTAGTAATAATCATCCAGGATGCGCCGGAAGAGGAAGGCCAGATGGGCGGCTTGCTGGTCCGGCGTGGGCCCTCCGCGCAGGGCTATCAATCGCAAGGCGAGCTGCGCCAGGACGGTTCCCAGGCTGTTACCGGCCGTGTTCCAGCCGGCATAGGCCGACAAGCGCGTTGCCAGGCCGGTTCGTATCAGGCTCTGACCGAGAGTGAGGTCCGCCCCGTTGACGAAGGCCACATCCGCCAGCGCCACCTGTTTCCCGGCCTCCACGGCTGCCAGGGCGGCACGCACGAATTCCTCCACATTGCGCCGCGGAGTCGTCATCTCCCGGAAGGTGGCCCGATAGGTTTCATCTTTTTGGATAGGAGGTTGGTAAGAAGGATCGGCCAGCTCCCGGGCAACCAGCCCCTGCAGGTCAGCCGCTCCCTGGGTCCCGGCGGGCGCATTGACAAACAGCCAGGCATCCGCTTCCTGGGGTGACTCAGCCAGGAGACCGTTCAACGGGGCCAGGTGGGCTTTGAGCAGTTCATGGATGGGGCGGTCTTCATAGGCGGTGACGGTCTGCGGCGATTCAATGCTGGAATAGCGCGGCCACAGGTGTATCCTAAAACCAGCCTGCATGCAGGCATAAGCGCGCCAACAGCAGGCTGGCGGTCTCGTCTGCGCCGGGGTAGGTGATGGCCCGCTCGGTCAGGCCTCGCCTCCGGATGGCGGCCTGCAGCGAGCGTGCCTCGGCGATGTTCCAACCGTAGTCGGCCGTGTCGTCCTGGGGCAGGATCAGGTAATCGAAGACTCCCTCGTCCAGCCAGTCGAGCATGGCCCGGTTGACCGCGTGGTTACGCCGGCGGCCTTGGCGGTAATCCTCGTAGACCGGATCGGGGATCTGCGCCCGCAGTGTCTCCCTCTCGGCATTCTCTTCCGCGTTCGTCTCGCCGAGGCTGGACTTGTGCTCGAGATACGACAGGCGAAACATGCGGCTGCCGTACGTGGCCCAGTAGTCCTTCTCTTCTTCGGCTGAATCGGCCCGCGAGATGCGCAGGATGACGCTGTAGGCAAGAATGATTAAACTGGGCCGGGCGGCTTTCAGTCGCTTCAGCAGGGACAACCGCTCGAGCACCCGCTCTGCGCTTTCGTTCGATGTGCGCGAAGGGATCAGGCCGCCGTACCCGAGCGTATCCACTGCCACCAGCAGGGCGTCCGCCTCCCTCGCGGCGTTTTCCAGCCAGGCCTCCAGGTCAGTCTGGCAGCTGGAGCGCCAGGGATTGCCCAGGGTCTTCCGTGGCGGCAGGTCGACCTCCAGGCCGGCCATGTCGGCCAGGTAGCGCGGGTAATCGTAATTGACCGGCCGGTCGTCCAGGGGCAGGCAGGCCAGGCGTGTCATTGCAACCCCTTTTTCCCGATGGCTTCCACGAAGCGCGCCGTGATCCACTGCGGGCGGGTGATGGCGCTGCCTACGACCACGGCGTATGCGCCCAGCGCCAGGGCGCGGGCGGCCTGCTCGGGCGTGATAATGCGTCCTTCGGCAATGACCGGGACCCCCCTGGGTGTGAGGTGGTCGACCAATTCTTCCAGCAGGAGAAAATCCGGCCCGTCTTGCGCCGGGCTGGTTGTGGTATAACCCGCGAGGGTTGTGGCGACAAAATCCGCCCCGGCCTGCACCGCGGCCAGGCCCTCCTCCAGGGTGGCTATGTCTGCCAGCACCGGCAACCCGGTAAGTTGATGGATTTGCTCGATCAGCGCCCCGGCAAGCAGAGCCTCCCGGACGCGGGCGGTTGGTCGCATCCACCGCGATGATGTCCGCCCCGGCAGAGGCCACCTGTTCGGCATATTCGGTGGCAGGCGTAATGCGCACTTCGAAGCCGGGCAGGTCCACTTTGAACAGGCCAATAATGGGTACCGTCACAGCCAAACGGATGGCGGCGATGTCGTCAGGACCGTTGGCGCGTATCCCCACTGCGCCGGCGGAGACGGCCGCGCGCGCCATCGCAGCCATATGCTCCGCCCCGTAGAGCGGCTCGTCGGCCAGGGCCTGGCATGAGACGATCAGGCCCCCCTGCAGACGCTGCGCCAATGCCGGTGATTTCACGCCTTCTCCTGGTTAACCTATGAACTGGCGGCCGGTATAAAAGGTGAACCGGTCCCCTCGATAAACGGAAACAACCGTCTCAATGGCATCGTAGTTGGCCGTATAGGTCACCCGGCGGGCTGCCAGGACCGGGGTGCCGGCTTTCAGCTTTAGCAGAGCGGCTTCTTCCTTTGAAGCCGCGTCCGCCTCGATTTCTGCGTCGGCCCAGGTGGGGACGATCTGGTACTTTTCCATCAGGATGCTGTACAACGAGCCCCCCGCCAGGTCCTCCTGCATCAGTCCGGGGCAGATCCGGCAGGGCAGGTAGGCCGTCTCCACGGCCACCGGTTCATCGCTGGCCAGGCGCAGGCGTTTGAGACCGAAGACGTGTTCCCCTTCCGTCAGGTGCAGGCGTTGGCGCACTGCTGGCTCCGGGTTGGTTTCGCTGAATTCCAGCACCCGCGAGCTGGGAAGGAATCCCCGGGCGCGTATGTCTTCGCTAAAACTGCGGAAGCCGGATATTTCGCGAATGCGAGGCTGGGCCACGAAGGTCCCACGCCCTTGCGAGCGGAAGGCGCGGCCCTGGCGGACCAGCTCATCCAACGCCCGTTTGGCGGTGATCCGGCTGACTTGGTACTGCTGCGCCAGGTCTGCTTCGGAAGGCAGCAGCCCGCCGGGCTGGAGCAGGCCATCCTGGATCTGCTCCAGGACGGCTTGCTGGATACGGTAATACATGGGCAGCTTAAGTTGGGAGGCGTCTATGGGCATATTTCAGTGGGGGGTATCGTATTGTTATGTTGATATATCAAGTGAGTTGATTAGATTGTATAACGTTCCAGGAAGGATGTCAACTGGCAAATCTGCCCTTCGGACAATAAAATCGGACATTCGCAGAGATTCAATCCAATCCTCCAATTCTTTGTCTTGCGAATAATGATGCGATAATTCGTATCCGGCACACAGAGGTCGAGCGGTGCATTTTCCGCTCGACCTCATTTTGCCTGAAAACTTAGCCTTCGCTCGGCCGAGTTTGCCGGGGCAGGGGTAGGGGTGAGGGCTTTAACTCCGCAAAAACACCTTCAATGAAAGGACTTCAGCCGAAAACTTAGCTCGGTTGGGGGGCTCAAAGAGTCGGTTCGAACTGCCTTTGATTAAATTTTGCGAACCCATATCTGAATTTCAGGCAACTGAGCTTTCGCATGGTCGCCACGGAATGCCTTTACCGCTCGTGCGAATCTACAACCTGCTTATGCTTTGCTTTCCAAAGGGGTAGTAAGAGGAAGACCGCCTGGAAAGGCGGCCTTCGTCGTTTAAAACATTTGGGAGTGTTTCACGCAGATGCCCAAAGAACCGTACTTATTCAGCCCAACTGGATTCAGCGAATTTTTTAATGCTGGTAGGGATGCGAGGGTGGCGCTGACACCTTTGGCGAGAGATTTGTACAAAATATTTTTTCTTATGCTAATACCGCGCTCACCGCAGTAGAGCGCAGGAAAGACTCCCGCAGGTCTTTGCGCGTGATGTGATTTGCGATGTAATCCACGATTGCGCGCGCCTCTGCTTTTAATCCCATGGACAGTCCTTTATCGGCTTCGAGCTCGGCCAGGGTGGCGATGATTTGCCACAGCAGCCGGCGCGACTCAAGATTTTCCGCTTCTGTGCGGGCCTGCTCAAGCGCAACTTTTGCCTGTTGTAAATCGCCTTGCATGAAATGGCTTTTTCCCTTTAGAAAGTATGCCTCCGGGAGATATCGACCGAGTTTATATGCACGCGTGAACTCGACGGCCGAATCCGCCAGTGCAAGCCCCTCGGAGAAGTCTGCCCGGGCCAACGCGAGCCTGCCTTTGGCAAGACGCAGCATGGCTTCCCAGGGAGGCGCATCGGGTATGCAGTCGGCCAGGGTGGTTGCGGCTGTATCCAATTGGCCGCTGGCAAGTTCAAACAATGCGTACGAGATCAACGTTCCCGTTCGCGAGGGCGTTTGCGGCACATCCCTGTTGGCAACACGATGAGCCCGATACCAATCCAATCCAATTTCAGCGGCCCCGAGTTCTCCATAAACCCGGCAAAGCATTGCGCCGTACCAAATTTCGTAAACAGGATGCCCCTGAGCGGCGAGGCGGATACTATCCTCCAGTGCCTCCAGCCCCTGGTCAATCTCTCCATGATCGAGCCAGATCAGGCCTTGAAAATTTCGAGCCGAGGCTTGATTCCAGACTTCCTTTATGGAAGAACTGATCTGGCAGGCTTCCTCCGCGACCTTTAAGACTTTCGCATCCCTGCCGGCCCAATAAGAACCAAACAATGAAACGTTTAGGTTGTTTGATAACATGACCATATTGCCCAACTCCCTCCATAACCGGGCTCCCTCTTCCAATCTTTCTTCTGCTTTTTCGAATTGACAGGCCACGCCATATGCCCAGCCCAGATCGCTAAGCACATATGCCATTTGTTCTCGCAAGTCCAATTCACGTGCGATGGAAAGGCTTTTTTCGCCATAGTCAATGGCCTGGGTGGCTTGGTTTTGCAGCAAGTTCACCAATTGCAAATTCCACAGGACTTTTGCTTCCGTGGCGCGGTCTCCTAACGCTCTGGCCAATGTCAAGGTCTCGCCTGACAAACTCAGGCCTTTACCTGCATCGGCTACGGGGGTGGGGGTGGAATACAACGTGCTGGCGGCAACTTGCGCTGCCAATTCCATGGGCCGGTCCTGGAGTTTTCGGGCATCCGTCAGCATGGCCTCGTAATTTTGCAATGCCAATTTATAAAGGTTGTTCAATTCGAGCGCTCGCCCGCGCTGAAGATACACATGGGTAAGCTGCTCGGCCGCCATCGCAGCTTGCCTGCCAAGTTCCAGCACTCGCGTATAAGCGGCAATGGCTTCGTCGTATGCATATACTCGAAAGGCGCTATCACCGGCGATGATCAGATAGGCCATCGCCTTCGCGGCATTCCCGGCCGCTTCATAATGGCGGGCCAGTTGCAGGGCAATCCCGTCCGCCTGATCTGCGTACAGGCTTTCGAGAGTTTCGGCAATTTCGCCATGCAGGAGGCGCCGTTCGCCTGCGCTGAGTTCATCATACAGATATTGCTGGATTAAGACATGGGCGAAGCGGTATTGAGAAAAATATTGAATGCCAATCTTTATTTCTGCCTGTTCAACCACCAGGAGATAACGTTTCTCCAATTCCATCGAGAGGCTCCGGATGATCTGGCGTTCTTCGACCTTTTGAACGCGTCCCACCACCTGTGCGGCAAACTCTTCCCCGATGACACTTCCGATTCTCAGAGTCTCGTGCAGATCGGCCGGCAGGCGGGCGACCCGTTCGCCGATTACTCCTTCAATGCGCGCAGGCAGGGTTTGCCAGTCCAAACTATTCCCCTGGATCCAGCTGCCCTGCGCATCTTTGACAAGGTTGCCGCGTTCCTGCAAGTTCCGCAGCAGTTCCACAATGAAGAGCGGATGGCCGCCGGTATGCGCAAACAACTCCTCCCGGAAGTCATGTTCAAGGTGGTTCGGTTCAGCATCTACAATTGCGTCCACGAAGGCCCTGCCCTCGCTTGCCTCGGTTTGCGAGAGATCCACTACAATATCGCCGTAATAGCGTTTGAGTTCGTTGAGGATCGGCTCCAGCGGATGCCTCCCGCCATCACGGCCGAGCGCCACATCGTCGGGTCGATACGTACCCACCAACAGGAGGCGACTGTCTTTTAGTTGGCGGGCAAGGTGAAACAACAGGTTGATCGATCCGCTGTCAGCCCATTGCAGGTCATCCAGGATAAGAATCAGGGTGCGATCTTTTGACAGGACCTTCAGCACCGCTGCGTATTGTTCAAAGATCTTTTCCTGGTCCAGGGCGGGGTCAATCTTTGGGCTTTCTTTATCCGATTTTTTCCCAATCTGCTTGGAAAGCTTCGTGGACAGGTCGCTGCTGAGCCCAACTGCCATTCCAATTCGTCCAATGATCTGAGCGCCAGGCACAAAAATGCCAACCAGATCAGGCCCGAGCATGATCAGTGTTTTGGTTGATACCTGTACAAAATCCTTCCAGCGGTCCAGCTTCTTTTTATCGTCCATTTCCTTGGATTTTTTTTCTTCTTCATTCCCGCTTGTTAATGCGGTAAGTACCTGGCGAAAGGGCAGATATGGATCGGCGATACCGGTCTGCGCGTTGCATTCTCCTATCGAGGAAATCAGTTTTGGATCCGCTGCCTCCGCACGACGGACAAATTCGCTGACCAGCGCTGATTTTCCCGCCCCGGCTTCCCCCACGATGAAAACAACCTGGGCTTTTCCCACCGCCGCTGTATCCAATAATTTTCCAAGATGGCGTAATTCGGTCTCGCGACCGACAAAAACAGGATTTGACATGCTGCCCTTCCGACTTGGCTTGCAAATAGCCGTGCAAATTAATTCAATAAATATAACAAATATTATTTTATTTATCTTATTCTAACACCGTTATTTCGCTTGGCAAAATGCAATTTGGACCTTGGCATGCGCGCTGGAACGTCCCCTGTTATCACCTCAAACAGCATCGTCACCACCCCTATCGCCCGCATATTTAAATTCAATTGTTTTCGGTCGCTAACCTGCTTATGGTTTGCTCCACCTGGGAGTATGAAGAAAAGACCACCTGACTTGGTGGTCTCTACCTCTACAAGCAAACCCGGCTTACTTTTTTTCGAAAAACACCAGCTTATTTTTGTCCGGATCGCGCAGGAGGAATTCCCGGTTTCCCCCGGGGGAATCCTGCGGTTGGGTGGATGGCTTCAAGCCTTTCGACAGGAGATCTTCATAGAAGGCATCCGCGTCATCCACGCTGATGTAGATCAGCGGGCCGGCTCCCTTGAGTTCCGCCTCCTTTCGGAACGCGGTCCTGGTTTCCTCCTTGATCGATAACAGGTCGATCCAAAACCAGTTCAGGTAGGCCGTGGCCCGTCTCGATTCCCGCTTTCGAAAAGTGAAACCCAATAATTCATAGAATCGGACGGCTTTGTCCACATTTTTGACGTAGCAGGTGATGCCGGAGACGCTCTTCATCTTCATTTTTGACTCCCTTCTTTGGTCCCCTGCCAGGTGTGCAGATCAGATCAGGTTCAGCCGTCTCAACGTGAGCCGGATCTCGTCCAGGCTGGGCTCCACCAGGATATTCCCGCCGATCTGCACGGTCGGATGGCTGAAGTAGCCTCCCGTCCACCAATGGACCTGGCGGGCGGCCTCCCCGTCCTCATCCATGTCGCAATAAAGGTAGGGGACGTTCAGCCGGTCCAGGAATCGGCGGACCATTTGCGTGTGTGCGCACCATTTCGTTCCATACACCCGCATGGGCAGCGGGGAACTGCGCAGGGAAGGGGGGATGGTTGTGGATGGCTTGGGTTGCATGCATGCTCCTTGATTTTATTTTGTTCCCGCCTCGTTCATTTCGGGTTGTTTCACCTGCTCCAGCAGTTCGTAAATATCGGGGATGTTATCCAGGTGCGGAGAAACGATCTTATAACGGATGACGCCCTTGGGATCGATCACGTATAAAGCCCGCTCGGAAAAACCGTCTGATTCCCGCCAGACGTTGTAGAGTCGCGCCACCTTTCCCTTGGGGTGGAAATCTGCCAGCAGCGGGAAGGTCAATCCCCGTACCACTGCCCAGGCGCCGTGGCTGTAAATGTTATCCACCGAGATGCAAAGCAATTGAGCGTTGGCGCGTTCAAACTCTTCCAGCTCGTTCTGGTACAGGCTTAACTGGTCGCTGCAGGCCGGGCTCCAGTCCAGCGGATAAAAACACAGGATCACTGTCTTTCCGCGAAAATCGGATAAGCGCACGGTTCGCTTTTCGGCATCCGGCAGGCTAAAGTCGGGCGCTTTCATCCCTGCCTCCAGGCCTTCATTCTCAGCCTCTCCTTGCATGGATGGAGCATGCTTATAGAGATTGGCGACCATCTCCAGGGAATGGCCATTGTTCATTCCGCCAGCCTTCTCCGGGTCTGCGGGCGAAGCTGACCTGAGGGCTTCCTGGATCATTGCATGGAGGACCGAAATGGCCTCCTTTTCGGATGTGTCCTTCATTTTTCCTTCGAGCCCCATAAAACGAGATTCCAGATCTTGCAGTCGTTGTTGAGAAGATGCGTTCATCGCAGATACCTCCAGTTCTTCGTAATCATCGTAGCAGGTGTCTCTATACCCTCAATTGCGAGGATTATTATCGTAATTAT
The DNA here is from genome assembly GCA_963831885.1 of uncultured Chloroflexia bacterium. Classification (GTDB taxonomy): domain Bacteria; phylum Chloroflexota; class Anaerolineae; order Anaerolineales; family Villigracilaceae; genus UBA877. Next base: position 18,982 of record CAWHSJ010000014.1, on the reverse strand, counting down.
ATAAAAAGTTGGCCGAAACAGTCGGATTTGACCTATTTTCTTATGTTTTTTTAATCTATCATTTTGTACTCCTGACAAAACTGCGTTCGCCGCCGTTCTCGGCGGCGAGGACGCCGCCCAGAGTGAGGTTTGTTGGTCGCTTTTAGTACCTTTATTTATTCAGGCAGTTCATCGGATTGAATTCGAAATAGCTCGGGTACAGGCCCACTTTTAGTTTGCTCGCCCCCGGGGCATCCAAAAGGAGACCGCCAATTTTGGCGGTCTCCTTGTTTATATTGCTCCAACTTCAGCGGCGTGGCTACTCCTATTGCTGCTTGCGTTTGAGTTGTTTTTCTTGTTCCTGCTGTTCTTGCTGGCGCTGTTTACGCTTCTGTTCTAAATCCTGTTCCAGTTTCCCCTGCTCTTGCCTGAGCAGTTTTCGTCCCTTTTCCTGCTGCTGTTCCAGTTGCTCCTGCTCCTGCCGAAGCTGTTTTCGCTCCATTTCCTGTTGCTGCTCCATCTGCTGCTGTTCCTGCTGGCGCTGTTTTCGTTCCTGTTCCTGCTCATCGTTTTGTGTTTTTTGTTCTTCACTCATCATGTTTTCCTTCTAGAAAACGGGTCTGGTCCGAAACCATATTCATTGTACACCACCGGATAAGAGTCCGTCCGGTCGTTTTTTCGCCATCTTTCTCCAGGTTGGGGGAAGTGCAAATCCCACGTGGGTACCTGACGTTACCATATCGTATTGGTAAAGGGGTGAACTGCACAAACCATGATATAGTACACCGCTCGTTGCAGCCATTACATGAGAGAAAAGAGAGAGACCATGCATACAAAGTCTTTACCCCTCTTCTTGATTATCACGCTTGCTTTTGGCATTCTCCTTCCCATTCCGGCGGCCTCTGCCTCTCCTGCCCTGGCGATAGACTGGGATGTGATTGGTCAGGCGGGTGGCCCCACCCAGGGGATTGCCGTGCAGGGCAATTATGCTTATATCGGAGTAGGCTCCCGTTTGGTTGTAGTGGATATCTCGGACCCGGCCAACCCACGTCCGCTGGGCGCAACGGCTTCTCTTGATTATTTAGTGCAGGGTGTTGCCACCAGTGGAACCCACGCGTATGTCGCCGCGGGTACCGCCGGGTTGTATATTGTGGATATTGCAGAACCTGCCTCCCCCCATTCTGTTGGTTCCTGGAATTCACCCGGCTTCGCCGAGAACGTCGCTGTTGCTGGCAGCACTGCCTTCCTCGCAGATGGCCCGGATGGGTTGCGGTTGGTGGATGTGACGAACCCGACTGCCCCGCTGGAGATCGCTCATGCGTTCGACATGAATTATGCTTATGATGTAGCCGTCAGCGGGCGTTATGCTTATATGGCGGCTGGCGGCGCCGGGCTGCTGGTGGTGGAAGTCTCCAATCTTGTATATCCGGTGGAGGCTGGTGCTTACGATACACCCGGCAATGCCCGCGCTGTGGCAGCCTCCGGGGGCTTGGTTTGGGTGGCTGATGAACGCAGTGGCTTACAAATAATAAACGCCTCCGATCCACTGCAGCCTGCACTCTTGGGCAGTCTGAAAACTGAGGGTTGGGCCTTTGATATTACGGTGGCAGGTAACCTGGCCTATATCGCTGCAGCGTTTGGTGGCTTGCGTGTGGTAAATATCAGCGACCCGGCCCATCCCGTCGAACTGGGCGGGATTTCCTGGGCGCAAAGCAACGCCGCCGGACTGGTGCAGGTAGGCAGCCGCGTCTATCTCGCTGACCGCAAGAACGGCCTGCGGGTGATCAACTCATCCAACTCGGCCAGCCCGGTTCAGATGGGCTATTGGAGTGGTTTTTCGTTTGCACATTCCGTTGAGGTGGCAGGGAATTATGCATATGTGGCAGCCGGGTTTAACGGCGTGCGAATATACAACACCAGCAACCCGGCCTCCCCGGTCGAAGTCGGCTCGTTCCTGGCAGATGGCCTGTTCTACTGTCTTAAATTATCCGGCAATCGTTTATACGCCGGGACAATGATCAATAGCCCCGCCAGGGGTGTGTATGTATTCAACATCAGCGACCCGGCCCACCCTCAGCAGATCGGCTATTATCAAGACGTTGCTGAATGCTGGGGGATTGATGTTGCCGGTAACAAAGTTTACGTGGCCGACGCCGGTGATCTCAAGGTCTTTGATTTCAGCAATCCACCGAACTTGAACCTGGTGGGGTCTTACCCCCTGGTCCCGCGCGGTTTGACGGTGCGCAACGGCCTGGCCTATGTCAGCCAGGAGTTTGACGGGTTAAAAATTTACAATGTCTCCAACCCCGCTGCCATCAGCCCGGTAGGGTCGTTCAAAGGAGCGAACACCTTTACCCATGGTCCGGTGGGCTTATCCGGGAATTATGCTTATATCACCGAGCAATGGGGGCTGCGCATCCTGGATGTCTCCAATCCGGCCGCTCCCTCCGAAGTGTCATTTACCCATACTTACGATGAAGCCAACTGGCTCGTGTTGAACGACAGTGGCAGCCGGGTGTACGTCTCCGAAGGCTCTTACGGTTTTTCAGTGTACGATGTCAGCAACCCGGCTGTCCCGCAGCTGCTTAACCAGACCAGCGTGCTGGGAGCAGTGCAGGTGCTGGCCTTGAACGGCGGGCGGCTGTTCTCGGCCAGCGGCGAGGGCGGGCTGCAGATTTTCACAGAGACGGCCGTGGGCGCTCAAAACCCTCCGCCCCTCCCGCCTCAGGCAGTTCAAGAGGCGCGCACCTTGCCTGTCACTCCGCCAGGCCGCCATGCGGAAATGGCCAATTTTACGGCGGATATTCCAGCCGTGCCCCCAGCCCCCAGCCGCTCCGCTGCCACTTGCACAGTTTCCAGCGCCGCCAACAGCGGTTCCGGCACATTGCGCGCCTGCCTCGAAAATCAGGTTTCCGGCGATCTGATCACCTTTTCAGCAGCAGCATTCCCACCCTCTGCCCCCGTCACCATCCATGTGGGACCGGCCCGGCTGCCCTGGCTTTCCCGAGGCGGTGTCACAATTGACGCATCCAATGCGGGTGTGATCCTGGACGGCAGCCTGCTTTCGGGCGAATTGGGCCCGGGGATTGGAATTAATAGCGACAATAACACCGTCCGCGGGCTGCAGATTAAAAATTTTTACGTAGGTATTAACATTCTGGGGCACAATAACCTGGTTGGCGGTTCCCGACTTGTAGGTGGCGGACCAACCGGGCAGGGGAACGTGATATCGGGCAATAAAATGGATGGCATCGGCATTTACCTCGGCGCTCAGGGTAATCGCGTCATCGGAAACCTGGTTGGGCTGAATGCCGCCGGCACCCAGGCGAGTCCCAACCAGTGGGCCGGCGTTAGCATCAACCAGTCTCCCAATAATACCATCGGCAGCTTGAACCCCGGCGAAGATAACATCATCAGTGCGAATGATGAAATGGGTATCATTTTGTATGGCTACGCCAACTTGGGAAATAAAATCATTGGCAACAAGATCGGCACCGATATTACCGGCAACCTTGACTTGGGGAACAAGGGGGTGGGGCTGTATGTAGAAAGCGGCTCGACCAACACCCTGGTGCATGGCAACCTGATCAGCGGCAATGGTGTGGCTGAGGTGTACGTATGGGACTTCGGTAGCGATTTTAATGTGCTGACCGGCAACTATATCGGTACCAACCTGGCTGGAACTGCGCCCCTGCCCAACCTGACCAGCACCGGCATCGCTACTGGCGGAGCCGCCTACACGCGCATTGGGGGGACATTCCCAGGCGATGGAAATGTGGTTGCCAACTCCGGCGGGGTATCCGTGGATGCACCTTTCGGCGCCAATACGCTGGTACTGGGCAACCATTTTGGTGTGAACGCGGCGGGGACAGGTGTTTTAACCGGCTCGGGCGGCTTGCGCCACCAAGGTGCAAGCCGTAGTATCGTGGGCGGCGCCACCCCGGCGGAAGCCAATTTCATCACTGCCGATGGCAATTTCAGCCTGGAGCTGCGATCGCCCAATAATGTGATCGCTGGGAACACCTTTGGCCTGGCGGATGATGGTGTGACTCCGCTGGCAACGGCTGGCTTTCAAGTTTTGAGCTTGCGCAATGGCAATATTATTCAAGGGAACCGGATCGCCAATGCCACCAGCGCTGGCATCTGGTTGGAAGGTGCGCGAGCCAATACCATCCGGCGCAATTCGATCTATGCCAATCCTTTCAAAGGCATATATCTGGACAACGCTAACAACAACCTGCCCGCCCCCACTTTCTCTTTAAGCGCCGCAGGCGGCAGCGGCACGACCTGCTCAGGCTGCACTGTGGAGCTTTTCCTTGATGCCGCCAACCAGGGTCGCTATTTCCTCGCCAGAGTCACCGCGGATGGTGCGGGCTCTTTCACTTTCCCGGCATTCTGCCCGCAGCCCTATCCCCATCTGACTGCCACAGCCACCGACATGCAGGGCAACACTTCTGAATTTTCGGATTTCCAGGTGGTTCCCTGGGATTGCAGTGCCGCCCGCGCTGCCCCCACCCTCGTGAGCCTCGATTCCAACAGCCTGCTGGCCCTCTCGCCTACCTTTCTGTTGACCCTCACCGGAACAGGCTTTTATGCCGATTCGGTCGTGCACTGGGATGGGCTGTCTCTCCCCACGACGGTGCTTTCAAGCACCCTGGCGCAGGTGGTTGTTCCGTTTTATCTCTTCGCGGACGGCGGCGATTTTCCTGTCACGGTCTTTACACCGGCGCCCGGCGGTGGCGAATCCGGCGCATTGACGTTCAGCGTCGCTCCGCCGCTGAAGATATATTTGCCCATGGTGCGCAAGTAGAGTAAGGCCTAATACAAAAACCGCCGGGTAGATCCGGCGGTTTTCTCTGTGGCCCCACGAGGGCACTCGTCACGTGAAAATTGGGGAAGCAGATATCCTTAAGCCCGCGGTCCTTGGCTCTTGGAATGATCTCAAATACGACCCGCGTGTTGTATTTTCTTTTCAACAAGTGGTCTGTAAACACATGGCTACAATCAAGAGTCTATAGCATCTGTATCTTGTAGATCTATATTTACGTTTAGTACCACTTTTCCGGCTGCTATGGTGGGATCGAGTTTTATGTGACCGGCGCGGTAATTCGCCAGGAAGTAACGAACAGCATACGACAGCAGCATGTGACGACTTATCTTATTCTTTTTGGTGATCGCTTCCAGGGAGTTTTTGTCTTTGCTTGATAGATAAACCCTTACAGCTTTGGGTTTGGGGAGTTCATTAGTCGATGTTGTTGCTTTTTTCTTTGTGCTTTGCAATCGTTTTCCTTCGGGGAGTTTATCTTTAGCCATCTCTGAACCTCTTTCGTTGTCTGGTCGCAGTCTTCCACAGTGAAAGTATAAGCATGCAATTGTGTACTTCGAATTTGAATCAGCGCATGATCAGGGGCAGCATCACCTTGAACCCCGCCCCAAATTCATACGCGCCACGATCATCGTAGGTTCGCGTACCGGCTCCGGTATTCGCTACCGTTGAGATATCCACCCTGGCATAGCCTTGGATGTCCAGGGTGGGTTCTCCCGGGGCATCGCTGTTGGCGCTGTCGATCGCCGGAGATCCGGTATTAATGCGGTAATCACCCACGTTTACAGCCATGTTGAAGGGTGCTCCTGCGGGCCTCACTGCGATCGGGGCCGCCGCGGTGAAGAGCGGATTACCCGACAGCCCGTTTGTTTCCTGTCCGGGATTCGCGTTCGAGAATAGTACAAGAAACTCATATTCTTGATTCCCCCAGACGACCTGCTTCGTGCCGACACCTTTTAGATAATAGAGGTTGTAGTCCAGTGTGGTCCCGGCTATAGATTGGGAATCGACGCGGATATTGCCCGGCTCGCCGCCTGCCTTTCCTGGTGTTCCATCTCCTGCTAAATAATTCCATCCATTGTCAACTACGATGTTGTTCATGACTGTCGCGCCGCCAGAGCCTGTGGGCAGGCCTTCCAGGTTGATCCCGGAAGTTACATTCCCCTGGACCGTGTTACCGGTGATCGTGTTATTCGGCGACGCGTTATTGTCGATACCGTGATCGCCGTTCCCGTAGGAGAGATTTCCCAGGATCTTGTTATTGCTCGAACCCACCTGGAAATTCAGCCCGCTATCTTCGTTGGCATAGACGATGTTATGGATGATCGTGTTGTCCGTGCTGTTGTTATAAACATTGATCCCTTCCGATGTTCGTGAATTTACCGCAGCGTTGGCGAACGAAACATTATTGCTGACGGTGTTGTTCGAACTCAAATTGACCAGCCGGATACCGTCTAAACTGTTGTGATCCGTCGTGTTCCCTGTAATCGTTGAAAAGGTCGTATTACCTAAGTAAATTCCGCATCTGGATTCCGGCGGTACGGCCGGTGGGTCCAATTTGCCCGGATTGCCGGAGTAACTCACATGGTTGTGCGAGATCGTCAGGTGGTCTGAAAACGTTGCATAGATACCGTGGTCCGCCGTGCCGGTTACGGTGAAGCCATCAACGACGACATAGCTGATACTCAAAATCCGGAAAGCGCCGCCGGCCGTTGTACTGCCAGGATCGCCAGTCACTGTAACACCCGCCGAAGCCAGGAAGGTAACCGGGCTCCCGGGGCTGCCGGAATTTGGTTTGACGGATTCAGCGTAGGTGCCGGCCACAACTCGCACGGTATCCCCCGCGAAGGCTACTCTTGCTCCCGTGCTAAGCGTGCAGAACGGTGCAGAAGGCGTGCCTTGTCCAAATTCGTCGCAGGCCGGGTTCGTTTTGTCAACATAGTACGTAGTGCCTGTTGCTGCTTGCACGCCGGATGGTGGGAAGAACAGACCGAGCATGAGTAATAACTCTACAACAAATCTGGTTATTTTCTTCATGTTATATTTCCCTATGGAGTATGGCGTAGAATGGTTGAAGAGGAAATGCTTGATCTCTCCGAATTATGTAGCGAACACATACGCAAAACCATGGAAAACTTCAGCCGACTGACAAAGTGTCTCTAAATTAATTCAATTGCATCCCATAAAAATAGTATAAGATGATTTTCGAGTTTGTCAACAGTAGTATCAAATGGCCTTAAGACAGGAATTCGGAAATTTTGAAGGAACCGGCACAGAATTGGCCCGGCGGACGTTCTTTGACCGCCGGGCCAATTTTTGCCGTTCAAAACCCCTTTCCCGCAGGCACTGAGCCAAGGGTTCCGTCCCGGTTCGGGATCGCGCAGAATTGCGTTGCATCCTGTAGGACGGGTACCCGCAAGGGCATGCCGTAGGCTAAGGGGTAGGGGATAGGGCCGGGATTTCTCCATCCATTTCTTGAAAAAACCAATTTGTTGAAATAATGTATCTACTCACAGGAGTCTTCTCCCTCCCCAAATCGCCCGTTTGTTGGGCTATTTGGGGAGGTCGGCGAAGCCGGGTAGGGCTTCATGGCGTGCTTATGCCTCATTTTGCCAGGTTTTCGATCAAAAACTGTAAATCCATGTCATTGGTATTCCATTTAACGCTTAGTGTGAGTAGCTTGACAATGTTGGATTGGGTCCTTTTATCACGATTTTTCGATAGAGTCACACGATTATGTTTTTTTTTGCTTTCTTTACTTTCCTTCGTGCTCCTTTGAGGCCTTTGTGGTGAGAGTTCTTAGCACTTTTCTTGAATGTAACATTGTCGAGGTAGTTACGAAATAATTAAGCCATAACGTGACTGATATAGGCATTCTTGCGCAAATGTCCGCATTCGTGCCCGAACCTCAGGTAGTATGAAAGAGATGAAAGAGCAGAGTATCCGTCCCTCATTCCAGATCGCCCTACATACGAGCTCCATCTAAGCAGGTTATTGATACAATATCTGCAGGTATAAGGAGTTGGTCATGGTACTGAAAAAATCCCCGGGAGGCTCGATCTTTCCATACTATTACAAAGGCGGCGAGTTGTTTGGCGCCCATTATGGCAGCTTTTTCGATAATGAAGCAGCATTGCTCGCACGCATGAAAGCCGAAGAGGAATTCCTACAGAATTCAAACCGGCAGTTGCCATTTTGGGCGGATTTTTATGAATCCAAACTGACGGATATCTTATTGACCGAGTTTTCTCAAAGCATGAACCGCCTGCAAAACCACATTACCAGGCTGGCAATTGTAGGCTGCTCGCCTAAAGATAAAAGACGCTTGCAGAGTTTGGCAAAGAAATCTGGAACCGATTTTCCGATGCCGGTCAGATTTTTTAGCGATCCCGAGGCCGCCAAGACCTGGCTGGTTGGCGAGTTTTCTTGACTCAAGTGGAAAGCTTGCCCCATGATGACCTTTCAAGAAAAATCCCTCTATCACCAGATCCACCCTCTGAAATTATTCATAGATTGGAGTACAGGCATAGCCGCCATTGCTCTTTTATGGCAGCATGATCTCCCGCTGGCTTTGCTGATCGCGGTGATTCCTTCTGTTCTCGTTTCATTTATTCTCATCCGCTATGTGGACTTGGAAAAGTACAGGCAATCCTCTTTTGGGCAATACATTAAAAAGTATATGACTCGAGCGATGGAAATGCTTCGGTTTGCCGGATACGCACTGATGGCAGTGGGCGCCTGGGTTCATATTGGTTGGCTGATACCTTTTGGATTGATCTTGGTCCTCTATGCATGGGGAAGGGGAGTTGTTTTTTCGGGCACATCGTAGGAGGGGCCGCTCCTAAAGGATCATTTGGGGGAAGAGCTGCACCTCCAAAAAAAATACCTCACGACTGGATGAGGGGGGCATCCAATCAATGAGGCGAATTCATTATCACATAAATGGAATCATCTGTCAAATAATCAAGGGCTGTTCTGACGGGCGGAACTCCTTTGGCAGCAAAAATCAAACGTTTTTTCAAAAATTGTGTGATAATACCGCAAACTCTCACCAGCTGTGATTTCCAAAGTAAAGGGAGAAATTAAAAGGAGAATACAATTATGGCCACAGAGAAAAATCCCCCCAACCCCGCCCGTGACCTTGTGCGGATTCATAAGGTCATTACCCGCAGCCTTAAAGTCGTCATCGAGCGAGGCGCTGATTTCCATCGGACTGGCTTTCCAAATGGAGAAATACGACAAGGTTTTATCGACTACGCCAACTGCGTGGCGATTGTGCTTGAATCCCATCATCTGGCAGAAGATGACATCTTCTTTCCTGCCATGCGGGAAAAGTTTCCGTTGGCTCCTTACGAACGCTTGTCGGCGGTCCACCATGAAATTCAAGCGTTATTGGTTCCTGTCAGGCAGGCGGTTGCGGATTTGAATGTACAGGGGAATGGAAACGGCCTGCCCCTCCTGGTCGATACCCTGCGCAAGATTGCAGAGGCGTGGCCCCCGCACATGCGCATGGAAGAAAGCATTTTCTCCGCTGAAGCCCTTTCGGAGGGTATGGATCCGGAGACACTGGCCGGCCTGAGCGGGGCGATGGGGAAGTTTGCTTCTGAGCATTCCAATCCTCCCTATTTGACGGTTCCCTTTATATTATTCAATCTCCAACCTGCGGACAGGGCTTTATGGCTGGAGCATACGCCGCCCGCGCTCATGGATGAAATGGTCATGAAAGCCTGGAAGGATCAGTGGGCTCCGCTGAAGCCCTTCCTGTTGGAATAGCCTTGTCTCCTTCTGCCGGCTGGATCCGGCAGAACTGGTTGTATGAGCATCTCCCCGTGACCTTCCGGGCCGCCGTTCCTTTTGCGTAGTATCAGTTTGTCCATTATTTCACCTCCATCAGGCTGGTCGGGTGAGAAATAATGGCGGTCATGTCATTCCCTCAATAAAAGTGTTTACTCTATATCACGAAGGAAAAAAAGTTGAAAAGCACAATAAAATCTGCCCTGTTTATCTTGGTTTGTTCGTGTCTGGCAGGTCTCCTGGCTGCTTGCCAGCCTCACACCGTGACTCCCCCGGTTGTTTCCATACCGCAAGGATCTTCTGGCGGATCTGAACTTACCCCCACGCTTGAACCCACGCCTTCTCTCGACCAGGTCCGCAGCGTTGTTATCAAAGCTCTTTTAGCCCTGAACACCCTGCCCAACCAGATGGATGTTTCGACGGTTACAGCAGATGGGCAGGTTCACACGAATGTTATCGAGTTCATTCCGCCTGATCGAAAGCGCATTTTGAGTGAAGGTACCGAAACGATCGTCGCCGGTGGCAAGGTGTATTTGAAATCGTCTCCAACGGATCCGTGGCAGGAAGTCCAGATCGCCGCCTCGACATACCTTGGAGATCAGCCTGTCACCGAACCAAGCCTCCAGGCCTATGTGGAGGGTGGAGAATTTGTTCGCAGCGATTCACTGGATGGCCGCCTTGTAAAGATCTATCGCTATGGCACCACAACGATTTCAAGCGGCATCAGCCTGCACAGCCAGGCGGAGTTATGGGTGGGACTGGCAGATGGACTGCCGTATAAAATGGTGACGAATGGCGATACGCTGGCGATTTCCCTTGATCCGGCCACTGGAGAAAATAAACCCGTGGCGGTACAAGCGCAATCAACCACCACGATCGTGTTCAATCCTTCCTTGTATATTGAACCTCCGCTGCCTGAGTAGTTCGACAATGTCACATTTCAGTACTCAAGGCAAGTTTATTACCAATAAAGCCTCCAAGGCTCCTAAATATCAGCTGGGTAGCCAAAAATACAATCTTTCCTTCGTGTCCCTTTGAGAACGTCGTGGTAAAAATCTTTATTGTGACCTTGTCAAGGTAGATACCCTGCCTCAGTTCCAGGCTGGCAAATCCATTAATTAGTCAGGGAAATACCGATAAAAATGCCTCACGACTGGTTGAGGGGGGCAACCAATCGTGAGGCAGCTCGATTATTACATGAATTGATTAGGTTGTCAATTGTGCGGTCTGGCCTTCTGACAGGAGTTGGACATTTTTATGGAGCCGGCACAAAATTGGCCCGGGATTTCTCCATCCATTTAATGAAAAAAGCCAATTGGTTGAATAAATTAAGCCATAACGGCCGTGATCCAGGTATTCTTGCGTAAATATCCGCCTTCATGTCCGAACCCCAGGTGCGGATTAATGATCAAAAATGTAAATATGATTTCCTTATTTTTCTTCCGCTTTTTTTCTGATATGCCGGGGGATCAACAACAGGAATCCGATTGCCACCAGCACTTCGCCGATCTGCACGCCCATGGCTTGCCAGGGGCCAAAATAGGGTATCTTGGGTGGCGATTGCGAGCCAAAGCCGAAGACATCCGCCATGCCCGCAAAGACGGTCACCACATACCCTGTTGCCACCAACCGTGAGCCGATTTCGGCCGGGATGGTGCGGTCCCCATTCTTCCAGAAAGCCATCACGCCGATGTATCCCCCGATGCAAACGATTGCCAGGCCCACCAGGAAAACTGCGATCTGGACGAACCCGACTACGGGACTGCGGTCCAGGCCGAAGAGGGATGGGCGGATGCCGACCAGGAAGACCAGCAGCCCAAAAAGCACCAGGAACAGGCCGGTGCGGACGCGCGAACGAGATGCATTAAATTCCGAGGTGAATTCGGGAGGTGGGGAAATAATTTCAGAATTGGTCATTTCGGTAAGTTCGTCTTCAAGTGACGCAGCCAGTTTTCCCCGAAAACCGCTGCGATCTCCTCGTTATTATACCCTTTCGTTGTTAGTATGGGAGCCAGCTTCTGCAGGTCGGCGATCGTGTCCACCTCTGCGGGTGCAGATTCCAGCCCGAACCCGCCGTCGAAATCGCTGCCCAGGCCCACGTGGCGGGCATCCCCGGCCATCTGGCAGATATGGTCGATATGGGCAGCCAGTGTCTCGAGGTTGATCCTGTCGCGCCGGTCCCCCTTTTTCCAGCCGTTATCCAGAAACTTGCAGAATGGAATGACTCCTATAATTCCATCACGGTCAATGATTCCCTTGATTACGTCATCGGGGATCAGGCGATTGCCGTCGTAACCGGGCAGGAGCGCGGCTGCGTTGGCATGGCTGGCAATGATGGGACCCGCATACAAGTCAAGGGATTGGCGCGCAGAAAGCCAATCCATGTGACTCAGATCGAGCGTGAAGCCGATCTCTGCCATTGTTTCCAGAAGCTCGCGTCCATCATCGGTCAATGGACCCGGATCACGCGTCCCCCCGCAGAAGCGTGTTCCGGCCCAGGCCGGCCCGATCACTCGCACGCCTTGCTCCCACCATTCATCCAGTTCGGCGGGGGATCTGACCCCTTCTGCGCCCTCCATCAAAGGCACTATGCCAACCGGTCTGCCCTCGTCGCTGGGAGTCGCCCAATAGTGAAGGACTGTGTCCAGGTCGGTGCGGGTGGTGACCAGGCGGAATTGTTCAGGGTGGAGGTCGGTCAGTTTATGGTAAGTATCCAGTTGAGCGCGGTAAAGACGATGGGCCTGGTTAAAATCCGCGTACGACTGTTTATCCCATTCGCCTTCCCTGCGGCGGATGGGTGTGACGAACAATGTCCCAAAGATCACCGCCACTCGCCCGCGGTTGTAATCAGGCCATCCAAGCAGCGTTTCGCCCGTGTGAGCCGGAGCCTCCGAGCCGGACTCTTTTTCGAGCCGGCGCGTGTCAACTGCGGAGCGGGTGTAATCCCGCCCGAAGTTCAGCATGTTGTAGGCTAGATCCTCGTGGGCGTCTACGATCAGGGGCAGATTCATGGCACGGTTTTAAAAACTAAATACACCTAACAAAACTGCGTTCGCCGCCGTCCTCGGCGGCGAGGACGCCGCCCAGAGCTAGGTTTTTGTTAGGCGCTCTGAGGGGCTGGGGACTTGTTTCTGGTATTCTGCGGAGGCGATGCCCGGGATGGGGTGCATGGCTTTCAGAATCTTTATAAATAGTTCGTAACCAGGGAAGATGAAAAACCCGGTTTCCTGAGAAACCGGGTTTGGTATTTATTTTTCGGGAGTTTCCCCGGCGGAAGGCTCATCGCCAACAGGCTCATCGCTGGCTGGCTCATCGACAGGAGGCTCATTGCCGGCTGGTTCTTCGATGGCTGGTTCTTCGATGGCCGGCTCTTCGATGGCAGGCTCTTCGCTGGCGGACGGTTCTTCCTGCGGAAGCGTAGTTTCGATCCCCTCCAGATTGACACCTTCCAGGTCGATCTGTTTCAGATCGAGGTCCTTATAGGCGCCCGAATCCACCTTGCGCAGGCTCAGGCCGATCCGGCGCTGGTCTGCATCAATGCGGATCACTCGCAGGGTGACCACGTCGCCTTCGTGCAAACCGGCTTCCTTGGGATGCTCGATGCGGTTCTCGCTGATCTCTGAAATATGGATGAGACCTTCCAGATCGCCTTCCAGGCGGGCAAAAGCGCCGAACTTGGTCAGGCGGGTGATGATACCTTCCACGAGTTGGCCAACCTTGAATTTCTCCACTTTACTCTGCCACGGGTCATTCTGCAGGGCGCGGATGGACAGGCCGATGCGTTTCTTCTCGCGGTCGATGTTGATCACTTTGACCTGGACTTCCTGTCCTACTTCCAGGATCTCGGATGGATGTTGGACACGGTCCCAGGAAATTTCGGATAAATGAACCAGGCCGTCTGCCCCGTTGACATTCACAAAGGCGCCAAAATCGGCCAGGCTGGTCACCTTCCCCGTATAGACTTCGCCTTCTTTCAACGATTCGATCACGCGTTCCTTGATGGATTGACGTGTCTCGCTGGAAGCGGCGCGCTCGGAGAGGATCAGGCGGCGGCGTTTGCGGTCCACCTCGATGACGCGGATCGTGATCGGCTCGCCGATCATCTTGGCATAGCGCTGGTCGGGTGTATCGCCGGTAACGGCCATGCGGCGTGAAATCCCCAATTGAGAAGCCGGAATGAAACCACGCAGTCCATAAACAGGGACTATGATGCCGCCCTTGTTGAAACCATCTACATGGCCTTCATAGGAGGCGTTTTCTTCGAGCATTTTTTCGACTTCCGCCCAGCCTTTTTGCTCCTGCGCGCGTGTATAGGAAAGGACCACATTGCCACTTTCGTCCTCTGCATTCAAAACGTAGACCAATATCTCCTGGCCTACCTTGAGAGCCGCGCGATCTTCGTCTGAAATGGAATCCAGTTCGCGACCGGTGATCACACCTTCAGATTTTGCGCCAACGCTGACCAGGATTTGGGTCGGGCTGATGCTCGCGACCACACCGGTGCGGATTTCACCCGGTTGGGGGAAATCCAATGCCATCCCTTCTTGATTGAGAAGGGTTTCCATGTTGATGCCGTTATTATTATTGGCATTGCTTTCGGTGGGTGTATTGCTCTCGGGCGAAGCCCCCTGTCCGAGTGGGGTGTCATTTTGTTCCATATTATGAGAAACTCCGGCGAATAAGATTGTAGGATTATAAAGGCGAATGGATAAGTTGGCAACCCTTACAATTTATTGGGGTTGCGTCATATTCCTTGCCGATCTTCGCACTTCTTGGGTAGCAGCAGAGTGATTACTTGGGGGATTTCTTCTTTTGGGGTGATCCACGCACACCCCAGGCCGCACCGACAAGGATGGTGGCAACGATGACGATGGCAAGGGCAATAATTCCCGTGGTATCGGCGGAAACTGGAGTGGCTGGCGGCGTGTTCCCCGTCGGAACCGGTGTTTGTTTGATCGCAGCCTCAGTGATTATGGAGGCAGGCTTTAATATAAGGCCCGCAGAAGTCACTGCCTGGTCATTAAAACCGGTCATCGCTTGTGAAAGAGCCGCGGCATGGACGCCATGAAAGAGGCGCAAGCTTCCTGTAAAGAAGGCTGCGCAGACCAGGAAAAGGATCAGGCTGATCAGGTGACGCGGAGTAAGAGCCGGTTTCATGAGAGTTCCAAGTATAACAGAAACCCGGCTTTCGCCTCTCCGTTGACACCTAAATCGCCCGGCTTGGGTTTGGGGGCCCGCAAACCTGACCGTCAAAAAAAACACCCCTTATAAAAAGAGGTGTTTGGAACTTCTGGCGGAGAGGGCGGGATTCGAACCCGCGAACCTTTGTGGGTTACACGCTTTCCAAGCGTGCGCGCTAAGCCAGCTACGCGACCTCTCCTTTTGGGCGGGCGAATTATACCAGAGAATCCTGCGTATGCTTCGTATACCGCTTATCCAGAATAATTTGCTTCCCGTTGGCTGCCTTGCCATTTCCGTTCGACTTGCAGACCAAAAGATCGGCCTTCTTGGGTTGCACGGGAATGTCACGAGCAGGCAGGAGATTCCATCTGCTGGCGCCCAGGTAGAGGATTTCGAGGATCAAATCCACGTAGGAGATGCCTTCTGAGGCTGCCTGGATGCACAAGTCACTGTAATTGGGGGTGAGCCCGGGCAGGGTGTTGGTCTCGATCAGGCGCGGCTGCCCTTCGGCATCGAGGCGGATATCGGTGCGGGATATATCCAGCGCACCCAGGACGACGTGCGCCCGATAGGCCAGGCGCTGAAGCTTTTTCGCCAGGTCGGGGTCCGCCGGGGCTGGACACAGGTAATTGGGTGCGCCTTCTGAGCCCACGGACTGCGCCTTTGCGGCGATGCCGTAAATGCCAGGGGTGACCGAACGGGAACTGTCCAGTTCGAGCACGGGCATGCGGTGGAAACCGTCTTTATCGTACCATTCGGGATGGCGGGAATAAAGCAAGGTGTCATGCCGGCCCATGATCCCCACGGTGAACTCACGCCCCGGTAAGAAGGCTTCAACTAGCGCGGGTTGGTGGTACATGCGGATGACGTATTCAGCGCGTTCGCGCAGTTCAGCCTCATTGTTGACGATGGCTTTTGCATCCACGCCCATGCCGGTGCCCTCACGGGAGGGCTTTACAAAGAGGGGGAAGCGCAATTCGGAGCGCAATGGTTCGTCACCGAATGTAAATTCCTGGAAGGGAGCCACCGGCAGGTTGCGATCGCGCCAGAGCCGCTTGGTCAACGTCTTGTCCAGGCTGATGGCGTTGGTCAGAACGCGTGAACCGGTATAAGGGATCTTCAGTAGTTCCAATAAGGCTGGTGTCTGAGCTTCTCGAGAATCGCCCCCCAACCCTTCGGCAATGTTGAAACAGATATCCGGTTTGACTTGCTTTAGTGTGTAAGGCAGGTTGCCATCGGCTTGGAGAAAAAAAGTTTGGTGTCCATCGGTCTCGATGGCCGATCGGATGTGATCGATGGTTTCGATATAATCGTAATCCGCGCCGGCGTCTGGGGGTACGTCCGCCGGGAGGGGTTTATCGTGCTCCTTGATATTTGCGAGCACAGCCACCCGCCATGGACGCGCCGGGCGCGGCAGCAAACTGGGAGGCTTATCGTTTTCCTTATTTTTTTCTTGCATCGGAACGGTCATTGTATCTACCTCATTATTGTTAGAGAATGTTTTGCATTTTGTAGTATACGATAATATAGCCAAATAACAAGAGGTGAACCAAAAAGTTAAGAATCTTGTAATGTTTCCACTTTGGTTGCCAGCAGACGACCCAGCTCCTCCAGATCCGTCCGCGCGGTCAGGTCCAGGCTGAGCGGGGAAACTGACACGCATCTCTTGACTCTTAATACGTACACATCGGTATCCGGTTGCTCTGCCTCTAGGTTGGCTGCCTCTTTGTAATCAACCATGGCTGGTTCTTCCCAGGTTTTTCTTTGTGGGGGGACCGGCAGATAGTAGCGTTGTCGTGCCACCCGGGTAACCTGCCAGGGGGTCTGGCGGGTGGCATTGGAGGGAACATCCACCTTGAGTAGATCCACATCCGGCGGGAAATGCTTCTCCAACATTTGCCTGGCGAAATAGGCCGTAAAATAGGCCGCCGCCGAAAAATCAATCCCGGTGGAATACGACTGGTGATCCTCCCGGGCGGTTTCCAGGGAAGCCGCCAGGCCGGGGATGCCGTGCGAAGCCGCCTCCAGCGTTGCGCCGACAGTACCCGAGATGGTTACGCCGGTGCCCACGTTCTCACCGTAATTGATCCCGGAAACCACCAGGTCAGGCCGTTGCGGCATGATCTCCAGGATCCCGTGTAGCACTGCCTGGGCCGGGGATCCACCTACAGCATAGACGGTCCATTCCTTTCCGCCCACCGTCAGTTTCTCCTTCTGGATGATGCCATCCGAAGTGGATGGCAGGCTGCGCCCCATCCCCGAGGATTGTTCCCGCGGGGCGGCCACGGTCACAAATCC
This sequence comes from uncultured Chloroflexia bacterium, assembly GCA_963831885.1. Classification (GTDB taxonomy): domain Bacteria; phylum Chloroflexota; class Anaerolineae; order Anaerolineales; family Villigracilaceae; genus UBA877. Next base: position 1,905 of record CAWHSJ010000014.1, on the reverse strand, counting down.
GAGCTCGGAGAGCGCTTCCGCCGCGGCCCAAAGGCCCGGGCTGCGTATTCCGTCGTCGTTGGTTAGCAGGATCTGGCATCTTCCCATGTGTCCTCCGAAAAAGAAAAGAAGCGGGGATCTCCGCTTCTCTGGCGCCCCTTGCGCGATTCGAACGCGCGGCCTTTTGGTCCGCAACCAAACGCTCTGATCCGCTGAGCTAAAGGGGCATGAGTTTTAAGCGGGAAGATTCTAATCGAGAATCAAGGCTCGGTCAAGATAAGCGTCTGACCTTCGGACAAAAGTTCGGACATTTAGCGTGATACCGTCAAAATGGGTTTGAGCGTGGAACTCTTTGCCCGCCCAGACCCATTTTGACGGGATTAAACCCCTTCCTTCTACCCTATAACTCACCCGCACGCCTTGCGATCCGGTCCTTGGCGCGGACGATGAACTCCGCCGGAGGAATATTATCCTGTCGTGAACCGTCCCTTACCCGCAGCGAAACCAACCCCGCCTTGGCTTCGTTCTCTCCGACCACCAGCATGTAAGGTACCTTCATTAGCTGTGCATCCCGGATCTTGGCATTCATGCGCTGGGCGCTGATATCTGCGCTGGCGCGGATACCCTGGTCCAGCAGTTGGTGGACGATTCCCTCGGCATACTCATTCTGCGAATCCGTGATCGGGATGACCCGCACGTGCTCCGGTGAGAGCCATACGGGGAAGTTGCCGGCGTAATGTTCCAGCAGGAAGCCGATCATGCGCTCATGCGTCGCAAGCGGAGCGCGGTGGATGCACAGGGGCGTTTCCTCGACCCCGTTCTTGTTCATGAAAACGAGGTTGAAGCGTCCCGGCTGGGCGAAGTCCACCTGGTTGGTGGCCAGCGTGAACTCTTTGCCGATGACGCTCCATATCTGCAAGTCAATCTTGGGGCCGTAGAAGGCTGCCTCATTTTGAGCCTCGACAAAGGGCACATTGCCTCTCGTCATCGCATTCCGGACCATATCTTCCGTTTTGAGCCATAAGGCCTCGTTGTCCACGTACTTCTTGCCCAGGCCTTCCTTGGCATGCAGTGACAGGCGCATGACATATTTATCGATGTTGAACAGCTCGAAATACTTCTTGTACAACCCGATGACGGCCATGAACTCCTGCTCGAATAACTCTTCGGGTACGTAGATATGGGCGTCGTTCATCTGCATGGAGCGCACCCGCATCAATCCAAATAACTCGCCGGATTTTTCATATCGGTAGCACGTCCCGTATTCGGCCAGCCGGATGGGCAGGTCACGGTAGGAGCGCGGTTTGGAGCCGTAGATCTTGTGATGCATCGGGCAGTTCATCGGCTTGACGTAGTATTTGGTCCCTTCCAGCTCCATCGGCGGGTACATGCTTTCGGCATAGTACGGCAGGTGACCGGAATGCAGGAATAGGTCTTCCTTGGCGAGGTTCGGGGTGCGCACCCGCACATAACCGGCTTTTTCCTCATATTCCTTCGCCACCCGTTCCAGCTCCTCGATGATCACGCCGCCACGCGGCAGCCACAGCGGCAGGCCCGGGCCCACTTCTTCGTCGAATGTAAAGATCTCTAATTCCTTGCCCAGCTTGCGGTGATCCCGTGCTTTGGCATCCTCGAGCATCTTGAGATAATTTTTGAGCTCATCGGGCGTCTTCCAGGCTGTGCCGTAAATGCGCGTCAGCATCTTGTTGTGCTCGTCGCCGCGCCAGTAGGCGCCGGCGATGGACATTAATTTGATCGCCGATGGGTTGATCTGGCGGGTTGTCTCAACGTGCGGACCCCGGCACAGGTCTGTGAAGGTGTCGCTCTGGTAGATGGAAATTTCCGGTTTTTCATCCAGCGGATTGCCGTACTCGTCGGTGCCGCCTTTTTCCAACCCCTCGATCAGTTCCAGTTTATAAGGCTGGT
>CAWHSJ010000013.1:0-18193 GCA_963831885.1 uncultured Chloroflexia bacterium | reverse complement strand
TCGACATTTCAAAATGGGAAACTATCCATAACCGTCTCACTTGAGACCCCTAAGCAATAGTAAATAACCGGCCCGGTGATAATTCCCGGGCCGGTTATTTACTATTCACCAGTCAGCTGAAGGGCACTTTCAAGCCGCAATGCTCGAAATGCACCGTCTACCGCCCACCTACAGCTTCCCCGGGGACAATCTCGTTCACCTGTTTGATTCGGGGGATGATTGGAATATAATGAAATTGATCGGTCAGAACAGAGGAGGAGCCATGACCAGTCTTGTCGGACAGTCTTTCGACCGCTGTCGCATTCTGGAACAACTGGGGGAAGGCGGAATGGCGGTCGTCTACAAGGCGTACGATTCTCACCTGGACCGCGCCGTGGCGGTCAAGGTCATCCTGCCGGGTTTCGAGCAATCCGAAAATTTTCTAAAGCGCTTCGAGCGTGAAGCCCAGGCAATTGCCCGCCTGACACATCCGAACATCGTGCGGGTGCTGGATTACGGTCACTACCATGGACTGCCCTACCTGGTGATGGAATACCTCCCGGCGGCACATTGAAACAAAAAATCGGCCAGCCCATGCCCTGGCAGGAAGCCTCCCGCCTGCTGACGCCAATCGCCCGGGCACTGGCCTACGCCCACCAGGTGGGCATCCTCCACCGGGACATCAAGCCGGCCAATATCCTGATCACCCATTCCGGCGAGCCGATGCTTTCCGATTTTGGCCTGGCCAAACTACTGGATGTGCAGGATGGGGTGGACCTGACCGGCAGCACCGGCGTGATCGGCACACCGGCTTACATGGCCCCGGAACAGATGACTGGCGGCAAGGTCGACCGGCGGGTGGATGTGTACGCATTGGGGGTCGTGCTCTACGAGCTGGTGACGGGCCGCACCCCCTATCGGGCCGACACACCGGCAGCCATCATGATCAAAGCGGTCACGGAACCGCTGCCCCGGCCGACCACTTTCATCGGGAATTTACCGGAGAACGTCGAGTTTGCGATCCTGAAAGCCCTCGAAAAGGAACCGGAAAACCGCTTCCAGACCATGGAGGATTTTGCCCTGGCGCTGGAGAGGTTCGCCACCGAACGAACTCCCGCAGCCCCCGCCCCTGCGCCCACCCCAACCCAGACCGGCGCCAAACTTGCCTCCGCCAGCACGATGCCGGCCAAAGCAGCCGGGCCGGAAAGTGAACCCGCTTCCCCCGAGGCGGAACCGCCTCTGCCTGAAATGCCGACCGAAGTGGAAGCAGCACCCGTCCTGCAAAAACCTGCCGAAGCAGCGGGGCCTTCCCTTCGCCAGGAACCGGCCACAGCGCCGAAGAAAAAGTGGCCCGCCTGGGCAATCAGCCTGGCAAGCATATTGGGTGTATTGTTGATCGGCGGAATGGCGGCTGGAATCTACTTCCTGGGAGGGTTTGGCGGGAACAAGAATGAGCCCGTTCCATCCCCGACCGTGCAGCAACCGCCTGTCTTCATCCCGAGGCCCGCTTTCACTTCGACCCCGCTGCCCCTGGCGAGATCGATCTTACCCTACCAGTTTCAAGAAGGCGATAATTACCCGCCCCTGCAGAGATTTGCCATTGGATGGCAAAACTCCCTGGAAAGCGCAAGGAACTGGGAGGTTCGATTGAGAGCCAACCAGTCCACCTTGATCGCAACGGGCTGGTGCGCAAGTTCAGCGGATCTCTTGAACCAGAATTTCCCCCATATCCAATTCCTGATCGAAGCAGATGGTTTGCCCGTGGATACGAAAGGGCTCCAGATGGTGGAAGAGCCAAACGCCGAAACGGTCTGCAGGCAATTCATGGGCATCATCCAAAATTGGCCGGAGGGCGGTCATGTACTCCGGATGGCCTTGCACCTGGACACACGCCTCAACAACGGAATGAATGAGCTGCCTGCGGGTGATTATGTTAACATTTTCAATGTATCGGTCCTGCCTCCAACCCCATTGTCCCTTTCCATTGTCATCCTGCCTTATGAACCGAATGCAGGGGATAATACTCCCACCCTGCGGTCGCTGACTCCCGGATACAAGCTTTCCGCCACTCCCAGGGTGCAAGACTGGAGTCTTACTGTGACCGCCGACCAGGCGGCGATCCTCACGCAGGGCTGGTGTTCCAAAACGGAAAAAATCCTGAAGCAAAATTTCGAGCACATTCAATACTTCTACGAATTTGATGGAATGCGCATGGATGAGCAGCGAATGTATGTAATGGTCGAACAAAATGACAAAGGAGCTTGCAGGAAAAGCTACGGGATCATCCGTTACTGGCCTGAAGGGATCCATGTGATCAAATCCATCATGCACCTCGATGCAGATGTAAACGACGGATCGATGGTCATCCCGGCGGGCGACTATGTGGATATTTTCAATGTGCTGGTCCTGCCACCGAAGTGAGACTGAAATTCCACCCAGGAGAAAAGAAAACAACAGGGTCCGGCCGCGGCCGGACTCTGTTGTTTTGGTAGTAACGAATAAATTCGTTACTACAATTCACATTATGATCCTGCTACCAGTCGTCGTTATTAGCAAGAAAGTCACCATCTCAGGGGCCTGGAGGACGTCGCCGCCTGGATCTCGCCGGTGGCCGATCTGGCTCAGCAGCAGGCCCGCGGTCTGTCCGGCTTCGGCCTGCGAATAAAGAATCTCACCACGACGGTCACAAAGGAGCATGAAGGAAGAACAAGAAAAGGGAAAAGTTAAATCTTGTTCAACTTTATTTACGTTTCCCAAGAACAAAATCCCAATCTAACATTGTCAAGCTAAATACATCTTGAATGGTGAAGCGGAACAGGCTTTTATGATCCAAATGGATCACTATAGTGGCTAAGTGCTCTCGACTGGAGACCCGGTTGAATCTTAAGGTCTCCAGCGCGCCAGGTAGCGAATGGGCTTCCCGCCTGCGCTCTGGAATCCTCCTGCCGCGTACAAATTCCCCTCGGGATCGTACGCGAGGGAACTCACCGAATAAGGATCGATTTGATCGTCGACAAGCAAACCGCTACCCAGTGACTCCCACTCTTCTCCATTCCAAAAAGCCACGCCATAAACGCATTTATTCCCAACGGCAAGAATATACCCGCCGATGGTGACCTGACCGGCGCGATCCACTGCCAAGCTTTCGATGGAAAACCTATCGTAAACTACTATACCACTGCCCGTTTTCGATCCGAAGCGGGTCAGACCGCCGTCCAACCCGCTCCAATGGCCTCCGGCGTAGCGAGCGATCCCGTTCGAGCCGGCCGCCAATTCATCCCGACCCGAAACATACAAACCGCCTGAAGGATCCAGCGCCAGATATTTTGCCGACGCATATTTTGCCAGGGTGATCATCGACCAGCCCGGCTGGTCCTGTTTCCATGTCGCCAGGAAAGGATGAACACCATAATAGCTTTGGGCACCGCTTGCATATAGGATCCGACGTGTGGCATCGAAAGCGATCCCGCTGATGCTGATCGATTGGATCCCGGTCTGCTTTGCCAGACCATCTGCCAGGCCTTCCGGGTCATCCCAGGCCTTGCCATTCCAATGCGCGATCCCGGTGGAACGAAGACCAGCCACCTGGATAAAACTCCCACCAATATACAGGCCACCGTTGCCATCCAGCGTTAGCGCGTGAATCTCTCCATCCATCAGTCCCCCTTGCAGGCTTGACCAGGCCTGCCCATCCCAAAGTGCGATCCCGTTGGCGACCTGCCCGCCGGCGGAATTGAAGCTGCCACTGACATAAACTCGATCCTGCGCGTCCACCAAAAGCTTCAAACCCAATAAGGATTTGTCCTGGCTGAGCAGCCCACCTGCCAGACCATACCAGCGCTGAGATCCAGGGTCCCAACGGGCGATCCCGTTCGCCGCCAGACCGCCTATCTGGGAAAAGTTGCCAGCGACATATATTTGACCTTTAGAATCGATCGCCATGGCCTCCAATCGCGGCGTACCGTCGTAGAAATTCCCGAACCTTGCCAGTTCCCATCCTTCCCAGGAAGAATCGGGCACAACCGCTGACCAGCCGGCATTCGCCGGAAGGGTGTTGTCGGGTGTGGAGCAGTATGAGTATGGTTTGTAGGGTGGGTTGGGGGCAAACAAACCCGTGTCATGCGACCACATTTGGTACAGGATCAGGCAAGAAAGCACGATTACGAGGGGGATCAGGCAGCCCAGCCACCAAAGGTTGTGCCTGGGGGCTTTTCTCATTTTTCCTCCATCTTCAGGAATGCAATGTTTTGGACAGGCAGCCCACCAACGGCTTCCACTCGAAATTCATCTCGGAGCCGAGGATGACGTCGCCGCGCTGGATCTCGCCGGGGCCAACCTGGCTCAGCAGCAGGCCCACAGCCTGGCCAATCTCCCCCATCTAATGCATGAATTCATGCAATGGTCTTGATCACCAGGGCAGACCGCACAAGTCGATCATCCCCTCAGGCCAATTTTCCCTGGACACCGGCAATACCATCACAGGGTAGTTCAGCGGCTTCTTCCCATCCTCTTGCTCCATCAAGAGGGAGGCGGCGACTTTTTTCCAACCCATCTTTTCGTAATAGGCGATCATCGGCTCCGTGCAGATCATCAGGCCAAAATCCACTTTCAGGGGATCTGCCAAAAATTCCTGCGCAACCTTTAGGGCGGCACTGGCGAAACCCCGTTTGCGCCATTCAACCTTGGTGGCAACATTCCCGATCCCACCCAACCGTACCGTTTCTCGGTCCACCTGCGCCAATCTCTCGATGATGTGGACGTTGCTGACCAGTTCCTCGTCCTCCCAAACCATTACGGTCCAGTCGGCGCTGGCCCACTTGATGCCGGTATGGTAGGCATACAGGGAGCTGGTTACGACGCAGTCGGTGCGCGCTTTTTCGAACTCGCTCATTTGATTGGCGGCTTTGGTTTCAATTCTCACGGGAAAAGTCCTGCCGAAGAATCACGGCCCTTATTCTTCTTTCAAAAAGGCCACTGCTTTGCCGGTTTCGTCATTCATGACGAGGGACAAAGTGCAGCCGGAGGAGAAGTCCTCCACCTTGATCAGGCGCAGGCTGTCCAGCAGGGCTTCATCCGCGTGGATGAAATCGGCCAGATGATTGGGGGTTTTATAGAAGAAACCCCGGTTGAAGACGGCATCGTGGTCGTCCAGGTTGACATTCAAGGGGTAGATATTCAACTCCACCAGGTCCTGGAAGAAATGGGTGCCGAAAGAGGGTTCCAAGTCCGGGCCGACGCCCTTGCCGGTCAGTTCCACCAGGGCGCGGGTGCAGTAAACATCCCCATAATCCACACCCACTCCCAGGTCGGGCGTGGATGTCCCCCAGCGTCCGGGTCCCACACGGATAAAAACCTCCTCTTTCAAGGCCGCGTTGAGATTGCCGATGGCGCGCTCCAGGCGGGTCCGGTCGGCCGTGGAGGTCAGGGCAAAGTAACCTTCCGGGGGGACGGATCAAACCCGCCCTTAATGCCCATCACGGCCCCACGCGGCACCATCCGGCGGGTCGAAAAGATGACATCGGCCAGGTCGAGCTTGGCAGGCAGGCTCACTTCCATGGCGTCATTCAGGTTGACTCTGCGGGCGACATTGAAGCAGCGTAATGCGGACATCAGGTTTCGCTTCGGAGGGGTTGACGATTTCGGCGGTGAACTCGGTATCCACCGGCGAGCCGTAATGCTTTTCAAGCGTGGTCAGCAAACTCTTAATCCTTTTCGGGAAAGGTGTCTTGCGCAGCAGGCCATCGAAGGTGACGACCAATTTGCTTACATCCACCATATTGCTGTTCAAGGTGCTCAAATAACCACCTTCATTCAACTGGGTAACATAACGTAAAAGCGGATAATCGCCCGTCAGCGCCTCCCTGACAGGCAGGGTCTGGAGAACATTTTCCTCCAGGTCGATCAGGTCCACGCATTGCTGGGAATGGCGGCAGATCTCTTCGACCGTATCGGAGGGTTGCAGCAAGGGGTGGCTGAGCGCCACCAGGCGGGGGTGCTCATCGCCGAAGGCATCGACGGCCCGTGTGCCCAGCCCCCAGACCATGCGCAGGAAACCGTCCTCCTTGCGGATCTGCGGCAACCAGCGGTAAAGGTTGCGACTGAAAGCCACGCCGGCCGCGTGGGGCATGAAGTAATGCCCGAACTGTTCCCCTTCGACGAGCTGGAGCAAGACGGCAATGCGCTCGTCGTAATCCACCAGCCCTTTGGCGTGGCGGTAAAGCAGGGCGTTCGGATTGACACAAGAGGCGTACACCCGGGCGATGGCCTCGGTAAGGTCTTTCAGGTTCCTTTCCGGCGTGCCCTGGTTGGGGCAAAAATAACTGCTGTACTTGCCGGCGAAAGATGTGCCGAAACTATCTTCGAGCAGGCTGGAAGAACGGACGATGAGCGGTCTAGTCCCCGCCTCGGCCAGAATTTCCTGCAGGCGCTCGACGATATCTTCGGGGAATTTCCCCGAGACAAAATCATGCACGATGCGGGGATATTCCGAGCGCATCTGCGCCTCGGGTTTATATTTTTGATCCGACCAATGCTGCAAGCTGTTATTGGCAATGAAGACATAATATAGGTCGGAGGCCAGGAAGTAAGAGACGGGGATGCGAATAGACTCGCGCACCTCCGCCGGAGCCGCCTCCAGCAGGATGCGGTAGGCCAGCATCATCCCGGCGGATTTTCCGCCAATCTTGCCATAGCCGACCTTGCGCTGGTAGATATTTTTTAGATCCGACACCGTGAACCATTTGCGGGCGATATTCAGGTAAGCCAGCTGGTCGCTGATCATGGTGCGGATGAGCACCACCTTGATCTCCTGCAGGCGGGCTTCGAAATCCTTGCGCTTTACCGGCGGCATGCTTTCGATTTCTTCCGCCTGCTGGAAGAGCATATCCTGCGGGGCGAGCTCGGGATTGAAAGTGATCAACTCCGGCGTCTCGCCGCGCTCGCTGAAAGCCTGGCGGACGATTTTTTCGAAGTCTTCGTAGGGCAGATTGTAGGCAAAATAGAAATCGGTCAAATGGTCACGCACCCGCCGCAGACGTTCCCCCCAGGTATCGGCGGCTTCTTCTCCATAGGGATCGCGTATCCCTTCCCGGAATTGAGACTGGATGGCTTTCTGGCGCGCCCTCCGTATCAAAGGCTTCACGGGTGAGGATGCCGCGCGCAAAGAGCTGCTTGCGCATGAGGTGGCGGATGCGCCCGCTCAGGATGGGGTATTCGCTAAGGGTTAGATAGATGCCGAGTATACGGTCGGAAGAATAGTTGGTCGGTAACATCACTTGCCTGTGCGTTAATTAAAAAACCGGGGCTCAGCGGCCTTTCCAACTTTCACCTGCCTGTCCTGGACGGTCTTTCCAGGGGACGTACGGACCAGATGTAAAGGATGCTGCGCCCCAGCCGATCTCTAAATTTTCATCCGAGATGCATGGGCATGATGACGTGCAGGAAATTATCATCGCCCACCGGGCGGATGCAGCCGGGGGCATTGGCGGCGGAGGTCTCCAGGGCTACGTTGGGCGATTTGACCACCTCCAGCACCTCGCGCATATATTTGACATTGAAAGCGATCAAGAGGCCGATGCCGTCAATGGTGGCCGCCACAACCGTCTCGTTCGAGCCGGTCTCTTCGGATTGAGCCGAGATCTCGACCGAGCCGGGTTCCAGGTCCCCGGCAGATTTGATATCCAGCCGGGCTACATTTGAGCCCTCGCGCGCAAAGATTTCAGCCTGCTTGCAGGCCTTCAGCAAGGCCGGAGTAGAGAGGATGGTGCGGGATTTGTAGGCGCGGGGGATGATCTGCTGGTAATCCGGGAAAGTCCCATCGATCAACTGCGAAACCAATTCCACTTCCTTCATGCGGAAGACCACCTGGCCGCGGCCCCTGGGCAGCACCATCATGATGATCTCATTGCCATCCGCAGCCACACGCGCAAGTTCGCCCAAAGCCCGGGCCGGGATAATGGCCGATATCGGTTCGGCGGCGGGCTGTGAAAGGGTGCCCTTTCGCACGGATAGACGGAATCCGTCCGCCGCCGCCATGGTAATGGTATCCTTCTCGACGGTCACCAGCACACCCATCAAGACGGGGCGGGCCTCATCCGACGAAGCGGCGAAGATCACCTGCGAGATCATGTCTTTGAAGTCGGCCACATTCAAGGCGATGGCCCCTTCCATCTCGGGTACCGGCAGAGGCGGGAATTCCTGGGCATCGATGCATTTAATATCGGTGTTGGATGCTCCGCAGCGAACGTTGAGGGTTTGAGTGGCGGTCGCCAGACTCAGGTTGACTTGTTCCTGAGGCAGCGTTCCCACCAGGTCCACAAAAGTGCGCGCAGGTACCGTCGTGGAACCTTCCTCTTCGATCTTGGCGCCAATCCAGCAGGTGATACCCAATTCCAGGTTGGTTGCCGAAAGACGCAACCGGCCCTCGTCGGTGGCGACCAGCACATTGGAAAGCACCGGCAAGGTGCTGCGCGGTGAAACAGCTCGCGACGATGCTCAATCCATGAGCAGAGACTCTCTTGTAAGACGGTTACTTTCATGGCAGTCCTCTCCTCTATGAAATAAATCCTGAGAACCTATAATGAAGTATATACTGAGAATTCAAAAGTGAAAAGGCGACAGGTGCCGCAACATTTAAAGAGGAGCATTTCTTTGATTTTATTCCTGCTTTACCTGGAATGCCAGCCGGCTTTCAAACCTTTTGCCTTTCCTTTTTACAATATCTTTATGTGGCGGGGTAGTAACGACTTAAGTCGCTACTACGAATTTTGGCGAAGGTATTGTTTTTTAACGACTGAACAATGATATTCCGAGGGCGACCAACGCTCCTACGAGTTGCAATCCCAGGAAGGCGGCGGCGATATAAACCACCACCATCCAGCCGGAGACTCCGTTCTGCTGGCGGACCGCCTGTCCCTCGGCCAACTGGCGGATCACCTGGGCAGCCTGGGTGGACGCCAGGGTGAGAGGGCGCACTCCGCCGGCAATGAGCCAGGCGTCCTTCCCATCGTTCAAATGGTCAGGTCCGACCACCGGCACAATCAGCCGGTCCCCCTGATATTTTCCCAGCCAGGCCCGCAGCAGTTCGGGCGGGTCCACCGCCAGGCCAGAGGGTAAAAGGACCGCCCTGGGTGTCATTTCCTCCGGCACAGGCTGACCGGCTGCCTGAATTAAAACCGGCAGGCGCGGGGCTTGTTTGTGCAAGGCAGCCAGTATAGTTTGTCCAAAGGCTCCGTCACCCGGTTCGAACACCAGGACAGGGAAAGCGGCGTGTTTTTCCGCCAGCGCCTCCGCTGCGCGTCTGCCATCCTGGCGGAGCAACCACCCATGATAGACACCCAGGCCAACAAACAGGAAAAGCACTTCGAGATCTTTAAGTGCCTGCTGGAGCAAATTATCGACCGTACCGCCAAAGAGAGAGCGCAGGAGCAGATTCAATAAACTGACCGCCACGACCATCCCGCCCACGACGCTGGCGAATAAAGCCAGGTAGAGATAAATTTTTCGGATAAGCGAGCGGCGGGCATGATCGCCGGCATCGCCGGCGGCCAGGGCTTCAGCCTGCATAGGCTGCCAGGCCAGCCACCAGAGCGGTAATCCCACCAGGAGGGTTGCCAGGGAAGCCGCCAAGCGCGGTCGCAGCACATCCGCCCAGACTATATTCCCGATGGCAGCATCCACCACAAATGCCAGCAGCAGCGAAAGGCCGACGAAAGTGGCGCCTACACCGATGGCAGAAAGGATGTAAACATATACCCTTCTCATGCCGGCCCGCCTGGGCGCATCCGGGGCTTCGGCAATGGCGCCGCCCAACTGGAGCCCATAATAGGCCCATACACCTGCCAGGGGAATCCCAATGGATACCGGCACGGAAATCCTTGACATAAAACCATTCAGGCCCATGGATTCGCCAAAAATGAGGCGCAAGATCACATCCACCACCACGCCGGCCGAAGACAGGACGGTGATCACCCCCGCAAGCGAGTAAAGATACAGCACCCCCAGCCTCAAGACCGACTGGCGTTCGGCTTGATCGGCCAAGGCAGTTTGGATCTGCCTCCAAATGAAAAACCACAGGGGTAAGCCGACTAGCGCCAGCGCGATGCCATGGGCTCCACTGGCGCGATAAATGAGATCAAAGAAGGTGGGAGCGATCGTGAGAATAAAGCGCAGCAGTTGTTCCACCGCCGCGACCAGCATGGCCAGGCTGTAAGTCAACCAGACATAGCGATAGAAGCGGCGGATGTCGGCGAACGCCTCTTTTGGATCGATCACCCGCCAGTCAGCCTGCAGGACGGTGAAAAAGTAAGCCGCAAAAATCGCATTCATGACGACGGCGATGAGGTTGTCGGTCCAGATCTGGTTGGGGCCAAAGAGGGCCTGCGCCGGCGAAAGGTTAACCGCTTGCAGCACCAGGCGGTCGAGCAGGGAAATGATGTTTTGCACGATGGGGACAAGCGTAGCCAGCAGGATCCCGTACAAGAAGACGGCCCGCACTCCCGAGGTCCGCTCTTCCTCATCCTGGCGGGCAAAACGCTGCGCCAGTCCCCAATGGACAGCAAAGAAGGGAATGCCAACCAGGATGGCCGCCAACCCCTGGGTCAGTATGGCAGCCACCCCGCAGACAGACGTCCCTTTGCAAACAATGGAACGCGCCAGTCCAATCGTCCCCCACAGGAGGACCTCCAGGCTGATGAAAGCCACTGCATAAACATAAAGACGACGGACAGTGCGCATGAAGCCTCAGCTCGGTACTACTTCACAGGCGCGGGGGTCGGCTGATACCAGTCATAAGCCCAGTAAGGGTTGGGCAGGTAGGTGATCTTCCAGGCACCATTTTGTTTGACCAGGGTGGCTTTGTCGGGGAGGGAATAACCACTATTGAAGACCCCGCTCCCGGCATATTGGATGGTCACATTCACCCAGGCATCACCGTTCGCCAGCATCTGCACATCGCCGATTTGCAGCGCAGAGGCGCTGGTATCCAACTGGCGGGCGAGGAAGGCGTGCTGGAAATTATCGTAGGATGGCTGGTTGTCTTTTTTTGCCAGGTAGCCATAGGCGCGGGCATAGTCATTCAGTTGCAGTGCCACGGCATAGTTATATACCACTCCCTGGGGAGTGTCCTCGGGGCCATAGGCCGGCGCGTGGTTGCGGACAATGAAGAGCGCCACTGCTGTTACAACCAATACGCCAATAAAGATCAGGATGCCGAAGAGAAAACGGTCCTGTTTCATACTTCACCTTCCGGTTGGTCGGGAAAAATGGGTGCGACGAGGGCCCGCAGGCTTGTACAGAATGACCAGGAAAGGTCCCAGAGCCGGGACGAATAAGGCCAAAATTCCCCAGGCAATGAAACGGCCGAGGCTCAACGGGCGCCGGCGTAACGACAGCATCGCCAGAATATACATGGCGACCAGGCAGCCAGCCAATAAAACCCGCAAGGTCTCGGCAGTCATTCTGGATTTATTGTATCTTTATTCAGGGCCGGAAGCAAGCGAAGGGTCTGATGGAGTTTGTAACATACACGGTGGGCGAATTTTGGAAATTGGTAAGGCAAACAGGTGGTGGTTTCATAATGGTTTTTCAAAACCAGTTTGTCCCTGCCAGGAGCATGCCGGTTTGCATGCCCGTCCAGGTTTTGTAGCCTCGCACGGTGCGAGAGCGCATTTTCATCCGCCCAATGGCCTGTTCGGTGGCATTATTCGTCCAGGGAACGTCGTTTTCATGCTGGAATGTGCAATACTCCTGCCAACGCTCACTCAAGCGCAGGACCATATCCCGCAGTTGCTCAAGGGGCGAGAGAGGTTTGGCTGGACCCGATCGCCGAATGGTCATGCGCTTCCACAAGGCGTAGAGTTGCTTGTCTCCGTCTGGAGGCAAGATATCGATCAGTTCTTTGACCTCTTCCAGGACAAACCGCCATTCTTCCGGGATGGCCTCTCGGAACTCTCTCAAAGCTTTGCCTACCCAACGGCGGGCATGGAATTGGCACACCTGATGGCCGAGTTGCAACCGCTCTGCAGCCACCCGATAGGTGAAAAGATCGTCCGTCACGATCAGGCAGACCCCTAATCTTTGCTTCAAGTCAGCCAGGAAACGCTCCAGGGCAGGCAGTTCTTTCTCATCGATATTCGCCAGAGCGATCGGCTCTCCAGTTCCCAGATCGACCGCCACCAGCACCGATTGTTTCTCTCCCCAACCCAATACCGCCGCCCCATCCACTCCCACCGCTCGGACTTTCCGCCACTGATTCCTTTGCCTGATCTGGTCCGCCTGTGCCTGGGCATCCCGCCAGACGCTCATGGCACACAAACGAATCCCCAATCCACTCAGGATCAGGCTGACTTTGCGATGGCTCATTCCAAAGACCCAACACAGCACCGCCAGGGCCTGCAGCCGTTTCGTTTGAGCTGCCCGGCTAATCCCTTCTGGATAGTGTCGAAAGGTCCGCTTGCAGCGGCAGCAACGGTACCGATATACCTGTACTCTCCGGCAGCGGATATCCCGGATGGGCTTGCTCGTCTTTCCCCACCGCTGAAAGGTCTCCCCCTGACAGTATGGACATGCCTTCGGACGAAGTTCGGTTTTTCTCTTGACAGATGCGAGCTTCAGGACAAGAATTGCCATGGCGAACTCCTTGCAATGGTTGACTTAGACAATCACCATCTTACAAGAAGTTCGCCTTTCTTGTCAAAACCCACCACTTATGTGACAGACACGTCTGATGTTCGGACGCGAGTTCGGACAATTGCGCAAGAATGCCTGGATCACGGCCGTTATGGCAACATTATTTCAATCAATTGGCTTTTTCAAGAAATGGATGGAGAAATGCCGGCCCTATCCCCTTCCCCTTTCCCGCGTCAGGATGAATACCATGGCTCGCTGCTTGCGGGAAAGGGGTTTTGAACGGCAAAAAATGGATGAGCGGACAAAAAGCGTCCGCTCATCCATTTTTGTGCCGGTTCCTTAAAAATGTCTGAACTCCTGTCTGAATTCATGTCTGAATATCAGAAGGGTGGATTTACTTGATTTCCCTCAGAAAAACTTTTACCACCTCCGGATCGAATTGCTTCCCGGCATTTTCCTTCAGATACTGGCGGGCTTTGGCCTGGGTCCATTCCTTCCGATAAGGCCTTTCGGAAGTGAGCGCATCCCATACATCCACCACCGCAAAGATGCGCGCAGAGAGAGGGATCTGGTCCCCTTTCAATCCACGGGGATAGCCGCTGCCATCCCATCTTTCATGATGGCAGTACGGAATATCCAGGGCGAGGTGCAAATAGGTGATGGGCGAAAGCATATCATAGGCGTATTGAGGGTGCCTGCGCATACTGACCCACTCCTCTTCGGTCAAAGGATCGCGCTTCAGCACGATGCTATCCGGCACGCCCATTTTTCCAATATCGTGCAGGAGGGCGCCCCGGTAAAGGTGCACAATATCGCTGTCTTTTATACCCATTGCCCGGGCGAGGCGAATGGTCAAGTCGGTCGTGCGGCGGGTATGGCCCACCGTAGATTGATCGCGCAGTTCCAAAGCATTAGCCCAGCCTTCCAATGTTTTTTCATAAGCCAGGCTCAGATCGGAATTGGAGCTTTGCAGGTTATCGAACAATTCGGCATTATCGATCGCGATGGCAGCCTGTCCGGCCAGTATTTCAAGGAAGCTATTCTTTTCCGGCTCAAACCGGACCGGTTCACGGTGGAAAACTTCAAGGACGCCTCGGATCTGACCTTTGGCGATCAGGGGGATCCCCAGATAAGTCACAAAGTGTTCTGAAGATAAATCGGGAGAACGCTGCAGGCCATCCGGACCGGCGTTGATGTCCTGGATATTAATCACCTGCCGTTCCCGCACTGCGCGCCAGACATAGCCGGTGCCATATTTTAGTTGGACGTGGCGAAGGGTTTGAAGGCGGAAACCCCGCTCGCAAGCGAATTTGAATGTCTGGGTGGCCGCGTTGAAGATCAAGATGTCGGCGGCGTGCGCCCCCAACTGCCCCATCACCTGGTCCAGCAAGACGCCCAGAGTCAGGTTGATATCAAAACTGCCGCTGATGGCCATATCGACCGTGCGCAGGGCCACCAACTGCTGGATGCGTGTCTCCATCTGCGTGCTCAGGCGGCTGTGCTCGAGAATAAGGGCGGCCCGCTCGGCGAAAATGGTCATCGGACGTTCGTCATCCGGGCTGAAGGCATTGAGCTGCGAGCTTTGTACGTCAATGGCGCCAATCACATTCTCCCCAATTTTCAGCGGGATGGCCAATTCAGATTGAGCCTCATCCCAATTGGGGACATAATCCGGCTCGGCGTGGACGTCCGGAACGTTGATCGTCTCCCCTTTTTGGATGGCCCGGGCCACCAGCCCATTCCCATCCAGGGTCAACTTTGCATTCCTCACCTGGTCGGCATAAGGGCCGGCCGTGGCCAGGCGCACCAACTCGTTCGAATCCTCCTGGATGATGAATAAGCTGCAATTATCCTGGCCAAATTCCTGTTGGACCACCTCGACGATCTTCTGGGCCTGTTCGCCGGTGTTCAGGAAAGCTCCCGAGATCAGGGCAGCGGAGGCGCGGTAGAGGCGGGCCAATTCTTTATTACTTTCCCGCAGGGCTATCTCGGCCCGCTTTATTTCTTCAATATTACGAGTAATGGAAAGGATATGCGGCACACCTTGCAACTGAATCACCTTGGCAGACATCAGTCCGGTCAATACCCGGCCATCCTTCATGCGGAATTTGGCTTCCAGGTTGTTTACCTGACCGTCCTTCTGCAGCCCTTCCACGAGACGGCGCCGGTCGGCCAGGTCAACCCAGATGTTTATCTCCGCAGAGGTGCGGCCGAGGGTCTCCTCGCGGGTATAACCGGTCATGGAAGTAAAACCGTCGTTGGTATCGACATAGAGCCCGTCTTCCAACCGGTTTATATTGATCGAGTTGGGGCTGGTGCGGAATGCAGTGCGGAAAAGTTCTTCGCTTTGCAGGAGAGCTGCCTCTGCCCGGCTTCTTTCAGTAATATCCTGGGCAATACCTTTGATCATGGCCGGCTTACCCGCCTCATCCAGATTGAATTCGCCGGTCTCTGCAAGAATCAAATGAACAGACCCGTCCGGCCAGAGGATGTGGAATTCATGAGGGGCCGGTTTCTCCTCCCGGGCGATCGAGGCAAAAATCTCCTCGACCACATTCTGGTCATCCGGATGAATGGTCTTTATGAGTGCATTGACCGTTAAATCAGGGGCACTCTTTTGCTTGAAACCGAAGATACGGTTCAATTCATCCGAAAACTCCAGCCTGCCCGCTTGCAGGTCCCAGGCAAAACTCCCAATATGGGCAAAAGATTGGGCCAGTTTCAATTCTTCCGCCGAACGACGGATCATTTCTTCGGCTTGTTTTCTTTCCGTAATATCCCTGGCTATCCAGACTACCAGCTCCTCCGTCATGGGTGAGATGGAGGCGGTAAACCAGACGATTTTCTCTTCGATGACCAGGGAATATTCCAGATGGAAGGTGCGGTTTTCCTTCAAAGCCGTCCGGATGGAGACAAGAAATTCGGCAGCCTGCTCCTGCGGAAAAACATCTGCGATGGTCTTCCCAATCAGTTCTTCCGGCGGTCTATACAGTAAATTGTGTGCAGTTGGAGCGATACTGGTATAACGGCCGTCTTTATCGATCACCATGACCAGGTCAGGCATGGCGGTGAAGAGGGCACGCATTTCTGCTTCCGATTTGCTTAAGGCGTCTTCTGTCCGTTTGCGATCGGTAATATCCTGTTGGACAGAGATCATGCGTTGTTCGCCAGCCAGATTGATTAAATCAGCCGAAGTGAGCAAATCTCCAATTTCCCCGGATTTTCGGCGGAATTTGGTTTCGAAATTTCGCACCTGGCCCCCATTTATCAGCGTTTTCATCATCAGCCCGCATTCATCCTTTGTCAAGCAAATCTTCAATTCACTCAAAGTATGCCCAACGACTTCATCGTGGGTGAAACCATACATTTCCTGGAAGGCAGGGTTTACTTCGATGAGCCGGCCATCCTCCAGGCGGGTGATGCTGATACTGATGGGGCTGGTATTGAAAATGGTCGTAAAGCGCGCCTGACTCTCCTGCTGTGCCTTCTCGGCCAGCTTCTTATCCGAAATATCATGCATGACACCCTGCCAAAACAAAGCCCTCCCAGCATTGTCACAGATAAGGACGGCTTCATCCAATATCCACAAGACATTCCGGTCGCGCGTATAAATACGGTATTCAGCGCGGAACGGTTCTCCGGTGAGGTTGGTGCGGGCATCTTCAGCATCTAAATATTCCCGATCTTCCGGATGGACTATTTCGTCCCAGAAATTGGGGGAACTCATCCACTCTGCCGGTGTGTAACCGGTAATGGCTTCGATCTGCGGGCTGATGTAGATGGTTTTTCCCGGTTGATCCGCCGACTCGGTATAGATGATCGCCGGCACTTGTTCTACCAGGGCGCGTAATTCGGCTTCGGATTTACTCAAGGCCTCTTCCGCCTGCTTGCGGGCAGTGACATCCCGAAAACTCCATACCCGCCCAACTATTTTTTCCCCCAACCGGTGCGGCTGGGAATAGCGTTCAAAAATCCGCCCATCTTTGAAATCCAACACATCAAAAGACTCAGCCTGCGGATGGGAGTACAGTTCCTTGACTTTCGAGAGAAAAGCTGAGGGGTCTTTTAATTGATCCAGAACAAATGCAATCGCTTTTTCATCTTCCCCCGTTGCTAAAATTTCTTGAGGGATGTGCCACAATTCTACAAATTTCCGGTTGAACTGGGATATTTTCCCTTTTAAGTCAACGATCAGCAATCCATCCGCAGTCGAGTCAATCGCAGCTTCAAGGAGGGAGTGGGACGTCTCCAAATCCTGCTCAGCCTTTGTGCGATAACGTATTTCACTTTCGCGGAAAAAGCTTTCCTTTTTAAGATCACCCGCCTGGCCTTGCGCGGCTTTTGGACTTTTACTGATTGGCGCACTACCCCGCCCGGGGTTACTTGTTTTTACCGGTTGTAAGTCTGTTTTCTGCCCGCCCCTGTTTTTCTTTGCCGTGGGTTTCGAGGAGTTTTTCATTCTACAGCCCTCACGAAAAAGAACTTGCCGATTGAAGCCAATACCTCATTAAACATACTATACCACCTCAGCCGGGAAACCAATCCCACAAAATCCCTTTTAATATAGTTTTGTCAGCAACCAAAGATCCATAAGAAATGATCAGTGATGCAGTTCTTTGTTCCAACCCCTCTGATTTTAAGCCGGCAGAAAAGAGTTAAGGTCTCTTTGCCGCAATCCTCCGGCTTATTTTAGTCATGGCTTACTTCTCGTAAAAAGATTTCCACCACCTTCGGATCGAAATGGATGCCAGATTGTCCGCCGATATAGGTGATGGCTTTCTTTTGAGGCCAGGCTTTCCGGTAAGGTCTTTCGGAAGTGAGCGCATCCCATACATCCACCACCGCAAAGATGCGCGCAGAGAGCGGGATCTGGTCCCCTTTGAGCCTACGGGGATAGCCGCTGCCATCCCATCTTTCATGATGGCAATAAGGGATGTCCAGCGCCAGCCGCAGGTATAAGATGGGCGAAAGCATGTCATAGGCATATTGAGGGTGCCTGCGCATGTTGATCCATTCTTCTTCCGTCAATGGGCCGGGTTTCTGCACAATGCTATCGGGCACGCCCATTTTCCCGATATCGTGCAGGAGGGCGCCGCGGTAAATATGCACGATATCATTCTCTTTTACTCCCATGGCCTGGGCTAATTGGATGGTCAATTCGGTGGCGCGGCGCGTGTGCCCAGCCGTATCTCATCGTGCAATTCGAGGGCGCTGGCCCAGCCTTCCAGGGTGCTGTCGTAAGCCAGGCTAAGCTCGGAATTGGAGCTTTGCAGGTTGTCGAAAAGCTCGGCATTATCGATGGCGATGGCAGCCTGTCCGGCCAGGATTTCCAGGAAACTATCCCCTTCCGGTTCAAAGTGGAACGGTTCCCGGTGGAAGATCTCCAGGACGCCTCGGATCTGGCCTCTGGCGATGAGTGGTATGCCCACATAGGCAGTGAATTGTTCCCCGGATAAATTGGGGGAGCCATAGCTACCAGCCGGTTCTTTCTCCAGGTTGGAGATGGAAACCGCCCGCCTCTCGTGAAACGGCCCGCCATGCATAACCCATGCCTATATTGAGCTGAGTTTGGTGGGAAATTCGAGTG
>CAWHSJ010000012.1:0-1459954 GCA_963831885.1 uncultured Chloroflexia bacterium | reverse complement strand
AGCGGACGAAGAAGCGCTCCAACGGCTGGAGGAGGGCCTCGCACAGGCGCAGCGGCGGGGCCTCATCGATGCCGACGACGACGCTGCGGCGAAGCGCCGGCTGGGCGAGCTGCGCCGCTGGCTGGGAGGCTACGACCAGCCGCCGCTCGAGGTCGTCGGGTGCGGCGACCATCAGGCACTCGCCGCCGAGCTGGCCCGACGTTCGATCACCCTCGTCCGCAACGACGACCGGCTATTGCCGTTGAAGCCGGCCGCCGACGCGCGGATCGCGGTCGTCCAGTCGATGCCCGCCGACCTGACGCCGGCCGACACGTCGTCGACGGTGCCGCCGACGCTGGCATCGGCGCTCCGCCGCCGGCTCGCGGGCGTGGAGGAGATCATCCTGCCGGCGGCGCCAGGCGAGGCTGACATCGCAGGTCTCGGCGAGCGGCTTGCACCTTTCGACCTCGTCGTCGTCGGGACGTTCTCCGCGCACCTCCAGCCGGCGCAGGCGGCGCTGGCCGCGGCGGTCCTGGCGTCCGGCAAGCCGACCGTCACCATCGCCCTGCGCACGCCGTGGGACATGCTCGCGTACCCGTCCGCCCGAACCCATGTCTGCACCTACGGCATCCTGCCGCCGTCGATGGAGGCGCTGGCGGCCGCGTTGCTGGGCGAGACGCCGTTCGTGGGTCGGCTGCCTGTCGACATCGCCGGCCTGTATCCACGCGGTCACGGACTAATGGCATGGGCCTGAGAGACGAGATCCTCGAGCAGCCGGCCGCGGCCGAGCGGCTGCTGGACTCTGCGCCGGCGGCGTTCGCGCCGATCTCCGCCGCGATCCGGTCGCGCCGGCCGCGGTTCGCCGTCATCGCCGCCCGCGGCACCTCGGACAACGCCGGCATCTACGCGCAGTACCTGCTCGGCATCCGCAACGGCCTGGTCGTCGCCCTGGCGGCGCCGTCGACGATCACGCTCTACGGAGCGCGCCCGAACATGGCAGACGCGCTGGTCGTCGCCATCTCGCAGTCGGGCCGCTCACCGGACATCGTCGCGGTCGTCGACGAGGCGCGGCGGCAGGGCGCGCTGACCGTCGTGCTGACCAACGACACGGATTCGCCCCTGGCCGAGACGGCCGACCACGTGGTCGACCTGCGCGCCGGACCGGAGCTGGCCACGGCCGCGACCAAGACCTACACCACCGAGCTGCTCGCGGCGGCCCTGCTGTCGGCGGCACTCGATCCGCCCTCGGCAAGCGAAGCGGTCGACCTGGCCGGCCTGCCCGCCTTGATGACCGCAGCGCTGACGACGGAGCCCCAGCGCGCGCGATCTGGCCGCCGCGCACGCCGAACGCGAGCGTGCCGTCGTCCTCGGCCGCGGCTACTGCTACGCGACCGCGCGCGAGTGGGCGCTCAAGCTGCAGGAGATGGCGCAGGTGCTGGCCATGCCCTATTCGACGGCCGACTTCGAGCACGGGCCGATGGCGCTGGCCGAGCGTGGCTTTCCCGTCCTGGCGGTCGCCCCGAGCGGCCCCGAGCTCGACGCGCAGATCGCCCTGCTCGCGCGCCTGAAGGAGGACCACGGCGCGCGCCTGCTGGTCATCTCGGACGCGCCGGCAGCGCGCGAGATCGACGAGGGGCTGGCCCTGCCGGACGGCATCCCGCCCTGGCTGGCGCCGATCGTCGACATCCTGCCCGCCCAGCTGTACGCCTATCACCTGACCGTCGCGCGCGGCCTCGACCCCGAGCATCCGCGCACGATCAGCAAGGTCACCGAGACGCGCTAGCTGGCGATGAGCCGCTGATACCAGCGCGCGCTGTCCTTCGGCGTGCGGCGCTGGCTGGCGAAGTCGACGTGGACCAGGCCGAACCGCCGGGTGTAGCCAAGGCTCCACTCGTAGTTGTCGAGAAGCGACCAGACGTAGTAGCCGGTCAGCGGCACTCCCGCGCCAAGCGCGTCGGAGGCCGCGGCGACGTGGCGTGCCAGGTAGTCCAGCCGGCCCACGTCGCGCACCCGGCCGTCCTGATCGACGGTATCGGGGTAGGCGGCGCCGTTCTCGGTGACCACGATCTCGCGTGGTGCGTACGTCTGGTTGAGCTCGAGCAAGACGTCGCGCAGACCGTCGGGCGCGACGTGCCAGCCCATCTGCGTCTGCTCCGAGTCCGGCACGGCGCCGATCTCCCAGTCGAATGCGCGGTCCGACCTGGCGCTGACGGAGTCGCGCCGGTAGTAGTTCAGGCCCAGGTAATCGAGATCGCCGGCCGGCGGCTCGGCGAGGTCGATGCCGTCGAGGTGACCCGCCTCGCGGTGAGCCTCGAGTCCCAGCGCCGGGTAGCCACGGCCGAAGAGCGGATCGAGGAACCACGCGTCGCGAGCGGAGCTCCACTTGTCGGCAGCGACTCGATCCCGCTCCGAATCGGTCGCCGGCGCGACCTGATTGACGTCGATCGCCACGCCGACCTTCGCGTCGTCGACCAGGGCGCGGATCGCCTGGGCGGCGCCGGCGTGGGCGCGCAGTTCGTTGTCGGCCACCCGGATCGCCGTCGGCCAGTCACGCAGCCCCGGCGCATGGATGCCGTCGGCATGGCCGAGGAAGGCGAAGACGGCCGGCTCGTTGAACGTCATCCAATCCTTGACACGGTCGCCCAGGTTCGACGCGAGCAGCGCGGCGTAGTCGGTGAACCAGCCCACGACCTCCGGGTTGGCGAAGCCGCCGCGGTCCTGCAACGCCTGCGGCAGGTCCCAGTGGAACAGGTTGATCAGCGGCTGGACGCCCGCGCCGAGCAGGGCGTCGACGAGGCGCTCATAGAAGTCGAGGCCGGGCTGGTTGATGGCGCCAGTCCCCGTGGGCAGGACGCGCGACCAGCTGACGCTGAAGCGATATGCGCGCGCCCCCAGATCGGCCATCAGCCGGACGTCCTCTGGGTAGCGGTGGTAGTGGTCGCAGGCGACGTCGCCCGTGCTGCCGTCGGCGATGGCGCCCGGCTGGCGGGCGAAGGTGTCCCAGATCGACGGTCCTCGGCCGTCCTCGGCCGCCGCTCCCTCGATCTGGTAGGCGGAGGCGGCGAAGCCCCAGGCGAAGTCAGCCGGGAAGGGCTGGGCGAGCCGGGCTGGGTCGGTCTCGAACGGGGGCGACACGCTCACAGGCCGATCGTATCCGGTCGTGCGAGATACGATCCGATGATGTCCCAGCTTCGCGTGCTCGTCGAACAGCCCACGAGGGGCAAGCGATGGGTCGCCGTCGCGGCGGACTGGCCGGGTCTCGAACGGGGCGGCAAGACGGAGGACGAGGCGGTCGAGAAGCTCGCTCACTACGTGCCGCGATACCTCCCGGTCGCGAAGCGCGTCCGGCTGGGCTCCGAGCTCGCGACCCAGACCGACCTCGACATCATCGGCCGGTACCCGGGAGTCGGCTCGACCGACTTCTGGGGCATCTCGTTCGCGCCCTCACCGCTCGACCGCGAGCCGTTCGACGCGCCGACCTTCGACCGACAGGTGCGGCTGCTGCGCGCGGCATGGGCCGAGTTCGACGAGACGGCCGTCCGCGTCTCGGCGGAGCTCCGGCCGGGCGTCCGGGGCGGCGGCCGCTCCCGGGACCGGATCATCCAGCATGTCCTGGGGCAAGAGGGTGGCGACTTCTCGAGGCGTGTGAACGCGCCGGCCGAGGGGGACCTGCAGACGCCGGGTGAGCTCGCCGAACACCGCGACCGCTTCGTCGAGGCGATGCGCGCCTGGTACGCGGAGGGCAAGCCGCTCGGCAACTGGACGATCCCGTACTCTGCTCCGCCACACGGCATACCACGTGCTCGACCACACCTGGGAGATGCAGGACCGGGACCTGACAGGCGCCTCCGCCGCCGGATGACCGCTACGGCGCGACCGGTGGACAGCCGCCGGCCGGGTCATGCCCTGTATCGTTCGCCGCGGTGCCTTCAGCGTTCATCGGGGGAGGGACCCTTCATGAGTCGGAGGCGGTTCGCCGTGATGCGCACGCAGGAGATCAAGCAGATCGAGGCGACGCATGCCCGGTGAGGCCCTCCTGATCGGGATCGCAACGATCGCCGTCGTCGTGGCCGGTTTCGCGGCGATCGCGCCAGGACTCGCGTCGGACAGGGCCGTCTGGACGGTCGGCCAGCGCTTCCGACTCCGCGGCATCGTGTCGACGAGCTTCAACGTGACGTTCGAGAGCCTGCTGCCCGCGGTGATCTACCCCGCTCTCGACGACGCACGAGCGACGATCGTCCTCTCGAGCGCCATGGTCTTCGTCTATGCGCTATTCGTCATCGGCGTCAGGCTTCGACAGTTGATCCAAGCGGGTGTGCCCTGGGTCCGCTGGACGCAGTTCGTCGTCGCCTCGGGGATCACCGCGACAGCCCTGTTCGGACTGAATGCTCTGGTCTTCGCGTCCATAACCGTGTACGCGCTCGCCCTGTGCATCCAGCTGTCCGTGGCCGCCATCAGCTTCTATTCGCTGGCGGCCGGCGCCGACTGAGGCGGAAGGCGCTCCATCGACCCGAGGGCCACAAGTTCGCCGCGATCGAGGACCGGCGGGAAGCGGATCCTAGGAAACCTTGATGTCGATCGTGGGCGTGCCCGGACTATTCTCGATCGCCGTCGACGAGTAGATGAGCTCGCCGTTCGTGCGCTCCTCGACCTTCAGCGGCATGCCGGGCGCCGACCGGGCGAACCAGAAGCTGGTCACCGAGTCGCCATCGCGTCGCGTGTACTTGAGGCATTCGAACCGGCCTGCCGCGATGTCGATGACCTCCTCGCTGATCACCGTCGTGGCGGCCGGCATCGATGCGTGACCCTGGAATTCGAGCCAGGCGGACCGTCGACGCTGCGGCTCGGTCAGGCGACCGCCGTCGAGCGTCTCGGTCCAGACCTCCTGCTCGGCACCGTCGGCGTCGCCCGACACAAAGACGGTGACCCGGACATGCGGTTCGCTCCCGGGCGCCACGATGAGTGAGCGAACGGTCCGACCAGGCGGGCAGCCGACCCGGATCTCGTCGGCCGTGAACGGCGTCGGCAGGTGGTCAACGTGCAGCTGGTGGGGATCGGTCGTCACGCTGGCGAACGGTCAGTCCACGTACTGCAACGGCGTGACCACGAAGTCATCCGGCAGCTTCACGCCGGTCGAGTGGTTCGGGCAATAGCCCCGGGGGTTCTTGTCGAGGTACTGCTGGTGGTAGTCCTCGGCGTAGTAGAACGGGCCGGCCGGGGCGATCTCGGTCGTGATGGCGCCGTAGCCCTTGGCTGCCAGACCGGCCTGGTATGCGTCGCGGCTCGCCTCGGCAAGCGGTGCGCTGCTCGTCGTTCGCGGTCAGGATGATCGAGCGGTACTGGGTGCCGACGTCGTTGCCCTGGCGCATGCCCTGGGTCGGGTCGTGGTCCTCCCAGAAGGTCTTGAGCAGCTGCTCGTAGGCGATCTTCGTGGGGTCGAACGCGACGAGCACGACCTCGGCGTGGCCGGTCTTGCCAGTGCAGGTCTCGTCGTAGGTCGGGTTGGGCGTGGAGCCACCGGCATAGCCGACGGCCGTGGACACGACGCCCGGGAGCTGCCAGAACGCCTTCTCGGCGCCCCAGAAGCAGCCGAGACCGAAGATCGCGGTCTGCGTGCCGTCCGGCCACGGGCCGGCGAGGGGTGTGCCCAGGACCGTGTGGCTACCGGGGACGACGATCGGGTCGGGGCGGCCGGGGAGGGCTTCAGCGGGGGAGGGGACGACGTCGGGCTTGGAAGTGAAGAACCTCATGGCGAGACTATAGGCGTGGCCCATGACGGGACGGTGACATCGAGGACCCCGGACGGTGAACGCCCGGGGTCCGTGCCGTGAGTCAGGGCGTACGGTCAGCGCGCTATCCGGCGTCCAATTCACCCAGGCGTCCATCGGGATGGAGTTCGTTGTGACGCGCCTGACGTCGGTTCCGTCGGATCGGGCGACGAGACATCACCCGACATACAGCAATGCCCCGCGTCCATCCGAAGGAATGCGAGCATCGTGCCGTCGGTCGAGAAGCCCGGCGCGCTGTCCTCGGTCGGGCCGCCGACGACGAGCCGGCCATTGCCCGTCACAGGATCACTGACGTAGATGTCGCCGCCGACTTCATAGGTGACCAGCCCGTTGCGGGCAGGACCGAACGGCGGTGCCGGCACCTGTCGCGATGCGCCCACGTAGATGAGCGCGCTGGCGATGAGCGCGATGATCACGAGTGCGAGCGCGATCAGCCGCCACGGGGGCGCGGGCGCGAACGCCCGCGAGCGAGTGATGTCAGCCATCGGGAGCCACCTTTCGGGGAACGTCCAGGCGGGCCGCTGCCGCATCCGGCCGGTCCGCATGAAGACGTCGTCGAGGTAGTCGGGCGTCGGGGCCGCCGACAGGTCGTCGCAGGATGCCCGGCAGGTCGCGTTCGAGACGCGTCTGGGTGGTCATGCGACCTGCCCTCCGGGGATCGGCGACGGCGACGCGTGGTTCGGTCTCGACCGCGACCCGCATCTCGCCGAGGGCGCGATGGAGCCGCGACTTGACCGTCCCGATCGGGATGCCGAGCGTCGCCGCGACGTCGGTCAACGGCATCCCGAGGTAGTAGTGCAGGACGACGATCGCCCGTCCGCTGGCGTCGAGACGGCGCAGGGCCGCGTCGACGAGCTCGCGGTCGGCGAGCGCGCCGGCCATGTCGACGACGTCGGGCATGTCGATCGGGTCGAGCTCGACCTCGATGACGCGCCGGCGTCGATGGCGGGCGATGTCGAGACAGGCATTCACGGTGAGGCGATGGAGCCAGGCGTCGAACCGATCGGGGTCACGCAAACCCCGGAGGTCGCGCCAGGCTCGGATCAGTGCCTCCTGGACCGCGTCGCGGGCCAGCTCCGGGTCCCGGAGGATGAGGCGGGCCGCCGGTCCAGCCGCGTGACGGCTCCGCGGGCGAGTTCGGTGAAGGCGTCATGATCGCCTCCCCGCGCTCGCTCGACGAGTCCTCGCTGGTCCACGGTCGCCTCGGCTTCGGCACGCCACGGTGGTCGTGCTCGCTAGGGTATGGCGTCCGTATCGCGGATTCGGTTCTCGCGGGCTGCGATTCAGTCGGCTCGGGTGACCCGGATGTCGTCGAGCTCGACCTCGACGAGGTTGCCGGCGCCCCCGTCGGTCGCTTCGAACCGCAGGTGGATCGTCTGGCCGGCGAAGGCGTCGAGCCCGATCGACGCCGAGTGCCACGCGCCATCGACGTCGGCTCGATTGCCGGCGATCCGGAGGACCTCGGTCTGCGTCCCGTCCGCACCTTCGACGATCGCGCGGAGCGTGTCGGACGCGCCCGACGCCGCGCTGTGGGCGAAGACGTAGGCGAAGGTCAGCCGCTGGCCGAGTGTCGCGGGCAGGGCGATCCCGGGCGAGCGGATGCTGCTGCGGCCGTCGAGGTCGTAGGCGCCCGGCGACGTGCCTGCGGGCGCGCCGGTCACGAACGCCTTGCTGCCCGAGCGGGTCGTTCCCAGTTGCTTCGGGCCGTGGCTCGCCGTGGAGGCGGGGTTCGCCGCGGACGAAGCCGGCACCGGCCTTTGCCGTGTCGGTGCCGTCCGGGTTCACCTTCCAGCCGCGGTAGACCTCGAGGTCGTCGTCGAAGGCACCGCAGCGCGCCGTCCGGACGCCGGCTCCCAGGACCGCCAGGGGGCACCAGGCGCGCTCCATCAGGTAGAGCACCGCCTCCTTGTTGCGCCCGGTCTCCGACGCGATGAGCGAGTCGTCCGGGTAGTCCTTGGCCGACAGCTCGAAGGTGTAGGCGAAGATCCGGTAGACGCCGTACTGGTAGTCGCGCGACGTCCCGGAGCTGATGTACAGGTCGCTGCGCCTGCTCCGGCCTGTAGCCGTTGGTGGCGGCCATGTGCCTGCCGATCTTGGCCAGAGCGGCGTGATCCTGGGTCGTCATGTCCGACGGGACGTCCGTCATCGTGTAGCCGTACGGCCACATGACCAGCCGGCCGTACTCGTGGAACGTGATGGCCGCCCGGATCTGCTGACGGCCGTTGACCACGCGGCTGGCCATGAAGTCGCGCATCGCGCGGTCCTCGGGCGTCGAGAACGCGCGCGGTCCGCGGTAGGTGATGGCCTGCGGGTTCGTGCTGGTCCGCCCGCCGCCACCCCAGCGGTAGCCGTAGTTGCGATTGAGGTCGGTGCCGACCGACGTCGTGCCCGGGGTCGGCTGGCGGTTCTTGCGCCAGTAGTGGAAGTGCCCGCCGGAGATGTCGTACTCGGCGCCATCGGGGTTGACCACGAACACGATCCAGATCTCGCGGCGTGTCGACGATCGCCGTGATGCGCGGGTCGATGCCGTAGCCGTCCACGAGCCAGTGGAGGATGTGCAGCGTCATCTCGGTCGCCATGTGCTCGTCGGAGTGGTGGGTGCCGTCGAACATGACCTCGGGCTCCGCCTCGTCGGTCGTGACGTTGTCGGAGATCTTGACCGCCCAGATGTCGCGACCCTTGTAGCTCTTGCCGATCGAGAAGAGCGACACGATCGACGGGTGCGCCGCGGCCACGGCTGCGACCTCGGCCGCGACCTCGGTGTAGCTGTGGTAGCCCTCCTTGCCGGGCGGGAACTCGGATGCGGTCGCGATCGATGTCGAGGCCAGCGCGAACGAGGGTCGCGAGCAGGGCGGCGCGGGAGAAGCGGCGACGGGATCGCATCGACACAGCATGCCACCGACGGGAACCCCCGCCATCAGCCGGACGTGCCAGCGCGCCTGCGGCAGACGTCCCGGTCCCGCGCAGGTCGATAGGCTTGCGTCATGTCCGACCTTGACGACGCGCTGGCCGTCATCGACTCATGGGACGCGGGACACACGGCGGCGGCCGTCATCCGGCCGGGCGGCGCCGTCGCGTCGCGGGGCGACCCTGGGCACGTCTTCCGCTGGGCGTCGGTCACCAAGATGGCGACTGCGTTGACCGTGTTGATCGCCGCCGACCGCGGCATCGTCAGGCTCGGCGACGAGGCCGGGCCTCGCGGCTCGACCGTCCGGCATCTCCTGGCGCACGCGTCGGGACTGGCGTTCGAAGGCGCGATGACGCTCGCGCCGCCCGGGACGCGCCGGATCTACTCGAACGCTGGGTTCGATGCGCTCGGAGCGCTCGTCGAGGCGCGGGCCGGACGGCCGTTCGCGACGGTGATGGGCGAGTCCGTCCTCGCGCCGCTCGGGATGACCGGGACGTCGCTCCTCGGACGGCCGTCGGAGGGCTTGCACGGTCCGCTGCCGGACGCCGTGGCACTCGCCGCGGAACTGCTGCGGCCCACCCTGGTCCCGGGCGTGACGTTCGTGGCCGCCACGTCGGTCGCGTTCCCGGGGCTGGTCGGCCTGCTGCCAGGGGTCGGGCGGTTCGATCCGCTCGACTGGGGACTCGGCTTCGAGCTCCACGACGGGAAGTCGCCCCACTGGATGGCCGACGCCAACAGCCCGGCGACATTCGGGCACTTCGGTGGGTCCGGGACGTTCACCTGGGTCGACCCGGTCGCAGACCTGGCGCTCGTCGTGCTGACCGATCGCGAGTACGGGCCGTGGGCGCTCGAGGCCTGGCCGCGGCTCGCGGACCGTGTCCTCGCGCTCGCCGCGGCCACGGACTAGCGCGGCTACCATCCGGGCATGGACTACGGCCTCTGCCTGCCGAACTTCCCGGCGGGTGCCTCGCCCGAGGGGATCGACGCCGCGGCCGAGGTCGCCGAACAGCTCGGGATGTCCACCGTCTGGACGACCGACCACGTCCTCGTTCCGGAGGATGCCGCGCCGGACTACGGCCGGATCTACGAGGCGATCCTGACCCTCGCCTGGGTCGGTGCGCGCCACCCGCGGGTGCGCCTGGGGACCAGCGTCATCGTCGTCCCGCAACGCAACGCCGTGCTCCTGGCCAAGGAGCTCGCGACGCTCGATTCGTTGAGCGGGGGGCGGGTGACCGCGGGCGTCGGCATCGGCTGGAACGAGCCCGAGTTCGAGAACCTCGCGATGGCCGACCGGTTCCATGTCCGCGGGGCGTATCTCGACGAGACGATCCGGCTGTGGCGCCACCTCTGGTCCGGCTCGACGGACCCGTTCCGCGGCCGTTTCCACACGATCGAGGACTTCGCGTTCGGACCCCTGCCGGTCCAGGATCCGCTCCCGATCGTCGTCGGCGGGCGAGCGGGACCGGCGCTGCGTCGGGCAGGGACGCTGGCCGACGGCTACCACTCGAGCGCGGCGGCGCCGGACACGTACGCGGCGCGGATCCCGGTCGTCGCGGAAGCCGCCGCCGCGGCCGGCCGTCCGACCCCGGCGCTGTCGGCCCGCGTCCGCGTGCGGTTCGGGAGGGCAGAGAGCGCCGACACCGCGTACGCGATGCGCGGCGACCCCGACGCCATCGCCGCCGAAGTTCGGACGTGGGCCGCCATCGGCGTGACCCATCTGGCGCTCTACTTCGGCGCGACCGATCCGGCGGAGCTCGTTGCGCTGGTCGAACGATTCGACCGCGAA
This sequence comes from uncultured Chloroflexia bacterium, assembly GCA_963831885.1. GTDB lineage: Bacteria > Chloroflexota > Anaerolineae > Anaerolineales > Villigracilaceae > UBA877. The sequence goes on along the minus strand of CAWHSJ010000012.1, from coordinate 1,449,492 downwards.
GTCGCGCCGCTCGTCTGATCGCGGCGCCGAAGTGGTGGTCGCCGTCCACCCGGTCGGCTATCGTTTGGCCACGGCTGATGCCGCCGGCCCCCGCGTCGACATTAAGGAGAAGGCCATGGGCGACAAGACCCCGAAGCGTCCCCCGAAGCCGAAGAAGCCGAAGGCGCCCACCAGCTGAGCCGCCCCGAGGCACGGCAGGGAGCCATGCCGGAAGCCGATGGGACCCTGCTTCGCCTCGCGGCCTTCACGACCGATCCGAACGGCGGCAATCCGGCCGGCGTCTGGATCGGCGGGGCGTTCCCGAGCGACGCCGAGATGCAGCGGATCGCAGCCGAGGTCGGGTATTCCGAGACCGCGTTCCTCGTTGCGAACCGGCCGGCCTCGCCCGGCCGGTTCCGCGTGCGCTATTTCAGCCCGCTCGCCGAGGTGCCGTTCTGTGGCCACGCCACGATCGCGAGCGGAGTCGCGCTGGCGGAGCGCGGGCTGGCGGCCCCCGCGCCGGCCGGTGGCGGACCCGCGACGCTGGTCCTCGACACGAACGGCGGCCCGGTGGCGATCGCGGCCGCGACGGACCCCGACGGCATGACCAGGGCGACGCTGACGTCCGTCGCGACCTGGGTCCGCGAGCCCGATCCGGCGCTGCTGTCGGCGGCCCTCGACCTGCTGGGCTGGCGGCTGGACGATCTCGATCCGCGGCTGCCGCCCGCGATCGGCTTCGCCGGCGCGAGGCACCTGATACTCGCGGCTCGAGAGCAGGAGCGACTCGCGACGCTCGACTATCCATTCGAGCCGCTGAAGGCGCTGATGCTGGTCCACGACCTGACGACCATCCAGCTCGTCTGGCGCGAATCTGCCGGTCGGTTCCACGCGCGCGACCCGTTCCCGGTCGGCGGGGTGGTCGAGGACCCGGCGACCGGGGCTGCCGGCGCAGCACTCGGCGGCTACCTGCGAGACCGTGGTGAGATCGTCGCCCCGGCCTCGTTCGAGGTCGTCCAGGGTGTCGAGATGGGCCGTCCGAGCCAGCTGACGGTGTCGATCGAGCCGGGCGAGGTTGGCGTTCGCGTGTCCGGGACAGCGATCCCGATCGGTGCGTGGGATGGAAGTTCCTCGGGCGCGGGGTCTGGGATCTGACTGCCGTCGTGAGGACTATGCCGACCGTCGGTTCACGGGAAATGCCCGCCCCCGCTGGAAGCCAGAGCACTGGTGGCCGAGAGCGCGAGCGACACGAGGGCCGAAGCTGACGTCACGACTAGGACGCGAAGGCGATTGGTTCTGATGTGGTGCATGGCGGAAGCTCCCTCTGTCTTGGCGCCCGAGGAATGCTTCTCGCTTCGTATGCTAGGCTCCGCTGGTGGGAGAGTCAAGTATTCCTAAACTTTCGGGCATCGGTCCAGGTTCACGGTTCGCCATCACCCTCGGCTCCACGGTTCGGGATCTCCGCAAGAGCGCGGGATTGACCCAGGAGGAGTTGGCGACCCCGGCCACAAAGGCCTTCATCTCGCTGGTCGAAGGGGGCCGGGCCGTGCCGTCGCTGTCGAGCCTCTATCTGATCGCTGCGCGGCTTGGCGTTCCTGCCTGGGAGCTACTTGACAGGGTCAATGTCCAGATGACTCGCGATGTAGACTGAGACGATGCAGCGAGCGACTCGATCTCACGCGACCGAGGACCGGCCACTTGCCCGCCGGATCGGTGCCAGGTTGCGCGCCGAGCGGCTCCGAGCCGGCCTGACCCAGGCGGCCCTGGCCGACGGTCGCTACACGAAGGCATACGTCAGTGCCCTCGAGAACGGGATCGTCAAGCCGTCGATGGCCGCCCTCAACTTCTTCGCGGGCAAGCTCGGTGTGCCGGTCACCCGGCTCATGGCCGAGCCGGACGCTCAGTGGACCCGGGTAGAGTCGGATATCCGGCTGGCGTCAGGCGACTGGCAGGCAGCCTACGACGCCTATTCGGACCTGCTCGCATCGGATGCGTCCAGCCAGCGCGCCGAGCTGCTGCGTGGCCTGGCGGAGGCCAGCAGCCGTCTCGAACGTGGCGATGAGGCGGTTCGCGCCGCCGCCGAAGCGGTCGCGCTCTTCGAGGCCGACGGCCGGCGCTCGGACGCGTGCTGGGCGATGTACTGGGAAGCCTCCGGCCTCTACGAACTCGAGCAGGCCGATGAGGCAAGGCGGATCCTGCGGATCATCCTGGGCCGCGCCGCGGCCGGCGAGCCGGTCGATCCGGATCTGCACGTCCGCGCCCTGATCGCGCTCGGCATGATCGAGTCGCGCGACGATGAGCCGGAGCGTGCGCTGGCGGTCCTCGAAGAGGCACGCGCCTTGGTCGCTGGCCTCGACGACCGTCGACGCGCCGCCTTCCTGTATTCGCTGGCGTTGTCGTACCGCGAGATCGGCGACTACGAGGCGGCCATCGGGACAGCGATGCAGAGCCTGGTCCACTTCCGTGCCGCCGCCGATGAGCTCGAGGTCGGGTCGATCGAGAATGAGCTCGGCCTCGTCTACCTCGGGCTTGGGAGTCTGGGTCGCGCCCGCGAACACGTGGGGCGTGCCCGGGCGGCCTTCGAGCGGCTGGACAATCGACGGTGGCTGGGCCACGTCGCCGACACGGAAGCGCAGATCGATCTCGCCTCGGGTTCGACGGGCCTCGCCGGGGAGCATGCCACCGAGGCGCTGCGGCTCGCCCGGGAGTCGGGTGACAGGAAGGCGGAGATCAGTGCCCTCGTCTCGCTCGCACGCACGCGACGCGCCCAAGGCAAGTCCGCGGACGCCCGAGCGTCGCTCGAGGAAGCCGCGGCGATCGCCCGGTCTCATGCTCGTCGAGGCCTGCTCCAGGGGGTCCTCGCCGAGCTCGCCGACGTGCTTGCCGAGGAGGGCAACCTGAAGGGTGCCCTGGCGGTCTCGCAGGAGGCACTCGCCGTCGCCCGGCCGCGCAGGACCACGCAGCCCGACTGACACGTCAGCATGTCCTTCGCGCCTCCAACCCGATGTCGGACTTGTGCCACGCTAGACGGATGGATGGACCGACGACCCCTGTCTTCGGCGAGCCGGGGCGACTGAGCTTCGAGGAACTCCGGCTGGCCGCCCGAAACCACGGCATGCCGCTCGAGGCGCTGGGGTACCCGATCACGCCGACGGGTCTCCACTACCTGTTGACCCACTACGACGTGCCCGCGGTGGACCCGGACACGTGGGCGCTCGAGATCGGCGGCGCAGTCACGGCGCCCATGAGGCTCACCCTCGCCGACCTGCGGGCCTGGCCCCAGAGTCGCGTGACCGTGACGATGGAGTGCGCGGGGAACGGCCGGGCGTTCATGGATCCTCGTCCGCTGAGCCAGCCGTGGCTGCACGAGGCCGTCGGCACGGCCGAATGGTCCGGTGTGCCACTGAGGTCTCTCCTCGACGAGGCCGGGATCGCGGCCGATGCGGTCGAGGTGGTCTTCGGGGGGCTCGACAGGGGGGTCGAGAACGGCGTCGAACAGACCTACGAGCGCTCGCTGGCGATGGACGAGGCGCGACGACCCGAGGTCCTCGTCGCCATCGAGATGAACGGGCGACCGCTCCTGCCGCAGCACGGCGCTCCGGCTCGTCTCGTCGTCCCAGGCTGGTACGGGATGGCCAACGTCAAGTGGCTGTCGGCCATCAGCGCGGTCCGCGAGCCGTTCACCGGCTACCAGCAGAGCTGGTCGTATCGGCTGCGCCAGGATCCGTCGGAGGCCGGCGTGCCGCTGTCGCGGATGGCGCCGCACGCCTTGATGCTCCCGCCCGGCATCCCCGACTTCTTCACCCGCGACCGGGTCGTCGCGCCGGGTCCGTGCCGGCTCACCGGGCGCGTCTGGTCGGGCGGCGTCGCGATCGACGGTGTCGAGGTGTCGGTCGATGACGGCGCGACATGGGCGGACGCGGCGCTCGGTCCCGCGGATCTCGGGCCCTGGGCGTGGCGCGAGTGGGCGTTCGACTGGACACCGGCGCGGCCGGGTGAGCACGTCCTGTCGTGCCGCGCCCGAACGGCGCTCGAGTCCGACCGACCCGCCTGGAACCTCGGTGGCTACACGAACCCGGCGCCCCAGAAGGTCACGGTCACGGTGACGGACGGCTGACCGGCCCGGCCCGATCAGGCGCCGGCGCGCGCCACGTCCACGGGCGCGACAGGACAACCGTCTCGCCCGTTGAACGCCGGTACGATGGCTCGATGGCGTTCGACCTCGAGCGGTTCGTGGCTGCCCAGCGTCTCGTCTACGGTGACGTCGTCGCCGAGCTCCGGGCCGGACGCAAGACCGGCCACTGGATCTGGTTCATCTTCCCGCAGATCGCCGGGCTCGGCCGGAGCGAGACGTCCCGCTTCTACGCGCTTGCGTCCCTCGACGAGGCCCGTGCCTACCTGGCGCACCCGGTGCTCGGCCCGCGCCTGCGCGAGTGCGCCGGGCTGGTGCTCGCGACGACGGGCCGGACGGCCGTCGGGATCTTCGGGTCGATCGACGCGATGAAGGTCCGCTCGTCGATGACGCTCTTCCATCGAGCCGCGCCGGATGAGAGTTCCAGGTGAAGGAGTCGTAGTTGTCGATGATCAGGATCATGCGTTCGCACCTCCAGCCCGCAGGAGGCCAGCAGCGCGGCCAGCTTCTCTCCGGTTTCCTCCAGCTCCCGCTCGGGCCTCGAGTCGTACACCACCCCGGCCCCGGCCTGCAGGATCAGGCGGTCGCGCAGCTTCACCGCGCTGCGGATGGTGATGCAGGTGTCCAGGCTCCCGCCCGGGCTCCACGTAGCCGACGATGCCGGCGTAGAACCCGCGGCGGTGGGGCTCCAGGGCGTCGACGGTCTGGATGGCCCGGATCTTGGGCGCGCCGGAGACGGTGCCGGCCGGGAAGGTGGCCCGCACCGCGTCCAGCCCCGTCTTGCCCGGGGCCAGGTCCGCCTCCACCTGGGACACGAGGTGCATGACGTGGGAGTACTTCTCCACGGCCATGCTCTCCGTGACCCGCACGCTGCCCGGGCGCGGCCACCCGGCCCAGGTCGTTGCGGGCCAGGTCCACCAGCATCAGGTGCTCGGCCCGCTCCTTCTCGTCGCGCAGCAGCTCCTTCTCCAGCGCGCGCTCCTCCTCCTCGCTCGCCGCCGCGGCGCCGGGTGCCGGCGATCGGGCGCATGGTGAGCTTGCCGCCCTTCACCTTCACGTGCACCTCCGGGGAGGCGCCGAAGAGCTGGAAGCGGTCGAAGTCCAGGTAGAACAGGTACGGCGAGGGGTTGAGCGAGCGCAGGCTGCGGTAGGCCTCCAGCGCGGGCAGGCTGGTGCGCACGGTCAAGGCGCCGGGAGAGCACCCCCTGCAGGAGGTTGCCCGCCGTGATCTCCTCTTTCAGGCTCCGCACCCCTTCCAGGAAGCCTTCCCGGCTCGCCCGGCCTCGGCCAGGATCTCCGCGGGGTAGCTGGCGCGCCGCTCGGTCAGGAAGTTGAAGTCCAGGTCCGCGATGCGGGCCACGGTCTCCTCCATGGCCTTCTCCAGATCGATCCGGTGCTCGCGGTAGTTCAGGCCCACCAGGGTGATGCGCTCGGTGTAATGGTCGTAGACCAGGTACAGGTGCCCGAACAGGAAGCAGGCCTCCGGCAGGCCCAGCGGGTCGTCGCGCTCCCGGAAGCGCCACCGTGTCGAAGCGCCGGGCGTACTCGTAGGCCAGGTAGCCCACCCCGCCGGCCGGGAAGGGGAAGGAGGGCCGGAAGTCCGTCGTGCTCGGCCGCGTAGCCGGCCAGCGCGTCCAGGATGTCGCCCTGCCCGACGGGCTGCCTCTTCCAGCCCTCCCGCCCGCTGTCCTTCAGCATGCGCAGCTCCTCGCCCTCCTGCTGCAGGGTGAAGGCTTCCTTCAGCAGCAGGATCGAGTAGCGCTCGCGCCCCTTCTGGAAGGAGGCGGACTCCAGCAGGGCGCGGGCCTGCAGCTTGAGGGCCAGCCCCAGGGGGGTGAACTTGTCCCCCGGGAACTCGGCCAGGACGCGCTCGGCGCCCTGGGTCTGGATGTCGACGTTCATCGGTACCCTCCCTGAAAAAAAAGCCGCAGCGCCCGACGAGGGCCTGCGGCCTGCAAAAAAAACAAGCCTTGAGGCCCCGCTACCATGGTAGCCGGAGCATCAAGGCTGGCGCGCCTACGGGGCTCCGGTTACCGCCGGAACCACCACCAACCCGAGAAATTGCGGATCGTCGCGCGCGCTTGCTTCATGCTGGGAGGAATATAACCTGCCCGCTCGCCCAGAGTCAAGCGGGGGTGGTATAATCTGCGGCGGGGGAAGCCGATGGGCATTTTCAAGTCCTACGACATCCGCGGGGTGTGGGGCCGGGAGTGGGACGAGGAGCTGGCCTACCGCATCGGGCGCAGCCTGCCCGGCCTGCTGGGGGCCTCCGACATCCTGGTGGGGCGCGACGCGCGGGAAAGCTCGCCGGCGGTCTTCGAGGCCCTGAGCCGCGGGATCCTGCGAGGCCGGCTGCGACGTCACCGACCTCGGCCTGGCCACCACCCCCTCCGTGTACTTCGCCACGGCCTTCTACCGCTATGCCGGGAGCGTGATGATCACCGCCTCCCACAACCCTCCCGGAGTACAACGGACTGAAGATCTCGCGCGCCCAGGCCGTGCCGGTGGGCTACGGCTCGGGGCTGGAGGAGCTGGAGAGGCTCGCCGCCGGGCGGAGGCCGCGCCCGAAGCGGGGCTAGCGCCGGCGCCGATGCGGCACGGGCTGGCGGCCGCCTGAAGAGCCTGGACATCCACGGGGACTACCTGCGGCACCTTGAGCGCCTACCGGGAAGGCATCCACGGAATCAAGGCGGTGGTGGACTGCTCCGACGGGATGGCCTCGCTGTACATCCACGACCTCGCCCGTGGCCTGGAGCCGGAGCTGGTCACCATGTACGACACCCCGGACGGGCGCTTCCCCCACCACCCCCCCAATCCGCTGGTGGAGGCCAACCTGGCGGACCTCAAGGACCGGACCCTGCGGGAAAAGGCCGACCTGGGCATCTGCTTCGACGGGGACGCGGACCGGGTCATGTTCGTGGACGAGGACGGCAGGTTCGTCTCCCCGGACCTGATCATCGGCCTGCTGGGGCTGGCCTTCTTCCGCCACCGCCGGGAGGACCACCGCGGCGAGGTGGTCAGCTACGACGTGCGCTCCTCGCGCGGCGTGGTGGAGTACCTGGCAGCAGCTGGGGGCCGAGCCGGTGATGTGCCCGGTGGGCCACTCCTTCGCCAAGCGCCTGCTGCGGGAGCGCGACGGGCTTTTCGGCGGCGAGCTGGCCGGGCACTACTACTTCCGGGAGCACTTCTACTGCGACTCCGCCCTGATGGCCGCGCTGCTGGTGCTGGGCATCCTCACCCGCGAGGCGCGGCCCCTGTCGGAGCTGATCGCCGGCGATCCGCCGCTACCACTCCTCCGGGGAGCTCAACTTCCAGGTGGCGGACAAGGACCGCATCATCGCCGGGGTGCGCGAAGCCTACCGGGACGGCAGCCTCAACGAGCTGGACGGCATCCGCGTGGACTACCCGAGCTGGTGGTTCAACCTGCGAAAGTCCAACACCGAGCCGCTGCTGCGCCTGGTGGTGGAGGCCGGCACAGCCAGCGGGAGCTGGAGGAGCGCACCGCGGAGCTGAAGAGCCCTGTTCCGCTCCCTGGACCCGGCTATCGCGGAGGAATGACCAGCTTCCAGCCCGGGTAGATCAGGTCCGGGTGCTGGATGAGCTTGCGGTTGCGCCTCCAGATCTTGGGCCACAGGTACGGGTTGCCGTAGATGAAGTCGTACTCCGCGATCCGCCACAGGCAGTCGCGGCGCTCGGGAATCAGGCGCACCACGTACACCGGGTAGTCGGAATCCACCGCCTGGGCCTTGTACGCCTCGGCCAGGCGCCGGGCCTCGTGGAAGTACTCCTCGGCCACCCCGTAGTTGCCGCTGTTCCACTCCAGCACGCCCTGCTGCCAGAGGTTCTTGGCCTGCTCCAGCAGGTTCTCCTCGGCCACGTCCGCCAGCACCACGGTCTGGCCCGCACGCAGGCAGCAGGGACTGGTCGTCGGGGGCCTGTTCGGTGTTCTGCTCCAGGTAAGGCTCCCCCGACCAGGGCTCGCGGCGGGATGACCGTGCCGTCGTCGGCCACCACCGTCAGGGTGGAGGCCTCCTCCAGCAGGCGCATGACGTCCAGCATCAGGACGCGGCTCTGCTCCTTCTCCTCCTGCCGCCTGCCGCTGGCCAGGCGGATGGCCTCCTGCGAAGCCTCCCTGGCCTGGGCCAGGGTCTCCTCGCTGTCGGCCAGCGATAGCCCTGGTACTCGTCGATGCCCTGCAGGTACAGCCGGTTGGCCAGGGCGAAGGCCTCGGGAGCCCGGGCGGGGGCGCCCAGCTCCTCGGCCTGCTGCAAGTTCTGGTTGATGTCCCGCTTGAGGGTCTCCACCCAGCGCTTGCGCTCCCGCAGGCGCTCCAGCAGTCCGGACATCTCCGCCAGGGTGGCGTAGGCCTTCTCGCGCGCGTCCACCAGCTCCCCCTGGCCGTACAGCCGCTCGACCTCCGGGATGCCGGCCACCGCCCGCTCGTACTCCTCGGGCAGGAAGCGGTCGGCCTTCTCCTCCAGCAGCGTCGCCTTCATGCTGGCCAGGCGCGCGTCCAGGTCGGCGGCGGACTTGGCCACGGCCCCGTCGAAGGCCTGGTCGGCCCGGGCCTTGGCCTCGGCCAGCAGCTCGCGGGCCTTGGCCGGATCGGACTCGCGCGGCCGCCAGCGCGGCGCTCAGGGCTTCCTCGGCCTGCCGGAGCAGGTCCGGCTCGTAGTACTCGGCGTCGGCCTCCCGGGCGCGGGCGATGGCGCTGCGCGCCTGCCGCACCTCCTCGTCGCTGACGGGGCTCACCGCGGAGCGATTCTCGCTGGCTTCTCGGCTGGCTTCGGCTGGGTTTCGGGGGCCGGCTCCGCCGGCTTCTCGGCGGCCTCGCGGCGGTCGGCTCCACGGCTTGCTCGGGCGATTCCGGAGCGCTCTTGCACCCGACGATGAAGGCGGCCAGCAGGATCGCAGCCAGCCACAGCTTTCCCGCGCGCGTAGCCATGTCGACCCCCTTGAGCGGAAGGCTTGCGGACCATACTACCATCGGGCCCGGCACCCGTCAAGCAAAGCCCTTCCGTGGTAAGATCGGGGCCATGAGCGGGCCGCAGGAAGCGCGCGAGGTGCGCTTCACCTCCCTGGTATACGGCGGGTGGGCGCTCGGGCCGCCTGGCGGACGGCCGCGCCCTGTTCGCGCCGTACCTGCTGCCGGGGGAGCGGGCCCTGGTCCGGATCACGGAGAGCCGGCCCGGCTACGCGCGCGGCCAGGCGGTGGAGCTGCTGGAGGCCAGCCCCCGCCGGGTGACCCCGCGCTGCCGGCATTTCGGGGAGTGCGGCGGCTGCCACTACCAGCACCTGGGCTACGAGGACGCAGCTGGAGGCCAAGCAGGCGGTGCTGCGGGAGCAGCTGGCCCGCCTGGCCGGCCTGCGGGAGCCGCCGCTCCGCGACCCGCTGGCCTCCCCCTCCCCGTGGAACTACCGCAACCACCTGCAGTTCCATCGCGCCGCGGACGGGCGGCCGGGATTCCGCGCCTTCCGCTCCTCGCGGGTGGTGCCGATCGCCGAATGCCACCTGCCCGAGCCGGCCGCTGGCCGAGCGCTGGCCGCGCCTGCCCGCCTCGCCGGGCGGGGGACGGCTGATCCTGCGGCGCGGGACCGATGGGCCGCCCGCCGTGTGGGAGGACCGGCGGCAAGCCGGGCCGCGCCGGCGGCGCCCTGCGGCTGAGCGCGGCCGCAGCCGGTCGCCGCCCGTGCAGTTCGACCTGCCCTGCGGGAGCTTCCGCGTGTCGCCCGGCTCCTTCTTCCAGGTGAACACCCCGATGGCCGCGCGGCTGGCGGAAGAGGTCCTCCGCGAGCTGGAGAGCCGCCTGCCGGAGGGCGGCCGGAGGGCGGAGGTGCTGGACCTGTACTGCGGGGTGGGCCTCTTCAGCCGCGCGCTGGCCCCGCAGGTCGGGCAGCGTGACCGGCGTGGAGCTGTCCCCCGCGGCCTGCGCGGATTTCCGGCACAACCTGCGCGGGCTGGACAACGCGCGCCTGGTCCCGGGGGACGTGGCAGAGGTCCTGCCCGGGCTGTCGATGCGGCCTGACGCGGCGGTGGCCGACCCGCCCCGCGCGGGGCTGGGCCCCGGCGTGGTCCGGGCCCTGGCGGCCCTGGCCCCCGCCTGCTGGTGTACGTCTCCTGCGACCCCGCCACCCTGGCCCGCGACGCCAGGGAGCTGGTCCGGCGAAGGTTACGCCCTGCGCTCGCATCCGGCTGCTGGACCTCTTCCCCCAGACCTACCACCTGGAGACCCTGAGCGTCTGGTCGCGCGTCGCCCGGCTCTGGTATCCTCCAGCCGTGAGCGCCAACGCGGCAAGCCGGTTTCCCCGGCCCGATAGGGCCGGTTTCACCGCGCCTGTTGTACGCCGATGCCCGCGGCGACATCCTGGACTGCCCGCAGCTGGAGGCCGTCGGCTCGGCGGCCGGACGCTGGCGGCGGCTGCCCGCCGGGGAATGGCTCCCCCTGCCGCCCGGCAGCGAGCTGTTCCTGCTGCCCGAGCGCCTGCCCGTGGGCTACAACCCCGCGCACCGGGAGGTTCCAGGTGCTGGACCGGGACCCGCGCGACGGCGGGCCGGTCAGCGCGGTGGCCGCCTTCCTGGCGCCGGCCCACACCCAGCTGGCCTCCGCCGCCTACGTGCGCGCGGGCGAGGCGCCCCTGCTGCCGCTGTTCGCCTACGCGGCCGCCGGCTGGGGCGAGGACGGGCTTCGTGGCCGCCGGCCTGCGCGTGGACCCGGACCCGCGGCAGGACATCGAGCGCTTCGACCCCGGCGAGGTCGCCCGCCGCACCGCGGGAGCGCCTGGCGCGACGAGCCCGCCAACCGCCTGCTGCAGCACCTGGGGCGCTGCTCCCTGAGCTACGGCTGCCCGGCGGCGCGCAACCTCTTCCTGGGCCGCTGGGAGGCGCCGCTGCCCACCTCGCCCACCTGCAACGCCCGCTGCCTGGGCTGCATCAGCCTGCAGGAGCAAAGCGGGGTCTGCGCCACCCAGGACCGCATCGACTTCGTGCCCACCGTCGAGGAGGTCTGCGGGGTGGCCGTGCCGCACCTGCGCCGCGCCCCGAGGGCGGTGGCCAGCTTCGGCCAGGGCTGCGAGGGCGAGCCGCTGATGCAGTGGCGCCTGCTGGAGGAGTCCGCGCGCCGCGTGCGCCGGGCGACACCGCGGGGCACGCTGAACCTGAACACCAACGCCAGCCTGGCCGAGCCCCTCCTGCGGCTGCGCGACGCGGGGCTGGACAGCATCCGGGCCAGCCTCAACTCCTGCCGCCCGCGGTACTACGAGCGCTACTACCGGCCCAGAGGGCTACGGCCTGGCGGACGTGCGGCGCGCGGTGGCCGGCTTCAAGGCGGCGGGGGGCTTCGTCTCGCTGAACTACTTCGTGCTGCCGGGCTTCACCGACGAGCCGGAGGAGCTGGAGGCGCTCTGCGGCTTCCTCGAGCGAATGCGGCGCGGACCTGATCCAGCTGCGCAACCTGAACATCGACCCGGAGTGGTACCTCTCCGCCATCGAGCACGCCCCCGCCGGCGAGCCGCTAGGGATTCTGCGCTGGCTGGCCGCCCTGCGGGAGCGCTTCCCCTCCCTGCGCTTCGGGTACTACAACCCCTGCCTGGACCCCGGTGCCTGAGGGCTCCTCCTCCGGGACCGGACGCGGGCGGAGGCGGCACCTCCGCCGGCGACGTGCCCGGGTCCGGGAAGGCGGCCACCAGGTAGGCGTAGCGCTCGGCCAGGGCCCGGCGCCGCAGGAAGTTGCGCGTGTCGTAGCGCAGCGGGCTGGCCACGATGATCGCCAGGCGGCGGAACTCGTCGCGCTCCAGCCGGGCCGCCGGCTTGCCGAAGTGGTAGCGGGCCGCCGCGCCGATCCCGTACACCCCGGGGCCGAACTCGATGCTGTTCAGGTACAGCTCCAGGATGCGCCGCTTGGGCAGCAGCAGGTCCATCTCCAGGGCGGCCCAGGCCTCCGTGTACTTCCGCAAGTACGTGCGGTTCTGGGTCAGCCAGAGGGTCCGGGCCAGCTGCATGGGGATGGTGGAGCCGCCGCGGTACACGTAGCCCAGCGCGCGGTTCACCTGCCAGGCCTCCCGCAGGGCCCGCAGCTCCACGCCCGGGTGCTCGTAGAAGGTGTTGTCCTCCAGGCGCACGAACATGAGCTGGGCGTAGCGCGGCAAGCGCGGAGAGCGGCACGAACTCCAGCGGCCGGCTCGGGGCACCGCCGTGGAAGCGCCGGCCCAGCATGAGGGAGCTCACCGGCGGGTTGGCGAAGGACAGCAGCAGGCTGGCCAGGGCGACCAGCACCCAGAGGGCGGCGTGGAAGGCCGCCACGGCCGCCGCCGCCGCCCCCAGCACTCCTCGCCGCAAGCGCTCACTTGACAATCCGCGGGGCGGCGCCTACGGTAGGGTGGGCGGACGGGGGGCATGCACAAAACCTACCATTTGAACGAGGGGAAAATCCAGGTCCGGGAGGACGACCAGGGCGCCGTGCACGTCTACGTCAACCCGGACGAAGGCGAGCGGCGCTTCCTGATCGAGCAGCTCAAGGTGGACGAGCACACCCTGGCCTCCTCCCTGGACCCCGACGAGATCTCCCGCCTCGAGTTCGAGCCGGAGCACATCGCCATCATCTTCAAGCGCCCCAAGAACTACTCGGAGGAGGACCAGTTCGAGTTCAAGGTCTCCTCGATGGGATTGTTCTGGTTCCGGGACCGGCTGGTGCTGGTCCTGCCGGAGGACAGCAACCTGTTCGAGGGCAAATCCTTCCTGAAGGTCGCCTCCCTCACCGACCTGGTGCTGAAGCTCCTGTACCGGACCACCTTCCACTACCTGGGGCACCTGCGCACCATCAACATGATCGCCGACGCGCTGGAGCAGAAGATCAACAAGGCCATGGAGAACCGCTACCTGCTGAACCTGTTCGCGCTGGAAAAGGGCATGGTGTACTACCAGAACGCCATCCACTCCAACGGGATGGTCATCGACAAGCTGAAGAACTTCGCCCAGCGCATCGGCCTGACCCCGGAGAACCTGGAGGCGCTGGACGACATCGTCATCGAGAACCAGCAGTGCTACAAGCAGGCGGAGATCTACTCCAACATCTTCGCCAGCCTGATGGACGCCCGGGCCTCGATCGTGAACAACAACCTCAACGTGCTGATCAAGACCGCTGAACATCATCACCATCGCCATCATGGTGCCCACCTTCGTGGTCAGCATGTTCTCCATGAACGTCAAGATCCCCCTGTCTCATCTGCCCCACGCCTTCTGGATCATCATGGGCATCTCCGGGGTCGCCCTGGCGGGCTTCATGCTGGTGTGGCGGATTTTCAACAAGCAGCGCTAGCCAGCCCTACGGCGCGCCGGCCTTGATCAGCAGGGAAACGATCCCCAGGTTGTAGGCCGAGGTCCCCCCGCGCAGGCTGTAGTCCAGGGGAGTCTTGTCGAAGAGGTTGCGCGCCCGCGCGTCAGCCCCGGCGGCCAGCAGCAGCTCCACCACGCGCCGGTCGCCCACGGCCAGGTGCAGCGGGGTGTTGCCGAAGGCGTTGCGCGCCTCCACCCGCGCCCCGCGGGCCAGGAGCAGCTCCACCATGGCGGGGTGGCGCACCGCCAGGTGCAGCGGGGTGTTGGAGAAGTTGTCCCGGGCGTTCACGTCGGAGCCCTGGTCCAGCAGCTGCGCGGGCGATCTCCGTCAGACCGTTCTCCGCCGCCCAGTGCAGCACGGGGCGCACGGTCACCGTCAGCGCGCCGCGCCGGCAGTGCCGCGGCCAGGAGAGCCAGCGCGGCGGCGAGCCGGAGACGGGCGATGCGGCTTCATATCCTGCATTGCTTATCGGAACTTCCCCGCCCTTGGACAACCCGCGCGGCTCTGCTACGCTGGAGATCCATGGCGGAGCTGACGCTGGCGGAGCTGGAAGTCGCTGGACCCGGCGCTGGACCTGTTCCGGCGCCTCGCCCCCGGTGCCGCCCGAGCTGGCGGAGGCCGGGCTGCACCCGCCCCTGCCCGTCTGCGGGCCGCGTCCTGGTCTGGGGATTCCCCCTGCTGGCCGCGGCGCGCGCCGCGGGAAGCACCGCGCTGGAGTGCCGGCTGCTCGGCGAGCGGACCCCGGCCGGCTGCTGGCCCTGGCCCTGCGGCTGGAGGCGCGCCCCGGGGCCTACCGCTGGAGCGAGAAGCTGGCCATGCACCGCTTACGCCCGCGCCCGGGGCTTCGCCCTGGGCGAGCTGGCCGGACTGATCGAAGGCCGGCCCGACCCGCGGTCTGGAGCAGAGGGTGGAGGAGTTCGCCGGCCTGCCTCCGGCCTTGCGCGCGCTGGTGGAGCAGGGCAGCCTGGACCTGCGCACCGCCTGCCGGCCTCCGGGATCTGCCCGAAGCAGGTCTTCCCCCTGGTCGGTTCCGCCGCGCTCGTCCTTCAGCGAGCGCAGGTCCTTCCTGGGCCTGCTGCGCGATGCCCGCCTGCGACGGTCCCGAGGCCGCCCTGGCCGCGGCCCGCGCGGCGCTGGCCGGCCCCCGGCCGCTGGAAGCGCTGGGCGGGCTGGCCTTCCCCGCCCTGGCCGACCTGCGGCGGAGCTGGGCGGCGCTGGAGGAGTCGATTCTGGGGGGAAGCGGGGTATCGCTGAAGCCTCCGGACTTCTTCGAAGGCGAACGCCTCGAGGTGCGCTTCAGCTTCCGCAGCAAAGAAGGCCTGGCCCGGCGCCTGGCCGCCCTGGCCCGGCTGGAGGCCCGTTTCGATGAGCTGGACTCCTTCCTGCGCTGAGGGTTTCGACCGGGTATACGCGGAGGAGGCGCTTGCGCGGATCCTCCTGCCTCGCCGAGCTGCGCGGCCGCTGGCCCGGCCTGGAGCCCCGACTTCGTCGCGGCGGCGGGAGGCCATCCCGCCGGAGCACCTGGAGCCCGCCACGCTGTACCTGTGCCAGCCGCGCGGCCGCCAGCTCGCCCCCTGCCCCGGCTCCGCCGGCCACCTGTGCTGCGGCTACTGGACCCTGGACCTGTACCTCGGCTGCCGCCTGGGCTGCTCCTACTGCATCCTGCGCTCCTACCTGAACTTCGCCCCGTGACGTCCACCCGGACCCGCGGCCGGCCGTCGCCTCGCTGGCCGGGCTGGCCGCGGCCAACCCCGGTCGGCAGGTGCGGGTGGGCACCGGCGAGCTGGGGGATTCCCTGGAGCTGGACCCCTGGTCTTCCGCCTCTCCGAGCACCTGATCCGTGCGGCGGCGGCCCACGCCCAACCTGCACCTGGAGCTGAAGACCAAGACCGACCGGGTCGACCACCTGGAGGCCGTCCAGCCCAAGGGCAACGCGGTGATCGGCTTTTCCCTGAACCCGGAGGCGGTGGCCCGGGAGCTGGAGCCCGGCGCCGCCTCGCTGCACAGGCGGCTGGCCGCGGCGCGCAGGGCGGCGGCCGCGGGCTTCCGGCTGGCCTTCCATTTCGATCCCATCGTGCTGCAGCGGGACTCGGTGGCCGAAACCCTGCGGTTGTACCTGCCCCTGGCCTCGAGCCTGGCCGAGTTCGGCCCCGGGCGGGTCGCCTGGGTGAGCCTGGGCACCTTCCGCTACCCGGCGAGCCTGCGGGATCCCCTTGGCCGCCCGCGCCTGGCCTCCGGGCGGCTGGTGCCCTGCCGGGACGGCAAGTTCCGCTATCTGCAGCGGGAGCGCAGCCGGCTGTACCGCGCCCTGGCCGCGGAGCTCGAGCGCTGCACGGGCGCCCCCGTTTACCTCTGCATGGAAAGCGCGGCGGTGTGGCGCAATGTCTTCGGCGGGCTGCCTAGCGAAATACCGGCCGTGCGTGATATATTCCAACCTGTACACGGAGGGTAACGATGAAAGCTCTGCTCGCCGCCCTGCTCGCCTCGGCCCTGCTGGCCGCCCTGAGCGCCTCGGCAGGGGCCCAGGATCGCCTGGGCGAAATCACATACCTGGAAAACGACCTCACCGTGGTGCGCAACAACCAGGCCGTGGAACCGGCCGGCGTGGAGATCGGCATGGAGATCCAGAACCTCGACTTGCTCAAGACCGGCAAGACCGGCTACGTGGAGGTGGGCCTCGACGACCCGCAGTCGGCCACGATCAGGGTATCCCCCGGCACCACCTTCTACCTGGAGCAGGGCGTGGTGGGCAAGGGCAGGCGGACTTCCGTAGGGGCGATCACGGGCAGCATCGCCGTCAAGGTGCAGAAGCTGGGCGCCAACCAGCAGGTGCAGGTGGCCTCGGAATCCGCCCTGATGGGCGTGCGCGGAACCACCTTCGAGGTCACCCTCAGCCCCTCCGGCGACCTGCTGGTCACCTGCGCGGAGGGGGAGGTGGTCTGCCGGGAAGAGGGCGGCGGGGAGGTGAGCGCGGTGCCGGGCAGCGTGGTGGCCCAGCCCGCCGGCGAGGGCTTTCAGAGCGTGCCGGTGTCCGTCTCCGACTTGAGTCGCTTCCGCCAGGAGTGGTACGCCGAGCGCCTGGAGGTCCTCAAGGCCAACCCCTTGAAAGCCATCCGCTTCTACGCCCTGCGCTACGCCGCGCCTGCGCGATCGCTTCAACCGCGCCTACGCGGCGCTGGGCAGGGAGCGGCAGGTGCTGCAGAAGTGGTACGACGAGGACCGGCGCGGGCAGGTCGGCGGGAACGTGGAAATCCTGCGCGAGAAAAGGCGTCTCATCGGACACCTGCTGGAACTGCGCAAGGTGCTGTTCCTCTTCGAGCGGGTCTACTTCCGGTTGAGTGAGCTGCAGGAGTACTACCGGCAGGGCTACGGGGAGGGCACCCTGGAAAGCGGCCTGACCAGCAGGGCCTTCTTCCAGGCCTTCGACCGGGACCGGGCCGTGCTGGAGCGTCGAATGGCCGAGGTGCGCTACGTGACCAAGCTGTACGCCAAGCGCAATCAGGGCGCCTTCCCCACGGAGCGGGCCGAGGAAAGCGAGCAGGACTTCTTCGGTGACGAGGACCTGGGGGAGGAGGAGGACCTGTAGGCCCGGCCTGACGGTGGGTGGGCCTCAGCCCACCGGGTGTAAGCCCGGTACGCCGGCGCGAAGCCCGGTACTCCGGCTTACACGCCGGCAATAGCCGGGGCGAAGCCCGGTACTCCGGCTTACACGCCGGCAATAGCCGGGTTACACCCCGGCCGTCAGGATCCCGTAAGGGCCGTCCGCCAGGAAGGCCAGCCGCGGCTCCCGGCCCTCCCGCTGCGGGCGGGCGGTTTCCAGAAAAGCGTCCAGGACCCGCTGCACGTTGCCTGAATCGGGGCGATAGCGGCGGCCCTCGCCCAGCAGGCTGTTCCCATCCAGGCCCGGCAGCGACGCGCAGTCGCGCTCAGCGAGCTGCGGGCTGTAATAGACCAGGCCCCCCGGCCCGAGCTGCTCCAGAGCCCGCGCCCAGGCCTGCACCTCCCATTGCTCGGGGATGAAAGTCCAGTCCGGAGAAAACAGCAGCCGGCGGAAGGCCTCGGCACCGACCAGGGTGAGCAGGTGCAGCAGGCTGCGATAGCGCAGGCTGCCGACAGGGTCCGCGTCGGTGTTGGCGGCCAGGACCAGCAGGCGGCCGCCCCGCCGCACGGCGGGCAGCGCCGCCAGGACCGCCTTGACCGATTGGTAGTGATTGATGCCCACGAAGCCCGCGTGCGTGACCACCGCGTCGAAGGGTTCGCCAAAGGGCACCGTGACGTAGCCGCGCAGGTGCTCGAAGGCCGCCTGATGGGCCTGCTCCAGCTCCCCGGCGAACACCCCCGTCGGGCGGAGGAGCTTGTCCAGCGTGACGTTGACGATGAAGTCCGCGCCGGCCATCCGGGCCACCTCGAGGGCTTCCTCGTGGCAGGGATTGCCCTCCAGGTTCAGGTCGCGCGCCCCGGCTGCGGCCATCATCCGCGCCCCGTGGAAGTGGCGGGTGGATTCCTCCCCGATCAGGCCGGGGCAGATGGACTTGCGGCCCCCGGACACCCCGGCGATGAAATGGCTTTCCACCAGGCCGGTGAGGATGCGCAGGCCCGACTCATGATAACGCCGGTTGACGAAGATCTCCTCCCCCTGGGAGGTGCGCCCCAGGCGGAGCAGGCCGGCTCGGTAGCGGGCTTCGTGGTTCAGGATGGGGATGCCCCGCTCGAACACCCGGGGGTCCAGCATCCGCCGCAGCTCCGCTTCATCCAGAGGCCGGTGCGTGCCGGTGGCCACCAGGACGAGGATCCGTTCGGGGGCGAAGCCCGCTTCCAGCAGCCGCTGCAGCACGGGCCAGAGGATCCCGGCCTCGCCGCGGTAGGGCACGGGGCGGGTACTGTCGGAGATGACTACCACCGCCCGGGCCTGCGGGTCCTCCGCCAGGCGGCGACGGGCCAGCTGAGCCAGCGGGGCGGTGCCCAGGGGACGATCCAGCGCGCGCTTCACTTCCCCGGCCGGGTCGGCCAGCGGACGCACCTCGCCCATGCTCAGCAGCTGGACCGCGTCAGGCAGCTCCAGGTTGAGTGTTTCCGAGCCGAAGGCCAGGGGGCAGCGGTTCAGATTACGGCGTTCTCCGTCTCCAGGTCGAAGAAGTGGATCTTCTCCAGCGCAGGCTTCAAGGTAGCCGAATCCCCGACCTTGAACAGGTGGTGCGGCGGAATGCGCACGATGATGCTCTCGTGCTGCTTGGTGCTGACGTACAGCAGGATCTCCGCGCCCAGGGGTTCCACCACCTCGACCCGGGCCGTGAGGGTCTGGCCTTCCACCGGCTTGTCCGTGATCACCATGTCCTCGGGACGGATGCCGATCAGCACGTCCTTGCCCAGGTAGGGACGAATGACGTTGGTGAGGTTGCCGTCCAGGGCGATGGCGAAGTCCCCCTCGTCGGCCAACAGGCGGCCGCCGGATTCCCTGATCGTGGATTTCATGATGTTCATCTGGGGTGACCCGATGAAGCCGGCCACGAAGCGGTTGATGGGCTTGTTGTACAGCCCCAGCGGGGTGCCGATCTGCTGGATCAGCCCGTCCTTCAGCACCACGATCCGGTCGCCCATGGTCATGGCCTCGATCTGGTCGTGGGTGACGTAGATCATCGTGGCCTGCAGGCGGTGGTGCAGGGCAGAGATCTCGGCCCGCATCTGCACGCGCAGCTTGGCGTCCAGGTTGGACAGGGGCTCGTCGAACAGGAACACCTTGGGCTTGCGCACGATGGCCCGGCCCACGGCCACGCGCTGCCGCTGCCCGCCGGAGAGGGCCTTGGGCTTGCGGTCCAGCAGCTCCTCGATGTCCAGGATCTCGGCCGCCTCGTGCACGCGCTCGTTGATCTCCTTCTTGGGGAACTTGCGGATCTTCAGCCCGAAGGCCATGTTCTCGTACACGGTCATGTGCGGGTACAGGGCGTAGTTCTGGAACACCATGGCGATGTCCCGGTCCTTGGGCGCCACGTCGTTCATCAGCTTGCCGTCGATGTACAGCTCCCCGGCGGTGATCTCCTCCAGGCCGGCGACCATGCGCAGGGTGGTGGACTTGCCGCAGCCCGACGGGCCGACCAGCACCACGAACTCCTTGTCGTTGATCGTGATGCTGCAATTATCCACCGCCAGTACGCCGCCCTCGTACACTTTCTTGACGTTCTTCAACTCAACCGTAGCCATGCTCTGCCTCCGCTTAAGATGGGAATTATTTTATCGAAGGACATACTACCCGCTTTGCAGGTTGCTGTCAAACAAAAACACGGGGCAGGGCCTATTTCCGGCCCTTGCTCAATCGGAAGGCCTTCAGCCGCTCGCCGAGGTCCGCCTGGCTGCCCGGCTCCCCCGGGGCGCTCGCCGCCTCCCGCAGCCAGGGAACCAGGACCTGGGCCTTGATCTCCGGCCAGGCCTCCGGCAGAGGCCCGGGCACCTGCAGCAGCTCCTCCGGCGGAATCCGCCCGATCAGGCGGGGGTAGTGCTGGGGAAAGGCCAGCTCATTGACGGATTTCAGGCCGGAAAAGCCCCCTGCGATGCCGAAGACCCCCAGCCTCTGGCGCCGCCCGATCTCCAGGAGACGGGTCTGCGTTTCGCCCTGGAACAGCCACAGCAGGAAGGCCTTCGCCTGCGCCTTGCGGCGGGAGCTGCGGGGAATACCGGCGAACAGGATCTCGTCGCTCACCAGGATCTTTTCAGGGCCGGCCAGCCAGCGGAAGTCCGCCTCTTCCTTCTGCTCGTCCAGGGCCCGCAGCAGGTCGCAGGAGCGCAGCATGTAGAACTGGATGCGCTTCTCGTCCAGCAGCCTGCCAGGCGGCAGGTACAGGTACTTGGCGGCGAAGGCCGTCTCCGCCTCTACCCCGCCGTTGGTCACCCGCACCCAGTCCCGCAGATAGGCGATCGCCTCCTCCAGGGCTGGGGCATCCCACTGCAGGCTGCCCACCTCCTGCCGGAAGCGGGCACCGCCAAGCTCCGCGGCGGCCAGCAGGAACTCCGGGTCCCATAGCGGGGAGAAACCTTCGCGCACCAGAGCGTCCCGGACACGCTGGTTGTATTGGCCGCCGCTGCGGCGCAGAAAGTCCAGAGTGATGCCCAGGTTGGGCGGGGCCTCCCCCAGGTTGTAAGGAAGGAAAACCAGCGCCGGCAGGCAGAAGGACAGCGGCAGAAGCACCTGACGGCGCTCCGGGGCGCCGGCCGCCAGCAAGGGGGCATAGAAATCCTCGCGGGCGAGGCGGTTGGCCCGAAACAGGCTCTCCAGCGACTCCAGGGAGCGCGCTTCCGCCGCCCCGGCCAAGCGGGTGCCGATCAGCAGGTCCACCCCCTGATCGCGGCGCAGCGCTTCCACCGGTGAGCTCTGGTAGCGCAGATGCACGCGCAGGTCCGACTGCAGTGCGTTGAATTGCTCCACGAAGGAGGCCAGCTCGGGACGGTCGGTGCACAACACCAGCGGCCGCCGGTTGAACAACCCGCAGCCGGCCAGGCTCGTAAGAAGGCCCAGAAGCAGGAACAGGGGCAGCCTTCGCATGACGCAGGCAACTCTATGTGAGGCCCCCCGGCTTGTCAAGGACGACCCCGCAGGGTCTATCATGGGGCCATGGCGGAGGGCTTTCGCGGCTACGCCGAATACCTGCGGGCGAAATACGGAGCCCCCGCCTACCGGGTGGCCGTGGACGCCGGCTTCGGCTGCCCGAACCGCGGCCCGGACCGCGGGAACCCCGGCTGCCTGTATTGCGACGAGCGCGGCGCCCTGGCCCCTTACCAGGAAGCCGCGGCCGCAGGCCCGCCGGGCGCGCCCGGCGCGCTCGAGCCGAGGCTGGCCTCCATCCGCCGGCAGGTCGAGCGGGGAACGGCATTCCTGCGGCGGCGCTACGGGGCGGAGATCTTCCTGCTGTACCTGCAGGCCTTCTCCGGCACGCATGCCCCGGCGGCGGAGCTGGCGGACATCTACGATTTCGCCCTCGGCTGCGGCCGGTTCCGCGAGCTGATCGTCTCCACCCGCCCCGACTGCGTGGACCCGGAGCGCGCCGAGCTGCTGGCCGGCTACCGGCGGCGCGGCCTGGAGGTCTGGGTGGAGCTGGGGCTGCAATCCGGCTGCGACGCCACCCTGGCCCGGATGCGGCGGGGGCACACCGTGGCCGACTTCACCCGGGCCTTTGGCCTGCTGCGAAAGGCGGGGGTGAAGCTGGCCGTGCACCTGATCTTCGGGCTGCCGGGGGAAGGGCTGGAACAGATCCTGGATACGGTTCGCCTGGTGGCCGGCCTCGAGCCGGAGGGGGTGAAGATCCACAACCTGCACGTGCCTCGGGGCAGCCCCCTGGCCGCCGAGCACCTGGCCGGCGAGCTGGTCGCCCCCTGCGCCGCCCGCCACCTGGAATACGTGCTGCGGTCGCTGGAGCTGCTGCCGCCGCGGACCCTGATCCTGCGCCTGACCTGCGACACTCCCGGCCAGCGGCTGGCGGCGCCGCGCGGCTCTCCGCCCAAGGCCGAATTCTATCGGCAGGTGCGGGCCTCCCTGGCGGCGCGGGGGAGCTGGCAGGGCCGGCTCTGGCAGGCCCCGCTCAGCGGGCGAGCTTCTGCGCCGCCAGAAAAATGGTAGTGTACAGCTCCTCCAGGCGTTCCTCGTCCACGCTGGAGTAGGCCACGCGCAGGTGACGGTCCCCCAGGGCGATGGTGCCCACCCCGTGCTCCTGGAGCAGCTCTTTGCGCAGGCGCTCGGCGCCGCCTTGCGCCAGCTCGAAGGTCATGAAGTAGCCGGAGTTGAAGGGCAGGGCCCGTAAGCCGGCCGGCGCGCGGGCGGCCAGCGCCCGGGCCTGGCGGTAGCGGGCGGCCAGCACCTCGAAGGCTTCCTTCTTCTGGGCCTCGTAGCCGGGCTCGCGCATGGCCTGCAGCATCAGGCTCTGGGCCAGCTGACTGGAGTTGGAGACCGTGGCCCGGATGGCGCCCAGCACCTTCTGGCCCAGCGCCTCGTGCTGGGCGACGGTGAGGCCCCGGGCGGCGAAGGTCAGGAAGCCGACGCGGAAGCCCCACACCAGGTTCTCCTTGGTCGGTCCGTCGATCTTGACGGCCAGCAGGTTCTCGTGCAGGTCCGCCGCCTGGGCGAACAGGGACTGCCGGTGGACGCCCTCCTCGTAGAACAGTCCGAAGTAGGCGTCGTCGAAAAGGGCCAGGATCTTCTGCCCCGCCCGGGCGCGGCCGGCCAGCACCTCCAGCAGGCCGCCGGCCTCCTCGCGGCTGGGGGAATAGCCGGTCGGGTTGTTCGGGAAGTTCAGCACCAGCAGCACCTTGGCTTTGCCCAGGCCCTCCAGGGCCTCCCGCAGGGCCTCGACGCCCAGCCCGCCGGAGGGGGTGAAGAAGGGAAAGGTCAGGACCCTGGCCTGCAATCGATCCTCGAAGATCAGCCGGTAGTTGTCCCAGCACATGTCCGGCATCAGGACCGCGTCCCCCTGCCCCGCGAACAGCTCGGCGGTCACGGCGATGCCGTGGGTCAATCCGGCCACCACCGCGGGCAGCGAGATGGTTTTTCCGGCCAGGGCGGGATTCTTGGCCAGCATCTCCCTCTTCCAGGCTTCGCGCAGCGCCGGGGAGCCGGCGGTGGGCGCATAGGCGAAGATCTCGTTGGGCGTGAACCCCTGGATACGGTCGCGGATGGCGGCCAGGTGCATGGCCTGGCCGCCGCGGGTGGCGATGCCGATCGTGGCGTTCAGGCGGTGGGCCTGCTTTCCGGCCTCGGCGGACTGGGCCACGATGCCCTTGGGGAAGTAGATCCTGCGGCCGAAATCCGAAAGCAGCCCGGCGACCACACTGCCCTCGAGGGCCCGGTTCAGCTGCACGGCCAATTCATTCATGGAAACGGATCATAGGGAATGACGGAGGGCTTGTCAATTCGGGACCGGCAGGCGGGCCCGCCAGGCGCGCTGCACGCGCTGCAGGCAGGCATTCAACTCCCCGGTGAAGAGCTCCGCGGTGGCCTCCGACCCCAGGGTCCGGCGGGCCAGGGCGGCCAGCTCCTCCGGCTCGGAGGGCAGGGTGTGCGTCTGGCGGTCCTCGAAGATCTGCAGGTAGTGCTCGATGCGGCGCAGGAACAGGTAATCGCGCTTCAGGCCCTCCGCCTCCCCCGGCGCCAGCAGACCCGCGGCACGCAGCCCCTCCAGCGCGGCCAGGGTGTTGCCGTCCAGCACGGCGGGGGCGTGGATGAGCTGCAGAGCCTGGACCAGGAACTCCACGTCCCGGATGCCGCCGTCGCCTTCCTTGATGTCGGGCCCGCCGGGCAGGGCCCGGGCCAGGCGCGCCCTGGAGGCACGGCGCAGCTGGGTGACGCTGCGCGCGACCTCCCCCGCCGGGAAGGGATGGCGCAGCCGCTCGCCGGCCTCCCCCAGGAATCGGGCCCCGAGGGCCAGGTCGCCGGCCACCGGGCGGGCCTTGAGCAGGGCTTGCAGCTCCCAAAGCTCGGCGCTCTGCCGGTAGTAGCGCAGGGCCCCATCCAGCCCGGCGATCAGCTCCCCGGAGCGGCCGTAGGGGCGCAGGCGCAGGTCCACCCGGTACACGTACCCCTCTTCGGAATGGTCCGAGAGGTCGGCCCGCAGCCGCGCGACGGCCCGGCCGAGGTCGTTCAGCTCCTCGGCGGAGGTCTGCGGGGGGGCCAGGGCCAGCAGGTCGATGTCCGAGGAGTAGTTGAGCTCCTCCCCGCCCAGCTTGCCGAAGGCCAGGATCGACAGCCGGTCGGGGGCCAGGCCCGCCTCCGCGGCCTCCCGCTCCCAGGCGCACTGCAGGATCGCCTCGGCCAGCATGGACAGCTCCCGCATGATCTCCTGGATAGGCGCCCCGAGGCAGATGTCGCGGATGCCCAGGCGCACGTATTCCCGCCTGCGGCCCCGGCGCAGTTCGGCCAGCCACTGCGGGCGCGAACCCGTGCCCAGTTCCCGGAAAGCCGCCAGCATCTCGGAGCGGGGGCGCACCCGGTGCAGGTGCTCCGGTTGGGTGGCCCAGTCGAAAATTGAGGGGTTCTGGATCAGGGCGTCGGACAGGAACTGGCTGCCGGCGAACACGGCCAGCAGGAGGTCCAGCCGGCGCGGCTGCGCCGCCAGGCCGCGGAAGTGCTCCCCTGCCGCCTGCGCCCCCCCAGCTTCGCGCAGGGCGGCCAGGAAGCGCTCCCAGTTGTTCAGGGCCATGTCCGGGTCCGGCCGGTGCTTCAGAAAATCCGTGGCCAGCACGGCCAGGCGCAGGAAGGTTCCCGTGGGATCCGCGGCGGCCAGGCCGCGCAGGTTGCGGTACGCCCGCTCCGGCTGGCGGAAGCCGGCGCGCAGGAGGATGCGTTCCCGCCCTCCCGGCGGAATGGCCTCCGACAAAATCAGGTCGGCCACGTTCCCGGAGGCGGCGTCGGGCAGGTTTTCCCGCCCCAGGTGCCGCTCCACCGCGTAGCGCACCGCGGCGGTGCAGGTATCGAACTCCAGGGAGCAGGCGCTGCGCCGGGGTGAGCTCCTCGGAGGAGGTGTACCCCAGGCGACGGGCCAGGTGCACGTACTCCTGGGAGTCCGGGGCCGGCAGGTACATGTCCGTGGCCGTCCCGCGCAGCATGCGCAGGCCGTTGATCAGCCGGCGCAGGAACTCATAGGCGGCGGAGAGGCGCTCCCCTTCTTCCGCCGACAACAGGCCCAGGGCGGGCAGGCGCTCCAGGGCCTCGCGCAGGAAGGGGGTGCGCAGCTCGGGGTGCCGCCTGCCGTGGCGCACCTGCAGCAGCAGGATGACCCACTCCAGGTCGCGCAGGGCCCCGGGGCTGGTCTTGGCATTCAGCTCACCGGCGCGCGTGCGGGCCTCCATCTGCCGCTGCCTGGCCTCGCTCAACTCGCGCGCATCCAGCGGCTTGCCGGAGTACAGCAGCTCGTCGCGGATCCTCTCCAGGCGCGAGCCCAGTTCGCGGCTGCCGGCGATGGCCCGCAGGCGCGCCAGGGCCAGCCGTTCCAGGGAGTGCGCCTCCCCCTGGGCCCCGTAGTACCAGCAGAAGGTATCCAGGCTGCAGGCCGCCGGCCCGGAGGACCCGTAGGGACGCAGGCGCAGGTCGATTTGAAAGATGCCCTGTTTTTTGGCCAGGATGGAGGTGGAGGTTTCCCGCACCAGCGCCTCGAAGAACTCGGCGTTGCTCACAGGCGGCTGGCTTCCCCTCTCGCTCTGCCCCTGGTCGCTGTAGACGAACAGCAGCTCGATATCCGAGGCGTAGCCCAGCTCCCCGCCGCCCAGTTTGCCCAGCCCCAGCACGGCGTACTCCGCGGTCAGCCCGGCCACCGTCCTGGGCCGGCCGTGGCGGGCGACCAGGTCCTGCCAGGTGAGGCGCACGGCGGCCTCCACCACCGCCTCGGCCAGCCGGGTCAGCCCGCGCGAGAGCTTCTGGAAATCCGGCAGCGGGTCAAGGATGTATTCCAGCTCCAGGCTGAAGATCTCCCGGTCCTTGAACTCGTTAAGGGCCCGGCGCTTCTCCGCCAGGGTGCCGGCCCGCTCGACAGCCTCCCCCAGCAGGCGCGGCAGGCTGTCCGCGGGCGTGCCCAGGCGCCCGGCGTGCGGCTCCAGCACGGGCAGCAGGGTCTCGTACTGAAGGCGGATGAAATCCTCCCACAGGAAGTCGCTGGCCCCCAGCAGGCGGGCCAGCTCCTGCAGCACGCGCGGGTTGGAAAGCAGCTCCAGCCAACGCCCCTCCTGCGGCTGGACGGACTCCACCAGGTGCTCGAAACGGTGCAGGGCGGCGTAGGGGTCGGGGGCCCCGCCCAGGAAATAGGTGAACTGCTTGGTCAGCAGCACCGACAGCTTGACCTGGTCGAGCACCGCTGGGTCGGTGATGCGCCCGCCGCGGGCGTCGAGGAAGGAAAACTCGTCCTCGATGCGGTTGTCCATGGTGCGGATGCGGATGTGGTCGATGAAGATCGAACGCAGGGCCAGGGCGGTGCTCAGGGCGTAGAGGAAAAGCGGGGTGTCCTGGGAAACCACCCGCAGCAGGGTCCGCCCGTCCTCCCCCGCGCCGATGGTAATCTGCGCGGGGTACAGGACCGACTCCATGTGCAGCGCCAGGCTGGAGAGGTGAACGGCGGCCAGCTCGTCCACCCGCTGGCGGGCCTGGGCCAGGCCCTGCCCGCCGCCCTTCTCCAGCAGGAGCACCGTGTCGCCGAGCAGGCTGCGCAGGCGGGCCTCCCACAGCTCCAGCGCCTGGCCCTCGGCCAAGCGCCCGGCGAAGTGGTCGATGATCCGCCGGCGGCGCAGGCCGGGGTGCAACCCGGCGGACAGGCCCGCTGCGCGGGAGGACCCGCGGGTAGAGCTCCGAGGAACCTCCTCGGCCTTGCCGCCGACATCCCTGTCGGGCTGCGCGCCGACATCCTGTCGGGCTTCGCGCCGACATCCTTGTCGGGCTGCGCCCAGGTGAACACGTCCCCCGAGAGGATGTTGAAACCGGTCGCCCCCAGGATGCCGGTGATGATCGAGAACTCCCCCGGATAGTCGAAGGCGATGACCGTGCAGTCGACCTGGGTGAAGCCCGCTGCGCCGGCGGTCCGGTGCGAACCAGCACCTCCACCGGACGATCCGGGCGGAGGGCGGCCAGCGCGGTCAGATGCTCGGCCACCTCCCGCGGGGGGAACAGTTCGAAGTAGCGGTCCTCCAGGCGCCGCAGGTGCTCGCGAACCAACTCGCGGTCCACGCCGGGGGCCAGGGTCTGCAGCTCGTCGAGAGAGGGTTTCATGGGCGGATAAAAGAAAACCTACCGGCGGGCCGGTAGGCTCAGTCTCAGCCGAGGACCGGCCCGCACCGTCACTTCTGGAGCTCAAAGTCCTCCTTGCCGGCGCCGCACACCGGACACACCCAGCTGTCGGGGAGATTTTCGAAGGCGGTGCCGGGGGCGATCCCGCCGTCGGGATCACCTTCCGCTGGATCGTACACGTAGCCGCAAACCGAGCACACGTACTTCTTCATGGCGCCATCATAGCACAGCCGCTTTTTTTTTCAAGCCGGAAATCGCCGCCGCGCCCGCGGGCGCGGCAGCGACGATGAGCGAAGACAGCCTGCTGCTAGCGTCGCGGCAGCTGCAGCGTTACGCGCGCTGGCCCAGCTGGGCGTCCAGCATGAGCAGGCCCTGGGGCTGCTCCTTGATCATCTTCAGCTTCTCGACGATCTCGCTGGCGTTGAGCCTCCTCCTCCACCTGCTCGGTGACGAACCAGGCCAGGAACACCTCGGCGGCGTGGTCGTTCTCCGCGCGGGCCAGGTCCACCAGCTTGTGGATCAGGCCGGTCACCTTCTGCTCGTGGGCGTAGCTCTCCTCGAAGATCGCCAGCGGGGACTTCCATTCGGCCGGGGGCGCGGCGATGGCCTTCAGGGCCACCCGCCCGCCGCGGTCCACCAGGAACTCGTACATTTTCCTGGCGTGAGCCTGCTCCTCCTTGGCCTGCAGGTCCATCCAGTGGGCGAAGCCCTTCAGGTTGCCGGCCTCGAAATGGGCGGCCATGGCCTGGTACAGGTAGGCCGAGTACAGCTCCGCGTTGATCTGCTCATTGAGCGCATCCAGCATCTTCTTTCCGATCACGTTCCTCTCCTCGTCCAGGGTTTGATAATGGGTTCAGTGCAGAAGGTAGTAACGCGGAGGGCCCGAAGTCAAACGTACATGCGGAACAGCTGCTCGACGATCGCGGGGATGGCCGCGCGCTCCGGCTTGCCGTAGCGCCAGACGGCGCAAACCCCGAAAATCGCGCCCCGCAGGGTCTGCAGGACCAGCTCGGGGGCGAACGTCGGTGGCCAGCTCGCCGTCCCGGCAGCGCCAGGCGGATCTCCTCCAGCATCAGGTCGTTGGCCAGGTGGTAGCTGTCCATGTAGTTGTTGATCGCCGTGGACTCCTCCCGGTTGCCCGGTTCGAGGAACAGGGGGAAGATGCGGGTGAGGATGATCAGCAGGATCTCGATGTTGTCGTGGTAGAACTCCAGGATCACGCGGACCATCTCCTTCAGAACGTCCACGTGGGCCTTGTTGTCCCGCCGGATGTCGTGGATGTTCAGCGAGAAGTCGTAGTACTCCTTGTCCAGGATCGCGTTGAGGATCTCGGGAATGCCCTTGAAATAGTAGTAGAGGGAGCTCTTGTCCATGTCCAGGGCCTGGGCGATGTCCCCCATGGTGGCGTTCTTGCCGCGGCGGATGAGGATCTCCTCGGCCGTGGACAGGATGGCCGCTCGCTTCTGCTCGAGACGCTTTCTGCTTGGTGGTGGCCACTGATGGACTCCCTATCTTGAAATACTGTTCCAATTATAATTTCAATTCGCAGTTAAATCCAGCCCTGCTTGGGTCCGGCCGAGCTCGGCAGCCTGGCTCCGCTTGCCTCCGGACCTTGCAGCGGTTCCGGGTAGATTGAGCGCATGGTCATCCACGAATCGCGAACGCAGAAAGCCGCGCCGTCTACGGCGAAGGCCTGCGCAGTGTCCAGAAGCAGATCCTGGTGGGGCCGCGCGAGGGATTCGCTGGGCTACCTGCGCGAGTTCACGCCTGGAGCCCGGCGGCCAGACCCCCTTCCACCAGCACGACTGGCACCACGTGGTGTACGTCCTGGAGGGCGAAGGCAGCCTGCGCACCGAGGAGGGCGAGCAGGCCGCTGCGTGCCGGTTCGGTGGTCTACGCGCCGCCCGGCAGCATGCACGGCTTCGCCAACACGGGCCACGGCGGCCTGCGCTTCCTGTGCCTGGTGCCCGAGAAGGGCGACGCGTACTGCCCCGAGGACTGATGCATGCGCAAGCGGTCGGCACCGCATCGGCATCCTGGGCGCCGGGGCCTGGGGGACGGCGATCGGCAAGCACCTGGCCGAACGCGGCCACAAGGTGGAAATCTGGTGCCGGGAGCCGGAAGTGGCCGAGGAGATCAACCACCGGCACTCCAACAGCCGCTTCCTGATCGGGGTTGAGCTGCCGGCGGGACTGCACGCGCTGAACGACCCCCTGGAGGTCGCCTCGCGCAAGGACCACCTGCTGCTGGCCGTGCCCTCGGCCTACCTGCTGGAGGTGGTGCGCAAGATGCTGTTCGCTCCAGACATCCTCGAAGGCCGCACCCTGATCGGGGTGCTGACCAAGGGCTTCGTGGAGACCCCCCAGGGGGTGCGCCTGGCCACCGAGGCCGTGGAGAACCTGCTGCCGGGGATCTACAAGGACAACCTGGTGTACATCTCCGGGCCCAGCCACGCCGAGGAGGTGTCCCGCGGCAAGCTCACCGGCCTGATCAGCGCCAGCCGCAACGGGGCCAACGCCATCCGCTTCCGCGAGCTGCTGGCCGGTCCCCCCCTGGTGGTGTACTCCTCTCTGGACGTGCGGGGGGTGCAGATCTGCGCCGCGGTCAAGAACGTGATCGCCATCGCCTTCGGCATGCTGGACGCCCTGAGCGAGTTCTCACCGGCGGTCGGGGACAACACCGAAAGCCTGCTGCTGGCCGCCGGGCTGAACGAGATCCAGAGGCTGGGCCTGGCCATGGGGGCCACCCATGCCGAGACCTTCACCTCCATCGCCGGGGTGGGCGACCTGGACGTGACCTGCCGCAGCAAGTATGGCCGCAACCGCCGCTTCGGCCGGGAGATCATCCTCGCCCGCCTGCTGGAACGCTTCCGGGACATCGACGACCTGATCGCCAACATCTCCAGCCTGGGCTACCTGCCGGAGGGCATCCTGGCGGCCAAATACACCCGGATCCTGGCCGAGCAGAACGGGGTGACGCTGCCGATGTGCGCGCTGGTGCACGCCGTGCTGGACCGGCGCACCGAGCCGCTGGCGGTGGTGGACCTCATCCTCAAGCAGCAATGATGGACATCCGCGGGGCTTTCTGCTACAGTTTCCCCGATTTTGCGTGGCGCCGTACCCAAGAGGTAAGGGAGAGGTCTGCAAAACCTTTATGCACCGGTTCGATTCCGGTCGGCGCCTGTCCGCCCCTCAGCCTCCGCGCCCCGATAACGCAGGTACCAGCACCAGGCCACCACGGTCATGGAGTTGACGAACTCCCCGGTGCCGATCTTCTCCGCCAGCTCCGCCCGCGCTACCTCCACTACCTCCAGATGCTCCAGTTCGTCGGGCCGCGCCAGGCCGGCCTCGCCCAAATCCTCGGCGCAGAAGGTGGAGCACCAGTTGTTCATGAAGGCCGGATTGGCCGCGACCCGGCCGATGGGCTTCAGGGAGCCGGCCTGCCGGCCGGTCTCCTCTTCCAGCTCCCGGGCGGCGGCCCGGGCAGGCTCCTCCCCCGCCTCCACCAGCCCCGCCGGGAACTCCACCGTGATGCGCTCCAGGCCATGCCGGTACTGGCGGACCATCAGGAAACGCCCGCCGGGCAGCACCGGGACCACGTTCACCCAGCCCGGAGCCTCCAGCACGTAGAAGCTGCCCGGCCTGCCGTCCCCGGCGACCCGTTCCGCGCGGATCAGGTCGAATATCCCGCAACGGGCGACCAGCGCGCGCCCCAGCTCTCGCCACACGAGGGGATTGTCCACGGACCCAAGGTAGCACACGCCGGCCGGCGCAGGAAAGGGTGCTCAACATTGACAATTCCCGAACCGATCCATATACTAGCAAACGAATGGCGAACCCACTACAGCTTTCGATCGTCAACTTCCACCGCAACTCCTATATCATCGTCGAAGGCAAGCAGGACGCCGTTTGTTTTTACATCATCCGCAGCGGCAAGGTGGGGGTCAGCAAGGAAGTCAAGATCATCGAGGAGGAGGGGGGCAACGTCCTGGGACCCGGCGACTTCTTCGGGGTCGTGTCCACCATGTCCTCCCACAGCCACATCGAGACCGCCCAGGCCCTGACCGACGTCTCCCTGATCGCCGTGCGCCGCGAGCAGTACGACCTGCTCATCAAGAACAACGCCCCGGTGGCCATGAAGATCATCCAGGGTTTCTCCAAGCGCATGCGCTACCTGGACGAGGCGGTGACCCGCCTGACCTTCAAGAGCACCGGCACCGAGCATCCCAGCCACCTGTTCAAGGTCGCCGAGTACTACGCCCGCCAGAGCCAGTACAACCAGGCCTACTACGCCTACTACCGATATTTGCAGTACTGCCCGCAGGGGGAGAACGTGAACATCGCCAAGGAGCGCATGTCCAAGATCCACCCCTACGCCAAGGCGGTCTACCTGGAAAAGAACTCCAAGGACTTCTCCCGCTTCTACCCCAAGAACACCATGATCTGCAGCGAGGCCGAACCGGGCGACGAGCTGTACATCATCCAGAAGGGCGCCATCCGGGTCAGCAAGATCGTGGACGACAAGGAAGTGCTGCTGGCCCTGCTGAAGCCGGGGGACATTTTCGGGGAGATGGCCCTGCTGGAGAACAAGCCCCGCTCCGCCTCGGGCATCGCCCACGAGGACCTGAGCGTCATGGTGGTGAACCGGGCCAACTTCCAGCGCATGGTCCAGAGCCAGCCCCAGATCATCACCCGCCTGACCCAGCTGCTGGCCGAGCGCATCTGGATGGTCTACCGCCAGCTGGCCAACACCATCATGGCCAACCCGCTGGGCCGGCTCTACGACCGGCTCTGGCTGGAGCTGGAGAAGAACCGCGTGCAGTCCTCCCCGGGCACGCCCCACACCTTCGACTTCGGCCCCAAGGACCTGATCAACATGGTGGGCATGTCCATGGAGGAGGGCAGGGCCGTGCTCACCAAGCTGTTCGAGAACAAGAAGATCAAGGTCCGCGGACAACCGCATCGTCACCACCGACAACGACGAGATCCGCAAGCAGGCCGAGTACTACAAAAAAATGGAGAAGATCCAGAAATCCCGGCAGGAAGGTTCCCTGCGCTCCCGCTAATAGCTCCGCGTATCAATACGTACCGGTCACCCTTAGCCCCGACCAATAAGCGCTGTAGCTATTCAAGCCCCCTGTCGCCTCCTCGTGGATGCTCTGCAGGGAGGGAATGTCCGCCCGGCGCACGGCCCTGCCTTGGGGATCCATGGAGTTCAGCTCGATCAGGCCCTTGGAGAAGGTGACCCGGTCGAAATCCAGGCTGCCGAAGTAGTAGGCGCGCGGATTGGCCTCGGGGGGGATGGAGACGCGGATGCGGCCTTCGCCCAGGAACAGGTCCACGGGGATCCAGCCCACCGTCTCGAGGTAGAACTCCGCCCAGTAGTGCCGGGAGGCGGCGTTCTGGCCGCGCTCCAGCAGGTATCCGGCCACCGGCCGGGCGGGAACCCCGGCCGCCCGGGCCAGGGCGCAGAACAGGACCGCGTAGGAGTAGGCGTCGGCCTTGCGGGTTTCCAGGGACCGCAGCGGGTCCCGCTCGCCGGTCGGAGGCACCGGCTCCAGGCGGGTGAGCAGGTACTCGTAGACCGCGCGGGCCTGGCGGTACGGGTTGCGCTCGCCGGCCACCACGCTGCGGGCCAGCTTCAACACCTGCTCGCTCCCGGCCGGCACCTGCGGGTCGGCCGCCGTGTAGCGCTTGTAGAGCTTGGTGGCCGTGTCGTACGGAGGCACGCGGCCGATGTTCACCTTGGTCTCCACGGAATAGCGATCGACCATGTAGCTCTGGGAAATCCCGTAGCTCTCCCCGGGGGCCAGGTTCTCCAGCCGGTACAGCTTCACGCCCCGCACCTCGTCGAACATCGGCTCCGGGTCCTGGTGAAACCAGCTGGATCCCCCGCTGCTCGGGGCCCTCCTGCGGCTTGGGCACCCACAGGTACAGGCTGTTGGGAGCTTCGCCCGGTCACGCCCCGGACCTGGACGGAGTACTCCAGCGCGTAGGTCTGCTTGAGCGGGAACAGCTTGGTGCCGGCCACTCCGCCCACCTCGACGTAGAGGGAGTTGCTGCGGCCCTTTTCGGTGGCCACCAACAGGTGCCCGGAGGAGGCGCCGTCCGGGATGCGCACCTGGATTTCCTGGTCGCTCCAGGCCTCGTAATCCTGGTCGTACTCCAGGGCGGGGGTGAGCGAGCCCTCCTCCCCTTCGCTTTCCTTGTCGTCCTCGCTGGATACCCAGGTGAACAGCACCCGGGTCCCTCCCCGGTCCTGGCCGAAGTTCATGCCGCTCAGGTTGAGCAGGGTGCCCACCGAGCCGCCCAGCGGATCGATCGAGCGGATGTACGGCTCGCCGGCCTTGACCGGGCCGGAAATGACCACGGGGATCTGCTCCCGGTTGGTGAACAGGATGCCCCGGCTCTTGCCCCGCCGGGTGATCACGCGCACCAGCCCCGAGGAGGCGTCGTCGGGGATGCGCAGGCTGATCTGGTTGTCCTTCCACTCCAGATAGTCGCCGGACACCAGCCGGGAGCCTCCCACCGCCACCTCGCCGCCGTCCCGGCTCTTGCCGAAAAAACGTCCGGTGATGACCATGACGTCCTTGGGGTAGCCGATCCGCGGGGTGATGGACTCGACCACCGGCGGCCGGCCGGCGATGCGCGAGGCGAGCAGGAGGAACACCACCAGCACGACGAAAACCGCCGCGTACAGGAATTCCTTCCTCTTGTAAATAGGTATCGAGGGTTTCTTGGGCTCTTCCATGAGGCGCTATTCCGCGGCGGAGGCCTTCTGCTTCTCCAGCAGCTTGCGGTAGGGGTAGATTTCCACCTCGATCTGCAGGGTGAAGGTGTCGCCCTGGGACACGTTCGGGGACAGGCCCAGGGGGAAGAACAGCACCTTTTCCCCGATGTCCACCGGCACGCTCTTGAAGGTGGTGAAGTAACGGGTTTCCTGGGCTCCGGCCATCCAGACCTGACCCTGGGCCACCAGCAGCAGCTCGCCGTTCGGCATCCTGGTAGGGGGTGAAGACCACGTCGATGTGCAGCTTGTCGCCCACCAGGCGCACCGCCACCGAGCGCCCGGGCAGGGTGACCTTGCTGCCGGCGCTGTTCCATACGGGAGTCTCCCCCGGGGGCAGCACCTTGGCGGTGATGTTGAGCTGCAGCGCCTGGTCGATCAGGCTTTCCAGGTCCTGGTCCTGGAAGATGCGGTCCAGCTCGGTGTTCTGGGCCCGGGCCCGCAGCCCCGCGACCGCCAGCAGGAGCATGACCGCCTGCAGCCTGGGCCTGATCATCGGCGCCCCCTGCTGTAGTCGGCCTCCCGCACCAGCTGCGGCTCGCCCATCATGAGCAGCCGGGAATCGGCCGGCAGCTGGATGACCAGCCCCGTGGTCTGCGAGGGCTGGTCCAGGGTGCGCAGGAGCTGCTCCAGGTCGTCGATGGGCGCGGCCACGATCACCTCCGTGGCTCCCGTGGGGGCGTGGCGGATGCGCATCCACGGCAGGGTCGCGCGCCCGGCCACGAAGGTCAGGGCCACCCCCAAGGCCAGGATGGCCAGCGCCCGCGGCCGCAGCCGCGGGCAGCGGCAGGGCGATGCGCCGTTTCCAGACCGGCACCGGCTGCGCCCGCTCGCGACGCTCCGGCAGCGGCGGCAGGCCGGGCTCCGGCAGCGGATCCCGGGCCAGCAGCTCGCGCAACCGCCGGAAGCGGGCCACCGCCTCCAGGCAGGCCGGGCAGACTTCCAGGTGCCGCGCGAGCGACTGGTCCCAGGGGGCCTGCACCTCCCCGTCCACGAAAGCCGAAAGCGTCTCCCCCGCGGGGCAGCCCGGGCCAGCCCTGCTCATGCGGATATCCCCTGCATCATAGCTTGTCCTCCAGGAGCTGCGCCAGCCGCTCCCGCGCCCGGAAAACCCGGACTTTCACGTTTCCCTCGCTGATCCTGAGGATGCGGGAGATTTCCCGGTATCCCAGGTCCGCGTATTCCTTCAACACCAGCACGCTCCGCAGCTTGTACGGCAGCCGGTCCAGGGCCTCCTGCACGAGGGAACGGTCCTCCTGCTGAAGCACTTCCGTTTCGCCGGATTCGCTGTACTGCCGGGAGCTGCGCGCCAACCGCTGGTAGGCCTTGCTCTCTCTTGACCGCTTCTTTTCATGATTAAAGGCCAGGTTCCGCAGAACCCGGATCAGCCAATACTTGGTCTGCTCCAGATCGGGCAGGGGCTCGCTTCGCTCGAAGTACTTGATGAAGGCTTCCTGACAGATGTCCTCGGCTTCGATTCGATTTCCGCATATTCGGTAGGCGACCCTGAACAGGATCGGGTAGAGGGCCTCATAGACGTGTGCGGAACCCGCATGCAACATATTAAACAACGATCCTTGGGCTGACGTTACAGCTTTTTCCAGCGCACCCCGCCCGGGGTGTCCTCCACCTGGACGCCCCGGCGCGCCAGCTCCCGGCGCAGGGAATCGGCCCGAGCCCAATCCCGGGCCTGGCGGGCGCGGTTGCGCTCCTCCAGCAGGGCCTGTTCTTCCGGGTCCAGCGCCTTCGCCTGCCGGGCCCCCGCCGCCTGCAGGCCCAATCCCAGAATCCGGTCCATGGCCAGCGCTCCCCGCAGCCTGGCCGCGGGCGGCAGGCTTGCGTCGCGCAGCAGGCCCCAGCAGCACGGCCAGGCCGCGCGGGGAGTTCAGGTCGTCGGACAGCTCAGCGAGGAAGGCCTGCACTTGCTCCCGCTCCGCGCCGGGCTCCGCACCGGGCTCCGCGCCGAACTCCTGCCCGGCGGGCAGCTCTTCCCGCAGCCTGGCCAGCCGCTCCTCCAGGCCGCGCCGCCCGCTGCGCGCCGCCTCCAGCGCATCATAGCTGAACTGCAGCTGCGAGCGGTAGTGCGCGCCCAGGCACAGGTAACGGTAATCCAGCGGCTCGAAGCCCTTTTCCTTCAGCGAAGCCAGGGTCAGGAAACCGCCTGCCGACTTGGCCATCTTCTCCTTGGCCAGCACCAGGAACTCGGCGTGCAGCCAGTAGTTGACCCATTTGCGCCCCGTGGCCGCCTCGGACTGGGCGATCTCGTTGGTGTGGTGCACGGGCACGTGGTCCACCCCGCCGCAGTGGATGTCGAACTGCTCCCCGAGGTACTTCATGGACATGGCGCTGCACTCGATGTGCCAGCCGGGGTAGCCCCGCCCCCAGGGGGAGTCCCAGAGCATGGCCTGGTGCTCGAACTTGGAGCGGGTGAACCAGAGCACGAAGTCCAGGGGATGCCGCTTGCCCTCGTCCACCTCCACGCGGGCCCCGGCCTTCAGCTCCTCCAGGTTCTGCCCGGCAGAGGCGCCCGTAGTCCGGAAAGCGGGCGATGTCGAAGTACACGTTGCCCCCGGCCTGGTAGGTGAAGCCGCGCTGCTCCAGGCGGCGGATCAGGGCGATCATGTCCTCGATGTGCTCCGTGGCCCGGCAGACCACCGTGGGCGCGCAGCACGTTCAGGGCGGCGCAGTCCTCGAAGAAGGCCCGGGTGTAGAACTCGGCGATCTGCCAGACGGTCTGGCCCTGCTCGCGCGCGCTCTTCAGCATCTTGTCCTCGCCCTGGTCCGCGTCGCTGGTCAGGTGCCCGACGTCGGTCACGTTCATGACGTGCCGCACCTCGTAGCCCAGCTCCCGCAGGGTGCGCACCAGCAGGTCCTCGGAAACGTAGGTGCGCAGGTTGCCGAGGTGAGCGAAGTTGTAGACCGTGGGGCCGCAGGCGTACACCCCCGCCCGCCCGGGCTGCAGCGGGTGGAAATCCTCAAGCTCCCTGGAGAGGGTATTGAAGAGCCGCAAGGACCAGTCACCTCCTTTTTTCCTGGAACTTTCCGGGGTTTCCCGCTACATTATCGCCGTGCTGCGGACCCCGCCCACGATAGGGAAAATACTCGAAAAAATCAATATTAAAGGAAGCATTCGCCGGGAAGAGCCCATGAGCCGGCACACCACCTTCCGCATCGGCGGCCCGGCGGAGCTGTTCCTCCAGCCGGCGGATCCCGGCGAGCTGCCCGCGCTGTTCGCCCTGCTGCGAGGCGAAGGAGTGCCCTGTTTTCCCCTGGGCGGGGGAGCCAACATCCTGGTGTCCGATCGCGGAATCCGCGGCGCGGTCCTGGACCTCTCGGAGCTGCGCGGCTGCCGCCAGGCCGCCGGGCCCGGAGGGGAGCAGCGCCTGGAGTTCCTGGCCGGCACGCCCGTGAGCGCCGCCTGCGAGGAGGCGCGGCGGTTGGGCCTGAGCGGGCTGGAGTTCCTCTACGCCATGCCCGGGAGCGTGGGAGGCGCGGTCTGGATGAACGCCCGCTGCTACTCCCGCTCGGTCAGCGACGTGCTGGCCGAGGTCCAGGTCGCGGAGCCCGGCGGCGGCCTGCGCCTGCACCTGCCCCGTCCCGAGCAGTTCGACTACAAGGTCTCCCCTTTCCAGGGAATGGACGCCCTGATCCTGCGGGCCTCTTTCCGCCTGCAGAAGGGCGACCCTCAGGCCATCCAGACGGCCATGCAGGCCA
Source organism: uncultured Chloroflexia bacterium (assembly GCA_963831885.1). GTDB lineage: Bacteria > Chloroflexota > Anaerolineae > Anaerolineales > Villigracilaceae > UBA877. The sequence continues at coordinate 1,411,805 of CAWHSJ010000012.1, read as the reverse complement.
ACCGCGCGGACCGGGAGGCCAAGGGCCACTTCCTCTGGCCCTGCGCCGGCAGCGTCTGGAAGAACAACCGCTCCTTCGGCGAGCCCACGGGGCGCATCCTGGACTCGACCTGGGCTGCAAGGGCCTGCGGGTGGGGGATGCGGCCGTGTCCGACCGGCACGCCAACATCATCGTGAACCTCGGGCAGGCCACCGCCGCGCCAGGTGCTGGAGCTCATGCAGACCGTGGAAACCCGCGTGCTGCGAGAGCCGCGGCTACCGCCTGGAGCGGGAAGTCCTCCTGGTCGGAGACGCCCGGAGCCGCCTGACTGGCGCTCCAGCCCAGGCTCACCCCCTCGCCGGCGCCTCCGGCCGAAACCCAGAACAGGAAGTCCTTCCCAGACAGCTCCAGGCGGCCGAAAGGGCGCCAGCGCAGACCGGGGCTGCCGGCCCGGCGGTTTGCCTGCCCGGCGGCGCCGGCCTGCGCCCGGACTCCCCGGCGCTCCCCGCATAGCTGCCCGCGCAGCTCGGCTCCGCCCTCCTTCCAGTCGCCCCGCAGCTCCAGACCGAGTCCTGCCCGCTTTCCCGCGCAGCGCCAGGTCCAGACCCGCGCCGGCCGACGGCTCCACTCCCCCGTCGGCCGCATACTTCGCCCGCCCGCCCGCCTCCGCCCGGGCCTCCAGGCTGCCGCCCGCCCTGAGGGGAACCTCCAGCCGGGCGGACAGCTCCCCTTCCTCGGTCTTGGGCAGGTTGCCCTCGGGCACCGGGGGCGGCCGGTCGACCCTGCACTGCCAGCAGCCGGACCAGCCGCAGCGCCGGCCGGGGCCGCAGCTCCAGGCGCAGTCCCGCCGCCCAGGCCCCCGGGTACAGCTCCCCTTCCGGCGGGCGGTAGTCCGTCGTGCAGGCGCCCAGCAGCCCCTGGGCGCCCAGGTGCCGCGCTCCACAGATAGCCTCCACGAGGCCGAGCAGGCCAGGCGGGACTCGCTGCCCGCCCGAAGCGGCGCCCAGCAGGCGGCAGGCCAGGCGGCCCTCCGCTGCCCGGCCTCCAGCCGCAGGCTGCCGCCCAGGTGGAGCAGGCCTGCCCCCGGGGAAGGGCGGCCGCTCGTACAGCCAGTCCTGAGCCAGGCTGCCGGGTGCCGGCGGCAGGGACAGCAGGGCCAGTGCCTGCGCCTCCATGAAGGCCGACCTCCACGTCGGGCTAGCGCCGTGCCGCCTGCCGTCCCTGGCGCCGGCCAGCGCAGGCAAGCCGCGGCACCCGCCTGCAACAGCCCCAGGGCCCCGCCGCCGCAAAGCCCCGCCGCCCAGGGCTGCGCCGCTCCGGGGGCCTGTGCAGCGCGAACAGACCCAGCTGCCCGGGCAGCGGCTCCAGCCACAGGCCGCGCCGGGAAGCGCCCCGCAGCGCGCCTTCCAGCCGGAAGCCGGTCGGCTCCGCGAAGACCTCGCTCGCCCGGCGAGAAGCCCAGGGGGTCGGTCAGCAGGCGCAGCAGGCCGCGCGGCGCCAGCGGTCCCAGCGGCGCACCAGGCGGAGCCGCAGGCCGAAAGCCAGGTAGTCCGGGTCCAGGCCGGCGCCGGCGCTCCAGGGCCAGCAGCCGCCAGGCTGGGGTCCGCAGCTCCAGCCGCTGGGCCGTCCTCGCCGGGTCCTCCAGCTCCACGGTGTAGCGCAGGCTGCCCTGGCCGCGCCGCCGGGCTGGCCGACCGGGCAGTGCGAAACGCGCCGCCGCCCAGCTCAACAGCAGGCAGACACGGCGTCGGCCCGCGCTTCCTGCTATTGCCTACGGGCGCTGCGCGGGCCGCGCCCACGCTTTTTTCCCCTTGCGATTGACCAAACCGGGGCGAGCCGCTATCATGCGCCGCACACTAATATGGATATTCTCACACTGAACTGCGGCAGCTCCTCGCTCAAATACCAGCTCTACAGCTGGGACAGGCGGGAAGTCCTCTCCAAGGGCATCGTCGAGCGGGTGACCGTCGGCGGCAGCTTCATCGAGCACTACGCCCAGGGCAAGGGCAAGGTGAAGAAGGAGCAGGACTGCCCGAACCACAAGGTCGCCCTGGAGCTGGTCCTGTCCATGCTCACCCACCCGGAGCACGGGGCCATCGCGCGACCTTTCCCAGATCAAGGCCGTGGGGCACCGCGTGGTGCACGGCGGGGAGCGCTTCGCCCAGTCCGTGGTCATCGACGAGGCGGCCCTGGCCACCTTCAAGGAGCTGGCCGGACCTGGCGCCGCTGCACAACCCGCCGAACATCCTGGGCATCGAGGCGGCGCGGGCCGTGCTGCCCGACGTGCCGCACTGCGCCGTGATGGACACCGCCTGGCACCAGACCATGCCGCCGGCCGGCCTACCTCTACGCCCTGCCCTACTCCTGGTACGCCAAGCACGGGGTGCGCCGCTACGGCTTTCACGGCACCTCCTTCCTGTACGTGGCCAAGCGGGCCGCAGTGCTGCTGGGCAAGGACCCCTTCCAGACCAACCTGATCCTGCTGCACATCGGCAACGGGGCCAGCGCCAACGCGGTGCGCGCCGGGGTTTCCGTGGACACCTCCATGGGCTTCACCCCGCTGGAAGGCCTGGTGATGGGCACCCGCAGCCGGCGACCACGACCCGGCCATCGGCTACTACATCATGGGCAAGGAGAACCTCGCCGCCCAAGGAAATGGAGAAGACCCTCAACAAGTCCAGCGGCATCCTCGGGATCACCGAGAAGTACACCGACCGCCGCGACGTGAACCAGGCCGCCGAGAAGGGCGACGAGCGGGCGCGCCTGGCCATCGAGATGGAGGCCTACCGGATCAAGAAGTACATCGGCTCCTACCTGGCCGCGCTGGGCCGCATCGACGCGGTGGTCTTCACCGCCGGCGTCGGGGAGATGAACCCGGTCATCCGCGAGGCCGCCTTGAGCGGCCTGGAGGGCCTGGGCATCCGCTTCGACCCGCGCAAGAACGCGCTGGCCCGCACGCGCAACGCCGAGACCGTGATCTCCACGGAAGCCTCGCCCGTGAAGATCTTCGTGATCCCCACCGACGAGGAGCTGGTGATGACCGAGGACACGCAGGCCCTGCTGGTGGGCAGCTACCAGCCGCACACCCGCTTCACGCTACTCATTCCAGGACCGCGGACTACGTGAACCACGAGCGGGCCGAGGCCCTGGCCCACGAGCTGAAGGAGCGGCCGCAGCTGGCCGAGGTGATCGCCCGGCTACCGTAGATTTTCTTCCGCGTACAGCGAGAGCTCGATCATTCGCTCCAGCAGCTCCCTGCTATCGAAGCCCGGGAAGTTGGCCAGGACCAGTTCCTTGGAGTACAGCCGGCAGATGTACTTGAGCTTCCTGGCTGGTTTGCGGGCGGCGAACAGGTAGTCTTTATGCCCGTTATTGATAACCACCAGGTTGTTCTTCTCGTCGTAGCGCGAGCGCCAGAGCTCGCCCGGCAGGCGCAGGAAAGTGTATCCGGGAAGCCCCTTGCCGCCGGAGCCCACTGCGCTCTTCTCGACTAGAGTCTCGGTGACTGTGACGAGCGCTTCGCCGTAGCGCACGATATCACCTTGCACCGCTTCGGCCGTCAGCTCCACGAGGCCCGGTTCGATCGGGGCCGTGAAGGTGACCATCTCGCCGGTATCCGCGGAGAGGCGGCCTCCCCCCTCGCGGATACGCCAGCGGACTTCGACCCCTTCTTCGATGGGGCGCCGGCTTTTGTCCCGCGCGATACCGCGGAATCCACGCTCAGCGCTCACCCGGAGCACGGCTGAGGCAGGCGACACCAGGAGGGAATGCAGTGGCCCGGGGAACTGAAAGAAATCGCGGGCTTCCGCTTCCTCGCCGACGGAACGGCCGCTCTCGGCGGATTGCGCGGCCGGAATGCCGGCCGGCACGGAATCGTCTCCAGCCTTCGGACCCTCTTCTCCGGATCCGGCACTGCCGGCCTCCCGGCTGCGAGCCGGGCGCATCTGGAGCACCACGGCGCGATCCCGAATGCAGGTCAAACCATTGGTAGTCTTCCGGCGGCAGGGTGAGGAAAGCTTCCTTGAGCGCCCGCTGCACGGACTTCAAAATGTGCCGGCTGGCCTCTTCCTCCCCGGCCTGCTTTTCCTGGGCGATTAGCTCGCGGAGCAGCGGCACCACCCCCTCCAGCGCCGCAAGCAGCGCGGCAAAACCCGCCTCGCGGATGACTCCCGAGCGGGTGCCGGGCGTGAGCTGGAGAAACGGGGCGTCGATCATGCCCTGCAAATACCCCGAGCCCCAAGGCTCGCCGGCCAGCTCCTCCAGCTCGCCAAATGCGGCCACCACCCGGGTGCCGGCGCGGAACAGGCTCACGGCGTTCTGCGGAGATGGAGCGGTGAGATACAACTCGCAGCTCGCCTCTCCTGCAGGCGTGGCCAGCGCGCGTACTTCGTGGATGAGCCGGCCGGCGAACTGGCGCGGCTGCACCTCCAGCTCCCGCCTGGCGCCCCGGTCCAGAATACGGATGCGCACCCCGGAGGTGCGGATTCGGTCGCGCAGCTCGGCGGCCAGGTAGTTCTGGATCTTCTCCCCGCTCAAGCTGCGCAGCCCCGGCAGCAGGGGCTGGATGAGCAGCTCAGTGCCCGGATGGCTGAAGAGGGACTTGCGCGCTGAAATATTGTAACCGGGCTCGTCCCGCTTCATCTCCATCTGGTAGGTTTTTCCATCGGACCCGGCGGAAGAAAGGACCAGCCGCTCTCCGACGGTCCAGAAGCTCAGCAGGCCAATGCCGAATTCTCCCTGGATGCCCTGCATGCCCTTTGCTTTGAGCGTGCGCTTGAGCGAATCGCAGATATGCGTGGCCACGTACCGGAAGTCCGGCAAGCCTTCCGCGCCCTTGGGGATGCCATCCCCGTCGTCGATCACTCGCAGAAAAGGGTGTCCTCCCTGCCTACCCCTCACGATGGTGACGTTCTTTGCGCGGGCGTCGATGCTGTTCTCCACGAACTCGGCGATGGCTTTGAGAGGATTGGATTGGGACAGGGCGATGATGGTGATCGCATTCCAGTTGTCGCCTATGCGCAACTTTCCGGTTGCGGCGGCCGGCCCGCGGCCGGTCTTGATGCGCTTCGACCGGTGCGCGCGGAGCTTCGCCGGGGGGCCTGGCACCTGCTCGCTCATATCGATTGTTGTACTGAAATGCGGTGCTGCAGGCAAGGGGCGGCTTTTCTCCGCCCGTGCCTAGATCTTCGCGGTTAGCTCGGCGGCCACCGCGCAGGCCAGGCGCACGTTGTTCAGCAGCAGCGCCACGTTGGCCTCCAGCGACCTGCCGCCGGAGTACTCCAGCACCTTGCCCAGCAGGAACGGGGTGACCCGCTGGCCCTCGACCCCTTCGCGCTCCAGGGCCTCCTGGGCGCGGGCCAGGTAAGCTTCCATTTCCGCGCTGCGGGATCTCCGCCTCCCGCGGTATGGGGTTGGCCGCCAGCATCCCCTGCTCCAGGCCGAGCCGGCGCTGGGCGCGGAACAGCCCGGCCAGCTCGCCGGGGGTTTCAGCGCGCATGGCCAGGGCCAGGCCGCTTTCGGCCGAGTAGAAGGCCGGAAACTCGCGAGGTGCGGTAGCCGACCACCGGCACGCCGAGGGTCTCCAGCACCTCCAGGGTTTTCGGCAGGTCGAGGATGGCCTTGGCGCCGGCGGAGACGACCAGCACCGGGGTGCGGGCCAGCTCCTGCAGGTCGGCGGACAGGTCGAAGGTGGCGGAGGCGCCGCGGTGCACGCCCGCCGATGCCCCCGGTGGCGAACACGGCGATGCCGGCCAGGTGAGCGGCCAGCATGGTGCCGCTCACGGTAGTGGCCGCGTCCAGGCCGCGGCTCAGGACCCAGGGCAGGTCCCGCCGGGAAGCCTTCCAGACCCCGGAGGCGGTGCCCAGGTGCTCGATCTGCTCCGGGTGCCAGGCCCACGTGCAGGCGGCCGGCGATGACCCCCACCGTGGCCGCCACAACGCCCAGCTCCGCGGCCGCGGCCTCGGCCGCAAGCGCCGTCTCGACGTTCCTGGGCCGCGGCATCCCGTGGGCGATGATCGTGGACTCCAGGGCGATCACGGGCTCGCCGCGGGCCAGCGCGCGGCGCACCCGCGGATGGACTTCCAGCTCGCGCGATCACAGGCTTCCCTCCTCCAGTGCCTTCTCCACCTCGCGCATGGCCGCGGGTAACACCCGCGCCGCGGCGCCGGCCCGTCCGCTGGGCCCGCCAGGCCGGCGGGCGGCCCCCGCGCAGGCGAGCGCGCCAGCAGCGCGGCCAGCAGCCGATCCCCGGCGCCGGTGCTGTCGCTCACGCGCACCACGCGCGTCGGGGCGAAGCTCGCGGCACGCACCCGGCCATCCGCCGAGCAGGGTGTGCAGGCGGACCCCGCGCCGCCCGCGCGGGACCAGCAGGTGGGCGATGCGCCTGCTCCCGCAGGAACCGCGCCACCCACTGCTCCCCGCTCCCTCTCGGCGCCACCCGCCCGCGCAGGGCGCGCGCCTCCTCCTGGTTCACCGACAAGCAGGTACAGGTCCCGCAAACCCGGCTCGTGCCGCAGGAGCTTCTCCACGGACACTCCCTCGAACACCACCCGGGTGAGCCCGGCGTATCGGCGGAGCAGCGCGCCCACCAGGACCGGCGACAGGTTGGCCTCCAGCACCAGCAGGTCGGCGGGACCCAGGCTGGGCAGGTGCGCCCGCAGGCGCGCCCAGGTGAGGCCCCTCTCGATCACCGCCATGTCCGCGGCCCCGTACAGCAGCCGCCCGGACTGCATGAAGGCGCAGTAGCAGGCCGTGGCGTAGGCGCGGCAGTCGCAGGAGGCGCGCGCCCGATCGCGGGCCGGGCCGCGCGCGTTCGTTGGCCCTGCGCGTGAGGCGGCGCTGCGCCTCCTTCCCGATCCGCTTTTCCAGCCAGCGCCCGGCGGGGTCGTCGCCCACGGCGGACAGCAGCAGCCTGGGCGCGGGCAGACGCCGCCAGATGCGGTAGCCCACCCCGCCGGGGGCCCAGCGGATGGCCGCCGGGTTGGAGGTGCCGGCCAGGAAGCGCTCCCGGCGGGCGATCAGGTCCACTGCTGCAGCCCCGACCACGACGATCATGCCAGGGGGAAACCTTCCTTTCTCGCCGCGTCGCCCAGCCGGGGGTCGCCGCACAGGAAGGGCAGCGTCGTCGGGTCATCTGCTGATCCGATCACGGCGGCTGCCAACTGCAAGGCGTCCGCCGCGCACAAAGGATGCAGTCGGAGCAGCCGTATCGCACGCTGCCGCAGCCGCTGCGTCGGCTGAATTTCCAACCAGCCGGAGGCCAGGGTTTCCAGATCACCCAGGAGCTGCTCCAACCCATCGACACCCAGCAGGCCTTCCCGAAGCAGGCGGTTCAAGGCCGAAGCGCACTCGACGCGGCTGCCCCACCAGGTGGCTATCTGAGGATCTTCCTGCAATTGCCCTTGCCGGCGCTCCGTACCCTCCTCCTGCACAAGCAGAGGCAGGATGGCCGATGCATCCCAGTACCTCATCGCCCCGACTCCCGCTCGGCGAGCAAAGCCTGAACTGCGCCAGCCCCTGCTTGCAAACGCACGGCTTTCCGGGACAGAAAGGCCTGGACATCGAAGCGCCCGCGGGGGGCGGCGGCCAGGCCGTCCCGGACCAGCGCCGCGGCGCGATCGGCGTCGGTCCGCTCCGCCGCCGCCACCGGCTCCAGCCTGGCGACGGGCTTGTCCCGATCCATGATCAGGATAGTGGTCCCCGCTTTCACCTCATCCAGAAGACGGGAGAGGTGATTTTTCGTTTCGGTTATGCTGGCTTTCTTCATCAAGCCATAATAGCGCGATGATTAAGGTTATTCAAGCGTTAAACATGCCTCTCGCCAATCGCACGGCCCCGAGTGCTGTTCCCGAATCCATTGACAACCGCTTTGCGTGGACATAGGCTGGTCGCCATGCCGTGGTCCCAGGATCAAGCCGCGCTATCCGGAGCCGTCTGCCGAACAACTCGAACCTCTTTCCCGGATCATCGCCGAACTGAACGAGTGCTTCGGCCTGAACCTGGGTCCCGAACATCAGGTAACGCTGAGCCGAATGATGAGCCGCCTCGTTGAGGATGCGGCGCTAGGCGCCAGCGCCCGGGCAAACACCCGGGAGGACGCGCGCCTGGCCTTCAATCAGCTTCCTGTTTGATCAGTATCTACGGACGCACCGGCGGGCGAAGTAGCCACCAACGTTTCCCGCCCCCGCTCGCCGTAGCAGCCCCGCCCGGCAGCTTGCCCGCTCTGATCCCCCGGCATATATTCACTTCCAAAGGGAGGCAGGGATGGTCTTCACCGGCGCGAAACTCCTCGTCGTGGCCGTCTTTCTGGCGAGCTACGTGCTGATCATCCTGCTGTACAAGCACAAGCTGATCGTCGTGGCGGCGGCCGTCGCGGCCCTGCTGGCGCTGCGCGTGCTCAGCCCGCTGGAGGCCTGCGGGCGGTGAGCTGGAACGTCGTCTTGTTGTACTTCGGGATGCTCCTGGTCAGCGAAGTGTTCCTCTACTCCAAGATGCCGGACTACCTGGCTACCCTTTTCACCTCTCGAGCCAAGGGGACCGCCGCGGCGACGACGATCCTGTGCCTGTTCACGGGCTTCCTGTCCATCGCCCTGGAAAACGTGGCGGTCGTGCTGCTGGTGGCCCCCGTGGCCATGTCCATCGCCCGGCGCAGCAACATCAACCCCGTGCCGCTGTTCATCGGCATGGCCATCAGCTCCAACCTTCAGGGGGCGGCCACCCTGATCGGCGACCCGCCGAGCATGCTCCTGGCCGGCTATGCCCGGTTGAGCTTCAACGACTTTTTTATCTATGGCGGCCGGCCGGGCATCTTCTTCGCCGTGCAGGTCGCCGCCCTCCTGTCCGCCCTGGTGCTGCTATTCTTCTTCAGGAAGGACGACCGGAGGATGCCGTCCCTGGAAAGGCACCCCTACGGCTCGATCGTCCCGACGCTGCTCATCGGACTCCTGGTGGTCTCGCTGGTCCTGGCCTCCTCCCTGAAGCACAACCTGGAAATCCTGGCCGGCCTGCTCTGCTGCCTGTTCGGCCTGGTCAGTTTTTTCTGGTACCTGGGACACTCCCGCAGCCGGAACCTGAAGCCCTTCCTGAAGGCCCTGGACTGGCAGACGGGCCTGTTCCTGATCGGTATCTTCGTGCTGGTGCAGAGCCTGTCCGCCGTGGGGCTGCTGGACGACATCGCCGCCTGGATGCAGCAGATCGCCGGAGGCAGGCCGCTGGTCGTCTTCCTCCTGGTCGTGTGGGTGTCGGTGGCCCTCAGCGCCTTCATCGACAACGTCCCGTACCTGATGGCCATGCTCCCCGTGGTCGGGCTGCTGGCCCAGCGCACGGCGGTCGAGCCCTACGCCCTGTACATCGGGCTGCTGCTGGGGGCCAGCGTGGGCGGCAACGTCACCCCGATCGGGGCCTCGGCCAACATCGTGGCCATGGGCATTCTGAAAAAACACGGCTACGAATCGCGATTCTTCCAATTCGTCCGCATGGGCCTGCCCTTCACCCTGGTCGCGGTTCTCTCCAGCAGCCTGTTCGTCTGGATCCTTTTCGGCCGGTAATCGAATCCCGCGGGCGGACCTTCCGCAGCGCATGCGTTTCTTGCCGCCCTCGCCCGCTTTCGGGTACAATCCAGCCGACCATGAACGCACCGCTGCCCGGGCCGCTGCCTCGCGGACTTCCTGTGGGGCGCGGCCACCGCCTCCTACCAGGTCGAGGGCCATCCCCTGGCCGACGGCGCCTGCCCCTCCAACTGGCACCGCTTCACCCACCGCAGGGGCAAGGTGCAGGACGGCACCAACGGGGACCTGGCCTGCGACCATTACCACCGCTGGGCCGAGGACATCCGCCACATGAAGGAGATGGGCCTGGGGGCCTACCGCTTCTCCGTGGCCTGGCCCCGGGTGGTGCCGGAGCCCGGCCGCCTGAATCCCCGGGGCCTGGCCTTCTACGACCGCCTGGTGGACGGCCTGCTGGAAGCCGGGGCATCCGCCCCTTCGCCACCCTGTTCCACTGGGACCTGCCCGCCTGGCTGGAGGACCGCGGCGGCTTCGTCCGCCGCGAGGCGCTGGAGCACCTGGACTTCTACGCCGAGGCCGTGTTCCGGACGCTGGGCGACCGGGTCGGCCACTGGCTCACGATCAACGAGCCCATGATCTACGCCTTTTTCGGGTACGTGTTCGGGCACTACCCGCCCGGGCTGCACTGGCGCCTGCGGCCGGCCTTCGCCGCGGCCCACCACCTGCTGCTGGGCCATGCCCGCCTGGTGCGCCTGTACCGCGCCCTGGCGCCCGCGCGAGGCACGCGACGCGCGGCCGCGATCGGCATCGCCAACCACCTGCTCTACCTCCGGCCCTTGCGGCCGGACGATCGCGCGGGACGTGCGCGCCGCCCGGCGGGTGGAGGCGGTGGTCAACCGCTTCTTCCTGGACCCCCTCTACTTCGGCCGCTACCCGGAGGAGGCCTTGCGGCGGGTGGCCCGCTACCTGCCCCGCGGCTGGGAGCAGGACCTGTCCGAGATGCGCGAGCCCGGGGACTTCCTGGGCCTCAACTACTACAGCGGGCAGAGCTATCGCCACGCGCCCGCTGGCCCCCGTGCTGCGGAGCCCTGGAGGCGCCCACCCCCGGCGCCCGGCGCAGCGCCATGTGGGAGGTCGCCCCGCAGGGCCTGGGCGCGCTGCTGCGCGCTGCCTGCAGACCGAATACGGCAACCCGCCGGTGTACATCACCGAGAACGGCTACCCCCTGCCGGAGCGACCCGGCGCCGACCCCCTGGAGGACGGGGAGCGCATCGAGTACCTGGCGCGCACATCGACGAAGCCCTGCAGGCGCGCCGGCAGGGAGCGGACCTGCGCGGCTTCTTCGTCTGGTCGCTGCTGGACAACTTCGAGTGGCACCTGGGCAACGCCATGCGCTTCGGCCTGATCCGGGTGGATTTCGCAAGCGGCCAGCGCACCTGGCGGCGCAGCGCCTCCTGGTACCGGGACCTCATCCGGCAATGACCGACTTCCGCCGGCTGGACGGCCGCGGCGACTTCTACTTCCTGCGCCACGGGGAGAGCGAGGGCAACAGCGCGCGCCTGCTGCAGGGCCGCGGGGACTACCCCCTGTCGGAGGAGGGCAGGCGAGCAGGCCCGCCGGGCGGCCGGCTGGTTCGCGGACAAGGGCATCCGGGCCGTGCTCTGCTCTCCCCTGGCCCGGGCGGCCGAAACGGCGCGCATCCTCACCGCGGCGCTGGGGCTGCCTGAGCCGGAAAGCCGCGCCGAGCTCACCGAGCTGGACACGGGGCTGTTCACCGGGCTGACGGTCGAGGACATCCGCGAAGCGCTACCCGGAGGCCTGGAGCGCGTTCCAGCGCGAGAGCTGGGAAGGGGTGCCGGGGGCCGAGCGGGCGGCCGACCTGGCGGCCCGTGCCGGGCGCCTGTGGGAGGAGCTGGCCGCGCGTGCCGGGGAGGGACCGCTGTTGTGCGTCACCCACTCCGGCACCCTGCAGTGGATCATCAAGACCACCTTCGGCGGCACGCGCCTGGATGCCGGTGGTGCCCATCGGCAACTGCGCCGTCTGCCGCTTCCGCGTGGACAACCGCCTGCACCAGGAGCCGGTGCGGCACTACGCGGAGTGGTCCCTGCTGGCCTACCAGCCATTTCCCGAGCCGGAGCGCGAGGACCACCTGTTTCTGAAACGCTGAAGGGGGAGCCATGAAAATCAACGTCTACCGCTGGGCGGACATGTCCGAAGCCGAGCGCCGGGCCCTGTGCCGTCGGGCCGAGGCCGGGCTGGAGGAGGTGCTGCCCGCCGTGCAGCGCATCATCGACGCGGTGCGCGCCCAGGGCGACGCGGCGGTGCGCGGCTTCACGCGCGAGTTCGACGGCGCGGACCTGGAGCGGCCGGCCGCTGGCCGTGAGCGAGGAGGAGATCGCCTCCGCCGCCGCCTCGGTCCCGGCGGAAGTCCGCGAGGCGATCGAGCACGCCGTGGCGCAACGTGCGCGCCTTCCACGAGGGCCAGGCCCCGCCGCCCCTGGCCCTGCGCGAGATCGCAGCCCGGGGGTGTTCGCCGGCGAGCGCTGGACCCCGCTCGACTCGGTCGGGCCTGTACGTGCCGCGCGGCCGCGGCAGCTTCCCCTCGGTGGCCTACATGCTGGCCGTGCCCGCGCGTGCTGGCCGGCGTGCCGCGCGTGGCGCTGGCCACCCCGCCGGACCGCGAAGGCCGGCCCGACCCGGCCACCCTGTTCGCCGCCGGTCTGTGCGGGGTGCGCGAGATCTACCGGGTCGGCGGCGTGCAGGCGGTGGCCGCCCTGGCCTGCGGCACGCAGAGCATCCCGCGGGTGGACAAGATCCTGGGACCCGGCAGCCTGCTACGTGGCCGCGGCCAAGCGAGCCCTGAGCCGCCGTGGTGGACGTGGGGCTTCCGGCCGGCCCCTCGGAATCGATCGTGCTGGCCGACGGGAGCGCCGACCCCCGCCGGGTCGCCCTGGACCTGATGGTCGAGGCCGAGCACGGCGCGGACTCCAGCGCCTTCCTGGTCACCCCCAGCGAGGAGCTGGCCGAGGAGGTGCGAGCGCCTGCTGCCCGTCCTGCTGGCCGAGCTGGCCGGCGCGCGACCCGCAGCGCGCCGCCTACGTGGAGCAGGTGCTCGGGGGCTTCGGCGGCATCGTGCTGGCCTCCTCCCTGGGGGAGGCCGCTCGAGTTCGTCAACGCCTACGCGCCGGAGCACCTGCAGGTGGCCTGCGCCGAGCCCGTTCGCCGTGCTGGGCCTGGTGCGCAACGCCGGGGAAATCCTGCTGGGCCAGCAGGCCACCTTCTCGCTGGCCAACTACGCGGTGGGCTGCAACAACGTGCTGCCCACCGGGGGCTGGGCCCGCTCGGCCAGCGCCCTGTCGGCCTGCGCGACTTCCTGAAAGTCTTCCTCGGTGGTCCACCTGACCGCGGAGGGCCTGGCCGGACTGGCCGGCCCGGTGGCCGCCTGGCCGGCTACGAGGGTTTCGCCGCCCACGCCTGGCCGTCCGCACCGGGCAGGCGTCGGAGCCGACGTCCGCCCGGGCCGCGAAGGCCCGGAAGGCCGATGGGGGCTGATCGTGGACCGGCTGGACGAGCTTTTCGCCTGGATCGAGTCCTTCACGAACCTGGAGCGCTCCGGGGCCGTGTTCTCCGCCCGCGCCTACCAGCTGGAGCGCATGCGCCTGCTGGCCGACCGCCTGGGCGCCCGCAGGACGCCTTCCGCGGCCTCACGTGGCCGGCTCCAAGGGCAAGGGCTCCACGGCCGCGCTGCTGGCCTGGTCCCTGCAGGCCTCCGGGCTGCGCACCGGGCTGTACACCTCGCCGCACGTGGAGAGCTACCTGGAGCGCTACGCGCGTGCTGGAGAACGGGGCCAGTCCGACCCGCGGCCCGCAGCTGCTGGAGGACCTGGGCGCGCAGCTGCGGCGGCACATCGAAACCCTGCCGCAGGAATTCCTTGCAGGAATACGGCCAGCCCACCACCTTCGAGCTGCTCACCCTCCTGGCCTTCGAGCTGTTCCGCGAGAGCGGCTGCCAGGCGGCCGTGCTGGAGACCGGCATCGGCGGAAGGCTGGACGCCACGAACGTGGTGACCCCCGAGCTGTGCCTGCTCACCCCCATCGAGCGGGAGCACACCGACGTGCTGGGCGACACCCTGGGCGCAGATCGCCCGCGAGAAGGGCGGGATCATCAAGCCGGGCGTCCCCGTGTACAGCGCGGCCCAGGCGCCCGAGGTGCGCGCCGTGCTGCGCGGCATCGCCGCGCGAGCGCGGCAGCCCGATCGCCTTCCTGGACGAGGAGCTGGAGGAGCTGTCCAGCCGGTTCACCGCCGGAAGGCACCGAGTCTGGAGCTGCGCTTCCGCGGTGAGCCGCCGCGGCGCTACCGCCTGGCGCTCATCGGCGACTTTCAGGCCGAGAACGCCGCCCTGGTGGACCTGGCCGCCCGGCGGACCCTGGGCCTGGGCGGGGAGGCCCTCGAGCAGGGCTTTCGCGCCGCCCGCCTGCCCGCCCGCCTGGAGCTGCTGCGCGCCGCAGCCCGCCCGTGGTCCTGGACGGGGCGCACACCCCGCGTTCCGTGGAGCGGGTCCTGGCGGTGTTCCGAGCCCTTTTCGGAGCGGATGGGGTGCTGCTGTTCGGCGCGGCCCGCGGAAAGAAGATCGCCGAGATGGCCGCGCTGCTGGCCCCGGCCTTCCAGCGCATCGTGATCACCACCCCGGGCACCTTCAAGGAGAGCGACCCGGCGGAGACCCACCGCCTGTTCCAGGGGCTCTGTCCCGCCGCCCGTCTGGAGCCGGACACCGGTGCGGCCCTGGCGCTGGCCCTGGAGCTCACGGAAGCCCGGCGGCCGCTGCTGGTCCTGGGCTCCTTCTACCTGGCCGGGGAGGTGCGCCGGCGGTTGCTGGCCCCTCGTGGACAATTTCCCGCCCCGTAGGCTATCATCGTACGAGCATGCTGCGCATCGCTCATCTGGCCGCCGCCCTGGCGCTGCTGGCGGCGCACGGCACCTTCCTGGGCCGGGGGCTGTACCTGCGCCGCGTGGGCAGGGGGCCCTGCCGCGCTGGACCGCGCGGCGCGCTCCCTGTCGCAGCTCCTGCTGCCCCTGACCGCCCTGCTCGGCCTGGTCGGGCCTGCGCGGCCGCGAATCCCGGCCCGCTGCTGCACCTGCTGCTGGGGCTTTCCCCGCTGGCCGCCATCCTGCTGGTGTTCGCGGGCGCCTGGTGCTGCGCCGGCGCACCGAGGCGCCCTGGCTGCTGCCGGCGCTCAACCTGGCGCTGATCGCGGCGGCGCTGGCCTCCGGGTTCGCGGCCGCCGGGGCGTAGGGGCCGGGGCCCCGCGGATTGTCGCTGAACTGGCGCGAAATCGACCGGGTCCTGGCCGAGCTCCCCCTGGAAGGGGCGTTCGTCCGGCAGGTCTACCAGCCCGGCCACCCGGTGCTGGTGCTGGAGCTCTACCGCCAGGGGGTCCAACTTCCGGCTGCTGTTCTGCTTCGCCGCCCCTCACCTGCGCCTGCACTCCAGCTCGGCCAAGCCCGCCAACCCCAGCCCGGCGCCGCGCTTCGTCGTCCTTCCTGCGCTCGCGCCTGCGCGACGGCAGAATCTGCTCAGCGCCGCGCAGCTGGGCCGGGAGCGCATCGTGCGCCTGGAGGTGGCGCGGGGGGAGGAGCGCCTGCTGCTGTGGGCCCGCCTGTGGGGCGGCGCCGCCAACCTGATCGTCACGGACCCGGACGGCCGGATCCTGGACGCCCTGTACCGGCGCCCCGGGCGCGGCGAGGTGAGCGGAGGCCGGTTCCAGCCGCCCGCCGGGGCTCCCGGGGCGGAGGGCTCCGCGAGGACGACGGACCGCTTCCAGGCCCGCGAGTTTCCCGGGCGAGGGCAGCTACAACGAGCGGGTGGAGCGGCACTACGCCGGGCTGGAGCGCGACCAGGAGCGGGAGCGCCTCCTGGCCTCCGTCCGCAAGCCGGCTCGAGCGCAGGGAGAACCGCATCCTGGCCGGGCTGGAAACCCTGCGGCAGCGGCGGGAGAAGCAGGGGGAGCCGTCCCAGCTGCGGCGCTGCGGCGAGCTGATCCTGGCCAACGCTGCACGCCGTGAAGCCCGGCGCCCGCTGGCTCTCGGCCGAGGACTTCGACGAGCCCGGCGGCCCGGCCTCTGCGCATCGAGCTGGACCCGCGCCTCGCCCGGCGCAGAACGCGGAAAGCTACTTCCGGCGCTACCGCAAGGCCACGGCCGGCCTGGAGCGCCTGGGGGAGGACATCGGCGCCCTGGAGCGGGAGCTGGAGGCGGTGCGCCGGGAAAAGGCAATCCCTGGAAAGAGCGGAGGACCCGGCTGCCCTGGCCGCCCTGCAGGCCCGGGAGCAGCCCTCGGGAAGGGCGGCGCGCCTCGCCAGCGCACGCAGAAGGCCGGGCGGGAACGCACAGGCGGCGCAGGCCCCCGGGCTGGAGTTCAGCCTCCGGACCCTTCCGCCTGCTGGTCGGGCGCAGCGCCGCGGAGAACGACGCGCTGCTGCGGCGGCACGTGCGCGGCAACGACACCTGGGTGCACGCCCGGGACGCGCCGGGGGCCTACGTCTTCATCCGCACCCTGCCCGGGAAGAGCGTGCCCCTGGAGGCCCTGCTGGACGCCGCCAACCTGGCCCTGCACTACAGCAAGGCCCGCGGCTCGGGAAAGGGGGACGTGTACTACACCCAGGTGAAATACCTGCGCCGGGCCCGGGACGGGGCTCCGGGGCTGGTGCTGCCCACGCAGGAGAAGAACCTGCACGTGCGCCTGGACCCGCAGCGCCTGGCGCGCCTGCTGGGTCTGACGTATTGAAACTCCGGCCGGCCTTCCATATACTTTGAATTATGAGAGTCCGCGCTTCCACCGTGGACGGCATCTTCTACCCTGCGGACCGGGAGGCGCTGGCCGAGCGGGTGGAGGGCCTGCTGGCCGGAGGCGGCCCGGCGGGCACGGCCGGCTGCCTGATCAGCCCGCACGCCGCCTACGAGTATTCCGGCGGCGCTGGCCGCCGCGGCCTTCCAGGCGGCCGCCGCGGCCCGCGGTGCGAGCGCGTGCTGCTGCTGGGGCCGGTGCACCGCGAGCCAGCGACCGGCTGCTGCTGCCCGAGTCCGAGGCCTACCAGACCCCGCTGGGCGCCACTGCCGTGGACCGGGAGACCGTCCGGCGCCTGGCCGCGCGGGACCCCTGCTTCGCCCTGGACGACATCCCCCACCTGGAGGAGCACTGCCTGGAGGTGCAGCTGCCCTTCCTGCAGACCCTGTTCCCGCAGGCGCTCCTGGTGCCCGTGCTCATGGGCCGCCCCACGGCGCGGCTGGTGGAGGCCCTGGCCCGGGCGCTGCGAGCAGGAGCTGGCCCTGGCGCCGGAGCGCACGCTGATCGTGGTCTCCGCCAACCTGACCTGCTACCGCCCGCGCGAGCAGGGCCAGCGGGAGGCGCAGGCGCTGCTGGAGATGATCCGCGGCGGGCGACTGGCGCGGCATCCTGCTCGGAGACGGCCGGCCGGAAAAGCCTCAGCTCTTGTGGCGCCGGCTGTATTGCTGCTATACTGGCCGTCGAGCACGGAGCTCGGGTCGCCGGGCCGAGATCCTGAAGCTGGCCAGCTCCCTGGACGTGAGCGACGACGAGCGCAAGGTCGTCCACTACGGGGCGATCGCCTTCGAAAGAACAAACCATGGAACAAGTTCCTGACATCCGAGGAACGCGGAGCGCTGCTGAAGGCGGCGCGGGAGGCGATTGAGGCCGGCCTCGCGGGGAGACCGGGCCCGCGCGCGGCGCGCGGCGCCAGGCGGCGCTGGCCGAGCGCCAGCGGCGCTTTCGTCACCCTGACCCGCGACGGGCGCCTGCGGGGCTGCATCGGCTTCGTGATCGCCGAGCGGCCGCTGCTGGAGACCGTGCGCGAGGCGGCCCGGGCCGCCGCCTTTCACGATCCGCGCTTTCCTCCCCTGCGCCGCGCCGAGCTGTCCGGAGATCCGCCTGGAGATCTCCGTGCTGAGCGAGCCCCGGCCCGTGACGAGCCTGGAGGAGATCCAGGTGGGCAGGCACGGCCTGATCGTGCGCCGGGGCCCGCGCTCCGGCCTGCTCCTGCCGCAGGTGGCCACGGAGTACGGCTGGGACCGGGAAACCTTCCTCTCCCACACCTGCGCCAAGGCCGGGCCTGCCCGAGGACTGCTGGCGCGAGCCCGGCACGGAGATCGAGATCTTCGGGGCCGAGGTCTTCGGCGAAGGAAGGCGCGTGAGCCTGCAGCTGCCCGGCCGGCGGCTGCGCGACGGCCGGCCGGTCCTGGCCATCCCCGTCGGGCCGGGCCGCAATGAGATCCTGCTGGCCAGGCTCCAGGGCCTGCGCACCTCCCCCGGATTCCGGGTGGGCCGCGGACGGCGTGAGCGAGCGCTATCTGGAGGGGTTCTACCAGGAAGAGGGCCGCCTGTACCTCTACGGCCCCTGGGAGCCGGGCGTCACCCTGGAGGAGGTCCTCGCAGCAGGGCAGGAGGCCCTGCCCCTACCTGCGCCGGCTGGCCCAGGCCCTGGCGGCGCTCGGGCGATCGCCGGCCGGAAGAGCTGGCCACCGACGCGGTGCGCTTCCTGGAGGACGGGGCGGTGGAGCTGCTCAGCCCCCAGGTCATGCGCCAGGCGCGCGAGCATCCAGCCGGAGGAGCACCGCCTGCGCACCTTCGAGGCCCTCAACCACCCGGACTCCCGCGGCCTCTGTCCTACTGCCTGGCGGCCATGCTGTACCGGCTGATCGCCGGGGAGTACCCCTTCGCCGCCGAAAGCATCGAGGAGACGCGCCGCCGGGCGCGCGAGCTGCGCCTGGCCCCCCTGTCCCTCACGCCGGCCGGAGGTGCGCGAGGAGGTGAGCGCGGCCGTGATGGACGGCCTGGGGCGCGGCACCGGGAAGCCCCGCCAACGCTGGAGCGCTGGGCCGCGCTGCTGGCGGGATTGGGAAGCCGGCGGGCTGTTCCGCGAGCTGCCCGAGGCGGAAGCCCGGGCGCTGGCCGCCAGGGCCCGGCGCGGGAGCAAGAGCTGGCCTCCAGGGCCTACCGGCGCGGGGTGTTCTGGCAGCGGCACTGGAAGACCGTGCTGATCGTCGCGGCGATCGCCGCCGCGGTGGGAATCTTTTCGGGAACCGTGCTGCGCAACCTGCTCAAGCTCCACGCTCCACCCGTTGGGCTTTCCCCGCGGGAGGTCGTGGAGAGCTTCTACCGCAGCGCCAACAGCCCTGGACCACGAGCGCATGCAGGACTGCGTCGCCGGCCGCGCCGGCAAGCAGCTGATCGACCAGGTGATCCACGTCTACGTGATGAGCCGGGTGAACCTGGGCTACGAGGGACGCTCCCTGATCCGCAGCGCCGAGGAGTGGGACCGCGCCGGCCGGCCGGCGGTGACGCCCCCCGACTCGGTATTCGGCATCACCGACCTGGCCATCCAGCCGCTGGCGGGGCGAGGCCGAGCCCGCCTTCCAGGTGGACTACCGGCTCTGGGTCCCGGACCCCGACCAGGGCACCGCCTCGCGGGAAGCACGGGAGCGGGTGTTCCTGCGGCAGCAGGGCAGAGCCTGGGTCATCTACCGCATCGAGGGGTGAGCGCACCCGTGCCACTGACCACCAACGCGATCCAGGCCAGCGTCACCGACCCCGCTTTAAATGCCCTGCTGGCCGCGACGCCGGCGGGTGAGCGGCCATTGAGTCGCCATTTCAGCCAGACCGAGGAGTTCTTCGTCCGCACCGAGGCCGAGTACCGCGTGCCGCGGCTGGCGATCCACCACGACGTGCGCCGGCCGCAGCCCGATCCCGGCTATCTGGAGAGCCTGGGCGAGGTGCTGGCCCAGCTGCTGCAGCCTGGCCCCGCAGCTGCTGCACGGACTCACCTACCTGTTCGACCCGGCGGAAGTCCTGCGCCCCTCCTTCTTCCAGCTCTACCGCCTGAGCGAGCGGCAATACGCGTACCTGCTGCGCCTGGACCTGGCCTACCGGCCCCAGGCCTACCGGGTGCTGGAGCACGGCGACAATGACCTCTCCCCGGCTTTCAGCACCCGGGAGCTGTACTTGGAGAGTTCCTTCATCCCCCTGCAGGGGGTGGAAGCGGAGAACGGCCGGTTGCGCGGCCTGCTCGTCGACCAGGCCATCTCCAACACCTGGGTGGGGGAAACCGGGCGGGGTTATTTCGTGCAGGGCATCTGGATGGACAACGACCTGACCCGCTTCTTCAGCCGGCTGTTTCTGCCGGCGGGCCAGCGGACCTACCCGTATTTCCCCTATCTGTGCAGGTACCGGACCCTCTGCCGGAGCCTGATCCGCTTCTCCGCGGCGGACCGCGAGGCGGCGCTGCCGCAGCTGCATCAGGCCTACGAGTTCCTGAAGCCGTTCATGGGCCGGGTGGAGTCCGCCCTGAAGGGCAGGGAGTTCTCCGAGGACAACCCCGTGTTCCGCGAGCTCAAGGCCCGGATCCCCGAGTCCTGGTACCGGCCCTGGGAGGGCCTGCAGGGTCGAGGCCTACCTGAACGAGCAGGGACCTGAAGGAGTACCGGATTGAAGATCGGGCGTCTTGAGTTCGCCTCCAAACGGGTGACGGTGATGGGGCTGGGCCTGCACGGAGGAGGTCTGGCCTCGGCCCTGTTCTTCGCCCGGCACGGCGCCCGGGTCACGGTCACCGATCACCGGCGGGACCCCGCCGCCTTCGAGCCCTTCCTGGCCGAGCTGGCCGCGCACGGGGTGCGCACCGTGCTGGGCCGCCACGAAGAGCGCGACTTCACCGAGACCGACCTGGTCGTGAAGAACCCGGCGGTACCCCTCTCCTCCCCCTTCCTGGCTCTGGCCCGCGAGCGGGGCATCCCCGTGGAGACGGACCTGTCGATCTTCCTCGGCCTGTGCCCGGGCCCGGTCCTGGCGGTGACGGGCAGCAAGGGCAAGTCCACCGCCGCCTCGGCCCTGGCCCGCTGCCTGCAGACCCGGCACCCGGGCTGCCGGCTGGGCGGCAACATCACCGTCTCGCCGCTCGGGCTTCCTGGAGCGAGCTCGCGCCGGAGGACCCGGTGGTGCTGGAGCTGTCCTCCTGGCAGCTGGCCGACCTGCGGGGCCGGGGCCTGCTGGCCCCCCGGGTGAGCCTGGTCACGCGCATCCTGCCGGACCACCAGGACAAGTACCCGGACATGGACAGCTACGTCGCCGACAAGAAGGTGCTCTTCGCCTCGCAGAAGCCAGGGCAGTTCGCCGTGTTCAACGCCGACGACCCCTGGCAGCGCGATTTCCCGCAAGGCACCGCCGCCGAGGTGCACTGGTACTCGCGCGCCCCGCTGCCGCCCGGGCGCCCCGGGCGCCTGGCTGCAGAACGGCGTGGGCCTGCGCCGGGAGGCGGGGCGGACCGAGACGATCCTGCCGGCGCGCCTGGCGGTCCCCGGCGAGCACAACCGCCTGAACCTGCTGGCCGCCGGCCTTGGCGCCCGCCTGTTCGGGCTGGAGCCCGAGCCCATCGCCGCGGCCCTGGGCCTCCTTCCCGGGCATCGAGCACCGCCTGGAGCTGGTGGCGCGAACGCGACGGGGTGCGCATCTACAACGACTCGGCCGCCACCATCCCGGAGGCCGCGGCCGCCGCCCTGGCGCAGCCTGCCGGCGCCGGTGTTCCTGATCGCCGGCGGCACCGACAAGAACCTGGACTTCCGCCCCCTGGCCGAGGCGGCGGGCCGGGCCGCGGGCATCTACCTGCTGGCGGGCAGCGCGACGCGCAAGATCGAGCAGCTGTTCCGCGCGGAGGGCATCGCCTTCGAGGGCCCCTTCCCCGACCTGGCCCGAGGCCCTCGCGCCGCGCCTGGGAAGCGGCCCGCCGCCGGGCTGCGCGCGGCCCGGAGCCGCCGGGCGCCTCCCTGCTCTTCTCGCCCGGCTGCGCCTCCTTCGAGACTGTTCCTGAACGAGTTCGATCGCGGCCGGAACTTCAAGGAACTGACAAAAGCATTAATCTGAGACAGTCGCGCAATACGGAAGAAAGGACTAGGCTGCGCGCTCCATCTATCACACGATTTTATGATTTTTCGATATTTGACTAGAAAAACGTTGACTGTGGATTTCCATCACCTATAATCGGATCGTGAGCTATAGTTCTACCAGCCGATAGTTTGTTTGCCCTGGCTCATCCTGCTCGATCTGAACGTCGTAGCCAGTCGCAGCACAAGGAGGCCGTGGTGAAAAGCAATTTGCGCAAAAGCCTTAGGTCATTGATAGGCCTGCTCATCCTGCTTGGGTTCATCAGCCCGCCGCCGGCCTTCAGCTGCGAACAAAGCTGCTGGCCCCATGGACAGAATATCGTGGTCCAATCGGGAACCATCGCCGATGCAATCCGCACCGGCTGCGGCGCCGACACCATCCTCGTCGAAGAGGGGGCACAGGTCGTGAGCCAAGGGAGCGATGCCATCGGCATCGACTCCGACGGCGGCAACGACAGCGTGACCAATGAAGGAAACATCTTTGTGGCAGCCACCGAGGAGCAAGGCGAAAAAGATGTTTCCTGCGGCAGCCGCGGCGGAATACACTGGAAGCACAACTGCTTCACTGCGGATGCGGACGCCACGGCGATCGGAATCCAAACGGGCAACGGTCAGGATTCCGTGCTCAACACCGGCAGCATCGAGGTCACCGCCTCCACCCAGCTCGCCGACAGCGGGACCGCCCGCTCCCTGGCCATCGGCATAGACGGCGGGAACGGCAACGACAGCAGCGAGAACAGCGACTCCGCGGTCGCCTCCGGCTCGGGCTCCATCGAAGTGTCGGCGGCTTCCACCGCCTCCTTGTCGGGAGAGACGTGGGAACTGGTCGGAAGACACGGAAATGATCGAAGTGTGGACACCGAAGCCACGGCCATCGGCATCCTGGGGGGGAACGGCAGGGATTCGATCAGCAATGACGCGGCGTTGACGGTCAGCGCCCAGTCGGGCATAGCTGTAGCTGATACGTCGGCCACCCTGCTCGAAGTGCATGACGCGGACCTGTCGCTCCACAGCGGCGCTCTTGCCGTTGGCATCGACGGGGGCAACGGCAAGGACCAGATCACCAACCAGGGTGAGCTCAGCGTAACAGCGACTTCCACCATCGAAACCGACAGCTTGACAGTCGCCGGCATGGAAACTTCCATAGGATGCGGCACCGAGGTCGACGGCTCGAGCACCGCCACGGCCAAGGCAGTGGGGATATCCACGGGGAACTCCTGCAATGATACCGTGGACATCGCCAATTCCTCGACGATCGCCGTTCAGGCCACCTCCTCAATCAACGCGGATTCCATCGCGCTGACGCTGGCTGACCTGGCCTCCACCACCGACACCTCCCTCACTGCCCTCGCCGACGCCTCGGGGATCGTCGGCGGCAACGGCAAGGACGCAATCTCCAACGAGGGCACCCTGACCGTGGGGGCTTCGGCCAGCATCGATTCGTTGGCCGTGGAGCTCAGCCTGCTCGATATGGGCAGCGCGGACACTTCGCTCCAAAGCAGCGCGACCGCCGTCGGCATCGCAGGCGGCCACGGCAAGGACACGATTGCGAACCAGGGCGACATCAGCGTGACGGCGGAATCCTCGGTCCAGACCAACGGCCTGACCGTCACCGGGGTCAGCGGGCTACCTTGGGTTCGCGACGCCGAGTTCGACGGTTCCGCCACCGCCTCGGCTGCGGCGACCGGGATATCCACGGGCAACTCCAACGACGAAGCCCTGGGCATCGGCAACGCCTCGACAATCGCCGTGCAGGCCACCTCCTCGGTCGACGCGGGTTCCTACGCCCTGACGCTGGCCGATCTGGCCTCTTCCGTCGACACCTCCCTCACCGCCATCGCCGATGCCTCCGGGATCGTGGGCGGCCACGGGAAGGACACGATTGCCAACGAGGGCACCCTGATCGTGGGGGCATCGGCCGACATCGATTCAATTTCCGTTGAGCTGAATCTGCTCGACGTCGCTAAATCCGCGGCAAACCTCGACGCTCAGGCCTCGGCAGTTGGAATCGACAGCGGTTCGGGAAACGACTCGATCCTGAACTCCGGCACGCTCTCTGCCGGCGCGACGGCAAACACCGAGTCCTGGAGCGGGGAGTTCAGCGCCGTCGACATCGCCACCGGCGATTTCGGCTCTTCCACCACCGCCGAGGCGGTGGGGATCGCCAGCGGCCAGGGCATGGACACCATCCTCAACACGGGTTCGCTCACGGCGGAAGCCACGGCCGAAATCCTGATGGGTGACTTCAGCATGAGCCTGATCGACCTCACGCCCCTTGCGGAACTGGAATTCCTGGGGCTGGACACCCCGGGCGACGGCTCCACTACGGTCGAGGCGGAAGCCACGGGCGTTTCCAGCGGCTGCCAGGACGACAGCATCATCAGCTCCGGCAGCATCATCGCCAAAGCCACCACGGAAGCCACCCGCATCGGCGTCAAAGTCGGAGCCGAGGGATTGCCCGAGGGACTTTTCAATGGAGAGATCGCCAGCCTGGAGAACCTGGCCAGCGCCGATGTTTCCGTGAGCTCGGAGGCCACCGGCATCGACGGAGGTATGGGCGACGACGAAATCACCAACCAGGGCAGCGTCGTCGCGGATGCCTCGGCGACTTCCTGGGGTGGCAGCCTCAGCCTGAGCCTGCCCCTGGTGGAGCTGCCCTTCCCAAGCCCTTTCCCGGCTTTCTCCCTTGTCGACGCCGGGACGGAAGCGAACGCGGAGGCCACGGGGATCCAGGGAGGCGAAGGGGATGAACTGGTCAGCAACGAGGGCAACCTGGACGTCGACGCCAGCGCGAGCGCGCTGAACGTCGCCGCTTCCGTCGGCTTTCAGGGCTCGATCGACGACATCGCGGTTGCCATGACCCGGGTGGATGCCCTGACCGAGGCGGAAGCGACTGCCTCCGGCATCGAGGGCGGCGAAGGCGACGACCGGATCCTGAACAGCGGCGACATTACGGTGGACGCAGTGGCGGAAACCCTGGCTGTCGCGGCGAACGTCGCGGTCCAGAACAAGGCCGAGCCGAAGTACCTCGTCGACGTGCAGGGAACGCTGGTCGACGTACGGTCGACCACCGCCGCCGATGCCTCCGGCATCCTCGGGGCAACGGGCAACGACGCCATCATCAGCAGCGGCGATATCACCGTGTCGGCTGACAGCCGCAACGCCGGGGTCGGACTGTCGGCTTCGGTGATCTCCAAGGCAGAGAAGGGCCTGGTCATGGACGGGGCCGTGGTCAAGGCGGACTCGACCGCCACCGCGGATGCCGTGGGGATCGACGCGGGGGAGGGAGAAGACGAGGTCCGCAACAGCGGAGCCGTCGCGGTGAGCGCCGAGGCGGAAACGCTGAGCGCCGCGGTCGCCCTCACCTATCAGGGGTCCAGCTCCAAGGCTCTCGGCGTGCAGGGGGCGCTGGCCACCGTCACGACCACCTCGGAGGCCACGGCCCAAGGCCTGGCCGGCGGAACCGGAAACGACGTCATCGTCAATGAGGGCGCCCTGAACGTCTCTGCGGATTCCCTGGCCATCGCCGCATCCGTGGCTGTGGACATCATGCCCGGCAAGAGCCCGGGGCTCGGGATCGCGCTGGCCAATGCCCAGAACCAGGCCACCTCCGAGGCCACCGGCATCGACGGCGGCGAGGGCAATGACCTGATCGCCAACAGCGGCGCGGTCACGGTGGACGCCGACGCCACGGGGATCGCGGCCAGCATCTCGGTGACCCGGCAGGGTGCAGCCGGAAGCGGGACCCTGGACCCGGCCACCTTCGACGCGGGCAACAGCGCCGCAGCCACCGCCAAGGGCATCGACGGCGGGGAGGGCGACGAGACCATCACCAACAGCGGAGCCCTGAACGTCAGCTCCACGGCCGTAGCCCCCTCGCTGGGCGTGGCCGTCACCACTTCGAAGGGAATTTCCGCGGCAATCACCACCGCCAAGGCCGCCTCCAGCTCCACGGGCATCGACACCGGAGAGGGCACGCACTGGATCCACAACGCCGGGGCGATCACCGCCGATTCCACGGCCGTCGCGGCCGGGGTGAGCGTTTCGGTTTCCGGAGAAGGACTGGCCGCAAGCATCGACACGGTCTGGGACGGCGGAACGACCGCCACGGCCGATGCCGCGGGGATCCGCGCGGAGGGCGGCAATGACCACATCCAGAACGAAGCAGCCATCTCGGCGAGCTCCACGGCCGTCGCTCCGTCGGTGGACGTAGCCGTCACGGGCAAAGGGGTAAGCGTAGGCATCAGCACCGCCACCGCTACGGCCTCCTCCGTGGGCATCGACCCGGGCGCAGGCGACGACTGGATCGACAACAGCGGAGCCATCACCTCCACCGCCTATGCCAATGCCGACGCCATCAGCGTCGACATCTCCGGCAAGGGGGTGGCAGGCTCGGGCAACGACGTGTGGGACGGCGGGGTGGAAGCCGCCGCCAACGCCAAGGGCATCGACGCCGGCGCCGGCAGCAACTTCGTGGTCAACACGGGCAGCATTACGGCGGACGCCACCGCCACTACCGTCTCGGCGGGCGTGTCCATCGTGGGCAAGGGCCTTTCCGCCTCGGTCAGCACGGCCACGGCCACGGCCGAAGCCGTCGGCATCGACCCCGGGGAAACCACGCCGGAGCTCTGGAACAGCGGCGACATCACCTCCACCGCCACGGCCACCGCGGTGACGGTGAACGCGGACATCGCGGGCAAGGGCGTGGCAGCGGCGCTGGACGAGGTCTGGGACGGCGGCACAAAGGCGACGGCCACAGCGCGAGGCATCGAAGCGGGGGCCGTCAACAACAATATCTGGAACGAGGGCGCGATCACGGTCAGCTCCGAGGCCACGACCCCCTCGGTGGGCGTAGCGGTTGCCGGCAAAGGACTGAGCGCCGCGGTTACCACCTCCACCGCAACGGCCGATTCCATCGGCATCGACACCCGGGAAGGCGACGACCTGGTCGCCAGTTCCGGAGCGATCTCGGCGACTGCGGACGCGGAAGCGTATGCCATCAGCGTGGCGGTCGCGGGCAAGGGAGTGGCGGTGGCCGGTGACGCGGTGTGGGACGGCGGCACCATCGCCTTGGCCAGGGCTGCAGGGATCGACACCGGTTCCGGCAACGACGTCATATCCAGTGCAGGGGACATCCTGGCAGATTCCTCGGCCACCACCGTGGCAGTGGGAGTTTCGGTGGCCGGCGAGGGCATCACCGCCGCGGTGAGCACCTCCACTGCGGATGCTCAGGCCCTGGGCATCGCCGCCGGGGAAGGCGCGGATTGGATCGAGAGCGTTGGCGACATCACCGCCGACGCCTCCTCCACGGCCGTGACTGCCAATGTCGCGGTGACCGGCAAGGGAATCAGCGGGTCGGCCGACGCGGTCTGGGACGGGGGCACCCACTCCACCGCGGTAGCCAAGGCCATCGACGCGGGTACCGGAGCCGAGGACGACTCGATCCTCAGCCAGGGCGACCTCACCGCCACCAGCGACGCAGCCACCGTTGCCGTTTCCGCGGCCATCACGGGCAAAGGGATATCACTCGCCACCACGACCTCGACGACCACGGCGCAGGCGGTGGGCATCGAGGCCGGAGCAGGCAACGACACGATTCAGAGCGAAGGGACGATCCTGGCCGATTCTTCGGCCACCGGGGTCACCGTAGCGGCAGCGATCAACGGCACCGGAATTTCCGGGGCTGCCGATGCGGTCTGGGACGGCGGGACGCACACCACCGCCCTGGCCGCCGGCATCGACGCCGGAAACGGGGACGACAGCATCGCCAGTGTCGGCGATATCACTGCCAACTCCACTGCGGTCACCGTCGGCGTAGACGCGGCTATTACGGGGACCGGTCTGTCCCTGGCCACCAGCACGGCCACGACCACGGCCCAGGCTGTGGGCATCGATGCCGGGGCGGGCAACGACGCCATCCAGAGCGAAGGCAACATCACAGCCGACGCCTCCGCGACAGGCGTGGCCGTGGCGGCCAGCATCACCGGCACGGGCCTCTCTGGCGCGGCGGACGCGGTCTGGGACGGGGGCACGCACACCACTGCCGCTGCCACCGGCATCTTTGCCAGCGACGGGGACGACAGCATTCTTGAGCATTGGCAACATCACTGCCACTTCCGACGCGGTCACCGTGGCCGCGGATGTAGCCATCACAGGGACCGGTCTGTCCCTGGCCACCAGCACGGCCACGACCACAGCCCAGGCTACCGGCATCGACGCTGGAACGGGCAACGACGTTATCCAGAGTGAAGGGGCCATCACTGCTGATGCCTCCGCGACGGGCGTGGCCGTGGCGGCCAGCATCACGGGCACCGGTCTCTCTGGCGCGGCGGACGCGGTCTGGGACGGGGGCACGCACACCACCGCGGTGGCCAAAGGCATCGACGCGGGGGCGGGAATCGAAGACGACACGGTCATCAGCATTGGTGATATCACCGCCACTTCCTTTGCGACCACCGTGGCCGCGGATGTGGCCATCACGGGGACCGGCGTATCCCTAGCCACCAGCACGGCCACAACGGCAGCCCAGGCGGTCGGCATCGACGGCGGGGGGGGCAACGACACCATCCAGAGCGAGGGCATCATCACTGCCGACGCCTCCTCTACCGGCGTAGCGGTTGCGGCCAGCATTACGGGGATCGGCCTGTCAGGCTCCACCGACGCAGTCTGGGACGGAGGGACGGACAGCTCGGCCGCCGCCATCGGGATTGGCGCCGGCGAAGGGGATGACGCCCTCGACATCGGAGGGACCATTCTGGCGACTGCCGAGGCTACAACCGTAGCGGTGGATGCTGCCATCACGGGCAAGGGGGTCTCCCTGGCTGCCACCGCTTCGACCACCACGGCGTCGGCCACCGGGATCGACGGCGGGGCGGGCAGCGACCTCATCGACAATACGGCCGGCATCACTTCCAGCGCCTCCGCCTCCGGGGTGGGGGTCGCCGTCGGCCTCGACTGGCCTGGGGCTTTCCGGCGCCACCGACGCGGTCTGGGACAGCGGGACCACGGCGACCACGGCCGCCGTGGGGATCGACGGCGGGACCGGGGACGACACCATCACCAACACGGGCAACATCCTGCTCACCTCCGATGCGGACACCGTGGCGGTGGACGTGGCCCTCACGGGGGCCGGAGTCAGCGCCGCCCTGACCAACACCACGGTCGGGGCCTGGGCCGTCGGCATCGACGGCGGCGAGGGAAGCGACAGCATCTCCAACCAGGCCACGATCAGCGGGTCGGCGACGGCGGACGCGGTAGGCGTGGGGGTAACGATCTCGGGTGCGGGCGTCTCGGCCAGCGCCACGGATGTCTGGGAGGACGGGATATCGGGTCAGGCGGCGTTCGTGGGCATCGACGCCGGATCGGGGAACGACAGGGTCACAAATAGCGGGGCGATCACCGGGACCTCCACCACGACCACCCCGGCGGTCTCCGTGGCGGTGAGCGGCATCGGCATCGGCGCGGCGGCCAACACGGCCAGTGCCGAAGCTCAGGCCGCGGGCATCGCCGGGGGGGCGGGCGACGACCTGATCAACAACAGCGGCGCGATCAGCGTGGCTTCGACCGCAGACGCCAACACGGTCATCGTGTCCGTGACGGGAGTCGGCGCGAGCGTGGGCCTCGATTCCATATGGGACGGCGGGACCACGGCCACCGCGGCGGCCACGGGCATTGCCGGGGGTGAAGGAAGCGACCTGATCACCAGTTCGGCCGCCGTCGGGGCGAGCGCCACGGCCGATACGGCGGCCACGGGCGTCACCATCACCCTGGCCGGGGCCTCGGCCTCCCTGGTGAACTCCACGGCCAGCGCCCTGGCAGTCGGCATCGACGGCGGCCAGGGTGACGACACCATCCAGAACAGCGGCACGATTGCCGCAGCCGCCGGGGCGGACGCCGACACGGTAGCCGTATCCGTCAGCGGCGTCGGAGCTTCCTTCGGAGGCGACCAGTGGAGTCAGGACACCCTGGCCAGTGCCGCCTCCGTCGGCATCGACGGCGGCGCGGGGAACGACACCATCCTGAACACGGCCGGCATCGCGGCCTCCGCGGTATCCAATTCCGACGCCACCGCCGTAACGGTGAGCCTGGCGGGGTATGCGGACTCCGAGGCGGAAAACATCTCGCAAGCTCTGGCCGTGGGCATCTCCGGCGGCGAGGGCAACGATACGATCGACAACTCGGGCGACATTGCCACCTTCAGCTCCTCCACGGCGGAGGCGGGAAGCGTCACCGTGAACCTGGCCGGGGCGGCGCCCGCGGAGGCAGGAACCACGGCCATGGCCGTCGGGCGTCGGCATCGACGGCGGCGCAGGGGACGATACGATCCGCAACAGCGGGGACCTTTCGATCACCTCGGGCGCAAGCACGGACGCCTCGTCGGTGACAGTGGCGCTGCTCGGCTACGGGGACTCCGAGGCAGACAACCTGGCCTCGGCCCTGGCCACCGGCATTTCCGGAGGGGTGGGCAACGACATTATCCGCAACACGGGCAACATCACCCTGGCCAGTACCTCCACGGCTGAGGCCGGGAGTGTTTCCATCGGGCTGGCCGGGGCTGTTCTCGGCGAAGCCGGAACCACGGCCTCGGCGGCGACGGTTGGTCTGGACGGGGGCGCCGGTGCGGATGTGATCGAAAACTCCGGCGCCATCGCCGCCACGTCGATTGCTTCCACGGATTCCTCCTCCACGGGCGTGGTCCTGCTCGGGTACGGCGACTCGAGCGCGGAGTGCACTTCGCTCGCCACGGCGACCGGCATCAGCGGCGGAAGCGGGGACGACACAATCGTCAATTCCGCCACGGGATCGATCACGCTGGTGAGCCTGGCAACCGCTGAGGCAGGCGGCGTTCAGGTGGGCCTGGCGGGCGCGGTCGGCGGTGAGGCCGGCACAACGGCCACAGCCACCGGTACGGGCATCGACGGGGGTCAGGGATCTGATACGATCCGCAACGCCGCGCAGATCAGCGTTGCCGCGGAGACCTCCACTTCGGCGGACAACACCACGGTAGGCATCTTAGACCCGTGATGCATTGCTGGGCGAGTGGGGTTTTGCCCTGTCGATTTCTCCTTTTGAAGCTGAATTGAAATTACGCCACATGCTTACATCCGGGACTTCCGGAGAACCGAGCGCGATGATCATGATGATAATGAAACCATTGTCAGCGAGGATAGCTGTCAGGTCATGCTGGATGAAGAATACCGCCTGAACTCGTCTCGTTTGGGCCGGCTGTAGCTCATCCGGTCAAATAGCCCACCCAAGCGCTGCAAATGGAACACATGATGAAGGTAAAATGAGTGAATTGTAGAACACCATGAACATTAAAATCCGCCAGAAATGGCGGATTTTTTAGTGCCTCAAGGGAATATCTTCAACACAGATAATAGATAGATAAGAGGGCGGTGGGGATCCTATTTCCACGACCAAAAAGCCAGGTCCCCATCGGCAATTTTTTGAAAATGGCTGCCATCCGCGCCGACCGTGTAGATGGCATTTCCTCCGCCCGAATCGACGCCTGACAGAACCAGTTCCCGGCTGTCGGGGGACCAGATCGTGGCTGAACGCTGGTATTGCGAGTAAAAAGGAAGGACTTGTTGAAATGAATCCGTGGGCGTAAAGGTGGCGACCTTTTTTGTGTTTCCGCTGATCCGGTCATAAACCCAGACGTCCAGACTTGCGGGTCGCCCTGGTTTGGGCCACCATCTGGACCGATGCAGCCGAAGGCCCCCCGCTTCCCAGGATAAAATAAGCGATCTTCTGACCATCAGGAGACCAGAAAAACGCAACCACATCACCCTCGGCAACTTGATTGTGGAGATCAGGGTGAGTGCTGTCCAGCACGACCAGATGGATCGTTGAAGCGGATCCCGCCGGGTCGAAGACGGCATAAGCCAGATGGATGCCTTTGGGCGACCAGGCGAAAGTCACCGGTCCGCTCAAGCTGGCCAGCACCTGTTTCACTTTTCCATCCTGACCTGCCAGGATCAGCTCATTCTCGCCGGCATCGTTTTGAGCAGCCAGGGCAACCCCATCACCGGCCGGCGACCAGGCGGGCGCCTCGAATAAACCCGGTTTTAGATCCAGGTCCCTGGTGGGGATCGAGCCATCCACCCCGATGAAGGCCAAACGCGCATTCGGGTTAGTCAGAACTGGCCCCGCCGATATGGACGATCATGGTGTGGTTATCGGGGGACCAATCCCAATAATATGGCTGTCCGCTGCTGATCAATTTACTTTCGCCGCCCGAGGCGGCAACCAGATACTGGCCCAGGATGCCGGTCGTCGCATCACTTCCCAGGAAGGCGATGGTCTGGCTGTCGGGAGACCAGGACAGGTAGAACGGCTGGAAATCCTGGCTGGTGAAATTGTTCACAGGCTTTTTGCCATCCGACAATGCCGACAACAGGCTGACTTCCGGACCGGACTGGCTTGAACTAATGCGAACAAAGGCCAGATGCTGTCCGTCAGGGGCCCAGGTCAAGTACCGGTAATTGCGCCCCACCTGCCCGGCAGGCGGGTGTAGGGCGGCATCCCGGGTAATGGCACTTTGTTGTTTCCCATCCCGGTCGGTTGTGTAAATATTACCGTCTTTCCCGACATAGGCGATGAGTCCCAAGGGCGCGGCGGGTGTAGGGGTGCGGGAGGTCCGAGATGCAGAAAAGGGAACGGCAAAAGAACAAGCGAGGGAGAAGGCTAACAAGGCCAACGCCGCCATGAAAACCTGGTTCCTTTTTGCACCCCTTGGCTGATATCTGGATATCATCATCTAGCCTCGATTCTGGCACGTTCGTGTAAAAGGGAAACGTTCTTATTTAGACACAAATTATCCTAATTATACTGGTAATTCTACCCATTTTTGCCAAATGATGCAAAAAATTGATTACTCCGTTTGATTTAGAGATTTGGGACAATCTCCAGTCAGGTTATGCCAATCAGCGGAGAGGCCGAAAGATCAATTAACTCCCAACAACCGAAAGGTTGAAATCATTCAATTTATGGGCACTATCCGGAACATGAAGTTGGCAACAGAACAAGCATTTAACCAACGAATCCGCTCTGACCCAGGTCGAATTCGTTTGAATTTATGGAGCATATAGATCAACCGTGTGCCCCCAAGGGGATACTGTATATAGGGATAATGGAAAGTCGAGATGGTGCCTATTGTACCTGCTTGTTTAGCCTGCTATACTACATGGAATTTAAGCCTCTATTATAATCATCTTAAAGCATTTATCCCATCCGCTAATACACTCGTTAGGCGGGAGAGAAAAAAGGCAGTGCAATGATTACAGAGTTGTTGAGAAACCGTTTCAGTGTCCGCAAGTTTCAAGACAAGCCCATTCCCGAGGATATTATACAGGGTATGTTAGAGGCTGGACGCATATCTCCCTCTGGTGGTAACGAGCAACCCTGGGCTTTTGGAGTTATTACCGACCGGAACTTGATAACCCAGATCGTAGAGATTGCCTACCAACAGGAATGGATTGCGAAAGCCCCGCTCTTGATTGTACTCTGCACGGTTGGCGTGGGTGATGAGCGGGGTGGGCGCGACATCCAGAAGTATCGATTTCCAGAATACATAGAGGCCATTGAGAAGATGGATCAGGATCTATACTGGGCATTGAACCAGGAGGAGCATCAAACCAAGATAGCCGGAACACATATAGCATTGGTTGCGCTGGAACACGGTGTTGGTTCCTGTTGGGTTTCGTATTTTGACGTGAAGCGCCTCGCAAAGCTGCTGAACTTGCCCAGGAATTATTTGCCTTCTGAGATTCTGGTCCTGGGCTACCCGGAGGAGGAGCGCAAGTTAATCAAGAAGAAGGAATTAGATGAAGTTGTCTTCTACAACACCTTTGGATGACAGTGTTTGGCCCACCACCGGCCAGGCAGAGCCGAATGGCACCGGAATATGCTAGTAGGGCACTGGAATTGGGAACGAACGTTATCCTCGATTTCGGTTTTTGGGCGCTCGAAGAACGCGAAGATTATCGGTCGCGTGCGAAGCATCTTGGGGCTAGCAGCGAAGTACATTATCTCGATGTGTCGGCGTACCAGTTGGTAAGCCATTCCGCTCACCCTTGCCGCTGCGCCTAGCCCATTCCGTTAGGCGGCCGTATCAGGAGGTCCTACATTATGCGACCACTTCGGTATTCCATCAACGTCACATTGGACGGGTGCTGTGACCATCGTTTAAATTTCGCGGACGCGGACCTGCATCATCACGCCGTCGAGAACCTTTTGCGGGCCGATGCCCTTCTCTTCGGCCGGGTGACTTACGAAATGATGGAGGCAGCCTGGCGGCCACCGTTTCAGACGGGGGTGATGCCTGACTGGATGGAGCCTTTCGCCCGGACGATCGACGCGGCAAAGAAGTACGTTGTGTCGAGCACCCTGGAGCGGGTCGATTGGAATGCGGAGCTCGTGCGCGGAGATCTGGGGGAGGCTGTTCAACGGCTCAAGCGGGAGTCGGGTAAGGGACTGTTCGTGGGAGGCGTGAAGCTCCCGATGGCGTTGGCGGAGCTGGGATTAATCGATGAGTACGAGTTCGTGGTACAGCCTACGCTGGCGGGCCACGGGCCGACGTTGTTCGCGGGACTATCGCAGCGGATCGACTTGAAGCTCGTGAGCCGGCTGGAGTTCGGCTCGGGGGCGGTGGCGATGCGGTATGAGCCCCGAAGATAGCTGAAAGCCTTGTGACGACGAGACTGGGGGCCGCCTGACAAGCGTTTCGTACCGACGCTGCAAGCGCGCTATGCTGACGCCGGGAGCGATTGAGCACGGCTCAAGCGCAGCACGTTGTGTAATAGCTATTACTTAAAATCCGCCTTTATGTTGTAGTTTAGACTATTTGAGTAAAGGATCTGGGCGGCTTGTGTGAACAAGTCGCCCAGATGCACAATAGAGATATGTCTGACGAACATAACTCTTGTGCTAAGGGCAACTTTAGCAAACTGATAGTATTTCGTCAAGCGGCGTATAGTCTGATGGGGAAAGCTCAAGATGCCCTGTTTGAACTGACCGATGCCGTGATCCAAATGCAACATCCCCAATCTTTTGTGGAACTGTCCTGCGCTCCCGCCTTTCGGAGGAAATGGTCGAGTGCCTATGAAGCGTTGCAGGATGGTCGGCCCGATCGAGAAGGGTTATTGCACTTGTATCTGCAACAACTCACCGACGAAACACAATTGATTTTGGCGGGGGATCATACAGCCTGGCCACGTTTATGGGCCAGCACGCTGGCCGGGCGCAGCTATCAGCACCAGGATTTGCCTATTCCCGTGCATCGTCCAGTGACCATCGGACACGGATACAGTACCCTGGCGATCATTCCTGAATCCAACGGGAGTTGGGCGCTGCCCTTGCTGCATGAACGTATCTCTGATCAAAGACCGGTGGAAAAGGCGGCGCAACAACTGCGGCAAGTATGTCAGCAATTGATTATCCGCCCAATTAGCCTATGGGATTCGGAGTATGGCTGTGCCGCTTTCCTCTCCGCAACGGCCGATGTGAAAGCGAATAAACTCATGCGTTTGCGAACAAATTTGTCTTTGGAAGGCCCCACCAAGCCCTATCGTGGGCGGGGGCCATATCCGAAACATGGTCTCAAATTCAAGTTTCAGGATCCCAGCACCTGGTGGACGCCAGATCAGGTATTTAATGAGACGGAGGTCGAATTCGGTTCAGTGACGATCCGGGTCTGGAATGGATTGCGTTTCGGCAAGGCTTTGAACTGCCGTATGCAAGTGGCTTGCATCGAACGGGATCAAGCTCCGGGACTCGGCGGAAGCCGAAGCTCGTCTGGTTTGGCTGGGCTGGTGAAACCCCACCGGATCATTGGTGGAAGCTGTACAACCGGCGTTACCCGATTGACCATTGGTACCGCTTTGCCAAGGGAAGACTCCACTGGACCTTGCCCCGACTGAGCACTGCCTCCCAGGGTCAACGTTGGAGCGATCTCATGCCATTGATTACTTGGGAACTGTGGCTGGCCCGTCCTTTTGTTCAGGATAGCCCCTTACCCTGGCAAAGATCGCAACTCCACTTGACTCCTGGTCGGGTCTGCCAGGGCATGCAAAACATTCTCGTGGCGATTGGTACACCTACCCGCGTGTGCAAACCTCGTGGAATTGCTCCCGGCTGGTCCATTGGACGTGTCCGCAAACATCGAGAACGCTTCGATTTGATCTATTCGAAACGCTGGCGTGTCGTCAGAGCTCATCAACAGCCTAAAATTCCAGGGCAAAAGCCTAAAAGAGGTCGTCCTAAAAAAAATCAGCCGATTCTAACGGCCTGATTTTTTCTTGCTAGTCCAAATCGAATTGCCCAGCCTGGCTGGGGCATTTCAGTTAGTCTAAACTACAACTTTATGGCGGATTATTATTTGTGTGCCCCCTAGGGGATGCTGTATATAGGGATAATCCAAAGTCGAGAGGGGGTATGCCAACTGTCAGCGACGTACAAGCTGACTTGTGCAGCTTTTACGAGGCTCGGCTTCGTCAAATTTTCCCCACACCCAGCGCACCAGCAGGCTCACGGTCACGCCGATCCGAGCGTACGGGTCGATCTCACGGGACAGCAGAGGAGTTTAGTTGCTTAGCACAACAAAAACCAGCAGGCCGAGGGCTACTGTCAGCACAAACAGGCTGAGACGTCCGGCGATCGATGGAAGGGGTGAGTTGCTTTTCATAGAAGCTCTGTATACAATATGCGCCTTTTGCAGCCGGGAAAGAGGCTCCTCCAGCAGGGTGTACTTACCTTCCGGCACAGGTATAATTTCACCGATATAATGATCGGACCATGGACCCCAAAATCGCATCCCGTTTCAATGATGACATCCTCCACGCTGCCATGCAGCGCTACGATATCGCCCCCGACCGGATCAAGCTGTTGGACGGATTCGAGAGTTTCATCTACGAGTTCAACCGCCCGGACGGGGAATATATCTTGCGCATCGGCCACAGCGCCCGCCGCACCCCGGACCAGATCCGCGGCGAGGTGGACTGGATCAATTACCTGTCCGACGGCGGGTTGACCGTTGCCCGGGCAATCCTTTCGCGGACCGGGAACCTGATCGAGCCGGTCAACGATGGCCGGGGCGGACAGTTCCTGTGCACGGCTTTCGTCAAGGCACGCGGTGGGATCGCCGGGAAAGAACAAATCAATGAACGTCTGTTCCTCAACTATGGCCGCCTGCTGGGACACATGCACATCCTAGCCAAAGCCTACACCCCCTCCAATCCCGCCTGGAAGCGCTACGCCTGGGACTCCGCTGAGAACAATACACCCGACCGGCAACTCTCTGAAAAAGAAAGCGCCCTCCGTCAAAAATACCAGGCAGTTTTCGACCACCTGCGCGCCCTGCCACGCGATGTTAATGGCTATGGCATGATCCACCAGGATGCCCATACCGGAAACCTGTTCGTGGACGAGAACTACACCATGACGCTATTCGATTTCGACGACTGCGTCTACGGGCATTTCATTTACGATATTGCCATGGTCCTGTTCTACATCGCGGGCTGGGGTGGGGACGATATTCCCGGCTTCATCGGTCGCTTCATGCCGGTTTTCCTGCGTGGCTACCGCGAGCACAACAGCCTCGACCCGCGCTGGCTGCCGGAGATCCCCCGCTTCCTGAAATTGCGCGAGATCGACCTGTTCGCTTCCATCCTGTTCACCATGGGCGAGACCCCCGAGGATGCCTGGTGCGCCCGTTACATGATCGGACGCCGGGCGAAGATCGAGAATGATGTACCGTTCATCGACTTTGATTGGGAGTCGCTGGGAGAGCATCTGTAAAGCGACCCCCCTCCGGTCCACCAACGGGTAACGCAAGCCGTTTGATAAGGATCAACAATAAAGAATCCGCCGAGAGGCGAATTCTTGTATGCCCCCAAGGGGATACTGTATATACGGATGTTAGCATTAAGAACCCTTTGAGTGCGTTCTAGTGTAGACTCTCTTTCGGTCAGTCGAACGGGAACGCTGCCATGGCGTACGGCGTTGGGGCGCAACCGCTTTGTATTATGGGATGTAACAACAACCCGGACGGATGTTTGGTTGCCCCGGTCGCATCTGCTAACCTGAGATGTCCCGCCAGGGAGAACTCGTTTGTGTGTGTGAAGCGCCGCCCCAGAAAAGAACGCACTCAAAGGACCTTCTTCACAAAGGAGTTCTTGATGTCAGAACAACCCAATATTCAGCGCTGGATCGGGCTAGACATCCACAAGGCCTATTTCGTAGCTGTGGGTGTGAATGCCGAAAAGCAAACTGTCCTGGGTCCTCAAAAGATTCCAAACGAACAGCTCGAACCATGGATCGCCAAATATCTGGAACCCACCGATGCCGTGGTCATGGAGATGACCACCAACACATATCTATTCCACGACATATTGGTTCCTCATGTTGGCTCGGTCATCGCCGTGCATCCACCGAACGTGCTTCTGGTCACAGGCGTACGGGTGAAGACGGATAAAAAGGCGGCGGAAACATTGGCACAACTGCACGCCGTTGGAATGCTGAGGGGAGTATGGATTCCGCCAGTCGAAGTGCGGGAGTTGCGCGCCGTGATTGCGCAGAGAACCAAGATGGTGCGCCTGGCGACCCAGGCCAAGAACCGTCTCAACGCGTTGCTGCATAAGACCCATAGAAAGAGACCTGTCCAGCCGTTCAAACCAGAACAACGCTCTTGGTGGGAATCCCTGCGACTCACCAGATTTGAAAAATACATTGTTGAATTGGATCTCGAAACCTTGGCCTTTGCCGAGAAGCAAATCAAGGCTATTGAAGAAGTCCTGCGCCAGGAAGCCGCCAAAGACGAGCGAGTTCCGCTGCTGACCCAATTGCCGGGCATTGCCATGTTAACTGCGCTCACTATTCTTGCGGCCATCGGGCCGATCGAACGGTTTCAGGATGCCAAACATCTGGTCGGCTATGCTGGTCTAGGGGCCAGCGTCCACGACAGTGGCCAGATCCATGCTACCGGACACATCACTAAGGCTGGGAGGCGAGACCTACGCGGCGCCATGGTGGATGCTGCCAATGCTGCGGTACGCCACCATCCCTATTGGAAGAAAGAGTTTGAACGGCTTGAATTCCGCCTGGGTCGCAGCAAGACGATCGTGGCCATTGCCAGGCGGCTGCTAGTTGCAGTCTGGCACATCTTGGTGAATGAAGCCGCAGATCGTCATGCCGATGTGACCAGTGTGGCTGTCTCGATGTTCAAATTGGCCTACGAGATCAAGGTGAGCAACCTCCCCGAAGGCGTGGGCGCCAGAGCATTTACCCGCCGACAGATGGATCGCCTGGGCATCGGCCAGAATTTGGATTACTTTCTCTGGGGTAGCAAAAAAGTCAATCTACCACCTTCAAAGTTACCGCCGGAAAAGAAATGAGCGGTGTCCCAGACAGGATATTCCTGTAAACTCTCCGAAGAGAGACCCAGAAGGGTTTTTCGGGCTCACCGCTCGACTCAATTATACAACTCAGATTAAGCACACGTTTCGCATTTGAACGAAGCGAAAAATTTCTATTCTTAGAGTTCAGCCAAGCAAATTCATACACTTATTCTTGACAGGGTTATTACTTGTGTAATACAAAGGTGAGAGGGTGTTATTGAACCTGCTTACTTGACCTGCTATACTTCAAGTAACTCGCGAATATCCATAACAATTAGGGCTCTATACGGATCGCCTATAAGCAATTATACGATCCGCTTAAGCGCGAGTTGGAACGCTCCATACACAACCGAGTAAAATTCCAAGAGCGATGAAAAATTCAAGCAACACATTGTAGCGTCTTAATCGAAAACAGTAGAGAGCGGAGACTCATGAATCGGATTGACACAAAAATGCCCTTGGGCATTCACCGTGACTTAGCTATTGTTGCCATCTCCACGTTCATTTGGGGTTTGGGCGAAGGTTTGTTTATCTACTTCCTACCATTGGCTCTCCAAAGGTGGAACACGGATGCAGTGCAAATCGGTGCTGTACTCAGTATGATCGGGGTAATGATGGCAGTCGTACAGGTACCAGCTGGGTATTTTTCTGACCGTTTTGGCGCGCGATCACTCATTTTTGCATCCCTAATATTAGGGATTGTCTCTGCAATCGGTATGGCTGCGGCTCGCAGCCTGCCTTTTTTTGTCGCCGGATTATTGGCATACGGTTGTACCTCCTTTATTAGCGCGCCTATGAACAGCTATGTAACAAGTCTACGTGGTAGTTGGACATTACAACGCGCGGTTACGTTCCGCGCTGCCGCATTCCAAGTGGGTGCGATTGTCGGACCGGTACTGGGCGGTTGGATCGCAAACACAGCCGGACTATCCATCGTCTTTCGGTACTCCGCTGGACTTTTCCTTGCATCTACGCTCGTAATGTCCCTTGCCAGGCGTCCATTAGTGGTGGAGCATCAAGAGGCATCTATCCATCTCGTCAGTCCAATCGCGAACCCCCGGTTCCTTGGATTACTGGCAGTCGTTTTCTTCACGATCATCGCTATCAGTGTCCCACAGCAACTTACCTCACTTTATCTCCAGAACGTTCATCACATTTCGATCCAACAAATCGGAACAATGGGAACGATTGCAAGCATTGGCACAGCCATTATTATGTTCTCCCTTGGGAATCTACGCGTATCAACTGGGATGCTGATTGGGCAGCTACTTCTCGCTGGCTTTGCTCTTTTGATGTGGCGAGGCCAAAGCGCGATCGCCTATTTCGTGGGTTACTTTTTCGTTGGTGGATACCAACTGTACCGTTCAATGGCACTCGCTTTTTCGCGCTCGTTGGTCAAAGTCGGAGATACTGGATTGGCATATGGACTCGTTGAGACGGGGAACGCTGTGGCAGTCGTCGTTGCTCCGCTTGCAGCGGGATTCCTGTACAATTACCGACCAGAAGCAGTATATATCGCCAGCTTAGGCGCTCTCGCCATCACCGTGGGTCTAAACAGATTGCTCTTTCATGAAAAGCGCAATGAGATTCTTCCCACTCAGACGTGATAGATCAGAACTTAAAGGCAATGGTATTGGTTCTTTGATTTTGAATGAATTCCTTCCGCATTGCGGATAGGATTCCCTTGTTTAGAAACGAAACGGGTTGTCTGTTGGGTCATCAGATCCATTCAACCGTGACGGCCTTTCGAACACCCGTATTTAGTAGTGCCTCCAAGCGGACTCGAATAGCATCCCCTTTGGGGACTGCTGTTTGGGCCTCGTGTCCCTCGATGGGATGAGAAGGCATGAAATACAAAATCCGCCTTTCTTGGCGGATTCTTGTTTGGTGCCCCCAAGCGGACTCGAACCGCTGTTTGGGCCTTGAGAGGGCCCCGTCCTGGGCCACTAGACGATGGGGGCGCATGGCGTGCCGCAGGTTCTTACCAGCGGCATGGTGAATGGCGGCTGGATGCTGCCTCACCAAGGCGCGGCTGATTTTATCAGACGCCCGCTGAATAGTCAATTGAATGCTTGTATGACAAATCAATTATAATCTGTTCTTAGGTGGTGATACCTTTGGTATGATTGCCCCTTTGGAGAATAGAATATGCCGACTTTTCGTACAAAGATCCCCAATCACTTTGATCTCCCGCGCCGGATCGACCGCCTGGGTGAGCTGGCCCACAACCTGTGGTGGACGTGGAACCCGAACGCCCAGCGTTTGTATTATCGAATAGATTATGACCTGTGGGAAAGTCTCAACCATAACCCGCTGCGTTTCCTTCGTTCTGTTGGGCGGAGCGAGATAAATGCGGCCGCGCAAAACCCAGCCTTCCTAGACCTTTACGACCAGGTCTTTAAACAATTCGATGCCTACATGAATGCGACCGATACCTGGTGCAACTGCACCTACAAAGACTGCACTCCACTCCAGTCAGCGTACTTCTCGATGGAATTTGGCCTGCATGAAACTCTCCCCATCTATTCAGGCGGCCTGGGAGTGCTGGCCGGTGACTTTCTTAAAGAAGCTTCCGATGTTGGCCTTCCGCTGGTCGGCATGGGATTAATGTATGCCGAAGGTTATTTCTCCCAGCGCATCAGCGAGGATGGCTGGCAGACCTCGGTCAACAACATGCTCAATTTCGATGAACTGCCTGTCCTGCAAGTGGTAGATGAGAAAGATGAACCCTTGTGCATACCGGTCGATTTTCCCGACCGCGTGGTCACGGTCCATATTTGGGAATTGCGGGTCGGGCGCGTGCCTTTATATTTGCTCGATACAGACCTGGACGAAAATGCTCCCGCCGATCGAAACATGACCTTACGCCTGTACTGGAGCGATTTGGAGCTGCGTATTGCCCAGGAAATCCTGCTCGGCGTCGGCGGGGTGCGTGCCCTGCGGGCGATGGGATATCATCCAGAAGTCTGGCATATGAATGAAGGGCATGCGGCTTTCCTGACCCTGGAAAGGGCACGCGAACTGGTTGCCAAAGGCCAGACGTTCGAGAAAGCCATTGCCCAGACGCGCAGTGGAAATGTATTTACCACACATACCCCCGTCCCGGCGGGAAACGATGAATTCCCGCTGTGGCTGGTGGATAAAAACCTATCCAATTATTGGTCCAAACTTGGCCTGAACCGCGACAAATTCGTAGGCCTGGCCAGCCCACAAGCAGTCCTGGGGCGAGACATTCAGCATGCCTGTGCTGGCGCTGCGGCATTCAGATGGGCGCAACGCCGTATCCGAGCTGCACGGGCATGTCAGCCGGCGCATGTGGAACTTCCTCTGGCCGGATGTGGAAAATGAGGATGACGTCCCGATCACTTCTGTAACCAATGGTGTTCATACCGGCACCTGGATGGCCCGGCGGATGCGCGCCTTGCTCGGGAAATACCTGGGAAGCGATTGGCTGGACCACCTGGACGATCCCGACACCTGGACGAAAATAGATACCATCCCTGACAAAGAGCTATGGGAGGTGCATCTGCACCTCAAGCGAAAACTGGTCTTCTATGCGCTCGAGCGCGCCCGCCAGCGCTGGATAAAAGGCGATTTCCATCCGGTGCAAGCCATTGCCGCGGGGATCATGCTCGATCCGTATGTGTTGACCATCGGCTTTGCCCGCCGGTTCGCCACTTATAAACGCGCCAACCTGATATTCAGCGACCTGGAGCGACTATTGGACCTGATCAACCGTCCCAACCGCCAGGTGCAGATCATCTTTGCAGGCAAGGCTCATCCGGCAGATGAACCCGGCAAACAAATCATACAGGAAGTTTACCGAATTATCAAGAAAGCCGAAAACGGCGGTCGATTGGTGTTCCTGGAAGATTACGACATGAACCTGGCCCGCTACCTGGTCCAGGGCGTAGATGTGTGGATGAATAATCCCCGCCGTCCAAACGAAGCCTCGGGGACATCGGGGATGAAGGCGGCTCTAAACGGCGTCATCAATTTCTCAGTGCTGGATGGCTGGTGGCGCGAGGCTTATAACGGCGCCAATGGATGGGCCATTGGCGAGGATGCCGACCTCGGCAACGAGGTCCAGGATGAAGATGACGCCGAGAGCCTGTATGACGTTTTGGAAAACCACATCATCCCGCTGTATTATGATGAACTAAATATTGACAACGTTCCGGTAGAATGGATGATCATGCTCAAGAATTCGATGCGGACCATCATCCCTCAGTTCAGCACAAGGCGTATGGTCAAGGAATATATTGAACGGTTGTACCTGCCCGCCAGTAAATAGTCAAAAGGGCGACCGACCGGTCGCCCTTGTATTTTGAAAGGATGATGACATGGATATGCTGAGCTTCCTGCTTTCCCCTTCTGCCTGGCTGGCCGGGTTGACCATCTTTGCCCTGCGGGTATGCGACATGAGTATGGATACCTTGCGGATGTTATTCGTCGTCCGCGGGCGCAAGGCAATCGCATGGGGACTCGGATTTTTTCAGTCGGTTATTTTTGTCGTGGCGATCACGTCCGTGTTGAGCCACATGAATAATCCCCTGAATGTGATCGGCTATGCAGCCGGCTTTGCCACCGGGAACGTGGTGGGGATGTGGATCGAGGAGCGGCTGGCCATTGGGCATGTCAAGATAAGCATTGTCAGCCAGCGTCTGGGGGCGGCCCTGTCTCAATCATTGAGGGAGGCAGGGTTTGCCGTGACCGAGATCCCGGCGCGAGGGCGGGATGGGATGGTCAGCATGTTGAGCGTCAGCGTGTTACGCAAGGATGTGTCAAAGGTGGAAACCATTGTGCATCAAAAGGATGCCGAAGCGTTTGTTATCTCAGAGGACGTGCGCCCGCTGCGGCATGGGTACTGGAGGGCCTAAGTATCCAAGCGGCGTTCAGCCCCTTTTTCTTCAAGCAGATGTGTAAAGATTATCCCTGCCTGTCCTCTATATAGAGAAATTCCTTTCCTCATAGATTATTTACGTTCCACTTCTTCCCCATCAAGTTAATTAGGATTATAATTATCGTTATTATCAGTAAATGAGCGCCTGGAAGGGTGTTCAGCCTCTTTGGACACCTGCCTGGCTGACAAGAAAAGAGGCAAAGATGATCTATCGTGAACTGGGCCGCACGGGATGGAAAGTATCTGCCATCGGTTTTGGCACCTGGGCAATCGGAAGCCTGTGGGGTCCAGTTGATGAGCGTGAATCTTTGGCGGCGCTCAACCGTGCCGTGGATCTGGGGGTCAACTTCTTCGATACTGCCGACGTTTATGGAAGCGAGCCCCTGGTGGGGAAGTTACGAAAGCAAAGGAAAGAGCCAATTTATATTGCCACCAAAATGGGGATGCAGATCAATCCGGATGCAGGGGCGTACACCCGCAGAAACATGACTGCCTTCGTTGAAAACAGCCTCAGGAATCTTGGCGTTGAGGCGATCGACTTGATGCAATTACACTGCCCGCCAATAGAGGTCTATAATGCTGAAGTCTTCGGCATCCTGGATGAGCTGGCAACACAGGGCAAAATCC
This sequence comes from uncultured Chloroflexia bacterium, assembly GCA_963831885.1. Classification (GTDB taxonomy): domain Bacteria; phylum Chloroflexota; class Anaerolineae; order Anaerolineales; family Villigracilaceae; genus UBA877. The sequence goes on along the minus strand of CAWHSJ010000012.1, from coordinate 1,367,447 downwards.
GCCATTATGGGGTCAGCGTGGAAAAAATTGAACAAGCGCTTAAGGCAATAGAATTTCCGAATGTCCAATCAGTCCAGGTTATTTTCAATATTTTTCGAATGCGCCCGATGGTGGACCTGTTTCCAGAAACAAAACGCCGCAAGGTGGGAATTATCGCCCGTGTCCCGTTGGCCTCCGGCTTGCTCACCGGCAAGATGACCCGCTCCACCACCTTTTCCCGGGATGACCACCGCACATTTAATCGTAATGGAAATGCCTTTGACCGCGGCGAGACCTTCTCCGGTGTAGATTTTGAAACCGGTCTGCAGGCCGTTGAAAAACTGCGTACCCTTGTCCCAGAGGGCGCAAGCATGGCTCAGATGGCTTTACGCTGGATCCTGATGAACGAGGCGGTCACCTGTGCCATTGCCGGGGCCAAACGACCTGCGCAAGTGGAGGAAAATATCCGCTCGACGGACCTGCTCCCATTGGCAGATTCTACAATGAATAAGATTGCAGAGGTCTATGACCACAACATCCGCGCAGCGGTAGAACAACTATGGTAAGGTGCAAGCGTTCCCATGCTGTAAAAAGCAAGAACTTAAAGGTGTCTGGCTAGTCGAGAAAACTGAACGAGAAGGAGCCGGGGGAATATAAAGGTGACCAGCAGCGACACTTTGTAGATAGTCGATAGTCTTTATTAGGAAGAAGTTCTTCAACATTCAATACACGGCCCGAGACGCCTCGAGCACTTTTTTATCAAATCTCTTTCGATAAACTACTTAGAAGGTGAACTTTCCGTCCTTATAAACGACTTCGCCATCCACGGCAATTTCGGACTCTTCCTTCATCCCGCAGATCATATCCCAGTGAATAATACTCTTGTTCTTGGAACCGGTCTCGGGATAACCCGCGCCCAGGGCCATGTGGAAGGATCCGCCCAGTTTTTCATCGAAGAGGATATTGCGGGAGAAACGGTCGATGTCGTAATTGGTGCCGATGGCAAATTCACCCACGTAACGCGCGCCCGGGTCGGACTCGATCATTTCCAGGAGGAAGGGTTGGTTCGTGGCGGCCTGAGCCCGCGTGACTTTGCCGGTGGTGAAGGTCAGTTCGACGCCTTCCACCATCACACCACTGTAAATGGCGGGATATGAAAAGCGCACCCAGCCGTTAAGCGAATCTTCCACCGGACCGGTATAGATCTCGCCATCGGGCATGTTGTTCAGGCCGGCCCCGTTGAGGAACTTGCGACCTTTGATGGAAAGGGACAAGTCCACGTTGGGACCCTGCAGGCTGACCAGGCTGTGGCCTTCGATACGGTCGATCATCTTGCGCTGATTGTCTTCAATCTTCTTCCAGATGGCCACCGGATCCGCATGCATCGGCGTGGCAGGCATGGTAAACGAAGTTCTCAAAATCGTGCAAGCTCATGCCGGCTTCGGCAGCCAGACCTTCGGTGGGAAAAAGCGTGGTGACCCACTTGAATGAACGATCGGCGCCGCGGCGCATCTGTGTCTCCAGGATGGGAGCGAGGGTCTTCTGCCGCCGCTTCTGGCGGGCGGGATCCACGTTCGAAAGGGCGCGCGGATTGGTGGCCGAGTGGATACGGAGGCGGCTTTCGAACTGCTCATAGGCCAGCTTGCGGAAGGTCTGGGGAAAATCCAGCTGGGTGTCATTTCCATGGGCAAAAAGGAGCTCATCCTGATCGGGCAATTCCAGCAACAGGTGGGGGTGCCCGCCCCGGTCCAGGATGGTAGCACAGAGGGCGCGCACCAACGGTTCCGCGGCGGTAGTGGCCTCAATGGCCACCCGGTCACCGGCTTTAATTTGGGCCGAATGGTCCACCAATATTTGGGCAAGTTTTTCCACACGGGGGTCAGTCATCGTATCACCTCACTAGTTCAAGATTGAAAAAATTATATCATTGGAGGAGGCGATTGACGACCGATGAGGGGAGACGAAGAAAGGCGACCCAACGGGTCGCCCCAACATTAAGAGCAAAGGGGGAAACGAGGGACGGGATTATTGGGGCCGGTTGAGGACTTCCAGCATTTTCGCATGAATGGCGGGAGGGGCGGCTACCAGCGAGCAGGGAGGGATGAGGATATCTGGGCCTCCCTGGAGGGTGGTGACGGCGGCGCCGGCTTCGGCGGCGATCAGACCGCCGGCGGCCAGGTCCCAGGGATTGAGAAATAACTCCCAATAGCCATCGAAGCGGCCGGCGGCGATGTAACACAAGTCGAGGGCAGCCGAACCCAGGCGGCGCACACCCTGGGTCAGCCTGGCAAAACGGCCAAAGTTCTCCAGGTTGTTGTTGGGTGAAGACCAGGCATCATAGGGGAAACCCGTGACCAGCAGGCTGCGCTGCAGTTCCGAGGCGGTGGAGACATGCAAAGGGCGGCCGTTTAGGGAGGAGCCATGCCCCCGCTGCGAGGCGAAAAGCTCATCCCGCATGGGGTCGTAGACGACGGCCAGGGTGACCTGAGCGTTATGCGCATAGGCGATGGAGACACAGAAGATGGGAATGCCATGGGCGTAATTGACCGTGCCATCCAGCGGGTCGATCAACCACGCTTCTTCGGCGCGGCCCGGCACCAGGCCGGCTTCCTCCGAAACTATTTGATGCCCGGGGAATAGACGCTTGATCTCACCCAGCACGTATTCTTCCGACTGGTGGTCCACTTCGGTGACAAGGTCGATGACGCCCTTGTAATTTACGGTGTGCTCCTGCTCGTAGCCAAGGCGCAGAATTTCACCGGCATGGCGGGCCAGCCGTTCCAGGTCAGAAAGAGTTGGAGGCATGGTTAATTGTTCTTGCGCCCGTTCAGGATCTGGTAGATCTCGTCCAGTTCCACCTGGATTTCGTCACGGTCTTCCATCGTCTGCCGGAGAAGGGATTCGAACGAGGGGCGCTGGCTGGCGGGGAGGGTGGTCAGGAGGTTCTCGGTGCGGGCAATCTGGGTGTTCTTGTGGCGGAGTTTATGCTCCAGCCGCTCGCGGTAGCCGATGTAGAAATCCCTCTCGTCAAGCGGCTCGGGCGGCGGTTCCGAACCCTGGGTGAGCAGCTCGGCTATGGTCAGCAGGAATTCTTCAGTGTCGATGGGTTTTTCGATAAAGCGGACTGCGCCCAGGCTGATGGCGAACTTCTTATCCTCAGGGGTTACATAGGTGGCAGAGAGAAAGATGAGCGGCGTGAGGCGGGTCTGGGGATTGGTGCGCAGGCGATGGGCCAGGGCGTAACCGTCCATTTTGGGCATGAGGATGTCAGTGATGACCAGGGCCGGATGGTCGGCGGCGACTCTTTCCAGGGCTTCCTGTCCGTTGGTGGCGGTGATGACAGGGTAGCCTTTGAAACGCAGGGTGACTTCGAGCAGTTCCAGAACGTTGGGGACGTCCTCGACGACGAGGATGGGGCCATAAGGAATATCCATAGTAGGGATATTTTAGCCGTATTTACGGCTATGTACAAGTGGAGAGAAGAGATTCGGATATAAATCCGGACAATATGGCTGGTTGGATCAGATAGCAGGTTGTTTTCGGGCAGTGAAGCCTGTGGAATGCATAGATCAGGCATAAAGGCCCCACCTTGCCCTCAGCCTCCGGCATACCCAAACGGGCACATCTGTACCTGTGTACCCTGAAAAAGCATCCACCTGTGCCTGCCCTGACCAACCCTGACAAGGAACGTCAGGGCAGGTAACGTCAGGACACAGCGCCCAGGTGCAGGCAGGGCAGGCTGGCGCAGTCAGTGCAGGCGAGCAATCTTTAAAAAAACGGTTTTTCCCTGTATAACAGGAGATTGCTTCGGGCTAACGCCCTCGCAATGACATGGCATCCATTTCTTTCCAGGACATGGCTTCTTCTCCTTCCATGCCCATTGTACTGAGATGTGTTTACCATCTCCCCGTACATGTGTTTACCATGTCTATGTGCTAAACAAGTTGATGGCGGGGAAGGGAGTTTATACCCGATAGCTTGCAAAATGTCCGATATTGAGTAAAATGTCCGGCCCCCCAAATTCCGCAAAATTTTTCGCCTTAGAAGATCTTCAGGTAGCGCAGCAAGTACCATAGAGCCAGGATCACCAGGATGAATGCGCCGACCTGGAGCAGGAATTTCAGCACATGCTGCCAGAAGAAGCGAATAAGTATAAAGACGGCGATGACAATCAAAACAGCAGCCAGTATCCAAATATAAGGAGCGAGGTGGGAAAAATCAACTGTCATTTCAAACTCCTGCGGGATGAGCCCGGCCATCCACCGTGAAGACTTCGCCGCGCTTGACCACCTGCCGGACCAGATTCGTCCCGAAGCGATAGCCCAAATGACGGTAATCCGGCACGGAGAGGACCAGCAAATCCGCCTGCTTGCCGGGTTCAATGGAGCCGATCCGGTCCGCCCGCCGGAGCGCATGGGCAGCGTTAATCGTGGCGGCAGCGATGGCCTGGGCAGGGGTGAGCTTTAGCGCGCGGCAGGCCAGCGCAATGACGAACTGCATGGATTCGCACCAGGCCGTGCCCGGATTGCAGTCCGTGGCCAGAGCCAGAATTCCGCCTGCCTCGAGAATTTTGCGGGCGGGGGAGTAGTCGCTCTCGGCCAGGCCGAAAGGAGTGCAGGGCAGCGAGACGGCGACCGTATCGGATTTCCCCAGGGCGGCGATATCGGCGGCGGAAGTCTTGACCAGGTGGTCCGCCGAGACCGCTCCCAGTTCCACCGCCAGGGAGGCGCCTCCCAGGTTGTCGAACTCATCGGCGTGAAGTTTCAGAGGAAAACCCAGTTCTCTGGCGCGGGTGAGGATCCGGCGGGTTTGGGCCAGGTCAAAGGCACCCGTTTCACAAAATACATCCACGAAGGGAGGCTCGACCAAGGAGGATGGACGATGACCGTCCCACCACCCCCTGAGCGCGGGAAGCATTTCCTGGCAAAGCAGATCGGTGTAGCCTTCAGAGTGATCCTTAAACTCAGGCGGGATGGCATGCGCGCCCAGGAAGGTGGGCGCCAGTTCGAGAGGGCCTTCTCCATCCAGGGTGAGGATGGCTTCCAACAGGCGGAGTTCGGCCTGTGTCTCCAGGCCGTAACCGGTCTTGGCTTCGGCGGTGGTGGTCCCATAGGCGAACATGCGCTGCAAGCGTGGGCGGGTCTCTTCGAGCAGTTCGGCGAGGGAAGCCGCGCGGGTGCGGTTGACTGTTGAGAGGATACCGCCGCCAGATGCCAGGATTTCCATATACTTCGCGCCAGCCATCTTCTTCTCGAATTCGGCTGCCCGGTCGCCGGCCCAGATGAGGTGAGTATGCGGATCGACGAAACCGGGCAGGACGGCGCAGCCGGAAACGTCCAGCGCAGGCTCCGCAGGATAGGCATGAAGCAGTTCATAGGTCGGGCCGACTTCAATAATTTTCCCGGCGCGGATGAGCACGGCGCCGTTCTCGAGGATGCCAAGGGAACCGAGGCGGCTGCCGCGCTGCGGGCCGCCGGCGAGGGTGAGGAGTTGGGAGGCGGAATGGATCAACATCGCGGAGATATTTTACTCTGATTGCTGCCATGGAGCCAATTCTGTGCGCACGGCGGCACGGCGGTGAACCGCCGTGCTCAGGGACGTGCTCAGGGCGAAAGAACGCTTTAGCGCCTTACAATATGCCCTGAAGCCTGAAGTACGGACTTAAGATCGGAAAATTCAAAATTACTCTTTTTCCGGCTTAATCATCGACTTTTCCGGGAGTCTGCTACGACCTGAGGGATAGTTCCGGCCCTATCCCCTGTCCCCTGTTCCCGAATCGGGGTGGAACGCATGGCTCAATGCCTACGGGAAAGGGGATTTGAACGGCAAAAATTGGCCCGGCGGGCAAAGAACGTCCGCCGGGCCAATTTTGTGCCGGTTCCCTTAAAATGTCTGAACTCCTATCAGAAGGCAGGGATCTAGCGGAGATTCAAACAAAAATTCGGACAATCAAGATTCGTCAGATCAATACGACAAAGAAATCTTAACAAATCCAGATGTTACCCATGTCTCCGTACACCTGTTTACCATTTATATGTGTTATACAAATGCCTGCGGGAGAGGGGATTGGACCTATTCCCTTAAAATATCCGAACTGTTCTGAAAATAGAATCAAGCGGCAACAGTTGCAGACAAATCGAGATTGATGTTGTAGCCCATTTCCATTATTGGCGGTGTATGCCATTAATGAGGACTCCTGTCCGATTAAACAGGCCGCACCCATGAAGCAAAATTTGGTACAATCCCAGAGAAGAGTCAGTGCTCGAATGGATCTATTCCGGAAAGGTGGAATTCGCATGGAACCTTCAGCCCCTGTCAGCGATATGAAAAGCGTCGAGTGCCCCAATTGCGGCGCCAGCCTGTCCTATAAACCCGGAACCACCAACCTGGTGTGCGACCACTGCGGTTCCTCGTTCGAGATCAAAGCCGAGGTCTCCGCCGATGTGGCCCAGAAAGAGAACGACCTGTCCATCGCCCTGTCGAGCAGCTGGCAGGCCGCTCAGCAACAGGGGCAGGCGTACGTGGTGAAATGCCCGGCCTGCGGAGCGGAAACCGCCCTGGAGAAAAATATGTTTTCCTCCGAATGCGCCTTCTGCGGCTCACCGATCACAGTCACACCGGATACGAAGGCGGTCGCCAACCCGCAAGGGGTGCTGCCATTCAAACTGGAAAAGCAGGCCGCGACGGTTGAATTCAGCAACTGGCTGCGCAAGTTGTGGTTTGCCCCGAATGACCTCAAAAAGATCGCAACGAGCGACCGTTTGAACGGGATCTACCTTCCCTTCTGGACATTCGATGCGAGCACCCAGAGCAGTTACCAGGGCGAGCGGGGCGAGCATTATTATGTTACCGAACGGCGGGTGGTCAACGGGAAGGAAGAAAATGTGCGGGTGATGAAGACGCGCTGGTACCCGGCCAGTGGATGGGTCAGCCGGGCCTTCGACGATATTCTCATCACCGCCAGCCGGGCTTTGCCAGGGAAATACCTTAATCAGCTAGAACCGTGGGACCTGCCCAACCTGGTGGCATACGATAACCGCTACCTGAGCGGGTTCAAGGCTGAAATCAGCCAGGTCGATATCAAGGGGGGATTCGAGGAAGCCAAGCAGGTGATGGCAATCGCCATCCACCAGGACGTAAACAGAGACATTGGCGGCGATGAACAACGCGTCCATGCAGTCCAGACCCAATATAACGAAACGACTTACAAATACATCCTGCTGCCGGTCTGGCTAAGCATCTACCGCTACGGGAACAAGATTTACCGGTTCGTGGTAAACGCCCGCACCGGTGAAGTGCACGGGGAACGCCCCTACAGCGCCATCAAGATCGCGCTGGCAATCCTGCTGGCATTGGTCATCCTGGGTATATTGATCGCCATCTTAGGAAAACACTAGTACTGTGTCAAACCTGATAATGTAATATCGCCAAGGCAATTTTGCGAAGCAAATTGCCTTGGCGATATTCTACTTTTATGTTTGACACAGCACAAGGCGGATCGTTTTTCGGCTAAGTGCACCTAACATAACCTCGCACCGTTCCTCATTTCCTGCCCTTCGTCTGCGGTGCAAAGGGCGCACCTCCGCTCAAGGCCATCTGTAAAGGGAGTTTTGTTAGTGGTACTAATCCGTGCCGGCAGGCATAACCTGCCATTGACCGCCATGGCGGCTCCATACCAACCGCCAGGCTTCGGAGGCTTCGTTATCCAGGCGCAATTGGTACTGCACAGATTGGCCGCGGCGTTCCAATTGGAAGGCCAGCTCGTTCCACTGGCTGAACGGCCGGCATTGTATCCCAACGATATTGCCGCGGGGTATGTACGAGAGGATCCAACCCTGGGCTACCCTTAATTCCTCCTGGATCACCGTGACGAAATTACCGGTCAGCAATAAGAGGGTATTGGCTAAAATGGAACGGTGGAACAAGAACAGCAGGCGTTCCTTTACACCCGGCTGAAAAACCAGGTCCTGCAATTCTTCCCCGGGCAGCAGCCCATGGATGTCTACACCGTTCGAAAACTTCAGCGGCAAATTTTCACAAGCAGATTGCATGGCGGGGGCATAAGTGGGTTTGTCCTCCGGTGACGCAGGATGGACCTTGGTGGTTTGAAGCAGCTGGCGCAAGGGCGAGGCGAGCTTGTCCCACGCGACCGTATTGAATTCCATGCTCATTCGAACGAGGGAGTCCTGGTCCTGGCCGACGATTTCCAGGAAGCCATAGAGCAATAACAAAGAAACCTTTACGTACAGGATGTCATTTCCTTTTAGGCGGGTTATCTGAGGCGGCTCATCCGGCCAGATGGAGGCGAGAATATGGATCACCTCCGTGGAGGTAAACAGCAGACCCTGCCTGGGGACGTAATGGCGGCCGCGGTGGATCTGGGGCGGGAAAGCAATGATGGCCTGGAAGGTCCTGCCGGAGCAACATTCCCGGACGGCAGGGGATTGAAGATCGGCAGGCAGGCCGGTCCAGTCCTCCAACAACGAAGGGTGGCGCTCAAAGCCGCGGGTGGGGACTTCCTGCTTTAATTGAGCCAGTCGTTTTTCCAATTCCTGGGGGGAGGTTTTCATTTATTCCATTCCTTTGATCAAGCCGCCCGGCTGGCAGGTCCGGCAGAAGTTGGTGATACGCTGGTTGGCGCCCACCAGGGAGATGCGGGCGCCGCAGCGCGGGCAGGGCTGGCCGGCCTTCATGTGGACGGACATGAAAGCACGCGGCTCCAGGTGAATATTTTCCTGCATGCCCTGGCGGACCTTTTCGATGGCAGCGGATAACGTATACTGCATGGCGGTGTAAAGACGCTCCACCTCCTCGGCAGTCATTTGGGTGCGCTTGCGGTAGGGGTGCAAGCGGGCCGCCCACAGGATCTCATCTGCATAGGCATTGCCAATCCCTGCGACGAAATCGCCGCGGGTGAGGATCCCCTTGATCTCGCCGTGATGTTTTTTCAAACGCTCACGGAACTGCTCCAGGGGCAGGTCGAACGGTTCGGGTCCAAGGGTGCCATAGTCCGGGATAGACTCCAAGGTATGGGTAAGATACACCTGTCCCATTTGTTTCTGATCGACATAGCGCAACTGCAGCTGCTCCGAGAAAGTGAAGAGGAGGTGGGTTTTCCCCAGCCGTTTGTCGAGTGGGGCGGCCAACTGCAGGCGGCCGCTCAACTTGGGATTGATCACCAGGAACTGTCCAGGTAAAGACGGACCCGGCCGGAAAGTAAAAAGCAGAAATTTACCCCGCCGGGCAACCCCAGCGATGGTTCGCCCCGTGAGAGCGGATTCAAAGCCGGTGTGGGTAAGATCCCGCACGACGATCAGGCCGCCGGGAGGGAGGACCTTTACCGCCTGGATGGTCTGTCCGACCACCTGGCGGGTCAGCACTTCACGAATCACTTCGAGTTCGGGCAGCTCAGGCATGAGTAAACTCCAACCGACCTTTCATCCAACCTTTCATCCGAACTTTCAAAGGCTATAAACCCTTCGCAAGGTTCCTGATGCGATCTAAGAGAATTTTTCTCTCCCTGGGATAGCTCTCCACCTCATAAAGGCGGGCGGCCAAGATTGGCAGCCGCCATTCATCGATTTGCCGGCGGGTGGCCGGATGCAGCTGTAAATAACGGTCCAGGTAAACGGCGAGCAGCAAAGCCCGGGAGGCGTTAATGAGCACCCGCATGTGGAAAGGAATTCCAGGCGGTAATCCGCCGGTTTGAAAAATCATAATCGTGCGGGCAACATCGCCCAATGGATGGCCGCGCGTGCCGGTGATCCAGTCGATGATCACCGGGCCGTGAGAGGTGACCAGGATATTATCAGGATGGAAATCCCCATGGCAGACCACCTCTCCCTCCGGCAAGCGGGCCAGGACGCCGAGAGCGGCTGCCTTTTCCGGCGCAGATAAAGCTCCGGTCAACTCGATGCCTCGTTCAATCTGGCGGCGCTGCGTGTAAGGCTCAGGCGGGAGGATACAAGTGTGCATGCCGGCATGAAGTTCTGCCAACAGGCGCGAGATGGGTATGATCTTCCAAGGCTGGTTCTCAAGAACCTTTAACATCGATATCCCCTCCACGCGCTCGAAGACGATGCCAAAACGGCCTTCGATCTGGATGAGTTCATCCGCGGCTGGAACAGGCAGACCGGCGGCGTGCGCCAGGCGAGTGACGGCGAACTCCCGTTCCACCGCGGCGGCCGGCATAAAACTCTGGTAATACTTGAGCACACGGTCGCTCCCCCAGGCATAGACCTCGGCGGTGCGACCCTGGCCGATCAACGAACCTTTTTCCATTCCTAATTCTTCTCCCATGAGGCCGGTCACCGAAACAAGCGGCGACAGGGCCGGAGAATTACTCTCAATTCTTTGTTATTTTCGTTCGATCTTGAAAGCCATATCGGCTTTGAAATCAGGCAGGGCGACCGTGCAAGCCTGGCGGTCCGAACAGAGCGACTCGAAGGCAGGCAGAAAAGCACCCTGCCAGGTGTCGTACGGTGTAATGGTATAGGTCCCGCCGGCCAGGCCTTGAATCTCCACCTGGACACCCTGACGGATCTTCAGACCGGTGCGAACCTCGTCGATGGATTTTCCTTCCTGTGAGAAATCCTGGACCCAGAAAAGGCCGCCATCCATCCCGGCCACTCCCCAGCCACGCACCTGAGGATCGGTGCTCGTGAGCTGCAAAGGCGATGGGTTAAGCTTTGCCAGCGGGATATCCCCCACAAATTGTCCCAGGCGGGTTAATTCTCCGAGCAGCTCCGGAGTCATCTCTCCCCAGGCGCCGCCGCTGTTCCATTTTGCCGGGGTCATGGAAGCGCCGGAAGCCAGGGCTGCCCAGATGGAATTGTGGAGCATTTCAGGATAAAGAGCATTGCCCGGCGTGCCAAACTCACCCACCCAATTGGGCTTGTCGGCCTCGTTCCACATGGTGGAGGTCCATTGGGCCAGCACGCTGGCGGCTCCAACCGGATTGTTATTAAGGGGATCATAGATGTGCACTTGCGGCGCATCCATGACTTTATGTCCTTCCGGCCAGGCGATGTCATTGCCGCCGCCCGACTGGCTGGCAGTTGTGGGATGGCGGTACGGATCGTTTTTCACAAAGTAATTATTTACCTTGGTGTGCCACGGGTCTCTCTGATCGTAAGCATTGGTCCCATTGATCTCGGAAACGGTCTGCCACATGCCGATGGCCGGGCTGTAGCCCCAGCGGGCGATCATGTAGCGGTAAAAATTTTCCTGCCAGGCCCAGGCCTCAGCCGAGGTAAAGAAGGACTGCAGGTCGCCGAGTTTGTTGAAACCATTCCTCGTCCAGTTGCCGGTGCCCCAACTGCCCGGATGGGTATCGTCACGCAGATCGGGATGGTCCCAAATGGTGAAGACCAGGAAGATACCTTTCTTCTGAGCGTCCGCCACCACCGCGTCGATCACCTTCAGGCTGGCAAGCGTATAATCGTCATAAGTGCTGGTGATGGGTGAATTGGCATATAACGGCCACCAAACCACATAGTTTTCCCCGGCTTGCTTCATCTGATCGAACAAGCCAACGCCCGTCTCAGCAGAGAAACCACCCACCAGAATGTTCAATGCATCGCAATGGCCCAACCCATAGAAAGGCGTTCCGTCCTGATAGACCAGATAATGGCCGCTGTAAGCAGGGTTGACCCAATTGCCGGCCTGCAGCCAGCCATGCAGGTCCGAGGCGGTTACATTGAACCTGCCTTCATTCGGAAGGCTGGTCCCGCGTGAATCGGTCACGGTCAATTGATAGGTCCATTCGCCCACCTGGGAAGGAGTGAAACGGATATGCCAGACAGCCTCGCCATCCCAAAAACCGGGAACTTTCATGGTCCTGCCATCCGGACCGGTGAAGGCTCCATCGAAGCTGACCTGGCGAAGATCATAAGGGTTGGTATATTTCGCCTCCAGCGTCACTGCAATATCGAGCGATTCGTAGCGAGGAAGTTCAGTCCGGTCAGGGGCTGCCGCCTTTATTTTCGGGAGATCCTTTGCAACCGTTGGGATTGAAGTTGGTACGACGGTTGGAGAGGCTGACATTTCCACCGCACCCGGCCATTCCAAAGGCCAGAGCCAAAGTGAGCAAGGTCAGGAATTTGATCGTCCTGGTTGTTTTTAGCATGAGTTCCGCCTCCAAGTTATGATAATTGATTGCCGCCAGAGAAGTTGAAAATCCTATTTTTCGATTTGGGCCATCCTGGCGGCATATTCCGAGATGACTTCCAAAGTGGTTGTATCGGTATTATAGACAGAATACCAGCCGGGAGTCTCGTGAGGCGGGTCGCCTATCCAGGGGTAGCCCGGGCGAGCCGGTCCAGCCCAGGCCCAAAAGTTGGCGCCACCGACCGGTTCACCCAGTGAAATGGCGGAGGCCACTTCCGCAAACATAGCGGAGTAAAAACGATCCCGGTAGGTGGTAGGAGAGTTGGGATTATAAATGTCCTTAACGGGGTCCCAGTCGCGGGCAAGGCCGAACTCTTCAAGAACCATGGGTTTATTCAATGTGACGGATTCGACCGCATGTTTTTTAAAATACTGCAGCGGCCTTGCTTTCCCCGGTTTTATAAGAAGCGGGATTTTGAGGGTCATACCAGCCCCAGTTCTGCGGCCAGATGTGTATGGTCGAGTAATCGATATCCGGACCCTGATGGGTTTCAATAAAATTCTGGCTCTCCCCAGGGGGCGTGCCTTCCGAACCGGTGGTGACCATATGATTGGGATCGAGGGCTTTGATAAACGCAGCGGTATCGTTAATCCAACTGAGCGGATACCTGCGGGGTTCATTGGCCAATTCCCACGAGAAGATGGCCGGATCGTCCCGGTATTTCAAGCCTGTATACGGATTGGTATGGTCAACCATCGTCTGGATATGTTGGCGATACCAGGCCTGGCATTCCTCGCAGGCATAGAATTTGGCCACATAGTTCATGAAGATACGATAATCGCCGGGGTAGGGAATGGGAGACTTTTCGTGCCAGGAGACATATTGGCCCATGCCGCCGGACCATTGCCAGTAATTATTGAGCACCATCACGGCTTTCATGCCGCGTTTGCCCATCTCCGCCAACAGATAATCCAAACCATCCAGGACGCCCAGGTTGTATTTCCCGGGTGCTTCCATCAATGCCGGCACCATGCGATGAGGTTCGGTGTCGGGTCCTTCGGAAGAAGCCATTACCCGCAGGTTGGTCACGCCAATTTGCAGTAAACCGTCGAGGTCCTGTGCCAGCAGGGCGCGATTGCCGTCGGGGCCATCCACCCCCAGGTTCATGCCCTGCCAGAAATTGGCGCCGATAAAATAATAGGGTTGGCCGTTAAGCATAAATTTGCCAGCGCTGACGGCAACAAATTTCTCGTTCAGCGGAGGCCGGGCGGAGGCAGCCGCGGGAGAAGGAGGGAGGGCGGGAGGACTCTGCGGCCCCACTCCGCAGGCTGAAACCAGCAGGCTGAAGACTAAACCAAGAAAAGCCAACTTTCGACACATTGAAGTCATAATATTCAATTCGATGATGGAGTTCCCGGCAGAAGCCGGGGCGTGGAAGCGATTTCCAAGGTATTATAGCCCATCGCTTAGAGCGTCCTTAGAAACTCGCCCACGCCTTCCAAAGCATCCGGAAAATTCCTGCGACCCAAGCCGACCCTGAAATGATTCCCCGGAAATTCAAATAGATTCCCCGGCACCACCATGACGCCCTGCGCTTCCAAAGCACCCTGGCAAAATTGCTCCACGGGGCCAGGACCGGTCCATTCCGGAAAGGCCACCGAGCCAGCCATGGGGGGAAACCAATTGAATGAATTCCGAATGCTCCGAAAAAAATCGTCCAGCGCTGGCGATATTTGCCTGAATAATATCGAGATTACGCAGAACGATCTTTTCCTTGTTCTGCAGGGCGATCATGCCCAGGATCTCACCGGGGGCGCTGTTACAAATGGTGGTGTAATCGTGGTAAGCGATCCAGCGCTCCACGAGATCAGCCTGTTGGGTCGCCAGCCAGCCCAGGCGTAACCCGGGAAGGGAAAAGGCCTTCGACAGGCCAGACAGGGAAATCCCCTTTTCATACAGATCACACACAGGCGGCAACCGCCCGGCAGGATCATACTCCAACAGGCGGTACATCTCATCCGAGAAAATATAGAGATCATTCCGGCGGGCCAGTTCCACAATGGAATTTAATTCAGGGAGCGTGAGGGTATATCCGGTCGGATTATGGGGAAAGTTGATCACCAGCAGGCGCGTTTGGCTGGTAAGGCTCTGCTCCAACCGGCCCAGGTCCAGGGTCCAGCGGCCGGCGACGGGCTGGAAATCCCAGGTCGTCAGGCGGCAGCCGATGGACCTGGCAATTTCATGGAGGGATTGGTAAGCCGGTGAAACGGCCACGACATGATCTCCAGGCGCGAGCATGGTCTGCATGGCGATGAAGATCAATTCCTCCGGGGCAGCGATGAGCACCTGATCGGCCGGGATATGCCGATAAAGACCGGCCACCTCGGCCCTTAATAACGGGTGCCCCTGCGATTCGGTGTAGCCCAGTCTCAAGCCATCCCATAATTTCAAAGTGCCGGGGGCAGCCATTTGTAAGAGCTCACTCATCGACAAACTCTCACAATCAGAGGAGCTAAGCAGGTATTTGACCTTGAATTCGTATTGGCCAAAATAACGTTCGAGAAGAAAAGGTTTGATCGGCATAAGTCACTTCCTCAATTCATTCCAAAATAGACAGGCCTTCGTACTCCAACGACCCCAATCATTTATGCTCTTTTCCGAGCCGACTGACCGCAGCTATTGCGAAAATGTTGAATACAATGGCTCCCACCGCAACAGCCAGGAAACTGATCCCGTATAACCGCGGAGCCAGGAACGCGCCGATAGCGCGTCCCATGGAGATGGCGGCGATATTGAAGGCCATCATCGTGGCGCGGGCAGAAGGGAGGATCTCGGTCATCAGGGGGATGGAACTAACCAGGGTGAATTCGAAGGAAATATAGAAAAAGAAGAGGCCCACCAGCGCTCCGGCCTCCGTCCGGCCAACATAAGGCAGCGCCAGGGCTGCCAGCGAGTTGATCATCAAGCCGAGCGCCACCGCCCGGGATTTACCGAGCCGGTCCACGAAAACAGCCACGAGACCCTCGGCGCTCAACTCAGAGAAGCCGATGATGGCGGAAGCTGCCCCCAATGCGGCAATCTGCAGGCCGAAGGAATCCTCCAGCCAGACCCCAAAAATGAGATTGACCTGTTCGTTGGCGGCGCTGGCAAAAAGCCCGATGGCGAGACCCGTAAGAGCAGGTACGGAGGTCAATACGAGGCGGAAATTATCCCGCGAGGTGTTGCCATTGACCGGGCGAGCATCCTTTGGCACCATCCAGAATAGCCCCGCAACGATCAGGGCACCCAGCAAGGTCAACAACGGAAAAGGCGCCATCCAGCCATTGCGGGAGATCAGGAAGCCCATCAAGGGGACGCCGGCAATGAAGGCCAGCGACCAGCCAAATTCGGTGATGGCGATGGTCCGGCCGCGCCGTTCGTAGGGGACGCGGTCGCTCAGGTAGGCCTGCATACCCGGGTCGAAGATGTATTTACCGAGCGTCGCCAGGATGAGGGAGATGGTGAGACCCGGGAAGGTCGGCCAAAAGACCACCACAGCTGCACCAAGCGTAAACAGGGCGGTCCCAAGGAGCATGCCGAAACGCCGCCCCCGCCGGTCGGCCACCGCGGCGGCGAACGGGCCGAAGGTCCCCACCACACTGCGGGCGGTCAGGGCAAGGGAAAACGTGGCCAGGTCCACCCCCAGGCTGCGGGCAAAGATAGCCAGGAAGGGGTAGACCATCCGGTGGAGGGTATTGAAAATGGTCCGGGCGGCGGTGAAGAGGATCAATTGGAAGCGCAGGGGAATCCGCACGTCAGCCTTGTTTTTTCAGCCACCAGAGAGTCATGAACCAGGCGGCAGTCATGGTCAGGAAAATAATCACGACAAAAAATAATTCAAGCGAAAGTATGCCCGAACCGAAGATGGGGGAGGGGGGCGGGTGCATGACATAATCGGCCCGCGAAAGCCCGATCCGCAAGGCGGCGAAGAAGAGCACATTGAAGAGCGAGGTAAACAGCGGGTGAGCCACCAACAAAAGGCCGATCTGCAGCAGGATGCCGGTCACGGAAAAAATGACGGCGACACGAAAACGCGGTTCGGCGAGGAACAATCCATTCCAGTTGGCCTGCATGGCCCACAAGGAAAGCGGCAGGTATGTCACCCAGAAAAAGAGGCCGGTGTAGCCCAGCGCGGCGGACCAGCGATGCAGGTTCTCACGGCGGGCCAGGATTCCGAACAAGCCGGCGGCAGCCGAGAGTCCCAGGGCGGCCTCGGCCGTCAGCACCCAGGCTCCATGCAAATAGACGATGCGAATGTTATTGCCGAGGCTTTTTTCCTGCGGCCCGATAGCCGTCAACGCGGCGGTGGTCAATAAAGCCAGGATAAACCAGAAAAAGGGGGATTTAAATCGCGACATAACGAGTTTTCAGGAAATCCAGGTCATGACTCTCTGGTCGATCATCCAGACTCCATTCACTTTCTTCATCAAGATGTAATAACCCGCGCCGGCCAACCAGTTGCTTTGAGTGCCTACATACACCAAAGCTTGATCGAAAGCGGCATTGAAACCAGCGCGAGAAAGGGTAGTGATGCCAGGCGAGTTGGGGTAATTGGCATAAAAGACCTCCCAACCACTTTGATTTTGGCCGAAGATCTGGTTGCGTTGATCCTGGCTCAAGAGGGAATAGGGAACGCCCAGGTCCAGATCGGGGGAAAAGGGGTGGGCAGCCTCATTGCGGGAGCGGAAGCTATCCACCGTAGCCTGGGCCACATCGTGAAGGTTCTGCAGAACATAATCGAGGGTCTGGGTGGTATTGTCGACACCGCCAGTTGGCCCGGTGGAAGTATTCTCCATGATGACGAAGGCTGGCGCAGAGTAGAGCTGCTTCAACAGGGCGGCATAGACGGCCTGTTCCTCCCGGTCGAGCTGGTCCACTGCGGGAGTGGGGGCAGGGGTGGACGTGGGAGCGCAAGCCGCAAGAAGAATGGTGAGCAGCAGGAAGAGCGGTTTCCTGGACATATCGACCTCCATTATACGATTTCTTCCATCAATCCGTGGGATTATGTCAGATTTATTATCCGTTTGCGTTTATCATAGTGGAACATGCGCATGTTATCTTCATGCAGCACAGGAGGAGTAATTGCACAATCGGACCAAAAGTATTCTCGGGTTTTTTAAACCTGTGGACCAACCGGCGCCCTTGAGCGCCCCGGCCAGCTTCAGCGCCTTCTACGAGCGGACCCATCTGTCGCTATTCCGGTATCTGTATGGATTCACCGGCGGCCCGCAGGAAGACGTGGAAGACCTGACGGCCGAAGCCTTCATCCATGCCTGGCGGGCCCGCCGCACTTTCCAGGGGGATGAGGCGGCTTCGCTGGGGTGGCTGATCAAGATCGCCCGCCGGCTGGTCATCGACGATTACCGCCGCCGCAAGGCGCGACCGGTGATCGCCGGCGACATCCCGGATGAGCTGCCCACCGGCGGGCCCCTGCCCGAAGAACTGGCCCTGGCAGGGGAAGACCAGCAAATGCTGTGGTCTCTCCTGCGGAGGCTGCCCGACGAGCCGAGAGAGATCCTGGTGCTGCGCTACCTGCTCGGCTGGCAGGTCAACCAGATCGCGGCCTACCTGGAGATGCCCGAAAACTCCGTCTCGGCGACCATCCATCGAACACTCGAACGCCTGCGCCAGCAATGGCCGCAGGAAAATGATGAGGAGAAAGAATAATGAAAACCGCACCTGATGAAAATCAGTTTCAAGACCTGTTTGACAAGATGCAGGTAACACCCGGCAACCGTTTTTACCGCCGGATGAAAAAGGCTGCCTGGACCCCGGCGGGGATCGCCCGCCGGCGGGCTTTTACCGTGACCGGAGTCACGCTTGCGCTCGTGGCGGCCCTGCTGGCTTTCACCCCGCAGGGACGCGCCCTGGCCCAGAATCTCATTCACTTTTTTAGCCGGTCCACCAGCGATTTCATGCCCGTCCCCACGCCGGAGCCGCTGGTTTGGGTTGACCTGACTCCCAGTGTCATTCCTCCTACACCAACCCCTCGGACAGTTTTTGCCGAGTGCGGTGATTTCAACAACCCGACCTGTTCCACGCAGCAGATCAGAGACAAAGTGAGATTTACAGTGTGGGAATTGGGCACCATTCCTGCAGGCATGTATTTCGCCGGAGCGACCGGCGGACCGGACCAGGTGGCAGTCCTGTACGATATCGGCGATACCAGAGCAGGTGTGATGCTTGTTGAAGAACCCTGGACGGAAAAATCTGCCACACCCTGGAAGATTGGAGCCAGCGCCATTGTAGAGCCTGTCCAAATTGGTGACATCACCGGAGAATACGTCCGAGGCAGCTGGTCTGGCAAGTTGGGAGAGCCTGATTATTTCTGGGATCCGAATGCAGGGTCTCAAACTCTGCATTGGATCAAACAGGATGTCTTTATCAGCATGGAAGGATGGGGACCTGCAGCACTAGTGGACAAGAACGCATTCATCGAACTGGCGGAAAACCTGACGATCAATCCCATTTCTGCCAGGTCCACCCCGTTACCCCCCACGGCCACCCCCGGAGGAATAATCTGGTATCAAGGCAACCTCTATAATCTCAGCCTGGCCCAGGCTGCGCAACAGGCCGGTTTTCCGGTAGCAGAGCCATCACGGCTGCCGTCAGCGTTATCTTTCCTGGGGGCGGCTTACCAGCAGGACAAGAAGATCGTACGGGTTTTATACAACGATACCCAAATGTCGTTGCAGTTGGCAGGCCCGAACGGGTTGATGTTGAGCGAGCAGCCTGCAACCGACCCGAACGGTTGCAGCCTATGTGGATTCGTCACAGGGGAATACTTCGGGGTCGAGCCGGCCAAGAGCGGAATGACTGTCGGTAAAAACGCCACCATCGAGACGGTGCAGATTGGCAACGGCACCGGCCAATACGTGGAGGGCTTTTGGGCCAAGACTGATTTCGGTTGGGTCTGGACTGAGGATCCAATCATCTCCGGCGACCAGATCCTGCGCTGGCAAGCCAATGGCATGGCTTTCGAACTCCAGTACCTTGGCATCACTCCGCTCACCAAGGCTGACCTGGTTACGATAGCTGAAAGTATGAAATAGTTCCAAATGGGACCTTAAAAATTGACAGCCACCTTTATGGTGACTGTCACTTTGTTTTTAATTCTCGCCGAGATGCTCGACTTTTTTCATGGCCAGATAGGGCGGCAAGATGGTGGCCACGGCGTTGACCAGGACGCCGACGATGCCGCCGACCAGGTAAGCGTAAACCAACGGCCAGTGGAAGAACAAGAACAGGGCGACCGGGCCGATGAAAATGCCAAAGGACAGCGGCACGAAGATCATGGTGATGACCTGGCCGACACAACCCATGGTGCCGGCGTTCATCTTGCGGGGATCATCCCAGTCGAACTTGGCCCCGGCCGCGCCGAAGCCCAGCAGGATGCCGTTCATACCGGCCAGGCACATGACCAGGGCCAGCAGGCTATACAGGAGTGAACCCAGCGCCATTTTCTGGACGAGGGCGATGCCCACCAGGAAGAACAGCCCCAGCAAAAGGGTGGGGATATAAGCCACCAGGAACTTGGCCAAGAGCAGGTGGACCGTGCGAAGGGGAGAGGCTTTCAGCAGCCAGAAATTCTTGCCCTCGGCTGAAAAAGCCATGCCGGAGAGGCGGTTGAGCAGCATCCAGCCAACGAATACAGACATGCCTACGCTGCTGTAGCTCAGCAGGACCTGCATGGATTGCATGAAGAGCGTGGGAGCCTGGCCCTGCCCGGCCGGGACGCGGCCGCCGGTGCGGAAAATAATGAGGCTGTAGATCACGCCCAGAATAAGCGGGGAAATCAATTGGGAAAGGTTACGCATGTCCCGCCGGTAGACCAGGTAATCCTTATTGACGACGGCCCACACGGGGGCGGGGAGCAGGCGTTGCAGCAAGGGAGTGGAAGTCCTTGCGGAAACAGCCGCAGTTCCCGAGGCCACGCCGGCCTCCTGGCGAAGCGCCCGCGGGGTCTTCTTTTTGCGGGTGACCACCTGCATGCCGGCCCAGCCGGTGTAATACCAGCGTTCGGCCGTGACCAGGGCCATGCCAAAGACGAGCGCACAGAGTCCGAGGGAGACCACCAGCAGGAGGATGGCCGAAAGCCAGCGGCCCTCCCCCAGGTCGATGAGACCCCGACCGGGCCAGGCAAATGGCAGCCAGAGAGAATTGAAACGCGTCAGCGTGGTGACCATGCCGGCCACCTGGTTGCCGGAGATATCGGTATTCCGACCGAAGGAATTGAAGAGGTTGCCGGCCTGGCCGCAGAGCAGACCGATGGTGCCACCGATGAAGCCGAGGATCTCGGCGGCGCGGCGGGGAGGCATCACCCGCACCACCATCATTACCAGCAGAGCCGAGATGCCGGAAGCAGCCAGGGTGAGCGCCACCATGACGACCACGACGAGGGGATAATAAAGGATATTGTAATGCTGGGCAATCCCCAGCCCGTACAACACCGGCAGGCCGAAGAGGGCCAGCAGGCTGAAGTTGGGCAGGACGGCTTGCAGCAGCTTGGCCACGAAGACGGACCGCAGAGGCACCGGCGAGGTGAGCAGGAAATCCATGTCACCGGAGAGATAGAGCGCCTGCAGGAGGACACCGAAACTGGTGAGGAGGATACTGAAGAAGAGCAGAGTAAAGATGAGCACCGGCGTGGCCTGGAGGAAGGGAGCCGGGTCGATGCCGGTATATTTCAGGAGGTCGGGCGAGCGCAGGAATTTCAGCAGGAACCAGCTGCCGATTAAGATGCCCGCCCCAAAGGCCAGCAGGAGCAGGTAGCCGATGACGGTGAGTATCTTCCGGCCGGTCTTGGCGTGCTTGAAGCTGTTCCAGGTGATCTGGAGGCGCAGGCGGACCAGCTTCCAGACTGCCGGCCAGATTTGTTCGGTAGGGGAGGCAGCCAGGGCGGTCATTTCAGGATCTCGGCAATTTCGGCTTCTTCAGCGCCACCGGTGAGGCCGAGGAAGATATCTTCCAGGCTGGTCTCGCC
The DNA here is from genome assembly GCA_963831885.1 of uncultured Chloroflexia bacterium. GTDB lineage: Bacteria > Chloroflexota > Anaerolineae > Anaerolineales > Villigracilaceae > UBA877. Next base: position 1,346,337 of record CAWHSJ010000012.1, on the reverse strand, counting down.
GGCTTTGCCGAGCGAGCGCAGCTCGTCCATGGTGCCGACGGCGACCAACTGACCCTTGTTGATGATGCCGATGCGGTCGCACATGCGCTCGGCAATCTCGAGGATGTGGGTGGAGAGGAAAACCGCCGCGCCCCGGTCGGCCAACTGGCGCAGGAGGTCCTTGATGAGACGGGCAGACTTGGGGTCGAGACCGACAGTGGGTTCGTCGAGCACCAGCACTTTTGGATCGTGCATGAGGGCAGCCGCCAAGGAGGCTTTTTGCTGCATACCATGGCTGTAAGAATTGACCGTATCGTCGGCGGCATTGGTGAGGTCGAGCAGGCGCAGCAGTTCCTCCGCCCGCTGGGCCGCCATCTTGCGGTCCAGGTTGTACAGGTCGGCCACGAAGCGCAGGAGTTCGCGCCCGGTCAGCTTGGCATAGAGGTTGGGCGTATCGGGGACGTAACCGCTGATGGACTTGGCCTGCAAGGCCTGGGTGCGGACATCGTAGCCCGCCACCGTCACCGTGCCGGAGGTGGGCATGAGCAGCCCGACGATCATCTTGATGGTGGTGGTCTTGCCGGCCCCGTTGGGACCGAGGAAGCCGAAGACCTCGCCGCCGAATACGTCAAAAGTGACGTTCTGGACGGCGACTTTATCGCCATAGGATTTGGAGAGGTTACGGGTTTCGATCAAGGAATTGTTGGGCATTATGCCTCCGGGGGGATAGGTTCCCATTAATATACGCAAATGGCCGCGGGAATATTCGGAATGATACATGATTATATTGCAAAATATTGTTTACACGATGTATCTAGCTTGACAATGTACCATTTCAGCCAGCGAAGAAAAGAGATCACCACGACCCCGCTGAAGTGCGCCCCGCTGGAGAACGCGGGACAGGCGGGGCAGGCGAACACAAAGAAGCAAAAGAAGAGCAACAAAAAGGAAAGAAAGATCAATAAAAAAGACTCGCAGAAAGGATAAAAAGCGTAATCCAACCTTGTCGAGCTACTCACACAAAGCAATAAATGGAACACCAATGATATGGATCGAATGGTTATTGATAGAAAAGCCTGGCAAAATGAGTCATAAGCACGCCAGGAAGCCCTACCCGGCTTCGCCGACCTCCCCAAATCGCCCGTTTTTTGGGCGATTTGGGGAGGAAGAAAACTCCCGTGAGCAGGTGCTACATGTTATACGCTCAAACGTACCAACGTGCACATTGTCAAACGAAGTGAATTTCATCGTGCGTTCATGGACGGAGGCTATCATGGGAATTGTCAGCGAAACATCTCCATCTCTCCTCCCAGACGACCCGGTCATTGCCCGGGCCGTTTGGGATTCTGGGCCCTTTCTCACACCACCTAAGCTTTTTGCCCTCTGGTTCCATTGCAACAAAGAGGCTCTCCAAAACCTCATTCCATCAAACACCCCATTGAACCCGGTCTCGGATTTTGCTATACTCGTATAGTCCTTTGGATGCTTCAATTCACCACTACCCAAGGTCCCCAAAAGGGAGGAGAAAATGATCCATTCAAAGAAGAACTGCCCATATACCATTATTGCCTTCATACTATACACCAGCCTCATCCTGGGGCTGTGCGGTGGATCCGTGAACGCCTCGACCGGGCTGGGAAATCCAGCCCCAATCCAATCCCAGAATATCGACATGATTCGGATCTTTGGCAGGGTAGACCATGCCCCCGCTGGTGCGGCCGTACAGGCGCTCCATGCCGATAGGGCTCTTGCAGGTGAGATCCCCATCCTGGAGGGAGGCCGGTTTTCCTTCCCACCCCTTCAGGAAAAGGCCTACACCCTGCGCGTGGTGGATTTCCTCGGTGTGCCTCTGCCCTTGACCGAAGATTCAGAGACAATGGTGATCCCCGGTGAGGTGAACCGTTTCGCAGAGTATATGCTGACTGTTGAGTCAGTTCCCCAGGTGGCTCCTTCGGAAGTCATGGCTCAATCCTCCGGCGGGATCACCGGAACCGTTACCGCCGCCGATACCGGTTTTCCCATTCAATTCGTGGTGGTAGAGGTTTATTCTGATTATTATGGGTACATAGACTCGATCGGGTACACCGATACGAGCGGCGAGTACAGCCTCACCGGCCTGGCCGCAGGAAGTTATAAGTTGCACTTCCGTTTTACCGCGGGCCAGAACAGTCTCTATTCGCCGGAATGGTACGACAGTCAAGCGGATAACGGACAGGCTGATGAGGTCGTGGTTTCCAGCGGCGAGGTGACCTCCGGGATAGATGCGACCCTGGAGGTCGGCGGCAAGATTTCCGGCCTCGTCACCGCCGCGGCCGGCGGCGCCTCGTTGGCCGAGGCTCTGGTGGAGGTATACGAAGAATCTGGAACGCCTTGCTCTCCTGCCACCTTTTGTTCCCCTGATGCTTTTGCTTATGCAAATTCGGGAGGCGAATACACGGTCACCGGCCTGGAGGCCGGTAACTATAAAGTCCGGTTTTCTGCCAGTGATTACCTGCCCATCTATTACGACAACCAAACCGAGTGGCTCGGCGCGGATCTGATCCGCGTGACCCTGGGACAGACCACCGGGGATATCGATGCTGCCCTGACGCTGGGCGGCGCCATCACCGGCCATGTGACCGACGCCGACGGCGGCGCGCCATTGGGGGGAGCCTACGTATATGCCTTCGACAGCCGCACCGCCCCCGAGGTTTGCTACGATTGTCCCTCCTATGTTGCGATGGACCAAACAGACGCCTCCGGCGCCTATTCCCTCGGCGGCCTGCCTGGCGGGGACTATTATGTGAAATTCGACAAGACGGACTATCTTCTCTCCTACTATAACGGTCATTCCCGTCTACTGGACACCGATTCGGTGGGCGTTACGGCCACACAGACCACCCCCGATATCGATGCCGCCCTGACCCTGGGCGGCCGGATCAGCGGTCACGTGACGGCCTCTGTGGGCGGCGCTCCCCTGGCGGGCATAGATGTATATGCCTATGACAGCCCATCTTATGTCACCGGGAGTGTGGTCGCACAAGCGAAGACTGATATAAATGGTGATTACGCCTTTTCACGATTGACCGCAGGGCAGTATTACGTGGTCTTCGTGAGCAATCAATACAGCGGGATTTTCTATAACAACAAGTCCACCCTTGCAACCGCCAACCCTGTGCCGGTGATATTGGGACAGACCACTCCCAATATCGACGCCAGCCTGGATGCTTTGGGGATGATCTCAGGGGTGGTGACCGATGCCGAGACTGGCCTGACGCTGGCGGGGGTGTATGTGGATATCGTCCAGTGGATCAATGGCAGCTATGATTCTATAAAAAATTACGGGTTGACCGATTCATTGGGGAAATATGTACTGGCAGGCCTGGACCCGGGTGAGTATTCTTTGCTGTTCTCGAAATCGGGCTACCTGGAATCGTATTACGATGGCAAGTCCAGTTGGTATGAGGCGGACAGGATCACGGTGGCTCTTAATTCCACTGTCGGGCATGTCGATTCAGCTTTATCGAAGGGCGGGATCATTACCGGAAAGGTCACTGCCTCCGTGAGCGGCCAGCCTCTTGAAGACGCGCAGGTGTGTGCGGGCAAAAATCCAACCTTCTTCAATTGTCTTTCTGGGATTTACACGGATAGCACGGGTGCATATCGTTTGACTGGATTGGAAAGCGGGACTTATTATCTCCAATTCACCCATCCCGATTATGCTCTTTCTTATTACAACAATAAGCGGACTCTCGCCGAAGCCGATCCGGTCAGCGTGACAATTGGACAGGTCACCACCAATATCGATGCCGCCCTTGAGCCGGGAAGCCGCATCCAGGGACGGGTAACCTCCGCCGAGGATGGCTCTCCCCTCGAAGGGATCACTGTGCACGCGGAAGCCAAAAACATAGATCTGTATACGGTCCGGGCAGTAACTAATGCTTCCGGAGAATATGTTCTCAGCGGCCTCCTGGCCGGCAGTTATATCGTCCGATTCCAAACTCCCTCGAAGTCGGACTATATCTCCGAGTATTATCCGGGGACGCCCGACTGGTATAGCGCCACTCAGGTGACCGTGGGTCTCGATACCCTCATAGACCACATCGATGCTTCTCTGCTTTTGGGCGGCCGCATCAGCGGGCAGGTGACCGGCGAAGATGGCCTGCCGCTTTCGTTCGTGGATGTGGCTGCCATGGTTCCCACTACTTTCTGTGGGGAGGTTGAGTGGGACTATGTCCGTTCCGCCCCAACGGATGCGAATGGTCAATATACCATCCACCAGCTTCCCTCCGGAACATACCGGGTGGCTTTTTGGCCTTCTTATAATTCGATGTATCTCGGAGAATATTACAATGACAAACCAACCCTGGAGGATGCAGATATTGTCACTGTGACCGCCCCGGAGACCACCAGCGGAATCGATGCATCCTTGCGCGAAGGCGGGGCCATCACCGGCCGCGTGATCGCTTCTGACACCGGTGAAGCTGTATGGGGCGGCTTAGCCTTCTACGGCAGTGGTCTGGCTGATTGGACCGATATTGATAGATCTACAGGCAAATTTCAAATAGGCGGCTTGGAACCCGGCAGCTATAAGCTTTATATCAACCCCTATGATTTGCCCTATGCGCCTGAATTCTACGACCACAAGATTACCAGCGCATCGGCAGACACCATAGAGGTAACCTATGGGGAGGTGGTATCGGACCTCCATGTGACCGTGTCTCCCGGCGGCCGGTTTACTGGCCAGGTGACCTCCGCCTCCACCGGTGCCCCGCTACAGGGGGTCGAGGTGGTCGCTCGTAATTCCGAAGGGGTGTACATGGCCGAGAAAATGACCGACAGCCAGGGACATTTCACCACCAGTGAACTGGCCACCGGCAGCTACTACCTGGAATTTTCCCCGTATGCTTCAGCCGTCGCCGATTATATGGACGAGTATTATGATGGGAGCTCCACGCTGGAGTCGGCTGACCTGCTGGAGATTGCCGCACCGGCGGATACCGAGGCCAACGTTTCCCTCGACCTGGGCGGAGCCATCAGCGGCCATGTCCGGGATGCCCTCACGGGCACCCCGCTCCCGGATTTTAATGTGAGCATATTAGATGCCGGGAAAAATGAGGTCCGCTCGCTGTATACCGGTGAATCTGGTTACTACTGGGCCAGGGGCCTGCCTGCCGGCACATATTATGTCCATTTCTATAAGCCGCTGATGTGCTCCACCAATTTATTCGACCTCTATTACAATCAAGAACCGGACCTGGCCTCCGCCGACCCGGTGGAGGTCTTTCTCCAGGGCCTGCACACCGGCGTGGACGCCTTCATCACTCAGAATTACTTCTTTTTCCCACTCATCTGGCGCTGATACTATTCATTCACCTGGTGCCTTTGGCACCTCAAGCACCTCAGATACCCTCAGAAACCTCCAATGATTGACTCTTCCCTCCCTCTCGTCGAACTCCACCGCCACCTGGATGGCGGCGTCCGGCTGGGCACCATCCTGGAGCTGGGATTAAACACAACCTGCCCCTACCGGCCCGGGACCTGGAAGGCCTGCGACCTTATGTGCAGGTATCCGGGCCGACTCCCGGCGTGATGGCCTTCATTGCCCGCTTTGAATGGCAGGTGGGGGTGATGGTGGACTACGAGGCCGTCCGCCGAATCGCCTACGAGAACGTGGAAGACGCCAAAAACGAAGGTCTCGATTATATCGAGCTGCGCTTCAGCCCCTGGTTCATGGCCGAGCCACACCGGCTCGACCCGGCCGGGGTGGTGGAGGCGGTGGTGGAAGGGGTGGAAGCCGGTCAGCGGGATTTTGGGGTAAAGGCAGGCTTGATCGGGATCCTCAGCCGTACCTACGGCGTTGAGATCGCCTTCAAGGAACTGGCGGCGCTGCTGACGCAAAAGGACCACATCATTGCCCTCGACCTGGCAGGCGACGAGGCCCATTTCCCGGCCGAATGGTTCCGGGAGCATTTCCGGCGGGCGCGGCAAGCCGGCTGGCACGCCACCGTCCACGCGGGGGAAATCGCCGGGCCGGAATCAATTTGGGAGGCGCTGCGCGGCCTGGGAGCCGAACGCATCGGCCACGCCCTCTCGGCCGTCGAAGACCCGTCGTTGCTGGATTTCATGCTCGAACACCGCATCGGGGTGGAGTCCTGTCTCACCAGCAACGTACAGACGAGCTGCGTGGCGGATTACCCCAGCCACCCGCTGAGGCGATTCCTGGAAAAAGGTCTGCTGGCAACGATCAACACGGACGACCCGGGCATCAGCGGGATCGACCTGCATTATGAATACGACGCGGCCGCTCCGAAGGCAGGGTTGAGGCCGGAACAGGTCCGGCAAGCCCAGATGAATGGGTTGGATACAGCGTTTTTGACGGACCAGGAAAAGAAGGAAATAACCAATCAAAAGGATGGATTTGGGAGGCAAAGAGAACCCGGATAGGTCTTCATTCAGAGGTAGGGGATAAATCCATAAATCGAAAAAAGAACGTAGATTATAATTATCTGTGTCACTCCAATTAAGAAGGTTCATCATGTTGTCTGGAAAGCCTTCAAAGAGGCGATATTCCTCTACCCTTCTCTTTTTGGGAACCACCCTTGAAAACTAAACGAAAAAACTTTCCAGCCAGGCTGCCCCTCTTTCTGCTTATCTTTCTGAGCCTGGTTTGCTTTGTATTGCTGTGGAATATTTTGATCACCACGAGTTTTGGCTCGGAGGATTTTAGAGCATACTGGTCAGCCACCTATTTATTACACAAAGGACTTAATCCCTACGACCCCGGATTAATCCAGGCAGTGGAAACCGCCCAAACTCATATAATTTCAGAAGACACGCTCATGGCGTGGAACCCACCTTTCCTGTTTGTATTTCTTTTGCCGCTCGCCTGGTTATCCTTCCCTGTTGCAAAATCCATTTGGCTCATAGTGAACCTGATCCTTGTTCTAGCCGGGATCCTGATGGTGGCGAGGGTTTATCTTCCAGCAGGCAATAAGAGGATTGCGGCAATATTCCTGTTTTTTGCTTTAAGCCTTCCCCAACTGTGGGCAGGGATTTTAATAGGCCAGGTCACCTTTCTTGTATTTACTGGATTGATCGCTTCCATTGTGTTAATTAGAAAAGAGCGCTGGTTCTGGGCCGGAGCGGTTTTGATCCTGACCCTGATCAAGCCGCATATAGTGGTTTTACCCCTGATCTACCTGCTGGTCTACATGGCTCAACGGCGTCAATTCAAGGGATGGATCGGGTTGATCAGCGTGGGGATAATTTGCCTGGTGGTGGTTTTTATATTTCGACCCCAGTGGGTTTCTGACCTCATTGGAGAAATGGCAATTTCCCCTGTCCATTGGCAGACTCCAACGATCGGAGGGTTTTTAAGTTATTTGGGCTTGACTGATGTTGTGCGTTACATGATCATCCTGCTTTTACCGCTGCCGTTCATATTGATAAGATACCAGGCGACCATAAAAATGGAGATGGCAGTAGCCCTGCTCACGCTTATCACTGTCCCGACCACTTTTTTTGGCTGGAGCTTCGACCAGGTAATTCTCTTAATTCCCATCGCCCAGGTTTTCAGTTGGATGGCCCGCTCAAAGAAGAAAACATTTAATACTGCGATGGGAATTGTCATTGGGATTTCACTCCTGGTCCTATATATCCAGCGATTTCAAAACTCAAATGACGTTTACTATTTTTGGATCTCTTTATTCTGGTGGGTCATATTTGGTTTGAATTGGTACCTTTTTTCAGCCACACCTCCCCTGGATCCTAAAACTGAAAAAATCAGTTGAACATCCATATCGGTGCAACTATCAACACATACAAGGTTTAATCCTGGAAAACTCCGTCGAATGGCCATGACTGAAATGCATCCTGATCTTTCAGTGATCATCCTTGCGAATAAAGAAGCCGACAGCCTGACGGAGTTAATCCCTCAAATTCGCACGGCTTTGATGCCCCTATCAATACATTATGAAATCCTAGTGGTGGACCATCAAGCTGACGATCCTACCCGCCGGGCGGCGGCGGACAATCAGGCAGTACTCCTCTCTGCATTAAGTAATGAATATGGAGTTTTTCTCCTAACAGGAATCTACCATGCGGCCGGAGAATATATTATTGTCATGGATGCAGATCATACCCATCCTGCCAATTTCATCTGCTCCCTCTGGCAGGCTCGGAACCAGGCGGATATAGTCATCGGCTCCCGCTATATCACCGGCGGACAGGCAAAAATGCCCCTCCTTCGCCGGCTCTTCAGTAAAATGTTAAATATTGTTTTCAGCCGAGGGCTGGACCTGCGCGTCAAAGATATGTCCAGCGGATTCCGACTTTATAAAACCAGTGTCGTCAAGAACCTGGTGGCCCTCAGCAAAGATTACGATATCCTGCAGGAAATACTCGTCAAAGCCTTGTTGGAAGGGTATCAAATCTGCGAGATCCCGTTTACGTACCACTCCCGCAAGCCCGACCCGGCTTACAGGCGCGTGTTCAGGTTTGGGATGGCGTACCTGAGGACCTTTGCCCGCTTGTGGCGTTTACGCAACTCGATTGCCAGCGCCGATTACGATGCGCGTGCTTATGATGCACTCATGCCCCCGCAACGCTACTGGCAGCGTCAAAGATACAAGCATATTACGGGATTATTGAGCAACAAAGGCAAATGCCTGGATGTGGGATGCGGGTCCAGCCGTATCATGGAAAAGTTACCCCCCCAGAGTATCGGGCTGGATATTTTGATGCGAAAACTTCGCTTCGCCCGGACATACAAATGCCCTACCACCCAGGGTTCAATATTTAACCTGCCTTTTTCAAACGAATCCTTTCCCTGTATCATTTGTTCCCAGGTGATCGAACATGTGCCAAGGGCAAACGTCCTGGGCGAATTAGACCGGGTGCTTCAGCCCGGCGGTTTCCTGATCCTTGGCACACCGGATTATGCCAAATGGCAATGGGTAGTGATCGAATGGTTTTACAAAATGATCCTGCCACAATCCTACGCGGATGAACACATCACCCACTATACGTTCCGGGAATTAAACGCAGAATTCGTACAACTACGAGGCTATCAGCTCGAGGCTGTCCGGTATATCTTGAGAGGTGAATTGATCCTGGGGCTACGGAAACCCGTCTCTGATATTTAGGATCACCCTCCTGATGGATTGAATGGGGGATTTTTAAGGTCTCTTTTTCAGCAGCACTCCCGCCGGCAAGAAATGGCAAAGCAGCGACATCCTCTTCATAGGCTGGCGCGTGATGTTTATACAGCGCGACCCACGCTATGGCCGCCTGCCATTTCATCTACGGCCCCGCCACGCAGTATGCGGATGACCCGGGCGTCGGCGGGATCAACCTGGAATATGAGTACAATGTGGCCGCGCCGAAGGCCGGGTCGTGGCAGGAGCAGGTGCGGCAGGCGCAGCTCAACGGGCTGGATGCAAGTTTCTTGACTGTAGGAGAAAAGAAAGGACTTTTTACCACGAAGGGTTCAAAGGTTCACCAAGGAAGAGCACACGAAGGAAAAATGGAAAAGGAATAAATTAATAGGTTCACTAAAAGGGTTCTTTTCCTTTGCCTTAATATATTTAGTACAAATGTACTATAATTAGTCCGAATAAAAGGAGTAGAATCACGAAACTTTATCGTACTGAAAAACAACCTTAGCGGTAGAAACGGAGGCGAGTATGAGCAAGAAAGTTATCGTTCTGGTCGGAACGACCAAGGGTGGTTTCATCTTCAGCAGCAATACTGCCCGCAAAAAATGGACGAACAGCGATATCCTCTTTAAAAGCTGGAGGATGATGTTTATGCAGCGTGACCCACGGGATGGGCGGCTGCACGCGGCGGTGAGCCATTTCGTCTACGGCCCCACCACGCAATATTCGGATGACATGGGCAAGACCTGGACGCAGGCACGACAGGTGCCGGCCATCACGCGCCCGTCCAAATCCGGGCGGCCGCCAGGCACCCCCGACGAGGCGGAAAGTGCTGCCAGCGGGGAGGGAAAGATTAAGGAGAAACCGGAGACGCTGATAAAGGTGTGGAATATCACCCCCGGGCGCGAGAACGAGCCAGGCGTGCTTTACGCGGGAGCCGAGCCATCCACATTGTTCGTCTCGCACGACCGGGGCGAGACCTGGACGATGAATGACAGCTTGTACGACCACCCGCACCGGGCTACCTGGTACCCGGGGGCGGGCGGATTGTGCCTGCACACGATCCTGCCGGACCCGACAGACCTGGATCGCATGTACGTAGCCATCTCCACCGGCGGCTGCTACCGCACCGACGACGGCGGGAAGACCTGGGTCACCGCACAATAAGAATGTGCGGGCCGACTTCATGCCGAACCCGTACCCCGAATACGGACAGTGCGTACATAAGATCACCATGCATCCCAACCAGCCGGAAGTGCTTTACCAGCAGAACCACTGTGGCATGTACCGCAGTGACAACGGCGGGGAAGACTGGATCGATATCGGCGAGGGCCGCCTGCCGACCCGCTTCGGTTTCCCCGTGGCGGTGCACCCGCATGACCCAAAGACGGTTTATGTCATCCCGGAAGAGAGCGATGAGTACCATATGAGCGTGGGGGGGCAGTTCGCAGTGTGGCAAAGCAAGGATGCGGGTGAGACGTGGACCCAACAGACGGATGGCTTGCCGGGGAACGCCCGCCTGGTGGTCCTGCGGGACGCGCTGGCAACCGACACACTGGACGAGGCAGGCCTGTATGCGGGCACCAATACCGGCCAGATCTTCTTCAGCCGGGATGCGGGAGACAAATGGGAGTTGCTGGCGGATTTTCTGCCGCCGGTGCTGTCGGTCAAGGCGGCGGTCGTGGAGGAGTGAGGACGATTCCCCACGACCCCGCTGAAGTGCGCCCCGCCAAGTACGCGGGACACGCGGGGCAGGCGGATACGACGGAACACAAAGGAAAAACCTTATACCTCTACTTTATGATTGTCGTGATTTGGGACTGTAGTCTGTAGAGCGAGATAAACTCTCGCTCTACGATTGGTAGCGGTGAACCAATAATAAAAGTGTAGAGGCGACCGATTGGGTCGCCTACAATCATGTATCATTTCATTGGGAGAATTTTTGCCAATAGTCCACCGAGGGGCGGGCATATTGTTCGAAGGTGAGAGTTTTCGGTTCGCCGGGGATGCCGCCCTCATGCCGTTGCCAATAACGCCAGAAGCCGAGAGTAAGGTCGAGCATGTAAAGCTGCTGGTGTTGGACAAAGCCGGGTTGTATCGGTTTCAAGCGAAGGTACTCATTGACATATGTGTCGGCCAGGGCCTCATTTTCCCGCAGGTAGGCGGTCACCTGGATTGACAGGTCAGCCTGACCATCGCCCATGTGGGCGGTCATCAGGTCGAATACGCCGCTGACCTGCCAGCCGGCCAGAGTCTGCAAGACGACCGAGTTGTGCTCTCCATAATCGGCCAGGACTGCACAGGGCTGGTAGGGCAGGTGGAGGACCGGTGAGGCAGCCGCGATCACGCTTTGGATCCAGTGCAAATCAGAGGCAGTGGTATGGTCATTGTAGCTTTGCGAAGCCGTCATTTTCTCATGGATATTCTTCAGAACCCATTCCCGGTAGGAGCATTCGAAAGGCTTGACCTGTTCAGTCTCCAGATCGTACGAACCGGCATATTCCCAGGTCAGTTTTTGGGCTTCCATCAGGGTGCGGGCGAGGGTGCGGGCGACCTCCAGCCGGTCCGCCAGGGAAAATTGCGAGCGTATGGTTTTGTCCTGTAACTGCAGCCCCACCAGCCTGGGCATGATGACAAAGCTCCAGCCGAAAATGTCGGTGGAGGCTTCCAGTAGGTAAGGATGGGGAACGGGCACCCGGGTCCGCTCGTGAAGTTTATCAGCGAAAAACCGTTCGGTGGGGAACTGCCAGGGATAATGCGGCACGCCTCGCAGCACGAATTCGCCTTGCGTGCTGGTGACGAACACATTTTGCCCGAAAAGCCCAAACGAGACCGGCTCTGCCCGGACAAAATCACCCAGGTCCAGCCGGTGGAGGGCGGCCTGGAACTGTTCCGGCGATATTTTCCCCAAGCGCTTTGAATATTCCTGCATGGTTAAGAAAGCGAAAGAATCTAACACAAAGGACACTATGGATCACAAAGGAAGAGAACACAATGTAAAAGAATAATAATAGTTTTACCTTCGTGCGCTCTTCCTTTGTGTTTCTCCGTATCCTTCGTGGTGAAAATATTTTTTATCTTTTGAGGGTGCGGTATTTGACGCGATGGGGGGTAATGTCCTTGCCGTAGGTTTCGAGCAAGTGGGCCTCGTAATCGGTCCAGTTGCCGAGGAAGAGGCGGGCCTGGCTGTCGCCCTCGAAGGCCAGGATGTGGGTGGCGATGCGGTCAAGGAACCAGCGGTCATGGCTGACGACAATGGCACAGCCGGCAAAATCCTCCAGGGCATCCTCGAGGGCGCGCAGGGTGTTGACATCCAGGTCGTTGGTGGGCTCATCGAGCAGGAGCACGTTGGCTCCCTCGGTCAGAGTCTTGGCCAGGTGGACGCGGTTGCGTTCACCACCGGAGAGCGTACCGACCTTCTTCTGCTGATCGGTGCCCATGAAGTTGAACGAAGAGACGTAGCCGCGCGAGTTCATCGTGCGGGAACCCAGCGTGAGCGTCTCGGCGCCGCCAGTGATCTCCTCCCAGACAGTCTTTTCGGGGTCGAGGCTGCGGGTCTGGTCGGCGTAGGCCCATTTGACCGTTTCGCCAATGCGGATGGAGCCGCTATCGGGCTGCTCCTGGCCGGTGATCATCTTCAGCAGGGTGGTCTTGCCGGCGCCGTTCGGTCCGATCACGCCGACGATGGACCCGGGGGGAATCCTGGCGCTAAAACTTTCCAGCAGGAGGCGGTCGCCGTAGGCTTTGCTGACCTTGTCCAGCTCGATGACAATATCACCGAGACGAGGGCCGGGCGGGATGTAGATCTCCAGTTCCTCCCGGAGCTTCTCGGTCTCCTGCGAGAGCAGGCGTTCGTAGGCGCTCAGGCGGGCCTGGCCCTTGGCCTGGCGGGCTTTGGGCGACATGCGCACCCATTCCAACTCGCGTTCCAACGTTTTCTGGCGCTTGGTCTCGGACTTCTCCTCCAAGGCCAGGCGGTCCTTTTTCTGCTCCAGCCAGGAGGAGTAATTGCCCTTCCAGGGGATGCCGTAGCCCCGGTCGAGTTCGAGGATCCAGCCGGCGACGTTGTCGAGGAAATAACGGTCGTGCGTGACGGCAATGACCGTCCCCTTGTATTCGCGCAGATGGTGCTCCAACCAGGCGACGGACTCGGCGTCGAGGTGGTTGGTGGGCTCGTCCAGCAGGAGGATATCGGGCTCGGTCAGGAGCAGGCGGGTGAGAGCCACCCGGCGGCGCTCTCCACCGGAAAGCACTTTGACGGGCATATCGGCCGGGGGACAGCGCAAGGCGTCCATGGCCAGTTCCAGGTGGGAGTCGAGGTTCCAGGCGTCGACCCGGTCGAGCTGCTCTTGTAATTTGGATTGCTCGGCGATGAGGCCATCAAAATCGGCGTCCGGTTCGGCAAATTTCGCGTTGACCTCATCGTAGCGCTTTAACATCTCCGTGATCGGTTGGACGGCTTCACGGACCACCTCGATAACGGTCTTGGAATCGTCCAGTTTGGGCTCCTGCTCAAGCAGGCCGACGCTGTAGCCTTTGGACATGGCGATCTCGCCGACGTAATCTTTATCCACGCCGGCCATGATGCGCAGGAGGGTGGATTTGCCGGCACCGTTCAAGCCGAGCACGCCGATCTTGGCGCCGTAATAAAAGCCGAGCGAAATGTCGCGCAGGACCTGTTTATTGGGGGGATGGATGCGCCCAACGCGCACCATGGAGTAGATGACCTGGGTATCAGAGGGCATAGGGAAATAGTGAATCAGAAATAGTGATCAGGGAATAGCGAATGGGAAATTGTACCGCATAATCAGAGCGATATTTATGGAAGAAGGAAGATGGATGGAGGTGATTTAAGGATAACCTTGACAGGAATCTCGGGTAGGATGTATATACAATAAAACCAGCCCGGACTGGTCATAAAATGGATGCCAAAGAACCCGGATTATAGGGTTACTAAAGGACGCAGGGATGGTTATCATAGTGAAGATGAATTATTCTACCTGATCATTGCAACACAATATGCCGGATGAGACCCTGTCCCCAGAGGAACAGGGTCAACCATGCTGCCTGCATCGAGGAAGGGAATTATGGAAAAACCACCACGTTACATGAAACAATGCGCTCCTTTTAGCACCAGCGGGGATATCTGTTTCGACTTCAGTTTTGCCTTTCAACCCATCGTCAACGCGAACAACCGGGAGATCATCTCCTTCGAGGCCCTCGTGCGGGGACCGCATGGGGAACCCTCGGCGTCGGTATTTGCACAGGTGCCGCAGGTCGATTTTCCACGTTTCGACGAGGTGCTGCGGAGAGAAGCCATCTACCTGGCCAGCCGGTTGAAGATCCCCAATTTATTGAGCCTGAACTTATCTTCACGCGGGCTCTACCAGATCGACCTGAATATCACCGCCACCTTCCAGGCCTCCATCAACAGCGGCATCCCAGTGGAGAACATCATATTCGAGGTGCTGGAAACGGACAACCTGACCGACCAGCGCAACCTGGTGAAATACCTGCAGCTCATCCAGGACTTTGGTTTCAGGACCGCCATCGACGATTTCGGGGCGGGATATTCGGGCTTGAAACTGCTGGTGAAATACCAGCCGAATTACATCAAGATCGACCGGCAATTGATCGGTGACATCCATCACAGCTCGATCAAGCAGAGCGTTTTTTCGGGCATCGCCCAGATCTGCAAACGCCTGTCCATCGAGATCGTGGCGGAAGGGGTGGAAAAGGCGGCCGAGTATTACTGGCTGAGAGATGCGGGAGTGAATTTCTTCCAGGGATATTATTTTGCGAGGCCGGCCTTCGAGGCGCTGCCGGAGGTTGCAAACAAGTTGTTTAACAGTTAGGGAATAGTGAATAGCTCGACAATATACCATTTCAGAAAGAGAAGAAAAGATTTCACCACGACCCCACTGAAGTGCGCCCCGCTGGAGAACGCGGGACAGGCGGGGCAGGCGAACACGAAGAAGCACAAAGAAGAGCAACAAGAACGAAAGAAAGCACGACCCCGCTGAAGTGCGCCCCGCCAGGTACGTGGGCCACGCGAACACGAAGAAGCACAAAGAAGAGCAATAAATAAGGAAAGAAAGAATAAAAAGACTCGCAGAAAGGATAAACAGGGTATTCCAACATTGTCGAGATAGTTAGAAATGGTGAAGGGGGGATAGGGACGAAACTGCCAGGATTTACGGGTACTTTCCCACCCGTTTGGAGGATGTACCCGGCAGAGCGGGGGAGTATACTCCTGACCACAACAAAGGAGTAAAAAAATGTCCAACGTATTGGTAGAACTCTCGAATGCCATGGCGGCGGCGGCCGAAAAAGCGGGCGCATCCACCTTGCTCGTCAATGCCCGGCGGCGAATGCCGGCCAGCGGGATCGCTTTTGCGGGCGACCTGGTGCTCACGGCCGACCATGTCATCGAACAGGAAGATGGGATCACGGTCGTATTGCCGGACGGCACGCAGGCCGGGGCAAAACTGGCGGGACGCGACCCGGGTTCGGACCTGGCGGTCCTGCGGCTGGAGAAGGCGATGGCCAAACCGGCCGAGTCCACTTCGGTGGCAAAGATCGGCGAACTCGTGCTGGCGCTGGGGCGGCCGTCGGCGGAAGGAATCGAGGTCAGTTTGGGCGTCATCAGCGCCGTGGGCGGACCGGTGCGGACACCGGGCGGGAGCATCGATAAATTCATCCGCACCGACACCACGCCCTTCCCGGGCTTTTCCGGCGGGCCACTGGTGGACGCCGAAGGGCGGGTGGTGGGAGTGAACACCTCCGGCTTTGCCCGCGGGGTGGCGTTGACCATACCGGCGGACTACGCCTGGAAGGTGGCCGACCAACTGGCCAAGACCGGCTCGGTCAAGCGGGGTTACCTGGGCATCCGCAGCCAGGGCGTGGAGATCGCCGAAGATTCGCAGAAGGCGCTCAAGCGCGAGCAGGCCACGGGCCTGCTGGTGGTGAGCGTGGAAAAAGGCAGCCCGGCTGAAGCGGGCAAGCTGATGGTGGGGGATATCCTGGTGGGCATCGACGGCCAGCCCGTGCCGGACCACGACGCCCTATTTGCCAGGTTGACGGGCGAGGCGGTCGACAAACCCCTGCCGGTGGAAGTCCTGCGGGGCGGGCGGCCGGAGAAGGTGACGGTCAAGATCGGAGCGCGGGCATGAACGTATTCAACGACCTTAACTCTGCCCTGGATGAACTGCTCGAGCGCGTCCGGCCGGTGATGGCGGTGGTGGGGGACAGGCGCGGCGGCGCGGGCGCGGGGGTGCTGGTGGGGGACGGGCTGGTGCTGACCAACCATCACGTGGCCAGGCACAGCCGCTCCCTGCAGGTGGAGCTGGATAACGACGAGGTCTTTGATGCCCGCGTGGTGGCCAGCGACCCCAGCGTGGACCTGGCCCTGCTGGAGATACCGGTTAATGGTCATAAGGCCGCCGTCATTTCCACTGAGAGCCCCGCGACCGGGAGAAATGGTCTTTGCTTTCGGGCACCCGTGGGGCCAGCGCAATGTGCTGACCGGCGGGGTGCTCTCGGCGGTGACGAGCGTGCGCGGGCGGAAGGGCGAAGTACCGGTCCTGCGGGCGGACGTCCAACTGGCGCCGGGCAACTCGGGCGGCCCGCTGATCAACTCGGCGGGGGAGGTCATCGGCCTGAACGCGATGATCTTCGGCGGCGACCAGAGCGTGGCCATCCCGGCCAGCGTCATCCGGCCATTCCTGGAGACGGCGCGGAAGAACATGCCCGCCCGACATATTCCGGAGGGAGTGCTTTGATCCGGGTTGGCATCCTGGCAACGGGGTTGACCATGCGCATCGGGCTGCGGGAGGTCCTGCGCAGCCTGGCGGATATTGAAGTAGTGGCGGAAGCCGAAGCTCCGCAAGGCCTGCCGTCCCTGGATGTATTGGTGGTGGCTTCGGCGGACCTGCTGGGAGATTTGGAAGAGGAAGCGCCGCCGGTGCTGCTGCTGACGAACGACCCGGAGGAAGCGCAGAGGCTGGCGGATTTTCCCGTGTGGGGCATCCTGCCGCTGGAAGCCGGGCCGGAGGCGCTCTCGGCGGCGGTGCACGCGCTGGCGGAAGGGCTGTGGGCCGGCTCGCCGGCGCTGGCGCGGGGGCTGCTGGGTCCCCATCCCTTGGCGATTGAAGGGGCGGAAGAGGTGGTCGATCCACTGACGGAGCGGGAGCGGCAGGTGCTGCAGTTGACGGCCGAGGGGCTGGCCAACAAACAGATCGCGGCGGAGCTGGAGATCAGCGAGAACACGGTCAAGTTCCACCTGTCGTCGTTATATGCCAAGCTGGGGGTGACCAGCCGGACGGAGGCGGTGCGGGCAGGGGCGAGGCGGGGGTGGGTGGTGTTATAAAAAGATTCACCACGAAGGGACACGAAGGAACACGAAGGAAGAACAAGGGAAGGGGAACTGTTTGAAGAAATGATCCTTGAAATTTGCTCAACCAAACGAATAGGAACGAATGCCCCCTTTTGTAAGGTTTTTTCAAGGGATAAAAACAGGCATTCGTTTGAAAAATTTCGAGGAACGAAAACCGCCTTTGAGGTTCCTTCATATATATGTATTGCCGTAGAGGGGGTTTTGCAAAACGATCGAAACGAATGGGTGGAAGGATGGCCTGAAGAGGAGGGTTGGGGTGGGTGGCAGCAGCGGGGAGGCATAACTGATTATAGCACAAATGTTCTGATTATGTCAAATTTTGGGGGTGGAGGTGCGGGAGGCGAGGGCGCGATTGAACGCGAAAAGGGACGGAATGGGCCATCCCTTGGCTATTTATAGTTTTGAACACTTGAGTGGAGGAAGTCAAGAGAGACAATGGCCAGGAATTGAACCTAGAACCTAGCGGTTCGCGATTTAGTTCCTACAGGAGGCGAATATTGGATGATCTCATTGAATAACGGTTTACGCTTCTAGCAAGTGTGTGGGCGTGGACTCTTCCTGATGTGCATGTTACTCATGATCAAAGAAATGCTCGGAAACGCCACCTCGTTCCACTTGTTCATTACCCACCGAGCAAAAGATGTCGTCCCAGCAAGATGGCCCAGATGGGATACAGGATATAAGTTCCGAGCCACCCAAAAAACGCAATATAGAGGTACCACGGCATAGACTCCATGCTGTCTATTCCAGCGAATATTCCTGGAATACCGAGCAGACCGATCGCCATGAATACTCCAACCACAATCCCGAAAATGACCAGGGAGTGAGGCAACTGGACACCGCGCAGAAATGCGAAACAAAATCCTGCAAGCCAAATGCCGATGAGAGCATACCCGATGCTTGAATACCACCCGGCCAACACAAAATCCGTGAAACCGAAAAGGATCAGGATCGATCCAATGATGGTAAAGATCGCGCCGATCAACGCAAGAGCGATTGCAATTTGACTTATCAGAGGTGATTTGCTATGAAATTCGGCAAATAACCTCA
This sequence comes from uncultured Chloroflexia bacterium, assembly GCA_963831885.1. Classification (GTDB taxonomy): domain Bacteria; phylum Chloroflexota; class Anaerolineae; order Anaerolineales; family Villigracilaceae; genus UBA877. Next base: position 1,327,776 of record CAWHSJ010000012.1, on the reverse strand, counting down.
ATGCCAGCACCACGCTGGTGATACCAATGATGCTGTTGAATACATCGTTGACCCTGCCAAAGGAAGGGTTAACGGTATACATGAGGATGAGGAATACTGCTGCAAGGATGGCTGAAATGCCCGTGGCGATTGCTATCCAGCCAGTTGTTGTGGATGAGAGGGTATTTGTTGTCATTTTTTCCTCCTAGTTTTCAAGGGTAGATTTGTAAGAATCCTTAAATTCAACCTTTCCAGGCTCCATCACTTGTATACCCAACAATAATTCAAGGATGATTCAGAATAATAATAGTATTATTATTATCAATTATATCATAATAAATAGTAAACATAATTTTGCGCACTATAAAAGGCGGGGAACTGTTAACCGATTGGATTAAGGTTCGATACCTAGAGAAGGATAAAGGGGATAAAAAAAGCGACGGATTGTCCAGAAATACGTCGCCAAAGGGTAAAAAGCTCCTCGCCGAGGATTTGATGCCCCTTCGGGGTACTTACCTGGAACCTAGCGGTTCTAAGTTCAAGTTCCAGGCGAGGCACATCTGATCTCAAGAGTTTACGTTAGTGGTGGTGGGGCGGGTGGCAGCAGCGGGGAGGCATAACTGATAATAGAACAAATGTTCTTATTTGTCAAATTTTTGGGGGTGAAAGAGGCGGGCGGGCAGCTCGCGATCTAACGTAAAAAGGGACGGCGGTGGGCCGCCCCTTGGCTATTTATAGTAGAGATTGTTTGTGCGGGTGGGTAAGAGAGACAATTCCTACACGAGGTAATTTGTGGAGAATGAACTTACAGGAGGATTTTATCAGTTACCGATAGGTGGGCGGGCGTGTACTCCGTTTGCCTGCGCCAGCCCTGCCTGCGCCAGTACCGCAGGTACAGGTGCACCGTACGCAGGACGGTGTACCGCAGGTACAGGTGGGAGCAGGAAAAACTCTAATCCAGCCTGTCCTGACCGACATGTGTGCCTGCGGCACCATGAAAAAGCATCAGGGCAGGTTAGTACAGGCAGGCCAGGGAAAAATGCTTGAAAAGCCGCATGTACCCCAGTGTCAAGTGCACACTGTGTTGCACGAGGACTCAGCTAAACAACTTTTTTCATTGCTTCAAAAGTGACATTGGCGTACTCCAAAAAATTAAAACCTTCTACCTCTCGAATCAACCCTTCATTACGCATTCCCTGCTGCAAAAGACCCCACATGGCGGTGAAAAACATCAACATGTACTTCATACCTTCCAACCGGGTCCAGTTCTCTTTCTTCACATCGCCAAAGTAACACGCAAGCATATATTCTTGAAGCTCGCGCGGCAAGCTGTCTGGCGAATCGTAAGCATATGTTAGCGTAGCCAGATCGTAATAAATGTCACCTACCCCAGAAAATTCCCAATCGATAAACCATATTTTCCCATCGTCAAGCACATTCACACAGAATAAATCATTGTGACAAAACCTTTGCCATGGATAAGTGTCACGGGCTTGTTCTTTCTCAATCTTTTCCATCTTTTCAAGCAGTTTATCAAAACCCTGGGGGAATGGAACCCGCATAGACCGGGCTTGTTTGGCATAACTTTCAACGCAACGGAATGGGGAAAAGGAGGCTTTGGTTAACGGTAATTTGTGGAGACGTTTCACTGTCTTCACGATGCGCTGAATATTTTCAGGTGTACGATATTCTTCCAACGTCAAATGGCGGCCGTTGATAAAGCGTGTCACCAGATGCCCTTCAGGAAGCGAATAGTATTCGACTTGTGCCCCAATACCTGCCTTTGATACAGCTGATAGTGCTTTAAATTCATATTCGCGATTGATACCAAGACGGACTGTGTTCTGCCCACTTACCCGCAATACGAATCGATCCCCATTGACTGTCACTAAATAATTAGTATTGGTCAGGCCTGCCAAAGGTTCAACCTGTAAATTGTCCACATCTTTCCAAGCAGGGATCTGCTTAATGATTTTAACCACTTCCGATTGCATTTCTTATCACTCCAAATCGTTTTAAATATGATTCTCTGCCGCCCAACGGTTTGGCTCACTTGCCGCCGATTATAGCGGGACAACAAAGTGCCGAAACCACTTGTTCTGCCAAATGGCCATCGCATACCCGCTCCGAAGGTGGTCAGGTGGAGCCAGTTTTAGGCCACCTCCTATCAACCAAAAACAGACATTATCAATAATATCGTTGATAGCAGATTAAGAATGCTATGGGCCAGGATGCCCAGATAGATGTTGCGCTTTTTGGAAACGAGATATGCCTGTGGTAGCACTCCCAGGATTATGAAAGGCTGCTGCCAGGGTGTAAGGAAATGCTGTAACGCAAAAAGCACAGTATTGACCAACGGTGCCCAACCTTTTATGCGAGAGAGTCTCGGCATTAGATACCCGCGGAAATAGAGTTCCTCTACTATGGCAGCTGAAACATTCGCAATTCCAAATACTGTCACCATTACAACCAGGATGATCTTTGATGTTCCGCTGTTCTCCGAATATATAAACCATGTGGGTAGCCAGGAGAACACAGTTTTGACAAGGAAATCTCCAAATGGGGATAAGAGTAAAGCCCCAATACTGGACCAAATGACAAGCAGGGGAACCCAGAGAAAGTATTGCCACAGGGGGATCCTTTCTCGATAAACAACGACCCCTCTTAGCGAGAATCTGCCATTTCGTTTCTTTCCCTCATAGAACAGGACTCCCAGTTCGAATGGGATCAGAACCAGGAGTACACCCAGTATGGCTGCAAAACGGAGGGGAAGACCCAAGGATTCAACAAAAGGTACAGCCAGGACAAAGAAAACGAGGAGCAATGCGCCTGGTAATAAATGCAATATGATTGATTGCCAAATCGAATGCGGTTGAATATCTTGTTCTGAAACAGGCTGTTGTTTCATGAGAAAGGGCTCCTAATAATTGGTCTGATATCGTTTTCAAGCTCTACGATCACCGAACGGCAAGGTCGCGATTTCTTCTGTGTCTTGGTTGTTTTTGATGGGCTTAAAATGATTCAAAAGAGTATTTACTAATTTTCGAATTGGGATGAAGTATGAATCCAGTATAGCAAATATTCCTTGGAAAAACACATCAATTTCAAGAAAGGGGAGTGCTGTTTACCCATGGGTTTGAGGTTCGTATCCTACACAAGGACAATAATGAATAAAAAAATGCGATGCACTGCATTAAAGTACATCGCAAATTGCTAAAAAGCTCCTCGTCGAAGATTTGAACCTCGAACCTAGCGGTCTGAGGTTTTATTCCTACAGAAGTACGTTTTAGAGCTTTATAAATCTAGGCTTACTCCCTCTGGTATACCGTCGGGATATAAACTTATAGAGTCAGGGGGTAAAAGTCGATCTATCATTTGTATAACTGCGTCATAACTGATAGTATTACATAATTCTCTTTTCTCACTTAGATATCCGACAAGTTTGCTTGCTCTTGACTTGAATTTTCTATATTCATCATCTCGGTTATAACCTTGATGTGTTTTTACTTTTAAGACATCAGTGATAATCTCACTAATTCTAGGTTCAATCTTGATAATTTGTTGAAGTTTTTTTATCGGAATTTAGCCACTTAACAGAATCTTTTCGTGTCCATTTGCCACAAGAATCAAACTCATTAGAAGCCAATTCAAAGGCTAAACTATTGTGGTCAGGATGTTGGTTGTAATTCTTACACATCCAGCGACCTAATTCCCCGATCAAATCATCTCGATGTTCTTGTTCACGGATATATTGATATAGCCCCATTGTCTTCCTGCCATTCTCGAGTGGTCATTTCGTTTTTGATAATCGCAATTATTTTCACCGAGTGGTTCAAGGTTCAATGTTTGTAGAATTTATATTTCCCAATATTTAAAACGGTGGCGGAAACGGCGAGACACTAACTATTATCGCGCAATTCTGGAAATGTGGCGCGAGTCCACGGGCGGGGAGAGGGGGTGTTGGAATGTAGCCAGGTATAGCTATGTTGGCTGATGGTGCGTGGGGATTGCCACGCCGCAAAAACGGCGGCTCGCAATGACAGTAAATTCGCGTAATTCTGGAGATGTGGCGCGAGTCAGTGGGCTGGGGAAAAGAAGCCCCTCTCCGGCTCCCCCCAATTTCTGCCCCGCTGGAGGACACAGCGGGGCGGGCGAAATTAGGGGGAGAGAGGACCATTCTGTGAATGTGGTGCGGGTCAGCTATGCCGCAGACTTGCCTGCACAAAGAACACCTGCCCTACGGGCGGTGCAAGCTGTGCGGCACAGGCTATGTCTGCGGTATGCCCGATGCCCCAAAAACAAGAACGGGTACTCGTGGCGACTCGTCCCACAGGGATGCTTCCCCCTCCGCTGTGCTTCGGGGGAGGCTTCGCAACCGCGAAAGTCGCCTCGGGCGGGCGGAGGAAAAGAAGCCTCGGGTTGACTTATACAGGAATAAACAATATAATAAACACCTGAATATATATTCAAGTGTTTTACTATGCCTAAAACCAATCTTCCCTTTAGCCTCGATTCACACTCTGCCGCGCATGTGGCGGGGTTATTCCGTTCCTTCAGTGATACCAGCCGAGTGCAGAATCTTATCCGTCCTGATCGAGCGTGAAGAGAATGTTGGCAGCCTGGCCCAACTGGTGGGCATCAGTGAATCGGCCATCTATCACCACCTGCGCAGCCTTCGCCAGTTGGGGTCGGTCCAGACACGGCGGGAGGGGAAGGAAATCTACTACCGGGTGGATGACGAGCACCTGATCGCCATCTTCCACGAGGGTCTGAAGCACATACAATATGAATAATGCCTCTGAACGCCGCTTGCCGTTATGGCAAAATATAATTCTCTGCATCTTCATTTGCAGTCTCGCTTTGCATTTTTTCACAGACTCCCTTGGCCCAGCCACTCCAATGGCTGCCATGGAATTGCTCGAACTAGGCGATCACGATAATTGCTCACACGTCGATTGCGAAGACGATTTGGTAATCCCAGTCTCGTTTATTAACGAGAATCCACAATCCCTTCTTAGAATTGCCTTACCGGATGCGGATATTCTCCTTTCCGTCCTATCAGCTCCTGTACCACCCCCTCCAGAAGCAATTTAATCTGCCCCTGTAACTCCCAACGACATAATTTGCCGGTTACAGGTATTTCCGCGTCGCTTCGTAATCAAGTGACGCTTTCATTCGCCCCGCAAAGGAATGAGCGGGTTGACAGTTACTACTATTTATGGAGAGAATTCACACAAAATGAGTACGACAATTGATGTTTCCAACTTGCAAGGTTTGTCCGACCAGGAAGTAATTGAGAACCTGGCCCAGGATGGATATAACGAATTACCATCAGCAAAAAAGCGCAGCTTTTTCCATATCGTTCTTGAAGTAATGCGTGAGCCGATGTTCCTCTTACTGATTGCCTGTGGAGTGTTATATCTTATCCTGGGGGATCTGGAAGAAGCCTTGATGCTGCTTGGATTTGTATTCGTGGTCATGGGAATCACGCTTTACCAGGAACAAAAGACCGAACGCGCTCTGGACGCCCTGCGGGACCTTTCCAGCCCGCGCGCGCTGGTCATCCGCAATGGGGTTCAGCAACGCATTCCCGGCAGGGAAGTGGTACGAGATGATATCGTTCTGATCTCGGAGGGTGACCGTGTCCCGGCGGACGCGGTGCTGTTGACCGGTACGAACGTCAGCGTGGACGAGTCGCTCCTGACGGGTGAATCGGTCCCGGTTCGCAAAAGCAACTGGGATGGAATCCAGAAAATAGATCGCCCGGGTGGTGACGATCTGCCGTTCATCTATTCAGGGACGATGGTAGTTAAAAGTCAAGGAATCGCCCGAGTGCTGTCCACCGGCTTACAAACCGAGATCGGTAAGATCGGAAAGGCGCTGCAAACTTTGGAGCAGGAAGATACCAATCTCCAGCGCCAGACTGCCAAAATTGTAAAAACATTCGCAACGGTCGGCCTAGCTTTATGCATCATCGTGGTCGTTGTCTTTGGATTGACACGTGGTAACTGGGTGGATGGATTCCTGGCCGGCATCACGCTGGCCATGGCCACCCTGCCCGAAGAATTCCCGGTGGTGTTGACGATTTTTATGGCGTTGGGCGCCTGGCGAATCTCGAAAAACCATGTTCTGACGCGGCGCATGCCAGCGGTGGAAATGCTGGGCGCAGCCACCGCCCTGTGTGTCGATAAGACCGGCACACTCACCATGAACCGGATGACTGTGACGAAAATCAGCCTCGGAGACGACCTCTTCGAAGTGGATGGTAAACAAGCCACCCTGTCTGAAGAATTGCATGCAGTGGTCGAATACAGCCTCCTGGCGAGTCCGGCAGACCCGTTCGATCCAATGGAAAAGGCCATGAAAGAGCTGGGGGGCCGGACACTCTTGAACACCGAACACATCCACCTCGATTGGACGATGGTGCACGAATACCCGCTTTCGGAAAAAATGCTGGCCATGTCGCGGGTATGGCGCTCACCTGACGGCAACGAGTACACCATCGCGGCCAAAGGCGCGCCGGAAGCCATCGGGGACCTATGCCACTTTACAGTTCCCCAAAATGCAGCACTGCTAGCCCAAATCAACCGCATGGCAGAACAAGGGCTGCGGGTGATTGGGGTGGCCCGGGCCACTTTCCGCCCAGTGGACCTGCCGGCCGGACAGCACGACTTCGACTTTGAGTTCCTCGGCCTGTTAGGCCTGGAGGACCCGGTGAGGCCAGGGGTACCGGAGGCGGTGAAGGAATGTTACTCCGCCGGAATACGCGTCATTATGATCACCGGCGACTATCCTGGAACAGCTCGCAGCATCGCCCGGCAGATTGGCTTGAGCCCTGCCGACCAGATCATTACCGGTGCCGAATTGGATGAGATGAGCGATGCGGTACTAAAGAAACGCATAAAAACCACCTGCATCTTTGCCCGGGCTGTCCCCGAACAGAAACTGCGCATCGTCACTGCACTGAAAGCCAATAACGAGGTCGTAGCGATGACCGGTGACGGCGTAAATGATGCGCCTGCGCTCAAAGCCGCTCATATCGGCATCGCCATGGGCGGGCGCGGCACGGATGTGGCCCGCAAGTCAGCCGCCTTGGTCTTGCTCGACGACAATTTCGCCTCCATCGTCCAGGCGGTGCGGATGGGCCGGCGTATCTTCGATAACCTGAAGAAAGCCATGGCATTCATTTTTTCCATCCACATTCCCATCGCAGGGATGTCGCTCATCCCGGTCTTACTGAATTGGCCGCTGGCGCTGCTGCCGTTGCAAATCGTTCTGCTCGAGCTGATCATCGATCCATCCTGTTCGGTGGTCTTCGAGATGGAATCGGATGAGGCCGATATCATGAACCGCAAACCCCGCCGTCTGGAGGAACCACTTTTCGGGGCGGAAATGATCCGCACCGGGCTGTTCCAGGGACTGGGGGTGTTAGCGGTGGTATGTGGGGTCTACGCTTTCATGTATCTGCGCGGCTACGGCGAGGAGCAGGCCCGCATGCTGGCATTCCTGAACATGGTCGTCGCCGACCTGGTGCTGGTTTTTACCAACCGGTCCTGGACACGTTCGTTGCTCCAGTTATTACGAATCCCCAACCGGGCCCTGTGGTGGGTTGTTGGCGGCGCCTGCAGCTTCATGGTCCTGACACAGGTGGTACCATTCCTGCGGGAGCTGATGAAGTTCGCCCTCCTGCCTCCTTGGGGATATGCCATGCTAGTGGTCACCGGCCTAGTCATCCTGGCCATCGTCGAGTTTGCCAAGCCGAAATACTGGCGCTTGAAAAGAGGAAAGGGAAAAATGCCACCCATCTTCTCCGACTAGCACTCTGCTGCCCTGACCAAGTACATCACCCTGTGAAGTAAACTCAGGGCAGGTGGCAAGCTGCTGCGGGTACCGGTGTTCCCCCAATTTCTGCCCCGCTGGAGGACACAGCGGGGCTGGCGAAATTAGGAGGAGAAGAAAAAGAAATACCCCTGACGGGCTGAGGGGGTCAGCCAATCAGGGGCAAAGTGATTTTATCATGGAGATGAGAATAAATGATACAGGAGAGAAAAAACGTGCAATAATAAGAGCATGACAGGATGGATGATGGGGGTGGATAAGAGGGAGTAGTTTGGCCGGAGATTGTGGACCAGGTCTCCGGGAAAGGGCAGAAAATGGCAATTGAAGAGCAAGTCAAGCTGTTGAAGCAGGGCGCGGAAGAGTGGAATGAGTGGCGGAAGAGGAATCCCCTGATAGAGATCGATCTCGAGGAAGCTGATTTTGAGGAAGCTGATCTCAGTGGAGCTATTTTAGTTAAAGTCAATTTCATAAAAGCCAATCTCGTTGGAGCCAAACTCGGTAAAGCCTATTTCGATGCTGCCTATCTGTGCGAGGCCGATCTACAGGGTGCTGATCTTGAGGAAGCCGAACTCCTGCTAGCCGATCTCACGGATGCAGATCTCAGCGGCGCAAACCTGACCAGAGCCAATCTATACAGAGTCAATCTCAGGGGAGCCATTCTCAGGGGAACCATTCTCATTGAAGCCGATCTCAGGGAAGCCGATCTCAACGGAGCCGATCTCAACGGAGCCGATCTCAGCAACGCCATATTTGGAAGAACAGTATTGGGGGATATCGACCTGAGCGAAACAATCGGGCTGATGGAAGTCAAGCACGAATCCATGTCAACTATTGGCATAGATACCATTCAACGCTCCAAGGGGAAAATCCCGGAGGAGTTCCTGCGCGGATGCGGTCTGAGCGATGTGGATATCGAATATGCAAAATTAGCTGCTACGGGCTTTAACCCCGAGCAAGTGACAGCCATTACGGACAGAATCCATGAGTTGTTCCTTGGCAGCGGCGATAAGTATTTTTCATGTTTCATCAGTTACGGCAGCAAAGACGGCGAGTTTGCCAGAGGTCTGCGTGATGATCTACAAAATAACGGTGTTCGCTGCTGGTTCGCCCCTGAAGATCTAGAAATCGGTGACAAATTCCGCGGACGAATTGATGATGCGATCCGAATACACGATAAACTCCTCATCGTTCTCTCGGAGAACTCTATCAGAAGTTCCTGGGTAGAAAAAGAGGTTAATACCGCTCTTGAAAAAGAGAGGAAGAGCGGAGGTATCGTTTTGTTCCCGATTCAGTTAGATGACGGCGTTATGAATACGGACCAAGCATGGGCAGCCGAACTCCGCCGCACACGGCATATCGGCGATTTTTCGATTTGGAGAGATAAGGAAAGTTATCAAAAAGCATTTGACAGGTTACTGAGGGATCTGCAGACCGCAGGGAATGAGGCTTGATCCAAGAGCACTTGTTCTTATTTCGGGAGGATACCCTCATAATTAGCCAGTATGAAACAGTCCTGTTTTGCGCGATAATCCATTTGCCCTTATAGGGAAGAGAGAAAACCTATGTCAACCAGCATGGAAATCCAATGTATCAAGAAAAGTGACCGTAGTAATCTTTATGAACGCATTTTATCCGTTGGTGGTGTAACTCCGGACGGAGAACCCTGGAATATGTCCGAGGATTTTGCGATCGATGGTATGAAAAATGGCAAGTATAGATTCTATATCAACCATGAAGGCAGGCCGGTTGAGGTCATTGTTGCCAAAAGCCAACACGGCCACGAATACCTGAAAACCCATGCAGATGGAGAAGAACCCACCAGTCTGCTTAGTTTGCCAGAATGCCTATAAATAAGTCTCCCGCCGGCGAGGGCAGGGGCTGAGGTTCTCGATGGCCCCCAAAAAAGAACGGATATCCGTGGCGACTCGTCCCAAAGGGAGGCTTCCCCCTCCGCCGTGCTTCGGGGGATGCTTCGCCACCGCGAAAGTCGCCTCGGGCGGGATCCCTGCGACTCGACGATTCATGTCGTCTACCAGCCGATGGCGACTTGCCTGCACCTGTGGTGCCCTGACGGAGAACATCAGGACAGGCGGCACAGGCGAAGACCGCTCGGCGAGCAGGGGGAGGTGATCCTGCTGCGGGATAGGAATAAATTCCTATATCCAGGATATAAAAAAATTACTTTGGATATGTAATCCCAATACACTACTTCCCTTCTGTTGAATTCTTCCTTTTTCTCTTCTTAATTGCTTCACAACCCTGGCGTAGAATTTCAAGGCCGCTGGACGCCTCCGGCGCGATCACTGCCGTAATACGCATGTGCGCTTCCAGCCGAGTGTTGGCTTTCGGGACCCATTCGCGTTTTCCGTCCGAACAACGAACTAATATACATCCGGAGGGAAGCCCGAGAGAGCGGACCTCGCGACCTGCAAATGGCGCATCCATTTGGATGGTGAACTCTACAACTGCGGGCTTTTCCAGGAGAAACTTATCCCCACCCCGTTTCAAGTCGCGTTCCAGCAAAGCCTCATAGATCGGCAAATCCTTTAGGAATTCAGCCATGGCATATGCGCAGAAACAGGCTACCAGCAGGGGTAACATCTGGGAATAATTGCCCGTCATTTCGACAATGAGCATGATGCCTGTAAGAGGCGCTCGTACGATGGCGGCGAAATACGCCGCCATCCCCACCACCGCGAAAACTGCCGGGATCGGCACTACGCCTGGCAACAAGTAATGAAAGATTTGTCCAATCGCCAGGCCGATCAACGCGCCCAGCACGAGCAGAGGCGCAAAAATACCTCCCGGGGCGCCGGATCCATAACTGGTGGTAGTCAGCAAAAAACGAGTCGCAAAAAATAGCGGGACGGCGGCAAGAAGCAAATTTCCTTTCAAAACAGTTTCAGCCAGGGTGTGCCCGCTGCCTATCATTATCGGAGAGAACCATCCTACTAGTCCGATGACTCCACCCGTGATTGCGGCAGTTGGAAGCACAAATCGATCGGGCAAACGCGCATACAATTGAATTGAAGTCAGCAATCCCCGATTGAAGAGCACACCAAATAAACCTGCAATCACCCCCAACAATGCGAAGACCGGCAAGGAACTCAATGGGGGCATGGGGTAACTTGGGACAGCGAAGACCGGAAACTGGCCTGCACCGATCCGCGTAACGATATCTGCGATGGCTGCAGCCACAAAGACCGCCCCAAACACGATGGGTTGAAAGTCACGCCGTACTTCTTCGAGCACAAATATCAGGCCGGATAGGGGAGCATTAAATGCAGCCGCCAGCCCTGCCCCGGCTCCGGCAGAAATCAAAATCAGACGTTCCCGCGGCGACACTTTCAACCAGCCGGAGATGGCATCACCAACCGCCCCTCCCATTTGTACGGTAGGGCCTTCCCGCCCCAGTGCCATTCCGCTGCCAATGGAAAGGATGCCCCCAAAGAATTTGATGGGTAGGACGCGTTTCCATTCAAGTTTGCGGAAACGGTGAAGAACAGCTTCCAGATGCGGGATCCCACTTCCGCTGGTTTCAGGCGCATACCGTCGTGTCAGCGCCACCGAAATCCCTGCACCGAGCGCACCGAATAGGATCGGAAAGATCCAGCCCCATCCCGGCATGCGCTGTGCCCAGGTAATTAAGCCATTTCGCAGGGCATCGGCGCCTGATAATGCGGCCCGGAAAGCCAGGGCAGCCGCGCCTGCACAAGCTCCAACCAAGGCCGCTCGTGGAAAAACCCAACGGCGCTGCTGGCGGATATCAAGATATTCCTGGATTTCAGAGCGCGCTGAGACATTTTCACCCTGAGGAACAGGGGTTGTTTTTTTGCGAGATCTATTCATCATGATTCAACCAGGATCGGTTCTTATAATCACCAAACAATAACCAAAATCATTGTGGGATGTATGTACCGTAATAAATATTGTTTTTGCCGTTATTTTTCACAGAGTACATGACTTCATCGACCAATTTTATCGCTTCGTCGGCCGAAGCCGGTGCATCAATAAAAGTTAACACACCGATACTAAATGTGACAGGCCAATTAGATTCCTGCATTTTTTCTAAAAGCCTTCCGTGTACTTTGGAAATAGCGACTTGAGCAGCTTCTGCTCCAACTTCGGGCAAGAGAATGGCAAATTCGTCACCTCCCATGCGAGCAACGACATCTGTCTTACGAAGATTTTGCTGCATACTATTTGCAGCCGTACAAAGAAGTTTATCACCTGTCGTATGCCCGAACCTGTCATTAATAGTTTTAAAATCATCAATATCTATATAAGCAACTGTAAAGGGATAGTGGTACCTAACCGAACGATCTATTTCTCTCTCCAATAAAGCATAAAAAAACGACCATTCGCCGCGTTTGTTACGAAATCAGTGCGTGCGAAGGTTTTTTCACGTTCCAAGGTTTTCCCCAGTTCCAAAAAAAATACCGTCAGTAGAAAGAAACCAAGGCGGATAGTGGAATTCCAGTAATAAATAACCGGACGAGAGTAAGAGGCTCCAGCAAAGATATCAGCCGTCAACCATGCACCTGCACTCACAAAGGCGGCTGCAATTCCAAGCTTATAGTTTGTGAACCAAGTAACAAGGGCTATCGGAAGTAAATAAAACAGCGAAAATGAGAGTTCATACCCTGTTAAATAGTCAAGCATGCCGACCCCACAGAGAACCGCAATTCCTGCAATGATCCAAAATGGCTGGCTTAGTTTTTCCATCACCGCGATTGTTTTCATAGTAATACCTTCCAAGCGAGGCCACATACGGAATTACGCGGCACCCTGGACTGCCTGAATCTGTGGCGCACTGCGGACGGCCCGGTTATTTGGCCAGCCCGAGGCGGATTCTCCGCTCCCGTTATACCATTAATCAGGATTGTGATTTCCAATCACATTTCCCTCTGAATCGGTTTTCAGCAACCCTTTGGAGAAGTCAAGGATCACCAACGGATTGTCCCATGGATCACGTAACATGGCATAGAGGCCAGCTTGAATTTCCACCGGCCCGGTTACCAGTGACCCACCTGCGTTTTTAATGCGTTCTATCGCGTGGAGGACCGAGTGGACCAGAAAATAGGTTTCAACAGGATGATCGCCCGTATGTAAGACGATCTCGGCATCAGAATCGGGCAGACGCAGCCCGGCGGCATGAGTGCCTTCGCGCCAAATCAGTTGATGCCCCAAGGCTCCGTAAAATGCGATGGCTGAATCGAGGTTCTCCACCGGCAGGCTGTAGCAATCGAGTTTCCGAAAGAGCGGTCCGGATAGATCTTCAGTTCTTAATTTTGTGCTCAATCCACTTTCCTCCTATATTCGTTAAACCACAGATTTAATCGACAAAAGGGGCAACCCTGGTAAAGGGGAAAGTTTCCACCAATACCAATTGCCGAAAGATGCCGCCTGAAATGATACACCCTGACGAGCTAAAAGCAGAAGGTGCAGGCTGTCTGCTTCGGACTGATTCCATATCGGGGAAGAGTGGTATATACTTGGAGGGGACGGAAAGAGTGGAAAAATGAAAATAGGACAGGCCTTTCTCATTTTGACTTTGCTGGGGGCAATGGTGCCTGCGACCCCGGCTCGCTCCCGGGCAGCGGCCGGGCTGGAATTGTACGGCACCTTCGAGGCGATGGGAGCCAGCATAGCCCTGGGAGGCGGAGAGGATCCCAACCGCAATGCCACAGCCCAGGTGGAGTACCGGGTCAGCGGCAGCGGCACCTACCAGGCAGGTTTCCCGCTCAGCCGGGTGGCGGCTGACCGCTTCGTGGGCAGCCTGTTCTGGCTGACCCCCGGCACGACCTACGACGTGCGGGTGACTTTCACCGACCCCGACGGCGGATCCCTGAACGGTGCCAGCCTCACGGGCAGCGCGGCCACACGGGCGGAGATCGTCCTTCCGGCGGCCAGCCATTCTTATTACGCCAGCCCGGCCGGCAGCGGCACGACCTGCACGCCGGCGGCGCCCTGCGGGCTGTCCACGGCCATCAGCCAAGCGCAGGCGGGCGAAGCGGTTGTCCTCAGAAGCGGCGTTTATTATCAGGGCGAGATCAGCCTGCCGCGGTCGGGGGCAGCCGAGCGCGCCGATCGTCTTGCGCAGTTATCCCGGCGAGACGGCTAGCCTCGACGGCGGCGATCCGGCCAAGTTCACCTGGGCATCCCTCGGCGGCGGAGTCTACCGGGCCACGGTCAACGCGCCCGATCCGCACCTGCTCACGGCAAACGGGCAGCGCCTGTATCCATACCAGAGCCTGGCCGATCTGCAAGCCCTGAGCTGGGGAATTCCCGGCTTCTATGCCAACGGCACGGAGGTGTCTGTCCGGCTGGCTGGGAATGCCGATCCCAACGCGGCAACCATGGTGGTTTCGCGCTACAACCATGCTTTCTATATCGGCCAAAATTTCATCTACTTTATCGGGCTGACCTTCCGGAATTACGGGCGGGGCGATTATGCCAAGGCGCTCTATTTCAACGGCGCCTCTGACAACCTGGTCCTGGGGAGTACATTCGAGGTCAACGACCTGGGCATCGGTCTCAAAAATGAGGCGGGCCGCAATGTCTTCGAAGGGAACACCTTCTCCGACACCATTTTCGACTGGCCGTGGGACGCTGTGAAAGCCGGCAGCGGCCTGGAGACAGGCGGGAATTCGCTTTTATTCGCCCGTCAGCGGGCGCGGCAATATCATCCGGCGCAACACGTTCCACGATTACTTCGACGGCTTCGGCGCATGCCCGGAGGCGACCGCGGGGGAGACCAACGAGACCGATGTGTACGGGAACCGGGTCTACCGCGCCGGCGATGACGGCATGGAGACCGACGGCACCTGCAGTAATGTGCGCATCTGGGGCAACACCTTCCACGACGTGCTGGGTGGCATTTCGCTGGCACCGGTGTACACCGGTCCAGTGTATGCCCTGCGGAATGTGATCTACCGCACCGGGGCCGGGAACAACGACTACCCCGGCCTGGCCTTCAAATTCAACAGCGGTTACGATGCCTCCGGACCGATGTTCCTGTTCCACAACACCGCCGACGCGGTCCTGCCGGGCAGCAGCGGCCTGGACATCAAATCGCCGGGAGCGTGGGCGCAGATCACCGCCCGCAATAATATCTGGAGCGGCACAGACTACGCCTTGTACAACGCCAATCCCACCCAGCCGCTTGACCTGGATTATGACGACCTCACAACCACCCAGGCGGGTGAACTGGCCTGGTGGGACGGCCTGTCCGACCGACACCTGAACACCCTGGCGGAACTGCGCAGCGCCACCGGGCAGGAGCTGCACGGCTTCAATCTCCCGCCGGGCTTCAACGCCTCCTCCGCCGGCGATTACACGCTGGCGGTCGGCAGCCCCCTGATCGACAAAGGGGTGCCCCTTCCCGGCATCAACGCCGGCTTCAGCGGGGCTGCGCCCGACCTGGGCGCGTATGAATGGGAGCCAGCCCTACAACTCCAGGGCACGCCCGGCGACCGGACCATCAGCCTGGCCTGGAGCGTGAACACCAGTTTGCCCATCACCACCACCTGGACGATCAGTTACAGCGGGCCTGGCGGAGCCGAGCCGCCCATCAGCGGCCTTGCAAGCACGACCCGCGCCTACCTGCTAACCGGCCTGACGAATTATGCCTGGTATACGATCAAGCTCACATCGGTTGGCACCGGCCCGGTGCTGAGTGACACGATCCAGGTCATGCCCACGGACCGGCTGCTGTATTTGCCGATCATTGTTCGATAACTGCACAGGGAAGAAGGATATCGAGGCGAGGGTGAGCCGGCAGGTGAAGAGAGCCTGTACATAGAGCGTGGAGGATCCATCCAAAATTCAACCCCGGCCGATCTAAAGGCCGGGGTTTTTACTCTCGAAGTTTGCCTCGCAGGATCTAGGCTGGGCGGGAAGAGTAGATTTTCAGCTCCACTTCGACAGCGGTGTCCTTGCGCATGAAGCGGGCCAGGATGCCTTTCAGCTTCCAGGAAACAGACCAGTTACCGGTAAAGCCGGTAGGGGAACAGGGCTGGGGTACCTGTAACTGGAAGGGAAAGGTCAGGGTTTGACCGGCTGTTATCTTGCTTTTGCCAGACAGCTTGACCTGGACGGCATTCACTTTTTGGTTGCCTCGGTCGTAGGGGACGGATTCGGCTTGTTCCAGCTCGACCCGCACCTCGGTGGCATCGAAATCCTTCTGCGGGATGATGGATAGTTTGCCTTCGATGGTCTCTCCGGCGGCCCATTCGGTGCCAGACAGTTCAAGGGACATGAGCGCTTCGGCAGGCTCGTTGGACTGGCCGAATTGGCCGGGCGTGCGGGCACCCGCCGGGAAGACCAGCACGGTCAACGGGACTTCGGTGTTGATATCGCCAACCAACTTCCGGTCGAGGGTGGCTTTGGCCAGCCACCTGACCTGGATGATATTGCCAGGGCAGGTGGGAGGGGCCTCCACGGGGATGTGGGCGTCGAATTCGAAGTTCTGGGCCGAGCCCTTGGGCAGGTTGGTCTCGCCCAGAAAGACCTGGCGGGCGACCTCCTGGTTATTGGTCTGCCAGCGTAGCTCTTCTTCCGTGTGGGAATGCCCGTGCGAGTCGGTCGTGCGGTGGGTAGTGCGGACTTGGTACTTTTCCTGGTAGAGCAGCGCCGCCCGGCCCTCCTGGAATTTCAAATCCTTGTCGCTGTTCAGGGAGATTTTAACGTGGACGGTTTCGCCGGGAAAATAGATCCCCGAGGGGCGATCCACGGCGACATCCAGATTGACCTTGCCACCTTTCAGAAAATTGAACATGTCAGTTTCCTTTCCTGGTCGGTCTAAGTGGGGGGATGGATTGAATGTTACGGAGAAGGGTTTAAGTTGCGGAAAGAAAAAATTCCAAAAATGGTTATTATTATTTTACAACAAAAATGGGCCGCGAGACACTAGTCTGCTGCCCGGCCGAAGTGGGGATGATGCAGGCCTTACGAATAATCCGGGCGGGCGGGGGGTTGGTAATCGCATCCGCAGGAGCGGCGGAAGATAATCTCGGTCGGCAGGAGAACCTTCTGCTCGATGGGGACGCCTTGAAACAATTTGGATAATTGTTCGGCAGCAATCTGCCCGACTTTTTCAGTGGGGGCCCGGACGGTCGTCAGAGGGGGATTCAGGAAGGGGGAAAGGCGAAAATCGTCGAAGCCTACCACCGAGACAGCCTCGGGCACACGAATACCGGCTTCTTCCAGGGCCGTCAAAATCCCCACGGCGGCATCATCGTTGCCGGTGAAAATGGCGTCAAAGTCCCGGGGGCCTTTGGAGAGATGGTCACGCAGAGCCAGGTAGGCGGCCTGATGCTCGAAGTCACCCCGCAGGATCAGGTTGTCGTCGATGCGCAGGCCGTGGGCTGCCAGCGACTCGCGGTAGCCCGATTCGCGCAAGCGTGAATCTTCCTGGTCTGCAGGGCCCTTGATATACATGATCCGTTTTCGTCCATGCACCTCGATCAGGTGATCGATCAGCTCCCGACTGGAGGCCTTGTTTTCCACGGTCACACAGGGAATCTTGAGGTTTGGAGGCGGGGTGCGGTAGAGCAGGATCACCGGGAAACCGGTCTGGCACAGCCTGACCAGTTGTTCTTCCGAAAGGCTGTTGGCGAAAACCAGCGTACCATCGGTATTATGGGGGCCGATGGGGGAGGGGGCCTCGCTGCCGCGCATGTCGATTTTGGATACGGCCACCAGCAGGTTATAATTTTTCTCGGTGGTCACGGAAAAAACGCCGTTGACCAGCGGTGAGAAAAAGTCGTTCATCACATTGAGAATCAACAGACCGACCGCATAGGTGCGCTTGGTGGCCAGCTGGCGGGCAACCGCATGGGGGGTAAAGTTCAGGTCCAGCATTACCTGGGAGATCCGTTCCCCGACTGCCTGAGATACCGGCGCTTTGTGGTTCATATACCGGCTGACGGTGGCGATGGATACACCTGCAACCCGGGCAACATCCCGGATGGTTACGGTGGAGGATTTCTTAGTCATATGAACTGTAACCTGTGAAATATCCCGACATGATAATTCCCTGGTCCATCAGGCAGTCCCGGTATGAATGATGTTCCTGGCTGAGAGAAAATTTCCTACTGCTTCTTGCATGAATGCCTATACCCGGGTTGACCAAATTTTACGCAGTTCTCTGTGATGACTGATTCATTATATATCAAATTCATCCCTATTCTGTTTTTATAATTCGCCCATTCCAAGCGTATCATCCCATCGGTTATCAGCAAGTAAAAGAGTTCAATGGGGATCTCTCGAAGACCCGCCACAGGAAGAACCCTGCCTGCAGGCGGATCGGTTTGGACCAACCCTGCGGAGAATATGGCTAAGCTCTTATTGCCAGGTGCTCGTTTCCTTGAAGATGGCAGAGGCCAAGAGGGCACAACGCCGAGCCATCTCCTGGGGTGAGACAGACCTGCCGTGCTCAAGCCACCAGGTGATGGTTTCCACGAACATGGTTGCGATGAGATCCGGTACGAAATCATCCGAGGCGGGGTAGGCAGGACGTTCGGAGGCAGGCAGGGAGAGGTTTATTTGCCCGACCAGGTCCATCAGAGAGAGCGCGCATCTTCAAGACAAACCAGGGACTGCCTTTCCGGCCGAGCAAGGCGCGATAGAGCCGTTCGTATTCGGCGATGTGCTCGAAGAACTTCACCCACATCTGCGGCGGATGCCTTGTGCCGGAATCTGAGACGGCATTGAACAAAGCCTGCATGGCTTCCGCGAAGATCTGCTCGACCAGATCGTATTTATCCTGATAATTGCGATAGAACGCCGCCCGGCTGACCATGGCGCGCTCGGTAATCTCTCCCACGGTGAGCGTGTCAAAGCCATGCTCCTCAATCAACTCAATTAATGCTTCCCGCAACAATTTCTGTGTCCGTCGAACGCGTAAATTGTTCACCGGTTGAGACATTTTGCGCTCCTTGTCTCGTTTGGGACAAATCTCGAGGATTGAACCTTGTTTCGCGAGGTTCATCTGATTACACTAGAGATCAGACATAATAACTCATCTGATACAGTATGTATCATTTCCGACCATCTGTCAATCAGAGAGAGGCGTATTTTTACAATCTTTGAATTTGGAGATTACCATGGAACAAAGCAATTCTGCTAATCAGCAAGTTGATGAAGATGCCGTCATGAAGAGTCAAATGGAAAAGATGGTATCGTCCTACGACGCGTACATGAAAAAAATAACTCTTGGACGAGAGCGCACTTTACGCGAGACGACCGTGAGCCTGGCGCAGGTGAAACCCGGCGATACCGTCCTAGAAGTAGGCTGCGGCACAGGTTCATTGACCCTGGCGGCCAAGCGCCGGGCCGGGCCAGCGGGCAAGGCGTTTGGGATTGACATCATACCGGGGATGATCGAAGCCAGCCGGAGCAAAGCCGCCCAGGCCGGAGAGGATATTACTTTTCAGCCAGGCAGCATGGATGATATTCCCTTCCCCTCAAATCAATTCGATGTGGTGATGTGCAGTTTCATGATTTTTCACATGTCGGATAAGGTGAGGCAGAAGGGGATGGCGGAGATCCACCGAGTTCTCAAACCGCAGGGAGGCTTGCTGATCCTGGACTTGGCCTTGCCTCCAAAGGGGCTGTCCAGAGCCATCGCCAAGGCGCTATTTGGCGGGATGCTGCAGCATGACCTGCGAGAACTGCTCCCGTTGATGCAGGCTGTCGGTTTTTCAGACATAGAGACAGCACCGGCAAATTTCCGAATACTGGGACTTTCCGTACTTGCTTACGTACGCGGAAAAGCGCTAAAGAGCTGAGATTTTTTGGGCCAGATCCGTAATTACCAGGTTGAAGCAAGCGCACAGGCCAGCAGACAGAGCCGGCGAGGCGACACCTTTTTAACGAGGACCGAGCCAGACGACGGAATTGACATCGGCGCAAAGAAAGTGCAAAGTAGTAAAATTCCATTATGGATAAGGGAAATTATGCTGACATTTCCAGCCAGGCAAGGAGGTTCCAATCGAGACATGAAGCCATTCGATGAGCTTACCCGACTGGGCCGCATCCGCAGAATGCGGCAACTAGCCGCAGCCGCCTTGACGTATTATGGGATCAACGAGGCGCGCTTTCAGCTTGTCCGCCAAGCCGGAAATATCTTGTTTCGCGTCCAGAGCTCCGACCTACCGAGTACGAACGCAGTTGAGGGTTTGTTCGAGGAGGGTCAATACCTGCTGAGGGTGCACGAACCCGGTTACCAGGAGCCGGAGGCCATTGAACTGGAATTGGCCTGGCTGGCTGCCATGCGCGAGGAGGCGAACCTGCCGGTGCCGGAACCCGTTGCGACCCAGGATGGAGGACGGTTCTTACTCTCGCTCAACGGATTTGGCATTCCTGGAAAGCGCCATTGTTCCATCTTGCGATGGGTCAAAGGACGGTCGGTGAAAAACCGGTTCCAACCGCAGCATCTGCGGGCACAGGGGAGGCTGATGGCAAGGCTGCACAATTTTTCCACCCAGTGGCAACCTCCGGCCGGAGTCTGCAAGCGAAAATTTGACTGGGAGGGGCTATTCCAGAACGATGCGGGCAGCGGCATGGCGAACGCAGAGGCATGGGCGCTGCTTTCTTCCCTACACAAGGAAGCTTTTGCCTTCGTTGCGGAGCGTATACGGGAGGTGATGAAAGAACTGGGGCCAGGGCCCGGATGTATTTGGTTTGATCCATGGAGATCTGGGTGTGGATGCCAACCTGTTATTCTGGCACGGCGAGCCGCGAGCGATCGACTTTGATGATTCCGGTTTTGGCTACTGGGCATTTGACCTGGCGGTGGCATTGGATGCCTGCCGGGATGATCCTGCCTATCGCCTCTACCGGGAAGCCCTTCTAAATGGATATGCAGAATTCCGCTCTTTGCCGGAGAGACAGGCAGAGCAGCTGGAGTTGTTCCTGGCCGGGTTGCAAGTCTACTGGAACCTATGGGCGACCGGTGGGACACATCTCTACCCGAGCCTGCTGAAGGAGTATGGTGAACGGATTGCCAATACGGCGGAGTTTGTGGTTCGATATGCACGCCAGAACGGCGGTCTAAAATAAGCGCCGTCCAGCCGGTAGGGGAGCCTAATAAAAGTGCTGACTTTAGTCAGCACTTTTAATTTTAGATCGTAAATTAGCGGGCCAATCCTTACATCCCTACGGGATGCCTTCCAAAAAGCCAGGACAGGCCCTGACAAATAACGTCAGGACAGGCCCTGACAAATAACGTCAGGACAAGCATGGCACAATGCCCACACTCCAGGTTAGCGGGGGCCGAGCCAGACGACGGAATTGACATCGGCGTCGATGTGGTTGACCTGGTGCAAGTCGGTGTAATGCGAGTCGAAGGTGATGATGTAGATGTCATAGCCGCCGGCATCATTGACGGCAAAGAAGAGCAGGTTGTTGTTGGGACTCCAGGCGGGGAAGCGGGCCGGGCCGTTGAAGATGCGGCCGATATCGACGCCGGGGCCGGTGATCCAGACGCCGGGATCGGCCAGGTTCTGGCTGGTCCAGCCCCAGATGGCGCCGTACTCGGCCACATTCTGATCATCATAGGGCAGGGTGGAACTGGAAGGCAGGCTCACCGGCGAAAGCTGAGTGTCATAGGTGCCGGCGCCGAAGGTCCCAATCTGACCGCCCTGGAAACGGACTTTAAAAGTATGGTCGTCGGTCCCCCAGCGGTCAATATACGCGACGGGGTTCTGGCTGACCAGCACAGGGGTGGGAGCATCCGCCGTCAGCAAATAGAGACCGTTGTCGTTGGCGAACACCGCCGCGTTGCGGAAGCCGTTAGCAGAGGCAGCGGTGACACAGCCGTCATTCAGCATGGTCTGTTTCCGGCTGACCACGTCATAGAGGCGCAGTTTGCCGGGCCCGCAGACGACGCTCCAGGTATCCAGCAAGACGGTGGTGTCGTTCAGCCAGCCGTCAATATCCTCGCCGGCGCTATCCGTGTCATATAACTTGGCGGCATGGCTCCCATCCCCGTCGGCGACCCACACGGCCGACATGACCAACCCCGCGCCGGTGCCGAAGCCCTTGGCTTCCAGGTACAGGATATGCTGCCCGTCGGGAGACCAGGAAGGAGCAAAGTCTTGGTCCGGGTCCTGGCTGACGCGGGTGATCTTAAAGGTGGTCTCGTCAAAAATATAAAGGTCGGCAGAGGGACCGTCCATGGCGCCGATGAAAGCCAGTTTCGTACCGTCGGGAGACCAGGCAAAACTGGTGAAATCCATGATGGCGCGGGCGGCCGGGTTGAGGGGATCGATCAAGCCGTTGGGGACCGAGTGAATGGCCCCAGCCAGGTCGGCCCCGGTCTTGATCATGGTGAAATTTCCTGTTGGAAGTGAGATCACGTTAAGGACAAGTTGAGTGAGATCGGAGGTGGCGGGAGTGTACACGGGGGTAATGACGGCTACCTCATGGCCTCCCGGCTGGACGGCAGCCTGAAGGTCGCCATGCCAGTTATCGTCCGCGGTGAGCTGGGTCAGGGCAGTGCCGTCGGGATTCATGGCCCACAGACCCTGGGCGGATTCGATGAGGAGCCAGGGGCCTTCGGCATTCAAAGCGCTGCCGTTGGACGGCGTGAGGGTCACCGGCGGAAGAGGCAGAAGCGGGGTGGTAGTGGCAATATCCGGCGGCAGGGCGGGAGTGACGATGTCAGGAGGCAGGGTGGGGGGCGGGGTGGGGAGGATGGTGGTGGGCAGGCATAAGCAGCCCAACCCGACGGTCAACACGATGACGGCGACAACCATGGTTCGGAAGCGCGGAGCCTTACGGTTTATGTCCATTCTTACCTCCTCTTGGAACTGATCAAAAAGCACCTGTCTTATAGTCTACCGGACGTTCGCCTGATAGTCAACCGGTGGAGCGTGATATCGTTGGACGGTTTTATGGATGGCAGGAGATGCAAGGCGGAAGGCGGAAGACAGACGATCGACGAGTAATTGCCAAGGCTTGTGTGGGAATAAAAAAATAGGCGGACTGATTGTCCGCCTGAGGATTGGCGATGGCCTGTTCCCTGTCCTCCCTGTTGGGTTCGCCTGGGGGAGCGGGCCAAGCCGGGAATATTTCATGCGGAAGAAGAAGGTTAGACTCCGATTTTCTAATGGAAGGAGGCGATGGCCTGCTGGACGTCGGTAAATGTGTTGAATAGGGCGCCAAAGCCGACCAGGTCGAGGACGCTTTTCACTTCCGGGGTGGGATTGAGCAGCTTGACATGCTCCTGAGGCCCGGCGGCGCGGTCGGACTCCATAGCATGAAAGGAAGCCCAACCTTCCTGGCGTTCGGAAGGCGTTTGGCCGCGGAAAAGCCTGGCGACGGTATGAAGGGCGGAGATGCCAGCGCTGCTCAAGAAGGTGAGGCGGCTTAGGTCCAAGACGAGATCGCGCACGCCGGCATTGTACTGCCTTTGGGCTGCCTCGATCAATTCTTGATAGCTACTTCCGTCCAGTTTACCCGCCAGGTGCAAGACGGTGACCGGGTCGTATGTGTATGAAGCGGTGATTTCCATATTTTATATTGCCTCCAAAGTATATTAGGATATATTATATCTAATATGGGTTAATATGGCCATGGCCCATTGTGGGGATGGAATGGGATTGCGTCTATAATCAAGGCATGCAACCGAACCTATTGAAAGGGTGGTGCTGGCGGCTGATAGCGGCCTGCCTTTGCATCCTGGCAGCCGGCCTGGCGTGCAACTTCCCCTTCATCGGGCCGGCGCGGCCGGAATTGGAGCCCACCTGGACAGCCTGGCCGAAAGGCGAACCTTCCCGGACGGTCCCCTTTCTTGAAGGTCACTCTAACCCCCGCCCTGACGATCCCAACGCAAACGGCAACCGCAGATGTGGTCTTTGCGGGAAATCCACCCAGTGGCAGGATCGTATTCACCTGTTCCATCGATTCATACGACCAGATCTGCCTGATGAACGCGGACGGCAGCGACGTCACCCGGCTGACGACGACGGCCGCGACCGACTTCTATGGGTCGATCAGCCCGGAGGGAACAGAGATCCTGTTCTCCTCCATGCGGACAGGGGCCTTCCAGCTCTACCGGATGGAGCTGGACGGGGGGAACGTGGAACGACTGACGAACGGCCTGGGCAGTCTCTACGCGCCGGAGGTCTCGCCGGACGGAGGCGCGATCGTCTTCACAGTCGAAACTGGGGGCACACAGAATATCTGGATCATGGACCGTGACGGGGGCAACCCACAGGCATTGACCAACACCCGCGGCGGGAATATCGACCCGACCTGGTCACCGGATGGGACACAGATCGCCTTTGCCTCGACCCGCTCGGGCAGCAATCAATTATGGGTGATGGAAAGAGACGGGTCCGACCCGCGCCAGGTGACCGACCTGGCGAACATGGGCGGGCGCAGCAGCTGGTCACCGGATGGATCGAGCCTGGCCTTCTATGCCGGCCCGAAGACGGACCACAACATCTTCGTGATCAATATCGATGGGACGAACCTGCGCCAGCTCACCAACGGCGGCGACAACCTGGGCCCCTGTTTTTCGCCGGATGGAGACTGGATCACCTTTACTTCGTTCCGGGATTTCAATAATGAAATTTACATTATGCGGCCGAACGGCTCGGAACAAACCCGGCTGACTTTCGGCCCGCGGGCAGACTGGCAGCCGAGGTGGGGACGTTGAGCCCTCACTCCTGACCCCTAACCCGAAGGGGGAGGGGAATCTTTTGAAATGTGAAGGGTGCGGCGCCGAAGGCGCCGCACCCTTCACATTTCAGTTCTTCCTTTGCGTAAGTAGAGAATATTACTACGGGCAGGCAATGGTGTAACTTGCCTGGGAGGTGAGGCTATTGGGGGAAGTGACGAACAGCTTTAGCCAATACGTGCCGGCCACCAGGGGTGGGGTGAAGGCGTTCTCCGTAACAGTCTGCGGGCCGAACTTAGTAAACTTGAGGGTATGACTTGGCAGCGCGCCACCCTGCTGGGTCTCAAAATGCCAGATGACCGGGGTAGGCCCATTCACGTCAATGGTGCCGGTCAGCACGAGGGGTTGGATCGGCCCGATGCAACCCGGCACGCTGATGGCGGCAGGAGAATTGGCAGTCAATACCGTCACGAACGGCTGCGGCGAACCAGCAACGGGGACGCTGCCCATATTTCCCGAAGTGAGCGTGGCGGAGGTGGAAACCCAGCAATTGTCGACGATATTGTTGGGATTTTGGATCTGCCACCAGGTGCCGTCTCCATTTTGCCCCAGGATGGGCACGCTGGCTCCCACCTTCAGGCCGCCCACGCTGGCATAAGTCGTCCCCGGACCGAAACGGCAGTTGACCGCTTCCGTTTTGGGAGTCACCATTGCAATGGAGGGTGTCTCTGTCAGGGTAATGGTGGGCGTATCAGTCGGCAATGGAATGGGGGTGTCACTCGGCAATACGGCCGGCGTGTCGGATGGAGAGGAGGTGGGAGTTCCAGCTTCCGCCAGAGTCGCCTGGGGGAGTGCGGCCGTGGGGGAATTGGAGGAGTTGAGATTGCACGCCGCCAGTAAAACCATGGTTATCAAGAGGCCGGAGAAGGTTCGAGTTTTCATCTTATTAACTAACTCCTGAGATGGACTTTCCGCAACCCTTACGCAAGGGTTGGTTGGAAATGGCGCCCTTTATGCGGCCAATATTCCCCGTCAGGCCTGATATTCCGGGCTGAGCTTTGCCATGAGGCTGGCGATGCCTTTGAGTTCCAGCCACCACTGTTCGCGCGGGCGCTCATGTTTCGGGTCGATCATGCGCTCGAAATCGCGCATGTCATGGAAATTGAATTGTCCTTTTTGCAGGCCGATGAAGGCGCAGTTGGCCTCATCCCGGTTGCACTGTTCGATCAGATATTCCAGGCACAGGCGGGAGATGCGGGTGGCCTGGATACGGTCGAAGGGGGAGGGGTCGCCGCCTTGCTGCAAATGACCCAGGATGGCGGGGCGCACATCGAAAATATCCCGACCCTCTTCTTCGAAGAGGGCGCACATGAAGGGGGTGCTGTAAATCTTGTTGGCGTACTCGGCGCGGAGGATCAAGCCCAGGCGTTTGCCGGATTCGAAGCCCCGGTTGAGGTTCTCCACATCAACCTGCATATCCCGCAGGGTAACGCCTTCTTCGGGAATGTAGACACGCTCTGCGCCGGTGGCAATGCCGCCCATCAGAGCCAGGTAGCCGCTCCAATGCCCCATGACTTCGACCACGAAACAGCGCCGCGTGGCGACGGCCGACTGCTTGATCTTGTCCACCGCTTCGACGATGCTGTTGAGGGCCGTATCGGCGCCGATGCTGAACTCGGAGCCGGGCAGGTTGTTATTGATGGAAGCCGGCAGGCAGATCATGGGGATGTTGAAAGCAGGGAAATTCGGACGAGCCGTGAGCATGGTATGGACGGCCTCGTAGCCATTCCAACCGCCGATGACAAGCAGGGCCTGGATCTTCTGATCCTCGATGACGCGGGCAATGGCATATAAATCGCTGCCTTGCGGGACGACCCGGCTGGTTCCGAGCATGGAACCGCCCAGGGAGGCCCAGCCGCTGACGCTCATCCAACTCATTTCCTCCACCTGACCTTTGGAAAGGCCTTCGAAACCATTCTTGATGCCCAACATGATGTGGCCCTGGTCCAGGCCCAGGCGGACAACCGCCCGGGCGGCAGTATTCATACCGGGAGCAGGGGCGCCGGCATTCAGGAGGCCGATCCGGAACCGTTTCTGGTCGGGGGCGGGTGAATGAGGCAGGGCGCGCACCATGGTCTTCAAGGTATTAAAAGAATCCTGGAAACTGGTGCTGCGCAGTTTCATGGCCTTTTCGTAATCTTTGGCAGCGATGGCTTCAGTGACGGCGCGAGTTTTTTCCACACAGCCCATCAAGGGGAAGAGCTTGATATGGTTGGCCTTGGTGCCGACCACCATGGGCTCATCTTCAGGTTTGGCGTGCAGGAGGGTCTTGACGGCTTCATAGCCCAATTGAGTCGCCAGGATGCGGTCGTAAGCACTGGGACGCCCGCCGCGCTGGACGTGCCCGAGGACGGTCACACGGACTTCCTCGCCCAGATGCTCTTCGAGCACGCGCTGGACATCGGTGCTGCCGATGTAATTTCCGTCCCGGTCACGGGCGCCTTCGGCCATGATGATGATGTGGTCGCGCCGCCCAGCCTTGGTGCCGGCTTTGAGGCGATCGATCATGACCTCCTGCCAGTTTTCCACGTCCGGCGGGGCTTCGGGAATCAGGACCCAGTCGGCGCCGGTGGCCAGGGCACTGTAGAGGGCGAGGTAACCGCAATTGCGGCCCATCACTTTGACAATAAAAGTGCGCTGATGGGAGGCAGCCGTGCTGGTGATGGCGTCCACGGCTTCGGTAATGCGGTGGAGGGCGCTATCGGCCCCGATGGTCATATCCGGACCGGAGAAATCATTGTCGATGGAACCGACCATCCCAACGATGAGCAGGTTGGGGTGGGCGATGGCAACTTCCTGGGTGATCTGACCGCTCTTGACCAGATCGGTCAGGATGGACGGCCACTCCTGGCGGAAGACATTGGCGCCGGTGAGGGACCCATCGCCGCCGATGACAACCAACCCATCGATCCCATTCTTGAGGAGATTGGATGCAGCCGCCTGGCGTCCTTCCGGGGTGCGGAAGGCCTCACTGCGGGCAGTGCCGATGACGGTCCCGCCGCGCTGTAAAATGCCGCCGACAGAATCCCAATTCATTTTCTTAATGAAATCGCCGCCTTCCACCAGGCCCTGGTAGCCCTCGTTGATGGCGTAGATTTCCGCCCCCTTATCCAATGCGGTGCGCACTACCGCCCTGACGGCCGCGTTCATGCCCTGTGCGTCACCTCCGCTGGTGAGTACTGCAATTCTTTTAATAGTCATATGTTATATAAATACTCCAGATTAGAAACTGAAGTTAATTGTACATCAGAATATTCCCAAAACGCGAAACTACTTATTCCTGCATTAATAAGCAAACCCGCATTGACCGTATTTCTCGCATATGCCCTGTGGTTCAGACATGAATGCGGAGATTTGACAAAAATGCCTGGATCACGGCCGTTATGGCTTCATTATTTCAACCAATTGGCTTTTGCTAGAAATGGATGGAGAAATCCCGGCCCTATCCCCTTCCCCTTTCCCGAACGGCTACGGATTCCATGGCTTAATGCCTGCGGGAAAGGGGTTTAAAATGGCAAAAATTGGCCCGGCGGTCAAAGAACGTCCGCCGGGCCAATTTTGTGCCGGTTCCTTCAAAATATCCTAACTCCTGTCCGAAAGGCCCGGCATATACCGTGTTTTCAGTGTAGATATTGACGCAGCAATCTGTAAATCAACGCCTCGGTTTTATCTCATTCACAGGAATACGGCCAAAAGCAGATCCAAAATACCACGCGGTATAATCCTCATATCGCCAGACGATTTTTGGGTTGACCATTTCAGGTGGCAATGCTGAAACCAGCTATCCTTCGAGACAAGCCTTCATTTTCCCTGAA
Organism: uncultured Chloroflexia bacterium; assembly: GCA_963831885.1. Classification (GTDB taxonomy): domain Bacteria; phylum Chloroflexota; class Anaerolineae; order Anaerolineales; family Villigracilaceae; genus UBA877. Next base: position 1,299,453 of record CAWHSJ010000012.1, on the reverse strand, counting down.
CCTGATAGAGAATTTATTGCTAGTGGTATTGACCGCGACACTGGCAGGCCTGGCTTTGCTTCAAGCGAACCCTTCCACCAATCTACCGAGTCGCGATGGGGGAGTCTTTGAATACGTAGGCGCTGAGATCTTGCGTGGCAAGGTGCCTTATATTGATGTCTGGGACCATAAGCCGCCGGGTATTCATTATTTGAATGCAATAGCCCTCTTCATAACGCGTGGGAACCGCTGGGGTATCTGGATCTTTGAGTTCATTTTTCTGTTCATCACCATCCTATTGATCTATAAGAGTCTCAACCGTTTATGGGGTCATTTTTCGGCCTGGTTCGGCATTCTTTTATTTTTGTTCGGCTTTGCTTCGACCGTATATAACGGCAACTTTACAGAAGAGTATTCGCTTCTATTCAATTTCCTGGCGCTTTTCCTTTTTCTACAGAGCCTTGGGAGACCAAATGACTTTTGGTTATACATTTTCATAGGCATCACGGCCGGACTTAGTTTCCTATTTCGGGCAAATAACACCGGCGTGCAAATCACGATCGGCCTGACCATCCTAATCATGGGGGTCTTGAAAAGAAATTATGCTATAAGCATAAAACGCCTTATTCTGCTTTTGGCCGGCATGTTATTGCCCATTTCAGGGGTCATTATTTTCTATGCCTGGAAGAAGGCGCTGCCTCTCTTGCTGAACGCGGTTATCACATACAACTTCTCCTATTCCGGTTCGCACATTGACCCGTTCTCCACGGTTGGACACGGCTTCGTTATTTTGAATATCGTTGCAGTGATCGCCCTGGCCGGCTACATTAAAGTGATCCAAGAAATCTTGCAGCGGGGGAAAGCCTCCCTGAATGAGTGGCATTTCATGCTTTTACTAGGCTGGCCCGTAGAGATTTTGTTAAGTTCGCTTTCAGGACGGGCTTATAACCATTATTTCCTGTGCTGGCTGCCGATGATGGCATTATTAACGGCTTACTTCTTTTTCGCATTTGGAAAACGAGTGGAGCGCATCCTGACGAGCCAACCCCTCTGGCTGACTTACGTGATCTTTCTCATCCTTCTTGTCGTGCCATCCTGGCGAGGCTTCACGATTTATAAGGATGCATTAGCAGATGTGATTGCAGGACGATCCCCCTCAGAAGCAATCGATCCTGTTTCCACCTATTTGCATGATCACAGCAGCGGTAATGAGAAGGCATTCGTGTGGTGCGGTCAAGGCGGGATCTATTTTATGTCAGGCAGAGAGGCCTCCACCGCTTATTTTCTCTACCCGATGTTCGTGAATTCATCATTAGGCATTTCGCTGGAAAATCAATTCCTGGCAGATCTTCAAACCCACCCGCCGGCCCTCATCGCGGACGTATATTACCTGGTGGGAGGAAATGAGGTCTGCTATTCCCTAGATCCTGCCATCCGGGAAAAACAAATGAACACCGCGGGGAAAAAACAAATCATTTACACGGCGCACAACATCGAACAAGTATATGAATTTATCGAGCAAAATTACCACCTGGAAACAAAGATATCTCAAGCCGGAATCTATCGTCTCAACCAGACCCTGACAGAGGGGATAGGGGTAAGCGTTCTCCATTAGGAACGATTTTTACTGCAGCTATTCCCTTATTCACATTCGCTAGCGAGTGTAGAGAAAGACCAGAACAGGCCCCCAGCTCTCTTCGCTCTCAAGATCCAAATTCCCGTTTAACCAGGTAATTTGCGGATGAGTGGCCAGGCCAGCATTGACGGCTTCGTCAATCGATTTTTGGAAAATGATGAACCAGATTCGTCTGGCATCCGCAGTCGCAGAAGCCAGTGATCCAGATTCCTGCAGGCCGAGAACCTTTTGGGTGGCGAGAGCCAGGGTGTCTGTGCCGCTCCCGGGCGGATCGGCAATGAACCGCTCTTCGAGGGAAGGATCGAAATAAACCATAGGCAGCAAGCTGAGTTTGTTCGAGTGGACGATCACATCTCCGGCTTCCAAGCGGTTTTGGATGGAGGCGACCAGCGCATCATAAGGTCCGTAAGGGAAACCGGAGTAAGTCAGGTGCGTTGCCAATCCAAGGATAATTCCAGCCGATAACAAGGTAAAGGAAATGATCTTGACAAAGCGCGGAAGCCCGGTGGCCATGAATGCCCACGCCAGCCAGCACCAGAACATCACCCCGGAAGGCAAGAAAGCCCTTTCGATGTACACCGGCCGCCACTGCGATACCAAGAAGGCCAATGCGGGCGGCACAAAAGCGAGATAAGCCAACCATGCGCCTCGGCGGGCGCCGGGAAGTTTACGCCGGATGGCCAGGTAAGTCTGATAGACCGCCAGAGCAATCACCAGCAGGGTGATAACCAGCGCCACCGGGAGCCAGGATGGGTCCACCGGCAGATTGGTCACATAGGAGAGCAGGGTGGTAAGAACCGTACCGGCCGTGGGCCGCGCCACCCAGTAGGCATTCTGGATCTTGGCAAACTGGGCGGGGAGCTGAAGCAACCAGGGCAGGTAAAGCAAAATTGCTCCGGCGCCGGACAGGAATACCAGCTTCACTTTATCCCAACGACGCAAAAGGACCGGCGTTAGAGCCAGAGGGATGAGATAGAAGGCAGCCAGGTTTTGCGTGTACTGCGCCAGCGCGGCAAAAACGGCGAACAATACCCACCAGTAAAGCTTATGCGAATGCAATCCATGCCAGAAAGTAACCGTCGCGGCGGTGAGGGCGAATGCCAGCAAGGCATACATGCGGATCTCCTGGCTGTAATGCACCAGGAAAGGGGCGAGCGCAACCCCCAGCGCACCTGTCAGGGCCAGGCGCATGTCTGCAAAAATATCCCGCAAGAGGACATAAGCCAGAACGACCGTCCCCACGCCGAATAAAAGAGAGAGCAGGCGCACACTGAGGAGGCTCTGCCCAAATACTTTCATCCACCCACCCAGAAGCGCATAATAGGCCAGGGGATGGATATCGGCGGCGGCACCACTGACGTCTGTTGTCAGAGTCCCGGCCAGCATGGGTCCCAGCCCCTTACTGGAAAATAAAATTGCAAAGGCTTCATCGTACCAGATGGGACGCGAGACAATCCCGAGGAGGCGGACCATCACCGCCAGGAGTAGAACGGCGAGGCTGACCAGGCCTGGCCTTGTTTTGAAAAAGGAAAATTTCCCGTTTTCTGTCGCCACGAATTCTGAGGCCTTCCGGGTTATTTTAACATCGGCATCTTGAGGCCGTGCCGTTTGGCGGCGGCGATGGCAATCTCGTAGCCGGCATCGGCGTGGCGGACCACGCCCATGCCCGGGTCGGTGGTGAGGACGCGTTCCAGGCGTTTGGCGGCGGCGGGAGTCCCATCTGCCACGATGACCTGGCCGGCATGCTGGCTGTAACCGATGCCGACACCTCCGCCATGATGGAAGGAGACCCAGGTGGCACCGCCGACGGCATTGATGAGGGCGTTCAGGATGGGCCAGTCGGAAACGGCATCGGTACCATCTTTCATGGCCTCGGTCTCACGGTTCGGGCTGGCAACCGAACCAGCATCGAGATGGTCCCGGCCGATGACGATGGGCGCTTTGACAATGCCGTTTGCCACCAGTTCATTGAATTTCAGCCCGGCCCTGGCGCGCTCGCCGTAGCCCAGCCAGCAGATGCGGGCCGGCAATCCCTGGAAGGGGACTTTTTCGCGGGCCATTTTCAGCCAACGATGCAGGTGGGCATCCTCAGGGAAGAGTTCCATGACGGCCTCGTCGGTGCGGTAGATATCCTCGGGATCGCCGGAGAGGGCGACCCAGCGGAAGGGGCCTTTGCCCTCGCAGAAGAGCGGGCGGATATAAGCCGGGACGAAACCGGGGAATTCGAAGGCATCGTTCACGCCGTTGTTGTAGGCCTGCTGGCGGATGTTATTGCCATAATCGAACACTTCCGCACCCTGGCGCTGGAACTCAAGCATGGCCTGGACGTGCATGGACATCGAAGCCATGGCCCGCTGTTTGTATCCACCCGGATCAGCCTGGCGCAGTTCATCTGCTTCTGTCACCGAAACACCGGAGGGGATATACATGAGGGCTTCATGCGCGGGGGTCTGGTCGGTGACAACGTCGGGAATGACGCCGCGCATGGCCAGTTCCTGATAGATATCGGCGGCGTTGCCGATGAGACCGATGGACTGAGGTTCCCCCTTATCCCTATACTCATCGACCAGGGTCATGGCCTCTTCGAGGGTATCGACCACCCGGTCGACATAGCCCATGTCCAGGCGGCGTTTGGCGTGAGCAGGGTCCACTTCTGCGATAACGCCGATGCCTTCGTTCATGGTGATGGCCAGCGGCTGGGCGCCGCCCATCCCGCCCAGACCGGCCGTGAGACAGAATTTGCCTTTGAGCGAGCCCCAGCCTTTGAGTTTTGCCAGGGCGCCGAAAGTCTCATAGGTGCCTTGCAGGATGCCCTGCGTGCCGATATAGATCCAGGAGCCGGCGGTCATCTGGCCGAACATGATCAGCCCCTGGGCGGCCAATTCGTCAAAATGCTCCTGGGTGGCCCAATGGGGTACCAGATTGGAGTTGGCGATGAGGACACGGGGAGCATCCGCATGGGTCTTGAAGACAGCCACGGGCTTGCCGGACTGGACCAGCAGGGTCTCGTCGTCTTCGAGGTTCTTGAGCGTCTCGAGGATGGCGTCGAAACACTCCCAGTTACGGGCGGCCTGACCGCGCCCGCCATAAACTACCAGGTCCATAGGGCGTTCGGCCACCTGAGGGTCGAGATTGTTCTGGATCATGCGGTAAGGGGCTTCGGTGAGCCAGGATTTACAGGTAAGGGTGGTGCCGCGAGGGGCACGGACAGTACGGGCTGTGGACATAGCGGATTCTCCTTTCGGAATCGAATTCCTCACGACTATTATACGCCGTGAGGAATTCGGTATCCGTCCAAATCAGCGAGACTTGCGAAAGAAGTTGGTCACGCCAAGGGCCGTGATAAGAGCACCGGCCCGGGTGAAAAAACCAAAAACGGGGATCCTGGCTAAGAAACCAGAGAGGCCAATAATAATGGAGTAATAACCCTGTATAAAAATGGAATAATCGTCCCTGATATAGCGAGGCGGTATAGTGATACCAGAAAAAGGATCCAGATACATTTTAAAAGGCGTAGCCTGAAAAAATGCCAGCAATCCAAGGATGAGGAAAATCCATCCTACCAGCGAGGACTTTTTATACCTGACCAAAATCAACCAGACAAAAAGGATAACGAGGCCGGCAAAAACAAGCTCGATCAGCAGATCAACCCATAGATTGGTCTGGATGAATGTGCGGCTGCGGAAATCCTTTAACGCGGCTTTGGCCATGTCAAAACCCCAGGAAATGATGAGGAAGAAACCCATTGCCAACAAAGGAATTGCGCTCTTCTTTTCCATTTGCTTTCACCTCCACGCAATCAAAAACCCTCCCGATGATTATACAACGGGAGGGCGAGGGTGGGTGATGGTCAGGTTAATTCTTAGCAAAGGAGTCGAAACGGGTCTCGCGCAGGCGCTTGACGAGCGCTTCCTGCGCCTCGTTCCAGATGGGGTGCATCGGGCAATTATCCTTGTCCTCGCACTCGGCCGGATCTCCGACACATTCATTGAGGAGGATGGGCCCATCGATGGCTTCGACCACATCGAGGAGGGAGATTTCATGCGGATCACGAGCCAGCTTGACACCACCGCGAGCCCCCCGTGAGGTTTGCAGCAACCCGGCGATGGACAACTGCGAGATGATCTTCGCAAGGAAGGAGGGGGGAATATGCTGTTTCTGGGCGACAGTGCTAGTGGCGGCGCGCTGGCTTAAGCCTATCTGGGTAAGATAGAGAACGGCGCGGATGGCATAATCGGCTTGGCGTGTAATTTGCATGAAAGTTTCCCTTTCTAGGAATCAAGGTAAATTTTATAGTATATATATTATATTGAAGACCTATGCATTTCGCAAGTGATGGAGGTCACAATTGGAATATTACCTTTTACGCCGATTATTGTCAATATTACAATAATTGCCCGAAATAGCGGCTATGGCACCCGCGCTGGGAATCGAAAGGAGACCGCCTCATCAGGCGGTCTCCGGGTACAGAGGTGCTTAGAATTCAGGGATCAATGGATGAGGTTAAGGTCGCCCGCTCCAATTGATACGACAATCGTCAATTGCGGTCCAGACCCGCTCTGGGTATAGATGCTGCCGTTCTTGGTCCAACCCGAATCGTAAGTGACATTCGAAAGACCACCCTCCACGGTGACCTGGGCGGGGACGCCGGCGGGAATGACCAGGGTGGTGCTGCTGACGCCCGTCGTAATATGCACGGTCCCTGACCGTTTCAGCGAACCGGCAAAGTCGAGCTTGTAGTTCCCGGCGCCGCTGTTGAATTCAAGGCTTTCGAAGTTGGCATTCCCCAGGCCTGTCAATGTAACCTGGGAGGCACCGGTTTCGTAACGCAAGAGCGACATCTCGGATGCATTAGGAGAATTGAAATCCAAGACCGACTGGGATGCGCCGTCTTTGACGGTCAGTGTGGTCAGGGCCAGGCCGCCGAATTGATAATCGGCCTTGTAGGCCCCGGCTTCGATGGTCAGATTAAGAGGCGCGCTGCCCAGCGAAAGGTCCCAATCGTTCTTGATATTGGAAAAATTGGTGGGGATGCCGGTCATCTTCCAGTTGCCCTGCTCGATGCGGACGGTGGAACCATTGGTGGTGATCGTGGGTTTGAAATCGGCGATGTTATAAATTATGGTCCCAGAAACCAGAACAGTGGAGCCGGGATGGAGTTTGAGGGTGCCTGCGCCAAAGGCGAGACTCAAGTCGGCGGCATTCCCTGCGGGGAGGGGGATGTTTACATCTTCCGTTACAGTAGGGCCGGGGGTGATGGATGTAGTCGGGAGGTTGACGTTGATGCTGCAGGCGATGAGCATGAAGGCGAAAACAAGAATAACAGGGAGTAATTTACGAGCCATTTGGATCTCCTTCTTCGAATTAAAAGCCGGCATTTATTTACCGGCTTCGATTGATACCCTCATATACGCAAGATAGGCTGAAACGTTTTATTATTTCACCACTAAATTTTACCGCAGTTGTCCCTAATCCTCCAGAACCTGGACCAACTCTGGCGTTGTCGCCAGGATCATATCCGCGCCCAGGAGACGCAGTTCCTGCTCTTCCCCAAAGCCGCAAAGTACGCCGATGGTTTGAGTGCCGGCAGCCTTACCGGCGCGAATATCGACGGAGGTATCGCCGATCATCAGGCAATTCTGCGGGGGAACGCCCATCTTTTGGGCCGCCCAAAAGATGGGATCGGGGAAAGGCTTGGTGTGTGCACAGGTCTGGTCGGTCACAATGACCTTGAAGTTGCTGACAAGGTCGAACTGGTTCAGGAAATCCATCGTGGAGGTGGTATCACGGGCGCTGACGACCGCCAGCGGATAGCGTTGGCCAAGCTCTGCCAACATTTCTTTCACGCCGCGAATGATCTGGAAGGGCCGCACTTCCTTCTTTGACAGGCGCACCAGCCAATCCTTCAGGGCAAAAATATCATCATCCAGGCCGATGCGGTCGGTGAAACCCGCCAGTAAATTCGCCGTGCCCTCGGTTTCCATGACTATGCCGCGGGCCACCTTGATCAAATCCTTTCCCGGAAAGAGAAAGTTAAACGGGTACAAGAGCTCTGCCAGCTGTGCCACCATGACATCATCGGTGTCGCTCAGGGTACCGTCCACATCGAAGCAGATGGCTTGAATACGGGCAACGTGCAAGGGCATGGGAACCTCTTTGAAAGGATGAGTGATAAGGAATGAATGCTGATTGAGATTTTACCTCGTTTTAATCATTCTCTGGTATGGAGGCCTTATAATAAGGTATGGCCTCCTGGATCGTCCACTTGCGTATAGCTGAAGAGCTGCTGGAGCTGATTCCCGGCCTGGAGGCGGAGCAGTTCGCCCTGGGCAGCGTGGCCCCCGATTCGGGCAAGCCGGATGAGAAGTGGGAACATTTCAGCCCGCCTACTACCATCACTCACTTCGAGAAAAAAACAGGCCGGTACCATGACCTGGCTGACCTGGATTTTTTCCGGCAATATCTGCTGCCGGTGCGCACCCATACCAACCCGCGGGTATTTTCTTTACGCCTGGGCTATTTCTTCCACCTCATTACCGACAACCTGTGGAGTAATGAGATCGGCCAGCCCACCCTTCAGAAATACCGGGAAAAGTTCGAGGCTGACAAGGATTTCATCTGGGAAGTCAAAAAAGACTGGTATGGGCTGGATTTCATCTACGTGCGCGACCATCCGGATTGCCTGTACTGGCGGGTCTTCTGCTCAGCCAGCCCAGACACGGGCGGATTGGAATTCCTCGTGCCGGAGAGCCTGGCCTGGAGCGTGGACCACATCCAGCAGTACTATCGACGCACAGACGCGGAAGTCCAAGAATTGTATAATCGCCCCTATATCTATCTTTCCAAAGATGAAGTGGATGGGTTCGTGGATAAATCCAGCCGGCGGCTTTTCCGTATATACCAACAGTTATGGTTGAACAAGGTGAAAACAGAAAAGACAGCATCCGTTCTGGAATTGGAACTTTGATCGTGAGGTAAAAATGGCAAAAAAAACCGATTTTCTGGCCAAACAAAACAGCGGCTTCCTGCAGGACCTGGCCTTTCAGCTCAAGCTCATGTGGCGCCTGTTGAAGGACAACCGCGTCAATTTCCTGCTCAAACTGCTCCCGGTGGGAGCTTTGATCTACCTGGTCTCTCCGGTTGACTTGATTCCTGGAGCGGTCTTGCCGGTGGTCGGCGCGCTGGATGATGCGGCTGTCCTCTGGCTGGGATTCACGCTGTTCGTATCGCTTTGCCCGGAGGAAGTGGTGCGGGAGCACACGAACGCTCTGCAACACGTAATTACCAGCACCTGGCGGGACGCCTCCGAAAACGAAGGCAATGACAAGGCGCTCGAGGTCGATCCCGGGGAGACCCATCGAGATGAATCCTAAACGCTCAAGCAACTTGCCGGCAGGCGGTTTCAGGCTTGCCGGCCTTTTTGTTATTCTTGGCGTGGCATTGACAGCCTGTGGGCCGATCACCGCAGCTCAACCCCTGGTAGCCACAGCCACTGCGCTGCCCGGCCAGGCAACGACTGAGCCGGCCACCGCGACTGTCCCGGCTATTTCCACCACAAGCGCGCCCACGGCCGCTTCGGTCCCGGACCAGCCCTCTTTCCCCGACCCGGCCGGTGTTGAGTGGGCCCCGGTGGTTGTAGGGCTTAACCAGCCGGTGGACATCCAGAACGCCGGCGACGGGTCCGGGAGATTGTTTGTGGTCGAGAAAATCGGTCGAATCCTGATCCTTAAGGATGGCCAAGTCTCAGCGGATCCTTTTTTGGATATCCAGGACAAGGTCAGGAGCCAGGAATCAGAGCGGGGTTTATTAGGCCTGGCTTTCCATCCCAACTACCGTGAGAACGGCTTGTTTTTCGTCAATTACATTGATCTAAATGGGAATACGGTCATTGCGCGCTTCCACGTTTCAGCCAATGACCCGAACAAGGCGGACCCGGCCAGCGAAACGGACCTGATCCACGTCGACCAGCCTTATCCCAACCACAACGGTGGCTCGATGGTCTTTGGGCCGGATGGCTACCTTTACATGGGCCTGGGAGACGGCGGCTCGGGGGGAGACCCGCTGAGGAACGGGCAAAACCTGCAGATCCTGCTTGGCAAGATACTACGAATAGATGTAGACCACGGCGACCCTTATACCATCCCCGCCGATAATCCCTTTGCCAACGGCGGCGGTTTGAGGGAGATCTGGGCGTATGGCCTACGCAATCCCTGGCGATTCTCTTTCGACAAGGCGACGGGCAACCTTTACATTGCGGATGTAGGCCAGGATGCCTGGGAAGAAGTAGATTTCGTGCCTGCCGGCACACCCGGACCTTTGAATTTTGGCTGGAGTTATTTCGAAGGCACGCATCCCTTCAACGACCAGCCGCCGGTGGATGCCGCCATTATCCAGCCTGTGGTCGAATATTCGCATTCTGAGGGTTGTTCCGTGACCGGCGGCTATGTCTATCGCGGCACGGCCATCCCAGAGTGGCAGGGCGTCTATTTTTACGGCGATTATTGCTCCGGCAACGTGTGGGGGTTGATCCGAATGGGTGACAATACCTGGCAATCGAAGCTGCTCTTCCAAACCGGCGCAAAAATATCCACCTTCGGCGTGGACGAGGCCGGAGAACTCTATCTGGCAGACCTTGGAAATAACAGCATCCTGCGTTTATCCCGCCAATAATGGAGCTATGTAGATAGTCGAAGGCCTTTATATTTATAAAGGAAGAAGTTCTTCAACATTCAATACACAGCGCCGAGGACGGCGCTTCGAGCACTTTTATGTAAAATGCTCTTTCGATAAATACCTTAATATGATTTTGGAGTTTAGTTATCCAAATACGCGCATTGTCACAACGATTCGGGACGCCTGTCACTGGATAATTTGCCTGACCTGCAATAGACTCGCCTTATTACTGGAGGTACGATATGGCTGAACGAACATGGGAAACAAGCAAGTTGTGCTACTGCGAGCACGTGATGGGCGAAGTGGGCCTGGAAGTTGAAATGCTTTACCCGATTGATTTTTTGCCTGATCCGCCCAGGGTACGATCGCACCGCTGTTCTCACGGGGTGGAGTGCAACCAGTTCTCCACTGCGACATGCGTTTGGTCCGGCACGAACCCCAATTACGACCCATTCCGCCAATAAATCCAGGGCCTCCAAACAACAATATTTTATATTCATCTCTTCTCTCTCTAAGTTGGTTTGACTGATCCCGCGAATGCTCGCGGGATCAGTCAAAATAAGAAATATTTCTCCTGATTCATGCTGTTCTCTGTAATTTTTGTGGGGGATTTGTGAAGATTTTGGCTGCCTGTATTCGAATACAATTGTTCGAACTGGAATATCCGCAGGAAGTAAAGCCGTATCTTTTGGAGGAATATTCCGTCATAGTATATGAAATCGGTGACCGATCAAGAGTTATTGAGGCGTGCCCACGATCTTGAAGAGCAGGCGCTGGCGGAAATCTATGACCGCTGGAGCCCAAAGCTCTACAAGTATTCTCTGCGCCTGTTAGGTCAAGCCGAGTTGGCCGAGGATTGCGTGGCCGAGACCTTCGGACGCTTCCTGCAAGCCCTGGCGGATGGACGTGGGCCGCGTGATTTTTTACAGGCTTATCTTTACCGCATTGCCCATAATTGGATCACCGATTTCTACCGCGGCAACCCTGGAAACCTCTCACGACTGGAGACCAGCTTTAAAGCCAATAGCGGAAATGAACCAGAGCAGGTGGTTGCACAGGAATTGGAACGCCGAATTCTTCGCTCCGCGTTGTTAGATCTGACCCCGGACCAGCGACAGGTCATTTTGCTCAAATTTGTTGAAGAATGGAGCAACGAAGCCATCGCCGCGGCGTTGAATAAACCCCTCAGCGCGGTCAAGTCTTTACAACACCGTGCCCTGGAAAATCTGCGGCGGAACTTGCGCCGGCAAGAGTAGAAGTCAGGATGAAAAAGAACACCATTCCAGCGGATCAAAATCTCGAAGAACGCCTGACCTTTTTGAGAGGCACGCCTGAGCGCGAGCCGGCAGCGGCTTCCAAAGGCCGGATGGCTTTCCTCGAGAAGGCAGGAACTCTCCGCGCCTTATCTTCCAGGGGATCCCATTCCAACCTCGTCAAGTTGACCGGAATGTTTCGTCCCGGTTATCCTACGGCAAGACGAACGGGTATGATGAATTTTGTAAGGGCAGCGGTCCTGGTACTGGTAATACTCTTCGGTGGAGGCACGCTCACCGTTTATGCCAGCCAGGGCAGCTTGCCGGGTGACGGCTTGTATCCGTTAAAAATGTTGAGCGAAGATACCCTGCTTTCACTGACCGCCTCGCCGGAGAAGCGCCTGGACCTGACCCTGGATTATACCGACCGCCGGTTGACCGAAATGGCCCGCCTGCAGACCGCCGGACGGTCCATCCCTCAAAACGCGGTTGACCGTTATAACAACGAATTGGACCAGACGCTGGAATTGGCGGCTGCCATGCAAGAACCGGTTATAGTGCAAACTCTTCAAACCGTCTCCTCCCATGCGGAAGAACAACTACAAAAGATGAAAGGCATGCTAAAAGGGGATTCGATCACACCGGCGCTGCTGAAGATGCAAACTCGCCTGCAGGAACAACAGAACCTGGCGAATAATGGACAGGCAGACCCGCAAGGATTCCGACAAAAATTCCAGGAGCAAGACCATCCCGGACATGGGAAGCCAGACACAGGCGAGTCTGACAACGACCCAGGTTCCACACCCCTCCCGCCAGAAAACAGCTTCACCCCGGCTGGCAACCCGGGAGAAGGAAAGCCGGGTCCGAATACTCCCCATCGCGTCACGCCATCCAGTACATCTAATCACAAAGGTCCGGACCCAAAGTGGAAACCTCCTCATGGCGGTGGAGGCTGACCGGTCAATCCGGCGGGTTTTTAGGTAAAGCATCATGAGAAATGTACTGAGACTTTTGACCCTGGTTGTTCTGCTCACTGCATGTTCCGTTGGAACAGCTTCTTCCAATTCAACCGAGCAAACCCCGATAAGAATGAGCCAGGGTTCATTTACACTGACCATCCTCACTCCGGCAGACCTGGCAGTGGTATCGGAGCCACAAGTGGAACTGCGCGGAGAAGTCTCAGAGCCGGCCGTGTTGACGGTTGATGAAAATTCCTATCTCCTTGAAGCGGGTACATTCAACGAGCCGGTACAACTTCAAGAAGGGATCAATGCCATCCAGATCGTTGCCAGCGACATGGACGGAAACGAAGTCGACCTGATCTTAACCATAACTTACCAACCATAAGAGAAAGAGAGGTGTTCATGAAAAAGATCTGGCTCCTTTTCTCCATAATTACCCTGGCAGCCTTGTTCCTGACCAGCGTGAACGTGATGGCAAGTCCGGCTACAACGGACCTGTCGAATAAACCGCACCGCACCCCCGGTATTCAGGCGACCCAAGCTGCCACCAGGGAGAACAAAGGCAATGGGAACGGAAAAGACAAGGGGAATGGACCCGGCAACGAGATTGGGCCGGGTAACGGGAATGGACCCGGTAATGGAAATGGCAACGGCAATGGAAACGGCCCCGGACAACCGGCTGATGGCGGTAAACCCCAAAGGAAAAAGCTATTCAATTATCAAGGGACGATCAAAACGGTGGATGCAAGCAGCCTGACCTTAACGCTAAAAAAAGGTTCCACTGTAACATTTGTCCTGAACAGCGACACCAAAGTCAAGATACCCACACTGGGCAACTCTGCCACTATCGCAGACCTATACGTGGGCGAAGGAGTTACGGTGAGCGCATACAAAGATCAAGACCAATCCCTGGTCGCCAGCATGATCATGGCAATCCCGGGCAAACCGGTCAAGATCCACCGAGTGGGTATTGTCACCGATTACCAGCCGGGCGTGAGCATTACGATCCAATCCAAAGACGATGGATTATTTACGTTCATCGTGACCGACCAGACCAAAATCCTGCCACCTGATCGGGCGGACGAGCTTGCCGTGGGAGTGCGCGTAACGATCATTGCCCCACGAGACGTGGCCACCGGCCAACTCATAGCTGCCGGCATCGTCGTTCATCCGACCCTTCCGGGCAAGACAAAGACACCGGGAACCAGCATGACACCGACCGAGACACCTACCGCCACGCCGACGGCTACCCCGACGGATACTCCCACACCCACTGAGACCTTCACACCAACGCCGACCGAAACTTTCACGGCCACTCCTTAAATCCGCTGGTTGGTGGAAAAGAATGATTTTGTCCAAGGTATAGGAAAACAAAGGATAATAAAAAGGCGACTCTTTTCAAGTCGCCTTTTTTCTTGCTACTTTAGCTTTATCCGCGAGGCCACCTTTTCCGGGGCAGGCTGAGCAGCTTTGACTGGCTTGCGGGCCGGCAGATGGCTCAACAAGGCAGGGACGAATATCAGGACAACCAGAACGACAAATAGAAGAAGGAAGATCGGAAGGGAGGCCTGTTTGGCTACCTCCGGGAGCACGCCGCCGGGGTTGTACTTGACCTGGGCAGAGGCGGCCTGGCCCAGCGAAACGGTCAAGGTACGCCCCTGTCCGTCACGCAAAGTGGAAGGGGAGATGTATGTAATGCGGTATTCGCTTTGCAAGGCCCGTCCCAGACGCTTATATAAAGTTTGCAAATCCTGCGAGTTTTCCGCCCGGCTGTAAACGCCCCCATCCTGTTGAGCCAAGGTCTGGAGGGTGGTCTCATCCAGGCCGAAGAAGGGACCGGCATTTTGCGGGTTACCCAGCCCAATGGTGGATATGGAAAGCCCGCTGGTGCCGATAGACTGGGTGATCTCCGCGGGCGTATGTTTGCTCTGGTTATCCAACCCATCGGTCAGCACGATGATGGCTTTGCGGCCGGAATAGTCATCCAGGATCTGGGTGGCTTCATCCACGGCATCGAACATGGCTGTATCATTTTTGGCATTCAGGTTCTGGACGGCCTGCGAGAGAATAGCCTGGTCAGAGGTGATCTGCTGGACGTAGGTGACCTTGGTGTTAAAGACCAGCAGACCAGCCTGGTCGCCCGGGCGCATTTGATCGATATAGGCCTGGGCGGCGGCCTTGGCTGCGTCCAGCTTGCCGGCGTTGTTCATGCTGCCGGAAACATCCATAACCAGCAGCGTGATCAAGGGGCCGATATCACCGGAACCGCTGATCTGCTGCGGTTCCATGAACTGGCCTTCCTCTGATATCTGGATCTGGCCGGGATCGACTCCGAACGGCTCGCCGGAGGCGTCTGTCACTGAAACATAGACAGTCACCTGGGGGAATTTTGAACTATCCTGCTGAGTGATGCGGATGGTGGGACCTTCAGCCTGGGCGGCAGCAGGTCCGGATAGCGCGGACGCCAGCAGAAGAATTAAGGCGATGAGAGAAATGTGCGTAAGGGTTTTCATCTCTACCTCTTTTCGTGATAGACCATCTCAGTATTGCCCATGAGGATGAGACTGTTATTGGCAAGCTGGGCCCGCTCGACCCGGCGTTTATTGATGAAGGTGCCGGAAAGGCTCATATCTTTGAGAGAGAAATGGGCGCCGTCGCCGGTCAGCATGGCGTGCTGGGGGGCAATATCCGGGTCGGGGAGGACGATCTCCGATTTGAGCGGGCTGCTGCCGATGGCGATGGCAGGACCTTTGGCGCGCATGAACTTATCCAGCATGAATTCAGTGCCCTTGAGCTTGCCGCTCTTTACTTCCAACCACGCCCGTGAGAGCAGGACGACGATCAAAGAGATGAAGGCGCCTACGGCGGCCCCAAGCAAGACCAGCCCGAGGGCTTTGCCGGCAAGGGAATCTTTGAATAGACGCTGAGTCCCTTCAAGCAGGAACCCGCCGACCGCGCCTCCCAGCAGGCCGCCCAACATGCCTTTCCAGACCTGGCTGCGGCCCACCAACCCTTCGGCCAGCCCGATCAGCAGGCCAAAGACGCCCCAGCCGAGAGCGCGGCCGATAAGGCCGGCGCCGACCGTTTGGAAGAGCCATTCACTGAGAGGCAGGCCGATAGCGCCGGCAACCAATCCCAGCAAACCGCCCCACAGGCCGGACTTGCCCACCTGGACGATGTTGAGGGTCATCACCCCTTCGGCGATCCCGGTCAGCAAGCCGATGCTCAAGCCGACCAGCGCGCCGACGATGGCTTCGCTGATATAAATATTCGAGATAAATGACAGGCCAAGCAGGTTGCTGATTTCCCAACCCAGCAGGCCTCCAATGGCTCCAAAAACGGCATAGTAATACGTGCGCATGCGTCTATTCATTGGGTTCGCCTCCTTTATTTTCCACCGGTTCCATTTCTTCCTGCAGATTTTTCCAGGTGATGACACTGTGACCGCCGGTGCCGTCCAACTCATAAAAACCGAAGTAGCGACTGGGATCCAGCTCGCCATTATCCTGGCGGATAAAGAAGCCGCCAATCTCCGAGTGGGGTTCGATCACCAAGGCCACCTGCCAGGGTTCGGGGAAGAAGTGGTCATGCAACCAGGTATCATAGTGGGAGAGGAATACGCCCATGCGAGGGTGGGTGTGATACCAGCCCACGATCTCCTCGCCGGGGTAGAGCAAATCAATTTTCGCGTGGATGTCCACCAGGCTGTCCTGAGTAAACGTCAGGAAAACACTGCCTTGCTGGGTGAAGCGAGCCGGCAAGGCCGCAACCACAACGATGAACTCCTGGCCGGTGGCGGCATCCAGGCACCACTTTCCCACCAGCACGCCGCCGACTTCATTTTCCAGTTCACTGGCGGCGTGCTCGACGGCGCGGGCGTAGGCCACCTGCGTGAGGAAAATTGTGACGGCCGCGTGGGTCCCCTCTTCTTCGAGAGGCGAGACCCAGCGGACTGCATTTTCCAGGGGCAGGGAGGCCGGTTGAGGCGCAGGGCTTTCGGGTGGTGAAAAATGGATGCGGGGTGGGGTCATTGGATTGCCAGCCTTACGAAGGTCCAGGCCGCACCGGGAAATGCCCCGGCACGGCCTGAATGGAGGCTCAATCAGCCGGCGGTTACATCGGCGGTCATCATCAGCCGGTCATCTTTGGGAATACCGGCCTGGGCCAGGGTCTCATCTTCTTTCAGTTCGCGGCCGAGGGCCTTACTGTCCAGACGATAAGACATGGGACGTCCATCCGGGCCGGTGACGGGCAATTCAAGCGAAGTGGTCAGTTCGGGGAGCAAATCTTTGACGGCCACATCATCGGGAACCTCGGCGGTTCGGCTGCCTCCGGAAGGGAGGACGACAGTAACAGGTAAGTCAGACATGGTTTTACTCCTTTCTGAATGTGGCTGGTTCCCAGCCAGTGGAGAAGAATTACTTGATACGGATCTTTGGTTTGGGTTTCGCCTCGGCGGGTTTGAGCCTGACGCGTTCAGGCCGCAACAATTCACAATCATCCACCGGAAAGGCCTTGGGATGGGAACGGCGATATTCACGACTCCAGCGGGCCGCCTCGGGATCCCAGGGGAAAGGCGGCTTGGTGGGATCATCGTGGAAGTTCTTATATTGAAGCATTTCGCCCAGCATAACCACCAGGCGGTCGAGGGAACGGCTGGCGGTCCACCAGGCGGCATCGATGCAGACGCTGCCGTTCAAATGATTGATGTTGGGATGCCAGATGGAGGTAAGCCACTTCATGCCCGGCCACCGCTGCGGATACTGGTTGTGCAGGTAAATCTCCACCTGGTGATGATTTCCAAATTTCGGATTGCCCTGGCGATCCACGCCGGTGATGCCTTTGCATTTGAAAGTGATGATGTATGTCTCCGGCGGCAAGCCGGACCGGGCGCCCTTGGTTTCAAATTTGATCAAGTCACTGCGCGAGGCCAGCTCCTGCATCAGTTCGTAATCCGCCCGCAGCCGGCGCATACGCGGGCTATGGTCAAGCGGGGTGGCTCCGGCAGTGATATCGGCGGTCAACATGAGGCGGTCGTTTTCGGGAACCACCGCAGTAGCCAGGGTCTCTTCGTCCGTCAATTCACGCCCGAGGGCTTTGCTATCCAGGCGATAGTACATGGGGCGCCCATCCGGACCAACAGTGGGCAACTGCAGCAGGGAGGTCAGTTCGGTCAGGAGGTCGTGCATGCTGACGTCATCGGGTACTTCGGCGTTGCGTGCTCCGCCGCTGGGCAGGACAATAGTCACATTAAGATCAGGCATAAATAACTCCTCCAATTAAGTGGTGTAATGAGGCACCTGGCAAGCCCCGGTGATGGCCCAGCAATCGGCATGGTGAAGGGTATGGCAGATCTTGCATTCCACCGTACCGCGCGGGTCATCCGGCACGATCAATTCCAGGCAATAAGGACAACGATGCTCTTCTTCAGCAGACAGGCGCAAAAGGGGCCGGCGGTGACCGGCGCGCTTTTGTTTCGGCCTGGCCGGTGGATCGGGGAGGGGACCTGTCAAGGTTGCGGCCGCATGGTTGAGTGCCTGTCCGGCATCCTTTTCGATGGTCTTGTCGGCCAGGGCAGGACGAAGATGTTTTGCCGGCCGCTTACGGGGACGGCGTCTTTGAGAGGTTTCAACCGGCAGCTCCGCAAGCACTTCCGCCTTGCGAGGACGAGACCAGGCAAAAAGGCTGAGGCAGGCGATCCCAACGGCAAGGAGTAACTGGCTCAGGCCGAGCCAATCCACACGGGTGCGGCTTATTTCCAGCGTCCCTATACCGAACTGCCAGCGGGTGAACCAGCCCAAAAGCTCAAGGGCGCAGATCACAAAAACAATCGTAGAAATCATCCGCAGGAGAATGGAACGATTCCGCATTATCCAACGAACCGAGAGCCCAGCGATCAATCCGAGAAAAGCATCGGCAAAAAAAATCGACACAAGCAAGGAAAAAGAATAAATCCACAAATGGTGTAACAACAGCACCAGGCCCAGGGATGCCACCACCGCGATCAAGAGCAGCAAGATCAGCTTGCGTACCAGGGTGATGGAGGCCGGTTCGGGCGGAGGGGAGGCGGGTTCAGTCATGGCAGCTGCACAGGGTCATTGATGTCTCGGATCAACCATTCAGTTTCACCCGGCCGTGGGCGGGGCTTTTGGGTTCGTCGTTGAGATCGATTTCGCCCTTGAGCTGGATACGGTCCCGGAGTGGCTTGGGCGACACGGTCTGTTCGAAGTGTTGGAAATGAAGCGCCTCCGGCAAATCACCGCTCAATTCGTAGAAGCGGTATTCCTGGCCATTATGGGCGCGCAGGATATGGAGAGGCGGCACACCAACATTGGCCAGGGTGCGGCGCAGGAAATTTTCTTCGCCGGTGATCAGGTGGGTCAACTCGGTCTCACGCAAGGTCCCGCAGGTGGGGCAATGACCGGCTTCGAAGCTGACCGCGCTGAGGGGTTTCAACGTCTGCTCGACGGTCTGACAAACGGGGCACTTCATGGAAATGATCAATTCCTGATCCAGCTCGATGACGGCCTCGGGTCCCAGGTCAGCCCGGGCGATGCGGAGCATCTCTTCCAGGCTGGTCCGTTCGACGCGAGCGGGGATTTCGATTACCTCCCCATAGGTCCAGTGGCTTTCGCAATCTTCACGGGGAACGTACGCGCTGGTGTGCATCTCATTGACCATGCCGTTGTAATGAATGACCTTTCCCGGTTCAACCGGCATACCATTGATGAGTTTGAGAGCTTCCTGGGACTGCATGCCTCCGATAATGGAGGCAATGGTGGGGGTGGTGGGCACTTTCCCGAGGAGGATGTTCTGGCGAGCCAGCAGCGGACAGGAATAGCGCAAAGACAGGTCCCGCAAGGCCACCTCGGTGAGGGTGCATTCGTAGCAGGCGCCCTGACCGGGGACGAAAACGCGCACCAGCCCAAGCAGCTCCTGAATAGCGCCATCGACCCAGGGCTTGTTCATCCAATAGCAGAAGCGGTTGATGGCCAGGCGGGCTTCCCGGTTATCCAGGCAGCCGATGACCACGTTCATGCGGCGGATGACACCCAGCCCGAGCTGTGTCATCACATCGCCGTTCAGGTATTGGACATGGATCTGGGGGTTCAGAGCCTTGGCGCGGGCAGCCGCCACTTCGGCTTTGCTGCGGTGATTGTCGGATTCCCGGAAGAGCACCGAACGGCTCAAGTTGGCCGCCTCGATCGTATCAAAGTCGACGATATAGATATAGCCGATGCCCATCAGGGCCAGATTCTTGATCACATCATTTCCCAGGGCTCCGGCCCCGACCACCAACACGTGAGCGTTCTGGACTTTTTCCCGCTCCCACCAGGAAATAAACTCGAAGGTCCCCAGCCGGTCGGTTTGCAGATTGGGGATATGCAGCGGCTTTTCGGGGGCCACCGGGACGCGCACGGGGCCGGTGGGAGGTTCATCGGTAGCCGGACGCGGGCCGTTGTACCGGTTCACGCGGGCCAGTTCGCGCGCTTTGGCCATATTGGATTCGGTGATGGCGCGGGCAAACCAGCCTACATTCGGATGGGATTCGATCAAAGCCAATTCTTCCAGGGTCTTGAGGGCTTCGCGCAGTGTGGCGCGGCTGACCCCCAGCTGGTTCATGAGTTCACGTTCGGAGGGGAATTGACTGCCCGGGGCCAGGCTTCCATCCAGTAGGGAGGCGGCCAGTTTTCCGGCGACGGTTTCGGCAAGGGATTGATGGGAAATGGGTTGGATTTTCATATCATCCTGTGGTATGGTGGTCAGACCAGTTATACCATCAGTATAGCCATTTTTGGGGAAGAGTCAATAGGTCCGGGAGGGAATTAAGTACTATTCCGTTGGTCGTACAAAACTGTAAAGGGCTTTTCATGTCCGTTGGAGGGTTTTTCCCCCGGCTCCATACCACCAAGCCGGCTGGAAAGATCCGTTAAAATAAAAAAAGGCGGCCTTGAATGAAAGGCCGCCTTTTCTAAGGGTACCTGCTGGATTACTTGACTTCGACCACGGCGCCGGCTTCTTCCAGTTTCTTCTTGGCGTCCATGGCGGCATCCTTGCCAACGGCGGAAAGAACTTTGCCATCGGCGGTCTCGGCCAGGGTCTTGGCCTCGGTGAGGCTCAAGCTGACCAGCTGGCGGATGACCTTGATGACTTCGATCTTCTTGGGGCCAGCATCCTTGATGAGGACGTCGAATTCAGTCTTCTCTTCGACAGCTTCAGCGGCGACGGCGGGACCAGCCCCACCGGCAGCGGCAACAGCCACGGGAGCGGCAGCAGAGACGCCCCATTTTTCTTCCAATTTCTTGACCAGTTCAGAGGCTTCGAGAACGGAGAGGCCGCTCAACTGCTCGACGATTTTATCCAAATCAGCCATTTCAAAAACTCCTTCAAATTGTTTTATTTATTTTTTTGAATACGATTTCCGTGAGAAATCACGGAAAAAGACAATAAGATCGATTGGACTATGCCGCAGCGGGAGCAGCCTTTTCGGAATATCCCTTGACCACGTAGGCCAACTGGCGGCCAGGTTCGGCCAACGTGCGCACCAGTTTGCTGGCAGGGGCCTGCAGGACACCCAGGAGCTGGGCGCGCATGACCGGCAGCGGCGGCAGATTGGCCAGGGACTTGACCTGGGCGGCGTTGAGGGTGTCCGCACCCAGGAAACCACCTTTGATCTTGACGGCTTCCATGCCCTTGGTCACTTCCATGAGCGCCTTAGCAAATCCGGCTGCATCATTGAAAGCAAAGCCAATGGCGGTGCTTTTTTCCGCATAGTCGACCGGTACCTTGTAACCGGCCTTTTCCAAAACGAGTTTGGCCAGCGTGTTCTTGACGATATGGAACTCGCCGCCAGATTCACGCGCCCTGGCACGGATGGCGTCCAGATCTTTCATTTTCACGCCGGTATACTCCACCAGCACCACTGCCTGACTCTTGCCGAGCCATTCAGCGTATTCGGCCATCATGGCCTCTTTCTGTACTTTTGATTTTGCCAAAGAATATCACCTCCTTTCCAATCAAAAAGTCTTTGCCCGAGCATTGCAGGCAAAGACTTTTTCTCCCTGGAAGGGAGGTGATATTATCACCAGTCTTCACCTGAGCAGGAAATTAAGCCCTGAACGGACACCTGCTGTCTTCGGCGAAGTAATTTATCTCGGGCGAACCGAACAAACTTATTCGGCTTCCTCCATCGACTGGGCCAGGTTGGCATCCACTTTGACGCCAGGGCCCATCGTTGAAGTCATGGTAATGTGCTTGATGTAATTGCCCTTGGCAGCAGCCGGGCGAGCCTTCTTAATGGCTTCCATCAAAGCAGCGAAGTTTTCGTACAATTGCTTCTCGTCGAATGAGGCCTTGCCAATGGAGACATGGATATTGGCGGTCTTGTCCAGGCGGAATTCAACACGACCGGCCTTGGAATCGTGCACGGCCTTGCCAATATCGGCGGCACTGACGACGGTGCCAGCTTTCGGGTTGGGCATCAGGCCGCGCGGCCCAAGGACACGACCCAGGCGGCCGACCTTGCCCATCATATCCGGCGTGGCGATGGCCACATCAAAATCAAGCCAGCCACCCTGGATCTTGGCGAGGGTTTCCTCATCATCCGCAACCACGTCTGCGCCGGCACTGCGGGCATTGGTCGCGCCTTCACCCTCGGCGAAAACCAGCACACGCACGCTCTTGCCCAGACCATTCGGCAATACAACCACATCGCGCACCTGCTGGTCGGCCTGACGGGGGTCGAGGCCCATGCGCATATGGATTTCGACGGTAGAGTCGAATTTTGTAAATGAAGTTTCTTTTACCAGCTTGACCGCTTCGCCGGGGTCATAGAACTTATCCAGGTCCACTTTGGCAGCGGCGGCCATGTATTTCTTTCCGTGTTTAGCCATGAGTTCTCCTTGGTGGTGCAAACGGGCCGGAGCGCGGCCCTCCCACCGGGTCAGTCAGAGACAGTAATACCCATATTGCGGGCGGTACCCTCGATCTGGCGCATGGCGCCTTCGATATCCAGGGCATTCAAGTCTTTCATCTTTAGCTGGGCGATCTCGCGCACCTGCGCCCGCGTCACATTGCCAACCTTTTCACGGTTGGGAACGCCAGAGCCTTTTTCGATCCCGGCGGCCTTGCGCAGCAAGACCGCGGCGGGGGGCGTCTTCAAGATGAAGGTGAACGAGCCATCCGTGTAGACGCTGATCTCTGCCGGCAGGACCTCGCCCGGGCGGTTTGACGTGCGGGCGTTGTAATCCTTGCAGAAGGCCATGATGTTGATCCCATGACCGGCGAGAGCCGGGCCGATGGGGGGTGCAGGATTGGCCTTGCCGGCCTCAATCTGCAAACGAACAATTGCCTTTAATTTCTTTGCCATTTCTACTCCTTGTGGTTTTAGCGGGTGATTATGGGACACCCTCCCACCGATTCAGACCGGATCGTCCGGCCTGTTACCGTCAAATTATGCTTTTTCCACCTGCAGGAAGTCCAGTTCCACGGGGGTCTCCCGGCCGAAGAACGAGACCATGACGCGGACCTTGGTGCGTTCCATGTCAATTTCCGAGACAAGGCCGCGAAAGTCATTGAAGGGACCATCCACGATGCGGACACGTTCGCCGACCTTGAAAGTGACCTTTACGGTGGGAGCTTCGGCTTCCATCCGTTTGAGGATCTGGGATACTTCCTCGGGCCGCAGAGGCGTGGGCAGGTTCCCCATGCCGACGAAACCGGTGACGCCGGGCGTGTTGCGGACAACAAACCAGGATTCGTCACTTACCACCATATTGACCAGGACGTAGCCTGGAAAGATATGCCGTTCGACCGTGCGGCGCTTGCCATCCCGGACTTCGATCTCTTCCTGGGTGGGCACAACCACGTCGAAAACTTTATCCTTCATGCCCATCGTTTCGATGCGCAGCTCAAGATTGTGGCGGACTTTGTTCTCATAGCCGGAATAACAGTGGATCACATACCAGGCCGGTCCCTCGGGGTTTGGAATTTCGGGGGCCGGCTCGGAGACTGCCTCGGACTGGCTGATCTCAGCAGGAACGGTCTGAGATTCTTGAGATTCGTTTAAAACGGGCTGTTCTGAGGAAGTCTCTTGCTTCTCAGATTCAACCGGTTCTTGCGATTCTTGCTCAAACTGTTCTTCTGGACCCTGCTCAAACATTCTTTACCTTATTCCTTACTTCATCTAGAGATTCAGGCGCCGATTACCAGGAATAGGAGCCTTTCAGCGGTGATGTCGACCATCCAGAGAAAGAGGGACATGATGATCAGTACAACCACCACGATGGCGGTCAGTCGGCGCGCTTCAGGCCAGGTTGGCCAGGATACTCTGCGCAGCTCGCCGGTCGTCTCACGGAAAAACCGCTGGATGCGATTCTCGCGCTTGGATTTTTCGTCTTTACCTGCCACGTCGAACTCCTTCTTCAATGATGGTCACAACGCCGCCTCACCCAATGCCCAAAGGGGGGCGGCATTGATTTTGAACCCACAGGCCAGGCAGGAATTGAACCCACAACATCTCGTTTTGGAGACGAGTGCTCTACCAATTGAGCTACTGGCCTACATAATCAGTCGGATAGCCGCCGGTCTCATAGTCAATAGTCTTCTGACTATCAGACGTTTGGACTATCCGACCCAGGATTATTTTGTTTCGCGGTGCAACGTATGCTTCCGGCAGCGGGGGCAATACTTGTTGAATTCCAGCCGGTTGGGATCGTTGCGGCGGTTCTTCTCCGATACGTAATTGCGTTCTTTACAATCATTGCACGCCAGGATAATGACCGGGCGCACATCTTTTCTCTTGGAAGCCATTCCTGATACCTAACTTTCAGTTTATTGGATGATTTTAGTGATGACACCCGCGCCGACGGTGAGGCCGCCTTCACGGATAGCGAATTTGGAACCCTGTTCGAGCGCCACCGGCACGATGAGGGTGACCGTCAGGGCGACATTGTCACCCGGCAGGACCATCTCCACACCCGCAGGCAGTTCCACGTCTCCGGTCACATCCATCGTGCGGATGTAGAATTGCGGCCGGTAGCCCGTGAAGAAGGCGCTGTGCCGCCCACCCTCTTCCTTCTTCAGCACATACACCGAAGCTTCAAACTTCGTGTGCGGCGTGATCGAACCCGGCTTGGCGACCACCTGGCCGCGCTCCACGTCCGTGCGCTCAATCCCGCGCAGGAGCAGGCCCAGGTTGTCTCCCGCCATGCCTTCGTCCATCATCTTGTGGAACATCTCCACGCCCGTGCACACCGAGGAACGGGTTTCGCGCAAGCCCACGATCTCCACCGGCTCGCCCACTTTGATGACACCCCGGTCCACCCGCCCGGTCACCACCGTCCCACGACCCTTGATCGAGAACACATCTTCGATCGGCATCATGAACGGTTTCTCGATCTCACGCTTCGGCTCGGGGATGTACTCGTCAATCACCCGCAGCAACTCTTTGATACTGGCATATTCGGGCGCATTCGGGTCGGTGGAAGTGCTTTCCAACGCCTGCAAGGCACTGCCGCGCACGATCGGGGTGGTGTCGCCCGGGAAACCCTGCTTCGTCAGCAGTTCCCGCAACTCCATCTCCACCAGTTCCAACAACTCCGGATCGTTCATCTGATCCACCTTGTTCAGGTAGACCACGATCGACGGCACTTCCACTTGCCGCGCCAGCAGCACATGCTCGTACGTCTGCGGCATGGGTCCATCCGGGGCTGCCACCACCAGGATGGCTCCGTCCACTTGCGCCGCTCCGGTGATCATGTTCTTGATGTAGTCGCGGTGTCCCGGCATGTCCACATGCGCGTAATGTCGCTTGTCCGTCTCGTACTCCACATGGGCTATGTTGATGGTGATGCCGCGGGCCTTTTCCTCCGGCGCATTGTCAATCGAGTCATAGGCCCGATACTGCGCCTTCCCGAGGAATTGGCTGTACTTCGTGATCGCCGCCGTCAACGTGGTCTTGCCATGGTCGATATGACCCATCGTCCCGACGTTCATGTGCGGCTTCGTGCGCGCATACTTCTGCTTCGCCATATTAATTTCTCCTTCCTCAATCTACAAATCACTAGTCCAGGTGACGAAGCCCTCAATGGGATTTGAACCCATGACCCCGTTCTTACCAAGAACGTGCTCTACCGACTGAGCTATGAGGGCGTAAAAAGTGGGCAGTGAAGGATTCGAACCTCCGAAGGCTTTTGCCAACTGATTTACAGTCAGTCCCCTTTGGCCACTTGGGTAACTGCCCATTTTGGTTCCAGCTTCATCTGCTGGTCGCTTGGTCTCATTATGATGCTTTATGATGAGGCCAACCGACGAACACATAAGCGGGAAGGTCATTGTAAAGGAACCAAGCCGACGATGGGAATTGAACCCATAACCTACCACTTACAAGGCGGTTGCTCTACCGTTTGAGCTACGTCGGCAAGCACCCTTCCCGGCTTAAGCGGGCCAATTATACCAAAGGCATTCCGTCCATACAAGGTTAAGGTTTAAATAACAATATCCTCAGGCTGGCCTGTAAGCCGCGTTCTGTCCAGCTAAAGGTCCCGGTTTACGCCCGTGGGCTTCATCCCGGACTTTTTGCCTGGACGGTCATCTCTCTATGCAGCCTACCCGGGACTCATAACGAAGCGAGCAGCTTCTCATCCCTGCTTGGCCTTGCTCCCAGCGGGGGTTGCCTGGCCGCCCGCATTGCTGCGGACGCCGGTGGTCTCTTACACCACCTTTTCACCCTGACCGCTTTGCAGCGGCGGTCTGTTTCTGTGGCCCTGATCCGGCAGGTCTCCCCGTCCCGGGGTTTCCCCGGCGCCGTGCTCTGTGGAGTGCGGACTTTCCTCGACTCTTCGCCTGAGCTCAGAGCCGCGACCGTCCGGCCAGCCTGAAGACAGGAGTATGATACCGTCTCTGCGCGAATGAGTCAATCTTGATTGCCTGAAGTTCGGACAATTCAAAATTAATCCATGAATTACTCCTTTTCCAGCTCAATCATGCGACCTTTCTGGGTGTCTGGCCCGACCAGAGGGAGAGTTCCGGCCCTCACCCCTTGCCCCTCTCCCGAATTTTCGCGACTATTTTCGTTGAAATGCCTGCGGGAGAGGGGATTGGAATGTCAAAAAACAAATCGAACGTGGAAAAACACCCGTTCGATTTGTTTTTTGCCGATTCCCTAAAATGTCCGAACTCCTGTCAGAAGTCCAGTGATGGCATTTAAGAAGTCTGACTAAACTCGCTACTGATCAGATCACATCCGGGTCGATCAAAGCGAGGAGGTTTATCACCATCGAAAGATGACCAATTATTTGGACGGTAGTGAAGAGAATGTGCTTTAATATGTATATAGTAGATCATTCATAAGGAGGCGAATATGTCCAAAACCATCGACCATTTACAAGCTGCATTTGCAGGGGAAAGCCAAGCCAACCGCAAGTACCTGGCCTTTGCCAAGAAGGCCAATGATGAAGGTTACCCGCAAATTGCCAGGCTGTTCCGCGCAGCCGCGGCTGCCGAAACGGTCCATGCCACCAATCACTTGAGAGCCATGAGCGGGATCAACTCCACGGCGGAGAACCTCGACGCCGCCGTCGGCGGGGAGAATTACGAGGTTGTCTCCATGTATCCGCCCATGCTGGCAGAAGCCGAGGCGGAAGGCGATAAACGGGCGGCGCTGTCATTCAAGTATGCCTTGGCGGTCGAGCAGGTCCATGAAGCGCTTTACCGCAAGGCGGCGGAATCCCTCTCGGCCGGCAAGGACGCGCCGGCGACGGAGTATTACGTTTGCCCGGTGTGCGGTTTCACCCATGAGGGCCCCATGACCGGCAGATGCCCGGTGTGCAATACGCCGGCCGAAAGGTTTGGGAAGGTCGAGTAGCCGGTTCTGAGACGGTCTTTGTTCCAATCATAAAACTACAGGCCCGAAAGGTTTTTTCTTTCGCCTCGGATCGATTTTTGTATCGCCAGAAGGAGCGGTCTGCGGCTCGTTCTTGCATGGAAAACCCAAGGGTCTTTTTCCCGCAAGTATGGACAGATTCCCAACACTCAAGTAAAATACTGCTCTTTGGAGGCGGCCCTTATATTACGTTGCCTTCTTCATTAAAACAAAGCTATTGCGCGGGTGGCTTTCACGCAGTACTAGTAACCCGCTGAACTATCAGGAATAATTTTTGGAGGAAGTAAGTGGCTAACATCAAGTCCCAAATCAAGCGTAACCGCCAGAACGACAAGCGTCGCCTGCGCAACCGCGTCTATCGCGGCACTGCCCGAATTGCAACTAAAGCCGCCCGCACCAACATAGATGCCGGCGTGCCCGAGTCCAAAGAATCGCTCATGCAAGCCATCAGCATGCTGGATAAAGCGGCCGAGAAGGGCGTTATTCACAAGAACAATGCCGCCCGGCGCAAGAGCCGCCTGATGAAAGCCTACGCCAAGATGGAACCCGTCCAGGCCGAGGCCACCCCCGCCATGGTTGAACCGGCGGCCGAGCCCGAGGTCAAGAAGGCTGCCCCGCGCAAGCGCAGCGCCAAGGCTGAACCGAAAGCCGAAGCTGTGGCAGAACCCAAAGCGGAGAAGAAGACCACCACCCGGAAGGCTTCCACGACCAAGAAGACCGCCGCAAAAAAGAAGGAATAAACCTTCGTTAAGTATTATTGCTTTATCACGGGAGCGCCCTGAAGAAAGGCCTCCCGTTTTGTTTAAGCGGGAGAATAGATGAAAATGGAGAATGGGAAAATTATTTTCATCAATGGGGCTTCCAGCTCTGGGAAGACCAGCATCGTACATGCCTTGCAGAATCTGCTGGAGGAACCTTATCTGGAAGCCGGGATCGACAAATTCATCTTCATGCTGCCCAAACGTTACCTGGAGCGGCCGCTATGGGATGATGTGCTCGGCCTGGCAACGAAAGCAGGATCTGCCGGCCACAGGCTGGTGGGCGGGATGCACCGTGCGCTCCGGGCGCTTTCGCTGGCCGGGGTGAATGCCATCGCCGACCATGTATTGGTGGAAGCAGCGTGGGCACAGGACTGCGCTGAATTATTTTCAGACTTGCCGGCATATCTCGTGGGGATCCGGTGCCCGCTGGAAGTATTGGAGCAGCGCGAGAGGTCCCGCAAGAACCGCACCCTAGGGCAGGCCAAAGCGCAGTTCGATGTAATCCATCAATTTGTCCGCTATGATCTTGAAGTGGACACTTCTTTACTAAGTCCAGAGGAATGCGCGCAGCGAATCCGGGCCAGGTTATCCGAACCGGCACAGGCATTCCGGCAAATGCGGCAATGATATAATTTGTCCCTGCGAGTGACCATGTTCCAGACTGAACAACAAGCCATCGAAGCGAATATCAAAACATTCTGCGCGGGCAACGAGATCCCTCTCGTCCCGCTGGAATGGAAGCCGATCCCCTTCAGCGGGGAGTGGGGCATTTCCACCTCTTTCTTTGCCACGGCAGCGGCAGAGGCGCGCAGCGGGAAAAAAGTAAACGTGGCAGGCCGCGCCCAGGAGATCGCCGAACTGGTCAAGAATGCCCTTCAGTCTTCTCTGAAAAATGGGACGGATGGAGCCAGCGGCATCAGCCATGTCGAGGCCGTGAAGGGATACCTCAACCTGTACTTCGACAATGCTGAATATGCGCGGCGGGTGGTGGAGGCAGTTCTGGAGCAAAAGGACCGCTTCGGGTCCGGAGCGGCCACCGGCCAACAGGTGATGGTGGAGTTTTCACAGCCGAATACGCACAAGGCTTTCCATGTGGGCCATTTGCGCTCGGCCATCCTGGGAGATGCGCTGGCGAGAATCATTGAGTTCGCCGGATACGAAGTCGTCCGGGCCAATTACCCGGGTGACATGGGGCTGCACGTGATCAAGTGGTTGTGGGGCTATCTGAAATACCATAATGGCGAGGAACCTGAAACGGATATCACCCAGTGGATGGGCAAGGTCTATGCAGATGCAAGCCATCGCCTGGAGGAGAATCCCGATTTTGAAACCGAGGTACGGGAGGTTTATTCCCGCTGGGATAAACGGGATCCAGAGATCGTGGAGCTGTGGAAAAAGACCCGCCAGTGGTCGCTGGAAGGTTTCCACCAAATGTATGCAGCCCTGGACATCCGCTTTGACAAATATTACTTCAACAGCGAAGAAGAAGAACCGGGTAAAAAAATCGTTGAAGAATTGGTGCAACGCGGCATCGCCACCGATGAGCGTCCGCAAGGCGGGGCGGTGCTGGTCAAGATCGATGAAGTACTGGGGCTGTCGAAAGAGCAATACCGGACCACGGTCATCCTGCGCTCGGACGGGACGGCGTTATATTCCACCGAGGACCTGGCGCTGGTATTGCACAAATTCCGCGACTATCCTGAGCTGACCCGTTCCATCTATATTGTGGATGTACGCCAATCCTTGCATTTCACACAAGTCTTCAAGATCATGGATATTGCCGGCTACGAACAAGCCAGGAAATGCATCCATGTGGCCTATGAACTGGTGACCTTGCCGGGGAATGTGGTCGTTTCCTCGCGCGAAGGGACGGTGGTTTTACTGGAAGATCTCATCCGCGAGGCGATTTCCCGCGCAAAAGAAGAAGCCCGCAAAAAGAACCCATTGCTAACAGAAGAACAGCTGGGGAATGTGGCGAAAGCCGTTGGGCTGGGCGCGTTGAAATACCCGATCGTGGCACGCGAAAACACCAAGCTGGTCACTTTTGACTGGCAGGCCGCGCTGGATTTCAATGGGCAGGCCGCGCCATACATCCAGTATGCACACGTGCGCTGCAATTCGATCCTGAAGAAAGCCGGCGTACAAGCGTTGGAGGCCGAGGATGTGGCCTTCGCATATGCGCTGCAGCCGGCGGAGATCGAGCTGATCGACCAGATCTCGCGTTTCCCCGGCGAGGTGCAAAGGGCGGCGGCGGAATACAAGCCGCTGGTCATTGCCAGCATCGCCTACGACATCGCCAAAGCCTTCGCCGGCTTTTACGATGCCTGCCCGGTCGTCCAGGCTGAACCACCCGTGCGGGCTGCCCGCCTGACCCTGGTCCTGGCGACCAAATTTACACTTGCCAATGCCTTGGCGCTTTTGGGCATCACAGCCCCAGAAGTGATGTGACGGTCTGGCCTAAGGCCATTCCGACAATCAGCGGATTCCTGCTTCGCCGCAGGATGTCAGCGTAGACAAAGGAGCTCCTCCAAAGCGCGGGAGTTTCTCGTCGTTGTTGGAACAACGACTACCGCGGCGAAAGCACGAACCTTGCTGAAATTCATCTTTTCTGTCAAGGAGTTTTCTTATGCCCCCTGTCCGTACACTCATCATGGGCGCCGCCGGGCGCGACTTCCACAACTTCAACGTCTTCTTTCGGGATAACAAAGACTATGAAGTCGTGGCGTTCACTGCCACCCAGATCCCCGACATTGAAGGCCGCACTTATCCCAAGGAACTGGCCGGCAAGTTATATCCCAAAGGCATCCCCATCCATGCCGAGAGCGACCTGCTCAAACTGATCAAGAAATATGCCGTTGAACAGGTCATCTTTGCGTATTCGGATGTCCCGCATGAAGTGGTCATGCACAAGGCCTCCATGGTGCTGGCTGCCGGGGCGGATTTCCGCCTGATGGGCGAGAAGCTGACCCAGGTCAAATCCACCAAGCCGGTCGTGTCGATCTGCGCCGTCCGCACCGGTTCGGGCAAGAGCCAGACCACCCGCCGGGTGGCGGCCATCCTGAGAGGCATGGGTTTCAAAGTGGCTGCCATCCGCCACCCGATGCCTTACGGTGACCTGGTCAAACAGGAAGTGCAGCGCTTCGCTACCTATGCCGACCTGGACAAGCACGAATGCACCATCGAAGAGCGCGAGGAATACGAACCCCATATCGACAATGGCGTGATCGTGTATGCCGGCGTGGACTATACCAAGATCCTGCGACAGGCCGAGAAGGAAGTGGATATCGTCCTGTGGGATGGCGGCAATAACGATTTCTCGTTCTATGTCTCGGACCTGAAGATCGTGGTAGCCGACCCTCACCGGCCGGGGCATGAATCCACCTACCACCCCGGCGAGGTCAACGCCCGCGACGCGGATGTGATCGTGATCAACAAGGTGGATACAGCCGACCCGCAGGCGGTCATCCGGGTGCGCGAGAACCTGCGCAAGTTGAACCCGGACGCCATTGTCATTGAGGCAGCTTCGCCATTGTTCGTGGACAAGCCGGCTGAGATCGAGGGCAAGCGCGTGCTGGTGATCGAAGACGGCCCGACCCTGACCCACGGCGAGATGGCATACGGCGCCGGGTACGTGGCGGCCAAACGCTTCGGTGCCAAAGAAATCGTCGACCCCCGCCCGTTCGCGGTCAAGTCCATAGCGGTCACCTACCAGAAATACCCCAAGACCGGTCCGATCCTGCCGGCCATGGGTTACGGTGCTGCCCAGGTGAAAGACCTGGAAGCCACCATCAAGAAAGCGGATGTGGACCTGGTGATCATCGGCACGCCCATCGACCTGACGCGGGTATTGAAAATCGACAAACCCTCCCAGCGCGTGCGCTACGAGCTGCAGGAGATCGGCCAACCCACGCTCGAAGATATTTTGAAGAAGAAATTCGGGAAGAAGAAATAACTGAACAGGTGACCGTCACCCTGGCAGAGCACAATGTACTCGGAGGGGGCGGGGTGACGGTCACCTTTTTAAATTGTTAGGCGAGAGATTGCCCGGTTCTTATAATATCAACCTGCGATGACCTCTTACCGCTACCCTAACGAACAATTCATCCTGGCATTGACTTTGGGCCTGGTCTTCATTGTGATCGCCATCACCTCGGTGGCGACGCTATGCGGCAGCGCTTTATTCGTGGTGGTCATGCTGGTGATATCCTACCTGCTCAACCGCAGCCATCACAACGAATTGATCGCAGAGGCTCACCCGGTCACACCCCAGACCGAACCGGAATTGACCGACCTGATCAAAAGCTGTGCGGCGCGCATTCAACCCGGCACGTTCCAAACTTACATCGCACCGGGAAACACTTTGAACGCTTACACCTTTGGAATGGTGGAACCACAGGTGGTGGTGGTGTACGCAGGCGTGTTCAGCATCATGGACGCGGACGAGCTGCGCTTCATCATCGGGCACGAATTGGGGCACATACGGCTGGGGCACACCTGGCTCAATTCGCTCGTGGGCGGCATGGCCGGCATTCCAAGCCCGTACGTGGCTGCCATCCTGCTGTACATTGCTTTCCGCTGGTGGAACCGCGCCTGTGAGTACTCCGCCGACCGGGCCGGGCTGCTGGCTTGCGGAAAACCAGAAAAGGCTGCCTCGGCGCTGATCAAACTGGTTGGCGGCTCCGCTGTTGTTCGTTCAGCCCAAGCCCGGCAGCAGGCGCTGCGCCAAATCGAAGCGGAAGACGACCATCTGGAGAATAATCTAAGGGAAATGCTTTCCACCCACCCGATGATCGTCCGGCGGCTGGAAGCGCTGCGCCAGTACGCCGCCTCGCCTGAATATCAACGCCTGCAGGCGCAGGTGAACCACGCCAGTCCAATTTGACGCCGGCCTAAAATTACGGGGGAGATACTTCCTAAAGCCGAGGTGGACCCGGTCATCATCGGCAGGCCGATCGACCCGACCAGTTCATACAACGCCGCTGACACCATCCTGCCACAAATTTATGGTATCCTGTGACTGATGACTCCCCACATTTTGGTGGTCGACGACGAAAAATCGGTTACAGACCTGCTGGCGTATAACCTGCGCAAAGCCCATTACGACGTTCTCACTGCGGCGGATGGGCGTGAAGCTTTACGCCTGGCGCAGGAATCCAGGCCGGACCTGATCCTGCTCGATCTGATGATCCCGGAGGTGGATGGGCTGGATGTCTGCCGCGAACTGCGCAAGACCAGCGCGGTCCCCATCATCATGATCACCGCTCGCGGCGAAGAAATCGACCGGGTGGTGGGCCTGGAATTAGGCGCGGACGATTACGTCACCAAACCCTTCAGCGTGCGTGAACTGCTGGCAAGGGTCAAAGCCGTCCTGCGGCGGACCAGTGAGGAGGACAAAGAAGCCTCTCCAAATACCACGCTGAACGGCCCGGGCGGTTTGCAACTGCAGGTGGAATGCCGCACAGTCTATATAGGGGAAACTGCCCTCGAACTGACCCGCCTGGAATTCGATTTGCTGCACCTGTTCCTGGCCAATGCCGGGCGCGTCCTGACGCGTGAACGACTGCTCGAACAGGCGTGGGGCTACGATTTCCTGGGGGATACGCGGGCGGTGGACAGTGCCATTAAACGCCTGCGGGCAAAATTACGCGCCGCTTCAGCCAAGGCGGATGCCATTGAGTCCGTGCGCGGTGTCGGCTACCGGCTCAATCCATAAGGGTCCCATGCCTGCTCCCATCCGTACCCGTCTTTCACTCAGTTTCCTGCTTGTGCTTTTCATCGGCATGGGCGTGGCAGCCGTTCTGGTCTGGACCACGGTTGAACGCCTATACCTGGAGACTCAGCGTGAGAATTTGCTGGCCCAGGCGCGCCTGACGGCGGAGGCATTACGGGGAGCAGCCCTTTCGGACCTGGCCACCGAACCTTATTCACAAACAACCAATGTGCTGCCGGGTATCCACACCCACTTGCTGGAGGAGCAGGATGCGGTGGTGCTGACCTTGCCCATTGGCCCCGATACTCCTTCCCAACGGGTGCCATCCGTCGAAAACAGCCGGACGGCCTCTGCTGAAACCCTGCTCCAACGTGCAGAGATCACCTCGGCTTTGCAGGGCACCCCTGCCACTGCCATCCGCAAAGTTGCCTCGGCCGATAACCAGCGCGTCCTCTACGCGGCGGCACCGGTCTACTCGGACGCGGGGGAGATCAATGCGATCGTTTACCTGGCCACGCCCCTGCCTGCGAGCGGGCTGCCCGGAGCCGTTATTGCCCAATTGGCAGGCATCATCACCCTGGCCGCCCTGCTGGCCCTGGGGGCTGCAGCCTTGTTATCGCGGCGTATCGCCCGGCCCATCGAGTCCATTGCCAGGGCGGCCAATCAGGTGGCGCAGGGGGATTTG
The DNA here is from genome assembly GCA_963831885.1 of uncultured Chloroflexia bacterium. Lineage (GTDB taxonomy): Bacteria > Chloroflexota > Anaerolineae > Anaerolineales > Villigracilaceae > UBA877. The sequence goes on along the minus strand of CAWHSJ010000012.1, from coordinate 1,264,910 downwards.
ACTCAGCAGGTCCAGCCTGCCGGTTCCATCAGGGAATTGGATAGCCTGGGCCGTTCATTCAATGCCATGACGGCCAGCCTGCAGCAGGCTGACCAGGCCAAGACTGCCTTTATCGCAGATGTCACCCACGAGCTGCGAACGCCGCTTACCGTGATCAAGGGCACCATCGAGACCCTGGAAGACGGGGCCCTCGATGACGCGGAGGGTCGCGGCCCTTTGCTGGCGTCGATGCAGCGGGAGACGGAACGGCTGATCCGGCTGGTCAACGACTTGCTGGTGCTCACGCGGGCAGATGCAGGCGCACTTAAATTGGATATCCGCTCCCTGGACCTGGCGGAACTGGCGCGCTCGCGTTGTGAAACCCTGGCCCTGCTCGCACAAAGCCGCAACCTGGATTTACAGGTCAGGCCTTGTGAAGGGGCGACAGTTCTGGCAGACGCGGACCGGGCCGCGCAGATCCTGGATAACCTGCTCGACAATGCCATCCGTCACAGCCCCGCAGGCTCGACCGTCAATGTCAGCTTCCAGAGGCAGGGAGGAGAACTGCAGTGCTCTGTCAGCGACAGCGGCAGCGGCATCCCGGCCGAACATTTACCGTTCATTTTTGAGCGCTTCTATCGTGCGGAAGCCGCGCGTGACCGCCAGAGCGGGGGAAACGGCCTGGGGCTGGCCATCGTGCGGGCCCTGGCCCTGGCACAGGGAGGACGGGTTGCAGCCGAGAGTGTGGAGGGGAAGGGGACGACCATTACGTTCTGGCTGCCAATTGCCTCCTGATTGCCCGAATTCTGACACTCTCCTGACCGGGGAAAAAGATAGGATGTAGAAAACCATTTCTCATCCTCAGGAGGTTCCAATGAAACAGTTTTCCACATTTCTCAATGGCGTGTTGATCAGCATCCTGGTCTTCATCCTGCTCTTTTCGATCATGCCGAACGCGAAGGCCGAGGCGACTGCGACTCCCGAACCAACCCAAGAACCCCAACCTGCCTGCGATACAGCCCGCAGCGTGCAGGTCAGCGGGACGGCGGTGGTCAACGTGCCCCCGGACCGGGCGCTGATCCAACTGGGGGTCCAATCCAATGGAAGAACCGCCGCGATGGTCCAGGCTGCCAACTCTGCCGCCATCGAGCGGGTGGTCAATGCTGTCAAAAAGTTTGGAGTGGAGGCTAAAGATATCGGCACAGACTGGTATGTGATCGAACCCCTCTATGAAGATTATGATTCCCTGCGCATCAAGGGTTACCGGATCAACAATACGGTCGCCATCACCCTGCGGGAGGTGAGCAAGACCAATGATGTGATCACCGCGGCCATGCAGGCGGGGGCGAACCAGGTCATCAATGTGGAACTTTACACCAGTGAACTGCGAAAATATCGCGACCAGGCGCGCGACCTGGCGATGAAGGCGGCCGTCGAAAAGGCGCAGGCATTGGCCGGGGCAGCAGGCGCGCAGACAGGCTGCGTCCTAAACATCAGCGAAAACACCTGGTCCTATTACAACGGCTGGTGGTATGGGGGCTCCAGCAGCGGCCGCAGCCAGAATATCTGGACCCAGAATGTGTCCCAGAACGCGGCCCCAGTCTGCCCCTCAGGAGGGCGCCTTAAGCGAAGCCGGACCGGTCAGCCTGGGGCAGATCTCCGTGAAGGCAGAGGTGAGTGCTTCATTTGGCTTGAAGTGAAATAATCATGTTTGTAGTCAGGGGGGGTTATCAACGTTTGCCGGAAACAGAAGGACAGGACACTCTCCTGTCCTTCTGGAATGTAAGAAGCAGTCCGATCGGACAAACGATAAAAAAGGAAACGAACGCCGTATAATTAGATAGAGTAACCAATCCAGAGGCTGACCAAATATCCCAGGAACAAGCAATTTAATTCGTTATCGATTTGATGGCCTAAATTGAGATACAAAGGGAGCGCAAATATGAGACTATCAGATCGTGAATTCAAGGGGATGAACAACCCCGGACGACGGGCACTCCAGCGCCTGGTGGAATATCCATTGTTCAAGCGCATGGGCCTTATCAGCCAAGGCCAAGGATGTGCTGGAAGTCGGCTGCGGCTCCGGATACGGCGCCGAGCTGCTATTGGGTGAGAAGCCAACCTCGTACACCGGCTTCGATTTCATGCCGGAACAAATCGAATTGGCGCATAAGCGCCTGCCGCAGGTGGATTTCTCCGTTGGTGATGCGACGGATATGAAAGCGATTCCGGATTCCAGCAAAGAGTTGCTGGTTATCTTCGGTGTGTTGCATCACATCCCAGACTGGGATGCGGCGGTGAGAGAATGTTATCGAGTCCTGCGGCCAGGTGGCGAGATGTACATCGAGGAACCCGGTGGAGCCATGATCGAATGGGCGGAGCGCATCTGGAAATTGGGCCACCCGATCCGATTTAAGCTGAAAGAATTTGAGGCTCAACTGGAAAAAGTTGGGTTTACAATTGAACGCCGGATCCATGCCCTGGGAATGGGAATATATCGGCTGAAAAAGGCTTAGGAGCTCTTTTGGGATGGAGCAGTATTATAAAATGATGGGGGTTCTGAAAAATTCGTGACAGCATCTGTTTTTATTGGTTTCGAATAACCGCCAAAAAGGGTAATTGTGTAGGCGGATATTCTTAATTGGACCTGGCCAATTCCCTAAAGACCCCAGAGGCTCTGGCGAGATCTATTTGTAAAAGGTAGTTGCCCTCAACCTGTTGCTGCCTTGCCCAAGTTTTATATGGCAATTCGTTGGTCAGGATCACCACAACACGCCCTTTGCGAGCCAAAGAACCCTGTTTCGGGAATGCGTAAGACACCAGGTTGAGCACACCGGCGGTAACACCATCTTTGGCCCCAAAACGACGAAAAAACAAAAGACGAAGCGGCCAGTCCGAAGGCACACTTTCAAGTTTTTTCCGGATCAAAGCGCTAACCTGAGGAGAAATTAACTTACCGCTGGCAATTCTTGCCATCAGAGATGCATATTCACGCGCAGTCCCTTTGGGTAGTAATTGGCTTGCTTCCACTTGCCCATCCCAACCGATCCGACCCGCTGCATTCAAATACTCACCTGACTGCATAAACTCGATTTGGGCCGCCCGCCAGTCCTGGTCATGGAGATATAAATTCATTAATCTCTCCAAATAGCTGAAATCCCCCCTGGAGATATCCCTGATCAGGTCCTGACGCTCCCCAATATCGGATAATGGATTTTCATGGTTCAGAAGAGCCAGCGAGGACCCGAGAATAGGTCTGATAGGCGTGTGATGGACCAACCCCGGAACGGCATCGATTTTTTCCACGCCCAACCGCTCGATCAGGTAATCGGTCTCGGCATTGCCGCTGTAATGAATCATGATGCGAGCGATATCGTCGAGTGAAATCTTCATGGCCTGGTCACTGGCAAATCCAAGCGGGCCAGTCTTGATCCCCAGACTTGCCAGACCCAGGACATGTGCGCCTCCATCCGTTTTAGGCAAGTAGTATCTTTCCAGGTCGGCGATTGCAACTTGTTCGCCCGGATCCAATTCGCTTAGAGTGACAGCATTTGCGTAAGCAGCCAGGATGACAACTTTCATCGTTGAGGCTACAACAAGGGGGGTGTCGGCGTTATAGAAAAGTTCGTACCCATCCTCAATAATTTCACCTTGTTCGTTGAATGTATAGGCCACGGTGGAAGCTGTATTCGGGTTCATTCGAATTGCATCGGCCAATTCGCTTTTTCGCTGATTAACCTGGCTGATAAAATATCCTGCGACGGTAGCCGCACCAACCCCTAATACAATCAGCAAAGTCCAAAGCCACATTTTCTTACCTCGTATTTTCGACATAAAATAGATCCTCCATTACACATTCGTCTCTTTAAAAAAAATACATTCGTGGGGATAACAAAATTCCGACCAATTATTCGTCAGCCCGGATCAGAATTTCCTGTGCTGGCGCGTTCCCTGCTTCTGTTGGGTATAGACTGGCATTCAGGCTGTAAAAAATACCCGTTGGCGTAGAGCTTTTACCGAACTCGTCTGCCAAACGAAGCAATTTCTGCTCGAATTTCACGATATCTTCGGGTTTGAGGCATACAGTTTTTAAAACCCCCAAGACATCCCTTTCATCGGCCTGATTGTTGAGTGAATGCAATGCCGCAGTGAGATTGTCGCGAAGAATAGCCAGGGCTAAAATCTTCTTATTTGAAGTTTCATTGCCGGTTTCGATGGTAAAGTGAGTTGCTATGGCGCGGTAAAATTTTTCAAGGTTTTTCCCTGTCTCCCTCTTTTCCACCAACTTGATCAAACCCACCTTTTCCATTAGTTTAAAGTGGTGGGTGAGGTTGGCGGGGTGCACATTTAATTTCCGGGCAATACCTGATACTGATTGCTTTTCCTGGGCCAGCATCGCCAGGATGGTCATGCGAGTTGGATTGACATATGCCCGGATTTGTTCATTAGTATTGAGTTCCAGGGTAGTGGAAGGAGTAATATCAAAATTAGACATATTTCTAATTATATAGATAATTCTAATTATGTCAAGGGGATTTTTCTCTCTCTCACTCATTCGCAGGTGGTCAATGAGTCAAGCTAACAATGGGTTGTGCAGTATTAGTAAAGCAATATGTGCAATAATGAAAAATCCCCAGCGGAAGCCGGGGATTTTTTGTCATAAATTCTTTATACCGTGCCAGGTATGAAAGAATATGAACACAGCTGATATGCTCCCATAAGGCCAGGAATGACCGATCATGGCAATGCCCAGGAAAGGCAGGAGCGGAGTCAACCGTGGGGCCAACAGGCCGGCCGCGCTGCTATTCCAGGCCGAGGCGGGGGCAAGCAGAAACGGTAACCAGGAGGCAAAATAGATGAGTGTCCCGAATATTAGAATGGCCAGCCCAGCCTTGCTCAAAGTATCCTTTAACCTGCAGCGGCAGCAGAAGCGGAAAGGCAAAGACAAAGATGCGGGTAAGGTTTTCTGCCGCCAGCAGCCATTTTGCAGAGTGGGCGTCGGAACTGATGCGCGGGTCGGTGATGTGCGGGCCAAGGAGCAGGTTCCAGGCCATGAGGGGCAGAATCAACCAAAAGCAGTTGAGCCAAGTCAATTGGAATTTCATTTCCTATCCACTTTTTTTAGTGGCTTTGCGCCGTGATATCCGCCGGATGGGAACCCAGACTGCCCAGACCAGGCCAAAGACCAGGATTACGCTCACGGCCACAAATACTTTCGCCAAAACCGGGAAACGCATGGATGGCTTAAAATTCATCGGCAGGAGGGTATAGAGTGAAGCGTCAGCCGTGCCGGTATCATAGAAACTGGTCAGCAAGCGCTGACGGGCTTCGGGCTGAAAACCCCAGAAATCGCCGGTATGTCCCTGCTCGGAGATGATTACATGCTGCCCTTTGTGAAGGGATGGCAGCAGTTCCTGCTCGGCGAATTGGGCCGGGGTGGAGAAATCCACGCTGCCGCTGATCAACAGTGTCTCCACATCACAGGGCTGTACCTGACGGTATTTGGAGGCCATCGCGATTGGTGGCCAGGCTCTACTGGCGCCGCCCCAGACCAGCGTGGACATGGGGGCACCCAAAACGGCCTCGGGTTGGTTCAGTTCAGCCATGTAGTCGCGTCCGGGTTCATAGTCTGAACTGTAACCGAGGGCAAAGAACTCGCCCCAGGTCATTGCCTTCGGCATCATCATATCGTACGCCAGGGTCATCAACGCCAGGCCGCTTGGATCCCCCTTTGCGGCTGAAACATAGGCATCGAAGACCATGGGCGAAGTACTGCGGTGAAAAAGCAGCATGAAGGCGATGGCCTGAACTTTGCCGGGGTTGATGGGCAGGAACAGCCAGCGGCGGGGCATGCCGGCATTAACGCTGCGCATGGCACTCACCAGGTCTGGGGCGGCCGGACCTTCGGCTTTTTTCCATAAATCAGCGTAATAGGCCAACTGCGCATCCACCACCTCCGGCTTCCAGAACAGGTGACCGGGTGGGTTGACACCGATCATGGCGCTGCGCAGCAGGCTAGCGGGGTGCATGAGCGCATAGATTTGAGCGACGCGCGTGCCGTAGCTCTCGCTAAGCAAGTTGATCCGTTCGTAGCCAAGGGCTGTGCGGGCAGACTCCATGTCCTCGACCACTTCAGGGATGGTATAACCGGCCAGATCCACGCCTTCGGCCTGCATACGGGAGGCACAAACGGCCACGGCCTTACCTATACCTTCCAGTGAGGCAGCGCCAAGCAAGTTGTCCCCCACGCCCTTCAGCGCTTTGACAACTTCCGGGCAATCCAGCTTGGGGGTGCCGTCCACGCCGCGGTAACCGACCAACACAACATCCTGGTTCGCCAGCAGCCATGTCGGGGGTTTAAAACCCATATTGGATTGCCCTGGACCACCGGTCAGGTAAAAGAGTGCGGCGGTTGGCGGTGTGTTCGATGAGTGGATGCGTTTGACCGGCAGGGCGATCAGGCGGCTGGCCGGGTTGGCTCGATTCTCCGGCACCACCACTGTGCCGCAGTCAGCCGCGTATTTGACGCCGTTGAGTTTAACGATGCATGGTTTGAGGATCAGATCCCCAGCCTGTGCCCCTGAAGGGACAATCACGGCCCGTTTCTTCGACCGGAACAGGAACCATCCTAAAAGGGCAAGGAGAAGCACAACCAGAACAGCGGGAAGGATCAATTTTGGATTCATCTTACATCTCCTGACAAGTAGTTGGATAAAACCTGCGTAGCGAAGCCCTGTTTGCAGGCACCGTTCTTCTTTATTTTGACTTGCTTTCCAGGGCTGCCAGGATTGCTTCACAGGTCCTGAACAAAGCCCGATGAACGGGGAGGCCGTATCCGTTGGTCATCAGCAGCATGCCAAGTTTTCTGTCGGGATAGATGCGCGTCTCGGTGGTGAAACCGGGGCCGCTGCCTTCGTGGTTGAAAAATAGGGAGCCATTCTTTTCACCAATTTTCCAACCCAGGCCCATACCAACCTTTGCATCAAAGCCAGCCTGCCCTTTCGCGACCATTTCTCGCATCTGCAAAGCGGACTCTTCCCGTAAAATACCCTCGCCGTTGTTGAGATGGGCCACCAGGAATGGAGCAAACTGCTCGACAGGCCCGACCAATCCGCCGACCGGTACTGAATCAAGCTCATAAGGCTGCATTTCAACCAACCGGCCAATCCGCTTGCCGATCACCCAACGCATTCCAGGCATCATCAGGCGTACGGCCAGCAGGGTAGGTTCCCAGCGGCTGACATAGCCGGTCGCCATGTCTGTTCGCATCGGCTCCGAATAAGTAAAGGCCACATTCATGTTCAGGGGTCTCAGGATGTAGCCTGTAACGTAATCCACGTAGGATTGGCCGGATACCCGTTCGATGACTTCTCCCAAAATCATGTAGTTCACATTGCGGTATTCAACCTTCAGTCCGGGTCTGCCTGACGGTTTAAGGGTGTAACGTTTGAGCACATCCGCTGTGACCGGGATTGGAGCGCCCACCCGGCGCACCGCCACTACTGCAGAGATGGTATCGGACAAACCAGAGGTATGACTCAGCAGGTGTTTAAGAGTGATAGCATCCAGGCCATTGGATTGATACTCTGGCAATATCTTCGTAAAGGGATCCTCGAGCAAGATCCTGCCAGATTCGACTAACTGCATGATCGCCGTTGCGGTATAGAGTTTGGTGGCCGAGAAAAGGTGGAAGGCGGTATTCACCGTCACCAGACGGGATGAGACTACATCGGCCTGGCCAACCGCACCAGCTGCGACAATCCCCTCCGGGGAGACAATTGCGTAGGCACAGGAAGGCACGCTGGGGGAGATTATGTTTCCTTCAATAATTGGAGCAAGGTTTGAGACCATCATGAATTGTCCTTTCTTATGCAGAGGGCACTTGCCCGTTCTTGATCTGCTCAATTACACTGTCGGCCCATTCCAAATTGGCACGCATGGTGCGCAAGCCCAGGTCGAGGGTCAGAAGCCAGAAGTAGGTCTCGCGTTCTGAATTGATCATGTGGCTGTATTCTTCGAGTTGACCCGGCAGATGCCGGTAAGTTTCGAGGACCATCCGCATTATGGCGGCTACCGCCTCGAACTTGGCCAGAATTTCTTCATCCGATAACTGCCCGCAGAAGAAAACCTGGATCAGAGCGGCGCTGCGATTGGGCTCCGTCGATGGCATGGTTTTCAGCCAACCCTGGAGATATTCCCGACCGGTTGGCGTAATATGGTAGACCTTGCGGTCCGGGCGATCCTCCTGATGAAAGATTTCCATCTCCACAAAACCTTGCCCGGTCAGGCGCGCCAGTGTGCGATAGATCTGACTTTGGTCAGCCGGCCAAAAGTGCTGGACGGAGGTATCGAACATTTTCTTTAAATCATAGCCCGAGAGGGGCAGGTAGTTGAGGAAACCGAGGATGGCATGGTCAAGGGACATATATGATTTTCCTTATATAGGATATATCTTATATAATATACGTCCTATAATAACTCAGGTCGCAGGATTTGTCAATCTCCCGGCAGGAGACGGTATAATCACTTCGATTGGAGAGAGTTCATGTTCATCGACAAGGCAGAGATCGAGGTGAGATCCGGAAAAGGCGGGAACGGCATGGTGCATTTCCGCCGGGAGAAATACGTGCCGCGGGGCGGGCCGGACGGGGGCGACGGCGGGCGCGGCGGCGACGTGATCCTGGAAGTGCGGCCCACACTTAATACGCTGAATGCTTTCCGTTTCACCACCCGATTTTCGGCGGAGGATGGCAAAGGCGGCGGCAGCAATAACAAGTTCGGCAAGTCTGCCGAGAACCTGGTCATCCCGGTGCCGCCGGGAACGGTGGTTTACGATGCCCTCACCGGCGACCTGGTCGGGGATCTGACCGCAGCCGGACAACAATTGGTCATCTGCAAAGGCGGGCGGGGCGGGCGCGGCAACACCCATTTCAAGAATTCCATCAACCAGACACCGCGCACGGCCGAAAACGGGGAGCCGGGTGAAGAGAAACGCCTGCGTTTGGAACTCAAATTGATCGCAGATATCGGTCTTGTCGGCGTGCCCAACGCGGGCAAATCGACCCTGCTTTCCGTCCTGACCAACGCCAAGCCGAAAATCGCCCCCTATCCCTTCACCACGCTCGAACCCAACCTGGGCGTGGCGAAGGTGGATGAAGATACGACGATCGTACTGGCGGATATTCCGGGGTTAATCGAAGGCGCCGCAAAGGGAGCCGGGCTGGGCCACGACTTTCTGCGCCATATCCAACGGACACGGGTGCTGATCCATCTTTTGGACGGCCTCGCGGCCGATCCGCTGGCAGATTTTGCCCAGATCAACAGTGAACTGGCACTCTTCGACCCTCGCCTGACGGAAAAACCCCAGATCGTCGTACTGAACAAGATCGACCAACCCGAAGTGCAGGAACGCTGGCCGAAAATCAAGAAAGAGCTCAAGAAGCGCGGCTACGAAGCCATGACGATTTCCGCCCTGGCGCGCACCGATGTGGACGTGCTGCTGAAGAAAGCTGCGGCGGTGTTGGCCGAGACTCCCGTGCCTGAGGCGGTTGAACCTGAACTGCCTGTCTACCGCCCCGCCGAGGATCCGCGCGCCTTCACGATCACCCGGGAAGATGACGGCGGCTGGAGGATCAAATCTGCCTCCATCGAACGGGCCGCAGAGATGACGCCGTGGGACCAGCCTGGCTCGGTACGCCGCTTCCAGCGGCTGCTGGACCGCCTGGGGGTGGACAAGCAATTGCGGGAAGCCGGAGCCGAGGAAGGGGATACGGTCTATATAGGGGAGTATGAGCTGGAATATCAGGAATAAATAAAGGGCGGCCGATAGGCCGCCCGTGTGTTTTATGAAATCTTTCTTCCCAGCAATCCCATCAATTTATCCATCCCCTCCTGTAAGGTATCACCAAGGTATGTCCCCTGTACCAGCCGTTGTAGTTCCGGCTGGACTACAAATGCCCGCCCGGCGAAGGTAATCAGCGGTCCACCATTTTCCTGGGTGAACCATTTGGGCCAATCGGCCAGGGCTTGCGCTGGTTCGGCTCGCATGGCCACCATTACCACGGCGGAGGGGCGGAGCTGGTGAATAAAATCCGCCAGGTCTGGCAAGCGGCAGGTTCTGCCCCAAGATAGGCCACCGGCCAGCCCTGGCGGCGCAGGAGCACCCCCAGCATGAGCAGGCTGCCATCATGCCATTCGCCGGGCGCGCAGGCCAGCATCACCGGGCCGGTGACATGCGGGCGCGGCCCGCTGACCATCCACATCAGCAGGCGCTGGCGCAGATAGTTGCTGGCCAGGTGTTCGCTGGCAACCGATATACGCCCCTGTTCCCAGCCTTCACCGATCTCGTTCAAGATGGGGCTGATGACGTTCAGAGTCAATTCCTCGGGGGTATAAAACGCCAGCATTTCTCCCAGAATTCTGGTCGGCCCGTCCCAGCTCATTTTGAAGCAAGAGCTGTGCTTAGCCGTTCACGCAGGGCGGGAAGGGGGATGAGAAGCGCATCCGTCCGGACCGGTCCGGCAGGTTGGATCAAGGACAGAGGCTCATTTACATTCAATTTTTGGGCGGCAAGAATGGCCTGATGGGTTGCCAATCCCGCATTTACCTGGGCTTTGACCCAGCGAAGCAGGGAAATGTCCTTTTCAGTGTATAACCTGTGGCCTCCGGGGGTGCGGGAAGAATGAGGAAAATCATAACGACGTTCCCAGGCATGCAAGGTAGTAATGGCGACGCCGGTCAGACGCGTGACCACACCGATGTTGTAAAGCGGCTCTTCGGAGGCAGTTTTTTTGTTATCAGGCATATGTTTATCTTCCATATTTACACACTACCATCAGATTTCGAAATGATTGTACACCTATGTACACCTATTGTCAATATAATGTACGCAAGACCTTGACAAAATGTGTACATGAAAATATAATGTCGTTAATTCAGATAGATATAGTACACTTTAATGTAAAAACCTGCTTGAATAAGGACCTGGAATGAATAAAATCACCACATTTTCCCTCGATAATCCTAAAACGGCAAAAATCGCGCTGTGGGGAGGCATCACTTTCAGCATTGCATTTACCGCTTTGATCTGGTGGGGCGGGTCGCGACTGGCTTCCGTTCCACACCTGCCGGACCAGGGCGCAGCCTGGTATTACTGGAAGCTGGCAACACCCACGTTCTGGTCGCATTTCACCGCCTGGATGTTCTACGCTTTACACCAAATCACCCTGTGGAGCCTGATTTTTTACGCACAGAAGAATGTCAAGAGATACACCCAAGGTCTCCATCCGGTCAACGTGTGGGCGCTGGGCGTGAATGCCTTTTTCATTATTCTGCATTTCGTCCAAACTCACATCTGGTATGACGGACTGGCGCAGGATGTCTCCATTTTCAGTTCGCAAGGTTCGGTGATCCTGATGTTGGTAGCAATCCTTTTAATGGAGAACCAGAGGCGCGGCCTGTTGTGGGGGAGGAAGGTTCCACTGGGAAAACGGGTTACTTCCTTTGTGCGCAAGTACCATGGGTATGTTTTTGCCTGGGCCACAGTGTATACTTTTTGGTATCATCCGATGGAGAACACCACCGGTCACTTGATCGGTTTCATTTACATGTTCCTGCTGCTCCTGCAGGGCAGCCTGTTCCTGACCCGCCTCCATCTCAACAAGTATTGGATGATCCTCCAGGAGGTGACCGTGGCTTTTCATGGCACACTGGTGGCAGTCATGCAAGGCAATGGGATCTGGCCGATGTTCGCTTTTGGTTTCGCCGGCATCTTCATCCTCACCCAGATGCACGGGCTGGGACTCTCGCGCTGGCTGAAATGGGCCCTGACCGGCATATTTGTAGGTGGAGTCGTACTGGTCTATAGTTCCCGAGGGTGGGCCCAATTGAATGAAATCATCCGCATTCCGTTGATTGAATACTTACTGGTCTTCGTCCTGGCGGGATTGGTGGCTGTGGGTATTTGGATCGCGGAGCGTTTCCGCAAACAGCCCGCCACAGCCCAATTGATCTCGGAGGAAAGGGGCTAACATGAGCATCCGGATTGTCACTGACAGCACCTGCGACTTGCCGGAACATCTCCTCCATGAGAACATGATCACGGTCGTGCCAATGTTCATCCACATCGGCTCTCAAACATACCAGGACAGGATTGACCTTACCCGGCAGGATTTCTACGAACGGTTACCTAATTTCAAGCCATCCCCAACAACCGCCGCCCCCGGCCCGGACGTTTTCTGCCAGACTTATGAACGGCTGGCTGATGAAGGAGCGACGGAGATCTTGTCCATTCATATCTCGGCAAAATTAAGCGCGGTCATGAATAGCGCTACGCAGGCAGCCAAAGAGACCACCGCTGTCCCGGTGACAACTTTCGACTCGCGCCAGCTCAGCCTGGGGACCGGTTTCCTGGTTCTGACTGCAGCGCAAGCTGCTGCCAAGGGAAGACCGATGGCTGAAATCGTGGCCATGCTGGAGAAGCAAATTGATTGTACGAACGTCTTTGCCGCCCTGGATACGCTCGAATTCCTGCATCGCAGCGGCCGGATGAATTTCGCCGTTTCGTTCTTAGGCAACTTGCTGCATATCAAACCATTCCTCAAGATGCATGATGGCAACCCGACTGCCGAACGCATCCGTACGCGCAAAGGCGCGGTCAAGCGCCTGGTGGAGCTTTTGACTGAGGCATCCCCGTTGGAAAAAGTGGCCTTGCTGCATTCGCATGCCGCCGACCGGGCGGAAGCCTTGCTTCGGCAGGTGGAACACCTTTTGCCAGCCGGGGAAGTTCTAGTTGAGGAGATCAATCCCGTGTTGGGCGCGCACATTGGCCCAGGTGTGATTGGTTTCGCCTGTATTTCCAAGGAATAAAGGAGTTTTTCCATGTCATTTTTCGAGATTTACATTCTATCCCTGCTTGTCATTCTGGGTCTGATGGTGTTCTTGTGGCTATTGAGCCTTGCCTTGAGAAATTCCAGCATCGTGGATATCTTCTGGGGCGCCGGCTTCGTCGTCTCTGCCTGGTTTTACTTCGGCCTCACTCCCGATGGGTTCCTGCTCCGGAAAATGCTTATCGCCATACTGACCACAATCTGGGGACTGCGGCTCTCTTTGTACATTCTGTGGCGCAACTGGGGCAAGGAAGAGGACTTCCGTTACAAGGTCTGGCGCAAGGATGCCGGCGCAAGTTGGTGGTGGCGGAGCTTCTTCAAAGTCTTCCTGCTGCAGGGGATCCTGATGTGGATCATCTCTGCGCCGCTGTTGGCTGCCCAGTTCAAGGCCACCCCGGGCCGATTGACGGTTCTCGATTTCTCAGGCGTGTTGCTCTGGCTGATCGGTTTCTTTTTTGAGGCTGCCGGCGACGTTCAACTGGCTCGTTTCAAGTCAGACCCGGCTAACAAGGGAAAGGTTATGAACCGAGGTGTCTGGCGGTATACTCGTCATCCCAACTATTTCGGCGACTCGGCCCAGTGGTGGAGCTACTATCTGATTGCCTTATCTGCTGGCGGATGGTGGACAATCTTCAGCCCGATACTGATGACCCTATTCCTGCTGCGCGTCTCAGGTGTAACCCTACTCGAGAAGACCCTGGCCGCCCGCCCGGGCTATGAAGAATATATCCAAACCACCAGTGCTTTTATCCCGTGGTTCCCGCATAAGAAATAATCGGACCCTAAAATGAAAATCGCAAAAGCTATCGCTCTTCTCGGTATCCTTGCCATGACAGGCATCCTGATCTACGGCTTTACAGCCGGCGATTTCAGCGGCGAAGGGGCCAAATTGCTGGCCATGCCCTGGGGAATCGTCTCCCTGGTGGACCTGTATGTGGGCTTCATTTTATTCTCTTGCTGGATAGTCTATCGCGAGAAAGCTGTCCTGCCGTCCCTCATATGGGTAGTATTAATGATGGTGCTGGGTTTCTTCACCGGCGCTCTTTACACTTTCATTGCCCTGCAGGCAAGCGGTGGCGATTGGAAGCGTTTCTGGATGGGAAAACGGGCGTAGACATGAACACTCTCGAAGGAAAAGTAGCTGTCATCACCGGCGCCAGCCGCGGGCTGGGGAAGGCCATCGCCGAAGCCTATGCTGAGGCGGGGGCGAAAGTCATTCTTTCGGCCCGCTCGAAGATTGATATTGAAAGGAACGTGTCCAGTCTGAAGGCACAGGGTTTTGAGGCTGCCGCTTTTACATGTGATGTATCCGACCCGCAGCAGGTGGAGGCACTGGCCCGCTTCGCCATCCAAACCTACGGCCAGTTCGATATCTGGGTGAACAATGCCGGCATTGGCGGGCCGTATGGCGCCTCTCTAGATATTGCTCCGGAGGATTTCCTGGGAGTGCTGCGGACGAACATATTTGGCGCTTATTACGGTTCCACCCTGGCCATGCGCCATTTCCTGCCGCGCAAGTCGGGTAAATTGATCAATATCCTTGGGGCAGGTGACAAGAGGCCGGTGGCCAACCAGAACCCCTATGGCTCGACTAAATCCTGGATCCGGGTTTTCACCCTGGCACTGGCAAAGGAATATAAGGACAGCGGGGTGGGGGTGTATGCATTTCAGCCAGGGCTGATGGATACTGAACTGTTGACAGAAGTGACCACCTTTGCCGAACACGAAAAACGCTTGAAGAGTATCATGCCATTCCTTATCCGCGCCATTGGCAAGTCACCGCAAGTACCCGCTCACAAGGCTGTCTGGCTGGCCTCCTCCGCCACGGATGGGAAGACCGGCCTGTATGTGCAGGCTGGCTCCAGTTTATCCATTCTATTTGGCTTTTTGCGAGAGGGCCTGAGGCAATTGTTTCGCCTGCCGGCCCGCAAGGTGGAAATCCACACCAAAATCATTCCTTCGTCATTTAAACCGTTAGAAAGGTAAGAAACTTGAAAACTGCACGCCTGATCAATATTTTTATAGTCGTCTTCGTAGATTTGCTGGGTTTCAGCCTGATCCTGCCGTTGTTGCCCTATTATGCCGAGAAATTCGGTGCCAACCCGACCATCATTGGCCTCCTGACCGGCTCCTATGCAGCGGCATCACTGGTTGGAGCGCCGTTGATGGGCCGCCTCTCGGACCGTTATGGACGGCGTATCATCCTGCTGTTGAGCGTTGCCGGGACCTGCATCGGCTTTCTATTCCTGGGTCTGGCAGAGCCGGTGGGGAATGCCCTGGCGAAACTGGTTGCTCCCACCTCCGCGAACGCTTTTATCCTGGGAGTGCTTTTCTTCAGCCGCATCCTGGATGGCTTGACCGGCGGTAATATTACCGTGGCCCAGGCTTACATCTCAGATATCACCGATGAAAAGAACCGCTCCAAGGGGCTGGGGATCATCGGGGCGGCTTTTGGACTGGGCTTCATCATCGGTCCAGCGGTCGGCGGTCTATTAAGCAGGTGGGGCTACAGTGTCCCAGCTTTTGTGGCGGCGGCTTTAGCCTTCCTGAACTTGTTCTCGATTTTCTTCTTCCTGCCCGAATCTCTCACCCAAGAGCGCAGGGAGGCCATCCTGCAACAAAAACGACCCCCGTTCACGCTTAAGGCACTGGTGACTGCGATCAACCGCCCCGGGGTAGGACCGCTCCTGCATGTGCGCTTCTTCTTTGGCCTGGCCTTTTCCATGTTCCAGTCCATTTTCTCCCTTTATGCTGCCAGTAAACTCCACCTTAGCTCCCAAACGACCGGGTTCGTCCTCGCTTATGTCGGCCTGCTTTCGGTGCTGGTCCAGGGGGTGGGCATTGGCCTGGTCACCAAGCGTTTCAGGGAAAATGCCATCATGATTACCGCGCTATGGCTCATGGTTTTCGGCTTGATCGGCTGGGCAGTTACACCGAATCTGCCGGTGCTTCTCGTGGTCATGCTTCCTCTAGCTTTGGGCGGCGGGACGCTGAACACGGTACTCAATAGCGCCATCTCCAAGTCGGTGACGCGGGCAGAGATCGGTGGAACACTGGGGATTTCAGCTTCCCTCGAAAGTGTCACCCGTGTTATCTCCCCTTCAGCGGGCGGTTTTTTGCTCGGCAGCGTCGGCGCCTGGGCCCCTGGCCTGGTCAGCGCGGCTTTGACGCTTTGGGCAGTGTGGTTCTTCTACCGGCATGTTATCCGGGCAAAGCCGGCCCCGGTATTGCAGACAAACCAGACAGAAATCTCCGGCTAACCATAACCTGTCCAACCAGTTTTGATTTATTATGCTATTGAAATAGATAATATGAACACATTAGATCAATTTTCCAAGAATAAATATCTTAACCTCGAAACCTTTCGCAAGAACGGGGAGAGTATGAAAACCCCGGTCTGGTTTACGCAGGAAGGCGAAACCATATATGTCCGGACTGTGGCCAACTCAGGCAAGGTTAAGCGTATCCGCAACAGCGGGCGTGTTAACATTACGCCCTGCAAGATGAATGGCGCGCCTACCGGCGCATGGGTTCCGGCGAACGCCAAGGAGATCACCGATGTGAAGATTGCCCAAAAAGTGGACTGCTTGCTGGATAAGAAATATGGCTTGATGAAAAAATTGTTCACAGACAGGGCAGCCCGTGAGGGCCGGAAAGATACCATATTAGAAATTAAACTAATCAATTAGGAGGCAAAAATGAAAAATACTTTTCGTCAAATTGTTGTAATCCTGACCATCCTGGCCACCATCACCATCAACATCCTGGCCAATGCCCTGCCCATCAACGGGTTAAACACCGGTCAGGTCTCGGACAGCTTTCATGTTTATTTCGTCCCGGCCGGATACGTTTTTTCCATCTGGGGCATCATCTATATTGGTCTGATAGCCTATGCCATTTATCAGGCTTTACCGGCGCAGAAAGACAACCCCCGTTTGCAGGCTACGGGCTGGTGGGTTGTGCTGGGCGGACTCGCCAATAGCACGTGGATCTTCCTGTGGCATTATCAGCAGTTCGTTGCCACCCTGGGGGCAATGTTCATCCTGCTGGCCACGCTGATCGCGGTTTACCTGCGCCTGGGGATCGGCCAGACCAGGGTATCCAGCGGTGAAACCTGGGCAGTGCGCATCCCCTTCAGCATCTACCTGGGTTGGATCACGGTAGCCACGATTGCCAACGTTTCCGATGTATTGGACTACGTCAAATGGAATCGCTTCGGCATCAGCGAAGTGGCCTGGATGGTCATTATGTTAGGCGCGGTGGTGGTCATTGGCGGGTTGATGAACTTCCAGCGCCGGGATGTAGCCTATGCGGCTGTCTTGCTGTGGGCGCTGGCTGGAATTGGCGCCAAATTCCCCGCCGAAGGTATCGTCACAGTTGCAACCTGGATCACTTTCCTTTTGGTGGCTGCCACACTGGCGGTAGGGCTCCTGGTCAGGCGGAGGGGAGCCAGATAGTTTTTTGTCCTCCAATTTTACGGAAGATCTGGAAAGAAGGACGCTCATGAAAAAAAGGCGAGGAGTGCGTATTGCGGGTGTATTCTTTGCCGCCCTGTTGTTCGTGGCGCTGGTCGGACCTTTCCTAATCCCGGTTCCCCCGGCTCCCGGGACAGTGCCTCCGCAGCAGTTAGCCGATCCGGACAGCCAATTCATTGAAGTCAATGGTCTCACCGTCCATGTTAAGACAATGGGGCAGGGGGAACCGGTATTTATCCTGCTGCATGGTTTCGGGGCCAGCCTGTTCTCCTGGCATGCGGTCATGGAGCCGCTCAGTAAATACGGAACGGTCATTGCCTACGACCGGCCTGCTTTTGGCCTGACGGAACGCCCGCTGAAATGGAGCGGCCTGAACCCCTACAGCCCTGAGGGCAACCTGGCGTTACTATCCAAGCTGATGGACCATTTCAATATTCATCAAGCCATCCTGGTGGGCAATTCGGCCGGGGGGACGCTGGCAATGCAATTTACCCTGGAGCAGCCGGGGCGTGTGCAAGCGCTCATCCTGGTCGATCCGGCGACACAAGGGGGCGACTTCCCTGCCTGGGTGCGGCTTCTCGGCAAAACCCCCCAGCTGCAGTACCTGGGTCCGTTATTTGTGCGCTCAATCCAGAACAAGGGATTCGATATCATCAGAAATGCCTGGCACGATCCCACCAGGATCACGCAGGAAACCTATGACGGCTATGCCAAACCGCTGAAAGCCATTAACTGGGACAGGGCCTTGTGGAATTTCACCATGGCAGCCCATGATCCGGGCCTGCTCGAGCATCTGCAGGATTTCCATCTGCCCATCCTGGTTATTAGTGGGGAGGATGACCGCCTTGTCCCAACCGCCGGAACGGTCAAGTTGGCCGGTGAACTGCCGGGAGCCAGACTGGTCATCATCCCGGATGCCGGCCACGTACCTCATGAAGAACAACCGGCTGCGTTTATGCAGGCAGTGGGTGATTTCATTACAACCCTTCATTAGCGGTGCTATAATTTCAAATCAAGATGAACTTCATCCAAAATCTTTTCGCCATTAACCACGACATCATCTATTTTATTTATGGATTGGTGTTCTTCGTCGTAGGACTGGCGATTGCCTTGCAGTCCAGGCATTCTTCCCGCCTGGATCTGGCCCACTACCTAACCTGGCTGGCAGCTTTTGGTTTCCTGCACGGTTTCCATGAATGGGGGGACTTGTTTATCCCCCTGCAGGCCGAATACCTGGCACCTGCCATTATTTCGGTGCTGCATTATATACACCTCTTCCTCCTGGCGGCTTCCTTCGCCTGCCTGTTCGAATTTGGGGTGGCATTGCTGGAGCCATTGAAGAGGAAATGGCCGCACTTTATTGCCCCGGGTTTATTGCTGCTATGGCTGGTGATAATATTCTTCCCGCTGCGTGTTTGGATGCCCGATTCTGACACCTGGCACAATGCGGCGGACGCGCTGGTAAGATATTTCATCGGCTTTCCAGGCGGACTGCTGGCCGCGTATGCCTTACGCAAGCACACGCTCCAGCGCATCGCCCCCTTTGACGTGCCCCAAATTGTCAGGGCGCTGGAAGCAGCTGGTATTGCCATGGCCTTGTATGGCCTGGCGGCGGGGCTTATTGTCCCTCCGGTCAATTTCTTTCCGGGAAACTGGCTGAACACGGATACATTTACCCGTTATCTGCTGGTGCCTCCACAGTTATTCCGGGCGTTGATTGGATTGGCAATGGCAGGAACCACCATCCGCATGCTGGAAATCTTTGATGTGGAGACTTCCCGCCAGATCGAGGCCATGGAACAGCAGCAGATCCTGGCAGCCGAACGGGAGAGGATTGCCCGCGAACTGCACGATGGTACCATCCAGAAGGTGTATACAGCCGGATTGCTGGTCAGGGCGGCGCAAAATTTAGCGACTGCGGAAACGCCACTGGCAGGCCGGTTGGCAACGGCCGTAGGCGTGCTCGACGACGCCATTGGCGATCTACGTGAAAATTTAAGCGGTTTGCAGCAGCCCTTTCAAAAGCGGGAATCGTTTGGATCTGCCCTCAAAGGTTTGGCCACCGACCCACGGTTCAGTTCACTGGTGGACGTAGCCCTTGATCTGAATTTACCGGAATCCGATACACTGGCTCCCGAGCGCGCCGCCCATATCCTGGCAATCGTCCAGGAAACGCTGGCGAATATCGTCCGGCATTCCAAAGCCCGCCACATCAAAGTCAGCGCTGACTGCATGGATAACCAACTCAAGCTTAAAGTTGAAGATGACGGAATTGGCATTTCGCCCCAGGCAGTCGAGGGACATGGGATGCGGAATATGCGCGACCGGGCCTCCATCCTGCACGGAAATTTGGAGGTCAGGAGTCTGGAGAAGGGGACCTCGGTCCTGTTGGATGTTCCATGGAAGACTGAGACATGAACAAAATCCGGGTGGCTTTGGTGGACGATCATGCACTTGTGCGGCTGGGTCTGAAGACGCTCATAAACGATCAGCCGGATATGGATGTAGTCGGAGAGGCCGGCACGGCTTCGGAGGCACTCCAAATGGCAGGACGGATCCATCCGGAGGTGGTATTGATGGATATCCGTCTTCCCGGAGAAGGCGGACTTGAGGCTACCCGGCAAATCCTGGCTCGGTTTTCAGAAATTAAAGTTGTGATGCTGACTTCCTTTGCAGATGAAGAATTGGTCATGAGCGCCATCCGGGCAGGCGCGGTCGGCTACCTATTGAAAGAAGTGGGAAACGAGGAAGTTCTACGCGGCATTCGCGCGGCGGCAAAGGGTGAATCTGTGATGGATCCCGCCACCACGACGCGCCTGTTTGCCCGGGTGCGCGCCTCCGACCGCAAGGATGACGAGGATGCCTTCCGTGACCTGACCGATCGTGAAATGGCGATATTATCCGAAGTGGAACAAGGCAAAACCAATGTGGAAATCGCCCAAAGCCTGAATATCAGCGAGAAAACTGCGCGCAATTATGTCAGTACGATCTTGGAAAAGTTACGGCTAACCAACCGCATCGAGCTGGCGACCTACGCAATCAAACATCATTTATCCGAACGAAAGAAGCGGGAATGAAGCGAGTTTGAAGTAAGCATTAAATACGATGGATTTTTGTAATAATAAAGGACGGCGAGGTTTTCTCGCCGTCCTTTATTGTCAATTAGTGACTAACTTAGCGGGCTTCAGCTCCACGAGGCAACCCTGCCGGAGAGGAAACCACTTTTTCCTTCTTTTGTGTCCAGATGGCTCCGACCAACGGGATGACGAAACGGTCTACACCGATCCAGCCGGCAATTTTCCAGGCCAGGACCAGGCCAACAGAGAGTAAAAAGAACATCGGGTTTACGCTGGCGGAACCGGCCATCATAAAGTTCCAGTTCATCAGGCCACCCATGAGAGCGGCAAAACCGGTAAACAGGCCCAGGATCAACGCAGTGCCGATCAGGAATTCGCCCACCGGGATCAATTTGGCGAACCAGGTGTAGGCCCGAGTGTCCAATAACATCTGCAGGAAAGCCCGATACCAGGCATAATGGATGGGAGGATTTCCAGTGGCGGGGATGGCCACGGCGCCCGACCAGAAACCTTTGAGGGCTGCGCCGGTTTGCATCCAGGCAGGGCTCTCCAATTTATGCAGGCCGGCAGAAATCCATTGCCATCCCAACCAAACACGGATGGGCAACCATAACCAGGCGGCCAGTGGATGATTGAATAACTTGTGGGCGATGGGGGGGTCTTGGACTGTTACGCCTTGACGAGTGGTAATTGCTTTGATCATCTTTTCTCCTTTGACAGGTGGATAAACTTATATGTGTCCTAATTTCGCCTATACTTTATCTTATTTCGCCAATAGTTTGCAGTGGCGGCTGACCCCTATTTTTATAGGGCAGATGACCCATCTTTATCCACCTGCCGGTTGGTATATAATAGACACAAGATGAAATCAGGGACCATCACCGTACGCGGGATTATCGTACCGGGTTATCGTGTGGCTTCACAAAAGTCAAAGGATTACCCGTACGGGACCATTGACAAACAGAAACCGTTTTTCAAGAGCCTGGGGCTTGATCTGGACAATTTTTATTCCGGGACCATAAATATTTCCATCGCCCCGGCTACTATTGCTTTGAGAAATCCAAAATATACCTTCCGGCAGGTTGCCTGGACCGACCTGCATCCGCCGGAGGATTTCTCGTTTTCACATTGCAAAGTATTTTTTAAGGGGAAAGAATACGAAGGGTATGTTTACTATCCTCACCCGGAAACCAAGATACGCAATTTTGAGAACGACTCGGTTCTGGAGGTAATAACGACGCAAATACCGGACTTGAATTATGGAGACCGGATCGAGGTCGAATTAAAGGCAGGCGAAGTCCTGGTTAAATTACAATCAAATGGGGATATTTATCTATAGAAGAGGAATGACAGTTTCCGGGTCAATCACCCGGCGGCCGGTTCATTAACCTGGGTTAACAGCACTTCTAACCAATTCCAGCAGCCGGTGTCTGCTGCCGGAGGCCCCCTTATCTACAAAACCGAACGGTTTTATCGGCCCCAATTTATTCAGGTCGAGCAATGTTTTATAAGCAGAATAGAAGATGACCGGGATTCCCGGATGCTTTTTTTGTAACGCCCGGTAAGTCTCGGCGCCATCCATATCCGGCATCATCATATCCAGTATGACGATACGCGTATCTTCCGTAATGGAGGCGATCGCCTGCATGCCAGATGCACATACCTGTACGTCATAGTGGTTGCTTCTTAGAGTCTCGCCCAGGATTTCGCGCACGTCCTCGTCATCATCCACGAGCATTACTTTGGGCAGCAATCCATCTTCAGATTTATCTGACATAATAATCCCCGGTGAGCCATCAGG
This sequence comes from uncultured Chloroflexia bacterium, assembly GCA_963831885.1. Taxonomy (GTDB): domain Bacteria; phylum Chloroflexota; class Anaerolineae; order Anaerolineales; family Villigracilaceae; genus UBA877. The sequence goes on along the minus strand of CAWHSJ010000012.1, from coordinate 1,242,691 downwards.
ATGACCTCAGGTTCTCCAAGCGCATTTTTTCAATAAACTGGGGGGCGTGGGCAAGCTGAGGGCGTAGCCGCCCACGCACTCCCCAATTTCCTCTACCTATAAGAGTAAAGGGTTGAACTTACTTCCGGTTGCGCAGGAATGTAGGGATGTCCAGATCCTCTGTGTTGAAGGTCTTGGGTTTGAATTCAGCAGCTGCCTGGCCATTTCTTGCTTCCACATCAACGGTCTCGAGCGTATGCGAGATGGTTTTCCCATCCATTGCGCGAGTTACAGGCCGGGGAGCGGAGAGACGGCGGGGCATGGCGGTCCGTTCGAAACCGGTGGCGATGACTGTCACACGGATCTCGTCGGACATCTCCGGGTCGATCACGGCGCCGAAGATCATGTTCACCTCGGGGTGTGCGGTCTCGCGGATGAGAGCGGCGGCCTGGTTTACCTCGAACAGGGTCAGACTCGGCCCACCGGTGATATTGAACAGGACGCCTCTGGCTCCATCGATGGTAATGTCGAGCAACTGGCTGGAAATGGCCTGTTCCGCAGCGATGCGGGCACGGTCTTCACCGGAGGCCTTGCCGACTGCCATCAGGGCAGCTCCACCTTCGCTCATTATCGCACGCACGTCGGCGAAGTCAAGGTTGATCAAACCAGGGACAGTGATGAGTTCGGAAATGCCCTGGATGCCCTGGCGGAGGACCTCGTCGGCAAGCTTGAACGAGTCGTTCAGGCTGGCGCGCTTGTCCATGATCTGGAGCAGCCGATCATTCGGGATGACGATAAGCGTGTCGGCGTGATCTTTGAGGTTGGTCATGCCGGTTTCGCAGGAGACCATCCGTTTGTTGCCCTCGAAGGTGAACGGGCGGGTGACCACACCGATGGTCAATGCGCCCACCTCTTTGGCGATCTGCGCCACGATGGGAGCAGCGCCAGTGCCGGTGCCGCCGCCCAGACCCGCCGTAACGAAAATCATGTCTGCACCTTTCAGCACGTTGTACAGATCTTCGGCGGATTCTTCGGCGGACTTGCGCCCGATTTCGGGGTCGCCGCCTGCACCCAGTCCGCGGGTGAGTTTCTCACCAATGCGGACGCGGGTGGGGGCCTTGGCCAACATCAATGCTTGAGCATCGGTATTGATGGCAATGAATTCAACGCCCTGGATGCCGTCCTCGACCATCCGGTTTACGGCGTTGCAGCCACCGCCACCCACGCCAACGACTTTGATGCGGGCAAAGGTTTCGGATTGGATTTTCTTTGTGTCCATTTGAGCCTCCTTGAATAAATATGGGTTCGATGTAACTAAGGTGTGTGAAGTAATGATTTCGAATTAAGGAAGAAGCCGTTTGAACCAATCCTTGACAGGATCGAGGTTCACCGGGTTCCCTGTCCTGGGAGAGCGCCGACCGCTTCCATGAGTGGGCAGCGATTCTTCATTGGAAAGTGCGGCTGCCCAACGAAGCAAGCCGACACCGGTGGAAAAAGCCGGACCTTTCAACTGGTCCACCAGGCCAACGATCTTTTCCGGTCCAGCCGTACGAACGGGTAATCCGAGCACTTGAGTGGCCAGCTGACGAATGCCCGGCAGGGCGCTCGTTCCGCCTGTCAGGACCATGCCTGCAGGCAGCAGGCCGTCATAACCCGACCGTTTTATTTCCTGCAAAGTCAACACGAACATCTCCTCCACCCTGGCCTCGATGATATGCGCCAAATCCTGGCGGCTGATCTTCACGGGGGCATCTTCGCCGAAGGCTTGCACGGTAAAAGTTTCTTCCGCCCCCACACCGGATTTCAAAGCGTAACCGTTCTTCTTCTTGATTTCCTCGGCCTGGGCAAGGGGTAAACGCAAGCCGGTGGCAATATCATTGGTGATGTGGTTCCCACCGACCGCCAGAACCATGGTGTGCCATACGTGCCCGTCCACGTAAATGGCCAGGTCGGTTGTCCCGCCGCCGATATCGCAAACGGCTACTCCCATTTGGCGCTCTGTATCTGACAGCACCACTTCGCCGGAAGCCAGCGGGTTCAGGATGAATTGCAGCACTTCCACCCCGGCGGCGCCTACACACTGGCGCAGGTTTTCGACCGTGGCCTGAGCGGCGGTGATGATGTGCGCTTCCACCTCGAGCCGGTAGCCATGCATTCCCAACGGTACCGTGACTCCATCCTGGCCGTCCACGGTGTAACCACGTTGAATGATGTGAATGATCTCGCGGTTGTGCGGGATGGCAACGGCCCGGGCAGCATCCAGGGCGCGGGCAATGTCATCCTCGTCGATGACTTCACCGGAAACTCCTGCCACGCCACGGCTGTTAATGGAGGAGACATGCGCTCCAGCCAGGCTGACCATCGCTCCGGTGATTTCCACACCGGAGGTGGCTTCGGCTTTATTCACCGAGCGTGTGATGGCCTGGGCGGCAGCAGTCAGGTCCACAATAACGCCTTTCTTGATGCCTTCCGAAGGTTCGACGCCCGAACCCAGGATGCGGATGGCATTTTCCTCCACCCGTCCCACCAAGGTGCAGACTTTAGTCGTGCCTACGTCAATTCCTACAACAATTTCGTCCATAGGATGCCTGGTCTATTTATAGAATGGTGCATCCAGAAACTCCACACTGATGAGGGTGGGTTGGATGCCCTGGCGAATGAAAGTATTTACGATGGACTGGTAAACCACCAGTTTCATCTGAATATCTTTTAGGTTTTGGCCGAAGTAGGCAGACCAGCCGCGTGGATCCTGCCAACCCATGCCATATTGCGGGTCGAAGGTCATTGATATCCCTGCGGGGACATCGGGAGATAAAGCGACGATTGCATTTACCATTTCAGGGTCGATGAAAATTTGATCGTGGAAAGACTTGTTGGGGTCAACCGTAATCCCGGCGGGAGAACCGGTGGAAGCGACTTTGATCAAGCCCTGGACATCGCCACGCGGCATAAAAGCAACACCTTTCGAGTCAATCCACGTGGTTTTGCCGTCCTGATACCAGACCAGCAGCGGCTTTCTTTCAACCACCTGGACGGTGATGCGATTTGGCAGACTCACATGGACCGTTACCGCTTCCAGGTCGGGGAAAGCAGTGCGCAGGTTTTCCTGGATTTGAGCTGGGACTGCCTTGAAGATGGGCTGACCGGCTACTCCAAGACCGCCATAAACATCATCAGCGGTGAGACGCTCATTGCCGCTCACGTCGGCGGCTGACACGGTGAAAGTAGAGGCGGTCCACATGGTGTAAAGCATAAAACTCAGGAGCAAAGTCAATCCCGCAGAGACCCAGCGCGGTCCCAGGTGGGGGATGGTCAAGGCGGGGGCGTGCACATCTGTGCGGCCCAGGCTGAAGGCAACATCGTAGCTTTTTCGGCCGGGCCTGCCCTGGGAAGATCGCAGGGTTGCCGCTCCCCTGGTAAAACTGCTCTGTGAATGCTTTTTTACTGCAGCGGAGCGCAAAGGCCGGGTGGCATTGCGGCGAGTCTCGACGGGCAGGTGAACCGCTTCTGAGCGGTAGGCTTGGCGGGTCGAGGGGGTGGTGCGCCGTGGAGACTGCGTGGTACGCTTCTGGGTGGAGCGGCGCTGCCGGACGAGTTCGGAACGTGGGGAGGCTGGCTTTGTGGTCATGAGGTTCTCCGGAATCGATGTTCGGTTTGGTCGCGATCGACCTTGCGTTCAACCGCCAGGTCAACCAGGCGATCAACAAGTTTGGCATATGGCAAGCCGGTGGCTTCCCAAAGTTTCGGGTACATGCTGATATTGGTAAAGCCGGGGATGGTATTCAGTTCGTTCAAATAAACCTCGCCGGTGGTTTTCTCGAGGAAGAAATCCACCCGGGCCATGCCGGCGCAATCAATGGCGGTATACGCCTGCACGGCCATCCGGCGGATCTTTTCGGCTGTTTCGGCAGGGAGAGGCGCCGGGATAAGCAGACCGGAAGTACCATCCACGTATTTTGATTCGTATGAATAAAATTCCCGGCTGGGCAGGACTTCACCGGGCACCGATGCTTCCGGCGAGTCGTTCCCTAGTACGGAAACTTCGATTTCACGGGCATCCACGCCGCGTTCGACCAGGATACGGCGGTCAAAGGCAGCTGCTTCCATCAAGCCTTCACCCAGGTCGGCGCGGCTGTTGCACTTGGTGATACCAACGGACGAACCCAGGTTGGCAGGCTTGACAAACAGAGGATACGCCGACACGGTTTCCGCCTGACGGATGGAATTTTCCATATTCTCTTTAATTTCACTGCGCAAAAGGATGACCGATTCAACCGTCGGGATACCAATGGCACGCATTACATCCTTGAAGACACCCTTATCCATACCGACGGACGAACCGGTCACACCCGCACCCACATAAGCCAGGTCAGCCATTTCCAGCAGGCCCTGGAGAGTGCCATCCTCGCCGTAAGTTCCGTGCAGGACGGGAAAGACCACATCAATATCTGTATAGCGCTCCAAAACTTGACCGAGTTCCGTCTTTCGTAAAACGTAAAGGCAGGGATTGGAGGGATCGGGAAGAATAGTGCAAGGGTTGAGCCGGCCTGTGTCTCCGCTCTCAAAGGCAGTGCGGGCATCCGGTCCGGTCAGCCAGGCACCATCATGGGTGATGCCGACCTGGAAAGGTTCGTATTTTTGCGGATCCAGCACCGCCAGGACCGACCGCGCTGAATCCAGTGAAACTTCATGTTCACCGGAACGGCCTCCAAAGAGGACGGCGATCTTCAACTTGCGGTCAGGTACGGCATTCGCGTTCAACATTTCTTCTCTCGACTCACTCCAAAAGTCTTTACCATTCACCGATCATTTCCACTTCAAGTTCGAGCTCGACGTTAAATTGCTCCAATACCGCTTTTTTCGCCAATTCGATCAGCTTGACCATGTCGGCGGCTTTGGTGGCATGGTCGTTGATAAAAAAATTGGCATGGTGTGTGCTGATGGTGGCATTCCCAATCCGTTTTCCTTTCAAACCGGCTGCTTCGATCAACCGACCGGCTTTATCTCCGGCAGGGTTTTTGAACATCGAGCCCATGCTTGCGCCGGGCGGCTGGGAGGCTCGCCGCAGGAGGGTGTATTGCTCCATTTTGTTGAGTATTTCCTGGCGATCGCCATGGGCCAACTGCATTTCTGCCGAAAGAATGACCGCCGGCGGGCGTTCACGTTTCAGCAGGCTGGTGCGATAGCCGTATTCCATTTTTTCCGCCGGCCAATCCTGCTTTCCAGACTGTCGATGGAGCAATCGGACCGAGATCAGGTTTCCGGCCATATCGCCGTCATAAGCTCCGGCGTTTCCATAGACTGCACCCCCAAGCGAGCCTGGAACCGTGGAGGCCCATTCGAGACCGGCCAGGCTGAGCCGGGCTGCCCGCTGGGCGATATCATTCAGGGTGGTGCCCGATTCAGCCTGCAAGGTGGGCAATTCGCCTTGAGAGTTGAATTTCACCAGCCGCGCCCGGTTGATGATCACCGCTCCACGCACGCCACCATCGCTGACCAGAACATTCGAGCCGCCGCCCAGCAAGACGAAGGGCACATCCATTTCCCACAGCCTCTTGGCTGCCTGCGCCAGTTCTTCTGCCGTACGCACGAAGATCAGCACGTCAGCCGGGCCGCCGATACGCGCGGAGGTATAGCCGGAGAGAGGAACGTTCTCCTGCATCCGTTCGCCAAAAACAGTACGCAGATCGGTGAGGGTGGATGGGTTCATGATTATTGCAATCGCAGTAATGACTCGGGTCGTTACTACTTTTCGTCCTTTAGATGAGCGATCAACCGTTTCACCGGCACAATCAGTTCATGGGGCGGTTTCAACGGATTCGTGTTGCCTTTGCCCCGCCTTTCCGGGTCAGGGGAGGGGACATCACCCAGCACCATTCGCAAGGGCGGCAGGGCCATCACCTCAGCTTCGTACCTGTGCTTTTTCTCAGTCATGGTTAACCTCTTTCATGTGAGCCAACACTTCCGTGCTGACCCGATCGGCATCCCCGGCCGACAAAACCAGGACAACATCACCGGGGTGAAGATGTGACACCAGATAATGGCTGACTTCTTCCAGATTTGCGATAAAGTGAGCCGGCCGGGGCAGGAGATCTACGATCTGCTTGGAGGAAAAATCCTGCCTGGGCTCACGGGCTGCATACACTTCCAGGACGATGACTTCATCTGCTTCACCGAAGGAATGGGCGAAATCTTTCAAGAGCGCCTGCGTGCGGGAATAAGTGTGCGGCTGCCAGACGGCCCAGATGCGCCGGCCCGGATAACGGGAGCGTGCCGCGGCCAGGGTGGCTTGAATTTCGGTCGGATGATGCGCATAGTCATCAACCACCACCACTCCACCTGCTTCTCCCCGGACCTCGAAACGACGCCCGGTCCCGACGAATTTTCCCAGCGCCTGGGCTGCGCCCTCCAGCGACAAGCCGAGCAATTGAGCCACTGCCAGCGCCGCCAGGGCGTTGGCAACGTTGTGCTTGCCCGGGACCTGCAATTCAACCGTGGCTGATTTCCTAAATACCGAAGCGCCAAAGGTGAAACCTCCCAGCTTATTGGGGGCCAGGATACTGGCATATACATCCACTGGTTGGCCATCCACCGTCTTGGGCCGTAAACTGTAAGGGATGACCGATTTGCCCAATTCTTCGGCTTCGAGCATCAAAGCGGCCGTCCCGGCAGTCTCGGCATAGATCACAAGCGTCCCATCCACCGGCAACCGTCTAACGAATTCTATAAAAGCGGCCTGGTAGTCCTCCGGGGTCGGATAACAATCCGGGTGATCATGTTCCACATTGGTCACGACCTCAATGTTGGGTTTCAGGCCGAGGAACATCCGGTCATACTCATCGGCTTCGATGACAAATGTGCTGCCACTGCCGGCACGAGCATTGACGCCCAGGTTCAGCAGCATGCCTCCGGATATGAAGGACGGATCCTGGTCCATTGCAGTAAGCATCCATGCGATCATGGACGTGGTGGTGGTCTTGCCGTGTGTTCCGGCGATGGCGATGGCGGTCTTGCCTTCCATCAGCATGGGGAGGAAATCAGCCCGTTTGAGAACCTTGATCCCGGCTGACCGGGCAGCCATCACTTCGGGGTTGTCATCGGGAATGGCAGACGAGCGCACCACAACATCGGCGCCGGCGATATTCTCCGGGCGGTGGCCAATTTGGATGGCCGCGCCTGAAGAACGCAGGTCCTGCGTGAACGCAGATTCGGCGCGGTCAGATCCGCTCACCGTGTATCCCGTTTCGAGCAGGATGCGGGCGATGGCCGAGAGACCAGTTCCACCGATGCCGATCATATGGACGCGAGTCATAGTTTAGATGAACACCACAATCACGAAGATAAAAGAGATAACGACGGCAAAATAGATGCCGGGGATTCCCAGCAGTTTGGGCGGCATGTAATGAAGCATGGCATTGGCAGTATTGGCAATCGCATCGGGCGGCGCAGTGATAACTCCGGGAAATGGATAGCCGGCATCGGCCATGTAGAACCAGATGGTCCCGGCGATGAGGTACCCGTTCAATGCGCCGATGACGACTCCCAGGATGACATCCTGGATCTTCTCGCGTGACACCTTGGCGGCGAACCGCGGTATGTTGGGAGATTGATAGCCAAAGAAGACCAATACACCCAGGATGATGGTGCGCAGCCAGAAGTAAAGAGGTGGGCTGTCCTTTTGAAGGGCGTCACGGATGAATGGGACATAACTTGCCAACAGCGTGGTAAAGGTGAGCGCCAGGATAACGCTGAAAGTGACCAACAGTTCCTTGGCCCAGCCTCTCATCCCGCCGATGATGGCGAAGAGGACCACATACATCCAGAAGATAACAATCAGGCTGACCACTTTGTATCTCCTCTTCGGGAAAGCGCGAGCAATTGGCGGCCTATCTCTGCGGCTGCCTGGGGACGGGACAGGTGTTGCATGGCCTCCCGCATGGAGGCCAGTTTTTGAGGTTGTTCCAACAGTTCAGTCACGGCCGGCAAAATCTGGTCATGGAGCCGGCTGTCTTCCAACAGGATCGCGGCTCCGTGCTGGACGAGATATTCGGCGTTGACTTTCTGATAGCGCCAGGCATGCGGGTAGGGGACCAGGATGGCGGGAAGACCAAAAAGCGGGTATTCTCCCAGCGTGGAAGCCCCAGCCCGTGAGATCACCAGGTCGGCGGCAGCCAGGGCAGCCCCCATTTCTTCGTGCAAATAAGGATAAGCATGATAACGGCCAGCTTTTTCAAGGCCAAGTTCTTTTATCTTTCTTTCCAGGTCCTGCCAATCCAGTTCACCGGTAATGTGGACCACCTGCACACGTTCGAGCAGATTTGGGAGGACGGCTAACACGGCGTTGTTGAGCGAGCGGGCGCCCTTGCTTCCACCTAGGACCAGCAGCACCGGCGCCTCTCCGGTCAGGTTCAAGCTGCGATAGGCTTCGCTGCGGGTCCATCTGGAAAGGTCGGCGCGGGTTGGATAACCGGTCAGGCTGAGGCGTTCCGGATGTTTGTAATAGCGGCTCGATGCCTCGGTGGTAATGGCGATCTTATCTGCGAAGCGGGCCAGAGTTTTCAAGGCCAACCCCGGTTCGATATCGGGGACGTAAAGCAGGGTGGGCACTTTGCTTCCGGCTACTGCCATCGGAACGGCCACATAGCCGCCGGTGAAGAACAGCACGTCTGGTTTGAACTCGCGCAAAATCCTCCGGGAAGCCAGGACGCCGCGGCCCAATTGCCACAGGTTCCGCGGCAATACTCGCAGGCCCACGCCGTGTACACCGGCAGCGGGAATGGCTTTAAAGGAAATACCGCTTCTCTTCACGAGCCCGGTTTCCATTCCGCCTTCTCCACCTACCCAGAGGACATCGGCGCTATCTCGGATGGCTTGCAGGACGGCGAGGGCGGGATACACTCCGCCGCCGGTCCCGCCGGCGCAGATCAACAGACGCACTATAAGACCTCCGTTCCTGAGTCTCAACCGGGGCTTTTTTCCCGGCCTGACGTGAAATACTTAATAGGATGCCAACGGCTGCCAGGGACGAAATCAGGTTCGAGCCTCCGGCGCTGACAAAGGGCAGGGCATTGCCTGCGACAGGGAAAAGGCCAACCATCATGGACATATTGATGATGGCTTCGAGGATGATCCAGAAGCATAACCCTGCGGCCATCACTGAGCCGAGCGAATCTGGCGCTTTCGCGGCGATCTTCAAGCCGCGCCAGAGAATGACCCCGTATAGACCGATCAGCGAAAACGCACCGAAGAGTCCCAATTCCTCCACCAGTACGGCAAAAATACTATCCGTTGCAGCAAATGGCAATCCGATCAGCTTGGTGGTGGCATTGCCAATACCCACGCCAAACCATTTTCCCTTGAAAACGGATTCGAGCGACCAGAGGACATGATCGCTGGATTTCAGCGGATCTTTCAAGCCGGCCAGGTAAGAGCCCAGGCGGGCGCGCCCGGTGGAGCTAACCTGCACCACCAACCAGCCCGCCACCAGGGCTACCAGGCAAAACAGAATGATCTGGCGCAGGTCACCGCCCGCAAGGAAGAAAAGCAACCCTCCCAGGATGAAGATCGTCAGGGCTGCGCTCAAATCAGGTTCCAGGTAGATCAAGCCGCCGATACATCCCAGGATAAAAGCCAGCGGGAAAAGCCCCAACTGGATATCGTGCATGAATTCACGCTTGCTATACAGCCACACGGATAGATAGAGGATCGTGGCAAGTTTGGCCATTTCCGAAGGCTGGATGGAACCGCCGAAGAGGGTGCGCACTGCACCGTTGCGCACATCCTTGACCAGCAACACTGCCACCAGCATCACAATGGTCAATCCCATCAACGGCAGCGCCAGCTTTTGCCAGTAGTGATAGTCGATGCGCGCGGCCACGAAGGCTACAACTATCCCGATGGCGAACCATAGCAGTTGTTTATTGAACATGTAGGTGGGCGAGTTGTAGTTCCGCAGGGAAAAATCGGTGCTGGCTGAATAAAGCATCAACAGACCGATAATACCCAGGGCGATCACCGCGGCGATAAGGATCAGGTCGCCGGTGGAGGTGCGATTGCGGTTCCTTGGAGCCGCCGCAGGTCGAGCAGACTGGTTTACGTAAGTTCCGATACCCATTTCTGAAAGGCCTTTCCACGTTCTTCAAAGTCACGAAATTGATCAAAACTGGTGCCGCCCGGAGAAAGCAGGACGACGTCACCCGGGCGAGCCACGGCGGCTGCCAGCCGGACGGCTTCGCCAAGACTATTGCAGCGTTCCAAAGTCTGTGGAAGCGGACCGGTGGCCTGCTGCAGCGCTGTGTCGATCTTTTCTGCAGCTTCCCCAAAAAGCACCACATGGTCCACCCGCTGGCGTACCAGGCTGGCAAGTTCATCCCAGGGGAGATTCTTGTCACGCCCCCCCAGGAGTAGGACGATCGGTTCAGTAAAGGAACGGATGGCAGCGATGGTCCGTTCAGGTGCGGTGGCGATGGAGTCGTTGTACCATTGGACCCCTTTCCATTCGCGTACAAATTCCAGCCGGTGAGCCTCACCGCGGAATTCTTCGGCTGCCAATCGCATGGCCTCTACTGGAAGGCCGGCCGCATAGCCGATGGCGAAAGCTGCCAGGACGTTCATTACATTATGCTCGCCGCGCAGTTGGATCTGGTCACGGCAGAGCAGGGGTATATCCCCAGCCTGTCCGTGCAGTTGCAAGATGCCGTCAGAAAGGAAAGTGCCCTCGCCGGTAACGTCCAGCGGGCCAAACCCAAAGGAGACGATCCGCCCGCGGGCAGCTGCGCGCATTTCCCAGGAACCGGCATCATCACGGCAAAGGACGGCGGTGTCTGCAGTTCCCTGGAAATCCAGGATGCGTTTCTTGGCAGCGGAGTAAGCTTCCATGGTGCCATGCCGGTCGAGATGGTTGGGCGTTATGTTCAGGATGGCTGCCACCTGCGGAGAAATGGTCATCTGCTCCAACTGGAAACTCGAGATCTCCAGGATAGCCAGGTCGGTCCTGACCATATCATCCACATAGTTGAGCAGCGGGTCGCCAATATTGCCGCCCACCCAGGCATGGTGCAGGTAGGGCGAATTTGGCGGCACAATCCCTTCGGCTTTTCCTGCCATCTGCCCGACCAATGCTGTTGTGGTCGTCTTGCCGGCTGAACCGGTGATACCGAGGCAGGGGCAGGGGAGCACTTCCATCAATATCTGCGTATCATTGGTGAGCGGGAGGCCTCGCTTCATCGCCGCAAGGACCAGAGGGTTGTCCAGGGGAATTCCTCCGGAGATACAAAGAATATCGGTCGTATCGAGGATCTCCAGCGGGTGGCTACCCAATATCCATTTGACGGCTGAACCCTCGAGCGCAGACCTGGCCTCGGCCATCTGGTTTTCCGGGCGGTGATCATTCACGGTCACGACTGCGCCATGACGCGACAGCCAGCGCGCCGCCGCCTGTCCCTGGCGGGCGCCTCCGAGAATGGTCACACGTTTGCCGTTCCAGTCTGTTTTCATCAACCGTTCCTACACTAATGCAAAACCAACGCCCAACATGGCAGCGAGAAGGCCGATCAGCCAGAAGCGCTGCACGATCTGGGTCTCCGACCAGCCGAGGAGTTCAAAATGCAGGTGGATGGGCGCCATTTTGAAGAAACGCCGTCCGTGAGTGATCCTGAAATAAAAGATCTGGATCACAACGCTCAATGCCTCGCTAACCGGGATCACTGCAATAACAGGCAGGAGTGCCCATTGGCCGGTCATCAAGGCGATGACCGCAATGGAGGCACCCAGCGAGAGAGCACCCGTATCGCCCATGATGAGCTGCGCCGGATGCACGTTGAACCAGAGAAAGCCAAATAAAGCACCTACCATGGTGAAACAAAACCGGGCAATGAAGATTTGTCCCTGGATCAAGGCGATGCCACCGTAAACTGCAAAAATGGTGGCGGAGATCAGACCCGCCAGACCATCCAGACCGTCAGTAAAGTTGACCGCGTTTGACATGGCGACGATGACGAAGGCTGCGATCGGCACATACACCCAGCCCAGTTTGAGTTCAAAATTGACACCCGGTAGGAACATCTCCGGTACTTTGAGAAGGTACTTGAGGACCATTGCGATCCCCAGGGCCAGCACTATCTGGGCAATGAACTTGGTACGGATGCGCATCCCCTCACCCTTGCGCTTTCCGCGCAGCCCTTCCCAGTCGTCGATTGCGCCGAGAAGGCCGAAACCAACCATGGCGATCAAAGGGACCAGCACCGACTGTCCAAGGATCTCCATGCCGATCAGGCTGACCGCATTCAGCAGGACGGTCACGAGTGCCACCGGCAGGATGACCATGACGCCACCCATGGTGGGTGTGCCCATTTTGACCAGGTGCGCCCCAGGTTCTTCCACCCGGATGATCTTGCCCACTTTGAAATGGCGCAGGATGCGCAACAAGGGGCCGCCCCAGATGACGGTCAGCATGAAGGTCAGACCGGCCAGGCCCATGACCAGAGCGCTATCGCTCATGAGGGCATCTCCAATGCAGTAACGATCCGGTCCATGCGAATGCCATGGGAGCCCTTGACCAGGACTACATCCTTTTCAGTCAGAGAGCGACGCAGATGGGTGATGACTTCATCCGTATTCTCGAATTCAGAAATCACGGCAGACTTCATGCCAGCCCGCCGGGCCGCTGTGGCGATCATGTGGCCGAGCGTCCCGACCGTGACCAGAACGTCCGACACTTCGGCCGCGCGGACCCCGACAATTTCGTGGCCTTGTTTCTCATAAGGACCAAGTTCGAGCATATCACCCAGCACCGCCACCCTGCGGCCATCCAACTGGGCCAGCAAATTAAGCGCGGCCAGGGTGGATTCGGGCGAGGCGTTGTATGTATCATCGAGCACCAGTGCGCCGTTTTCAGTCCTGACTGCCGTCAGCCTGAGTTGTGCGTGTCCCTGGCGCAGACCGGCTATGATCTCTTCCCAGGTCAGGCCATCTGCAAGGCCGACTGCAGCAGCCCGTAACGCCGTATGGACGGAATGCTGTCCGATCATGGGCACATGGACATGCAGAGTCTCGCCGCCGTAATGCATGCGGAAGCGGATGCCTTCCAGGCCCAACCCTTCCACTTCATCGGCCCACAAGTCGGCTTCCCGGTCCAGGCCATAGTAGAAGACCCGTGCCCGGGTGAGTTCGGCCATTTTTGTAACCAGGACATCATCCAGGTTCAGGATGGCTACGCCGTCTGGGGGAAGGGCCCGTATCAGTTCGGATTTGCCCTTGAAGATGGCCTCCTGCGAGCCGGCCCTTTCTGCGTGAACTGTGCCGATATTGGTCACTACACCCGTATGCGGCAGGGCGATATCGCAAAGTAGTGCAATTTCTCCGGGTACGTAAAAACCCATCTCCAGGACTGCCCGTTCGTAGCCTGTTCCGAGCCTGAGGATGCTGAGCGGCAGGCCGATTTCGTTATTCATGTTACCGAGACTCTTCAGGGTACGGTAACGCTGGCTGAGCACTTCGGCGACGACCTCTTTTGTGGTGGACTTGCCCACGCTCCCCGTGATACCTACCACCTTCACGTCAAGCTTGCGCCGCCAGAAACGGGCAATCTGCTGGAGGGAGGCGAGCGTATTCTCCACCATCAGGCACAGAGGCGAATCCGTCGTGGTGGAGAGAGAGGCCTCCTCATCTGAGTGCAGTTCAACGATGGGATATTCGCCGCTTATGGGGTGCTGGATTAACGCAAATGATGCCCCGCGCTGGAATGCTTCGGCGACGAAGTCATGGCCGTCGGCGCGTTCGCCCGGGAGCGCTACGAAGAGCCCTCCCGGAATGACCTGGCGCGAATCGACCGCCGCTTCGGTGATCACCAAATTCGCCTCAGCGGGGCGGATATTCGTCAGGGCTTCAATTACGTCAGCCAGAGTCAGCATGGACCCTCATTGCCCGCTGTTCTGCAGTCTCGCAACATCGGGCGGTACATCCATTAGAACGACGAGCTTTTCGATGATTTGAGCGAAGATCGGGGCAGCGACCACCGAGGCCGCCTTATTGCTCTGAGGTTTCTCCAGCCAGACATACACTACGAAACGAGGCTTGTCCACCGGGCCCCAGCCGATGAAGGAAGCATTGATCTCGTTGGGGTCATAACCAGTGTCGTTGGGGATTTGGGCAGTGCCGGTTTTTCCCGCGATCCGGTAGCCGGGGACGATGGCATCGGAGGATTCGCTCTCAAGAGAGTTGGCCAGCATATCACTGAGCGTATGAGCGGTCTGGGCTGAAATGGGGCTGCCCACTACCTGCGGCGACATGTTGCTCTGGTGACCATCCTGCAGTTGACCGTAGAGGACATGCGGGTAGACCATTTTCCCATCATTGGCAAACGCAGAAGCTGCCATGACCATCTGGATGGGGGTAATGGCCATGCCCTGACCGAATGCGTTTGTGCCCAGGTCGACGGGGTACCAATCGGTATCGCCGGGCAGTTTCAAGCGTCCCGGGACCTCGCCGGCCAGGTCAATGCCGGTGGGATGTCCGAGCCCGAAGCGCTGCATATAGGAATAGAAAGTAGCGTTGCCCAGCTCCGTGGAGACCCATGCCAGGCAGACGTTAAGCGAGTGGGCCAGGCAGCCGGTCATATCCTGGTACCCCCATGCGCCTCCGTCCCAGTTATAGATGTCCACTCCACCCACCCGGATGACACCTCTGTCCAGGTACCTCGTATCCGGTTTAACTTTGCCAGTATCCAGGGCAGCTGCCATGGTGAAGATTTTGGCAACCGAACCGACTTCGTAAGCCTGGCTGATGGCACGGTCAAAGGGGGTTTCACCGGGGAATAGTTCGCCGATGCGAGTGTATTCGTTGAGGTCCATCCGAGGCGTGGAAGACATCCCCAGGATTTCGCCCGTATGAGGGTCCATAACGACAATCGTCCCGGAGGACGAGCCGGTACTTTTGAGGGCCGTATCCAGGATTTGCTCGATCGAAGACTGGATTCCCCGGTCGATGGTGAGGATGATCGACTGACCGGGCGGGATCTTGGGGTATTCCGTTGCACGGCGGGGATCTGCCGGAACGAGGACCGTCTCGGGGATGCCTGCCAGGATATTATCGTATTTTTCCTCGATACCGAGATAACCATGGTTGTCTTCCGTCACGAATCCAAGCAGGTTCGAGGCCAGATCCTTTTCGGGATAACTGCGCATCAGGTGAGCTTTGAAATGGAGGGCATCCAGGTTGCGCCCGCTTGCATCCGAACTGGCAGATTTCTGAAGCTGCATCAATTCTTCGGCTTTAGCAGTGGAGACGTAATCTTGAAGGATGATGTATTGCGTTCCCTGGGGAGCAGCCATCATTTTGGTCAGGGCTTTGGCCGGATCCATGCCGAGCACCATCTGCGCAACCAGGGCAATATCCTCTTCATTGGGATTACCGGTCAAATCTACGCCCACTTCGTAGACTGTTTTGTTTCCTGCCAGCAAGTGCCCATAGCGGTCGTAAATTTCCCCACGGGCAGGGTAAAAGGTTTTCCACACATATGTGCCCTGACCGGTGATCCCGGCAACTTCCGGGCTGCTTTGGATGCGGATGATTTGCACCAGGATGGCGATGCCTAATATCGCCAGGATGGCTGCGATGGTCATGTAGCGCCAGGAATACAGATTTTTCATGGTTGACCCCCTGCGAAGGCAGAAGAGGCAAGAGTGCGGGTGATCCAATCAAACAAAGATTCAGAGTAAGCCGGCAAAAGGAAGAAGGCCCTGGGTTGCTCCGCCCTGGTGGAAGACATGTTGATGGCCGTTGCCGGTGTGTAGCCGGGAACGACCACGTAGGTGATTTCTGCCGGATCGGCCGGTCCGAAGCCCATGGCGTCGGCGCGTTTCTGCATCGACTCCACTGAACTCAGACTGGCCAGTTGGGTCTCGTAATCCGAGTTGGCCCGCGTGTTGTCGGTTATGGCCACCTGGAGCATCTGGATCTCGCGCCCGGCCAGCGTGGCACGAACGGTGATGTTCAGGTAAATTCCCGCCACCATTGCGACCAGGACCAAGCCAAGCAAGAACAGCCCAATCCATTGGCGCTGCACCCGCCAGTTGGCTTGCCGTACTGTTTGGACGATTTGAGTGACATTGTTCATAGTGACATGTCCATTACTCTCTATTGTCTGTAGGTGTCGCTGCGCCTCCGTTCTGCCTGTCCTGTCCTGATTTTTTACTTCAGGACTTTCAATACAGGTGAGCCAACACCCATTGGCCTGCTGTAACGATGCCGCACATCCATTTTGAGCCAACACCCATTGGCTTTTATATTTTTTCTGCGATCCGCAGCTTGGCGCTGCGGGCTCGCGGATTTTCTTTTATTTCAGCCTCGGTCGGCGTGATCGGCCGCCGGGCTATTTCTTTGATACTCGCTTTATGACCGCACGTGCACACTGGTTGCCCGGGCGGGCAGATGCAGTCCCGGCTTTCCTGGCGGAAGAACTCTTTCACCGGCCGGTCTTCCAACGAGTGGAAGCTGATCACTGCCAGCCTGCCTCCCGGGCTCAAAGCCTGAACTGCCATCGGCAGGACCTTCTCGACCGCCTCCAGTTCGCCATTGACGGCGATGCGCAAAGCCTGGAAGGTCTGCGTGGCCGGGTGATGGGGACCGTGGCGACCCAGTGCAGCTTCTATGACTGCAGCCAGTTCCTGGGTCCCGCTGATGGGCCTGTTGCGCAAGATGGCCCTGGCGATGCGCCTGCTAGCCCGTTCCTCGCCATAGCGGAAGATGATGTCTGCCAGGTCCCATTCCGGCCAGGTGTTGATAATTTGGCCGGCGGTCAGCGGATTCGCCGGGTCGAAGCGCATGTCCAACGGACCGTCGGCCAGGAAGGAGAAACCCCGCTCAGGGGTATCGAACTGCATGGAGGACGCGCCCAGGTCAAGAAGAATTCCGTCCACCGAGTCCCACCCGAGGGTGGCCAACTGCTCGGGCAGGCTCGTGTAGGAGGCCTTCTTTAACCATGCACGCTCCCCGAAGGGAGCGAGTTTCTGACGGGCCAGGTCGAGCGCTTGAGGGTCCACATCCAGACCAAGGAGTTGGCCTGCAGGCTCGCTGGCAGCGAGCAAGCCGGCCGCGTGGCCCCCGGCCCCGAGCGTCCCATCCACGTAACGTCCTCCACTTTTTGGGCGTAAAGCGTGTATAATTTCATTGTAAAGTGCAGGTTGGTGCGTTAGTGCCATCTTACCGGGTCGAGAGATCGAGTGTCGTGAAACGTTGAGCATTCACTTCAGGATCATTGATCTTGGCTTGCTCAAGTTGCCATTGTTCGACTGACCAGATTTCGAAATAATCGCCCTGGCCCACGAAAACAACATTATCCTTAAGACCGGCATACTCGCGCAGGTTGGGGCTGAGCAGGACCCGCCCGGAACCATCCAGGGTCACCTCCAGGGCATTGCCCAGGATAATGTGGCGCAATTGGCGGGCATCCGGATCGGTGATGCTCATCTTTAGCAGGCGGTCTGAGATAACTTTGAAAATATCAGGAGGTAGTACCATTAAGTTGCGATCAAGGCCCTGGATAACCACCACACCAGACTCCGGCAGATCCCGAAATTTTGCTGGAATTGTCAGGCGGCCTTTATCATCGAAACAATGCTGGTACTGATTTAGGAACATCCGTTCTAACTCTCCTATTTAACCTGAATGCCGGAAGGCTCCGGCATCCCACTTTGTCCCACTTTCACCCACGGACAAGCTCATTTTAGCACATAATTGGTCTGGATTACAAGTAGTACTTTTGACCAATATGCATTTCATACTTTACAGTTCCCTATCATGCAAAAATTACAGGGTAACCCCTTCCCCGAGTCCTGATCATGGCCCCTCAAATTGACCTGCTCACCTCCTCACATTGGACCGACTACGAATTGTTGGATAGCGGCGATGGCCAGAAGTTGGAACGCTTCGGACCGTATACCTTCGTTCGCCCGGAAGTACAGGCATTGTGGAGCCGGGCTTTGCCCTCCCGAACATGGCAGGAAGCCCATGCAATCTTTCAACCCACAGGCGAGGAGAGCGGCGGGCATTGGAAGATCGACAAACCGATTGACGAAAAATGGGAAATGAATTATCCCCTCACGCCTATCCCTCCGGCGTTGAAATATGTGTCTGCTGAAGTACAAGAGGCAGGTCCAGAGGCTTCTTCGCCTCTTTTATCTGGACCTGTACCCTCTCAGGAGGAGCAGCCAGGGGCGATGGATTTTCCCGGTAAGCCATTCAAATATCACAGATCTGAAATTCAAAATAAGGGGAAGCAGGGGGGACTTCGTTTCTGGGTGCAGACCACCCCCGGCCGGCACCTGGGTGTATTCCCCGAATGTGCTGCCAATTGGGATTGGATGGCCGGACTTATCCAACATACGGATGAGTCGTTACCTGCCCTGAAGTCTTCAGCAAGGCCAGGCCCTGATTCGCCAGCCAAGGTCCAACCAATCAATGTGCTCAACCTCTTCGGTTATACCGGCCTGGCCTCTCTGGCGGCCGCTGCTGCAGGAGCGCAAGTCACTCACGTGGACGCCTCCAAAAAATCTGTGGCCTGGGCGCGCGAGAACCAGGCTCTTTCCGACCTGGCGGAGAAACCCATCCGCTGGATCGTGGATGACGCCCTAAAATTTGTCCAACGGGAGGGACGCCGCGGAGTGAAATATGACGGTATTCTGCTCGACCCGCCCAAGTTCGGGCGCGGGCCGAAGGGGGAAGTGTGGGAAGTCTACAAGTCACTGCCGGAATTACTACAGGCATGCCGAATAATATTAAATGAAAGACCACTATTTGTCTTGCTGACCGTCTATGCCGTTAAATTGCCGGCAGTCCATGCCTATCTGGCCCTGGCAGAAATGCTTAAAGGTTGTGGCGGTAAGCTGGAATGCGGCGAACTGGTCACCCAGGAAAAAAGCGCCAGCCGTTTGCTTTCGCAGGCTGTCTATGCAAGATGGAGTGCGTAAGAAAATGATCACATTGGTCATAGCAGATGACCATCCCATTACAAGAACCGGTATCCGCGAGATTCTCAGCAAAACTGACGATATACAGATTGTGGGGGAAGCTCAAGATGGCTTTGAAGCCCAAAAATTAGTGGAGCAATTGTTACCCCAGGTTCTATTACTTGATCTGAAGATGCCCGGGCCTCGCCCGGCCGAGATCGAAAAGTGGGTGCGCACACACCATCCGCAAACCAATACGCTTGTGTTGACCGCCCATGACCGTGATATTTACCTGGCGAGTATGATCGATGCTGGAGCAGCCGGCTACCTTAAGAAAAATGAAACCTCCGACAGGTTGATAAGCGCAATTCGACGCGTTGCCGGCGGCAATACCCTTTTCACGTATGACCAGCTCTCCAGGGCCCGCCGTTGGCGGGAAGGTGTCGGGAAAAAATGGAAGGAACTCACGCCGCGTGAACGGGAAATACTTCTAATCTTAGCGCAGGGGTTTGATAATGTGAGAATCGCCAATATGTTGAATATAACTGCGAAAACAGTTGCATTCCATATCACCAATATTCTTGGAAAATTAGAGTTGAATTCGCGCCAGGAAGTAATGGCCTGGGTACAAAAGAATTTATCTGACGACTTTGAATAAATAGTGGGGATAAAAGCTGGTATTTTATCCAGTGTAAATAAATTAAATTGTTATATAGTTGATTCAGCGATGAATGCCTCCCTGGTTTATAAGGAAATAACCATGAAAAGGTATCTGGAAACTATTTTCATTATTGTTTTATGCGTTGTGGGGCTCGTTCTTGTGGTTTTTGTAAGCACGCACTATCTGTATCCTAAAAATGAGGTGCTGCTACTGCGCCAGATGATGAATATTCCCTGACAGAAGTGACTTTAATTCCATCGAATCGATCCCTCATTTCCTATCCCCATCTTTCCACCCTTTGGTACAATTGGCGCAATGACTCCCACTTCCTCAAAACAATCGCGTCTCGACATCCCGCTCACCCGCTGGTTCCCGGCCAACCTGGAGACATTGCTGGTGGTATTGCTTCTCCTGGCTGCGGTGGTCTCGCGCTTCTACAACCTGGGCGCCATGACCATCACTTTCGACGAAGTCAACCACGTCACCCCCTCGGATAGTTTGTATGCAGGGAAAGGCTACCAGTATGACCCGATGAGCCACGGGCCGCTGCAGTTCCACATGATCAGCTTTTCCTATGCCTTGTTTGGCGATAACGATTTCACCACCCGCATCCCCGCGGCCCTCCTCAGTATTACTTCCATAGTCCTGGCCCTGTTTGCTTTCAAACGTTATCTGGGCCGGACCGGCGCCCTCATCGCCGGTTTCTTGTTCCTGATCTCTCCCTTCATGCTCTTCTATGGGCGTTATGCCCGCAACGAAGCCTATATCGTCGTGTGGGGCTTATTGACTCTTTACGCCATGCTGCGCTACCTTGAGCGCGGCGAGATATGGGTTCTTTTCCTCTTCACGTTGGTGAACGGCCTGCACTTTACCGACAAGACCACCTCCTTTATGTATGCCGGCGAGGAATTCATCTTCCTGGCGGCATATTTTATTGAACGAATCGCTCGACGGGAATGGCCGCAGGCTAACCGGCGCAAGTCCTTCTTTTTGGGATTGATCCTGGGAGTGGCATTATTCGGCGGCGCGGCGGTGCTTTATCTGACCCAGAAGCCCCTTACCGGTCTACCGATCAAAATCGCTTTAGGCGCGCTTGCCGGCGGCGGAGTGGGCGCCCTGGTCTGGTCGGGTGTGGAAGCCGTCAAGAGTTTCGGCTGGGATGGTCTCCGCGCTGAACGCTCGCTTAACTTGATGATGCTGTTGGGCACATTCATCCTGCCGCTGCTATCCGCCATCCCACTGGTTGCGCTCGGCAAAACTGCTGTGGATTACACCACTGCCGGGATTTTGCGAGTTAGCCTGTCCGCCGGATTACTGGGTGGGGCCGGGGTGGCAATTGGCTTGCTCTGGTTTGGCCGCAAATGGCTTTTACATGCAGCTCTCTTCTTCATCCCTTTCATATTGTTATACAGTACCTTCTTCACCAACCCGGAAGGCCTGATGGGCGGTTTGGTGGGGGCGCTCAGTTACTGGCTGAATGCTAATGCCACCAATCGTGTTTACCAGCCATATTTTTACTACGCGATTATTGAAATCCCCATGTACGAGTTCCTGCCGGCCCTGGGAACTGTGGCAGCGGTGGTGATCGCCATCGTGAAGAAACTCTGGCAGGCAAAGTCCGGCGAACCTTTCACTCCCGCCCCTGCCGCGACAGAAACGGATGAGACCCATCACCCGGTCCCGTTTGCCGCCCTGTTGGTCTACTGGTCGGCCAGCAGCTTGTTCATTTTCTCCATAGCCGGCGAGAAAGCTCCCTGGTTGACTGTCCACATTGCCCTGCCATTGATCCTGGCGGCGGCCTGGGCAATTGGCTGGCTGATCGAGACGATCCCTTGGGGCCGGTTGGCAGTCTGGACTCGCCGTAATTATGCTCATGGGGCTGTCCTAGCTTTCTTCGGTGTATTGGCTTTCATCACCGCCCGCTCCGCCTACCGGGCCGCTTACATCAATTACGATTACCCGATTGAATACCTGGTGTATGCGCATCATTCCCCCTATCCCAAAGTGGTTTTTAACGAGATCGAGGAATTGTCCCTGCGCACCACCGGCGGGACCGACATGGTCGTGGCATACGATAATAACGTCCGCTATCCTTACTGGTGGTACATGCGCCATTATCCCAACGTGATCGATTATGATGTGAATCCCACCCGCGAGGTGCGCAATGCCCTCGTTATCGTCGGCAGCGATGAGAATAATGCCAAGCTAACCTCGATAGTGCGGAATAATTACTATTCAATCAAATACCCGCGCATCTGGTGGCAGAATATGGATTTCTGGAACCTGGATTGGAAGAACATTGACGGCGAACGCAATTCCGACCTGGCCAGCAAGTACACCGGGGCATCCGTGCCGCCCATGACGATTTTTGATTATTTCAAATACGTCTGGGGACACATCCGGCCCTTCTTCACCGATGCGAAGGTGCGCTATGCCGTCTGGCAGATCTGGTTCAACCGGGATTTCACAGCCTGGGGTAAATTAAAGAACAGCGACAGTTTTTCACTAACCAATTGGGCCGGGGCTCAATACATGTACGAATATGTCCGCAAGGATATTACCACCCTACTCTGGCCGCTGGGAGCGGCGGCGCAGCCGCCGGTCCAGCCGGTTGATCCATACGAAGGCATCACCTCCCCGGTCACGCCAGATCGGGTCCTGGGGACGAGCGGGTCTGAAGCGGGCCAGTTCGTTTCGCCCCGGCAGATCGCCCTGGCCCCCGATGGCAGCCTGTACGTGGCGGATTCGCTCAACCACCGCATCCAGCACCTCGCTGCGGATGGGACGGTGCTGCAGGTGTGGGGCTCGTTTGCAGACGTTGCCCAGGGGAATGCGCCTGCCGGCACATTCAATGAACCCTGGGGAGTGGCGGTTGGTCCGGATGGGAGCGTGTACGTGGCCGACACGTGGAACTATCGCATCCAGAAGTTCACCTCGGAGGGGCAGTTCATCAAGATGTGGGGAACCGGGCCGGCCATCGGGCAGGATGGTTTTTATGGGCCGCGGGGGCTGGCGGTGGACGGGCAGGGGCGGGTGTATGTGGCGGACACGGGCAACAAGCGCATCGTGATCTACGATGGGGAGGGGAATTACCTGGGAGAATTTGGGAGTCCGGGGCTGGAGCTGGGGCAGTTGGATGAGCCGGTGGGGGTGGCCATTGGGGCAAACGGGCGGGTGTATGTGACGGACACGTGGAACCAGCGGGTGCAGGTATTCAAGGCGGAAGGGGGCGGGGTGGTGTACACGGC
This sequence comes from uncultured Chloroflexia bacterium, assembly GCA_963831885.1. Lineage (GTDB taxonomy): Bacteria > Chloroflexota > Anaerolineae > Anaerolineales > Villigracilaceae > UBA877. Next base: position 1,219,859 of record CAWHSJ010000012.1, on the reverse strand, counting down.
GGAAGCGGAATGGGCGGTGGAGGGGTGGTATGGGAACTCGCTGGAGAACAAGCCCTTTGTGGGGGTGGATGGGGAGGGGCATGTGTACGTGACGGATCCGGAGTTGTGCCGGGTGATCGAGTTCAATGGCAGTAATGGACAGCCGGAGCGGGTATGGGAGGGCTGCACGACGGGCGGTTTTGCGTTGCCGAGCGGGATCGTGAGTGATGGAGCGGGAGGGGTGTGGGTGAGCGATGCCAGGAATGGCACCATTGTCCACTTCAAAACCCAGCTTCCCAACCCTTAAACGATGATTAGTCAGGTGCTGTCCGGCGGCGGGCTTTGATACAATAGCGGGGATTATGTTAACGCCCGAAAAACAATCCCTTCTGGATACGCCGCTCAAGCGCTGGTTTCCACTCAAATTGGAAACCATACTGGTAACATTGCTGCTTCTGGCAGCGGTTATTTCGCGTTTCTACAACCTGGGGGCGCGCACGGTCAGTCACGACGAAGTCAACCACGTCACGCCCGCCTACAGCCTCTATTCAGGCAATGGTTACCAGTATGACCCCTTGAGCCACGGGCCGCTGCAGTTCCATATGATGGCCCTTTCCTATGCCCTCTTCGGCGATAACGATTTCACCACCCGCATCCCCGCAGCCACCTTCAGCGTGGCTGCCATCCTCCTGGCTGTGTTCGCTTTTAGACGCTACCTTGGCCGGGTGGGCGCGTTCGTGGCCGGCCTGTTACTTCTGATCTCTCCATTCAATTTATTTTACGGACGTTACGAGCGCAATGAGACTTTTATCGTCGTGTGGGCTTTGTTGATCCTCTATGCCATTCTGCGCTACCTCGAACGCGGCGAGATATGGGTTCTTTTCCTCTTCACGCTGGCAAATGCTCTCCACTTTACCGATAAAGCCACCTCGTACCTGTTTGCTGCCGAGGAGTTTCTCTTCCTGGTCATCTATTTCATTCACCGGCTAAATCGCCGGGAGTGGCCTCTGATCGACCGGCGCCGGTCCTTTTTCTTTGCGCTGGTGTTGGGCCTGATATTGCTAGCCGGTGCGGCCGGGCTTTATCTGACCCAAAAGCCTCTCACCGGTTTGCCGATAAAAATCAGCGTGGGAGTCCTGGCGGCCGGCGGATTGGCCGCACTAGTCTGGTCGGCAGTGGAGACAATCAAAAGTTTTGGCTGGGGGGAATTACGTTCCGAGCGTTCCCTGAGCCTTTTGATGCTGCTGGGTACTTTCGTTCTGCCGCTTTCTGGCGCAATCCCGATCTCTCTGCTGGGGTACACCCCTCTCGATTACAGCTACAACGGCGTGATCCGAGTGGGCATAGCCGGCGGCATCCTGGGCCTCGCGGCAGCAGCCATCGGGCTGGCGTGGTTTGGCCGTAAATGGTTGTTTCACGCAGCGCTGTTCTTTATTCCATTTGTCCTATTGTATAGTACCTTTTTAACCGCCCCCAACGGTGTTATCGGCGGGTTGGTGGGTGCGCTAAATTATTGGACCAATCAGCAGGATGTTGGCCGTGGAGGCCAACCGTTGTACTATTATGCCTTTTTCCTGGTTCCCATTTATGAGTTCTTGCCCGCCCTGGGGACATTTGCAGCCGCGGGCATCGCCATCAGGAAGAGACTGTGGCAGTCACAGGCCGGCCGTCCGTTTATTTCAGCCAGGGTTGTGACAGAAATGGAGCCAACCACTCCGCCGGTCCCGCTGGCAGGCCTGCTGGTCTTCTGGTCGGCCAGCAGCCTGGCCATTTTCACCTATGCGGGCGAGAAGATGCCCTGGCTGACCATCCACATCGCTCTACCAATGATCCTGGCTACCGCCTGGGCCATTGGCTGGATGGTGGAGACCATCCCATGGGGCCGGCTGGCAGCCTGGACGTGGCGTAATTATGCGCGCGGGGCTGCTTTGGTTTGTTTTGGCTTCCTGGCGATCATAACCGGGCGGGCTGCCTATCGGGCTGCTTATATCAATTACGATTATCCTTTGGAATACCTGGTCTATGCCCACGCTGCGCCTGACCCGAAAATATTGTTTAACGAGATCGAGGATTTGTCCTTGCGCATTACCGGCGGGACCGGACATGGTCGTGGCGTACGATGCGGATGTCCGTTATCCTTTTTGGTGGTATCTGCGGCGTTATCCCAACCGGCTCGATTTTGGCTTGAATCCCACCAGCGCCGAGCGGAATGCAGTGATCATTTCCGTAAGTGACGGCACTTATTCCAAGATGGCACCGGTGGTGAAGGATAATTATTACATATCCAATGGCATGCGATTGTGGTGGCCCAACATGGATTACTGGAGTCTGAAGTGGGATAACATCGCCTCCGATAGGAGCCTCGACTTATCCGAAAATAAATGCCGGCAGCACAACTGAAATATCCCCCATGAACACAATCGATTATTTCAAATATGCCTGGCGGCACATCCAGCCCTTCTTCACCGATGCGAAGGTGCGTTATGCCGTCTGGCAGATCTGGTTCAACCGGGATTACACGGCCTGGGGCATCCTGAAGAATAACCCGGCTGCCTACTCCCTTAAAGACTGGGGAGTTTCGAACCGGCTGCATACCTATTTTCGCAAGGACATAACCAATCTACTCTGGCCGTTGGGAGCGGCGGCGCAGCCGCCGGTCCAGCCGGTCGATCCATACGAAGGCATCACCTCCCCGGTCACGCCAGATCGGGTCCTGGGGACGAGCGGGTCTGAAGCGGGCCAGTTCGTTTCGCCTCGGCAGATCGCCCTGGCCCCCGATGGCAGCCTGTATGTGGCGGATTCGCTCAACCACCGCATCCAGCACCTCGCTGCGGATGGGACGGTGCTGCAGGTGTGGGGCTCGTTTGCAGACGTTGCCCAGGGGAATGCGCCTGCCGGCACATTCAATGAACCCTGGGGAGTGGCGGTTGGTCCGGATGGGAGCGTGTACGTGGCCGATACGTGGAACTATCGCATCCAGAAGTTCACCTCGGAGGGGCAGTTCATCAAGATGTGGGGAACCGGGCCGGCCATCGGGCAGGATGGTTTTTATGGGCCGCGGGGGCTGGCGGTGGACGGGCAGGGGCGGGTGTATGTGGCGGACACGGGCAACAAGCGCATCGTGATCTACGATGGGGAGGGGAATTACCTGGGAGAATTTGGGAGTCCGGGGCTGGAGCTGGGGCAGTTGGATGAGCCGGTGGGGGTGGCCATTGGGGCAAACGGGCGGGTGTATGTGACGGACACCTGGAACCAGCGGGTGCAGGTATTCAAGGCGGAAGGGGGCGGGGTGGTGTACACGGCGGAAGCGGAATGGGCGGTGGAGGGGTGGTATGGGAACTCGCTGGAGAACAAGCCCTTTGTGGGGGTGGATGGGGAGGGGCATGTGTACGTGACGGATCCGGAGTTGTGCCGGGTGATCGAGTTCAATGGCAGTAATGGACAGCCGGAGCGTGTATGGGAGGGCTGCACGACGGGCGGTTTTGCGTTGCCGAGCGGGATCGTGAGTGATGGAGCGGGAGGGGTGTGGGTGAGCGATGCCAGGAATGGCACCATTGTCCACTTCAAAACCCAGCTGCCATAGCTCCAAATGGGCCGGCACGGTAAAGAGAGGCGGCTGCTGGTTGGCCGAATATGTCTAGAATTGACTTGACTTACCCCCAACGATCAAAAAAGTAACCCGATCTACGGTCCCGGCGGAAACTGGCTGGCGCCGCTGACCGTGCCGTTCTCCACGTGGGGGATATTGCCATCGATCAAACTGTTGCCATAACTGTCTGTCACCCGAAACGTGTATGGACCTGGCCCCATCCCGGGGTTCGTTTGCACAAAGTAATTGTAGGAGGTGCGCGGGACGCTCACCCATTGACCGCCGCCCGTTAAGTATTCCAGCCTGGCGATGGGGTTACGGTGATTGCGTATTTGCACTGCCGTCCACCACTGGTTACTACCGTCTTTGAAATGGTACGCAATAGGGCCCACCAAGGCCGGGCTGACCACCTGCCAGGAGATGGGCACACGCCCCAGGGGCAGGTCGGCAATCTGGGCGAAGGCTTCCCGGCTCAGGTCGAGGTGACCGGCCAGACATTCCGGGCACAGATCCACGATGCGCACGGTGATGGCGCCTTTGGGGCCGCTCACATGAACATAGGCACCACAAACAGCCGAGTTGTTGTACTCTTCCGCGTTCATGGCGGCGACCATCAAGTCAGCCGGGGATGGATCGAAGGAACAAGCACCTGCGCCGGTTGCATTGTAATAGGTGGCAATTCCCTGATGGATAGGATTTGTGTTTCCTTTAATGACCAAAGGCAGCCAAACTGAGAATGGGGCGGCGGTTCGACCAAAGGCCAGCGACCAGGGTGGAGAAACCAGCAATAATACCAACCCCGTTGCCAGCACCAGCATTATTCTCGAGAGTGGTTTCGTCCTTCGCATTGGGATGTTGAGGCTTTCCAAAAATCTCAAGTAGCCGTCTTACTCGACTTCCGGGTGAAAGGCACTTTTCAGCTTTATTATCAACGGAACGGCCGTTTTGCCCCAGACCAGCTTGACCATCAGCCCTGCCCGCCAGAAAGACACGGCTGCCATCCCGTGCGCCAGCACGGCAAAGAACGGCGGGGTCTCGTTGGTGTAATACGTCCAGCACTGGCGGGTGGTGCCCCAGCGTTCGAGGAAGTAGCCCAGCCCGGCGCCGGCGATGAAAACCAGGACGGCATAGCGGTGATCAGTCGGGGTGAGGATGAGCAGCGCCACCAGCAACAATGCCATAACGGTAAAAGACTTTCCGAAGGTTGGGGCGACAAAATACAGCATCAGCGCGTAGAAACCCAGGAAAATAATCCAGTAAAGGACTTTAAACACGGACGATACAAAGGAATCCGAAAGAAACACTTTCGAGACTTTTGAGCCTTTATTGCCATTGGTATTCATTTTCATAATCCCCCAGTTTAACGCTCTTGTAATCCTGTCAATGGACAACGTGGCGATCGGCCAGGCCGGGATGATCCACAGCGGCGGGCGTTCGGCGGTATAGTAGTGCCACAGGTTGGTTTGCGTACCCCAGGATTCGATCACCAGTCCGCCCAGGGTACCGACAAAAACGATCAGGGCATCCCGCCGCAGGTCGGCGTGTGCCATGATGGTCAGGGTCATGAAGATAAAAACGCCCAGCAGCAGCCAGTCGATATAGTACCACCACGGCCCGCCCCAATCGATATAAGCCAGGACTTCTTCTGCCAGCGGCCACCAGATGTAGATAATAAGAAAGACGATCAGGAAAAATCCCCCCAGCAACACACTGCTGGAGCGCGACCAGCCGAATAGAGCCAGGGCACGGCGGAGAGGCGAGGTCGGTCTGACCGATTCAGGCATGGGCGCATTATAATTGACTCTAGGGATGATTTGTTCTTAATACTATTACAGTATCGGTTCTGGCCGGTGTGATCCATTCCAGTCTTGAGAAGGTGGGTAAATGTCAAAAAGAAGTTCTGCGTTGGTGATTATTCATCAGTATTGAAAATTTCAATAAGCACAACCGGGTTCCGCGGCTGCCAGACCTTCACAGGAAAACGCCGATGCTTACGCACGCAAAAAGAAGATCGAGCGCGCCCATGGTTCAAAAGAAAGGCGGTGACCCTGGGTTGAGGCACCAAGCAGTAGAACAAACCAAGGACCTGCGGGAATGACCCTGCAGGTCCTTGTCTTTTATTTTTCCAAACTCTGAATATCACGCCACTTTTAGAACTGCCTATGGAAGAACATGAAACGTACCTGTAATGGCCGGTTACTTATCCGTGGTAAAAATATCAGTGCACAGTCCCTCACAAGGAAACACAATTGGTAAATAATACTTCCAAATGGTTCCTGGCGTGGGAGTTGGCGTCCAGGTGGGCGTGGGCGTGGATGTGGCCGTCTGGGTCGGAGTAGGCGTTGAAGTGCTGGTTTTCGTGAGCGTCGGAGTAGGGGTTTCAGTGGGTATGGATGTATCCACCGTCCAGGTAAACAGAGCCGGTGTCAGGTCCACGTTACCTGCATTGTCGAGGGCACGCACCTGGAAAGTATGGCTGCCGTTGCCCAGGCCAGTGTAACTCTTCGGGCTGGTGCAGGGAGTGAAACCGCCACCGTCCAGATCACATTCAAAACCGGCGATGCCAGTGCCGCCAGCATCTGCGCCAGTGAAACTAAGGTCGGCGCTGGTATTGTTGGTGGGACTGGGCGGGAATCCGGTAATGGTTGTATCAGGCGCAATCGTGTCCACCATCCAACTGAAAGAGGCCGGGGAGGCGTCCACATTGCCAACGGCATCGATGGCGCGCACCTGGAAGGTATGGCTGCCTTCACTCAAACCGGCATAATTCTGCGGGTTGGTACAAGCGCTGAATCCACCTGCATCCATGGCGCACTCAAAACTGCCCACACCACTTCCGCTGCCGTCGTTACCGGTAAAGGTGAAACTAGCGCCGGTGCTGTTAGCCGGATTGGCCGGGTGAGCGGTGATGGCCGTATCCGGTGCAGTGAGATCTATGAGCCAGGTGAAACTGGCGGGGGTCTTATCCGTGTTACCGACGCTGTCGATGGCGCGCACCTGGAAGGTGTGGCTGACGCCGGTCAAACCGCTGTATGATTGAGGGCTTGAACAGGCCACGAAGCCGCCACCGTCCAGGTCGCATTCGAAACCGGCCACGCCGGTGCCGCTGCCATCATTCCCTGTAAAGTTGAAACTTGCACTTGTACTGGCGGTTGGATCAGATGGACTGCCAGTGATAACCGTATCCGGACCAGTCGTGTCTGTCACCCAGGTGTAACTGTCAGGAGTTACATCCAAATTACCGGCATTATCCCTGGCGCGCACCTGGAAGGTGTGGCTGCCATCGGTCGAAATAGTGTATAGCTGCGGACTGGTGCAGGCGCTGAAGCCGCCGCCGTCCAGTTTGCACTCGAAACCGGCCACGCCAGTTCCACCGAGGTCGCTGCCGGAGAAGGCAAAGGCCACATTATTGCTGGCGGACGGATTGGGCGGTGTGCCTGTGATGGTCGTGTCCGGGGCAATCGTGTCATAGGTAATGCTGAATAGATTCGAAACGGTATTCCAGTTGCTGACCGCATCCTGGGCGCTGCCCGCGGGGACAAGGACAGTCACCGCCCCTTGCCCGGAGGGGGTCAGGTCGAAGGTGTAGGTCGTGCCGCTGCCGGCCGGGTTACTGTCGGTACCATTAGTGATGACGAGATCACCCGCAGCCACCGAAGGAGTGAAGCCAGTGACAGATTCGCTGAAGGTGATGGTGACCGGAATAGGTGCCAGGTTGGTCGGGCTGGCCGTCGTAGAACTCACCACCACCGTCGGAGCACCCGCATCCACCACCCAGGTGAAACTGGCGGGGGTGGGATCGGTATTCCCGGCATTGTCGATGGCGCGCACCTGGAAGGTGTGGCTTCCTTCAGCCAGGCCGCTGTAGTTCTGTGGGCTGGCGCAGGCGCTGAAACCGCCAGCATCCAGATCGCATTCAAAACCAGCCACGCCACTGCCACCCGTATCCGTGCCGCTGAAGGTGAAGGCAGCGCTGGTGCTGGAGCTCGGGTTGGACGGATGGGTCAGGATGGTCGTATCGGGCGCGACCGTATCCACCACCCAGGTGAAACTGGCGGGGGTGGGGTCGGTATTCCCGGCATTGTCGATGGCGCGCACCTGGAAGGTGTGGCTGCCTTCGGCCAGGCCGCTGTAGCTCTTCGGACTGGTGCAGGCGCTGAAACCGCCGCCACCCAGGTCGCACTCGAAGCTGGCGATGCCTGTACCGGTATCAGTGCCGCTGAAGGTGAAGCCAGCGCTGGTGCTGGAGGTCGGGTTGGTCGGGCTGCTATCGATGCTGGTATTGGGGGCAATGCTGTCAAAGGTGACGATGTTATCGGCAGAGGTGGAGGCAACGTTGCCATTGCCTACCAGGTCCTGCGCTTTGCCTGCCAGGATCGAAGCGATGACCGTGCCGTTGCCGGTCATGCCGCTGAAGGCGACAGTATAGGTGGTGCCGTCGTTCGGCGCAATTTCCGTTATCGTGGCTGTCGTTGCTCCAGCAGTACCGCCCAGGGTTACATCACCCGTCACAAAGCTGGTACCAACTGACTCGCTAAAGACCGCCTTAAAGTTGATCGGGCTGGCGCTGGTCGGGTCAAGCTGGCCGACCGCCTGGTTGATGGTGACCGTCGGTGCGGCATTATCCAATGTGTAGGTTTGGTCATTCGTGGCAGCTGGCGTTGGTTCAACAACCTGCAGGGTATTGCCAGCCAGATCTGTAATAGTGGGACTGGGAGCAATATCCAGCCCAACCGTGCCATTCAAAGTAGACAGGTTGCCATTCAGGCTGCCATCCACGGAGATATCAAATACAAGATTGGGCGTGACGGCCGTTATCGAACCCGCGCCAATGGTGGTCGTGGTTCCGGTGACGACAAAACTGTTTGCGCCTACACCTGTGACCGGTTCGTTAAAGGTCACGCGGAATACCAGCAGATCGGCATTGGTCGGGTTGCTGGCCGGCGACTGCCGCCTAATGGAAGTGACCGTCGGCGCAGTCTTATCAATCGTGTAGACTTCACCGGTGAATGGTGAATTGGTCACATCGTGCGAAAGGCCAGTATCGTTCGCCATGTTCAAGCCGAGTGTGCCATTACCCGTGCCGGTATTGACCGTCACATCCCATTGCGTGTCAGGAGATGCAGTGACTGCGGAGACCGTGGTAATGGAAGGAGCAGTCAGGCCCGTGTTTGCCAGGGTAAAGTTGTTGCTGGTCAGGCCGGCAACGGGATTAGCGAAGGTCACCCGCCAAACAACCGACGCGGCATTCGCCGGCGTGGTGGAAGGAGTGCGGCGGCTGATGGAAGAAACCGTTGTATCGGGCCGGTCTACGGGCGTACAGGTTTTAGTACCGCTTCCACTGCAGAAAGGATCCGGGCTGGGAGAAGGATCAGTGGTGGTCACACTGGCAAAATTGCTGCCGGAGATCGTGCCCTGGTTCAGGATTTTCGTCCGGACCTCGCCTGGATCCAAGGCATCTACGGTCACATCGTACTGGATTATGACACTCTTCCCCGCCGGGAGTGTGCCGATCGGGACGTTGACGGTCTCACCCGATTTGGCGGGTGCGCGCCACGCCGAGAGCAGGCGGGAAGTTTGGGTGCCTATCTCGGCTGGAATGTCGAAGGCTGATTTCTTCTGGTTGGAGAGATTGGAAGAGCCGGATGCAGCGGCCAATGCACCCACAGACTCCTTGCCTGCACTTACAGGAGATGCAGACTTAATGTTTGTATTTACAGTTTGTGCAACTTGTACCGTAGAACCGGAAACAGCTGCGAAGGTGTTGGCGGAATTCAAAATTTCAGCTTGCGCATCCACCATCGGGTCGGTGTTGGACTCGGCTTGCGCAACATCCTTGCTGCTGTCTGGAAGCATCACTGTTGGTGATGCACAGGCCGCACCGCCCACGAATCCGCCGCCCGTGGGGATAGTGTTCGAAGCCAATCCAACAGGCGCCCCATTGCCACCATTATTAGCGGCGATAAAGTTCTGCACTGCGGTGTTGTCGTTGTTGCCGCCGCTGTAACCGGGTAAACGCACTGTGGTTGCCTGACGCTGACGCAGGCGGAAATCCATATCGCCGATAGTCGCTGGAACGGCATCCTTACCGGCTGTGGCAATGGAGTTCGCCAGTGCCCCTGCACCGCCGAGCTGCGCACAGATGGCGTAGGTATCGCCCGACACCGTACCCCCGTTGAGATGGATACCGTTCTTTGAGATGCCAATCGTGCCAGCGGTGTTTCCGGGCGTATCGATTAAGTTGCCGGTAATGGTCGCATTAAACGCGCCGCTCTGGGGGATTGCACTTCCGCCAGTCGCCAACTCAATACCGAAATTATTGTACTGGTGGATTTGGTTGCCGGTGATGGCTACGGTAACTGTGCCGCCGCCGGCACTCTGCACTTTCAGCCCATCACCTTCTGCCGAGCCGGAATTCGCCACAGCGGCAACGCCGATGGTATTAGCGTCGAAGGTGCCTTGAAGTGTGTTGGCGTCAGTAGTCTTGGCGATCAGCAGCGCATGGCCAACCGCATCGCGGAAGGTGTTGTGGTCAATGTGGAATGTGACGCTGCCACCGTCAATTGTCACACCGCCGCCCCCCGTGGCAATGGCCGGGTGGCTGTTTGCCAGTGTGTTGTTGGAAAAGACCAGGTCGGCTGCCCCACTTCCATTGTTATTTAATTGAAAGAGGTCGCCAGCAGCGCCTTTGAAAGAACTGTTTTGCACGGTTACATTGACCACCGCGCTTGACTGCGCCTCAATCGAAAGCGCATCATTATTCGGGGTTGAACCGTTCACATCGAAGATCACGTTGGAAAATGTGATTCGGTTCAAGCTTCCGCTTGTATTGACGATGCGGAAATTATCGTTGAAACCGCCGGAGATATTTGTGTTGGAAACCGTGGCAGATCCGTTCAGGTTATCAAACTTTGCGCTTCCATCATTGTAGGGCGAGCCACCGTTGTTACCGTTAATGCCATTGATGACGCTGTTGTCAAGCGAAAAACCAGACACGCTGTTGCCGCGAATACCGTAATTGCTGTTGTCATGAATCCACATGCGGGTGAGGGAAACGTTTTGCGTATTATTCAAGACGATAGCCGTCCCGGCAGGCAAAGCGGAAGAGTTATCTACGCCAGTCGTATTTTGAATAGTTCCACCAGAACAGCCCGACGTGTTTGCCGCAGTACAGGTGCCTCCATTGCCACTCACCGTCAACCCGCCAATTGAACCAGTGGTATTTAAAATGATTCCGTTTGCGGCGCCGTTGGCTGAAATACTCTGGAATTCCAATTTATTTGAACCGATGGTCGTATTGGCCACGTTGAGGGCAATACCGGTTGTGGTTGCCAGCGAGTTAACCAATGTGCCGGTCAGCGAAGGGTTGCATGGATTCTCATCACATACGTTGATCGTACCGCCGCCGGTGGCAGTAAGGGCAGGGTTCGAGCCGGTGGAGAGTACCAACCCGCCCGAGAAGGTGACGGTTGTGCCGGTGTTGTTTGTCAGTGAAACACCGCTCCCGTCACCATCATTGCCGTCGGTGATCGCGCCGGTGAAACTCTTGCTGTCACCCGTATTGCTGGTCATCGAGACCAGCTGCCCAATGTCATCATTGATCGTACCAGCATATGTAACGGTGGCATTGTTGCTGTCAATGATAAAGTCGACTCCGGCTGCATTGGAAATCGAACTGCCTGCTCCGGCCGAGAAGACCGAGGTCGTTGTGCCATCATTGATGCCCGTGAGTGAAACGCCCGAGGAGGTACTATTGACGCTTTTGACTGTTACGAACTGGAGGTCAATGGTTGCATTGGAGACCTGGGCTGCCGGGCCGCCTGTGGCATCAATAGTTGCCACGCCGGCCCCCACGATCATGCGCATGCCCGTGCCTGCCGCGATGGTGACCGCGCCTGCCCCGGTCATATTGAGGCCGGCGCCGTTATCAGTGAAAATATCCAGGTCGGTGAAAGCCAGATCGCCCGAAACGCCTGACATCACGACTCCCGCTGCGCCGACAGCATTATCGGACGACCCGATGCTGGTCGTTCCCCCTGCGACGGTATTGAAGGCTCCACCAGGTGTGGTGTCGAAAACCGCACCGGTAATATTGATGCCGGTGCCGACGGTGTTTCCCGTCACGACATTGTCATCAAACGCGATAATGGTGACATTGCCAGCCGTACGTTGAATGTCGATACCGTTAGCTCCGGCTGTGACCGTATTGTCGTGAAGGTTGACCGTCAGAGTGCCGCTGCCTCCACCGTTAATGTCAATACCATTTGCGACAGCCGAACGGATGGTGTTGTTGGCAAGTTCGAAACTACCGCTGTTGGCCCCGTTTGTAGTGACGTTCACGGCAGAAGGGTTACCCGCAATATTCAACCCGCGCATTTCCACATTGCCGAGGTTCGTAACGGAGATGCCATCGCCGGCGGTATTGTTGATCAGCGGTTGACTGCCGGCCGCCTCTAGGATTGTCGGATTGGCACCGCCATTGACACTGACCGGTACGGTCAACGCCACACCTTCACCCAGCAGGCGCTGGCCGCTTTTGAGAATTATGCCGGCATTCTGGCCGAGGGTCGTGCCATCGCCCAGAAAGACATAAATTGTATCGTTGGCGGAGGAGGCAGACTGCGCCTCGACCAGGGTATCGAAAGGATCCGATGAGCGGCCCAGGCCTCCTGCAGGCGCATTATTTTTGACATACCAAACCCGCTGGGTAGTCACATTAATAGTAACAGTTGCCGTATCCGTCAGGCCGGCTGTGTCTGTGAGTGTATAAGTAAAGGAATCGACGCCAGAATAGTTGGTGTTCGGCAGATAGGTAAAGGCGCCGGTGTTGTCGTTCAGAGTGAGCGTGCCATGAGCCGGGCCGACATGCGCGGTGATGTGGGTATGTGCAGCGTCGAAGGTTTCCCCCAGGAACTCCACATCGTTGGTAAACAGATTCCCGCTGACATGCACCGCCGGGTCGGGAGACCCCACACCGACATCCAGCAAGGTATTACCGATGGTGTCATAGCTATCATTGACGGCCAATGGGGAGACATCCAACGAACCGCCCACCAGGGTGGTGTTGGCGTCAATGATATCGCTGAGAGTTACGCCTGTGGCGGCGTCGACGCCGCTGTTTGTAACGGAAACAGTGTATGCGATGGTCTCCCCGGGGTCGGCCTTCCCATCGCCATCACCGCCGACGAATGCATACGATTTCGTGGCAACAATAGTAGCCGCTGCACGCACGATCGTATACGTACCAAGAGTGGCAACCGCCGCTATCGAAAAGAATACTAAAAATCGCCAGGCAAACAGTCCAATCCGGGTCAAATATTTTTTTGATCGAGTGAATTTGTTGAATGATGGCATTGATGGCTCCTGTTTATCTGGTCAAAGGTATTCGTCTTGCGGTCGCAGCAGTTTTCAATTCCGGCTAAACCCTGGAAACCCCTTGATAGGGTTCCCCGAACGTCAGGCTAAAATCATGTGCGCGGCGGGTAAACACCTTGTAGTGCGATACAGAAGTAGAAGGTCAAATAAGGCTGCAGGTTGTTATGGGGCTGGTCACCGCCGGAAGGCGTGAGGGCGTTGTCAGACATATTTACATTGGAGGCGTTTTGATAAAGCGTGCCGCCGGAGGATAAGGCCAATGATGCGTTTGGACTTCACAACGTTGGTGTCCCCAATGTCAAGAACATCGCCTCTCAAAGTATGGCTGTGGGATGGTATTTCGGATTCAAGCAGCGAAACCGTATCCGAACCTCCCGTCTCGCCCAGGTCATGCAGCGAGAGTCCCGGTCCCTGTCCCGGATGCATGGGGCGCAGCCTTGCAAATCCGGCAACGCAAAGTTGGATTTGCCATCGCCGCCGTAGGTGGTACCCAGCAGCGAAAAGAGGGCCGTATTTTGCGAGAGCGGCAACAGTTGGCCGTCACACCACGCCCAGCCTTTGGGCGCAAAGTTGAATGGGAAAATGCGAATTTCGGCTACAAATGGATCTGCCATGTATTTCTCCTTCAATTACCGGTTTATCTGGATTTCAAAGCCGGTGATCCGAATGACGAGTTGGCCATGCCAGGAAAGAAACCTTCGTTTATGTGGGAGATGGGAATATCCCGAAGAGAGAAATGATAAAGTCAACGCACAGATAGGGCTGGAAGTTCGTGTGAGGCTGGCTGCCACCTACCGATGTGACGCAGCAGGATTCATATTGCCATTGAGGCGACATCGTTCCGATATAAGCTGAGTAGTAGTTGACGCCGTTCTGGCCAAGAGAACACTATTTCCTGGAGCATTTGCAGATGCGCTGTTAGCCAGAGCAAGAAAGGCATGGGTGTGTGCCGAATTTGCGGCACGTTTAGCGTAATATCTCCACGCCGCCGGTCTCGGCCAGGGTAAAGCCGTTGCCGAGATGAAGCGGGACGCGCCCGCGCAGGTCCGGCACTGCGAAGGTGCTCTGGCCATCCCCTCCGTAAGTTGTGCCGATCAAATTGAATAAGGTTTCATATTCCGAAATCGGTAATAACTGCCCTTCGCAAAACTGCCAGCCTGCAGGCGCAAAGTTACCTGCGAACATCCTGATCTCACCAACATAAGGTTGTGCCATGCTTGAACCTCCTTAGGTCTGGGAGGGGAAAATGCCCTGTAATGCGATGCTGAAGTTCAGCATCAGGAAGGGCTGCATGTTCAAATGGGCCTGGCTGCCGCCGATATTTGTGATTTCGCTTGGGTCCATCGCGCTGTAAATTAGCGGCAGCTGCATAAAGACTGGCTCCCTGTGACTGGCCCAACAACACATTACTTGCCGGTGTGTTAGTCGTTGAAGTTGCGGTCGTTGCATTGACTGTATGAACGTGCGTGGGGATCTCGCTGATCGACAGCGTATGTGCTTGCTCTCCGCCACGCTCGCCCAAGTATGCCCACTGCCCACGTGGATCGGGGTCCTGCCCTGCAGGTTCGGCAGCCCAAAATTGACTCGCCCATCGCCGCCATAGGTTGTTCCCAGCAGCGAAAAGAGCGCCTGGTTCTGGTTGATAGGCAGCAACTGACCATCGCACAAGGCCCAGCCCTTCGGAGGGAAGCCAAACGACATAATTCTGATTTCGCTTAAGAATGGTTCTGCCATACTTCTTCTCCTTGGTTGTTAGTTCATGTCACGGGGAGAACCCGCAAAAAATCCAATCGTCTGGATCAATAAAATATAAAGATCAAAAGAGATGGTTAAAAGCTGCTTCATATTGAAAGCCATCTTTGTCCTTGCCAGTAGGAACGAAAAAAATCTCTAGTTCTCCCAGCTTCGGGTGCGTAAGCTTGTGGATTCCCTGCGGCATGAACCGGTCCAGCGGGCCGTGAAAGAAAAGAGAAAAGGCTTGGCTATGCTCCGTTTTGCTGTGTTCAACCACTTCCGCCAGGGTCACGGAAAAAACATTCGAGGGATCATCCAGAACCTCGAATCGACTACCCACATGTTCAGCCAGCATGGCTGGATTTAATTGTCCCAGATCCATTCCACTTTTCTCCATTTGTAAAAGGCCGCATGCATGAGCAGATCAAGCCGGGTCTGCCACCGGAGTCCAGACCATCTCATGGTACACGCTGTTGACCTCTCTCGTTTTCACAAAACCGAGGCGGGTATACAGGCGGATGACCGGGTTGAAAAACTCGACCCGCAGGACCAGCGGGAGGCATGAGTGGGCGGCTTCGGCCATTAAATCCTGGATAATGGCGGTGCCGATGCCGGCATGGCGGTATGGCGGGAGTAAGGCGATGTCCATGATCAATAGTTGGTTTTTTGAACGCTCCGTGATCAACCGCCCGATCGATTTTCCTTCCTGTAAAATGACCTGATATTCCGCCTGTGGGTAATGCAGGCGGTAATGCTCCCTCTGTGCAGTGAACTGCATCCATAAAAAAGAATCTTTTTGCTCGGGGGTCCAATTAACAAGAGCCATTTCGTCTGTGCGTGTGCTGGCATAGACGCGGTAATAAAAAAGATTATCTTCCGGGGTTGCTGGCCGCAGTGTTGTTTTTGGCATCCTGGCGATTAGTGAAAACTGAATAATAAATTGGCAAGTCGAAAAACGATCGCACCTGCAGGTAGGTAATCACCGGTTGTAGTACGACCGGATATTCTCAGAGCCTACTACCAATAGGAAATTTAC
The DNA here is from genome assembly GCA_963831885.1 of uncultured Chloroflexia bacterium. GTDB lineage: Bacteria > Chloroflexota > Anaerolineae > Anaerolineales > Villigracilaceae > UBA877. The sequence continues at coordinate 1,204,146 of CAWHSJ010000012.1, read as the reverse complement.
CGACCCACATCATGATACCCTGAATATATTTATACTTTAATTATATTCACGTATTAAAATACATAATTATCCTTGCGTGCGCGTAAATAACTCCCCATCCATCTGATACCAGGTCCTGATCATGTACGACCCTCTTCCTGCGCCAGCATTTTGGAGGCGGGGGATGATATTTCCGCTTATTGTTGGACATTCTTCACCCAAAAAATAATCCAGGTTCATATCTAAACCATATCAAGATGATAAATCAGGGAATAAATACTGGACAAACGATTTTGAATGCGCTAATATGTATTCAGGAAATCAACCACCCGTCATTGCCAGTAAGGAGTTCATCATGGACCGTCGCGATTTTCTGAAAGTTACTGGTCTCGCAACCTCTTCACTGTTTCTCTTCTCAAGTCCGTTCAAATCAGCCTTGAAGTTCCCCGTCCAGGCCGCCACCGGAGGGAAAATATATCGCGGCACGGCGGAAGGGAATGTCGAAGTATCCGAAGACGGCGGTAAGACCTGGAAGTTACATGCCCGCTTCGGACCTGATTGCCCCATTTTGGATATTTATGCCGATCGCCATGGCCAGGTGGCTCTTCAAGCGGGATACAAAGCCCACAGCTTCCGTCTCTTCCTGGCAAAGAATGGCAGAGACTGGCTGGTGGGAGCCAACTCCGCCATTTAGACACTCCGTTCACACCAACAAGTAGGGCGAGAAATTTTATCTCGCCCTACTTTTATTTTGGATTCCAGGCCGGGGATTAAGGTAAATTAATACGTGCTCTCGATGATCCCCTAAGTATAAATTTCAGGATTGACACAATTGGGCAGGCGTTCCCCTTTCAACCCGGCGATGAGATTCTCCGCGGCCATCACCGACATTTTTTCGCGCGTCTGCCGGCTTGCGCTGGCAATGTGGGGAACGACGATGCAATTCTCCAGGGTAAGTAACGGACTATCGAGCGGGAGCGGCTCCGGGTCGGTCACGTCCAGGGCGGCCGCAAAGATGCGTTTCGAAACCAGGGCATCATAGAGAGCCGCCTGGTCCACAACCGGTCCACGGGAGGTGTTGACCAATACCGCCGTGGGTTTCATTCTGGCAAAGGCGGCTGCATTCATCAGGCCGCGGGTCTCGGCGGTGAGCGGGCAGTGCAAGGAGATGAAATCGGATTGGCTCAACAGGGTGTCAATATCCACCTGAATTGCCTCCACGCCGGCTTCCGGTTTTGCCTCCCCGGGGTCAGTGAAAAAGACACGCATCCCAAAGCCGCCGGCTCGATGGGCCACCGCCCGTCCGATGCGCCCAAAGCCGACGATACCCAAAACCGCCCCGCGCAGGTCAGCTCCCAACATGAAACCCGGCGCCCATGTCTTCCATCCGCCGTTTTTCACCAACCGGTCGCCTTCCACCAGCCTCCGGCCGGCGGCCAGGAGCAGGGCAAAGGCCAGGTCGGCAGTGGCATCGGTCAATACACCGGGAGTGTTGCCAACGGGGATCCGGCGGGCGATGGCAGCCGCCAGATCCACGTTATCCACTCCGACGGAACAGCTGCTGACGACCTTCAATCCCGCCCCGGCCGCCTGCAGGACTTCCGTGTCGATGCGGTCGGTCAACAGGCACAGCAGCCCCTCCACGCCGCGCACGCGAGTGAGGATTTCCTGGTGCGAGGGAGGCAGTTCCTCCGGCCACAGGTCCACCTGGCAGAAATCCTGCACCAGGTTCAGGCCCTTTTCCAGGATACGGCGAGTAAGGAAGACTTTAGGTTTGGGCATGATTTAATGCTATCATACGAACATGATTTCTGCCGAGGCATTCTGGACCCAGAGTTCTGAGGGATTCCAACCGGGGCGAGGCCATTACCCGCATCCTGGCTGCGGCCATACGGGCCGTTGAACCGGGTGAAGCCGTGAGGCACTTTGTTCATCTCAAAGATAAGCGATTGACCGTTGCTGATCGCTCCTATGAGCTGCAAGATTTCAGGCGGGTGTTCCTGCTCGGTATCGGTAAAGCCTCTGCGGGCATGGCTGAGTCTATGGGCGGAATATTGGGAGAGCGGATTTCCGATGCCCTGGTCATTACCAAACATATACCGGCGCTACCCACTGCTAATCCTCCCTTGTCCATCATTCAGGGCGGGCACCCCCTTCCCGATGAACGCAGCCTGGCGGCTGGGAAAAAGGTACTCGAATTTGTTTCCGCTCTCCAACCGGACGACCTGCTTATCTGCCTGATCTCCGGAGGCGGTTCTGCGCTGGTGTGCGCCCCGGTGGAGGGCGTATCCCTTGCAGAAATGCAGGCGCTCACCTCGACCCTGCTTGCCAGCGGGGCAGCCATCGGAGAGATCAACACCCTGCGGCGCCGGCTGGACCGGTTAAAGGGGGGAGGAATTGTGAAGCTGGCCAACGGGGCTACCGTGATCGGCCTGATCTTATCGGACGTAGTGGGGAATCCGCTTGAAGCCATTGCATCCGGCCCGACTGCACCCGACCCGGCCACACGCCAGGATACCCTGGATGTGATCAGCAAATATGCCCTGGGCAAATTGGTCCCTCTATCAATCCTGGCCGGGGTCGAAAATACCCCGGAAACGCCAAAACCGGGCGATCCCCTATTCGGGAAGGTCCAAAATGTGATCGTGGGGAGCAACCTGCTGGCGGCGCAGTCTGCCCTGAAGCAGGCAAGTGATGAAGGATTCAATCCCTACCTGCTGCGGACGGACCTGCAAGGAGAGGCCCGTCAGGCGGCATTCGAACTGGCCACTTTCCTGCGTCAGGCCAGGAAAACCGGCACGCCAGTGCCAGCGCCAGCTTGCATCCTGGCCGGCGGAGAAACGACGGTGACCATGAAAGGGAATGGCCGCGGCGGCCGTAATACCGAACTAGCCCTGGCAGCGGTCACTGAACTGGCGGATTTTCCTGAGGTGATGCTGGCGAGTCTGGCCAGTGATGGCGAGGATGGTCCCACTGATGCGGCCGGGGCCATCGTCACAGGCGGGACTTTCCACCGGGCGGTCCGGCTCGGCCTGCGCCCCGGCGATTACCTGGAGCGGAATGATTCCTACACTTTTTTTGCCGCGCTGGATGACTTGCTCAAGCCGGGCCCAACCGGGACGAACGTAACCGACTTGATTTTCCTGTTTACTCTGTAGATTTTCTGATTTACTTCTTAAAAGAAGAAGGGATATGCCAAGGCATATCCCTTCCAGGTATTCCGAACACTTTTTCCAATTCCACCGGACTGTCAGCCGCGCCGGCGGTTCCTCATCTCGTCCCGCAAGACCATGTTCAAAAAGCCGCTCACCAGGGTCGTCACCAGAGCGCCAAGGAAAGCGCTCCAGAACCAAGGCTGTGCCAGGGTGAAACCGACGTTGAATTGATTGCCAATCCAACCGGTGAGGGCAAAGAGCAGGGTATTGATCACCAGGGTGAAGAGACCCAGAGTAAGGATAATAAGCAGGCAGGATATGGCCTTGAAAGGTGGACGCAGAATGGCATTCACCAGGCCGAAGATCAAAGCCAGCCAGATGATGTCCACCCAGTTCCCATGGTAGAGAATATATTTCGGCAACAGGATGATGGCAACATATAATGCCACCGTGTTGATAGCCCAACGTAGAATGAATCTCATGTCAGCCTCCTACGGATGATTTACGGATTTACTCTCATTAAGTTTCATCCAAAGCAGGGTCCGGTGAGGGAAAAAACCTGCATCTTCGATAGAAAACATATATTTGCCCGCGGGGAAATCGAGCGTAAGGTTTTGCCGCCAGAAAAGTTCACGGCGGGCATGGAGCAGGAGTGCCAGCAGGGTTTGTTCGCTGCCTTGCGGGCCAACAGCAGCCCAGAGCCGGTCGTTTTGGCCAGCCATGGCTTGCCAGCTTAGAATGGCAGAAATTGCCCCGTTTTTCCTGGCGACCCAGTGCCGAACGGTGTAATCCATCATCAGGCGGTAAATTATTCCGCTCAGACCCGGCTGGAGGGAAATCCAGGGCATGGGCTGGTACCATGTTAAAAGGTCAGGATAGAGGCTTTGCAGCCAGTTTTTCTGGACAGGCCAATCGTGAGATGTGCGTCTCGTAATGGTAAATTCACCTGTCACAGCCTTCGCATTTCTATCCGGCCTGGCGACCCACATGGTGCGGCAGGCAACTTCTTCAAACCCCAGGTTGGCATAAAGAGCGATCGCCCCCGGGTTATCATCGCGGACATGCAGCCAGGTTTCACTGGCATGGCGCTGGCGGGAATGGGCCATGGCGGCAATCGTAAGTGAACGCCCGATGCCTCTGCGCCGAAAGTCAGGGCGGACGGCCACATTGGCGATCAAATAGATCTTCTTATGATTATGCCGGTGGGGGATCAGGCTGACATTGCCAATGATCTCTCCAGCCTCTTCCCAGACGTAACCCGAAAGAGGCATCGAAGCTGTCTCGACGGCATTGGTGGCCCAGCGCAGGAAGGAATTATCCCGGCCGGCGCGGCGCATTTGCTGAAGGTAATTACGCCCATCGGCATCCATTGTGCTGGCAAAACATTTTTCGATCAAGTCAGCCACGCCTGGCAAATCATGGAGGATATTGAGAGGCCGTAGTTGCGGTGTCTCAGCCAGGATGGGAATGGTGATGGCAGCCATAAATTCATATTATAGCGGATTTGGCTTGCTTTCTCACGGGATTTCGGTACAATGAAGGCAATACTCTAACGATTTTCTAACGAGATATTTTCAAACTGACTATATCTGGTTTGTTATAATTTCCCCAAAATGGCAGTAACGATCCTCCCGGTGAGCGAAGAAGGAGGCGTCGTTCCCATATATGAAAGGAATACAGACCTATGATGCGATTTGATCGCTTTACCGAAAGAGCGCAGGAAGCCGCCCAACGAGCAGCCGAGATCATCGCGCGGTACGGACATAACCAGATTGATACCGAGCATATCCTGCTGGCCTTGATCGAACAGCCGGGCGGGGTGATCCCACAAATTCTCGAAATGTTGAATATCAATGCCCAGGCATTGACCGAGCGGCTGGACCAGACCTTGCGCATGACCCCCAAGGCGAATATTTTCGGCGGCGGGGCAGGCCAGATCTTTATTACTCCGCGAGTTCAAGAGGATCATTGATCTGGCGAATGAGGAGGCCAATCGCCTGAAGGACGAGTACATCTCAACGGAGCACATTTTCCTTGCCATCATGAGCGAACGGAACACTTCTGCGGCCCGCATTCTGGAAAGCGCCGGCTTGACCCGTGACCGGGTCCTGGACGCGATCCAGCAATTGCGCGGCGGACAGCGTGTTACCGATCCGCAGGCCGAAACGCGCTACCGTACACTTGAAAAATATTCACGTGACCTCACTCAAATGGCCCGGGAAGGCAAGCTTGACCCGGTTATCGGGCGGGACAACGAGATCATGCGGGTCATCCAGATCCTTTCCCGGCGCACAAAGAACAACCCGGTCCTGATCGGCGAGGCCGGGGTGGGGAAGACCGCCATCGTTGAGGGTCTCGCCCAGAAAATTGCCAGCAACGACGTGCCGGAAATCCTCTCCGGAAAGCGGGTGGTCTCCCTTGACCTGGGGGCCATGATCGCAGGCAGCCGCTTCCGAGGCGAGTTCGAGGAACGTTTGAAATCCGCCATTGAAGAGGTCCAGCGCGCCTCCGGGGAAGTCATTTTGATGATCGATGAATTGCACACCGTGATTGGCGCAGGCGCGGCGCAGGGCGCCATGGACGCTTCCAATATGCTCAAACCGGCCCTGGCACGAGGGGACCTGCAGTGTATCGGCGCAACCACCCTGGACGAATACCATAAATACATCGAAAAGGACGCCGCCCTCGAGCGCCGCTTTGCGCCGGTCTATGTTGAAGAACCCAGTGTCGACGATACCATCAAAATGCTGATGGGATTACGCGACCGCTATGAGGCCCACCACAAAGTCCGTTTTTCCGACGAGGCTTTGGTGGCTGCCGCCCGGTTCTCGGACCGATATGTCACGGACCGGCACCTGCCTGATAAAGCCATTGACCTGATGGATGAAGCGGCCGCCAAACTGCGCGTGGCGCTTTATTCACTGCCGCCTGAACTGAAAGAAAAAAAGAATGATATCGATAAATTAAGGGTGGAAGAGGAACAGGCCGGGGTCGAGCGGGATTATGAACGCGCGGCTCAGAAGAAAGCCGAGCGCTTGCGCCTGGAGCAGGAATTCAGTACCAAACGGGATAAATGGGAATCCGAGCATCACCTGGACGAGGTGGTGGATGTAAACGATATTGCCGAAGTGGTCCACCAATGGACGGGTATTCCTCTCAGCCAAATGATGGAAAGCGAGTCGCAGAAACTCCTGCACATGGAAGAGCGCCTGCACGAACGGATCATTGGGCAGGACGAAGCCATCCATGCCGTCTCGGATGCCATCCGGCGGGCCCGCTCGGGTTTGAAAGACCCGGCCCGGCCGATCGGCTCCTTTATCTTTATCGGGCCATCAGGCGTCGGGAAAACCGAGCTTGCCAAGGCCCTGGCCTGGTTCATGTTTGACGATGAAGAAGCCCTGGTAAGGATTGACATGTCGGAATACCGCGAACAGCATACTGTTTCACGGTTGTTCGGTGCGCCTCCAGGTTATGTTGGATATGAAGAAGGCGGCCAATTGACCGAAGCTGTCCGCCGCCGCCCGTACCGGGTGCTGCTATTCGATGAGATCGAAAAGGCCCACCCCGAAGTCTGGAATGCCTTGCTGCAAATCCTTGACGATGGGCGCATGACTGATGGCCAGGGAAACGTAGTGGACTTCCGCAATACGGTGCTCATTATGACCTCTAACCTGGGGACAGAATACGTCAGAAAAGGTGGAACCCTGGGCTTCCTCCCGCCCACCGAAACTGACGAGGACCGTGAAGCCCATAACAAGGTCGAGAAAGCTCTCAAGGGAACTTTCCGGCCTGAGTTCCTGAACCGCATCGATGAGATCATCATGTTCTCGCCGCTTACAATCGATGAGATGGAACAGATCGTTGATTTGCAGATGAAAGAAATACAGGACCGGTTGAACGAGTATGGCGTCAAGGTGGAATTGACCGAAGCCTCGCGCAAATGGCTGGCTAAAACCGGCTATGACCAGGCTTTTGGCGCCCGTCCTTTACGCAGGGCTTTGCAAAAATATGTGGAGAGTCCGCTTTCCATCGCTTTATTGAGCGGCGAAATCCCCACCGGTTCATCCGTCTCAGTCCATGTCAAGTCCGATGATGCCGGCCTCGAATTCAAGGCCAAGGGAGGCAAGAAACAGGAAGTGAGACAGTTGGAAAGAAGCGAGAAATAGGCGAGAAGTAGGCGAGAAGTTAGAATTCGGGACGGCAGAATAGACTGCCGTCCCTTTCAATTAATTCATGCGTTGCCAAAAAACTGCGGCATGTACTGATCAAGCTCCCTGTTGCGCGATTAACAAATTCTCTTTACAATAGAGGCGGCCTTATTTTGTAAAGGAGATCCAATGACTGAACCTGAACGCGCCGCGCTGGAACACATCCGCCGGGTGGTTGATTCCGTGATTGGCGAGCTCCCCTCCCCGGAAATTCCTTCATCTGGACCTGCTGAGATCCGCTTCCTGCCAGTCCCTTACATTTCCCAATTCGAGGCGGGCGAGGAAAAGAGGATCGCCGACTCGGGCGCAACCGCGGGGGCGATGATGGTGCGCGCTTATACCAAAAAGCAGTTAACTCCGACTGACTTCTTCAACCAGGTCAAGCAGCCATCCGACGGCCGGCTCTCTTTGACACAAATCTCAAATGTAATGAGGCTGAATGGCATCCCGGCGGCGATGCGCACCGTCCTGAAACTATCAGACCTGTCACTGATCCTGGTCAGCGGCAGGCCGGTCATCCTGCCGGTCAAACAGACTGTTCTGCAGCAAGCAGGATTAACCTCGAAGTCTTTCGAAGGGCCGCATTACCTGGTAGGGGTAGGGTTGGATGTGACACAAGTGTACATCCACGACCCGTTAAGGCGGGATGCTTCCGGCGCGGCCCAGGGCATTCCCTGGCTGACGTTTTACCAGGCCTGGACACAGGCTCCTGGTTCCGAGCGGGCTGCGTTGGTCCCGCGCATCCAACTTCTCCGACGGGTTAAGGTAACCGCAGCGACGCTCAATGTGCGCGGGCAGCCGGACGATGAGACTTCTCTTGCCGGTACGGTCAATGCCGGTGACGTTTTTGAAGTCTCGACACAATTGGATGGTTGGGGGAAAATCGGCGCAGACCGGTGGATCAGCCTGAGTTATGTGACAGATATATAGGTCAACCGCCGGCTTCCGAAATCTTAACGACCGCGGAATTTGGGTGAATACAGGCCAAGTTCGGAAATATATTTGAATACCCGCGCAGGCAAATAATAGCGGAAAGGCCGGCCTGCCGCGGCCCGCTCACGGATGTCATGGGCGGCGATGTCGAGCAGGGGCGCCTCCATAAAGCGGACCTTGGCCGTAAGTCCCGGCAGCTTCTTTTCGAGGCCGGGGAGATCGATGGCATCGCCCGGACGGCGTAATACCCCGATGGAATGGCAGGCAGAGACGAAACCTGCCGGATCGTGCCAGGTGGGCAGATCGCGCAGTGAATCGCCGCCCATCAGGTAAACCAGTTCCGCGGTGGGATTCTGGGCTGCAATGATCCCGACCGTATCAACCGCAAAGTGCGGACCGGGGCGATCGATATCCACAGTCGATAGTTCAAATTCGGGAGCATCCGCCAGGGCTAGTTTCACCATTGCCAGGCGATGTTGAATGGTCGTGATCGACCGGCCCTGTTTATGAGGCGGGTCGAGTGTCAGGACCCACAGCAGGCGCTTGAGATTAAATTGTGCTTGAGCTTCAGCCGCCAGGATCAAATGCCCGATGTGGGGTGGATCGAATGTCCCGCCGAAGATTCCGATCGATTGCATGGATAAAGTATACCAGCCTCTAGAAGGCTATGAAGCAGAGAAAAGGTAGATATTTCTTCATGGAATGTTCATCTTTGCGGCGTATACTGCTCTTAGTAAAAAGGAGTTATTGCTATGAGAAAAGTCTGGAAATGGATACTCGGTATCTTTGTTGTTTTAGTAGTCTTGGCGGTTGTAGTTGGCGGCGTATTCCTGTTGCGTTCCCACTTTAACGGTTTTACCCGTTTCGTCCAGGTGTTTCCGCAGGGTTCACAAGCGCCTGATGGGAGGGTTCCGTTCAATGGTAGGGGCCAGCGTGAAGGGCCGGGTTGGATGATGCCCTATGGTGGGCACGGTTACCCGATGATGGGTGGTCGCGGTTTTGGCTTTGGGATGATGCCTTTTGCCGGTTTCCTGGGCCTCTTCTTCTTTCTTGGGTTTGTGGCCCTGGTGGTCTTGGGCATTGTCTGGTTGGTGAGGAGCCAGCGCCGACCTCAGCAGGTAGTTGCTGCCACCACGATGGCTGCCGCTCCGGAATCACCTGTCTCCGCCGCCATGGCTGTTCACTCCTGCAAGAAGTGCGGCCAACCCGTCCCGGAGGGATCGAATTTTTGTCCCAATTGCGGGAAGAAGCAGTAAAACGCCTGTTTGCTAATCGAATAATGTCAAGCCCCCGAAGAAAATACTCTCGGGGGCTTTTCTATGGATCAGTTCCAGGCCTTATTTATTTTTCTTGGGTTCGGACATTTCCTGCCGGACCGTGCTCAGCAAGCTTTCGGCCTTGAGTTCATTCAAGGTATAGCAGGGGGATTCAAGATGGTCTGCCAGAGCCTGGGCCAGCCCTTGATCGAACGAGGCGTGTTCCATGTTGATGACGATGGTGCGGAAATCCCGCCTGGCAATCTGCTCGGCGAACTGGTAGGCTTCTTCCTGCGGGGGCAAAACTCCCATGGAGACGTTACCGGCTCCATCGGTGAGGACGATCAACAGCGGTTCCACATCCGGGTGGATGAGTTGTTCCTGCGTCAGTATTTCATAGGCCATCAACATTCCCGCCGCCAGAGGCGTTTTCCCTCCCACGGGGATATCCGCCAGGGCGCGCTGGGCGAGTGTGATCGAATTGGTGGGCGGCAGGATGAGAGTGGCCCGGTCCTTTTGGAAGACGATCAACCCCACGCGGTCGCGGCGCTGGTAGGCATCGGTCAAAAGGGACAGGATGGCGCCCTTGGTGGCAGCCATGCGTTCCGCGACAGCCATGGACCAGGAAGCATCCACCAGGAACAGGATCAAATTGGCGGCCTTTTTGACGCGGACTTTCCGCTGCAAGTCGCTCTTCTGGATGGCGAAAGCCACCTCTTTACGCTGCTCGGTGCGCTGCGTCTGGAAGGGCGCGGCGGCGCGCAAGGTCGCATCGAAAGCCACGTCGTCAGTCTTGCCGTTGGCGGGGCGGGCCTGGATGTAACGGCCGCGTTTGCGCTCGGTGTGCGTGCGCGAGCGGCGGCCGGAATGCTGGCGGGTTAATTTGTCGAGGGGGGTATCCAGTTTGCGGGGTTCGAAGGTTTCGCCGACTTTGACCTTTTTACCACCGTCCCACCAGTGGGCGTCCTCCGGACCGAAGACTTTTTGCTGGGGAGAAGGCTCGGCATCCGGGGGCTGGTCGGGATTATCCTGTTCGCCGGTCTCAGTTATGACTTTTTTTTTACAGACTCGGCCTCGGGATTTTTTTCTGCATCAGACGGCTCGCCGTCTGTGGAGGAACCCTGCAATTGCTCGATGCGTTCCTGCAGTTGTTCGGGGGATGATCTCCGCCTGGTGGAAGGGGCCATGCTTGATGCGGTGGGGCAGGGCCAGTTCGGCGGCCAGGGCAATATCCCGGTCCGTGATGGCGGGGCGGTCCTCGTAGGCAGCGTGAGCGCGGGCGGCCTTGAGGATGACGATGTCGGCCCGGTGACCGTCCACGTTCAAGGAGGCGGTCAGGGCGGCGATCGAAAGCAGGTCGCGGCGGGTATATGTTACATTATCCACCATGGTGCGGGCCTTGGCGATCAAACGGCTGAGTTTATCCTCATGCGGCTGCCAGAGAGTGCGGAAGGCTTCCGGGTTCGATTCAAAGGCCAGGTTGTTTTCGATGATCTTGACACGGTCGCGGGCGTCACGGATGCCGGTGATCTCGACCGAAAGGGCGAAGCGGTCCAGCAATTGCGGGCGCAGGTCGCCTTCCTCCGGGTTCATGGTCCCGACCAGGATGAAACGGGCCGGGTGGGCAAAGGAGATGCCTTCCCGTTCGACGATGTTCATGCCCATGGCGGCTGAGTCCAGCAGCACATCCACCACATGATCATCCAGCAGGTTGACTTCATCAATATAAAGCAAGCCGCGGTTGGCAGCCGCCAGAACGCCGGCCTCGAAATGACGTTCACCCTTCTGGATGGCTTTTTCGATATCCAGCGTGCCGACCACGCGGTCCTCGGTAGCCGAGACGGGCAGGTTGACGAACGGAATGGGTTTTTCATCGACGGGCAGAGGCTCGCCCGAGGCGGCCCGTTCGCGGCATTCGGTGCACCAGGAGGTAGGCTGGTCGGGGTCGCAGCCAAAACGGCAATCACGCACAACCCGGACCTTGGGGAGGAGGGCGGCCAGGGCGCGCGCAGCCGTGGACTTGGCAGTGCCGCGTTCCCCGCGGATCAAGACTCCGCCGATGCGCGGGTCGACCGCATTGAGTATCAGGGCGCGGCGCATGCGCTCCTGTCCGACTATGGCTGTGAAGGGATAAATGGTTGGCATCTTTACTCCGGCGCGGATTATACTGCGATTCTGAGGATATAATCAAAATAGGTGAAAATCACTTGCAAAGCGAAGACCATAACTGCTGCAACCTTCCTGATTGAAAAGGAGTCCGAATGCCCGAACTCACCCCCGGCCTCTCCGCCGGACTGGAACACCTTGTCAGCGCCGACGATGCCGCCACCAAATGGGGCAGCGGACTCTTACCTGTTTTTTCCACTCCCGCCCTGGTGGGACTGATGGAAGCCACGGCCGTCCAGGCGTTGGAGGGCCACATCCAGCCGGGACAGACCAGCGTTGGCACCCACATGGATGTGCGCCACCTGGCGGCCACACCGGTCGGCATGAAGGTGCGCACCAGCGCGGTATTGATCGTAGTGGAGGGCCGCAAACTGACCTTCAAGATCCAGGCTTGGGACGAGGTGGAAATGATCGGCGAGGCCAGTCACGAGCGTTTTGTGGTCGACGAAGACAGGTTCATGACCAGGGTGACCACAAAAGGGAAATAGTTACCGCTTCCAGGTCTCAGCCATCTGGATGCGCTCACCCAGGGGGGGATGATCATAGAACATGAAAACCACCCATTTTTCCGGGTCGGCTTCACCCAGGTTCTGGTTGGCCAGGCGGACGAAGGCGCTGGCGAAGGCTTCGGCTTTGGCGGTGCTTTGCAGGGCGTATTCATCCGCCTTGCGCTCGCGCCAGCGGGAGACGGCATTCCCCAGCGGCTGGGTGACCAGCCCGAACGCTCCCAGTACAGCTGCCAGGGCCGGCAGGCCGGCGATATCGGCCGGTCCGGAGAGACCGAAATGAGCCACGGCCCAGTTCAATCCCAGGGAGGCCAGGTATAGTCCGCCGAGGGTCATGACCGTCTCGAAGGCGATCAGGATGGGGATATCCTTATGAACCTGGTGGCCCAACTCGTGCGCCAGCACACTCTCGATCTCGTCAGCTGAAAATGCATTAATCAACGTGTCACCCAGGACGATCCGGCGGGTATTGCCGAGGCCGGTCAGGGCCGCATTGGCAGCTTTCGTCCGTTTGGACATGTCGAATTTGAAGACACCCCGCACCTTGGTATGGGCGCGCTCGGCCAGCCTCATCAACCTTTCGGCCAAATCGGCGTGCTCCTCACCGAGAGGGACGAACTTGTTGAACAGCGGCATGATCAAGATTGGCGCCAGGTTGGACAGGACCACGGTAAAAACAAGCATTCCCGCGGCCGTCCAGGCCCACCACCAGCCGCCGGTGAGACGCAGAGCCAGGTAGACCAATTCCAAGACAAGCAGCCCTATGGGCGCGCCGATGGCCAGTCCTTTCAACTGGTCCGCCACCCAACCCCGCAAGGCCTGGGTCGATTGGCCGAAACGGTGCGGCAGCACATATCCGGAATAGTAGCTCAGGGGCAGCTCGAGCAGGGAGGCGATCCCGCCGAAAACGATGATGAAACCGAGGACGAGCAGCCAGTCATTGGTGGTGAATGTTTTCAGCCATCCGGTCAGGACTTTGGCCCAGCCAAAGAAAAGCCACAATAAAAGGTAAGCAGCCGAAAGCAGCGTATCCACCAGCCACAGGCGCCGGTGGATGCTGGCGTATTGTTTGGCCTGGGCCTGCTTTTCGGGATCGAGCCCACCGGTCATCTCATGCCTGCCTCAATTGAGCCATGACATCATCCCCGGTCAGTACCTGCCCGTAGGACTTGAGCGCCGCCAGGAAGGCCCCGTGGACATGAGCAGCGGGTATTTTGGTTTCACCGTAGGCCAGGGCGCGCGTGGCGCAGGCGTCGGCTGCCAACAAGACCGGATAGCCGTAATCTGCCGCCGCCCGCACGCTGGCATCCACGCACATGTGGGTCATCATGCCGCCAAGCACCAGCCGCTCGACTTTCCATTCTTTCAACGTATCGAGCAGATCCGTCTCCCTGAAGGAATTGGGGAAATGCTTGATGATGACGGTTTCGCCTGGTAGAGGCGCGATGGAGTCATGAAAATTTAAGCCATCCGTGTCCGGTAGGAAAAAGGTCGAGCCGGGGCGGGTGGAGAGGTGCTGGATGTGAATGGTCGGCCAGTGATGCTCGCGGAAGAAGTCCAGCAGGCGGTGGGCCCGGGCGGTGGCTTCCAGCGGGCCTTCCAGTTCCATCCTGCCGCCGGGAAAATAATCATTTTGGATATCGATCAGGATCAAGGCTGTTTTCATAGCTTTATTTTACTCCCGCTGAGTACCAACCCAAAGATTGGGGAGGGGTTCATGGTAGATGTTCGATTTTTTCCAAGAATACCCTCTTGACAAAAACGTATAGCAGTATATAATACTTAGTGAGGCTATGTATTATGGAAGAAAACGAGACTTTCAATAAAGAACTCAAACGCGGAACTTTGGAGATGATCCTGCTCCATTTGATCTCGGAACGCCAGATGTATGGATACGAACTGGCTTCCACCCTCGAAAAAAGAGGCGGCAGCCTTTTCCGCATCAAGGAAGGGACGTTGTACCCCATCCTGTACCGCCTGGAAAAGGCCGGATATATCGAATCCCGCTGGGAAACACTGGAGCGGGGGGTGCCGCGCAAGTATTACCAGTTAACCACATTGGGCTCCAAATACATGCAGGCCCGCCTGGACGAGTGGAAGGAATTTACGGCTGCGATCAGCCGGTTAATGGAAGGAAGTAAATAATATGACCAGCATAACTCAGAATGTTTCAGAGCAATATGTTCAAAAGGTGATGAACCTGATCCACGCGCCGGCCGCAGAAAGAGCGCGCATCCAGTCCGACCTGGAGGCGCACCTGCAGGAGGGATTGGAGGAGGGGCAGGATATGGTCTCGTTGATCGAGCGGATGGGCGATCCGCGAGAGGTGGCGGCGGAATTCATGGCTGAAATACCCTTCACCTATGCGGGATTCTGGCGCCGGCTGGCGGCCTTCTTGATCGATATGGTCTTGATCCTGGTCATTGCTACTTTATTCAGTGCATTATTTGCTCTGATCAGCAACTATCTGGTTCCTCCACATCCGGAGGCTCTTTTGGAAAAATATTGGGGGGGTTTTCTCATTGTGATCGAACTTATTTTGGCAAATGCGGTCATTGCCATGATCATGGCCTATTTTCCACTACTAGAAGCCCGCTTTGGGCAAACGTTGGGAAAGCGCCTTTTACACTTGCGTGTCCGGGCGGAGAATGGACTCCCCATTACTACCTGGCAGGCCGTCCTTCGAAGACTATCGTTCTATTTCCAAATCTTTCCCATAGACGCGATATTCGTCTTCTTCAATCCGAAAAAGCAACGCGGGTTTGATATCCTTGCCCGCACCATTGTAGTCAAGGATTAGGAGAGAGTTGGAGCCTGATGGCAATTAAACCGAAACAATCCCGCCGGCGGGGCTGCCTGATCACAGTGATCGTCCTGGCCGGATTGGTGCTGCTGGCCGCCGGCATCTCCGCCTTGACCAATATTGGCCTGCCGCAGCCCGAAAATGCTGACCGGATACCCTCCGTGGATAAGGCCCGCCTGGCGGAAGCGTTGAATATTAAAGCGAAGCTGGGCGAGGCTTTGTGGCCGGAGTGGGCTGCCACCCAAAACCCGGTCATCCTTTTCAACCATGCTTATGAGTTCCTGATCGGTTTCCCCGGCCAGCCTCCGGCCGGTTGGGAAGCTGTACCGCAGGATAGTTACGCTGG
Organism: uncultured Chloroflexia bacterium; assembly: GCA_963831885.1. Lineage (GTDB taxonomy): Bacteria > Chloroflexota > Anaerolineae > Anaerolineales > Villigracilaceae > UBA877. Next base: position 1,188,794 of record CAWHSJ010000012.1, on the reverse strand, counting down.
ACAGGCTTATTACCGCCGTCCGGCGGTGGATCCCCAGAACTTTGCCGTGCCGGTGGGGAATCTGTTGGCAGCCAGCATCGCCACCAAGACGGAAGCGGATGCCTTCCTGATCGACACCTTCCGTACCATGTTCCCGACACCCCTGAAGCAGCTATTCCCTTACCGGGTGTTCATCCAGCCGAGCGAAACCCAGATCTGCGCGGTGCTGCATGAGGATTTCCACGTCTTCGAACAAGAGGTGTCGCCACAGCGGTTGATCAAAGCCGAGGCTGCCCACGGCTCCGGCGACCAATACGAGAGAACTTCCGAGGCTTTCAAAAGCGAACTTAAACAGGAAGCAAGCCTGCTGGCACGGGCACTCGAAGCCAAATCGGATGCAGATGCGGCCGACCTCGTCCGGCAGTTCCTACAAATCCGGGATGACCGCCGGAAAGCGTATAGCCTCGACCAGGCGTTGGTGGATTATGAGGGCTGGCTGGAATGGGAGGAAGGCATGGCCAAGTATGTGGAGGTCGACTGCTACCGTCTGGCCAGCCGGACTGGCGGATATTCACCCCTGCTTGCCATGGCAGGCGATCCTTATTTCAAATCCTACCGGAAATTCAACGGCCGCTGGTCGCAGGAATTGTTCCAACTGCGCAACCCCTCCGGTTCGACCGAAATACGATTTTACAATTCCGGTATGGCCGAATCTTTCCTGCTCGACCGCTTGAAACCGGATTGGAAAAACACGGTCATGCAAAACGGGGTATTCCTGGAAGACCTGTTGCGGCAGGCCATCGCAGGGAAATAGAATTACCCTGTCTTGAGATAAGAGGACTATTCAAATGGCCTAATGGGGCAGGATACTTGCAGAGAGGATTTGCCAGGTGACGCCACCATCCATTGTTTTCCACAGCCTGGAGTTGGATCCGGAAGTAATTGCCCAGCCGGTAGTCGCGTTGATGAAATCAATCAACTCAACATATTCGATCCCGTCCGCATAAGCCATATTCAGGTTAGACTTTAGCGTCTGCCAGGTCCTGGCACCGTCGTGCGTGGCACATAAAAAATTCCCACAAGGAACAAAGGCATCCTGGGGTGAAACGAAATCGACCACATCCTGAGCTTTGAGTACGTTCACATTTCCAAGAAGCGAGTTTGCAACGGAATTCCAACTCAGGCCACCATCATGGGTGTCATAGACTAACAGTCGAGTGTCTGCGGTCGACATATCCTGGTTAAATTTGACGAATCCGAACGCCAGCAATCCATCCATCTGGTTGAAGAAAACCGGCAGCATTGGGCTTACATTCTCATCTGCGACATTGCCAGAAGGCGGGACGAATTGCTGGTTTTTCCAAGTCTTGCCTGCATCCATCGATATCGATAGGCGGAGAGAACCGGCCGGGTTGCCGGGGGCGTTGAGATCGCCGTAGAGGATCATTACGCGGATCGGATCGTAATAGAAGGCATCGCGGCACATCATGCAAAGATGGAGCGAGCCGGGAAGTAAACCGAGAGACATATCAGGCTGATCCGGAGGGGCAGTGAGCAGGATCTGATTCCAGCTTAACCCTCCATCCCGGGTCGCGAAAATTCCGATATCGGCAGATCCCGCCCCCGGGTCGGCTGTTCTGAACCAGCCGTTCATTTCGTCGAGAAATGTGATCTGCGTCCCGGAGAAATCCTGTGGAATGGGCAAACCGGGGAGCATCGTCCAAGTTTTACCGCCGTCTTGCGTACGGGCAAGACCGTTGGAGGGGCTGTTGTAATCAAAAACCCAGGCGGATTTTTCATCCAGATAGGAGGTAGAGAGTATATCCGCCGGCAGGTCCGGTGGGGTAACGTCCGACCAGGTCTGGCCGCCGTCGAGCGTATGTAACAGTTGGGAATTGCCTTCGGCTTTGACAGCCAGGGCCCAACCCGCCAGTTCGGTGAACATATGGATCTCGGTCAGGCCGGCAAGCGGTACCGGAGTGGGAGTCTCCGTCTCTGTTGCCGGAATGGTCACCGTTACAGGCGGCAATGGCGTACCGGTTGGTAATCCGGTTGTGAGGGTGACGACAAGGTGTGGTGGAGAAACGCAGGCTGCCAGGAGACTGAGTAATCCGCCTGCCAGAATGAGGATTTTTCCTGCCTTTGGCATCATTTTACCTGCACGATTGTGATTTTTCCAAACATATGGATGCCTTCTTCCTAAGGCGCCTTCAAAATCACCGAGCCCAACGCGATGGTCGATCCGTCCGCGGCGCTGACATCGGCGAATTGAATGATGACCCAATCGCTGATACCGGCCCCGCTCAGGTTGAAGACTTGCGAGAAGGTCCCGGACGTCCCGGTGGCCGGCGTGACGATGAGAGAAGAATCATTCACCTTGGTCCCATCGATCATATAAATATGATATGCCAACGTATTTTCAAAAGGCAGGACGGTCACACTACCACTGACGGTAAAGGGATTGGATTCGATAAACCATTGGGCCGGTTCGTTGATGGTGATGATCCTTTCGGTGCCTCCAATGGTGGAGGTCAGGCGCATGAGCCAGAGTGAATTCCCGATCAGCCAATAATTTTGCTTTTCAGGCTGGCTGGGACAGCACAATCCATCGTTCGGGCCTGCGACGAGCAGATCAATATGAACCACCGCCTGGGAAATGTCGATTGAATTAATATGTACCCGGTCACCCAGTTGAGCCTGGCCGGCCTGGTGAGGCGCTCCGCCCTGGTTGGTCATTAAGATCAAGGATTCGAAGACGCCGCTGCCGCCGCCATTCTCGGCCAGGATAACGGCAGCATCGGCTTTGCCATCGCCGTTCATGTCGCCAAGGGCATAGGCATCCAGCATCTGGACCGTATACGGATTGCCTGTACCCGCACCCTCGCTATACGTGCCATTCACCAGGGTGACCGTGCGGTCGTAGGAAGGAGCATGGTAGGTGGCATTCTTCAGCATGTCCAGCGTCAGGCCGCCCGGCTGGGCGGTGGCCGGAAGGGTAGTCTCGGTGGGGGCGGTTGTGACGGTCGGCGCGGGGATGGTCGGTAAGAGGGGAGTTTCCGAGGGGAGCGGAGGCAGCGGGCTGGGGGTGGCCGTGATGGCAGAGGGGATATTACAGGCCAATATAGCCAATGCCAGCGCCAGGATGGGGAACAGGATTTTATGAGTCATTCTTTCTCCTCCAGGTAACAGTTATGGAATTAATGGCATCCAGGTGGCGCCATTGTCATCGGTCTTGTATAGCTTAGAATGATTATTTTCATCCAGGCCGGTCAATGCCCAGCCGGTGAACGAGCTGGCATCCGCAGGGACGAAGTCAAGCTGGTTCAGCATCCCGGACAGGTCCAGGTTGGGTTGGGTACTGCTCCAGGACTGTCCGCCATCGGCGGAACGATAAAGAGTGCCGCCGCCATCCCAGACCCAGCCATGGGCGGCATCAGCGAAGGTATAGCGGCCGGGAGGGATGCTTCTTTGTGGCCCGGGTGAGCCGCCGCTCCAGGAGGCACCCCCATCCCGGGAAGTGTAAAAAATAAGGCGGGTCAAATCCTGCTGGTAAAGGGTGAGCGGCAGGACCCCTGCCTGCCCGAAGAATAGGGGGGCATGGGCCATGGTCAGATCATTTTCGTCGCCAGAAGGAAGAGGTATAGCCTGTTTTGCCCAGGAAACACCGCCATCGTGAGTGACGTAAACATAGGCATTCCCTGCAACCGGCAGGGAACCGGTCACCCAGCCGGTGCTGGCATCGAGGAAGGTCATCCCGTTCTTGATGCCGCCGAGCGGTAGGCTTTCTGATGCTCCGGGTTCGGTCGGATCGTTATGGAAAACGCTGGTCCAGGTCGCGCCTCCGTCGGAGGTCTGGTACAACCCGACCGCATTCGAGCCGGCTCCGGCGCCCCGGTCGGCCAGGGCGCGGCCGGTGGAGCCATCCAGGAATTGGATGTAGGCGGTGCCGAACGGTACCTGGTTCGAGGTCCAGGTAACGCCGCCATCGGTGGTGCGGTAAAGCGCGGCGGCGTAGAAATCAGTCCCCGGGACGAGGGCCCAGACATGCTGGCTGTCCAATACAAAAAGCGCAGCTGATGGTCCGACCGAGCTGAGGCCCATTGGAGTGGCATTCAACCAGGTGGAGCCGCCATCGACCGTGCGGACGATAAAGCCGTTATCATTGACCGCAACGCCCCAGCCGCGCTGCCCGTCCTGGAAGACGATCCTGGCCAGCATGGGGGAAGAGACTACCGACAACGCCGGCGGGATGGGCGTGGAGGTGGCTGTAACCAAGGGGGCAGCGGTGGAAGAAGGGGAGGGCATGCCGGTCGCAGGCACTGCAGACGAAGTGGACGCAACCGGGCTGCCCGGGCCGGCACTGCATGCGGCCAGGAGCAGCCCAAGCGAAACCAGTAATAGCCTCGAAAACAATGCCCGGGTGTTCATGATCTCATCTTCAGAAAGACATTCTATACAACGAAGATCTGGGATGCATCATCCTTGTGTAAGGCTGAATATCAACTTCGCAAGGCAAAACAGCCTCTAGGGGATCTGCACATTCCAGGTTATGCCGCCATCGACCGTCTTATAGAGCTTGTAATGGCTGCTGGCATCGCTGGTTACTGCCCAGCCTGTCATTGGATCGACGAATTGGAATGAAGCCAGTTCATCCGGGAAGTTGACATTGGTGGTAAGGGTCGACCAGCTGGTTCCGCCATCGTGGCTGGCATACAGGGTGGCCCCGCCATCCCAGACGAAGAAATCCAGCGCAGAGGTCATGGATACCTGACCGTTGAGGGGGACCGGCTGTGAAGCGGTCCAGGTCTGGCCTCCATCATGACTGAGGTACATAATCCTGGCTGAGGTATCGGCATAAATTCCCACCGGCAGGACGCCCTCACTGGCGCCAAAGAAACGCGGCGGAAAAGCATTGGTCATGGCTCCGGCATAACCGGCAGGCAGGGCAGGATTCTGGCCGGACCAGGTTTGACCGCCATCCTGGGTGGTGTAAATGTAGATGAAATCGCTCACCGGTTCCGAGCCGGTCACCCAGGCGTGATTTGCATCCAGAACGGTCAGGCCGGTCTTGTCTCCCACAAATGGAAGCGTGTCGCTGGTATTTACGGCATTGGGTTCGTCCGTAAAGACCTGCGACCAGGTGACGCCGCCGTCGCTCGTGCGGAAGACTGCCACGGCTTCATGACTCAAGGCTGCGCCCAGGCCGACAAGCGTCCATCCATTGGCCGGATCGAGGAACTGTATCGAGGCGCCGGCGAAGGGAACGGTGTTGGAGGTCCAGCCGGCACCACCGTCGGTGGTGCGGTAGAGCGTGCCGCTGGTGAAATCTGCGCCCGGCAAGACGACCCAGCCAGTTGCGCTGTCCAGAAAAAAGCTGCCGCCCGGCAGGCCGCTCACCCCGGAGGGGGTGGCATTGAACCAGGTGTTTCCGCCGTCCGTGGTGCGCAGTACCGCCTGGTTATTCACGGCCCAGCCGTTATTGGCATCCAGCATCTTCAGGTTTTGGACGGAGGGGGAACTGGCCACAGACAACGCCGGTGCGACCGGCTCCGAGGTGGGTGTTGGCGGTAAGACAGTAAGCGTTGGCGGCAAGGCCGTGGGTGAAGCTGCAACCGGAACGGAAGGTTCCGTGGCCGCCGGGAGGGTGGGTGCCGGACTAATGGACCGGAGAGGTCCGCACGCCGAGACAGCCAACAAGAGCACCAGGGCGGCTGACAGAATTTTGAGATCCATGAAACGCATAAAAGGCTCCATTCGTAAAACCAGAAGGTATGGGTAAACAACAGTAAATATTTTATGCCACCGCTTCAAACCTCGACAGGGGGAATGAAGGGGCATATATCCAAGACGTGAAAAGCGCCGGGGAAGTTCCCGGCGCCGGTTCAGGTTATTTCCAAATTCCTTTGAGAAACTTGAGTTTTTCCACCGTCTGGAAGCTGCCTCCGCCTTCATGCTGGTTGTAGGGATATAAGCGAATGTCCTTTGGCCCGCCGTAATAGTTGTAAGCCGCGAAAACGGTCGAGGGCGGGCAGATGGGGTCCATCAACCCGGCAGAGAAGAGCGCCTTTCCCCTGGCCCGGACGGCCAGGTTCACCCCGTCGAAATAGGACAGGGTCCGGAAGACCGTTTCGAGCTGGTCGCGATGGGTGTGGCAATATTGGACGATCTCCTGGTAGGGGTAAGAGTCGGTGATCTCGGTGGCGCGGCGGTAATGGCAGAGGAAAGGCACATCCGGCATGACCACCTCCACGGTCGGATCGAGGCCGGCGGCGGCAATGGTGATGCCGCCTCCCTGGCTTCCGCCGGCCACGGCGATATGGGCCGGCTCCACTTCCGGATGGCTGCGAGCGGCTTCGATGGCCCGAACGGCATCAGTAAAGACCCGCCGATAATAATGATTCTGAGGGTCGAGGATGCCCATGGTCATAAAACCGGGGGCGTGCGGACCGGTCCCATGCGGGTTAATGTCGGGTGTATCGCCAGAACTCCAGGTGGAACCCTGGCCGCGCGTATCCATGACGAAATGCGCATAACCGGCGCTGCTCCATAAAAGCCAATCGGTGGGAAAGCTGCGCCCGCCGTTGTAACCGATGAACTCGACCACACAGGGAAGTTTGCCGGAGCGCTGGCGCGGCAGAACCAGCCAGCCTTTGATCGGCTGCCCGCCGAAGCCAGGAAAGGTCACATCGAAGAAATCATGCGCCTTCAGGCCGGTGTCCACAGGTTCGAAGCGGACTTTCAGCGGGGTCTGGCGGGCTTCGGCCAGCGTGGCCTGCCAGAAAGCATCGAAGTCGGGCTCTTCGGCGCGGGTGGGCAGATACGTTTTCAGTTGTTCGAGAGGCAAATCGAAGTATGCCATGGTTCATCTCCTAAAATAGAATTGATTAGCGGATAATTAATTAGCGAGTGAGTCGCGCTCGGGCACCGGCTCGAAGCGCTTGTTGGGTCGCCCATCAGCAGTCGAATACCGACCAGCAGATGTCGTTTCGCAACCGCTGATCGTCCAGGACAAGATCGCGAATCGCATCCGGCAGCTGGTCACGCTGCCAGCGGCACTCGAGCCGGCCGGTACTCTCGCCCTCGCCTTCAGGCGCAGCCGCGCGGGCGGCCTTGATGGCGTAGGCTGCAGCGCCAAGCTCGTGCGCGGCGACGTGCGCGACCGCCGCCGCCTGACCGGCAGCATAGGCGGCATGGCGCGCGGCTCTGCTCAGATCCCTGGCCGCCGCCATCGCATGGCCGGCCGCCGCGCGGGCCTGGGACATCGTGATTTCACCGCGCACCCATGCCCGAGCCTGCTCAATTGCGTGATGAGGCCGCGAGTCCAAGGGCTTGGCCGACTCGAAGAGGTGCAGCACGTGCTCCGCACACGCGGCCGCCCACGAGGCGAGAAGGTGATGGTCTGAATCCGTGAGCGTCCCACCGCGGCGGATGGTGATGAAGCGTCGGTCGCGATCTTTGGGGAGGATCATGCTGCATTTTTCGTGAACACAGATTCTTGCATTCCTTACCTTCATCTACACCGTATCACCTTCATGTAGTGAAGGGGTACATTTTTCCTCATTGAGGAGCTACCGATCCCAGTCTCCTTCACTTTGCTGGAGACGAAAAGTGTCCGGTAATCAAAAACAGTATAAGATCTTTATCCCAGCCACTCGACGATGGTGGCTTCGCCCTGGCCCACGCCCACGCAGAGCGTCGCCAGGCCGTAAAATGGACGCGGCTCGGCCTTGCTCCTGCGCCGCATTTCGTGCAACAAGGTGGTCAGGATGCGGGCACCCGAGCAGCCCAGCGGATGCCCGAGGGCGACTGCGCCTCCATTGACATTAACAATTTCCGGGTCGAGACCCAGGTCTTCGATCACCGCCAGGGATTGCACCGCGAAGGCTTCATTCAATTCCACCAGGCGGATATCTTCCAACTTCAGGCCTGCCCGCAGGAGGGCTTTCCTTGTGGCCGGGACGGGGCCCATCCCCATGATGCGCGGCGGTACGCCCGCAGCCGCCGATGAAATGATACGGGCCAGGGGGGTGAGACCGAGTTCTTTGGCTTTCGCATCGCTCATCAGCAACAGGGCAGCGGCCCCATCGTTCAGGCCGGAAGAGTTCCCTGCCGTGACCGTGCCGCCTTCTTTGCGGAAGGCAGGTTTTAACCTGCCCAGGGATTCCATGCTGGTATCCCGGCGCGGACGCTCATCCGTGTCGACGATCTTCGGGTCGCCTTTGCGCTGAGGAATAACCACCGGGACGATCTCCTCGGCGAATTTGCCCGCATCGATGGCGGCCAGGGCGCGCTGGTGCGAACGCAAGGAGAAGGCATCCTGCAGCTCACGGGTGAGGTGCGGTTTCATCCGGGCGATATTTTCGGCCGTCTCGCCCATGGATTCGGTGCCGTATTTTTCCTGCATTTTTGGATTGGGATAGCGCCAGCCCAGGGCGGTATCGTAGGCGGTCAGGTTCCCGAACGAATAACCGGATTCGGATTTTGGCAGCGAGTAAGGGGCGCGGCTCATCGACTCCACCCCTCCGGCAATATAAACCTCGCCTTCGCCGGCCTTGATGGCGCGGGCGGCCTGGTTGACGGCATTCAGCCCGGAGGCGCACAGGCGGTTGACGGTCACGCCGCCCACTTCCACCGGGAACCCCGCCAGCAGCAGCGCCATGCGGGCCACATTCCGGTTATCCTCGCCGGCCTGGTTGGCGCAGCCGAGATAGACTTCCTCCACCAGGGCCGGGTCGAGATGGGTGCGGTCGAGGAGGGCTCTCAGCACGTGAGCGGCCAGGTCGTCCGGGCGGACGGAAGCTAAAACGCCACCCAAAGCCCCAATGGGCGTACGGATGGCGTCGATGATAACCGGGATGGGCATTGGAACTCCAGATCTGTTACGGTCTTGGCTGGGTCTTGCTTTTAGGCGGGATCTCACCAATGAAACGGATCAACTGGGCATTCAGAAGGATGGTCACATCTTTTAACAGGAAGTCCGGGTTGGCTTCGATGGTGACGGTTGCCTGCGTGACCGGCACGAAGGGCGCTTGGGGGACATTGGTCAGGAGATGCACCAGGTCCAGCGCGCCGTGCATGTGCACGGTGCCGTGAATTTCCATCCCATCCGTGATGATATAGATCTCGTATTTTTCTTTGGGGTATTTGATAAACCGTTGGGGGAGTGGAGGCCCTTTTTGAGGCGGTTCGAAGGCCAGAACGATCCCGGATTTGGGGATAAAGGACACCATCGTTTTTTCGAGTATTTTGGCGGGATTATCCAGCCTGGCCACGGTCGAATTTCGCAGCATGATGCTTGTGTCGCGGCCGTCATTCATATAATCAGAAAGCCGCTGCTCGCGCAGGAACACTCCACCGGTAAAGGAATGCTTGCGGGTGAAAATGACGATCTGATAGGGAATAGTCGTATCAGGCATATTTTCCTCGGAAGCGGTTTGGATCAGGACGCAATTTCATTCTGCTGTTCTTAATGATCACAATTACTAATGAACATCCGGAATTGACGTGATCTGAAAGAGCCACCTATACGCTTGGAACGACTGGAAAGAGTTCAAGGCTGCCAAAACAAGCCGGTGTTCTGATTCTACCACTGCGAGAAGCGTTATTTGCAGGTGGAAATGCAAATCCACAGGTCAAAACCTGTGTTAACAGGCTGAAGAGGAGTAAAGTATAGTCGAAAGATGACGCTTGGCACTATCCGCCTTTGTCAGACAACGTCATAATTCAAATAGACCGATCTATCTTGCTGGTCTTGTTTCCAATTTTATTGTAGCCTCTCAAAACCCCCGGCTCTGTTGGTTTTTGAGAGGAGAACCTTTCTTCGATAAAGGAGACCCAATCGATGCCTGCAAAAGGTTGGATTGAAGTCAACGATCTTTACTGTAAAGGCTGCGAATCTTGCATCGCAGTCTGCCCTCCCAAGGTAATGGCACTTGATCCAGAGCGCCTGACCCCCAAAGGATACCACCCGGCGCATGTCTTCAAAGAGGGCTGCACCGGGTGTGCCATCTGTGCAGTCGTCTGCCCGGATGCGGCCATCACCGTCTACCGTGAAGTGACCAAAGCGGCAGCTCCCGCCGCAGCCACCATCTAAAATGCCTCAGAGTTCACAGAGGCGTTTTTCCCTGTGGGCTCTGCGGCGATCTTCTGGAGATAAAAATGCCACGTGAATTATGGGAAGGGAACCAGGCAATTGCCGAAGCCGCCGTCCGGGTTGGATTGGAGGCTTATTTTGGTTATCCGATCACCCCACAAAATGAGATCCTGGAATGGCTGGCGCGGCGCATGCCCGAACTCGGGCGGGCGTTTGTCCAGGCCGAAGCAGAATTGGGCGCCATCAACATGGTCTATGGCGCGGCCTGCACCGGCGCGCGCGTGATGACCTCCTCTTCCAGCCCCGGCATCAGCCTGATGCAGGAAGGATTGTCCTACATTGCCGGGACCGAGGTCCCGATGGTACTGGTCAACGTGATGCGCGGCGGCCCCGGTTTAGGCAACATCGCCCCCTCACAGGGCGACTATAACCAGATCTGCAAAGGCGGAGGCCACGGGGATTACCATCCCATCGTGCTCGCCCCCGCCTCGGTCCAGGAAGCCGTGGACCTGATCCCCCTGGCTTTCGACCTGGCGGAGAAGTACCTGACCATCGCCTGCGTCCTGCTGGACGGGTCGATCGGACAGATGATGGAGCCGGTCGAACTGCCGCCCATGCGCGAGTACAAGCATAAAGATTACCCCTGGTCCACCACCGGAGCGAAAGGCCGGGAACGTCATTTCCTGACCTCCATCTACCTGGAACCTTTGGAAGAGGAAAAAACCAACCTGCGCCTGCTCAAACGCTGGGAAGAGGTGCAGGCCAACGAGATCCGCTTCAAGGAATACTTCCTGGAGGACGCCGAAATCGTTGTGATCGGTTTTGGGACAGCCGGCCGGATCGCCCTGTCGGCGGTGCGAGCCGCCCGCGCCCAGGGCATAAAAGTCGGCCTTTTCCGCCCGGTTACGGTGGCGCCGTACCCTTATGCCCGCGTAGCCGAACTTGCCGCCACGGCAAAGACATTCCTGGTGGTCGAAATGAACGCCGGCCAGATGCTCGAGGACGTGCGCCTGGCGGTCAATGGAAAGACCCCTATCGAATTCCACGGCCGCCTCGGCGGGGTTGTGCCGTTCCCGGACGAGATCCTGAACGAAATCCAGCACCTGGCCAAAGAGACCCCCAAGTTAACGGAAGACCCGGTCAAGGCTTGGTTGAAGCGCATGGCTGCTGAAGTGAAATAGAGGTAAAAATGGCTATGATAACAACTCCTGAAAACCTTGTTTATGCAAGGCCCGCCTCCTTTACAGATACTCCCACTCATTACTGCCCCGGCTGCACCCATGGAACTGCGCATCGCCTGATCGCCGAGGTGCTGGACGAGATGGGCCTGCGGGACCGCACCATCGGCGTTGCGCCGGTTGGCTGCGCCGTGTTTGCCTATAACTATTACGACACCGATTTTGTCCAGGCTCCCCATGGGCGCGCGCCGGCCATGGCTACCGGGATCAAGCGGGTCCTGCCGGACCGGATCGTCTTTACCTATCAGGGCGATGGCGATCTCGCCTCCATCGGCACCGGTGAGATCATCCATGCAGCCGCCCGGGGGGAAAATATCACCGTCATTTTCCTCAACAATGCCAATTTCGGCATGACCGGTGGCCAGATGGCCCCCACCACCTTACCCGGCCAAAAGACGACCTCCTCCCCCAACGGTCGTGACGTGGAGCTGCAGGGGTATCCGATCCGTGTCGCGGAAATGCTTTCCACTTTGGAAGGCGCCGGCTATATTGTCAGGCGCAGCCTGCATGACCCGGCCAACATCCGCAAAGCCAAGAAAGCCATCCGCACGGCCTTTGAAGTGCAAAGTCGCGGCCTGGGCTTTTCGCTGGTCGAACTGCTCTCCACCTGCCCATCCAACTGGAACCTGACCCCGGTCGAATCCTCCAAGTGGCTGGAAGAGCACATGATCCCGTATTATCCGCTGGGCGATTACAAGATGGCGCCTTCCATTGCGGCAGGAAAGTTTTAGGGAGAAACACGATGCAAACCGAGATCATTCTTTCCGGTTTTGGCGGACAGGGTATCATGTTCGCCGGCCAGATCCTTACGTATGCAGCCATGGACGCCGGGAAGGAAGTCACCTGGATCCCTTCCTACGGCCCGGAAATGCGCGGCGGCACGGCCAATTGCACGGTCGTCATTGCAGACGAGGAAATCGGTTCTCCGGTGGTGAAGAACCCGGATGCGGTCCTGGCCATGAACCTGCCTTCGCTGGATAAATACGAGCCGATGGTCAAGCCGGGCGGCGTGCTGGTCATCAATGCATCCATGGTCGACCGGCCTGCCCGGCGGACGGATATCTCCGTGGTTTCCATTCCTTGCAATGAAATTGCGGAGGAACTCGGCTATGCCCGCCTGGCGAATATGGTCGCAGCCGGGGCGCTGCTGGCCGGCATGAACGTACTTTCCCTGGCGGATCTTGAAACCGCCCTCAACAACCACATGCCGGGCAGGCATAAGAACCTGCTGCCCAAGAATGTGGAAGCGCTGACTCGCGGCGCTGAATTTGCCCGAATGTCACTGGCAAAATAATGACTGAGCCTGTCTCAATTGAGACGGGCTTTTTGTTACAATAGCGAAAACAATCGAGCGAGACCCATGAAAATCATCGGGGTGACGGTCAATCATAATACTTCGCACTTCGTCGAGCTGATGCTGCGGACGCTGTTCTTTACCAATTACTTGAACGGCATGGACGTTCAATTCCTGGTGCTGGACAATGCTTCGGATGACGAGCATCTCCAGGAACTAAGGCTCTACCTGGATGGAGAGGGAATCCCGCTGATCCAGACTAGGTTGGATAATAAGGTGGCAGTGGAGAAACATGGGGTGGCGCTTACTCGTTTTGTCAGAGAATACCAAGACTGTACACACTATTTGTTCCTGGACAGCGACATGTGGTTTGTGGAGCCGAATACAATTCCCACCATGGTAAGCGAACTAGCTGCAGCGCAGGGTGATGTCTTTGCCAACCAGGCCAGGAACTACGGTTATTACGCTGACCGGGTGATCGAGGGAAAAGACGGTGTGGCAGGTCAGGGCGATCTCGATGGCGAGACCTGGGAGACTGTGTGCGGGAATCCAGTCATTAAAGAGACCCACTACGCCACCCGCTGGAAGTACCGGTGCAGTCCAGTCTGTTCGCTGATAGCGAACACGCCTGTTTTTCGAAAGGTGGTCGAAATAGTGGGGCTGAACCCAGCCATCAGCTTTGGAGCCGGCGAAGCCGGACATTACGACACATTTGGACTGATGACCCATATCATGGCTACCCATGGCTTTCGCTTCATCGTTTCAGCGAAAACGGTCTATCACTTTACTCAAGCGGCTTACGTGCCGGAATTGCGTGCCCCTAAAGACAGGGACTGCCTGAAGATGTTGGGTGAGCTGAGGGCTGGACGAGGGATGGAGATGGAAACCTTCCGCCTGTCCGAGTGGGTCAAACAAAACCGGATGAATGCAAAAAATAGATAGGCGGAGCTTCCATGACCCGATTCTTATCCTTCCTGCTCATTGCTCTCTTGCTTCTTTCCGGATGCGTTATGCCCGAAATGGCTCCCACATTGCAGCCCCTAGCCGAACTACCTACACTGGCCCTGATCCATGCCAGCCTCATCGACGGCACTGGCGCAGACCCACTTGCCGGAGCAATTGTGCTGCTGGGCGGGGATAAGATCCTGGCGGTAGGAGCCGCGGACAGTATGGAGGTCCCGGCGGGGGTCACCACTGTTGACCTGGGCGGGGCAACCATCCTGCCGGGTTTCATCAATGCGCATGTGCACCGCGGGTTTAATAAGGCCAATCTCGAGGCCTGGGCACAAGGCGGCGTGACCACCGTGCGGGATGAAGGCACTTCCTCCGCCCAGTTGGCCAATCTGAAAGCATTTCAAGCCGAGCTGATCGCCGATCCAAATTATGCCCGCCTTGTCTCCGCCGGAGTCATGCTGGCGGTCCCGGACGGTTACGGCGACCTGTATGTCAACTCTGCCGATGAAGCCCGCCAGGCCGTCTTGACCGAGGTGGAACAGGGGGTGGATGCCATCAAGGTGGCCATGGAGGATGGTTACGCCGGTACCTCCGGCCTGCCCAAGCTGACCCCGGAAGAATTAACAGCCATTGTGACAGCCGCGCATGAGAAAGGGCTTCCAGTCTCCGGCCACATCACTCAAGGCGCTTATATCCAGCCTTTGCTGGATGCCGGCGTGGATGATATTGCTCACCTGGCCTATGACTTCATTAACCCCGACACCCTCAAGCAAATGGTGGAGCAGGACATCGTTTGGATCCCCACCTTCACAGTATTTCGTAATTACGGCGCACCCGTCACAGCGCTAAAAGATAACCTGCGCCAGTTCGTGGAACTGGGCGGCAAGGTGGCCCTGGGAAATGATTACGGCGGCGGTACGGGTGCGTTTGAAATGGGCCTCCCCATGTATGAAATTCAGATGATGAGCCAATCCGGCATGACCCCCATGCAGGTGATCCTGGCGGGCACCAAAAATGCCGCCCATGCCTTGCGGCTGGATACGGAAATCGGTTCAATCGAGCCCGGCAAATCCGCAGACATTTTGATCGTGGACGGAAACCCATTGGATGATCTGCAAGTCCTGGCGAAAGTGAAAATGGTCATCCATAACGGTGCCATCATCCGGGATGAAATCCGGGAATAATTTGTTGAGTTTCGATTAGGGCAGGTATTATTCCTGTTGGTAAGCCATCAGGGAGGATTGTCTGGTGAAACCGGTTGTCCGCAAATGGCTGCTGTGGATGCTGGGGTTGGCACTGCTCGGTATTCTGCTGTGGTGGGCTCTCCGCAAAGCGCCTCTCGGGGAAATTTGGGCGACCATCCGGGAATTGCAGTTATGGGAGATTGCGGTCATCCTGGGCGTCAACCTGTTCCTTTACAGCCTGGTAACCCTGCGCTGGTGGATCATTGTCCAGGCTGAAGCGAAACGTCTCCCCTATTTCCCCTTGCTCGGGGTGCGCGTAGCTGTCTTCGGCATCAGCTATTTTACCCTCGGCCCTCAAGTCGGCGGCGAACCCCTGCAAGTCTTTTCGCTGCAGAGGAAGTATGGCCTCTCCTTCACGCGTGCGGTTGCCTCTGTCCTGCTGGATAAACTGCTCGAGTTCCTGGTCGATTTCCTGCTGCTTGGGCTGGGATTGACGGCCGTGCTCCGCGCCGGCATACTGACTGAAAACAGTTTCCAATTAACCGCCAGTTGGGTGGGGTTGTTGTTCCTGGTCCTTATACCCCCGATTCATCTTACTCTTCTCTATAAGCATTATTATCCTCTCACCGCCCTTTTGAATTTCCTGCCCTTCATTCACAGGAATGCAAAGGCTGTGCGATTCATCCGCGCGGCCGAATGGATGGCAGGAACCTTTTGCCAGCGCCACCCGCGAGCGCTGGTGGGAGCGCTGGGGGTATCCTTGCTCGCCGGTGCCGGCATGCTGGCCGACTATGCCCTCATGGTCACTTTCCTTGGGGTCCACCTGCCGTTCTGGCAAACGATTTCCGGCTGGACCGCTGGCTGGTTGGCTTTCCTGATGCCGCTGCCGGGCGGTTTGGGGGCGCTGGAGGTCAGCCAGGTGTTTGCATTGGGAAGGTTTGGCATTCCAGCCGGTGTCGCGCTCGGTGTAGCGCTGTTGATGCGCGGGCGGGATTTATTGATCGGCGGCATCGGCCTGCTGCTCGCCGGACGCGGTTGGGGGAGGAAATCACCAGCCGGTTATGGTCCCGGCCGGGATGCCCATTAAGCCTGCTTTTTGATGGCATTCCCGCCTGTTTTGAACAGCCGGTAAGAGTATAATCTCATTATGAACTTCCTCATTACCGGCGCTGCCGGCTTCCTCGGTTCGGCCCTCGCCAATCAACTGGCGCGCGAAGGCCACCAGGTCCGCGGCCTGGATGACCTTTCCACCGGCGATCCGCAGGCCCTCTCGCCCGATGTCCACTTCACCCGCGGCGACGTGAATGACCGCCCCAAACTATGGACTCTGCTCCAGGAAGTGGATTGTGTCTACCACATGGCCGCCCGTATTTCCGTGCCGGAGTTCGATCCTCTACCCGCGTGAGTACAATACCTCCAATGTCGGCGGGACCGTCAGCCTGATGGAGGCGATGCGCGATGTCGGCATCCGCCGCGTTGTGCTGGCTTCCTCCGGGGCGATTTATGGCGACCAGGATCTCCAGCCTCTCACCGAAGGGCAGACGCCGCGTCCGCAGTCACCTTACGCCGTCTCGAAACTGGCTGCCGAATATTACATCCGCACCATCGGCGGCCTGTGGGGGATCGAAACGGTCTGCCTGCGCATTTTCAATGCCTACGGACCCGGCCAGCACTTGCCGCCCTCCAACCCTCCGGTCGTGCCGTTTTTCCTCCGCCAGGCCGTTCGCAGCGGGACTCTGGTTATCCATGGGGATGGGAAGCAGACCCGCGATTATGTCTATGTGGATGATGTTGTCAGCGCCATGGTCGCCGCCGCCACTGCGCCAAATATCAATGGGTTGGTCATCAATGTGGGATCGGGCGTCGAGACGAGCCTGCGCACCCTGTCGAAACTGGTTCTGGAGGTGACCGGAAGCCAGGCCGCCGTGGTGCATAGTAACCAGACCTCCGGGGGAGTCTCCCGCTTATGCGGAGATCTATCCCTGGCAAAGCAGAGGCTCAATTACAAGCCGGCCATTCCACTGGAGACAGGCTTGCGGCTGACATTGCAGAGGGACCCTCGCTTCAAGGTCACGAAAGAACTGACCCTGAAAGAACCCAATAGGAACTCATGATCTGTGGCTCACCGCCGAAATGAGGGATTTCCTGCTCCCCTTGACCGCGCATTTTACAATCGCCCAACGCTCCTCGTCGCCCGCCAACTGCTGGGGACTCGCCTGATCCGAGTTATCGAAGGCACCCGGGTGGCGGGTATTATTACTGAGGCAGAAGCGTATATTGGCCAGGAAGACCTGGGCTGCCATGCGAAAGCAGGCTTGACGAAGCGCACCGCGGTGATGTTTGGTCAGCCGGGTCACGCCTATGTCTATTTCACCTATGGGATGCATTGGATGCTCAACGTTGTCACCGAGCCGGAAGGATTCCCTGCGGCTGTCCTTCTGCGGGCATTCGAACCCACGGAGGGCCTGGAAATCGTTGCCGCCCGCCGCCAGGGAAAAGATACCTTCGGTCCGGCCAAGCTGACCCAGGCTCTCGGCATTGATGGCAGCCTGAACGGTCTCGATCTGTGCGATCCTCACTCGGAGCTTTGGATCGAGGCGGGGCAGCCGGTGGACGACAGGGCCGTGGTCACAGGCCCGCGAGTGGGGCTCTTCACCGTCCCCGAGCCGTGGAAATCCATCCCCTGGCGGTTCAGGATTTCTCCCCCGGACAGGCCAGTGACCTCCGGGTAAATATTCAGGGATAGAAGATGATAAAATTGGGCCCGGAATTCCTTTTGCCCTGAGCGGAAGCACGCCTGCGTAAGAAGCGGCGTTCTTTGCGCTTACCCTGGCTTTTGCGGCCAGGGACAGTGCCGAAGGGCTGGGAATACTCATTTTTCCTTTTGGTTTACGGTGAAATATGGCTAATCGCAACGAAAAAAACACCCCGCCGCCTGCCGTGCAGACGGTGGAACGGATCACCTCGGTGCTCGGCGCAGGGGTCATCTGGCAGGGCAGTATCAACGGCTCTGGCGGTGTTCGTATTGAAGGCACATTCGAGGGACAGATCGCCTTGAAGGGCCTGCTGGTGGTCGGCGAGACCGGCAAGGTGACCTGCGAAAACATTCGGGCGGCCAATGTCATCGTCGCCGGGGCGGTGAAAGGCAATGTCACCGCTCAAAAAGTTGAAATTCGCGCCCTCCGGGCGTGTCTGGGGCGATATTGTCACCACCGCTTTTGCCACCGAAGAAGGGGCCTTCCTGCGCGGCCAGATCCGGATGGAAGACGCCGTGGACCTTGGCCTGGATGTTCCCATCGAAAATAGTCCGGCCTCTTCACCGCCCTCTTCTGAACCATCGAAGGTCTGACTTGAGCAGCCCCAAATCTCCTGAAATTCCAATGTCCCCTGCCTCTCTTTTGGATGCAGACCTCCGGGAGAGGCATGTTCAGCCGTTACTCCCGGCGTGAAATCCTGCCAAATGGCCCGAAATAATGGATCCTGCTGATTTTCCTCCGCCACGCCAGCGTGGACTCACTCTCCATACCCTGTTGATTGCCGTGCTGGTTGTCATCGTCGGGGTAATTGTATACCTCATCTACCGCCGGCCCATCGGACCGCTGCTTACACTTTACGTGGTGATCGGCGTACTGGTGTTGGTTCTGATCCCGCTCGTGGTTTACCGCCTCTATGCTTTATCTGGCGCGAATTACAGCCTCGACCGGGACAGGCTTACTTTGAAATGGGGGCTGCGCGTGGAGCAGATCCCCATTTCAAACATCGAATGGGTGCGCCCCCTGGCGTCCCTGGTGGGCCCCATCCCTTTGCCATTATTTCATCTGCCGGGCTCGGTGTTGGGCATCCGCCACCACGCTGATCTGGGTGAGGTGGAGTACCTGGCTTCAGATTCGAAATCCCTTTTGCTGGTAGCCACTCCCCGAAAGACCTTTGCCATTTCACCGGAAGAGTCCAGCCGCTTCCTGCAGGATGTCCAGCGCGCGATCGAGATGGGCAGCCTGACCCCGGCCGTTTCTCAATCGGTCTACCCATCCTTCGTTGTGGCTCAGGCGTGGGATAGTTCACTGGCGCGGTTTCTCTGGTTGGCCGGCCTGTTCCTGAATATCGGCCTGCTTGCGTGGGTAAGCCTGATGACGCCTTCATTGGGAAATGTTTCATTGGGTTTTCTGCCCTCGGGGGAACCCCGCCTGCCGTCTCCCGGGCTGTGGCTGATCCTTCTGCCCATTGTCAGCATCGTTTTCTACCTGGTTGGCTGGGTGACCGGGCTGGTGATCTACCGCCGCCCCGACCATCGCCCCATGGCGATCATCGTGTGGACCAGCGGCGCTATTTCAGCCTTCTTATTCCTGCTGGCAGTGCTCTTTATCCTGACCACGCCTGTATAAATTGCTCTCGCCCGGATTCTACGAGGGATCAATGCTTCAGCTTTTTCTGGGTTTTCTCTTTGCAGTCATCATTGCCGTGGCAGCTTATCGCGCTCGCAGCCTGAGCCGTTCGGGCGCCGCAGGCGCTTTACTCGTGGGGACGGTCATCTTTGGCCTGGGGGGATGGCGCTGGGCTGTGCTCCTGCTGGCTTTCTTCATCTCCTCGAGCGGCCTCACCCGCCTCTTCGCCAAACGCAAATCCGCCTTGACCGAAAAATTCGACAAGGGCGGACAGCGTGATATCGGCCAGGTGCTGGCCAATGGCGGCATAGCTTCCCTCTTTGCCGGGCTGAGTTACTTCTTTCCTCACGCCTCCTGGACCTGGCCGGCGTTCGCGGCCTCGCTGGCAGCGGTCAATGCGGATACGTGGGCTACTGAATTGGGTGTGCTCAATCCCACCATGCCTCGTTTGATCACTAGCGGCAAACCGGTCGAGCGCGGTACCTCGGGCGGCATTTCCCTTTCTGGAAGCCTGGCCGCGCTCGGCGGAGCGGTCTTTATTGCGGTCCTGGCCGGACTGGTCCGCCCTGCGGGGACTTTCCTGGTCGTCACGGGCGTGGCTATCCTGGGCGGCGTGCTCGGCTCTTTCTTTGACTCGCTCCTCGGCGCTACCGTCCAGGCCATTTACTATTGCCCGCACTGTGAAAAAGAGACCGAAAAGCATCCCCTTCACACCTGCGGCACTCAAACGGTCCAGCTGCGCGGCTGGAGTTGGCTGAACAATGACCTGGTCAATACCGGCTGTGCGTTGATGGGGGCACTGATCGGCATCCTCTTCTAAACAGTGGGCGGGATGTATTACCGCTTTTTATTAAATATAACCGGGCGAGAGTTCACTCTCGCCCGGAAAGGTTAATCTTACATGCGAAGTTATTCTATCAGTCTGTCCATCAATTCAAAGCAAGCCCGGCTGTGATGGTAAGGGCATTCCCACGGGCCGGCCTTAAAGTCTCCTGCTTCCGTCGTCCCGTCCGGGTTGATGCGCTTCAGCCAATCCCCATAATTCCGGTCGATCAATTTGTTCTGAATATATTCCCAGCTGTGATGAGCCGCATTGGCAAAGGCTTCCTGACCGGAGATCTGGAAAGCGTTGTAGAATCCCACCATGGCTTCGGCCTGCACCCACCAGGATTTGCCCGGGTCCACCAGGCCTTTCGGGCCGGCCTCATATGGGAGACTGCCGTCTTCCTGCACTCCGTCCATATATACCGCTTTGGCGATCTTGACCGCAGTATCCCGCACCCGCTTTAGCAGGACCGGGTCGTCGTGCATCCCGGCTGCCTCCACCAGCAGCCAGCTCGCCTCGATATCATGGCCGTAGGACATGTTATCCAGGAGCGAGTTCCACTGGTCGTCGAAAAAGAGTTTGAGGTGGCCGGTTGAGCCGTTGACAATATGCTCCAGGAAAGTCAGGATCAAAGCTTTATGCTGCGCTTTCAGCTGAACATCATCCCATACCCGCAGCAGGTTGGTGTAAGCTTCCAGGATGTGCAAGAGGGTGTTCATGGATTTGCGGCAGTTCAGGTCACGCTCGCTCAAGCGCATATCCTCCAGTGATTCCCATTTTCGACTCCTGCCTTCGATGTATCCCCCATTTTCCGGGTCAAAAGCATATTTTTCCAGCAGGTGGAACAATTCCTGGGCGAGTAAGAGACTCTGGGGCTCATTGGTCACCCGGTAATATTCTGACAGTCCGAAAATCGCGAAGGCCTGAGCATAGTGATGCTTGCGGTCAAAGGCCGGCCTGCCCTGGTAATCGACCGTCCAGAAAACGCCTCCGTATTCCGAGTCCCAAAAGATGCGCCGTAGATAATCATAGGCCCACGTGGCTATGGATAAGTAATCTTTATCACCGACCCTGCGGAAAGCACTGGCGTACGTCCACAAGATGCGCGCGCACAGGATCGCAGTTCGCGGCACCTCGTTGTGGATCTTCAGGTCGTTGGTCAAGGCCCCATAAAAACCACCATTGACCTTGTCCACCGTCTGGGACATCCAGAAAGGCAGGATGTTGCCGTTCACTTCCTCTTCCAACTCTTTACGAAATTCGGACTTATAGAAGGACAGCACCTTAGCGCTCCTGCAAAAAAGAACTTGCCTTACTTAAACGGCCTGGAATCACCACCATTTTAATTCCATTATTTTGCATTCCCAACTACATTATAAGGCATCTCCACCTTTGTTCCCACACTTCCACGACCATACCGCTTGAAATTGTAGTAACGACTTCAGTCGTTCCTCTATTTTTTGCCTACCCATTTCATTGTTCCCACACTCGCAAGCCGTACCGGCTGAGATAGATGGGAATATTCTTGAAAAGCGGGTTTTCCTGCTCGAGCGTGCGCAACATGGCCCTTTTGACCTGGGCGATCCCGCCGGACAGGATGGTCACCGAGCCGCCCTCGCCTCCCGCTCCGTTCACTTTCCAGCCGGCCGCGCCGTGAGCCCTGGCGATCTCGATGACCTGCTTCGCCTCCGCGCTGATCAGGGCCGGGTGCAGCCGGCCTTGAGCTTCGGTATTTTCGATCATGGCTGCGCCCAGGGCGGCAAAATCACTTGAGTAGAGCGCGTCCCGTGACCTCCCGGCCGTTTGACGCAGGTCATTGAGTTGCTGGCAATCCGGCCCGGCGTTTTCCAGGGTGCGGATGACCATCTCGTGCACATCTGAGCTGAAGTGCGATTTCCCCAGGTAGACCAGCGCCAGGCGCCTTTCCAACTCCCACCAGGTGGTATTGGGGACCTGGATGGGCGAGACCGACGCATGGGGATACTCGAACATCTCGATGTAATTGATGCCCCCATAAGCCGAACACAACTGGTCCTGGATGCCGCTTTGCTGGCCCAGCATATCCGTCTCGACCTGGTGGGCTGCGATGGCAACTTCATGGGGAGTCATTTGTCCCGGGCTGAGCCGGTCCAGTGCGCCGATCAACGCCACGGTAACCGCCGCGCTGGTGCCGGTGGAGGCACCTCCCGGGGCTTCCGAATAGATGGTCACCTCCAGGTCGAGCCCGGCCGGGACGCGCATATACTCGATGGCGGCCTCGAGCAGGGGGTGCTTGTCCCAATGTTTTTCGGGGGCGACCACGTAACGTTCACCGTAGTTTTCCGCGTTGATCGTGATGCAGCTCTCCCGTTTCCCATTGGGATGAACGGCAATCTGGACCTCGGCGTAGGGGTAGACACCGATGTTGAAGATCTGTCCATGGCCAGCGAACCAGGTGTCCGTCCAACCACCGTTGTCACAGATGCGGATGGGTGCGACGCTGTTAATGATGGTGAAAGGCTGGCTCATCCTATGACCTTATGAGTTCAACGCTGCTTTTTAGGAGATGTTATTAAACGAATGGCAATCAAGACTCTTTCCATTATCACACATTTTTAAAGGGCAAACAGGTGTTTTTTCGCCTTCGCACTTTTGAAGTCCGGAATTTTTTGTCCGCACAGTTGAAATGAGAATTCCTACTGCTTCTGCCTGAGCGGCCGAAAGAATTCCCGGATGTCGCCGGCCAATAGCTCAGGATCTTCCAGGGCCAGGAAATGCCCGCCGCGGTCAAATTCCGTCCAGCGCCGGATATCGGTATACACGCGTTCGACCCACTCACGCGGCGCCCGCTGGACCGGTTCCAGGGTAAGGGCCACCCCGGTTGGGACAGTGATGCGGGCGCTTTTTCCAAGAGCGTGAGGATCATGGGCGCGTTCAAAGTAAGAACGCGCCGAACTGTTGGCCGTCTGTGTCAGCCAGTAGATGCTTGCATTGGTCAGCAATTCGTCTTTGGTGAAACTTTTTTCGATGTCACCGTTCAACGCTCCCCAGGAGCGCCATTTCTCCAATATCCACGCCGCCAGGCCTGCGGGGGAGTCGTTCAGGGCGTATGCCAGCGTTTGGGGGCGGGTCTCCTGGATGAGGTTATATCCACCTTCGTCGCGGTCCCATTTTTTCGCGAATTCGGCAAAACGCTGTTCTGCCTCCGACATGGGTGGATCATCTCTTCCAAAAGACGGCGAAGGATAAGTGGGCATTAAGGTATGAAATCCGATCAGCCTTTCCGGAGTTTCGTGGGCGATATAGCTGGAGATCACCGCACCGATGTCGTTAGCATGAGCGCCAAAACTCCGATAACCCAATCCTTCCATCAGCCTGACCCACAGGGTAGCCACTTTTGAGCGGGACATACCGGGGTCAAGCGGCCGGTCGGAGAAACCAAAACCGGGCACAGAGGGAACGACTACATCGAAGGCGTCGGCCGGATCGCCTCCATGACCTTCCGGATCGGTCAGCCAGGGGATCAGTTTCAGCATCTCAAAGAAGGTACTCGGCCAGCCGTGAGTCAATATAAGCGGCAAAGGCTGAGGCCCTTTCCCGCGTTGGTGGATAAAGTGGAGGCCCAATCCGTCGATCTCAATCCGAAAATTAGGAAATGAGTTGATCCAATTTTCTTGCGCCCGCCAATCGAATCCGGATGACCAATACTCCACCACTTTCTGCAAATAAGCCAGGGGAACGCCATAACTCCAGCCAGCTCCCCTGACTTCCTCCGGCCAGCGCGTCCGTTCAAGCCTGGCCCGGAGATCGTCCAGCTCATCCTGCGGGATGTGGATGGAAAAAGACTCAATACTCATGCCGACCTCAACAGCATTATTCAGGCCTCCAGGGTTTCAAGCGGGGGATCCACCTGGGGACATTCTTTTTATACTCAATGTACTCGGTTCCAAAACGCTTTTCCAGCCCTGGTTCTTCAGAGAAGATGAAGTAAATCGTGTTCATGACGAAGAAAAATATCGCCAGCAGTGCAATTCCCACCGAGGCGAAAAAGGTCGCCTCGCCCGCCACGATGATGATCACGCTCAGGATCATCGGATTTCTCACGCGGCCGTACAGGCTGACTGTGATCAGCTTTTGGGTCGGGTCCCACGGCATGATGGTGCCCTGGCCGATCAGGATGAACATGCGTACGCAGGTGATGAACATGGCCATCCCGGCCAGGCAAATGACCAGACCAGGGATGAATAGGTTGCTCGAATTGGTCAATTTTGGGACAGCCAACCCCTGCTCCAACCGCAAGATCAGGTAGGGCAGCAGCAGGCACACCACCACCGGCGCTGCGAAAGAACTCAAATGCCTGAGCGTATTCTTCAGTTTGTTTCCTATTCGTTTTTTACTAACAATTAAAGATAGTATAAGGAAAGCGCATCCTGAAAGCAAGCCTTTTTTACTATCTTCCAATAATCAGGTTTATGGAGAATGGATCTTGGATTAAAAGGGAATTCTTCAGGTGAAATCATCTCACAATCCCAACACATGCATCACCACGATCCTGACCCCGATCAGGATTAACACGATCCCCCCGGCGATCTCCATACGCTTGCCGAACTTCTCCCCCAGCTTGTTCCCCAGCCGCAGCCCCAGCCAGGAAAGTAGCCCCGTGATGATACCGATGACCACAGCCGGGTACCAGATGGTCACGCCCACCAAAGCCAGGCTGAATCCCACCGCCAGGGCGTCGATGCTGACGGCGATCGAGAGCAGCACCAGGGTCCAGCCGCGGGAGGGGTTGGCTTTGGCGGTTTCTCCATCGGGGTTGAAACCCGAGCGCACCATCCGCACCCCCACGAAAGCCAGCAAGCCAAACGCCACCCAGTGGTCAAAAGCGGCAATATACCGCACGATGTTCAGGCCGGCGAACCAGCCCAGCACCGGCATGATGAACTGGAACAGCCCGAAATGGAATGCCAGCCGAAAGGTCGGCCGCGGACCGGCAACCTCGTCCTGGGTCCCCGCCCCCAGGCACACGGCGAATGCATCCATGGCCATGCTCAGGGAAATTAAAAGGACTTCGAAGATGTTCATGGGATTAATATTTATGCTGGGCAACCCTGACCAGGATCGTCAGGGCAGGCCCGACGAATTATGCCTTCCAGATGGTGAAATCTTTCAAGATCGATCCGCCCAAAAATTCCCTCAGGATGGAATTATCAGGGATGAGATCTATTTCCACCGGCAGGAACCATTCCAGGAAAGCCAGCAAGCGCTTGGCTTCGATGTATTCCGGCACACCGTGGGGTACCTGGCGCAGGATCGGTTCCGCCTGCGGGTGCAACGCCGAAAGCTCATAAGACAGTGCGGAATTGAACATGGCATCGGCGTTTTCCTGGTAGGGGAAGATATATTTTTTCTCCCCCCGCCGCACCGATTCCCACCGGCTGATGGTTTGAACGGCCGTGTAGCCGCGTTCGCGCGTATCCCGGACAATGCGGCGGATCAGGCGGGTATCGGTGGTGGAGACCCGGTTATGACGGTCCAGGTTGAGCTGGGTCAAAGCCGAGACGTACACCCGGTAGGCGTGTTTGGCCACCTCTTCGGGCACTAGGCGTGGATCCAATCCGTGGATGCCTTCCAGGATGACGATGTGTTCTGCGCTTAATTGGATGGTTTCACCGATTTCACGCCTGCCGTCCTTGAAATTGTATTTGGGTAATTGGACGGGTTCCCCGGCGATCAGGCGGCTTAAATTGTCTCCCAAAAGCTTCAGGTCGAGCGCTTCCAGAGCTTCAAAGTCAAATTGGCCGTCTTCCCCTTTCGGAGTCAGATCGCGGTCCACGAAAAAGTTATCCAGTTCGAGCGCAAATGGAGACAGGCCCAGGGCGAGCAGTTGGACGGCCAGCCGTCGTGAAAAAGTGGTCTTCCCCGAAGAGGACGGCCCGGCGATAAGCACCACCCGGGCCTGCCCGTTCCGCCAGGCGATCTGGCGGGCAATTTCGGCGATATTCTGCTCGTGCAGGGCTTCCGACACCAGGATGACTTCCCGGCTTCGCCCGGCCTGGATGGCGTCGTTCAGTGCGCCGACCGAATCGATGCCCAGCCTTTTCAACCATGTTCCATACTGGCGGAAAGCCGCCAGCAGTTTCGGATATTCCGGCATGGGCGATAGTTCGGTGGGGGAGCGGCGCTGAGGGAAACGCAGGATGAATCCATCTCCGGCCATGATCAGGTCGAACCATTTGAGGTAGCCCGTGGAAGGCACCATATAGCCCTGGTGATAATCACGATAATCATCCAACTGGTAAAGGGTTACGTAATCCTTTTGACGGTGCTGCAGGAGCTGAACCTTATCGTGATAGCCTTTGCTCTCGAAATAAGCCATCGCTTCTGCCAACGAAACTTCCTCGCGGCAGAAGGATTCATCCCGTGCCACCCAATCGCGCATGCGTTTAGTGATGGCGGTCAATTCGGCCTCGCTCAACGGCGACCGGTCGGTCACCTGGCAAAAATAGCCGCCCGAGGAGACCGAATGGTCGATGGTGAGGTGGATTTTCGGAAACAATTCGGAGAAGGCCGCGCTCAGAAGGAATGTCAGCGAACGTCGGTAAATGCGCGCCCCATCGGCATCGGCCATCGTCACCGGAGCCAGATCGATATCCATCTTGACCGGGTAGGTCAACTCACGCAAATCGGTATTAACGATGGCGGCTACGAGGGGTGCGCTGCCGGATTTACCATTTTCTTTTAGGAATCTTCCTACAGGCGCGCCGCGCGGGCCTGCCAGGACACGCCCATCCGGTAAATGCACTTCCACCGTGTCGCGCGGAGAAACGAGTTGTATGTCAGATTTCATCGGTTTTGCTTTCATCTTCCTTCCAATGCTGGCGCTCTCCGAATGCCAGCATACGCCAGCTGTGTCGTTCCGGTTCATAAGAAAATGACGTGTAGGAGGTATTGTCGAAGAAAAAGCGCGGTCCGCCGGAATTCGCCTGCAAAGGGATACCCAGGATGGCATATAAAGCCATATTCAGGATACCGCCGTGAGCCACCACCAGGTAACGTCCCGGAACTCGATCCAGGATACACTGGATATCCCGGCCTGCCCGCAGGAAGACTTCCCAGCGGCTCTCACCGGTCCTGCCGTAATGAGTGTAAGGCGTGCTGAAAGCCGGAGGCGGCACCACCTGGAGGGCTTGTTCGGGTGTCAGGCCGGCGATGAGGCCATTGTTGATCTCCATCCACCCTTCGTCGAATTCCAAGGGGATGGACAGTGCCTCGGCAACAATTTCCGCGGTCTGGCGGGCGCGCAAGAGTGGGCTGGCGATGCAGCGGTCAAAGGTGACCCCCTCTTCCTGCCAGCGGCGGGCGAGCGCCCGGGCTTGAGCCAGGCCTTTCTCTGTCAGCGGAAAATCGGCATGACCCTGGAAACGATCCTCGGCATTACCGACTGATTCCCCGTGACGAAGAAATGTGACGTAATAAATCAATGATTCAGACATGGGCAAGTATTTTACCATCAAGAGCGGACCCCGTTGTCGCAGGATGGCGGGGTTCTCAGAAATCGTATTCCAGGATGGCCTCGATCACCCGCTCTTGATCCTCAGCGGACAAGGAGTAATAGAAAGGCAGGCGCACCAAACGGTCGCTCACGTCTTCGGTGACGGGACAGTCACCGGACCGGCCGCCCAGGCGCTGGCCCATTTCGGAAAGATGCAAAGGCAGGTAGTGGAAAACGCTCAGGATCCCGCGTTGGCGCAAATGAGCGATCAGACCCTGGCGCCGGTCCAGGTTGGGCATAAGCAGGTAAAACATATGATACGGCTGGTCGCATTCTGCAGGGATATAAGGCAGGCGAATATCGTGATTCGCAGCCCAATGGCCCAGGTCATGGTAATAGCGTTCCCATATCTTTTTCCTCTGGGATTGGACTTTATCACGATTTTCCAGCTGGGCGAACAGGTAAGCTGCCAGGATATCCGCTGGCAGATAACTGGAGCCCACATCCACCCAGGTGTACTTGTCGACCTGGCCGCGAAAGAAACGGCTGCGGTTGGTGCCTTTTTCACGGATGATCTCGGCTTTTTCAATCAGGGAAGGGTCGTTGATAAGCAGCGCGCCTCCTTCCCCGCAAGAGAAATTCTTGGTCTCGTGGAAGGATTGCGCCGCCATGGCTCCAAATGTCCCCAGGTATTTCCCCTTGTACCTGCCGAACAGTCCATGGGCATTGTCTTCCACCATTGCCAGGTTGTGACGGCGAGCCACCTCCAGGATGGTCTCCATTTCACAGCCAACACCGGCGTAATGGACCGGGACGATGGCTTTGGTCCGGGGAGTGATTTTCGCTTCCAGAAGGGATTCATCCAGGTTCAGCGTATCCGAGCGGATATCCACAAAAACCGGTCTGGCGTCCCGCAAGACGAAAGCATTGACGGTCGAGACGAATGTGAAAGAGGGGATAAGCACCTCATCCCCGGGCCCGATGTTCAAAAGAAGGGCGAACATTTCCAGGGCATGGGTGCAGGAAGTGGTCAGGAGGACCTTTGGAACCCCGAGCGCCTGCTCGAGGAGTTGGCTGCATTTTTTCGTGAAAATGCCGTCCCCGGAGATGTGCCCGGCATCAATAGCCTGTCCGATATATTCCATTTCGTTGCCGACCATGCTGGGACGATTGAACGGGATATTCATTCTTCTCCGAACCAAAGGTGATACCAGTTCTTGATTTCCACGGTAAGAAAACCGCACTTCTCATAAAGTCGCTGGGCGGCAATATTGCGCCCTTGCGTAACGACCTGGACCCTTTCCAGGCCTTGTCCGGTAAACCAGTGGAGCGATTCCAGCACCAGTGTGCGTCCCGTCCCGTGACCACGGGCAGCTTCGTCCACTCCGACCAACCCAATCTGGCCTTTGTGTTCCTCCGGCTTCGTGTGGCAGGTGATAAATCCTTCCGGCCGGCCAGGCAAACCCGCCACCAGGACTGCCTGGGCATAGCCGGCCATACTATTCTCGATCCACGTTTCGTACAAATGGTCACAGGCTGCCCGGGAAAAACGGCCATCGAAATAGAAACGCGAGTCGTGATACGACGAGGCTGCGATCTTGCGCAAGGCAGGAATATCTTGCGGAAGAGCCGGTCGAGTGGCTTCGCCCAGTGGATTGCCACTTCCCAACCCGGCCAAAGAGCGTTCAAAAGTGACCCGCATATCGGTGAGATGAAAACCGTTCTTTTCGGCCAGTCGGGTGGTCCCGGGATGGTCGTTATCCGCTAAAAAATACAGGCATCGCACACCTTTTTCGCGACACCAATCCAGGATCCGTGAGGTGGTGTTGACCTCGAGCCGGTTTCCATTGACCCGGGCAATCTTGAAACCGAAGAAATTACTATCCCACTCCAGGATGGAGCAAATTTCAGGAGTCTTTGCCATGGGCCACTTGTGAACGGATTGAAAAAGGAGGCCGGGCCATGACATTGAAGTACATGCGCGCCAGGTATTCCCCGATGATGCCGAGGGCGAATAGCTGTGCCCCGGAGAAAATGGCGATGGTGGAGGCCAGGAATGGAAAACCTGAAACGCTATATCCCAGGATCAGGTAACGACCGATTACATAGGCCAATACGCCCATGCCAAAGAACATGAAGGTAAAGCCGACCAGACTGGCTATTTGCAGGGGCAGGGTCGTAAAACCTGTCAACATGTTCAGCCCGTGCAGCACAAGTTTGGAGAAAGTGTAATTTGAAATTCCCGCGCGGCGTTCGTCATGCCTGACGGAGATGGCAGTAAACCTTCTGGTCCCCCAGGTCAGGAGGACATCAATATTGACGGATGAACCATGGTAACCGGCGAATGCCTCCCGGATTTGTGTACGGAAGGCCCGGAAGGCGCTGACCCTGCGGGCGGTTTCAACACCGATGGCATTTTGCAAAGCCAGTTTTGTCATTTGGGAAGCCAGGTTGCGCCATAGACCATGCTGTTCCTTATCCGGAGTCCCATAAACCATGTCGTAGCCTTCGTCCAGTTTGGCCAGAAGGTGCGGGATCTCCTCCGGCGGGTTCTGCAGGTCATCGTCTATCGTGATGATGTACTCGAAGTGAGCCTCCCGGATGCCGCAAAGGAGGGCGCTGTGCTGGCCGTAATTGCGGGCCAGGTTGATCCCGATCAACCTGGGATTTATTTTTGCGAGAGAGACGATCTTCTCCCAGCTTGTGTCACGACTGTCATCGTTCACCAGGATGACTTCATACTCTCCGGCCAGGCCTGCCAGCACTTTTTGCAGGCGGTCGACCAGTTCGGAAAGAGTCTCGGCGCTGTTATAGACAGGGACGACTACTGAACAATTCATGCGCGCATCACCGGGCCTTCCATGGTTGAATTACCAGGATTTTGTAGGTCACATGATTTCCCAAGCTTCCGTTCAATAATAAACACGTAAGCCACCTCGGTCAAGGTCGAAGGGAGAGTTGCCCGAGGTGTGTCCCAAAGTCAGGTGCTTACCCGTCCTGCTGGCAGGCGGAGGGGGACGTTGTCGCCAAGAGTTTGGCTGGCTTCTTTCAAGGTTTCTTTTTGTAGATCAACAAATACGAGGCAGGGTTGCAGGGGTTTGCCGAGATGGTTTGATAAACCTGGTATTGCGTCCCGTCGAAATCCCCTCCCGGGCGGTAAACCTGGTCCCGGTTTGCCTCCATCACGATAAAATCGGCCTCCGTCCGCCATCGCCGGGCCAGTTCATCATTCCAAAGCCCGTACTTTTCCAGCTGTGCCGGGTCGCCGTTGATGCGGTAACTAAAGGATGCATACACCTGCGGCAGATAAATGGAAATCCCGCCGGTGTACAACAAGGGGACGGCGGTTCTGGCTTCCCAATAGACCTGGCTGCCGGGGGGGATATATTCTGCCAGGGTTTTGCCAATTTGAGCATATGTCGCGGGGATATCGGCATGGCAGAGTCCATCCTGGCGGTAGGACCCGCCCATGAGGGGCGAAAGCCAGACTCCCAATGCCAGCATGGCGATCAAAAAAAAGGTTCCGAAGGAATGGCTTGCAGCAAGTTTCTTTTTCTGCCAGGCATTAAATCCCACTTTTGCCAGGACCAATAGAATAATTCCGAGAATCAATCCAGCCAGGATGGGCACATATAACCGGCTCGTCCAATAATCCAGATGGAACTTGTTCGCCAGGATATCCCACAGGGTGATAAAGGGGACCCAATGGCGCGGGTCCAGCCCACGGGTGAAGCCTGGAAATTTGACACCGAGCAGCCAGGGGCCAAAGCGGTCGAACACTCCATATCCCAGCCCGAGAGAAAGGAAAATGGTAAAGACGATGATTCCAGCTTGAGCTGTTTTCGAAACCTTCTTTTTCCAGGAGGGAAAGGTAATTACGGCCAGCAGCAAGGCGGTAATATCGAAGAATGTCAGGTAAGGCGTGAAACAGAACCTGCATGTCTGCGCCTGATCGCTGGAGACCAGCGTGGCCCACAAATGCAGGAGGGTTTGGACCGCGAAAAGGACGGCCATAAAAATAGCTGCCCGTTGCTGACTCTTGCTTCTCCATTCACCCTGGCGAGGCCACAGGAATAGACAGGCAATAAACCCCAACAAGGGGATATATTGAAAGCGGAAGCCTTGCACAAAAGCCAGCAGGGAAGGTGAGATGCCGGTCGTATCTCCCGGTGTCAGGCCGGCGGCGGGAAAGCGGAAGGCATCCAGGAACGGCGTCAGCCTGGAAGGCAGCCATATGGTCCACAGTTGCAGGATATTGGGCCAGTAAACAACATGAAGGACCAGGAGGGGCGCGAGACAGGCGGCCATCGCCCACCAACCGGCTTTCCGGCCGTGCTGCCAGAAAACGTAGAGGACCAGCAGCGGCAGGGTGAGGACAAGGTTGTGGCGGGTCATGACCATCAAACCGGCCAGTAGGGATCCAAGGGCTATCTGCCAGAGAGAGCGTTTTTCTCCCAGGATGAAAAATAATGATCCTGCCAGCATACAGGCTGCCAGGGCTTGTGAAATAGCCAGGCTGTAAATCTGGATGGAGATGGGAGTTAAGGCGATGGCACAAACGACCAGAGCGCCGCCCCAGTTTCCGCCAAACCTGCGGGCAGTCCACCATAAAGCCACCAGCATCAGGAGGCTGAAAAAGATCGAAAGGAATCGCCCGGTCAGCAGGCCGGTTCCAGCCCATTTTTCGACTTGGCCGGGAATCAGATAAGAGAGAGGCGCATACCAGGCGGGGATGGTGTAGCTTTGGAACGGCTGTAAAATGCCGCGAGCATAAAGAGAGCCGATGTATAAATATCCGCCTTCATCCACAAAGGATGTCTGGATGTATGCGTAAGACCAGGCTTGAAAAATATAGATCGCCCCTCCCAAAAAGGTCAGGGCTATCGGCAGCCAGGGGAGATCTTGCAGTTTCCGCAGGGTCTTTTCCATCAAGGATCTTCTTTACTGGCGAGGATCTAATTTGCTCCGACCCCGTGGATTACAGGTGGACGCCATGGTCATCTGCCAGGATTTTGATGGCCCGCTCCATTTCGACTTTTTTCTGAGCCTCCGTCCAGCCAAGCGACTGGCCGAGCCAATCGGCCAATTGTTCCACCAGGGGGAGGTTCAACTGGCCCAGGTATGCCAGCAAGGTGCGCCGCAGGAGCAGGTCATCCAGGTGGACAATCTTTTCGTGTTCCGCCATCACGGCGATCTCTGCGCCGGTATAGGCCGGGGTCTGTTTGAGCGCCGCCGCGGCTTCCCCTTTGCCAATGGGCAAATTAGTCGTTTCTGTTTTGCGAGGCATCCCAAGGAATGCAAGCGCTTTATCCGTCACCTGTTCGGAGAACGCCCGGAAGGAGGTCCATTTGCCGCCTACGAGGGAGTAGACCGGGATTTCACCGGACCTGTCTTCCTGAATATGGTGGTTGCGTGTGATCTGGCCGGCATTGCGGGCCTGGGTAAAGGCCATGGGCCGGACACCGGAGAAACGATACACGATTTGCTCGCGGCTCACTTTGATGTCCGGAAAGACGCGTCCCACCATTTCTATGAAGTAACCCACTTCTTCTTCGGTACAGTGAACGGAATCCGGGTCTTCGATGGGGATATCGGAGGTGCCGATCATCACTTTGTCGAACAAGGGGAAGATGAGGACAATGCGGCCATCCTTATTCTCGAAAAAGAATTCGTGATCACCGATGGCCTGGCGCAGTTCGGGATTGTCGAGGACCAGGTGCGATCCTTTGGTCGGGCCAATGTAATGGGTGGACAGTCCCAGGGTCCGGTTGGTGCCGTCGATCCATGGGCCGGCAGCATTGATGATCAGTTTCGGCTGCAAGTTAACGGTCTGACCGCCTACTTCGTCCCGCAGAGTCACCCTATTTCCATCCATGCCAACGAAGCTCACATAGTTGAGTGCGCGCGCGTGAGGTCCTTCAGCTTCCGCGTCCAGCAACAATTGGAGGGTCAATCGCTCGGGAGAGAGGATCAGGCCATCGTAATAAGTGGCAGTGTAGCGAACATGCGGGTTGAGACGCGGGTATTTTTTCAGCGAGCTTGTCCGGTTGTCGAAAACGTGTTTTGGGACCGAGCGCTGCCGCCCGGTAAAGGCGTCATAGAAGATGAGGCCGACCTTGATCACCAGCGCGCCGCGTTCGGAAGGCTTTTCCAGCCAGCCGATGAATTTGAGCGGAGCGTTGAGCAGGCCCGAGAAGGTTTTGAAGATGGGAATGGTCGTGGGAAGTGGTTTGACCAGGCTGGGGGCATTCCGGATCATCCGGTTGCGTTCCTGCACGGCTTCCCGCACCAGGCGGAACTCACCATTCTCTAGATAACGGATACCGCCGTGCGCCATGCGGGAAGAGGCCGCCGAGGCGCCGGAGCAGAAATCAGACCGGTCAATCAGCAGGGTATCCACCCCTTGCAGGGTGAGGTCGCGGAAGGTGCCCGCGCCGTTTATCCCCCCGCCGACGATGAGCACAGTGGGGGTGGTGGACATGAGGGAGGTGAGGAGGTCTTGCCGCTTCATAGTTTATTTCTCCACGAAGAACACGAAAAACACAAAATCACGAATAATCAAAGAACTAGACGTTTCCATTCAAGCTTGGGATGGCTGCCGAAATTAATAATAAGTCCCAATTTCATCCCGGTTGCTTTCAAGTAGTTGAGGATTTGCGCCTCTTCTCTTCCAGACAAACTATCTTACGCCTTCAACTCGACGATAATATTTTAATAACAAATCAAGTCAGAGACGAATTCTTTTTCAAGCATTTTCCCCTTATAAATGATCTTGATGGATTTCTGGGATTCAAATGGGATTTCTCGGCGAGCCAATTCCATCTCCAAGGCTTCCTGATAGACAAATTCCAGAAAACCGGAGCCGAGTTCGCGGTGAACGTCCATCGCCGCACCCATGATCGCTAAAACCTCATCCTTGAAAATTAACTCCATAAGATTTTCCAGATAATTCTTGTTCCTTCGTGTTCTTTGTGGATTCTCTCTTTACTCGACCCAATCAAAGGTACGGGTGACGGCTTTCTTCCAGCCGGAGTACAGGCTTTCACGCTTTTCAGCCGGCATGGAAGGTTTCCATTCCTTATCTTTGCCCCAATTTGCCTTCAATTCGCTGTAATCTTTCCAGAATCCGACCGCCAGCCCGGCTGCGTAGGCCGCGCCCAGCGCAGTCGTTTCGGCCACCTTTGGCCGGATGACAGGCACATCCAGCAGGTCCGCCTGGAACTGCATGAGCATTTCGTTATACACCATGCCGCCATCCACTTTGAGCGCCGTCAAGCGGACACCTGAATCCTTTTCCATTGCATCCAGTACTTCCCGGGTCTGGAAGGCCGTGGCCTCCAGGACAGCCCGGGCGATATGCCCTTTATTGATGTAACGGGTCATCCCAACGATGGCGCCGCGCGCATCGGAGCGCCAGTATGGGGCAAACAACCCGGAGAACGCCGGGACGAAGAAAATGCCGCCGTTGTCTTCCACAGACCGGGCCAGTTTTTCCACGTCGGCGGATTTTTCGATCAGCCCCAGGTTGTCACGCAGCCACTGGACCAGGGCTCCCGTGATGGCGATCGAACCTTCCAGGGCATAGATGGCCGGCTGGTCCCCGATCTTATAGCCAAGGGTGGTAAGCAGTCCATTTTTGGAAAGGATCGGTTTTTCACCGGTATTGAGCAGCATGAAACAGCCCGTGCCGTAGGTATTCTTGGCTTCGCCGGGCATATAACAGGCTTGGCCGAACAAGGCCGCCTGCTGATCGCCCAGGTCGCCGGCCAGCGGGATACCTCCCAGCGCGCCATGGACGGTCCCATAGACTTCAGAAGATGAACGGATCCCGGGCAGTATCGAACGTGGAATATCCAGGAGTTGCAGGATCTCATCATCCCAATCCAGGGTTTTTAAATTCATGAGCAGCGTGCGGGAAGCGTTGGTCACATCGGTAACATGTACGCCCGTCATGTTCCAGATGATCCATGTATCCATATTCCCGAAAAGTAAATCGCCTGCCATGGCGCGGGCGCGCAAGCCGGGGACATTATCCAGGAGCCATTTTATCTTTGGCCCTGAGAAATAGGTTGCCAACGGCAAACCGGTTTTAGCCCGCAAGCGGTCCTGACCGCCAGATTGAGCCAGCTCATTGCAGATCGCGTCTGTACGCGTATCCTGCCAGACAATGGCGTTGAAGACCGGGCGGCCGGTCTGGCGCTCCCACACCAGGGTGGTCTCGCGCTGGTTGGTGATGCCGATTGCCGCAATATCTGCCACCCCCGCCCCAAATTTGTCCAGCGCGCCTCTCACTACATGCTGGGTATTTTCCCAGATTTCAAGGGCATCATGTTCCACCCATCCGGGCTGAGGATAGAGCTGATGATGTTCTTTCTGGTCTGCAGAGATGATGTTTCCGCCGTGATCGAAAAGGATGCAGCGCGTGCTGGTGGTTCCCTGGTCAATAGCCGCGACGTATTTTGGCATCGGATCTCCTGATCGCTGATGAGCAGATAAATGGAAAACACAACTTTCGGAGCATCTAATATCCCAACAGGCCTGACCTGTCCCTTGCCAATACTGGTAAAAAGAGCCGGGTTAAATGGTATTCGTCCAATCCCGCGCCCCTGCCAGGAAAGCTTTACCCTGCATGGATTTTTTCCCCGCAGGACGGACCTCCTCCAGAACCAGCAGCCCTTCAGATGTAGCGATGGCAGGATTGCCTTGATAGAGAACGTGTTTTCCCGGTTCAAAGTCTCCTGGCGCTATGGAGGTCCGTTCGACTTTAAGTGGATTACCGTTAAATTCGAAATATGCACCGGGCCAGGGGTTGAATGCACGTACACGCCGTTCCAATTCGATTGCCGGTTGGGTAAAATCCAGCCGGCCGTTTTCCTTTTTGAGCATTTTTGTATAAGTGGCGCCTTCTTCAGGTTGCGGTCTGGGCTTGATCTCACCGGAAAGGTATTTTGGAAGGGTGTCCATCAGCAGCTCTGCTCCGAGGGGGGCGAGTTTGACAAAGAGTGTCCCGCTGGTCTCATCGGAAGAAATTAGGATAGTTCGCTGGCTGAGGATCGGGCCGGTATCGATGCCGGGGTCCATCTTCATGACGGTGATACCGGCCTCCTGATCTCCTGCCAGTATGGAAGCTTGAATTGGTGTGGCTCCACGCCAGCGAGGTAGGATTGATCCATGGACGTTGATGCAGCCGAATTCAGGCAGGTCCAGAACCTCCGGGCGGAGGATCTGGCCGTATGCGGCCACAACGATCAGATCAGGCGACCAGGCCTGCAGTTGTTCCATGGCTTCAGGGGCGCGCAATTTTTCGGGCTGGAGCAGGGGTAAGCCGAGGCGGAGCGCGGCCGATTTAACCGCTGGCGGGACCAGGGTCCGGCCGCGTCCGGCGGGACGGTCCGGCTGGGTTACCACGCCAACGACTTTATATCCGTAATGCGCATCTCCGCCGGAAGAAACCAGCGCCTCCAATGCCGGGATGGCAAAGTCCGGAGATCCCATAAAGACCACATTTACAGGAGAAACCATACGTGTGATTTTAGCATACAACCTGATGGGTTTTTGTGTATAAAGAAAAGAACATACAATTTGGTTGCTTTTTGTCCATTTTAGATGTAAAATAATTTAGAATTTATTCATCCAACCAGACCTCGGAGGTGCACATGAATCAGACAACAGATTCCAGTATCACCAGTGATGATAAACTTTGGGCCGCCTTAGGCTATCCAATTTTTATCATTGCCCTTATCATGCTATTTGTTGAAGGAAAGAAGGACCGGCCATTTATTAAGTTCCATGCTGTTCAATCGCTTGCTCTTAATCTGGTCGCCTGGGTGGTCACTATCATCCTTTCTGTAGTAACCCTGGGCATCGGGGCGGTTTGCGCTCCGGTCGTATTCCTTCTTTTGATCTGGCCGGCAGTCCTTGCTTACCAGGGTAAATATTTTGAGGTACCGGTCGTCACGAAGTTCCTGCGCGACCAGCACTGGGTAGCATAAATTAACTGGTATTTTGTGAGGAGCCCGCCAGATGGTGGGCTTCTTGCCTTTAAACTACAGTTTGGCACCTTTCAGAAGGACGATTCGTATATATAATAAATCTGTCCATGTTCAAGGGAATCAAACCAGGAGAAAAAATGCCAGCCAAACCAATTACCCCCAAAACGAGTGATCCGCAAAAATCCGGGCGCCAAAAGGCGGCCCCCAAAAAATCTGCTCCCAAGAAGCCCGTTACCAGGAAAGCCACCCCTAAGAAAGCGGCTCAAATTGTCGAACCGGTTGAAACGATCGCGCCGACTGCGGAGACAGCCGTTCCAGTAGAAAGAACTGTGGAAGAGCCTGTCATTATCGCCCCTGCACCAGTTGACGCTGTTGAAGCCGTACCCCCAGTTCCACCACCTGCACCGGTACCGCCCACGCCACCGGTTAAACCTGTGGCTTCGGTTCCTATCCCCGCGCCGGTGCCTCCCATTCCTGCAGTGCCATCGATTCCGACACAATTATCTCGTACTCCATTGATGAAACCGGGACTGGTTCAAACAATTGCCGTCATGACAATGGTAAACGGAATATTAAATATCCTGTACGGACTGATCGTCACAGGTGCGATTGTCCTGGGTACTTTCTTTATCGGCATTATTTGTGCACCGGTGACCATCCTCCCGGCAATTTTGGGAATTTTTGAGATCGTTTATTCGGTCAAGCTGCTGGCCGATCCGCCTCAGCCGGTCAAGCCGTCGCAATCGATTGCAATCCTTGAGATTATCGCGTTGTTAGCTGGAAATGTTATTTCTGCGATCGTTGGTGTTCTGGCTTTGGCCTTCTATGCTGATAGCAACGTGAAAGCTTATTTTGCCAGGCTCAATAGTCGGGTTTAAAAACGACACTTGTTTTAGCAGGACTGTGAATTTGGCGAGTTTCCGGATTTAGGTTGCAACGTTTTGACGGCAATTACGTTATATGGTTAGCAATTCACAATTGACATTATTTACGAAGGAGAAAAACCATGACTATCGATAATCAACTACCCACTCCCGAGAGGCCGCAGGTTTTACCTATGCAGCTTTCAGCAAGCGAAGAACGCACCTGGAGTATGCTGGCCCATTTGAGCGTTTTGCTCAATCTCATCACCGGCTTCGCCGGCCCAATTGGGGCATTGATCATTTATCTTATCTATAAGGACCGGTCGCGCAAGGTCGCTTATCATGCTTTACAATCCATGATCTTTCAATTGATCTGGTGGTATGGCGGAGGCCTTTTGATCGGTGGAATGTGGGCCATCGTAGGGATCCTCTCAGCTGTCCTGATCGGCATAATCTTAATTCCGGTAGCACTGGCGGCGACACTTGTCTTCGGGCTGCTGCCAATCGGAGCGGTCATCTATGGGATCGTCGGGGCGGTGCAGGTGAACCAGGGCCAGGATTTCAAGTACTGGCTGGTAGGAGATTGGGTCCGCGGCACTTTGACCGGTCGCTAGTCTCTATTCTTCCAATACAACCGGCGTCGTCTGACGCCGGTTTTTTTTAACACCTTGTCTGAACAGGGCCAATGCACTTGACTTCTGCAGGCCTTGCTCTTACAATCCAACCCACAATCAAATACAAATAGCGGCAGGGAAGAGACCCCCAGGAAGACGAGGGGAGCCGAAGGTGCAAATCCAGGACCGGCAAGTCCGGATGAAACTCTCAGGCAAAAGGACCCTGTTCCTATCTACTCTGGAAAGTCCCCGCGAAGGGACACCGACGGTGCAATCCTCGGCTGAAACCGATCTTGGATCTGGGTTCGGCTCAGGTGAATCTCTCAGGTCTATTACAGAGGCGCATGGAGATTTCATGCGCCTTTTTCTTTAATGCCAAATTTAATGCCATTGGAGATGAAAAGATGAATATTCCGACCAACCTTAAATACAGCAAGACCGATGAATGGTTCGACCCGGCCTCCGGCAAGATCGGCTTGACCGACTTTGCCCAGAGCCAGCTTTCCGATATTGTCTTTGTGGAGATCGTTGTCAATAAAGGCGAATCCATCGAAGCCGGCAAGCAGGTTGCATCAGTCGAGTCCGTCAAAGCTGCGGCGGATTCTTATTCGCCCGTGGGCGGTAAAGTGGCCGATGTCAATGAAGAATTGTCCAACAACCCTGAAATCCTCAACAAAGACCCTTATGGGGCCGGATGGATGGCTAAAGTAGAGGCTGGAGAGGCAACCGGTCTGCTGGATGCAGCCGCCTATGCAAAGTATTGCGAAGGAAGAAGCCATTAGTTGAGTAGTCAAGCACCTTGTGATTCTACCGGCCTTGACGGGGGACAAATATTTTACGGTGTGTTTGATATGGAGAATTAGATGACCTATATACCTCACAGCCCCAAAGAACGGGATGAGATGATGGCGATGGTTGGGGTGAAAAGTCTTGAAGACTTATTTAACGATGTTCCTGCCAGAGTTCGATTCCCACAGCTGAACCTGCCCTCCGCATTGACGGAAATGGAGGCGGCCGCCGAGCTGGGTGAAATGTCTCTCGCCAACGAAAATATCCGTACCGAACTGGTTTCATTCCTTGGCGCGGGCGCATACCACCACTATATCCCGGCTGCGGTGGACCATATCCTGCAGCGGGGGGAATTCTATACGGCTTACACGCCCTACCAGCCTGAGATTTCACAGGGGACTTTGCAGGCCATCTTTGAATACCAGTCGCTCATCGCCGCGTTGACCGGGATGGAGGTCGCCAACGCCTCGCATTACGATGGGGCCACCGCAGTGGCCGAAGCCGTCAATATGGCCTATGCCCAATTCCGGGGTAAACGCAAGAAAGTAGTGCTTTCTCCCGCCCTCCATCCCCAATACAGGGAAACATTACGCACCTATATCCAGGACCTGGATGTGGAACTTGCGGGGGACGATCCAAAAGCTAGCCTCGACAAGGGTCCTGCTGAACTTGAAAATCTGATCGATGAAAATACTGCCCTCGTCATCGTGCAATATCCCGATTTCTTTGGACGGATCTACGATTTCACCCGTTTGATCGAAACAGCTCATGCTAAGGGTGTTCTGGCCTGCGTGGCTGCCAATCCGACCGCCCTGGGTTTGCTCAAGACCCCCGCTGAGATGGGGGCGGATATCGTGGTGGGTGAAGCCCAACCGCTGGGTATACCCCTTTCATTTGGTGGTCCATATTTAGGCTATTTTGCCACCCGCAAACAGTATTTGCATAAAATGGCCGGCCGCCTGGTCGGCGAGACGGTTGATAACCGCGGTCAACGCGCCTATGTTCTTACCCTGACTGCCCGAGAACAGCATATTAAACGCGAGCGTGCCACCTCCAATATTTGCACCAACCAGGGCTTGTTGACCCTGGCCGCGGCAGTTTACCTTTCCCTGCTGGGGAAAAATGGTTTCCGTCAGGTTGCCGAACTGTGCTACCACAAAGCCCATTATGCAGCCAGCCGGATCAGCCAGATTAAAGGATATTCACTCTGTTTCGATGCGCCTTTTTTCCATGAGTTCTCGGTCTGCTGCCCCAGGCCGGTTGCGGAGATCAATGCACATCTGCTCGAACACGGTTTCCTGGGAGGCTATGACCTGGGCCAGGATTATCCGGCGTTGCGTGACCACATGCTGCTGGCGGTTACTGAAATGAACACCAGGGATGAGATCGATGCATTGGCGGATGTTCTGGAGGAGGTGAGCCATGACTGACCCTTCGACTTCGCTCAAGATGGAACCTACCATTTACGAGCTCTCCAGCCCCGGTCGAACCGGCGTGACCTTTCCTGTGCCGGATGTGCCGGTGGCGCAACTGCCGGAAACCCTGCTCAGGAAAAACTTGCCGCTGCCGGAACTTGCCGAAGCGGATGTAGTCCGTCACTTCGTTCACCTCTCAAAATACAATTATGGCGTTGATGGTGGTTTCTATCCTCTTGGCTCATGTACGATGAAGTACAACCCCAAGATCAATGAAAATACCGCCCGGCTGCCCGGATTTGTTTACACACACCCGCTCCAGCCGGTCGAGACCGTCCAGGGTAACCTGGCCTTAATGTATGGCCTGCAGGAATGGCTGAAAGAACTCTCTGGTTTTCCCGCGGTAACGCTTCAGCCGGCCGCCGGCGCTCATGGTGAATTAACAGGGGTGATGATCATGCGTGCTTACCATAAAGGACGCGGCGATTCAAAGCGGGTCAGGATGCTCATCCCCGACTCGGCTCATGGGACCAACCCGGCTTCCTCGGCCATGACCGGCCTGGAGATCGTGCAGGTCCCATCGGACGCGCGCGGTAATGTGGATCTGGCCGCCTTGAAAGCTGCCTGCGACGAGACTGTCGTCGGGCTAATGTTAACCAATCCGAATACCCTTGGCTTATTCGACGAGCACCTGTTGGAAGTTATCCAGATCATCCATGATTGCGGGGGATTGATCTATGGCGACGGGGCCAACCTGAACGCGCTCCTGGGTGTAATGCGCCCCGGCGATATTGGCTTTGACCTGATGCATTTCAACCTGCACAAGACCTTCTCCACCCCGCATGGTGGCGGCGGGCCGGGATCGGGACCGGTGGGTGTCTCTGCCCGCCTGGCGGATTTCCTTCCCACGCCCATTGTCGGCATTTTGGAAAAAGGCGATGAAGAACACGCCCCCTTGTTTGGTTTCGTGGCACCGCCGAAGAGCATTGGCCGGATGAAGGCCTTCCACGGCCATTTCGGGATGTTCGTACGCGCTTACACCTATATTGCCATGCATGGAGCCGAAGGGTTGCGCCAGGTGGCCGAGTACGCCGTCCTCAATGCCAACTACATCCGGGCCAGGTTGGACGGCGTATACCGTGTGCCGTTTGACCGCTCCTGCATGCATGAATTCGTGGCAGAGGGGCAGTGGATGGATGCACCGGGGATACGGGCATTGGATGTCGCCAAGCGGTTGATGGACTACGATTTTCACCCGCCGACCAATTATTTTCCCTTGATCGTGCATGAAGCCCTGATGATCGAGCCGACCGAAACTGAAAACAAGGCCGCCCTGGATGCTTTTGCAGATGCACTGCTCAAGATCGCCGAAGAAGCAAAAACTCAACCTGAATTGCTCACAGGCGCGCCACACAAGACGCCCTTTGGGCGGATGGATGAGGTCAAAGCCGCCCGCGAACTGGTGTTGTGCTGCTGGATGCCGGAAGATTTCGATAACCAGAAGCAGTAAGGCCTGCCTACCAGTAAGTCATCCTTGCGAACGTGGAGCTGTCTACGAATGGGTAAAGTATTGGTGCAATATTATTCTGAGACCGGCCACACCAAGGAAATGGCTGAACTTGTTGCAGCAGGAGCCGCGCGTATTCCTGGGATCGAAGTCCGCCTGAAAAATATATCAGAATGTACGCTGGAGGATGTGCTTTGGTGTGATGGAATGGCGGTTGGCGCACCAACCCAACTGGGCTCCATCCCGTGGCGAATGAAAAAATGGTGGGATGATGCTGTTGGGGAGGCCTGGGGGAAAATCGATGGCAAATTCGGTTGCGCATTTGCCTCCGAAGGCGGGCTGGGAGGCGGGGCCGAATTAACTTGTGCAGGATTACTGACCGTCCTGATGAATTACGGTTTCCTGGTATTTGGAGCCACCGATTATGTAGCCCCGCTGCATACCTTGCACTATGGGGTGACCCTGCCGGGGCATCCCAAAGACTCACGCAGAAAAAGAGTTGTGTATTCGCCTGGGAATTAGATTGAGCGAATGGGTGGCGTACTATGTCGATGGCGAAGAGAAGTATCATCCCAAAAACGCCTCCTATTCCAGGCATGGATAAAATGTACAAGATCCGGCTCGCCAACCCCGCTGACCTTCCCCGAATTGTCGAAATCTATAATCAAGCCATACTTTCGCAGAATGTGACCGGAGACACGGTTCCCTTCCCCGTGGAAGCACGCCGTGATTGGTTTGATCAGCACGATGCCGATCATTACCCTCTTTATAGTTGCGAGGATGCCGGGGGACAGGTCGCCGGCTTTCTGTCCCTCAGCCCATACCGGGATCGACCGGCCATGATACGGACGGCAGAAGTCTCGTATTACGTGGATTATGCCTGCCACCATCATGGCATAGGTTCAGCGCTCATGCAATATGCGCTGGCGGATTGCGGCCGAACCGGCAAACAAGTTCTCTTGGCCATTGTCCTTGAATGGAACCTGGCGAGCATCAAATTATTGGAAAAATTCAGTTTTGAAAAGTGGGGCTATCTGCCCGAGGTGGCTGATTTTTCAGGCCGCTTATGCGGGCATCTCTATTACGGGCGGAAAGTGGTGAAGTGAACTTGTCCCGAAAATCTTGATATTTTCCCTGGTCTGTCAAATTATGACAAATAAGACTTGACATGTCTTATAATCTCTGCTATGATTTTATTTCATCCATTTGTCGAGGGGAAAGAGAATGGACACATTCTTCAATCGTACTGTCTTCTCTTATTTGCCTGTACCATAACGCCGGTGGTATATAAGGATCTGG
The DNA here is from genome assembly GCA_963831885.1 of uncultured Chloroflexia bacterium. Lineage (GTDB taxonomy): Bacteria > Chloroflexota > Anaerolineae > Anaerolineales > Villigracilaceae > UBA877. Next base: position 1,144,891 of record CAWHSJ010000012.1, on the reverse strand, counting down.
ATATGTTTACGAAAATTTCCTCTCAGCAGATATTTTTAGGCAATTATGGTTGGCATACAGGCCGTTTTCATTTCTCTTTCGCCGATTACAATGATCCGGAAAATACACAGTTTGGGGATTTGATTGCATTCAATGATTTCGCGCTATTGCCAGGCACTGGTTTCGATACACATTCTCATGCAGAGCTGGAAATAATCTCTTATTGTATTGAGGGACAAATGGTTCACGAGGACAGCCTGGGAAACAAAACTATCCTGGAGCGGGGGGACATGCAGTACACCTGTGCCGGTTCAGGGATCACCCATAGCGAAAAAAATAATTCGACTGACAAACCGCTTCGATTTCTACAGATCTGGATCAAGCCAAACACGGAATTGCTGCCGCCGTTTTATCGGTTTATGCACTTTAATCGGAGGGATCGCCTCAACAGGCTATTGCATATCGCCTCCGGACAACCCATCAAAAACGTCACCAGGATCAACCAGGACGCCAACATTTTCATTTCTGAAGTTGAAGCCAGGATGCAAATGGGGATCCACCAGTTGCCCAACCGCCAGGTCTACCTGGCCTGTCTGGAAGGTTCTTTTAATATCAATGGTGTTCCCTTGAAAACCGGAGACGCGATCAAGACCTGGGGTGAAAGAGCCTTGTCTTTGGTGGCAACCGAAGATTGTCATCTGGTGGTCGTTGATATGTCCCGCTGTTCCTGATGAAATGAATTTTCTGCGCCTTTGTCCCGGTCAAATTCCTATCCGATTCTCGAACGATTTGAATCAAACAGGGCGGCGTAGTTTTTAGCACCGGTTACTGTAATCGGGGAAGCCAGGATCCCGGGAGATCTCCAATTAAATCATCAACTAAATGAATAAGTGCATTATCCCTTCTCCATGACCGCGGAAGTGGAATGTTATTGTTATTGCGGGCCGGGAAAAGTGCGTATATACTCATATTATCAAACCGATCAGCCCGGGGTACTGAAATCACATATGAGCGAGATCAATGCACGCCTGACCATCCCTCACGAATGGGGCGAAAAAATTAATTGCCCGATCTGTTCGACTCATGGAATGTCCATCCTCCGGCAGGCGGATATTCCAGACCAGTTGCATTGCCAGACCTGCGGGCTCAGTTTTGAATTGGAAAAGGGCGGGAATCATCTATATGTCACCCATTGGCCGGTTCCCTTATTTGAGCAAGCCCAGGCTGCCGGTATTTTATGGCTGACGATGGATGAATTAAGGCTGTTTGCAAAGCAGGCTGCCGGTAAAACATCTACACCAGTCTCCGGCCTCTCAATAAGCCATGCTCAACCTCCGGCAAGTCCATTGAAAGGTGAGATCCAGGAAGAGGTGCAGCCCAGCCCGGAAAAGGAAACTCATCCAACTGCAATTTCCGGGCGAGACAATCGATCAAAACCTGACCATCCGGACCCCGAGGTTTATATCAAGAATTTGCGTGCGTTGGGGAATCCATATAAACAGATCCGGATGATCCTGACACAATCCATTTCCTCGCCGAAACAACTCAAATCCGCCCTGGAGATTTGCGGGAAATTGGAACGCCAGGATCAGAGCCGGCAGCTAAAAAAGCTCATCACTTCTATGGTTCTCATTGTTTTGTTGTTTGTTGTCATGGGGGTGATCTGGTTCTTGTTCCCGAAGCAATCCAACGATCAGGTCCTGGCTGTTTCCAATCCTGATTCCACCTCTGCATCCACCTTGCAGGCCAATGCAGTTCCTACCGATCTGCCGGGGCTTGTGAAAGTTTTAAAGCTGGCCACCCCGGTTGTTCATCGCTATTCCACGCTGCCTGCTTCTGCCCCGGGCAGTATAATCTTGTGTCCTGCCACGAAGGACCAGGCTGAAGCCTTATTTGGTGGGGAAGCGGAATATTGGAGATCTTTGTCGGGCGGCTGGATCATGATCAACCCGGCCAAAGCTGTAACCATCAACGTTCCCAATGGCATGAAAGCCGCGTATTTGCTCATGAGAAAGACTACGGGGATGGGGTTGGCGGAAGTGCAAGGCCCTGCAACGATGGAAAATGTTTATTATGTGACGATAAGCTGTCCATAGTGGGTAATGGATCGCTTATGGAAGGGGGGAGATCAAAGGGCTGGTTCCGGCGCTAAGAACCCCAAACGAAACTGCGTTCGCTGCCCAGGGCGAGGTATTGTTAGGCGCACTATGGTTCAATTCTCTCCATTATTTCTCCGGGATGGCTTCACACTCACTTCACAAGTGTGGCCTATACTCTCGGTAAGATTTCAAGAGAAATCAACCAACGTATAAAGGAGAAATAAAATGAGAATATTTTGGAGAATCATCGCGTTGCTGGTTCTTATCGCCGCCATACTGGGGATAGGTTTTTATGCCTACAACATCGGCATGGCGCAGGGAGTGGCGCAAAATGTCACTTCACAAGCAGGTGGATCCGTGCCCGTGCCTTATATGCAATATTGGCCGCATCCCTTCGGATTTGGGTATGGCTTCGGTTTCCTGGGCTGCCTGATCCCGCTCTTCCTGCTCTTCCTCGCCTTTGGCAGCATGCGTGCCTTGTTCTGGCATGGTCCGATGGGATGGCGCCATCACATGTACCGAGGTCCCTGGGGCTGGCGGCATGGGGATGATGCAGAAAAGGGTAAGGATGTGCCTCCCTTCTTCGACGAGTGGCATCGCCGGGCACACGGGGAAGCGGAAGACAAATCGGTCAAAAGCTAGAAAAATAATGAGGCATTAGCCTGTCGTACCCGTCGTATAATTCAACCGGATCCCCATGCAAGGGGATCCGGGTTGGCTATTTCATGAAAACGATCCTGGTTGTAGACGATGAGCCGAAAATTGTGCAATTGGTGCGTGATTATCTTGAACGCGCCGGTTTTCGCGTCCTGGCAGCCCCTGATGGAAAGACTGCGCTCTCGCAAGCCCGTTTTGAAAAGCCCGACATGGTCATCCTCGACCTGGGTCTGCCGGAAATGGACGGCCTGGATGTTACCCGCACACTGCGTCGGGACTCAAATATACCCATCCTCATGCTGACGGCCCGCTCGGAAGAGACCGATAAATTGATCGGCCTGGAACTGGGCGCGGACGATTACATTACCAAGCCGTTCAGCCCCAAGGAGTTGGTGGCGCGTGTCAGAGTGGTATTCCGGCGGATGGAAAGCTACAGCGAGGCCAGCACGGAAACAATCCGCGCGGGCGATCTAACCCTGGATGTGCCGCGTATGCAGGTGAAGGCCGCCGATCGTGAAATAGAGGCCCTGACGCCGACCGAGTTCGAATTGCTGGCCGCGCTGGCACGGCATCCGGGGCGGGTTTTTACACGCAGCCAATTGCTCAATGTCGTTCATGGGATAGCCTTTGAATCCTACGAGCGTGCCATTGATGCTCATATTAAAAACATCCGCCACAAAATAGAACTCACACCAGCTGAGCCTTATTACATCTTGACCGTTTACGGCGTGGGTTACAAGTTCACCGAACTATGAGATATGTGGAACAGTAAAGATCCATCCTCGATGCACCACCAATTTCGCCGCCACAGACCGGAGTGGTGGCCGGCGAATGAATCCTGGCCGCCGGTGCGGCCTCATTGGCGAGGAATGCGCGGCCGCTTCCTCAGGCGGATGGGGTGCATGCTGGTGCTGGTGAACCTGCTGGCGATATTCGTCATGGCGATCATTGTAGTGCTGGTCGCGAATGGTCTGGGGTATATTCACCTGCCGCGTTCGCTCGGATGGGCCATCCCCGGCGGGATCGTTCTCTTTATTTTCGGCATTGGGTCACTGGCCTGGACCGGGCGCAGCCTGCAGCGAATGTCTGCCCCTCTCGGCGACCTGGTGGATGCGGCCGGACGTATTACGGAAGGTGATTATTCCCCCCGCGTGCCGGAGCACGGTCCTTCCGAAATGCGTTCACTGGTGCGGGCGTTCAACGGCATGGCCGAACGCCTGCAGTTGACCGAGACACAACGGCGAGGCTTGATGGCCGACATCGCCCACGAACTGAGGACGCCACTCACTGTGATCCAGGGTAATTTGGAAGGGATGATCGACGGTGTTTATGCTGCTGACGAACCCCACTTGAAATCGGTTTTGGAAGAGACTCAAATACTATCGCGCCTGGTGGATGACCTGCGGACACTGGCGCTGGCTGAAAGCGGCGCCTTGCAGCTCAAGAAAGAGCCCACTGACCTGGCCGTGCTGATCGGGGAAACCGTTTCTGCCTTCCGCACCCAGGCGGATGCCGCCGGTGTGACGATGGATATCCATGCAATGAGCGGAGCACCCCTGCTGAACCTCGACCCCGAACGCATCCGCCAGGTCCTATCCAACCTGATCGCCAATGCGTTACGCTATACGGTTCAAGGCGGGTATATCCATATCGCCTATGAAATAAGCAGCGGCAGTAATGAAAAACTGGCCGTGGTGACTGTCGAAGATAACGGAGCCGGCATTGCACCGGAACTCCTCCCCAACGTGTTCAACCGGTTTTACAAATCGAGGGATTCAAGCGGCACTGGGTTGGGCCTCCCGATCGCAAGGCACCTGGTGGAAGCCCACGCGGGAACGATCACGGCCGAGAGCCAGGTCGGTAAAGGGACGATCCTCCGCATCACTTTGCCCATCGAGGCATAGCCAAATGCCAGGTTCTGGACAAATTGGGAGCTTGCTTCAAACCCAGCCATAAACCAGGATAGGTGACTATAAAAATAACACGGGCAGTCATCTGATGACTGCCCGTGACCTTATTTTTTCGGCTGTGTTTTATGATGTGCCTTGGCTTCAGCGGCCTCTGCTTCGGCCTTGGTCTTATGGATCGTCCCATCCGGGTGGTTGGGGGGCGAGTAAAGCGTATATAGCTTCAGCTGTTTGGTCTTAAACGCGTTGACGACATTGTGGTATGTGCCGGCCGGGACGATGACGGCATCGCCGGCTTTGGCGACGTGTTCTTCCTTGCCGTTGAAGATAAACTTGGCAGAACCGCTTTCGATGCGGAAGAACTGGTCGACCTTTGGATGCACCTCGTTGCCAATCTCTTCGCCTGGCTGCAGGCACATCAGGACAAGCTGGGCGTATTTGCCGGTATACAACACCTGGCGGAAATAGCCATTTTTCTCGGTCAATTTTTCGATAGGTCCAACGTAACCCGTCATATTCCTTATCCTCCTGTTTCAAAAAATAAAGCGGCTAATGGTATTTCATGCAAGAGGATTGTAGCATAAAATCGAGCGCTATTGGTTTGGGTTGTAACGAAGGAGGGTCAAAATATCCGCGCCGGTGATGACGGTCAGCAGGGGCTCATTCCGGGAGAGGAAGACGGGGCCGGAGAGTACGGGCACCAGTTCCGAGGTCCAGCTGAGACCGCCGTCGGAAGTATGGAAGGCTTTGACTTTGCCGCTCTGATACTCCTCGCTGACCACGACCAGGCCGTGCCGGGTGTCCGCGAAACGCATGGCGGCCATCTGGTAGGCGGCTTTGGGGATGACCAGGCCGGCCAGGTCCAGGCGGGAAAGGCTGGTCCAATGAGCGCCGTTATCCACGGTGGAATAGAGCCGGCCGGAAAAATCGAGCAGAAAACCCTGCCCGGGAGCGATCAGGTCAATGGAGGCGATGTCGTCCAACCCGGCTGGCTGGGGAACATCCGTCCAGGTGGCGCCGCCATCGCGGGTGGAGCCAAACATATAGAGAGTGGCCTGCCAGCCCGTCTTATCGTCCAGAAAGCTGATGGTATGGAAAGGCCGGGTGGTGCCCTGGCCATAATCGGTCACTGCCGGCCACTGATTGCCGCCATCCGTGGTGTGGCGCACGTTCATGGCGCCGCCGCTGGCCCACGCCATCCTGGTATCGATAATGTCGAGGCCGTAACGGCAATCGGCCTGCATCGTTCCGGCAATCCAGGTCTGGCCACCGTCGGTGGTGTAGTAAGGAACCCCGGGAGCGGTGCCTACGGTGATGCCGTATTCTGCGGTGAGGAAGCCGGCAGCCATGACGTTATGGGTCAGGTTGTGCAGGGCCACAAACTGCCACGGTCCGGCGGGGAAGGGAGTGGGCGTGGAGGTTGGTGCCGGGGGAGGGGTGGAGGTGGGCACTGGAGTGGCCGGTTCCGGCGGCAGGTCAGTGGAAACAGCCGGGCTCATGATAGGCATGGCCGTCTGAACGACTGGCGTAGCAGTGGGCGCGCGGACGCAGGCGGACAGCAGCAGGAAGAGCGATAATGGAAGGGTCAAGCGGCGCATACGGAACCCTTTTTGCGTAAAACTGGAGGGATTGTATCAAGAAAGTTCAACATTTTAAATATAGGCCGCAGCGGTTCCATCTCCCTCCGCCGGTTGGACAATATCGCCCTGGCCAGGTGACTGGTTTTCAACTTTGACGGGAGGACATCCTCCTTAAGTATCGGAGGGCGATGGCAGGTGTTAGAATATCGCCAACCTTTTTTTAGGAGCCTGGATTGAACCTCGTCACCGGCGCGACTGGTCACATTGGCAATGTTCTGGTGCGGGAGCTGCTCGCACGCGGCGAACGCGTGCGGGCGCTGGTGCGCGCCGGCAGGAAGCCGCTCGCCCTGGAAGGCCTGGATGTGGAGATCGTCCAGGGAGATCTCCTGCAGCCAGATTCTCTTGAAGCGGCCATGCAAGGGGTGGAAATCGTCTATCACCTGGCTGCCAGGATCAGCCTGACCTCCGGGCCCGACCCGGAAACAGAGCGGGTCAATTACCAGGGGACGCTGAATGTCCTCGAAGCAGTCCGACGGGCGCAGGTGCGGCGGCTGGTGTATGCCAGTTCCATCTATTCTTTGAAAAAACCTGCCGGCGGGACTCCCATTGACGAGACCCAGCCTTTTGAGGCCGACCAATGCCTGGGAGCTTATGATGCCTCCAAAGCCAGGGCGTCGCTGGCAGTGCAGCAGGCGGCCAGGGAGACAGTGGATGCGGTCATTGTCTGCCCGACGGCGGTGACAGGGCCGTACGACTTCCAGGATTCGGAAGCCGGGCGTGCCATTCAATTTTACCTGCGGCCGGGGGTCAAATTTTACGTGGAGGGCGCTTACGATTTTGTGGACGTGCGCGATGTCGCCGCTGGGCTGATCCTGTCCGCAGCCAAAGGCCGCCGCGGCGAAACGTATATCCTGGGGGGAGAGCGGCTGACGCTGAAGGAAGTGGTGCAAACGGTATGGGAGGCGTCGCTTCGCCGGCATGTGAGTTTCAGGGTCCCGCTGGCTCTGGCATACTTCTTCGCTGACCTGATGCCGCTTTACAGCAAACTCACCGGGGCGAAACCACTCTTCACCAGGTATTCGCTGGAGGCCGTTTGCAGCAACTCGGAGGTCAGCCATGCCAAAGCCGTCCGGGAGCTGGGCTTTTCCCCGCGGCCGGCGCGACAGGCCATCGCGGACAGCGTGCGCTGGTTCCAGAGCCGGTCGGAAGGGGAAGCTCTTGCAGAGGCCGGCGAGCCGGCGGATGAGACAGCCGTTTAAAGGGATCATTGCTGTCCGGGAGACTGCTTCGGCGGAAAAACGCCGCCTCGCAGTGACACTGATTTTTCATGATAGTTGCAAGAGAACGACTGAAGTCGTTACTACAATATCTGTAAGAGGAAGATATGCCATCCATCATCGATCCCGAAACTTTGTATGTGGACGACCTGCCGGCCATCTGGTCACCGGTGCAGTGGGAGCTGTCAGAAGAGGAGCGCAATGCGGCTGTGGAGGAACAGGCGACCGCCAGCCTGCTGTGGAGTATGGACGCCCCCGAAGCCATCCTGCGCCTGCTGTTGGAGGAGACCGCCATCCAGCGATTGCACCAGCCGCCGCCAGATTACAACCCGGAAGAGCAGGGAGAGTGGGACGACAAACTGATCACTTTTGGGCCCAAACGGGCCATCAAACTTGAAGCGGTGGATAGGACACCGGCCAGCCTGGTGGTGGTTTATGATTTTGGGGAGCTGGGCCATTGGGAGTTCGTCATTGAAGCGGAGAAGGTGACCATCGAGAGGCTATAGGGGATGGTGAAGGTCAAACGTTGAAAGCCAAAGGCCAGGGGGAGAAGGCTTAAGGTTGAAAATCAGGGAGCCAGGCGGACGTAGAGGCGTTTGTTCAAGCGGCCTTTGTTTTCGGTGCGATAGATGGAGAACTCGCCGGCCTCGGCAGTGGTGCGGACGTGGGTGCCGCCGCAAGCCTGGGCATCGAAGCCTTCGATTTCCACCACGCGCACCCGGCCCTCTGATACGGGCGGTTTGGCCACCAGGGTCCGCAGCAAGTCGGGGCGGGCATTGAACTCTTCTATGGATAAATAATAGGATCTCAGGGGATGCGCCTCCGCCAGGACGGCGTTGACCTTCGATTCCAGTTCGGCGCACAAAGCGGAAGAAAAGGCCTCGATCTTGAAGTCGATGCGGGAATAGTCGGCCCCGATCTGAACGCCGGTGATCCAGGCGTCGTAGTTCCGCAGCGCAATGGTATTCAAGACGTGCAGGACAGTATGGTAGCGCATGAGCGCCAGGCGCCGGTCTTTGTTCAGGATGGCCCGGACGGGCTGGCCGAGGGCGGACGGTGGAAGTGTGGCCGGGCTGACGTGCCAGAGGACTCCCGCAGGGTCCGTGCTGACGCCGGTGATCTCCAGGGTTGGCCCGGCCTGTACTTTGAGCCAGCCTGCATCGGGGGGCTGGCCGCCGCCGCCCGGATAAAAACAGGTCCGGTCGAGGGCGATGGCATTCCCATTGATGGCGAGAAGGCGGGCCTCCGTCTCGAAGCAATGGTCGTCCAGTAGATAAATACGGTCCGTGGGAGGCGGTTGCATCTTTACCCGGCGGGGAGAGGGTGCCTGGAGAAAAAGTCCCAGATGAGTTGGGCGGCATCGACGGCGGAGGGCCAGTCGTGCGTGCCGTCCTGGATCGTATAGAGGAGCACATCCGCGCCGGCCTTGCAGCTGCCCCAGCCCTGGCCGGTGACCGGGCCAAATTGGAAGACCATCGCAGGGGTGCTGCTGCAGCCGTTCCGCCCGGCCCAGCCGGCGGCCCAGGTGGGCACGGGCACGCCAATGCGGGTGTAGGTCTCGTGGACCTGGCCGGGCATGCCGAAGCCGTTATAAGGCAGGACCGGGTCGGCGGTGCCGTGGAAGGCCATCACCGGCACGGGGCGGGTGGGAGTGCAGGTCTCCGAAAATTCGTAATCACCGGAGACGGGGGCGATGGCGGCGACCCAGTCGGAGAGTTCGCAGCCGAGGCGGTTGACCATGCCGCCGCCGCGGGAGTGGCCGGTGGCATAGACGCGGGCGGGGTCGATATAACAGCGGCTTTCAAGGTCGGCGATCAGGTCGCGCACGAAGGGCACATCGGTGGAGTTGGGCATGGTGTCCCAGTTGGACAGGTCGCCCAGACCGAGCGGGTAAACGGCGATAAAGCCGAAGCGCTCCGAGAGGGCGTCAAAACCGCTGTAGGATTCGAACTGCGCCCCGCTGGAGCCGGCCCCGTGGAAACCTAGCAGCAAAGGCGCAGGTGTGCCGGGCTGGTAGGACCTGGGTACATAGAGGCGGTAGGTGCGGGTCTGCCCGCCGGAGGTGATCTGGTCGTCGGCCGCGCCGGGGGGGCAGGCGGCGGTTCCCGAGGCCGGCGGGGTAGCCGGGGCGGCGGAGGCTGCAGAGACGCCGGAAATAACCGGGGCAGAGGCTGAATAAGACCGGGAGCAGGCGTTGAGGAGAAGCGCCAGTGAAAGTAACGCCAGGGCGAATGAAGGAAATTTTTGTTTTTTGCTCATATTATTTGGTGTCCCTGAAGGGGGATGATACCATGGGGATGGAGAATGTAGGCTGATTTCAAGGCAAAAAACCTGAACAAAATCCCAAAAAGATGTTCATGAGATGTTCATAGAGGCATGCTATCTTGAGGCTAGTCTGTGAAAACAAACTCTTCTCTTCTCTTCCTCCTCTCCTTTGTTTCATCTCTCCCCTCCTGACGACCCGGCAAATGGCTGGGTCGTCGAGGTTTAAGGGAAAAAACTATTGCCTGTACGATTAGCGTGAAATGGATGTCAAAAGCACTTGAAATCCATATTCTTTATTTGTACAATGATTTTAGTGACCGGCGCGGCGAAGCTGCGGTCGATTACTGTTGAAAGGAGAGCCAGATGTGCGAGTTCTGTACTGAGCACGGCGAAGGCAAGAAATGGTACCTTCAGATGAAAAATTACGCGGATGAATTGCTCCACGCGGAATTGTCTCCTGCCCAACGGAATGTCGTTGGAGCCACGACCCGTTACGAATGGAACAACTTTTTCTGGAAGTACTTTATCCTGCCGGCCATCACCGGCAAACCTGTGGAACAAGAAGCACCACCGGCGAACGAGACACCTGCGCCTCGACCCGGCAAAGAGGAGGTGGTGGCATACCGGAAGGTCGAGCATTTTGGCCAGGTGATCCCGATCGAGGATGTTGAAAGGGTGATCGAACTGGCGGATTCGATCACGAGAATGCCCTGTGGATGCCGCTTCCAGACGACCGGGAAGACGGATAAACGCTACTGTTTCGGCTTCGGCCTGGACAAATGGGGCATATTGGGCAAATACCCCGAAGCTTCTTTTTCGCTGGAAGTGCTCGACAAGGAAGAGGCCAAGCGGCTGTTCCATAAATTTGACGAAGAAGGGTTGATGCACAGTGTCTGGACAGGGGTAACCCCTTATGTCATCGGCCTGTGCAACTGCGACCGTGACTGCGGGGCTTACAAAGGCTACATCGAGATGCGCGGGGCGCCGCATTTCTTCCGGGCGGAATACGTCTGCCAGGTGGATTGGGACCTGTGCAACGGGTGCAGGGCCTGCATGAGCCAATGCCAGTTTGGGTCGCAGTTCTACTCGTCCGCGCTCGGCAAGGTCTACATCGATCCTACCCGCTGTTTCGGGTGCGGCGTATGCAGAACGGCCTGCCCGAGCGAGGCCATTACGCTGCTTCCAAGACAGGCAAGCCCTGAAGCGGCGAACGTCTGGCTGGAATATCAGGCGCAGCCGAATCCTGGCTGACCCTCCCATAAGGGGGAAATCCCTGCGGTACAACTGATCCACTTCAATCTTAGCCGGCAGCACTCCCTGCTGCCGGTTTGCCATGGCGGACCATGGACAGCCGGCAGTGGTACAGCTCTTCAAAGTATTCAGCGGGGGTGAGACGGACCGGTTGGTCCTCCGGGCGGCTGCTCCTGCCCGGGTAGAACGGGAGGGTGATTTTCGCCTCGCCGGGATGATCGTGGACCAGGGCCTGCCGGTATAAATGGTTGAGGAGCTCCTTTATTTGCGAGGGAGCCTCCCACGGGATGGGCTTGACCCCCAGGTCAGAGAAGAAAGAGGTCTGGCTTTTTGCCTCGATCTCTGCCCGGTGCATGACGGCATAATGGAACAAGCGGTCCGGGCGTCCGCGGCGCTCTTCATTGAGTTTCATCAGAAGGCGGTTGACCCATTGATCCCGGAAAGAAAAACCGATGAACAGGACCGCGTAATGGCGCAGGATATGGATCTGAGGCCCCATGGTGAAGTTATAAACATCATCCGCTTTCCAGGCGGCTTTGTAATCGCCGGTGGTGATGACCGGGTCCACAAAAGGCGACCGAATTGGCGCCTCTTTTTTTCGAAATTCGTACGGAAAGGGGACATACCCATGGATATGAAAAACCGGGATCTCGGCCATGCCCCCGGCGCTGGAGCCGCGGGCGGCCACGGGTTTCAGCAGGGGTTTCCGGAACAGGGTCGAGGAGGCGGCTTCCAGGAAGGGGTCATAATTGCTTGTGACGACCGCCTCCACCCGCGGGTTAATGGAGCGCAGATAGACGGCTGTCAGGCAGCCCTGGGCGTACTTGACGATCTTCCCGCCGGCCAACCCCCCGCAAAAGGCGGCCACTGAATTTAAGGTGATGGCGCTTTCCAGGAATTTCACCGAAAGCAACTTGTATCTTTCCTGGAAATTATCTTTCTTCTGGACCAGGGCGGTCACCCGCTGCTTGAAGGCTTCCACGCCGATCTGGGCGGCCACCCATTCCGCCATTTCCCAGGGTTTATCCTTCCAGCGGGCCTTCTTTTTATCAAAGGCCGCTTCGGCGGCAGAATCGCCGGGCGCATACACCAGAATGCTTTTGACCAGCTCATCCCACAGCCCCACCCCGAACTTGTCGCCGGGAGTTTTGGACACGCCCGCGCCGGTATAAAGGGCTATGGGATGGTCGAGGTAATAGGCGCACAGGTCGAGGTAGTTCCGGTCATGGAGAAATGCAGGCTCTTTGCCGGTTGTATCCATTTGTTCCTCCTGGCTCAACCATTGCCTCTCCAAACCAGGCCGGACTAGCCCGGGTTGGCGGCTGCCATCACTGCCGCCGGGGCGGCCTCCCCATCTGTCGCCAGCGCCTGCTGCAGGACCTTTTTGTTCAAGACCGGCTTCTTCATCTCCGGCATGTGCACCAGCATGGGATAGCGGTCCTCGTGACCCATGAAGGCATGGATGTGCTCGCGCAGTTGGTTGTACAGGAGCGGGTCGTCTTTCATGGAGGTTTTGAAGAGGGGCATATTCACCCCGTTGGTGTTGGCCGTATACAGGCCCCAGTAGATGGCATCGTCCACCCGGTAGATGGTCAGATAGGGGCAGCAGTCCAGCAGGTAGATCTGCAGGCTGCCGACCAGGTGCTCGTCGATCGTGCCGGCTTTGCAGAGGGCCTCGTACTCGGCTTCCAGCTGACCGAAAAACTCGGCGCAGCGCCGGATGATCTCCTGCTGGTCCTCCACCAACCGCTTCAGGTCCAGGTGGTCTTCGACGGCGCGCTGCTCCAGGTATTTGGAGGCCGGATGGACCAGGAAGATACGCAGCTGCAGGTTGTACTTCAACAGCCGCGTGATCATGGTCCGGCTGCGATCGGTGACGAGCTCCTTGGTGAAGTGGTTCAGGCTGACGGCCACGAGGTCGACCTTGCGGGCCTCGTCCTTCAGTTTCACGATCTCGGCGGGGATGTCCACGCGCGACTCGGCCACCACCTCCACGCGCTGCTTCGTCTCCGGCGGCGGTTCGAGGCTGAGCGTGCGGTCAAGGATATTGACGGCGGCGGCTGCCAGCAGGCCGGTGCCGACGGCTTCCAGCAGCGGCAGCGCCACTTTGCCGCCCACCAGCAGGCCGGCCAGGATGCAGATGACCCCCACGGCCCCGATGAGCACGTTCACGACGATGAAAAATCTCAGTTTAAGCTTCATGTCCCGCTCTCCTTGTTTTTGTCTTAATTATAGCCCGGCCCAATGTCGTACGCACAGACTTTACGGCTGCCGGTAGGCGGCCAACTGCATGCGGATGCCCAGCCTGAGGCGGGAATGCGGACGATTGGCCTTGAAGAGGCGGCGGGCCTGCCGCAGGACCGCCTCCCGCAGGATGGCTTCGCCCTTCCATTTCTCCTCGAAATCGGCTTTCAGCGCCTCGACCGTGTTCCAATAATAGGCAAAGTCGAAGGTTTCCAGCCTGACCTGTTGCAGAGCCCCGCCGGCGACGGCCGCCTTGAAGGTATTGTCTGCGGCGATATCGTCGTCGATATCGGGGCTCAGGTCCACCAGGCCGGCGGATTGGCTGCCCTGCGGGGAAACGATCTCAAGGGGCACATCCAGGCTGAGCGGACGCAGGTCGATCAGCGTCCCCGCGGGAGCCAGCAGGCGGCGGGCTTCGGAAAGGGCATGGACCATGCCCTCATGGGGTATTCATCAGAAGGAAGAAGCAAAAAGGACCACGTCAAAAAATCCCGCCGAAAAAGGCATCGCCTCGGCGACGGCGCGGGTGAAGACCACCTTCCCAGGCGAGGCTGGTCCCTTCTTGCGGGCCTCCAGCAGGTCGGCTGCATTGGGGTCGAGGCCCACCAGCAGGGCCGGCCGGCCGGCGTACTGCCAGGTGAAGACACCGTTCCCGCAGCCGATTTCCAGCAACTTCGCTCCGTCAAGATTGCAGGCCGCCTGGAAATGCTCCAGCTCGGCGCCTTCGGGGTCACGCAGGGGTTTCATGGGCGGGCTCCTTTTCTTGCAGGGATCAGTTCATCATATCATCAATTCCATGGGCAGTAGGGGGCACGATGAATCGTGCCCCTAAGGGAAGTTCTGGTCTACCCCTCGACCTCCCCATTTTCGCCTGCCCCGCTGGGTTATTCAGCGAGGTAGAAAATAGGGAGGCTGAAAACCGGAGAGGTAGAGGGGCTGGATATTTCGTCCTCCCCATTTTCGTTCTTAAGAAAATGGGGAGGTGGCCGTTAGGCCGGTAGGGCTTTCAGGCGGCGGGTTTTGACTTCTCGAGAGCTTGCAGTACCTGGGCTATGACCTGCTCAATGTCATTCATCACATCGTTGTTCCAGAACCTCAAGACCCGGTAGCCGCTGGTTTCCAGGGACGCAGTCCGGTCGGCATCGTATTCCTGTTGGTCAAGGTGTTGGCTGCCATCCACTTCGATGATGATCTTATGGCGAGGCGCGCAAAAGTCGGTGATGTAAGAGCCGATGGCGTGCTGGCGTCGGAAGTGAATGCCGTCTTCACGCAAGGCGCGCAAGTAAGCCCACAACCTGGCCTCAGTGGGAGTAGGTTCTTTGCGCTGTTCGGCGGCTCGCTGGAGGAGTTTGGGGGTGGTGCGGTGAGGGCGCATGAGGGAGGTGTCTTCGGAGTGGATGTTGGCTGGTTTGGTCGATCGCAGTTCTGGCCCTACCCCTGCCCTCCCCATTTTCTTCGAAAATAGGGAGGGAGAATCCGGAGAGATCGATGGGCCGGTTATGTCGTCCTCCCCATTTTCACGGAAAATGGGGAGGTGGCCGATAGGCCGGTAGGGCTTATTCCTCGTCGTAATACGGCTCATCGTGGTCTTCATCCGGCCAATCCGGTTCCGGCTCATACCGGCTCAGTTCTTCCCGCAGGGCCTCGTTCTCGCGCCGGAGTTCTTTCATTCTCTTCATCGGAGAGGAACCAGGAGAACAAAAAGAAATCTGACCATTTCATGGGGAAGATCCTATCGTGCCCTTTATCTGAAAGGCTTCAACCGATTATTCTTTGAATGACTTATCCAGTTCGTAGAAAATTAGAGAGAATAACTTGGCCTCATCTGAAAAATTCTTTATTAAGACCTTCCCAATAGATGAATTTTTCGAACCAAGAGCTGGTTTGACTCGCTGTACCCTGGCAAGAATATATTGGTTGCGCCTAGTATTTGGCGCTTTGTTATAACTGACCATGATCAGTGTAGTCCAGACGCCGACCGATAAAGGCCTGTCTCGAAAATTGATATGGTCGCCCGCCAGGGTGCCAAATATATCTCCAAGTAAGGTCTTGGGCCGGTCGCTTGTTTCTTCGATCTCAATGAGAGCCATCGTCTTGTCGGAATTTGCCTCGGTAATGGCGATATCGATTTGGCTCAGTTCGGTTTCCCGTTCGGGTTTCTTGCCGTTATCGAACCAGGATACGATTGCCCCGACATTTTTATTGGATGCGTCCCCATGATCGTACAACACCTCATACCCCTTGCCTCGTAATAAATCCTGGAGATGTTTGGCAGTTTCAGCTGTCAAACGGCCATGCGAATTAGGATTTGGTGGTTGCGCCATCTTGGTTGCCTCCAGTATTCTTATTCTTCGCCTTTACCCAGATCCGCCCCGATCCCCTCGAACTGCTCTAAAGCTGCCTTCAAATCCTCACCGTCTCCTCCGCCTAACTGACTGAGTTAATTGTACAACCGATTTGGAGGCGTGAATTTACAATGCCGTAAGACTTTCCGCTTTACCCTCCTTTTTGCCGGCTAAGGGCCTCTTGAAACACTAATCCAAACTCCCTATAATAGTATTAGTAGAACAAATATTCTTACTTTCAACCTCCCCCTCTCGGGAGCCCACTCATCATCGAAAGGATTGCCGTGTCCACCAGAAAGACCAGCCCCGCCGCCGCCTTCAAACGCAGCCCCTACGCCGCCCGCTTTACCCCCGCCGAGCGCGCCAAAATATCGAAAATGGCCCCCGACGATAACCTCCCCGAGCTTGCCGCCCTGCGCCTCCTCGCCGCCCTCCTCCTGGCCTCCGCCGATGCCACTCCCTATATCGACCAGAAGCTCCGCCTCTCCCGCCTCGCCATGCACGCCCTCACCCTCGCCTCGGACGCGGTCCTCAAAAGACACTCTCTCTCCCTGAGCACCGACCCTATGCAGGAATTATGGGACGCCATCGACGAGGTCAATCGCCTCGATGGTATCCCGCAGGACCTCTGAAACGTTCCCTCTTCTCCATCTAAGGATTGATTTTCAATGAACAAAACCAAGCCTTCCATTCCTCCTCAGGATCAACCCTCCCCTCCTCCCCGCCAACGCGGCGGTCAAAAAGGCAATCGCAACGCCTGCAAGCACGGCTTTTATTCACACGTCTATTCTGAGGCCGATGATTCCCCGCCTGCCCTCGTTCAGGGTCGTCTGCAGGGCGACATTAACCTTTTCAGGGTCATCATTGCCCGCCTTACCTCCAGCCTGCAGGCGGATTTACCCCTCTCGGACTCTTTCTCCGAAAACCTTGCCACTCTCCAGGTGGTTTCCGTCGCGGTCGCCCGCTTGAACAGTCTCTGTGCCACCAATAAGAGGATGTTTACCGCGGGAGATTCGGAGCTGATCGAGGTTTCCAGGCAGCTTGGTCTAACCGATGAGGAGATCCAGGCCGGATTGGCCCGCTCCTGGGGCCTCTCCCCCGGCGCTCAGCCCGGCAATCGCAGTGCCCTCAAACATGGCTATTACGCCTCCGTCTTCGACCCGGCTGAGGTTCTCCAATTGGACCGGATGCAGGAGCCCGACCTCGACGAAGAGATCGCCCTCATGCGTCTCCTGATCAAGCGCACCGTCGCTTCCATGCCGCCTCGCTCCGGCCTCTCCCGCTCCGAGGTGCTCAAGGCCGTCCGTGTCCTCACCTACGCCGTCTGTTGTGTGGAAAAACTCGAACTCACCCGCAGCCTCATTTTCAATCACGGCAATATCGTGGATGAAGCCATCGATTCCGCCATGGCTTTCTATGCCAAAAGATGGGAAAAGGTATGAAAGCCGCTCTTTCCATCTTCCTCCAAACCTGTCATGTCATCATGGGAGGTTGCGTAGGGGCAACTCGCTGGATCGCCCCGGTGGATCGCCTGGTGAAATATTCGTTCCTCCTTTGTTCCTCGAACGAAAACGAATACTCTTGTCTGTCATTAGTATACTTAAAGCGAGCACGGCAGATCGATTGTCATTAGGTCGCTCGAGACCGTCTCGCAACAAGGATCGCCGTGCTCGAACACATTATAGCCCGAACAGTTGATAGGTCCATAGAGGCCGTATTCACGCTAACGTGGGCAAAAGGAGCACACATGACAAGCGAAGCGGGAATTTTTGTAGGGATTGATGTTTCGAAGGCCTGGCTCGATATTGCAGTGCACGAACAAGAGACGTACTTTCGAGCCAAAAATGATGACCGGGGGATTGTAGATCTGGTTGAAAAGTTGAAGCAGTTGACGCCTGCGTTGGTCTTGTTGGAGGCCACGGGTGGTTTCGAAATGCTGCTGGTGGCGGGGCTGGCACAGGCGGGATTGCCAGTCGTTGTGACCAATCCCCGGCGGGTGCGGGCCTTTGCCCGCTCGACGGGCCGCCTGGCCAAGACGGACAAGCTGGACGCCAAACTGCTGGCCCATTTTGCTGCGGCTGTCCGCCCGCCAGTCAGGACTTTACCAACAGAAGCCGAAGAGCAACTCACCGGCTGGTTGACCCGTCGACACCAGATCGTGGAGATGCTGACGGTGGAAAAGAACCGTTTGCATACTGTCCGGCCTGCATTGAAGGACGATATTGAAGAACATATCCGCTGGCTAAAGGAGAAACTATCCAAATTGGATGAAGAGATCCACCACTTCGTCCAGACCACACCCATGTGGAAAGAGAAAGATGCCATTCTCCAAAGTGTCCCAGGCGTGGGCCGGATCACCTCCAGCACTCTTCTGGCCATGCTGCCGGAGCTGGGGAAATTGGATCGCCAGCAGGTGGCCGCCTTGGTCGGAGTAGCCCCGGTCAACAAGGACAGTGGCCGCAAGCAGGGCAAGCGCAGAGTATATGGCGGTCGTGCCGAGGTAAGGAGTATTTTATACATGGCGGCTCTATCGGCGAAAAAACACAATCCGGTCATCCGAAATTTCTATGAAAGGCTGATCCATCAAGGGAAACAGAAGAAAGTGGCCCTGACGGCGTGTATGCGTAAATTGATCGTGATCCTCAATGCCATGATGCGTACAAATCAGCCTTGGAGAGTTCAGGCAATATAAAAACACACCTCTTCCTCCTTGACATTCAACACAGTTGTTGCGAGGCGTTCTTTGCCGAAGCAATCTCCTCATTCCTTAGCACCTCTTTTTTGCTCGCTATTCTCTCTTCACTATATAATTACTTAAGAAGTTCTCTTCCATTTCCTTCCTTCGTGAAACTTCGTGCCCTAGTGGTGAAAAAATGTCCTCCCTTCGCTCCCTCCTCTCCCGCCTGCTGAAATTCCTCACCCTGGTCCCCCTGCAGGACATGCCCTTCGGCAAACTCATATTTTGTCTGCAAATGCCTGCAGCTCCGGTCCGGGCTCATTCCCCAGTTCCTTTTGCAGGGAAAGGCGGTAATTTTCAAAATGCATCTTGGCGGAAGAAGGCATTTTCAACTGCAGCAGGCATTTCATCAGCCCCAGGTGCAACAAATCCTCGTACGGATCAATCCCGATGGCTTTTTCATACAACCGTTTGGCTTCCGCCAGATGGTTTTTTTCGAACTCGAACAACGCGAATTGCTCCAGCAAGGAGATATATTTCTCCCGCAGCTCCAACCGGCGCATATCACTCCAGGGCAGGTCCAACTCCGGGACAAAATCCCCGCCATAAAGATCCACGGCCTGGTTGAAAATGGACCAACGCTCGACATCGGATAGATCCGATTTTCTCAACCGAGAAATCAACTCTTCAAACTCGCGCACATCGTAAAACACAAGCGCCTGTGCCTGGATCGAATAGTACTGGCCATCGAAGGCAATCACATTCTTTTTCCCGAGGGCATTGCGCACCCGCCACAAGGTGGCATGGAAATTGCTGTTCACCCTGGCATTGCTGAACTCGGGCCAAAATTGGACGGCGATATCCTCCCGTTTCACCCGCCGCTGATCCAGGATGAAAAAGAAGAGCGCCCGGGCACGGGCCGACTGCCAGCCGGCCAAAGGCAGGATCTCGGCATCCCGGCGGATCTCGCCATCCCCCAGGGCGGTCACCTGAAGGTTATACGGGAGTTCCGCCTCCGGCCCGGTCTCCGGCGGAAGAAGCTGGCTGTAACCCGGGGAGATTGCGCCTGCGCGGGCCAATAGCATTTGCAGGTGTTTGTTCTTCCAATGCTTCTCCATCTCCTGCAGGAATCCCGGCGATCGATGGACCATATCGACCAGGAAGGTGTCATAGCCGAGGCGGGCGGCTTCACTTAACGCTTTTTTCAGGCGGCTCAAGGCCTCCGGCCTGTCTCCGAGACGAAAACACGATTCGGCCAAATAATAGAGACCCTGGGAGAGCCACTGACTGGGCCCGGCTTCCTTTTCGAGAGCCTCCACAGCCGGTTCGAGCGTCTCCCGGGCCACCTGCCACTGCTCCATGCTCACATAGACTGAGCCAAAGCGCACCCGGTATGCCGGAGCCTGGAGATCCATGTTACCGGCATGGGCGGCGGCGCGCAAATAGTACATGGCTTGAGTGTAATTGCCGGCCAGTTTTTCCAATTCGGCCATTTCCAGGTGGGTGGCGGGCGAGACCTGCCCGCCGGGAACGGACTGGGCCACTTCGGCGGCCCGATGCAGGGCAGCGGCGGCTTTTTCAAACTCATCGAAAATGGTGAGCAGCTCCGCCTGGCCATTCAACACCTGGACAATGCTGCGGGTCCAATCGGCTTGCTCGGCGGCTATCAAGGCCTGCTCGTAATATCGCCAGGCCTGGCGGAAATC
The DNA here is from genome assembly GCA_963831885.1 of uncultured Chloroflexia bacterium. Lineage (GTDB taxonomy): Bacteria > Chloroflexota > Anaerolineae > Anaerolineales > Villigracilaceae > UBA877. The sequence continues at coordinate 1,124,904 of CAWHSJ010000012.1, read as the reverse complement.
TCCCACCAGGAACGACAGGTAGGCGCGGTTATTGGCGCAGGTGGCCAGGTCGCCCTTGTTCCCCCGCAGGGTCAGGCTTAACGATAAGGCTTCCTCGAAACTCCCTTGCGCGTTGAAAATGTCCCCCATGATCAAGGACATCATGCCGATATCCGTCAGGACCATGATCAGGTCGTGCTTCAACCTGTCTGTGGGTTGTTGCGCAAGCAGCTCTCGAAATCCCAGCAGGGCTTTGTTGAAGGCGGCCGAGGCCTGTTCCTGATGCCCGGTATGATAGAGCCCCAGACCTTCCAGCCGCTCCGACTGGTATGCATAATATTTATCCAGGTGGTGTTCTTCCACCAACGCCAGCGTACGCCTGGCGATAATAATGGCCTTTTCGAAATCAGCCTGAAAACGCAGGATCATGCCGCGCACGACCATCAGATTGGCGAGATTCTCAAACCTGGCCTGGGCGATGAACACCGGCTCCACCAGGTCCAGCAGCTCCAGGCAGCCCTCCAGTTTTCCCTGGTTGACCTTCACCTTGACCCAGTTGAGGACCAGGTCGGGCGCCAACCGTTTCAGGTCGGGCGGACTCGAAAGAGCCTGCAACCACTCCTCGAGCACCCTCTCCTCCCCCCGGATGTAAAGGGAGCGGGCATGGCTGTCCATGATCCCGGCGGCTTGTTCACGCTCTCCTGCAAGCAGGTAGTGGCGGATGGATAAGATGGGGTCGTCTTGCTGTTCAAACCAAGCCGCGATGCGTTTGTGAACATGGGCTTTCTCGAGGGCGGGTTTCCCGTCGAACTGCGACACGAGAAAATCCCGAAAGAGCTGGTGGTATTGATAATTTGTTTCTTTCCCATCCCTGACGGAAAATAAGAAGAGATTACCATCTTCCAGATCCTTGACCGTTCCCTGGGCGTTATCGATTTCCAGGACATGATTGGCCAAAGGAACATTGAACTGGTCGCAGAGGGCCGTGTACAGCAGGAAACGCTTCGTGTGCGCTGCCAGGCGCGTATAGACTTCTTTCGCCAGGTATTGATAGACCTGCTCTTTTGCGCCTGCCAGCCTAGGAATGACAACAGAAGGTTTCCAGTCCCGCATGGCCAACAAGATAGAGGTGATCCAGCCTTCGGACTGCGAGGTGATTTCCTGTGCCTGCTCAGCGGTAAGGTGGAGTTGGAACTGGCGGCGGGCAAGATCCTTGACCTCCTCGACCCGGAAGCGCAAATCCTCCGCACCGAGGACGGCCAGCTCTTCATTCACATAAAGCGAGGCGGTCGGGATTCCGTAGATGCTACGTGAAGCGATCACGAGCCGCAGGTTGTCGGGGAGGAGTTCGAGGAACTGCTCCACAAAGGCGACGTCGGAAAGCTCCTCGCTGATCACATGATAGTCATCCAAAACGAGCAGGGTAAAATCACCGATGGAGGCGGAGATTTCATTGACCAGTTCGATTGCCAGGGCCCGCGGTGAAGCCGCGCTACCCTGGAAGGAAATGGCCTCCAACCCATCCCCAAATTGTGGATAGGCCTGCCTCATGGACAGGATCAAATGCTGGAAAAAGTACGCCAGGCTCGCGTCTTCCGGCCCAACGCGGCACCAGGCCACCCTGGCATCGGCGTCCTCGGTAAAATCAACCAACAAGGTCGTTTTTCCGTAGCCGGCCGGCGCGCAAATAAAGGTCAATTTACGTTGGATATTCTGGTGGATTAAATCAAGGAGACGGGGTCTGCGAACCGCCTTTGGTTTCCGTTGCGGTTTACGGATCGTTGGGATGGCGATTCTCACGGATTAACCTCTACACGTTGGCATTCTATCCGTTGGACTCATCTTCTGAATTCATCAGCGCTACCGCCCTCAACATGCCGTAAAAAGGCTCGGTATCACACAAAGTGGGGATAGTATACAATCATTCCTGGAGTTAAACAACTTCACGGAGCAGGAATCAGTTTGGGGTGGAACGAACAGCGCGAAAAAAGACCAGGCAGGTGACCTTCCAAATGTAACGCCCGGTCTTAAGGAAAAATATCAGGTTGAAACCATACGGAAGAAAGAAAATAATCCAATTGCCTATCCCGGCTATCAGGCAAGGAGCGGACCCTTATTTATTTTGCGGTTTTTCCCATTTCATTCCTTTGAAAATATATAGCCCCTGCCCCGGATGGATTGGATCCAATTCTCCGCGCCCGGCATAGACCTCATCTTTGTCATTAATCGCCACATCAAGGGCCGGGAAATTTCAGCAGCATCCTTATCAGTCATCTGCCTATTTGCCACCAGCAAAACGATTTCCCCATGAGAGAAGACAACGCCGGGCTGGCTAAGAAAGAGATCAACGATCAAGGTTTCATGAGGGGTAAGATAAATTACCCGGCCTTCATACTCCAGCGTGCGCCTGTCTTTGTCAAGAGTGAATTCGCCAACCGGCGAAACAAAATAGCCGGTATCCGGGAGTCTCATAAGGGTTTCGCCGGGGAAATGCTTCTGATGGAGATTGTTGCCCACAAACCATTGACAGTACACTTTATCATTTTCCAAATCAACAGATTTGACCGTCATCTTTGGACCGCCGGACTTAAGATGGACAAGGTCGCCAATTTTGAAAACGTCCATGGCAATCCCTTCTGCAGGAGTAGTAACATACAGTTCTCGAGCGGATATGTAGTTCCCGTTATAGTTTTTTGATTCCATCCAATTCCCTATGCCCTTCCTGAGGCTGGTTGAATTTTAGAATGCCTGTCATGGCTGGACGGGTTGGATGGCCGGGGGATAGGCAATCTTCGGCCAGGGAGCCCTGCTGCGTGAATCCTTTTCGGGCGAGGATATTCAATCAATCGTTTCTATTTTTTACCTGCCAACGAGGAAGCCAGTCTCTGAAAAATACCAGAGCGTTTCACTTCAGGATCATCCCTCACAGCCTTTGCCAGCTCCCGGAGCTTTTGGATCACCTCCGCCATCCTGGGGTCGGTGAGGGCCGCCGGTTCGATTTCCTGGAGGTGCGGCGAGGCGTAATGTTTTTCAGTCATGATCACAATGCCTATGCACCGGTGCTGCTTTCGTCGAATCGCGAAAGGTTGGGATCTTTTTCGAGGCGGCAAGACCGTTCAATTGAAATATGAATTGGTGGATGTCATTCCCCTGAATTTCCATAATGGCATCCACCACTTCCTCGGGTAGGTCGAATTCCTGCAACCGCTGACGGCGCTGCCCATTCAGGATGGCTTGTTTAAAGTCAGCGTCGACAAGAGCGCGGGTTGCGATAGCATTTAACTGATAACTACTCGCCCACCGATTTGCCTCCATATGACTTACCCACCTACCACCCCCCAACCTGGATCTGCCGACACGACACCGGTTTTCACGAATAATGCAATGATCAAGGTGATCAGCAGGATAAGGACCTTCAGGCCGGTCAATACCCCCGGGTGCGTCAGCAACAGCTTATAAGGGCGTAATTTTGCAAGCATCGTTCACTCCTTTTGTTCATCGGATTGTTTCTTTCATCTTATTCATCCGCTATGAACGAAGGTATGAACGAAAAAACCGCCCTGCACGCAGCTCTACAAAGCACCAGTCACAGACAGCATTGATCGTTTCCTGTAAGAAGAAAGGCAGGGAAAATGAATTGTTCCTGGCCTCGATTTTGCAAACAATTCCCCTATCCCCAATCCCTGTTCACTATATAATTATCTAAATAGTTTTGTTTTAGCCAACTGACAGTTTGGCATGAAGGGATAAAAATGTATGACATCCCTGCCCGCCGGGCCCGCCGGGGATTAATCCCCCGGCTCAGAGCTAACAAGCTCAGAACTACCAAGCCCGCTAAAGCGGGCTGAAAGACAAGCTGAATCGCCCGAATATGGGGTCGATAACTTCTTTATGAGCACTGAACAGCATGGTATTGGAAAGTGTCAGGTAGCCAGGTTTTGTTCAGCCTCTTCCATTTCATTCTTTTGTGTACCTTTGTGTACGTGGTGAATCTTTAAACTCCCATGACCTCCCTCCGCTCGCTGCTCGCCCGCCTGCTGAAATTCCTCTACCTGGCCCCCCTGCAGGACGCCTTCATCCCGCTGAAGGATCTGCCCCTGTCCATGCGGGCGCTGGGCCTGCTGGGCTACCTGAGCATTTTCTTCATGCTGGTGCTGATGGTCATTGCCGCCGTTTGGGGCGGGAACTGGAGTACGGTCACTTTCAACATCCTGGACGTGCCCGTGCAGGTGCCCCTGGCGGTGCAGGTCATGGCGCTGGCGGGCCTGTTCATCAGCTGGGCTTACCTGCTCACCGGCGCCGGCGGCAGCCATCCGCTGGTCTTCATCCCTCTCTGCCTGCTCTTTGGGGCCGAGTTATTCTTCCTGGGGGCCTTCGGGAAGCTGGTGCTGGTGTGGACCTGCCTGCTGATCCCGATGGTGCTGGCGGTGGGCGGGCTGCAAGTCTTCACCCGTAAAAAAGCTTTCTGGCGGAAGTATCCCCTGCTCGAATTCGGGTTCTGGTCGCTGCTGCTCCTGCTGGCCGGGGCGTTGTTCTGGCTGGGGCGCGACCCCCACACGGGGCTGGGCACCATCTTAAGCGTCGTGCTGGACCCGTTCTATGTGCTGCTCTATCCCCTGTGGCTGTTGTTCGGGTTATCCATCGTGGACCTGGCGGTAACCCTGGCCCATTGGGCGGTCGGCTTCCTGCGCCGGCTCTTCCCGGTGGAGGCCCTGACCGGGCTGGCGGTCTTTGTCCTGCTGGCCCGCCTGGCGGCCATCCCGCTGTGGCTGGCCGTGGCGGCCCGGTTGACCGTGGCCGGCTCGCACGCCGGAGCTCAGCCTTGCAAAGGGTGCTCCTGCCGGCGGCCATGCTGCTGGATATCCTGCTTTCCTTTCCCCTGCTCGCAGCGGCGGCAGTGCTGGCCCTGACTCACCGCTGGGACGGCTTCCGCGCCGCCCAACTGCTGGCACTCTGCCTGGCTGCTCCCATCTTCGCCCTGGGCCTGATCCTGGCCCTCGGCGGCCGGGGCGACCTGTCCAATCCCCTCGAATTGACCCTCAGCAGCGTGGGGGCGCTGCCGTCGATGGTCGTCTTCGTGGTCATGCTGACCTACAACGTCCTCGGCGTGGGGACGAAATTCACCCGCACGGACGGGCGCTTCATCCCCCGTCACGGGCGCATCCTGATCCTGCTCGGGCTGGGGCTGCTGGTGGCCAGCCTGGCTACCTACCGGGTCAACCTGCTGGAGGTGGCCACCCGCCAGCCCGCCAACGACTTTGTGAATAGTTTTGGCAACATTTTTGCCATCAGCGTGGTCGGGCTGGGCCTGCCTTATCTATTGTGGATCATCTGGAAGCGGCCCGAGCGGCTGGCGGGGAAGCGGGAAGAGTTCGAGGCCCTGCCGGCACGCTTTCACTTTCCGGACCGTTTCCGGGCGCGGGCGTGGGTGATCGGCGGCGTGGCGGCGGCGATGCTGCTGTGCCTGCTGGCCTGTGTCGGGATGTGGGTGTCGTTCTATGTGTGAGGTGTCAACTGTCATCCCAAGCCGCGCTCCTGGCGGACAACCGGGCGGCGCGACCCGCCAGGGGCAGGCCGGATCAAGCCTCAAGCGGCTCTCTCCCTGCGGTTGAAAAGAAACTATTCATGTGATAATAGGTATATGTACATACTCCCCCTCGACTTCTCCTGAAGCAAGCCTCGATAATTCCGGCGGCAAAGGCGCCAGCCTCAGCCGCCTGGCCCGCCTGGGCCTACCGGTGCCGCCCGGCTTCATCCTGACCACGCCGGCTTACCGCAGCTATGTGGCCGCCAACAACCTGGAGGCGTTGATCCGGGAGGGCGTGGCAGGCCTGTCTGCAGACGATGGGCGAGTTGCTGGAGCAGGCCTCGGCGCGGATCCGGGCAGCCTTTTCAGCGGGGAGATTGCCGGAAGAGACGGCCGCGGCAATGGAGGCGGAATACCGGCGGCTGGACGCGCACAACGGCGGGGTGGCGGTGCGTTCCTCGGCCACCACGGAGGACCTGCCGGACCTGTCCTTTGCCGGCCAGCAGGACACGTTCCTGAACGTGACCGGCGCGGCGCAGTTGAGGCAGGCCGTGGTCGACTGCTGGAGCAGCCTGTGGACGGCCCGCGCCATCGGCTACCGCATCCGCAACGGCATCCCGCACGAGCAGGCCGCCCTGGCGGTGGTGGTGCAGCGGATGGTGGCGAGCGAGGTGGCGGGGGTGCTGTTCACCGCCAACCCCCTCAGCGGGCTGCTGAACGAAATGGTGATCGACGCGACCTTCGGGCTGGGGGAGGCGCTGGTCTCGGGGCAGGTGGAGCCGGACCACTACGTGGTCGACAGTCTCAGCGGGGCGATCCGCAGCGTCACGCTGGGAGCCAAAGGGACGGCGACGCGCACCCGGGCCGGCGGGGGGGTGGAAAATGTCAGCCAGGCAGGCGGCCGGCCGGCAGACCCTGTCGGAGGCACAAGTCCGGCAGCTGGCGGAGGCTGGCAATGCCATCCAGCAGGCGTACGGAACGCCCCAGGACATCGAATGGGCCTTTGCCGGCGGCGAACTCTTCATCTTGCAGGCGCGGCCGATCACGTCTTTGTTCCCCCTGCCGCGGGTCTCGTTCGACCCGCTGATCGTGTGGTTCTCGTTCGGGGCCTTCCAGGGGGTGCTCGGGCCGATGACACCGCTCGGGCAGGAGTTGATCCAACGGGTGGTGCTGGGGGTGGGAGAAAAGCTCGGAGCGAAGGTCACCTATGAGGCACAGGAGGTATTGTCGGTGGCCGGCGGGCGTATCTGGGTCAGGATCAGCGACATGATCCGCAACCCGCTGGGGAAGCGGGTGCTGGGAGGATTTTTGGGGATCGCCGAGCCGGGAACGGCCTCGATCCTGGAGCAACTACGGCGGGACCCGCGCCTGGGGGAGGGGCGGGGCCGGCTGCGACTGAAGACACTGCTGCGCCTGCTGAGGTTCCTGCAACCGGCCCTGGCCGAGCTGCCGCGGAATGTGATCCGGCCTGAACAGGCGCGGGACCGGTTCGACGCCCAGCTGGAGGCCTACCTGCAGACGGTGCATATCCCCGGGGGAACCGACCGCTTCGAGCGGCTGGCGAACTTCGCCGCCTACATGGAGGGCCAGGGAGGCGTGGCGGAAGCGCTGCCGACCCTGCTGCCGCGCTTCATGCCCCTCTTTGCACCCGCGCTGGCGGCGCTCAACCTGATCGAACGGCTGCTGCCTGCGCATGAGCCCGGGCAGCCCGGTGCGGCGCTGTCGGCCATGGACGTGACCCGGGGGCTGCCGCGCAATGTCACCACCGAGATGGACCTGGCGCTGTGGGAGGCGGCCGGTCGCATCCAGGAGGACACGGCCGCGGCGGAAGCCTTCGCTCACTCAGATGCGGCGGCGCTGGCAGTCCGCTACCGGGAAGGGACGCTGCCGGCGACGGCCCAGTCCGTCCTGGGGCAGTTTCCTGGAGCGGTACGGCATGCGCGCGACGGGCGAGTTCGACCTCGGGCGGCCGCGCTGGCAGGAGGACCCCACGCCGCTCCTGCAAAGCCTGCAGAGTTACCTCCAGATCCCGCCCGAGGCTGCCCCGACGCGGGTGTTCGAAAGGAACCGGCAGGCAGCAGAGCAGGCGATCGAACAGATGGCCGCGGTGGTGCGGAGTACCCGCGGCGGGCGGATCAAGGAGAAGCTCCTGCGGGGGGCAGCCCGGCGGGTGCGGCTGTTGATGGGCGCCCGCGAGAGTCCCAAATTCTACGCCATCCGCGCCATGGGCATTGTCCGCCAGACGCTCCTCGGGATCGGGGAGGAATTCACGGCCGCGGGGACGATCCTCCGGCGCGAGGACCTGTTCTTCCTGCACGTGAGTGAACTGAAAGCGCTGGCCGGCCGCGAGAACCAGGACTGGCAGGGGCTCATCGCGGGGAGGCGGCAGGCGTACGAGCGTGAAATGCGACGACGGCAGGTGCCGCGCGTGCTTGTCAGCGACGGCAGGACCTTTTACGAAGGGATGGCCGCGACAGGCGAGGCGGTCGACAGCCTGTCCGGCAGCCCGGTCTCAGCGGGGGTGGTGGAGGGGACGGTGCGAGTGGTGTTGGATCCGCGCGGCGCCCGCCTGGCTCCGGGAGAGATCCTGGTCTGTCCGGCAACGGACCCGGGCTGGACGCCGCTGTTCATGGCGGCCGGCGGGCTGGTGATGGAAGTGGGCGGGATGATGACCCACGGCTCGGTGGTGGCGCGGGAGTACGGCATCCCGGCCGTGGTGGGTGTCCGGCAGGCGACGGTGCGGTTGAAGGACGGCCAGCGGATCCGGCTGGATGGGAATGAGGGGAAGGTCATCCTGCTTGGCGGGGATGAACCGGGTAAGGAGATGCAGTGAGGCTGGGATGGCTGCGCGGCACGCCCGTCCACCGGACCGTCCGTCCAGGGCAGGCGGGGGATGATAAAACCAGGCGAAGCCGGTTATTTCTTGCGGGAGGTGCGGTAGGGTGCCTGGCGTTCGGCTACTGCCAGCGGGCCGGTGTTCCTGGTCCATGCGTTCGCGCAGGAAGACCTTGATCAGGGACTGGTAGGGTACGTCGCGCTGGTTGGCCATCTGGCGCAATTCGTCCAGCATGGATTGGGGCAGGCGCAGGGAGATGGCCCGCGTGGTGGGTTTCAGCTGGGGAAAAATGGCGCGACCGGCCTGGCTCCAGTCCAGGTAATCGGCCGAGTCGTGGGTCGCCCAGAACTGGCGCTCCTCGTCTTCGTTCTTGAATTCAGGAATTCGCTTGCTCATATCGTTTTCTCTCTTTTGCCGACATGTCCCGGGCCGAGATCACGCGGATCTTGTCCTGCCGGAGGGTGAACACGATGAATAAGGTCCTGCCTGCACTGGTCTTCCCGAGGACGAACCAGCGTGGTTCGGACCTTGAGTGGGCCGGGTCGCCCCGCAGGAGCAAGGGCAGATTAAAGAAGACTTCCTCGCACTCGCCGGCCGAGACGCCGTGCTTGAGCTCGTTCTTTTCGAGGTTGCCAGCGTCCCAATCGAAACCGGCCAGGTCTTCCAGGTTGATCACGATTGTATATTACTACAATATACAAATGGAAGCAAGGCAGGAGTGACGTTATTATGGAAAGAGGGAGTGTGCTATACTGACAACATGGTGATCCCAGCGTTCGCGGCTGGATAAGTAGGAGCAGGTTATGCAAAAGACATTCGTGGTGACCGGGTCGACTTCGGGGATCGGGCTGGCGGTGGCGGAACAACTGGCCGGGATGGGGGCGTTCGTGATCGGCGTGGGACGCACGGTAGAGCGCTGCGACGCTGCCCGGGATTTTATCCTGTCGGCGCACCCGTTCGCGGAGGTGCGCTACATGCGGGCCGACCTGGCCCTGCAATCCCACGTGAGGGACCTGGCAGAGCGGATCCGGGTGGAACTCGCCAGCCAGAGCCTGGTCTGCCTGGACGGGCTGATCAACGATGCCGGCACATTCACCTGGCACCGCAGCCAGACACAGGAAGGGTTCGAGAGACAGTGGGCGATCAACCACCTGGCGTCATTTCTGCTCACACACGAACTGCTGCCCCTGCTGGCGTCGGCCCCATGGGCACGGGTGGTGACGGTCAGCTCAGGCGCGCATTACCACACCCGCCTGCGCTGGAACGACCTGCAGCTTAAGCACGGTTATAACGGCTGGCTGGCGTACAAGCAGTCGAAGCTGGCCAACGTGTATTTTACGGCCGAGCTGCGGCGCAGGCTGGGCCCGGCCAGCCTCGTCCAGGTCTTCGCGGCGGACCCGGGGCTGGTCCACACGGACCTGGGTATCAAGAGCAACCCGGCGCTGGTGCGCTGGTTCTGGGGCTGGTGGAGCAAGCGCGGCCTCACCCCGGCGGAAGCCGCCCCGGGGGTGGTCTACCTGGCGACGGAAACGTCGATCACGAAGAGGCCGGAGATCTACTGGAAACACGGCCGTCCCCAGGAACCGGACCCGCTGGCGCTGGACCCTGCCGCGGGGAAGAGGCTGTGGGAGATCTCTGCAGAAATGTGCGGGTTGTAAAGGGCAGTGACGACTGAAGTCGTCACTACGGGATGGTTTTAGAATGTGGGAACGACTGAAGTCGTTACTACGGGATGGTAGAGCGAGATAAACTCTCGCTCTACGCCTTAATTTAGGGGACTCTGGCGCGGGCAAGGCGGACGTGGATGCCGCCGTTGGTGAAGCGGAGGGAGGTGTCCAGCTCCAGGCCGAGCTGGCCGAGCAGGACCGGGTCGCTGCACAAGACGGACAGGTCCCAGCCGGGACATTTCTGGCGCAGGACGTGGCCGAAACTGGGCGTAGAGATCGCGCAGATCCTTGCCCTGGCTGACCCGCAGCCCGTAGGGTGGGTTGGTGACCACCCAGCCTGGTCCGGCAGGCGGGGTGATGGAGGAAACGGCCTGACATCTGAACTCGATCAAGTCGGCCACACCGGCGCGCTCCGCATTGGCACGGGCCATTTGGATGGCGCCGGCATCGCGGTCGGAAGCAAGGATGGGAGAGGCGGGACGGAGGTGGGGAGAGGCGGAGAGAAGTGATTGCCAGAGGGCGGCATCGAACCCCGGCCAGTCCATGAAGGCAAAGCGCCGGTGCAAGCCGGGTGGGAGGTCTTGCGCCATCAAGGCGGCTTCGATGGGGATGGTGCCGGAACCGCAGAAGGGATCCAGCAGGGGCGAGACCCGGTCCCAGCCGGAGGCGAGCAGGAGGGCGGCGGCGAGAGTCTCACGCAGGGGAGCTTTGGCGACAGCCTGGCGGTAGCCGCGCTTGTGGAGCAGCGTCCCGGAGGAATCCACGCTGACGGTGCATCGGTCATCCGCGAGACGGACGACCACCAACTGCGGGGTGGGATCGCTCTCGTCGTCGGCCTTGACGAGGGGGGAGGGCTTACCAAGGCGAACGGCAAGACCAGCCGCAACCGAACGAGCCACCGCGTCCGAATGGTACAACTTCGACTTGTGGCAGGTGACCCGAATGGCAACGGGTTGTCCCGGAACCAGGAAACGTTCCCAGGGCAGGCGGGAGGCACGCGACTCCAATTCGGGGAAGGTGGTGGCATAGAAGAAATTCCCCAGTCGGGCGAGGAGGCGGGTGGCGGTGCGGAGATGCAGGTTGGCGCGATAGAGGTCCGGGAGGGCGCCTTTGAAGGTCACGCCGCCAGGTTCGGGGATGATGGAACGACTGAAGTCGTTACTACGCAGGGATAAGAGGCGGAGTTCTTCAGCGGTGAAGGGTTCGAGACCTGGAGTCGTGACGGCGAAGTAGGAGTCCAAGGGTAAAGACCTTTACACGAAGGGCACTAGGTACACTAAGGTAGAAAGCACGAAGGTAAAGAAAAGATTTAGAACAATTAGAAAAGGTCTATTAATCACTTCGGGTGACTTTGTGCTCGTGTTTCATTCTTTCATGAGAATTCGGTAGCGGGTTTGCGGGTGAGGATGTCTTTCTGATGTTCCTTGCGGCGCGGGTCTTTCTCCACGAAAACCGGCCGGCGGGTGAAGGGATCGAGCTCGGTGTAGTACATCAGGCTGGCGTAAGTGGAGGGCGTGGGGGTGAAGATCTGCACCTGCTCAGGGTTGACGTGGAGTTTTTCGGTAGTGAATTGTTTCAGGCGGACCATATCCTGGGCGGTACAGCCCGGATGGGCGGCGATGAGGTAATAAGTGAGGAACTGGGGCTTGCCAGCCAGGCGGCTCAGACGGTCGAACTTCTCCTTGAACTTTAACAGGCTGTCCGGACCGGGTTTGCCCATACGGTCGAGGACGTGTTTTTCAGTGTGCTCGGGGGCTACTTTCAACTGCCCCGAGACATGGTTTCCGACGATCTCACGCAGGTATTCTTCTCCGCACACGGCGTCGGCCAGGACCATATCGTAGCGGATGCCGGAGGCGACGAAGACTTTCTTCACACCCGGCAGGCGGCGGACCTGGCGGAGTAAATCGAGCTGAGGGCGGTGGTTCACCTCCAGGAGGGGACAGATCTCGGGGAAGAGACAGCTCTTGGCCGGACAGGCGCCGGTCTTGAGTTTTTTATCGCACTCGAAGCCATACATGTTGGCGGTGGGACCTCCCAGGTCGTGAATGTAGCCTTTGAAATCCGGATGTGCAATGAGGCGGCTGGCTTCGTCCAGGATTGAACGGGAACTGCGCCAGCGGACGGTACGGCCTTCATGCACGGCGATGGCGCAGAAATTGCATTCGCCATAACAGCCGCGATGGGAGGAGATGGAGAAACGGATGGTCTCGAGCGCCCGGACGGGTCCCTGAGCCTCGTAATAAGGATGCTGGGCGCGCTCAAAATCGAGGGCATAGACGGCGTCCAACTCGGCCTGGGTCTGGTAGGGGGCAGGCGGGGTCTGGACCAGGTAACGGTCGGCATGTTTCTGGTAGAGGCCTTTGGCACTGACGGGGTCGTTGTTCCTGTAGAAAGCATGGAACATGTCGATGAAAGCGCTCTTTTCACGGGCCACGACCTCATAGGGAGGCAGTTCGAGGAAACCCTGCGGAGGCTCTTTGGAGATGTAGCATACTCCGCGGAGCGAGTGCGGATCGGTACCGTCCCGAAGGGCAGCGGCGAGTTCCAGGACGGCTTTTTCGGCCATGCCATAAAGAATGTAATCGGCTTTGGCGTCGAAGAGGATGGAACGGCGGATGGTATTATCCCAGAAATCAAAGTGAGCCACGCGACGGAGGCTGGCCTCGATGCCTCCCAGCACGATGGGGCGGGAGGGGTGACCGGGATGAAGCTTTTTGGAGAAGCGGCGGATGATATTGGCGTAGACGATGGAGGCCCGGTCGGGACGGCGGGTGTTCTCGCCGCCGGGGGTGTAATCGTCGGAGCGGCGGGGTTTCTTGAGGGCGGTGTAATTGGCGACCATCGAGTCAACGCTGCCGGCGGTGACGCCCCAGAAGAGATGCGGCTCGCCGAGGCGGCTGATATCGGCATCATCGGCGGGGTCGGGCTGGGCAATAACACCCACGCGGTAGCCGGCATTCAGGAGGACTTTTCCGATGACGGCCGTACCGATAAAGGGGCTGTCAATATAGGAATCGCCGGTCACCAGAATGACATCGAGTCCATCCCAGCCAAGGCGGTTAACTTCATCTAAGGTTGTGGGGAGGAACATGAGAGCATTATAGTGCAATATGCCTGACAGAAAATGGGGATTGCTGCACTCGCAAAGGACGTTTGCTCGCAATGATACTTAAAAAATATCTGGGCAGGTAACCCGGCGGCACCCGGAGACACCTCCTTACCGCTGCTTCCTTTCGGACCTGACGGGATTCGAAGGGCTCCGCCGCGCCGGACCCACCCAGACAGGCGGAGGATACCCGAAGAGGGGGAGGCTGTCAACAGGACGCATTGCCTCAAATTAAATGTTACTCTGCATGAAGTCGTTGCCTCAAAATAAATGTTACCCTAGGCAGAGATCAAAGCTCTGCCGAGGGAGATATGATGAGTCAACGCAGCAAACAAGAATACCTGCAAGCGATCCAACCTCGCTACAAAAATGCCAGCAAAGCCCAGAAGAAGCAGATTTTGGACGAATTCGTGGCAACGACTGGCTGCCATCGCAAACACGCCATTCGGGTCCTGGCTCACGGCCCGATCCGCAGGCCGAAGCGCAAGCGTGGTCGGAAGAAGCTCTACCAGGGGGAAGTGGTGGTAGTCTTGGAGCAGATCTGGGAGATTTGCGGTCAGATCTGTTCGAAGCGCTTGCATCCATTCCTGCCAGAAATGGTGAAAGTCTTGGAACGCACAGGCCGAATGCAGCTCTCCGAGGAAACCAAGGCACTCCTGCTCCAAATGAGCCGTCCTTCGATCGATCGCTGCCTGAAAGGAGCCCATCACACCCATCCTCGCAGCCTGAGCACGACCAAACCCGGCACCCTGCTCAAGAAGTCCATCCCGGTTCGCACCTACACACCTTGGGACGAAGAAAAGCCGGGTTTCCTCGAGATTGATCTGGTCGCTCACTGTGGAAGCAGCTTGGAAGGCCAATTTGTGTATACTCTGACCAATACCGACCTGGCCACCGGCTGGACGGAATGCCTGCCGGTCTTCCCTCGCACCCAGGAGAACGTGGTCCAAGCTTTGCTTCAGGTCCAAGCCCGCTTGCCCTTCCCTTTGCTCGGCCTGGATTCCGACAATGGCAGCGAATTCATCAACGACCTCCTGCTGCAGCACACTCGCATCCACCAGATCACCTTTACCCGCTCCCGGCCTTACAAGAAGAACGATCAGGCCCATGTCGAGCAGAAAAATGGCTCTCTCGTCCGCCGCCTGATCGGGTATGATCGCCTGGATACTCCCCAGCAGGCTTTGCTCCTCGATCAAATCTACCAGGATCTTCGCCTCTATACCAACTTCTTTCAACCTGTTCTCAAGCTCATTGGGAAGGTGCAGCTTGACCACCACACCATCAAGCAATATGATATCGCCGCTACTCCTTATCAGCGTATCCAGGCTTCTCCGGATATCGCCCTGGATATCAAAGCTCGCCTGGCGAACCTGTATGTCCAGCTCGATCCCGTCCTGCTGAGAACGTCCATCGATCAGAAAGTCGACCGGCTATGGAAATCCACTCGGTAACATGATTTTTGAGGCAACAACCCTTCACAGGGTAACATTTTCTATTGAGGAATTACGCAGGAAAGGGTAAGGATGCCGGCTAGGAATGAGAAGTCTTCCTTAAATTGACAGGGCGGGTCGAAGACCCGCCCTGGTTTCCATAAAAGAATTATTAAGGGATTGAATTGGTGATGCCCTGGATCAACTGTTGTTTTTCTGCACTGGTGAGGCGGGCAGAGGGATGAAGGGGCAGATACTGGAAGGGCGGCATTCCACCCTCCTGGATCTCGTTGACCATTTCAGCTGCACTCCGTTGAAGGCGGCCTGATTCTGAGAAATTTATCCTGGAACGACCTTCCATCACATCGTTATAGATCAACCAGGAAACCGGCGCCACATAGGAATACCAGGGCCAGACGGTTTCGTTGCTGTGACAATCGTAGCAGGCGCGCCGTACCAAGGCGGCGGTCTGAGGCGTGTCCCATTTCACTTCCTGGATGACGGCAGGATTATGACCACGGGCCGGCAATGGAATCAATTGGATGAGCAAGGCTACCACGACAATTGCGATAATGATTCCGATCACTATTTTTCTCTTCATATTTCCTCCAGTTGCGGATATGTTATATCCATTTTATCTTTTACTGGGATTTCTGAATAGTCTAATGCCAGATATTAAAAAATAAGATGATGGATTGCGACGAAAGCTGTCTCTATGCTATACTGATTAGCGAGGGAGCAGCCATGACGGAAACTATTAAGAGCGATCCAATCCAATCAGATGGGAATCTGTTGAAGCTGAAGGGATACCTGATCTCCGTAGTTTCCCCGGAGATGCAAAAGCAATCCACCGTGAAGCAGCCAGGGCGGGATGGAATAAGAAATTTGCTTTTGGAAGCATACAACCGCACGAAAGTGGAGCTCAAAGCGGAGGTGCGGGACCAGGTGATTGATTCAGCCCTGGCCGAGCTGGTGGGGTACGGCCCGCTCGAGGTGTTGCTGGCAGACGCCGAGATCAACGAAATCATGGTCAACGGAGCTAATAAAATTTTCGTAGAGCGAAATGGAGAAGTGCTCGAGACCGACATCCATTTCGACAATGAGGAGCACCTGTTACGGATTATCGACCGAATCGTCAGTCCACTAGGCAGGCGGGTAGACATGGATAACCCCACCGCCGATGCCCGTCTCCCAGACGGCTCCCGTGTCAATGTGGTCATCCCGCCGGTGGCAGTGGACGGGCCTCACCTGACCATCCGCAAATTCCTGCAGACCAAAATGACGATGGATGACCTGGTGGCCATGGACGCACTGACACCTTACATGGCGAAATTCCTGGAGGCCTGTGTGGGGGCGCGGCTGAACATCCTGGTGACTGGCAACACCAGTTCCGGAAAAACGACCGTCCTTAATGCGCTTTCCGGATTCATCCCAGATAAAGAGCGCATCGTCACCATCGAAGATGCAGTGGAGTTGAAGCTTAAACAGCGCCATGTCATCCGGCTGGAGACAAAACTGCCCAATGTAGACGGCACAGGCGCAGTCAGCGTACGTGACCTGGTTCATAATGCCCTGCGTATGCGGCCTGACCGAATCGTGGTGGGAGAGGTACGCGGGGGGGAGGCCATGGATATGCTACAGGCCATGAATACCGGACATACCGGCTCATTGACGACCCTGCATGCCAATTCGCCGCGCGACGCCATCTCCCGACTGGAGACAATGGCCATGATGGCCGGGCTGGATATGCCGCTGCTGGCCATCCGCAAACAAATCGCCTCAGCCATCAATGTAATTGTCCATCTCGCCCGCCTGTCGGATGGTTCCCGTAAGATGACCCACATCACAGAACTGCCGGGGATGGAAGGAGATATCGTAACCCTGACCGATATCTTCAGGTTCGAGCAAACAGGCGTCACGCCAGAAGGCAAGATCAGCGGGCATTTACGGCCGACCAGTATGCGCCCGCTGTTCAGCCCGCGCCTGGAAGCTGCCGGTTTCAAACTGGGCGGAGAGATTTTTGGCGCAGGGTTATAAGCTCTCATGTTATAATTTCCAACACGTCGATCAAAACCACAGAGGCTGATGGAGTAAACCCCACAGCAGGTTCTTGAGATGGTATTTATTTTCATAGATATTGAGCGGAGGCCAAATGGAAGTCACAAATACACGCTATAAGCATTGTGATTTGCTCAAAGTGGTGGGTAAGGTTGATAGCTATACTGCCCCCGACCTGACCAAAGCCATTGAGGCGCTTATCAATGAAAGCCGCTTTAAGATCGCGCTCGATCTCAGCGAACTTGAATATATGTCCAGCGCAGGTTTCCGCGCTTTGCTTGTCGGGCAGCGGAATTGCAAGCGTTTCAATCGGGGCGAGATTGTTTTGGCCCTGGTTCCGAAGAGAATCATGGATGCCCTAGAATTGACCGGTTTTACACCACTCTTTAAAATATTCGACGACATTACTTCTGCAGTCGGTTATTTTTAATGGGTATTCCATTTTGATCACGCGATCAGGCTACCTCGTCCAGAGAGCAGTGCCCAAAGAACCATGAATATTTTCGGAGACCGCCAGGACAGGTGGTCTCCGGATTAATTTTATGGAAGAGATGGAAACGAGTTTTTATTTTGCACTAAAAAGCGATTGCTAATTTGACTTACGCGGGCGAGATAAATCCCGCCTCCAGTTACTGTTGAATTAATCTGGAACTACTTATCCATGCGCACGGCTATTTTTCCAGCCAAGTTTGACCAACTAGACGCCATCCGCGGGTTTGCCGCCCAGGCAGCGCGAGATGCCGGCATGGATGATTCCCAGACTTATGCCGTAGAACTGGCGATGGATGAAGCCTGTACCAACATTATCGAACATGCCTATAATGGGGAAGAGCAGGGTGACATTGAATGCACTTGTGATTCCAATGATGCATGCCTGACCGTGGTCATCAAGGATCACGGAAAGCCATTCGATCCTTCGACAGTAGCCGAACCAGATCTTGAAGGGGATATTGAAAGCCGGCCACTTGGTGGCCTGGGGATCTACCTGATCAAATCCCTAATGGATGAGGTCCATTTTGAGCCATTGGGGGAATCCGGCAACGTACTGACATTAGTTAAGCGGCAAAAATCGGCGACCGTGAAAAACCAAGCCAATTTACAAGTTCCTCAGTGGAAACAGATAGTGACACTGGGAGAAAACTTGATGAAGACCGAATCCCTGGTGAGGCAGAAAGACTTTATCGTGGAAGTGGCCGCCCAACTGTTGGGAGGCAAGGTGGAAGTTATGGCTGGATGAGAGCATATTCCGACTGCCCGGGTTGAACCGTGATTCGCTGTTCCCGCCACAACCAACAGATGAGTCCATGCTTCAGGCTTTGAAAATGGGCATTCCAATTACTCCGAAAGGAGATAAAACACACCTTACCTACCCGCTCAAAAATGGCGGTCTTGTCATGGGTGTCCTCCAAGTAGACCGACCAGAGTCTCCATTCAAAAAGAAGGAAATCGAAACACTGGAGGAAATTGCAGGACATGCCTCGCTGGCCCTGGTGGCTTCTCATCGGGCGGCTGTGGAAAAGTGGCGCATCGAACAGCTTACGCTGGTCCGGCGGGTAAGTGCCCAGATTGCCAATGTGCTCGACATGGACGAATTGACCCGGCGGGTGACAAAACTGATCCAGCGTACTTTTAATTACTATTACGTGGCAGTTTTTACCCACCAGGTGGGGCAGGATACACTGGATTTCCGTTCAAGCGCCGGACAAGCGCGAGAACGAAGGAAACCTCTGAAGGTCCAACTGGGAGAAGGTTTGATCGGGACGGCCGCAGAAACGGGTGAAGAAGTCGTCACCAACAATGTCCAGACCGAGCCGCGCTTCCGGTTCGTGGATGTCCTAGCCGAGACGAAGTCTGAAGCCGTCCTACCTTTGAAGATCGAAGACCAAATCCTGGGCGTATTGGACATCCAGTCTGACCAGTTGGGAGCGTTCCACCCGAACGATTTGCTGGTCTTAAGAGCCCTGGCAGATACGATTGCAATTGCCATTAATGGGGCGCGTTTATATGGAGAACTACAAACACGAGCAGACCATCTGGGGATGGTAGCAGAGGTCAGCAAGAGTGTTAATTCCACACTTGACCTGGAAGAACTATTGAACAATGTAGCCGGTCTCATCCAGGAAAGATTGGGTTTTCCTTACGTGCACGTTTTTACCGTACATCCAAACAGGAGACAGGTCGTCTACGAAGCCGGCAGTGGAGCGATGGGCTCCACGCTCAAAGGACACCTCATCAGCCTTGATAGCGAAAACGGAATCATTTCTTGGGTGGCGCGCAATGGACAAGCCATCCTTGCCAACGATGTGTCGAAGGAGCCACGCTACCAGCCGTCGCCATTCCCACCCAAAGATACCCGGTCTGAACTAGCCATTCCATTAATCTTCGATCAAAAAGTTGTGGGTGTATTGGACGTGGAAAGCGACCGTCTTAATTCCTTCACAGAGGACGATCGTTTCCTCTGCGAGGCACTGGCCGATAATGTGGCCGCGGCCATCCACAATGCTGACCTATACCGCACAGAACAATGGCGGCGACAAATAGGTGACAGCTTGCGGGAAGTGACCGGCCTGATCTCGGCCGAAGCCGGGGTAGAGGATGTGCTGGACAGCGTATTGAATGAACTGGAGCGCAATCTTCCGTGCGACGTCTCTGCCGTGTGGTTATTAGATGGGGAGGAGTTCTATCTTGCCAAGGTCCACGGTGCTGAAAGAGTGGAGGTAGAAGGAGCGTTTCAACGCTGGCCGGAAGCACGGAATCTCCTCAACGAATCGCTTGCGTCCGAGCAACCGGTCATCCGTAAACCGGAAGATCCGATCGGCCCAACCGGGGCCGCGCGCGGTTTTTCCGCCGACTATTCAGCCATCGGGGCGGCCCTGAGGGCGGGGGAACGCGCCCTGGGAGTGATCACTCTGACCCATCATTCTTCTGGACGCTACGGGCATGAGGCCCAAGCGATCACAGCCACTTTCGCGAATTACGCGGCAGTGGCCATAGAGAATGCACGCCTGTTCGATGCGGCACAGGAACAAGCTTACGCTTCGGCAGCCCTATTACAAGTGGCCCAGGCTGCAGCAAACTCAAACAGCCTAGAGGAAACCATTGGCGCGGTAGTGCGGATCACTCCCATCCTGGTGGGTGTAAAAGGATGCATTATTTATCTATGGGAAAAGGAGGCCTTCCACCCGACCGAAGCATATGGATTTTCCGACGTAGCACAGGATCTCTTCGCCAAACAGGATTTCCTACCGGGCGACTTTCCTTTACTGGCGACGGTGCGCGAGAATTTACAGATGGTGGTGGGGGTCATGGATCCCTCCTGCCCAGAGGGATGCCTGGATCCAGAACTGGCTCGCACCGAACAAGAAACTATCTATGCCCTGCAGACCGGCGACCATCTTTTGATCGGCTTTCCGTTAATGATCCGCAACGATCTGTTTGGCGTTATGCTGGTTGAAGAAGATGCCGAATCCCGCCGTTTCCGCCAGAAGCGGGTGGAAATTGTCAACAGCATTGCCCAGCAAGTGGCGCTCAGCATTCAGAACGAGCATCTCCAGCAGGAAATGGTCAACCGTGAACGGCTCGAACATGAGATACAACTGGCCAGACAGATCCAACAAACATTCCTGCCGGAACACCTGCCTAAAATCAGCGGTTGGGACCTGGCTGCCGACTGGCATACGGCGCGGCAGGTGGGGGGAGATTTTTACGACGTATTCGAACTCCCGGGGGGGAAGCTCGGTTTATTCATTGCCGATGTTTCGGATAAGGGGATCCCGGCCGCTATATTCATGGCGGTTATCAGGACGCTGGTGCGGGCGGTCGTTTATGATACGCCTTCGCCGGCTGAAACGATGCGGCGAGTCAATGCCTTGATCATCCCGGACAACAAAGAGAGCATGTTCGTAACGGCCGTTTATGGCGTGCTTTCCGTAAAAAGTGGAAAATTCACTTATGCCAATGCCGGACACAACCCTCCAATTTGGACGAATGAAAAGAATAAAAAGCTTGTAAGACTGAACAGGACCGGACCAGCTTTGGGCATCATTGAAGATCTGGTGATGGAAGAGCAAACGCTCACCCTTGGACCTGACGATTTTCTGCTGCTCTTTACAGATGGCTTGACGGAAGCATTTTCAGTTGAGGATGAAATATATGGGGATGAACGATTGCAGCATGTGATCGAGACAATAGAGGCGAATTCGGCTAAAGAGATTCTGGATGCAATTGAAGCTTCGGTGCATCAATTCATGGGCTCTGTCGAAGCTGCAGATGACTTGACCATGCTAGGGTTGAAGCGAAATCCATAAGGGCTAGTAATAGATCCATTTCGGCCCCTTCCATCCTAAGAACACCTATAAGAGATGGGAAGGGTCTTCCTTAATGCCTTCTCGACTTCGCGGCGAGGTTGGTTTGCGAGGGGAATCTTATGGAATTTGAAGTTTGCATGTAGTTTCGCGGCTACAAACATCAAATTCCCACTTTTTCTGGTTTGAAATGCCCCCCTTTAAGCCTCATGGTATAATTAATTCATTCAAATTCCAATAGGAGCAATCCGGTTTGGCTTTCAACCCACTCAATTGGCTCCTGGGCCTTTTTTCCCTGGATATTGGCATCGACCTTGGCACCGCCAACACACTCGTCAACGTCCGAGGAAAAGGTATCGTCATTAACGAGCCATCCTGGGTGGCGCTTGACAAGCGTACGCGCAAACCATTGTCGATAGGCCTGGAAGCCAAATCGATGGTGGGGCGTACATCCGGCAATATCCTGGTCGTCCGCCCTTTACGAGACGGCGTTATTTCGGAATTTGAAATCACCGAGGCGATGTTGGAATATTTTATTGGAAAAGTCCATGAACAGAGCGTGGTGCCTTTACCGCGCCCGCGCGTTGTGATCGGTATTCCATCGGGCGTAACCGAAGTGGAGAAGCGAGCTGTTTACGATGCGGCCATGTCCGCGGGAGCACGGGATACTTATCTGATCGAGGAACCAACTGCGGCTGCACTGGGAGCAGGATTACCGATTGGCGAATCGCGCGGATCGATGATAGTTGATATTGGCGGCGGAACGACCGAAGTAGCGGTCATCTCCATGGGGGGTGTAGTCGTATCCAGGTCCTTGCGCGTAGCCGGGGATGAAATGGACCAGGATATTGTCCAGTACGTCCGCAATAAATATAATGTCTTGATCGGTGAAAGTATTGCCGAACAAATCAAGTGGAACCTGGGATCGGCCTTCCCGCTGCCAGTGGAAAAGATGGCTGAGGCGCGCGGCCGGAACCTGGTGACGGGTTTGCCCGAGTCCATCGAAATTTCTTCGGTTGAAGTGCGTGAGGCTCTTTCATCATCTGTACAGGTGATCGTCGAGACCATCAAAGATGCTCTTGACGAAGTACCGCCGGAAATTGTCTCTGACCTGATGGATGTTGGCATCTGCCTGGCGGGCGGAGGGGCGCTACTGCATGGGCTGGCCGAACGTCTCTCAGATGAACTAAATTTGCGCGTCTGGGTCGCTGAAGACCCCCTGACCTGCGTTGTGCGAGGTACCGGTATTGTATTGGAAGATTTCGCCAAGCACAGCCGTTACCTGGTCGGGTTGGAGCGCGGCAGCACGCGTCATTCCTAACCGCGTGGCCGCGTCTTACAGGCGCGGTTTTGCCCATCAACTATGAAAGCCAATTTTCCTCGTTCCCTTCAAACAATTGTGATTGCCCTGGTGGCAATCGGCCTGGTGGTGTTAGCACTGGGAGGTTATTTCAACCCGGTCAATAACTGGTTTACGCGGATCGCCGTCAGCGCACAAACCTGGATCTCCAACCGTTATATGGCTGTGGTAGATTTCCTGACCGTGCCACGCGATGTGGCGTCGCTGCGCCAGCGAAATACCGAACTAGAGGGCGAAGTGGCCCGCCTACAAACCCAGGTCATCGACCTACAGCAACGAGTCACGGAAACAAACATCCTTTCAGCATTGGTTGATTTCGCACGCGCCAACCCCGAACATTCATATAAGGCAGCGGCAGTCATCGGGCGTGACCCAAGCCCATTCCTCCGTTATGTCATCATCAATATCGGTACTAATGAAGGGGTGCTGCCAGGGATGCCGGTGGTGACCGATAAAGGCCTGGTAGGGAGGGTGGATGCCGTTGTGGCGGAGGCTGCGCGGGTCCAACTAATAACTGACGCGACCTCTTCGGTGAACGTGCGGATGCAGTCCTCCAATGTGGAAGCCATGCTCATCGGTTCAATCACCGGCGACCTGTCGCTGGACATGATCCCACAAGACACATCCATCCAGGTAGGGGATGTGGTACTGACCTCAGGCCTGGGAGGCGTGTATCCGTCCAACCTGTTGGTAGGGCAGGTGGTCAGCGTGCGAAGATTGGAATCTGAACTCTTCCAACAGGCTGCAATCCAACCAAACGTGGAATTCAACCGGCTGCAATTCGTGCTCATTATTACCAACTTCAAACCGGTCGATATCACTCCCTTGATCGCGACCCCGGGACCATAATATGCGTCGGGCAATCCTCGTGGCGATCCCCATATTGGGATTGACACTTATGGTTCAATTGTCCATCATCAGCCGGATGAAGCTATTAAGCGGAAATGCGGATTTGATGCTGCTCGTTCTGGCCGCGTGGGGATTGCAGGAACGTGCACGGGGAGTCTGGTTATGGGGTGCGGCGGCCAGCTTGCTGGTGGGGCTCGTTTCGGGGGTCCCCTGGTATATTTACATGGTCGGATACCTGACAGTAGCCGGCGTGGCGAGGCTTTTAGTCCACCGCATCTGGCAAGCGCCTCTACTGGCTATGTTTACCGTCACTCTTATCGGTACTTTGGAGCTGCTTATGCTGACTTATATTCAGCGAACAATTTTTGATGTTCCACTTTCCTTCAGCGAAGTTTTTCTGCAAATAGTCCTACCCAGTGTCTTGCTTAACCTACTACTGGCAATCCCTATCCACGCTTTGATGAAGGATCTGGTTAGCCGCCTTTACCAAGCGGAGGTGATGGAATGACAACGCCCTCACGCCCGGTGCATTTCCAGAACTGGCGTTTCTTCATCGTTTACGGCCTGATAGGTGCAGTGGCGGTTATATTCATCACGCGCTTATTCAACCTTCAAATCCTCAATAATGGGAATTACGTTTTACAAGCGGAGGATAACCGGACCGAGACCATCAGCGTGGCGCCTTCACGGGGAATCATCTATGACCGCAACGGGATCACATTGGCGCGGAACATTGCTTCTTATGACATTGTCATCACTCCTGCCTATTTACCGGATGATAATGGCGACGTTCAACGCATCTACCGGGAGCTTTCCTCCATCACTGGTGTGCCGGTGAACCACGGAGCAGTGGAGGATGCCAAATTACTCGCTCCTTGTACACCAGGTCCTGGTATTACCCAATTCGTGAATTTGGGCCTTTCGAACGCACCTTATGATGCGGTGAAAATCCAATGCAATGTGGGCGAAAAAATTGCCATGATCGTGCGAGAACACACTGCAGATTGGCCCGGGGTAGGGGTGGATATTGAGCCGGTACGTGATTATCCAACCGGATCGCTCACGGCAAATATTGTCGGTTTTCTGGGGCCAATCTGGGCTTCGCTGGAACAAGACTACCGAGCCATGGGCTTTTTACCCAACCGGGATAAGATTGGGTACGCAGGGGTGGAAAATTCCTTGAATGATACCCTCATTGGAAAACCGGGCAGCCGGACGGTGGAAGTTGACGTGGCCGGACAGGTTTTAAGAAACCTGCAGCCACCCGTGGCGTCCACCCCGGGGAATAACGTTGTGCTGACCATCGATACCCGCCTGCAGGAAGCCACCGAGGCAATCATGAAACGGGATATCGATTACTGGAATAATGTCTATAACCGGTATTTAAGAATTACAAGCGGGGTGGTGATCGCCATGAACCCGCAAACAGGCGAAATCCTGGCCATGGCCCAAACCCCGACATATGAAAATAACCGGCTGGCACGAATCATCCCGGCATACTATTACAACCAGCTGGAGAACGATCCTGCCCATCCGCTCCTGAATCTCGCCATTTCAACAGAATACCCGCCCGGTTCGACTTTCAAGCTTTCCACAGCCCTGGGGGCCTTGAATGAAGGCGTGATGACGCCGACCACGGTTGTAGATGCCCCGGCAATGATCACTTTGCAAAACTCATTTTCCCCCACCGATCCGGGCAGCACACAGACTTATTATGACTGGACCTATACTTTTTATGGCGAGACGAGCGGGCTGGGCAAACTCCCCTTTTTGAGATGCATTGCTCTCTCCAGCGATGTATGCTTCTATAAAGTTGGCGGCGGCTATGGCACCGAGGTGCCCCAAGGATTAGGCCCTGACCGGCTGCAACAGTATGCCCAAGCGCTGGGTTATAACCGGCCCAGCGGGATCGAATTACCTGGCGAAATCTCAGGCCTTATTCCTGTCGGATCGTGGAAACGAATCAATCGGGGCGAGAACTGGTCCACCGGTGATACCTATCTTGCCAGCGTGGGTCAGGGATATGTGCTGGCAACTCCATTGCAGGTATTGTTGTCGGCGGCAACCATTGCGAACAATGGCCGACTGATGCAGCCAACCATTGTCCATGATATTGTGGATGCAGCCGGGAATGTCATCCAACCCTTTACGCCGCGCCTGCGCTGGGATGTAACAACCGATCCGATCATCAAGGATTTTGAATGCACAGACACGGAGGATTGTACAGATAAAGGCGTGATGAAAACCGTAAGTGCGGCTGCAGTGGAAGAAGTGAGAACCGGGATGCGCATGGCAGCAACCGATCCACGGGGCACATTGAACCATGATTTCTCATTCCAGAATTACCCAATCGCCGTGGCCGGAAAGACCGGTACGGCCGAGTATTGCGATGATGTGGCGAGGAAGAAAGGTATATGCGTTCCAGGCGAATGGCCCGCGCATGGCTGGACGGTGGCTTTTGCACCTTACGATAAACCGGAAATTGCGATCCTGGCCTTCTTTTATAACGCCGGAGAAGGCGGCCGGGTGGCAGCTCCGACCGTGAAAGCCGTGATGGATGCCTATTTTGCACTCAAGGCGATCGACACGGCCCAGGGGCTGACGGGGCAGCCTTGAGCGAGTTGAAAGGTTTGCAAACGCCTTGTGGATAAAACCCCATACGCAACGGAGAAAGTTACAACCGTAAGGTTGTGAGATTCCGCGCTCAAGGTGAATACAAATAACCGGGATACTTAAGGGGATCGATCAAAAACTGGAAGACCTAAGGAAGACTATTTGTTCCTGTAGGGGTTTTCGTCAGGGTAGCAACACAAAAGCGTATCCAAATATTCCACCCCGCAGAAATAGGGGCAGATGGAAATATTCTTGACGGCACAGCGATGCTGACGGGTGCCTTCGGCCAAATTCCACGGGCAATTTGATTGCTGCCAGGAAATATCCCGGGTAGGCGTAGCGAGATCAATATCCATATTGGCACCAGAGAGTTTATTCATTGCACCCTCAAGAGGACTTTCCCATCTTTCCATAAATCTTCCAGTTTGTAATAATGACGCAACTCTTCATCGAAGAGATGCACCACAATATCGCCATAATCCACAACCAACCAACCGGAATCGGGATTCCCTTCGATGTGGCCTTTCTTGTTATGTTCCACACGAGTCTTTTCGACCACGCCATCGGCAAGTGCATTCAACATGCGACTGCTGGTGGCAGTACAGATCACAAAGTAATCTGTAAAAGATGCAATTTCCTTGAGATCCAGCAATAAAATGTCTTCCCCCTTTTTGTCCTCGAGGGCGTAAACGATCGTATGTGCAAGTTCGAGTGTATCCAGATGTCACCTCTTTTTTTTAATTTGGGGCAGCCACTGGGGCTACCAGAACAGTATTTTCCCGGGTATTATGGCTTTTTTCATTATGATTTTAATGGCAAGGCATATAGCTGTGTGTACACAGATCCGCCGGGGCGAAGGTCGGATTTGAAAATATGAATGGCCTTCACCTGAACGGTTCCCAGAAGGCCGACCTTTTCCGCAGACAGAGCCTCGTGGATCTTATTCAAGTCGGTCACAGAGGCACTCTGTCCCACCCGCCCAACCGTAAGGTGAGGTGAGAATGGGCGGTTTTCCGCGGCATAGCCCAAGGTCGCGGAGGCAGCTTCCACCCCGCGGTTGAGGGTCGCCAGCGAGGGCGGGGCATCCAGTCCAATCCATATCACCCGAGCCCGGCGCGGGTTCGGGAATGCTCCCATATCACCGACGGTCATGGAGAACGCCTCATGCGTGTTCGCCTCAATTTTCAATACCTCTGCCATCCGTTCCAGATTGGCAGGTGAAACATCCCCCAAAAATTTGAGGGTGAGGTGGACATTTTGGGGAGCCACCCAGCGTATCAGCGGTTTTGGTAAAGCTTTTTGAAGGAAAGCAAGACTGTGCGCAATAGCGTTCTGGATTTCAGTGGGGATCTCAACGGCGATAAACGACCGCAGCATCATACTCTGCATTATGCGCCATGAACCCTTAATGCTTGTTCATGGGATCGGCAGCCAACACGTCCGGCCAGGTAAATGGATATTGCGGTTTCCCAGTTTATTCTCGCCAGAGGGCATACAAATGTTTTCATAAGGATAAAATAGCACAAGATGGGGAAAATGGCAATAGCAACAGGGTGGAGTTGAGGTGTTCAAAAGCCGCAGGAGGTGCCTGTACGGGATGCTTCTTGGCCAAACAATCTCAATATATAGTATGGAGATTGGCCGCCTGTAAAAAGGAAATGCAGCAAGAGATCGGGTAGGAAAAATCCCAGTAATCGGGATGACACACGAAAAGGATTAGTGTGTCAGGAGATGTCGGGTCTCAAGTGACTGTAATCTTCAGGCGTGTCCAAGTCCTGCAAAATGCTTTCACCGGCTTGAACATACTCGACCACATCCTTATGTGCATCCAGGAATTGACGCGCGGTACTGGTGGGGGGAAGCGCGAGGATCTCCGGCCAGAGCGATCGCCTTGCCAGCCAGGGATGTCCGCGCCGGTTCTGGAAGCTGGGAATAATCAATGGCTTGCCAGAGTGAGAATAAGCGGAGTAGATATTCCCGAGAGTCTCCACCTGAACCTGGGGCTGGTCGCCAAGCCCAATCAGGGCTGCCATTGAATTGGAACCGAGCGAGCGCAATCCCGCCTGAATAGAACTCAACATCCCGCCATGGGCGAAAGCAGGATTAAAAACCGCCCGAACCGGATATGCCTTTGCCAACTTTGAAACCAACGCCTCAACCTGCCGCCTGGCTCCACCCGTCACAATCACGATATCGCTGAGACCTGGTTTTACAGGTGCATCCGGTTCATGGCTCGAGGCCAAGGTCTCTGCGAAAGTTGCGACCACCTTACCAAGCACGGTTGTCCCACCCCAGGGCAGGAGCAGTTTTGGCCGGCCCATGCGGTGGGATTCCCCGGCAGCAAGCACGATGACGGAAATTTCCTGGAACATGGGCTTTTACTCCATGCCTTCCAATTTCTTTAGATCAGCCGGCGTGTCTATATCAACCAACAAGCTTTCGTCCAGCCAGTCTAAATAAGCCGGCGGATATTGTGAGAAAATCGCCCGGCCGCCCACATCCCCAGTGAGAGCCATCAAGCTGGGGAAAGTGGACCGATCAAAGAGAACGGGATTGGCGCGTTGGCCGGCTACCAACGGGGCAACCACAGGAGATAAATCCCGGGCATGCCGCTCTACCAGGGCGTGGATCACCGCCGGAGTGACCTGCGGCTGGTCTGCCAGCAGGAATAACCCCGCACCGGCATTCGCAGGTAAATTCTGCAAGCCGGTGCGGATGGAAGAACTCTGCCCGCTTTGCCAGTCCTGGTTGCGAGCGGTTATTATGGGTAAACCCTGCAGGGCGGCTTCCACATCACCTGCATTTGCACCGGTCACCACCACGACCGGTGAAAGGCCAGCAGAGAGGGCGGATTGGGCTACACAACGAACAAAAGGTTGGCCGCGATATTGCAGAAGCTGTTTGGGGCTGCCAAAGCGTTTGGCTTCCCCGGCAGCCAGGATGAGGCCGGCAACCGGCTCAACCACGGCATGGATCTGTGCAGAGGAACTGGTATAAGGTGCCGGTGGCGAGAGAGAGGCTATGATGACTGCATCCACCATGGGAATGAGTTCTTCGGCCAATAATTTCCCCTGGGCTTGAACGGTTGGAGTATCAGCCTGATTGAGCAGGACCACTCTGCGAGCTGCTGAAGGGATGTTCTTTAAGCCGCCGGCGGGGTGGGTGAGGACACGCATCAGTGCGACGGGAGTGATAGAGGCTGGGAGGGGAAGACCGGCGAGGCGAGAAAAGATCTCGGGACGATGGACAAAATCAGCAGTAAGCGGCTTTCCAAGCCCGGAGAGTCCGGCAACGACCACTACCATGTCGACGAAGCCGGGAATGGGAGGCTCGTGTTCAGCGGGGGCTTTGAGGGGATGTTGGCGAGAGCCGTCGGCTTCGATGAGGAGAGGAACGGCATGATAGCCGCAAATTGCGCGTAGCCAAGATATTGTATGAGAGGCAAGGCCAGTGGTACGTTGTCCTACCACAAGGCCAGTGACCAACATTACTCCACGCAAATTGTCTTCGAGGGCGACGAGCTCATCCGGTTTGGAACCGACCCAGTGTGAATCAGCCAGCCTGACCTGGTCAATATGCAAATGCGTGGTGGCTGTCGTTATTACGGGGAGTCCTGCGTCTCCGCTGAGTGAACGAGCCAGTTGAAAGAGCGCAGTAGATTTACCACCTGCACCGACGAGAGCGAGGCAGGGAGTGTCCGAAAGACGCAAGGCTCTGGCGAGATCCATAGAAAATTTAACAAGGAGAGAGATTAAGAACGTTTAAGTCGCTCGAATGCCGAGCCCTTCGTCTACGGCACATAGAATACCCATTTTCAGGTGCAAGCTGTGCCTCCACTTGATAAATCCAAGGGCAAGCTGCTCAGGGTCGCTATTTAAGAAATAAATGTTGCACCAGAATAGATTCCCAGATGGAATTATGTCCACAGAACGACACGAAGTTCCGGTCTGGAGAGGATAGCTTCCAGAACACCACCACCAATGGACAAAGATTTGTCCGAAACCAAACTACAGAGGTGAGGATCATCGCGGGAATCAATGTCGCCGATCTTCAGGCCACGAGTCACTGCCAGCCCGGGTTGCAACAAGCCACGGAGGATGCCAGGGAAGGGCGCCGTCACGGCCTGCCCGGCGACCTCTGCGACGGCCTGACCGGTTTCGAGGTGCTGGCCGATCTCCGCGTGTGAAATCAATTCACCATCCGCGGGGGCGCGCAAGACGCGCTGGGGATCACCGTCGGGCTTGCCCGTATCGGGTTCAGGCCCACCGCGCCAGTAGACTCTCCCAAGGGTGTGGCTGCGGCGGGTTTCAATGGCTGCCTGGCAGTTCTCGCCGGCAATAAAGGCAGGTCCGAGACCGAGGTAGAGTTGAGGCACATAGCCGATGGGTTCGGGCGGATGCTTGGTCATGCGGGCATCGACCACGACGGCGGCATGCAGTTCTTTGGCCGAACTGCAACCCGGGTCCACCAGGACGGGAACCTGCTGTTTAGAAAGGACGCTAATGATACGGAAAGTATCAGTGGGGTCTTTAACGACCACGCCAGTAATCCCTTCGATGGTGATATTGCCGGAATAGACTGCTTCGGCAAAGGCGACCGTGCGCCGTACAGCCAATGGTTGGGGAAGTTCGGTGATGACCACGCGCAGGCCAGCGTGGATAAGCCGGAGGGCTACGCCGGAAGCGAGGTCACCACCGCCGCGGATAATGATGATGGATGCCATGGGGTTATTAAACCACAGATTGGGGGATGAGAAAATATCTTATTCCATCAATTAGCACAGGCTATTTGCCAAAGGAATCTCGTTTCGATATTAAGACAGGGGAATCAGCCGAGGCTGGCGCTGCTCATATTGGGTCAGATGGGTAAAGCCAGCGCTGTGGATGGCCTGAATGGCTTGATCGAGATGAAGCCCAAGCTGCCCAATGTTATGCGCATCCGAGCCGAGGGTTAGACGGTCACCTCCCATCTGACGATACCAATGCAAGATGAGCGGATCGGGCATAAGGTTGCCAGCGGGTTTTCGCTGGCCAGAGGTATTTACATCCAAGGACAGGCCGCGGGCGATCACGATCTCCAGGACGGCACGGATAAGCTGCTCGTAACGAGCGAGATCGTAGCCAAAGATGGGTTTGGCGGTGCGGACAGGAATATCGAAATGGCCAACGATATCCATATTAGCCACTTTGACCATCTGCTCCAATTCGGCAAAATAGGCGATATAAACTTCATCGGCTGTATGCTGGTGGAAATACTTCTCATCGAACATTATATGTTCCCCGACGAAATGCAGCGAGCCGATGACATAATCGAACGGCAGAGCTGAAATCATCGCGGCAGTGTCAGCGACGTATATATGTGGCTCACCGATCTCGATACCGGCACGGAGGACCAATTGACCTGAAAATAGCTCTCGCAAGCGGGTGAGTTCTTTCCACCACGGCGCGGGTTGGAAATAGCGGATGACCTCCTTGTCTTCATAAGGATTGACATCCCAATGCTCGCTAAAGCCGATCTCAGGAAGGCCAAGAGCGAGGGCGCGGCGGCACATTTCTTCAGGCGAGGCTGAACTGTCGGGGGAAAAAGAGGTGTGGATATGATAGTCGAGTGGAATCATACAGATTTCAACGGGCCACCTCCTCTCAAGCAGAGGGGTTGGCGATCATAGTAAATATATACTTTCTAATTCGTTCCAGGCTGGGGAGGAGTTATTTTTCAGTTCTACCTGATCTGCTTTTCCTGCATCACCCGGCCAAATGCATGGATAGCGAGATAAACAAAAAGGAACAACAATGTAAAAAGCAGGGTAAAACCATAAACACGCAAGTTCGCAAAAGGATGTCTCAACCAACTAAAAATATCTTGAGCAATGGGCATGGGGTCAGCTAAAATGTCCCAACTGTTCCATTGATAAAACCTTCCCAGGAAAATCCCGACACTGCTCAGGATGGTGACTACGATGGTAAATAACCAGCCGGTCATTCTTCCGAAGGTCCGTGTGACGATCTCCTGCATGAAATAGAGGGAGACAACGCCCAGAAGAAGACCTGTCCAGGCAAACCAGATCAGCATGAGTACATCGTACCAGAGCGGCGCATTATTACTCGCATTTGTGCTGAGGTGTTGGAAATCCGTAAGGATATAGGGCGCATTAGGGAAGAAAACCAACCATATAGCGGCGCAGACCGGCACGATAAGATAAAGTAATTTGCGTGACCAGGAAACCACGTAAGCGAGAGACGCAAATACAAAGGGTATCCAGGCGAGCGACAGATTCCAAATAAGCGTGGAATAGTCATCCGTATTACTGTAGGCAATACGTGCCTTTGCCAGGAGGACGGAAATAACCGAGGCGGTAAATAACAGCCCAAATACAATCAACTTGTATTTGTGACGGGAAATCGTTTGAAACATGCTAGATCTTACCGAGCCCGCGCAGGACGCGTTCGGGAGTGAGGGGGAATTCATCCATCCAGACGCCGGTGGCATCATGGACAGCGGCGGCAATGGCCGGGGCGACGGGCAGGAGCGGTAACTCACCCATGCCGCGGGCACCGAAAGGTCCGTTCGGCTCGGCCACTTCTAAGATGACGGATTCGACCGAGTCGGGTATGTCCAGGATAGTGGGGATGAGATAGGTGCTGAGCTGGTCGGTGAGGATATGACCCTGACGGGAAATGAAGTTTTCGGTGAGAGTATAGCCTTCAGCCTGAACCACGGCACCCTCAATCTGCCCCTGCACCAGGGCGGGGTTGATGGCATGGCCGACATCATCCGCAGAGACAACGCGCAGGAGTTTAATAAAACCTGTCTCCAAATCCACCTCGACTTCGACGGCCTGGGCCACGTAGGCGTAGGACAGGTTGGGTATAGAATAGCCAGTCTCTTTATCGAAGGGGGTTGTCTTGGGGGCAAGGTAAGTATATTCAGCGATAGCAGGGCGTTCCTCAGCTTTCCATTTTGCCAGGGCTTTTTCGGCGGCACCCTTAATGGCCGACCCGGACATGAAGGTCATGCGGGAGGCGGAAGCGCTGCCAGGGTTGCCCATATTGAGGGTATCAGAGGTGACCATGGTTACTTTCTCCACCGGGAGGTCCAGGGCACCGGCGGCCATCTGCGCCATGACGGTATGCGTACCCTGACCGACCTCCGCGCCGGCGTGCCAAACAACAACCTTCTCGATCTCGGCCTTGCCATGGAGCTCGACGCGGGCCCAGGAATTCTCCTGGTAGCCAAAGCTGAAGCCGACGTTCTTGAAACCGCAGGCGAAGCCGAGGCCGCGTTGAACATTGGAACGTTGCACTTTGTCACGTTGAGGGCTTTCCCAGCCAGCAGGGGTATTTACCCAGCCAGACTTACGGGCAGCGGCTTCGATGCATTCGACAATACTGACGCGACCGGGAGCGGGAGTGCCCACGTTGAGGGTGTCGCCCTCGCGCAGAGCATTGCGATAGCGAAACTCGACGGGGTCCAGGCCGAGCTTTTCAGCCAGTTTATCCATTTGCAATTCAGCCATCCAAAGGGCCTGGGGAGCGCCGAAACCGCGGAAGGCGGCGGTGGGGACGTTATTGGTATAGACCCCCAGAACGTCCTCTTTGACGTTGGGGATGAAATACGGTCCGGTGGCGGTGATGGTGCAGTTGCCGAGAACCTTGTTGCTGGTATACATATAAGCGCCGGCGTCAGCGATGACGGTAGTCTCGGCAGCGACCAGTTTGCCGGCCTTCGTGGCACCCCATTTGGTTTTTAGAGTCATGGGGTGACGCTTGCCATGACCGATAATAAACTCCTGGCGGCTCCAGACGATCTTGATTGGCCGCTTGAGTTTCCAGGCGGCCAGGGCCAAAACGATCTGGACTGACATATCTTCCCGCCCACCAAAGGCGCCGCCGATGGCCGGATAGATGACGCGGACCTGCTCTTTGGGTAAACCCAGGGCATGGGCGATCTGTTCCTGGTCGGTATGGGTCCACTGACCGCCGCATTCAACAGTTATACGGCCTTCATCGTCGATGTAGGCCAGACCAGCTTCCGGCTGAAGGTAGGCGTGTTCCTGGTAGGGGGTATGGTATTCGGCCTCAATGACCACATCGGCCATTGCAAAACCGGCTTCCACATTGCCTTTGCGAATCTTGTCCCAGACGCAGATATTCGAATCGCCGATCTCGGGGTGGACGCGGGGGGCCCCAGGCTGCAGGGCCTCGGCGGCATCGAAGACGGCGGGAAGATCCTCATACTCGAGGCGGACGAGTTCACGGGCTTTGGCGGCGATGGCTTCGGTTTCGGCGATGATTATGGCGACACGGTCGCCTTCGCAGCGGACGATATCGGCCCTCACCCCTGGCCCCTCTCCCGGTGGGAGAGGGGAAGTGGACGGGCCGCAGAGAACAGGTTGGTCTTTCCACTGCAGGCCAAACTCGTTGACGGGGACATCCTGGGCGGTAAAAACGGCAACAACGCCGGGTAACGCCAGCGCCCGGGAGGAATCGATGCTGACCACACGGGCGTGGGGACGCCCGGCGAAGAGTGTTTTCATGTGGAGTATACCCGGTCGGGTCAGGTCGCCGGAATAGAGGGCTGCGCCGGTGACCTTGTCGCGGGCGTCGATACGGGGGATGGACTGACCGATTGCGTTAGGCATTCTAGCGCTTATATGCTTTGACCTTTTGACCCGTGGGCGGGGCATCCCTCTCGGTGTAACGGGGGGGGCCAATCAACTGGTAAATCATAGTGTATATCAGGGAAGATATGGTGGTCAGCAGGAGCAGGAGGACAAAGAAGACGACCACTTTCAACCACAAAGCATCGATACTGCCGAAAAATGAAGCAATATCCTTAAAAACGATCGTCTTTGCAAACCAATCAGGAAACTTGGCTTTCGCAAGCAATTCCGGAGGAACCAGGCCGGTGGCGATTATAACGGGGTTAAGGATGAGCGTTAGTCCGTAGGTTATCAATGGGACGACAAACACAAGGATGCAGCCGATACCACGCCAGATGGGATTAGGCGCGGCCTTTTGTTCAGGTTTACGCTGGTATTTCGAATATTTTGCCATGATCAATTCCTTTTCTGACGGGTACGGTGTATTTTGTTGAGAGGATTGTACACCCAACTGCAATTGCCGACCTGCCCCTACTTGACAGATGCATCTTCAATGGCTTGCACTATTTTGTAGTAACCAGTACAGCGGCACAAGTTGCCGGTAAGAGCCTGGGAGATCTCATCCCGAGTTGGATGAGGACGCTCCTCCAACAGTTTTGCGGCCGACATAATAAATCCCGGCGTGCAGTAGCCGCATTGGACTGCGCCATCGGCGACAAAGGCGGCCTGGACAGGATGCAGGGATTTCTGCTTCCCCGCTGCCACCTCGCCTCCGGCACGCCCTTGCGGGTACCCGAGCTCTGCGATCCCGGAGGAAGAGGGGAAGTGAAGCCAAGGCCTTCGATGGTGACAATTTCGGCACCGTCGGCACGAGGGGCGGGGACCAGGCAGGCCATGACGGCTATGCCATCCAGAAAGACGGTACAGGCGCCACACTCGCCTTCGGCGCAACCTTCCTTGGTGCCAATCAAACCGGCATCCTCACGCAGCAAGCGCAGCAAAGACTTCCCGAAGCCGGTTGTGAAGGTATACTCTTTTCCATTAATAATGGTTTGGATGGGATGATCCGGACCATAGATGGAGGCTGGTAGAGCGCCGGGCCCTGGCTTTCTGGCAGACATTGAATCACCCCATAACAGGACCGGTTGTTCAGGAACGAGGGACTTTTCGAGTCCATCCCGCAGGGAACGGAGGGCACGGACGACCAGCACTCGCACCATGGCGTGCCGATAAGCAGCGGAGCCACGGATATCGTCGATGGGACGGGCCGAGCCGGCTGCCAAATCCCCGGCGGTGGCAATGACCTCTTCGGTCAATTCCTTGCCGGCAAGCCAGATTTCGGCTTCGGGGGCGTGAATGATGGTGGGCGCGACGGCTCCAAGGGTGATCACGGCGGAGTTGACGCGTTCTGGCCCCAGGTCCAGAACGATAGCCGTGTTGACCAGGCTAATGGCCTGGGCACGACGCAATCCTAATTTCAAGAAAGTGCCTCGCTGAGTGGGTTTAAGCGCCGCGAAAGCGATATCGACCAGCATTTCCTCGGGCAGCATGACCGTCTTGCGGACGCCGGTGTAGAATTCCTGCAGAGGAACGCGGCGTGACCCCTTGAGCGAGACGAGCTCGACCCAGGCACCCATCGCCATCAAAGGAGTGATGGTATCGTTGGCGGGGCTGGCAGTGATGAGGTTGCCGGCGACTGTAGCCCGGTTGCGAATCTGCGGCGCGCCCACCTGCCAGGCCGCGCTGACCAGGGGAAAAGCACGTTCACGCAGTAGCGGGGAAGCGACCACGGCATTGTGGGTTACCAGCGGGCCGAGGTGAATTACATCGTCCTTATCGAGGGCAATACGATCCAAGTTGGGCAAACGAGTGATATCAATGATGCGTTCAATGCCTCGACGAACGCCGCGTTCCAGTTCGAGCATCAGGTCGGTAGCGCCTGCAATGAGGCGGGTCCCGGCGGGATTTTCAGCCAGAAGATGGAGGGTTTCATCCAAGGAGGCAGGCTGGCAATATTCATTCCACATGGGGTTATTAAACCACAAAGTGGGGCAAGATGCCAACATGCGCTTCTGGTAAATCCAAGGTGTCCTAGAAATTCAGGCAATCTGCCCCCGTACGATTCGGGGAGGAAAATAATGAAAAAATGGATTTAGCAAGCGTCGCTCGCTAAATCCATTTATTCAATTTTTTAATTTTCCCAATAATCAGAGATGAATTATTGAGGGGCGCCGCTGCCGGTGATGACCTGATAACGGCGGTCGTAAGTCTCACCTACCTGGCGGGCCAAAGTGTTGACATTGCGAATGGCGGCTTTCAGTCCATCGCTGCCGATGGCGGCTTCGACGTTATCCAGCCCGTTGGAAATCTGGCCGGCTAAATCGAAGAAAGCCGTATCAAAGGCGTAAATCTGGGCTAAGTTCGTCCTGGTTAATCTTGATGGCATCAAAGAAACCGGAATAGCCATAGGAGGCATTCTTGACACGATCGGAGAATGTGCGCAATTTCAAGCTGACTTTGTCAATATCATCCACAAAGTCCATCTGATTGGCATCGACGAGATCTTTTTGCAGGCGGCCGGCGCGCCCGGCCAGTTCAGAGTATTTCAGGGCCACCTGTTCGCGCAGGAGCTTGTCAGCCGAGCGACGGTTCGACCGCTCAATGTAGCCTTTGAAGCCGGGCACATTGGAAAGTAATTTCTTGACGAAATCCTGATCACCTTTGACATTTTCGAAAAGGTCACTCATTGTTCCTCCTTAAGGATATGAAGGTGGATAGTTTTCTTTTTTGATTATACAACTAATTCCGGCAGATTTCCTTTCTGCCGTTCAAATATAAATACGACTTTTGGGAAAGAAAGTTGTAAGGCCCTTTCCGGCTTTGCCACTCGGCAACCACAGCCATGTGGGCACCACTTTGTGGTACAAGCCGGGCAGGCAAACGCGATCATTTCTCCAAAAATGGGGGGGAAATGGGTTGGGGCCATAGCAGGCAGACTTGGTATAATGGGGCGGATTAACAGGCTATTATCGAAGCAGTGGATTCAGAGCTCCATCCACGGACCCAGCGTATACGGGAAAATATGACTTATCAAGGAGAATAAAATGATTGTCACGACCAAGCAACTGTTTCAAGCAGCATACGGCAAGTATGCCATCGGGGCCTACAATATCAACAACCTGGAGCAGACCATGGGCCTGTTCCGCGGAAACATGGACAGCCAGGCTCCATTTATTATCCAGATCAGCAAGGGTGCGCGCTCATTCACGCACAAGACCATGCTGGAAGGCCTGATCCGCGCGGCCGACCAGGTCTTTCCGGATGCCATTTTTGCCGTCCACCTGGACCATGGCGACGAAGCGACCTGCTACGATTGCATCGCCAGCGGTTTCTATTCTTCAGTCATGATCGATGCAAGCGGTGAGCCATTCGAGGGCAACATCGCCACAACCAAACGTGTAGTCGATGCCGCCCATGCCAAGGGCATCGTCGTCGAGGCGGAACTGGGCCAACTAGGCGGTGTGGAAGAGCATGTCAAGGTGGATGAGGCAAATGCAAAACTGACCGATCCAAACCAGGCCAAGGAATTTGTGGAACGCTCCGGGTGCGATTCGCTGGCATGCGCCATCGGCACCAGCCACGGGGCTTTCAAATTCTCCGGCTCGCAAGGGCTGCACTTTGAGGTGCTAGAAGAGATCCAGAAACGCATGCCGGGCTTCCCGCTGGTGATGCATGGATCCTCGTCTGTGCCGCAGGAAGAAGTGGCGCGCATCAATGCGGCCGGCGGCAGCCTGAAGGGCGCCAAAGGCGTCAACGAAGACGAGTTCAAGCACGCGGCAGAACTGGGCGTGACCAAAGTCAATATCGATACGGACGGACGGTTGGTGTGGACACGGGTCCACCGCGAATTCTTCCGCGACTTTCCGGAGAAGTTCGACCTGCGCGATCCGGGCAAGATCTTCATGGCCGAATATGCCAAGTTCATCGCACACAAGAATGAGAAGCTGGGCAGCGCCGGACATTTGGAAGAATTACGCAAATTAGTGAAATAGAATTGTAGGGGCGACCCAGCGGGTCGCCCCTACAGGTTTTCTATGCCGGTATCTGAACAGGGTGTTACGCTCGATCGCTATATGCTTATCCCGCGTGTGTTGATCTTCATCACACGCGGGAATTGCGTATTGTTGTTGAAAGGGGCACCCAACAAACGCTTGTGGGCAAATAAATATAACGGCGTGGGCGGCCACGTGGAACAGGGAGAAGATATTCTCTCGGCAGCGAGGCGGGAACTGCTCGAAGAAACGGGTCTTGCAGCAGACGCTTACCCTGTGGGTACAAAGCCGACAGGCTCAGTGCAGGGCCTGCGTTTGTGCGGGACGGTGGTGGTGGAGACGGAAGAAAATCCCGGCATCGGCATGTATGTGTTTACAGGGGAGTGTCCGGAGGGGGAGCCAAAACCATCCAGAGAAGGGACACTTGAATGGATCCCCCTCAATGATATTTCCAAGTTTCCCGTGGTTGAAGATGTGCCTGTCTTGCTGGAACGCATCCGCAGAATGAAACCTGGAGAGTCCCCTTTTGCGGCGCGGTCGTTCTATCGGGATGACCGGTTAGTGATGGAGTTTGGATGAAGGGGTAAATAGTGTAACGACCAAAGTTGTTGCTACTGCTTATCAGCCGGACGGATTTGGACTACATCTGTCCGGCTTTGGTTAAGATACCAATCCGAGACTTGAGACAAATCAATGGAAATTCGAAGGGTCTCCAGCGCGGCAGAGACAATTTCACCTAATACCTGACCAGCGGGGGCAACAGCAAGGGTAGGACATATTTGTTTTGGCGCGGCATTGTTAGCGCTCAGGACAAAGCGCTGGGTTTCTGCCGCCCGGCTGACCAAATGGCTTTTCCAAACAGATTGATAGCGGTCATCCCCGGTGGCGTTATTCAAATGCAAAATGATCTTTGCGCCGCGACGGGCGAGCAACCCCCATTGTTCCGGGAAACGCAGCTCACGGCAGATCTGGATCCCAATCGTGACCGGACCATCAGGTGTATCCAAATCAAAGACGGGTAGGTCTGCACCGGTGGTAAAAGCTCCACGTTCGTGATTGGCCAGGTTGATCTTGTGATAGATATGGGTTTTACCCGCCGGAGTAAACCCAATGGCGGCGTTGAACCACTTGCCAGCCGCGGGGAGACAGGCTCCAACCCAGAGGTGGATCTTTCGCTTTTCGGCCTGATTTTTAAGATGACTCAAGGCCATTTCCAGCTCGTGAGTTTGGATCTTATCAAGGAAAGAAGGGTCGGTGGAGTAACCGGAAAGGCTTCCTTCCGGGAACAGGACCAGGTCGCCGGATTGGGTCTGCTCGAGAACAGAGTAGATGGCATCCAGGTTGGTTTGAATCGAGAGAGAGACCGGGAACTGGGCGACAACGGCAGTTAAGGGCATGCAATTACCCGAGGATGAGCTAAGGCGTTGGTCCGCTCCAGCCGGACAAGCGGGCCATCAACCACCAAAAGCCCTGGCCTTTGAGCTTGCAGTTGAACCCGTTGGAATGGGCGCAATCAGGCAGGCTTATACATTGATCGGGATGCGAACTGCACCAGGAACCACACCACGTACAAGCATCACTCTCGTCAGGATAATAATTCCCAGCGGGATCGTAACTCTCGATATCGGCGAAATCGAAGAGGATCTTGTTGTTTGCGAGCACATAGGCGCGAATCTGATTATTCCGCTGATAAAGATTCCCGGCGGTCCCACTCCCGTCCAGGTGGCCGGTCATGTAAACGAATTTCACAGCGGGATAATCGCGCTCGAGACCACTCATCAAGTTCAAATAGGTATTAATATCTGTTTCAGTGGCCCATCCTGCCTGACCGCACCAGGACCACATGACCACATTGCGGTTGCTGCCGGTGCTATTAAGGTAAGCGCGAGTCTCACTTTCCCAGGTAACCCGATCAGGAGCCCCGAGATCTCCTGCAGGCGTGTAGTCGGCGATCGAGAGGGTATTGGGTTGGATGGCGCCATTCGTATTGAATGCAAGCAGGGGATTTTGGGTAAACCAGTAATCGGCTCCGCTGATCAATTGGCTGCCATGAGAGGTATGACCATAACTCAAGCGCAATTGATTCCTGGCCAGAGTGATGTACTCGGTTGGAATACGAGTGATATCGACAGTGGTGTGGTCTATGATAATCGCGCGTTGTTCGTATCGGGCCACCACTGGCAAAAATAGAAAATAAGGGGGGGCTGCTTTCAAATCGGGCGAAACGGAAGCGTTCGCCGGTAAGGGCACAACCAGCAATCCCCCCACGAACAGGAAGACCAAAACAACCCCCAGCAGCATTTTTTTCGATGATGATTTCATGGCAGCCTCTCCTCTTTTTCAGCCCACTAGGTGTTATTTATTTACTTAATCGAAGCGTATCAATGTTGCATTTTTGGGAGTTGGAGCGTGGCATCCTTTTCCTTCCAGACATTCAGAAATATGGAGAAAGTACTGCCTTCGCCTGGTGCACTAACGACTTCCAGGCGGCCCTTATGTTGCAGGATCACCTGCCGAGTGATAGCCAACCCCAAGCCGAGGCCTTCATAAAGCTGTCCGCCGCTCTTGTCCACATGATAAAAACGTTCAAAGATATGGGGCAGGGTTTCCGGCAAGATGCCGATGCCATGATCGGTGAATTCGACCGACACCTGATCATCCTTGTGGTGCAGGTTGATCTCGACACTGCTTTCATCGTTGCTATATTTAATGGCATTGTCCATCAAGGCCGTAATAGCACGTTCCAGACTTTGCCGGTCACCGGCAATATCGGGCAGGCGAAGATCTGACTGAATATTGAGGATTATATGACGGGACCGCCTTATTTCTTCATAATTCGCAGCGACCCGGTTGACCATCTCGAGCAAGTCCAACGGTTTGAACTGTTCGAGGATCAGTTCCATTTCCTGAACGAAGAGCATATCATTGACCAGGCCGGCAATCTGCTGGACATTGCGGGTCACCGTAGCCATGGCAGAGGGAACCTTATCGGGCGGGATGGCGCCTTTTTGCAGCATTTGCAAGTACCCGCCAGCGGCCATGAGGGGGGTACGCAATTGGTGAGAGACATTGGTAATGAATTCTTTGCGGGCCAACTCCTGCTCGGCCAATTTCTGATAAGCATCAGCCAATTCAGTGGCGCGAACACGCAAGTCGTCAATGGCCATGGCGTCGTTCTCACGCAGGCGACGGCTGATCTCGCGAACCATGGCCATTGACACGCTGCTGCTATTCTTAAGGACGCGGTCGAAAGCCTCTTTATTTATTTCCAGGGCTATCAGAGGCGTAATTGTTTTTACGGTGGCAGCCCGAGGGGCATTATGAATCAAGGCCATTTCGCCGAAGAAATCGCCGGCTGTGAGGGTTTTGAGCTGGCGAACCTCACGGTTGTTAATGACCTTGGTGACTACCACCTTGCCTTCCAGGATCAAATAAAAAGTATTTTCGAGGGCATTCTCATGGCAGAGAACCGTTCCTTCAGGATAATTCATCAAGGTGCTGTTTGAAATCAGTTCAGCCACTTCGGCGGGAGTGATGCCGGGAAAGGCATGCGGAATGATTCTGGCGGGAGCGCGGCTGTCAGTCATGTACCCTCACTTGTGAAGTTGGACAATTACTCTATTTTATAGCCAATCTTGCGCAGGAAACCTTTGCGCCAGGCGATGTCTGCCTCGCCTTCAATCCCTTTTGGAGAGGAACCATCCACCACGCCGACGATGCCGCGTCCCAAATCAGTTTCAGCGACCAGCACCTCGGTGGGGTTGGCAGTGGCGCAGAAAATGCGGCAGACCTCGGTCACATTCTTCAATGCGTTCAATACATTAACCGGAAAGTATCCGTCTGCGAGAAACACAATGAACGAATGCCCGGCACCAATGGCAAAGGCATTCTTCCTGGCCAGCTCGATCATGGTTTCATCCGTCCCGGACCAGCGAACGAGGCACTTGCCGGAAGCCTCACAAAAGGCCATACCGAACTTTATGCCCGGGACGGCATTGACGAGCGCCTCATGGACATCTTCCACTGTTTTGATGAAGTGAGATTGACCCAGGATAAAATTGGTGTCTTCCGGTTTTTCTATCTTGACAGTGGTCAGGTTCATGTGCGCCTCCTCAGGTAAATAAGCCTGCATTTATGATACAGACAAGATTGGAAAATAACAATCCCCTTTTTGGATTAACAGGGATTTGTCATGAATTTAACCTATTGCCATCCTAATTGCGTGCCTTCGCATCTCTCCTGTGCCTCGATGCCACAATCCGACCGATTCATCAAGGAATGGGAATATCAGTTGATTAAATATTTTCCAAGGACTCTTTATTTTCATAGAAAACCAATAACGTACTACCGTATTTGCGCTGGTCGAACTCTTCCAAAGATTGCAATACCAGTGGGTTATATTCGCGCGGGTGTATCTGAGCGATCACCCAGGCGCCTTCCAGGTTCAGCCAGGCGGGATTTGCGTCCAGAGCCAGCAGGGCTTTCGACCACATTTCCTTGTACTGGGGAGGAGCTATATATATGTAGTCAAAAGCACGGTCGGAGGGAGCGGCCAGCATGGAAAATGCATCGCCGCGACGAATCTCGGCTTTATCTGTGAAACGGGTCGTTTCCAGATTGGCTTTGATGGTCTCTATAGGGGCACGGTTCAGTTCAGAGAAGCGCACGAAGGCAGCTCCACGGCTGATGGCCTCGATGCCGACCGCACCGGTGCCGCCGAAGAGGTCCCACCAGGTGGAATCCTGGACATCTCCACCTAAGATATTGAAGAGAGCTTGCTTGACCATATCAGTGACCGGGCGGGTGGTGTCGCCAGGGACGTCTTTCAGTTTGCGACCTTTGGCCAAGCCGGAGATGACATGCAAGTTGCTCATAATTGCTCCAGAGAGAACGACCAGAATAGCTATATTTGCAGCACTATGGAGTGTACAAGTGCCTGCTACACAACTGCAAAAGCCACTACTGGCAGGCGGTTTGCAGGCTAAAGCCTGCACCCCGGAAATTTAATCATAATTCGTCACGACGGTCCTAGCAGCCATTATATTCCCGTGGGGGGCGATGACCGGGACGACACAACCGGTGCCGAGCAGCAAACGGCGTCCGCTGGTCTGGGCGATGGCATCTGCGCCTTCTTGATGGACGTGGATGCTGTCCTCATATACGATGGTGTGCTGGCTGAGGCCACCACACAAGACAGGTGAGACTTTCAAAGTCGCCAAGTCCTCGGAAACGAAAGCCTGGCGGAGAGATGGTGGAGTTTCACGATCGTGCCAATTGATGATGAGGGGGGAAGGGAAGAGAGATGTGTATGCAGGGATAAGATCGAAATAGACATTGAGGCCGTGAAGATGCAACAGGTTACACCAGAGACCGGAGGCTGGCTGCAATATTTTCCGGTCAAAGGAAAGGCCAAAGGTCTTGTATTCGTCGAGGGTCAGGAGGCCGGCCTGAGCATGCTGAACGGCATAGAAAATACCATCAATGCCGGTCTCCAGACAGGCTTCCACGAAGCGGCGGGTCGTAACAGCAATCGTTTCCAGCCCTTTCAACACCGCATCGGGATACTGGCGGAGATGAGCGATGAGCAAGTCGCCTCCGGCGAGATTCTTGGCTTGTGCCAACGGATTGAAGATCGTTTGCAGGAGGGGCGTTTCAGGACCGAGCCCGCTCTTGATGAGACGCAGACAAGTCAACTGGGCCGACAGATGCGAAGCTTCACGCGGGTCCAGTTCCGGCAGGCGTTCCCAATCCTGCGGTTTTTGAACGACACGGCGGGTGTAACGACGCGTCCCCTCGGTGTGGCCTTCCCAGACATCTTCTGCTCCCCAATCTTTGATACAGAATGATGAAGCCGGGGTCACTTTTACCAAATCAAAATCGTAATGGCGCTGAAAGTCCAACGTGGCTGCAGCCAGATCCTGAG
This sequence comes from uncultured Chloroflexia bacterium, assembly GCA_963831885.1. GTDB lineage: Bacteria > Chloroflexota > Anaerolineae > Anaerolineales > Villigracilaceae > UBA877. Next base: position 1,080,595 of record CAWHSJ010000012.1, on the reverse strand, counting down.
GAGACTGGTCATCCATGGGGAAATGGCGCCAGAGGGCCACTGGAGTGCGATCGAGAGAGGCATTGTCATTCAGACAGGCTTGCATGCGTTCGCGGTGGTTAAGTGGATTTCATATGGCTACCTTTGGAAATCAATGGATTGGAAAACCCGCAGCCATTCCGCGGCGATCAAGGCGGCGCCATGACTGGCAGGATGGACAATATCCATATACATCTTATCAGCATTGGGATTGTCTTTGTAGACCTGCCAGGCATCCACCAGGTAAACGGGTTCGCCTGCATTAGAATATTCTGCCACAAGGTGGCGCTGAGCTTGTACCAGCTGTTCCAGGCCGAGGTTGAAATTACAACGGTGGTCTTCTTCCCAGACCAACTGGTTATCGGCATCAAAATGGGTCCAGGGGAGATCGCCTAGAACCGGCAGAGGGGTTATGACAAAAATGGTGATTTTTTGGTCAAGCAAGGCGCGAATCTGTGCCTGCATGTATTCAATATGTTCTTTTATCAATGCAGTCAATTGAACCGGGAGGAGGGCATTGGATGCCCGGTCGAAAATACCGGGACATCCACCCAGATCGTTCAGCCCCCACCAAAGTGTGACCAGGTCGGGTTGGAATTCCAAGACGTTTTGCTCCAGATTTTCATAGCCCCATTTCGCCTTACGACCACCATGGTTGGAAATAACCAAATGATCCCATCCCGGGAGCTGATCCCGCAAAGGATCGACGATAGAAAATCCGACTCCAGCAGGCTGGTTAATATCTCCCACTTTCAAGACGCTATCTCCATAAAATACGAGGGTAAGTGGTCTTTCAGTGGGGGAGAAAAGAGGAGTAAATGTCGATGAAGGTGTGAATGTTGGTAATGTAGCTGTCGTTGTTGAGGTCGGTGTAATCGGAGCAGGCGTACCAGTGAGTTCAACCCTTGCCCTTGGGGCACATCCCACCAAAAATGGAAGAATAAAAAAAATGGCAAGGAGCCCATTCTTTTTTTCTTTTTTTAGAGACAAAGCAGCCAAGCTCCCAGGAACTTTTTTCACTAACCACCCTGTTCGCGCAGAGTCAGACGTAAGGCTGACTGTAATTCAGGCTGAAAGGCCAGGTAAAATGCGACGGATGGTCCGCAATAACGGCAAAGCGGGTTTATCGCGAAGAATTTCGCGCAGGAAGGCCTGAGTCTCGGTCAATGAGACACGTTCCAAGGCAGCAATGCATGCCTGCAGGTCCATCTGGGTAATCGGGCCAGCTGCCTTGACCGCTGGCTGAAGAATGCGAAATACAGCCGGCAGGTTTTCAAAATGCGGGTCCTGCAACAAGGGAATGAGCGCCTGCATACCCCAAATTTGAAACGAGGGGCGCGGTGAGACCAGCCAATTTTCCAGAATGACGAAAAAAGTTTGCGGATTTTCACGCCGCAAACGAGCCAAGGCATCAGTCAATAAAGCAGCGCGCACTTCCCTATCCGTTGAGCGGGCAAGCCAATCCGGCAGGCGTGACAGGGCCGGGATGGCAGGGGTGGAAGGGATGCATCCGAGGAGATTGGCAGCAAGCAAGCGCGATTCCAGACTGCCGGCTTCCCAGAGAGCTTTGGTCAAAGCGACCGCTTCGGCAGGGCGGGTCTCAGCGAGCGGCGCCAGCTCACCCTGGATCTGGTGCAAGACAGGCCCGGGGGTATGGTAAGTAGGGAGGGAATAGCGCTGGATAATCTGCGTGATGCGGATAGTGCGATTAGTATAGAAATCCAATAATTCATTCAGATCGACGATAAAGGCCTGCGGTTGACCGAACTTTTCAGTCAAGCGGGCGGCCTGGGTCTTGAGGCGGGCAAGATCAATTGCAGGCATGAGCTAAGTGCAAACGTCAGACTGTTTAATACAGAATCCGGAGGTTCTAACCATTGTACTCCACGGGAATTACCCGCGCGGCAATTTCAGCGTGCAATGACATCAAAATCTCTTTGACTTTTAGAATGGATCCGTCCAGCGGAATAATCGTTTTTTCTGAAGCCGTGCGGAGCTTGCATTCCACACCACCCTGGGCGAGGGAGCGTTCACTGACGGTTAAACGCAGCGGCAGGCCAATCAAGTCGGCATCGTTAAACTTGACACCGGGGCTTTCATCACGGTCGTCGTAAAGGACTTCGGTCCCAGCAGCCTGCAGGTCAGCGTAAAGACGCCCGGCGGTCTCTTCGACCTGGGGAGCGTTTTTTCCACGCAAAAGCACCAGATGGACCTGGTAAGGTGCTACCGTGACCGGCCAGGTAAGTCCGTGGTCATCGTGATGCGCTTCCGCCACACAGGCCAGCAGACGACCTATGCCAATACCATAAGAACCCATTACGACCGGTTTAGGTTGGCCATCCTGGTCCAGATAAGTGCAGCCGAGAGAATCGGAGTAGCGAGTGCCGAGTTGGAAAATATTGCCCACTTCCACGCCACGAGCAGCCCGTAATGGATGGCCACATTGGGGACAGGCATGGCCTTCGTCCGCAGAGGCAATGTCGGTCACGATGTCAGCGGAATAATCACGCGGAACATTGGTATTGAGCAGGTGGTAATCGGTTTCGTTGGCTCCAGCAACGAGATTGGGGGAGGCGGGGATGGAATTGTCAACGACAATAAGCATCGGCCAAGGAAAGCGAATATCTGTCCTTAGAAGATTTATAGGAGAGGCAAAGCCAGGGACGGCGCCAACGGTCTGAATCTCCTCTTCGGTGGCAGGGCGGAGGTCGCGGGCACCAATAGCATTGGCAAGCTTGGTCTCATTCAGGCCCATATCGCCGCGAATGATGGCGAAGATGAATTTCTCGGTTAACTCTTCGCCGTGGGGAATCTGGGCCATGAAGAAGACCGCCTTGGCAGTTTTGGATGTGGGTACACCCAGGAAATTGGCCAGGTCCTCGATAGACTTGCAGGCAGGCGTATGGACTTTTTCCAGTTGGTTTTAGATCTTCTGGATTGGCAGGAGTTTTTTGAAAGCGGGCCACCTGCCGGTTGGCGCTGTAGCCGCAGTTGTCGCAGAGGATGAGCGTATCTTCTCCGATGGGATTGAGGTACATATATTCATGCGCCAGCTTCCCGCCCATCATGCCAGAATCGGATTTGACGGCGATCACTTCCAAGCCGCAGCGGTGGTAGATATTGAAATAAGCCTGATAGTGTAGGCGGTACTGATTTTCCAGACCCATCCCAGCCGGCGTCCAGGCTGTAGCTGTCTTTCATGGTGAACTCACGAACGCGGATCAAGCCGGCGCGTGGGCGGGGTTCGTCGCGAAACTTGGTCTGGATGTGATAGACAAGGCGCGGCAGATGCTTGTAAGATTGCACTTCCCGGCGGACCAAATCGGCCACCACTTCCTCATGGGTCATAGCGAGGACCATGTCGCGTTCATTCCGGTCGCTGAAACGGCCCATCTCGGCACCGATCTGGAACCAGCGCCCGGTTTCCTTCCATAGATCTGCCGGCTGAACGACCGGCATGGTGATCTCCTGGCCACCGATCCTGTCCATCTCGTCGCGAAGGATGGCCTCGATCTTCTTCATCGAGCGGGTGCCAAGATGAAGGTAGGTAAAAATGCCGGCTCCGAGCGGGCGGATGAAGCCGGCCCGCATTAATAGCTTATGACTTTCTACCTCGGCTTCAGCCGGTGCGTCGCGTAAGGTTTGGCCGAAAAGATGGGACATTTTCATGATATTTTCACATCCTGGTCCCAACTGACTCTGGATCAGTTGAACCTTTAATAAGCCCTGGCGAAATAGACTTTGTGTTTCGCATCCCGGCCGCAGACGATACACTTCCCATGGCCTTCTTCCTGGTCGAGGGGAATGCAGCGGGTGGTGGCCTTGGTGTCCTCTTTGACTTTGGCTTCGCATTCGGGCGATTCGCACCACCAGGAGTATGCCCAACCGTTTTGGACGACCTGGGTCAGCTCTTCATAGTCTTGCGGGTCAAAGATATGAGCATCGCGGAAGGCGGTGGCGCGCTCCAAGAGTGATTTTTGGATATCCGCTAAAAGGTCAATCACCGCGGCGGCCAGGCCAGCCTGCGGGACGAAGGACTTGCCCTCCCGGCCGGGTTTGTCCCGACGGGAGAGGGCGACGGTGCCTTTTTCCACATCCTTGGGGCCGACCTCGATGCGCAAGGGCACACCACGCATTTCCCAATCGTTGAACTTGAAACCGGGCGTGACCTCGGTGCGGTCATCCACTTTGAGGCGGATGCCGGCAGCTTTCAGTTCGGCCTGGAGGCGCAGGACGGTCGCTTTAACAGCGGCAGTTTCGAGGTCCGATTTGAAGATGGGGACGATAACGGCCTGGATTGGAGCCAGGCGCGGCGGGAAGACGAGGCCCTGGTCATCACCGTGAGTCATGATGATGGCGCCGATGAAACGGGTGCTGAGACCCCAGGAGGTGGTCCAGCAATTCTGAAGGGTGTTGTTTTCATCCAGGAACTGGATATTGAAGGCTTTGGCGAAATTCTGACCGAGGAAGTGGGAGGTGCCGGATTGGAGGGCACGGGTGTCGCCCATCATGGCTTCGATGGTGGTGGACATATTAGCCCCGGCAAACTTCTCCTGGGCCGACTTGACGCCTTTAATAACCGGCACAGCACCCTCTTTGATGGCGAAGTCGGCGTACACATCCAGCATGCGTAGGGTTTCCTCCCGAGCTTCCTGTTCGGTGGCATGGGCGGTATGACCTTCCTGCCAGTAAAACTCGAGCGTGCGCAGGAACAGGCGGGTGCGCAATTCCCAGCGAACGACATTGCCCCATTGGTTAATCAGAACCGGCAGGTCACGGTAGGATTTGATCCACTTGGAATACATATAGCCGATAATGGTCTCGGAGGTGGGGCGTACTACCAACGGCTCCTCCAACTTCTCACCGCCGCCAATGGTCACCACGGCGAGTTCAGGTGAAAAACCTTCCACATGCTCCTTTTCCTTTTCGAGGAATGACATGGGGATGAAGAGGGGAAAGGCTGCGTTGACGTGGCCGGTCTCCTTGAAACGCCGGTCGAGCGCCTGCTGGATATTTTCCCACAGGGCCCAACCGTAAGGGCGCACAACCATGCAGCCACGCACGGGGGCATAGTCCGCCAACTCGGCGCGCTGGACGATCTGGTTGTACCATTCGGAGAAGTCAACATTGCGGGGGGTAAGTTTTTCGTCTGCCATAAGGACCTCGGGGAGAGAATTGTGAACACTTAACAGTGAAAAAAACGGCTATTGGTGATTGGTAAGGAGCTTGACGGCTGTGTGGACAGTGGGGGCAAATTGCAGGAGGAACTCGCTGGTGCGCAGGAGTGACCTCTCCGAGCGAGCGAAACATTTCTGAAAACACCGCTTTCCAGCCTGGACCAACGAGGATGAGAGATTTACGGGGGATTGAATCCACGATCATGAGATTCCAGGTGAGGGCAATCTCGGTCAGAGTGCCGGGACCGCCGGGAAGGGCAACGGCGGCGTCACAGGCCAGGACGAGTTCATTCAAGCGTTCCTGCATGGTGACGAAATGGCGTTCCTCTTTCACCCAGGGATTAGCCTTGACGCCGCGCCAACGTTCGATCTCATCACAAGTGACACCAACCACATGACCGCCGGCTTCACTGGCGCCTTTGGAGACGGCTTCCATTGTACCGACGTAACCACCGGTCAAGACCACATGACCGGCCTGGGCAAGCAGCTTGCCGAGGTCACAGGCTTCCAGGTAAGCAGGAGAGCCGGGTTTGGGATAAGAGCCGCCAAAAACTGTGACATTCATTTGAAATTCCTGTAAGTAATTCTAAAAAGTCATGGGTCGATAGTCTTTCAATGGTTAGCGCCGGAATTATCCGCGTCCCAAAGGCGGGAGGCATTGGTTTCGAGCTTTTTCAAGACGGCCTGTTCAAGGTCAATACCAGAGACGGAGGCAAGTTGCAGGAGATACAGTGCCACGTCGGCAAGTTCACCGGCAAGAGCATCTTTATCTTTAGTTTCCTCCTGCCACTGGTAGTGTTCCAGAATCTCCGCGGCCTCAATGGAAAGCGAAGCGGCCAGATTGCGGGGTGTCTGCGGACGCTTACTCTGCAGTTCATACCAGCCCTTCGAGCGGACGAAGGCATGCATGCGTTCGGTGAGATCCTTTATTTCCATGTCACCTCACTCACACGGCTAGATAACCGCCATCCACAGCCAGGGCAGTGCCGGTGACCAGGGAGGCTTTTTCCGAGCATAACCAGATGACTGCCTCGGCCACTTCCTCGGGCTTGCCCATACGACCGACGGGCTGGTGGGTCAGCCACTGGGCCTCAATGCTAGGAACGGTTTGCATGGCTGCCTCCACCGGAGGAGTCAGAATCCAACCGGGACAGACAGCGTTAATGCGGATACCCTGGCCGGCATATTGCACTGCGGCGGACTTGGTCAGGCCGAGCACGCCATGCTTGGCAGCAGAGTAGGCCGGATCCGGAGGAAAGGCGCGCTGTCCATCCACGGAAGAATTGTTAACAATGGCGCCACAACCGGTCTTGAGCATGAGGCCAATCTCAACCTTCATGCACAGGAATACGCTTTTTAGGTAACCGTCGATGGTCTTGTCCCAATCTGCTTCATCGATCTCGTGGACTCGGGCACCCAGCGCTCCACTTCCGGCATTATTGAAAGCGAAGTCAAGACGGCCAAAGTTATCAAGCACCTGTTTGGCCATCGCGTCGACCTGGGCGGCAACCGATACATCTGCCTGGATCCAAATGGCCTGGCCGCCCGAGTCCTGGATCAGGTGGACGACCTCCATGCCCGTGGTAGGAGTGCGACCGGAGATGGCGATCTTTGCGCCTTCCCTGGCAAAGGCAAGGGCCGCAGCGCGGCCAATGCCAGTCCCACCACCAGTGACCAGGGCGATTTTTCCCTGCATATTCTTGCTCATCAATCACCTCTTCCACCTTAATTTTCAGAAAAAGGCAATTTCATTTGGTAATTTTCTAAAGACCAGGCTAAATTTTGAACTATCTATTCCCTAGCAGGGAACGACCACCCTGCAGAATGCTTCCTCCTAAGGGGAGGCAGCGCAAAGAGGTTAAAACGAGCTTTATCTTACTTTGATAAACAAAAACGGCTCTCGAGGTCTGGGAGCCGTTGATTGGCATGACGAACTGCACAACTCCAAACCTGATTGGCTTTCAAGTAGCAGGGGCCGGGAGTGGATTCAGTTTCATTTTCATCGCGCAGATTATACCTGAAACCAACCTACCTTGAAGGAGATTGATTGTGAGGGTTAGAGCAACTGCTGGATGAGAATGTTATAGCTCAGGCCATTTTCAGGATCACGACCTGGCGTTTCCCGATGCGGATCTTTTCGAGCCGTTGATATCTCTCATGCACTATCTTTTGCAGCTTGTCGGAGGCCACAGCGACAATGCTCTCAGGGGTAAGAAACTCCCGTAATGCATCCAACATGGACCAGGCCGGGTTGGGGGCCTTAATCTCCTGCCATTGCGAATGCTGCCCATAGGGTATATCGGTGAAGACCACATCAATAGGGGTATCCTGGAGGCCTTCCCGTAAGCCGGCGGCATCGGTGGCATTAGACCGAAACACATGCGTTTGGATGGGGCGCACATTATAAAAACAGGTCACTTGATCCTGTAACCTGCGGATACTTTCCAGGGCATCCTTGTGTGATGATTTTCCATACAAGTGGACCATGGCGGTAATTTCCCGGTCTCTTCTTTCCATTCCAGCGGGAGTGAGCAGACTGAGGTTTCGTTCGGCCAGTTGGACGGCTTTATCGTCAATATCGGAGCATATGACGCGGCTGATCGAGTCCCAGTGCATGTAGGCGATGATACTGAGATGGTAAGCTGCCCCGCAGCAGGGATCAAATACCGTACAAGGTGTGCTGCCCTTGCCACGATAAGCCAGACAGCGCTGGTAAATCTCACTTGCCAGGCGGACGGGGAAAGCCGGATGCCCCGGCAAGCTATAGAAAACGTAGCCACTTGCCAGGTCGGAATAATTGGAATATACGGTAGCAAATTTATATTCCATTGAAGTAAGGGGCTAAATGTTAAGGGTAAATAAAGACATTTACAGTATAGCACATCAGAAAACAAAATTAAAAAACCGTGTACAATACTCTCATGCCTCCAATTACGGCATTGGAAAATTTGACTCCTGAAAAAATGACGGCCTTAATCCAAGAAGCCCTGCCTCCGGGCCATCTGGCATTGTTACACCTCGTTGCAGATGAAGCCCTTGCGCGTGGCCTATCGCTTTTCATTATTGGGGGGTTTGTACGGGACCTATTTGTGGGTAACCCCGGCCTGGATTTTGATCTGGTGGTAGAAGGAGACGCAGTAGCGTTGGCAAGCGCCATTGCGAGCAAATATGGAGGAAGAATCACCGTACATTCGCACTTTGGCACTGCGAGCTGGTATCCAGATCTCGACGAACTAACAAAGTTAAAAAAGGGATCATTTGAACGCAGAGATATGCCACCCCTAGACTTTGTTTCAGCCCGCTCGGAAATCTACCCTCATCCGGGAGCGCTGCCGATTGTCAAACGGGGCACATTGAAGGACGATCTGCAGCGGCGCGATTTCACGATCAACACCCTGGCCCTCCGGCTCGATGGGGCATATTTTGGCCAGCTGGTTGATCAGTCAGGCGGTCTAGCGGATTTGAAGAAAGGGCGTGTGCGAGTCCTTCATCGAGATTCGTATGTGGATGACCCGACCCGTATCTTACGAGCGATCCGCTATGAAAAACGCTACGAATTCGAGATCGCGCCAGGAGACCTTGAATTGATCGAGGTGGCAAAATCCCACTTAAGCGGACTTTCAGGTGAACGCCTGCGCCACGAACTTGATTTGATCCTGGCTGAAGATAAATCCACGAGCATGCTAACTCGTTTGAACGAATTGGATATTCTTAACAAGATCCACCCATTCCTGGCATGGGATGCATCCCGGGCGGGATGGCTCGAAAAATTAAAACCTCCGGAACCCGATTCGTGGAAAGGTGCGACTGACCTGCTGCACATCCCTCACCGAGTGGGGTTAAGTTACCTGGTGTGGCTCGGCCACTTAGGGCAGACTGAAATTGAGGAGTTAGCCTCCCGGCTTGATTTCGCTGCCAGTCTGCGAGAGGCTTTGTTATCATTATCTTTCCTTTACCCCGATCTTCACGACCTGGTTAGTGCCCGACGGAGTGAAGTGGTTGCACGCCTGGACGGATTGCCCTTACTGGCAATCTGTGCTGCTTCGGTTTCGGCTGGCGATCGGGTCCGCTTGATCCTAGAGGATTACCTGGCCCGCTGGCGGCATATTAAACCCAAGACGACGGGAGACCAGTTGATTGCCCGCGGGCTACCACCCGGTCCAGCCTATAAAATCATATTAGATAGTTTGCGAACTGCCTGGTTGGATGGGGAACTAAAGACCGAAGAAGAGGAAATGGAACTACTTGAAAAGCTAATCAAGCAAGTCCAGACATCCTGACAACAGTATCAGGGGGGGCCTTATCATTTCAATTACGAGAGCTCAAATAAAAAATGCCATCCCGAACAACCACACGAGGGTGGCAAAGAACACTCCCCATTCCAAAATCGGGAAAAGCCATACACGCGGCCGTTCCGGTTTCTCAGTTGGGTCGAGGGGATTTGAGCTGGCTGAACCGCCATCCGGTTTCCTCGGTTTTACCAATAACAAAAATGCGGCGTAAGCAGCGAATGCCAACAAGCTGAGCAGGTTGGCAATCTGGCGAATACCGTTATTCCCGGCTGGTTGAAAAAGGATAGCCAGACCAAACAGGAGAACCATTACCAGGCCCGCACGGAAATATGTTTGAGCAGCTTTGACGTGAGGGCCCATATTATTCATCGGAAACAAACCGACGGCTGTAACGCCGAGAGTGGTTGTGAGACCAGCCGCCATGCCCAACCAGCCCAATACGCTATTGAATTTAATCCCCAGGCCAACAATAAAGGGGATGGTAATCAATCCGCCCAAGATGAGGCCCAGATTGAAAGCCCAGGCTGCGGAATTAATGCCGACTTCACCCAACTCTGAGATGAAATGGTTCAGGATGGAAAACTTTTCGCCTTGCTTGCCGCGATAGTACGAGGCGGAGTAAACAATTCCCAAGGCGATCAGCCCCATTCCCAAGTAGCAAAAAAGGCGAAATAGATTAAAGGACATGGATATTATGATCTCCCCTTTATTTAGTTTGGAAGTGTTCCAAGAGGGCAGCGCCGTGTAGCCCTTTCTCCCGGGCGGCCTTGCCATCTTCAACAAGGAACCACAGATGCAGGCTTTGATCGCCCGATTCAAAAACGATCCCCACATAACCGGGCTGAGGTCCGGGTGTGGAGGCGGGGGGAAAATCATCGAGGACTACCAGTACCTTTTCAAGCAACCCCCCCAGGTTCTCGGTATCTGCCAAACTCCGCACCTTTAAATTGACCCTGAAATCCGTCTCCATGGCCCCAAAGCTAACCGGCTGGTTGGTTTTTGCATCGATGCAATTCTCGCCAAAGGCTTCAGCCATTACAGTGATCCCCTTTAAACCGGCAGATTCCATGGAAGCCTGGATCTGTTTCGAGAGATCGGGCAATGGCTTAGTAGCCCAATTGAAATAGCATGGTTGGTCAGAGGGAGTATCGGTCGCGGGTAACGTTGTAGAACGAGGCAGGTTACAGGCGACCAGGAGTATGGATAAAAGCAAGGCGAAAGTTTTACGCATTGCAATCCCGAAAGCAAAAAATCAGTGCAATTTTCTTTAGGCAGCGCGGAGCCACCTGTTGAATCAGGGTTTATTGATATCCGAGAAGAATGCCTTAGCTTTGGGATACCGCTCACCTGTGGCGATGAGCCAGGCCCGGAATATCTGGCCATACATCCTGAACCGCCAAATTTCTCCGAACCAGTAGCCGCGTTCTGTACGGAATTCGCTGGAAGGGTGCCAAACGCCTTCGAGGAAGACGATCCGTTTTCGGTAATTCTGCCGGCTGGAAGCCACGGTCAGCGCAACTTCGAAGCCGTAACCGGCGGCAGCCTCGTGTGAGATGTGTTTCAAGATTTCGGCCCGCAAGGCGCGCTGGCCGGTCAGGAAGGGAGTGAACCAATGGGAGAGGTCCGTAAAGAAGTGACCTCCCTTGAACAACCCGAGAGTCATATCGGCCCGGCGTTCTAGAACCGGATCGAGCAAAGTCTGGATGTGAGCGGGAGTAAGCGCTTTGAGGTCAGCGTCCAAGAGCACAAGGATGGGAGCACAGGTAGAAGCCCAACCGGTGAAAATGGCCTGGCCTTTGCCTTTATTCTTCCCATGTTGGAGTATCCGGATGCGCGAGTCACGCAAGGCAGCCTGGCGTAGAATCTCTACGGTTTTGTCGGTCGAGCCATCATCCACGATGATGATTTCATCCAAGATGGGGGTGGCATTTAACACCTCCAGAACGCCGGAGACGTTCAACGCTTCATTGTAAGTGGGAATGATCGCAGCGATCGTTTGTTTGCGCGGCTGGGTCGGATTGTCTGGCATCTGTAAGTCCCTTTTGCTGCTCCTTATATGAACATAGATAATTCTTTTTTGAAAGCCACGGATACAATTATGACAAAAGCGATTTGGAGAAACAGCATTTCGTAAAACCGAGTATACCACCCCAAAGGGTAACTTTGGGATAACGCAAAAATGTGTGCGAGTCTTCCTTAGATTCAAGCTTAATATTCCGGTTTTGTTTCTGCCAGTATGCCTTGCTCTTCCATCCTAGCGGATAGAAATCCAGGTCTCGGGTAAGGGGAATTCAATTATTTATAAAGAAAGGCTTACCAGGATATTTTCTCAGATTGGCGAATTAAAATAATGAAGTTGTTCTTCGAGATTTCATAATCATTCCCTCAGCTTCTCCTGATTTGAGTATAATTTGCCCATTCAATTTAAAGAAAGGAACAGGGCAGGTCATAAGCCACTCAAGAGAAAAAGGCGAAGTACCACCCTGTTATGCGGAGACGTAATGAAAAAGATACCCACCGGTACGGAAATTCGCCAGACCTTTATTGATTTCTTTGTTGAACATGGGCATACCTTCGTGCCGTCGGCATCGCTGGTGCCGGGGGGGGATACCACACTGCTTTTTACCAATGCGGGCATGGTGCAGTTCAAGGATGTATTCCTGGGTACAGATAAACGACCATACACGCGCGCAGTCGATTCGCAAAAGGTCTTGCGCGTAGCCGGGAAGCATAACGACTTGGATGAGGTCGGGCGGGATGACAGCCATCATACCTTTTTCGAAATGCTCGGAAATTGGTCCTTCGGCGATTATTATAAAAAGGAAGCCATTACATATGCCTGGCAACTGCTCACGGAAGCCTTTGAGCTACCCAAGGATAAACTCTATGCCACCTGCTTCAAGGACGATAAGGGCAATATCCCCACCGATGAAGAGGCTGCAGAGGTCTGGATGCAGCAACCCGGGATGAACCCGGAGCATATTCTCTTTTTCGGGCGCAAGGAAAATTTTTGGGAAATGGCCGAGACCGGCCCCTGTGGGCCATGTTCCGAGATCCATATCGACCGGGGAGAGGAATTCGACAACCTGCGGGGCCAGCCGCACAAATGTGGCGTCAATGGGGAGTGCACGCGTTACCTTGAATTATGGAATAATGTTTTCATCCAGTACAACCGCATCAATAAAGATACGCTTGAGCCGCTGCCAGCCAAACATGTAGACACCGGCATGGGTTTCGAACGGCTTGTGTCTGTGCTGCAAGGGGTCGACTCGAATTATAAGATTGACCTGTTCAAGGGCGTGCTGGACACATTGCGCTCCCTCACCGGCGATCCGGTCGAAAAAATGCATGCCAACTTCACCCCCTACCGGGTCATCGCCGACCATGTGCGGGCGGCTGCGTTCCTGATTGCGGACGGAGTTGTTCCGGGTAACGTGGGACGGAATTATGTCTGCCGGATGATCATCCGCCGGGCGGCCCGCTTTGGCACGAAACTTAATCTGCACGAGCCCTTCCTAGCGAAAGCAGCCGAGGCGGTCATCGCGGCTTATGAGGATTTCTATCCGGAATTGTCCAAGAGCCGGGAGGCCATCCTGGAAAACCTGACGCGGGAAGAAATCCGCTTTGCCCGCACGGTCGAATCCGGTACGGCTTATTTACAGGGAATGCTGGACCGAATGAAAGAATCAGGCCAAAAAGTGTTGGATGGGCGCAAGGCATTTGACCTTTATGCCACCTACGGCCTGCCTTTTGAGATCGCCCGTGATATTGCCCGCGAGCAGGACCTGGAGGTGGACGAAGACGGTTTTAAAATTGCCATGGATGAACACCGTCTGGCCTCAGGCGGTGGGAAAGCCATAGGCAAAATGGGAGGCGAGGATGCTGAATTCTATGCCGGCATCCGGAGAGAGCTTCATAAAGCCGGGAAACTTGGCAAGGAGGGGGTGGCCTATAATCCATATGAGTGGATGGAGGTCGAGGGGCCTGTGCTTGCCCTGGCGGCGGATGGGCAGGTATTGACCGACGTAAGCGCGGGGGACCGGGTGGAGGTTTTGCTGCCCAAGACCGGCTTCTATGTGGAAGCCGGAGGCCAAGTTTCGGATACGGGTATTATTCGTTCCCTCACCACCAACCTCCCTTCAGGAGGAGACTGGGAGATCGAAATCACCGAAATGCGCAGACCTGCGGCGGGCGTGATCGTCCATGTGGGGGAGGTTGTGTTCGGACATCCGCAGGCAGGTGATATGGCAACGGCAGCCGTGGATGCCGCCCGCCGGCATGATATCCGGCGTAACCATACGGCCACGCATTTATTGCACGCGGCGCTTCACCAGGTGCTGGGTGAAAAGGCCCGGCAGGCGGGTTCGCTGGTGGCGCCCGACCGTTTCCGCTTCGACTTCAACCACCCGGAGGCGATGACGCCAGAACAGGTTGAGCGGGTAGAGAAGCTGGTCAACCTAGCGGTGGCGATGGATTATGTAGTAAAGGCAGTCAGTAAATCCCGTGATCAGGCGGTAGCAGAAGGCGCCATGGCACTCTTTGGGGAGAAATACGGCGATGTTGTACGAACTATTACCATTCAGGATCCGAAAGCGCCACCTGAGGGCAGGCCATATTCGTATGAATTATGCGGCGGCACGCACCTGGAGAGAACCTCCGACGTGGGTGCGTTCCTGATTGTCTCTGAAAGCTCGGCAGCAGCAGGCGTACGCCGGATCGAGGCGGTGACCGGACGCGGCGCTTATGAGCTGGTGGCCAGGCGTTTCAAGGTGCTCAAGCAGGCGGCGAACACACTCAAATCCGCTGTGGATGAAGTACCCCAGAAAGCCGCTCTTCTGCAAGATGAACTGACTTCCGCCAAGAAACAGTCAGCGTCCCTCAAAACAGAACTGGCCCTTACCACTTTCAACCTGCAACTTTCCAGCCTGCAAACCATTAAAGGCGTGAATGTCCTTGCCATGGAACTGCCCAATGCCGATAAAGACACCCTCGGGAAACTGGCCGACAAATTCCGCGAAAAATATCCCGCCAAAGGTATCTGCGTGATCGCAACGGTCAGCGATGGGCAAGTCATTGTCATGGCGAGCGTGACTCAGGATTTGATCAAGCAAGGTATCAAGGCCGGAGAACTTGTGGGGCATGTGTCCAAGCAGTTAGGCGCGGGCGGAGGCGGCGCGCCTCACCTGGCATTCGGAGGCGGCAGAGATGCCACAAAAATTCCTATTGCAATTGCCAGCGTAAAAAGCTGGGTGGAAGAGAAAATCAAATAGGTCAAAGTCCTGACGGTCTTCGTCAGGACTATTTTCTACCTTGAAAAGAATAAATATTTGGAGTAATATGACAAATAGTGTCCGAAAGGAGAATTGTGTACTATTTAAGAAAGTCTTTATTGTTAATATTCGTATTGCTTTTACAGGCATGCAATACGAGCAATCAGGTTCTTCAACCAACGCAAACTTCATCTCCCGTGTTAACGATATCCGCCACGGCTACAACCCCGTTCACAGCCACCGTTCCACCGCCGCCGACGGAAACGCCCACTCAACCACCCACGGATACCCCCACCCCCCTCCCAGTCACGCCGACGGTGGATTCTTTGGTTGCCACCAATGTAGCCATGGTGGGCTCCATGGGAGCCATTATGAATATTTCACTATACTATAATCCTGTCGGAACGCCATTAAAAACCTGGCAGGAAGTGCCGATCATGCCTGAAGCCACCGCCGGGCAGGAATACCCGCCGTATATCTACAGCTATACAGCCAAGGCTATGCTAAGCCAGGCTCAACAGTTCTATAGCCGCCAGGCATCTTCCCTGGGTATACAAAACCTTCCTGCCACAGGCTTTGCGGGAACAGGCAGCAACGCCACTCATAGCGTTGACTTTTTTTCTTACAAACTGACCATCGTGCTGACCTCGTTCGATAATGACAGCGGACATGTGATCGTTGTGATCTCTAAAACCGGTTGACGTGTCATGCGTATATAGTAAAAACACTGAACACGTATCCTTTGGAAAGAAAGGTGCAATAAGTTACCAGCCAATTTGCCGCTCGTATCCTTGCGGCGTATAAGTGTTAATCCATAATAATGAGGATATAGTCAGAAGGTGGATGAGATGATGACCCTCTTTTGGATTTTAATTGCCTTTTTCTCAGGTTCAATCCCATATGCTCTCATCTTAGGAAAACTCCTGGCCAGGAAGGACATCCGTACTGTCGGGGATGGCAATCCCGGAGGGGCCAACGCGCTAAAAGCAGGAGGAATGAAGGTCGGTGTACCGGCCATCTTACTGGACATTGCCAAGGCTTTTTTCCCCGTTTATCTGGCACAAAATTATGGCCTAACAGGCTGGACGCTTGTCCCGGTATGCCTGGCTCCCATCCTCGGACATGCCTTTTCGCCTTTCTTGCACTTCCACGGAGGCAAGGCGTTGGGAGCGACGGCCGGGGTATGGCTGGCACTGGTGGGCCCGTTGGCCATTCTAATCTATGCAGCACTGGCCCTTCCGGCAACGATCGCACAATCCGAGGATGCATGGTCTGCCAACGCCGGCATGTTGGGGCTGCTGGGTTACACGGTCCTCTCCGGTGAAGGCTGGATGGTTGCCTTTGCGACCTTGAATGCCTTCCTGATCGCATGGACGCACCGGCATGCCCTGGCCTGCCCGCCACAATTACGCCCGTGGGTAACGAATATTCTGCAGGGGAGACATGCATGATCACTTCCCTGCATCCATACGACCTTTTTATTGTATTATTCCTGACTTTTGGCCTGGTGACGGTGCTGGTGAATTATTTTACTGTGCGCCGATTCGACGAGTATCCCACCGCTGAAAAATTCCCCCGCGTTTCCATCCTCGTGCCAGCTCGAAACGAGGCAGCCAACATTGAAGCGTGCGTAGTTTCACTCCTGGCACAGGATTATCCTGACTTCGAAGTGATCATCCTGGATGACCAGTCCACCGACGAGACGCCCAATATTTTGTCCCTTTTGAAACAGGCGAATGACCACCTGACAATCCTTAGCGGCACTCCCCGACCGGAAGGATGGCTGGGCAAGCACTGGGCTTGCCATCAACTTGCCCAGACTGCCACCGGTGAGGTAATCCTTTTCACCGATGCAGATACGCGCCACACCCCCGATATGCTGCGTGACAGCGTGTCAGCGCTTGTCGCAGAGAGCGCTGATCTGGTAACAGCTTTTCCACGTGAAGAGGTCATTACGTGGGGAGAGCGGTTGCTGGTACCGGTGATCGGATGGGGCATCTTCACATTCATCCCCATCCGCCTGGTCCAAAAAATGCGCCTGACCGCCCTTTCCATCACCATCGGACAGTTCATGCTTTTCCGCCGCAACGCATACGATGCCATTGGAGGATATGAAGCTGTGCGCAACGAGCTGGTGGATGATGTGAGCCTGGGACGCAATATTATTTCCAGCGGCCTGGAATGGCGCTTCCTGGATGGGACTCACCATGTCACCTGCCGCATGTACCGGAATTTCTGGGATGCAGTGGGAGGATTTCAGCAAGAGCCTGTTCGCAGTATTCGATTACCGCATCCTGCCCTATTTTGCCGGCTGGACGGTCGTCGGCACGGCATTCATTGTGCCAGTTGTGGCACTCATCTCCCGCTGGCTGCGACACCCGGTAACATCCATGCCGGCAGATTACGCGGCCATATCCGTGGCGATTTCCATACTGCTCTATATGATCGCCTACCGGCGTTTCAAATTCCCGGCCTACCTGGTTTTTTATTATCCGCTCAGCCTGGTGCTTTTTATCAGCGTGGCCATACGGTCGTTTTTCCAGACCGCCACCGGGACAAGCACCTGGAAAGACCGATTGTTGGACCGGGTGGCGATGAGGTGGTTGTAGGCCGCCAGATGAATTAGGTATACAAGTTATAATGGGGGGCGATGAAGACACAGGTCATCCACCTGGATGTTCACGACGACGTAATATCCATTCGAGATAAGATGTCATGGACCAAGACGGGGCGAATCCTGCTGGTCTTCCCACGCCGTTCCCGCATCCGGCTGCGGAATTTGGACTTGCGACTGATCCAACGCCATGCAGACCTGTTGGGGGCACAACTTGCTTTCGTCACACGTTCAAGAGAGCTGCGACGGTCCGCACAGGAAGCAGGCATCCCGGCCTTCAGGGTTGTCAAGACCGCACAACGCCGAACATGGGGAAAGCAGCATATTCCTGAAAAGCCCCAGCGACAAGCACCACCGCCTGACCTCTGGCAAATGCGACGGGAGCTATACTCAAACGGGAAACACTGGCAGAACCTGCCGGCCGTCCGCATTTCTTTTTTCACTTTTGCCGTTTTAACGGTAGTAGTTCTGCTCGTTCTTTTCCTCCCCACTGCAGTCATTCAACTGACTCCCACCACCAAGCTGCAAAACCTGACGATTTCCGTTTATGCCAACCCCAACGTGGCTACCGTCAACCTGACTGGAAGCATCCCGGCCCATTCGACCACCATGTTCATTGAACAGAGCAAGACTGCCAAGGCAACAGGCATGACCTCCATCCCAAATTTGATCGCGGCTGGAAAGGTCCGTTTCCGTAACCTGACCAGCGGGATAGTTGGCATCCCGGCGGGAACAATCGTCCGAACGACCGGCAACCCACCGGTTCAGTTCTCTACGACACAAGAGGCAAGTTTGCCGGCAACTGCGGGCAAAACAGTGGAGGTCCCGGTCAAGGCAGTGGTAGGAGGCAACATGGGCAACCTGCCAGTCGATGCACTGGTCCTCATCGAAGGCGATCTGGGCGCCAGCCTGGCAGTGACCAACCCGGCTCCCACAACCGGTGGGACAGACCGGAAAGTGCCTGCACCGACTGCCGCCGATCGAAGGAGCCTGCACGATGCACTCCAGGCGGAGATCCTGAGTAATTGCAAGGCTGGTTTCCTTAAAAGCCTGGGGGCAGGGACTCTCCTTTTCCCGGATACGCTAAAGGTATCCCAGGCGGTAAGCGAAACCTATTTTCCGGCGGCAGACCAAAGCGGGGATACGCTTTCATTGACAATGAACCTCCAATGCCAAATGCAATATACCTCTGCGGCTGAACTCAACACCCTGGCGGAAATGGCGATGGACGTTAATGTGCCGGAGGGGTTTGAACCGGCTGTGGATAGCGCCATCGCCTCAGTGGCTGATGTACCCAAGACAGATGCAGACGGGACCACGCATTGGAAAATGCAGACTCAACGACTCTTGCGCAATCATCTAAATGAGGAGGCTGTCCTTTCATTGGTCCAGGGCCGCCGGCCTGCTACTGCCGCCCAGCGACTCTCTGCAGCACTCCCGCTTGAGACCTGGCCGGATATAAAATTGACCCCCACCTGGTGGCCCTGGCTACCGGTTTTCCCTTTCCGGATCTCTGTGGTGATCAACGGCTGAAAGAATATGAAAATCCTTGCCATCGATCCCGGTTCCAAACGAATCGGCCTGGCCATCAGCGACCCAACCGGCACCATCGCCAACCCACTGCGCGTACTGCCACATGTCTCCCGCCTGGTGGATGCGGCCAGCGTAGCCGACCTGGCAGCCTCCCACGAAGCCGGCCTGATCGTGATCGGACAATCCTTTGATGAGAACGGGACTCCATCCTTCGAAGGGCGGCGCTCGGCAAGATTTGCAGAGGCCTTGAGAACGCAAACATCCATCCCGGTCGTCCTATGGGATGAGGCCTTCACCACACAAACGGCGCGTTCCGCGCGCATCCAAATGGGCGCCAAGCGCAAAGATCGCACAGGTCACCTGGATGACCTGGCTGCTACCATTCTGCTGCAGTCTTATCTGGATGCCAACCCGCTGACCTCCGCAACCAATCGATACTCATGAAGCGACGCAGTTCCTGCCTGCTCTGGTTCATCGTGGTCTTCGCGCTCCTCTCCCTGGGCCTTGTTGCGGGACTCCTGTATGTCCCCAGCCTGGCGTGGAAGTCTTTTGGCGCGCCCGCCCCTTCTCTAAATAGCTGGCAGCGCTTCAACTACGGGTTGACGCTGGCCTTGAAGACCAGCGATATGACCCGGTCTGCCAATCCGGCGGGGACAGAACAAGAATTTGTCATCCAACCGGATGAAAGCGTCCCATCGATCTCCAACCGACTGGAAGAGGCCGGCCTGATCCGCAACGCGGACACCTTCCGCATTTACCTGATCTGGACCGGGCTGGACACCATTATCCGGAGCGGCACATACCAATTGAGCGCGGCGGAAAGCGGGCAAGAGATCGCCCAATCGTTGAGATCCACCACTTTGACCGAGGTGCCATTTTCAGTCTTCCCCGGTTGGCGGATGGAAGAGATCGCCGCCTCCGTCCCGACCTCGGGATTGGAATTCACACCTGAAGCTTTCCTGGCGGCCGCATCTGCACCGGCCAACCCACCGGCTTATTTACCCGCCGGTGCAAGCTCGGAGGGATTCCTCTCGCCGGGCGTTTATACCCTGCCGCGGCCCACCTCCGCCGAGCAGTTGGTATATCTTTTACTGGCAAATTTTTCTTCCCACCTGACGCCTGAACTACAAGGCGGATTCCAGGCCCAGGGATTAACCACCTACCAGGCGGTTACCCTGGCATCGATCGTCCAACGGGAGGCGATCGTGGAGGCAGAGATGCCCATGATCGCGTCGGTCTTATTCAACCGGCTGGCCATCGGCATGCCGCTGCAAACCGATCCAACGGTCCAATATGCGCTGGGTTATAACTCTGCCAAAGGAAGCTGGTGGACAACGCCGCTGTCGGCGCAAGACCTGCAGTTCGATTCCCCTTATAACACCTACCTCCACACAGGATTACCCCCCGGACCGATCTCCAGCCCCAGCCTGGCTGCACTGGAGGCGGTGGCCCACCCGGCGCAAAGTAAATACTACTACTTCCAGGCCCGCTGTGACGGATCGGGACTGCATAACTTTGCAGAGACGCTGGAGCAGCACCAACAGAATAACTGCCCGTGAATAAAGCTGGGTTTTGGAAATGGATTCGCATATGGTTGCGAGCCGCTCTGTTCGCAGCGAAGAAATTTCTTTAGTAAACGGGAGATTGCTTCGTCGGGTAAAGAACACCCTCCTCGCAACGACACTTTGTGTTAATTTTTGTCTTTTATTATGGCACTGGGATCGAGAGGTCAGCAGGTGCAGGCGGCTCGACGATTGTCTTGATGAAGCCGGAGCCGATCCACATCCCCAGGCCAAGAAGAGCCATGATCCCCCCAGCGTATAAGATAACCTTCAAGTAAGTCTGCAGGACCGTCCGGAGGAGGTCATGGAAAAGGGCCACCAGCCCCGGAGCAATGACGAGGGGAAGCCGGGGAAGGATGATGGCCATCCAGCCACGTTCGAAGAAGGCGGAGGCAGCCCATGCCAAAATTAATGACAATAACCCGGCAAAAAAGAGGGGAATGCCCCACCAACGCAACAGGCTCCTGGGGGAGCGGATTACCAGGAGGCTGATCAGAAGCAAGAAAAAAAGCGGAATATCCGGGCTAAGGCGCACGATGGTAATAGCCATACGGATACCGCCGACCGGCCCTTGGCCAAACGGGCCGAAGCTCCGGGAATTTAGGGATGCCGGAAGGGCAAGCACTTTCGTATCGGGGATGGTTGAAACGGCGACATTGAGGGTGGTGTTGATGAGGGGAGTGACGAGGTCGAGTAGTTTATCGGAGGGGCGGCATAGGAGCAGATCACCCTTGCCGGTAAGAGCGACAATCATTATCTCCTCCAATTGCTGGAGGGTGCAAACCGGCTGAGAGCGGATGACATTGAGGAGGGCGTCCAGGCCAGCCTGGCTGGCGAGGCTTTGCTTCAGGCCGACCAGGTTGAGGGTAATGGCCTCCTGACGGCCGGTCAGGTAGGAGAAAAGCTGGTCGAGGAGGTCATCTGCCAGGGGTTTTAATTGGGCGGGAGGGAGGAGACCGGCAATGGCTTTCTCCAAAGCACCGGTGTCGATCGACTTGATAAAGCCCGGGAAAACGCCGGATGAATCAGTGGAGCCTGGCAGATCGGGCTGGTACTGCCGGACACAGCCCTGGAGCAGGCGGATCTCCGCGTCGGTGAGTTTCACATCGGCAGTGGAAAGGGCGTTGAAGCGTTGGTCCCCCAAGGCAGCCCTGGCGCAATCCTTCACCTGCGGGTCGATATTTTCACACCTCAAAGAGTTGGCCGCACAGGGGCTAAAATTCATCCCCACAACCAGTTGTTCTGCCACAATCCCCGGCAGACGGTTGTACACCTGCCGGCTGGCCAATGCATTTTTATAGGTTGAAGAAACCAGCAGTTCCTGATCAACGCCGACCAACAGCAAGGCGACTACGGCCGTCAGAATAAAGACGATGGCAAGTAAGACAGCCATCCCGCGGGCGACCCCACTCCAAAACTTTCTCATCAATGTGTCCTCAATATAATGCCAGAATCAACCACGGAGCCAGATCCCGGACGGCCGAGAATTATGGACGTGCAACCGCGAACAGGTCAGCGGGCAGCGGCGATCTCGACATAATCCTCCGTGACGGTCTTGTCGAGCGAGCTGCCCAAAAGAAGGATGAGTTCACTGACCAGGCCGGCTTTCTCCTCGGAATCGCGGCGGCTCCAGGTGCGGCTTTTAATCTCAAGATAGTAGCCCAAGGCGGGAGTATCGACCCGGTCAAGGTTGATAAAAAATTCCTCCTCCTTATAGCGGATCAGCCAGCGCAAACGGTCCTTGTCAATGGGAGTTTCGCCCACCGGTCTAAAATATTCGCGATAAAAACGAAGGCTATTGGATGCGGGGGCAAAATAGCGAATGCGTGAAAGGAGGACATCGTGGGCGAAATCGCCTTCACGGGAAGGGCCGATGAGGGTCAAGCGGCCGCGGACGCCGGTGACTTGATCCTTCTCGTCGATTATTTCATCTTCCCGATAGCGCAACCAGCCCTGATC
Organism: uncultured Chloroflexia bacterium; assembly: GCA_963831885.1. GTDB lineage: Bacteria > Chloroflexota > Anaerolineae > Anaerolineales > Villigracilaceae > UBA877. The sequence goes on along the minus strand of CAWHSJ010000012.1, from coordinate 1,058,170 downwards.
CACATCGCCGAAAGTGAAGTAGGCATCGTGCTGGTGGTAATGCTTTTTGCGGAGGATCTCAATCCCAGGTTTTTTAAGGGCATCGACTACAGAGGCAGCTTCCGCCTGCATCAATTTGACCTTTACCTGGACTTCAAAGGATTCTTCCTCGGCGGAACCACCCAAGGCCACCAGTTTGGAGTAGACGGATTGTTCGCGAGCGATCAGGAAGGTGTCGATCTTGGTTGCATATTCCTGAGCGGCGCGCTTGATCTCGGTTTCATTCAGTGTCAGGAGTTTCCGATCCTGCATGAGCCACTTGCCATTCACCATCACATCGGTCACATCGGAGGCCTTGCCGGCGTAGACCAACTGGGCATAAATGCCTTCGGGCTCGCGGCGGAAACGGGGCGAATTGTGAAGCGTGGAAAGATCCACCAGGATCAGGTCGGCGCGCTTGCCGGGCTCGAGGGTGCCGGTGACCGCGCCGAGGTGCAAGGCGCGAGCGCCGAGACGGGTAGCCATGGACAGGGCAGCGGAGGCGGGGACAGAGGTGGGGTCGTTGCTGACACATTTGGCCACGAAGGCGGCCAGGCGAACCTCCTCGAACATATCCAGATCGTTGTTGGAACCCGGACCGTCGGTGCCGATGCCCACGTTGAGACCCAAGTCCAACATCCTTTGGACCGGGGCAAAGCCCGAGGCCAGTTTCAAATTGGAAGAGGGGTTGTGGGACACACCCGCGCCGGCATGCGAGAGGGTGCGAATCTCGCCCTCGTCAATATGGACACAATGGGCTGCCAGGACTTTGGCGTCAAACAGGCCCTGTTTCTTGACGTAGGGGATCACCGGCATGCCATTTTCCCGGCGCATATTTTCGACTTCCAGGGCGGTCTCGGATAGATGGGTATGCAAGGGGACGTCAAACTCGGCGGCCAGGCGGGCGGTATCCCGCAGGATCTCGGGAGTGCAGGTATAGGGAGCATGGGGGGCGACGGAAGGAGTGATGACGGCATGGCCCTTCCAGCGCTCGATAAAATCTCGAGCAGAGGCGAGCGAGTCCTCGTAGGAGCCCGCGTCGGGGGTGGGGAACTTCATGACCGTCTGCGAACAGACGGCGCGCAGGCCGGCCGCGGCCGTGGCTTTGGCGATATCTTCCTCAAAGTAATACATATCAGCGAAGCAGGTGACCCCGCTGCGGATCAGTTCCGCACAGCCCAACTGGGTGCCGAGGCGGACGAAATCGGGAGAGACGAACTCGCGCTCGACCGGCATCATGTAACCCATCAACCAGACGTCGAGGCGCAGGTCGTCTGCCAGGCCGCGCAGCAAGGTCATGGGGACATGGGTATGGGCGTTGACGAGGCCCGGCATCAATAGTTTCCCCTCGCAATCCAGCGTATAGGCGGGCTCGAACTCTTTCCTGACCTCGGCGGCGGGGCCAACGGCGAGGATGGAATCCCCACTCACGGCGACCGCACCGGGTTCATACAGGTGCATTGCCTCGTCCATGGTGAGGACCAGGGCGTTGACGAATAACAGATCAGCCGATTTTGTCATTCGCACTCCTTTTGCGTATATTGTAGCACGGAGGCATGGCAGAGGCGAAAGGAGGGAGATTTTGGATTGAGGATTGATGATTGAATATTGATCACATTTGTGTGGAGAAACGAGGAACAATTCGGAGGATGAAGAATTGATGATTGTTGATTGATGATTGAGGATTGGTTAAGGAGCAGCCGGAATTGAATTGTTTCGAGGAACAAAAGGAGGATCAATTCCTTCCCAGGGAGGAGGAAAGAATGCGATATTCCTGAGGCGGCCAAGGGATTTAAGGAGCGTAAGAAGAGAGAGGTTTGCGGCGGGCAAACAGGGCGGTATTTGTTCCTGAGGAATAAAGATGAAACGAATAAGGGCTTATTGGTTCGGTCAACCATGAAAGTGGAGGAGGGGGTTAAGGAGGTTTGCATGGGAATCTGCAAGGGCAGGTAATCAGTTAGTAGTTCGACAATGTACCATTTCAGCCAACGAAGAATAAGATTTCACTACGAAGCGAAGAAAAAGATTTCACCACCAAGGCCACAAAGGAGCACAAAGAAGAGCAATACAAAAGAAAGAAAGATTAAAAAAAAGACTCGCAGATAGGGGAAAAATATAATCCAACATTGTCGAGGAAGAGTCATTTGAGGGACAAGGAAAGAACTTAAAACAAAAAGGCGCGAAGAAAGGAAGTCTCGGGGCCTCACGGCTCCGAGATGCCCGACGGTGGCTGGAAGCCGCCTCGGCCAAGCCTTCACGCGCTTAGAGCCATAATCGCGAGGTTTGATAAGATAGGGTCACTATGACCCGCGATGACATTGCCCGGATGAGCCGGGAAGAACTGATCGATCTGGCGCTTGAACAGAATGCGGAGATCGAGGCATTGAAACTGAAGCTGGAGAAGGGCAAGAAACCGCCAACGAACTCCAGTAATTCTTCCCAGCCACCTTCGCAGGATCAGAAAGCCAACCGACCGAAAGATAAGCGCAAGCATCGCCATGGACCTCCGGCAGGACACGTGAAATACGAGCGCAAGTGGGTGGCAGCGCCGGACCATGTGGTGGAAGTAAAGCCGCAGGTGTGTGATCACTGCCAGACAGATCTGAGCCAGGCCAAGACGGTTCTGATGGAGGTGAACCAGATCACCGAATTGCCGGAAGCGAAGGCACAAGTGATCGAAGTGCGGCAGTATTCGAGCGAATGTCCATGCTGCGGGCAGAAGCAGGTCGATGAGCCTCCGGCTGGATTGGAGATGGATCGCAGTTTTGGAGCGCGCCTGGAAGGAACAATCGTGTATTACCGTCAGCAGCAGCACCTGAGTTATGCCCGCACGATCTCGGCTTTGCATGAAGTGCATGGGGTCGAGATCAGCCAGGGCGGGGTCGACAAAGTCATGCAACGGGGTGGAAAGAGTGCCCTGGCGCAGCTGGAGCCGATCCAGACCGAGGTCCAACAGAGTGCCGTGGTGCACAGCGACGAAACCGGCAGTCGGGTGGATGGGCAGAACTGGTGGCAATGGGTGTTCTGTTCGACGAGGGCCGTTTTGCATGTGATCCGCTTCGACCGGAGTGTGGATGTGATCCGGGAGGTCATGGCCGGGCATGAAGTGGAAGTCTGGGTGAGCGATTGTTACTCGGCCCAAGTGAAATCGATGGCGAAAGAACGCCAGCTTTGCCTGGCGCATCAACTGCGCAACTTGCAGGCTGTGGCGGAAGGCAATCCGGCTTCGTTTTGGCCGAGAGCCATGCAAGCTTTGTTCCGTTCGGCGATCCATGTGTACAACCAGAGAGATCATCTCTCACCACCAGAGTTCCACAACCAGATCCGGCGGATCGAACAACTTTATGATTGGTTGCTCGAACGCTCACCGGATTATCCGGATGCCAGGAGGCTCTTGAAACGGTATCATAAATACCGGGGATGTCTGTTCGTCTTTCTGCACCGCACAGACGTCAGCCCGACCAATAATATCAGTGAGCGCTATCTGCGTCCTTCTGTCATCCATCGCAAAGTGATCGGCTGCTTCCGCTCCGGCTGGGGAGCCAGCGCCTATGCGGCCATCGCCTCGGTCGTCGGCACGGCTAGTTTGAAGGGTATTTCCGCCTTCACTGCCATCCAAAACCTTTTCGGCACTCCTGCACTCCCTATTCCAATAGAAGTGTGAGTAGCTCGACAATGTTAGATTAGGTTTGATCCCGCTTTTTTTGCTGGGATTTATGACGACTTCGAATAGAACGAGAACGATTGACCAAATGCTTGACCACCAGTTGGGTTGCCTGATCGGGTGACAACTGAGGTAGCGGCATGGCTGCCAGCAACAATTCCCGGACATTGGCGACCGACAAGGCTGGCAAAGCCTTCAACTCCAATTCCCGGGCCAGTTGAGGATCCCGAGTATATTTTTGGGCCCATTCATCCTTTGTTTGGGCAATGAACCAAGTCGCCAAAATAGTCATGGCCAGGTGATGTTCCCAGGCTCGGTATTTCTGAGCTTGCAGTTCATCCCAACCGGTTTCGGATTTGGCATCCTGGTTGGCTCGTTCCACAAAATGACGAACGCATTTGAGCCAGGCCAGGCGTTCTGGTGTGGTATCGGCAGGCGCATTACTCAAGGCATAGGTGTAGCGTTGATCGCTTTCATGGCGGATGACCAGCCACTCTTCAGCCAATTCGGTATCCCGAATTGTCCATATTCGGCGCATGGCAAAATAATCATTCAATTCGCCTCGTTCGGTGTTGCGGACCGGAAAGCGTTGGAAATGGGTATCCGGAAAAGTGATCAGTTGGCGGGCTTCCACGGGTTGGTCTGTGCTCATCACCTTGGAACGGGTGTGAAATCGCCCAGCTTGCCCGCGGGCGTGTGGCGGTATGCCAAAATCGGGTTTGGTCAGGTAAATTTGAGTATCTTCAGGCACTTCCGCCATGAAAAGGATGCCTGCCTGGTCCATTTGGCCTCTAAACCACTGACTGCGACCATACAAATCGTCACAAGCCACGCCTTCGAATGGCAAACCATGCTCTCGAACCCGTTGGATCATTTGCCAGCCCAATTCGACCTTCGTGGCAAACTGACGTTCCTCGGGGATGCCCACCCGCTTCCGTTCACTCGCCATTTCTGGTACGAACCAATGTTGAGGCAAAAACAATTCTCCATCCACCCAAGTCCACACTACATCCTTGTAAAAGGCCATAAATACACCCACCTGACTCATCTCGATCTTGCCCAGACGCCCATTATGTTGTCGTCCAGCCCCAGCACTCTTTGGACCAGCTTTTTCATTCGCACTTTCATTATAGAACAAATGTTTTTATTGTTCAAGTGACTTTTGTCATGGATTTTGAGAAGAGTTGGAGTTTGGTACCAAGATTTGAGGCGAACTGGCGAGACGAGCGTCAATTATGCTTACAACGGTCTCGGTGATAGACTCCAGCAAACTGTGATGGAAGTCTTACTGGGGGCTTCCCCTTTTATTTTTTCACTTCCCAACTCAGGAAGATTTGCAGAATCCTCAGGTTCATGTCGAAGTCGGTGTCGGTGTGATTCGTCAGCTCCACATCCACGGAGGGGATGCCCAGGTCGGCGGTCCAGTCGACCATGCCGCCGGTGTATTCACAGCCGGTATCCACCGGCGGATATTTGTAGGTGCTGACGGCGGCGACCACCTGGGCAAGCTGTTTGGAGGCATCCGTGGGCGGGACGCCGCCGGGGAAAACACCCAGGGCGGCGCTGTGGTAATTGATCAGGCCGCTGAAGTGACGGGATTTGATGAAGGCCATGAGCGCCTGGGTTTCAGGCTCGGAGGCAGGTTTGTCACCGCCGGTGACGTAGGTGGTGGTCCAGCAGCCGAGGCGGGCCCAATCTTTCTTCCAGCCGTCGGGCCAGTTGCGGTTCAAATCCACGCCATTGGCGTTGGCCCGGCCCAGGTAACTGAGGGAACGGGCAATGCCATCCGGATTGAGGGCGCGCAGGAAGTAGAGAGTCACGTCGGGGGGGACGATCTCAGGGTGCAGGCGGAGATAGAGCATCAACTCATCCACCAACTGAACGGTATTGAACTCACCGCCGCCGTGCATGCCGGCGACGATGAGCCGCTCGGTCGGGCCGGTGCCGAAACGATAGACCTCCAGCGGCCGGCCCTGGACGGATTTACCGATGGTGAAGGGGCCTTCACTGAAAGGGACAGGAGTTTGGGTGATGGTAGGGGAGAGGCTGGGCGTGAGAGTCCAGGTAGGGGAGGAAGTGCGCGATGGCGTAAGCGTCAAAGTAGAGACAGGGGTGTAGGTGGCTGTGGGAATCAGGGTTAATGTTGGAGTTGGGGAAAGATTGAGGAGAAACGCCTGGGCGGCGGGGTTACGCCAGAGCAGGACTCCACCTACGCCCAAGGCGAAGATGAGAGCAATGCCCCACAACCCAATCACTAACCGGCGCAGACCTCTGGAAGGGGATGCAGACATGATCCTATTTCCCTGAGTTTTGCGAGAAGCGGCGCAGCCAATCGAGGCCATTATTGACGGCCCAACGGGCGATATTCCCGGGATGACCGCCGTAGGAAAGATGCTTTTCCATTTGACCCAACGGTGTAAGCAGGACCAGGAGAACTTCCTGCTTTTCGGCTGTGACGAATGCGTCCAGGCCAAGGATTGCAGTGGCGTTCATCTCTTGACGGACCGCCTCGACGGCCTGACCGAGCGGCTCTGATCCGGCGGGATGGGGCCTCCCGCCAAGATAGCTGGGGTGGGGAACCCGGCCCAGGCGGCTTAACAAGGCATCTTCGACGCCACTTTCGACGGTGGCAAGCCGCCAGCCACGCTGCGCCACGGCGGCAAGAGTCACGCTTTCCAGTGTATCCGCATCCGCGCCGAAGACATTCTCTCCGAGGCGGGAGCGGAGGTCCGCTTCCACTTTTTCGATCAACCGATCGGCGTCCGCGGCAGCGGGGGCCTTGGCGGCGATGCGTATATCCACCACGCCGGAGTGGGCGGTGAGGCCGACGGTCGGATTGGATAACAATTCAAGATCCCCGACCAGGTCATCGATGACGCCCTCGCCAAGACCGCTGACATGCAGGGTACGGACCTGGATGACCTCCTGCAGGAGAAAACGCCTCTGCAAATAAGGTATGACCGTGTTTTCCAGGAGAGTCTCCATTTCACGAGGGACGCCGGGGAGGGTAATAACCACTTTTTTCCCGCCGTCCGGGGACGAAGGGATTTCCACGATAAAGGCCGGAGCGGTGCCGACCGGGTTTTCAATCACGATGGCGCCGGCGGGAATGAAAGCCTGACGCTTCTGATTTTCGGTGGTGGAGCGGCCATAACGGGCGATGCGGGCGACGATCTGGTCCCACAGCTCGGGATGGAATTCCAATTCCAGGCCGAGGGCCTGGGCAATGGCCTGGCGGGTGGGATCGTCCACCGTGGGGCCAAGACCGCCGGTAGTAATGACGATGTCGGTGCGGTCCAGGGCTTCGCGGACGGATTGGGCGATCCGCCCGGCATTATCCCCGATGGTGTGGGTACGGTAGAGGTCGACACCCAGGCTGCGTAACGCGTGAGCGATGTAGCGGGTATTGGTATCGGTGGTTTCGCCGAGGAGGAGCTCGGTGCCGATGGCGATAATCTCTGCACTTGGCATGGATTGATTATATGCTTAAACGACGGAGAAGGTGATGAAAGGGGCAAGAAAATGTGCGAGGCAAACGATCAATGGAGCCTCAGGATGAGCTGAGGCGGCAGAAACCCCTGACGGAATTTTCCATCCAGCACCCATTGTGTGAGCTGAACCTCGCAATCCTTTCAGGGGGTGGGGTTGAATACAATCACCTTATATGTAAAATCACGGCTTTGACTATTGATCACGACATTGTGAATGGCAACCGTATAGGTCGTATCGGTTCCTGAAAAGGGCCAAGCAGCGCCATCATTCAACCCCAGCGGAATCCAGACCAGCGTGTTTTCCCCATATCCATTGACCACAGCGGCTTGATTAATCGACAGGGCGGAAGCGTTCGACTCCATTGAGACAGAGGCGCCTGAGAAATCCGCATTCGCATAAGAGAAAGACCAGCGGGGAAATACTACTTGATAAGGCACATAACCAGGAGGCGGCCAGGCGACGAATTCCTCACGCGTCACCGGCCTTGCCTCCCACATATGAGAATCAAACACCCGCAAGGCATTCGCAGGCGGGTAATTTTGGGTGGGAGGTATATCGCCGGTGCCCATCACCTGGGTCTGCGGATATAAAATCCAACGCCGGTGGCCAGCGAAATTATTACCACTTCCGGGATCTTTCATGTAGCCTGTGACGGCACTCCATGAATATACGCCCAGGTAAAGATTCGAGCTGCCTGCGCCCTGAGCTCCGTCTGCGGAATAACAGGTCCAGGAGGTTGGGGGCGAATGACTTAACTGCCGGTTCACACTCATCAGCAGGGCAGCCGCCTGGGCTTTCAGATTGGACTCGTCTGAAAAAATCACCTCGGCCGGCACACCTGCCATGGCCCGGAAATAATTAATGCGGCGCAAGACTGCCTGCTGAAAAGCCTGGCCGGTCGTGCCGGGATTGCAGGAGCCATGGTCACCCGTCCAGTTGATCCCCACCCCTTCGGAAGTAAGATATTGTTCCAAAAAGAAATTTAATGAATCCTGGCGATTCTGGGGGTTAACCGAGAGCCCACCCCGGCTTTGCCGGATGAGGGGGAGATAGATATATTGAGTGGCGGCAGCTGAGGTCTGAGGCTGAATACCAGAATTTGCAGGTGCGATGGTACGCGAGGGTGAGAGGGGCGGATCACCCGGGGTGGAATCAGCCGCAAGGACTGTAGCTGAGATAAAGCCAAGCAAAAGGATCAGTATTGCCAGAACTGCTGTTTTCTGCCTTTTATATGTAAAGAGAATCTTATGCATCTTGCACGTCTCCCATCCACAAAGATAGATTTAAGGTTTTGCCGGAAAACATGGGACCTCAACAAGGCGAGCCAAAGCTCGAACTCCAAAGAGCAGACGGGGGGTTCCTGATGCAAGAGCGGAACGGCTAAAGCCGTTACTACAGTTACTCGAGGCTAAAGCCCGCAGTTCAGAGAACAAGGCGAACTGAAGGTCGTAGTCCAGAGAGCAGAAAGAGTGTTCCTGATGCAAGAGCGGAACGGCTAAAGCCGTTACTACGGTTACTCGAGGCTAAAGCCCGCAGTCCAGAGAACAAGGCGAACTGAAGGTCGTAGTCCAGAGAGCAGACAGAGTGTTTCTGATGCAAGAACGGAACGGCTAAAGCCGTTACTACGGTTACTCGGGAACGGCTGAAGTCGTACTTGCGGTTACTCGACGCCGAGGTAGGCTTTTTGGACCATTTCGTTATTCTTCAGGTTGGCGGCGGTGTCCTGCAAGACGATCTGGCCAGTCTGGATAACGTACCCGCGGTGGGCGATGGAGAGGGCCATGAGGGCATTTTGTTCCACCAGCAGGATGGTGGTGCCTTTCTGGTTGATGACCGTGATCACGTTGAAGATCGCCTCCACCAGCACAGGCGCCAGGCCCATCGAAGGCTCGTCCATCAGGAGCAGGCTCGGACGGGCCATCAAGGCGCGTCCGGTGGCCAGCATTTGCTGTTCACCACCGGAGAGAGTCCCAGCGACCTGTTTGTTTCGCTCTTTCAGGCGGGGGAAGATCTTAAAGACATAGTCGAGATCCTCCTGGATGCCCTGACGGTCATTCCGCCGGTAAGCACCCAGGTCCAGATTTTCGGCCACGGTCAGGCGGGCGAAGATACCGCGCCCTTCCGGGACCATGGCAACGCCTTTGTCCACCACCTGGTGGGCTTTATAGGGACCAATATCCTCGCCATTCAAATGGATGGAGCCCTGGCGGGGTTTCTGCAACCCGCAGATGGAGCGCAACGTAGTGGTCTTGCCGGCGCCATTGGAGCCGATCAAGGTCACGATTTCACCTTTTTCCACCGTCAGCGAGATGCCTTTGAGAGCATGGATGTTCCCATAATAGGTGTGGATGTCATTCACTTCAAGCATTGGCATAGGTTCCTCGCGATCAGGCAGGCTGCTGAGCGGTGTTATCCAGGCCGGAGGCAGCACCGGTTCCGAGATAAGCTTCGATGACACGGGGATTCCCCTGTATTTCTGCCGGCGTCCCTTCAGCGATCTTGGCGCCGTAATCCAGCACGGCGATCTGCTCGCTGATGCCCATGACCACGCGCATGTCGTGTTCAATGAGCAGGATGGTAATGCTCAATTCGTCACGCAGGCGGCGGATGAAACGCATCATGTCGGTGGTTTCATGAGGGTTCATCCCGGCAGTGGGCTCATCCAGGAGGAGCATGCGGGGTTTGCATGCCAGGGCGCGGGCGATCTCAAGACGGCGCTGGGCGCCGTAGGGCAAATTGCGAGCCAGCTGGTCGCCCAGGCCGGTGAGTCCGACAAAATTCAACAGCTCACGAGCTCTCTCAACGGCGGCTTTTTCCTCCCGCACGGCACGGGGAGTGTGCAGGATGGCATCGACCCAAGTGGCATGCAGTTGAGAATGCTCCCCGATGAGAATATTCTCTATGGCACTCATGTTGGCGAACAGGCGGATATTCTGGTAAGTACGGGAGATGCCGCGATAAGTGACCTGGTCGGGAGTGAGACCGACCAGCGATTTCCCGTAGAAGAGCACTTCGCCGCTTTCCGGTTCGTAAAAGCCGGTGATGCAGTTATAGAAAGTAGTCTTTCCAGCTCCGTTAGGGCCGATGACACTGAAGATGGCGCCTTCCTGGATGACCAGGTCGACAGAGTCAACCGCGGTGAGGCCACCAAACTGCTTGGTGAGGGCGATAGTTTCAAGAGCGACGGTCATTTTTCCCTCCCCTCTTCGGGCGTTTCCATCACTCCAGTATCCTTCTCAACCTCCATTTTTCGACGTGAGGAGGGGATAATACCGGCAGGCCGCCAGAGCATCATCACCACCAACAATGCGCCAAAGACCAGAATCCGGTAGTCCTGCAATTGACGCATGACTTCCGGCAAGCCTTTGAGCACCAATGCTCCTGCAATGACGCCAGGGATGTTACCCATGCCGCCAACGATCACCACGGCCACCACATTAATGGAAACCATGAGACTGAAGTCTTCGGGACCAGTAAACTGGTTGCGTGAAGCAAAGAGGGCACCGCCCAGACCGGCGAAGGCTGCACCGATGGCAAAGGCGAGCAGCTTCTGGCTGAGCGTATTGATGCCCATGGCCCGGGAAACCGTTTCGTCTTCACGCATGGCTTCCCAGGCACGGCCGACGCGGGAGTTTTGCAGGCGAGTGGTCACGAAGATGACCAGGAGAACTGCCAGGAAGATCAAATAGACAAAGTCCTGACCAGTATTGAAACTTTGCCCGAACAGGACCGGCCCGCCGACTGCGCTGACACCTTTCGGCCCACCCGTAAATGGGGTCAGATCATCGCTCTTGCTCAGGATACGGATGATCTCGCCGAAGCCGAGGGTCACAATGGCCAGGTAGTCCCCGCGCATGCGCAAGACAGGGGCACCGAGCAGCAACCCGGTCAGGGCAGCCACCACGATGGCTATCGGGATCACCAGCCAGAAACTCCAGAGGAGGTGATGGGGAATGGGGGCGGTCAGGAGGGCCATCGCATAAGCGCCAATGGCGAAGAAAGCCACGTAGCCCAGATCCAGCAAGCCAGCCAGACCAACGACGATATTCAACCCCAATCCCAGAAGGATGTAAATACCGACCGTTCCAATGGTGTAATTCCAGTACTGGCCGACCACCAGGGGTATCAGGAATACCAAAAGGAGCAAGCCTCCATAGACTAAATAGCGGGTGATGCGATTGCCGCGGAATTGTTTTACAAAAGATGTCTGGTTAAGCCTTTCAAGATTATTCTTCCAGGCAACGGTTTGGCGAGAGCGCCAACTGCCGCGGCCCACGCCGCGAGCCAGGAGTGCACCCAGCAGGCCGGTCACGGTTAATAAAACAAAATGAAGGATGGCACCGGCGACGGGGGTATTCCCGGCCAGGAAGAGCTTGACGGCGGCCGGGAGAAGGGCGGATAGATACTTGAAGATCTGGACGCCATTCTGATTGAGGGTTCCCACCAGCAGCGCCAGAGCGGCGACCAGCAGCCCATGAACCAAGCCGGCCACCAATCCGCCGAGCAGGGCAGGAGCCCAGGGGTCTTCCGTCTGGCCTTTCGGCTTGCGGGCGCCGGTTGCGCCGGCCAACAATCCAATCAAACCCAGGAAAAGGAGCATGTCGAACATCTGCGGGGTAAGGCCAAGGAAGGGAGCGGCACCATTGTTCCGCAGGAAGTCACCAAGCAGGTCAGCTGCCGTGCCGGTAAAACCGATCAGGAACAGAAAAATGGTGATGATACCAAAGGTGAAACCGGCATTCAGGGCGATTTTTAATTGATTCTTCATCACACCTTCTCCTCAGTGAGGACTTCCCCTACAATACCGGTCGGACGGAAGATGAGTACGAGCACCAGGATACCAAAGGCGATCACATCTTTGAGCTGGAAGTTTATCCCCAGGACGGCAGGGCCGATGGACTCAACCAATCCGAGGAACAGACCGCCCAGCATGGCGCCGGGAACGCTGCCGATGCCACCCAAGACAGCCGCGGTAAAGGCTTTGATGCCGGGTATGAAGCCGACGAAGTAGTAGACCAGGCCGAGATGGATGCCCCACATGACCCCAGCCGCACCTGCAAGCGCACCGCTGATGATGAAGGTCCGGCTGATGACACCATCCACGTCGATGCCCATTAAAGCCGCCACCTGCTTATTTTCCGCTACCGCCCGCATGGATCGCCCGAGGCGGGTACGCATCACCAGGAGGTACAGGGCCAGCATGAGCAGGAATGAAAGAATGATGGTCAGCACACCGGTGTATGGAAGGATGACGGTCTGCCCACCGATGGCAAGATTCCAGCCATCCCCGCGGGTCAAGACGATCGGGTTGGCAAAGTCCCGGCGTTGGGCCCCGAAGAGCAGCTGGCCGGCATTTTCCAGGAAGATGGAGGCGCCAATGGCCGAAATCAGGGGGACCAGGCGGGGGGCGCCGCGCAAGGGACGGTAGGCGATCTTTTCCAGAAAATAACCCATTAAAGCGGCAATGGAAGAACCTACAAGAAAGGCTATGACGACAGATAAAAATGGATTCGCATTCAGAAATGTCAATTTTGGATCTGCGGGGGTCGGGGCCGGGATGCTTTTCAACGCTTCGAAGACAAAATAGCCGCCGAAGGCTCCAACCATCATGACATCGCCATGGGCGAAGTTGATCATGCGTAAAATGCCATAGACCAGGGTATAGCCAATGGCGATGAGCGCATATACACTGCCCAAAATAAGACCGGCAATGGCGAAACGCGCCCATGTGTCCGGTCCATATTCAGGTTTTGCGATGAGGATGACATAGAGTCGCCAGAGGAGATATCCGACGAACACAACCCCAATTACTCCCTGAATAATCTTGTATGTGGTTATCCGCCGGGCGGGCGATTTTGCAGTGGGCATGGCCCTTCTCCTACCTTCTGAGATGGTCGAGCCGTTTCAGTGGCATTTACCGATTGGCATCTATTATAACAATCTTGGAATAACACTTTCTGGAACTACTTACCCTTGCGAAGGATTTGAGCAAAGATGGGATTGTTTTTAAACCAGAATCATGCTCGCTCTTTTATCCAGTTCTGAAAGAACATACGCAAGGTGGTCATGAGAGTCAAAAATGGCGGGGCAAGCGAGGATGCCTGCCCCGCCATCTATTCAATTATAAAACAGGAGCGCGATACAGCCACGCACAGATTTACTTGGGGGCCTCAACCCACTTGCCGCCCCGGTCAATATTGAAGACCGGACCGGAGGCCGAGCATTCACCAGTGGAATTGCAGGTAATGGTACCGGAAAGTCCGACGTAACCCTTGGTGCCGCGAACGGCTGCAACCAGGGCAACGCGGGGGATATACAACTTGCCACCGCTAACAACGGCAACACTCTCGATATCCTTGATCAGGACGGCGACAGAGTCGTAGGCGGTCCAGGTATAAGGGGAGAGCTTGCCGGCCGGTTGACCATAGGCAGCCAGGTAAGCAGCATCGAACTTGGTCTTGGCATCAGAAGCAGGCGGGATGAGGGAGGTGGAGTAAGCGCCTTCGCCATTCGCACCGGTACGATCGAGGAAGTCCTGACCGAAGGTACCATCGTCACCAAAGAAGGTGACACCGGTGAGACCGGACTGTTTCATCTGGTTGACGATCACGACCGCCTCGGCAGTGTAACCACCATAGAAGAGAGCCTGAGGCGCACTTGGAGGCAATATCGGCCAATGTGGCGCTGTAATCAGATTCGCCGGGGGTGATGGCCTGGAAGGCGACCACGGTGCCACCGAGTTTGGTGAACTCATCATTGACGACCTGGGCAAGACCCTGGCCATAAGCCTGACCATCGTGCATGATGGCGATCTTCGTTACCTTGAGGGTATTGTACAGATATTCCGCCGCAAACTTTCCCTGGGCAGCATCCGTGAATACACAGCGGTTGAAAACCTTTGAGCCGGTTGTGGTCAGAGGGGGATTGGTGGCCGAGGGGGACATCATGGGGATGTTGGCGGCTTCGTAGATGGGCATGGCAGCCGCGGTTGCGCCGGAGAAGATATGGCCGGCGATAGCGACAAACTGCGGGTCAGCCACGAATTTATTGGCGACGGCTGCGCCACCTTCGGCTGTACCACCGTCATCCTGGGCGTCCAATTCGAAGGAGAAGCCGTTGAATTTACCGGCATCAGTGATGGCGATCTTGGCAGCCTGGGAAATATCCTGGCCGAAAGCGGCATTATCACCGGTCATGGGAGCGCCCATGCCGATCTTGACGTTCTGTCCAGCGCTAAAGACGGCACAGCCGCCTGCATCAGTCTTGCAGACAGCAGGTGCGGCTCCACCCGCACCACCGCAAGCAGCCAGAAGCATGGTAGCTACCATAGCGACAGTGAAAACAAAGGTAAGGCGTTTCATGAATTTCTCTCCTCTCAAGAGTTGATCAGGGTTGAATAAGGAAAAGCATAATGTGTAAACCAACCAGGCTTATGATGATATCCGGGAACACCTCCTCAAAGAGAGATTTGCCATTTAATAAAGTAAACGGGAATTTGCAAAATTCGGCATATTAAATAGGGAATTATTATACAAAATCTCCTGATGGTCAAGGGCGGGTAACTCTGAGCAGGGATTTCTCAAAGAGGTAATGTAAAAGGACCAAAAAGTGGGGAAAGTACGGATATATGCACTCTTGAGAACACCGGATCACGAGTCCAGTTTCCTGGTCCCGTATAGGAGTGTTTCGCGAATGCGAAAATCAGTGTTGCGGATTTTCATGGACAGATCAGCGGCAAGGTTATACATTAAACGATACCCCAATTGAGGGTGGGTTTCACAGAGCTGGATGAGCTTGTCCCTCGAAATGACCAGCAAGCGGGCTTCTTTTGTAACTGCCCGAACGGTAGCCGAACGGAGGCCTTCATCCACCAGCGCAATTTCGCCAAAGGATTGACCCCGCCGCAAGGTGGCGATGGTGGCCATGCCGGACTGTGCATCCGGCCCGCCAACGAGGGCAGGATTAACGAGGACCTCGACCTCTCCGTGGGAGATAATATATAACTCTTTCGTTGCGGCACCTTCATTTACAATATCCTCCCCCATGGCAAACTGCCTTTCCTGGCACAAGGCGGCGACCATTTCCAATTGAGCAGGAGTGAATTGATAGAATATATCCGCCTGTTTCAAATAATTGGTCAGATCGCTCATGGGCACCTCCAGGAAGAAGTTTGAATCAGTGTAGCATAAATGTGGAGGCGGTGCAACCTGAGGATTCCTTCCGCCTGACTCCTCCTGAAGGGGTTTGAAAAACTCTTTTTATTCTTCTGTCAAAGGGAATCGATATTATTTAATGGGGGAATGTTTCATTCAACCATGCAAGGGGATCGACCTGGACTCCGTTGACCCACAGATCCCAATGGAGGTGGGCACCGGTGACTCGCCCGGTGGCGCCAATCTTTCCGATCAATTGACCTGCGCTGACATGATCCCCGACGGCGACATCGATCTCGGCTTGATGATAAATACCGCTGTAGACTCCCTCGCCATGGTCAATAATGGTAGCATTCCCATGGATGGTCTGGAAGCCGGTGTAAACCACCACCCCATCAGCAGGGGCATAGATATCAAACGGGTGGGACTGCGAGCAGACGCCGAAATCCACGCCCGTATGGAAAGAATGGTAGATGCCACCATTGTAAGAGCGCCTGTTCCCATAGCGCGAGCGGAGACAATATTGTTGACTATCGACGGGCATTTGGAACATGCCCTGCCAGTATTTTTCCGGCGTCCGCGGTGACACTACAGACAGAAGCCATTGCTCTTCCGGAACGGTAACAGCCGGGTCGATCGTGTCGGGTTCCACCCCATTGATGGCTTCGTTGGGAAAATCGCTCGATCTTACCAATACCATCTGCTCAAAAGATTGGACCGTATTATCCGGCAAGGTGACATCAATCCGAAGGGGATACAAGCCCGGGTCAGCCATACCATGGATGCCCTGGAGCGCCACCTGGGTGTTATCCGTATCAGCGAAGAAATGGAGAGGATAATCCCCCAGAATTCCTCCAAGAGTCACCGCCTGGGAGGTCACTATTTTGATCTGGGCGGTCGCTCCCTGGGTAAGGGGAAGCGGATCCACCTCGGCAGAGACCAAGGCAGAGGGGAGCCCCGAAACAGGCGCAGTGGAATCTCCGGAGGGCAGATAAAGAATATCACCGGCGATGGCAGCCGAAGGTTCACTGAGATTGTTAATCTGCGCGATCGTCCAGGGATCACTATCATCCTTTACCGCCAGTTCCAGCAAGGTTTCACCCTGTCCGAGACTGGACCGGGCGGTCCAGGGTGTCTGGTTTTCCTGTTCGAGCACAACCAGCCCATAACCGGCATAAAGCTCGGTCGGGCTGACAATGTGATTTAGTTTGCGCAGGACGGCCGGGTCCAGGCGGTATTGGCGACCAAGGCTTTGCAAGGATTCGCCAAACGGCACCGGTTTGGTCACCAATATGCCACTCAAACCCTCCAAACCAGGGATGACCAACCTGTCGCCAACAAAAATATCCTGGCCGGATAGGCTGTTGGCGGCCACGAGGTCGGTCACACTGACGCTGAAGCGGGCGGCGATATCCCACAGCGTATCCCCTGCCTGGACTATGTAGACGGGGCCGGGCGGAGGCGTGGGGGTCTGGGCGGAGACTGGGATTGTTGAAGAAATCAGGAAGAATGCCAGGATGAAGACGGCGAGTCTTTTATACATTTTGGAACTCAACAATGTCCCCGATCTTAAACTCATTCAAGCGGGCCGGATGGATTTCCAGGATATATCTTGCCGCCTGGCGGGGAAGGTAAGCCGGACGCCATGAGCGAGCCAGGACAGTATCCACCACTACATTTTCGGAGTTGATCCAGACGACTCCCAAATCCATGAAAACGAAGAGCATATGGATGGAGGTGTCAATACGGCTGTCATGCCCTTCGACCAATAGCAAGCCCTCATCAGCGGCAAGGCTTGAACGGAACATCAGTCCTCGCAAACGACAAAAGAAGCTATCGCAATAGGTCGCGTGCAGCGAAGCGGAGAGGGGCAAGTTTTTATTTTCGACGCGGATGGTTTTCATACACGATAAGGAAACGGGGCGAACCTTCGCCCCGTTCTGGTTTTATCTGGCTCAGCCCGGTTTTTGCTTGGTGAGCACGTTATCTACACTGGTCAATAATTCCTGAGGGCTGAATGGTTTGGCGATGTAATCGTCCACCTTGGCAATGTGCAGGCCGAGGACTTTATCGATGCTCTGGGCTTTGGCTGTGACGACAATGACGGGGATATTTTTCGTCGTATCATCGGCTTTCATTTGCTGATAGACTTCCCATCCGTCCATATCCGGCATCATCAGATCGAGCAAGATGAGATCGGGATGTTCCCGGCGCATGATCTCGAGACCTTCCTTGCCGCCATTGGCGCCGCGGACATCAAAGCCGCGCCTGGTAAGGATCAGACGGATCAGGTCGATCATTTCTGCTTCATCTTCGATACACAGGATAAGTTTTTTGGTTTTTTCTTCCATAGCCTGCCACCTGAACGGATTAAGTTTACCACATTAAGTATTCGAGGGAAGTGAAGCAGAGGAAAGCATACGGGAACTGCAATACTTTAAGAGCCAGGATCACTGGATAAGAGGAAAGCGTCCTGTTTTTTGCCCACGGCAAAAGCGATTTGGTCAGAAGTGGCCGAATTTATTAGAACTTTGTATAAAATATTCTCCGAATCTGGCATAGACAACTATAGGTTGGTATAATCTATCGGCAAGGACAGGAGGTCCAATTGAAATCACGTAATCAATCGTACATTATATATTTGCTGCTGTTCATTGCGATTGTGGCGATGATCTATTTCAATATTCATCAAACGCCAAATGCGCAGGGACCTTTAACAATCAATCAGGTTGCACAGCAGGTTCAAGCCGGCACCATTACCCGTATAGTGATCAGAGACGACAATAGTTTAACGATAATTTCCGGAAGTGGAAGCGGCGCTATCGAACAAACGTCCCGCAAGGAGCCCGAGACGACACTCGTTTCGCAGCTTCTGGCACTGGGTGTAACGCCTGATAAGCTTTCGAAGCTGGCAATTGAAGTCACGCCACCCAGTCCATGGGCCGGGGTGTTGAACGTACTATACATTATCCTGCCGGTCATCCTGCTGGGTGGATTGTTCTGGTTTATCTTCCGGCAAGCCCAGGGAAGCAACAATGCCGCCATGGCTTTTGGCAAGTCGAAGGCGCGCATGTTCAGCGGCGAGCATCCCACGGTCACCTTCGAAGATGTGGCGGGTATAGATGAATCCAAGGAAGAATTGAAGGAAGTGGTTGAGTTCCTGAAAGAGCCACAGAAATTCATTCAACTGGGCGCGCGCATCCCCAAAGGCGTGCTGCTGGTCGGCCCTCCAGGCACCGGCAAGACCCTGCTTGCAAAAGCCGTCTCCGGTGAAGCCGGCGTGCCTTTCTTTTCCATCTCCGGCTCGGAATTCGTTGAAATGTTTGTGGGCGTAGGCGCCAGCCGCGTACGTGACCTGTTTGACCAGGCCAAGCGCCATTCCCCTTGTATCGTCTTTGTGGATGAAATCGATGCCGTCGGGCGCCAGCGCGGGGCCGGATTGGGCGGCTCTCACGATGAGCGAGAGCAAACTCTCAACCAGATGCTGGTCGAAATGGACGGTTTCGATACCGATACCAATGTCATTGTGGTAGCGGCGACCAACCGGCCTGACATCCTTGACCCGGCCCTGCTGCGGCCCGGACGTTTCGACCGCCGGATCACCCTTGACCGCCCGGATATGCGCGGACGCGAGGCCATCCTGAAAGTCCATGCCCGGGGTAAACCCTTCGAACCGGTGGTGGACCTGGGCACCATTGCCCGAGGTACGCCTGGTTTTGTAGGCGCGGACCTGGAAAACTTGATCAACGAAGCCGCCATCCTTTCCGCCCGGCGTAATAAGAAGGCCATCGGCCAACCTGAACTCGAAGAAGCAATCGAGCGGGTCGTGATGGGCCCGGAGCGCAAATCCCGCTTAATCAGCGCCGAAGAAAAGCGTATCATTGCGTATCATGAAGCCGGCCATGCCGTAGTTGTGACTGCCATTCCTGAAGCAGACCCTGTGCAGAAGATCACCATCGTGGGCCGGGGACAAGCTGGCGGCGTAACCTGGTTCCGCCCTGAAGACGACCGCGTCCTAACCTCACGCAAGAAACTGGTTGCACAACTGGCCGGCGCTCTGGGCGGACGTGTGGCCGAAGAGATCGTTTTTGACGATATCACCTCCGGCGCCTCCAATGACCTGGAACAGGTCACCCGGATGGCACGCGCCATGGTCACCCGTTTCGGCATGAGCACCGAGTTGGGTTCGATGGTCTATGGCCAAAAGGAAGAACTCATTTTCCTGGGCCGAGAAATTTCCGAGCAGCGGGATTATTCAGAAGCCGTCGCTGAGCAGATCGACAAGGAAGTGCGCAAGCTGGTAGATGAAGCTTACGGACAGGCCATCAATATATTGAAAGAATACCGCGAAAAACTGGATGCGATCGCGAACAAATTGCTCGAAGTTGAATCGCTGACACGTGAAGATTTCGAAAAAATCTTTCCCCCGCCGGTCCCCAAGAAGAGCGGCACGCCACAAATGGCGCTTGTCAACGCGATAGCGACGAAATAGTAAGCCAAAAGTGGAGCAAAAAAAGAGCCTCTGAAGAGAGGCTCTTTCTGTTTAATCCTTCTTATCGTTCTTTATCAATTCCCTTTTCAGAATTTTTCCAACGGCGGATTTGGGAAATTGTGAGAGAAATTCCACGTGCGTTGGAACTTTGAAGGGTGCCAGACGCCGACGGCACCAAGCTTGAACCTCGGAGATCGCCAACAATTCACCGGGTTTTATCACCACCCAGGCTTTGACCGTTTCACCGCGGTAATCATCGGGGATGCCTGCCACGGCCACTTCAGCCACCTTTGGATGGGCGGCGATGACTGCCTCCACCTCGCCTCGGCCAGACTTCCATCCCGCCGGGTTTGATGAGATCCTTCTTGCGATCTACGATGTAGAAATATCCTTGTGCATCCATGCGGGCAATATCACCGGTGTAGAGCCAGCCGTCCCGAAGCGCAATGGAGGTCTCCTCTGGCATGTTAAAGTAGCCTCGCATCACTTGCGGACTCTTGATCACCAGTTCGCCAGCCTGCCCGGCTAGTAATTCGGTCTTTCCATCAGCCAGTGAAACAATGCGGGCATCGACATCCGGAAGAGGCAGGCCAATGGAGCCGAACCGGTTTTCCCCGCGCAGAGGATTGCAATGGGTGGCGGTGGGGGCTTCGGATAGCCCGTAGCCTTCCACGATGCGCCCGCCGGTAAGGTTCTCGAATTTTTCTTTCGTCTGCCGCCTAAGAGGCGCGGAGCCAGAGATACAGGCCTTGACGGAGGTGAGGTCGGCCTTTCCGGCCTGGACATCCGGGTGATTATTGATGGCATTGTAAAGCGTTGGCGCAGCCGGGAAATAAGTGACGTGGTGGTCCTGTAAAGCCGCCAGCAGGTCGGAGATGTTACGCGGGTCAGGCAAGATGACCAGGGTGGCGCGCAAGGCCATGCCCAAAAGCATCCCACAGACCATCCCGTAAATGTGATAGACGGGCAAAGCCAGCAGGAAGGTTTCTTTTTCTTCTTCGAGAGTGGACATCCAGGCCTTGAACTGCAGGGCGTTGGCGACCAGGTTGCGGTGCAGGGCGACTGCGCCTTTGGCGATGCCGGTGGTCCCGCCAGTGTATTGCAGCAGAGCCACGTCCTCCGGACCGACCTCGGACTTAAACGCGAAAGAAGAGCTTTCTTTATAGTCCCTTTTCTTTGGTTTTTTCCCTTCCGGAATAATGAGGAGGTCTTTAAAAGACAAATCACCTGCCTGGGGAATGCCTTCCCCGGCGAGAATCACGCGATGGATTTTTGTCCCGGGTTGAGCGGCTTTTATCCGCTCATAGAGTGCTCCGGCAGCAATCACTGTTTCTAGGCCGGCATCGTTGACCTGATGGACGATCTCGGGAGGCGTATAAAGAGGATTGGTGGCGACGGCAGCTCCCCCGGCTTTCAGGATAGCGAAATAGGCCAGGATAAATTCCGAGCAGTTGGGCATGAACAAGCCGACCCGTTCCCCTTTATGGATGCCCAGGTTACGGAGGCCGGCAGCGGCACGGTCAGTGAGAGCGGCTACCTGTGCATAGGTGAGCATTTCCCCTTTAAAAATGATGCAAAGGCGTTTGGGGCAACGCCGGGCACCTTCGTCAAGGAAGTGGAAAACCGGCACGGGTGGATAATGGAGGTGCTGCGGCACACCGGGGTCATAATACTTGAGCCAGGGCTGGTGTTCCATAGTTTCAGTATAGCGGAAGGGAGAAGGGGAGTCAAATAAAAAGAGGGCCCCTGCAAGGAACCCTCTTTTTAGCCTCGAGACTTACTTACGACGATCTACAACGGCCTTGACGAGTTTAACGGCAATGCTTCCCCCCGGGACGATCAAACCGGCGGCATCGGCAGTCACATCAAAAAGAACATCGCGGGTAAGGACGCCCTTGATGCGCTGCCCAAGATTCTTACCGCCTGTGCGCATTTCACCCGTGAGAGCATCGAATTCCAAAACCACCCGCTTTGCCTTCGGGACCCATTCATACTCGAAAGCATAGATGGGGCGGAAGTTCAACTCAA
Source organism: uncultured Chloroflexia bacterium (assembly GCA_963831885.1). Lineage (GTDB taxonomy): Bacteria > Chloroflexota > Anaerolineae > Anaerolineales > Villigracilaceae > UBA877. Next base: position 1,036,323 of record CAWHSJ010000012.1, on the reverse strand, counting down.
CGGCTTCCACATTCACGCGCTCTTCGTGGACTACTTGCGCCTGAACCGGCTTGACCACTTCCGCCATGACCGGGCGGACGACGGCGCTGGCATGCACCTGGGGGGGTGCGACCAGCATCCCTTCGGGCGCAAAATGCTCCAAGTCGGTGATCTCACTTTTCGCAAAGGAGAGATATTTACTGTAATCGATCATCTCTCCAGTGATGCCATCGAAAGTATGACTGACGCGACGTTCTTCGACACAATGCTCGACGCCGCTGAGTGAAAAGCTGGGATTACCCTTCGCGCCGGCAGATACGGGCAGGTCCTGCCCCAAGACGGTTATTTGCTGAATCTCCGACCCACTTAGCGGAACCGTATAGATACGGCTTCGTTCGTAAGCAATGTGGATGAAGACTGTGATCAGCCAGAAGGATTCGAGCCAGGCCTCGACAGAGACGATTTTTATCTCTTCGGATTTGGGACGGGAAAGCAGAGCTCCCAAATTACCGGCCACCAGAGAGGCTTTTTTCTGCTCGAGGCGGTCACGAGCTATTTCCAGGGAGATTTGCGGAACAAAGTGGAAAGCGCGTTCTTCGGCAAGATAAATATCCACAAGGGACTCCTTTCCAGCTATCTACGGTCACTATTATGTTAGCACAATATTACCCAATTAAGCCAGAGAATGGACCTGATGTCCGGACTTAAGATCAGACAATTCAAAATTAATGCATGAATGCCTCTTTTTCTAGTTCAATCATTCGATTTTTACTGGCGTCTGCCACGACCGGAGGGAGAGTTCCGGCCCTCACCCCTGCCCCTCAGCCTCCGGCATGCTGCGCGATCCTGAATTTCTAGACTTTTTTCATTGAAATGCCGGCGGGAGAGGGGATTAGAATGTCAAAAAACAGATCGAACGGGTGCTTTTCCCCGTTCGATCTGTTTTTTGCCGATTCCCTTAAAAAGTCCGAACTATTGTCCGAAGGCCAGAATGGACTTATTGCCAGAAGAAAGTCCGAACGAGGCTGGCCTCGTAATCCATATCCTCGAGGTCGAAGCGCTGGTCCAATATCAGGGTAATACTCTTCTTCGATATATCGACAGCAGTAGGAATCTTGTTGATGCGAGGATCTTCAAGGATATTCCAATGCACCACCGGATACACATTTTGTTCACGCAAGTGATCCACGAGGGCATCCCGCCGGCCGTTTTTCACATAAATGGGGAATCCCAAGGGCAGGCTGTGGGGCGATACCAGCGGGAAGACCGGCTCAATATCAGGGAGGTCGGATAACCGGTCCAAAAGGCGTCCGTGGTTAGCCTTGCGCTTCGCTTCGATGGCGGCCCAATCCAGGTGCTCGGCCGCCAGACGTTCGTGCGGGTCGCCCAGGACGGTCAGATCGGCATAATAATGTAGCTCCGATTGATCAAATAATGGGTTCAATGCAGCGAAATTCTCGGCCCCCTCCGCGATCAGGTTGGCAAAGGATTGGCGGAACCGGCGGATCACCGGCAAACGATGGTTGGGCAAACCGGTAAACTTCGCCAGACTGGCGGACATGTCGATGTTGGTGTAAAAGAACGAACCATCATAGGGAACGAATTTTCGCAGCGTATTAAAGCGCACGTCGGCCACTGAATCCCGATTGAAAGCTGCCTGGGCATCATCCTCAATGACCTGCATCCCCAGAGACTTGAGTTGTTGAAAAACAACCTTTTCTTCGGTGGTGAACCCATAACCAAAGTAATTGACGATATAGAGCACTTTGAACCCCGGCGCTTTTTCCAGAAGATCATCCAGATCTATGCGAAAATCTTCCCGGATAAGGTAATACGTATAAGTGAAACCATAGCGGTCAAAAGCATCCGCCATGGTGGAGCAAATGTAAGATGGAAGCAGGATTTCGTGTATCCCTTGCGAGGATAAATAATCGCAAATCAAGCGGATGGCAGCCTCACCACCGTTGAGGAAGGTCATCCCCTCAGTGGGGATGTTCACACTATCGGTTTGATAGCGCGAGTCGGCCCAAAATTCGCCACCAACAAAGAAGGTCATAGTCTGGTGATTTTAGCATATTCGTCCTAAGTCTTAGTTCTTAATCGCACCCAGACCCTCGCACCCGACCCCCTTCCATTACCAGGCGAAGGATGAGTTTCCCCCTCTAATCGTAAAAAAAGTGGGGTAATTTTTGTCTTATATAACCTGCGAGCGGGGTTTTATAATCAGGAAAGAACCAGGACCGATGAATGATTCACTTCCCCATGAAAGGCCTCTCCTGTTGATGAGAGCCACCCAATCAGCACCCGCCGAGGCGCAAGCCGAGGACAAGGCTATTTCCTCCACCGAAAAATCCTTCCAGGAACTCTTTCTCGAGTATTGGGCGAAGGTCTACCAACTGCTGGTGCGCATGATCGGCGACCCGGCAGAAGCAGAAGACCTGGCCTTGGAAACTTTCTTCCGGCTTTACAAGCATCCGCCGAAGATGGGGGAGAATTCCAATTTACGCGGATGGCTTTACCGGGTGGCAACCAACCTGGGCCTGCATTCCATCCGAAGTGATCAACGCCGCCAACGGTATGAGCTGGCAGCCGGCAAATATGCCCTGGAAGAACCCGTAGAGACGCGGCCGGCAGAAATCCTGGAACGGAAAGAAGTGAACCACTTTGCCCGCCTGACGCTCAGCCGCATGCAACCCCGCCAGGCAGAATTACTCAGCCTGCGCTACTCCGGCATGGCGTACAAGGAGATCGCCCAGGCCCTTGATCTAGCGCCCACGTCCATCGGTCCATTGCTCTTACGTGCAGAACGCGAATTCGCCAGGATCTACAGTTCCCTATCCCGGGAGGAAGTATGAACAAACATTTGAGTGAAGGCAGCCTACGCGCCGCTCTCGACGGAGAGTTGGCAGTAGAAGGATTGGAGCACCTGAATTCCTGCAAAGCCTGCCAAGTACGCATGGAGCAGGTGCGCTTGCAGATCCAACCGGCTGCGAAGGGTTTGTCCTTCCTGGCCGCCTCGGATGAGGAGCGCTCACCAGACGTACAGAACACTCTGAAACACTTTTATCAAAGCAACATAACCCGAAAGGAGAATTTCATGTTTAAAAGATTATTTGCCTCGCCCCTCATGAAGATCGGGCTGGCAGTCGTCCTGATACTGGCCGTTGTGGTTTCCATACCAGCGACGCGTGCCCTGGCAGATCAACTGCTTAACCTGTTCCGTGTCCAGCAAGTTGTAGTGGTGCCGGTTGACTTTACAGGTATGAAACAGCTTACCGGCGATGGGTCGCTAGGCAATCAACTCAGCCAGTTAATTTCCAGCTCAGTCACCGTGGAGCAAAAGCCGAGTGAACCGGTCACAGCGACAGATGCCAACCAGGCCAGCCAGTTGGCCGGCTTCACCGTTCGCCTGCCTCAAGGAATGACTCCTTCGAGACTCAGCGTAGGGAATTCGGCGGCTTTTTCATTCAAGGTAGACCGGAACAAAGCCCAAGCTCTCCTGAACGAGGCGGGGCGGTCGGACCTGGTCTTGCCCTCATCGATTGACGGCGCTACAGTATCGGTGACCATCCCTGCGAGCGCCAGCGCGGCTTACGGCACCTGCCCTACGCCGAGTTCAGACGGAAACGGCCCGAGCCTCGACACAGGCGGCTCGGCGGGACGTCGTTTTCCCGATTGCATCCTAATGGCGGAAATCCCAAGCCCGACCGTTTCAGCCCCACCGGATGTGAACGTGCCTCAGCTTGCCCAAATCGGGCTGGAGTTCACGGGTATGAGCCGCGATCAAGCGGAAGCCTTTACCAAAACGGTCGACTGGACCTCCTCGCTGGTCATCCCGATCCCAAGGAATGCAGCCACTTACGAACAGGTGACGGTAGACGGTGTGACGGGTACACTCATCAAGCGGCCGGCCGATGATGCTCCTGAATACCTGCTGTTGTGGGTCAAGAACGGCATCGTTTACGCCATTAGCAGCCTGGGTACAGATACCTCGCAAGCCCTGCAGATGGCAAATTCACTGCCGTAGTGGATTTCGATGCCATCCGCACCTGCCGTTGAAACTGAAGGACTGAGAAAAGTCTTCGGCGATTACGCTGCCGTCAAAAGCCTCACCCTGCAAATCCAGCAGGGTGAGGTGTTTGGATTCCTGGGGCCAAATGGAGCCGGCAAGACTACCTCGATCAAGATGCTGGTGGGATTGATCTCTCCGACGGCGGGAAGAGCTTTCCTGCTGGGTTCACCGCTGGGTGACATCCAAACCCGCAGGCGGATTGGCTTCCTACCGGAGCATTTCCGCTTCCAAGAATGGCTGACCGCAAGCGAGTTCCTCCGCCTGCATGGGCAGTTGTTCGGTGTGGCCCGGACGGAGCTGACGAAGCGCATCGAAATGCTGCTCGAACGGGTGGGGCTGGCCGAATTCCGTAACCGGCAACTTTCCACTTTTTCGAAAGGGATGCTGCAACGAATCGGCCTGGCCCAGGCATTGATCAATCAACCCGCCCTGGTTTTCCTGGATGAACCTACCTCCGGCCTGGATCCCGTCGGTCGTGTCCTGGTGAGGGACATTATTCACGATCTACGTGCTCAGGGTACCTGCGTCTTTCTGAATTCCCATTTGCTCAGCGAAATAGAAGTCACCTGCGACCGGGTGGCGTTCATCAGCCATGGAGAGGTGGTGCGTCTGCTGGAGCTGGCATCATTGGATACGGGTCAATTAACAGTAGGCATACGTATTTCCGGTATTTCAGCGGAAACGACGGGGGGACTTTCCACCTGGGCCAAAGACATTTCCTTACAAGATGGACGCCTGACGCTGACGGTCCAAAGTGAGACGGTCTTGCCGGAAATCAACCGTTACCTGGTCGCGCACGGAGTGGATGTGTACGAAATCTCACCGAAACATCTCTCGCTGGAAGAATTATTTATCGAAACGGTCGGGAAGGAAGGCGGACTGTGAACTCCATCTGGATCCTTGCGCGCATGACTTTTCGCCAGGCCATCCGCCGGAAGATCGTGTTGACCGGGCTGCTGCTCGGGATCGGCTTCCTGATTGTGTTCTCGATCGGATTCCACATGATCAGTGCGACCTCGATGGCCTCGTTTGCACCGGAGGCCGGCGGGGGAAAAGCCATCATCACTGCACTGGACCGGGAAAGAGACAATGGCCTGACCCTGGCGGGATTGTATGCAGTCACATTCCTGTCCATTGCCATGGCGGCCTTGCTGGGGGCTGATACACTTTCCAGCGAGATCAATTCGGGCACCATCCAGACTATAGTGACCAAGCCCATCCGGCGTTCAGACATCGTCTTCGGGAAGTGGCTGGGATTTGCCGGTTTGCTCGGGCTTTACCTGCTCCTGATGGCGGGAGGGGCGATCGTGAGCGTATTTATCCAATCCGGGTATGCACCACCTCATTTATTTGCCGGGCTGGGGTTGATCTACCTGGAGAGCCTGCTGGTGATGACGGTGGCGCTGCTGTTCTCCAGCCGCTTGTCTGCGCTTGCGACCGGCGGAGTGATATTCGGCTTATATGGAATGGGTTTTATCGGCGGGTGGGTGGAGCAGATCGGCGCGGCCCTTCATAATCCAACGGCGATAAAGGTCGGTATCGTGACCAGCCTGATCATCCCGAGCGAGTCGCTCTGGCGACGGGCGGCCTTCGAAATGCAGTCGCCATTATCCGGAGTACTGGGGATTTCACCTTTTGGAACGACCTCAGTGCCCAGCCTGCTTATGATTGGCTATGCAGGTGTTTACCTGTTGATCACCCTAGGCTTGACGGTACTTGTCTTCAGGAGACGGGATCTTTGAGGCGCAATGCGGATTGACCTGCGGCGACCTCACGAATGTAGCCAAACAGACCTTTTGCTTCCAGCCTCACCTTTTTCGTGATGGCCAGGTAGCCAAGGGCGAATAACCGGAAGAGACCGTAACCAAGCAGAACCCCGGCGACATTCAACAGGACATCATTGATATCCACCCCACGGTAAGGACCGCCGACGAAGATCAAGGAAACCAGAAGCTGGCTCAACTCAGTGCCGAGACCCACCGCAGCCGCCAGCCAGAGGCAGTCCCTGGCGCGCAGGCGGGTGATGAAGTTAATTCCAAAACCAAAGGGGATCGTCAGGAATATATTCTGAAGGATCTGAGTGCGGACGTATCCGGTGGAGACGTGCCCGCCGAAGTAACCAGAGGTGGAAGTTCACCCGTGCCAGGGTGTTCAATATATTCTTGCCTGTCAGAACCGGACCTGAAATAGATTGGAGTGGCAGGGGGAAAAGAACGGCGTCCAGCAGCAACAGCAGGTATAACCAGAAAAGTGAATAAAAGAAAAGGCGGGCGGGATTTTGCCTCTGTTGGCGAAGTCGCATCAATAACATAACCAGCAAGCCCATGCCAACCAGGCAAGGGATGGGAAAGAAATGGACCATTATCATGCCGGGTGCCTGTGGGGTGAAATCGAACTTCGCCGTCTTTCCCCTTCCAGCCACTCGAGCGCGCCCAGGCCGGCAGCCCGTCCTGAGGCAAAGCAGGCGGTGAGCAGGTAACCGCCGGTGGGAGCTTCCCAGTCCAGCATCTCACCGGCGCAGAAAATGCCTGGCAGCTTACGCAGCATCAGGTGTTCGTCCAGCGCTTCGAATGCGACTCCGCCAGCGGAACTGATGGATTCCTCGATCGGACGAGGAGCGACCAGCGGGAGAGACAAGTCCTTGATGGCTGCTGCCAACCGTTGCGGGTCGTTGAATTCTTTCTTCGGTAAAAATTCCCACAACAAACCGGCTTTCACCCCTTTGATCCGAACAGACTTTTCCAGATGGCTGGCGATGGAACGGGAGCCGCGCGGGCGAGCAAGCCTCTCGACCAGCCGTTCCCGGGTGAAGCCCGGAGCCAGGTCAAGGTGAATAACTGCGCTTCCATGGGAATCCATCTCATCCCGCAAGAGGGCCGAGCAGGCATAAATGAGACTGCCCTCCACACCGGTTTCAGTCACGATGAATTCGCCCTGCTGGTGGAAGAGGCGGCCGCGCGAATCGCTAAACGAGGCAATGACAGCCTTGACCGGAGCCCCGGCGAAGCGGGTGCGGAAGTGGTCCGTCCAGCCGACATCAAAACCGCAATTGGAAGGCTTAAGCGGAGCGACCTCTACGCCCAGGTTGGCGAGGATTGGAACCCATGCACCGGTGGAGCCGGTTACGGGCCAGCTGGCTCCCCCCAGCGCCAGCACCACAGTATGTGCAGGGACGGAGGTTTCACCTGCGGGTGTTTCGAAGCGCAGGGAGCCATCTTCGTGCCATCCGGCCCATCTGTGGTGGAAGTGAAAGGCTACACCGGAAGAGCGCAGGCGCGCCAGCCACAAGACGCAGCAACGGCGCGGATTTCATCCCCAGCGGAAACACCCGGTTAGAGGTTCCAACAAAAGTCTCCATGCCCAAAGAGGCAGCCCAGCCGCGCAGCTGCTCCGGCCCGAAGAGGCGCAGCAGAGGCTCGAGCTGTTCACGGCGATCGCCATAGTGCGAGAGGAATTGCTCGAACGGCTCAGAGTGGGTCAGGTTCAGCCCACCCTTGCCGGCCACCAGGAACTTACGGCCGGCGGAGGGCATGGCGTCATACAGATCCACCCGGACACCGCTGTTGATCAGAGTTTCGGCAGCCATCAAGCCGGCCGGGCCAGCGCCGATAATGATGGCGGGGGATACTGGCACAGATCCTGCCTGGACCGAGGCAAGAGTCATGCAGTCTCCTGGAGGAGAAATTTACGAATATGCTCAGTGATCGGTACCAGTGGAAAATGGCCGGCCTCGAACCAATGGATTTCCGGGTCATTCAATTTGAACCAATTGGCTTGCCGCCGCACGAAGATGCGCGTCAATCGCCGCATTTCGATCTTGGCTGCCTCCAGGGTCATCTTTCCATCGAGCACCGCCACACACTCGCGGTAGCCAATGGCAGACATGGTCGGTGAAGCGGGCGAAGCTCCCCGGGCGAGCAAGCGGCTTACTTCCTCCAACAGGCCAGCGGCGAACATAGATTCGATGCGAGAGTCGATAAGGGTGTAGAGTTCCGGGCGGGGGCGGGTAAGGCCGATCATAAGCAGCCGGTAAGGACTTTCTCCGCGGCCGCGCTGATCAGAGAACCTGCGGCCAGTGGAAAGGGTCACCTCCAAGGCTCGCACCGTCCGGCGCAGGTTGCGGGGGTCGATCGAGGCGGCGGAAGCCGGGTCGAGCAGAGCCAGTCGCTCATGTAGCCAGGCTTTTCCTTTATTTTCTGCCAATGATTCCAGAACAGTGCGTAGAGATCCATTCGGAGCAAATTCCGGAGGCGCCCAGCCTTGAGTCACGGCATGGATGTATTGCCCGGTACCGCCTACGAGGAAAGGCAATTTGCCGCGCGCATGAATACCAGCGATGACAGCAGCTGCAGCCTGCTGAAAGACGGCAAGGCTCCAGGTATCGAGCGGGTCAGCTACATCTATTAGATGATGGGTCACACGAGTAAGCTGTGCTGGTGTCGGTTTGGCCGTACCGATATCCATGCCGCGATAAAAAAGGCGTGAATCCGCGGAGACGATCTCTCCATCCAACCTTTCGGCCAGTTGGATGGAAATCTCCGTTTTGCCGACCGCCGTTGGCCCGACGATCACGATGAGGGGAGGCCGTGAAGACCCTATAGCTCTTTCAAGATCTTTAGGATCAAAGGATTTATGAGATGACATTTTCGAAATGTTCGATCTGTATCTTATCGCCGGGCAGGCCTTCCACGGCGATGACATCAAACTGCCAGGTCTCGGGACTCTCGGGGTGCTGGTCGAGATAAGTTTCAGCAGCCGACAACATATGAGCTTGCTTGCGGCGTGTGACCGAGTCTTCCGGATAAGCAAAGGAATGGGACCGGCGCGTCTTGACCTCCACAAAAATGATCGAGTCTTCTTTTCTGGCGATAATATCAATTTCTCCGTGGGGAGTGTGAACATTGCGGGCTGTTATGGAATATCCATGCGCCTGCAAATAATCAGCAGCAGCGTTCTCGCCCCACCGCCCAAGATCCTGCCTGGATGTACTCATGTATGCGATCTTTCAATCATTCTTCATCCATCCAATGGGAAGATTGGAAAGTAATGCCGCTTTATTTCCTTCGCGACAGCAGTGCCCATGGAGCTATCGTAAGTCAAGCAAGAGGCTCTGTCAAGGTGGGGTATAATTATAATGTTGTGTAAGTTTAAGATGGAATTATCCAGCCCCGCGTGGGCAATCTCCTAACCAAGGCAGGCTATGGCAGGCGTCACTCTTAAGTTGCCTCCGGACTACTGGCAAGCATTTTCTCTCAACAAAAAAGATTTAGAGTTCATCAGCAACTATCTCTTTGAGAATGAGGAGCCACTTACGGAGGATGAGCTTGTTCCGATTTTAGTTGAAGAACGAATCCGGAACGAAAGCGAATCACTGGTCAACCAGAAAAAATCAATCGGCAAGATATATTTGCCCAAGGACCATTATCAAACCGGTGAAAAATTGGTATTTCCGGCGTTGGATTGGAAGCTGGGGAAACTAACCACCGTTCGCGCGGGCGTGAATCCCACCATGGGTGAATTCGAAGTCATCGAGGCTGAGTTCGAGGACGGAGCCCGGCGCGAATTCGCAGCAGGTCTGCAGGAACATAAGTTAAACCAGCCGGTGACCATAGGCACCGATGACGAACTACTCAATTCAGACCATGTACTCCAAACATACGGTTCCTCCATCAAGAAAAAACTGACGGAGGCGCTGACCAAGGACTCTGAGCTGGTGAGGGTAGCGATGCGCTGGTTCCCGCGGGCCTTGCTGGTGGATGTGAACCCGGGTAATCTTAACGTGGCCGAGGCAGTGTTGGATGAGGCGGCCGGTAAACCCCTCTCGACGAAAACATTAATCGACCAACTCGACCTTTCGGGAAATGACCATCCGAAGCTGGTTGAATTTTCGATGAACCATGCTTTGCAGGAGGATGGCCGTTTTGACGAGGTCGGCCCGACCGGTGAAGTACTGTGGTGCTTGAAACGCCTCGAACCGAATGACGTGCAACAAGTACCTGCATCTCTGCGTTATGTGCAGATCCCCTATGATCGTTCCATCCTGACGCGGCAAATGCTGGCTCTCGAAACCGAACTGGATGATGAATTAGCCGAAGATGAAACACCTGAAGTAGAGCTTAATGAAGTGGTCATCTCCATGAATTATCCTCACTGGCGAGCCGGTACATTACCGGTCTCAGCGCGTGTGCGCAGCTTCTTCCCGTCTGCATTTGAATCGCCGCGAGTACAATTTACATTGGTGGATGGACAAACAAAAGAGGAAATTCCCGCCTGGGTCGTGCGCCAGCACGGTTACGTTTCCGGCCTGGGTGCGTTCTACCAGAAATACGGTTTGATGCCGGGCAGTCTACTCTCCATCATGAAGGGTAAAAAGCCAGGACAGGCAATCAGTCACAGCCAAAACCCGCCGCCCGACGCGGGACTGGGTGCGCACCGTGTTGGTCGGGAGCGATGGCGGGATCGTCTTTGCCATGCTCAAGCAGAATCTCACGACCGAATTCAACGAGCGCATGGTGATCGCCGTGCCCGATACCGCCGGCGTTGACGAGGCCTGCTTACAGATTGCCAAGAAACACCTTTCGTTCGAGCAGTTGGTGGCCGATATGATGCGCGAACTGGTGAAACTGAACGTGCAAGGCCATGTCCATGCACAAGAATTGTATTCAGCGCTGAATATCCTCCGCCGATGTCCGCCTGGACCTTTGCTGGCTTTCCTGACGAACAATTCGAATTACAAACATGTCGGCGATCTTCATTACCGCCTGGCAGAGACGGATGGCAGCGATGAGTGAAGTTAAAATGCCCAGTCTTGTCAAGCCGACCGTCCAGACACCATTTCATGTCGATTTTGACTGGTGGCGTGCCACCGACAATAACTGGCACGTAGCTTTGCAAGGGCTTCTGTGCCCCGAACACCAGACAGCTTTTTCCAGCCTCCCAGAGGGCCAGGTGATCGATTGGATTGACCCGGAGACTGCTGAAGTCCATCAGATGGACGGCCTTCAACATGTCATCATCGATCATTGCGCCAAGCAGGAAGGCTTCCTAAACGAACATACGGTATTGGTCGAAGGTGTGTTCCGTCTTTTGCTGGCGAACGGCAATACGCCCATGACTCCGGAAGGGCTGGGGAGACGGCTTAACCGGCCAGCCGATACCATTCTCAAGACGATAGCAGGTTCGCGCGTTTACAAAGGCTTGCGGCCATTCAACGTCTGAAGGATGCCCCTGTAGCTCAATCGGACAGAGCACCTGCCTTCTAAGCAGTAGGTTGTGGGTTCGATTCCCGCCAGGGGCGCTCGTCTTCGATCCGTATCCTTATCCAGCTGAACTGGAACAGGAGTTAGAGCTTGTCTTATAGGTAATCCAAAGGAGGTAACCTATGGCGAAAGAACGTTTCGGGATCGTTAAATTCAAAGGTCAGGATGTCACCGTGATCGGTGAGGACCTAAAGCCGGGGCAGAAAGCTCCGGAGTTTACAGTGCAAAATCAAGAGTGGGCGCAGTTCAAAGGGCTGGCAAACACACAAGGAAAAGTGCGTATCATTTCATCACTGCTTTCTTTAAACACAGACGTTTGCGATAGGGAGACACGCCGTTTTAACCAGGAGGCGGCTTCCCTAAGCAAAGATATCGCCATTCTGGCTATCAGCACTGACTTGCCTTTTGCCTTGAAAAACTGGTGCAGCGCTGCCGGAGTGGACCAGGTGACTGTCCTTTCTGATCACATGGCGACTGATTTTGGGGAGAAGTACGGATTGCTCATCAAAGAAGTGCGGTTCCTGCGGCGAGCGGTTTTCGTGGTGGACCGGTCAGGGAAACTGACTTATGTAGCATACATGCCAGCACTGGGCGATGAGCCGAATTACAACGAAGTTCTGGAAGCTGCCAAGGCAGCCCTGCTATAAGGAGGAACCATGGCCTCGTTACAATGGAAATCTGACATGCCGATCAAGTTTTCAGGATTACGCGCCATCGGCTGGCAATTAGGCATCCATTCCTATGAATGGAGCCCGCCAACCGATGTTTACGAGACCGAGGTCAGTTTCGTGGTTCGAGTGGAAGTTGCCGGTTTAAGCAGTTCCGACTTCCAGATCAATGCTGAAGATAATTTCCTGGTGATCAGTGGTACCCGCGGCGAACCTCCTGAAAAACGTGTCTACCACCAGATGGAGATCCGGTTTGGCGAATTCAGCACTGCCATTGAACTGCCACCCGGCGTGAATGTCAGCAAGGCTGAGGCCGATTATAAAGATGGTTTCTTAAACGTCGTCTTACCCAAAATAAAACCGACCAATATCGATATAAAAGGTTAATAGTTCCTAATGACCGCATCCCGTTGGCATACTGGACCGTTGGAAGTCTTTGATTGGCTGCAGGAATCTGACAGTTCTTTGGAGGAATTGTTTCTGCCGTCCATCTTTACGCGCCTTCAAAAAAAGGATGAACCGGAAAAGGGACCTGTGAACAATATCACTCCAAATGATGAAGAAGAAATAAAATATCCGGACGTCCTGCCCATACTGCCCCTGCGCGGGGTGGTTGTCTATCCTCAAACGGCTGTCCCATTGACCATCGGGCAAGCGCGTTCGATCAAGTTGGTGGATGATGTTTCGGCTACACAAGGGAAATGGATCGGACTGGTGGCTGCGCGCAATCCGGATATAGAAGAGCCCGGTCCGACGGACCTTTACCCGATTGGCACGATCGCGACAGTCCACCGGCTTTTCCGCGCGCCGGATAATACCATCCGCCTGCTGGTGCAAGGACTGATGCGTTTCCGGCTAGTGGAATTTGTGCAAACGGAACCCTACCTGCAAGCACGTATCGAGATCGCCCCGGAGACGATTGAAACGGGCCTGGAAATCGAGGCGCTGGCGCGTTCAGCGCGCGACCAGTTCGAGCAGATCTCAGGACTGACCCCTTCCATCCCGCGTGAACTGGTGACATCCATCACCGCCATCGAAGACCCCCTCCAAACCGCCTATACCATCGCCAACTTCCAGCGGATTGAGTTGCAAGATGCTGAAAACCTGCTTGAACTTGATTCGACCAAGGCTAAACTGGAAAAACTGGTCGACTTATTGGTGCGCGAAACCGACGTCCTCTCACTTGGCGCTAAAATCCAAAACGAGGCCCGCTCGGGAATCGAGAAGGTCCAGCGCGAATATTTCCTGCGCGAGCAAATGAAAGCCATTCAAAAGGAACTGGGTGAGAGTGACGAGCAAGCAGTGGAGGTAGACGAGTTCCGCAAGAAGATTGACGCTGCCCACATGACGGAGGAGGCGGAGAAACAAGCCCGCCGTGAACTGGACCGCCTGTCGCGCCTACCCACTGCTGCGGCAGAATACGGCGTCATCCGCACCTACGTGGACTGGCTGGTTTCCCTGCCGTGGAGCCAGAATACCAAGGATAACCTGGATATTGCTCATGCTCGAAAGATCCTGGACCAGGACCATTACGGCCTAAAGGATGTCAAAGAGCGCATCCTGGAATTCCTGGCCATCCGCAAATTGCGCCTTGAACGTAAAGATGAAAAAGCGGAGCCTTCAAAAGATTTTATCCGGCGTGAGCGCGAAGGTGTCATCCTGTGCTTCATCGGCCCGCCCGGCGTTGGCAAGACCTCCCTGGGGCAATCCATTGCCCGCGCCATGGAGCGAAAATTCATCCGTGTCTCGCTGGGAGGCACTCGCGACGAAGCGGAGATCCGCGGTCACCGCCGGACCTATATCGGAGCCATGCCGGGACGGATTTTGCAAGCCTTGCGCCGGGTCGAGTCGCATAACCCGGTATTCATGCTGGACGAAGTGGATAAGTTGACGATGGATTTCCATGGCGACCCCGCCTCGGCGCTGCTGGAGGTACTCGACCCGGAACAGAATGTCGAATTCCGCGACAACTACCTGGAAGTGGCATACGACCTCTCACAGGTCTTCTTTATTACCACTGCAAACACGCTCGAGACCATCCCAGCGCCTCTGCTCGACCGGATGGAGATCATCCAACTTTCCGGTTACACCGAAACCGAGAAAATAGCCATTGCCAAGGGGTACCTGATCCCGCGGCAGGTGCGCGAGAACGGCCTGCGAGCGGGAGAGGTTTCGTTGACCAAGGATGCTTTGCGCACCATCATTAACCAGTATACGCGTGAATCAGGCGTCCGAAACCTGGAACGCCGTATCGGCACCATTTGCAGAAAACTTGGAACCCAGATTGTTGAAGGAAAAAAGCAAGCCGCCAGGGTGACACCCAAAGTGACCCGGGAATTGCTGGGCCACCCGATCTTCCTGGAAAATGAAGAGATCGATAGCCGCACCTCCATCCCAGGTGTGGTGCCAGGCCTGGCCTGGACACCCTTTGGCGGGGATATCCTGTTCATCGAATCAACGAAAATGCCCGGTTCCAAGGGTTTCCAGATTACCGGTTCAGTGGGGAACGTGATGCAGGAATCAGCCCGGGCAGCGCTCTCCTACGTGCGCTCACATACGGTGGATCTTGGTCTGCCAAAGGAGTTCTTCGATAAAAGCGATATCCACCTGCACATCCCCGCAGGCGCGCAACCCAAGGATGGACCCTCGGCAGGCGTGACCATGGCTACTTCATTGGTCTCTTTAATCTCAGGGCGGCCGGTCAAGAAAGGCGTCAGTATGACCGGCGAGATCACCCTACGCGGACAGGTCATGCCCGTGGGCGGGATCAAGGAAAAAATGCTGGCGGCCCATCGCGCCGGGTTGAAGACAATCATCCTCCCAAAACGCAATGCGCTTGACCTTGAAGACGTACCGGAAGAAATCCGCAAGTCACTTTCTTTCGTCTTTGCCGAAACGGTGGATGACGTCCTGAAAGAGGCTCTCGATGAACCGCCTCAAGCCAAGAAAAAAACAACCAAAGGGAAAAAGAATGACAAAAGTTCTCCTGGCAGATGACGATTACACCATGGTGTCACTCCTCAAGAACTCTTCTCAACATGGAGGGATACCAGGTGTCGACTCTGCTTGATAAACCGGGTGACATTCTTGATAATGTGCGGGAGATCAAACCCGATATCTTGCTACTTGACGTATACCTGGGCGACCGCAATGGAATGGACCTGGTCCAACAGATCCGCCAGGAGCCAGATTTAATAAATATCCGTATCGTGATGGTGTCGGGTATCGATAAGACAGAGGAATGCCTGGCTGCCGGGGCGGACAGGTTCCTGCTTAAGCCCTACATGCCGAATGAGCTGTTCGACATCCTGCGCGAATAGCCAGCGGGGCCTTGTGACAGAAATTCGCTTGAGGGAATTCCATTTTCCGGAAGATTATCCAGCCGCCCGGGCCTTGTGGGAAAATGCGGGTCCCGGGATCAACGTGCGCCGTTCCGATGAACCTGAAGAAATCCAGAAAAAACTCCAGCGCGATCCGGACTTGTTCCTGGTAGCCGAAGCGGATGGGAAAATCGTCGGCACCGTCATCGGGGGTTTTGACGGCCGGCGAGGCCTGCTCTATCACCTGGCAGTGGAGGCGGACTTTCGTAAACAAGGAATCGGCGGCCTGCTCATGGATGAGGTCGAGCGTCGTTTGAAGGCCAAAGGCTGCCTGAAATGTTACCTGATGGTCACTGCGGAAAATGAAAATGCCATGCGTTTCTATGAAAGCCTGGGTTGGGAACGAATGGATCCCATCCATACTTACGCCAAGGAATTTTGAATTCGCTCCACCAGGGTTTGATAAAAATGAACCTGCGAATTGGGATCCTGACTTCCTCTGATCGTTCTTCTCGCGGAGAGCGCCCCGATCTTTCCGGGCCGGCGCTGGCAGAACAGATCACCGGCCAAGGCTGGACAGTGGCGCGGACGCTCGTATTGCCGGATGACCTGAATGCCCTAACCGAAACTCTCTCCAGCTGGGCCGATAGTGACGACCTGGATATCATCCTGACCACGGGCGGGACAGGTTTCGGACCACGGGACGTGATGCCCGAGGCCACGCGCGCTGTCATCACCCGTGAAGCTCCCGGCCTGGCGGAGGCCATGCGCCAGCAAAGTCTCAAGATCCACCCCGCATGCGATGTTATCACGGGCAGTGGCGGGCATACGCGGAAAGATACTGATTGTGAACTTACCGGGAAGCCCCAAAGGGGCGGTCGAAAATTTACAGGTGGTCCTGCCCGTCCTGCCCCATGCGGTGGAATTCATGCGCGACAAGCCTGAGGCCGAGAAACATCACTAGATGGCCCCTTGCCACGTTGTTATATGTGGCAGTATAATCCCGCCCGTTTGCAATTCCCCCTCACCCCCATTTCCTCCACCCTGCAGGCGGAGGAGAGTAGAGGTGGCGGCAAATCCTGTGAGGCATAATTATGATTGATGTGAATGATCTTCGCAAAGGCGTTACTTTTGAACTGGATGGAAATCTGTGGCGGGTTTTGGAATACTCGCACCATAAACCCGGACGAGGCAATGCCACCATCCGGATCAAAGCCCGCAACCTGCGCAGCGGCTCCACGCTGGAGAAGACATTCATCTCAGGCAGCCAGGTCCAGGAAGCCCGCCTGGATTTCCATAATGTCCAGTATCTATATAATGATGGCGACAATTTTTATTTCATGGACCAAGAAACCTTCGATCAGCCTGGGATCCCGAAAGCGATCCTGGGGGATTCAGCCGGTTTTTTGACCGAAGGCATGGAATGCAAGCTGACCTTTTATAACGGCGAACCTTTGGATGTGGAACTACCCCTGAGCGTGGATTTGAAAGTGATCTATGCTGAAGTCTCTGTGCGAGGCGATACGGCCACCGGCGTGACCAAAAAGGTCAAGACAGAGTCGGGCATAGAAGTCCAGGTGCCTAACTTCGTCAAAGAAGGCGATACGATCCGGGTGGATACCCGCACGGGGGATTACCTCACCCGCGTATAAGAGAAAAAGTATTTTCAATCGCATGGATATAGGGTGTGGAAGGTCAGATCAACCATCCATACCCTGATTTTTTCCTTCTTTGGTGTAGTTTACATATGATGAAGACGAAATTGAAGTGTTGGGGAATCGTAGTTTGATTTACTGTAATCTGGAAAACAGATTGATAATTCAATTTCTTGTAACCATCCGTAAATATCAGCCCTGAGGAATTCCTGCCTCGGGGCTATGACTTAAGATACAATTGGTTCATTAAATTTTAGATTGTAATGGTTGGATTATGAAAACACCTGCGGGTACCGAATGTAAATATTTTTACGGTGATTATTATCGCGGCCGCAACCAGGAAGAATGCCGCCTGCTTGGACCGAGCTGGAGCCGCAACCTGTGCAGCACCTGCCCGGTGCCGGGCATCGACCGGGCCAACGCCTGCGAGTACATGCGGTTGCGCGGTGAAGTGAGCCGCCCGCTTGCAGCTGCCTTCCAGCGGCGCGTGAAGGTGACCGCTTTTTGCGAAAAGACCAAACGATCAGGGTTTGACCCGCATATCGGTTGTGGGGAATGCCATCCCATCCCACCTGTATTTGAAGTGAAGAAATAATTCCTTTTGTCCCCTTAGCCTTGAGGTGAGAGGACTTACAAGAGTCTGCCATGCCCATAACCCTGCTGCTTGACCTTGACGATACACTGCTCGATACCAATATGGAAGCCTTCATCCCGGCTTATTTCAAGGCCCTTTCGGCAGCAGTGGCGGATGTGGTTGCCCCGGAGATTATGCTGCCGGCCTTGATGGGCGGAACGAAAGCCATGATGGCCAATACTGACCCGGCTTTGAGGCTGCGTGAGATCTTCGATGCATATTTTTTCCCAAAATTAGGGATGGAACGGGTTGCTTTGCAGGAGCGGATCGATCGTTTTTATGAGGAGAAATTCCCCAGCCTGGGTTCACTCACACATCCGGTGCCGGAGGCCATCCGCCTGGTGGAGTGGGCATTCGAAAAAGGTTACAGGGTGGCCATAGCAACCAACCCCCTTTTCCCGCTGAGAGCAATCCAGCACCGCCTAAGCTGGGCAGGACTGCCGCCGGAAAAATATCCCTTTGCACTGGTTAGCTCTTACGAGACATTTCACTTCACCAAGGAAACGGTGGCTTATTACCCAGAAGTGATGGCGCAATTGGGCTGGCCCGATGAACCGGCTATCATGGTGGGGGATGATATCGAGCGGGAAGTCAAACCGACACAGGCAGCGGGCTTGCCGGTTTTCTGGGTGCAAAAGTCAGATGAAATTTCCGATTACGCGGCGGTTCCGCAGGGCCGGCTGGACTCATTCAGGGGCTGGTTGGAAAAGACCGATCCTGAAACTCTAAAAATGAACTTTGAAACGCCTCAGGCCATACTGGCATGCCTGCGTTCCACGCCAGCCGCACTGGATACACTGACGGCTTCCCTTTCCGCAGAAGCCTGGACCCATTTTATCGCACCGGAAGAATGGTGCCTGACCGAAATCATCTGTCACCTGCGGGATGTAGAGCGAGAGGTCAACCTGCCCAGGATCCGCCAGGTGCTGACAGAAAAAAATCCTTTCCTGCCGGGAATTGTTACAGATGTATGGGTAAAAGAACGCCAATCTGCCAAAGAGGACGGAAGCAAGGCGCTGGCAGAATTCCTTTCGACGCGCCGGGAAATGCTGGGCTGGTTGGAAAACCTGCAGACCGAATGGTCCCGCCCTGCGAGGCATGCCATCTTTGGGCCGACGACTTTAGAGGAACTGGTTGGATTTATGGCGGGCCACGACCGGGCCCACATCCAGCAAGTCTGGAAAGCGATAAGATAACAAATGGATCTCTTAAGGTTTTGGAGTAATATGGGAATGATGATTACTGGTATTGTATAAGGAGATCTTAATGGAAATCTTTCGTGATTTTGGTGCACCCGAATTACTCATCATTCTTGTCATCATTCTTCTTCTCTTCGGCCCCGGGAGGATCGGGAAAGTAGCCGGTGAACTTGGAAAGAGCATTCGTGCTTTTAGAGATGGGCTATCAGAGAAAAGCGAGGAGAAGCCGGTGAGTGAGGAAACGCCAGAGTCATCGAAAAATGGAAAGTGATATAACCGGTTCAACCAGTCAATTAATTACCTAACGGAGGGTTTTTTATTTTCTAATGACCAGCCTCAATTACCTTGACCCAAATCCAAGCGGGATTCCAGCCGTGCTTTTGCTACATGGCCTGGGGGCAGATGGAAATTCCTGGTCCCTGCAATTGCCCGCGTTAGTTGAAGCGGGGTTTCGCCCGCTTGCACCGGATGTACCTGGTTTCGGCCAATCGGCCTATGATGGAGGTGGATGGAGCCTCCGTCGTGTGGCCGCACAAATGGCAGATCTGCTGGGGGAATTAAACACCGGCCCGGCGCATGTGGTGGGCCTGTCGATGGGAGGCGTGATCGCCCAGCAATTTGCGCTGGATTTCCCCCAATCAACCCTCAAACTGGTACTGGTCAGTACTTTCTCCGTCCTGCGCCCGGATAACTTGAGCGGCTGGTTCTATTTCCTTCGGCGGTTCATGTTGATCAATACGCTCGGTTTACAGGCTCAAGCCAAAGTTGTAGCAGATCGGATTTTCCCGCAGACGCAGTACGCACCTTTGCGGGAAATGTTAGTAGCGACGATCTCGCGGGCGGACCCACGGGCTTATCGCAAAGCCATGTTTTCGTTGGGGACATTCGATTCGAGAAAGCGACTGGGGGAAATAAAAAATTCCACCCTTGTTATTACGGGAGCTGAAGACACCACCGTGTTGCCCAGCCGGCAGAAACTTCTGGCGACAGGCATCCCCGGCGCGCTTCACAGGGTCGTCCCTCATGCCGGCCATGCCATCCCGGTGGAGCAGGCAGAAATTTTCAACATTTCGCTAGTGAATTTCTTCAGGAATAAAACTTTGCCATTGAATTAGTGGACACTTACCGTCAACGAGTAATTGACTACTTGCCCATTAGTGGGAAAAATCTCGATAATGTAATCCTGAGTGGATGGAAGAGTACCGGTGAAACTGATAGCTTTTGCCGAAGCGCCCAATAAAGAGTTCCCATCTGCCAGACCAAAAATGTCCAGCACAGCGGTATTCGCAGGTACATCCAACGCAACGGTCAAGCTTTGGTTCGCCACAGCACTGACTGTATAGGTAATCACATAGCCCTTATTGGTGGAACCGGTCACCGTCGCCGAGGTAGATCCGGAGGCGAAAGTGATCCGGGCAGCGACCTTGGCCGTGAGGGTAAAGTTTCCGGTAGTGGAGCCTCCGATCACATCGATGGTATATACTTCGGTTTTAGGCAGAAGCCATTGCCAACTCGACCATTTCTTGGCCGGATCGAGCAATACATTCCCACTGGCTTCGTAAACCGCCAAAGTCGCATCGCTGTTGGTGGAATTTAGAAGCAAGATCATCGGCTGGGATTGCCCGGCGCTAAGGGTAAAAGCCTGGATTTGACCTGGCTGGATGGTTCCAGTTTCGACAGCAGCAGTTGTGCCCGCGGTAAAGACGATATTGGTAGTCGAAGCCGTGATAGTGTTGGTTGATATGGGGAGCGGCACCGGAGACGTCACTGTGGGCGTAATCACTACCGGAGTAAACGTATTCGTAGGGATTGGAGTAAGGGTGGGAATGACAGGGGTTGCACGGGGAAGGTTGCAGGCTGCAAGTAATAGTGCAATCACAGCCAATGAAAGAAGACGGAAAGGAATTCTAAATTGATTGGGGATGCGACCGGGTAACATCGATATACCTCCTTATTTTATCCAACAACTCAAGAATCATAGCATATACGCCTCGATTCTAAAGGGCTGAAGAACAGTTCTCATCGTTCTCTAAGTTTGAAATCGCCGTTGTTCTTACGGTTTTCCTGGCGCAGTCTTTTGGGAATGTGCAGCCGTTTGTTTTGGATCAATGAGCTTCCAAAATGCTATAATCCCGCCTATGAAATATGAAACTCTTCCAGATCTACAAATACCCAAGGTCGGCTTTGGCACCTGGACTATCGGCGGCGAGGGCAAGGCTGATCCCACCCTGGAAGAGCGTTCTGTGGCTGCGCTGCGTTCAGCGATGGAATTGGGTTACACTCATTTCGATACCGCTGAATATTACGCCGGGGGTCATGCTGAAGAACTGCTTGGCCAAGTTGTGCGTGAGTCGGGCCTGGCCCGTGAGACCTTGTTCATTACCTCCAAAGTCAGCCCGGAGCACTTAGGCCATGATAACGTCCTACGCTCCTGCGAGAAGAGCTTGCAGCGCCTGGATATGGATTATCTCGACCTGTACCTGATCCATTGGCCTTCCTGGGTCATCAAACTATCAGAGACTTTTCGTGCCCTTAATCAACTGGTTGCGCAAGGGAGGGTCAGGCACCTGGGTGTCAGTAATTTCAACCTTAAACTGCTCAAAGAGGCAGTGAGCCTGTCAGAAACTAAATTGCTAACGGATCAGGTCTCTTACAGCCTGGCGGATATCACATGTGTAAATAATGGTGTGCTGGCGTACTGCCAGGAAGAAAATATCCTGCTGACAGCTTATTCCCCGGTGAAGCGTCGGTTTATCCGGGGCAACAAACCCTTGCGGATGCTTGCCCAGGCCCGGGGGGTTACGCCTCAGCAAATGGCGCTGGCCTGGCTCGTACAACAACCGCGCGTGATCACCATTCCCATGTCATTTAATCCACAGCATCAAGCCGAGAACCTGGCCGCGGCAGATATCATTCTCACCGAGGCTGAATTGACCCAATTAGCTGCAGCCAGGGGAATGGAAATCAAATGATCGCCCCCTATAATGGTAGATCATGCAGGTCGTAAGGGATTTTTCCACGAGGGAGATCAGTTGTGACCAATAGGCATATTGCCTCTATTCATCGAAGTGCAGTAGTTCCAGGATAGTTCCAAGTTGTTCCGTACCATCCACATATGCATATTGGCCGCCATCCCAGCCGCCATGCTGGACGGTTTCCAGCCCTTTGGAAGCCAAGAATTTCCGCACGGATTCCATCTCCACGGTTTTAAAGGCGATGTGATGAATACCTTCGCCGTGCGTACGCAGGAACTCTTCCCAGGTGCTGGGTTCGCCAACCGGTTCGATCAATTCCATCTCAACCGGACCAAGTTGAAAGAAGGCTGCCTTTCCTTTTGCTGCCGAAGGCTGGCCGCGATAATTGGTCTGGGCGAATGCATCCGCGGCAATTGGAACAACATCAGGCATGGGGATGCCAAAAACCTCGGCATACCGGCTGGCTGTTTTCTGCACATCCTTTACGATAATGCCGATCTGGACAACGGTATTGGAATCGAGTTTGTTCATTAGCTCCTCTTTGTGGAGAATCATTGCGAAGGGCATTCTTCCCTGGCACTGAGCGACCACCCCATGCAGCTCGATCTATTAAAGATCGATACAACAAGAGGGGGCAAGTGGCAGGTGTTCACCGAAGAAATTACCTCGCCATGTAAGGATGTGACTGAGGCGAGGGCTTTTCGGTGAGAATTAAAAACACTTTATTCGATTATACTTCCGGCGATGACAAAGCGTTCCTTCCTCCACTGGCTGCCTGCTGTTGTAATGATGGTGGTCATTTTCGTTGCTTCCAATACTCCTGCCAAATTAATCCCAAGCTTTGGTCCGGAGGATGTGATAATCAAGAAAGCCGGTCACATGACAGGCTACGGCCTGCTGGCAGTGGCATACTGGTATGGAATGCATTTGAACAAGAACCTCGGTTGGCTGGCTTTCCTCCTGGCCATCCTGTACGCCATGACGGATGAATTCCACCAGACTTTTGTTTCCGGCAGACACCCAAGTTGGGTGGACGTGCTGGTGTTCGACGCAAGCGGTGCGTTAATAGGGCTTTTTCTCTCCGCCTGGCGGCAGGCAAGGAAAAAAAACAGCGAATGAGGCGATTAGATCGATCATTCGCTGTAAGACTAAAATCGTTATAGTTGAAATAGGTGGGTTTTGTTAAGAAGCGACCTGCAGTTCGGCTGGAATAATCTGGTTTCAGGCCTTCCCTGCGTTTTTCGCTTCACGCATGTTGTAATCCCATTCAAGTAGCATGCTCAAGCCGAGCGAGGCGGCTTGTAGGAGTCCAAAGAAGCCGAGACCAGATAAAAGAGGGACGACCATATTCGAAAAAATGTAGGTATACAAAGATGGCTCTTTCAGTAAAGTCTTGATCGCAATCCCTTGTGAAACAAGCTGGGCCCGCAAGCCGATAATTTGAGCAATAACGGCGCCAACGAATCCAACCAGAATGATCCAGGAAAGGATATTGGCTGTATCGGAGATCATGCTAATCCGTTTGGGTACGAAAAAGATAGGCTCTTTATCTTCAGATGATTCCTTGATTTCAGTAATTTCATTATTTTCCATGGTCATAGAATTCTCCTTTTGAATGGTTCAAGTTTAGCACAAAATTCGGATTACTCGAATTCAATTTCCAGGTCTTCGTCTTGTCCCCACTCCGCCATCTTATCTATCTCGATATCGGTGAACAGTCCCTCCTGCCGGGCCGAAACGCGATACCGCTTGACCAGCTCCAGCAACGCCAGGAAGGTAACCACAATTTCCAGGCGGGTGGGCTTTTTTTCCATCAGGTTTTTGAAAGTAGTATGAGGCTCCCGGTTCAGACGTTCAGCAATCCAGGCGATCTTCTCGCGAATAGTGATGCGCGGCGCTGAAATGACCGTCCCGAGGGCCTGTTTTTCCGCTTCTTCTGCAAAAATCCCTTCTGCGGCAGCCAGCAGATCGGCGATTGTGATATCCGAAAGATCCAGGCGACCTTCGACTCTGGGAGGTGGAGCCACCCTTAAATAAGTACGCAGGTGGCGATTTTCCCGCTCATCCAACCAGCCCGCCAGTTCCTTGAAGCGTTTGTAAATGCGCAACTGCCGGGCCAACGCCTCACCGAGATCCTCTTCGCCCGTTTCCCTGATGGGAGGCCGGGGTAATAATGCCTCTGATTTGATCTGAATTAACTTAGCCGCCACCACCAGGAATGCAGAAATTTCATCTGCCGGGACTTGCAGCCTGTGGATATAAGCCAGAAATTGATCCGTCACCCTGGCGAGGGCTACGGCTGTGATATCCAATTCGGCGTGCTCAATGAGTTGCAGGAGCAGGTCGAGAGGTCCCTCATAAACGGGGATGGCAACGGTATATCCGCCGGTCTGATGGCCGGCAATATTCAGATCCATGGCAGGCAGGATTATAACATCCCTGCTCATGAGCCTTGCCACTGCCCGGGGTATAATGACAGATTATGTCGCCAGAAAAAGTTGTTGTAGCTCTATCAGGAGGGGTGGATTCCTCTGTCGCTGCAGCTTTGCTTAAGCAACAAGGATATGAAGTGATTGGCCTGACCTTGCGCCTATGGACCGATCCGGCCCATCCCCCCCTTACTGATTCGGTCACGGCCGCCAGGCAGGCAGCCGAAAGCCTGGGTATTCCTCTCCATGTGGTGGATATCGCCGATCAATTCCACCAGCAGATCGTGCAGTTCTTCCTCAACGAATACGCCCGAGGGGTGACACCCAATCCCTGCGTACGCTGCAACCGGCTAGTGAAGTGGGGCGTTTTGCTTGAAAAAACTGCGGCTTTGGGAGCCAATTTTCTGGCCACCGGCCATTATGCCCGACTGCGGAAAATGGACGATGGACGATTCCAACTATTGCGCGCCATAGACCATACCAAAGATCAATCCTATGTGCTGCATGTCCTGACACAGGAGAAATTGGCCCGGGCTCTCTTTCCGGTAGGGGGTTACCCCAAGTCAGAGGTCCGTAAACTGGCTTTGAACCTGAACCTGCCCGCTGCCACTCGCAGTGACAGCCAGGACCTGTGTTTTCTGACGGGGGAAGACTATCGCAGCTTTATCCGCCGCAACGCCCCCGATATGGTCCGTCCCGGCCCGATACTGAATCGTGCCGGCAAGCAGTTGGGAGAGCATAAAGGACTGGCCTATTATACGATCGGCCAACGAAAAGGCCTGGATGTCTCCTCGCCTGTCCCGTTATATGTGTTGGAGAAAGTACCTGCCTCAAACGCGCTCATTGTCGGAATCGATACAGAACTTGGGGCGCGAAAATTGACCGTGGTGGATGTCAACTGGATTGCCGGATCAGCGCCTTCCAGCCCATTGCATGCTCAGGTAAAGACCCGTTACACTGCCAAGGCGGCACTGGCGGAGATCGAGGTGCTGGAGGGGAAGCGGGCAGAGGTAATCTTTGATGCACCGCAGCGAGATATCACTCCGGGTCAGGCGGCAGTTTTTTATGAGGATGACCTTCTCCTGGGTGGAGGTACGATCATATAACCTGCGCATAGCCAGTATATGATATAATGCAATTCATTGAGCTACTCATGACTCTTCCAGCGATTCTCTTTGGCATTGTCCTCTCCACAGCTTATGGTACCGCCTTTCACTTCTGGAAAGGCGGCAATCTAAAAAAACTGCTGTTGTATATCCTCCTTGCCTGGGTCGGATTCTGGGGAGGGCATTTTGCCGGGGCAGCACTTGGCTGGACCTTTGCCGCAGTGGGACCGATCAATACAGGACTGGCAACCTTAGGAGCAGCGGCCTTCCTGTTTATTGGAGAATGGCTGAGTCGCGTGGAAGTCGTCCGCAAGGCATGAATTTTCCCACCAAAATAAAAGAATAAAAAAATTCCTCCCCAATATGGGGAGGAACTCTTGGGTTCAATCTAGTGATTACAGGGGTTTTACGTGAGCTGCCTGTAGTCCTTTCGGTCCTTGTTCGATTTCGAACTCGACCTGCTGGCCTTCCTGAAGGGTGCGAAACCCATCAGATTCGATGGCGCTATAGTGGACGAAGACGTCCGGGCCACCTTCACGTGCGAGAAAGCCATAGCCCTTCGACGCATTGAACCATTTGACCGTTCCGGTCACACGCTCTGCCATTGTATTACTTCTCCTTACTTGAACAAAAAGAATATGATTTTGGTGCTCGGTATTCGGTCAGGTCGAGGTGCTGCAGCGAAGTTTCTTAAGAAAACGCCGGCCCTGTGGATTGCTCAGAGGCCGGCTCCCTACGATTCCAGCACGAACACTTACCACCTACAACATACATTTTATATGGCATGTTGTAATTCGTCAAGACTTTTAAGGTTTCTTACCTTACAAATTAATTGCATCTCTTTTTCCCCTCAAACACCATACAAACCTGATATCCCTTGAGTAGTTCATCCATTTATTCCGCGAAACAATTCGTTCATGGCCATGAAGGGGGTTTCCTCCGGTCTTTTCGTGATAAGATTAAATTCATAAAGAAAGGGAAAAAAACCATGAATTACCGAATTGAATCTTTCCTCTCCGCCCGTTTGCACCTTTCCCCGCAAAGTGCGGGGGAGCGCATTTATTTTGTCAGCAACCTGTCTGGTAAACTCAGTCTTTATGGCATGTACTATGGCGGATCGGTGCCCGAGCCGCTCCTACCCCCGCACATTGCCATGCAAAACCCGGACCTGGTGGGAGGCTACTCGTTTTTCGTTTTTCCCCTGTTGGACCGCATCCTGGTGATGCTCGATCACGATGGAGACGAGAACTACCAACCGATGTGGATTCCCATTGACGGAGGTTTCCCTGCGCCGGCCTTTGATAATTTTTTCGAGAAGCACCGGGTCCATTTAACCGATTGCGATATAGAAAAGAATATCGTTTACCTGAATGCCGAGAGGCGTGACAAGGGCATCAATGAAGCCTATCGCGGCGACCTGCGCGCCAATACCCTGACCAAACTGGGAGAATCGGAGTGGGGCGCTTACCCAGGCGGTCCCAACGAAGACCATACCCGCGTATTTCTGGCAGATGGATACACGGCGGGCGATTCGGTCCTATACATGGTCGACAAGGATGAGAAGAGCCTGGTTTTCGGCAAGCCGCTGGAGGAGCGCAAGGAAGGGGAAGAGGTGCTCCCCAATGGGTTAGGATCTGCCGAATTTACTCCCAGCGGGAACGGGGTCCTGGTGACAAGTGCCGTATTCGACGACAAGTTCAGCCTGGGCTACATCGACCTTGCCAAACCGGGCGAGATCGAGTCGGTCAAGTTGGAAGGGATCATCCATACCGGTATGGGTGAACTGATGGGTTTCCACCGCCTGAAGGGCACGCATTATGGGGTGCAGTTCAATATCGACGGCTGTTCCTGGCTCTACGAAGGAACTTTAAATGAAGAGAAACGCCTAATGACGCTCAAACAAACCGTCTGCGGCGAAGGCGATCTTTCAAATGGGTGGATGGAGCACTGGCATTACGACAAGAAGGCTGACCGGTTCGCCCTCTCATTTTCCACCGCCACCAGTCCCACCCAGATCTACACGGTAGAGGGGAAAGACCGTGAGACTATCGTGATGCATACAGAAGAGCGTATCCTCGGCATCCCAGAGGCGCTGCTATCAAAAGGTGAGGAGGCTTCCTTCACCTCTTTCGATGGCACGCGGATCTCAGCCCGGCTTTACCTGCCGGCCGAAGCGCTCGGTTTCACCAGCTCACGTCCACTTGTGTATTACATTCATGGCGGGCCGCAAAGCCAGGAGCGTCCCGACTTTTCCTGGTTTTCGATGCCTCTGATCCAATTCATGACGCTGAAAGGCTTTGCTGTCTTCGTGCCGAACGTGCGCGGTTCCACCGGTTACGGCCTGGACTACACCAAGCAGGTGGACCATGACTGGGGCGGGCAGGACCGCCTTGACCACGTCCATTCGATGACAAAAGTGCTCTCCAAGGACAAACGCCTGGATGTGAAGCGCGCTGCAGTGGTCGGGCGTTCCTACGGCGGCTATATGACCCTGACCATGGCCGGTCGCCACCCGGACCTGTGGGCTGCTGCTTGCGATATGTTCGGTCCTTATGACCTGATCACCTTTTCCGAACGTATCCCCGAGACCTGGAAACCCTATTTCAGGATCGCCCTGGGTGACCCCTCCACCCCGGCCGGGCGCGCTTTCCTGACCGAACGTTCACCGAAAACTTATCTGAAGGCCCTGGCTTGCCCAATGCTGGTCATCCAGGGACGCAACGACCCGCGCGTGGTCGCAAAAGAGTCCGAAGACCTGGTGGCCGATTTGAAGAATAAAGGCAAAGATATCAACATCCTGGTCTTCGAGGATGAAGGCCATGATGTCCTGAAACATGCCAACCGGGTCACCTGTTACAATGCCATCGTCGATTTCTTCGCCGGTATCCTAAAACCCTGACCCATGCCCTGGAACCTCAATTCTTCCCACTCCTGCGCGGGCGACCTGGCTCTACTGGTTGGGCTGCGGCATAAGCATTTTATCTTTCCGCTAATCCCCGGGGGGACCTTCCATACCCACCGAGGCATCCTCAACCATGACGAGTTAATCGGCATACCGTGGGGCAGCCAGGTGTTCAGCCACCAGGGCAGCCCCTTCTTCCTGCTCCAACCTTCCCTGGCAGACCTGCTGACTGACTTAAAGCGAAGCACCCAGATCATGTATCCCAAGGATATCGGTTTTATCCTTACCAGCATGTCCATCGGACCAGGCCAGACGGTGATGGAAGCCGGCACCGGTTCAGGCTCCATGTGCGTAGCCATGGCACATGCCGTTGGCCCTCAGGGACACGTAATCACCTATGAAAGGCGCGAGGAATTCCAGAAGTTGGCCCGCAAGAATTTGGAGCGCCTCGGGTTGGATGAGCGAGTTAAATTCAAGCTGGGGGATATTGCGGAAGGCGTCATTGAGACAAATGTTGATGCATTTTTCCTGGACCTACCCAACCCATGGGATTACACCGCTACCGTGCGGAATGCCCTCAAACCGGGTGGTTTCTTCTGCAATCTTGTCCCTACAATGAATCAGGTGGAAACACTACTGTATGCCCTCCGCCGTGAACATTTCGCTTTCATCGAAGTATGCGAATTATTGATGCGTTATTACAAGCCAGAACCTTCCCGCCTGCGTCCCACAGATCGCATGGTGGCCCATACCGGTTACCTGACTTTCGCCCGCCGCATAGAGCCGGCTGAGGATGAGCGCGCTCAGGAATTACTGGAAGAACAAGGCGGGACCACTGAAGAGAAGGACAAAACCGACCAATCAATATGAATTACTCTGAAACCATCGCCAACCAACTCCACGTCAAAGCCTCGCAGGTGGAGGCCGCCATCCGCCTGCTGGACGAGGGCAATACCGTCCCGTTCATCGCCCGTTACCGCAAAGAGATGACCGGCACGCTTGATGACGAACAAGTCCGCATCGTAGCCGACGAGGTGGTGCGGCTGCGCGGCATCGATGAACGCCGGACTGCCATTTTGAAATCCATCGAAGAACAAGGCAAGCTGACGGACGAACTCAAAGCCGGCCTTGAAGCCGCCGGGACCATGACGGCCCTTGAGGACCTGTACGCCCCCTACAAACCCAAGCGCCGCACCCGCGCCATGGCGGCCCGCGAGAAAGGGTTGGAAGGCCTGGCGGACCATATCCTCAAACAGTCATTGACTCTACGCAGCATTGAAGACATCGTCCAAGAATCCTATTTAAACGATCAAGTGACCACGGTCGAAGAGGCCATGCAGGGAGCCAGGGATATCGTCGCCGAGGTCATCAGCGATAACGCCAACGTCCGTTCCGCCACCCGTGAAAAGGCGCTCAAGTTCGCCAAAGTGAGCGCTGAAAAGGTGGAGACAGCTGTCGACGAGAAACGCGTCTACGAATCGTATTACTCTTTTGAGAATCGAGTCGATCGCTTGCAACCTCATCAAATTTTGGCCCTCAACCGAGGTGAGAAGGAAGGCATCCTCAAGGTCCGCGTAGTGATCGATGAGCATGACTGGCGCCCGGCTGTGGCAGCCGAGTACCAGGAAGATATCCTTTCACCTTTCTCGGACCAATTGAGCCTGTCCATCGAAGATGCCGCCGAGAGGCTGCTGCTCCCGTCCATCGAGAGGGATGTGCGCCGGGAACTCTCCGAAAAAGCTGACGGACATGCCATCAACGTCTTCGCCACCAACCTGCGCGCCCTGCTCGGCCAGCCTCCCCTGGCTGACCAGACCGTGCTGGGACTTGACCCGGGCTTCCGGACCGGCACCAAAGTCGCCGTGGTGGACCCCACCGGCAAGTTGCTCGACACCGGCACGATCTATCCGCACGAGCCAAAGAACGATTGGACGGGAGCATTGACGGCGCTCGAAGACATGGTCAACCGCCACCACGTCACCCTCATCACCATTGGCAACGGCACCGCCTCGCGGGAAACGGAGAAATTGGTGGCCGAGTTGACCCGAAACAAGGCCGAAACAACGAAATATTTGATCGTAAATGAAGCGGGGGCTTCTGTTTATTCCGCCAGCGCACTGGCCCGCCAGGAGTTCCCCGAGCTGGATGTTTCCATCCGCGGGGCGGTCTCCATTGCCCGCCGAGCCCAAGACCCGCTGGCCGAACTGGTCAAGATCGACCCCAAGTCCATCGGAGTTGGCCTGTACCAACACGATGTAGATCAGACCGCCCTGACGCATGCCCTGGATGGGGTGGTGGAGAGCGTGGTGAACAATGTGGGCGTGGACGTGAACACGGCCTCAGGCGCCTTATTGACCCATGTGGCCGGTGTGGGCCCGAAACTGGCCACCAGCATCGTTTCCTATAGGGATGCCAATGGGGCGTTCAAGAGCCGGGAAGACCTGCATCATGTCTCCGGTTTGGGACCGAAAGCTTACGAGCAATCGGCCGGGTTCATGCGCATCCGTGCCGGTAACAACCCTCTAGATGCCTCCGCCATCCACCCAGAATCCTACGCCATCGCCACGGCTGTGCTGGTAAGTGCAGGTATATCGATCTCGACGCCAATCAACGAAAGAAAGCCAGCCCTGGAGGCTCTTCTCAGCCGAATGCCGGTGGAGAAACTTGCGGCCGAGCTTAATTGCGGGATCCCTACACTAAAAGATATTCTTGAGCAACTCGTCCGGCCCGGGCGTGATCCGCGCAGCGATACCCCCGCGCCAATCCTGCGGTCGGATGTCCTCAAGATGGAAGACTTGCTTGTTGGAATGGCGCTCAAAGGCACTGTTCGCAACGTAGTTGATTTTGGCGCTTTCGTGGATATCGGGGTCAAGCAGGATGGATTGCTGCACAAGTCCCAAATACCCTTTGGGACCGTCCTCAAGGTGGGCGATATCATTGATGTGGAAATATTGAAGATCGAACCCGAGCGCGGCCGCGTCGGCCTGGGTTGGGCCAAGAAGAAGCAGGAAATTAAAACGTCTTAGTTCATTATTGCAGTTGGAGTTTCAGGAATACGTCTGCCAACCGTGAGGGTAATGGTTTTTGACCACTCCCTGAACACGTTTGCCCCAGCCAAGCGGCCACCCATCGGCGGAAATGAGAGTCCAGCCGGAAGGGCCGTCCGAGGCAATGGTCTCGCCACGTAAATATCGATGAAGGGGTGAACTTGCAGAGGCGTCCGCAGAAGCCAGGTCCAGCACATTGCGGACCTGTCCCCTATGCAAGAACAGCACCAGCGGGTGGGCCGGTTCAAAGCGATCCTTCTTAAAAGTCCCCAGCCAGACGCCAGGATGGACGACCCGCAGATCCCCAAAATCGGGCATTTTTTCCGGCAAGAGATACAAGCGTCCTCCCCGCAACCTGAGTCTCTCTGCTGGAAAACCGGTCCCCAAGACTTCTTCGGCGAACGTCTTCCACAATTGTTCTTGCGCCTTGGAGGGGTACGTAAGCCGGTCGTAGTTACGATCCACACGCGCCTTTCGTTTATTCGTTTCAATCTCATTGGAGTCTGTTCTTTTTAGCAAACAGATGAAATGACCCTCCCCGACCAAGCGGTGGGGGAAAAGGCGGACTGCGCCTTCCAATCCTTTCCCTTTTAACCCGGTTCCCAACCAATCCGGCCGGCCCGGCATAAATCCTGGCAACTGTGGCAGAGGCACCACCTGGTATTCGGGATGTTCTTCGAGTAGATTGCTGATAGCGCCTTCATCTTCTTCGGGCGCGAATGTGCAAGTGGAATACAGGAGTTGCCCACCAGGACGGACCAGCCGGGCTGCCACCCGCAGGATATTGCGTTGTCGGAGGGCACAGCCGGCTACCATGTCCGGCGACCAATCGAGACGGGCGCCGTAGTCCTTGCGGAACATGCCCTCACCGGAGCAAGGGGCATCCACCAGGACACGGTCGAAGAATGGGCCGAAATGGTCGGAGAGGCGCTCGGGACTCTCGTTGGTGACAATCACATTGCCTGCCCCCCAACGCTCCACATTGAACGCCAGGTGACCGAGACGCTTGTCCTTGATCTCATTGGCTACCAGCAGACCCCCCGCCTGCATGAGCGAGGCCAAGTGGGTGGTTTTCCCTCCGGGAGCCGCGGCCAGATCGAGCACGTATTCGCCCGGTTGTGGAGCCAGCAATTCTGCCGGAGCCATGGCGGAAGGGTCTTGTAGATAATACAAGCCGGATAGGTGGTATGGATGCCTGCCGAAAGAAAAATCAGAATTTGGAATAACGAATGCCGACTTGCACCATGGCACGCTGTCTCCAAGACCAACAGGAGATATTTGTTGAAATGCCTCCACCGACAATTTGAGGGTGTTCACACGCAAGCCGTTGACCGGTTCTGCCTCCAATGCAGCAGCAAAGGCGGGATATTCCCCTTCAAGGAAATGGGACATGCGTTCAAGGAAGAGCGGTGGCAGAGGAGCGATTTCAGGCACGTGATGATTATAATAGGGATATGCGACTCGAAGACTTGAATTGGATGGATGTGGAAGAATATCTCAAGCACGACGACCGGTTGATCCTGGTCACTGGCGCTTGCGAGCAGCACGGTTATCTCTCACTGCTCTCCGATGTTAAAATCCCACTGGCTTTGGCGGATGCCGCTTCGAAACAATCGGGTGTATTGGTGGCTCCGCCGCTCAATTTTGGAGCCAGCCCCTATTTTGTTTCCTATCCGGGCACACTCAGCCTGCGGCTCTCCACTTTGCTGGATGTGGTGGAGGATGTCGTCCGTTCTGCGTACCGGCAGGGCTTCCGGCGATTCCTTGTCCTGAATGGACATGGGGGCAACACCGGCGTCAAAACCAGGCTGGGAGAATTAGCCAATGAAATAGGCGATCTGAAGATACAATGGTATGCCTGGTGGATGGCTCACAGCCTGGAAGAAATCGCCCTTCGACATGAACTTAAGCCCGCTCATGCCAACTGGTTGGAAGCTTTCCCGTTCACAATAGTCACAGAACTGCCGCAAGGTGAAAAAATCCCGCCGCATGTCCCCTCGGAAGTGATGAATGCAAAAACCGCGCGCGAAATCTATGGCGACGGATCCTTCGGCGGCCGTTATCAAGTCCCCCAAGAGGTAATGCAGGAGATTTTTGAGGCGGCCCAAGCGGACATCCTAAAACTATTAGAGTTCGATTAGAACTGAACATGGTTTTATACTGTCTCTTGACTAAATATGACCAAACTCGTATAATTCACTCAGTTGAGAGATAAAATAATTCTAAACCCCACAGCGAGCGCTTGAAGCAGGAGCTTCGAAGCGCTTGCTTTTGCTTGTCTCTGGCATTGGCGGGATTGAGCCAAGGACAGGGTATTTTATAACATAGTTTTGCAAGAGGAGACTGCCTAGTGGAAACCAAAGGATTAATCTCGTTACGGATCAGTCTTGCTTCACCGGAAACCATTCTTTCATGGTCATACGGCGAGGTCCTGAAACCTGAGACCATAAACTACCGCCGCCTGCGACCGGAAAAAGATGGGTTATTCTGCGAGGCGATCTTTGGTCCGACGCGCGATTGGCAATGTTATTGTGGGAAATACAAAAACCCGCGGTACAAAGGGATCACCTGTGATAAATGCGGTGTAGAAGTAACCCGCTCATCGGTACGTCGCGAACGCATGGGCCATATCGGCCTGGCGACCCCCGTGGCACATATCTGGTATACACGGCGCATTCCATCGTACCTGGGCATGCTGCTGGATATCTCCCGCCGCAACCTGGACCGGGTGCTTTACTTTGCCCAATATATTGTCAGCTACGTCGATGAAGATGCCCGCCAGAAAGCCCTCAAGCGCCTGGAGGATGAAATTTCCGTCTCCGAACGCGAACAGGCGGCGGTGATCAACTCCAAGATTGCTGAAATCAAGACTTCCCGAGACAAGAAACTGGCTGAAATCAATCAAAGACGGACCGAACTCGAACGCCAATATGATGAGCAGACCGCAGTCAAACTGGAACCAATCATCCAGGAAGGCCAAAGATTGGAAGGTTACTTACAGGAGAATAAGGGCAAGGTTTTGACTGAGGCGGTTGTATTTGGCGATACGGGCACGGTCATTGCCGATAAAGGTATCAAGGTTGGCGCAACACACCTGACCAAGGTGCAGAAATTTGTCCAGGGGCGATTGGAAGGCATCGAGAACGACCTTAAGGATGAGAAATCCCACGTCCTGGAAGAAGTGAAAATGGAAGCGGCCACATTCAAGGCCGAAGCCGATGAACAAATGACCGCCTTGCGGTCAAAGCTTGAGGACCAGACTTCCACCAGCCATGATGCCAATGCCCGACAGCGGGATGAGTTGCTGGAACTACGCCCGTTCACCTTCCTGGGCGAAATCCGCTATCGTGAATTGAAGCAGCGCTGGGGCCAGGTTTTCCGGGCCGATATGGGCGCTGAAGCCTTCTATGATATCCTGCGTCGTCTTGACCTGGACAAGCTTTCTGAGGAACTTTGGAAAGAGGTCAAAACGACCAAGTCCAAGCAGAAGCGCAAGAAAGCCACTTCCCGCCTGAAAGTCGTGGAAGCCTTCCGGCGTTCCAACAACCGGCCGGAGTGGATGATCCTGACGGTACTGCCAGTCATCCCGCCGGACCTGCGTCCAATGGTACAGTTGGACGGTGGCCGTTTTGCCACCTCCGACCTCAATGATCTTTACCGGCGTGTCATTAACCGCAACAACCGCTTGAAGAGACTGCTTGAACTCGGCGCACCGGACGTCATAGTCCGCAACGAGAAGCGCATGTTGCAGGAAGCAGTGGATTCCCTGATCGACAATTCACAGCGCGGCAAGGCACTCTCCCGCCGAGGCCGGCGTGAGCTGCGCTCACTGAGCGATATGCTCAAAGGCAAGAAGGGCCGCTTCCGCCGAAACCTGCTGGGCAAGCGAGTGGATTATTCGGGTCGTTCAGTGATCGTGGTCGGGCCGCAATTGAAACTCTACCAGTGCGGTCTCCCGAAAGCCATGGCGCTCGAACTCTTCCGTCCGTTTGTCATTTCCCGGCTGGTCTCTCATAACTATGCTGCCAACGTCAAGGGTGCACGCCGCTTTATCGAGCGGAACCGCCCCGAGGTCTATGAGGCTCTTGAGGAAGTCATCAAGGATCGCCCGGTGCTATTGAACCGTGCTCCCACCCTTCACCGGCTGGGCATCCAGGCCTTCGAACCGGTACTGATCGAAGGTTCGGCTATCCAGCTACATCCGCTGGTTTGTACAGCCTTCAACGCAGACTTTGATGGCGACCAGATGGCCGTGCATGTACCGCTTTCCGATAAGGCTGTGCAAGAAGCCCGGCGGTTGATGCTCTCCTCGAAGAACCTACTGAAACCGGCTGACGGCGAGCCAATCATTGCTCCTTCGAAAGACATGGTGTTGGGCGTATTCTATATGACGATGATGCATGCCAGAGCCCACAAGGGTGATGGACGTGCATTCTCTGACATGGATGAAGTTGATCTGGTCTATCAGTTGAACCAGGTGGAGATCCACAGCAAGATCAAAGTCCGCGTGACGACCTGGTATGATGACAAGGACAACCGCCTACCTGAAGCGGAATATCGCCTGATCGACACAACTGTTGGACGGGTCCTATTTAACCGTATCCTGCCTGAGAAGGTCCAGTTCGTCAACCACCAATTGGAAAAAGGCGGCGTGAAGGACCTGATCGCCGAAGTATATGAGCTTTATGGACAGGATGTAACCACCGAAACAGCCGATGCCATCAAGCGCATAGGATTCGAATATGCCATGCGCTCCGGCACGACCATTGCAGTCAGCGATATCACCATCCCACCGGAAAAGACAGAGATCATCGACCAGGCGCTCAAGGACGTAGAACTGGTCCAGCGTGATTTCCGGCGTGGTCTGCTCACCGAGCAGGAACAGAACGAACGCATCATCCAGACCTGGCAGGAAACCACCAATGAAGTTGCCAAGGCCGTCAAGAGCTATCTGGACCCGGATGGAAACCTGGCCACGATGGCCAACTCCGGAGCGACCAAAGGTGGTTTCGGCCCCATTTCACAGCTGGCCGGAATGCGCGGCCTGATGGCCGATCCCTCCGGGCGTATCATCCCAATGCCCATCCGGTCGAATTTCCGTGAAGGCCTGACCGCCCAGGAGTACTTCATCTCCACCCATGGCGCTCGTAAAGGCCTGGCGGATACCGCCCTACGTACTGCGGATGCTGGTTATCTGACCCGCCGCCTGGTGGATATTGCCCAGGATATTATCATCAACGAACATGACTGCGGCACCCATAACGGGATTTGGATCCGCAGGAAGGATGATGTGGCGGGCCAGTCCATGATGTCCCGCTTGTACGGACGCCTGGTGGCCGAGCGTGTGCTCGATCCAAAGACAGGCGAAGTACTGGCTGAACCAGACGACGCGCTGGATCATGAAATGTCCAAGAAGATCGCTGCGGTCGGGCGTCGAGGAAGTAAAAGTACGCTCTGCCCTGACTTGCGAATTGACGCACGGTATTTGTGCAAAATGCTATGGTATTGACATGGCCCGGGGAACCATGGTGGAAATGGGTTCAGCCGTTGGTATTGTGGCTGCCCAGTCCATCGGCGAGCCCGGCACGCAACTGACCCTGCGGACTTTCCATACCGGTGGTGTGGCAGCAGGCGGCGATATCACGACCGGTCTCCCGCGCGTGGAAGAACTTTTCGAGACACGGAAAATGCCGAAAGGTGAAGCCGTCGTAGCAGAGATCAAGGGTGTGGTTCGCATTATCCAGTCGGATAAGTATGCCGACATGCGCCTGGTACGCGTCGAAAACAGTGAGATGATCCATGACGAATTCGACGTGCCTAAAGAGTGGAAGATCCAGGTCAAAGATGAGGACGAAATCAAGGCCGGTGATGTGATTGCCACCATGGATGACGCTGCCATCGCAGCGGAACACGGCGGCAAGGTCCGTGTGGAGAAGCGCAAGGTGTTTGTCTCACACGAACAGCGCGATGAGATCGAACACGAGATCCCGACCACACTGCGTTTGCTGGTAAAAGAAGGCGTTCACGTTGAAGAAGGGCAGCCCTTGACAGAAGGTTCGTTGAACCCCCACCGGGTTTTGCGGGTACAGGGTCGTGAGGCATGCCAGATGTACCTCTTGAACGAGATCCAAAAGGTATATCGTTCGCAAGGGCAGAATATCCATGACAAGCACTTCGAGGTCATCATCCGAAAGATGATGAGCAAGGTGCAGGTCACCCGCCCGGGCGACACCAGTTACCTACCCGGCGACGCGGTCGAACGGCTCGAAATCCAGAAAGTTAACGAACAGTTATTGGCCGAAGGTAAAATTCCTGCCAAGTTCCATGAACTTCTGCTTGGAGTTACCAAGGCTTCCCTAAGCACCGACTCCTTCCTCTCGGCTTCCTCGTTCCAGCATACCATCAAGGTACTGGCAGGGGCGGCCATCGGTGGAACGACAGACCCGCTCTATGGCCTGAAGGAAAACGTCATCATTGGCAAGCTGATCCCAGCAGGGACCGGTTTTGTCCACGGACGCTTTGCCGCTACCGAAGAGGCTCTGAAGCAAGCCGGTTCGTCTCAGTGGACGGAGATCCAGGATAGCGGGTCTTCCGACTAGTAGGTAGTCAGAGAATATCGTCGGGGCGACCATTTGGTCGCCCTGATTGTATTTAAGGGGTTGATTGTGGAGGGAAAAATATGTATGATGATATAGATTTACATACAGAATAGGAGTTCCAATGAAATTGAACAAAGACATTTCTTATCATTGTTACTACCCTTCTTATCTGCCTTTCTGCATGCGGAGCGGCTGGTATCCCGGTAAATGGTGGGACGGATTCGGGACCGGCTGAGGCTACCGCGGCATTACAAACCCAAGTTGCGATTATTGTCGCTTCGACTCAAGCTGCACAAACTGAAGCGGCTGGAATTGCCGCTTCCACCATCGGAGCCCAGACAGAGATCGCCAAGGCGGTGGCATCCACCCTGACTGCCCTGGTTACCAATACGCCTGAATTTACCTTTACCTCTTCATTCACTTCAACTGCCTCTCTTTCACCAAGCCCAACCCCCACAATCACGCCGACCTTCACCCTCACCCCCAATTTCCCCAGAGTAAGTGTTTCTGTGGACACCAATTGCCGGAGCGGGCCAGGCGTGGCGTACGAAATATTGGGTTTATTCCGGGCCGGGGAGACAGCCGAGATCGTCGGTCAGGATTTTGACAGGGGAAATTGGGTCATCCGCCTTCCATCCAATCCGGCCATTATCTGCTGGGTGTGGAGAAATTCAGCCACCGTGACAGGCAATGCCAGCCCGGTACCGATATTTACTCCACAACCCACGCCAACGGAAGCGATCGATTTCAAACTCACTTATGACAGTTTTACCTCCTGCAGCGGGGTCTATTACCTAAAATTCAAGATTATCAACAACAGCAACCTGACCTGGGAATCAAACCAGGTGAATGTAACAGATCGAACGACCAATGTAACCACCACCATCAACAGGAATTATTTCAGCAATTACAATGGCTGTACTCTTGGAAGCAATGACAGTAACCTGGAACCAGGGGAAATAGGCATCACCACGTCCAGCGGATTTGCCGCCAATCCCTCAGGCCATGATTTCAAAGCGACCATCCAGGTATGCTCGGCCGATGGCCAGGGCGGTACCTGCGTCGTTAAGACAATAACCTTTGTTCCTTGAATTTACTATCGTGTAGGTTCATCCCGAATGACAGAGTTCCGGATTGGCGGGCCTATAGACCGATGGTTTGTGGATCGCCAGCAGGATCATTCGAGGCGGCCACGCGGCCGCCTCGAATGTATGTATCCAGGGATTGATTCTGGCGTGATAAATATGTATGATAGTAATATCAATCAACCACCAGAGGCAGGAGTTTAAATGGCCCTAAAATACATTTTCGCCTTAACCGTCGTTATTCTTCTTTCCGCTCTCTCAGCCTGCAACTTGCCAGATCCTGCCATCATCGCAGCCACGAATCCCAGCCCGGCGGATGGCACTGCTGTAATTCAAACCGAGGTGGCCAGGGTCGTGGCTTCGACCGAGGCTGCACAAACACAAACTGCCGGAATGATCGCATCCGCCATAGCCGTAGAAACACAAGCTGCTGAGATAGTTGCATCGACCATGGCCGCGCAGACAGAAGTTGCCAATTCAGTGGCCTCCACCCTGACTGCCATGGTAACCAATACGCCTGAATTCACCGTTACCCCTTCGCTTACCTCAACCTCTTTGCCTACTTCCACGCCGACTTTCACCCTTACGCCCGATCTACCCAGAGTGAGTGTTTCGGTGGAAACCAATTGCCGCAAGGGTCCAGGCTTAGTATATGAAGTTTTGGGAGTATTACGGGTTGGGGAAACGGCAGAAATTGTCGGGCGGGATTTCGGCAATGGAAATTGGATCATCCGGCTGCCATCCAACCCCGCCATCATTTGCTGGATATGGAGAAATTACGCCACTACGACGGGGGATATCGCACCGGTGCCAGTTTTTACACCAGAGCCCACATCGACACCCTCGGCAAGGTTTAGCGTTTCGTACGTTGATGTGACTGCCTGCGCTCCACAATACGCTTTTCATTTCCAGGTGGATAACACTGGAAGTATTACGTGGGAATCCATCCGCATTGTCATCACAAATAATACTGCCTCCTCGACCACGACACATACGCTGGATAGTTTTCGGAGCTATGAAGGCTGTTCGGTTGAAAGTAACCAGCAGAATCTAGAGCCGGGAGAAGGCGGACATGTGGCCAATATCAACCCCGGTCAATTTAACTATGATCCTTCGGGCGATCAGTTCACTGCCGTAGTTACCGTCTGCTCTGAAAATGGACTGGCTGGGACATGCCTTTCCAAAACAATTAACTTTACGCCTTAGCAAAAAAGAAGGAAATAGAACCAAGAATCCAGCTATTACCCGTTACAAGAGATGTAGCGGGGAAGTTTCTTTTTTTCAGTCCTTGACGGGTTGCCCCTTTCCCTTTAAGATAGAACATATTTGCGAAAAGTATTCACGAAGAGCACGGAGAAAAGAGTCCCAGTTAATTTCGTGTATCTTCGTGTTTCGCGTGTCCCCGTAAAAGGGTTCATGATTAGGAGTTTTTATGGAACTTGGCCTGGTACGAAAGATCGATATTGACCACGAAATGCAAGCGGCTTACCTCGATTACGCCATGTCCGTCATTGTTTCGAGGGCGCTGCCGGATGCGCGGGATGGCTTGAAACCGGTCCAACGGCGAATCCTATATGCCATGTATGATATGGGAATACGCGCCGACAGCCCCTACCGTAAATCCGCTCGTATAGTCGGGGAAGTACTTGGCAAATATCACCCACACGGCGATCAGTCCGTTTACGATTCGATGGCGCGCATGGCTCAGGATTTTTCGATGCGAACGTTGCTCGTCGACGGGCAGGGCAACTTCGGTTCGGTAGATGGTGACCCTCCAGCGGCGATGCGTTATACCGAGGCCCGTCTTGCCGCGCCTGCCCTGGATTTGCTGGCAGATATTTCAAAAAATACAGTTGACTTTACAGAGAACTTCGACGGGACACTGACTGAACCAACCGTACTCCCTTCTGCAATTCCCAACCTACTGGTCAATGGGGCCACCGGCATCGCGGTCGGCATGGCTACCAATATCCCGCCACACAACCTGGCTGAGGTGGTGGATGCGCTGGTCTATATGTTGCAGAAATGGGACAAGCTCGACGATGTAAACGTGGACGACCTGATGGAATTTGTAGAAGGTCCCGATTTCCCGACCGGGGGCATCATCATCGAGCAAAAAGGGGAGGAAGGTATCGAGGCTGCTTACGGCAAGGGCCGTGGCCGTGTCACCATTCAAGCCAGAGCGCATGTAGAAGAAATGGAACGCGGCAAGAGTCGGATCATCGTCACCGAACTACCTTATCAGGTCAACAAGTCCAGCCTGATCGAGCGCATCGCAGAACTGGTGCGGGATGGACAACTGGAAGGCATCACGGACCTGCGGGACGAGTCGGACCGGCAGGGTTTACGCATTGTGATTGAACTGACCAAGAATGTCATACCGGAGAAAGTGCTGGCCAACCTTTACAAGCGGACACCGAT
Source organism: uncultured Chloroflexia bacterium (assembly GCA_963831885.1). Lineage (GTDB taxonomy): Bacteria > Chloroflexota > Anaerolineae > Anaerolineales > Villigracilaceae > UBA877. The sequence continues at coordinate 994,973 of CAWHSJ010000012.1, read as the reverse complement.
GCAATCCACTTTCAGCATCAATTTGCTGGCGCTGGTGGACAACGAGCCGCGCCTGCTAAATCTTAAGCAGGCACTGCGCGTATATCTAGACCATCGTCTGACGGTCATCAAACGACGGGCTGAATTTGACCTGGAAAGAGCACGAGCCCGGGCACACATCCTCGAAGGCCTGATGGTGGCCCTCAAGCACCTGGACGAGATCATTGCCCTCATCAAAGGCTCACCAGATGTTGAAACTGCACGGGCGCGATTGATGAAACGATACAAGTTGTCAGAAGTACAGGCAAACGCGATCCTGGAAATGCAATTACGCCGCCTGGCAGCCCTGGAACGAAAAAAGATCGAGACGGAATACAAAGAGACGCTGGGTTTGATCAAGGACCTGGAAGGCTTGCTTAAGTCCCCCAAAAAGATGCGCGAAACGGCTGCGGATGAACTTCTGGGGGTTAAAACTGCCTTCGGCGACCGGCGCCGTACACAGATTGTCAGCCTGAGGAGTCGAAAACACAAAGCCCCATTGACAACTGCAGAATTGGTCCAGGAGCAGGTCGTTTGGATTGGCATGAGCGCGGAGGGGATGGTGGCTTGCAGCCGGGACGATAAGCCTCCACGTCTTTCCGGTTCAGATGCGCCGAAGCTGCTGGTCAAGGCTAAATCTACAGATACGCTTTACCTGGTCTCCCAGCGTGGATTATGTGCGGCAGTGGCTGTACACACCCTGCCGGAAGCTGAAAAATTGGCAGAGGGCAGCCCTTTCAACAAAATCTCACCCCTTCAGGCGGATGAGATGCCAGTAGCGGCTTTTAGTTTACCGGCCAGAAAGTCAGATCTGCCGGAAGAAACCTATCTCTTTACAACGACGCGAGGCGGGATGGTAAAGAAATCCGCAGTGAGTGACCTACCCGGCCCGTCTGCGCAGACATTCCGGCTGGCTAACGTCAATGATGGCGACAGCCTGGGTTGGGTTAGCTTGACGGATGGCAAAAAGGAGATCCTGCTGGCGACTGCACTTGGCATGGGTATCCGTTTTGCGGAAGATGAAGTTCGCCCGATGGGATTGGCAGCTGCGGGTGTCAACGCCATCAAGCTGGGTGTGGGGGATGAAGTCATCGGCATGCAAGTCCTGCCTCAGGCCGGTGATCTCTTCCTGATCACCTCGGATGGTAAGGGGAAACGAGTGGAGGTCAAGGATTTCCCGGCACAGGGACGCTACGGCAAGGGCGTGATCGCCTGGGAACTGCCACGCGGCGTAAAATTGGCCGGGCTTGGCATGGGTAAACCCAATGCCATCGTGACGCTGCACCTGCTCAAGGCGGCTGCCAAGCAATCCCGGCTGGATGAAGCTCCATTGCGCAAACGCTCAGCCCTGCGTGGCGAGGTCGTCGTGGATGTGAAAGCCGGAGATATGCTGGTCGGCTTGACCGAAGGCTGGACAGTGGAACAGTTTGTGACGATGGTCAAGAAAGATGATAACGGCAAGAAGAAAGCAGCTAAAGGCAAGCCGGCAGCGTCGAAAAAAGCTGGAACAGGCAAAAAGAGAACGATGAAAAAAAAGAAAGCCGCGCCGAAGAAATAAACCATCAGATTACGAACGCCACTGCTGCGGCTTGTATCACAGGTTTGGCCTGCTCCCGCAAGGCTTGGGAGGAGATGCGCCTGTTGTGAAATAAAATATGTCGTCAGGCTTCCGTGCCCGATAGGAGCCTTTTTGAGAGCTTCTTTTCATTGAGTTGCAGCATATGCAACGCCGTCCCGGCGCTACGACCCAGGCAAGTGAGGTCGGTCAGGTGGTCGCGGGAATAGCCGCGTCCTTTCGTGCGCGGTCCTATTGCCAATATACCCACCAGGTCAAAAACCTGCAAACGTGGAATGGTCAGAGGCACAAGCAATTTGAAAGGTTCGCCCTCCGGCAAACTCACCGCTTCGCCTTTTTCCATTTTTTTCAGGATCTCTGGAGAAAACTGGAATTTATTGGCATCGGAAGGATGCAGATCATGCACTTCCGCCAGGGTAAATGAATTGCGTTCCTGGATGAACAAGGCGGCACAGGCACTTTGCAGGAGGGCCGGTATTTTGGTCACGAGAGTATGCCCAAGGTCAAGAGGGGTGAGGTAGGCCCACATTGCAGGCTGCAGTTCAACCAGGGCTTTGTCGTAATCGATGCGGTCCTTGTAAAACCGTTTGTTAACCCACTTTTCAGTCCAGTTGCGGACCGGCTTATATATAACTGCTACCTGCAAGCTGGAAAGTAATGCTCCCAGCAAACCCGCCTGCTTACCGAGCAATTGTTGGGAGGCATAATTCAATACTTGCGTAGTCACGATCCAGACCGCCATGAGGGATAGTGTTACCAGGCTGTATACCACCGTTCGGTTGATATATAAATCCGTATCCCATAGGCGGTAGCGATAAATGGCGAATACAAAACTCAATTCCAATACCAACACCGGTAAAATTGACCCTGCTTTAACAAAAAGGGTAAAGAGTATATACTGAGCATAGGTCAAGCGCGAGGGGAGCACAATAGAGGCCAAGTCAAGGATGGCGATAATCATGAAACAAGCGACTGCCCCTAGCACCACCCGTTTTGTCTGCTGGCGTTCAACAGGTGATGAAACCTTCCGATAGCGATAAATTTGAGCGAAAGAACCCAGAACAAGGAATCCAATCCATAAGAGAAAATCCCAGAGGGTATTATTAATGGTGATGAGATTAATAAAGTCCAACAGTGCCGGCACAATAATTATGATGGAGACCCAGCGGGTCCAGCGGGGTACGAAATGTCCGGATGGAAAGAGGAAAAAAACAATAACCATGGTTACAATTCCGAACATGTAGATCAGAATGTTCATGAAGTACACGTGCAATTTTTCCGTACCATACCCCACTGGAGTTAATAATAGTGATGCGAAGGCTATCATCGAGAATGCGACGAGGATAACCAGCCAGTCATTCGACCGGCGGAAAAATACGAGGGGGCTGCATAGAATAACTGCCACTCCAAGGAGACAGCTGAAGACAATATTGTATGTAACGAGGAACTTTAGAGATAAATGCATCCTTTCAAGGAGCTGCAGGAACCCGCCTGCATAGGTCAGTTCGACCTGATAAGGAAACTGATGTTTTGGAAGAATAGTGATCGCTATCGGGTCCCCAATCTTACCTACAAACAATTCATTGGCCTCCGTAGAAGAAGAGACCGGTACGCCGTTGATGGCCTGTAAAATATCCCCGTTCTGCACACCTGCCGCGGCTGCATCGCCACCCGGAAACACGTAGATAACCAATTGGCCAGATGTATTTTGAGTGACCCCCGCGCCGATATTTCCCTGATCCCAACTCTTTACATAAGGTTGAAAACCGGTAATAAAAAATGTTAATACAAGCAAGAACAAAGCAATATAGGCACTGCGAGCCAGCCAGAGACGTACGCCGTACAATCGCCGTCCATGGGCCTTATGACTCTCTTCGATATGACTGACTGCTGTTTGTTCCACCATCTTGACCTCCGCAAGAAATTTACTGCTGCTTGCTTTTATCATCGAACAGAATGCAGGCGAATCGCTCCTAAATTGAAGAGGCCGGTTCAATTATTTTCGTAACATATGTAGGACAGCCCAAAGAGACTCTCTCCCGATGAAGGGAGAAAAGAGACGTTACCCACCATTCAAGATATAAATGTGTAATCCTGGACAATTTTCCCGTTCTTTAGCACGAGTGTAGTCTCTCCCGCGAGCGGCCCGGCTTTCCAGGTAAGGATGTGGATATCATTGTTCACACGGGCTTTGGTGAGATTAAAGACAATCTCAGAAGGTAGATTTTTGAACAAGGTAACGTAACCATTCTGGATGGAACTCACCCCATTTAAGGTTTCATTTACCCAGGTGCGAGTCGCATTTGGATCGTAGAGCGATGCCACCTGTTCGGCTTTGCGGCTATTGAGACTTGCCAGGAATATTAGCGAGAACGCATCCGGGGATGAATCTTTGGATTCCGAACCAGCAGGAAGAACGGGAGGATTCTCAGGCAGAGGCAAAGGCCAGGAATAACCGGCGATGGTCGTCCAATTATTTGGCAAATACTGGCGGCATTGATCCCATTGGAAAAAATTGACCGCCGGAAACGCCAATGATTGAGCTGTGTCGAGAAATTCAACTGTATCGGCAGGCAGAGGCGCCCAGCCGGAGGTGATGTATGCGGCACCGGAGGGCACATAAGGCCGGGCATTGGGCAAGGCATCACACTGGCGTTTGGACTCACGCAACTGTTCCCCGGCATTGTAAGCCTGCTCCCAGAAAACTTTGGGCATGTGGATATCGCAGCCTTCGAGGAAGGCGGTCCAGGGGAAGTCGGGGTGGTAGTTGGGAAAACGAAAAGAACTCAGGGCAATGGGAACGGTCAAGGAACTGCGTAAAGCGGATATGTAATGACGAGCCGCAGCCTCCCGACCAGGTTGTTCAAATTCTGCTTCTGCGTTTACAACGCACCCTTTCAAATCCAGGGATTGAGTCCGCTGAATGGCTATTTTTGCTTCTCCGGATGGATTGTCCCCGCACACATGGTGCCAGCCCCACACGTCAATCCCGGCTGAGTGTAGAGCCTGGACGACGGGGGCGGTACCATCCGTCCCAGCAGGATTAATGCCAGAGGCCTGCTCCCTCTCGGCAATTTTGACGATCACATGACTCAGGCCAGCTTCCTTTGCAGCCGCCACAATCGCGGCTGGGTCGCCACCTTCGCATTCGGAAAGGTTGCAGGTGAAGAAGCCTTTGCCTCGAAGAGTCATTGTAACCTCCAGACCGTTTATATAAAATATTTTAACCGAGAGTCCCTACCAACCCCAGTTCGGGGGCGATTCGGCGCATGGCCAGGATTACGTTGCCGACATGTTCCCATAACTCGATGCCAAATTCGGAGGCAGCTTTTTCGATCTCGGAGCGGTTGGCACCCGCGGCGAAGGTCTTGTCTTTCCATTTCTTTTTTACAGAACTGGCTTCCAGGTCCAGCAGGGAGCGGGAGGGGCGGACCAGGGCGACCGCGGTCACCAACCCGGTGACTTCGTCACAGGCATAAAGGGCCTTTTCCATGCGGCTCTGGCGGGGAATGCCGGTATGGTCGGCATGGCTGAGAACGGCGCGGATAACATCCTCGGGCACGCTCCGTTCGCGTAGAATGGGTTCCCCTGCCATTGGATGTTCTTCGAGAGTGGGATGGATTTCCCAGTCAAAGTCATGGAGCAAGCCAGTGAGGGCCCATTTTTCGGGATCCTCACTGAATTTCTCGGCGTAGAAGCGCATGGCAGCTTCGACTGAAAGCATGTGTTTGACGAGGTTTTCATTTTTGACGTATTCATGGACAATGGCAAGGGCTTCGTTGCGATTTATGGAATCCTCTTATGGAAATATCGGTTCCTGATTCCCAAGTACGGGAATGGGATGGCTAACATGTATATCCCAGAGGGCGGCGGCGGTAGCCAGGAGTTCACGCAACTCCCAGTATAGCACGGCTGATTTACGGTATACACGCAAGTCAGAGGTGACACCGACCGCGTCAACGCCCAGATGGTTGCAAAGGTAAAGGGCACGGGGCATGTGGAAGGTTTGCGTTACCAGGATGGCTGTATCCACACCGAAGATGGCTTTTGCCCGATAACAGGTATCATAGGTCCGCCGACCGGCATAGTCACGGACAATGGCCTCGGAAGGCACACCCAGTGAAAGGGCCAGTTGGCGCATGGCTTCGGGTTCATTATAGTCGACGAAGCGATTGTCGCCGCTGACCAATAACTTTTCCACTTTCCCGGCAAAATAGAGATTGGCGGCAGTGGTCACGCGGTCGATCAGGACAGGAGTGGGATTGCCATTCCGCCATAAGCCGGCGCCAAAGACAATCGCAACCCGATGAACGGAAACGTCGGAGGCGGCGTATATTTTTCCACGGGCCGCCAAGCCAGTAATGAGGCGGGAAACAGCAAGGAGAAGCACACCAAAGAGGATCAGGATAAGAATCATGTGAGAGAACATTTTTAGGAGTTGTTTGAACATTGGCGGGATTGTACCACGTGAAAAAGAAACCTGTCTCCGGGCAGGTGACAGGCTTCAAAAAGATTGAATATTGTGTAATTTGTTGGTTCTATCTGACTAAAAAGGCTTTTTTCTTTGGGGATTACCTGCCTGATCGATATGGAGCGGGTTTTATATTAGAGCCTGTCTGATCTTCGCACTGGCGAAATCCATTAGAGCTACCACGATCACGATAAAGGCCACCACAGTTCCAGCTTTATGATATTGCAGTGAACCGAAGAAAGTGGTCAGGGTGAGACCAATGCCACCTCCACCGGCAAACCCAATGATTGTGGCCATACGGATGTTTATATCCCATTGGTAGATCAGATAGGAAATGAATGGAGGAGTGATCTGCGGAATGATGGCATAGACAATCGTCTGGAAGCGGTTGGCGCCTGTCGCAGTAACCGCCTCGATCGGGCCAGGCTCGATATTTTCAATGGCTTCCGAAAACAATTTACCGATCAAAGCAAAGGAGGTTACGGCAAGTGCAAGCATTCCGGCGAAAGGACCGATGCCGACCCAGAAGATGAAAATGACCACGTAAAGAAGTGCTTCGATTGAACGGAGGATATTGAAAATGGCCCTGGTCAGATAATACAGCCAGGCAGATAAGCGGCTGCGGCCAGTCAGGTTTTTGGCAGCCAGGAAGCTAAAGGGAATGGCGAAGATGGCCCCCAAAGTGGTTGCCAGCAGAGCCTGGAAAATGGTGACCAACATCTGCTGGGTTACAATCTGTATCACCTTTTTGGAAAGGTCGATGCTGACAAAATCCAGAATCAATCGACCGAAATTTTTCCCGGGATCGAATAATCCACGGAGATTGATTTCAGCCACATTCCAACTGTAGGCGAAAACAGCCACAGCCAGGATGGTATAGAAGGCAATCTTTAGAACCTGTGCGGTTCGGTGCTGCTGCTTGTCTTTTTGAGGCTGGTCTTTCAGGATATTTTCACGCCATTTCTCGCTGATGTAATCCACGATAATAATGACTACTGCCACTGCCCAGAGTGCAGTGGCATATTGCTGGTAACCGCCCATGCGGACGGTTTCGATCACGAAAAAGCCGATGCCGCCGCCGGCCACGAAGCCGACCACGGTAGCAGAACGCATATTGATGTCCCAGCGTAGCAGCGAATAGGCCAGGAAAGAGGGAATGATCTGTGGGATGATGGCGTAGCGGATGGTCTGGATCCAGTTGGCACCGGTAGCAGTGACGGCCTCTACGGGGCCCGGATCAATGTGTTCGATCTCTTCTGAGAATAATTTCGCCAGAGCTGCAACTGAATGGATGGTCAGGGCGATTACGCCTGCAAAACTCCCCAAACCAACCCAGACAATCACAATCAAGCCCCAAACAATCGTGTCAATGGCGCGCACGACATTCAGGATGGTGCGCACGACGTAGTAGACGACGGTCCCTCCCGGGAGGCGCCCCATGACATTGTGGGCGGCCAAAAAGCTGATCGGCATGGCCAGGATGGTCGAGAAAAGGGTGGCCAGCAAGCCCATGGCGATGGTTTCAATCAGAGTGCCAGCGACGAAGGTTTTTGTCTTACTCCCCTCCTGCGCAAGGCCAAGGTTAACTTCCCATTTCGGTGAGGCCATGAGTTTGACCCGGCCGAAGATGTCGAGCAGGTTATCGCTGACCCGGATGGGTCCGGCAGGTGTCCGGTGCGCCAGTTTATCACCTATATACGTGTACATACACTGCCAGGCGCAGATCTGGTCTTCGTTGTTGACCCTCATGGTGATCACGTCGGGATTGAGCAGGTTGGTGGCAACGGTGCGGGCATCATTGAAACGTTCGACCAGCCTGTTCAACTTTACATCGGTGACATTCCAGGCGGTCACATATACGACGATACCGGCCAGCAAGACTCCCGGTATGAGACTGAATTTCTTGTTTTCTGCCAGAGCCCGCGCATCCAATACATTCCAGACCCAGAACAGGAATAATGGAAGCCAAAGCCAGCTTGTGGTCAGTCTGCCAAGACTGACTTTCCCCACATTTTGATGAACAAAGAACCAATCAGTAATGAAAACAAGCAAGATGGTCGTCAATAAAATGATGAGACCCCGCCCCCTTTTTTTCAAGACCAGCTGACCGAGCCCTGGAATGATAAGGGAGCAAATGGGCGGCAGGATACTGTTTTTCATCGGCAGCGGATTATTCTTTGGATTTGCCATAAAGTTATGGGAGCGAAGGAAAGTGGTCGAAGGGAGTGATGTTGTGGTCGGGAAAATCATATAATTGAGACGCGCTCGGCTTCCTGACCGTAGATTGCCTTGAACTGAGCATCATCGATTTGTTTCGGCAAGCCCTGGAAGACCAGTTCGCCGTCCTTCAGGGCGATGGCGCTGGTGGCGTACCGGTGGACCAGGTCGAGGAAATGCAAGCTGCAGATCACCGTAATGCCGAATTCCTTGTTTAGCTGCTCCAGGTATTTTAGGATGGAATGAGCCAGGACCGGGTCGAGGGAGGCGACTGGCTCATCTGCCAGGATCAACTTTGGTTCCTGCATCAAAGCCCGTGCAATCCCCACACGTTGCTGTTGACCACCTGAGAGCGAGTCGGCGCGGACATGGGCTTTGTCTGCCAAGCCAACCCGCTCGAGACTGGTGATGGCTCTTTGGTTGTCCTCTTTGGAAAAAATCTGCAACGAACTTGAAAATGTATTAACGTATCCCAAGCGACCCGACATTACATTGGCCATTACCGAAGAGCGTTTCACCAGGTTAAATTGCTGGAAGACCATGCCAATTTGCCGGCGGATCTTGCGGATCTCTGTTGCCGAGGCAGCCGTGACATCCTGGTCATTCCAAATGACTTTTCCAGAGGTCGGCTCGATCAGGCGGTTGATGCAGCGCAAGAGGGTGGATTTTCCGGATCCGCTCAGGCCGATAACTGCCAGAAACTCGCCATCCTTGACTTCAAAGCTGACGTTCTTCAGCGCCTGGGTTCCATTTGGGTATACTTTAGTGAGATTCTCGATTTTTAACATAGTTATTTTAAGTTATCGGAGCAATAGGGGAATAAAGAACCTGGCAGGTCATTTTGACCTGCCAGGTTTGAAAAACAAATTACTTGACGAGAGTGGCGGGATCAACGCCAGCTTTCTGCAGCATCGCGAGGAAGTCGTTGTAGAAGGTCGGTTCGATCTTCTGGAGAGAATCGTAGTTGTACAGGCTCTTCAGAACAGCCTTCCCACCCGGATCCGCAGCCATGGCCAGCATGCCTTCGACAATGACAGCCTGGAGCTTGGGATCCAGCGTCTTGATGAATTGCATACCGTCGTTCGGAATGCGGTCGCTGACGGCAAAGATCGTCACCTTGGTGGCAATGTCAGGGATAGGTCTCATAGAGTTTGTAAGAGGTATCGGTCAGAGTGTTGATGAAGGTCACACCTGCATCGCAGTCGCCCTTGTAAAGGGCAATGGCTACTTTATCGTGACCGCCTGCATTCTGGGTGGCCTTGAAGTCCGTGTCAGGATCGATACCATTGGCTTTGAGGACAATGCGAGGGATAATGTAGCCTGAGGTGGAGTTCGGATCGACGAAGCAGAAGGTCTTTCCCTTCAGGTCGGCGAAACTCTTGATCCCAGAGGCAGCCGTGGCCATGAATTGGGCCTTATAGAAAGGCTCAGGAGTGCCTGCCAAGGCTTTATCGGGATCGACATCGTTGGTGGCATACTTGCGGATGGCAATCAGAACGGGGAAGATGCCGTATTTCGCATTACCCAAAAGGGCGGAGAATGTATTGAGGAAGCCCACCTGGGCTTTCTCAGCGCCCATGGCCTCAATAGAGGCCGCGAAGGTAGTACCAACTTCCATCTTGAAGGTAAGGCCGGTCATTGCGCTCAGGCAATCAGCAATAGCGCTGCCTGCTTTGGTGATCTTGCCAGTGTCTCCGGAAGGTACAAACGTTATCACAATCGGTTTATCCGGAGAACCCAGCTGCCCGGCTGCGGCGGTCGGAGCATCGGCAAGCTTTGCACAGACGGGCGGGACAGGGGTCGGAACTGCGGTGGGCGTTGCCGCAACTTCAGTCGGCACTTCAGTCGGCGGCACTTCGGTGGGGGGAACGGTTGCAGGCGGAACAGCCGTTGAGGGTTCAGCCGTCGCAGGAGCGACAGTTGCAGCAGGACCGCATGCAGACAAAAGCATTACTGCTGCAACCAGGACTGAAACAAAAGCGAAAACCTTCTTCATATCTTTTCTCCTATTCATAAAATAAAGAGTATGTTGGGGGGATTTCTCCCCGTAGACGCATGGATAATATCTCGAATCAGAAAATAAGACAAGTGATAGATCCCTTAAAAATAGTATAATCCCATCATGCAGACTCAAAAATCACCTCGTCTACTCGTTTTTATTTTGATATTCGTTTTTTTGTTGGCAGCCCTGGGGATTACCTGGGTGATCTGGAGCTCAATTAACAGCAGCCTTCATAACGCCCTCAATCCATTGGAACAAACAAACAAAACATTGAGCACCCAGGTTTCCAATTTCCTTCATCCAACTCCGACGATCATTCCGGATCCGATTACAATCATAAATCAAGTCCAGGCACTCTCACGGCTGGAAACGATCCAGTACACCATCGAAAAGGTCATCAAGGCCGAGGAGAATCAGGGCGCGCTGAAATTATTTTTGGGGGACAGGCTGCTGTTTGTGGCTCATGGGTATGTTATTGCAGGGATCGATATGAGCAAGATCGAGCCGGGAGATCTATGGCTGCAGGAAGGGGTTCTAAATGTGCGTCTGCCACAAGCAGAGATCCTGGTTGCTACACTTGACAATAACAAATCCTACGTTTATGACAGGCAGACCGGCGTACTTACGAGCGGAGATCCAAACCTGGAAACTTCAGCTCGCCAGGTCGCAGAGGACGAGATCCGCAGGGCAGCCTTGGATGACGGGATCCTGGATCAAGCGGCGGCCAATGCCCAGACGAGCCTGCGCTGGTTCTTTGAATCATTAGGATATAAACAAATAAAGTTCGTGCCGTTGGAGCCTTAATCACGCTTCTTGATCCCCAGCACTTCTCTCGCGGGAAAAAGGGAAGGTTTTCAGCCATCACCCCTCACTCCTTGCCCCTTTCCGTTGGGAGAGGGGCATTTGTCTTTGAGGTCTTTCAGGGTGAGAATATTTTACGATGCTGAGTTCTTCAGCGCGACTTTTTTCGGCGGGAGTCAGGTCCCCAGCCTGGAGGTCCAGTGCAAAGACAGATTGGAAAGCCTGGGAGAATGCACGGGCAGTTTCCTCCCAGGTAACCCTTCGGCCCAGGGCGGTTTCAACTGTGGTGGCCCGTTCGAGCAAACGTTCCGCCGCGCGAGAACGGGCGGCTTCGTCGGGATAAACCAGTACTTGGAGGATGCGAGTGATGTCGCCATACATCGGCAATGAGCCATGCTGGAGCACCCCCTCTTTTCGCCGGGCCTGGGCTGAGCCGATCAATTTTTTTCCCTCCACCGTAATCTCAAAAGCTGAAGGAACTTCGAAACAGACGGGGTTTGTAGCCTGCGTGGCAGGGACGGATACCTGTTCCTGGATCTGGACTGGCAAGACGAGTAAGTGCAAGGCTTCCACCAGCGCCTTTGCCAGGCGCTGATATGATTCAAGCAATGTGCCGGCAACCCGTGGTTCGTTTATCGGCGCGATGAATGAGTAGGTCAATTCATCGGTGTGGAGAACGGCGCGGCCCCCGGTAGGGCGGCGGACAAGATCCCATCCACGTTCATGCAAACGGTCGAGATCCACATCTTCAATGGGTTGGGCGTATCCCAATGAGAGACAAGGAGGTTCCCATGCAAATAAACGCAGAGTCGGTAGGGAACTGCCGCGGCCGGTTTCTTCCAGGATGGCTTCATCCACGGCCATGTTCCATGAGCCACGTGCGGGGGATGTGATTAGTAAACGCCAGGTGTCCTTGTTCATTTTAGCTTGCCCGCCCTTCCCGCCAACCCTGCCTTCGCGAGATGGAAAGTGAGCAGAATATGAAAGATTACTTTCCTGTACCCTTGATAAATTCTTTGGCAGCCTGACCGGGGGGTAACAAATCCTTCCCCTTTTCATTCAAGTAGGCCTGCCGGTCAAGGACCCACAAATACAGGTCGCCTTCGGTTTTTCCAGGAAATTCTTTGAGAATACCGCTACGCCGGATGACGCGGGTTATCGGCCGGTAAACTGTATCATACCAATGGGAAACAGCCTCTTCCTCAGGAATGTCACGCTGCATATCCAGGCCCATAAAATATCTATGGACAGCAATATGTTCGAGCATGCGATCGAAACCATCGGGGATGGTTAATTTTATACTGGCTTTTGGACGGATACGATCAAGCTCAGTTCGTTCCAGAAAATCCACTTTCTCACCCAGTATTTCCAAGTCTTCTGTTTTCAGGTCAGGGGTGATATTTACTTTGGTTGAGCATTCACGCACCTCGGCTTCGATAAACAACTGTCCCTGTTCACGGGCTACTGAGACGCGATGGTGTCCATCGACTACAAAGTAGACATCACCTACTTTGTACAAGACGACCGGCGGGAGATTGACTTCCTGGTAAAAAGCGCGATCTACGTTCTGCCAGCGATCGGCGATTTGGGCATCCAATGGAAGGAAAGCGCGATCAAATTGATGATAGCGATTCAAGCTTCCGACAATTTTATCCACAGGGACAGTTTTTATACCACGGTAAATGGGGCCGCCAATACGCAATTTTTCCTTGATCTCGTCATAGGAAAGCAGCGTACGCGGCTGTCCGACAAGCACATTCCGGACCCGATTAAGGAATGCTTTAAAACGAGCGTGAGCAAAGTCAGCTCTGACTTGTGTGCCATAGTTATCAAACAATGTGATCAAACCTCAATAATGCGATATGGATTGACGTTGATGACTTCAGTCGTCCCCAAAAGCGTTGCCTGCGGTTCAATGTTACTTTTGTATGCCAGTGTATGTCCGTGCAATAAATAGCGCGGTTTGAAAACCCGGACAAAATCCAGTAATGCTGAAAAACCAGTGTGCGCCTGGTCATTATCATCATGAATACCACGAGGAGGTGAATGGGCAATAACAATATCCAAACCGCCGCCTTTTCGGGAGAGTTCCAAAAACAACTTGGGGAGAAATGTTGATATACGACTATACATTTGAGATTGTGTATACTGATTATCACAGCACGGCCTATATCTCATACTGCCGCCAAATCCGACAATATTGAGGCCGTTGACTCTTACCATTTTCCGGTCTATGTTATCGCAGCCTTGTGCCAAAGTTGCAGGATTCTTCTCGTTATAGGCCGGGTCATGATTTCCCGGTACATAAAGGAGAGGAACGTTCATTGCCGAAACCAGGAACTCAAGATATTCATATGGAAGATCACCGCAGCCAAGTATCAATTTAACATCGTGAAACCTATCGGCAATTTTTGCCGAATTGAGGCGTTCAACTACCATATCACTAACGGCTAATATTTTCAAGTGGGCGCTCCGGTAATATTTTGCCCCAAAGTGCACCAGCACGCAAGGTATAATTGCAGAACTTTTATGACGATAAAAAAGCCTTCAACTGGTACATTTCATACCTCTTTTCGTAATCATCTACTAATCAGGGCAAGGCAATAAGACTCCAAAACTGTAAGTGGGTTGCTAATACCGCCCGGGGTGACTATAATTAAATAACCTGAAGAATTTCAGGAGGAAACTCTGGAAACTCACAAAATTACCGCACCGATGGGAAATGGGTCTGAAGAAGGAAATACTCAGTTAAATTCTGGGACGATCCTGGTCAATCGTTACGTAGTCCAGGATGTTATTGGCGTGGGGGGAATGGGTTCTGTATATCTTGCCCGCGATCAGCATTTCCCTACTGTAGTAAAACTGGTAGCGGTAAAAGAAATGATCAACCGGGCCCCTGACCCTCTGATCCGAAAAACCATTGTACAGAATTTTGAACGTGAAGCCAATATTCTGGCTACACTTAGCCATCCCTACATTCCCCGAATTTATGATTATTTTAGTGAGGGTAACCGCTCTTACCTGACGATGGAATTCATCAACGGGAAAGATCTGGAAGCTGTCATCAATGAAGCGGCAGGTTTTCTGCCGGAGGAACGCGTTTTAGGCTGGTCCATTGAGTTGTGCGACGTTCTCCAATTCCTGCATGCCCACAAGCCAGATCCGATCATTTTTCGGGATATGAAACCTTCCAACGTCATGGTCAATTCGCAAGACCATATTGTTTTGGTAGATTTCGGAATCGCCAAACCGTTCCAAACGGGGCAAAAAGGAACAATGATCGGGACAGAGGGCTACTCGCCGCCAGAACAATATCGGGGTGAAGCTGGACCTTTAGCAGATATATATGCATTGGGCGCCACGCTTCACCACGCTTTATCCCGGCGCGACCCACGTTTGGAACCGCCTTTTTCATTTGGAGAAAGACCTTTACGCAAGATCAATCCTGCGGTCTCGATTGAAATGGAAACAGTCATCAATACGGCCCTGCAATATAACACTGGGGACCGTTTCCAGAGTATCGAAGCCATGAAGGAAGCTTTAATTTCGGCAGGGCGTAAGACCGGGATGTTGAATCGAATTTCTTCGAAAACGCTTCCATTGCAACCTCAAAGTGGCATAAAACCCCTTTGGAGTTTTCAATGTGAAGATGAGGTGCGGGGAACGCCTTTGTTTTACGATGGCACAATTTATGTGGGTGCATATGACCATAACCTGTATGCCATAAATGCGGCTGATGGCGTGATGAAATGGAAGTTCGCCACTGATGGCGGTGTGGTCACCCGGCCGGCGGTTTTTGAGGATAACATCTTCATCGGTTCAGAAGATCAACGGCTGCACGTAATCAGCGCCCGCTCAGGAAAAATGGTTTGGACATACAAAACTGATGGGCGTGTACATTCATCGCCGCGCATCGCAGAAGGGCATGTTTTCATCGGTTCAGACGATCAGGGTATTCATGCGGTCAATTTAGGAAGCGGACGGGCAGCGTGGAAGTTCGAAACAGCCGCACCTGTACGTTCAACTGCATTTGTGACCCAGGAGCTAGTCTATGCCGGCTGTGAAAATGGAGATTTTTATTGCCTGGATTTCCGTGGAGAGCTAAAATGGCACTATAAAGCGAAGATGGCTATTACATCTTCGCCCTGGGTAGCCGACGGAGTTGTTTATTTCGCCTCCCTCGATAGCACACTTTATGCACTGGACGCACGTGCCGGCTGGGTAATCTGGCGCTTTCGTATGGGGAAAGGCTCGGTATCCTCGCCATGCCTGGCGGAGGGATTAATTTTCGTTGGTTCAGCGGACAACCACATCTATGCAATTGATGCTCGGACGGCAAAGGAAGTGTGGCGCTTCAAGACTGACCATCAAGTAAGCAGTTCTCCGACGATCTATAAAGACGCGCTCTATTGCGGTTCAGCGGACGGAAACCTGTATTGTATCGAATACCACTCTGGACGCTTGAGATGGAAATTCACCACCAAAGGCCCCATTACAGGTGCACCCCTTGTATATGATGATATTGCCTATGTCGGCTCAACCGATCATTTTCTTTATGCCTTGCTAGCCTAAAGGGTTTATTCTCCAAGGAGTGTATGTGAAAAACACAATTCTAAAATGGTTACGAGGAAATAAAACCAAACCCTTAACCTCACAGCCAGATGTCAGTACGGTTCCTCTATCAAATAATCAAATGGATGAGGTACTGACGGAAGGACAGCGCATGGAACCGCAGCAAATCCTTTTTGGCTGCGGACAATCGGTTGGTAAGCAACGCGAACATAACGAAGACAGTCTGTTTGCCCTCTCGCTTGCATTTGGCGGCGAGAAAAGCAGTTATCCTTTGGGGTTGTTTATTATCGCTGATGGAATGGGCGGGCACCAATATGGTGAAGTCGCCAGTTCCATGGCCACTCGAACGATGTCCAGCTATTTATTGAAAGCTTTCCATCCATTCCTGGCGAATCCTACTGAAAGTTTGAGCGAATCAATTCAGGAATTGATGCGTTCAGCCATCAACGAAGCCCAACGGGCGGTGACACAAGCAGCTCCGGGAAGTGGTACCACGGTAACGGCTGCCCTTATCCTTGGCCAACAGGTGACTATTGCTCATGTGGGTGACAGCCGGGCTTATGCAATTCATCATGGAGGCGGAGAAACCCTGACGCGGGATCATTCGCTGGTCAAACGCCTTGAAGAGTTGGGACAAATCTCATCAGAGGAAGCAGCCATCCATCCTCAAAGGAATGTCTTGTATCGCGCCCTCGGACAAGGTGAAGTGCTCGAGCCGGATATCTTTACTGCTCCATTCCCGCAGCCAGGGTATTTGCTTCTCTGCAGCGACGGTTTATGGAGCGTGCTCTCGGAAAGTAATTTATTTAATCTTGTACTTAGTGCGAAAGATCTTCAAGACGCATGTCAAAAACTTGTGGCGGCTGCCAATGAAGCCGGTGGGCCGGATAATATCAGCGTTATTGTGATTCAACTGCCGAATTAATGCCTAAGAAATCAGATTTCTACGCTATTCTTGGTCTTGCTCGCGACGCTTCGCCAGAAGAAATACATAAGGCATATCTAGAGGCTGCGCGGCAACTCCACCCAGATAAGAACCTTGCTCCGGGAGATACTGAACTATTCCTGGGGGCTCAGGAAGCGTACGAAGTACTATCCAATCCTAAAAAACGTACCAAATATGATGCGGGCCTACCACCTGAAAAACCTCCAGAGAGCTTACTAGAGCAGACCATCCTGTTTAGCCGGGAAAATCTTTTACATCTGTATGAACCGCAAATCCTGTATGTACTGATGCAATTTTCGGTTCCACCTGGTGCCAAAGTACGTTCAACGCCTCCAGTTAACTTTTGTTTGGTCCTTGACCGTTCAACTTCCATGCAAGGGATCAAGATGGATGTGGTCAAGGCAACTGCAATAGAAATCATGCGTAAATTAAAGCCAGATGATATATTTTCCGTGGTTGCTTTTAGCGATCGGGCGGAAGTATTGATTCCAGCCACTCGCAACTTTGACCAGGGTAGAGACGAAGCACGTATACAGATGCTGCAGCCCTCCGGTGGAACTGAGGTCTATTCGGGCCTTGAATTGGGATACAATGAGGTTATCCGTAATGTAGGCCGGACTCAGGTGAACCACATCATTCTCCTTACAGACGGGCGTACCTATGGAGATGAGGCTAAATGTAAAGACCTCGCTCTAAAAGCCTCGGAACAGGGCATCGGAATCAGCGGCATAGGAATTGGCTCTGAATGGAACGATAATTTTTTGGATGAGCTTGCTTCCATAACTGGCGGTACCAGCAAATACATTGCACAACCACAAGACATTCAGCATGCTTTATTGGATAAGTTCAATCAATTGAGCAATGAATATGCGGAAGAGATCCGGCTAGAGTTCGAAAAGATAGATAATGTTGAGCTGCGATACGCTTTCCGATTGCAACCAGATGCAGGATTACTTTCATTTGAAAGTCCTTTGATGTTGGGACCAATCATTTGGGATAATTATCTTAAAATAATCATGGAGTTTGTTATTCAACCTGAAGCAGTCAGTAATTCCGTTGCAAATATTTTCAAAGGAAAAGTTGACGTTTCATTGGTAGGTAATTCCTCCCTGAAAAAACCAATCACGATCGACCTGGTCCGCCCCGTACGCAATGATGCATATGCAGAACCCCCTCCACTTGAGATCGTAGAGGCTCTTTCACGATTGAAACTTTATCGTCTTCAGGAACAGGCACGCTTGGAAGTAACTGCCGGGAATTATGACCAGGCGGTGGAGCAATTGACCCGCCTGGCTACACACCTGCTTTCGCAAGGGGAACGTGATCTTGCAAAGACTGCACTTATAGAGGCTGAAAATATACAAAGGGAAAAGTCGTTCTCGCAACAAGGCGGGAAAGAGATAAAATATGGGACAAGAGCTCTATTAATGTCAGGAAGGCATGAGGAAGAACAATGATAATTTGCCCAAATTGCCAACATAAGGAAATGAATGGCTCCATCTATTGCAGCAAATGTGGAGCCCAATTGGTTGACGCTCGCTTCTCCACTCGGAAAATTAACACTGCAGAAGCGCCGAAAGAGTCGGAAGCCGGGAAGGATCGTATTCAACCTCCACCGCCGCAAAGCCTTCAATCCTGGATTTCACTTCATCTAATTGAAAGCGGTCAAATCCTGCCGCTCGCTGATCGCACTGAGTTCACTTTGGGGCGATCTGCAGAAGGGCAACCTATTGTTCCTGATGTAGACCTCTCATCATATAATGCATATGCCAATGGCGTTTCGCGCCTTCACGCGGCAATCAAACTTATCAAAAACCAGGTCGTCGTCCTGGATCTAGGCTCATCGAACGGCACATATTTGAATGGGGTCCGTCTTACTCCTTATATTGAGACGCCAGTCGCACATGGAGACTTGATCTACCTTGGCAAGCTTAAGATGCAAGTTTTGATCGACTAGCATAAGGTAGTTCATATGGCCTTTACCGTTGTCGTCCACATCTCGAATGAAGACCCAGTTGTTGGGGAATTAGACGAACTGCCCGCTGTAACGGACACCTTACTTCTTATTCATAATCCTCGCAGACGAGATGGCAAAGATGTAAGTTACCTATCCAATGATGTTGTGACGGTTATTTGGCCAATCACACAAGTCGCCTTTATTGAAGTGATGCCCAGCGAGGCTGAGGAACGCATCATTGGCTTTGTGAGGGAATAAGCATGGCCGAAGATTCACTGAAACGTCGTAAGATATTAATTGTCGACGATGAAGAGCGGATGGTACGTTTCATCCGTTTGAATTTGGAACATGATGGTTTTATTGTTGCGGAAGCTTTTAATGGAAAGCAGGCCCTTCAACGCCTGCGAGATGCTACTCCGGACATCATTCTCCTTGACGTGATGATGCCCGACCTGGATGGGTTTGAAGTGTTGGAGATGATCCGAGAGATCAGCAGCGTACCGGTAATCATGCTGACGGCGAAGGGGGAGGAAGATGACAGAGTGCGGGGCCTGGAAAAGGGCGCCGACGATTACATCACCAAACCTTTCAGTCCACGCGAAATGGTCAGCCGCATCAAAGCCGTCCTTCGACGTACCGAGGGGGCGAGCGGAGGAATGCATGGCTTGATTGAAATCGATGACCGGCTGAAGATCGATTTCGACCGGCGGGAGATCTGGCTGGAAGGCAAAATTGTGAAACTGCGCCCGACCGAATATCGTCTACTCTACCATTTGGTGCAAAACGCCGGCTGGGTGATCTCACACGACCAACTGCTTGCCAAAGTGTGGGGTTATGAATATCGTGACGAACCCCATTATGTCCGGCTTTATATTAATTATCTCCGACAAAAATTGGAAAAAGACCCTGCCAATCCAAAATACATCCTGACTGAGCGCGGCGTGGGTTACCGGTTCGTGGATTTCAGGCGGGAAAAGGCCGAGTAATTTATTTGCACTGCAAGCCATCTTTTCATTTCATTTTCTAACATTTCTTATACACAGGGTTTGCTTCTTTCTGATGCAAACCCTGTATCATATTAGATGGAATTGCATCAAATAGATGGAGTTGTAATATGCCACTTTATGAATTTTCTTGTTCCATCTGCGGAAAGACATTTGAAAAGAATATTCCTCTCGATGAAAATCAGAATAATGTACGCTGTCCTTCAGGCCACAAGAAGGTACATCGAGTTTATTCGTCCATTCCGATTATGTTTAAGGGCAACGGTTTTTACGTCACCGATCACCGGAATTCCCCGATTGGAGATGGGGGTAAAACCTAATTTGATTTATCTTGACAAGCGGCCGTAGCAGCCGTATACTCCCACCCGCAATTTGACGGAGAGCCCGTGTTCCGGGCTGAGAGGAAGGCCACCAGCCTTCGACCCGTATCACCTGATCCGGTCAATACCGGCGGAGGGATCATAATAAACAACCAGCCATCCTCCCGCCGGGAGGATGGCATTTTTATGTCTCGTGCAGTTATTTTTGTGAACGGACAAATAAAGGATATTGAGCCAGTTCGCAGTTTAGTCCGGCCAGACGATACAATCCTGGCTGCTGACGGTGGTACACATCTCGCTCTGGCTGCGGGGCTGACGCCATCCATAATCATTGGGGACCTGGATTCGTTGAACCAAGCCGACCAAATGCATGTAAAGAAGGCCGGTTGTAAGATTATCGAGCACCCGCGAGATAAGGACGAGACCGATTTCGAATTAGCCCTTAGTTTTGTGGTGGAATCCGGCTTTAGTGAAATACTCATCATCGGGGCATTGGGAGGGCGACTGGACCAAACGCTCGGTAACCTCTCAGTGTTGACCAATCCTGGATTCGCAGGGTTGGATATCCGTATAGATGATGGTACTGAGGCAGCCTGGTTCCTTCGTGACCGGCGGGAAATCACCGGAAGCCCCGGTGACACGATTTCACTTATTCCATGGGGAGGAGATGTTACCGGCGCAACTACGACAGGTTTGCGCTGGCCCTTGCACGATGAAACCCTTTTTGCGGATAAGACCCGTGGTATCAGCAATGAGTTAATGGGTGAAAAAGGTTCCATCTCCATTAATTCCGGCTTCCTTCTAGTGGTTCAACGACGAAATATGTAATCTTTCATTGAGGAGATTATTATGAAACGTGTCCTTCCCATTTTTCTTTTCTTAGTGCTGCAATTAGCAAGTTGTACGCCAAAAGGGCCGCTCACCTTGACTGTGATGACCCATGATTCATTTCAGGCCACCGATTCGGTTATTGCCAATTTTGAAAAGGCAAATAATGTGAAAGTGGTTTTTCTGAAATCCGGCGATGCAGGCGCAGCCCTGAATAAGGCCATCCTGACCAAGAATGCTCCCCTGGCGGATGTTTTCTACGGAGTGGACAATACATTCCTCTCCCGGGCCATCTCCGCTGGAATCTATGAGTCTTATTCATCTCCCCTGCTGGCAAAGATCCCTGCTGAATTTAAACTAGACCCGCAAAACTTTGCCTTGCCAGTGGATTATGGGGATGTCTGTATCAATTACGATAAAGCCTGGTTTGCGAGCCATGCGCTGACAGTGCCGGTCAATCTGGAGGACCTGGTCAAGCCTGAATACAAGAATACCCTTGTAGTCGAGAATCCGGCTACCTCCTCGCCAGGATTGGCATTTTTGCTAGCTACGATCAAGCACTTTGGAACGGAAAACTACTTGAATTATTGGAAATCCTTGCGAGACAATGGTGTAACGGTGGTGGATGGTTGGGAAACGGCTTACTACACCAATTTTAGCGGCTCATCCGGGCATGGTCCCCAGCCGATGGTAGTCTCGTACGCCTCCAGTCCGGCGGCTGAAGTCGTTTATGCCACCACGGCGCTGACCGACTCACCCATCGGGACAATCCTTGGACCAGATACCTGCTTCCGCCAAATCGAGTTCGTCGGTATATTGAAAGGCACCAAACACCTCGCTTTGGCGCAAAAATTCGTTGACTTTATGCTCGACCAGTCCTTCCAGGAAGATATGCCGCTGCAGATGTACGTCTATCCGGTCAACCAGGAAGCCAGGTTGCCGGAGGTTTTTGTGAAATATGCGCAAATCCCTGAACTGCCAGCCCGGCTGGATGCGGCCGAGATCGCCAATAACCGGGATAAGTGGATCGCCGACTGGACGGCTACGGTGCTCCATTGATTGAATCGATGGCGCAAAAGAGCAGCGTAATCCACTGGCGCCGTTTCCTGCCATGGCTGGCGCCGGCACTCTTCCTGGGATTTTTCTTTTTCTATCCGTTAGCCCGAATTCTATGGGTGGGGCTTAACCCTACATCGTTCAGGAGTCTCGGCCCAGCCGCATTTTTATTTACATTTAAAACATTTCTTTTTACTACCTACCAGGCTATTTTATCTGTTTTCATTACCCTTGGCCTCGGCTTGCCGGCGGCCTATTTATTCGCCCGTTTCACCTTTCCAGGAAAATCTTTTCTGCGGCTGCTCACAGCTATCCCGTTCATGCTGCCAACAGTGGTTGTTGCAGCAGGTTTCAATGCATTCCTGGGGCCGCGCGGATGGGTCAACATCGGCCTGATGAACCTTTTCCACCTGCAAACTGCGCCGATTCCTTTTGTCGGGACATTGGGGGCGATCTTACTGGCGCACGTTTTTTACAACACAACCATTGTCATTCGCCTGGTAGGAAATACCCTGGCTCACCAGGACCCGCGCCTGGAGCAGGCTGCGCGCACATTGGGCGCGGATTTTAAGCAGATATTCTGGCGCGTAACACTGCCTCTGCTGCGCCCTTCCATCCTTTCAGCGATGCTGCTGGTTTTTATTTTTGATTTCACCTCTTTTGGCGTCATCCTGCTACTGGGCGGGCCACGCTTTTCAACCCTGGAAGTTGAAATATACAAGCAAGCCGTCCAGATCTTCAACCTGCCTTTGGCTGCGCTGCTATCATTTGTTCAATTATTATGTACACTGGCCTTTTCCATCATTTATAGCCGCATGGTGATTCGGACGGCAGTAACGACATCTCCACGATCGTCAGAGTCAAACCAACGCCCACTGCGTACCAAAAAGGAGAAACTATTCGCCGTTTTACTGACCAGCCTCCTGTTGGTTATTTTTCTCCTTCCTTTGATGTCCCTGCCATTGCGCTCGGTGACACGCCTGGATGCAGACCGAGGCGCACGCGGCCCGGTCAGTTACGGCCTGACGGGCGATTACTATCGTGAGCTACTAGTCAACCGGACCAATTCCATTTTTTACGTGCCGCCCTTCGCGGCCATTGGCAATTCCCTGGGGTACGCGGCATTGACACTGGTGTTATCTCTGGGGCTCGGTTTTCCGGCGGCTGCGGCCCTGGCCCATCCCAAGCGACTTGAACGATTGCTCGATCCGCTTCTGATGCTGCCCCTGGGCGCATCCGCGGTAACACTAGGCCTGGGTTTCATTATTACATTTAATCAACCGCCCTTTGCCTTTATTGCTTCTCCCTGGCTTATCCCGCTAGCGCATACACTCATCGCTCTACCATTTGTAATTAGAAGCTTGCAACCCGCGTTGGCGTCGATCCCCGCACAGTTACGGCAGGCAGCGGCATCGTTGGGGGCCTCTCCCCGGCAAGCCTGGTTTACCGTGGACTGGCCGATCGTCATGAGAGCCACTCTTTCGGCAGCGGTTTTTGCCTTTACAGTATCGCTGGGCGAATTCGGAGCCACTTCATTAGTCGTCCGACCGGAATACCCGACCATTCCCATCGCCATCGCACGTTTTCTCTCCCAACCCGGCGGATTAAATTACGGGCAGGCCATGGCCATGGCAACGATCTTAATGGTGATTTGCGCAGGAGGAATCATACTGATTGAAAGATTACGATTACCAGGGACAGGAGAGTTTTGATGCTGGAAGCAGCCGATATTTGGAAATCTTATGAAGGTCAACCTCTATTGCGCGGCATTTCATTTTCAGTTGCTGCCCATGAGACTGTCTGTCTGCTCGGCGCATCAGGGAGCGGCAAGTCCACCCTCTTACGAATCATTGCAGGACTAGAGGTGCCTGAAAAGGGACGAATATGTTGGGAGGGGGAGGACTTGGGGAATATCCCGGCCCACCGAAGAAGCTTTGGCCTGGTTTTTCAGGATTATGCCCTTTTCCCGCATTTGAATGTAGCCGAAAACGTGGCGTTCGGTTTACGAATGTCGAACCTTCCTGCAGAGGAAATTTACTTGCGCATAGCCACTTTATTGATACAAGTTAACTTAAAGGGGTTTGAGAACCGCCATGTCACCGATTTATCGGGAGGCGAGCAACAACGAGTAGCCCTGGCACGGGCGCTGGCGCCGCGCCCACGCCTGCTAATGTTCGATGAACCCCTGGGCGCTTTAGACCGCAATTTGCGCGAAAATCTCATTCAAGAATTGCGCAATATCCTACACACGACCGGTGTGCCAGCGATATATGTCACACATGATCAGGAGGAGGCTTTCAGACTGGCCGATCGGATTCTCATGCTCCATGAAGGCAGGATCGTTCGTGAAGGTACGCCTGCGGAAATCTGGAATCGACCAGGCTCGGCATGGGCAGCCCGTTTCCTGGATGTGGGCAATGTGATCGAAGGTGTGATTAAGTTTAAGGATGGAAAAACAAAGGTTGAAACAAAGATCGGATTATTCGAAGTGGATTGCGGCCATCATCATCACGGTGAGAAAGTGGATTTACTTGTGCGCCCGCAGGGGGCAGAGCGGACAACGACTGGCAACGTGCGCAGCCTGGTATTAGACGTTATTTTCCAACAGGACCGCTTCAAGGTCAGCCTTGCAAATGGCCTGTATTTCTATTTATCAGATGCGCCGAAGGTGGGGGAGGAAGTCTGTATGATGGTCCCTACTTCTGAAATACAATGCCTTTCATGAGCCAGCCAATTACAGTAGTTAAACGCAACAGCAAAGGGGAAGAAGTCTGGCGTTATTCAGGGATGCTCATAGGCCGCGAGGCGAATAAGATTGTAGTGGAAGCTCGTTTCAGGCCGCCTGACCTGCCATTCATGGGAACTGTATTTCGAGAAGGTGATCGATTTGTCGAAACCTATTACACAGACCGCTGGTATAACATCTTCGAGATCCACGACCGGGAAGATGACCAGCTAAAAGGCTGGTACTGCAATATTGCCCACCCGGCTGTATTGGAAGCGGAAGACCGGCTTTCTTATATCGATCTGGCCCTTGATCTATGGGTTTCCCCACAAGGAGTGCAAACGATTTTGGATCAAGACGAATTTGCCGCCCTTCCATTGGACAAGCAAACACGCGCTCAGGCAAGAGCGGCGATGGATGAATTACGGCGGCAGTTCAATATAAAAAAGAAACCCGACTTCTAAAGCAAAAGTCGGGCTTCTACTTAATCAAATCAACCCTATCAGGATGGGCGGTAAAGAAGCCAGGCCTAATTCATGCAAGATTTCCGGACCAAAGGCAAGCAGCAACCCGATCATTCCAAAGCATCCGCAACAGACCACGATAATCACCGCCACTATGATGATCCAAGGATTGGTCTTCTGCGGTGTTGGCGAGGGAAGCGGCGCGGCCGATATCTCTTTCATATTGCTCCTTGCTGAGTAAACTTGGCTGAAAATATCTGAATAGCCCGTCAATTGAGACGGGCTGATTTAAATATTTTTTTCAAGACCCTGTAGATCTAATAGCTGCTACCGGAATTTATGAACGGAATGGACAGGCCGATTCCAAGGAGCGGCAGGATGACCAGTGCACAAATTAGGCACAGGCCAATAGCGATGGCCGCGTAACCCATAATCAAACCAGCCGTAGCCATGCCATTTCCCGTGATCAAACCACCGCTTTTCTTGATCTCACTCTTGGCCATGTGTCCGGTGACAATGGCAACAATTGAGCCGAGCAAGGGCAGAACTGTCAATCCAGTAATGCCTGAAATCAAACTGATAAGTGCCGTGGTACTATTATGTGGCATGACTGGAGGCGCGTAGGGGATATTTGGTTGGTTCATAGATGATAGTCTCCTTATTGAATCAATATGAAGTAGGAATATTATTGATGATTTGCTGCCATGGTATGAGTGTTAATCCGAGCAGGGGCAGGACAAACATGATGCACAACATCGAAACTGCAAAAACGATCCCAACCAAGGTAAGGATACCCTGGAGCATAAAGTATGTCTTCAGATTGCCCAGAGAGCGCAGGAAAGCAAATTTATCGCCAAACTGGCCGGCAGAATTGATCGAAGAACCGGCCTGGAACATCAGTACGCCCATCCAAATAGGCAGCCATGCAATGATGATACCCACAATGGAAAGCGCCGTGCCAACGCCAGAGATAATGGACAATATACCCAGGAACTTCAACCAGCCACGGGCCTGGTAAATGGGCATGCTCATTTCCTGTACCATGTGGCCATCCTGCATGACCGGGGCGGGTTGGGGAGCATAAGGGGTTGGATAAGCCATACATTGCCTCCGATTGAATATTTATGAAACGGTCTGGTGTTTCCGGGCGGTGCGCCGCCAGATCCACCAGATAAATAATGAAACAAGCAATACCAGGACCACTCCAACCAATATAGGAATAATGATGGAAAGGATGGAAAGCACCGTCGCAATGACATCTTCGGCGATGCTGACCGGCACATTAGCGGTCCCTCCCGTAGTTGCAGTAATAGCCGGGCGCACTGCGACTGACTTAACCGTATGTACACTCCCGGCTACCAGCAGGCCGCAGGCAAGCGCAAGCACGGGGTGGATGCCTGTCACAGCATTCGTGCTGGCTGCGAAAACAATCGCTCCGGCCGCAGGGCGGAAGATGGTCTGGATAATATCATTGATATGATTGACCGCCGGGATTTTATCGGCCAGCATTTCAATTATCAAAAGCACGCCCACAAGAATAAGAATCCAGGGGTTTGCCAGCAAATCATAGGGTTGATTTAACTTGATCCAATTGGTGTAATGTGCAATAACGCCCACCACTAAAAGCGGGATGTAAGCGTTCAGGCCGGCGCTGGCCGACAGCCCAAAGGCGGAAAAAATCCCTAATAGCGCATCCATAAGAATCTCCTATCTCTTATAAAGGGAGGGGAATAGCTCCCCAGGTTCCGGTCAGCCAGAACCGCAGCATATCAATGGCGGCAGTCTGGATCATTGCAATCGTAAAGCCGGCCAGCAAAGGCAGCCACAACTGCCGCAAAGAGGCAAACTTGTTATCCTGTCCCATGATCATAACCCAGACGATTGTGTAAACCATGGTCAATAGAAGCCACACACCGAGCACACCGATAATCGCCAAAGGATAGAGCACGAGCGGACTATCCGTCAATACAAGCAAGTCAAGAATGATCTGGATGCCCACCAAGAGGGCGAAGACCTTCCATCCAGGTAAGGCTGAATGTTTATCGTCATAATCCGACCAAACGCTTTGGTTGAATGCCGGAAAAAGCATGGCGGCGATCCCCAGACCCATCCCGCTGCCGGTTAACAAGCGCAAGGTGTTGTTGGGTACATAGATATTCGGGATCCAGGGCAAGATTCCGGGTGAAACCTGTTTGAGTAAATAAAGGTACGAATTGACTCCGTCAATCCCAAAAGCTATTAAGAAGATTGCCAATGGAGTGAGGATACTCCAAGGCGGGATTTTCCCACGCTTCCAACCTGTAAAAGATTGAAAAACCAACCCAACAACCGCACCCAAATACATACCGGAACAACGGGCGCATAAAGGTAACTGGTAATTTCCTATATGGAATGAACGCTCCGATATCCGGTGACAAACAGCATAGCCGATGGCATCCGCTTTACCGAATAACCCTGGCGGTGTATTCAAAAACCATCCAATAAAGACCAAAACGGCTGCCACAATCACTAAATATTTCGAAGCAGCTCCGATGCGTTTTAGAGTGGTATCCGGCATGATGAATCAATTATAGAGTCTATAAGCATGAAAAGCAAGCGAATTTTATGTTCGCATTCAATAGTATTATACGGATTCAAGTTAAAACAGTTTCATTTGTTCCGGTGGTTCTATGGGATCGCTGGAAAGGTTTTTTTCGAAATATTCCCGCGTGAGCCCGGCCATGTCTGCCAGCCGCCGCAGATGACGGAATTTGATAATCTTCCAGCGGCGAGCGATTATTGCCAGGGAGGGATCGCGGGCTAGTTTATAGGCGAGCAGGCCAGCGCGCCCGCCTGGCAGAACGATGAATTTGCTTACCAGAAGCCAATTTTTCGTTTTGGCGCATGAGGCGGCCTGTGACAGCAGAAGCGAGGAGATAAAAAGCGTATCTCGTCTCTCCATTTTCCCGCCAAAGGATGAGCCGATAAGGATCATCTTCCCGTTCAAGGGTATATCCCAAGCGTGGCCCCAGGACTGCCAGGGCTCGGGCGGTTTCTTCCAAGTCAGTTCGCCGTGCAGTCGGGTAATCCTCCGGACGCAGGCTCCAGAGACCATTCGATTCGAATGCGTAAGATGCCAGTACTGCCTGCAGCAACCCCAAAGAGGGAGTTTGCAGACCAGGAAAAGAGTTATTCAAAAAAGTCTCAAGGTCTTGAAGAGTACAAGCGGTTTTTTTCTGTAAAAAGTGCACCACTGCAACTTCCACCCTGTCAGGGAGAGGGTCGCTTCCTTGATCCCATTCGGCCAGCCCCCACAAGCCAATCTCCGGATTGGAGCTTTCGGCATGATGGACAAACTCCGGCTGTGCCAGGGCAGACAGTATGGGAGCGTGAACCTGATTCAACGCATCCTCGCGCCATTGCAATGAATGTTCAGCGGCCATGGCTGCGAGACCAGCAGCGTGGAGGTTCAAGTATGTGGTTGGTTCACTGCGCTCCTTGAGGGTAAGCCGCATGGCTTGCAGCACACTTTCGGGGTTGATCATGCCTTGCTCCTGATGCTCATGGCTGAAAGCTTGCCGGTGCCAAAGAACCTGCAACGGATCGAACCGGGACCTCAACGCCATTCCATTTAAATCAAACTTGGCTCCCGCCGCGGCCAACAAAATTGCAGAGAGGAAAGCCGGTTCCATCTCAGGGACGAGTGCAAAGATAGGTGCATTCAACGGCAGCCGGTCAGAAAAATTCTTCAAAGCCGCATACAGAGCCGCGGCATGCCAGCTCCAATCATACCGGCGGCGGCGCAACACCGACTTGAAAGGCGCGGCAGCTTCAAGCCCCCACAGCCAGCCAGTCCATAAGGCCGAGAGGGTCCAGAAAGCCTGATTGGGGCGAGGCAGGGCAGTGACAACTGCCCCAAGGGGCAGGTCCTTGAGGTGAGGAGCCAGGTCGCGCACCGGCCCTTCGAACACGCACAAACCACCAGTTTCATCGGGAATATCTGGCCACTTAACCACCTTGATGGGCTTTTCGTTGCCAGACCAAAGGTCCACACCTCGCTCAAGGGCCATCCAGACATTTTTCTCGAGAAAATGGGCAGGAATCGTAAGCTGCTTTGGGCGCGGGCGATCGGCCGGATGAGGCCACAGAGCACTGGCTTCATCACAGGCGGTCAGCACGAGCGCAAACAAAGCGCGCCGGCGTTCTGGTGATAATGTGAGACTATCCAATTTATTAACGATGGTGATAAGGGCATAGACTGCCCGCGGCAGGTAACATTCCAAGGCCTCTTCGGTGTGGCGGCGATCCGGATCTTCGGGGCGGGCGACGCGCTCGATCGCACGGGAACGATGCAAACCATCGGTGGCGGCCTGGCGGGCCGCGCGTTGTTTGTCTGCTTCTGTGGCAGGATATTCACCCCCATCCCCGCATTGACAATGGTAAATCCGACCGACCAGCGAGTTAGTCTGTCGCTCCCACACAAACGCTTCCACCGGAACCTGCTGCTGGCAGCGGGTGCAGTCGGTCAAATAGAGGGACTGCAGGTGGGTTTCCAGCCGTTCATCGCCCTTCCGGGCGGCGGCAAGTTCAGCCAGGGCAGCCCTTAAATCGGCCAGGGAGGGTGGGTTGGCTGCAATATCAAGAAGGAACTGGGTGATGGGGTTGTTCACCGCGACCAATACGCAATAATTGAGACGCGCGATTTCAACCGCCAACTGGGGCGAGGCTCCGAAGGGATCCAGAATCCATGTGCCTCGTTTTGGTTCACCAAAGCCAGAATGCTCCGCCAGGAATGCTGCTGCGATACCGGCAGGGATGGGAGGCAGGTAGCGCGCCAACGGAACGCTTTTTTCTTGCTCACTACCGGGGATATACCCGAATCCATCCATCACAGTAAGTATAACTATTTGGAGGAATATTACAATGATTAAATGAAGCGGAAAATCATCCCACCATCGTCTTAGCGTCTCCCCATTTCTCTTACCCTGGGTTGATCAGTAACCGCACTTCGTAGGGCAGGAGAGGCATGGAGGAGGTCTGTTCATTTTTTACGCTGGAAAAGAGCATCTCCCACCGTCCCTCCGGTGGATCTAATGCTGTATCGTGTGATGAGAAGTTTAAGGCCACCAAAATGGATTGCGCCTCCGTCTGCCGCAAATAAGCGGCTACGCCGCGCGAGGTCTTCACTGGTACAAAATCACCCTGGCGCAGGGCCGGGAGTTTTCTCCGCAGGGCAAGAAGGTCTTTGGTGAAGTTTAGAAGTGAATCCGGATCTTCACGCTGGGCAGCCACGTTACGGGTCTCATAATTTGGATGCACCGGCAGCCAGGGATTGGCCGTTGAAAAACCGGCGTGAACAGCCTCACTCCATTGCATCGGCGAGCGGCAGCCGTCGCGGCCCTTGTAAATAGGCCAATATTTCCGGCCGGGTGGGTCAAGAATTTCATTTCGGCGAAGATGAATATCACGCATGCCTATTTCTTCGCCGTAGTACATGAAGGGAGTGCCGCGCAGGGTTAGCAGGAGAGCCATGCTGGTTTTCGCTTGGACATCGTTTTCGCCATGACTGTACCGGCTGGCAGCCCGGGGAAGATCATGATTGCTTAACACCGTGGTAGGCCAAATATTGGCGGCATTGAAAGCTGCCTCCCGGCGGGTGACTTGTTCCATGATCCAGCGAGGATTCCAGGGATAGACCAGATCTTTGGAGGTAAAGTCGAAGCTGAAAGCCGCGTGCAACTTGTCGGGCCCGCAGTAAGAAAGGATTTTTTTCAACGAGGCGAAGTAAGTTTCACCGACTGCATAGCGATGGGGGTAAGAGTCCAATAAGAGACGTAATTCGTTCAAGAGGGGAACCATATCCGGCTGGTCAATATCATAGATATGATGCTGCCGGTCGAAACCGCGCAGACCGAATTTAGGTGGATTATCCGGCAGGGCAGGATGTTTAAAGTAAGCATTGAACACATCCAAACGGAAACCATCCACTCCGCGATCCATCCAAAACCGAAAAGCATCCAATTGAGCTTTGCGGACTTCCTGATTGCGCCAATTGACATCCGGTTGCTCTATCGTAAAGAGATGAAGGTAATACTGGCCGGTATTGGCATCATATTCCCAGGCTTTACCACCAAAAGAGGCTTGCCAGTTATTGGGTGGCTTCCCTACAACTGCCTTTTTCGATAGTAGAGAAGGAAGACGAGGAGAAGGCAGGGGGTCTTTCCAGATGTACCAGTCGCGTTTTGGATTGTCACGGCTCGAGCGGGATTCTTTGAACCAACCATGCTGGTCGGATGTGTGATTCATGACCATATCCATGATCACATGGAGCCCACGCGAATGGGCTTCAGCCACCAGACGGTCGAAGTCGGCCATGCTGCCAAAATGCGGATCAATCGCAACATAGTCACTCACGTCATAACCAAAATCCTTGTCAGGCGAGGGGTAGACCGGAGAAAGCCAGATGGCATCGACTCCCAGATCTGCCAGGTAATCCAGATGAGAGGTGATACCGGGAATATCTCCCAGACCGTCTCCATTTGAGTCGGAAAAAGATCGCGGATAGATCTGGTAAATTACCCCATCAAGCCACCATAAATAGTCACTCATGAATGTGCCTTCCTAGAAGAGATAGTGATATTTTGCACGTAACAGATACTCTCTTTCTTAAAAGTGTTACAATACCAGAAAGATTTTCACGAATTTCGGACAATTATGCTATTATAAAACTGCATGAATACTTCTGCTGAACGTATCCTGCTGGTTGAAAGCGATCCTGAAATAAACGAGTTGATCGCTCACCAGGCCCTGCAGCCATTGGGTTATCAGGTACAGATAGTGGGTGATGTAAATACTGCAATAACACAGGCGGCCCAATCTGCACCTGACCTGGTGATTGCAGATCTTAATTTGCCGGGTCTGAGCGGTAAGGATCTGCTGGTAGCTTTAAATTCACAGGGATTACAAGTACCGGTTATTGTGATTGCCGGAAAAGGCCAGGAGAATAATGTTATCCAAGCATTTCGTTTGGGCGGGACAGATTACCTGCTTTGGCCGGCACGCGAAGCAGAAGTAGTCTCGGCAGTCGAAAGAGTCCTAAAACAGGTTCGTGAAAGCCGTACCCGCCAGCGACTTGACGTCCAGCTAAAAGATACCAACCAGGAGCTACAACGCCGGCTGCGCGAACTCACCACCATTTTTGCCGTTGGGAAAGCGGTCATCTCCATTACGGACCAGAGAGTACTGTTTGAAAAAATTGTCGAGGGGACAATTTTTCTGGCAGAAGCCGATTATGGCTGGTTGCTGATTCGAGATGAACATTCGAGGACCTTCGTCCTAGCCGCACACCGGAACTTGCCAGACGCCTGGGCCAGGAAGGTGGGCCAGCCGATGGATGATGGTGTCAGTTCGCTTGTGGCCCTTTCCGGCGAAACCCTTGCAATCAATGGCGAACCACTTAAACGGTTCAAAGTGGCCTCACTGGGCCTTTCAGCATTGGTAGTGCCGATAAAAATCCAGCAGGAAGTGATTGGCTTGCTCGAAGTTGTCCGTAAAACGAACCAACCTTTTGAGAGCACTACTCAAGCCCTTTTAGGCGCAGTGGCTGATTATGCATCCATCTCTCTAGTCCATGCGCGCTTGTTCCATGCACTCCAGGAGAGTGTCGATTCAGCTCAAGCAGGGGAAAAGAAAAAGATGGTTCAACTGCAGGAATTGCGCCAGGAAATGCAATCGTTATTACAGCTGGCCACCTATCCCATCGATTTACTCCTTACTGGTAAAATGGGAAAGTTAACTTCCGAACAACAAAAAGCCCTGGAATCCTCGCAGGATTCGTTGAAACGTGCTGCAAAACTCGTCACGGATAACCGATCTTCACAGCCGAACGCAAACTAATCAGACGACGATGATAAAGCTATGCCAAAAACTGACCTGGTCCTCCTAGCAATCAATGATGAACAAATCCTGCAGTTATTTGAGCGGGCATTAGGGGCGGGAAATTACGGAGTTGCGATTTCTCGAGACCGCGCAGCCCTGGATATTGCCTTACAGCAGTCCTCGCCCGCCCTGGTAATCATTGGCCAGAAATTCGATAGAACTGATGAATTGGAAATTGCTGCGTCTCTGCGGGAACGTTTCCCGACGCTACCTATTTTGCTCTTCTTCCCCCAGGATTCCATCGAAACTCTGAAAAGAGCACTTCATGCCGGTGTGACCGATTGTCTCTTTGCGCCGCTGCGGATTGATGACATTAACAATGCGGTAGAGAATAGCATCAAACATGCCAATCGAATCGGCGACTGGACCCGCAGGGAGGTCAAGCGCACGACTGCCACACTCGAGCGGCGTGTGAATGAACTCCAAAAATTCGATACCATCGTTGAACATATCGAAGACGGAGTCCTCATCCTCGATAGCAAGTTAAACCTTTTAATGATCAATCCAGCCGCGCGCAGGGCATTTGGCCTCTGGATGGATGAGGAGGTAACCGGTAAACCGGTCGATGCTGTATTGCCTCATCCAGACTTGAAATCCCTCCTGAACGAAGGCGTCGATAACCCCCTGCCGCATCATGAGATTGTCTTTGACGATGGGCGCGTACTTTCTGCACAATATACCCCTATCCCGGGGATAGGTATTGCGGTTACCATGCAGGATATTACCTACTTAAAACAGATAGACCGCCTTAAGAATGAGTTTGTTCATACGGTCTCACATGATCTGCGCTCTCCTTTGACGGCCATCCTGGGCTATGTGGATCTGCTGGACCGGGTAGGCCCCGTAAATGATCAACAACGCGAATTCATTCACCGGGTTCAGGTCTCTGTGGAGAGCATCACTGCGCTGGTGAATGATCTGCTCGAATTAGGCCGAATCGAGGCCGGATTTGACGGGCAAAAGGAGGTGGTGCCTCTCGAAGGGATTATCAGGTACAGCCTTGAGACAATGAACGGTCAAATCTCAGATAAAC
Source organism: uncultured Chloroflexia bacterium (assembly GCA_963831885.1). Classification (GTDB taxonomy): domain Bacteria; phylum Chloroflexota; class Anaerolineae; order Anaerolineales; family Villigracilaceae; genus UBA877. Next base: position 961,066 of record CAWHSJ010000012.1, on the reverse strand, counting down.
ATCTTAATCTTCATCTGAATCTTCCGGCAGATATTCCGCAAATGCGTGGAAATCCTATCCGCTTACGCCAGATGCTGGATAACTTGATCGGAAATGCCATCAAGTACACACCGGAAGATGGTGATATCACCATCGAAGTGGAAGTGCAGAGCGAGCAGATCATTTTACGGATCACGGATAATGGACCGGGTATTCCTCCCTCCGACCAGCCCCACATATTCGAGAAATTTTATCGTGCCAGTAATGTTCCGAAAGGGGTGGGCGGTTCCGGGCTGGGGTTGGCAATTGTAAAATCCATCATTGACAGCCACCATGGGAGGATCTGGGTGGAGTCTTTATTGGGTAAAGGTTCAACCTTCACGATCGTTCTACCTCTCTACCAGCAAGAGATTGCGAAAATAAATTAAGCCGGTTTTTTTGTGCCCGTTCATAAGCGCAGAGCCATGAGGTTCTGCGCTTTGCCATCATTTATCCAAATTGGCAATTAATAACAGCCTCCGCAGAGTGGAGCTTCTCTGCGGAGGCATTCGCCAAAGGAGGAGACAGAGATGAACAATTTGGAGGTGTCCTACACCCGTCTCCATTTGCATCATAGTCCATATGCATGTCAACGGACAGGGTGGAAAGTCATGCAGAATTCGTGATAATGTTCACAATCAGATTGGATCCGTCTCTGGCAAATCAGGATGGATCAGAGGGGATTTTTTCCGTTCACAGGTAGGAGAGGCTCGAGGAAAAGATTTAGCGCTTACGCCTGGACAGGCTTGTGAGCAGTTGTGATTGAGGGGATCGTTGGATGCCGCGCTGGGATTCAAACCAGGCGCTGCGAAGACTTTCCATTTCGGTGCTGAATTCCATCCAGCGGGGAACAACCAGGGCCAAGCGGGGAGACTTGTCAGGGAAGAAGAAAGGGGAAAGGAACAGGTTCAATACCCAACGCGGGAGAGGCCAGCCGGTCATTTCCAAAACAATGGCAGTTTGAGCTGCCAGAGGAAATATGAATTTACGCCGCCAACCCTTGTACCGGCCCATGGGAAACAGGCTCTGCATTTCCACGCTGGAGGCTTGCCGGATGCGCCGGTAGGAAATATTCATCCGCAAAAGGGGAGTAACCAGACGAATGTGGGATTTAAATGGCTGGACATATGCGGATTTACGGATAGTAAGCAGGAATAAAGCCAACAAAAGAGTAAATCCACCAACGCCGCCAACCATCCAAAGAGTTTTATCAGAAAACAGCGGAAAATGATATTGAGACAACAGGCCAGGTAACAGGCTCAAAGCAACCGCCAAAAACAGCAATACGAGCCCAATCCCTAAAACGAGCTTCCACCAACGGTTCAGTGTATAGGTATATAAAACAAGACGATACCGGTGTCCACCGCGAGCCATGGGATTAACCCTCTTCGGATGGAGGCGTCGGTCGAGTTGACGGCGGCATTAGCCCGCTCCCAGGCAACTGTTCGCTCAGGCGTGAGAGGGAATGCTCCAGTTTTTCACCACGCAGACTGAAGGTTACATCCCCGCGCGTCCGCTCGATAATGGCACGGATGATATCGGTCTGCCGGCGCAACCCATTGGTGATGGCATCCGGATAATCCATGGTTACCAGGATGGAAAAAATATCATCCATATAACCAAGCAGGCGTTCTGCTTCAGCGGAATTATCCTGCCTGAGCATGTCCAGGCAGCGCCGGCGCATTTCTCCCACCAATTCGGCCAGACCGTTCAAGTATGTGTGTGGAGGGAGATCAAGGTCCGCCGGGGTGGGGAGAGGCTCGTGACGAATAAGCGCACAAGTAATCCGTGCCTCGGCGAATTCTTTCAGCGAATCCTGGGTGTAGCCAGCGTAAAATAAGGCCGGGTAACCCACCAGCTCAGATCGCAAAGCGACTGCAAGACGGTGGGCTTCATCCAGATGAGCCTGCATCACTTCCGTTTCATCCCGGTGGACGGCGCGGATGGAAAGGGCGCATTCACGCGTAAGGGCGCGAGCCCGATTGAGCGCCTGGTCGCGGGCGGCTGTTTGCGCTTCAAATGAATTACGGATTTGTTCAGCGATACTTTCAAGTTTTTCCATGGGCAAGACCTGTCAATCAATAAAGGAGCGAGGATAATTGCTTCGGAGCAACACTCCTAAGACAACCAGCACCTTCTTATGGATCTTTGGGAGGATCCTGTGGCGATTCTGGAGGGTGGTATGGTTTGAAGAGCGTTTCGGCCAGTGAAGAACCACCAGAGGGAATATTTATCTTCCCGAAAGTGGCCTCATAACGAGCGAGGTTTTCGTTAAGGGCCTGCGCGAATAATTTCAATGCCACCGGAGAGGCGATCACGCGGGCGGTGACAATGGCTTTTGTGTCCCCGGGGAGGAAGCGGGCAAAATCCATCACAAATTCTGCCGGAGCGTGGGCGATGCGCGCTAAATTGGCGTAGGCAGGATGCAGGTCCGCCGGTATCTCAATTGGGATTGTCGAGGGCGGTTTTTGGTTTGGAACAGCCATAGTTGCCTCTTAATCAAGAGGGGCGGCCCATCGGGCCGCCCCTTGGAAGGTATTATTAGAAGGGTATGTCGGCTTCGTCTCCGGCGGGGGCCATGCCCTCGTCTGAGGTCGGCGAACTTCCGCCCATACCGCCGCCTTCGGTCTCGCCGCGTGAACTCAGGAAACGAACAGTCTGAGCATTGACTTCAAATGAAGCCCTTGGCGAGCCGTCTTGTGAGTTCCAAATGCGCGGACCGCCCGTGGCAGCGTCGGCCGTGAGACGACCCTCGACCAGCACCTTTGAACCTTTCTTCAGATACTGGTTGCACGTCTCGGCCATCTTGCCCCACACCGAAATGCGGAACCACATCGTCTCTTTGACGGTTTCGCCGCTATTGTTCGTATACTGGCGGTTTGTGGCAACCGAAAAGGATGTGACCGGTTGGCCGGAGGGCGTGTAACGCATCTCCGGGTCGCGACCGAGGTTGCCGGCTAGGATAATGGTTTGAAACATGGGGAAAAACTCCTCTCTTGGGTAGGGTACCGCCGCATTGCGGCGGTGAAAGTGTGATAAATCTATTTTACTTCATTTCCCACATCAATAAAGGGATTTCCATCTCTTGTTTCGTCAGGCCGCCGTGATGTCCGCGGAACTTCTGCTCGAACTTATTCTTTTCATACCACCAGACAAATTCGCCGCGGTAGGGAAGAATGACCAGGTCACCCGCGCGGGCTTTGAAAATGGGAGAGATGACCGGCCCAAAGTAACCCAGCTGCATCAGTTCAATTACTTTTCGGACCTCGGCTTTGCCCTCCAGGCGGGAAGTCAGGAATTCCTGCGCCTCCTCCACCATCCCATCTCGAATATACAGGAAAAAGTCACGCGGGGAACCTGCCGGTACGATAGGCTTTCCCTGCCGGTCGAGGCGAAGAAATTTGTCGAACCCGGTAAAGCGCGGCTCTCGATTGATGAAAATTGTTGTTTGAGGATCAGTCTCGACTTGACCATGGTCCGCGGTCAGCAGGAAGAGAATCTTCTTATGGATGCCGGTCAACGCTTTAAGAAAGATCTGCTCCATCGTCATCAGGAAGATCATTATTTCAGCTTCAGTCTGAGGAGCATCCGGTCCGTATTCATGGCCAACAGCGTCAATCTTGTCATTATAGAGAACAAAATAAGCCGGTGGGTTCGATTCGGCCAGCATCCGAGAAAGGGTGACTAAAGCTTCGGGAAGGGATCTATAACCGCGTGGAATGGCGCCGGAAAAAATCATCTTTGAGTAAGTGGAGGGAGTATATTCCCGGTGCTGGAAAATGGTGGATACAACCCCCTTTTTTTTCAAGAGCTTGTAAATGGTAGACGCAGGGAAAAGACTGCGAGGTTTTACCCCGGCGGGTTTGAGCGTATCGCGTTCAGACGTCCCTGCATAAGAAAACAAGAGCGGAGCAATGACTGCATCCAGGTCAGGCTCATAATAAATCCACTCGAAGACCCCATGCTCGCCGACCGGTAAACCGGTATGCAAGGTGGTAAGATGGGCTGCCGTGGTGGAGGGGAATTGGGAAGTGATCCTGGTAACAGACCCCTCACGCGTCGCGAATTGCAAGAAAGGACTTTCCTGGAATTTATCAAAGAAACGCCAGCCAAACCCATCAATCAAAAAAAGGACGACTGCATCATATTGATGGGATGCAAGGATTTCTGTGACATGGGCGGGGATACCGGCGAAGCCACCGCCATCATAACGAGGTGTGATAAAGTTTTTCTCCATACATAGCCATCCATGAGTAAAGCTTGATTTATAATAACACATGCTAGATTTCCATGAAAAGGAGAGCTTATGTTCAGAAGGGCTTTTGGACGACCGCTGGGCCGCCGAAGAATTGGAAGGGTACATCCAGCTCTACGGCAGGCCAACCGTTTGATGGCTGCCGGGGAATATGATGCCGCGGCAGAAACCTATGAACGAATTGCCGGCGGCGCGCTGGCCCGGGATGGCCGGCGAGCTCCCTGGTTCTTCTTGCAGGCGGCGCAAGCCCGGATACTGGCCGGGCAGGTACCGGCAGGAATGGCACATCTGCGGCAAGGGCTTTCACTTTTGGCGGGACGCGGCCAGTTTGACATGCTGGCCAACGCCGGGAGACGGTTTGTGGCGGAACTAAAGGGGCGCGGCCGGCCGGACGAGGCCAGGGAAATCGAGGCTTATCTCAAGTCGACCCTGCCAGCCGGATTCGCAGGCTTGCCTGCTACTGAAGTGGAGAAACGCAGGCCGGTCCTCCCGACCAACTGCCCGGGTTGCGGCGGCCCGATCCGTTCGGATGAGGTGGAGTGGGTGGATGACGTGACCGCTGAATGTCCTTATTGCGGCAGCTCGGTGCGGGCAGAGCACCCATAAAAGATTATTATGCCGGCTGAACTTACAGAAGCCTTTATCAAGGGACGTTTACAGAAAGCCTATCACCCGGAAATGAAGGCAACCACGGACGGATATGTGGAAGTACAGGACGGCATGCCTTTGAAGTGTGCGGCTGTTCTACTCGCGCTCGTCTGGTGGAAAGAGGAGTGGCAGCTGGTCTTTACCCGCCGGACGGAGACGGTGGAATATCACAAAGGACAGGTCTCTTTTCCTGGCGGTGGCTGCGAGGTTCATGAAACAACCCCTGAAGAGACAGCTCTGCGAGAAGCCGAAGAAGAGATTGGGCTTAGGCGAGGTGATATTCGCATTCTCGGACGGATGAATGATGTCGCAACGGTCACCGGTTTCAGGATCATGCCGGTCATCGGAGTGATGAAGTGGCCTTTCGAGTACAAGCTCGAACCGGCGGAGGTGGTACGCGTTTTTGTCATCCCGATCACCTGGCTGGCAGACCGGAACAACTGGGATGAGCGACCCTTCACTGTCGATGGCCTACCACGTTCATTCCCGGTGATCATCTATCACCCGTATGATGGTGAAATTCTGTGGGGGGCCAGCGCCAGGATCACCCAGAATTTTTTGAATGTGCTGGGTTTCCTATAACTTATCGAAGAAATGATAGTCGATAAAAAACAAAGAGGCGAACCGACCGGTTCGCCTCTCTTATATTTATCACCGAGGAGATTACTTCTTCTCCTTCTCCTTCTCTTCTTCTTCCCCTTCTTCTTTCTTACCCTTCTCGATCACCTCTGGCTCGGCTTCGCCTTCGACGACGACCGCCTCAGGAGTGACCACCTCTTCCACCTCTTCCTTGGCAGGAGCGGTTGCGAGAACGACCATTTCATCCGGTAAGTCCTGAATGGCCACCTTATCTGATAAGGTAATATCGCGTACATGGATGCCATCGCCAATTTTTACGAGGGAAGAAATATCCACCGTAACGCTCTCCGGCAGGTCCTGGGGGAATGCCTCGACTTCGAGTTCGGTCAGACCATTGATGAGCATGGCATTGAAATCCTTGACGGCAGGGGAGTTGCCGGTGAGGATAATCGCCACATTGGCGCGGATTTTCTCGGTCAATGAAACCACCTGGAAATCCACGTGGATCAAGTTGCGCTTGATATAGTTCATTTGTTTCTCGCGCACCAGAGACGGATATTCCTTGCCATCCACGTCGATCGTGACCAGGGTGGAGGAGGATAACCGTGAAAGCAGCTTGGTTGCATCACGCGCGTCCAGGGAAATGATAAGCGGTTCCACATTGTGTCCGTAGATGACACCGGGGAGTTGCCCGGTGCGGCGCAAGGCACGCACTTGCCGGCCGGTGGCCGTACGAGGGGCAGCTTTCAAAACGACTTTCTCCATGATTTACCTTCCTCGAGCGCCTCTCACCCTTCTTGCAGGAGGGTTACCTTCGCTCTATTGAGATTTGGACCGGCCTGTGCCGGAAGCCGCATGATTATAATCGTCCTGCCTTGAAATGACAAGCAGAAAAGGTCGAAGGGCACAGGTCGAATGTCCACACCTGGTCAGGACATTATGAACCTGCCGGGATTTGATCTTGAAATTGGCGCCTCATTATGGACACGCGAAAAATGGAACAGCCTGCGGGTAAAGGGTTTCGTTTTCGTTTGAGGAACAAAGGAGGAACGAATAATCCCTGCTAAGGTTGGGGGGTTCTGGCACCAGGCATCACTGTGTTAGCCGGCCATTTGCATGCAGGGTTAACAATGTGCTGAGGGTCACCCAACCGCGCCATTCCAGCTCGCAGCCCGGGCTGAGCGCTTCCCACGTGATCGGCCACCCACCATCTTCCTGCTGGTTTGCCATGATCGAGTCCAGGTGTGCTTGTACTTGCTCCTCCCGAAAATACTTGCGGAGTGGATGTTGCGGCGTAGGCGCCCAGTCGAGAGCTTTGCGGACATAACTCGAAGCATCCGCATCGGCAACCATTCCTGATGAAAACAAATGTCCGGTCAATCGAGCCAGCTCCTGTTCCGCCCGCTGTCGATCCGGTACTTGATACAGGAAATCTAAAACTACGCCCATCTCATGCATGTCAGTTGGTTGAAGGCCCGTAATATTTTTCCAGCAATACGCAGTGGCGCCTTCCAGCCAGGGATGGTGGACGTGATTTTTGTACAAGAGTGCGGCAATCGAGGCGGTTGGATTTAGAGATGCGGAGGGCGAGTCGTTGGCGGTCCACCACGGTGCCCGTGGATATGCGAGCGCCGAAGGCAGCAGCCAGGGGACGCCGCCCTCGTTGGTGGTTATCGTCGTTAAATAATCGCAGGTCGGCTGCACGATTTCCTGCATAAGGCCCACTCTGTCCAGGAAATCAAGGGCAAGTTGAACCGGCACCGGCTGGCTGTCTGGGGAGCGGATGTCGGGTTCGAGAGCGTTGCCAAACCCGCCGTCCGGGTTTTGGTAGGCCAGGATGGCAGCCAACACCGCCTCACGAGGTCCATCTTTAAAATGATAGGCAAAGAGGCGACGCTCCAAGAGGCGGGCGTTGCGCCAGATGAAAGTCTCGGCACGCGTGAACATATCGTCCATAGAAGCTCCTTTTTTGAAAAGCGCCAGGTTCCACTGGTGAAACGACGGGAGGATAATAGCACACTTGTTCTACCTGGTCAATGTATTTACCCCCCATGTTCAGACGCGAGCTCCTGTCCGAATGTTAGTCAGTGTGCAGGAAAAATGGTACCCGCTTGACAAACGGGATGTGCGAGGTGTACAATGTTGAACATATCCCCCCCCAGGGGGGTGGGGTATAAAAAGGAAGGTACCAAGATGAAAAACGAAGATACATTAAAACGATTAAAAACCATCGAAGGGCATTTGGGCGGCGTTATCCGCATGATGGAAGAGGATGCCTACTGCATCGATGTGCTCCGCCAGATCCAGGCAGTACAGGCGGCCTTGAATAAAGTCAGCTCCGGCATTTTGGAGAGCCACCTGAATTCCTGTGTCATAACCGCCATCCGAGGAGAAAATGCTTCGGAGCGTGAGCGTGTTCTGAAAGAAATCACCGATGTATTTGAGACGGCGACAAAAGTGTAAGTATAAAAAATTTAGCAAATTCAGATTGCGAACGATCAACTATTCATAGGAGAAGAAAAATGAAAACTGTAACCTACTCGGTACCAAATATATCCTGCGTTCATTGCGTTCATACCATCCAGACCGAAGTTGGGGAGATCCAAGGCGTCCAGAACGTCAAAGCAGATCTGCCAACGAAAATGGTGGAGATCGCGTTCGATGCTCCGGCCAACGAGGACCAGATCAAGGCATTGTTAGCCGAAATCGATTATCCCGTCGAAGCATAAATATCGGTACTTTATCCTGAAGGCAGGGGCGTGGCGGGGCTGCGCCCTTGCGTATTTATAGGTGAATCATGTCTGATACCAAACAGCTTACTCTTCCCATTACAGGTATGACCTGTGCAAATTGTGTGGCCACGGTGGAGCGCAACCTTAAGAAACAAGCGGGCGTCCAGACTGCGATTGTCAATCTTTCCTCCGAAAGAGCCACGGTGACATTCGACCCGACCGCAGCCACCCTGCCGGACCTGGTCGGGCGGGTGGAACGGGCCGGATACGGGGTGGCGACCGGCGAAGCCGACCTGCTAATTAAACGCCTGGCGGATGATAATGATGCCCGCCGTCTCGAAAAAGCCCTCGTAAAGGTGGAAGGCGTGCTGGAAGCCTCCGTCAGCCTGACAACCGGACGGGCGCGGGTGAAGTACGTGCCGACAGTGATAAGCCAGGCGGAAATCCGCGCGGTGGTTGCCAAATCCGGGTTTGAGGCATTAGAGCAGGGCGGAGAGGCGGAAGATGCCGAGGCGAAGGCGCGCGCGGCTGAGATCGCCGACCAGCGCCGATTGCTGATCATCGGGCTGGCATTCACCATCCCGCTGTTCATCTTCTCGATGATCCGGGACATGGGTATGTTCGGCGCATGGGCGTCGGCAGCATGGGTAAACGGGCTGATGTGGGCCGTTGCCACGCCGGTGCAATTCTACGTCGGCTGGCAGTATTACGTGGGCGCTTTTAAATCGCTGCGCAACCGCTCGGCCAACATGGACGTCTTGATCGCAATGGGTTCCTCGGTGGCCTATTTCTATTCGGTGGTCGTCACCCTGGGCGTCCTTTCCGGCCATGTCTATTTCGAAACGGCGGCGGTGATCATCACGCTCATCCGGCTGGGAAAGTTCCTAGAGGCAAGCGCCAAGGGCCGCACCAGCGAAGCCATCAAGAAGCTGATGGGCCTGCGCGCCAAAATCGCCCGCATCCACCGCGCCGGTGTGGACATGGAAGTGCCCATCGATGAAGTACTGGTGGGGGACCGCGTACTGGTCCGGCCGGGTGAGACCATCCCGGTGGACGGCGTAGTCATGGAGGGACGCTCGGCGGTGGATGAATCGATGTTAACCGGTAAATCGCTGCCGGTCGAGAAAGGACCAGGCGACCAGGTCATCGGGGCAACGCTTAACAAGCTGGGAGTGCTCGATTTCGAGGCCACCAAAGTTGGCAAAGAAACCGCCCTGGCGCAGATCATCCGTCTGGTCGAAGAAGCACAGGGGAGCAAGGCGCCCATCCAGAAATTGGCAGACCAGGTTTCGGAAGTTTTTGTGCCGGTCGTGATTGCCCTGGCAGCGGGCACTTTTTTGGTCTGGTATTTCCTGGGTAATTCCATCGCGCCTTTGGCCGCGACCGCGGACATTACTCCCTTCACACGGGCACTGATCAACATGGTGGCGGTGCTGGTCATTGCCTGCCCGTGCGCCATGGGACTGGCCACACCCACTGCCGTCATGGTGGGCACCGGAAAAGGAGCCCAGCAGGGGATCCTCTTTCGTACCAGCGAAGCCCTGGAAAGAGCCGGCAAGGTCTCGGTGGTGGTGCTGGATAAGACCGGCACCATTACGAAGGGGCAGCCGGCTGTAACGGATATCAAGACGATGGTCAACGGCCAGTGGACCGAAAGCGAGTTACTAAAGCTGGCTGCGTCGGTGGAGAAAGGTTCGGAACATCCTCTCGGCGAGGCCATTTGGGCAGAAGCTACAAAACGCAGCCTGCCGCTCTCCGAAATGAGCGGTTTCAAGACCGAACCGGGGGCAGGCGTGGAAGCGGTGGTGGAAGGGCATGCGGTGGCAGTGGGTAACCTGCGTATGATGGATACCCACAACTACCGGCTGAATGGACTGAAATCCGAAGTGGAGCATTTTCAGGCCGAGGCCAAAACGGCCATGCTGGTTTCTGTGGATGGCTATGTGCGGGGTGTGATTGCGGTGGCCGACACCATAAAAGATGGTTCAAAGGAAGCCATTGCAGAACTGCACCGAATGGGTTTGAAAGTAGCCATGATCACCGGCGATAACCGTAAGACCGCTGATGCCATCGCTAAACAAGTGGGGGTTGATATCGTGCTGGCAGATGTCCTCCCGGAAGGGAAGAAAGAAGAAGTCAAGAGATTACAGGTGGACAAGTCAGTGGTGGCGATGGTTGGCGATGGAATCAACGATGCACCCGCCCTGGCGCAAGCAGATGTAGGCCTGGCCATCGGGACCGGCACGGATGTGGCCATGGCAGCCGCACCGATCACCCTCATCAGCGGAGACCTGCAGGGAGTCGCGCGGGCGATCAGCCTGTCGCGCAAGACGCTGGGCACGATCAAACAAAACCTCTTCTGGGCGTTTTTCTACAATGTGATCCTGATTCCGGCCGCGGCCATGGGTTTCCTGAACCCGATGCTGGCGGCTGGAGCGATGGCTTTCAGCAGCGTGTTCGTGGTAAGCAACAGCCTGCGGCTGCGTAGAATCCGGCTTCAATAGGGTAAAGGGAATATGAATCAGCTCATCGTTGCATTCGTCACCGGACTAACCACAGGCGGTTTAAGCTGCCTGGCCGTTCAAGGCGGCCTGCTGGCGAGTTCGCTGGGACACCAGTTGGAAAAGGATATGCTCGACCAGTCGCAGGTGGGACGGAGACGGCATGGGGCAAAAGCCAGCAGCCAGAAACCCAGGCCGCAGACTGCCCTGCCGATTGCACTCTTCCTGGCATCGAAATTGGCGGCTTACACACTGCTGGGCTTGTTGCTGGGGATGCTTGGCTCGGTCCTGACGCTCAATGCGACCATTCGGGCCATCCTGTTGATCCTCATCGGTATTTTCATGGTCGGAAATGCCCTGCGGATGTTCAACATCCATCCGATTTTTCGCTACTTCGTCATCGAGCCGCCCAAATTCATCACCCGTTATATCCGCAGGACTGCCAAAAACGGGACCGAGGTGGCCACGCCGCTCTTCCTGGGGGCGTTGACCGTACTTATCCCATGCGGCGTGACGCAGGCCATGATGGCAGTAGCCCTGGCAACAGGCAGCCCGCTGCAGGGCGCGGCACTGATGTTTGCCTTCATCCTGGGGACGAGTCCGGTCTTTTTCATCGTGGCATACCTGACCACCCAGGTGGGAGCCCGGCTTGAAGGTCTATTCATGCGTTTCGTGGCGATCGTGTTATTGGTCCTGGGATTGGTCTCGGTGAATAACGGCCTCACCCTGGTCGGGTCGCCCCTCTCATTCCAGAATTTGACCGAGACGCTTTTTTCACCGCCAGCCTCCAGCCAGGTTTCCGAACAACCTCCCGGCAGTACGATCACATTGACTGCCTCCAATGGAGGTTATTCCCCGAAGAGGCTGTATGCGAAAGCGGGGGAGCCCATCCTGCTGAATGTTGTGACCAATAATACTTTTTCCTGTGCGCGTGACCTGGTCATCGCGGCGATCGGCTTTGAGACGCTGCTGCCCCAGACCGGGACGGTGCCGGTCAATATCCCCGCGCAGGCGGCCGGAACGGTGATGCGTTTTTCATGCTCGATGGGCATGTATACCGGCGAAATCATTTTTGCACAGTAGCAGGCAGACGAACAGTCCTGCCGGAAAGGATTCTATGGTGAAGAAAACATTTCGTGTCGAGGGGATGCACTGCTCCAATTGTCCCATGGAAGTGGAAAGCATCGAAGATGACCTGCCGGGGATCAAGAAAGTATCTGCGAGCTACCAGAAGGGCCAGATGGTGGTGGAGTTTGATGAGAATCTGGTCAGCGATGCCCAGATCATCGCGGCCGTGAAGACCCACGGCTATCACGCGGAAGCGATGTAAAAAACGTCGACGAAAAATTCCAGTAATTCATCTCATTTGAAAGGTAGAAAAAATGGAAAAAGATCCTGTTTGTGGAATGATGGTGGACCCGAAAACAGCCAGAAAATCAGAATACAGAGGCAAGACGTATTATTTCTGTTCAGCCGGCTGCATGAAGGATTTCGATAAAAACCCGGAGAAGTATATTGGCAAGACCGAGGGGAAATCGGCAAATATGATGAAATAGCCGGTGAACACTTTTGGATGATCCAACCATTAATAATCCCCGCCACATTACCGTGGCGGGGATTTTTTAAAAGCGGTGATCGATAGCAGCGCAATCAATTGAATGAGATTGCTGCGGCTGGCTTCAGCTCAATTTTCTCAAGGCGTAATTTTTCGTTCCATTCCTCGATCATTTGGCCGGCTTTGGCGCTGAAATTACTGTGGGCATCCTCGGCCAATGTGACTTTATATCCCAATTCTTTTGCACCCAGGCAACCGTTCTTGACGCATCCATGGGTGACCAGGCCAGTGACAACCACAGAGGTAACGCCCAGGGATTTCAATTTTTCATCCAGGTCCGTGCCTTCGAAGGAGTTGCTTTTTTCTTTGAAGAGATGGATATCCTTCTTCACGGGCTGCAGGCGGGGATGCAACTGCCAGCCGGCGGTATCCCTGGCGAGATCCCTTTGATCGCAATGCTGGATGTAGAAAACAGGCACCCCGGCGGCATGGGCTTTCGCGACCAATGAAAGAATATTGTCGAGGAGTTGATCGGCTTTATAGACGGGGTTACTTTTCTCGAAGAGGCTTTTTTGAACATCGATCACGAGCAGGGCGGTATGAGTTGGATTTTCCACGATATCTCCTTATCAGGGTTGAATTTCCTGGAACGCAGGCTTAAGCCTGCACTCCGGTTAGATCATTTCCAGGGTTCCAGTTTGAAGAGAGCGCCATAGGCGATGGACAGATTGCCGAGGACGAGAATGCTCCGGTCGGAGGGAAGAGAGGCGGCTGAAAGCGTGACCGTGCGGGATTCGGAGTAATAACCTTTCCAGCGTTCCGAGGCGATCTTGATGGTGGCTTGATCCGAATGGGTAGGGATGATCAGGCGGGGCTTGACCTGGTCCATCAGGTTGAAGCCTTTCAGGTTGGCGGCGTTCATGCTGCTGAAGCTGTTTGCAAATTGGGTAATGGCCAGGTCCACGGTGCCGAGAGCGGCCAGCTGGGCATCTGTCAGGGCGTCCTGGCCAATGTCACCGAAGTGGGCGATGCGCAAGCCGGCTATGTCAATGATGTAGATGTAATCGGTGGCTTTTTCGGCCTGGATGGGGTCACTCGAGTTGTGAGCCGAGGCAATGCCGGTGATGACAACATCCGGGAACTCGATCTTGCCTACGCTGGTGAAGAGCTGCTGACCGGGGAATGCTTCCTGGAAGGCAGGATAGTAATGATCACTATGCAAATGGGTGGTCAACAGGACGTCATCTGCGGAGGGTTCCCTGGTCAGGCTGCGGGGATTGGCCACGTCGATGTAGATGTGACGGCCGGAAGGTGTGACCAATTCCACCTGGGCATTATCTTCATAGGTGAGGGTTACAGCGGGAGCCACGGTAGGAGCTACCGTTGGGGCGGCAGTTGGGGCGGATGTTGGGATCGAGGTGCGGAGGCATGGCGGTGGGCGTGGTTCTGCGGGTTTGGCGCAGGAGGCCAGGATTAAAAGCATGATGGCAAGGATCAGTTTAATGGGTTTCACGGTTCTCTCCATGAGGTGCAGTTTCTCTCATTATAGTGTTTCCGACCCATGGAGTGACTTGGCCATGTGACCAGTTTTATGTATGCACGTTGACCTTTAGCGGCTTTAGCGTTACCACCAGGCGGGATTGCCCCGGCTGGTCGATTTTTCGCAGATCGATCCCCCCGTATTTTTTGCCTAATTTATCCGCGAAGGCATAATCCGGATCCGGCTTCAGCTCCGCCCGCGAGCGGATTTCCAGCGTCCGACCCGGGTTGGCCCGGTCGATGATGAAGAAGGTGCATTCAGGATGCGCCTGCAGGTTCTCCACCTTGTGGCGGGTGTTATTCAGGGATATCCTGACCATCCCGTCATCGTCGTACAAGAACCATAACGCAGTCACCTGGGGAAAACCGTTTTTTCCGATGGTTGCCAGGATGGCAGTATCTGCGTTCAGCAGGTCTTTATGTGTATCAGGGATCTTGTCCATCATTTCTCCTCATGGCTGAATACCCCAGGCGGTGCCGCTCAGGTTCATAACATAATCCAAAACCGGATCGCCAGCAAGACGGAAGCAGCCGGAAGTAAAACGCTCCAGGCTGGAAATCCAAGCAGGCTCAAGATGGGCTGCCGGAGGATAACTCCCACGGCGTACAGCAAACTCAGCCCGCCAGCGATGATCAATAATCCACTGATCCAAAACTCCATGCCACTGCCCGGGATGGCCAGCCCTGCAAAGAGGGCACCCAACCCAAAGAATAAGCCCCATCCCAGGCTTTCGATGGCGAACATGATCGACTTCGGACCGTAGGGGTGGATAAGCTGCGAGGATTTCCGGATTTTCGGAAGAGCGGTAGCGGGGAAGAATGGAAAGCTGTACAAAACGATTGATGCTGGTGCTGACACAAAGCAATGCCGTGAAAATGACCGCAATTTCTGCCAATATTTGCCTGCCTTCAGGAATATGGTGCTGAAGGGCAACCATCAAGACCACCAGATCGACACCGATGCCGATGGACACGATCGCGCCGGCAAGCTGCACCGGCTCGGAGGGAGGGAAGGTCAGACCGGCTTTGAGGAAGCTCGTCAGGATGGCCGCCAGGTAGATGCAGCCGAGTAGCACGGAGATAACGGAGGCAACGAAACCGACGACGGTGGAGAGGTTATTGGGGGGGGCTATCATCACTTGTTCCTTATCATGGGAGGATTATATTTGATCCTGACCGAATTGACACTATTTGGCCCAACGCAGGTGGGGCAGCACGCTGGCAACGCGGCTCAACTATAAGTGAAATTCAGGTAAACTGCCCCTGCTGCCTGGCCGGGACTGGGCAACCCCGGGTTTCAAGCCTTACAGCCACCTGGCCAAAAACGCCAGAGCTGCCGCTCGCATTTCGGGCGTTTCATTATGGCCGGTATTGAACCGCTGTAACTCCCAGGCATTGGCATGCCCAAGTTTTTCATAGACCAATTTCAGTTCCCGGTCAATTCGATCCAGGCCAGCCGGAGGCGTGAGGGGGTCAAGGTTCCCCGCCAGGCTCAAGTGAGGCCGTGGCGCAATAAGGGCATTGATCTGCGCGGTCGTAAAATGTTTCAACAGGGAAGGGACGTAATAGTAAATCCCATGCCCGTCCAAGCCGCGGGCCTCAATCAAGGCTTCAAAATCCGTCAAACAGCATAGATCCACGCAAACCTTGATACGCAGGTCAAGGGCGGCCAGCCACCAGGCCATGGTGCTGCCCATGGATAATCCCAGGGTTCCTATGCTGGTGGCATCAATATCCTCCCGCGAGCATAGATAATCCACGGCACGTAAACTATCATAGACCATCATGCCCCAGAGAACCTGCCCCTGCCAGAGCATTTGCTTGAATACTTCGCTTTCCCTTCGCCCGTGCCGCTCCCCGAACAGCCAGGTATCGATACATAATGAGGCAATTCCTCGCTCCGCGAATGTCTGCGCATAAGGAGGTTCCTGGAGAATGGCGCGACCCCGAATCAATTCATCCTTGCCCAGATCGTAGTCGCCTCCGTGGGCATGGTTGTAGAGCACACAAGGGATTGGTCCATCCGTCAGTGGCCTGGTGAAGTAGGCAGGGACGCTCTCAACCCCGTTCAGGTCCAGAAGCAGATATTCCAAGGTATAGGCTTTTTGTTTTGAGACAGATATAACCTGGCACGATATTGGTCGCTGCCGGTCGGGAAGATCGCCTAACAGGCCGTACAATTTTTGTCTTCTGATTTCCTGTTCGTCCGACATTTCTTTCAACCCTCAACTTTCCACATCCAAATAAGCCGCATGGTGCCCATGGATCAACTGATTTTTCAGCTTCAAGGCGGGCTCAATAGACGCCGGGGAGGATCTTCCAGGGCACACGCCGGCAGTACTCCTCCCATGAGACGCCGTACTTCCTGTGACAGCGCCGATCGTCGCGGGTGGCGCGGTCCGTCAACAGGATGGCCAGGTAGACAACGTAAAAATAGGGCACGAAGTGCGTGAATCCGGCAGGCAGGCTCCAGGCGAGGGCGAGGATGATCTCGGGCACGTAGTGGAAGTGGCGCGCCACGCCCCACCAGCCGGAGGCGAGGAGAAGGCTTTCGTGCTGGGTGCCGTCGGCAGTGCCGTAGGGGGCGCGGATCAGAGCGGGCGGACGGCCCCACACGGTCGTGTGTCCGTTCGTGGTCCGCACCCGCTGGCGCTGGGCGTCGGCGGCGTAGTTGATGTAGATCGCGCTGACCCCGAGCAGGAAAATGGCCGCCGCGAGCGGCCAGGGCAGGTCGTGCGGGCGCAGCACGAGGTACTGGGCGGTGAGCGGATAGACCGCCGGGACCCAGGCCATGACGCCCCAGCAGATATAGTAGCCGAAACGGTCGTGCATGATGTCGAGCGAGGTGAAGTAGCCGCTTTCCCACCAGAAGAACCTGAACAGGTAAATGAACGTGAGCGCGGCGGATACCAGCATCGAGTTGCTGAGTTGCCCGGCGGGATCCAGCTCAGCCTGTTTGGCGGCGAAGGAGCAGACGATCAGGCTCCAGCCCATCATGCTGAAGCGGCAATTGATGAGCTGCTTCAGGTTGACGCCAAAGAGGGTGGGATGCAGCTCGACGCCCCAGTAGTAGTCCCAGATGAAGTTGCCGGAGAGACTGCGATCCTCGGAAGTGGGCCAATAGCGGCCCTTGAAATAAAGGAAGAGGCAGAAGATCAATGCGAAGAGGACGAGCGTGGCGAGGATCTCGCCGAAATGATCCCAGACGATGCCGGCGTTGAAGAGGTGGAGGCCATAGGAGCAGCCCAGGAAAAGAGCGTGGGTGACGAACCAGGCGGAGACTCCATTGAGCTTGTAACGGGGGCGGTCTCCGGCGGGTGTGAAGGGACCTTCGAAAACCCTGCCGGGGAGCCATTGGAGCAGGATCACCTGGACCACGACGAAGACGAGCACAATGGCGGCGGCGCTCAGGCTCGGCCAGGGCCAATGGGCGGCAACGGCACGCCAGCCGGCGGCAGTGAGCAGCGGCGAGAGGCTGCCGTTGAACGGCTCGAAGGTGCAGACGATCCAGAAGATGATGGCGGCGGGTGGAGTGGAGAGAATGAGGCACAGGGGCCCCAGCGTGGTACGAATAAACTGAACCAGGCGGCTCTCGCTGCCAGCAGCCCAGGTGGTCAGCTTTTCGGTGGATGAAGGTTCAGGCATGGCGGCTGTTCATCAGGCGGTCAACGCTCCTGCGATTTCAGAATTTCAACCGTGCCCTGGCCGCCGTTGACGCGCACCAAGTCACCGGTCTGCAGGCGCATGGTGGCGTCATTGCAGCCGACCACCGCAGGAATGCCCAATTCACGGGCCACAATGGCGGCATGGGAAAGCGGCGCGCCTACATCGGTCACAATGGCGGCTGCCCGTGGAAAGAGGGGAGTCCAGCCGACATTGGTGGTCACGGTCACCAGTATTTCTCCCGGTTGAAGCAGATGGCCATCTTCCATCTGGTCGATCCGGCGCACCAGCCCTTCCACCACGCCGGCCGCACCCGCAAACCCGGTGAAGCTATTGGCAACCGTCGACGGACCTGGAGTGTGCGCATCGAAAACATCCCCGCGCCGGTGGGGGTCAGCCGCCCATTGGAACGGATCAAAGCGACCACTAATTACGGGCGGATAAGGCGGCAATGCCCGATAGCGGGCATAAGTACCTTTGCGCGCGTCGATATAGGCACAGGCCGATTGTTCGCCGCCGAGGACCGCCAGCAGTTCATCGATTGTCAGATAAAACACATTCTCGCCCAGGCCGGTGAGTTCCCCGGCGCGCAAGGCAAAGAGGCGCAATATCCCCATCACCCGGGTCAGTTCCGAACGGGCGGCTTCACGCTGGCGAGCCAGGCGGGCAGTCTCAGCCAACCGGGCCTGCATCCGTTTCACTTTAGCGGGATAACGGGCGCAGAACCTTTGCCAGGCGGCATTAAAATTGAGGCGCTGCTTTTCGAGCTGGGCTTCCGCATCAAAGGGGTAGATGGCAAAATCGGCCAGCTGCTGTTCCAGCCAGGCAGGATCGTCCACCGGCTGCGGCCGCGCCAATTCAAACTCGTGCGGCCCGCGGTGACCGTACTGCTCCAAATAAGCCGCGCGGCTCAATTCGCCGCGGGCCACCCGAGCCAGATTCACGACCGGTCCCAGACTTGGCAGATAGTCTTTGCCACCCAGGTTGGAAAGCAGGGCGTTGGCGTCGTCAGCGCTCACCAGCTTGCGCAGTTGCGCATGCAACAGGATTTGATTCCTGGAGTTGGCGGCGCTGGCCATAGCTGTGCCGAAACAATAATACGGCTCAAGTTCTGCCCGCCACAAATCCGCCAGGGCCGACCCGTCAGCCACTCCCCGGATGCGCTCGCGTAGGGTCCGGCACCAGGCCGGCGTATCGCTGACGAACCCGGGTATGTGCGCCTGTTGCCCCGCCAGGCGGCGCGGACTAGCCAAAAACATCAGGATGATCTTTAATACTTCTGCAGGTGAAAAAGGCGCCAGCGGCACAGTCACGCCGGGGGGAATACGACCCCACCAATCGCCCACAAAACGCATTGCGCCCTGCAAGCCCAGGCCCGGTATGCCCGCAAATGGGGCAACCTGGATACTGATGTTAAAGTAATTGCGCCCGCCGATATTCCCGCTCATCGGATAACGGCTCCACCAGGTGCCATAACCCTTGCCCCACAGCTTGCCCACCGACCAGGTCAGCAAGGTCATCACTTCCGGCTGGATCTCGGCGGCATTGCCGTTGGACCACAAAAAACTGCCAGTCAAAGATGAGTTCAATTCACCGGTGACCGGATTGAATTCACGCATGGTGGTGACAGGGCGCGCCTGGAGAATATACACTTTACCCCGGGCGATGGCCCATTCAATATCCTGAGAAGCGCCCATCTCTTTATCCAGCCGCGCGGCCAGCCGGTAGAGTCTTTTGGCGTACGGGCACAGGTCTGTCGGGCCGGTGTATTTTCCGTTGCGGCGGTCGAAGACGAATGTTCGCGGGTTGGCCTGGCCGGAGACCAACTTTTCGCCCACGCCGTGTACAAAATTGCCGGTCATCTGCATCAGGTCACCCGTCAGGGGATCTGCAGTGAACAGCACGCCGGAAAGTTCCGCAGGCACCTGCTGCTGAACCACCACCGCCATCTCGTGTCCTCCCGCCAGCCCTTGCGCCTGGCCGTACGCCCGGGCGCGGGTGCTGCTGCGCGAATGCCGAACGGTGTAGATCGCCTGAAGGACCTCTTCATCCTTTCGCATATCCAAGACGGTCTCGAATTCACCGGCGAACGAAGCTTGCGCCGAATCCTCGACCGAGGCGGATGAGCGCACGGCAAAGGCAGTCTCTGCCCGGCCATGACGCCACTGCGCCAAACAATTGCGGACTTGCGCCCACGCTTCCGGCTTGAGTTCATCGTTCTCAAATTCCAGCGGCAAAATGATCAACCCATCCGGCACAGGATAACCATGCTGGTATAACCTCGCCAGAGTCCTGCCTTTGCCACCGGCTTGAAGCTGCCGGTCCGGTGTTAATTCAGCGAACGTATAAGGCATCTCTATTTCTCTCCAGAATGCTAAGCCAGAACTATTTCTTGAGGCGGCCCAACGGGCTATTATACGTTTTGTCAGGCGTTTTTATTGACTTTCTTTCCAGGCTGCTTCCATGAGCAGGAAGAAGGCCTGTCCTTCCGGAGCCGTACCCGCTCGATCAAATGTAGGGGCTCCACAAACTCCCTGCACGTAACCAGAGGCATCCACTTTTAGGTGCACGGCTGAGCGCATTTTATCCGCTTTTTCCCTGTAAATTGAAGGCAACCAGCCGCCGGATAGTCCCCGGTAGATCGAATAGGCCAGCATTTGGGCTAAATTGGTTTCTATAAATGTGCCAGGGTCGTCCAGGACATTATGGAACAATCCATCCGGACGCTGTTGGGCCAGACACCCATCCAGGAGTTCCCTCAAGTGTATGGTCAGCTCCTGTTTCTCCTCGTTGAATGCTTCAGGCAAGGTCCCTATCACCCGGGTGATGCCCGCGGCGGCCCATCCATTCCCAACGCCCCAAAAAGCGGCCCGTTTTAATTCCTGGCGGTCTTCATCCCAAATATGCGCATAACACTTTTTCTTCGGATTCCAAAGGCGGGCTTTAATTCCCTGGATTTGCCGGAGGGCTTCCTTGCATTGACCGGCAGCTGCCAGGAATGAAGGCGCCATATACAGGGAATCCACCCACACCTCATTGGCATCGGTAATATGAAAAAGGGTTCCATCTGCAGCCCGCGGGGCGGCCGTCATTAAGTAATTCAGCATGGCCTCTGCGGCGGTTTGCAGGGCCGGTTCTTTCGTAATCCGTGCAGCCAGCAATAATGCCTCCCCATTCGCAGCGGGATCGGTGACACCTTCATGGTCGTGCAGGCAGGCCAGCCGGCCGTCAGCTCTTTGCCTGTGAGCCGCCTCACGCGCCAGCAGGACAGCCATGCCAGTTTCACCCATTTCCAGGAACGCCTGCGCCGCCAGCCCCTGTTCCCAGGAATAGCGCTGCATTGTGAGTAATGCCTGGCTGACTTGGTTTAGGATTTGGCTGTCTATCAATTCCATTTTCTTTTTTATCAATATACGTTTATGGTGTTGGGCGGTTTACTCCACCGACTACTTTGGTTCGTAGCCCCGTTACTCTTCCTTGTTCGAGACGGAAAGAACTCGAACCACAATCGGGCGCTGCCGGTCGAGAAGATCGCCTAGCAAGCCTTATCATTCTTGTTTTTGCAGTTCTTGTTCGTCCGACATTTTTCAATGCTCGACTTTTCAATATGCTATGCGATTTATTGTACTATTGTTGATGTGACCTTTCCAAGAAGCGTCCCTCAGGTTTGATTAGTAAACCAGATTGATTTGTTCGAACCTGCGGGACGGTTATTTCACTTCATGTGTATATCGCAAAACTTTTCGCGTCTCAGGGTAAGTGTTGTAGGCCCGTTCTATTTGGGTGAACTCTTGCCCTATCATGGCATCTGGTAATAATAAAGTTTGTAGAAGGGATATATGGAAATCTTCGGAAAAAAAGAAATCGGCGCGTCGATTAAATATGTCTCTGAGAGCCTTCTCTTGTTGAGGAGCGTGGAATAAATTTGTCCATTCCGCCGCACGTTGCTCTACCGTTATGAGCCGATGTAGATTTAAAATTGAGCTTCCCGAAGCTAAACCTTCCAACAGATCGTGATAGTCAATATACTCATCTATGGCTTCGCCGGAATTAAAAATTGTGCCGGCAAAAACGCTGCTGTCGAAAACCTGACCCAAAAAAGCTACCGTGTGAAGTTTTCCAGTAAGTTCCAGGAGTAATTCAAGATCTGGTTCGTCATCGTTATCGTCGCAGATATTAAAAGCATTATGTTCAGCTGGATAGATATAGGCTTGAGTTCCCTCAGTGCGATAATAATTAAGTAAATCTTCGATGTTAGTGTCTGCGATTACATAACTGTGAGAGAACATGCCCATAGTAATCTCCAATCTTCCCTACACAGGAAAAGCTGTCCGGGCTAGACCGCGTGCCTCGGAGTTCATCTATTCGAACCGCGTCGAATGGTGGAAAGTGCGCGCGTAATTTCCAGCCTAGTGCCTGAACGCCTGCAACGTCTCCAGGTATTCATCCGGGCGGCCGATATCGTAGCGCTTGCCGTCGATGACCAGGCCCATGAAACCGTCCTCCTGGCGCAGACGGTCGAGGGTGGAGGTGAGCTGGAACTCGCCGTGCTCGCGAACGTTGTTCTCGATGTGTTCTTTGAGGTAATCGAACAGCTTTGGCTTGACGATGTACTGCCCGAAGAGGGTGAGATATTCCCCTTCGGGCAGGCCGGGCACGCGCAGATTGGTGCGGGCGTAGTCAGGAGTGGGTTTTTCGGCGAACTCGGTGACATTGAGCAGGCTTTCGCCCTCCAGCCAGACGCCGGTGACAGTGCCGAAACTGCCGATCTGGGCTTCGGGCGTGCGGCGGACTCCCACCAGGCTTTGACCGTGGCGCTGGTAGGCCTCCAGGAGCTGGCGGGCGCAGGAGGCATCGCTGTCGGAGCGGTAAATATGGTCACCCAGCATCAGCAGGAAGGGCTCATCGCCCACGGCTTCACGGGCGCAGTAAACGGCGTGACCGAAACCCTCCTGGGCCGTCTGAACGGCGAAGGTGACGTGACGGCCGATCTCCAGCAGGCGGCGGGAATATTCCTGGAACTGAGGCGGCAGCTTATTGTAGTTTTCAATGGAAATCTGCTCGTTGAACAAGGAACGGAAATCTTCCAGGTCGTCTTTCTGGACGATGATGATGACCTCTTCAATGCCGGCTTCGAGGGCTTCCTCGACGATGATGAGGATGGCCGGTTTGGCGATGCCATCCTTGTCGATGATGGGGAACAATTCCTTTTTGGTGGCTTTGGTGGCGGGGAAGAGGCGCGTGCCGAAGCCGGCGGCGGGGATGACCGCCTTGCGGACCTTTTGCTGGGGAGTGATGGTCATCTTCAGGGCGGGCAGGCCCAGGTCGCGTTCCAGGATCTGGATGACCGCCTGCTGGTCGGTTCCGGTGCGACAAATGAACTGGGCGGTGCCATCCCCCTGCGAACCCACGCCCTTGCCGCCCAGGATATACGGCTTAAGCGGCTCATATTCCAGGACGCGGTGGAGCACCGGCGAGGTCAGTTCTTCGGGGGCGGCGGGAGCGGCGTAACGGTCGAAAAAAACCTGGGCTTCGGTCATCAGGCGGCCCAATTGACCTGGGTCAGAATCGCGCAGGGCTTCGATGGCCTGATGGACGAGACGCTTATTGATCGGCCCGAGCAGTTCCTGCACGCCGCGCTCCACCTCGTTTTCGGCAAAGGGGAAGCAGCGGTTAAGCCGGTTGAGGATCTCCATGGTGTCTTTTTGGGCTTGCAGGTCAACAATGACGAAATACAGCGGCTGGTTGACCTGCAACTCGGTCGTTTCCAGGCGATCGCCGTCGAAAGTCATCAGCACCGGACGATTGCCGAAGGCGCAGCCCTGGTCCATGCGGCCGCAGCGGGAAGGAGTAGTGATCTCGCCCAGGTAGGCCAGTTCCATCTCGCCGCGGGTGGTCATCTTGAGGTCGTAGACGCGGTTAAAGGCGCGGGCGGCCATGACACAGATAGCCGCGCTGGAGGAGAGACCTTTCTTAATGGGCAGGTCGGTCTTGTAATTATCTATCACCAGCCCGCGCACATGGTAATTGGTCAGCACCTGGTAGGCCACTCCGGCGATGTAACTCCAATAGCCGCCGCCCTGAGCCTCTTCGAGCAGGGCTTTTAATTCCATGGGGATCTCGTAAGGGCCGATCCGCCGGCCGTCGGGCGTGGTGGAGCTGAGCACCAGGGAGGTGGGATGCGGCGAAACTTCGGCATAGATGCCCTGGTCGGTGCCGGTGATGAGGGTGTAGCCTTTCTCGATCTGAGCGTTGATGCGACGATAACCCCCGGCCCAATCGGAATGCTCGCCGACCAGGCAGATGCGACCCGGAACGAATATTTTCATGCTACTCCCAGGAGATCTGTGGGGAAAGATAGAATTTGATGCCCATGGCGGCTAGACGGGGCCCGTGCGCGGCCAGGCGGAGACGGTAATCGGACCAGTTCCTGCTTTTCAGGCGGGACCAGCCGATCTCAGCGTAGCCGGGCAGACGGGGAAAGATCATGTAATCCAGATCGTTGGTTGTGGCGATGGTTTCGGTCCACAAGGGCGCTTCGATACCCAGGACGGAGGATTCAGGGACACCCTCCAGGACGGTGGATGGGTCCCATTGATAGGCATCCTGGATCTCGATATACTTGTTGGTCCAATCCATGCCGAGGGCCGTGGCCTCATTGTACTTATTATCAAGGTAAGCGTTGGCGGCGGGGGACATGATGAATTTGCGGCCCTGCTCAGCGCCTTTGCGGGCCCAGACTCGATTCCACCAGAACTGGACGATCGTATCGGGAAGGAGTTCGGCTTTGGCAACCTCCTCCCAGCCAATACAGATTTTGCCATGGTCATGGACGATGTCCTGGATGCGTTTGACGAAAAAAATGTAATCGGCATCCGGGGTGGAATGAGCTTCGTCGCCGCCAATGTGAAAATAAGGCCCTGGAGTCAGCCTGACAATCTCACTGATAACGTCATGCAGAAGTTTATAAGTGACTTCATTGTGGATGGCGAAAGTGCTGAACCCGACCCCGGTGGCGGTATATAACTCGGCGGCGCGGCCGGAGGGGTTCAGTTCAGGGTAGGAGGCCAGGGCTGCATTTGTGTGGCCGGGCATGTCGACTTCGGGGACGATGGTGATGTAGCGCTGGCGGGCGTACTCGACGAGTTCCCGGTACTCTTCCTGGGTGTAATACCCACCTGGGTCCCGGTCGACCGAGTACTTGCCGCCAAATTCCGCCAGTTTGGGCCACGAATTGATCATCAACCGCCAGCCCTGGTCGTCGGTCAGATGCAAGTGAAGGATATTGAATTTATAGCAGGCGAGTTGATCGATGAAACGTTTTATCACGGCAGGCCCGAAGAAATGGCGAGCGACGTCAAGCATGGAACCGCGCCAGGCAAAACGGGGACGATCCCGGATGGTGACCGCCTCGATCGTCCAGGTGCCGCGCTGGGGAGCGCGTTTTTCGATGGCAGGGGGGAGCAGTTGACGGATGGTTTGAATGCCGTGGAACAGACCCGCCGGATTTGAGGCGGTGAGTATTATCCGATCCGGGCGCACGCGCAGGTCGTAGCCTTCTTCCCCGAGGGCCGAATCTGTAGCGGCGATGGCCAGCGAAATGCTACCGCGGGACTCCTTATCGCCAGAGTCCAGCACTTGAACAGGGTAACCGGTGGCAGGCCGGAGCAGGTCGGCGAGCATCTGTCCGATCCGGCGAACCTCCTCCATACCGGCCTGAACACGGATGGTGGTGGCATCATTCAAGGTGAATGTACCTTTTTCAGGGGTGATGGAAGCGGGATGAGGAATAATTTTATGCATGGCAGGCGATCCTTCGGAGAAAGGATAAGGTAACTTAATCATACACTAACTTTGGAAATAGCGAAAAGAGATTGGCAAGCGCGGATAGACGATGAACGAAAGAAAATGAGAAAGGTGTATACTTGCGGCTTATCTGCTCCAGGAAAGGCAAGGCATGAAAAAAGGCATCTGGTTTGCGATTGGGGCGTATCTGGCTTGGGGGATATTCCCAATTTATTGGAAATGGCTTCATACGGTCCCGGCGATTCAAGTAATCGCGCACCGCATCATCTGGTCATTCGTGCTGCTCGGCCTCATCATTTTTGTCACCCGCCAGTGGAAATCCTTCCGCGCGGCGGTGCTGGGGCGGCGAGTGGTATTGATCTACCTGGCTTCGGCCATCCTGTTGAGTATTAACTGGTTGACTTACGTGTGGGCGGTCAACGCCGGCTACATCGTCGAGACCAGTTTGGGTTATTTTATTAATCCCCTCTTGAGTGTCCTGCTGGGAGTCATATTCCTACAAGAACGGCTGCGCCCATGGCAATATGCACCGATCGGGCTGGCTGCCATCGGTGTGACTTATGTCGCTTTTTCCTATGGGGTGTTCCCTTGGATCGCCTTGACCCTGGCGTTTTCGTTCGGGCTTTACGGGCTGGTCAAGAAAACAGCGCCATTGGGTTCACTGCATGGACTGACGCTGGAGACAGGCTTGCTGTTCCTGCCGGCGGTTGGATTCTTGTTCGTCATGGATAGGCTGGGACAGGGAGCTTTCCTGCATACCAGCACGGTCCAGAACTTATTAATGGCCGGTACTGGCGTGGTGACAACAGTGCCATTGTTGTTGTTCGCCTCGGCAGCGCAACGGATCCCCCTTTCCATGGTGGGTGTGCTGCAATATATCACCCCAACGATGCAATTCCTGCTGGGCGTGCTGATCTATCGGGAGCCGTTCAACCGCTCCCTCTTGATCGGTTTCAGCATCGTCTGGACCGCGCTGATCCTTTTCTGGGGAGAAGGATTGTGGGCGAACAGAAAGTGGAGGAGGAAGGGGCCGGAAACGGCAGACGTCCCAGAGATTTCATAAATATCGGACGACTGAAGTCGTTACTACATAAATAAAAGAACAGCCCGAAGGGTTTGGCCTTTCGGGCTGTATTATAAGTTGAGGCATATCGTCAGTCGGCGCTTTTTACATGGCCGGAACCGGCGATACTGGTATTGACGGCGGGGCTGCCGGTGTAAACCACATCACCGCTGCCGAGGATGGTCACCGTCAAGGTGGAGGTGGCCCAGACCTGGCTGTTGCCCGAGCCGGTGACGTTGACCGAGGCGGTCTGGCTATTCAGGCCGCTGGCCCGATAATCACCTGAACCCAGGATCCTGGCCGTCTGATCGGTCACTTCACCCGCGAGGCTGATGTTCCCGGAACCAGCGATGGTCGAAGAAACCGTGCCAGCAGTGACTTTATCCAGGGAGATATTGCCTGAGCCGGACAGATTGATGTCCACGGTCGTGGCGGCGAGGCTTTCATTCGAGATGTTGCCGGAGCCGAGCAGGGAAACTTTGAAACCGGTCGTCTTGACGGCGCTGGTGATGATATTGCCGGAGCCTGCGAGGGTCACTGCATTGATCTCAGGCGTGGAGACGTAGAACTTGACCGGTTTGGTGGGCTGGAGACTATAGCCCATGTATTGGTTCTTAATGCCGATGTTCAACGTGTCGCCTTGAACAGTGGTCTCGAAGTAGGGGATGAGGTTATCCTCCGCTTCAATGCGCACCGAGACTGCCTCAGCCTGGGTGACAATGACATCACCAATACCGGCCAGCCGGATGGCAGAGAAATTACTGACGGCGCGTGTTTCCGATGCGACCTTACCGGAGCCCACCACGATCTGCAACCCGCAGCCAGAGATCAATAAGGCTACGAGCAGGATGACAGTGGGGATATAAAGACGTTTGTTCATGATATTTTCCTTTTTTCTCTCACCCTCCGGCCTCCCCTTGCGGGGAGGGAACCGGAACCAGGTGAGCAATGAATGATATGATTTATTTACGGTCCGAAGAGATTTTCGTTGCTTTGTACTCTTGCCGGACTTTAGGCGGCTGATTCATCAGCCGGTTTTTCGGCAGCCGCCGGGGGTTGTGGCTCAGAGGGCCGGGCAGGCAGCTCGGCCGCCGGTTTGCGAAAGGCGGAGTAGACCAGCAGTCCGCCGAAGACCAACACCAGGACCGGACCGATGAAACGGGTGATCCAAAGCGAGGTAACCAGAAGGGAGGACATGCCCGCGAAGGCCAACCCGGCCAGGCCGCATAAGATGAGACCTGCCAACTTCACGCCCTCGATCCTTTTTGCCATGCCGATGAGGAGGAGCGGCAAACCAATTGCGAACAGTTCGACGGTCCAGAGGACGGCCCAGGAGCTCCACAACCCGGTGGCGGCGCAAAATTGCAGCACCAGGCCGGTAAAACCTACGATGGAGGCGGGGATCATCAACCATGGCACTTTCAGGAAGATCGCCATCAGAATGAAGGCAACCGCCACGCTGAGCACTTCCAGGGGCCACAGATAAGACCAGACTCTCCAATAGCCGCTCACGCTTGCAACGAAGAGGAGCATACCGGTGGTTAAAGTGGGGATGCCCGGAACGAACAGCCCGCTCAGCCCACGCTGCTGACGGAAGAGGAAGGGGGGAAGGCAGAACAGCAAGCCGGCGCCCACCACGATGATCGGCCAGGCGCGGAAACCAAGCAGGAATCCAACGCCGTTGGCCCGGATGAGCAGGTTGGCGGCTAACGCCAGCACACCTAACACGATCAAGGTCAACCCGATGAGAAGAGAAGCTTTCTTTTGCATATGAACCTCCTTTGGTTCGTGCGACATGCAAGTCGCTTTTTGATTGCGGTATAAGGCCGCATTTTGAATTTAGCCGCGTTGAATAGAACCGGCGGCCCTTGCTTTATGCCAGTGAAAAGATAAAGCCTGAATTTCAGCGGTTACGGGTTATTTAAGAGCGATCCCAACCAGTAACGAAATCATTACCTCAATTATTGCCAGAGCGACCATGGCCATGCCAATGCGGCGAGCGAGCCACAGGCCTCGCTGTCCCTGGCGCTGCAAAAAGAAAGGTGCAACGATCGAAATGATGACCAGGAGCGGCTCGAGCGGCCAGAGATAGGTCCATTGGTACCACCAGCCGGTCAGAGAGTAGTAAGAAAACAAGAGACCGTTGCCCAAGAGGATGCCAGCGGGGATGATCAACCAGGGTGAGGCGATGGCGGCCATCAAAGCCGAGAGGAGCACGCCGACTGCCACCAACTCCAGAGGCCAGCAATGACCGAAAACCTTCCAACCGAAGATGCCGCTGAGCCAAAGCATGAGCATGTTGAGGGCGACGATGCCTCCGACCGAATAAAGGACAGATGCTGTCACATGTTTTTGGCGGATCTCACCGAACCTGGCAGGGGCAGTGAACATGGACTTAACTTTGTCAGTGATGCCGCTGTGACCAGGCTGGGGTTTCTTCCCAAAGGTGATGTCGGTATCGGCGGAGGCAAAGCCTGGGTCGGGAATCTGCTGGCGGGCCGGGCCGGAAAAGACTGCCACGGGTTCAGGGAGGATCGTCGAGGCGGTGGCAACCTGCGGAAGCGAGATCGTCTCCGGCACTACGATACCTGATTCCTTCGCAGCGGCGAACAAGGCTTCGGCCATTTCGCGAGCGCTTTGGAAGCGATCTTCCGGCCGTTTTGCCAGGGCTTTGAGGGCCACCCGTTCAAAAGATTCGGGGATGGTCGGGTCGGCTTTGCGCGGCAGAGGCAGCGGGTCATTGATATGTTTCATCAAGATCGCCAACGGTGTATCGGCGTCGAAGGGAACGGAGCCGGTGAGGGTCTCATAATATGCGATGCCCATGGAGTAAATGTCACTACAGACATCGCAGCGGCCTTCCAGACCTTGTTCGGGGGCCATGTAACTGAGAGTTCCCATGAGCGCGCCTGAAACCGTATATTGCGTCCCGCCGACGATCTGGGCGATGCCGAAATCAGTGAGGACGGCCTGGCCGGTGCGAGTAAGCATAATGTTGGCCGGTTTGAGGTCGCGGTGGATGATGCCTTCTCCGTGAGCATAAGCAAGACCCGTGAGCACATCATCGAAGATACGCACCACCTCCCCCAAGGGCAGCCGTTCACCACGTACGCGCAACTTGTTAAGGTACGCTTTGAGTGTATCGCCTTCGAGCAGTTCCATGACCATGTAGTAAAGGTCATCCTGTGTATCGAAATCGAAGATCTGGACGATATTTGGATGCCTTAAGGCTGCGACCGCGCGAGCCTCCCGGCGGAAACGGGCCAGGAACTCCTCCTCTTGAACAAGATCGGAACGGAGGACTTTGACCGCGACGTACCGGTCGAGCTGCGGGTGGTAGGCTTTGAAGACCTGGGCCATTCCGCCCCGTCCCAACGGCTCGAGGATGCGGTACTTCCCGAGGGTATGTCCTTCAAGAGATAAGGGGGCCATTTCAGTCTTTTTCCTGGAGATTTGAGTGATTTTTGCGGCCATAGGTGTCATCCAATGCCCAGATGATACCTGAGACCACCGGATTCAACCTATCATGTGGCTATCGGTGAGCTATTGAGTGACGATGAGGTTGGCATTATTCAATGAACAAGGTCAAGAAATGAACACGCCGGACAAAATTTTCACAAAGGAGTTCTTAAAGACAAGTGCGGACTTTAGTCCGCACTCCAGGAAGACAAAAATTTCAAGCAGCCATGACTTTGTAGCCGAGGCCACGGACTGTAAAGAGGAGCTGCGGATTGGCCGGATCCAGCTCAATGCGGGTGCGCAGGCGACGGACCAGGTTTTCGATCTGGTAATCGAAAATCCCGCCGGCTTCGTATTCGGGCCAGACGGCATGACCGATTTCGTCCTTCGAACAGACCTGGCCACGGCGCTCGTAGAGGTAAGCCAGAAGCTGGTATTCTTTGGGAGAAAGGGATACAGCTTTCCGGTTCACCCGTACCACGCCGGCGGTGGTATCCACCTCCAGGTCGGGGATGGGGCTTTCACGGGTGGTGGTGTCGGGATCGTGGAAGACAAAGGCCACATCACCGACTTTGAGGATGTCCCCATCCAACAAGGCGAGGCTGCCGATGACCCGCTCGTCATTAAGATAGGTCCCATTGGTGGAACCCAGATCGTCGACGAACCAGCGGCGACCATCACGGCGGATACGGGTGTGCTCGCGCGAAACGCTCTTGCTGGTGATGACCACGTCACATTCGATGGCGCGCCCTATGGTTGCGCTTCCCAGCGGCAGGTGATGTTCGTGACCATTCGGATCAGTTAGAAATGGACCGGCGTTTTCCAGGGCCATGGTTCCCTCGCATTCACTTAAACAATTTCTTGTTCATTATACTCGCGAGGATTATAATTGCCGCTTGCAGCTTCTACAATATTTGAAGTCGACCGGTTAATATCTACAGGTAAACCTGTGATCTGGCTTCGAATATTTACGCAGCACTTCGTAATTGTGTTGTTTTTTTAGCAATTCGGGGATCGGCGGAGAGATAGTACTTAAGGCGGGGTAGCCCATTTATTTCCTGATTTCACCGCAATCCTCATTGAAGAACATTTTTAATGCCCAGGAGGCAGATATGGCAAAGAAGAAACCAGGGGTTATCGGTATCCTGACCGGAGGCGGCGACGTGCCGGGGCTGAACCCGGCCATCCGCGCGGTGACCGTGCGGGCCATCCGTGAGGGATACCAGGTGATCGGCTTGAAACGCGGCTGGGGAGGCCTGGTGGATATTGTCCGGGATAAGAACGCGGATAACAGCAACAATTACCAGGTGCTTTCAGAAGAGGTGGTCAACCGGGCCGGACGCACGGGTGGCACTTTCCTGCATACGTCCCGCACGAATGCGACCAGGGTCAAGAAAGAGGTGGTGCCGGCGCATCTGCAGGAGAAGTACCATGAAGAACGCAACGACCTGACCGAGGAAGTGCTCAAGAACCTGGATTTCCTCGGGATCGATTACCTTATCCCCATCGGCGGCGACGATACCCTGAGCTACGCGGTGCGCCTCTACCAGGAAGGTTTCAAGGTCATCGCCATCCCGAAGACGATGGACAACGACGTACCGGGGACGGATTACTGCATCGGTTTCAGCACCTGCGTGACCCGTACCATCTCTCTCATCAATAACCTGCGCACCATCGCCGGTTCGCACGAACGCCTGATGATCCTGGAAGTGTTCGGCCGTTACGCCGGTTTCACAGCCATGCTGCCGACCATGGCAGGGGCGGCCCATCGCTGCGTGATCCCTGAATGGAAGTTCAACGTCGGCCGCCTGACCGAACTGCTGGTGGCTGACCGTAATCATAACCCGAGTAAATATGCCATCGCCCTGGTCTCGGAAGGGGCGAAATTCGAGGGCGGCGAGATGGTTTTCAAAGAAGGCGAGAAAGATGCCTTTGGGCATGCCAAACTGGGCGGCATCGGCGACATGGTCTCGGCGGAAGTTCAGAATATGAGCGCCAAGTACAATAATGGGGTGACGATCAATATCATCAACCAGAACCTGGGCTACATGGTGCGCGGCGGCGACCCGGACGCGGTTGACTCGATCGTGCCAATGGCCTTTGGCAACCTGGCCCTTGACCTGCTGCTGAAGGGCATCCATGGGCGACTGGTGGTGCTCAAGAACGGTCGATACGACAATGTCCCGTTGGATGTGGTGACAGGTTCAAAAAAAGTGGTGGATGTGGAAAAATTCTACAACACCGACCGGTACCGGCCCAATTACGAAAGCTTTGAAATGAAGCCAATGTTCATCATGACCAGTGAGGTCTAAGGAATAAAATAGACACCCGGCAGAAGCAGCCGGGTGTTTTTCTATGCTGATGGCTGGTTTTACGCCTTTTCTGATGCGGGAGGTTTTTGACAACCAAAAATTCAATAGCACCGCAAGGTTTGCCAGTTGACAAGCAATCAATCCGACCTATAATATTCCATAGGTCTACACAACCTTTTCCGGGAGGGTGATCATGGTGCATTCACTTTCATCTTCACATATGAATAAACGATTGATTGTGGGATTGCTAATTCTTGTGCTGCTTACCAGTGGTTTTGGACCCGTCGCTGCCAGGTCAGTCAGGTCCGTGGGGGCTCAGG
The DNA here is from genome assembly GCA_963831885.1 of uncultured Chloroflexia bacterium. Lineage (GTDB taxonomy): Bacteria > Chloroflexota > Anaerolineae > Anaerolineales > Villigracilaceae > UBA877. Next base: position 928,616 of record CAWHSJ010000012.1, on the reverse strand, counting down.
CTGCGTTCGACTTTACAATCTACGATGATGAGTTAGCCGGTGGATGGGAAGATTGGTCGTGGGATACCGACCGAAGTTTCAATAATCCCGCGCCCGTTCACAGCGGGTCGGCTTCTATTGCGGTTACCTACACCGTGAAGTGGGGAGGCTTATATCTTCATACGGATACAGCCTTGCCTGCCAGTGGTTATACTGCCATCCGGTTCTGGGTACACGGCGGAACTACCGGCAGCCAATCTGTGAGCTTCCATGTTAATGAAGGAGAGGAAAACTATACGTTTTTAGTTCCTGCCAATACCTGGCTCTCTGTGACGGTTCCTATGTCAGTATTAGGCAACCCGACCACATTGAGCCGTCTGTTTTGGCAAGACAACAGCGGTGGCCCTCAGTCAATATTTTACTTGGACGATATCAGCCTGATTGGGACACCTCCGTTCAACGGCTGGCTGGTACTGGGCGGAACGGATAAGTACGCTTCGGCCCCATTCCAACCTGAGCTAGATCTTCGAGGGAAGAGCTTCACTGCTGAAATGTGGCTCAAGTTATCCGAAGTAGTTCTAACCACGAGCTCCTACGATATCTACCCTTTTCGGCAGTATTTAAGTTTTAGATTTGTGGTTCATCGGTTCCAAAATATTGACAATACGCAGTTTCCACCTGTTTTTTATTCCACGTACTGCACTCATCTCCTCATGTATTCCAATAGTGGCAGCTGCTGGTGGATAGCACCTGATAGAGGAACCTCCCTTGGGACCAATTGGGGTCATCTGGCGGGAGTATATGACCAATCAGCAGGTGAGACCAGAGTCTATTGGAACGGGCAACTCTTGGATCGTATTGCCGAAACCCAGAGCCCGGAGACACCAGGGGATTTATTGATCAACTGGGGAGGGGACAATCTCGTCGGGTTAGCAGATGAAATACGCATTTCAGATACGATTCGATATGCGGATAATTTTACCCGTCCAGCTGCACCTTTTGTTTGTGATGCTAATACAAAGGCTTTGTGGCATTTCGATGAACCGGAGGGGAGCACGGTTTTCCATGATGCCTGTGGGACTGAAGACAACTATCTTACGGGTTATAACGGAGCCCACACCGAAGGTGTTATCCCGCCTCCCTGTTACACACTGACGCTGGCTCATACTGGCAGCGGCGGCGACCCGACCGCCTCACCAGCCAATTCGAGCGGCTGCTCAAGCGGACGATATCATGCCGGGGAGACAATTTCCCTCACTTCCTATCCGGATCCTGGGTGGGCTGTCGGAAGTTGGAATGGGACGAGCGATGATGCCAGCACTTCGACAGCGAATACCCTTACCATGCCAGCCAGCGACTGGATAGTATCGGCTAACTACTTTCAACTCTGTTATACCCTCACCCACACACATACCGGCAGTGGTAGTGATCCAACTGTCATCCCAATTAATTCTACTGGTTGTTCGAGTGGACAATATCATGGCGGAGAGGCAATTTCGCTCATGGCCAATCCGGCAGCCGGGTGGGCTGTTGGAAGCTGGAACGGGACGAATGATGACGCCAGTACTTCCACAGCGAACAGCCTGATCATGCCCACCAGCGACATGACGATCACGGCAAACTACATCCATGTTTGTTATACCCTGACCCGTGCACATACTGGCAGCGGCAGCGACCCAACCGCCTCACCGGTCAATTCAACTGGCTGTTCGAGTGGGAAATATTACGCCGGCGAGGCAATCTCGCTCACGGCAGATCCGGCCATTAACTGGATTGTAGATAGTTGGAGTGGGACCGTTAATGACGCCAGTACCTCCACAACGAACAGCCTGACCATGCCGGAGAGCGACCGGACGGTGACGGCCAACTATATTAATCTCTTCAAGATTTTTCTGCCATTGGCAGTCCGGTAATAGAGCGTTTTATCTAATCACACCCCATTGAAGTTTGAAGAAAAAAAGACACCCGGCAGAAGCAGCCGGGTGTCCGGATTAATTATAAGTTAGAGAAGACTACCATGTATGATATTCAGCCTCCGGGTGATTTAGAAACCGACCTTGCTACAAGAACCTTATTTTCGCATAATATAAAATAAATTTCTGATCAGGTTAACCAGCAAGGTAGCACCCAGCAGACATGCAAAAGTCAATACCAACCATGCACTGAGCGGATAAAAGTCGCCGCGGAGAGCTCCGTAAATTGCCAGGAAGAAGCAATGTCAAGAGAAGACCTCCAATTGCCAGTAAGGAGAGGCTTAGAGGGTTTCTTGTGTGAAAATTTCCGGTTAGCAAGCGGTGGATAAGGACCCCGGCCGTGTGACCCGCCTCTGCCCTGGAATCGAGCGGGTCAAGCCCGGACCGCCCGGCCCGAGTGCGATAACCCGGCCAGCCTTGCAAGGTGGAGGCAGCATCCTTACCTGGCTTTTCTTCGGCGAAACGGGTTTTCTACTTCTCAACGTTCATAAAGTCCTCCTCTCATCGAAAAAATAAGCTTAGTGTATGCTTCGCAGGATCAAGGTGATCAAGACTGCCGCGCAAGACAGAATGCAGGTCAAAGCTACGATGGTGGTGGCTATGATCACAGCCCGGCCATGATCCGGATCTTTTTGCGGGATAGGGGATAAAGGTGTCTCGTTCATGTGGACCTCTTGAAGTTAAAGCGGTTATTCCGATATTATATACGTCGAGCTACTTGAGCGGTTGTGGAAATGATGGATTTCTTCCAGGAAAATCGTTGATAATCCCAGATCTGACCGGCGTCCGTGTGAATTGCTATCTTTTCGAGCAGACTAGACGGATGGGTGCCGGTCAGGATGTTTCTATAAGTGGTTCCAAAAATCCATGTTTTCTCCCATTCGATGATATAAAATTTTTCCGAGTGCATACGGGCAATTTGTCAGGAGGTTTTCCATGGCGTACCGCTCTACTATAACTTTCTCCCGAATAATGCAGGTTGTCATTGCGTCCATCCTGGTCCTGACCGTGTTCAGGATGCCTCAATCTCTGGTAAAAGCGCAAACACAGCCCTGGATGGACACTTCGCTGCCTGCCGGGCAGCGTGCCAGGCTGCTGCTCACGGCGATGACCCTGGATGAGAAGCTTGCCATGGTCTATGGCAACAACGCCGGATCGGCCGGATATGTCGGGCACGTGCCGGCCATTCCCCGCCTGGGCATACCCGAGTTGAATCTGCAAGACGGACCGGCTGGTGTTGCGGGAGGCATGATCCAGGTGACCGCTTTCCCGGCTCCTCTTACCGTAGCCGCCAGTTGGGATACCGCCCTTATGGAAAAGTACGGCGTGGCGATGGCTGAAGAAGAACGGGCCAAAGGCGCCAATGTCCAACTGGGGCCGATGATGAATATTGACCGTGTTCCTGAGGCCGGTCGTAATTTCGAGGGGTTCGGGGAAGACCCGTATCTCTCTGCCCAAATGGCTGCCGCAAGCGTGCGCGGTATCCAAAGCACAGGCGTCATCGCAACGGCCAAGCATTACATCGATAACGATCAGGAATATCAACGGAACACGATCAGCTCCGAAATAGATACCCGCACCCAACATGAGATTTACTTGCCGCCCTTCAAGGCTGCCGTGGAGGCAGGGGTGGGCGCCATCATGTGTTCCTACAATCGCATCAACGGAATCTATGCGTGCGAGAACCCGGACACGCAGAACACGCTCCTGAAAGGGGAGCTCGGTTTTCGCGGTTGGATCATGTCCGACTGGGGGGCCACTCATAGCCTGGCTGCGTCTGCGCTGGGCGGCCTGGATATGGAAATGCCAACCGGGATTAATTTTCTCCAGCTTAAGGCGGCGATCGAGTCCGGCCAGGTGCCGGAGAGCCAGTTGGATGACATGGTGCTGCGGATCCTGACGTCCATGTTCCAGGCGGGCCTCTTCGAGCACGGCTCCACCGGAATGATCGGAGTGGATGCGCAAACCCCGGCGCACCAGGAATTTGCCCGATCTGCGGCTGCCCAGGGGATGGTATTGTTGAAAAACGAGGCGGGCATCCTGCCGGTGGACCCGGCAAAAGTCCATACCATCGCCCTATTTGGATCCGCAGCCGATGCACAGCCGATCATTGCCGGAGGCGGGTCGGGTCACGTGTCACCACCCTACGTGATCTCACCATTGCAAGGTATTCAAAAGCGAGCAGGGTCCGCCATCCAGGTGAGCTCATTCAATCCAGCCAGTGCAAGGGGGAATCCCATTGCCGACAGTATCTTTGGACCGACAGGTTTAAAGGCACAGTTTTTTAATACCCCCGACCTTACCGGAAACCCAGTCCTAACCAAAAATGATAAGACGATCGACTTCAGCTGGCAGACAGGCGCGCCAGCGGCGGGAGTAAACGATTCCAACTGGTCGGCCCGCTGGAGCGGGTCCATTACCCCCACCATTTCAGGGAAATACAATCTTGCGCTCACCAGCACAGGCGGCAGCCGGTTGTATATCGATGACAATCTAGTCATCGATAACTGGGGAGAACATCCGGAAAAGACCAAGCTGGTCGTCCGGCGGTTTACGGGCGGACAAAAGCATACGATCAAGGTGGAGTACCAGCAGGCAGGCTCGGCAGGCGCTGTTCGTCTCACCTGGCTGACCCCGGACGATGACCCGAATCAAGAAGCGGCCGCCCTTGCTGCCCAATCAGACCTCGCCATCGTGATAGTGGGGGCAAATTCAGGGGAGGGGGGCGACCGGCAGAACCTGGACGTATCGGATGAAGCACTGCTCATCGCCGTGGCAAAGGCCAATCCCCATGTGATCGCGGTGGTGTACAATCCTGCCCAGGTGTCGCTGCCGTGGATCGACCAGGTTCAGGCAGTTCTGCTCGGGTGGATCCCAGGCCAGGAAGCCGGGCATGCCCTGGCTGATGTGCTGTTTGGAGAGGTCAACCCGGCCGGCAAGCTGCCCATCACGTTTGCCTTGGATGCAGGCGATTACCCGGCCAATACGGCGCAAATGTACCCGGGAGTCAATGGACAGGTGCTTTATTCGGAGGGATTGGAGGTCGGATACCGCCATTTCGACAGCCGGAATATTCAGCCGCTCTTTCCTTTCGGGCATGGCTTGTCGTACACCACCTTCAATTTTGACAACCTGGTTATAAGCCCGGCCACCATTACCACAGATAGCACTGTGACGGTTGGCGTGGATGTAACGAATACCGGCCAGCGAGCCGGCGCTGAGGTGGCCCAGCTTTATGCGGGATTCCCATCCGAGACCAGTGAGCCCCCCTTGCAGTTGAAAGGCTTTCAAAAGGTTTTCCTGCAGCCGGGCGAGACAAAACACCTGACATTCACGCTTTCACAGACTGATTATTCCTTCTGGAGCGCCGGCCTGGAAGCCTGGATAGCCTATCCGGGTTCCTATAAGGTCATGCTGGGCAGCTCCTCGCGGGATATTCGCCAAAGTGGAACGTTTGTTGTGCAAGGGGGTTTATTGGCGGGTGCCATCAGCCAGGCTGAAGCCGCCACATTGACAGGCGACGCAGCCAAAGCCACGGACCAAACCGGTTATACGGGAGACGGATTTGTGCGAGGTTTTCAGAAGACGGGCTCAGCCATAGCATTCAAAGTCGATGCAAGCGAATCAGGCCAATACCAGATCACCTTGCGATATTCCAGCACATTGCGTCCGGGCGAACAGAACACCCCGCGTAGTTTAAGCCTGTATGTAAACGGAAATAAAACGGGGCAGACGAGCCTCCCCAACCTGGCAAATTGGAATATGTGGGATTTCAAGACCGAGACCGTTACCCTGACCGCCGGGGAGAATTCGGTTGCATTTCAAAAAGACTCCGGCGACAATGGGGATGTTCAATTGGATTCGATCACGGTAACCAGGGTTGTTGAGCCGACTCCCATTCCGAGTGTGACATCCCGGGCTGCCGGCGAAACCACACGGACCATTACGCCTGCCAGCAATCCCTTAGCCAGCCCGAGTTTACTCATTCCGGTACTGGCGTCCCTGCTCATCGTGGCGGCATTGGTCGTGATCATGGCCCGCAGACGGCGGGAATAAGCTCGAAACCGGGCCGGGAATGTAAAACCGGAGGGCGTTTGCCAGGATGATAGACAGGCAAGCGCCCTCCGGCGAATTTCCAAGATTACACCCAATGGGGTGCAGTAATGGTTTCGTTTAAGCTCTGGCCGCCGCCAGTTCCACCTGGGTATAGCGCAGGCGTTCAAGGACGGCGATGGCGACATTACGCATCATGATATAGCCCATCTTGCAATCCTTTTCCACCAGGGCGCGCAAGGCTAGACCGTCCACCTCGATGACCTTGGACAGGCATGGTGGCTTTAGCCGTAGCGGTATAGCGATAAGGTTCAATTAATGAAGAGACACCATAAGGCTCACCCGGTGCAATGGACCCCACCAGTGAATTGCATATGGCGCCTTCTCCGCCGCCGCTGTAGATCAAGTCAATATCCCCTTCGATCAAGAGGGCCAGACAAACTGCATCGGTATTCTCCTTGACCAGCAAGGCACCTTTTGGATAGCTCTTTTCCTGGGCGATCATAGCGATGGCCTGGAGCTGCTCATCAGTTAATAGAGCAAAAAAAGAATAACGGCGTAAAAGTTCGGGTGAAACCATGTCTCTCTCCTTATTATTTCTGGATATCGAGCGATTCCAGCACCATCTTTACGGCCTGCGGGACGGCCTCAGCGACGGGCCGGGATAATTCCTCCGAGAAATCATACACGTTTTCTGCTTCGACCGCAACGATGATCACATTTTGATCTTCCGGCAAGTTGATGTGCATGCTGCGACCGACGTTCAGGGCATTATGCAGAGAGGTGTCGTGGGCCGAGGCAGAATGACCGGCGGTCAGATCGGGCAGCTCGCTCAAGGTGAACCGGCTGATGGTGCCGATGGGTTTTTGGCCGGTAAAAATCGAGTCGATCAGAATGACCCGTTCTGCATCAGTCAGGCGCTCCATCAGGCTCAAGCCGCCCAGAGAGGCGAAATCAACCATTACCGATTGAGGCTCGAGGACCGGTGATCGATGGTTGGAGAGGACCTCCTGCACTTTTTCCGCGATAACCCAGCCGACTCCGTCGTCGCCGAGAATGGGGTTACCGAGACCGATCACCAAGGTTTTCATATTAGAGAGTTAAAAATTGGAAGGTTGAAGAATTCGCCATCTTCAACCTTCCCACGGAAATTTACTCGCAGAACTGCCGCAGGACTTTAACCGGTTCGCCATCAGCGCCATGAACAGTCACTTCCAGCGGCATCTGGCCGGGCAGGGAGTGAGTGGCGCAGCCAAAGCAGGGGTCATAAGCCCGGAAGGCCATCTCGACCATGTTGAGCAAGCCTTCATTGACGTTGCCTTTTTTAATGAGGCTGCTGGCGGCTTTCTTAATGGACATGGTCATGGGGGCATAGTTATTTGTGGTCCCAACCACCAAGTTGACCTTGGTCACCACGCCGCGCTCATCCGTCCAATAGTGATGCGTGAGAGTGCCGCGGGGGGCTTCGACGATGCCAATGCCTTCAGTGGGGGTGGCTGTCGGGATGGCGTGGAAGTCGGGGCTGGTGATCTCCGGGTCGGTGGCGAGTTCCACCCAGCGTTCAGCCGCATAGAGCAGTTCGATCAGGCGGGCCCAATGGATGGCCAAGCGCTGGTGTACCGGTTTGCCGCCCAGGGTGGTGTAGAACTTCTCATATTCCGCCTGGGCCAGGGGAGTGGCCATGCCGTCAGCGGCATTGAGGCGAGAGAGCGGGGTGGCCATATAAACGCCGGAGTCTTTCCCATCCACGAAGCCCTTCCAGCCAACGTTCTTCAGGTAAGGGAACTTCAGGTAGGTCCAGGGTTCGACATGTTCGGCGATGATATTGGCGTAGTCTTTGGGCTCGTACTTGACGAATTCCTTGCCGTCCGGGTCCACCACGCGCACCATGCCATCGTAGAAGTTGACCTTATTATTGGCGTCCACCATGCCCATGTAGTAGGTCTTGTGGTTATAGACATCGCCGACGATCAGGTCCAGGTAGGTCTTGTTGCTCAGGACGATGTCGTTGAACGCCTGCAGGCTGAACTGGGCGAACTCGATGGCCCAGCGGCCCATTGTCTCGATCTCCTTGCGCTGTTCTTCGGTGATGCCCTTGGTCAGGCCGCCGGGGATGGAGGTACACGGGTGGATTTTGCGTCCGCCGATCATCTCGACTACGTTATGGCCGTACTTGCGCATCTGGATGACCTTGCCGCCGACTTCCAGGCCGACCTTGTGAATGACGCCGAGGATATTGCGTTCGGCTACGGGCGCATCCGGACCCATGATGAAGTCCGGGCCACTCAGGGCGTAGAAGTGGGTGGTGTGGTCGGCGCAGTAAAAGGCGGAATAAAGCAACTCGCGCAGCTTCTTGCCGGTGGGCGGGACTTCGACATGATAGACGGCGTCGACGGCCTTGGCCGCGGCCATGTGGTGCGCCTCGGGGCAAACGCCGCAGATGCGATTGGTCAACAGGGGCATTTCCTCCACCGGGCGACCGACGCAGAAACGCTCGAATCCGCGCAGTTCAGGGATCTGGAAGTAGGTGTTGGCAACGTCGCCCTCATCATTGAGGAAAATCTCGATCTTGCCGTGTCCTTCCAACCGGGTGATGGGGTCAATTGTGATTCGCTGAGTCATGGTTAATTACCCTTCTGTGCGGATTTGCTCGCCCGGAGGAGGGAACCGGCCAGGTTAAACCGGTAAAACTGTCCGGCAGGATCCACCAGCCCGTCGAGGATCTGGTCGATCTCTTCAGGTTTATCGCTGTCGATGACTGAAGCAAAGGCGGCGATCAGGCGGGCGCCGTAATCCACCACGCCTTCAGCCGGGCCGTAGCAACCGATGCACTGCGCTCCTGCGGAAGGGCATAAAGCTGTACAGCCGCTGCGCGTAGCCGGGCCGTTGCAGGGGATACCTTGTTCGAGCAGGCACAGTCCCGGGTCGGCGTGTATGCTCTGGATGCGGGTGAATTCCTTGATGGCCTTGACGTTGCGCTTGCGCGGGCATTCGTCACAGACGGTGGAATTCCCGGCGCCGATGGTAGCGCCTTTGGGAGGCAGTTCAGCCTTGCCGTTCAGGGCGGCAATGACCAGTTCCACCACGGCCGCGATCTGGGCTGATTCGGGCGGGCAGCCGGGCATGTAGTAATCCACGTCCACCACCTGGTCGAGCGTCTTCAGGATAGGGAGGAGAGTCGGGATGGTGATGATGCCTTCAGGCATGGCGTAGCTGCTCTGCGGGCGGATATTGGTGGGATTATCGGTGGTAAGGGTCGAAAAGGCCGTGTCCACCACATCCTTGATGGAACTGAAATTGGCCAGACCGGGGATGCAGCCTTCGCAGGCGCAGGAGCCAAAGGCGACCAGGATCTTGGATTTCTTCCGCAGGAGTTTGGCGATGTGTTCGTGTTCGTCACTACGCATACCGCCGTTGAAGAGGCACAGGGTGATCTCGCCGTCTTCCATGGCCTCCACATCCTTGTACTTGGCGTCCATGGCGACCGGCCAGAAGACCACATCGAAGGCGGCGTCCACATCCAGGATCTTCTCATGGATATTCAAGACGGCGACATCGCAGCCACCGCACGAAGCGGCCCAGTACATGGCGAATTTAGGCTTGCTCATGCCGGCACCTCCTCGGTGGAAGGTACTTCGGCCGGAATTTCTACCTCAGTCCTGTTCCAATTCAAAGGGCCGAGTTCGCGCACCTGCTCGACGAATTTGGTGACTTCGTTGGCAAAGATCTGGCCTTCAGCGGCGCTGGCCCACAGGAGTTTGAGGCGGCCGGGTTCGATTCCCATCTGGGTGAGAACCCGCTCCATCAGGTGGTAGCGGCGCATGGCTTTGTAATTCTGGGTGGAGTAGTGACAATCGCCCGGGTGGCAGCCTGAAACGAGCACTGCATCTGCGCCGCCGGCGAAAGCCTTGAACACGAAGGTCGGGTCCAGGCGGCCGGAGCACATCAGGCGGATCAGGCGCACATTGGGGGCATATTTCATGCGGGCGATACCAGCCATATCGGCGGCGCGATAGGAGCACCAGTTACAAGTGAAGCCGATGATGACGGGTTCGAAAGGCTTTTCTGAAGGTGTTTCCAGGGGTTTGTTTTCGGGAGTATCGGTCATAATGTTTCTCCTTGCGTAATTCGTAACGGCTCACCGAATCACTGAGCTCTCGTTACTCATCACTCAATTACGCAACGGCCTCCTTCTTTTTATCAAGTGTCAGGAGCAGCAGCCCATCGATCTGCGACAGGATCTGCTCGTTGGAGAAGCCGGTCCCACTGATGGCGCCTGCCGGGCAGGCTGCCACGCAGGTGCCACAGCCCTGGCACAAAGCCGGGTTGACTTCCGAGACCATCGTGTCCTCGTGGAAGAGGATGGCATTGAAGGGGCACAGGCTGTTGCAAATGCGGCAGCCGGAGCAGGCTTCAGCATTGACCGTAGCGCGGATGGGTTCCAGGGCGATTTCCTTCTGCTGGATCTTGCCGAGGATGCGAGCCGCAGCGGCCGCGCCCTGGGCCACGCTTGCAGGGATATCTTTTGGCCCCTGGACACAACCGGCGATGTAAACGCCTTCGGTCATGGTGGCCACCGGGTCCAACTTGGGATGGCGCTCGATGAACCAGCCATCGGCCGAACAGGAGATGCCGAAGGTCTTGGCTACTTCTTTCGCACCGGCGCGTGGTTCCAGCCCGGCTGAGAGAATGACCATATCCACCGGGATGCGGCGCTGCTTGCCGACCAGGGTATCTTCCACCTGGATGATCAGCTTGCCCTCTTCGCCCGGGTTGCGGGCGGCATCGGTGACTTCAGCCACTTTGCCGCGCACGAACAGGGTGCCTTCATCGATGATGCGCTGGTAGAACTCGTCATAGCCTTTGGCAGGGGTGCGGATATCGATGTAGAAGTTGTAGACAGTCGCGCCGGTTTTCTCGTGGACGAGGTGGGCGAACTTGAGGCTTTGCATGCAACAGATGGAGGAGCAGTAATTGTTGTAATTCTTGTCGCGTGAGCCGACACAATGGATGATGCCGACCGATGTGGGGGTGGTCTTACCATCCCGCAGGACGATATTACCGCCTGTGGGGCCGGCGGAGTTGCTCAAGCGCTCGAACTCCATATTGGTGAAAACATTCGCCAGGCGGCCGTAGCCGTAATTGGGGACGCGGCGGGCATCGAACAAGTCCCAACCGGTGGCAAGGATGATGTTGCCGACTTCCACCGTCATGATCTCGTCTTTCTGGTTGAAATCAATGGCATTGGTGGGGCAGAATTTCTCGCAGGCCTTGCAAGTGCCCTTGACGAAATAGGTGCAGTTGATGTCATCGATGACCGGGTATTTGGGCACGGCCTGGGGGAAGGGGGTGTAGACTGCCTTGCGATAACCCAGACCGGCTTCGAACTTGTCGTCGATCACTTTCTTGGGGCATTTTTCCCAGCAGATACCGCAGCCGGTGCAGTCAACCGTATTGACGTAGCGGGCGCGCTTCTTGATGGTCACGGCAAAGTTGCCCACGTATCCATCCACTTTCTGGACCTCGGAATAGGTCAGCAAGGTAATGTTGGGGTGGTTACCCGCCAGCACCATCTTGGGGGTGAGGATGCAGGCTGAGCAGTCCAGGGTGGGGAAGGTCTTGTCGAACTGGGCCATGTGCCCGCCGATGGAAGGTTCCCGCTCCACCAGGTAGACCGGGAAACCCGCGTCGGCGATCTCGAGGGCTGCCTGAATACCGGCGATGCCGCCGCCGACGATCAGTGTAGCGGGATGAATGGGTACTTTCAGGGGCGTCAACGGTTCGTGATGAACCACCCGCGAGACCCCGCCGGCCACGATGGCCTTGGCTTTCTCGGTGGCGGCGACTTTATCGGTGTGCACCCACGAATCCTGTTCGCGGATGGAGACCAGCTCGCAAAGGTAAGGGTTCAATCCGGCGCCTTTGCAGGCAGTGCGGAAAGTCGGTTCATGCAGATGGGGAGAACAGGCGGCCACGACCACGCGGGTCAGCTTCTGTTCTTTGATATCTTTCTGGATCAGTTCCTGGCCCAGGCTGGAGCACATGAACTTGTAATCGCGTGAGACCACCACGCCCTGCTCCGCCAGGTTGTCGCTGGCCCATTTGCTGACATCGGCCACATTGACCACCCCGGCGATATTTGTGCCGCAGTGGCAGACATAAACGCCAATGCGTTCACTGGGTTTCTTTTCTTCAGTGCTCATTCAGTCGCCTCCTCATTACCAGTAGTGACTTTCTGTCCGGCACGGGCGCGCTGCGGGGGCATGGGCAGACCGGCCGGTTTCTTGGGTGCGGGCTTGGAAGCTTCGGGTACGGGCGTCTGGACTCCGATACGTCTCATGGCATCATGGGCGCTGACGAATTCAGAACCAAAGCCAAGTTTCTCGGGTCTTTCGCCGAAGGCCACACCCATCAGTTGGGTGAAGAACAGGATGGGCATGTGGTAATTGGTGTGGAAGTAACCGTTCATCTGCCCCTGGAAGGCGTCCAGGTTCATCTGGCACATCGGGCAGAGGGCCACCAGCGCGTCGGCTTTGTATTGGTCCGCGGCCGAGATCAGGCGCCGGATCAGTTCAAAAGCTGTATCGGGTCCGATCTGGGTCATGTGGCCGCCGCAGCAGGCGGTTTTCAGGGGGAAATCGATGACTTCGGCGCCCAACGCCTTCAGCAAGTCGTCCAATTCAAAGGGATGCTCCGTGTCCGACCCATGCTTGTTGTAATCGGGGCGGGGGACCATGCAGCCAATATAGGAAGCTACCCGCAAACCGGTCAACGGTTTGACAACTTTCTCCTTGACCTTGTCCAGACCGACATCATTGAAGATGACATCCAGCAGGTGGCGGACCACCAGCTGGCCCGGGTCGTAATGCAAACCGCCCGCGGCCAGGGCTTCGTTGACCTTCTTCCCAAACGCTTTATCATCGTGCATGTAATGGTCGGCCTTGGAGAGATTAAGATAGCAGGCGCTGCAGGCAGCCATGAGAGTTTTGGTGCCATTGGATTGCTGTTCGGCCAGAGCCAGGTTGCGGGCGATGAGCGAGTAGGCAGGCAGAAGGTCAAGGGAGAGGTACTCCGTTGCGCCGCAGCAGTTCCAGTCCTCGATTTCATGCAGGTTGATTCCAAGGGGTTTGCAAATGGCATCCAGGGAGGCCTGGTAGGCCTTGGCGCTGGATTCCATCGAGCAGCCAGGGTAAAAGAGATAGTCGCTCATTTTGCCTCCAATTCCTTGGCACGTTTCAATATTTTCTTTAATTGGTCCATGCCTTTGATACGCCTGGGGGGAAGGGGCGACATGCCCCTTTTGGTGAGCATGCCAATGGCCATGGGAGCCATCCAGGGCAGGCGGGCGGCCAGGCGCAAGTGCGTGGCGCTGTGCAGGCCGGCCAGGCCGATTTCAAAACTGCGTCCGTATTTCTCGACCATGGACATAAAAGTCCTGGAAAAATCGGGCGCAGTGGAATTGTCATACAATTTTGATTCCAGCGACATGTTCTTGAGGGTGTACATCACGTCGGTAATGTGGATGTCCTGCGGGCAGCGGACGGTGCAGTAGTAGCAGGAGACACACATCCAGGGCGTGTTACTCTTCATTACATCCTCACGCATCCCGGCGCGCAACATGGCGAATATGGCCCGGGGAGTATGGTCCATGGCGCTGGCAGAAGGACAAGACCCACCGCAAGTGCCGCACTGGATGCACATTTCCAGGTGCGAATCGCCCGGCGTGCGCAGGGCGACTTCCTTTAGCAGTGAGAGGTCCTCATGCTTGATGGGACCAACGGAGGGCGGATTGCTTGCTATACCTTGTTCTGTCATAAAGTCGCTCCACCTCGTGAAATAGTTCCCAGGCCCGCGGGGGATATTCCCGGGGTCTGGGCTAAAAACTCTCTTTAGTATATTTTCTTTAGCACTTAATCACTAATGCGGAAGGTCATCCCTTTAAGTGACAAAACTCACAACCGACGAACCCGGCCCCATCATATCATATTCAAGTATAATCAGCCCGTTTTCTCGATTCTGTAGGGCAGATTGCCATTTTGTCCTACGGATTACCTGCTGTCCTGGTCTGCCTTGAGCCGCTTGTCCTTGGGCGCCTTTGAAATGGCAGACACTCATAAGCATCGCCATTATTGTGGATACCATTAATCGTAGCAATTAAGGAGCATGTTTAGATGAATACTGCCATGTGGAAGAAAGCCCTTACTGTTATTCCGAATGTTACCAAAGAAGAATGGGATAAATTGGATGTCATTTCCAAATGGTTGATCTCCACCCGTGCGGCCGTGCTTTTGATGACCTTCCTCTCGGCGGTCCTGGCCGGCCTTCTGGCCTGGCATGATGGTTTCAAGGTGAATCTGTTTGCGTGGGTCATCCTGGCGCTCGGGCTGGTCCTGGCCCATGCCTCCAATAATATCTTTAACGATTACACCGACTACACCCGCGGGGTGGACAAGGATAATTATTACCGTACCATGTACGGTCCCCAACCAATCGCGGACGGGTTGATGACCCGCCGCCAGCATCTCACCTATTTTGCCGTGACGGCATTTTTGGCTTTCCTGTGCGGTGTATATCTGGTCTTTTTCCGCGGCAACGATCCAACCGTTTGGATCCTGCTTGGCCTGGGAGCCTTTTTCGTCTTGTTCTATACCTGGCCATTGAAATACATTGCCATGGGAGAAGTTTCAGTCTTCATCGTATGGGGGCCGCTGATGATCGGTGGAGGCTACTATGTCCTCACGGGGGTGTGGAACTGGACTGTCATTTTAGCCAGCCTGCCTTACGTGCTGGGTGTGACCACGGTGATTTTCGGCAAGCACATTGACAAGGTACTGGTGGATAAAGCCAAGAAGATATTCACCCTGCCGGTGATCATCGGCGAGAAGATCGCCCGTTATTCTGTCCTGGCGATGATGGTCCTTCCTTATTTTGTTGTGGTTGCCCTGATTATTACACGCTATTTCACGCCGGTATTGCTGCTGGTTTTCCTGGCGGTACCGACCTTCCTGAAACTCTATCCGCAGTTCCTCAAGCCCCGGCCAGAGACGCGCCCCGAAGGTTTCCCGGAAGGAGAGGGCGGCTGGCCGCTGTATTTTGCGCCGCAGGGCTTCTTGAACAACCGCGCTTTTGGCATGTGGTTTATGCTGGGCCTGGTCCTGGACCTGATCATTCGCCTGGTCCTGCCTAATTTTTGGCGATAGAAAAAAACCCCCGGCGTGAAATTGGCGGGGAGTTTTTTTCCAGGTAATGACTCCAGCAGGGGCAGGAGATTCTTTTTTCCCCCCCAATTCGTTGGCCAAGGCCGAGAATTCGATTTTGACCACAACCAGGCCTTCTTCGCTCGCACCTCCGCCGGACCAATGGCTTCGACTGCCTTCTTCACTACATCGAAGAGGCGTCTCGAATCCGGGTGGCTTTCGAAGAACTCCTCCAGGGTCATCTGATTTAATAATCTACCTTATTTTCGGTTCCGGATCATCCATTTCACCCCGAAGTCGACCAGCCTCGGCTGCGAAACAAGATAGCAATCCGCGCTTCCTACTTTGCCGTGTTGGTATGGGTGTTTCTCTTCCATGTACGCCAGGAATATATGCGGGAAATCCGCGCATTCATTTTCGATGTCATCGTAATGCGTCCAGACACGTTTGCCCTCCTGTAGGATGCAGGCGGCCCATTGCTTTGCTTTCTTCCGCTCCTCCGGCAGTCGATATTCTGCCAGGTGCAGTGAGGTAATCGAATCAAGCGGAGCACCAAGCATCAGAATATACCCTTTTAGGTCGTACAGTCGTGCGATCGGCGAATCCTCTCCCAATGCGTAGTGGAATGAATGATTGGAGATGAGATATTCAGCTTTCTTTCCCCAGGCCGTAAATGAAAGGTGCGGATGGGAGCTTCGCCGTGTTCCATCCTGCTTGCGAAAGGTCTCTGGAAGGATGCCGATCGATCGGGTGGTGGGAGTGAGATCTGCCTGGTAAACCGGCAGATGTGCCCGCACTTGCTCCCGGTAGGCCTCGGGGTAATAATTTTCCTCGGTGGCGGGATCGCACAGGTTTTCGGTAAAAGTTGGCATTAGTAAGGTGCCGTTTTCCGTAACGACTTTTTCCAATGCTAGTATTACCGCGGCCGGGCCGCCGATCACATGGCCCATGGACTTGAATGATGAGTGAACAATGACATCCATTCCTGCTTTCAGGCCAAGTGATTCCAGGTCTTCTGCGATGGATTCCGTTGAATAAATGGTTCCGCTGATTTGTTTTTTCATCACTTTATTCGAGTATTGCTGGCACGATTTTCGCGACGCGGTGGCTGTTTTCGATCTCGTTTCCCAGTTTCAGGTTCTTCCCTATGGCTTTGCCATAACGAAAGAAATCTGCGTAAAGCTTTTCCGGGTCAGCATTCGCCAGTGCCGCCAGGTTACCGTATCCGGCCCCGATGATATTTGAAATGGTGGCTTTGCTGGCCCATGGCATGCGTGAAAAGTCGACCCTATTTACGAGATCCATTATTACTGTCTCAGGGAGACCAGACTTGTTAGCCAGGGCTTTGCGACCTGCCGTGGTGAGTCCTTGTTGCAGCAATTCCAGGTTGGTGCGGATTCCCGCTTCGCGCAGGGCACGGATTGCATCTTCCATACGGTCGGTCGGCCTGACTAATCCACCCAGGTATTTTTCCGCCGGGATGAACCAATAGGAGAGATACTTTAGTAGTGCAGTAAGCTCTACTGCATCTATCCCGCTTGCCTCGGCGAAGATTTCGAATTTCTGTCGAGTTTCGATGCGAGCCCACAGGTCCAAGACATTCTCGACCCCGCATTGACGCAATTCGGCAATGCGTTGTATCAACTTGTCGGCATAATCATTATAGCGCTCGCGTGAATCGCCTCTTAAACAAAGACGTGTGTATTCAGCCAGCTTCGGCATCGAATAGTTATAATTTTCCTTTACAAACGCGTACATCAATGATGCCTGCCACCGTTTTTGAAAACCCTCATAACCTCTAATTGGAAAGAAAGCCCGATCCACATCGTTCCAGGAAACGCTCATGAACCCTCCTTTTTTGGTTTTCCACTATCCCTCTCTTATGACTTCTTTAAGAAAGAACAATAAAAGTATAGCATGAATGACCCTGATCTATTCACCTGAACCCTGATTCACGAATTGGTATATAATCCCCCCAATTTACTGAGACTTCCGGAGGAAAACCATGCGTCCTGATTGGGATTCTTATTTCATGAAGATCGCTTATGCCGTCTCCGAGCGCTCCACCTGCGACCGGGCTTTTGTGGGCTGCGTGCTCGTGCTTGAAAAGCGCATCCTGACCACCGGCTTCAACGGTTCGCCAGCCGGGCAGCCGCACTGCGACGAAGAGGGCCACCTGATGGTGGATGGCCATTGCGTTCGCACCATCCACGCCGAGACGAATGCCATCATCCAGGCGGCTTTGCACGGTGTCTCCACCAAAGGTTCCACTTGCTATGTGACCCATCTGCCCTGCATCAATTGCACCAAGGTTTTGATCAATGCCGGCATTGTCCGGCTGGTCTACAGCGTGGCTTACCGGGTGGATGAGAACGCCATGAATTTCTTGAAAACGGCGAACATCGAGGTCTCTCAGAAAGATTTCACCCCCACTCCGGCTGCAGAGGGATGATTTTTCTTTGCCCAATTGACCGATGAAAAATGTGGCGCAAGATCTACTCTTGCGCCACTTATATTATCTCGGCCAGGGGATTTCAACGGGATCGGTATAGCCGTGTTTCTCAACGGTATAAAGCTTGCCTCCCGAGGGTTGAGAGCAGCCCGGCCCGTCTTTAAAGGTTGCCGTTGTTTTGAACTGGTTGTCCAAAGCGGTTGGCATCCAGACGTAGTTCCCGTCCTGGCAGACCCATACATCCAGGAAATAACCTCGGTCGTCGTCTTCGGTCATCCAGACTTCATCCCAGGTGACGATGACCTGACCATCGTTATCCCGAACAGCTTCTACGTTCGTCGGCGCAGCATAAAGGGCGTTGGTGATGGGGAGGCGGACCTGCTGGACCAGGAGTTTTTTGACATCGCCAACGACATCGAGGACGAAGGGAGAAACCCAACAGTAGTCAGGCCAGCGGTCAAATTTCACATACAGCCAGTTACCGACCGGGGCGCGGCCCCCAACGAAGCCTTTATCCCCTTCCACCAGATCGAATTTCCATAAATAGGATTTGGCCGGCCCGTACTTGCAGGCGGCCATGGGCACGTTCACGGTCACTTTCGGGAAATCAAAGGTGGGGGAGGGGGTGAGGCTGGGCGTGAAGGTGATCGTGGGAGTTTGTGTTATGGTAAAAGTCGATGTGAGCGTAGGCGTAAAAGTAGATGTAAAAGTGGATGTAAAGGTCGATGAGGGGGTGAACGTTTTCGTCCACTGGGCAGCGACGGCTGTTTGAGCTGTGGCGGTCCGCGTGGCTTGCGCCTCTGCCGATGGGCCGCAGGCAGAAATAAAGAACAGCAGGGATACTGCAATGAAGCATATATTTCGTTTCATCAGTGTATTCTCACTTAAATAGATTTTTCCAACTATACAACAGCTTCAATAGTTGAAAAATTACAGTTCTGTGAGCAATTTCTTGGATTTATTGGCTTGCATTTTGGATGAAATTTGCCAGATTTTCTTTCAATTGCTGGATGGAGGGCATATGGATATACATCATGTGCCCTGCCTCATAAAAGCTCATGCTGATATTATCCTGCAAGGTCTTTTCCAGGCCCATATGATTGAAGGTGTATTGGGTGGCAAGATAAGGCGTGGCCAGGTCGAAATAGCCGTTGGCGATATGGATTTTAAGGACCTGATGATTGGAAACAGCCTTGCGAAGTGTCTCGGCTACATTGACAAACCGGTTTTCAAACTCAGCATAAGACCATGGCGAGACCTTGGGGGTGAGTATCTCATATGGCAGATCATTTTCGTATTTGAGTTCACTGCGGACATAATCATAAAAAGTGGCCGTATAGGGCCCCATAATGGCGCTCATGCTGGGATCTTCTTCTGGAAATTCACCGGCGGAATCCCGGTCAATACCAATGAAGCGGCTGTCGATACGTCCAACCGTGCGGCGCTGGTCCCGCAGGAGTTCCTTGCAGAAGCGAAAAATGTTGATCCGCAGGTCAGTGCGGTCGATGTAATCTTCCGTAAGTCCGGTATATCCGGCAATTTTCGTAATAATTTTGGCCCGTTCTGTGCGAGGCAGTGTAGTGCCTTGCAGGAGCGCCAAAGTATATTCGCCCAAGGCGAATTTTTCGACCTCTTTCAGGAAAGGCCCCAACGCCCTGCGGTTGGACACCTTGCCATGATACCAGGCCGTGGCGGCATACGTGGGCAGGAACATAATATAGGGCAGGTCATGGCCTGGAAAGAAATCGGCCGTTCCAAAATCGAGGATCGCAGAGACAAGGATAATGCCATTCAAGTACATCCCATGGCGTTCCTGCAAGTAACCAGAGAGACCGGCTGCACGAGTGGTGCCATAACTTTCTCCGGCCAGAAACTTGGGAGAGGTCCAGCGCTGATAGCGGGTGGCATACAGGCGGATGAAGTCGCCGACCGATTCGATATCCCTTTTGAAACCATGGAACTCCTTGGCTTTTTGGCCCTCTACCGGGCGGGAATAACCCGTGCTGACCGGATCGATGAAGACCAGGTCGGTCAGGTCAAGCAGCGAATACTCATTGTCCACCAGATGATAGGGAGGAGGCAGCAGCTTGCCGGCATCGCCCATCTCCACCCGGCGAGGCCCGAGCAGACCCAGATGCAGCCAGACGGAGGACGAACCGGGCCCGCCGTTGAAGGAGAATGTAATGGGGCGGTTGGATTTGTCCGATACCCCATCCATTGTGTAGGCGGTGAAGAAGACCTGCGCCTTGGGTTTTTCGCCTTCGGCCTCTTTCTCACGGTCGCCAGTCTCTTCCTTGAGGACGATCGTACCGGCAGTAACGGTGTAATGGATTTCTTTCCCGGCGATGACGATCTTATGCCTTGTCTCAACCAGGTTGTCCTTGGGTTCAGGCTTTTTCTCGTCGGATTTCTTTTCGGTTTCGGTTTTTTTCTCTTCTTCAGCCATTTTTCCTCTTCTTTCAGTTCAATTATAAGGCTAACCAATGGCAAACTCTCTGATGGAACCCTGGTTGATAACAATCGACCGGATTTCATGTGATGAAATGCATATTCCCATTGTCGAATAGGTGGATATAATATATTCGTGAGCACGAATATATCCTCTGTCGAGCAAATCGCCTCTCTTTTACAGACCATTGGACAGCCTGCACGTCTTCAGATCCTCCTGGCGATTGGAGAAGGTGAACCATGCGTATGTCACCTAGAGGCCACCTTTGGCTGGCGTCAGGCATATCTATCCCAACATCTGAGAGCATTGCGTGATGCCGGCCTGGTGGTGGACCGCCGTGACAGCAGGTTCATTTTCTATCACCTGACTGATCCCCGCCTGTTGGGCGTTTTGCGCCAATTGGCACAAATGCAAGGAGTATCACTCCCGGATGTGGTCCCTTCTACAACATGCAGTTGCCCAAATTGTAGCGAGAAAAAGAATGAAACGGAAACCGCCAGGTAAGAAAGTGATTTTATGACCGAGTTTTTAGAATTCACAGTGGACAAGTTCACCTTCAAAATAGCCACGGACCGCTTTTATAACCCTGAAGGCCTGTGGGCAAAACCCGACGAGGACCTCATTCGCATCGGCCTGTCCGATTTTATCCAGCAGCACAATGGCGACGTGGCTTTTGCCGAAGTTAAGGCCGCGGGGACCGAGGTGACTTTTGGCGATGAGATCGCTACCATTGAAACCATAAAAGTCAACCTCAGCCTAGCGTCACCTGTGACGGGCAAAATTGTTGAGGCCAATCCAACCATGTCCACTTCCCCGGAAGCTATCAACCTGGACCCTTACGGGACCGGCTGGTTGGCTTTGGTTAAACCGGTCGATTGGGAGGCGGACAAGGCAAGGCTGCTGGACCCACACGCCTATTTCATGAAGATAAAAAATGAAGCGGAGCAGGAGGTCCGAAAAGGATGACCATGCAAAAGGATTCTTTCAAAGTGGTCATTGTTCCTTGCAGCGGGATCGGGAAGACCTATGGCAGCGTCAGTCGCGAAGCTGCTTATGCCATCACCGAGGATCTCCGTCCGGAAAAAACGCAACTGGTTGCCCTTTCGAAGCTAGTTTTGGGGGATGAATCAGCCCGCTCAATGGTCACCGGGAACCCTGCAATCACCATTGACGGCTGCAAGCTGGCGTGCGCCAGCAAGATGGTTAAAGAACGCGGCGGCAAAGTCGCGCAGGAGATCGCTGTCCTGGATGTATACCGGCGTTATAAGCAATTCAAACCGCAGGGAATCGCTGAACTCAATGAGGGCGGGCTGCATTTGGCACGAGCCCTGGCCGATGAGGTAGCGATCACGATTGACACACTAGCCTCTGGAAACAAAGGCGGCCAGGATGCCTGACCTGCCGAAGAAGAAAGTAGGGATCGTTTCCTGTTCGGGGGAGGAACTGGCGGAGGGAACAGTGACACGCCTGGCTGCCCTGAAAGTATTGGAAAATTTTCGCCCTGACGATACTGTGACCATCTGTCTGCCGCTCTTTCTGGCCGGCGGTGAAGGCGATCGGGCCTTTGCCAGGTTTTACCCGACCATTGCTGTGGATGGCTGCGAGCTACGTTGTGCAGCGCGCGCCACGGAAATGTTTTCGAGCAAGCCGGCTGCGAGCATTATGATTCGAGAGGTGGTCGCAGAAAACAACCTCCCACAACCGGAGGGCCGGCGCCGTTTGAATGCTGCCGGCTTGCAAGCGGTGGCTATAACTGCCCAAAAGATAGCGACTACCGTAGATGAGCTGCTCGGAAAGCAGTGGAACCGTAAGGCCGGTTCCTTCGTGGATCTCGGGCCGGTTTTGCCATTATCCGGGAACCAAAATGAAACCGAAAAGGCAGCCACTTGTTCTTGTGGTTCGGGGATACCCGTTCAAAAAGTGCAGATCGATGGCCAGGAGGTATCCTTGATTGCCTTACCGCTTATCTTCAAGCAGTTCCGGCAGGATGGTAAACAACCTTCCGGTGCATGTGCGCGTGAACTTCTGGATACGGTAAAAATTTACAATCCCATCCCTGAAGGTGTGGATGGGAGATATCTCGAAGTCCTTTTGCAAGAATACAGACTTTTCTGGGATAAAGAGACTGCCTGATGGTCCAGACTGCCACCTATAACACCACCGTAACCTGGAAGGATGAGCATTGGGGACACATCGTCATGGGAAATGGGCCGGAAATGGATTTTTCTGCCCCGCCCGACGCCCAGGGTCATGCTGGTGTTTTTACCCCGGAAGATGCCTTCGTAGCCGCGGCCAATACGTGCATCATGATGATGTTCATTTGGGCTGCGGAACGTTACAAACTGAAATTGCTTTCCTACAAATGCCGCGCCGAAGGTACAAAGCTGATCGAATTGGACCGGACGGAGCAATTCACCCACCTGCGCTTCTGGCCATCCATCCGCGTGTCAGCCGGGGAGGAAGACCCCGAGATGGTTCGAGGACGGATCCAACGCGCCTTGAAATCAGCGCAGAAATACAGCCTGGTGGCCAATTCGGTGAAATCCGAGATCATCCTTGAACCGATGATCGAGGTAATCGCATGAAACCGGTCCTAGATGAACGAAAATGCCCTGCCCAAGGGAAAACCTGCCCAGCCATTCCAGCCTGTACGGAAGGGGCGATCCTTTATGTTGAGGATAGGAACCTCCGCCTGGGAGGCCGGATCGTTTTTAATTACGATAAGTGTAATGAATGCGGAATTTGTGTTACTGCCTGCTGCGGGTCAGCAATTGAGTTGAAGTAACCAAACTGTTTTGAAGGAGAATCCGAAAAATGCTAACGATCAAAGTTCTTGGTCCTGGATGTGAGAATTGCCAGAACCTGGCCTCCCTCACGAAACATGCACTGCACAGCCTTGCCATCGAAGCAAAGGTCGAAAAAGTGACTGACTATACCGAAATCATGAAGTATAGGATCCTGGCGACACCCGGACTGGTCATCAATGAAAAAGTGGTATCCGCCGGGCGGGTGCCAAGTGAGGCTGAAATCACTACTTTTCTAACCACGGCTTTAATGGAAGAGTGATTCATGAAGAAACGAGTCCTTTTCCTTTGCACAGGCAATTCTTGCCGCTCACAGTTGGCGGAGGCGCTTGTTCACGCGCGCCTGGGCGAGAGCTGGGATGCGTATTCAGCCGGGGTTCACCCCGTCGGAGTTGTACATCCACTTGTATCGAAGGTGCTGAAAGAGATCGGCATCGAGCATACAGGACGGTCCAAATCGGTGGAGGAGTTCCGCGGCCAGAAATTTGACCTGGTTATGACGGTATGTGACTCGGCTGCGGAGGAGTGCCCGGTTTGGCTGGGGGAGGGGAAACGCGCCCATATCGACTTTCCCGATCCGGCCAAAACAATCGGCAGCGAAAAGCAGGTACTGACCGCTTTCAGGTCTGTGCGGGATGGCATGATCGAGAAAATCGTCAGGCCAATGAAAAATTGGCCGGAGATCAATTTAGCAACCTACAAGGGAGAATCATGATAGCAGCAGCAGAATCTCAACCTCAGACCGTTACCAAACGTCTTTCCACGCTCGACCGTTACCTGACCTTGTGGATCTTCCTGGCGATGGCGGTGGGTGTGGGCATCGGATTTTTCTTCCCCAGCGGGGTGCAGAAATTCAACCAGGTTGTTTCCGTGGGCACGACCAACATTCCCATTGCCATCGGCCTCATCCTGATGATGTTCCCACCCCTGGCGAAAGTCCGCTACGAGGAATTGGGGGATGTTTTTCGCAATTGGAAGGTGTTGGGGCTTTCACTCCTGCAGAACTGGGTCATCGGGCCGCTCTTGATGTTCGTTCTGGCGATCGTTTTCCTGCGAAACTATCCGGAATATATGACCGGGCTGATCCTGATCGGCCTGGCTCGCTGCATCGCCATGGTGATCGTCTGGAACGAGCTGGCCAAAGGCGATACTGAATATGCTGCCGGATTGGTGGCCTTCAATAGCATTTTCCAGGTGTTGTTCTACAGCGTTTACGCTTATGTCTTTATTACCATACTGCCGACCTGGTTTGGTCTTTCAGGGGCGGTGGTGCGGATCACCATCGGTGAAATCGCCAGAAGCGTTTTCATTTACCTGGGTATTCCATTTATCGCTGGATTCCTGACCCGCCTGATCCTGGTGAAGCTGAAGGGTAAAGAGTGGTATCACCACCGGTTCATCCCCAAGATCAGCCCACTCACACTGGCCGCACTGCTCTTCACCATCGTAGTCATGTTTTCGCTTAAAGGCGAATACATCATCAAGCTGCCCTTGGATGTAGTGCGGATCGCCATCCCGCTGCTTATTTACTTCGTGGTGATGTTCCTGGTGAGCTTCTTTATGGGCAAGGCCGCCGGGGCAAACTACAAGCAGACTGCCACGCTGTCCTTCACCGCGGCCAGCAACAACTTTGAACTGGCCATTGCGGTGGCTGTGGCAGTCTTCGGAATTGCCTCCGGGCAGGCTTTTGCTGCCGTCATCGGGCCCTTGGTGGAGGTGCCGGTAATGATCGGACTGGTGAATGTGGCCTTCTGGCTGAAAAAGAGATTGTTCGCCAGGGAATAATTAAAATATTAAAAGAAATGTTCGCTCCGGGATTGAACCCGGAGCGAACATTTTTATTTAAATTACCAAATCACTATGCAGAATGTAATATCTTGCGGGAAAACAAGCGCAGGGCCCAGCCAAGATAAACACCTACAAAGGGAAAAATCAGGATGATCGACATCAACAAATCATGCCTGACAACCACTCCCCACAGGGGAATCCACAATCCAAAGGCCAGTGCATACAGCCACGGGCGTTTTTGAACCAGCAGGCCAATGATGCCTCCGCCAGCCAGCAGGGCAAAGACAGTAATGCCGGTGTCATCCCAGGTGGGACGGGAATCAATATAAGCTATAAGCAACCCCAGAACCAGAGAAGCTACTAATAAAATCTTTTGTTTCATAAAGTGATTCTCCTTTTCAAATTGGTGAGCCACTTGCTGCGGCGAACCAAACCTGTGCAGCGCAGCCTGCTGTGCATCCGCCAGTCCCAGCCCTTGACTCATCCCTTGATCGACCGATTCCAGGAGATGACTTTCCATTTCAACCAGGTTCTCAGGGCTAAAAGATCCCCTTCTCCGCAGCTCGCTTTCCAATAAAGATAAATATTCTTTTATCTTATCTTTTGCCATTTCAAATCCCTACGATGGCATCAATCGCTTTGGCGAACTGGCGCCATTCTTGTTGCCGCCGGACCAACACCTGCCGGCCCTTTTGCGTCAGTTGATAGATCCGCCTTCGACGAACGGCATTATCCGACCAATGGCTGGCGAGCAAACCGTCTTCTTCCAGGCGATGTAAAGCTGGATAGATGGTGCCGTCCGGCAAGTCGAATGTTCCCCCGCTCCGTTGCCGTAAAGTTTCGATGATCGCGTATCCATGAGCCGGACCATTTTCCAGTATGGCCAGCAGAAGGAGATCCAGATGCCCTTTGAGCGCTTCACCCATCATACCTAGTGATTCTATACTAAGTAATGCTAGGTGTCAATGAGGATTTGAAGGAATCAGATCCCGACATAATTGCGTTTCCGCCACCAGATGCCGGTGCACTCAGGCAGGAGGATGCCAGGCGAGGCGCTCGTGATCTTTTGGACCATTTCTTCCCCAAAGAAAAAACGGGTGAGGCTCTGTGCTTCTTCCATGTTTTGGAAGAGATAATCCGTACGGACCCAGCTTCGTTGAAATCCCCTTGCTTCCAACCAACCATAGTATTCCATCAGTTCCTGTGGCGGTGAGGGTATTTCATGACCTGTCCCAAGGGTTTCGATAATGATGAGGCTGCCGTCCTCCCGCAGGACTCGCTGCATCTCAGCCAATCCCCGGGCGAGTTCCCGCTGCCAGGTATCCTTGTTCCCGACCACCAGGTAACACAAGCTCCAGCCTGAAATGGCCACATCCGCGGTTCCGGTCTCCACCGTAATGTTGCGATGGTCGCCAACCTCCACCTGCCAATTGTGCAAGCCGGTTTTCTTGAGGTTTTGCACTGCCTCCTCCAACATATGCGGCGAACTGTCGAATGCCCGAATGGTGCGGACCACCGGCGCCAGCATACAGGTCAGGCGTCCGGTTCCGGCTCCAAATTCAACCACATCCCGGTCATCGAATGGGTTGATTTGATCTGAGCATACGGAAGAGATTATGTTGATAATCTTCTCTTGACACGAGCAGATCGTATTGGTCTGCATGTCGGTGATAGATTTCGTCATAATCCGGCATATTTTGCTCCCTCTTCAGGCAAATGATCCGATTTCAACAGTTCCCAAGGCCTTTTGCAATACCTCTGATTTCATTATGATTGCCAACCCGCGCACGCCGGAGCCGATGGAGATCTCCTCAGGTCTGAAAACGGTCTCATCTGCCAGGATGCGCATGGGAACCGGCAATCCGAGAGGGGTGACCGCGCCGCGCACGTACCCGGTGGCCTCCAGTACCTCGGCCTCGCTGGCCATCGTAATGCGTGAAACACCCAGAGCGGCACGGACTTGCTTCCACGAAATCTGTCCCGGCCCGGCCATCAGCACCATGATGAACATCCCCTCGCCAAGCCGGAAGACGATGCTGCGGATAACTTGACCGGGTTCCTGGCCGCGCTGAAGGGCGGCCTCTTCGAGCGAACCGGGCGGCTGTGCATGTTCGAAAAGGCGGTAGGGGAGGTTGAGCAGGTCGAGTCTTCTTGTTGCAGGAGTGGAGACGGACATAGAGAAACTATATCATAAAAGGTCAGATTTATAAAATTTCTAACATTAATTTGATAAATATTGGATATAATAAGTCTGATATTTTTCGAGATTGTTAGGATATGGGAGTCGGAATGGACAGGCAAAAATCTCTTGAGCTGTATTCCCAGATGGTGCTCATTCGCCGGATGGAGGAAAAGGCGGCGGAACTCTACCAGGCCGGTAAAATTGGCGGATTCCTGCACCTTTACATCGGCCAGGAAGCTGTCAGCACGGGACTCATTGGGGCCCGCCAGCCGCAGGACCGGGTGATCACTGCTTACCGTGACCATGGCGTAGCCATTAATTGCGGCATCCCGGTCAACCAGGTTGTGGCGGAATTGATGGGCAAATCCACCGGCATCTCAAAAGGCCGGGGAGGTTCCATGCATATGGCGGACGTGAACAGGAATTTCTGGGGAGGGCACGCCATCGTAGGAGCCCACATACCGCTTGCATCAGGCCTGGCATTGGGCGACAAATATGCCGGGCGTGATGGAGTAACCATCTGCATGTTCGGAGAAGGGGCCACCAATATAGGCTTTTTCCACGAGGGCTTAAATCTGGCTAAAGTCTGGAGTTTACCGGTTCTGTGGGTATGTGAAAATAATATGTATGGTATGGGGACGACGGTGGAGCGGGCATCGGCGGTCTCTGAGATCCAACAAAAAGCGGAAGGGTACGGGATGGCGCATGAGCGGGTGGATGGGATGGATATCATGGCGGTCTATGAAGCTGCCAGCAAAGCCATTGAAACCGTTCGCAGCGGGTCCGGACCGAGAATGCTGGAGGTCATGACCTACCGTTACCGCGGCCACTCCATGGGGGACCCGGAGCGTTATCGCAAGCAGGAAGAAGTTAAAAAGTGGGAAGAGCAGGATCCCATCGGAATTTATCGTTCTTATTTAACCAAAAACAAGATCGCAACAGACCAGGTGCTGGACGAGATCGATGCGCACGCGGTGGAAGAAGTGAAAAAAGCGGTTGAATTTGCCGAAGCCAGTCCCGAGCCGGCCCTGGATACACTTTTTGACGATATTTATGCAGGGGAGGCATAACATGGCCCGCCTGACAATGAGAGAAGCCATCTCCCAGGCCATGTGGGAGGAAATGGAACGAGACCCAAACGTTTTTATCATGGGCGAGGAAGTGGGCGTGTGGGGTGGTTCCTATGCGGTGACCAAGGGTTTTTACGACCATTTTGGCGGCGAGCGTGTGCGGGATACACCCATTGCCGAATCTGCCATCATTGGAGCTGCCATAGGCTCGGCCATGACCGGTCTGCGGCCGATCGCCGAACTGATGACGATCAATTTTGCATTTGTGGCCATGGATCATATTGTTAACGAAGCCGCCAAACTGCATTATATGTTCGGCGGGCAGTTCGTCCTCCCGCTGGTGATCCGCGCCGTGACCGGGGGAGGCCGTCAATTGGCTGCCACCCATTCCCAGACGCCGGATGCCATCTTTGCCCATTTCCCGGGACTGAAGGTGGTTTCCCCCGGAACGCCGGAAGATGCAAAGGGATTGTTAAAATCTGCCATCCGCTCAAATGACCCAATCCTGTTCCTCGAACATGCCACTCTGTACCAACTCCGTGGTGAGGTCCCGGAGGGGGATTACGTCATTCCCATCGGAAAATCAAAAGTCCAGCGGCCGGGTAAGGATGTGACCATCGTCACTTATTCCAAAGGGTTGGAAATATCAATGAAAGCCGCCGATGAATTGGCCAAGGAAGGCATCGAACCCGAGATTGTCGACCTGCGTTCTCTGCGCCCGCTGGACATGGAGCCGGTGATCGAGTCATTCAAGAAGACCAACCGGGCTGTGATCGTCGAAGAAGGATGGAAGTCATTCGGCGTGGGGGCGGAGGTGTCCAGCCGCATCTATGAACAGGCCTTTGACTTTGTCGACGCACCGATCAAGCGGGTGGCGCAGAAGGAAGTGCCGCTGCCTTATAACCGCACCCTTGAGCAATCCGCCCTGCCGCAGGTGGCTGATGTTATTGCGGCGGTCAAGGAGGTGTTGTAATGGCCGAAACCATCACCATGCCCAAGCTGGGCTTCGATATGGCCGAGGGCACGCTCGTCCGCTGGGTAAAGAAAGAGGGCGAGACGATCAATAAGGGTGAAGTGCTGGCTGAGATCGAAACGGACAAGGCTACCGTGGAGGTGGAATCCTCTGCAAGCGG
This sequence comes from uncultured Chloroflexia bacterium, assembly GCA_963831885.1. GTDB lineage: Bacteria > Chloroflexota > Anaerolineae > Anaerolineales > Villigracilaceae > UBA877. The sequence goes on along the minus strand of CAWHSJ010000012.1, from coordinate 899,536 downwards.
GGTGGTACGGAAACTGCTGGTGGACGAAGGCGCGGTGGTACCGATCAGCACACCCATCGCGGTAGTCGGAACTGTAGATGAGAAAATTGATCTTCCCGCGGCCGCCCCGGCCTTCCCGGCCGAGACCAAACCAGGCTCAAGCCCAGAGGTATCCACTTCGGCTAATCCAGTAGAGACGCCCGCACCTCAGCCTGTCCCTGTGGCAGCGGAAACCGGAAGCACCGAGGCAGGCCTGATCAAAGCCAGCCCGCTGGCCAAACGGATGGCCCGCGACCAAAAAGTGGACCTTGGCAAACTCCAAGGCAGCGGACCGGGAGGGCGTGTGGTCCGGCGCGACATCGAGAAAGCGCTGGCGGGTCAAGAAGCGCCTGGCGGAGTCCAAACCATATCGGTGCCTCAGACTGCCGTGTATGCAGGGATGAGGCTATCCGACCAGACAATGCCAATGACCAAACTGCGTACGGCTATCGCCCGCCGCATGACCGAGTCGAAAACTACCATCCCGCATTTTTACGTGACCCATGAATATAACGTGGCGGCGCTGCTGGACCTGCGGAAACAGGTCAACGCCGTACTTGATGAAAGCGAAAAGGTTTCGGTCAACGATTTCATCGTGAAAGCAGTGGCGCTTACGCTGCACCAGTTTCCTAATTTGAACGCATCCCTGGATGGCAATGCGGTTCACCGGCATGGCTCGACTAATATCGGCATTGCGGTTTCGGTGGAAGGCGGCCTGTTGACCGTGGTCTGCCGGGATGCAGACTTGAAATCCCTGCGCCAGATCTCCGCCGAGGTCAAATCCATGGCAGCGCATGTGCGGGAGGGCAAGGTTCGCTCCGAGGAGATCGAAGGCTCAACCTTTTCCATCTCCAACATGGGCATGTTTGAGGTTGAAAACTTCAGCGCCATCATTAACCCGCCCGAAGCCGGCATCCTGGCGGTTGGCTCGGCGCGTGAAGTGGCGGTGGTGGAAGAAGGCGTGGTCAAACCCGGTTGGCGAATGAAAGCCACCGTTGCGGTCGACCACCGCATCAGTGACGGAGTCGAGGCGGCGAAATTCATGCAGGCACTGGCAGCGTATTTAGAAACACCCCTGCGGCTGTTGATCTAACCGATCACATTTATCGGGTATCTCGCAATTCCGAATTGCTCGTATTCAATAAATCCATATCTATATTTCCAAAATTTGCCAGTTTAAATTACCAAAATTATCATGATTGCGCAGGACTGATAAATTTCTTTTTTGACAGCAGCAGGAGAACGAATAACGCCACTGCATACAAAAGATAAACCAGGTCAGCTATCCCGAAATCATCGGTGATGGTCAAGAGAATATTAATGAATAGATAGGCCAGGGTAAGGTAGTAGAATGGTTTGCCCTGTTTCAAGAGACGCCGACCAAGCCAAACGATCACAGCGGCATTGCACAGCATCAGCAATGCGATGATCCATTTCATCAGAGAAATAGGCGTCCCGTTCTGCCAGGGGCGGACGATATATACCGCAGCAACCACAACCCAAAAAAGGGCAGTCAACAAGCTCAGAATCCAGACCCAGCGGATCGTCGAAGGATTTTGTGATGAAAAATTGTCATCCATAAATGCCTCCTCCAAGTTTGTACAAACAATATAGCATAGCTATCGGCTGAAAACAATTCCCTTTTTGGTTGTCTGTGCTATATTTATCATGATGTCCATCCAAATCATGAATTGCACATATCAATGTGCACAAATCGGAAGCTAGCCAGCCATTTGTGGCTCGAGCTTTTCGAGGAGGAAATAGCAAAATGGCCATCCACTTCATCAATGGGTTCACCTGCAACGCCCGCATCCCGCGCCATTGGAAATGCGGGACGCTTGAGCTCTTAATCGAAACGGATCAAGGACCGGTGCTAGTGGATACCGGACTTGGGACGGAAGATTATATCCACGATAGCGGTATCTTGAAGTTGTTTAAGGTCGTTACGAGTATGCCTCTCGATCCGAGAGAGGCTGTCATCCAGCAGGTGGGCGGGTTAGGTGTCAGGCCGGAGGATATCCGTCATATTGTCCTGACACATATGCACTTCGACCACTGCGGTGGATTACCAGATTTTCCCCATGCCAAGATCCATATCTATCGGCGAGAATATGAAGCATTTCTAGAGCGGCCGCGCCAATTCGCAGACCTGGCCTATGTCCGGCGGCACATAGCCCATCAACCTGATTGGGTCTTTTACGAAGATACGGGCGAAAAATGGTACGATTTTAAGGCCATCCGCCTGCCTTTTGAACCGGAGATGTGGCTGGTGCCGCTGCCGGGGCATACACGTGGTCTCTGCGGGGTGGCCATCCAATCTTCTGAAGGTTGGCTGTTTCAGGCCTCGGATGCAGCCGCACTGTTCAACACCGAAGCCCCGGAATGGTTGATCAGGCTGGTGCTCGGTCCGCACCAACCTCGCATCCTCCAGTTTGCCAATGAGCATCCCGAGGTGCGTGTAGTGACCGGGCATATGTGGTTGGATTGGTTCGACAGGAACAAACATGGATGAGATTCGCCTCCTCCCCATCGAAGCCTCCGATGAACCCTTCATTTGGGAGATGCTCTTTCAGGCGCTGTATGTTCCCGAAGGAAGCCCTCCGTTTTCCCGGGATATTCTCGCTGAAGCGGATATTGCCTGCTATGTAAAAGGGTGGGGACGGCCGGGAGATTGGGGGATGATCGCGTGGGAGGGTGATACACCTGTTGGCGCGATCTGGTTGCGAAAGTGGTCAGAGAAGGAAAAGGGATATGGGTATGTGGATGAGACGATCCCGGAGATGTCAATCGCACTTCTTGCCGGTCTCCGTGGGAGTGGGTTGGGAACTCACATGATCCAGGAAATCGTCCGGATCGCCCACAAAGACTATCCTGGTATTTCTTTGAGTGTGGTGGAAACCAGCCCCGCCCGCCGGCTGTATGAACGGCTGGGATTTCTGCCTGTGGGCCGGGTGGGTGGTTCCCTGGTGATGTTATTGGATTGGGAAAGTGAGCATTAACTTATTCGTTTGTCAAGAAATAATAACATTCTTGCTATAAATGATTTTTAGTGGATTTCTCCAATAACTTCCCCTTCACTTTTATCTGCCCAAGGATATCGTTCTGTGCCACTAGCCGCCTCACGGATGGCCGGATCGTCCGAATAATAGCCTCGCAATTCAGGTGGGAGCAGGCCGGCAACGGAACGCATGATCTCATGGCCAATTTCATCCAGGTGATTGCGGTGGCCGCGGCCTGAGCCATCCGCGCTGAACGGACCGATCGGTTTCCCGATATTGATGGTCACACTGGCCCTTCTGCCTTTTCCAAGGTATGGAAAAACTTGGGTAAAGCCGAAAAAGCCCACCGGCAGGATAAATGCGCCTGTACGCGTTGCGAGGAAGGCCATGCCCGGACGAGGCGGCCGCAAGACCGTGGCCCAGTTACCCCCCTCAGGAAAAATGGTGAGAATACCGCCATTTTTCAATATCTTCTCGGAATTTCGCAAAGCATCACGCGCGCCGGTGCCACGATAGAGCTTATGGTACCCCCACAGGAATGGGATGACACGGGTCCACAGAGGGGCATGAGGCGTTACGGCCCCCCCGACGAATTCGACCGGCCAGGGGGCCATGCGGACGATCGCCACGGGGTCAATAAAGCTGAAATGATTGCCAACCACCAATAAAGGGCCGGTTTTTGGTAAATTCTCTTCACCGAGGATCTCGAGGCGGGTGAGAGCAGAGAAAGCCAAAACGGACAGTCTCTTTAAAAAGAAACGCAGAGGCCGCCTGCGTAAAAGGTTGGGTGCACCCTCCCGTTCAGTAGGCTTCCGGGATATATTCATCGGCTGCCTTACGGGCGCGCTTCTCGTTGACGAATAGCAGGATAACCAGACCTACCAGCAAGAATAAAGCGATTACCACCAGGCCGGCGCGAGTACCCAATTGTTCCGCCTGGATGGCCTCCATCCCACTTTTCTGGAAGGATTGGGCGAGTCCGGCAGCCAGCAAGCCAAAGGTAGTAGGTCCGATAAATGAAGAGGATTTCCCAGCTACGGCAAAAAAGCCGAAAAATTCCGCACTCTTGGAAGGCGGGGCAAACAATCCTGCCATCGTCCGGCTCAAGGATTGGACACCCGTGAGGGCGAAGCCGGCAATCCCACCGATTACAAAATAACCAGCCAGGCTGGGGTTGAAGATCATCCAGATGACTGCTGCAACCATCAGGACCAATGAAATCAGAAGGGCTTTTTTGAAACCAATTCTCTCCCCGAGCAGGCCGAACAAATACGCACCCGCTGCGCTGGATACCTGTACCAGGATCATGAACAGGATCAATTGGGTTTGTGTCATTCCGAAGAGCACTGCTCCGATAATGGCAGCAAAGTCCAGGGCCATCAGGATGCCATCGTTATAGATCAGGAAAGATATGATAAAGAGAATAAACTGGCGGAAGTGACGAACCGCCTTAAAGGTTGTGATCAGGCGTTTGACGGAAATGGACAGGTAGGTTTCACCGGGAGGTAGAGCAAGGGCTTTTTTCGTTTCCTTTACCCGCAGGAATAACAATGAGGCTGAAATGGCGAAGAAGACAGCTGTGAAGATAAAGGAGCCGCGGACAACCAGAAGATTCAAAGCCGGGTTACTTTTCGTGAGCATAATGACCGGTAGAATGAAGAGCAAGCAAACGACCCCACCAATCGAGCCAATTGCCCAACCTCTGCCCGAGACCTGACCAATCTCGTCGGGAGAGGCAATCTCAGGTAAGAGGGCATTATAGAAAACCTGCCCGCCCCGGTAGCCGATTTCGGCCAGGACGAAGAATATGAATCCCATGACCACATTGCCTTTTTGAACAAAGAAAAGCAAAGCAGTGAATACCCAGGACAAGCAGCTAAAAACGAAGAGCATGCGTTTCTTGGAGGCAGCGAAATCCGCAATCGCACCCAGGAAAGGTGACAGAACCGCCACCACCAGCATCGCCGCGCCCAAGGCCAGCCCCCAAAGGCGGGAGCCCTGCGCGCCTCCAACCACCTGTCCCTTGAAATAAGCGGAATAGATAGCCAGAAGGATCACGGCGGCATAGGCCGAATTGCCAAAGTCATACATATACCAAGCCCAATGCTGGCGATTGCGCTGTCTTTCGTCGGATATTGCTTTTCTGGCCATGGATTACCTCATTCGGGGGATGATTAATTTTACCAGCAGTTGGTGTAAATCTGTTATTATAGGATTAACCTTTTCGGACGAGTAAAGATGTGGCAGGAGGCCTGACAGGTAAGCCGGGAAAACACCTCCGTGCCACGTTAAGAGAACCCTTTCACTGCCGCTGTGACAAATCTCTTATTCCTCTTCATCGAATTCCTAGACGAGTTGGTTTTCGGCGTAACTGATGCAGCCTGGCCGCTCATCCGGACCGACTTGAATCTTAATTACATCCAGATCGGATTAGCCCTGAGCGTGCCGGGAATCATTGGGAATCTGATTGAACCTTTCCTGGGCGTCCTGGGGGATATATGGAAACGGCGTGTACTTATCCTGGGAGGCGGGATTTTCTTTGGCCTGGCTTGCTTCCTGACGGCCGTCAGTCATAATTTTGTTTTCCTGCTGATCTCCTTCATTTTGTTCAATCCTGCGTCGGGTGCATTCGTGACCCTTTCTCAAGCCACGTTGATGGACCGCGATCCGACGCGCCACGAACAGAACATGGCGCGGTGGACCCTGGCGGGATCGTTCGGTGTTGTTCTGGGTCCTTTGCTATTGGGTGGCGCGGCGTTTATTGGTTTCGGCTGGAGGGGTTTATTCTTTGTCCTGGCCGGCTTGGCAGGCGTGTTAGTAGCCGGAGCCTGGCGCCTTCTACCGCGCCCAAGTGCGAAGCATCCGCCAATCCCCAAATTTGCAGATATATGGGGAGGATTGCGGGCTGCCTTTTCTGTCCTAAAGCGCGGCGCGGTACTACGCTGGCTGATCCTGCTTGAATTCTCAGACTTAATGCTGGATGTTCTCTACGGCTACCTGGCACTCTACTTTGTGGATGTGGTCGGTTTCTCGGCCTCAAGAGCTGCCCTGGCAGTGGCGATCTGGACCGGCTTTGGGCTGCTGGGTGATTTCCTGGTCATCCCACTGCTGGAAAAAGTAAGGGGTCTGGATTACCTTCGCCTGAGCGTGGTCGTGGAGCTGATCCTTTTCCCGGCTTTTTTGCTGCTACCAAACCCCTGGTTGAAACTGGTTATTGCCGGCATGATGGGTTTATTCAATTCAGGTTGGTACGCCATCCTGCAGGGCAACCTTTACTCATCCATGCCCGGGCAGAGCGGAACAGTGATGGCAGTAGGTGATATAGTTGGATTATTTGGGAGAATTATCCCATTCGGAATTGGGCTGGCTGCACAGGCGTTTGGCCTCGGCCCAGCCATGTGGATATTGTTAGCCGGCCCCATTGCGCTCCTGATCGGCCTGCCACGACGCACAGCCTCACAACCATAAGAAGTGATATAACAGATACCTCCTGAAATGAACTATTCTCTCTATTTCCATATCCCTTTTTGCGTTCATCGGTGTGCGTACTGCGATTTCAATACCTATGCCGGCCAGGAAGCGCTCATCCCGGCTTATGTTGATGCGTTGGTGCGGGAAATCGAGAATGTAGCCGCCTCTGCACCTGCACGATTGCCCGTCCACACGATCTTCTTTGGCGGCGGAACGCCTTCCCTGTTAAGCCCGGCACAACTCGAACAAGTCCTCCGGGTCGTAAACGCTCACTTTGACCTGACTCCGGTAGATTCTGCGGACAACGTGGAAACATCGTTGGAAGCCAACCCGGGAACTGTAACTCTGGTATCCCTTCAAGGATTACGCCAGGCCGGATTCAACCGGATCAGTTTTGGAGTCCAATCTGCCCACCCGGAAGAACTCCGTCAATTGGAACGCATCCACGATTTTTTTGATGTGATTGAATCGGTCAAATGGGCGCGGCAGGCTGGCTTCCATAACCTCAACCTTGACCTTATCTATGGCTTGCCGGAGCAGACACTTCCCCGCTGGCAGGACTCTGTCCGCCGTGCGGTGGATCTTAACCCGGAACACCTGTCTTTGTACGCCCTGACCATTGAGCCGGAGACGCCCTTTGGCCGTTGGGCTGAGCGGGGTTTATTACCGTTGCCCGATCCCGATCTGGCGGCGGATATGTACGAATGGGTTTCGGATTATCTGGAAGGACAGGGGTACGAGCAATATGAAATTTCCAACTGGGCACGACCGGGATTCCAGTGCAGACACAATCTCCAATACTGGCGCAATGAGCCTTATCTCGGCTTTGGAGCGGGTGCGCATGGGTGTGCGAATGGCTTGCGTATATCCAATGTATTGCGGATTAAGACATACATCGAGCACATGACAGGAAGCCGCCAGATTCCCTCTCTCAACTTTCCCCTTTCCCCAGCGACCGTAACGCAGACCCACATCTCGCTGCGGGTTGAAATGCAGGAGACATTGATGCTGGGTTTACGCCTGACCCGCGCTGGCGTCTCTGGAGAGATATTCCAGGCGCGTTTTGGAGCTGAATTACCTGAAGTGTTTGGAAAAGAAATAGATGAGTTAGTTAAACTGGGTCTACTTGAATGGGTGGAGCCTGTTTCCGAAGTCTCACGCGTGTTACGACTTACCCGGCGGGGGCGATTGATGGGCAACCAGGTTTTCATGAGGTTCGTCGGAGAATAAGAAAACCGTATGAACGGATTGATCGGGCTTGTTGGTTCGGGCGAATACCTGCCGGTGATGGATGAGTGCGATCGCTACCTGCTGGCGCACTGCGGTGCGGAAGGACGGGTTCCTCAGGTGGTTTGCCTGCCGACAGCGGCGGGGCAGGAGGGGCAACAGTCGTGGGGACGCTGGATGAGGATGGGGGAGGAGCACTTCCGCAGCCTCGGAGCGGAAGTGTCGGCATTGCCGATTATCGACCGGGCCTCCGCAGAAGACACGCGCCATGTGGCTGCCCTGGAGACCGCCGACTTGATCTACTTTTCAGGGGGGAACCCGCTTTACTTGTTCGAGACTCTGAACGGATCACGAGCGTGGGAAGCAGCTCAAAAGGCGTGGGACCGCGGTGCGGTCTATGCCGGTTGTTCGGCCGGAGCGATGATCCTCGGACAAGAAATCCCCAATTTTCACGTTGGTGCCTTAAAGAACACGCCTGCTTTCGGCCTCCTGCCTGCACGGATGATCTTCCCGCACTTCGACCGCTGGAAGGTCGTTCGCACTGCCATGCTCAGCCCGCTGCGCCGGCGCCTCGAGGCGGATGAGTACGCCCTTGGGCTGGATGAGGAGACGGCACTTGTGGGCAGGCCGGGTAAATCGGAATGGAGCGTGATTGGGCGACAGACCGTCTCAGTTATTACCAAGAGCGGAGTGCGTGTCTATAAAAACGGAGAGAAGTTTTTTTTGTAATTCTAAAGAGCGGCGGCGCGAAAAAACGAGCGATTCGAGGCTGCAGCTCTCTACTCACCAGGTCAATTACTGCTCTTATAGCAAGTAAATTGTTACTGGATGATAACGAATGATCAAGGGATTTCTCAATCGGTTTTAGTTATATTTTTGATAGGTTAAAACCAGCGGATTCGTGCTACCATGAAAATTGAATCGGTTTCATAATAAAGAGTGGCTGAAATATTAATCCGGCATCCTGAGAGATGGGGCAGTGGGTGATGAAAACATTGCAAGTATTGATTATCGAAGACGATAAGGACACCGCAGGATTCTTCAAAACAGTTCTGGAGTTAGTAGGACTGGAAAGCGAGATCATCCTGTCTGCCAAGGAAGCCCTCGACAGGCTGGCATTCAGCGCCCCCGATCTCATCCTCCTGGATATCCGCCTGGGTATCGAGATCAGCGGCGAGGATATCCTATACCAGATCCGGTCCAACCCGCGTTTTGATAAAACCCGCGTGGTGGTCATCACGGCCTACCCAAGGATGGCGGAACCAATCACGGAACTGGCGGATCTCATCCTGGTCAAACCTGTTGAGATCAACCAGTTGAAAAACCTGATGCAACGGTTGGGGAGTATGGATTTCAAGTCGAAGTTCCAGGGTTGCCGCGACCCGGTCACCGAGTTGTTTAATGAGGAGTTCTTCCTCACCCGCCTGGAACTGGCTTTCGAACGCGCCAAAAGACGCCCGGACTTTCAATTTGCTGTTATCGCCATCGATTTCCAACTGAACGTTGGGCAGGAAACGCAGATCAAGCCGGATGCGGTGCTGACCATTTTACGTGAAATCGCCTCCCGGCTGAAAAAATACATACGCCCAACCGATGCCGCTGCCAGGCTCTCCGGTTGGAAATTTGCCACCTTGTATGAAGACCTGAAAGATCCCGGGCATATCCAACTCATCGTAAACAGGTTGAGCGAAAAGCTCTCCGTGCCCTACGATACCTGCGATGGACCCTGTACAGTAAAATTTGAGATGATGCCGGTGGTTCACGATCCTCGCTACGAACGGCCTGTTGATATTCTGAATGCTGCTCAAAAAGCAATCATCCTGGGAAAATTACCGGGTCCTGAGTAAATATCTGCACCAAAATTCAAAAAACAGAGGCCATTTCGAAAGAAATAAAACTAGATATTTGCATGATACAGTAAATGAACCTGCTCGATGCTGGAATATTCCTCATAAAATCTTGGGGCATTTTAGAGTAAGGCAATCCTTTCCGGAATTTTATATCGGGAAAGAAAAGGATGAGCATCGCTTCACGACCGCTTATCCCGTCTTTTTTTATACCATGCCTTCATTACGGGAGGATGCCGGTGTGAGTGAATTATTGTCGACGTACAAGCGCCGGACCTATTCGGTAATCAACGACTGTTATTGCCCAGCCTACCAAGTATTTATAGAAAGAATATTAACAAAAAGGAGGTTATTCTCATGAGGAAATTACCAGTATTTATATTAATGATGATTATTGTAACTTCTTGTGTTATTTCCAATTCCACTTCTCCTACTAAGGGTGCTCCCTCGTTACAACCGACAAGTAACGCAACCTATATTTTCACATCGACATCTGAAGCTATTTCAATAGGGGATGGTGGACTATTATCGGGAAAACCTTGTTCTTCCCCCTGCTTCCTGGGAATTGAGGTTGGAAAAACACCGTTGGATGAAATAATTCCGATCTTAGAGAGAAATGGGGTTTCTAATTGCACGCAAAATGAAAAAAATGTATCCTGTGGTCTCCGCATCTTTATTGGAGTTCCTTCTGCTAAACAAATTATTATTGATGGTATAGGATTCTCGCCGGATTCCACTGTTACACTAGAAACTGTTATAGAGAAATATGGCAATCCGGATATAGTACGAGTTTTCCCGGGCGTTACTCCGGAGAAAATGGAAGTATCTGCCCAACTATTTTGGAATTCAATAAGAATGAGAATTGATCTTCCTGAAATTACAGGACAAGTTTATGGAATAGATAATATTGCATCAGTTGAATGGGTCACTTTTTTTGATAAAACAACATACACCGATTTAATTGTTAGCGGTAATCCTCTGGATTGGATTGGCTATGGACATTATTCTCCATAAATATAAACTCATATATTTATTAAGTAATCCGTCATAAGATTTTAGAGACGTGGAAGCGTAAAGGGGAAGTGGAATCATTCTGCTCATTCAAAATCTTCACAGTTGCCTTCGACACGTCTTCGATAATCTCTGGCTTTTGGCATGCCCACAGTTTATCTCGTTTGTTAAAGTTCATTCGACAGATTGCCTAAAAGCTTCGTCATCTTTTATTAAAATAAATTAAGGTATAATCACCCAGCTTGCATCATCCCAATATATGAGGTTGAATAATGAAAGAGTATACGACTGAGTTCATCCGAAACATTGCCCTCGTTTCGCATGGTTCGGGCGGAAAGACCATGCTGGCGGAGGCTTTTCTGCACGTTTCAGGAGGTATAACCCGCCTTGGGAAGATAGATGACGGCTCGACCGTTTCTGACTTCGAAGACGAGGAGATCCGTCGAAAATTATCACTTTCAACAACAGTCATCCCCATTGAATACAAAAATCATAAGATCAACGTCCTGGATACTCCCGGTTATACCGACTTCACCGGCGAAGTGATCTCTGCCCTGCGCGTGGCCGATGGTGCGGTGATACTGGTCGATTCCGTGGCCGGGCTTGAAGTTGGCACTGAAATTGCGTGGGGGTACTGCGATACCTTCAATTTAAATCGTTTCCTGGTTGTCAATAAAATGGACCGCGACAATGCGGACTTCAAAAAAGCCATTGCATCGGTCCAGGAATTTTCAACCATTCGTTTGATCCCTGTGCAAATTCCCTGGGGGGAAAGGGCCGCTTTCAAGGGTGTGATCGACCTGCTTTCGATGAAAGCTTACGCAGGTGACGGTAAAACCTCCGAGGAGATCCCCGCCGACCTGAAACCGGCTGCCGATGAAGCCCGGATGAAACTGGTCGAAGCCGCAGCTGAAGGCGAAGATGCCCTGCTGGAAAAATACCTGGAAAGCGGTGAACTCACCGATGAAGAGCTGATGCGCGGCCTGAAGGCGGCCATCCGTTCCAACCTTTACATTCCTGTATTTGTTGCTGCAGGTGGACATGAGAAGGGTATTGTCCCGCTCCTGGATGCCTTCATCAGTTTGATGCCCTCCCCAGTGGATGCGGCCCCCGCGGTTGCAACAGGGAAAGATGGCGAAGAGACACTTAAAACAGTTGATTCAGGTCCATTGGCATTGTATGTTTGGAAGACAACTGCCGATCCTTTCGTCGGCAAGTTGACTTATTTCCGAATCTATTCAGGCATGCTTCAAGGCGATACTCGTGTTTGGAACCAGACCAAGAATGTCGAAGAGCGCATGGCCGGCCTGTCGATCATCCGCGGCAAGGAAACCATGCCGATCAAAGTAGTTCACAGTGGTGACATCGCCATTGTCGCCAAACTAAGCGTTACAACAACCGGCGACACGCTCTGTGATAAGGGCCACCCGCTCAGCCTGCCGATGCCCAAATACCCACATGCCCTTTTCCGCGTAGCCATCCATCCCAAGACGCAGGCCGATGCGGCAAAGATATCTCCCACGCTGACGCGTTTGTGTGAAGAAGACATGACCCTTTCCTGGTACCAGGAACCGGCCACTGGCCAGACGATCCTGCAGGGAATGGGCGACCAGCATATTGACGTGGCTATCCGCCGCGCCGAGGGCAAGCTCCAGGTAGGTCTTACCACCACTGAACCGAAAGTTCCATACCGGGAGGGCATCACCAAGAAAGCCGATGCCATGTACCGGCATAAGAAACAATCCGGCGGTTCAGGCCAGTTCGGCGAGGTCTGGTTGAGAATCGAGCCATGTCCAGAGAGCGATTTTGAGTTCACGGATGAACTGGTAGGGATGAATCTTTCCAAATCGTACCTGCCGGCCATTGAAAAAGGTATTCATGCCACCTTGCAGACGGGAGTCATGGCGGGGTTCCCACTCAGCAATGTACGTGTCATCGTATATGACGGCAAGGAACATCCGGTCAACTCCAAGCCGGTGGCTTTCGAAATTGCCGGGCGTGAAGCCTTCAAGCTGGCTGTCAAGGATGCCAGCCCGGTTCTATTCGAACCTATTATGAATGTCCGCATCACCATCCCGGATGCAAATATGGGCGATGTGATGGGCGATCTTAATAGTCGTCGCGGCCGCGTGCAGGGGACGGAATCCGAACGCGGGCGAACGGTTGTCGTGGCACAGGTTCCCCTGGCCGAAATGCTGCGTTACACCACCCAATTGCGCTCCATAACGGGCGGGCGGGGTGTCTTCACGATGGAATTTGACCGTTACGAAATTGTCCCCAACCACCTGGCGCAGGAGATCGTCTCTGCCCACCAGAAAGAGTTGGAAGCAAAAAAGGAAGAATAAGTGCAGAATAAGAGCGACCATAAGGCCGCTCTTTTTTGTCTTGACAAATCCCGATTATGCTATATACTTTCCAAATTAATTCTAAATTGGTCGGAGAACATTCATGTTTGCTTGCTTGTGTTTGAGGCGGGGATCATAACCACCGTCTCCTCATAAAAAAATCAGCCAATAGGATGAAGGACGGTGGGCGTATCCCCGCATGCGATGTTTATTTCGCTGTGTGCCCTGCACCGTCCTTTTTGTTTTCCTGTTGGCTATTTTCTTAAGTGAGGAGATTTTTGATGAAGATCGCCAGTAATATCACTGAACTTATCGGCAATACACCGCTGGTGAAACTTAACCGTATCGCCGGAGGGTTGAAAGCTGAAATTGCTGCAAAATTGGAATTTTTCAATCCTGCTCATAGCGTGAAGGACCGCATAGGCGCGGCCATGATCGACGCGGCAGAAAAAGCTGGGAGGATCAATAAGAATACCATCATTATTGAACCAACAAGCGGCAATACGGGTATTGCCCTGGCAATGGTCTGCGCCGCCCGCGGTTACAAGTGTGTCTTGACCATGCCGGAAACTTTTAGCAAGGAACGGCGAATGCTCTTGCGAGCCTATGGTGCCGAGCTGATCCTGACCCCTGGAGGGGAGGGTATGGGTGGGGCGATCAAGAAAGCGGAGGAGATAGCTGCTTCCGATGCGCGCTACTTCATGCCGCAGCAATTCAAAAATCCTGCCAACCCTGAAATCCACCGCAAGACCACTGCTGAAGAAATTTGGAAAGATACCGACGGCGAAGCAGACTTCCTTGTTGCCGGCGTGGGAACCGGCGGCACCCTTACCGGCATAGGTGAAGTGATCAAATCCCGCAAGCCCTCTTTCAAGGTGGTGGCAGTTGAGCCGGATGCTTCCCCCGTGCTATCAGGTGGAGAGAAAGGGCCGCATAAAATCCAAGGCATTGGAGCTGGTTTTGTCCCAGAAGTGCTGAACACCAATATCTATGATGAGGTCGTACGGGTGAAGGATGATGATGCTCTCGAAACAGCCCGCCGCATGGCGAAAGAAGAAGGCTTATTGATCGGCATCTCAGGCGGCGCAGCTACCTGGGCAGCCTTACAAGTAGCCGGTCGGAAAGAGAATGCGGGGAAGTTGATCATCGTTATCCTTCCTGATTTTGGAGAACGCTACCTGACGACGGTGTTATTCGCCAATCTGGCTGATTAATGAGATTCCCAATGAAAAAGACCACTATCTTCAAGATAGTGAGGAGGCAATTTTGATCAATAATCCAGCGGCACCTTTACCTGTCCCCACTAAACGCCAGGGCTTTTTCTCCTCCATCCGGCAGGATATTGATTCGGTGCTTGAACGCGACCCGGCTGCACGCACCCGCCTGGAAGTGATGGTGGTGTATCCGGGGCTGCATGCCATGTGGGGTCACCGTGTTTCACATTGGTTATGGACCCATGGTTTAAAGTTCTTCGGACGGTGGATCTCGCAGGTTGTACGTGACCTGACCGGCATCGAGATCCATCCGGGAGCGACCATCGGGAGGGGCTTGTTTATTGACCACGGCATGGGAGTGGTTATCGGCGAGACGGCTGAAATTGGGAATGATGTGACTCTCTATCATGGAGTGACGCTGGGCGGCACCAGCCTGGAAAAAGGCAAGCGCCATCCGACCATAGGAGACCGGGTGACCATTGGAACCGGTGCGAAGGTGCTGGGTGCCATCATGATCGGCGACGATAGCCGAATCGGAGCCAACGCCGTAGTTGTGAAGTCCGTCCCGGCCAACTCGGTGGTAGTGGGGGTGCCGGGGCAGATTGTCAAACGGGTGCATCCGCACCTGGCCAGTGATGCTCCCGATCTGAACCATACGACCCTGCCGGATGTTGTCGGCCTGTCATTGCAGCAGCTGTTGGAGCGTGTGGAAGCCCTTGAAACCCGTCTTGATGGACATGCGACGGCAGCCCCGCATGTGCATGCTCCAATCGAAAATGCCTGGAATGGAGAAGATTTTTCGATCTGATCTTGAAAAAGAGGCTCTTGACAATAATTGGATATATTGTATAATATTTATCAACTATATGATATAAATTCGGAGTTAAAAATGTCTGATTGCATGTGTCTGAGGCGGGGTTAGTAGCCACCGTCTCTTCGGAAAATAAAACTGGCTAAACAAGAAGAAGGACGGTGGGCGACCCCGCATTATTGAGGGAATCGCCGGGCAATTCGCGCCGTCCTATTCGTTTGCCACTTGCTTTTTGTTTTTTTTCCGGAGGTACCGATGGCAATAGTAAAACAAGATACTCAAGTAAATATACCAGTTATAGCCGGGCTTGAAGCCCATGTGGGAAATACCCCGCTCATACCATTGAGACGGATCACCTCATATTTGCATCCAAGGGTCCAGGTGCTCGCCAAAGCGGAATGGTTCAACCCGGGCGGCTCTGTCAAGGATCGTCCGGCGCTCAGTATCATCCACAATGCAATGCGGCAGGGTGAATTGACCCCCGGCAGACGGCTGCTGGATTCAACTTCAGGGAATATGGGCATCGCTTATGCCACATTTGGGGCAACCATGGGCGTGCGGGTGACCCTAGTGCTACCAGCCAACGCCAGCCCGGAACGTATCGCCATCCTGCGGGCTTTGGGAGCAGACCTGGTGATGACCGATCCATCCGAAGGCTCCGATGGGGCGGTCCGCATGGCTCGCAAGATGGCAGAGGCAAATCCCGGCCGGTATTACTACGCCAACCAATACGACAACCCTGCAAACTGGCAAGCCCATTACCAGACTACAGGTCCGGAAATTGTCTCCCAGACCGGCGGTGCAGTGACGCACTTTGTGGCGGGGTTGGGTACTTCAGGCACATTGACCGGCGTGGGAAGGTTCATGCGTGAATACAACCCGGCCATTAAGATCATAGCCGTCCAGCCGGATCGTCCCATGCACGGCCTGGAGGGTCTCAAGCACATGCCGACTGCAATCAAGCCGGCCATCTATGACCCTGCTTTTCCCGATAGGATCGTGACGGTCGAAACCGAAGCGGCGTATGAGATGGTACATAGATTGGCGGGCGAAGAGGGATTGTTTGTCGGTATATCCTCCGGCGCAGCCGCAGTCGCGGCGCTCGAAGTGGCTGAGAAGCTGGAGGATGGTACGGTGGTGACGCTGTTCCCGGATGCCGGTTATAAATATCTCTCCGACAAGGGATTGTGGGGAGGCAGCGATGCTTGAAATTGACCCCAAACTCATGGCTGAAATACATGCTCATGGAGAGGCCGCCTATCCGGAGGAAGGCGCTGGTTTCCTGCTGGGTACAGATGGAGAAGTCCGGCAGGTGTTACGCATCCTGCCTTTGGAAAATTCGCGTGAGGCGGATGCCCGCCATAATCGCTATCTCATCAGCCCCCAAGAATATCTGCATGGAGAATTGGAAGCGGAACACTTGAACTTGACTTTACTTGGCGTTTTCCATTCGCATCCCGATCATCCTAACCAACCTTCCGAGTATGACCGTGAGTGGGCTCAGCCGTTTTTTTCCTACGTGATCACCAGCGTCGAAAAAGGCAAGGCGCTGGCCTCCCGCTCCTGGCGGCTTATGGAAGACCGTTCGGCATTTGTTGAAGAGCCCGTGGTTGTTCAAGTTATTGTTAAGTCGTAGCGACTGAGACGATTTAAATCGTTATTAAAAAAAGTATTGATAAACTTATATTGTTAAAGGAGATCACCATGTCACTCTATTTTGTTCGACACCAGCATACCGCCGAGACTTGTCCGGCAAAGAATCCCGAAATGGGCCAGATGCTGCTAAGCCACTTGAGCCGTATGAATGCACGCAAATATGGTGTGGATCTGCAGGGAGAAGCCGTCCTGGACGGACAGCATACTCTCATGCTGATCATGCAGGCTAAAGATAAAGACAGTGTCGAGAAGTTCATGCAGCCATTCACCATGGCCGGTTCGGTCGATATTACTACAGCGTCGTCTTGCGAAGCCGTCGTTGGACGGGGCGGATGCTAAGGTTTTGGGAGAAAAAATATGCCAGCCATAAGGATTCCAACACCGCTCAGGCCATACGCCAATGGACAGAGTGAAGTACCCGTACAAGGGCAGACTGTGGCAGACGCCATGGAAAACCTGATGTCCCAGTTCCCCTCGTTGCGGCCAAACCTGACCAATGGGGAAGGAAATTTACGCCCCTTTGTCAACCTTTACCTGGGCGAGAACAATATCCATGACTTACAAGGTCTCAATACGCCATTACATGAAGGTGATAAACTTGTATTAATTCCCTCCATTGCGGGGGGCTAGGAGTTGAGATGCTGCCCGATCTTTCTCGAGATGAAATCCTGCGCTACTCGCGCCACCTATTGATCCCGGAAGTAGGCCTTGAAGGACAGAAAAAACTCCTGGCTGCCTCGGCTTTAATCGTCGGTACTGGCGGACTGGGTTCGCCGGTGGCATTATACCTGGCTGCCGCCGGGGTAGGCCGCATTGGCCTGGTGGATTTTGATACGGTCGACACCTCCAATTTACAACGGCAGATCATCCATGGGACAGGGACGGTGGGTGAGCTTAAGGTCGAATCAGCCCGAGCCCGCTTGCACGACCTTAACCCGGATACGCAGATCGAACTCTACAATGAACCCTTTACTTCCGAAAATGCCATGCGGATTGCAAAGGATTACGATATCCTGATCGATGGCACCGATAATTTTCCCACCCGTTATTTAATGAATGACCTTGGTGTGCTGCTTGGCAAACCGGTTGTTTATGGTTCAATTTACCGCTTCGACGGGCAGGCGAGCGTCTTTTATGCCAAGGAAGGACCGTGTTACCGCTGCCTGTTCCCAGAGCCGCCTCCACCGGGGTTGGTACCCTCCTGCGCTGAAGGAGGCGTATTGGGTGTCCTGCCGGGGACGATAGGAACGATCCAAGCTACGGAGGCGATCAAGATGTTATTAGGTATCGGTTCCAGCCTGGTAGGGCGGCTCCTCCTTTACGATGCGTTGGATATGACCTTCGAAACCGTCAAGCTGAAGAAAAACCCTCACTGCAAGGTTTGCGGAGCGAACCCGGAAGTAACCGAATTGATCGATTACGAGGCTTTTTGCGGAGTCCCCGGTTATTCTCATGATGAAGGCTCCGCCGGGATGGATTGGGATATTACGGCCCCTGACCTGGCTGCCAGACTTCAAGGCGGGGAAAAAATCCGCTTGATTGATGTGCGTGAGCCGCATGAAGTGGAGATCTCGTCCCTCCCCGGCGAGGAATTGATCCCGCTCGGCCAACTGGCTGCCCGCCTGCCCGAACTGGACAGCGCCCAGGAGATGGTAGTGTTCTGTAAGACCGGTTCGCGCTCGACGCGTGCATTGGAATTGCTGGTTAGCGCCGGCTTCAAGAAGGTTAAGAACTTAAGAGGTGGAATAAACGCCTGGGCCAGGGAAGTGGATACGAAGCTGCCCGTGTATTAAGGCAATATATTATGTGACGGTCACTTACAAAGTGACCGTCACATTTCGTCATGCCACTGTTCAGGGGTCGTTTTCCAGCTGAAATAATTATCAGATTGAATAGGGCATCATAACCTGAAGGCTAAGCGCTGGATTCTGCATCCTTTTCCCGCCTCAATGAATCATTCCACTTGATCCCTTCCCGCGCCATATAATAAGCGCCCAATAATGTGATCGGCAGCCAGAGGGCCACGTGCAGGACGATGGTATAGCCGGCAGCAATCGCTTTATCCACATTATAGGCGACTAGTACGGCGATGCCGGATGCATCGAAAGTACCAATGTATCCCGGCGCGGCCGGGATGATGGTCACCAGGTTGACGATCCCGTTCATGAGCATTAAGGCAAAAAAGCTGACGCTAAAATTAAAGGAATGCATTACGAACCAGTATTTGCCTGTTTCCAGTAGCCAGATGACGACTGAAGTAATAAATACCATAAATACATTCGCAGGTGAGCGTAAAGAAGCCAGCCCGTCGAGAAATTTGTGCATGATTCCTGAAATTTGGGGGCGGAACCGTGCCGGGACCAATCGATCGATGAACCATTGGCCAAATTTCGCCGTCACCAGCGGGAACATAGCTGCCAAGAGAAAGATTATCAAGATAATGAAAGCCAAGATGGTGCCAAAGATGGCAACCTGTTGGATATTGCCGACAAACCCCGAGCTGCCCTTCAGTTTGGCAAGTTCCGGCAAATTGACGAACACAAATCCCAGCATGACCACCGCATCGAAGAATTTCTCAACAATGATGGTTGCCAGGGAAGCAGAGACAGGTACGCCTTCACGACGCCTGAGCACCACTGCTCGCAGCACTTCTCCAGCCCGGGCCGGGTAAATATTGTTGCCCATATAGCCAATGCAGGTGATCGGGAACATGACACTGGTCTTGATCTGTTTGATAGGCTTTAATAGATAGTGCCAGCGCCAGGCTCGCGCCCATACAGCGACAAAATACACGGCCACGCCCGGTAGGATCCACCAGTAATTCGCAGTTTGTATAGCTCTCCAAAAATCGGGCAGGTTCAGCCGGTTCAAGGCCCACCAAAGGAAAACGATACTAACAAGCACCCCAACCCAGAATTGCCATTTTTTCATGCAGTAATTGTACCAGAGGAGCCTTAATTGCCTCTAAAGGACAAATTGCCAATTTGTGCTACAACGATTTATGCTAGAATTGTCTTGATGAGTACTACCTTGGAACCGATTACCCAGCCGCAACGCGTAGAATTCTTGAGAAAGATCCACCTTTTTTATCAGGTGGAAGAGGATCAATTCGATTCTATCGCCCCGAAGCTCAAGGAATTACGGTACAAGCCAGGCGAGGTGATCATTCGCCAGGGACAGGAAGGTGACCGGTTCTTCATGATCTATCGTGGAACCGTGAATGTAACCCGGACAAACCCAAAAGGTGAGCAGTCGCTGGCAAAACTGGTCACGGGCGATTATTTCGGAGAAGAATCCTTATTGACCCATCATCGCCGGAATGCGACAGTTACTGCTATAGAAGAAACGGTCTTGTTGTCTCTATCCCGGGAAGATTTCAACCAACTTCTGAAAAAGATTCCCCGATTAAACTCAAATTTTGCCGTGGCGGTGAACAGTCATCGCCTGGCGCGTAAAATGTCCTTCAAGTGGCTGCGAGAGAATGAAGATGAGGGGGAGGTGATTTATTTCCTGGCCCGCAAACACCCGATCCTCTTGGCGCGGGCATTGGTATTGCCGGTAATAGCCGCTTTTATTGCTCTAATAGGTATTGTGATTGCCTTCAATGTCCCCAGCAATTTCTTTTTATGGCTGTTCGTGGCTGCACTCGGCCTTATCATCGGCTGGGGATTCTGGAATGGGATAGATTGGGGGAATGATTATTATATCGTGACAAACCAGCGCGTGGTCTGGCTTGAAAAAGTGGTCGGTATATATGACAGCCGCCAGGAAGCACCTCTCTCGGCCATCCAGCGAATCAACGTCCAGACGGATTACTGGGGACGGCAGTTGAATTATGGCACACTCATTGTGCGCACGATCGTTGGGAGTACGTTGACCCTCCGCAGCGTCGATCATCCCGCCCAGGCAGCCGCCCTGATTGAAGAACACTGGAAGCGTTCCAAGCAAGCCTCCCGCAAGATGGAGGAAGGGGCCATGCGGCAAGCCCTGCGCCAACGCATCCTGCACACCGAGAGTGTGCCGGAACCGGCCGCATCCATTGTCCAGAAACTTACACCTGCTAAAAAGCCAAACCCATACGCCAAGCAGAGTATGTTTGCCAACTTCTTCAGGGTACGTTTCGAGGCGCTGACCACCATAACCTATCGTAAGCACTGGGTCGTCCTGGTTGAGAGGACCTGGATCCCGGGCTTGATCCTGTGGACATTGTTCGGCTGGCTGGTTTATGAAATTTTCAGTAATACGCTTAAATCAGTGCCCAGCCTCCTGGGAAATCGAGGCGTCGATGCCCTCCTGGTCGTTTGGCTGGTATTATTTGTGATGGTTTTTAGCTGGTGGTATTACGAATACGTAAACTGGAGCAATGATATATTTCAAGTCACCCCCGACCAAATCCTGGACATTAATAAAACTCCGCTGGGAGAAGTGACGAGCGACATTGCCTCTCTGGATAATATCCTGCATCTGGAATATGAGCGCAGGGGCATCATGCAGATCCTGTTCAACTATGGAAATGTTTACATCACCATCGGCGGCGGCAAGGATATGACCTTTGAAAATGTATTCAATCCATCCGCTGTGCAGGATGATATTGAGCGGCGCCGGCTGGAAAGAATCACCAAGAAAGAGCAGGAATCTGTCAGGGCAGAGCGGGAACGCATGGCCGACTGGTTTGCGGCTTACCACCGCAGCGCGGGAGATTTACCCCTGGCGGAGGATCAAGAAAAGAAATCCGATGGCAGCAAAGGAAATTGAAACCACTTTTTCTTAATGGTGAATTATGGCATTACGACAAATTGTTTACCTCCCCGACCCTATCTTGCGGCGCAAGGCCCCACCGGTTGACCGTTTTGACGCTTCCCTGCAGACCCTGATCAATGACATGATCGAAACCATGCGGGAAGCACCTGGCGTGGGATTGGCAGCTCCACAAGTGGGAATCTCCGACCGTCTCATCGTGGTGGAATACCCGGTGGATGATTCGAAGGAGGATGCTCCCAAAAAACTCTTCGTGATGGTCAACCCTGAGATCAAGGAAATGTCCCCTGAGACGGAGCTGGGGGTGGAAGGATGCCTCTCCGTTCCTGGCTTACAAGGCGAGGTGGAACGGTCCCTGGTAGTCACGGTCAAAGGGCTGAACCGGCACGGCCAGCCAATGAAGGTGAAGGCTAAAGGCTGGCTGGCGCGTATTTTCCAACACGAGATTGACCATATCAACGGAGTTGTTTTTACCGACCGGGCCACCAGGGTCTGGAAACCAGAACCGGAAGGGGCACCATTGGATAACGTCTGAACCTCCTGACGTTCAAACTTCCAACCGATTATATGCATCTTACGCATCTCTCTCTGACCAACTTCCGCAGTTTTGCCCGCCTGGATGTGGAAATTCCCCGGCGGGTTGTTTTGCTCACGGGGAGCAATGCCCAGGGCAAGACCAGCGTCCTTGAAGCCATTTACTTTTTGGCAGCCTTCACTTCCTTCCAGACCCACACGGACAAGCAACTGGTCAACTTTATCGAGGCCCGCAAGAATCTGGCAGTGGGGCGGCTGGTGGCAGATTACAAGCGGGGGTCCGTCAACCATCGCCTGGAGGTCCGGCTGGTCCTTGAAGCGGTGGGAGCAAACGGTCAGCGCATGCGCAAGGAAGTTTTACTGGATGGAGTCAAGCGTCCACTGGCGGAGATCATCGGGCACTTCAACGCGGTCATCTTTGTCCCACAGATGGTGCAGATCATCGAGGGAGGGCCGGAAGAACGCCGACGCTACCTGAACCTGGCTCTTTCGCAAACCGTTGCCGGCTATGCCCGCCAGTTGAGCGAATACGGAGAAGCATTGACCCAGCGGAATGCACTGCTCAAGCTGCTGGCCGAAAGCGGCGGGGACAACTCCCAATTGGATTTCTGGGATGAGACCCTCACCCGGGCCGGCGCGGGCATTATCCAGCGGCGCATCGAGGCTGTGCAGGAGATCGAGAAATTGGCCGCGCGCATCCACCGGGACCTGACTCATGCGATGGAGGTATTGAGATTGGATTACCAGCCGGCTTACGATCCGCTGCCAAAGCCGGAAGGACAGTTAGCCATGCCGCTGTCTACAACTGTCCAGCGAAATGGTTTCTGCGAAGAAGACATCCGCAAAGGGTTCTTGGAGGCACTTAGATCCGTCCGCAGCGAGGACATCCGCCGGGGAGTGACGGTGCTCGGTCCGCACAGGGATGAAATACGGTTCCTGTCCAACGGGATCGACTTATCGGATTACGGCTCGCGCGGGCAGGTGCGGACGGCATTACTGGCCCTCAAATTGGCCGAGGTGGAGTGGATGAAAAGCAAAACCGGCCAGTGGCCGGTGCTGTTGCTTGATGAGGTTTTGGCCGAACTGGATACGCAAAGGCGACTGGACCTGTTGGCCTACCTGGACCACATCGAGCAAGCCTTACTGACGACAACCGATCTGAAGTTATTCTCTCCTGACTTTGTGGAAAAGTCACAGATATGGGATGTAAGTGCGGGAAACGTAAAGGTCAGGGAAGAAACCGAGAAAGAAGGAAAACATGACCGTCAAACAAGCGAATAATGTTCAATCACAGATAGTCAAGAATGGCGACAAGACCACCATCCAGGTACTTATCTCTGCGCAAGAAGGCCCTAACTTTGCCATGCGGAGGTTCGCCATGGAACCTGGGGGCGGGATGCCCAAACACACCAATACCTTGGAACACGAGCAGTATGTGCTGGGAGGTCATGCCCGCATCGGCATCGGTGAGGAAGAATACGAGGTACAGACCGGGGATGTGGTGTTCATCCCTGAGGGAGTGCCACACTGGTACCAGAACATTGGGGAGGAGAACTTCGAATTCCTGTGCATTATCCCGAATAAACCGGATGAGATCAAACTCATTGATGAGAAGAATTGCTAGTACCCTCCACAACCCATTCCTTTACGGGTTGTAGAGCTGATAAAATACCAACAGTCATGACTCACCCCGAACTTAATCTACGGAGCAAGGGTGGTGGGTAGACCAGCCAAAGACAGCTGAGAGCAGAACGCAAGCGATAAAGTGGAGTCTTGACCCTGAGGCTCCACTTTCCTGTTCTGTGGCACCAGTCGTGGAGTAATGCCGAAATCAGTTCATTCCAAGACAGCAAAGAAAGGAGAAAAGCCTGGGCAAGAGTAGGGATCAAGAGCATCCGCATTTGGGTTTCCCATTTGCGGAAACGGGGGCTTTCAAAAGCAAGTTCGCATTTATCGAAACGGAGTGACATCTCGACATTCCAACGGCGAGCATAGGCCAGAACGATCCGCCAGGCCTCCTGAGGGGTATGGACGGGCACATTGGTGAGCAAGTACCAGGGTTTGCGGCCTGCACCCGGACGGGCAACCACCAGCCACAAGGGCTGGCCATGTTCCCGATCGGTGACTGGGACGGCGATAATGCCGACCTTGCGTTGGCAGCGGCGGCGAGCATCCCAGATCAAGCGATGCTCCCAGGAGCGTTTGCCCCGGGTCATTTCCCAGGCTTTGCGTTCCAAACCTTCTGCATCCACCAGGCGGTAGTGTTTGGGCCAGCGCATGACGAAAGAAACGGCATACACATAGGCTAAAGTGAGCCAGGGATTGCCGGCAAAGCCACGATCCCAGATGTGCAAGGGCTGAGATCTCCAGCGGCGGGCTACTTCAGTCAGGATTTGACGCTCCACTTCCCGCTTTTCCGTGGCTTGCTCTCCCCGTGTGCTCCACCAACGCATATGGGCCACGTTCAACGGGCCTTCCATACCCATCACCAGCACTTGGAGCCAGTGATACCCAGGCACACAGATCGGCCGCCCTCCTGGGGGATTGAAATAACCTGGCTTGATCCGCTTCAAACGTCTGGCTTTGCTTGAACGCACCGCACATAACCCTTCTAATTGCAGGCTTTCCGACTTCTCGATCACACTCTCATCCCACACCACCAGAACCTGCTTGTCTTCCGCCTCCAGGCTTTCCACTCGTGCATCTGCCTGTGTCCACAGATAGGTCTCGATCATCTCTGCTCCCCATTTCGGGGAATGCAGCAATCGACTGAGCCTCTTGGTTCCGGCTGGAGCCTGATCCGGCCTTTTCAGATAGCCTCCCAACTCACTCAGCAGTAACCCATTATTCCGATGCCGGTGCAGGATCACCACCATCACTAGAGCTAGAAATGTCTCCACCAGCCGACGGTCCAGACAACTGTCCAGTACCCCCAGCAGTCCAGATAAAAATTGAAAACAACTCCTTTCCAATCCCGCTGAAACAGCCTCTTGCCTTCGAACGCCTTCCTCGTTATCCTTAATCATGTAGACCTCCTTTTGTATCTTTGGCTTCGACACCTAAAGAATACATCAGAAGGTCTATATTTACAAAAAACATGACCCATCCTTAAATTCGGGATGAGTCATGACTGTTTATCATAAATCCCGCTATACAGCTAAAGAGGCTTTTTGGCAGGGGTGCCAGTCTTGCGAGGGTATTGGGGAGGAGTGGCAGCGACCTTGTCCACTATCACCAGGTAACGTTCTTCCACTACGCCCGGCAAGGTGAGCGGAATAAGCTGGCGCATCCGGCCGCCGAGGAGACCGAATGCTTTTTCGGCCTTGTGAGCCTCCGCAGGCCCGGCCTGCCCTTTTTGAGCCAGCATGGCTCCCCCGATGCGTGCCAACGGCAGGAGATATTCGGCCAGGACGGAGAGGTTTGCTACGGCACGCGCAACAGTCCAGTCGTAAGTTTCGCGGTGAGCGGGAAGCTGTCCCAACTCTTCTGCACGGGCGGTTATGACCGCGACCTCTTCAAGTTTGAGAGTCTCGACCATGTGACGGCAGAAAGCAGTTTTTTTCCCAACGGATTCCACCAGGGTTAACTGCATGGAGGGGTATAGGATCTTCAAGGGGATGCCGGGAAAGCCTGCGCCGGTGCCCACATCGACCAGGTGTTTGGGGGGATTTTCCTTCCAGGCCAGGACGCAAGAGAAGGAATCCAGGAAGTGCTTAACGCGGATACCTTCCGGATCGCGCACGGCGGTGAGGTTATATTTCTGGTTCCAGGCCAGAAGTTCACGTTCGAAGGTTACCAGCGCCACCATCTGACGACCGGTCAGATGGATGCCGAAGAGTTGCTTGGCAGCGCGGGCGAGGTTTTCCATGTTATGAAAATTATACCCCTCCTATATGAAGTATTTGTCCGGATACGCCTGAGGGGGCATCCCATCCTACCGGACTGGCTGGTTGCATCCCGTCACTCCCACGAGGAAAATAAATAGGGCGGGATATTATCCCGCCCTACGGTTAGGAATTGCAGTGTAGGAAAGGTCAGGCGGCCCTGGCTTTTTTAGCTTTGCGCCGCTTGATTCCGGCGATGATTGCCCAGACGATCAGAGCTATGGGGCCAAAGATGATGATCATTACCGGCAGGGCGAGGAGGACGAACCAGATGAGGAAGTTGACAAACCCTTGCAGGAACTTGATCAGAGCCTGGATGGCATCGCGAGCCACGCCTTGAGGTTTCCACCCGCCGATCTCGATCGGCTTGATGGTCTCTTCGGCTATGAGGGTGACATTAATCGCAGAGGTGGAGGTGGTTTCCTCGATGTATTTCATCTGGCCCTGGATCTGCTCGATCTGGCCGCGGATGCTGACGATCTGGTTGTAGACATTGAGGACATCCTGGGTCTTGGTGGTGCTGTCATTGCCAGGGTTGTTCTTCGCCTCATCCATGATGTCCTGGAGGTCTTTTTCAGCCCGCTGAAGATTGGATAACTGGCTTTGCAGGTCGACATATTGGGAGGTCACATCCTGGCCGGTGCGGTTCTCGACGGGGGGGATGCCGACGATCCCGGTCTTGATCTGGGCGAGGGCCGTATCGAGCTTGGTGGCGGGGACGCGGATGGAAATGGTGCCTTGAGGGTACTTGTTGCCACTCCCGTAGTCGATCTGATTGATATTCATTGATACAAGGTAGCCACCCATGGTAGTGACCATCTGGTTGATCTCATTCATCTTTTTCTGCACATCGGGAACAACGATGCTCAGGGTGACATCCGTTTGAATAAGACGTTCCTGGGCCACGGTGATATTGGACGAGGTGGTGGAAGAATTATAGGTATCACCGCCTTTGGAAGGGGCGGAGGGAGCTACGCCTTGCTCACCGGCTCCACTGGTGTCGCGAGCGCCAGGGGCAACAAGGGGCGATGGCGATTGAGTAGAGGCCTTATTGGTGGCGCACGCAGACAGAAGCAGGGTTAATATTACTAAGATGAAAATGGCTTGTTTTTTCATGACTTCTCCTCCTTGAAGGGGTCGAATGGTTGGTGTGTATCCTAGACGACCTCGGTTCTAAAAAGTTCCCTTGTCTGCCTCACCTCTAGTGCCATCATCCCTGGCGCTTCACCCGGTAACCACGCCGGTGTGCTGCGGAGGTGCTACGCGTGGGGAATGGAGAAAAACGAGTGAAGGCAACTCACCAGCCGCCGGAGAGGCGCTCGGCGTGACGGGGAGGTAAGCCGGCCTCAAGGATGCGTTTTTGCACGGATTGGATGTCGTATCCCACCCGGTGCGGTTCCCAGACCCGCGCCTTGGGCCGGAAGATGGCATAGGCTGCCCGTGGATCCCGGTCACGCGGCTGGCCGACCGAGCCGGGGTTGAGAATGGCGCGGTCGGTCAATTTATAGGCTTCCCCTATCGGCGGTATCTCAATGGAAAGGTCGTCCGTATCGGCGTGAAATTGGAAGACAGCCTGGAAATGCGAATGGCCGACGAAACACCAGAGAGTCTCAAAAAAGTCCATGTTCACGCGTGCCACCAGCGTGTTCAAGATGTATTCCCAGATGGGGTCACGAGGGCTGCCGTGAGCCAGGGAGGCATTGCCGCGTACCACCACTTGCTGAGAAAGTGTGCGGAGGAATTCCTTGCTGGATTCAGTTAATTGGTCACGCTGCCAAAGGAGGGCTTTGCGGGCATCGGTATTGAAAGTCTCCAAAGCCATATCGCCAATGGCGGCGTAATCGTGGTTTCCCATCATACAGGTCAATTTTGACAGGCCACGGATGCGATCGATGCACTCGTTGGGATCAGGCCCGTATCCGGCGATATCTCCCAGGCACCAGACTTGGTCCACTTTTCCGGCGTCGGCCAGAACGGCCTCCAGGGCTGCGATGTTAGCATGAATGTCGGAAATCACCAGGATCTTTGTCATGTATTCTCCAGGAGCATCGCCAGGCGGGCGACGAGGGTCTCTGCCACTTGCTGCTTCCCCATCAACGGCAGGGATTCTTCAGGTCTATCGGGGAATAAGAGGGTGACGCGGTTCGTATCCACCTCAAAACCAGCGTCGGAAGTGGAAATGTCATTGGCTACGATCAGGTCCAGCTTTTTGGATTCCAGCTTGGAGCGGGCGTTTTTGAGCAAGTCGCGGCTCTCGGCGGCAAAGCCGACCAGGAGGCGAGGTTTCTGCGGCCCCAGTTTTACGACTGCCTGGAGGATATCGGGAGTGGCCTCGAGTTCCACCTGGGGGATGCCGTCGCGCTTTTTGAGCTTGTTCCTGGCCACCTTTTTTGGGCGGAAATCGGCCACGGCAGCGGCCATGATGAGCGCATCCGCACCGGCGGATGCGACCAGCACAGATTCGAGCATGGCCTGGGCGGTGGCGACCTGGATGACCTGCGCACCAACGGGCGGAGTGAGACCGGATGGGGCGCTGACCAGGACGACGGTCGCGCCGGCATCGAGGGCGGCCTGGGCGACGGCATAGCCCTGTTTACCGGAGGACCGGTTGGTGAGCACGCGGACGGGGTCGAGAGGTTCCTGCGTCCCGCCAGCAGTGACAACGACTTTTTTCCCCGCCAGCGGACCCTCCCGCCCGAGCAGCAAGCGGATGTGGCCGAGCAGTTCGGCAGGTTCAAGGAAACGGCCAAGACCGGTCAGCCCGGAAGCCATGCGGCCTTCAGCGGGACCGGCAAAATGGATCCGGCGTTCCGTCAGGATGCGAATATTTTCCTGCGTGGCGGAATTGGTATAGATACCCACATCCATGGCGGGTGCGACGAGCAGAGGACATTGTGCGGCGAGGGCAGTAACCGTGAGCAGGTTATCGGCGAGGCCGCTGGCCAGCTTGGCGATGGTATTGGCGGTACAGGGGGCGATGACCAACAGGTCGGCGCTGTGACCGAGTCCGACATGGAGAACATGCGCTTGACCCCCCCACAGGTCCGCGTCAGTGAAGGCCTTTCGTCCGGTTACTGAGGCGAATGTAAGCGGAGTGACAAATTTTTCAGCAAAGGGGGTGAGGATAACATCCACCTGCGCGCCGGCCTGGGTCAGTTTGGACGCCAATTCGACCGCCTTGTAGGCGGCGATGGAACCGGTGACTCCCAGGAGGATGTGTTTATCGACGAAGATGGACATAATTGATTATTATATGATAAGAATTGAAAAAAAAAGGCGTTGTAATGAGATGGTAAGGAAGGAAAAAGGGGGTTGGAACAAGGAGAATGAAGGATACGGGTGATCGTTAATAGGGATCTTCGGAAAAAGGGATGGAGAACAGGCGATCAATGGGCACGTAGTTGGGAGGCAGGGTTAAAAAGATGAGATGAAAGACGGGCGTGAACGGCAATTATATAAACAGGTGGTGGGTGTCTTCTCGTCTTATCCCCTACCGAGGATTAAAATAGAAACACCGCAAGGTCTAACCCTTGACTTGCCGAAATCGACCGGAAGGGTTACATAGGCGGTAATTTGACGCCAAGCTGCGAGAGTACCGCCGGGAGGCCACGTTCGGCTTGTTTCCAACGGTCATGCGAGTGCCTTTCCCGTCTCCCATAGTAACCACATCACAATACTTTTATGTTAATATTGAGATAACATGTGCTGACACTGTTCAACGCTGGTACAGGTCCACGACGTGAGTCTGCCTGTGGTAAACTCAATCTGAACAAGTCAGAAGAACATAGACTAATCTATTTACCTCTGAAATTTTTATTGCTGCCTTTTCCCATTACAAAAGAGAATTATTTCCATGCTTGATACAAGAACGGTGAATTGGGAAAGCTTGTTTCATCAACAAAATCTCCAGATTTATGGGATTTTTGCTCCTGACCTGGATACATATTGTGATGCAGATGGTACGAAGATGTTTCGTGAATTTCGTTTGCAATTTTCTAACCCAACATCAGATTTCGATCCAGTTTCAATGAAATTACCGGCCAGACCAGCAACAGAAACCCCATATTCTTTCCAGGAAGGGCTATTACTTTACAATAATGAAGAAATTAATTTATCAAATATCAACATATTTCGAATCCCTATTCCGCCCGAAGAAAGTAGTTGGCATTTAAAAGGATACACATTTCCTTATCGCGGTTCAAAAAACCCTTATCGGGAACTGCGGATTAATTTAAAAATATCCGGATATTGTCCTGGTCATTGTTTTTTTTGCCACCGCACGCATTCCCACAGGGTCAAAGTGCCCCAAAAATTCTCACCTGATCCTGGTTATCTACTCGAGCAAGTGAAGATATCAGAAGGCGCTGATATTTTCAGAAGAATTACTCGTATAATGTTTATTAGCGAACTTTATGGAAACGAGGCTGGCTTTCTTGAAGCCATAAAAAAAACATCAAATACTCTTTTATCAGAGGGCTATCCAGAGCATTGCGAATTTAATTGCTGCGCAACGGATGTCCGAAGCATGGAAGGACTAATCCAATTGCACGAATTGGTTCGCCCAAATTATTTTTCATTTTCATTGGAGTTTTTTCATAATCGAGAACAGTGGATGGGGCGTTATAAAGGAATATCAATCACTCAGGTATATAGAATATTAGAAAATGCCCGCAAGGCTGGCTTTGATAAAATACAATTGAATTATCTTGCCGGAATAGATACTTTAAAGGAAAGTGAACAGGGATTTTCAACTCTGGCCAGAAATGGGTTGGTGGATTCTGTAGGCTTAAGTACTTTTACAATCTTTGCAGAAGATGAGTATGAATATCGTTTGGCTGAAGCCTGGAATACTACATATTATCAACAGTTAGCAGGGATTCTAAGTCTCTACAAGATTAAGGCAAATCATCCTGATTCATATGATATGGGGTGCCCTTATACTGCCCTGATGGAGACATGAGATGATGGAACCAAGCGCCTCATATTCGAATCAACTGATCCGGTTACGGGTTGCAGGGTTAATTGAAAACAAGGGATCGATAGTGTTGGTATTTGATCCTGTCTACAGGGGAGGTTGTTGGATTTTACCTGGAGGTGGTGCAGAGTTTAATGAAACCATGAACCAGGCTGTAGAACGGGAAGTATTTGAAGAGACAGGATTAAATGTTTGTGCACAAGATATTTGTGCATTAAGGGAAATCTGGGAACCTGAAAAGGATCTCCCTGAAAGCCAAGGCATAAGAAAATCCGTTGAAATATTTTTTTTATGCAAATATATTAGCGGTGAAATTAATATACATAACAACCCCAGTGTAAAATGGGATGGAATCCCCCGCGTGACGGATTGTCGCTGGGTACCGCGTAGTAAGATTTATACTGAGATTGATGGATTCCCCTTGTATCCATTTGAGTTTTTTGAAGCGCATCTCTCTGGTCGACTGGAGAAAGTCCGACTCAAGGAACTCTTGTTGCTAAGTTTGGATTTAAGACCTTAGAGGCACAATTATGGCCACATATACACTCCCGAAAAACCGCTGTAAATACCGTGTGTATCTCAGTGCTACTTTTCAGTCGCTCGATTGCTACAAAGGTATCATTGATTGTATAACGCGTGCAGGCCTTTTGTATTATTCTGCAGATGAAAGTACTGCCAGGCGTTCCGATTTTAATAAAACCCTTGAACAGGAGATTAATTATGCAGATATGTTTATTCTCCTTTTAAATACTAACCTTGATGCAATGAAGCACAAAGGAGATCTTACCGTAGAACTTGAATATAAGAGTGCCAAACTAACAGGGAAGAAAATATTGGTTTATTTAACCCAAGAAAATATTATTGATACTGTCGACAAAAGTGCGATAGATTTCATTACGAAAATCAAGGAAAATGAAACATGTATCTCGATCGGTAATGAAGATAATCTACCCACAATTCTTGTAACCGACATATTCAAGGTTGTATTAACAAAGTCAAATTTAAGTTCCTGGGTCAGGTTAGATATAAATTCCACTAAACTGGATTCAATCGCCCGTAAAAAAATAACTATTGACAGAAATTTAGCTCAGGCAGGTGGAATTATTCAAATGCATGAAAGCAAATTGAATAATGAAGAACGAGACCAAATAATAGGACCTCTGATTGACATTGGTTTGAGGCCCAATATTAGTGGACAAGCCTATCAATTTGCTCTTACACAAACACCAGTTGCCGAGATAGGGCATAATGATTTGAAGTATCAATATTTCATTGATCGTTTTGTGCCCTATCAATGCGGCGCTGTATACGACAAGCTATTGAATCTCACCTGGCTCCTCGTCAAGAATCAAAGTTTTAATTGGGACAATGCTTGCAACTGGAAAGAAAACCTAAATCTTGAAAACCAGGACAGAATTTCATGCTTACAAACAGGCAAAGAATTACAGAAAGAACACAAATGGAGAACTCCCAACCATTGAAGAATTAATGACGCTAATTACATATCGAAAACAGGATGACGATTATTTTGACAAAATCTTTTTTTCCGGCGATGTTCATTGGTTTTGGTCATCAACTTGTTCTCGTAAAGAAAATAAAGCATATTATATAGATATAACACAGGGAAAGGTACTAAAAGACGAATTTGACCACCAAAATGCTATTTTATTATGCTACAACGGGAAACCGAACAACCTAGGGGACATCATTCATGTTTCTCGAGACCAAGCTGGCGAGATTGAGACTGAAGTACTAAGAGATGCAAACATGTCACGGCATCTCTATGGCATTTGCTTGTCAGTCTGTGCCAGCGACTCAATTGGTATTAATTTAATGGATATGATTAAATCCTCTTTACATAAATGTGGGTATTTTATTACCAGTAATTTAACCAGGTTAGCCCGTACTTTTCCAAATAGCGAAGATATTTACACAGAAATGGAGAATCAGGATAGTTATGTTTTGGTATTGGATCGAAATGCCAAACGTGAAACGCTGGATATGGCATGCCGTGAATTACAAGTTGCGCGAAACCTTGGACTTTCAATTTTTCTATATCATAATTTTCAAGATGGTATTCCCAGCTCCTGGCAATTAAAGTTGGAATTATCAAATGATGATTTAGCAGGGGCCGAAAAGTATAAAGATGCACAATATCTTCCACCCATGATCAT
Source organism: uncultured Chloroflexia bacterium (assembly GCA_963831885.1). Taxonomy (GTDB): domain Bacteria; phylum Chloroflexota; class Anaerolineae; order Anaerolineales; family Villigracilaceae; genus UBA877. The sequence goes on along the minus strand of CAWHSJ010000012.1, from coordinate 866,612 downwards.
AGCCGATTTGAATAGCGGGATAGATCGAAACACTAGCTTAGGTTGGATCCGTTATAGTATCTTTGATTCTATAAAGAGAAATATTGAAAAAATAAATAAAGTATGCTCGTTATTAGATGCTTCTGAAAATGTAGTGAACGTATTTATTGATAAATGTAATGTCAAAGATTTACGGCAGGCGTTTGAAGAATGTGGAATTATTTCTGAGAAGCCAATATATGGAGAACAAGCTTGGTTTGTTTCGGCTGATAACCCTATCCGAAGTTTTTTCCCGCAAAAGGAAATTTCCGGCGAACATGATCTTCCCATCCTTTTTGAGAAGATGCCTAGTCGCTTTGAATTATTGGAGGAAGGGAATGGGTATGTCATTGTTAAAGATAATTATCTACATTTGAAATGGTGGACACAAGCTATTAAAAAAACATCTTATGATGAAGCTGAGTCATTTGCTCAAAAAATTTCTCAAGAGTGGAACGAGAATTGGCGTATTCCAACAATTGAGGAGATGAAGACTTTATTGACTCGCACTCGGATAAATCGTAAATTCATGGATGAACGCGTTTTTCCAATAGGACGCTGGTTTTGGACGTCAAGCCGGAAGGGCAATGTAATCTATTATATTGATTTTAATTACTCACGTGGTTCCATCAACCGTGAGGACCTCTCGCAATATAAGGATGATTTTCCTATATGGAGAAAGAAATCTGTCCTTTTGGTTTCAGATTTTGAAATTGATATAATGCCGCCTAAAGATAAAGCTGTTCCTAAAAAATCAGTCGGAGGAAAAATGGAAGCAATTGGAATTCCTATACTCATGCAAACGGTTGAGTTTCTTTTTGATGAAGTCTCAAAAATCCTAGATGAGAGAAGAGATAATCGCAAATCGAAAAAAGACGAGGCTGGAAAGAAAGGTTTACAAGCATCTGATACCCCTGTGCGCCAAGCTGAACTAACAACCAAAGAAGATTTATTACATGCTACCATAGATCAAATCATATGGCCGAATAAGCAAGAAGAAGTCGAACGCCTTACCATATTGCTACGGACCCACATTAGCAATTACTATATTGCCCAACAGCAAATTGCTGAATGGGGGATGTCGACTGTTCCACCCATTAAAATCCATGAACGTGAACATGCTCTTGCTGGTATTGATGAAACCACACGGCAACTCGAAAAAGCGCTGAGTGCGATTTATGGTAAGAAGGTTTCCATTAGTGAATAATAATAATAAAAGTAATGTGCCGCTTCTTATTTTTCCGATCCTATTTCGGCTTTCCTAAATCTCTTCCATGTTTCTGCTAGCGATTGCTTTTATCTCGCGCATAATTTGGTTGAATCTGTATAAGATATGGTCAATTTTGAGAGTACCAAGTAATACATAATTGACCCTTTCACCAATCATTTCCCACACACCAGACAATTATTCGTCTACAGGTGAATCTCAGCTTCAAACTCGTAGTATATAAAGATTTCATTTGTATTCACTTTTGTATTCAGAACGTCATGCCAACCTATTGTTGATCTCGTTTTTGATAAATTATCATGAGGAGATCTGAGTGATGTCCGAAATAAAATTCGAAATCATCAAGAAGATCGGGGTGCTATCGGCGACTGCTTCGGGGTGGGAGAAGCAGCTCAATTTGATCAGCTGGAACGAGCGGGAACCAAAATACGACATCCGGGAATGGTCGCCGGATGGGGAAAAGATGGGGAAGGGGGTAACCCTTTCCAAGGAGGAATTGTTGGCTCTAAAGGAGATATTGGGGAAGATGGAATAAAGAAGGTTGGGGCGGGTCGAAGACCCGCCCCAATAGTCTGTGGTTCATGACCGGAGGATTAGAAGACTCCCAGCAGGCGGGCGAGGGAGTACAGGGCTCCGCCAAGGCCGCAGAGAAGAAAAATGGCTCCGGGAATGCCCAAGATGTACATCCAGATGCGGGCTTTGTTCTTTTGAGAAGTCAAGGTGGTGCCCAGGGTTTCACCCAGCAGTGGGGAAATAATGAAGGGTTTTCCCTGGGCGCGTTTCATTACCAGCCCGGCCGGATCCTGGGCCACATTTCCAACAACCGTTACGGTCTGGCCGCCACGAAACTCCCATAAGGAATAACGCAACTGGCCTCGCAGAGTCTGTGGGTTGATCCCCAGCAGGATACAGGCCGCCTGGACCTGATCATCGGCCGGTGTGATGGGGTTTCCGAGGAGTTGTATATCCAGGCCCTCGGGGTCCACCCAAACCGCGCCGGATCCGTCCTGTAATTTAAAGGGAACGGCACGAGTTTTATCCGCCAGGCCTCGCCAACCGGAACTGTCCTCATCACTCTCATATCTTTCCACCTTCAGGCGCAGATAAACCACGGCGGTTTCCGGGGGACCATCGAAGCCATTCCCGGCCGGGTCAATGCGGCCTTCCAGCCGAAACGGTTCCACAGAGGGCCGAAGGGCGGCGATGGTCGTCTTTTTGGCCGTCCCCACGGTCGAGCCGATCTGTCCGCGTTTGCGGGAGGTAAAGAACAGGATGGCTGCAATTCCAAGAGGCAGCAGGCCGCAAAAAAATGCACCTGCCAGCCAGGCCAAGACCCCGACTACGCTTTCGGTTGCCATTATGACCGCCTCCTTCGAAGAATTGTTTTTCCTGATATTACTTTAGCATACAATGCGGAGTGATACAACAACGAGCCGAAGGTTTTGAAGATGTATTATCTTTCTGGGAAGTGTCATCGAAGGCGAGGAGATTGCCGCGACCGGTAAAGTACACCGGTCTCTCAATGACAATTAGGTGCGGTAGGAGATAAGGGGCAGAGTCGGGAGGGTAATCTTAAGAGATATAATGATTGTTGTCACGACCACTGCTGCTACACCGCGGGATACCCATTTCCCTGGGAGGGGAAACCTGGTGGGCGCTCTTTCAATCTCTGTGCAGGATCGAGCTACTTTAAGATTTCAACTTTCCTGGTCGGCCGGGAGGTTTTCGCCTGCCGGCTTTTTGTTTTAAATCAAGCGAAACAAAGAAGCGGAGGAAACCATGAAAAGCAAACTGTCCTTGCATCTCCTGGTCGTATTGTGCCTCCTGCTGGTGGCACTGCCAACCCCAGCAGGGCAGGCAGCCCCAACTCCAGCGGCAGCCGCGGCACCGGCGGACCTGCTGCAATTCAGCGCGGGCGGGCACGCACTCGGATTTGGCGTAGGGGGAATGTATGCCGCCAGCGGCAGCCACGCCCTGCACGTGGACTTTACGGGGGCGAACTCCATCCGGCCACAAGTATCAGGCCAGGACAAGGCTTCACCCAGAACAAAGGTAGAAGGAAATCCTGATATTCCACAGGGCAGGGCCGCCCCCCTCAGCCAGGTCACATATGCGGACCTGTGGGACGGCATCAGCCTGGCTTACACGGCCGAGACAGGCAGCATCTACACCACCACCTTCACGCTTGATGCTGGAGTGGATCCGGCGGAAATTCGACTGCGCTACAACGCGCCGCTCAGTTTGAACAAGGATGGCAGTCTGAGTATCGCCTTCGAGACCGGCAGCATGACTGAAAGCGCACCGGTGGCCTGGCAGGAGATCGGCGGCCAACGGGTGCCGGTGAAAGCCGCCTTCCGGGTGCGCGCCCAGGAAGTGAGCTTTACGCTGGGCAGGTATGACCCGGCTTTTGCCCTGACCATCGATCCCAGCCTGGTCTGGAATTCCTTCCTGGGCGGGCCCACCGGCGATGATTATGGCTACAGCATTGCCGTGGACTCGAGTGGCAACACCTATGTGACCGGCACCAGCAGCACCTCTTGGGGTGACCCGGTGCGGGCCTTTACCGGCGGCAAGGATGCCTATGTCGCCAAACTGTCATCCACCGGCTACCTGCTCTGGAGCACCTTCGTGGGTGGAAGCGGCGAGGATACCGGCTACGGGATCACCCTGGATGCAAGCGGAACCGCCTACGTGGTTGGTGAGAGTACCGCCACCTGGGGTATCTCTCCGGTGGACGCCTATACCGGTGGAACGGATGCATTCGTGGCCCGGCTGAACGGCACCGATGGAACGTTGGGCTGGAATACCTTCCTGGGCACCAGTGGGGAGGATACAGGCCGCGATATCGCCAACAATGGCGCATACATCTTCGTGACCGGCAGCAGTGTGGCTGCCTGGGGGTGCGTGAACGCAAGTCTTGACTGCGTGGTGCCCCCCTTTTACGGCGGCACCGACGCCTACGCGGCCGAACTGATGGCTGATGACGGCGTGCTCTACTCGACGATCTTCCTGGGCGGCAGTGGGTCTGATCTTGGCAGCGGGATTGCGGTGAAAGGAAGCGGAATTTCCTTCAACGTATACGTGACAGGCTCCAGCTACGGCAGTTGGAGCTGTGATTCTCCCTGCACGAAGCGCGCGTATACCGCCGACTGGGATGCCTTTGTAGCCGAAGTTTACGTTAGCTACGCAACGCTCGAGCAGTCCTGGAATACCTTCCTGGGCGGGGACAGGACGGATTACGGCACCGACATTGCCGTGGACTCGAGCGAGAATCTCTATATAACAGGCTTCAGCAACGAGACCTGGGGCAGCAGCCCGACGCGTTCCTTCGGCGCAGGCTGGGACGGCTATGCCGCCCAGATTAATTCCTCAGGTACCCTGACCTGGAACACCTTCCTGGGCGGGGACAATATGGATTACGGCTACGGCATTGCCCTTGACGCAGCCGGGACCAACGTTTACGTGACGGGGTATAGCAGGGCCGCCTGGACCTGCGCTGTCACGGCCTGCACCGGGCGGGCTTACACAGGCGGAGCGGATGCCTTCGCCGCCGAACTGTATGCCTCCACCGGCAACCTGTTCAGGAACACCTTCCTGGGCGGGGACAGCGACGATAATGGTTACGGCGTTGCCGTGGGCTCGGACGGGTACGTCTATACTGCCGGTAACAGCGGCGCCGCCTGGACCTGCACTACGATCAACTGCACCGCGAATCCCTATACCGCCGGTCTGGATGCCTTTGCCGTCAAGCTCGAATCTAATATCGTGATGGACAATTGGGTCTCTTTTATCGGCGGGGGAGGCGAGGATATTGGCTATGCCGTCGACGTGGACGGGAGCGGGAACGTCTATGTGACGGGTACCAGCGAGGCATCCTGGGGCAGTCCACAGCGCGCATTTACCAGCGGCGGGGAGGCCTTTGTTGCCAAGCTGGATCCCTCCGGAACGCTGCTCTGGAACACCTTCCTGGGCGGGCAAAATACTGACGAGGGCGCGGGCATCGTCGTGGATGCAAGCGGGAACTCCTACGTGACGGGCTGGAGCTACAACACCTGGAGCTGCCTGTCAACGCCCTGCACGGTACGCCCAAGAAGCGTCAGCATGGACGGCTTTGCTGCCAAGCTCGGCCCTTCCGGCGCGCTGCTCTGGAACACCTTCCTGGGCGGCAGCAACTATGACCAGGCCCGCAGCATCGCCCTGGACGCGACTGGGAACATCTATGTAACGGGCAACAGTTCTGCAGCCTGGAGCTGTTCTTATGTCATCGACTGCACCGTGCGCGATTATGCAGGCACCGGAGACGCCTTTGTTGTCAAGCTCAACAACTCCGGCACGACGCTCTGGAACAGCTTCCTGGGCGGCAGCGGATATGTACAGGGCAATGGCATCGCCGTGGATGGGAGCGGAAATTTGTATGTGGCTGGAGTAAGCACATCCACCTGGGGAACTCCGGAACTGGCCTATACCGGCGGAGATGATGCCTTTGCCGCCAAGATCGACAGTTCCGGCACGCTGCTTTGGAACAGCTTCCTGGGCTCGAGCAGCAACGATGAGGCTCTCGGCGTAACCGTGGACGGGAGCGGGAGCGTCTATGTGACCGGCGCGAGCCAGGCCACCTGGGGCAGCCCGATGAATCCTCATAGCGGGTCCTGGAACGGTTTCATTGCCAGGCTTACTTCCACCGGCGGTCTGGACTGGAGCACCTTCCTGGGCAGATCCAGCCAAGGCATCGCCCAGGATGGCAGGGGGAACCTGTTTGTTGCCGGGTTTAGTCTCTCCTCCTGGGGCACTCCGGAGGTGGGCCTCGCCGGCAGTTTTGATGCCTTTGCAGCCAGGTATAACGCCGACAGCGGGGCATTGACCTGGAACACCTTCCTGGGCGGAGCCAGTGACGATTACGGCTACGGGATTGCCTTGGACCCAGCCGGGGATGTTTATGTCGCCGGGGAAAGCAAATCCACCTGGGGCACGCCGGCACGCGCCCATGCCGGAGGGAATGATGCCTTTGCCGTAAAACTGGACCCGACGCCGCCCTGGGTGGTCTCCATCCAGAGGGCGGACCCCAACCCGACCTATGCCGCCACAGTGCACTATACGGTGACCTTCAACGAGCCTGTCACAGGGGTCAACATTTCGGACTTCACTCTGACGATGAGCGGCGTAACCGACGCGTGGGCGACCAGTGTGACCGGATCGGGCAGCCTCTACACGGTGACCGTCACCACCGGCACGGGCACCGGTACGTTCTGGCTGAATGTATTCGACGACGACAGCATCCTGGACGCAGTCGGCCATCCGCTGGGCGGAACAGGCATGGGCAATGGGAACTTCACCGGCGAAGTGTATTCGGTCCGCCCGCCTTGCTATACGCTTACACTCACGCACACCGGCAGCGGCAGCACTCCCAGCGCAGTCCCGACGGCCTCGAGCGGCTGTCCAAGCGGGCAGTATCATGCCGGGGAGGCCATCACGCTGACAGCCAGCCCGGACGCTGGCTGGGCTGTAGGCAGCTGGAGCGGGACAAGCAACGACTCCGGCACATCCACGACGAACAGCCTCATCATGCCATCGGGTACGCGAACAGTTACGGCCAACTATATCCAACCCTGTTATGCACTGACAAGAACGCACACTGGCAACGGGTTGGACCCGGCCGCCGTCCCTCCCACCTCAAGCGGCTGTTCAAGCGGGTGGCACCATGCCGGCGAGTCGATCACACTCACGGCCAACCCGGACATCGGCTGGACGGTCGGCAGTTGGAATGGGACGAGCAACGATGCCAGCACTTCCATAACAAATAATTTCATCATGCCGGCGAGCATCTGGACGGTCACAGCCAACTATATCCTGATCAATTATAGGATTTACCTGCCGTTGGTGATCCGGTAGGAAAGATCGACGCTCTCCCGACCTCACCCATCCGAAGACCTTGGATGGGTGAGGCGAGCTGGTTGCTATGGGTAGAAGGTGACGGTGTAATCTTTCATTTCATCCCCGTCATAGAGAAACTTAACCGAGAAGAATTTTCCCTCCTTGATCCAGGGAAGGAAGATGTGGTCACTGGGCCAGAGAGGAAGAGTCTCCAGGTCTGCATCGGGAATCCATTGGAGATAGCCTTCATCGTTCTCTTTCAATTCACCGCTGAATTCGGTGGCGGTGAAGACGAAAACGTACCAATCATCCCCTTTGAAGGCGGGGAACATCAACAGACCGCAGAGGTGGGGATGGGAAATCGTCAGGCCGGATTCCTCGCATAGCTCGCGCAGCACACATTCTTCGGGGGATTCGCCGGGCAAGAACTTGCCGCCCAAGCCGTTCCATTTGCCGGCGTGGATATCGTCCGGGCGTTTGGTGCGGTGCAGCATCAAGGTGCAGCCAGCGTGTTTGAGGTAGCAGAGGGTAGCGAGGATCACTTTGACTTATGCCTCCGGGAGGTCTTTTTCTTCTTTTTTCCCCGGTCGATGAGACGCCAGAAGGCCGGGATGAACATGGCGGTCAGCAAGATACCCGCCAACCATTTCCAGTCGAAATTGACAAAGCGCTGTCTGGCGCTGATGGAGACCTGGATATTGTTTTCGTAGGTTTCAACCATACGCCAGTACATCTGACCGTTATATTGTATCTGGCGGTAGAGGGTCAAGGTGAGGACCTGATCCCCCGGCTTTCTGGCAGTTACCGACCAGCGCCATTGGGTGGGTTCACCGGCTATTATGACCTGTTCAGCCGAATCGTGGAAGGCCTGGATGGTGAAGGCCTGTGGATCTGCAGACATCAATTCGGCCTTCATGAGCGGGGTTATCTCCAAGTCACCAGTCATAGCCAGACTCTGTCGGAAGATCTGTTTCTTCAGGTCTTCTGCAGTGATAATCGGGCTGAGGGACAGTTGGACCTCGGCGGTCTGTTCATATTGCATTGCTGCTGGCACGTCATATACGACATGTCCCTTGACGGCGTTCTGCATGGCCGCGTCGATGCCGGCAATGATGGCTGGAGCCAGGGTGGGCGTGAATACGGGGGTGGGGGTGGGTCCGGCGCCGGATGAAGGCAGGCTCTGGTTACAGGCAGCCTGAAGGATGACCAGCCCCAGGAGCAAAAAGGAAATTAGCCCAATAAAGGCTTTCTTGTTCATGTCTCACCTCCGCACTGAAAAAACCATCTTCAATACGAAGAAGACGTAATATCGTCAAAGAAAATTCCCCAGATGAGAAAATGATTTTTCTATTTGGCTTTACTCTTTTATTTCCTATCGGCCGGAATGGGAGTAGCTAATAGGGTTATTCCAGTTTGTGTTAGTTTCAGACCATTTCATTTCCTATATTTATAGACCGAATGCCGCGAAACATCATCACCGTGAAAACAAGGGCTGCCAGGGCGATCCCGCTGAACATGACAGTCTCGACCATACTGATATCAACACCTGCCAACACTTGCCCGATGATCATAGCGACCAGGGCGGCGCCCATCAGCAGTCCCTTGACGAGCAGGACAGAGGCCAGGGTATATCCCCAGGGGCGTTTCTTCCACAACAGGACTGCAGTGAAAGCACTGAGCGGGACGATAATACCCAAGTCAAGCGCCTGGATGGGCAGAGTTGTGTAAGCTTCAAGGCCGTAAGGCGGGGTACCGGTCAGGAGCGGCGGAACGATGCGTCCCAACCAGGCCAAAGTAAGAAAGGTAGCAAGAGTAATCAAGAAGATGACGATCCCACGGCGAGGCAAGCCTTCCGGAAACCTGGCGGGTGAGACGAGCGGTATCCATGCCTGAGAGGGCCAGGATAAAAGCAAACAGGCTGAGAGAAAACAAGGCTACGTAGACAAGGAACAAGGGATTGTAGGCGGCAAGGAACACCATAGCCGTGTAAGTGTACAGGAAATAGCCCAGTCCGCCGGTCAAAAGTAATTGCCCACGCAGAGAGCCTTTAAGGCTAAGAAAGATCCCGGCCACCAGCAGGGGAATACCGAGTACCAGGGTAACCACATCCTGGGCGATGGACTGAGAAGCGTACAGGACCGTATCGTAACGATAGAGCCCGTGACCGTACACTGTAACATTTTCACCGTGCAATGTGGTGAAGGGATAAGAATCTCCCTGCCCCTGCCAGAAAATACCCGCACAGGTGGCGATCAATCCCAGCAGGGCGATCATCAGTGCCAGTTGGGTGACAGTTTTGGTGGTTTTCATATTAATCTCCTTATCAGTGTGTATTTAGTGAACAATGTTCACTTGCGAATAAAAAAATATTACTTCTTGGCAAAGATGGCTTTGAACATACCAACTACTTCCATGCTGGCGGCGTCGAACTCCTCGGGACAATTTTGCATGTAAGTCACTTTGAGTAACGAGACCGCATGAACAGTAAACCAACACAATAACGCCAGGTGAAAGGGAGTGTAGCCAGCAGGCAATAGAAAATCTCCAGAAGCCACTGCCGCTTCGATGTAATGCAACAGGCCGGCAAAATTTGGATCGCTTTTGAACTCTTCCATACTCCTGGGCCCATTCGTACTGGGGTTCATCATGAGCAGGTAATAAGCAGGAAACTTTGTAGCGAATTCGATATAGCCGCGGGCTGAGGCCATAAACGCATCCGCCATCGAAAGGCCAGGTTGGACAGGTTGTTCGTTGGCGGACATCAATTGCCAGCCTTCCTGGCGTAACGCCTTCGAGAATTTCCTCTTTGTTTGAAAAGTACTTGTACAAGGCAGCCGGGGAGTAATCCACCATCCTGGAAAGGGCGCGCATGGAAATGGCGTGAGCGCCTTCTTCGAGCAGGATTGCTCGAGCGGCATCCAGAATCCCCTGGCGGGTCTTGTCAAAGCGGCGTTGGCTGGGTTTTTGAATGACCATTTTAGCTAGTAAACAATGTTCATAAATATTACAACGTTTATGTCCATTTGTCAAGAGGAAATGAGGAAATTGTTGCTAATAAGTATTCTCAAAAGAATCGGTTAGCGTGAAAGAGGTAAAAATAACGGACGAGTTTTCTCGTCCGTTATTGGGAGGCATTTTTACTCACTGACCCGGCGGAAACGCCAGGCAGCCAGGACAAAGAAGAGGAGCGCATAGCCAAAGAGAGCGGCCACGGGGAGAAGGACCGAGTTGAAACCCAGCCCGCGGGCGACGATGTTCTTGAACCCGTCCATGGCCCAGGCCACCGGGGAAACATGACCAATGGCCTGGAAGGTCGGGCCGGTGAATTCAAGCGGCACCCAGGCCCCGCCAAGACCGGACAGGATGAACATGGGGAAGAGTGAAAAGATGATGGCTTGTTCTTCCGAGCGGGCAAACACGCCGATCATCAAGCCAAGGGCAGAGATGCAGGCAGCGGCGACAACAGCCACGAGCAATGTGGCAAGGGGTAGACGGAAATAATCAACTTTCAAAGCCAGTTGACCGAAGACGATCAGCAGGACGAACTGCCCGAAGATCATGGTAAAGATGGCCAGGTAATGGCCCAGCAGGATCTCGACCCGGGAGGTGGCTGTGGTCAGGAGACGCTGCAGGGAGCGTGTCTTTCGTTCAGTGACGATGACCGTCGCAGCAGTGAGAAGACCGGCGATGGCGAACTGGAGCATCATGCTGGGGGAAGAGTGCGCCATTGACATGACGTTCTGGTTTTGCGGCTTGATGGCCGCACTGGTGGAGACAGTCACCTGGACCGGCGGCTGCTGCCAGGCAGCCAGGGCCGTATCGAAGAGGGCGTCGAAGCCGGTCGGGTTTACGGTTACTCTGCCAACGATGGCAGCGGTATGGGCGGCACTCATTAATCGATTGGCAGCGGCTAGAATTTCGGATTGGACGGTGGTGGTAGCGGTATTGGCAGGGTTGTCAATGAAGGCCAGTTTCAGGGGGGAACCGCTTTGGATCGACTGGCCATAGCCGGCCGGGATGATAACGGCGGCAGCCAGTTTTTGACCACTGACCAGTTTTTCCAGGTCGGCGCGATTGCGCGTAGAAGTCTTCATCCAGGCGGATAACGCTGGAATTTCCGAGGAGGGTCTTCAGACCCTGGCTGATGCGGGTGCCATCCTGGTCGAGGTATCCGACCGGCAGGCGCGGGTCGGAACTGCCGCTGCCGCCACCAAAGGCCAGACCGAAGAGCAGGGTGAAGGCGATCGGCATGATCAGCAGGAAAAGGAAGGACATGCGGTTGCGCAATATCTGGCGCAGGTCTTTCAAGGCGATATCGAAGATACGGTTCATATTATTTCTCCATCAGGTGCGATTCACGAACTAGGCGTAGCGCTTCTGGAAGCGGAGCACACCGACGACAAAAAAGAGGACGCTCCAGGCGACCATGACCAGGACGGTCAGTACAACGTCGCCGAGGGGGGCATTATTCATGTTTTGCAGCAAGCCGCGCACAGCCCAGCCTACGGGTTCGATGAGGGAAACCTTGGCAAAGGTATCTGCCGAGGCGGATCCGGCGGCAAAAATGGGGATGCCGCCGAGCATGCCCAGGACGGTCAACAGCCCACCGAAAATCAGGCCGCTCTGCTTGGTGCTCTTCAGCATAGAGTTAATGAAGATGCCAAAGGTGGCCGCGGTCAGAATGACCCCAAAGATCACCAACGAGACCGGTAAAAGGGCTCCCCAGGCGATACCGAAAATAAAATGGCCGAGGGCGAACAAAACGATCATCTGGACCACCACGGTGAGACCAACCGCCACGAATTTCCCGGCAAGAACGGTGGAATGAGCGGTGGGTGTGGTGAACAGGCGCGGCAGCGTGCCATCCTCGTCCTCTCTCAAGATGGATTGGGCAGTGGAAGCTCCGGTGAAGAAGGCATAGAAGATGGTCAACCAACCCATGATCGGGCCGACGATGGAGACCAGGGTATTAGCCGCCTTTTTAGTGGTGGAGACATCCTGGATATCCAAGATTCCGGACGCCGAGCCGGTGGATTGAGAGGAAGCCATGTATTGCTGCACGACCTGGCCGATCATGGTCGAATCGGCTTGACCGGTTTGGCTGGTTACCACGGTCACCGCAATTTTGGCGCCGGACATGCTATCCATGATCTGGTTCATCACAGACTGGAGGATGCTGGGGCCGATCGTGAGGGTGGGGTCCTTGTACAGTTCGATGACGGCCTGACCGGAAAGGTCGGAAAACTTGGCCGAGAAGTCTGCCGGGATGATGATGGCCGCGCCGGCTTTCTGGGTGTCCACGGCGGCACGAGCCGCCTCGGCACTATCCACCAGGGTCACCTGGATGATATCGGCGAAACTTTGCTGCTGCAGGATGGAAGTGACCAATCCACCCATGGTGCTGGCCTGAGTCCCCGCAGGGAATTGGGCTTTGACCGCATCGAAGGAGGGACTGCCTTTATCCAAATTTGCGACGGCTACTTTGGTGACCGGCACGGTGAAGGCGGCAGCGTTTTTACCAGTGCCGCCGAACATCAGATAGAACATACCCGTCATCAGGAGCGGGACGCCGAACATGAAGACCACCGCGAAGGTGCTGCGGAAGGAGCGGGTCATATCTTTGATGGCGATGTCAAATATTTTCATAGGAGTCTCCATAAAGAGGAGGGATCATAGAGCAGTGATCGGTCCCGCCTCTTAATCCCTTAGTGCCCTACCAGTCAGGTGAAGGAAGACGGTCTCCAGGTTAGGTTCCTGAACGTCGACAGAGGTTATACGGACAGAGTTATTCGCGGCAGTCTCGAACAAACGCGGCAGGACCCGGTTGCTGTCATCTGCCAGGATGGTTAATGTCCCATCCTCAGCGCTGACCTGCTTCACACCATTAACGGCTTTCCAGGCTTCCATCACACGGGCGGATTCGGCGTTAATGGTGACGGTGATGCGGTCCGTTTCGCCGACGATCTTGACCAGCTCAGCGTGGGTGCCGGTGGCCATGAGTTTCCCATTATCCATGATGGCGATATAGTCGGAGAGTTCCTGGGCTTCTTCCATGTAATGGGTGGTATAGAGCACGGTAGTACCATCCCTTTTCAATTCCAATACCGAATCCAGAATACTTCGGCGGGACTGCGGATCGATGCCTACGGTGGGTTCATCCATGAAGATGATCTTGGGTTTATGCAGCAGGGCGATGCCGATATTGACGCGACGCTTCATACCGCCGGAATATTTCTTGATGAATTCCTTCGCCCGGTCTGCCAGGCCGATGATTTCAAGCACTTCATTGACGCGGGTCTTGAGGGCTGCGCCGCGCAGCCCGTACATTTTTCCCCAGAAAGTGAGGTTCTCGCGGGCTGACATGTCCTCGTAAAGGGCAATTTCCTGAGGAACCACTCCCAGGACGCTCTTGACGCCCATCTGGTCCCCGCGGATGGAATGGCCCAGGATGAGGGCATCGCCCTGGTCGGGGCGAAGCAGGCATGAGAGCATGGAGATGGTGGTGGTCTTGCCGGCTCCATTGGGACCCAGCAAGCTGAAGATTTCACCCTGCCGGACTTCGAAAGTGACTCCTTGCACGGCTTTGAGCTCGCCGAAGGATTTGTGCAGATCTTTCACTTCAATTGCTTTTTCCATACGCGCCTCCAAAGGATTTGATCACTGGTAGTATATACGGATATGGTGGTAAAAGGAACTGACCCTTAGGCAGGTATATGGCTGTCCGTTCGGACAGTGTCCGGGAGTACGATAGTACGAAAGGAATAATGGTATACAATAAATGTGAGACACCATGGAAACAAAACCCTCTTCCAAACTTCAAAACGTCGAGAACGACCCGCGCCTGCTGTTCTGGTTCGCAATTCTTTTGATGCTGGCGATGTTTGTCTGGTCGTTTTTCATAACTCCTGCTCTTCACAGGCCGGGATTTTATGTTCCCTTTACGGTACTTTTCGCAGTGCACATTTATTTACATTGGAAAGTCGAATGGGTGGAGAAACACCGCCGTTGGTTGGTTCCTTACACCCTGGTCCAGGGATTACTGGCATTTGGGATCACATACCTTTCAAGAAACATCGGGATGGTTTTCTGCCTGTTCATGGCCTTGATCGGAGAGTTGCTGGCCATCTTCCGGATCACGGTGGGGGGTGTACTGATAACGGTTTATCTCCTGTGCCTGGCGTTTACAAATTTCATCCTGCTCGTGGGCGTGAGGGAAGCTGGTTGGTTTGCCTTTGGGACCATCCCCACTCTCATTTTCGTGGCCATTTACGTAATCCTGTTCACCCGGCAGGCGGAGGCGAACACCCGGGCACGGGAGTTGTTGGCGGAGCTGGAGGCCGCCAATAAACAGTTGAGCGATTACGCCGCCCAGGTGGAAGACCTGACCCTGGCAACTGAACGCCAGCGCATGGCGCGCGAACTGCATGACACTCTCTCGCAGGGACTGGCCGGGTTGATCCTGCAGCTGGAGGCGGTGGATGCCCACCTGGCAAGCCAGCGAGTCGAGCGCGGCCGGACCATCCTGCAGCAATCCATGGAAAAGGCGCGCGGTACCCTGGCGGAAGCCCGCCAGGCCATTGACAACCTGAGGCGTCCGCTGGAACACGACCTGGTGGAAATAATCCAGCAGGAAGCCGAACACTTCACCAACTCAACCGGCATTCCCTGTGAGCCCGAGATCGATCTTAATGTTGATATACCGGAAGTTGTAGCAGAGGCGGCCGGGAAGGCGGTTTCGGAAGGCCTGACCAACATCGCCCGTCACGCCCGGGCGAAGAATGTGACCTTGCGAATGAGCGGGGAAAGCAAAGGGTTGGAGATCGAGATATGTGACGATGGTGTGGGTTTTAACCCCGAGGCCGTCCAGGCCGGACATTACGGTCTGGTGGGGATGCGCGAACGCGTGCGCCTGGCGGGGGGCAGCCTGGAAGTTCAAAGCGCCTCGAACAAGGGTACATGCGTGAAGATTAGCTTTCCATTGGATAATGGCGCTCAAGCTGCCATCTCTGGCAATATCCCCCAGGTGTCCTCCATGAAGGCCAGCGATTGGAGCGATAAAAAATCATGAACAGCTCCATCCGTATACTGGTGGCCGACGACCATCTGATCATCCGCCAGGGCCTGCGGCTGATCCTGGAGACCGAGACAGGATTTGATTTAGTCGGGGAGGCGGCAGATGGGGCCGAAGCGGTGCGTTTATGCGCAGAACTTCATCCGGCAGTGGTGCTGATGGACCTGCGCATGCCCGGTATGGATGGACTGACCGCCATCGAACGCTTGCGAGAGCAACAACCCGACGTCGCGGTGGTAATCCTGACCACTTTCAACGAGGATGCCCTGATGATGCGCGGCCTGCGCGCCGGCGCCAAGGGTTACCTGCTGAAGGATACCGATCGCGAGACCCTTTTCGACACCATCCGGGCGGCCAGTCGAGGCGAGACGCTGCTCAGGCCGGAGATCATGGCGAGGGTGCTTTCCGGAGCGGGTGAGGGCAACACCTCGACAGCGGCAGCGAGTGGCCTCACGGAGAGGGAGTTGGAAGTGCTGCGGGGGGTGGCGCAAGGAGAGCGGAGCAAGGAGATCGCCCTGCGCCTGGGCATCAGCGAGCGGACGGTCAAGGCGCATCTGGCGAGCATTTATAATCGCTTGGGGGTGGACTCCAGGGCCGCCGCGATCGCAGTGGCCGCCCAAAGGGGATTACTTCCAAAATGAACAGCCGCCAACGCTTCCTGGAGACCATGCAGTTCGGCAAACCCGACCGCGTACCTTATTTCGAGGAAGGCATCCGCAAGGATGTGCTGAAAGCCTGGCGCACTACAGGGAATGGCGGCTGACACCGACCTGACAAAAATGTTCCAGACAGACGAGCGGGAAGAGATCTATCTGGATGTCGACCCGCACCCTTTCCCGGCTAAATGGCCAGTCCGGCGGGAAGAGCTAAAAAACTTTGCCAGGAGGTTCAACCCGGGGGACCGCACGCGTTACCCGCAGCAATGGAAGAAACATCTGCCCGGTTGGATGGAACACAGCCATGTGCTGATGCTGCGCGTCCATATCGGCTTCTTTGAGTCGATGGGAGTAAACGGGTGGGGGCGTTTTCGTGAATTGATGATACAGATGCACAACAATCCCGGCCTGGTTGGCGCCATGATGCAGATCCAGGGGGAATGTGTGGCCTCGCTGACAGAGCGGGTTTTACAGGATATTAAAATCGATGCGGCCATATTCAGCGAACCGATCGGGGATAACAATGGGCCGCTGATCTCTCCGAAAATGTACGCGGAACTGGTCCTAACGAGTTACCGGCCGATACTGGAAGTTTTGCAACGTCATTCCGTGAGGGTGGTCATCCTGCGGACGTATGCCAACTGCCGCTTGCTCATTCCGGTTTTACTGGAGAACGGTATCGATTGCCTGTGGGCCTGTGAGGTCAATAACGAGGCGATGGATTACCGCTCCTTGCGCAAGGAGTTCGGCCAGGGCCTGCGCCTGATCGGGGGTGTTGACCTGGATGTGCTGAGGCAGGACAAGGAATCCATCCGGAGGGAGGTGGAGGAAAAGGTCCCGCTACTGGTGGCACAGGGCGGTTATGTGCCGCTGGCAGATGGACGGGTGCGGGAAGATATCCCCTTTGAGAATTATGTGTATTACCGGCAATTGCTCGAGAAGGTGACGCAGGGGTAAACCAAACCAGGATAACGATGAGGCAAACATGGTTCGTAAAATAGGGTTTCTAATCTTGTTGGGAGTGTTAATTGTTGGGTGCACGGGAAACTCGCAACCCGACCAACCCGGCCTGGCTGCACCTGCAACGAGCCTGTCCGGTGAAACCGCCGCCCTGACCCCTTCACCAACGGTCCACTCCCGGGTGCCTGATTTCACTCACATCATAATTTTCCTGTTCGAGAACCATGAGTTCGACGTGGTCAACGGCAGCCAGTCCATGCCGAATTACAACCGCTATATCGCTGAGAATACGCTGCTTACCCAGTATTATGCCATTACACATCCCAGCCTGCCGAATTATATTGCTATATTGGGGGGAGACACCCACAAGATCACTTCCGACTGCAACAGATGCTTTGTAAATGCCGCCAGCCTGCCGGACCAGATCGAGGCCAGCGGGCGGACCTGGCGGGCTTACCTGGAGGATATGCCCCAGCCATGCCACTTGGGGGATACGGATACTTATGCACAAAGGCATAACCCCTTTATCTACTTTGATCCGATCCGGCAAAACCAGACCCGCTGCAAACAAGCCGATGTTCCACTGACGGAACTGGAAACCGACATGGCGGCCGGAAAGCTGCCTAATTTTGTTTACATCATGCCGAATCTCTGCAATTCCGCCCACGACGCCCATATCAACCCTGCCTGCGGTGTGGCTACTGCGGACCAATGGTTGGGAGGCTGGATGGACAAAATCCTTGCATATCTGACCCCCCGTGCAGCCGCCGAGCCTTATCTGATCATCCTGGTCTGGGACGAAGGCCAAAGCAACCAATCCTGCTGCGGACTGCCTAAAAGCGCCGGGGGGCGCGTTGCCACTGTCCTAGTCTCGCCTCAAGTGAAAAGCGGCTTTCAGGACGATACTCCCTACACACATTATTCATTGCTTAAAACGATCGAAACGGCCTGGGGGCTGCCTTATCTCGGCCATGCTGGCGATGCGGATAACGTGCTCATCAACGCACCCTGGAAATAAACGGTGGGAAGAATTGCGCGACTGTTATCATCCTCCCCATTTGTTAAGGCTTATTTTTTAAGCAGCCGGCCTGGCTCTTCGGCATCTTCCTGCCAGCCACGGACGATGGCGAGGTTTTTCTCGCGCTCGATTGGGTCCTTGATGAAGCCTTTGTCCGTCTCGTACATGAAGGCATGGTAGATGGATGGCAGGTGGTATTCAAATCCAAAAAAAGTTTACTAGCGGCGGGAGGAACTGTCGCCCTTCGGGGGGAGGGTTCGAGCCTGTCGGAAAGGACAGATATATCAATCAGAGCAGAGGTCGAACCTCCGGCAATGCTCTGCTAAAAGGGCTTTACCGCGGTTAATTACAGCCGGCAGCAGGCTTTCGGAAGAACTTTCCCGGCGCAGGGTTTCCACCGTTACCGGCAGGGCGAAACTTACATGCGGCGTCAGGTAAAGCGTTCCGGGAGCAAAGAGTTGATGGATGACCTGCCCAAATTCTGCCAGGCGACGTTTCTCCCAGTCAATGCGACGCAGCCAGGTGAGAGGATGATGTCCCCATCGGTTCGATAGGACGCCGCTGATGATGCTGATGAGCACGCGGGCATCCGGAGCCACCTTCAGGAAGAGATCAATGGAAGGCGACCAGCGTTCGATAAATCTATCCGCTTGCGGGTACACTTCTGGGTCCGGATCGATCCTGCCTGTCCCAAAAATCAGGAAGGCGCCGCCTTTTTGAAGATGGCGGATGCCTGCACGGGCGGCGGTCATCCGGTCAACGGTATTATCGGACAAAAAGATCAGATGTCTGGCGATATTGGGTAGTTTTTTGAAGAAGGGAATATCGCCGGCTATTATTTGAAGGTCTTCCCGGCCAATCTGAGAGGCGAGTACGAGCGAATCATACGTTCCGGAATGATTCGAGACAATTAACAGGGGTCCATCCGGCGGAATGGTCTCTTTACCACGGACAGTTACATCCTTACAAAAGTTGGAATGCATCCACTCGGCCGCTTTGGACAGGCCGGAATTGGCGACCAGGCGGTCGGTTGTAATCCCAATGGTTGCCAGCCGCTCGGTCGCCCGGTGGAATAAACGGTCAAATATTTTTTGGAACGTGGCAGTTTTTGGCAAGCCGGCGGCTCTTATGATCTCTTTGACGAGAGAGTCGCTCAAAGTCTTTATTTCTGGGTCTTTTTCCGCCATATTCTTCATAGCTCAAAAAAAATATATCCTGGAAATTGTAACACTGTCGCATTCTTTGTGTTTAAGAAGGGTGGTAGAATGAAAAAAAGGTGGAGGCCTTATGTCGAAAAAACGTTTTTTCCCTTCCATAACTGAAGATTGGTGGGCTGTAATTGTTGCTTTTATCCTGATCCTTTTGGCAGTCCTGGGGGTGTTGGGCAAGAACGGCTTGATGATCACCTTCTAGGAGGCGAAACATGGTGGAAAATAATCCGTCCGAACGATTCCCCTGGCTGCGATTTCTGGCTGGATTTTGCCTGACGGTGGGACTGGCAGTGCTGGCCTGGTGGATCACAAAAAAAGTATATGCAGTCACGCTGCCTTTCAATATTCCCGGCAAGGTGCTCGAATTTCCCATCTGGGGGGCTTTGTTGGGCATCGTCGCCAACCTGATCCTGCGGCCGTTCAAGGGAAATGAGTTCATCCGTCCGGGGATCAAGATGGAATTTTTCCTGAAAATTGGCCTGGTGCTGCTGGGAACGAGCATCAACCTGAAATTGCTGGGCACGGCTGCGGCCGGAGCAGTACTTCAGGCGCCTATCATGATCGCCAGTGTATTCTTCTTTACCTACTGGCTGGCAGGCCGCCTGAAAGTGGATGATAAATTACGGGCGGTCATGTCCACCGCCCTTTCGGTTTGCGGGGTCTCAGCGGCGATTGCAGCCGCAGGTTCAGTTAAAGCCAAGAAGGAACAGGTGACTTATATCGTTACGATCGTCATCCTGGTGGCCCTGCCGTTGATGGTAATAGCTCCGCTGGCTGCCAAGGCCATGCACCTGCCGGATGCAGTAGCGGGAGCCTGGTTTGGGGGAAATATCGACACGACTGCGGCGGTGGTGGGCGCGGGGACGATCTTCAGCGATGCCGCCCAGAAAGTGGCTTCCATTGTCAAGAACACACAAAATGCCCTCATCGGCGTGGTGGCATTCTTCCTGGCGCTTTACTTTGCCAGCAAGGACGAAGGTGGTAAACGCCCCAGCGCCAAAATCATCTGGGACCGCTTCCCCAAGTTCGTGCTTGGTTTTATCGTTGCATCGATCCTTTACACACTTGGACAGGTTTACGGCGGGGCGCTGGGCCTGATCGATGGCGGCAAGGGCACGGTCCTGGAGGCGTTGAAAAACTGGGCCTTTATCCTGGCGTTCGTAGCGATGGGGTTGGAATTTGCCTTCGGAGAGATCAAGTCCATGGGCTGGAAGCCATTGGCCGTATTCCTGATCGCAACGGTCTTCAATACGCTCCTGGCGCTAGGCGTTTCCTGGGTCATCTTCACCTATCTATTGCCGATCAAGTTTTAAACTACAGCTGCATGCCGACCATTAATCTGGAAAAGCTCAAGGAGTTGCGAGCCCGGACTTTCCGTCTGTCCTCTTCCATACGCGTCACCAATCCCGAAGAAGCGCTGGAATTTGTCAACGAACGCGGCTTTATTTATTTCTGGCCGATCAAAGGCATCCTCCTGCCGACATTGTGGGTGGCCGCGGCGGGAGACCGTCCTGTACCGAACGAACATGATGATCCCGGCATGGTCACCTGGGGTTGGAAGGATGATGCCCTCGGCAAAAAAATATGGTATTACGGAAAAATCCTGCGCAGAAAAGCCACCTTCATATCCATGAAAGCTGCCCCATATTTCTATGCCTTATCTGAGAATTATGGTTCGCCTGAAGAAGATTACCTGGTGGCTTACGAAGAAGGGCGGCTGACGCAGGCTGCCAGGCAGATCTATGAGACCCTGCTGGATAAAGGCAGCCTGGATACGATTAATCTACGCAAGGAAGCCCGTCTGCTGAATGCCAAGGAATCAGTTTTCAATCGGGCATTGGAAGATCTGCAAATGGATTTCAAGATCCTGCCGATGGGAGTCGCCGAAGTGGGGGCTTGGAAATATGCGTTCAGGTATGAAATCACAGCCCGTTATCTGCCGGAACTGCCTGAGAAAGCCCGCTCGATTGGAGAAGCTGCAGCCCGCCAAAAGCTGATGGAACTTTATTTCAACTCGGTCGGCGCGGCGACCGTCCGGGATGTGACCAAGCTCTTTGGCTGGCCGCATGAACTGGTGAACCGGACGGTGGCGCGCTTGGCACAGGCCGGAATCATAGTCCCCGGCCTTACGCATCCCCAGATGAGCGGGGAATGGGCCGCCCTGACTGAATTGGTTGGTTGAAATAAAAAGGGTGGAGAGTTTATAATAGCCCTCTTGCAATGGGCATCCGCTTCGATGCATCCTTGTTATCCGCAGATCAATGGGCGAAAATCTCAGTTTGGATTCCACACCTGGCAACAATCTTGAATTATTCTAAATATCAATGAGGAAATAATGCCACAAAAACCCAAGATCCCTTATCGGAACGAATCCCTGCCAATCGGACAACGCGTGACCAACCTGCTCAGCCGGATGACGCTGGAAGAAAAGATCGCCCAGATGTCGATCTTCCATATGACCACCAACGTTCTGCCGGATGATGAGGTGGAGTTGGACGAGTCCACCCGCCAGAGCCTGGCCAACGGGGTGGGCGGTCTGGGGCGGCCCGGTCAAAATGTCTCGCCGCGGGCTACAGCCAATGCCACCAATGCCGTACAGAAATTCCTGCGTGAGAAGACCCGCCTGGGTATCCCGGCTTTTTTCATCGACGAAGCTTTGCATGGACTGATGGCTTCCGGCAGCACGATGTTTCCCCAGGCGATTGGGCTGGCGAGCACGTGGGACCCGGACCTAATCCAGGAGCTCTTCGCAGCGGCGGCGCGAGAGATGCGCATTCGCGGTGAAAATTGGGCCCTGACGCCGGTCCTGGACCTGGCACGGGAGCCGCGTTGGGGACGTACCGAGGAGACCTACGGCGAAGACCCTTACCTGGGGACCTGCATAGGCATGGCAGCAGTACGCGGCTTGCAAGGGGTCAGCCTGGCCGAGGGACCGCAGCCGATCGACCCGCAGCATGTACTGGCGACCGCCAAACATTTTGCCGCCCACGGGCAGCCCGAAGGCGGGAGGAACTGCGCTCCGGCCAATTTTTCCGAAGGGGAGCTGCGCGAGAACTACCTGGCTGCCTTCCAGGCCGCGGTCATGCAAGCCGGAGTAGGGTCCGTGATGGCTTCGTATAACGAGATCAACGGCGTACCTGTACATATCAACCACTGGCTATTGGGAAAGGTACTCCGGGACGAATGGGGATTCGGAGGGCTGATCGTTTCAGACGGCTTTGGTATCTCCCGCCTGGAGCTTACCCACCACGTGGCCGGTTCCAGGGCCGAGGCAGCCCGCAAGGCGCTGGGCGCAGGAATCGACTTCGAGCTGGATAGTGCTTACTCCACTACCTTGCTCTCGCAAGTGCAGGACGGCACCGTACCGGAAGAGTGGGTGGATACGGCGGTGGCTCGTGTCCTGACGGCCAAGTTCATGCTGGGTTTGTTCGATGAGCCGTATGCCGACCCGGACGAAGCCGAACGCACCTGTAACAGCGCGGCCCACCGCCAGCTGGCATACCGGGCGGCAACCAAAAGCCTGGTGCTGATCAAGAACGACGGTCTGCTGCCCCTCGAAATGAAAAAAATAAAGACGCTGGCCGTCATCGGGCCGAACGCGGCGGGCATCCACCTGGGTGGTTACAGTGCCGACCCGGGCCATGCCGTCAGCATCTTAGATGGAATCCGGCAGAAGGTTGGGAAGCAGATGAAAGTTTTATACGCGCAAGGCTGCAAGATCACCGCGGAGGATTTCGGCGGGAAAGGCTGGCTGGGCTGGCATGAGGATGCCTCTGCTCTGCCGGATCCGGCGGAAGATGAACGCTTGATCTTTGAAGCTGCAAAAGTGGCACGAAAGGGAGATGTGGTCCTGCTGGTGATCGGTGAAAATGAAACCGCCTGCCGGGAAGCCTGGAGTAAGTCTCACCTGGGCGATCGCGACACGCTGGATTTGCCGGGCCGCCAAAATGAGCTGGTGAAGGCGGTGGTCGAGACGGGAGTCCCGACGGTGGCACTGCTCATTAATGGGCGACCACTTTCCATCAACTTCGTGGCAGAACAAGTCAATGCCATCTTTGAGGGGTGGTATCTGGGCCAGGAGGGCGGTACTGCTTTTGCGGATGCCCTTTTCGGCGATGTGAATCCGGGCGGCAAGCTGCCGATTACCTTCCCCCGTTCGGTCGGCCAGATCCCGGCTTATTACAATCACAAGCCCTCAGCGACCCGCGGCTACCTGTGGGCGGATGACAGCCCTCTTTTCCCATTTGGGCATGGGTTGAGTTACACCAACTTCAACTATGAGAACCTGCGGGTGGAACCGGCGCAGATTAGCACGGATGGGCAGGCATTACTGCAAGTGGAAGTGACCAATACCGGTAAACGCCCCGGCGACGAAGTGGTGCAGTGCTATGTCCACGACCTGGTGACGGAGACGGTGACACGGCCGGTGAAGGAGCTGAAAGGTTTCCGCAGAATCACGCTCCAACCGGGTGAGACACAGACGGTCGAATTTTCAGTTGGGTTCGATCAGCTTTCATTCTTGAATGAAAAGATGGAAAGGGTAGTCGAACCGGGGGAGTTTGAGCTGATGGTGGGGGGAAGTTCGGTGGATGTGCAGTCGTTGAGGTTGGAAATAAAATGATTGGCGGAGGGCGACCCATTTGGGTCGCCCCCACGTTTTTTTATAGGTAGAATTCCTGGAGGTGTGGAATGCTTGAAATTGCTATCATGCTTGAAGGTCAGAACGGGTTGACCTGGCCGCATTGGCAGAAGATAGCTGAAGTCGTGGAAGGTGCAGGCTTTGCGGGGCTTTACCGCTCGGACCATTTCACCAATGCGGATGCACCGGATAAAGACTCGCTCGAATGCTGGACCTCTCTCACCTGGCTGGCCAGCCATACCCGGCGGATAGAGTTCGGTCCGCTGGTATCACCGTTTTCGTTCCGACATCCAGTAATGCTGGCACGCACGGCTTTGGCAGTGGACGATCTCTCCGGCGGCAGGCTGACGCTGGGTATGGGAGGCGGGTGGCAGGAACGCGAACATACGTTATTCGGCCTGGACCTGCTGGACAAGAAAGAGCGTTTCGCCCGCTTCGAAGAAGGGCTGGAAGTGGTTACCCGCCTGTTGAAATCCGCTGAGCCGGCTACTTATGAAGGAAAATATTTCCAGCTACGCGGAGCCGCGCTTTTGCCGCGGCCGGGCCGCCCGAAGGGACCGAAGTTGCTGGTGGGCGGCAACGGCGAGAAAAAGACGCTGGCGCTGGCGGCCCGTTATGCCGACGAATGGAATGCGGTCTTCCTGCCGACAGAAGAATTGAGACGAAAAAATGCAGTTCTGGATGGATATCTACGGGACTTAGGACGAAAGGTGAAATCGGTCAAGCGTTCGATGATGACGGGCCTGCGCTTCGGGCGGACGAAAAAAGAATTGGAGGAGCAGCTGGAACGCGGCAGCCATCCGGCCGAAGAACTAAGGCAGCGCGGCCTGGTGGTGGGGACGGGGGAAGAGATCAAGGAGCAGTTGAAAGGGTTGGAGAAGTCGGGGTTGCAGCGGGTAATGCTGCAGTGGCTGGACCTGGATAATGTGAAGGGGTTGGAAGTGCTGGGGAAGGCGATCTTATAAAACAAATACGTAGGTGGCGACCCGCCGGGTCGCCACCTACGATTATTTAACAAATCCTGGGGAGCAACTCCCCCGCGGGGACATCGACCACGCGCATGCCGCCGATGGAGGTTTTGGCGGTCACCAGGCCGGGGTGTGACTCGATCACACGACCGATGATGGCAGCCTCTTTTCCATATTCATGTGCTTGCATGGCTTCTAGAATGGCCTCAGCCTTTTCGGGAGCGACGATGGCAATCAGTTTGCCCTCGTTGGCTACATAGTACGGGTCCAGGCCGAGCATTTCGCAGGCCGCGTTGACCGCTGGGCGGACGGGGACTTTGCGCTCATCGAATTCGATGCCCACCTTCGAGGCTATGGCCAATTCGTTGAGCACAGCGGCCAGACCGCCGCGGGTGGCATCGCGCAGGCAATGGACTGTTCCAACAGGCAGTATGGTATCCACCAGCCCGTTCAAGGGGGCAGTATCGGACTTGATTTCGGACTGAAAGGTAAGCCCCTCGCGGACGGACATAACGGCCATGCCGTGGTCGCCCATGGTCCCGCTGACCAGGACGACATCGCCGGGCCTGGCGTTGGCCGGGCCGATATCCACCCCGGCGGGGATGACGCCGAGGCCGGAGGTGTTGATGTAGATCCCATCCCCATGGCCTTTTTGAACCACTTTGGTATCACCGGTGGCGACTTTCACCGCAGCCTTTTTGCAGGCTGAGGCCATGGCTGTGACCACGTTACCAAGAGTCTCCATGGGCAGACCTTCTTCCAGGATGAAGCCGGCGGAGAGGAAGAGCGGCCTGGCGCCGCGCATGGCCAGGTCATTGACGGTGCCGTAAACGGCCAGTTCGCCGATGTTGCCACCCGGGAAGAAGAGCGGGTTGACGACGAAGGAATCAGTGGTGAAGGCGACCTTCCCGGACGACAGGTCCAGGACAGTGGAGTCGCCCATTTGACCGAGCCAGGCGTTATCAAAAGCGGGGGCGAAAAGGTGCTCGATCAGGTCGGACATCATCCGGCCGCCGGCGCCGTGACCCATGACGATGGTGGGATAGTTCTGAAGAGGAACAGGGCAGGTCCAGCCGAGCAGATTGAGTTTTTCAGTCATATAACCACCTGAGAACAGCGATCAGAGAAGGGAGTATAAGTAACCGATTAATTCTTGTTAGATCCTGCATCCAGGATGGCCGGGTTTGCTTTTTCGTAGCGCCCATAGCGGTAATAGGCAGCGCAGGCGCCTTCGGAGGAAACCATGGTGGCGCCGAGGGGAGTCTGGGGAGTGCATTGCTTGCCGAAGGCTGGGCAGTCGAGCGGTTTCTTGCGCCCCTGCAGGACCAATCCGCTGATACAAAGAGGCGATTCATGCGTTTCAATCGCCTGGATTTCGGGGAAGCGCTTTTCAGCATCGTATGCGGCAAATTCCTCCCGCAAGCGATAACCTGAGAGGGGAATTACACCGATGCCGCGCCAGGCACGGTCGGTCATCTCGAAGACCCGCTGGATGACAGCCTGGGCGGGCTTGTTCCCGTCATGGCTGACGGCGCGGGCATAGGCGTTCGAAACGCCGAACCGACCGGCTTCCAACTCCCGTGCAGCACTCAAGATGCCATTGAGGAGATCGACCGGCTCGAAACCGGTCACGACGATGGGAATCTTATATTTTTGGGCCAGGGGTTCGTACTCCCAGAAACCCATGACCGTGCAGACGTGCCCGGCAGCCAGGAATCCATCCACCTGAACATCGGGAGACTCCATCAAGGCGGTGATGGCGGCCGGGACGGTGACATGGGAAACCAACACGGCGAAATTATTGATATTCTGTGCCTTGGCCTGGACGACTGCCATGGCATTGGCCGGGGCAGTGGTTTCGAAACCGATGGCAAAGAAGACGACGGTTTTATCGGGGTTGTTTTTGGCGATTTGGAGTGCATCCAGCGGCGAGTAGACGATGCGCACATCGCCGCCGGCGGCTTTGACCGCGAACAAGTCGCGCTCGGACCCGGGCACGCGCAACATGTCACCATAGGATGTAAAGATCACCTCCGGCCGTGATGCCAGGGCGATGGCCTTGTCCACCAGTTCGAGAGGAGTTACACAGACCGGACAGCCGGGACCGTGGATCAGGTTGATCTGAGGCGGGAGCATTTGGTCGAGGCCGGACTTGATGATGGAGTGGGTCTGGCCGCCACATACTTCCATCAACGTCCAGGAGCGAGTGACGGTGCCGGCCAGGTCATCGAGCAATTTCCGGGTGAGGTCCGCGTCCCGGTATTCTTCGATATATTTCATGGACAGTCCATCCCTGCAAAGGTCTTAGGCTTTTGCAAGGTTATTCACTTTCTCCCATGGCATCTATCTGCTTGAGCAGTTCCATGGTCTCGAAGGCTTCCTTCTCGTCGAGGATACTCAGGCCGAAGCCGACATGGATGATGGTGTAATCACCGACTTTGATCTCTGGCAGGTATTCCATGCAGGCTTCCTTGACCACGCCACCGAAGTCGATTTTGGCCATTTTCATGCCGTTGGTTTCATAGAGTTCAATTACTTTTCCGGGGATACCGAGACACATTGATAACCTCTTCTCGAGAGGAGGCGGACTTAAGTCCGCACTCCTATTATTTTATTCATGAATATGTTCATGGCTGTCGTGATCAGTTTCGACTTCCAGGCTGGAAAGATAGACGCCGTCGCCGCTAAGGACTTTGATGGGAAACGTGCCGCAAGCCGGGCAGGTGGCATAAATATCTTCGATCTCGAATTCATGGCCACAGGCAGGGCATTTGGCGGCGGCAGGTTTGGACTCGAATTCCAATTCAGCCCCGTCCACGATGGTGCCGGGGGCGAGCTGGCTGAAATAGAACTGGATGGATTCTGAGGTAGCATCAGAGAGGGCGCCAATGGTCACTTTGACACGCGTGACCCGTTTCGCGTTAGCTTCCCTGGCGTGAATGAGTACGTGTTCGAACAGGTTTTCGGTGAGTGCGCCTTCGTGCATCTTGACCTCTGGAAACGGGACTTAATGAGAGCGAAGCATTATCATACTACCCCATTTGGTTTTGTCAATGCACGTTTTGTTGATTTATATAATGAAGAATGTCATGATTTAAGAGCCGAGAAAAAAGATGCGCATAGACAACTTTGCCTCTTGGGCTACTGAGATTTTTAAATTAAAGAGCCTGCTTCTAAGCGTTGCCTGTATAATGGTGGTAACTATGCGTGACGGGCAGGGTTTTTATCCTGAGAGGAGAATCCATGGCGACTTCCACAGAACAACCGATGGTTAATGATAAACGTGAGATATTCGGCTGGGCCATGTATGACTGGGCCAATTCGGCCTTCAGCACTACGATCGGGACGGTCTTCCTGGGCCCGTATGTGGCCAGCCTGGCTGCCAATGCCGCCAGCCTGAGCCCGGATAATATGGCCCGTTTCCTGGGCATACCGGTGGCAGCGGATTCGTTTTTCCCTTACTGCATCTCGATCTCTGTGCTTGGACAGGTATTCTTCCTGCCCATCATGGGCGCCATTGCGGACTATTCCCACCGCCGCAAGCCGATGATGCAATTGTTTGCCACCATCGGCGCAATCGCAACCATCTTGATGTTTTTCGTTACCGCGCCCGTCTGGTGGTTGGGAGGAGTGTTGTTCATCATTGCCAATCTGGCATTTGGCGCCTCCATCGTCTTCTATAACTCCTACCTGCCGGATATTGCCTCCGAAGACCAGCGCGACCGGGTCTCTTCTTATGGCTGGGCCATGGGGTACCTGGGGGACGGGCTGCTGTTGGTGCTGAACCTGGTCCTGTATTTATTAGGCCCCAAGATTGGCATCCCGAAAGACCTGGCAGTGCGGGTTAACCTGGCCTCAGCCGGCATCTGGTGGCTGACTTTTTCCTTCTTCACATGGTCGCGCCTGCGGGCCCGTCATGCCGCCAAGGTGCTTCCGAAGGGAGAGACCTATACCCGGGTGGGCTTCAGGCAATTATGGAGCACGATCAAGGAGATGAAGAATTTCCCCGAGACTCTGAAATTCCTTCTAGCCTATTTTCTCTATAATGACGGTATTCAAACCGTGATAGCCATCTCATCCACTTTTGCGGCTGCGCCGCTCATCCGCGGCGGAGTGGGGCTGGACCAGTCCACACTGATCATTGTCATTCTGATGATCCAATTCATGGCTTTCTTCGGTGCATTGTTGTGGGGCAGACTGGCCGGCTGGGTGGGCGCCAAACGTTCGATCATTGTGAGCCTGGTCATCTGGGCCGGTGTAACCATCTATGCGTATTTCGGTATGAAGGGCTCGAGCCGCGTGCTGGAATTCTTCCTGCTGGGGGCTTGTATTGCCATCGTTCTGGGAGGCTCGCAGGCCATCAGTCGCAGCCTGTTTGCCCAGATCATTCCGGTTGGAAAACAGGCTGAATACTATTCCTTCTACGAGATCAGTGATAAGGGTACCTCCTGGTTTGGCCCATTGCTGTTCGGCCTGGTGAACCAGCTCACCGGCAGCCTGCGCCCGGCTATCCTTTCGCTGATCTTCTTCTTTATCGTCGGCCTGATCATCCTGCCCTTTGTGAACATCAACAAGGCGGTCGCGGATGTGAAGAAGTTCGAAGGGGTATCAACAAATTGAAGTGAACCTCTTTTCAATCCGGTGTTCTTCATATACAATCTTTGTCATCCAAATTTCGGAGGCGGCCCATGAACGTGAAAAGCAAATATGATCTGGATGAACCCGTGAAGGATGGTGCCCAGGTGGATCACATGCGCGGTATGTGCGGCCTTCCTTATGAAATGTTTTCAGGGCCGGCCCGTGTGGATACAAGCCAGGTACGGGGGCCGAAATTCCTCCGCAGGATCTTCGAGATCCTGGGGTGGAAGACCAAATCCGGGCAATCTGAGTGAACGATACGGATATAGTGAAAGGGCTTGACCCAAAAAAGGCCAAGCCCTTTTGCTTTTGGGATGGCAAGAATTGCCTTTCTGACCCCTTTACATCCATATTGTCCTTGAGACCATTGCAAAGGATTTTGCCCGGATGTATACTCAAAATGAGTAGAAAGGGTAAATATGAACGTCAAGAGTAAGTATGATGAGAGCGATGTAGCCAGGGAACCCAAGAAAAAGTATATCTGGCTTGGCTATGGGAACACCAGCCAGGGCGACGTGCGGGGACGCATGACGGGCATTGTCTGGGATACCCATACTTTCGATACTATTTTCGAGAAATTAGGCTTGAAGAAAAAGACCCGCAAGCGCTCGGAAGGGGAAGAATAATCCAGACGACAAATCAAAAGAGTATGGCGAGAAATTACCGCCATACTCTTTTTTTATTAGCCTGAAAAGGCTTTCTATTTTCCTAATGACTTGAACCAACCACCCATTTTGTCTAGGCTTTCCTTCAGCACATCCATGGAGGTGGCGTAACACAAACGCAGGTAACCTTCGCCGCCTGCCCCGAAATCCGAACCCGCCAGGACGGCCACGCCGGCTTCGTCGATCAAGCCGCGGGCAATTTCTTTCGAGCTCAAGCCGAAGGATTTGACATTGGGGAACACATAAAAAGCGCCCTGCGGAATCCGGCAGGTGACACCAGGGATGGCATTCAGGCCGGCCACGATAAAGTCCCGGCGGCGCTGGTATTCGGCGACGATCTCGGCAATCAACTCCTGCGGCCCGGTGAGGGCTTCTATCCCGGCCACCTGGGTGAAAGCGGCGGTACAGCCGATCGAGTGGGTCAGCAGCAACTCCAGCCGCTCGGCCAGGGCGGGCGGCACGATCATGTAGCCCAGGCGCCAGCCGGTCATGGCATAGGTCTTGGAGAAGCCGTCGCAGATGACGGTACGGTCGAGCATGCCCGGAATGGCGGCGATACTGGGGACTACCAGGCCATCATACGCCAGGTGACCATAGATCTCGTCGGAGAGAACCCAGCAGCCAAACTGCAGTGCTTTGGCGGCGATATGGCGCAGGTCATCCAGGGGGATCACGCCGCCGGTGGGGTTGGCGGGAGAGTTCAGCACGATCATTTTCGTGCGGTCAGAAACTTTCCGGTCAAACACTTCCAGGTCGAAGGAGAAGTGGTTCTCCTCACGCAGCGGGATGGGGACCGGCACGCCGCCGGCTACCCGGATCATGGCTTCGTAGGTGGGAAAGCCGGGATCGGGGTAGATGACCTCGTCTCCGGGACTGACCAGCGCCAGGGTGGGGAAAAACAACCCCGGTTTGGCGCCGGGTCCGACGACCACCCGCGCTGGCTCGATATCCAGGCCGAGGCGTTCAGAGACATAATTGGCTATGGTCCGACGCAGGGCAGGCGTCCCGGCGGGGGACGTATAGCGTGTCTGCCCGTTCTCGATGGCGTGGATGCCGGCCTGGCTGATATTGGGAAAGGTGGGGAAATCCGGCTGGCCAATTTCCAGGTGCAGGATCTTGCGGCCCTGGGCTTCAAGTTCATTGGCACGCGCCAGCACGGCGTAGGCGCCTTCGGGTTTAAGCGGGGTGACTCGGTCGGTGAACATTTTATGAATCCTTATCGGTCGGGTGTGATTGGGCTGATCGGGAGCAGCGACCCAATGGGTCGCCCTACCGGATATGAACCATTCAGAAATCCTGATCGGTGGGATGAGCTGGAATTTCGCGGATATTATAAGGTGTAAGCTGGTATACGTAATAGTTCAGCCAGTTGGAATAGAGCAGGTTGGAATGGCCTCTCCACCGCACCAGCGGCGGTTTGGAGGGATCGTCGCTCGGGAAATAGTTGGCCGGCACATCGATGGGGAGGCCTTTGCCAAGGTCACGGTCATACTCGCCCTTGAGCGTGAGTGGATCGTATTCCGAATGGCCGGTGACGAAGGTGTGACGACCATCCTTCGAGGCAGCAATATAAATGCCGGCCTGCTCGGATTCGGCCAGGATGACCAGATCGGAGACTTTTTCCAGGTCGGTCCGGCGGACCTCGGTGTGGCGGGAATGAGGTGCGAGAAAGACATCATCGAAACCGCGCATGAGTTTGTTGTAGCGTTCCAATACCTGATGCTGAAAAATCCCGAACATCTTGCGCGGGAGTTCGTACTTGGGGATGCCATAGCGATGATGCAGCCCGGCTTGCGCGCCCCAGCAAATATAGAGCGTGCCAAAGACGTTCGTTTCGGCCCAATCCATGATATCGACAAGTTCAGGCCAGTAATCGACTTCTTCGAATGGCAGCAGTTCCACCGGCGCGCCGGTGATGATCAGGCCGTCGAATTTCTGGCGGCGCACCTGTGCGAAAGACTTGTAATGGTTGATCAGGTGTTCTTCAGCGACATTCCTGGACCGGTGAGAGGCAGTATGCAACAAGGTCACCTCCACCTGCAAGGGGGTATTGCCGAGCAAGCGCAGGAGTTGCGTTTCGGTGGCAATCTTGGTGGGCATGAGATTCAGAATGGCGACATGCAAGGGACGGATATCCTGGTGGCGGGCGCGCTCCTCGCCCATAACAAAGATATTTTCGCTTTCGAGGACGGCCCGGGCGGGCAGGGTTTCGGGGATTCTAACGGGCATGGCACTCCTAAAAAACGTCAAAAGTCAAAGGTCAAAAGTCGGTGTCAAATTTGATTGGCAGGGTAGGTTCAAGCTTGCAAGGCCTGGTCGAGGTCCCACAGGATGTCGTCGAGGTCTTCGATGCCGATGCTCAAGCGGATGAAGTCAGGTGTAACGCCGGCCTGGGCTTGCTCGGTCTGGCTCAACTGTCCGTGGGTGGTGGAGGCGGGATGAATGGCCAGGCTCTTGGCATCGCCTACATTGGCCAGATGGCTGAACAACTGCAGATGTTCAATAAAACGCTGTCCGGCTTCCAGACCGCCTTTGACACCGAAGCCCAGGATCGCGCCGGGACCTTTCGGCAGGTATTTCCTGGCCAATTGATAATCCGGGTGACTCTTCAGGCCGGGGTACTTGACCCAACTGACCCGGGGATGGCTCTCCAGGTATTCGGCCACGGCCTGGGCGTTCTGGACGTGACGTTCGACCCGTAAGCTAAGCGTCTCAATGCCCTGGATGGTCTGCCAGCTATTGAAAGGCGACTGGCAGGCGCCGATATCACGCAAGACCTGCACGCGCGCTTTGGTGATGAAAGGTGGCAGCCCGGCCCCGAGCAGGTCGGCATAGACCAGGCCATGGTAGGACGGGTCTGGCGTGGTGAAGTTATCGAAGCGGCCGCTGGTCCAGTCGAAGTTGCCGCCATCCACGATGACCCCGCCGATGGTGGTGCCGTGTCCACCGATGAACTTGGTGGTGGAATGGGTGATGATATTGGCCCCGAATTCGAAGGGTCGGCACAGGTAGGGCGTGGCAAAGGTATTGTCGATGACCAGGGGGATATGGTGTTTACTGGCAATGGTCGCCACCTCATCGAAGGGAAAAACGGAGATATCCGGGTTGCCCAGGGTCTCGCCATAGATGATCTTTGTATTCGGGCGGATGGCTTTTTCGAAGGCCTGCGGGTCGGATGGGTCGACGAAGGTGACCTCGATCCCCAGGCGGGGGAAAGTGTAATTGAACTGGTTATAGGTGCCGCCATACAGCCGGCTGCTGCTGATGATATGGTCGCCGGCTGCGCAAAGGGTCAGGACCACCATGGTCTGGGCGGCATGACCGGAACTGGCGGCCAGCGCGCCCACACCGCCTTCCAGGTCGGCCAGGCGCTGCTCCAGCACATCCGAGGTGGGGTTCATGATGCGGGTGTAGATGTTACCCAGTTCCTTAAGAGCGAACAGGTTGGCCGCGTGTTCTGTATTCTTGAAATTGTAGCTGGTGGTCTGGTAAATGGGCACAGCCCGGCTGCCGGTGGTTGGGTCGGGGGAATAACCAGTATGGAGTTGGCGTGTGGCAAAACCGTACTTGCGAGGGTTGGTTGACATAGGTCTTTGCTCCTTTTCGATATGAACATCATCCGGTATTACCTGAGCGCTGCGCCGCGCCGGCGGTTTGGCCAGGCTTACCCAGGATGGGGATAAACAAAAAACCCCATCTGGATATGAGGGGGCTAGGTATAAAAAAAACAGCCTCTCATCTTCCAGATCATTCTGCCGGAATTGGCACCTTGACTTTCGTCAGGTTGCCGAGGCTTCGCAGGGCCGGTCCCTCCGCCTCTCTGGATAAGAGCTCGCACTGATATTCAATTTTCACTTAATTGGGCGGTTTATATCATAGCTGTCTAGATGTGTCAAGTACTGCTCAAGAACTGTTAGCGTTTAATAGTAATGTCCCCTTTGCGACTGAATTAGAATGTCCCCTCTGAAAGGGACAAGAAATGGACCTGGTCATCATGAGCAAAGAGGAACTGAGTCGATTGGATGTGATGAAGCGACTGGAAGAAAAGCGGATGAGGCAGAAAACTGCCTCAGAGATTCTGGGGGTGAGCATACGGCAGGTAAAGCGGCTGGTTCGGGCCTATCGCCGGAAGGGAGCGGCAGGGCTGGTATCGAAGCAGCGTGGGAAGCCGAGTCACCATCAGTTGGCTCCGGAGACAGCGCAAGCGGCATTGGATTTGCTAAAAGGGCGTTATGCGGACTTTGGGCCGACCTTAGCGCATGAGAAGTTGGTGGAAGTGGATGGGTTGAAATTGAGTTTGGGGAGTGTGCGCAAGATCATGGTGGAGGAAGGGATGTGGAAAGCCAAGCAAGCTCGGAAAGTGGCCGTGCATCCAATGCGGGAACGGCGGGCATGCTTGGGGGAACTGGAGCAAATGGATGGGACGGATCATGATTGGTTCGAGGGACGTTCGGAACGCTGCACGCTGTTGGTGGTGATCGATGATGCGACGGGACGGTTGGGAGCTCTGTCTTTTGTGGCGGAGGAGAGTTTCTTTGGCTACTGTGGCTTGGTGAGACAGTATCTGGCTGCGCATGGCAGGCCAGCTGGGCTGTACACGGACAAACATGGCATCTTTCGGGTCAACATGCCCAATGCGGGCGCTGGAGACAATCTGACCCAGTTTGGGCGGGCCATGCAAAGTCTGGAGATCCCGATCTTGTGTGCCAATACGCCTCAGGCGAAAGGGCGGGTGGAGCGAGTCAACCAGACTCTGCAGGACCGTCTGGTCAAAGAGATGCGCTTGCGAGGGATCAACAATATGGAACTAGGCAATGCCTACCTGCCCGAGTTCATGGCAGACTTCAATGCCCGTTTCGCTGTACAGCCGCGTAGTTCAGTGGATGCTCACCGATCTCTACTGACTCACCATCATCTTGACCAAATTCTGAGCTGGCAGGAAACCCGGCTGATCTCGAGAAACTTGACGGTGCAGTTCAAGAATGTGGTTTACCAAATCCAGACAAATCGCCCGGCCTATGCCTTACACAACCTCCGTGTAACCATCTGCAAAGACATTCTGGGAAAGGTGACCATCCTCTACAAAGGCAGCGAATTAGCCTACACCATTTTCAAAAAGCAGGAACGCCAGGCGGAAGTCGTTTCGGCCAAGCAGGTGGATCATATGCTGCTCAACCAGAGCAAGGCGCACAAGCCTGCTCCCAATCATCCCTGGCGTATCCCTGTTGTCCTAGAATAGCCCCCGCCTTCACCTTGCCAAAAAGGGACATTTCTATTCAAACGCATAAAGGGGACATTTTAATTAATCCTTGACAGTACTGCTCAAGTACTGCTCTAGAAGTACTGCTCAAGAAGGTTTTTCCGGCGGGAGCTTAAAGAGGCCGGCAGGATTGGCATCCAGCAAGCCGGCGCGAACGCTGCGCTCGTCGGCCAGGTCCAGGTCCGCCGCCATTTCAGCGGTGAGGAGCGGGATGATCCGGTAGCGGTCCATCCCATCGGCGAGAGCCTCCAACCCGGCATCATGGCTCATCCATTCGAGATGGTCGAAGACTTTAAGATTGATTGGGCCGCGGTAGCCGCGCAGGGTCATCTCTCCGGCTGCGTTGAAATGGTCGCCCCAATAAGACATGACCAGCTCACGCAGGCTGCGGAAGACCGGGTCACGGTAGCGCAAGCCGGTGAAATTTGATTGTGCTACCGCGCCCCAACGGGATCTTTTCTTAAAAACGGCAATAATATGATCGTCATCGCGCTCGTTGGGAATGAATTCCACGATGAGCGGCGGGAAACCAATCCGCCGCAAGGCCATGGCCGCGAAGAGGGCCCCATCGAAGCAATGGCCCTTCCGCTCCCGCAGGACTTGCAAGGGACAGCGGTAGAAATGGTCATCACTGTACGGAATAGTGTTCAGGAATGCCTGGATCCTGGCCGGGCGGTCCAGGCCGGCCAGAAGCCGCGCTTCTGCGGGAGATAACAGGGCTTCGAACCTATCCATCACTTCAGTGTTCATTGGTCGATTTGAAAGACGAAAAAAGTTAGCCGCCCGGGAGCGACGACGATCCAATGCTCATAGAGCCTGCCGCCCGAGATCAAGCTGATGCGATAATCTCCAGCAGGAAGATCGCTCATTGCAAAGTTTTCATTCCAGGCATCATCACCCTTGACCGGATGCTCTTCGGGGGCATACGTTTCCACCTGCCAGGCCATGGCCTGCGGACCATTCAGATCGGGGAAATACTGGATATCCATGGTGGTTGTGTGGAGTAGATTTCCCTGCGTATCCTGCAACCGGCCGGCCAGGGCTCCCAGTGAAACACCGGCGTCACCGGTCAAAGGTTTCAGCCACAGGACAGGATTGCGGTTGGAGTCATAATTATTCCGACCCAGGCGGACTTCGAAATGCAAGTGACTGCCGATGGCAGCTCCTGTCGCTCCGACCTTGCCGATCTCGTCCCCACTCCGGACGGTTGACCCGACCTTTACCTCGACCAAAGAGAGATGCCCGTAGACGGTATAGACCGGCTGGTCTATCCCGGGGAAGTGGTGCTCGATGACAATGATGTTCCCGTAAGAATCAGTCCGAAGGCCGTAAATGTTCTGGCTGTCATCTCCGGCCACCACCACCTGCCCATCCGCGGCGGACAGGACGGGTGTGCCGGAGGCATTGTAGAATTCGACGCCGTGGTGGGGGTCACGTGCCCCAAATTGGGTGCTGCCATATGGGAATCCGCGGTCGATCGTGATCGTGCCGGGCAGGGCGATGGGGCGGTCCAGGAAGAAATGACCGGTCTCGATGCAGTAACTCTCGAAGGGATCGCACGGGGTGGAGGCCGGAGTAGGACTTGGAGGGCTGGTTGGAGCGGCTGATTCGGTGGGGGTGAGGCCGGCAATAGTGGGCGTAGACGCTGGGGGGTCGGCGGTGGGCGTCGAACCGGCCAGCACAGCCGTTTGGCTTAGACCCGGTGCGGTCGGACTGGCCGGGACGACCCCATTGCAGGCAGCCATTAACAAAAACAGTAAAAAGCCGGACAACAAACGCTTCATGCCAGCGAGAGCTTGCCGCGCTCCTGCAGGGATTTCTGGATATCTTTATCGAGACGGGCGGCTTTCTTTTCCAGGGCTTGCAAGCGGACCAGGAAATTCTCCCCGGCGGTTTTGTCGGTCAGGCCGGCCACATTGGCGCGGATATTGTAGCCGGCGGAGGTGAGGGCGGCGTGCGCCAGGCTTGCCGCCGAAGCCCCATCGCTGATGGCATGCAGGTTGCCCAGGGCCACGCAGCGCTCGGCCAGGGCCATCAAGGTGACTGCCTTCTGCGCCACTGCCAGCGGCACCTCGGCGGCGCCCAGGGTGGCCGCCTCGATGGCGGCGGCACGCCGGGTCTGCTGGTCTGGCGTATCTTTTGGGAGTTTGAAGGCTGCCATGACCGCCTCGAAGGCGGCCGAGTCTTCGGCGACGGCGCCGGTCAGTTCAATGCGCAGGCGTTCGGACTGTTTTAGGATCTCGTTCATCTGGGCTTCAGCCGAGGCGTATTTTGGCTTGCCGATGGTCAGGCGTGCCACCATGGAAACGAGAGCCGCGGCCATTCCCCCGGCATAAGCCGCCGCCGCGCCGCCACCCGGGGTGGGGGTGGCGGAGGCGAGATCTTCGAGGAAGGTGGAAGCCGGGATGGATTCGCCCCCGGAAGAACTTTCGTATAGCCGATGTTCCAGGATCTGATCTGGTTTGAACCCGTTTAATTGAAGCGACACGACCGCCGCGTCGATCAGGGCCTCCTGGGGGATCAACCCGACCAGCTCGCTGTGATGGATCTCGATATTGACCTGCCTGGCTTCCTGGCGGATCGCCTCCACCACGCGTGCCACCGAGGTCTGGCGGAAATTGGTCAGGTTCATGGAGACCTGTGCCAGGCCCTCCACCAGCATCCCCAGGGCTTTGACCGAGGGCATTCCGCCGGAGGAGGTGCGGATTTTCTTGGCAATGGCTTTGGCAATGGCCACGTCGGGGGTATTCAGGTACACGTTGAAAGCGATCAATGGATGGCGCGCCCCGATTACAGTAGCTCCGGCCGGGCCGAGGCGGGAGGGGCCGAAATCCGGCTTGCGCTCGGGGACCGTTTCAATCTCGGCTTTTAACCCTTCATACTGGCCGCGGCGGATATTTTCCAGGTTGACCCGCTCGGGAGCTGTGGCGGCTTCTTCGTACAAATACACTGGAATGTTCAGCTCATTGCCCACACGCGCCCCCAGCCGTCGAGCGATGGCGACGCAATCTTCCATGGTCACGCCCGAGATTGGCACAAACGGGACCACATCCGTAGCGCCGATGCGCGGGTGCGTGCCGGTGTGCTGGTCGAGATTGATGAGGTCGGCGGCCTTCTTGATACCCCGGAAGGCGGCTTCTTCGACCTGGCTTGGGTCGCCCACATAGGTGATGACGGTGCGGTTGTGGTCGCTATCCGAGTGGTGGTCGAGGACGGTCACACCGGCTGATGCAATTGCAGCCTGGATGGCTTCCACCACCTCCGGTCGGCGGGCTTCGGAAAAATTGGGGATGCATTCAATCAAAGAGGCAGGCATAAGTACCTAATAAGTCCAAGGTCCAACGGCGATAGTCGACGGTCAATTGCCCGTAATTATACCGTAGGAGGAAAATCAAAAAACCGGCTGATATTCATGGAGATCAAGCTCGATAGAGGCTCTCTCAAAGTCCAAACCGCGATTTAAGTCGACGTGAGCATATCCAGGATATGGATGATCGCAAGCCTGAAACGGGTTCTTATTTCTGATGAAGGGTCCGGTCTTATTCCCGGCTCACTGAAAGCTCCAGGTGATATTCCACCGTTTGACCGGGC
Organism: uncultured Chloroflexia bacterium; assembly: GCA_963831885.1. Classification (GTDB taxonomy): domain Bacteria; phylum Chloroflexota; class Anaerolineae; order Anaerolineales; family Villigracilaceae; genus UBA877. The sequence continues at coordinate 827,818 of CAWHSJ010000012.1, read as the reverse complement.
TTCAGCAGAACCAGGGTGCCGCGCTCTCGCTCTGCTGCGCGTCCTTCCACGTGACAGTTGGCGGGCTCAATCCCCAGCACGTGCGTGCCTTCTCCGGGCATTTTCCATTGCACCAAAACCGGCAGGCTGCGAGCATCCCACGCCAGGCGAACCGTGAGCGGTCCATCCACCAGTGGAAAATGGGGGTTCCGCAATGTCACTGCAGAAAGCCCGTCTGCCCCCGCGGAAAGGTTCTCATGGTAATAAACCCGCTCAAGGTAGCCTGCCTGGGGAGATTGCCACACCTCCACGTCCTCAAGGGGTAGAGCTGCCTCGCGCGGGTTCACGTTTCCCTCTGGAAAGAGGATTTCGGTCTGAGGATCGAGCAGGGGGAAACCAAAGTTGAAGTGATACAACAGCATATGGGGGGCTGGCTCAAAACCAGCATTCTCCACGATGTCCCGGATGACGATTTGATTCTTTCCCAATTGACTTTGGATTTGACGAGTCAACCGCAAATTCCACCCAAAGATGGAGGTTTCCTCTATCTTGCCCTGTACGACAGTAATATATTCATCGCCTTCCCAATGGCCTTCGGCACAGACCTGCCGCGCTGGGGTATGGTGGGCGCGCCCGTGCAATCCCAGTTCCTCCCCTGCCTCGACTCCCGGCGCACCCACTTGCGAGAGTCCGCAAGTCATCAGCAGGCCGCCCGCCGCCGTCCGCAGCCAGCCTGTACCCCGATCGTCGAAATAGGCGGGGTGTACCACACCGTTTGGTGAAAGCCAGCTAAGCGGCACACCGCCGAATTCGGCCAATCCCAGGTCCAGTCCACGTGAAGGCAGGATGGTGTATGACAGTCCGGCACCGGTGCGTACCTGGATCTGTTCAACGCCGGCCTCCTTTCCCTCGGTCGATTGTACACGGCGCTAACCCCCCGATCTGTTCGATGCGTCCCACGCGGGCTTCCAGGGCACGCCTGGTCCATTCCTTCCCATAGAGTTTCATTTCAGATTATCTCCGGGGTACGGCGGATGCGCGGGTCGGTGAAAATATCGCTCTCATCGTGGCTTGTGCTGGAGAACTCCGAGACGATCGCTCCCAGGTCCCCTGCCTGGAACCAGTGGAGGGTATCAGGCGGGATCGTGTACTGATCACCGGGATTGAGGCTGATTTCGTGAAAGACGGTGTAAAAGTCCTCGCTCCCTGCCGGCGGACGGCCTTGCCTTCCGGGTGAAGGTTCTCCGGCGACGTAAAGCCAGACTTGACCCCAGCGGCAACGGAACGTTTCCATCTTGCCGGGCTTGCCTGCTGTGCTCGGATGGCGATGCTCTGGGCAGGTCTGGCGCGGGAAAAGTATTAATTCCTTGGCGCAATACCGGTCCGTGTTGACATATACCACCAGTTCGAGACCGGTCTTTTCCAGTTCGCCCAGGCCGAACTCGGCTACTTCAATATTCCGGCGTTCCTCGGCGGTGATGGTGATCCCCGCCTGAACCAGCATCTGTGCGGCACGTTCCTGTGCTGATTGAACCTGACTGCGCTTGATCATCGTCCCACTCCTTTCCTGGCTTTGAATCAGCCAGTTGTTCTCGCTTCCGGTTGGAGGTTGCTTGAATAAATAGAGGCAACCTGAGAATTCTATCATCAAAAGAATACAGCCTGTGTGTTTGGCACGAATGATTGGCTGTAAAGGCTGGTCAGCAGGGTATTCGTCATTAATAAAAGACTTCCGAAATCCTGGGACTTCGGAAGTCTATGATGGATGCCGGGGCAAGATTTCAGGTTGCCCCGGTATCTGCTTCTACCGTAGTTTAGGGTCGCCAGACAAACGGCAGGTAAATGAATGGGGCAGTGAAGAAGCTCAGCCGGCCTTCAATGGCAGGCGAGACGGTGCCCTTGAAAGTGACATAATCGATCACAGCGTCGCGCACATAGTACTGCGTATCGGCCACGATCTGGTTGAGTGGCCAGAGGGTCACCCCTGCATCATTGAAGTTGCAGGAACCCGCTGCCAGATAGTTGACCGTGGAGACTTTGTAGAACTTGGTGGCGTTGGTGAAGTCCACGGGCACTCCGCCAATGGTGAGCGAGAAAACGTTATGGCCATTTGGCAGGGCTGGATATTGGTCGTTGTACTTGATCTGGTTGCCAGCATTGGTATCAATCATGCAGGTGGTGTAGTAAGAGTACCCGCCTTGACCCGAAACATACTTGTAGTAATAGTAGTTGCGGTAACCGCGTTCCAACACAGCCTTGAGTTGCGGGCCATTCATGCTGATCACCACCAGCGAGTTCTCATATGGCATGGCGGCGAACATATCGGCAATCTTCAGGCTGTACGGGGAGGCCACGGTGGCGGTATCGGCAATCTTCTTGTTGGTCATGGCTCCGGAGAGGTGGAAATCAGGCGTGATGCCATGTTTTTCCAACTCGTACATGGCGGCATCGGCCTGCAGGTTGGCGCCATTGGTTTCCTGCGTGAAGGATTGCAGGGTGTCGATGGGAGCCGTGGTCTGGCCGATGACCTGGTTGTTATAGGTGGCCAGGACAGCCGAATAAGGATCAGTAAGCGCCTTGGTCGCTGCATCTTCAACAGTGGACATGGTGACCGTCAAGTAACGTCCGGTCTGGCTGACTACTTCATAGCCGCCACCGGTCTTGGCGCGTACACCGATCACAACCTCGCCCAGGGTGTTGTTGTAGCGGTAGGCCTGGTTGATCAGGTCAGCTTTGCCATCCGGGGCGGCAACGATGGTCGGCAGGAATTTGTAGTCGCCGAAGCCGGTCGCCGGGTTGGTATGGCTGTGCGCACCGATGATGGCATCTATGCCGTTAACCGTGGCTGCCAGGTTGGTGTCAACATTAGCATCTATCTCAACACTAGCCGGGTTTTCGGTGAAACCGATGTGCGTCAGTGCGATCACCACATCGTTAAGCGCCCGCAAACCGGGAACCAATTGGGCGGCTTTGGCGAGCGGATCGGAGAAGGCCAGACCGGGAATATTGCTGGGCAGTTCGTAATTAGGTACGCGATGGTTGGTGAGGCCTAAAATGCCAACTTTGAGCGGAACAGTGCCGCCGGTTGGCAGGGTAACAGAGAGGCTGTCTCTCACATTCACAACCGGCGTGCCGGCCGCGGCAGACACCTTGTTGATGCCATACAAACCGCTGTCAGTGACATTCGCACCCAGGATGGGGAAGTTCGCCTGGGTAAAGGTATCTACGAACACCTTGCTGCCAAAGTTGAATTCATGGTTGCCCAGGGTCATGGCCGTGTAGTTCATGCTGTTTGCTACGGCGATGAAGGGGTTCATCTGCAAGGCAGGCGGCAGGACCGTGCCATCGGATGCAATACCACCGCCGGCATCCTTGAAGTAATAGCTCATCGCATCGCCCTGGATGCTGTCGCCGCCGTTGAGCAGCAGCGTGCGGTCAGGGTTGTGCAGGCGTTCCTGCTTGATCAACGTGGCCAGCTGGGTATAGCCGACAAACGCACCCTTGGTCAGGTTGCCGTGCGAGTCGTTGTGGTGCAAAACGGTCAACGGGACAATTTCGCCGGCGTCAAAAGTGGTATCGCCGTCGCCGTTGAGAGTGATGCGGCCGTCAAGCGTTCCGTCACCCTTCGGGCCGGCATAGGCCGTCGCGGGTGTGCCATTTGTTGCTGAGACATAGGCATTGACGGCATTGAGCATGTCACCCCAGTAGGTGATGTTGGTCATGTACTTAAAGGCGAGGTAGCCATCGCCTCCGGCCGGCGCCAGGAACTCGTTGGTGCCCACGCTGTAGGTCTTTTTCAGGTCCAGCGGTTCACAGGCATGTGAAACCTTGTTCACGACACAAACATCGTAGGCGCCCCAGGCATAGGGTTGCGGGCCTGGATTCGCATCCGTGTACTTGAAGTAGGAGTACTTCAAGCCGGCTGGTTGGATGACGCCGGCCACATTGGGGCCATAATTGACCACCTGGAGGATCTGGGCACCGGTCATTTTACCGACCACGGTGGCATTGCCAAACGGCAGGACGGTGAACATGTTGCCGTAGGTCAACAACCCGGCCGCATGGGTACCGGCTGCGCAGCCGGTGTTGGTCCACACTCCGCCGACATAGCACCAATCTGCACGAATGCCTCCGGCGTTGTTGAAGAAGATGTCAATATCGTTGGCCGGGTTTGCGTCGGTGTTCAGATAATTGTAGATGGCATCGTCAATGAAGGTGCCCATCATATTATCGCTGTTACCGCTGTTAGCGCGGGACAGGTCAACTGTCGAGTAACCGACGGGTTCGTTGACGATTGCCAGGTAGGCGGGGTCCGTCGCGTAACCGGTGATGAGCGTGTCAACGACGGGATCTTTGGTCTCATCAGCGAAGTCAGTGAAGGCTGAGGAACTGGTATACGCCTTCCAACCGAAGAGAGTAGTAGGCGGAACAGCGGTTGGGTTTGGTATCTTCCAGGATATCGTTTGCCAGGTTGTTGTTACCGTGCCGTCGGTGCCGACGGTAACTTCAGCATCCCCCACGACGCGGCCATTGTAGTAGGCTTGTACTATGGAGGTATTCCCGACCTTGGTGGCGGGCGGGGCCAGGTTGGTGTGGCTATGGCCACCGATGATCAGGTTGACCGGCTTACCGGCCGTATTCAGTTTCGTGGCCAGGGACTGGTCGCCGTACACCGGAATTCCGTAGCCATAGCCGCCATCGGCATAACCGAGGTGGCTGAGGACGACGATCACATCTGCGGCTGCCTTCATGGCATCGTAGTAATGGAGGATCGAGTTGGCCGGGTCTTTAAAGCACAGGCCGGTTGTGGCAGTGGAAACGGTGATGGTGGGGGTTTCGGTGGTGGTCACTCCGATGAAAGCCACCTTGACGGTGTTCGGGGCGGTCCCAACGGTCTGAATCTGGTATGGGGCTGCCGCAAAGTCTGGCTTGGTCCAGCCAGCCGTGGCGCAGTCGGCCGTATCCTTCTTCACGATGTTGGCGGTGACGAAGGGGTAGGTGGCCTGTGTTGTGCGGGCAGCGAGATTGGCCTGCCCCCAGTCGAACTCGTGGTTGCCAAAGGTCGCCACGTTGTAGCCTATTGCATTGAAGGCGGCGATGGTCGGCAGACCTTTTCCTGTGGCAGTACCGTCACCCAGGTTCGAAAGCAGGCTGCCTTGCATTTCATCGCCGGCGTCCACCAATAACACATTGGCTGCACCCTTGGCTGTGCGGATCAAATTGACGACATTCGAAACGCGCGCAGCGCCAGGGTTGCTGGCTTTGGTGGCATCGGTGCTGGAAGCTTCCAATTGTCCATGGAAGTCATTGGTATGAAGAATTGTAAAGGTTACAGGAACTGCTGGTGCAAGAGAAGGTGCAGCCCCAACGGTTGGGGCAATCAGGGAAAACAAGACGACAAGCGAAACGAGCATGGCTAACGCCCGCCGAGAAGATTTGGTTATATGCATATGTCCCTTCCTTGAAGAATGTGGAAATATATGGAGAGGTCGGTATTAAATTGAGCGAGAGCAATCCAGATGCCTATTGCAGAGTGTTCACCTCCTCGCATATGATTTATCTTTTAAGATCCCCTCGTCTGTCGAAGAGACAATGGTTTGGTCGACAAATATTTTCGTCCCTTCCACCTTACAAAGATGTCAGACAATACTATAGTACAACTTTGTACAATTAGAGTCAAGCATTATTGTTGATTTTCCGACAGAAGTCCAAATATTTAACATAAAACCCCTTCCGATTTTTTGGCAGGGGTAGGGGTTGGGACTATGATCCGTCTGGAGCCATCCGTCTGCAATATTTTATCTCCTTTCGGTGGCCCCAAAAGTTGTTCTCAACGTCTTTATTTAAATTTCAGATATCAGGTCTGAACTTCATTCACCGCTGATGTGTATGTAACCTCAGCAGGCTAGCTGGATCAGACGCAGAGATTCTCAATCGTTTTCTTCATCCTCGGGTTGTGCCATGCCGGGATAGTGCCTGGTGAGGGCGGTCTCGACCTCCGACTCTCTGTGCCTGTTGCAGGCAACCAAAGGCTTGTTCGGGTCCGGCACCCGCCGCCCGCCCGCATCCACGACGGTGCAGTCCACCATTTTACCGTCGGGGCTGTAGATGACGAGCATATTGTAAATTCTGCCGCAGACGATGCAGCCATGCGCTTCGACCACTTTTCTATTTTCAGCCATTGATATCCTTTGAAACGAGCTCTAACCTGATAACTTTGGACTCCTGCATGGTCCTATTTCGACGGGCCGGCCTGGATGCGCTGCTCCAATTCCGTTCGGGTGCCGCGCAGTTGGTGAATGATCTCGAACAACCAGGGGTCGCCGCCACGTCAGGCATCAGCACGTGGTTCCACATCCAAAACCTTCCCAGCCGGCCTGATCGGCGGCCTTTGCCAGGGATACGACGCCACGTAGGTTACTGAAATCCTAGAAAGGAACGACTTCGATGCCATGATGGACGGGGTTCTCCGAAAAGATGGATTTGAAAGGTTCTTCAATGGATGAAGATACTGCCTGCACCAAGGATGGCTGTGATCACCCCTACCACGACGACGAAGATGAGGCCAAATGCTGCCAGTACAGCTGCAACCAGCAGGAGCGCAAAGAGCCATGGCGCCATCCCGTATTGGGTCCGGTAGGGATCGACACCGGGCGGCAGTTGGCCGTCACGTTCACGGGCGCTGGTGGGCCGTTTGAAGCGGATGCGCTCATTATCGAATTTTTCCACCAATTCCCAACCGGCGCGGGCTTCCTCCTGGATGAGTTTGTTGAATATATCCGGCTTGCCAAAGACGCCGTAATTGGTGCGCACGATCTTGAATTCATATCTATTCATTTCATCTGGCGAATACGTGGTCATCTCTTCCTCCTCTTGGTCCTTTCGCCTTCGCTCCGCCGCGGAGGCGCTCGCTGCTCCATTGGCCATAAGAGACCTCCTTCCCGGTCAAAAAAGACGTCTGGATTATAAACCCAGGGACAAAAGAACCCGCCTCCTTCAAGGAAACGGGTTCTTTGCCACTATCTCACTGCCAGGGCCAAGTACCAGGGCCAGATAATGAGCGAAAGCAAGACCTTCCACCAGATCAATTTGGCGAATACGATGGTGAACATCCAGCCGGCAAACCAGAATGCACCGGCTGTGCTGCCATTGCTGACGTGTACCGTTCTGCGCTTCTCTTCGGGATGCATATGACCTCTCCATTTGCAACAAGACGAATATGGGTTAGAACACTTTTAATACGAAAGAATGGGGAGGAGAGTTGCGTCATAGAGCGCATATCTACCGATCATTTTCTATTATTTATAGGCCTCGTAGGAGCTGTTCCGCTCTGTCTTTTTCAGCCGTCCTTGCCTGGGCTATTGCACCCAGGATGCCGGAGCGTTTGCCCAGGCCGGGAGGGATAATATACTCTTCCATTTCACCGGCAATGACCGCCGAGGCGATATAGCCATTCAGGTTCTCACGGACTTTGCCCCGGATCTGCGGGAAGAGGGCGCGGTGTTCCATCACGCCACCCCCCAGGATGATGCGTTGAGGCGAAAGGGTGCAGATCACGTCTGTTAGGGCGGAGGCGATGTAATTGGCTTCCAGGTCCCAGGCAGGATGGTCCTCCGGCAGCGTTTCAGCCGGCTGGTGCCAGCGCTGGGCCATGGCAGGTCCGTTGGCGAGACCTTCGAAGCAATCGCCGTGGAAGGGACAACAGCCGGGAAAAGGATCCATATTGCGGTCGTGAGGGATACGAACGTGGCCGGCCTCAGGATGGGTCAGCCCGTGAACGACCTTTCCGTTAATGAGAAAACCACCCCCGATACCGGTTCCGATGGTGTAATAAACCAGTGTGTCCAATTGCCGGTTTTCTGGAAGCCAGGTGTATTCGCCAAAAGCAGCCGCGTTCACGTCGGTATCGAATGCGACCGGGAGGCCAAACGCCCGCTTGAATTCTCCCAGGACATCCGTATTGGCCCAGCCAGCTTTCGGTGTGGCGGTGACATGACCGTAAGTGGGTGAAACCGGCTTCAAATCGAGCGGGCCGAACATGGCCAGGCCGATGGCGGAAAGGGAGTATTTCTTGAAAAACGCTATGGCTTGCCCAAGTGTTTCTCTTGGGGTGGAGGTGGGGAAGCGGACTTCGTCAATAATCTTATCCGGACCTGTTCCCACCGCGCAGACGAACTTGGTTCCACCGCCTTCCAGGCCGCCGTATAGTTTTGTATCTCCCATTTTTCACCATAAGAAAGTAAAGACCTGATTAATGCAGAACTATAGCCAAATCAGGCATATCATTCTTCCTGGCCCGAATTCATAATGTGGCTATGAACGGCATGGAAACGGTCGGGATCAGAAATGAACGCGTTCAGGCAATAATCGGTGCAGAAATAGACCACCCTTCCGCGGTATTCAGCAAAGGGACAATAGCGCGGGTCGCCATGGATGACTCTGCCGCATGCCATTGGAAGCTCTAAATTATTTTTCGTCTCCATGCACAACCTTCTATGTCAGAGATGTCTGGATTTTACTTCTTCTTACGCCAAATTACCAAACTTCACCAATCGCTGAACTCTCGGGTAAATCTTGAATAGTATCCTGGAGTGTCTTCCCCTTTTCCCCGTAGCTATTTTGTTTAGTACATTAACATGTAGACGCCTGTACGGAGAGATGGTAAACACATCTCAAAACATCGGGCGTGGAAGGAGAAGATTAAGTGTCTTGGAAGGAAATGGGTGCCATATTAAAGCGGACCTTCAAAAGAGAGATATTTGACAATTAGAACATTAGTGCTATAATTGGAGCATGGAAATAGTCATTACTTTTCTTCCTGCCGGTGACCTATCACCCTCCCTAAAATCCTCGCTGTTGAAAGAATTGTTCCTCTCTTAGTTCCTCGAACAAATACAATTCAATTTTATGAAAGTAAAAAAGACCCTAAGTTGATGGGCTATAATGCAGATATGTTTTCAAGCTTCTTCCGGATTTCCCGCCTTTTCCTGGCCGTTTTCATTTTACTTTCGTTCAGTGTCGCAGCCTGCAAGACCACCCAGCCTTCTGACCTTTTGGTCACTCCGGCCTCCATATGGAGCACGGGTCAGGCTACCCCGCAAGTAGGGGCAGTGACTACCCCTACCCGATCTTTCACGCATCCGCCCACGCGCATCCCGGGTATAGATGCGTTGAGTCCAACACCTGATTCTCCCCATTTCCAGGCCGCCGATCCCAACAGGCCCAAGACTTACATTGTCCAATCGGGAGACTGGCTGAGCACCATCGCCGAGCGACTTAACGTCAGCATGGAAGAACTGATCAAAGCGAACAATATCACCAATCCAAATGCATTGGAAGTGGGTCAGGTACTGACCATTCCCGCAGGTACCCCACAGGCTCCGGGACCGGCTTTCAAGATCATCCCCGATTCCGAGCTGGTTTATGGGCCTCTGAGCGGAGAGTTTGATATCGACGCCTTTATTCGCAAGAGCCAGGGTTACCTGGCGGATTATGCAGGCGCGGCGCAAACCATTCAGTTGGCTGCGCAGAGTTTCTCGGTCAACCCGCGCCTCCTGTTGGCCCTGCTCGAGTACCAGTCGGGCTGGGTGACCAATCCCAATCCCGATAATTCCCAATCTGACACCCCTATTGGTTCTCTGGGGAGTAATCGTCTGGGACTGGATAAGCAATTGGTTTGGACGGCTGCCACGCTTAATAATGGTTTTTACAACTGGCGTTCCGGCGCAGTCACCGAATGGGCGCTCGCGGATGGCTCTGTGGTCCCCATCGATCCGACCCTTAATGCCGGCACGGCTGCGGTGGAGCATTTCTTTGCCCAATTGGAAGGATACCAGTCCTGGCTGCGGGACGTTTCCCCGGGAGGCTTCATCGATACCTATACCCGGCTATTCGGTTCTCCCTTTGACCTGGCCATCGAACCGCTGGTCCCGGCAAACCTGACCCAGCCGCGGCTGCTCTTGCCGTTCAGCGCCGGGGAAGTGTGGGCCTTCACGGGTGGGCCTCACCTGGCCTGGGATTACGGCACGCCGTTGGGAGCGTTGGATTTTGCTCCGCCCGGCGAGGCAAGAGGCTGCGTGGAAGTGGAAAACTGGGTCACGGCTGTGGCAGACGGGCTGATCACACGCACTAGCGTAGGTGACGTCATCCAGGACCTGGATGGCGACGGGAACGAAGGCTCTGGCTGGGTGATCCTCTATATGCACATTGAGAATCGCGAGCGGGTCAAACCCGGCACAATGCTGCACGCAGGCGACCGGATAGGTCATCCTTCCTGTGAGGGTGGTATCTCCAGTGGGAGCCATGTGCACCTGGCGCGCAAGTTCAATGGGGAATGGATTTCGGCAATAGGGTCGGTCCCATTTAACCTGAGCGGCTGGATCTCGGATGGGACCGGAGAGAATTATGTCGGTACCCTTACTCGTAACGGCGTAGTCGTCCGGAATTATGAAGGCAATAACCCGATTAATCAAATTGAAAGGTAGAAAAAAAGGAGAAATGTAATAGGATATATTGACAATTCATCCTCCATGGGGCTGAGGGTTGTTCGAGGTATAATCTGACGAATGAATTCAGCCATTCACAAAGCCGCCATTTTAATGGTTCTTATCGGTGTTCTCCTTTCAGCTTGCGGCAGCAGTTTGTGGGGGACGTATGACCCATATTTTTCAACTACCTCGGCACCCACATCCACGATCCCGGTCATACCGGTTTTTACAGTCACCCCAACTTTAACGGCCTCTCCTGTCCCATCAACTACTACGGCCCTGCCTACCTCCACCAAAACACCATCTCCAACCGCTACTTTCGCTTCGACAACTGGTTCAGCACGTCCCAATAATGCCTACAATTCCCAATCGGGCGATAGTTTGAATGTGATCGCCATCCATTTTGACGTACAAACAGCGGAAATCATGTCTTCTTCCCCATTACCAGAGTCAGGTTTTATCAATCCCGGAACGCTGATGTTCATCCCTGACAAATTGGCCGGGACTGCCACCACTCCCTCCAACCTGATCATCCCTGATAGTGAACTGGTTGATTCTCCCAGCGCGGTGGGTTTTGATATCCAGGCTTACGTGAATACTGCCGAGGGAAGATTAAGCACATTTCATGAATATATGTCTAATGTTGGGACGATCACCGGTGCAGAAGGGGTCGAGCGGATAAGCCTGGGGAGTTCCATCAGCCCGCGCCTGTTACTTGCCATCATTCAATATTACACCGGCTGGGTGCAGGGGCAACCCAAACCCAACCTCGATGAAAAAACACTCCTGGGTTATGACGATCCAAACTTCCCCGGCCTTTATCAACAAATGCGCCTGATGGTGCGGGACCTGTTGACCGGTTATTACAGTTGGCGAGCAGGGACCCTTACTGAATTGACCTTCCCCGATGGTATGAGAATGAGACTCGCGCCGACCCTAAATGCGGGCAGTGTTGCACTGCAATTCATGTTTTCCAGGCATCTGAACTATACCGATTGGTTGAAAGTCATCGACCCGAAAACAGGTTTTACGGTTCTTTATGAAAGTATGTTCGGTGATCCGTTCATAAGGGCAGAGGAACTTGGCCCCCTTTTCCCTGCAGACCTCAACCAGCCGACCTTTACCCTGCCATTCGAGGTGGGTGCTTTGTGGGCATTTACCGGCGGACCCCACCCTGCCTGGGAACAGGAAAGCGCCATGGCGGCTCTTGATTTTGCCCCGGCCAGCGCCACTTCCGGTTGTGTTGACTCGAATGCCTGGGTGGTCGCCATCGCCTCCGGCTGGATCGTACGATCAGAAATCGGATACGTTGTTATCGATCTGGACCCGGATGGGTTTGAACAAACCGGCTGGGATGTCCTTTACCAGCACATCGCCACTAAAGACCGCATTAAGAGCGGCACGCGCGTCGCGGCGGGAGATCGTATCGGCCATCCCTCCTGTGAGGGCGGCACCGCCACCGGCACCCATGTGCATATTACCCGGAAATATAACGGTGAATGGGTGGCTGCTGGCGGGCCTCTTCCATTCGTGATGAGTGGTTGGACGGCCCATGCCGGGAGTGCCCCGTATAAAGGTACTCTCACAAAAGGTGACCAGACAATAACTGCAAACCAGAGCAGTACGCATGAGTCACAAATCATCCGGCAGCCGGGTGAATAAACTTCCCGTGTCCCCAATTAAGAAATTATCCCTGTTGGTGATTTTCTTCCTGCTGGCGGCGTGTGTGCCACAGAGTATTGGGGATTTGGTTCCTATTACGCCTGCCGCGACCATGACAGCCGGTCCGACCATTACGCCGATGCCAACACGGCCAGCTTTTAACCCTGGCGAGCTGGTGGAATACGAAGCCCAGGCCGGGGATACGCTACCTGCCCTGGCGGCGCGGTTCAATACAACCGTGAGCGAAATCCGGACTGCGAATATTGAGTTGAAAATCCCGGCGGATGCCACCACCATGCCGGCTGGCATGCCGATGGAAATCCCGATCTATTATTTGCCCTTCTGGGGAACCTCCTATCAGATCCTGCCCGACAGCCAGTATGTCAACGGTCCGGCAGTGGATGGGTTCGACACAACCGCATTCGTAGCCGCACACCCGGGATGGTTAAAAGATTTTCGAATGTATGCCGGGGATGCCAATCATTCCGGCGCTGAGATTGTCAATATGGTGGCAGTAAATTACAGCATCAGCCCGCGGGTCTTACTTGCCTTGCTCGAATACCAGACGGGTGCGCTCTCCCAGCCAGTTCAACCCAGTGGCAGCTATCCTCTTGGAGAAATCAACTATGGTTACGCCGGCCTGTACATGCAACTTATTTGGGCTGCCAATCAATTGAATAACGGCTATTACGGCTGGCGGACGGGCATGCTGACCGTGTTCGAGCATCCGGATGGGACGGTGGAACGGCCTGACCCATGGCAAACGGCCGCGACGGTAGGTTTTCAGTATTATTTTTCACGTCATTCTTCCCCTGAAGAGTATACCAGGGCCATTAACGGGGATGGCCTGGCAAAGGTTTACCGGAGCCTTTTTGGTGACCCGTGGGCTGCGGATCGGGCGGGTGCACCACTCATCCCGGTTAGTTTACAGCAACCTGATTTTACTTTCCCCTTTGCGACGGGTGAAACGTGGGTGTTGACCGGCGGACCTCACACCGGTTGGGGCAGCCTGCTGCCTTGGGCCGCCCTCGATTTTGCCCCCCCTGCAGTGGTAGGCGGTTGTATACCGACCAACAAGCAGGCTATTGCCATTGCCGATGGCGTAGTGGTGCGTTCGGAGACAGGCGTGGTGATGCTCGACCTGGATGGGGACGGAAACGAACACACCGGCTGGGATATACTTTTCCTGCACCTGGCGGGAGAGGGGCGCGCACCGGTAGGAAAGGTGCTGAAAAGGGGAGATCCAGTGGGATACCCCTCCTGTGAGGGTGGCACGGCAACCGGCACGCACGTCCACATTGCCCGGAAATACAATGGAGAATGGATCCCGGCCGACAGTGCAATCCCCTTTAGCCTCGAAGGCTGGATTGCTCACAATGGGAACAACGCCTACCAAGGAATGTTGACACGCGGCGATGCAACCGTTACTGCTTGTTCCTGCTCGGATTTCAGGAGCCACATAAAAGCGGGCAGGTAAAGAGTGGAAAAAAGATCCCCCAGCATTGTCAGGCTGCCGAGAGTAGATTAGTGGATCACGACCCTTTTTGAGGAAGATAAATTCCTTTTTTTATCAATTGCTTTTTTCCATCCCCTTCGTCTTCGTATATCTCATACACCAAGTCTATCGGGACCACCTTGGAGAGCATGGCCTGGGCCGGACAATACTTTGTAGCCGAAAGTTCAATGGAACGAATGACTGCTTGCTCGTCTACCGCATGGCCGGTGACCAAAAAGGTGACCGTCATGTGAGTAAACTCCTTGGGGAACTCGACTGCCCGATCTGCGTGAGACCGGACTTCAAAGGCTGTTACCTTTTGTTGCTTCTTGTTTAAGATGGATATTACGTCCATCGCCGTACAGCCAGCCAGACTGACGCCCATTAACTCGATGGGACGAAAGCCGTCATTCGCCCCGCCCACTTCCGGTTCAGCCCCGAGCGGAAGCTCGAAACCAGTATCGGCGGTGCCAGTGAAACTTAATCCATTTTTCCATATAACTTTTGCATCCATGTATTATTTCTCCAAAAGAGGGGTAACATATTTCTCAAGCGTCGCCTGGTTGATTGGGCCGGTCCAGCTCATGCGAACAATGCCGTCTCGGTCAATCAGGTATGAACTAGGCAAATCCCAGTTCTTGAAAGCTTCCACCGCTTTGCCGTGCGGGTCGAGCCAGATTGGAAAAGATAGCTCGAGGTTTTGAGCGTAATCGGCTACTGTGGAAGCAGGTTCACCCGATTCGATGGCAACAATGGCGAAACCTTGGGTGGCATGAGCAGTATAGTAGATCTGCAACTCCGGCATCTCGTCCTTGCAGGGTGGGCACCAGGTAGCCCAATTATTGACCAGCACCACTTTGCCGTGGTAATCAGCGAATGAAACGGGCTCGCCGTTCAGGCTAGATAATGATAGCTTGGGGGCATCATAGGATACTAAGGCGGGGGGGAGGGTGAACTCGGAATTTTCGAGAACTCTTTGCCGGGCGTCGGATAAATAGAAAATGACCACTCCCCCGACCAGGAAGAGCCCAAGGATGAAAAAAGCTACTCCCAGGTTGCTTTTACGTTGTGGCTGGCTTTTCGAAAGGTCTTCAGACATCGGATCTATAGTTTACGAATCCTGATTTGCGTCACTGACCAGATTGCCACTCAGGAAATCCCGAACGGCATCCTCGATGAGTCCGCCGGTCATGATGACTTGCAAACCTGCCGCTTCAGCATTCTCGTATGCACGGGTGCGCATACCGCCGCACAACAATATCTGACAATCCCGGATGGGAGCTAACATATCTTCATGATCGTGTATTTGAGCCTGGGCTGTATCCGGATGTATTGTATGATGCGGCTTGGGGCGTTGTTCCATTTTAGTAATTTTCCCAGCTTCAGTAACAATGACCTGATAGAATGCGGCCATACCAAAGTGACCTGCAATGGTGGTGCCGTCGTTAGTGACGGCAGCGATTTTTATCTCACCTGATGTGTTGCTATTAAGCACGATGTAATCTCCATTCTATAATAAGGAAATCTCCAACTCCCGGTCTATTGTCTGAAATATTGACAGTGCCCTTTTAGCGTTGGAGATAATCTTCGATGTTCAATGCCCGAAACAACCTCTCGCGCATGTCCCCTGAAACCTCGGCTTCCTCAGCACATTTTTGATATAAGTAAATGGTCTTATGCAGGGTATCCACGACAATGCGGCAATCTTCACATTCGTTCAAATGGCGCTCAATTTCCTGGCACAGTTCATCGCTGAGGCATCCATCCACGTAATCGCATAAGGAGCCCAGTAGAGCTTTGCAATTATTATGATCGTCCCGGCTCATTTTTCACTCCTTTTGTTCAATTTCTCGCTATAATAGATGCTGATCTCTTCGCGTAAGCGCAAACGAGCACGTAGAAGGCGGGTTTTAACGGCAGTCTCGGTCAGGTCAAGGACCTGGCTGGTTTCCCGAATAGAAAGGCCTTCGATATCACGCAAGACAAAAACAATGCGTAATATTTCAGGAAGGTTCTGGACCGCTCCGTCGAGAACAGCCCGGGTTTCAGCAGAAAGTAATTCCTCTTCCGGGAGGTGGCCCCAGTCAGTGAACTGAGCCGGTTCATAATCGGCTTCAACCTCATCTTCCCGGACGATATCGCTAAAAACAATTTCTGGACGCCGCTTACGGATGAACATCAAAGCTTCATTAGTGGCGATCCTATAAAGCCAGGTGGACAAACTAGAACGTCCTTCGAAATCACTGAGGTGCTGGAAAACTTGCAAGAAAGTGTTTTGTAGCACGTCTTCGGCGTCGCCAGGGTTGCCAAGCATTTTTAAGGCCAACCGGTAAAGAGAACTGGAATATTTATCGACCAATCGAGCAAACTCGCGCCGGTCCCCGGCTTTTAAAAGTTCCACAGAAATTTCATTTTGCTCTTTATTCATTAGATGATATCCTCGAGTAAAAGTTGCTTTTGACGCATCATTGTTATGAAGAGGAGGTTTAACCAGGTTTTCCTTGACAATTTATACAATGAATAGATAGCTATCGAGAGTATACACGGAATTTGATAAGTTCATGACAAACAACACGGACATATGTCCAATCTTTTAGGATGTTTGCCACTAGAAGTAATGGGTAGGTTTCGCTATTATCCTACATAATATTATGAATCTCGAAAAGTACAGCCAGCTCGCATTCTTTATTGGATTGAAAGCTGAGGAGATTCTTCTCCTGGAGCCATTTTTTGCACCCCAAACCTGGGTAGCGGGTACGACAGTATTTGAACAGGGTGACTATGCCGAATACCTCTACCTGGTGGTCCACGGTGAAGTCTCAATCCGCTATAAACCGGATGACGGCTCCATAATGACCGTAACACGCGTACAGCCTGGAGGCATTTTTGGCTGGTCGGCGGCAATGAACAACCCGACTTATACATCCGGCGCGGTTTGCACACTGGATAGCGAGATTCTGCGTATCCGGGGTACAGACTTGCGCATGCTATGCGAAAAGCACCCGGATTTGGGGAAAGTCATCCTCAACCGGCTGGCGGGAGTCATCGCCGAACGCAAGCAGAGCCAGCAACAAGGGCAGCTCAAATCAATGCTGGCTAGCGGCATGGGCAAGATGTCTGATAACTAGGAGGAAAAATGACCCAGTCAGGAACGGATCCGAGAATTGAAATGCAAATGAAAGCCTTGGTGGAGCAATTGAGCGCTTACATTGAAACCTTTCACGGCGGCTCTGCTGAATATGTTTCCTTCGATGGGAAAGTTTTAAGGGTGCATCTGGGCGGCGCCTGTCTCGGCTGCCCTCTTTCTCCCTCCACTCTACATGGCTGGGTAGAAGGAACGGTAAGACAATTCTTCCCAGATATAGAGAGGGTGGAAGAAGTAAAGTAGCAATTAGATATACACAAACAGTCTGAATGGAAAAATATCCGGAGACAGCCTAAATAGGAAGTCTCCGGATCTGTCTAAACTGTGGTTACAGCGAGATATCGCAAGGTGGACGGTTAAATCCCGTTATAAACCTTTATCGAGTTATTTTGATATGATCGCACTGATGACGAGGATAGCGCCTACAACCAACAAGATGCCGATCCAGACATATTCGAGCGCCCCGACGAAAGGCGTTCCGAGAAAGAATCCCAACAGGAGCATCACTGCGGCTGGAATAAAAGCCCACTTCATTTTAGCCAGAAATGCCACCAGCACAAAAGTGATCCCGAGACCAACGAAGAATACACCGCCGGTATCCACCACATTGAAAGAGGATGTCAAAGCCGATGTGATGCCCAAGGTAATCAATACACCTCCAGGGATGATAGCCCACCAGCGGGAACGGTCAGAAAGATAAACGGCCCAGAACCCTACGCCGAGGCCACCCAAAAAGGCGAATCCTCCCCAACCAATCCTGTCCAGTAATAAAGTGGATGCAGCCAGGCCGGCCAACGCAAAGCCAGGAATGGCAGCCCACCACTTCGTGCGGTCACTGAAGAACCAGATCAGGAAAATAGCGGCGCCAATGGCAAGAACGCCAGCCCAGAAGAAATTTGACGCACCTTTCAAGACACCGGTCTGATCCAACAATGCCAGCACGCCGCCAAGGATAAGGACTGCACCTACTAGAATACGATAATCAAACCGTTTCATCACTATTTCCTTTCGGCGTGCTATCTTACCTCAATGGAACCGACACCGGAATCAATGGTGATATCCGCCTTGTTGGCTGCGGTAGCATAATCCGCGGATTGATATAAACCACCATCGATACGGGGGAATCGGTTTGTGTCAACGTTGACAGAAGCCACTCCACTTTTGATGTTCATTCGGGCTGCCACACCAGTAGGAACTATGACCTTAACCGATGATGCGCCCGTGTCAATATCCACCCGGGTGTTACCCGCATTCGCCGGGAGGGTGACTTCCGTGCTGCTTGCACCGGTATCAATATCCAGATTGACCACCTTGAGATCGGTCAAGTCCAGGGTGGATGCGCTGGCTCCGCTGTCGATGTTGAGGTCCAAGGCGACTTCCCGGCTAAAGGATACGTCCCAATCCAGGTTTTGACCGGGATACCAGGCCCAAAATTGCGGGGAATTGCGCAATTTCACCTCGAGCTGGTCGCCGCGTAGATTCGAACGATAATCCATTTCAGCACCAAAGACGCCATTCAGTAATTCTGAAGCTGATGCACCGCCGTGGATGTTCAAGCGGCCGGCGCCGTGATCGAATTTGATGCGGGCGCTTTTGGCATTCTCAAGGGGAATCGAGATGGATTGGCCTTCCAGCCTGGCGCTGGCCCCGGCTCAAAGCGCCAATCAACAGCCATATACCAAATAGGATGGCTAGCGCCGGTAAGAAATAGCCGGTGATATCACCTGTGAGTATGCCCATTTGGCGAGCAAGGAGGAAGGCCGCCAGGATAATAAGGACTATTCCCCAGAATAAGCTACCACGTAGACGCATGGTAATCTCCTTTCACGTGAATGATCAGATTATTCTTGTTCACCTGCGTAAGAAAGCTCGAACGATGAACCAAATGCCGACCAGGAAAAGCAGGCCGATGAGAATATATTGGGTGTAGGGACCGAAAGAGGCCCAGACACCGAAAATGCCACTGAATATGGCAAAAAGAACGACGCTGACCAGGATTGTGTTTAATCCATGTCGGAGTGACTGTTTGAAACCATCCCCCAGAACACCCGCCAGAATGGTTCCAACGCCGACAAAGCCAGGTATCAGGGTCCATAGATAGGACCAGGATTGCCAATTGCCAGTAGCATTCTGATAATAGAGGATGCCTCCAATGCCTGCCACTATACAGGCAGGGACAGCCATGCCCGGTGCTCCTACCAATAGCCCAAGCACAAGCAACATGGCGCCCACAAGCACCACCCACATGGGCCACTCAAAGGGAGGCAGGTGAATGATATTTCCCAGGTCAGGGAAGACGCGGGTGGCAATCAACCAACCTGCCACCAGGATGAGCAGGATACCCAAGACCAACTGAGTGCGATTCCTTTTTTGCATATGAACTCTCCTTATCCTCTGAAGAAAACAACATCTTATGTGTATTTACGCCTATCCAGGGTGAAAGTTACGCCTATCTCAGATCAATCTTCATAAGGGCGAGCAGGGCTATTTCCGGTCGTTTTCCGAGCAATTTCCATTCATATCATTTTCTTTGCATTGTTGCAACATATAGATTATAGATAATTTTTGGCGGATTTCAACTATCAATTCCCTGAAAATTAGCTACCAATAAACCTTGCCCCTAACGCTTAAGTGGCTCGTCAGGAAGCTAACCTACTGGCGCTTGTAGTAGCGGACCCCTCCCGGCATTCTTTACCAGACAACATGGATAGGAGGAGAAAAAGGTGACCAGAACGACCCATCGCCAACTGTCACCGCAATGTCGAGAAATCCACGGTCGCCAGGAATAACCACAGCTGCAATCCGCGCAGCCATTTTACCTGGTTGAAATATCTAGCCTGCCATCCCTGTTAGTTCCAAGCTTAATTGCCATAGTTTTTCAGAAAGGGTCTTATCGTAAGAAAGTGGATTGGAGCGGACCTCTTTGCAATCAACAAAATATTTCCCGGTGACCCCCTCCACTTCAGGTGAACTGGCCAGGTAGATGCTGGTTTGGGCACCCTGTTGGGGCTTGCGGATAAACAAACCCATCACGCTCATCCCAAGATTATAAAGAAGGCCATTGTTGCGGGCAAAACCTGATGCAATGAAACCAGGGTGCAATGCATTGGCCGTCACGCCGGTGCCTTCCAAGCGACGGGCGAGCTCGTAAGTAAAACACACATTGGCGAGCTTGGACTGTCCGTATGATTTCATGCCATTGAAATGGTTTTCTCCTTGTAGATCATCAAAATCAATTGAGGCTCCCACATGAGCGTTCGAGGAAACGTTGACAATGCGAGCCGGAGCGCTGGCTTTCAGTATATCCAATAGCAGGTTAGTCAGCAGGAAGTAATTCAGGTGGTTGAGCGCAAAGGTCATTTCGTAGCCATCAACTGTGATGGCCCGGCGGACGAACAAGGCACCAGCGTTGTTGACCAGTATCTCCAGGCGCGTGTGTCGCTGCTTGAATTCAGAAGCCGCCTGCTTGATCCCCGCCAATGAAGATAAATCTGCCTGGATGAATTCAACCGGGTTGCCGGTCTCAGTTTTTATCGCCTCTGCCGCTGAAGCACACTTCCCGGCATTGCGGCTGACGATGGTCACCTGTGCGCCCAGTCGGGCAAGTTCACGGGCAGTGACCAACCCGATCCCGTTCGTAGCACCGGTCACCAGGGCGGTCTTTCCTTTCAACAATGTCTCCATATTAAACCTCTACTCCAAAAAACAGGAATCTCGAATTGGCCGGATATTCTTCATCCGGTAGGAATAAATCTTAAAAGGACGCAACTATGAGGCTCAACTTCGGAGCTGAAGACGCTATCATAATTCCCCAGGTCTGAGTGCGCCCACAGGTCACGGATGCGGTAGCCGCCACTGATCTCCAAGTCGGACCAGTGAGACGCAACTGTCTGAATTCTATCACCCCGGTTGAAGATGCCCACGCCCAGGTGCCCATCTGAAAGAGGTTTTTTCCAAATCTCACATAGACCGTTGCGGCTGGCGCGATAACCTTGCATACCAAGGCTATCCTGGTCGAGGTCAATGGCTTCACGGTTGGTTAAAATCTCACAAGTGGCTACGTCCATGTTGCGTACGTCGCAACCGATCATCAGCGGGGCAGCCAGCATGCACCACAAGCTGAAATGGGTGCGGTATTCGTTATCAGTGCAGCCTGGGCCAGTGATTTCCCGGCTTTTACCGCGCAGGCCTATTACAAGCATATCGGTATCGTTCCAGTGACCGGGTCCCGCAAATGATTCGAGGCCGCGTTGCTGTTCGAAGCCGATCGAATCGATCCCGTAGAGGATGCCGCCCCATTTAGCAATCACGTTGTACCACGAGTCGCCAATATCCCCGGTGGTGCGCCATAGCTGCCCGCCTGCTCGGGCTCCCCACAACCAGGGACGATGGTGGCCCCATTCACAAATGGAAAAAACGATCTCACGTCCAGTGGCGCGCAACGCCGTACTCATCCTGGCGTAACGATATTCGGCATTCGAACGGGTATCTTCGGCATTACACCAATCGTATTTGAGGAAATCCACGCCCCAGTCGGCAAAGGTCCGGGCGTCGATCTCTTCTTTATCCTGGCTAGCAGGACGCCCGCCGCAGGTGAGGGGGCCACAATCCGAGTAGATGCCGAATTTCAAGCCGAGGGAGTGGACGTAATCCGAAACGGCTTTCATACCATCGGGGAACTTTTGGGCATCCGGAAAGAGCCTGCCGTCGGTCCCGCGGCCGCCATGCCAATGGTCATCGATGACAATGTATTGGTAGCCGGCTTCGCGCAATCCGCTGGTGACGAATGCGTCGGCAGTCTGTTTGATAATCTGAGCATCGACGGTAGCACCGAACATATTCCAACTGTTCCAGCCCATGGGGGGTGTGGGAGCGAGCATGGTTTTTCTCCTAGGGACGGATTTTATGAGAGTATACCAAGAAAGGCAGATGGAAGAGTGAATAAGGTTCGAAGACAGAAGGTTTATTTTTTGATTCGGTTACGCCACTAGACGGAAATCTTCACGGCATGGTAAAATACCGCCCGCTGGTAGTGTCATCGGATAGATTCATAATTAAGATGGCACGAAGGTGGGGGCTCGTCCAATGGCAGGACGACTGACTCTGGATCAGTTGATAGAGGTTCGAATCCTTTGCCCCCAGCCTTGAAGTCCTCCCCTGGAGGACTTCTTCTTTTTTGAGCGTAGATGGTCGAACCTCCCATGGGGACACGTCCTTTGCCCCCAGCCTTGAAGTCCTCCCCTGGAGGACTTCTTCTTTTTTGAGCGTAGATTTTCGAACCCCCCGTGGGGACACGTCCTTTGCCTCCAGCCTTGAATTCCTCCCCTGGAGGACTTCTTCTTTCTTAAGCGTAGATGTTCGAACCCCCGCATGGGGACACGTCCTTTGCCCCCAGCCTTGAAGTCCTTATATGGAGGACTTCTTCTTTCTGTAACCAGGGAGGTCGGCGCTCTCATTTGATGGCACCATACTTTGCACCCGGCTCATCCTCAGACCTTTCCCAAAGAGATGGTTTATTACCATTATGCCTTCAGGGGTATTTACCCCCATCAGGACCTCATCCATTTGTTCCAACTAAATCACCGAGATTGGGTGATGACTTTTAATGTCATTTCGACTATTTTAAACAGTGTAAGCTGTGTTCATGGTTGGAGGTAGATATGGCTATATTGACTCGTACGTACAAACCCTATAAGGCGCTCATCACTTTTGACATAAAGCGCGATGAATTCATTGAAAAACTAATCCCGCGCCCCTGCATGGTTGTCTCGATAGGGCTGATTTTAGCCGGATTTGGTATCCCTGTGCTCATGATCGTTGAGTTGCTCCCGATCACCTTATGGCTCGCCTTTGTGGGCTTCGCTTTGGCATTGACCGGCGGAGTGATGGCGCTCATCTTTTGCGGAGAGATTTGAAATGCCTGATAACACGATCATATACAAGAGACTCGAATCATATCGAATTGCTTTTATTGAGGCCCGCATTGACACCCGCGACCAGATTCCGCCGCTTTTCGATTCTCTACGATACTCCTGCAGGGAGGCCATCTGCGGCGAGGCGCTGGTGATCATTCACGGAGGCGCTGTGAAGGATGGCATTCAGATTGAAGCTGCTTTCCCAGTGATGCATCCTGTTGAAACCGGAGAAATTCACAGTCGTACGTTAGACGCCGTTCCGGCATTTATCCTGCTTCATTATGGTCCTCACCAGACTATCCGCGAGACCGTAAAGAAGATCTATGATTATATCGATATGCATGCCTGGACAACCTCCCTAATCCGACGCGAAATCTACCGGGTGCTAGATCTGGCAGAACCGCAGAACAATGTCACCGAAGTACAAGTCATCCTGCACGAATGGGATCAGCTACTCGCAGAAAGTACAGAAAAAGTTCTGGGAACGAAAGCCCGCCAGCAACTCATGCAAGGCATTGAGTCCATCAATCCTGAGTCATCCTTTACTGAATACACAACCTGGATCCAGGGTGCCATGAAGCGCCTGGATGCCTGGACGGATGACAATTCAAAAAAGTGCATGGTGGTTTCTCATTGTGCCCATGTTTTTCCGCAGGAACGCATCGACCACTTGCGGACCATCTTCGAATACGGCGAGTTCGATGATATCCTGCGCGAGATGTATAACGACGATTTTTGGTATGAAAAACCGGTGCGGCGCGGTAATGTGATCTATATGCGTAAGAATCCCTTTAACCCCGAAGGTTACGAAAACGCAGGCTCTCCCGCTGAACGGCGCAAAGCCTACTGTCACTGCGCATTTGTTCACCCCTATCTCGATGTAGTTCCCTCCAAACTATCACCAACCTTCTGTTTTTGCGGGGCGGGTTGGTACCGGCGGCTGTGGGAGGGGATTTTGGGACAGCCAGTGAAGATCGACCAAGTTGAAACCTTGCTGAAGGGCAATGACCAATGCACATTCACCATCACCTTACCACTGGACCTGGCGGGAGAATGTCATCCAATATGAAAACGACATTCGGCATGTCCGAGGAAATCACCTATGAAATTAGATTGGGGGACATCCTAGATGAAAAATGGTCAGCCTTCTTTTCTCCACTGACATTGATCGCCAGCGATGAGGATACCTTGCTAACAGGGGTAATTCATGACCAGGCAGAGTTGTTCGGGGTGCTGCTGAAGATCCGTGATCTTGGGCTACGGTTATTATCCGTGAATCCTATCCATAGGCAGTAAATAAATTTGGATTCTGGCCAAATCATCTGAGTTGTATAGGTAAGCAGTGGTCTTGTGGGTATAATCACAATGTGACCACGTTGCTGCCCACCAAGTTCTACTTCCCGCCTGTTCTTTCGGGGATTGTGGCGCGTCCGCAGTTACTGGAAAGGCTTGACGAGGCACTGAACCATCGCCTAACCCTGGTCTCCGCCCCTGCAGGGGCAGGTAAGACAACATTGGTCAGCGCGTGGGTTCAGTCGGCGAGGAAAAAGGGGGCGGCAATCGGGTGGCTCTCGCTTGACAGCAATGACAATGAACTCGGACGCTTCTTGGAATACCTGGCCGCCTGCCTGGAGGAAGGTGGGATGGTCATTGACATCTCGGTGCTTCCAACCGGACAGGAGGGACAGGTCCAGGTAGAGAACACCCTGGCAGAATTCATCCGCGCTTTGATGGATCTCGAGCGGGAAGTGATCCTTGTTTTGGATGATTACCATCTCATCCAAAATAAACAGGTCCATGCCGCGATTCAATATTTCCTGGATCGTGGGCCCGTACGCCTGCACCTGGTGCTGTTGACCCGCTCTGATCCGCCGTTGGAGCTGGCGCGCCTGCGCGTAGCCGGTCAACTGGGAGAGGTGCGGATGGAACAACTGCGCTTTTCTGTGCAAGAAGCCGGGATGTTCCTGCAAGCGTCCACAGGGGTGAGACTAATGGAAGAGGACGTAAGTGCGCTGAACTCGCGAGCAGAAGGCTGGATCGCTGGGCTGCAAATGGCAGCTATCTCTCTGCGCGGGACAGAAGACACATCCGCCTTCATCGCCGCGTTTACAGGCAGCCATCGCTATGTGTTCGATTATTTGATCGAACAAGTACTAAGCCTCCAGACTCCAGAATTAAGGGATTTCTTGCTAAAGACTTCGGTATTGGAACGGTTATCTGCGCCTTTGTGTGATGCAGTG
The DNA here is from genome assembly GCA_963831885.1 of uncultured Chloroflexia bacterium. GTDB lineage: Bacteria > Chloroflexota > Anaerolineae > Anaerolineales > Villigracilaceae > UBA877. Next base: position 802,895 of record CAWHSJ010000012.1, on the reverse strand, counting down.
GCCGGGACGGACGGTTTAGCGCGTGGCATGCTCGACACGATCGAACGGGGAAACCTGTTCTTGGTACCGCTCGATGACGAGCGCGGTTGGTATCGCTATCATCATCTTTTTTCCGATTTGCTTAGGCTGGTGCTGGATCAGACCCATCCGGGGCTAAAGGTGGAGCTACACCACCTGGCATGCCATTGGTACGAAGCCCAGGGAATGCTACCGGAGGCATTGCATCACGGTCTAGCTGCGGGGGATATGGAGCTAGTGGCGCAGATCGTCTCGGATAATGTCCTGGCGTTGGTGGACCATGCTGAAATAGTGCCCATAATGGCACAGATTGATTCAATCCCGCGTGAACAACGGGCTTCCCTACCATGGTTGGAGGTCGCACATGCCTGGGGGCTGGTATATATTGGTTTGAATGGTAGGGCAGGCCAGGCTTTATCCCAGGCAGAGCAGAACTTGGATGGATTGACCAGTGACAAGCGCGAAAAGATGTTGGGGCAAATTGCCGCAGTGCGGGCATATATCGCCTGGTCAAATGGTGATTTTCCCAAAGCGGTGGCATTTGCCGGGAAGGCGGAGGAACTCTTGCCTTTGGATGGGACCGCCATTCGAGCGTTGAACCTGACCACCCTTGGAAATGCCTTGATTGAGATTGAAGATGATCCACGCTCTGCGGAGGCGTTGGAGCAGGCCTTTCTACTGGCGAAACAAGTAGGACAGTCACATGTGGTCATGCTAGCGGTAACAGGACTGGCTTATACTTATCAAATATTAGGGAAATTCCGCCTGGCCCGAGAAGTTTGTGAGGAAGCGATCGGGATCGCGGAAGCATACCAGCGGCGAAACGCACGCTCCCTGACGGCCTCGGCCGGTGTCTATGCATTTTTATCGCGTACCTGGCTGGAAGTGGGAGAATTTGAGACAGCCCTCCAGATCGCCCAAAAAGGAATGGCACTAAGCGAGCAATGGGGTCAGGTGGACACAATGATGGTATGCTGTTTTAATCTGGCCTATGCTTTGATATTTACCCATCAGACCGAGTCTGCCAGGCAGATTCTGCAAAACGCCCGCAAAATCGCTCAAAAGGCAACCCCCTGGCACTTATGGAATGTGGAGGGGGTGGAATTGGAATTAAATCTGGATTCCGATCCAGCGGAGATCGCGGAAATCCTGCGGGAATTTGCCCACAAACAAGAGAACGGGCTGAAACTGCCGGAATATATTATTGCGCGGGTATTGCTCAGACAAAATCGCCCGGACGAGGCGTTGGCACTGGTGGAGAGGAAATTGGCCAATGCAGACATGGTTCCATCTTATAAGAACGTGAGGCTTTATGCCCTGCAAGCCCTGGCCTATTTCCAAAGAAAGGATTATGTCAATGCCCTAGTCGTATTGGAAAAGACCCTCAAACTTGCCGAACCCGAAAATCGGGTGGTCTCCTTTGTACGTGAAGGCGCAGCCATGGAAAGGCTATTGCGGCTGGCCCAAGGAAAATCCAGTGAAACTGAATTCATCCGCCGAGTGTTGGCAGCCTTCGAATCCCGCCGCAAATACAAACCTGAGCCTGTTCCCGCGGCCGAGTCTCTGATCGAGCCTTTGAGCGAGCGTGAATTGGAAATACTGCAGCACTTAAACGGACCCCTTTCTACCCCGGAGATTGCGGAAGAGCTGGTGGTGTCGGCAAACACCATACGGACGCATATCAAGAACATCTACGGAAAATTGGGTGTCCATGGGCGTAGTGGGGCGGTAAGAAGGGCACGCGAGTTAAGACTGCTGTCATAAATTCATGCCTGTTTGACGCATCACCATCCCCACCAATAACTGGCGGGGATTTTATTTCCCCCAAATTAGGTGATGACTAGAGCCCTTAATTGGAATAATCTATAGCCTGGTAGCTATGGAACTTGAAGAATTTAGGATGCCAAGATGAGATATCACAAATTATTGCCATTATTTATCCTAACAGGTATGACTGCTTGCCAGGCCAATCCACACATGCCAATGAAATCCCCCATTCCTGATAAAGCGTATTTCATTGTTAATGTGACGGTCATCGAGGTCGAGAAGGGTATGGCGGTCCCTGGCCAGACCGTCATTACTGCAGGTAGTAGGATCGAAAAGATCAGCAATACAGGGGATATTGGAATCCCTGAAGGTGCCCAGACAATTGATGGTCACGGGCTTTACTTAATACCCGGCCTGGTCGATGCACATGTTCACTACCTGGATGCAGATGTTTTTGGGCGCTTGATGATCGTAAATGGTGTCTTGCTCGTTCGAGATATGGGCATGCCAACAGAATACATCCTGAAACTGCGGGATGAGTTAAATCGGGGTGAAAAGCTGGGACCAGAAATGGTTGCGACAGGCGCGATCCTGGACGGGGATCCGCCCTTGATACTATCCATCTCGCTAGGCATCAGGACGCCAGAAGACGGCCGGGCCGCGGTTCGGAAACAGGCAGATGCAGGCGTAGACATGATCAAGGTCTACAGTGGTCTCGACAGAGATGTTTTTCTGGCGATCGTAGCAGAAGCACAGAAATATGGGCTCAAGGTTGTCGGGCACGTCCCTGATTCGATTTACCTCGAAGATGCCGCCGCGGCTAGCTTACGCAGCAGCGAGCATTTCTTTGGCTTTGAGAAAGTCATCGCCAAACTGCTGGGAGAGCCCGTGAAATTACACTACGCTGGCATGGGATCGGAGGCAAGCTATCTGCAGCGTCTGGGCGAAGTAAACCCGGCAAAACTGCAAGCAGTCTATCAGCAGATCCAAGCAAACGGTATGACCATCTGTCCAACCATAGTCGTTTTCAAAGTCGGAACAAATATGAGAGAATTTCAGACTAAAAACTTTCCACGGAACGCTTACATATCAAAAAATGTTTTGGAGATCTGGAAATCCCAATGGTCCCTACAAGCCGATGAGCCGGATTTTGTCTGGCAGAACTGGGCACAAATGGTCAGCGGACTAAATGATGCAGGAGTACCACTGATGGTCGGCACTGATCTGATGGTCCCCGGTATTTTCCCCGGCTACTCTGTCCACGAGGAGATGGCAATCTGGCAGGAAGCTGGCATCCCGCCTGCGGATGTGCTGCGGAGTGCCTCACTCGTGCCGGCGCAGTTTATGGGCCTAGGTGACCGCCTCGGCAGCATCAGCGAGGGAAAGACAGCCTCGATGGTAATTGTACGAGCCAATCCTTTGGAAGATATCCGCAACGCAGAGCTTATCGAAGGCGTCTTCCTGCGGGGGCAGTACTACAGCCGAAAAGACCTGGACCAATTACTCGCTGAAGCAAAAGATCTGGCCCTGAACCCAGTTCCGTGAATTGGATAGGAATTGAATCGCTGTTGAGCTGACCGAATTAAATTCACCTCCATAGTACGCAAAGGAGAAATTCCATGATGAATAATCGACTAACAACACGAGAGTGGGGCGAGCGGATCGTTTTGGCCCTGGTTTTCATCGCCGTTGGAGCGGCAATTATGGTCGTGTTTAAGCCATGGGGGCATCAGTATTTCAATGACAATCAGATTGAGAACTACCTTTGGCGGATCGGCTTGAGTGTTCTCCTCCTGGGCGTGACTTGGTGGGTGCACAAAATTCCACGACTGGAAAAGTACTGGCAGATATTCCTTGCCTTATTCATCCTGTCCGTGGCGGTATCACTCGACTGGGTTTTCGGCAGGTTCCTGTTTGATACCCTGCATGTCAGTGACACCACCCCTGCGGGATGGGCTTACCAAAAGCTGAACGAAGTATTTTTGATCGTTTGCGTGATCATCATTTTTACCCGCCTGTCGGGCGGCACCTTGGGCTCGATCTATATCCAAAAAGGCAACCTAAAGCTGGGCTTGATCATAGGGTTAATCACTTTCATTATCGCGGCTGCAGGCTCCATCCCCACGGCAGCTCTCCTTTTCAAAGGCGAAGGTCTCACCCTCGCCAGAGTACTCCCCTGGACACCCTGGGTGGTGCTCATCGTTCTGGCGAATGGCACACTTGAAGAGCTCATGTTCCGGGGCTTGTTCCTGCGCAATCTGGAACCTTTTTTTGGAAAATTCCTCTCAAATTTCCTGATCGCACTGGTCTTTACCGTATTGCATAAGGGAGCGACTTACACCTCGGAGGAGTATGTCTTCCTTGCCATGCTCACCCCTCTCGCTCTGGTCTGGGGATACATCATGCAAAAAACTGACAGCGTATGGGGCTCCATACTGTTCCACGCCGGAATGGATATCCCCATTTTCCTGGGTATTTTCTCCAATCTCCCTTAGGTTGTCCCATACCGAAATTGAATCCGAGCAAGCAATATAACGAATGGCCATAGATTGATACCTGGAAAGGGTAAAATTGAAGGATGGATATTATTAAGACAAACCGCTTAGGTCCCTCCGGTATGCCCGGTTTCACCATCGTATGGTTGGGTCAACTTGTTTCCGTGCTAGCTACGAACATGAGCGGTTTTGGGCTAACGATCTGGGCTTTCCAGAAGACCGGCAGCGCAACCGTCCTCGGCCTCGTGACGCTTTCTTTCAGTTTACCATTCCTGCTAATTTCTCCCTTTGCCGGGGCTATGGTTGACCGTTATAACCGAAAATTGATGATGATGGTCAGTGACCTGGGTGCGGTATTAGCAACCAGCGCCATCTTAATCCTGAATTCAACAGGATCATTGCAGATCTGGCATCTTTACATAGCGAACGCAATCTTTGGAATGAGTAATGCCTTCCAATGGCCGGCATATTTGGCTGCAATCAGCACGATGGTCCCAAAAGCGCAGTACGGTCGTGCTAACGGCATGATGTCGCTGGTTGAAACAGGCCCGGCCGTCTTCTCGCCTATCCTGGCAGGTGCATTGCTTCCACTGATCAAATTGACTGGCATTCTAATCATCGATGTGGTGACCTTTTTCTTGGCGATCAGTGCGTTAATAATCGTCCATGTGCCACAACCGGAGCTCACCGAAGAGGGCCAAGCAGGAAAGGGCAGCCTGATGAAAGAGGCAGCCTACGGCTTTAAATATATCTTTGCGCGGCGCAGCCTACTCAGCCTGCTGCTGGTCATCTTATGCCTGAATTTGATGGGAGGATTCTCTCAATCCTTGTTCGCGCCCATGATTCTCTTGAGAACAAACAATAATAGCACCACCCTGGGGGTTGTCGAATCTGCGTTCGCGATTGGCGGCGTGGTTGGCGGTCTGATCGTCAGTGTATGGGGCGGCTTCAAGAAGCGCATCCGCGGGATGCTTTTCGGATGGAGCGTCTATGCAATTCTTGGCTTGATCCTGTTTGGAATAGGACGCAACCTTTATGTTTGGATCCCTATAGCCGTGTTGGCTTCAGTGACCTTTCCTCTTACTCAAAGCGCAAGTAATGCCATCTGGCAAGCCAAGGTGGCTCCAGACATTCAAGGGCGAGTCTTTTCCGCCCGCCGGCTGATCGCGTGGCTGGTAGACCCGATCATGCCAGTCCTCTCTGGATTTGTGGCCGACCGCGTCATGGAACCTGCCATGCAAGCCCAAACCGGATTAGCCAACACCTTGGGTTGGTTGGTCGGTAACGGACCGGGGTCCGGGATGTCAGTACAATTCATCATCTCCGGTTTACTATATATTTCGGTGGTCGCGTTTGCCTGGTTCATTCCGGCCGTTCGCAACGTGGAGGTACTCCTACCTGACCACGATGAAATAAAGAAAGTTGAAACCGTAACCGAGCCGGCAGGATAAAGAGGAAAAATACGTAACATCGAAAAACAGATCATTTACCATCTTGGATGCACTCCTTAATATCGGGGACCAATGACGCTTATAAGCAAGTCAGCCTTTCCATCAACCTTGAGAGACTCTCGATTCCATGAGAGTCTTTTTTTGAAGCGCTCAATTCTTTCAAACGAGCCTTTCTCTCTCAATATATCAGCGATAACTTGCTATCACACTGTCAAACAGGAATTAACAACTTCCCTGGCAAAGGTAAGGGCCAGGCTATCCAGAAATAGCTTTTTAGGGGAATTTCCCATCATCAGTAATGCGGACGATCTTGGCCGACCCCCCTATTCCTTAAACTCAACGGCTTCTGCGGGGTAATGCGACGATCATCAGAAAGATAATGACTATGGGCCATAAATTAAGGCCTTTATAAGCCTTAATCACGGCAGAAAAGATAGGCAAGGTATGGGGAGAAAGGAACTTTACGAAAAACACCGCACCGGCAATCACCATGACTAGTAAAGCCAGATTGCGAAGATAAGTCAAAATAAATCTCATTCATTGCTCCCAAAATTTGTTGTTACCGCGAAATGGCTAGAATTGTCATTAGTATAGAGAAAAATAACCATAACGCAATCTCTAAAAAAGAAATTCAAAGACATGCCCCTCAAAAAAATATTTATAAAAATACAAGGCTAACCCAGTTTCAGGTTAGGGTAGCTAAAGGGGCACTAGCGGTAAAACCTTTATTGAGTCAAACCAATTACCTTGCGGGGACCATGTTCACCCATGAGGGCGACCACGTGCAATTTTACTGGATTTGGCCCTGGCTTGAGCAGGGCTGGATCAATATTCAAAAGAGGCAACACTTCTGGCCAAACCCGGACGCCAAATTTTTGATACTGCCCGCCTTTAACTTTATAGACCGGCTGGCCATTGTCATCGTAGGATAGGAGCAAGTTTGTGGCTTCGAATGTAATTGTCTCTCCGGAGGGTTTATCTATCGGTTGACTGGCAGCGGAGGCCAAACCATCACGCAAGGCGGCAATATCAGCCTCGAGCTGGTCAAGGCGCTCATTCAAGGATTCGAATGCAGCGCGGAGTTCTGCGGCGGTTAATTTCTCAGAAGGGGAGGGAGGTTTCGTCATGGGTTACCTTTTCTGTTCTTATGTTCATTCCCTGATCAGTATCTAAAACCTCATCTGCGCGTGTCAACAACAATTTTCAGCGAGATCAGCTTAGGCCGGATAAGTATACCCACCTTTTGTTGGTTATGCAGGATTTATTCAACGATTAGTCATCCCTAACCAAACGGTTTCATTTACTCCAGTGAAGATTAATGTCCAATTTCTGTCTATTGTAAAAAACGACAATTTTGATATAATTCATTTTATTATGTATCTTCATTTTGAGAGTAGGTTAGATTTTTATTATTTATTAATTGAACTACCATTAGGGTGATTGTGAGAAACAATAATTATCGGCGTGCAAAAGCCAATCTATTTGTATATCCCAGAAATAGCATTTTTTACAGGATTTACCTCTGGATTTCTGGCCGCCATTGGTGGATTATCGGGTTGACGGCTATTTTGCTATTGGTCGTAGAAGCTTTTGATTTTATCCGCCATAATGGTGATTATATTCATGTCATCGAATTCAGCATCTACGTCGGTCTGTTATTCGTCGTTGGATTACTTATCGATTTATTAATCACCGAAATCCGTATTCAAAAGGAGACCAAGGAAATCCTGGATTTCAAACATAAACTAAGCCTGGAATTCTCGGGATATCACGATTGGGATGGACTTGTTGATCACATCGCCAGGTTCCCCGGCCGGATAGCATCGGTTAATCAGGCATGCTTACTCGTTTCTGATGCAATTTCCGGTCAATTCCTTCCGGCAGCTCAATGGAATTGCACCGAGGCAGAAATGACTGATTTATATTCGGTGGACACATGGCAGGCCTGGCTCGAAGACAGCCAGACTGATGATACAACATTTAGCGAGTACGAAACCGAAACTCCGATAGAGGGAGCAAAGCCTCGGATGAAAAAATATTGCCTTTCCTTTAAATATGGGGATAAGGTTTTGGGGATTTTACCTTTCGTGCTCGAACCGGGCGAATCCCTAACCGAATGGCAGGTTGACCTTTTCGAAAACATTGGGGATGATATTGCTATTGCGCTTAAGGGCGGCCAAGAACGACATGCTTTCTATGAAATGCGCACATCGGAGGCAGCCCTGGCGGAACGAAGGGAAGTTTCCCATTATTTGCACGACCACCTGGGCCAAAGCCTGGGTTATCTTCACATCAAGATGGATCAACTTATCATCGAAAGGGATAAGCTTACTCTAGACAAAGTGTATGACGACCTTTCGAAAATGCGCGAGGCCGTAAATGATTCCTACGAGATCGTACGTGGTATCCTGGAAACGATCCATGAGGAAACGGCTCCATCACTGACAAATTTATTGATGGAACATGCCCGCAAGGTTTCTCAGCGATCCAACCTGGAGATAGATTTCAAGTCAAAAGGAAATCCTGTGCCTCTTCCAACAGAAGTCCAACGGGCTGTTTTTTATGCTTTCGAAGAGTCCCTCAGTAATGCGGAAAAACACGCCCAGGCAAGTAAGATTGATGTACTGGCCGAGTGGGGAAGAGACCACTTTGGGCTCACGATCTCCGATGATGGGATCGGTTTCAATCCTCAATCGGTTGATACCGATCAGCACTTTGGAATGGAAATCCTTAATGAACGCATGGCGAAAGTCAATGGGCATATCACCCTGACCAGTTCGGAGGATGCCGGTACCATTGTAAATATTCACGTTCCCAATTCACCTGTGGGCCGTTTAAAAGGAGGTTTATGAACAACCTCAATCATGCTGATATAAAAAACCGAAAGGTCTTGTTGATCGACGATCAAATCCTTTTCCGCGAAGGATTGGTGAGTTTGTTCAATTCGACCTCTGATTTTGAAATGGTAGGATCGGCCGGCAGTGTTCACGAAGGGATTGAACAGGCCCTCTTGTATCGTCCAGATATCATCCTGATGGATTTTTCACTGCCAGATGGAACCGGCCTGGATGCGACGCGCGCAATTTTATCAAAATTGCCGGACTGCAAAATAGTTTTCCTGACAGTCTACGAAGAAGATGAAACGCTTTTCGCTGCTCTTCGAATGGGAGCGAGAGGCTATATGCTCAAGAACGTAAACAGCTCTGACCTGCTAACCAGTTTGCGGGCTCTGGACCGTGGAGAAAATGCCATCTCCCGGAAAATGGTTACCAGCGTATTAGATGAGTTTTCACACACTTCTGTTTCCGGAGGGCTTCCAGACAGACTGTTGACTAAGCTAAGCCGGCGTGAAATTGAAGTACTGCGTGAAATAGAGAGCGGCGCAACCAATATAGAGATAGCCCAACGTTTGTTCTTATCGGAAAATACCGTCAAGCACCATATCCGCAATATATTCGAGAAACTGGGGGTGGAGAATCGCCGTGAGGCAGCCTTGATCGCGCGTCAGAAAGCGATCGTCAGTAAATATTCAAAAGGGGATTGAAATCTTTTCGGTCAAGTACGAATAGTAGTGATTAACACTTTCCAAGCCAGGGGTTAACACTTTTATCCAAAGGGCCCTCCCAAGACGGCCCTTTTTTAGTCCCAGTTGGTAATAATCAGGTTATCGACTTAATCTTATTTGCCAGATATTATTATGACAAATACGGTAACAATAAGGATGTTTAGTGAGCATAACCTGTCTTCTTGCAATACCAAATAATTCACTTTTGGATCGAGCGCTGGAGAGCATCATTTCGAGCGGAAACTCAGAAATCAAACTGATCACCAGTGCTGCAAAGAATCTGACAGAGTTGGTCGATGAGATATCGGATTTAGGGGCCAATATTGTCATACTCGCTGAATCGTTGCCATTGGCTGCCAAGGATACCCTTGTAAGCCTGCTGATGAGTTTTACCGAATTGCGAGTGATTGTTGTGAGTGAAGATACCAATTGGCTGCATGTCTTTCATAAAAGAGATATGTTGATGAACCGTCAAGCCGATTTTAAGGATGCGATTTACTTCGACTGCCTTGACCAGGTCTCAATGGGATAAAAAAAGGATCATATTTACTGGAATTTTTTCGCACACAAAAAGAATACTTCAACAAAATGTTTTCTCATCAAGGAGCATAGATGATAGCAAATAGTGTTATTTCAAGTCGCGTCTTAAACAAAGAAGCCAAAGAAAACCAAGATGGCCTGACCGTTTCAGTAATCGTACCAACTCGAAATGAGGCCGGTAATGTCGAAGCGTTGCTGACAAGTATCCGCAATGCCTTTTATGGCACTTCCATTGAAGTAATTTTTGTAGATGATTCCTCTGACGAAACCCCTCAGGTCGTTGAGGCATCGGTGGAACGCTTTCCATACCAGCATGTACGCTTAATCCATCGATCTCCGGATGAACGGACAGGTGGGTTGGGAGGCGCTGTCGTAGCCGGCCTGAAAGCTGCGCGGGCAGAATATGCTTGCGTGATGGATGGGGATCTGCAACACCCACCGGAAGTCGTGCCGGTACTTTTGGAGACGGCCATCGAAAAACAAGCCGACCTGGTGGTGGCTACCCGCCGAAACGAAAAAAGCCGGGTAACAGGTCTAAGCGTTACCCGCAATCTCATTTCGAAGGGTCTTGACCTGATTGCGCGTGTCTTTTTCCCACGCCAATTGCACGGCGTGAGCGACCCGCTGACAGGTTTCTTCCTGGTGCGGGTCAGTTCCCTGGACTTGGCCTCTCTTCGGCCGAACGGTTTTAAGATCCTCATGGAGATCCTGGTACGGAATCCCAAATTACGCAAGGCGGAAATTCCCTTCCACTTTGGCGAACGTCTCAGCGGCGAAAGCAAAGCCTCCGCCTCAGAGGCATGGAAATATCTCAACCTGCTGTGGACCATGCGCTTCGGTGGCAGTAGTTTTTGGAGGTTCGCCGGCTTTGCAATGGTCGGCCTGAGCGGCATCCTGGTCAATTCCTTTTTTGTTTACCTTGCCACAGATAAACTTCATATCTACTATTTGATTTCAGCGGGGATCGCCACCGTGGCTTCCACATTATGGAATTTCAGCCTGACTGAGGCTCTGGTATACCGGAGCAAGAGTCACGCCGGCGGAATGGCCAAGCGGCTGGGGCTTTTTTTCGTGATGAACATAATCGCACTGGGCTTGCGCACCCCCATGATCTACCTGTTGACCACTTTTTTGGGTGTCTACTACGTGACCTCGAACCTTATTTCATTGGTGGCACTGACTGTCCTACGGTTCCTGCTGGCAGATAACCTCATCTGGGGTAAGAAACCAACCAACGCAATGGTTGAAAAAACCAATCTTTCAAGGAGACGAACAATGGTGAAAAAATATTCTTATAACATTCATGACATTATAACGGTAGCCTCGCAGAGCGTATTACCCGAACTCGAACCATTCAGGGTTAAAGATGAAATCGACGATCCTACCATCTGCATAAAGATCGGTATGCCGCGCAAACAGAAACCGGGCGAAGAAAATGGAATCTATATGCGCTACCGGGAAATATTGGGTCACATCGGTTTTGAGGTCGGGATCGAGATGGGAGAGACCGTTAATGTAGTCGCTTCGCCTATATTAGGCCTCTCTCCGCATGTACTCTACACAAATGTTGTCGAACCAATCCTGCGGTGGACATTTGTCAGAAAAGGCTACGCCCTGGTCCATGGGGCCACGATCGCTTTTGGCGACTCCGCCTATATGATCACTGCCCGTACAGATACCGGAAAGACCACAACCTTATTGAAAATACTGGCCTACCAGCGGCGTGAACGCGACCAGGCGGCTTTCCTTTCTGATGACATGACCATCGTTTCGCCGGATGGGATTGCACTGACATATCCCAAACCACTTACCATCAGCCACCACACCATGCGGGCAGTCAATGCCGATACCTTGAACTTCAAAGAGAAGATGATCCTGCCCTTCCAAAGCCGGATCCATTCCCGGTCTGGAAGGCGCTTTGCCCAATTGATCGGTAAGAGTCGCATGCCCGCGGCCACCATCAACATGTTTACTCAGATGGTTGTCCCGCCACCCAAGTATTTCGTAAAGAAGTTAGTCCCGAATGCAAAACTGACCGAAAAGGCGTGCCTGACCGGTATGTTCATCATCGAGCGTGGCGAAGAGGCCATCCTGCCGATGAAAAACAGCGAAGCCATGGAAATATTATTGCAAAATTGTGAAGACGCCTATGGATTCCCGCCATACGAAAATGTGAAGGAGTTCCTCTATTGTGTTTATGGTTTTGATTTGCATGAAAAAGAACAAGAGATCATTAACCAGGCATTGGGAATCCTTCCAGCGACAGTGATCCGCTCCAATACTATGGACTGGTGGTCTCAGATTCCTGCGTTCGTCGATAACGAACAAGTTTCAGTTGACATTACCCGTGCTCTGGAAGTGGAAACATTTACCCGCAGCCGTTACAACAGCAAACAACCCGCACGCATCAACGCACAATAAGGCAAGCCGAATGGAAACGAAAACCAATGAGAAGAACACCGAAGCTGTAAGACTCCGCGATTCGACCGCGGCTCTGCACACGCGAGTATTTGCTACTGCTGGTCTAAATGAAGTTGCCATCAGCCGTCTGGTTCTGTTCCTGGCGATGGCGATAGGTTCCTTTCTGCGTATCTGGCAAATAAATACCAATGGTTTCAATACGGACGAAGCCGTCTACGCCGGGCAGGCCGCGGCGATCAGCGGAGTGAGCGGGCTGAAAGATATTTTCCCGATATTTCGTGCCCATCCCTTACTAGCCCCATTTGTCCTTTCCTTGATCTACCGGATCCATTTCAGCGACCTGGCAGGCCGTTTACTGGCTGTTGCGGTAGGTCTTGGCACCGTTTATTTGACTTACCTAATTGGGAAGAGCCTCTATGGGCGGCTGGCGGGTTCGCTGGCTGCGGCAGCTCTGGCCCTAATGCCATACCATGTGGTCGTTTCCCGCCAATTTCTGTTGGATGGGCCAATGGTTTTCTTTGCCACGCTCACCTTGTACATGCTGACAAGGTTTGGAAAGACTCATAAAGGCAGCTGGCTATATGCTGCCGGTGTGACGATGGGACTGACCTTTTTATCCAAAGAAACCAGCATTATTTTGATGGGAGGGATTTATATCTTCTTGGCGTTATCTCCTGAAATCCGCGTGCGTATCCGGGATTTGATCATTTCCACCGTTCTGGCGATCCTTGTCATCCTGCCGTTCCCATTGACCCTTTTACTAGCCGGTGGATCTACCACCGGACGTAACTACCTGACCTGGCAGCTATTCCGCCGCCCCAATCATCCCTGGTCGTTTTACCTTCAAGTCATTCCTCCTGCGCTGGGCATTCTGACGATTGTCATTGCTGTCCTAGGGCTGGTGTTATTGTGGCGGGAGCGATCCTGGCGGGAAAAGTTGTTGCTTTCCTGGATTTTTGTACCGGTGGCATTTTTTCAGCTTTGGCCGGTTAAAGGTTTCCAATATCTCTTGCCCATCGCGCCTCCTATAGCTTTGCTGGCAGGTTCATTCCTGGGAAGAATAATCACTCGTGTACCCAGCTTTCATATTTCCGGCAAAGCCCCCATCTACCTTTCAATTCCTCCCGCAGTTTCCTGGCTGGTTGTTGGAGTGCTTGCCATTTCCCTGGGTTCTGCGAGCTGGCAGCGAGTTCAGCCGGTAACATCGTCAATATTCCTGGCAGGTACCGGCGGTGTTCCGGGAGGGCGTGAAGTAGGTACCTGGATCCAAGAAAATGTACCTGCCAATGCAACTTTCCTGGCAATAGGACCTTCTATGGCGAATATCATCGAATTCTATGGACAACGAAAAGCCTACGGGCTTTCTGTCAGCCCAAACCCTCTCCGGCGCAACCCTTCTTATGAGCCTGTTTTGAACCCCGACTTGCAGGTTCGTAATTCAGATTTGCAATATCTGGTATGGGATTCTTTTTCAGCCTCTAGAACGCAGTTCTTTTCGGATAAATTGCTCGGATATGTAAATAAATATAACGGCCGTGTTGTCCATACTGAATCCATTAATACAATAGACAGTAAAGGAAATCCGGTTACTCAACCTGTCATCATAATCTATGAGGTGCATCCATGATCCGCCGCAAAATAATTGGCTTAATCCTGGCGGCGCTTTTTGGGGCCAGTCAATTCGGAATGGTGGCTGCAGCTCCTGGCGGAGATACCCACCAGGCCAAAACACCCATCCAACACCTGATGGTTCTCTTGCAGGAGAACCATACTTTTGATAACTATTTTGGGACATATCCCGGCGCAGATGGCTTGCCCCTGAATACAACGATGCCGATCGACCTAAAAAATCCGGCAGCCGGAACTATACAACCCTGGCATATCGGGAACAGCACGATAACCGATCTGAGCCATACAGCCAATACTTTTAAAGGTCAATATGATAAGGGTAAAATGGATGGCTTCGTTTCTTACCTGAACGGTATAAACCAAAATGGCCAGCTATCGATGGGCTACTACGACGGCACGGATATCCCCTATTATTGGAATTTAGCCGACAACTACGTACTCTTTGACCGTTTTTTTAGCTCGGCCAGTGACGGCAGCTTTGCCAACCACATGTATTGGGTGGCAGGAGTCTCGCCAGTAGCCTTACGAGGCCAGAAACTAGCAGATATTTTGGCAAATGTGCCCACGATCTTTGACCGCCTTCAAGCAGCAGGTGTAAGCTGGAAATTCTATGTGGAGAACTATGATCCCGAGATCACCTACCGGAACCAGATTGCAGCAGGAAATAAAGCGTCGCAAGTGATTTGGGTGCCCCTACTTAATTTTGATCGTTTTATTGATGACCCAAACTTATCGAGCCATATTGTCGATTTAAACCAATACTATGTGGATTTGCAGCACGGAACTTTGCCTGCTGTTTCGTTTATGGTTCCTTCAGGGGCCAGTGAACATCCCCCACAAAAACCGGTTACCGGTGAACGCACTGTAAAGAACCTGATCCAAGAATTGATGCGGTCGAGTTCCTGGGACAGTTCGGCATTCATGTTACTTTACGACGACTGGGGTGGATGGTATGACCATGTTACTCCTCCCCAGGTGGATAATTTTGGTTACGGATTGCGCGTTCCGGCTTTGTTGGTTAGCCCGTACGCCCGCAAGGGTTATATTGATAACACCCAACTAGACTTCACCTCTATTCTGAAATTTGTTGAGGAAAATTGGAACATAACGCCACTGGCGAGCCGGGATACCGCCGCGAGTAATTTCCTAGAAGCATTCGATTTTGAGATGTCCCCCAGGTCGCCGGTATTCATTTCCTCCGCACGAGTGAATAACGGCGCGACCGCGAAAAGGGATCCTTCATCAATTATTTATACGACATATGGCTTGGCGCTGTTGGTTTCCGTGCTGGTCATTGGATTTGCTTATGTTAGCCATTTCTTTTCAAAGCCACGCACAATAGAGAAGAGTAGTTAATGAGAAGAATTTTCCTGATCGCTATACTTTCCAGTCTGCTGGCACACGGTGGCCCGGTAAACGCGGCCTGGTCAAGCCCGACAAACGGGATTATTCGACCTATCCAATCATTTTTTGACAATACGCCGCCTCCTGTCGATACCCAAACGCCTGTCCCGACTCAGATCATTCCAACAGATGTACCGACGCCGCATCTGACGCCGGTCCTCCCTACAGATGTACCGACGCCGCATCTGACGCCGGTTAATCCTATAGATACTCCAACGCAGACTATTCCTGTAGATACTTTAACACCAGCCCCGACGCAGTCTGTCCCTGTAGACACTCAATCCCCAGGCCCGACTCAGATCATTCCCGTAGACACTCAAACGCCGACCGCGACCCAGACACCGAGCGTTGGTATTCAGTCTCCAGGTGTTCAAGGGATATTAACTCAACCATTTCTGGATCCGGCTATCGGGCGATTGATCAAGGCCGGAACTATCATCACCCTTGTGCCTCCACTTGACATTGCCCAGGGAGAGGCCTTTATTCTGTCCGGGACGATCAGGGATTGGAGTGGAAATTTTGTCTCAAATGCCTCCATCATTTTTACACTCAATGGGTCGTACCTGGGGCAAACCCGTTCAAATGATAAAGGCTTTTTTGAGCTGAAGTTGACTAAGCCTCTCGATGCAGGTATCTATGCCATTACGGCTACTTTCAATGGCAGCCGAAAACTGGCGTTTTCGTCAGCGGCTACAACGCTGAAGGTCTCACCTGCAGAGGTCAAGATCCAGACTATTCCACCAATTGCGGGAGTCACTTTCCAATTGAATGGGAAACAATTTGTAACGGGGGATGATGGAACTGCGAGCATCAAAGTCGATAAAGCTGGCGTATATCGGCTGGAGGCTCTGGTAGGACTATACACTGATCCCACCCAGCGAATCGAATTTGGCCGTTGGCTTGAAGATAATTACCAGCCTTTCAAGGATATTCAAGTACCTACAAACCAGGTCATCCAGGTGGGCATAAATATTTTTAATTACGTCGGACAGACTTTTGTCGATCTTGATGGATCTCAGGTGGATCAGCAACGTATTTCGCAGTTTACCATCCGGAGCGAACAAGGAGATACTTTTGTATTGAATAATGGTACCCCACGCTGGCTCCCATCAAGCAGGATTACCCGGCGGGTGGATGGCCTGGTAATAACCAAATTACTCTATTCGGTCATCAATGTAAAGCTAGATGGATCGAATGTAGTAAACGAATCACAACAGCAATTCTATGCAGAACCAAACGATACCTGGAAGATTTCGCTTCTGCTTTATTCGTTAAAAGTTAAAGTCAGTGATGGACTGTTTGGTTCCGCGGCCGGAAAGTCAGTGAATCTGCTCTACCCGGATGGCCAGGTTACGAATTATCCACTAGACACGAGTGGATGGGTGGAGGTCCACGGGCTGGCGCGCGGAAGTTATTCGATTGAAGTGGTGGGTGCAAAGGGACTCGGGAATTCGCATTCCGGTTGCGCTTTCACGCAACCAGGAAGCCAATGTAAAGGTGTTGACCTACACAGACCTGACAATAGTTGGATTCATTGGGGTTTTGATCGCCCTGACCTTACTGTTGTATGGCCGTCGTGGAATCCTGATCGCCTCTTTTAAGAAGCGCCAACGAACCATCCAGCGAGTTGATAATGCTCTTATGTTGGTGGATGAAATCCAACCAGCTAACAACGCAGGACTTCCACCAGAGGATGAAATTATAAAATGGTCTTAAAGAAGAGGGTAAAGATCAGGAGATCGAAACAAATCTCCTTCATCATTTGGTTGGCAGTCCTTGGGGTCACCCTGCTTGGGTTGGGAACGGCTTTACCTGCCAGAGCACAACAGCCTGCATCGTCAACAGGCATTAATCCCATACCTACCCTGGCTTATTACTATATCTGGTTTGATACCAATTCCTGGAACCGAGCCAAGATAGACTATCCATTACTGGGGCGTTATACCAGCGATGACCGGACGGTGATGCGCCAGCATATCCAATGGGCCAAGGCAGCCGGAATAACCGGCTTTATTGTCAGCTGGAAGAGTACGGATGTACTTAACCGGCGCCTGGACCAGCTTGAACAGGTGGCCGAAGAGGAAAATTTTAAGCTTGCCATTATTTATGAAGGCCTGGATTTCAACCGGAACCCCCTTCCTGTCAGCCAGATAGCGAGCGACTTGGATTATTTCACAAAACAATTTTCCAGTAGGAAAGCGTTCCAGTTATTCTCTAAACCGATGGTCATTTGGTCGGGAACCTGGAAATTTACTCCCGGGGAGATTGGTACAGTTGTGCAGGGAAGGCGAGATTCGCTGCTAATCCTGGCTTCAGAACGTAATCTACAAGGCTACCAGCGGTTGGCAGGATTGGTGGACGGCGATGCTTATTATTGGTCTTCCGTTAACCCAGACACCTTTCCCGATTATCAGGATAAATTGTCATCGATGGGAGCAGCAATCCATAAGGATGGCGGAATTTGGATCCCGCCAGCTGCCCCCGGTTTCGATGCCACCCAGATCGGAGGAACTACAACGGTGGACAGGAAGAACGGGGATACATTTCGAGCCCAGATCAACACCGCCATGGCTGCCTCTCCCGACGCCCTCGGTATCATCAGCTGGAATGAATTCAGCGAAAATTCTTATATCGAACCATCGCAGAAGTACGGCTCGCAATACCTGGATATCTTGAGCCAGATCGACCATTTGCCTCTCCCGACAATTGGGTCATTTGACTCGAGCGATACCACCACAACGTTTCCGGATACACCGCCGGCTTTCCGTTTCATCGCGTTAGGTGGCATTGCTCTCTTGATCGTATCTGGAATTGTTATTATCGCCCGACGCCAGCCTCCGTCGAAGCGGAGGAACGGCCCCTCGGCCAGTAATCATGTTGATTCTTGAATAGCTAACCGGGTGCAAAAGGAGAAGGTTTGAAAATATTAAGGTTTATTTCGGCCAATTTGGTTGATCCTGCATCCATCATCTTATTTTCCAACCAAACAGCCTCAGCGAAAGCGCAGATGACAGCCTGCGCATCTGGCGCGCTCGAATCTGGTGTTGGAAGGTTCCTATGAGTGTAATCCGCATATTCCCCCGTATTTTTAATCGTTCGGCCAAAATCGTGCTTTTAGTCATTTTGGTAATTACAATACAGTCTTATGTACCTGAATTGCTATTGGGAAACTCCAGTCAGGCGGGAATCGTTCAAGAAGCTGCTGCGGCTGCAGATCCGGTTATTGCTGCGGCAGGGGACATCGCTTGTGATCCGGCCAACTCCGCCTTCAAAAGCGGGCAAGGTACTTCGACTGTTTGCCGGCAGAAATATACATCCGATTTGTTGGTCAATGCAGGCCTGGCGGCGGTGCTCGACCTGGGGGACAACCAGTATTTTTGCGGAAGCTATCAGGCGTTCCTTCAATCCTATGATTTAAGCTGGGGCCGGGTAAAATCCATTACCCACCCTTCGGTGGGTAACCATGAATATATCACGAGTGGGGGTACGGGTACCACCGGTTGCACCAGTGCCAATGCCAATGCGGCAGGTTACTTCCAATATTTCGGTGCGGCCGCGGGTGCGGTTGGGCTGGGTTACTATAGTTTTAATATCGGAGCCTGGCACATCATTGCATTGAATTCGAACTGCAGCAATGTAGGCGGGTGTGGCACTTCCTCGGCACAATACAAATGGCTACAATCCGACCTGGCTGCCAATCCCACCAAGTGCACTCTGGCTTTTTGGCATATTCCCCTTTTTAGTTCCGGAGGCCGCGCAAATTCCAATAGCAAGCCTTTCTGGCAACTCCTTTACAACAACAATGCTGATCTTATCCTCAATGGCCACGATCATATCTATGAACGTTTTGCGCCACAAAATCCATCCGGAGGGGCGGACTCAACCCGAGGCATGCGCGAATTTATCGTTGGGACCGGCGGCGCAAATCTTACATCCATAGCAGCGGTGGCTGCAAACAGTCAATTGCGGAACACGAATACTTATGGGGTGCTTAAGCTTACTTTACACGCCAGCAGCTTCGATTGGCAATTTGTCCATGAAGCCGGCAAGACTTTTACCGATGCGGGTACGGGTACTTGCCATTGAGTCAACTGATTTTCAGTTCTGGAGAATTCAAATGCATACCAAAACCAAAAATTTCCCCCTGTCCAAGCGGTTGTCCCGGTTTATTCTCATTCTCATTTTCATTATAGGATTACAAGCCTCTCTACCCGGACTGTTCATGGGCAATGCCAACCAGGTAGCAGCCGCTGGAGACCCGGTCATTGCCACAGCGGGGGATATCGCCTGCGATCCGCTAAACTCAAATTTTAACAATGGGAATGGCAGCTCAAATTCCTGTCGGCAAAAATATACATCCAACTTGCTTATAAACGCGGGTTTAGCAGCAGTTCTTCCATTAGGAGACGTCCAGTATTATTGCGGCGCCTTGCAAGCTTTTCAAAATTCATATGACCTAAGCTGGGGCCAGGTAAAATCGATCACTCACCCAGTGGTGGGCAACCATGAATATTTAACCCATGGGGGTACTACTCCGAGTACTGGATGTGATACCAGTAATGCAGGCGCCGCAGGCTATTTCCAATATTACGGTTCTGCAGCCGGTACTGTGGGGCAAGGCTACTATAGCTTTGATGTGGGTGCCTGGCATCTCATTGCTTTAAATTCGAACTGCACCGATGCAGGCGGATGCGGCACTACTTCGGCCCAATATAAATGGTTGCAGGCTGATCTCGCGGCTCATACGAACTTTTGCACCCTGGCTTACTGGCATATCCCCTTGTACAGCTCCGGTGGCCGTGCTTCGGCTAATACACAGCCATTTTGGAATCTGTTATACACCAATAACGCTGACTTGATATTAAACGGCCATGATCATATCTATGAACGCTTTGCGGCCCAGAATCCATCTGCAGTGGCGGACCCGGCACGTGGTATCCGTGAATTCATTGTCGGTACCGGTGGCAGCGATCACACCACCATCACAACCGTGGCTGCAAACAGTGAGGTGAGGAATACAAATACTTTCGGAGTACTTAAATTAACGCTGCATGCGACCAGTTATGATTGGCAGTTCGTACCTGAAGCCGGTAAAACGTTTACCGATTCAGGAACCCAGGCATGCCATGGCTCTGGCCCCACCCCTACTCCCACATCTACGTCAGCCTTTACAAACACCTCCACTCCTACAACTACAGGTACGTTCGTAGCGACGAACACCTTTACCAACACGCCCACCGGCACATTAATTGCGACGAATACGCCTACTCTGACGCCGGCTGTAACGAACACGCCTACACCCACAAGCACAAATAGCCAGTTCTTCACCTTTTTTCCTATAGCTGACGCCTATGTGGATTCGTCCAATCCGACGGTCAATAACGGCACAGGAACTACACTAAGAGTGGATGGATCGCCTGACTTGCATGCATACATTCGCTTCAATGTTTCCGGTCTGAGCGGGACGATCACGCAAGTGAGGTTGTTGATCCATGCCAATAGTGCTGGCAGCCAGGGTATCAGAGCTGTGGCTGTGGCCGATAACAGCTGGGGTGAGACGACCGTTAACTTTAACAACGCCCCTGCTCTCGGCAACGTACTGACCACTTCTGCTGCATTTACCAGTGGAGCCACGGTCACGCTGGATGTGACCGGTTACTTCACCGGGAACGGCACTTTCAGTTTTGGAATTGCCGATCCAACCGCAACTGCGATCAGTTTGGCTTCACGTGAATCGGGCGCGAATTCTCCGCAGCTTGTTGTCACCTTGAGTGGAGCACCTACCCCTACGCCTACCGCGACATCCGCTGCAACGAATACTTCCACGCCCACACCGACCGCGACATTAGCGGTAACGAATACGCCTACCCCCACCTTCACACCCACCGATACACAGGCTATAACAAATACACCTACCCCCACCTTCACACCCACCGATACACAGGCTATAACAAATACACCTACCCCCACCTTCACACCCACTGATACACAAGTCGCGACAAACACGCCTACACCCACCTTCACACCCACCGATACACAAGTCGCGACGAATACGCCTACCCCCACCTTCACACCCACCGATACACCGGCTGCGACAAACACGCCTACACCTACCTTTACAGCCACTAATACACCGATTGCGACAAACACGCCTACACCTACCTTCACACCTACTAATACGCCAATTGCGACGAACACCTCTGCCCCCACGGCAACGCCCACTGCGACATCATCGGGTGGCCAATCGTTCACCTTTAATCCTGTCGCCGATGCCTATGTGGATTCATCCAATCCGACAGTCAATAACGGCACAGGGACTACTATTCGGGTGGATGGATCGCCAATAGTCAATAGCTATATCCGCTTTACCGTTTCCGGCTTGAGCGGGACGATCACGCAAGTGAGATTGTTGATCCATGCCAACAGTGCTGGCAGCCAGGGCATCAGGGCTGTGGCTGTGGCCGATAACAGCTGGGGCGAAACGACCGTTAACTTTAACAACGCTCCGGCTCTCGGCAACGTATTGACAACTTCCGCCGCTTTTACCAGTGGAGCAACTGTTACGCTGGATGTGACCGGTTATATAACCGGAAATGGCACTTTCAGTTTTGGAATCACCGATCCAAATGCAACTGCGATCAGTTTGGCTTCACGCGAATCGGGCGCGAATGCCCCACAACTGATTATCAATACTCAATGACCCCAGTGAGCTAATTGATATTTCCAGTAACCAAAGATTTGCATCGCTAACGATTACAACACGTCAACCTAAGAAAATGGAAATAATGAAAAAAATCGTCCTATTAACTCTATTGTTTCTCCTCCTGGCGGGGTGCGCCCCGGCCAGAACAGTCATAGTGGTAGTTACTCCTGCGCCCACTCAGACAATGCTCCAGCAACCGGCGCCCATAGGACCAACTCAGAGGCCGGTTACACATCCGCTTGCAACGCCAACCCAAAATACCGGAGGTAGTATCCCGAATTTCGATCATATTATCCTTATAGTCTTGGAAAACCGTGACTTTGCCAGTGCGATGGATAGCAATAGTATGCCCAATCTGGAAGCGCTGGCCCAAAAAAATGTTTTGTTATCCAACTACTTCGCCGCCAGCCATCCCAGCCTGCCCAATTACATTGCCTTGGTGAGCGGCAGTACCCAAAACATTACCAGCGATTGCAGGGATTGTTTTGTAAACCAGCCCAACCTGGCCGACGAGATCCAGGCCAGCGGGCGTACGTGGAAAGCCTACCTGGAAAGCATGCCCTCGCCTTGTTTTGTGGGCGATGCAACACAGTATGCGCAGAAGCACAACCCGCTGCTCTACTTCGATTCGATCCGCCTGAATACCACCCGCTGTAATTACAGCATTGTCCCCTTGACCCAGTTGGATAGCGATCTGTCCGCCAAGCAACTGCCCAATTTCTCCTTCATCATGCCCAACTTATGCAATTCGGGTCATGACTGCAGTGCGGCGACAGCCGATAAGTGGATGGGTGATATGGTTGCTAAGTTGCAGGCTTCTCCAGTGCTCGGGCAAAACAGCCTTATCATCATTACATTTGATGAAGCCAATTCGAAAGATAAAGCCTCCTGCTGTGGATTGGGGAAAGGTGGGGGGAAGGTCGCCACAGTATTGATCTCTCCTTTGGCAAAAGCCGGATTTACTGATACCACGGCTTATTCTCATTACAGCCTGCTCAAAACGATCCTGACAGCCTGGAACTTGCCCGGTCTGGGAAAGACGGACAATTCCACCATTGAGCCTATTATTGCTCCATGGACCACCTCATCTTCTTCACCCAAACCAACCAACATACCCTAAAAAGAATCCAAAAATGAAAAAAATTTCCTTATTCTCTATATTAGTTTTATTTCTGGCAAGTTGCGCTCCAGTCCAGACGATCATAGTTACAGCCACTCCGGAAGCGACCCAGTCAGCAACCCCGACCAGCAGTGTTGGAATCCCTAACACTGGCGGAGGCATCCCGAATTTCGATCATATTGTTCTGATCGTTTTGGAAAACAGGGATTACACCACTGCGATGGATAATACCAGCATGCCTAATCTGGATGCCCTGGCAAGCAAATATGTCCTGTTATCCAATTACTATGCAGTCAGCCACCCGAGCTTGCCCAATTACATTGCCCTGATGAGCGGCAGCACCCAGAATATTACCAGCGATTGCACGAATTGTTTTGTGAAGCAAGCCAGTCTGGCTGACGAGATCCAGGTCAGCGGCCGCACTTGGAAAGCCTACCTGGAAAGCATGCCCTCCCCGTGTTATGTAGGAGACGCAAACCCTTATGCGCAGAAGCACAATCCCCTCATTTATTTTGACTCCATTCGGCTAGATGCCAATGTTTGTGACAAGAGTATTGTCCCCTTGACCCAATTGGATAGCGATCTATCGACCAATCAGTTACCCAATTTCTCGTATATCATGCCAAATTTATGTAATTCAGGTCATAACTGCAGCGCAGCGACAGCCGATAAATGGATGAGTGATTTGGTCTCCCGACTGCAGGCATCTCCAGCGCTCGGGCGAAATAGCCTTATTGCCATCACATTTGACGAGGCCAGTTCGAATGATACTTCCTCCTGCTGTGGCTTGGGCAAGGGCGGAGGAAAGGTCGCCACAGTATTGATCTCCCCCTCGGCGAAAACCGGATTCACCGATACTACGGCTTATTCACATTACAGCCTGCTCAAAACGTTTTTGACAGCCTGGAATTTGCCTGATCTCGGCAAGACGAGCCTGGCTACCATCCAACCGGTAGGAGCTCCCTGGTCTGCAGCATCTTCTTCTGCTAACCCTGAAGACATCTCTCCATCGGGAACCAGCGCTTCCC
The DNA here is from genome assembly GCA_963831885.1 of uncultured Chloroflexia bacterium. Taxonomy (GTDB): domain Bacteria; phylum Chloroflexota; class Anaerolineae; order Anaerolineales; family Villigracilaceae; genus UBA877. The sequence continues at coordinate 778,754 of CAWHSJ010000012.1, read as the reverse complement.
CTCAAAAGGTTGTGGAGACCCTGGGTTGCAACTCCAGTTCACCCAGCTCTGGCACCTACACTACTAAAATCTGTCTCTCCGATCCCTCAAATGGCGGCACATTGACGGGAGATGTGCAAGTGAGCGCGACAGTTGATATCACCGGCGCGCCTGGGCAAGTGAAGAAGACCCTTTTTTACCTTGATGGAACCTACCTGTTGACGGCTTTTTACAGCCCATATACATTCACCCTTCCTACTGCGAGCTGGGCTGATGGCACCCATAAGCTTTCAGTGGAGGCTTTGATGAAGGATACTTTCACCACTCAAAGGGCATATGTGACGGTGGATTTTAAAAATGATATAGCCTCCACGCCCGTGAATTCCAATACCTTTAAACCTTCCACCGGTAATCCTGCCCAGAATGGCCAACCTTTTGTAGTAGCCGCAGTAGGGGATGGTGCAGGAGGCGGCTCGCAAGAAACCAAAGTGACCGACCTAATTACGTCACTCGATCCGAACCTTTTCCTTTATTTAGGTGATGTGTATGAACGAGGCAGTATGGCTGAGTTCAGTAACTGGTATGGCACAAGTTCCACTTTCTATGGGCAATTGCGTGCGATCACCAACCCGACCATTGGGAATCACGACTATGGAACCGACAATGCCTCAGGATACTTCAATTATTGGGATAATATTCCCAACTATTATTCTTACAATGCCAGTGGTTGGCATTTCATCAGCCTAAACTCGAATGGGTCCAAGGTGCCTACCAGCGCTGGATCGGACCAGTATAAATGGCTGCAACAAGACCTGGCAAAAAATACACTGCCATGTACGATCGTCTATTATCACCATCCGTTATTCAATATTGGCACAGAGGGACCTACACCAGGCATGGCCGATATTTGGAAATTGATGGCGCAGTATAAGGTTTCGATTGTCCTTAATGGGCACGACCACGATTATCAACGCTGGGTGCCTCTCGATGGGGATGGACAACCCAGCTCGAATGGGATCACTGAGTTCGTGGTCGGTACCGGTGGGCATGGCCTGCAAAGCTTCCCGCAAAATGATAACCGAGTGGCATATGAGAATAATTCCAATCCGGCTGCATTCGGAGCCCTGTTTTTACACTTAAATACCAGCGGTGTTAATTTCACCTACGAGGATATCGACCAGACGGTCCTTGACTCAGGCGTTATCCCCTGTGCTGGATCCAGTGCCGATATAAATTCTCCCACCATCCCCACAAAACTCACTGCAAACGTTATGACCAGTTCCAGGGTAGACCTAACCTGGAATGCTTCAAATGATAATACCGGGGTAGCAGGATACGAGATTTATAGAAACGGGAATAACATCGCCACCGTACCTGCCTACAGCGTGGAATATAGTGACACTACCGTTTCACCTGCTTTAAATTACACCTATTCCATTATTTCATTTGATTCGGTCGGTCATCATTCGTTTGCGTCTGTTCCTGTGAAGGTTAATATCCCAGGGGTAGCTTCCAATATGGCTTTTACACCAGTTGGAGCTGTTTATGTGAGCAGTAGCAATCCCACTGCGAATTATGGTAAATCGCCTTTTATGCGAATAAACTCATCGCCCGATATGCACGGCTACTTGCGTTTTACTGTTTCAGGGCTGGGCGGGAAGACCATCGCACATGCTCGTTTATTGATTTACGCTAATAACTCTAATAAACAAGGGATTGAACTGATCTCTGTTACAGATACTAAATGGAGCGAATTGTCGATGAACTATGGCAATGCTCCTGCGCTTGGTAAAACATTAGCTTCCTCCGGCGGATTTAAGGCCGGCAGTTGGATTTCCATCGATTTGAGCGATACCGTTACCGGTGAAGGGACGTACAACTTTGGGATCACCACATCCAGCGATAAGCCAATCAGCCTGGCCTCACGTGAAGCAGGTCTGAATGCACCACAATTAATTATAGATTTCCAATGATCATCATAACCCTGTGAAAAAAGGACACCATGAGAAAAAAGATTATTCTATCCATTTTATGCCTGGTCCTGGCCAGTTGCGCTTCAGCCAAACCACCTAGCCTAGTGGACAGACCAACCCCTGTTACGGCCGTGATCGCGTACACAAAACCAATCACGACTCCACAACCCTCATTAACCCCGACTGAATTACCGGTCGGCCAGGCAGACAGCGTATATGGCATACCAAATTTCGAACACATTATTTTGATCGTCCTTGAAAATCAATATTTGCAGAATGTAATTGGAAATCCACGCATGCCGAACCTTAGTGCGCTGGCGAAGAACAATGTGCTCTTATCCAATTACTTTGCAGTGGCTCACCCCAGCTTGCCTAACTACCTTGCCTTGATAAGCGGGAGTACACAGAATATCACCACAGATTGCACGGATTGTTTTGTAGACCAACCCAATCTGGCTGACGAGATCGAGGCGAGTGGACGCACCTGGAAAGGCTACTTTGAGGACATGCCATCCGCATGTTTTGTCGGGAATAAGAAGCCGTATGGTCAGATGGCCAATCCATTCATATATTTCAATTCAATCCGGCTTGACACAACCCGATGTGAACGAAGCGTAGTCCCTTTGACCCAATTGGAAGGAGATCTTTCAGCCAATCACCTGCCAAATTTTGCATATATAGCGCCCAATCTTTGTAATTCTGGTCACGATTGTTCTGCAGAGACTGCTGATGATTGGCTCGGCAGAATCGTCACAGAATTACGGTCATCGCCGGCACTCGGAGAAAATAGCCTGATTTTTATCACTTTTGATGAAGGTGTCCAGCAAAATACTGTCATTAAGACTCTATGGAGAGATTCCCGCTATATTGATCTCACCATTGGCCCGTAATGATTTTGTTGATCCGACCACTTATTCACATTACAGCTTGTTGAAAACCGTTCTATCTGCCTGGAATCTGCCTGAACTTGGCCAGACCGTTTCGGCTTCGACGAAAGTAATTCTGGAGCCGTGGAGTAATCAAGTTGGTTTGTTATACCCACAGGCCCTGACGATTACCCCATAGAAGGTAGTCTCGATGGAGCCAAAAAACATCTTTAATGAATAGTGTATTTTAAGAAACCTATAGGTAAAAGGAGAGCTATCATGGAAAAATATGCGAGAATTGTAACCTTTGAAGAATTTGATCGGATCCGCGATCATTTGGGACGGATTGTCTGCACCTCAGGCGGGTTTGACCCGCTCCATCCAGGTCATGCCTCTTGCATCATCGAATCCAAACAATATGGAGATACCCTGGTGGTGGTCGTCAATGGGGACGGGTTCCTTACACGAAAGAAAGGGAAACCATTCATGGATGTGGAAACCCGTTGTCGACTTGTTTCCTGCTTAAGAGAAGTGGATTATGTTATCCCCTTTGAGACTGAAGACAATGATCAGACAGTGACCAAGGCATTACGCAGGCTGCGACCGCACGTATTCACCAAAGGCGGCGACCGGGTGGACTACACCAATATCCCAGAGTGGCAGGTATGCCAGGAATTAGGGATCGAATTGGTCTCACAGGTGGGCCAACCAAAACTCTGGAGTAGTTCAGATTTTCTCAGGGAATGGGTCGAATATTGGTTCGAACGGGAAAGCCTAAAACTGGACGAGTCTGAAGTGCGTATCTCGCGCTAATGCTGAGATTATAATTACAACCGTCAACTCTGTCCGGGGATAAATTCGGAGGCCGCCAATTTTGGCGGCCTCCGAAAGTACCCCTTAGATCTATGCATTTCGCATCTTTTACAAAGTTAAGGTCGGGAAACTTGTTTGAATTGACTCTCAAATCGCCTATAGTAATCAATATTATTTACTTGGTGATGGAGAAGGAATCGACGGTAGCGCCGGAGGAGCTAATGATCCTGGCGGAGAGGGTATTGCCGGAGATGGTGAATTCGCCGAAACTGTAGCCCTTGTAGGTGGTGACGATATTGGGCTGTCCGGAGGCGGGTGAATACAATGGAGCGCCACCGCCGCCCACGGTGAGGTGGGTCACGCCATTGACGCTGGCGCGGGCATAGTAGTGGTTGTGTCCGCCGAAGACGATGGCTACTCCGTATTGGACGAAGAGAGGTTGCAGGTCATTTTGGACGGTGGTGTTGTTGCCATGGCCGCCGCCGGCAGACCAGCCGGGCTCATGTAGGACGACCAGTTTCCAGGTTTTGGTGGAAGCCGCCAGATCGGCCTTGAGCCAGTTGTACTGAGCCGAGCCGGCCGAGTAGGAAGTGTACTGGTCGAGCATGGCGACGTGCATGGGGCCGTAATCGAAGGACCAGTACAGGCCGCCGGATTGGAAGGGCTCGGGCCAGTAGCGTTTCCAAAAGGTGGCGCCGCCTTCATGGTTGCCGCGCACGCCGATGTCAGAGAGGTTGGCATCCTGTTTGCGTATATTCGTATAGCTGGAAGCGAACCACTCGCCGGTCCAGGCGCTTTCGCTATCGCCGCTGACCCAGTCCCCGACGTTGAGGTTGAGGGTCTGGAAGGCGGGATCGGCCGCGAAGGCTGCGTTGACCTGACCGGCCAGGCCGTTGTGGGTGCTGCCGTTGGTGCGGGTATCGCCGTAGGAGAAGAACTTGACGGAGGTAGCCCCGGCGGGAGGAGCGGCGTAGAAGGTGCCGGAGGCACATTGGGAACCGACGACGACCCGGTAGAAATACTTGGCGCCTGGGGTGAGGCCGCTGATATCGTATTTATACAAATTGTTGGCAGTATCGTAGGCACTGACAGCGGCGTTGCCGGAGGCGTAGGTGGTGTCGGAGCCCCATTGGACCTGGAAGGAGGCATTGGAAGACCATTGCCAGGCGACTCTCATCTTGGTGTTGTCAGCGGGGAAAATCAGGGTCGGCCCCTTCGTCAAGGTTACCGCCGTACAACTGGTAATGCCGGGCGCATGCCCATTTTCAATGAGCGGTAAAAAGATTTTATAATTTGCGGCAGCATTTTGAATGCGAATCGGCGCAGAGTTAGGAGCCACGTTTTGGCTTTGAGCAGAGGATGGAATAAGGTTGAGGCCTGCCAGCGCGGCTGTTATCCATAAGATTAACGCGAGACGTACCAATAAAGGTTTACCTGTATACAAGAGTTTTTCCTTTCTCTATATATTCAGAGATTGAGAGGAAGTCAGGTTTTTTTATGGCTGATATCCTTTTGCAGTCACCTCGGTTGACACGGTCGCCAGGTCTGTATTCACCGGCAATGGGAGAAAAATTGAATAATCCAAGAGCTGCCCAGGTGCGGCAGAGTCGGTAATTCCAAGCTGTACGCTGCCTGTGGCCACGATTTGACCGCTCGACTTCTGGCGTATAACTGCACTGACAAGTCCGGAAGTTATACTATTCGAACCATTTTTTACCTTTCCAGTGAAATGCGCCTTTTGATCGTTAATGGATTCGTGGCCATCTACCAGCGACAGCTCCATTACTTTTGCATCGCTTGTCCAGGTGAGAAAAGGTTCGATGCGCAGGTCAATGACGGCATTTTTCCCGACCAATTGATCCCATAGGTCACGGGTAGCGTTTAGCGATCCCCAATTGGCCAGGTCGAACGGGAGGGTTTCTCCTGGCATAAGGGGTAGCCAGGTGGTGAACTCAGCTGCATCCACCACCTGGCTTTTGGTGGAGTCCGCATATATTGTTGCCTGCAGGGAAGTCATTAATCCTTTAGCCCCCGGGTTGGTGATCTGGCCTACGAGGTGAAAATGTCCATCCCTGTCGGTGTAGTGGGTCAGGATCTGAACGTTGCGCGGCACAGTCAGGGGAAGCGGGGCAGGCTGGTTGACCAGCGCATCCATAAAGAGTTTATACGATTTGATCTGACTTGCTGCACCGGGTGGTAGATCCAACGAAGCGCGTACCGGCCCACTTTCGCCAGGCGCCAGGTAGCGTGTAGCCACATCCACATAATCGGCCGTCACCAATACGCCGGCCTGGTCATAAACGGCTGCCATCAACCCGTTGACCAACAATGACTTGGTACCAGGGTTGAATAATTCGGCGGTGACCTGGGCAGCCCCCGCTTCGTCTACAACCAACCGGCCTGCGCGTACGACCACCTGGCCCCGTTCGGCCGGCTCGGTGAGCACACATTCGTTCACTTCCACTTCGAAATAATCCAGTCCGGGGATTGAGCGATCGATCCAGGCAGTGTAAGGTGCTTGCTGACCCGGTTGTAAATTAAGCGGATAGGCGCTGATATCTTCGCCCTGGTCGGCAGCCTGGTCGAATTTTGTCCTTGTTTCAACGCCGGTCACTAATTTACTGACAGCCTGTGAAGAATTATTGGTAATAACTCCCACCACCCGCCAGGCTCCGCCTGCGTCCTTGAACCAATGTACACCTGTCACCGGGACCTTATCAGCCTGGCATTCAGAAACAGCCGAGGCTGCCTGAGAAGTAGCTGCCCGGGAAATGATGGAAGCACACCCTGCACTTCCCAATGTTAGGCTGAAGAGTAAAACTAACCTGAAAATCCATCCGCGAAAAGTTGATATTGTTTGATCTATATACATATTTTCAATCTACCTATAAATTTTCTTCGCTTCGTAATTATATCAGGTGCATGCGGAAGCCTACTATTTTCCAGTAATACAGGGAGAGCGTTTCCTCCACTCTCCCTGTATTACTTAATTCATTTACTTAACCGAGATATTGTCTATCTACTTAGTGATGGAGAAGGAATCGACGGTAGCGCCGGAGGAGCTAATGATCCTGGCGGAGAGGGTATTGCCGGAGATGGTGAATTCGCCGAAACTGTAGCCCTTGTAGGTGGTGACGATATTGGGCTGTCCGGAGGCGGGTGAATACAATGGGGCGCCACCGCCGCCCACGGTGAGGTGGGTCACGCCATTGACGCTGGCGCGGGCATAGTAGTGGTTGTGTCCGCCGAAGACGATGGCTACTCCGTATTGGACGAAGAGAGGTTGCAGGTCATTTTGGACGGTGGTGTTGTTGCCATGGCCGCCGCCGGCAGACCAGCCGGGCTCATGTAGGACGACCAGTTTCCAGGTTTTGGTGGAAGCCGCCAGATCGGCCTTGAGCCAGTTGTACTGAGCCGAGCCGGCCGAGTAGGAAGTGTACTGGTCGAGCATGGCGACGTGCATGGGGCCGTAATCGAAGGACCAGTACAGGCCGCCGGATTGGAAGGGCTCGGGCCAGTAGCGTTTCCAAAAGGTGGCGCCGCCTTCATGGTTGCCGCGCACGCCGATGTCAGAGAGGTTGGCATCCTGTTTGCGTATATTCGTATAGCTGGAAGCGAACCACTCGCCGGTCCAGGCGCTTTCGCTATCGCCGCTGACCCAGTCCCCGACGTTGAGGTTGAGGGTCTGGAAGGCGGGATCGGCCGCGAAGGCTGCGTTGACCTGACCGGCCAGGCCGTTGTGGGTGCTGCCGTTGGTGCGGGTATCGCCGTAGGAGAAGAACTTGACGGAGGTAGCCCCGGCGGGAGGAGCGGCATAGAAGGTGCCGGAGGCACATTGGGAACCGACGACGACCCGGTAGAAATACTTGGCGCCTGGGGTGAGGCCGCTGATATCGTATTTATACAAATTGTTGGCAGTATCGTAGGCACTGACAGCGGCGTTGCCGGAGGCGTAGGTGGTGTCGGAGCCCCATTGGACCTGGAAGGAGGCATTGGAAGACCATTGCCAGGCGACTCTCATCTTGGTGTTGTCAGCGGGGAAAATCAGGGTCGGCCCCTTCGTCAAGGTTACCGCCGTACAACTGGCTGATTTTGTCGGAGTGGGGCCGCTCGCGGTGGCAGTAGGTTGTGCAGCAGTCTTGGTTGCAGTCGGTTGTCCAGCTGTCTTGGTGGGGGCGGGCGTAGAAGAACCGTTGGTTGTGACGATCAGTTGAGGCGCATTGGCGCCCGATTCACGCGCGGCCAAACTAATTGCCGTAGAACCAGGGGTGGAAACACTGAAACTATACATACCGCTATTGGTGATAAACGATGTTACATCCAGTGTGACCCAACTCGAGGCAGTCACTGCTGGAGATGTAGCCAGCGTACTACCCGCGGCAGGGGCGTTATTGTAATTTAGCGTTGTTTCACCCCAGTTGTCATCCGACACAGATTTGGCTACAAGACCCTGGGTAGAAGCAGTGTTAGCGTAAATCTTAAGCAGAGCCTGAGTGACCTTCTGCCCGGCTAAGCCGGCCACGTTAAAACGCAGAAAACTGTTAACCACCGGTGTAACGTCCACGCGTAAAGTAGCGCCTGTACCGTAGTTGGTATCCGGGGTGTCAGCTTTCACATACCCATCTGCAACGGGGTTCAGAGTTGTGCTCTGAGCGGATGCGACGGAGGGAATCAGGGTAAGGCTTGCCAATAATCCACCTACCATAATGATTAAAGCGAGGCGTACCAATAAAGGTTTTTGGAGCAACATTAACTTCCTTTCTTATTGATTGGGCTTGATTTGGGGATATTTTTGACTGCGAGAGGTGGGGTTGTCAGGTGCTCTTCCATCTGCCGGGCGAATTTCTCGATGGTAACTAGCTGAATTTCACGCACGTTCGCTAAGTCGATGCCAGGTTGGGAGAACCTGTAACGGCTAGGATACCACCAATAAACGTTCTTATTACCTAAATAGAGGGTCATTTTTCTTAACAGAATTGGAATCGTTTTCTAAGGTGAATATTGTCAGAAATGCCAGCCAACTCCCCAACCGGCCGCGTTCACAGCGGCTGGTTGGGGGAAGTTATAGGGCAATTAGGGGTTGGAATGCAGCGCGTCCAGGTACAGGCCGTAGCCGGAAGGGCTGGCCCACTCGACTGCAGGTTCCACGGAAGTGCCTTCCCCCCATTCGCTGAAGGTGGTCACCAGCTGCCACTGGACGCCGGAGGCGGCCATATCACGCACATTCTGGTTCCAGCGGTTGATGTCGCGGGCGAGCCGCTCGGCATTGCCTTTCAGCCAAAAACCAGGGCTGATGGCGATAACTCATATTTCCCTGTTGATCGGCTGCCTCAGCCGGGCAGTACTGGTGCCAGGTATCGGGCTGGCTGGCGCAGCTGGCATAGCCAGGGAAGACTTTGAGGACGATGTAGGCGCCGACGGTATTGGCTTGCACCCAGCGGTCGGCCATGCCGCAGCCATCGTTGGGGGCTGCGTACACAAAGACCACGAATTTTCCATTCACGCGCAGGAAGTTGGGGTTCTTGCCATAATGGTCGCGGATATAGGTCAGGTCAGCCTGGATCTGGCCAACAGAGGGATCACCCTGGCTTTCGTTCTCGTAATAGAGAGCCCAGCGGAAGTTGGTGCCAGTGGCAGCGGAGAGCAGGCCTGGGATCTTGGTATCGGTTTGACTGCCCTGGCCCCACCAGGAGGCGATGGCGGCATCGATATTGCCGTACTGCATCATGGCGATATGCTGTTTGAGGATGCTTTGATCCTTTGAGCTGTAATATCCCAATTGGGGGGTGTAATTGGTATAGGGATAGATACCTTGTTGGGTCCAGGCTTCCGGGAACCAGGGGTAATAGAAAGTAGCCCGGATGGGGAAGGAAGGCTGCCAATCAGTCCCGCCAGGCGAGGTTGGAGTTCGGGTGGGAGTTGGAACCACCGTGTTAGTTGACGTTGGGACGGATGTCTTTGTCTGAGTCGGTGGGGTGGTATTAGTTGAGGTGGGGACGGATGTCTTTGTCCGAGTCGTGGTAGCCGTCTTTGAGGATGTGGGCTGTTGGGTTGAAGTTGGTATCGGTTGAATGTCAGTGGTAACCACTAATTGAGGCGCTTTTGTGCCGGATTCACGGGCCGCCAGGCTGATAGCTGTAGAGCCTGGAGTGGTAACTCCGATACTAAACATGCCACTCCCGGTTATATAAGCGGTGACATCTAGTGTGATCCATTTTCCGGCGGGCACTGCCCCGGAAGAAGCCAGTGTGCTCCCCATAGCAGGGGCATTATTGTAATTCAGGGTTGTCTCGCCCCAGTTGTCATCCGATACGGACTTGGCCACAAGACCTTGGGTGGAGGCCGAGTTTGCATAAATCTTGAGCAAGGCCTGGGTGACTTTCTGCCCGGCGAGACCGGCCACATTAAAACGCAAGTAGCTGACTGTTCGCGGCGATGCGTCCACCCGCAAAGTGGTCCCAGTACCATAGTTTGTAGCCGGATTGCTCGCGCTCACATATCCATCAACCACGGGGATATAAGTGGTGCTTTGAGCTGATACAGCCGCGGGAATCAGGCTAAAGCTTGCCAATAATCCGCCTAAAATAAGGATTATGGCCATACGAACCAATAAAGGTTTTCGAAACATTATTCTTTTCCTTTCCTGTCTGAAATTGGCTGGGAAGTGGAATTTTCGACTACGATGGAGGATGATGCCTAAGGTAATTTCAGTAAAAATCGTGTACTTATATATTTCTGCAGGCATCAAACACTGCCCAACAAGTGAGGAGTTTTAAGCTATTAGGGGTTGGAATGCAGCGCATCCAGGTATAGGCCGTAGCCGGAAGGGCTGGCCCACTCGGCTGCAGGTTCCACGGAAGTGCCTTCCCCCCATTCGCTGAAGGTGGTCACCAGCTGCCACTGGACGCCGGAGGCGGCCATATCACGCACATTCTGGTTCCAGCGATTGATGTCGCGGGCGAGCCGCTCGGCATTGCCTTTCAGCCAAAAACCAGGGCTGATGGTGAAACTGATATTTCCCTGTTGATCGGCTGCCTCAGCCGGGCAGTACTGGTGCCAGGTATCGGGCTGGCTGGCGCAGCTGGCATAGCCAGGGAAGACTTTGAGGACGATGTAGGCGCCGACGGTATTGGCTTGCACCCAGCGGTCGGCCATGCCGCAGCCATCGTTGGGGGCTGCGTACACAAAGACCACGAATTTTCCATTCACGCGCAAGAAGTTGGGATTCTTGCCATAATGGTCGCGGATATAGGTCAGGTCAGCCTGGATCTGGCCAACAGAGGGATCACCCTGGCTTTCGTTCTCGTAATAGAGAGCCCAGCGGAAGTTGGTGCCAGTGGCAGCGGAGAGCAGGCCTGGGATCTTGGTATCGGTTTGACTACCCTGGCCCCACCAGGAGGCGATGGCGGCATCGATATTGCCGTACTGCATCATGGCGATATGCTGTTTGAGGGTGCTTTGATCCTTTGAGCTGTAATATCCCAATTGGGGGGTGTAATTGGTATAGGGGTTGATACCTTGTTGGGTCCAGGCTTCCGGAAACCAGGGGTAATAGAAAGTAGCCCGGATAGGGAAGGAAGGCTGCCAATCAGTCTCCACAGAGTTGGTCGAATCATTGTTCGAGACGAATGGCAGGAATAATTTTATTGCAGAAGCACTGCCTGTAACGGATAAATCGACTGAGCCATGTTTAATAGATGGAGAGGCTTGAACTCGTGTTGATTTGGAGGTAGTGTAAGGGGTATTCCTAACGAGATCATTCGCGAGAGTCGTTTGGACAGCAGCGTGGGCCACATAAGCATTGCTCGTGAACAATAGTACAAGTAAAAGACTTGCTAACCGATAAAGGGTTTTTGAGGACAACGATACTCCTTACGTTCAGTATTGATATAAAAGAATGTGGGGGATACAAATGACATTGTATATAAGCCCTCAAAATTTTGCCCCCGTAGATAATCACTATAATTCGAGGAAGAAAGTCCCTTTCGAAATGACATGTAAAAATGCCCTTTAGTGATATAAGTGTTGCCATTGCCCTCCGGGTAATTAGCTGCTAATTGTAAAAATTTTCCCAATAACCAAGCCAATTCTGAAAGGAAATAGTTAATGTCTGTTCGTAAACCTTTATTGGTACGAGCCACTTTTATCCTCCTGATCGTCGGATTCTTATCCAGCCTGGCTATAATTCCTACCGCTGCAATTGGTCAGACCAATACCTTCAACCCAATTGCGGACGCTTATGTGAATTCTAGCAACCCGGGCACCAATTATGGATCGGGGCCGACAATGCGTGTGGATGGATCCCCCGTTCTGACAGGCTACTTGCGCTTTAACGTGGCAGGACTGGGAACACCGCCAATCAGCCAGGCTCTGCTGAAGATCTATTCAAATTCATCCTCGCCTGATGGCCTTGTTGTCATGAGCGTGGCAGATGATAACTGGGGGGAGACAGGCATAAATTACAATAATGCTCCCGCATTAGGCAGCATGGTGACTTCTTCGGCTGCAGTCTCCACCGGAAGCTGGATCACGCTGGATGTTACCTCTTATATTACCAGGAGTGGTATGTATAGCTTTGGGGTTTCCACTCCAGGTACAACCGCGATCAGCCTCGCTTCCTGGGAATCTGGTGCAAATGCGCCTCAGTTGATTGTCACAGTGAATGGATCTTCCACTCCTGTTCCTACTCAATCACCACCTCCCAGCGGATCGAGTAATATCCTACTGATCGCAGGCGATATCTGTAAACATGACTTGGGAGGTACCGACTATACTCCTTTGTGCAAAAAGACGGGTGACCTTGTCCGCAGCGTTCTAGCCGCCAATCCTGGAGGCCAGGTACTGACCCTGGGCGATAATGTCAATAATGATACAGGTGGGTCTGCCTATGATTTACAATATAGGGATCTATTCGCGCCGAATTGGGGCAGCTTCCTGAACGTTACTCGTTCAGTTGAAGGTAACCATGATATTTATCCACCCAGCGGAACCGCGCCTTACTTTGCCTATTTTGGTTCAGCCGCGGGACCTCAACCGGGAGGTTATTATAGCTATACCATTGGCTCTGCCTGGCACGTGATCGTTCTAAATGCTGAATGCTCCCAGGCTGGCGGCTGCGGCTCGGGTTCCCCCCAATACACTTGGCTGAAGAATGACCTCGCTGCCAACACCAGTAAATGTGTCCTGACCGCCTGGCACCAGCCGCGCTGGACGAGCGGGCGCCACAGCGATGATAGCAGTTATGCTGCCTGGTGGACATTGCTTTACCAGTATAAAGTGGATATTATTGCCAACGGTCATAACCATAACTATGAACGCTTCAACCTGATCAATCCCTCCGAGCAGGCAGCGTCGGATGGCATTCGAGAATTTGTTGTTGGCACCGGCGGCGCCCCTGGCGATGGTTATTCTTATGCATCTCATCCTCTCGATCCGAACGAGGTTGTTCGCAATCAAAGTACAGTTTACGGTGTACTAAAACTGACTCTTTCAGATGGTTCTTATAGCTGGACCTTCCTGCCGGCTGCAGGTTACAGCTTCACGGATTCGGGTACGACCACCTGTCACTAACAACAATAACCCCCCTCGATTAATCTATTAAATGCCATTCCACTTTTATGGATGGCATTTTTTATTATTTTCTACTAACACAGGATTTACCCAATTGGCCTATAATCAATGCGGATTCCTAAAGGGAGAAAACCTTGGCAACGAAGCGAATTCTTTCGATAGATCAATTCCGCGGTTTTGCCATTTTAACCATGGTACTGGCCAATTTCATGGGTGGTGTATTATTAATTCCTGCATGGCTCAAGCATGCTCCCGATATCGGTCTGACCATAATTGACCTGATTGCACCTTTCTTTATTTTTGCCATCAGCCTGACTTATGGCCAGTCTTTCCATCGTCGCCTTGAACGGGATGGAGCCTTCCGCACATACACTTATTTTCTCACACGCTATCTGGCGATCATCGGACTCGGGGCAATCATTTCTGCGGGCGAGACTGCCGTCGGAGAAAATCCCAGCGGTATCGACTGGGGGGTCCTTCAGGCTATCGGCATGGCCGGCCTGGTAACTTTGCTAGTCATTCGACTGCCCTCGATTTATCGCTGGCTGATCGGTGCAGGCATTCTCGTGGTTTATCAGCTCGTATTGGACCATTTTCTCTTGGACTTTACTCTGCGGTCACCTCATGGCGGTTTATATGGGTCGTTGGATTGGTCAGCCATGATGATCTTGGGCACAGCCTTGGCAGACCTCTTTCTTGGTCAGGGTCGGGCAAAAAAAGCATTCCCGTGGGTATCGGCAGCTATCCTGACTGCGGGGGTTGCTCTGGCTTTCTATACACCGGTGAGCAAACACCGTGTATCTTCTTCTTACGTTCTGGTCAGCCTGGGGATCAGCGCGTTGCTCTTCCTCTTGTTCCATTTCTTATCTGAGAGGTATAACTGGCAGGGAAGATTCCTGGTTGTTTGGGGCAAGAATCCTCTTACGTTATACTTCCTACATTATTTCCTGATAGGGATTTTCTTTATTCCTGGCATTCCTGCAATTTATACAGCCGCCCCGCTCTGGCTGGTTCTTTTGGAAATTCTATTTCTGATTGGAGCCATTTCATTAGTAGCATTCTGGATGGACCGCAAAAACATTGTCATTGCTTTATGATTCAAAACAGGAATAGTAAATGGTTCATTTTTTGAAAAAAATAAGGCTACGTTGGGGAAAAACGCTTCTAATAACCTGGCTTTTACTAGCAGTAGTATTTGTATCGTGGCAGTTAGCCCAGCCTGAGGCCAGTATACCGGTCTCGGCTTTGAAACCGATTAATCTCAATGGCTACCATCGATTGCTCATCTTCGCACCCCATTGCGATGATGAAACGCTAGGTTCAGCCGGGTTGATCCTGGCGGCAAAACGGGCAGGCATCCAGGTCCGCGTGGTGATCGCCACGAACGGAGATGGTTTTATCTTCGCCACGATTCGTGATTTCAAGAAAATCTATCCTCGCCCGGCTGATTATGTCAAATTGGGCAAAATTCGGCAGCAAGAATCACTGGCTGCCCTGGCTGTTTTAGGTGTCAAGCCCGATCAAGTGGATTTCCTGAGTTATCCTGACCGGGGTACGCCGGCTTTATGGAATAATTACTGGTCTGCAAAAAATCCCTATCGGTCTCCCTATAGCGAGGATAGTAGCAGCCCTTATGCGCTTACCTACGATCTGAATTCGGTCTACGCGGGAGAAGATTTTCTGGCTGACGTGAACTCCATCCTGAGTACTTATCGCCCCGACCTGATCGTCTATCCACATCCTGATGATGTGCATCCGGACCATTGGGGGTTGAATGCATTCGTTCGTTTGGCGATTACCCTGACCAACCACTCTGACCCGACTTTTCGCCCGATGGAGTACACTTATCTTGTTCACCGGCCCGACTACCCGGATATCAAAGGCTTGAAGCCGCAGGCGGCCTTGACACCACCGCTAGCTATATTTAAGCTTTATCCCGATTGGTACCGCTTGGATCTGACTAGGGCTGACACGACCCTCAAAGGGCAGGCTGTACAAAAATATCGCAGCCAATTAACCTTGCTAAGCGGGTTGATGGATAGTTTCGTACGTGCCAATGAACTCTTTGCTCCGGTCAAGGATGCACACCTGGCTATCATGGCCCAGGGCGAACTGCGCCAACCTTCCACCTGGCTGGATTCAAAAAAACAGGCCATCCCACCTGTACAACTTGATCCAGTTGGCGATTTTTTCACCCGCGCGGCGGTGCCGGCTTCTGATCTAGTAGCGGTTTATGCCGCCAAGGGAGCAAATGGAGACTTATTGGTCTGTGTCCAAGCGCGCGAAAACACAGTACCTGAGTTCGTCTATTCCCTACGTTTGAAAGCATTGAGTTCATCAGGTATCGTCTCTTACCTGGCGCGGACCGGAAGGGCGGGGACCGGTTGGCAGACAGCTTACCGGTCGGGGACTAATGTATGCGCTTCAGCCAGCCTGTCTGCGCTGGGAAACCCTTGGGCGATCTTTGTTGGTGCAAACGTGGTTGGAGGCGGACGTATTATCGATGAGGTTGCCTGGCAAATGGTGATTATTCCGGAGCCGTAGATGCCTGATCTGACCGTTCGTCCGTACCAGCAAGCTGACCGACAAGCTGTTTTCCGCATCGGTGCTGATACTGCTTTTTTTGGCGCTCCGATCGAAGCTTATATGGAAGACCGTAATGTTTTCCTGGATGCATTTTATGCCTATTACACCGACTGCGAGCCGGAACACGCTTGGGTTGCTTGCGCCGGAAGGGAGGTGATAGGCTTCCTGACCGGTTGTGTGGATTCCCATTCGAAGAGTTGGAAATATGCCCGTTCTATCCTGCCGCGTCTGGTCGGCAATCTGATCCGCGGAAAATATCGCTTTGGATGGCGTTCTTTCGGATATTTACGGGGTATGCTGGGAGGATTGTTACGGAGAGAATTCACTCACGTGGATTGGAAAACGTATCCGGCCCATCTGCATATAAATGTAGATTCTGCCTGGCGCGGTCATAAACTTGGACAGCGGCTTATGGAGGCGTATCTTAGCCAACTTCGAAATTTAGGTATCAGGGGTGTCTACTTAGATACCACCAGTTTGAACGAAGTCGCCTGCCGAATGTATGAAAAGTTTGGCTTTCGCGTACTGGATGCACGCCCTGACCGTTTTTGGAGCCACTGGTTCAATAAACCCGTGGAAAATCTGTGTTATGGATTACGCCTATATAACTCTCACAACTGATTTCGGTCTCAAGGATGGTTTCGTCGGCGCAATGAAAGGCGTCCTCTTAAGCATTTGCCCGCAAGCCAATCTCGCCGATATCTCCCATGAGGTCAGTCCACAGAACGTCCTCGAAGGAGCATTAGTCCTCTCGCGGGCATATTCTTATTTTCCAGCCGGGACAGTCCACCTTGCGGTGGTAGATCCGGGAGTAGGCACTGAGCGACGTCCAGTGGCGGCCAGAATGGGCGAGCATTATTTTGTAGGTCCTGATAATGGCCTTTTCACACCGGTTCTTGAAGCCGTGGAAAAAAACGCCGGCAAGGTTGAATTCGTTCATTTGACCAATCCGAGGTACTGGCTGGCTGATGTCAGCCAAACTTTCCACGGGCGGGACCTCTTCGCGCCGGTGGCGGCGTATCTTGCTAAAGGAATTCCCCTGGCAGAGTTTGGAGAGATCATTAGCGATCCCGTCAGGCTTAACCTGCCAAAGCCGGAAAGAACAAAGCATGGATGGCAGGCCCATATTACTGCCATCGATCACTTTGGCAACCTGGCTACAGATCTGCCTGTCGCCAATTTATATGGGGTGGAAAATCTCAAAATCCGCTTATATGGGCGAGAAATACGCAACCTGATCATGACCTATGCTCAGAAAAAGTCTGGCGACCTGGTTGCATTAGTGAACAGTCAGAAGAATATCGAAATTGCAGTCGTAAATGGCAGTGCATCCGATCTATTGGATGCATTTGTGGGTGGCGTTGTTGAGGTATTTTTTGAGAGTAAGGTAGAATAGAACCGCAGATCGAATAGAAGTGTTTTTCCTTGTGGGTGCCCATGATCTCTGAAACTTCATTGATCCTCGAAAACCTTACATTCCGCTACCGCGACCGGGAAACGACTGCCATCCGGAATATTTCTATTTCAGCAATTCCAGGCGAAATCCTATTAATCGCCGGTGCGAGCGGCTGCGGAAAAACCACCCTAATCCGATGCATCAACGGCCTGATCCCGCGTTCTTATAAGGGCGAGTTGTCAGGGCGGATTTTATTAAATGGCGAAGAAACGGCCGGTTGGCATCTCTCAAGAATATCCCAGAAAATCGGCACGGTTTTACAGGACCCCGAGCGACAGATCCTCGGAACCAAGGTGCTCCATGAGGTGGCTTTTGGCCTGGAGAACCTGAACATGCCGCGTCCCGATATCATTGCGCGTGTGGATGAATCCCTGGAATATTTAGGTATTTCCTACCTGCGAGATCGGGATACATTCAATCTTTCAGGCGGAGAGAAGCAGAAGGTAGCCCTGGCGGGTGTTCTGGCCATGCGACCATCGATTCTGCTATTGGATGAGCCTTTAGCCAGCCTGGACCCGGCCTCAGCGCTTGAAACACTTGATATAGTCCGCCGCTTAGCCGACGAAGGCATGACCGTGCTATTGATCGAGCACCGCATCGAAGACGTATTGCGTATCAAACCCGAACGGGTTATGTTCATGTCGGATGGAGAGATTAAATTTATGGGCCCTATGGCCGGTTTTGAAAAAGTGGCGGATTATCACGAGGTCAAGCTGCCGGCTAAAGTAGTGGCGGAGCGCGCCTCCAAAGACCCGCCCCCGCCGACGCTGGATATCCTTCCAGGTGTGACTGCCTTCAACTCCAAAGATGAGATGGAAGCATTGGTAACCTTCGAGGATGTTGTTTTTGGTTATGAGAGCGGGACGGAAGTCCTGCACAATATCAATCTCCAAATAAAACGTGGCGATGTGATTGCTGTTTTAGGTCCGAACGGCGCCGGCAAGACTACCTTCGTCAAGCATGCCATCGGCTTGCTCAAACCCGGCTCCGGAAAAGTGTTGGTAGGAGGCCGCGACACGCATACGGCCAGCGTAGCCCAAATTGCCAGTACACTGGGGTATGTGTTCCAAAGCCCCAGTCATATGCTTTTTGCACCAACAGTACATGATGAATTGACGTTTGGGCCAAAAAATTTAAAACATCCACCGGACCAGATCGAAAAGGAGGTGAAAGAAGCACTAGAAATAGTCAATCTTGTTGAATATGAAAAAGATCCCCCCCTCGCGCTTTCCTTCGGTCAACAAAAACGCGTCAGTATTGCGGCCATCCTGGCCATGCGTTCCCGCATCCTGGTGATGGACGAACCGACAGCCGGTCAGGATTACAGGAACTATATGAATTTCATGGATGCCATCCTGCAATTGCCCGGATTTGAAGCCATTTTATTTATCACGCACGACGTCGACCTGGCAGTGATTTTTGCGAACCGGGTGCTGTTGGTTGCCGGCGGACGGATCGTCGCGGATGGCTCGCCGCACGATGTCCTTGGCGATGCGAAGCGGCTGGAAGATTGCCGACTCGTCCCAACCAGCTTGCTGGCGGAAAATATGAGATTTTGGCCTCAGACTGGTAAGTTCATGCGCGCCGAAACGTTAGCGCACCTATAAATCCAGAAGGAGAGAGTAAATGAATAAAAAAATGGTTGGAGTCTCAATTGCTTTGGTTGTCATCCTGGCCATCTTTCTGCTTGTGGTCTATGTGGGCGGCACCCTGTTGGGCATCCAGCGCCTGCAGACAGGTGAAAACCCATTCCTTCGATTCGTCTTCGTGGTTGTGGGATTGTTAATAGCACTGGCAGTATATTTGTTCACTCGACAGAATGAGGCTTGGAAAGTGGGCACCCGCGAAGTGGTCTGGATGGCTATTGGGGCGGCCCTCTATGCTGTGTTTTCCTGGTTGTTCAATGGAACGGTGTTTTTTATTCCTTCCGTCAGCCAGGTGACACTACGCCCGGCCATTGCCATCCCCATCTTCTTCGGCTTTGCATTCGGACCGGTGGTGGGTTTCTTCACCGGGGCCGTCGGCAACATGTTTGGTGATGCATTGACAGGCTTCGGCCTGTTCCCTCAGTGGAGCATTGGGAACGGGTTGGTGGGCTTTATTGCCGGCATGGTCTTCCTGTTTAAAGACCGCAAAAAGAGTTTAGACACGGTGTTGATCATCAGCGCGGTCTTGGCCATCCTGGCGGTCGGAATATTCCTGTTCAACCGGAATGTGACGAATGGCTTCTATTTTGCGGCCGAAGAGCCAGTGTCTATCTTCGCTGGTTTTTCGATCATCATTGGCTTCGCGCTGGTGTTGATTGTCCGGTTCGTCTTCGGTAAAAATATTGATCTGGCTGCGGCTGTGACTTGGGGTATGCTGGGGAATATCCTCGGCATTGGGTTTGCTGCCCTATCTGACATATGGGTCAATGGCTACAGCCCGGCTACAGCCATCGTGGGAGAATTCCTCCCGGCTGCCGGCCCGAACCTAATCTTTGCCGCCATCTTGGTTCCTTTGTTGTTGGTGGCTTATATGGCTGTTCAACGACAATCGGGAAGATAAGGAAATGCGTCTCGAGAGTAGAGAGCTTTGCTGGCTCTCTACTCTCTCACCCGCTTAAAAATCATTGTTCTTTGATATCTGGTTTTTATCCTCATGCTTGTTACTTGGCGTTATCGTCCTCGTAGATCCCTCATCCAATGGTTCGATCCACGCGCCTGGTTGATTTTCTATGGCTGTTATATAGTCACGACGGTATTTTTTTGGGATATCCGCTATCTCCTTCCTCTGATCGCTATTGCCGTGATCGTCCTCCTAACTTCCGGCTTGAAGTGGCAGGAGATCCGGCGGCCCTTCTTATTTATCATCGGCTTTATCATTGTTTTTACGTTCCTGACTTTCCTGACCGGACGTGGGGGTGTGGAGGTCTATAAACAAGAACACTTGATTCGAGAATTTCGGGCCGGATTTTCGATCCTCGGCTGGACTCCTGACTCTAAAAATCACCGTGGAACGGGCCTTCTTCGCTGTCAGCCAGTTTGGGCGCGTTTTTAGCTTGGCCGTGATGACCATCCTGATACCCTATTCGCTCAATCCTTCTCTCTATGGTGTCACATTCCGGGGGATTGGGCTTCCAGACAAGATCGCTTACGCCATGGATTTGACCATGCGTTTCATTCCAACCTTCGGCCGTGATTTTCAGCTGACCATGGATGCCCAGCGTGCCCGCGGCTACGAGCTGGAGAAGATCTCCGGTGGAATTTTTGCACAGGTCCGCAAGCTGGGACCGATTTTCGTGCCAGTAGTGATCCATGCTCTCATGGGCAGCGAGGATATCATTGATGCGATGGACTTGCGCGCCTTTGGGATTGGCCCACGCACCTGGCTGGAGAAGTTGCAGTATCGCCGGCGTGACTATTTTTTGATTGGCTTTGGGGTGTTCTTGCTGGCGGCGACTCTGGCGATCACCTTTTGGGGCTATGGCGGTTTTTGGGTTCCCCCGGCTTTCCTGAAGCTGGGGGGAGGTTAATCCAGTATCTTTTCCCAGTCCAATTCCGGGGCGGTTTTGTGAAGCCGGTGGTCGTCATTCACAACCAGGTAGGTCAAGTCCTTAAATACTTTTTCAGCCAGTTTCCGCGCTTGTTTTAACGGGACAACATCATCTTGTGTGCCGTGAATGATGATGCAAGGCACGGAGATCGGACCGGTGACATCTTCGGAAAACACGGGAAGAGTCAGGGCAGGAGCCAGCAGCACCAGTTTTCTCACTTGGTCGGGAAAACGATAAGCAAAGAGAACCGCCATTAATCCACCCAAACTGGAGCCGATAAGGGTCCAGCTTTTCTTTTTACCCAGGATACTTCCTAACTGTTCCATTCTCGCGGCAAGCGAGCCGGTAAAATCCGGGACAACCATGCCGGGGAAGTGGCTACGCAGGAGCGTAGCCTTATAGGTCTGGCTGTTGCTTTCAGAACCATGGAGGAAGATCAGACGTTTTGCATCGACCATGTTTAACGCCTCTATTCCTTGGTTACAAACACTACACCTACCAGTCCAGCGCCGGAATGGATGGATAGCCCAGGATTCATTTCGGCATACATGATCTCTGTGGGGCAAGCCATGGCGATCCTGAGTAGCTTTTCGAATTCGCGCGCTTTTTCCAGGGCGTTTACGTGGAGAATCGTCATTCTTTCGATCCCACATCCTACCCCGGCTTTGGCGGCAATTTCAATTGTGCGGGCCCACGATTTGGATTGGGTGCGGATGCGTTCTAGCATTTGCAGTTTTCCATCCTGAACGGTCAGGATTGGCTTGACGTCCAACAAGCCGGCAAAGCTGGCCGCCAGGTGACTGATCCGCCCGCTCAAGGTGAGATATTTCAAGGTCGCGAGGGAGGCGAAAAGGTGGACACGGTTGCCAACACTTGCCGCGATGGCCAGGGCTTCCTCGGCGGTTGCCCCCGCCTCAACCGCCTCAGCTGCTGCCAGGACCATGTACCCTTGGCCCATGGATAAGTTGCGCGTATCCACTACACGGATTTCCTTCCCGTGCAACCCTTCTACTGCGCTGCGGGCGGCCGAATAGGTGGCACTGACTTCGCTGCTTACACAGAAGCAAAGCACCGTTTTCGCCCCTTCTGCAAATGCGGCGTTATAAGCTTCCCCAAATTGACCTGGAGAGGGAGCGGCGGTGGTGGGGAATCTGCCTTCTTTATCGATCCGGTCAAATATCAAGGGGTTATCGGCTTCATAGACGTCACGGAAAGTCTCATTTCCAAATTGGATCGCAATGGGTACCTGGACGATACTGTGATTCCTGGAAATATCCAAAGGTAGGCTTGAATCGGTGTCAGTTATGATGGCGATGTCAGACATGTGAACTCCTGGGTGGATTAGTTTGGTGGTTATAACACATTGTCTGTTTCCGGGATGTTTT
Organism: uncultured Chloroflexia bacterium; assembly: GCA_963831885.1. Taxonomy (GTDB): domain Bacteria; phylum Chloroflexota; class Anaerolineae; order Anaerolineales; family Villigracilaceae; genus UBA877. The sequence continues at coordinate 756,591 of CAWHSJ010000012.1, read as the reverse complement.
TTTACCCATTTCACCCCCTTTTTCGATATGTATCCAATAAATAATTAAAATATGATATCAAAATCAATATTGTGTTGACATACGTACCGTGGGATTGTAAACTGACAATATACTTATAGGTGGATTTTGTAGCGTTAAACGGGTCGGGCGTTAATCCTCGAATTCTAGATCGAGTTCAATCTGAGAGAATTAGTAATTCAGGTTGTACAAAATATCGTGACAATCCTGTATGTTTTGTCCAAAACTTATTCAAGTTCGCTAGCAGAGGCAATTATGAAACATAAAAATTGTATGAAGCAGTTCCCCAGGTTCATCATTATGGTGGGATGTATTATGGTGGTTATTCTACTGTTGTTTTCTCAAGCCGCGGTCGTCCGCGCTAATCAACTCGCTGCGGCTACGGCAGTCCCGGATAATCAATATTTCACTTCCATCACGAAGACGCTTGCTAATGGAAAAAGCGTTGATGTATATATCATCAACGGCCCGCCCAACCCACCTGCAGGTTACGAAGTCCAGCGAAGCCCGGTTGCATTGCCTGACCCCGAAGTACAGATGGCTGCCAGAAGTCTCACGGTTCCCGCATACAACTGGGTCTTTGGTTGTTCTGCGGTTTCTGGCGGCATGATCGCTGCTTATTACGACCGGAATGGGTATGACAACATGTACACCGGTCCCACAAACGGCGGCGTGATGCCATTGGACAACAGCACTTGGGGCACCTGGTCGGATGGGGTTGCTACCTATCCCAATATTCCCCTGAGCGCCTCGCATAACGGAGTAGATGGAAGGGCGATCCTCGGCTCAATTGATGACTATTGGGTCCAATATGGTAGCTCAGCCAATGATCCCTATATCACTGGCGCTTGGACCCAGCATACCTGGGGGAATGCGATTGGCGACTATATGAAAACTAGCCAGTCTGCCTACGGTAATACTGATGGTTCAACGAATTTCTATAATTACACTTCTTCAGCAACCCCGTTAACCTGTGCCGATATGTTAACGTATGGGGTAAACACATTGGATGGAACCTACGGGAGGAAACTCTTTTACGAGGCCAGGGGGTATACGGTAACAGACTGTTATAGCCAAAAAACAGATAACACGATCGCTGGAGGCTTTTCATTTGCCCAGTTGAAAGCAGAGATTGATGCCGGGCGGCCGGTGATGCTGAACCTGGCCGGCCACACCGTTGTCGGCGTTGGGTATGATGATACCGGGAACACGGTCTACATTCACGACACGTGGGACTACCTTACTCACAATATGACCTGGGGAACGAGTTATTCCGGCATGCAGCTCTTGTCTGTTAGCATCGTAAACCTTACGCCTCTTGGTTCTAACAACCCAGTCCCGACGACGACGAGCCTGAACCCGACCTCGGCGACGGCGGGAGGGATAGCCTATACCCTGACGGTCAACGGGACCAACTTTGTTAACGGCTCGACCGTGCGCTGGAATGGAACCGACCGCACCACCACCTATGTCAACAGCACCCAACTGACGGCTTCCATCCTGGCTGCGGACATTGCCACGGCCGGGACGGCCAGTGTGACCGTCTTCACCGGTACGCCGGGAGGCGGGACCTCCAATGCCCAGACCTTCACGATCAACAACCCAGTCCCGACGACGACGAGCCTGAACCCGACCTCGGCGACGGCGGGAGGGATAGCCTTACCCTGACGGTCAACGGGACCAACTTTGTTAATGGTTCGACGTGCGCTGGAATGGAACCGATCGCACCACCACCTATGTCAACAGCACCCAACTGACGGCTTCCATCCTGGCTGCGGACATTGCCACGGCCGGGACGGCCAGTGTGACCGTCTTCACCGGCACGCCGGGAGGCGGGACCTCCAATGCCCAGACCTTCACGATCAACAACCCAGTCCCGACGACGACGAGCCTGAACCCGACCTCGGCGACGGCGGGAGGGATAGCCTATACCCTGACGGTCAACGGGACCAACTTTGTTAATGGTTCGAGCGTGCGCTGGAATGGGGCCAACCGCACCACCACCTATGTCAACAGCACCCAACTGACGGCTTCCATCCTGGCTGCGGACATTGCCACAGCCGGGACGGCCAGTGTGACCGTCTTCACCGGCACGCCGGGAGGCGGGACCTCCAATGCCCAGACCTTCACGATCAACAACCCAGTCCCGACGACGACGAGCCTGAACCCGACCTCGGCGACGGCGGGAGGGATAGCCTATACCCTGACGGTCAACGGGACCAACTTTGTTAACGGCTCGACCGTGCGCTGGAATGGAACCGATCGCACCACCACCTATGTCAACAGCACCCAACTGACGGCTTCCATCCTGGCTGCGGACATTGCCACGGCCGGGACGGCCAGTGTGACCGTCTTCACCGGTACGCCGGGAGGCGGGACCTCCAATGCCCAGACCTTCACGATCAACAACCCAGTCCCGACGACGACGAGCCTGAACCCGACCTCGGCGACGGCGGGAGGGATAGCCTATACCCTGACGGTCAACGGGACCAACTTTGTCAACGGTTCGAGCGTGCGCTGGAATGGGGCCAACCGCACCACCACCTATGTCAACAGCACCCAACTGACGGCTTCCATCCTGGCTGCGGACATTGCCACGGCCGGGACGGCCAGTGTGACCGTCTTCACCGGCACGCCGGGAGGCGGGACCTCCAATGCCCAGACCTTCACGATCAACAACCCAGTCCCGACGACGACGAGCCTGAACCCGACCTCGGCGACGGCGGGAGGGTAGCCTATACCCTGACGGTCAACGGGACCAACTTTGTTAACGGCTCGACTGTGCGCTGGAATGGAACCGATCGCACCACCACCTATGTCAACAGCACCCAACTGACGGCTTCCATCCTGGCTGCGGACATTGCCACGGCCGGGACGGCCAGTGTGACCGTCTTCACCGGTACGCCGGGAGGCGGGACCTCCAATGCCCAGACCTTCACGATCAACAACCCAGTCCCGACGACGACGAGCCTGAACCCGACCTCGGCGACGGCGGGAGGGATAGCCTATACCCTGACGGTCAACGGGACCAACTTTGTTAATGGTTCGAGCGTGCGCTGGAATGGAACCGATCGCACCACCACCTATGTCAACAGCACCCAACTGACGGCTTCCATCCTGGCTGCGGACATTGCCACGGCCGGGACGGCCAGTGTGACCGTCTTCACCGGTACGCCGGGAGGCGGGACCTCCAATGCCCAGACCTTCACGATCAACAACCCAGTCCCGACGACGACTTACAAGATTTATCTGCCAATGCTGATAAGATAGATCTGCATGCTACGATCGCTAGCGCGTTATGAGTAGTTGATTGCCTTCTTCCCCTGGATGGATTATAACCAGGGGAAGAATTTATTCTCGAATAAAAAATATCCATCGCGGCTGTCCAAAACTCTTCCAAGAATCCTTCCCTTTCGTTCACGGTTATAATTTGTTCATGCGCAAATACATCTATTTCACCGTTTTCATCTCCGGCATGACCAGCCTGGCAGCGGAGTTTGGGGCCTCACGTTTGCTGGGGAATGTCTTCGGCACCAGTAACCCTATTTGGGCAGCCATTATCGGCCTTATCCTTATTTACTTAACTGCCGGTTATTTTATCGGGGGTCGTTGGGCAGATCGTTCGCCTTATCCAAGAACGATGTACGCCATCCTGGCATGGGGGGCATTCACCCTTGGGATCGTGCCTTATATTGCCAATCCGGTTTTACGCCTGGCTGCCAATGCATTTGACGGGCTGGAAATCGGGGTGTTAATCGGGGCTTTTGTCGGCGTGCTGATATTGTTTACGGTTCCGATCACTCTGCTTGGGATGATATCGCCATTCGCCATCCGGCTTTCCCTAGATAATGCCAGTCGCGCCGGCAACATTGCTGGAACAATCTACGGCATCTCGACTATCGGTTCTTTTATCGGGACATTCCTGCCGGTTCTGGTGCTGATCCCCACTATTGGGACAACTAAAACTTTTTTGGCCTTCAGTTTGGTCTTGCTCCTGGTTGCGTTAATTGGTCTTGGCCTGAGTGCTGGTCGCAAGGCAGTGCTACCTTATCTTCTGATGGTCGCGGCGATACTTCTGTTGGCTTTTCTTGGCGGAAGGGGTGGGATAAAGCGATCCGCTGGACAAATCTATGAAACCGAATCAGCCTATAACTATATTCAAGTGCTTGAGTTCAACGGGACTTATTACCTACGCCTGAACGATGGCCAGGGCGTCCATTCGGAGTACAATCCGCAGACGTTAGATTATGGCGGACCCTGGCAGCAATTCCTGGTAGCGCCTTTCTTTTATCCGGACCAGAAACCAGAAGATGTTCATAGGATCGCCATTGTCGGTCTCGCTGCCGGAACCACGGCAAGACAAGCCACTGCGGTTTTTCCCAATGTTGTTATCGATGGCTTCGAAATCGATCCAAAGATCGTGGAAGTCGGACGAAAATATTTTGATATGACCCTTCCCAACCTCAATGTGTTCATCCAGGATGGCCGTTGGGGCCTGGCAGAAAGCTCTGAGAAGTATGACCTGATCTGTGTAGATGCATACCGCCCGCCCTATATTCCCCCACACCTGACCACCCGGGAATTCTTCCAGATTGCAGCCGATCACCTCAAACAAGATGGCTCATTAGCCATCAACGTAGGCCGCGCCCCGAATGATCGCCGCCTGATCGATGGGCTGGCAACGACTTTAGGAGCCATATTCCCCTCGATTTATGTGATGGACATCCCCAACACATTCAATTCGATCATTTATGCGACACTTCAAAGCACGAATGCGTCCAACTTGAGCTCCAACCTGATATCTCTGTCGCAGAATGAAAAGACACAGCCCTTGCTGCTCGGATCCATGTCTCTTACATGGATAAACCTTCAACCTGCGCCGCAACGCACGATTGTCTTTACGGACGACCTTTCTCCGATCGAATGGATGACCAATAACTTAATTCTCGAATTCATCCTGCGCGGTGAAATGAATACCATGCAGCAATGAACCAAACATTAAATCTTTGTGGCTGATCCTTCGCATGGGAAAGTTTTAGGAGAAGAATGAAAACGATTTATCGGATATTATCCTGGTCCCTAACCATCCTGCTTCCGTTTGCATTGTCTTTCGTTGGTTTGCGTTTGCTTCTCACCCATGCCTTCCCCGAGATTGAATACCGCCTGCCAGGTTTTCCGCCGGATGAATATGGGTTTACCCTTCAAGACCGTCTGCACTGGTCAAAGCTGTCCATTGATTACTTGCTCAATGATGCCGGAATTTCATTCCTCGGTGATCTGACTTTTTCGGATGGCACTCCGCTTTTCAACGAGCGCGAATTGAGCCATATGCACGATGTAAAAAGTGTCATTCAACCGGTACTATGGATTGGATACGGAATATGTATTTTTATACTCGGTTTGGGAGTGTGGGCGCGATGGCGTAGTTGGTGGCCAGAATACGTGCGTGGTATCTGGAGGGGAGGCTGGTTTACGCTCGGGTTGGTAGCTACCATCGGTATTCTGGCTGCAACCAGCTTCTGGCAGTTCTTCACTGTATTTCACGAATTGTTCTTTAAAGGTGATTCCTGGCTGTTCTTGTATTCAGATACACTTATTCGCTTGTTCCCGCTGCCTTTCTGGGAGAACGCATTTCTGTTCGTCGGGCTTTTGGATGTATTGGGAAGTTTGGCGCTGGCATTTGGCTTGAGACCCAAGGCAAGATGAGGGGTTATTACAGGTGTTATAATTCCCAGATACTTTTATGGAGGTCGAATGGCTGATTATCGAACTTCTGGAAAAACAACCTTGACTCCCGATGTGCTCCTTACCATCGCCCGCATGGCGGCATTGGGGGTGGAGGGGGTCACAAGCATGGCTCCTGTCAAGGGAGGTATGAATAGCTTGTTCGGGCGGGGGAATGAAGGTGTCCGGATGACGATTGAGGATAACAATGTATTCGTAGATCTGTACCTGATACTGGCCAGTGATGTGAATATCCGAGAAGTCAGTCAAACCGTCCAGCAGACCGTGAATCGGGCTATCTCAGAAATGACCGGCCTGGAGGTTGGGCACGTCAATATCCATATTGAAGATATCGATTATAAAACCGAGGCATAATTTTTTATGAAAGCACGCACCAGGGCGCGTGGGATAGCCCTGCAAGCACTTTACGAAATTGATCTGGTAGGTCATTCCCCGGTGCCGGTCTTGAAGGACCGCCTTGAAGAGGAACCTCAGACTGAGGAATTGGCGGAGTTTATCCGTCAAATATTATTTGGTGTATTACCAATACGCGAATTTCTCGATATTGTGATTGCCAAATATGCGCCCGAATGGCCGCTCGATCAGATCGCGGCCGTCGATCGTAATATATTGCGCATAGCAGTGTGGGAATTTGCTGGATCCCGTAGTACGCCAGTGAAGGTGGCCATCAACGAGGCGGTGGAACTGGCCAAAGCGTACGGTTCGGATAGCGCTCCTCGTTTCGTCAATGGTGTCCTGGGGAGTCTTGCAGAACATGAAAATGAAGTCGTTCAATTTCTGCACAGCAAGAAGAATGATTAGAAGAAAACGTTCGCTTTTTGATCCCCTATAAGCGCGGAAAGGAGGGGTGATGCATACTCCAACCATTTTATCTTCAGCTCGACGATTTATTTTTTTACTAGGTTTTATTCTGGTCCTCTTGCTCAATAGTTGCACTTTTTCACTGGTCAATATTCCGGGAGTAAACCTGGTTACTTCCACTCCCGCACCTCCAGCGGGACCGACTTTCACACCACAACCTTCTGCTGGCATCAATTTCAGGGTGACCCTGCCTGCGCCTCTCCCGGCAGGCGAGATCCTTAACCTATCCTTGGTCGATGAGATTACCGGCCTCGGCCTGAATCCGGTCAACTATCCTATGCAGGGGATGGATGCACTACACTATACGGTCAATATCCCTTTTACGTTGAAAAGTGTAGTGAAATATCGTTATGTGCGTCAGGGGAATCTGCCTACCTTGGAGGCCAACTACGCCGGAAACCCCGTGCGCTATCGCATGGTGTATGTTACCGGTCCAAGTGAAGTAGAAGATGTGGTCTCATCGTGGGCCGATAGTCAATTTACGAGTCCTGCCGGGAGGATTTCCGGCCAAATTGTGGATTCATCTAACCATGGCTTCATCCCTGATATCCTGGTTGCAGTTGGCGGACAACAGACATTGACCGACTCCAATGGCAGATTCATTATCGAAAACCTTCCCGCCGGAACTCACAACCTGGTGGCCTATGCCATCAATGGAGCTTACCAAACTATCCAGCAGGGAGCCCGTGTTGAGGCAGGCAAGACTACTCAGGCGAACCTTTCGTTAGTACCATCAATAATGATCAACGTAAACTTCACGGTGTCGATGCCCCAGAATACCATCTCCGGTGCGCCGGTCCGCCTGGTTGGAACTCTATACCAGTTGGGGGATACATATGGCGACCTTCAAGGCGGCCTGAGCACAGTGGCCTCACGAATGCCGCTGCTCACGCCGTTGCCGGATGGGCGTTACAGTCTTTCTCTCAGTTTGCCGGTTGGGGCCGACTTCCGTTATAAATTCACTCTCGGGGATGGATTCTGGAATGCCGAGCATAATTCTGATGGCAGTTTTGTGGTCCGGCAGTTCATTGTACCTGCTGTGCCAAATCCTCTGCCGGTCCAGGATATAGTGCAGACCTGGCAGGCTGGGCCCTCTTCTCCGATCCTGTTTGAAGTTACCGTTCCAGCGAATACCCCGGTCTCCGATATTCCTTCCATACAATTCAACCCGTATGGTTGGACCGAACCTATCCCTATGTGGCCTCTTGGGAATAATAAATGGGTGTACCAGCTTTATAGCCCGCTTAACATGTTGGGTGATTTTTCATACCGCTATTGTCGCAATGACCAGTGTGGCATTGCCGATGATGTGCAGACCCCGCCAGGTCAAAGCGGACGACTGATCTCCACCAGCTTGGCTCCGCAGGATTTACAGGATACCGTCAAAGGTTGGACCTGGTTACAGCCATCGACTCCGGCTGCGCAGGTTGGCTTGCCGGTGACAGCTCGCCCGGCCGGATTCTGGGCTGGTGTGGAATTTCTCCCCGTCTCGGATCCTACCTGGCAGGCGTGGATGCCCCTGGCGATCCAGAACGTACAGGGTTTTCAAGCAAATTGGCTAGTGCTGGAGCCTTCCTGGACCGTTAGCCGGATAGATCCATTCGTTTTTTCACCAATCCCCGGCACAGATCCTTTATGGGCGGATTCTCAAGATACCATCAGTCGAGCGCGCGCATCCAATCTGAATGTGGCACTCTTTCCCGCACCTAATTTACCAACCGATACCGCCTCCTGGTGGGCGTCTACGCCACGTTCGCCCGGATGGTGGGATGCCTGGTTCAACCGTTATACGGCCTTTTCCTTATATTTCGCTGACCTGGCAGCTAAATCAAGCGCGCAGTCCCTCATTCTCGGAGGGGAATGGATCTTACCGGCTTTGCCTGGAGGGCTCCTTTCAGACGGAAGCAGTTCTGGTGTCCCAGCAGATGCTGAGACACGCTGGGAATCCATTTTTACTCAAGTGCGCCAGCATTTTAGTGGGCAAATTTTATGGGCTGCCTCTTATCCCGGAAGTGTGCAATCTCTCCCATCCTTCGCGAATACCCTTGATGGAATATACGTGCTTTGGTATGCACAGCTGAGTGGGACTACCGTCGATGAATTAAATACATCCGCGGCACAATTGTTGGATAACGACATACAACCAATCCAAACTGAAGTGGGTGTGCAGTTTGTCATCGCAGCCGCTTATCCATCCATGAATGACGCGGCCAGTGCCACGGTTCCCCTGGCTACAATTCTAAAACCTGGAAATGGCCAGGGTACCGTTAATTTGCAAGCCCAAGCGGATATTTATCAAGCTCTTTTGCGTGCCGTCAACGACCGCGCCTGGATCGGCGGTTTTGTCAGCCGAGGTTTCTATCCTCCGGTGGGGCTTCAGGATACCTCCACCTCCGTCCATTCCAAGCCGGCAGCAGATGTTCTTTGGTATTGGTATCCGAGGCTGCTGGGCATCACGCATTAACCACTAATAACAAATGACCTAACCACTTAATTTTTAATTGTTGTAAGTCCGGCCGTTCATTTCTAAAATTCAGCCTGGACTGGGCTCCCTTTGGATGAGATGTAGTTAGAAGAGGAACAATTCATTAACAATTACCAGCCGGATCGGGACAGAAACAGGTATAAACCCGGATATGCCCGCTATTGAAACGGTTACGGAACTAGTATAAAAATCCAGGTCCAGGCAGTTTTGTGAATTGAAAGCATGGTGAGTATTGAAGAGGCCGACCTTTTGTTAGCCTCTATTAAGGAAAGAGGCTAGAGTATTCTAATGCTTTCTCAGCCTCAAGTACGCGACCCCTCGGGCGTCCACAAAAAAGGAATCCGACGTCTCAACGATACGCATGACCACCTGCTTGCAAACTGAGCATCTGAGTATTAATCCAGGACTATGGACATACGCCAGCAGGCTACCTACTTCAGCCTGATTACCGCAACCGGCGCATTCGGAAGGCACGGTGGTCATTTCTGTTCCAAAGATTTCCTGCAATAGGCCGGCAACGGCGTTAGCATCCAATGTCAGTTCATGGTTCATATCAATGTACGTTTCTTCCATAGCTCAGCCTCCCTGGACCGTACCCGATGGTCCAAAGCGTTCTGTGCGGATTCGGACTGCCGGAATCCCCAAGCGTACCAACTCATCCGCAGCCGATTCAACCAGCAGCGTTGGTCCACAGATGAAAACTTGTATCAGATTGCCTAATGGCTTTACCACTTCGCCCAGCATCTTCTGGTCGATACGGCGCGCATATCCATTCCACCCTGCCGGTTGCGTTCTCGTGAGTGTATGAAATATTTTGAGGCCATCCTTTTCTTCCTGAAGTTTTTCTAATTCATCATGATAGATGATGTCTTCAAAAGTGCGAGAACTGTAAAGCAGATGCGCCGGCGTTTTGTCCTCCACTAAGGCGCGGTGCCGGAGCATTGCCATTAGTGGAACAATCCCAGATCCTCCGGCAATGAGCAGGAGCGGCTCTTGCGAGCCCGCCTCCCATACAAAGTAGCCTCCAATTGGTCCGCGTACCTCGATCGAATCTCCAGGGATGAGCACATCGACCATATAAGGAGATACCTCTCCAGATTCGATACGATCTACGGTAAGATCGATCTCCCCGCTTCGTTCTGGTTCCGATGCGATGGAATAGCTACGTTGAGCCTGGTAGCCATCTTCGGCAGTGAGGCGAATATCATAATGTTGACCTGGCTTGTGGCGAATCCAATTGGGTAGAGTTAGGGTGAATGTTTTTACATGGGGGGTTTCTCTGCGGATGGTCTTTATAGTTGCAATTTGCCATTCGATTGATGAGGTTTTCATTTTAATCCCCCTTTACCAGTAACGTTCTTCCTTCCACGGATCACCATGGTTGTTATAGCCGGCTGATTCCCAGAAGCCCGGCTTGTCCTTTTCCATGAAGCGCAATCCCGCTACCCATTTGGCGCTTTTCCAAAAGTACAGGTGTGGAACCACCAGCCGCGCCGGTCCGCCATGCTCAGGAGCCAGGGGCTTGCCATCATACTTGTAGGCAACAAATGCTTTTCCACTGAGGATGTCGCCCAAAGGCAGATTGGTGGTATAGCCCTCATGGCAGAATACCGTTACGAACTGTGCCTGAGGGTCCACCTCAACATACTTAAGCAGAGTGTCCACGCTAATGCCTTCCCACAGCATGTCGAGCTTTGTCCATTTGGTTACGCAGGAGATGTCCACTCGGAAGGTTTGCGAAGGCAACTTTAGAAAATCGTCCCATTTCCATGAGATTTTTTCCTTTATCAAACCTTCAATGGTGAAACTCCATTTGTCGAGAGGAATATGCGGGGTCGGACCTGCGGAAAGCACAGGGAAATCTGTTGTGAGATATTGTCCAGGTGGAATTCGGGCAGCCTTGTCTGTCTGTTGACGTTTACCAATAAAGCCTCTGGAGACGAATTGATCTGACATATAACCTCAATTTTCTATCACCTTCTCTAATTAGATATAATTTGTCCTATTATACTCGTAAATTCAGAGGAGATTTCTATTTGTCTTGTGGAAAAATAAAACTCCGATCATCAATCGGTGAGTTTCCATATGCTTATTTGGAAGAAACGGAATTGATCTTACAAGAAAATGGCCCATCCTTTTATTTTGGATGGGCCATCACTCTGATAATTGTATTTTTTGCGAGTGCGATTATGCTTCCGGTTCCACTTTAGGTTTGCGCATATCTCTGCGGGCTTTCAATGCCTCCGTCACGACTGGAATGACAGAGATGACCAGAATGGCGATGATAACCAGTTCGAAATTCTTCTGGACAAAGGGGATATTCCCAAAGAAATATCCCAGCAGGGTGAATGTCGCCACCCATGTAATTCCTCCGATGACATTCCAGCGGATAAAATACCCATAAGGCATTTGTCCAACTCCCGCAACGAATGGTGCAAAGGTGCGGATGATGGGCACGAAACGCGCCAGGAAGATGGCCATGCCACCATGTTTTTCAAAGAAGGCGTGCGTTCGTTCCATGTATTCCTTCTTGATCCATTTGACTTCGCCCGTATAAGCCTTGGCGCCGACGCGGTGACCGATCCAATAATTGGCAGTATCCCCCGCGACAGCCGCAATGGCGCACAGGATGAATATCATCCATGGATTCAACGATCCTATTGCAGCAAAGGTAGCCGCCGCAAAGATGAGCGAATCGCCCGGCAGGAACGGCGTTACCACAAAGCCGGTTTCCATGAAAATGACGAAGAAGAGCAGAGCGTAAGTCCAAGCGCCGTAGCGGGAAATAATGTCACTCAAGTAACCATTTATATGTAGTACAAAATCGACTATTTTTAAAATGAGATCCATACTTAAATTCCTTCAATTAAGGTTTTGGTTGTAAGATTATATCATTGGCACGGGCCTGGCAGGTCGCAAGCGGCGGTTGATGATCGGCAAGATTACCAGGATGACCAGCAGTAAGATAACCAACAGTCCTATGCCGGCCGCTGTGGTCAGACCACCTAAAAGATCCAGGTTATTGGATCCTTGAATTGTCAGCCTTAAACCTCCATACACGGTTAAGACCACCGCACCATTCCATAATCCATGGATGGAAACTGATAATAGATAGGTCAGAGCCAGCCGTCCGTAGCGTCTTTCCAAAATAGCTGAGGCGATGGCCCATCCCATCAACGCGCTGGCAGTAATATGCATCAATGAGCTGGTGGCTCTTCCAGCCAGGCTGATCCCCAGCATATCAGTGGCTCCGCTGGTAACCAGCATCCCCTCCAGGAGTGCAAAACCAGCGCCGCTCAGTGCACCCAGCGCAAATCCCTCTGCCGGTGAGTTCAGCCGTTTGCCTACCAGCCAGACCGCGATCGGTTTAAAGGCTTCTTCGATAAGAGGGCCAATACCGGCCACGAAGATCAGGGCAAGCAGAAGTACCCATGGGTTATTCAGGTAAGGAGAAAGAATGGGCAAGAGATCCTGGACATTATTGGCATTCGTGACCTGGTTTCTCAATTGTTCGAGCGTGGAAAGTACTGCCGGGTTAATCGCCGCGATTATACTGGCTAATAGCAAGACTGCTCCAGCAGCAAGAAGTTCCAGGGTGATAGCGATGGTTGGGCCCACGGTCATACCAATGCCGAGTGTCGCCCACAACCTGCGCCATGAACCCGTAGGCAAGCCACCAATAGCTATCCATAGTAGCCCAGCAATAGGGATGGCGACTCCGAGCAGGAAGAAAGGCGCAGCTACCACCCAGCCATAGTTGAAAAGACTAAAAAGAAACGAGCTGAAGAAAATGATGATCACCCAAATGCCCACCAGAGCAGCTACTTGCCATAATTTCACAGGAGGTACTTCAGCTACCCTTATTGCCTGCCCCTTCAAACGGCGAATGCTCAATACCACTACAGGAAGAAGCAGGATCACGCAGAATAGCATACTCACTGCGCCATAAAAATTGGCTGTCTGACCGGTTGTTAATTGATTACCAGAGGAGGAGAACCCTATAATAGCCAGATAAATTGCCCGCCCCAACAGGATCAGGATACTTACCAGGCTGAAGACCAATAGCAGGATGTCACGCCAGCGTTTGAGGCCAGGTTTGGTTTCTGGCTTTGTTTCCCGATTGGGTTCTGCTATGATTTCTGTCATAAAAACTCCTATCGTTCTTCAATGATCACATGGAAAATTTCATCTCCAGATGGTAAAACGACTCCCGGTTTTGGTTCACGCGGGGACAAGGAATACAACACATCCAAACCGCTTATCACTTTTCCGATAATCGTGTATTGGCCTTCCATTTGCGGGGTTGATGCAAGGGTGAAAAAAAACCGGCTGCCATTCGTATTTGCACCGGTGTTTTCCATGGCAACCATGCCGGGTTGGTTGAAGTGCAGGTCAGGTGGGATTTCGGTCGTAAATAGGTAACCCGGGTTACCAATCCCTGTCTCACTTGGGTCGCCGGTCTGAGCGATATAGTTGGATATCACGCGATAGAATGTTATCCCGTCATACCAGCCGGCCCGAGCCAGAAAAATAAAATTGTTCACCGCCAGGGGAACTTTATCTGCAAATAATTGCATTACTACATTGCCTTTGGCGGTTTGCAAGGTGACGATGTATTGCTTGAGTGGGTCAATGATCCAATTTGGACAGGCGCTGAACTGGCGCGCTGCCAATGCTTCCATCCTGACAACTTCATCCAGGCTGGAAAAATCCACCAGACCTTTGTACTGAGAGGATTCATTGACAAACAATATCGGCGGCTTAATGGACTGGTTGGCGGTGGATTGAACTGCTTGATCAATACGTTCCCTAACGATTTGTCCGGTGAAATCTGCCTGGAATTTGGTTGCGTCCAATCCGAGTCCGGCGGCTTGCTGGGCTGTCCAAGTCTCGAACTCTGCCGGAGCAAGGGTGGACCATTTAGATAACCTTTCAAAAAGCAGGTCATGCATTTCCCAGTATTTACCCTGAAGGTCGGCGGCCTCAGCTGCCTGCATTGCCAGCGTGTCCTTATCCAGTGTTGTTATGCGGGGTGGTCACGAAAACAATCCGCACGTCATCCGGATGGGTCATTCGTATTTGCTTGAGGTTGGCTTCCAGGAATGCGCAAGTCGCGCATTGATAATCACTGAAAACAACGATGGTGACCGCTGCTCCTGCCGGACCAGAAACGTGTCCGCGGTCCTCAAATTCTGCGCCCATCGCTGCAGGTGTGACCGGAGCATGGGTCACCAAGCAAGGCATGGTCAAGGGTTGCGTATTCGCAGGAGTCTGGCTGGGTACTATTGCCGGCGTGGTAGTTAACTCCAGCGAAATTGGCGCGACCGGAGTAACAGGACTGCAGGCGCAAAGGATAAAGAAGGAAACCGCCAAGAAAAAAAAGGAAAGAGTTTTCTTCATGGAAGTCCGGTCATTGAGATACCGCAGCTTGCAGTTGTTTAAAGGAGGTCATATTGGCAATGGTTTTGAGAAAAACGCTCAAAGAGCCGCTACGCGCCCGCAGGGCCCTTACCGCCGGCCCGACCGGATCCTCCCCGGCTGCACCTCCTGGAATATCCGCGTAGGCTCCATAAAAGGCGAAATAAGCCTGGTTGAGTTTGCGGATGGCATATCCATTATCCCAAAAAACGAGGCGGCGTTCATTCATATAGGTTTCGGCCTCGGTGACCTTGCCCTGAGCAAGCAGTTCGTCCACGTGGACACGGGTAGTATGCATTTCAGCGTTAAAATTGAAGTCTGCTTTCGGTGGATTTAACGGCAGGCTGACCTCCTCGGAAGTAAACCCTTTGACCAACTCCGGGTAATAGCGTTTGAGCATGGCTTTGCCTACTTCCCCACCGACAATGCTGGCTGTAGTCTCATTCATTGTTCTTAGTTCGGGGCTGGTTTCATAATTTATACCGAGGGGATGCAGTGTCAGAAAATTATGGGTCCATTCATGAGCGATGGTATCAGAAAGCCAATCCAGGGCGGTGGTCCGCTCGACCATGGTCGGGTATGTCCCGATGCCGCCGATTGGGACAACCAGTGAGGATACATCCAGGTTGTGGTCCACTTTTTCTTCGAGACTTGCTTGTTTGTCGACAGTCAGATCCGGAATGAGTGATAAGGCCGTCTCCTGCTCGATCTTATCGCGTGGGGAGATGACCAGGTTGTATGGCAGAGGCGTCATGTGAAATAGAACGGGCGGGACAGGTTGGCCTTCCGTGGTCAGGTCCAGGTCAGCCAGAGTGGCTGAGATCTGTTCTTGTAAAATTGACTCTGCCAACGGCCCTATCAGCCGTTGACGGGCGTAAAGGTGGTCGAGACTATCACGTAGAGAAGCCGAGGCTGTAGCGGGATCGCTGACCGTCGGGTCCGTGTAAAACAAATTCAGCCGGTCCTCGTCTTTCAGGATGCTGTCTATTAAGCCCAGATATTCCACCATTAATTGATGGCGAGAGTTTTCAGTAAAATAATACGGGGTGTCCAGCGTGGCTTGTCCCAGCTTGATGCCAATGGCGTCCATGGTCCAATTGACAAAATCAAACTCATCCGGACGGGTGAAACGGCGGGCTGCATCCGCTGGCAGGCTGGACAGAATTTGGGAACTGCCCCCCAGCATTATGATAAACATAAAGACATAGAGGCCGATCTCGGCCCCCCGCAACAGACGGTCATACCATCGCATGGGCGGATTATAACAAAGTAAAATTAATCTAGATTAGGGGTAGATAAGAGTCAGGATTACCCAGCCTTATCCCGCTGAGCTTCCAGCACGTTGGGTAAATTTTCGATGCGGGCCAACATGCGGCTCAGTTGGGCAATATCCTTGACCTCTATCATAATACGCATGTCTGCCAGGTTCTTGGTGATGCGCACCTGCACATCCACCATATTGACATTTTCTTCATTGAGAAGGGTGGTGATGTCACTCATCAACCCCTGGCGGTCATAGGCGCGTATACGGATGGGCACCGGATATGTGCGCACATTTTCTCCCCATGATACCTTAACCAAACGTTCACGATCCTGTATACGCAGTATATTGGGGCAGTCCTGCCGGTGGATGGTGGCTCCGTGCCCACGGGTGATGTAACCGATGATCTCATCTCCGGGTGTCGGGTTGCAGCACCTTGCCATGGCGGTCAAAAGCCCTTTCAGGCCGAGCACGGTGACGGCTTCGGTGGGGATCGCATCGCTGGAGGCTGGCACAACCACCAAAACATCGTCGCTTTCCTTTGATTCGATCAATTTATTGACCACCCGGCCGATATTAATGTCACCGCAGCCCAGTGCAACGTAAAGATCTTCCGGTTTTCTATCGAAGTGGGCCGCAAGCTTTTTCAGTCCGTCATCATCCAGGTCGGGCAGACCCAAACGTTGGATCTCATGCAACAGAATTTCCTTGCCCTGGGTAACATTCTGTTGTTCGTCCTGTTTCTTGAACCAGGCCCGGATCTTCGAGCGGGCGCGTTGGGTCTTTACCAGTCCCAGGTTGGAGTTAAGCCAGTCCCGGCTGGGGCCGCCTTGTTTGGCAGTGAGGATTTCCACTTGTTCGCCGGTGTGCAGTGTGTAATCCAATGGGACGAGCTTGTTATTGACTTTGGCTCCCCGGCAGCGATTCCCGACATTGGTATGGACGTGGTAGGCAAAATCGATAGGTGTCGATCCGGAGGGCAGGTCGATGATGTCCCCGTGAGGGGTGAATACGTAGACTCGATCCCTGAAGACGTCGGTCTTCATGCTGTCGACAAATTCCTGGGCGTCTTCCACCTCGCCTCGCCATTCCATTACCCGCCTCAGCCAGTTTATGCGTTCATCGTACTTATCCCGCGAGCCGCCTTCTTTGTATCGCCAATGGCTGGCGATACCAAATTCGGCGTTCTCGTCCATATCCTTGGTGCGGATCTGCACTTCCACCGGCCGGCCATCATCGTAGATGACAGCAGTGTGCAAGGACTGATAAAAATTATCCTTGGGGGCAGCAATATAATCATCGAACTCGTTCGGGAGAGGCCTCCAGTGGGTATGGATCACACCCAGGGCTGCATAACAGGCAGCTACATCCGGGACGATCAGCCGGACCCCGCGTACGTCTCGTACCAGGTCGAAAGGCTTATCTTTTTCGATCATCTTTCTGTAAATCGAGTAGATATGTTTGGGCCTCCCGGAAATTTCTGCCTTAACGCCTACTTCGTTTAACAATTTAGTGATAGAGATGATGATTTGTTGGATCTCGGCTTCACGAGATTCACGCCGTACGGCTAATTGTTCGGCGATTTCTTTATATTTCTCTGGATTGGTGTAACGGAAACCCAGGTCTTCCAGCTCCCACTTGATCTGCCAAATCCCCAGCCGGTTGGCCAACGGAGCAAATATATCCAATGTCTCCTGGGCGATGCGCTTGCGTTTTAAGGGAGGAAAGGCACTCAAGGTACGCATGTTGTGGAGGCGGTCGGCTAATTTGATAAAGACGACGCGCACGTCGCTGTCCATCGCCAGGAATGTTTTCCGTAATGTCTCGATGGATAGCTCACGCTTACGGTTGCGCAGCGCCTCATCCTCTTCTTTCTGGTCTGCCTCATCGCCGTTTGATTTTGGCAGGATCTCCTCCCGATGTTCCCCGCGCGAGACTCGCGGCAGTTGGGTCAACTTCGTCACGCCCTGGACCAGGTTGACGATACTATCATTGAAATCGCGGCGCAGGTCATCAGCTTTTATGTTTGTGTCTTCGATAGTGTCATGTAACAGACCTGCCGTGACCACATCAGCCGGCATGGAATATTCTGCCAGAATGGCTGCCACTGCCAACAAATGGTTCACATAGGGCTCACCTGAAGCCCGTTTTTGGCCCTCATGAGCTTTTTCCGCCACCCGATAGGCGCGCTGGATCGACTCCTTGTCGGCGGGAGTGTAATAATCAGGGAGGCGGGCCATGAGTTGGTCCAGGCTGGTGGGGGATGACGATTTCATTTTCGTGTAAAATCCATCACAAGTATACTTCTACCTGCTGGAATACTTGTACTAACCGGCTGAATATTTTCAATTGTTTCATTATTTTGTGGCAGCAATCCTACACCCTTATAAGAAGGAAATCAAGTTAATCATTCTATGAATATCATATGATCACCAATAATCTAACTCGTTTGCTGGATTCAAAAAAGATCCCCTACAAAGCCTTCGAACTGCCGGCGGAAAAACGCGGCGCCATCGAGACGGCGCGCCTGCTGAACGTTGAACCAGGACAAGTCTACAAGACCATTGTCGTTACTCGCCAAAAAGGTAAACCCATCCTGGCAGTCGTTCCTGGCCCCAACCGGGTTGACCTGAAATTGCTGGCGACTGCTTTAGGCGAGAAGAAATTAAACCTACCCACCGAGCGTGAAGCCGAACAATTAACCGGCCTGCAGGCG
This sequence comes from uncultured Chloroflexia bacterium, assembly GCA_963831885.1. GTDB lineage: Bacteria > Chloroflexota > Anaerolineae > Anaerolineales > Villigracilaceae > UBA877. The sequence continues at coordinate 738,087 of CAWHSJ010000012.1, read as the reverse complement.
GGAGGCATATCACCTTTGGCGCTCATCCAAAAGGGTTTTATGGTGGTGGTGGATGAGGCTGCACAGGACTGGCCTGAGATCCATGTGAGTGGTGGTCAGCGAAATTTAAACATCCGCCTGCAGGTAAAGTCGCTGGTAGAACTAACCCATGCCATCTTCGCGAGGATAAGTGTTTTCGAGGAGGTTGGCGGTTAAGAGGTGACTTATTTTGGTTCCTTGAATATCACAAGAGCCGGAGACTGTTTGCTCCGGCTCTTCTGCTTGTTTTTTGTAAATTGGTTCAATAGTCGAATTCGGCGGCCTTGGCATCATTGACAAAAAGTGCATAATGACCGGCCGGCAGGCTGCTCAGGGTCAGAACGGCTTGGAGCGGAGTAGCCAGAGGCATCAGAGCACAAGGAGTGTTCGCTTTAAACAAGGAATACATTTTGATATAAATGCGGTTCTCGGAATCAGGTGGGTTCACAATGACACGGGTTTGGTGGCAGGGAGTGGGTAACCTGTAGGAGATTGTGAGCTGGACCTGTGCAGGTGATCCCCCAAGATTGGCTGCTTCGGCACTGACAAATTCGACTGTATCGCTGGCCAGTGCATCATCGCCGGCTTGGGAGGCATATTGATTGTCAACCTGGAAAGCAACTGGCGTGGGGGAGGGAGCTTGCGTGGAGGCTCTGACAGTGGAACAGGCTGCAAGCAGGGCTACCGATAAACTTAAAAAGGACAGGCGTTTGATTGTAGTGGACATAATTTACTCCTTTTCTTATCCAATTAGATTAATTATGCCACTAAGACGTAAAAATTCTATAAGAAGTTCCCGTTTATCCCTTGATTACTGCCACCGGTCTCAGGTGGGCCACCTTACGGGCGATCCCAACGGCTACAACCGTATCCACTACCGCTTCCACATCCTTGTAGGCAGAGGGGGCTTCCTCGGCAAGGCCGGGCAAGGAACCGGCCCGAACCTGGATGCCCTGCCTTTCCAGTTCCTTGCGCAGTTCATCGCCACGCACCTCGTGCTTGGCCTTGGCGCGGCTCATAGTTCGGCCCGCGCCGTGGCAGGAGGACCCCCACGACCGTTGCATGGAGGTCTCCGTCCCAGCCAGCACCCACGAGGCCGTTCCCATGCTACCAGGCACGAGCACCGGCTGACCGGTTTGCTGGTATTCGGGAGGAAGGCCGGGAGTATCCGGACCGAAGGCGCGCGTGGCGCCCTTCCGGTGGACACACACCTTGATCCTTTTTCCCTCCACTTCATGGGTTTCGATCTTGCCCATGTTATGGCAGATGTCGTATACCTGGGTGAGCTGCCAGTTCTTGAACTTGCCTGCGAAGGTTTGCTCGAATGCCTGCCGAACGGCGTGGGCCAGCAATTGGCGGTTGGCGAAAGCGAAATTCGCCGCCGCCCGCATCGCTCCCAGATAAGCCTCGCCTTCGGGGCTGTCCATTGGCGCGCAAACCAGTTCGCGGTCCGGCAGGTGAAGGTTGTATTTACCCATAATGCTCTGAAAATCCTGGACGTAATCGGTGCAGACCTGGTGCCCTAATCCTCTCGAACCGCAGTGTATTTGGACTGCCAGGCTACCCGCCTGCAAGCCGAAGGTCGATGCCGTTTCACGGTCGTGGATTGCGTCGATGACATCCACTTCGACGAAATGATTTCCCGCTCCCATCGAACCCACCTGGGAGCGGCCGCGTGTCTTGGCGCGCTCGCTCACCTTGGCGGGATCGGCGCCTTCCAGGCAGCCGCCATCTTCCGTGCGGGCCAGGTCTCTTTCACTAGCATAACCGTTTTTGAGTGCCCAGCGTGATCCCTCCCGCAGGATCTTGTCCAGTTCCGGCAAGTTGATTTTCAGCACCCCTTCCACGCCCACTCCGCTCGGGCAAGCTTTGTTGATCAATGTGGCGAGTTGATCCAGGTAAGGCTTTGCGTCCTCATATTCCAATCTCGAAGACAGCAGGCGCACCCCACAGTTGATGTCATAGCCGATAGCACCGGGAGAGATCACCCCGTGCGGGGCCATGGTTGCTGCCACGCCACCGATCGGAAAACCGTAGCCCTGGTGCATGTCGGGCATCACTACCACCGAACCGGTCAGGCCCGGGAGGGTAGCGGCATTGACAGCCTGGTCGAGGGATTTGTCGTTCAGGATCAATTCCAGCAGTTCGCGGGTGGCAAAGATCCGTACCGGCCCGCGCATGTCGCTGCGGTATTTCTGCGGGATTTCCCATTCATAAGGACTGACCTGTGTCAATTCTTCCAGTTTAACCATGGCAACCTCACCTAAAAAGGAATAGCCAAATCAGTCTACCGGGTGGTGCCTCCTAGACATCGAAAACGATTTCCACCTCGTACCCCCTGGCGGTCTGGCGGATCAGTAAATTATGGTAGGTAACCGCCTTGATGGTCTTATCGATCGACCGGATGGCAGCGCCGGTAATTTCAGCGCTCAATCGGTTCTCCACAATCTGTATCTTGAACTCATCGAAAGCCAATTTTTCCTCTTCACCGAGATAAAGGATTTCTGAGAGAAAACTCACCAACAGACCTTCGATATCCAGGGAGGAAATCTCAATCGTCCGGCTTGTTCTTGGAGCGGCAGCCAGCCGCGCACCCGCCAGGGCGGTCATGCCGCGGGCGGCTTCAGCGAACAACTCCGGCAGGGTTGCCGCCCAGACCCGCAGACTCCAATCGGCAGTATGCTGGATCTCTTCGAAGGGCATGGGTAACTTTTAATCCTTGAGGGGAAGGAGTGTATCCTTGCCGGCGCGTTTGAAATTGGACCGGTAGGCCGCACTTTCTTTGAGTAAGGCCTGGATATCTCCCCACACTTTGGTTGCAGCGGCCGGGTTTTTTGCAGATGTGCCGATGGAGACGATAATATCTTCCCCTGTGCCCGCCTTGAGGTTGAATTCACCCAATGAAACCAGCCAACCCAACCCATTGCGGACCGTCACCCGCTTTTGAGCGGTAGCCGCGGCCAGCTCTGACCAGGTGGCTTTGCCCTCACGGTGGTTGATGGTGAACTTTAATAAGCCGATGAGATTGCTCAGAAAGGCCACCGGTGGTTCCACAGGATCGGTGATCGCAAAAAGATAGACCGTTTTGGGGTGGACTTTTTCCAGGGCCAGGCTGAGTTCTTCGGGGGAGGGTGGGATGGTCCACACAATCAGGTTCTCCGCTTCAACCAGTTCGTTGCGGTCCTTCCCGCCGATCTTCTTCTTATCCTCACCTTCCGCCCAGATCAATGTGGAAGATTGACAGCGTAATTCTTCCAGCACAGCATAAGGATCCTTCACCTTGCGATAGTCGACGACCTGCAATTTTTCTTGATTAAGCTCGACCGGGTTCTCCTGGACCTGACGGAAATCCACGAGTTCCATCTGCACCTGGAGAGCGCCACGCCAATTGGAGGCGCGGACCCCGTAAGCCAGGTCGAAGCGCCCCTGCGGAGGAACCTCGCCGGCGCCATTCCACCACAACACCGTGAAGGGATTCTTCGCTTCGTCGGCAACATTCAATTTCAGATGCTCTTTGTTCCGACCGATGGTTATGGTTGAGTGTAATTGCAGGTTACGCGCAGCCAGGATAAGTTTTTCGTTACCAGGACCATAAGGCGACAGGCTTTCAAGTGCCTGGGCAAGCTCAAGGGACACTTCGTTTAGATCAAGCCAGCCATCCAGCGCCAACCGGCTTTCGGAGGGGACTTCTCCCAGCATAGTTTCGACGGTCTTTGCCAATCGGCGGCTGAATTCCGGCAATTTTTCCTGCTCCAGCGCCAGGCCAGCGGCCATGGGATGCCCGCCAAAGTTGTGCAGCAGGTCCTTCTGGGCTGCTATGGCGGCAGTGATATTGAGTCCCTCCACCGAGCGAGCCGAGCCATGAGCCAATTTATCCTCTTTCGAAGTCGAAAATAATATCGCCGGTTTATGGTAGCGTTCCACCAAATGGCTGGCGACGATGCCGACGATCCCGCCGGGCCATTCCGGATGGCTGAGCACAAGGACGGGCTGGTCCAGCAGGGCAGGTTCTGCACGCAGTTGAGCCTCAGCTGCCTGGGTGACCTGGCTACATTTCAATTGTCGCTCGGAATTGAGCCCTTCCAACATCGTCACCAGCATGTTTGCCCTAGCCGCATCAGTTGTAGTAAACAGATCCACGGCCGGATTGGCATCGCCCAGCCGGCCAAGGGCATTAAGGCGAGGGCCGATTTCATAGCCGATGTGCTCCTCGGTCAGGTTTTCGCGGACGATCTTGGCATAATCCAACATGACCTGCAAGCCGAGGCGTTGTGTATGGCGCAATTCCTCGAGCCCGACGCTGGACGAGAAAGCGGGCATCTCCCGTGAGGCGGGCCAGGTCGGCCACCAAGCCCAGGCAGGCCAGATCCAGATGGCGGGTCTCGTGCCCGGTCCGGCCAAAGCGGGCATAGAGCTCTTCGGACAATTTGTAAGCTACACCGGAGCCTGAAAGTGTCGCAAGCGGATGGTCGTCTGGCAGGAGCTTAGGATCTGTTACTGCGATGGCTTTCGGCAGGGATTCGGGCAAATCGTGATGATCGGTGATGACCACCTCGACATTGCGCGAGCGGGCATACTCCACCGCCTTGTGAGCAGTGATGCCGGTATCACAGGTGAGAATAAGCCTGGCGCCTGCGTCAATGATCCCGGTGAGAACCTCGATTTGAACCCCGTGACCCTCGCGGGCCCGCACCGGGATGTGATAGGTGACATTGGCGCCCAATTCCTGCAGGGTCTGGACCAGGATGGTGGTGGAGGTCTGCCCGTCCACATCGAAATCGCCCCACACACAGATGGGCTCTCGGCTGCGGATAGCGCTTACGACCCTATCCGCGGCGGCGGCAAGCCCGGGAATTTCAGCCGGGGAGGCGGCCGTATAATGTAGTGGATCGAGAAAAGCCCTGGCGGCAGCTGCGGTGGTGATGCCCCGGCGGATGAGGGTCCGGGCCACCAGCGGATGCAGGTCCGGAAGGGGGGGAGGCGCAGAAACGGGAGGCGGGTCAGACCATTCCATCAGAACTCAATTTCGGCGATCTGATCGAAATTAATATTGAGCTCATTCAAGGCTGCCTCCATTTCGGCCTCGATTTCATCCGTCATCCCGGCTTTTTCGCCTCGGTTGCAATAGGAGCGATAACAACAATAAGAGCATTTCTTTTCATCAAGGCCCAGCGGGAAAAAGCGGCTGTTGGCTATCTCGTTGACCATGGCGGTGAGAGCATCCCAATCGCGTTGGTGTTGAGCAGCCGAGTAAGGAAAACGCACCGGCTCTGCGGGGAAATCGGCGTACCAGTAAACCATCTCCACCTGTTCCGGCCGGAAAGGTACACCACCATTCAGATCTGCCCCGGCGCGCACCATCAGGGCGGGGTAGACGCGCGTCTGCAGACGGGCAGCCATCCATTCATCTTTGGGCCGTTTGCGGGAGGTCTTCCAATCATAGATGATGGATTTCCCGGTAGGATCGACCCAGACCAGGTCATATTTTGCCAGCAGGCGAAAATTTCCTACCGGAGCAGTGAGTACCAGTTCTATGTTCAGACCTCCGGGCTCCACTAGGCTGGCATTCAGATAATTTTCCCACCAGCGAGCCAGGTCCGGCGAGGTCGCCTGGGGAGTCAGTTTCTCGACCGGCAAGCCGATCAGGTGCTGCTGAACGAGGCGATGAAAGAGCTGTCCCTCCTGCTGGCGGCGTTCATTCTCGAGGAGAGGTTCCGACTCAATGGCCGGCCAGGACAATTGCTCGATATAGCGCAATTGGAAGCGGCGCGGGCAATCGGCATAATCCTGCAGGGAGGATTGGCTGAAAATAAATGAGGGACGGAGTTCGGATTTCAGAAGTGTTTCGGGCATGGTATTCTCCTGGCAACTTGCAAGGTGCGATGATTTTTACATGCCGATTGACCCTTGGCAGCGCAGATAGAGGGCCATTTATGAATGCAAATCCAAATCATCAATTTTTAAATTGTTGTAGATCATCCTCTTGCGCCAATTCTTTCAACTCTATTGTACTGCTACCGGCGTGCTTTTTAAATTGCACGATGGTGACACCTAGAAAAACAAATGCCAGCCCAAGGATTTCCTTTCCGGTTAATTTCTCACCCAGGAGAATGCCCGGCCACTGCAGCGGAGATGCTGGTTTCATGGTCTGCGGATGAAGACTTTTGAGGTATCAGGGAGATCAAAGGTCTAGTTTGTTTCCAAAATCCCGTGAGGCAACGGCCAGCAGGTACCAGGAGGCATGCGGCAGCCATTGTTCACCCCAGCGCCAATCATGGTCTTCACCAGGGATGGACAGGTGAAAGTCGATATCGTCTTCGTCGTGCAGCCCCGAAGTGATGCCATTGCAAATGCCACCGGGACAGTTGGCATAGGCATACGAATCGAAATAGAGATACTCGGGATTATTGCGGCCTGAGCCATCCAACATGCAGGCATCGAAGGGGTTCAATCCCAGGATCCAGTTCAGCTGGTCGGTTGCAAAAATCTGCAATTGATCCTGGAATTGCAGGTCTGACTGAAACAGCGGAGCTGCCAGGCGAGCCGCGCATGCCAACGAGGCCAGGCGGGCATTTTCGCCCTGCCACCAGGGAGCAGCTTCGGTATTGTGAGGAAAGAAGAAACTAGTCAGGCGATCACCAGCCTTATCCTGAACCAACTGGCGACTGTAGCCGAAAGGATTGGTTGCCTCGGCGGTCACGGACAGCTCAAAACGCAATGACTTTTCAACCGTATTTTTTATGCGCTGGCGATCCGGTCCAGCGGCAATCTCATAATAGGCCAGGAGACTGACCAGCGGCAAGCCGGCATCAGAGGCGTGGAAAAATGGGCGGTCACTTTCATCCGCGCGCCAGTAATTTGGATATTTACCCTGCGCCGCCAAACGATCCATCAACCGGCCGGCGCGCTTTTTTGCTGCCAGCAAGATAATCGGCTTCTGCGTTGCACGGTAGAGTTCAACTGCAGCCAGCAGGGCGCAATAATCGTCGAGGATGTTTTCCTTGCCGTCGCTGGTGAAACTGAGATTATTCGCTTCCAGGAAGGCAAAGGCGGACTCGGCGGTGCGAGATAAACCTGCGGCTCGAAATCTGCGGGTAAACGATAGGTGCTTGCACGAGCCAGGGCAGCGATGGCAAGACCGGCTCCGGAGCGATAACCGGCTTCGTAGGCCTGGATCTCACCGGAATCACTCATGTGAAAAGCAGCCTTTTTATCGGTGCTGGCGATGGAATAATCCAGCATACGCTTGGCAATACGTCGGTCTTCGGGGCGATTGCCCGGTTCAATCCGCTGGATGGAGATGTAGAAAGAGCCGAGGGGATCTTTCAAACGCACCAGATGGTCAGCGCCGTAAAGACCTTCATCGAGCAGGCGGGTCTTGTATTCCTTGAAATTGGGGTCCCGGCGGGCATCGAGGAGATCGTAAGTTTTCAATAAAGCCCAAACGGTCAGAGGAGTTTGCTGGGGATTGAAATAATTGGAATAACAGAGGTGGGAGAGGTGCTTGCCGTAATCGCCGCTGGCATCGTACCATCCACCGTGCACATCTGCGGTGCCGGGACGGGGAGGGAGGAAGGACAGGTCCCGGTCAGCCTGGTCGAGCAGGCCGGAGCAGCGCTGGGCCTTGAAATAGTAGATGACATCCGAGAGGGTATTGCGTTCGAGCAGGTTGGCGGCGATATCGAATGGGAAAGAGTGGATGGATCCATGATCCGTGGCGCATTCAATAAAAAACCGGCCTTTTTCGACCAGAGAGTCAAAATCGAGACTCCAGAAATTCCAGTCACGCCATTTGTGAACCGGTCCCGCTTCCACAAGTTCCCCGGCGAAAACGATTTCGCCGGACTCCCAGCGTTTGAGGCGAAAGGAAGCCGGGTGATCGCCTGGAGTTCCCATCAGGACGGCATGTTTGGGCCCTTTTAGTTCGTAACCGAGGTGGTTGGTCAGGATTTTCATCGGTCGCCTAATTTTGCACCGTGTACAGACGCTTGTATAGGCCATCCATGGCGATCAACTCGGCGTGAGTACCCATCTCGCGGATGGACTTGTCCTCCAGCACCACGATCTTGTCGGCGTTGCGGATGGTGGAGAGGCGGTGGGCAATGATGATGGTGGTGCGGCCCTGCATCAGGCGTTCGAGGGCCTGCTGGATGAGCAACTCGGTCTCGGTATCGACGGAGGAGGTGGCTTCATCCAGGATCAGGATGGGAGCGTCCTTGAGAATGGCGCGGGCGATGGACAGGCGCTGCTTCTGCCCGCCGGAGAGCTTGACGCCGCGCTCGCCGATGAGGGTGTCGTAGCCTTGCGGCAAGTTCATCGATGAACTCATGGGCATTGGCGGCCTGGGCGGCCGCGATCATGTCGGCCTCGGTGGCGTCGGGGCGGCCGAAGAGCAGGTTCTCCCGCACGGTGCCGTAGAAGAGGAAGACATCCTGCAGAACGATGCTGATCTGCTGGCGCAGGCTCTCGAGGGTGTAATCGTGCAGGTCGCGGCCGTCCAGGGTGATGGTGCCGTCGGTCAGGTCGTAGAAGCGGGGGATCAGGCTGACCAGGGTAGTCTTGCCCACGCCGGTGGGTCCGACCAAGGCCACCACGGCTTTGGCAGGGGTCTCCAGGCAGATATCCTCCAGGACGCGGATGCCGGGGGTGTATTCGAAGTTGACGTGGCTGAAGACCATGTGGCCCTCGAGGCGACCGGTGACCGGCGCGGCGCCAGGGATGTTCTGGGGCTCGTGCGGCTCGGCCATCAGGTCGGCCACCCGGTCGGCACCGGCGAGGGAAGTCTGGATGGCCTCCCAGGCGCCGCTGAGGTTCCGGACGGGGGCGTAGAAACTTTCGAGGTAAAGGAAGAAGGCCACCAGGTCCGCGACGGGCAGGGAACCCGTCAGGGCCAGCCGCCCGCCGAAGTAAATCACGATGAGGGTGCCGAGAGAGGAGGTGAATTCCACAAAAGGCTGGAAGGTGGCCATCAGTTTGAGGGCGCTGAGCTGGGACTTGCGGTAACTCTCGATGCCTGCATGAACGCGGGCGGATTCCTCGGTCTCGCGGGTGAAGGCTTTGATCTCGCGGATGCCGGAGAGATTGTCGTTCAGGAGGGCGTTCAGGTCGCCCAGCACCTTCTGACGGTTGCGGAAGGCCGGGCGGACATATCTGGCGTAAACCCGCAACGACAGGAATACCAGCGGGATGGGGATGAGGCTGAAGAGGGTGAGTTTCCAGTTCAGGCTAAGCAAGACGATGGTAACGCCGATCAGGGTGACCAGGTTGACGACCACGTCGGGGATGGCGTGGGCGATGAGCTGCTCGAACAGGTCGGTGTCGTTGACCACGTTGGACATGAGGTTGCCGATCTGCTTATCCTCGTAGAAGCGCAGGGAGAGACGCTGCATGTGGTTGTAAATATATTTGCGCACATCGGCGACCACGCCCCAGCCGGCCACATGGGCCACATAGGAGCGGACGAAGGTCAGGCCGGCGCGGACGAGATAGGCAGCCAGGACGACGACCGCCAGGAGGGTGACGTAGTCAAGGTTGGCCAGGGTGGTGCCCGGGTCGGTGACGCGGGCGACCAATAATTTGACGATCCAGGGGATGAGCAGCTGGATGCCGACCAGGAAGAGCATACTGATGGCGGTGATGACCAGGGAAAGGGTGTATTTGCGGGCGTATTGAAAAATGAGTTGGAAGGGTTTCATTGAAGAGGCCTCGGGGCCGATTGTACGACAAGTTCGGTGAATTTAGGATTGTGGTTTATGGCGTAAAGTGTTGATTGAAAAGGGAGGAACGAAGAGGAACGAATGGGATGATCACTGATCGAGGATAGGTGACTGGCAGGGAGGTCGAAGGGACAGGAACGGTTGGCGAAGCAAAGTTAGTTTATTATTCAGCAACGATCGAAATACAAAAGAGCATTGATAAAAGAATGATGGTTGAATTTCAGGCAGCCGGTAGGCGGCGGATAGGCAAGATTTTGACTCGAGGCATATACTGCTCTTGTCACTGTTACCATACTTACTACGGGAGCATCCGATGAAAATCCTGGCCATCCTGGGCAGTCCACGTAAAGGGAACAGCTATCAGATCACCCGCCGCCTGGAAAGCAAACTCAAAGAGCTGGGTGAGGTGGAGTTTGAATATATCTTCCTCAAGGATATCGACATCCAACCTTGCCAGGGATGCTTCTTATGCACTTCCAAGGGGGAGGAGAATTGTCCCATCCGGGATGACTGCCCGGCAGTGCTTGACAAAATGATGGCAGCAGATGGGGTGATCTTTGTCTCGCCGGTGTACGCCCTGAGTGTGACGGGGTTGATGAAGAACTTCAAGGACCGGCTGGCGTACAACGCCCACCGGCCGCGTTTCTTCGGAAAATACGCCATGGCCATTGCCACCAGCGCAGGCACCGGGCTGGAAGGGACGTTGGGGTATTTGGAAACGTTTTCGCTGTGGGGATTCGAGTTCGTGCGCGGGCTGGCCTTGATGCAGTATCCGTACTTGCAGCCGACCCCGGCCCTGGAGCAACAAGACGGCGGAGAAGATCGAGCAGGCGGCGCGCAGGTTTTATCGAGCCATCGAGGAAAAGAAGCAGCGGCCTCCCAGCCTGAAGCCGGGTGATTGCAATTCCGGGTGCTGAAGTGCAACACCATCGCGGCGGGAGAGTACTGGCAGGCCGACCGGGCGTTTTATGAAAATAAACGCGACTATTTTTACGAAACGAAGGTCGCCCCGCAGCATCAATTAGCCGCGTGGCTGTTCGAAAGATTCTACCGGGGGTATATGAGGAAGAATTACGTGATGATGAAGGATTGACAGAGGGGGCAATCCGAGCAGAGTGAATATATCCACGTAAATCCGAAAACTGTGGGAGTAAGGGAGGTTAATATGGTTACATTTCTCGTGAATTTCAGTGATTAATGCATAGACGACAAATACTATTGCCCGGGTATACAATAGTTTCGAGCATTATCAGTGGGGAGGCTTCGTCCGGCAGAAAACCATGCTTGTGCAACTTGTTCCATTATGGGCCTTGTTTCATTGGTCAAGGAGGTGCTGATGGATACGCTGCCAGTACGCGATTTTTCAACCGTCGACCGTAAAGAGCGGATGAAACTAGATGCATACGGATTGCCGCTAAGGCCAGCAGCCGAGCGAGTAAAAGACTTCGATGAGGCGGTCATCCGGCTGGATGAGGATTGGGCCGTCCACGAGGCCAGCCGCTGCATCCACTGCCCCGACCCGGCTCCGTGTCAAAAGGTCTGTCCGGCGGGGAATGATATTTCTTATGCACTATGGCTGATCGAGCAAGGCCAATTCCTGCAGGCGGCGCGGGTCTACCGCCAGACGAGCTCCCTGCCGGAAGTGTGCGGGCGGATCTGCCCGCAAGAGAGGCTGTGCGAGGGGGCCTGCGTGCGGGGAAAGAAAGGCGGCCAGACCGTCCCCACCGGGGCGCTGGAGGCCTTCAGCACCCATTACGAGCGCAGACAGCAAGCCGTGAGCATCCCGGTGGGAAAATTCACCGGCAAGAAAGTCGCCATCATCGGGGCAGGCCCGGCCGGGCTGGCCTGCGCAGAGCAGCTGGTGCGCTCCGGTCACTGGGTGACGATCTTCGATGCCTGGCCGGCGCCGGGAGGGCTGCTGGTGTACGGCATCCCCAACTTCAAGCTGCCTAAAAAAGTGGTCTTCGATATCTGGGACGACCTGCTGCGTGCCGGGGTGACTTTTGTGGGAAATACCTATATCGGTCCCAGGATCACGGTGGATAAACTGTTCTCGGGAGGATATAACGCCATTTTCATCGGCGTGGGAACCACCGTGGATGCCTCGCTGGAGGTGCCGGGGGAGAACCTGCCAGGCGTTCATAAGGCCACCGATTTCCTGGTGCGCACGAATGTGGACATGGACCTGCTGCCCCATGAAATGTGCTCACGACCGCAGGTGGGCGAGCGGGTGGTGGTAATCGGCGGCGGGGATACTTCGGCGGATTGTTTGCGGACGGCTTTGCGAATGGAGGCCAGCGAGGTGACCTGCATTTACCGGCGCAGCGAGGCCGAAATGCCCGGCTGCTGCAAGGACCGCAAAATGGCGCTCGAAGAAGGGGCGCGCTATCATTTTCTGACCCAGCCGGTCCGCTTCATTGCCGGTGCAGACGGCCGGCTGGCGCAGGTCGAGTGCAAGCGCACCGAACTGGGCGAGCCGGACGAGAGCGGACGGCGTAAATTTACCCTGGTGGAAGGGTCGGATTTTATCCTCAATGCGGATACCGCCATCCTGGCGATCGGCTACAAACCGGACCCGATCATCGGTGCCACCACTCCCGGCATCCGCACACACGCCTCGGGTTTATGGATGGCGGATGAGAATACGGGCGCGACACATCGCAAAGGTGTCTTCACCGGCGGGGATATCCTCACAGGCCCCCATTTGGTGGTGACCGCCATGGCTGCCGGGCGCAAAGCCGCGGCGGCGATCAACCGGTATTTAGGTTGGTAAACAGATGTAAGGAGATCGGGGATGATTGATTTCCACCTAAATCATCCCTGTTGAAAGTCCCGTGTTCCGCCAACGGACACGCGTATCTTTTTTAGGGCGAGCTGGAGGGGGATCTCGGCAGCCACGTCACCAGAGGCCCGTGCACAGGCTGCCTCGGGCGGGAGGCAGAGGCACGATGCGATGCGCAGCTTACGGCCTGGTTGATTTGCAGAATAAACCTGGTTTGGTTAGTAGGTGAACCTGAATTAAACCTGGCCTCCTGACCAGGGGAACACTGACCGGAGGACGAGGATTGTCCATACAATCCGGCAGTATAGTATATATTGAGAAACCCGGGTCGTTTTTCCTGCCAGAGAGCAAGCCCTGAAACTGATCATCCGCCTGCTTTTCTGTTTGGGCAGGCCAAAGAGACATTCAAACCAGGTTGTAGATCTGTGGAGAAAACATTGATCAACCGAAAGCGGATCATCCCTGCAAGCCTGGCTGTATTGATCACTCTGGCTGCCGTTGCTTGTGGAGCAATTCCTCCAGCAGCGACGCCTTCGCCGTTGCCTACAGCGACGCATACGCCCGAAAACACGCCCTTGCCTGCAGCCACCTCCACGCCGGAAAACACTCCAGCGCCAACGCCTACGCTGGAGGCCGAATTTACCGGATGGATCCGCCCTGCAGATCAAATGATGATGGTGTATGTGCCGGAGGGTGCGTTTACGATGGGGAGTGATGATTCAGGCTACAGCGACGAAAAACCGGCCCACACCGTTTTCCTGGAGGCCTTCTGGATCGACCAGACTGAAGTGACCAACAAAATGTATGCCCTGTGTGTCGCCACTGGAAAATGTGCCCCGCCTAAATTCAACAGCTCTTATGATCGTTCACATTATTTTGGCGCGGCAGAATTCGATGATTACCCGGTGAACTATGTTTCCTGGACTGACGCCAGCGCCTATTGCGAATGGGCGGGCGGCGCTGCTTATGCTGTGCGCCTACCCAGCGAGGCCGAGTGGGAAAAGGCCGCCCGCGGCACGGATAATCGCACTTATCCGTGGGGGGAAGGGAATGACTGTCAAAAGGCAAACTCTTATGGTTGTGTTGGCAATACCGCCCGCGCTGGCAGTTACGAAAGCGGGAAAAGCCCTTACGGCGCTTACGATCTGGCCGGGAACGTGTGGGAATGGGTGGGAGACTGGTACAGCGACGCTTATTACGGCATTCTGCACAACGGCGTGGCCAACCCAATGGGGCCGGCTTCAGGAACCGTGCGGGCGCTGCGGGGCGGCGGGTGGTTCAGCAGTATCTATGTCCGCTCTGCCAGCCGCCACGGGTACTCCCCCGACTATGCCAGCGACGGCCTCGGTTTTCGCTGCTCCCGTTCGAATGCAGCGGCCTTTATGCCGGCACCGGAACCCGAGTGCCACCAATCCGGCACGACAAAGACGGATGAGGTCTTCTTTCCAGAGAGCGGGGAGACTCACGGGTTCATGGTTTACCTGCCGCCTTGTTATGCAGAGAACCTCGCCTCGACTTATCCGGTCCTGTATTGGACGTCTGCAGGCGGGCAAGGCATATTTGATACCGTTGACAACCTTATTCGCCAGGGGGAGACTCCCGCATTCATCGCCGTAAATGTCGATATCAGCCCCGTGAAAGGCTACGGCGCCGACGCACAAATAGTCGATGACGTGGTGCCCTACGTTGATGCGCACTACCGCACCCTGGCGGACCGCCTGCAGCGGAGTGTCACCGGGTTCTCGCACGGGGCGGCCATCGCTGCCAGGGCTGCCTTCCGGCCTCCTTATGTCTTTGGCCGTGTGGCTCTTCTCAGCGGTGGAATCGCTGACGGCGAGCAGGAGAAATTCGCCGACTGGATCTCGGCCATGCCGCCCAAGCAGCGGCCAGCCGTCCTGGTTGATGTTGGCGAGCAGGATGGCGTCATCGCCTTAACCCACCATTTCACAACTCTTATGGATGAATTAAGTTTTCCTTACACCTACCTCCTAGATCCCGGCAACCACCATACGGAGTCTTCGGACAGCCACTTTCCAGATTACTTGAAATGGCTGATGCCAGCCCGTTAGGGGAACCTCTACGTGAAACTACTGCGAACTCCCCTTATTTACCGCCATTTTCATATTCGCCTTGGAATAATAGGTACCGCCTTGTTCCTGCTCTCCCTCCTGGCCGCCTGCGCGCATACCAGCCCGGCCGGTACAGCCACACTGGCGGCTGCCTCTGCCACCCCGGCGACCTCACCCCCGCCGGGCAATGTCATCCCCCGGCCGGTTTCCATAGTCTCCGCCGAAGGGAGCTTCGGCCTCACCGCGGATACGGTCATTACCTTTGATACTGGTGATTCCGGGGGAGAGGAAGTGCAGGCCATCGGGCAGTACCTGGCTGACCATCTCAACCCGGCGACCGGCTTCTCCCTGAAGGTGCTTTCCGCCAGCGGTACCCCGGTCCGAGGCGGCATCAGCCTGACCCTGGAGGGCGCCCCTGAATCGCTGGGTGACGAGGGCTACCAGTTGGTCATCACCCCCAGCCAGGTGCGTATCGCCGCCCGCCAGCCAGCCGGCCTCTTCTACGGCGTCCAGACCCTGCGCCAGCTGCTCCCCGCCGCGATCGAAAGCGCCTCCGCCCAGCCCGGGCCGTGGAGGCTGCCGGCCGGGACCATCACGGATTTCCCCCGCTTCGCCTGGCGCGGCGTCATGCTGGACGTGTCCCGCCACTTCTTCAATGTCCGGGAGGTGACCCGTTACATTGATTTACTGGCCTATTACAAGATCAACCAGCTCCACCTCCACCTCAGCGATGACCAGGGCTGGCGCATCCAGATCAAGTCGTGGCCCAACCTGGCCCTTTACGGCGGCAGCCTGGAAGTGGGCGGCACCCCAGGCGGCTACTACAGCCAGGACGATTACACTTACATCATCCAGTATGCCCGCAGCCGCTACATCACCATCCTGCCCGAGCTGGATATGCCCGGCCATGTCAACGCGGCCCTGGCCTCCTACCCGCAGCTCAATTGCAATGAGAAGGCGCCCGACCTGTACACGGGCACCGAAGTGGGATTCAGCTCCATCTGCGTGGGCAAGGACAACACCGCCCAATTCCTAGAGGACGTCATCGGCGAACTGGCCGGCCTGACAGCCGGCCCGTACATCCACATCGGCGGCGACGAAGCCAATGCCACCGCCAACCCCGACTATCTGCAGTTCATCCAGCAGGTGCAGTCCATCATCGCTGCCGACGGCAAGCAGATGATCGGCTGGGATCCGATCGCCCAGGCCAGGCTGCTGCCGGGCACCATCGTACAGGAGACGGAATTCGACGCAGCCCTGGCGACGCGGGCCGTCCAGCAGGGCAACAAGCTGATCATGTCCCCGGCCAACAGGGCCTACCTGGACATGAAGTACACCTCTGCCACGAGCCTCGGCTTGAATTGGGCCGGGTACATCGACGTGCAGAAAGCCTATTCGTGGGACCCGGGCGGGTCCTTCCCCGGCATCACCGATGAGAACATCCTGGGCGTGGAGGCCCCGCTGTGGTCGGAGACGCTGGTCACCATGGACGACGTGGAGTACATGGCCTTCCCGCGCCTGTTGGGGTATGCCGAAATGGGCTGGTCGCCCCAGGCTGTCCGGGATTGGTTCGAGTACCGGCTGCGGCTGGCCTCCCACGGGGCGCGCCTCAGCGCACTGGGGGTGCATTACTACGCCTCTCCGGAAGTGCCCTGGCCTTAGGTTCGAGCGTGGCCCATCCGGAGAAAGGGAATAGGGCAGGGGAAAACAATTCACCATTGACTGATCACTGATCCCCATTCACTTGCCATGAGGTTGTCATGAAAGGGAGGGGGGACTCGCCTGTATAATCATTTTAAGAAGGCTGACTGCATGCAGGTAATCCCAGGGAGAGGTCGAGATCCATGAAGAAGCCGAAGTTTCGTTCAAGCCCCGATGGCGACATTATCAATTTGATGCGAGGCCCGTGCCTGCTAGGGATCCTTTTACTGGCGGCGGGAGCATTATTTAATATCACAATGGAGGCCCAGGCCAAGCCGGTCCGGCAGGGGGAAGAGACCGTCCAATTCCGGGGGGTGCCTGCCGGGTATCCACCCGGACAGGAAAAAAGCGCTTACGCGCTCACGGATGAGCTACTTGTTCAGCAGCTGCTGCTCTCCTTTGAAAACAACAGTGCATCAGGCTATGCCAGCGTCTCCACATCATTTACCATATCTGACCGGGATTGGACAGCCGAGTGTTCTTTTGATCTGGAAGGGACATATGACCCGGAGACGGGGGTCGTCGAGGGGACGTTCAATATGGACAAAAAATTCCGGTATCCACCCTTCCCGGGTTTCCACTACAACGGCGAGGATCTTCATTACTATGGAACCTTCAAGAGTTGGTACGAGGATCCGGCGGCCAAATTCTCCCTGGCAGATGCCAAAGTGGACCTCTTTTTCACAGGGACAGTTGCCAGGGATATGTATTATGACAACAGCGATACCGTCTGGCATACCGAGGATCCGGCCGGATTCTTGATCAATTTTGTGAGAGAAGCCGCCGGATGCCAGCGACTGCACTGCCAGTGTCTACGGACTGGACCCGCTGGTGCCGGGGGATGTGATCTCGCCGGGAGCTTCGTACACGGACCAGGAAGGGACGGAGGTGGGCATCCTCCAGGAGCGCTGGTTCATTAACGGCCAGGAGACGACCTCGGCGGTGTGGGACGGCAACCGGACCACGGTGGAGCTGCAGTGGACCTGCCTGGGCCACCAGGCCCATTCACAGACCTTCGAGATCGCTGCCTACGTGGCCCCGCCGGTCACCGGCGAACCGGCTCCCGGCGGACCAGTTCCTGGCGAACCGGCTCCCGCCGAACCAGTTCCTGGCGAACCAGCAAGTCCGGGATTGGCGGACCTCATCACCGGATTGGGGATCGGGCTGATCGGGTTGGGCGGGGTGGCCGGATTGGGAGGCCTGCTGGGGCTGGGGATCCCGCTCATCAAGGCCATCACGGCGGCTCCGGCCGCAGTGGCGGCGGCCGTGCCGCCGATGCAGGTTCCGGCAGCTCCCGTCCATCCACGCACCCGCTCCGGCAACACTCTATCCACCCTTCCGCCCCCAAGCCCGGCAAGCTGGATCCCTCGTTAAAGAAGCCGTGGGAGCTGAAGATCAACGACCTGATCGGTCAGCGGACCGGGATCCAGGACAAGATCCAGTCCACCAACGATGAGATCATTCGATTGACGCGCCTGTATAAGAACAATATCCTCAAGGTGATCATGAAGGGCGGGCTGGAAACCGGCCAGATCCTCTTCGATGCGGTCTCACGGAGGCACGGCGGAAGCTCCCAACATTGCCCTCGAGATCGGGAAGAAAGCGCTCGGCGACAAGGTCTCGAATGCAGCCTACCAAAAACACGATACTTCCCAGGATGGAAAAACCGTGGTCGACCTGAAGAACCTGATCGACAAACTGAAAGGGCAACGGGATGACCTACGAAACCAGGTCAAGGATATCAACCGCGAGATCAAGAGCATCCAGGAATATATCCGGAATGAATTTTGATGAGGCAAAGTGGGCATGAACCCGATCCGACTAGAACTGACCCCTGAACAGTTGGCAGCCCTGGGCGGCCACACTCCCGGCCCACGGAAAGCCCTCTCGCCTTTACCGCCGGAGGGCCCGACGGACCCTGAGATGGACAAACAGCTCATCCAGGCCGGCCTGCTGGACCCCAACCAACAGGTGAAAGAACCGTTCGGGGACTTCCTGTCCGCCCTGGGAAAGACGGAGGTGATGGTGGATTTGAGCTGGGCGGAGGCCGGGGAAATCAGCAGCTTCAGCCTGTATGCTCATATCATGGGGGACGACTCAGCTGCCTGGGTCCCCACCTGGGCCGGGGAGGCCGAGTCGGGCCGGCTGCTCCTGCAAAGCCCCTTCACACGGCAGGACCTGGAAGCGGAACTAGCCCCTGTCCTGCAGGAGGGAGAGGCATCCACTCCAGCATTGGAGATTGGATTGACCCCGCCGCAGGCGGTGGTTCTGTCTGTCCTGATGGACAAGCAAAGTCCGTTTAATGCCGCAGAAGAGTCCGGGGGGCATGTTTCCACGCCACAGGCATGGGATGCAGCCAGTGTTCTCGGTTCCCTGCAAGGGACCCAAGGCCCGGATGAACTGCCAAGATATTTTTCGGTGCCCCTCCTGGCGGTAATCCCGGCATTGGATTGGAACCTGGAAAGCGTCCAGCATGTGCTGAACAGCCTGGTCCGACTGGGATTGTGTACCCAATCCAAGCAGGATGAGTATTCCCTGGCGGAGCCCATGCGGAAGATGCTGGAGGGATTTGTTGTCCCAGGAAAGATCTTTTGGCTGACCATCCGCCGGTCAAGCGGGGAGAGCGATGAACTCCCGGAAACGGAAGCAGAGCACATCGGTTTTAGTTTGAGGGGGACGAACCTGGTCTTCTCATGGTTGAATGGAAACTTTCGGCTGAAGACGGTCTCCAAGGCAGACGTGGTTGAGATGATCGCCCATGAGATATTTGCAGCGCAGCCGATCCTGCCGCCGGCGCAGCACCCGGCGACCCCGGCGGTCCAGTATGCAGCGGCTCCTGTAATGAAGAAGAAGGTCCCCAAGAGATTGATCGCCGGGCTGGTGGGGGTGTTGCTGCTCGCCTGTGTGCTGATGGTGGTGGGGGCGGTTTTACTTTTGGTTTAATGTAGAGGTGAAACTCACTACCCGACAGTTTTGGATTTTAATCAAGAGATGCCTTTTCATGGTAGTCGCGGGGGGCTAACGCACATTTTAAAAGTACAAGATGGACAGGGAGGGTGATACGCGCGAAGCCACTGGCTGCCTGACCAATTATGTCTAGGAACGACTGAAGTCGTTACTACGGGTTCACCAAGGAAGAACGACTAAAGTCGTTACTACGGGTTCACATGGCCTACCGCCTGTCCTGAAGGTATCGAAGATTATGTCTCCAGCAGTGGTCTGGAGGGTTACCCCCCGAGAGCATGGAGGAGCTTCAGGCCGTTTGGCGAACCCCAACCTGTGCAGGGATCCCAGCCGGCTTTGGCTTGATAGGCTCCATTATTGCCAGAGGTGATATCCTGGAAGGAACCCGATTTGGCGAGAGAACCATAGGAGAGCGGGTTGAGGAAACCGACCGGATGGCCCAGCTTTTGGTTGACCAGGGCGATCAGACCGGCCCAGAGCGGCGCCACCGCGCTGGTACCGCCAAATACAAGTTCCTGCCCATCCACGCGGACGACATAGCCTGTGGCCGGGTCTGCATCTCCGGCGACGTCGGGGACACCGCGACCTTTGTGGACAGGCTTGTTGGCCGAGGCCGGCACGCCGGCCTTGCCCTGGAAAGCGGGCAGAGGAAAGAAATCACTCACCCCACCACCGGTGGCGCTGGCAGCCCCCTCATTCCAAACCCGTTCGCTAGAGATCTTGTTCCCGGAAGCCGTGAGTTTGGTGCCCCCGCACCCGGCTACCGCCGGGCTGGAGGCGGGAAAGTCCACATGAGCCTTTCCGTCCGTCTCTCCATCCCCCGAGCCGCTGTCGCCGGCAGCACAGAAGACCGTAACCCCTAAAGCTGCTGCCGTTTGAAAGGATTGATCGTAAGAGGTCAGGGATTGGTGGGTCCAGCTATCTTCCGGACCACCCCAACTGATCGAGATCACCGAGGGTTTGTTGGTTTTGTCATGGATGGCCATCGTGATGGCGTCCAGGAAGCCTTTATCGGTATTGGGGGCGAAGTAGACGGCGATGTGCGCCTTCGGCGCAATCCCGGCAGCCACCTCGATATCGAGCATCACTTCTCCATCGGGGCCATTGGGGGTCGAAGGGCTGTTCTTCCCACCATCCACCCGGACCGTCTTTACATTCGGCAGCGGCAGCCCGAGTTTTTTAAAATAAGCCGTGATATCGGCCTTGCGATACCCGCCGCCGAGCTCGATCAGGCCGATGCACTGGCCTGTTCCGTCCAAGCCGGTCGGGAATTTATAGAGACTCGCCAGCTGCGGCGGAGTGTAGGAGGTGGATGCGGCCAGAGCCTGGATGCCGATACCGGGGTCGGGCCAATAGCGCTGGAAATGCGGTTTGGCGACCGGGCGGTCATCGATCCCGAAGACGCCCTCGATGATATCTTTCAAGTCCGCCGGGATCGTCAATGGACCGGTCCGGCCGCGGTAGGTACCGCCGTCGTGTTCGTAATTTTCGATCTTCGTTCCGAACGCGGCGGCAAAGCCGGCTGCCGTGCCCGCCAGGAAAACGCTGCGGCGGGCCGCGCTGGTTTCAACCACTACCAGGCCTTGTGCCTGCGCGAACGCCTCGACTTTGGCCAGGTCGGCCGGATCGGAGCCATGTGCAGATGCATACTGGTCCCGGGTCATGTAACGGCGCTTTTCAGGCAGTTGATCCATTTGAAAGCCGTCTGCCGCGGAACCCTGGAGGGGCGTTTTACGGCGGACTCGCACGGTCACTTCAAAACGCTCTTCTTTAGGAACCGGACCAACGGCAACTGCATTGTGAAGGGGGTTACGCTCACTGCCACGAACTGTAACTCTTCTTGGATTTGCAGGCATGGTTTACTCCTTTTATTCCTTGACATCCGCTTGGAAGGGGGCTTGTGGAGGTTGCGGGCATCGCGGCAGCCTGCAAGGTCTAACCTTGCTCGAGGTCTGTGATCCACCAACGGTCCTGATCGTCCTTTTGAAGGGTGAGCTGGAGGGGGATCTCGGCGGCGGCCCCGCCGGTATTGACTTCCACACTGGTGACCTCGACGATGCTGCCGGTGACGGCGTATTCACCAGTGGATACCCTGGTGATGGAAATGATCTCAATCCTATCCGGCCAGGGGCTGGAGGTCAGGCGGCCGGGGGCCATGGCAGGGTTGCCAGCCCACTGGTCCAGTAATGCAGGGGCGACATAATCGGCGTATTGGGCGCGAATGTCTGCGGCGGCAGTGGGGGCCAGGAGCGAGACCGAGGCGAGTTTCTTTCCGAAGCCTTCCACCACTGCGGTGACCCGGGCCTTTTCATCCACTGTGGCTGTGGGGGTGGAGAGGGAGCAGGCAGCCACGACGAAAGCGATGAGCAGGAGGGATGAGAGAATCTTTAAATGTTTCATTCGTATATCCTTCCGGCGTTTGACCGGCGGGTTATGCAAATTTCCCCTCACTATTCATCAACGTTACTCAGAACGATGCCACCGCCATTTTCATATCCTTGAAAATATCGAAAATCATGTCCCAGCCGGCAGTTTTCAGGGTCAGCAAAGTCGGGGCGGAGGGGTTGAGCAGCTTGATATAGGGGGATTTGTAAGTCCCATCCAATATGCCCTTCTGCAGCTGGCCCGTGTCGAGACCGTCCGAGAGGGCGTTCAATTTTTTGTCCATCTTTTGCAGCGAGCGCAAGGCGGCGCTGCTCATGAAATGCACCTTGGACAGGTCCACCAGGACGAAGCGCGTGCCTGCATCGATCGTGCGGGTGGCGATCTGGTCGAGTTCCTGATAGTTGGAAGAATCAATGGCTCCGGTAATATGGAAAACAGTGACCAGGACCCGGCCCTTTTCATGCGTTAACTCAATATCCATGGAAAAATCCTTTTTTCGCAGTAGGATTGGAGGTCTATGTTGTAGGCGAGGGGAAATTTGACAGATATACCCTTTTATATCGTTATTTGGTATAAAAGTCAATATTCCTTAATTCCTAACTCGCGGCAGGATAATGACGCCTTCAGGTAGGATGGAAAGAACTTCACTACGAGCCTGACATGAATCTTCAGGGCAGTCGGATACGACGGAAAGAAGATGATTGATGCATTCGCTGACATTGGCGGGCTATTCCCCATTTTCCTCAGGGCTCTCCCAGAACCCCGAGGCTGTGGCTGCCCCACCCCCTGCCCCCGAAGATAGGAAAGCCGTGCCATTATCCTCTTTTCCCCTTGTAAAAAAAGCCAAGATGTTAGACAATTGAGTTGTAAGACAATTGAAGGTCATTCCACCCAGGAGGTACCATGATCCGTTCCTTTTTCCCCACGCCACTCAAAATCCGCCGACCGGTGCCGAGCGATATCGACATCGCCCAGGAGGCCACGCTCAAGCCTATCCTTAACGTGGCGGAGGAATGCGGCATCCTGCCTGAGGAGATCGAATTCTACGGACCTTACAAGGCCAAGGTCAAGCTGGAGATCCTGGAACGGCTGAAGGATAAACCGAACGGCAAATACATCGACGTGACTGCCATCACGCCGACGCCGCTGGGGGAGGGCAAGACCACCACCACGGTGGGACTCAGCCAGGCCCTGGGCGTGGCATTTGGCAAGCGTGTGTTTACCTGCATCCGCCAGCCTTCGCAGGGGCCGACTTTTGGGATCAAGGGCGGGGCGGCCGGGGGCGGCTATTCGCAGGTGGTGCCGATGGACGAATTCAACCTGCACCTGACCGGCGACAACCATGCCATTACGGCGGCCAACAATCTACTGGCGGCGGCCATCGACGCGCGCATGTTCCACGAGTGCGGGCAGGATGATGAGAAGCTCTTCAATGCCCTGTGCCCGCCGGACCGGGAAGGGCGGCGCACCTTTTCCCCGGCCATGCACCGGCGGCTGGAAAAACTCGGCATAAACAAGACCGACCCTTCGGAGCTGACGCCGGCGGAACGGTCCCGCTTCGCCCGCCTGGACATCGACCCGGCTTCAATCACCTGGCGGCGCGTCATCGATACCAACGACCGCATGCTGCGGGAGATCGAAGTGGGCCTCGGCCCGGAGGAAAAAGGCCAGACCCGCCGGACCGGTTTCGACATCACCGTGGCCAGCGAGATCATGGCCATCCTGGCACTGACGAGCAGCCTGGAAGATATGCGCGCCCGCCTGGGGAAAATGGTCATCGGGACGAACCATCAAGGGGAGCCCATCACCGCCGAGGACATAGGGGCGGCGGGGGCACTGATGGTGCTGATGAAGGACGCCATCAAACCCAACCTGATGCAGACGCTGGAGGGCACGCCGGTCTTCGTCCATGCCGGCCCGTTTGCCAATATTGCCCCAGGACAATCCTCCATCCTGGCCGACCGCATGGCCTTGAAACTGGCCGATTACGTCATCACCGAATCCGGCTTTGGGGCGGATATCGGCATGGAGAAGTTCTTCGACATCAAATGCCGCTATTCCGGGCTGGTGCCGCAGGTGGTGGTATTGGTGGCAACGGTGCGGGCCTTGAAGATGCACGGAGGGGGACCGAAAGTGGTGGCCGGCAAACCCCTGGCTCCCGAATACCTCTCCGAGAACCTGGAACTGCTGCGGCAGGGCCTGCCCAACCTGGAACGGCATATCCAGAATGCGCTCAAGTATGGGGTCAACGTGGTGGTGGCGATCAATAATTTCTCCACCGACACGCCCGCGGAAGTGGAGTTGATCCGCGGGGCCGCCTTGAAAATGGGCGCCATGGAGGCGGTCGTCAGCACACATTGGATGGACGGCGGGGCGGGGGCTGTAGAGCTGGCCGAAGCGGTTATGCGGGCGGCTGAAAAACCCGAGCATTTCCGTTACCTCTATCCATTGGAGCTGTCGATCAAGGAAAAGATCGAGGTCATTTGCACAGAGATCTATGGCGCCGACGGCGTGGATTACGAGCCGGAGGCAGAAGCACAGATCAAACTATATTCCCAACTGGGTTTCGACGCCCTGCCCATCTGCATGGCCAAGACGCACCTGTCGTTCACGCATGACCCGACCATCAAAGGTGCTCCGACAGGTTTCCGCATCCCCATCCGGGACGTGCGGGCTTCGGTGGGGGCGGGATTTATCTACCCACTGGTGGGAAAGATGAGCACCATGCCGGGCCTGCCCACCCGGCCGGCCTTCTACGACGTGGACCTGGACCTGGCCAGCGGGAAGGTGGTAGGATTGTTTTAATCATAGGGGCGGTTCTCGCCTGTGCCGCACCACATACGCAGGCGAACAGCCCCTACAGGGAAAAATATATAATGTGTATAGGCATCTAAATTTATTCTTAGCATTTGCATTGGTGTATTTAAGTGGTTGTTCAAAAAAAATTTTAATCAGTTGTGCTCTCGGCGGTGTCCTCGCCGCCGAGGACGGCGGCTTGAGCAAGGATTTTTTTCTAAGTATTTTCGACCAGCTACATAGGAGGTCAATTATGGCTGATGAAATAGACCAGCGAGAACAAATCATCACCATCGAGCGGCATATCCTGGAGGAGCAAAGCACCCACCCGGAGGCCACCGGCGTCCTGACCAACCTGCTCTATGACATTGCCCTGGTCGGCAAGGTCATCGCCAGCAAGACCAACCGGGCCGGGCTGGTAGAGATCCTGGGGCGGACGGGGTCCACCAACATACAGGGTGAACAAGTGCAGAAGTTGGACAAACTGGCGGATGAGACCTTCTTCCGGCTAAACGACCATACCGGCCGGGTGGCGGTGATGGCGTCGGAGGAACACGAGCACATTCTCCCCATCCCCGATAAATATCCCGCCGGGAAATATGTCCTGCTGTACGATCCCCTGGATGGCTCGTCCAACATCGATTTCAATATCTGCCTGGGCTCGATCTTTTCCATTTTCCGGAAGACCAGCCCCGGGCGAGGTTCTCTGGAGGATTGCCTGCAGCAGGGGCGGCAACTGGTGGCGGCGGGCTATCTACTCTACGGAACGAGCACCATGCTGGTCTACAGCACCGGCCATGGTGTGAACGGCTTCACGCTCGACCCTTCCGTAGGGGAATTCCTGCTATCCCATCCGTCCATCCGCATGCCGGACCCGCCGCAATACTACAGCACCAACCAGGGTAACGAGAAATATTGGAGCCAGGGTGTTAAAGCCTATACTGCTTACCTGCAGGGCACGGATAAGGGTTCGTTGAAACTCTCGGCCCGCTATGTAGGTTCGCTGGTGGCCGATTTCCACCGGAATTTGCTGGCAGGAGGCGTGTTCTATTATCCGGCCGATACCCACGACCCGGCCAAGCCGCATGGAAAGCTGCGCCTCTTGTATGAGGCCATCCCCCTGGGTTTCCTGGCCGAGCAAGCCGGCGGGAGGGCCTCCGATGGAGCGGGTGATATCCTCGATATTCAACCACAAACTCTGCACCAGCGCACGCCATTCTTCGCCGGCAGCGCGGACCTGGTGACGAAGGCCGAAGAATTCATCCGGCAATACGGGTAATTCGAAGAGAAAAACTAAACTCCATGTCCATCGACCTTTCCAGCCTGACCATTAGCTCTGCCCTTGAGTCCATGCGCAAGGGTGACCTGCGCCCATTGGAACTGACCGAAGCCTGCCTGCGCCAGATCGAGCGGCTTAACCCGGAGCTCAACGCTTTCATCACGCCTACGCCCGAACTGGCGGTCCAGGAGGCCATGGCAGCGGAGAGCCTGCTGGAGAGACGGCCCTCCAATCTGAAGGATATTGCCCTGCTCGGTATCCCAGTGGGGATCAAGGACCTGTACGACGTGGCAGGTGTCCGCACCACAGCCGGGTCGAAGTTCTTCGACAAGATCCTTCCCGGCGAAGACGCCCCGGCGGTGTTGAGCTTAAAACTTGCCGGAGCAGTCATCCTGGGGAAGACCAATACACACGAAATTGCCCTGGGTGTGACCGGGGTGAACCCGCATTTCGGGGCGGTCAGGAACCCGTGGGATACCAGACGCATCAGCGGCGGCTCATCCAGCGGATCGGCGGCGGCGGTGGCCGCGGGCATGTGCCTGGGCGCGATTGGAACTGACACAGGCGGCTCCATCCGCATCCCGGCCTCGTTATGCGGCGTAGTAGGACTTAAACCCACCTACGGGCGGGTGAGCACAGGCGGGGTGGTGCCGCTCTCGTGGAACCTTGACCATGCCGGTCCGCTCGCATACACGGTCCGGGATGCTGCCCTGATGCTGACCGTCATGGCCGGTTTCGAACCACACGATCCCTCCTCGGTAAATGTCCCCACAGAGGATTATCTACTCCATTTGGATGAGAACGTCAAAGGCTGGCGCATGGCCGTGGCAGACGGCAAATACGTTGGAGTGGCGGATGGACAGGTGCTAGAAGCTGTCGAGGCCGCGGCAGGTGTTTTCAGAGAGCTCGGCGCGACGGTCGAAAAAGTGGACCTGGACTGGCTGGCCGAAGCGGCCCTTGCCAACGGGCAGATGACCCAGGCAGACGGGGCGGCCTTTCACCGCGAGCGCCTGTCCACCCAGCCGGAGAAGTTTGGCGCAGACGTGCTTGAACGACTGCGAATTGGCGCCGGACTGACTTCCACGGAATATTCGCTGGCCCGGCGGGTGCAGGTGGAATCACGCCGCCGCTTCGAGCTGTTCTTTGAGAAATACGACCTCTTGCTGCTGCCTACCACCCCCATCCCGGCACCAGCTATCGAAGGCACTGCCGCCATCGAAGCCGCCCGCCGGTTGACCCGCTTCACCGCGCCGTTCAACCTGACCGGCCTGCCGGCTCTTTCCATGCCGTGCGGTTTTACTGAAGAAGGCCTGCCTATCGGCCTGCAAGTGGTCTCAGGACATTGGAGGGAAGCCAAACTATTGCAAGGCGCCCAGGCTTATGAACGGGCGACGGAGTGGCATACTCGCCGTCCAGAGCTATAATGCGAAGACGGTTCAAGAAATTGACTAACTCCCCGACAGTATTGGATTTTTAATCATGAATAGCCTTTTCACGATGGCCGCGGGGGACTAACCCATCCCTGAAAAGTACAAAAGGGGCGCGAAGCCCCCGGCTGCCTGAACAATTACGGGGAGTAACGACTTAAGTTGCTCTGTTGCAAACATCGGCACACGGTAGTAAAAAAGGAGCATGCAGAAACGAGAGAGCAGGTATGTTGTTGTCGCCCGGATCGCCTACCGTCTTTGTCGGCGCGTGGTTGCGCCTTACTCGCACCTTAAAAGTCCACACCGCTTCACTCAACCACAGCTTCTGGCTTGTGTGCTCTTGATGTTTTACGTCCGCAAAAGCTATCGTGACATGGAAGAGTGGCTGCTGGCCTCCGATGCCGTCGTGAAAGAGTTGGGCTTGAAGGAAATTCCAGACCACTCCACCCTCAACCGGACTTTCAAGCGCCTGCGAGTGAAGCTGTTGGAAAAGCTTCAACGGAATTTGCTTGATGAACTCCAGCCGAGTGAGCTTGGGATCGCCTTTGACACGACCGGCTATTCCCTTACGCAAGCATCCATGCACTATTTGGCTCGCTGTGGTCGCAAGTACGATCATTTTTACAAAGGCGGCTATGCGGTTGGGGTCGAGAGCCAGTTGATCCTGGCAAGCCTGAGCGGACAAGGACCAGGAGCCGATACAGGCTTTTTGGAACCTTTGCGGCGAAAGGCCAGGCGCTATGGGCTTCGAGGCCAGTGGATGGTCTTGGCCGATAGTGGTTTTGATGCCAGCACCGTCCGCACAGGAGATCTGATCCCACCTATTCGACGGGGAGGCATCCTGAAACTGCCTGAGAGGATCGAGCGGATGGAATTAGTTTCGGCGGCCAAGTTGGATGGCTTTTTCGGACAGCGCTGGAAAGTGGAGACAGTGAACTCGGTGATCAAACGCAAGTTCGGCGATGAGATCCGTTCTCGCAAGCTTTCTCGTCGTTACCGTGAACCGATTGTTAAAGGACTGATTTACAACATACACGTTTGATTGTCGCTATTATCTTTGCAACACAGCTACTAAAGTCGTTACTACGAGTGCACAATGGAAGGACGACTGAAGTCGTTACTACAAGTGCACAATGGAAGAACGACTAAAGTCGTTACTACGAGTGCACAATGGAAGAACGACTGAAGTCGTTTCTACGAGTTCACAATGCAGTAACGACTAAAGTCGTTACTACTTTGTTTACCCTTGTGCCTAAAGTAAATACGGGATGAACATCTTCGTCTTCTTCATGTAGCCCCCGTACTCCTCCCCAAACTTGAGCATGCATTCGGCTTCGTCTGCGCGGGCGGTGGCATACAAAAACGCCGTCGCCACGGCAGCCATGCACCCGTCCAGCAGCGAGGGGGATTTGAAAAAGATGCCCCATGCCAGGAAAAGCAAGGAAGCATAGAGCGGGTGACGAATCAACCGGTAAATCCCCTTTGTCACCAGGTGGGTGGTCGCTTCGAGTTCATCGGTCGGCTTTCCGACCGATCGCAGAAGAATGACGCCATAAATAATAGGGATAAGGCAGACCACCAGCAGAATCCAAGAGATGATTTGATGCCAGGCAAAGGGATCAGCAAACCAGCCTCGCACGGCCAGAGCGAACATCCCCAGGATGATCTCCCAGGCGAAGAAGCGGTAAAAACCGTGCGAACCGGGTTGGCGCAACGAGGATAGGGAGACCCAAATGATGATGGCGGAACCAAGAATGAAGATGATCGCTTCGAGCATATAACCTCACTTTTGCAGACAATTCAGGATTTGGAGCACGGTTCCCTGCGGCTCGGAGGGGGTGGAAGCCAACAGGGGCACTTTTGCGACGGTAAACAGCTCCGATACACTTTCGGCGTTCCAGCTTTTGGTCAGGATCCCGACTGCATTGACATCCTGCGCAATAGACCGGGCCATCTCGTCGGGACCGGAGGCCAGGCGGGCGTTGGAGGTGACCGGGCTGCTGCCCATGCCGTCTTTATCGAAGATCTGCTGTACATCTTCGCCGAGGGCGAAGACCCACACCTGGACAGGTGCGGCGCTGCCGCCCACGTCTTTCCAGTTCTGGATCTGCCCGCCAAACAACCCTCGCACCTGCTGCAGGCTCAGCTTTACGACCGGGTTTTGGCGGCTGGCAATGACGATTATTTCGTCTGTACCGATCTGAAAAATGGGGGAGGTCAGATCGGGAGTTTGCCCGTATCGTATAGCCAAATCGGCTTGATGCACGTCCAGAGTATCGGCGGAACGGAGTTCGGAATTAACCACATTCCTGCCGGCACAGCCGACCAGTTTGGCCAGCAAGGGCTGGGCAGCGGCGGTATATTGAACGGTGATCGTTGGGGGAGTGGCAGCCGGCGTGCCAGAACCACAGCCGCTGAGAAGGAGGAAGCCTAAAAGGAAATAAAAGGTAGTTTTTTTCATTTACCGGGATCAGGTTTGTTCTGGCAGGTTTCCGCCTCAGCCCCTGCCACTCTGTCAGGTGGAGGGAAAAAGCCGGACCAGGGAAGGAGTTCGATATGAACAACCTTTACCATTCGCACAGGAGCGCTTCCAGCAGACGCGCCCGCTCGACAAGGCTATCCTTAAAAATGAATTCTCTCTCCGAGTGTTCCCCATCCCCGGCCGGGCCCAACCCATCCAGCACGGGAATGCCCAGTGGAGCCACGAAATTGGCGTCGGAGGCACCGCCGGTGCCGCCGGCCTTGATCTCCAGGCCGGATTTTGCTGCTATGGCCTTTGCCTTTTCGAAGGTAGCCTTCATCGTCTCATCGAAGGGCATGGGGGGGCGGTTGAGTTCGCCGCTCACCGCGAGGCTGGTTCCGGCCAGAACCGGTTTGAGGGCTTTCAAAGCAGCCAGGATACGTTCGGCCTCGCCGGGTTGCATCACCCGCAGATCCACCTGGATGACGGCCTCGGCCGGGACCACGTTTATCACCGTCCCTCCGTGGATCACGCCTACGTTGAGGGTGGTGCCCCTGGAATAATCGGTCATCTTCTGGATGGCGAGCACCTGGTGAGCCATCTCCTCGATGGCGTTGCGGCCCTTCTCGTGGTCGCCACCGGCGTGGGCAGCGCATCCGTGCACGGTAACCGTGAAATCACCCACACCTTTGCGCCAGGTTTTGACGGATCCATCCGGCAGGCCGGGTTCGAGCACCAACACCAGGGCGGCTTCCCGGGCAAGCGCTTCGATCAGCGGCCGCGAGCCGGCACTGCCGGTCTCTTCGTCCGAGGTGAACAGAGCGGTGATCGGACGATGCAGTTTCCCGCTTTCCAGGGCGGCGGAGATGGCTGCCAGGGCTACGACGATACCGCCCTTCATATCCATCGTTCCGGGTCCGTAGAGCTTGCCAGCCTGCTCGTAAAAAGGCATTTTTGCCAGCGTTCCCACGGGATAGACCGTGTCCATGTGGGAAAGCAGCAGAACTCCCATCTCCCCCAGAGGGGACGTGTCTCCATAAGGAGGGTGAAGGAAGGGATGGCGGCCAGCCTCGAATTTTGCCTCGATCAAATCGCCCACCCCAACCTGTGGGTGCACCTTTATGTCTCCACCCAGACGCAGACATTCCTCCTTCACCAGCGTGCCGAGCCTGTCCACGGCGGCCTTGTCGTGGGAGGGGGATTCACTCTCGACCAGCCGTTTGAGCAAGGATATCATCGCGGGGAGACGGGTTTGAAAATCCGGCATGGGCAGCCTCTACAGAAAAGAGAGAACCAGACAGGTCAACCCAACCACGCCACAATAAGCTGCAAAAACATTGAGCGAGTGCTTATTCAAATAAGAAAGCAGCCACTTGACTGCCAGCCAACCGACCACCGCGGCGGTGATGAAACCGACCGCCAGCAAGGGAAGAAAGGCCGCCAAGCCGTTCATTTTAAGCAGGTCCAGGGACTGGTAGCCGCCTGCTGCCAGCATAACCGGGACGGACATCAGGAAGGCAAAACGGGCCGCCGATGGGCGATCGAGACCGCGAGCCATGCCAGCGCCGATGGTAGTGCCGGAGCGGGAAGCGCCGGGGAAGACAGCGATCACCTGGGCAAAGCCAATGAGGAGGGCGTCCAGCCAGTTCATTTTTTCGAGACTGCGGTTGCGTTTGCCAAGCCATTCAGCAAAATAGAGGATGAGGGCGGTAATGAGCAGGCGGATGGCGGCTTCGAGCAGGGGCGTCTTAAACAAGGCCTCCACTGCCGATTTGAGCAGGTAGCCGAAGATCAAGGCGGGGATGGTGGCGATGAGGATAAACCAGCCAAGGCGAGCATCCATATCAAGATTTTTCGCGTCTCGTTTCACAAGCTGTTTAAGGCTGGAAAGGGTGGCTTTGAGGATCTTCCACAGGTCTTTCCAGAAGAAAACGATCAGGGATAGGATCGTCCCGAGTTGAACCAGTACAAGAAAGGAGAACATGGCATCATTGGCCGGGATGCCGAGTAATCGTTGGCCGATGAGCAAATGAGCTGTCGAAGAAACCGGGATAAATTCAGTCAGCCCCTGCACGATACCGAGGAGGAAAGATTGGAAAATTGTCATAATATCTCCTTGATACAAAAATATTTAATGTGATTGATACGAAGTCGGCGATGTGTTCATTCATGTGCTTGCGTGGACCGTTCGGCATTGCCTTGCCAAGTTTCCATCCAGCCAGGGATTTTACTCTCAAATTTTTCATCCAAGATGGAAATACGGATGTCTTTAACGAGTTGTATCAGTGCATGCAAATTATGGATTGATAATAGCGTACCTGCCAGTAACTCTTTAGCCACGATCAAGTGACGCAAGTAGGCACGAGTGAAAGTCTGACAAGTATAGCACTGGCAGGCCGCGTCGATGGGGCGGTTATCGCTGGCGAAGGTTGCATTCATTAAATTCAGCCGGCCCTCGGGAGAGAAAGCGGCATTATGGCGGGCCAGGCGAGTCGGCAGGACACAGTCGAAGATATCGATTCCGCGGGAGATCCCGTCGATCAAGTCCTCGGGGGTGCCTACCCCCATCAGGTAGCGGGGTTTGTTCTCCGGCAGGAGGGGCGTGACCACGTCCAGCATGGCGTGCATTTCGGACTTGGTCTCGCCGACCGAAAGCCCACCCACGGCGATGCCGGGGAAAGGCAGGTTAGCGATGAACCGCGCAGATTGCGCACGCAGGTCCGGGTTGACGCCGCCCTGGATGATGCCAAAAAGGGCCTGGTCTTCCCGTTTCCGGGCGGACAGGCAGCGCTCAGCCCAGCGATGAGTCCGCTCCATGGCGAGTTTACTGTATGTGTGATCGTTGGGGTCGGAGCACTCGTCGAAGGCCATGATGATATCAGCCCCCAGATTTTCCTGGATGGCGATGGATTTTTCAGGGGTAAAGCGGTGGGTGGACCCGTCGATATGACTCTTGAAGGTGACCCCGTCGTCGTCGATCTTGCGGGTCTCGGCCAAGGAGAAGACCTGGAATCCGCCCGAGTCGGTCAGGAGGGGATGCGGCCACTGCATGAAGGTATGCAGCCCGCCCAATCCCGCCACCAGCTCGTCGCCGGGACGCAGGTAGAGGTGGTAGGTATTGGCCAGCACCAGCGAAGCACCCAGTTCGTCCAGTTGGGCAGGCGTGAGCGTCTTGACCGTGGCCTGAGTTCCTACAGGCGCAAAGACCGGTGTTTCGAGGTCACCATGGGGTGTATGGAAGACCCCCGCGCGGGCGCGGCCCTGGCTGGCAAGGACTTCGTATTCAAACATGGGCTGATTATATCCGAGGCTGGAGGGCGGATTCTTTTTTAGAAAACAATGGGTTCAGGGGCAACGCATTGATCCAATAGACATCATTAAAGGATCTTTCTTTCTTTATGACGGATTTAGCCTCATACATAAAACTCATGCCCCCATTTTGATCCAGGTTGATCAGGTTTTTCGCTTCGCACAACGCGCCTTTGTCGTGGCTCAGGGGGATTTTCAAGAGCTCTTCGACAAACTGACTGATATAGCCGTGGTCCGGCAAGGTTTTATAAAAGTTATAGCCTACTTGCCAGGCTTCCAATTCACCGTAAACAGAAAAAGCCGTCCGAAAGCCTTGTTCAAGATGGCGGGTTTCGTGCACAAAAAGCATCAGCGCCCAGGGGTCATTGGCTTCTTTGTCGGCAATGAACTTGGAAACATATAAAGTGTTGCGGATTTGCAGGCCCTTAACCCCAAATTTCGGCCGCCACCACATATTGGTGGCAGTATTGTTGATGGTGACGATATTGACGCTGTTCTTGAAGATGTAATCGGCTGCGCGTGAACCCACGGAGCCGGCTGATTCCAAATTATGGAGGATGGTTTGTGTCCAGCCAGAGTATTTTTCAGGAATCCACATCTTACTGCTCCATTAAACCTTAATTATCCGCGCGGTTTCGCGATAACATTTCACGAAATGGATGCCCTGTTGCGAACTCTTCATCACGATGCAAGCATGCGCCTCCGCATTAGAGCCTCCGCTCAGGAACCTGGATGATTAATAACTGCTCCTTTTGGATCTATACACCAGAACATTTAAAAACCTCAAATACAACCTGGGCTGATTATATCCGAGAGAAGATGAGATTTTATTCACCTGCGACCTGTAGTGTTTTCAATCATCCAATGTTCCGACGCATTGGAGTACAATTGTCTTACAACCCCGTGAAGGAGACTCCATGACCATAATCCTTGATGGCTCTGCTCTCACCATCGAAAAACTCGTCTGCCATTGCCCGCAAAGGCGAAAAAGTGGCGCTCGACCCGGCTGCGCTGGAGCGCATCAAGGTCTGCCGGGCCATGGTGGAGCAGAAACTGGCGGCCAAAGAGATCATGTACGGCACCAATACCGGCATCGGCGAGTTTTCGGAGAAAGTCCTCGATGAAAAGCAGATCAAAGAGTTCCAGAAATACCTGATCTACAACCACGCGGCGGGCATCGGCGAGCCGGCCCCGGTGGAACACGTCCGTGCCGCGCTGGCGGGACGCATCAACGTGCATGCACATGGGAACTCCGGCTGCCGACCCGAGATCACGCTCACCATGGTGGAGATGCTCAATAAGGGTGTCACCCCGGTGGTCTGCCAGAAAGGTTCCGTCGGCGCATCGGGCGACCTGGCACCCATGGCGCAGGCGGCACTGCTTTTGATGGGGGAGGGAGAAGCCTTTTTCGAAGGCGAGCGGCTGCCCGGGGCCGAGGCCATGCGCCTGGCGGGGATCCCCGTGCCGGGATTAATGGCCCGCGATGGGCTGGCGGCCATCAACGGTTCCAATTTCCTCACTGCCATGTCGGCTTTGCATATTTACGACATGGAGCGTTTCCTCAAGCAGGCCGAAATCGCGGCGGCCATGTCCATCGAAGCCCTGCTGGGGAACCTGAAACCCTACAATACCAAGTTGCACGAGCTGCGCGGCTTTAAGGGCGCCATCACTTCAGCGAAAAATATAATGAAGATCCTGGCGGGTTCGGACCTGACCACCGGGAAGATGAAAACCAAGGTGCAGGATGCGTATTCGATGCGCTCCACACCACAGGTTATCGGCGCGGCCAGGGATGCAGTTGCCTATGCCCGCTCGCAGGTAGAGACGGAGCTCAACGGGGTGGGCGACAATCCAATCTTTGTGCCGGAGCTCAACCTGACCCTGACGGGGGCCAACTTCCAGGGCACGCCGGTATCCCTGCCCATGGATATGGCCGGAACAGCCATCACGATGGTGTGCGTGCTCTCCGAGCGCCGCCTGAACCGGCTGACCAACCCGGCCCTCAGCCAGGGGCTGCCGGATTTCCTGGCACACAGCCCCGGCTTTTATTCCGGCCTGATGCTGTCCCAATACACGGCCGACCACTTGATCGTGGAGCAGCGCATCCTCTCCGCACCGGCCTCCATCCAGTCCATTCCGGCGGCGGCTGACCAGGAAGACTTCGTCTCCATGGGCATGAACACCGCTCTCAAGAACGGACAGATCCTGGACAACGCTTATGGAATTCTCGGTAT
Source organism: uncultured Chloroflexia bacterium (assembly GCA_963831885.1). Lineage (GTDB taxonomy): Bacteria > Chloroflexota > Anaerolineae > Anaerolineales > Villigracilaceae > UBA877. Next base: position 702,946 of record CAWHSJ010000012.1, on the reverse strand, counting down.
CGAATTAATGGCAGCAGCGCAAGCGCTGGATTTCCGCAAGTTCAACCCCGGCAAAGGCACGCAGAAGGCCCGGGAGGTCATCCGCCGGCACGTGGCGCACCTGGAGGTCGACCGGCCCCTGTATCCAGACCACAATTCCATGAAAGCTCTGGTAAAATCGGGTGAACTCCTCGCAGCTGTCGAGGTTGAAGTTGGGGTGCTTGATTAATGGTAGGTTTATTCCTGATTTAATGAGCGGGGGTAGAAGTCCAGGCTGTCCCCTGATGTGTAATATACAGGGCACGGCGAGCCACAAAGGAAGTCAAAAAGCTATTCCTTAGCGTTCCTTCGTGTTCCTAGTGGTGAATTTTTTCTCCAACCGAAAGGGCCCACATGATCCTCAGCCAGATCAACTTTTTTTCCGATGTTCTCACATTGCGATCCACCTTGAACGTGATCCTGCCCCAGCGGAAAGCCTCCGAGCAGCGGCAACAACCCAGGCCATTGCTTAGAACCCTTTATCTCCTGCATGGCTACTCCGATGACCAGACAGCCTGGCAGCGCTGGACCTCGGTCGAGCGTTACGTCGAAGGGCTCAACCTGGCGGTGGTCATGCCGGCGGCACACAACAGTTTTTATACCGACATGGTCCACGGCGGGAAGTATTTCACCTTTCTCACGGAGGAGGTCCCGGCTGTGCTGCAGGACATGTTCCCGCTTTCGCAGGAAAGGGAGGATACCTTTGTGGCCGGCCTCTCCATGGGCGGATACGGCGCTCTCAAAATGGCCCTTTCCCGCCCGGACCTGTATGCGGCGGCGGCCAGCCTATCCGGAGCGGTAGACATCCGCGAAGTGGTTAAGAAGCATGACGATCCGGATAATCCAGCCTGGTTGGAGTCGATGCGGAATATATTCGGCGATCTCGAATCCGTCCCCGGAAGCCAGCATGATCTTTTTACGCTGGCGGAGCAAGTCGCGCGGGCGAAGGTCAAACCCTGCCTTTTCCAGTATTGCGGCACCGAAGACTTTCTTTATGCCGATAACCTACGCTTCCGCGATCACGTCCGCACACTGTCGTTGGATCTTACTTACGCAGAAGGTCCCGGCGACCATACCTGGGGCTACTGGGATGTGATGATCCAAAAAGTGTTGGCCTGGCTGCCTTTGAAATGAAGAAACTTACTTTCCTCACCCGCGCCTCCTTCCTCCTTTTCTTTTTATTTGGAGTAGATAAGGCCCTCGCATTCATCCGTTCGATCATTGTCACGCGCCAGTTCCAGTTATCGGCCCAATTTGACGCTTTCAACTCTGCCAATAACCTGCCGGATTTGCTCTATGCGTTGATCTCGGGCGGGACGCTGGCAATGGCCCTTATCCCCGTTCTAAGTGAGACGCTTACCAAAGATGGACAGCGAAACCTGTGGGCTGTGTTCTCCAGGGTAGCCAATATCTTCTTCCTCGCTGCGGTTGCTTTTGCAGCCGTCATCGCCATTTTTGCGCCAGCCATCGTGGAATCGCAAGTCGGCATCGTCCCCGGTTTCACGCCGGCACAACACACTTTAGTGGCGAGCCTGATGCGGTTGAACCTCATCGCCACCCTCATCTTCGCCGTCAGCGGACTTGTGATGTCGGGCCTGCAGGCCAACCAGCATTTTCTATTTCCGGCCTTATCACCTATCTTTTATAACATTGGCCAAATATTTGGGGCACTGGTGCTCGCTCCGACCAAACCTTACTCTTTTGGCCCGATCACCCTGCCGGCTTACGGATTAGGCGTCCATGGATTGGTTTATGGAGTCATTATTGGAGCAGCCCTGCATTTAGCCATCCAGATCCCCGGCCTGGTCAAATACCACTTCCATTGGACCCCTTCGATCAGCCTGAAAGATGAGCGCGTCCGCCAGGTGCTCCGTTTGGTGGGACCACGCATCATTACGATGTTCTTTATCCAGGCTACTTTCATCGCCCGGGATAACCTAGCCTCCCGTTTACCCGGTGCCGGGGCCATCTCTGCCCTGGCGATCGGCTGGATGATCATGCAAGTCCCCGAAACCTTGATCGGCACAGCCATCGGGACGGCCCTCCTGCCGACCATTTCCGAGCATGCCGCCCGTCAGGACTGGGAGGCTTTCCGCTCCACGGTGGAAAGGGCCGTGCGTGTGCTGGTGGCCATTTGCCTGCCGGTGACGGCGATCCTGGCGGCAGTGATCCATCCATTGGTGAGGGTGGTCTTCGGATTGGATGAAACCGGCACAACCCTGGTCACCTGGACCGTGCGGGTATATCTGTTGGCGCTAGCCGGAGAATCGGTGTTGGAAGTGGCTGCGAGGGCCTTCTATGCCCGCAAAGATGCAGTGCGCCCCCTGGCAGCCTCGTTCATAAACACTTTGCTTTTTATCGGCGGCGGGGCAGCCATCCTCCTGCGCTGGCCACAATGGGGCGCGCCGGGCATTGCGTTGATCGAAATGGCTTTTACCATCGAGGCAACCATCCTGCTCGTGTGGCTGAACCGCCTCCTGCCAGCACCGGTGAAACTCGGCTCTACGCTACTACGCGGACTGGCGGCGGCCGGAGTAGGGGGCGCGGTGGCGTATGGACTGGCTTTGTGGCTGCCGCTTTCAGGCCCGCTTTCAAGCCTGCTGGCGCTACCGCTGGGCGCGGCTGCGGCCGTGCCATTCATTTGGCCGGAAGTCCGCACACTTTTCCACCTGTAATCCCCGCCTTTATCTTGGAGTATAATCTCGCCCATGTCTGATTCCGACCTGCATGAACCACAACCGACGGCTACAGCCGATGATACCCAGCCAAACTCGATCGATTCCAGCGGAAGGAAGAATTTTCCCCGCTGGCTGGCACCGCTGGTCCTAGTTGTCCTTATTGCCATCGGCCTTTTAGGCGGGTATACGTCTGGCATGGGAGCGCGTTATTCCGCTCAGAAATCAATGGTCAGCGGCCAATTGGCCGACCAGTTCCAATTGGGCAAACAAGCCCTTGAGGCCGGGCAGTATGAAGTGGCGAAACAGCACTTTGAGTTCATCCTTCAGAAAGATCAGAATTTCCCCGGTATTAAATCTGCTTACGCGGACCTGCTACTGCGCATGCAGATCACTCCCACGCTCACACTTACCCCCACTCCAACGATCACTCCCACTCCTGATCTGCGCGGCGCCGATGAGCAGTTTATCAGCGCGCAGGATCTGTTGAAGGCCGGTGATTGGGATGGGACCATCAGCAGACTGGATTCCATCCGCAAGATCGCTCCCACCTTTAAGGTCGCTCAAGTGGATGGAATGTACTATACCGCCCTGTATGAGCGCGGGATGAATAAGATCGTTCCCGCTTCCCAGAAATGTGCGGATATTAACCTGGAGGGGGGATCTACGACCTGACCATGGCGGAACATTTCGGTCCCCTGGACAATAAAGCTCTAAGCTTGCGAACCTATGCGCGTTTGTTTATCGCCGGTTCCAGTTTTTGGGACCAAGATTGGGTGCAAGCGCAGGATTACTTCGCCCAGGTAATGGCCGCGTATTCATCCATGAGGGATGCTTCCTGTGAAACGGCAGGCGAACGCTGGCGCCAGGCCACGATCAAGTACGCCGACCAATTGGCCGGGAACGGTGATTACTGCGGTGCGGAAGAGCAATATAACGCCGCTTTTAGCATCAATAGCCCGGATAACGAGGCTATTTTCCCCACAGCCACAGCGGTTTACGAGCAATGCCATGGGAATGACGGAAATAGCGGGGGGGAGGTCGTGCCCAGCGAGACGCCCACCGGTGGAACGCCCACCCCGGCCGGTGAGACGCCTACACTTACCCCGGAACCTACCATTGTCACGGAAGTCCCGACGGAAACTCCCACCCCTTGATCGTTAATCCAACTACTTCCTTCGTAAAAACTGATGCCTTGAAAATGGATAAATACCTGGACCTGGCTCGTCAGGGGAAATACACATGGCGGCGTTATGTCCTGGCGGTCGCCTTCATCCTTTTCATGTGGCAGATCCTGGGGGCTATTCCCTCGGTTTTTCTGCTGATATCAGGCATGGTCAACGGCCAGATCCACACCATTACGGACGCCATCACCCTGCCGGGTGTGAATCCGCTGGTCAGTTTTGTTGCCTTAATGCTGGGCTCCGTTGCCTTCTTGCTGGGGCTTACCCTTGCCATGCGTTTCATCCATGGACGCCCGTTACGAACTTTGATCACGCCGGCTCGTTCAATTTCCTGGGGGCGTTTGCTGGCCGGATTCGGCCTGTGGTTCTTGTTGATAGGTCTGACTTCCATCCTGGAGGCTCTGTTCTATCCGGGACGATATAGTTTAACCTTCAAAGTAGAACAATTCATCCCCTATGCGATTTTGGCGCTTGTCCTCATTCCCATCCAAACTTCCGCGGAAGAATTATTTTTCCGCGGCTATATTCTCCAGGGAGTGGGATTGCGCAGCCGGAACATCTGGCTGTTGAGCGCCATCTCCGGCTTTCTGTTCATGGCACCTCATTTCCTGAATCCAGAGGCTTCCAGTAATTATTACCTGATGGGCATCTATTACTTTTCGATGGGGGCGTTCCTGGCCTATATCACCCTGCGGGAGGGGCAGTTGGAACTGGCGTTGGGCGTCCATGCGGCCAACAACCTCTTCTCGGTGCTGATCGCCAATTACACGGTCAGCTCGCTGCCGTCCCCTTCCCTCTTTACTGTAGGTGTGCTTGACCCGATCTTCTCCGTCCCCGCCGCCCTGGTCGGGATGGGGATTTTCCTGTGGTTTTTCCTCGGCCCGTTTCGCCGGACTACAAGCAAGCCTGCCCCTCTTTTTGAAAACTGACCACGACCATCTACCCGGCTAATTTTCCGGTCAGGTCGTATGCCATCGCTCCCGTGATCCTCACCGGGACGATGCTGCCGATCTCGACGGCTCGTGCGTTCTGCCTGGATTCATCTCCTTCGATAAAGACAAGGCCGTCTATCTCCGGCGCGTCGCGGTAAGAACGCCCGATGGAGATACCATCATTGAAGCCTTCCACCAGGACATCCAGGGTCTGGCCCACATAAGACTGATTAATTTGCAGCGAAATGGCCTGCTGAAGTGTCATCAACCTTTGGTAGCGTTCTTCTTTAACTTCAGCGGGGAGGGGGTCACCGAGGGGTTCGGAAGCGGTTCCCGGCTCGAAAGAAAACTGAAAGGCTCCCACGCGGTCGAAGCGCATTTCTTTCACGAAATCCAGCAGTGCCTGGAATTCAGCTTCCGTTTCGCCGGGATAACCGACGATGAAAGTAGTCCGGATGGCAAGCTTTGGCATTGCCTGGCGCATCTTGGCGATGGTCGAATGGACCCATTCGACATTGGCCGGACGGCGCATGCGCTTGAGGGTGTCCGGGTGGGCATGCTGGAGGGGGATATCCAGATAGGGCAGGACCTGCGGCCGGTTTGCCATCACCTCGACCAACCGGTCGGTGACGTACCCAGGGAAGGCATACATGATGCGGATCCAATCCAACCCAGGCACCGCGGCGGTGATCTGTTCGAGGAGCACTGCCAGGCCATCTTTCATCCCCAGGTCATGCCCATAGTCAGTGGTATCCTGGGCGATCAGGACAAGTTCGCGAACGCCCAGTTGATTCAGTTGACGCGCCTCCTCCACGAGGACTTGCATTGGACGGCTGACGGCGGTTCCTTTAATCAAAGGGATGGCACAAAAGGCACAAGGACGACGGCAGCCATCTGCGATTTTTACATAAGCGCTGGCACCGGCAATGCTAGCTCGCAGAACCTGCCGTTCATCCGTTCCAACGGTGGCGGCTTCGGGCAGATGATAAAGCGGTTGTGGGCGAAGGCCAGCGCCGGTGGAAGACTGCTGATTTTTACGGAGAGCCCGCACCAGGTCGAGAATATCCATCCAACGGCGGGTGCCGAGCACCCCGTCCAGGCCAGGAACCTGGCGGGCTACTTCGACTCCATAACGCTGGGTAAGACATCCGGCAGCGATGAGAAGCTGGTCGGGACGCTTGGTTTCTGCCAGGCCATTCAACACGGAATAAGATTCTTCCCTTGCCGGCCCAATGAAACCGCAAGTATTCACTATCAAAACGCTGGCTTGTTGAGGTTTTTCAACGGAACGGTAACCATCCCGTTCGAGCAATTGTGCCATCGAATCGGAATTGACCGTGTTTTTGGCGCAACCCAATGAAGTAAGGTGAAATGTTTTCTTATTCATACCAGTAAGGTTCCTGTAGAGCATCACACATCTTCCGGACATGTGAGGCTGCGAAATTATTATTGAGTGGGCGTCGAAGAGCGGCGCGGAGTGAGGCTCGGGCGCAAGGTGGGTGAAGGCCGGACTGTATTGGAAGGTATCGGTGTAATGGTAGGCGAGGGAGTAAAAGTGGCAGTGGGATTCAAAATGGCATCGACGGTATAAATGTGATTCACCACTTCTCCGAGTGCACCCATTGGGCCAAGGTCACTTTGATTATAGAGAATGTCGACGGCAGCTCCATTGCCGGTAAGGACCTCAATTTGAGAATTTCCATCATAGGAATAAGCTGTTCCGGGAATGATGCGGCCCTCAAACTTTATTGCCTGGTCCACAACGACCCGTACCCAGGCGCTTTCCAGGGCTACCACTACGACACTCACAACCCCAGGCCCCTTGGCCGGAATTGTAATGACCAAGGTTTCAGTAGCCAAAAGCGGTAGAGCGTCGCTACCGGTTTCACTTGTCGGTGAAGGAGTCTCAGGAGTGCCTTCAGGCGTACTCCTCAACATGTCGGAAATAGATGGCGCTGTTGGCTGGGGCGTTGAAGCGCTCTGCAGGCCAAGTATACGGCTGGTGCCCCAAATGGCGAAGGCAAGCAGGAGCACAACCAATCCGCCGCCAACGAGAATATCCATGGAAAGATACCGCCTGAGGGCGGGAGGCAGGGAGATTTTGAAAGGGGCTCTTGAGGCTGTCTTCAGGCTCGCTTCGACCGGTTTGGGCTGCCGTTCCACCCGCAAGGCTTGCAAGCCTTCCGCAAATTGCAGCAGGAGTTTATCCACATCCATGTCAAGGAAATGGGCATAATTGTTCAACATTCCCCGCGCCTGCACCGACGATGGAAGGTGGTCGAAATCACCGCATTCCAAGGCCTTCAAATAATGCGTGCGAACATGCGTGTTGCGTTCAATTTCATCAAAGGTCAGGCTCAAAGTCTCCCGGCGCTGCCGGAGGGAATCTCCGATGGTGGAAAAGATGACCTGGGAGGCCCCGGGTTCTTTGGGCTGGGCGGCTGCCTCTGTTTGGAGGACTGCTGCCTCCATTTCCGGCTCAACCGGCTCGGCGGGTGTATCCGGGAGGCTTTCAGGTACAGTAACTGCTGTCTCTGTGGCAGATTCCTGGGGAGGAGAGGCTTTTTTTGAAAGCGGGAGGACTTGTTTTATGCGGCTGAAAAAATCGCTCAGTTTTCGTCGAGAGATTTGAGGCGCGCCTTCAATATGGATCGGTTGACTTTCATCGACTGCTGCGGGTGCATCAACCAGGGCAGGCGTTTGTTCCTGAAGGGCAGCCGTCCCGGTCTGAAGAAGGTCCTCGGAACCCTTTTCGGTCTCAGCCACCTGGCGGGCGATCAATTCATCCAGGGAGAGTTCCAGGAAGCCGGCATATAAGCGCAGGAATGCCCGTGCCTGGACAGGGGAGGGGAGGATTTCATATTCGTCCGCTTCCATTGCCTCGATGTATTGAGCCCGGATGCGCGTGGATTGAACAACCTTGTCAATAGTCAGGTTGCGCTCCTGGCGGGCTTGTTTTAGTTGTTGACCGATCGTCTGTGCCATGGTTTTTTAATGAAATATCACCGGCTTCCCCTGTAGGTTATGCCGGTGATATTTACCTTGCGTCCGTGATGATTTCAGGCCTCGGTGGATGGGGTGCTTTCGCCGGTTTCGGCAATTTCTTCTGGTGCTGCTTCAACAGGCTTCTTTTCTTCTGCTGCTTCAACAGGTTTCTTTTCTTCTGTCTTTGCAACAGGTTCTTCGATGGGCAGGCTTGGTTCGGCTTCACCTTCACGGTAGACCGTCACCTTTAGCTCAGGGATAAGGTCCATCGTCAGGCGTACTCGGACCATATGCTCACCGAGGGTGCGCAGAGGCTGCATATCCAATTGCTGGCGTTTTACCTGGTAACCGCATTTCTCCTGGATTGCATCGGCTACTTCCTGTGACGTGATCGAACCGTAGAGTTTACCGGTTTCGCCTGCGCGTGCGCCAAAGGAAAGCTGAAGTTTCTTCAGCGCTTCGGCGACCACGCTCATCTCGTCATTCAGGACGATCCTGCGTTCGGCGGCTTTCGAGCGGATCTTTTCCGCCGTTTTCATAGCCCCCGGGGTCGCCAGCACGGCCATTCCCTGTGGGACCAGGAAATTTCGGCCATATCCATCGGCAACTTTCTTAACGTCGCCGGCACGTCCCAATTTGTAAACGTCCTTGATCAAAAGTACTTTCATTACTTTTCAAGCCCTTTCTTTCTGGAATTTGGAGCGAAGGGTACAACGCTCAAGGGTGTGATTTTACCAGAGCCCTGCTCCCCTGGGAAGGCCTCTTTTCAGGAATCGCAGGGTTTTCTCAAAGTCTGAAAGCCATGCAAAATGGACATCTGACTCCCGCCCAAGGGCGGCGAAAGAGATATTCTTGGGATGTTGGTGGACGGCTTTGCCGTCCACCAACATCCCAAACTCCGACTTTGAGAAAGCCATATAAGGTCAGTTCGCCCCAGTTTCTTGAAAAAGAAAATCATGCACGGCATTTCTTTAACATTGGCGTTACCATTCTTTAACATTCGTTTTTGCATTCTTTAACATTGGTGTATAATGCTGTATAACTTCACCGGAATAACCCACACACATGAATGATGCCACGCTTCTGGTCATAGAGGGTAAGTACGCAGACCATCCTGCATTCGTCCCGGCCCTGAGAAAAAAGGGGTTTGTGGTTGAGGCCGTTTCCAACGGCAGCCAGGCTACTGCGCGCCTTGCAAAAGGACTCGCTCCTGATGTCGTTGTAGTTAATGCCGCCAGCTTGCGCACGAGCGGAAAACGAATTTGCAGTTCGCTGAGAGACAAGTCTGCGACACTGCCAATCCTGTTAATCCTGGATCCAGATCAGGAGATTGAAAAAGTAGAGGCAGATGTTATTCTCTCATTGCCTTTTACGGCGCAGAAATTGGTCAATCGCATCCACCACCTTTTACCCGGCGATGGGAAAGACAGCATTCATGCCGGACCAGTGCGCCTGGATGTAGAGAAAAGAATAGTTCATTGCCTGGATAAGCAGACCCGCTTGACCCCGCGCCTGGTGCGCCTGCTAAAAAGCTTGATCGACCATGTGGGTGAGGTCATTGAGCGTAGGGCGCTTTTTTCACAAGTGTGGGAAACGGATTATACGGACGACACCCGCACCCTGGACGTGCACATCTCCTGGCTGAGGCATGCCATTGAACCGGATCCGGATGCACCGAGGTTTATCAAAACGGTTAGAGGGGTGGGTTACAGGCTAGACGTGTAACTGGATTTGTTCCCCGTCCACTGTGACAGCCCGCACGCAGGCATTTGCCGGCGCGGCGGGCAGTTTTATTTGAAGAGGGATTTCACTGGCACGGTTGGGCCGCCGGGCCTGAATGGCGCTGCGGAACGTTTTTCCATCCCAATCCGGGTCGATTTCCCAATAGTCAAGTTGAAGACCGGAGGGCTGGAAGGAAGAAGGGTCCAGCAAGAAAGTTGAACCATCATTCTTGAAGGTGAAGGTTGACGGACCTGCGGGGATCGTCTTCTCCGCCTCACAGTACAATGCGATGGGCGTATGCGCCGTAGTTACCAGGCGGGTGCGGGTGGTGTGGATGGCGCGCCAGGTTCCATCGCAGGCAATGAACCGGCGTCCATGCCGGGATGCTACAAGGGGGAAAGTCCCGGAGCCGCAAAAGAAATCCGCCACCAGGTTACCGGGATGCGAAGATGCCAGCAAAATCCGTTCCAGCAGGGCTTCAGGTTTTTGAGTTGGGTAGCCGGTGCGCTCGCTGTGCAAGCGGGCTACCACCGGGAAGTACCACCAATCTTCGGGGACTTTTCCGCGTTCCAGGTCAGGGATCTTTCCAAAGCCGGCTTTGGAGGAGGAGGCGAAGGTTTTTACCGTATTAGGATTGTAGGGTTGGCGGACGGCATCGGCATTGAAGGTAAAATCCGCGCTTTTCGTATAGGCAAGAATTGTGTCGTGTTTGCGGTTAAAGGCACGCCGGATTGGTGATGGACCGTGGTACGTCCAGATGATTTCGTTCAAGAGATGCTCAGGTCCAAAGAGTTCATCCAGCAGGAGACGGGCATAGGGGGAGGCGTGCCAATCCAGGTGCAGATAGAGGGACCCTTGCGGAGAGAGCAGCCGGTGCATCAGTGCCAGGCGTGGATAAAGGAAATCCAGGTACGCATCCAGGTCGTCCCAGTGATCGGTATAACCTTCCGCCATCTGCCATTCCTGCGGGCGGCGGGAGTCCTCCCCGCGGCCAATGCGGGCGAGAAAATGCTTGTTGGTAAAAAAAGGCGGGTCGGCATAAATCAGGTCAAGCCGGTTCTCAAATTCCGGCAAGAGGGCGGCCATCACAGGCAAGTTATCCCCCAAAACCAGGCGGTTTTCAGGAGGGGTGTGAGGGTATCCCTGGCCTTGTGGATAAAGGATCGAGTTGAGCCTTAGGTCGGCCGGCTGCGGTATGGGGATTGATTTCGAAGGCCAGGTGAGGGTGGGCATATTTTAATAATGAATATCCACCGCAGTGCCGTAGCCTTTGACATCCAGCGTGGCCTGGTTGATCTCTGCATAAGCGGCAGAAGGCCTGCTCCAGCGGAAAAGCTTCAGAGCGTCTTCGTTACGCATGTTGACGCAGCCATGGCTCATGGGGACGCCAAAATTGTTGTGCCAGTAGGTACCGTGCAGAGCATGACCTTGACCGGTAAAAAAGCTGCACCACGGGACGCCAACCAGGGGGATGATATCATCCGCCAGGGGGCTGGTGGTGCTCATGTTGCGGGAGGGGAGTTTGTCCTGGATGTTGAAATTCCCGGTGGGGGTGGCCATTGTCCCGGGCACGCCGGTGGAGACCTGGGTCTTGAAAAAGACCGCCTCATTTTCGTAACAGGTGAGCGTCTGCGTGGTCAAATTGACTTCGATGCGTTTCTTTACCCAGGGGCACATCCGGAGAAAGGGGCGAAAATTCAGCGGGGGCAAAAGGCCGCAGTTGGACCGCAGGAACAAAATAATGAAGGTTCTTATCGGCTTCATCCTGGATCACGTACCAGGCTTTGCCGTCGGGACCGGTATCAATGCCCGTGATCCATTGGGTGGAACTATAATACAGGCGGTAGACCGGAAACCATCCATCCCACTGATTGTAGCGGTACGCCTGGGTAAAGGGCACGGTGAGTTCAGAGATGATCTTGGCAGCCGGGGGACTTGATAGCGGGACATTGTAGTGCACGCGCACTTGCTGTACCCGGGCGCGGTGCATATAACCGCCAAACACCCGGTACCAGATGGGGTTATAACCGGGCGTGCCGGAGTTGACGGTCTCATAAACATGGATCAGGCTGTCGCGCGGCCAGGTCGCCACGATCTGGCTAGTGTCATCCGGTTTTTTATATACACTGATCGGATCCTTGGCGACGCGGATCAGTTCAAGGTCATCGAACTGGCTGAAATCCGGTAGGAAGGAAGTGAAGGCAAGGCCGGCCAGGGCCATACCGCCAATTTTAAGAAATTCACGTCGTGAGATGGGCTTCATTGGTTGTTATTTTACCTGAGAACTGACGATTATACCCGTTTCGATGGGGCAGACGGGCGAGGTCTGACCACCCTAAATAAAAAAGACCTCCGCAGCCAAAAGCTCCGGAGGTCAATTTCTCAGAGGACCTTTTCAGGCTTCTTCAGGAACCGGGATCATGCCCTTAAGGATATAGTTGGTCAGTGACAAGGTATGCGTGCAAACACGGTGCGAACGGAAGTAATCACAGTCACAATCCCATTTATTGTCGGCAAACTTAACCACATGGGAGTTATTCTCCCCGTCGATCTTTACTGTAAATGTCTCAAAGTGGAAGCGATGTGGTTCTTGAGCGTAACGCTTGGCTTTGTCAAGCTTGCCGATCATACCAGAGTCCATCATTTTACGTCTCCTTTTCCGAAAAAATGACGAAAGGCACGCAAAACGGCAGCGTGCCTTTCAAGAAACGAACTGGGATCCTAGTTTGAACACTCGCATAGGCGGTTACTCACTTACGAGTATAGTGCGTATTTACTTGAAAGTCAACTGCTGAAGCCCCGGTTGTAAGGAAAGGAGGCAAATCGTTAACCAACCGTAGGGTAGGTCAATCCACCCCAGCGACGGCAGCGACCGGTTCTTCCCGGTCATATGTACGCAATTGCGGCCATTTAAGCACGATCAGGACCATTCCCACGATGCAGCCGAAACCGCCGCTGATGAGGGCGAAGGGAACCCCAAAAAGCTGCGCCACCACCCCGGCTTCCACCTCGCCCAACTGAGGACCGCCCTGGAAAAAGATCTGGTTGACCGCGGTCATGCGGCCGCGGATGTGATCGGGAGTCTGGAGCTGGCGAATGGTGTTGCGGATGATGGTGCTGACCGCATCGGCGGCACCCATGAGGATAAGTGCCAGCAGGGCCAAGCCAAACGCACGGGCTAATCCGAATAAGATGGTGGCAACACCGAAAGCCACCACCGCCCACATGATCACCGGCCCCTGGCGGCGAAGAGCATGAAGTTGGGAAATGAACAGCGCGGCCAGCACCGACCCGACCGGTTGGGCGGCGGATAAGAAGCCATAACCGACCTCACCAACCTTGAGGATATCCCTCGCCACAATGGGCATCATGGTATTTGCCGAAGCAAAAAAGGTGGCCACGAAATCGAGCAACATGGTCGAGAGGATCATCGGGCGGGAGAGGATGAAGCGGACGCCATCACGTGTGGCAGATAAATTGACTTTGGTGGTCTTATGCGTGCTCTGGCTAACCTGCCCGATCAGGAAAAGGGCAGCAATCACCGCCATAAAGGAAATGGCATTAAACAGGTAGGTATAGGCCTGGCCAAGCGAAGCGATGACCACCCCGGCGAGCATGGGGCCGATGACCGAGCCGGTGTTGGAGGCGATGGAGGACATGCTGAAGGCATTGGCGAGGTCTCTGGAGGGGACGAGGTTCGGTATCATGGCCTGCCGGGCCGGCAAGTCAAAGGCAACTGTGGCAGCCTGCAAAGCCGTGAGGGCGTAGATGTGCCACAACTGGATATGACCAATGAAGGTCAACACTGCCAGAGCCAGGGCGACCAAGGCGAGCATGGTTTGGGTGATGAACAGGATGGTACGGCGGTTGAACGTATCCGCCACCGGGCCGCTGATGAACGAGAAGACGATGACCGGCAGGATGCGCGCCAATCCAACACCGCCCAGGGCGAGCGGGTTGGGGTTGCCGGTGAGATCGCGGATGTGCCAGAAGAGGGCTGTCAGCTGCATTTGCGAGCCGGCAATGGAGACGAGCAGACCCAGCCAGAGGTAGAAGTAGCGGCGATTTTTGAGGGCAGGAGGGATGTGAAGCTTCATAGTAACAAACATTTGTTACGGAAAATTCGATGCCGATAATACTACTCTTCCGGAGCAATATCCCATATGATCACATCCCCATAAAGATCCCCCTCGATGATGGAATTTCCATCAGGTGAGAAGACCACATGGGACATCCACTTTAGTGGATTGGGGAGAGTTTTTAAAATTTTGCCAGTCTCCACCTCTCTTAAGACCACTGTTCCATAATCCCAAGTAGAGGCAAAAACATTACCACTGTTTGAAAAAGCAACCCGGGATAGGAGTAGGTTGGAATTTCTGATCAATAGTCTTTCCTGCCCTGAGTTAGTATCCACCATTCTGATGTAACCATTGAACAGGTAGGCCAGGGTCTTTCCATTAGGTGAGAAAGATAGCCCTCTTAACCCGTCGTACTCGCTGTAACCAATGAAACTATTAATCTGCTTTCCCGTCTCAATCTCCCAGATGATGATCCGATCAAAATTCGACGCAGATGCCACCATTTTTCCATCTGGTGAAAAAGATACGCAGAATGAAAAAACATGATCGCCGAGAGATGCAATAAGCTTACCTGACTATTGCATCAACCAATACTGTTTCCTGTGTTGTTCCCACGGCGATCATTTTTCCATCAGGGGAATAGGCAATGCTATCTACCCCATCAATATCGAAATAACCTGCTTCCTCTCTTTGTTTTCCGGTGGTCACATCCCAAAATAAAATACCATATTCAGCAGCTATAGCTAAAGAATTCCCATCGGGTGAGAAGGATATGTCATGGGCATGGACGGTTTTATTCCACACCAAATCCAAAGTATCGAGCCGATACTGGTAAATGCCTTGTTCCCAGGCAATTACCATTGTTCGGCTGTCAGGTGATATGGCTATATCTTCAAGATAACCTTTTCCATTCAATCGGGCACGCGCCTCGTCAGGCAGTGGACCACTCAATAACGACGGAGTGGAAGTATGTAAATTTGCAATCGTAAGAGATGGTTCTTGAGTTGGAGTTAATGTATCGGTAGATAGAACAGTCTGAGTGTCAGGAAGCGTTGAAGTGAATGTGTCAGCCATTAAACGTGTTGGCTGCTCCTGTGGTTGGGTTGACCTTTGGCAACAGGAGATCATGACTACCATCATGACCAACAGGAAGAGCCGGATTGTTCGCACTATGTTCGCAGTCCCGGATTTGATTAGAAAATTAAGTTCCCCAATCTCTTAGATACAGGAAATCATACCCCACCGTGCGGTTGGTCAGTTTGGCGATGGGCGGAAGGATGCGCTTGAACTGGTTCTTGCGGAGGCGCTCCACCACCTGGCGGACGAATTTCTCCTCGAAGCCGGCCTCGACACATTCCTCCGGACGGTAGCGCTGGTCCACCAGCAGGAAAAGGAGTTTATCCACTTCTTCATAAGTGAAGCCGAGTTCACCTTCGTCCGTTTGACCTTTCCACAAATCGGCAGAAGGAGGCTTGGCGAGGATGGCCTCCGGGATCTTCAATGCCCGCGCCAGCTGACGCACCTGGGTCTTGTAAAGGTCGCCAATGGGATTGAGGGCGCAAGCTGCGTCTCCGTACAAGGTGGTGTAACCGAGCAGGATCTCAGTCTTGTTGCCGGTGCCAACCACCAAGCCTTTGAAGGCTTCGGACTGGTCGTAGGCGACGATCATGCGCATGCGGGCCATGATATTGCCCTTGCGCATGGCGGACATGTCCGGCTCGCGGGCGATGAGCGGGTCGACCATCCCGGTGATTTGAATTGTCATGGCCGGGGTACCAAACTGGTCGATGACCTGCTGGGCATGTTCGAGCGAATCCGCCGAGGAGGTCTTGTAGGGCAGGCGCAGGGCGAGGACATTCTCCGGCCCAAGAGATTCGACGGCCAGCGCCAAAGAGACAGCCGAATCCAGCCCGCCGGACAGGTTTACCAGCGCTTTGGAATATCCCGCCCGGGTGATCTCGCTGTGGAGAAAGCCCGTCAGGATCTTGCGGACGAGGGCGGTATCGATGGAAAGATTAATTTCCATGTAATATCCTTCCCAATTCACGTTCCACCAGGTCGGGGCGCTCATCCCGCAACAGGGGCAGGCGGGCGCGAGTGCGGTGGAGCTGATTCAAGTCGATCACGGCTGGGGTGAGGGCTTCTTCGAAGTAGGGCGCCTGGACGAGCAGATCCCCATTGGGATCGAAAATGGTGGAGCCGCCCCAATAATTCAGGCCATCCTCGTATCCACAGCGGTTGGCATGGGCAACAAAGGCTGTAAACAGGCTGGCATAGGCACGGTTGATGTGTTCCACCCAGGCAGAAGAACTCCAGCTTGGGTTCGCCGTTCAAGCCGCGCCCGGGAGAGGCGGAGGAGAACAGGAGCAGGTCGGCACCATCCTGCCAGAGCAGGTAAGGCGGGGAGGCGTGCCAGAAATCCTCACAGATCAGCATACCGAAGCGGCCGAAACGGGTATCGAAAGCCCGCACGGAAATCCCCGGGGCGAAGAAGCGACCTTCATCGAACAGACCGTAGGTGGGCAGGTAGACTTTGTGGTGGACATGGACAACCTGGCCCTGGGAGAGATAAGCAGAAGCGATGTAGAAACGGTTGCGGCTATCCTCGTCCACAAAACCAACGATGAGATCGAGGCTTTGGCTAGCCTCAAGCAGGTGGCGAAAGATGGGGTCGTCTGGCTCGGGCCGGGAAGAGACCGAAGGTACCAGGTCTTGCAAGACGTAGCCGGTAAGGGAAAGTTCAGGGAAGACCAGCAAGTCCACGCCTTCCTGGCGGGCCTGTTTGGCCAGGGCCAGGTGCTTCTCCAGGTTGGATTGCAGGTCGCCGAGTTTGGTACTGATCTGGGCGAGGGCGATTGTGAGTTTCATATTTATGCATGATTATATTACTATTGAGGAGGGTTAATAGAAAGTGGGCAATAGTGATCAGGAAATAAGTAGGAAGAAGCGATAAACAGAGAATGGTTCATGAAAAAAAAAGGGCGACCGGCGGGTCGCCCCATTGTTATGAATGCAAAGCAGCATTACTGGGTCAATGGGTCCGCCGAGCAATCGGGGCTAAATAGGCCTCCAGCCGCGCATCCATATCTCCCAGCGACTCGCAGACAAAGAAAATGGGATTGAAGGCATAGACTGTTTTGGGAAGCCGGGCGATCATTTCCGGGTCAAAGGGAGCCAGGATCACTTCTCCGCCCAGGTAACCCCGGCGTGTAATTCCCAAGCCCTGGTATAGCCTCTGGATGACGTTCCAGCCTTTTTCCTGGGAAGACATCTGGCCGCCTTGATGCAGTTCATTTACTCCTGCAATGATCCGGTGAATGGCGGATTTATTTGCCAGAAAGTGTTCCTGCAGTTGTGCATAGATATCGCCGCGATAATCAATGACATTGTCGCGGCTGAGCCGGTAGAACTCCATGATGGTGTTGGCCAGCTCGCTGCGGCCAGAAATCGTACCGGCTCCAAAGACCTTAAAGCGACCGTCTTCCACAATGATCCCGAATTCGGTGGTGTACCAGGCCAGGCGTTTGATCACTTCCTTTTCGTCCGCGGACGCCTTAAGGTAGGCCGGGGCAAATTTATCCTCAATGCGGGCATAGAAGTCCTGGGTCAGGTAGGGCAGATGACCAAAAATGTCGTGGAACATATCCGGTTCCGGTGTAAATTCCATTTCGGCACGAGATCTCAGGTAATCGGTAATCATGAAAATGCGCCGGGCAAACTTTTGATACCAGGCATCTGCCGGTGTGTAACGCACTACGGTCCGCTCGATGCGCCAGCCGGTACGAGGCTGGATGCGCTCGTTGAGATAGGCTACCGTCGGGATGCGGCGCGGTTCGAGCTGCAACAGGGCAGCTCCATCGAGATAAGCCCGGCAGAGGTGTTCCAGGAAGTAGGGCTGGTGGACGCCGGCGAAGAGATCCGCCCATATGGCATGTTGCTCGGGCGAAAATGGAATTTCCTGGTTTTCAAGTGTATATTCCCGGGCGTGTGGCTGACCTGACTCGACAATGTCCCCCGTGTTGAACGTTTGCTGTTGATCCTTGTCTTGCATTTGTACTCCAAAAAACTACAAATCGATGCCGGTGGTGCTAATGTAAATTAATAGATAATTTAGGTAATTATACTCTAATATTATATCACCCGGAACGGTTTATTTTGTCTTTAAAACGAAAAAGGGCGACCTTGTGGTCGCCCCGACGGATAATGGCGGAGAGGGTGGGATTCGAACCCACGGTGGCTCAAAGAACCACAACGGTTTTCGAGACCGTCCCATTCAACCGCTCTGGCACCTCTCCAGGGTTTTGCCAACCAAGACGATATTACTTTTCCATCGAAACTTTTTTTATGCCGCCTTGGTGGCGGCGGATATTATATCCTGAATTTTATGGATACGTCCTTATGATTTCCGCACAATTTTCATTTCTTAACATGGATGGCTTTTAATATTTCTTCGCCAAAATTCGCCAAGCGCCAGGGGGATTGCGGCATCAGTTGGGAGAGTTCTTCCATTGTCTGGGGATTATGTTCCGCGATGGCGTGCATCCAGCCTTTTGGAAGAATGAGATCGGACTCAATACCTACTTTTTGTCCCACACTCTTGCGCCAAGTGGAGAGGACATTCAAGCGGTCAACCATGGATTGTTTAGGTCGTGAAATGCGCGGACGTGAGAGCGGGACTGCTTTCCTTCCTCTGTCCACGGCCAGTAAAAGGGTGTTCCCGAACATTTCTATTTGCCTGGATGTGAGACCGACCACTTCCAGGTCGCCGGAGGATGCGGGAGCAGCCAGGGCAATGTTCACCAGGCGCCTGTCATCGATCACTTTGAAAACCGGCCTGTCCATGCGTTCGGCCTGAGAGTCGCGCCAGGTGCACAACTCCTGGAAAATGGCCATTTGTCGTTTAGTGAATTTCTGCGTCCCACTAACCCGCTGCCAGGAGGGTATAACTGTTTTGATGACCCCATTCCCGTGGGCCAGACGGATGAATTCTTCCCGGGCCAGTTCCCAGCGGCCGCGGTTTTTTAGCTCAACCTGTAAACAGTCCCGCAGTTTCAGCAGGTGATGGGTATCCAGGCGGGCATAATTGAGCATTTCCTCTGAAAGGGGACGTTCGCCCCAGTCTGCTTTTTGGAACTTCTTATTCAATACAATGCCAAGTTTTTCTGCCAGCATGGAATCCAGCCCAACCTGCTTGTACCCCAGGATACGGGCGGCTTGCATCGTGTCAAAGAGGTTGGTAACGGTGATGCCGAAACTGCGTTTCAGGCAGATGAGGTCATATTCGGCCGCGTGGAACACCTTTTCCATTTCAGGATTGCTGAAAATGGGAGCCAGGGTTGAAAGATCCTCAAATTCAAGCGGGTCGACCAGGAAGTCGTTTCGAGGGGTCGAAAATTGAATCAGGCAGAGCTGTTCACGGTAGGCGTGGAGACTATTCGATTCGGTGTCAACGGCAATGGAGTGGTGGCTTGAAAGTTCTCTGGCTAGTTTTTGAAGGCCGGAAGAAGTGGAAACCCAGGTAGGAGGAAGTAGAACTGCCATTATGTTGATTATAACCCTGTGGGAATTGCCTGACCGGCATTCTTTACTTTCTCCATCACCAGGGCACTCTCTTTGTCGTTGTAATATTCGCGCCAGACATCTGCAGAAATATAGCCTTCCTGCTTGTACATGGCGATAGCGCCTTCATTTGAGACGCGCACACACAAACGGATGCGCGGTTGGGTGAGTTTTGCCTCACAGGCACGCAGGAGCGCCCGGCCGATGCCGCGCCGTTGGTATTCGGGCAGGACCCCCACAGTAGCGATCCAGGCCATATTGCCATTGGAACGGGGGTCGCCGGCGATAAAACCCACCATCTGTCCATCCTCGACCGCTTTCAAGCGGACCACCTCCGGCCAGGTCAGCACTGCGATCAAATCGAGCAGCGGCCAGGCGTCCTTGGGAAAACAAGCCTGTTCCACGCGGCGCAGGCTGCCAAGGTCACGGAGATTGGACGGAAGGATTTCCATAAGATTACGAACGATTCCCAAAAAATAATAAGACCTCTCGCATTCACGAGAGGCCTTATTGTAAACCGTTTTTGGGCTATGGTTCAGGGCTATTTTCCCTTGACGAAATTCTCCAACATGCTGGTGAATTCCATTGGGAAGATGAACTTGGTGGAGGCACCCTGGCCAACGCTCTTGAGCGTCTCGAAATACTGAAGGGTCATGGTCTTCTGGTCGATGGTCTTGGCAGATTCGAAGATCTTTTCCAGGGCCACGGCGAACCCTTCAGCTTTGAGGACCTGGGCTTGCTTCTGGCCCTCGGCTTCCAGGATGGCGGACTGCTTCGAGCCTTCGGCCTGGAGGATGGCGGCCTGCTTGTTGCCTTCGGCCACGTTCACAGCTGCCTCGCGGGTACCGGTAGATTCGGTCACGACAGCACGGCGGATGCGCTCGGCCGACATCTGCTTGTTCATGGCGTCCTGGACGTCCTTGGGCGGGATGATCTCGCGGATTTCCACGTTGGTCACCTTGACGCCCCAACGCTCGGTCACTTCATCAAGCTTCACCCGCAGGGTTTGGTTGATATGCTCACGCTGGGAGAGCACCTCGTCCAACGGGATACCACCGATCACGGAACGCAGGGTAGTGGTGGCCATGCCGGCGGCGGAAAGTTCGAAGTTATTAACTCCGACTACGCTCAGCGTTGGGTCCATGACCTTGAAATACCATAAAAAGTCGATGGATATGGGGGCATTATCCTTGGTGATGGAAACCTGGTGCGGCACCTCGCGCACCTGTTCGCGCAGATCTGCTTTTACCGCACGGTCAATGACCGGGATGAGCAGCACAATGCCGGGGCCTTTCGTACCGAGACAACGTCCCAGACGAAAGACAACCAGGCGCTGGTATTCATTGACAATGCGGATGGCGTTGATCAGAAAGAGCACCACCACCGCAAGAACGAACCCAACGATACACAGAATGGCAGTAGATCCGGATGGCATAGATTCCTCCTAGCTTTGGATATGAGCGGATGACTAATGGGACTGGTCTTTTGGTTCGACGACCAGTGTAAATCCTTCACGACCGACGACGCGCACCCAGCTACCGGCTGGAATGGCGCTGGAACTGCGGGCGCTCCATAACTCGCTGGCGACCTGTACCGAGCCGCTTACCTGGACCTCCGTCCTGGTCTGGCCGATCTGACCGACTAGCCTTTCCATATCCTGCAACGGGCGAGCGCGGATGGCCAGCATGATCTTGCGGGTGGCAAACCATAGGAAGGCTCCGCTGAGGGCGGACATCACTACGGCGAGGATTGGGTTGACGGCCGGCACGAACCCGGTTCCGGGAAACAAGTACAGGGATCCGGCGATCACTCCGATAATGCTTACAGCCAGCGCCCAATTGTGCCCGGGTTTGCGGATGGAGTAAAGGAAGGGCACGAGGCTAAGTACCAGCACGACCAATGCCCACCAGTTAAAGCCAAGCCTAAAAACCTCATAACCGGCCAGGAAAAGCAGAAGAAATGCCACGCCTTCAATGAGGTGCGTTCCGGGCGTCAAGAGCGCCATCAATAATGCGATTGAGCCGAACAACAGTAGGAGATAGGCGATATTTGCATTCACAAAAGTATCCATAGGTTTTCCTTTCCAAGTCGCCGATTTCATTATACAACAAGGTTGTCTAGAGCGTATTGGCTTTAGGACCAATTTCAATAATATATACGAAAATACCCTCCAAAGGTGCCGGGACTTTATTGGTTTTTATCTCTGTGAGGCTCAGAAACACGCACAGAGACTTGTGAGGCCTTTTATTGGAGTCCATTTTTCTCTGATATTTCGTTATTAAACTGTATGGTTTTCATATTAATTGTCTGTTTATAATATAAATAGTGAAACCGATCCTTCGTATTTTCGCGGTTATTTTAAGCGCGCTCCTGCTGATTAAGGGTGGAATACCTGCCAGGGCCCAGCAGACGATCGGTCATTATTTCCCCCAGACAGGTCATAACGTCATCGGCGAGTTTTGGGCTTTCTACCAAAGTGTCCCGGATGCGGCCGTTATCTTTGGCATGCCCATCACCGAGCAGTTCCCCAGCGCAGATGGGTCAGGATTGACCGTTCAGTATTTCGAAAAATCCCGTTTCGAGCTGCACCCCGACCAGCCGGAAGGAAAGCGGGTCAGGCTGACTGCTTTGGGGACAAAGTTCTATGCGCCCGGTGCGCCTGCCATCAATCTGACCACCCCAGGCGCGTGCCGGACTTTGAACGGTTATGGGGTATGTTACGATTTCCTGGCTTTTTTCGACCAGCACGGCGGGCTGGACCGTTTCGGCAACCCGATCTCCTCCTTTGAATTCCAGCCGGATGGCCGCCTGGTGCAATATTTCGAGCAGGCGCGTTTCGATTGGCATCCGGAGTTATCGGCCGGGCAAAATGTATTGCTGGCGGACTACGGGCGGATCTATGCCAATAATTATGAAGACCCGGCCTGGTTCAACGCGGCCCTGCCGCTCAATAATATCCCGGTGCAGTCGGCTCCGCCGCTTTCGTTGCGGGCGCTGGTTTTCGTTTCCAGGGCAGTGACTCTGCCGAACGATTCGCAAAAAATCTTTGTGGTTGTGCAGGACCAAACTCTCAGTCCGGTATTTGGCGCCACCGGCCGTGTGACGGTTCACCTGACCACGGGGGAGGCGCTGACTTATCCCGTAGTCACCGATGAGAATGGCATGGGGGTAATCCCGTCGGCGAATTACATGGGCCAACGACCGGGCGGCCGGGTGATCCTGGACGTACAAATGTCCTATCAAGGCTTGACTGCGGCTACAGCAACTTCCTTCCTCATCTGGCGATAATCCTTCCATAGGTTTTTTTCGTATATCATAGAGGGTATAATTTCCCTATTCTGTTGTATGAAATGAGGAGAGAAATATGAACATTTCCAGTGTGCTTCAGGCAATCGCCGCATTCTCATGGATCATTGTTGTGGGAATCATCGCATTGGTTGTGATAAGAGCCAACCGGGCAAGGCCGTTGAAGGGAGCCGCATCCATCGTGATCGGGATGATCGTGGTTTCAATCGTGTTGACCGCCGTCAGCGCCGGCCTGGTGTTCCTGCAAGCTGACCAGGTGGGTATTGTGATCTCGGCTTTCCAACCAAACGGCTATCGTTCACAGCCGATGGGACCCGGCCTGCATTGGATCATCCCTTTTGTTGAAAACGTTAAGTCTTATTCCATCTCAAAGCAGACTTATACCATGGCAACCTCGGCGGGCGAGGGGCAAGTCACGGGCGACGATTCGATCCAGGCCCGGACCAAAGATGGCCAGCAGGTATATATAGATGCCTCTGTCATCTACTCTATAGACCCTGCGCGTTTGGTGAGTCTACACATCACGTGGCAAGATCGTTACGAAGATCTGGTGGTTCGGCCGGTAGTCCGCGCCTCCATCCGCGATGCCGTCTCGCAATATGGCGTGGAAGAAATTGTCAGCACCAAGCGCAGTGAATTGGAACAGACCATCAGCGACGAGATTAAAACGGGCCTGACGGCCAATGACCTGGTCATGGTCGATTTCCTGCTGCGGAACATCCGCTTCAGCGATGAATACGCGGCAGCGGTGGAACAGAAGCAAATTGCCGAGCAGCAAGCCCTGCAGGCTCAGTTTGTGGTCCAGCAAAAGAAACAGGAGGCCGAGCAGGTACGCCAGACCGCTCAAGGGGCGGCCGATGCGGCTGTGATCGCCGCGCAGGGTGAAGCTCAAGCCATTCAGCTTAAAGCGCAGGCGCAAGCCAAGGCCTGGGCAGTACTGGCAGAAGTGCTGAGAGGAAGCCCCGAAATGTTATCTTATGAATATATCCAGAAGATAGCTCCCAATTTACAGGTGATCTACCTGCCGAGCGGTACACCGCTTTTATTGCCAGCTGTGACACCGGGTGCAACAACCCCTACCGTTACACCGACTACCCCAATCCCATAGGATTTTCTCGAGGAGTGTGGATGTCTGAAGTCTATCCAACAGGGCGACAGATCCGCCTGACCAGCTACTCGCATTGCGCTGGTTGAGCCTCCAAGCTCAGCGCGGAAACGCTGGCGCAGGTCCTGCGCCCTGTTGAAGCTGTCTTTGCCCCGGCTGATTATCCAGACCTCCTGGCAGGTCTCACCAAACCCGACGACGCTGCCATCTGGAGGCTGGATTCAACGCGGGCGCTGGTGATGACGACGGACTTTTTCACCCCGGTGGTGGATGACCCATACGATTTCGGCAGTATCGCGGCTGCCAACAGTATTTCGGATATCTATGCCATGGGCGGCCAGCCCTTTATGGCACTGAACGTAGCCGCCCTCATGCCGGATTTGCCGCCCGAGATCAACGGCGAGATCCTGCGCGGGGGGGCAGAGAAGGCGCGTGAAGCCGGCGTTGTGATCGCCGGCGGGCATTCCGTCCAGGATACCGAACCGAAGTATGGCCTGGTGGTGATCGGATTCGTGCATCCGCAGAAAATCATCACCAAGGGAGGCGCCCGTGTCGGGGATGCGCTCGTCCTGACCAAACCGCTCGGTTTCGGTGTGACAACTACCGCGTTGAAACAGGAAAAAGCCTCCCCTGAAGACGTAGCCGAAGTGGTTCAATGGATGAAGAAATTAAATAAAGAAGCTGGGGCTTTGGCGGTGGAATTTGGCCTGCGCGGCGGCACGGACGTAACCGGATTCAGCCTGCTCGGTCACGGCATGGAAATGGCCGAGGCGTCAGGCGTGGGCCTGCGTTTCCATCTGGAAGAGATGCCATTCGTCTCCTGTGCAAAGAAATATGCCGATATGGGTACATTCCCGGGGGGTATGTTCGATAACCGGGCTTACTTCGGGGGGAAGGTGCGCTTTTCCGAAACAACGCCTGACGACATGCAGATGTTACTCTTCGACCCTCAGACTAGCGGCGGTCTATTGCTGGCCGTCCCGGAGAAAGAATTGAAGGCTTTCCTAAAACGGGCGGAAGAACTGAACCAACCGGCCTGGGTGATAGGGGAAACAGTGGAAGGGGAAGGTATCGAGGTCGTTTAGCAAATGTGGGAGAAGCTCAGCTTGCCGTGGCAGGCTTGCCTGGATTTGGCCTGGGAGTCTTATTGTGATGATTGTTATCCAATTGGGGCAATCATCACCGGTCCGGGGGGGAAAATCATTTCAAGAGGACGAAACTATGTTTATCCCCAAAAATTGTGGACTGGACCGATGCCCGGGGTTGACCTGGCCCATGCGGAAATGGAAGCGCTAAACCAATTGGATTACATGGGGATCGACCCGCATACCTGTACTTTATATACGTCCCTGGAACCGTGCCTGATGTGCATGAGCGCTTTTTATATGTCGGGCTTGCGGACCCTGTATTACGCTGCCCGGGATGCATATGCCGGTTCCGTCGAAATACTCGGGAAGACCTGGTACCTGAGTTCGAAAACCCATCCAGGTGCATGGGCCCTCGCTTGAGTTGGAGACGATCGTGCTGGGAATCGTGCTGGAGCAGGAATTCAGGAAATATGACGGTGCCCACCCTTACCCCGGCTTTTTTGAACGCTACCAGCAGGAGATACCGCTGGGAGTGGAATTTGGGCGGAAACTCTATGAGCTAGACCTGGTGGAACAACTGAGGCGCAGCGGCGCATCTGCAGAAAAAGTCTTCGACCAGCTCTCGGCGTTGGTCCCATTAAAGATATCCCGGGTTTAGAAGATCTGCAGGGTTAGTTTGCCTACCGGATCAATATCCTCGCCAATTCACCTCCAAATTCTAGTAAAATAGAAACACCACAGGCCATTCCGCCTGTCCAGCTATTACACATGAATATCAGTTTGCAGATCTTAATCATATTCCTATTGATCCTCTTGAACGGATTCTTCGTTCTCTCCGAGACGTCTGTTTACGCCTCGCGACGAGCACGACTGCAGCATCGCGCCAACGAAGGGGATGCAAAAGCCCGCAAAGCTTTAAGCCTGGCTGAGAACCCCAGTCGTTTCCTGCCCACCGTTCAGGTTGGCATCACTCTCATCGGAATATTAACCGGCGCTGTTGGCGGTACGGTCCTTGGAGATGCGTTAGCGGTGCAAATGTCCAAGGTCCCGGGGTTGGCGCCCTATGCACAATCGGCCAGCCTGGTGATCGTGGTTGTATTGATCACCTTTTTTTCAATGCTTCTGGGCGAGCTGGTACCGAAACGCCTGGCCTTGCAGAATGCAGAAAGAATTGCCGCAAACATTGCCGGCTTTATGTCATTCGTTTATTCCATCTTGTATCCGGTCGTGTGGTTGTTGGAAAAATCCAGTAATCTCGTTTTACGCCTGCTGGGGATCAAACCAACCAAAGAACCGGAAGTCACTGAAGAGGAAATCCTGGTGCAGTTGGACCAGGGTACCCAGGCGGGTGTTTTCGAAGAAGCCCAACAGGATATGGTGGAAGGCGTTTTTTCCCTGTCCGACCGGCGTATGGGCTCGCTGATGACACCGCGGACCGAGATCGTCTGGCTCGATATAGCCGATAAACCAGCCGAGATCCGCCGGAAAATTTCCGAAAGCGCCTATTCGCGTTTCCCGGTCTGTGAAGACAGTCTTGATCATGTTGTAGGGGTGGTAAAGGCAAAGGATGTGCTCCTGGCCGATCTGAAAGACGAGAAACAATTGAAGGGGATCGTCCGCGCCCCCATATTCATCCCTGAGACAGCTTTCGGCTCGCGTGCCCTGGAAATGTTCAAAGAGGGCAAAGCCGAGATCATGCTCGTCAGCGATGAATACGGCGTCGTTCAGGGCCTGGTGACCATTTTTGACCTGATCGAAGAGATCGTCGGCGAAGTTGGACCAGAAGAACCGCAAGCCACCCAGCGACAGGATGGCTCCTGGCTGTTGGATGGAATGCTCTCTGTGGATGATTTCAAGGAAATTTTCAATCTGCGTAAATTGCCGGATGAAGATGAGTATGAAACCCTGGGCGGATTTGTGATGACACATCTGGGTCACATCCCGGTGGCGAGCGACCAGTTTGAATGGAATGGGATGTGCTTCGAAGTAATGGATATGGACGGAAAACGGGTGGATAAGGTGCTGGTAACTACCATACCTGCCCGCCCGCCGGCTCCCAAGGCCCAATCCAAGATCAGCGCCACAAAGAAGAAGAAATGACAGAAGCGTTTACGGGAATATATTCCGGCCGTTCGCCGGTGATGGGACGCGGCGGGATGGTGGCAACCTCCCAGCCTCTGGCTACCGCGGCGGGACTGGAACTCCTGGCGCAGGGAGGCAATGCGGCGGATGCGGCCGTAGCGGCGGCCGCGGCGTTAAATGTAACTGAGCCCACATCCACCGGCATCGGCGGGGACATGTTTGCCTTATTTTATGAGGCAAAGACGGGAGCGATCACTGCCTTAAACGGTTCTGGAAGAGCTCCGGCCACTCTCTCCCTGGAACGCTTGCAAAAAGAGGGCTTGCAGGGCTTACCGCCTTTCCATGCCTATACGATCACTGTTCCGGGAGCGTGCGCAGGCTGGTGCGACCTGCTTGAGCGCCATGGAACCATGAAATTATCCACTGTACTAGCACCTGCCATCCGTTTAGCGGAAGAGGGGTTCCCGGTGGCGCCCATTACTTCCTATTTCTGGCGGCGGGCAGCTGAGCGCCAGCTGAAAGCAGCTTTGAATGGCAGTGAGATGACCATTGATAGGCGCGGGCCGAATGCGGGTGAGATCTTCCGTAATCCCGGACTGGCGCAGACCCTCAAGGCAGTGGCAAGAGGAGGCAAGAAAGCCTTCTACGAAGGCGAGATCGCCGCCTCGATCAGTGCGGTTGTCCTGCAAGCGGGCGGCTGCCTGAGTGAGGCCGACCTGGCTGCGCATACCTCCACCTGGGATACCCCCATCAGCGCAACGTATAGGGGATTACGCCTATGGGAATGCCCGCCCAATGGGCAAGGGCTGACTGCCTTGATCGCCTTGAACCTCCTGGCAGGATTTGACTTACCCCCCGATCCACTATCGGCGGAGAGGCTGCATCTTGAAATCGAGGCACTGCGGCTGGCATTTGCAGACACGCGCTGGTATGTGGCTGACCCGGCCATAGAGCATGTGCCGATCGAAGAGTTACTATCCAAGGGCTATGCCGATGAACGGCGCAAGCTGATCGACTTGCAACGGGCTACTATTGATCAAAAGCGCGGCACTCCTGTGGCCGGATCGGATACGGTCTATTTCTGCACGGCTGACAGGTGGGGGAATGCCTGTTCGTTCATCAACAGCAATTACATGGGCTTCGGCACGGGCATTGTCCCGGCGGGCCGGGGATTTACCCTGCAGAACCGGGGGGCCAATTTCAGCCTGGAGGCGGGTCACCCGAATGCGTTGGCTCCACGTAAACGCCCTTATCACACCATCATACCAGCAATGATCACTCGCGCAGAAGATAACAGTTTGTTCGCACCCTTTGGGGTTATGGGTGGGTTCATGCAGCCGCAGGGACATTTGCAGGTCTTCCTGGCCCTTGCAGACGGACTGGAGCCTCAGGCGGCGCTGGAATTACCTCGCTTCTGCATCGGCGATGGCACTGCCGGCGGCGAGGTGGCCCTGGAAGAAGGTCTTCCGGAGGAAGTCATGGCCGACCTGACCCGGCGGGGTCACCCGGTCCAGAAAGTAAGCGGCTGGGAGCGGGCGTTGTTTGGACGGGGACAAGTTATCCTGCGCAATCCTTCCACCGGTGTGCTCACCGGCGGCTCCGATCCTCGCGCAGATGGCTGTGCCATGACTTTGATCTAAATTCCCACGCGTCTCATTCAAACTTATTTAGTTCAGGCCTGAGGCCTCCTTTTCTCATCCCACTGCCAGGCTCGTTTGCGAATAGATCCATTGCCGTTGGCCGGGAGGGCCGCCGGTTCCCCGACCCATGTGACGGTTCGTCCGAACTTGTTTGAATCCATATTTTTGCATTAATTCGATGGCTTCCAGATTTCCTCCCGGGATGGTTGCTGATATTATGCTTTCAAAGGGCAGCGCCAGAGCTGCGGAGAATAGTTTCTCTGCCCAGCCGGGTGAAAGCATCACCCACGGCCCAATGCGGTACTTCTGGGCGAAGAGATAACCCACCAATCGTCCAGCTGAATCTCTTTGTAAGAAAGCGCGTCCCGGAAATTGATCCAACAAGATCTGAAATAACCTTTGTCTATCCTCTCCAAAGACATCCTTATCTGCTCGAATTATTTCCCCCATATCATTCATTGTTATTATTTGTGACTGGCAAGGGTTGGCGCTTACATGAATATCTGCGGGACGTTGAAATGTGATCGTCTCATCGTAAGGAATGAACCCAAGCCGGTCATAGAGGGGGCGGCCCATTTTACTGGCATCCAGAGTTACCAACCGGACCCCTTGTTGTTCCAGCTTATCGAGCAGGAACCGCATCAGATCCATCCCGATGCCCTGCCGCTGGGCTTCCGGATGGACTGCCATCAACCCCACGTGGGCGATAGTGCCATAATTCGCCGCGCCAACCATTCCAACGAGTCGTTCTGCCTGCATGGCAACGAACCAGCCAGCGGGCTCTATCCGCTGGTAGAGGCGCAGGTCCTCCAGGCGGCTGACCGGGCCGCCGAAGGCCAGCTTCAAGATTTCGTCGGCCTTCTCCAAGTCAGCCTCTTCAAGGTTTCGAATGGCAAGGGGAATAGTTAATCGATCCTGGCTGGCTTGCATCACAGGGTCCTCCGGAATACTGTTTCAGGATTTACGCTTTCAGCCCTGAAACGGCGCCCTATCCAATAGCTCGTCGATCTGGTTCATTTGCTCGGGCGTGAGCAGGCCCAATTGGATAGCTATGGCATTCTCTTCCACTTGCCTGACCGTGCGGAAGCCTGGGATTGGAATAGTCCTTGGACTGCGGGTGAAAATCCAGGCCAACGCCCCCTGGGCCAGGGTTCGACCGCCGCTCGTGAGGATGCTGCGTAGCGCTTCCAGCTTTTCAATAGTCGGGGCGAAGAATTTGTCAATGGACCACGGGTCCCGGCGGACATCATTCTCGGCAAAGACGGTGTCTTTGTTGTATTTTCCGGTTAAAGCGCCGCGCGCCAGTGGACTCCGGTTCACACTGGCCAGGTTTTTCTGTTCGCATAAGACCAGAATTTCCGGCGCATCCATGACAACATTCAAGTCGTGCTGGATGGCGGCGCAATGTTCGCCCTCTGCAAATATTCGCGCCGACTCGGGCGAATCGGTGCTCCAACCATACGTGCGGATCTTACCTTCCCGCACCAACGCTTCCAGTGCTTCCCGTACTTCCACGGCCAATCCGGCCGGATAATCCCACACGTGGAGTTGGAGCAGGTCAATATAGTCTGTGCCCAGGCGGCGTAAACTGGCCTCGCAGGAAGAACGGGCATCTTCAATAACATCCTTGTCATCTTTAAAGCGGGTGACGCGTTTGCCGGCTTCATCTACGACAAAGCCGAACTTGGTGGCGATGACCGCCTGCTGGCGCTTTCCTGCCAGTGCCTGTCCGAGGATGCGTTCGCTGTGCCCTGTGCCGTAATTGGCAGCCGTATCAAAGAAGTTGATGCCGTTCTCCAATGCTGCGTGGATGGCACGGATGGATTCAGCATCATCCACCTCACCCCAACCTCCCGGCCAATCCAGCCATTGCCACGGTCCGCCAATGGCCCAGCAGCCCAATCCCATCGGGCTGACAACGATCCCGGACCTACCAAGTGTGCGTGGAGAGAGGTTGGTCATGTGTTACCCCTTTTGAAGAAAATTACCAGGAAGAAATAAAATAATGCACAATACCTTACACTACACGTATGATCGGGCTTCTCTGGCGAATTGAGTTTGAAAGCAGGTGTAGCGCCGATTTTATGTCGACTTTTCCTTAGCGGATCCTTTCGCCGTTGTGGATCACCATGTGGACACGCTTAAGGGCATCTAGATCTTCCAATGGATTGCCATCCACCACCAACACATCTGCCGTTTTACCCGCTTCCAGGGTGCCATGATCAGGCAGGCTGCATACTTTTGCCGCATTGCGTGTAGCTGCCACAATGATCTGCATCGGTGTCATCCCGGCGGCATGCATCAATTTTATTTCTTTGAGTGGCATACCCAGTTCAAATTCACAAGCGTACCCGGCATAATCGGTCCCCAAGGCCACTTGCCCGCCGGCTGCTACGAAACGGCGCAGGTTTTCGGTAGCCTGAACGATCAGATCCGAATTGAACCTTTGGCTCACGCCTGCCCAGAGTTCCAATGTAGGGATCAGAAACATCTCCTGTTGGACCATTTTTTCGATTAAATCCTCCGGAAGAGGCTCGCTAATCATATGAGCCGCTTCGTCCACTCCTCCCTCAATAGCCAGGACAAGATGGGGCACACGGGTAACGTGGGCGGTAACCCATAAATGGCAGGAGTGCGCCGCCTCAACAATGGCGCGGATTTCCTCCAAAGTAGGGAGTTTGTGAGGTGGTTTTGATAAAGAATCTTCAATACCTATTTTAATCAAATCGGCGCCTGCTTTGGCCAAGTCAAAGACTGCCTTGCGTCCTGCCTCTGGTGAGGCGATTCCCAAGTTGCCATAGCCTCGGACTGCGCTAATCATAGGTCCCGCGGTGACCAGGCGGGCATGGCGGTTATAGGAGTTCATCCTATCGCGCTTGGCGAATTGATCTTTCCGTTCGCTGGCGCCCAATGCCCGCACAGTTGTAACCCCTTCCCTGGCCCAGGTGCGCAACATTTCTTCTTTAAACACCCGGTGCACATGTGTATTGAAGAAACCCGGCAGGATGGTTCTTCCTTCGAGGTTAATGATCTCGGTGTCCATCTTGCCGGTAAAGTCCATGCCGGCTGCTTTAATCAGCCCATTCCGAATGACCACAGTGGCATTAGCGACTGGCGGGTTGCCGGTTCCGTCGATCAGGGTGCCGTTGACAAGTGTAAGGTCAGGCAAGGGTTTATCCAATTCAGATTGTCCTTTTCTATTGTGTATCTTTTGCAGATAGAGCTGGCGGGAGAACGGCTAAATTATAAGATGGTTAGAAAAAATTATAGCATACCCCCACTATACCTTCCTCCTTGATTTACAGGATCTGGATCAAATTCAACCATAGATGGATGATGCCAGGAGCGACGATATTTCCATTCTTCTGCAGTGCATAGCCCAGCAACAGGCTCAGCGGCATTATCTTGATGACCTCCACCAGCATATTGAGTAAGGTCAGATGTTCCGCCAGCAGCAGCATGGGGATGTGGAACAAGCTCATGACCGCAGAAGACAGCAGAAACCCCGGCCACCAGCCAAGGGCGGCCACCCAACGGACCTGGACGTAGCCTCGAAATAATGTCTCTTCAGCAAAACCGACGATGAGGTATTGCATTGCAGCAAAGAGACCACTTTTGCTCAGCAAACTCGCCAGGTTTTTTTCCGTACCTGCGCCGAACAGAAATATCCCTCCGACCAGCGTTCCCATGACAAAGGCGGAGAGCAGATGACCGCGCCGGTATTGGAGGTCCCGCCATCCCAACCCATTGTTCTTTGCGACGAAGTACATGGGCAGCAATACCACCACCCAAACAATGGCCTGCCCAATTACATCAGCCAAGCTATATTCTCGCTGGCGGGGACCGTTGAATCCTCCAGCAAAAATGGCGATCAGGAAGGTTGTCAGGGCCAATGTCGCCCCGACTACGATCAGGGCTGATCGCGCTTGGGATTTGCTTTCTTCTGGCGGTGGAAAATATGGCTTGGCTGACCACCTACGCGGCCAGGCCCAGATCAGAATTCCACTGAGCAGGCTGGGTAATAAGGTGGTATACAAAAAGGAGGCGGGCATTTATTTAGGGCCCCTAAAAGAGAATTTAATATTTCTATCAGATACTCTCTTTGCCGAGAAGACAATCAGACTCGGGCTTAATCACGCAGTAAGAAGCCTTTGGTGCATGTGGATAAGTCCCCAGATGATTGGGTAGTTATACGCTAACAGGCCAAAATGAATGAGAAATTATAGCATGACCCCCTTGCCAGCACCTATTCATTACTTACTTATTCAGAATACAGCTACTTATTCAAACTAATAATGTACGCGATCACATCGGCGATCTGCTGCTGCGTCAGCGCGTTTTGGTCTCCCCAGCCCGGCATGGTGCGGAAAGGAGCCGGCCCTTCCGGCACCGATCCGTGCTGGATAAAGAGGTCGATATTTTTAGCAGAGACTTTTGGATCCGGGTCCAACAGCAACGGATCGATCGGGTTCAAGGGAGGCACCGTCCCATCCCCCGAGCCTAAATTGGATATGCCGCCTTTGCCTTCATCACCATGACAGGTCCTGCAGTGGAAAACATATAAAGCGGCTCCGGCCTTCGGATCGCCGGTCAGGTTGACGGCTGCTCCCGGCAGACCGGGGTTGGATGGCTCCGGCACTTCCTCCCCCTGAGGCGTGGGAGTCTCTGTACCAGAGACCGTCGGCATGGCCGTATTGGTTGGTCCCGGGGGGGTGGGAGGAGGCAAAGTGGCCGGGAATAAGGTCGGGATGGGAGTATGGATGACCTGGGCAAGGAAACCGCGGCTGCAATCAGCGTAAATGCCGCAGTTGCTGAAATAGATGGAGCCAATAAAGAGGACAGCCAGTACAGGCAGGCTGAAAGCCAGCAGGAGCATCCAGGTCCGAAAATCACGTTTCATATTCGCATCCTTTGTGCGCCCTTATTTCAAGCCTCGGACAAAGTTCACCAGGTCCCAGCGTTCGCGTACGGTGAAGTTCTCGTTCAAAGCCGGCATCTTTCCCTGGATCCCATTGGAAA
This sequence comes from uncultured Chloroflexia bacterium, assembly GCA_963831885.1. Classification (GTDB taxonomy): domain Bacteria; phylum Chloroflexota; class Anaerolineae; order Anaerolineales; family Villigracilaceae; genus UBA877. Next base: position 669,552 of record CAWHSJ010000012.1, on the reverse strand, counting down.
TGGTCAGGAAGATGCCGCCGTCGGTCAATGCCTGCACCGGCAGGCTGGTCAGGTCGGCCGGCTTGTTTTGCAAGTAGATTGAGATTGGGCCATCCCCTTTCGCCAACGTCCCGTGGCACATTTTGCAATCAATGTTGTAGAGTTCCATCCCGCGGGAGATAGAAGCCGCATCGACTGGAACCGGGTTGGCCGGTACACCCATGGCAGCGATGTAGGCCGCGCCTTCAATGGGGATCGAATCGGTTGGCACAGGTAAGGGATCGTACATGGGTTGGAAGGCCGGCTGGATCTCCATGAAACTGACCCAGTCTATCTTGATAATATCGTAAGCAAAAAGCAGGATAAACCCGAGCAATAACGCGACTATCCCGACCAGGATGGAAAGACGTTTGAAAAGGTCCGAGTTCATAATTGCCTCGCAACGGCCGGGCCAACGCTCTCGGCGCCCAGGTTTTTCATGGCCTGGGTGAATTTCTCTGCATCGTTTTCAGGGACTTTAAAGAGGATGGCGACCTTTCCATCGCTCACTTCCGGGACATATTCAAACTTTCGATAGGCAGGGAACCGGCTTTCCAGGAAGACGCCGATAAAGGTCATCCCCATCAGACCCAGCATGGACATTTCGAAAACGAGAATGATGCCGGGAGGAATGGGGTAAAGCGGCTGACCGCCCACGCGCAGGGAGAAGAGGTAAGGCGTTCCAAAATTCAGGAATAGCCCCAACAGGAATCCCGCTCCCGCACCGCCCAGGGCCAAGCGGGGGATGCTGGTGGGCCGCCTGGGTCGCCCCAGCACCGGCGCCAGGATGGGGATGCCTGAGATGACTTCCATCTGGTCATCCTTCAGGCCCATGCTACGCAGACGCTCGATCGCGTCTGTAGCCGGGTCCACATCCTGGAAAAGGGCTAAAAGAGTCATTGATTCAGGCATAGTACATCCTTTTCAACCCTACTCGATCTCGGCTTTCGTGGCCACTTTGGTTTTGCCGAATTTTCGCAGCGAATGCGCCAGCTGGCCTTCCTGTACCTCCCACACCGGCACCAGGGGAATCAGGCGGGAGGCCAGCATATACAGCAGCAGGAACAGGGCAAATGTACCGATCGTCAGGAACACCTCGACACGGGGGAAGTAGATACGCCAGGTGAAGGGCATGCGGTTAATCGACAACGCGCCCGGAATAATGATATAGCGTTCGAGCCACATGCCGATATTGATAACCAGGCCAAGACTGAACATGAGCCAGGGAGTCCGGCGGAATTTTCTATTCCACAGGAGCAGCATGGGGATGACAAAGTTGCATATAAGCATGGTGAAAAACAGCCAGGCCAGCGGGCCGGTTTCGAGGAACTTCTGCAGAGTGCGGGAGATGCTTTCGCCGCCGTACCATTCCACCAGGTAATCGTTGAAGAAGAAATAGCCCCAGGTCATCGTGATCATCAACATCAACTTACCCAGCCCGTCGAAATGTTCCGGCCGGATGAAGTATTTCATGTTTTTCATCGTCCGGCTCATGATAAATAAGACGATGGTGACGGCCGCGAGGCCGGAATGCAGCGCTCCGACGACGAAATAGGGGCCGAAGACAGTGGACGACCAGCCGGGGCGGGTGGCCATGGCAAAGTCCCATGCCACGATGGTGTGCACCGAAAACATCACCGGCAGGATGGCATAAGCGAATATATTCATGGCGGTTTTCAGGTGAGTCCACTCGCTCTCGGAGCCACGGAAGCCCATGGAGAGGAGGCGATAAAAGATCTTGCGCCAGCCGGTCGAGCGGTCGCGTGCCATCGCCAGGTCCGGGATGAGCGGCATGAACAGGTACATGGTGCTGGCCAGCAGGTAAGTGTTGATGGCCAGGAAGTCCCACATCAACGGAGAATGGAAATCGGGCCACAAGCCTCGCACATTGGGATAAGGAAACAACCAGTAAGCCAGCCAGACCCGCCCCAGGTGCATGAAGATGCTCAGACCAGCCTGAACAAGGCCAAAGGTGGTCATCAGCTCGGCTGCCCGCGTGAACGGCCGGCGGAATTCGGCTTTCACCACCCGCAGGAGGGCTGAGACGAACGTTCCGGCGTGGCTGATGCCGATCCAGAAAACGGTATTGACCAGGAAGATGCCCCAATATTGAGGGCGGGTGACGCCGGCCACGCCCAGGCCTTCGGCGATCATGTAGCCCCAGGCGGCAAACAGGCAGGTTGCCACCACCAGGATCAGGAACATAGTCACCCCCCAGAATTTCCAACTGGTGACATGCATGGACTCCATCACCATGTCGTTCATCTCGCCGCGCGGGCGGGGGTCCAGGAGCAGATGCTCTTTTGGATCTTCCTCGGGTTCTTCTGAACGCGCAGCTGCGCGTGAGAAGGAATCAGCCACTTCCGCCATGGGATGAGCCTCCCTTGAGATACGTGATCCTCGGCAGGGTGCCGAGTTCATCCAGCATCTTATAATTGCGGCTGTTTTCAGCCAATTTACTTACCTGGCTTTCCGGGTCATCTATCCGTCCAAAGGTGATGGCGGAAGCCGGGCAGGCCTGGGCGCAGGCTGGCTGCAGCTCACCATCCGCCACCGGCCGGTTCTCGGAATGAGCCAGGTCTTCTACTCTACGGATGCGCTGAAGGCAGAAGGTGCATTTTTCCATCACCCCGCGCCGTCGAACGGTCACATCAGGATTGAACATATTGTTCAACGGCTCGGGCCGCGGGTAATCCAGCCAGTTGAAGGCCCGCACCTGGTAAGGGCAGTTGTTGGCGCAGTAGCGTGTGCCGACACAGCGGTTGTACACCTGCAAATTCGTTTGTTCGGAGTTGCTATGGACTGAGGCGTACACCGGGCAGACCGGTTCACATGGTGCGTGGCCGCACTGCTGGCAGAGAATGGGTTGGAAACCGGTGGAAATGTTGGGGTATTCTCCGGTCCAGAAGCGCTCGATGCGGATCCAATGCATCCAGCGGCCGTACCCGGCGTCGTCTTCCCCGACAAAGGTGACGTTATTCTCGATGGCACAGGCAGTCACGCAGGCCTGGCAGCCCATGCACAGGTCCTGGTCGATGACCATTCCCCACTTGCCCTGCGTCTCTTCTGCGGTCTGTTCCAATGAAGTTGGCATACTTCATTCTCCTCAAGGTTTCAAATTGCCGTACACGCCCATGCGGCTTTCCAAGCGGGCCAGGAATTTTCTTTTGCCGGTCCTGGTGATTTTCACCTTCACGGCGGAAGTAGCCAGGTCACCGGCCGCGTTGATCCTGGTTCCCAGCAGGTCTGCCAGGTTGGCGCCGCGATCCTGTGCATAGCGCCCGTAAGCAGTATGCCCCTGGCCAAAGGGGATGCCAATGGTATCTGGACGAATAGCGGGATAGCGGTAAACGGAAGCTTCAATCTCCCCAAATGGGGAAGTGATCTTTACAATATCATCATCCTTGAGGCCCAATTTGTCGGCCGTATCGGGATGAATTTCCACCCAGGTGTTCCACATTACTGTAGTGACCGGATCGGGGGTTTCCTGCAGCCAGGGTTTATTGGCGCCCGAGCCGTCACTCAAAAAAGGAGACAAAAAGGGAAACAGGTAATACTCTCCATTTCCGTCGAATTGCGGGGAAGCCACTTCCATGGCCTGGTCAAGCCCTCCCGGGGATGCCTGGATGCCAAGGCCCGGATGGGCGTTCCACCAGCCGCCATATTGCTGCCATTGGGCCCAAAATGTCGGCAGATCGGCAGCATTATAAAATCCATCTTGTTGGAGTAAATCTTGGACTGAATTCTGGATGAACTCGACCACATCCTTATAAGGTACGCTCACGGCAAGAGACCCTCCGGCGGACTGCACTGCTGCCAGGAGCACGTCAGCAGTGGCACTGGTATTGTAGTAAGGCACCACCACCGGCTGCGCGGCTGAAATGACCGGCCGATCGCCTCCGGTGAAGATCTTTTGGTAACCCCATGATTCCAGGCCGTGGTGGTCGGGAAAGACGTAATCGGCTTGCGCGGCCGTTTCATCCGGGAAGGATGAAAATGAGATGATAGAGGAAACCTTTGAACTGGCCTCTGTAAAACCGAGGCTTTTGGGGAATTCGAAAAATGGGTTGACTCCATGAATGAACAGGACTTTGATAGCCCCGGCCTTCATGGCGGCGACCAGACTGGTCATATCCTGGAAGGTATTAGGAAGGCTGGGAGTATGGACCGTGGACAGGCAGGGGTGGAGTAAAAGATACACCTCCGTTCATGCCCAGATTATTGGCCAGCACGTTCAACGCCAGAATGGCTTTTCCAGTTTCCTGCCCGTTGGTAGCGCTCAGCGCCGAACCACCGGGAATCGCCAGTGGGTGGCCTGCCGAGGTGAACAGTCCTGCCAGGCGTTTGAACGTTACCGCCTTCACGCCGGTAGTCTCGGCAACTCTCGCAAGATCGACATTCTGGTAAGCCGGCGGGATTGTCCCTCCGCGTAATTCTGCTACGGCCCGGCCGAGTCCCATGGCGGCCACGCCTTCTGTGCCAGGCAGGACCGGTATCCATTCGTCAGCAGCCGCAGCGGTCTGAGAGAGGCGCGGCTCGAATTGGATCAGGTAACCCCGTTTACCTTCATGGCCATTGCGTAGCTGCGCATAACCACGGCCATAGGCAACCGGGGAAAGATAGGTCTCCAGGAAATTTGCTCCAAATGAAAAAACCAGATCGGAGTTGCCCAGGTCGAAGGCCGGAATGGCGGAAACTCCAAAGACCTGCTCGGAGGCCTTTACCAGAGTGGAGCGCGCCTCGAACATGGCAAATGCACCATACCGCCAGGGAGGCGGCGCTCCCAGTGCGGTGGTGATTTCGGTGACCAGGTCCGCCAAATGGTCAGAAGTCAAGCCCAATAGAAATGCAATTTCAGCGGGTTTATGGGTAGTCAGGGCATCTTTAATGGTCGTTAGGGCTGCATCCCATGTCATTTCAACCGGTTTTCCGCTGCCCCGCTGCTGTTTAAAAGGAGATTGCAGGCGGTCCGGGTTGTAAAGACCCTGCACTGAAGCCTGCCCGCGCGAACAAGTCTTGCCCAGGTTGACCGGATGATTGGGATTGCCTTCCACTTTAAGGGCGCGGCCTTGCATTGTCCGCACCACCAACCCGCAACCGGCCGGGCATTCCCTGCAGGTGGTGGCGTAATAGGTGCTCAGGCCGTTATAGGTATATTCGGGCATTTGCCTGTAAGGACTGCGGGTAACGTAGCGTGAATCGGGCCCGCAGCCGGTCAGGACGGCTGTCGCGGCAATGCCTGCGCCTGCAACCTTGAGAAAGTCTCGCCGGGACATTCTTTCGCTCATCTGCTTATTCCCTTTTTTTCTATTTTCACATCATCCGCCTTCACCGAGTGTTTTTTTGGAGAGGCGTGTAAAAAAAAATTATTTGTGGCAGGTGGCACAGTCGGTCAATTTGGTCAGCATCACCGGGTCATCCTTGAACTTTGACCGGTGGCATCCCAAACACCAACCCATATTCATTTTTTGGGGAATAGCAACGGTCATCTGGCTGATCTCGCCATGACAATTTTCGCAGTTCAACCCCGCCGCGATGTGAGGCCGGTGGCTGAAATAAACGAAATCTGGCAGAATGGCAACCGGCACCCACGCAATGGGTTTATCTGCTTTCACGTAACTGATCAACTTGTCGATTTCCGAATTCCTGACGGTGATCTGTTGATGGCAGGCCCAACATTTACTTTCAGTCGGCAGCCCGGGACTGGGACCCCGCAACGCGCCCGGATGACAATACAGACATTGAATGCCCAGGGTAACGTGCATCACATGCGGGAATTGGATGGGTTGGGAAGGCGGAATCTGGGTTAGACGGATCCCCCAAATAGCCCCTGCAACGAAAATCCCTCCAGTCAGGCCCAGCCCAATCCTGACCGTAGTCTTTTTCAAAAGTTGCAGGATACCCAGGCCTATCCTGGCCAGGGTCTCTTTCACGGGTTGTAAATTTAGTTTGCCCATGCAAATTCCTTGTGTCCCTGCGCAATTATCCTTTTACGATTGATAATGTGCAGAATTCCCCGGACTTACACTTTGCCCGCAGGAATTTGGCCTCTCCCATGGCAGGCGGTGACCTGGTCGGATGTTCCTAGTTCAATTATCGATAATAACCGCGTGTTTGTACACCTGCTCACCAAACAATACCAAATAAATCCTAATATTTCATGCTTATATTATAATTATAATATCAGACAAGTGAGATAGATATATTTGTAATTGTTTGGAATTATTTAGATGGTAGCCATCGTTGCACAAGATGCAAGTAGCAATGTCGTTATCGTATTCTTGGATGGGTGACCGCCATGAAACATTTTCTCATTATTGCCGTACTGGTTATCGCGAGCACTTTTGCCATTCATAGCGGGCTGGACGCCATCGGACTACTTCCGGCGCAGGCCAGCGCGCAAGCTGTATCAATCGACCAGCTTTTCGGGATCTATACCTGGGCGATCGCCTTCGTTTTTTCGCTGATCATCGTCATTTTATTTTATAGCCTGATCGTTTTCCGGCGCAGGAAAGGCGAAACCGGAGATGGGGTTCATGTGGAAGGGAATAATACCCTGGAGATAGCCTGGACGGCAGTCCCGTTGATCGCCGTTTTATATTTGGCTTACCTGGGCGCGCGTTCTCTGGGAGAGACACGCCGGGTCGATCCCTCTGCCATGGTGGTCAAGGTGATTGCCCAGCAGTGGAGCTTTCAGTTCCAGTACCCCGAATATCTATTTGCTTCCAAGGTTCTCTACCTGCCGGTAGGAGAGCAGGTGGATCTCCAGATGACCAGCCTCGACGTGCTGCACTCTTTCTTCGTCCCTGAGTTTCGCCTTAAACAAGATATCATTCCCGGCCGGACCGTCGACTTGCGGGTCACACCCACGGTGATCGGCCATTACAAAGTCAGTTGTGCCCAGCTTTGCGGGCGCCTCCATGCTCAAATGTTGGCGGATCTTTACGTGGTTTCCAAGGCCGAATTTACAGCCTGGGCAAACCAACAAGTTGCCTCCGCACCCAAGGATCCGGTGCTGATCGGCCAGCAGCTCTACTCGCTCTTTGGCTGCTCCACCTGCCATTCCACCGATGGAACGAAGAAAATTGGGCCCACCTGGTCGAAGTTATTTGGATCAACCGTCACTCTTACGGATGGAACCCAGGTGAAAGCAGATGAGAATTACTTGCTCGATTCCATTAAAGATCCCAATAAACAAATCGTTAAAGGATTCACCCCGAATGTCATGCCTGCAACATTTGCGAATGCCATGACCCCGGAACAGATTCAAGACATTGTTTCCTATATCAAAACGTTGAAATGAGCAACCCGTGTCTACCCGGGAGCGTTATTGCGAGCCGCGCTCTACGCGGCGATGCCATCTCCTCGTCAGATAGGGAACAACTCCACCAACGAACTCAATGTAAGCCTCATCATAAAATGGTCTTCAGGAAGAAGCTATGAATAATAGTGTCGCTGTGAAAAAAACCAAAATATTGCCGATCTTTCGCGGCTTCTTATGGCAGATCATTGGGACTGTATTTGGGATGATGCTGGTGACGGGGGTACGGCTCCTGATGCGCTTGCCGGCCTGGAAACCTGAACCGGCCATCGTGGTCGGCGCGTTATTCGGGGCATTGTTTTTCCTCTACGGAGTGGGGGTTTTGGATGACTGGTTCAAGTGGGCTGCTGGTGAAGAAACTCCCGAGCAGGTGGATGAATCCGGCCTGGGCCGTAGGCGTTACTTTGGCCCCTCCCAGGACCACAAAGTCATCGGTATCCAGTATCTGACCCTGGCGCTCATCCTGTTCACCGTGGGAGGCCTGTTTGCCCTCATTTTCCGGACGGAACTGGCCGAACCTGGTTTGCAGTTTTTGACCCCCATCGAATATAACACGCTCATGTCCCTGCACGGGATCGTCATGATCATCGGCATTCTTATCGGTATTTCGGCCTTCATGAACTATACCGTGCCATTGTTGATCGGGGCACGCGATATGGCCTTTCCCCGTTTGAATGCCTTTTCATTCTGGATCGCGGTTCCGGCCGGTGTCATTTTACTTTCGAGCATGCTCCTGGGCGGGTTTGACACCGGCTGGACCGGTTATCCGCCTCTCTCGATCCGGGCGCCTTTGGGAATGCAGATGTTTTTCCTGGGCGTTTCCCTGTCGAGTTTTTCTTCCATCTTGAGCGCGTTGAATATCCTCGCCACGGTCATCCGCCTGCGGGCCAAGGGTATGACGCCTTTCCGTCTACCCATCTTCGTGTGGGCGGCCATCGCCACTTCCATTATCAGCCTTACTGCCACCCAGTTGATCGGCCTGGCTTTCCAGATGGTCATGTTGGAAAGGTTGTTGGGCATGGGTTTCTTCGACCCGATCAAAGGCGGAAATCCCATCCTTTTCGAGCATTTATTTTGGTTTTATTCCCACCCAGCCGTGTATGTTTTTGTGCTGCCCGGCCTGGGTGTCATCAGCGAACTGCTGCCGGTATTCGTGCGCAAGCCGCTTTATGGCTATAAATGGGTAGCCATGTCATCCCTGGGGATCGCTCTCACGGGCTTCCTGGTGTGGGGGCACCATATGTTCGCTTCTGGCATGGCAGAGTACCTGCGGCAGCCTTTCATGTACAGTACCTTGCTGGTGGCAGTACCCACCGGGGTTAAGTTCTTCTCCTGGGTAGCCACCATCTGGAAAGGGAAGATTTCCTTCCCCACACCGATGTTGTTTGTGCTCGGCGCCATTGTGGTCTTCCTTCTGGGAGGACTTTCCGGACCTCCCAATGGCACTGTCTCAACCGACCTACTCTTGAATAACACATACTACATCCTCGGCCATTTCCACGACACTCTCTTCGGCGGCTATGTTCTGCCGTTCTTTGCAGCCATCTATTTTTGGTGGCCCAAGATGACTGGCCGGCGATTAAACGAAAAACTCGGCAAGTTGAACTTCTGGCTGATGGGCCCCTCCATGGTTGTACTGACCCTCTTTATGATGCGGATCGGCCTGTTAGGGATGCGCCGCAGAGTAGATGACTACGACCCAGCCCTGGGTTTCCAACCTTATCATCTGGTGATGACCATCACCGGTTTCCTCATCGGTCTGAGCCTGATCGTGTTCTTCATCAACGTCTATATAACCATGAAAAAGGGTGAGGTAGTGACCGGCAACGTGTGGGAATCGCGCTCGCCGGAATGGCAGGTGCCATCGCCGATGCCGGTGCATAATTACGAGAAAGACTTCGAGGTGGTCGGTGAACCTTATGACTATGGTTTACCAGGCTCGCGTTATGTGAAATTCGTGGGAGAGGATTGATATGCAAGAGGCAGAAGAGCTGGTTCAAACTAAAAAAACATCGGCATACCAGTTGGGTCTGATGGTATTCATCCTCCTGGCTGTCCTGACGGCGGCGGAATTCGGCTTTGCCCTTTTTCTCAACGTGTGGCCCTTGCTAGCTCTCACGGCTCTCTCCAAAGGCGGTCTGGTCTTGTATTACTATATGCATTTTACTCGCCTGCTCGAGGCCGATAAGGATGCAGATCGCGAATCGTTCTCGTACAAATTGGCCACCAACCGGCTGGGTCTATGGTTCTTCATGCTCTCAGATGGCTTCATCTTTGGCGGCTTGTTCATTTCACGGTTCAACCTGCTCGCCCTCACCCGGCCGGACCTGAACCAGTTCCTGGGATTAACCGTAACGACCATCCTGCTCGTCTCCTCGTTTTTCGCCAACCGCGCGGAAGTCTCCATGGAACACGGCAACCGCAAACGTGCCATCTCCAGCCTGCTCGTGACCATTGTGCTTGGCCTGGTCTTCCTGGCTGGCGTCCTTGGTGTAGAGTGGCGTATCGCCCCCTTCGGGCCCGGCGACGGTGCCCAGGGTGCCGTTTTTTATTCCATGACCGGTTTCCATGCCTTCCACGTCCTGACAGGCATCATTTTTCTTTCCATAGTGTGCCGTAATTTGGCCCGAAACCGCTATTCGCCCGAGAAACATTGGGCCGTCGAGGCTTCCGTGGTTTACTGGCATTTCATTGACTTCGTCTGGATCTTTTTCTATCCGGCTTTGTATCTGGTCGGCACGTTGACTCATTGATCGCGTTGTTTATTCGTTTCTGTTCGAATTGAAAACCTTACTCACATGAACAAAAGATTCTTTTGGGTCGTGACCGGAATTCTGGTGGTGATCGTGCTGGCGGCAGCGGTGGCTACCTATGTGACCCGCATGCCGCATACCTATTATGGTTCAGTCATCAATCCGCCCTCTCCCGCCCCGGATTTTTCCCTCACCAACCAAAGCGGACAGACTGTCAAGTTGTCGGCTTTCCGAGGAAAATATGTTTTGCTCTATTTCGGCTACACCCATTGCACCAATGAGTGCCCGGCAACGATGGCAATCCTCGCAAAAGCTCGCAGTCTACAGGGAACCCAGGCAGGCGAAATCCAGATAGTGTTTATCGCCACCGATCCTGCCAGGGATACGCCCCAGGCGGTGGGGGAATTCCTCAACCGTTTTGACCCCTCTTTTATCGGCGCGACCGGTACCCAGGCGGAACTCCAACCCGTCTGGGCTGAGTACGGCGTCACGGTCGATAATGGAGGCGAGACTCACTCGAGCTATGTTTACCTGATCGATCCGGGTGGAAATCTCCGCTTAACCTATCCATTTCCGAGTACGGCAGAGGAAATCTCAGCGGACTTGAGATTACTGTTGCAGAAGAATTGAACATGCGCAAGGCTTTGATGACTCGCCTATTGATTTGTCTCGGCGTGGGAATCCTGCTGGCCATCGTCTTCACCGAGGTGGCCTTCCGCTTGCAAGGAAATACCATCAGCCGTCCACCAAAGACCGTGGTATTGGATATCCCGGCGGGGACGTCTGCCAGGGTGGGATCTGGGGCAAGCGTCCTGCCGCAGAATTTCGTTTTCGTAGTTGGGGATGTTTTGCTCGTCCATAATCAGGATTCAGTCGTCCATACCCTGGGACCTCTTGTGATCCCTCCGGGTAGTTCTGCTTCGATGTCTTTGAACCATATCGGAAACCTATCTTATGTTTGTTCCTTCGAACCAACCAGCTATTTGGGACTGGATGTCCAGCAGGCACTTACCTTAGGCACGCGCTTGGAAGGGATCATCATCGCAGGTGTTCCCCTGGGGATATTGATGGCACTCTATAGTCTCATCGTGCGTCCGTTGAAGCGAAAAGAAATTACCCCCGGCGTATCTTGAAAATGTTTCAACTTATGTTTTCCCGCCGGTGGTGGTGGACCACTCTCCTGGTGCTGGCTGCAATGGGATTAACCATCCGTCTCGGCATCTGGCAAATAGACCGGTATCACCGAAATAAGGCTTTGGCTGACCATTTGACCGCCATGCAAACCGCCTCAACCCTGACGCTCAGCGGAGGAACCCAGCCGGCTGGCCTAACGGGGATGGAATACCGGCCGGTACTGGCTGCAGGTACATTCGACTTTGACCACCAGGTTGCCGTCCGCAACCAGATCTGGGTGCAGAGTTGGGGAAACGATATTGGCTATATCCTGGTCACGCCGCTCGTATTTCCGGACGGGACAGCGGTGCTGGTGGACCGGGGCTGGATCCCACTGGAAGAGAATACTCCGGCTTCCTGGAGGCAGTTCAATCGGGATGGCGTAGTAACAATCAATGGTATTATCCGTCTGCCCGCCATACCTGAGATGGGGGGTGAAACAGATCCGCCTCTGGCTGCGGGCGAGATATCGATGGATTTTTGGAACCTGATCAATATTCCGCGCCTGCAGAAGCAGGTACCCTACCCGCTCCTTCCAGTTTACATCGAACAAGCTCCCGATCCAGCCGATACGGGGTTGCCCTATCGGGTTTTACCAACGCCGGATGTAACTGCAGCTGGTACCAATGTCGGGTATGCAACCATGTGGTTTGCCTTCACAGCATTGCTATTTGGAGGCTATCCGTTATACTTGAGAAAACAAATTAAATCCTGAAATGGAATACAGAAGAGATTTTACGGTTCTCACATAAAATATTTGCCTCCACAATCAGGCTCCCAATCAAATAAACAGAGCCGCAGGCCCAGCAAGAAAAAGAAGCAAACAGTTTATTTTAATTAGGAGGAGATGCCTATGCTACCGGTCGTGCTGTCACGGATGCAATTCGCCCTGACCACCATCTATCATTTTTTCTTCGTCCCTCTGACCCTGGGGATGGTCTGGTTCGTGGCCATATTTGAGACGATTTACGTCCGAACCGGCAACGAGACTTATAAGAAATTGGCCAAGTTTTGGGGGAAACTTTTCCTGATCAATTTCGCCATGGGAGTGGTAACGGGCATCGTCCTGGAATTTCAATTTGGCATGAACTGGGCGGGTTATGCCAACTATGTGGGGGATATATTTGGGGCGCCGCTGGCAATCGAAGCTTTACTGGCTTTTTTCCTCGAATCCACCTTCCTTGGTTTATGGATCTTCGGCTGGGACAGGGTTAAAAAAGGTCTGCATGCGGCTGCCATCTGGTTGGTGGCCATCGGCAGCAGCCTTTCAGCATTATGGATCTTGATCGCCAACGCCTTCATGCAACATCCAGTGGGCTATGTCTTAAATAACGGCCGGGCAGAGATGGTAGACTTCGGGGCGCTGGTGTTCAATCCCAAGGCATGGGTCATGTTCGAGCACACACTTACCTCCGGGTTGACAACGGCAGCCTTTTTTATCCTGGGGATCAGCGCTTATCACCTGGCCCGTAAGAAAGATCTCGAATTTTTTAAATCATCTTTCAATATCGCCTCCATTGTTGGCACAATTGCCATTGTGTTGGTCATCATCGGCGGACACGGACAGGGATTATGGCTCTTGCAGAACCAGCCAATGAAAGCGGCTGCTTCAGAAGCGCTGTATGAAACCGAGGACCCGGCTTCTTTTTCCATATTGACCATAGGGGACCTGAGCGGCCGGCGTGAGGTCTGGTCCATCCGTGTACCGCGCATTCTCAGCTTGTTATATTACAACCAATTCACCGGCGAGGTACCGGGGATCGATGACCTTCAAATTCATTACGTTGTGAAGTACGGACCAGGAGATTACATCCCCCTGGTGGTCTTCACCTACTGGGGCTTTCGAATAATGGTTGGGGCAGGTTTCGCCATGCTGGGTTTGGCCGGATATGCCCTTTATCACGTTATGCGCAACAAGGTCGGGCCGCGCATCCGTTGGTTGGGTATTTTTGTCTTTGCCATGGCTCTGCCTTACCTTGCCAACACCAGTGGATGGGTATTGACCGAGATGGGCCGCCAACCCTTCATCGTGTATGGCCTGCTAAAAACCGAAGATGCCATGTCTCCAGGCCTCACCAGCGGGATGGTGCTGTTCAGCCTGATCGGTTTTGCGCTGATCTATACTGCGTTAATGGTCGTAGATGTTTACCTGCTGGCAAAATTTGCCAAAGCCGGGCCTGCCTCAGCCGAGGCAGAGTCTGTAACGATCGAGTAGGAAGGAGGAGAATATGAACCTGAATATCCTTTGGTTTATCCTGATAGCAGTTTTATATATTGGGTTCTTTTTCCTCGAAGGCTTCGATTTCGGCGTGGGAATGCTCCTGCCATTCCTTGGAAAGAGCGATACGGAGCGCCGGACGATAGTAAATACCATCGGCCCGCACTGGGACGGAAATGAAGTCTGGCTGATCACAGCTGGCGGGGCGACTTTTGCAGCTTTCCCGCATTGGTACGCCACAATGTTCAGCGGTTTCTATCCGGCCCTGTTCCTGCTCCTTTTCGCTCTCATTTCCAGAGGCGTATCCTTTGAGTTTCGCGGGAAGAGCGCCAACCCGCGCTGGCGTAACTTCTGGGACTGGGCGGCGTTCGGTGGTAGTTTCCTGGCTGCTTTTTTACTCGGCGTAACCTTTGCCAACCTGGCCAAGGGCGTGCCAATCAATGAACAAATGCAATATACCGGAACTTTCTGGACGCTGCTCAACCCCTATGGCCTGATCGGCGGATTATCGAATACGGCCGGTTTCCTGCTCATCGGGGCGATTTTTCTGAGCCTGAAAACGACCGGATCGCTGGCCGAACGTGCCCATGCGGCTGCCAGGAAACTATGGATTCCGGCCGTGGTCCTTATAGCTGCCTTGCTGGTGACCACCTATATTTACACCGATATTCTGGAGCACTTGGGGGTGGATCCGGGTGTAGTTCCCATTGGAGCTTTTGCAGCGCTATTGCTGACAGGCTATTTCATTTATCGCAAGAAGAATGGGTGGGCTTTTGCCATGATGGGAACTCACCTGGTACTGACGCTGACCTCCTGCTTCCAGATCATGTATCCGCGGGTAATGATCTCGAGCACCAATGCAGCCTATAGTCTCACTATTTCAAACGCTGCCTCATCTCCTTACACGCTGGGGGTCATGTCGGTCATCGCCCTGATCTTTGTCCCGCTCGTGCTGGCTTACCAGGGTTGGACCTTCTGGGTATTCCGCAAACGGGTGGAATCCGACCCGAATAAACTCACCTATTAGTCTGGCTGAATATTTTTGGACCATCAAATGGCGGGCGGCGCTTTATGACCGCCTGCCATTTCTTATGGATTGATCACCAAAGAATCCCTATAGCAGATAAATCATATTATAATTATCATCAATACGGTGGTCTGGAAAAGGAAAAAAATCGATGCCCGAACGCGTACTTGTCACGGGTGCAACAGGTTATATCGGCGGCAGGCTGGTCCCCAGGTTGTTGGCAGAGGACTATCAGGTACGTTGCATGGTACGGGATGCCGGCCGGTTGGAGGGTTTTCCCTGGCGTGAGCGGGTGGAGGTGGTCGAAGGGGATGCTCTTGAGCGGGATTCGCTGGTCAGGTCCATGCAAGGGATCACCTCGGCCTTTTATCTAATCCATGGGATGCAAGGAGCAAGAGCAGATACAGGCCGGGATGTGCAGGCAGCGCGTAATTTTTCTCTAGCCGCCGAGACAGCCGGTGTGGGACGGATCATTTATCTGGGCGAATTGGTGGACCCTGCCGGGAAGCTTTCTCCATATTTACGCTCTCGTTATGAAGCCGGAAGTATTTTGAGACAGGGCCACGTTCCAGTGACCGAATTCCGGGCCGGTATGGTCATTGGCTCTGGCAGCGCTTTGTTTGAAATGATCCGCTATGTGGCTGAACGCCAGCCTGTTTTTATTTGCCCAAAATGGTGGTTTTCCCGGGCTCAACCGATTGCGATTCAGGATGTGATGGCATATCTGCTGGCGGCTTTACGAGACCCTTCAAGCCGGAATGAACCCATCGAGATCGGTGGAGATTCCCGGTTGACGTATGCTCAGATGCTGCTGGATTATTCCCATGAGCGAGGCTTCAAACGTCTACTGATCCATGTCCCATTTTATGCACCCAGGTTGTCTGCCTATTGGGTCCACATGGTCACGCCAATCCATTGGAGGGTGGTTCTGCCTCTCATAGAAGGGCTGCATGCCGAGAGCGTAGTCCGAAGCGACCTGGCCTGCAGGCTCTTTCCACAGATCCAACCCTTGGATTTCCAAACCGCCCTTCACCAGGCTTTAGGCCGCCTGCAAAGCGATAACGTGGAAACGTCCTGGAGCGATGCCCTGGTTGTTTCTCAAGGGGACAACCGCCCGGTCACCTTAACTACCAGGGAAGGCATGATGTTTGAACGCCGCCGGGCGGTCCTGGATTTGCCAGAACACGCAGTTTTTCAGGCCTATACGGGTCTGGGTGGAAAACGCGGCTGGCTGTATATGAATTGGGCCTGGGAAATCCGCGGTTGGATGGATAAGCTGGTCGGCGGGGTGGGCCTGCGGCGGGGCCGCAGGCATCCGGACAATATACGCGTGGGTGAATCGCTGGATTTCTGGCGGGTGGAAGCGGTGGAAAACGACAGGCTCATTCGCTTGCGCGCAGAAATGAAAGTGCCTGGCAAGGCCTGGCTGGAATTCCAGTCGCTTCCCCAAGGTGATGGAAAGACCCTGATCACCCAGACGGCCTATTTCGCCCCGCGCGGCCTGGCAGGATTGCTTTATTGGTATTTGCTCTATCCAATTCATGGATTTATTTTCAACGGACTGATCCGCAAGATTGCCGAGCGGGCCAGAACACTCGCCGGAGTTCGATCGCGATGAATACCGACAAACCAATCCTTGTTACTGGTGCTACAGGTTATGTGGGAGGTCGCCTGATCCCGTGCCTTTTGGATAGGGGTTATGCAGTCCGGGCGTTGGTACGTGACCCGGCAAGTATGACTGGGCAATGCTGGTCCCGGCAAGTGGAGATCTTGAAGGGAGACCTGCTTTCCCCGGCGGATCTGAAAAGGGCCCTTCAAGGTGTCACAACGGCGTATTACCTGGTCCATAATATGAGCAGCGGGCAGGACTATATAAATAAGGAAACCGAGTCAGCTTCCAATTTTGCTTTTGCGGCTGAGTGGGCGGGAATTGACCATATCATCTACCTGGGTGGGTTGGCCGACCCGAACCTGGAAATCGGCTCGCACCTGCGTTCGCGCATCCGCACCGGGGATGCGCTCCGGCGAGGAGGGATTCCTGTGACCGAGTTCCGGGCCAGTTTGATCATCGGCTCGGGGAGTATTTCATTCGAAATGATCCGTTATGTGATCGAACAATTGCCGGTTTGTGTAAGCCGGCGATGGGTGCTGAACCGGACTCAGGCAATTGCCATCCAGAATGTGCTCGATTATCTCCTGTCTGCATTGGAGAATCCCGCCTGTCGGGGGAAGATATATGAAATTGGGGGGAAAGATGTGCTCACCTATGAAGAGGTTATGCTGGTCTATGCGCGCATGCGCGGCTTGAAACGCCTGCTTGTACGCCTGCCATGGTTGCCATTAAACCTAATGGCTTACCTGGCAGGTACATTAAGCCGCGTCCCGGTCCGCATCGCCAGGCCTTTGATTGAAGGGATGCGGAGTGATAGCATCGTAAGCAATGACCTGGCCGGGCAGGATTTTCCTGAGGTCCGCCTCGTTGATTACCAGACTTCTGTCCGGCAGGCTTTGGATTGCCTGACTCCGGCTTGCATCGAATGTGAATGGGAAAATAACTCTTCTTCGTTTAGAATAAGGCAGCAAGGATTTTTTATCGAAGCGCAAAAAAAACACCTGACCATCAAACCTGAAGCAGTCTTTCGAGCTGTTACCGGTCTGGGAGGTGGGAATGGCTGGCTTTATTTGGACTGGATTTGGAGGCTGCGCGGAGTTGCCGATAAACTGGTGGGAGGACCGGGATTGCGTGGACGTAGAAAGGATGGCACCATTAGGGAAGGTGACAGCCTCGATTTCTATCGAGTGGAATTGCTCGAACCAGGACGAAGGATGCGCCTGAGGGCAGAATTGAGAGCGCCGGGCCTGGGCTGGATGGAGTGGCGAGTTGTCCCAGAGGCGGATGGAATCATCACCCTGACTCAAATCGCTTATTTCGCTCCCAAAGGCCTGGCCGGTTATTTGTATTGGTATTCGTTATTACCTTTTCACCGCCTGGTATTTTCCGGCCTGATCAAAGCAATTGCCCTTCGAGCCAGGGAGATCCAGGATAATTTTTCCGACAATTGATCTTGTGGAGAGGAGAGAATCCAATGAGAATCGACTTTGCAATGTGGAAGATGGCCCTATCCCAATTGGTAAAAATGGATGAGAAGAAGAAATGGGATGGGCTGGACGTCATTTCCAAATGGTTGATCGCCACGCGTTCGGCGGTGACCATGGTTACCCTGTATTCGTGCGTCATTGGGGGGCTGCTGGCATGGCGCGCCGGCCATTTTGCCTGGCTGCCGTGGATCATTATCACGCTGGGATTGTTCATTGCCCATGGGACGAATAATTTTTTGAACGATTATACCGATTTCAGCCGCGGGGTGGATAAAGATAACTATTTCAGGACCCAATACGGGGTACATCCACTGGTGCAAGGCTTTTGGACGAAGCGCCAGGAGATCACCTGGTTTCTCGTGAGCGGATTAATCGCATTCCTTTCGGGAGTGTATGCTCTCTTTTACACCAACTTTTCCCCGGTGATCATCGGTTTGTTTGCTTTTGGTTCGTTGGTGCTGCTTTTCTATACCTGGCCGCTGAAATATCTGGCACTGGGTGAGCTGATGATCTTCCTGATCTGGGGACCGATCCTGGTGGCGGGAGTGTATCTCGTCCTGGCTGGCGGGGCTTTGGATAATATTTGGAACGTGGCCCTGGCTGGGGTACCCTTTGGACTGAGCGTTGTCAGCATCAACATGGGCAAACACATCGACAAGTCCGCCCAGGATAAGGCGAAAGGCGTCGGCACATTGCCGGTGCGAATAGGCGAAAAAACCAGCCGCTACATCAATATGGCCGTGCTTGCATTGATCTACCTGGTCATCCTCTACCTGATATTTGTGCCGCGTTTCTTCACGCCGGTGCTTTTGATCGTTTTCTTTGCCGGCAAGCGCCTCCTGCTGGCGATTGGGGTGCATACCAAACCCCGCCCGGCAGAACCGCCCAAAGAGTGGCCGGGCTGGCCGACCTGGTTCTCGGGCTTCGCCTTCTACCACAACCGCCTGTTCAGCAATTTGTTCGTCCTGGGAATCTTCCTGGATGTGCTCTTGCGTCTCTTTGTGCCTGTTTTTTGGCCGGTGAGGTGAGCGATATTTCTGTAAATCCGCAAGGTATCACCCAACGATTATTACTTCTGGCGCGGAAGTACCGCCTTGCATTGGTGGCGACAATCCTGATTGGATTCGCCGGCGGCCTCTTGACTGTCTGGCAGGCGGCCGGGCTCAGCCGGGTTGTAGGAGACGTTTTTCTGGGCGGGGAGGCTCTGGCAGCCGAAGCGGGACTCCTGCGGTTGTTGATCATCCTAATTGTCGCGCGTTCCTTGTTGACGTGGGGAGGTGAAGTAAGCTCCAACTCCCTGGCAGTGAATATCAAGAATGAATTTAGGCAAAGGCTTTTTGAGAAGGTCTTGCGATTGGGCCCTGCTTATTTGAACAGCCAACAAACCGGTGAACTAGCCAACACCATGTTCGAGGGGGTTGAGGCGGTGGGCGTTTATTTCAGCCAATACCTGCCTCAGTTGATCATTGCCACGCTTCTCCCAATCAGTATCTTGATCTTTGTTTTTCCTCGCGATCTGATCTCAGGAGTGGTGCTTTTGTTGACCGCCCCGCTGATCCCGCTATTCATGTATTTGATCGGGAAAGGCGCCGAAGCACTGACCAAACGCCAATGGGATACGCTCGGCCGCCTGGGGGCATATTTTCTGGACAGCCTGCAAGGGATAACCACCTTGAAAGAGCTGGGACGCAGCCAGGAACGGGCGGACTCCATCGCCGAGAGCAGTGACCGTTTCCGGAGGGTGACCTTGAAAGTGCTGCGGGTTACCTTCCTGTCTGCGCTTGTGCTCGAGCTAGTGGCGACGATCAGCACCGCCATCGTGGCAGTGGAGGTGAGTCTGCGCCTGCTTTACGGGCGTCTTGGATTCGAGCAGGCGTTCTTCCTCCTGCTCCTGGCACCCGAATTTTACCTGCCCCTGCGTATGCTGGGATTGCGCTTCCATGCTGGAATGGCGGGAACCACGGCGGTACGGCGTATTTTTGAAATTCTCGATCGTGGATGGGACGAATTACCGGATGGCGGCTCATTCAAAGAGCCCCCAGTTTCCTACGATTCCTTGCGTATATCCAATCTTTCCTTTACTTACCCGGGCGAGAGCCAGCCGGTGTTAAAGAATATCAGCCTGGAGATCAAGGCCGGAGAGCATGTCGCTCTGGTCGGCCCCACAGGTGCGGGAAAATCCACCCTGGCAGCACTCTTGTTGGGTTTTATCAGCCCGGATGAGGGCCAAATCACAATTGACGACGAACCGTTGACCAGTTTTTCGCTCGATTCCTGGCGCAACGGGATTGCCTGGATACCACAGACACCGCATTTGTTCCATGACACCATCGCTGCCAATCTGCGCATCGCCAAACCGGATGCCAGCCTGGAAGAACTCGAAACTGTTGCCAGGGCTGCCTCTCTGGACGAGTACATCCATTCTTTGCCGGAAGGGTTTGAGACGATCCTTGGTGAAGAGGGGGCTCGTCTAAGCGGGGGCGAGGCCCAACGCATGGCGATTGCGCGGGCATTCTTGAAAAATGCCCCCATTCTGATCATGGATGAACCGACTTCCAGCCTCGATCCCCATAATGAGGTCTTATTAGAAGAGGCTTCTCGCCGTTTGATGAAGGGACGAACGGTGATCACGATAGCGCATCGATTGAACACGGTCTATCAGGCTGACCGGATTTTTGTATTCGAGAAAGGCCGGCTGGTGGAAAGTGGTACTCACCAGAGTTTACTGGCCAAGGGCGGGACCTATGCCAGTTTTGTGGGAGTAAATGAGCTTGTAGTTCCTCAAAATTCTAAATGGAAAGAAGAATCCTTACCCAGCAATCAGTCTGGCGGGCAGGTGAATGAAAAGCAGCCGGATCTCATTTTTCAGCCTGGGACATCTCGACTCTCGTCCAACCAGCCTCAGCCTGCGCATCCCTTTATTCCGCCTCCTCTCCTTCCTGCACGGCTCCTGGAGATGGGTGGCGCTTTCGGTGTTGTTGGGCGTATTGACGGTAGGCAGCAATGTCGGGCTGATGGGCACGGCCGCCTTCCTGATTTCGTCTGCAGCCTTACACCCGGAATTTGGCGCATTGCAGATCGCCATTGTAGGAGTGCGTTTCTTCGGGATCACCCGCGGCATTTTCAGATACACGGAACGGCTTGCCTCTCACGATGTGACTTTTCATTTGTTGGCCCGCTTGCGGAGCTGGTTCTACCGGGCTTTGGAACCGCTGGCTCCGGCCCGGCTGATGCAATACCGCTCGGGTGACCTGCTGGCTCGAATTATTTCAGATGTGGACACGTTGGAGAATTTCTATGTGCGCTTGGTGGCGCCTCCGCTGGTAGCGGTGGTCGTTGCAGCCATAATGACGGTTTTCCTTAGCCGTTTCGAGGCACGCCTGGCTTGGAGTTATCTAGCCTTTATGGTGGCTCTCGGGTTGGGTGTCCCGTTGATCTTGTGGACTCTTGGCCGCCGGGCAGGGGCGGAATTGATTTCTCGCCGCGCCGCTTTTCAGTCCAGCCTGGTGGATGGCCTGCAGGGATTGGCTGACCTGCTGGCTTTTGGCCGCGATCGTGATTATTCCGGCCGCCTCGCCTCGGAAGGAAAGGCCACTGGCCGGACCCAGGCTATTCTCGCCTCGGTAAGTGGTTTTTCCAATGGAATGACCGTCCTCCTGGTGAATTTTGGGATGTTGGCTGTGCTGGTGCTTACCATCCCGTTGGTCAGCGCCGGCAGGATCCCGGCGGTGCTGTTGGCGGCGCTGGCCCTGGCGGCCCAGGCCGGGTTCGAAGCGGTCATTCCTCTCCCTCAGGCTGTGCAAACGCTTTCCTCCAGTCTGCAGGCAGCCCGCAGGCTTTTCGAGGTGGTCGATGCCAGGCCGGAGGTCCCGGATATGCCAACGGTTATCGAATGTCCTCTGGTTTCCCCGACGATTGAATTTTCCAAAGTCAGTTTTGCGTATCCCGGCAGCACGGAAAATGCTCTCGCTGGAATTGATATCAGCCTGCCTCCCGGCAAGCATATAGCCATTGTCGGGCCAAGCGGTGCAGGTAAATCCACGCTTGGTACTCTTCTGCTGCGTTTTTGGGATTACAGCCATGGCAAGATCCTTCTCGATGGTCGCGATCTGCACGAATATGCCCAGGAAGACGTGCGCAGATTGGTCAGCGTAATTTCGCAAAAGCCCGCTTTCTTCCATGACACCATACATCAGAATTTGCTCCTGGCCCGGCCATCTGCGAACCAGTCCCAGGTCCGGAAAGCCGTCCAGCAGGCGCAACTCGACGAATTTATCAACGGATTGCCCCAGGGATATGAGACAGTCATTGGCGAACGCGGCCTGCGCTTATCCGGCGGTGAACGACAGAGGCTGGCGTTGGCTCGGGCTCTTTTGAAGGATGCGCCTGTATTCCTGCTGGACGAACCAACCGCCAACCTTGACCCTTTGACGGAAAGGTTGATTCTCGAAACTTTCTACGCGACCTCGAAAGATCGGTCGCTTCTGGTCATCACACACCGGTTGGTCGGTCTGGAACACATGGATGAAATAATCGTTCTTGACCATGGAACTATTGTGGAACGCGGCAGTCATTCAGAGTTGCTCGCTTCGGGGGGGTTGTATTGCCGTATGTGGGATTTTCAGAGACGGATACTTGTAGAATAAATAATTAATAAAATTGATAAATATACTGCTTGCGGCTCTCGTATTTGCGTGCTATAATCTTTGCGATAGTTGCTTGACTCATCCCCCTCAAGATGACAAGTTGAATTTCTATAACCCTTACCCATCTCCTTAAAATTCAATATACCAAACAGGCCTCCTTGGGGGTCGCTTGTCCTACTACCATTCCATCATTCATTCAAAACCTACTTTGAGAAAGAAACATGAACATACTTGAACTTGAAAATAAACCCTTGGCAGAACTGCGAGGCATGGCCAAGGATGCCAATGTTGTTAATGCAGCTCGCCTCAAGAAAGAAGCCCTCATTCTCTCCATTTGCCAGGAGGGGGCCGCCAAGGAAGGCATCGACATGCGCGGCGGTATCCTTGAAATCATGAGCGAAGGCATCGGGTTCCTGCGCTCAGCCCGTTACAGTATCAGCGAAGACGATGTCTATGTTTCACAGGCGCAACTGAGGCGATACGAAATGCGTTCAGGTGACCTGGTCATTGGCCACGTCCGCCCGCCGAGGGAATCTGAACGTCATTGGGGGTTGATCAAGGTGGAGTCGGTCAACGGAATTGACCCGGAAGAAGCTCGCCGCCGGCCTCGTTTCGAGGACCTGACCCCCATCTTTCCCGACCGCCGCTTTGACCTCGAAACCAAGGGCGACATCCTTTCTACCCGCCTGATCAACCTGATCGTTCCCATTGGGCGCGGCCAGCGTGGTCTCATCGTCTCGCCACCCAAGGCGGGGAAAACCACTATTTTGAAGCAAATTGCGAATGCCATTTCAACGCAATACCCTGATGTTCACCTCATGGTAGCCTTGATCGGTGAACGCCCGGAGGAAGTGACAGATATGGATCGTTCGGTGGATGCCGAAGTGATCGCCTCCACCTTCGACGAACCGGTCACTTCCCATGTCCGCACAGCCGAGATTGCCCTGGACCGCGCCAAGCGTCTGGTTGAAATTGGCCGGCATGTCGTCATCCTGATGGATTCCATCACCAGACTGGCCCGGGCTTATAACCTGGTGGTCAATCCATCCGGACGCACCCTTTCGGGTGGTATGGACCCTTCAGCACTTTATCCGCCCAAACATTTCTTTGGGGCGGCGCGCAATATTGAAGAGGGTGGTTCTCTGACCATTATCGCTACCTGCCTGGTGGATACCGGGTCCCGCTTGGACGACGTTGTTTATGAGGAGTTCAAAGGGACCGGAAATATGGAATTGATCCTGGCGCGCAAGCTCCAGGAACGCCGTATTTTCCCGGCTGTCGACATCGAGCGCTCATCGACCCGTCGCGAAGACCTGCTCCTGGGTCCGGATATCCTTCAACGAGTCTGGGTCATGCGGCGCATGTATATCCAGATGGTTTCCCCGCCTCCGCAAGGGGCCGGGATGGACTCTTCCACCGCAACAGAGGCTCTGTTGTTGCGCCTGAGCAAGACCAGGAACAATCAGGAATTCCTGGAAACCTTGACTGAAGGTCTATAAACGTGAAATCCTCCCGGCTGTTTAATGGTATTTCCTGGGGAGTAACGATACTGGTAGTGCTCTCATTGCTGGGGGTTACGCTATGGCATATTTACCCGCGTCCCGTATCGGCCGCACCCGCGCCAACCCCGACAAAGGCGGGCAGCCCGCCTGCTGCTGCTGCCGGGATCGACCAGGCGGCGGATGTGCAGGCCATTGTTCGAAATGTAGCCCTCAAGACGGATATTTCTGCGAAAGCCAATTACAAGATCACGGATTACACCGTAACCCAAGG
Organism: uncultured Chloroflexia bacterium; assembly: GCA_963831885.1. Classification (GTDB taxonomy): domain Bacteria; phylum Chloroflexota; class Anaerolineae; order Anaerolineales; family Villigracilaceae; genus UBA877. The sequence goes on along the minus strand of CAWHSJ010000012.1, from coordinate 645,524 downwards.
GGATGCCTTGTTCAGCATTGCCAAGCAGTTCAATGTCAAGCCCGAGACGGTTCTGTGGGCCAATTATGACATCCTGCAGGACAGTCCTGACAGCCTGCGAGTAGGACAAAAGCTAGAAGTCCCACCGGTGGATGGCGTTTATTATAAAATGCAGGAAGGCGATACGCTTCAATCCATTGCCGATAAATTTTCAGCAACGGTTGACGATATTCTGAACTGGCCTGGAAATAACATCGATTTGACCGATCCAAAAGTCGAGCCCGGATCTTACGTGATGGTCCCGGGTGGGCATCGCGAATTTGTCCAGTGGATCATTCCTACCGTCGCCCGCGGCCGCTCGGGTACAGCCAATCTTGGCGGGACGGCTTGCGGCGAGGGACCGGTGGGCAGTACCGCCTTTATCTGGCCCAGCGGCAACCATTCGGTCTCCGGGAACGAGTACTGGTCCGGCCACCTGGGGATCGATATTGCCGCCGGCCTGGGTGCTCCGGTGTGGGCAGCCGACGCTGGTGTGGTAACCATCGCCCAGGGGGGCTGGAACGGTGGATACGGTAATGTGGTCATGATCGACCATGGGAACGGCTGGATCACGGTGTACGGGCACTTGAGCCAGATTAACGTGGTCCCATGCCAGGGTGTGGCCCAGGGTCAGGTAATTGGCCTGGCAGGAAGCACGGGCAACTCCACCGGTCCACATTTACATTTCGAAACGCGCTTTAACGGCGGGTTTGTCAACCCGTGGTCAGTAGTACAATAAAATAAGAACCAAGACCCCGGGATTTCCGAAATCACGGGGTCTATTTATAACTCTATGAATGAAAGTATCCTCCGAAAAGCATTAGCAGGCCTGCCTTTGGGCGGGTTCCGTTTTTTTACCCAAACCGAATCCACCAATGATGTGGCCTTGGCATGGGCAACAACTGACGCGCCTGACCTGGCGCTGGTCTATGCCGAAGAGCAAACAGCCGGTCGCGGGCGGGGCAGCCATACCTGGTTCACCCCTGCGGGCGCGGCATTGGCATTCAGCTTGGTCATGCGGCCTCAACCCACAGAATTGAATTCCGTTCCCCTCTTTTCGGCCCTGGGTGCGTTGGCGGTTTCCCAGGTGTTGGAAGAACTGGGGCTGCATCCTGAAATTAAGTGGCCTAATGATGTTTTACTCGGTCGTCGCAAGGTTTGCGGCATTTTGGCAGAATCGGTCTGGATCGGCGAAAAAGTGGATGCCATTGTCCTGGGTACTGGGATAAACATTAAACTCGCTTCGTTGCCTCCGCCCGATCAACTGAACTATCCGGCAACGTGTTTGGAAGCAGAAGCAGTTCATCAAAATCCGGATCAATTGAACCAGATTATTGACCGCCCGGCCTTGCTCCGTCAAATTCTTCGAGCTATTATTCAATGGAGACAGAAATTGGGGACAGAGGCTTTTATACGTGCCTGGGAAAGTCGTTTAGCCTTTCGCGGCGAAGCGGTGGAGATATGGGGAGAAGGGCAAGTAGTAAGAGCGGGGACCCTGGAAGGATTGGAAAAGGACGGGAGCCTGCGTTTGTATTCTCCGCTTGCAGAAGTGTTTACGGTACAATTTGGAGAAGTTCATCTGCGCCCGGTTGTGTGATATACTTTTTAATGTGAGGTGATTTATGCTAGATAATTTACGCAGCCAGACCTCTTTTGAGCCGGAAGAAGAAGAAGAGCTGCCGGCCCCCATCGAAGAAAAGAAGCCCAAGCGTCCCAAGAAACGCCGTTCTCTGGACCAGATGACTGGTATGAAGGCTCCCCAGCGGTTCATGCTTGCGCTCATGCTGATGATCATGGTTTGCCTTCTGGGCGTGATATTACTGGTTCTGGCAGAGAAGATCGTCCTCCCGGTATCGTTCTGAAAAAAATAAGACCCTCGATACTTGAAAAAGATCGAGGGTCTTATTTTTACGAGATTATGTAGTAACGACTTCAGTCGTTTCCCACGAAGTCGTTACTACTTTTTTTGCGAAAATATCGCTGTCACAAAGGTAATTTTATTTGCCCAATTGCTTCTTTTGCCGCATCACCATTTACGGGTGCGCCGGCGCGTTTCAGGTCAGCCGCAGCCGTACGGGCAATGGATGCCACCCGGTCATCATCTTTGACATCCATCATATGGGTGCCGCGGGTAGCCCGGCCGGACCGTTTCACATCCTTCACCTTCAAGCGCAATACCATGCCGTTGGCCGAGATGAGGGTCAGGTCATCGGCTTCCTGGACCACACGCGCTGCCGCGACGAGGCCAATCTTATCGGCTGAGTCCCTGGCAATGGTCTGAACGCCTCCGGTGGCGCGGCCTTTGACCGGATATTCCGAAAGGGGAGTGCGTTTCCCATATCCATGGGATGTGACCAGCAGTAGATCTCCATCCTTTTCGATGACTTCCATGCTGGCAACCAGGTCACCTCCACTGAGGCGGATCCCTCCCACGCCGGTGCCGCTGCGTCCCATCGGGCGGACTTCATCTTCGGCAAACCGTAAGGCCTTTCCCTGCTCGGTCACCAGAATAACTTCGTTTTTTCCATCCGTCAAACGCGCCCAACCCAGTTCATCGCCGTTATCCAGTCCGATGGCAATAATGCCGGACGGGCGTACAGAGGACAGCTCCGACAGGGCCATCCGTTTGATCCGTCCTTTTCGCGTAGCCAATGTAATGAACTCTGACACCTCAAAATTGGGTACAGATACTGCCGCAGTGACCGTTTCTCCGGGGTCCAGGGAGAGAACATTTACAAGTGGAATGCCTTTGGCCGTCCGGTCTGCATCAGGGATCTGATAGACCTTTTCGGAATATACTTTTCCCCGGTCAGAGAAGAACAACATCGTATCCAAGGAACGGGCAGGGATGAGCGTCAATATTTCATCCTCTTCTTTGGTGGCGTGGCCGCTCACGCCCTTGCCGCCGGACCCCTGGGAGCGGTAGGCGGTTGCGGCAACCCGTTTTACGTAGCCACGTGCAGTGAGCGAGATGAGGACTGCCTCATCTGGCACAAGGTCCGATTCGCTCAAGTTTTCGATCGCCTCGGTGGCGATGTGTGTGCGGCGCTCATCTCCGAATTTATCAGATAATTCGCGTAGTTCCTCCTGGATAAGAGCCAGGATTTTCTTGGGATGGGCTAATAGATCTTCGAAGGTATCGATCTGTAGTTTGACCTGTTTATATTCGTCTTCGATCTTTTGGCGCTCCAGGGCAGCCAGGCGGCGCAGTTGCATGTCAAGGATGGCCTGGGCTTGCAGCTCGGATAGTTTGAAACGCGTCACTAAGCGTTCTTTAGCCACATCGGCATCCGGTGATTCCCGGATGGTTTGGATGACCGCGTCGAGGTTATTCAGGGCGATAGTCAGGCCTTCGAGGATGTGCGCCCGGGCGCGGGCTTTTTCCAATTCATATTGCGTGCGCCGTGTGAGCACTACCAGCCGGTGTTCGATGAAAATCTGCAGGGCTTTCTTGAGTGGCAGGAGGCGTGGTTCGCCGTCTACGAGCGCCAGCATCTGCACCCCGAAGGTCGATTGAAGGGCCGTGTACTTGTAGAGCTGGTTGAGCACTTTCTTGGGTTGAGCGCCTCGCTTCAGTTCGATGACAATGCTCATGCCGCGGCGGTCAGATTCATCCCGAAGGTCGGAGATGGAGTCGATTTTCTCCTCCCGGGCTAGGTCGGCGATGCGTTCGATCAGGGTGGATTTGTTGACCTGGTAGGGGATTTCGGTGATGACGATGCGGTGGCGGGTCCCGCTCATTTCCTCGATGTGGGCTTTTCCGCGCAAAATGATGCGGCCCTTGCCGGACCCATAGGCTGATTCGATCCCCTCGGTCCCTACGATGATACCGCCGGTGGGGAAATCCGGCCCAGGGATGAATTTCATCAGGAATTCGATCGGAATATCATCGATCGTATCGTAGTTATTGATCATGTAGATCAGGGCGGCTGCCAATTCCTTCAGGTTGTGCGGCGGGATGTTGGTTGCCATGCCGACGGCTATGCCGGAAGAACCATTCAGCAAAAGGTTGGGAATGCGGGATGGCAGAACGGTTGGTTCCTGGAGCGATCCGTCAAAGTTGTCTACAAAGTCGACCGTGTTCTTTTCGAGATCGGCCAGCATTTCTTCGGCCATTCGATGCAGGCGGGCTTCCGTATAGCGCATGGCCGCCGGGGCATCACCATCCACCGAACCGAAGTTGCCCTGTCCCTCCACCAGCATATAGCGCATGGAGAAATCCTGTGCCATGCGTGCCATGCTCTCGTAAACTGCCGAATCGCCATGCGGGTGGTACTTCCCCAGGACTTCGCCGACGATACGGGCAGATTTCTTGAAGGCTGAATTGGCGCGGATACCCATATCCTGCATGGCATAGAGAATTCGCCGGTGGACGGGTTTGAGCCCGTCTCGGGCATCCGGTAACGCCCGTGCGACGATCACCGACATGGCGTAATCCAGGTAAGCTGTGCGCATGGTCTCATCGATATCCGCCATTTGCACCGTACCGATGATTTGCTTAACGGGTTCTAAAGGCTGGTCTTTTGGTTCCGGTTCTGCCATTGATTTTCCTCACTATAGGGCTTTTCAAAAGGAGTGCGGGCTTCAGCCCGCCACCATTTCATACAAGGAAAAATAAATATTTGAAACCGCCAGCTAATGCGATCTCCCGATTCTTTTTTCCTTATGAATCAAGCCCCGGATTGTTATTTACAGCCAGACGATTATACCCCAAGCCAGGTTGCCTTGCCAATTTACAAGCGGACGGTTATAATCCCGCCTGCTTGTCCCCTGAAGTGGCGTCTTTTTCCACTAAGGGCGGCTTGCTCGGGGCGTGGCTCAGTCCGGTTAGAGCGCTGCGTTCGGGACGCAGAGGTCGGCGGTTCAACTCCGCCCGCCCCGACAGGAAGACTCCTTCTTTTGGGAGTCTTTTTACTTCTTCGGCGGTTCTCCCCGTAAGGGGGACTTCGAACTCCGCCCGCCCCGACAGACAATCATTCGCCGATTCTCCATCGGCGTTTTGATTTAATGGAGCAGATCAATGACAAACGACACTTGCCTGGAGAAAACATTTGTTCTATAATGATATTGAGCCCGTGATTCCTCGCGGATCGTATTCTTAGCGTGATTAAATTGGTTCTTTCAACCACCGGCCATGGAATCATTCTCTTCCTCCATCCAAACCAATCTCCCTGGTGCCAATTTACAGCCTCTTGTTCATTTTCTACAAGGTTGGCCATTACCAGTTCCCAGCCCTGGCGCACTTGTCAGGGTGGTTGTTTCAGGGGTTGTTCCTCAAGAACAACCATCTTGTAGATTCCTCCGAAACTGCAGTTTTCCTCGGTTTCTCTATAATCTTGGCACCTTAATCCTAAGCTATCAATTTTTATTTTGGGGCATTCGTTTCATTCGTTTCCTTCAATGCCCTGCAACTCTGATAATAGATATGAAGAACTGCCATAGCAATTCTGGAGAAATAATCGTTCCTCGAAAAAAGGAAACGAATACGAATATAGACCCCTTTTACCTATTTCCGATTGCCTGTTCATGCTTATAATCGGAAGAAATAAGGTAACTCTTCCATTGCTCCTTTAATTTTTTCATCCGCGAAAGGAAAATCCCCTTATGCAGCCAGGTATCAAGAATCAGATCGACCGCCTCAAAACCAGGGGCGCCATGTACGTGGATGCCCGTTATTATCCTTACGAGCAATCCAATCAGCTCTTCATGTTGAACGGCAACCTCAAGGACACCTCCGCCTCCCGTTCCAGCGGGATGGGTGTGCGGGTGCTTTATAAAGGCGCCTGGGGTTTCTCGGCCTCCTCCGACCTGGGTGATCTCAATGGACTCTTCGACCGGGCCTTTGATAATGCCCGTGTCGCCTCGGAACGGGTAACCTTTCCCATCCGCCTGGCGGAAAAAGAGGCCATCCAGGCCTCCTTTACCAGTCCCTGTGAAGTGGATCCCTTCGAAATACCACTTGCACAAAAGGTTGCCTTTCTAAAGGAAATGGACGAGAAGTTGAACCAGAAAGGAGTCTCGCTGCGGACTGGATCGATGAAATTCGTCCGCAAACAGATCCTCTTTGCAGATTCGGAAGGCAGCGAGATCGAAAAGAACATTACCGAAGTTTTTTCCGAATTGCAGGTGCGCGGGCAGGACTCTGCCGGAGTCATGCAGGAACGAAAGTTCAGCCTGTCCCAACACGGCTTGACCAGGGGCTGGGAATCCCTCGACCGTCCATTCTTCTTCGAGAATGCCGAGCGTATCGTCCGGGAATTGCAGCAGGTCCTGGTAGCTGAGGATTGTCCGAAGGAAGACCGTTCGGTCATCCTGCTGCCCGGGATCATGTATTTGCAGACTCACGAGACCATCGGTCACGCCCTCGAGTTGGACCGTATCCTGGGCTATGAACTGGCCTTCGCCGGCGGTTCTTTTGTCACCCTGGATGATTTTGGCAAGCTCCGTTACGGATCGGAAAAACTGACCGCCCGTGCGGATGCCACGCTGGTCAACAGCCCCGGCAGCTTTGGTTATGACGACGATGGCATCCCCGCTCAGAATGTCACCTTGATTGATAAAGGCATCCTGGTGGGGGCCATCACCGGGCGCCAGATGGTGGAGGAAGCCAACGCCACAGCCCGCCGGCAGATCTTCAAGGGCAGCGGCGGCGCCAACCGGGCTACCGCCTTCTACCGGGTCCCGATCGAGCGCATGACCAACATCAACATCGACCCGGGGCACGATGGGTCGCTGGATGACATTGTCAGCCAGACTGAAAAGGGGATCATCCTGGACGGCGACCGCTCCTGGTCGATTGGATCGAATAGGGAACAGTTCCACTTCGGTTGCGAGATCGCCTGGCTGGTCGATGACGGCAAAGTCACGAAAGTGGTAAAAAACTCCACCTACAAAGGCGCAACTTTGAAGTTTTGGAATAGCCTTTCGGCTGTGGGTGACAGATCCACATGGGAAGTGTGCTATGTGGACAATTGCGGCAAAGGCCAGCCCAACCAGATCATGCAATTGGGACACGGGGTGCCGGTCTGTCGTTTCGATGATGTCAGGATAGGAGAATAGCCGTGAAAGAGCGCATCTTACAAACCCTCCACGACCTGCGGACGTATGCTCTTGGGAAAAAATGCCTGATTTCCATTGATTATCATGAGGAAGATAGCCAACTGATGCGGTTTGCCAACTCGGCCATCTCTCTCAATACCAATGAGCACCTGATAAACCTGGAGTTCACCGCCCAGGATGGCCGCAAGCGGGCCACTTACAGCCTGCTGACAAATCTTGATCAGCAGGACGAAATGAAAAAGGGCATCGATATCGCGGCTGAGATGGTCCCCCATGCGCAGCCTTTGGATTACGATCCCACCATGCCTGTTTACAAGGAATCCTTCTCCGATGAAAGTGCTTTCGATGCAGCCCTGGCGGGGATGACCAACGAGGCAAAGCTGGCATACTTTAACGCTGCCGTGAAAGACCTGGAGACCGACGAGGTCAAACTTTCCGGCATCTTTTCCTCCGGCGAGAACATCATTGCCCAGATCAATACCCGCTCGGAAAATACTCAGTTCTTCCGCAGTTCGGATGCCCAGGTGAGCATCGTTCTCGCACACAACCGGCTCAAATGGGAGGTCACTGCTGAACAATCTGCTCAGAAGAAATCCGAATTGGATCCCCAAGAATTGCGGAGTGAGCTGGCCTTCCTGCTGGATTGTTACCTGCATTCAGCACCAACTCAACTCCCGCTGGGCAACTATGATATTGTCTTTGGCTCGGCTGCCATTGCAGATATGCTTTCTTTCATGAACTGGATCGGGCTTAGCGGCGGTTCCATGAAGCGTGGCTTCTCCATGATTCCCGAGGATAGCGCCGGCAAAAAAATCTTCTCAGAAAAGGTCACCCTCGTCGATGATCCTTCCCGGCTGGAAACTTTCCCTTTTAAACGGGATTTCCAGGGTATGCCGCGCAGATTGTTCTCTTTCTTCACGAAAGGCGTTTTCAATGGTTTTGCCTGGCCGCAGGATGATGCCGATGAATTTGGGGCACAGCCCACCGGTCATACCGTCAGCCACAAAAGCCTGGTGCTGCAAGGGGGGGAGCAGGATGTACCATCATTGGAAAAACTGGTAATACAACCGCGCCAAAAAGATATTTTATACATCCCTTTCCTTCATTATACGAATATCGTCAATCCAACGCGTGGGTTGATCACCGGTAGTTCGCGTTTTGGCGCGCTGTTGCTTAAACAAAATGGTTCCGTGGTGGTACCGTACAACGTGCGCATTACCCAGAGCCTGCTTGATATTTTTGGCGATAAAGTCTCCTGGCTTTCCAGCCAGACCGTTGTGTATAATACCTCGGTCAGCTATGGCGGTCGCAACCCGACTGCGTTGATCGTCCCGCGCTTTATGCAGGTCAATGACCTGGAAATTTCCCACTCCAACAGCTCGTATTGATCGACAGCTCCCGGTACATCCCACATGGCCGGGAGTTTTATTTTGTCATGAAACAATTATTTATATTTCCTTGACTATTATTGAAAGGTGGGTGTAGACTTGCGCCGAATCAAATAACCTCGTTAGGCGAGGCGTCTGCGTGCTAAACAAGCCATTGTCCCGAAACGTCGAAAGACGCCAAGGGGTAGACCAGGCCGGGCCGGCTTAAGGCTCCGCTCAAGGTGGCTGGGAATGCAAGTCCCTACGACGCGCAGTGCCAAAGCTCAACCAGGAGGATATCGCAGCAACATAGCTGCGAGGTTTATGTATGTAAGGCCTCCTGGATAAATTGGAGGCTTTTATTTTATGACTTGGAAGGAGGTGATCTTGTGGACGCTGATAGCATCCCGCTAAGTTTTAAACCGTTCTGGCAGAAAGTGCAAATTGCTTTTCTGGAAAGCGCAGCGCGTCTACTGATCACCTGCACATATTCCGAGGCTCGAAGAAATCCAAATGCCGCCTTCTGCCAATAAAGCAGGCGGCATTTTTTATGTCCGCCATACTCTTGTTGGAGGTTCGATATGGCTTACTTAAGTGAAATCCTTGGCAGACCTGTCACTGACCTTGATGGGAAATCTGTTGGAAAACTCAAAGATGTGATCGTCCGCCCATGGGCGGAATTCCCCCATCCTTTGATCGAGGCAGTCTCTATTGAAACCAAAAGCGGGCAGAGACGGAACCTTCCCTATGCTGCCGTGGCTGCCTTGCTATCGCCGGTCATTCCGTTGAAATATCGCGATGAGGAAACTCCCACATTTGAATTAAAGGAAGACGATGTCCTGCTTTCCCGGGATGTACTGGATAAGCAGATCATCGATACAGATGGCGCACGCGTCGTGCGTGTAAATGATGTGGAACTTGTCCGCGTTAATGGCACCATCTATGTCAGTAACGTGGATGTCTCCTGGCTGGGTATCCTCCGCCGGATGGGCCTGGTGGGATTGGCACATTTCCTCAGCGGCAGAATTAAACAAAAAGGCATTTCCTGGGATGATGTCGAATTGATGCGGCGTGACCAATCCATGCAATTGCGTGTACCGGCGGAACGGCTGCACGAATTACACCCGGCCGACCTGGCCGATATCGTCAGCGACCTGAACCGGCTGGAAAGCGGTCAATTGCTGGATACGCTGGACGTCCAACACCTGGCGGATACCCTGGAGGAAGTGGAGCCGGAGTTCCAGGCTGAACTGGTGGAGCACATGTCTGATGAGAAGGTGGCCGATGTGCTCGAAGAAATGGAACCAGACGAAGCGGCTGACCTCCTCGGTGATCTGCCGGAAGGACGTCAACAAGACTTGCTGGCCTTGATGGAGAAGGACGATGCCGATGATGTTCGAAAACTGCTGGCCTATCCGGAGGATTCCGCTGGCGGCATTATGACCACCGAGTATGCAGCCGTCCCCTCCAATCTGACTGCGACGGATGCCATCAAAGTGCTGCGGGGCATGGCCGATGAGGTCGAAACCATGTTTTACGTCTACGTCGTGGACGAAGAGGCCCATTTAATTGGTGCCTTCTCACTCAATAATTTGATCTTCGCCTCCCCCGGCGCGATGGTGCGAGATTTCATGAGCAAACGCATTATTACAGTTAACCTCACCGATGACCAGGAAACAGTCGCTCAAACGGTGGCCAAATATGACCTGGTGGCCGTACCTGTGGTGGATGATCAGAATCATCTCCACGGTATTGTTACTGCGGATGATGCGCTGGACAAGATCATCCCCACTGCCTGGAAGAAACGCTTGCCGCGCTTTTATCGCTAGCATTCCTGGAGTAAGCCATGACCGAATCCATCACACCCGTAAAGCGTGGTTTTTTCGTGCGGCATTGGAAGCGCATCCTCCTTTTTCTGTCCGTCTTTGGGCCGGCCACAATCACAGCAATGGCCGATAATGATGCAGGCGGTGTAGCAACCTATTCCATCGCCGGGGCTCAACTGGGGTACACGATCTTATTCCCGTTGGTCATCATCACGGTTCTCCTTGGGGTGACCCAGGAAATGGGTATGCGCTTGACCGTTATCACCCGTAAAGGACTGGGGGACCTGATCCGGGAGCGTTTTGGCGTAAGAGCTTCATTGTTCATGTTCGGAGCACTTCTGATCGCCAACCTGGGCACCCTGGTTACAGAGCTTTCGGCGGTCAAGACTACCGCCTCGATGCTGAAGATCCCGGCGGTCCCGGCTGTGCTCGTGATCGTAGCTTTTTCCTTTTTTATCATCGTCAGAGGCAACTATAAATTCACCCAAACCCTCATGTTATTTGCCTGCCTGTTCTTCCTGGCTTACATATTCTCAGCGGTCAAAGCCCACCCCGATTGGGGATTGGCCCTCAGCAATTTGATCTATCCTCATGGAGTGAAGTGGGATGCTGCCTATACTCGCGAATACCTTTTAATTGGAATGGGTGTGTTAGGCACCACCATTACCCCTTGGGGCCAGTTCTTCATCAGCAGTTTTGCCTTCGATAAGAAGATCGAGAAGGGTAAAGTCAATTACTCCCAGATGGAAGCATACTGGGGGGCGTTCCTGACGGACTTCTTTTCATTCTTTATGATCGTGGCAACTGCTGCGGCTCTCTTCGGGAGCGGAAAACCCCTAGTCGATGGGATCCAGGCAGCCCAGGCCATCCGCCCGATCGCCGGCGAACTGGCGGGGACACTTTTTGCCGTAGGCATTCTGAATGCCGGCTTTATGGGATTGGTAGTGGTCTCCCTCTCTACCGCGTATGCCTTTGCGGAGTTCTTTGGCATTTCAGGCAGCTTGAACGACTCATTCAAGAAGAGCAAAACATTCTATATTCTTTTCGGCGCGCAGATGCTGGTGGCAGCCGCTGTGGCGGTCTTTGGCAATATTTCCTTATTCAAGATCGCCGTTCTAACTCAGACTATCAATGCCGTGGCGCTGCCACTGGTCTTTTATTACCTACTGAAATTAACGAATGACAGGAGCTTGATGGGAGATTTTGTCAACAACAAGTTTCAAAAATACTTTTCAATCATCTGTACCATCGTGATCGTAGTAGCATCCGGCTTTACTGTAGCTGCAGTGTTTTTCAAGTAAAGCCCTGGCAGAATGCGATAGAAAATAGATTGACAATCGGGCCGTCCAGTAACCCAATCCAGTCCTGGACGGCTCGTCTTTTTATTTATTTCCAAATAACTCTTCCAACCCGCGCCAGACATCATTTCGCCAGGCTGTGTAATTATGTCCGGCTGAGAACTCGTTGTATTCGACCTGATAACTTTTCTTTTTTAATAGTCTAACCATCTTGCGATTACCTTCCAACAGCCATTCCAGGCATCCAGAATCCATCCAGATCTGGATATCGGGCCGGGGCACATAGCGGATAAGGTCTGCAATGGCAAATTCATACTCCGGCGTTCCAAAAGCGCCTGACTGGCTGAGAACCTTCCCAAATATTTTTGGCAGGCGCAGGCCAGTGAAAAGCGCCATTAAACCGCCCAAGGAAGCCCCAATTACCCCATAAGGTTCTTCGTTGGGAGGGATTAGGGAGAGGTGCTCCCGTGCAAAAGGAATAATGCCCTCGGTCAGAAATTCCAAGGTAGGTTCAGCGCACGAATATTCCAATGTACGCGCCTGGCCGCCATTCTGTATCAATGCCATGGCGAAGGGATGGATCTGTTTTACGGCGATCAGGTTATCCACAATAATGTTCAACTTCCCCCGGCGCAGGTAGTCGGGTCCGTCGTAAACGACGACCATCGGGACAGGTTCTTCAACGGGAGGTTTGTATAAGTAGACAGTTCTCTCCTGGCCAACGGCATAGTCCTGAGTAGCAATCTGGTATTTTATGACTTTTCCGCGCGGGATGCCTTTGCGCGGGTGGATGAACGGGCTGGGTTTACCTTCCGGCATATAAAAAAAGTGGTTGAGCCCATCCAGGCCGTTACCAATCTGATTGGAGTTGAGTGGATCGGGAATGCGCTCACCGGTCTTTTTATCCATGAAGGCATATTCGAGATACGCATCAGCCGGGAGAGTGAATGAAAATGCCCACAACCCAGAGCTAATACGCTGCATTTTTTGTGGCCCGTCATCCCAATTGTGCAGGTCATCCATTAAAAGAGGCGCGGTTGGTCCATGCCAGACTAAGGTAGCCACTTCATTTTCTATAACGGGATTGCCCGTCAAACGGGCCAGGGCGAGCAACGGGTGGATAGGCATCAGAATATCCTCCTATTTCCGTAAAGGATATCAGAAAATTCTAATTCAAGCATTGGACTGTAACGCTTTAAGTAGCTTTTTCCCGAAGATTGCCGGTTCGCTGCGTTCAATGGATATTTCTTTTGCTTGATGAAAAGCCATGAAATCCAGCATTGCGATGGCAATTGAGTGAATCAATTCCTCCTCCGGTTTAATGTGTGGTTCGAGGTAGAGGGCTCTCAGATTGAGACGGCCTTCTGCGCGGTATAGTTTCGGGTCAAAGCGTCCCACCAGTCGATCCTTGTGCAATATTGGCAAGCAGAAGTATCCATATGTCCGCTTGGATGCAGGGAGGTATGCTTCCAACGACTTGCGAAATTTCCAAAATTGTTCGTCGCGGCTGGCGGCCCACCATAAGTTATCGAAAGGACTGAGAAATGTTGTCCGTTCGGCTTTGAGGGATCCGTCGGCAGCCTGTTCGAGCAGAAGCAGATTGTCGCGATGGATGATCAGTTCTGCGGTTTTCCCGTTTTCCAGTTCCCCGGTTATTGGAAGTAGAACCCCCTCTTTCACTAATGTTTCCACGATGGGCCGTGAGCGAGTGACTTTCATCCATGTATAGTCCCCGGCATGGCGAGGCAGGCAGACCCCCAACGCCTTAGCGCCGCGCTCGACCCAGAAACGGTCGCGTTCTTCGACGGTCGGTTCGGCGACATCCACCCAGGCGGGAAGGACGCGTTCGGTCAAGTCATAAAGCCGCTGAAATTTGACCCGATCAGTGACCATCAAGTCTCCGAAAGCATACAGAAATTCCAGTGCGACTTTGGCTGGACGCCAATTCCACCACGTACCGCCTTTGTGCCCGTCTGATTCGAAATTGCTGACTTTCAGTGCTCCTTCCTTGCGAATGCGTTCAAGCACTTGAGGTACGAAATCTTTCTGAACATTATCATTGAGCCAGCGGTTATACCAACTGGTAGGGTGTTCCCGCAGGTTGCGCTGGTGAGGCATCTGGTAACGGTATTCCATCAGTGGAATAATACATGCAGCGTGCTCCCATCCTTCAAAGAAACGCCGGTCAATGGAGGATGTGAGTGCATCGAAATCAGCGGGGTCGTAGGTACCCAGGCGGCTCCACAAGACCAGGTATTGGCTGCGGCGGACCATATGCAGGGTGTCGATCTGAACACAACCGATCTGACTCACGATGTCACAGATTTCGTCGCGTGTCCTGTTGTTGGAAGACAGAGCGACGTTGGCATGATGCAAGCCCTGGGTACGGAGAGCAACGGTCCGGAGGAGAGAGGTGGAATAAATGGTCATTTTCCCTTAATTGAAACACGCATTGGGTGGAGTTCTGTCATCATTATATTTTTCTTAACGGCAGGGTCATTAAACATGAAGACACGTGCCGTTTCATCGTTCTCAGACCGAAAAACAACCAGGCCAAAGGTATTGTCCAGACATGGCCCGGCCAGCATGACAGTTCCTGCTTCAGAAGCCTCTTTGAGATATTGAAAGTGAGCTTCCATGGCATTATTCTCTTCCGGTGTTGGCTCTTCGAAAAAACCTTCGCGGAATGGATGAATCAGGTAAATATATTCAGGCATAAGTTAATCCGAGAATGCACCGGACCAGGATTCGAAACGACGTCCGCCCCGTTCGTCATCTTTGTAGAAGGTCAGGTAGGTTAATACCTGATAGGGGACAAATTTCTGCTCTTCGGGCTTATACACTGCCAGGTCGAAATAAGTGTGCCAGGTACCGGAATTTAGATACATCTGGTTGGTAGGATGGATCGCATGGGGGATTGAATCCAACGGGACAATTTCATAATGATGGGTATGCCCGTAAACGACGAATTGGGCCGAACGATCCAGGAAGGCATTTTCTTTCAATGCATGTTTGGCGAAAGTGATTTCCTCTGCCCCGAATCTCTTCCGGATCCAAACAACCAGATCATCAATAGTCTTGAATGAGAAACGATCGGTTAATTTGATCGCCAATTCCATACCGTCGATAATGTCGAACTGATTGCGTTTATCTGCAGCGCGAACGAAAGGTAATGCAAGAAATTCGCTGCATAATTCATCCCACAAGTTTTTTAGCTTTTTTTGAGCCGGCAGGCTGACGTTATTTTGCCTTAATTGGCTGCTGATCCATAACGGCGTGGCCAGTGCCGGGCGGACGTTGACCAGCTCACGCAAGCTTTCCAGGAAAACAGGAGGCAGATCTTCTTTTAATCGGACTTCGGCTTCAACCGGAAAACGGTTGATGATCTCGACGGCGAAGGCATCGCCGATGGTGGAGGCGTCGCGTCCTTTTTCTTTGTCGTAATTGAAGGAGTCATACTGGTCGCCGTGCTGGGCGTATACCTGATAATCGCCTAACAATTTCCGGAGCTCATCCGATTCTAGCAATTCATGAGGAAAAGGACTGGATGGGTTGGACAATCCGAAAGAATCCACAATTTCCTGCCGGACTGTGTCAAAATCGCCACCGGGAAGATGGTAATACCAATCATGATTACCCACCATGTAATGGAATTTTATTTTCACTGGCACCCGGTCGTTGGGGTTATCTTCAGGATATCGGCCTTGAGGCGTCCGCGGAAGCGTAAAGCCTGTTTTGGCCAATTCTTTTATAACGCCGGTAGATTCGAGGTTATTCTTTAAGATTGCAGAAGTAATATCCTTAAGTTTGGCAGCATACTCAGGTTTGCCGGAATCGGTCCACGGACGAACGTATTCGGACTCAGAAGGGCTTTTCTCGAGCCAAAGAGTCGAATGTAATGGGTCCAGGATATCGCCCATCAGAAGAACATCGATCTCTTCGACGGGAGAGAAGGCGCCACCTGTTCGCCAGGAGGCATTGAAAGCTAATTCCTGCAGGCGGTCAGCAAAGAGGTGGAACGCTGCAGGCGAAATGGATCTACCGCAGGTTCCGTCTCCCAGATGAATATCGCTGACAATCACTAACATAGGCAAGCCTCCGATAACCGCCAAGCAAAATAAGAATAATTATAGCCTTAATATTACAGTAAGAAATAAAGTAATCCATGAAAGGGCCATTTTAATGGTCAATTCCATCCTTTTTAGCCGGGAAACCTTGTATTTTTTAACCAAATTAGGGTACTATTATCCTTGTATGGCAAATTCTCCTTCCTCCACCCGTCGTATCGGCACAGGTGTCCACACTGGACGTATCTTGCAAACCGTGTTCAGCGTGGCAATCCTTCTGGCAACCTTGTTCGTTGGTTTCTCCCCGAAAATGTTCTCGGGAAATTTGGACTCGCTCATCTCAGGGCTGTTGGTTCCTCATACGGAAGGTGGGCCTTCTTCCCCAACGAAGATACGAAGTGCAGTACGTATAGGCATAGTTTCCGGGCACTGGGGGAATGGAGAAGATCCGGGCGCAGTCTGCCCGGACGGAACCAATGAGCATGATGTCAATTTGAAAATCGCATCTCTCGTGAGGCAGAAACTCGAAGCTTATGGCTACAATATAGATTTGCTTCAGGAATTCGACTCACGCCTGGAGGGCTATAACGCAGCAGTTTTGCTATCCATTCATGCTGATACTTGCGACGTTATCGATGACCAGGCCACCGGATTTAAAGTAGCTGCTTCCACGTATAGCCGAGACCGGAACCTGGCGGATCGTCTGACCGCTTGTTTGGACGACCGCTATATTGCCGCGACCGGCTTGCAACTACGTCCTGGAAGTGTCACTCTGGATATGACGAATTACCATGCCTTTAGTGTAATTGATCCCGCCACCACTGCAGCCATTATTGAAACAGGCTTCTTAAATCTAGATCGTGATATCCTGGTTAATCATCCAGATACGATAGCTGATGGAGTGGTGGCTGGGATCCAGTGTTTTGTTAATAACGAGAGTGTTAAACCAGTACAACAACCCAATCCATGAGCCCTGATCCAGAAGCTTCCCGCCAGTTTCTTCATCAATGCCCAACAGGCGATGCAGCATGGTGACCGCCAGGCTGCCCGTTCTTGGGCTGAGAGGGCTGCTGTGGAGGCCCCGGATACAGAAGATCCCTGGCTCTTTTTGGCCGCGCTTGCAAGCCCGCGTGCCAGTGTAGCCTACCTGGAGCGAGCCCTCAAGATCAATCCACAAAGTGAACGTGCCCGTAAGGGAATGCATTGGGCGGCGAACCGTTTAAGAAAGGCGCAGGCCGAACCAACTCCACCGGAGCAAACACAACCACATAGGATCACGACGGCATATTCGGAGTCTACCCCACAACCCCAGGATATACCTACCTCGATTTCCACTTCTGCTCCACGAGCAGAGCGTCTTTTCCCCAAGTCCCTGGCAAAATATCGTTGGTCGTTTCTGACCTTAATCCTGGTGGCCGTCTGTGTGACTGCAACCTGGGCATTTTGGCCGGGAAATGCATCTCCCGCACTGGCATTCCTCCGTGCGCCTGCTGCCAGTATTTTTGGCTCGCCGGCAGATATTGCGAAACCCACCTACACACCCAGCTTTTCCCCCACCTTTACACCTACAGCGACTTTCACCCCCTCGCCTACTTTTACAGCCACTGAGACTCCCACCAATACACCCGTTCCCACTGACACGCCCATCCCCTCGAACACACCCAGACCCGCTAATACTGCCAAACCCTTACCGACCGATACTCCTATTGATTACGCAGATAATGGCGGCGAACGCTGGATAGATGTGAACCTTTCCCAACAAATGTTATATGCATATGAAGGCGATACTATCGTAAACAGTTTCCTGGTCTCGACCGGCGTGGCACAATTCCCAACGGTGACCGGAAGATATCACATTTATATCAAGCTTGAGTCCACGCTGATGGCAGGAGATGGCTATTATTTGCCCGATGTGCCTTATACCATGTATTTTTATAAGGGCTACGGTATTCATGGAACTTACTGGCATAACAATTTCGGACACCCCATGAGCCACGGATGTGTCAATATGTATACCCCGGATGCTGAATGGATGTTTTATTGGGCTTCCGTGGGTACTTTGGTGAATGTTCACTATTAGGCGTGAACTTGCGACAGTTTTGTCCTGGCCTTGTTCTGAACCGATTTTCTGGATACAATCTTCCCAATTAAATGACTGACAAAATACTTACCCGCCGCGAATTTTTAAAACTGAGCAGCGCAACGCTGCTCGGTCTTTTATTGGCGGATCTGCAACCTCGGGCGGCCCTGGCTACTGTGGCTCCAAAGCAAGGAAGAGTCCAAGCGACCAGCCTGGTCGTAAGAGATGCGCCGGCTTTCAGCGGAAGGAAACTTCGGTCGGTGAAACGGGATGTAATCCTGGACCTGGCTGAACAGGTGTATGGCGGTGAGGACGGAGACTATAACCGTCATTGGTATCGATTAAGCGACCAGGGATATGTATATTCAGGCTGGGTACAGCCAGTTAACACAATTACTAATCCGCCAGTCACTGAGATACCTGCAACAGGCGTGTTGGGAGAGATCACGCTCCCCTATGTTGATTCTTTTTATGGGATAAACAGCAGTGTTTCTCCAGGTCCGCGGTTGTATTATGCCACCACTCACTGGATCACAAATGCGGTAGTGGATAAACGGGATGGCAGTCTATGGTACAAAGCCTTCGATGCAGCCACGCAGTCCCATTATTACACCCGCCCAGCCTGGGTACATTTATTTTCACCGGAAGAGCTTGCGCCTTTATCCGCACAAGTACCGCAAGACGAAAAGCATATTGAGATTTATCTCGACCGGCAACTACTCCTGGCTTATGAATGGGATAGCTTAGTCTACGCAGCCCGGGTGGCCACCGGAAGGCCACATTTTGAGAGCCCGGTGGGGTTGTTCCATACCTTCCACAAACGCCCCACCTACCATATGTTCGGGGGGGCGGATGAGTTCTCCATTTTCGATCTGCCAGGTGTGCCATGGGATTCCTACATCAATGACAATGGAGTGGCTCTTCATGGAACCTACTGGCATAATGATTTTGGGACTACGCATAGCCACGGCTGTATTAATATGGCTCCCCAGGATGCTAAATGGATTTTCCGTTGGACTCAGCCGACGGTCCAACCCGGCGAAAGGCTTATACTCCAACCTGGGATTGGGACGCGTGTGCGGATCATGCAGAATTAACCTGTCATATCCTCCTGCAAAAGTGGATTTTACTAATATTCCAAATTCCCGAAAAATTGGGTTATTATATAATGTAAATACCACCTAGCTTTTTATTACCTGCTCCATCTTCCTTCTTTGTTGATTTTTCTCGTTATACAAAATGGTGCATTATCCTGACTATAATGCCTTATTAATCAAGAAAACCCCAGATTATTGATTACTATTTGTTCCTCCTTTGAACCTGAGGAACAAATTCCATTGGCACTCCGATCACTCTTCCTCTTCTTTCTTCTTGCCCTCTTCATTCGAGCCCTGTATTTTGCAAGTTTCCAGCTATACTCACGGCTAATCAAACCAGTCAGAAGGCACATTAACTATGCCACGCCAACCACTTTTTGCCGGTCTTGTAGTTGATGAAAACGAACACCCAGTTGAAACCGCTTATGTCGGCGGAGAACCCTGTTATGTAGTGGACGATGGAGGGTTCCTACGTCATATCCCTTCCGAGCAAGTGGACCGCCAGGTGCTTGAATTGATGCGCAAACAGATCAGCGGTAATGAGGATATGCTTAGCGAGCAGGCTGCCAAAATGCTGGGCACTGAGGATATCTTTTCGAAAGCGTTGCTCGAAAACCAGTTGAAAAACCTCGATAAACAGTTCGATGCCCTCTTGGAGATGGGCATTCCTGAAGAAAGCCGGGCTTTCATGGGGATGTCGGGTTTCAAAGTGGTTATTAATGTGCACGGTGAGGTTTTACGCCTGGATCAGCCGGCCGCTACTGATGAAGGCGGAGATGGAGAAGAGTAACACAGCTGGTAAAAGCACGCCTAAGAACCTTTGGAAGCGACTAAAAGACTCCTCCCGGGAACTCAAGAATCAAATCTACGCGCTCTATTATGCTTCCCAGGATGGGCGCACGCCCTGGTACGCCAAGGCATTGGCAGTATTGGTGGTGGCATATGCTCTCAGCCCTATCGACTTGATCCCGGATTTTATACCGGTACTGGGATACCTAGATGACATAATCATAGTGCCGGGCGGGATTGCTCTGGTGCTGCGATTGATCCCACGGGAGGTAATGGTGGAAGCGCGTGAAAAAGCCAGACAGGCTGCTGTCATTGACAAGTTGCCGAGGTGGATTGGGATTGGGATCACCATTTTGATTTGGCTGCTTGGGCTAGGCGCGATCGCATGGCTGGTATTAGGACTACTAAAGGTTATTCATCCCTCTTGATTCCTTTCTTGATGGATTGTATGATTGAAGCATAAAATGGACGAAAAACTAACACCCGCAGAGAAACAAACCCTTTTATCCCTGGCCCGACAGGCGCTGGAAACCGGCGTACGCGGTCTGCCTCTCCCGCCACTGGAAAAAAGTGCATTAACGCCGATTTTGAAAGCCGGCGGCGCGTCCTTTGTCACACTGACAATAAACGGCGACCTGCGAGGCTGTATAGGCGCCCTAGAGCCTTATCAACCCCTGGCCGAGGATGTCCGCGAGCATGCCGTGGCGGCGGCGCTGGAAGATTACCGTTTCCCGCAGGTGCAGGAAGGTGAATTGAAGCAGATTTCGATTGAAGTGTCGCGACTGACGGTACCTGTGCCGTTGGAATACACCACCCCGGAGGACCTGCTAGAAAAACTCCAATCAGGAGTGGATGGAGTCATATTGAGGGATGGATCCCGCCGGGCGACATTCCTGCCCCAGGTGTGGGAGAAAATTCCCGATAAGGCGGCTTTTCTTTCGAATCTATGTTATAAAATGGGAGCTTCTCCAAGTGCCTGGCGCCAAAAGCATCTGGAAGTGCTGATTTACCAAGTGGAAGAATTTCACGAGTAATTATTTGCTAATTGGCAAAAGGTTTGGTCGCTTTTCCCAAAACCAGCCTGGATTATTTCGCATGTGTAAATAATATGAGAGAATTTTTCTATATAAAAAACCTGCCTCGCTCTGATTTGAAGAAATATTCCCGCCTGGGAATTGCATCTTTTATCCTGGCGATCCTCACAGTAATGATCATTATTGTCGATGTGGGGATTTTCTTACGCTTCCAGAATACTTTAATTTCGGAGTATTTCAAGTCTTTGGATGCATTTTCGACCTGGCTGGCGGCGTGCGTTGCTCTGGCCGGCATTGTCCTGGGATTCGCAGCTGTCGTCCAAAAAAAGAAAAAAAGGATGTTCGGATTTGTTGGGTTGTTCTCCAATGTACTGTTCCTGCTGAGTATTTGTAGTTTATATGGTTTGAACGCCTATGCTTTTTGGAGATTAGCGGGAGGATAAAAATGGCCCCGGTCGATAGACCGGGGCTCTTGATTTAAGTCTGAGCGAAGGATTTTGTTTCCACCTCCTGCCAGGTCTCTTCCGGCAGGTGCATATATTTAGACAGCAGCGGATGGACACGGCGAATCTCCTCCGCTATGCGTTCGGCTACACGTCGCATCGAAAAGTGTGCATTGGCAGCCGCTCGCAATTGACAAAAAGCAAATGCTTCCCGCAAATTCATTGTAACCAGGACGCGTCGGTTGAATCCGTTTGGGACTACGTACGAAGCTACATGTGAATTCCACCCGGCCAATTCCTCGTATGTCTCGTGTGCTCTTTCCATGGCGGAGCGATAGGATTTTTCGAAATCCGCCTCAACAATCTGATGAGGAACAGCATAGCCGAGCATGGCGGTCAAAGACTGCGGGGTTTGGGTCATCATGCGGTGACGCTTCAGTTCCACATAACCGCCCTGATCGAGCAAGATGTCAAACGTATAAGTTGTGTGTTCCAATTCTCGCAGAGGCACATCGTGCTCACCGAGGTGTCCCAGCAGTCGTCCTGCCAGGTTTTCAAGTTCTTCAGGTGATTTAGAATTTACCATTTTCAGCGCAGCTTCATAGGCCATCTCACCGAAACGGTATAGGGATGCCGCCAAAACTTTATTTTCGCCGCACGGGTCAAAATCAATCAGGCTGCACCAATCATCTTTCTTTTGACGCTGGTCTAATCCCAATTGGTGTGTATCTCCTTGCTCTAGATCCCGGCTCGTTTCGACCATATAAGGCAAGGTATCTGCATATTTTACAAGGGTGGGGACTTCCATTCGGGTAACTTGCTTCGCCTCTTCGCCGATCTGGCGAACTTCTTCCAAGGGATGTGAAAGCATTTTGCATATGGCGTGTTCGAGTACCCGTGCATTGGCAGTCATGCCCACATTGGCCAGCGAGGCTGCCGGCAGCAGGAAGCGGCATGAATCCACATATTGCGAGCGGATGCGCCGGTCAAAGGCTTCATCGCTTTCTGCACCGCGGCGAGGATTTTGTTTCTCTACCAAGGCGCGTGCCGGAATAAGGGATTGGACATAAGTAGTAAATAGAAATTCGCAAGTTTGAATATATTTCTCCCGCAGTGGATGACCCTCCAGTTCGGAAGGAATGAAGAAGTGGTCTGTGTTCCATTTCTGGTAACGGGTAGATTTTTCGGTGTACGAAGCCAGGCGGTTGGATTCGATACATTCCACTGCCAGCCGCGAAACATTCTCCATGGCAATATGGAGGACAGCATGTTCAGCCACCGAGGCGTGCCCGTAACCGACCACCCATTTTTCGTGAAATTTGGCACTGGATTCATCGCTTAGACCGGCGGCGATCTCACGAAAAGATTCCGGCGAACGGGAAGTCTTGGCAAAGGCAACGGCGATGGTTTCGGGAGAGAGTTCCTTGGGGGAAAGCAGGTAGATCTGGCGAGGAGGCATAAGCTGTCCTTTCAGGCCGCCGGAGATTTGAGCAACTATAGACGATAATTTCGGCTGAGTTAAATTAAAACTCCCCACCTTTCGAAATGGTGGGGAGTTTTTGATTCACTTCAAGATTTTCCTGGTTCTTTTAATATCCCGTCCAATCTGCTTCACCAATGCTTTCACCGAAGGATATACATTCTCGGGGCGCAGGTATTCCACAAATTCCAACCTTACCTCAAGTCCATACAATAATTCATCGAAATCCAACAGGTGAGCCTCAACCATCGGGATAGCCAGGTCGGGTGTAAACATCGGGCGAACACCGACATTGACGGCTGCCAGGTGACGTTTTCCTTCCACCCAGGCCCAGCATGCATAAATCCCGTTGGCCGGAATGAGTTTCCCGGCATGGACCTGGATATTCGCGGTGGGGATGTCGATGGTATGCCCACGCCCGTCGCCATGGATAACCGGCCCAACAACAAAATAATTACGTCCCAGGTCACGAGCCGCACGAACCATATCTCCAGTCGAAACCGCGGCGCGGATACGGGTTGAGGAAATGATGCCATGATCGTCTCGAACAGGAGGAATAGATTCAACTTCATACCCCAGCTTTTGCCCGATTTCGGTCAAGCGACCTGCATCCCCCTCCCGGCCCCGCCCCAAAGCAGTATCGTACCCAATGACTAAATGGCGAAGGCCCAAACTGCGGCTCACGCGTTCCATAAATTGTTCAGCGGTCTGGTCAGCCAGGGCGCGGTTAAAGGTCTGGGTGATAAGGATATCGACACCCAGATTATCCAGGATTTCAGCGCGTTCTTCAGATGTGTTCAGGCATTTGAAGTCCGGTTTTCCCCCCAAAACGACCGCCGGATGAGGCGAAAAGGTCAAAACGACGGAAGGGCAGGCATTATCATGTGCCCCGGCGATGAGTTGGCGCAATACCTGTTGATGGCCAAGATGAACCCCATCGAAAACGCCAATTGTCAACCAGGCATTTTCGATGGAGAGTTCATCAATGGATTGGTATTGTTGCATGGGCAAGCGCGATCAACCGGACCGCTCTTTGGGGATTATGAAAAGAAAACTTTCTTAGGTTGCCATTCGTGGGCGGCTTCGTCCAAACCCAAGATGGCGATCAGTTCTCCGGCCATGCTGACGCCACGCACGAGACCGGCCGTTGCATCCGCGGCGGCCTTTACGCGGTGACCGTGCTTGACTTCCTCAACTTCGTCGGGATTCAGTTCCACAGCGGGCCATTCGGCCAAGGCTTCGGCAGCGGGAATTAGAAATTGGTACCAGTTCCCGGCAGTGAAGGCCTCTTGCAGTTTACGCAGTGGGGTGGCATCCCGCAGACTGAATCGGCCTGATTTGGTGCGACGCAGGCCTACCAGATAGGCTCCGCATCCCAATGCATTGCCAACATCGTTCGCCAACGAGCGGACATATGTACCGGAAGAGCAATGTACGTCTATGACCACTTCCGGCGGAGCCCATTCCAGGATCTCCAGGTGGAAAACATTGATCTTGCGCGGGGCCAGATCCACCTCTTCACCTTCCCGGGCCATCTCATAGGCTTTTCGACCGTGAACTTTTACGGCCGAGTACGGCGGGGGTGTTTGCTCAATTTCGCCAATAAATCGTTGGAGTACTTCGTTGAACTGTGTCTCAGTGACATCAACAGGAGTTGTGGCAGGTTGGCGTGTGAAATGGCCTTCAGCATCGTAGGTATCGGTGGCGCTGCCCAGACGAAGGATAGCCTGATAGCGTTTATCTGAAGCCGAAACGAATTCACTCAAACGTACGGCCGGACCGATCAAAATTACCAATACACCGGATGCGCGCGGATCAAGCGTACCAGTATGACCTGCACGGCGGATATTGGTACCACGCCGGATAATATCCACCACATCGTGTGAAGTCAAACCAACGGGTTTGTCCACAACCAGAATACCGGAGATGGCATTCTTAATATCTTGACTCTCCATTTTCCAAATCCTCCATTTTGCTGTTAACCCGCCCCCCACGAGTGGATTTCTAAGTTTCACAGGATTTTTCTAAACCCTGGGAGCATCCTTCCCTTCTACTTGGAATTATGCCATTCTTACTACTTATTATTTTTTTTGTAAAGAGGCCATGGTGGCTGCCAGAACATCTTCCTGAACCTTGACCCGGTTGCCGGATAGTTCAGCACCAGCTGCAGCCTTATGGCCTCCGCCTCCAAACTTGCATGCGATGGTTGATACATCAACCTCAGGTTTCAGCCCTCGCCAGGAGACTTTTGTCTTATTGCTGCTTTGTTCTACAAACATAATGGCAATATCAGCCTCGTCAATCGATGAGAGTATGTTTATGAGGTCTGCATCGTCATTCCCAGTATACCCGGAGGCTTTCCGGTCTGCAACTGTTAATGTAGCCCATATAATACCATCAGTCCGCTGAAGACTTGCGAGGCCCGCGCTCCAATATTTAGTCTCCTGGAAAGTATGCTGAACAAGGCTGCGGAGGTAAAGGGTGCTCATATCCACACCCAGTTCGAGGAGATCGGCTGCCTGGCGGAGAACTTCGGGAGTCATATTGGATGTTCGAAAACCAAGGGTATCGGTGACAAGACCGGTGATGAGATTCGCACCTATAGCTTTAGTTATGATCAAATCCCATGATTTCATATTCCGAGTAAGAACAGATGCTGTGGCGACTGCCGCAGGATCGATCAAATTGAGAGTCCCAAAAGCGTCGTTAGTAAGGTGGTGGTCAATAACAATATCCGGAGACCGATAACCAGCCAGGGCTTTACCGACACGTTTCAGGTCAGAACAATCCACACAGATGATCAGATCAAACTCTCCATCAGCTTTGGTCTGAACCAACCCCGCACCGGGCAGGTGTCTGAAACTCACAGGGATACCATCGGAGAGGACAACCTGAACCTGTTTACCTGCATCCAGCAATGCCAGCCCAAGAGCCAGGCTGGAGCCAATAGCATCGCCGTCAGGCCGGATATGGGATGTTATCAATACCCTCTTTGCCGCTTGAATGCGGTCTCTAATTTCTTCCTGTAGGTCTTTCATTCTTTCGTATTTCAGCTAATAGATGCTCAATGTGATCGGCATTTTCAGGTGTTGGATCCCAATGAAAACGCAGGCGTGGGAAAGTTCTAAGTTCTATTTTAGAGGCCAATTCACGACGTAGAAAGCCACTGGCATGCTCCAGACCTGCCAGGATTTCACTACTGCGGACTGCCCCCTCCACTGCTGAGACATAAATATCGGCAAAAGCCATTTCCCGGTCTACTTCTACATCGGTGATAAAGATCTGGCGCAAACGCGGGTCACTGATCTCTCGTATGAGCATTTCCGAGAGATCCTGGCGGATACGATCCGCAATGCGTTGAAGACGAACGGCGGAGGGCATGATTAACCTTTTTCAGTTTTTTCCAGAACAAAACAGTCAATCACATCGCCGGTTTGAATATCGTTGAAATTCTTCAAGCCAATGCCACACTCAAAGCCCTGTCGTATTTCACGAACATCATCCTTTTCGTGTTTGAGTGAGCCGATTTCGCCTTCGTAAACAATATCCTTGCCGCGTGTAACCCTGATTTTCGCATTCCGCCGGATTTCCCCTTCTGTTACGCGACACCCGGCGATGTTACTGCCTTTCGACAAGCTAAAAACTTGTAAAACGACGGCTTTACCAATCGGCCTCTCGGTGAACTCCGGAGCCAGCATACCCTTGAGGGCTTTTTCAACATCTTCCGTCAAACGGTAGATGATATCGTATAACCTGATTGAGACGCCTTCCTTCTCTGCCAAGCGGCGAGCTGCAACATCTGCCTGGACATTGAAGCCAACCACAATAGCTTGTGAAGATGATGCCAGCAGTACATCGTTTTCACTTACATTCCCGGTCTCGGCGTAGAGGATATTAATGGCAATTTCCCCTTTGCCCAGGTTGTTGATCTCATTGATGATCGGCTCAAGAGAACCCTGTACATCTGCTTTTAAAATCAAGTTTAATTCCCGGGCTTCACCGGATTTGACCTTCGAGAACAATTCTTCCAGGGTCATCTTCTTTTGGGTTGAAGCTTGTGTTTTAGAGGAACTCATTACGCTCCAAGATGATTTGCCGTGCTTCTTTCTCCGAATCGACCACTTGAAAAACATCACCGGCAGAGGGCATTTCATTCAAACCCATGACTGAAACCGGGAAGGATGGCCCGGCTTTCTCGATCTTCTTGCCACGAAAATCAAACATGGCGCGAAGATGGCCATAGGCTGTGCCTGCAACCACAAGATCACCCGCCTTGAGTGTACCATTTTGAACCAGGAATGTGGCAACCGGCCCTTTGGATTTATCCAATTCTGCTTCGATAACCGTACCAATGACTGCACCCTTGCTATTGGCGCGGATATCAGTGTTATCAGCCACCAAAAGAATCGCTTGTAATAAGTCCTCTATGCCTTGATTCTTCTTAGCTGATACCGGGACAACAATGGTATTGCCTCCCCACTCGTCCGGAACCAGTTCATTTTCGCTAAGCTGTTTCTTTACATTATCAGGATTTGCGTTGGGCTTATCCACTTTGTTGAGGGCCACTATGATGGGTACGCGAGCTGCTTTCGCGTGTGCAATTGCTTCCTTGGTCTGAGGCATTACTCCATCATCAGCAGCAACCACCAGGATGACGATATCGGCTCCCTGGGCTCCGCGTGCACGCATGGCGGTAAAAGCAGCATGGCCGGGGGTATCCAGGAAGGTGATCTGCTTTCCCTGAAGTTCAACTTGATACGCCCCAATATGCTGGGTGATGCCGCCGGCCTCGCCTTCGGCAACATTGGCGTGGCGGATCGCATCCAATAAGGATGTTTTCCCGTGATCTACGTGGCCAAGGATCGTCACAACGGGGGGGCGTGAAGTAAGTGTCGCCTCGTCTTCTTCGGCGATCGTTTGCCGCCATTCCGGCATCTGGCCGGTTTCTTTTTCTGGTGGTGCTACCTGGCTTTCCAGGGTAGCTTCGAAACCCATTTCATCGGCCAAGATCGCGGCAGTATCAAAATCAATTGCCTGATTAATGCTGGCCATAACGCCATTCGTCATCAATTTTTTTATAATTTGAATTGGGCTGACTTCTATTATTTGAGCGAAATCACGAATGCTGATATTCGCGGGAATTTCTATTTTTTTACTTTTTACATCGCTCATACGGCACCTCTTTCATAACAAAACCTGTTTAGCAAACCTTCACAAACCTATTGGAGGGTGTTGATCTGAAGCCTCTGGATCGAGCCCCCTCAGAGTCCTATCAGACCGGCCGGATGAGCGATAGGCTTATCTTCTGTCCATAAGGACTCTATACTTGCTCATCGCTCTTCTCGGCACCCTCCGGGAGGGTTAGCATGTACTGGTTAATGCGATCCAAATCATCCGAAGAAAGTGTTACTTTCAAAGCGTTGGCAAGGGAACCTTTCAACCCCTTTTCCCAGCAGGTGCGAACGTTATGCAGGTATGCACCTCTTCCGGCTAATTTACCGGTTGAGTCCACTTGAACGCCTTCCGGACGGCGTACCAGACGGACCAACGAACGCTTGGGCAGCACAGTCCGGCAACCCACGCAGGTACGCTGGGGTATATGTTTGGGTCGTTTTACAGGTTTGCCAGTCACCTTAATCTATCCGAGCAGCAGACGTTGTGAGACCGTCCGCTTCTACGCGGTTATTCCCATTCTTCTGATAAATCATCATCACCACGTTTGTGTTTCTTGTGGGCAACCACCTCGCCACGCTTCTCATCGAACTCAAGTTCGCGGCCTTTCTTAACTTTCTTATCTTTTTTCTTGCCAACTCCTTCGGCACCATCTTCCATAGTAGTAGATGGGGGAGTTGCTAAAACATTTTGCAATGAGAAGATTTTCTCAAATTCCTTTTCGTCCTGCTCTTCACCTTCTTCAGTAATTGGAACGGCCTCGCTCTTTTCCTCAGCAGGCAGCGCTACTACTTCTGCAGGAACGGTATCAGCCGTCATCTCTGCGGTTTCCACAGGGATCTCGACAGGTACTTCTTCGCCGGCAGGTTCAACAGCAACCTCCGGCTGTGGGAATGTGGCTTTTGCCAGGGCAGCTTCGATTGCTTGCATGGCCTTGGGACCAATCCCGGCGAGACTGAGGACACTATCGGGATTTAGTTTCATTGCCATCATGAGATCTCCGACAGTGCGATGTTCAGCTTCGGTCAGGATGGTATAAACGTGATCCGGCAATCCGAGAGTCTCAATATTTTCACTGAATGCAGCATCAGGAATATCAGCGCGAGCGACGGAAAGACGTTCTTCTTCAGCAGCAGCAGTAGCCTTCTTCTGTTCAACGGTATGGCGCTCCACGCGGTCCACAAACTGGATGAGAGAAAGGAACTCTTCCGGTGTAAGCGGGCGGCCTTGACTCTTCTTGGTGAGGATCTCTTCAATAGCCGCAATATGACCATGTTCTGCATCGGCGATGGCAGCCATCTCCGAATCTTTTTGAACCTTGACAATTGCGTCTCCGGCAGCCTCGGTTAGAGATTTGATATCAATGCGCCAACTAGTCAGTTTAGCGGCGAGACGGGCATTCTGTCCATCTCGACCGATAGCCAGACTCAATTGATCTTCTTGTACGACAACTGTGGCGGTCTTTTCAGTCTCATTCAAATAGACACCGGAGACCTTGGCCGGGCTGATGGCTTTGGAAATATAGATCACTGGATCCGCATTCCACTCGATAATATCTATTTTTTCGTCGTGCAATTCTTTGACGATGGCCTGGATCCGAACTCCGCGGATTCCCACGCACGCCCCTACCGGGTCTACGTTAGGTTGAGTAGCCGAAACGGCAACCTTTGCGCGCTGGCCCGGTTCACGGCTGATTGCACGGATTTCAACAATTCCGTGATAGATTTCCGGGACTTCGTTCTCCAGCAATCGTCTGAGGAAATTACGATGGGAACGTGAAAGGATGATCTGTGGCCCACGCGGACTATCTTTAACTTCCAGGATGATGGTTCGCACCCGGTCATGCACTTTGAATCGTTCACCGGGAATCTTCTGATTAGGGGGCATGATCCCCTCGGCCTTCATATCCAGGCCCACGGTAACCCCCTGGGTCATATTGACAGCCTGCACGACACCGCTGACTATTTCACCAACCTGCTTCTCATAGTAATCGGATTGCATCTGGCGCTCGGCCTCGCGGATGCGCTGCTGTATGACTTGCCTGGCTGTCTGGGCGGCAACCCGGCCGAAATCTTTGGGGGTAGTTTCAACGAGCACCATGTCGCCGAGGTTGGCATCCGGATTAACCTGACGCGCAACTTCGAGCAATACTTCAGTACGCTCGTCTTGGACATCTTCTACAACTTCTTTTTCAGCTGAAATGGATACATGGCCAGTATCCGGATCGATTTTGGCTTCGACCTGCTGGGCATTGGATGCATTAACAGCCCGGCGGTAGGCAGAAACCATGGCGGATTCAATCGCGGAAAGGATGATCTCTTTGGGCAATTGTTTTTCTTCTAGCACTTCGTTGAATGCTAAAGCAAATTCGTTCTTCATAATCAACCTGCTCCCCAGAATTATCTATAACACGCAGAAAAGTGGGGGTTGCCCACTTTTCAATGCGTCCGGTATTGAGATTGCGTCGAGCCGTATTCTAGCATAATAGCCAAAAAGACGCAAGGACGATATGGGTATAATTGCCTGAAAATGTCCCATATTATCATCTTCAACAAACCCTATCTTGTACTATGCCAGTTCACAGACCTGGCGGGACGTTGTACCCTGGCAGATTACATTTCCGTCCCCGGAGTTTATGCAGCTGGGCGGCTGGACTATGATTTTGAAGGTCTGGTGATATTAACCGATTCCGGGAAACTTCAACATTTCATCACTGACCCCTTGAACAAACTCCCAAAAACTTATTGGGTTCAAGTGGAAGGCTTGCCGACTGATGCGGCTTTGCATAAATTGGAAGAGGGGGTGATATTGAAAGATGGTCTGACTGGTCCGGCACAGGTAAGGCGCATTCCAGCACCTGATCTCTGGCCACGGAACCCCCCCGTCCGTTTTCGCAAGAATATTCCTACATCCTGGTTGGAAGTCATCATTACTGAAGGAAGGAAACGTCAAATCCGCCGGATGACTGCTGTTATCAGCCATCCGACCTTGCGATTGTTACGAGTTGCCATAGGGAAATGGGAATTAGGAACTCTTGCCCCTGGAGAATGGATGGATGTGAAGTAATTTTAAACCCGGGAACCATTTTTTGATCAAGAAAATACCTGCGACAAAAAAAATCAGGATAAAGGTTAGTCCAGCAGCCCAATCAAGGGCAATTTGAATGGGGGGCAGAATCCAATCTGGTTGACGACGGTTGACAAAATCCATCAGCTTTTTTGAGTCAGAAGCCGGGATGAGGGAGAACAGATGGGAGTTGTTTTCCGATGGAAAAACGTAGCCCGTGGGGTCGGTCATATTGTAAAAACCGTTTTCAAGGTCAAAGACGGATCCTGCGCGTACGAGAGGCAAAAAGGAGTTCTCCCCGAGTAATGGATCATAGTGGTGAGTGACGTTGCTTGACTGAGCTTCAAATACTTCATAATCATTCATTTCTGGAATGATTTTTGTTACTGGGAAAGTATCGCCTGCCTGAATTTGTGCATATGTGCCGAGGATGGATTGAATTTCAAAATTCCTTCCCTGAACTTTCATGGGGAGAAGATAATATGCCCATAGCGAGACAAGGGAAATGATATTGATCAGTGCATAGAAAGAGACTAGTTTTTTATCGGATTTTCCTTGTGCCCAGTAATCGAATACACCAGCTCCCAGGATCGCAAGGGGAAGGATGAAAGAAGCCACAAAGCGAGTATTTGTCCGGATTGATTTTAGTAAGGGAAGCCCCTTGATCATATCGAAAAGAAACCCACGTGCAGTGGAAAATTGAAACACCAGGAGAATGGCAAATATCAGGCAAAATCCCGCGATACACTTTTTCAATAACCTGCTTTTCTCGAGTTGAGGTTTATGAGTGAGGACCGTCCAAATGCCATAAATCAGCAAAACGATCAAAGCAGGAGATAATGAACTATCCAATTCCCAGAAGCCATAAGGAGAGCCAGTCCAATTTGTCAATCGGACAACCAAAACAAGACTGCTCTTTCCTATCAATCTCAGGAAGGGCAATGTCGACATTACGCCTATGAGTTGAAGGATCGCTCCGCCTATGCTTGTATACCAATCGACAAAATACTGGTCATGAACATCGCGTGGGAAATTTTGCATATAAACGGTAACAGCATAGAGTTTGGAACCACATAGAAGGGCAGTAAATAGAATTCCATAGCCCGCGGTGAGTAATAATTTCTTCCAGGAAAAAAGGGAGGGCTTTAAAAAATAAAGAACGGGCAGAGTAACAAGGGTTGTAAAAAGACACATGACGCCAATGTAGACCCCCCCCGAATAAAGCAGTATCGCACCGGTCATTGCAATAAGCACACCACCAAGCCATGCAGGAATTTTTTGATTCAGTAACCCAAAAATCGGGATCACAATTAATGGAAAAGTGATTTTATCTGCGTGGCCAACCACAACTCGTTCGATAAAAAAGCCACTTGCAACAAAGAAACTTGCCCCAAGGATAGCAGCATAGGGTTTAAAGTTGAGTGTATTTGCCAGGAAAACAAAGGTCACCCCAAATCCCAAAGCCATGTAAATCACACTGGAAACCAAAATTGCATTCCATGGATTTACGAAGAAGGTAAACAGTTGTTGTATCGAGAATTGCATCTGGAGAGGATTGGGATATGCCGGTAAGCCGCCTCCAAAACTGGGGGTATACCATTGGATGCTGAAACCATTGACCTTGTAATGCAATAAAGAATCGATCAGGCGGGGAATAAACAGGCGATAATCACTGCCAACGAGCGGATAAGTAGCCCCTGTATATTGAATTAGAAAATAAGCAATGATCAGGATGTTCAGGAGAATGAGGCCAAAATAGAGAAGGCGTTTATTCATTCTTTATTCGCCTCGGAAATCATATATCCCGTCAGAAATGTTCCAGCTTCTTTTACAGGCCGGGCAGCTTATTAATTCTTGTGTTATTACTAATGGAGTATGACCACACTCAGGGCATTTGAAAAAAGAGGGAGTCTCTCGCGGTTCATTATTCTGTATGTTTTTCCCAATACGCTTGGCGCGCACAAATATACTTGGAGAAAACTGCCATAGTGCTCCGGTCCACTGAAAGATTGAATCGAGACCAGCCAGGATGCCAGGCGGAATAAGTCGTTTGAGCAGGTTAATCCGAAAATGTGAAACGGTCAGAATCTTTTCTTCGTGAAATCCCGCTTTTTTCAACCAACTATGCATGGCATTTGGATGAAAATCGAAATTTAGCGGGGCGAATTCTATCGGTTCGAGGCCAAATGGGTTCCAGGCCTGGCGGCGTAACAGGTAACGGACGATGGCTTTTACGTTCTTTTTGTTAGCAAATTCCAAAATGAAATCCGCCTCCGGCCTAAGCACATTTCGGACTTGACGCAATGCTGCAGGGACATCGGCCATGTGGTGCAAAACCCGGATCATCGTGGCGGTATCAAACAAGTTATCTATGAAAGGCAGACGGTAGATGTCTGCAGCGACGTAAATATATCTTTCTGAACGGCCAAGGCGATCCTGTGCCTGCTTCAACTGCGTACGAGAATAATCGAGCAAGACGACACGTTCGAAACCTCCATAGCGTGGGGTATTCCGGCCGGCCCCGGCGCCCAGTTCGAGCAGTAGAATGCCTTTCTTGGGCAATAATCGCTGGAGTGCAATGGCTTCACAGCGGTCCTCATACTCACGGCCGCCTTTTTCCCAAAATCTAGTCTGGTAATCTGAACCTTCGTAGTCGCAAACCGGGGGCGTCTTTTCTTCCGGCATTTTACTTCCCATTAAAACCGCGGCCTACACCACGATAAGTAAAACCCAGACTACGCAATTCGTCAGGATTGTAGATATTACGACCGTCGAAAATAACCGCTGATTTCATTGCTGCGCGGATGCGTCCCAGATCAAGCTGTTTGAATTCGTTCCATTCTGTGATTATTGCCAGTCCATGGCAGTCTTTGGCCATGGCATAAGGGTCATCAAACATTTCGACATCTGGCAGCAAGGCGCGCGCATTGTCAGACGCCACCGGATCGTAAGCGTGTACGCTTGCTCCTGCAGCAGATAGTTGATGAGCAATATCTATGGAAGGGGCCTCGCGGATGTCATCCGTGTTGGGTTTAAACGCCAAACCGAGCAGCCCTATGGTCTTCCCTTTCAATCCTCCCACCATTTTATCGATTTGTTCCACCACTTTCCGGCGGCGTTCATAATTACCCTGGGTGACCGTATTAAGGATTCTTGGATCGACTCCTTTTTCCGTGGCCATAAAAGACAGCGCTTTCACATCCTTGGGAAAACATGATCCACCCCACCCCAGACCTGCATCGAGGAAAGCCGGACCAATGCGTTTGTCATAACCCATGCCAGCAGCAACTTCTTTCACATCCGCGCCCAGTGCCTCGCAGATATCAGCGATTTCGTTGATAAAAGAGATCTTGGTCGCCAGGAAGGCATTAGAAGCATATTTGATCATCTCGGCTGTACGCAGGTCGGTGATGACGATGGGGGCGCGGAGAGGCAAGTGCAGTTGGGCTACTTTCTCGGCAGCAGCGTGATCGAATGAACCTAAAACAGTTCGATGAGGTTGCATGAAATCACTAATCGCAGAGCCTTCCCGCAGGAATTCAGGGCAAGAGACAACTGCGAACGGAATGGGGGTTGGTTGGTACTTTGTAACGATATCTGCCACGTAATCTCCAGTTCCAACCGGCACCGTAGACTTGTTTATGATAATCAGAGACGCGGACATCGTCTCGGCGATGGATCTGGCTGCGGAAGACACATACTGAAGGTTCGCCTCACCGTTTTCCCCGGAAGGAGTGGCCACTGCAATAAATGCGAATTCGGTTCCATTCAATGCTTCGGGGTAAGAAGTGGTGAAAGCAAGCCTATTAGTCCGCACATTACGTTCCACCAATTCCTCCAACCCCGGCTCATAGATTGGCAGGATACCTTTCTTAAGATTTTCGATGCGTTTTGCATCAATATCGAGGGCCCAAACCCTATTTCCCAAATCTGCAAAACATGCTGCGGTGACCAGCCCTACATATCCCACACCAACCACACAGATTTTTTTCATTTATTTTCCTCACGAAGCATTTGAATAATATCGTCTTTCCATGTTTTTTCCTTAATCTGCGAACACAACCATATATTGTAATATACCAGAAAAATGCAGGTGCTATGAAAGCCTCTTTGAAAAAGAGATCCATTTACTGGTACCGATATTTGACTGAATGATTGAATGATTTACCGTCTTTCCCCCGAGTTGGTTAAAGAAACCTACCGGCTATAAACTAATCAACTTTGTTCTTTTTTTCCTGCAAGGCCCTGGAAATATTTTCACTAAATCCCGCCACATCAATTGGTTTCGAGATATATCCATCAAAGCCTAATGAAAGGGCACGTTTACGATCGCCAGGCAAGGTATGGGCGGTCAGCGCCAACAGAGGAATATGGGCTGTTTTAGGGTCCGCTTTGAGTTCCTGGGCGGCTTCCCACCCATTTATTTCAGGTAAGGATAGATCCATCAGAATCAGGTTTGGAAGTTCCTGTCGGGCCAGTGCAAGCCCCTCTCGCCCATTGTGCGCTGCGAGCACAGAATATCCATCTCTTTCAAGCAGAAAACGGACCAATTGTAGATTGTCATCGTTATCTTCAACCAACAGAACGCGTTCTGAGGCCATTATTACTCCGCTCATATCACTATACACAAACTTAGGGGTTTCGTCAAATGCGTTTTCATTACAAGTTTATGGTATATTGAAAATATGCATTTGCTCTTTGTCGCAGATGGACGCTCACCTACAGCGCAGAGTTGGCTAAAGTATTGGCTTGAGAAAGGCCACGAAACTCATCTGGTTTCTACATTTCCTTGCCTTCCTTTACAAGGATTGGCTTCCTTCCACGTTTTACCTGTAGCTTTCGGGGGTCTAGCTGGCAAGCAATCAGGTTCTTCCAAAAATGAAGTAAACAAGCCCGGATTGGGTGTCAGTAAAGAGCTGTTTCGCTGGCTGCGTTATTATTGGGGGCCTCTCAGCATACCAGCTTATCGCCAACAGTTTCAGGATATTATTACCAAAATTCAGCCAGACCTTGTCCATGCTTTGCGTATTCCCTTCGAGGGAATGCTGGCCAGTGCAGCACCTCCCAGGGATACCGTTGGTTGTTTCTGTTTGGGGGAACGACATTACATTGCACGCCCGAGGTTCATTTCTAATGGCCTTATTGACCCGGCGAGTGCTTAAACGCGCGGATGGCTTAATAGCAGATGCCACTCGTGACTTGCGGTTGGGGCGTAAATGGGGTTTTTCCGCGGAACGACCAATGCTGGTCATTCCGGGGGCAGGGGGAATCCATTTGAATGAAATGATTGGATCAGATCCTGCCTTAACCCCCGTAGAATTTCCCGAGCATTTGCCAGATGCCCCTATCGTGGTGAACCCGCGCGGGCAGCGTCCGGGTAGTCTGCGCCAGGATAATTTTTTCCAAGCCATACCGCTGGTATTGGAAGATATTCCTCAAGCGGTTTTTATTTGTCCATCGCTTGCCAAAGATGTTCAAGCTGAGCGCTGGGTGGATGAGCTCAATATCAGATTGAATACCAGATTATGGCCGCGCCTTAATCAGCCCCAACTCTGGGCGCTTCTGAAAAAAGCACAGGTGTTTGTCTCTCCCAGTCTTCATGATGGTACACCAAATTCGTTATTAGAGGCGATGGCTTGTGGATGCTTTCCGGTGGTGGGAGATATTGAATCAATGCGGGAGTGGATCGAGGCGGAGGATAATGGTATTTTAGTGGATGCGAAATCCCCGCAATCAATTGCAAAAGGAATTATTAAGGCATTGGCATCTCCTTCGTTACGGGCAACTGCCAAAAATAAAAACGCCCTCGTAATTGCCGAACGCGCCGACTACTCGCATTGTATGGCAATGGCGGAGGCGTTTTATCAAGAAATCTTAATTTCTAAAAGTAAAAAGGTCCCTTAGTAGCTCTCCTGAAGCATTTAAGCCTTGGGAGCGCGCAGAACTTCCAAGCGCTCTTGCAATTCGATGCGCCTGGTGTTGGCTGCCTGGCGGATATTGGCGGCAAATGCCTGGGTCCGATCACCGATTTGAACACGTAATTCCTCGCCCGATGCAGGTGCAAAGAGCAAAGCCAAGATTGCCCCGACCAACCCACCGGTTATTGCGCCAATAAAGAAACCCATAGTCCGTCGCATAATAGCCTCCTGTGCAATGGTTTATACTCTTTACAATTATAGAGCAAAACGGGACACATTGGTAGATTGCTTTGAACCATTATTTGTGGAATAATTGCAACAGCTGCACATATCCTTTTGAAATGAGTTAGCTTATGGAATGTGACGGCGTGAACCTATACAATCAATATTTTATCCGGCCCCTACCCAATGGAGGGTACCATGTCAACGCTTTCTCTCGCTACTCCTGCTCCATCTGCACGCAAAAAAATGACTACCCTGTCTTTTCGCCAAAAAAAAGAAAAAGGCGAACCTATTACTATGCTAACGGGGTATGATTATCCTACGGCACTTGCCCTTGATCAAGCTGGCATTGATGCCATCCTGGTCGGTGACTCACTGGGCATGGTTGTATTGGGGTACGAGAATACCATTCCTGTCACTATGGAAGAAATGCTCCACCATTGTCGAGCGGCAGCACGGGGAGTAAAGTCAGCATTCCTCATTGGGGATATGCCATTTATGTCTTACCAGATTTCTGTCGAAGAAGGGGTATATAATGCCGGACGGCTACTAAAGGAGGGAGGTGTAGAGGCGGTCAAACTTGAGGGCGGACAGGCGCGTTTGGAAGTTGTCCATGCCATTGTCGGGGCAGGTATCCCTGTGATGGGTCATCTCGGCTTGACGCCTCAATCAGTGTTTGCTCAGGGAGGGTTTCGGCCGCAGGGGCGCACTGCGCCGGCGGCGAAACGTCTGTTGGAAGATGCACTGCTGCTTGAAGAAGCAGGTTGTTTCAGCCTGGTGCTTGAATCGGTACCCGCCCGGCTGGCGGAATTGATCTCGAAACGCCTTGCCATCCCAACCATTGGCATTGGCGCGGGAGCAGGCTGTGATGGCCAGGTGCTGGTAGTGCATGACCTATTGGGCATGTTTGATCGCTTTACCCCAAAGTTCGTTAAGAAGTATGCCGACCTGAATGCTGAAATGCGAAGCGCCTTTGGTGAATATATTGCTGATGTAACCGCCCGACGTTTCCCTTGCGAAGAGCATACGGTTGAGATGCCAGAGCAGGAATGGGAATTCTTTAAACAATTGACCGAGAATGTTGGAA
Organism: uncultured Chloroflexia bacterium; assembly: GCA_963831885.1. Classification (GTDB taxonomy): domain Bacteria; phylum Chloroflexota; class Anaerolineae; order Anaerolineales; family Villigracilaceae; genus UBA877. Next base: position 607,501 of record CAWHSJ010000012.1, on the reverse strand, counting down.
AGTAGGCGATTGTAGATTTAGGTCTCACGATGGATTCCATTCTCATTATCGGTACGGGCGCTCTGGCAACTCTTTTTGCGGCCAGGTTAGCCGCTTCAGGGGTGGATGTCACGATGCTAGGGACCTGGCAGGCGGGACTGGCGGCATTGGCAGAAGATGGAGCGCGCCTGGATGATGCTACCGGTTCTCGAGTGAGAGTTATAAATGATCCTTCCGATTGCAAAGAGGCAAAGTACGCCCTGGTGTTGGTCAAAACGTGGCAGACGGAACGAGCAGCCCAGCAGTTGGAGATTTGCCTGGCAGAAAATGGTTTGGCGGTTACGCTCCAAAACGGTTTAGGGAATTATGAGATACTCGAAAATATCCTGGGACAGAAGAGGGTAGGGCGGGGAATAACCACCCTTGGTGCGACTCTTCTTGCCCCCGGACATGCCCATTTAGGTGGATATGGAAAGGTATTCTTGGAAAAGCAACCGCATCTCTCTTCTTTGGTCAGGATGATGCGCATAGCCAACTTTGAAATCGAAACTTCAAATAATGTGCAAGCGTTGATTTGGGGGAAATTGGTTATCAATGCAGCCATCAACCCTTTGACTGCACTGCTGCGAATTAAAAATGGAGGTTTGCTTGAAAATTCCCATGTTCATAATGTGATGGGAGAACTAGCGAGTGAAGCCGCTTCAGTTGCCAAAGCGTGTGGAATTGTGCTACCATTTCCGGATCCAGAAAGTGCGGTTGAAAAGGTGGCCAGGCAAAGCGCAGATAATATGTCTTCCATGCTCCAGGATGTCTTGAGAGGCGCGCCAACGGAGGTGGATGCAATTAACGGTATGATAGTTCGGCTAGGAGAAAAGAATAACGTGTCAGTACCGGTCAACCGGGTAATATGGTCATTGGTAAACAGCCTATCCGTTCATGGTAACATATACAGGTTGTCTACTGGAGGCGTGTAATGTACAAGTCGATAATACGGCTGGCCCTGCTGGCCCTTCTTCTTATGCCAGTAACTGTAATGGCGCAAGCCCCGGTGCATCTCGGTTCGGTTACTGTCGATATATGGCCTGAATACGATCAGCCAGCAGTACTGGTGATTGACCATATCGTATTAGCGTCAGACGAGGTCTTGCCAGCCACTCTGGTTATCCATATTCCTGCCGGGGTACAAATCAATGCCGTTGCGATGGATGACCCTGTTAAGGGTTTGATTAATGCACCTTATGATAGTACCGTGCAAGGAGACTGGCTAGAAATTAAGATTACGACCAGTTCACCACGAATTCAGGTCGAATATTACGCAGCTCTCAGCAAGACCGAAGCAACCAGGCATATAGTTTTTGAATGGCTTGGCGATAATAAGGTGGATACCCTTGAGATCAATTTCCTGCTTCCTCCGGCGGCAGATCATGTTGAAATCACCCCCTCTCCGACAAATACTACGACTGGTCAAGGCGGGTTGACAAATTATCTCATTCGAACAAGCACCCCTCCCATCGGGCAACCTTTCACTGTGACCATTGATTACCAGCGCCAGACAGATGAATTGAGTATTGCCAGTTTACCGGTAGAGGCAGTTTCGACGCCTGGAAATGACACCCCGGGACATATTTCTCTGCCTAGCATTCTGCCATGGGTTCTGGGCGGTATTGGAGTGGTACTGGTGGCAGCAGGTGTGATTGGTTATTTTGGTTTGAAACGTGGTCGCCGAGGTTTGGTTAGGAATAACGGAAAAGCTTTGCGGCAAGACGAATCACAAACTGAGAGTGTTTATTGTTCTGAATGTGGCAAACGTGCCCAACCAGGAGATGTGTTTTGCCGCACGTGCGGGGCGCGCCTTAAGCGTGAAGTCCAGGACTAAAAGGCATTCTCATCGATAATTAATCTAAGTATGTAAAATACTATCAATGATTGAATTCTTGGAGGTAATACATGCAGCCCTCTACTAATATTGGTATGCGTGGACGTGGAAAATTTATTGTGGGTGGATTATTAATATTAGCAGCGGTTGTTTACTTAATTATTTCATCCACAAAGGCGAATGCTGAATACTTCATGACTGTGAACGAATTGCAGGCCAAAGGAAATAGCATGGTGGGGCAAAACATACGTATCTCTGGAGCTGTCGCAGGTGATACGATCCAATTTAACCCAAATACAAATGCCTTGTCTTTCGAGATAGCTAATGTACCGGGAGATAACGCAACCATAACAGCCCAGGGTGGTTTGGCCAAAGTATTGCATGATGCGGTTATCGACCCATCCAGAAGCCGGTTGACGGTTGTCTATAATGGCCCAAAACCCGACCTATTGCGCGATGAAGCACAAGCAATAATAACCGGCCATCTGGGTACTGATGGCATTTTCCAGGCAGAAGAACTGCTACTAAAGTGCCCGACGAAATACCAGGAAGCCGTTCCCACTCAGGTCAGTGGTAATTAAGTCCATTTGTTATTGAAGTTGACCGGTCACTGAAAACAATAAAAGTTCTTTGATCTTAAGGAGAATCGATGCTCGCACAGTTTGGCTTTGGCGTGCTGTTGATCGCGTTTGTTACGGCACTGTTCAGTGTGGGTGCGGCAATTTATGGGTATTTTTCAAAATCTGATCGCTGGGTGGAAAGTGCCCGGCGAGGCATGCAACTGACATTCCCATTAGTCAGTTTGGCTGCATTGGCGCTCATCTATCAATTAATGACCGGCCATTTCGAATTGGAATATGTTTTCTCCGTTACTAGCCGTGAAATGCCCCTTTATCTTAAAATCACAGCATTATGGGGCGGTCAGGCAGGATCACTAATATTCTGGTCATGGTTGATGTCAGCTTTTGCTACTGCAGTGACGTTTCGGAAATGGGATCGTGATCGCGAGTTTTTGCCATGGGTGGTAGTAGTAACAGCAGTTACGCTGGCGTTCTTCCTTTCCCTTAGCATTTTCTTTGAGAACCCTTTTACCCGTTGGTGGCAGACAGTCAATGGGGGATTGGTGCAACGCATGTTTGCTCCGGCCGGGTCTATTCTTTTCACTCCTCCCAATGGACAAGGATTAAATGAGCTATTACGCCATCCGGGTATGGTTTTCCACCCGCCCATGCTTTATTTGGGTTTTGTGGCATTTGTGATCCCCTATGCATTTGCGATGGCAGCCCTCATTACCGGCCGGATGGATGACCGCTGGATTCGCCTTACTCGCCGGTGGACGCTGGTAGCGTGGTTATTCCTTTCGGTTGGTCTAGTGCTAGGGATGTGGTGGGCATATGACGTACTCGGCTGGGGTGGCTACTGGGGTTGGGATTCGTCAGAGGTTGCTGCGCTGTTACCCTGGCTGGTTGCAACGCCTTTTCTACATACGATCATAATCCAGGAGAAGCGCCAGATGTTCAAGCAATTGAACATGATCCTGATCATACTGACCTATGTGATGGTAATAGTAGGGACATTCCTGATCCGTTCCGGCCTGCTCTCATCGGTGCATGCTTTCGCGCAAAGTACAATTGGATACCAATTTATCGTTTTTATCATCGTAATGCTGGCCGCATCACTAGCTCTGTTAATATATCGATGGAAAGACCTGCGGTCAGCCACTCCGGTTACTTCCACCTCTCTTTTATCGAAAGAAGCGCTTTTTTTGCTGGCCGCCCTTTTATTTGGCGGAGTCTTCATCGTTTGTTTTTGGGGGATCTTCTTTCCGATCATCTCTGAGGTAGTTACCTCCCAAAAGATCACAGTCGGGCCCGAGTGGTACAAACAGGCGGTTGGTCCGTTATTCGGCTCGATCCTTTTTCTAATGGGAATCGCACCACTTTCGTCCTGGACCTACGGGACTATCAAGACCATAGGACGATCGATATGGAAGTCGGCTATTCCAGCCCTGCTCGTACCTAGCATTCTCATTATTGCAGGCGTGAGGAATGTGTTTGCCTTGATTGGATTTACTCTGGCCGCTTTTGTGGCTGCCGTTACGTTATATGAATTCGTGCGCGGATCTGCGGCACGTTCACATTCCCAACATGAGAATCTGTTCATGGCTCTTTGGCAGTTGATCACCCGGAATCGACGGCGGTACGGAGGCTATATAATCCATATTGCCATCGTTATGATGGCTCTGGCGATCATCGGTGTAGAAATGTTCCAAAGTACAACACAAAAAAGCCTGGCAACTGGTGAAACAGTCCAGCTTGCAGACTATACAGTCCGGTATGACTCATTGGCTCAGTTCCCATATATAGATGGACGAACGGTCACCCGCGCAGTGGTCAGCGTATTTAAAAATGGCAAAAAACTTGGCGAACTATATCCACGTTATGATTATTACCCGGATGGTCAGCCGATGACTATCCCTGCTGTTCGCAGTACCTTAGCAGATGACCTTTATATCGTCCTGGTGAATTGGGAAAGCAATTCCGCCTCGCAGACTCCATTTAAAATTTACCATAACCCCCTCGTCAGTTGGTTGTGGATTGGAAGCTTCGTACTTATCTTTGGCACTCTCATTGCCGCGTGGCCTGAGAAGGAACCGGAGTCAGATTGGGAGTCCGTCGAGATAAAGCAAGTTTAGTTGAAGTGAGAAGATTAAAGAAGCAAATGAAGCGTTTCTTGGCTTTCCTTTTTATTTCAATAGTGTTGGCAGTATTGACGTTCAATATCGCTTCAGCTCAGCAGCCGACACCTTCAGACGACGAAGTGAACTCTATTGCCAGACAGTTGTATTGCCCGGTATGTGAGAATACTCCTTTGGATGTCTGTCCAACGGCAGCCTGCCATGATTGGCGCGAATTGATCCGGCAGATGTTATCCGAAGGGAAAACACAAGTTCAAATCAAACAATACTTTGTTGATCACTATGGTGCCCGTGTCCTGGCGAAACCACCAGCAGTCGGTTTAAATTGGCTGATTTATCTTGTGCCTCCGTTGGCGTTCCTGGTAGGCGTGTATCTTCTCATCCAGGCATTCCGGATCTGGAGAAGGCAAAAGAAAGAACAACCAGAGAACTCTGATGGCGGGACAGAACGAATCCTTGATGACAGTTATTTAGCCCGTATCGAAGAAGAACTTCGCAAAAGAAAGTAAAGAAGATATTCATGAACAACAATTCTGTACAACAGTCTAATACTACACATCGGGGTGCGCCGTTATGGGTGCAAATCCTGGTCTGGGCTGGACTTCTTGTCATTCTGGTTTTCCTGGTGTTGGGATTGTTTCGAGCGCAACATCCGATTCTTACTATAGGTTCCAAGGTATCCGATTTCACTCTGAAACTATTCGATGGATATCCATATGGGGATGCGAAACAGGTAAAGCTTTCTGACTTACGCGGAAAAGTAGTCGTGGTAAATTTTTGGGCTTCATGGTGCGTAACTTGTGCGGATGAGGCTCCCTTCGTGGAGGCAGCCTGGCAGCAATACCAGACCGATGGGAAGGTCGTTTTTCTGGGCGTGGATTATACGGATGTCGATTCGAAGGCACTCGATTACCTTAGCCATTTTAACATCACTTACCCAAATGGCCCGGACCTGGGAACGCGCATCACACCGATTTTTAATCGAAATATTGCCATGCCGGAGACATATATTATCGATCAAAGGGGATTTTTAAGGCATGAACAGATCGGTCCATTCCAGTCAATGGCGGAAATACAGGCCGTCATTGACCCATTATTAAATGGCGAATAGCAGATGGACATGGGTGCATTTTTCTTAATTCTCTTGACCCTTATCATAGTGGTGATGTTTGTGTCCTGGCCCTTCATCAAGCATAGGCGCTTCCAGGTAGAAAACGGACATGAGCTTTCATCCCTTCTGGCTGAGCGTGACCGCGTGTTAAATTCGATCCAGGAATTGGATTTTGATAATTCTCTTGGAAAGATACCTTCGCAAGAATATACAAACCAGCGTAAGGCTTTGCTCCAAACGGGAGCAGAAATCCTCCGCCACTTGGACAACCTCAAGCTGGTCTCTCCTGTAAATGAGATCGAGAATGATGAAGCATCAGCTGGTGATCGATTTATGAAGGTGGATGTCCACCCAGCCAGACCCGTTATGGACGAGGATCTTGAAGAATTGATTGCCATGCGTCGTTCTACCCGTAAAGAAAAAACAAGTGGATTTTGCCCAAACTGTGGCAAGCCATTATTGCAATCGGATCGATTCTGTTCTTGCTGTGGTCAAGCGATAAGCATCAGTCCATGGAAACAGGAAAATCCATGAAATTACGGATCAGCGCCCTTATTGGTTTCCTCACATTTTCCATAACTCTGGTTGGATGTTCGCTGTCTGAAGATATTACTCCACCACCAGGATTTCAATCTCCGACCTTTGATGCGTTTTCAAAAACACCTGAACCTACTTTAACCACCAGGCCGACGGTTACATCAAGCGGTACAATTCCTGCTTCCACCACTGAACCTAATTCTGCTGATTCTACTTTGGCCGCCTCTTCAACCGAAGTCGGTACAAGGGCAACAACAACGGTCCTCACGTTTAATGGGAAGGTGACCAATGCTTCCGGTTCTCCGATCACAGATTCATTGATTGCTCATTTATACCTTTACAATACTAGTTCCAGCGCAATGGAGCAAACGCTTAAAGCCACAGTTCAACCAAATGGGCAATACCAATTTGATCATGTCCCCGCGGATTCAAAGACAACTTATTTTGTAACAGTGGAATTTAACGGGGTGACATACGCATCCGATCCGGTGGTATATGATGGAACATTTACCACTCGCGAAATGCCGATTTCTATTTACGATTCAACGAGTGATCTCATAACACTAAATTTTTCCCAGATCCATATGCAATTCGAATTCCCGACGGACGGCCAGGTGCAAGCTCGTATGCTTTATATTGTCAGTAATATCGGTTTGAAGTCCGTTGTCGTCCCAAGTGACGGGACAAGCATTCCTTTTATAAAAATCCCTACTGGCGCATCTGACGTGCAATATGATTTAGCACAGGGCGGTGCAACTCTGGCGAGCGCTACAAACGGGTTCGCCTTACTTCCTGGAGCCGATAAGCAGTATGGAATCATCGCCACCTTCTCCTTGCCATATAACAGCAATCTTAAGATCATCCAACCTTTTTCCTTGCCGGTCTCGTCTGAGACTATCATCGTACCAGTAGGAGTGCGCGTCAGTAGTGATCAATTGGATGACGCAGGTACACAGACTTTCCAGGGGGCGAATTATCATTTATATCAAGGCGGCACCCTGGCATCCGGAAGCACCTTAGCTTTAACAATTTCCGGCAAGCCGGGAGATACTACTGCATCTTTTCCAAGTCGCCAATCTGCTATTCTGATTGGCATTGGCGCGGCTGGCATTCTCCTAATTGGTGTGGGAATCTTTTTGTTTCTCCGCAATCGTACTCGTTTCAACCAGCAAGATGCGATACTCCCAACGGAGGTTGCGGCGGATACTTTTGGAGACGATCGAGACACAATTGTAGATGCCATTATTGCCCTTGATGAACAGTATAAGGAAAAGTGTATTTCCAAAGAAGCGTATCAGAAGCGCCGGGATGAATTAAAAAATCGTTTAAGAGAAATAATATAATTTCGGCTTCCAGCCTCTTGAGCATAGACGATAATGACGCCATGATCTCCGTCAAAAAATTGGTAAAAAGGTTTGGAACAAAAATTGTCCTGCGCGGCCTCGATTTCGAAGCGCGCCAGGGCGAATTTGTGGCCATCCTTGGTCCAAATGGTGCTGGCAAAACTACTTTCTTACGAATCCTGGCATCACTTTCCCGGCCCACAATGGGCGAGTTGATTGTAGCCGGGTATCATTTACCCGCGCAGGCTGCAGCAGTACGATCCCGGCTGGGCGTGGTCACCCACTTACCGCTGCTCTACGGCGATCTAACCGCAGAAGAAAATTTACGATTTTATGGACGTATGTACGCTTTGGATAACTTAAATGTACGAATTGATGAAGTTTTGGACATGATCGGACTCGTCTTACGTCGACATGACCTGGTACGGACTTTTTCACGCGGGATGCAGCAGCGGCTGGCAATCGGCCGTGCCATTCTTCATAATCCGGAGGTTATGCTCTTCGACGAACCACACACTGGCCTCGACCAGGATGCCTGTGATATGCTCGATGAACTATTACGCGGAGTAGCTGCGCGTGGACGAACCGTCATCATTACCTCCCATGATCTGGCGCGCGTGGAGGATTTAGCCGGACGGTTCGATGTACTTACACACGGCGTTATTACTGCATCACTCGAGCGTACTTCCCTTGGGGAAGGAAATTTGCTTGATTTTTATCGGAAGGCGTTGGCAGGCTAACCATGCAGGCTCAAACCGGTGTCAATCGCGCAAGGTCCTCCACATATCTACAGGCCATCGGCGCTATCATATGGAAAGATCTGGCAGCTGAACTGCGCTCACGCGAACTGATTTCCGCCATGCTGGTGTTTGCATTACTGGTCGTTCTTATTTTCAACTTTGCCATTGAATTATTGCCAAATTTGCGCCTCACCATTACCCCCGGTGTATTATGGGTTACCTTTTCGTTTGCCGGCACGCTTGGCTTGAATCGCTCGATGTCCATAGAAAAAGATCGCGGCTGTCTTGATGGTCTTTTGTTAGCCCCGGTGGATCGTTCAGCGATTTATTTTGGGAAAGCAATCAGCAACCTGGTTTTTATGTTGATCGTTGAGGCGATTGTTTTGCCGGTTTACAGCATATTGTACAATACCAATTTGTTGGAAAGCGGCCTTTTATTGGTCATCCTCCTTGGTTCCATTGGTTATGTGGCAGTAGGGACATTGTTGTCCAGTATGGCTGTCCAAACTCGCACACGGGATGTGCTTCTGCCCATCATGCTTTTCCCAGTAATTCTGCCGGTCCTGCTGGCGGCCGTAAAAGCCAGCGGTGGTTTCCTGCAACATTTGGAAATGCAATCGATCCTGCCATGGCTGAATATCTTGATCGTTTATGATGTGGTTTTTACTGCAGTTTCTTTCATGGTGTTTGATTTTATAGTAGAGGAATAAGAATGAATTCTCACCCCAAAACCTTGATATTCCTGACCATCTTATCTGTGGTGCTCTTGCTCGGTGCAATTGGAATGGTCTTTTTATATGCACCTTTGGAATCCGTTATGAACTACGTGCAAAAGATCTTCTATTTCCATATTTCCAATGCCTGGGTGGGCATGCTCGGTTTCATCGCCGCAGCTGCCGCGGGAATCATCTATCTGGTGAAAAAAGATCCGAAGTGGGATCTCGTTGAATTATCTGCAGTGGAAATCAGCCTGGTCTTTTTCTTCATTGCCATAGTCAGTGGCTCGATTTGGGCGAGACCATCATGGGGGACCTGGTGGACATGGGATTCGCGTTTGACAACCGCAGCCATTTTGGAAATGATTTACCTGGCTTACCTTCTCCTCCGTCAAGGCATGGAAGATCCGGAACGGCGGGCCCGGTTCAGCGCAGTTTACACCCTGGTGGGATCGATAAGCATTCCTCTTACATTCATTTCCATCCGGATCTGGCAAACTATTCACCCGGCTGTAATCGGCTCAGGAAATTCGGGTTCGGTGGGGAGTTTTGGCATGACCACTCCAATGTTGATAACCATGCTTTACTGTCTGTTCACATTCTCTATCATTTTCATCACACTATTTTGGTATCGAATCCGCCTGGGCCAGTTAGCGGAACAGGTTGAACAGCTCAAATTAACCCTAATGCAATAGAGGTGCCCATGATTCCCTATGCCACTTCAATAAGGTTTATGATCGCAGGCTACACGGTCATATTTTTAATACTTGCTGTTTATTTAATCAGTCTTATTTTGCGCTGGCGAAGATTGAAACGCGACTTGCAAATGCTTCAAAACTTAAATAAATGACCTTTTCCGAGAGACCAATAAACACAAATTAATTCCCATGGTTATAACTGGGCAGAGGATTAGAATGTTTTAAGCTATAATTTATTGAAAGAGGAGAATCGTTTAGGGAAAATGGGGCCCCATATGCGAGCCGGACTGACGGCCGTCGTGTTATTTATTTTCCTCGCTTCGATGATGCCTTTTGGAATTCGAGGTGTATCTGCCGCGGGGGAACCTCCGGATGGTCCAGATCGTTTCGCATTGATCACACAGAACTATACATTATATAAGTGGTGGTTGACGAATTGGGCAACCAACAAGGTTGCCTGTTCAATTGATGTTGACCATCAGGGCCTGCCCATGGGTGGGGAGATATATGATGCTTGTGGAAAAACAGTTTTCGACAAATGGATCGTAACCAAATCTTGTGGAGAAGATGGCTCTTGTGACGGTTATTATCTGCAACTCATAAATTCTGAGCCGGCCACGCGCAAGGTCAGTGTAATTCTCCCTCCGCCGGTCGTATGGGTCACGCTGCGAGGCTGTATCCCATATAACTCTACTTTTCGTTGTGACATATTACCAACGTTGGTCTTGAGTGGCGAAGAACCATTGGACGGGGAACACATTCTCAACCTGGGGGGAGATGTAAATGGAAAATCATTTACATGCGATCCAATTTGTCAAGTAGATTTGGTCCCAACCAATGATGTCGGCCTTAGTATAAATTTTTGGGCTTTTTCCAGCTATGGAGATAGCAGTGAACCTTTCCAGGCGCGTGTACGGGTAATTCCTTCGGATGACAATACTGGACATTTCTGGTATGCCGACGTTTTGAGTATGCAATGGCACGGAGTGCCGTTGGCAGCTGGTTCCATGACCTGGGATGCTTTTCCACCGGTGGGTGGAACGCCAGCCTGGCTATCCACGCCTCTGCGGCCAAGCGATCTGTCAACGAGCATCCCTTATGAATATCTGGCCTCACGCCTCATCGAAGAAGGCGTAGCTGATGCTTCTTATTGTGTAGATGGCGGTCTGCTCAATGATGGATCAGTCAGTCCTTGTGGTTTGGAGGCCGCCCGGTCAGATGTGAATGAATGGCAAAACCGGTTTGATGGTTTGATCTTCTCCACGGCTGAAACAACAGGCATCCCGGCAGAATTATTAAAGAATATATTTGCCCGTGAGAGCCAATTTTGGCCAGGGGTATCGAAGGATCATCCTGAGGCAGGCTTGGGACAAATGACCAAAGGCGGGGCCGATACAACCTTACTCTGGAATCGGCCTTTCTATGAGCAATTCTGCCCATCGGCGTTGGATGAGTCCATTTGCCAGAAAGGGTATGCTCACCTCCAGGTGGAACAGCAGGAAACGCTGGATGACGCCCTAGTAAAAAGTGTAGATGCCTTTTGCGTGGATTGCCCATTGGGGATTGACCTGAGCCGGGCTGAAAATAGTGTGGCCGTTTTTGCTGAAACCCTGCTTGCGAATACTGAACAGACCGGCATGATCGTATATAACACCTATGGAGTCTCGCCAGGTGAAGCGGCAAACTATGAGGACCTATGGCGATTTACGCTGGTCAATTACAATGCCGGGCCGGGTTGTTTGACTCTTGCAATCCGGGAGACCCAAGGTTCGAGTGAGCCATTGGATTGGCAGCATCTCTCCACGCATTTCACACCAGTATGCCAGCCAGCTCTCGATTACGTAAATAGTATCAGCAGTATGAGTCATTAATTGTGGGACCGCACCTTCTTGGACTGGTTTTCGTGCTTGATAATTATTTTTGAAAAACAAGCTTATGTCGCATAAAATCTCATTGTTCTTGTTTATGCTTTTAGCGGTCACAATTACCAGTGGTTGCAAATCCGGACAAGCGAAACTGACTGCAGCGGATAATGGAAAAACGATCAGAGTTAAAATGGGTGGCCACGTTTCTATAGAATTAGAAGGGAATCCGTCTACCGGTTATACCTGGGAGGCAAAGGATTTGGATGCCAGCATGCTCCAGCAGGTGGGCGATGTTGAATTTAAAAGCAGCAACCCCGGTCTTATTGGCTCGGGAGGATCGCTGACTCTGACTTTCAAAACGCTGAAAACAGGCACTACTATCCTTAACCTGGTCTACCATCGTCCGTGGGAGACGGAGGTGAAACCGGAAGCGACATTTTCAGCTACCATAATGGTTAAGTAGAAATCACTCAGAGTGAAATATGGTTGTTATTCAAACGGAGATCAATCATAGGTCTCTGTTTTTTTTTATACCTATCAAAGACCTATCCGTAAACTATCAAACTGGACGGTGCTTCAAATTGGGAATATAATATGGACAAGCCTTATCCGGAATTGGCGACATGGATGATACAGTTCATCTGTTTGCTAGTTTACTCAGGAACAGGTGATGAGGGGGAAGATCAATTTTATTGATCGTCAATTAAATCTGTAACTTATTGGAGTTAGTTATGAAAATACTAATGATTTATCCGGAATTCCCAGATACTTTCTGGAGTTTCAAACATGCCCTGAAATTCATCCGAAAAAAAGCCTCTACGCAACCCCTGGGACTTATCACAGTAGCGGCCATGCTGCCAACCGAATGGGAAAAGAACTTGGTTGATCTAAACGTGCAACCACTCAAAGATAAGGATCTGGAGTGGGCTGATTACGCCTTCGTCAGCGCCATGACCGTCCAAAGGAAATCCACAACCCAGGTTATTGCTCGTTGTAAAGCGGCCGGATTGAAAGTAGTTGCAGGCGGACCACTTTTTACAGCTGAGTATGAAAATTTTCCCGATGTAGATTATTTCGTATTAAACGAGGCGGAGATAACTTTGGCCCCATTCTTGCAGGACCTGGAAGCTGGCCGGGCCAAGCGTATCTACACGTCCTCGGAATTCCCTGATATCCAAAATACTCCTGCACCTATGTGGGAGCTAGTGGACCATAAACGCTATGCTACCATGTCCGTCCAGTATTCACGCGGTTGCCCATTCGATTGTGAGTTCTGTAATATCACCTCACTTTTTGGCCATCGCCCCCGAGTCAAAAGTTCCGCACAGATCCTGAACGAATTGGATGGGTTATACCAACTTGGCTGGCGCGAACCTGTCTTTTTTGTGGACGATAATCTCATGGGAAATAAAAAGCAATTAAAGAGGATCTACTACCGGCTCTGATCGAGTGGCGAAAGGGCAAGAAGGGCATGCCATTCAATACTGAAATCTCCATTAATATCGCCGATGATGAGCCATTGATGAATATGATGTTTCAAGCAGGGTTTGATACGGTTTTTATAGGTGTTGAAACCCCGGAAGTAAATAGCCTGGCCGAATGCAATAAAAAGCAGAACCTTAACCGTGACCTGGTGGCGGATATCAAACGCATCCAGCGGGCTGGCTTGCAGGTTCAGGGTGGGTTTATCATAGGATTTGACAGCGATACCCCCTCCATTTTCCAACGACAGATCGATTTCATCCAGAAAACTGGTATTGTCACAGCCATGGTTGGGTTGCTGCAGGCTCCGATCGGAACGCGTCTTTATAAGAGAATGGAGAAAGATGGACGCCTCGCCGGATCGTCCACGGGCGATAATGTGGACGGAACTACGAATATCATTCCCAAGACGATGAACCTGGATGTCTTACAAAAGGGCTACCGATCGCTGGTGAAAACTTTGTATGCGCCCAAGAACTACTATGCCAGGGTGCGTACCTTTCTTAAAGAATATAAAGCACCAAAGATCAAAATCCCGATCAATGGTGAATACATACGCGCCTTTTTCCGTTCAGTCATTCGCCTGGGTATCATTGGGAAAGAACGGGTGCAATATTGGAAGCTTGTTATTTGGACAATCTTACGCCGGCCAAAACTCTTTCCGCTGGCAATCACCTTCGCAATTTATGGCTATCATTTCCGCCAGGTGATGGACCTGCACATTCTCTAAGAAACTTGGACAGGGTTAAGGGAATACATCCTTAACCCTGTCTATTTTCAATTATAATTAGAGTATTATTATCGAAGTTATTGGCTATCCAAGGAGCGGATATGTCCCCTAAAGGGAAGCCGGTTTTGCCTCTCCCACCTGAGGATATTATCAAGGATTACCGGCAAGCTTACAGGTCACGTCAGGTATCTCTAGTGGCTCATCGGGAAGTGATGAGCGGTAAGGCTAAATTCGGAATATTTGGGGATGGCAAGGAAGTAGTTCAGCTGGCCATGGCGCGTTCATTCCAGAAAGGAGATTGGCGTTCCGGTTATTACCGCGACCAGACTTGGATGTTTGGGTTGGGAATTTTGAGCATCGAAGAATTTTTCGCTCAACTATATGCAGACGCAGATGTGTCACATGAACCATCATCAGCCGGGCGTTCGATGAATTCTCATTTTGCCAGCCGTTTTCTCACTCCGGAAGGGGAATGGAAAAACCAGACCGAAATGTACAATGTTGCCGGTGATGTTTCCCCAACCGGCACGCAAATGCCTCGTACTGTAGGTCTAGCGTATGCATCGGTTCTTTATCGCCAATTGGAAGAATTAAAACCGTTCAAAGGTTTCTCAAATCAAGGGAGTGAAGTGGTTTGGGCTACCATCGGCAATGCGTCTACTGCGGAGGGTATGTTCTGGGAAACAGTGAATGCCATCGGGGTGCTCCGTGCTCCGGCCGTTTTGACTGTATTCGATGATGATTATGGCATTTCGGTCCCCAACCAATTCCAGATGGTGAAAGAAAATATCTATTCCATCCTTAAAGGATTTGAGCGCCTGCCTTGTCCAGCAGAACAATGTGACCGCGGCTATGATCTGTATAGCGTCTCTTCGTGGGATTATCCGGCTTTATTAGCCACATTTTCCCTGGCCGGAGAAACTGCTCGCAAGTACCATGTCCCGGCATTGGTGCACGCTACGCATCTTACCCAGCCTCTTGGACACAGCACGTCTGGCTCGCAGGAGCGTTATAAATCTCCGGAACGCCTGAAATGGGAAGCCGAGAATGATTGTGTACCAAAATTCAGAGAATGGGTCCTGGAGAATAATATCGCTGGCGAGGCAGATCTGGCTACCTGGGAAGCCGAGGAAATTCAATATGTGGAAGGAGCCCGAAAACAGGCCTGGGAGGCTTACCAAACCCCAATTCAGAGAAGGAAAGAAGAAGCACTGATCCGGCTGGAGGCGTTAGCCGAGGTTTCCCCACAGGCAGATGAAGTGAAGCGGGCTGCCATTCGCCTGGATTCGGCCCAGATACCCCTCTATCGCGATATTGCTGCTTCCGTTCATGAAGCTCTGGTATCGACACGCTCAGAGATCTCCCCGGAGAGGGATGAATTGGCGGCTTTTGAAATAGCACTGGACTCTGAAAAAAAAGACTGTTACGGGTCATACCTATACCTGCAAACATCCCGCTCGATTCGGAAGATACCCGAAATTAAACCGGTTTATTCAGGGAATGCTCCCTCGCTGCCGGGTTTCAAAATTGTTAATAAAGCCTTTGATGCCGCACTGGCCCGCGAGCCGCGCCTGATCGCTTTTGGTGAGGATGTGGGTAAGTTGGGGGATGTCAACCAGGGATTCAGCGGGCTTCAAGAAAAATATGGCATTTTACGAGTAGCCGATACAGGCATCCGTGAAGCTACTATCCTGGGACAAGCCATAGGATTAGCCATGCGTGGCTTGCGACCGATTGCCGAAATCCAATACCTCGATTATGTTCTCTACGCTCTGCAGATCATGGCAGACGACCTGGCGAATCTGTATTGGCGTACAGCCGGCGGGCAAATTGCGCCGGTGATCGTGCGTACGCGCGGACACCGTTTGGAGGGGATATGGCATTCCGGTTCCCCCATGGCGGGAATAATCCATCTCGTGCGCGGCATGAACGTACTGGTTCCCCGTGACATGACCCGTGCAGCCGGCTTTTATAATACGCTGTTGAGGTCGGATGAACCCGCCATTGTGGTTGAGGTCTTAAATGGCTATCGGCTCAAAGAACTGCTACCAGATAACTTAGCAGAGTTCACTGTTCCCGTTGGAATTCCTGAAATCCTTCGTTCCGGCAAAGATGTGACCATCGTTACATATGGAGCCTGTTGCCGGATCGCCCTGGAGACGGCAGAAAAGCTATCTGCAGTAGGTATAGAGGTTGAAGTAATTGACGTTCAATCGCTCTTGCCCTTCGACATCCACGGACAAATTGTCGAATCGCTTATAAAGACCGGCCGAATATTATTTCTGGATGAGGATGTTCCAGGAGGAACTACCGCCTACATGCTGCAAGAGATCATAGAGAAGCAGGGCGGTTATACCTGGCTCGATTCCAGCCCCAGGACGCTTTCGGGCAAGCCGCATCGCCCGGCTTATGGTTCCGATGGTGATTACTGGTCCAAGCCAAATGACGAAACCGTTTTCGATACGGTCTATGAAATGATGCACGAAGCAAATCCGGCAGGTTATCCGCCGATCGTGTCGACAAGGAGTTCCTGATGGCAACGAAGGTCCTGGCTCCTCGATTGGGTGAAGGTGTGAATGAACTGACCATTGTCAGATGGCTAAAGCATGAAGGCGAAACAATAAATGAACTTGAGTCGTTGTTGGAAGTGGAGACGGATAAGGTTGTGACGGAAATTCCCAGCCCGGTCAGCGGTATTTTACTCAGAGCTGGTTGTGCCTGAGAATGGAGTCGCAAATGTTGGATCAGTCATTGCCTGGATCGGGCAACCGGGCGAGAATATCCCTGAAGCAAATGGATCAGGATCAAGTGAACAGGTTCGGGTCAAGGCGAACAACTCTATGGCAGGGAAAATAAATTTGGAGAATAATGTCTCAGAAAACAGGGATGAAGGAAAAAGAATAGGGTTCATATCCCCTGTTGTGGCCAAAATAGCCCGGGAACAGAAAGTCGACCTGAAGCGAGTCAGCGGCAGCGGGCTTGGAGGACGGATCACAAAAAAGGATATCCTGGAGTACCTCGAGTCGGGAAAGAATATGGGAGCAAATTCTGTGTCTACGGAAAATGTTCCAGGCGACCGTCTGGTCCCACATAATGTGATCCGCAAAGCCATCGCCGAACGCATGGTCGTTTCCAAGCAGACATCCGCGCACGTCTTAACTGCCATGGAGGCCGATATGAGCCGGGTGATGGCCCACCTTTCTGCCAATAAAGAAGCTTATGCCCATGATGGCCTTAACCTGACTTACACTGCATATTTCATTTCTTCCATTGTTGCAGGATTGAAAGCGTTCCCAGTTGTTAATTCATCCTGGACTGAGGCAGGCCTGGTCTTCCATCGGGCGATCAATATCGGTATGGCTACCTCCCTCGGCGAAGAGGGACTCATTGTCCCGGTAATCAAGGAGGCGGACCAGTTGTCGCTTGAGGGAATTGTCCGGGCTGTGAATGACCTGGCCGGACGAGCACGTTCTAAAAAACTCCAGCCTGATGAAGTCAAAGGGGGCACATTTACATTGACCAATCATGGCATTTCCGGCTCACTGTTTGCCATGCCTATCATCAACCAGCCACAATGCGGGATTTTAGGCACCGGCGCCATCCGGAAACGTCCGGTTGTAATTACTGATGGAGACGGCAACGATTCCATTGCAATCCGCCCGATGGTCTATCTATCCTTTGTTTTTGATCATCGCATCCTGGATGGGGCCATGGCGGATTGGTTCCTGGCCAAAGTGGTAGAATCATTGGAGAATTGGCACTAGACAAGCGGGACTTATTTTTAATGGGTGAATAAGAAAGGATTCATAGTATG
This sequence comes from uncultured Chloroflexia bacterium, assembly GCA_963831885.1. Lineage (GTDB taxonomy): Bacteria > Chloroflexota > Anaerolineae > Anaerolineales > Villigracilaceae > UBA877. The sequence continues at coordinate 589,912 of CAWHSJ010000012.1, read as the reverse complement.
GCCGAAACATTTGATGTCGTAGTGATCGGTGCCGGACCGGCAGGTTATGTGGCTGCCATACGGGCGGCTCAGCTCGGGCAGAAGACAGCCATCGTCGATAAGCAGTGGCTGGGCGGGGTTTGCCTGAACGTAGGTTGCATTCCTTCGAAGTCATTATTAAAGAATGCCGATGTTGCCCACCTTTTGCGGGAACGCGGCAAGGATTTTGGCTTTTCTGTCGAGAATTTGAAGTTGGATTATTCGGTGGCTGTCAAACGGAGCCGCCAAAATTCAGACAGGTTGGTTAAAGGGGTTGGTTTTCTGATGAAGAAGAATAACATCACCGTCTATATGGGAACGGCAAAATTAACCTCCACCAATATTGTGGCAATTACTGATAAAGATGGCAAGCAGACAGAGCTCAGTGCAAAGAATATCATCATTGCCACCGGGGCAGCCTCCGTTGTGCCAGGCGCATGGAAAGTGGATGGAAAGAAAGTAGTCACATATCTGGAAGCTATTTTACAGGAGAAGTTGCCCAAGTCGGTTATCGTCATCGGTTCAGGTGCCATCGGGATGGAGTTCTCCACCATCTGGAACGCTTACGGTGTAGAGGTCACTTTAGTTGAAATGCTGCCGCGCATTGCCCCCTTAGAGGATGAAGAGGTCAGCGCGGAAATGAGCAGGGCCTATACTAAACGGGGCATAAAAATATTGGCTGGCCATAAAGTTGAATCTGTCGAAGTAATAGAGACAGGTGTAAGGGTGACTGTTTCTGCCGGGGGGGAGACAAAATCTCTTGAAGCGGAGCAAGCCCTGGTTGCAATCGGTTTTAGACCCAATTCCAAGGGCCTAGGCCTTGAAGAGGTGGGTGTCAAGCTGTCAGAACGCGGCTTTGTCGAGATCGATGATAAGATGGCGACGAATATTCCCGGCGTCTGGGCCATCGGCGATGTGACCGGAAAGCTAATGCTGGCGCATGTCGGTTCAGCCATGGGAATCATCTGCGCGGAGAATATCGCCGGGGCTGAAACCGTTACATTGGATTACGAGATGATGCCACGAGCAACTTACTGCTCGCCACAGATCGCTTCGTTTGGATTGACCGAAGCGCAGGCAAAAGAACGCGGCTACACGGTCAAACTGGGACGTTTCCCCTTCCAGGCGAATGGCAAAGCGTTGGGGTTGGGGGATTACGCCGGCTGGGTAAAGCTGGTGGTGGATGAAAAATACGGAGAAATCCTGGGCGCACATATGGTCGGACCGGAAGTGACCGAACTGCTGCCCGAGCTGACCCTGGCCCACATGATGGAACTGACCCCGGCCGAGATTGGCCGCAACGTCCATGCACATCCGTCTCTTTCCGAGACGCTGATGGAGGCGGCTCATGCGGCCGAAGGGATGCCGATCCATATTTAGGTTTTTTGCATTCGGGAGTAGTCGTTCCTGAGGAACGAAGGAGGAACGACTACTCCCGAATAAATTTGATCAGGGGAATTGTATTTGTTTGAGGAACTAATGGAGGAACCCCTGCGGGGGCTGGCTAATTCGAATTATTGAAGATTTTTGATTGTGGATTGACGATTGAGGGGAAATTGTATTTAGAAATAATGAAGTAACGCCAACGACATGGATTTAACGGTTTTTGATAGAAAAGCCTGGCAAAATGAGTCATAAGCACGCCATGTAGCCTTAACCGGCCCTACGGGCCATCCCGACCAACCCTGACCAAATACGTCACCCTGTGGATTGCTCACAAGGCAGGTGGAAGGTTGCTTCGGGACAGGCTCCTCCCGAAATAGCCCAAATAACAGGCGATTTGGGGAGGAAGAAGACTCCCGTGATAGATATCCTTATTATAGCACAAATGTTCTGTGAATACAAATTGTTTTTTCTAGTTCAGACATGAATTAGGACATTTACGCAAGAATGCCTGGATCACGGCCGATATGACTTAATTATTTCAACCAAGGGGGTTTTGAAAGGCGAAAATCTGCCTGGCGGTCAAAGAACGTCGGCCGGGCTAATTTTGTGCCGGTTCCTTAAAATGTATGAACTCCTATCCGAAGGCCAGCACGAAAACCTACATAGAAAGACAGCCTGAAGGAAGCTTAAAGGTCATGAACGGTTGCGCTTAGAATAAGCATCAAACTACAAAAGTTCGACGCATCACTTCCTGCATCTGGCGAACATATTGTTCATTTGACCATCCCTGATGGATGGTTAGGTTTTCCCAAACGGATATTGCCAGCATGGACCACATCATACTGGTGGTTTCAGCGGGTTCCCATCCGGCAGCAAGGCTACCTTCGCGGACAAGGCATTGAATGGCATGGTCGCAACCCTCCCTTAAGGCTGCCAAGTGATCGTTCCAAGCCGCGGCTGCATCCTTATCGGTATCGTAAACCGCCATGAGGGCTTTCGCCAAGCCATCTTATAATACAGCTAATGTCAATTTACACAGTGTAAAGCCACTTTTTATTGGTAAGAAACGGAGGTGCCTGATGTATGATGTGATCGTGCTTGGAGCCCGCGCAGCCGGTTCGCCTACGGCAATGCAGCTTGCCCGCAAGGGATTCAAGGTCCTGCTGGTAGACAGAGCCAGCTTCCCCAGCGATACACTTTCCACCCATTCCGTGCAGTTAAAAGGAGTAGCCGCCCTCCAACGGTGGGGCTTACTCGAGAAGGTGCTGGCCACGAATTGTCCCCCTGTGAACAGATTGTCTTTTCACCAGGGCCGGTTTCACCTTCAAGGGAATTACTTTCCACTGGAAGGCCTGGAAGCGATCATTTGTCCACGCCGCACTGTCCTGGATAAGATCCTGGTGGATGCGGCGGTCGAGGCCGGAGCGGAACTACGCCAGGATGTGGTGGTTGAAGAACTTCTGACAGAAAATGGCACGGTCACGGGCATCCGTGGCCGGATGAAATCCGGCAGCAATGGGGGAGAGACACAGATTGAGGAGAAAGCCCGCCTGGTGATCGGAGCGGATGGGAAACATTCGCTGGTCGCCAAGCAAACCCAGGCGCCGGAATACAACGTTCAACCGATACGGACATGCTCATATTACACCTACTGGGGTGGCGTTGGTTTTGAAGAAGGTGAACTGCACACTCTTGAGGATGCGATGGTGGGCATCTGGCCGACCAACGACGAGCAGGCAGTTATATACACGGGTTACCCGCTGGCAGAATTCACGCGGATCCGAGGAGATGTGGATGGGCGGTTTTGGAAGACGATGGAGTCTGTGCCTGGATTAGGTGAAAAACTTCGAAGCGGGACTCAAACCGGACGTTTCTTCGGTACGGCTGACCTGCCGGGATTCTATCGCCGGCCTTACGGTGACGGTTGGGCATTGGTAGGCGACGCAGGTTTGACACAGGATCCGATCACCGGCCAGGGAATCGGGAACGCGTTTCGAGATTCCGAACGCCTGGTCCATGCAATCGAAGCGGGTTTCTCAGGGAAGGCACCGCTGGAAATGGCCATGGCAGTTTACGAAAAGGAACGCAACGCTGAGACGTTTCCGATGTATGAGTTAACCAGACAGATCGCTTCATTCGAACCCGCCTCACTTCAGCAGGAGGTCTTGTTCGCTTCGTTGGAGAATAAGCCCAGAGAAGTGGAACAATTCTTTGGTATCCTCACCGGTTCAATCCCAGTCAAGGAATTTTTCTCACCGGCCAGCGTATTCCGCATTATCGGGATCGGCGGTATGGGGCGCATGGTCCTGGGGAGCTTAAAAAATTCCCATCAAAGGAAAGTGTTGACGTCACCCCCAGCCAGATGAAATCCGAATACACCGAATCTATAATAACGCAACAACAAATCCGCCGGATGACTGTCTGGTCATCCGGCGGTAGTATTTGATTTAGAGCACCTAGCAAAACCATGTTGCTTTCCCAAAGAGCGGGTCTTGGCGGCTTACGATCAGGGCGCCTTGGTGGAATTATCAGCACCGGACTCAAGAGAGCCGGCAGGTCAAGACCCGCTCCTGCTGTTATGTAGATAGTCGAAAGTCTTTATAAAGGAAGAAGTTATTCAACAATCAATACACGGCGCCGAGGACGGCGCCTCGAGCACTTTTTTGTAAAATCTCTTTCGATAAATGACTTTGCAACGAGGCAAGTGAGGTTTTGTTAGCGGTTCTTAGTGGGCCTGGGCTTGATCGGCCAACACTTGCAGGGCTTTTAAGTTTACTTTGGCCATTCGGACCTGGGATGGGGAGAGCATGCCCAGGATCCAGGCGTAGTCGTGATCGATCGGGCTGGTATAGTACGAGATATAAGCGATATCACCTATGAGCACCAAACCTTCGTAGGAAGTATCCCCGTCACTGGGAAGGTCTGTCAGATAGGCCAGCCCATCCGGGCGGATCTCGAACAAGGAGGTGCGCTTCCTCGCCAATACGCTGCCCTGGTCGGTCAGAAGTCCACTCTGACCCAGGTCAGCCTGATAGCGCCCAACAGCAAAAATGCGTCCATTATTGGTGAACAAATAAGGGCCATCCAGGCGGGTGACCTTACTTTCGAGCAGGTCGGTCCAGGCGGTAAAGGGCGGCCTGGAAATGGTGATCAAGGTCGAGCCGAGGGGGTCGCCGAAAGCACCATCGGCAAAACCACCATATTCAAGGCGGGCGGTAGCAAGCATGTCCCCATTGGCCATGAATTCGATCTCGGTCTCATCATTGCGTCCACCGGTATGGATGGTTGAGACGGTCTGCCAGTTGATCCCATCGGTAGATTTCAAGAGGATCGATTTACCATGTTCGTGCCAGTAGGCAGCATTGTAAAAGGTCACGCCATCCTGGGTTTTGGGCCGCCAGAATAACCAGCCGTCCAATCCAGCGACCGTTTCAAAGGGCGTCCATGTCTTTCCATCCTCGGTATAGCTGTACACACTGAGATATGGTTCGGCCACAAAGGAGGTGTTTTTCAATGCATACAAAAACAACCGCCCGTTAATGACGGCAAATTTCGGGTCACGGATATCCTCACCGGAGGGATTGAAGGTATCCACTTCTTCCCAGGTATGGCCCAAGTCGGTCGAAGATTTCACATGCAAGACCGACCTGTCATTGCCAAAATGATAAGGGGAGGAAACATAAGCAAGGTAGAACCGATCCTGCCATTGGACCATATCGGTATTGGAATTGTGCATCTTATCGCTGGCGATGTCCCAGGTTTCTGTGACCACATTTTGGTTTACCCGGGCACGATTGGGGCGCAAGTACCAGTAGCCAAACAAGATCAGGATCAGGAGAATAACAGCCGCGATCAGCTAACCGAGGCTGATGGCGGCGATTTTCAAACTTTTGAGGAAATTTTTCATGATGAAATCTTGATTGGAATATGACCTAATTAATTAATTCAAGCTTTTATCATGGTCAACAGCATTTTAAATTGTGTGACCGCCCTGACGGCATGAGGTTCATTGGCCGGCATGATGATGGCATCACCCGCTTTCAGCAGGAACGGCCTGGCGGAGATTTTTATTTCTGCTTCTCCGTCCAATATCTGAACCAGCGCATCATAGGGAGCGGTATGCTCGCTTAGCTCCTGTTCTCTGTCAAAGGCGAACAAAGTCACGTTCCCGGCCTCGGCTTTCGTGATCTGGCGTGAGACAACTGAGCCAGGCTGGTATTCAGCCATCAAAGCCAACTTTAATATTTCGGAACTTGGGGCAGTGGACATATACTCTCCATTCACGAGACACGGATTTAAAAAACTGCGGGTGTCAATTTATATTATTATTTAATCGAGATTTGATAAGGCGCCAGTACACGGGTAAAACGGGTCGTTCCAGTGACCACCAGAACGACATCCTTTAAGCCATTTTGACCGATCGATAAAGGAATGTCGGCGGATTGATCAGGAGCAACCGGGATTATCTGAACGGTCGTACCATTCGACGTGTTCGAAATGAGCGCCAGACGGAAGGTCTGGGGGACGGTATTTTCAATTCGTGCAAATCCATCCGCTTTCCAGCTGTTGTCATCCGTTTCAAAATCGGTGGAATAGTTAACAGCCGGTACGGATACATCATCCAGCAGAAAACCTTCGCCATTCACGCCCGGGTCGGTCAGGTATTCGAACCGCACGGAGACTTTATCACCGGCAAACTTCGACAGGTCCACCGTTTCCTGGATCCAGCCGTTACTCGGGCCGGTATATCCCCAACCGTAGGAAGCGCCGTTGGGGTTAGCATCTGTACCAGAGGGCGTTTTCAAAATTTCCCAACGCTGGCCATCTGTTGATGCCTCCACGAAAACGTAATCGAAATCCTGTTCGATATCGTACCAGGTCCAGTAGCTCATGTTGACCTGCCCGGATACACCGGTCAAGTCAAATTCGTGGGTCAAAGTCATATCCGATTCGTCGCCTTTATTGGACCAGAAGGCGAATGTACCGGAATGAGGATCGGCAGGCAAAAGACGAGTTGAGGTGGCACCTTCAAAGCGAAGATTATAGTTCCCTGCGCAGGCGATGCGGATGTAATCAACGCCGTATTGGTTGACCGTGCGGGTGGACGTATTCAGTGGACAGGTGGAGATAGTCTCAGTCGTATGAGCGGTGGATGCAGCGGGGTAGTTATGGTAAACATAACGGCCATCGCCGACCGAACCATCCTGGACATAATTGGCAATCGTCCAATCCAGGAAGAAATCATCTGCAGTAATGACTTTATTCGTAAGGGGATCCACCACGTTGTTCTTGGAGAGGACGTCGTCCATACTATTCAGGCCATTTTGCTGGTCATGGATAAAGGCTTTGGTGATGTCTTCGCCAAAACGGTCCAGGAAATAGGTTACAAAGATGAAACTTGCGCCATAATGCTCTGTATTGTCACCTGCGCTGCCCAGCCAGTCGGTCAGGTTGATGGAATCTGGATTGCTCAAGTAAATAGAATCAAAACCACCATTATCATATCCATTGATGAAAGTTGCCAGTTCCGAAAAACCCTCGTTCAGGAAAGCGCTTTCATTCCGGTCCTGATACCAGTGGATCATGTGCTGGAACTCATGGGCCAGCGTACCATAAGTGTAATCGCTGGAGAGAGATTCTGACGTATTGATATAAAACATTTCGTGAGCATTAGAGTACTGGCGTACCCGGGGGTTGTATTCATCCGGCGAATAGTAATATCCGGCTACATTGGAACCGAGTCCGCTGGTGTAGAGGATATAAATGTGGGGATCATCATCCACTCCGGGAGTCCATTCCGAGCCGAAGAACTCACGGTCAGTCGGATAGATCTTATTCTCAAAGGCGTCCACCAGGTTTTCAATATCCTGCTGGTCGTAATTGGCACCGTCCTCCACCCAGAAATAAGCGTGGGGAGTAACGTAACGCAGCGTGGCGGCAGACTGAAAGTAAACGCGGGTGTCCTCGTTATTGACCCAAAAGGTCTGGTGCGCGCCGACCTCATATGGCTGGCCGGGAGGGCTCAATGTAGGAGGAATATTACAGACCGATTTGAAACGGCAGGCCAGCTCGGCGATATCATTTTCAGGAATGTTCGTCTGCTTGAGCAGATTCAAGGTCCCCATGGGGATTTGATCCACCGGCTGGCGAGTTATCTCAAAAGGGGCAGGTGGGGTAGGGCTGGAGCCGGGCAGGAAGTTGGGGGTGTATGCTGCGATAGTAGGAAACACCTTCCCCAAACGGTAAGCGGCATAAAAAACGCCGCTGAGGACAAGAATCAAACAACAACAAAACGCCAGAAGGATAACCAGGATCAGGGGAACGTAAGAGGTCGATTTTTTCACTTTGTTTTCCTATTGTTATTTAGCACAATTCTACTATGATTTGAAAAAGTACAGCCCTCTTGCACCAGCCTTGCGAGTGCGCTATAATACCGCGCCGGTAATCGGAGTTAAATTGTAGAAAGAAGATATCAGCATGCCTGTTTATACGTATCACTGTACCAACTGCGGTGTACAGTTCGACAAACAACAATCTTTTAGCGATCAGCCGCTTTCCAGGTGCCCCGAGTGTGGAAAAAAGACTTTAAAGAAAGTCTACCAGCCTGTGGGAATCGTTTTTAAGGGCTCCGGCTTCTATGCAACGGACCACCATTCACCCTCCGGCCAATCGCCGAAGAAGGATGAGAAAGACGAGAAAGGGGCTGAAACCAAGGCTGAAAAGCCTTCCGAAAAGAAAGAACCTGGTGATAGCAAAGAGATTTCTGCGAAAGCAGGGAAGGCCGCCGAAGCGAAAGAATGAATGCGGGTGTAGATAATTTCCCACCTGCCCCAGAATAAAGACAAACCCGGAGATCACAAAATATGTGGTCTCCGAATGTTTTAAGATTGTTGCGTTTGGCCTTGCTCGCAAACGAGAGCTGCTTATTGATTCTCTCCCCAGTAAGACAAATCTCCCTGCTGATAGTCATTCCCATTTATTTCTCTCATAATGCAAAAATTGTCAAGCCATGCCAATCGACATGAGAATCTCAACAATTTACAATACCGATTCTCAGAGGGGATATAATGGGCAGAATGCCTTCAGACAATACGGTTGCGGAATATGCCATCCAAAAAGCATTGAAGGAATTGCGGCAGGGAAGGAAGCAGTCTGCGCGTTCATGGGCGCTGCGCGCTATTTCATTGCAGCCGGATCTGGAGGAACCCTGGTTGATCATGGCGACCGTGGCTTCGCCGCAGGCGGGGATTCAATTCTATCAAGAGGCTTTGAGGATCAATCCGGCGAGCCAACGTGCCCAACAAGGGTTGAATGATCTCCATAGGCAGTTGCAAAAAACAAGTGGCCAGAACCTCCCCCCGCGTACTTCCCTATTAAAAAGCAAAGCCTTCGTCTCAACGACGCCCGGGTCACTCCCTCCTATCCCAAGCAAACAGGTGAGGTCCATTTTGATGAAGAAAAAACCCCGCCAAGCGACCCAATTGCGGTACAAACACAGATGGGGATTATTACTGATCGCTCCATGGTTGATCGGACTGATCCTGTTTAAGCTGGCGCCAATCCTGGCTACATTCGGCATATCTTTCACCGACTTTTTCCTGCTCACCCCCAACGAGTTCAAATTCGTCGGCCTCAAGAACTACATTAGCCTGTTCCAGGATCCCAACCTGGTGACCGCCTTTATCGGTACGTTCAAGCTGGCACTGATCGTTATCCCCATCCAGGTCATCGCGGCCATCCTGCTGGCGTCTTTACTCAATGATGAGAGACTGCGCATGAAGAATACCCTGCGGGTATTGTTTTTTCTACCCAGTATCATCCCCAGCGCGGCAGCCTTGTTCATGTGGCAGGGATTCGTGAACCCTCGCTCTGGCTGGCTAAATCCCCTCATCCTTAATCCTCTTGGCCTGGCGAAATATGTCCATTTTACAAGCCGGGGAGCCACGCCCTCCCTAATGATCCTGGCTACATTCTGGTCGATCGGTCCGGGATTCTTGATCATCCTAGGCGCCATGCAAGGCATTCCCACGGATGTTTTCGAGGCCGCCCTGGTGGATGGTGCCACCCGTTTACGACGTTTTTTCTCGATTACACTGCCATTGATCACGCCGGCGATCTTTTTTACCCTGATCCTCAACCTGACAGCCATCTTCGGAGGCGCCATCCTGTTGGACCGCGGCTATAACTTCAACAGCAACCTTTCTTCAGTGGATACCTATCTCTATTTCATCTTATTCAATACATTCCGGCTGGGATCGGCTGCCAGCCTGGCGTGGATTTTCTTTATCTTCATGCTGGTGCTTGTTTTGGTCCTGTTCATCACCTCCAAATATTGGGTTTACTTCCCGGACCAGGAGAATTAATGTTTACATCCAAGTTAGCCAGGCCTCTCCATCCTTCGGTATCCATAGTAAAGAAAAATCCTCCCTCGAGGCTTGGGCGGTTCTTGAGCGCCGGCTCCTACAACCTGTTCGTCTGGCTTCTCCTGGCGGTTTACTTATTGCCGGTTGCCTTCATGGTAGTAACAGCCTTCAAACCGACTGATCAGCTCTCAGATAACAAAGCTCCCTGGTATCCTTCGAAAGTTGCCACCTACGATTATCAAGGCCATGCGTTCCAGCTTTATCATGTACCCACCGATCAGGGGATGCGCAAGCTGGCCCTGGTCATGCCGGGAGTGACCGAGAGCCAGTTCATCGATCCGCTTGACCCGTCAGCCAGGTTGATCAATTGGAAAGGCGATTGGCGTTCCCTGCGGGCGTATTATGTGCCGGATTTTGCCTGGGGTAACTTTACCAAATTGTTTACCAGCCTGCCGTTCCCGGCCATGATGGCCAATACTTTTCTATTGGTGCTAATCGGCGAGATTGGTGTATTGGTTTCTTCCATCCTGGTCGCCTATGGTTTTTCACGTTTCCCTTTACCGGGAGGGGACTTGCTCTTTTATGTTCTCATCGCTACGATCCTGATCCCGGAAAAAGTCACTTTTATTCCCACATTTTTCTTATACATTAAAGTGTTGAATTGGAGGGGCACAATTCTCCCTTTGGTAGTAAACCTTTTCTTTGGGAATGCCGTCTACATCTTCCTTCTGCGGCAGAATTTTAGGAGTCTGCCTGTTGACCTGGAGGAATCGGCCATGCTCGATGGGGCTGGACCTATGCGCAGGTTGTTTTCCATCGTTTTGCCTCAGTCGTGGCCAGCGGTGGTGACCATTTCCTTGCTTCAATTTTTTTACGCCTGGAACGAAACCAGGCTGGCATCGCTCTACCTGGGCACCAATTCACATTTCATGCCGGTCTCATTTGCCGTCCAGACTTACCAATCCCTGGTGCCCATCCAGAACATGATCGAGGCGGGCAGCGTGGTGGTGATGGCCATCCCGGTGATCATACTGATCCTGTCCCAGCGTTTCTTTATGCGCAGCATGATCATTACAGGTATGGAGAAAAGGTAAGAAGAGCCGGGAAACAGGGCGGTATTTGGCTCATCGGTGAGGACGGGAAACGGGTGACAGGAATTAGCGGATTCTAAGTCATTTTCGTGTAGCCGTGAAAGTAAAAGGATCCATGTTCTATTTCCCCATCACCAAAACCATTTCCTTTAATAATCTTAGGAAAAGCAACGAACAGATCGACGAAGTGTAGGCGAACCCGCACGGTACGCCCATGCTCGCGCGGCTACTTTTGTGTTGATGAATCAATCCGATTAAATCGAGGGAGAACCTGGATAAGACTCCCGGATAAACAAAGGCAGCAATCTTGAGTTGCCACCTATGTTTCATCTTTCTTTCATCTTCATACCTTATATTCATCTTGTTAGTCCTATTTAGAAAAGAGGTAAGGTAAATTCAATGTCCAGGAAACCAGCAACACAGACTTCAAGTATCATCCAAAAGTTCAAGAAATTCTTCCTGTCCGCCTTTGTGATCTTTACATTTATCGCCTATCTCTTTCATGAGCGAAGCACGAATTCAGTGAGCGCCAGCACCGGTAGTACTACAGCCAGTTCCAACGGAGTTCAAACGGCGGCGGCGACAGTTCAGGGAACCTATAGAAACGGGACCTACACCGGCCCTGAGGCGGATGCATATTATGGCCTGGTACAGGTGAAGGTGGTAATCTCAAATGGAAAAATCTCCGATGTAAAGTTCCTGGATTACCCCCATGACCGAAGGACATCGCAAGAGATCAACAACCAGGTCATGCCCTGGCTTACACAGGAAGCCATCCAGGCTCAGAGCGCGAACGTTGACCTTATCTCCGGGGCTACACTGACCAGTGAAGCTTTTGTGAATTCCCTGCAAGCGGCGCTTCAATCCGCAAAGAACTGAATCATGAAACAAACGCGCCTGATCATGGGGATGCCGGTGATCCTGGAAGTGGTTGACTCTGACGCAACCAGTGAAGCATTTGAGAAGGTATTCGATTATTTTGGTTACGTCGACCGGAAATTCAGCACCTACAAGCCTGACAGTGAAATTTCCATGATCAACCGGAATGAACTCACTCTCGAAGAGTCGAGCGATGATATGAAAACCATATTCCGGCTGGCTGAGCAGACCCGCCAGGAAACCGGCGGTTATTTCGACATCATGCGAAACGGCAACTTCGATCCCTCAGGGATCGTCAAAGGCTGGGCGATCTATAATGCCGCTGAAATCTTACGGGAATGCGGCTTTGAAAACTATTATGTTGATGCCGGAGGCGACATCCAGGTGTCCGGGAAAAACGGCCAAGGACAAAACTGGCGGGTGGGAATCCAAAGCCCTTTTAGCACCAACGAAATCGTAAAAGTGCTTTCCATCCAAGGTGGCGGCGTCGCCACTTCGGGCACATATGTCCGGGGTCAGCATATTTACAATCCCAAAAACAGCGGTAAACCACTTACCGGGATCGTCAGCCTGACTGTGATCGGCCCCGACATTTACGAGGCGGACCGCTTCGCCACCGCGGCTTTCGCAATGGAATCCAGGGGGATCGCATTCATCGAAGAGCTGGAGGGTTTTGAAGGATACATGATCGATCAAAAGGGAATGGCCACCTATACCAGCGGTTTTGAGGATTATGTAAGCCATGATTAAGTCCATCGACAACCTGCTTAACCGGATCACGATGTACCGGTTGGTACTTTATTATCTGATTTTTTTATTAAGCGCCGCAGTGGTGCTTTCTCTTGCCGGAATATTAAAGTATGACGTTTTTGCGCTGCTTTTTTCAACCGGTTTCCTTATTGCCGTTTGCTGGGGAGTTAACTGGATCTTTTCCAAAACGTTCGGCGTGGCGGCTAACGTAGAGTCGGTCTACATTTCAGCCCTTATTTTGGCTTTGATCATCAACCCGATCAAGTCAATCAACGACCTGTGGTTCCTGGGATGGGCGGCTGTTCTGGCCATGGCCTCCAAATATATAATAGCCATCAACAGGAAGCACATTTTTAATCCGGTTGCCTTAGCCGTTGCAATCACCTATTTTACGCTCAACCAGTCGGCCAGCTGGTGGGTGGGAAATGCTTCCATGCTCCCGTTCGTGCTGATCGGCGGAATCCTGGTTGTCCGTAAAATCGGACGGTTCGACCTGGTACTCAGTTTCCTGATCGCGACCATCGCCACCAGCATTACAATCAGCCTGTTTGGCGGGGGCGATTTGATCGGTCCACTGCAGAAGATCATTCTCTATTCCCCCGTATTTTTCTTTGCCTTCTTAATCCTCACCGAACCGCTGACAACTCCACCCACCCGAAAAACCAGGATCGGTTATGGGCTGCTGGCAGGTTTTTTATTTTCCCCTCAAATCCATTTTGGCTCATTTTTCATTACGCCGGAAGTGGCCATCCTAATCGGGAATGTCGTATCTTACATCATCAGCCCCAAAACACGAGCCGTTCTTAAACTCAAAGAAAAGGTCAAAATTGGGTCCGACACCTATGATTTCATCTTTCCACACAGCCGGAATTTAGCTTTTGTGCCCGGACAGTATATGGAGTGGACCCTGGGTCACGACCGCGCCGATGTGCGCGGAAACCGGAGATATTTCACCCTGGCGTCTGCGCCAACTGAAAAAACTCTGCGGCTGGGAGTCAAATTTTCCCAGAAATCAAGCTCCTTTAAGAAGGCCATGCTGGCGATGAACCCTGGCGATGAAATTGTTGCGGGCCAAGTGGCAGGAGATTTCGTCCTGCCCAAAGACCCAAAGCAGAAATGTGTGCTCATCGCCGGAGGAGTGGGTGTAACCCCTTTCCGCAGCATGATCAAGTATTTGATCGATACGCACCAAAGCCGGCCCATTACCCTGTTTTACGCCAATAAAACCGCCGAGGATATCCTCTATAAAGATGTATTCGACCGGGCTCAACATGAATTGGGCATCCAAATCATTTACACGGTGACCGAGGCCAATAAACTTCCGGCCTCGTGGAGTGGTACGGTCGGCCGGATCACGCCTCAATTGATCAAAAACAAGGTGCCTGATTACCGGAGGTGCATGTTCTATATTTCCGGCCCCAGAGGGATGGTGGATTCTTTCAAAGAATTACTGGAGCGGATGAATGTACCCGGTGCCCAAATCAAGACAGATTTTTTCTCCGGCCTCGCCTGAACGTCTCTACTTTTTTTCAATCAAGTAAGAGGATCCCCCTTTAAGCAAAACACCCCACGTGCGTGGGGTGTTTTCTGGCTCCTCGGCGAGGTGTTTTTTTTGCTTAATGAACTATATATTCACGTAAATAATTCTCTCTCCAGACATACAAACAAGCGATACCCGCGGTCATTACAACCATGAATCCCAGAATAAGGCGATCCGTAGAATATCACCTGTGTGTTCGGCTGTATGCTGATAAGTTTTACTTACTACCCAAAGCAATGTAACTGATCCCCAAATAGTTTCACGAGTCGAATTCCAAGCAAGGTCATCAAACCTTGCCAGCAACTGAACTTGTTCATCTCGTACTTTCTTGAATTCAGCAAGCAGGCTTTCGATGTCATCGCTTCCTTCACCCCATGCGATATCCTCGGCTACGCCTTCCAATGGGAGTGGTTTACCAAGCCACTGGTACATAGTTGGTAAAGCAATATTTTGCTCGTAGAATACCATATGGAAAATGTGACGTGCGGCTGTCCATTCACCGAGAGCCTCTGGTGGTCGGATGTTTCGCCGTGCATTGGGTACTTGTTGTGCGCCCCACACGAAACCATCAGCACTGGCTTGAAGTTGGTCATGGAACCATTCGGATAAGTTCATGGGTAATTAGTCCTTTTGACAAGAATAAAAAGGGAAGAGCGGGCTAACTGTAAGTCAATAAGAATATTTGTCTCACAGACGAATTTGAATGATATAAAAATCTAGTATAGCAAATTTGTAATAATAAAACATGCCCATTTTAAAAAAATAGGATGCTGTTACCCCAGGGGTGCGAGGTTCGATACTTACAGGAGGACAAATGGGGTAAAAAAAGCGATGAGCTGTTTTAAAGCGCAACGCAAAAGACTAAAAAGCTCCTTGCCGAGGATTTGATGCCCCTTCGGGGACTTACCTCGAACCTAGCGATTATAGGTTCTTATCCTACACGAGGTAATTTTGCTGATATTTCACAATTCTTGTCGGGCTGCTTGATGATTAGATAAGCGTAGTAGTAAAGATACCAGTTTCCTTCGATATGCCTGTATACTATGAATTTGCCATTTTCTGATGTGTACCTGTCGAGATTTTCAACAACCGGACTTGGATTTTCGAAAGTGTAGATATATCCCTTATCTGAACCCGAAACTGCAAGTCCTCGCGACGAAATGACAAATTCTACAGCTTTTAGGCCAGTCTGGTCGTAAACTTTCCAAATTGACGTGCTTGGCCGAAGAGCTATTCTGTGGAACGTTATTCGAAAATTGATTTTCCACAACAGCAAGTTATATTCATCCAGACGTTGTGGCGTAATTCCTGCCAATAAGAAATTTTTCGGGCTGATCCATTGATGTGCTACAGTTTCCAAATGTTGATCTTCTATAAACATTTGGAGTAATTGATTAAACTCAACTCTATGCTTTTGAAAGTTGTCTATCATCTCCGAATTGGATGGATGTGCACCAATTGACTCATCAACTACTGATAAGTACTGATGGCACACCAACCGAGTATGATAGCCAGGCAAATCCACGTGGCTATTATCAGATAATGCTTGATGACTCCCAACGAATTATGTTTCTGCACCATTCGCTTATATGCTCAGATTTCTTTTTCTAAATTCTCGGGTTAGCGCTGAATTAAGATTTAAAAGCG
This sequence comes from uncultured Chloroflexia bacterium, assembly GCA_963831885.1. Lineage (GTDB taxonomy): Bacteria > Chloroflexota > Anaerolineae > Anaerolineales > Villigracilaceae > UBA877. The sequence continues at coordinate 574,238 of CAWHSJ010000012.1, read as the reverse complement.
AAATTCCAAACAAGTAGAATTTTTGAATATTTAACTTCAGTATAGCAAGTTATTTGTAAAATATCAGGCCTATTTTCAATAAGCGGGGAGCTGTTAACTCTGGGGTTCGAGGTTCGTATCCTACAGGAGGAAAAAATGTGATAAAAAAAGCGATGCACTGTTTTAAAGCGCATCGCAAAAGGCGTAAAAGCTCCTCGCCGAGGATTTGAACCTCGAACCTAGCGGTTAACAGCCGCCCGCTCTGCCGTTGAGCTAGCGAGGAAGGCAGGCGGGATTATATAGTCAAGAGGGTACTCTGTCAAGTCGCTTGTGGAATCGGCCGGTTAATTGTATAGTACAGGTACCTTTGTACCACGGACAGGTACCCATGACCGACACAGCGAGACCCATCTATCGAATCGCCGACCTGGCTGCGGACGAGCGGCCGCGCGAGAGGCTGGCGCACCTGGGGGTGCAGGCATTATCCAACTCGGAATTACTGGCCATCCTGCTACGGGTCGGCGTGCCGGGGGAGAATGCCGTGCAGGTAGGGCAACGCCTTTTAAACACTTTTAATGGGCTGGCAGGGCTGCACCGGGCTCCTTTCGAAGAATTGTGCGCCCAACATGGGGTCAAGGAGGCCAAAGCCGCCCAGATCAAGGCGGCGATTGAATTGGGCAACCGGATGAGACTTGAGAATCCTGAAGAGCGGCCAACCATTAACAGCCCGGCGGACGCCGCCGCCCTGGTGGCCTATGAAATGTCCGCGCTGGAGCAGGAGCATTTGCGCGTCCTCCTGCTCGATACGCGCAACCACGTGCTGGATATTGTCGAAGTTTATAAAGGCTCAGTCAATTCTTCCCAGGTGCATGTGGGGGAATTGTTCAAGGCTGCCATCCGGCGCAATGCCAGCGCACTGATCGTCGTTCATAACCATCCCAGCGGGGATCCGACGCCCAGCCCGGATGACGTGGCAGTGACGCGGGCCATCATCCAGGCCGGAAAACTATTGGATGTGGAAGTGTTGGATCACATGGTCATCGGGCAGGGGAGATGGGTTTCGCTGAAAGAACGTGGGTTGGGGTTTACATAATAATTGGTGTTACTTGGCCATTTTCTTTAGGTTATCAATCTCCCGGCATTTTGAAAATGCCGGGAGAATAATTTTGCCTAGTAATTTTGAGCCAGGTAGTCGATCAATGCCTGCTCTTCCTGCGGAGTAAGTTGGGCTCCGCGGGTGATCATGCGGTCCACTGTGATCTTCCATTCGGCGGCTGTTTTTTGTTTAGAAGTAACCCGGCTGAGGGGATGACATCTGCCACATTGCGCCGTCATCAGTGCCTGCCCGTCGGCAGTATTGGCGGATGGAACTGTAGTTGCAGCCGACCCGTCGACGGTGGTGCCAGTAGACCCGGATGGGGCAGGTGAGATGGTGGTGCCACTCGTTCCGCAGCCAACAAGCAAAGCGGAGAATAACAAAACCATAAAAATGACCGTGATCATTATATTATTGCGCTTACTCAAATGAACCTCCTTTATAAAAACCAAATTGATTTTATCTTAAAATTATTTTAAGAGGTGAAGAACTGATGTAGATAAGGTAAGGGGGCGATGAGAAAAGAAAGCCTCTAGCTACAGTAGTTACCTAAGGCCACGAAGGAAAAAAAGGTCTTCCATCAAGGGCTAGCTTTTCCTGCTTTTTTTAAACATTTCAGAAACGGACCTGAAACTGAGCCATATCCCCAGATGGGTTTTCCCATTCCACGCGGGCTTCATCCACGCGGGAGGCGCGCGGCCCGGTCTTGACCACATCGATGAATCGTTCAATCACATCCCGCCGACCTTCGGCTATGGTTTCCACCACGTCATCCCCAATGTTGCGCACCCAACCGGTAAGGCCATATAGGGCTCCTGACTGCATGACGAAGGCGCGGAAGCCCACTCCCTGCACCCGCCCGGTCACCCAAATATGCACACGGACAGTGTCATTGGGATTTGTTGCTGCCATAGGCTCCTTTCTTTTGCATACCCCAGAGCCGCCAGGCGGGGATAATCAATACGATCAGCAGAAGAAGCAGGTACGGAAGAATATTCTGGAAGGCCATGCTGGTCGTTTTCTCGCCTAACACGGCCTGCCGCCAGTGTTGTTCGAGCTGTGCCAGTGGGAGACCAAGGGCGCGCTCGACACCCTGTTCACAGGTCAGACCGTCGGCATAGGCCTGGATGATTCCCTGCAGACTCGAGGTCCCATAAGTTTCATCCACAAAACGGATAAAGGAGTTCTGATTCGGCATACGCCAATGTAGCCCCGGAAGCATCTGCAGGAAAGGGTCCGCATAAATCAGAGAGAGGCAACAGGGCTTTGTTTTGAGTGGAAACATTCAATACCTGGGCATAATTGGCATTGGGATAGCGCTCGGCTTGCGAGGCGATCCCCTCCATGAGCCAGGTGGGCAGGTTGGCATAAGCAGGACCCGCCAGACGGTAGAGGAGGACATGAGCCAATTCGTGAGGAATCTGGCGCTCCATCTCAATGGTTTGGGTCTCGCCAGGAACAATCGAGACCAGCACCACTCCTAAGTCCGGGCTGGCATGCCCGCCCAGCCAGGTAGTTCCACCCAGGTTGAGCGTATTCTGCACATCAGCAGCCGAAGAATAAATATAGATTTGGATAGGATTGCCGGGAGTAATGGGGATCAAAGCCTGGATGGCCTTATATCCGGCATTGGCTGTATCGAAGGCTGCCTGACCGAAAGAGAGGTCGCCGGTCACCCAATGCAGACTCAAGTTGGAGTTCTTAATGGTCTGCCATTGGTAACGGTTGTCATCGTATTGTAGCGAGTAATGATCGCTATCGAAGGATTCGTTGCCCACCAGGATCAGGTGATACCAGTAATTGAGGCGCGAAAATGGCCGGATAAGGCCATCATGGATGAGATGGGTGTAGGTGGTCTTGCCACCCCTGGCAACCTCCAAAGGAATTGTACGGGTATTTGGATCCCCCTCCACCTGGAAAAGCAGATGCGCAGACTGAATGGATGATTTAGATATTATCGTGGCTGAGAAAGAGATCTTCTCCCCGAATGTATAGTCTGCTTTTACATCCTTCAACTCCACCGAAACCTGCGCCCGGGTTCCCTGCAGGGGAACCAGCAGGATGGCAAGGCTAAAGAGAAGGGTCAAAATACGGCGCATATCATTTACCCAAGAAGTAGAGAACCGGCGTAAGGGTGAGCGGACTCAAAATCGTGCCGGCGAAGATCACGGCAGTTAAAAGAGATGAATCGAGCTTGTATTCGGCCGCCAGGATGGTGGTCATAACAGCTGTAGGCGTACCGCTCTCGGTAATACCAGCCTGGTAGGCCGGTCCCTGCAACCCGAACAGCGCAGCCATTCCCAACCCAATCAACGGTCCAACCACCAAGCGGATGAAAACCGGAATTCCCATGACGCGCAAGTTACGATTCCATTCCACAGTAGCCAATTCCAACCCCAGCAGGACAAGCATCCCCGGGATGGCTCCATCAGCCGCCAAGGCCACCGTCCGCTGGATCCAATCGGGCAAGATCCAGCCGGTACGGATGAACAGCAATGCCAGGATTATGGCATAAATTGCAGGGACTTTTAAGACTCCCACCAGGGCAGCTTTGAGATCCAGGTGGCCAAGTGAAGCAACGATCACTCCCACCGTATAGAATATCAACATTCCGGTGACGAAAAAAATGCTTGCGTATGCCAGGGCCTCCTGACCAAAAGCGAACGAAACCAGGGGCAGACCAAAGTTACCGGAATTCGTGCACAGACTGGTCAGGACGATCACGACCAATTGATTTCGTTCCAAACGGAGGATTTTTCCGGCGAGAAACGCCAATCCGGCAATGAGCAAAACGGTGCTCATGGTAAAACCCATCATGAGCGCGATCCGGTCAAGGGGTAACCTGGTGGTGGTGAGTAATTCAAACACAAGGAGCGGGCTAAATATGTAGAAGATCACCTTCCCGAAAGAACGCGGGTCGAGTTTGAAGGCCCTGCCAAGGGCGAAGCCACCTCCGCTAATAAGAAGAACCGGCAAGATGTTGTTGGCAAAGATGCTGAGTAGCGGCATTTAGTCCCCGGGTAAAAAAGGATCCTTAGGGTGTACTAATCATCCGTCCCATCCATATCTTCATCGTAAAGATCATCAATGGATCCGGGGACGAATAAATCAAATTGGGCATCTTCAGTAAAGGATAGATTTTCCAAGGCTTCATCGAGGAAATCTGCTACATCATCATCTTCTTCGAGCTCGATCAGTTCATCCAGCTTTGCGCGGACACCCTCTCCGCCTATTTTGGAGAGGGCCCAGATCAAGGCGCGACGAATCTCTGGATCTTCTTCATCATCCAGCAGATCGAGCAAGGCAGAACGGGCAGAGCTCAATTCCAGTTCGCCGGCCGCGACGATGGCTTCAGAGCGTATGTCATCGTCGGGAGAGCGCAACTGCGACAGCACCTGTTTTTTCCAGCGCTCGTCACAGGAACGACCCATGGCAAAGAGGGCGCTTACCACCCAGTCGGGATCTTTGTCGTGGTAGGCAGATTCGATCAAGGGGGGAACCTCATCCCGCCCTGAATATCCCAATGATTCCAGTGTCCGCCGGCGGACGAGTTTCTCGTGAGAAGACGACATCACCTCAAGCAGGTGGTTTTCAATATTGTGGTGGATTTCAGGGGAAATCTTCTCCAGTTCGCCCAGGTAAATAAATTTACCCAGCGCATTGGCTGCTGCCGCCCGCACACCAGTATCTTCATCTTCCGCCAGGAATTTTAGATATGTCGGAATAAGCTTCTTATCCTCCGATTCCCACAGGAGAAGGATTGCCTGCGTGCGCACAAAAGCATCCGGATCGGCCAACAAGGGCCGCGCCAGGTCATCGAAATTGGTCAGTGTATCCTTTTCGGCAAGATCTTCCAAATCTTCAAGCAGTGAATGCTTGCGATTGGAAGAAATATTCGGCCATACCTTCATTAATGATTCCAAATTAGCCGGCGAGATATCTGAGAGGTGATGCAAATAGGTCGGCGGGAAGGGGTGCTCATCATCGAGTAAGGCGTCCAGGACAGACTGAAATTGTACTTTCAGAGCCATTACAAAAATCCTTGAATTAATTAAGGTAAGGTTATATTGATCGGATTAATGAAATCTTTGATATAGAAGAATCCAAGCAGGGAGACCAGCACCAGGAACCCGACACCATTGATGGCGGCCTGGTATTTGGCCGGGATGCGCCGGCGAATAACGATTTCAACCAGCGACATGAAGATGTGCCAGCCATCCAGGGCTGGGATGGGAAGAAGATTGACCACTCCAACGGTAAGAGTGAGGGAGATGATAATCAACAACGTATAATTTGTCGGGGTAGTAGCGTTTTGACTGCCTGAGCTTCCCTGTTCCCGGCTGGCCACATCCCGCGAGACCGATTGCTGGAAAAGATTCCAAATGCTGCGCGGACCCGCAATTTGCGCCTCCTGAGGCGAAATGGTTCCCGCGATGATGCGGCCTGGCAAGGAGAGCAAATTATCTATATCATAGCCAACAGCCGCAAAGCTGGTTGGGATGGTCTTGAACCACGATGTAACGGGCATAATCGGGTTGCCAATGGATACACCCATTGGTCCCTCGCCTGCCGGAGGATTGGAACGCGGCGTGACAGAAATATTCAGTTTCTCACCGGCGCGTTCGATGGCCAGCGCAAGAGGTTTACCCAGGGAAGTGTAGGTGATATCGATCAGCTGTTTTGTACTTTCCACCGTCTGGCCGCCGGCCGAGAGGACAATATCTCCGGTTTTCAGGCCGGCTTGCTCGGCGGGCGAACCTGCGGCGATGACACTAACCACGACCTTGTGCTGATCGGGGATACCCACCTGGCTGAAGAACAGCGTATAAACGAAGACAGCGGTTAAGAGATTCATTGCGGCTCCGGCCAACAAGACCGGAATGCGCCTCCACGGATTGGCCGCGGCAAAACCTCCGGGGGTGTCCGGGTCGTTTTCCCCTTTTAATTTATTAAAACCACCCAAAGGTATCCAGTTCAAGGTGAAGTCGGTGCCTTTCCAGGTAAATAATTTCACGATGCGTGGAGGAAAACCGAAACCGAACTCTTCGACATCGATATGGAGCAGCTTGGCAACGACGAAATGACCCAGTTCGTGCAACAGGATAATCCCGGCGAAAACCGCTACAAAAATAATCCCGCCAAGTAAAGAAGTATTCATTCAAACCTCATCACTCTCAACCGAATCTGATTCGATCCTCAGGGCGGTGAGAGAGTAAATAAGGGGTGTCAGGGCGGAAAAGCCTGCCCAACACCCCCGCATTTATCCCTATCACTACGATGATTCTCGATGAACTTGTATTTGCGCCTTCTATGAGGCGATCGGATAGATTATATCCTTATTGACAATGAGAATCTACCTGAGAAGTATAAAAATAACATAAGAAATAATACTGCCAGAGGTCCAAAACGGTGACTAAACCAACCTGGCCGGCCCTCCAACGGATGCCACCAACACGTCCCGGACCCCTTCCAGGCCCTGCAATAAGTCTGCAGCTCGACCGGCCTCGTCTTGCAGCGTGATCACATGAACATTTGGACCAGCATCGATACTATAACAAACAGGCATTCCTTTCGCCCGCTCCGCCCGGACAAATTGCATTACAGCCAACGTGGCCGGCTGCCAGTAAAACAATGCCGGGCTGGATGTCATCATTACAGCATGCAACAGATTCGAATCCAATTCGACGATAGCGGCAAGGGCATCAAAGTCCCGTTCTTGGATAGCTTTCCTGCAAATCTCCAGTCGCCGGGGCGTATCTACCACCCGAGCGGCCTGGAGGGGACTGCTCCCTGCCAAAGCATTGCCCTGAGATGAGCCGGTCGACTTGGGTTCGGTGCTAATGATGGCGATGCAGTCGGACAAAGCCCAATGCGCAGGCGGAGCAATGGTGGCAGCAAAGGAATCTGCATCATTACTACCTGCCGCCCATTCGACGAATCCGCCAGGGACCGACCGGCAAGCCGACCCTGAGCCGCGCCGCGCCAGGCGGGAGAGATCCGCTTCCGAGAGATCAATTCCGGCTGCCTTTACGGCAGCCAGCGAAAGTGCCGCAAAAGCAGAGGCGGAAGAAGCAATGCCTGCGCTGGCAGGGAAATTACTTTCACTTTCTACCCGGGCAAATACTCGGCTGCCGGCCATCCTGCGAACTGTCTCCAAGACATGGCTGACGCGTTCCAGTGCCGGCCTGGTGGCAAGTTCTTTGTTGATGGTCAGTTCATCGGCTGTGAGAATATCGTCGAATTGGACGAACGTACGCGTCTCCAGCCCGCCCAGATTCATCGAAATGGATCCATTGGAAGGCAAGCGCAGCGTATCGTCCCGATTGCCCCAGTATTTGATGAAGGCGATATTGGGATGAGCGATGGCAGTCGCTTGAGAGGAAATAAACATTGGATGTCAAATACCCTTTTGCAAGTGCTAATTCAGAATTCTGTGACAGGCTGGATCGGCGTGGCCGGATAAATTTGGCCCGGAACGGGCGGCATCGGATTATAGACCCAATCCACTTCCACCACTCCTGCCCTGACCCCGCCTATGCGGCGGAAGCCCAGGTATTTTCCCCGCAGGAGCACATCTTCCATCGTCAGCGCCATGCTAAAAACTGCCAAAGGAACTCCATCCGGGATGGCTTTCAATTCTTCAGGGTATACGGAAGTGGAAAACAGAAGATGCTGGCCGTCCAGGCTCTGGATCTGGATGGCGGGTATCAGAGCCGGGAAGCCGTCCGCGTCGACGTAGCACAGGAATTTCAGGTTATCAAGCTTGTCCAAAAAAGAACGGGTCCAGTGGTTGATAACCGGCTCACGACCGATCTTATGCCCCACCGTCCGAGCCAGCATGGTTTGAACCGCCGCAAAGATGATCCGGTTCATCGGCAAGCTGGATTTGCCAGTGTGCTTTACCAAATCCAGATAGTAGACAGTGTGGATGCCGAAGTAGGCATTGTAACGGAACATGGGCACGTTGTTATAGTAATCAAATTCCGGACCAGATTTGATGCAGTGGGAATAAGTGGCGCTGCCACGCCAAAGGTTCCGGCCAAGATCCATCACCAGGAAACCTGTTTTTGGATTGGTGAGGAGATGCTTCTTTGACATCCCCTCTGTGAATTGTCCGAAAGATAGCTGAGAAGGTGCGCAGGCCATCAGGGTGGAGAGCAAGGTCACGTGCGGAAGCCCCTCCGGCGTCACTGTTGCCAGGAGCCCAATTTTCATGGCCGGCTGAGTGCTTTGAATGTCCTCTTTGGAAAAGGTGGTCAAGGGATAAATAGTTTTCATGGCAGCTCCTAATTTGGGTCCACCACCCGAGTCGCTCCGGTTGGGAAGATACGATCCGCGGGAAACCCGGACGATCTGGCGGATACAGCGCAGCCGGTCAATTCCTCTGCGGTCATCAATGGAGTTTGGGCATACTTCCAATCAAGCCCGAGGCGTTTATACTGGTCTCGACACAGGTTGTTGAATGCACACAACTCCCAACGCGAAACGAGGCCATCCAGATGCTCAGCCAGATAATCACCAATGCCACGGAGATTTTCCCCAGTAGCAGTCGCAGCGGGGATGAGAGGCGTGCGGATCCAGAGATCCGTACTCAGTTTATTGAGGCGGATCATGTCGCGTAGATAGAGTAAATTACTTAGTATACGGTTGTTCGATTGCCCGGTGAATTCAAAATGTAGAGTTTGGTCGAGCATTTTCAAGTCGAAAAGGATCAAATCTGTATAAGGCAAGAGATGGCCGAGCGTTTGCACCGTGGTCAGGCCGCAGGTGTCGATGGCGGTGGAGATACCCTGTTCTTTGAGGCTACGCAGGAGCGCCTCGGCGAATTCCGGCTGGAAGGTTGGCTCGCCACCGGAGAGAGTTACGCCACCGCCGGATTTTTCGTAATAGGCTCTATCTTTGACCACCTCGGATATAACTTCAACTTCGGTCATCGTCTTACCTAGAGCTTCAATCGCACCTGCCGGACAAGCTTCCGCGCAGGTACCACAAGCCTGGCAGCGTTCACGATCAATGATCAAACCAACCTCCGTCATGGTCAGACAGCCATGAGGGCATACGCTCAAGCAGGTTTTGCAGTCCAGGCAGCGCACCTTGAACCACTGCGTCTGAATCCGGCTTGAAAGGCTTTCCGGGTTGTGACACCAGGTACAGTGCAACGGACAACCTTTGAAGAAAATAGTGGTGCGTATGCCGGGACCATCCTCGGTGGAGAGGCGCTGGATATTCAGGATCCGGCCAGTGATCATTTCATCTGGTGGCTTTCACGGGCAATAATCTCATTCTGAAGTTCGCGCCCGATGGAAGTGAAATATGCGTTATATCCGGTCACACGCACCAACAAGTGGCGGTAGTTTTCCGGGTGCTGCTGGGCGTCGCGCAGGATATCGGAATTAATCATGTTGACCTGCAGGGCCGAACCGCCATTCTCGATATATCCCTTCAGGAAGGCTTTGAATTTCTGGCGATGCTCCGGGTCACGCATAATGGAGGGATTGAAAGTCATAGTATGGCTGCCACCATTAGGCAGCATGTTCAGATACTCCTCCCAATCGCCCTTGCCATCCAGCGATTTACCTCCCAGAACTTTACCGACCGAGTTGACAGCAGCCGTTGGGCCATTGGTATCTGCACCATTGGAAGGGCAAAGTGCATTTGAAAGGAATTTGCCACGTGGACGCCCATCCGGGCTGGCAGGCAAAATGAAGGAATCTGCCACCCAATAGTTCCAGGATAACATGCCGGGGCGGAACTGGCGGCCGGTGGCATTGGTATGGTACTTCCAAGTCTCTTCAGTCCATAGCTCCATTACTTTACGGCCCATCTCGTCAGCGTTGTCATCATCACGACCATATTTCGGCGCCTTATGGAGAGCCCGCGCCTGTAATATCTCATGGCCGGCCCAGTTATCCTTGAGCGCCTGAATCAATTCGCCCATCGAGCAGACTTTCTGATCGAAAACAAGGTATTTGATCGCAAGTAAAGAATCTACAGTCGTGGCATAGGTCACTGCCTCGATGGTCACATAACCCAGTTCCGCGCCGCCCTGGGTGATATCCAATCCCTTCTGGGCACAGCCCTTGACCAGGCAGGATACATAAGGCGTCGGGGCAAAACGAGCCCGAATAGATTCCGACTGCTCGTATAATTCCACGATGCGGCGGATGATATGACGGGTCTGGGTGGCATAGGCTTGCCAAAACTGGTCCCAGGTCTGAAAGCGGGTCGAATCGCCGCTATCCGGACCCCAACGCGAGACAGGGTCGGTCTTGCCGGTCATTGGGTCAGTAAAAGGAACCAGGTCGCGGCCGCCGGTGAGTGCCAACTCTACTGCTTTGAGAAGGTTCAGGTTGGCATCTACCGTACCTGAACGATCATTGCCGACCATGGTATTTTCCAGGCATCCTACAGGAGCATAATCGAAGACATTATTCTCGTTAATGAGCGCAGTCATCCCCGATTTCTTCGCCTGTAACATCATTCCAGCCATCGAACGTTCATCAAAGTTCATTAGAAAAGGCGAGCCCTGGCTGGAGGCAATCATATCCACAACCTGGTCAAGCAATTTCTCCGGCGAACCGCGGTGTAATCTCACATTCGGCTTGGGTTCGAGGATAGGAGACATCTCATCAATGACTTCCAGGATGGCATAAGTCAAATCGTTGGTCATGTCACGGCCGCGGGCTCCAACACCAGAGAGGGTTAGCAGTTGGCCGTATCCGGCGGTGATGCCCTGGTTACCGCCTGTGCGGATCATGCCATCATAAGCAGTATTGCAGTGGATCCAGAAGCATTTCAAGATCTCTTTCCCAAACTCACGATCCATACCTTCTTGAATTGATTTTTCCCACATAGGGAAAAGAAACTGATCAATACGCCCGAATGAATCACCAGGACCCGGATAGTTCTCGTCCGACATCACCAACATGTGGGTCAACCAGAGAGATTGAACGGCTTCCCAGAAATTATTAGCTGGTTCCCACGGAACGCGAGCGAGGTTACCAGCCATCTGCAGGAGTTCGTCCTTACGGGCAAGGTCGATATTCCCTTGAGTCAAGCGGGTACATTCTTTGGAATACTCAATAGCCAGATCGCGCGGCATGGTGGCAGCAGTCATCATCGCGCGCAGCTGCCCACCTTTCCCATCATTCATTTCAGAACGAGAGAGCGCCTTGAAAGCCGTTTCCAATTCCTGAACCACAGCTTTCCAACCTTCGCGGATGATGCGCCCGTAATCGGGGATGAGATGGCCGGAAGTCGCTCCGACATTACCATAGCCGTGGTTATGGAACCAGAGCATGGCCGCCCGCGCACCTTTAAGACCGTAAATTTGCTTGTCCCGTTCCCGGGTTTCCACCTGACTCAGGCAGGTTGAGGTTTGGACATTAAAACGAGCTCCGGCCAGTAAATCACCCGGGAGAATTTCTTTTGGAAGATGGTTAACCATCACCTCACGATTGAACCAGGCTCGCCGCTCTGGGAGGCTCCATTTCCAGAAATCCGGATGAAGAGGTACGCGGCGGGCCACCTGGTTGAAAGCGGATCTGAATGTTTGCAGAAAGGCATAGGTTTCAGGAACAATGTAAAACGTAAGTTCGTTGTATTGGAAATCCCAGGGAGTACCGGTGGTCCAGGCCGTATATTCATTGTTCCAAGCGCGCTTTACGCCCAGAAAATAATAGTCGCGCAGCCATTGGATGCGCGACGAAAGATTGGCAGGTGTCTTGATATCATAGCGGGGCTTATCAACGATAGCACTGGTTGTCATGGTTGCTCTCCTTAATTGAATCTATCCAAATATGAGTATTTCACTCATGACCGGTATAATTTTCTGTAGATTAAACATCCTCCTGGCTGTCCCGGAATGCTTGTGGGGCACGGCCGGTCAGCTTGTGAAAGACCCGACTGAAATAAGCTTGATCCTTGAATCCCACCTGCAAGGCAACATTGCCAATGTTTTCGGAAGTTTTTCTGAGTAGATCTTTTGCCCGGAGAATGCGATACCGGTTGAGATAATCCCAGGGAGTTACGCCCAATTCCCGGCTGAAAACACGGCTGAGATAATCGTCACTAACACCGACAGCTGAGCCGATCTCCCAGCGCGATAAGGAACGGGAGTAATTCTCGTGCAAGTATGAGATGGCCCTTTTCACGACTGCACTCGTTTGTGGAGGCAGCGAATCCGTGCCCAGGAGGGCTCGATGCAGAGTGGCAATGGTCTCATTGCCGGTCAACATGCCTTTGCTCTGGAACGTTACCCGCGCATGGCCTTCCACCCGTTTAACATCTTCCTGGCTCAATGGCTTGTTACTCAGGATGACGACCGGCACCTGCCGGAGACGGGGATCAGCGCGCATACGGTCAAGTACATCAGCGCCGCTCAGGCCGGGCATGACCATATCCAGAAGGACCAGGGCGGGTATTTCCTCTTCCATCGCCAAGAGCGCGGCTTCGCCATTTTCAGCCAACCTGACCCGGCAGTCTGGCAAGCCATCTTCGACAATGGCTTTGTGACTGTTGCGAGCTTGAAGCTCATCGTCCACTATCAGAATGGGTCCGGAAGCCTGGACCGGACAAAGAGCGTCGATCATGCTGAGCAGGCTTTGTTCGTTGGTGGATTTGACCACGAAGCCGGTCAGGCCATTTACCTCTGAGGCTTTATCAGCATCTTCAGACTTCTTGCTTCCATACAATATGAAGGGGGTCTGTGTAAGCTGAGGATAATGGCGCAACCGCCGTACCAATGCCCAATCCTCTACCTGAGCCAGGGAAAGATCCCAAGCCAAAGCTACCGGTTGGGTCTTTGTAAGTATGGATTCCAGATTATCCCCGGCGCTAAATTGCCTGACTTCCAAATTTTGCCTGCGGCCCATCTCCAGGATCACCGGGGACGGTTCGCTGGAGGAAGAGATGTACAAGATCACCGGCTTGCTTGGGTGGGAATCGATTTGGTCTCCTTCCAAGAGTGGCAACGGCAAATATATATGAAATGTGCTGCCTTCTCCCGGCCGGCTTTCCAGATTTAAGGAACCCTGGTGCAAAGCGATCAAGTGTCTTGAAATGGTAAGACCCAGACCGATTCCACCAGCAATATGTTGATCACTCTCGATGGTAACAAAAGGTTCGAAAATTCGCTCTTTCTGTTCAGGCGGGATGCCAACGCCGGTATCACTGATCCAGATATGCAGATGAGGTGGAAGGACCTCTGCCCCAAAGGTAATACAACCCTTCTCGGTAAACTTGCGGGCATTGCTTAGCAGGTTTAAGAAGACCTGTCGCAGACGTACCGCGTCTGCCCGGATGACCGGCAGGCGTTCGGGAATCTCGAGTTTCCACTGGACAGTCTGCGAATTGGCCTGGTCGGCCAGGCTGTGAAACGCATCCTTCAGCAATGGATAAGGATCAATCAATTCAAGGCTTAAGTCCAGCTCGCCGATTTCAGCACGCGATAGGTCTAACAAATCGTTGATCACCCGCAAAAGATGTTCCGCATTTTGCTGGATATGTTGCAGGTCGGTAACGATGGGAGCTGGTAATTCCCGGGAGTCAGGCGAAGATACTTGCAAGGAATTCTGTGTGTAACCCAGGATGATGTTCAGAGGCGTGCGCAGTTCATGGCTGACATTGGCCAACAGGCGCGTTTTAATGCGATCGGCTTTCTCGGCTGTGAGGCGTGCCTGCTGGATTTCCCGGAACAGGCTGGCTCCCTGCAATGCGCTGCTCAAATTGCTGCGCAATACTTCATAGATATCTCCTTCGCGCGGCCCGATTTCGAACACCACGTATCCCAGGGCTTTGTTCTGAAAGAAGAGCGGCTCAACAACAAGACTGAAACGGCGCTGGCGCGGCAGGAGGTCAGGAGGGATCAATTTGATCGCCGGAAAGCGTCGTCCCTGCGGTTCAAGGGTGATTTTGCCACCGTCGGTATACGCCATGACCAAGCGGGCATATTCCAATGAATCCCCCGCATCTTCATATAACGCCAGATAAGCGCTCGGGATTCCCAGGCGCGGCAGGCAACCTTCCAAGGCTGCAGTCAATTCCGGTATATCGAAGGTTGTCAGGAGCATACGAGTGGTCTCGCGAAGGTTGTCAGCTTGTCGCTCGGACTGCCATTGAGAGTAAGCATGCGAACGCTGGACAGCTTCGCTGATCACAATATGAGCCTGGGCAAAAATGGCTTCGATTCCGGTGTGCAGCTTCAGCGGTAAATTCGACATGATATAGCTGCGAAGTGACGAAATAGTGCCATGCCAGAGGATCACGTCGTTGCTATCGCGCATAACCCGGTCAAGCACGTCTTCCAAGGTGTCGATAAAATGCCCACTCGAATTCTGTTTTACTTCTGTCAGGAAAGCATCCCAGACCGGCTCGATCCAATCGGGGATTTTTTCTGGCGGAATCGAACCTGCAATCGCCATATTCGCCAGGATATCTGCCCGGCTAGCTTGCAAGCTCGCCCAGGCTTCATCGAAAGTCTGTTTTGGTCTTTTTACCGAACTATCCGGGATTCTGGCAGCCTGGGCAACTGCGGTCGATGGGCAGCCACAGGACTGGCGCAAGACGAACCTGGATGGCAATGTGATCAAAGCCGGGACTGCATCTCCCCGCCATCGGGACAGTAAAGTCTCGATGGATTTTCCACCCTGATCATAGAAGGGCAGGTCCACAGTTGTTAGTGGCGGAGTAGCCAGGCGTTCTTCGATCGAGTTGTTAAAACCGGTAACGGCCACATCTCCGGGAACCCGGAAGCCGCGGTTCTGAAGCGTTTTCAGAGCCCAGAGTGCCAGCAAGTCGCTGACCGCTACGACTGCCTGAAAATCCACGCCGGGGCGCAGGCCGCGTTCGTCGAGCAGGATCTTTACGGCTTCAACGCCTGACTCCCATCGAAGGGGCCGGGTTACCAGTTCGGGGATCAAGGGGAGGTGGTAAGCCTGTAAGGTATCCAGATAGGCGCGGTATCGCTCCTGGGCGTAAACATGTTCTTCAGGTCCACGGATGAAGGCCAGGCGTTGATAACCATGATCCTTCACCAGGTGTTCCAGCAGCACCCGCATACCATGATAGCTATCAAGCGAGATCGTTGGCATGCCTTCCATGAACTGAGCCAGGCTGACGATCGGAAGCGGCTGATAGCGCTGGTGAAAGATGTTGATGTCCGAGGAGGAAACAACCCCGCTCAAGGTGGAAGCCCAGGTAACCAGACCGTCCAGGCATTCCTTACCGGCCAGATCGTAGATGACGTTCCTCTGAGATTCAAAAGCCACCTGAGCGCGCAACCGTCCCCCTGGAAAACAAATCAAGTTAACATCATGCCTCTCTGCAGAGTCGATCAAGCCCGGCCACAAAGCCCGGCTCGCCCCTGTGTGGAGGCTTGCCAGTAAAAAGCCAAAAGTCGGCCGTTTACTCCAGGCTTTCTTTGAACCTGACTTTTTGGAGGCGTTCTTCACCTTGTTATTAGCCATCTTCATTTCTAACTAATATGAGTTTACTATCCTTCAGAAACTTTGGGAAGCGTCTAAAAACCAAGATAATTAATATGTAAGGATTCTGTTGGTTTTCAAAGGACCATTTCATACCATAATTCTAATTGATCAGTAAGACGGTATTATCCATTAACTGAGCGGCAAAATCCATCTGCCACTCTCTATAATGGTTGTATATCCTGGATCTATCCTGATCTGAAATTGATCAGTCCCGCCGGTCCCGATTGTATTGGGACAATTTTTCTTGAATTGTATGCTGAAAAGGCAATCAAGAATGAAAGATATCCTTGTCCGACGAACTCGAATGAACCGCCTTCCCATGAAAGCTGGTCAGAAGAGCAACCTGTCGCCTCTATGGAAGAACATCGTGAAATTCCGCTGGTTGTATCTCATGGTGGTTCCTGCCCTGGCATACTTTATTATCTTCCAGTATTTACCACTCTGGAATGCTCAAATTGCTTTCAAAGATTTCAAACCTTTGTTGGGCGTGTGGAAGAGTCCATTTATCGGTTTTGCTCACTTTGTCACCTTTTTTAAATCATACTACTTCACCCAGTTGATCGGAAATACGATCATCATCAGCGTGTTGAAGCTGATCATTGGAATCCCCATGGCGATCGTTCTGGCACTGGGCCTGTATGAGACTACTTTTAAGCGCTTCGGCACCCTCGTGCAGACGATCGCATACTTGCCTCACTTCCTCTCCTGGGTCATCATGTTAGGCGTACTGCTGATGATGCTTTCTCCCGGAGACGGTCTGATCAATGCCATCATCAAGTCGACCGGAGGGAAACCCATCACCTTTCTCACTTCGCCCCATTGGTTTCGTTTTATCGTGGTTGCCTCGGATATTTGGAAGGAAACCGGTTGGGCCACGATCATTTACCTGGCGGCGCTCATGGGCCTCGACCCCACACTATTCGAAGCTGCACAGGTGGACGGGGCCTCCCGTTTGCAGCGTATCTGGTACATATCACTGCCGGGGATCCTACCAGTGATCGTCATTCTCACCATGCTGCGTTTGGGGCATATTTTGAATGCCGGCTTCAACCAGATATTCGTGCTGTACTCGCTGCCGGTCTATAGCGTGGGCGACATTATTGACACCTGGGTTTACCGATCGGGCATCCTCGATTTCCAGTTAAGCCTGGCCACTGCTGTAGGCCTGTTCAAAGGGGTGATCGGCCTTGTGCTCATATTAGTTGCCAACCAGGTAGCAAAACGGGTTGCCGGATCCACGCTCTATTAAGTAAGGAGTAGCAATGAGACTACGCATCAAATCCTGGGATAACCTAATCTTCCAGATAGTCGTAAATGTCTTCCTCGCGACGGTTTTGGTGGCGATCGCAATCCCGATCTGGCGCGTCTTCATGATGTCTCTTACACCGTTGGGCTTTGTGAACGATCAAACCTTCGGCCTGTGGATTCCACCATGGCGCTGGTCATTTGAAGCCTATAAGCAATTGTTTAACCATCCTGCTTTTATCCGGGCGGCTTTTAACAGTGTGACAATAACCCTTGGGGGAACCTTGATCAGCCTGGCGTTGACTACGCCTTTGGCGTATGTCCTTTCCAATCCAAAATTACCCGGTCGAAGATTTATGATGGGTTTCATTTTGGTTCCATTCCTTTTTCAAGCGGGTCTTATCCCGACCTACCTGGTTGTACAACGTCTTGGATTGGTGGACAACCTCCTGGCAATCATTCTGCCGGGAGCGATTAGCGTCACCAATACTTTTGTCATGAAGGGGTTTTTCGAAGGCCTGCCGGAAGAGCTCGAAGAGGCAGCTCGTTTGGATGGTGCCAATGAGCTTCAAATCTTATGGAACGTGATCCTACCTCTCTCGAAACCCATCCTGCTCACCATCAGCCTGTTTTATGCGGTTGCGCTATGGAACGAATTCTTTACACCGATCCTGTATTTGAATGACAGCAAGTTGATGCCTCTCCCGGTCCTGCTGCGCAATATTTTGCTGGCAGCCAATATTAATGAATACGTAGAGTCTGACGCGTTCAGCAACGCCCCTGTCCAGGCCTTCAAAGCTGCGAGCGTATTCATTACGATGCTGCCAATGGTGATTGTCTACCCGTGGATCCAGCGTTACTTTACCAAAGGAACCCTTTTAGGAGGAATAAAAGAATAGCCGATCAGAAAAGGAGGTACCGAATTTCAGAAAAGAAAAAGGTTTTCGTCCGTTCCCGATACAAACCCAAATCCGGTTTCATACTAAAGAGAGGATGAAGATGAAAAAAAACCTGAGTAAATTTTTCTTGATCGCCGTAAGCCTAGTTATGTTACTCGGCGCTTGCACGCCAAAAGCAACACCAACCCCCACCCAGGCCCCTGTAACGGTAGAGCCGGTCGTGGTTCCGACCGCTACCGAAGCGCCAACGGCAGCACCGACCGAAATTGCACCCGCGGACATCGAACTGTGGGCGGGCGGCCGTGTTTCCGAAGCTGCTGCACCACCTGACGACTGGATGGCTTATAAGATTATCAAGGACGAACTGAAGGTCAACCTGAAACTCGTTCTCCTGCCTTCCACCCAATCTGACCAGGACACCAAGATCAATGCTGCGGCCGCCAGCAACTCGCTGCCCGATCTATTCATGGTCAGCCGCGACACCTGGTACAAACTGGTTCAGGCCGGCTTGATAGCCAAAGTAGACGACCTGCTCCCGCTGATGCCTGTCCGCACCGCATCACACTACAGTGATCCGGACCGCAACAGGCTGGCGACAGTCGACGGGTCGATGTACGGTCTGCCCGATCCGGGTGCCATGGCCAGTACCGATGGCCTGGTCATCCGCCAAGACTGGCTGGACAAGCTTGGTTTGAAAGCCCCTACGACGATGGATGAGTTCCTGACGGTCGCCAAGGCGTTTACCGCCAATGATCCGGATGGAAACGGTAAAAATGATACTTATGGCTTCTGCGCCTTCATTGATGGCTCCGGTCTGAACGCCATGGGCGTCGGGCCACGCTTCGACTGGATTTATGGTGCATACGGCGTAGCAGGAACCTGGAACTTAACCAGTGCGGCAAACTTTGGACTCAATATCCGCAGTAATGCTTACATGCAAGCCACCCAATTTATTCGGTCACTGAACGAGGCAGGCGTCATCGATCCGGATTGGCCGACTTTAAAGAAGGATGAGTTCCGCGCCCGCTGGAAGCAAGGTTCCTGTGGCATGATGCACGAGAACTTCGCCGCCCTGTCAACCAAATCCAACTACAAGGCGTTTGATGAAAACTTCCCGGATGGCCAGTGGTCTGTGCTGGTCCCGCCTAAGGGACCAAATGGCGATAGCGCTGATGGTACGATCATCCTTTCAGCTCGTATCTATGCCGTATCACAGAAAGCCGTCGATGCCGGCAAGGGTCCAGCGATTGCACGCCTGCTGGAGTGGATGGCCAACGACGAAGGCTATTACCTGTTGGGCTTTGGTGAAAAAGGTGTGAACTATAACCTGGATGACAAAGGCAACATCACCCTGGATGGTCTTCCCGATCCGGCCAAGGCCTGGACAACTGCAGAAATGCAGCCTTTGACCCAATTGGCGAACATGGTGTACATTTTCACCCCAGTGGAATTGAACGCCCGCTATCCTTCCTATACCACGAAGAATGGCCGCACCATGGATCCGTTGGCATACTACAATACCTTTGTAAAACAGCCCTATACGCAGGCGACCGGGTCTGCCATCATCAATCCCCCATCGAATGCTGCAGACTTCACCCGCTTTTATAGCGAGAATATCGCCAAATTCGTTCTCGGTCAGGAAGATCTGAATGAGACAACCTGGGCAACCTTTATTACTGGATTGGACGGCCTGGGTGCAAAAGACCTGGAAGCAGCTGCAAAACAAACCCTTCTCGGTGCAGGCTTTTTGAAGTAACCCAGCCTGGAGCAACAATGAGGCGGGCGGCGGATAACCGCCCGCCTCGAACATAAGACAAATTCGCCCAAATTGAATTTATCATGTCACTCGTTCCTCTCAAAATCGCCTATATCGATGGTGGAGGCTATGCCTGGGCGTGAAAACTGATGCTGGATCTTGTGCTTTACCCGGATCTGCCCGGCTGGAATTCGAAATAAAGTTATCATAGGTTTTTTATGTCATCACTTTCCTCACAAATCGTTACGAGCGCCAATTCATGGGCAATCCGCATGGCGGACTCCGTGTTGCAGGATTATCCGCCTATCGATTGGAAGTGGCAATACGAACATGGGCTGCTGGTAAAGGCACTCTCGGAAGTTGACTCCGCGCTTGGGGATTCCCGTTATTCCCAGTTCGTTCGCGACTGGGTAGACCATTTCGTGACTGCAAACGGCCAAATCCACACCTACCGAACGGCTGAATTCAACCTGGACCAGATCAACCCCGGAAAATTGCTCTTTCCCCTCTACCGCCAGACACACGACTCGCGCTATGAAAAGGCGATAAAACTATTGCACGACCAACTTTGCCGGCAGCCGCGCACCCAGAGCGGGGGGTTCTGGCACAAAAAGATCTATCCGCAGCAAATGTGGCTGGATGGACTATACATGGCCCAGCCGTTCCAAGCAGAGTATGCATTGACTTTTGATGAGCCTGCCATTTTCAATGATGTGGTCCACCAATTCATGCTTATGGATGAGCATGTCTGTGACCCACAAACGGGCCTGTGTTACCATGGATGGGATGAGAGTCGCCGCCAGAAATGGGCGAACCCAAAAACGGGCTGTTCGCCCAGTTTCTGGGGTAGGGGGATGGGCTGGTATGTCATGGCCCTGATCGACGTGCTGGACGTTCTACCGGAAACCCATCCAGACCGCTTGAACCTGGTAAAGATATTTCAACGTGTATCTAGCGCCTTCTTACATTATCAAGATCCCGTCACCGGGCTATGGTACCAAGTGGTTGACAGGCTCGATCGCCCGGACAATTATCGCGAATCATCAGTGACAGCTATGCTGGTTTACGTTTTTACTAAAGCCGTACGAAAGGGTTTTCTTGATCCAGATTATTTGTCAGCAGCCGGGCGCGCCTATCGCGGTCTGCTCGAAAACATGATCAAAGTGGACGCATCCGGCAGTCTCACGCTTGAAGGAACGTGCAGCGTGGCAGGTCTAGGCAACAACCCTTATCGCGACGGTTCTTACGAGTATTACATCAGTGAGAAAACCGCTGACAATGACTTCAAAGGTGTAGGACCATTTATTCTGGCCGCCCTGGAGATGGAAGTTTTGAGGAGAGAGAAAACGCCATGAAACCTGAACCGGTTTCCTCCAGCCAGACGGTTATTTTCAACCCTCGCCTGTTTGGAGCACAAGGAGATGGGCAGACTCTCGACACCCAAGCCATGCAAGCTGCCATCGATGCCTGTACCCAGCATGGCGGTGGCACGGTTTTCGTTCCAGCCGGACGATATCTGATCGGAACGGTCTACCTGCGCGATAACGTAACCTTGCATCTTGAAGGGGGAGCCATTCTATTAGGCAGCCAGGATCCTGCCAACTACCCGGTCACATCCAATCGTTGGGAGGGTATTGAGCAACTCACCTATGCCCCCTTGCTGGCAGGTAATGAGATAAAAAACATCGCCATCACGGGAGGCGGTACCATCGACGGCCAGGGAGAATCCTGGTGGCGAGGTTTCAAGAACAAAACTCTCGCTTATCCCAGGCCGCGCCTGATTGGTTTCGCTGATTGCCACAACGTACTTATCGAAGGAATCACCCTCGTCAATTCCCCTGCATGGACAGTAAACCCGGTCCGTTGCGAAAACGTAAATATCCACGGTCTGACCATCATCAATCCACCCGATTCTCCCAATACAGACGGCATCAATCCCGACTCCTGCCGTCTCGTGCGTATTTCAGATTGTTACGTCAGCGTCGGCGATGATTGCATCACAATCAAGGCCGGCACCCAACACGAACGTCCCGATCGCGTTGCCTCCTGCAGAGATATTGCCATCACCAATTGCACCCTCGAACGTGGGCACGGCGGTGTGGTGATCGGCAGCGAGATGAGCGGAGGCGTACAGAATGTGGTTATTTCGAATTGCATATTGATCGGCACCGATCGCGGCATCCGCTTTAAATCACGGCGAGGACGCGGCGGAATTATTGAAAATGTTAATGTCACCAACATCATCATGGATGGCGTACTCTGCCCCTTCACCATGAACCTTTATTACCACTGCGGCAGTTCGAAAGGTGACAAAACCGTCGCGGACAAAAATCCACTCCCACTCGACAATGGCACGCCTGTCATACGCAGTATCCACATCAGCCATGTCACGGCGGTGAACGTGAAAATCGCCGCCGGTTTTCTCTACGGCCTGGCGGAAAAGCCGTTGGAAGACATTTCCTTCACTGATATTTCTGTTTCCCTGTCCGGCGGCGCAGAACCCGATTACCCGGAGATGGCCGATGATATCCCGAGCATGTCCCAGGCCGGTTTTTTCGTCCGCAACGCCTGCCGCATCCGCTTCGAGCGCGTCGGAGTGAGCGGTCAAATTGGCGCTGCCTTCGATATTGACGATTCCGTCAGCGCGGTGATCAATCCGTAATAAAGATACTATATTCTATGAAAATTCATCTCGATCCAGAAACTACGCAGGTCAACCGGCCCATCATAACAACGCCTTCGCTCCGGTCCGGTTTGCTAAGTGAATGAGTTGATCAAATGAGAAAAATTGTCACCTTTGGCGAAATCATGCTGCGCCTGGCTCCACCTGCTTTCCTACGGTTCAACCAGACCCGTTCGTTTGAAGCTACCTACGGAGGCGGTGAAGCCAATGTGGCTGTCTCACTAGCAAATTTCGGCGAATCGGTCGAATTCGTTACCCGCCTGCCTAATAATGATCTGGGCGATGCTTGTGTAAGCGTATTGCGTGGTTTTGGGATAAAGACAGACCATGTCTCCCGCGGAGGGGAACGAATTGGCATTTATTTCCTGGAAACCGGGGCCGCCCAACGGCCGAGCAAGGTCCTTTATGACCGGGCGGGGTCAAGTTTCGCGACCATCCAACCTGGAATCTTCGATTGGAAAACCATCTTTGCAGAGGCAGAGTGGTTCCACTGGACGGGGATCACGCCGGCTGTCTCGCAGGGTGCGGCTGAAGTTTGCCGTGAGGCCATCCTGGCTGCTCGTGAGATGGGTGTTTTCGTCTCTTGCGACCTTAACTACCGTGGCAAACTATGGAAATGGGGTAGACCTGCCGGAGAAGTGATGGGCGAACTTGTTGGCATGTGTGACCTGGCGCTGGGTAATGAAGAAGATGCCGAAAAAGTCTTTGGGATCAAAGCAGCGAATGTGGATGTCAAAGCCGGTAACGTTGAGACTGCCTCTTATCGATATGTTTGCGAGACATTGGCACAACTGTTTCCCTCACTTAAGACCATCGCCATCACCTTGCGCGGCTCATTCTCGGCCAGCCACAACACCTGGTCCGGTGTCCTGTGGAAAGATGACCGATTCTATGCAGCTCGCACGTACGATATCCTGCCCATTATTGACCGCGTGGGCGGTGGAGATGCATTCATGGGCGGCCTTATCCACGGTTTGCGTATATACAATGAGCCCCAAAGGGCCCTTGATTTTGCAGCAGCTGCCGCCTGTCTCAAGCATAGCATTCCCGGTGACTTCAATTCCGTAAGCGAGGCCGAAGTCGAAACACTAATGGCCGGGGATGCCTCCGGACGGGTTTCGCGATAAAGGTTCCCCATGCGGCTGGTTACATTTAAACGCCAAAATCAGACCCGTGTGGGAGCCCAGATCAGCCGTGCTGGTGATAACTATATTATTGATCTTAATGAGATTCAACCCACTATACCTGCAGACTTCCTTCTCCTTCTGAGTGCCGGGGCTTCCGTGCTTGAGCGGGCACGCGAAGCCCTGGCCTCGGCGGCTGAAGTTTATTGGATCCCTGAAAGTGATGTGACCCTGCTGGCGCCACTGCCTTGCCCGGGAAAAATCCTGTGCATAGGACACAACTATAAAGGTCACCTGGGCATAGGGCGTGAGGAGCTGCCGGATTACCCAAATATGTTCTGCAAAACCGCCAATACCGTTATCGGTCCGGGGCAACCCATCCTGGTCCCAAAAGTGACAGATAAAGTGGATTATGAGGCTGAACTGATGGTTGTCATCGGGAGGGCGGCCAGACATGTATCCGAAGAAGAAGCTTCAGCTTATATAGCCGGTTACACCATATTTAATGATGTCAGCGCCCGGGATTACCAGAAACGCACCAGCCAATGGTTACTCGGCAAATCGTTCGATACATTTGGCCCCATGGGTCCAGCACTGGTCACAACCGATGAGGTCCCCGATCCACATAGCCTCGATCTTGAGTTGACCGTCAATGGGGTACCCAAACAGAGAGCCAATACGCGCGACCTGATCTTCAGTATCCCATTTTTAGTATCCTATTTGAGCATGGTCATGACGCTCGAACCAGGAGACGTTATTGCCACCGGTACCCCGGCCAAGCTGCCTGAAGCTGGCAGTCCGCAAGTGTTTTTAAGAGCCGGCGACCTCGTCCGGATCACGATAGAGAAGCTTGGCACGCTTGAAAGCCCTGTCACAGCACAAGGGGAAAGTTTCTAGAAAGGGAATCAACCATGGCACGCTTTATGCGTTTGGAAGTGATAAACAAACTATTGGAAACCGGCCTAGTGCCACTCTTTTATTATGGAGAATTCGAAACGGCAGTTGAAATCGTGAATGCCTGTGCCCGCGGCGGCGCGCGGGTGGTCGAGTTCACCAATCGCGGCGAGGCGGCTTACCCGGTATTTGTTGACCTGGTCAAGCACTTCGCGAAAGTCGAGCCGTCCATCATTCTTGGCACTGGCTCGATCATCGATGCCCCTACTGCGGCGCTTTATCTGGCTGCTGGTGCAAATTTCATCGTCGGACCGAGTTTTAACCCGGAAATTTCACGACTGTGCAACCGCCGTAAAATCCTCTACATCCCGGGGTGTGGCACCGAAAATGAGATCTCGACAGCGGAGGAATTTGGGGCCGAGGTCTGCAAGGTCTTTCCCGGTGATACACTTGGAGCGGGGTTTATCAAGGCTGTCATGGCCCCTTGTCCCTGGCACCGGCTCATGCCAACCGGAGGTGTGGATGCCACCGAAGCCAGCATCGGCGAATGGATCAAAGCCGGCGCGGCTGCAGTTGGGTTAGGCAGCAAGCTCATCACCGCTCAGGCAATAAAGGCGAAGGATTATGAAGGTATTGCTGCTTTAACCACCCATTGCATAGGTTGGGTAAAGCTAGCCCGAGAAAAGAAATCATAAAAAACGAGATATTGAAAATAAAGGAGAACCGACTATGAAGTACCATGCGCTTTTATCCTCCAATCAGGGCCTTAACACTCTGCCCATAAATCCTTGCAAACTGCTCGATTTCGCCCTGCTCAAACTTTCCAAAGGTGAAACCTACAATGCTGAGACCTCCGGGCGTGAAATCCTGGCGGTGATCCTGGGAGGCAAGGCCACTTTCGAAATCAATGGGATGCGTTTCGAGAAAGTCGGTGGGCGTCCCAATGTGTTTAATGGCAAACCGCATTCGGTCTATATTCCCGCGGGAGGCAAGTTTACCATCCTGGCTGAGACTGCGGTGGAGATCGCCCTGCCGAGTGCTCCCAGCGATGAGACCTCAATACAACCCTATTTAATCGCTCCAACCCAAGTAACCTCCGGCATATGGGGAGCGGCCAATTTTAAACGCCACTATCATCAGATCCTGACTACTGCCTCCCAACCCGAACTGCCTGCCCGGAGGTTACTCGTCGGTGAAACCTTTACTCCCAGCGGTAATTGGAGCACTTTTCCACCCCATAAGCACCAAGTGGATGACCTGCCGCGAGAAGCTTACCATGAAGAAATGTATTATTTCAAGGTCAGCCCCGCAGAAGGGTTTGGCATTTGTCATTATTATAACGAGGAAGGCGAGGAAGAAAACTTCACTGTTCGAGACAATAGTATTCACATGATGCCGCGCGGATTCCACACTGTCGTCTCTGCTCCGGGTTACACCACTTATTACCTTTGGTTCCTGGCAGGTAATCAGCGTATCCAAGGGGCTGTAGAAGACCCGCAACTGAGTTGGGTCGGGAAAACGGTGGCCATGTTGAAAGAACTTGGACATTAGGCAGGCATACTCAGAAGTAAACTCTGAAAGGTAAAGCAATGATATTAGATTCCTTCAAGCTGGGCGGAAAAGTTGCTCTCGTAACTGGTGCAGGGCAGGGATTGGGCCAAGGCATGGCAATGGCTCTGGCTGAGGCCGGGGCTGACGTGGCCGGATTGGACCGAGTTCCCAGCCAGGCTACCGGTGAAGCTGTACGCGCCCTTGGCCGCAATTACCTACAGGTGGTCTGTGATTTTCGGGAGACAAGCGCCGCTCAGCTGAATGAAATTGTCAATAGAATTGCTGCGGAAATGGGGCACCTCGATATTCTTGTCAACAATGCCGGTATCATCCGTCGTGCTCCGGCTCTCGAATTCAGCGAATCTGATTGGGACGATGTGCTGCAAATCAACCTGAAAGCGGCCTTTTTCTTATCACAAGCGGCCGGGAAAATAATGGCCAAGCAAGGGCATGGAAAGATCATCAACATCGCCTCGATGTTATCTTTCCAGGGCGGGATCATTGTCCCTTCCTATACAGCGGCCAAGAGTGGCATCGCCGGTATTACCCGCGCCCTCGCCAACGAATGGGCGAAGGAGAATATCAATGTCAACGCGATTGCCCCCGGCTACATGGCCACGGACAATACTGCTGCACTGCGTGCCAACCCCGATCGCGCTCCCGCCATCCTCGAGCGCATCCCAGCCGGACGGTGGGGCACGCCGGATGACTTGAAAGGCGTGGTCGTCTTCCTGGCCTCGGCCGCTTCGGATTACATGCACGGTGCCATCGTCCCTGTGGACGGCGGCTGGTTGACTCGTTAGTGAGGTCCGCCCGGACCATGTAAGAAGCAATGGCTTCCTTCGTATGAGGAGCGTGAAAAATGACTGATATCACTTTTTCAATTTATGGCGATCAACCGACTGTCCTGGAAGATCCGGCATTCCTTTTGGATGATTTTAAACGCCAGTACAATATTTCTGTGAATTTGGATCGCCTACCCTTCGAAGAAGCCTGGCCGAAACTTGTCAACGTTGCGCTGCATGGAGGCGGCCCGAACCTTTCGCAGATCGGTTCGATTTGGACCAGCACACTCATGTTAATGAATGTCCTGCGGCAATTTTCTGCGACTGAGATTGAGGCCATGGGAGGGGTTGATGCATTTTTTGCACCCACATGGAGGAATTCCATCCTTTCTGATAAGCTATCTGCCTGGGGAATTCCATTATCCGCCTATATTTATTATATTGTGTACCGGCGTGACCTATTGGATCAAGCCGGGGTTGACGAAAAAACGGCATTTGATTCTGCTGAAGCCATGCTTGAGACTGTAGAAAAGTTATCTGCCGCCAAAATCAAATCTCCTATTCTTTTACCATCCATACAGCCATTTGGTGCAAGGATCCATATCAGCGCCAGTTGGGTATGGGGAGCGCAAGGTGAATTCATGAGCGCAGACGGGCAGGATGTTCTCCTGGCGGAACCTGCCGCCCTAAAAGGTTTGAGTGCATTTTACAAGTTGTACCGGGCATTGTCCCCGACGGATACCAATTTGGCCTATGATGATTGCCTTCAACGTTTCCTGGCGGGAGAGGCTGCAGCTATTTGTGCCGGCATCGGCTCCCAATCCGTGATAAGCCAGTGCAAAAATCACAGCGTCCTGGATAACCTTGGGGTAGCCGCTCTGCCAGGCATCCCCTGGATTGGGGGTTCCAACCTGGTGATATGGAATGAGACGCGCATGTTCCCGGCTCAAGAAAAGGCAGCGCTTACCCTGATCAAATTCCTGGCGAACGTAAAAGCACAAAAAGAGTACGCGACAGGCCAAAAAGTTATCCCGGCCAGGATAGAAGCATTGGCAGAAATGGAATTTGAACCCCCCCAGCTTAAAGAGGTCTGTGAGAAATCGTTACGGACCGGGCGTTCGTATCATGCCGGGCCGGGTTGGATGCGGATGTTGAGCGAGTTACGGTACAGGTTCGATGCGATTACTACAGAAGTATTGTCAAACCGAGAAGAGGATATCGAAAAAATCCTTGAGAGGCATCTTGTACCGGTGGCCGATAGATTTAAACTCCTTATATCCCACTAAACAGCTAATGTAACTTTTAGAAGAGAAAATAAATGGCCCAATCTACTCCTGTGGATGATCGTTATTTTGGCCCGGATTCCAGACAAAAGGAATTAGCTCAAGAACTATACCAAGAGATTGCCAGCCTGCCACTGGTATGCCCTCACGGCCATGTTGATCCAGGCCTATTCAGTGACCCTGCCGCGACTTTCGGCTCTCCGGCTGACCTGTTTATTATCCCTGACCACTATGTAACGAGAATGCTGTATTCGCAAGGTATCTCACTCGAGTCATTGGGGGTGCCGCGCGTGGATGGCGTTACCGTCGAAACCGACCACCGCAAGATTTGGCGTATCTTCAGTGAAAACTTCCACCTTTTCCGGGCTACTCCTTCTGGCGCGTGGCTGTCACACGAGCTGAGCCAGGTCTTTGGCATTGACGAGAGACCCTGCGCCGATAATGCCGACCGGCTCTATGACCTCATTGCTGAAAAGCTGGCCGCCCCTGAATTTACACCCCGCGCCTTGTTCGAGCGGTTTAATATCGAAGTTTTATGCACCACCGACGCGGCCACTGACATGCTCGAACACCACCGGACCATCCGCGCCACCGGATGGGACAAGCGTATCCTGCCCACCTTTCGCCCGGATGCGGTTATTAACCTGGAGGCTCCCAACTGGCGTGCCAACCTCGACCGGCTTAGCCAGGTCAGCGGTACGGATGTCACAGGTTACGGTTCGTATCTTCAAGCTCTAGAACAGCGGCGAAGTTTCTTCCGTTCGCTAGGCGCGATCGCCACGGATCACGCCGTGCTCGTGCCCAACACCCTTTCCCTTAGTCCCATCGAGGCCGACGGGATCTTCCAGCGCGCCTTGCGCAAGCAGGCCTCGGCCTTGGATGCCACGCGTTTCACCGCACACATGCTTATGGAAATGGCGCGCATGAGTATTGAGGATGGGTTGGTGATGCAGCTCCACCCTGGCTCTCTGCGCAACCACAACGAAAGTGTGTTCCGCCGATTTGGGCCTAATACAGGTGGTGACATTCCAATCCAGACTGAATTCACCCGCAACTTGCTGCCGTTGCTGAATAAATATGGCAACGATAGCCGTCTAACCCTGGTGCTTTTTACGCTGGATGAATCAACCTATGCGCGTGAACTCGCCACTCTCGCCGGGCATTATCCAGCTCTCAAATTAGGCCCTCCCTGGTGGTTTTTTGATAGTCCCAATGGGATGACCCGCTACTTCGACCAAGTTATCGAAACTGCCGGCCTGTACAACACTACGGGGTTCAATGACGATACGCGCGCCTTTTGTTCGATCCCTGCCCGACACGATGTCTGGCGGCGGGTCTCGGCTAACTGGATCGCCGGCCTGGTGGCGCGACATATTGTCGATATGGATGATGCTCTTGAGTTGATGAAAGAATTGGCCATCGGATTGGCAAAACGGACTTATAAACTATAGAGGACCAGCAAACTTATTTTGAAAAGGTTATTCAAAGCACTACAGGTCAATTCTGCAGTAGTATTTTCCAGGGGGTGGTCAAATTGCAAAGGTGGAATTGGGGATAAAATCATGTATCCTGGAAATCGGCTATTTTCCTCAGAATCTTAATTTACCATTTGGAGGTTTTCATGCTTTATCCTCAATCCAATTCCTATCGACAGGTTTATGACCTCTCTGGTATCTGGGAAATTCGCTTTGATCCTCAGGATACCGGCCTCCAAGAAGATTGGCAGAATGGATTCGCAGATGGAGGTCCGGTCGCAGTGCCGGCCAGCTGGAATGATCAATTTGAGCAGGACCGTGACTTTCTTGGACCAGCCTGGTACCAAACCAGTATTAATCTCCCCCTGGGTTGGGATGGCAAGAGTATCTTTCTGCGATTTGGCTCGGTGAACTATTACGCTGAAGTATGGTTGAACAATCGATCTCTGGGTACTCACGAAGGCGGGCATTTACCTTTCGAATTCGATGTGACTTCGCTGATCAACCAAGGGGAAAATCAGCTTGTAGTGCGTGTAGATGGCAGGCTGGCGCCTGACCATGTCCCTCCAGGGAATGTGACCGGCGATCCGGCGGATTTTTTCTCGAGCCATGCCAGCAATTTTCCCCCGGCACAATTCGATTTTTTTCCTTTTGCCGGGATCCATCGTCCGGTATTGTTGTATGCCATCCCAGCAAACGCTTTATGCGATGTGACTGTCCGGACTGACCATATTGCCGGAACGGTGGGCAGTCTCTCAGTTATCCTGAAATGCACAGGTGAAAATCCGGCTCAGGCACGGATCCATCTTTCAGGGCACGGACATGAATCGAGCCTTGATATTCCATTTTTATCCAATCTGGCGCAGGCAGTCCTGGATGTGCAAGAGGCGGCATTATGGTCCTCGAGCCACCCGAACTTATACGATTTGAATGTGGAATTGGTCCAGGGTGGCGTTGTGGTTGATTCGTACAGTTTGAAGATCGGCATCCGGACGGTGAAAGTAAAGGGGGATCAGCTTCTCCTGAATGAACAGCCGGTGTACCTGGCTGGTTTTGGCCGGCACGAGGATTTCCCCGTGGTCGGGCGCGGTTACCTGCCGGCAGTCATGATCAAGGATTATGCTCTGATGCGATGGATTGGCGCTAATTCCTTTCGCACCAGCCATTATCCTTATTCCGAGCAGATGCTCGACCTGGCGGACCGCCTTGGTTTCCTGGTGATCGACGAAACGCCTGCGGTTGGGCTGTATTTCCGCGAGGACGGCCTGGAAAAGCGACGGGCACTTTGCCATCAATATGTACAGGAGATGATTTTGCGTGATAAAAACCATCCCAGCGTCATTATTTGGAGCCTGGCCAATGAGCCGCATTCCACACTGCCCAATGCTCGTCCATTTTTTGAGCAGCTTTATCAACAAGCGAAGTCTCTTGACCCAACCCGCCCGGTGACATTAGTCAGTTTTTTAGGGCCAACTGAAGAGGCTTTTGAATTTTGCGAATTGGTCTGCTTGAATCGTTATCTAGGATGGTATTCCCAGAGTGGGAATCTTGACCAGGCTCTTTCGCTGCTCTCGACCGAGCTGGATGAGCTCCATAAGAAGTTCTCAAAGCCGGTGGTGCTGACCGAATTTGGCGCGGATGCCATTCCGGGCCATCATGCCCAGCCTCCCGAGATGTTCAGTGAAGAGTACCAGGCCGAAATGCTAGTCCGTTATATTAAGCTTTTACGCCAGAAATCTTACGTGGTGGGAGAACATATCTGGAACCTGTGCGATTTCAAGACTTCGCAAGGCATCACCCGGGTTGGAGCATTTAATTACAAAGGAGTCTTTACCCGCGATCGCCGTCCGAAATTGGCCGCCCATCGTTTACGTTCTTTATGGCAAAAAGTGAATAATTAGAATGAAAAGAATCTTACAAATTTACGGGAAAGTCCTGGCTCTGCTTTTGACCATGGCAGCCGGCGCGCTCTTACCGCTATTCCATACATTCTCCTTCCTAATCCAATACCTGTTGATGGCGATGTTATTCTTCGCCTTCCTGGATATCGATATTCACCCTCGGTCTTTCCAAAAAGGCATGTTGTGGGTGCTGTTGGCTAATCTGGCAATAGCGTTTTTGGGTTATTGGGTCTTCTCTTTTTTTGATCGTACCCTCGCACTGGCGGCTTTCATTACGGGGATCGCCCCAACGGCCATTTCCTCACCAGTGATCATCAGCTTTATCGAAGGGCAGGTCGAGTATGTAGTCGGGTCGGTGCTGCTTACCAACCTTTCGATGGCTTTGGTGGTGCCCCTGGTTCTGCCGTTCCTGCTCGGCTCGGCCGCCCATATATCGGTCTGGCAGGTTTTGCAACCGGTGCTGATCACCATGTTCGTCCCCTTGATCCTGGCCCGGCTGGTTTATCTTCTTCCTTTCAGAGCCAGGACCTTCATTCGCACAGGGAAAAGATATTCTTTCGCGATCTGGCTGCTAAACCTGTTCATTATCAGTGCCAAGGCGGTGGATTTCCTGCGGAATGGAGCAGCCGGTTCTTCCAGACTCCTGCTGGAAATCGCAGGGGTCTCGCTGATGATTTGTGTCGTGAATTTTTCCCTAGGCGCACTGATCGGCGGACGAAGATTCTGGCAGGAGGCCAGTCAAGCATTGGGGCAGAAGAACAACTCTTTCGTGATCTGGATCGCGTTGACGTTTATCAACCCCCTGGTAGCGATGGGCCCAACTTTTTACGTGCTTTACCACAATCTCTATAATTCGTTTCAGATCTATCTTTTTGAAAAACGTAACCATGTGCGTGAGGCAGACGTGGTGCCCGGGTCAGACCAGCAGGATGGAAAAATCGGGTAAAACGCTGGCACTCAAAATGAGGCGGAACGGCCTCCAGAGGGGGGGTAGATGAATTAAGAAATGCTACTAATCATATCCCTGACCATCGACAGGGGATGATTGAACGGTCGATCATGCTTCATGCATCAGTCCAACCTGAAAAAGACAGGGCGGAATTAGAAAAGGGAATATTATCCATCCTCCTGCCGAAGACTGAAGCAGTCAGACCCAAAATGGTCAATATTAAAGTCAAATAGCCTTCCAGTTCCTCAATTCCACCTTTGCAAAAGAGACACGCTAATGGCGCGTCCCTTTTGCATCATATAAAAAGCAGTAAAGCAGTAAAATAGGTATGAAGGTAGTTATTATTTCCTCGGACCCTAATCATGTCCTTAAGAGATTACATTCGTAAATTGGACGACCAAAAGTCCCTCCTCCATGTTCGCGCGCCTGTCTCAAAAACGCTCGAAATTTCGGGCGTATTGAAGGAACTGGAACCGCGACCTGTCCTCTTCG
The DNA here is from genome assembly GCA_963831885.1 of uncultured Chloroflexia bacterium. Classification (GTDB taxonomy): domain Bacteria; phylum Chloroflexota; class Anaerolineae; order Anaerolineales; family Villigracilaceae; genus UBA877. Next base: position 541,640 of record CAWHSJ010000012.1, on the reverse strand, counting down.
AGAATGTTCGCGAAGCTCCTTTCCAGGTCATAGGCAATCTTTTCTGCTCGAAATCCGTCTTTGCGGATTATTTCGGCATCCAGGTGGCGCAGATCATCCCTTTCCTGACAGAAGGGATCAAAAAGCGCACCGCTTGCGAGGTGGTTGCCCGCGCGCCATGCCAGGAAGTCGTACTGGAAAAACCTGACCTTGACCTTTTGCCGATCCTTTTTCACTGCGACGGGGATGGAGGCAACTACATCAGCTCGGGAGTGGTTGTTGCAGGCCATCCGCAGTATGGACAGAACGCGGATTTCCACCGGTGCATGCAGTTCTCAAAGACGGAAATGTCCGTCCGGGTGGTCCGCAACCGTCATTTCGACCGCTATCTGAACGACCTTAAAAGTATGGATGTGGCCATCTGCATCGGCAACGCTCCCAATGTGCTTGCTGCCGCTGCCACTTCGGTGGAGCTGGGGGTGAATGAGTTGGAAATAGCCAATGCTCTCGAACCGCTCCAGGTGGTGCGGGCTACCACCAGTGACTTGCTCATCCCAGCTGAGACTGAGTTTGTCATTGAAGGAACAGTCAGCCTTGAAACGAGACACGCGGAGGGCCCATTTGTCGATCTAACCGAGACGTATGATGTGATTCGCCAGGAGCCGGTTTTAGCGGTGAAGGCAATTACGCATCGACGGGATGCTATCTGGCAGGCGCTGTTACCAGGCGCGCTGGAGCATAAACTCTTGATGGGCATGCCGCGCGAGCCCACCATTTATAAAAAGGTCAATGAGGTCGTGCACTGCCTGGATGTGAATGTAAATCCCGGAGGGTGTTCGTGGTTGCACGCCATTGTACAAATAGACAAACAGTCGGAAGAGGATGGCAGGAAGGCTATCGCTGCTGCATTTGCCGGACATAGTTCCTGCAAGCATGTTTATGTGGTGGATAAGGATGTTGATATTTATAACCCTTTGGAAGTTGAATGGGCCATGGCTACCCGTTTCCAGGGTGACCGCGACCTGGTAGTATACGACCGCTCTCCCGGTTCAAGCCTTGACCCGTCAGCCGAGGCTGGTACTCACATCACCACTCGCCTCGGTTTCGACTTGACCGCCCCTCTGGAAACAGCCGGGAAATCGTTCAAAAAAGCTGTTTTCCCAAGTGTGGACCTGGAAAAGTTATTGAAATAACATCAGGCTTGATATTTTCTTGCTAAACAGGAGAAAAAGATCGAAATGGAACTGACCCGCGCAGAGCGAGCGTTGCTGGCAGGCGATGAAGGGCTTGCCAATCGTAAAGCCATGGAAATCCTGGTCGCGCTTGGAACCATCTATGGAGCAGACCGGCTTGTGCCGGTCAGTTCCGTGCAAATCGCCGGGGTAAGCTTCGATAACCTTGGCGAGGCAGGGCTGGAGTTTTTATTGGATATGGCAGACCGCGGAGGCAAGGCGAAGGTGCTGACGACTCTCAACCCGGCCGGGATGGATATGGAGAACTGGAAAGCTCTGGGGATCGACCCGGGATTTGCCCGTGACCAAGCCCGCGTAATTGCCGCTTATACCAGTATGGGTGTTGTGCCGACTTGTTCCTGCACGCCTTATTTCTTCGGCAACGTGCCCCATTTTGGCGAGCACATCGCCTGGGCTGAAAGCAGCGCCGTATGCTATGCCAACTCGGTCCTGGGGGCGCGCACAAATCGCGAAGGCGGGCCAAGTGCACTTGCTGCCGCACTCACAGGAAAAACGCCCAATTACGGCATGCACCTGAGCGAAAACCGCCGCCCTTCCTTGACCGTCAGGGTGGTGGCGAAATTGCAAGGCACACGTGATTTCGGGGCTTTGGGCATTTCGCTCGGCCGGTTAATGGAAGCCCGTAAAGTAAAAGCCATTCCTCTCCTTCGCGGTATTTCCTATGCGAGCGTGGATGAGCTCAAATCTTTCTGCGCGAGTCTTGCCACGTATGGAGGCCTGGCTCTCTTTCATATGGAAGGAATTACACCCGAGAGCATGCTGTATTCGATGCCGGACGACACTCTGGCGATCACCCGAGATAATTTAGAGGAATCCATTCGTTCGCTCATGGAACCGATTTCTTCAGATGAGGTGGATTTCGTCAGTCTTGGCTGCCCGCACTTATCACTGGATGAGCTTGCCCGCGTGGCTGAAAAATTGAAGGGGAAGAAAGTCTCCAAAACGCTCTGGATCACCACTGCGCGACCTACCAAGCATATTGCCGACCAGATGGGCTATACGGCTGTCATCGAGGCCGCCGGTGGAGTGGTCGCGGCGGATACCTGTTGTGTCGTTGCCCCCATTAAAGATTTTTTCAAGGTGATGGCCACTGATAGTGCCAAGGCATGTTATTATGCCGCCTCCAAACACGGGTTCAAGACCCGCTTTCTGCCATTCGATGAAGTCATCCTGGAGGCATTGAAATGATCTTGCATGGACGGAAGATCTCACCCGGCCTCGCGGTGGGGGAAACGCTGGTGACTGACATGGGCATCTCTTTTTTTGGCGGCGTGGACCCGCTCACTGGCGTGGTCGTGGAAAAAGGGCATACCCTGGAAGGGCAGTGCATCCGCGGAAAGGTACTGGTCTTTCCCAGCGGAAAAGGTTCCACGGTCGGGTCCTACACTCTTTACCGCCTAAAGAAGGGCGGCAATGCTCCAATTGCGATCGTGAATGCCGAGGCTGAAACGATCACGGCCGTCGGTTGTATTATTTCTGACATCCCTTGCGTAGACCATGTGCCACTCGATCAACTCACTAATGGGATGAAGGTGAGGGTGGACGGGGAAACCGGAATGGTGGAGGTATTATGAGTCGATTAAGGAAACGGGTTATCCTGGCGATCACGGGAGCCAGTGGGGCAGCTCTTGGAATACGCACACTGGAATTATTGCGTAGAAGCGGGGTTGAAACTCACCTCATCATCAGCGCGGCTGCCAGCCAAACGATTCCGACCGAGACAGGCTGGAGCGTGGCTGACGTAAAGGCCCTCGCTAATTTCAGCTATGAACCCATGCAGACCAGTGCGCGCCTTGCCTCGGGATCCTTTGTGACCCAAGGCATGCTGGTGGTGCCCTGCTCTGTCAAAACATTGTCGGGGATTGCCAATTCCTACTCAGGCGACCTGATCGTCCGGGCAGCCGATGTATGCCTCAAGGAGGGCCGTAAGCTCATAATAGCCCTGCGTGAGGCACCTCTTCACCGTGGCCACCTGCACTTGATGCAACAGGCAGCTGAAGCCGGTGCGGTGATCTTTCCGGTCGTGCCGACTTTCTATGCCGGTCACCAGACTTTGGACGAGATCCTGACGGACCTGGCCGGACGACTTCTGCTCTGCATGGGCATTGAGAATACCGCCTATAGCCGTTGGGATGGAGATGGGAAGGTTACCTCGGACATTTTATGAGGAAGATTCTCAAAAAGAACACATGATAAAATACTGTTGGGAATTTCCATTCTGATAGCAAACATATCCTGATGATCTTATGTAAGGAGGACTTTTTGATGAAACGGATGGTCTCTCTTATTCTGGCAGGGATTCTCTTCTTGGCCGCCTGCGCTTCCCCAACCCCACAGCCAACGCCGACCCCTACCGTCCCACCCACACCGATGCCATCACCAACGCTGGCTCCCTCGCCTACATATGGTTGGGACTCCACTGGTTGGAATTTGGTTTGGTCGGATGAATTTAACGGCGCGGCCATCGATCCAAAGAATTGGAAATTCGACAAGGGCGGGAGCGGCTGGGGTAATGTGGAAATGGAGTATTACACCGACCGCCCTGAAAATGCCCGGGTTGAAAACGGCATGCTGGTGATCGAAGCCCTCCAGGAAAAATATGAAGGCCTCAACTATACTTCCGCCCGCTTGAATTCACGCGGGCTGCAGGAATTCACCTATGGACGGATCGAGGCGCGCCTGAAGCTGCCCTACGGACAGGGCATCTGGCCGGCTTTTTGGATGCTGGGCAGTAATGCCTCCTGGCCTTTGGGCGGAGAGATCGACATCATGGAATTTATCGGGAAAACTCCGGATACCGTTTACCAGACCGTACATGGACCGGGGTACTCGGGCGGCAAGAATGTCGGATCTCATATTGCCCTCTCGGTCGATTCTCTTAAGAATGATTTTCATGTTTATGCCATAGAATGGCAGGAAAACGAGATCCGCTGGTTTATAGACGATCAGGAGGTCTTTAAGGTGACACCGGCACAGATTCCGGCAGGGACACAATGGGTTTATGACCACAACTTCTTCATTATCTTGAATCTGGCAGTCGGCGGAGGCTGGCCGGGATATCCCGATTCGACCACCGTCTTCCCGCAGCAACTGCTTGTGGATTATGTGCGGGTCTATCAGAAACCCTGAAAGCAGATATTACGCTAGAATAATTTATTAATAGAGTAAGACGAGATACTTTTTCGCCTTACTCTATTTTTTAATCCCACCTGTTATCAGGCTTTCTTGACGGTTATCTTGTGGTTATTACGCCGATTGGTGTGCTTGTAAGTCAATATTTGGCTTCCAAAATCACTTTCGAATGTACCATCCGAAACTGTAACCTTATAGCCATTCGGATATTGAAAATTGGGGATGAATAACTCAGTTGTCCCATCCACCTTGGGGTCATGGCGAAACTCGAACTCAAATACTTTCTTGCGGATGTCAAAGCTCATCCGCAGCGGTTCCCCGGCAGTGGCGCGAGCGTAAGGGCGGACGATTGCTTCCAGGGCCCGCCCGCCTGAGTTCAGGTCGGCGGGGCTCCTCTGCTGGTCACGGCTGAAGATGGACAAGTCTTCTCCATTCCATTGATCGCCGTGGACATTCGTGTTATCGGCGGTGTAATTCCAGATGGTGTAATTTAACATTGCATCGTCCATGGTCTTTAAGCTGCGATCCATGGCTTGAATTTGTATCTTGAAGTTTCCAGTTCTGTATGCCTTTTTCTTCTGCAAATCAAAAGGGATGCCCGTCTCGCCGATCAAGGTCGGTACATCGCCCAGTTTTTCCCGGGCTGCTTCCTTGAAGCGTTCCAACTGCTGGTAGTAGGAACGACGGATCCGTCCTGCCCCCAGCACCAACTTGCCCAGGCTGACGTTGACCCCCATCCAGGATTGAAAATCTTTCATGAACACCACCAGGCCGTCATACCAGTGCGGAGCAAAAACAATCCCGGAAGTGTCTCCTTCGCCCCAGGTGGGTGAGTTCAGTTCGAGACCGGTGTCGACGAATATCAAGGTCTGCGGGGCTACCTCCCGGATGGCCGCGGCATAGCGGTTCACGAATGGTCGCATGTAATCCTGTTCGAAGTCAACCGGGCGACCCTTTACGCGGTAAAAATAATCCGGTTTAAGTAGGCGCGGTGCGCCAGATGAATCAACATCCCACACGCCGTTGGCCTTCCAAACACATTCCCTTCCCGGTAGCCAGGCAGATTGCCTGGCTGCATTGAGTATCTTTTTATCCACCAATCTGGTTCCGCTTGGGCGCAACTCCCACACGCCGACCTCCTGCGAGAACCCCGTGCCGAGCAGCATGGACTGGAAGGGTGTTGGGCTGGCTCCAATTTTGACCTGGCCGGGGAATTGACCCAGGTCAGGTACACCGATCCAGCCTGCGGAAGGTTCGTTCAGAGCTGTCATAACCAATGACATTGGGGAGGTCCTTCAACCGTGCTGCCACCTGTTGGATCGCGGCGATGTAATGACGTTGGAGATATTCCTGCGCCGGCTCTCCCTCCACCTCGGTCCGCGGGGCGAAGTCATTCCCAGCGAAGAAAAGGCTGAACATCGTTGCTGAAGCCAATTTGGAGGCATTGGAAGGCCACACCATGCGCGGAAATGGGTTGCCGTGTATTTGATGCAGGATGGCTGCACCGGTTTCTTGGAATTTGGTCAGGTCCAGGCCAATCTTCTCGAAGACCCAGCCCGGCGCACCATCTCCACCCGAAAAACAACTCCACACATCCTGGTGAGGGTCGATGAACATGGAGATGTTGTATTCAGCGGCCTTTTTTATTATTTGATATAAATAGTCAAGATATTCCCCGTCGTATATCCCAGGCCCGGAGTGCTCGATGGCTTCCCATGTGACCAGGAAGCGCAGGAAGGTCAGCCCCCATTCCTTCAGCCGACCGAAGTGTTCATCGGCTTGTTCGAGTGGGAAAGGTCTCCCGACAAATGAGATATTGCGGTGATCAAAGAAACCTTCCTGTTTCCAGGTGGAGCCGTCGGGCGTGAAGGGGATTTTGCTGCTGCCCCCCAGGTTGACCCCGCGTAAGAGCAGGCTGCGACCTTGTTCGTCTTTGAACCAGGGCCCATTTGAGGTAATCATGGATGTGTTTCCTTGCTGGGATGTCAGAAAAGCTATCTTTTTCTCCTGGACAGCTTCATTTTCGGTGGTTGTTCCACGGGGACGGTTTCTGCTTTTATCGAAACGGGTTTTGGATCCACGGAGACTGGTTCCACCGCTATTGGTTCAGGCGTCGTTTCGGCGGGCAGAACTGCCATGTTAGGCTCGACCATAAGGACGGTCGTTTGTTGTCTTTTCATAGCCCCTCGGTAGGCCAACCAGGCAGACCCGGCGCCAAATGCTGTGACCAAAATATCAAATATCCAACCGACATACGGAATGGAGCGCAGGAGTGAATAGATCACGCTTGCGGCCAGCAAGGCCAGGATTTCCATCCAGATGGCTTTCTTACTGAATAATTTCCCAAAAACCCACGTTCCTATGAAATAGAAGCCGATGATTTTCGTCCCATAGACAATGAATGCCCATAGAGCTACCAATGCTGCTGCCAGAAGCGCATAAGTCCCCGCCCACAGCGCGATCGTGACCGGCCATACTCCCAGGGAATTTAATCCCAAACCAATGGCAAAGATGATCACTGCTAACAGGAGTGCTGCTCCGATCGATGCAATACTTATTATCAGTACAAGCAAACCTATACCGAATGCCCGCCAGGGATGAACTTTCAACATTTCACCGGATAATACGAGGGACTTGCGTCCCCACCACAATGCTAGAAGGCTGAAAATGAACAGTACTGCCCAATTGCGTAATAAATTCAACGCCCATTTTCCCCAGTCGAATGGAGTGGGGGAGTTAGCAACCGGCCTGCGAAGGTTGGCGAAGTGCTGGTTTGCATGGCGTCCGGGAGAGATTAAGCTTCCGGAAGGAGCTGTGGATCGTATTGGCGTCTCGAAGTGCAGCTTGATGGTCAGGTTATCGTAGCCCAACAGGGTCATCAAACCGTTATAGAGTTGAATGGGTCCGATAACGGTGTGTAGATCACGTTCAACCTGTCCGTTCAACCCGGAATCCAACCCAATTGCGAAAAGATCACGCCCGACCATGGAGTCGCTTCCGCTGGTCAGACTGACGGTGGCAACATAGAGATCCCGCTGAATTACAGCGAGCGAGGCCAGGTCGAGTGTCATGGCTACGGCATAGACTTCGCCTGTAACTGTTCCTCCGATCCCTGCGTTCTGTCCAATAAGGATGAGGCTGCCATCCACTTTTCCATTAACGGTTACCTGGTTACCCAGGATGAAGACATTCCCGTTGACCGTTCCATCGATGACCACATTCTGCCCGATAAGAATGGCATCATGGTCGTAGATCATGCCCGCGGGGATGGTATCGCCGGTGATGAGACCTTCGGCTGCGACAGGAGTAGTTATTGTAAAGGCCAGCACAAAGGTCAGGCTGAGGATCAGGATTTTATTCAGATGAGATCGGTTCATGGTACCCTCCACCATATAAATGATTAACTTAATTGTACGCTATATATGGTTTTTACTAGCCGGATTTAACCCCTTTCTGCTCCCCAAAAATATACCATCAAGAGCGACGTAATAACGAAAAGGATCAATCCCGTTATTGATTACACAACCTTTAGCACGGCCGCGCCAATGAATTTCCCATCGCGAAGACTTTCCAGGGCCACACCGGCTTGCTCGAGGGGGAAGACGGTCACGTCCGTCTTGACCGGCACCTGGGGAGCTATTGCCAGGAATTCCTCGCCATCCTGGCGGGTGAGATTGGCCACCGAGCGAAGGCTTCGTTCTTCCCATAAGAGGTTGTAAGGGAAAGACGGAATGTCACTCATATGGATTCCACCGCATACAACCACCCCGCCGCTGTGGGTGGCTTTGAGAGCAGCCACCACCAACGGGCCAACCGGCGCGAAGATGAGCGCTGCATCCAACTTTTCAGGCGAAGGCTGGGTGGAGTCGCCGGCCCAATCGACGCCCAGGCGCAGGGCAAATTCCTGGGCGGCGATGTCGCCGGGACGGGTGAAGGCGAAGACTTTTTTCCCCTCATGTTTGGCCACTTGCGCAATGATGTGAGCGGCTGCGCCGAAACCGTAAATGCCCAGCGTCTCGACATTCTCACCGGCCATGCGGTAAGTCCGGTAGCCGATGAGGCCGGCGCAGAGCAGGGGAGCGGCCTCCACGTCACCATAAACTGGCGGCAAGGGGAAGCAGAAACGTTGGTCGGCCAGTGCATATTCAGCGAAGCCCCCGTCGATATTGTAACCGGTGAAAGTGGGATGCTCGCATAGGTTTTCCTGCCCGTGTTTACAATAACGGCAGGTCCCATCGGTGGCACCCAGCCAGGGGACCCCCACCCGCTCTCCGGGTTGGAAGCGTAAGGCTCCTGGGCCGCCCCCGACAACTGTTCCGACAATCTGATGTCCAAGGATCAAGGGTAGCTTGGGTTGGGCTAATTCTCCATCCAGGATGTGCAGATCGGTATGGCAGACTCCACAGGCATGGACTTTGAGCAGCACTTGCCCGGGTCCCGGCACCGGGACCGGGATTTCCGCTAATCGCAAGGGTTTCCCCGCTGCATCCATTATCATCGCATGCATTTTATTTAAACCATTCATCTTGTCTCCTTTCTAGAAAATGGAGTCGCGACGAAATAACTGCTATTCAATCCCATTATCGGATTCGTGCGGTTTAAAGTCAATATTGTTTTCCTGGAAAGTGACCTCCGAGACCATGACGAATCCGGAGGTCTGTCCGTGAAACTTTAGGGCACTGGCAAAGGCGGTGTGATGTTATGTCCATCTCTCCATGCTTGCAGGAACGGAAAGGGATCCACCTGTCCACGACGGGCTTTCCAATCGTCCGGCGTGGTTGGCCTTGAAATCCCAAAGTGCACGTGGGAGGTGGTATGGACGGCATCACCGCTTTTTCCGACCAGCCCCAATACCTGCCCAGCTACCACCCGTACTCCCGGCCTAATTCCATCTGCAATAGCCGATAAGTGTGAGCCGTAATACCGGACCCCGTCATCTCCGATCATGGCGACGGAGAGGCCTCCCCGTACGGCTGGATCGTCCGTGGCCGGATCCCATGTGTCTTTATATGAAACGAAATCCACGATCCCGTCAGTGACCGCAACGAAACGAGTCCCCACCAGGGCAAAGATATCCGTGGCCGGGTAACCGTGGCTGGCTGTACCTTCCGCAAAGCCGGCGGCGCCCGAAGGCTGGACTGGAAAAATGTAACGAAAGGTAATGGTTATTGATGTTGGGATTTCTGTGAAGGTAGGAAAAGCTGTCGGCGTAGGTGTTGCCGGAGGAGGTTTCGACGGCGAAGGAGTAGGAGGTGGGGGTGTAGGTGTAAATGAAGCCGTGATGGTATGAACGGTTGTGAACACAGCTGTGGCTGAGGGAAATAAAGCGCCATCCAATGATTCGCACGCAGAAAGGAAAAATCCTGCGAATACAATGATCAAAAAGAGGGCCAAGAATTTAAAGATGAGTACTATGCGCATAGCCATTATTAATGGATTATTCCACGATGTATTTTTTCCAGGAAGGCTTCGATATCAGGAATGTCCCTGGCCGCGCACTTTAAAAGATCGAAAGCCGCTCCTGTTAGCAGGTCCAAACGGTCTGCAGAAACATCACCCCCCGATTCAGCTTCTTCGAGCACTTTGATGATGTTACCGCGCAGCCCGCTGGCTCGCCTGGCCCAGTGGGAATCCACCGAGAGGTGCTCCATTCGAGCCGCCAGTAAGCGCAGGAGTTCTATTCGATTAGCATTATTTGAAGACATGATTGAATTATAACGTCGGTAACCTGGAAAAGATCTATTCACCATCACCGAAGATGGAGTCGTGGGGGTGAGGATTTATATGAAATAATCATAGATTTTATATGATGTTGTATCGAAAGTCCCTAAACCGGGATAGTATACTCATTAAAATTCAAATATTAATTTGAATTTAAAATCGAATTAATATGGATTAGCCTGTACGTGGAAAAAGTGTGTATTCTCATCAGGGAAAATCAGAGGAGATCCTAAATGAAAAATCCTATTCGAATAACAGTTGTCATGATGATGTTGGTCGTCCTGGTCTCATTAGCCTGCAATACCACCAGTGTTACGAGTACGGCCCCAAACACGGATCTGGTGAATACACAGGTCGCCATGGCGATGACGCAAACCGCCATGAGCAAACCTTCTATACAGGATAACCTCCCGGATATTCCCACTTCCGATACCGGTCTGGTGGGCACACAGGTGGCAATGGCCATGACCCAAACCGCCATGAGCAATCCACCTGTACAGCCTGTGAATACCATTGCACCTCCGCCGCCTGAGCCGACGCAGGAACCGACGAAAATGGATATCCAGGCCAGGATTAATTCCTCAAATATTCTATTCTATGAAGACATGATCGATTATCCCCAATACATAACCATCGTTTCCAAAGCGATGAAAACCATCGGCGGGCATCACGTGTATGTTGGAGACGCGATAGGGACCTTGATGGACCAGCTTAATTCAGGTACTAAGTGGGATTTGATCATTATTGCCGCAGAAGCGCGCGGAGCCGTCAGCGGGGAATACTGGGATGTCATTAAGGGTCAAGTGGATGATGGGGTGGCGTTGATAACGGAAATATGGTACCTGGATGATATTGGCGCCGGTAAGATCTCTCCGCTTTTATATCAGTGCGGCGTGGAAGTTCAAAAAGATTGGTATCGACCTTACGGTGATGACCGCCTCAAATATGATATGTACTGGTCGGACCCGAACAGCCCGGTTTTCAACACGCCCAATAAAGTGACCCGATTTGCGGCCTCATTGACAGACCCTGCCTGGAACGGAGATATTGGGGACCTGATGCAATTACGCCCCGGTTCGGATGCAAAAATCCTGGCCAGCCACCAACCCGGCCAAGACCAAACATCTCAAGGATTAATCACTTCCTGTCTGGGCGGGCGGATGATCCTGCAGACTTTCGACAGCCACGATTATCCTACCGATCCCATGGTGGCGTTGTGGCAGAACTATATCCTCTATACACTTACGAATCACTTCCAGTCAGAATAGCAGAAGAAAATAGTTACCCTATTGAAGCTATCTTAATCGATGGAAATGGAGTTGTCAGGCAGGGCCTTCCTGCCTGACAACTCTCTTGTTATATCAATTCCGGTCGGGGCGGGACATTGTCTGCAAGATGGTCCAGGCAATTAGGCAACCTCCCAATCCGATCGGATAAAGCCAATAGGCTCCGACTAAATCATATAAGAAACCAGCCAGCGGCGCAGCCAGAAGGCCGACACCGCTGCGCAGGGTCACATCGAAGAGTGAAATCACTGTACCGCCCTGTCCTTCAGGCGCACTTTCGACCAGATAATTATAGTAGGCAGGCACATTAAAGCTTAAAGCAATGCTTGCCATGATTCGTAAGGCGAAAAAACTTGGAATGGAAGGGATCATTACCACTGGCAGGAAGGAAGCGGCCTGGGCCAGCATGGAAATCTTCAAGATCCGCCCCGATCCATAACGGCGGACCAGACGGTCTGCCAGGAGCATGAACGGCACCTCAAAGAGGGCGCTGACCGTGTTGGCAATCCCGATGAGACTGGCCCGTGCCCCCAATTGAGTCATGTAAAGAGTTTCGAACTGGGAGCGCCCCATTGTGGCGATCCAGATGGTGGCGAATGCCAGCGCTACTCCGATCATGGTGCGGCTGAGCGAAAGATACCTGACCATCTGGCGGACCGGCAGGCGAGTGTTTTTTTCTGTACCGGCCTTTGGCATGGTGTTTCCGCGCACGAAAAAGAGGACGATTACGGCTGCCACCACCATACCGGCGTAACCGGCAAAGGGGACATATAATCCCAGCCTTTCGATCAGCCAGCCTGCCAGAGGAGTGACCACGGCCCAACCCAACGATCCCCATAACCTGATCGATCCAAATCCATGTTTTTCCCCATTGACTGTATTTACTGCCTGGACATTGGAAAGACTTCCGGCTCCGCTTCCGATGAGGCCATCCAGTACAATGAAAATGGAGATCGCCCAAAATAAACTCTGGATGCCGCGGAGCAAAGCGAAACAGGCAGAGGCGAGCAAGGCCAACATGATCAGGCGGCGCGGGTGGCGGGAAGCGTCTCCCGTTCGTCCCCACACAGGCGCAGCCAGCATACCTGTAATAGCCCCGAAAGTACTTAGCAAGCCGATTTCAGTACCCGTCAACCCCCGTGCCTTGTAGAACAAGGTAACAAAGGGAGACAGGAACCCGCCTGCGCCAATCCACAGAAAATAATAGATGCGGATGAGACGCAAATTGCGCATGGAATTAGGATTTTGCATTGGGATAATCGAACCTAGTACTCTGGAATGATATGACTATCCAAAAGAGCGAGATATTATCTCGCTCTACAATTCCTGGGGCCAAAAAAAAAGGAATTAATCTTTTTTGAGCAGTGTTTTCGTTGTGTGGATGAGTTTATCACGCATGGCGTACCCGTTCAAGCCCGCCTGTTCCATACCGAGCAAAACTCCGCCGACTACGGGTGGAACCGTCAACCGGACCAGGTTTGCGCGCGGAGCGGTCCCCAGGATGGTTTCTCTCAGAGTCTGGCTCAAGAGCGGATGTCCATCATGCAGACTACCGATCAGGACAACATCAAATACATCCTTTTGGAGGCTCAATTGGTTGATGACCCCCACGCCGATCTGTCCCAGCTCTTCGCCGGCCCAGCGCATCACCTCCAGGGCCTGCAGATCTCCTTGCCTGGCAATCTCGAAGACCTTCATTACCAGGGCAGGTTCGAACTGGTAACGTTGCAGATAAACTCCCTCGACCAGATCGTCCAGGTCTCTGGCGTGGAAGTGTTGGATAAAAGCCTGGGTAAGAGCAGTCACGGGTCCGCGTTTAAGCCATTCGAATGCTACCGCCCGCATTCCACGGACGGCAATATCATAGCCACCAGCATATTCCCCTGACCAGTGGCTGTTACCGCCGACCGCCCTTCCCTCATGCGTATGTTCCTTATTCCAACCGCGGGCATTACAACCCGTCCCAGCCACGATCGAAACCCCCCAGCCTTCAGAAGCGCCTGCCAGGATCCCCAGCGTGGCATCGTTGACGATTTCCAGCGGGCATTGCAGACCGATCGGGTGGATGGCATCCAGGTGAGCCTGACGCTGGCTTGGCCAATCAAAGCCTCCAATCCCCATCCCCGATCCGGCGATATTGCTTATATTGATTTTGGCGCCAAGCGTGGCACGTGCCGTGACATCGAGAAGGACGCTGGTCAAGCCATCATACCCTACGCCTTCCCAATTGCCGGGGCCACCGGTGGCAAAGCCAATGGCTTGACCAGCCTCATCCGCAATTAATGCATGAGTCTTGGTCCCACCCACGTCAACGCCCAGGAAATATTTCATGGATCATATTCTCCAAAAAAAACTTACCAAATTTGTCCACGGACTTTTGTCGATTACTCATTGTCAATTATTTTGCTTGTACCAATTGCCGTAGATTTCTATACCCGATCACATGGATGCCCTCGTTCTTGATGAACTTCTTTATCTCTGGGTTCATGAACGTGTGGTAATTAGCCACCCGGCTGGGCCAGTCCGGGGCGATGGCGCGCAATTCGGGCGTATCGATGGATGGATGAAATAGAAAATGGGTCACGCCCACTGGAATTTCACTCAACATTTTTTTGGCAATGTCGAGCTGTCCTTCCGGCTGGTCGAGTGGCATCATTGCCATCCCATCCATGAACGGCATACCTCGCTCTTCCAATTGTGAAATAAACGCGGCAAAGCCGGCGGCAGTTTCGGGGTCCATGCCCATATGTGAGAAACCGGAGGCATCAGTGCGCGGTAACATGACCGGTACATGCGCCTGACTGGCAGCCTGTAGGTACGCCTGGATAAAGATTGGATGGATGATCGTGCCCATGTGGCTATCCACATGGGTAACGTCCACTCCCCATTCCAATGCTTTTTGTACCTGCAGGCTGGCTTCCACCATGACTGCGTCCGGTGAGGCATGCGCCTGTGTTTCCTGCGATGACCGCCACATGAAACCATCCTCATCCATCAGGCCGCTGGATATGTCGCATGTAGAAAGCGGAGACCAGCGGTAGTTTTCCCACTCGGCCGTGATGGTGGCATGGACCCCCATGTCCACGCCTGGGTGCCCCTTGCAATAATTTGCCGCCTCTTTCGCCCACGGGCAGGGCATCATAATCGCTCCTGAGGAGATTGCCTCCGCCTCCCATAGGTCGATGAAAGCCGCCACGGAAGCCTGGCACATGCCGATGTCATCGGTATGGAGGATCACCAATCGGTCTGTGTCAGAAAAGCCCATTTTCTTAAGAATTGGATTTGGTTGCATCGTTGCTCCTTCATATAATATTGTCGTAACGGATTTAGCCTTATTCTTCAATATTATGTTGTGATATCTTCGTCCCAGTCGAAAGTCTCCACAGCCCGCTCCCATACTTCATCAGGAACATATTCGCACCTCCGGTGCCCTGCCTGGGCGGCGCATGCGTAAGCATATGATAAAAATTTCATCGTGATGTTCGTACCATTCTGGATATCCAGTAAATACGCTCTGGCAAAGGCACCAGCTTCTTCCAGCAGTCCGGTTTCCTGGAAAGCCTTCCGTACCAGGGCAAGATCGTAATCCACGGAACGAAGATCCAATTCCCAGCGGTCCACTTGCCATTCCACAACGGCATATTGCGCTCCGGTATGGCCGTTGAGTGGGCCGCTTACTGCTCCAGGATTGAACACCAGGCATCCATTTTTTCTTTCCTGCCAGGGGATGTGTGTATGGCCGCATACCAGGACCGGTTCAGAGGTCTGCTCCAGTGCGGTTTCGAGTGCATAGCCTTCGTAGCCCGGGTATAAATGTTCGTTTGGATCGCGTGGTGAACCATGCACCACCCGGATGGGATCCTTCCCTTTTAGCGAGATCACCCGTTGTTCTGGCAACGCCCGGATGATAAGCCGGGTGTGCTCATCCGTATGCTGATACACCCAGCGAATGAAAGCCCATTGGTGGGCTGTAAACCACCAGCCGGGCGCATTGCCCGAGTCGAAACGGAGAAGGTAATTTTCATTATTGCCCCGCACCATCCAGGCGTCCAGTTCCTGTAGCTGGCGGAGAACTTCCACCGAATTCGGACCGGCAACCATATCACCGGCCACGATCATGCCATCAAGATGGAATTGCCGGAGATCCCTCAGGACTGCCTCCAACGCAGGCAGGTTTCCATGAATATCTGCGAGAACCGCCAGGCGCATGGGATTGACCTAGTCGAATTGGGGCAGGAAGGCTTTATTGGTTTTCAATAAATCATCCAGGACAGCCTGGACCTGGTCCGCCTTGGGGCCCAGCGGATGGACCAGTAGAGCCTGGTAGGCTGCTTCGCGGTCACCATGCACTGCCGCTTCAACAGTCAATAGCTCGTAAGCCTTAACGTGCGCCAGCAGCCCGAAGCAAGCCGGGGGCAGGGGTTCAGCCGGCAGCGGGTGGATGCCTTTCTTATCCACTCTGGCGGGCATTTCCAACACCCAATCGGCCGGCCAACCCGGGACAGCTCCATTGTGGCGTACGTTGACCACGTGAATCTCACCCATATCGTTGAAATGAGCGTTCAGCAGCTGCGTGGCGACGGTGGAGTAGTATGCCCCGCCGCGCAGCATCAGATCGGCTGGGGGTTCGTGCAGGTTGGGATCGGCGTATTGCTTGAGCAAGCCCTTCTCGATCTCGATGACTTCTTCGCCCCGAGAAGGCGGCCATTTCTCCTGTAAGCCGGCTTTGTGGGACGTATCATAGTAATACTGCAGGTAATAGTTCGGGATCATTTTCAACGACTCGACCAGACGCGGGTCCCATTCAGGTTCTTTTTCAGTTTTGAGTTCTGCAATGGTGGCGGACAATACCTGCGGCCATACGTCCTCTCCATCTACAGTAAAACCACGATGCCAGGAAAGATGGTTCAAGCCGAGTGTATTCAGATCTGCTTGTTCCAGGGCGATCTTCTTACCACTGGATTTTTCCAGCTCTTGTACAATACGTATCTTCATTCCAATCGGCGCGTTACAAACTCCCACGGAGGGTACGCCTGGTGCGTATCGTTGAAGCGCCTCGGTAACCAGCCCGGAGGGATTGGTGAAGTTCACCAGAATCGCGCCAGGGGCCAACTCTTGCATATCCTTGGCGAGCTTCAAGAGCACCGGGATGGTCCGCATGGCTTTGGCCATGCCGCCGATGCCGGTCGTTTCCTGACCGATCAGGCCATGGCGTTTGCCCAGGTATTCGTCTGCTACCCGCGCTGGCATGTGACCCACCCGGATTTGCGTGGTGACGTATGCGGCGCCTTTCACGGCTGCCCGTTGGTCGGTGGTCAGCACCACTTTGAAGGGATTCCCTTTGGCCGCCACCATCCGCTGGGCGAAACCACCAACGATCTCAAGCCTTTCAGCGTCAATGTCCTCCAACCACAGTTCCGTCAGGGGCAAGGTCTTGATCCGGTCCAGGAATCCATTTACCAGTTCAGGCGTATAGGTCGAACCGCCTCCGATCACTGCTATTTTCATAATCCGTTCCCTTTCATATGCACTCGTAGGAGCAACTTCAGTCGTTCCAAAACTGCGGTAAATATTCTTTATAGCTGCAGAGATAATCATCCAGGATCTCTTTAGCCTGTTCGATGTCGTTTACAACCGGGTCCAGAAGTAAACATTGCAATGCCTTTTGCCGGTCGCCTTCCACAGCTGCGTCCACACACAATTGGGCTACGGCTGTTTCCCGCCTCAACAGTTCTGCCACCGGTTCGGGGAATTTACCCATGTGGACAGGGTGGATTCCCGCGCCATCCACCATGACCGGTGTCTCGACCGTTGCCCCGATGGGTAAATTGGTAATTTGACCATTGTTGGGCAGGTTGGCGGCCAGGTGATAATGTGTACCTGCCCCGGCAACGTTCTCGATCATCTCAAGTGCGCCTTCTGAGTCGGTTTCCATTAACCCCTCGATGGTCATCTCTCCATCGGCCATGCTTTTTAGCCGTACATGTTGGAATTCACGTACCGCCGCATTCATGTCCCAATCGTACAGCCGTAAATTGTACTTATCCCACGGTTTCGTCAAAGGATCTGAGACCCATGGAAGGTATTCACATAAGTGTGTATCCCCAGGAACAGGGAACAAGCCAAAGGCCTCGAAGACACGTCTTGTCAACGGCTCAAACGCTGGATCCAGTTCGAAGAAGCGTTTCCGGAAAAGAGGATAGAGATCTTCACCGGTCTGGCGGTCACGAATGGACAGGATCCAGGAGAAATGGTTCAACCCGGCTGCGCGGATATCCACCCGTGGCACGATCTGGGCTTTAACCTGTTCGTGGAGGGGGGCCACTGAAATATCTGCCTGCATGCCGGAGATGCCCTGCGGGACCGTAATTCCCAGGTCTTTCCCAAGGGCGATACCGACCATTGTGTATCCTGCGTAGATCTGGTGGCATAGACCCACAGCCTTAATCTTGCTATGGCGGTTGACCGTATCGCAAATGCGGATCATAGGGTTGGTGAAATTGATGAACCATGCCTGCGGGCAGATTTTTTCCATGTCCTGCGCGATCTGCATTACCGGACCGATATTACGAGCTGCATGAGCAAATCCACCCGGGCCGCCGTTCTCTGCGTAAGGCTGCCGGACCCCATACTTGAGCGGGATCTCGAAATCCATTTTCCAAAGACTCTCGCGCGCTCCTACCTCTATGGCTGAGACAACAAATGCCGCTCCCTCCAGGGCCGTCTCATGATGGGTGTGGGCCTCAATGGAAAATCCCGCCTCCCATTCAGAATTGAACCGTACGGCCAGGCGTTTGACGATATCAAGGGTGGCTTCATTTCGATCCACCAGGGCCAGTGTGGAGCCGCGCAACTTCTTGGACCGCATCAAGGCGGAAAGGGTGTTTTCACCGAAGGAAGCGCTGCCCGCACCGATCACGACAATTTTGGTTGGAAGGGTCATTAATTTCTCCTCTTATATTTATTAGGGCTTGCATCCGCAGGACTGGCGTATCACCAATTCAACGGGCAAAGTCAGCTTCACCTCTGCTTGCTCGCCGCGGATCAACCGGACGAGTTGGCGGGCGCCTTCGCGTCCGACCTGTTCGATGGGGGCACGTACAGTGGTCAATGGGGGGGTGAGGATGCGGGCGAAAAGCGAATCGTCGAAACCGGCCACAGCCGCATCCTGGGGGATCTTCCGACCGGCCTCTCGCAACGCCTGGATGACTCCAACTGCATTATCATCATCCCCGGTAAAAATAGCCTCGAATTCCATGCCTTGGGTGATCAATTCCTTTATGGCTGTGCATGCCTGGTCGGGATCGAAGCCGCCGGTTGCCACCAGACTTGGATCGAATGGAATTCCGTGGCTCTTAAGTGCCTGGCGATATCCCTTTTCACGTTCCTGTGAATCCTCGTTGTCCTTTGGCCCTCGCAGGCAGATTATTCTCCGGCAGCCATGTACATCGATAAGATGTTCGACAATCCTTTGCGCGCCGGTGCGATTCTCGATGGTGATAGACGGAATGTTTAATCCGTTTGGTGGAGACCGGTGGAGCAGAACCACAGGAAAATCGATTTGATTCAAACGGGTTAATTCTGCGTTATCAACCCCTTCCGTAAAGACCAGCAAGCCATCAGTGTTATGTTCACCAAGCGGGCGCCGCGGTGCAACGCCTGACCGGAATGCCTGGGTCGAATGGATCAGCAAATCAAACCCCGCTTCACTGGAAACCGCCTCGATACCGCGCAAAAGTGGTGTATAGAATTCACCACCGATGTCCGGCAGTACCAGTCCGATGGTATTCGTACGCCGGCTGGCGAGGGTACGGGCAGCCGCACGCGGAATATAGTTCAAGTCAGCCATGGCGTTTCTTACCCGTTCGGCTATTTCAGCGCCTACGGGGACCGTGTCATTTAACACGCGGCTCACCGTGGAGATGGATACTCGCGCTTGCCTGGCTACGTCGGAGATGGTCGCTCTTGGGAAAGACATGATTGAGATCTTGTGAAAACGTTTTCTGAAAGCGCTTTCACAGTATAGTAAGGAATTCCTTTTTTGTCAACAGCATGAATTAATTTTGATGGGAAAATTATCAGGTGTCTCTGATTGTTCTTTTGGGTTACAATTTTTGGTTGGTTCGCTCCTCGCGGTGGAGTAGCAGCCTTCTGATCTTGGCGTGCCTTTCGCGCGTCAAAGGATAGAACCAGGTGGTGATAACTGCTGAAAATAAAAGAACTGCTCCAACAGGACCAATTAATACCCGGATGGCTGTCAGGGTGACGGGTGACTGCGAGAAGGTCGTCACGCCCTCGGGCGGGGTCTGGTAGCCGAACCAGCCCAGCACTTGCAGGGCGATAAAGGTCGCAAAGGCTCCGGTCAGCTTGCGCACGAAGTTCTTGACGCCGTAGTAGATCCCCTCCTGGCGGCGGCCAGTGCGCAGTTCGTCCCATTCGATCACATCCGGGAACATTGCATCCGGCAGCACGTGTGCAGCCGAGACACTCAATCCGGCCAGGAACGCCATCCACAGAATTAATGTGATTTGTCCCGGCCTGACCATGAAAATCCCGATCTGTACGCCGGCCCAGAAGACCATTCCGATGATATAAGCGATGTGTTTGCCAAGCCGGTGGGCTAGCCAGGACCAGAAGGGCAAGACGACAGTTGCCGTAACCAGCAGTAGCGCGAACACAGCTGATTCCAGAGGAAGGGGGATGCCGGCCAGATTTACCGAGGTGAGCATATTCCCGCGACTGATCCAATAAAGCAAGTAAAAGGGCAGGATCAATGCCACCAGGTCGAAAGTGACCCAGTTCAACATGTAAATGACCGTAGCAAAACGGAAGGGAATGTTTCCCCAGGCGGTTCGAACTGTCTGCAGGAAGGTCACAGTTTCTTGCGGCCTGTCTATGGCGTCATAACGCTCATGCACCACGGCAAAGATAAGCAGGTAAGGGATTGTGGCCACGCCGCCGAAGATGGCTGCCACGAGTAGATAGCCTTGTTGTTGTGTCAGGCCGGCTGCCAGGGTCGCATCGATGATGGCAGGTGCCGCTACGGCGGTTACCAGCGATGCCAGTAAGTTGAAGAAAATCCGGTAACTGGTCAGGGTGGTACGCTCATCATAGTCAGGTGTCAACTCTGGTAGCAGGGAGGCAAATGGTACTCCGCAAAGGGTCTCGAAGGTGTCGCTAATCATAAAGGCGAGTGTGATCGTTACTGCCAGGGCAATCTGGCTATGCCAGGGCGGAGCCCACCAGAGCAGCAGGAAACTTGCCCCGAATGGTATGGCGAAAAATAGCAGGAATGGCCTTCGGCGTCCCCAGCGGCTGCGCATCCTATCGGTGAGGATGCCAACGAGGGGGTCGTTGACCGCATCCCAAACAATCCCGATCAGCGCAGCGACGGAAGCCAGCCGCGGATCCAACCCGACCACGTCGGTCAGGAAAATGGCATAAAAAATCAGGCGTAGGGTACCGTAGCTGGCCTCGCTCCAGTCGCCCGTTCCATACGCCAATTTCACCCACACCGGCAGGAATTTTGTCGAAAGCTGCTTTGTAATGGGATCTCCTTGAGAAAGTATTTATCTGATCATTATCTTCTCATCAGATTCTAGCATCATAATCTCATCCTTGCGTTACAATAGCCGTCATGCCTTCACTTTCTGATAAGCTCAAGTCCCTCGGGGTTAAGGTTGGCACCGCCGAAATAACAAAGGCCGCGCCGGAAAAACAGCATGAGATTGAGGCGGTCGTCTCCGGCACCTATCGGTCCACCCGTGCCGGCGAAACCTTTGTGGCTGAGCAGACTTTCGAAGCTGACTACCGCCATGGGCAAGCTGCCATCCGTCCCGGGGTCCCCTTCGAAGCGCTGTCGGACTGGGCACACGAGCCGCGTTTCCTGGACCTTCCGCTTGAAGCATATGCCTTTTTGGATACTGAAACAAGCGGCCTTGCCGGGGGCACAGGCACATACGCATTTCTGGTTGGGGTGGGGCGTTTCTTTCCAAAGGATTCCGGTTCGGAGCAGGATGAGAAGATCGACTCCACAGCTGTACCGCCCATGGAATTCCGCCTTCAGCAATTCTTTATGCGCGACCCGGCTGAAGAAGCAGCTTTGCTGGAGAATTTGGCCGATTTTCTGGCCCCTTGCCAGGCTCTAGTCACTTTCAATGGCAAGGGCTTCGACGCCCCACTTTTAGTTACTCGTTACTCGCTGCATAACATCCCCTGTCCGTTTAGTGGTTATGCCCACCTGGACTTGCTTCCACTGGCCCGCCGGCTCTGGCGTGACCGCCTGCCCAGTCGGGCTCTCAAGTATCTTGAAGAGAATGTCCTGGCGGCGCCTCGTACAATTGACGAAGTACCCGGTTATGAGATCCCCTATCTCTATTTTGACTACTTGCGTTCCGGTGACGCCCGCCCGCTTAAAGGAGTTTTCTATCACAACGCCATGGATGTGGTCGCCATGGCAGCCTTGCTCACGCATGTGGCGGAAATGCTGGAAGATCCCTTCAGTGAAATGGTCGAACATGGCCTGGATGTGATCGCGCTGGCGAAGTTATATGAGGATCTGGGCCGTTGGGAACGGGCAGCGCAGCTGTTTGAACATGGCCTGGAAATGGAACTGCCCGAGGCCGATTTTTGGCTGGCCATCCAGCGTCTTTCCCGCTTGCAGAAGCGCAGAGGCGACCTGGAGACGGCCGTCCATTTATGGGAACGTGCTGCCGGCAATGGCCACGTTTACGCTCATGTGGAATTGGCTAAATATCACGAACACCAGCGCCGCGACTATGTCGAGGCGCTTAGGTGGACTATCAGTGCCGTGGAGCTGGTCGGAACCCTCGATATCCCCCGCTATGAATATAACCACTGGATGGAGGAATTGACCCGCCGCAAGGATAGGCTGCTGGGTAAATCCTCCGGCAATCATTGATTTAAAATGCAGGCCGCAGCCTGCATTCCTATGGAGTTCCCGATGAGATCACCGATTCGAAAATTATGCCTTTTCTTCGCATCCAGTTCCCTCCTGGCTGCAATCCTCGCATGTGGTATCAGCCCCACAGCTGTGGCACCCACCTCCACACCTAATATTCCACCCACCCCCACCAGTCCCCCCACTCAACCGCCGCCCCCGCTTTACCAGTCAGTGACCCTGGTTTCCGTCCCCATGAGCGAAACCAACCAGGACCCGGCGTATACAGTCAACGCTCAGATCCCCAACCTTCAAGGCAGCGATGATGAGCGGGTGACAAAATTCAATAATGATATGGCCCAGCTTACCCAGGAGGAAATTGCCAAATTCAAGGATAATGCCCGCATGGCCTCACCAATTCCTGGTTCTCCCGGCAGTGCCTACGACCAGAAGTACACACTTTTATCTACACCGGGCAACCTATTCAGCCTGAAATTTGACATTTATATCTATATCGAAGGCGGAGCCCATCCTACCACCCATACCCGCGTGATCAACTACGACCTGGAAGCCGGAGTTGACCTAACTCTGGACCAGCTTTTCCTCCCCGGGAGCAACTACCTGGATATGATCGCAAATTACTGCATCGCTCAATTGAAGACTCGTAACATAGATTTCGATACATTTTCAAGTGGAGCCCAACCCACTCCGGACAATTACAGCAACTGGAACGTCACTCCCGATGGATTATTGATCACCTTCGATGAGTACCAGGTGGCAGCCTATGCTGCCGGGCCGCAATTGGTGACCATTCCGTTTGTTGAGCTAAAAACCATCATCGATCCGAGCGGTCCCCTGAACACTTATTTACCTTAGAATTATGCGTGGAAAAGGGAGATTGTTAGGGGGGTTCACTCAATCCAGCGGAAGGCGGCTGGAACAGTCCGTAATTTGAACATGGTGATGGTGGCGGCAATCATCAAAGCAATGCCCCCGACCATTATCTGGTCTGGGTGGGCAAAAAACCAGATCAATCCCCCGAAGGGTATCAGGGTGGTTAGTACAGTGCGGATAATTCCTTCAATGCTTTGGTGAGGCACGTTCTCTTCGGCAATACTCGGTGAAAGTAGGATCCTTGCTTCCGATCTACGCAGGATGTCATGAGCGCTCGCCAGTGCTGAATTTACTGTCATGAAAATTAGCAGAGCGCCTGCAAACAAATAGAGGGGGAAAGGCTTGTTACTTATCGCCAGAGCCATCCAGCTTAAAAAAGTCCCAACCAGAGTGGATAATCCGATCTCAGCTTTCACCACGTTTGAACTTCGTATAGGTAAAGATCGCAGTAACCACCATCTTGCCAGATCATTTCGCAGGCGTTGCGTGGCCAGATCACCCATTTTGATCGCCCAAAAACCACACGCCAGCATTTGTACTCCCCAATTTGGGCCGATAAACATCCCCAGGCCCCAGCCGATTACCAAGGCCCAATTTATGATAAGGCCCAACCGAAGGGATCGCATCGATTGTACGGCATCTTTCCAGACCAGCATCCAGCTCCCTGATCGCGCCGGCAGCCTCGCCGGCGAAGCTGTTGCCGCAAGGCGTTGGCGCTGAATTAGGGCATCCGCCAGATCGAACGACCAAAACGAGCGCGCCTCCTGGACAGCCGTGAAAAGTCTGGTCTCTTCTGCTGCCCGGCTCAGGTTGATTTTATTGACAAAGAAAAGTAACAGAAGAAAACCTGCTGTCAAATAGAGCAGGCTTAGACCAAAACCCTCCGGCCATGATAATTCAGCTATGCCTCCACCAAAGGCGGCCTGGAGGGGGAGGATCAATGGAGAAAGGAGTGCTGAATTTAGGCCGGGGATAAGCAAGCTGATTATCAAGAGCAGGAGAAGCACCGGAGCGGTCATTCGCAGCCCGGACTGTATTTGCTTGTGCTGACCAGGTTTGCATTTTAGACGCCAGGCGCCGATTCCCCATAACGCTGCCTGAAGACCCATATGCAAAGGAAGAATAATGCCTAAAGCGCGCAAACCGGCGCCAAAATATCCCACCATCCTTAACAGGATCAAGCCTGGATGTGGGTTTGATTCGACCAGTGCAAATGCTATGATGATTGCAGCAGCACCAAAGAAGATAAATGTCTGTCCCCAACCCAGGAAAAAACTGATCAGGCCTACCTCCCTACGGCTCACAGGAGTCCGGCAAAGCAGATAAGCATCCTCCTCACTGAAGGAAAAAGGACTGCGCCTTGTCACTCTCCATAGGTTGATGACGACCCACATCATCAAGGCATAGTTATATGACAAAACGCTCAGTTGGAAAAGCGAGGTTCCCTTAAAACCATTTAAATTCCCTGCCACTGTGTAGCCAAGCAGAAAGAACATTGCCAGGATCCAGACAAGCCAGAAGCCGCAAAAATAGAACAGGTAAATGCGGTTGGTGGTGGAATGGTCGTGAACGTTATATCCTAATACGGATAACCAGTAAGCAATTTGTGAGCTTATCCGGCGTTGAAAAAGCATCCATACGGGATTGATGTTCTCAGGCCGCATGGAGATGACCTCCATCCATAAAGTAGACCTGATCTGCCAGTCCGGACTTCATATTAGGGTCATGAGTAGTGAGCAAAGCGCTTGCCCCACTAGTCCGCGCTTCTGACAAATGTCGCACCAGTTGCTTTCGACTCCCGGCATCTAAGGCTGATGTAGGCTCATCCAATAGGAGGATTTTATACGGCCGGATAAGCGCAAAAACCAATCCCAATTTAAGACTCATTCCCCGTGAGTAATGATACGGGAGCAAATTGCGGGCTTCCCACAATCCAAATTCCTTCAGTAGTGCCTCAGCCCGATCTTCAAAACCTTCTCCTCACTCCATGTGCCAAGGCAATAAACCGCAAATGTTCCCAGGCGGTCATTTCCAGGTAAAAACGGGGCACATCCGGCGCAAAAGCCAACCCGCGCATGGCCTGCGCTTCGTCTGCGAATAAATCATGCCCGTCAACCCGGATTTCACCCGTGGTAGGGCGCATCAATCCGCTCAAGCAGAGCATCAATGTGGTTTTGCCGGATCCGTTTGGCCCTTCCAAAACAATGATCTCACCCCCGTTGATCGACAGATCTGTAGGCGCCAATGCCTGGAATGTACCGTAGGAATGGCTGAGGTTGACCGCCTCTAACGAAGACATAAACTCACCTTCCTGGCAGCAACGTACGCAGTCAAGTCACCGCCACAAACACCCTGCTGTTTTCTTTGGTTCTATATCCAGTTTAACACCGGAATGAAAAGAATTAACGCCAGGATATCCACTGCCCAGATACTCCCTACTGTTGCCAGCTTGCTTTTCATGGATTTCATGTCGAAGACCCAGAAAGCTGCAATGAAGAAGGTCAGGTAGCCGAACAGAAAGATCAGCCAGGGAGCGCTGCGGCCCCACCATGCATATTCCCATGTCAGCGCGCCGGCGGCATTAAGCACGTATTCCACAATGACACAGAAAACTGCCCCTGCTACGGCAATGAATATCCGGTTGGGGATGCCCAGGATTTTGACTCTCTTATCCGGCAGCAGCATCTTGGTCCAGATGAGACCCGAGACGGCGAACATAAAACAGATCTCGATATTCAAGCCGATCAGGATGAGGAAAGCCGTTTTCCCCGGCGCGCCCCACACCGGTGCGTAATTCGTGAAGTGGAAAACCAACCCATTCCAGATCTCGTTGAACCAGTCCATCCCCCAGAATGCCAGCCCGGCCAGCACCAGGTTCCAGTTGCGTTTCTCGGCTTCGACCGTATAGGCGTAAAAGACAAAGGCCAGCAGCGGGATGACGTACCACTGGAAGGTCTGGCTTCCCTGCCGTAAGATGTTGAGCGCTTGTTGTGCAGATTCGGTGGGCATGTTCTCTCCTCCTTGGGTGAAAGTGACTATACAAATACCATTATAGGTTCATCTTATTCTTACGACAATATCCTTCACTGTAGTTCAGATATGAATTCAGGTATTTACGTAAGAATGCCTGGATCACGGCTGTCATGGCTTTATTTTTTCAAAAAATTGGCTTTTTTCAAGAAATGGATGGAGAAATCCCGGCCCTATCCCCTGCCCCTTAGCCTACGGCATACCACGCGATCCCGAACAGGGACGGAACCCATGGCTCAATGCCTGCGGGAGAGGGGTATTGAACGGCAAAAAATGGCCCGGCGGTCAAAGAACGTCCGCCGGGCCATTTTTGTGCCAGTTCTTTAAAAATGTCCGGACTCCTGTCCGAAGGCCAGTCTTCAATAAAAGAGCCTGGCCGGTTGGCCAGGCTCAATATTCGGTTCAGAATTCCCTACCGACTGCGCCCGAAGATCAGGCGGATGAGGAACAGCAGCACTATCGCTCCGATCAAGGCTGTGAGGAACGCGCCGAGGAGACCACCTCCCAGGCTGACGCCGAGAAGACCGAACAGCCAGCCGCCCAGGAAAGCACCGATCACGCCGACGATGAGGTCTCCGATCAAGCCGTACCTGCTTTTCATGATTACGCCAGCCAGCCAGCCGGCTACCAATCCGACGATCAGGAACACAATTATGTTCATAGTAACCTCCTTTCTGATAGGATTTGGATGGCGAATTCTTGAGAAAAAGTATAATCTTGAATCCGCTTTAATTCAATAACCCCATTAGTCCTAAAAAGGTCTGATATATCCCCAACCCCAAAAGCGCCAGAGCAGAAATCCCAAGTAATGCCCGGTTGAATTTAGGTCCCAATCGCCCGGTCGTTCCCATCAATATGACTCCCACTGCCATACTGCCGATGAGGAGCGCATAAAACCCCACCAGCATGGCAACGCTGTAAAGGGGGGTTACCCGCCATCCGGCGATCAATAAAGGTCCTCCCACGAGGCTCCAAAACAGGTAAGGCGAAGGACTCAACAGGTTCACTAATGCCGCCTGGATTAATGTTTTCGGTCCGGTGGACGCTGCGGGAGTTTGGGATTTAAACCGTCGCCAACTATTGTACGCACCGACCGCCAGATAGATCACGAATGCACCTCCTGCCAGTCGGAGCAGTTGGATCACCACGTCTGGGACCCGGCTCAGGACCAGCAGGACCAGTGCAATGATCGGCCCGTCGCTTATCAGGGGTGCCAATACTGCCGGCAAAGTCTTTTTCCAGCCGTGGCTTACCGTCTGACTGATGAGGTAGGTCTGGAATGGCCCCGGCTGAACCGCCGCTGCAAATCCGAAAGTAATTCCTTGGATGAAATAGAGGCTCAATGGAACCTTTGCAGAGCGTTGTAAATGGCTTTCACTCCGAAGTCCAGCGCTGCCACCGGCACACGTTCATCGGCCGCATGGACGGTGGAGGCGAAATTAAACCCTTCCGGCAGTTGTAATGGCGTAAAGCCGTATGTCTGGATTCCCAACTTCGACAGGAAGCGTGCATCCGTCACGCCTGATAACACATAAGGCAGTGGTATGCCGCCTGGGTCCAATTCTTTCAATGTTTCCCCCAGCAGGTCGAAGAGACCCATATCCGGGAGTGCCGGACCCGGTTCTGCTTTGAAAACCTGCAATTTGAAATCCTCTCCCAATAAGGCGTGCAATTCCCTGAACATTTCCTCCGGCTTGGATCCCGGCACCAGCCGCCCGTCCAGACCCAGGCTGACCTCGCCGGGAATGACGTTGGCCTGATCGCTGGCTGTCAGCATGGTTGGACTGACGGTGTTGTGCATCAGCGGCGAGAACAGTGCTCCTTGTTTGCCCATCGCTTTCAGGACCAAATTGGTCAATGCCGGGTTAAGCAGCTGCCTGATAACCACCCCGGAGAGTTCCGCCCACATTTCTGGCCAGGTTTTCTATCATCATCCGTACGGCTGGCGTGACGTGGACAGGCAGTTGATGGGTGTCCAGCAGACGTAGTGCCTGTGCCAGCTTGGCCATTGCCCCGCCCTGGATCGGCATCGAGCCGTGCCCGGCCGGACCGGTGAAGGTGGCCTTCATCCAGCAGGTCTGCTTTTCGGCTACCATGATCGGATAGAAGCGTTTCCCGCTGACCGTCAGGTTAAACCCACCGAACTCGCCGAAAGCGTATTTGACGTCCTTGAACAGGTCGGGGTGTTCGTTCACCAGGTAATTCATGCCGAATTGATCCCCCGCCTCCTCGTCCGCCACTGCTGCAAAAATCACGTCACCCGGCAGGGGAATTTTTTCGGCCCTGGCTTTCAAGAAAGCCGCCAGCATCATCGCCACGCCGCTTTTCATGTCCAGTGCGCCGCGTCCCCAAAGATAACCATCCACGATTCTTCCCTCGAACGGTGGATAAGTCCATTTTTGGCCTGAAGTGGTGACCACATCCACATGACCGTAGAGCAGCAGGGGCGGGGCCTTGCCTTCTCCTTTTAATCGGGCAAATATGTTAGGACGCCTGGCAGTCCGCGCCACGATGTTTCCCCTGATACCGCTTTCCCTGAGCAGGCTATTTATATAGCGTATGCAGGGACGTTCGTTGCCGGGTGGATTGGTAGTATCGAAACGGATTAAATTTTGAAGGAGCTCAGCGGGACGTTCGTAGATGGGCGTGACATTTTGATTGGGTTGAGGCATAGCTTCCTCGGCATATTAGATTTTTGGTTACTTGAGCCTGGCTATTACGTCTTGCATCTGTTCCCAGTGTGATCCCTTCCAGTAGATCTGTTTGCAGTCCGGGCACCGGGAGAACACATTGTAATACAACCTGGTTTTCGGCTCCAGCTGATCGAGTACGGTTTCCTTTTCCACCGGCTCCAATACTCCGTTGCAGCGCAGACAGCGGGTAAACGGATGCGCCAGCGGTTCCAGAAGAAATCTCTGGACTACCTCCTGTAATTGTTCTTTTGGTTCCAGCGAACGCAGGCAGTACCCATAACGCACGGCTTTGCGCATCAGCAATTGCCTGTCCCTCGTCAGCAGGATGCGCGCCATCGTTCTCCAGCAGGCTGGCCATTTCCGCGTCCTCGAAATCGTTATGATAAAGACAGTCAAACCCCAGCATGCGCAGGGAGGCAGCCAGGCGCCCAAGATGGTTATCCAGGACGAAACACGGTTCCACCGGGCAACCAGGCGGGACCGGCAAAACCTTCAGGATGTCTCCGTTTCTGGGACGATAATTCAAAGGGACTTCAGTCTCATTTGCATTTACTGAGCCCACTTCCACATGGGGCACGCCCAACGCTTCGATCAGGTGCTTGACCGTTTGGTGGTCTTCAAAAGCCAGGTGAACAGGGCTCCCCCGCAGGTTTCGAGATAAAAACCATTCCAAGTCTCCCAGAAAGGTGAAATTCGCTTCATTTATAGTCATACCCCTTCATAATAAAACATAATTAATCCCGCGTCAAAACCAATTCTCATCCCCTGAACACAATTCTTACCTCTTAGACCGTTTTTTCGTTTGTCGCTTTATTGCCTCTATTCTTTTTGCTGGTGGAAGATAGGTGCTGGAACCATGCAATCACCTGCCTGCGGGTCTTACTGACCCA
Source organism: uncultured Chloroflexia bacterium (assembly GCA_963831885.1). GTDB lineage: Bacteria > Chloroflexota > Anaerolineae > Anaerolineales > Villigracilaceae > UBA877. Next base: position 511,862 of record CAWHSJ010000012.1, on the reverse strand, counting down.
TCGCCGTACTGGCGGGATGCGCAGTCCTAGCAGCAGGAGCGTCAACAAACCCCACAGGAAAGGTGCCAGGATATGCCCTTTCAAGGCGAAGATATTCCCTTTTTGCGCCAACGCATAATGCAGGATGGCTACTACGGCTGCCGGGTAGACCAGCCAGTGCAGTCGTTTCCAATTTTTGCCCATCGTGCGTTTAAAATAATCGAAAGAAGTGACGGCCAGAGGAATGAGCATCAGCAATGCCAGCAATCCCACTAGTAGATAGACCTTGCCCAGCACCAGGCTGAAGATCTGCGAGAAGACGAAACCGTAATCCAGCCCGATGAAAACCAGGACATGCAGGCAGGTATACATGAACGCGTATAAGCCGGTGGCTCGCCGGCGGCCGGGCAAGTCCCGCCAGCCGGTCAGGGTGGCCAGTGGCGTGACTGATAACGCCGCCACCAGCCAGTAGATGGCGATTCGCCCCAGGCGTTGTTCGACCTCCTGGATTGGGTTGATGGTCAGCATGTTCGTGGCATAATCATAGAGAATGATTGCCAGCGGCAGCCAACCCAATATATGGACTGCGATCCGCAGCCAGGGAAAGGGGCGTTTCCGTTGCATGTTAATAGTTATCTCTCAAATTCAATCCGGTGTAGAGCGAGGCCACTTCATCATAATAGCCGTTGAACATAAGGGTTGGCCGGCGGCCGGCTTCGCCGATGCGTCGTTCGGTGGCCTGGGACCAGCGTGGGTGGTCCACGTTTGGGTTGACATTCGAGTAAAAACCGTATTCGTTCGCGGCGATATCATTCCAGAAAGTCTCTGGTTGCTTATCCGTTAGCTCGATCTTCACGATCGCCTTGATGGACTTGAACCCGTATTTCCATGGCACCACCAGCCGCAACGGTGCTCCGTCCTGGTTGGGCAGCTCGTGTCCATACATGCCTGTCGCCAGGATGGTCAATCGTTGCATGGCTTCATCCAGCCGCAGACCCTTCTTTATACGGCCACGGATAAGTAGGGTCGCCTTCACCAGGCATCCGGGCTTTGTCCGAGAGCGTCGTGAAGGCCACATATTTGGCGCTGGTCATTGGTTGGACTTCTTTCAGTAATGTCGTTCAGTTCGAACCCCGTCCAGGGGATGACCATGCTCCACGCTTCCACGCAGCGCAGCCGGTAGATGCGCTCTTTCTGTTCGAATTTGAGCAGGTCTTCGATTGCGAAGGTCTTCGGGTTTTGCACCAGCCCGCTCACCTCCACTGACCAGGGCGAGGTTTTGAAATCCTTGGAAAGCGGGAGCTACGCCGTCTTTGGAGGTGGAGAACTCATAATAGTTGTTGTAGTTGGTGATTTCATCCAGCTTATTCAGTGGATTGCCTAGTTCATCCATGTTCAGTCCCTGTGCATTATCCGGGACCGGGACACTGGGGGTCGGCACTACGTTTCCCCATCCCGGCACCGCTGTAGGACTCCCTGGAGTACTGGAGGTTCCGGTCGTTGCTACTCCGCAGGCAGCCAGAAAGGCTGTCGCGCTGACAATACCAGCAGCTTTCAAAAAATCCCTCCGGTTGAGATAAAGGCTCTCCGGGGTGATCTCCGAGGAGGGAATTTCAAGGTGTTTGAGTTTACGTTCCATATCGACTCTCTTTTCTTTTACGGATAAACTTCTGCTAATAAGCTTTGTATGGCGGTTTCCGTCAGGTCATACCCGCCTTCACCGATGCGGATATAGCGGATCTCTCCTTTTTTATCGATCAGGTACATCGTCGGCCAATATTCACTTTCATACGCCCTCCAGGTTGCACCGTCGTTGTCCTGGGCAATCGGATACTTTATCCCATCCGCTTTCACGGCTTGCTTAAGGGCTTCCAGGCTGGCCTCCTCGGGAAATTCCGGGTAGTGGTTCCCGATAACGACCAGCCCCTTATCGGAATAATTCTCGTACCAGCCGTTGATGGTGGGAATGGTGTGTTGGCAGTTGATACACTCGAAAGTCCACATCTCCAGAAGCACCACTTTACCCCGTAAGTCTGCCAGGTGGATCGGCGCGGAGGTGTTCAACCAGATCTTGTTCGTTAATTCGGGAGCCGGGCCGGCATCACGCAGATCGACTTGGTTATTGTTTATGGCTGGGTCGGGTGGATTTTTCATACAGCCTGCCAACATCAAAGCCAGGATAGTCAGAAGGGTTGTTTTCATACTTGATTCGTACCGTTTAAGAAGAACCGATAAAATTGGTTTATTGTTACCAATTTTATCGGATATTGGTTAAGGCTTGGTTAAAGTTGCTGTCTTAAAGATTGTCAGAACGGGCCATTTCCCAGCCCAAGATGGCTTTCTTCCGTTCTGGACCGTAGCGGTAGCTGCCGAATTCTCCTGATTTCTTTAGCACCCGGTGACAGGGGATCAGGTAAGCCACCGGGTTGTGTGCCACCGCGTTCCCCACTGCCCGAGCTGCCCGGGTCGAACCCATTTGTTCCGCCAGGGATTCATAGCTGGTCACTTTTCCTTCCGGAAGGTTAAGCAGTGCTTCCCATACCTTGATTTGGAAGTTAGTTCCACGAAGGTGTAAGGGGATAGCCTCCGGCTTCTGGCGGCTTGCTTGTTTTTCAGAATGCGGTGGAAAGATCTTCTCGATTACGGGCGCAGTGTGGGAAGGGTCCTCACTCAAGCTGGCGTTGGCCCACGTAAGGTTTAATTCGTTGAGCGCTGCCTCGCGGCTTTTGTCCACGAAGGCCAGAAAGCAGATACCGCGCTCGGTCAGCGCCAGCAGGCATTCCCCGAAAGGTGTAGGATGAAAACCGTAAGTGATCTGTATGCCTTGGCCGTGAGACTTGTACTCTCCAGGGGTGACCGCTTCGGTCTGAATGAACAGGTCGTGCAGCCGTCCCGGGCTGGATAGCCCCGCTTCGTACGTAGCTTCCAGTAGATTGGACGAACGGGTGAGCAGCTCCTTGGCGTTTTCCCTGGTCAGGAATTGCAGGAATCGCTTCGGGCTGATGCCCGCCCAGCGAGTGAACAGGCGTTGGAAATGGTATTCGCTCAAGTTCAAACTGGCGGCGATCTCGCCTAATTCGGGCTGTCGAGCTGCATTGGCTTCGATATACCGGATGGCTTGTTCGATGCGCCGGTAATCCTCGGATGATTGATTGAAATTATTAGTACTCATGGTTCCTTCTTTCTCTTTATACCCCCATTTTATCTATTCCTCCACATGCGTTCCACCCGATTCTTGCTAACCTCAAGAACCTCGCCAGTCTTAAAAACCTTAATAGCTAATCTCCCAAGCATTGCGTATTCCTCAGTGTCTCGATTTTGTCCGTTCTAATCGCCTTAGTTTGTGGAAATTGATAAACATGAATTTCAATCAAAATATTGCCACTAGTGAGTTTGGTTTTCTCTTTCTGTATCTTAACAAAAGAAAAATCTCCCTAAAACCATAAGGGAGAATTTCCACGTAACTTCCTGGCGGACCCGACGAGATTCGAACTCGCGATCTCGGCCTTGACAGGGCCGCATGTTTGGCCGCTACACCACGGGTCCAGGAGCGGGCTGAATATACCATATGGATTTTTAGGCGTCAAGGCGCACCGCTGCCGAATAACGCCGGATCGGTCGGCGTATGTCCCGAAGGGTCATACACATAGACATAATCACCCACATTGGCCCAATCGTAGAGCCAGTGGCTGTCTCCCAGCGAAAGGTTCACGCAGCCGTGGCTGTTCGGATACCCAAAGCGGTCGTGCCAGTAAGCGCCGTGCAGGGCCCGCTTTTGGTCGAAGTACATCGTCCAGGGCACGTCCTCCACGTGATAGTAATCCGAGCCGTCCGCCGCGGCGGAACCGCTCATGTCTTCTGTAACTTTCTTTTCGTAGATCTGGAAGATCCCCGGCCGTGTCCACAGGTTTTCGATCCCGGTGGAGGTCAGCGTTGCAAAAACAAGCCTGTCATTCTGATACACTGCCAGCGTCTGCTCATCGAGATTGATCTCGATCCACCGGTCCGTCGTGATGCCTGCGGGCGGGACCGTCCGCGGCTCCACCCTGGCCACCTGGCGGTAATCCAGCCACTCGTTCAGCCCGATCATCAGCCAGGTGATGCCTTCGGCTTCACGGCTCGCGTAAACCTGGACGAGGTTATAACGGTGATAAGAGTTCCCGCTCAGTGGAGCGCTGAAGCTGGGTGCAGTGGTCGAGGCGATATCGCCTAAAACCCAGCCGAAGGCGTTGTGCGGAGTTGAACTGAACAGCAGCCCCTGGAAGGGCCTATGCATGGCCAGACGTCCGCCGAAATCGCCGCGCACCCAGTAGCCGGAACGCAACTGGTAGAAAACTCCGCTGTCATTTTCGACCCGGTCCTGGTAGGAGACAATGACTTCTCCCGGACCGAGATGCTGCCCGGAAACCGAGCTGGACATGGCATCTTCCAGCGAGGAGAAAAGATAAAAAGCCGCATTTTCCTGGGTCAGCATGAAATACTGGTAAGGGATTTCCACCAGGTCCGCTGCCGGAGAAAAGGCTGGCAGGGGGATGGCAGGATATGGCACACCCGTGGCCGCCATCCCGGCCAGGGTTTGCGAGGGTCCCAGGGGCAGGCAATCGCTCGGAGCGGTGGCGTAGACGGCCGGCGGGCATACCACCGATCCCGCCGGCGGCTCAGTTCCCGTCGGGGATTTGCCTTGCGCTGCGACCGGATTGTTTGGTGTGGGTACGAGAGCTAAAAACAGGAAAATAGTCAGTAAAATTTGACGCATTGGGTCATTCCGTGGACAGATTGAAGATTATAGCATGTTTCATTCTGTGACTAATCTGTAATGGAAAGGAATCGATAGTCAACTTGACACAAGTAGACCCCTGTGCTACATTTACATTATCTTCAGTCATTATTAATAAAAAGGGCATAAGGTAAGGAGGTGGACTTGACAAAAAATCGTACCCAATTGATGGTTGACCGACTGCGAGAACTGCAAGCTTCTTCACCCGATACAGAGGCTTCCGCGGTGGTCAGTGTGGATGGCTTGAGCATCGCCTCCGCATTACCGCAGGGAGTGGAAGAAGACCGTGTCTCGGCAATGTCGGCTGCCATGCTTTCGCTGGGAGAACGGATTGCCTCCGAACTTGGCCGTGGCTCTCTGGAACAAGTCTATATCAAAGGCGAGAAAGGCTACGTAGTCCTTATGTCCGTGGGCGAAGAAGCCGTTCTTACCGCTCTTGCACGCGAAAAGGCCAAACTTGGCCTTATCCTTCTGGACATGCGCCGTGCAGCATCTGATTTGTCTAAACTGATCTAAGGTGGCGAGGCCTATGGAGCAAATCCCAAAGAGCGGTTATTATTACGCCAATAAGTTTGCCCGTATTACCCTGCTGGCTTATGAAGATGTCATGGGGAAAAATGGTTTAAATGCCATCCTCAACCTTGCGGGCCTGAGCAACCTGATCGATAACTATCCTCCCGATAACCTGGAGCGCGAGTTCGATTTCGCCGATTTCACTGCCATTCACATAGGGCTGGAAGATATGTATGGCCCCCGGGGCGGGCGCGGACTGGCTTTGCGAGCCGGGCGGGCCACTTTCAACGACGCCCTCAAGAACTTCGGTGCGTTGGCAGGTGTCGGCGATCTTGCCTTTAAGGTGCTGCCGCTTCAGGCCAAGATGCGCATTGGCCTTCCCGCAGCTGCCAAGATTTTCTCTCAGGTCACCGACCAGCTCTCCACAGTTGATGAAACCGACGACGCCTTTATCTGGACCATCCATCGTTGTCCCATTTGTTGGACTCGCAAGCACGCAGACAAACCGGTCTGCTATATTTCCACCGGATTGCTCCAGGCTATGCTTACCTGGGTTTCCGGCGGGCTGGAATTCCGCGTAAACGAGTCCAAGTGTTGTGCCATTGGGGATAAGATCTGCGAGTTCGTTATTCAAAAAGAACCTATCACTTAAGGAATGCCTATGGCCGAGGCGACCCAGAAGATCCTCATTGTTGAAGACGACCTCGATGTGGCCGAAATGTTGAACGCGTATTTCCGCGTTCAAGGATATGACGTTTCCACCGTCAACTGGGGAGAAGATGGTATCCGTGCCTGCCTGGCCTCGAAGCCGGATATTATCATCCTGGATATACGCCTTCCGGATATAGATGGGTATGAAGTAGCTCGCCGCCTGCGTGACAATCGCCGAACGGCAGACATTCCCATCATTTTCCTGACCGATAAACGCGACCGTTCCGAGCGACTGCAGGGTCTCGAATTAGGCGCAGACGATTACATCACCAAGCCTTTCGACGTGCAGGAGTTGCGCCTGCGAATCCGCAACGCCCTCCGCCGCGCCGAGCAGGATACTCTTACGAATCCGGTTACCAGCCTGCCCGACGGCAGGTTGGTCGACGAGCGGTTGGCAGAATGCATTAACAAACTCAATTGGACCATGCTGATTGTATCGCTGGAAAACCTGGATGCCTTCCGCGAATCCTACGGCTTCGTGGCTTCCGATGACGTTTTGCGAGCGGTCAGCCTGATGATCCATAATGCCCGCAAAGAAATCGGCGGTCAGGATGATTTTCTGGGTCACCTTGGAACGACGGATTTCGTCCTTATCACCACCCCGGACCGGGCCGCCAATCTCCAGGAACGCATCCGTACCCGCCTGGAATCTTCGCTGGACTATTTCTACCCCATAAAAGACCGTGAACAAATGGGAACCCGCATGAAGCGACTTGTCTTTAAAATTGGGATGCTTCAGAATGGTGAAAGAGAATATTCTTCCGTGGATGATCTTAAGTTGACCTTGTTGCGGAAAAAACAATAGGAGCTTTTTGCGTATAGTCGTTGTTGTGCCAACCTATAACGAAGCGGAGAACCTTCCCAAACTGGTCTCCGCTTTATTTGCGCTTCCTCTCGAACTCGCGTTACTGGTGGTGGATGATAACAGCCCCGATGGCACCGGCCGGCTTGCCGACAGTTTGGCGGAGGCATATCCCGGGCGGGTGAGTGTACTGCACCGGACAGGAAAACTTGGCCTCTCAACCGCATATCTCCAGGCTTTCCAAGACCTTCTCCAGACTGATGTGGATGCCATTGCCCAAATGGATGCAGATTTTTCTCACGATCCTGCGGCTTTGGTCGAGATGGTCAAATGTCTCGAAACCAGTGACCTGGTTATCGGCTCACGTTATGTCAAAGGCGGTAGCACGGATGTCGAATGGCCTTTATATCGTAAAGCTCTTTCAGCCTGGGGTAATTTCTACGCTCGCAGCATTTTGAGAATGTCCCCTCATGACGTCACCGGTGGTTTCCGGCTCTGGCGCCGCGAGACTCTTCTGGGTATGCCATTGAACCGCGTCAAGGCTACCGGCTATGTTTTCACGGTTGAAATGGCTTATCTGGCTTATTGTCTCAAGTATCGGATTGGTGAAGTACCCATTTATTTTGCCGAGAGACGCCTTGGCAAGTCCAAGATGTCCTTCAAGATCCAGGTCGAGGCGGCCATACGTGTGTGGCAAGTTCTGGAGGACTTTCGCGACCTCCGTCGTCTTGGCGCGAAGGCACGGGCCATCTGACCTGGTTCCGCCAATTACCCCTTAGCACCTACATTTTTTCGACCAACTTCCCCCATTCTTCAAGGCTTAATGTTTCTGCCCGCCGGCGCGGGTCAATGCCGGCAGCGGTAAAAAAAGCTTCAGTTTCACTCGGTTTCATGCGCAAGCCGGCCGAGACTGAATTCCGCAGCGTTTTCCTTTTTTGAGAGAACCCGGCTTTGATCAATGTAAAGAAATTGTCCAGCAGGGTAGCCGCGATGACTGGCTGTGGGAATATCTCGATCTTCAGAACGGCAGAATCGACATTCGGCGCAGGGTAAAAGGCCTCTGCCGGTATCTTTGCTTCAATGGTCGGCTTTCCATAGACTTGGACACTAAGAGCCAGCAAACTCATTTTGCCGTCCTCTGCGCAGATGCGGATGGCGACTTCCTTTTGCACGGTCAGCACTACTCGACCGGGACGTGGTTCACTCTCCAGCAGGTGGCGGATCACTGCTGAAGTGATGTAATAGGGGATATTCGCCACGACGATATAGCCAGGCGAATCCACGAGATCAGCCGGATGGAGCTTTAGGATATCCCCCTGCACTGTATGAACGTTTGCATATGGTGAGAGCACTGCCTGTAAAGCCGGAAACAAGCTTTGGTCCAGTTCGACCGCCGTGACACTGGAGACGGAAAGCGCCAGATAGCGTGTCAGGCTGCCCAGTCCCGCCCCAATCTCCAGGACTTTGTGAGCCGGCTCAAGGTTTGCTGCCGTAACGATTTTATGCAAGGCAAACTCGTCTTGCAGGAAATTTTGTCCAAGCCCTTTCCTAGGGCGAAGGCCATATTCTCGCAGTAAGGCCGGGATGTTCAACGGAGGCAGGGAAAGACCGGTCATGGGAGTACGTAAACAATATTCTTGGGTACGGGGGTGAGGAAATATACTGTGGTCCAGCCGGACATGGGTTGGTACTCTGCGTCTGTCCAACCCAGGTCCACCCAGTAATGGTTCCCCGGAGGTGCACCGCCACCCACATCTCCCACGGTGGCATGGCCGTACCCCGGGATATATAAAGGGTCAAAGCCGAAAGCCAGATACCACGAGTACACCATTGCTACAGTACCCCGTTGCACCGGCAGCCCGCTGGAAGTGCCATAAGAGCATTTCCCATCTGGTGTGGCCGATCGGCATGGGGAATAAGAGGTGGTCATCAGGTTCAAGGCACGGTAATACTCGATGGTTTTACCATCCACAGAGATGGTACGAATGACGATCTTTGTCCCGATCCCGAGGATTCGGTCCTGTGCCGGGCGGACGATGGTCTCCCCTTCGGACTTTTGGAAGACTTGTACGCCATCTTCGCTGCGGCTGCGAACGCGGGTCATCGCCAGGCCTGGTTCTCCGCCCTGAAGAAGAGCTTGCTGGTCAAGTTCCAGGTCGGCGGATAGTTCTGTACGAGTCCCAAACGGGAGGGCCTTCTCTGTCAGGGCGACCGATTCTGAAATGCGCACCACCCGGATATTCCCATCGGCAGGAAGTTCAGCGGATTCAGCCGGGAGACTGGAATCCAATCCAACCAGTGGAATACCGGCATCTGCCAGCGCCTGTCCGACCGATCCTGCAGATGAATGTATGCTAACCCGGGTTCCATCTATGCTGACGGTCAATTCGCGGGAAGGCTGATAGTTGACGATCAGTGGAACAGAAGGTTCGACTGTATCCAGCGGGGTAGTGGAAGGTGGGTCAAGCGAGTCGGCGGCGTTGAGAGGATATCCGGCTTCTTCCATCGCCTGTCCGACAGTAAGCGCTGAACTCCATAGTTTTTTCTGACCGTCTGGTGAGTTGATGACCAACTCTATTGCCCGGCGTATGACCAAGGTATAAGCCTCGGACTCAGGGAGAGTTTCATCCGGGGAAATGGTCTTTCCAAGATACAGGATGCGGTCGGATGCAGCGAGAGTCAACTTAGCCTGACCGAGAAGTGTTGAGGGGATGCGCTCATTGCTGTAGAGAGTGTACATCTTCCCGTCGGATAGAATAGTAACGGAAGATTGCACTGATTGACAAGCAGATAAGCCAATCACAATTGCCAGGATAAGCCAGGCAAATTTCCTCATACGGGTGATTCTACTCGATTTAGATAGGTAAGATTGTAAAGGAAAAACCAGGTCAGCTCTTCTATTGTTTCCACTATAGTCTGGCCAGGTGGATTTGTCCCAGGTGCAAGGCAGTGTGTTCCAAAGCAAGGGTCACGCCCCAACCCACACTAAAAGTTTTTATGAATTCTAGTGACACGCATTTATTCCAAATCTTCCAACGAAAAATGGGTGAGAATCCTTCTACTGCTTTGGCAAGATCTGAGCGTGTTCCAAGGAAGTATTCTAAGAAATTTTCAAAGAAAGTGAGTATTAGTCCAACGCCTATACCATTTCACAAGTCATCACGGTGACTGCCTGGCCGGAGAGTAAAACGCGTTCTCCCACCAGTTTAACTTGCAATGTTCCACCGCGGGCAGAGGCTTGAAAGGCAGTCATTTCGGTTTTCCCCAGCTTTCCTGCCCAATAAGGGGTCAGGCAGCAATGGGCGGACCCTGTGACCGGATCCTCATTAACACCTACGGCAGGAGCAAAGAAACGCGAAACAAAATCAAAATCTGAGTCGAAAGAGCGGGCGGTGACGATTACACCACGCACCGGCAGCTTTCCCAGGGCAGTGATGTCGGGTTTTAAGGTGCGGACAGCCGTCTCATTCTCCAATTCCACCAAATAATCATCAACATCCCTCCCGACGAAACGCGACGGCGCTCCCAGCGCCTTGATCAAACCGTCTGGCTCCGGCATCGGCCTGGCGGGGCGGGCAGGGAAGTTCATCTCGATCCAATCACCGTGCAGGTTGGCGGTCAACCACCCACTGAGCGTATTAAAGCGTGCTTCCTCATCAGTTTTGATTGTGTCTGTTTGCCACAGAATATGGGCACTTGCCAGGGTTGCATGTCCGCACAACCTGACCTCTGCTGCGGGTGTAAACCAGCGAAGATTGAAGCCATTCTCCTGGTGAAGCAGGAAAGCCGTCTCAGATAAATTCATCTCTTGGGCAACTGCCTGCATCCATGTTTCGTTGGCAGGCTCGCGAAGAATACAGACGCCAGCGGGATTGCCGGTAAAAAGCCGGTTTGTAAATGCATCGACTTGATAAATGGTTTGGGTCATTTTCTATCCTATATGTAGTTCAATCAGTACTTTTATCATCCATGTCCCTCGCCTTCTCAAATGACTCGTGACCTTCTGTATATGAAAAATAGATCAGGCCAAGAGCGCCAACGCCTCGTCTTGGGCTCCGAAAAAAACAGAGACCAGTCCTTCTATCACATTGTAGAGAACTGTCAAATATCCCAGCCAGAGAGCGTATTGTTAATACCGTTCAGTATTGATTCTCGTCTTTAGCATTTGGGCGATTATAGTCGATTCGAGTAAAATTAAGACATGCATGAAATCATTTCAAGCCGTAGTAACCCACTCGTAAAGCAAATCCGGTCTTTGAGGCAAAAGAAGAGCCGGGATGAGACCGGTTTGTTCCTTGCTGAAGGCATCCGCCCCATTGGTGAGGCAGTGGATGCGGGCTGGGAGCTTGAGAAGTTGGTTTATGCTCCTGATCAATTAACCAGTGAATTCGCTACTCGCCTGCTAGATGAACAAATGAACCATGGCGTGCATTGTGTCGCTGTGACTTCAAGTTTATTTGCCGATCTGGCTGATAAGGAGAATCCGCAGGGAATTCTGGCGATCATTCGGCAGCGGCATCTCACATTGGAGACTGTAGAAATCGAAAAATTTCGATTCGGTGCAGCGTTGGTTTCCCCACAAGATCCGGGTAATGTCGGAACGATCTTGCGCACGCTGGATGCCGTCGGTGCAGACGGGATGTTCCTGCTGGATGGCGGGGTGGAACTTTATCATCCATCTGTAGTAAGGGCGAGCATGGGGACTTTATTCTGGAAACCAGTGGTACGGACATCGTTTGAAGAATTTGTCACATGGGCAAGAAGCCATGGTTACTTATTGATTGGAACATCGGCACATACCCAAACTGATTATCGTGAACTGAAGCGCACCAACAGGCAAACCATTTTACTTTTTGGCAGCGAGCAGAAGGGATTATCTCCAGAGCAATTGGCTTGTTGCGAGTTGAACGTATCCATGCCAATGAAAGGCCGGGCCAGTTCCTTGAACTTGGCGGTAGCCGCTGGGATCTTGCTCTACACCGTGATGGATCAAATAAAATAGGGGCGCACGACTGTAGTGCGCCCCTATAGGACAGAAAAGCACGCGGGGAATTTTTAGAACAGGAAATTGCGAATTACCGCGACCATGACCATCGGATTATATTTCGTCTTCATCTTCATCGAACAGGTCGTCTTCTTCCTCTATTTCCTCCTCTTCCCATTCTTCCAGTTCTTCTTCTTCCTCCCAATCCTCGCCTTTTGATGCGGCTTCCTCATTGGGGGAATAAGTTGCACAACCGGTGTCGGGGTCCAGTTCGACAGCCGCGGCACTGCAATAACCGTCGTCAACAAAGACGCAATCAGTGTAGTGGCAGCGAATACGTGGCATGAAATCCTCCTAGGTAACAGTTTGTTTAATTAGCCGGATAATGGCTAGAATAAAAATCAGGGTAATGAAAATTGCCGAAGCTACACAGAATGGACAGACTGAGTGAATAACATAAAACTCCAGATAGGTGAGATAAGCTGTGAAAGCAACACCAGTCAGGCTGATTCCAAAGACCAATAATGGGCCATTTTCTTCCGCCAAGGTAATACGTGATTCCAGTAATATGATCCCGGCAATAACAAGATAAGCAGCCAGACCTAACGCTGAAACCGGGATGCCATATATTTCAGAATAAGGACTGAAATTCACATTATGGCAACCGCCGTTCCCCAGGCACATCTGGTTGTTACCGGTTAATTTATATATCAGCAGGTATAAAGCATCAATGGCACCTAAAATGGAAAGGATGACAATCGACCAGGATAGCACGCGATCTGATTTGTTAGTTGAAGTATTTTTTATTCTATGAGCCATATGTCTATGTCCGAGTTTGCAGGCAGCGATTTTACCCCAGAGGGTACAATCAGTAAAGCGTTTGCTTGTACTAAAGAGAATATATTTCCCGATCCTTGATGGCCAGTCAATCGGGCAACCAATTGGCCATTCTCTTCAGTTACGTTGGCACGAAGATAAGATTCGCGACCATCAAACTCCACCGGTTCTATCAAGCGGGCTTTTTGATGCAAAGGAGTCTTGAGAATCATACCTGCGAGTTTCTCTAATGCAGGGCGAACGAATATTTGAAAGCCAACGAAGGCGGAGACTGGATTACCGGGCAGACCAAAGAAAGGGATCCCTTGATAATTACCAAAAGCGAGAGGTTTACCTGGACGCATATCGACTTTCCAGAAATCCAGCCTGCCATTTGCTTCGACGATTGATTTAATGTAATCGAAGGCCCCCACGCTTACCCCCGCAGAGGAAACGATCACATCCGCTTTCTCTGCCACGGCTCTTTCCATCTTTATTTGGACATCTGCCTCAATATCAGCTGCAACACCTAACTGAATCAGATCCACTCCGCATGCTTCTGCCAGGGCAGAAAGGAAATAGGAGTTTGCATCATGTATCTTCCCAGGAGTTAGTGGATTCTCAACAGGTATGAGCTCATCTCCGCTTGAAAGCAGGGCCATCTTTGGCCGTCTGTAGACAGATATATTAGCCAGGCCAAGCATGGCCAGGAGACCAATTTCTTGAGCCCGCAGGCGCGTTCCTGCGGAGAGAACTTTATCATTTGCATGCAAATCGTCGCCATGATGGCGAATATTTTCTCCAGGTTGTAGACTTTTCAGAACAGAAACTGATTCCGGCGCAGGTGCTCCGGGAATGCGAATGTTGAAGTCGGTATCTTCGACCATCACCACTGAATCTGCTCCGGGTGGAACAGCTGCTCCAGTCATTATGCGGGCAGACTCTCCAAGCTTAATTGGGATGTTCAAGAATTCACCCGCGCGGATATCGGCGACAACTTTTAAAGTTCTAGGCAGGCTTGCAGAAGCGCCTTGTATATCAACGGCAATAACTGCAAAACCATCAACAGATGAATTATCAAAAGGAGGAAGGTCAATCTCGGCCCGAATATCCGTAGATAAGACACGGCCTACAGCACGCGCGAGCGGCGAAGTGGTTGCCTCGACAGGTTGGAAGACAGAAAGGATCCGCTTGCGTGCTTCAGACACACTTAACATAAATGTCGCCGCCTTCTTAGAAAAGCGGCGACATTATACCATGGGCTTGAATACGTGCAAGTGACAATTATGGAGATATGGTTCTTTTTAATTGTCTCTTAGTGCTTAACCGTTCTTCTTCTGAAACTCTTTCATGAACTTGACCAGCGATTCGGCGCCTTCCAAAGGCATGGCGTTATACATCGTGGCACGAATTCCACCGACGGAACGATGGCCTTTGAGACCGATCAGGTCTGCCTTCTTAGCCTCCGAAGTAAACTGCTCCTCAAGTGCTTCGGTTGGGAGCCGGTACGTTATGTTCATGAGGGAACGATCTTCAGGTTTGGCATGACCTTTATAGAATCCGCCACTCTCGTCAATGGTCTTGTAGACGATTTCAGCTTTGACATGGTTACGCTTGGCAATCGCATCCAAACCGCCCAATTCTTTTACCCATTTGAGTACCAACCCCACAATATAAATGGAAAAACAGGGAGGAGTGTTATAAAGTGATCCATCCGCCGCATGAGTCTTATAATTCATAATGACCGGGATGGTATCGGGAGCTTTCTGGACAAGGTCCTCGCGGGCGATGACCAGGGCTACACCAGCTGGACCGGCATTCTTCTGGGCACCCGCATAGATCAGCCCGTATTTGGAAACATCGATCGAGCGGGAAATAAAGTCAGAAGAAGCATCACAGACCAGGGGAACACCAGCAGGGGCAACGGGTTCCGCGAAATATTCTACGCCCTGGATGGTCTCATTTGAGGTGAAGTGTAAATACGCAGCCTTTGGATCTAGATCGAGTTCGGCCTGGGCGGGAAGATGGTCGAAGTTACTGGCCTTGGTACTAGCGGCAGCATGAGTAGCCCCAAGTTTTGTGGCTTCATCAAAGGCCTTCTTCCCCCACGAGCCGGTGATGATGTAATCTGCGGATACGCCAGCCAGGCGAAGGTTCATTGGCACCATGGCGAATTGGAGACTTGCGCCGCCTTGTAGAAACATGACTTTATAATTCGCCGGAATTCCCATCAATTCCCGCAAATCGGCTTCGGCGGTTTGGATAATCGCTTCGAATTCCTTGGAGCGATGGCTTATCTCCATCACGGACATCCCGGTGCCTTTATAATCGAGCATTTCACTCTGGGCTTGTTCCAATACCGGCAAAGGCAGGGTGGCCGGGCCGGGGTTGAAGTTAAACACACGCTTTATTGACATCTTAGTTCTCCTCTTTGAACTTGGTTTATTGATCAGATGGATATCTGTCTTTATAGATTTATTAAGACCTGTAAATTATAGCTGAAACAATTATATCTGTGAGTGTAAAATTTCACAATGTAATGGCATATTTTACCAGAAGTATAGACAATTATCCATAATTGGTTGACAATCTACACACCCATTGATACAATCGATTGTGTATTTTTTCTCAAGCTCATTAGCAGGGTTCCACGGAACACGCTACTGGAACACCCTGTTTATTGAAAAATGAGATATCATTCCCAAGGAGGAACACCATGAAAATCCTAGTTTGTGATAAGACTGAAGCCGAATGCATAGAGCGTATGCGCGCAGCAGGACTAACGGTGGACACAAATTTTGAAATTACACCCGAAGAGCTTCCCAATGTGCTACCTGCTTATGATGGTATGGTTGTTCGGAGCCGGACAAAAGTCCGCCAACCGTTAATCGATGTCTGCCCTAATTTGAAGGTTATCGTGCGCGGTGGCGTTGGCCTTGATACTATCGATGCTGAGTACGCACGTTCTAAAGGTATCACTGTCATGAATACGCCAAAGGCCAGCAGCGCTTCTGTGGCCGAATTGGCCGTCGGCTATATGTTCGCCCTCGCCCGCTCTATATATCGAGCTACTTCGACCATGAAAGCTGAGAAATGGGAAAAGAAAAGTTTTGAAGGCGATGAGCTGGGCGGAAAGACACTTGGCCTAATAGGGATCGGCAACATAGGGAAGGAAGTTGCCAAGCGTGCTGCTGCACTCGGCATGACCGTCGTTGCGTATGATCCTTATGTGAAGGAAGCCGAAGGTGTGATGCTTGTAACGCTGGATGCATTGCTGGCTCAAGCAGATTACATCAGCCTGCATCTGCCAAAAACCAAAGATTCAGCCGGCATGATTGGCAAAGCACAGTTGGAAAAGATGAAAACCGGTGTACGCATTATCAACTGTGCACGGGGCGGGATTGTGGATGAGGCTGCTTTGTATGAGGCATTGACCAATGGCAAAGTAGCCGGAGCCGCGGTGGACGTATTTGCAGAAGAACCGCCTACGGATTGGAAGCTTCTAAAATTGGACAACGTAATCGGTTCGCCGCATATCGGTGCAGCCACCAAAGAAGCCCAGGCCCGTGTAGGAGCTGAAGTTGCCGAGAAGCTAATCGAGTTTGCCAAAGGCAAGTGATAGATAAGGAACCACTTTTGTGGGGCGACCACTTGGTCGCCCCTATTGGTTAGAAGATATGAAAAATTATGATGATCTGGGTTTACAAATTCCACTAATATTTCTGCCGAAAAAAGGTATCAACCTGACGAAATGGGCCGTAATCGCATGTGACCAGTTTACTTCACAGCCAGAATACTGGCGGGAAGTGGAAAACCAGGTCGGGACGGTACCCTCTACTTTAAACCTGATCCTTCCAGAGGTTTATCTCGAAAAGCCAGGTGAGGTTGAACGAGTCCGTGCGATCCAAGCCAACATGCGTGAATATTTGGAAGGGCATATCCTTCAGCCGCATGAAGGAATGATCTATGTGGAACGAACGGCGCTGGGGAAGACGCGCAAAGGCATTCTCCTCTGCCTCGACCTCGAACGGTACGATTACACCAAGGGTTCGACCAGCCTGATCCGCGCCACCGAAGGGACCATCGTCGAGCGACTGCCCCCAAGAATGAAGATCCGGGAAGGAGCTGCATTGGAATTGCCTCATATCCTGGTGTTAATCGACGACCCGCAAAGGACTGTTATTGAACCACTTGAAACAAAAAAGAGTGAAAATTCCCAGCTCTATGATTTCGACCTGATGCTGGGCTCGGGCCATCTGAGCGGTTATGCTATTGATAAAAAGCAGGAAATGCAGGTTGTCCATTCTTTACGCGAACTGGTCCGACCGGAAGTCTTCGCAGCCAAGTATGGAGTCGACAAGAAAAAACCGGTTCTGCTTTTTGCGATGGGGGATGGCAATCACTCTCTTGCCACAGCAAAGGCAGTCTGGGAAAAGACGAAACATCAGGTCGGAATGGACCATCCAGCGCGTTATGCTCTGGTTGAAATTGAGAATGTCCATGATCAGGGATTGGAATTCGAACCAATCCATCGAGTTTTATTTGGGTTAAAGAAAGACCTTTATACCGCTTTAAATAATTATTTTGGAACCAATTTATACGTCCTGCCGGTTGGTAGCGCACAAGAAATGGTCGAGCGGGTGGACAATACGATTGGCTCAAAACAAGTTATCGGGGTCGTGAGCGATGGTAAATGGGTATCCTTCGGAGTAATTGAAATAGCCAATCCCTCGTCCAACTTGCCGGTAGGCACCTTGCAGGCTTTCCTGGATGCTTTCATGAATGAGGGTGGAGCGGAGAAAATCGATTACGTTCATGGAAAAGATGTTGTTTTCTCGCTAGGTGCACAACCTGGAAATGTCGGTTTTTATGTGCCGGGTATGAAAAAGTCTGATTTATTCAAGACAGTTATCCTGGATGGAGCGCTTCCACGGAAAACATTCTCGATGGGAGAAGCCAAAGAAAAGCGGTTTTACATGGAAGCGCGGAAAATAGTCTAACTCTTTAAACAATAAAACCCCAGAAACGGTCTTCTCCTGATGTTTGGAGAGGATCTATTTTTTATGGCCCTAAAGCTTGATCAATCACAGGCTGCAGGGAGCATGGAATTTACCTTTGCAATGTTATGCACCTGGGAAAAAATTCCCGAAAGTATACCCAGTGGTTGGAATGGTTGAACGCTTTGAAAAGCAGGTTGAGATAAACGCAAGGTATAACAGCCAACAAATGTTTGCGTTGCGTTTGTAGTAGTGAGCCCTTTCATAAAAAACGGCACCTTGGAATATCAACTGCCAGCAGCACCCTCGTTTTGAACAACGCCGAAACCAGCGATAATGGACGATGTATTCGTATATCCAGCGGTATAAGGATCATAAAGTCCTGGGAACGTAGCCGGATCCTGGAAATATGAGTAAACCCGCACGTGTTGTTTTTTAAATGGTATTTTTGAAGCCGGCAATCCAAGGCGCCACACAGGGGAGATCATTCCCCATCTTTCATATCAACAATGCGGACATCAGAAAGGGTCTCGGCCTTAACAGCTTCCAGGGCTTTCTTAAAATCAGCCGGGTAAGGAGCGGTAAAGATCAAGCTTTCACCTGCCAAAGGATGGGAGATTCTAAGCAGACGAGCGTGCAAGGCAGGGCGGGCGATGAAATCCGTTGGGGGAGCGCCGTAAAGGGTGTCACCCAAGAGAGGATATCCCAAGGCATAGGCATGCACGCGGATCTGGTGTGTGCGGCCAGTGGCCGGATGCACTTCCATCAAACAATAACCGGCAAACCGTTTTAGAACATGGAAATGAGTTTCTGAGGCTTTGCCCCTGGCGTTGTCGACAGCGGTGCGGTGGCTGTGGCCTACGTTGATCTTTAACGGATGGCGGGCGGTATGGTCTTTCCAATGGGGCAAGCCGTTAATGATGGCATGATACTCCTTGAGAGTATCATGATGCTCGAACTGTAGATTGAGGATCCGGTGGGCGTCTGCTGTACGGGCGAAGAGCAGAACCCCACTGGTGACTTTGTCCAGGCGATGAACCACCCACAGTTTTCCGAATTCTTCTTCGAGCGATTTAAGGAGATAGGGGGCCTCCTTCTCCCACCCATCCGGCAGGACCGGGATGCCAGCGGGTTTATTGATGACAAGGATGGATGCGTCTTGAAAGAGGATATCCATAGAAGAAAGAAGCGGAAAATTCTTGGTGAACCATACAAGGGAGGTCTTAGGACAGTCCTTACGAAGGTGGAAACATTTTACCTGGATTTAGAATGTTGTTCGGGTCGAGGGCTCGCTTGATCTTTTTCATTACCTCTACGGAAGGGCCGTGCTCCTCCAGGAGGAAATCGCGCTTGGCCAGGCCGATGCCATGCTCAGCTGAAGCTGTTCCTCCGACGGAGAGGGCATGATGGATCAGATCCGCGGCGGCCTGCTCACCTTTCGCCAAGGCTTCGGTATTGTCGGGTGGAACAAGTGTATGCCAGTGGATGTTGCCATCTCCGGCATGGCCGAAGATGGAGGTGGGAAGTCCATATTTCTCTCCCAATTCCTGGGAAAAGCGGATGGTGGGGGCAAATTGAGAAAGGGGTACGGCGATATCACCCTTGAGCATGATATAACCCGGGTAGAGTGCCTTCGCAGCATCGGTGATTTCTTTTCGGCCGGCCCATAACTGTTCACTAATTTCAGGCGTGGCGGCTATTTCAAATTTGACTGCTCCCAGGTTTGAGCAAATCCATTTGACAAGCTCGATCTCCTCCAGGATCCCGGCATGTGTGCCGTGGAATTCGATGAGGAGGGTTGGAACTTCAGTCCAGGTCCACCTTTTAAATCGGTTGATCTGGTGGATGCTGGTGGAATCGATCAATTCAAGGGCTCCAGGAAGGATGCCAGAAGACATGATTTCGAAGACGGCCTGGGCAGCCGTGTCCAGACTATTGAACTGCGACAGAACGGTTCGGCGTTCAGGCAATCCATGCAAGCGGAGAGTAATTTCGGTCACGATACCAAGCATACCTTCCGAGCCCACCATCAACTGGGCTAAATCGAAACCTGAGGATGTTTTCATGGCTCGGGTTCCATATGAAGTGATCGAACCATCTGCCAGAACGACCTGCAGCCGGAGAACATGGTTGCGGGTGACGCCATAACGGAGAGCATTCAGTCCGCCGGCATTATTACCAACCATCCCACCAATTGTAGCCACATTCCCTGAGGACGGTCCAGGAGCGAAAAACAATCCATGAGGGGAGAGCAGTTTGTTCAAATCGTCGTATATTACCCCGGGCTGCACCCGTACCTGGAAATCCTGGGGAAGGATTTCCAAAACCCTGTTCATTTTTTCGAGCGAAAGCACTATCCCGCCTGCTGAGGGAATGGAATTGCCTTCGAGGCTTGTGCCACCGCCTCTCGCAGTTACCGGCAGTAGGTTTTCATTGCAGAACTTTAGCAGCGCAGCAACCTGTTCGGGGATTTCTGGCCAGACTACAGCCAGAGGCATTTGAGCAGGTAGAGACGACTCGTCATGTGAATAGCCTGCGAGCATTCCATCTTCAATACTAATTGAGGTGGCTGGGAAAATGGATTGAAGGCCTTTTAATTTTTTTAATGAAAGAGAGCTCATAGAAGCCTTTCTTACCAATAAATATTGTCCTTGTAAATACTCTCAACTAGGTTAATAGTGTAATAAGCTCGGGAAGAGTATGAATTTGATAAGTAACCGGCAGATCAGTTGTTTTTCGAGCCGGGTTAAACCAGCACGTATGTATGCCGTATTGAATGCCGCCGAGCATATCGGAGGTCAAGCTGTCGCCGATAATCAGAACCTCTTCCTTTTTTGGATGGCCTATCTCATCGAAGACGAGGTCAAAGTAAGCCGCTTCCGGCTTGACCGCCCCCATCTCTTCGGAAATAAAGATTTTTTCGATAAGAGTGTAGATGGATGAATTTTGCAGCCGAGGCCGCTGGACATCTGCCAAACCATTGGTTACCAGTCCGATATGATACTTCTTTGAAAGGGAATTTAATGTTTCAGCTGCGCCTGTAATCAGATCACTGCCGCGGGCCAGGTTTTTCAGGTAAAGAGGACTGAACAGGTGTGGGTCTGATTCAATGCCTAATTCATTAAAAAGAAGGCTAAACCTTTTGGTCCGGAGATCAAAGGCGGAAAGTGTGCCCTGTTCGAATTCCTGCCAGACCTGCCGATTGACCTTATGATAGATGGGCAGATATTCGGGCTTGAAGGAAAGCCCAACCTCTTCAAACGTCCAATGCAGGGCTTTAGCCTCGGCTTGTGGATAATTGAAGAGGGTATCGTCGGCGTCGAATAGTAACCATATATATTTCAAAGGAACTCCAATCTATGTTACCGTTTGGCGGGAAGAAGGATATTTGAGAAAGCGTTTTTCCTTGACCACGGCTGACATGCGCATGATGGCTTCCCAAATCTCTAAGTAAGTTGTGTAGAGGGGGGCCAAACCAAGACGCAAGTTGTTGGGATGGCGGAAATCCGGAATGACATTCATTTCATCAATAAGTGTGCGATTTATACGGTAGCCTTCGGGATGGCGGATGCTGACATGTGAACCGCGGCGGTCAGGATTCCGGGGAGACCCGAGGATGAAACCAAGTGGTGCTAAGAAGATATCAAAAAGATAGATCAAGTATTCCGTCATCAGAACGGATTTGGCGCGTAGGTTGCTCAGCCCAGCGTCAATAGTAGGCTCGAGGCTCACCTCCATGGTCAGCAGGGAAAGGATGGGTTGCGTCCCAGCCAGGAAACGGGTTACGTTTGGCGCAGGAGTGTAGTCCGGATCAAATGCAAACGGGGCCTTCTGGCCCCACCAGCCGCAGATAGGTGACAGGACTTGCTCCTGTATATCACTACTCACATACAAAAAAGCCGGTGAACCCGGACCTCCATTCAAATATTTATAAGTACAGCCGACGGCAAAATCAACGTTACAAGCATCCAATGAAATGGGCATGACGCCGACAGAATGGCTCAAATCCCATAGTACCATTGCGCCATGGAGATGCGCCAACGCGGTGATCTCAGCCAGGTCGTAAAGGTAGCCGGACTTAAATTCAACATGTGAAAGAGTAACCAAGGCCGTATTGTCATCAATAGCAGCTGCAAGGGCATCCAAATCGGGAGTGATCTCTTCATCCTGTGAACCGATGCGTGCAATCTTGTGCCGTCCACCCAGAGTGCGGACGAGGCCCTGTAAAACATACAAATCGGAGGGAAAGTTGAGCATATCGGTGA
The DNA here is from genome assembly GCA_963831885.1 of uncultured Chloroflexia bacterium. GTDB lineage: Bacteria > Chloroflexota > Anaerolineae > Anaerolineales > Villigracilaceae > UBA877. The sequence continues at coordinate 490,018 of CAWHSJ010000012.1, read as the reverse complement.
TGATATGGGTCTTTTCTGGGCGGAAAGACAAGGCAGCTGCAGCAAGTTTATACAGATTGACTGAAACAGTATCAGTCACAATCACCTGGCCTGGTGCGGCACCGATAAGGGGGGCAATTTTTTCGCCCACACGAAGAGGGGCATCCCACCAATTCTTTCCCCAACTGCGGACCAACTCATCGCCCCATTCATGCTCCATTACTTCCTGCATCCGCTTGATGGTGCGGACTGGCATACGCCCGAGGGAGTTGCCGTCCAGGTAGATCATGCCGGGATTGGCAATGATGAATTGTTCGCGGAAGGGGGCGAGAGGGTCGTCCCGGTCGAGTTGTAAAGCAAAATCCAAATCAGGATGGAAGTCGATTTGCATGGGCCTATTGTACTGCGGCATCGAAGAGGTTGAAGATTAAATATAGAGAGTTCAAAGCAAATAGAGAAGATTTCGTTTTGGGAAAAAATCGACGAACAAAGAGAGCCTTAATAAATCATTCATATTTATCGGGTAAGTGGGAGAAGCCTGCAGATTAGAATCTAGAGCGAATAGGGAAAGTAATTTTGAATAGAAAACATTGTAAAAGGGATTCCATATCATATCCTAGCTCAATTGTTCCAAGCAGATAAAATGCTTCTTGAAAAACCTTGACATTAACGTTACGTGAGGGTTTATGATAGGGGCATGTCGTACACTGTCAAGCAACTTTCCGATCTGGCGGGTGTAAGCATCCGAACGCTGCACTATTACGATGAGATTAACCTGCTCAAGCCGGAGGTCGTGGGCGCCAACGGGTACCGGTATTATGGGGATGAGTCCCTCATGAAATTGCAACAAATCCTGTTTTATAGGGAATTGGGACTTGAATTGAGCGGGATTACGGACATCGTCAATCGCCCGGATTTCGATGTGCAAACCGCACTGGAGTCGCATCGAAAGTCCCTGCAGGGCCGGGTGGAAAGGTTGAACCGCCTTATTGCGACTGTTGACGACACCATATTACTTTTGAAAGGAAAAATGGAAATGAGCAAAAAACAGCTTTTTGAAGCTTTCTCGGAAGATGAGCAAGAGAAATATGCGGCTGAAGCCGAGCAGATGTATGATCCTCAGATCGTAAGGGCATCACAGAGGAAATGGAAATCCTATACAAAAGAGGACAAACAACGAATCGCGGACGAAGGGAACGCTGCGTACGAAGCCATTGTGGCGGCCATCCCACTGGGCGCAGCCAGCCCAGCCGCCCAGGCCGGAGTGGAACTATGGCGGAAACACATGGATTATTTCTGGACTCCCAACCTGGAGCAACTGGTTGGCTTAACGGAGCTGTATATTTCCGATCCGCGCTTCAAGGCGAATTTAGATAAAGTCGATCCGAAGCTGGCGGAGTTCATGAGGGAGGCGGTAGAGGTGTATGTTAAGAACAGGAAGTAAAGCGCACCGAAATTCGTGAATATCACGAATTATGATGAGTAATCGAAACAGGAGCGAGAGGTGATCCCGCTCCTGTTTATTCTTTACACGATCTTTGGGGGAATTTTCGTCATGGCATATTCTGCTAAAGCGGTAATGGTAAGGCTGGGGTTCACGCCGGGATTGGCAGGCATGACCGAGCCATCTATGACGAACAAGCCTGGATAATTGTGGACATTAAAGGATTCGTCCACAACACTATCTGCAGCAGTCTTGCCCACGGGACATCCGCCCAGGATATGGGCGGTGGTGGGGAAGTTCAATAAATTTTCACCCAAAGAACCCATGGGGATGCCATTTGTCTTTCTAGCAAAGAGACGGGTGACATCGTGACCGGCATCGACACGAGCATGAATTTCGTGCTGACGGTCTGAATCGGCCACCAGACCTTTACGGAAAAAGGTCAAGAGGCTACGACCCAAGCGTAAACGCAACCGATTGTCAACATTCTGCATGACCAACAGGATGGTAACTTTACGAGCCCATCCGGGTAAGATCTGCGCTTGAAGGAAATCAATAGGATGGCCCAGGACCCAGACGAATGATTTCAGAATACGCAGCGGGATGGAATCGCCATTGGAGATGAGAGGCGCAGCCATCAAGCGCATCAAATCAGATTTTTCAGGGTAGCGCACCGGTTCGATGCGCGTCACTGCATCTGCATTGAATATTGAGGTGATGGCAATGCCTTTGGAAAAATTGGCCTCTTGATCACGGGTTACGCTTCCAAGCAGAGCTTCGGAATTGGTTCGCACACGCTCTCCAAGATGGGGGGAAAGATTGGGGAGGGTGTTGAAACGGTCGCGACAATCCAGGAGTAGTTTGAGAGTCCCCATAACACCTGCGGAGACAATCACATTGCGGGCGCGGACAGTGTACGTCGGTCCGGAAAATAAACCTGTCGAACGGCGGTAATTTACCAGATAGCGTGCTTCATTAGCGTCCATGGGCTCTGGATGATGAACTATTGACTGCCGTCCCTTATCGCCCGATAAAGATCTGATATCTACCACCCTTGTCTCAGGTAGAATTTTTGCACCTTGTTTTTCAGCGAAATAGAGATAGTTTTTTGGCAAAGTGTTCTTTGCATTATAACGGCAGCCAACCATGCAACCACCGCATTGGATGCAGCCGGCACGGTCGGGTCCCAACCCACCAAAATAGGGGTCAGGGACAGTCGTTTCCTCCGGGCCAAAGAATATGCCGACTTCAGTGGGGCGGAAAGTGGCCTCCTGGCCGAGGCTGGCGGCAATTTCCTGCAGGGCGTGGTCAGCCGGCCATAAATTTGGATTGGTAGTCACACCGAGCATTGTACGGGCGGTCTCATAATAAGGTTTCAAGAGCTGGCCCCAGGGAAGCGGCTCATTCCAAGCCGGAGTGGCAAATGTCTCGGATGCGGGGATCTCCAATACATTCGCATAGCCAAGACTCCCGCCACCTACGCCGGTTCCATGCAAGACCATAACTCCTTTCAGTAGGCTAATCTTCAGGATACCGAATGACCGCAGGGCGGGAATCCAAAGATATTTCCAAAATGCCAGATTAGATTTAGCAAAATCTTGATCGCGATAGCGTTTCCCCTTTTCCAATACAAGGACTGTGTAACCCTTTTCGGTCAACCGCATGGCAGAAACAGCGCCGCCGAACCCTGAACCTATAATCACAAAGTCGAAAATTTTTTCTTCCACAGACACTCCTTTGGCAAAAGATGCTGGAATTAAAAACACCAATACCAGAACGGAGTTCCAAGCATTCTTTTCACCAGGTTTACAACAGAATAGGAGGAGAATCAGAGGTTGCTATGATCGTACGATGGATTGAAGTGGAGGTGATAAGGCTTACGACTTAAGTCGTCACTGCCCAGGTTATTTCCAGGCTGAATGTATACGGCGGTAGGTCTCATCAAGTTCTTCGGGCAATATGCGTGTCTGACCCAGAGTTGACATGAAATTGGTATCTCCCGTCCAACGAGGAACCACGTGCAAATGGACATGTCCGGCAATCCCTGCGCCGGCTGCCGCGCCGATGTTCGCACCCAGGTTGAAGCCTTCCGGCTTATAAACGTCGCGAAGGATCTGAATTGCTTTTGAGGCCAATTCCATCATCTCTGAGCGTGTTTGCATATCCAGGTGCTCTAAAGAAGGTTGATGGGTATTCGCTACCACCATCAGGTGGCCACTCGTATAGGGATAACGGTTGAGTATAACGAAAGCCAGCTGGCCGCGGCACACGACCAGGTTTTCAATATCCTGGCTCTGTGCCTGGATATTACAAAACACGCAGCCCCCCTTATCATGTTCTTCGACGAATTTCATCCGCCAGGGTGCCCAGAGTCGTTTCATAGTTTAGATCACTTATTTTGCTTTGAGGAGGTCATTGTTTTTTTCACTACAGGATCGAGCCAGCAGGTCGCTTTGCCAAAGGACGGCAAGCGATGACATTCAAACGCAGGGGATTGTTTTTGGTGGTAAAGTGCCATCCTTTGCATCCATACCTGTGGTATTACCTTCACTGCCCACGGCACACGTGACGCATGCAATGATGCAAGATAGATTGTACTACCGGTTGACATCCCTCTGGAATACGAGTAACCTATGGGGGTGGAACAACCTTTCCTTTTCGATCCTTCACCGCGCTGGACCGTCACCGAGCTGACACGTCATTTACGCCAGCTTTTAGAAGAAGATACCAGCTTGCAGGAAGCCTGGGTAGGGGGTGAGATTTCCAATTTGTCGCGGCCATCCTCCGGACATGTGTATTTCACGCTTAAAGACAGCGGGGCTTCGCTACGCTGCGTCATGTGGCGGAAGGATGCAGCGCGCATGCAATTTTCTCCACAAGAAGGTAGCGCGGTTGAAGCACATGGCAGCATCAGTATATATGAAGCGGGAGGACAATACCAACTCTACGTGGATATCCTTCAGCCGGTGGGGGAAGGCGTTCTATATCAAGAATTTCTACGCCTGAAGGCGTTACTGGAGACGGAAGGTCTATTCGACCTGGCTCGCAAGCGACCCATCCCTGAATCTCCACGCCGAATCGGGATAGTAACATCGCCCACCGGCGCGGCACTGAGGGATATGCTCAATACTTTGAGACGACGGTTACCGCTGGTGGAAGTATTCCTTGCACCGGTGCCTGTCCAAGGCGAGGAGGCCCCCGCTGCCATTGTCCTGGCTTTGGGAGATCTTAACCGTCTCGTTGCCCCGGACATCATCCTGCTGGCGCGCGGCGGCGGGTCCATAGAAGACTTGTGGGCTTTCAACGATGAGAGAGTTGTGAGGGCTATCACGCAATCCACTGCTCCTGTAATAACAGGAGTGGGGCATGAAACGGATTTCACCCTGGCGGATTTTGCCGCGGATTTGCGTGCACCCACACCTACTGCGGCGGCTGAACTAGCGACCTCCATCACACTTCTGGACCTGAAAGCTAACCTGGTGGAAATAGGGAATATTCTAACCAGTGCGGCCGAATTAAGCTTTCAGAGGCGGCGCGATTCAATCACATGGACCGAGAACCAGCTACGGATGGCATCGCCATTGCGCCGGTTACAATCTGAGAGGCAGCGGCTGGATGATCTGTCTCGCCGTGGGAATGCTACACAATTTCACCGTCTGGCTCTGGCGATGGAGCGGCTGAAGGGTATTGAGAACCAACTCCTGGCACTCAGCCCGATAGAAGTACTAAGACGCGGCTATGCAGTGGTGACCAAGAATCAAGAAGTGGTAACCAGCAAGAACCAGGTTCTCGAGGGAGATCCATTACGCGTGCGCGTGCGCGATGGAGAATTCGACGCCCGTGTAGCGGGCATGGAAAAATGAATATGGCAAAGACAGAATCTAAAGCAATCGATAAATTAACCTACGAAGAGGCGTTTGCAGAACTTGAGGGCATCGTCGAAGCTCTGGAAACGGGAGAACAGCCCCTCAATGAAGCCCTTACACTATTTGAGCGTGGCCGGGGATTGACCAAACGCTGCGGAGAATTGCTGGATGAAGCAGAACTCAAAGTCAGCAAACTCACGGGAGAAAAGCTGGAACCCTTCCAGGAGCAAGAATGAATCTCGGAGCCATTTTTCAAAACCATGTTCTCTTAACAGGGATGGCTGGTTGGATCCTGGCACAGACACTCAAAATCCCCATCGACGTTTTCCAATCAAAGCATTGGAATTGGGCCTTATTCTTTGCCGCAGGCGGGATGCCCAGTTCACACTCCGCCCTGGTGACCTCCACGGCGGCTGCGGTGGGGTTGCATTATGGCTTTGACAACCCTTTATTTGGAGTGGCGGTAGCGATGGCAATGATCGTGGTTTATGACGCCACGGGTATACGCCGGCAAGCCGGTATGCAGGCGGCCAAAATCAATATATTGGTGGAAGAACTTTTACAGGGACATCCAATCTCACAGGAACATTTACGAGAAGTCCTTGGCCATACCCCCCTTGAAGCATTGGGCGGCGTCTTATTAGGGTTGCTGATCGCAGTAGTATTGTGGATGGTTTGGGGGTAATTCTGGCGGGGGAACAGCACTTACACTAATTAATTAGATAGATTTAGAGAAAATTAAACCTTGGCAAGCGACGTTTAATTGCCTGGAAAAGACTACTAATTTCCGGCAAGCGCAAGGCAATTTCGGAAAGAGTGTAAATCGTTGCTCCAATTGCCACACCCCCCAAGGCTTTCAACGCAGAAGTATGGGTTTTCGTCAGTTGTAACCAAATGATGAGCACTGCAGACATGCAAAGAGTCCCCACTACGGCTGCGCCAAAGCCTGTGGCAATTTCCGAGCCGTGGATGCCGTTCAAACGTTTTCGCAGGATGAAGAACAGCGTTGTCACCTCCAAAGCGGTTGAGACCGAAACTGCCAACGCCAATCCACCGTGGGGTAACCAACCTAATTGACTGAACAAGGGGGCCAGAACGAGGCTTAATGCAATGCTTAAAGCCATGGCCGAGGCTCCGACCAGTACAGGTGTTTTTGTGTCGTGCATGGCATAATAGGCGCGGACGAGCACTTCGAGCACCGAATGGAAAACCAGACCAGCCGCGTACCAGGTCAGCGCCCAGGCGATCATTTGCGAATCCTGAGTAGGATAGAGAAAAGCAATAATGGATATGCCGAGAATTATCAGGCCAGCCGTAGCCGGCACAGAGAGAAGGATCACACCTCGCAAGGCCGAGGCAAGAGTCTTGCGAATATCGTCATATTTGCCCTGTGCATATTGTGCTGAAAAGGTGGGCATAACAGCAGTGGCCACAGACTGAGCAATCACTGCCTGAGCCATCATCATTAAAGTAAATCCGCTAGATAGACTGAATACCGTTCCCGAGACCATTTGAGAAGCCAACAGGGTATTTACCCATAACATCAACTGGACGACGGCTGCCCCGAACATGCGAGGTAGCATCAACCGAAATACTTCCATTACAGAGGAATCGCGTATGCCAAAGGTAAAAAAATATTGTCCTCTTAATTTCAAGAGAGAAGGAATTTGAATAAGCAAGTTCATAGCCGACCCGAGGACAACCCCCCATGCCAATCCATAAATGCCCATACTGGGAGCAAGGAATAATATGCCAAGGATTTGGCCCAACTGGTACATCGCGGGGGCCAGGGCAGACATGAGGAATCTTTGATTAGAATTGAGGATACCGATCACCAAGGCACTTAAGCCAAAAAAAATGACTGAGAGGGCTTGTATGCGGAGTAAATCAACCGCAAGCGCTTGTTTTTCAGGAGGAAAGCCCACCCCCAACAAATAACGAATGATTGGATTAGCAAGCAAAGCCATTAAACCGGCTAAGACGGTCAAGATCACAAGAATGGTATTGGCCGTCCCGGAGGCTAATTTCCAAGCAGATTGACGATCTTGCTTGACCAGAAATTTTACAAATATGGGAATAAAAGAAGATGCAAGAATACCCCCCGCCATAATTGTGAGAAGTGTTTCAGAAGGACGATTGGAGACATAGAAGGCATCCAGTTCAATTTGGGCATTGAACGCCCGGGCAATTAAGATCTTGGTTGCCAGCCCAACCAGTTGGCTGAAGATAAAAGCCAGCATGACGGTACCGGCAGCGCGGGCAATCTGTCTATTAGATTGGGCGGGGGTCCTCTCCATGAAGGGGGATTATACACTACGGAGCGAATGGCAGCCTTAGCCAGCCTACCGGTCACTCTCTCCTCTCTCTCAGACAAATGGGAAGGAATGGTTGGGCTATAATCAGGGGATTGGAGATAAACTACCATTCATGAAGCATCTAAAAAATACATTTCCACTAGTTTCTCTTCTTCTCCTTTCAATCAGCTTATTTCTAACGGCATGCGACCTTTTCACTCTCCGGACGCCGGTTCCAAGCACCGATGAACCAAACGTAACAGGAACCGACTCCAGCTGGCTCCAGATTTACTTTACTAATCCAAATGCAGCTTCTGCTATTAATTATGAAGGTGGACCAGATCAGGCCTTGGTCACTGCCATCGATGCGGCGCGACTTTCGGTGGATGTAGCCGCATATTCGCTGAACTTGTGGTCCATCCGCGACGCTCTGATCCATGCACACCAGCGCGGGGTAATTGTGCGGATGGTCATGGAAAGCGATAATATGGAGGATAGTGAAGTCCAGGACTTGAAAGATGCCGGTATTCCCATCCTTGGGGATCAACGGGAGGGGTTAATGCATGACAAGTTCATGGTGATTGACCGGGTAGCGGTGTGGACCGGTTCGATGAATTTTACAGTTGGTGGGACTTATAGAGATAACAATAACCTGATTTGTATCCGCTCCATTCAGGTCGCAGAAGATTACACCAACGAATTTGAAGAGATGTTTTCTCATAACCGCTTTGGCCCGGATGCTACCTCCAATACACCCAATCCAAAATTGACGGTTAATGGCACCCAGGTAGAGATCTATTTTTCTCCTGATGATGGTGTGGCAAAGCATATCCTGGATCTGATCAGCACTGCACAAGAGAGCATTCATTTTATGGCTTATACGTTTACTTCCGATAAACTCGGTGCGGCAATTATTGAAAAAGCACAGGCGGGAATCCAGGTGAAGGGTGTAATGGATGATAGTCAGGTCGCGAGCGATGGTACAGAATATGCATCTTTCATGCAAGCGGGGCTGGATGTGCAATTGGATGGGAATGGAAAAGGCTTGATGCATCACAAGGTGATCATTATTGATCAGCGGATCGTCATTACGGGTTCTTATAATTTCACGGCCAGCGCGGAAGAAAGTAATGACGAGAATGTCGTAGTACTCTATGACCGGGATGCGGCGGCAAAATACCTGGAAGAGTTCCAAAGGGTGTATGAACAAGCCACCCAGCCATGATCCACGTAAAACTTCCGATGATATCTTTGGAATTCAGGATAAGTTGCTTTTAAATTCGAGATAAGGTAAATTTAGTCTCAACCCTACAATTTTGGGAGTGTTCCAATGACCGAACATTTCTATCTGGGCAAACTATTCGATATTGAAAAAAATAGAGTCACTGACCAGCCTCTGAGCTATGATCCGGCCGACCTGACCACTCATGCAGTAGTCACCGGAATGACCGGTTCGGGGAAGACGGGTCTTTGTATAGCCTTGATGGAAGAAGCAGCACTACAGGGAATCCCGGCGATCTTGATAGACCCCAAAGGCGACCTCACTAACCTGCTGTTGCATTTCCCCGACCTGGCTCCGCAAGAATTCCAACCCTGGCTGGATCCGGACCTGGCACGCCGAGCCGGAATAACCATTGAGCAGGCGGCGGCCGATGCTGCACTTGCCTGGAAGACCGGACTTTCTGAGTGGAACATCAGCCACGAGCGGATGATGGCGCTGAAAAATGCAGCTGAGTTTGCTGTTTACACTCCCGGTTCGGATGCAGGTATCCCGGTCAGCGTGCTTACCTCATTGGCAGCACCTGAGCTGGATTGGTCTGTTCACCGCGAGATCTTGGGCGAACGCATATCCAGCACGGTTACAGCCATTCTCGGATTGGTCGGTTTCGACAATATCGACCCCTTGAGGTCCCGGGAGCATATCTTGCTTTCGAATATCTTCCAGACAGCATGGAGCCAGAATAAATCCCTTGATTTGACCGAACTTATATTACAGATCCAGACTCCACCCTTTGACAAACTGGGGGCTTTCTCAGTGGATACCTTTTTTCCGGCAAAGGATCGGATGGCCCTGGCTTTACAAGTCAATAATATCCTGGCTGCTCCGACCTTTGATATGTGGAGATCAGGCCAGTCACTAAATGTGGAGTCGCTCCTTTTTACTACTGACGGACGACCGCGCCATAGTGTCTTTTACCTGGCACACCTGAGCGATTCTGAGAGGATGTTCTTCGTTACCATCTTATTTACCGCCATCGAGACCTGGATGAGGACGCAACCTGGAACAGCTTCCCTGCGTGCCTTACTTTACATGGACGAGATTTTTGGTTACCTGCCACCAACAGCCATTCCTCCCTCCAAACCACCACTTCTGCGTATGCTCAAACAGGCGCGTGCTTTTGGCCTCGGGCTGATTCTGGCTACCCAAAACCCGGTTGATCTGGACTACAAGGCCCTATCCAACGCAGGAACTTGGTTCATCGGGAAACTCCAGACAGAAAGAGATAAGCAGCGTCTTCTGGATGGGCTGGAAAGCGCCGCTTCGGGAGCGCTCGAACGAGGCAGCATCGACAAATTGATCTCCGCGCTGGGAAAGCGTGTGTTCATCATGCAAAATGTCCACGAAAAACAGCCGGTCGTTTTTCAAACCCGCTGGACAATGAACTTCCTGGCTGGCCCGCTGACTCGCACGCAAATTCCGGCAGTGAACAAATTGGTAGGGGCAAAAGTGATTGGACCACCAGTAAAAAATATTCAGGCAAGCTTCTCAGAAAGTGTCGAAGCACCTGTGGAAACAGGCAACCCGATCCCCTCTCAGCCAATTGATAAGGGAATTCTCCAACCTGTCCTTGTTCCGGTCTCTCCACCTGCAAGTGCAGCCAGCAGCTCCACCCGCCCGCCGGTCCCGGCAGGTTTTCCTGAATTTTTTCTGCCGATGAACCGAAGTTTTACAAAAGCACTGGCCGATTCTAAAACAGGAATGCCGGAGGATGCCCTGATGAGTGGCATCCTGTACCATCCTGTGCTCCTGGCATCGGCTCAAGTACGTTTCGTTGACCGGCGTTATGATCTTGATACCCAGATGGTGAAATCGGCGTTGGTCAGCAGTCTGGATAAACGCGGCTTAATCCACTGGGATGATTTTGCGTACATCATAACTGACGAAAAAAACATGGACCCGGCTCCAGACCCACAAGCACGATTCACGGCCTTGGAAGGGCTACTTTCCGATGCCCGCCAAATGACGGCCCTAAAGAAGGATTTCACCGATTGGGCCTACAGAACCAGCAAGATCACCATTCGGTCAAATCCAGCCTTTGGGTTGTATGCTACTCCGGAGGTTTCGCAGGCTGATTTCATGAAAGCTTGTGCTGAGGCTGCCCGGGCGGCACGCGATGCAGAAATGGCCAAGAACACCAGTACATTCGATCGTCAAATAACGTCTGTCAAGGATAAGATTGCCAGGGAAGAGCGTGAGCTGCAACAAGACCAGACTGAACTCAGCGAGCGAAAACGCGAGGAATTGGTTTCTGGGGCTGAAACGGTTTTCAGTCTGCTTGGCGGACGGCGCAGCCGTAGAATTTCCTCAGAGATGAGCAAACATCGCATGACCGAACAATCCAAGGCTGATGTAGAAGAATCGATAACCGCAATTGAAGAATACAAAAGGCAACTGGCTCAGCTCGACCAATCCCGCGAGCAAGCCCTGAGCGAAGCCGGTTCCAAATGGGGAGAAGCGGTTAATGATATTACTGAGATCCCAATTTTGGCAAAAAGATCAGATGTTTATATCAACCTGTTTGGCGTGGCCTGGTTCCCCTTTTACCAGGTCAACTCTGGTGGACAGGTCATTGAGATCCCGGCATTCCAATAACACTGACGAGAGTCATAGGTAGGCCATATGCCTTTGAAATTCATGAGCATTTACTGGTTAGCTTTTATAGTACTTTTGTGGGGTTATTTTCATTCACTATTCGCATCCCTACAATTCAAAGGTTTCGTTCGGCGGATTTTGGGTCCCCGGAGTGATAGAGTCTATCGAATTGCATATAACCTATTTGCTGTAATCAGCTTTCTTGCAATTTTGATTGTGGCCGCTTTCACACCGGACCGGACCCTTTATGTGGCCCCTTTCCCGTTGGTAGCCTTAATGATCATTGGCGAATTCCTGGCGGCAGCTGCTCTCACCGTGGGTCTCATGCAAACAGATATCATGGATTTTATTGGTCTAAGGCAGACGAGAGGGCTAAAGCAGAAAAAAACCTCAAAATTGGTTAAGGATGGTCTCTATCGTTATGTCCGCCATCCACTCTATACTGCCGGTTTAGCTTTTATATGGCTAATCCCATTGATGACTGCACGTCTGTTGGTGATAAATCTGGCTCTCACAGTCTATGTGGTCATAGGCGCCTATGTTGAAGAGAGCAAATTACGGCAAAGGTTTGGATCGGAATACAAAGATTACGCGGCAATGACGCCTATGTTCATACCGTATATCAATAAAATGCGTCGCCGGACACAAACCAAGTAGAATCGTTGGCGGAGTATAATCTAGGACAATGTCGTTCATAGCCATCCCTCGCCCTCAGCGTCAGCCATCCCGTTTCTGGCCAGTTTTGGCTTCAATTCTAGGTGGCCTGCTATTCTTCCTAATTTTCATTGGCCTGGTCACCGGGGGATATGGCCTGCTTTTTTCCGGCCGGATTTTCCCGGGTGTCTCCATGGCAGGTGTGGATCTTTCGAGCATGACACCGGAGCAGGCATCCACGGCTCTCCAGCAACGTCTCACTTATCCGACCAATGGGCGGATCGTCCTCCGTTTTGGAGACCGTGTGTGGGTGCTAACGCCGGCCCAACTTGGGATGGTATTCGATGCGGGCCGAAGTGTGCAGCACGCTTATAATATGGGCCGCCAAGGAGGGCCTTTTAAAAGCCTTGCGAATCAATTAAACGTGTGGCAGGGCGGACTTGAACTGTCACCGGTCATTCTCCTGGATGAACGGGTAGCCCATGGTTATCTCCAAAACATTGCCGTTCAGATCGATCAGCCGGTAGTGGAAGCCGAGTTGCGTTTGGACGGAACACAAGTAGTCTATACGCCTGGCCAAACTGGACGCTCGCTCAACGTGGATAAAACGCTAGCAGGAATTATTTCACAATTAAATTCTTTCCAGGACGGGGAAGTTTCAATGGTCGTTGAGGAAGAAACCCCGCTGGTGGCGGACGCATCAGCACAAGCAAGGGTTTTACAGCAAGCCCTCAGCAGCCCGTTGACGCTTAGCATTGCGAATCCACAGACTGGCGATCCGCCTCCATGGACCATTGATGCGCCTATCCTGGCAGAAATGTTGTCTGTTGGACGTGTCAAGACAGATACAGGTTGGCAATATCAAATCTCAATAGATACACAAGCAATAGAGCAATATTTAAACCAGATTGCTCCACAACTTGACCAGAGCCCGGAAAACGCCCGCTTCTATTTTGACGACCCCACCAGCCAACTGGTACTCGACACCCCTTCGAAAACCGGGCGCTCGCTGGACATCGCTGACTCGCTGGATACGATCACGCAAGGTATTTTGCAGGGACAACACAGCATCCCACTTTCTTTAAAGCTAACTCAACCGGAAGTACCGGATAATGCAACGGCGGCATCGCTCGGAATTACCGGTTTGGTATCATCCTATACCAGCTATTTTCGCGGTTCCGGGTCTGAACGCCTGCAAAATATCCAGGCAGCAGCGGCGCGTTTTTATGGTCTGCTCATCCCGCCGAATACAACTTTCTCAATGGGTAATGCGATTGGTGATATCAGCCTGGATAACGGTTATGCAGAGGCCCTGATCATTTACAATGGAAGATCAATTACCGGGGTGGGTGGAGGAGTATGCCAGGTGAGCACCACCCTTTTCCGCACTGCGCTTTACGGCGGCTATCCGATCGTCGAGCGGCATGAACACGCCTACCGGGTTTACTATTACGAGCAAACTGCCAATGGGACGGACCCGAGATTGGCCGGCCTGGACGCCACAGTCTATTTTCCGCTGGTGGATTTAAAATTCACCAATGATCGATCCTCCTGGCTGCTGATGGAAACATATTTTGATAGATCCAATTATTCGCTTACCTGGAAGTTCTACTCGGGTGATGATGGCCGGACTACCAATGTGGAGAACCTGGGCCTGCGAAATGTGGTTCCAGCACCGCCACCGCTTTTTGAAGAAAACCCAGATCTGGCTCAGAATGAAATCAAGCAAGTAGATTGGCCTGGAGATGGGGCGGATATTACGGTGACGAGAGTGGTCACGCGAGCCGGGCAAGTGATCATCTCGGATTCGATCCGAACCCTTTACGAACCCTGGCGGGCTATTTGTGATTATGGCCCCGGCACAGAAAATCCTGAAGCGTTGGCGGCAGAACAGGGTAAATGCCAGTAGCAGGATAGTGTATTATTTACGAAAAGTTACCTCCCCTGACGTGGTAGAATTGCCGTTTGTGGCTTTCCCAAAATGGAGAAGAACATGATAAACCAAGAGTTGCTTGAAATCTTACGCTGCCCGGTGTGCGTTCATGATAAGACCGGTATGTTGAAGGTCCATCAGGAAACCTGGCTGGTATGCGAAGATTGCGGACGAAAATATCCGATCGTGGAAGAGATCCCGGTCATGCTGATCGAAGAAGGAGATAAATGGGTAAATGTGGCGATGGAAGATCTGCCTGTGCCACCGCCTCCCATGAAATAAAATGGCTTTAAAGAAAGTAGATCTTGCCAAAAACCTGCGAGCTTACAAGTGCCCAACCGCTGGCCAATTAATCCTTATTGGGGTCGGTCTGGTCCTGGCAATAGCACTATTTGTGTTTTTGAGGGGGTTCGTTTCCTGCTGGAGTCTGACTTCGTTACCCGGGATACCGGTACCGACTTGCCCGAACCAAAACACCCCGCCTGTTACCAATGACCAGGGCACTCCCATTGCGGGAGATGCAACCGTAACCCCTTCCGTGAGTGCGCCGCAGGCTGCACTTCCACCATCCTGGGATGGGGCCAGCCGGGTGAACATCCTTTTGATGGGCTATGATTATGGGGATTGGTCTGCCGACCGCAGGTGTCCCTGCCGGACTGATTCGATGTGGGTATTAACGGTCGATCCACTCAGTCACACAGCCGGGATGCTCTCCATTCCACGGGATATGTGGACCAATATTCCGGGCTTCGGTTACTTCAAAATCAATACTGCCAACTATTTGGGCGACCTTTATAAATTGCCCGGTGGAGGAACAGAACTGGCCCGGAAAACGGTGGAGAATTTCCTGGGTGTCCCTATTCAATATACTGTTCTAGTGGATTTCAACGCTTTCGTGAAAGTGATCAATGACGGCCTGGTAAATGTGTGCATGGTCTTTTCGGAAAAAATCACCATTGACCCCCTCGGTCCGCATAACACCACCACTCTCGGACCTGGCCCGGATTGTATTAGTGGAGAAGAAGCGCTGGCGTATGCGCGGATGCGCTACACGGCCAATGACGATATCGATCGTTCCAAGCGGCAGCAGCAACTGATCTTTGCCATTCGGGATAAATTGCTTCAACCAGGAAATTTCTTGAAATTTATTGCGAAGGCTCCCACTCTTTACCAGGATATCTCCAGCGGGGTCAATACCAGTCTTTCCCTAAATGATGCCCGTCAATTGGCAACTCTGGCCATCCAAATTCCCCTCGACAATATTCAAAGTCATGTCATCGACTACACAATGATGGCACCTGGGCAGGTTGTGGTTGATGGAGCAGTCCAAGATATCCTAAAACCATTCCCAGACAAAATCAGGGAGATGGTAGACCAGGTTTTTGGAACTGGTTCAATGAAGCCAATGGCTGCCGCGAATCCGACCCAATTGACGCTGGAGGAAGCCACTCCGCTTATGCAAGATGAAGCGGCAAGCGTAATTGTTGTCAATGCTTCAGGTGTCGAAGGGATTGCCTCCAGTACAGCGGATTATCTGAAGGCTCAAGGCATGAATGTGACCGGTTTTGGCAATACGGGTGATTATCCAGATAATTATAAATCCCCACCGCTGCCCGGGAATACGATGCTCATCGTCCATTCCGGTAAAATCTATGCGATGGAATATTTGATGAAACTGATGAATACCAATTCATTTGTCATGGATTTTGATCCAACTGCACCGGCAGACATAATCCTGGCCGTGGGATCAGATTGGGCATATAACAACCCGATGCCATGAATTGAACGAATATATATTTTTAATGAAGCTTTCACAATAGTAAAGAACAGGAGGCCAACTACTTATTGACCTCCTGTTTTTTGTTTCCTGTTGCATTTATTTACTGTTGTATTTTTTTTATTTGGCGGAGAGATACTGGTTTATCGCCTGAGCAGCTTTGCGGCCACCAACCATGGCTGTGGCTACCAGGTCCGGGCCGGTAACACCATCACCGGCAGCGAAGACACCTTCGCGTGTCGTCGCGCCAGTCTCTTTATCCACCACGCTGATGAGACCATAATCGTGGGTTTCAAGGCCGGGTGTGGTTTCCCCAACGACCGGATCGGGCCAATATCCAAGGGCCTTGATGGCAGTGTCTACAGCAATGGAGAAATTGGAACCCTCAATCGGTACCGGTTTGCGGCGGCCTTTGGCATCAGGTTCTCCCAATTTCATTTCGATGCATTCGATGGCAGCCAGATGGCCATCCTGACCGGGAATGAATTTTACCGGTTGAGTAAGGTAACGATATTTGGCACCTTCTTCTCTGGCCAACTGACGGTCTTTCTTCCCACCGGGCATTTCTTTTTCTGTGCGACGGTAAATGCAGGTCACTTCTTCAGCACCAAAACGCAGCGCTGAACGCAGACAATCGGATGCGGTATCACCACCGCCAATGACAACCACCCTCTTCCCAAGGTTGGGGCGTTCACGTTTGTCGTCTGGTAGTAGATTCAGTTCGGTGTTGGCGCGCATGAGGAAGTCAATACCTTCGTATACACCGGGCAGATCTTCGCCGGGAACTTCCATCTTTGCATCAATGCCAGTGCCGACCCCGATAAATACAGCATTAAAACCTTCATTTAATAAATCATCGACGGTCTTGTCTTTACCGATATAGGTATTGCCAACGAATTTTACGCCAGCTTTTTCGAAATCACCCCAGCGGCAGAAAAGCACCTCTTTGGCCAGTTTAAAATTGGGGATCCCATAAACCAGTAAACCACCGGGAGCAGGCTTGGCATCGAAGAACGTGACGGAATGCCCCTCTTGGAGAAGCTGCTCAGCGCAACCAAGTCCAGCCGGCCCAGCGCCAACAATGGCGATTTTCTTTCCGGTTGGTTTTCCGAGAGGAATGGCAACTCCGGCTGTTTTTCGTTCATAGCAAGTCACAAAGGTTTCCAGTGCTCCGCACAACACCGGCTCATGGGTTTTGTTTAGGGCACAAGAACCCTGGCAGAGGACATCTTGAGGGCAAACACGTGAGCAAATTTCAGGTAATGAGGAGGTTTGGCGATAGAGTTGGGCGGCTTCGATATAACGGCCCTGCTCGATCAGCCACATGGCGGAGGGAATATCATTATGGGCAGGGCAAGCCAGCATGCAAGGAGCCGGATCCGGGCAGTGGATGCAGCGCGAGGCTTCCAGCATGGCACGGTCGGAATCCAATGGAATGGTAACATCCCCAAAGTCGCAAACGCGTTCCGTCGGCGGGCGCAGTGATGGATCCTGGTAGGGCATGTAGACGCGTTCTTTACGGTCAATCTCTAATTGTTCACTTGGAATTGTTTGCATGACTGCCTCCAGCCGATACCGACAAACTCACACTACCGCTTTTTTTAATACTCTGCCTTTGTTATTACAGTAAAAATTTTACTGACAAGATCTTTTTTAGATAATTATGCGATATTACGCTATATAAACAGTATGATACTAAATCTTGACTTGTACACACAGGTTTATATGTCATTATTGCTTGCGACATTCATCACAATGTATTATCGGCAAATTACCAAGATGTCACTTCTCTTTTATGCATGAATTTCGATAAATTCCGAATAATCCGGAGGTGGGAACCGTTATCTTGGTAGAAACATCCGATATCTGTTTTAATCTTTTGATCTTTAATATGGAGCATGGATATTATTAATCTTGTCATAGAGTAGCAATGGTGGAGAATACATATGAGTGTATAAGGATTTATAATATCGGGCTGGTCTGTATTGAAAGAATACTATTCCATGAAGGCATCTACCAGCCATCATGATTGGATATTCTTCTGTATAGATCGACTGTAGAACATTCTTTCTTTGGAGATAACGACGAATGAGAACTGTAATGGACTGGATTAAGAGAATAAAGCTGGGAACATGGGTGATCCTTCTGGTAGTTACTTTAGGCCTTATTTTCGGAATTCGTTATATAACTCAGCGAAACAGTAATTCCACGCCTCAATATCAAACTGTTCAAGCAGAAAAAGGAAACCTGATCGCCACTATCGGCGCGACTGGAACAGTTCGCTCATATCAAACCTCCATCTTGAACTGGCAGACGACCGGTACAATCGGTTCAGTTTATGTCAAGCCAGGGGACATGGTCAAGGCAGGTGATGTTTTAGCAAGCCTGGAAAAGACAAGCCTGCCTCAAAGCATAATACTGGCACAAGCAGATTTAGTAGTTGCCCAGCAGAATCTGGATAACCTAAAAAATTCAAGGACAAGCACTGCCCAGGCTCAACTAAGCCTGATCAACGCACAAAAGAATTACGATAATGCCAAGGCGACTCTGGCCAACTTACAGGCTGTAAATAAAGGTGCGACCGCACCTGCAGTTCAAAATGCCCAGGCACAAGTTATCCTGGCGCAGAACCGCTTGAAGGGTGCTCAAACGTATTTTGATTATGTAAAGAATCTTGGGAAAGACGATCCAAACTACGCCCAGGCGTATTCGGCTTTGTACAGCGCCCAACAGGCATTGGATGCAGCCCAAAATAACCTGAATTATTACTTGTTGATCCCAAGCGGTCGAGATATTGCCGAAGCAACTGCGAAAGCAGACCTGGCAAAGGCCCAGCTTGATGATGCCCAGCGGGAATGGGATCGTGTGAAAAATGGTCCTCCTGCAAGTGATACTACCTCTGCCCAAGCGCGTTTGGATGCGGCTCAAGCGACATTGAATATGGCTCAGATCACCGCTCCTTTCGCCGGAACAGTCACCGAAGTCAATGGGCTGGTGGGAGATCAAGTAGCGCCGGGACTGAAATCCTTCCGCATCGATGACCTTACCCATATGCAGGTGGATGTGCAGGTTTCGGAAGTAGATATCAATAGTGTAAATGTTGGGCAGCCAGTTACCCTGACCTTCGATGCAATCTCGGGCTTATCTTATAGTGGGAAAGTAATAGAAGTTGCCCAGGCAGGTGATACCATCCAAGGAGCAGTAAACTTTACCGTTACAGTGGAACTTACTAACGCAGATTCTAAAGTCAAACCAGGGATGACAGCGGCTGTAAATATTACCGTTCAACAATTGAATAACATACTTTTGGTGCCTAATCGAGCTGTTCGTCTGGTGAATAACCAACGAGTTGTCTACATTTTGCTCAATGGCAAGGCCCAGGAGGTAAGTGTAACGCTGGGAGCTTCTTCTGATACCATGAGTGAGGTTGCTACTAGTGACCTGAAGGCGGGTGACTTAATCATCCTTAATCCACCGTCGACCTTGTTCAATCAGCCCAATGGCGGAGGCGGGCCATTCGGTGGAGGATTGTAAATGGGAACGCCAGTTATTGTAGCCAAAGACATCACCAAAATTTACAAAATGGGAGAGATGGAAGTCTCGGCGTTGTGCGGCGTTTCGATGGAAATCGAACGCGGCGAAGTTGTATCTATCATGGGGCCCTCCGGTTCAGGCAAATCTACCCTCATGAACATCCTCGGATGCCTTGATCTGCCCTCCGCAGGTGAGTACATACTGGATGGAGAACGAGTTTCAGAGTTAAAGGATGACCAGCTTGCTGATATCCGCAATCGAAAGGTGGGCTTCGTTTTCCAGAGTTTCAATCTACTATCACGAACGACGGCTTTGGCAAATGTCGAGTTGCCGTTACGTTATGCCGGTGTGACCAGCGGACGAAGGGAAAAAGCCATGGAAGCGTTGGAAGCTGTCGGTTTGAAAGACCGGGTAATGCATCGGCCAACGGAACTATCGGGCGGTCAACAACAGCGAGTGGCCATAGCCCGTGCCCTCGTCAATAATCCGGCTATTATCATGGCCGACGAACCAACGGGCAACCTCGATTCTAAGGTTGGCAAGGAGATCATGGCACTCCTGTTAGCATTGAACCTGCAAAAAGGAACCACGCTTATTATTATTACGCATGACCCAACCGTGGCAGCCCAGACTCAACGCGTCATCCATTTACGGGATGGGCAAGTAGAGGTCGTATGAATATCGGACAATCCATCATCGAGGCACTAGAAAGCCTAAACGCCAACCGTTTGCGCTCTGGCCTGACCATCCTGGGCATCATCATCGGGGTGGGCGCTGTGATTGCCATGTTATCCGTGGGTCAGGGCGCTCAAGCCACAATCACAAGTGCCATCAGTGGGATAGGCACCAACCTCCTCTTTGTTTTTTCTGGAAATCAGACAGAAGATGTGCGAAACCCGCGCCCACTGACATTAGCAGATGCCCAGGCACTTTTCGATCCACTCCTGGCCCCGGACGTTGAGGCAGTCGCTCCCAGCATCCAAGGGAGTGCCCAGATCACCTCTCCTTCAGGAAAGCAGTCAAACAACATGATAATCGGGGCTACTCCGGCTTATTTCTCCATGCAAAATTACACGGTGACAGAAGGGAACGTCCTAACGGAAGAAAACGAACTCGGTAATGCCTCTGTTGCCGTCATTGGACCGTCTCTGGCTGATAAGCTCTTTGGCGGCCATGAAGGAGTGACCGGGTCAACCATTCGGATCAACGGCCAACCATTTCGCGTGATCGGCGTGCTGGCCTCCAAGGGCGGCAGTTCGTTTGGAAACCAGGATAGTCAGATCATCGTCCCATTTACAACTGCCCAAGCTCGCCTGCTTCACTCGACGAATGTCAACGAAGTGGATCAATTGTTGATCCAGGCTACCAGCGCGGAGACGGTTAACCTGGCATCAGACGAAGTCTCCCAGATCCTCCGTCAGCGCCACCGGACGCCGGTAGGTCTGGATGACTTCACCATTTTCTCCCAGAAGGATGTCCTCTCCATCGCGACCACCATTACAGGAGTTTTTACCATCTTTTTGGGAGGCATTGCCGGCATCTCTCTGCTAGTTGGTGGAATTGGTATCATGAATATCATGCTGGTCTCCGTCACAGAGCGGACGCGCGAGATCGGCTTGCGCAAGGCGCTGGGAGCACGTAAAAGAGACATACTAATTCAATTCCTGACAGAATCATCACTTCTAAGCCTTTTTGGCGGTTTGATAGGAATCGGGCTAGGCTGGGGGCTGGCCCTCCTGATCGGTAAGATCGCCACCGCGTCGGGGAATCCTTTTAATCCTACCGTCAATCTTAGTTCGATCCTACTGGCGACCATCTTCTCTGCAGCGGTCGGATTATTCTTCGGAATTTATCCCGCCAACCGCGCAGCTGGCTTGGAACCGGTGGAAGCGCTTCGATATGAATAATCATTAATTCTAAAAAAATCAAGTAAAGCAGGGCGAGATACAATTATCTTGCCTTGTTTTTTAAATGGTTATTTGTCTTTTATAATTGGATGATGAGAATTGTTATAGAAGAAATACCTCCTGAACGCCTGGGTGAATATAACCACATCCCACAACGAGTTGAGGTCACGTCCATATTGCAGCCAGAGTTAATTGACAATGGTTTGGGAGGAATAACACTACGGGAAGTACCGGTAGATATCCCTTACATTAAGGATTACGATACATATGACGAATTGCCCAGTGACATGGCGAAAAAGTATGATGTGAAGAATTGGGGCTTTTTCCTAGCCATGGCGGGCAGAACGCCGGTAGGCGCAGCAACAGTAGCCTTCGATACAACCAGAGTGTTCATGCTGGAATCCCGCAAAGATTTAGCTGTGCTTTGGGATATCCGGGTTTGCCCAGAGTACCGGGGGGCAGGGATCCCCTTATTTCGATATGCAGCCGAATGGTCCCGTAAACGAGGCTGCACGAAACTGAAGATCGAGACTCAAAATGTCAACGTACCCGCCTGCCGGTTTTATCAACGCATGGGTGCCCGCCTGGGAGAGATTCATCGATTTGGGTACGCCGGCATCCCATCAGTTTCGCATGAAGTTATGTTAAATTGGTATCTTAATCTTAGGCCATGACCTGCAAGGTTGTTAACTTTTTTTGGCTGATATAATTAGTGTTGCCATTTCTCATTATTTGTACAAACAGGAGATAAATGTGGAACAAAAACTGGAACGACTAAAAGAGATTCTAGGTGAAGTTTCTGACCTGAGATATGTTTCTGCTTTGCTCGGATGGGATCAGCAAACGTATATGCCGCCCGGAGGAGCGGATGCGCGCGGCAACCAGTTAGCTTTGCTTGGAAAGCTGGCTCACGAGCGTGGTACTTCTGCTGAATTGGGTAAATTGCTTGACGATCTCAAACCTTATTCTGCCAGCTTAGACCCGGATTCGGATGAAGCACGCCTGGTTAAAGTATCTGCCCGTACGTATAATAAAGCCACCCGTGTCACAACCGAATATATAATGTCGTTTGCCCAGGCCACCACGTTAGGCCAGCAAGCTTGGATGCAGGCCCGCCAAGCTAAGGACTTCTCCATTTTTCGGCCTCACCTTGAAAAAATTGTTGCTTTAAGGCAGGAATATGCCGCTTTTTTCCCTGATTTCAAGCATCCCTATGATGCCTTGCTGGATGATTTCGAACCTGGCATGAAAACTGCCGATGTGAAAGCAATTTTCGATACTTTACGTCCGCAGCAGGTGGAGTTGATCAAAGCAATTGCAACAAAGCCTAATGTGGATGATTCTTTCCTTCACCAACCTTTCGATGAAAAGAAGCAATGGGATTTTGGTATGGAGGTCATCACCAAATTTGGTTATGACTGGAGCCGCGGCCGGCAAGATAAAGCAGCCCACCCCTTCACCACTAGCTTCAGCATCAACGATGTGCGGATTACCACTCGGGTAGACCCAGGTTTTCTCAATTCGATGGTTTTTGGCACCATGCACGAATGCGGTCATGCGCTATATGGGCAGGGGGCTGCACAAGACCTCGAGCGCACGGGGCTGGAGGATGGTGCTTCGCTAGCCATCCACGAGTTGCAAAGCCGGTTGTGGGAGAATTTGGTTGGACGATCCTTGCCCATGTGGGAGCATTTTTATCCCCGCCTACAGGAAGTTTTTCCACAACTTGCAGGAGTTCCCTTGGAAAAGTTTTATAAAGGTATCAATAAAGTCCAGCCGTCGTTGATCCGTGTGGAAGCTGATGAAGCCACGTATAACTTGCACATCATGTTGCGATTGGAGATTGAGATCGCCATGCTGGAGGGCAAAGTAAAAGTAAAAGATCTGCCTGACCTTTGGAACACAAAGATGAAGGAATACCTGGGTGTGGTCCCAAAAAATGTTGCGCAGGGTGTGATGCAGGATATCCACTGGTCGGGTGGAATGATCGGTTACTTCTCCACCTATGCTCTGGGAAACTTAATCTCGGCCCAATTATGGGAAAAGATCAACCAGGAAATCCCTAACCTGGCGGACCAGGTCCGCGCGGGTAAATTCGAAAATCTACTTGGCTGGTTGCGTAAAAATATCCACCAGCATGGGGCTAAATTCGAACCGCAGGAACTAGTACAAAAAGTTACCGGATCTAAAATTGACCCGGCTGCTTATATTCGTTACCTGACGAAAAAATATAGTGAGATATACAACCTATAGTGAAGGCAGAGGCGCTCTCATGGGAGCGCCTCTTAATTTACTAGGTTATAATTTCCATATGCTTCGCCGCTCACTACTGATTTCAGGTGTGATCCTTCTATTGGCCGCCTGTACTTCTACCCCTTTGACGCCACCTCCATTTCCAACCGAAACATCTTCACC
Organism: uncultured Chloroflexia bacterium; assembly: GCA_963831885.1. Taxonomy (GTDB): domain Bacteria; phylum Chloroflexota; class Anaerolineae; order Anaerolineales; family Villigracilaceae; genus UBA877. The sequence continues at coordinate 466,341 of CAWHSJ010000012.1, read as the reverse complement.
GAATTTAACGCCGACCTCGACGGCAGTTTCCCCCACTCCGGCGGATGTATCACCCACCACCGAAATACCCAACCAGACGGTCCAAGAAAGCAGTCCTACTCCAGAATTGCCCTTCGAACCAACCCTCGTGGAGACACCCCAACTAATCCCCACCTTGATTCCGCAAACGACAGCTGCTTCCACTGCCATCCCACAACCTTCTGAAGATGCAAGTGCAATCCAAATCTATGGTCCGGGGCCTCAATCAAAAATCGTTTCACCTCTAGACATATATGGTTATGCTATACCTGGATATCAAAATAAGGGTTATGTAAATTTATATGGAGAGGATGGTCGTTTACTGGTTTCAGAGCTCTTACAACTGAATACGGCTTATAAGTGGGCTTATTTCTACTGGCCACTGCCCTTTGAAATCGATTCTGCTGGTGAGTTAGGCAGATTGAGCATGAGTACCCAAGACAAGTATGGCCGTGTAACTGCTTTATCATCAGTAAATATTTTGTTACTTCCAGAAGGGGCTTCTATTGTTAACCCGCCTGGTGATCTAAGGGAACATTGTGTGATCGATCAACCGGTTCAGGGGCAGCGACTCTCTGGCGGATTGTTGAGCGTTCGCGGAAAAATGCTGCCGTTCAATAATTTACCATTGAAGGTCGAATTAATTGGCAGAGACGGGATCGTGGCCGATTCCCAATTAGTTCCCATCTCTTTCGCCGGAGCTAATTTTCTTCAATTTCGTGTAGACATACCGTACATCGTTTCCATAGGAACATGGGAGCTTCTATCCATCAGTCAGTTTGATGATCGCATTGGTGGGGTGATGTATTTGTATAGCCAGGAGTTCTTCCTCAATCCTTGACTTTGGTATGGGGGGGTGATACAATCTGCGCTCGTTCAACTCGACGCGGGGTAGAGCAGTGGCAGCTCGTCAGGCTCATAACCTGGAGGTCGGTGGTTCGAGTCCACCCCCCGCAACTTAATCAAAACCATGGCTCGCAAAGCCATGGTTTTTTGTTACACTAAATAAGATTCAGGAGCTTATACCTGATAGAACTTCCATCACCTTCATTGTCTGCCCATTAGGATCTGTCTTTCATTGTACTTACCAGCCGCTATTTCCATTTCCCTTATTTAGCAAGAAATACAGCTTTGGTCCATAATTTAACAGTCCATCTTCACCAGATTGTGTGACCATTACATTCGAGAAACTAGCCTCCCCATTGGCATTGGAGCGGATGAGTATCCCATTTGTGCCCGGGGTGATGATCTGGATATTTTCAAAATTGGAAGTTTTGAGGGTATAACTTCCTTCGATCTCTAATCCGGAAAATGCAGCTGAATCGATCAGAATATCCTTGACCAGAATATCATTGATCTCCCCCTGTTGGGACCAGATTTTCAGCGCACCCCATTGCTGGTTAAACATCATTCCGCCAGCCCGAATCAAAGAATTACGCTGTATGATCGTTGTCCCACCGAACGGGTTTGAGTTGAACTGCTGGGCTACAAGAATGCCCGGATAAGTGACCACATCGTAGCAAAGGTTGTCCTCGATGCGGTTGTCTGTACCGCCATAAATGGCGAAACAGTTGGCACGCCATGGGACTTGCACTGTATTGAAACGGAAGACATTATTCGTGTTGACACCGCTCCCAAGTGGGGACCAAGACGCCAATGCATCGTCACCGGTATTGCGGAAATGGGAATTTTCAACCACTGAATTACTGGTGCCATTGCAGAAGTTTACCCCATCAGCAAACAGGTTGCGGAAACGACTATTGATGATGAGTAGACCATTTGTAGTGCCATTGCCCACCCAATAACCAACCTTGGTGTGTTCCACCCAAATATTATCCAAGAGAGAACCGCTGCCAGCGCCGCCATTGAAACCGTTTTCAGGTGATTTATCATCCCTTGTGACCGTTTCTCCCAGGATAGAAAAATCATGGAAGCGACAGTTGTTGCCAACGCAGTTGAATCTTGCGTATAGCCCATGGATGATGGAATACCACATCCCCGCGCCTTGAATGGTTACATCTGTAACTTCAAAAGGCTGGCTAGTGCTCTCAAAGGTTCCTTCGGGAATCCAGACGCCTGTTTTCCATGCGCGAGCAAGATCTATGGCTGCCTGGATCGCATCCCCGTCATTGCTTTTATCGTTAGGTGTGGCACCGAGGTCTGTGATTGAAACATACCCGGCAGGCATGCTCTTCGATGTGGTCATTGATGGCAATCAAGTCAGCCAGGGAAAGCCCCATCCCGAAGTTTTCTTGCGGGCAGCCGAAGGACTGGACCTATCTCCGACTGGCTGCGTTGTCTTTGAAGACGCTGCTGGAATTGAAGCAGCCCATCGTGCCGGTATGGGGGCAATCGGAGTCGGAAAACCGGCCTTTTTAAGGATGCGGATATGGTTATCGATGGGTTGTACCAGTTAGTGGCGTTACAAATGGCATGGAATACTAAAAGAGAAACTAGTCTTCCATAAAGAATTTTGGTTCGCGATCAGTTTTTTCTGCAATACATGGAAGCCGGCAGATTGCTATTAATTCGATAGGCGAGTCCGCCACTCGTTACTTTCGGACCGAATATTCCTCTCCCATCCAATTATCGGCTCTTTGAAGTCTAAATTCCCATGAGGATTGATGGAGGAATCGGCAGATTCATTCACACATGATCTCAACCATAGTATCTTTTATGCGGGGAACAATAAGCCAGCCTGAAACTTAACTGGAGCTTAAACCATTCAGTTTCATATCTGAAATTAATAAATAGGATATTGACAATCTAATTTGTAATGATATACTGTTCGGACATCATACCATCATACCAGGTGCTGGATGCTAAAGTATTTACCGGTACAGAATGAGCGGTTGTTTGAGCAGATCGTAGTACAGATCGAAGCTCGGATTCTGGCTGGTGATCTAAAAAAAGGAGACCAGTTACCTCCCGAACGAGAACTTGCGGATCAATTTAAAGTTAGTCGCACGGCAGTACGAGAGGCAGTCAAAATCTTAAGGGAAAAAGGGCTGATAGAGATTCGGCCCGGTCGGGGGACATTCGTTACCGATGATACTCCTCAGGTAATGCGGCAATCCCTCGGTCTGTTAATGAAAATTGGATCAGCAGATGGCTACGCCAATCTGATCGAAGTCCGTGAAATCCTTGAATCAGAAATTGCTGCTCTGGCAGCTACTCGAATGACTGATGAATGCGCTGCGGCAATGCAAGAAGCTTACTTAACGATGGAAGCGGCATTTGATAATGCAGATCTATTTATTGAGGCTGATCTAGATTTCCACCTTGCCCTGGCTGAAGCGACGCTGAATCCGTTGATCCCTGCCTTGCTGGACACGATCGTTGATATTTTACGTGAACAGCTTAAACGGGCGGCCTTAGTAGTCGGTGGATTGCATCGAAGTCAATTCCATCATAAAAAGATCCTGGAAGCAGTCATCAGGCACGATCCACTGGCAGCACGCCAAGCAATGAGAGATCATCTCGAGCAAGTGCGTAAAGATTTGGAAATCTCCATCGTTAGAACGGATTGATGTATTTTGTTTGGGAGACGCCAGTATGGAAGAATTAAGGTTTGTTTGATTAAAAACGATGGGATGGCACCGAAGATTAAACAGCCATTGCTGGTCATCCACGATAAGCTGGATCGGCTGGTACCTTGGGAGCAGACGAAGAAAATCGCTCGCGCGTTCGCAAGAACACAGCACTGGCCTTGTTTTAAGAAGGTAACCACGTGTGCAACAACCATTCATTCTCATATCAACCGTTGATCGCTGACAGGTTGAAGGTGAAGCTATAATGCCTGTTCGAATCAAAACCCTTATTTCAACCTTATATTATTGACATATATTATCTAAATTATTATAATATTATTCTAATGCCTATAATGAGATTTTATTCATATAAGCCAACCCGTAACCTTGAGGGAGAGTAAGCGCATGAAAAAGAATTCGGTTTTTTCAACAATCCAATGGTTTGTTTTGCCTCTTTTGATCACCTTGACTGCCTGTGGTTCATTTCTAACTTCCCGAAACCAAGGCAATTCCGAGACAACACCCACTCCCATTGTGCCAAATACGGGGGGGAACCCGTCTGTGACTGTCAAGGACCAGGAAACTGATGGAACATCTGTCGTCGTTGAGGATGCCATAAGTCAGGGTCCGGGTTGGATGGTCATACACAACCAGGTGAATGGGAATATCGGCGATGCCATCGGTGAAACTCAACTCAACAATGGTGATAATAAAAATATTGTGGTGAGAATTGATCCCAACAAGGCTACAGGTGTGCTGTATGCCATGCTTCATACTGATGCTGGGACGGTGGGAAAATATGAATTCCCGGGACCGGATGTACCAATAATGCTAAACGGACAAATGCTTTCTCCGGGTTTTAATGCCACCATTCAAACCGTAGCAGCCAGTACGGCTACGGCGGAGGCGGGCTCCATGGCTATGACCACTCCTGTAGGAGGAAGCATGGCCCCAGTAGTGAAAGTTTCCGATCAGGCATTGACCGGTAATACAGTGACGGTGGATGATGTGGTCAGCTCAGGTCCGGGCTGGATCGTCATTTACACCACGAATTCCTACGGACAACCTGACCAGCCCATAGGCCATGCAGCGGTCAAGGATGGCGACAACCAGATGGTGATGGTGCAAGTGGACCCAACCAAAGCCCAGGGGACTCTGTATGCTCAACTCCAGGTGGATAAAGGTACTTTAGGAACATTCGAATACCCAGGTACGGATGAACCCGTCATGCAGGGGGTTCAAATGATCGCCAGTGCTTTTAAAATCCTCAGCGGACAGACCGCAGGCGGACCGGTCGGAGCAGCGACGCCGGCAGTCCTGCAACCTTCCATCACAGTGGAAGACCAGGCACTCCAAAATGGAACAGTAACCATAAAACAAGTTGTCAGTAATGGAAATTGGTGGCTGGTCATCCACAAACAGAATCCAGATGGAACGATGGGTGAATACATTGGATACACCTTGATAAAGAATGGAATTAATACCAACGTGGCGGTCAAGATCAATACCAACCTGGCCACACCGGTTCTGTATGCCATGTTGCACGAAGATCATGCTCCTATCGGAGTTTTGGAATTCCCCGGTTCTGATGTGCCTGTTATGGTTAATGGGCAAATGGTCGCTCCGTCATTTAACGTGACGGGACTTTCGCAAGATATCACGATAAACATTCATAAAGTTTCAGATACTGTATCTTTCCTGACCGATGGCCAAGGAAATAGCCTGTATATTTCCTTAAAAGACGCTCCTGGCAAGAGCAATTGCACGGCAGATTGTCTGAACGTGTGGAAGCCCCTCCTTGCCGTCGGGAGAGTCCTTCCCGGTGACGGCGTTGCACAGGCCAACCTGAGTGTCATTACGCTTCAAAATGGGTCCCACCAGGTGACCTACCTGGGGTCGCCTCTTTACTATTATTTAAAAGATGTCAACCCTGGAGATACCAATGGCCAGGGAATTAATGGGATCTGGTTCTTGGTAACACCTTAAATTGTCCGAACACCAGGAGGCAATATTCGACAATTAAGGCTTGGAAATCGCGGCATAATTCCAGCTACGTTTACCTGCCTGGTCCCATGGAAAGAGGCGTAAGAGCATGTCCAATTTAATCGGCCAATCGGTCGGGCGGTACCAAATCCTGGAACAACTTGGGGAAGGGGGGATGGCCACAGTCTACAAAGCCCATGACACGCGCTTGGATCGCTTTGTAGCCATCAAGGTCATCCGCACCGACCAATTCGCCCCAGCCATGCTTGCAGAAATGATGAGACGTTTCGAGCGGGAGGCTAAGGCGCTAGCACAACTATCCCACCCGAATATTGTCCACGTGCACGACTATGGGGAGTATGAAGGAGCGCCTTACCTGGTGATGGAATATCTTCCCAGCGGAAATCTGGAAAAGAGGCCGAATGTCCCCATGCCCTGGCAGGAAGCTTTGCGCATCCTGGTGCCGATCGCCGAGGCGTTGGCATATGCCCACGAGCATAATATCATCCACCGGGACATCAAGCCGGCCAACATCCTTTTGACTGAAAAAGGCCGCCCGATGCTTTCAGATTTCGGCATTGCCAAGATCCTGGAGAATAAGGAAGCTGGCACACTTACTAGTGCGGGTTCTAGTATTGGCACACCAGAATATATGGCGCCGGAACAGTGGGTGGGGGAGGCCGGCCCGCAGTCGGATATTTATTCGCTGGGGGTGGTGCTCTATGAACTGGTGACCGGGAGAAAGCCTTTTGTGGCCGACACACCCATCTCCATCATGCTCAAGCAAGCCAATGAGCCACTGCCTCGTCCCAGCGAGTACGTAACGGACCTGCCAGTGGAATTCGAAAACGTGCTTCTCAAGGCAATGGAGAAGCAGCCGGGGGACCGGTACAAGAGCATGAGCGAATTTGCGGCGGCTCTTGAGACACTGGCAGATAGAAAACCTCTTACGCAGGAAATGAAAGAAACAGGCCCCCTGGCAGGCAAAACGCTGTTGGCGACCGGCGAGCCGGGGCAGGAAGCAGAATTGGCATCATTGGCTGGAGGCAACGGAAGCAAGACAGGCGCGGCCAAACCTGGAACCCCAGCTTCATCTACGGAACATCGTCCGGTGACTTCCAAAAGGCGGGGATGGTGGGTCCCCATCGGGGTCTTGGGGTTGCTTTTATGCATCGGAGTCGTCGCGGCGGCGAGTTTCTTGATCAAAGGTTTGACGGGCAAAAATCTCTCGACATCGCCTCCCATCACATCCACGCCGGCGGTCCCCACCCAGTTGATCTCGCAAACCCTGACCAGCCCGCAGGCCGTACTGCCCAACCCTACGCCAACCTCTGATGTCAAGGTGCTGTGGGATATTTCTCATGGACCCAGGACAAGCGGGGATGGTTCGTTATACACTCCGGAGGGCATGTATAGCACGTTAGCGAAATCTCTTGTGGCCGAAAGGTTTGTAATTTCCAGCGGAGATCTGAGCAATTTGGATTCCTATGATATTTTGGTATTATCGGAAGTTTCTGGAAAAACACCATTTACGAATGATGAAGCGGATAAAATCGAACAATTCGTGCGGAAGGCCGGCCATGGTCTCTTGATATTAAGTGATACTCCCGATATCGAAAACCTGGCAGATGTAGTCGGGCGTAGATTTTCCATCGGCCTGGGAGAAATAAACTCGGATGGCCCGGTAAGTTATTCGAACGAACCTTTTTTTTCCGGAATTTTATCAATCCAATATATGAATGGAGGTGGGATTTTCCTAGTCTCACCTCCCAGCCAGACCGCTTCAGTGGATAAAAACGGGAATGCGGTGATCGCATTCTGCAAATGTGATGCAGGCAGGGTAATGGCTGTTGCGGATACCAACTTATGGGACAATGGCGGGTTAGGGCAGGAGGATAACCAACGCTTCGCCTTGAATGTATTCGAATGGCTGGCGAAACTATCTCCCTAATTTGCGAGGAGATCGCTTACCAAAGGGATGCTACGCGATCGTCGCTAAATGACGGCTCTTCGCAAAGGCAAAAAAGAGGAATTAATGGAGAATCCTTTTTTCAAATTAATCATCAAAACAGGTCCCGAAGCTGGGAGAGAAATCGAATTACCCCAAAAAGAACAGATTATAGGGAGGTCAAGTTCGGCCGACCTGGTGATCCCCCACCCCCAGGTATCCCAACAGCATGCCCGCTTCGCCTATAAGGAAGGACAGTTCTTCCTTGAAGACCTGGGGAGCCGCAACGGTACACTCCTGAACGGCCAGCCGATCCATGGTCAGCAGGTTCTCAAGAATGGGGACGAAATCCATTTGGGACCCAACGTAGTGCTGGTTTTTAGCGAGAAAACGGATGCTGCAGCGACGCGAATCCACAGCATATCCGGAAAGACGGTGGTCCACTCGCTGCAAGTTTCCAAGACCATGCTGGATGCTGACATTTCGCAGGCGGGAGTGCCTCTTTCCACCTCCACAGTTCCGCCAAGTTTGCTAATCATGATGGCCGGGTTGGAACCGGAAGAGCACAGTCTGACCAAAGACCACATCAGCCTTGGCCGCGCCGAAGATAACGATATCGTCGTGCCTTCGCTGATCGTCTCACGCCATCATGCTACTCTGACATTGACTCCGAGCGGCTACGAGATCCAGGTATTACCCGGCGCCACCAACACGCTCACGTGCCAGGGGCGACCTGTCCTGGAAAACCGGCTGCTGGCGCATGGAGATGTGCTCCGCCTCGACAGTGAAATCCCGGGCATGATGGTAAGCATGACTTACCAGGCTCCGTTACAAGCGGCGGCAAAGGTCCCCTATGTGGTCCAACTGGGCGATAAGGAAAAGTTAAGCCTGGGGCGGGACCTGCAAAACGATGTGGTGTTGAATATGCCGAATGTCTCGGCTTATCACGCGCAAATTACACGGGTGGGGCAGCGCTACTACATCACCGACCTCCACAGCACGAACGGAACCTTTGTTAACGGCAAACGAACACAAGGGGATGTGTGGCTGAACCCGCAAGATACCATCCAGATCAGCTCGTTCCGGCTGGTGATGGGGAAGGATCACTTTACCCGCTTCGGTGAAAACGAAGGGATGCGGGTGGAAGCCGTCCTTTTGAACAAGTGGGTACGCAAAAACCTGAACCTGCTGCAGGATATTTCGCTGATCTTCCAGCCGCGTGAGTTCATTGTGGTGGTGGGCCAAAGCGGCGGAGGAAAATCGACCCTGGTCGATGCCATTGCCGGTTACCGGCCGGCCACTCAGGGCAAGGTGCTGGTGAACAACCTGGACATCTACCAAAATTTCGATGCGATCCGCAATGAAATTGGCTACGTGCCCCAGCGCGACATCATCCACATGGAATTGACGGTTTACCAGGCGCTTGATTTTGCGGCCCAATTGCGCATGCCGAAGGATACAAAAAAAGAAGAACGCCACGAGCGCATCATGGAAGTGCTGAACGAACTGGACCTGACTCACAGGAAGGACGTGCAGGTGAGCGGCCTGAGCGGTGGGCAGCAGAAACGCGTCTCTATCGGAGTGGAATTACTCACCCGTCCGGGCTTATTCTTCTTGGATGAACCCACATCCGGCCTTGACCCGGGTACGGAAACATCTTTCATGCACCTGATGCGCCGCCTGGCAGACCAGGGACGCACCATCATCATGGTGACTCATGCGACCAAAAATGTGATGCTGGCAGATAAAGTTGTGTTTCTGGCCCGCGGTGGTTACCTGGCCTGGTTTGGCCCGCCGGATGAAGCCCTGGCATATTTCGATAAATATCGCAGCGAACATGACCGGCGTATCCGTTCAATGGAATTCGACCAGATCTATTCGATCCTAGACGATCCCAAGCTGGGACAAGCCAAGGATTGGGCAGAGCGATTCAAGTCGAGCCCGGCTTACACAAAATATGTCACCCAACCTCTAAGCATCCAGGAGCAGCCTGCGGACCTGTCACAATCGATGCCTGTCAAAAGGAAAGCGGCAGCCAGATCTCGTCAATCATCTCTCAGACAATTCATGGTCCTTTCCAAGCGCAATGTCACCATCCTTATGAGGGACCGTTCGGCCATGACATTGATGCTAGCGGCTGCGCCGGCTGTGGGTTCTCTGGACTTGCTGCTAGCGCTTGTTATGGGAAGAACTCCATTTAGCTTCACCGGAGGAGATGCCGCAAATGGTGCGATTACCTTGTTCTTAATGACCATTTATGCCCTCCTCGTGGGTGGAATGTCGCAGATGCGCGAATTTATTAAAGAATCAGACATTTATAAACGCGAGCGGCTGGTCAATCTGCGGATTTTGCCTTATGTGATGTCCAAGGTATGGGTAGCACTTCTGCTGGCCTTCTGGCAGGCATTGGCGTATACCGTATTACATTATCTGGCTTTTAAGATGCCTGTGGGAGTTGCGACTTTTGTAGGAATATATTTCACCCTTGTGCTGGCAGTGATGACCGGCATGATGTTAGGGTTGCTTGCGTCAGCAATTGCGCCTAATGCCGCCTCTGCACCGCTGACGATGATCATGTTGATCGTGCCCTTGATCGTGTTGAGTGGTGCGCTAGCTCCGATCCCTCCGGCCGTCAGTTCGGTTGCATCCACTCGGTGGGCATTCCAGGGACTTCTCGGAATCGTCGGGATGGGTTCGGACGTAGCCGGTGACCCCTGCTGGCAGATGGATAAAGCCCTGCGCGATGGCATGTCCCTGGACGACAAGACTTACCAGCAGTGCCGCTGCATGGGGGTGCAGATGTTTAACCAAGCCACTTGTAATTTCCCTGGTATAGGCGATTATTACGTGGACGATCTGACCAAGCAGCCTCCCATCCAGCCGGCTGCCTTGCCGGACCCGCCGGCTGAACCCAAGATCCCGGATGCGCCACCCCCGCCATCCGATGCGGATAAATTCAATCAAGTGAAGATGGTAGAGTACCTGAACTCATTAAGTGCTTACCAGGACAATGTCAAGGGAATCCAGGAAAATTACCGCAATGAGGTGCGCCTTTACCAGGCCATGTCAGATATTTTTAAGAGCCAAATAACCAAGTACCAGGAAGATCTCGCCCGCTACAATATTACCCGGGTTTCGGCCGTAAAGATCGGCGAAGGTATTATCGGTAAAGTCAACGATCAATATAGCTGGGCCTGGGTGGATAAAAAGGATCCAAAGGTTTATCGAGTGTGGCTTTTCCAAGTCTGGATCGCGCAAGTCATCATAATGACTGCGTATCTAGCCATCATCCTGATATTGATTAAAAGGAAGGATGTTAAATGACCGGGCGGGTAAAAACTCCTCTTTTGATAAGTATATTTATATTTCTTGCGGTTTTTGCTGGAGCATGTGGGTCAAATGCAGGAATATCATCATTTACCATGCAAACCCTTACCCCGATGAGCGCCTCTGTCAAAGGGACTATCACAGCTCGGGCTGAAAACGCCAACTCCAATGATGACCTGGCGAATGCCATCGCAACAGCTACTTCGGAGGCGAACGGGGTGCATGCCACTCAAACTGTGGTAGCCGCATTGAACGCGCCTTCCCGGCTGGCGACTGCTACGGCCATTGCCCCTGTGGTGGCAGAACTACCGCGTTACGGAATCGACCCGGCGGCGGGTTACGTCGCCTGGCTGCACCCTCCGGTTACCATTAATTTGCAGGGTTTCCAGCAGACTGGTTTCGCCAACAATTTTCAGAATATTACCGCCAGCGATTTCGTCATGGCGGCCGACATTACCTGGCATACGTTCAACAGTGCTTCGGGCTGCGGGTTCACGTTCCGATCGAATGGCGACACCAACCAGCCAAGCCAATATATCGTATTGATCAGTCGAGTTGCAAGTGGCCAGATGGCCTTCCTTGCCATGGTAAATGGAAAGATCGCCAATGATCGTTCTTTTTTCCCAAGGGATAAGGATAAATCCTTTAATTGGTTCAATGACGCCACCAATCGTCTTGCAGTCGTGGCAAGGGGTAAATTGATCGACTTGTACACAAACGGCGTGTTGATCGGGGAGGTGGATGTCACCCAGCCGCCGGATACCACGATCGCGCCTCCGCCAACACCCGAACTCCCTGCCGGCGCTACCGATGCACAGGTGCAGGATCTCAACAACCAGTTGAGTCAAATGAATGGCGGAATGGACCTGTTGAATGGACAGTTGTCACAAGCACAGAAGAATTTCTCTACTTCCAATGTTATTTTGACAGATGGCTTTCTGGGGTTTGTAGGCTTGAGTCAGTCGGGGAGCATGAATTGCAAGTTTGAGAATGCATGGCTTTTCAATTTATTGAAGTAGTTACCGCTGTTACACCTTTTTCGCTCAGTGTGACAGAACAAATCGTGCCTACTGTGGATATCATCCATTTCCATAAAGGCTTTTTCGGTGATGTAGCCATACTGTTTCTGGATGGTCCCAACCATCTCTTACAATTGCCACTAACATGGTCAAGGGAGCGCCTAAGACTCTCCCTATTCTTACTCCACTTTGCCGCATATTTGTTTCATGATGCTTTCGAACACATCTACTTTCTTGGCGATCCAATCAATAAGAATACTTTAATGAAAAGGAATTATAATAATGTGACAATATTGGTCAGCTTACCCTGCTATTTATATACAGGAGATTTGCATGGCGAAGTATCTAAAACCCCCTGAGGCTGAACTCCGGCAAAGATTATCCCCTCAACAATATCAGGTAACCCAATTGGAAGGCACTGAACCGCCTTTTCGTAACGAGTACTGGAATAATAAACATGCCGGTATTTACGTAGATGTAGTCTCTGGCGAGCCGTTGTTCAGTTCGCTGGATAAATACGATTCGGGCACCGGTTGGCCAAGTTTTACCCACCCCCTCGAACAGGAAAACATAGTCACGCGCACAGACCATAAACTTTTTATGCGGCGAGTCGAGGTTCGTTCAAAATATGGTGATTCTCACCTGGGCCATCTTTTTGATGATGGACCAGCTCCCACCAGGCTGCGTTACTGCATGAACTCTGCCTCTCTGCGATTTATCCCGGTTGAAGAATTGGAGGAGGCTGGTTATGGAGAGTACCTCTCGCTATTTTTCAACCAGGCAAAAACCGGACACCAATCGACTGATGAGCCTTCTTTAGGAAGATAGATTGACAGAATTCAATTACACCTGGAATTGGATGAAGTTAACACCAGTATGGATGAGTAATGGAGACGGTTCAAGATGGATGGGCTTTCGAAGGAACATTGCAGTCCGATAACATCAGTTTCTCATCTCTTAAATGATGGTCAAGCCAGCCAATTATTAGCAGAATTATCAGACTGGAAGATTATTAGCAAAGATAATGAGTCTCGATTGGAAAAAAGCTTCAAATTCGCTGATTTCAAACAAGCCCTTGATTTCACAGGACGGATAGGGCGATTAGCTGAAGAAGAAGCCCACCATCCGGTTTTGGTAACAGAGTGGGGCAAAGTAAAAGTCGAATGGTGGACCCACAAGATAAAGGGTCTCCATCGTAACGACTTCATCATGGCCGCCAAGAGCGATGCATTATATACTTTACTCACTAACCACTAATCTATTTTTGATGATTGTTCAGTAATTTTCTTGGCAACCGGAAAATACCTCTTTCCTGTTTAACGTACTTGTGAAGATTTCATTTCACATTTAATTTGTTTCTCTTTATTGAATAGAGATCAATAATGCATGATCCTTCAGTTAACGGCAAAGGAGTTCTTGTAATTTAATGGGAAAATCAAGGTCGGGAAGAAAAACCGATCACAAGGTCTTAAATACTGGCAGTTGTTTTTATAACCTGTAGTTGTCCTGCACCCGCCATATAGGGAACAGATAAATAGACCCTATTCTGTTGCCCTGCCAAGATTTCAGCGCATGTGCGAAAATCTTCCGAGTTATACGGGATGGCATCATCCCAACCGGATTCAAGATGCTCGGCTTTTTTTGCTCTGCATTCAAAAATGTCAAACCTTGCATTCGTTGCAGCTACGCAGGCATCGGATTCGTTTTCTGCCATAACGTACAAAGTGACTTTCACACGATAAAGCTTCTTTTCCATTTTAATTCTCCTTTCGAAAATTGTTCTTTTGACCGGGCTAATCATTGATATTCCACATACTGGTTCTTAATAAGTTACCGAGGCGCTCACAGGGATTGATTCCGCTGTGGTTTCGCTTGCAGGAAGAGTGAAGAAAAATAGACTGCCTTTACCAGCTTTGCTTTCCATACCTACTTTTCCGCCAAGCTTTTCAACAATATGGAACACGATTGACAAGCCTAAACCATGACCTTGTCTATGGTTTTGACTGAAGTGATTGTAAGGAGAAAACAGTTTCACCTGTATTTCTGGAGGGATACCGAAACCATTGTCCAGCATCCAGAAGCGGATCATTCCATCGGGCTGAACAGTTGCACCAAACCTAACGAAAGGAGGTCTTCCGCCGTACTTAATCGCGTTGCTGAGGTAATTGGCCCATACCTCTTCTATCCAAGGAGCATAGCCAAGTGCAGTAGGCCATGATTTTGGTGTGATGATGGTGCATTGGTATTCCTTTATCATATGTTTGAACCGTTTGAGGATATTCGTTATAACCTTGGCCATGTCTACCGGTTCTGTTGGCGCATTCGCTTTGCGCACCTCTGAAAGGAGTAAAAGATTATCAATCGCATCGTTCATCTCATAAGCAGTTGATCGGATTTGTTGCATATAGTCTTGTAATTCTTGTGGTGTCAAATCGATGATGTCAGTGATTGCATCGGAAGTAAGGATGATTATGGATAGCGGGGTTTTCAGGTTGTGAGCTACGGTGTGGGCATAGTCTTCCAATTCCTGATTGCGGATTTTTAAGGCTGCCAATTGATTATTTAAACGTTCGTTGGACCTTTGAAGTGCTTTTATCTCATTTTGAACAGCTACTTCTGAGATATCAACAACCTCGGATTTTTCAGGGATTTCCAAACCTGGTTTTAGATAAAAAGTTTCCAATAATAATTTACGTTGTTCATTAGGCGTAATCACGATATCCTCGGGAAAGATTTAGCTTTTTACTTACTAAAAATGATAAATATCCGTACCCATATTTTTACTACTTGATATTATAGGTATATGGCGAAAGAACTGCATTTGAAATAATTTGAAATCATTGGTGAAAGGTGACTGGAGGTGAAGATGCCCATGAACCGCTACCATAGAAAGCATCCTGTAGAAAAATCGCATCAGATTTGATCGGAAATATTTGATCGTTAATTCACCCTTTTCTGAAGGGAATATAAAAACACTCGAAGGATACTTCCGTTGAAAAGGAGAAGCTAAATGAAATTGCCTATATCGCATAGCCAATTTAGAAGGTCTTATACGACTTACTATACCCCAAAAAGTAAAATTATTAATCAAGCGAAATTTGTTTGTGACCAAACGAGGATGAAGACTGTAGCTTCATCTAAAATCACCCTCATTGGAAACTGTTTACTACATCAGATAATGCAGACCGTGGTGTAAATTGTGGATTCGCAATGTTAGCATCTCCCCTCAGATATCTAGACATTTTAACTATCAAGTATGACTTCAGCGGAAATCATAATATCATAGGAGTATTTATTATTCTCGATGGATTAGCGAATTATTATTCCCAATTTCGGAATTTTTCTCTCTGGCTTGGGGGGCTTTGGCGCCGAGTAGTACGCGCATTTCATGTTCCTGCCCATCATCTATTAAAGTAATCCGACTCTCTGGCAGGGCTGCACCGTCAAGCCAGGCTTGCCCGATGCCTCGATTAACACCTTGAGGATTTTCAACGTGTATGTGATAAATCGTCGTGCCGAATCGATAAGTTATCTGGTATCCAGGCCAATTTACTGGGATACAAGGATCAATAATCAATGCATTTGCCTTCCTGGTTATACCAAGGATAGCTTCCACTCCCAGGCGATACATCCATCCGGCGGAGCCGGTATACCAAGTCCATCCGCCGGTACCGGTGAGAGGGGGCTGGCTGTAGATATCGGCGGCGACGCCATATGGCTCAACCTTGTAACGAGCTACTTTTTCGGGAGTATCTGAATGATATATTGGATTCAATAAGCGGAATAATTCCTCCGCACGGTCTCCTTGCCCAAGTTTTGCAAATGCCCAAGCCACCCAGGTAGCGGCATGAGTGTACTGACCGCCGTTTTCACGAACACCAGGGGGATATCCTTTGATGTAACCTGGATCCCGCTTAGTCTTGTCGAATGGAGGTGCAAGCAGCAGGACCAGCTGGTCAGCTTCCCGGACCAAGAGCTTGGCGACGGATGCCATTGCGTATTCTGCCTGATGCGGGTTGGCGGCTCCCGACAGAACCGCCCAGGATTGGGCGATAGAGTCGATGGTGCATTCATTTTCCGTTCTAGCGCCGAGGCGGGTGCCGTCGTCGTAGAAAGCGCGTAAATACCAATCTCCATCCCAGGCGTGGGTAGCCAGCGCCCGTCCCAGGCTTTCAGCCTGCTGGCGGTAGCTTGCAGAGCTGTTTTTCATCGCCTCACATAGCGTAATAAAGCGTGTCAGGGTGGCATGGAGAAACCAGCCCAGCCAGACGCTCTCGCCACGCCCTTTTTCTCCCACCTTGTTCATGCCGTCATTCCAATCACCAGTACCCATCAATGGGAGCCCATGCGACCCGGCGGTCATCCCCTTTTCAACGGCCCGACGGCAGTGTTCATAAAGAGAATATGTTTCGACCGTTGGCTCATACTGACCATACCGTTCGGTCTCTTCCGGCTTCAGTGAATCTGCTTTCAAGAATGGGATTCTCTCGTTCAGTATCGAGACATCTCCGGTGAATTTGACGTACTCGGCAGTGACGAATGGCAACCACAATAAATCATCCGAGATGTGTGTACGCACCCCTCGTCCAGAAGGCGGATGCCACCAGTGAAGCACATCGCCTGGCTCGAACTGGCGATGTGCGGCGTTCAAGATCTGCTCACGCGCCAATGCTGGCCGAGTGTGGAGAACTGCCAGTACATCCTGGAGCTGGTCGCGGAATCCGAAGGCGCCGCTGGATTGATAAAGGCCAGATCGTCCCCAAAGACGACAGCTGATCGTCTGGTATAGCAGCCAACGGTTGAGCAACAGATCCATGGCGGGGTCCGGTGTGTGAACAGTGATATTTCCAAGCAGATTATCCCATTGCCGTGACACGGTCTGCCAGGCCTGCTCGACCTGACTCGGGGGCTTGATATTCGGTGATCAAATTGATGCTTTCCTGCCTATCCTTGCCCTCGCCGAGCAAAAAGAATACCTCCTCCGTTTGACCTGGTTCAAGGTCGACATGAAGTTGGATTGCGGCACACGGGTCCAGCCCGGCATGTACAGTGCTGGCTAATCCAATCCGGCCAAGAGCGGCCGGAGATCTATAATTGCCCATGCGACCGAGAAATTCATCCCGGTCTGCGGTCAAGCCGTGAGGCTTCTTATTGGCAGCCAGGAAGGCAATGCGCTCTCCAAATTCAGCGTTATAACAGTTCCTTGCGAGAAGGGCATGGTGAGGGGGATCGAACTCAGGCACGATGTGAGCCTGAGATTCAGTACGGGTTAATCCCAACACCCATTCGGCATAATAGGTAACAGTGATGCGCCGGGGTTTGGTCCAAATATTTTTCAGACGCAGGTGGATGATCTTTACGGGTGCATCGGCAGCGGCAAATAGGCGTAAATATTGGTTTAGCCCATGGTGTTGACTTTCAAAGGTCGTATAACCTGCCCCATGATGGATTAAGAAGGCTTCCTCTGAGCCAGCTGGCAGGGGCGTCGGCGACCAAACGAGACCTGTTTCTTCGTCTCGCAGGTAGAGCGCCTCGCCAGGTGAATCTAGCAGGGGATCATTTCTCCAGGGTGTAAGTCGGTTTTCGCCACTATTGATAGCCCAGGTGTATCCGGAACCAGATTCGGAGACCAGGAAACCGAATTCCGGGTTGGCGATCACATTCACCCAGGGATGAGGTGTGTTTTGACCGGGTTTAAGAAAGATGATGTATTCTTTTCCGTCTGGACTGAAGCCACCTAGTCCATTTTCAATCTGCAACCCCGCAGGGGGAGGCAAGGCAGGCGTTAGTTCGAGATCGCCGGCTGTAGAGATTGCAGGGGTGAAAGCTGGCAAATGGATTGGTACAGTAGATAAACGTTTGGCTTGTTCAGCCAGTGAACCTTTTTGCGGGTCCAAAATAACTCCTGCAGCCGTCTCCAGTAGAATCCGGTCTCCTTCTGGAAGCTGGTCACTTCGAAGCAGGAAGATTCCCTCCCGTTGATTCAACCATTTATCTGCGCCAAGATGAACCATTTGACGGAGGATTTGATTGTGCAGATCCATCGTATAGCCTGTATCTTGATCATTCAAGATAACTAAATTGACCTTGATCTTCCGGTTGCGCCAATAAATATAGGCTTGCACCGCTTCCAGTAATAGCGGGTTTTCACCATCCATGGCATGGATAAGTAATATCGGAAAATCTCCCGAAATGCCATACGCCCACAGGCCAGGCTGGCCTTTCTCATTTTTTTCCAGTGCTTGTGGGGATGTGCGCAGATGTTC
Source organism: uncultured Chloroflexia bacterium (assembly GCA_963831885.1). GTDB lineage: Bacteria > Chloroflexota > Anaerolineae > Anaerolineales > Villigracilaceae > UBA877. The sequence continues at coordinate 448,250 of CAWHSJ010000012.1, read as the reverse complement.
TGTAGGATAGAAGAGCGCAGATAAAATTTGTTGGATGCTTATTAAACTTGAAGGCGCCATTCTCATTTCAGCGAGCTCCTCTTCGCTGCGGATACGCGCTTCACTGAATTCTCGGCCAATTACCGAGTGGGTTTGATAATGACTTATTCGCTCGAGTACATCTGATCGGGTACTCCCTGCCAGGGTCAGGAAAGTGACCTGGCTACGGGAATGAGGTTTCAGATTGATCTCCTGTGCTAGCGACATGATCGGATCGAGTGTTGCCCCCACTGTCCCGGAAAGATGACTATTCTTTCCTTTCAGGGCGACCGGTGAACGCAACGTATGTCCTCTCCCGATAAAGCGAGTGCGGTCGGTCTCGTATTCACCATTTATGATTTGGCCGGCTTCAACCACTAATGCATGGGCCAGGAATATCGATTTTTCTTCAGCAGAACGGGGTCGACGGTGAAAAAGCAGTACGTTCCAGTTCTGGATGTATTCGCTTTCGATAAAGAGTTTGTTAAAGGCCGGATGACGGCGATCTACTTCCTGGGAATTTAGGACTACTTCACCGTAACTGATAAGTCTGAGGCGCCGGGGTTTGTCACTATCATTATGTAATGTTACCCTTCTGATCTCTAAATCCTCCATCCCGACTGTAATCTCAGTACGGATGGAAATCCGATTATCCCACCGTCGGAACTCAACTTTATGTGGATAGAATTGAACCTCCTGGCTTTCGGGAGAACTATCAATTGGTTGTCTGGTGGCCGACCAAAGTGCTCCAGTTTCCCGATCTTGAATATAGATCCAAGTTCCCCAATCGTCCAAAGTAGTATCGGCACGCCAGCGAGTCAAAGCAAATTCCTCCCACTGGCTATACCCACCTCCAGCGCTGGTTATCATGAGACCATAACTACCGTGACTAAGGTAATGAACCTGAGGGATAGAACCATCAGCAGGCACTTGCCAGGGAGCTGCGGTCGCCAATCGGGGAACCAAGTACGTCCCAGCGGGCTCTTCCGGGTGGGGATATTCGATATGAGGATTTTCCGGAACTTTTTCCTGCAGCAGTAATTCCACACTCTTTATGTGCTCGTCAGAATGAAAACGGCGAACCATCACCTCATCCAAAAGGTAATTGCAGGTAGCCAGCAGGATCATACCTTGATGATGCGCCATATAAGATTGCACAATGGCATATTCTTGCTCTATGGGAAGGCGGGATTTGGTGTAATCGAGCGCCTCATACAGCCCGAAACGTCCCATCATTTGCAAGGCTTCCATGTGAGCAAGATTTTCAAGCACGGCATGTGGTTGCAGGGATAATCCCATCAACGATGCATAGGGAGTGACAACGGCGTCATCGGGTAGGTCGCGTTTATAACCAAGTTCGGGCACACCGAAGGCACGGTATTGGTAGTTCATAGCTGAATCGAAGGCGTAGAAGCCCGATTCAGACACACCCCAAGGGATATGCTTTTGGCGGGCATAACTTATCTGAGCTGAAATCGCTGTATAGTAACTGTCCGATAGAAATGTCCCCTCGTAGTTCTTGGCGAGCAGGGTTGGCATAAGGTACTCGAACATGGTGCCACTCCAGGAGAGAAGCACCTGTTTTCCATTCACCCTTGTGACCGGACGGCCCAGATGCAACCAGTGACTTTGCGGAACGTCGCCTTTGGCAATAGCGACCAGGCTGGCGAGGCGAGCTTCGGAGGCCAACAAATCATAAAAGCTTGTATCAAGTCTTTCAGTAGTGGCATTGTAGCCAATGTGGAACACCTGACGCTGCTCATCGAACAGGAATTTGAAATCCATTTTTCCGACGGCTGCTTCAGCCTGCTTTGCCAGGTCGTTATAACCAATGAGCAGCGTTTCAACTCGGAGTTTGGCAGAGGTCAGATCGTTTGTAAATCTTCGGCACCAGTCGCGGGCCTCCAGAATTGGTTTTGCTGGACCAGTTCTGTCTTTAAATTGTTCTTGTAAGTGCGTCAAAGCGTTTTGGATACCATCATAAACTCTGGCCGCTTCTGCGAGGGTTGGGATCCCAGCAGGCAGGCTATCCAGGAAACCTTGCCAGGCTTTGAGTGAAAAACCTCCCTCTTGTGCAAACAGACGCGGCGGCCGATTTATCCTCCCTAACCAGGGAGCCAACAGCTTTATGTTACGCTGCATGCTGATCAATTGCTGGCGCAACGTATCAAGATAGAGCTTTAGATCGCTGAGTATTTCTTGATCCAGATTAGGTGGTGCACTTTTGAGAAGCTCGATCAAATGCCGGGATATCCGATACCACCCATCACTCGAAAGCCACTCAAGCGTGCCCGTCCATTCCCTGGGCTTTTCCTGGACAGAAATAATGCGATTGCAAATACCGTCCAATTCCGTCTCGAAAGGTTCGAAGGCCGAGTCCGGATTGTTCCTTTCCAAATTCCTCAGGATTTCGGTGAGAATATCCAAAATAACAAGCAATCCCTGCCACCGCTGTTTGCCTATCAGCGGTTCTACCCTAATGGCAAGGCAACCTTGTTTAAGCGCAATCAAGCAGGCTGCCAGATTGCCACTATCTACAGTAGAGACATACCGGGGTGGGAGGGGCGTCAGGGTCTGCGTGTCGTACCAGTTCAACAAATGACCACGGTAACGTTCCAGCATGTCCATATTTTCGAAAGTATTCCGCAAGCGAACAGGTAGTTCAAACAAGCCGATATAGCCCAGATCATATGCGGCGAGTGACGACAACAGGAACAGCCCGATGTTAGTCGGGGTCGTATAATGGGCGACATTGCCACGCGGGTTTTCCTGGAAATGGTCTGGCGGTAACCAGTGATCATCCGGACCGGCAAATTGCTCAAAATAAGCCCAGGTCCGTCGGGCCAGGCGCAGTATATGTTTGCGTTGCATATCAGTAATAGGTGCGGGGGTGTGCCGGATCGGTTGACTGATCCAATAAGCCACCTGTGGAGATATGATCCAGGCGATCAGTAATGGAGCGGCCACCAGAAATGCGACCGGGTCAATCATCATGATCATAAATCCCAACGCTGCATTAAAAACCAGGGAAGCTGCCATTTCCAACCATGTCTGGTAGTGGGTATTTCTGAACGATTTCGCAAAATGCGCCGCGGTTGTCCACTGAAGCAGGTGCTTTCTCGCAATGAGCAAGCGGATAATGGTAGTTCCAATCGCATTCAGGACAAGCAGTGCTTCGTATGGCAGGAACAGGATTGCCAGCCCCCAGCGCAGGAGTGGGAACTTGACCGCCTTGAAAAGGTCTATCAACGAGAAATGGTGAATATTCTCCCTTATAATCTGGATCGTTTGAGCAGCGATAGTCAGAGCAGGTGCCAAAATCAGGAGAGTTGTCCAAAGGAAGGGGGAACCGGGTAAAGCCAGCCAGGCTACGACGAAGAAGGTCAGGGTGATTGGAGCGAGAAGACTACGACGCAGGTTATCGAATATTTTCCAACGGTCGATGATCGACAAGCGGTTGGGGGTATTTCCATCTTCGGTGCGAACAACGGGGAACAGCCATGGCAGCAATTGCCAATCACCGCGAATCCAGCGGCGCAGCCGGGTGGTATGAACCAGGTAACGGGCCGGATAATCCTCGTACAAGATGATATCAGTGACCAGAGCGGCGCGTCCGTAGAGTCCCTCAAAGAGGTCGTGACTGAGCAGGGTGTTTTCCCGGACCTGCCCTGCCAGGCTTTTTTCGAAGGCAGCCACATCATATATTCCCTTGCCCACATAACTTCCCTCTCCAAAGAGATCCTGATATACATCGGATACTGCCAGGGTGTACAGGTCAAAACCGGTATTCCCGGCAAAGATCTGTGCGAACAGGGAACGATTTGCACTGGTAGGTTTGATTTCTACACGCGGTTGCAGCACCGTGTACCCTGCAGTAACAGAACGATCGTCAGCAGCAAATACTGCCTGATTCAGTGGATGAGCCAGTGTGGCGACCAGGCGACTGGCGCTGCCTTGTGGCAGGGATGTATCAGCATCGAGAGTAATCACGTACTTGACCTCAGACAGAATGCTGAGATCCCCTACCTGTGTGGTGTAGGATGTCGTTCCAGTATTCAAGAGCAAGCGGTTGAATTCCGCCAGCTTGCCGCGTTTGCGTTCCCAACCCATCCAGACGCCTTCCGACGGGTTCCAGTCCCGTTGGCGGTGGAACAAATAAAAGGGTGCGGTTTGCTCGTATTTATGATTGAGTCTCTCGATACCGGCCCGCGCCCTTGCAAGGAGTTGCTCGTCTTCGGGCATATGTTGCGCGGGTGCATCATCAAAGTCAGTCAGGAGGGCAAACCTCAGTTGCGGATCGGGATTGCAAAGGAAATGGAGTTCCAACTCCTGGAGAAGTGAGTCGAGCTCAGCAGTACTTCCCAGCAGAGTTGGGATGACGACCATCGTGCGGTAACCTGGCGGAATAGCTTCCGTGAAATCCATGCGAGGTAATGTACGCGGGGGAATGCTATGGGTAATGATCCAGTTGACCAGGTTTATTGCAGCTTCAAGAGCCAGTCCGCTGCCTAGAAAACCTACAAGGATCAATTGGCCGGGCGAACCGCCTGCAAGGTAGGTATAAAACAACAGGCCGAACACGATCAACAGGCTAAGGCTTCCGATACAACCCAGATAAGTGGTTGTCGGGTGGGAAAGAGCCCAACGCGTGAGGCGCGTGTTTGGCTCCGGGCGGTAATCGATCCGTTCTTCGAGAATTAAACGTCCTGCGTCAATCAGGTAATAACCTACGTGAGACTTTCGGCTAAGATCCTGGTGAGAGGCCTTAGGTTCGTTGTGTCCCTGGATGGCACACTCAACGGCGAATTGTGCAACGGATTCCTCACTAAAATTCGAGTGCCGTGCCAGATCTTCGATGACACTGCGATATTGGTTGCGGGTTTTAAAATCCATGCTTGCAAAAACCCCGGCAGGGTCATTAATCAAGATATGCTCTACCCGACTGGTTTCCTCGAAGAATGATTTCCAGTCCGTTATGGATAGGAGACGCAAGCTAATAAAACAATTCGACACAATAGTTTCACCCGTCTGAACACCGGATGCAGGCAGGATTGGCTGCACTTTGAGGACTTCCGGAGGCTCTTTTCCAGTGATATTCGATACGGCAGTGGCAAGATGTTCCAATACCCCAATACGGAGCATCGTGGGGAACGCCCATAGTTCGCCTATCATAAGTGACGTGTTCTGTTGATATTCCTGTAAGAATGTCGTTATTTGAGACAGGTCAAGCTGGCCATGGCTGTATTCGACCAATTCCCACGCCAGTGCGAAAATGCGCGGGTAACCTTTGAAAGCTGTTTTCTCTAATTTCGGCAACTGGTTAAAATATTTTTTGGGGAGATCCTCCTCGATCTGGTGGAATGTCTGTTCGACCACATAAAAATTATCCAACATCCATTCACCGGCGCGAGAAAAGGACAGGTCCTTCGCAGACGTAGCCCTGAAATATTGATAAGCATCCAATAATGCCTGTTCCCAGATGGGCAGATGCTTTAATAGGAGAGCTCTTGGTTTGAGATCTCCTTTTACTATCAGTGTGTGATTTTCAGCCAGATGGTGCGCAAGTTGTTCCAATGGCACCCCCGAATCCGGGCTGGCTTGTTTGGAGTCATTCACCGGAGTTACCTGCATAAATTATTGCTCTGCGAGTTTCCGTGGAGTCATATCAGAAATAATCTGTTCATCTTTTACAGGCAGGTCTTGCACAATCAGCAATGGCACCTTGCTGTAAAGGATGAAATTATTGACCATACTGCCATAAGGCCATTGATTGTACCCAGAATAACCATGCGCGCTGAGCGCAACCAGGTCGATGTGCTCTTGATCTGCCAGTTCATGCAGGGCCGCAGCGGCATTATCGCTGGTTAATAGGTGGGTGTGCACGGAGATACCATCCAAAGGCGAATGCATGCGTACCAGGTCAAGATAGCGGATGGCTTCTTCACGATTGCGAGCCACGATTCGATCCGATAAATCCACATCTTCTCGAGTCAGGGGTAATTGCCGTGCCATTTCCGGTGCCTTAACAACGTGGACGATGTGGATCCGGGATTGGTGAAAACGAGCAAAAAGTGCCACCATTGGCAGGACATTTTCTGCCCGCCGGGATCCGTCCAGCGGAACCATGATTTGGTCATAGCGTTTTTTATCCGTCTCAGTAGGAGCGGGTTGTTGCGCTCTGATAATCAGTATAGAAGTGGGAGCGCTAAAAATTATCTTTTGAGTGACACTGCTAATTCCCCATTGACTATAGCCACTGCGCCCATGGCTGCTCAGGATAATCAATTTCATTCCCTGGTTCTGGGCGAATTCGGCAATCGATTCGGCCACCAATCCCTCTATTACGGTTGTCTCGACCCTAAGGCCAAAATTTTGTAGCCGGGTACTCGTCTTTTCCAAATATATTTTCGCCCCGGTTTTATTGATCTGCCAATTAACCAGATCAAATAATTGAGTTTTTTCGGTATCCTGGCTCCGGTCCAATACTCGCAATAAATTTACCCTGGCATCAAAAGCCTGGGCAATTGCGGTGGTGTGGGGCAAGACACATTCGGCGAGCGGAGAACCATCCAAAGGGACTAGTATAGGATCGAACATGGGTCATTCCTTCGATTATATAGGTGCCGGAAAACCCAGGCAGGATAAGAAGACTGAACTGCTCAAGCAATCGCGATCGGATTTGATTGTATGAATGAGTACGGGGAGGCCAGGGTGGAGAAATTCTGTCTATAAGTGTTTTGTGATTCAAATTGCGGTAATGAGGCTTCCAACCACAGACACTCAATCTCATTTATTTAGTAGAATTATACCCCTCTTTGTCTATAAAACAGCCTTTCAACCAAGTTGATTCGGAAATAATACTCTAATCGTTTATTCCAATGGAGCAAACAAGAAGAAACCGTGTTTTATGGACTTGTAATTAGGAATATAATACCAAGACGGTTTCCAAATACTTGGAGACCATCTTGTACCAGTTCATTAAGGGATTGAACAAAATGTTCAAACGGATATCAAATTCCATCAAGACATCTTTTCAGGGTGAGACTTTAGCAGAACGGAGTGGTCGCATTTTGCCAGGGGCATTATATGGGGCTATCGCTGCAACCGCATATTCGATCACTTTGACTACAATTAATGTTATCAGCTACCCTGGTCTGAATCTCGCAATCGATTGGAGTAGGGTTCTGACGTATTGGATTGGGTTTGGTTTAGCTTTGGCATTGGCAGGGGCAATTGCAGGCTGGTTCACCGAATCTTACATGGGAATAATCGGGGGAGGAGTGGTAATCACTGCGCTCGTTTTGATTGGTAACCTGATCGTTTCGATTGTAAGTAGTAGTGGTGCTGGTATGGCAGCTCAATCAATAATCACCACTTTGCCTCTAATTGGGGCCGGAATTCTACTTGCTGCTGCTCTCAGGTTCACTATTAATCGCCATACAACAATACAACAAGAAAAAAAGCCGAGCGTACGCGGTAAACAGATGGCCGGGCTGATAGCCATTGTTATCGTAGTCGGATGGATTCCGGGTTTTTTATCTCGTTTTGATAAATCCACAGTAAATGTTATTAAGGCTATGAATGATGGATTGACCAGCGCTGCAACAGACCCTACACAGCAATTACGCTTTTCCTTGCCTAAAATCCCGGGTTTGAAAAACCATTTTGGGATGAATTATCGCCTTTACCCTCGCCCATCCACACTATCGACCGGGTCCTTGGAGCTTACTGTCCGATTCCAGGATGGATACTCCTTTACCTGTATAACACCTACTGAGGGCAGTACTCAAGTCTACTTCACGGATTGTAATGAGGGGAATGTTATCAATTCTCATTAGCAGTGGCTTTGTAATGAATATCTGAAAGCAAACGCAGACGTTCGGCGGCAATTTCAGGGGTAATGTCGCGTTGCGGCATTGAAAGCATTTCGTAGCCGACCATGAACTTACGCACGATAGCCGATCGAAGTAACGGCGGATAGAAATGGGCATGGAGCGTCCATTCCGGATGGGATAGACCATCATAAGGAGCTTGGTGAAATCCCATGGAATATGGAAAGGATGTTTCAAAAAGATTATCATAGCGGGTCGTGACGATTTTGAACAAAGCAGCCAAACTGCCGAATTCAACGGAGGTTAAGTCTGTAAGTCTGGAAACATTGCGATGAGCGATCACTAGAACTTCGAATGGCCAAATCGCCCAGAAAGGAATCAAAGCGGTGAAGTAGTCATTTGATGCCACAATCCGTTCTTTGTGCTTCTGCTCTTCTGCCAAGTAATCGGCTAAGAGCCTGCGACCATGCTCGCCAAAATACGCTTCTTGTTGACCAAACTCCTTAGCAGGTTCATTGGGAATATGCTCGTTTGCCCAGATCTGACTATGAGGATGGGGATTGGAGCAGCCCATGATGGCGCCTTTATTTTCAAAAACCTGTATGTGTTTAACGAAATCAATAGCACCAAGTTGGCCCGATTGGTCAGCCCAGGTTGCAAGGATGTTCTCGATTGCCTGTTGGTCAAGTTCGGGGAGAGTCAGATCGTGACGTGGAGAAAAGCATATCACCCGGCAAAAGCCGCGTTCAGGAACGGAGGTCAGTAATTCATGGCTCGTTTCAAGAACTGCTTCGATCGGGTCGGGCAACAGCGCAGAGAAATCGTTATCGAATACAAAAGTCCCAGTAAAATCCGGATTCGTGATACCGCCGGCACGTGCATTTCCAGGGCAGAGGTAACAAGATGGATCGTAGCGGGGTAGTAAAGTGACAGGTTCTTTCTCTACTTGCCCTTGCCAAGGACGCTTAGCACGGTGGGGAGATACTAATACCCACTCGCCTGTCAGAGGATTTAATCGACGATGCGGAGAGGTGAACATGGAAATATACTCCTTCTACCTAAGACTTAGGCTGAATTATTGAAATCCTTGTCGCCGGCATTACTTGCGTCGCCCAAAAAGTACTTCCAGTCCACGTTGAAGTTTATACTCATGCGACTGAATGTTTGTTGTGAAGGGGGAAGTGTGGAGGATGTGGCAGGAACAGTTTTTTGTGTAGCCTGGCAGCTGCTAGCCGAAATAATAAATATCAGCGCGATAATATGAGTGATAAAACGGTATTGAAATATATTCATTATCCATCTTTAGGGAAAATTAGAAGTCTTTTATTCTTTTAGTTCGTTCCCGATACTTTTCGCGGAACTGCGCATTGAGGCGAAGTACCTCCTGTTCATTTCCGGTAAAGGAGCAACGTATACAGTAATACTCGTCCATATCGCGGTCGTAGAGCATATCCATATCAATTTCCCGCATAAGGCACCTGGGGCAACGATAATTCAACTTGCCTTTTCGACCTTGAGCCATGTCCGCAGCTCTCCTTTTCCCTTGATGGTCTTTTTTATGCCAATTGTGTACATGGGAGAAAATGCAAATCCTTCACGGAAATACCCTTCAGACATGTCAGAATCGGTGTGCATCGTCAGGCGGGTATCCACCTGCGGCACCAGGGCTTCTACGACCTGGATGCCATCCATCTGGGCTTCTCGACATTGGTAAGCATAATCAATAGTTTCCGTCTCGGAAACTCCTCTCAAAGTGAGTTTTACTCCGGTTAGATCCTCAGGGTATTCGGTAGTCCCGTAGCAGGCAGTTATATACTCATCAACAACGACATCCGCGTTCAAGTCAGTAGAGTCAATTATCCTTCTGATGATCTCAATCTCCCCCGTCCCTTCGGTGATACGAAAGACAGACTGCATGCGTATAGACAACCCATTGAATTCAATTTCAACAGGATTAAGAGTAACGATACGCGCATCTCCTTCTTCAATCATTGAAGCAAGCGTCCTACACGTACAGAGATCCACTTCTTCCCCTTTATAGCTGAATTTACAACTCTTTATTGCTCCTTCACCTGCATAATGAGTAAAATAGCCAGCCCGGTAAAGGGACTGGACGAGAAAAGGGTAAGAAGCATCTTGCAGGCATTCGGTTCCAATACCACACGGGCGAACTAATTTGGCTGCGTAAGGACGCAAGTCAACCATGGCTCCCCCCTGGTTCATATCCAGGCAAAAGCGCATCCATGGGTCGACATACCAAAAGAGTTGTCGTTTGGAACCATACAAAATGTCTTTCCATAAGGTACATTCAGGACGGGTGTACGTATGATCCTGTCGATAAATTCCGGCGAACTCGGTCATGGTAATATCTTTTGCTTTTCCCTCTTTTTTAAGTTGCCCGTAATAAGCCATACCATTTTTATAACTATTAAGCAGGGTTTCGTAGTCCGCTTCCCAGCGACCATTTTTACTCATCCATCCTGGTCCAACATATACCATATTATAAGAATACCCTCGATTGTATTTCACCATTGAGCGGTACTGGTCCACAAGGTTCTTAAAATAAGGAATTTCGCCGTCTTCATAAACCATTCCCCGTAAAATGTTTTGTGGATGGGTACCATAATATGAACCCGGCCCATCGAAAACTGCCATCAGATCCCTGGATAGATGTGGTATGGCCACAATACCTATATCGTCTGCTTCGTCAGATGCGGGGCAATGGGTATTTCGCCTGGATGGGATCCATGGATTCCATGGACTCCCATCAAAAAGGGTATACCAGGAGTTATTGGCATTCCAATAAGCCTTTGGACCCTCCTCCCAGCAAGTCGCCACGGCAACCTCGATTATTGGATATTTTTCTTTGATGTAATTAATTAGTTCGGCATCCATGTAATAAGAGCCTGTGGAAGTAGGAAAGAATCCAAACACTTGATGGAATTTCCCTATTACTTCATCAACAATTTTTTTCTTGTCTTCCATTGAAAAAAGCCAGATTGCCAATTCTCTGGATTTAAATTTATCCCGGAATTCCTGGCATTGGAGGCCGAGGAAAGTCGAGCCAATTTCATCGCCGTATTGTTCGTGATCGCCTTTGGCGATGGCAATTGCCTCCTCGTTGAAAAGGCTTGAATAGGTCATTTGAATAGTGGTACGTAAGCCGTTTGAGTGTGCGATCTGTTGCTGTAAGCGAAAAATATCCAGGGATTCCTGTAATACTCCACTGCGGGTAAGATCCTCTTTCTTCCCGTGTTCAGCTTCTTTTTGTATATATTCCGGTACCATTTCTGGTCGGTGGATAATGGTTACATAGAATTCGGCCATGTATTTTTTTCTTTTTCCTTGTAAGATATATCCCGGTATATTCTCAATAGTTGAAAGTGAGACCCATTACGCAATGGCGTTGTTTAGGTTGTTGTTTTTGGGTAGCTGCCGGAACGGATATTTCAGAAAGCGTCATACTTCTTCCTTCTCCGATTATAAGGTTCCTTGATGAGAATACCGGGGCAACGAAAGGTGGTTGCCCCAGTATTCGATTATATTCTTAATGTGCAAACAAGGTTGGTATATTCAGAATTACCTTTACCATTATTGCAGATTTTAGAGAGCTGGGGATAAGGATTATTTTACGATACGGTGACAGCGAATCCCTGGTCCTAAGTGTATTGTACAACTGTCTACTGTAGTAGAGACATGGTATCTTCAAATTTCAGCGAACTAGCCCCAACTTTTACCAACAGATCCGCATAGGTCTTGTAGACAAAATCGGGGTTCACTTCTTGCTAAGATTTCGCCATGATCTGGTGAATTGCCTGCCTACTCCAGTAATCATTCTTGACATCCGACCATTCAGGATTCGCAAATGTAGCCAGAGTTACAGGGAAGAGTCCAGCTTCTTCGGGGTTGGTGAATTCCAAGGTGACTTTCGCGCCACCGTTCAGTCATTTATCAAACGCGGCTGCTTCGGTGGGACGCTTGGAAGCCATCGTTAGGCGATCGTCGACCCGCCATAGTTGCCATCCACCTTCCCTTCGGCTGTCCCATTACGGCATAAGTAGACTTTCCAATTACCTGAAAAATCGGGGCCGTACCCTAAATTGTAGGTTCCCCGTGCACCAGCCTGCCAGCATTCAATGGTGCCTTTCCGAGGGCGGCATGGAATAGTATTTCCAAGGTGTTGTTTACATTTTAAATTGACTGCTTGCCCAAATTTTACCGAAGAGCGGGATGTTCTTGACAATTTCCGAGATTCTAAAAACATTGCCTAACATCTACAAATATCTTGTTGCGGAAAAGGACAAAAACATCTCGTTTTTAGTCAAGACAATTCTGGCAATCGGCCTTAAAATTGAAGAAAAAGGAGAAGGTGAAATATTACTACTTCAAATAATGCTTCTACAACAAAGTGCATTGTCCATATTAGGCGCAGATGTGTCATCTTTGCAACATGCGCTGGATTTGGGTGCTGAATATTTCTATGAGGATGGAACTCGGGGTCATCCTTTAGAGATCCTGAGTAACCATGGGGTGAATTACATTCGCCTACGAGTGTGGGTTAATCCAGCGAATGGCTATAATAATAAAGAAAAAGTCGTTAAATTTGCGCCTTTGATTCGGGCTTATGGATATAAGCTTTTAATTGACTTTCACTACTCAGATATCTGGGCTGACCCTGAACATCAAATCAAACCGGCTACCTGGGGAAAAAACAACTTCAATCAATTAAAAAAAGATCTGTATGAGCATACTTTTGATGTCTTGTCCAGCCTAAAATCTATTGGATCGATTCCTGAAATGGTCCAAATTGGCAATGAGATCAATCCTGGAATGTTATTGCCGGATGGTAGTATCACTAACTGGGATGGGCTTGGCCTCGTTGTTGATGCAAGGTTATCAGGCTGTAAAAGCTTGCTCCGTAGATACACAAGTAATGCTTCACATTGCCAATGCTGGAGATAAAAAAGGGGCATGTGATTGGTTTGACAAGGCTAAAGCGCATAACGTCCAATGGGATGTATGCGGGCTTTCATATTATTCATTCTGGCATGGCCTTTTTTCAGATATGTCTAACACAGTGCGTGAAATGAAAATGCGTTATGGGAAACCGGTGGTAATTGTTGAAACTGCCTATCCGTTCACGCTGTTGGAAAATGACAGTGAAAGAAACTCCATAAATTCTGCAAGCCAGTTGACCGCAGATTTCCCAGCCACTCCAACCGGGCAAGCTGATAATCTTAGAGAAGTCTTGAATAACGCCCGATCCGCCGGGGCAATGGGCATCTTCTATTGGGAGCCCACCTGGACTGCCGTCAAAGGCAATGGATGGGATCCCACCAACCCTGACTCCGGTAGCCAATGGGAAAACCAGGCTTTATTTGATTACACAGGAAAAGCTTTACCTGCCATGAGCGAGTTTAAGGCCTGAGGGAGAATACAATATGATCCACCTCAATCTATCAATCTGTGGCAATTTGGACCAGGACATTTCTATATTGCGTTCACTGCTTGATGAATTCCAGAACTCCTCAAGTGTATTAACGCGAGTAGATGTAAATCCTATTCCCTGGGAAGCTTATCGTCAGGAATTGACGAGCATGATCATACATAATCGCACTGGAGATGTTTCTCAGGCAGGCGCTCCCGTCGCTAGTGACATGATGGCGATGAACGCTCTTCGCCCATTTTCTCAAGAAGAATTAATGGAATTGGGAGGAGAATTAGCCTTTGCTCCCGTTGCCTGGCAAAGTGTCCGTCAGATATCTGATGAACAAGTTTGGTCACTTCCATGGATGGCAGATCCACGCGTTTTTCTATACTGGCGTGATCTATTTGAAAATGCCAAAGCAGATGAACAGGTAGCCTTTCTTAACCCTGGGAATTTCAAGGAAGCTTTGCGCAGGCTTCAAATCAGCGGCGTCTCAAAACCATGGGGAATAAATACCCGTCATAAACATAGCGCAATTCATACATTGGCCAGTTGGGTTTGGGCCTGTAACGGCGATTTCATATCCACGGATGGAAAAAAAGCTTCGTTCCTCGATGCAGAGGCAGTGGAAGGGTTGAAGGCTTATTTTGGCACAATTCAATTCATGTCCAAAGAAAGCCAAATGACTGATTATCAATCGATCAACCAGGCTTTTGCCGATCACCAGACGGCTGTCATTTTAGGAAATGGCGAGACTATCAGTTTCATTCTTAACAAAATTCCCGCCGAAATGCGTTCGAGGATGGGTGTTGCCTTGCCATTTGGGGTTCCCTTGGTAGGCGGGTCAAACCTTGTAGTCTGGGCTGGATCCCAAAATGAACATGCTTCGGTTGGTCTTGTTCAGTATCTTGTCGGGAAGAAAGCCCAATCGATTTACCCGAAAAGCCTGGACTACCTGCCGGTTCGATCGGAAGTATTAAATGCACCTCCCTATACCACCGATCCAATTCTAAAAGGCCTTTCTGAGGCAGTACGTAATGGTCGAATTTTTCCTATCACCAAGCTGAGCGGCTTGCTTGAAGAACACCTCGGAAATGCTTTGGTGAATATATGGGGAAATTTATTTGCCAATCCAAATACCAGCTTGGACGAACTCATTGACAATAATCTGGTTCCAGTCGTTCGCCGTTATGATAATTGGATGGATTAAGAATTAGAACATAAAGGAAGAGATGGTAATAGAAAATACTTCTTGGAAATGTTGAAATAAATCGGAGAGCGTTTCAGAAAATTCTTCTCCCCATTGTTGATGAGACAGGCTTTGGGCAAGCCTGTCTCATCGCTTTTATAATGCTTTATCCCCTTTTGGCGTAACGGAAAGCTCGCGGGGTCATACCAACTTCGCGCTGGAAGGTTCGGGTAAAATGAGCGCTTTCTGAGAATCCTACTTTAAATGCAACTTGCATAATTGAGAGATCGGTTGTTTCCAGCAATTCACGTGCCAGATGGATGCGGTACCGTCTGAGGTACATCATAGGTGTAAGGTTCAACTCCTGGCGAAAACAATCTGTTAAATAATCTGCACTGATATTAATATGGCTGGCAATGTCCTCCCGACCCAGAGGTTCAGAAGAATGCTGGTGAATATAAGCCATGGCCAGTCGGACGAGAAGTTGTGTGGCTCCACTCAGCGCATGTTGCCGCGCCAAAGCTGCTTCAATAAGTTGAAGAGTTTCAGCCGCATTGAATAAACCTTTGCTCAGGATCGTCGCAACGCCACGATTACAATGTTTTAGATCGGCTTCAGACAATACTTTTGCTGTCAGGATGATTACAGGAATACTGCGCGTCGTTTCATTTGCACGTAACGAGTCAAGCACAGCAAATCCGTCCATAACTGGCATCATCAGGTCCAGTAGGATAAGGTCCGGCCGGGTATGGTCGATAACCTCCATTGCTTCCCGGCCATTACGAGCGTAGATGGCTTTACATCCCAATTGACTGACCAGGCGGCCGTGAAGATCAAGGATGCCGGGGTCATCGTCTACAACCAAAACAGTTTTTTGTTCTATCTCACCTAGGGACCCAATGGTTCGGTTAAATTCCTCAATTAATTGTTCGGCTCGCAAAGGTTTATGCAAATAATTCAATTCCAATAATTGCCCCTTATTTCTTTCAATATTCAATGAGTAAGCCAGGACCGGGATGTGTTCTGTAGATGGGTGTCGTTTTAACATCCCGATAACCGTCCAACCTTCGCGTATCGCCAGGCTGTTACCCAGGATAAGCGCAGCTGGAGGCAATGCGACTAAAGCAGAAAGCCAGTCAATTTCTTTATCAACCTGGTAAACTCGCAAATCAAAGCCCTGATCCCGAAGATAATTACACACCTCCTCGGCCGGATCGGTGCGTTCTGTCAAAACCACGACAGATTTTCCATGCTGGGCCAAGGGAGAAACAAGGTCGGGTTGAAGTACACCAACTGCGGTTATCGGTAATGTGAAGAAAAAGGTCGAGCCGGTTCCAAGGTCTCCGGGCGAGCGTACGGCGATTTTTCCCCCGTGTTGTTCAACCAATTGCTTTGAAATTGCCAAACCCAGACCAAGACCCCCGTACCCGGATTTTATTGTTCGTTCAGATCGATAAAATTCATGGAAAATGATATCCAACTCGTCGGGTGAGATTCCAAGTCCAGTGTCACTTACAGAAATCATAACTTCTTTTTCCATAACTGTAGTGATAAACTTCACCTGGCCTTCTGATGTGAACTTCACAGCATTGCTGATTAAATTGAGCGTTACCTGCCGTAGTCGTGTTCGATCGCCGATCACCCATGTACCTGAGGGAGGAAGTTGAGCTTGCCAGGATAGGCATTTCTCGCGTGCCATTTGTTCGCCAATTTTTACAGCAACTCCCAAAACCTCTGCTAGATCCAAAGGTTCACGTAAGATACGTAATTGGCCGGCCTCACTGCTTGCCAAGTCGAGTACATCGCCGATCAAGCGTGCTAAATGTTGTGCGCTTGTATTTATTTGCTCAATATCTCGCACCACTATCTCAGATGATCTCGTTTGTTCGCGTAAGACCATTTCACTCAACCCCACGATCAGGCTGAGGGGAGTTCGTAACTCATGACTAACAAGGGATAAGAATTGACTCTTGAGACGATTGGCTTCTTCTGCCAATTGGCGGCCTTCAATTGCATCACGGTACAACTGGCTCGTTCGTAGTGCTGAAGTGAGATTGTGAACAATTGCTGCACAGGCCTCCAAATTACTCGTACTCAATGCAACAAATCCAGTTGTATGTTCATTAATTACTAATGGTAGGATTGCCAGTTGAAAAGCTGAGTCGGGGGGATAAAGTCCTACCGGTGGAAATTTGCGGGTGGGGAATTGTTGGCCGGTTCCACTCGTGGGTAGACCTGCATCCAGTAAAACTGTACCTTGCGAGAAAGGATCGTCCTCTCGTACCGAGTATAGAGCTACCAATGTGTGTTGAATACCCAATTGAGGTAAATGTTGTGCGAGAATACCTGCACTATCTTTAACGTCCATTGCTGCCAATAATTGGGAGGTCATTAACCCCAGCCGGTTGGACATTTCCATGTGGCGAAGCAATCTATCGGTCGCCTGGCGATGGGTTATTTCAGCGATTACAAGACGAGCGTGATCAATTAAAGCATCTGCGAAAATCGGATCTGCCCTCGAATCAGCGCTCAACAGCTTCGGTAAGCTGCTTTGTAATATCGAGAAGGCACCATTCCAGGCATAGGCATCTTCGTCATGTTTTTCAATCCATTCGAAAAGTTGTTCCAGTTCGGCATCGAAATTGGTTGAGTCGTGGCTTTTCAGGCTCGATATATATGACGAGAGGAAATTTTGGCATAACACCTCAATTTCATCACGGGGACTATGTCGTACCTCGATAACAGCGGCGTTCGCCATTAAATGATGATTAAGCCATCGGCGTTCCATGGATCCACCGGGACAAAATCCATGCCTGGGCCTGGTACGGCCCAAACGGTCCGGCTTGCACGCGGACTACCTGGAAGAGCAACACCACATCCGATCAAAAGGTTGCAATCTTTTTCGCTTGCTGCTGCGCAAACGCCTTTAAGCAGCGTGTGAATATAGTCGTCTATTGTCGTTCCTTCATAGACAGACCATGTGGAAAGGAAACCGATAGTTGGTCTTGCTGATACCGTCATGCGAGTATCAATTAGCTACGTAGGACAGGTTGTTGGCGTAAAAGTATATCATTTATCGTTTACCGGGCAACCATTTTTGCCGTTGGCCATTGTTAAATACCTGCATTACTTAAGATATTCAACAATTCTGTAAGCATCAAGGTAAGGTCGGGATGTGTGGCTTCGAAATATGTGATAGTTTCCCCCAGCCGTTTAGTTGGAGCCGGATGAGAAGAATCATCTTCTTTACGCTCGAGAATCGATTGGATATCAGTCCTGATTTCATTTAAAAGATTTTTCCCCTGTTCATCCACATCTTGTATACTGTCAATTTTTTTGTTGAGCTTCTCAAGAGACTTGCGAAGCTTTGGATTATCCATTGCTGCGCCTCCATTAGAAAAAATGAACTGGGAAAAAGTATAAAGAATTATTTTGATTGATTACAGAATAGAATCAATACCGCTAATGGCTATATTGGATAAAAAATTATATCATTATTGAACAATGGCATCATTCAGAACAAGATCACAAAGGCAGCATTATCCTGGCGTGTTAATGATTCTCTATTGAAGTTTCTTCTTTATCCGTGCCGCTTCATTCAGATGAACAAAATTATGCCGGGTGGGGGGCATTAAAAACAGCCCTGCAATTGTCTTTTTCCCCCAATAATCAGTCAACCAACGGGTAGATTCCACCACGGCGCCTTCTGCTAATACTTTTTCCAGCCGATTGGGATCCACTTTCTTTCAGAAATCACCCGGTTGAAGGTTCTGACAATCTCGCGAGTCCGGCGGCCAACAGCCAGGCGATAAGCTCGCAATTTGTCAATATTAATGTCTTTGCTCAGGAGTGAGATCCCGGCTTTATCCAGGGCATTTCCGGTTTCACTGGAATTGAATTCCATTTTTTGGAGCCAATTACTGGTGGTGAGAATTTGGGGACTGCCGGCAACCAACATGTTCATGGTAACATCTTCGATACGAGCAAGATGCCAAAGGACCCAGGCTATGGAATGATCTTCTTTGTTCGGGATAAACCGGAAATCCGCTTCAGCAAGTCCTTCTAATACTTCGTCTTCTAAGGACCATAACTGGGTTCCGAGCCATATTTGCTGAATGCACCATAGCATGATGGTCCAGGAATAAATCGATTGCATTTCTGTGATCACCTTTATATTCCAACGCCTGTTGGAGCTCCACTTGTTGTGCGTTCCACATTTTGTGATTAGGATCCATACTGTTTTAGACCTTTAATAAACAACGTTATCCTTCGCTATTCTCTTTTTAGAGATTTCTTGCTGCGAGTTTCTTGCAGTTGGTTATCGGGTATGCGACGATTGAGTAGATCCAGGGAAATCTCGATCACCTCCCTGGCTTCATCAGGGGTGGTTGTGCCAACCGTCACCATATCCTGATCACGGATAGTGTTCCATACAAATGCCAGACCAACAATTGGTAGGAGTCGCCCGGCTGCCAGAGGCTTTATGGTCATGACTGGTTTCTTGGCTTCGCTGATCACCCGCATGATCCAATCAGCTTCCACTTGCATCAAGAAACCGGCTGAGTTGTATATCTGGATGTACGTCTCGATATCTGCATTCATTTTATCTGCATAGACAACTGCTTCAGGCATGTGTGTAGAGAGACCAGGGATCATCCCGCGTGCGCGGATCATGCGGGTATATTTATCCAGGTCGCGAATCTCGCCCGACCGGCGATCTATTAATGCGTCGGTTACCGATTGGTGCGGCATGCAAAATTTTGCACCCATATTTGCGCACAAATCGAAAGCAGCTTCAGCACTGTTCTCAGGTAATGGATTGGAAGCGAGATCGAATGCAGGCGTATAGATACGGGTTATTGAACGGCCTAAATGTTGTTCTGCTGCACAGATGGATTCGTCAAGGTGCGCAGAAAGCGGCCCCATAATCGCGTCAATGCCATATTCCATGAAAATGGTGAGCATTGAGACGATCCTCTCACGAGTCTGATAATCCTTGATGAAATGATCCTTTGCCAGGCTGGTATGTGACCAACCCAGGAACCAATTGGTCCCGATGAGCAGCCGTGGCAAGCTGACACCGCCAACGTTAGTCCGTGGGAATTCATTTTGTTGAACCATTGAAAATTTCCTCTATAAGATTATCTTCTGCGTTGGCGATTTCGATTTTGCCTGCTTGGACTTTGCTTCATATGTACATCAATCCCAGTGGACCGAACAATTGGCGCGTGTAACGTTTGTTGGTAGTAATCGTCTAGTAGCATGGTGATAATAGCCGTTTCGTCTTCATTTCCTGCGAGGGCTTGTGCCAGTGGAGTAAAACGGTGAGAGCGTTCGGTTTGTAGTTTGTCCCGTCCACGCAAACGAGCTTCGAGTAACGCCGTCAGTCGTTCTGCGACAACTACCTCCACATCCGCATCACTAGGGATAGGACGTTCCTGAAATGGGATCCCGAATTCTTTGCCAATTTTTTCAAGAGTGTGCTTCTCGGCAAGGGAGACCAGGGTTATTGCTACCCCACTAGCTCCAGCGCGGCCAGTTCTGCCAGCACGGTGGATATAGGCTTCCGTTTCTTCAGGCGGTTCATATTGGATGACGTGAGATAGAGATGGGATATCAAGACCTCGAGCTGCCACATCGGTAGCTACCAGGAATCGCAATGTTCCCTGCCGAACCCGGTCCAAGACCCGTTCACGGTCGGATTGAGAAAGGTCTGCAGAAAGCTCATCAGCATCGTAGCCGAAACGTTGTAAAACCACTGAAATATACTTAACACGCGCCTTGGTATTGCAGAAGATTAATGCAGAGGCCGGGTTCTCGATTTCGATCAGTCTTACCAGACTGCGATCCTTGTCCATTCCTGGGACGATGTAAACTATATGGTCAGTGTCAGTTACATGAATATGGTCTGTACTCAAGCTAAGGAATTCTGGTTCCTGGATGAACTGGCGGGCGGTACGAATTACTGAGTCTGGAAATGTCGCTGAGAACATGGAAGTATGGATAGAGCGTTTCGGCAAATACCTTTGGAGCTCCTGCATGTCTTGATAAAATCCCATTGAGAGCATCCGGTCAGCTTCGTCGTAGATGAGCATTTTCAGATTTTCAAGTGAAAACGTTCGCTTGAGCAGGTGGTCGAGTACTCTTCCAGGTGTACCGACGATGATTTGAGCCCCCTTTTTTAACGCACCTATCTGGGCGCTATATCCAACACCACCATATACGGCGACAGTCTGCAAGTCAGTTTCAGTGCAGATCTTTTCAGCTTCCTGCCAAACTTGACGGGCCAGCTCGCGAGTAGGAACGAGGATGAGCCCTTGACAGGTCTGCCTGGTTGGATCGAGATTGGCTAATAGAGGAAGAAGGTACGCACCGGTCTTTCCACTGCCCGTACGAGCCTGGATAATCATATTGCGTCCCGCCAACAAGTAAGGGATCCCCCGCATTTGAACGGGAACAAGTGAGGACCAACCGGCGCGCGCTGCCGCATTTCGCAAATTCTCCGGTAACTGATCAAGGGTGATTTCAGCGAGTGGGTTGGCAGGTTTGACAGGGGGTTGTGAAGGGAGAATATCCAAAGCTCCTCTATTCTGGAAAATATTGGTAAATGATCGTTCTATACTTAATAAAACCTAGAGGCATTAATTTGAATAAAGACAATAAATAACATAGTACTGGTCTCTACAGCCAGTATATCATTGAGTGGTTCCTCATTCACATTAAACTGGCAAGAACCAACCAATAACGAAACTAGCGAGATTCATGAAGAAACTTAAAAGAAGTGCTTCATTTAGCTTGAGCATGTTAGATTTGTAAAAATACATGATGAGACATTCGATACCCACAATAAAGAACTCCATGGTGAGTAACGTTACCAAATAATGATGATAGAAAAATGTCAGGAAGACCCAAAGGACAGACTGAGAGATAAGATTTGCCAAGACGCCAGAGAATAACAGATGTAATAGAGGTTTTTTATGCCAGTGTGCATACCCTAATAAGATACCACTTTCTATGAAAATAGTTATTACTAAGGTTACTATCATTTCTTTCTAGCACGACGTACGAGAAGTACAACCACAACACCAATAACAAGAAATCCAACCAGGCAACCACCACATAATAAAACATAGGTCAGCGGCGAGTAAAAATTTAAATTAAATTTGGGTCTGACCAGAAGATCAGTCTGGCGAATGATTACTTCGTACGAAGATTGGAATTGAGCTGTAGTAAAGATATTACTTTCTCGAGTGATTCCATCAGAAAACTGGATTTCGAGCCGGTGATAATTGCTGAATCCATATGCCAAAGCCGAACAACCATCCGTTTGACAAGCGAACCCTTGCGGCCCCAACTGTTCAAGTGGCTTGGCATCCTGACAATCTGACTTGTTGCATTCTAATAAAGTCCCAGATGTGATAGTTACCGGCTGACCTGAGAATTCTTGTTTGAATTCGAAATCCATACTTGGTTTGGGGCCTATATCTGCTGTTATAAATTGTAACGGTATGAAAAAAGGTGGGATTAATATCATGATTAGAAAATTCTTAAAGAGATTGTTCATAACTTCTCCTTCTAGCAGGTGAATCTACTATATCCGACTTTTTTTGCTTTGGCAATAAGATGATTTTCAGACCACCGAACTAACAAAATTATGATATAAATCCAAGGTCATGAGCCCAGATAAACTCAATTTTCTCTCAGCCTTACAAGATTTTACGAATGCCCGCCGGAAAGCTTCTTTACAAGAAATACATGCGCGGTTAACCGGAAAATCCAACGAGCTTCTTTCCTACGAAGAAGTGGCAGAGAAATTGAAGTTGAATGTTCGCACTGAGCGAGGTGTCTATGAGATCCCTGTGAAAGCTATCGTGGGCAGTGTAGGCCGTTACACCGAATTCACGCGTGATTTTTTACCTCGCAGAAGTGAAGATAGGGAACGGTGGGCCCGCGTAAAATCGGCAGTGGATGACCCCATGGGAAGTGGAATGCCTCCCATTGATGTCTACCAGGTGGGTGAAGTGTATTTCGTTTTGGATGGCAACCATCGGGTTTCTGTGGCCCGACAGGAGGGTTTTGAGGTTATCGAAGCACGCGTCATTGAGGTAAAAACGGATGTGCCTTTTACATCCGATATCCAACCGGATGATCTGATTATCAAATCAGAATACGCCGACTTTCTGGAACACACTGGACTTGCAACTATGCGCCAGGGCGTTGATCTGAGCGTTTCTGTCCCAGGTCAATACGAAAAGTTACTCGAACATATCCAAGTCCATCGTTATTACATGGGAATCGATTTTAAACGTGATGTATCTTATCCCGAAGCGGTGGGTCACTGGTATGATACAGTCTACCTTACCACCATTGAACCAACCCGGGAGCGAGGCCTTTGTCGGTGGTTCCCCGGGCGTACTGAAACGGATCTATATCTGTGGGTATCCGAATATCGAGTCGCCCTGGAGACTGAACTCGGCTGGTCCATCCGACCGGAATCTGCGGTAACAGAACTGGCAACGAAAGAAAATCCGGATAGCAGCATATCCAATACAGGAAGCTGGCGGACTGCGAAGATGTTCGACCGCTATATTGACCGACTCTTTGTGGAAATATTGGTGCCGATCACCGGCACATCAGAAGGATGGCAAGCCCTTGAACAAGCCATTTTGGTGGCGCAAAAAGAGGCATCTGCTTTACATGGATTACATGTCGCCCCATCCCGAGGCGAGCTGGATTCTCCGAGAGCCCAGGAACTCCAGGCGCGTTTTCATCAAAGATGCCAGGAAGCTAATTTAGCCGCAACGCTGGCTGTGGAGAAAGGTAACGTTGCAAAACAAGTCTGTGAGCGTGCTCTGTTGACAGATCTGGTCATTCTTAATGTATCTCATCCGCCGCTGCCCGGCCTTTCCAGTCTGAATTCAGGATTACGTTCGATAATATGGCGTTGCGCCCGGCCTATCTTGACCATTCCTGGAAAAGTCAGTCCAATGGATAAAGTTCTCCTGGCATTTGACGGCAGTGCCAAATCCAAAGAGGCGCTATTCGTTGCCACTTATCTGGCGGAAAAATGGAAGATCGACTTAACTGTAATAACTGTTGAACGAGATGCGTTTGCTTCTGCCCAAGATTATGCCCGTACTTACTTAGAATTACATGAAATTCGAGCCGATTTTGTGGTAAAAAAGGGCTCCTTTGAGGCTTTCCTTCAAACCATTCAAGCGCGCCAGATCAACTTGGTGATAATGGGAGGATATAGTGGTACTGCGGTAAAGGAAGTGATTTTTGGCAGTGCCGTAAATTTTTTGTTGCGCCGCGCCAATTGTCCATTACTGATCTGCAGGTAATTTAGAAATGATTATTAACACTTGAAAATATCTTTTTTCGGAGATCCTTCCTGACTATGCCTTTTCATAAACGCTGGCAAATTACCCCTTTGCTCACATCACAGGCCGATGAATCATTGGCGGCGTTTCCACCAATCCTACGACAATTGCTCTTCAATCGCGGGTATGCTACTGATGAGGAAGCACGCTTTTTCCTAAGAGGGCAAACAAACTTCGACCCCAATCCTTACCAAATGATAGGTATGGAACAAGCAGTAGCGCGTATTCACTCTGCCATTGAACAAAAGGAATCGATAGCCGTTTATGGGGATTATGACGTAGATGGAGTGACAGCGACTGCATTACTCGTTCAGACTCTTTTATACCTAGGTGGGAAAGCAGAACCTTACATTCCCAATCGTTTCGATGAGGGCTATGGCCTTAATCCTGAAGCTCTGTCTTCGCTGAAAGAAAAGGGCGTTTCACTTGTAATTAGTGTAGATTGTGGAATCCGTTCACCAGCGGAAGCAACCCATGCGAAAGCGATTGGTCTGGATATGATCATCTCTGATCACCACCAGCCTGCTGAAGGTGACTTACCCTGTGCCCTTGCGGTAATAAATCCTAAACAACCTGACGACCAATACCCGGATAAAGATCTGGCTGGAGTGGGAGTCGCTTATAAGGTAGCCCAAGCACTTTTAACGAATGAAAACGGGGTAGCCTACAATAATGGTGGTTTGGGATCTAATAATTCACCATCAGAATTTCTTGAGAACCTACTGGACCTTGTTGCATTGGGAACTGTGGCAGACCTGGCTCCGCTTGTAGGTGAAAATCGCTTCCTGGTTCGCAAAGGTTTACAGAAAATACGCGAGACCAGCCGGCAGGGGCTTTTTTCTCTGGCTGCTGTAGCGGATTTGTCCATCGCACGTACCACGGCCACCAACATAGGTTTTGTACTCGGTCCGCGATTAAATGCCGCTGGCCGGTTAGAATCTGCCCTGGCTGCTTATGAACTACTTACAACCAGGGATGTATTTAGAGCGGGAGAATTAGCTCAGCAATTGAACCTGCAAAACCGGCAACGCCAAGAGATCACGCGTAAAATCCAGGAAGAAGCGGAAGCAATTGCTCTTGCCAATGATCCAAAAGCGGATTTACTTTTTGCGGTCC
This sequence comes from uncultured Chloroflexia bacterium, assembly GCA_963831885.1. Classification (GTDB taxonomy): domain Bacteria; phylum Chloroflexota; class Anaerolineae; order Anaerolineales; family Villigracilaceae; genus UBA877. Next base: position 423,284 of record CAWHSJ010000012.1, on the reverse strand, counting down.
ATCCAGATTTCAATTCAGGTGTAGTCGGGCTGGCGGCGGCGCGATTGGTGGAGACCTACTATAGACCGGCGATAGTCGGCCAGGTTTCCGACGAGACCACACGTTGCTCATGTAGATCCATCCCTGAATTTCACATCACCCAGGCGCTTGACCTATGCAAAGATTTACTCATACGACATGGAGGTCATGCGGCTGCCGCTGGATTCACGGTCAGCAATGTCAACCTGCCATTACTCGAACAGCGGTTAAGAACCATAGTGGATGAGCAACTACATGGACGTGAACTGCGTCAGACTTTGACCGCGGACATTGAAGTCCCTTTATCAGACTTACGCCCAGAATTACTTAAAAACCTGGAGTATTTCCAACCGACCGGTTATGGTAATCCTGAGGCTGTCTTTGTATCTCGTAATATTCATATAAAAAGCTCGCGCACAGTAGGGCAGGATGGAAAACACCTTAAGTTGATCCTATCAAATGGACAGGTTACATATGATGCCATTGGTTTTAGACTCGGCTATCTCCAAACCGAATTGCCACAAAAAGTAGATTTGCTCTATACATTTGAATCCAACGAATACAACGGACGAACATCGCTCCAACTCAACTTGAAAGACGTCAAGCCTTCTGGATTACCGGATTGAGCGTTGCATGGAATAAATTCAAATAAAAACGGCTCCCCAGGTCATTGAGGAGCCGTGAGTTTTAGCGGGATCAGTCTACAAATCTATATTTCAACAGCGCCCAAATAGCGATAAAAGCATCGTGAAATTTTATTTTCTTTCCATCTGAGTAATCGCGTGGATTAAAGGATATGGGAACTTCATAAACACGGGCATGCTGTTTGAGGATTTTTGCAGTGAATTCCGGCTCGAAATCAAATCGATTGGCCCTAAGGGTGATCCCCTGTAGGATTTCACGGCGAAAAACCTTATAGCCAGTTTCCATATCGCTCAAAATGGTATTGTAAAGGAAATTCGTAGCGAAAGTGAGCAATTGATTGGCGAGCATATGCCAGAACATTACCACCCGGCGAGGGCCACCCAGGAACCGCGAACCATAGACCACATCCGCTATACCCTCCTCGATCGGTTTGAGGAGAGCAGGATAATCACGCGGGTCATATTCCAGATCAGCATCCTGAATAAGGATTACCTCGCTGGTGGCCGCGGAAATGCCAGTACGGACGGCGGCGCCTTTTCCTTGATTCTTTGAATGGAAGATGACTCGAATATTTTGTTTGCCATTGGTAGTGGACAACAAAGCTCGTGTTCCATCTGTGGAACCATCATCAACAAGGATGATCTCATCTGCCAGACCGGTTGCTTGAACGCGTTCGATGATTGTATTTACAGTGTTGGCTTCATTAAAAATAGGAATAATAACTGAAAGGGTCATAAGTGGATTATAAACGAAATGTAACGATGAAAAAAACTCCACGTGCTATAATTTATTAGAATCAATCATCGGGAGGCTGTCATGACCAATGTACGGAGACCTGAGCCTGTTGTTGTCCAGAGCGTTCAATTTATTCCTCCAGTTATCACTAAATTGGAAGACACCGGTCTATCTTTGCTTTGGCTACAGGATCTGGCGCTAAAAATATTCTATTACCAGGGCTATCTTTCCGGTTTTAAAGTTGCAGAAGAGATTGCACTACCTTTTGCGGGGATCGTTGACCAGATTCTAGAAGGTCTCAAACGCGAAAAGCTTGTAGAGGTTAAGTCCTCCCAGATGGGGCTGGGCGAAGGTTCATATCTCTATGCCATTACAGGCGCAGGCATCTTGCGCGCTCGTGAGGCCATGGAGCGAAGCCAATATGCCGGGCCAGCGCCAGTACCAATTGAAATCTATAACGAATCCATCCGCCGCCAAAGTCGCGGCCGCGTTGCAATTACCAGCAGGACAATGCGCCAGATATTATCTCATATGGTGCTTTCTGAAGAAACTTTTCAAAGATTAGGACCTGCACTTAATTCAGGCACATCCATTTTTCTGTATGGGCCTCCCGGAAATGGGAAAACCAGCGTGGCTAAAGCCTTCGGCAACCTGGTGCTGAGTCAGACCATGTTCATCCCTTATTCTCTTTATCTGGACGGGCAGATTGTTAAACTGTACGACTCAGTTAATCATCAACTCGCGCCACAATCGGATACTACATCCAATGGGACGGGAGGCTTACGTGCTAGCGGGAGGCGTGATCCGCGTTGGGTCAAGATCCGCCGTCCATTCATTATGGTTGGGGGAGAATTGACCCTTGAAGGTCTCGACCTTGTCTTTGATGATACTCACAAGTATTATGAGGCCCCCTTTCAAGTTAAGGCAAATGGTGGAATATTATTGATCGATGATTTTGGCAGACAACAAGTAAGGCCACGCGACCTGCTTAATCGCTGGATAGTGCCGCTCGAAAACCGGGTGGATTACCTTACCCTCCATACGGGTCGTAAAGTAGAAATTCCATTCGATGTACTGGTAGTCTTCTCCACCAACCTTCCTCCACGGGACTTGGTGGATGAGGCTTTTCTAAGAAGGTTGCGTCATAAGATAGAAATCGGTGATCCATCCTACGAGGATTACCGCGAAATTTTCAAGCGCATCTCCCAGCAGAAGGGGATTCCTTATAACGATCAAGGATTGGCGTATTTGCTCCAGGAATATTACATCAAGCGTAATCGTCGGCCACGCGCTTCCCATCCTCGCGATATTTGTGATCAAATTCTGGATATTGCCCGCTACCAGGCCTCTGAACCTGTGATGAGTAAAGAGATGATCGATCGTGCATCGCAAGCATATTTTGTTGATATATAGATAAAAATGTGGAAAGATTTATCCCGTCCGATTGTCATCGCTCATAGAGGTGATAAGGTCCATGCGCCCGAGAACACCCTGTCAGCTTTCAAACTTGCAGCTGAGATAGGAGCGGACGCAGTTGAATTTGATGTTAAATTAACCTCGGATGGCCAGGTTGTCATTCTACATGACCAGAGGGTGGATCGCACAACGAACGGGATTGGAAACATAGCCAACCTCTCACTCTCAGCAGCAAGAAAATTGGAAGCGAATGTACAGTTTCCCGGACAATTCCCTGGTGAAAAGATCCCTATGCTTGATGATGTTTTCGAAACGGTCGGGCGGCACCTGCATATGAATGTTGAATTGACCAACTATGCAACTCCAGGAGATTCTCTGGTTTTTAAAGTGGTGGAAGTGATTAAAAAACACGGATTGCAGGAACGTGTACTCTTCTCATCCTTTCTTGCTCGCAATTTACGAAAAGCGTCGGAACTACTACCAGAGGTCCCGCGAGGTCTGCTGACCATATCGGGTCTTTTAGGCTTTTGGGGGCGAACCTTAGGCTGGCGTGGTGATTATTATGCACTCCATCCCTATCTCACGGATGTTAATCCCGGGATGATTGATCGTGTCCATGCAAGTGGGAAGCGAATCAATGTCTGGACAGTCAACGCTGAAAATGATATGAAGAATATGATTGGTCTAAGCGTTGATGGTATTATTACCGATAACCCGGCTCAAGCCTTACGCCTTCTTGGCAGGACAAGGTAATTTAGTTTTGGTGAGAAATAATGATTAAACGTATCTTTCCTATTTTAATGTTACTGTCCCTCATACTTTCCATTCACCCTGGTGACCAGGTAAGCGCTTCTAGCAGTCATCAACAAGATCCAATACTTGTACGAGCTCAACAGATGCTCGCACAAATGTCTTCGGAAGAACGTGTTGGACAATTATTTTTAATAACATTTAAGGGTTCAACGGTAGAAAAGGATTCGCAAATATATGATTTGATTGTTCATCATCATATTGGGGGAGTGATGCTGCTTTCCGGGAATGATAATTTTGTTGCAACCCCCAATACAGCATCATCGGCCTTTGAGTTGATCACGCAATTACAGAATACAGAATGGATGGCTTCGAGAGCCTCGTCAGGAAGCGATAGCGCCGAAACACCCTTACCTTACCCTGTTCCTACTCTTACTCCTGCCAATTACATCCCTCTTTTTGTGGGCATTGCTCAGAACGGGGATGGATATCCGAATGATCAAATTCTCACCGGGCTTACACAGCTTCCCAGTCTATTGGCATTAGGGGCTACCTGGGAACCGACACTGGCAGAGCAGGCAGGTTCGGTTGTTGGGCAGGAACTCTCTGCATTGGGTTTTAACTTTTTCGTTGGGCCGTCCCTGGATGTTCTTGAGTCTCCCGAGGCTACCCTGGGGAATGGATTGGAAGCGAATATTTTTGGAGGCGACCCTTATTGGGTGGGGACGATGGGGAGTGCTTATATCACTGGCTTGCATTCAGGCAGCGATGGGCGGATGGTTGTGATTGCTGATCATTTTCCCGGTCGAGGCAGTGCTGACCGCCCAGCCGGGCAGGAGCCGGCTACAGTGCGTAAGGGGTTGGAAGAATTGAAGAAGATCGAATTGGCGCCCTTTTTTACCGTTACTGGAAATGCATCAACTGCTCAAAGCACGACTGACGGTCTGATCGTTTCGCATATACGTTATCAGGGTTTTCAGGGTAATATCCGGTCCACTACCCGACCGGTCAGTTTCGATCCGCAGGCGCTTTCGCAAATCCTTTCTCTTCCTGCATTTTCCAGCTGGCGGCAAAATGGCGGGTTGATGGTTAGTGATGACCTTGGCAGCCCTACGGTGCGCAGTTTTTATGACCCGGGCGGGCAATCCTTTCAGGCTCGCCTGGTGGCACGCGACGCATTCTTGGCTGGCAATGATTTACTTTATACGGGAAATATTGTTTCCAGTGATATGCCCAATAATTATTCTACGTTGGTACAAATAATTGACTTTTTCACCCAGAAATATAGCGAAGACACGGCCTTTGCCAAACGTGTTGATGATGCAGTCACACGCATCCTTGCTGTCAAGTATCGTCTTTATAGTTATTTTTCCCCCAACCTGGTCATTCCTCCAGCATCAGGATTGGCCTTGCTGAACCAGACTCAATCCCAGGCGATAACGGCTGAGGTTGCCCGTCAATCGGCTACCCTTGTCAGCCCCGACAGTCTGGACCTGGAAACGGTTCTTCCAAATCCGCCGGGAATACATGACCAACTAGTTTTTCTGACTGATACGCGCCCTCAAAGTCAATGCATGAAGTGTGGAGAAGAACCCATGCTTGCAGTCGATGCTTTACAAAAAGTGATCATGCGCCTGTACGGCCCCCAATCTGGCGGTCAGATGCTGGCCGGGCGGATGATCTCATATACTTTTGATTCACTTGCGGCTATTCTTCCAGATGGGACTGGGAATGTAAATCTTGAGGCTTCATTGAATCAAGCTACCTGGGTCATTATCAATATGCTGGACGCAGAGCCTGGTCAGCAACAAACTTTACTCTTGCGTAGATTCCTTTCCGAACGGCAGGACCTCTTCCGCGATAAGCACGTCATCGTATTTGCGTTCAATGCACCCTATTATTTGGATGCGACCGCTATTTCAGAGTTGACAGCATATTATTGCCTTTTCAGTAAGTCTGCTCCATTCGTTGAAGTCGCCGCACGACTACTTTTTAGAGAACTTACGCCGGTGGGTATCCTGCCTGTATCAGTTGCGGGTATTGGTTACGATTTACTCTCCGCCACAGCACCCGATCCAAACCAGGAAATCTCTCTTTCTTTGGATATGCCGTCCGTTAGCACACCCGCCACTGGAACAAGAACTCCTCAACCAACGTCAACTCCTAATTTCAGTGTCGGTCAAACGGTCTCGGTAAGAACAGGGGTTATTGTTGACCGTAATGGGCATCCGGTTCCCGATGGGACCGAAGTGGAATTCACCATTCAGATGAGCGGTGGCGGGGGATTATTTCAGCAAATTACAGCGACGACAAGTCAGGGTATAGCCAGCGCTCCTTTCAACATCCCTCAAGCCGGCTTGCTTGAAATCCGAGCCACGAGCGATCCGGCGATAAAATCAGTCACTTTGAGATTGGATGTCTCGAGTGGCATTATTACTATCGCTACTCCTACAGAAATCAGCCAACCAACATCCACCCCCACGATCACTCCGACCGCAACACCGGAACCAACCTCTCCGTTGAAGAAAGGTTATCCAGGCTTTGGCGGCTGGATTTCGATGGTTATTGTCTTGAGTGGTTTGGGATACTTGGCTTATTGGCTCGGAGAAAGATTTATTACCCGGCGTTGGGGAGTAAGATGTTCGATGTGTGTAATGCTGGGTGGGTTGATAACCTATACATATCTAGCAATGCGGTTGCCTGGTGCGACAACCTATCTTCAAGGAAATGGATGGTTGGGGATTATGGGGGTTGTATTGACCGGCGCACTGATCGGCGGGGGCAGTGCTTATACATGGTACCGACTGGTCAGGGAATCAAAGAAGCAATCAGACTGATTATCAATAATCCTGCGGCTGACAAGATCAGAACCTGTTCAGGTTTCTTCTTGTAAAACGATAAAATCGTTTCTTTTGTTCGAGTTTGTACCAGAGGCCTGGGCGGTAATTCGCGTGTTCCCAGGAGATACTGACGAAGGGCTTCCGCGGATTCCGGACGATCATCGGGATGAAGTTCCATAGCCCACAGGATGGCGCGTTCGGTACGAGTGCTTATGCCCGGATTAAGTTTCCTTGGTGTGGGTAAACTTTCAGGGTGCAAAAAGCGCTCTCGAGCGTCCACGGGTGGGGTATTCGTAAGCAAGTGGTAGAGGGTGCATCCAAAAGCAAATAAGTCACTACGAATATCCGTATGCAAACCATCGCCGCCATATTGCTCGAGAGGCGTGTAAAGGGCAGTCCCACGACCCTGAATTACAGTGATCGTCATCTCGTCAGGTACAAGTGCCTTGACCAAACCGAAATCCACCAATTTAAGAAGGCCAGCTGGAGTGATCTTTAAGTTGGATGGCTTTACATCCCGATGAACAAGGGGGGGAGTCTGGTTGTGAAGATAAGTTAGAGCTTCAGCCAATTGGTTGGCCCAACGTAGAACATCTTCCTCGTTCAAAAAGGTGTTTTTTTGCTTGGCATCCAGCATCAAGGCGCGCAAATCTTTACCAGGGATGTAATCCATGACCAGATAATCACGCGGCCCTACCGAAAAATAATCGGATACTTTGGGCAGGTTTTGATGATCCAGGCGCGCCAAAACAGTAGCCTCGTGAAGGAATTGCTGACGAGCTTCTTTAAGTAACTTAGCTGGGAGAGTACGGTCGTGTTCGACTTCCTTGAGCGCGCACTGGCGTCCTTCCAGGCGCAAGTCGTCGGCCAGATAGATATTCCCCATGCCTCCCTGGCCGATGCGTTCGCAGATGCGGTAACGACCGCGCATAACCTCACCGGTTTTAAGCGCGACAGGCATATTGGTCCAAATTCACCATAAAGGAAAAAATTCCAACGCTGGTTTAAATCTCGGCGTGATAACTCCAGTGTTGTAAAACCGATTACATTATTGGTATATTATAAGCGTCTTTTTGCCTCGTGTTGTATAATGGGAAAACAAGGAGAGAGAGTATATGGAAGGGAATCTGATGGAGGCTCCCCTATTGATTGCCCAAAATGGTCCGTTGAAGGGCCTTCGATGGACTATAAATAAGCCTCTATTGATCGGCCGAGAAGGGACCTGTGAAGTGGTTGTACCTGACCGAATGGTTTCGCGTTTCCACACGAGGATCACTCCTGCCGGTGAAGGGGTTGTGCTGGAAGATTTAGGTAGCAAGAACGGTACACATTGTAACGGGAACCTGGTTGAAGGCCAGGTGGTTTTACAGGATGGCGATACTGTGCAAATTGCCCTGGCCCAACAATTCATTTTCTTAAACTCGGACAGCGACGGTTCCTCTAACTGAAGGGGAAGATCTTCCCGGAAGGTTGAGATTGGATATACGGTCTCGTCAAGTGTGGGTGGATGATCGCCTGATCGATCCACCGTTATCAGCTCTACAATTCCATGTGCTGCAAGTGCTTTTCGAAAACCAGGGACAGGTGATTGCCAGGCAGCAACTGGTGACAGAAGCCTGGGGCGAAGATGAAGCTGTAGGGGTGTCAGATCAGGCATTAGATGCACTCCTGCGCCGTTTGCGGGACCGGATTGCAGCCATTGATCCTGGTCATCCTTACATCACTACCGTGAGAGGCCATGGCGTCCGACTGGAAAACCCGCCGACTGATTAACTCGTATGAACAAAAAAGCCGCTGCATCGATTGCAGCGGTTTTTTTGTTGATTATTTCATGCTCTTTTGCATTGAAAACCTGAGCACGGTCCGGTAAAGGGCGCGGAGTTTTTCGATTGTCTGGGCTTCTTCGCCTTGCGGTTTCCCCCCGCCTGTTCTTCGCTGCGTGAGAGAACATTGGCAATGATCGAACTGAACTCGGGGGTGATGTCCTTTGAGTGTTTTTCCAGTAAGGAATTCAGCGAGGGTTCATCGGGAGCATCCAGGAGTTCTTCCAGGAGGGCCAATTCAGGAGGGGGGGCGCTCACCTTCTGTAACACACCCACCATCTTTTGAAGTTTCGGCATCATGACGGAGTCATTTTTTTGGTTGGCGTCCTGCAAGGCGCGGTTCAGCACCTGGATAAAGGCATCGTTGATCTCTTCGATGTGTTCGGTGGTGGCTTGCTCGATATTCTCGGCCGCCAGGATCTTGTCAAACAAGGAGCTGGCGTGTTTGTATTCTTCTTCGGCTCGCTGGTCGATGAGGTGGGTAATCTCAAGGAGTTTTTGGCGAAGATTTTCCAATTTCTTGCGATCGTCACCGGTATTTTTCTCAATACGTTCGGTAAGGGACTGGAAGAATAAATAATCCAGGCCGGGGCGTGTCATGCTGACCAACGCGTTCAAACGGTCCTCGTTAGGGGCGTCGATGAGGATATCCAGCAATTTACTGCGGTCGAGACTTTTTCCGGCAGCCTGCAAGGTCTTTACAGCTTCCTGGATCTCGTTAGCCTGGCCAGCCAGCTTGCGACCAACCTCACTTTCTTCCATGAGTTGCTTCTGGATTACATCCATCTGAGCAATGTATTGTTCCTGACCGCTGGAAGAAGCCCCTTGCATCAGCCGGCCGAAGATGGAGAAAAACTCAGCATCCAACAGGGCAGCTTCACTCTTGATGATCTCCGAGCGCGCCTCCGGTGTGGATGCACCTAGCAGGCGTTCCACCAGCCCAACCTTTTTTTGTTGAGCTTGAAGCATTTCGGGGGTGATGCCATCACCCGCAAGAATCCGCTCGATGAGGCTCTGGTAGGTGAAAAAGCTTTGCGGACGGAGAAGATAGCCCTTGCGTTTTTCCGGCGACAAGCGGTTTGTGACCTGGGTAATCAGGGGACCGATTAATTTTTCCTGCTCATTGACTGGAAGGGCAAGTTCAGAAGGGAAATAGGTGAGCAGAAGTTCCTTGTCGTTGTCGTGATATACGATTGGCGTTGCCAGCGGGCCGCTGTAACCGCAGTTCTTGCAGGCGGCATAGTTAGAGACCCCACCCAACAAGCGCTGTTTTGCGCCTGGGTCCGAAGTAACATCAAAGAGTTGTTCAATCTGAGCGATAACCGGTTGGCGGCAGCGCGGGCAGGCAATTTGAGTTTTTTGAGGAGGCATGTTTGGTATCCAGAATTTATTTTTTTGGCTTGAAAATGTCGATTATTCGTACAGAGAACCGGACTATTTTACTTCAATATCAGGTTTATGGGCGTGGCAGGGAGAAACAGATGCGAGCACCTGTGGAAGGTTGCGGATCCACCCACATGCGCCCACCATGGGCCTCGACAATGGCTTTGGCAAGGTAGAGGCCCAGGCCGGCGCCTTTGGTTTTGCGGACTGCTTTATCGGCGCGATAGAAACGGTCGAAAACATAGGGGATATCTGCCGGGTCAATGCCCGGACCATTATCACTGACGCAGATGACCACCTGCCGGGGATGGACCTGCCCGCTTATACGGACTTCGCCCCCAGGGGCATATTTAATGGCATTTGAGACGAGGTTTGAAAGCACCTGGGTAATGCGATTGTCATCGGCCAGGATGATGGGAAATTTCGGGGGAAAATCCACCATGATGATGTGACGTTGAGTCTGTGTTCTAAAGCGCTCCGCCAGGCGCTCGGCTACGTCGGGGATAGAAATATCCGCCAAATTCGTTTTCAGTCCTCCAGCTTGCAGGCGGGAGGCGTCGAGCAAATCTTCGATCATGGCGGCGAGGTGGTCGGCTTCTTCTTCGATGACTGCCAGGCTATCTTTTACCACGTCCTTTTCCCATTTGGCGTCTTCACGGCGCAAGGTGCTGACATAGCCCTTGATCAAAGCTACCGGCGTTTTTAGCTCGTGACTGACCACCGAGACGAATGTATTCTTGATCTCCTCGGCATTACGGAATTTCGTGATGTCACGGACGGTGGCGATGATGTTCCTTACAGTGCCATCGGCAGCCAGGAGAGGTGCATAGGTAATCCCAACGGGCAGGTTGGGAGGTTCGGGGCGTTCCATATCGCCTTCGACATATAAGTAGGCATTGTGAGTCAAAGGCCAGCCGCTCGTTTCGGCTTCCTCAATGGTCTGGCCTTCGGGACGGCGGACCCACCGAATGATCTCAGAATGGGCTTTCCCCTGGATCTCGGTGCGAGGGCGGCCATAGAGTTTTTCAAAGGCGATATTGCATCGTTCAATGGTGTGGTCGGCATTGAGGATGAGGATGCCATCGGCTGCTGAATCCAACAAGGCGTCGAGGCGCTGTTTCTCGTAGCTGACCTGGCGATAGAGCTGGGCGTTGTAGACTGCAATGGCAGCCTGATCGGCAAAGGATTGAAGGAGCAGTTTATCGTTGGCTGAGAACAGATCCGGATAGCTGCGGAAAATGAAGATGACCCCAATGACCTGCTTATGCGCCGCGAGAGGAATCCCCACGCCATTCAACAAGCCCATGCTGGCAGTGTAAGTTAATTCCTTCAACATGCGGTTGAGCTCGACCAGGTTCAGTTCGGCAGCTTTTTCCTCTGCCAGGAGAGGCTCGAGATAGCTTAAGAAGGCCGCGGGGATGCCATGGGCGGCTACCACCCGCCAGCCGCGGGCCTCTTTAAGGGCGATGATGCCAGCCTGACCGGCCAGCATTTCAATGGAGATACGCAGGATACGGGTGAGTAACTTATCCAGTTCGAGTTCCTGGGTAAGTGCCCGGGATATTTCAAGAAGGTAGTCGCGTTGACGAATGCGGAAATCGGGAAGCATGATGAACTATTGAAATGGCAAGGCAGGATTATGAATTAATATGGAGGTTGCGGAACTGACTTTACCCTTCTCAATTGATTTTATTCTATCACTTCCAAAGGTCCGGCCTGTCAGTTCTGTATAATAAGGATGTAAGAATTGTATAAAAACAGTCAATTAGAATCAGAAGTGCAGGCTTAAGCCTGCACTTGTTGGGATCGTTTATTTCGCTTCTTTTTCGGCCAGGGTGACGGCTTCTTCGAAAATTGCCAGGCCTTCATCCATTTCAGCCTGGGAGATGCTCAAAGGCGGGGCAATGCGGATGACACTCTTGCCGCAACCGAGCAGGACGAGGCCGCGCTCGAAGGCGAGCTCTATGGCACGGTCGCGGACAGCATCATCGGGTATTTTGGACTTGCGGTCTTTGACGAACTCAACACCGATCATCAGGCCAATGCCCCGCACATCACCGATGTGAGGATGGCGCATCATGATCTCGTGCAAGGCATCCAAAGCATATTGGCCGACATTGGCAGCGTTTTCCATATATTCATTTTCCAAAAGATCGATGGTGGCGAGGGCAGCGGCGCAGGAGAGAGGATTTCCGCCGAAGGTATTCCCATGCGACCCACGCGGCCAGGTCATGACCGATTTACGGGCTATGCAGGCGCCCAGGGGCATACCGGAAGCAATGCCCTTGGCGGCGGTGACGATATCGGGCTCCACGTCAAAATGCTCGATGGCCCACCACTTGCCGGTGCGGCCCATGCCGGATTGGACCTCGTCGGCGATGAGGAGGATGTTGTATTTATCGCAAAGGTCGCGCAAGGCGGGGAAAAAGCCAGCGGGAGGGACGATGTAACCGCCTTCGCCCTGGATGGATTCAACCAGTATGCCGGCGACTTCATCGGGAGGCAGGATGTGACCGAGGATCTGCTCGTCTATATAGCGGACGACAGTCTCGCCGTAGTCCTCGCCCTGTTGACGGTCCAGAATAGGACGGTAGGGGTCCGGAAAAGGAGCGTGGACGACGCCGTTCATCAAAGGGTAGAAGCCGCGGTGGTAAGTGGGTTTGCTGGCTGTGAATGTGACCGCGCCCATGGTCCGGCCATGAAAAGCGCCGGTAAAGCCGATGAAATTCATACGGCCGCTCTTGTAGCGGGCCAGCTTGATGGCGGTCTCAACGGCCTCCGTGCCGGAATTGGTCATGAAAGAGACGGCAGCTTCGCCAAAGGGGGCAATTTCGTCGAGCTTTTCACCGAGATCGATCCATTTGTCATGGTAAAAGTCAGAGGAAATATGAATGAAACGTTCGGCCTGCTCCTGGATGGCTTTCACCACTTTCGGATGGCTGTGACCGGTGGAAGTGACGGCGATGCCAGCAGCAAAGTCGAGAAAGCGATTGCCGTCGACATCCCAAATCTCGGTACCCTTACCGTGGTCGATGACCAGAGGCAAGTCACGCGGGTAGGAGGGGGAAATGACAGCCGAATCACGCTTGATGAGGGCGCGAGCTTTCGGGCCGGGTAATTTAAGGGGTTCCATGAGTGCCTCCTAGGTAAACCAATTTCGATATTATTCCATTACATCCAAAAGTTTGAATGAGGCTTTGGTTTTTTCGCCAAAGCGGTCTTAAAAGTTAGCTCGGAGATTGCTTCGCCGAAGAACGGCTCGCAATGACACGCGATTATGGAGATTGCTTTGCTAAAGAACGGCTTGCACCTGTACCTGTGGTATACCGCCCTGCGGTCGGTGCATGGCTGCCGCAGGCAATGACACTAAAGTTTGGAGAGACGGACGTGGGCCTGGGCGAGCGAACCGAGCAGGCCGGCATCATCGCCGAGCCTGGCATTGGCAATTTCCAGCCCATCCAGATATGACGGGTCCATGATGTTCTTACGCATCGACTCCTTGATGGGGTTCATAATTAGGTCGCCACTGCGGGATACACCGCCGCCGAAGATGACGATGGATGGATTGAAAATGTGCAGGAAGTCAGCGGTGGCCTGGCCGATGAAGGCGCCGGCGCGAGCAAAGGCTTCCTGTGCCAATGTATCGCCTTTGTTGGCAACCTCGGCGACGCCGCGAGCGGTGAATGTGGTCTCGCATTTGAGGAGAGAGTCGCGGCCGGCGGCGATTTGCTCGCAGACATACCTCACGATGGCAGGCCCGGAAGCAACCGCCTCCAGGTGGCCGCGCACACCGCATGAACAGACGGGTCCGCCGGGAAGGACGGTCAGGTGGCCCAATTCGGTGGCCATGCCGCGATTGCCCTCCACCAGGATGTCGTTGCAGATGGCGGCGCCGCCTATCCCGGTGCTGATGGTTAGATAAACCAGGTGGTGGTGACCCTGCCCGGCTCCATAGCGCCATTCGCCCAGAAGGGCCAGGTTGGCATCGTTGCCCAGAAAAACGGGCACCTTGTATTTACTGGAAAGTAATTCGGCCAGGGGATAATTGGTCCAGGCGGGGATGTTAGGGGTTTCGATGATGATGCCGGTGTAGGGGTTGAGCGGTCCGGGGGCCGCGACGGAGATGGCTTCCACCGGTTCGGAGGGCCAGGTGGAGTCGACCAGGTCGGTCAGACGGTCATAGGCGCCGGGCTCCAGGCCGAGGGTGGGGGCGCGCTGGACGTTGATGGGATTGATGCTGTCGTGTGGATAGACGGCGACCCGTAATTGGGTCCCGCCGATATCTATGGCAATAATTACGCTCATGGTTGGAATTATAACAGTCGTTCGCCGGATAGTCATTAGTCAGACAATAGGAACCGTTGGAAAGTGAACCAGGAGCGGATCGAGGAATTGAATTGTTTGAGGAACTAAAGGAGGATCAATTCCTTTCCTGGGAAGAGGAAAATATCTGAATTTTCCGAGGTGTCTAAGGTATCTGAGAAGCCTAAGCAGGGCGAAGACCATGCAAGGCATAGAGGGCAGTAGTTGTTCCTGAGGAACAACTGAGGAACAACTATCGCACGTTTTTCGATAAAAAATTTCAGGGAGGAGGTAAATAAGAAAGCAAACACGGGAGTCTGCAAGGGTGGAAAACCAGGTAGGCGGGTCATTTGATGAACAAGGGAAAACCTATATACAGAAACGCGCGAAGAATCAATAAAAGCCTTCAAACGCTAATCTGCATTATAGAACAAATGTTTCAATTATTCAAGTGACCTTTGTCATGAATTAAATCAGAATCTCGATTCATCAACCCCGGTGGATCTTTCATCCGAATTATATGAATAAGCGAGGGGGTGAGATCAATACCGAAGGAGAGCCCGAGTGTCTGGTCGACGCCGTGGGACTCGAAGTAGGTGGTGAAGCGAGACTGGGACTGTCCCTTTTGGGGCAGCCATCCTCTTTTCCTGATCATTTAGGAAGGCCGTTAAGGAACTGGCGCATTTTTCCGGCATAGGCTCGAAAGGCATCCCGTCCATTCGATGTCAGGCGCAGCATGGTATTCGGGCGCTTGCCCTTGAAGGTTTTCTCTACAACCAGGTATCCGGCCTCTTCCAGTTTAGTTAAGTGGGCCGAGAGGTTGCCCCAGGTCAGGCCGGTCTGGTTCATCAAGAAGATGAAGTCTGCGCTGTCCACCACATAAAGCAGAGCCATCACTGCCAGCCGGGCCGGCTCATGGACCAGCCGGTCGATCTCCGCCAAGGCGGTCAAGTCGGCGTTTTCCTCGGGTTTACTCATGAGCCGGCCCCTCCCGGCGCAGCGGGTATTTATGCAGGAAACGCACCAAAAGCGCCACACCAGGAGCAAGGATCAGCGCACCGATCAGAATCGCGTAGATTGGTTGGTTGAACAGGATCATCAAGAAGACTGCCAGCGACATCAGGATGGCGATATAGTAGCCGCGCGGGAAATCGATGAAGAAGGCGACCAATATCATGGAGGGGCCAACGAAAAGCGCCCCAACCGAAGCGACACTGAGGTCCATCAAATCCCTCTCCAGGAGGAATCCATTGAGCTTTGCACCCAGTTCGGGATTGGCCCGGGCTGCCACCTGGAAAGCCAAGAAGGCCACCTGAACCAAGACCACGACGCCAAGCACGATGGCCATCGTCAGCTTACGTTTCCTGCGCTGGGCTCCGAACTCGACCTGGCCCATGCGCGGCAGGGTGATGTATTTCTTCCCTGCCCAGAAAAGCAGATAGGCCACACCTATGCCACCTACGGCCATAATAATATTTAGTGGGCTGTACCCGCTTGCCGGGCGGTAGACAAAGATCGACATGCAGATCACGATCAAGCCAAAATACAAGTCCCACAGACCATCCTGGTAGGTTGAGCGGAACGCTTTACGTTCCAATTCTTTGAGGTTGAGTTGTGTATTCATATAATTCTCCTCTGTTATACTATTTACTTTGTAATGCAAAGTTCTTTATATTATACAATAAGATTCTCAGTTGTCAAGAGGTGGTTGTGAAAAAAGGTTATTGCGCGTAAAGCTGAGAGACAGCGCGCCTCCATCTCCTCCAATCTGCAGACCTACTTGGAAGAAAACATCGGCATCGAAGGCATAAAGACCTCTGATCAAGTCGAAGGGCTTGAGGGCACCCAACAATAAAGGCGGGTCAGTGACCCGCCTTTACAGGGGACATGAAATAGTGTAATCTTATTTCAGGCTAGCCTAGGCGAGAGAGGCGGGAGGAAACATCGGCGGCAAAGCGCTGAATGTGCTCCTGGACGAAGGTGGTCACATCTTTGGTTGTGTCTGTGATGAGGGGGGTAAGGTCGATGCCGAAGGAGAGACCGAGAGTCTGGTCAACGCCGTGGGATTCGAAGTAGGTGGCGTTGGCGCGGCGGCGGCCCAGACTGGCCAGGTCGTAGCGTTTGCCACCAGCGATCTGGGAGTCGAAGACTCCCAGCAGGGCGGACTGCAAGTTTTCGTGGGCGGTTAGGTCGAAGTTGACTTTATCGCTGTCCAGCAGCCAATCCAGATCACGCCAGACTTCGCAGCCATAGAGTTTTTGTGGCCTTTCGGCATCGGAGAGGCTGCGGATGGCCGCAATCACCCGTAAACAGACGGCGACATGGGTGTCATGTTTGTCAGCGGGGTTATGCGTGTAGACATATTGAGGTCTGGAGGCTTTAAGCAATGCGATCAAATCTTCCACAGGGTCGGGCTGGGAGGCATCCTTGACGACCTTGCTGGGGTAATCGAGCATGATCTGGGCGGCGTATTCGCCGACAATAGCTGCTTTTTTCTGCTCCTTGAAACGAACGATGCGCATGGTTTCATCGTCATAATCCTTATACAGGTCATCGCGGGGCGAGCCGCGCCCGTCGGTGACGACTACACCGGTGAACCACTTGTCTTTCTGCTGGAAGCAATCCAGGATGGGGCGGGCGGCCATAATCTCGATGTCGTCTTGGTGAGCAGAGATGGCGAGGTGGGTGGTGCGGGTGAGGGCTTCTTCAATAGGGAGATTGTCGGGGATAAAAATCTCAGAGGTAGGGAGGTGGAATTGCATGTTAACTCCTATGTTGTGTCTCAGTTAGTAGATGGCTATTCGTCCGCTCGACCCGAAAACAATCGGGTTGCTTCCCTTGAAAAACACAAGGGCAGGCTGCTCGGGGCCTAATATTCAGGGGATGGCAGGGAGGGAGGCTGCTGCGATGGATTGGCCGACACGACGGCTCTTCTCGTCGGGGAGCTGGATATGGAGGTGGGAAGCCAGGTCTGGAAATTCGGCCTGTAGAACCTGATCTGCGCCTTTGAGCAGCAGGTCACCGCCGCGGCCGGAGGTGCAGCGACCGAGGATGAGGACGTGCTTGATATCGTAGAAGCCGGCATAGTGAGCCAGACCGTAGCCCAGGTAGATGCCCATACTCTGCCAAATCTTCTCCGCGCCTGCATGGCCGGCTTCCAATTTCTCCTGGACGAACTTGAGTTTGTCAGCATCGGTGATACCGGCGGGAATGTCAATGCCGGCCCTGGGAGCCAGGCGAAAGACACACTGCTGGGAGAAGTACTGTGAGCCAACACCGATGTCGCCAGACCATTCGTCTACAGGGCCGGCAGGGTTGTAATCGATGGGAGCGAAGGCCAGCTCATTCAACCAGCCCATGATGCGGCCGTTGACATCCACGTAGCCGGTGGCCTC
Organism: uncultured Chloroflexia bacterium; assembly: GCA_963831885.1. GTDB lineage: Bacteria > Chloroflexota > Anaerolineae > Anaerolineales > Villigracilaceae > UBA877. The sequence continues at coordinate 405,977 of CAWHSJ010000012.1, read as the reverse complement.
GCTGGAACCGAGGGCCACACCGAGGACGCCGTTGTCTTCAATGGACATGGCCCCAGCCAGGGCAGTCACGTCGCCGTCGTTGATGACTTCGAGGGGCACATCCAGTTCCTTTTGGATGCGCAGGAACATGTCTTTGATCTCGGAGAAACGTTCGGGGGGAATGGCGCGAAAAAGCGAGGCGACCATAGGACGGTTGTCAATATAAATGCCGGCCGAGCTGCCGCCGATGGCGTCCACGCGGGGGAGTTTCGCGGCGGCGGTCTTCAAGGCAGTCATGATCTCGTGGTAATGGTATTCAGGGTCGGCGTTTTTGCGCGGTTCCCAGATGACTTCCTCGCTGAAGATGGGCTGCCCGTCCACCACGGCACTGACCTTACGGTCGGAGGCGCCCAGATCGAAACCGATGCGGCAGCCATCCAGATGGCGGCCCAATTCCTTGCCGGTTTCCCGGGCAGGAGGCACTTCGGATGGGTCACAGGGGATGACGGTGAAGGTCTGCTCATAAACCTGCTCGCCCATGAAAAAGAAGTCGAATTTCCGCTCGCCATCCGGCGCGTAGGCCTGACGGATGTAATCACCGATAAAACGCGGCCCGCCGATAAAAACCTTATATCCGCCGCGCTGCCACAAGAGGAATTTGACAATGCGCTCGACGAAATAAAGATCGTCCTGGGCGCGAGGGTGAGCCTCGGGGAAAACCCTGGTTTCATAACGAGAGATTTCACCGTTGTTGCGTTCCACCCCAATGATGAGAGGCACCCCGACGCGGGCGGTATCCTTTGCGAATGCGCGCAAAACGAGGGCAGCGGGGCGGAAATCCTGGTCAAGAGGCGGGATGCAGTGGGGGGGCACCAGGGTGGAAAACGGGGGCATGAGTATCTCCTCTATTTTTGGTCGGATAACGGGGTTGATTATATTACGGTTTTTCTTCATCCCCGCCTCTTCCCCGATCGAGGAAAGGGAAAAGACGGGCTAAAGCCCGCGCTCCAGATTTGAATTAAGAGATGCAAGCTAAAGGCCGCGTTCCAACCAAGGGACGAGGTAGAGTATATTAATGGTGGAATGAAAAGGAAAGAGGCGGGCTAAAGCCCGCACTCCAGGTAAGGCGAGACGCCCGTAATTCCTCAATAGAAAATGTTACCCTGTGAAGGGTTGTTGCCTCAAAAATCATGTTACCGAGTGGATTTCCATAGCCGGTCGACTTTCTGATCGATGGACGTTCTCAGCAGGACGGGATCGAGCTGGACATACAGGTTCGCCAGGCGAGCTTTGATATCCAGGGCGATATCCGGAGAAGCCTGGATACGCTGATAAGGAGTAGCGGCGATATCATATTGCTTGATGGTGTGGTGGTCAAGCTGCACCTTCCCAATGAGCTTGAGAACAGGTTGAAAGAAATTGGTATAGAGGCGAAGATCCTGGTAGATTTTATCGAGGAGCAAAGCCTGCTGGGGAATATCCAGGCGATCATACCCGATCAGGCGGCGGACGAGAGAGCCATTTTTCTGCTCGACATGGGCCTGATCGTTCTTCTTGTAAGGCCGGGAGCGGGTAAAGGTGATCTGGTGGATGCGAGTGTGCTGCAGCAGGAGGTCGTTGATGAATTCGCTGCCATTGTCGGAATCCAGGCCGAGCAAAGGGAAGGGCAAGCGGGCTTGGACCTGAAGCAAAGCTTGGACCACGTTCTCCTGGGTGCGAGGGAAGACCGGCAGGCATTCCGTCCAGCCGGTGGCCAGGTCGGTATTGGTCAGAGTATACACAAATTGGCCTTCCAAGCTGCTTCCACAGTGAGCGACCAGATCAATCTCGAGGAAACCCGGCTTTTCTTCGTCCCAAGGTGTGTAGGTGCGAACCGGGATGGACTTCTTGAGCAGGGTGCCGGGTTTGGTCGTGCTCAGGCTGCGAGGATGGGTGTGATGGGCTCCTTTCAGGCAGCGATCGATCGAAGGACGGCTCATTTGGAGCAGGAGTGCCTTGGTTTCCTCGGAGAGCTGCATTCGGCCTGTGCGTTCCAAGACTTTCACCATTTCTGGCAGGAATGGATGCAAGCGCTTCGAACAGATCTGACCGCAAATCTCCCAGATCTGCTCCAAGACTACCACCACTTCCCCCTGGTAGAGCTTCTTCCGACCACGCTTGCGCTTCGGCCTGCGGATCGGGCCGTGAGCCAGGACCCGAATGGCGTGTTTGCGATGGCAGCCAGTCGTTGCCACGAATTCGTCCAAAATCTGCTTCTTCTGGGCTTTGCTGGCATTTTTGTAGCGAGGTTGGATCGCTTGCAGGTATTCTTGTTTGCTGCGTTGACTTATCATATCTCCCTCGGCAGAGCTTTGATCTCTGCCTAGGGTAACATTTATTTTGAGGCAACGACTTCATGCAGAGTAACATTTAATTTGAGGCAATGCGCCAAGTTGACTATTCATGTAAAGACTGCTATCATCATCCATGATGTCTGGACAGAAGGAAAAGTTCTTGGCCTCTATATGGCGGCGGGTAAAGAGCTCGCTTCGCTGGATGGTGCCCGGCCTGGGGGTAAAGCGTTGGTTCATTGTGCTATTAATCGGTACAACCTTTATCGGGGTCGGTCTGGCGATGTTCTTGCTAGAGATTTATCGGACCGCCCCGGAAACCTGGTGGCTGCCCATCCTGGCGGCAATTTCCCTGCGAACGCTGGCTCGTCCATGGCGGGTGCTGATCTTTGGCGGGATCGGGCTGGGACTGATCGCACTTGGCATCTGGGGGATCAACCGCAATCTCACAGTACCCTTCTTAAGACCGGGGCAGCACCTGGTGGACCAGGTGAGCGATTTCCGCCGGAAAGGCCGGGGACCACGGGTGGTTGTCATCGGCGGCGGTCATGGGATTGCGACGGTGTTAAGGGGAATGAAGGAATATACGACCAATTTAACCGCGGTCGTGTCGGTGGCGGACGATGGAGGCTCTTCGGGCGAATTGCGGCGCGACCTGGGCATCCTACCGCCAGGTGACATCCGTAACTGCCTGGCGGCCCTTTCGGACGACGAAGCCTTATTGACGCAATTATTCCAGTACCGTTTTGGCGGAGATACCGGCCTGGGCGGACATACATTTGGCAATCTCTTCATCTCTTCATTGGTGGATATCACTGGCAGTTTCGAGAACGCCGTATCCGAATCGGGCCGGGCGCTATCGGTACACGGTCAGGTCCTGCCGGCGACGCTGCACAATGTCCGCCTGGTGGCGGATGTGCAGTTACCGTTGGGTGATAACGAAGTACGGGTGGAGGGAGAGAGCCAGATTCCCAAGGCCTCCGGGCGGGTGAGGCGGGTCTGGTTGGAGCCGAACGACGCATCAGCATATCCACCGGTCATCCAGGCGATCCTGGCGGCGGACCTGATCATCATCGGTCCGGGAAGCCTGTATACCAGCATTTTACCGAACATCCTCGTGCGCGACCTGTTAGAGGCGATCCATTCCAGCCGGGCGGTGAAGATGTTCATATCGAATGTAGCCACCCAGCCAGGGGAAACGGAGAAATATACCTGCGGAGACCACATCCGCGCGCTGGAAGAGCTGATCGGATACGAACTTGTAGATGTCATAGTGTGCAATTCGTGTTATGATGGGGAACTTGAAAGAGGCTGCGAATGGGTCCGCGAGGATGATGCAGCCAACCGGGACAGCCGGATCTATTTTACCGATTTGATCGATTGCAACAATGCCATGCACCACGATGCCACCAAATTAGCTCAAACTTTGATGGAATTGTATAATGAGCGCACCGGACCGTTGGAACAGGCAAATACAACGCTCGCGCGTTGATACAACCTAAACTCGTAAGGAGAAATGTTATGACTACACGTGTTGGTATCAATGGTTTTGGCCGGATCGGCCGCCAGGTCCTGAAGGCCATCAGGGATTATTATCCCAATGATATGGAAGTTGTCGCGTTCAATGACATCGGCGACATGAAGACTATGGCACACTTGCTCAAGTACGATACGAACTATGGCCGCTTTGACGGCACCGTCGAAGTGCACGATGAAGGCCTGTTGATCGATGGCAAGAAAGTCAAAGCCTTCAAAGAGACCGACCCCGCGGCCATCCCGTGGAAAGACCTGGGCGTGGAGATCGTCATAGAATCCACCGGCCTCTTCACAATCAAGAATGACGGCGTCAATAAAAAAGGCAAGACGGTCAAGGGTGCAGTTAACCACATTACCGCCGGCGGCGCCAAGAAAGTCATCATCTCGGCTCCTGCTGAAGGCGAAGACCTGACCATCGTCATGGGAGTCAACGACGATCAATATGACCCGAAGAAGCATGACGTGGTCTCAAATGCATCCTGCACAACGAACTGCCTGGCGCCGGCTGCCAAGGTGGTACACGATACTTATGTGATCAAACGCGCTTTCATGACCACCATCCATGCCTATACCAATGACCAGAAGATCCTGGATATGCCGCACTCAGACCTGCGGCGCGCTCGTGCCGCGGCGATGAACATCATCCCGACGACGACTGGCGCTGCCAAGGCGATCGCCCTGGTAATCCCCGATTTGAAAGGCAAATTTGACGGTTACGCGTTGCGTGTGCCGGTCAGCACCGTTTCGGTAGTGGATTTCACAGCTGAACTGGAAAAATCAACCACCACCGAAGAATTACGCCAGGCCTTCCGCGATGCAGCCAAGCTGCCGCGCAATAAGGGCATCCTGCAGGCGGTGGACGAGCCGCTGGTGAGCATCGATTACAAGGGCGATCCACACAGCTCCTCCGTGGACCTGCCTTTCACCTCTGTACTAGGCAAAGAATCCAATAACTTTGTCAAAGTTGTGGCCTGGTACGATAACGAATGGGGCTACTCGGTCCGCACGGCCGATCTGGCTGCATTGATGGCGAAGAGTTCTAAGAAAAACAGAACCTTGCGAAGGCATTCATCCTTCGCAAGGTTTTTCTTTGCAGGTGGAGATATGAACAAAAAGACCGTAAAAGATATTGACCTGAAGGGTAAGCGTGTACTTATGCGCGTGGACTTCAACGTCCCGATGGATAAAGGCGTTATTACCGACGACAAACGCATCAAGGCAGCGCTGCCGACGATCAAGTATGTGCTCGACCAGGGCGCGTCTCTACTCCTGATGAGCCACCTGGGGCGTCCAAAAGGCGGGCCGGATCCCGAGTTCAGCCTGAAAGCGGCTGCGGAAGTACTGGCGGGGCACCTGGGGATCCCGGTCAAAATGGCACCGGACTGCGTTGGACCGGAAGTGGAAGCCATGGCGAAAGCGCTCAAACCGGGTGAAGTACTCATGCTCGAAAATACACGCTTCCACCCGGAAGAAGAGAAGAACGATATGGAACTGGCCAGGAAAATGGCTGCGCTGGGCGATGTGTACGTCAACGATGCCTTCGGATCCGCCCACCGGGCTCACTCCTCGACCGAGGGCGTGGCGCACTTCCTGCCGGCCGTCTCGGGCTTCCTGATGGAACAGGAACTCGAATACCTGGGGCGGGCAACAGGTAACCCCGAACATCCATACATTGCCATTTTGGGCGGGGCCAAGATCAGCGACAAGATCCTGGTGGTGGAGAACCTGCTGGTCAAATGCGACAAGCTCATCATCGGCGGCGGCATGGCCAATACTTTCCTGGCGGCCAAGGGGCTGAACATGCAGGATAGCCTGGTGGAGAAGGAATCCATCGAGACTGCCAAGGGAATCCTGGCCAAATCCAGCAGCCGGATCGTTTTGCCGGTGGATGCTGTCATCGCGGATAAATTCGACGCAGAGGCCAACAGCCAGGTGGTCGACGTGGACAAGATCCCCGCCGGCTGGCGAATGCTGGATGTCGGCCCGAAAACCCTGGACCTATACAAAGAGACTCTCAAAGGCGCCAAGCTAATCGTATGGAACGGACCGGTAGGCGTTTTTGAAATGCCCAAGTTTGCCGCGGGGACCTTTGCCCTGGCGAAACTGCTGGCCGAATCCGGAGCCACCACCGTTATCGGCGGCGGCGACAGCGCCAGCGCGGTGAAGAAAGCCGGTGTGGCGAAGCAGATGACACACGTTTCCACAGGCGGAGGGGCTTCGCTGGAATTCCTGGAAGGCAAGGAATTACCCGGAGTGGCAGCTTTAGCGGACAAGTAACGAGCAGATCAAAGGACGAACGCGCTGTACCGCGTTCGTCCTTTTGTTACCTAAGTTATATATAAAATCCCTATAATCATCATTGCCAGATCATACCTGCCGAGGCGATTCCTTTTTATACAGGGAGATTGCTTCGACCGGCCAGGAAAGCCGGTCTCGCAATGACATGTGATATCAAGAAGGTTGAAGTTGCATGTCGTTCAACAGCGGAGAAACCGTCGGGCCATATCGCATTATGGAGCAATTGGGGCAGGGGGGTATGGCGACGGTCTACAAGGCTTACCATGCGGCGCTGGACCGGTATGTGGCCCTTAAAGTTCTTCACCCGGCTTTCTTGAAGGATTCCCATTTCCTGGAACGATTTCAACGTGAAGCCAAGCTGGTGGCCATGCTTGACCACCCCAACATCGTCCCGATATACGATTATGCCGAATACGAAGGCCGACCTTACCTGGTGATGAAGTATATCGAAGGCGAGACGCTCAAAGCCCGGCTGGAACTCGGCCCTGTTGATAAGGCATTCACCAGCCAAGTGGCAGAAGCGGTTGGGGCGGCACTGACCTATGCCCACAAACGAAATATACTCCACCGCGATATCAAACCATCCAATGTGCTATTGGCCAAAGACGGACAAATCTACCTGGCCGATTTTGGCCTGGCACGAATTGCCCAATCGGCGGAGTCCACGCTCACCTCCGACATGCTCCTGGGCACACCTCAATACATTTCACCGGAACAGGCCTTGAGCCAAAAAGACCTGGATGCAAGAAGCGATATCTATTCATTCGGGGTGATGTTGTACGAGCTAACTGTTGGGAAAGTACCATTCAGCGCGGATACACCTTTCTCGGTGATCCACGACCACATTTACACACCGCTGCCAATACCGCAGCAGGTAAACCCAGAAGTATCTGAGCCCATCCAACGGGTGCTGCTTAAAGCACTGGCAAAGGAACGCTACGATCGTTATAAAGATGTCCATGAGATGGTGGAGGCTTTCCAACACACGTTGAAGGAAGATGGACCCGATGAGACTGATGGAATTGGTTCCAGAGAAACTAAAGTAGAGGCTATCAAAGCCGCGGCTGCCAGCCCGACAGTACCGGCAACATCCCGTTTCGAAAAAACAGTCCTCTTTAAAAAACCATTGGAGGAGTCTTTGCCAGGTCCGACTGTAACTGACAGCGAAGAGCTTCCGGATGTACAATCCGAGGAAGCGGCCATGCAAGCCGAAGAGGAAAAGATCAAGAAAGGATCGGCCTGGATGTGGCTGGCCGTGAGTCTCATCCTTATCGCGGCGTGCGTGGTCACTTACCTGGCTTTGCAGGGCCTGGGCAGGTAGACGAATATTTTGTTGAGACAGACTCATTTTGTTCGAAAAAAATTCATTCAATTCAAAACTTTTGAAGGGAACTAATCTTATGCGTACACCATTTGTTGCCGGAAATTGGAAAATGAATAAAACCATCGCAGAGGCACGGGGTTTGGTGGCTGAGATGGCACCGATCCTGAAGGATGTCAAAGGCGTGGAAAAAGTGCTTTGCCCTCCGTACATGGCGCTTTTCCCGGTTGCGGCACTCCTGCAAGGCACCGATATCGGCCTGGGGGCGCAGAATCTCTTTTGGGAAGCCAAAGGGGCATATACCGGCGAAGTTGCAGCGGGTATGGTGGCCGAGTTCTGCAAATATGTCATCATCGGGCATTCCGAGAGGCGGAAGTATTTTGGGGAAACAGATGAGACAGTAAATAAAAGACTACTGGCAGCCAAGGAAGCCGGCCTGATCCCCATCGTTTGCGTGGGTGAAACACTGGATGAATATGAAGCCGGGAAGACTGCGCAAGTGGTTTCCGGTCAAGTCCTGGCAGGGTTAAAGGGATTGGAGACTGATTTCGCGGCCAAGGTGGTCATTGCGTACGAGCCCGTGTGGGCGATCGGGACAGGACGTGCCTCCAGCGGCGAAAACGCCGAGGCGGTGATCCGCGATTTTATCCGCAAGCCTTACGCTGGTATGTACGGCGAAACCGCTGCGCAAGCTGTGCGGGTACTTTACGGCGGTTCTGTAACCGGCGCGAATGCGGCCGAATTCTTCGGCCAGGCAGATATCGACGGCGCGCTGGTCGGCGGAGCCAGCCTGAAAGTGGAAGATTTTGTAACGATCACGAAAGCAGCAGTGAAGTAAGGAAAGTGACAATAGACGATGGACGAATGACCAGAAGATCTTTCGTCCATCGTCCCTGGCCCATCAATGACCTATCTTGCTACTTTTGACGGACTGTTATGGCTGCTGGCAGCCCTGGTGGTTTTCGTCTTCCTTCAAAGGGTCTTACACCGCGAAATCCAGGCCTTTTTTTTAATCCTGACACGCCGGCCGGGATTGACACAGACCATCTTCGCCATTATCTTTTTTCCGGGGGTGTTATTGCATGAACTCAGCCATTTTTTAACCGCAAAAATACTGGGAGTCCAGACGGGCAATTTTTCCCTGATCCCGCAAGCGACAGCGGATGGAAAATTGCGGCTTGGATTTGTTGAAACGGCTTCGGGGGGATTCGTGCGGGATGCCTTGATCGGAGCAGCTCCATTGGTGACCGGATGCCTATTTGTGGCCTATGCGTCCATCAATCTACTGCATCTATTGCCGTTGTGGGACTATATCCGAGCGGCGGATTGGAATGGATTCTGGACGGGCTTGATGGCAGTGCCGAGAAATCCAGATTTCTGGTTATGGTTCTACCTCACCTTCACCATCAGCAGCACCATGATGCCTTCGGCTTCCGACCGGCATGCGTGGCTGCCTTTGGGACTACTGGCAGCAGGCCTGGTGATCGTGGCTTTGCTGGCCGGAGCAGGCCCCTGGATGATGGAGAACCTGGCCACCGGGTTCAACCAGTTCCTGCGGGCACTGGCGATGATATTTGGACTCAGCGGGGCACTGCATGTGCTGCTGATCCTGCCGTTCCTGTTATTCCATAAAATTTTAACGAAGCTGACCGGGATGGATGTAGGGTGATGATTTGAAAAAGAAATAGGGGCAGTTTGCGAACCGTCCCTATGGTCATAAAAAGAAGGCATACCCAAGTAAGAGCAATCAATCGTCCAGGATCAGACCGCCATGGTAGAACAATTCATACACTATCTCACCGCTGCGGCTGATAAATTCCCTGCCGCGGAATGAGGCTACGGTACCTTCATTGGTATCGATATAGGTAAATTCTTCCTGGGGATCCTGGAACCCACCCAGAAAACGACCTTCGGTATACAGCTTTGACAGACTGGCTTTTATCACCTGGCCAGCTTCAGCAGGCAAAATCAGGGCCGGCATGAGAATGTGGCCATAATAATTCATGGCCCAAACCGGTTTCCCACCGAAGTAAACCGCTTCTTCGCCGATGAAGTCCCTTCCACCGAAGTAGCTATCCAGATAGGACCACTCCCCATCATCGAATTTCAGGTCATGGGAGCCGGGTCGACAGGAAGGGGAATGATTACCACTGCCGACATACGTGGCAGCCTTGGCGCGGACGATGAAACTGTTGAGATTTTGCAGAAATTCATTATCCATATAAATATTCTTTCCAATAAGGATGGGCTACCCCGTCCCAAATTGGCGGTCGCCGGCGTCTCCGAGCCCCGGAAGGATATAGCCACGTTCATTGAGACGATCGTCAATGGCGGCAAGATAAAGAGGCACGTCGGGATGAGCTTTTTGCATGGCCGAAATCCCTTCAGGAGCGCCAATCAGACCAACGAATTTAATTTTCGTGACACCCCAGCGCTTGACAATTTCAGCAGTGGCAACGGCCGATCCACCAGTGGCCAACATTGGGTCGAGGATGAGACATACAGAAACAGTCGGTTCGATCGGCAACTTGTTATAGTATTGAACAGGTTTGAGGGTTTTCTCATCACGGTATAGGCCAATGTGCCAGACTTCAGCGGTCGGCATTAATTCCCAGATACCCTCCACCATTCCCAGGCCAGCGCGCAGGATGGGAACAAGGCCAATCTTCTCTTTCAATTCTGCACCTGCCATTGTTGCAAGAGGCGTCTCGACCTGGAGCGGGACGGTTAAAAGGTCGGCAGTGGCTTCATACGCGAGCAGTGCAGCGATTTCACGGACGAGTTCACGAAATTTCTTGGGATCGGTATTCTTGTTCCGTAGGCGGGATAATTTATGCGATACGAGCGGGTGTTTGGATGCGAATACGTTGGCCATGGATCCTCCAATAGCTTCAATTATAGCCGACGTAATGGTATTGTAACTTGACGATTTGGCCTTTAATGGAGTATTCTATCTTTAACAAAGGCATTGGATGTTATGACCTTCCATGTTTTAGTTGTCGATGACAATGATATGAACCTGACCCTGGTCTCCAAAATCCTTGAATTGGAAGGTTACGAGGTGGCATTAGCGAGTAATGGAACCGAGGCAGTCCAATCGGTCATGGCCAACATGCCGGACCTGGCCATACTCGATGTGATGATGCCGGATATGGATGGGTATGAGTTGTGCCGGAAATTACGCCAGCCCTCCATCAGTGCGAAAATGCCCATCATCATGCTGACTGCGATGAATTCACCCCTGGAAAGACAGATGGCTTTGGAAGCAGGGGCGAACGATATTTGGTCAAAACCATTCGATATGGACGTATTCCGCCGGCGCGTGGATGAATTGTTGAAAGCTTCCCGACCCACTGATCCCTAAAGAAACAAATGTTAATTTTGATAATCATGTTCATCGCAAGCGGCATGCTCCTTGCGGGCTTGTCAGTGCCGTTGATCCTTAGGAAAATACCCCCAAACGGCATATATGGTTTCAGGGTAAGGAAGACAATGGAACATCCTGAAATTTGGTACCCGGTGAATGCTTATGGGGGAAAATGGCTGCTAGCGGTGGGGATGGGCATTGTCCTGGCAGCGGTTATTTTTGCAAATATCCCTGGTTTGACCCTGGACGTTTATGCATACTGCGTGCTGGGAGTATTGGTACTCTTATTTTCCCTGGCAATTATGGCAACGGTCAGGTTCATGAAGGCGTTGTAAGAAATGGGGATTTATTGCATCGAATAATACAAATGACAAGAAAAGAACAACAATAAGATAATTGATGGCGAGCGCCGGTTTTGCGCTCGCCATCTAATTTGAAGACAAGATTCGATCTATTATTTGGGCCAGGCGGGGAAGCCTGAGAAGATTCATCGCCTGCAAAGCAAAGGACGCACCTTCCCTTGAAAACACAAGGACAAACCGCTCAGGAGCCTCTTTTCCATAAACATTACAGTGACGATTTCATGGCCGCGGGCCTTGAAAGAAATGGCGCCATTTTGTTCAGGTTTCAACGAAGCCAACTTCTGCTCGGCCAAATTCACCAACTCTACAGTTTTATACGGTTTCCACGGTTTGAGTGTTACGGTAATGGCCTCACCGGTGAGGTTGTAGCCGCGAACGAGCCAGCCACGCAAATCCTCGCTTTGTTTGATCGCGCTGATGAGAAAAGCCGCCGGCTCGGCTGCCACGAATGACATGGAGGGGGGTAATATGCCGTCATGAAGGCCGGTGCTGAGCGCACGCATGGGGGTCTCGAAAGCATAAGCCTGTCCACAGGCTGCCTGCCAATTGCCAGCATGTGGAATGATCGAATAATCGAACGTCCATGTGCCGGGCATCTGGGCAGCGGGTGTTTCCATAGCCGGGCCTGCATGACCCTTACGGGTTATGAAATCGTCGCGGGATAACCAACCTACACATCGAAGTATTGTCAGGGCGATCCCGGCATGCCCAGCCGAATCCTTTAGTACCTCCACTTCCGGAAGGCCGCGGTTGGCGATCATCAAGCCGTTTTTTCCATCGGAAATATCCGTGAATACACGCTGGGGCACCTCCGGGCGAGGCGACTCGATCCAGGTGTCGTCGTAGGCAGGAGGGCCGAGCTTGCGTTCCACGACCTCGAAATGGCCATCCTGAAAACCGGTCTCCACGGAAAATGGTGCCGGAAAGTGGACCCGCAGGCGGTGATCCATGGCAGAATTATTAACGGTGGTATGGATGTCCACCCGCGGAACCCCATTGGAGAGGCTAACGAGGGAGGTGATTGGGATGATGGTTGTTTTTGATGAACGTGATTTCCGGTCTGCTGAAAGCGATGTCGGAACCATTAGCTCCAGTTCCAATTCGAAGCTCTGCTGGACAGGGCCGCGGAATATACGGACGTGTTTCAAACGGGGCGTAAAGATCCGATCCTGAGCGGGCGGCGAATAGTTATATTCATCGCCGCAGTCAGCACCATCCCGGAAGCAATTGAGGCCGGAATAAGTCAGGTTAGAACGTTTATCGGTGATGGATAACGTACCATCATTGACAATTTGGGCTTTAATGAAATCGTTCTCGATGATATAAGGCGGTCTGGCGTATTTTTTACGGGGTGACAGAAGTCTTTGGACCATTGGCAGGTTGGCCAATGGCAATAACATTTTAACCAGTGGACTTAATTGTCTGGAAGTTTTTTCTACATCCGGGCGAGGACGCAACCAAAACGTTTGAAAGCCATTGGCGGGTATATTCTGAGCCGTTAAGACGACCTGGGTGGCGGAAGCAGAGATGGCACGCACATGGTAGGTCGTTATGGTGGGATCGGCCAGATATTCGTCCACTTGTTTACGGCCAGCTTTCCAGACGGTCAGGTTGGGCTCACCACCATCTGATACGATCGCATCAATGAAAACTTCTTTATCTTCACGACGGATCTTCAAATCCTGGACGATCATGCCGGCAACGCGACCATCGCTGACCCACCCGAAAGCGGTACGGAATTCTTTGACATCCATGGTGACGTTTATTACTTCCCGGCTCCAAAGTCCGCGGGTTTGATAGGGGATTGAAGCGCCAGAGCTATCAACCAGGTCGAATTGGGTCACATTGGCAGGGAGTTCCAGCGTGGCATTGACCACATCGGTTCGTGGTAGTGAGGTGGGGTTGAAGATCACCATGGCCGTTTGGCTGAGATTCGAGATTGTGGAAATATTGGCCGCCAGCGTCTCCAGGCTTTGCAGGGTCAATTCCTCGCCGACCTGGTCGACCTGGTCGAAGCGGACTTTCATTTCATTATGAACCTGGTCTATGGAGCACCCGCAGATAGAATCGTGAGGATGGTTTTCCATCAACAGCCTCCAGGTGTTGCGGACAAGGTGGGCGGGATGCTCAAGGGCGGAGGGCGATCTTTGATCTGCAGCGATGAGCGCCGAGAATGTGCTGAAGGGTTCCACCCATTTCAAGAGCAGATTTTCACTGGCGTGGTTGCGCTGCTTGATCCAAATACGGGTGGAAAGCACACCGGGCAATAAATGCATCCGGCGGCAGGCGCGCAATTCACCGGTCACGACCGGCAAGTCCAGCTTGCTTTTTTTGATGGAAGCTCGAATGGCTTCGACGAATTTTGGGAGGGTCGAATGAATCACCTGCGTGCCGGAGATATTTTTATTTGCATAGGCAATTGCCCGGGAAGTGTTGGGGGGCGGTTCCATGTGATCGGTGCCAAACATGATCAGGAGGTCATTCACAGCCGAATAGTCTCCCAATTTATCTGCTACGGCAGAGACAGCGGTAGTGAAGTCGGGAAGGTTGTTGGCCGGAAGGCCGGCTCCATTGGAATAGCTGTCGCGCAAGTAGGCCATCAGAACCCTTGATCCATCGGGAGACTGCCACCAGAATTCCGCCGGCTCATCATCGAGGCCACGCCAGAGGCAAGCTGTCTCAATGCCAAAACCTTGAAAGATCTGGGGAACCTGACCGGGATGGCCGAATGGATCGGGGAGGTAACCGATGGTCATTTTTCGGCCGAATTTGGCAGCCGTTCTATCGCCTTGCAAGAGATTGCGGATGTGTGATTCCGGACCGACCAGAAACATATCCGGCAGAATGTGCCAGGGTCCGATGATGATGCGGCCTTTTTGGATCAGCTGGCGGAGAATGTCTTCCTTCTCCGGGCGCATGGCGAGGTAGTCGTCCAGGACGATGGTCTGGCCATCGAGCATAAAGTATTTATACTGCGGGTCTGCCTCGAGCAGCTTGAGGACGCCATCGATCAGGTGGATCAACTTCAGCCGGAAAAGCTGGAAAGTGCGGTACCATTCCCGGTCCCAGTGGGTATGAGAAATAATATGTATAATGCGCATAGTCACTCCAGTATGATATCAGATAGTATTTTCTGCCAGTGAGGAAAAATTAACAGGTGAGCTTCGCCTTCGCAAAAGGTTGCATGGCAGTCAGGAAGCCGGCTGGCAACCCAGCGCGCCATAGGAAGAGGAGTCATATTGTCAGAAGTTCCGTGCCAGAGCGAAACCGGGGTGCGAATCGCTTCCAGTTGGAAACCCCAAGGACGGGTCAGCAAGCGGGCATCCCAGGCGAATCCCAACAGGCCGGGTCTAAAAGCCTCGTTTTCGCTGACGACACAAGCTTCCCGGACCTCCGGCAGGTCCATCAAGACATCATCGGCAGGCGGGCGATGAGCATCAGGATGTTTCAACGCTGCTGAAATAGGGTTGAGTTTACGGCGATACACCTTTTGCACGATCCCCCGCCAGATCGGCCAGGGAATAAGCCTGCCGGCCAGGAAACCAAATTTGTCCAGAGGCTTCATCCCACGCGTTCCGCCCGGGGTGCCTGCAGGACCGGCGCCGCAAAGCGTGGCGGCATGCGTTACCCGTTCAGGGAGAGCGTATGCGCAGCCCAGGGCATAGGGGCCTCCCCCGGAGTGACCGGCTACAGCAAATTTATGTAAGCCCAGCGCATCGGCCAATTCCGCTACATCGTGAGGCCAATCCATAATACGACGCCCGGGCTGGAAGGTTGACTCTCCATAGCCGGGGCGGTCGATGGTGATCAGCCGCACCCCCAATTGGAGAGTAATCTCATCATGGGGATGGAAGAAGCGCGAACCGGGCATGCCATGGAAGAAAAATAGCGGTTTGCCGTGCAATTCGCCAAATTCAGCATAAGCGAGGTCACGTCCGTCGTGGAGGGTAAGTATTATAACTTCACCTTTTCTTCGGTCAGAAGCTTGGCTTCCTGCATGGCTTCTTTTCGATTGGTAATAGGGAAGCGATTATTCAAGGGGCTGATATGGGCACCGAATGCCGTCGGTTCATAGACGCCCCAACGGGTGAGCCATTTTATTGCGCCGGTCAATGCAACCGCATCCTTCAGTTCGGCAAGTGTATCGCCATCCCAGCCGCCGAATAACCCATACAGAAACAAGTAAAGGGGCAAGCTGAACAGGATGCCGATCAGGAAAATCAGCACGCTGGTGATTTGATCGCCTTTCCAAATAAAGCCATTGATAAAGGACAAGATCCCATAATGGGTAGCAGCTGCAAGCAGCGGCGCAACCAGCGACTGCCAAACGTAAAAGCGTTGAGGGAAGCAGACTTTATGGTTAATGATATAAGCGGCGATGCCTTTGGAAAAAAGCCCGACGAAGTAAGCGATGATCAACCCTGTCACTTGATAGCGTGCAAGCAGAAACCAGGCCAGGATCACGCGAATGAGCTGCTCTGAAAAAACGAGGAGGGATTTGAGGTAGGGCTTGTTTGAACCTAATTGAACATTATCCCCCACCCAGGATGGAAATTGAACTGCGCCCCAGATGGTCAGAGGGATCACATAGATGGCTGCACGCTGGAACTCTATACCGGTCGACCCAATAATGAACTTCGGCGCCACTGCAAGAAGGACCGCACCGATAAATGCGCTGAAGATGCTGTTATATTTATAGGCCATCACGCTGTAATATTGACTCAAGATGCGCTTTCCATGGGAGATAGCCTCCGAGATGGCAGGCATGACCCCGTCGTTGAGAGTCTGGGTGACGTTGAAGGCGAAGATGAAATTCTGAGCCAAGCCCCAATTGCCCCATATCTCGGCATAATTGATCAGGCGCGCCTGTGTAATGGCAATCTCCATCGCCTGTCCAAAGGACCAGGCGGCAGAGCCGAGCATTTCAAAGACGCCGAATTTGAAGCTGGTTTTCACCACATCCCAATTGAAATGGGCCATAAAGAGAATGCGGGCGTTATAACCTACACGCCGATAGAGCCATAAGCCCAGGATAAAGGTCAATAACTCAGCCGCATAGGCAGCAATGCCCAATCCCAGCAACCCCCCCATTGCACCGCCGAAAGCCGGGTGGGCCTTTCCCCAGGCGAACATGATGGTTACAAAAACGGGCTGCACAAGCATTGGCAGGACAACATTTAATCCTATCTCAAGAAAACGGCTGTAATCCAGGCGCTGGAAACCCGTCAGGGCATGTTTGAATACCTGGTAAAAACCGGGGATTTGAATAAATGTATGGATGATCACACTCCAGGCGTAGAGGGCATAAGCAGAGCGAGGCGCCAACGTGCTGGCCAAGCCGATGACCAGGGCTACCTGCACGGCTCCCGAAAGTGCCTGCCACCAAACAAAAACCTGCCCGTATTGAATGCCCTTCTTTGGATCGCTTACACGATATTCAGATAGAAATTTGATGAAGGCAATGCTTGTACCCATATCGAAAAACATCCAAGCCAGGTTGAAGAATTGGGTCACCCGCCCCCAGATCCCCAATGCCTGGGCGGAAGGCAGAATATAAGACGGCAGTATCAAATTTTGGTAAATAATCAACGGAATAAAGAGAATAAGGCCGATGGTCAAAGCGACCAGGAATCCACCCAGCGGGCGGTGGAAACCGACCTTCTCCCACTCTGAATTTTCTTCATGGACCTGGAATTTGGTCCGGTCAGAAACGATATGATCCAATTCTTCGGGATGTCTCAAGCTATAACGGCGAACCAGGAAAAATATGGAAAAGGTTGTCACCACGATCAGCGCCATCAGTCCCAGCAGAACATTCCGCTCGGAAGCATGCGGGACCGGTGAAACGGGATAATCGGCAAATGTAAGCGGGTCCTGGCCGGCAGCACGCTCGACCAGGTGATATATAAAGTAGTTAAAGTATGCCCATTCCTGGATCTGCGGATTGTACGAGGCGGTTTTATGGGTCTGGGGATCGATATAGTTGGCCAGGTAGGCATTGAAAATGAACAATCTGGGATTGTTCCCGGCCCACAAAACCCACGATCCATTTTCATATGCTGCAACCAACGGTCTAACTGAGGATAGTTGTGTTTCAACCGCGTCACGCTCACGCACCTGGGGTGCGCCGTTCCAAATGATCTGTTTTACCAGGGGGTCACTGCTCTTTATATCCGTGAGGCTTACGGCTTCACTTTGTTTTGTTAAAGACAAAGGAATTCCCGTGACGGTTTCAACATCCGCAGAGGACAGGTCCGGCCCCAGGATCAACACCAAGCCCGCTCCTGCCTGGATGCGCGCGGCAAGGAGTGCGGGTTCCGGAATGGCTCCATTCAGGACAAGAACATCTGCTCCAGCCGGATCGGTAACGAAAGAAAATGTTCCTTTGGGAGCCAAGGTCAAGGCGATATATACCCCGGTATCTTCCGAGCCGGCATAGAAGATGCGGATGGTATTGTTGGCATGGACAGGGGTGACGAAACCGAATAAAAATAGAAAGGTCAGGAGAATGATAAGAATTTTTCTAGAATTCATAGCCGTTTTCCTTTATCACCTGTGCGAACCAATGGCCACTGTTTTTAATTGTCCGTTTGAGGGTCTTGTAATCCACGTAAACCAAACCAAAACGCGGGCCATATCCGAGAGCCCATTCAAAGTTATCCATCAGCGACCAGTGGAAATATCCCTTCACCGGTACGCCTGCCTCCATAGCACGATGAACCTGAGCAATGTGGTTTTGCAAATAGCGGATACGGCGCTCATCGCGGACACGGCCATCGAAATCGACTCCATCCGGGACGGGGATGCCGTTCTCAGTGATCATCAGCTCACATTGAGGCTGGTAATCTTTCCAGACACGCATCAGAATCTCGTAAATTCCTTCAGGGTAAATCTCCCACATACCGGAATATTCATTTCCAACCGGTTGAACCTGAGTGGCATGAATCAAAGGGATTTTTCGATCGTATTTCACTACTGCGCGAGTGTAATAGTTCAGCCCCAGCAGATCCAATGAGCGCATCTTTTCAAGATCACCCGGTTTGATGAGACTTTTGGTGAACAATTTCCCTAAAACGAATTCCTGAATGGGGAGGGTGCCTTTGAGAAAGGGGTCGAGCTGCATACGGTTGATGGCGATATCCATCATTTTTGCAGCCTCAATGTCTTTGCGCGAGTTTGTGGCCGGATGAGCCGGATTCAGGCTTAAGGTAATGCCGATCTTGACTGGCTGCCTGGCAGAGGCGCGGATAGCCTCAGCGGCCAGGCCATGCGAAAGGAAAATATGATACATGGCTTTTAAACCAGCAGCCGGGTCCTTTAAGCCAGGCGCATGGTCCCCAAAAAAATGACCAGCAAAAGCCGAGACAGATGGTTCGTTGTGGGTCATCCAGACTTTTACCCGATCACTCAGATGTTCGGTCAGGAGGCGAGCGTATTCGGCAAAAGCATAGGCAGTATCGCGGTTGGGCCAGCCGCCCTTGTCCTGCAAGGCCTGGGGGAGATCCCAATGGAAAAGGCATAAATACGGTTCGATCTTGTTCGCCAGCAGTTCGTCCACGAGACGGTCATAGAAATCCAAACCGGCAGGGTTGGGAGTGCCAGTACCTGCGGGAAGAACGCGCGGCCAGGAAACCGAAAAACGGTAGGCATCCAGACCGAGCTCTTTCATCAGAGTTACATCTTCCTTGTAGAGGTGATAATGGTCGACGGCCACGTCGCCTGTCTCACCATTTGCGATCTTCCCGGGCGTATGCACGAAGGTATCCCAGATGGAAGGACCTTTACCGGCCTCATTCCAGGCACCTTCCACTTGATAGGCGGAAGCAGCACAGCCCCAGACGAAGTCTTTTGGGAAAGTGATTTTAGTCATCATATGCCTCGCGAGTGAAGGAATAATTTGCATCGAATAGTGCGAATTCCACGAAGTTCCCGACAGAATAAGGATACTGGAAAATTGGCGGACGCGCAAGCAGGTCGCCGTTACAGCAGTGTTACAATCGGAAGGTTATGGAGGTTCAATGAGAGTTTCATTTTTACGCGCCCGTTACCGCCGAATCATGTTCTTTTTTTCCGGCGTGGCGATCAATTTCATCATTTGGGAAGTGATTCTGCCGCGCCTGGGCCTGCGAGCTTTATCAAAGCGGACACGGTCCAGTCGGTACCGCCGAGTGGCAGTCCAGTTCCGGGCGCTGGCCATACGAATGGGCGGAGTGATGATCAAGGTCGGGCAGTTCCTTTCATCAAGGTTGGACGTACTGCCTGAAGAAATCACTGAAGAACTCTCGGGATTGCAGGATGAGGTGCCTCCAGAGAATTTTGAAGATATCCGCCAGCTGGCCGAAGCCGAGTTAGGCGCGCCCCTTTTGGAAAAATATGACTCTTTCGAAGAAAACCCGCTGGCAGCAGCCTCCCTCGGGCAAGTTCACCGCGCCCGCCTGTGCGTTAACGATCAAGGCGGCGAGTTTTGCGCTGTTGTCGTCAAGATCCAGCGTCCACACATTGACCAGTTGATCGAAGTCGATCTCTCCGCTTTGCGGCAGGTGGGCGGCTGGCTGCAAAAATATCCGCCTGTCTCCAAACGGGTGAATGTACCCTCACTGGTTGAAGAGTTTTCCACAACGATCCGCGAGGAGGTGGATTATCTTGCCGAAGGACGCAATGCCGAAATATTCAGCGAGAATTTTAAGGATAAGCCGAGAGTCCATGTTCCACGAGTCGTTTGGAGTCACACGACCCGGCGGGTGTTAACGCTGGAAGACGTGTTTGCGATCAAGATCACCGATTATGAGGCTATCAGCGCAGCCGGAATCGACCGGGCAGAGGTGGCAAAGGAATTGTTAGACACCTACCTGAAGCAAATTTTTGAGGACGGTTTCTTTCATGCGGACCCACACCCGGGCAATCTTTTCGTTACTCCATTGGCCGGAAAAACCGAAGACGGTAAACCGACATGGCAATTGACCTTCGTCGATTTCGGCATGGTGGGCCACGTGCCCGAAAACTTGCGGAATGGGCTGCGGGAAGTAGTTATCGCCATGGGGACACAGGATGCCGCCCGGCTGGTACGTTCCTATCAAACATTGGGAGTGCTCCTGCCCGGTACTGATTTAAAGGAACTTGAACAAATGAGCGCTTCCATGTTCGATATGCTGTGGGGCAAGTCCATGGACGAATTGCGCAATCTTAATCCGGAGGAAATGTTCCGCTTTGCGGATCGTTTCCGTGACATGATGTATAACATGCCGTTTCAACTGCCACAAAACTTGTTGATGTTGGGACGAACTGTAGCCATCCTTTCAGGGATGTGCACAGGTCTCGATAGCGAATTCAATCTATGGAACCAACTGGCGCCGTATGCAACCAAACTGGTCTCCCAGGAAGCAGGGTCAAACTGGCGTTTCTGGTTGGATGAATTAGGAAATGTTCTCAAAGAATTGGTCGTCCTGCCCACAAAAGCGAGCCGGGTGTTAAGCCAGGTAGAACGCGGCGACCTGACCGTACAGGCGCCTACCGTGAACCGCCAGATCAGCTATGTGGAAAAGGCAGTCAACCGGTTAACCGGCGGACTGGTTTTCGCCGCCTTGTTAATATCCAGTGTGATCCTCTATAATGCCGGTAATATTTTATTTTCGGGCATCCTGTTGGGATGTTCCGGGGTCACTTTGATCTGGATGATCTTTTTCAGCCGCGGAACGCCCCGCCGATTTCATCCTTAATTCCTTGACGTTACCTCATGACGCAATAAAACTTCCGGAGACCACCAAGCATAATGGTCTCCGGATTGATTCCGCGATAAAGAAGAGAAAGCGACGAGAAATGCTCTTGTTGCTTCTTTACATCCTTTTATTTCTCGTCCATTTTCTTCAAGGTGGCGTCGATCATGCTGCGCCATGCCAGCAGCATCTCTTTGCGCGCATTGCGGCGGTGTTCGATAAATCCAGGGGGGATCATCCCCTCCATACTCTTGCGGAACTCTTCGCGGGCGGCGTGGAAATGCTGGCGGGTCTCTTCGGGGATCTTACCTTCAAAAGGTTTTTGAGTAGGTTTGGTCTTTTCTGCCATTTTATCAACTCCTTGCTATGAGGCGATTATAGCGCGGAGTTGTTGGTAAAACAATGCCTTTACCTTACGCCATTTTCTTCAACTTTTACGCTTTCCAAGATGAGTGGTAATTTAGAGTAAAATACATTCCAACGGAGTTGCTATGGATTATCAGGATTATATTGGTCTGAAGAACCGGGTAGCTCAATTAATGGCTTCGAACAAATATAAAGAAGCTGAGGATGAGCTCTATCCATTATTACTGAGCGATATTTCGGAGCTCGATAAAGCGGAAGTGTGCGTAAAGCTGGCGAAAATTCATGACCGGACCGGGGGAGCGGACGAAGCCTTGAGCTGGTTTGACAGAGGAATTGGCTATGAACAGGCCTATTGCCGCTATGCTGTGACCAAAGAGAAGGCGCGTTATATTACCGAGCTAGGCCACTGTGTGGAAGCGGTCTCCATCTACGAAGGCCTGCTCAAACAGCTTTATGTGACAGAAGCAGAAAAAGAAGACATCCGCAAGGAGATCAAGGCTGTATTGAGCAAAGCTATAGGTCAATGGAAATAAACCAAGGGGGGGAGCCTGAGCTGATATCGGCAGTACTGGCCTGGTAGAGCAACCAGGTATTTTTTCCTGAGAAACACTGACTTTTGAAATAAGCAGACGGTGGACCTGGAGAGAGGATTTATGGCGGCGATGGAGTGCCGCCCTGACTTCAATATGCGGCTAAAAGCTGATTTACTTTTATTATTTGTCACAATATTGTGGGGGAGTGCCTTTGCTGTGATGCGTTTTGCGGCCGGCCATGGAACTGTCTTCTTCCTGAATGGGTTTCGTTTCCTATTGGGAGCTTTGACATTATTGCCCTTCACAAAACTAGGCGGTGCGTTCAGCCGAAAGAATGTAATCTATGTGGGGGTGGCGGGGCTGGCATTGTACGGCGGTGTTGCGTTTCAGCAGGCGGGCCTGGCGACGACGACCGCCGGGAACGGCGGTTTTATTACCAGCCTGTATATCGTCATCGTGCCATTTATACTGTGGATCTTCTGGCGGGAGAAACCTTCCTGGCAGATTGCCATTGCGGTCGTTCTGGCAGTTACGGGTGGATTCTTGCTCAGTACCGGCGGCAGTTTCCAGGTCAAGCCAGGGGATGTTTATATTTTTATCGGTTCATTTTTTTGGGCGTTACATGTGATCGTCGTCAGCCGGATGCAGGGGAAAATCAAGGCACTTCCGTTCGCATTCGGGCAGTTTGCGGTCTGTGGATTTTTAAATTTAGCCACCGGACTGTTCGTAGAGCGTCCCACCCAAGCGGAAATGCTGCTGGTCCTGCCAGCAATCATTTATACGGGGATATTTTCAATCGCCATCGGTTTCACGCTGCAGGTGGTGGCGCAGAAGTATACCCCTGCGAATGACGCAGCCCTTATCATGAGCCTGGAATCCGTTTTTGCGGTGTTATTTGGATGGTTGTTCCTGCATGAAATGCTTATCCCGGTTCAAATTGCGGGATGTGCATTAATTTTGATCGCTGTCATTCTGGTGCAATTCAGTTCGTACAAGAATGTTTTAGCGAATAATAAAACCAATTCTGAGATGGTAAAATCAGAATAAGATGACTGCAAAAATAATCCTCAACCCGTATTCGAACCGTTGGAATGCAAAGGCTCGCTGGCCTGAAGCCGAATTGGCCCTCAAAGAAGCCGGAGTGGATTTTGAGCTGGCCGTCTCCGAACACCCGCGCCATACCATTGAACTGGCCGAACAGGCGGCAATGGAGGGTTTCTCTCCCATCATTGCAGCA
Source organism: uncultured Chloroflexia bacterium (assembly GCA_963831885.1). GTDB lineage: Bacteria > Chloroflexota > Anaerolineae > Anaerolineales > Villigracilaceae > UBA877. The sequence goes on along the minus strand of CAWHSJ010000012.1, from coordinate 382,935 downwards.
GGCGGGGATGGAACCATCGGCGAAGTGGTGAACGGGCTGGCCCGGGCTGCAAAATCGGATCAGGATTTACTGGGCCCATTCGGAATATTGCCATTGGGATCGGCCAATGACCTGGTGGATAACCTGGGGTTACCCCGGGATTTGAACGAGGCGGCACACGTTATCGCAATGGGCAAAACCCGATTAATGGACATAGGCTACGTCAATGGCTTCTATTTTGCCAATAACTCGGCCATAGGCCTGGAACCCTACATTACCCTGGCCCAGCAGCGCATCACCTGGATCAAAGGGATGGCACGTTACCTGGTGGCGGCAGTGCGAGGCATCTGGGACAATCCGCAGTGGAACGCCAAAATTGAATGGGACGACGGACAATACGAAGGTCCGGCCCTGCTCGTATCGGTCGGGAACGGGCCTCGGACCGGCGGCGTGTTTTTTATGGCGCCTCACGCCGACCCTTTCGATGGGAAACTCAGTTTTGTCCATGGATACCGGCGGACGCGCGGCCAGATCTTTCGATTGCTGCCCAAGACAATGAAACCAGGTCCTGGAAGTTTTGTGGAGATGGAAGGTATTTTTGAACAACAAGCAACATGGGTGAAAATCCATATGGATAAGCCAGCTCCAGCGCACGTGGATGGGGAAATCTTTTCGGAAGGTATCCAGGATCTGGAATACAAAATCTGCCCGCAAAGATTACGGATATTAATGCCGTAAGACAATAGAATTTAGAATAAGACGGGAAAACGAGGCCTGCGCGCCTCGTCTTTGTTATAAGAATTTCGAATCCCCAAATATAAGTACAGCCTCAGGATGCGGAGGAACCAGTATTTAATTCTTTCACCATAGTCCTTCTAATAAAATCATCCAGGGCTTCATTAGAAAAATGCGGGCCGGTCTCTGTCCACTCCAGGGAGCAATTGGGCAATAATTCTGCCGTCCTGACAGCTGTTTGGAAAGGAACCGAGTCATCAGTTTTACTATGACGCATAAACACTTTTTCTTTCACATCCTCCAGACGAAATCCCCAATCCAAAAACCTCAGCCGTAAGTCCTGGGCGACGCCGAAACAATCATTCATCATCGAATCTTCAATATCTTTATTCTTCAGGTCGGTGCTGGTTAAATTTGAGAAGAACAATTGATGAGCCAGAATCTCCAAATCAGAAATACTCTGTTTATTAATCACCGGATAGGGCCAGAGGGAAAGGACCTCGGCGTCACATAACGCGGGGGTACCGCTGAAAATAAAAATATTACGAACCTTGTCTGGAAATCCTACGCCCAATGAATAACTATATGGGGCGCCGGAGGAAATGCCTAGAATATCAAATTTTGTAAGGTTTAAATCCATAATCAGCAGTGATACTATCTCAGCCCATTCTGTAAAGTTTTCCATCAAATAAGGGGAGGAGGCACCGTAACCGGGCCGGGCAATACAAATTAAGCGGATATTTGCCTGTAACAGCCGGTCAAATAGATCGTAGTCATCAATGCTGGCAATCAATCCATGCTGGACCAGGATTGGAAAACCATTCTTATCGCCATATTCCGCATAAGAAAGAAAATTCCCGTTTTTGTATTCCAACAGTCGTTTCATCTCAAGTCATAATCGTCCGACAAACATCTATAAACATGCCCCATGCGTTGCATGGGGCGAAATTGTAGTGGGCGCGGAGGGGCTCGAACCCCCGACCTCATCAATGTGAGTGATGCGCTCTAACCGACTGAGCTACGCGCCCGAGGTGGCAAAATTATAGCCGAGGGTAAACGCTTTGGCAAGGCTACGCTAAAAAGGACGAGTTTTGTCACTTTTCGCCCGCGTGCGCATCTGATAAAATGGGTTATGTAATTTCACCAGCGAGGTCATAAATGCCAGAAGTTCGCAGTGTTCCTGAAGATTCTCAAGAAACCGAAACTCAACATACCAAATTGCTCATCCTTGGCTCCGGTCCGGCAGGACTATCGGCTGCTCTCTACGCAGCGCGGGCCGAGCTTGCTCCCATAGTATTGACTGGAATAGAGTTAGGCGGCCAGGCAGCTTTAACCTATACCATTGAAAATTACCCGGGTTTCCCTAATGGAGTGGGTGGGGCGGAACTGGGAGAGTTATTCCAGAAACAAGCGGAACATTTCGGGGCGCAAGTGGTCTTTGATAATGCCCAATCAGTGGACCTGTCCAAACGCCCATTCAAAGTTGTGGGAGACAATGGCACTTACACAGCCGATGCATTGATCATTGCCACCGGGGCGCGACCCAACCATCTCGAAATCCCCGGGGAGACAGAATTAATCGGCAGAGGCATTTCTTACTGTGCCACCTGTGACGGGGCATTTTTCAAGGATAGACGTGTCAGTGTCATCGGCGGCGGCGATAGCGCGCTGGAAGAAGGCTTGTTCCTCACTCGTTACGCTTCTTCCGTAACCATTGTTCACCGACGCGACAGCTTGCGGGCAGGGGCAATCCTGCAGGAACGCGCTTTCAACAACCCCAAGGTGAACTTTATTTGGAACAGCGTTGTGACGGATGTTATCGGTCAAGAAAAAACCGAGGCAGTTAAGGTGAAGAACGTGCAGACAGGCGAAGAAACCATATCTCCGACCGAGGGCGTATTCATATTTATCGGGCATACACCTAATACGCAACTATTTGAGGGACAACTCAAAATGGAAAATGGGTATATTCAGGTGGATAACCGAATGAAGACAAGCATCCCCGGAGTCTTCGCGGCGGGCGAAGCAGCCGATCCACACTTCCGCCAGGTGATCACGTCAGCCGGGATGGGGGCTGCGGCCGCCATCGAGGCAACGTCTTTCCTTCAAAATGAGGCTGGATAAACGACAGGAGAATAAAATGACTTCAAAAATATCCATCATTGGCGCAGGCATGACCGGTTCAACCACTGCACACTGGCTGGCAGAACGTGAAATTGCCGACCTGGTGCTGGTGGACATCGTCGAAGGAATGCCGCAGGGCAAGGCTCTTGATTTGCAGGAGGCCTTGCCGGTAATCGGCAAGGATGTTTCTGTCGTTGGCAGCAATGATTATGCCGCCACAAAAGGGTCTGATATTGTCATTATCACGGCGGGCGTGGCACGCAAGCCGGGAATGAGCCGGGAGGACTTGCTGACGATCAATTCGAAGATCGTCAGTGACGCAACAACGAATGCCCTGCAGCATTCTCCGGATGCGCTTTTCATTATCCTGACCAACCCGCTGGATACGATGGCTTACCTGGCCATGAAAATCGGCCAGTTACCGCGCGAGCGCATTGTCGGACAAGCGGGAATCCTGGACTCTGCCCGGGCGCGGGCATTTATAGCCATGGAGACAGGCGTCAGTGTTGAGAATATCAATTGTTACGTTTTGGGCGGCCACGGCGATGAAATGGTGCCCCTGACCCGCCATTCAAATATTGCTGGCATACCGCTGCGAGAATATCTACCCGCAGATAAATTGGAGGCCATTGTCAACCGCACGCGCAAAGGCGGGGGAGAAATTGTAAATTTACTCAAGACCGGCTCGGCGTACTACGCACCGGCAGCCGCGGTCACCCAGATGGCAGAGGCAATTTTGAAAGACAAACACCTGATCGTCCCTGCTTCCGCTTTTATGGAGGGTGAATATGGGCTGACGGATATGTTCTTCGGTGTGCCGGTCCAGTTGGGCCGCGGCGGCATGGAAAAGATCCACGAATTCAAATTGGATGCAGAGGAGAAAGCTGCTCTGGAGAAATCCGCTGCAGCTGTGAAAGAAAGCATTGGTATCATGAAGAACCTGTTGAAGATGTGATCTTCCAGAGACGCAAAAATTAGCGTCCCAAAAACATTCCAGTGGAGGCTTCTTATGATTTTGCATGACAAAATTTCTTCCCAACTCCCGGCTTGGCGCGAGCGAGTAAAAACCCTCGTCAAAGAGCATGGTGATAAGGTCATTGACCAGGTGACAGTGGGCCAGGTCTATGGGGGAATGCGTGACATCAAAAGCATGGTTACCGACGTGTCATTCGTGAATCCGGCAACCGGCATCACTTTCCGCGGTATGTCCATTCCTGAAGTATTGTCCAAGCTACCCAAGCCGCGCGGTGCAAAAATCCCCTACGTAGGGGGGCTTTATTACCTGCTGATGACAGGAGAAGTGCCCAACCGTGCACAGGCGGAAGAAGTCGAACACGAATGGGCCAGCCGGGCAGCCGTACCGGATTACGTCTATAAAATGCTGCGGAGTATGCCCAAAGAGACTCACCCCATGGTGTTACTTTCGCAGGCGGTGCTTGCTCTGGAAAGCGGTTCGAAATTCGCAAAAGCTTACCATGATATCAAGAAGGATGCCTATTGGGAAACCACCCTGGAGGATTCCCTCGATTTGACTGCCAAATTGCCGGTCATTGCCGCATTCATCTACCGGCTAAAGTATTTCAATGAAACCAAAAAACCCAAGTACAACCTCCGCCAGGATTATGGCACCAATTTTGCCCGCATGATGGGTGTCAAAGATCGAAAGGGCTATGCTGAACTGGCCCGGCTCTATTTCATCCTTCATTCCGATCATGAGTCGGGAAATGTTTCAGCGCACGCCACCCATCTGGTCGGCTCTTCCCTATCGGATGTTTATTACGCGTTTTCGGCCGGCTTAAACGGCCTGGCCGGTCCCCTGCACGGTTTGGCCAATCAGGAATGCCTGGGGTGGCTGATCGATGTAAGGGATAAATTCGGCGGTGTGCCAAGCCGCGAGGATTTGCACAAGTTTGCATGGGACACTCTCAACAGCGGCAAGGTCATTCCGGGCTATGGACATGCGGTCTTGCGTGTAACCGATCCCCGCTATATCGCTCAATTGGATTTTGCGAAGGCACGCTTCCCCGAGGATACGCTCATCCGGCTGGCGGAATTGGTTTATGAGGTGGTGCCGGAAGTGCTTAAAGAACAGGGAAAAGCCAAGAATCCGGCGCCCAATGTGGATGCCATTTCAGGTGCCCTGCAATATTATTATGGAGTGCGTGAATTTGATTTCTACACCGTTTTGTTCGGCGTTGGACGCGCCCTGGGGGTGACGGCGAACCTGGTGTGGGCACGAGCGTTGGGGCAACCCATCGAGCGCCCGAAATCGTTATCGACGACCATGTTGGAAGAAGCTGTCAAAAATCAGTAATATAAGAGGTCAGTCTTTTAGAACGAGGTCCCCGTTTTTTCGGAGGCCTCGTTTTTTTTTTGATCTGGACGATGGTGGAGTAGGAGAAGAATTAATTTCTTTGTGGGAAATCCAGGTTGAAACAGACATTTATTCTGGATGATAAATCAAATGAATATAATAGTCTCTACATCCGCCAAACCCTTGATCTGGTATCAGTGCATTTATTTGCACCTGTGCCTCGTCAAATCCAAACAACCCGGTGGATTTTCCATCTTTACATGCGTCATCACCATTTAGGGGAATTCCTCCGGATGGACTATAAGAAGGTTGATAGGTGGCAAAAATGTCGCCTTTCTGCACAGAAACGGGCAATTCGAATGCGATTCTTGAAATTCCATCCGTTTTGACCGGATTGTCATCAATGGTTTCGAATCGATAAAATACTTTCCAGCCCCCAATATCAGGCCGTAAGAATAGAACGACAATCTTTTCTTGTTTTTCCGGATAACCATTCTCATAATCATTCAAATATTCAAACCCGATTACATCGCCATTTCCAGAAATGGGATATCGATGGATAAATAGATGGCTTCCTGCTGCTGTATCTCCAGTAGGTATGGACGGGATCTTTTTCTTGAAATCAAACCCTATATTTTGGGTATTCTTTTTGAAAATCACCCGGGTTGCCAGAACTGATGCAATAGATAATGCCAGGCAGATAAATATTGTAATAATTCCGATAAAAAATAGAACGACTTTTTTATAATTCATGTAACTCCTTGTAAAGTGGAAGCAAACTAACCGGCAGCAAAATTTTGGCGGACCTCATCCAGAGAAGATATTCCTTTAATTTCGATCTCGGCCAGATTATTAGTTCCCAAGCCCAAAATATGGGCGATATTCAGGTGATTATCGCTGTGCAAGAACGGAGAGTCAGGGTACTTGGCAGCCGGATCAAACCCCATCACAGCAGTTGCGACCGCATCGGTGGCTACGGCATTCTTTCCGGCAATGAGCAGATGGGGAGTTTGAAGTTGCGTATTTTCCACCCAGGGGCCTTCGCCCCCGTCCGTAGTGGAAATGGCATCTACCAATGCCAGGTGAATGGGGCGGGCGCGGTTGAGGTCCACGACCACGCGTGGCAGTCGGTGTTTGGCTTCTTCCTGGCCAGCCGGTCCGCCATGAAAAGCAGTGCGATTATTATCGGTAGACTGAACACGATAAAACCGCATGGGTCCCAGACCGATCAGATTCTTCATTGCCACGGTCACTCCGCAGGTCGCATGGCATTTCATTTTGGGGACTGAAATGAATGCATCGACGTTATCCAAGACCGTATTGAATTCGAAGTTTTCATATACCAACCAACCCTCCCCTACTGCAGTGGTCGAGAATTCGCCGTAAGGATCCGGCCTATTCAAATCCACGAACACTGCGTCAATGGGCCTGGCAATCTCTTCGTAGCCGCCTTCAGCAAACGAATCCGGTGTGAAAATTCCTTCAACAACATACAGTTTTTTAGCGCCTGCATCGCGTAGCAATTCTCCGAGCGCCCGGACTACCTCGGGGTGGGTCCAATAGCTTTCGGTGCGCGGAACCTTGTGCGGAGAGAGGCAACACGTTCCTCCAGTAAGATTGATCTTGATGGCTACACTATCTCCCGGCTTGATAATATCCTCTATCCCACCGATAGCATCCAATGCTGCCTGCACTTGTTGACGGACCAGCTTTCGGTTGTAAGTCTCTGCTTTGACTATCGCCACCGTCGAGGTCAAAGGGCCTGGCAGGTTGGTTGAAATCTTTTCGGGCACCGCCGTCAGCCATTTTTTATCCGAGCACGCTGCAAGGGAGATGCCAGCGGCCATACCACCCATGGCTTTCAAGAAAGAGCGTCTATTCATTTGAGGCTGAGACATAGGTGCGACACAACTCCTTCCTGGAAAACGTCCATCATCCTCACATTAGCACTCTACCGCCATCTGGTAATTGTTTTACATTCCGAAGAGGAATGTGGATAATTTCCGTGCAAACATCCAATCTGTTCGCAATAAGTTAGTTATGTAACCAGAATGAAAGAGAATGATATTCCACGGTGTTGCTGGCTTTCAACAACAATTCTCCTGCAATCTGTATATCCCTTTGAGAACGCGGCTATTAATATCTGACTGCACGTGTGGCAATATAGGTGGGGTGATATTTGCTGACAGGCGAATCGGGGCAAATATCTTCGTAGAAACCAGTGATGGCAAAGCCCGCATCGGTTTGACCGCCGATCAAATCGGTGAGGCTATGACCGTATTCAAGGGGGGAGCCTTCTTCAATACAGGCATCCAAATCTTCCGGATCAAGGTTTTCCAGATCAGAATAGGGGATGGAGTATTTTAATCGCAGTGTTTCCTGTTCATCGATGTGAGTGCCAACGAGGAAATAAATCGGGTTGGCAAAACCCGCCAGCAAGGACCCGCCCTGACGGAGGACACGATAGGCCTCCCGCCAAACCGGTAGGACTTCGGGGCAGAATACGTTCGACACCGGATGAAAGATCAGGTCGAAGGATCCATCCTCGAAGGCTGACAGATCGCGCATGTCGCCTTCGACGGTACGGATGGTCAGGCCATCACGTTGAGCAACCAGGCGATCCTGCTCAAGCTGGGCGGGCGAATTATCAAAGATGGTAACATTTGCACCGAGTGCAGCAAAGACCGGCCCCTGCTGTCCGCCTCCACAGGCGAGACCGAGCAAGTCCAGCCCTTTGAATGGGGGGAACCATTCATGAGGAACGGATTTTGTCTCGGTGAGCAGGACCGAATAATCGCCTTTTCGAGCGGCTGTGATTTCCTCAGGTGTGATCGGGACAGTGAATTTATTTTTGATATCCACCTGTCGATCCCAAGCATAGCGGTTGTAATCACGGACATTGAAACCTGGTCTTAGGTTTGGCATAGCCTACTCCTGCGAGGATTATACACTGGTAAAAAATCCCCATGGTGGATTTCATGGGGATTTTGGGAGATCTACTATCAAACCACTTATTTTGTTGGTGTGGGAACTGCCTGACCGACACCACTCCAGGTGAAGTCTCGCATGATGCTGGCAGCACCGGCACTCGACCAGATTGGATTGCCCTGGTCATCAGAACCGGTCTGCCGGACGGGTTCCACCCACCAGCGCATCACGTGAGCACCACTGTCCTGGGGACGGAAGGCGATCGGAACGACATATTTCGTATCTGTCACATATTTGAGATCTTTCCGGCCAGTGCCGGAAGTGACATCTAAAACGGTGACCTGGTAGGCCTCGTTTTCACGCAGTGTACCAATGGAAGCCCATTGGAGGACAACTGAATCGTTGGACAACGTAAATTGTGCACCGTCTGCAGGCAGGAGCAAGTTAGGAGCTGGGTAAGGTGGCGGAGTTGTGGGGGTAGGCGTAGGGCCAGGGAGTGGCATCACGGACGCACAAAGGAATTTCCAGAGTTGAGCCGAAGAACACACTATCGGTGCTTAATCCATTCCAGTCTTTTATGGCTTGCATCTTGACGCCATAATTAGTCGCGATGGAGCCCAATGTGTCTCCATCCTGGACAGTGTAGGAGACTGTCTGACAAGCTGCGCGCGTAGCCGCGGCTGCTTCCAGTGTGGAAGTTGCAGCGGGGAGAGGCGTGGCAGTGGGGCGCGGGACTTTGATGGTCTGGCCAACTTGTAGATTCGTACATTGGCTGTTCAAGCCATTCAGAGTAATAATTGCAGGAACACTGGAACCATATAAGCCGGCTATGGTCCCACAAGTATCCCCCGACTTGACCTTGTATTCGATCGGGGGTTCCAATGTATAGGTAGGTGTTTCAGTCGGTATAAGCGTTTCAGTGGGGGTAAGTGTGAGAGTAGATGTGGTGGATGGAGTGGGGCTGAGGGTAGGTGATTGGATCTTACCAGTCCCTTTTAGGGAAAAATATACACCGCCTGCGCCAATGACCAGGAAGACTGCAAGCAATCCTAACGCAACAGGTAGACTAAGAGATACGACCGGCATGCGAGCAGGCTGGACGGTCTTCTCTGATTTTGCTTTTTGTTTGGGGATTGCACTGAATTCGCTGCCGCAGACTACGCAGCGGGTTGCATTTTCAGCCAGACGTGTGCCACAAACAGGGCACAGCTTGGTGGGGGTCGTTTCAGGGCTCATAATTCGGGGATTATACCATGAGGAAACCAGCCAAAATCCAGTTCAGGCAGGCATGAAGCGTAAACGATCAGCGACCGGGCACTGCGATCACCGGTTTTTACGATCATCGACCTGGTGTATCTGACTCGGCAGGCGAATTGGAAGAAGCAGTATAATGTCTCCGTCATGACCGACAACAACTCCCTATACCGAACCCTCCTGCTCATCCGCCGATTTGAAGAACGCACACTGACCGAGTTTAGCAAAGGTAAACTGGTTGGTACAACTCATGTCTATATCGGTGAGGAAGCAAATGCAACCGGAATTTTCTCGGTGACCGATCCCTACGATGTGGTCTTCAGCAACCACCGCTGTCACGGACATTTCCTGGCTTATGGTGCTTCCTTGCCAGAGGGGAGCGATCCGTACCGGCTGGCGGCAGAACTGATGGGGAAATCGACCGGGTTGGTTGGCGGCAGGGGAGGCAGCCAACACATCCAGTGGCGTAATTTTTACTCGAATGGCATCCAGGGAGGAATATTGCCAGTAGCTACCGGGATAGCGTTGGCTGAAAAAAACAAGATGAGCGGAGCTGTAACCCTGGTCTTCCTGGGTGACGGGACACTCGGCGAAGGCGCATTTTACGAAAGCTTAAATATCGCAGCTTTATGGAAGCTGCCGGTTTTATTTGTCGTTGAGAATAATCATTATGCCCAGACTACTCCCATCGAATTGGGTGTCGCCGGCTCCATCAGCGGCAGATTTGCTGCTTTTGGAATCAGTGTATGGGAACGTGAAACATTCGATGTACTGGAGGTTCGTTCTGTGGCAGAAGAGGCCGTCACCTATGTTCGCAGCGGTGCAGGGCCGGCGGGCCTGATCTTGCATACCCAGCGGTTTTATGCGCATAGCAAAGGAGACGACCCACGCTCCGCCGAAGAACTTGCCCGCATCCGCCGGGTTGATCCGCTGGATTTGCATGGGGTGCGACTGACTGCCGAAGAGCGGGAAGAAGCGCAAATGGAAGTCGCTGCAATCATCGATGATGCTTTTGTGCGCGCAGAAGCCGATCCATTTCCAAAGTTGGAAAGCATCCAATTAGAGAAAATGGTCAATACCACTTCAAATTTGAAACCTTACGCCCTTTAATCAGCTCTCATGCCGACTGTACTAGAACGTATTAATTTCGCCTTGCATCACGCCATGGAAACCGATGAGCGCGTCTATGTAATCGGTGAGGATATCCTTGACCCGTACGGAGGGGCTTTCAAAGTTACCCGCGGCCTCAGCACGAAGTTCCCGGGTCGAGTTCTGACGACGCCCATCTCAGAAGCCACCATCGTCGGCCTGGCTTCCGGTATGGCCTTGCGTGGTCTCCGCCCGGTCGCTGAGATCATGTTTGGCGACTTCGTTACCCTGACCGCCGATCAAGTGATCAACCACGCGGCCAAATTCCGCTGGATCTACAACGACCAGGTGCGGGTGCCCATTGTCATTCGTACTCCCATGGGGGGGAGGAGAGGGTATGGCCCAACTCATTCCCAATCACTCGAGAAACTATTTCTGGGAGTTCCAGGGCTGAAGGTGATTGCACCCAATAGCATCGGGGACCCGGCAGCTTTACTCGAAGCAGCCATAGCGGATGATGACCCGGTCTTGTTTATTGAACATAAATTGCTTTATACTTGCCCGCTGCTTGTTCCTGGTCAGGGAGACCTGGTAGAATTTGACCTCACAAAAGGGGAAGGGGCTTATCCCAATTTTGTTTTGCGTTTTAAAAATCAGACGCCTCGTTTGACCATGGCTACATACGGTTTTAATTTCGAACTTACCCGGGCAGCCGCTTTACACCTGGTTTACGAACACGAAGTCTTTGCAGATATCATCCTTTTTTCGCAGCTGAGTCCATTTGATATTTCGCCCTTACTGCCATCCCTTTCGCAGACCCGGAACCTGCTGACAGTTGAAGAAGGAGGTCTTAGCCTCGGTTGGGGTGCTGAGATTGCTGCACGAGCTGCAGAAGCAGGGATGGGCGAGATAAGAGTCCGGCGCGTGGCGGCCTTAGACCTTCCAGTTGGCAACTCCAAGGCGTTGGAAGATGCCATCCTGCCATCCCAGGAAATGATCAGTCGGGCAGCCCTGGAATTGGTGGGAGAATAAAGCCCTGAGATAGATACTAGCTCTTAAAATAGCAGGAATACCATAGGTCATTATGATCAAATCTGAGATCCTTGTACCTCTCCTCAATGCCAATGAACCTGAAGCCCGGCTGGTCAAAGTCCATGTCAAAGATGAGCAGTTGGTGGCAAAAGGCTTGCTGTTATTTACCATTGAGACAACCAAAGCTGCCGCGGATATAGAAGCGCCTGAGGCAGGTTACATCCGCGCCCTGGCAACTGAGGGAGATATCATGAGGGTGGGCGCGCGGCTGGCAGTGATCACAGATTCTGCTGATGAACCGATTGAATCTGCTTCCCAGGCGATGGCACCATCAAACGTTGAAAATCCGACGTTCACCAGTCCGAGGACTGATATTCGTATTACCAAACCGGCTCGGGCCCTGGCAGAATCTCTGGGGGTGGATCCGGCAACATTACCAGCGGGGGTTCTCATAACCGAGGCAGTTGTAAGGAATTACACACAGGGGCTTCCGGCAGCGATTACGCTGCCTCATTCGGAAAAGCCGTATATATTGATCTATGGGGCAGGGGGACATGCTAAAACCATTATGGATATGATATTGCAATTGGATGCTTTCGCAATCGCTGGTATCCTAGATGATAATAATGCACTGACCGGTACCCAGGTGTTTGGCATTCCTGTTCTGGGGACCCGGAGCCTGCTACTCCATCTCGCCAGTCAGGGAGTCAAGCTGGCGGCGAATGGAGTTGGAGGTATTCTGGATATCAATGTACGCATAAGGATTTTTGATCTATTGGAAAAAGCTGGCATTTCATTTCCGGTCCTGGTGCATCCACGGGCTACGATCGAACCGAGTGCCAGGATTGAGCCCGGCACGCAGGTCTTCGCTAACGCTTATGTTGGCACTGAGGCAATATTGCATTCAAACTGCATGGTCAATACAAATGCCGTGGTCTCTCATGATTGCGAAATTGGGGCTTATACACATATCGCCCCCGGAGCGCTGCTGGCTGGTCAGGTCCATGTTGGAGACCGCACACTGATCGGTATGGGTGTGACCACCGCGATTGGGGTGATAATAGGATCTGGAGTACGGGTGGGGAATGGAGCCATTCTCCTGGCCGATGTGCCGGATAAAACCATCATTCAAGCCGGCAGGTTTTGGACAGGGAAAGCGGAGACGCTCAGATAACATCACCTGAGATGTAGTCAGCACAACCTTGATCTTCGAGTAAATGCATGCAACGAGACGGTACCCAGATCGAACTCCTGAGAATCATCCTTGAGAATACACTCCAGCCACGCCGGCTGGATACACATCCCTGGACGAAGAGTTTGATCGTGTCTCAAGAATGCACTGATCACCCGGACCTAATGACGAAAAGCCCGGGCCACCAGCTAGTGTTTGCCGTCTCTAATTCATTCAAACAGATGATGCCGTCTACCCCACCACGGCAGGGGAAACGCCTGGATACACGCTGGGGAGAGTTTGGGATCCTGGCGGCCCAATATTTTACTCCGTTCTTTTTCGGTCAACCTTCCCCAGCCTCCCTGCGGGATGCCTGGGGGTGTATCGATAGAAGTATTCTGTTATTCGTATTTGGGAATTCTGGCGCTGTACCATCTGAAGAGTTAAAGGAATCATATAAATTGGTGGGGAAAGAGTTGGAAGTGGCCCCCAATAGCACATTAAGCGATTGGCACCGGAATGGTTTGCGGAGATTATTTGATCTCATTGCCGGGCGCGAAAGCTACCTGGCGGAATTGCTCTCAAGACCAGCCGTTATCGAAAAGTATGGCCAAACGGGAGATGGGGGTTTATCTTCCAATGGATTGCATGAAAATAAACAAGGATTAATAAGGCGCAAGAAAGGGATTCTTCGGTGGGCCCTTTTTCTTGTGGGAGTCCTTTTAATAAGCTTGGCGGTACTCAGCTGGTTCAAAGGTAAGCAAATATATGAGAAGGCGATTCTTGTCCGGCAGGATGCGGTAGAGATTCAGGGAATCGTCAAAGCATCCAGTCCTCCCCTCTCCCGAGTGAAGTCAGCCGCTGAATTACTTCCTAAGCTAAGAAGGGACTTTAAGGACCTCCAGGATGAAATCAAGCCGTTCTTATGGATAAGTCCATGGTTGAAATGGGTGCCTCAGCATGGGGGAGACCTGGCCTCCATTCAGAATTTAATAGCCATAGCAGATCCCTTATTGGCTGCTGCAGATACTTCCCTCCAGGCAGTTGCACCCATACTTGATGAAAACAGCCTGGCCAGTTTTAATCCAACCGACCTTACCAAATTCCTGGTCCAAATCCAGCCTCAAATGGTTGAAGCCAGACGACAAGTGGATGCTGCGGTAACAGCCCGCAGCAGATTGATACCGGCAGGCCTGTCACCAGAAGTACGCGATTTGATCCTGAACTACGTCGATCCTTCCCTGGCCCTGATGCAGGATGGTTTGACTTTCGCTGAAGAATTCCCACGCATGGCGGGCGCAACTGCAGAAGGCCCAAAAACATACCTGCTGCTTGCCCAGAATGAAGATGAACTTCGCCCTACCGGCGGTTTCATCACTGCAGTGGGTACAGTGCTTATGCAGGACGGCCGCATTGCCAGTATGACCTTTGAAAATTCCGGCGACCTGGATGATTGGACTAAACCTTATCCTTCTGCTCCCTGGCAGCTCCAACGATACATGAATAGCAGCGTTCTGGTTTTGCGGGATTCGAATTGGTTCACGAACTATCCTACTTCTGCATTGTACGCTGAGACCCTCTTTTCGTTTGTAAATGCTCACTCAGAGGACGGCGTGATTGCATTCGACCAGCAAATGTTGGTGGAATTTCTGAATGTAACCGGGCCGGTCAAGCTTGAAGGCGTTTCTTATCCGATCGATTCGAGCAACGTTATTGCATACATGCGGACCGCCAAGATCCCTACTGCGGACGACCTGGCTTCGCCTGGTTGGAACTACAAGCTCTTTGTGAAAAAGATCGCCGACGCCCTGGCTGAAAAAATATTCACCGGTGATATTCCAATTGAACGATTAGTAACTGTTTTAATTAAAGTCTTGAACGAACATCATTTATTGGTGCAATTCGATAACCCGTCAGTAACAACCCTCCTTGCCAAGTACCACTGGGATGGGGCTGTTCGTCCCGGAGATGGAGATTTTCTAATGGTGGTGGACAGTAACGTTGGCTTCAATAAGACCAATGCTGTGGTTGCATCGAGTATTGATTATGATATCGATCTTTCGACGCCGTTGTCCCCGATTGGCTCGCTTACAGTTATCCACAAAAACAATTCTCCCGAGCTTATCTGCAAGCAATGGTATAAGATCAGGTTTCCTTCCGAAGATAAATATCCAATTGACGATTGTTATTGGAATTACCTGCGCGTTTATTTGCCCAAAGGAGCAAGCCTTCTGGATTCTGTGACCCAGGATGTGCCTGCCAATTGGATGATTATAAAGAAGGATATTCCTGCTCACGTGGATGATCTGGAAGAGGGCATCGAGGGCGTCCAGGCATTTGGAACCTTACAAGTCGTTCCCGGAAGCGAATCCGTGACGACAAGTTTCCGCTTTGCTTTGCCGCCGGGGATAATAAAAACTCAGCCCGGTTTGAACCAGTTCACCTACCATCTCAAGGTTCAGAAACAACCCGGCACAAAGGCGGTTCCAATTACGATCAGGTTGCATCTCCCAGGAAATGTCGCCATTCAAAAATCCCCCTTCGGTGCAATTATTCAGGGTAACAGTGTCCTGTATCAAACTGACCTGCAGACCGATAGGGAAATCGAGGTTGTGTTTTCTCTCCCATAAATCCGGAATAAATCCGGATTTCTTTGGAAAGAGTTAGATATATAATGATTGTGTGTTGCTTTTCAAATTTAAGGAGGAGAGTCTCATGAAGAAATATATTCCACTATTCGTTGTCATTGTCCTGGTCCTGAGCATTGTGGTGATCACCAGGAATAATCCTGTTTGGGCAAGCCCTGATTCGGTTGGAGGGGCCAATTCTCCATTAAAAATAATAAAGACCATTACCGAAGATGGGAACTACAACCTCGGAGGTATTTGCACAATTGACCTTGCTTACAAGGTGGATGGTTATAAGACTATAGCAGATGCAGAGGTTCCAGTACTCGAATCGAAAAAAGTTCCCTTCGATCCAATCAAGCTTCCGGGTTACAGTGAAGAATTTCTCCTCTACCCAGGCTGTCATTTCGTTCACTATAAACTGGACGAAAATCAACAGTACAAGATTGTCGACCCAGTAAGTGCAGATGACGTTACTGCAAAGGTTTGTTTTGGGGCCAATCCAGAATTAACAATGGCTATTTACTATTATGAAGATAGTGCCGCCGTGGGAAGTCGTGTCTGGATTCCGCTTCCGACAACCCTGGAAGATCAAAACAGACTTATTTGCGCTCCAGCGCAGCATACAGGTGTCTATTTGCCCTCAGGGAAATACCTGCTTGACCCGTCGCTAATCCCTGGAGGCGAGGGCGGTGGCACCGGCGGGACCGGGGGAGGGTCGGTAGTGGCGCCTCCCAAGAAGGTCACCATCTTGACTTCGGGAACCTATTCTGTAGGTGGCATTTGCACGATCGAAGCGCTCTATAAAATAAAAGGTCTCTCGGACACCGTGGAAGTAGAATTTGGCAATGATCATCTAACGGAAGAGACGCTTAAGGTTCCTTCTGACGAAGTAAAAGGCGTTTTCTATTTTCCGGGTTGTCACGTGCTGCATTACCTGGATGCCAAGATCCAGGATCAGATGACGAGTGAGCAGGGAGATTGGCGGATTTGTTTTGCAGCCATCCCGGATAAAGTCATGACGATCTATTACTATCAGGACGATCTTACGGATATCCTTCCACCCTGGAAAGCACTCGAGACAACCACAGAGAATGGCAAGGCTTGTGCCGATCTGGTGGATTTTTCGGCAGTGTATACTCCAGCCGGAGAAACTCCGCCTAGTCCGTAATTCAAAAATGTAATTACTGAACATATAGCAGGCTAGATGAGCCTAAATCTAGCCTGCTATAATTATCCCATGCAGCGCCTCCGTATCATGAAGATTGTCCCGCCAGGAATCCTTGCGATTTCCCTGATGGTCGTTTATTTGATTACGATGGCACCCGGGGTGACCTGGGCCAATTCGGGGGCGGATGGGGGAGATTTGATCACAGCTGCAGCAACAGGCGGTGTAGCGCACCCCACTGGATATCCTCTCTACCTGCTGGTTGCCAGCGTTTTTCAAGCCATTCCGATCGGATCTTTGGCATTCCGGACGAATCTGATGTCGGCAATTGCGGCGGTATTCGCCGCAATTGTGGTTTATAGCCTGGTGAGGCGGGCTTTGTCGCCCTCCGATCCGGTAAAATATTGGTCCGCAGGCCTTGCGTCGGGGTTCGCTTTCGGACTTGCGCCTTTATTATGGTCCCAGGCAGTCATTACGGAAGTTTATACTTTCCATTCTCTGCTGGTGGTTCTATTTCTTTATCTTTCCGAGAGTCCTTTGACATACCATTTAACTCAGAAACGGAAGGATATATTACTCGGGTTGATATTTGGGCTGGCCATGGGGAACCATGTAACTATTGTATTCCTGTCGCCAATCATTCTTTTGACAACAATCCATCATAATCCAGTTCCATCAGGAGGAAAGCAGGATATATCCAAATGGCAATTGGATAGCCGATCTTTTCTGATGAGATTACTGTGGACAGGAATTGGATTGACGGTATACATTGTGCTGCCACTACGGGCTCTATCAAAACCCCCCGTCAATTGGGGCAACCCTATTACCCCAGGCAATTTTGGGTGGTTGGTGTCAGGGAAATTGTACCAGGGACAATTCTTCACCTTGTCCATCCCAATGATTTTGGAACGGATACGAGCAGTAGCAGCCATTTTGCTGGATCAATTTGGATTGATCGGCCTTAGCATCGGTTTAATTGGTTTGATCGTCTTTTTTAAGCCTACCCGGCTGTATTTTAGTATGCTTTGGATCGTGATCTCATTTTCGACGTTTGCGATCGGTTATGCAACCAAAGATGCATTTATGTACCTTATACCGGCCTTGCTTTGCTTTACCATCTGGATTGGAATGGGTCTAGGCGGTTTGATGGGTACCATCTCCCGGCGGTCCAAAGGTATCCCAATATTGACAGGCATTGTTTTTTTGCTGGTTTTATTTGTCGAGGCCGGGCTTCATTGGCGGCAGGTGGATGCGTCCGGCGATGCCCGCGCAGAAACATTTGGTGCAGATGTTCTTTCCCTTGCGCCTCCGGGTGCGATCGTATTTGCTCAGGGCGACCAGGCGATCTTTTCCTTGTGGTATTTCCACTATGCCTTGCATGAACGCCCCGATATTGCAATTGTGGCCTCCGATTTGCTTCATTTTGAATGGTACTGGCAGACACTGCAGGCCACTTATCCCGCCTTGAATTTTCCAGGTCCATTTCCTTTTGTCCAGACAGTAGTTGAGGCCAATCCGGGTCATCCTGTTTGTTATGTACAGTACATTCTGACACCACAGGTCGATTGTCTGCCAGCGAGCAACCCACTGGTATTCTTTTCCGATCCATGAGGAGTAAGTATTAGTATGCTGTAAGCCACAAAGACAGAGGGGATATCGCCGATTCCGAAAATAAATGATTTGATTTCTTACCAATAGTGGTGTACAAGCGGGCGGATGGACCGGTCATAAATCCGGCCTATCTCTGCCATGGTTTTATCCGGCAGTGGCGGCAGGGTTGCCGCGGCGATATTTTCTTCAGCCTGCTGTGGGCGCTTGGCGCCCGGGATGGCGCATGTTACGGCAGGGAACATCAAGATCCAACGCAGGGCCATTTGAGCCAGGGTTTGACCGGGCGCGACCAATGACCGCAGCGCTTCGACTGCCTGCAGGCCGGTCTCGTAATCCAGCCCGGCAAACGTCTCACCACGGTCAAAAGCCTCGCCGTGGCGATTGTAAGCGCGGTGGTCGTCGGATGAAAAAGTACTATTCTGGTTAAGTTTACCGGTCAACAAACCGGATGCGAGCGGCACTCTGGCGAGGATGCCGACTTTGCGGCGTTCGGCCTCTCCAAAGAAAAGATCGGCCGGGCGCTGGCGGAAGATATTGAAAATGATCTGAACGGATTGCACCTCGGGAAATTCAATTGCTTTGAGGGCTTCCTCCACTTTTTCTACACTGACGCCATAAAAATGGAGTTTCCCGGCCTTAACGAGGTCGTCCAGTATGCCAAAAATCTCAGGCATGTAATAGACCTCGGCCGGTGGACAATGGAGCTGTAGAAGATCAAGCGCTTCCACATCCAGATTCTTCAGGCTCCTTTCCACGAATGCAGTTAAGTTATTGCGGTTATAGCCGCCGGCTGTGTGCGGATTAAGCCGCCGCCCCGCCTTGGTGGCGATGTGGAACGATTCCCGCCGGTCTTTGCGTAACTGTGCCAGGAGCCGTTCACTCCGCCCATCGCCGTAAACATCCGCCGTGTCAAAGAAATTGACCCCAAGGTCGAGGGCGCGATTCAAGGCAGCCAAAGATTCCCGGTCATCCACAGTCCCCCAGGCGTCGCCAATGGCCCAGCACCCAAAACTGATCGTTGATACTTTCCAGCCGGTGCGTCCAAGTTCACGATACTCCATTTAAACCTCCTTGCATTGAGTTACATGCTGCCAATTGTAAATTGCTTTCTTTATGCAGCTTCTACTGCTGCCATCCTGCTATTAGCAAATATTCTTTTTATTTACCAGCCGGGTCGGTCACTTCGATATCAAGAATCACATAAGTGCTCATATTTATTCTTCAGGGATTTGCTCCTGAATGAACGCCCCTATTTTCTCAATGGACATCTGAGCTTCCGGTACCCAGGGGGCAAAAGCCTGGAAAACATGCCACATCCCGGTCCATATTTCCAGATGGACTTTCACTCCGGCGGCTTTCATTTTTTCTTCCACCCTGGTCGAATCATCCAGAAGGATCTCGTCATTTCCAACATGTATCAGCGTGGGAGGTAGGCCGTGCAAGTCCGCAAATAATGGCGAGATGAGCGGATTTTCTGGACTGGCGGTTCCGGCGTATTCGGGGACATAGCGCGGACCACCATCCCAGCCAAAAATTGGATCTACTTGCCGGCGAGAATGCATCGATTCACCCGAAAAGGTCAGATCTGTCCATGGAGAGAGAAGGAAGAGCGCACCCGGGAGGGGCTCTCCAGCTTCCCGTAAACTAATGGCGGTAGCCAGGGTTAATCCGCCTCCAGCAGAGTCACCACCTACTGCAATCTGGTTGGAGGGGATACCCTGGCTGACGAGCCAATGATACGCAGCCAAGGCATCTTCGAGCGCCGCCGGGAAGGGGTTTTCCGGAGCCAGGCGGTAAGCTGGTGCAAGAACACGGGCACGACTGGCCAGGGCAAGGCGGGCAGCCAGGCCGCGATGTGTGTCAAGGGAGCAGATGCAATAGCCACCGCCATGCAAGTAGAGAATCACCCTCTGCAAATTAGTATTGCTGGGTTCGACCCATTCTGAGTAGACCCCGCCGGCAGAGTCGCTGCATACAGTGACACCCTGGGGGAGACGGATACCTCGACGAGCCAACACGTCCATGCGAGTGCGTTGTTCCTTAATGGTAAGGTCCAGGGCAATAGCACCGGTAACCCGCGCAAGTGTTTGGTGGAGGATGCGGCTGCGGAGACTGGTCATGGATTCACCCATTCATCGAATAGCGGAGTCAAGTCGCAAGCACAGTGCTGCTCAGCGAGCTGTTTGTAGCTGTTGGTCGTAGCGATCTTCCATGCAAATTCATGCGCATAGTCATACATTAATTTATCGAAAGCAGTCTGACCTATTTGCTGCCTGAGCGCCAGGAAGAAAAATGGTCCCCGACCGTAGACTATAGCTACGTATTCCTGGCTGGAATAGGAGGATACGGGCTCTCCAATGGGGATCTTCTTATCATCGACCGAATCCCAGGTTCCTTGAATTTCATTTTGATAAGCCTGCGCGCCTGGCTGGCCGT
This sequence comes from uncultured Chloroflexia bacterium, assembly GCA_963831885.1. GTDB lineage: Bacteria > Chloroflexota > Anaerolineae > Anaerolineales > Villigracilaceae > UBA877. The sequence continues at coordinate 362,467 of CAWHSJ010000012.1, read as the reverse complement.
GTTCGTCAAGGTAATATTGCCAGGTGACAAATTCAGCCAGGGACTCATCCAGCCAGGGCTGCCTTTGCGTCTCGTTGCCGACCAGGTTGTAGAACCATTGGTGGCCTACCTCATGCGTCACCACAACTTCCAGAAAATCACCACCAATATAGGCATCTTCTGCAATCACAGTCATGCCGGGGAATTCCACGCCGCCTGCGGAAGTGACGATGGGGGTAATGTCAAACTCGGTATATGGATAGGGTGCATACCGCCGGCTGAAATCATCAATCGCAGCCCTGGCAATATTCAGGGTAGACTGCGCATAAGCATCAAAACGAGTCGAAGTGTAGCTATTGATTGTGACCTCACCGGTTTTGGTGGATTGTTTATGAAAATCCGAACTGGCTGCGAGATAAAAATCCCGTGCCGGTCCATCTGCGTATAGTACCATCTGTCGGCCGGCTGATTCTGTACGACTGAGCTCAATACCTGAAGCTACCAGGGTCAAATTCCGTGGGTGCATTGATGGAGACAAGGTAGAAACTGGTATCTGAAAAGAGTGGATCGCCATCCAAATCGGGTTCCTGGCTATTCCAACCCTGCTCGTTATAGACCAGGATGGTGGGGTAAGCATGCGCCAGGGAGAGAATGGAATCATTGTAACCAAAAATTCCATAGTAATAGTCACCACCCAAAGTTGGAACAGTGACCGAGAATTCAATATGGAAAGTCACTGAATTGCCGGGTTGGAGCGGCCTGGGGAGGGGAACACGCATGACGCCCTTTTGTATCGCGGGAGATAATGATTGACCATCGAGGCTGAAATTATTAATAGAAATACTGCCGCCAAGGATCTCCGAAAAAACTGCAAAATCCACTTCTTCTAAAACAACATTTTCCGTATTTGTATATAGTATTTCTTCCATACCAATAACTTGGGTGGGAGGGTCGGAGAGGCTAAGAGCGATATGGTAAATACTGGCTCCGGGAAGACCTGAGAGAATGCTGCGAGAGGCAGCCACAAGATTTTTTTCGAAAGGTGAACGGTCGTCCCATGCCAGGGTAAAAGGCGCGTCGGAGGTGGATGGAACAGGCGCCGTGGATATACTCTGTGGTGCCAGAGTGGCCGGCAGTGGTTGTATTGGTGGGAGTCAGGATCCGGAAAGGCAAAGCCGATGCCGGACAACTGCAGGCCAGCAAGAAAACAAATAAAAAGATAAGTGGGAAGAGAGATTTGCGCTTCATTCTTTTCCCCTTTATTTGGCCTCCGAATCTTCTGCATCACCTGTAATCAGGCTTCGTCCGGCCTGTTTACTCCTGTACATATTTATATCGGCGCGTTCAATAATGGATTGAAGCGAATCTCCTGGGTGCATGAAGCTGACCCCGATTGAGATGGTTACGCTCACCATTTTGTCTTTCACATTCAAGTTTGAACGGCTGACCAGGACGCTGAGCTTTTCTGCTGCAGCAATCAATCCTTCCTGGTCCAGTCCGGTAAGCAAGGCGACGAATTCCTCGCCACCCCAACGAGCCACAGCATCTTCGGAACGCAAATAATTATGGAGGGTGTTTGCAACCATGGCCAGAACCCGGTCGCCGGTTTGATGGCCATAGATGTCATTGATATTTTTAAAATGGTCAATATCCATGAACAGGACACCGAAGGGTATTTTTTGTTGTTCGTATTCCCACATGGCGGTTTGCAGACGTCTTTCCATGAAACGCCGGTTGCCGATACCGGTGAGATGGTCGAGCATGACCGTGTCCTCAAGACGGCGCACCTGATGCCGTACGGTCATCAGTTTGGAGTTATCACTGAAAGTCTCGACTGCGCCAACGATGTCACCTTTTTCGTCGCGAATGGGTGATGTATGCACCAGGATGGGCACGAGGTGGCCGGAGGCGTGGTGAAGGAATATTTCAGCCTGGCGCGGGTGTCCATCAGCCATGGTGGCGTGCAAAGGGCAGCCATAAAGACATAATTGAGTGCCATTTTCGGTGACGTGGTTGAGGAGATTGTCGTAGCAACAATGACCCTGAACCTGATCGGCAGCAAAGCCGGTGATCCGTTCTGCGCCTTTATTCCAATAAATAATCCGGCGTTCACGATCTACAAAATAGACGCCGTCGTCCAAATTATCCAGGATTTCTTTGTAAGTATCTTTCTTTTTTTTCATAGATGAGGGTGTGACTATCTCTCTTTTACAGCTTTCTTTTCTTATTTTTTCTTGCGCGTGGCCGAGATGGCTTTTTCAATCTGGTCAATATGGGAGGTAATGTGGGGCAGTGACCCGTCCAAAAGCATATTGGCTATCTGGAAGTAGGAGGCTTTGCGGGCAATGAATTCGTCCGGTAAGGTTGATGTGTAAGCTACCATTTCATCTGCCAGGTGCTTCATCTCGTCCAGCAGGCCGCGCGCGGTCTTGTAGGCTGCCACGGTAGCTCGGGCATGGGTTGTGCCGTTGCCGGCCCAATCATCCGAGAGACGTGGATAACCCCCAATGGCATCATCCAGGTTCTCCAACCAGTGACGTTCATTGTGGATCAAGTGTGCAAGGGTTTCATTGGCGCTCCATTCACCTGCAGCCGGTTGCAGGTTCGCTTCTGCTTCACTGACACCGGCGAAGGCCTTTTCTAGCGCGGCGAGGGCTTCATCATATTTGGCCCGGGTGGTTTTCGTCAACCCGGCTGCGTCCCATGGGATTTTTGGGACTGGCCGTCCACTTAGTTCCACCATGGCCATTAACTTCTCTGATCCGCGATAGAAAACAGCTTCCAACCTATCGCCGACATGTTTACCTTGCATCACCGTTAGCAGCGTATTGAAATCATTCGTGACCGGTTGACCGCACAGGGATACAAGCACGTCGTCCTTGCGCAAGCCGGCCTTGTAAGCACCCATTTCTTCGGGCAGGTTATCAAGACGCATCCCCTCTTTCACGGGAACTCCCATCGCTTTGGCGATATCGGCGTTGAAATCGCTTAAATTGATCCCCAGCATCGGCCGGTCGAAGGCGCGTTTATCCAGGCCTGTTTCCAACACCTGGGCCAGGTTGTCGAGAGTCCGGGTCCATTCTTCCTGCAATCTTTTCGCATTTTCAGACCAGTAATCTCCCTCAGGAAGAGTGTGAACCAACATAACCAGCGTGCCGTCGCCTTTTCCTTCAAGAGTTACAGCCACCTGGCTGGGGCAAGGGTCCTGGCGGGCATGCCATTTAAAGACGATGGATTTGTTCTCCACCAACGAGATGAATTCTCCAGCGGAATAAAACCCTTCGCGCCACCACAAGTACATGCGTCCACCGGACCGGGGAGCCAGGGTCGCGAAGTCACACATCCATTCGGTCAGGGCGGAGGCGCGCGTGAAAGAATAATAAACCTGGGTTGGTGTTGCCCTGACCAGTTTCTTTGCTTCTACAGTTGTTGGCATTTTATTTGCCTGCCTTTGCAAGCGGGCGGGATGGCTCCTTCGCCCATTCCAGGATATCGTGAACATGTTCTTCTTCATGGTCGCGGAACATTTCCACCAGGAAAGCAACGGTGGTCTTTTCTCCCCAGGGAACAACCAGCGGTTCGAGGAATTTATCTACCGGCATTTGTTCGATAAGGGTACGCAGGACCTGGCGCGTCAAGCGCCATTCTTTCAACACCTGGTCGTAATCCAGGTCTTCCCGTGAAGAAACCGTATCGGCGTTGTATTCGTCCAGGCTGCGGATGGCTGGAATAGAGGGAGGCCGATCCACCACGTGCGATCTCAGAGAATCTATGGTGGCATCGTCCCAGCCGGTCATGTGGGCAAGCATGTTTTTTATCGTCCATCCCGGATAGATCTCACGTGTCTTATCTATCCGGGGAAGAATTTCTTCAATTATCTCCCGCGTTTCATCCAGGCGGTGAAGAAGGAAAATTCGTTCTTCGTCAGACATAAGACCTCCTGATAATCTATCGAGACTATTCTCAGAATAAGCACCTGGTCGTCATGGGACGGCCGCAGTAGTACAGATCGAAGACCTATTTTACACCACAAGCGCTAACCAAATCCTGCCGTTCATACCTCCACTTGTATGGCGCTACCGCTTTCATAGCGGCGTAAACCCAATTGGAAAAGGAACAGTGCCAGCGCCAAAAATCCGACCGCAGCCAGGGTCATTTGGCCCAATAATGCCCAGGAGAAGCCATGCACAAAGCTGGCCGGGACTGCGCCCATGAACGCTGCCGGGATGATGGTAAAGAGAATGATCCTGGTAGTTTGATCGAAGAGTGTGATCGGATAGAGTGCGAAGGTGATGATGGCATTAATCGCCAAATTCGTAAAATTACCGCCAGTACCCAGCCAAAAGGCCAGGCATTGGACAATGACCAGAAAAGCGATGAAAGTGGTGGTTGCCAGAAGGACGGCCAGGCTAAAACGCGCCAGTCCGCTCAGGCTGAATTGGCCCGAGGCGAGGTAACTGATAAATCCGTACAAGAAATCGCCGGCGCTGCTGGGAACAGTTCGGCTAGCCAGAACATGCAGAAGGGTCGGGCGTGGCAAGGACAGGTAGTAATCCAGCCGTCCGCGCATGATGATGTCAGCCAGGTTGAAAGCATTTCCAAATAACAGCCCGGCCAGGCCAAAGGCTGAAGCTGAGACTCCGAAGACGATGAACATTTCAGACAATCCCCAGCCGCGGATATTTTCGAAGCGGTCAAAGAAGATGATCCAGATGAGGAAATAGACCCCATCGTTAAGGATCATCCCGATGGACTGGGAGATAAAAGCGATACGGTATTCCATCGCCGAGGCCAGGTTGGTCTTCCAGAGGGAGAGGAGGAATGTAAGTTCTTTCAAGTCTCAGCCTCCGTTGATCGCCAGCCGCCTCATGCCGCGGCTGAATGCCAGGGTCAACAACCCACCCAGCACCGACAGCCAGAGCAGTTGGCCCAAGAGGATTTGGATAAAGATTTGTGGGCCTGATTCCACAAACAATCGGGCCGGCCCATACATCATGTAGGCGAAGGGCAAGGATTTGGCCAGGGACTGCAGCCAGGCCGGATAGAAATCCAACGGAACCAGCATTCCACCCAGGATAAAGACGAGTTTCTGGTAGATCCACTCATAAGGAGCAACTTCTTCCGAAACGAAAGCCGCCAGGCCGATGAGCCCATTGACGCAGAAGTGCAGCAGCCAGGCTCCCGCCAGGGCCACCAGCGCAGCCGGCCAATTGGCCAGGCCAGGAGGCGGTCCGGCCATGGCCCACACGAGTGCGCCTCCGATCAGGAAGAGCATCCCCATGCGAGGCAGGCTTTCGCCCAAGCCGCTGGAGAGCTGATAGAACAGGAAGTTATAAGGCTTATTGATCACGTAAGCAATGGAACCATCCTTGACCTGTTCGGAGATGATCCGCGCCAGGCGCGGGCGGCCCAGTTCAAGCGTCTCTGCCAGCAGCAGGTACCAGATCGTATCGTGCAAAGTCAATCCATTGATAACGGGACTTTCTGAGGAAGCGAAGACTACCTGCCACAGCTGGAAAAAGATCCACATGAATATCAAGATCATGCCCGAGCGCGCCAGCAATTCGCCGGGATAGGTGATGCTGTTTAACAGGTTAATCTGGAAGATGGCGAGATATTTTTTCATTACTTCAAGGTCAACTCGATCACAGGCACAATCACATCCGGCTGTTTCACTGGCAGCCAAAGTACCAGTTCATCCGGCGAGAGCTGCAATTGGCTGGCTTCCCAGGGGGGAGCCGTTATCTGGACCTCACTGCCATCGTGCAAAAAGCGGGCATATTCCACCTTCCCGGCCAACCCGGGCAAAGATAATCCCCTGAAAGGCCAGGTATAAACGTGGACATAGAGTTTGTTCCCGTTTTGGGTCAGGCGGCAGTCTTGCGGTGCGGTGAAATCGCTCTGGGTACAGCCATAGATGGATTCGCTATGGTGCGACATCCAATCGCGGTAGACGCCCAGGGACTTGAGCGCGCGTGGATCGAAGGTACCCAGAGAGGTGGGGCCGACGTTCATCAGCAGGTTACCGCCGTGTGCAACGCAGTTGACCAGCATGCGCACCAACTGGCCGGGGCTTTTCCAGCTTTCTTCATCCCGGTGATAGCCCCATGACCCGGAAAACGTCTGGCAGGCCTCCCAAACCACCGGTTGGCCGCCCACCTTGACCCATTCTGCCGGCTGGATCTGTTCAGGGGTGTGCACATCGGCCATGCCGGTAGGCAGGTCCAGGCGGTTGTTCAAAATGATACGCGGGTTGAGACCTCGGACCAATTCATATAATTTCTCACTTTCCCAATCCAGGTGGCCTTTGCCGGGCAGCCCTTTATATTCATTTTCCGGATAAGAAAAGTCACACCAGAGGATATCCGGCTGGAAGCGGGACAACAGTTCAGTGACCTGGTTGCGGACATACTCAGCGTAGCGTGGCATTTTCCGGGTACGATTAATTTCTTCTGCGTCCGGGTCGTCCCTGAGTGGGTGGAATACATCGATCAGAAAATCGGGGTGGTGCCAGTCGAGCAGGGAATAGTAGAAGCCCACCCGTAACCCCTCAGCCCGAAAGGCTTCCACAAATGGTGCCAGCAGGTCTTTTCCATATGGCGTGTTGGTTGCCTTGAAATCGGTGTATTGTGTATCCCACAGGCAGAAGCCTTCATGATGTTTCGCGGTGATAACGACATATTTCATTCCGGCCGTGCGGGCAGTTCTTGCCCATTCACGCGGATCGTAATGGGTGGGGCAGAAATGAGGTAAATAGCGGGCCGCGTACAAATCCGGAGAAATTTTCTCTTGTGATTGGACCCATTCATGCCGTGAGCCCAGCGAATATAAGCCCCAATGGATGAACATCCCAAAGCGGTCATGCACGAACCAGGAGGTGTCACCCTGCGTGGCAGCGGGAGTAATCATTTTATTGCCTCGCCTCTTTTATAAATTGCTCCAATCACTTCTTCCAGCGGTGGGTCGGATACGGTGATATCCACCAGCCTGCCGGCGGCGGAGAGCTGCGCCATCACCTGTTCAACCGGGGTGGTTCGTGTATCGAAACGCAGCTTGGCACCATAGCGTTCCCTGGCCACCTTGAGTGTCTCCGTGCCCTGGATGTGGAAGTCGGCTGAGATCTGTTCGGCGTAACGAACTTCGGCCAGTTTCCAGGTCAGAAAGGAGCGCTTCAAAACTGAAACCTTGTCCTGATAAACAATCTGGCCGTGGTTGATGATGATGACCCGTTTGCACAACGCTTCCAGGTCACCGGCATCGTGGGAAGTCAGAAGCACGCCTACATTCTCCATCTTAGCCATCTCCCGAACGGTATCGCGTATGTGCTGTTTGGCGACCACATCCAGGCCGATGGAGGGTTCGTCCAGCAGGAGCAGCTTGGGTTTATGTAACAGGGAGGCGGCCACCTCACACCTCATCCTTTGACCGAGTGAAAGCTTGCGAACAGGCGTTTCGAGCAAGTCGCCGATCTCAAAGGCCTCTGCCAGGAAGGCGATGCGGTTCTTCGTCTCTCTGTCATCCATCTCATAAATCTTACCAAATAGGACGAAGGTATCCACCGCCGGCAGGTGGTACCAAAGCTGCGGCCGCTGCCCAAAGACGGTACCGATGTGGTAAGCTAATTTCTGGCGCTGTTTCCAGGGGGTAAATCCCAGCACGGTGGCTTCGCCTCCGCTGGGAAACAAGATGCCAGTGAGAATTTTGATCGTGGTGGATTTACCTGCGCCGTTTGGGCCGATGAAGCCGAGCAGTTCTCCCGCCTCCATTTCGAATGACAAGCCGCGCACAGCATCCACTAGGCTGTATTCCGGTCGGAAAAGTGATTTGAAGCTGGCTCCCAGCCCGGCGCTTTTGTGCTTGGTGCGGAAGGTCTTGGTGAGATTGCGGACTTCTATGGCAGGCATATCTTATTTTACATTGGAATTGTCGTCATTGGATAAAAATGGGGTTATTGATCGATGGTTTTAGAAATTATATTGACATCAAAGGGACTTCCAGGGAATTCGATGCAGTAATATGTGCGGGGAACCGTTCCATGAAGGACTGTTCTTGACCAATAATTGTTTCTCCAAAAGCTGCATGAATACCAAGACAAACTTTTGCTTTTAAGAAAATTAATCAAAAAGCAAATGCGATTACATCGAAAGAAAACACTGTTGCTACTTGACTTGGGATGCGAAAAAGCCGATAATCAAAGTGGTAATAACCACATGACCACATGAAATGAGGACTTATGCCTGAGACGGTCGATCCCAATGATTTCCTGCCACGCTATTATCAATTGGCGAATATCCTGCATGACCGGATCACCAACGGAGATTTTACCGCTCTCCAGCCAATCCCGGCCGAACGGCAGTTGGAGGAACTCTATTCGGTCAGCCGGACCACCGTTCGCCAGGCCATTGACCTGCTGGTCCGCCAGGGATTTCTCTACCGTGAGCACGGCCGGGGGACCTTTGTCTCTCCTCAAAAACTGCAAAAAGGGTTCTCTGAACTGACCAGCTTTTCCGAGGATATGAAAAATCGCGGCTTTGAACCTGGTCAGAAAATCCTACAGATTGGATATATCGAACCGCCTGCCAAGGTTCGTTCCCAGATGGAATTGCCGGAGAGTTGCAACCAAGTCCTGCGCATCGAACGAATTCGCCTGGGAGACGGCGTCCCCATGGGGCTGCAAACTTCCTATTATGTTCTGCTGGAGGGGCAAACCATCACCCGGGAGGAGCTGGAGCAATACGGTTCGATCTACCGGATCCTGCAGGAAAAATTCCATCTCATCCCGACCGAGGCGGATGAGACGCTTGAAGTGACCGTGGCGACTCCGCAGGAAGCGGCTCTACTGCAGATCAATGCAGGCAGTCCACTGTTGCTCAGTGAGCGGACGACTTACTCCCAATATCGACGGGTGATCGAGTTTGTTAAGATTGTTTACAGAGGCGATAGATATCGCTACTATGCCAAGCTAACACGGTGAGGTAGAGATTGAAAATACGTTTTTATGGGATAATCCCTGACCAAGAATGCAAAAGAACCTGCTGGTCGCCCCTAAATTATTTAAGATCAAATTGCTTGACTTTTCATTTTTCCCGTGCTATGATGAGAGGTAGTATGGTCATGTGGTCATTACCACTTTCTGACAAGAGAATTCAAGGATACATATGATCGATGATGCAGAAATCCATCGCATCGTTGAAAGAGTGATCAAACAGGTGATGGGAGGTGGTGAACCGGTCTTAGCTCCGGTAGCGGCCACTCCGGTACCTGTGATTCCCGCGTCAAAACCGGCAGCGCCCGCGAATCCACTGATTCAACAGGCACCCAAGGTCGTGGCTATTGGCTCTGACCACGGCGGATTCGACCTAAAAGAGAATCTCAGGCCTTATTTGGCTGAACTAGGTTTCGACGTCCGTGATGCGGGCGCTTATAACAAGGGTGCTGTAGATTATCCCGATTTTGCCCATGAGGTAGCCCGTCTCGTCAGTGTTGGCAAAGCCTGGCGAGGTATCATGATCGACGGGGCCGGTATTGGCAGTTGTATTGTGGCCAACAAAGTGCCGGGAATACGTGCGGGGATGGCATACGATTACTCTTCGGCCGTAAACAGCCGTGAACACAACGATACCAATGTGCTTACCCTGGGGGCAGGGTTGATCGGTGTAACTCTGGCCCGGCAGATCGTCAAAGTCTGGCTGACGACTGACTTTGGCGGTGGCCGGCACGTGCCACGCATTGAGAAGATCACGGCGGTGGAAAAGCTTTATATAAAATAAACTTGTAGTAATGACTTGTCGTTACTACGGATTCGATGAAATAGAGGTTATTGAATTATGGTCACAGATTTGAAAACAGTTGAAAACTTGGTGGAGATCATCACGCATGAAGTCCTGGTGGCGATGGTGGAACAGCGGGAAAAGTCTACCACACAGGCTGAAGGTCAGTGCAAGTTCAATTGCACCGACGGATTGTGCGTCCGCACTTGTTTTGACCGCACCGGTCAGGTGGTCAACGCCGGTGCGGAACGCCTGTCCTCAACTATCGGTGTGATCCCCGAAAACCTGGACCTGGCCGGCATGATCGATCACACCTTGCTCAAACCGGATGCCACCCCCGACCAGGTTGCCCAATTGTGTTTCGAAGCGCGCAAGTACGGATTTGCCTCAGTATGCATTAACCCCGCCTGGGTCGAGTTATGTGCCAAACTGCTGGAAGGATCGAAAGTCAAGGTGTGCACGGTGATCGGCTTCCCGCTCGGCGCTACGGCTCCAGAAGTCAAGGCATTTGAGGCAACCAATGCCATCGATCACGGTGCGACCGAGATCGATATGGTCATCAACATCGGCGCACTGAAAGCACGCGACCTGGAATTGGTGGCTAAAGACATTCGCGGGGTGGTCATGGCTACCCATGCCCGCGACGCCATTGTCAAGGTCATCATTGAGGCGACCTTGCTTACCGATGAGGAGAAGACCATCGCCTGCCTGCTATCGAAGGAGGCCGGGGCTGACTTCGTCAAAACCTCTACCGGTTTCGCCAGCGGCGGTGCCACCGTTCATGATGTAGCCCTTATGCGTAAAGCCGTCGGTTTAGAGATGGGCGTCAAAGCTTCCGGTGGGGTGCGTACCTACGAGGACGCTGAAAAAATGGTCAAGGCCGGAGCAACGCGTATCGGTGCCAGTGCAGGCGTGAAGATCATCCAGGGTCCAAGCAAGGAACCGATTCCGGTGGGGCCACCTGTCGCTGCGACAGGAAAGAATTATTAGTGTCAGTCCTGCGAAGATCTATAGTCTTCGCATTGGCTAAGGGAGTGCCTCCATGTTGATAGCGAGTGTCATTGGTACAACCGTCTCAACGATCAAGGATGAAAAGTTATTTGGGCGTAAACTGATGATCGTCCGCCAGGCGGATGAAAGCGGTGCGCCATTTGGAAAACCATATGTGGCTGTGGATACTGTTGATGCAGGCATAGGTGACCTGGTCCTGACTTGCGCCGGTTCTTCTGCCCGGCAGACCAACATTACCAAGGATACACCCGTGGATGCCGTCATTATGGCGGTCATCGATTCGCTCGAAGTGGATGGAAAAGTGGTCTTCCGTAAGTCTTGAGCCGTTCCAAAGGAAAAGTGTGATGGATAAAGATCTCGCCTCCATACAAGAAGCCCGTGACCTCGTCGCAGCGGCCCACACGGCCTGGCTGACCTGGGCCAAGGCTTCGCAGGAACAGGTCGACCGCGTGTGTGCAGCCATGGCCGAGGCTGGCTATGTGGCCTCGGAACGCCTGGGCCGCCTGGCACAGGAAGAAACCGGCTATGGGGTAGCTTTGCATAAAAAGCTAAAAAACCAATTCAGCTCGCGCATGGTGTGGGAGAGCATCCGCGACGTGCGCACGGTGGGTGTCATCCGGCAAGACCCGGCCCGACGGTTGTATGAAATTGCCTGGCCAATGGGCATCGTGGCGGCTTTGATCCCTTCCACCAACCCTACCTCCACGGCTTTCTTCAAGATTTTGATCGCGGTGAAAGCCCGGAACGCAATCGTGGTAGCCCCGCATCCGGCGGCGGCGCGTTGTACCTTCGAAGCTGCCCAGGTGATGGCCGCAGCGGCTGAGATGGCCGGTGCACCCAAGGGGCTAATCGCCTGTATGCAGCAGATCAGTCTGCCGGGAACGCAGGAACTGATGACGCATCGATACACAGCTGTCATCCTGGCTACCGGCGGAACTGCCATGGTAAGGGCGGCGCATTCAACCGGTAAGCCGGCTTACGGCGTCGGACCTGGTAACGTGCCCGTTTATGTAGACCGCAGCGCTGATGTTGAAAAAGCGGCTCGTTATATTGTCGCTTCCAAGGCCTTCGATTATTCCACCATTTGCGCCACGGAACAGTCTGTCGTCGCTGACCGTCCAATCGCCTCCCAATTATTGGAGAGGATGCGGGCGGAAGGAGCTTATTTGACCGACCCTGCCGAGACCGACGCCTTGCGCCGGGCGCTATTTCACCCGGATGGCAGCCTCAACACAGCCGTGGTCGGGAAATCGCCTCAGTTCGTTGCCGGTTATGCCGGTTTCAACATCCCGACCGACCGGCGCATCCTACTGGCACCGCTCAGTAAAGTCGGTAAAGAAGAACCACTTTCGCACGAAAAACTGACCACCGTGCTGGGCTGGTACACAGTGGATGGTTGGGAACAGGGCTGCGATACCTCCATAGCCATTATCAATACGGGGGGGCGCGGCCATACCCAGATCATTTATGCAAACGATGAGAAGGTCATCATGGCCTTCGGCCTGGAAAAACCGGTTTTTCGCATCCTGGTCAATACCATGGGTACATTGGGCGCTATCGGCCTGACGGCCGGCGTGATGCCCTCATTGACGCTGGGTTCCGGCGGCGTAGGCGGCGCTATCACTGGCGATAATATCACCGCCACTCACTTGATCAATATCAAACGCCTGGCCTATGAAACCATGGCTCCGCCGCCGGAAGCATTCCTGCCCGGAGAAGCTTCCGTCGGTCCCACCCCGGAGGAGATCGAACGGATGGTCAGGCAAGTAATGAATGAGATATTGACTCAAAAGTCATCCACCTAGAATTTGAATACCCCTTAATCGAGATAATTGATATTCAACCCAGAAAGGAAAAATAGAAATGGCACTAGATCCCTCTTTGATCGCTCTCGGCATGGTCGAGACAAAAGGCCTGGTCGGCGCTGTTGAGGCAGCCGATGCGATGGTGAAGGCCGCCAATGTTACCCTGCTCGGCTCTGAGTATGTAGGTGGCGGGTATGTGACCGTTATGGTGCGCGGTGATGTAGGCGCAGTCAAGGCTGCCACGGACGCCGGCGCAGCCGCAGCCAAGCGTGTTGGCGAATTGGTCTCGGTCCATGTCATCCCGCGCCCGCACTCCGATGTGGAGATGATCCTGCCCAAGGCGAGCAAGGGCAGCATCGGTGGCCGGACGAGCGAACCGAAAACCAAATAACCTTCCCTTTTATCCCCGCCGGTTGTGATTTACCGGCTGGCGGGGAGCAGGTATCTCTTCGCAGCCCGGTTCAGGCGATTGTCATTCGTTTGAGACTGGTCTTGAGAGTTTTGAACCGGACAGGGATGGCGGAGAGAAGGAGATACTAGCATGGCTGAAACATTTTCCCTGCGCTGTTACTGCTATCTGGATCGGATGCAGCCGCAGTACGCCGCTTTTGTCGGGACGATCACCCAGGGTGATCTACCGACTGAAGGCATGGCGGCCCTTTACGTCGAGATGGCGCCTGGCAATGAAGTCTTCCGGGTGGTGGATATTGCCGTAAAAGCTACGGAAGCCCGTCCCGGAGCCCAGATCGTCGAGCGTGAATTCGGCATGTTCGAGGTCCATTCGCCCAGCCAGGCGGATGTTTTGGAGGCTGGCGCTGTGGTCCTTAAACGCCTGGGATTGTCTGCGGAGGACCGCATCCGCCCGCAGGTGGTCTCCACCCAGGTGATCACCCGCATCGATCCTTACCAGGCCCAACTGATCAACCGCTTCCGGCGAGGTAGCATGCTGGTGGCGGGTGAAACCATGCTGGTGCTGGAGTGCGCTCCGGCAGCATATATCAATATTGCCTGCAATGAAGCCGAAAAGACTGCCAGTATCAAGATTATCCACGTTTCCTCGGTGGGAAGGTTCGGGCGCATGTGGTTATCCGGCAGTGAAGCGGAGATCCTGACGGCGAAAAACGCCGCCATCCAGGCTCTGGAAAATCTCCAGGGCCGGGAAGGCGCGTGAGCCGGAAAAGGAGCAAAGGATGGCAAAAGAATTTTTTACCGAACGCGACATCGAAGATTTGTGGAAGCGCGGTGTGATGTCACTGCAGATGGGCGAGGATGTTGTCCTGACCGACCTGGCCTATGAGAAAGCTCAGAAACTGGGGCTTCAATTACTGCGCCCGACTTCCGCACAAAATCCGGCTGCTATCAGAACACCGGAACCGCCGGCAGCACCTGTACGGCCTTATCTCTCCCAATCCAGCGCACCGGCCACGGCTTTTTCGACCCTTACGTCCGCTGGGGATTCCGATCTGCCCGGCCGGATACGCGCGGCGGTAGCTGCCCGTATGGGAACCCAGGTCGATCCACAATTATTGGAAAGTATCATCCAAAAGGTGCTGAAAAGCACCGGAGTGAAATAACTTATGCTGTTCGGACGGGTAAAGGGAAGCGCAGTCTGCACGCTAAAATACTCTGGCACCGAAGGGTTGAAGCTGCTGGTGGTCCAGCCGCTCAATAAACGCCTGGAACCGATGGGGGCGTTGCAGGTAGCTGCAGATGTTGTCGATGCAGGGCCGGGCGACCTGTGCGTGATGGTGCGTTCGCGGGAAGCCGCGCTGGCCATGCCGGACATTAAATTTGTGCCGGTGGATCTTGCGCTGGTCGGAGTGGTAGATGAACTGGAAGTCCGCCCGGACGGCGAGTTTGATTTCAACCTACGCAAGGGCTGGAATCAATTCAGTTAGGAGCATGGATGGTCTTAGGTAAAGTGGTTGGTACCGTAGTAACCACTGTCAGTCACCGGGATTATAAGAACCGGCGTCTTTTGGTAGTCCAACCGCTGGGACTCGAGGGGGAAAAGCCTGATGATGATTTTATTGCCCTGGACAACACCCAGGCCGGTATAGGTGACACTGTGTTGGTTAACCGGGAAGGGAACGGAGCCCGCCAGGTGCTGCGTAACCCGGATGCCTGTGTCATTTCGGTCATCGTGGGGATCGTCGATTCAGTCTATTTGGAATAAATTTCGCAAATGCACAAAAGGAAGAGGCAACCCAATGGGTCGTCTCTTCCTTTATTAAGCATTGATCTTTTTTCGACATACTCGCAGTAAAATAAAGGAAATCCAGCCAGCTCTAAAGGAGTACCCATCATGGATATGCAGCTAAATGATAAAGTAGCCGTTATCACCGGCGGGAGCAGCGGCATTGGAGAAGCCGTGGCAGAAGCCCTTGCTAAAGAGGGCGTTCATCTCGTCCTTTGCGCACGCGGTAAGGAGAGAGTGGAAGAAATAGCCCGGAAGATAGGTTCGGCCCATAAGGTGAGGGCTTATGGGTTCCAAACCGATGTTTCATGTGCCGCCGAGATCGATAGCTTTATCGGCAAGATCGGCGAGCTGTATGGTGGCGTTGATATCCTGATCAACAATGCCGGCGCAGGAACGAATGAGACTATTCTAGATGCCCCCGATGAAAAATGGCAACATTTTTGGGACCTTCATGTGATGGCGGCAGTCCGTCTGGCTCGAGGGATCGTGCCGCTCATGTGCAAAAAGGGAGGCGGAGTTATCCTGAACAATGCCTCCATCTGTGCCAAACAGCCGCTGTATTACGAGCCTATTTACAATACCACCAAGGCGGCTTTGATGATGCTTTCCAGGTGCATGGCTAATGAATTCATCAAGGAGAATATTCGCGTCAACTGCATCAATCCCGGGTTGGTGCTAACACCGGACTGGATCAGCACGGCCAAGAAACTCACCGCCGGGACCGATTCAACCTGGGAAGCCTATCTTGACCAGATTGCCAAAGACTCGGCTCCCATCGGCAGGTTCGCCACACCCCAGGAATTGGCAGAATTCTTTGTCTTCCTGTGCTCACCCCGCTCGAGTTACTGCGTTGGTTCTGCATATTACGTGGATGGCGGCTGGTTGAATTCGGTTGCATAAACCGCCAGGCGAGTAATCGACTAAAGGCGCTCCTACAAATCTCCAAATAAGAGGATATTATGAAACAAGCTGTCATGACTGCCCCCGGTCAAATCGAATTCCGCCAGGTTGAGCCTCCGCAGCCGCTTCCCGGTGAGGTATTGATCGAGATCAAGCGCATCGGCGTCTGTGGCTCGGATATCCATGTATACCATGGCGTACACCCCTATACCGGTTATCCTGTAGTTCAAGGACATGAAGTTGCCGGAGTAATCGCCAATAGTCGGTGTGGCTGTCAGCGACTTTCATAAAGGCGAACAGGTCGTCTTTATGCCTCAGGTTACTTGTGGCACTTGTTATCCCTGCCGGAACGGCATGGAGAATATTTGTGATCATTTAAAAGTGATGGGTTTTCAAACGAACGGCGCCGCCCAGGAATATTTTTCTGTCCCGGCAGAGAAAGTTTTAAAGGTACCTGAAGCTATTTCACTTGATCACGCCGCAATGATCGAACCTCTGGCGGTCGCTGTTCATGCGCTTTCCCGTTATGGAGATGTGCGTGGAAAAAAGGTGGTTGTTCTGGGAGCAGGGACCATCGGGAATCTGGTTGCCCAATCCGCCCATGCCCTGGGGGCTTCCGATGTGCTGATCACCGATATCAGCGAATACAAGCTGGAGAAGGCACGCCAGTGTGGGATCCCGCTGGTCATTAATACAGCCCACGAGAACCTGGGAGAGGTGATCTTAAAGGAGTTCGGCCCGGATAAGGCGGATGTAATGCTCGAATGCGTGGGGATTCAGGCTACGATTTCGCAGGCGATTGAAAACGCTCGTAAGGGCTCGGTCATTGTGGTCGTGGGTGTTTTCGGGAAAAAACCGCTGGTGGATCTGGGCCTTGTCCAGGACCGGGAATTGACCCTGACAGGAACCCTGATGTACCAGAAAAAAGATTATGAATTGGCCATCCGCCTAATGAGCCAGGGGAAACTCAATTTGAATGAAATGATCACTCAACGATTTCCCTTCGATAGTTATCTTGATGCCTACCTGGCTATTGAAACGTTGAAAGGGGAATATTTGAAAGTAATGATTGATATGGAATAAGCGAAAAAGGTCGTTGTTTGCAGACCAATATCAGTATGTATTAAGCTATTTTTCCAAATCAGGTAAATTTACAAGTTTTAATTGTTGAATGCTGGAAAAATCGATGTACAATTAATTACCGCCCTGTGGGGTTCCTTCATGTCTCAAGGGAATGCAGTTCGAGCAGGCCGATTCTTTAATCAGGAACGATGAGATCTTGGATAAGCTCTACATGGAGTATTCCATGGACCAGAATAGAACTCTCTCTTTCAGCCCAGACCTCAGCCACAAACTACAGCAGTTAGAAAGATTGATGGAGATCAATCTTACCATCACCTCCACGCTTGACCTGGATCATGTGCTTGATTTGATCATCGCCAAGGCAGTTGAAATGCTCGAGTGTGAAGCCGGCAGTATCCTGCTCTATAATAAGGAAAAAGGATATCTATCCTTCGCCGCTTCCACCAGCGCAGACCACCGGACTCTGATGGATATCCCCATTCCATTGGCGGGCAGCCTGGCGGGGGAGATCTTTACCAAGAACACTCCGTTGATTGTGAATAATGTTGAGAAAGACCCTCGCCATGACACGCACGTGGGGAAACAGATGCATTTCGAAACGAAATCTCTGCTGGGAGTTCCAATGCAGATCCAGGACCGGATGACGGGGGTTTTGGAAGCCCTGAATAAAAAAGGAGGCTATTTTACCGCATCGGATAGCGAGATACTGGCAGCCATTGCCTGTCAGGCCGCCGTTGCCATCGAAAACGCACAATTGGTCCATGCCTTGCAGGAAGCGTATGACTCAACCCTGGAAGGATGGGCGACGGCGCTGGATTTGCGCGATAAGGAGACGGAAGGCCATTCCCGCCGGGTTGCCGCTCTCACCATCCAGCTGGCAAGTGAAATAGGCGTAGGAAAGGAAATGCCATTTTTCCGCCAGGGTGCATTGCTGCACGATATCGGCAAAATGGGCATCCCGGATAGTATTTTGCAGAAGACCGGTCCCCTTTCCGAAGAGGAGCGACTGACCATGCACCAGCATCCCCAATACGCCTACAACATGCTGGCTCCGATCGCCTATCTCCGTCCCGCCCTGGATATTCCCTATTGCCACCATGAGAAATGGGATGGCAGCGGCTATCCGCGCGGCCTAAAAGGCGAGGAGATCCCTCTGGCGGCCCGGATTTTCTCCATCGTGGACGTTTGGGATGCCCTGCGGACCGATCGGTATTACCGCAAAGCCTGGCCAAAAAGCAAAGCCATTGCTTATATCCGTAAGGAATCCGGGAAGTTTTTTGACCCGAAAATAGTGGAGTGTTTCCTGAGAGTCATTCAGTAATAGTTCTTATGCCTGGAAGGCAGATTAAAAAGGGGCAAGCCGTAGAGTTGAATAACACCTGTGTATACTTGTTTTCCATATTTATAAATCGAAAATCACCCCATGCCCACATGCGGAGAAAATTTCTAATTCGACTAAAACTCATTTTCTCATATTAGGAAACTGGTCATTAAGTTCTCCCGCTATTGTGGCAGTAGGATGGTTGGCAAACGAATTGAAAAGTATGATAATAAGACTGTCTGTATCGGCTTAATCCGTTTGGATTGGAAGAATTGATCCTATCCAGGCGACGCAGAAGTATTCTTAAAGACCAGCAATATTATCTGCGGGTGGTTGAAAAGGAGGAGAACAATGATCGTGAATCCAAGGCTCGTGGTTGATGTCTCGCATTATGATGACCACCTGGATGCACAGCTTCTTAAAAATGCCGGCGTAGCCGCGGTGATCGTCCGTAGCGGTTCGGGTATGCAGAGAGATCCCAAATTTGTCGCCCATGGACAAGCGGTGGTGGATGCAGGCCTGATTTTGATGGCTTATTACTGGGATGATATCCTTTGTGACCCTGCCAATCAGGCTCTATGGGCTATTGAAGATATCGCCTCGACGGGGCTGCCGGTCAAGTTCATTTGGGCCGACCAGGAGCAGTGGTGGACAAATTGGCAAGCCTGGCTTGCAGCTCGCAAAAACGAGATCCCTTACAGTGCAGTGCCGCGTGCCTCTGCAGATAATATCAATCAACATAATCGCCTGTTTGCTTATATCCTGCATAACCTTTACCCACAGTCCGGAATTTACTCCAACTATGGTTTTGTCACCACCTGGGCGCCTCCTGTTAAAGAATGGCTGGCACTATACCCACTATGGGTGGCGCATTACGGAAGGCAGGCGAAAACCTCCATCAATTGCACCTGGGAAGCGCTCAAGAAAGAATGGCTTCCCAATTATCCCGTGCTCTTCCCCCCCGGCGCTAAAGAAGAATGGGTATTCGGACATCAATTTACCGGAGATGTCTTCCGCCTCCCCGGCATATACGATGCTGCCAACCATCCCATGCCGACAGATGTAAGTATGTTTTCCGAGGAATTTTTAAATGTGATTTCTGCAGGACATGTACCACCCAAGCCGCCCGATAACCCCGGTCCAGATGTGCCTCCGGAAGGTGCGCCAGAATATTACGTCAATGTGCCGGCATTGAACGTTCGGAGCGGCCCTGGTACTGCATATAATATCGTCGGCTGGTTGACCAAGAATACAACCGTCCATGTGGATCGAATTCAGGACCAATGGGCCCACCTGGAAGGAGGAGACTCTTGGGCCTGGGGGCCATATCTGACACCCGTTGGCCCCATAGCTCCTGTGGTACCGCCTCCCGTTATTCCAAAAGAGACGGCTATGTACTTTGTCAATGTGCCTGCCGTGAACGCGCGTAATGGTCCGGGCACCGAAAATGATGTCGTTGGCAAATTGTACAAGAATGCCCAGGTTCATGTGACCGAAATTCAAGGAGAGTGGGCACTCCTTGATAATGGATCGTGGGTTTTTGCAGCCTATTTATCTCCGGTCGTGTAGTCATGTTCATTAGGAGTGCGGACTATAAGGTCCGCACTCCACATCCGGGGGTATTACATCCGTTCTAGACGGATTCTGAGACGTAGCGCAGCAGCCATTTTTGTGTAATAATAGCCGCCTGGACATAAAAAAACCTATCAGCAAGCCTAAACCGGACTATTAGGTCCGATTTCACCATGATAGGGCAAAGGGAGAAATTGATCCCTGCCACATTTTTGATGAGAGGAAAAATGAATAGACAATCAATTTATATAGCCACGCTTGTAGTTCTAGGCGCATTGGTTTTAAGCGCCTGTGGCGGCTCGGCTGGAAAGGCGACCGCCACTCCCACTGTGAGTATTGAAGAGCTATCCACCTCTGTCGCACAGACAGTCATTGCTCAAATTACTGAAAATGCCCCCACCATCACGCCGATCCCCACGATCACAAACACACCTGAATTTTCACCCACTGTCTCAACTCCACTTCCTACCAATACTTCCATCCCACCAACTCCAGGGGGCTGCGCCAATCTAGCTTATATTTCCGATGTCACCATTCCGGATGGGACGACGCTTGCCGTCGGACAGGAGTTCACTAAAACCTGGCGTGTACAAAATTCGGGAACTTGTACGTGGACCACCAGTTTTAAACTTGTCTTTTCTTATGGCGAGGCTATGAGCGGCAAGGCTGTGGCGGTACCCGCCGCAGTTGCAGCCGGCCAGCAGATCGATCTCTCCGTTGTATTAAAAGTCCCCAACAAGACCGGCACATTGAGCGGCTACTGGAGAATGTTTGACGATAAGAACCAGCCTTTTGGAAAAATTTTGACTGTGGTGATCAATGTCGGCGCTGCCTCTCCCACCCCGACCTCCACCTCTACCATGACACCAACGCTGGAAAATACCGCCGCCCCGTCTGAAACGCCATCACCTACGCCATAACCAGCCAGAGGCTGTATAAACTCCTAGAAGAATGGTTTTAGGAAGGTTATTTTATTGAACGTTGTTGGGTAAAAAAATGAAGATCCCTGTTGACCTGATAACAACCATACGGGCATCATCCCGTCTGGCTGTTTTAACCGGAGCAGGCGTATCCCAGGAATCGGGTTTGCGTACTTTCCGTGATAAGGTGGATGATATTTCCTCGGAATCAGAAAGGCCTTTATGGACTCAGTATCGCCCGGAAGACCTGGCTACACCGGAAGCTTTTGAACGCAACCCGAACCTGGTGTGGGAATTCTATGCCATGCGTCGCCTGAAAGCTGGAGAGGTACAGCCGAACCCAGGTCATATAGCCCTGGCTGAAATGGGCCGGCATGTTCAGCATTTTAAACTCATCACTCAGAATGTTGACGGCTTGCACCAACGCGCCGGCAGCGAAAGTGTTATCGAATTACACGGCAACATCACCCGCGTGCGCTGCACCCATGGTTGTGGTGTTTTTACCGAATGGGAGGATGAACCGGGCACAGTTCCGCTCTGTCCACAATGCGGGTCAAAATTACGCCCGGATGTGGTCTGGTTTGGAGAGATGCTGCCGCGATCGGAGCTGGAAGGTGCCATGGAAGCGGCACGGACCAGCCAGGTTTTTTTCTCCATCGGCACTTCGGCGCTGGTCCAGCCGGCAGCCTCCCTGCCGCTGGTGGCGAAACAATCTGGGGCACTCGTGGTAGAGATCAACCCGGAAGAAACTCCTCTGACAGGAAGAGTGGATTATTTTATTCAAGGGAAATCGGGCGAGGTTTTACCCGAGCTGGTAAAGCAGGTGTGGAATTAAGAAACTTGCGAAGGCTATAAACCTTCGCAAGTTTCTTTTATTCAACCCAAATTCCGCTCCAGGCAGGCAAGTCAATTTTTAACCTGCCACCTGAAACTGAATATTTTTGTCCATCCAGTAAATTTTGGGCCATATGGTTCTCCCCCCATTTCAACTTAGTACAAGGGACTGAGATCCGGCGGGCCTGACCCGAAACATTCATGGCCATGAGGATGGTCTCTTCGCCAAGGGTGCGGGCGAAGGCGTATAAGTCATTATTTGCAACCACACGGGTGTATTCTCCATGGCGCAAGATGGGGTTCTTTTTTCGAATCGCAATAAGCCGCCTGATCCACTGGCTGAGTTCCTGGTTCCAATTGCTCTCCCTCCACGGGAACGCCCGCCGGCAATCTGGATCCCTTTCGCCTTCCATGCCGATCTCATCGCCATAATATATCGCCGGAGCTCCAGGAAAGGCCATTTGGAACAGGTAGGCCAATTTGGTCTTAGCGAGGTCATTTCTCATCAGTGTCTTAATCCGCTCGGTATCATGGGAGCTGAGCGGGAGATACATGGCGTAAATATTTTCGCGTTTATAGGCCTTGAAGAATCTTTCCACCCGTTCATTGAACTGAAGGACGTTTTCCCGACCTTGCAAAAGGGGGATCAACGCGTCCCGGATGGGGTAATTCATCAATCCATCAAAATGCGTGTCGTTTGCCCAGCGTGGGTTTATATCCCAGATTTCGCCGACCAAATAGGCATCCCGGTTAGCAGATTTCACCACATGGCGGAATTCCTCCCAGAAGGCGTCATCGTTAATTTCATTGGGTACATCCAGCCTCCAACCGTCGGCGCCTTGTTCTATCCAGTAACGGGCGACATCGAATATATATTTCCGTACTGCTGGAGTATCTGTATTAAATTTAGGGAGTGACTTATGGTTCCACCAGCCGGCGTAATTGAGCGGCTCGCCATCACCATAAGCATCCAGTGGAAGATGCTTGATGTGGAACCAGTCCTTATAGGCAGAATTTTCATCAGCTTCCAGGACATCCACGAATGCGAAAAAACCACGTCCGCAATGATTAAACACGCCATCCAGGATGATGCGGATATTATTGCGATGGGCTGTTTCGACCAGGGCGTGGAAGTCGTCCAGCGTACCGAGTCTGGTGTCAATTTGAAAATAATCGCTGGTATTGTAGCGATGGTTGGCAGTGGCTGCGAAAATCGGATTCAGATAAATTGCATTTATCCCCAATCCTAGCAGGTAGTCAAAATGCTGAAGAATGCCACGCAAGTCGCCACCCTGAAATCCCCAATTGGTGGGAGGTGAGCCCCAGTCCTGGACATTAGGCGGATCGTTTTTGCGGTCTCCGTTGGCAAAACGGTCAGGAAAGATCTGATAGAAGATGGCGTCTTGAACCCAATAGGGAGTACTCATATATATTATTTTTCCATATCTTTGATGGGAGGTAATGGCAGGAGGGCAAGTATCCGGCTCTTTACCCGCCGGTTGAAACCCCGATTAGTTTGCCGACGCCAAAGACCAATGCGGCTGCGAATAACCCAATTGATACCTGTCGCAGGCCCGATAACCATACGTTCTTACCGGTCATCAAGGTGATGGCTGCGCCGGTCAGGAAGAGGGCAAATGCTCCAAGAATCAAGCTGATGATGATGGCAGGATTCCCTTGCAAAAAGAAATACGGGAAAAGGGGGATTATGGCGCCAATTGAAAACAGGAAGAAAGATGTAATGGCTGCCTCCCAAGCAGATCCACCCAGCTCTTTGGGATCGATGCCCAGTTCTTCCCTTGACAAAGTATCGAGGATGGCGCTTTTATCTGCTTGCATCTGGATGCTGGCCAGCTCGCGGGCACGTTCTTCAGGCATTCCCTTGGATTGATAAATGAGCGCGAGTTCTTCCTGCTCATCAAGAGGTGCGCGTTCGATCTCCTCAGATTCGATCCGGATCTGGTTCTGGTAGAGTTCACGCGAGCTTTGCACTGAAAGCCATTCGCCCAGAGCCATGGAACCGGCTCCTGCGAGGAGTCCGGCAACCCCGGTGATCAATACACCGTGACCGGGCAGGTTGGCCCCGGCTGCGCCCATGATAAGGCTAAGCACCGATACCAGGCCATCGTTGGCACCCAACACCGCTGCCCGCAAGGCATTGCCACCAGTGGCCCGATGGCGGCCCTCCAATTGAGCAATCTCACTCCCCATAATTCCAGATAACCGCCCTGAAGCAGCAGCCATCAGGCGAGCATGGGATTTTTCATCTGCCGACATATGACCCGTGTCAGTTACTGCTTCAGGTTGGGAATCATATGCACGGCTATCGGCAGTTTCATTTCCTACAATCGTCGTAAGAACGAATTGACTCCCAAAGCGTTTCGCCAGGAATCTCATCGTCTTGGCGCGCCACGAAGGTCGAGGCGACGAGATCTTGACTCCTGCTTCTACCAATCTTTTTTCCCACACTGATGCGTGCTTCTCTTCGCTTTCCGCCAGACGATGATAGACACTAGCGAGTTCTGGTTTGGATTCGATTTCAGCCAGTGAACGATAGAGCTCGGCGCCGTCAATCTCTTTTTGCAAGTTAGAACGGAATCGACCGATGTCATTTGCTTGGGTCAATGGATGGCCTCCTTATTCTACATAGTGAGTTTTATTTTACCGCAAGTTTTGGAAGCAGGCCCTTTCAAGAATGATATACTTGGCGTTTAGTTTCGGAAGGTACAAATACTCTTGAACTCATTCGTATTAACAAATTTTACCCACCAAGGGTCTATTTCTGGTCGAATAGATGAATTTGCTCATGCTCAAAGCTCGACCGGGTGGAGTAAATGTATGCACAGTGACTGTTGCCGGTTCAATCAACTCTGAGCGAGGCAAATATGAAGCTGATGTTTATGATTGTGCGTGATATAGATGGCGATAATGTCCTTCAAGGCCTGGTGGATAACGGTCACCGGGTTACCCGCGTGGCAAGTACGGGGGGTTTCCTTCGCCATGGAAATGTGACCATGATATCCGGGTTAGATGATGATAAAGTCGAAAGTGTAATTATGATACTTCGAAAAATATGCTGTCCTTCAGATGGGCCTGAACATCGCGCCACGGTCTTTGTCGTGGATATGCCTTATTTCGAACAGATTTAACTCTCATGCAGCATTCTTCCCTAGCAGTTTTTCTCGCACGGACACGCCGCGCTCTCCGACAGTTCACCTGGGGAGGGGAATGGGCAATCGGGTTGCCTACCCAGATCAAGCACAACCTTTCCTGGTTCTTCTTCGATGGCCTATTTGCATCCGCCAGCGATAACATCGTCATCACTTACCTTGTGCTGTATATCCTTGCGTTAGGCGCCACCAGGACACAAATCGGGTTGATGAGTTCTTTATCGAGCCTGACCATTGCTTTGGTCTTGCTACCCGGTGCTTTCCTGGTAGAAAGGTTCGGCCATCGGAAACAAATAACCATCATTTTTGGAGGCGGTCTTGCCCGTTTAGTTCTTATTATCCTGGCATTATTACCTTTTTTTCTCGGAGGTCAGGCGTTGATCCTGGCGGCTATTGCACTTTCTATTGTGCGGGATATCAATGGGAATCTCTCCTTCCCTGCCTGGATGTCGGTCACCGGAGAGATCGTACCAATGGAAGGGCGAGGCCGGTATTTTGGTTCCCGTAATTTTATAATGGGAATTGCGGGCATGGTAACGATTTTCCTGGTTGGTGAACTAATCACCAGGGTGGGATCTCCGCACGGATACCAAATTGCGCTTGGACTGGCTTTTGCCCTGGGAGCTTTTTCAACTTTCAGTTTCAGTCGGCTGCGGGACCCACGCGGGACCGCACCAATCCCAGTAGAGGGAACTAATTCTTTAAAACGTGTCTTGAACGATATAAAAAGCCACCCTGTATTTGTGGCCCTTACACTTGTAATGGTAGTGTGGAATTTCTCACTTAATATCGCAGGGCCTTTTTTCAATGTGTACATGGTCCAGAATTTAAAATTTTCAGCGACGATGGTGGGAGTTACCAGCATTGTCTCAACGGTGGCGGGGTTGGTTGTTCAAAGGCGGATTGGGAGGCTTTCGGACCGTTTAGGGACACGTCGGGTCATGTTGATCAGCATGATCCTGATCCCAATCTTGCCGGCTGCATGGGTCTTCATCACTCATTTCTGGCAAGTAATTATCCTGAATTCCTTTGGCGGGATGGTCTGGGGAGCATTCGGCCTGGTTTCGTTCAATTTCCTGCTGTCTTTGACACCTGAGGCTCAGCGAGCGCGCTATTCTGCAATTTATCAAATCCTGGTCACTTTGGCTCTGGCAATTGGAGCTGCGCTGGGGGCCTGGGTGGTTACGAAGTGGGGATATCAGGTAATATTTGCATGCTCGGCGATCGGACGGATAGTTGCGACGATTTTATTTGCCAAGTTTATCCCAAAGATAACCAAACACGAAGAATTCTCCTTGGCATCTTGAGATAATCAAAAGATTGGAGATCCCGATGGAACCCGATTACGTCAGGTTGGACCCCGAAGAACGCCGAAATAAAATAATGGCAATGTTGGCGGCCCTTTTTGGTTTTCTCAGCCTCTGCGCCGGGCTGATCCCAGCCTGTGGCGTAATTGTCGGCATTGTAGGCATTCTATTTGGAATTTTTGGAAGGAAATCTGAAAATCGCAAGGTAGCCATTCTCGGCATCATCCTGTCCGTGGTGGGATTAACCATTTCGATTGTTTATGGGATCCTATTAATCATTAAAAAAAGTAATCCGTCGTTATTTTGACGGAGTACTTTTCGTGAATATTTAGATGCTTTTTAGGGTACAGCCAGGTTTAATTCTTATTTTGGCAGGCGTTTTCGGACCAAGAACAGGATCACGATAATGGCAGCTGCGATCACTACTGCAGCACCTAGAACCAATAAAGTGCCAGGAATGGATGGGCCAGGATTCTGACCAGTTGTCAGGGTTGGCAGAGCCGTAAACGCCGGTATCGCTGTCAAGGTGAAGGCGGCCGTAGGTTGGGAGGTGGGTTGAAGCGAGTTCTCCATAACGAAGACCGCAGTTGTACGTCCGGGAATATTGAAAACGCCGGTAGCGCCATCGAAAGTAGAAGAGCGGACAATCGGGTCGATGGATTTTTGTTGGACAGGGTGGAGTGTATAAGTCTTGCCGATCAAAGAATTATCCTTAAAAGTGATTGAATCGATTCCTGCATTGAAGAGGACAACGATCTCGCCGAAGACCGGATCAAGGTGATCGATATTACTCAGCCGCATTACGATAAGACCGGGAGTTTGATCTGGGCCAACATTCAAGAAGGTAAGTGACCGTTGGATTTGATCGGAAGTCTGCAAGCGGAAAAGAGGTGAACTCTTGCGGATCTGAAGAAATTCACGGAAAATCGCCGATGTATTTACAATATCCTTTTGAGTGGGTTTTAACGCAGGATTTGCAAGCAGAGGGCGGAAAATATCCCAGCGATCGCGCGGCTGGCCAGGGAGCCCAGCGCCCCAGTTATCCGAGGTATAGGTCCAATCCAGTTTATTAAACCAATCCCCGGAATCATAGGAATTATTGTCCAGTGATTTTGAGCGCAAAATATCATCACCTGCATGGAAGAATGGAACACCCTGGCTGAGCATGGGGATACTCAAGGCCAAATTGTTCATCCGGATCCGGTCGGCAAGAGGTGAATTGACCGGAGCCTTGACCTGGATAGCATCGAAAATCGTGTCGTTGTCATGCGCCGAGACATAAATGATATTTTCCTGAGGGTCAAGGGTATAGCCGGCGGAGGAACCGTTGTAGAGGATATGAGCCCCATCCACAAGATTGCCATCGGCGCGGACGAGTTTGTAATCCCGTAAGTTGCCTGCTAACCCGATTCGGATCCAATCGCTATAATCCAGTAGCTGTGATTTTTGGGCTGAAGGGTCCCGCGTCTCGGCCGAATTGGGATCGATGAACAAACCGGTGCTGAAACCCTGGGTACGTGGATCGCTGAAGGGATTACCACCTCGTACACCATCACGGAGGCGGTCGTTGAACACGCCGATGCCAGTTCCACCGATATTGAGTTGGGTCGCATTGACCCCGCGGGCGTTATTGGCAACTTCACCAAAGTCCCAACCCTCCCCGTAGATATAGATCGACTTTCCATCCACACCATTTTTATCGATGGTGAGGCCATCCAGTGCCGCACGGACTGCTTTCATATTGCTGAGCATATGGAAACCCATCAAATCGAAGCGGAAACCGTCGACTTTATACTGGGTTGCCCAGGTGACGACCGAATCGACCATTAATTTTTCCATCATGGCATGTTCAGTAGCTGTATCTTCGCAGCAGGTGCTTTTTTCGACTTTCCCATCCGTGTTGAGACGATAGTAATAGCCGGGAACGATTTTATCAAGCACTGACCTGGGATTTTGCCCGCTTTCGGAGGTGTGGTTATAGACGACATCCATCACCACGCGCAAGCCAACCTGGTTCAACGACTGAACCATATCGCGAAATTCCAGGATGCGAGTGGAACCATTTGGTTCGGTGGCATAACTGCCTTCCGGAACGGTGTAGTGGTAAGGATCGTAACCCCAATTAAATCCATCCGTCCCTTTGATCGCATTCACTGCGTTTACTTGCTGGTCGGAATCAGGAGGGTAAGTAGAAAGGAGAGCTTCATCCACCGTCTGCCAGGTACTTTTGTCCTCATTTACGCTGGCAATATCGAAAGCGGGAAGGAGATGAATATGGGTCAGGCCGGCTTGCGCAAGAGCAGCCAGATGTTTCATCCCATTTGAGTTTTTTATCGTAAAAGCCTTGTAAGTACCGCGCAAATCCGCGGGAACGGTCTGATCGTGAATGCTGAAATCGCGAATGTGCAGTTCATACAGAACGATATCTTCGGGGGCGGCCAGGGACGGTTTTTGTAAAGTATCCCAATCTGACGATTTTAAGGCCGGGTCATTCAAATCCACGATTTGGCTGCGATGGCTGTTGGTGGAGAGGCTAAAAGAATATGGATCTGTGACAAGATTTGTCTCGATTTTTCCGGTTGAAGCAACAAATACGCTGACTTCGTATAGGTAATATTTATTCCTCCAGGTAGGGGAACCGGCCAGGCTCCACACGCCGGTTTTATTGTCCCAGGCCAGCGGAAATGTCTCGTCGGCTTGTGTCGTGGAATCTGAGTATAAATGTAAAGTCACAGACCTGGCGGTCGGCGCCCACAGACGCATGCTGGGGATATCCCCGTCGAAGGTTATTCCGAGAGGACCTGTGTAGTTATAAAGCGCATCCAATACTCCTGGAATCTGAACACCGGTCGCGCCAACAACTTTGCCTTGTTCATCGCGCGCCACCAGCGCCAATTGGCTCTTGACGGCCTCCGGAATCTTATCGAAATCGGATGCAGATATTTTAAAGGCCGTATAACCACCAAGATATGGATTCCGTTGAAAAACATCCCCGCCTGGTCCGGTCTTGCTGTATGTGAGGGGGATTTCAGTTCCTCCTGCCACGCCATCTGAGGTTAATGCCAGAGACGCATTGAGCGAATAGTAGAGTGAATAGGAATATTTCGGAGAACCAACGATATTCCAAAGCAGTGTATCCTGATTGACCCAATGGGCCTGGAGTTTGGCGAGGCTGCCCTTGGGGGCGCCGGAGGTACTGATAACGAGTTGTTTTTTCACCATATCATATCCAAAATAGATTTCATCACCATCGGAGGCAACAGTGAACGACTGTGAGTCCCCGAGAGCGGTATTAGGATCTTCACCAGCTGCCAGGGCGGCATGATAAGTTCCCTTTTTGATGGAACGAGTAACAAAGGCAAAAGTGCCGCTCCCTTCCGGGTCTTCCAGCCAGGAGCGCAGGCAACCGGCGTCTTCATTCTTTTTACAGCCGAGCTGCGTTTGAAAGTCACCTATTGCAACCACAATGAGAGTATTGAAGTTATCGGTAGCCCAATGAGTTTTATTATCAAAATAGAACTTGACCAATGTGGGTTTATCCACAACAAGGGGGATATCGGCGCCGCCGACAGTGGCCTTTTGACCATAATTTACATCCCAGGTACCATTCAGGGCGACCTTATAGCGAGGACCTTTTTTATCCTGGTCGTTATTTGGTGTTACCTGAAATGCACCCTGCCAGACGTCATCTTCAGCATCGTATGTAAGAGCTGTTTTGGTACAATCCGGCATCCAATCGGCGGAACAACCCAGTTCTGATTGCAGCGTGCCAGGAACCGTAACGGTCTTGGGAGGCGGAGTGTCATCAGCGGCGTGGACAGGGGATACAGCTGGAATTATGAATACAGAAATGGTTAATAAGAGAGCGATCAAAAAGCAATTACTGCGGGAGACGATTTTCATTTGAGCCTCTGTATCTTATTCACCGACATTTCCGAAAAGCATCCGTTCCAACAAGGTGCGCTGCAGGATGATGAAAATGATCACAACAGGGATAGACATGATCAAGGCCATCGAACCCAAATAACTCCAGGGCTGGGCCCCACTATTGTATTGTGTTTGTACCATCGAATACACGGCCATTGCCAGAGTTACGGTGCTTGGCTTCTCTACAAAAAAGAATCCAATGGCGAATTCCGAATATGCCATTAAAAAAGCGATCAACCCGGCAACAGCGATGGATGGCAGGGCAAGAGGCAAGGTTACATAGCCAAAAGCGGTAAGATTATCTGCCCCATCGAGAAAAGCGGCTTCTTCCAGGTCTTTTGAGACAGCCTGGAAAGCGGCGCGCATATTCCAGATGCAAAAAGGCATGGCAAATACCGCGTAGACAATTGTCAATCCCAATAAGGTTGCGCGGATTCCCAGCAGGCTAAGAAAAACGTAAAGCGGAATCATAAATGCGACCGGCGGCAGGATCGCTGTCAGTAATAAGATGAAAAGTCCGGACCGGCGTCCTGGGAAGCGGAATCGGGCAAAAGCATAAGCCAGGCTGGCGCCTAGTACGATGGCTATGAGCGCCGCGCCGAATGAGACAATCAAGCTATTCTTCAGGAGAGAAATAAATTGCACCGATGAGTAAGGTCGATCGAATATTTTTAGAAATGCCACCAAGGAAAACTGTTTTGGGAAAAAAAGAAAGTCGGTTGGCCGGCCATGAAGCGAGCCATCAAAGGCCAACCTGGACATGCCCCAGATCGGAAGAATGACGAACAAACCGACCACGCAAAGGGCCAATTGGGTAAATAATTGCCTCCAAAAAGGTATTTTACGCATAACTTACTCCTTCGGAAGCTTTACTCCAGCGGTTCAGAACAATGACAAACCCAATCAGCAAGATTACCGTGATGATATTTATGACAGCCGAGATAAAATACTGTCCATCATGGAAGATGTTGTAAGATTGGTTTGCCAATGTAATTGACCCGGATGGACCAAAGAAGGCCTGAAATAGGTAAAATTGATTGAAAGCAAAAATACTGCGGACGATAATGGCGGGCACAAACAAAGGAAAGAGCAAAGGCCAGATCACAAATTGAAAGGTCTGCCAGGAATTGGCGCCATCAATGGCCGCTGCATCGAAAACATCTGTGGGTACCATTTTCAAACCCGCTCGTGATGCCAGCATCATGAAAGGGAAACCATACCAAACTGCCGGTATGAGCAAGACCAGCAGCGTCAGATTGAGGCTATTTTCCCACCCTGAGAAGAACCCAAATGGTATTTTGGGACCAAATTTTTGAACCGCCAGGGCGAGCCAGCCCCTTTCAGGGGCAAAGACATTAGACCACATCAAAGCACCGATAAACTCTGGTATGGCCCAGGGAAGAATGAATAGCGTTTGCCAAAACTTGCCAAAACGAGCCCCCTTTTGCCATAACAATAAGGCGACGCCTAATCCCAGGGTAGTCTGCAAAAAGACAGACACCACGGTCCACATAACGTTGTAGAATAGCGTGTTGTTGCCGGCAAGGTAATCCATTAGCGCTGGATAGGCATGCAAGCCGATATAATTCACCTGATTCGACAGGCCGGGGTCCAATGAAACCGGAATTTGCCCGGTCAGCCCCCCCCATATTTCACGGAGGATGCCGCCATGAAATCCATCCCGGATGGAGGCAGAACTAAAATCCGTCATTGATATACCGAATTGGAAGATCAATGGTATCAGGGTCAAAAAGGCAAAGGCAATCACGCCGGGAATCAGCCAGGGCAAGGCGCGGCGAATATCTTTGACGTGGTGGGTAGTTTGATGCCTTCTTCTCTTTTTAAATTTTGCCCACCAATCCTGGAAAGGCTGGGCCACCAGTACAGCCAGTCCATCCGCGGCTGCCAGGGAAAGAGGGGCGGTTATGATCAGAATATATTGCGGCCACTTGGTCGGCCAGATCAAAAGAAAAAGGATGGAAATTCCAAGCCAAATCCCGTAAACACGCTCCTGATGCCAAAGGCGGCCCAGACCAAATAATGCCAATAGGAGAATCAGAGTATCGATGCTGATCAAAAAAGCAGGCTGATCTCCAGGCCAAGGTACAGAGCGAGACAGCCAGACGAATGGTTGCCAGACCGGGAAGCCAGCCTCTTGAACATGGCTGCCGGTCGAGTAACCTGCATTGAACAACACGGATGATTGCAGCCTTGCGATGGGGGAAGGCCACAGATAGGGATCAGCAGCAAAAAAGGTCACTAATGCCAGTAATCCCCACAAGGCCGCCTGAGGAAAGAAATGCTTCCAATCGTCATTTTGACGGCTGATGATGACCCAATCGAAGAGAATTGCAATCCCTGCAACACAATAAATATATTTTGATGCAGCGGTTAACCCCAGGAATATCGCTGAAAAGATCAACCAGCCATTAATTTTCCTGAAGGGATTGTGAGTACTAAATTTACGTTTCCCGCGGACATAACAAAGGATCGCCACCAGACTGGTAAATGCCGGAACCGCTTCGAGCATGGCTTCGGAGGTGTATTTGATTGTGGTGGTGTGCAGGCTCAGGAATATTCCTGCCAGGGGATTAATCAAAGAAAGTGCCAACACTTCCAGGGTGCCAAAAACGGCAGAGGTGGTACGCCCAGCCCGCAGCAAGGCCCTTGGGATGTACTTGTTCGGATCCGCTGAGGACGACAGGTCGGGAAGGAGAGTTTTTTCAGGGGTTGTGAGGAGGCTTACTCCATATATCATCTTGGCCAATGGTGGGTGCTCGGGGCGGTAATTTGTTTGGGTGAAACCGCCCCAGTCACCTTCGCGGATCAATGCAGCAAATTGTTGCCCCGCGCGTATATAGTCATCTTCATCATAATCAATCGGGAGATTGGACACCGCGCGAGAGCGCAGCATCCATGCAAAGGCACCCATAACGAGCGCCAGGAAAATAAAAAGGAATGGTTTATATCGAGAAAGGTTTTTCAAGGATACTTCGCCATTTTACGTTGATAAGGATTAGGATTTGCTCTTATGGTTCGATCAGAAAAACATGTGCGCTATACGGAGTTAGTTCAGGCACAGGTGTGTAATTATTGTTTGAACCCCCTGCAATATTCAGGTCAACCGGCTTTTCAGCGCCCAATAAAGAGCTAAGATGGTATGAGCCATCTTGAAGAGAGGTATCTTTGATTATTAAATTGTAATCGCTAATGGGAGTCTTGGTCAGGTTCACCATGACGAGTATGTTTTCGTTCTGGCTGTGCCTCAGTACCGCAAAGATACCGCGATTGTTCGAAGAAAGTAATTCAGTCCCGGGTTCATGCAGAGCTGGATAACGGCTGCGTAATGCGAGTAGTGTCTGATAATAAGAAAGTAAAGAATTCGGATCGGATAATTCACTGGCAACATTCGATACCGAATAATCGGGGTCGAGAGCTTCCCAGGGTGTACCTGTGGTGAAGCCGGCATTTATTCCCGCTGTCCACTGCATTGGGCGCCGGATCTGCTCATCCGGTTTTTGACCTTCCATCCCGATTTCTTCGCCATAATAAATAAAAGGTGTGCCCGGCGAGGTCAGCAATAAAGCAGCCGCAACCTTCGCTTTTTCTACATTTCCATTAAGCACACTCATTACCCGGTTCTGGTCATGATTAGTTAAGAAGGTTCCATAGGGACCCTCAGGCATATCCTTTAAAGTAAATTGAAATCCGCTATTTACGCC
The DNA here is from genome assembly GCA_963831885.1 of uncultured Chloroflexia bacterium. GTDB lineage: Bacteria > Chloroflexota > Anaerolineae > Anaerolineales > Villigracilaceae > UBA877. The sequence goes on along the minus strand of CAWHSJ010000012.1, from coordinate 328,946 downwards.
TGAATTTGCTTCCCCGGCAGCGCTGTTCACGAATCCGCTTGCCAGCTCAAAGCTGAAGATCTCATCCATCTGATTTCCGGTGTAGGTTTTGGCAATAAACGCTCCGGCGCCGAAGACTTCACCGACCGTGTAAGCGTCAGCTTTATCGGCTTTATAGGCTAAATAAAAGTTCTTGAGCCAATCATGGGTGGATTTTGTATTTTCCTGTTTTTGACCCTCTTCTACCAGGTATTTGACCGCGTCAAGGCGGAATCCGTCTATGCCGATATCATCCAGCCAAAAGTGAACAATCTTTTCCATCATGGTGGTTACATCCGGGTTCTTGTAATTCAAGTCAGGCATATTGCCCCCAAAGATCCCATAATAAAAGCCATGAAGACCGGGATGCCAGGCCTGGCCAAGGGGACCAGAATAGCCCGGATCAGTTTCAGACCAGATAAACCAGTTGCGATATGGAGATTGTGGATTGGCGTTCGCGTCGACGAACCAGGGATTCTGACTGGAGGTGTGATTTAGTACCAGATCGATAATGATCCTGATGTCTCGTTTATGTGCCTCTGACAGCAGGCGTTTAAAATCATCCATTGTCCCGTAGTCGGGATTGACTTTAAAATAATCGATTACATCATACCCGTGATAGGTTGGGGATGGGTGAATGGGCATAAGCCAAATGGCATTGATGCCCAGGTTCTTCAGATAATCCAACTTCTCGGTGATGCCGTTGAAATCTCCGACGCCGTTCCCGTTGCTGTCGAAGAAACTGCGAACAAAGATTTCATAGAAAACCGCCTTGTCCCACCAATTCTGTGGTACCGGCGTTGTCGTGGGCGAGGAAGTTGCAGATGGAACTGTGGATGTAGATATCGGCAGCGCGGAAGAAGTAGCGGCAGGCACACAAGATGTCAGGAATACTGAAATGAGCAATAGGAAGGATAGGCGTTTCATTTTCACTCGGGAATCAAAAAGGCGGCCCAAAGGCCGCCTTTGATCATTAGCCTTTCACACCGCCGGCCGTCAGGCCGCCCACAATCTGTTTTTGCAGGGCAATATAAATCACGGAGACCGGAAGGGCAACGATGATGGCCATGGCGGCAAAGCGATTCCAGGGGATGGAAGTGGCATATTGCCCGACCATGTTGTAGAGGGTCATCGAAAGGGTATAATCGGTCGGTTTGGTCAGGAACAACCACGGCAGAGTAAACTCCTGCCAAAAGCCGAGGAAACCAAGGAAGAAAGTAACTGCCAGTTGGGGTACTGCCAGGGGTAGAACGATCTTCGTGAAGATCTGGTTTTCATCTGCGCCGTCAATTTTGCCGGCTTCCTCCAATTCCTTCGGTATCGTATCGAGGTACCCTTTCAGGTTCCAAACAGCAAATGGCAATGCGCCCGAGATCATGGCGATTCCGACCCCTAAAAGCGAGTCACGCAGGTTGAAAATCAATTTACCGGTCACTCCGGCTGCGCAATGGGTTATTGGAAGCAGGGCCGAGACACCTCCACCGCAATTCACGAAACGGACACTATTCAATAGTAAGAACAGTGGCGTGGCCAGACCGACAGCCGGCATCAGCAGGGGGATAAAAATCAGGATCATGAGGACTTGCCGGAGAGAGAAATGGAAGCGGGAGAAGGCATAGGCTGCCGACACTGCAATTAACAATGCAACCAGGCCCACGCCAAAAGACAACACGAAACTGTTTCGCAGCAACACGAGGAAGGTGACCGGATTGGCAGTCGGGCGATCCAACACTTGTTTGAACGCTACCGTTGAGAGTTCGGTGGGGAATATCTGCAAAGCAGATGGACGTTCTGCTTTGGAACTCAATGACATGGTGATGACATACATGAGCGGGAACATCACTTCGGCGAATATCAACAGGCAAAGCAATTGGATACCCAGTTGCCTCCACAGGGGCAATCTCCGCCCAATGCCTTTGCCCCCGGATGTATCCATCGTAAAAAAGCGGACGAGGAAATTCTTTTGTTTAATAGTGCGAGTTTCAGCTGCCATGTCACGCCTCCGAATAGCTTGCCGTTGCATGGGTAATGCGGTTTGTAATGAGGAACACGACCAAGGCAACGACCAGGATGATCATTGAGAAGGCACCCGCCGCGCCATACAGGCGCAAGTTACGGACCAGATCAAAGACGAACGTCACCAATATTTCGGTGGAACGAGCTGGGCCACCTCCGGTCATGAAGTAGACAAAATTGAACAGGTTGAAGGACAACGTAAAGCCATATACGGCCGCGGGTATCATCGCAGGCCGCAGTAAGGGCACGGTAATGTTCCAAAATTGATCCCAACCCGAAGCGCCGTCTATGTCGGCGGCTTCATATAATTCCCTGGGTATGCTCTGAAGGGCGCCTGTGGCAACGAGGCACATGAATGGCCAGCCCAACCAGAAATTGGCGATCATCATGGCGTAATAGGCCAGGGGTAGGGGCGAATTAGGCAGCAACCATGGGATGGGTGGCTTATACTCAAAAAGCCAGCGAATTCGGACCGGATCAGCCGATCCGAAAAGATGGGTGATGGTGGTCAGTAATTGATTCATAGCGCCATATTGCTCATCGAAGATATTACGCCAGACGGTCGCAACCACGAGTGGCGGTATGACCACCGGTAGAACATAGATGGCTCGATAGAAGCGTTTGAACCAAACCCCATTGATATTTAACAGGACTGCTATAAGAACGCCTGCAGGCACATGAACCATGACATTGGTAATGGCCCACCAGAAATTATAGGTGAGCACCCTAAAGAATTGAAAATCCTGCACCGGCAAGCCGCCGGTGAAAATGTCAATATAGTTTTTTAAGCCAATCCAATTCAATTTAGGGGAATTTAATCCGAGCAATAGATCCTTGGTCGAAAAATCAGAGAATGAAATAATGAATTGATAGACCAGAGGATAAAACGTGATCACACCCATCACTATCATGGCAGGAGCCAGATACAAGTATGGAAGGACGGCGCGACCGAATAAAGCCCGTCTATTCTTGACATGCAGCGTAGCAGTAGCCATAGATGCCTCCGCTTATAAAAAAATGAATGTCTATAATAATTATAATTCCTTCGGTAAAGGTGAACAGGGGAACCCTGCTCACCTTTACCTTCCTTCTAGTAACTTACATCTATCTTTGAGGAGTTGCCTTACTTATTTGCAGCCGCGGTAGCATCTTTGAGCCAGGTTGCCGGGTCGACACCTTTCTCGTAGACCGAGCTATCACCGCAGAAGTTGGACCAATAAAGGCCCAGCTGTTTGACCTGTGGGCGGACAAAACCATTCTTGAAGATCTCCACAAGGCTCTTGAGCAATGGGTTGGTGACATCGGCCGTGGTAATGGCGGGCACATGACCAGCCTTCATCATTTCGGCCTCAGCCGACTTGCCGGAAAGGTACAGAGCAACGTCAATGGCAGCGGCTTGATTCTGGCTGTTCGGGTTGATCATATAGCCATCAACGCCCAAGAGAGGCGAGGCGGGGCCTTTGGGGCCGGCTGGCAGCGGAGCAACGGCGAGATTATCGCCAAGAGCTTTCTGGTAATCGCCCATGGCCCAGTTGCCATTGGTAATAGCAACCGTCTTGCCTTCGGTGAAGGGGGCGAGACCATCGCTATCGGTTTTCGGCCAGCCATTTTTCTTGGCAATCTGGTAGAGGCTGTTCAAATAGGTCATGGCATCGATCATGCCCTGGCTGTCTGCAACTACTTTCCAATTGCTGTCAAAGATCTGACCGCCGAAGTCGCTGAAGAAGCCCCACGAGTGGTAGCAGCCAAAGCTGATGGAGATGGGCGTGCCACCTTCCATGAGTTTTTTGAGTTCATCGGTGGTCGCCGGAGGAGTAGCCAGCTTGGACTTGTCATACCAGAATGCCAGAGCTTTCAACGATTCCGGAATGCCGTAGAGCTTTCCTTCAACAGTCATGCCTTCAACGGAGAGGGGTGCATAATCGCCCAGCTTGCCTTTGGCCAAATCGGTGATATCGGCAACCAGGCCGGCACGGGCATCGTCACCCAGGGAGTCGTTCGGGGCAACGAACATATCAGGACCGCCACCAGCGGCGACATCGGTGCGGTACTTGTTATAGATGTCATTAAAGGGGACCTGCAGCACATTGATCTTATACTGAGGCATATCAATCGCAGCCTGGGCAAGAATGGCCGTCAGGGCTGTTTCTTCAGCGGAGCCGGTCCCATAGGCATGCCAGAAGGTGACTTCGACAGGAGCACCGACGGTGGCCGGAGCAGCAGTAGCTGGTGCGGCGGTGGCCGGAGCAGCAGTAGCTGGTGCAGCGGTAGCAGGTGCGGCGGTTGCGGGAGCTGCTGTAGTAGCTGTCGGGCCGCATGCGGCCAGGAGCATTGTTGCGGCAACCATAAGGCTGAACAGAACGAACAGTGAGCGTTTCATAACTTCCCTTTCTCCTTGATTAGTGGTTGAAAATATTGGGCACTTGCATAAACAAGTAGTCAACGATTTTGGATTTAGGTTTCTGTTTTTACCAGACTCTTTTTAAGAGTCTTTGCAGCTGGTATCACCTCCTTTCTTTCTGCAACATGTCGGAGCGCAATAGTTATAGCTTGGATCACGGCACCCATGCTTGATGAACGACGCCCCAGCATAGACGTGGTAATGCGAACTATCCTTGTGGCGGCTGGCAGGCTGCGCCGCTGAACCGCCTGGCGGATGGGTTCCAATATGATGTCACCGTTCTGTGCTACGCCTCCCCCAATAATGATCATACCCGGATTGAACATATTGACGAGACCTGCGATGGCAATGCCAATATGAGTACCCGCGCGCGTCAATATCTGTTGTGAGAGGAGATCGCCTCGGCGTGCAGCCGCGCCAACCTCGCGGGCAGTGATCGATTCGACCGGATGGAAATTGGATAAACTCGTACGTTCACCTCTTTGAACCGCCTGTTGGGCTTGCTGGGCAATTGCCCGACCACCTGCAATGGCCTCCAAACACCCATGGTTTCCGCACGCACAAAGCGGGCCGTTTTCATCAATGGTAAGGTGACCTATTTCACCTGCAGAGCCGGTAACCCCGCGATAGATCTGTCCATCTATTAGCAATCCTGCACCGATGCCCGTTCCAACCTTGATGAAAACCAAATCCCGTTCTCCGCGCCCGGCTCCAGAAGCCCATTCACCCAGGACGCCCATTTCTGCATCATTGTTAATGGAAACCTGGCGCCCCCACATTTTTTCCAGCCGATCCCGAATTGGGTAACGGTCCCAACCAGGCATGATGGGGGGTGCGACCACCATCCCGGCCTCGGAAACAATAGGCCCCGGAACATCTACTCCAAAGGCCAGGACATCTTGTAAACCGATCCCAGCTTTTGCTAATAATTCCCGCACATGCATATCGGCATCGGCCAGGCAGGCTTCCGGTCCCCTCTGGATATCTATTGCGTATTCGATTTCCTCGAGAATCCGGGATGACAGGTCTGCGACCAGCAAGTTGAGGTGCGTCGCCCCGAAATCAACCCCGACTACATATCCTCTTTCTGGATTGACTTCTAAGACGATGGGTGGGCGACCGCTATGAACTATCCGGCTCTCAGCCTCCCGTACGATGCCTGTGGCGAGTAAATCATTGACAATGGCAGTTACAGCAGCCCGGCTTAAGTTCATCCTGTGAGCGATCTCAACGCGAGGAATACCCCCAGGAGTAAAGCGAATCAAATCCAAAACAGCAAATTTGTTAAGGTTCTTTACATTCTGAATTGAAGTAAAAGTCAAGAAGTTGCTCACTGATAAATTCCGGACAATTAAAGTCTTTGGCTAGGTATAAATTGGCTGATTTCAATGGAAACTTACAATAATGATAAGCATTACAGGTCAATTTGTCAAGTTAATTAACAAACCTTTTTAAAAATAAAGAGCTGGAGGCTTTATCTCCTCCGGCTCTTTACTTAATGACGACTGTTAATTCTAGCGATTTATCGCTGACCAGCCAGCATATCTGGCGGTATCACCCAATTCGGTCTCGATACGCAGCAGCTGATTGTACTTGGCCACACGGTCTGACCGGGCGGGGGCACCCGTCTTGATCTGGCCCATATTCAAGGCTACCGCCAGATCAGCGATCGTGCTGTCTTCTGTCTCACCTGAGCGGTGGGAGGTGACCGCCCGCCAGCCGGCCCTTTGACAGGTCTCGACTGCATCGATAGTCTCAGTGAGCGAACCGATCTGGTTGAGTTTCACCAGCAAGGCATTCGCGGCTTTTTCTTTAATGGCCCGGCGAACACGGTCCGGGTTGGTAACGAGCAAGTCGTCGCCTACAATTTGGATCTTGCTGCCCAGTTGTTCTGTCATCAAGATCCAGGATTCCCAATCGTCCTGGGCCAGGCCGTCTTCAATGGAAACAATGGGGTAATCTTTAACCCACTTGGCCCAGAATTCCACCATTTGTGGACCAGTCAGTTTCTTCCCTTCCTTACGGAGGTTATATGTCTTGGACTCCTCGTCATAGAGTTCAGACGCAGCCGGATCAAGGGCAATGGCTACCTGTTCACCCCGACCAGCCTTGAAACCGGCCTTGGCAATGGCTTCCAGAATAACTTCCACGGCTTCATTATTGGCTTTGAGTGCAGGAGCATAGCCACCCTCGTCACCTACCAGGGTAACATAGCCTTTATCTTTTAAGACCGACTTAAGGGCATGGTATATCTCTGCCCCCCAGCGCAGGCCTTCGGCAAAGGTGGATGCGCCAAAAGGCATCACCATGAATTCCTGTGCATCCGTGGATTGCCAGGCGGTATGGGCGCCGCCATTCAAAATATTCATCATCGGTACAGGCAATAAATGCGCATACACACCGCCAATGTAACGATAGAGCGGTAAACCGAGAGATGCAGCAGCCGCTTTTGCTACAGCAAGACTGACGCCCAGGATGGCATTGGCTCCGAACTTGGATTTATTGGGCGTGCCATCCAATGTGATCATTTTACTGTCAATCGCTTTTTGATCGGTGGCATCCCACCCATATAACTCGTCAGAGATCTGCTCATTGACGGCGGCGACGGCTTTGAGCACGCCTTTACCGCCATAGCGTTTTTTATCGCCATCCCGCAGTTCGAGGGCTTCGTGGATGCCTGTGGAAGCTCCAGAGGGTACCGCGGCGCGACCCCATGATCCGTCGGCCAGAACCACTTCAACTTCGACAGTCGGGTTGCCGCGCGAATCAAGAATTTCCTGCCCGGTGATAAGTTCAATCGTTGTGTCCATAATTATTCTCCAGTTTCAAGGTTTGTATCCAAAGAAGGAAGTATAACTCACTTTTTTGGCTTTATACCTGCTTTCGTAGCAGCAGCCTTTAGAAGGCCCGCAAATAATGGATGCGGCCGCATAGGTCGCGAGAGAAATTCTGGGTGAAACTGGCTGCCGATCATATAAGGATGATCCTTTATTTCCGAAATTTCCACCAGTGTCCCATCCGGCGAAATACCTGAAAAAACCATTCCGGCTTTTTCGAATTCTTCCCTAAATGTATTGTTGAATTCCCAGCGATGGCGATGACGTTCATCAACTCTCTCTTCAGCATATGCCTCGGCAGCCTTGGTTCCTGGCTGCAACACACAGGGATACAAACCGAGACGCATTGTTCCGCCCATGTCTGTGATGGCACGTTGTTCGACCATCAGGTCAATCACCGGATATTCAGTCGCCCGGTCGAATTCTGTTGAATTGGCATCTTCGTGTCCCAGGACATTGCGGGCGAATTCGACACACATCAACTGCATCCCCAGGCACAGGCCCAGATAGGGGATTTTATTTTCGCGGGCGTATTTGGCTGCCATGACCTTGCCCTCAGTACCCCTTGTCCCAAAGCCTCCAGGAACGATTATGGCGTCAGCCTGCCGGACCAATTCCCAGCCTTTGTTCTTTTCGAGATCAGCTGAATGTACCCATAAGATTTCCGCCTCCACGCCTTGAGAGAGGGCAGCATGTTTGACGGCTTCGCGCACAGACATATAAGCATCTTTAAGCTCGACATACTTACCAACCAGGGCGATCTTAATCGTGGGTTTTGGTTTTTTAACTTCTTCCACCAGTTTTTTCCATGGACGCCAGTCGGGAGTAACTCTTGCCTGCAGGCCTAGTTTTTCCACGAGATAATCTCCCACACCGGCTTTTTCGAGTATGAGCGGCACTTCGTATAGCACTTGAGCGGTGACCATGGGGACGACCGCGCGCTTATCCACATCGCAGAATAATGCGATCTTGTCACAAAGATCATCTTCAATGGGATGGTCGGAGCGGGCGATGATCATGTTAGGCGAGATACCGATCGAACGGAGAGCGGCAACAGAGTGCTGAGTAGGTTTGGTCTTCAGCTCCTGCGTGGCGCCAATGATTGGAAGCCAAGTAACATGAACAAAAAATGTATTTTCACGCCCTACCTCGTTACGCAACTGGCGTAGTGCTTCAAGAAAAGGTTGTGATTCAATATCACCGACCGTTCCGCCTACTTCAATCAAAATGATCTCAGCTCCGCTCTCTTTGCCGACCAGGCCGATACGGCGCTTGATCTCGTTGGTTATGTGTGGGATTACCTGAATGGTACCACCCAGGTAATCGCCGTGGCGTTCCTTGCTGATCACCTCAGCGTAAACCTGGCCGGTGGTAAAGTTGCTGGAATGACCGAGACGAATATCCACGAAGCGTTCATAGTGACCAAGGTCCAGGTCCGTTTCGGCGCCATCATCCAGCACATATACTTCTCCGTGCTGGTATGGCGACATGGTGCCGGGGTCCACATTTATATAAGGATCCAGTTTTTGGGCAGTCACTTTGAAACCACGTGACTTTAGCAACAGGCCGGTGGCAGCAGCGGTGACCCCTTTTCCGACCGAGCTGACCACTCCTCCGGTGAAAAATATATACTTTGTAGGCATAGACTCCTCTTAGCCTCTCATTTATCCATCCTCACATTCCAGGCGCATATCCTGAAAAGCGAGGCGCGATGATGAGGAAAAATAAAGGGCGTGGGGAGGGCCATTGAGTGGCGTCCTCCCCACGCGGGTTGACGTTTGATCAGGATGTTGTTTCTTTTTGTTTGGTTTCATCCTACCAACTTGACCAGGTCCTCTGCGGCCCGGCGCATTTCCAGGAAAATAAGTCCAAGCTTTGCCTCCTGGCGGGCAAGAGTGGTTAATACCGCCTCGTTACCGACGGAGGTAAGAACGATAAAACCTGCGTCCCCTTTGATGTAGACCTGCTCAAGTCCGCCGCGCCCCAATTCTCCAGCGATACGTTCGCCCAGGCTGAGCATGGCAGCAGACATGGCTGAGACACGATCTTCCTCAACATCGGCAGGAAGCGCCGAGGCCATAATTAATCCATCGACAGAAACAATAGCTGAGGCTTCAATATCCGGTGCGGCGGATTGCATGGAACGTAGGCGGTTAACCATCTGTTCGCTACGAGTTTGACTCATTCAATGTCTCCGGAATTTGAATAAAAATAGAATGGCTCAATTATAAGGGAAACTTAAGAATTGTGGAACTCTTTTCTCACAATTGTTCTTTTTTCTGGTTTCCGGCCATTGATCGCCAGAAGAACCTGCGAAGGATATTGCCTGCCAACATACCCAGAAAGATTGCCGATGCCAAACCTCCGAAGAAGATTATGCAAGTTAAATTGGTGAGGACATTTCCCGACGCGATTCCAGCGAAGAGACTGTCCTTTAGCAAAATAAAAGCAGTAATCCATAATCCCAGACAGATTATTACAGCAATAAAAGAAAACGCGTTAACAATTCGTCCTGACCAACTTTGTTTTTGAGATCTATTTGCTGGACTGTCTGCCACACCGGAGCCTATTCAAGTAAATAAATTTGATGGGATCAATCCTGAGTCAATTGGTAATTTGGCGCTTCTTTGGTGATAATTACATCATGAGGGTGGCTTTCAATCAAGCCCGCGTTGGTAATGCGGACCAATGCAGCTTTGGTTCGCAAGTCCTCCAGCGATCTTGCGCCGGCGTAACCCATGCCGGAGCGCAAGCCTCCGACAAGCTGGTAGACAAAATCGTGCAAGGAACCTTTAAAAGGCACACGACCTTCAATCCCCTCAGGGACCAGCTTGCCGCTTCCGCCACCTTCATTACCGTCTGAAACGGTCTGGCCAGTTCCATACCTGTCCCGCCCATACCCTTGTAAGGCGCCCATGCTGCCCATACCTCTATATTCCTTGAACCGGCGCCCTTCAAGTAGCACCACTTCACCGGGCGATTCTTCCAGACCGGCCATCAAACTGCCGAGCATAACCGAATCAGCCCCTGCAACGATGGCTTTCACGATATCACCACTGAATTTGATCCCACCGTCAGCAATTACCGGGACGTTGAACGGGTGAGCAGCCTGGGCGCAATTATAGATCGCAGATAATTGCGGCATACCTGACCCAGCGACAACTCGGGTGGTGCAGATGGATCCCGCACCGACGCCTACTTTAACGGCAGCCGCACCTGCTTCAATAAGGGCTTTTGTGCCATCAGCAGTAACAACATTCCCGGCAATGACGGGGAGATTGGGCCAATTCTTATGGACTCGATGAATGGCGTTCAGGACACCTTTCGTATGGCCATGAGCTGTGTCGATGACAACCACGTCAATGCCTGCATCACAAAGAAGTCCGGCGCGCGTTTCAAGGTCCGCCCCGACTCCAATAGCGGCTCCAACCAGCAGCCGGTCCCGATCATCATGAGCTGCGCTGGGATATTCACGCTCTTTCTGAATATCCTTGACGGTCAATAACCCTTTGAGACAACCCGCATCGTCCACCAATAAGAGTTTTTCAATACGATGTTTCTGGAGAATGGCTTTGGCATCTTCCCTGGAAATTCCTACCGGCGCGGTCACGAGAGGTTGAGGCGTCATAAACTTACTTACCGGTTGGCCAAAGTCAGACGGTTCAATGAAGCGAATATCCCGGTTTGTCAGGATGCCTACAAGCCGATTTTCCATATCGACAATCGGAACGCCGCTGATTTTATACGTGGACATGATATCTTCGGCTTGTTGAAGGGTGGCTTCAGGAAGAAGGGTAATTGGATCTGTGATCATCCCGGATTGCGAGCGCTTGACCTTATCAACCTCGGTTGCCTGCTGCTCGGGCGACATATTCCGGTGGATGATACCGATGCCCCCTTCTCGGGCGAGGGCAATGGCAAGCCGAGCCTCGCTGACCGTATCCATCGCCGCAGAAAGAAGAGGAATATTTAACCGAATGTCAGCAGTCAAGCAAGATGTAACGTCTGTATCGACAGGAAGTACTTCGCTGTAGGCGGGAACAACCAGCACATCATCAAAAGTCAGGGCTTCACTGGATTCGAACACATTCCGATTATTTGGCATTGCACCTCCGGGAGAGCGGACGATTGTCTGGACGATTTTACTTCAAATTATTAGCCATTCGGTGTTTTTTTAAGATGGGGCAGACACTACCTGACAAATGTTAGCCAGATAAGGGACATTTTGCACAATATTATTCTTTCCATGGTTACCTATAATGAGAAAATACCACCCCAATGAATAAACATCGACCTATCAAAGCTGTGGCATTTATTGCCATTCTCATCTACCTGGCTGTACCTCAATGGCCGATCCAGGCGGTGGAAGGGAACGGATTGACACCGTTCCCGGATTTTGTTACAGCAGTGGTGGATGGTCAGGCGGATGTGATCCGCGGGGTTTATGCGCCGGGTGTACTGGCATTTCCCGTGATCCAACAAGCAGCGAATGATCCCGGCTTTGTTTCAGAGACTATAGGAGTCGTTACTCAATTCGGTCCCGCGGCTCAATACAATGTCGTCGGACTGTTGGCGCATAACACGCTGGCAGGTGCATCCTTTTCAAGTTTAACCATTGGCCAGGAAATACGGATTGTTTTCGGGAATGGCCAGGTGGAATATTTTGTAGTCAAGCGCTTCTCCCGTTATCAGGTGCTTCAAGCCAAGAGCCAAAAAGGCAATTACAAGGATTTGAGTACGAACAAGATTCTTAATACGCAAGAGTTATTTGCATTACATTACAAAGGCACGGGTCAGGTAACTTTTCAAACGTGCATACAATTGGGTGGCAATGCCAGTTGGGGGCGGCTATTCGTGACAGCTATTCCAGTACCGGTTACTTACCTTCGTGGAATCCAGATGTTAAGATTGGCAGGGATGCAGGAGAATAGTACGGCAATTAAAGCTCTCCAATTGCTTAGTGGGAACGCCATATTCAAATAAATACTGGAAATTAGTATCCGATCATCCTGATTATCAATTAATGACACATTGCCAGTTAGGGATACCCTGAGTGGGCCTCCGTGATTTACAAGCGTAATGAGGGAAAAATCGCAATATTTCTATAATCTGTTTAGAGAAAAAAAAGTAGGGGAATAAAGATTGATGAGCTTTTTACGAGAAAATCTCCCAAAATGAATTAATGGTCTAAATATCGGTCCGGCTGTTGACCCGGGTTCGCCTTCGTGTTAAACTTACCTGTTACGAATTGGAAGGGCCGGATGATTCGACTGATTAGACTCTTCTTCGCTGTTTCTCTGATATTAGGTTTGAATATCAGACATGTTGGCGCGCAGGCTGATTCGGGACCTCAAATAGTGTCGCCGCAGACCGGTGATGCTCTGCAGGGGATCATTCCAATCAACGGATCCGATCAGTTGGCGGGACGGCTCTACTCTGAGGTTGCTTTTGCTTATGCTGGAGACACTACCGGGACCTGGTTTTTGATCGCAACTGTCAATCAACCGGTTCTCAATGGAACACTTACAAACTGGGACACTACTACCATCACGGATGGGAATTACATTCTACGGTTGAGGGTCTATTTAAGCGATGGCACTTTTCGGGATGTTACAACGCCAAATCTGCGTGTGCGAAATTACACCTCCATTGAAACCCCGACACCGGCTCCAACAGCAGTACGAGCGACTCCGAAGCCAACCATCACTCTAACACCCACGCCTTTCCCGACGCCGACCATGCTTCCTCCCAATCAGGCAATATTAACGCCCGCGGATGTTTCCGTCAGCATTGCTTATGGAGGAATAGCAGCAATCATACTGCTCATTATTATTGGCTTCTACCTGTGGCTGAGGCGGAAATAAAGATGATGGAAACTTACCTGATCATTGGCCTGGGGAATCCTGGCCGCGAATACCGGGAAAACCGGCACAACCTTGGTTTCATGCTGATTGACCGGCTGGCGGTCAAGCTGGATGCGCGCTTCACCCGTCTCCAATCCAGAGCCCTGATTGCGAATGCGATCTATGCTGAGCATAAAATCATCCTTGCCAAACCGCAAACCTTTATGAATCTATCCGGTCAATCTGTTCAAGGGTTGGTTCATTTTTATAAAATCCCTTTGAACAAAATGCTGGTTGCCCATGATGACTTGGATTTGCCTCCCGGTACGATTCGAATCCGGCCTGACGGCGGTTCGGCAGGACAAAAAGGTATGGAGTCCATCCTGGAGAGATTTGGTACAGATGAGTTTCCGCGCTTGCGAATGGGAATTGGCCGGCCGCCCGGCCGGATGGCAGGTCCAGATTTTGTGCTGCAGGATTTTTCTAACGGTGAAATGCCGTTGATAAGCGAGACCCTTGAGCGAGCTACGGAGGCGGTGTTAACCTTTGTTTCCGAAGGCTTGGATATGGCCATGAATAAATTCAATGGCATCATTACTTAACCAAATCAATGACAGTTCAACCTCTTGATTAAAATAATGGATCTACTTAATCAAATAAGAATTCTACCTGCCTATCAAGCGTTGCTAAATGCGCGGAAATCCCGCCAGTCACAGCCTGGCCTGGCTTTGCCGCGAGCTGCGCGGCTGCCGGTGCTGGCGGCTTTGCACAAGGACATGAACCAGCCCATCCTGCTGGTGACGGATCGAGCTGATCACGCGCTTCAATTGCATGATGAGCTGGCATTCTGGTTGCCGGAAGCCACACGTTTTATTTTTTCCGAGCCGAACCCATTGTTCTATGAAGAGGCGGCCTGGGGGACAACCACCCGGAGGGAGCGCCTGCAGGCGCTAACGGCCCTTTCCATATATCATTTGCCATTTGCGGAGAAACCGAACACACCACCTGTCATTATTACTTCTGCGCGGGCCCTGATGACCAGGACTTTGCCGCGCAGGGATTTCCTGAAAGCAAGTCGACTGCTCAAGGCCGGACAAAGCATCCCGCCGGGTGCGCTTCTAAACAGCTGGGTCTGCATGGGTTACCAACCTGCGGATACCGTCCTCGAAGCGGGTCAGTTTTCCCATCGAGGTGGATTGCTGGACGTCTGGCCACCATCTGAACCCGACCCGGTCAGGCTGGATTTCTTCGGAGATGAGATCGACACCATCCGGCGCTTCGAACCCGGTTCTCAGAGGACCGTGGAGAAATTAGAGTCTGTTCTTGTCACACCCGCCCGGGAATTTCTTCTCCCCAACGATGAATTATTCGATCAGGAAACACCCTATTCCGAATTTAACATCCCGGTTTTACATCCGAACCCTTCCAGTCTGCTGGATTACCTGCCACAGAATGCTCAGATCCTGGTGGATGACCTGAGCATTCTGGAAAGCGCAGTTTCCGAAATTGAAGAGCAGGCGGTAAAGCTGCGATCCGAGTCGATCGCGGAAGGAACGTTGAATGAAGATTTTCCGGTGCCCTATATTTCTTGGTCAGAATTGAATGACATCCTTGAGGATGAAAGCTCCCTGGAATTGGGACGTTCTACTGCGGATGAAAAAGGAAGTGAACTTACTCCGGGTGAGACATTGTCGGCTCAGTTTGGGCAAATCGAACGTTTTGGCGGGCGGCTTAAACCGTTTATAGAATATCTGGGCAAGATCTCCGCTGGTGATAATCCCGTTGTCATTGTTTCTCGGCAATCCTCCAGGCTGGAGGAATTATGGATGGAACGGGCAGTAGAGGCGGATCAGGAAGCAGCCGATCATCACAAGCCGGCCATCGAGTTTATCGACGCCTCCCTTTCGGAAGGTTGGTCGCTTGTATCAAATGTCCCGGATCGAGACCAGTCGGTCAAGCATTATCTGATCACCGACTCGGAAATATTTGGATGGGAACGGCCTCAACCTCGCCAAAGACCCAGACCTGGGGCTGAAACTCCCGAGGCGGCTTACTCGGACTTGCATCCCGGTGATTGGGTTGTCCACGTAGATTACGGCGTAGGTCACTATATGGGGCTCGTCCAGCGTACGCTCGAGGGCCTGGCGCGCGAGTTCTTATGCGTCGAATATAAAAATGGCGACCAGGTATATGTACCTATTCATCAGGCCGACCGGCTGACCCGTTACATTGGACCGGATGGGTCACCACCCTCCCCTGGAAACCTTGGCACACAGGAATGGCCGGAGACCAAGCGCCGGGTGCGGGAAGCGGTGCAGGAAGTGGCCAAAGATTTGCTTGACCTTTATGCCCGCCGTCAGGTCGCTGAGGGATTTGCCTTCTCTCCGGATACCGCCTGGCAGGGCGAACTGGAATCCAGTTTTCCCTATGTAGAGACGGATGATCAGGTAAAGGCATTGGTTGATATCAAGCGGGACATGGAAACTCCCCGGCCGATGGATCGTTTGTTATGCGGAGATGTAGGATACGGGAAAACAGAGGTCGCTCTGCGGGCGGCTTTTAAAGCCGTTATGGATGGGCGGCAGGTGGCGGTATTAGTTCCGACTACCGTACTGGCTCAGCAGCATTACGATACATTCAAGCAGAGATTATCAGCTTTTCCGGTGGCGGTGGAGATGCTCTCCAGATTCCGCACACCTCGGGAACAAGGCCAAATCCTCTACGGGCTGGCGCAAGGTGCTGTGGATATCGTTATTGGAACACACCGGCTGATTTCAGCGGATGTTCAATTCAAGGACCTGGGCCTGGTTATTATCGACGAAGAGCAACGTTTCGGTGTAACGCACAAGGAGCATCTGAAGAAACTGCGCACCGAAGTGGATGTGCTGACACTGACTGCCACTCCAATCCCACGTACTCTTTATATGGCATTAACTGGAGTCCGCGATATCTCCAACCTGAATACGCCTCCAGAAGAGAGGCTGCCGATCGTTACACATATCGGGCCATATTCACCAAAATTAGCGCGCCAGGCCATCCTGAGGGAATTGGAACGCGGCGGGCAAATCTTCTTTGTTCATAACCGGGTCCAGACGATTGAGGCCATGCGGATGCACCTGGAGCAATTGGTTCCGGAAGCGCACATTGCTATCGCGCATGGGCAAATGCCGGAGAACGACCTGGCCAGTGTGATGCATCGTTTCAATGCCGGGGATATAGACATCCTGCTTTGCACGACCATCATCGAATCCGGCCTGGATATTCCCAATGCGAATACGCTCATAGTCGACCGTGCAGATGCTTTTGGCTTGGCGCAACTCTACCAGTTACGCGGACGGGTAGGGCGTGGCGCGGCTCGGGCTTACGCTTATTTTTTCCGACACCGGAAACTCAACCCAACGCCGGAAGGTCAGGAACGGCTGGAGGTAATCGCGGAGAATTCGCAGCTTGGGGCGGGCTATTCAATTGCCATGCGTGATCTGGAAATGCGCGGGGCAGGTGAATTATTGGGTAACCGGCAGTCGGGTTTGATCGCCTCGGTGGGTTTTCACCTATATACACGCTTGCTGGCAGGCGCCGTCAAACAAATCCGCTCGACTGGCAAGCTTGAAGGCTGGAAGGTGGACCTGAAATCCGCTAACCTGGAAAGTCTTCAGCCGATGGGATTGCCAGTGAATGTGGATTTACCTCTTGCTATCGGAATCCCGGCCGACTATATTGCCGACTCGGATCTGCGCCTGCGACTTTACCGGCGTCTGGCGGACCTAACAGATGAGGCAGCTCTGGAAGCACTGACAGAGGAATTCACCGATCGCTTTGGTCATTTGCCTGATATGGTTACCAACCTTTTCTATCAGATGCGAGTCAAGATGCGGGCGGAGAAGGCCGGGCTGGTCTCAGTCGGGATGGAGAACGGACAGATCGTTTTGAGGTACCCGGCACCTCCCGAGGGGACGGAGCCAAAGCGGTTGCGAGATTTGGGCGCGGGTATACGTGGGGGAAAGAATGCTTACTGGTGCACGTTTGGAAGAGAGGCGGATTGGCAGGATAGGCTGCTGAATGTCTTGCTGGCTTTGCCAGGCATGCAAGAAGATTGATGAGATAAATGACAACTTAGCGAGGAGGCAGACCATGCGCCAGTGTAAATATTTCATTCCCATATTTGTCCTTCTGTTAACTGTTATGGCATGTAGTTTGCCAGGCAGGATCCAGGTTACGCAGTCGCCTACTCTTGCACAGGGTCCTGCAAGTAGCCACAGACATGCCGACTCCTCTTGGGACCCTGGCAGCGGACACAGAAACGCCTACTGTGGAGGCGGTCCTGCCCGAGATGACCGAGACGCAATCGATACAGTACGGAACCATCAGTGGGCATTTAAGTTATCCGAGTGAATTCATTCCGCCACAACGAGTGTTCGCTTATGACGTAAACGATTTGAGCGTTTATTACTATATTGATACGGGGGAAAACCAATCTGAATATCAGATTGACGTTCCAGGTGGGACGTACTATATCGTCTCTTACATAATTGGGGATTCTTTATCTGCGGGTTATTCTCAAATGGTGCCCTGCGGCCTTCAAGCCGGCTGTGACGACCATTCGCTGATCCCCGTTGAGATCACAGCCGGAAATATGGCCACAGGTATCGATCCGGGCGACTGGTATGCGCCTGCGGGATCCTTTCCACCGAGGCCTTAAAATCTTTCAGAATTTGCAGACCTTTGTACTTTATTTCTCAATAAAGCAATGGGCGGATCTAGATAACCGCCCCTGCTAAGATTATTTGGAATAGGGGGAGATCGTTATTCTTCCAATTCGGTGTGACGGCCATCACAGAAGGGTTTGTTATTGGATTGTCCGCAGCGGCAAAGAGTTACGCGATTACGGACTTCATAGATATACCCATCAGATGATTCGATGGGGATACCAGCACGAACCCAGATAGGGCCGGGCACATCCTCAACCGGATCTATCACAAGGCCGATGGAGGGATCAAATTCGGGTTCGATCCGCTTCCCGTTTTTATCTTGCAGAACCAGTCGTCCGGCAGGGCAGTCGCCCACCTCCTGAAGAGCGATTTTCTTTGAGTTAGGATCATCCGATGCACGGGTGTTATCCCAGGCGCCGCCGGCCCTGTCGCAAAAACGGGCCAGGGCACAAAAAACAGGCACATCGGTAAGGACCAATTCAGGGCCTGCCGTTTTTGGTTCTGCAAGAGATTCAAATGGTTCTCGGCTGGCAGTCTCGGTACCGTCAAAAGGGAAGTCATTATGAGCGCCGTCGCAATAAGGTTTGTTTTTAGATTTTCCGCAGCGGCATAAGTCATACTCATCCTGAAGAGGATATTTTTTCCCTTCACGCCATCCGGTGGACAGGCCTTCTTCATCTGGAAGGAGAATTTGTTCAGACATGGGGATCCCACCATAGACGGTGTAAGGGCCATCCTCACATATTTTGATCTTCATCCGGTCATTTTTCTTTGTCATTATTTATCTCATCCTCGGCAAAGTTTCGTCAATCATACGACAATTTTAGTTGGTTGAAAATTAACCCTTTGTGAGAGGATTCATTATTATTATTTCGCAATTTAACAAGAAATGTTTGAATAATAAGCTTTTCAAGTCGATTGCCATTTTTCTCTCAAGGGACGATCGACCTTTGATGGCATGTTTTTAATCGCCATATTTGCGATAAAACCAGGTTTTGATTAACTGGGTAAGTAATACGTAGGCTATCAACATCCCTAAGAGAAAGAGCCAGTAGAGGGGCGGAAGAGGAACGAAGCCTAAGTAGCCCGCAAGAGGCGAGTACGGCAGATAGGCTCCAATTAAAACGATAGCCAATGAAGTGAAAATGAGCGCCTTGGAGGCGCGGCTCTGTATGAAGGGGATTTTATTGGTACGGATGACATGGATGATGAGGGTTTGGGTGAAGAGGGATTCCACAAACCAGCCCGTGTGGAAGAGGTCCGCATGGGTGAGACTGCCGAAAACGAAAATCATTATAAAAAACGTCAGATAGTCGAATATGGAACTGATAGGACCGATGAACAGGATGAAACGACGCAGGTCGCCAATGGCCCACTTGCGCGGGCGGGTCAGCCATTCGGGGTCCACCTCGTCAGTGGGGATGGTGGTTTGGGAAAAATCGTAGAGCAGATTATTCGTAAGGACCTGGATTGGCAACATGGGTAAGAAGGGGAGGAACAGGCTGGCGCCCAACATGCTGAACATGTTCCCGAAATTCGAGGAGGCAGCCATTTTGATGTATTTGATGATGTTGCCGAACACGCGGCGGCCTTCACTTACGCCATCTTTCAAGACCAACAGGCTGTTCTCCAGTAAAATGAGATCGGAGGATTCCTTGGCGATATCAACGGCACTATCCACCGAGATTCCAACATCCGCGGCCTTTAAGGCCGGGGCATCATTAATGCCATCGCCCATGAAGCCGACAACATGCCCTTTGGCTCTCAAAGCACGGATAATACGCTCCTTATGGGAGGGAGAAAGCTTTGCGAATACCGTGGTGGTTTCTGCTGCCTTGCCAAGCTCCGCCTCATCCATCGGTTCTATAGCCGGACCGAGCAAGATCCGGTCGACCGGCAGACCCACCTGCTTGCAAATGTATTCGGTAACGATTTCGTTATCGCCCGTGAGAATTTTGACCGCCACGCTGTAGTCTTTGAGTTGTTCCAAGGCTTCAGTGGCAGACTCTTTGGGGGGGTCGAGGAAGGCCAGGTAGCCGAGCAGAGTCAGGTCTGATTCGTCCTTTGTGGAATAATGGGGGGTGTCGTCGGTGCCGGAAAAGATCCGATAGGCCACGGCGATGACGCGGAAACCCTCAGAATTTAATTCACGGACACGTTTCTTACGGTGTTCATCGTGCTCTGAGGTAACATCAAGTACCTCGCCGTTAATCTCGACATGGCTGGATAAATGCATGATCTCTTCGACCGCGCCTTTGCAGATCAGGATATGCTCGTTACGGTCGTTTTCCAAGATGACCGACATACGCCGCCGCTGAAAATCGAAGGGAAGCTCATCAATTTTATGGAAGGTCTTTTCGAGGTGAAGGGAAACAGCCAGATCGCCATGGTCCAGGATGGCTTCATCCAATAGATTCTTCAGGCCGGTCTGGTAAAAGCTATTCATGTAACCGTATTGCAGGACCCGATCGCTGGGATTGCCTTTTACATCAAGATGTTTTTCGAGCACGATCTTGCCTTGGGTAATGGTTCCGGTCTTATCGGTGCAGAGTACGTCCATGGCGCCGAAGTTTTGGATGGCGTCCAGATGTTTAACGATGACTTTCTTCTTCGACATCGCAATGGCTCCCTTGGAGAGGTTGACGGTGACGATCGCCGGCAACATCTCAGGAGTGAGGCCGACAGCCACTGCTAGGGCGAAGAGGAAGGCATCGAGCCAGTTATGTTTGCTGAGGCCGTTGAAAATAAAAACCAGGGGAACCAAAACCGCCATAAAACTGATCATCAGCCATGTGAACTGGTTGATACCCTTGTCAAAACTGGTTAATGGACGCCGGCCAACGATGCTTTTTGCAAGCGCTCCAAAATAAGTATTGCCACCCGTCTGGAGGACAACGGCCATACCGGTGCCGCTTTCGATATCTGAACCAAGAAAACAGAGATTGGCCATTTCCAGCGGATTTTGATCGGTTTCTTTTGCGATCAGCGGGACCTTTTCCACGGGCAGGGATTCGCCGGTGAGGGCAGCCTGATTGATGAACAAGTCCTTGGCTGAGAGTAGACGCACATCCGCCGGGATCATGTCTCCTGCTGAAAGGTAGACAATATCCCCGGGTACCAGACCACTCAGAGGTATTTCTTTATGCTGACCTTCCCGGAACACATCCACCTTTGTGCTCACCATGGCCTTCAATTTTTCGGCTGCCTTATCGGCGCGACTTTCCTGGACATAGCGCAGGACAATCCCAAGAACAACCATGATCAAGATCATGACGGTGGTGCGGATATCGCTGGTAAGATATGAGATGATGCCCAGTATGACCAAAAGGATGACCAATGGATTTTTAATGTTGTCCCAAAGATGCATCAGCCAGGTGCGCTTTTTTTCTTTGGCGACTTCGTTGGGGCCAATCTGTTCAAGGCGCTTTTCCACCTCGACCGGACTCAGGCCGTTTTCGGAGGTTTCCAGCTGGGAAAGTACGGCGGTTTTCTCCATTCGTGCGTATTCGACCAGTTTATGGGAAGACTGGTCGGAAGTACTGCGGTCGAGGGCAGGAGAGCGGGAAGGTTTTGTTTGGGTAATGGCCACGGTAATACTCCAATTTGGGCAAGTATAGCACGGAAAAATAATGGCCTTCTTGCTGAGGATAGGTTGCTATGGGAGTGATATTTGAGAAAGGATATTGAGTTCATATTTATAGGGGCACGATTACTAAAGTACGCCTATCGAAGCGCCGGCTGGGAAATGTCGAGAAAATGAAAGAATTGGCGAAAGCCGGAAGAGGATTAAATAGTCTTATTTCAAAAAATATGAGGGCTACCTATGCTGAAAAATTAAAAGTGAGCAATCAAAGTTAATTGAACGTAAAAATAATGGTAGCTATTCCCCTTAAATTCAGGTGGATCAACATAAACGGTGGAATCCCTTCCGTGTTATTATGAAGATGAGCTAAAACACCGTTCCTCATGACGGGAGAAATGACTTGATAATGCAGAATGGTAAGCCTTCCTGCCTAAGCGGGTCGATGCAATTTTCAAGCAGGGGGAGAGGATATGAACGAGTTAACAAGATCTCTACGATGCTTAAGAGGAAATAAACTATGTTTGCCAAATTGAAAGAGCTGCTGATTGGTCCGGCACTGCCTACGCAGACATTGGGTCAGAAACAATTAGATAAAATACGCGCCCTGGCTGCCTTCTCTCCAGATGCGCTCGCGTCCATAGCTTACGCCAACCAGGAAATATACTTGGGCATGATCGTGGCCGGCAGCATGGGGTTATCGTACGCCTGGCCAATTGGTTTGGGAATTACAGCGTTGTTGGTCATGGTGGCTCTATCCTATTACCAGACCATCCATGGATATCCATCAGGTGGAGGCTCATATATTGTAGCCAAGTCAAACCTGGGAACGCTGCCCGGATTGCTGGCTGCTGCAGCGCTGCTGGTTGACTATTTATTGAACGCGGCGGTCAGTTTGACAGCCGGGGTGGCAGCATTGGCCTCCGCCTTTCCAGAATTGTACCAACATCGTGTAGCCATTGCATTAGGGTTCTTGCTGCTCATTACTTTGATCAATCTGCGCGGCATGCAAGAAGCGGGGACGATCATGGCGGTGCCGGTTTATTTATTCCTGGCGGCTTATTTATCCATGCTGGCGTACGGTATCATCCGTTTGATCGTCGAGGGACCAACTCAGTTGGCAACGGTTGCGCCGGCTCCGGTGGAACCACTCACACTTTTCCTGATCTTGCATACCTTTTCCACCGGTAGTACGGCTCTAACAGGGGTGGAAGCCATCAGCAACGGCGTTCCGGCCTTCAAGGCGCCTCAATCAAAAAATGCCGGGCAGACCTTGATGGTAATGGCTGTTCTAATGGGAATCCTTTTTGTTGGCAGCATCGGGCTGACGCAATTCCTGGGAGTTATCGCCGGTCCACAGGAGACGATCTTATCTGCCCTGGCGAGACGACTGTTTGATAATAATTTCCTCTATTATGTCATTCAATTTGCCACCCTGGGTATCTTGATGGTAGCCGCCAATACAAGTTTCGCGGGTTTTCCACGGCTGACAGCCATCCTGGCGCGGGATGGTTTCCTACCGCGCCAATTAAGCAGCCTGGGTGACCGGCTGGCCTTCACCAATGGTATTATGATCCTGGGTTTTTTTACGGCCATCCTGATCCTGGCCTTTGGCGGAAATACACATGCCTTAATCCCATTATTCGCTATCGGTGCATTCCTGGCATTCACACTTTCGCAGGCCGGGATGGTCATCCATTGGTGGAAGGAAGGCGGAAAGAACTGGATCTTTAAAGCGATCATCAATGGTGCGGGAGCCCTGGCTACCTTGACTACATTGGTAGTGGTCATCATCAGTAAGTTCATTGACGGAGCCTGGATCACAGTGTTGCTCATCCCATTGATCGTGATGGGGTTCCAGAAAATTTTTCGCCACTATAAGGAGGTCCGAAAAGAGCTTTCCCTGGGAGGCGGACCGCCCTCAATGAAGCCATATGGAGCATTAAGGGTGGTCGTGCCAATCTCGGGTATCCATCGCGGCATGGTCGGAGCAGTAAATTTCGCCAGATCCATATCCAAAGATGTCACTGCGGTCTATGTGGAGTTGGAACCGGGAGCCGGAGAGAAAGCGCGCAGCGATTGGCAAGCCTGGTGGCCAGATATTCCCATGGTGGTGATTGAATCGCCATATCGCTCAATCGTCGCACCGCTATTGAAATTCCTGGAGGTAACAGACCAACAGCATAATGATGGACAACTCGCTACGGTTGTGCTGCCGGAATTCGTCCCGGGCCGATGGTGGCAGGCATTATTACACAACCAGACTGCCTGGCTGATGAAGGCGGCTTTGCTCTACAGCCGGCGGGCACAAGGAAAAGAGAGGGTGGTCATCGACGTACCTTTCCACCTCCGGCTATAATCATCAAATGGTATTGGAACTTAAAAGCCTCCAGACGAGTCTACAAGAGAAAGACGTGTGGGATAAGTACAGCATCGAAATTGATCAGGAGGAGCTATTATGAAAAAGGTTTTCACAATAATTTCCAGCATTGTCTTGATATCGATGGTTTGTGCCTGTAATATGCCCAATAAGCAAGTTAGCAGCGAGACTCCCACAGAAGCTTTTGAAGCAAAAGTTGCTATGACATTGACGGCAATAAGCCAAAATAAACCTATACCTCCATCGGAGACGCCTATCCCGGCTTCACCGACAGAACCGGTAGCGTCAACGATCACTTTCACCCCAACCTTCACTGTCGAGCCATCCATGACTCCAACGCTAACAAGGACTCCAGCGCCTTCTCAAACGCCGATTCCCAAACCAGGTACCATCGCAGGAGGAATTTCCGGATACCCTTATGGGGCGCTGCCGAGCTTGGCGATCGTGGCCTATGAACAGGAACCGCCTTACAATTATTCCTATTGGATCACCGCACCCGGCGACACTTATTACTCGATGAGCAGTAACTATCTTATTCCAGGCAAATACCTGGTGGTGGCTTATGATGCGGCCGGTAATAGTGGAGGCTGTACCAGTCTAGTAGAAGTGAAGAGCGAAGAGACGAGCAATTGCAGCATCACGGATTGGGCCGGCTCATACCCTTCGAAGCCTGCCGGAGTTCCCAACCCATGATTAGGTTTGGTTAGATTATTTTTTAAAAACCGATAAGATTATTGGAAAATTAATCGATACGAAAAATATATGGATGATTATAATAAATGATATAATCTTTATATGGCATGTAATTCTAGCCTACCCGTCCGTTTCCCAATTCCCCATCTCTTTTCATTCATAGAAAGGATCCACTATGAGTATATTTGATTCCATTCTCGAAAAGCTGGGCATGAAAAAACCAGCACCTCCTAAAGATGCACCTGTAACCCCACCTGCGCCAGCTGCAACGGTGAAGACCACCCCGCCTGTGCCGCCCCCAACAGCCCGTGTCCAACCCGTGATGCCAACTCATGAAATACCCGGTCGTCCGCCTTTGGGAACTGTCGTTCCTCCTACGCCTCCTCCTGCCCAACCTGTTGAAATGGCGAAGGAAGACCTAGTGGCTCATTTGGATTACCTGGCCAAGACTGGCCCGATCAAAGGACTCAACTGGAGAGTTTCAATCAATGATTTTATGGCTCTGCTGGGAATGGATCACAGCCCGGCTGCCATCAAGGAGCTTGCCGTAGAACTTGGCTGCCCAGAGTTTGAAATGGGTGATTCCTATACCCGAAATGTTTGGACGCACAAGGCTTTGATGAAGAAACTTGCTGAAAACGGTGGGAATGTTCCCGCAAATCTGATGGATTAGCCCGTTTCGACCGGCAAAAGCTATTCATAAATATCAAAAATTGCCTTCAGCTAATTGCTGAAGGCAATTTTGTTATTTCAAAAGGCGGGATACCTGATCGGGTAATTTGAATCCGGCTCCAATTTATTTAATAGAGGCACTACCAGGCTGTTGTTATGGAACCCTGCGCATCCTGCCAATAGGGCATCCAGACCAGGGAGACGAGTTGAATCAATATATCGGATTTATTTGGTTTGACGACAACTGTTCCCAATGTCTCGGTAGCGGGGTCAATTTTCGCTTGCAAAGAAGCTGTCTCATCATTGAATTCTGCCTGCAATCCGGCCAATTGTTGTTGCACGGCCTCTACTGTGTCAGTGGCGCGGGAGACATCCTTGCTTTCATCGATCGACCGGCTGACACCTCTAAAGGCGGTCGACGCCCGGCTGATGGTGGAACTGCCTACTCTCCTGCCGGTTAAAGCGCCCAGGATGGTACTGCCAAAAGAAAGCGCTGTTTGGAATTTAGCCTGCTTGGCTTGTTCGGCTTGCTTGTCAACAGCTTGCTGAGCCCGGCGGAGCCTTTCCTGCAAAATTGCGATTTTGCTGGCGTATTTATCCCGCAACTGGCCGACCAGTTCGTCACGACGTTCCCGGGCGACTTGTTGCAGCCTGATTCGGAATTCGGCTTCGGTTTCACCCGGCTGGGATACTTCTTTCAGGCTCGGACTGACAAATAATTCCACTTTCTGCGTCCCATAGAGCCAATTATTGAAATCGCGATTCCAGATCACATAGTTCTTGCTCTGTGTGGCCGCTGACGGAATTTCTGCAAACGACGCATTCATCTGCGGTGATTTCTCGAGGTCTGTTGCGGGTATATCAATTTCTTCTGCGCTGTCCCATGTGACCGGGATGGCATTATCGGTTACGCCAGTAAAATACACCTTGGATTCCGTAAGGTCAATTCTTGTCTTTGGATCGGAGAAATTGATCTTTGCAGCACCAAGAATCTTGGGCATATAAACTAATTTATTCCCTGCGGATGCACTCCCTCTGCAAGGAACATAAAAACTTGATATATCTGGCGGCAGGGAGGCTTGTTGAGTAGTATTCATCGAAGCTGAGACAGGGAAGGCAGATGTGACAGAGGCAGGTTTAGGTGCTGTGCTCTCCGCCATCCCGATTAATCCCGAGGCTTTAATAGGATCCATGAGTTTTTTGATTTGATCCCTGGCCAGCGGCCCGGATAAATATGAAAGTGCCCAGCGGGTCTGAAAAATTTCTGGCTTGTCGTCATGGGTGTTATTCATCAAAAAGACGCGACTTCCCAGGCGGGACAGAATCTTTTCAATTTGCGCCCGGTCGAATTGAACGCCGGAGTTGGCGGCGGCACTGTCAAGACCGTCCAGCAGGCGGGCTTTATCTCTTTCGGTCTGTAAGCGACCGATGAACCACGTACCGGCATTGCTGAGAGCCTTGTAGTCCAGGTCAACAGGATTCTGGGTTGCCAACACCATGCCAACGCCAAAAGCCCGGGCTTGTTTCAGCATGGTAAGCATGGGTAATTTCGATGGAGGATTCGCGATCGGCGGAAGGAAGCCAAAAATCTCATCCATGTAAACGATGGCGCGCAGGCTGGTTGTCCCTGATTGGCCGCGCATCCAGCCGAGCACCTGGTTCATGAGCAATGAGACAAAGAACATGCGCTCCGGGTCGCTTAAGTGGCTGATCGAGAAAATGGCAACGCGGGGTTTCCCGGCAGGGGTATAAAGTATCTGGCCGATATCCAATGGTATACCTTGCAGCCAGGCATTGAAACCGGGGGAAGCAAGCAGGTTATTGAGGGCCAGAACCAAAGCGAAACGGTCCTTGGAAGGGTAAAAAGATTCCAGATCAAGTACACCGATCTTGGTGACTGGAGGTTTTTGAACTTGCTGGATAATCAGGGCAAGGTCCAGGTCCTGACCCTGCCTCCAGGCGGTATCAAGAATAGTAGAAAGAAGAATATGCTCCCGGCTTTGCACCGGATCAGCGTCAATGCCTACCAATCCAAGTAAACTTGTGACCGTCGTCCCGATCCGTTCCCGCAATAAATCCTCATCTTCTAAAATCGCTGAAGGTGGGGTGGCAAATGATTTGAGGATAGAGACCGGGATGCCTGCGTTACTACCGGGGGTATAAATCAAAATGTCAGCCGCATCGCGCAAACGCTGAATCCTGGCACCGTCCTCACCCCAGCTTGCCAGACCATTCTTCCAGGTCTCGGCTTGCTTGGTGGCATAATCCACCGGTGACATACCTTTCTGCTGAGCGTCATCCAGGTTGATCCAGGGGAGGAAATCCTGACCCGAAAGATTGGGGAATGTAAGCATCAAATCTGCCAGATCCCCTTTTGGGTCGATCAAAATTGAAGGGACGCCATCAATGGCGGCTTCTTCAATCAAGGAGATGCACAGGCCGGTTTTCCCGCTGCCGGTCATGCCCACGCACACCGCGTGGGTGACAAGATCTTTCGAATCGTATAACAGTAATTCATCTTTCGTTTTGTTTAAATCCATATCGTAGACGCGGCCAAGGTAAAAGGAACCTAATTTTTCATAGTCTTCCATTTTTGATCCTCCATAGTTTGCTTTTCGGATGACACAATAATTGTAATATATATAATGCCTTTTGATGCAATGATTTCAGAATGCGAGTGTTGGGATGAAAAAAAGAAGACAGCCTTGGCCGCCTTCTTCTTTTCAAGCAGAATTCTGGTTCAAATTTGAAGATGTAGATTGACCTGACCCCCCTCATCAACTATACAAGTAAGTTGTTCGAATTTATTGAGATTTTCCTGTAAGTGCTCCCAGTGCCTGCAAAAAGGTATTGGTGACGAGTTGAGTGGATTGAGTGCGGTGATTTGTATTGCCCATACCGCTGCCGGCGAGGAGTGCCTGAATTAAAGCCGAGGCATTGCTGCCGCCGCTCTGTTTGGCTTGCATGTAAGTCATGCCGGCAGTAACCAAATCACCGATATCCAATCCGTTATTGGCATTGGGATTGGTATTCGCCGGTGCATTTCCACCACCAGCCAACCCGCCGAGGATCGAACCTAGCAAGTCGCCACCGGCCGGTTGAGCGGCCTGCTGCTGGAACTGACCGCCGGTCAAACCGCCCAGGAGCTCCCCGAGCAGATCACCGCCAGCCGGCTGAGAAGCTCCCTGCTGGGGCTGAGCACCCGTCAAGCTGCCCAGGATTGAGCCTAGGATGTCCCCCCCAGCTGCCTGGTCGGTTTGCTGTGGTTGGGCTTGACCACCACCGATCAAAGTTTGGAGAATCTGGATGGCAGATTGTGGATTCAGAGCCTGGCCTTGCATCTGATTGGCAGCTTTCGCCAGATTCTGGGCATATAACTGGCCCGAACCACTGGGAGATTCCTTGGAGACCTTCTGGGCTGCATAAGCCAACGCATCACTGGCGGGAGCATTCTTACGCGCATTGATCGCGTTCGTGATGGTTTGAAACGTCTGGACCATATTGGTTCCATGGTCATGATTTTGATCGTCCGCCTGGTTCAAAGATTGTCTATTTTCTGCCAGCGTATTTGTGACCATGTTAAAGATATTGGCAAGAAGTGCACTATTATCCGCCATTAGGGATTCTCTCCTTATCTAGAAAGAATTGAATGAAATTCTAGTAGCTAATGATGCGAGGTAATTTTTTCGCCTGGGCAATCCAATTCTCGACATGTTTGAGACCGGGCATTGAATTTACGCAATTCTTAGCCTGGTTGACCTCGACCATCTTTTTATACAGATTGCTGCCAATCCGCTTGGACAGTTCCACGACAGTATCCACACCGGATTTTTCAAGCAGGTCTGAATACTGGCTACCAATCCCTTTAATCCTGTATAGGTCGGCCCGGTTTGCCCATTCTAGGATCAGGGTCTGGTCGATGCCAGTGGTAGCCGCTATTTCCTTGCGTGCCTTGGCGGAAGCGCTTTTTTTCAAGAGGGCTTCCACGGAACGAATGCCAGCCTTGTTCAGTTTCTTGGCATAGGCAGGTCCAATTCCTTCAATATCAATTATTTTCATCTTTTTCTCCTTATTATGTTGTGAATTGAAAGATTTTCTCGATACCAAGTGATGTAGGATATAGGCTAGGTAACTCCTCCGACCAAAAAAAACAATCCGCTTCTTGCCGGCTCATCCGGAAGGAAGTGGATGGCAAACCGAACTGCGCCTAGAGTCCTTTGAGGATCAATCCCATGGCCAGCAAGACAAAGGCTGCGACCATGAGGAGGACACCAACCAGGCCAAGCCAGATAATCCCCAAGACACCCGCGTAAGTCAGAGCATACAGAATAAAACCGACCAGTGCGATCGCTATGCTGGCCCAGAAGGTGATCTTTTTTGGTGGATTCAGTCTCATTTCTCTCTCCTCATTACTGCACTAATACCATTTCCCCTGGCATCGGACCATCAAGTGATGTTGGTCAGGTAGAAGAAGTTAAAATGAAAAAGTGATTCACTCAGGTGAAAAGCCGAATGATCTGTTCCTTTATAGCTATGCTATTTCTTCTTCCCAAGTTTTGAGGTCAGATTGCCGATCACGTTTTGGGCTGTCTTGCCTGTACCTGCATTGCTTAAGAGACCATCAATCTGTCCGGCAACTGGAGCAGGTAGTTTCTTCTTGAGATAATCAATCACCAATTTGACTATGGTCTGGGCCGTGGCGGCAGGAATCCCTGTTTTCTTCACAACTAGATTCACAAGTTCGTTCATATCGCCTCCGAATTATTTTATACGGATGGTTGTATTAATAATATCACATCTAATACCGAATTTATTACGAATTATCTCCACTTTGTAGCTAAAGCCTTCCTCTTTCCAACTGAAGGCGAAACCTCGTTCAATGCCTACGCCGGTGGATGCCAGGGTCTATCTTCAATTAATTGAGAATTTTTGACCAGGCATTGCGCATTCCAACCAAGCTGCCGAGAACCATCGCTATTCCAAGAAAAAAGGCATATATGGTGCTACCGCCTCCATTGATTATCACCCCAAGGAAGGCAAGAAACTTTTGGAAGATATCCATATTTTCCATCGCCCGGCGACCATTCTCTGGGGCAGCCTGCAATAGTGAATATTCGCCGGCATAGATGAAAATAGAATAACCGATCAGTGCCAGTCCACCCACGAAGATTGCAAATGCAAGCACGAAGAGAAGTGGAAATTGTTTCCTGGCAATCACCTGTTCTTTTTCTGTCTGCACACGTATTACCAGATTTTCAGCCTCGGACCATGAAATGTTGAACCTCTGGCAGATCTCAAAGATAAGGTCATCGGGATCATCGCCTTCGCTCAGGTGATGGACAATGTAGGCGGTCTGCTCGTCGTTATCCATGTTCATTCAAGCGGAAATGAGGCTTCCAGGCTACTTTCCAGGGATGTCTCAAGGTCAGGGCGGAAGAACTCACTGGTTATTTTCAAATCAGACTCCTCCTGAGAAAAATGCTGCTGCGCGCCTTCATCATAAATAAGCATAATAGAAAACCGTTCACAGTGCAAGCGTTTTTTGGACACTGCCATCTTACAGCATATATTGGTAAAATCCTGAATTTTTGTCTACTCATTCTATACTGATATAATCGGATTTATGACTGAAGATTCGAAGCGCCTGCTTGACCCGGAACCAAAACCAGATGACCGGCTCGACCAGACCCTGCGACCGCAACACCTCGCGGACTTGATCGGACAGGAGAATGTCAAGGAAAACCTGGGTATCCTGATCGCGGCTGCCCGCCAACGCAATGAACCCCTCGATCACGTGCTTTTTTATGGGCCACCTGGGTTGGGTAAGACCACTCTTGCTCATGTTGTGGCGAATGAAATGGGGGTCAATATCAAGATCACCTCCGGTCCGGCCATTGAGCGGGCTGGCGACTTGGCGGCTATACTGACGAACTTACGCGCCGGTGATGTACTTTTTATCGATGAGGTTCATCGATTGGGGAAAGCGGTGGAAGAGGTGCTTTACCCGGCAATGGAAGATTACTCCCTGGACATTGTGATTGGAAAGGGACCTTCGGCCCGTTCTATTCGTTTGAAACTACCTCATTTTACCGTGGTGGGAGCGACGACGCGGCTGGCATTAATGACCGCGCCTCTCCGTGCCCGTTTTGGAGCGGTTTATCGGCTGGATTATTACGATACCAGGGCGATGCAGGCTATTATAAAGAGAGCTACCGGTATGCTGAAAGTCACGACAGATACCGGCGGCATCGAAGAAATTGCGCGCAGAGCCCGCGGGACCCCCCGGGTGGCTCTCCGTTTGATGCGCCGGGTGCGTGATTATGCACAGGTACGCGCAGATGGTACGGTCACCCAGAAAGTAGCCCGGGAGGCGCTGGATCTGCTGGCAGTAGATCCGCTGGGCCTGGATGAAGTGGACCGGCGGGTTTTGAAAACGGTCATCGAGAAATATCATGGTGGACCGGTGGGACTCTCCACGATCGCGGCCTCCATCAGCGAGGAAGCGGATACCATCATGGATGTGGTTGAACCGTATCTACTGCAATTGGGTTTCCTCGATCGAACTCCGCAGGGACGGGTGGCAACGAAGCGGGCTTATGACCACCTGGGGATTGAATTTACAGAAGAGACGCAACCAAAGCTGTTATAAAAGAGGGGATTCAGGAAAAAAAGGCATTACCTCAAAAATCGATGGATGAAGCATCCAGAAAGTATGATCCCTTTTGGTTG
Source organism: uncultured Chloroflexia bacterium (assembly GCA_963831885.1). Lineage (GTDB taxonomy): Bacteria > Chloroflexota > Anaerolineae > Anaerolineales > Villigracilaceae > UBA877. The sequence goes on along the minus strand of CAWHSJ010000012.1, from coordinate 297,068 downwards.
AATATTCATAAACAATTATGGAAACGTTCGGGCGGTATCTCATTTTGGGTGGCATCCTTTTACTATTTCTTGGAGGACTGGCCATCCTGGCCGGGAAATTAGGGTTGCAATTGGGACATTTGCCCGGAGATATCCGCATTGAGGGGAAAAATGGGGTTTTCTATTTCCCACTGACAACATGTATGCTCATTTCGTTATTGTTGACGGGGATTTTGACGTTAATCCTCCGGTTGTGGAAGAAATGACCCATCCCCACAAGAAAGCTGGAGCTGATAATCCGGATATTTGAAAACTATGAAAACAGCTGATTTCGAATATGATCTCCCGCCCGAATTCATCGCGCAAACACCGGTGGAACCTCGAGATTCGTCACGTTTGTTGGTTATGAACCGCCAAACAGGGGTTTTGGAACACCACATTTTCCGTGAGGTCGGGCAATTCCTGCATCCCGGAGATTTACTGGTGGTCAATCGGACACGCGTCATCCCTGCACGCATCTTTGCTTATAAAGCCACCGGCGGTCGAGTGGAACTATTGCTGCTGCGGCGCGAGGATCTGCTGACGTGGGAGTGCCTGGTGGGAGGAAAAGGTCTATTGGCCGGAAAGAAGATTGCCATCGAAAACGGACCGGATGCGGAAATTGTGGAAGTGTTGGAAGGATCGCGCCGACGGGTCCGATTTGATGAACCGATCGAACCGTATTTTGCCAAAGTGGGTCATGTTCCGCTGCCGCCTTATATCCATGAGCCGCTGAAAAACCCCGAGCGCTACCAGACCGTTTATGCCCGCGAACCAGGCTCGGCTGCGGCTCCAACTGCCGGCCTTCACTTCACACCCAGGTTGATGAATGAACTCAAATCTAATGGGATCGACTTTGCCGATGTCACCTTGCATGTGGGCCTGGATACGTTTGCCCCGGTGACTGAAGAAAACCCCGCAGACCATCAAATCCACACGGAGTGGTGTGAAGTCCCATCTATGACAGTGGATGCAATCGGAAGGACACAACAAGCGGGTGGGAGAGTAATTGCAGTAGGAACAACCTCCGTACGGACGCTGGAATCAGCCGCCAAGGCGGGGCGAAATAGTATCCTGTCTTACAGCGGGCCGACGAATTTGTATATCTTACCCGGTTATAAATTCAAAGTGGTGGATGCAATGATCACAAACTTCCACTTGCCCGGCTCCACGCTGATCATGTTGGTGAGCGCGTTTGCCGGCCGGGAACGAGTATTGGACGCGTACGAAGTAGCTAAAAAGAATGGATACAGATTTTACTCATTTGGGGATGCAATGTATATTTATTAACAAAAATATTTGCCCGTAATCTTGAAGAATTGCAGTCAGATCATTTTCGATCCTTTTTCATTAAAATGACAAAAGGAAATTCGCTATGCGGGGACTGGTTTCTGGTCGAGCATGGGCATTGGTTTGACTCCCATGGCACCATCGACTTGATCACTCAAAAGCATTTGCCCCAATCTATCCCCGTATTCAATCAATTTTGGGATCAAGCTAGGGTCGTCCATGGGGGTAGCCTCATCCAAATTTACTTGATAGCGGCGGAAATCCAAGTCCGTAAAGAATGTTTCAGTTAAATTGACCTGCTGGTCGTCTGCAGAAGCGATGAAGGCATCCAGTGTGGGCGCGAGCCATTGCCATGGCAAAAAACGGTCGGGCTGGCCGGATTTCACCGATTGCGGGTTGCGGCCTGTCCCAAGGCTGATAAGCGTTGTCTCTTTTAAATCCCATTTAAGGCAGAACTTGGCTTCATAGGCCGCCAGGTAACAGGGATTGGCATAGGAGCCTACGCCGCCATCTACATAACGACCGGCAACAATGGGGAAGAATGTGGGGACGGAGCTGGAAGCAAGCACGGCCATCAGCACCGGCCATTCTTCGTATTCGGGTTTCCAGGGTTTGATAAAACAAGTCTTGTTGGTGAGAAGATCAAAAGTTGTGATCACCAGATCTGTTTGCAGGTCATCCGCCCAGAAATCACCCATTTTCTTGGAGCCGATATGTTCGTGAAGGGCCTTTACGAGAGGTTCGTGGGGATAGCGGTAACGGGTCAAAGGAAAAAATAAAGTACGCCAGGATTTCTTGAAAATAGTGTCACCCAGGGTGATATATAAGCGGTGCAGTTGAGCTGCAGTCAGCCCGGCAGCAATGCCGGCGGAGATAATCGAACCGGTAGACGTACCTGCGGCGAGGCGAAAAATGGTATGAACCGGCATCTTCAGGTGTCTTTCCAGCATTGAAAGGGCGCGCGTGGCGATTACTCCGCGAATCCCGCCACCGTCAATGGCGATGGCAACGTTTTTTCGGAAAGGTTTCATATGTTTCTCCTGTGATTAGTTACAGTTTAACGCATAATACAGAAAATTCAAGACATTTAGTTCAGATATTGAGGATTTTAGAGCGAATTCAACGATCGCAGAGGCGATATAACCGCAGTGAGGTAGAATTGGGATATGAGTCTGGACGAATTAAATGCTGAATTATTGAATTGCCGCCGGTGCCCGCGGCTGGTCGAATGGCGCGAGAAAGTGGCCGAGCAAAAACGCCGCGCTTATCTCCACTGGGATTATTGGGGCAAGCCTGTTCCGGGCTTCGGGGATCCGCACGGGCGAGTTTTTGTGGTTGGATTGGCGCCCGGAGCGCATGGTTCGAACCGGACCGGCCGCCAATTCACCGGAGATGCCTCAGGCGATTTCTTGTATTCTGCCTTATATCGGGCCGGCTTTGCTTCACAACCGGTTTCCGTTTCGCGGGATGACGGATTGAGACTTACCGACTTATACACGGCACCGATATGCCGGTGTGCGCCGCCGGATAACCGGCCCTTGCCGGAGGAGATGGCGAATTGCGAGCCGTATTTGAAGAGAGAGATTGAGTTGATTCAGCCGAAAGTATTTGTGGCGCTGGGTCGGATCGCTTTTGAGGGTATTTTAAGAAGTTATGGCCTGCAGAAGAACGCTTTCACCTTTAGCCATAACGCTGTCCATGCAATGGCGGATGGCAAAATGCTGGTGTGTTCCTATCATCCCAGCCGCCAAAATACGCAGACAGGTCGCTTGACCGTTGAAATGTTCGACCGAATCTGGAAAACGGTGCGGGAACTATTACTGTCATGAGTTCTTATTGGAGTTTGCTTGGATAAAATTTATGGCCTCATCGCAATGTTGGGCTCTGGCGAGACTGCCCTGGCAGGAGGCCGAGTCTTCGAAACTATCGCAGGCAAGCTTTCCAGGCCATTGCGCATAGCCGTTTTGGAGACACCTGCTGGCTTCGAGCTGAATTCAGCCCAGGTGGCGGGGCGTGTGGCCGAATTCCTGGATTCCCGCTTGAAAAATTTCGCGCCTATCGTCGACACTGTTCCAGCCCGAAAACGGGGAACAGCGTTTAGTACGGACGAAGAGGCGATCCTGACCCCTTTAGTCGCTGCCAACTTGATCTTTATGGGTCCTGGGAGTCCCACTTATGCAGTTCGTCAGTTGAATGGCAGCCTGGCCTGGGAACTGGTGCGAGCCCGTCACCGGATGGGGGCGGCGATGGCCTTTGCCAGTGCGGCGACGATTGCTGTCGGTCGTTGGTGCCTGCCTGTCTATGAGATTTACAAGGTCGGTGAAGATGTAAAGGTGGTCCAGGGGCTGGATCTATTTGCTGATTTTGGACTACCGCTTTCATTCATCCCCCATTGGAACAACTCCGACGGCGGTAATGAAGTGGATACAAGCCGTTGTTTTGTCGGCCGCGAGCGCTTCGAGCTCTGGCACGAACAATTGCCTCCAGAAAATATCATTATCGGCCTGGATGAACATACAGGCCTGATATTCGACCTTGAGGTAAAGAAATGCCTTGTATTGGGAGTGGGTTCTGTTACCCTTTTACGGGGCTCTGTTACTGAAACTTATCCAGCAGAGACGGAATTTCCACTTTCACATTTAGGAAATTTCCATCTGCCTGATACACTTTTAAGCGGAATTTCCATGACTGCCATGGATCTCGCAAATTCTCCATTCCGGGACAAAAGCGAGAACCCTCCTGCTGAGGTACTGCGTTTATTAGCTGCCCGCCAGGAGGCGCGCAATCTTAAGGACTGGTCCACCTCGGATAAAGTGAGGGAGCAGATAGCCGCTTTAGGGTGGCAGGTCCAGGATACACCAACAGAACCAGAGCTTGTCAGAATGAATAAGATGAAGAGGAATTGAGTATGCTCTCCAGGGAGAACACAGAACCCGCCAGCAGATTCCGGTACTTATTACTTGCAACATCCATTTTCACCTTCTTGTTGATCGTTATGGGGGGAATCGTACGGGTGACCGAGTCAGGCCTCGGTTGCCCGGATTGGCCGCTCTGTTATGGAAGATTGATTCCTCCCCTTCGCCCGGATGCGATCATTGAGTATACCCATCGCCTGGTGGCATCCCTGACCAGTCCCTTGATATTAATCTCCGGGATAATTGCATGGAAACGCTTTGGCAGGGTGAAATTGATCTTCCGGCCGATGGTCGCAGCAATGAGCTTGTTGGTGTTTGAAATCGTTTTGGGAGCCATAACGGTCCTGACAAAAACTCCTCCGGTGATCGTTGCTATCCATCTAGGAGTTGCATTGACCATCCTGGCATTGATCCTGACGGCAACAATAAACACCTTCCGGCTTTCCATGGGATTGCCAATTTCCGATCACTTGACCTATCAACCAGGATTCCCTAGGTTAAGCCTTTGGGCATTAGTCGCGCTTTTTATCGTTCTTTTGAGCGGGGTCTTTGTGGCCGGCAGCGAGGCAACCAAAGCCTGCACAGGTTGGCCGTTATGCAACGGGCTGCTTTTCCCGACTACCATGCTGGAATGGATCCATATGATCCACCGATTTATTGTCGGTGCGGCCAGTATTCTGATGGTCATATTAATTGTCCAGGCATGGCGGTTACAGCGGAACAGCCTGGCTATTTATCCGGCAGCTGCGGTAAGCACAGTGCTGTTCTTCTCCCAGGCATATGTGGGTGCCTTGAAAACCACCCACCATTTTCCGGTCTATTTACTGGCTTTACACGTGGCAACGGCAGCCGCCACGTGGGCTGCGATGGTGACTTTGACAGTTTTGATCGGCTCTCTCCCGGTTAAGGCAGATGATGCTGAAAATAGTCCTGAGCCGCAAAAAGCGTCACAATATTTGCATGATCTGCTTACTTTGACCCGCCCGATAGTAGTTTTATTGCTGCTCGTAACGGCTATTGCTGCTATGGTGGTGGGAGGAAAGGCGTGGCCAGTCTTCAGTTTGGCTTTTTGGACGCTTCTCGGTGGCGGCCTGGCAGCCGCAGGTTCTCAAGCTGTAAACCAGTTCGCAGACCGCGACATCGACCGGTTGATGCTGCGTACCTCCAAACGCCCTCTGCCGGCAGGAAGGATCAGCCCGGCTGAAGGCCTGGCATGGGGTCTGTCCTTATGCGTGGTATCGGTATATATCCTGGCCGGTTTGGTGAACTGGCTGGCAGCCTCAATGGCCCTTGTGGGAATGATCTACTACGTACTGATCTATACATTACTACTAAAAAGGACCAGCGTTCAGAATATTGTTATTGGCGGCGGCGCCGGAGCCATGGCTCCAGTGGTCGGTCTGGTGGCAGTTACCGGGCGATTGGATTTATGGGCGCTGCTCCTTTTCGGGATTGTATTTTTCTGGACGCCACCGCATTTCTGGGCACTGGCATTGGTCAGGCTGAAGGACTATACCGCAGCAAAAATCCCGGTCATGCCGGTCGTGCGCGGGGTGGATTTCACCCGCGGCCAGATCATGGTGTATACCGTTTGCCTGCTGCCGGTGACCTTGCTGCCTTTTTTCTTTGGAATTGCAGGATCGCTCTATCTGGTAGCGGCCATCATCCTCGATATCAGCATGGTGTACGTTTCCTGGATGGTATGGCGAAAAGGGACAAATAAGCAAGCCTGGCAGCTTTATCGGGTTTCCAGCATGTATCTGGCATTATTGTTCTTTGCCATGATGGCGGATACATTAATCAAATAAGGTTGCTTCTCAGGTGGCGTTGATCATCGCATTTGAGACACCACCTCTGATCCCGATAGGTAAGGAAAACGAGTAATTGTCAGACAATAATGAAAATGGGATAAAATAGAATAACTTCGGAAGGAGTTACTCATGCGTGCGGTGGATATCATCATTAAAAAGAGTAAGAAACAGGAATTGAGCCAGGCAGAGATCAAGTTCTTTGTCCAGGGGTTTACCCGCGGTGAAATCCCGGATTATCAGGCCAGCGCGTGGGCAATGGCGGTTCTTATAAATGGCATGAGCGCTCGCGAGACGACTGACCTTACCCTGGCAATGGCCGCTTCGGGGGAAATCCTGGACCTTTCAGATATTGTCAAGATCGCAGTGGATAAACACTCCTCGGGAGGTGTGGGGGATAAGACCAGCCTGGTGGTCCTGCCTGTATCGGCAGCCTGTGGCCTGCCTTGCGGGAAAATGTCCGGACGAGGCTTGGGGTTTAGCGGGGGAACATTAGATAAACTAGAATCCATTCCGGGTTATAGGGTCAATCTGAGCACCGATGAATTCAAGCAGCAACTCAAGGAGATCGGAATTGTATTGACCGGCCAATCGTTGGACCTCGCCCCGGCGGATGGCAAACTTTATGCGTTGCGTGACGTTACCGGTACGGTACAGTCCATTCCTCTAATTGCCTCTTCGATCATGAGCAAAAAGATTGCCGCAGGGGCTCAGGCAATCGTGCTGGATGTCAAGGTAGGGTTGGGGGCATTCATGGAAACGTTGGAAGAAGCCAGAGAACTCTCTCAGTTGATGGTGAATATTGGAAAATTGGCCGGGAGAGAGGTTGTGGCATTACTTTCTGATATGAATCAACCGCTCGGCGACGCGGTGGGAAATTCATTGGAAGTTGTCGAAGCGATCGAAGCTTTGCACGGAGGCGGACCGGCTGATTTTCGTGAACATTGCCTGCATGTGAGTGCCCACATGCTGGTTTTGGGCCGGATCGCTCCAGACCTGGAGACTGCCCGCCGGATAGCTGAAGATGCCATTGCATCCGGGAAGGCATTCGAGGAACTCCGTATTTTAGTGCAGGCACAGGGTGGGGATGTGTCTTTTGTGGATGAACCTGGGAAATTCCCGAAAGCAACCCATGTTGAAGTTGTTAAGGCAGACCGCACTGGTTTCCTTTTTCAGGTTCACGCACGCTTGATTGGCGAGGCTTCGGTGGTGCTTGGGGCCGGCAGGACCAAGAAAAGCGACCCGGTCGACCATGCTGTTGGAATTATTATCCATCATAAAGTCGGTGATCGTGTTGAAAAGGGCGAGCCTCTTTTCACGATCCATGCCAATGATGCAGGCAGGCTGGCTGAAGCCCGAGAAAGCGTACGAATGGCATTCGGGTGGAGCGATAAGGCGGTAGAGAGGTTGCCGTTATTTTATGAATAAAATACCCTGCAGGTCGGGGTAACTTGTGCAGACGTCTCTTTGAAAAAAATCTGATTGCATATTCTATAAGTTTAGTGCATAATAGAGACAGGAGTACGCCATGACCAAAGTATCCCTGCGTGTATATAATCGCGAAATAGAAGGCATGATCGAGGGAAGTCAGCTGGATGAGGCTACTGCTCACTGCCAGCACATCCTTAAGACTTTCCCGATGCATATTGAGACATACCGATTACTTGGGAAGACATTTCTCGAGGCTCGCAGGTACGGAGATGCAGCCGATATATTCCAAAGAGCATTAATGGCTGTACCGGATGACTTCGTTTCCCACGTTGGCATGAGTATTATCCGCGATGACGAGGGCAAATTGGATGATGCCATCTGGCACATGGAGCGTGCTTTCGAGATCCAACCCTCCAATTCTGCCATCCAGGGTGAATTACGCAGGTTATATGGGAGACGGGACGGTGTAGAACCGCCTAAAATCCGCCTAAGCCGGGATGCATTGGCAAATATGTATTCCCAGGGAGAACTCTTCAATCAGGCCATCGCAGAGATCAGGTCTGTCTTGGCTGATGATCCCAACCGGCCCGACTTGCAGGTCATGTTGGCGCGTGCTTATTACCGCGCCGGGCAAAAGGTCGAAGCTGCTGAAATGGCGGCGACATTGTTGAAAAAATACCCGTATTGCATGGACGCTTTGCGAGTCCTGGTGGATGTGCTCCCCGACACATCCCAGGGTGAAAATATCCAGATCTACCGGCATCGGCTGGGAATGCTCGATCCTTATTCAAATTTTACCAAAGACACGGTTTTTGCCTCCGACCAGGTGGCTGATGCTACCGTGACTATTGAAAGACTGGAATACAAAGCAGGAGCAACTCCCGCTGCTGCCCAGCCCAACTGGGCTTCTTCGTTGGGAATCCAGTTGGGGAATGAAAAACGGGCCGAACCTACTCCAGACTGGCTGAAAGGTGAAGGGGCGGCAGAAGCGGCTGTCACGACTGAAGGCGAACCTGTTCCTGCTCAACCTGTCGAAGGAGGCGATTCTGTTCCAGATTGGATGAAAGCCGCCGGCTGGCAGCCATCTTCGGGCGCTGGCCAGGAAGGTCCGGTAGAATTGGAAGAAGAAAAACCGGCCGAACCGATAGCCCAGGCAGATATTCCGGATTGGCTTAAATCCATGGCACCAGCGGATGCAGCTGAAGTAAAAGATACTAAAAACGAAGCGCCTACAGAACCACAGCCAGGCATTGAAGGTGATATTCCGGACTGGCTAAAAACCATGGGTCCTGCAGTGGCAGCTGCGTCTGAGGGGACAGGTGAAACCAGGTCTGCACCTGAAATGCCTCCTTCTGAAAATATCGAAGGCGAACTTGCCGGGGGTGAAATTCCTGACTGGCTGAAATCAATGGCGCCATCTGCTCCTGCAGAGCCAGTAAATAGTGAAGCTGGTCCTGCAGTTAGCGAGACTTCAGCAGCGAGTATTGAGCCTGTCCCTGCTGAAGAAGGGGAATTATCCGATTGGATGAAATCCCTGGCACCAGAGGCTTCTGCAGAGAAGGACAATATCGAAGCCGCACCTGCACCAGTCGAGACGATGCCCACGGACCAAGAGATTGCCCCTGCTACCGAAGGGGAAATACCTGATTGGATGAAATCCATGGCACCAGCGGCTTCTGCCGGGACAGAAAATATCGAGGCCGCGCCTGCTCCGGGGGAGACGATGCCCACGGACCTAGAGGCTACCCCTACTGAAGAAGGGGAAATACCCGCGTGGATGAAATCCATGGCGCCAACGACTCCCACCCAGGCGGAAGATATAGAAGCCGCGGCTGCTCCAGTCGAAACGATGCCCACAACCGAAGAGCCTGTGGCTTCCGAAAACGAGGATTTACCGGACTGGATGAAATCCACAGCAACCGAAGCTTCTGCAGAGGCAGAAAATATTGGAGCGGCCGTCACTCCATCTGAAGAACCCACTTTAAAGGCCGCACCGATGCCCGCCGAAGGCGAAGATATGCCGGATTGGATGAAATCCAAGGTTCCGGAGGCACCTGCTGAGGCAGAAGATATTGAAGCCGTGGTTACTCCCACTGAAACGCCATCGATTCAAGCAGAGGCGTCTCCTATAGCCGAAGGAGAAATGCCGGATTGGTTGAAATCCATCGCGCCGCCGTCTTCCCCAGCGGTAGGAAATATTGAAGCAGAAGTAACTCCCACCGAAACACCGCCAATGGAGGCTATCCCCGAAATGATAGATAATGAAGAAGCGCTTCCGGATTGGCTTAAATCCATGCCAGCACAAGAAGAAGCAGGTGGTACGGATAAAGTTGAAAACGAACCCGCCTCGGTGGAGGCCCCTGCTTCAAAAGTAGAACACGAACCTACAGAAGAAGAGACATTCCCGGATTGGTTGAAATCGCTGGAGCCTGAAGAAAAAGCAGAGACGGACTTGGCGGATACCAGGCCTTCAGCTGCAGTGAAGCTCACCAGGAAAGTTGAACCCACGCCTGCAGATGAAGGGTCCTTTCCTGATTGGCTTAAGCACCTGCAAGGCGAAGCAGAAGCTACAGCCGCATCCGGGCTTGTGACCAGCGCGCAGGACCTTTCCCAATCGGAAGAGCCACTTCCGCCGGCAGATGCGCAACCCATTACAGAAAAGCCCCTCAGTGAAGTGCCTTTACCAGCTGAACCGGCTGTGCAAAAACCGGTTGAACCGATTCCTCTTGATAAGGCTACTGAAAATCAGGACTTCGTACCTTCGGGGACAGCCAGACCATTGGACATTGGAGATGATGCTCTTGGATGGTTGGAAAGCCTGGCGGCCAAACAGGGTGCCAACGCCGATGAGCTTCTCACAAAACCCCAGGAACGCCACGAGGAAATGCCAGATTGGTTAAACCCAAATGAAGTCCAGCCAGTGACTGCGTTTGCAAAAGGTCCGGAAGAAATCACGCCCGAAAGCTTGCCAGCTACGCCAATTGACGCGGCCGGTGAAGAAGTAGCTGCAGTGATACCGCCTATGAATGAAGAATCTACCTCCAAATCAGATGAGACCTTACTGCCGCAATCACTTGAAGGGGAAGGTGCGCAACCTGTAAGAATCGAAGATGATACGATGGCGTGGTTGGAAGGATTGGCTGCCAACCAGGGAGCCAATCCAGAAGAGCTTTTATCAAAACCTGAGGATCGTCCGGAAACAGCGCCAGAATGGATCCAGAATGCAGCCACTGAAGAACCGGCCCAGCCTGCAGAAGCCCCTGCAATGGCCGAGGCGGAAACGCGTGAAGTCGTGGAGCCTGCATCTGAAGAGGATCTTACGGTAACCACATGGCTGAGCGAGCTTGATAAACAAGAGGGTGGAACCGATAAAGCCGCCGAAATTCCTGCTCAAGAAGAGATTCCTGCAGACCAGGGTGATTTACCGGATTGGCTGAAAGACATGGAAAGACCAACCGCCATAGAGGCTGCAAATGAGGCTGCAGTAGTTGAGAACAAGGCAGAGAGTGATTTGCCGGATTGGCTGCGGAAATCGACCGTGGAGAATGAAGCGGAGCAGGCATCCATTGCTGAACCGATACCGGAACCGGCTATCGAAGAAGAGACACCGCCCTGGATGGAAGAACCCGAAGAGGTCGCCGGTCTGGCTTCGCCCACTGCACCGGAAGAATGGATACCAGCGGATAGATCCTCTACAAAGATGGATGTTGTAGAAGTACCCGAACAACCTCCTGTAATAGAACCTGTCGCGCCTGCTGTCGTCCCGGTGACCGAAAAACCTATCCCCGAAGCCGCCGGAATGGTGGCACCTGTCCCGGTTCAAAATAAGGATGCCGAGATCCTTTCCATTGCTCAAAATGCGCTTGAAAACAATTCGCTCAATGCTGCGGTGAAGGAATATAGTAAGCTGATCAAAAGAGGTCATTTGATTGAAGAAGTGATCCATGACCTGAGGGAAGCCGTCTATCGTTTCCCGGTGGATGTTATCATCTGGCAGACTCTGGGCGACGCATACATGCGGGCCAACCATTTACAGGATGCCCTAGATGCTTACAGTAAGGCAGAGGAATTGTTACGGTAACATCGGGACTCACCACTTGGTAAAATCAAGCCTCGGGGCGTATCCCGCCCCGAGGCTATTTTTGAAAGGGAGAGAACTTTTAAATGGAAAGATCGCTTGTACTTGTAAAGCCCGACGGGGTTCAGCGGGGGCTGATCGGCGAGGTAATCAGTCGCCTTGAGCAAAGAGGATTAAGGATTGTGGCTGCCAAATTCCTTCAAGTAAGCCAGGAATTGGCTGAGACTCATTATGCAATTCACAAAGGCAAGCCCTTTTACAATGGCCTTATTGAGTATATAACTTCTGCTCCTGTTATGGCGATGGTATGGGAAGGTCCGAATGCCATTGCTGCCATTCGCCAGACCATGGGCGCGACGCGTCCGACAGAGGCTGCGCCTGGATCCGTCCGCCATGATTTCGCCTTGGAAGTTGGCCGGAACCTGACTCATGCTTCTGATTCGGTAGAGAACGGGATGAAGGAAGTGGAACTGTGGTTCCACCCGACCGAATTGGTGGATTGGAAACGGGATTCTGACCGATGGATCTTTGAAAGTGCATAAGCCATTCTCGTTCCCTGCTTATCCATCGATGGGAAAGAGATAAAAAAAAGAAGAAGGAGAATACAATGACCGAAGAGCTCTTCCATAAAATGGCTCAAAGCATTTTAGATGGGGATTCTGATGCCGCCGTAGCACTGGCAAAGCAATCCATTGAGACCGGGGTGGACCCGCTGGATGCGATCACGAAGGGTTTTGTGATGGGAGTTAATCAGGTGGGTGAGAGTTTTGCATGCGGACAGGCTTTTCTTCCAGAGTTGGTCATGGCGGGCGAAGCCATGAAGGCTGCTGTGGCTACTCTCGAACCAGAAATGCAAAAACGAGGCACTAAACGCCAGGTTTATGGCAAGGTAGTACTGGCTACCGTGGAGGGGGATATCCATGAAATCGGTAAGTCGTTGGTGGGAACTATGTTAGGCGCCTCGGGTTTTCAAGTATACGACCTCGGGGTGGATGTGCCGGCGGCTAAAATCATTGCGAAAGTGAAGGAAGTGGATGCCAACCTGGTAGGTCTGAGTGCATTGTTGACGACTACAATGGTCAAACAGAAGGAAGTCATCGATGAACTGGACAAACAAGGTCTGCGTAAAAAAGTAAAGGTCATGGTCGGTGGTGCTCCTGTGACGCGTGACTGGGTGCAGAAAATCGAAGCAGATGGGTATTCGGAAGATGCCATCGGCGCGGTGGGGCTGGCGAAACAATTGGTTGGCGTGGTTTGACGAGAGCGAAACCAGACATGGCCAAAGCAATCAAGTCCATTTCCAACCCGAAACTTCGTTTACAAATACTGACTCCTGAGGAAGTGAAGAAAATCCACGATGCCACCCTGTGGATCATCGAAAGAACAGGCGTACGATTCCCCTCGAAACGAGCCCTGGAAATCTGGGCAGCCCATGGCGCTGAGGTGGATCAAGAGAAAATGGTCGTGCGCGCCAAAGCGGAGTTGATAGAAACTGCTCTGAAAACATGCCCTCCCATTTATCCTCTGGCGGCACGAGATCCACAACAGGATCTTTCTCTGGACGGCAACCATGTCTATGTGGGGACTGATGGTTGTGGTGTGGAAGTGATCGATATAAAGACCGGTGTGAAGCGAGTCTCATGCTTACAGGATGTGCGCGATATTTCCCGAATAGCAGATGCCACCGAAGAAGTGGCCTTCCACTGGGTGCCGGTTTCCGCGCAGGATATGCCGCCTGAGACGCGCGGCCTGCACGAAATAAAAGCCATCTGGGAGAATTCAACCAAACACCTCCAAACTGAGTCGATCTATTCTGAACGCGAGGCTCGAGCGGCCGTTGAAATGGCAGCCATCATCACAGGAGGAAAAGACAGGTTGCGTGAAAGGCCGGTCTTATCTTTGATGCAGTGTTCCGCTTCGCCGCTTGGCCACGACGGGGGCAGCCTGGAAGCGGCCTTGGTGGCAGCAGAATTTGGAATCCCAACCGGATTTATGACCATGGCAGCCAATCTGACCACCGGTCCGGCCACACTGGCGGGCAACCTGGCAGTGGGGAACGCCGAAGTGATCGCCGGAACGGCGCTCATCCAACTGGCATTTCCCGGAGCGCCTGTATTTTACGCGGCTGCACAGACGGCTTCGGATCTGCGGACTGGGGCGTATACAGGCGGAGGCCCTGAAGATTTCCTTTATGGGGCGGCAACGAACGTCCTGGCAGATTTTTATAATATCCCCCTTTCGATGGGTTCCTTTGCAACTGGAGCCAAAGAACCGAACTGGCAAGCCGGGATAGAGAACAGCCTTTCCACGTTCATGGCTTGCATTTCCATGGCTGACATGTTATTGGGAGTAGGCTTCCTGCATGGGAGCCGCATCTGGTCATTTGCAGAGATGATGATGGATTGTGAGATCTATTCCATCATCCACAAGACCATGCATGGCATTGTTGTGAACGACGAAACACTTGCCCTGGATACCATCGCGGCGGTCGGCCCGGGAGGTAATTTCCTTTCACAGAAACATACCCTGCGGCATATGCGCGATCTTTTCCTGCCGCAGTTCATGGATCGCAGGCCGTACAGCGAATGGGAAACCAAAAAAGACGATGCAAGGGATTGGGCGCTGGCAAAGGCTCGCAAGACCCTGGAAAGCCACCAGCCTGACCCATTGGAAGAAAAGATCAGCAATGAAATGGCCAGAATCATTTCGTCAGTGGAGAAACATTAATCTGCAATGCATCCCAAACTTGAACTGCTCACGGCTGACCTGATCGCCCGTATCCTGGATGAAGCTTTCCAGTTAATGCAGAAACCGGGAATCAAAGTTCAATCGGCCCGGGCGCGTGAGCTGCTGGTCGCTGCCGGCGCGGTTGAACAAGGTGAAATCATCAATATTCCGGAGAGAGTTGTAAGGGATGCGTTGGAAACCGTCCCGGAGAAATTCCAACTTTTTGACCGGAACGGGAACCCGAAAGTGTATTACGGGGGCGAGACGGTTCAATTTGATCCAGGTTCCTGTGGCGTCCACAGTCTTGACCCCGAGACCCTCGAGCACCGCATCTCCCAGACTTCCGACCTGGTCCGTTTGGTCAAAGTTGCTGAAATGTTGCCCCAGTACGAAGCCCAATCGACGGCACTGGTCTGCAACGAAGTGCCAAAAGGAATTGGGGACCTTTACCGGCTTTATATCGTCCTGTTATTTTCTCAGAAACCAATCGTCACGGGTTCGTTCTCAGTCCAGACGCTTGGGGCGATGTTTGACCTGCTGACTATTTTTGCAGGCAGCCGGAAGGCGCTGGCGGAAAAACCGCAGGCCGTTTTTGACGTTTGCCCGTCGCCGCCTCTCATATGGAGCGAGTTTGGCGCAGATAACCTGATTGAGCTGGCCGGGGCGAGCGTGCCGGCACAGTTGATCTCAATGCCCCTGGCGGGAGCAGCCGCACCGGTGACTTTACTTGGTTCAGTGGTCCAACACGCCGCGGAAAGCCTTAGCGGGATAGCCATCCACCAATTAGCCAGGCCTGGTGCACCGATCGTGTGGGGAGGGGCACCTGCCATTTTTGACATGCGCCACGGTACCACACCGATGGGAGCCGTCGAAACTGCCATGATCGACGCGGCTTATGCCCAGGTCGGTAAATCTCTCAATTTGCCTACGCACGCATATATGGGTGCGAGTGATGCCAAGCTCGTGGACGCTCAGGCAGGGTTGGAAAGTGGCATAACGGCATTAGTAGGAGCGCTGGCGGGGATCAACATGATCTCAGGGGCGGGCATGCTTGATTTCCTGGCCTGCCAGAGCCCGGAAAAATTGGTGATCGACGCAGAAGGGATTGCAATGGCCCAACGTCTGCGAGCTGGAATCGAGGTTCGCACTGAGACCCTGGCAACCGGCCTCTTCGAAGGCATCAATTTCAAAGGCGATTTCCTCAAGCAAAAGGCGACCCGTGAATTGTTCTCGAAAGAGCAATATCTTCCATCTCCAGTCATAGATCGGGATTCTAATCGAGGTTGGCAGGCTTCCGGCAGTCTCGATACCTTCGCCCGTGCGAAAGCTCGGACCCGGGAATTGTTGACGGCTTATGAGAAACCGAGATATACCCCTGAGCAAGACCGGGAATTGCGAACGATGGTCGAAAATTTGGCCCGCAAGGCCGGCATGGACGCCTTGCCCAAATTGGAATAATCTTGATGCGCCATCCGAACAATAGGTGTTTGTTTCGGTGGCGTTTTTTGATGGATCATATCCAACCATCTTGATCAAGTCTCTAAGGAGGAGGCTCATGAAAAAAATATTTGCTACGGTTTTGTCCGTGCTGGTCATAGCGAGCATGTTTCTGACCAGTTGCGGCGGGGGGAAGGCAGTTTCCAAAGTGGTCACCCTGACCTATCCACAGGAATTCGACAGTCTCAGCCCGCTGTATACGAGCATGTGGTTTTCCTGGACGACCTGGCAGATGTTCGAACACTGGCCATGGGAATATGGTGTGGATAATAAACCTTTCCCGGTGATGGTGACCGAAATCCCCAGTGTGGAGAATGGCGGAGTCAGCGCCGATGGACGCGTGATTACCATGCACCTGCTTAAAAACCTCAAATGGTCTGACAATGCTCCCCTGACTGCCGATGATTTTATTTTCACCTGGAAGATGGCCGTCAGCCCCAAGAATGCCGTATCGACAACATATCCGTACGATAAAGTCGAGTCGGTGACTGCGCCGGATCCGCAAACGGTGGTGACGACATATACCGATCCCTTCGCACCCTGGCAGGCAACCATGTGGCATGGCCTCCTGCCGGCCCACATCCTTCAACCAGTTTTCGACTCGGATGGCACCATCGATAATGCCGAGTGGGTCAAATTGCCGACGGTCGGTTTTGGACCATACGTATTGGCCGAATGGGAAAAGGGTAGCTTTGCCCGTTTCATCACGAATAAAAATTACTGGGGCAAAGCACCTAAAATCCCGGAGGTATTTATCCGTTTCGTGGCGGATGATGCCGCCCAGGTGGCTGCTTTGAAGGCAGGCGACACCGACCTGGGTACTTTCATTGCATACAGTGATGTGCCTACGCTCAAGGATGCCGGCCTGAACATGATGGTTGAGCCGAGCGGTTATAGCGAGTGGATGTTTTTCCTCGTCAACGCGGAGAAGGGCCATCCGGCGTTGCTGGATGTGAATGTGCGCAAAGCTATTGCGCTAGCCATCGATCCCAGCGGGATCAACCGGGATTTGCATTATGGACTGACCAAGACGCCCGCCAGTTTCTGGGATGCCCTGCCATACTACAACAACCCGCCCCTCACTCCTTACCCCTATGATCCCAATGAAGCCAAGCGCTTGCTCGATCAAGCCGGCTGGGTGGACAGCAACGGGAACGGTATTCGCGACAAAGACGGCGTGGAGCTCGAACTTGACCATGCCACTACCATCCGCAAGGACCGCCAGGATGTCCAGGCAGTCATGCAGCAGCAGCTTGCTGCGGTGGGAATCAAGCTCAATATTGCCAGCGTTGACGACGCACTTTTCTTTGGAACCTATGCTGACGGCGGACCGGCGGCGAAGGGCGAATATGACATCATGGAATGGTCCGATGGCCCCTTGTTCCCGGACCCGGATCTATACTACTGGTTGTGCAGTGAAATCCCTTCGGATGATTATCCGACCGGTGAAAACTGGTTCTACCTGTGTGATCAGGAACTCGATCGACTGATCACTTTGCAGTCGACTCAGGTGGATGTGGTCGAACGGCAGAAGACCATTTCGCAAATCAACCAGCTTTTTTACAACAAGGTCTACATCATCGGACTATGGCAGGATCCGGATGTATACGCCGTAGGTCCACGGCTGAAAAATGTCAAGTTCTCAGGCGTAACTATGTTCTTCAATATCGCCGACTGGGAGCTGACCAAGTAGGATAGACCCACTCATCCTTCTATTTGTCACCCGGATTGGGCGGGGATTTCCACCGGCCCAATCCGGGCACTAATCCTGTTAAAAAAGGATTTCCATGACTCGATATATTGCCAGACGCCTGTTGCAGGGAATTCCTTTACTATTCATCATCAGCCTCGTACTATTCATCTTAATGATGAATATGGGGGATCCAGTGGCCAACATGGGAGGACGGCGCGTGACGCGTTCTTCCGATTACCAACGCTTGACACGGCAACTCGGCCTGGATAAACCCATCTATGTCCAATATTTTTATTGGCTGGTCGGTAATGATTGGACGCGGACCGACCTGGATGGGGATGGCGTTGCCGAAACTCCCGGCACCCGCCATGGAGTTTTGCGCGGGGATTTCGGCACCTCCCTGGTTAACCGTGGTACCCCGGTCTTACAGGTGATCGGAGAACGACTGCCAAATACACTCATATTGATGTTGGCGTCGGAGGTGATAATTATTTTAGGAGCATTGCTGGCCGGAGTCTACTCCGCTCTTCACCAGTATTCCGCTGCAGATAACTTGATTACTACTTTTTCATTCATCGGATATTCCATGCCGATCTTCTTCATAGCCTTGATCCTGATGACCGTTTTTGCGGTTTTATTCAAACGCTGGAATCTGCCGTACCTCCCGACAGTGGGGATGTTCGACCCGCAGGTTGGCAAGACCGTCGGGCAGGTGCTTCTGCATATGATCCTGCCGGTTGTGAGTATGTCGATCATCAGTTTTGCCTCTTATAGTCGCTATATCCGCAGCACCATGCTGGAAGTTCTAAGCCAGGATTATATTCGCACAGCCAGGTCCAAGGGCTTGCCCCGGCGTACCGTGGTCTATGTGCATGCCTTGAAAAACGCCTCCTTGCCCATCGTCACGGTGGTGGGTCTGGACTTGCCATTGTTACTGGGCGGTGCGGTGGTTACTGAACGTATCTTTGCCTGGCCCGGGATGGGGCGGTTATTCCTCGATTATGTGGGGAGGGCCGACACGCCGGTTGTGATGGGGATCCTGATGTTGATTGCAGTGGCTGTGGTAGTTTTCCAGATCATTACAGATATCGTTTATGCCTGGCTCGATCCACGCATTCGATATGAATCATAGGTGCTTGCATGGCTAACCTGGTTGAACCTATCAAAAAAATCGCTTCTCTCGCTGTAGATGAGCTGGAGGCACCTCCGCTCACCTTGATGCAGTTGACCTGGCGGCGATTTTTACGGCATCGGATGGCTGTGATTGGGGTGGTGGTGCTGCTCCTGCTTATCCTTTATGCGTTTGGCGGTGCGTTGTTTATTACAGAAAAATACGCCAATTTTAACGATACCCAATTAAGCCTGGCGGCTCCCTCAGCCGTTCATCCATTCGGGACGGATTCGATCGGGCGGGATATCCTGGCTCGAACGATTTACGGCGGCCAGATTTCCCTTCTGATCGGGTTGTTTGCCGTGACCATCGAAACAGTGGTCGGTATCCTGATCGGTGCACTCGCAGGATATTACGGCGGCTTGATCGATAACTTGCTGATGCGCTTCACTGAAGCCATGTTGAATATCCCTGAAATCTTCCTCCTCATCGTGATGGCAAAATTTTTTGGTGGGAAGATCCCAGAACTCACCATTCTTGGGCGGGTTTATAGCGGCAGCTTGATCGTGATTATCGTGATCATCGGTCTGACCTCTTGGATGTACCTTGCAAGGATCGTCAGGGCAGAATTCTTATCCCTGAAGGCAAACGAGTTCGTCCTGGCGGCCCGTGCCACAGGCACTTCTAATAGCCAGATCATCTTTCGCCATATCCTGCCGAATTGTATGGCTCCAATTGTGGTGACAGCCACCCTTGGCGTCGCCAATGCCATCCTGGCCGAAGCTTACATCAGTTTCCTTGGCCTGGGCGTTCAACCTCCGACTGCCACCTGGGGTAACATGCTCGATGGAGCCAACCAATACCTCGAATCGGCTCCCTGGCTGTGGTTTTTTCCAGGCCTGCTGATTCTATTCACCGTCTTGAGTATCAATTTTCTAGGCGATGGCCTGCGGGATGCATTGGATCCACGCGGACGGGCGATCTAACATAGTTGGCCGATCCATGAGCTCTTTACTTGAAGTCAAAGACTTGCGAACCCGCTTCCATACTCCTGAAGGAACAGTTTATGCCGTTAACGGGATTTCTTTCAATGTGGATGAGGGAGAAACGTTGGCCGTTGTAGGCGAAAGCGGCTGCGGGAAATCCGTCAGTATGCTTTCGATCCTGCGCCTGATTCCGACCCCTCCCGGCGAGATCGCCGGAGGCGTCGCACTGTATAACAACGAAGATCTGTTGAAAAAATCCGAGGAAGAAATGGAGGCCATCAGAGGCGATGAAATTTCCATGATTTTCCAGGACCCAATGACCTCGCTCAATCCTGTACTTACGATTCGCCGCCAGATCACCGAATCGCTGAGAGTGCATACGTCTATGCAGAAGAAGGAAGCTGAGCAGAAAGCAGTGGAATTAATGGAAATGGTTGGAATACCTGATGCAGCCAACCGTTTGAGTGATTACCCGCATCAATTTTCCGGAGGGATGCGCCAGAGAGTGATGATTGCCATGGCGTTGGCATGCAATCCCAAACTATTGATCGCGGATGAGCCGACTACCGCCCTCGATGTGACCATTCAGGCGCAAATTGTGGAACTTGTAACAAAAATCAGGAACCAGACTTGTATGGCGGTTATCTGGATTACGCACGACTTGGGTGTTGTTGCGGGGATGGCAGACCGGGTCATGGTCATGTATGCCGGTTATATTGTCGAGAAAGCAAAAGTTCTCAATCTCTATGAAAACCCGCTCCATCCTTATACGAATGCTTTGATAGGTGCACTCCCGCGGGTGGACCGCCGGCGGGATAGGCGGCTAAAATCAATCGGCGGTGCGCCACCCAGTCTGCTGGTGGAGCCACACGGCTGTCCTTTTGCGCCTCGGTGCGAATACACCATCGAACGGTGTAAGTCTGAAAACCCACCCCTCATGCCGGTGGGACAGACGCATTCCATCGCCTGTTGGGTGAACATCCATTCGAGAGAGCCGCGATGAAAAAAACCGATCCGATCGTCAGTGTGGAGAATCTGGTCAAGCATTTTCCGGTCTTGCGCGGAGTGGTTATACAGCGTAAAGTCGGAGCCGTTCGGGCGGTAGACGGCATTTCATTCACCATAGAAACCGGTGAGACTCTCGGCTTGGTCGGTGAGAGCGGATGCGGCAAGACGACCGCGGGAAGGACCCTCCTTGGCTTGTACCCTGCCACCGGAGGTATGGTAAAAATTGACGGCCATAACGTTCACCAGGCTCGTGGAGTGGAATTACTTGCTATCCGGCGTATGGCGCAGATGATCTTCCAGGATCCGTACGCCTCGCTTAACCCGCGCTGGTCTGTCAATTCAATCGTGAGTGAGCCAATACGAGTCCACAAATTATTAAAGACCGAAGCAGAACGCATAGATCGGGTAAAAGAGCTAATGAGCCTGGTTGGATTAAGTGGGCGTCTGGTGAACCGCTTTCCGCATGAGTTTTCGGGTGGGCAACGCCAGAGGATCGGCATTGCCCGCGCGCTGGCTTCGGACCCGAAATTCATCGTTTGCGATGAGCCGATCTCGGCGTTGGATGTGTCCATCCAGGCGCAGGTGGTAAACCTGCTGGAAGATTTACAGGATCGTTTTGGATTGACATACCTCTTTATTGCCCACGACCTGAGTATGGTCCGGCATATCTGTGACCGGGTGGCGGTCATGTATTTGGGCATAATGGTGGAAATGGCCGACCGGAATGAACTCTATGAACACCCTTTGCACCCGTACACAAAAGCTTTGCTTTCAGCTGTGCCCATCCCGGATCCTAAGAAGGATCGTGCTCGCCAGCGAACGATCCTGGCCGGGGATGTACCCAGCCCGATCAATCCACCGGCTGGTTGCAGGTTTCACCCGCGCTGCCCCATTGCTGTGGAAAAATGCAGTTTCGAGGACCCACAATGGCGAACGGTCTCACCTGGTCACTGGGTTGCATGCCTTATGGTGTAACGGCTGAGTAAGTAATTCACGTGGTATTCGAAAACCTGGTAAATCTAGGCAAAGCCTTGATTGGATATAATCAGGGCTTGTTGCTTCTCGTTATAAGAAATATTCAATAATTTGGAAAGGGAGATTTATGCTTGACCTTGAGGTATTGTTGAGTGTTCCTTATGTGGAAACTGAAATGGGATTCGACCTCTCGCCGGATGGCGAGAAGGTGGCCTTCGCATGGAATCCTGGCGGCACCTGGGAGATTTTTGAAAAGAACCTGAGGAATGGTGCAGAACCCGAGCAAATATCGCATGGGATGGGCGGCAAATTCCACCCACGCTATTCGCCCGATGGAAGATATATCGCATTCGCGGTCGATTTTGACGGCAGTGAAAATTATCACATCTTGTTGCACGATCTCCAGACCGCCGGGCAGACGGACCTGACACCGAATGTGAGCAGTTCTCTGCAGGCTAATTTCGTTTGGTCGCCGGACGGTCAAAAGATCGCTTATATCTCTGACCAATCGGGCCATTTTGATGTTTATGTGATTTCTGTGTGCAATCTCAGTGAAGGCAATTTTGAGCCTCAGTTGGTACTGGATGCCGGATTTCCGGCCTGGAAAGTAAGCTGGTCACCGGATGGAAATTGGCTGGCGGTGGTCGTTGAAGCGAGTGGAATCGATTTTGGTACCTTCATTGTCCCGCTGCAAGGAGGCGAGGCGAAACGAATATCAGATCATAAAGGCCCAATTGACGCAGGCCAGGCTACCTGGTCACCAGACAGTGAACACCTGGCATTTAGCTCTGACAGCCATGGCTATAATAATATCGCTATATATGAAACCACTACCAATCGGATAAAATGGCTTACCAAAGGGGAGGGCGAAAAGCAATATCCCTGTTGGTCTCCGGATGGTAACACCCTGGCATACGTATATAACCGCGGAACAGTCTCCTGGTTGATAGTTCAGGAGGCAAATAAACCTGCGAAGAGATACCAGATTGAACCGGGCGTACATTATATGCCTGCTTTCACACGTGATGGAAAATCCGTTATTTTTGGATTTGATAACCCGCGCCATCCGACCGATTTGTGGTTGCTCTCACTGGAAGAAGGAAAATTTACTCAACTGACTCATTCCCTCCCAAATGAAATGACAAGGCTTGCGTTTGTCATGCCGGAGGAGATCACTTATCCGAGCATGGATGGGACGCCAGTACCGGCGCTGCTTTTTAAGCCTGAGGCTAAAATCGGTCCGGCTGTGTTGGTTGTCCACGGTGGTCCGGACTGGTTTTTTGAGATGACCTGGTATCCATTGATGGCAGCACTGGCCAGCCGTGGCTGGGTTGTTTTGGTACCCAATTACCGCGGCTCAACCGGCTATGGGCGGGCGTGGCAAGACGCCAGCCGTTTTGATTTCGGAGGCGTGGATACAGATGACGTTGCAGCCGGGGCTCTATACCTGGTTGAAAAGGGGTTGGCCGATCCGAAGAAGATCGGCATCACAGGGCGAAGCCATGGCGGTTATCTGACTGCTTCCTGCCTGACGCGTTACCCGGATCTGTGGGCGGTCGGCTCGGCTCTGGTGCCTTTCCTGAATTGGTTCACCAATCACAAAGAGATCCGGCCGGATCTGCAGCAATGGGATCTTGAAAATTTTGGCGATCCAGAAAAGAACCACGACCTTTGGCGGGAGCGTTCACCCAGTTTCTTTTTAGAATGCGTTAAGGCTCCATTGCAGTTGATCTGCGGAAGGCATGATGCCCGCTGCCCGATAAGTGATTCAATCCAGGCTTATGAAGATTTGCAGCGAATGGGCAAGGTGGTCGACCTTATTGTATATGAGGATGAAGGCCATACGTTCTTACAGAAGAAAACTGTTCTTGACTCAGAGGCGCGGCGAGTAGAATTCCTGGTGCAGTATTTGGAGCTTGGAACGACTGAAGCTGCAGATATGAAAAAGGATCAGAGTCGTAACCACGAGTGACGACAACAGCCACAATCGCGGATGACGTGGAGGATATTATGGTGCGTTTATCTTATTTCGATGAAACGGAAGTCGAAGCAATTCATCAAGCCACCTTGCGAATCCTGAATGAGACTGGCTTGATATTAACAGAACCAAAAAGTCGGGAGCTGCTAACCGGAGCCGGAGCGAAGGTGCAGGCGAACCGGGTCCTCTTACCGCCTGAACTGGTGGAGAAATGCATAACCAGCGCTGGTAAACGACCTTCAATTCGCGGACGCGGAGGAGCAGTCAAGACGCTTGGTGACGGCAGCCTGTATTTTCATAACCTCGGCGGGGCTCCAAATATTTTTGATCCACCGAGCGGAACCCGCCGGATGGCTACTGTTCAGGATGTGCGCGACTCGACGCGGCTTTTGGACGCCCTTGATAACTGTCATACCATCACTCCTTTCTTTACGCCGACGGAAGTTCCCGGAGGCATCATGTCGTTGGCGATGTACCGGGAGGCTATAGGTCAGACCATCAAGCCGTTACAAGGCCCAGGCGTGCAATTCGCAAAAGAAGCTCAATTTGCTGCCCGGATGGCAGAAGTGATTGGGAAACCGGAAGAAGTGCTGACCCTATCCCTTTCACCGGTCAGCCCTTTATCCCTGCCGGACCATGAAGCGGAAACGATCCTGGAAATCGCCAGACTCGGAATCCCCTTTGCGCCGCTGCCTTGTCCCACCGCGGGGACAACCGCTCCTTTTTCTATTGCCGGGGCGATTACGCAGCAGAATGCTGAAGTATTGGCCGCCCTGGTGCTGGCACAACTGGTGCGGCCAGGTTTGCCGATGATCTATTGCGGGCGACTGGCAATGATGGAACCTCGCTCCGGCCTATCTGTTTGGGGCGGCGTGGAAATGGGGATGGCCTCCGCCGGTACAGTTCAGATCGGTCACCGGTATGGGTTTCCGGTCAATGTATATGGTTTTTCAACCAATGCGCATAGCCTTGATGCTCAAGACGGCTTTGAACGGGCATTGAATGCGATTTTACCCGCATTGGCTGGTGCAGATGAACTGTCTGGGATTGGCGAAATGGAGGCCGGCGTGATGGGATCCTATGCCCAGATGGTGGCTGATAATGAGTTTGCTGGCAGCGTCTTGCGGGCGCGCAAAGGTTTTGCAACGAATGCGGACGCTTTGGCGGTGGAAGTGGTGGCGGCGGCAATGTCTTCCACACGTAATTTCCTGGGTCAGAGGCATACTATGAAGTACTTAAAATCCGGCGAGGTTTTCATGACGAAGCTGGCAGAAAGGACCTCCTGGGAAACATGGGAAAAAGGTGGACGACAGGGATTAGCTGAACGTGCACAGGCAGAGGCTGAACGGATTCTGCGGGATCACCAGGTTCCGCCGTTGGAAGATGCTCAAGAACTGGAACTGGAGGCGTTGATGGCCGCGGCCCGGCAGGAACTGGTAAAATGAATGCATTGATAAGTGCTTATTGGATCCTCTTCGTTCCCTCCAATTGTAGGCGCATATGTGAAGGTGATGCATGCTAGAAAAAGCCCGTGCCATGCAGGACAATCTCATCAATTGGCGCCGAGATTTCCATATGCATCCTGAACTCGGATTCCAGGAAAGGCGTACATCTGATCAGGTGGCAGCGATCGCCGAGAGCCTGGGTTGTCACATCAGGCGTGGCGTTGGGCGGACGGGCGTGGTAGCCGAATTGGGGACGGGAAAACCGATCATTGCCGTGCGGGCAGATATGGATGCTCTGCCACTTCAAGAGGCTAATGAGGTGGATTACAAATCCCAAAACCCTGGCGTTATGCACGCCTGTGGGCATGACAGTCATATCGCCATGCTGTTAGGAACAGTGGCTTTACTGGCAAAAGAGAAATTCCCGGGTTCGGTGCGATTCCTTTTCCAACCTTCGGAGGAAACAGCCGATGATGAAGGCATGAGTGGGGCGCCGCGCATGATTGCAGATGGGGCAATGGAAGGCGTGGAAATGGTGCTGGCTCTACACGTGGACCCGGCCACCTCCGTTGGTGATATTCGGGTTGAAGCAGGGCCATCTTCAGGTGGAGTAGACTCTTGGTTTGGAGTGGTTATCGGAAACGGGGGCCATGGAGCAAAACCACATGACACAATCGATCCATTTTATATTACCGCGCACATTATTTTTGCGTTGAATGCGATCATTTCGCGGAAGGTTTTTGCCTTTGATCCGGCGGTAGTCAGCATCGGTTCACTCCATGGAGGCCAAACCGAGAATGTCATTCCTGATCGGGTGGAAATTACCGGTACACTTCGATACACAGAAAAACGAGTACAGCAACAGCTCCAGGCGGAGATCAAGCGGGCTTTCGAGTTGGCCCGTCCCCTGGGAGGAGATTACGAATTGCACTTTGAGATTGGTTCGCCACCCATGCAGGATCACCCCGCGGCTGTTGAATTAATCAGACTAGCTGCGGGCGATCTGCTTGGCAAGGATCATGTTCTGCTACCTGCCAAGGAACTGGGGGCGGAGGATTTTGGGTCTTTTTCGGAGATCGCTCCCGGAGCCATGTTCCTGTTGGGCACCCGCATTGAAGGCGATGAGAGGTTCGGCCATCACCCTAGATTTGACATTGACGAAAGAGCCATGCCCATTGGAACAGCCGTTTTTGCAGAGGCAGTTTTAAGGTATTTGCGGAATCATCAATAAAGCTCCTGCCAGCTTACAAAGCTGGCAGGAGCTGAGTGAAAATTTCTTAAGACTTTTGGAGGAGACATGCATACCATTTTGAAAGGCAAGACGAAAGAAATCACTATTGGCATCGATCGACCTTTTGTGATGATCGGTGAAAAGATCAACCCGACCGGGAGGAAGAAGCTGGCGGCTGCTCTATCCGAAGGCAACCTGGAATATGTCCGGCAGTTGGCTGAGAACCAGGTTGCCTGGGGAGCGGAAGTTCTGGATATCAATGTCGGAGTACCAGGGATTGACGAGGTGGCAGTTGTCAAACAGATTGTTGAGATGATCGCATCTCTGGTGGATATCCCTCTTTGTCTCAACTCAGCCAACCCGGAGGTTTTGGCTGCCGGACTGGCCGTCGCGCCGGGTAAACCACTGGTCAACTCTGTCAGCGGGGAGGAAAAAAAGCTGGCCACTATACTGCCTCTGGTCAAGGAGCGTGGCGCGGCTGTCATTGGCCTGACGATGGATGACACAGGTATTCCTAAGACAGCCGAAGAACGTGTGGCGGTAGCGGAAAAAATTTTAGAACGAGCAGCTAAAATAGGCATCCCGGCGGAAGATGTAGTTATCGACCCACTCGTGCTAACAGTTGGGTCTGACAGCAAGGCTGCATTAGTCACACTCCAAACGGTGGAACTGCTGCGGAAGGAATTCGGTACCAATATCAATCTTGGCGCCAGCAATGTTTCCTTTGGGCTACCAGAACGTCCCACTGTCAATGCTGCTTTCCTGACACTGGCTATCCAATTGGGTGCCACCTGCTCGATCACCGATCCGATCAAGCTTGGGCAGACTGTTAAAGCGGCAGATCTGTTATTGGGAAGAGATGACAATTCAATGCGGTATTTAAAGTATTTCCGGGCGGCTGAAGCGCTGCGAGCAAAGGAAGCCGAGCAAGCAGGATAATGAATGGAAGCGAATTGGAAATCCAGGAAAGTTGTGGTCGTCGGTGCAGGCGCGGTTGGGTCTACCTTCGCTTATGCGTTGGCGCAAAAAGGTCTGACTGAAGAGATCGTTTTGATCGATGCCAACCGCGATTATGCGGAAGCCCAGGCATTAGATCTGGCACATGGCCTGCCATATTACCCATCTGCGCAGATACGCGTTGGGCAAAAACAGGATTATACCGATTCACAAGTGATTGTTATCACCGCGGGCGCGAAACAGGCACCAGGGGAGAGCCGCCTGGCCTTAGTGAAGAGAAACTCCGGGATAATCGAATCCATTGTAGACGAGATCGTCAGCCAAAATTCACAGGCTGTCATCGTCGTAACGAGTAACCCGGTCGATATCCTTACTTATGTAGCTTTGAAAAGATCCGGCTGGCCCAAAGGCCGCGTGATAGGATCGGGAACGGTGCTGGACAGTGCTCGTTTCCGGTACCTGCTCAGCCAGCACTGCGCTGTGGATGTGAGCAATGTGCATGCGTATTTCCTGGGTGAACATGGGGACAGCGAATTCCCAGCCTGGTCGATGACGCATATCGCAGGCGTCTCAATCGATGACTTTTGCCCGATGTGCAACAAATGTAATAATTGGAAGGTCGAGCGCGAGAGAATTGTAAAGACGGTCAAAGAATCGGCTTACCACATTATCAATTATAAGGGAGCGACTTACTTTGCCATCGGGATGGCGTTAGTGCGGATCGTGGGGACAATCCTGCAAGACCAGAGAAGCGTACTGCCGGTCTCGACTTTGTTGGAAGGGGAATATGGGATCAAGGATATTTGCCTGGGTGTGCCGAGTGTGGTGGGGCAAGGAGGAGTGAGTCAGATCATTGAAGCACCTCTATATCCGATAGAGATGGAAGCCTTAAAGAATTCAGCATCGATATTGGAAGAGGCGTTGAAGGAATTGAGAGTCTAGCTGAGAGAGGACAAAAAGCTTATTCCGGATCGGATTGGAGGCATCTTTGGTCACCAAGACTTCAGATGCCTTTAATTTTTATAGTTTTTTAATGAATATCCGTCTGCGTTTATGTTGCCTTCGCTCGTAATACTTCCATTGACCTTGGACATTGGTGTTCGTTTCCAGTTCCGGGTTGGTCTCAACTCTGGTAACCCCAATTCGATTGAACACCTCTTGCATTTTGTTCATGAGAATGGCATTTACGCCTTTTCCCTGGTATTCGGAACGCACGGCCACAAGTAACAGGTCAGCGCGGTCGTTTTTCCTGAGGGCGTTTAGTAGGTAGATGAATCCAAAGGGGAAAAGCTTCCCGTGTGATTTTTGAAGAGCCTTGGAGAGGGAGGGCATTACGATACCAAAAGCAACCATGCGGTTGTTTTGATCAACGACGATCGGCACGAAAGCGGGGGTGATGAAGCCGAAATATTGAGCGATATAGGCCTGGACTTGTTTCTCTGTTAATGGGACGACACCGTAAAGATTTTTATATTCGTCATTGAATAACTCGAATAATTCTTTGGCGAGCGGCAATAATTGTTTCTTATTGGTCAATTCCAATAGTTTCAACTTATTCCGCCGTAAAGAGATATCCGCTATGCGGGCAATAGTCTGATTGGGCTCAGGAGGTACCGCCATCTCATACTCCACCCAATCGATATCTTTGATATAACCAAATTTCTCCATGTGAACTGGGTAATAAGGATGGTTATATGTGGTGGCGAGGGTGCCAAGTTCTGTGAAGCCTTCCACTAGCATGCCTTCCCGGTCGAGGTCGGTAAATCCCAGCGGACCGTGGATTGCAGTCATACCCATCTCTCTTGCCCAGGTTTCAACTGTACCTAACAAGGCGGCGGAGACGGTACTATCGTCAACGAAATCGATCCAACCAAAACGTAGATAAGGCTGTTTCCACTTTTCAATATGTTTCGGGTTAATGATGGCGGCGATGCGACCTACGATAAGCCCGTCTTTAGTTGCAAGCCAGTATCTAGCCTGGCAATGTTCGAAGGCGGGATTTTTATCACTTCGAAGAGTATTCAGTTCATCAAAGGTGAGAGAGGGAACCCAACAAGGATTGTTCCGATAGAGTTCAATGGGAAACCGGATGAATGATTTTAATTCCTTTAGACTGTTTACTTCTCTGATCTGTAATGCCATGATGAGATACTCTCCAGGATTAGATAACCTGCTGCCGCTAGATATTTTGTTAGAAGATAACTTCGACCTGTTCAGAACGCCAATTTTGTCACGACAAATGAGGAATCATCCTCAGACATCTTCAACCCTGGCTCCATCGGCGGCATGACAGATGTAGATTTCGGAATGGAGGCCTGTCCTTTGTTCGTATGTCTGCGCCAATATACGGGCAAACTCCTCAACCGACTCCTGCTCAACCAGGTTGACCGTGCAGCCGCCGAAGCCAGCACCAGTAAGCCGAGCGCCAAAACAGCCCGGCAGGGATTGGGCAATCTCGACCATGATATCCAATTCAGGACAGGAAACCTCGTAGAGATCACGCAAGCTGATGTGGCATTGGTCCATCAATTCGCCGAAATGGGTCACATCGCCGCCTTTGAGTAATTCGACAGCTGAGGCTGTGCGGGCGATCTCCTCGACGATATGACGGGCCCGTTTTACTACAACTTGCGGAAGCAGGTGTGCATACTGATTGAAAGCATCCAGACTGACATCCCGCAAAGCCCTAATTTCAGGCAAAACACCTTGTAGAATCCGGACGGCTTCTTCGCAGGCAGCCCTGCGGTCATTATAGGCACTACCGGTCAATGACCGGTGGACGGAAGTGTTGGCAATAATGATGGAGACATCAGCGGGTAATTTCAATGTCCTCCATTCAAGGGAACGACAATCGAGATGGAGAAGCTGGTCCCTGACCCCGCAGGCTGAGGCAAATTGATCCATGATACCGCAGTTTACGCCTACGTATTTGTTCTCAGCACGCTGGCCTAATAAGGCCATTTGCATCGGAGGAATTGTCCAGCCCCCCAGCTTTTCCCAGGCAACTCCGAAGGCCATTTCAACCGAGGCTGAAGAACTGAGACCGGCGCCGCGAGGAACATTGGATGCAAAGACTGCCTCAATGGCAGGTGTTTCATGGCCTTCCTTGTTCAAACTCCACATGACTCCGGCGGGATAAAGCCCCCAATCGGGGATGGGAGCACTTGTAGAGGTTTTTTTATCGACGATGGTTTGAGATGCCAGGGAAGTTTCCTCGCCCAGATCAAGTGCCAGAATCGTGGATACCGACGTTCCGGATCTGCGGAACGCAATATAAGTGGCGCGGTCGATGGCGGCAGGCAAGACAAAACCATCATTGTAGTCCACGTGCTCGCCAAGGAGGTTGACACGGCCAGGTGAACGGGCGATAAAATCAGGCTCGGCTCTGAAACGCTGGCGGAATGAATCGATGGTACGTTGACGGGTATCCATGTTTAGACCTCGAGCGCAAGATTCTTCATAAACAAGTTTGTGAAATTGGAGTGGGTAGTCAATTCAATATAACCTATCCTGCCAGCAATCTCTTCAGCTTGCCGGCGTTTTTCTACAGAGATAAGCATTTGCTTGGCACCCACACCGGCAGCATTGCCAACCTGGTGAAAAAGTTCAAGTGGCAGAGGTGGGAACATGCCCACGCGAATAGCTGAACGAATATCCAGGTAGGTGCCGAACGCTCCAGCGACAATAAATTCTTCCAGGTCGGCAGAGGATAGCCCGGCTTTTTCCAGCAAGGATTCCAAACCGGAGCGGATGGCAGATTTAGCTAATTGGATCTCATGGATATCTTTGCGTATGACTACCAGATCGCGAGCTATACCTGTTTGAACGGCTGGGGCGAGAACAAATCCCGAATCTGCGGAACCTTGCAGTGAACCGGTCGGTTTGACTAGATGACCATCCTGGAGGGCAGCAACTACATCCAAGATGCCAGAACCACAGATGCCAACCGGGGGGCGGTCTTCAATGGTCTGCCAGAGTACACGTCCATTTGACCAGCGTGCCCGTTCAATTGCTCCCGGAGCAGCGCGCATACCTTCATGGATGTGTGCCCCTTCGAAGGCGGGACCCGAGGCACACGAACAGCAAGTGATTTTCCCGTTTTGAATCAAGCTGATCTCAGTATTTGTCCCGATATCCAATGCGATGAGGTTGCGTTTTGATTTCCAAGCCTCCGTGGCGAGCAACATGGCAATGTGATCAGAGCCGACATAACCAGCGACAACCGGTGGGAAATAAACCACTGCGGCTTGACCAAGAGCAAGACCCAACGCGCTTGCTGGAATGTGTAGCGGTTCAGTAGTTGCAGGGGAAAAAGGGGCGCGACCAAGCTGGTCAACCGGTACGCCAGCGGCGATGTGTTGCATGGCCGTATTCCCCACGAAGACAGCATCCAATACATGATCTAAAGGGACGTGGGCTTGCTTGCACATTTCATTGAGCAAGCGGTTGATGGACTCTATGAGGATGACCTGGAGTTTTTTTGCACCACCAGGTTCGCGGTCGATGTAAGCGATGCGGCTGATAATGTCTTCACCGTAACTAACCTGTGGATTCATGGCACCGGACCGACCAACCGTATCGCCGGTCTCAAGGCGGACGAGGTACGCGGCGATTTTTGTGCTACCAATATCTACCGCCAGCCCATAGGAGTTAGGCACAGAAATCAATGGGTTTGGAACGAGATTGCTTTCCTGGCCTTCCAATTGCAGACGTTGTGGAGTTGTAAGGGATTCAGGAGGTACATCCAACTTTACGTCGCTGAGTGGTTCAGCCTGACATGCCAAGCGGAAACCGGCAGCGAGATTAGCTGTACTCAAAGCAGCTTGTTCAACCAGAGTAGGAGGCGTCAGCGTTCCCGCAGCCAGACGGATCCGGCATTCTTCGCAGGTGCCCGCCCCACCGCAGACCGAAGCCAGCCCAACACCAGCAGTTTGCGCTATCTCCAACAGGGTTTGGCTGGGGCTGGCGATAACGCGCCGACCGAGAGGTTCAAAGTCAATGCTGAAAGAATCAGGCATGCTGATAACGACAAGTGTCTTTCATACTACAAATGACACACAAGCCGGCTGTGGACATTTCCGGTCCAATACCGACAACGAAGGACATGGACTTCTTTGGAACCATCATTCCACCGGAAGTGAGAGTAATCCCGGCTTTAGTTGGTTCTAGCAAGGCGAAAATTTCCGGCTGGCCAATTTCCACGGGCCATTCGGGATTTCCGGGGCTAAGCGGCGTGGAAGCGGTCAGGTTTCCGGGTAGTATCCGTTCACCTATGTGCGCACAGATCTGTTGTGAGAGTACCTCCACGGCGGCATTCCCCAAACCATCGAGCGCAAGTGCATAGAGTGAATCACCGCCCAGAAGGTTATTGACCATAGTTTCCAACTCCAGCCCAATGGTGCAAACAACGGCGATAAGTCGCTCGGCTCCGCTGAAGTGGCGTGCTACCAAAGGGCCAGTCAACTCGTCGCCTTCTTCGCAAAGAATGCGATTATGGCGGTGTTCGCGAATCCCCACTTCACGAAGCATGGCAACCGGATGGATATATTTTAGTCCCTCCTGTTGTGCGCGCTCTGCGGCAGCAGCAAGCATGGGCTTTCCAGAGTGGATGATTTGCGGATCCATGCCTTGACCGCGCAGAATATCGTCAACGCTTATTTCAAGGGGCCAGCCAGATAAGAGAGTCATTCTTTATCCAATAGCGCCCTGGTTAAAGTTACCGCACGACTGGCATTTGGCGCGTATCCATCTGCCCCGATCTGAACGGCAAACGTCTCTGTTACCGGCGCACCACCGACAATCACCTTGACCTTGTTCCGTTTTCCGGCCTCCTGAAGCATCTGGATAATAGTTTTCATGCCTGTTATAGTGGTCGTCAAAAGGCCAGAAAGAGCGAGCACATCCACTTTATCAGCAAAAGCCACGAATTTTTCTGCAGGCACATCTGTGCCCAGATCCAGAACTTCGTAGCCAGCCCCTTCAAGCACCATGGCTACCAGGTTCTTGCCGATATCATGGAGGTCGCCTTTGACGGTACCGATGGCTACCCTTCCGGCGGCCTGGACGTTGGCCTCTTTCAAATGCGGCTTAAGCACAGCCAGGCCGGCTTGCATGGCCCGAGCGGAGAGGAGCATCTCGGGCACGTAGAACTCACCGGCCTCGAATAAGCGGCCAACCTCAGCCATTGCGGCAATCATTCCATCTTCCAGTATAGCTCTGGGGGTAAGTCCATTTTCAAGGGCAAGCTGCACTTTGGCTGGGACCAGGCTATGTTGGCCATCGAGAATGTCTTGAAAAATTTCTTTGAGGATGGATTTCATCTTCGGTCCTAGTATTTCCCATAAGTACGTGCAGTTTCGACTACTGCAAAAATGTTGGCGTCGGGCGTATCACGCGGGGTCTGGTCACCTGTGGAGAGGATGAAGCGACCACCGGCAGCACCCTCGTTGATACATTTTTTACTGGCGCGGACAACTTCGTCCACCGTTCCATTAAGCATAACATCAGTGGTATGTAAGTTACCTTTCAAGATTATTTTATCTCCATAAAGCTTTTTGAGATCAGCCAAGTTGGAATCTCCCATGGGAGGGATTTCGAGCGGATCAATGATGGACAGTTTTGTCTCTTCAACGGCCATTTTCACCAGCAGTTTTTCTGGCCCACACGAATGGACATGGGTGGGGATACCCAGATCGTAGGCCAACTCAGTGACTCGCTTCAGAACCGGCAAAGCCAGTTCG
This sequence comes from uncultured Chloroflexia bacterium, assembly GCA_963831885.1. Taxonomy (GTDB): domain Bacteria; phylum Chloroflexota; class Anaerolineae; order Anaerolineales; family Villigracilaceae; genus UBA877. The sequence goes on along the minus strand of CAWHSJ010000012.1, from coordinate 263,180 downwards.
CGAAAGATGCGGGGAGACTGCCAAATGAGCGAACCGGAAGCGCCGCAGAAGATAAAGTCGGGTTTTTCGCCCAAACCGGCAATGGTCTCAAGGCGGCGCTCAGCCGTAATAATCATTTCGTCACGGCGGCGGTAAAATTTTTGCGGGTTATCCTGATATTCGTAAATATCATCCGGGTCTTGGAGAACCAGCGTAGAAGCGCCGGAAGGCATGCCGAGGACGCCCTGATCACCAAGTTCTTTTTTGATGAGCTTCCAGAGGTCAAGCCCTTTGGGCCATTGTTTGACGCCCGTTATCACTTCCCAGGTTGAAGGGATGGGGGGCAGACCAATATTTTCGGGTTTTACCTGAGTTGCAGGAGGCATGGCGATGGTGTGGACTTCAATATATTTGCTCCATTCGCCAGTGGAGGGGCAATACTGTTGAGTCACGAAACTGCCATCGGCACGACGGTCGACTATACGACGTTCCCAGGGAGTCTCATCACCGAAGAGGTCACCAAAATCGTAAAGTTCATAACCACCATCGATGTCAAAATATTTGATTGCATCAATGTGGGCCTTCCAGAGAGGCGGATCTTGATAAACGTAAATATCCCAATAAGGCTTGCCGGTCAGACGAGCGGGGACCATGTTGGAAATATCGGGGCAAGCCGGCACACAATCGGGTATTTCACCGCGCATGAGGGTCAAGAGGCGGTCACGAGAATTCAAGTGTTTTCTCCTTCGGGGTTGATTATAAGGGCTTTCGAAGGAAAGGGAACAGAAAACAGTGAGTAAAAATATTCGTGATGATTTACCAAACGAAGACTTTGTAAAGTTGAAGGTAAATGAAATCGGAAAATGATCTTCATCTTGAATACCGGGTACGTTACTATTATCACGAGTAGCGCTGATAACGCAACCTAACCTCGTAACCAGGCGATTGGGAAGATTTAATATGTTATTTGTTTGACATGCGTGAAATTTCACTATACACTGTAAGGCATAACGGAGGCAGAATGCAGAATGAATTGACCCACGGTGGACCGTTACTCTTATCAAATGGTGAACTGGCTCAAGTAGGTTGGTCGAGACAGCCATTGCTCGACTGCAATTTAGAGGCGGCGCGTTTTTATGCAATAAAGCCTTTCCAGCGATTCCGGATCAAGCGCTGGGACTATTATGCTGTTTTTATGCCAAAAGGATTCTTTTCAGCAACGATAGCCGATCTGGGATATGCCGGGAATATTTTTGTATATGTCATGGATTTCGAAACAGGTGAGCTTCATGAAGAAGGACTGGTCATTCCATTTGCAAAAGGAATCGATCTGCCGCGTAACAGTTCGGAAGGCAGCACTCATTTCGCAAATAATAAAGCCCGATTGGATTTCAGCCTGGTAGGAAGTCAAAGGCTGATTTCCGTTTCTTGGCCAGGATTCCATAAAGGACGGGGGGTCAGGGCTGAGCTTACTCTGACCATTCCGAATGGGTCGGAATCGATGACGATCGTCATTCCAATCGGGACGAAACGCTTTTATTTCAACCGCAAGATCAATTGCATGCCTGCCAGTGGCACCATCCAATATGGGGACAGAACCGAAACACTCGACCCGCACACATGCAGCGGATCGTTGGACTGGGGAAGAGGGGTATGGGAATACCAATCTTATTGGAATTGGGCCAGCAGTTCGGGCTTTCTGGCAGATGGGAGAGCGGTGGGGCTTAACTTGGGCTGCGGATTTGGTGATCTTTCCAAAGCAGGGGAGAATGCACTAATCCTGGAGAACAAGCTGCATAAACTTGAGCAGGTCCGATTCGATTATAGTTCAGGTGATTACATGCAGCCATGGAAGTTCGCTGATAATGAAGGTCGGCTCGACCTGATCTTCACGCCGTTCAAGGAGCGGATGGCTCAAACCAACCTGGGAATCATTTTTAGCGAGGTTCACCAGATGTTTGGACGGTATAACGGCGAGGCTATTGCCGATAACGGTGAGGTCATCGAAATCAAAGATTTGATCGGGTTTGCCGAAGAGCATCATGCGCGATGGTAATTCTCCGCTTGTTCGCTAATAAAGATCTGCGCCCCATTTTTGGTTGGAGAAATCAGAGGATCAATGAAATCTAAATCGGCCCTTCCTGCAAGAATCTGGATCGCCATCATCCTTTTGGGCTTTTCAGGACAATTGGCCTGGGGAGTGGAAAACCAGTTTTTTAATACTTTCATGTACGACAAGATCACTCCCGACCCGCGGCCGATCTCCTGGATGGTGGCGGCAAGCGCAGTTGCAGCCACTCTGACAACCATCCTGATGGGGACTCTCTCCGACAGAACCCGGTCACGCTGGGGCCGGAGGCGCCCTTATATCCTGTTCGGGTACCTGGCCTGGGGTATTTTTACCTCGGCATTCCCTCTGGCGGCTTTCTTCCGACCGGTTACCCTGGCCATTGGGATGGCCATCCTTTTCGATTGTGTGATGACCTTCTTCGGTTCCACTGCCAACGATGCCTCCCTAAATGCGTACATTACAGACGTGACTACCAACCAAAACCGCGGACGTGTAATGGGGGTGGTGGAAATTCTCACCTGGGTGGCCATCTTAATCGTTTACGGCGGAGCAGGGATGATCATCGAGAAATTCGGTTATTTTGCATTCTTTTACATTATTGGCGGGTCAGTTTTCGTACTTGGCTTAATCGGAAGCTTCTTCATCCATGAAGAACCCTTGACTGGCAAGCCGACGATTAGTTATTGGGGACAGATCGCAGACAGCTTCCGTTGGAAGAACCTTGTGGCAAACCGCAACTTTTTCCTGGTATTGATGGGCATATCCTTGTGGGCGATCGCGCAGAACGTTTTCTTCCCTTACCTGATCATTTACTTGCAGCATTACATCCAACTGGATACGATGAGCTCTACCATCACCATTGCGGCCGCCATCCTGATCGGTGGAATAGCTCTGGCTTATCCGCTGGGTATACTAATTGATCGATGGGGGCGAAAGCCGGTGGCGCTGCTGGCCATCGGTGCAGAAATGGTCGGATTGCTGCTATTTTCGTTTTCCAAGACGCTTCTCCCACTGGTGATCACCGGCATTCTGTGGCTGGCGCCATTAACTGCCTGGACGATCGCCACAAGCACCTGGAGTAAGGATCTGTTTCCGGAAGACAAACGAGGACAATTCGCCGGGTATTACCTGTTTTTCTGGGTAATGCTGCCGATGATCCTGGGTCCCCTGACCGGCGGTTGGCTGGGAACACACTTCGGCATCCCCACAGTCATAAATGGACAAGCGGGTTTTATTCCGACCCCGCTCATTTTCCAGGTAGCAGCGGTTGGCACTTTGCTGGCGGCCATCCCGTTGGCGTTTGCAAAGGGGAAAACAGCTGACCAATGATATGTCCAAATAGTGTGTTAAAAGAGATTACCACAATGGTGCCGTCCCCGTTCAGTTGCATTCGTGGCAAGCCGGATTCTACTACAGAAAAAAACAAGAAGAAGAGACGATGAATTCTGATTGGAAACCTGTCAAAGGTCACATTATGACGCGATGGGCGAAGGAGGTGAGGCCGGACAATGTCTGGCAAGAATATCCTCGTCCACAAATGAGGCGAAAGGATTGGTCGAACCTGAATGGGTTGTGGGAATACGGGATTGCCTCGAGAGAAAAGAATTTTTCACTGAAGTTCGATGGGAACATTCTGGTACCATTCCCGCTCGAGTTAGCCCTTTCTGGGGTCGGCAGGATTCTCCAGCCGGACGAACGGTTGTGGTACAGACGGATGTTTTCAATCCCCTCGATGTGGACAGGGAAGCGTATCCTGCTCCATTTTGGAGCGGTAGATTGGGAAGCGACAGTGTGGGTGAACGGGCAGGAAGTGGGGTCTCATAGAGGCGGATATTTACCATTCTGGTTCGATATTACAGCCTACCTGATAGAGGGTGAAAATGAACTGGTAGTATCGGTGTGGGACCCAACGGATAAGTACTGGCAGCAACATGGCAAACAAGTGATCAAACCAAAATCCATCTGGTACACTGCAATATCAGGAATATGGCAAACGGTATGGCTGGAGCCGGTTGAGGAAACTTATATCGAGGGATTGAAGATCACGCCTGACATCGATTCTGAATCGGTACGGTTGACAATCGAGGCTGGAGGTACGGAAAGCAGATTAGGGAGGGTCAAGGTTAGGATATATGATGAGGGGAATCTTGTTTCGGAGGCAGACGTTTCATCGTCAGATGAAGTGCTGACCATTCCAATCCAAAGTCAGAGACTTTGGAGTCCCGATTCACCACATTTGTACGATCTTATAGTTCAGGCAGGGAAAGACGAAGTAGAAAGTTATTTTGGAATGCGCAAGTTTAGCCTGGAAAACGGGAGATTATGCCTGAACAACCGTCTGCTCTTTCAATTCGGGCCCCTCGACCAGGGGTATTGGCCGGATGGATTATACACACCGCCCAACGACGAAGCCATGCAATGGGACGTGGAATTGGTCAAGTCGCTGGGTTTCAATATGGTACGCAAACACGTAAAGGTGGAACCGGCACGTTATTATTATTATTGTGACAAGATGGGACTGATCGTCTGGCAGGATATGATCAATGGCGGTGCGGCAGTAGGGGATGTGACCTCTTACATGGCGATCATTTTTGGCTCGCGCAAGCGTGACCGGAACTATCGTTATGCTGGCCGGGCAGACCCTGCCTCCAGGGGGGATTTCCGACAGGAACTAAAAGATCTGGTGGATCATCTTTATAACTTTCCATGTATAGGGATGTGGGTCCCATTTAATGAAGGTTGGGGGCAGTTCGATGCCAATGAAACGGCAAATTGGCTCAGAGATTATGATCCCACCCGCACGGTGGACCATGCCAGCGGTTGGTTCGACCAAGGGGGAGGAGATTGCAAGAGCTTGCACGTTTATTTCAGAAAGCTGCCTAAAATCATACCAGAGAAAAAACGTGCTACTGTGCTCTCGGAGTTCGGAGGTTACAGCTTGAAAATTGCTGGACATCTGTGGAATCCAGCGGCGGAGTTTGGGTACAAGAAATTTGACTCCATAGATTCCCTTACCGAGGCTTACATCGGATTAATCGAGAAGGAATTAAAGCCCTGCATAATGGATGAAAACCTATCAGCGGCAGTATATACACAGACCACAGACGTTGAGATGGAAGTAAATGGGTACGTAACCTATGACCGGGAAGTGGAAAAGATGGATTTTTTACGTATAAGCAATGAACATAGGAAATTATTTGCCAAAATTCAAAGGTAACGCTGAAAGAATAAATAAATGTATAACCATTATTTGGCCAAATGGCCAGTTATCTACTAGTCAAGTGTCACCATATTTTATATGTAAAACATCACACGAATGAGGTGCGAGCGTGGGGTATAATCGGCGGGGACACGTGCCAGGATATTTGACACTTATGCCATTATTCCAATCATTTTCCCCTCATCAGCTGCACATTCTTTGATTAAAGCGGAGAAGGAAATCATGAAATACGGTCATTTTGACGATGTTGCGCGGGAATATGTAATCACCCGTCCCGATACGCCTCTACCTTGGATCAATTATCTGGGTTGCGAGGCGTATTTTGGTCTCATCTCCAATACAGCAGGCGGTTACTCCTTTTACAAAGATGCCCGTTTGCGCCGCCTGACACGCTACCGCTATAACAATGCTCCCTATGATATGGGCGGGCGATATATTTATCTACGTGATGATGCCGATGGGAAGGTCTGGTCACCTTCCTGGATGCCGGTGCGCAGTGCATTGGATGAATACACCTGCCGGCATGGGATGGGTTATACCATCATCCGGTCTGTCTCTGCTGATATTGAAGCTGAAACACGCTTTTTTGTGCCATTAGGGGAAAGCCTGGAGATCTGGGAACTTACCCTGGCCAACCGGCGAACTAAGAATACCGATCTCTCCATCTTCTCGGCGGTGGAATTCTGCCTATGGGACGCAAATGACGATGCAATCAACTTTCAAAGAAATTTTTCCACGGGACAAGTAGAACTGGTCGATGAAGTCATTTATCACAAGACCGAGTATCGCGAACGACGCGACCATTTCGCTTACTTTGCCTGCTCCGAAAAGTTGTCCGGTTTCGACACCCAGCGGGAAGCATTCCTGGGTCCGTACAGGGGATGGGATGACCCGGCGGCGGTGGAATCTGGTCAAGCCACCAATTCGGTTGCCCACGGGTGGCAGCCGATCGGTTCGCACCATGTTAAGGTCCAATTAGGGCCAGGGGAGCAAAAGAAAATCGTGTTCCTTCTTGGCTATCATGAAAACCCGAAGGATGACAAGTTCGACCCGCCAGATAGCCAAACGGTCAATAAGAAGACGGTCAAGCCGGTAATCGCGAAATATCTCCAGCCCAAAAATGTCGAAGCGGCCTTTGCGGCCTTACGAGATTATTGGAACGGGCTGTTGGGAAAATTGCAGGTGACTACACCGGATGAACATACCAACCGCATGGTAAACATCTGGAATGCTTACCAATGCATGATCACTTTCAATATGTCCCGTTCAGCGTCTTATTATGAATCAGGGATTGGACGAGGAATGGGCTATCGGGATTCGAACCAGGATCTACTCGGATTTGTCCACATGATCCCTGAGCGTGCTCGTGAGCGGATCCTTGACCTGGCCGCCACTCAACTGAAAAATGGCGGAGCTTTCCACCAATACCAACCCCTGACCAAACGCGGCAATAACGATGTTGGTTCCGGCTTCAACGATGATCCTGCCTGGCTGGTGTTAGCTGTAGCCGCTTATCTTAAAGAAACCGGGGATTGGAGCATTTTAGATGCACCGGTCCAATATGAAAATGAAACAGGCAGCGAGACTCCGCTTTACGAGCATCTCCAACGTTCCATGCAGTATACACTCGACCGGCTTGGACCGAATCAACTGCCTTTGATTGGAAGGGCGGATTGGAACGATTGCCTTAATTTGAACTGCTTCTCGGACACGCCAGGCCAATCTTTCCAGACAACCACCAACAAAGATGGCAAAGTAGCCGAATCAGTTTTTATTGCTGGATTATTTGTTCTGGCAGCAGAGGAAATGGTTCAGATTGCCGGTCATCGCGGGGATGAAGTGGAGGCAGCCAAGGAGAAAAAGGCAGCCGCACAAATGGAAGCGACTGTCTGGAAAGCCGGCTGGGATGGTGAGTGGTTCCGCCGGGCCTATGATGATTTTGGGAATGTGTTGGGTTCGAAGGAAAACGAAGAAGGTAAGATCTTTATCGAACCGCAGGGGATGTGCATCATGGCGGGGTTAGGTGTAAAAGACGGCCGCGCTCAAAAAGCTCTCGATTCGGTAGCAAAGCACCTGGCCACCCCTCATGGAATCATTTTGCAGCAGCCTGCTTTTAGTCGATATTACCTACACCTGGGAGAAATTTCATCCTACCCACCAGGCTATAAGGAGAATGCAGGAATCTTCTGCCACACAAATCCATGGATCGTCATTGCCGAAACAAAAATCGGGCGCGGCGACCAAGCATTCGATTATTATACGCGCATCAATCCCTCCAAACGGGAAGAGATCAGTGAACTGCATAAGTGCGAGCCATATGTCTACGCCCAAATGATCGCCGGACGAGATGCTCCTACTCATGGAGAGGCCAAAAATTCCTGGCTCTCCGGAACGGCGGCTTTAAATTACGTCGCCATTACGCAAGCCATCCTGGGAATCCAGCCGACATATGATGGCCTGGGAATCAACCCGGTCATCCCGACAGGATGGATCGGATATGAAGCTGTACGGGTATTCAGGGGAACGCGATATGAAATCACGGTCAAGCGGGCAGGGGCAGGAAATGAAGTTCATCTCGAAGTAGAAGGAAAAACCATTCCAGGAACGGTCATCCCGTTACCTGCGGAGCACGTCAGAACGTTGAAAATTAAAGCCACCATTGGCCTGGAGAAATAATGAAGAAGAATATTCTGGTACCACTCTTTTCATTCATAACTATCCTCTCATTTGTTTTAGCAGGTTGCGGCACTTCATCGAATTCTGCAACGCCGACACCTTATCCAACGAAAGTGAGGAAAACTTATACTGTTGGTAAAGGCGACATTGTTATCGATTTAGAATTATTTGGCCAGGTTGCGCCGAAAGCGCTAAGTACCGCATATTTCCAAATGAACGGGCATGTGGGCGAAATATATGTTCAAGTGAATGATATTGTGAAAAAAGGTCAATTGCTCGCAGATTTGGCCGAACTCAAAGATATTCAGGCTACCGCGATCACTACCAGGGATGCCATCCTACGGGCTCAAATCAACGTTGAGATTGCCCAATTAACCCTGGCAAAATACAAGGCTGAAGGCCGGCCTGATTATGAGATACAAATCCAGGAAAAGCAAATTGATCTGGCACAGATCGATCTAAATGAGATCCTCGTTAAATATGGAATCGATCCGAGCACGAACGCCCTGGATGCATTGGATGCCCAAATTGCAAAGGCAAAATTATTCGCTCCAGAGGATGGGGTGATCATTACCAGCGTCACCGCCGGCCGGGCTGTAACCTCCACAACTCCAGCATTCACGATAGGCGACGGGAAACAAATGGAAATAGTTGTTAACCTCACCTCAGGCGAAAGCAATGATCAGGTGAAGGACATGTTCGAGGGTATGGAGGTGACCGTTTCTCCGAACGATAAGCCTGACGTGAAATGGATAGGAAAGATCACCCAACTTCCGTCCCCCTATGGTACGGGAAGCGCAAACGACCAGACCATTCATGTTGTATTGAATGAAACACCATCGACTGAAGACTATAAATCTGGAGATACGGTCACAGTGAAAGTGGAACTGGCGAATAAAAATGGCGTGTTATACCTGCCTCCGGCTGCCATCCGGACTGTAGGCGGAAGAACGTTCGTCATTGTCAACGGGGATAATGGTCCCAAGCGAGTGGATATTGAGATTGGGCTAAAAACCAATGACAAAATCGAAATCCTTACGGGGTTGAATGAGGGGCAAGTGGTCGTAGGTCCATGAAAATAATATCCGGCTTTGTGTCATTTATCCAGCAGACCTGGGCTACTGCCGGAATCGCATTAAAACGCTTACTTACACAACGATTCCTGAGCATCGCAGCAATTGCGGGTCTGATGATCGCGTCCGGCTTCATTTTGAGCATCCCTTTATATGCAGACGCAACCTATTTCCGTCTCTTCCGGGAAGAACTCTTTGCCGGACACGTCCAGGACTTGAACAATCACCCGGCTGATTATGCACCGATGGCATTTACATTCGCCATCGATGTAGCCGGGCAAAAAAGTCCACAATGGCAGGATGTCATTCCAGTGGATCAATACCTCTCCGGGGAGGCTTTGCAGGAGATCAAATTCCCTGTCCAGGAAACCGTACGTCGTTTCCGCACGGATGGTTACTTTTTATTTCCTCCAGGCGATGCAAATAAAACCGGAAGTCAGTATTATCTGACGTCTGTAGACCTGGCTACCATTTCTCCGATGGAGAACGTCATTGAGGTTGTGCATGGCAGTTACCCTCAACCATTCACTTCAATGCTTGATCTTGATTCGGTCGAGGCGATGGCGAGCGAATCTATTGCAGATGAATTCGGCATTCAAATCGGAGATGTTTATTTTCTCCGTCAAAATAACATAGAGATACCTGTGACCATCACGGGTATATGGCGTCCGGTTGATCCGAATGCAACATATTGGGATTTTTCTTCCGTCAACTGGTTTATTGTGAATGAGGAGAGTTATGCGGGCGCCATCAGCGAAGCAGTTCCTGATGAACTCCGAAACACGATGTGGTATGTTGTTGCAGATGGCTCCAGCTTGCACGCGAGTGATGTTGCCGGACTGGATCAACGAATCAAGGCCATCCAAAAACGCGCCGGCACTTTACAACGGGATGTAAAGCTTATCTCCTCGCCACTGGATGCATTGGGTCGTTACCAAAAGAATGCACCATTCCTCACTTACCTGCTGTATGCATTTAGCGTTCCGATCCTCGGTTTAATCCTGGCCTTCATTGCTCTGGTGACCGGGTTGTTTGTGGGCCAGCAGCGCGGGGAAATGGCCATCCTGCGAAGCCGCGGCGCCAGTTCCACCCAAGTGGTGGGGATTTCCATGCTCCAAGGTATCATCCTCGGCTTTGTCGCATTGGTAAGTGGAGTGTTCGTAGGATATTGGATCGCCCATGCAATCGGAAGGGCGCGCAGTTTCCTGGATTTCACTGCCAATGGCGGACTGCGAGTGAGCCTGACCGTATCCATATTAACGTATGGGATTATCGGCATCAGCGTGATCCTGTTGGTACAGGTTTTAATCCCGTCGCTTGGCGGAGCGGGAAATACGATCGTCACTTATAAGCAAGAGCGAGCGCGTTCATTGCGGGCCCCGTGGTGGCAACGATTTTGGTTAGACATACTTCTATTAATACCTGCCGGATATGGATTATGGCAGTTACAGAACCAAAGCCGTTTAGCCCTGGCAGGAAAAGTTACTGTTCCCAGCCCTTTGCAAAACCCCTTATTATTGATCACACCGGCCATAGGCATTTTCGCGGTGGCCTTGTTCACGCTACGGCTGGTACCACGCTTGATGAGTCTTATCAGCTGGTTACTAGAAAGAAGCAAGAGTGTGGGGATTGTCATGGCAGCGCGTTACCTGGCAAGGACGCCGGCTTTCTACAGTGCTCCACTCGTGCTGTTACTATTGACGCTGGGTCTTTCAGCATTTACCGCTTCGCTGGCAAAAACCCTGGATACGCAACTGGAAAAGCAAACTTATTACCGGGTCGGTTCTGATATGAAGGTATTTGAACTGGGGACTACAGTAAATAGCGATAGTCAGAACACAGTCTATGTAGGGCCGGCGGCGATACCAGGTTCAGTCGTCACTTCCGGGGCCCAAAACCCCGTTTACACCTTTGACCCGGTCGAAGAGCATCTGAGTCTTAAGGGGGTGACAGCCGCCACCCGAGTTGGAAGATATAAAGCTACCGTACTTACGCCTTCATCGACAGTGGAGGGAGTATTCTTGGGCATTGACAGAATCTCGTTTCCCACCGCAGCCTATTGGCAGAGTAGTTTTGCGCCCCAATCTCTGGCCGTTCTAATGAACACGCTTGGCGCTGACCCCGAAGGAGTCTTGGTGCCAAATAGCATGTTGCTGAAGAAAACCTTGAAAATCGGCGATACATTAACTTTTGGTGTCCAGACCGGAACCACAGGTGAATCAATACCAATGGTGCTTACCGTAGTTGGTGGTTTTGATCTTTTCCCCACCTGGTATCCTGACAAAGGCCCGATGTTTGTGGGTAACCTGGATGAGATGTATCTTCAGGCTGGAACGGAATACCCTCATGAGGTGTGGTTGCGTACCACACGTAATGCGGATCCTGAAAATATTGTGTATGCCATCCGCGGATACAGCATCACCTTAGACCAGACGGCAGATCAAAGCCGATTGGTGGAGAATGGACTGAATACCCTGGTACAAAGCTGGTCTTCAGCAGGGAAAGACATCCTGGCAGAACAGAGCCGCCCAGAGCGGCAAGGGTTGTTTGGGTTGCTGTCCGTAGGCTTTGTGGCTTCGGCACTACTCACGGTACTAGGCTTTATGCTTTATGCCTTATTCTCTTTCCGCCGGCGTTTCATCGAAATGGGCATGCTGAGGGCAATCGGCTTATCGATCAAGCAGATGAGAGCTTTCCTGGCAGCCGAACTGGCAGCGCTTATCCTTGTGGGAATTGGAGCCGGGACGGTCGTGGGAGTGCTCGCAAGTAAATTATTCGTGCCGTTCCTGCAAATTGGATCAACTGCCCAGGCACAATATCCTCCTTTCCAGATCCAAATCGCGTGGCTATCAATCTTCGAGATATACGGCCTTTTCATTGCACTCTTTATCGCAGCACTATTGGTGCTTTCTGCAATCCTGGTGCGAATGAAGATTTTCCAGGCCATCAAGCTTGGGGAGACTAGTTAATGAATACCCAACCTTTTATCGAGTGCGAGAACCTGGTCAAAATATATAAAATGGGTCTTGAAAACGGCCAGTCAGACGCTTCCTTAGAAGTACAAGCATTGCAGGGATTGGATATTACCATTGCCGAAGGCGAGATGATTGGAATTGTGGGTGCGAGTGGCAGCGGAAAATCCACTTTGTTGAATATCCTGGGCGGACTAGATCGTCCTACAGGAGGGCGGGCGGTAGTCAATGGGAAGGACCTGGGCAGGTTGAGCCAACACAGCCTGGACCAATATCGCCGCCAAACCGTCGGTTTCGTCTGGCAATATGGGGCGCGTAACCTGATCCCATATTTGACTGCTCTTGAAAACATCCTCTTGCCGATGACCCTCTCTGGTAAGGTCGGAAAAAGGCCTCACCAACGAGCTGTAGAACTCCTGTACCTGGTTGGCTTAAGCGAGCGGATGGACCATCGCCTTGAAGAACTCTCGGGCGGTGAACAACAAAGAGTAGCTGTCGCGATTTCATTGGCCAATAAGCCTCAACTATTGCTGGCCGACGAACCAACCGGCGAGCTTGATACTGCTACAGCAAAAACAATTTACGATCTATTCCGGGACTTAAACCGAAAATTAGGTTTAACGATCGTTATCGTTAGCCACGATCCCGGTATTGCCAAACACGTTGACCGGGTGGTAGCGGTAAGAGACGGAAAACTGGCCAGCGAAACTTTACGGGTAAGTTCATCCCAAGACGGTGATGTTCAACATGAAGATAAACCGCATACATTCGAAGAATTGGTTATCCTCGATGCGGCCGGACGACTCCAATTGCCACGAGATTATCTGGAACAATTCAACATTAAACGGCGTGTTCGAATGGAAATTCATGAGGAAGGCATCTTAATTCGACCTCCCAAACCGGAGCATGCCGACAGAGGCCATACTGGCGACTCGCCAGAAGAAATAACAGCTCCAAAATTTATCATTGGTGAACACAATGAACCAGCCTGGTTGGGTCGATCGGCGAAATTGTTAAAGTCATTAAGTGCCAGACTCCATTTCCGCAACTCTTCCCGACAAAAAAAGTCGGAAGACCACAGCACAAAAGGTGAACTGTGAACCCATGAATACGACATTCTCCCAAGAATCAACCCTGGCTGTTGAGACGAAAGATCTTTGGCGTGTTTACCCCGTGAGAGGAGCAGCGGATGGCGGAATCTGTGCTTTGCAGGGGATAAATCTTCAGGTGCCCGCCGGCATTTTCGTTGCCCTGACCGGGCGATCCGGGTGTGGGAAAACGACCCTGTTGAACTGCCTGGCTGGATTGGACCGACCGACCTCCGGCTCGATCCGGGTGCTCGGTCGTGATCTGGGCGAAATGAGCGAGCAGGAATTAACCCTTTGGAGGCGGGAACAAATCGGGTTGGTTTTCCAGTCCTTTGGACTATTACCGACGCTTTCCGCGTACGAGAACATAGAACTTATTTTGAGGATCAAAGGCGAAGCGTACCGAACCCGTCACCAACGAGCGCTCGAATGTCTTGAATTGGTCGGCTTGAGCGACTGGCGCAACCATCGTCCTTACGAGATGTCGGGTGGACAACAACAACGTGTAGCTGTCGCGCGCGCATTGGCCAATCACGCCAAGTTGATCCTTGCCGACGAACCGACTGGCGAACTGGACAGTAAAACCACACACGAACTATTAAGCTTCTTCCGGGACCTGGTCGATAAAGAGAAAATTACGCTACTGATGGTAACTCACGATCCATTAGTAGACCAACATGCCCACCAAGTATTGGCATTGAAAGATGGCAATCTGGCGGATGTGGTAAAGTCAAATATTCCCGAATATAAAACCAAATAAAAACTCCTGAAGTACAAGGTGAATTATGAATCGCACAACCAGCGTTTTTCTTTTAGCTGTTATCCTTTTGGTTTCGTGCGGGACCAAGCCCGCGCCATCCCAGGTGGGTACTCCGACATTTACTGCCACACCTACCTTGCCCCCGCCAATCTATCAGGATGCATCCCAACCAATTGAGGCGCGAGTTGAGGATCTATTAGTCCGAATGACATTGGACGAGAAGATCGGCCAGATGACCCAAGTCGAGAAAATGAGTATCCGGCCAGGCGACATCACCAATTACTTTATCGGCTCCATCCTTAGCGGCGGCGACAGCAATCCCAGCGAGAACAATCCCCAGGCCTGGCAGGATATGATCGAAGGATTTCAGACGGAAGCGTTGGCGACGAGGCTAAAGATCCCGATGATCTACGGGGTTGATGCCACCCATGGTAATGGGCATCTATACGGAGGAACGATTTTTCCGCAAGAGATCGGCATGGCCGCGACGCGGGATTTACCATTGGTCCAGGAGATTGGAGAAGCGACAGCTGAAGAGATCCTGGCCACCGGTGTGCCATGGACATTCTCACCAATCATAGCCGTGCCGCAGGATATACGCTGGGGCCGCACCTATGAATCTTTTAGTGAGGATACACAGCTGGTCACTGATATTGGAGCCGCTTATATCAAAGGGCTTCAGACACTTCCAAGTGGTTATCAGGCTTCAACCGGCCAGACCCTTTTCACCCTTGCGACGCCCAAGCATTTCCTGGGAGATGGAGGAACCATCTGGGGTTCTTCGCGAAATGGAAATTACATGCTGGATCAGGGCAATATGCAGGTTAATGAGGAAACCCTGCGAAAACTGTATCTGCCGCCTTACAAGGCTGCTGTGAAGTCCGGAGCAATGAGCATCATGGCATCGTTCAGCAGCTGGAAAGGGACCAAAATGCACGCCCAGCGGTACTTGCTGACGGATGTACTCAAAAACGAACTCGGTTATACGGGTTTCATTATTTCCGATTGGGGAGGAATTGACCAAATCGATCCGGATTATTATACGGCTGTCGTAACGGCAATCAATGCAGGAGTAGATATGAATATGGTCCCGAACGATTACGTTTCATTTATCGGGGTCATGAAGCAGGCGATAGAGAAGAAAGATATCGCCGAAGAACGAATAAATGACGCTGTCCGCCGAATCTTGAGGGCAAAATTTGCCCTGGGTTTATTCGAGCATCCGAATCCTGATCCTGCTTTTATGCAGACGGTCCGCTCGGATGCACATATTGCTATTGCGCGGCAGGCTGTCAGGGAGTCGCTGGTATTGTTGAGGAATGATAATTCTGCTCTTCCCATCGATAAGAACACAGCTACAATTTATGTGGCTGGGCAAGGAGCGGATGATATTGGGATGATGTGCGGCGGTTGGACGATGACCTGGCAAGGCCTAACAGGAAATATTACCACCGGCACAACGATCATTAATGCAATCCGAAGGGCGGTTTCGCCAACTACCACTGTCGATTACAATAAATTTGGTAAATTTGAAGGTCACGCAGAACTAGGAATTGTCGTAGTAGGAGAGACACCATATGCCGAAGGGCAAGGGGATAAGGCTGATTTGAGACTATCAGAGGCTGATATCGAACTGATCAACGAGGTTCGTCCAATGGTGGATAAATTAGTAGTGCTGATTATTTCCGGACGACCTCTGGTAATCACCGATCAGTTTTCAACTGCAGATGCCTGGGTAGCAGCCTGGCTGCCGGGAACTGAAGGAGAAGGGGTGAGCGATGTCTTGTTTGGCGATTATCCCTTCACTGGAAAATTACCTTATACCTGGCCTCGTTCGAACGATCAACTCCCCATTAATGAAAATAATGGTGCAGGAAAAACTGGCTGTGCGGCGCCCTTCTTCCCCTTTGGGTTTGGGCTGGGGGCAACCGGGAGTTCGTCGATCGTCCAACCCGATTGTTCGGATCAATGAAAATGAACAAGAGTGAGCTACAAATCGGTGTGAACCTTGGCGGCTGGCTATCGCAATACCCCGCTTATGACTATGGTCACTTCGACACATTCATTACTACTGACGACACAAAGAGGATAAGAGATTGGGGTTGCGACCACGTCCGAATACCGGTCGATTATCCGGTATTGGAGGATGAAAAACAACCGGGGACTTTGAATGTAAAAGGCATGGAATATGTCCGGAGAGGACTAGATTGGTGTCATAGCAGCGGATTAAAGGTAATCCTGGATATGCATAAAGCTCCTGGATATAGTTTTGATTATTTCCAGGCTGCCACCTTGTTCGATACTGTTTCTCTGCAGAAACGTTTCCTGGACCTTTGGCACTCCCTGACCATTTCCTTACGAGATTCAACAGACTTTGTTGCTTTTGAATTATTGAATGAAATCGTTTTACCCGATAGCAACCCGTGGAACCGGCTGGTACACAAGACTGTGGATTGCATTCGCACAATTGACGCGGATCGTCTGATAGTCATTGGAGGAAATTTTTATAATTCTGCCAGCCAACTGGTCAATCTGGAGGCAATGACTGATCAGAACATCCTTTATACATTCCATTTTTACGAACCAATGGTCATTACCCACCAGAAAGCAAAATGGGTGAAAGCGCTACTGGATTATAATCAGGTGACAGAATATCCGGGTGTGGCTTCGACCTTGGCCGAGTTTCTAAAACGAAAACCTGAATATCAGAATTTCCTCGGCCAGTATGTGGGGAAGACGCTGGATAGAACCACATTATTGGCTGATGTACAACCAGCCCTTGATTTTTCGAGGATAAACGAAAAAGTTGTATATTGTGGAGAGTTCGGTGTCATAGAATGCGCTCCGATGCAAACCCGGATCAACTGGGCTCGTGACTTGATTTCCATCCTACATGAAAATAATATTGGAAGAGCTTATTGGTCATATAAGGGTGTGGATTTCGGCCTGATCGACCAGGCAGGTAAAGTAGTCAGCAATGAGCTGATAAAAATTGTTTGCGCACATTGAGGAGAAGCATGAAATACGGCTATTTCGACGATGAAAAGCGCGAATACGTTATCACCGACCCGCAAACTCCGGTCAAATGGATCAATTATATAGGGACGCTCGCCTTTGGCGGGTTCGTAGACCACACCGGGGGGGCAATTATCTGCAAAGGCGATCCGACATTTAATCGCATTACCAAGTATCTCCAACAAATGCCTTCATCTGATTTCAAAGGCGAAACGCTATACCTCCGCATCAAGCAAAAGGACACCTATCACGTTTTCTCGCCTTTTTACGTGCCAACGCTTGATCCATATGAAAGATATGAATGCCATGTGGGCCTGGGTTATACCCGGATCGTGTCAGAACTCTATGGACTGCTCATAGACGTGACTATCTTTGTTCCAATAGGTGAAGCCCGGGAAGTGCGCGACATTCATATTACCAATCTCAGCCGGCATCCAATTGATATTGATGCCATTCCGGTAATCGAGTATACCCATCCGAACGCACTACAACAATTTACAAATGCTGACTGGGTGCCTCAAACGATGGTTTCGGAAGCTAAAAAAGATGGTAAATTTACCATATTGGTGCAGTATCCATTTATGTATCGGGATATAAAGATCAATTATTTTACATCCAACCTCCCAGCATCATCATTTGAAACCGATCGCAAGAAATTCCTTGGGAAGAATGAATACGGTGGATGGGCCAAGCCAAACAGCCTATATGAAAACAGCGAATTGCAGTGCAATGAAGCTCTGCGAGGCGATAATATTTCCGCTTTAATGCATCACCTGGGACCGGTCGAAGCAGGTGGAACCTGCCGCTTAATCACACAACTCGGGCAAGAGGCCAGCCTTCAAGAAGCCCATGAAGGCATTCAACGATTTAGGAATCCCGCTACAGTTGATGCGGCTCTGAAAGAAATGAGTGAATTCTGGAGTGAATATCTGTCTGTCCTTCAGGTCCAGACTCCCGACCCGGCAATGAATTCAATCCTAAATATTCACAACCCTCACCAATGTTACATAACCAAGACCTGGTCACGTTATTTATCCTATTACCAACTTGGACTGGGATCGCGCGGCATAGGAATGCGCGATAGCAACCAAGATGTTCTGGCGGTACTACCTGCCATACCCAGGGAAGGTAAAGAATTTATCCGCTCGTTGCTTTCATTCCAGAAATATAACGGCTCAGCCATGCATGCATACAATCCGCTTACGCTTGAAGGGAGCGTGGGGGATTCAATCGAGATGGAAGACCATCCACATTATTACAGCGATGACCATTTATGGCTGGTATTATCGGTAACGGCTTATCTAAAGGAAACTGGAGAGACGTCCTTCCTTGAAGAGCAGATCCCATTCTATGATAAGGATAAACGAGGCCAACCCCTTGAAACGGGAACAGTGTTGGAGCATCTTCAACGCGCCTTAGCCTTTACACGAAAGGACACCGGTCAGCATGGATTGCCGCTATTAGGATTTGCCGATTGGAACGATACGATTAATTTGCCAACCGGGGCAGAATCCCTTTTCGCCTGCCATTTATACGGCCTTGCATTGAAGGAAATGATTGGATTAATGCAATTTCTTGGAAAACAGGATGTAGTAGATGAATATCTAAATGCGTATGAAGAAATGCGCGCAATAGTGGAATCAGCAGCCTGGGATGGCGAATGGTACTTGATGTATTTTGATCAGGACGGCAATCCGGTTGGTTCGCACAAAAACGAGAAGGGGCAGATCCACCTGAACGGACAATCCTGGGCGGTGCTTTCCGGTTTTGCCACACCTGAACGGGGGCGTAAAGCGATGGAATCAGTTGCAAAAAGGCTGAATACTAAATACGGAATTAAAGTCAGCACCCCCAGCTTTACTGGTTATGATGGGCAATTAGGCGGTATTACTACCTATCCCCCCGGAACCAAAGAGAATTGTGGCATTTTTCTACATCCAAACCCATGGGCAATAATCGCCGAAACAATTCTGGGGAACGGCGATAGAGCATATGAGTATTATTCCCAAATCAACCCAGCAGGAAAGAACGACCTGATCGATGTATATGAGTGTGAACCCTATGTATATGCCCAGAATATCCTGAGCGATGAGCACCCTCAATTTGGTTTGGCGCGTAACTCCTGGTTATCGGGTACTTCTTCCTGGTGTTACCAGGCCGGTACACAATGGATCCTGGGCGTGCGTGCGGAATATGACGGTTTACGAGTGGATCCATGCATCCCAACTGCCTGGGATGGGTTCTCAATTAGCCGTCGTTTTCGGGGCAAGATTTATAAGATCATCGTCCACAACACTCATCATATCTCAAAGGGTGTAAAGCGGATGCTGATTGATGGTAAAGAGGTCAGGGGTAATCTCATTCCGCAGAGTCTAATCGGCACATTGCATGAAGTCGAAATTTGGCTTGGAAAATGAAGGATATAATGAATGCAGAATTGCTTGATATCCGAGAATTCACCGGCCCCGGCTACCAGCCGGTTATCGATTTTAGGACCTGGCGTGTAGCCATCTTAAATTACCTGGATGAAATTCACCCTGCAAAGATTGATTCAGTAGAGCGCCACAATGAAACCGATGAGATCTTTGTTCTGATCAAAGGGCAGGGAATCTTGTTCGTTGGCGAGGGCAAAACTCGGGTCGAAGAAATCCATCCGCAAGTATTAGAATCTGGGAAGATCTATAATGTAAAAAGGGGCGTATGGCATACGATCGTTCTCAGCCAGGATGGCTCGGTCCTCATCGTTGAGAATCAAAATACGAGTAAGGCAAATTCAGATTATTTTTCTCTTTCTTTGGATCAAAAACACCAGATCCTAGATGTATCCAATCAAGAACAACCCGGGCGGTGGAGGTAGTTATGGAAGAAATAACTTTTTCCCTTTTTGACCGTGGAAGGGATGTCCCGGATAATATTCAAACCCTGGTGAAACCAATTCGAAGAGGAGCATGGAATCCGGGTCCGCATTGAAACAATCCCCTGGGCCATGGGTTGGGCGCGTATGGTCGAGGTTGCGCTTTACCATAGCGGACCGGATGTATCTGAGATAGGCAATTCCTGGGCTGGCGATCTAACCAGGATGGAAGCGTTACGACCATTTCGGATTGACGAAATCAAGACCATAACTGGAGATGAAAAGTTCTTCGAGAGTGTCTGGGATAGTGTTGGTAAGGCGAAGGAGGATGCTTCGTCCGCATATTCAATTCCATGGTCGGCAGATCCCCGGGCCGTATTCTATCGACGAGATGTGCTTGCTAGTGCAGGTGTCGACGAAGCAGAAGCTTTTATGGATTTGGATCATTTTGCGCGAATGCTGGCGACTCTTAAGGCCAAGCAGATTCCCATGCCTTTGGCACTACCCACCCAACGCTCAAATTTAACCATCCACCACCTGGCCTCCTGGATCTGGGGTGCTGGCGGTTCATTTTTGAGCCCGGATAACATGAATATTACGTTCGACGAGCCGAAATCTCTCGAGGGAATTATTGCCTATTTTCGCTTGAGTCATTACTTAGGCACTGCAGCATATGCCATGGGAGATTACGAAGCATACGAACAGTTCTATACAGGAAAAGCTGCCGTCGCGCTGGGTGGATATTGGATCCTACACAGCACAGCCATGACAAACGAAGTGCGGGAAAATCTGGGAATTAAACCCATGCCGGCCTTCCCTTTTGTTGGAGGAAACCAACTTGTCATTTGGAACCATACCAGACACGAAATCGCCGCACTCAAATTCATCGAATTCCTGCAAAGCCAAAGCGTAGCCAGATTGATTTATCCTCAGTTTGGCTTGCCTGTACGTCAAAGCACCTGGGACAATCCACCATTCGATAATGACTATTACCAAGTACTTATGAAAGCCATTAAAAAGGGGCGTGGTTTCCCTTCCGGCCAGTTATGGGGTCTCGTCGAAAAACGTTTGACTGATGTATTTGCAGATATATGGGCAAATATCTTAAGGAATCCCAACGAAGACCCGGATAATCTCATTGATGTTCAACTAAAAGGTCTGGCAAACCGTTTGAGGCTTACTTTGGGAAGCAATCCGATTTAGCCAACCAGATGGGTATGTGGATCAATGGAAGAAATTGTTTTTTCCATCGGTAATCACGGCACAGCGGGGATGGAAAATCTTAATAAGCTATTGAAGCTCTTTGAGGAAAAATATGGGATCCATGTTCGCTTGGATACAATCCCTTATTCATCCCTAAGATGGTCAAGTTTGGTGGAAGCAGCGCTCTATCACAGTGGCCCTGATGTTTCCGAGGTAGGGAATACCTGGGTGGGTGATCTGGTAAGAATGGAGGCTTTACGAGCATTTCAAAAATATGAAGTTGACGAGGTTACAGATGGAGGAAATTATTTTGAAGCGGTCTGGAAAGGCAGTATAAGGGAAACCAACGGTAAAAAATTGGTTTATTCCATCCCCTGGTCAACCGATTCCCGCTCGATTTTTTACCGTCGAGATGTTCTCAGGGATGCCGGCATTGAAGTAAATTCAGCATTTAGTGATTTTGTACATTTAGAAAAGACATTGATGACCCTGGTAAAGAAAGGTTATCCGATGCCCCTGGCGATGCCTACCAAGAGGTCGAATATGACCCTCCATTGCATCGCTTCATGGATTTGGGGAGCGGGTGGTGATTTTTTGAGCTCTGATGGTACCAACCTGGCTTTTGATCAACCCAAAGCATTGGAAGGATGCAAGGCTTATTTTGGATTGAGGCGTTTTCTCCGCCCAGAAGCATACAACCTGGAAGAATACGAATCGGATGATGCGTTCGATCATGGAAAGGCGGCGGTTCTCCTGAGCGGTTTCTGGGTTCCGACAAACGATCTTGCCCCTGATGTGCGAAAATATCTGGGAGCCACACCTATTCCAGGAATTCCATTTGTCGGAGGCTCGCATCTGGTCATTTGGAGACACTCTCGCCATGAACTTGCTGCGCTTAAATTGATCAAGTTCTTCCACGAGAAAGAAGCTGCTAAATACCTTTATCCCTGGTTCGGATTGCCGATTAGCGAGGACGGATGGCAAAACTCGCCGTTTGATTCGGAAATATATCAGAGTTTCAAGACTGGTATTCAAAGAGGCCGCAGTTTTCCAACGGCAGGACTCTGGGGACTAGTGGAAAAACGACTAACCGATACTTTGGCCGATATCTGGGTCGAAATCCTCAAAGGGGTGGATACTGACCCGAATGCAATCGTGGAATCAAATTTAATAGGGCTAGCTCGTCGCCTGCAGTTGACATTGGAACTTTAAAGAGAAACGGCCGCAGAGTCATCTCCGGATGAAAGAATGGCACGATTCCACCGATAAAATTGAGAATGGAAGATTAAAATAAGCCCCAACAGGTGTTATGTCTGAAATGCAAGGCGCGAGCCTCCATATTACCGGTATTGTTCAGGGTGTCGGTTTTCGCCCGTTTGTTTACGGACTAGCCATTCGTTATGGATTGAATGGGTGGGTACGCAATACAACTGCTGGAGTAGATATTGAAATTGATGGTAAACCCGATGCCATTGACGTCTTCACCAAATCTTTGAGATCCGAATTACCAATGTTAGCGCGGATAGACACCTTTGAAGTCAAGTATGGCGCGCCGCATGGGTATGTAAAGTTTGAAATCACCCAATCCGAGGTAATTAGCGGGGCGTTCCAGCCTATCTCCCCGGATGTTTCCACCTGCCCTGATTGCCTGGAGGAGATCTTTGATCCGTCCAACCGACGTTATCTTTACCCATTTACCAACTGCACTAATTGCGGACCGCGTTTTACCATCATTTCCGACGTCCCTTACGACCGACTCAATACAACCATGGCCTCTTTTGAGATGTGCCCGGCCTGCAAAGCGGAATACAACGATCCACTCGACCGGCGTTTTCATGCCCAACCGGTTGCCTGCCCGAATTGCGGGCCTCAGGTGTGGTTGGAAGATGCCGCAGGTAACCGGATTGCAGGAGGCGATGAGGCAATCCCGACGGTCCGCCAGTTCCTTGCTGAAGGGAAAATAGTCGCTATTAAGGGATTGGGGGGGTTCCATTTAGCCTGTGATGCGACCAATCCGGCAGCAGTTGCCGAACTCCGCCGGCGAAAACTGCGCGTAGATAAACCTTTTGCCTTGATGATGGCCAACCTCGCAGAGATCGAACGGCACTGTTTTATTAACGCTGAAGAGATAAGAAATCTGGAATCTTATCAGAGGCCAATAGTCCTACTGAATGTCAAACCTGAATCTGCTATCACAAAGGAGTCCGCTCCAGGACAGCATACCCTGGGCGTGATGTTGCCATACACTCCCTTGCATTACCTGCTGTTTCATGATTTTGATTTTGATTTTTCGTTCCTTTCTCCCCAAGCCTTGGTAATGACCAGCGGCAATCTTTCTGAAGAGCCTATTGCAACAGGAAATGACGAAGCGCGGGAACGATTAGCCTCTCTGGCGGATGTATTCCTGATGCACAACCGGGATATCCATATCCGCTGCGATGATTCTGTACTACGGGTACTTGATATTCCTGGCGTGAAAAAACCCGTGGTCACGGGAGCTTCGGACCATCCATTTGCCAGCGTGTATTTCCTGCGCCGTTCACGAGGGTATGCACCAGACTCGATCCCATTGCCTTTGAAGGTTCCGTCGATCTTGGCGACAGGCCCAGAGCTTAAAAACACCTTTTGCCTGACCAGAGACAAATATGCTTTCCTGAGCCACCATATTGGGGATATGGAGAATTATGAGACCTTGCTTTCATATGAGGAAGGAGTGAACCACTTCGAACGTCTTTTTCGAATTCATCCAGTAGCAATTGCATATGACCTCCATCCCAATTACCTCACCACCCGTTACGCCGTTCAAATGGCCCAAGCAGAAAACCTGCCGAGTTTTAGTGTTCAGCATCATCATGGTCACGTTGCGGCTTGTATGGCAGACAATGGTCTGGATGGCGGTCAACCGGTGATCGGATTGGCCTTCGATGGTACAGGATATGGAACGGATGGGGCTATCTGGGGTGGAGAATTCCTTGTCGCCGATTACAAGAATTTCCAACGGCTTTTTCATTTGGAATATTTTCATCTGCCGGGCGGCGACTCGGCAATAAAACGACCGGCCCGGACTGCCTTAGCGTTGCTCAAGTCGCTTGGCATGGATTGGGAGGATTGGCTGGCTCCCACAAAAGAGTTATGTTTCGAAGAGCGTGAGGCTTTACGTATCCAGTTGGAACATGGACTTAACGTTGTAAACACCTCCAGCATGGGACGACTGTTCGACGCTGCGGCATCCCTGGCAGGAGGGAGGCAAAGAATAAATTACGAAGCTCAGGCAGCGATTGAGTTTGAGGCCATCCTGGACCTGGATGAAAGCGGACAATATCCCTTTGAATTGAAGAATGGAACGGTTTCTGTCCTGGAATGTATCCATGCTCTAGTCACAGATGTACAGAAAGGTGTTTCTATCTCTGTCATCTCAGCTCGATTTCATAATGGCATAGCCGAATTATCAAAAAAGGTTTGCGATGAGGTCCGCAAGCAAACAGACCTTAGAGAAGTTGCCCTAAGCGGAGGCACCTGGCAAAACGTAACTTTGTTGAAACGTGCAACCAATCTCTTGGAAAAGAATGGATTTATTGTCTACAGGCACCATCAAGTGCCAGCTAATGATGGAGGTCTTTCATTAGGTCAGGCTCTAGTGGGTGCGGCCCGGCTTCAATGACCGGAAACAACCATTATTATGAAACTAATATCCAATATATATGAATTCAATATACAATAAAGGCAATCATGACCAGAATTTTATTAGTCGAAGACGATGCGCCGTTGTTGGAAGTCCTTCAAAGTATATTGGAAGCAGAAGGGTATGAAGTCTTTCCCTCAGTAAATGGAAAGCAGGCACTTGAACTTTTCCTCTCCAGCCAGCCGAATTTGATCGTATCAGATATCATGATGCCAGAAATGAATGGATACGAATTGCTTGAATCCGTCCGGGAAAAACCGGAAGGGATCACAGTGCCTTTCTTGTTCTTGAGTGCGCGGACAGAACGAATGGACGTGGACAAGGCGCGTTCGCTCGGTATAGATGATTATCTCTTCAAGCCTTTCGATGCGCCTGAATTAATTAATGCGGTTCGCGCCCGCCTCGATAGACGTCGCGTCATTGAACTGTTTGATACGCGAGTTGCTCATCTCCAGACTGTTGTCATGCTTGCGAATGTCATCGAGACACGAGATCCTTATACCGCTGGCCATCTTGAGCGCGTGCGTAGATTGGCGTTAAATCTCTCATTTGCACTGAACTGGAATACAGAAGATATCGCCATTTTGGAATTGGGAGCGATTCTCCATGATATTGGCAAGATCGTCGTCCCAAGCCAGGTACTCAGGAAGACCGGTCCTCTTGATAAAGATGAATGGAAGTTGATGCGCCAACATCCAGAAGTTGGCGCAAAGATGTTGGAAGGCGTGGATCATCTTCGAGCAGCGGTTCCTTACGTACTCTACCATCACGAGTGGTGGAACGGGAGTGGCTATCCGATGGGATTGAAAGAATTAAAAATTCCTCGTGAAGGCCGACTGTTAGCCATTGTGGACGCATTCGATGCCATGACATCGAACCGACCTTATCACAGCAGTATGCCTGCTTCAGAGGCTATGGCCGAATTATCCAGATATAGGGGAATATATTTTGACCCAAATATGGTAGACGCTTTTCTACAGACCTATAAGTTATAACAAAAACGCCTGGAAAAGATAGAGCCAGACGTTTTTGTTATTAATTGGGGAATTGTCGCCTTACTGGCTGGCTTCGCGATCTCGCTCGCGCTCAGCATCCCGTTTAGCAATGGCTTCGCGTTTATCGTAAAATTTCTTTCCCTTGGCAATGGCAATCTCCAATTTGGCTCGTCCATCCTTTAAATACACGCGGGTAGGGACAATCGTTACCCCTTTCTGACGGACAGCATCCCATAACTGACGAATCTCTTTCTTATGCAGCAAGAGCCGACGCGGTCGTTTCGGGTCATGATTGAAGCGATTCGCTTGAATATATGGGGCAACATGAGCGTCTATCAACCAGGCATTCTGCTCATCTGCGCGAACATAGGCCTCAGACAAGCTTATCTGACCGGCGCGTATAGATTTAATCTCACTGCCTTTGAGCGCGAGACCGGCTTCGAAGCGTTCAAGCAGAAAATATTCGAAGCCTGCTTTACGGTTGGTGGAGACGACTTTTACTTTTTCAGGCATTTTTCACCACATCGGTGGAAATTGTAACATGGTAACCGGCTAGAATGAATATCAGGGAGATGGTTTTATCGAGCAAAGTGCCAATAGTTCTTCTGGAGTCAACAAACCTCGAACCTGATGTGGATGTGCCTCGACCCAATTTCTCAATGGCTTAACCCAATTAATGAGGGCGCGGGCATCTGCCGGATAATGGCTGGCTCTTGAGCCGATATTGATCCAATCTGACTGATGGAGTACCGCATCCCAGTCTTCGAAAGGAACCAAATCTGGAGTTATTGAAAAAGTGGAAAGAGGCGAGAAAAAGATGGGTTTGCCAACTGGAAATTCCGCTTTCATCTCTTGTAAAAAATCTCTGCTGTCATCTGTGTTGAAAACAAGCCATAGTGGCAAGAGTCCACCCCGCCGGGCGGCAGTGGCGTCGAATTGACTGAACATTTCCACAAGTACACCTGCAGGGATGCTCCCTTGTTTTACCAGTAATTTTTGAGCAGCAAGAAAAGCGAGTTTCGAGAAATCATTTGGGTGGGCGAGTGGAACACGGACGAACCGATATCCTTCCTGGTTACAAAAACCTTCCAGGGCTTCCCCCAAACCTGGCTCAGAGCCCCATTCGGATTCCGGGCCACGTTCAAGCGGATAGTTCTTTAGCTTCCAATCGAAATATCTCAGTCCTGTTCTGCGCCCGTAGACTTTTAACCGATCGCTGCTTTCGAGGAACTCTTCGGCGGAAATTCCTCCCCATCCCCCGACCTGAAAAACGCTGTTCGGTCCAACCCGATAACGCAGCCAGGAAGCACCCCCTTCCAAATAAATAACTGCACCGCCGGGTTCCAGCCTTGATTTGATAAATTCGGCGTACGCAGTCGGCAGGTCAAGCAACTTGAATCGCAAATGATTCACAAAACGTGTCAACCAGCCATCGTGGACCGGGTCAAAGTGTTGAATGGTCAGGAGGCCTGGATTCTCGCGGCCAATTCGGAGAGCAACTCCCAGGGAGCGGTGCAAATATTCGTTTACATCTCCACTCATCGAACCACCCTTAAGGGAAACGACGAAAGCCTGGGGTAGGAATGGCCCTCCCATCGCCAAGGAAATGTAAGTAGTGGCACCGCCAAGAGCGGCGCCTACTGTGATAGCAGGAAACTTTCGCCTTAATTGCGCATAGTCATTGATTCGTTCGTGAAGAAGCTTATCTATCGAAAAATTATCCAACACAGATGGTGAAGAGCCGGAAATGGACTGGAAACGGCTAATCGCAAAGCGAGCTACCCCCTGTGGGAGAGCACCAAGTCCGGTCAACAAAGTCTTTTGCCAGCCAGGAAATTCGTAGTTGTCGCAGTATTGGTTGGCGAGACCCGCAGCAACGGCACGGGTCACGATAGGGGAGGAGCTTTCTGTGGATTCAATCGAAGACATGTCCAACCTTTCAAGTGTATAATCCTTTTATACCATATTCAGAAAGGAGATTATTATGCTTTGGGTGACTCGTTCGCATATACACGTGGACCGTGTGGCTTGCCCATGGTTGATCAGCCGTTTTATAGATAGTCGAGCAGAATTCATTTTTGTACCTTCCGGCGAGATCGAAAAGACAGTCCGGGATACAGGCGCCATCCCATTCGACGCGAAGGATGTAGAACTGGGCCATGTGGATGGGCGATGTTCTTTCGAATCGATCATAGTCAAATATGGATTAAAAGAACCAGGCCTCTTGCGTCTGGCAAAAATAATTCATTCTGCAGATATCTCTGCAGACATGGATAAGGACCCAATTGCACGGGGATTGGAGGCGATTGCATCCGGTTATAGCCTGCGTTATCCTGATGACAAGATAAATATGGGAACCCAGTTCGAGGTATATGATGCCTTGTATGCCTGGTGCCGCCTGGAGGCCGCTAAAGGATGATCCATGGATGGTTTCCATTCGGTCAATAAAGATACCAGCCTCTTGTTCGCAACAAGAATTGTTCGTTTGTTTTGTTACGGATTCCTTTCGGTAGTATTGGCGCTATATCTGGCTCAAGCTGGCTTGAGTGAGAGAATCATAGGGTTGATATTTACCCTCACTCTGGCCGGAGATGCGGGGATTTCGCTATGGCTGACTACTTCCGCAGACCGGTTTGGTCGACGTCGCACTCTTATTATTGGCGGACTTTTAATGGTTGGAGCCGGGATGGTATTTATCTTTACGCGTGACCCTGTGATTCTGGCAATTGCAGCAATTATCGGAGTTATCAGTCCCAGCGGAAATGAAATTGGCCCATTCCTGTCTGTCGAACAGGCATCATTAACAGTCTTAATCCCTGATAAACACCGTACACAGACATTTGCCTGGTATGCCCTAGCCGGGTCGCTGGCTACAGCGACAGGAGCTTTAGCAGGTGGCTGGCTGGCTCAAGGACTTCAAGGCAATGGTTTTACGGCTTTCAATGCCTACAGGGTGGTATTGGGCGGATATTCCTTGGGAGGCATTGTGCTGATAGGTTTATTCTTATTGATTTCACCGGAAGTGGAGATTAAATTAGAAGACAGACCCGGTCAGAAGCTATTCTTGGGATTGCACCGTTCCAGGGCAGTCGTAATGCAGTTGAGCGGCCTTTTTGCATTGGACGCTTTTGCAGGTGGATTGATAGTCCAAAGCCTGCTGGCCTATTGGTTTCATACCAGATATGGGCTGGCTCCAGGCGTTCTGGGAAGCATTTTCTTTGGCGCAAATATCCTGGCGGGATTTTCAGCACTGTTCGCCGCGCGGATTGCCAAACGCTTTGGTCTTATTACGACGATGGTATTTACCCATATACCATCCAATATTCTCCTGATCCTTGTCCCGCTCATGCCTAATCTCGCATTGTCTATCGCAGTCTTTTTGGCGCGTTTTAGCATATCGCAGATGGATGTGCCAACACGGCAATCGTATACTATGGCTGTAGTTGCCCCCGACGAGCGATCTGCTGCGGCAGGCGTGACGTCCATAGCTCGTTCGGTTGGAGCAGCCATTTCTCCTTCACTGGCAGGCCTGCTGATGGGGATCCCGGCATTGTTCAGTTTTCCCTTTTTTCTTTCGGGCGGTTTAAAAATCGTTTATGATGTACTCATATTTAGTTCGTTCCGAGGTTTAAAGCCTCCAGAGGAAAAGTGATGAGGTGGCAATGGATATTTCTTTAGCTCTTGGCGGCGGTGGTGCGCGAGGTTATGCACATATCGGGGTATTACGCCGGCTGGAACATGAAGGATTTCGAATCCGAGCTGTTGCAGGGACAAGCGCAGGGGGAATAATTGCTGCGGCCTATGCGGCCGGCCGCACACCGGATGAGTTGGAATCCATTTTTTCGAAATTGGACCAGTCCAAACTCTTTGCCCGGGCAGTAAATGACGGACCAGGTATTTTAGGCCTGTCAGGTGCAATGAAAGAATTGGAAAACGTTTTTGGCGACTCTACGTTCGCTGATTTACACATTCCTTGCGGAGTGGTCGCAGTCGATATTGATGAAGGGATTGAAATTGATCTTACTGAAGGCCGGATCGTGGATGCATTGCTGGCGACCGGGGCAGTACCGGGAGTATTTCCGCCAAGATCGTATGGAGAAATGCAACTAGTGGATGGGGCAGTTTTAAATCCTGTGCCAGTTTCTTTAGCACGGAAACTAGCGCCTAGACTGCCGATAGTTGCGGTTGTCCTGGAGGGCCATGCAAAGGATTCGGATGGAGGTTTTACCGGGTATTCCATTGCCTGTATCGGTCCCTGTCCCAATCGTACAAAGGCTGACACGCACACGTGTTGCACAAGCATTCAACATTTTCTTGAAATCGGTAGATGTGGGCAGCCGTAAACTGGCCGAATTGCGACTTCTTGTGGATGACCCTGACGTAATCATCCGCCCAGATGTAAGCGGCATCGGTCTACTTGATCCTGTGGATGTACATAAAGTCGTACGTATAGGGGAAATCGCTACGGACGCTGTTTTACCCAGCCTTCACCGTGCGGTCGCCTGGCCAAACCGTTTCCGCCAGATAATGTTTCCCCATAGGGAGCAAAATGGCACGCGATTTGCGTAAATACGCCAGTCAGACCAACTTCCGGTTAGTCGTGGGAGGATTACTGCTGCTTTTCATCATTGGAGATGGACTGATCTATTATTTCTACGGAAAAGGCGCAGCGGTACTTAGGCCTTTTTTGTATCCTGGCCGGAATGGTGCCTGTTGTTTTGACTGTGTTTGTTATCCTGTTCATGGATTGGATACGAAAGCGAATAGATCGTGACTGAACCACAACTCCTTACTTACAACGGCTGGACTTTTCGATTGGCAACCAGCTCAAAAGAAGCCCGAAAGCTTGCTCATCCTCGTGCATGGTTGGACAGGGGACGAAAATTCGATGTGGACCCTGACACACAATCTACCATCGAATTATTCAATCATAGCCCCGAGAGGACCGTATCCAGCCCTGAAGGTGGTTTTTCATGGAGAAATGATAGTTCTAAAAGGGATTCGCTTTCATCCAGTATTGATTTACAACCCGCGGCGGAAGGATTAATGGAATTTATCGACACATGGACCGTCTCGGAAGGGATCAATATAAGGCAGTATGACCTGGTCGGTTTCAGCCAGGGAGCCGCAGTGGTTTATATCCTTACCCTGCTATATCCAGATCGAATCCGTAAAGTGGCAGCTTTGGCCGGGTTCTTCCCTCAAGGAGCAGAAGAGCTCCTGGTTCCTAGCCATCTCGCAGGAAAACAAATATTTATCTCCCACGGGAGAAAGGATAACATGGTGCAAGTGGAGGAGGCACGCAGAGCGGTAAAGCTGTTAAGAGAAACAGGCGCACAAGTCACTTATTGTGAATCCGATGCTGCCCATAAAGTAAGTAAAGAATGCCTACAAGCCATGGGGAAGTTTTTAGAGATAAATTAATAGCTTGATAAGCGATTACACTGCCGGTTGACTTGGTTTCATTTTACGGGTATCCTTAGCGCCATGTCTTCTTTAAAACATCATCTCTCTCGTCGAGACTTTCTCAAACTAGCGGGTCTTGGCATGGGGGCTCTGGCATTACAGCCCAGGAATTCTTTCTGGCGCTTGCAGGCTGATTCCCGGGCATTAGCATTACCTGAATTCCCTACAGCAGACCTCCTTGGCCGGAACTGCACGGCTGATACAAGTCTACAATGGGGCGGCACCGTTCCAATCATGTCTCGGCCGAATGTGGGCAGTTCCAAGATCCGGGATGCTCACCGAGACGAAGTTTTTCCCTGGTTGCATGAATTGAGCGGGGAAGCCATTGACTATAATATTTCCAACCAGCGATGGGTTGAAACACCGGAAGGATATATTCGTTCAAATACACTGCAGCCATGCCGGAATCAGCCGAATACTCCATTAGTTGCCATGCCAGTGGGACAATCCGGATTCTGGGCTGAAGTAACCGTTCCATATGTGGACCTCGCACTCGATAATCCAGCACCCATCTCGGGCTGGATGCGTGACCATGTAGCGTATAATTTAGCTCCCCGCCTTTATTATTCCCAAGTAATGTGGATCGATAATATCCGAACCGGATCAGACATTGTTGAATACCACGTTAACGAGCGTTATGGCAATCCTGGCGACCTTTTCTGGGCAGACGGGGCCGCGTTCCGACCATTGACCAACGATGAAATTTCCCCTATCAATCCAGATGTCGACCCTGTGAACAAGAAGGTCGTAGTGAATTTGAATTATCAAACTCTCTCCTGCCTGGAAGGCGAACAGGAAGTATATTTCTGTAGGGTTTCAACAGGTATTCAAGAAGGCTCAACACCCTTAAATGAGCATGCAGTCTGGAGAAAGTTAATTTCTGTTCGAATGGCTGCCAATACTACCGGAGCCAGTTACGATCTGCCGGGAATTTCGTGGACTACTTTTTTTGTGGGGGATGGGGTTGCAATTCATGCGGCGACTTCGCATAATGATTTTGGAACAGTGCGCTCGCATGGCTGTGTCAATTGCCGGCCGGAGGACGCGAAATGGATATTCCGCTGGTCACAACCGACCGTTCCTCTTGAGCCAGGCGATATGACACACGAAGGTATGACCGGCAGCACGCATGTATTCGTCGTAGACACTTTATGATTGAGATCCGGTATGCATGATTTTAATATCCCCATTGGCCTGGCTTTCCTGGCAGGCCTGGCATCATTTTTATCCCCTTGTGTATTATCACTAGTGCCTGTTTATCTCGGATACCTGGGTGGGCGGGCGGTTGGAGGGGAATTAACCAGTCCCAATCGTTGGCTTACTTTTTCACACGGGCTGGCATTTGTTCTGGGATTTAGTGTTGTTTTCATATTCTTCAATATCATTGCTGCTACGTTGGGAGGGTTGCTTTTTAATTTGCGAACCTGGTTGGCAAAGATTGGCGGCGTAATCGTAGTCATATTTGGATTACACATGATTGGTGTCTTTCGAATTCCATTTCTCGAATATGACTTACGCGTACATACACAGACAGATCCTCGTTGGGGATATCTCTCATCTTTCCTGCTCGGGATATTTTTCTCAGCAGGGTGGTCGCCCTGTGTAGGCCCAATCCTGGGAGCCATCATGACTTTTGCGATCAATGGCGGCTCAGTAATCAAAGGGACTTTATTGGGTGTTTCTTATTCTTCCGGATTAGCGATCCCTTTCTTAATGGCCGCGCTGGGAATTAGTTGGGTGACGACTCTTTTACGAAAATATGCCAAGGTTATGCGGGTGGCTGAAATCGTCATGGGTGTGATCCTCGTAATTGCCGGTATTTTGCTCTTTGCCGGGTCATTCAATGTATTGGCTAGTTTTGTTCCTTTCTTTAACTTCGGTTTATAAGTACGAGTGGAGAGAGAAGGCAAGATTATGGGAACGAGCCGGGTAGAAGGAATTATCTAAATGATTACTGTTACTTTATATACTCGTGCCGGATGCAAACTTTGTGAAGAAGCTGAAGCCGATCTGAAAGCGCTTCAAGAGATAGTGCCTCACAAATTGGCAGTGATCGATATTGACTCCGATGCATCCCTTCGGGATGCATATGCACTTGAGATCCCGGTAATAGAGGCGGGACCTTTCAAACTTAAGGCACCTTTCACCCGCCAACAACTGCAAATGACCCTTGGTGCGGCTGCAGACAGGCGAGAACAACTGGAGAAGATAAACGACCGGGCTTTCCAGGTGAATACTTCACGAACTCAAAAAATCAGCAATTCAGATCGTTTCTCTTTTTGGATGTCAAAGCATTATCTGGGTCTTTTCACATTATTCTTGATACTCTATGTTGGGATTCCATTCCTGGCACCTGTTTTTAAGAAAGCCGGCTGGAATGGCCCAGCAGAAGTAATTTACAAGATCTATAGTCCGTTATGCCATCAATGGGCATTTCGCTCATTCTTTTTATTCGGAGAGCAAGTGTACTATCCTCATACAGCCGCGAAAGTCCCAGGCGTTCTGACATTTGAAGAGGTAAGTGGCATCACAGATCAGAATGATCCCACACGCACGTTGGCGCGCCTTTTTGAAGGTAATCCAATATTAGGTTACAAAGTAGCGTTTTGCGAACGCGATGTGGCAATCTGGGGAGCAATGGCGTTGTTCGCTATACTCTACGGGGTTACAGGTAGGCGGTTGCCGAAATTACATTGGCTCGTGTGGATATTGGTGGGATTAGGTCCGATCGGGTTGGATGGATTTTCGCAATTGTTTAGCCAATTTCCCAGCGCGTTCATACATTCTTTCCTGCCATACCGGGAGAGCACACCTTTCCTGCGGACCCTGACGGGTTTTATTTTCGGTTTTTCCACTGCCTGGTTCATGTTTCCACTTATCGAAGAGACAATGGTTGATACTCGCCGGATGCTTTCCAAAAAATTTGCAATTCTCAAGCCCTGATCTCAAATTATGCCATTTCTTACCAGCGGTGAGCTACGATATTATCAATTTGATGGGTTTGGTGAAGGTGTAATTCACGCAGTTTTTACCCGACAAGGTGGCGTCAGTCCGGATCCGTGGCGCGGTTTGAATGTTGGCGGGACGGTAGGCGATGACCCAGAGCGTGTGAGTGAAAACCGCTGGCGCGCATTGGCTGCGCTTGGACGAGAACCCGCCTCTGTTTTTGACGTTTGGCAGGTTCATGGCGTGGATGTGGCGTTTGCAGAGGCGCCACGCCAGCCTGAAATGGCTCATCTGCAAGCGGATATCATCCTGACAGACAAGCCGGGTGTAACATTGATGATGCGCTTTGCTGATTGCGTTCCGATTTTATTATATGATCCAATATGCAAAGTTGCTGGAATCGTCCATGCCGGCTGGATGGGCACGGTACACGGCACCGCCTCTGTGGCGGTGAAAGCTATGCAGACCCGATATGGTTCGAACCCGACCGATATTCATGCGGGCATAGGTCCATCCATTGGGCCAGATCATTATGAAATTGGTCCCGATGTGATTGTGCAAGTACGCAGGGCATTCGGTTCAGAGACGGATGATCTACTGGTTGCTCAAGCAAGCTCTACGATTTTTAACCTGTGGGCAGCAAACCGAAAGAATCTTGAAAAAGCAGGAGTAAGGAAAATTGAGACGGCAGGGATTTGCACCGCCTGTCATACCGAAGATTGGTTTTCCCATCGGGCAGAGAGAGGCCGAACCGGGCGGTTTGGTGCAATAATTGCATTGAAGAATTAATTGCCAGCTTTTATAACCCATAAAGGGAAATACTTTGCCAGTGAAATGATTGTATGGAAGCTGATCTGACCTCTAAAATTCAAGTACGATATCAACAGATTCTAGAGAAAATTGCCCAAGCCTCGACAAGGTCCGATTGCGCCTCGAAAACCGTTCGCGTGGTCGTGGTGAGCAAGTCGCAGCCAATGGATGTAATTCGCGCGGCGGTTTCTGCCGGGATATCCGTTTTCGGTGAGAATTATGTCGATGAAGCAGTTGAAAAGATTGCTACCCTGGCAGAAACTGGGGTAGAATGGCATATGATCGGTCACGTCCAGAGCCGAAAAGCAGAACTGGTTGCCAAGAATTTTTCTATGGTGCACTCCCTGGATAATCTAAAGCTCGCTGGACGGCTTGACCGATTTTGCACTGAATTGAAACTGTCATTGCCATTGTTGCTGGAATTCAATGTGAGCGGTGAGAAGAGCAAATTCGGTCTTCCGGCGTGGGACGAACAGCGTTGGCCGGACCTTCTACCTGAAATTGACAGAATATTATCTCTCCCGCACCTGCAGGTCAGTGGTCTTATGACCATGCCGCCATATTTTGATGACTCTGAAAAGTCCAGGCCATATTTTCGGCGGCTACGCAGGTTGCGAGAATTCCTGCAACAGCATTTTCCTCAGGCAGAATGGTCGGAACTATCCATGGGTACCAGCGTGGATTTTATCGCTGCGGTAGAGGAAGGAGCCACATATGTGCGGATTGGAGAAGCCATCTTAGGATTACGCCGGCTAAAGAGAAATTATGATCCCGTTAATTGAGCGACTGATAAATCTTCTAGCGAATTTGTTGATCTTGGTTGTATTTCTTGATTCGATACTCTCATTTCTTCTTAGGCCATACCATCCGGTCCGCAATGCTCTTGATCGAATCGTTAACCCCATGCTCGCCCCCATCCGCCAAGTGGTACCTGCTATTGCCGGACTTGATCTAAGCCCATTGATATTGATTATCTTAATTGAAATTATTTCTTACGCGTTGATCAGATTTCTTTCCATATTATGAGGAGAAACAATGACTGAGCGAAAATTACATCTCCATGATGGTAAGAAAGGCGCAGCTTTGGCCGTGCGAGTCACACCTCGTGCCAGTAGGAATGAGATCAGTGAAGTCTTGAGCGATGGTACTGTCAAAATCCACCTGACCGCACCGCCGGTGGATGGAAAGGCAAACGAAGCATTGTTGAAATTCCTCGCAAGCGTCCTGCGGGTGCCTGTCAGCCACCTGGATGTTGTTGCTGGAGCAAATGGACGCGATAAAATCATCTCTGTGGTCGATATGGATGCAGCCACCCTTCATCGAAAAATAGTCGAGAATATCAGTTAATTCTGGATATAAGAAAAGTGGACTAAATAAATCAGGAGGCTGCTTAAAAAGGTGGCGACCTCCTGATTTTTGTACCCAAGTACGGCAATAGGAAAGTATCAGGGGACTACGCCATATAGTAAACGGTACATATTATAATTTTCGTATATGCTGCGTATATAGTTGCTAGTTTCAGGGAAACGAATGATCTCGAGAAATAAATCAGGGTCCGTGCCAGAAAGTGACCGCCAGATTTCTTCGGAGACCGCGCCAGCATTATAGGCTGCCAAAGTCGCGTACAAGTCGCCATTGAGGCGATTGCGGTTAACCATCAAATAATCTGTTCCGAGATTAATACTCACAATCGGACGATAAAGATCATCGGGAGTAAAGTCCGGGGGCCATCCAAAATTACTGGCAATCTCCTGGCCGGTGGAGGGGATAATCTGCATCAATCCCCGCGCTCCAGCGGTTGAACGGACAAAACCCTCGAACAGGCTCTCCTGGCGGACCACAGCATACATGAAAAGAGGGTCAAAGCCGTTTTGTTTTGCTGCTGGGAGAATAATGTCCTGATAATAGAGCCCATACCTGACATGATTGAAATAACGCGGAGCTGCCAGCGTCTGTGCCTGGGTGGTTTCGCCAGCAAGAGTAAGCACCTGGCGGGCAGCAAAAATGGCTGGACGATAGAGACCCAAATTGAGCAGGTAATTTGCCAGACGATAACAATTAGCTGGATCATTCTGTAGCGATCCACGTAAATCTTCAAACTCCAAGCGAGCTTCATCCTGCAATCCAATGGACCAAAGCTCAGTGCCGCGGACCAAACGCGAGTCGGTTAGAATGGCTCCGGGAGTACTGAGGTCGGTATCGCTTGGCAGGTTGAAGGTCACGCGTATCCAAGCCTCGGCATCACTGCGTTCAGCGGCGAGATCGAATGCCAGGTCGTGCGCGGGTGATGGATCAAAGGGGGGGCGATTCAAGAGCAAATCATGAGCGCGCAGACTGTAATAGCCGGTTGGATCAATGGAAGCTGCCTGCTCCCAGGCAGACCGGGCAGCCGGTAAATCTCCAAGAGTTTGCTCGGTTTTCCCGACCCAGAATGCAGCCCGAGCCTGGTCGTCAGTGCTCGTGGAAAGGATCAGGTCACGCTGGAAGGTTATCAAGGCTTGATTGGTATCTCCGTTTCTGAAGTGTGCAATTCCAGCCTGGAAAAGAGCCTGTGGGACAAGGTCGCTTCCAGGATACTGTTCTGCGATACTTGCCCACACCCGGGCGGCCTCATCCAAGCGGACAGAGCGTTCGTAAATTTGGCCGGCTGAAAAGAGTGATTGAGGTGCAAACATGATATCCGGGTCTGCCTTGGCATAATCTAGGAGAGTTCTGAGCGGCTGCATCGTACTGATCGAGTTCGGCCCATTGAGTATCCGCTTTTTCGCCCCAGGCTGAACGCCAGTTTTGGTTATTGGGATAATTTGCAATGAAAACGGAAAGCTCATCCACAGCTTCCTGGTAACTCCCAAGTTTTAGCAGGCTAAGGGCATGGTAATAAGTGGCCGTTCCATCGTTATCCTGATTGGTAGTTATATACCTTTTGAATGCATCCAGGGCATAACCATATTGACCAGCATAATAATCCACCAGCCCTCGGTTC
Organism: uncultured Chloroflexia bacterium; assembly: GCA_963831885.1. Taxonomy (GTDB): domain Bacteria; phylum Chloroflexota; class Anaerolineae; order Anaerolineales; family Villigracilaceae; genus UBA877. The sequence goes on along the minus strand of CAWHSJ010000012.1, from coordinate 225,387 downwards.
AGGTCATCAACCGTGACGCCAGCATTTACTAGCGCTACTAAAGCAGAATACGAATCAAAAGATAGTGGGTAGTTGGTCACGGCGTGGATAAAGCGTTCATACGCCTGGTCGGTTTGGCCTTTGGAAAGGAAGATTTGGCCAGTGAGCAAATCCATTTGAGCTCGAACATAATCATTTGACGTGGTAGAGGCGATGGAATCATATCTTTCAATTGCGCTGGTAGAATCTCCTGAGCCGGCGTACGCCTGTGCGATTTTTATTTCTATTGCGGTAGTATCACCCAAGTGCGGAGCAGCCATGGCTGCCTGATAGGCGGCAATAGCTTCGCCATAGTTTTTTGCTGCCAAATAGGCATCTCCACGAAGTTCCTGAACGTACGCATCAATAATATTGGGCCTCAGTGCAAGATAAACCGTGAACGCCTGACCAGCTTCAGTGTATCTTTCCAACCTCATATAGATTTTACCAATCAAGAAATAAGCCCGAATTGCATACACCGATTCCGGATAGCCATTGGCCAGGTTCCATAAATCTGTCAATGCCTTGGAATTATTGCCGACAATATATTCAACACGGCCCAATCCCCAGAGTGCTGCAACACGGATATTTGGATCTGCTGTTCCAGAGAGAGCTATCTGGTATTCCGATTGAGCCAGGACATAATCTCCATCGATGAATTCCTGATCGGCAGTCTTTATCCGGACCTCGGGAGTAGGCGTAGGAGATGGTGTTTCGGTGGGGGCTTTGGTGACAGTTGGAGTAACACCGGCAGGCAAATTTGGATGAGGAGTAGCCGTGGACAACGTCGAAATCGGAACAGGGGTCAGATTACAGGCGCCAAGCAGTAAAGCCAAAAGCCCGGCAAGGATTCTTTTAGTAAACATAACAATCCTTTAGTTTATCTATCCGGCTTTTTGTGACATTATTGACTTGATGTGGAATATGGACAAAAGGAAACATGTCAAGATTATAACCGCTCAAGATAAGACGCAGAACCTAGATTATTTGTTCCTGGGGGCAAAAATGAGCACAGTCAGGGAAGGGATATATTTAATAAAATACAGTTATTCGTTACTTTGGAGCAAATGACGCTTATGATTTTGATTGAGGAAAGGCGCGGGGTCGCAAAACTCCGCGCCTTTGAAATCGATATTCTTGCTAAAAATTACTTGACCGCCAGGCGCTCGATCAATGCCTGCAAGTCCGTTGCGCCCTTTTCAACTGTGGACTGTCCGAACCCTACAGCCTGACCGATTAGCCTGAGTTCGTTCACAAACTCCTGGTCGTTAGGCAGGTTCGGTCCCTGCGGTATCGTGCGGTCGGCTACCACATTGTAGATCCTGTAAACCTCCGCATCGGTCTTGCTGGCCCCGACGGCGATCGCACTACGCACGGCCGGCGAGCAAGGCACGCCTCGATTGGTCTGGAGTACCACGCCTGAAGTTGGGGTGGTAACGACGAAGTTGATGAAAAGCGCCGCTGCCTCCAGGTTCTTGCTGGCCTTGTTGAGACCCAGGTACTGGCTCATCTGGATGACATAAGACTTTTCACCGCCCGTGGGCAGCGTCGTCGCGCCGAGCGTGTCCTTCATGGCTGCCTGGTATGCCGCTAACTGGTTGCTCCAGATCAACCCGATGGCCGCCTTGCCCGCTACGAGTGCAGAGCTGTCCGTCCCGGTCTCGGCGTAGGTTGCAGTGGTGTCCGCGTCGGGGATCAGCCCTTCTGGCGCGCATATCCGCCCACAACTGTAGCCATTTCTTGGCGGAATCAACCGTTGCGTAAGATTTACCACCGTCGTCAAGAGTCCATAACTGTGTACCCTGCTGAGTGTAGAAATAGCTGAGGTAATTCGCCTGATTGGTGCTGTTGTCCACGAAAGGTGCGACTCCCTTGGGGAGTTTCGCCTTTAGCTCCCGGCCGTAGGCAATAAGCTCGTCCCAGGTCATGTTATCCTTCGGGAGCGCTACCCCCGCCGCCTGGATCATCGTTTTGTCGTAGGCGAGGATGAGCGTGTTTGTACCCAGGCTTACGGCATAGAGATTGCCATCGGCCGCCGTCGCGGGGATAAGCGCAGTCTGGTCAAACCGCTCGGGGGTGTCGATCAGGAGCTGTTTACCGAGATAAGCATTGAGCGGTGCAAGGTACTGCTGATAATCAGGCCAGTTGCCGCCAAACTGGATAATGTCGGGGGCATTGTTGGCTGCCAGCTGGGTGTCAATGATTGCGAAGTGGTCGGACGTACCGCCATTGGGCTCGCCTGATACTTTGATCTCGGGATATGCCTCCTGGAACAGCTCGATCACCTGGAGGGTCCTGGCGGCGCGGTCGTCGTTGCCCCACCAACCGAAGCGGAGCTCAGCGGGACCGCCCGTGTAAACGGGGAGTCCGTCGGTGCGGAACGGGGTCGGCACAGCCGTGGCGGGGCCGGGAGTGGCTGTAACAACTACCACCTGGGTTTGCATCTGTACCACAGGCGTGGGGGTTGCGCAGAACCACGCGTGAGGATGAAGCTGGCGATCAGCATGAAGCTGAGCGTAAGGCAACCAGCTTCCACGGTGCATTAGGTTTCTCCTTCCTTGAGTTGGGCGATTATGGTTTTATTTGAATAGTATTTGATCCTTTCGAAGTGACACCTTTCGAGCGGAAATATTTTAAATGACCCTGTGAGCTGCTACATGTCCAGTTCAATCCTACTATTGTTGAGCTAACCTTTAATGCCTGTGGTAGCAATACCCTGCACAAAGTACTTCTGCAGGGAGAAGAACAGGATAAAGGGGAGAACCATGGACAGCGTACCCATCGCCAGCGCGCCGCCCCAGTTGGAGACCGAGCCCGCGTCTCCGACAAACGTCCGCAGCGCCCTCGCCACGCTGAAGATCTGCGGATTGGTAAGGTAGAGTAGTTGGTTGAAAAAGTCGTCCCATGTCCACAGGAACGTGAACAGCGCAACCGTCACCAGGGCCGGGCTCGCAAGCGGTAGGATGATCCGAAGGAAAACCCCCCATTTCGAGCATCCGTCGATGGTCGCTGCCTCATCGAGCTCTTTCGGAAGACTGCGGATGAATTGCACGAGCAGGAACACGAAGAACGCGTCCGTCGCCAGGAATTTCGGCACAATGATCGGGAGGTACGAGCCCACCCACCCGAAGGTGTTAAACAGGATATAGCGCGGCACGGTCGTGACGTGAGCCGGGAGCATGAGCGTTATCATCATCACCGCGAACCAGAAATCCCTGCCCGCGAATTTGAGCCGCCCGAAAGCGTACGCCGCCATTGTGCAAGTGATCAGGTTTCCGATTACTGCTCCTGCGCACATCATGAGTGAGTTTGCAAAAAACGTTCCGAAGGACGTACCCGCATAGCCTTTCCACCCGCTGATGTAGTTTTCAATGGTCACGCCTTTCGGTATGAGCCCCGGGTCGCTGAAGATCAGATTGTTGGGCTTGAACGAGCTGACGATCATCCAAAGAACTGGGTAAATCATCAACAGTCCCAGGGCGACTATGAACAGATGGGTCAAAGTATGGCGTACAAACTTACCGGTTTTCATGTTACTCCCCGGTCCCATACGACACCCACCCTTTTGATGATCTGAAGACCATTGCCGTGAGCACCCCAATAATGAGTAGCAGCACCCATGCCATGGCGGACGCGTAGCCCATCTGGTGATAATTCCATCCCTGGATATAAAAGTGGAGGGTATAAAACAGTGTAGAGTTGAGCACGCCGCCGCTGCCGCCGCCGATGATATAGGCCTGAGTGAACGCCTGGAACGCGGATATCATCTGCATGACCAGGTTGAACAGGATCACCGGTGAGAGCAAGGGGATGGTTATGGAAAAGAATTGCCGCACCTTGTTCGCGCCGTCCACACTTGCCGCCTCGTAATACTCCTGCGGGATCTGCTTTAACCCCGCCAGGAAGATGATCATCGACGAGCCGAACTGCCACACCGTCAGCAGGACCAGCGTCCACAGGGCGTATTGGGGGTTAGTGATCCAGCTAGGGAGGTGGGTGAAGCCGATGGCTGCCAGTAAGCCGTTCACCAAGCCGTCTTTCTCGAACAACTTCCTCCACAGCACCGCGATGGCCACCGACCCCCCCAGGAGCGTGGGGATGTAGTACACGGCCCGGTAAAACGACACCCCCCGTAGTTTCTGGTTCAGCAACATCGCCACAGCCAGGGCGAAGATCAGCTTCAACGGCACGGACGCGAACACGTAGGTGACCGTCACTGACAACGACTTCAGGTAATAAGGGTCCACGCGCATAACATCGCCCGTGGACGCGGTAAAGCTCGACAATCCGAACACCGGTCCGAACATTTTCAAATAGTTTCCAAGCCCGATCCAATGCGTCGCGTCCGGCTTGGTAAAGTCATAATTCGTGAAACCCAGCCAGAGCGAGTAAACCATCGGGTAAAGCGTAAGCACGAGGAAACCCAGTAGCCATGGCGTGAGGAACATATAACCGGCGGCGTTGCGCCTGAAAAACTTGACGATTCCGGACTTCTTGCTCATAAAGGATCTTCCTTCTGTGACTAATCTCGTAGATGTCTTGATAATGGCTTCATTAACGTGCCACGCATCTTTGGATTTCCTGCCAGGAGAAGGCCACTTCATAATGCAACTATGCAGTACATCAGTAGAAAAGTGCGGCTAATTCAATTCACCGGGTCGCTAAGCAATAACAACCTCGGGTAACATCTCCAACCCAGTAAAAGGTTTACCATTTCCTATTTCAAGCAAGGATTCACTCATTGACAGGAACAACCTCATCTGTGCAAATCGTAAACTCAACTCCGGCCTTTCGTAAACGGTCCGACCAATATGAAGACAACTTTTGATCCGTGAACAGACGGGTGATCTTCTCCGGGCGCGCAAAGGAAGTCAGGTCTTCCTTGCCAAATTTGGAGGAATCCACCAGGGCAAACAACTCCTGCGACGACTCGATCGCCTTCCTTTTCAGTTGCGCCTCTGCCAGGTGGACTTCGGTCATGCCGCGTTCCAAGCTAAAACCGCTGCAGGAAAGAAATGCCTTCTGAATATGCAATTCTTCAATGATCTTTTCACTCAATAATCCGGTGACAGAGGAGGATTCATTATCTACAATCCCCCCTATCAGGATGACCGAGTTGGTGGTGTTTTGAGCCAGCTCGCGGGCTACTTCAAAACCATTGGTCATCACGCGTAGGCGCCGGCGTTCGGATAATGCCTCAGCAAAGTAAAAGGCGGTGGTACTGGCGTCAAGGAGGATGGAGGCATCGTCATTAACCAGATCGGCTGCCGCCCGGGCTATGGCAAGTTTGGCATCCGCATTTTGTTGGTAACGCCTGATGAAAGAGTTGTTTTGGAATTGGTCCTGTTGGTGCAGGACGGCTCCCCCATGGACCCGCGTCAGCAATCCCTGCTGCTCGAGAGCATCGAGATCATTTCGAACGGTACCTCCCGAGACGTCCAGCGTCACAGCCAATTCTGGAACGCTCAAACCAGGCTGTTTGCGGAGTAATTCCAGTAGAGATTGACGACGTATGTACGTGGTCATAAAGTATAATTTGTAGAAATTTGTTGAAACTTGTTGATTTCGATAAATTTATCATATCAATTTTGTTGTTTCTTGTCAATAAGGAATTTTTCATTTATGCAGTTGGTCTGAAACTTGGACTATCACTTTAATTAATAAAGCAAAGAACGTGAAAAGAATCCCCAGATGGTCTGACAAATAATGTAATCTTCCGAAAATGCTTGGTGAATCTACATGCGTATGCGTTATTCCAAGGCATTGGTCATTGAAGGTAGGTATTCCCTGTTCACTTCCAGCATTCTATTAAAGAGTTCCCAGGCGACGTCGATTGGGAGATGATTAGTAGGGTCATTGAAGAATGCCTGAAAAGCAAGGTCTATTTTCCCGCTCAGAGCGGCCTCGATGATCAATTCCTGGTTAGCAATGTGTTGATTGATAAGCGGTGCAACTCCTGACGGGAGCGTGCCTGCGCTCAAGGGTCGAACGCTCGCGCGGCTGAATTGAGCATTGGTCTCTACCACCGCGTGAAGGGGCAAGTTGGTTACCTGTCCAATGTTTTCCGTGTTGACATTTGTCACCAGGTCGCCCAGGCCGAGCAGTGCTTTGATCATATTGACACCTTCCTCTCCAGAAGGTTCGAGAGCTAGTGGTGTTACGCCATTGATCAGATTGCGGGTCTTTTGCGGAGCAGTCGCCCACCGTTCGATACGCCAGGATACGGGCGTGCGGATGACGCCCCACTTGAATAAAGTTTCGGGAGAACGAATAAATCCCGGCAAAAATTCAACCAGATGGCGATCGCCAGCCGCAGCGAGAATCCCAAAACGCTTGGAACAAGTGTGAACTTGACTCTGTTCTGCACTGTGGAACCAATTGTTCCAACTTTCCACCTCCGCCTGTGTGTACGGGCGCAGTATTCCAGGTTGGTTTATGTGATGGTTCAATAAATCGAGCAGGTCATGTCCCTGATAGTTTGCCCGATCCATCCAGGTGAAATGATTGATTCCCAATACATTGACCTGTATCTCATTCCGGGCGGGTGGTTCGATATTCAGATATTGCCCGGCGATCCGTGCTAACATTTCCTGTGTGCCAAACACCTCATGACAACAACCGAAGACTTTAAGCTCCGGCACGACGCGGGTTAACGTCCGCGTGCAGACGGACATCGGGTTGGTGTAGTTGATTACCCAGGCGTTCGGGCAGAAGGTAGCCAGGGCTTCTGCAAATCCTTTGTAAATGGAAGCCGATCGAAGCCCACGGATCAGACCCGGTGCGCCAGTCGAGTCACCAACGGGAAAGAAGAGCCCGTATTCTTCCGCCAGTGTGATCTCCTTTTCCATTAATTGCAGTGGGCCGGGTTGGATGGAAATAATGACGAAGTCGGCTTTCTGTAAGGCATCCTGTCAATGTCTGTGTAACGGCTCGATAGTGCCAGTGTGACACAACACCTGGCTGGCCTTGCATCCAATTACCCAGTTGTTCATTGAGACGTGCAGAATCCATATCGATGTCGTAGAGGGCGACCTCACCTGTGAGATCAGGGCAAAGTGCGAGATCGATCATCAACTTGCGCGCCCAATCGCGGCTTCCGCCGCCGATATAGGCAATTTTGAGCGGGATGGGATTCATAATAAACCTCACTTGTCTGATAAATGCCAGGAGCTTAATGTACTAGTGAATTCCTGTTTGATGCCATGGGTGCTGCCCGAATAGCCTGGTATTGCCTGGAGAGGATGGGCGACTACGTACTATAATCCAGGGTAGTTCCAGGGGCTGATTGGGATTCAAAACTGCCAGAAAACTGCACAATTACGCAGTTAGACCTCTGAGCGTTCCTGCGTGTTGCAATTGCTCGTGAGAATCTTAATGCATGATACTATTCCTTGGATAAATTATACTGTACCCAGACTAGCAGGACATCACATCAGTTCAAACAAACTCATAACGATCCATGAATTGCTGAAACTATCCATGACAATCCATTTCCCACTTGACCTGTGAATATCGAACCAATCCTCTTGGAATTGATGTGCTCCAACCTCGTTTGAGCTGGCAGATGCAAAGCGATCGACGCGGCGCGCACCAGGCAGCCTACCAGATCCTGGTCGCTTCATCGGAGACAAGTTTGGATGGCAGTGCAGGCCTTTTATGGGATAGCGAAAAAATTGAATCGGATCAATCCATTCATGTGCCTTATAACGGTCCAGTCACTTACCTCAGGTCAGTGCGTTTATTGGAAGGTTCGAGTGTGGGATGAAGTTGGAAGGGAAGTTGATAGTTCATCGGCCTGGTGGGAAATGGGTTTGCTGGAGCGAACCGATTGGGAAGCGCAATGGATCGGAGCTCCTTTTTGGGGTGGACCGAGAACGTCCAGTCCGGCTCCATATCTGCGTAAAGAATTTACCCTTCAAAAACAATTCGTTACTGCCAGGTTGTATGCAACTGCGATTGGTCTTTACGAATGCCACTTGAATGGCGTCTGTGTTGGAGATGCGTTCCTCACTCCAGGCTGGACGGATTATTCCCGGCGCATTCAATACCAGGCTTACGATGTAACTGAACTCCTTCGATCAGGTGCGAATGCGTTCGGGGTGATTCTCGGTGATGGCTGGGGCGTGGGGCATATTGCCTGGCTGGGTCGTCAGCATTATGCAGACCGCCCTCAATGTCTGGCACAAATCATTCTTACCTATTCTGATGGCAGTAAAGAAATCATAGCCACCGATAAGAGCTGGAAAGTAACCCAAGGTCCCATCCTGGAGTCGGATATGTTGATGGGAGAAAGTTACGATGCGCGGCGAGAATTAATCGAATTGGTCTTATCCTGGCTGCAATGATGCATCCTGGTGGGCCGTAGAAGTTTTCGCAGATCATCGCGCAGCCCTGGTGGCCACAAATGGACCCACAGTCAAACGTCAGGAAGCGTTACGACCGGTGAAAATCCATGAAATTCCGCATCCGCGTAAAGCCGCGCTGGATTTTCGATATGGGTCAGAATATGGTTGGTTGGGTACGATTGGTCGTTCGTGGAGAGAGAGGAACGACAATTACGATTCGGTATGCAGAAGCTCTCAATCCCGATGGGACATTGTATACTGCGAACCTGCGTACCGCTCGCAGTACTGATTATTACACGTTGAAAGGGGGCGAGGAGGAAGTCTGGGAACCACGTTTTACCTTCCACGGTTTCCGCTATGTCGAATTATTGGGCTTCCCCGGCATTCCAACCGAGGAAACGGTTACCGGGATCGTCGTCCACTCTGAGATACCGCCAATTCCGTATTTGAATGTTCCGATCCATTGATCAACCAGTTGCAGCACAATATCGTTTGGGGGCAAAAGGGCAATTTTGTGGATGTTCCCACTGACTGTCCACAACGGGATGAGCGCCTTGGTTGGACTGGCGATGCCCAGGTCTTTATCCGCACCGCGGCCTTCAATATGGATATCGCTGGCTTTTTTACGAAGTGGACGCGCGATCTGGAAGATGCCCAATACCCTAATGGAGCATACCCGTCGGTGGCGCCTAATCTCCCGACCTGGTCAATCGGAGAGGGCGGACCGGCTTGGGCAGATGCCGGTGTGATCTGTCCCTGGACGATTTACCAGTGCTACGGCGATATTCGCTTGCTCGAAGAACATTACGCGTCGATGCAGCGTTTCATCGAGTTCTTATCACAGACCAGCCGAAATGGAATACGCTGTTATGCTGAATATACAGGCTGGCATGGTAATGGCGACTGGCTGGCCCTGGATGGCAGCGATGGACGTGAAGGTGGAACTTCCAAGGAGTTGATCGGGACGGCTTTTTTTGCTTACAGTTCCCGATTTGCTGGCAAACATCGCCCGCATTCTGGGTAAAGAGGAAGATGCGCTTCGTTACGAGGCTTTGTCTGATGAAGCTCGACGGGCATTCATCAAACGTTTTGTCCATGAGGATGGAACGATTGAAGGGGGTACGCAAACCTCCTATGTGCTTGCACTGGAATTCGATTTGCTGCCCCAAGAGCTTCGTCCTTTGGCGGCGGCCGAACTGGTGCGCAATATTCGAGAGCGAGAGTATCATCTGAGTACGGGTTTTGTTGGTACACCTTATATCAACTGGGTTTTGACGCAAGATGGGCCATCTGGATACTGCCTATGCTCTACTCAAACAGACCACCTGGCCTTCCTGGCTCTATTCTGTCACGCAGGGAGCAACAACGATCTGGGAACGTTGGGATGGCTGGACACATGATAAGGGTTTCCAGGATCCGAAGATGAACTCTTTCAACCATTACGCCTATGGTGCCATTGGCGCGTGGATGTATGCAGTCATTGGTGGGATTGATCTTGATCCGGATCAACCTGGCTATAAGCATATTGTCATGCATCCGTGTCCTGGAGGTGGATTGACCTATGCCACTGTCGAACTGCATTCGATGTATGGAATAATTCGAAGTGCCTGGACTCAGGAAAACGATCGTTTTGACTGGAAGGTGACTGTTCCCGCAAATACAACCGCTACCATTTACGTTCCTGCAAAGGATGTGTCGCATGTGACGGAAAGTGGGCAACCTCTGGAAAGTGTAAACGGGGTGACTTTCTTGCGCATGGAAAAAGGTTTGCAGTGTTTTGCACATCGCCTCTGGTACGTACAATTTCTCCAGTCGTCTGGAATAAATCAGGTATGGACAATGCTAGCCAAAAATCATATATTGACAAGAAACCACGAAATTGATAACATGAAATTTGTCGATTTCAACAAATTTCAACAAATTTCAACAAAGAATACCTCTGTGACCACCTACGAACGTCGCCAATCTCTGCTGGACATACTACGCAAACAGCCTGGATTGAGTGTTCCAGAATTAGCCCTGGTACTGGACGTCTCGGAAGGTACCGTTCGCAATGATCTCAACGCCCTCGAAAATCAGGGATTGCTCGACACGGGTCCACGGGGGAGCCGTCCTAACCAACAGGAGCAATTCCAAAACAATTCGTTTATCCGACGTTACCAACAAAAATGCAGCTGCAAAACTTGCCATTGCACGCGAAGCTGCTGCTTTCGTTGATGATGATGCGTCGATTTTGTTGGACGCAAGCAGCACAGCTTTATACTTTGCCCAGGCATTGTCCAAACATCAGCGCCTGCGTGTGATGACAAACGGCTTCGAGGCGGCTCGCGAACTGGCTCAAAACACCACCAATACGGTCATCCTGATCGGTGGGATCGTGGATAATGAATCTCTCCTCTGTGACTGGATTGTTGAGCGAACACATTATTGAAGATTTACACATCCAAAAAGCATTTCTTTCCTGCAGCGGTTTCAGCCTGGAGACGCGGCATGACCGAGGTTCATTTGGCTGGAGGCTCAACTGAAGCGCAAAGTGATCGAATCATCGCAGCAGTTGTTCGCGCTGGTGGATTTCCTCCAAGTTTGGCATTGAAGATCTGACATCCTTTGCGCGTCCAGAAAGGATCAGCCGCTTGTTCACAGATCAAAATTTGTCATCAGACTGGGTGAATCGTTTGGGCCAAGCAGATATTGAATTTTCGATTTGCAGAGAACATGAGTAACCATGTTGACAGAAGACATGAACATCGCAAATGGAAAAACCAGGCTTGATATGCTTGATCCTCTGCACGACACAGAACTTGCACAAAATACAAGTCTTGAAATCGAAAAATATTTATACCGAAATTTGTATTATGAAAAATATTGCATAACTACCTTGCCATTGACCTCGGCGCAGAAAGCGGGCGTACGATCATCGGCTCACTGGCAGACGATCATCTGACACTCGCCGAAACACACCGCTTCGCCAACAGGCCGGTTCGTTTGCCCGATGGCTTGCATTGGGATGTATTGCGCTTATGGTCCGAGATCAAAACAGGGATTGGAATTTCTTCTGCGAAATTCAACAAGAAGCTTGACGGCATCGGTCTTGACACCTGGGGCGTCGATTTTGCCCTGCTCGATAAGCAGAGGTGCGTTGTTATCCAATCCGTTTCATTATCGCGATGAACGCACCGACGGCATGTTGGAGGAAGCGTTCAGGCGCATGCCCGCTGCGGAATATTTTTGCCAGCACCGGCATCCAGTTCATGCAGATCAATACGCTCTATCAATTGCTGGCGATGTCGTTACAAAAATCACCTCTTGTTCGATGTCGCCGAAAAATTCGTGACCATTCCTGATCTGTTCAACTATTGGCTGAGCGGTGAGATCACCAACGAATTCACGAACACGACGACAACCCAATGCTTTGACCCGCGTAGGCGGGACTGGGCGACTACCCGTCCTGAGCGCGATGGAAATCCCTGTGCGTCTTTTTGGACCGGTCACTGATTCCGGAACCCCGATCGGGACGCTGCTCCCGTCGCCTCGCCGAAGAAACAGGCGCGGGTGGAGTCCGGATCGTTGTTCCCGCTTGTCACGATACGGGCTCTGCAGTGGTGGCTGTCCCGGCCTTGCAGGCAATCGGGATTTCGCGTGGATCAGTTCGGGGACGTGGTCGATCATGGGCGTGGAAGTCTCTGAGCCGCATGTCGATGAAAAAGCGCTTCATTGCAACTTTACGAATGAGGGCGGTGTGTTTGGAACGTGGCGACTTTCAAAGAACATCATGGGCTTGTGGCTGGTGCAGGAATGTCGCCGCGCGTGGGACTCATCAGGGCGAGGAACTCTCGTACGATGAAATGACCCGGCTCGCGGCTGAGGCAGAGCCGTTCTTATCAGTCATTGATCCTGATTTTGAGGGCTTTTTACATCCCGGCGATATGCCTTCTCGGATCCATAAATATTGCGCAGATACAAACCAGGCCGTCCCACAAACAAAGGGTCAGATCTTGCGAATTGCCCTCGAAGGGATTGCATTAAAATATCGCTTGGTTCTGGAAAGATTGGAAGAATTAACCGGTAAGCGCCTTGACCCCATCCACATCATTGGCGGAGGGACAAAGAACCGCTTGTTGGACCAATTCGCTGCCGACGCCACCGGCCGAACAGTGATCGCCGGCCCTGTGGAAGCAACTGCGATCGGAAACACCTTAATGCAGGCGATTGGATTAAAACATCTCGGTTCGCTTGCTGAAGCACGCGACGTTGTGCGCAAATCGTTTACACCGGAAGTGTACGAACCGCGGCAGGTTGATGGTTGGGATGAAGCGTATTCCCGTCTACGAAAGGTGATGAAGTAATGTTACAAGCCCCTTATCCTGAGTTAGATGACCTGCTCAAAATGATGGGCGATGCGGGCAAACGGCTATCGGAACTCGAAGCTAGTGAAGGGGCAGCTGGAAATATTTCCATTTGCTTGCGCTGGCCCCTCGAATTGCGCAACGCGCTTCCCGGTGATCAATGAAATCCAGCTCCCACAACCTGTTCCGGAACTGGCAGGTGCGACATTCCTCGTTAGCGGATCCGGTCGCCGGTTACGGGAGATTATCGATGAGCCGGCTGCCAGCATAGGTTGCATTCTCGTGAACGAAGGAGGGGGGAAAGGGAAATTGTTCACCTCCTATCAGCGCCGGTTTGAACGAATAACTAGTGAATTTAATTCACACCTGGCCGTACATTATGGTCAGATGCTGTCGAGTGGCACGAACTTTCACGCGGTCATCCATGCTCAACCGCCTCAACTTACGTATCTGAGTCACATTCCTCGCTACCAGGAAGAGCACTTTCTCAACACACACCTCCTGCGCTGGCAACCAGAGACAATCGTCAATCTTCCGGAAGGGATCGGTTTTGTACCCTTTCGGATTCCTGGTTCTCCTGAGTTGATGGAAAGAACAGTAGAGTCCCTGCGGAAGCATCGCATCGTCATCTGGGCGAAACATGGTGTGATGGCGCGCTCTGATGTATCGGTCAAACGCGCCGTGGATCGCGTTGAATATGCAGAGGCAGCGGCGAAATATGAATACTTCAACCTGTGCGCAGGTGAGATCGGAGAAGGCCTGACTGTGGAAGAGATCCGCGCCATTTGTAAGACATTCAATGTGCAGCAGGATATTTTTTAGAGGCAATCATGACGATACCGGATTCCAATATCAGGAGTGCCTATATCTTGGCGAAAGAGCGGTATGCCGCGCTGGGTGTGGATACCGAAAAGTCCATTGCTCAGCTTGGGAAAGTTGCCATCAGCCTGCATTGCTGGCAGGGTGATGATGTGGGTGGTTTTGAAAATCCAATCGGTGAACTGAGCGGCGGGATCGCGGTAACCGGGAATTATCCGGGAAAGGCTCGCACAGCCGATGAACTGCGAAAGGATCTTGATTTGGTTTACAGCCTTTTACCCGGATCGCATCGGTTGAACCTCCACGCGATTTATCTTGAGGCAGATCACAAAGTGGAGCGCAACGAGATCGAGCCAAGTCACTTTTCAGCCTGGAAGGATTGGGCAAAGGCAAACAATCACGGTGTTGACTTTAATCCAACTTGCTTCTCACACCCCAAGGCGGTGGATGGGTTCACACTTTCACATCGCGATGAAGGTATACGCACATTTTGGGTGGAGCATTGCATTGCCTGCCGAAAAATAAGCGAATACTTTGGAAAGGAATTGGGGACACCTGCAGTTATGAATATCTGGATTCCCGATGGATACAAAGACAGCCCGGTGGACCGCCAGAACTCCTCGGGAGCTGCTCCGGGATGCTCTCGACGTGATCCTTTCGGAAAAGATTGACCGTTGTTACATGCTCGACGCGGTCGAACCCAAATTATTTGGCATTGGCTCCGAGAGTTACGTGGTGGGCTCGATGGAGTTTTACCTAGCCTATGCACTCAGCCGTAAAATCTTACTGACCCTTGATGCAGGCCACTTTCATCCAACCGAAACAATCGCCGACAAGATCTCCTCCTTGCTGATCTATCTTGATGAGCTGCTGTTGCACGTCAGCCGCGGAGTGCGCTGGGATAGCGACCATGTGGTCACCTTCAACGATGACCTGCAGGCGATCACACAGGAAATTGTCCGCAATGACGCGCTTGACCGTATCCATATCGGGCTAGACTACTTCGATGCGAGCATCAACCGCGTTGCCGCTTGGACGATCGGTGCGCGTAACACTCTGCGGGCTCTTCTGATGGCTTTGCTCGAGCCGCGTGAACTGCTAAAAGAATATGAGATCAAAGGCGACTTCTCGAGCCGCCTGGCCTTACAGGAGGAGCTAAAATCCATGCCGTTCGGTACGGTTTGGGATTACTACTGTCTGCAAAAAAATACTCTCGTGGGGTTGGACTTTATGACTGTTATTAGAAATTATGAGAAAAAGGAACTAGCCAAACGGTAAGCATCATTCACAATGGAGAACGGAAAGATGAAATCAACGGATTTTCAACATGTTAGTTATCTTTGGGATGATGGCGTCGCAAATCAACTGGATTGTGTCGAGCGTTTGCGCTATAGAAGCAATCTCCTCGGCTCAGATCGGCGGATCACCAACACCGGCGGAGGCAACACCTCATCCAAGATGAGAATGAACGATCCGTTGAATGGCGAGGCAGTGGATGTTCTATGGGTCAAAGGTTCGGGCGGCGATTTGCGAACATCCACACGGGCGAATTTTGCCTCTTTATATATGGAAAAATTCCTTTTGTTGGAAAAACTTTACAAAATGGCCAGTGTTAGAGGTGTAAAGACCGAAATCGAAGACTCAATGGTAGAGTTGTATCGCCACACCAACTACGGCTTGAATCCGGCTGCTTGCTCAATCGATACACCTCTGCACGGGTTGATCCCTTTTCGACACGTGGATCACATGCATCCTGTCTCTGTGATCGCCATTGCCGCAAGCAGGGATCAGGAACGTCTGACCCGCGAGGTGTTTGGGGATGAGGTTAGTTGGGTTCCCTGGCAGCGTCCTGGTTTTGACCTGGGCCTTGTCATGAAGGAAAAATTGAAACAGACCCCAGATTTGAAAGGGCTCGTGATGGGGCAACATGGTCTCATCAGTTGGGCGGAGGATGATAAGGCTTGTTATGAATTAACGCTCAGGTTGATCGAAAAAGCAGCCGGTTATATCCAGCAGCATGACAAGGGCGATAAGACATTCGGCGGGCAAAAATACAAATCCCTTGATGAAAAGACTCGCAATGAAATTCTAATCAGAGTGTTACCGGCCTTGCGCGGTAAGGTTTCCCAGGCGAACAAATTTATCGGAACAGTCCATGTGACCGATAGTGTGCTTCAATTCGTGAATAGTGTGGATGCGCCGCGGCTGGCTGAAATTGGCACCTCCTGCCCGGATCATTTCCTCCGCACCAAGATCAAGCCGCTTTATGTGGATTGGGACCCACAAAATGGAACTTATGAAGCATTGGTTGAAAAGCTGGAAATGGGATTGGCCGCTTATTGCGCCGATTATGCTGCTTATTACGAAATCTGCAAGCGACCCGATTCGCCCGCCATGCGCGACCCCAACCCGACCGTGATCCTGATCCCCGGATTGGGTCTCATCGCCTGGGGGAAGAACAAAAGCGAGAGTCGTGTGACAGCGGAATTTTATTCGCTGGCCATTGAAGTGATGTGTGCTTCGGAAGCCATCAGCGAATATCAAGGCCTGCCGCGTCAGGAAGCTTTTGATATCGAATACTGGTTGTTGGAAGAAGCGAAATTGAAACGCATGCCTCCTGAGAAGGAATTTGCCCGTGCTGTGGTTCTGGTGATTGGCGCAGGAAGCGGCATTGGAAAAGCAACCGCGCATCGTATGGTCAAAGAGGGAGCGCATGTCGTTTGTGCGGATCTCTCTGAAGAAGCAGCTCAAGCAACGGCCAGGGAATTGATCGAAATGTATGGCGTTGGCATTGGGGTCGGTGGAACTGGGATTTCGGGCTGTGGACCTGCCATTGGATTAGGGGTGGATATTACAGACCGCGGGAGTATTCAGGCTATGTTCGAAAATATTATCCTAGCCTATGGTGGTATCGACAATGTCATCATCACGGCTGGGATCTTTGTCCCACCGGATAAGCAAGGTTACATCCCGGATGAAAAATGGGCGCTGACGTATTCCATAAATGTCACGGGACCTTACCTTGTGGCTGATGAAGCCAAAAAAATATGGCAGGCACAGGGATTGAAATCCAGTCTAGTGATCACCACCAGCGCGAATGCAGCGGTTGCCAAGCAAGGTTCGTTCGCGTACGACACCAGCAAAGCCGCTGCAAATCATTTGGTGCGCGAATTGGCAATTGAACTCGCCCCGCTTGTGCGCGTTAACGGACTGGCGCCTGCCACAGTCGTAGAAGGCAGCAGTATGTTCCCGCGCGATCGTGTTATCAGTTCGTTGACCAAGTATAGCATTGCCTTTGAGGAGAGTGAAACCACTGAAGTCTTGCGTGATAAGCTGGCGAATTTCTATGCCCAGCGTACGCTGACGAAATCTCCCATTACATTGTCGGATCAGGCTGAAGTTGCTTATCTATTGAGCAGCAATAAATTCAGCAAAACAACTGGGCAGATCATCAGTGTAGATGGTGGTCTCCACGAAGCCTTTTTACGATAATTATCATGCCCAAAGCTCAGCTTTACATTTAGAAACAGATGAAGATCTCCGATATCCATATCCGCGATCCATTTCGTCTTGCCGGTGATTATCCGAGCAGCGTTATTACCTGTACGGTACGATGGGCGAATATGCCTGGACCATAGTCGGATTGGGTTTTGATTGCTATATGAGCGCCGACCTGCAAACCTGGGAAGGTCCTTATCCGGTCTTTCGCCCGCCAGCTGACTTCTGGGCAGACCGTAATTTTTGGGCACCAGAAGTCCATGCCTATCGTGGGCGTTATTTCATGTTCGCCAGTTTCAAGGCCGAAGGATTGTGTCGAGGGACTCAAATTCTGGTGGCCGAATCTCCGCTGGGGCCTTTTCTTCCGGTGAGCCCCAGGCCAGTCACTCCCTCGGATTGGGAATGCCTGGATGGCACCTTGTGTGTGGACACAGATGGCCACCCCTGGATGGTGTTCTGTCACGAGTGGGTACAGGTCAACGATGGCGAAATCTGCGCTTTGCCTTTGACCGAAGAACTGACCTCCGCCGCAGGAAAACCGGTTGTTTTATTCTCTGCTTCGCAGGCTCCCTGGGCTCAACGCATCGAGGGCAAGGGCAGGAGCGGGTTTGTGACTGATGGTCCCTGGTTGCATCGTCTGCCGGGTGGAGAAATGATTATGTTGTGGTCCAGTTTCAGTGTGGGTGGTTACACTATCGGTGTGGCGCGCTCCATCTCGGGACAGTTGCTCGGTCCATGGTTACAGGATACCCAGCCCCTGTACAGCAATGATGGCGGTCATTGTATGACTTTCCGTGACTTTGATGGAAACCTCTGGCTAAGCTTTCATCATCCCAACAGGCATCCCGATGAGCGTCCGAAATTCCTGCTGTTGGCGGAAGATAAACTGAAGTCGCCGAGGCCTATTCGCCTTAATGGAGTTGCGAGCTGATGGCACACTACTGGCATCAGCTCTCGACGACTGTGACCGGTATCAGCTTTATTTCCCTATGGGAATTGTAAGCATGCAGCAGTGGATCACTTAGGAGATCAACAACCTCACATACATTACGAGCCTCATTGTCTTTTCCTTTACTCAGTCTTTTCTAACAAGCTCTTCGTTCAAAGAGAGCATATCAATGCTTGTCAATATGGGTCATGCATGTTAAACTGAACCCGGATTTTCTGGCGCCCTTGTGGGCGTCTTTTCCTGTATAACTCTATGCGGACCATTTATTGGGATTTTGAGAAGCAAGAATTATGTGCGATTGACCAGCGGCAACTGCCTGGTAGGTTGGAGTATATCTCTTTCCGTAGTAGTGAAGAGGTGGTGAAGGCCATCCGTGAAATGACGATACGCGGAGCGCCAGCCATTGGTGCGGCCGCTGCATTTGGGTTAGCGCTAGCTGCCCAACAATCAAAAGCTCAGGATGTGAAGAGTCTGCTTAAGGATCTAGAATCTGCCGCAAGCCGGTTAAAATCCAGCCGCCCGACTGCCATTAATCTGGCCTGGGCAGTTGATAGGACGTTCCGAGCAACGGAAAAAGAATCGTATTTTAAAGATGCAGAGCAGCTACGCGTGGTTACCTTGACCGAAGCCCAGAGGATCGCCGACGAAGACGTGGAGATTAATAAACGGATGGCAGAGCACGGCGCAACCTTGATCGATGACGGCGATACGATCATTCATCATTGCAATACTGGTGCGTTAGCAGTAGTGGATTGGGGTACGGCTCTGGGTGCCATCCGAACAGCGGCTGAACAAGGAAAGCATGTCCACGTGTTGGTGGATGAGACCCGGCCGAGATTGCAAGGGGCGCGTTTGACTGCCTGGGAATTGGAACAATACGGCATCCCTTACCAGATCATTACCGATAATATGGCTGGTTACTTCCTTTCAACCGGTCAGGCAAATAAAGTCTTTTTCGGAGCAGACCGGGTAGTGGCAAATGGTGACGTTGCAAACAAAGTCGGGACTTACATGTTGGCGCTGGCTGCGCATGACAATGGGGTTCCGGTATATACAGTCGCGCCGACTTCAACGATTG
Source organism: uncultured Chloroflexia bacterium (assembly GCA_963831885.1). Taxonomy (GTDB): domain Bacteria; phylum Chloroflexota; class Anaerolineae; order Anaerolineales; family Villigracilaceae; genus UBA877. The sequence continues at coordinate 206,334 of CAWHSJ010000012.1, read as the reverse complement.
ATCTATCGTTAGAAAACGGTAAATTGATTCCCATCGAAGAGCGCGACCCTATTGAAGTTTTGGACATTCAATTTCATGGAGAAAAAGTCGCGCCGGAAAACGCACAGGCGCGAAATCCGGCTTTCGATGTAACTCCAAACCGATTGATCTCTGCGATAGTTACTGAAAATGGTATTTGTGAACCACCATATGATGTAAATTTACCACAGATCGTACAACCGCTCGACACAATTCAGTCAAAGGATGAATAATGGATATTTTATTAACCGGTTCAGTAGCCTATGATTACTTAATGACTTTTCCTGGCGTCTTCAAAGAACAGATATTGCCCGAACGCCTGGAGAAGATCAGCCTGTCATTCCTGGTCGATTCAATGTCCCGTCAGTATGGAGGCATCGCACCAAATATTGCTTACACACTCGCATTATTAGGTCAAAAGCCGCATGTAATGGCGACAGTCGGCGAAGACTTCAAGGAATACCGTACCTGGTTGGACGAGAAAGGGGTGGATACTTCTTTGATGAAGGTGATACCAGGAGTTTATACGGCCTCCTTCTTTGCAACCACGGATCAAACAAACGCCCAGATTGCCAGTTTCTATCCGGGGGCGATGGGATTTTCAGCTCAGCAAAGCCTAAAGGAATGTACAGATTCGACCTGACCTAGTGGTCATCTCGCCGAATGCACCGGAAGCAATGACCAAATTCGCAGCTGAATGCCGTGAATTGAAAATACCTTACTTATATGATCCCAGCCAACAAATTCTTCGCCTTGATGGGCCAGAACTGGCGCGTGACATGGACGGGGCGCATTTCCTGTTTGTTAACGATTACGAGTTCGATCTAATCTCCAAGAAGACAGGTTTTGATCTCAAAGAAATGCTTCAGCATGTTGATGTAATTGTGGTTACCAGAGGCAAGGATGGATCCACGGTTTATGCAGCCGGAAGGGAGTACAATATCCCGGTAGTACCGGAAGTCCGCATCGTTGATCCTACCGGTGTGGGAGATGCCTTCCGGGGGGGGTTCCTGGCCGGTTATGCACACGGTTGGAGTTGGGAGTTATGCGGCCAAATCGGTTCCCTGGCAGCCACTTATTGCCTGGAGCAAAAAGGCACCCAGAACCATACATATACCCGCCTTCGATTTGTTCAGCGTTTTCGCCAGACCTTTGACGATAAAGGTGTTTTAGATTTCATAATTTTGTAACTTCCGGAGAAAATATGAATAACTACGATATAAAAGATAAATCATTAGCCGAAGGTGGTCGACGGCGTATCGATTGGGCAGAACGTGAGATGCCCGTCCTGCGGACGATCAGTGAACGGTTTGCCAAGGAAAAGCCGCTTAAGGGTGTTCGCCTGTCAGCGTGCCTGCATGTGACTACCGAAACCGCCAACCTGGCGCGTGCATTGGTGGCCGGCGGGGCAGACCTGGTGCTGACCGCTTCCAATCCTCTTTCCACGCAGGATGACGTGGCGGCAGCGCTGGTGAACATCTATGAGGTACCCACCTTTGCTATCAAAGGCGAAGATAATGTTACATATTACAAGCACATCGGTGCCGCCTTGGACCATAAGCCGCAGATGACCATGGATGATGGAGCGGATCTTGTTTCCACCATCCACAAAGACAGGCGCGAACTTCTGCCCGGTATAATTGGCGGAACCGAAGAGACTACTACCGGAGTGATCCGCTTGCGAGCCATGGCTGCGGACGGGATGCTAAACTTCCCAGTGATTGCGGTCAATGATGCCATGACCAAACATTTCTTCGATAATCGATATGGGACAGGCCAATCCACTATGGATGGCATCATTCGGGCTACCAATGTATTAATCGCCGGGAAGAATTTTGTTGTTTGCGGTTATGGCTGGTGCGGCCGTGGTCTGGCTTCGAGGGCTCGCGGCCATGGAGCGCTAGTTATTGTCACCGAAGTGGACCCACTTAAGGCTTTGGAAGCAGTTATGGATGGCTTCCAGGTAATGCCAATGATGGAAGCTGCCAAAATTGGCGACATTTTCTGCACGGTCACTGGCGATATCAATGTTATAGATAAACATCACTTCGAGGTCATGAAAGATGGTGCCATCGTAGCGAACTCCGGCCATTTCAATGTCGAGATCAACATCCCGGCATTAGCTGAGATGTCGAAGGGCGAACCAAACTTAGTGCGTCCGTTCGTCCAGCAGTATACTACTCAAGACGACCGGAAGATAAACATCCTGGCGGAAGGCCGACTGATCAACCTGGCCTCGGCTGAGGGACACCCGGCCTCGGTAATGGATATGTCCTTTGCCAACCAGGCTCTGGCGGCCGAGTTCATGGTCAAGAATGCCAGCAAGCTTGAAAAACGGGTTTATTCCGTCCCGGCAGAAGTGGATGCCGAGATCGCCCGGATCAAACTGGCGGCTATGAATATCAAAATCGATGAATTGACCCCGGAACAGGTAAAGTATTTGAATTCTTGGGAAGAAGGTACTTAAACCGGCGGAAAAGATTATTGATAATAAGTCCTCGACACTTTGAAGGTGCCGAGGACTTTTGGTTCAATGGATCACCGTTATTGCGATCGATGCGATGAAGACGATGATTATGATGGAAAGTGTAACCTGAAGCATCAACAGCAGTTTTGCCCGCACGGAGAACGCTGTGGTATCGCCCAAACCAAATTGAGTGCTGCTGCTAAATCCCAGGTAGATATAATCCCATATTCCAGGCAGCCAACCATCCCAACCGGGATAGTTGCTCATGCTTTGTGGAAAACCAAAATCAAAGCGCTTAACCTTGCCATCACGGCGAGCGTCCGGACCTCCACCATCGATGATCCAATACCATATTCCAAAAAGCAGGAAATTAGCGAGCCACATCACAATGATATCTTTCAATAAGACGCCCACGCCCGTCTGAGGGCGTGAAATGATAATTTCCACTACCAATCCAATCTTGGCGATAAGCCTCAAAGTGACCCAGGCTAAAAACACAATCGCGGTCAGTCGTACCCAAGCGTTTCGTCCAATCAACCAGAGTATAAACATAGCTATAAAGAAAAAGAGAGGCACAACGAATTCCATGCCTGATGCAACTTTGTCTAATACTCTCAATTGAGATAGAGAACTTCTTTTTAATACGAGAGGTATGGATAGTGCGTCGGAAAGGAGAAAATCATGAAGAGTGATGAGTATGACCACGATGATCAATTCAAGCGTAACTGCATCCAATCGCCGTAGTTTTGGATGAGCGGCATTCATATTATTTGCTCCTAAGACCTTAAATTGAACTTATTATAAATATTAGTTTGTTTCTATTATTATTTTTCTATTAAGATTCTGCTAACCATTTAGAACCGTATTGCGGTTTCCGAGCCAAGCTAAAACTGATAGCCAATTATTAGCAAAGGAACAGGTAAGATATTCCCTATGGAGTATCATTATTATAGATTAATTTCTTTCTGTCGAGGATAATCATGTCTTCAAAACTGCGCGAACCCTTCAACGGGTTATCCCATTTAGGCGGCGCGATCGCCGCTTTTTTGGGGGAGATAGTCTTGTTAATAATTGGGTGGAATGAGCCAGCGAAACTGGTTTCGGTGATCATTTACGGTTTGAGTCTGATGGCCATGTTCGCGGCTAGCGCGACTTATCATCTTGCAACGGTAAAGCCGGATACGTTGGTTGTTTTAAGGAAATTTGATCATGCAGCTATATTTCTTCTGATTGCCGGAACTTATACACCCTTTTGCTTGATTGCTTTCACGGGGTTCTGGCGATGGGGTTTACTGGCCATCATTTGGATTCTGGCAGCCATTGGAATCCTGGTCAAGGTTTTTTACATCAAATCACCACGTTGGTTGCATACTGGTACTTATGTGGTCATGGGATGGTTGTGCTTGATGGCTGCACCACAAATGCCGGCTGTGCTACCAACCAGTGCGATCGTCTGGCTTATCCTGGGGGGAGTTATCTATACGCTCGGCGCGATCGTTTATGCCACGAAGATATTTAATTTCGTGCCGGGAAAATTTGGTTTCCACGAGGTCTGGCATATCTTCGTCATCCTAGGAGCAGCGGCACATTTTGTTGCCGTTATGAGCGTGATCACAAGCCCGGGGGTCGGATAATACAAAAGTATTCTCTTATTTTGCCAAAGCCAATTCTATGAATTTTCCCCATACCTCATCTGTAAACGGATCCCAGATACGGTAGGTTGATTCGAAAGCTTTATCTCGATCCCAACCCAAGCGCAGAATCCGGTAAAGTGCTACAAATGCAGAAACGCGCATATTGGCGGCGCAATGGACGAATACCTTTTCTCCTGATTTCGCTTCCATAGTGGAGAAAAACTCTTCAAGGTTTGCCTTTGTCGGGCTTTCCCATATCACCGGAATGTGAACATAGTTCATGCCTAACGATTTGACGATCGTTCCTTCGTCTGGCAGGGCAGAGGAACTGGTCTGCAAGGCCAGGTTAATGACGGTCTTTACACCAGCAGCGGCAATCAAAGGAAATTGTTCCCGCGTGGGTTGGCCGCTGGTGAGCAGCTCATCCGTGAGAGGCAGATAATTATAAATTTCTGAAAGAGCAGCCATAAGCCATTGATCTCCTTTTGTCTTTCGGGTTTCGCAGAGTTTACTTCCAAGGAGTTACTAACGGTATAGGAGAAAAGGACCAAAATTTCCTGATTGAAGGACCGTAGATTTCTTATTAATCAACAAGTATTGTAATTGCATCCCTCTGACTCCTGCCATATGATAATTGACATCTTAAATGGCTAATCATTTTTTTTCTATCGATATATTCAGCAACGCGCTTGTACTAGACTTTACGGCTCAAGAAAACGCCGTGGAGAACAATAGGATCATCCCTTGATAAATCAAAACCATGAGACGGGATGAAAGAAGATTCCAAAGATGCCTGTGGCCAAGAGATCTGGCCATCAGGCATCCGAAACCCATGGATTTTAATCCCAGGGCACCCTGGTTTTCTGCGCATAGTCACTATATCCCCCAATATATTCTTTCAATCTTGTGTTTTCCAGCGAGATGACACGGTTGACGGTACGATCGAGGAAGTAGCGATCATGCGAGATCACCAGGACTGTACCGACAAAATCAGCCAGGGCATTCTCAAGCACTTCAGAGGAGGCAATGTCGAGGTTATTGGTGGGTTCATCCAAAAGCAGGAAATTTGCTCCTGAAAGGACAAGAAGCGCCAATTGTAAACGACTGCGTTCACCACCGGAAAGATCGCCAATTTTTAGGGCGGCTTGTTGGTAGGTAAACAGGTACCGCAATAGCAAGGCTACTGCATTGGATTCGCTCATATTGCCAGCACGGCGGACGGTATCCAGCAATGATCTATTGAAATCAAGAGTTTCATGTTCCTGGGCGTAATAGCCAACCTTAACGCTCGGCCCTAATTTGATCTCGCCAGCATCAGGTAGTTCCTGGCCGAGGATGAGGCGCAGAAGGACAGACTTACCGGTTCCGTTTGGACCAATCAGCCCGACACGGTCTCCATGACGGATCAGCAGGTTGACTTCCTTTAGCAGAGGCCGGGCGTAAGATTTACATATTCCCACCATTTCCAACACCTGGTTTGAGCCGCGCCAGCCATTCAATTCGAGGCCCATCTTCCGGCGTTCGAGAATGGGACGATCCCGTTTATCCAATTTCTCAAGGCGGGTTTCCATCGAATGAACCCGGCTGGCAAATTTGTCACTGACCTGCACCCATAATCTGTAACGCTTTAACGCCATTTCCATACGAGCAATAGCCCGCTGCTGGATCTGAAACAACTCCTCGGCACGAGCCAGGCGTTCCTGTTTATCGATGATGTACTCGGTATAGTTGCCGGTGAAGGTGGTCAGACGACCATCTTCAATTTCAGTAATATGGGTAACAACAGCATCGAGCAAATAGCGGTCATGCGAGACCAACACCACTGCGCCGGGGTAATCCAGAATCAAGCGTTCCAGGAAAGCCTTGGCAGGCAGGTCGAGGTGATTATCCGGCTCATCCAAAAGTAGTACCGAAGGTTTTGCCATTATCAGGCGGGCCAAGCCAACCAATTTCTTTTGACCACCGCTCAAGACGCCTAAAGGCTTCTCCAGGTCCTTTGAAGGCAAGCCCAGGCCAAGAAGTATCTCGCGGACGCGTTTGGGATAGCTCTCGCCGCCCATGGCTTCGTATTCATGCAACAATCTCGCTTGCAAATCAAGAGTCCTGGCCAGAGCTTTCGGCTCATTGTATACTGCCGGCTCACCAAGAGATGCCTCGATACGGTCCAGTTCAGCTACCACTATTGAATAGCGTGGATTACCTTCCAGACCTAATTCGTAAGCAGTGCGAGTCGGGTCGAACTCAGGCTGCTGGGGTAAATAGCCTACTGTTACAGAGCGGGCACGCACAACTGAACCACCTGGTTCGGAGGTATATTCGCCAGTGATCAGTTTGAAAAGAGATGATTTACCGGCGCCGTTGGGGCCGACCAAACCTATTTTTTGGTTATGCTGGATCTCCCAAGATAGTTCCCGAAAGATGGTCCTGGCTCCCAGGACAAGGGTGAGATTGGACAGGCTAATCGAAATCATGATGGTTCTCCTGAAGGTGGGAGGGAAGGTAGCCCACATTTGCTGCTCTTTGGAAGTGCTATGCGAGAACTTTGCTCCCTGGAAATAAAAAATGCCGCAGGGTAGGCCTGCGGCAGGTGAATTCTAGTTGTGGAAATGTTGGTTTACTATCTCCGGGCCGCAGGCGCGTTTACAGGAACCCCGGCGGCGGTAAAACCACTGACCACAACAAAAAGCATGGAAGTTGCACGATTGGCGTGAATCATATCGGCAGCATTATAACATAAATGGCTGCAAGAATTGGAGATGGGGGGCAACAGGGTAGGGTAATCGCATTTGAAATGTGAGAAAATCGCTGTGAGAGAGACGGAGGCACACAGCGATGATGGAAGAACAAGCAGTAGCGGGCATAGTGAAGCATTTTAAAGGATTGGCAGACCCACGGACAGGAAATGCGAAGCAGCATATATTTTTGGAGATCTTGATTATGGCCATTTGTGCAGTAATTTGTGGTGCGGATGGCTGGAGTGATGTAGAGTTATTTGCGAAAAATAAGAAAGCCTGGCTGAAAACATTTCTGAAATTGCCAAAGGGCATCCCCTCGCATGACACCTTTGGGCGAGTATTTGCGCTGATCAAGCCGGAAGAGTTCCAGAAACGCTTTATTGAATGGGTTCAAGCCATTGAAAAGCTCACAGTCGGACAAGTGATCGCCATAGACGGCAAGCAATTACGGCGATCTCACGACTATGATGGCCGGGAAAGCTGCGATATATATGGTGAATGCCTGGGCAACCCAAAACCAACTGATCCTGGGTCAAACCAAAGTGGCTGATAAATCCAACGAAATCACGGCAATCCCTGAACTGCTGCAACTTTTGGAGATCACCGGTTGTATTGTGACCATTGATGCCATCGGAACCCAAACCGAGATCGCCAAAACGATTATTGAGAGCGGTGGCGACTATCTTCTGTCAGTGAAAGAGAACCAGGGGCATCTGTTTGAAGATATCCGATACCTTTTTGATGTGGATGTAGCCCATGGATTTGAACATGAACACAGTTATTTCAAGACAGTCAATAAAGGCCATGGTCGCCTTGAAACCAGGGAGTGTTGGGCGGTGGATCTGGAAGAATATCTGGGGCTGATTTGCAAACGGGAGCAATGGGCAGGCCTGAAGAGCATTGTTCGGATGGTTTCGCACCGTCAGATCGATGAAAAAGTCGAAGTGCAGACCCGCTACTTTATTTCCAGCCTACCCGCAGATGCCAAAGCCATCTTGAAAGTCAAACGCAACCATTGGAAAATCGAAAATCAGTTGCATTGGGTTCTGGATATCGCTTTCCGAGAAGATGAAAGTCGGGTTCGCAAAGACCACGCGGCCGAAAACCTGTCTGTGTTACGTCAGATGGCCCTGAATTTACTCAAAAGAGAGAAAACAGCGAAAGGCGGTATCCATGCCAAACGATTACAAGCTGGGTGGAACAATGACTACTTGCTCACGGTCCTTAAAAGTTGAAATGCGATTACCCCGTAATTCCTCAATAGAAAATGTTACCCTGTGAAGGGTTGTTGCCTCAAAAATCATGTTACCGAGTGGATTTCCATAGCCGGTCGACTTTCTGATCGATGGACGTTCTCAGCAGGACGGGATCGAGCTGGACATACAGGTTCGCCAGGCGAGCTTTGATATCCAGGGCGATATCCGGAGAAGCCTGGATACGCTGATAAGGAGTAGCGGCGATATCATATTGCTTGATGGTGTGGTGGTCAAGCTGCACCTTCCCAATGAGCTTGAGAACAGGTTGAAAGAAATTGGTATAGAGGCGAAGATCCTGGTAGATTTTATCGAGGAGCAAAGCCTGCTGGGGAATATCCAGGCGATCATACCCGATCAGGCGGCGGACGAGAGAGCCATTTTTCTGCTCGACATGGGCCTGATCGTTCTTCTTGTAAGGCCGGGAGCGGGTAAAGGTGATCTGGTGGATGCGAGTGTGCTGCAGCAGGAGGTCGTTGATGAATTCGCTGCCATTGTCGGAATCCAGGCCGAGCAAAGGGAAGGGCAAGCGGGCTTGGACCTGAAGCAAAGCTTGGACCACGTTCTCCTGGGTGCGAGGGAAGACCGGCAGGCATTCCGTCCAGCCGGTGGCCAGGTCGGTATTGGTCAGAGTATACACAAATTGGCCTTCCAAGCTGCTTCCACAGTGAGCGACCAGATCAATCTCGAGGAAACCCGGCTTTTCTTCGTCCCAAGGTGTGTAGGTGCGAACCGGGATGGACTTCTTGAGCAGGGTGCCGGGTTTGGTCGTGCTCAGGCTGCGAGGATGGGTGTGATGGGCTCCTTTCAGGCAGCGATCGATCGAAGGACGGCTCATTTGGAGCACGGATGGCGTCCATCGAAGAAGAATCCCACCGAGTTGAATGCGACCGTATGAAATGTGGCCTGGTAGGTGTCACTATGCTGGCCGCTGAAAGCTCAACCCCCATTTTGTCCCCGAAAACCGTAAACGGGCTCAAGTATTTAGTATCTAAAAATGAACATCAACAAAATTCAATATAAATATTGAGAAAGCTCTATGACAAAGTATGTAGCGACATGTATATTCTTATTAGTTCGAATATTATATGGCCTTTTTGACCATCGTAAATTCAGGAATATCTTTTTCCGTACACGATTTTGAAGATCAAGCATGTCTTCTATTTCCCCTGCCCAAATCCATCGTAATCTGATAGAATACAGCCCGCACGCCGGTATCAATCAATGTCCGATCAAGCCCCGGTCTCTACTCCCGGGGTTTTCGTATGGAACAAAACCTTATGCTTATTGACCGCACCGATCTCAGAAATATTGCCATCATCGCCCACGTTGACCACGGTAAGACCACCTTGGTAGACGGGCTCCTGCGCCAATCGCATACCTTCCGTGACAACCAGCAAGTAGCAGAGCGGGTGATGGACTCGAACGACCTGGAAAGAGAACGGGGTATCACCATCCTATCCAAGAACACCGCCATCACCATTCCAGATCCAGTCACCGGTGAAATTGTAAAAATCAATATTGTAGATACCCCCGGACATGCGGATTTTGGCGGCGAAGTCGAGCGTGTCATGAATATGGTGGACGGCGTACTGTTGCTGGTGGACGCGGCGGAAGGACCCATGCCACAGACCCGTTTCGTTCTTAAAAAAGCACTTGAGATGGGTCACAAAGCCGTCGTCGTTATCAACAAAGTTGACCGCAAGGATGCCGAGCCGGAACGGGTAGTCAACCAGACTTTCGATCTTTTCATCGAGTTGGGAGCGACGGACGAGCAAGCGGATTTCCCTATAATCTATGCTCAGGCAACCAGTGCGCAGGCGGGCCTTACTCCTGAACTCGGACCCGATCTACAACCTCTCTTTCAAGCAATCCTACGACATATCCCGCCTCCAAAAGTGGACGCCCAGGCACCTCTGCAAATTCTGGTCACAACCCTGGGTTACGATGATTATCGCGGGGTTACTGCAGTTGGCCGAATACACGCGGGGTCTATCAAGGTAGGACAAGCATTAGCGCGCCTGAAGGTGGACGGTGAAAACGTGCCCGAGCGGGCCCGTTATCTTTACATACACCAAGGTTTGAACAAAGTGGAAGTGGAGCACGCGGAAGCAGGTGAGATCATTGCACTGGCAGGATTGGAAGGTATTGCCATCGGTGAAACACTTGCTGACCCGGAGAATCCGGTGGCTCTGCCGACCATCAAAGTGGAAGAACCGACGGTGCGGATGACTTTCGGAGTCAATACATCTCCATTTTCCGGTCGCGAAGGAAAGTGGAGCACTTCGCGCAAACTGCGTGAACGTTTATTCGATGAACTCCGCACCAATGTTTCCCTGCGCGTGCAAGAAACCGAATCACCGGATACATTCCTCGTCTCAGGCCGGGGCGAGTTACACCTGGCAATTTTGATCGAAACCATGCGACGGGAAGGGTATGAGTTCCAGGTCTCCCGACCAGAAGTGATCTTCCGGCAAGCCGAAGATGGTACCCAACTAGAACCATATGAAGAAGTTCACATTGAGACCAGCCCTGAGACTGTCGGTGTGGTAGTGGAAATGCTGGGTGGAAGACGGGGAAAGATGATGGATTTGCAGGATACAGGCCAGGGAAGCGTACGGCTTGTCTATATCGTTCCGACACGCGGTCTGCTGGGATTCCGCTACCAATTTCTTACAGCGACGAGGGGCATGGGTGTCATGAATGCGCTTTTCCATGGGTATGAAGAAATGGCCGGGCCAATGGCCCAACGTTCCACCGGTTCGCTGGTTGCCTGGGAAGTGGGTGATACCACCGCTTACGCACTGAAAGGTGCCGAGGAGCGCGGTAACCTGTTCTATGGTCCCGGGGTGGCCGTGTACGAAGGAATGGTCATAGGTGAGAATGCCCGCCCAGGGGATATACCAATCAATGTCTGTCGCAAGAAACATCTAACCAATATGCGTTCATCGCACGGTGATATGGAAATCCGCCTGACTCCGCCACGGCAAATGAGCATTGATGAGGCGATTGAGTACCTGGCAGACGATGAATTGCTCGAGGTGACACCGCAATCGTACCGGATTCGCAAACGAATACTCAACACGGATGATCGGGGTAAACAGTCCAAGAAAGCCAAAGAAGCACTTGAAGAGTCAATGTAGTTGTCAAGGAAACAATATCAATAACCAAGGGATCGCCAACACGGCGGTCTCTTGATTTCTTCTGAAGTGGAGAGGGAAATCCTGGACCTTTTTTATTGTTTAGGATGGGCTTTGAAAAAATCCCAAATTATTTGGGAAGCCTGCACGACATATTGCGACGGCCAGCTGTGACCAATCCCTTTTACAGCATATAACTCGACTGCCGTATTATTCTGGCAGGAGGTGTAGGCAGTGTGGGTAAATATCGTCGTTTGTTCTGTCTGAGGGGAATTAGCACAGTCATCGAATTTTACCCAGGCGGCAATGCTTTCTTCAACAGGTGGGAAGGGTTTGCCCACATCAGGGATGACACCGCCTCCGCTTATGGGCACAACATTATCACTCAGACCGTGAAAATCGATCAAAGCAACAGGCTGTTTGGGTTGGCATTGATCAAACAGCATCACACCAGCCACAGACGCTATAGCTGCGAAAGTATCTGACATTTCACAGGCCAGACGATAGGAAAGCAGTCCCCCGTTCGAGAAGCCGGAAGCATAAATACGTTTGGGATCGATTTGAACAAAGGTTCCAACATCTGCAATGATCTGCCGGATGGAGGCTGTTTCGTCGATGTTGTTTTGGAGTGCGTAACCGCAGCATTTGCCGGCATTCCAAGAAAGGGCGCTGCTTGATCCGCTCCCATTCGGATAGACGACGATAAAACCATTTGTGTCGGAAACAGCATTCATCCCGCTGGCTTGCTGAATGAGATTAGCCGCCTCTCCCAGCCCATGAAAAACAAACACTAACGGCACTGGTTGTCCAGTGACCAATCCAAGTGGAATATGGAGGAGATAGGATCGCTCATGTCCATTTACGGTCAGTTTACGCTGCGAATCAACCGGCTGAAGTGTGGCTAGAGCCGCAGTCTGGGTACGCACGGGAGAAGGTAAGGAAGAAGGCACTGTGGCAGGCGTAGGTGATATTTGCCCGCAAGCAGAAGCTCCTGTCAACAAGACTGCTGCAATGAAAGCATAAAATAAGATTGAATTGATTTTCATTACTTACTCCTGAAGGGATATGTTTAAGTCAACTCTGTTTTACATGGATGACTTTCCCCTTAGATAAGTTGACAAGATCAGATGGCGACAATTCAAAGACTGCGTTCGGTGTCCCTGCCGATGCCCAAACAGTGGGATATTGCAGCAGATCTTCGTCTATGTAGGTTTCAATAGGAGTGATGTGGCCGACCGGCGGCACTCCACCAATTGAAAAGCCGGTCAGAGCTTTGACGAAATCCGCATCAGGGCGATTAATTGGTTCTCCGGCAACTTGACTGATCTTGAATTCGTCAGCACGATTTGTGCCGCTGGTAAGAACCAGAACGCCTTTATGGCTCGTTTTGCCCGTAAATATGAGCGATTTGACGATCTGGCCAAGTTGACAGCCGACTCGGTCGGCGGCTTCCTGGGCTGTGCGAGTACTCTCATTAAACTCAATCACAATGTAAGAAGGTCCCTGGCCGCGCAGGAAATCTTGAAATTTTTGAGCAGAGGGGCTAAGGTGAGGCATCAATTATAAAATCTCCTTATACCTTGGGTAAATCAAGTTTACCATGTCTCGAAATAACCATTTTTTATCCAAGAAAGAATTTACGATAAGGAGATGATTATTTACAATTGGCTTTTTATATTCATGGGGAAACCCTCATTATCCTGGCATCTCTCACATAGTAAGAGTGTCTGGGAAAATTTCGCACTTGTGCGCCTGGCAATTCCACCAGGTAACCGGTATAGCCGCTATGACTTATGTATAACGGCTGCTGATAAATCCAGGCGGGTGTTGCATCGCGATAATACCCTACCGATCAAAGAATTTGTCGATCGTGCAAGGTTTCATCAATCCTCTTTTTTTGGTTGCACCTTCTGAAAGGACATTGGCTATACCCCCAGTGAGCATCGTCGCAGATTTTGTTGGACGCGTTAATATGATTTACCTTCGAAACACATCCACAGATATATATCAGACCATTAACTCCCGCAAACGAATTCCTAAATCACGCAACTGGCTGAAACTGACCGGTTTAAGCAGGACATAATCACATTCATCCTGGAATTTATCTGCCAGGAGCGAATCAAAGGTCGTCAGGACGGTTTTCGCTTTCTTTAGATGACTTTCAGTATGTATATAGGCTAATACTTTGTCGCCTGAAACGCCGGGGAGATATAAGTCCAAAATAATTACTGCTGGGTTAAGTTTCGACAACCTATCGATAGCCTGCAATCCATCGGCGATGGTTTGGATCTCAAAACCGGCGATTTTCATTGCCTGTGTGAAAATATCTGCCAGGGAATTGTCGTCTTCAATGATCACTGCTAGGGGTTTAGTTGGGATGATATTCATAGACGCCTCTAGGAACATTTCAAAGGGAGTGTGATGGTGAATGTGCTTCCCTGACCAATTTCGCTTTGCAATTCAATTTTCCCTTCCATAAGCGAGGTCAGTTGGTTGACAATGGATAACCCCAGCCCCGACCCTTCGATCACGCCTTTCCTTTCCACTTGGTGAAATGGCTCGAAGATGGTTCGGCGGGATTCTTCCGGGATGCCGACCCCGCTATCTGAAACCTGCATAGCCCAATGGTTTTCGTTCTTACGGAAGAGACGAACTTTGACTGTCCCTTGGGAAGTAAATTTCAAGGCATTATTGACGAGATTATATAAAATTTGTCTTAGCCAATATGGATCGGCGCATATCTGATCAGGCAGGGTGGGATCTATTTCCGTCTCAAAATTGATCCCCTTTTTCTTGGCCATGAATCCGACCAGCGAGTGGACATCGACAGTCAATTCAACAGGCCTGAACAGCTTGGGTCGGATGACAATACGGCCAGTTTCGAGTTGAGCCTGGCCGATGAGGTTGTTTACAAACGCAAGCAGGCGATTCGCACTATCAAGGATTTCTGCAGCCGCATTCTTTTGTTCATCATTTATGCTGCCCAATACACCTGTTTGAAGTATTTCTGCATATCCCATGATTGTTCCAAGCGGTGTTCGCAGATCATGACTGACACTAGCCAGTAGCTGTGTCTTCATGCGGTTTGCCTCAATGGCTTGTTCATGGGCTTGCCGGAGTTGTTCTTCGGCAAATTTTCGTTCGCTAACATCCTGTTTAATGGCGATGTAGTGCGTAGGTTGTCCATCCTCAATCAGGGAAGTGATCGTCATTTCTTCGTGGTAGGTATTGCCGTCTTTCCGCCGATTTACCAGCTCGCCATGCCAGACTTTACCGGCGAGGATGGTTTCCCATAGCGTCTTATAGAAATGATTCGATTGCTCCCCGGATTTCAGGAGTCTGAGACTTTTTCCCACAATCTCATATAATTCATATCCAGTCAGTCGGGTAAAAGCCGGATTGACCCATTCCACCTTCCCGTGAGTATCTGTAATGACGATACCGTTCTCGGCAGCTTCGAGGGCGGCACTTTGCAAACGCGTCTGGTTATGTGCCTGTTTTTCATCTGTGATGTCTGTCAGGGTGGCTATTTGACCTGTGAGCTGGCCGCGCCGGCCGAGAATAGGGGCAATCCGAAGATTGTATAGCCGCCGACTTGGACCTTCTCCAAAAGCGATTTCATGGCCAATTTCAAAGACGGTACCGGATTGAGAATTCCTTTCGCTCCAGGCTGGAAAAATCTTCTGGATATTTTCACCTATGAGATCGTTTTCGCTTTGATGGAAAAAACGCAGCGCAGAGGGGTTAATTGTTACAATCCTGTCTTTCGAGTCTGTCACAATTATCCCGTCCCGCATGACACTGATGATTTGCCTCTCATCGGCAGGCAGGATATCCATTAAGCCTAAATGCGAAAAACCTATTTCCAGGGCAATCACAGCCAATGTACATGCGAGCGGCGTCAAGTCAAGGGTTGGATGAAAAACATAAACGATATTGCCAACGCATGAAATAACAATTCCCAACAGCATGATGAGAGCCTGTGGGCGATACAGGTTGCGCACACGCACGATTATTTGAACAAGGAAGAAAGCCGCCAGAATGATGAGAGCATAAGAGTAAATGACACTAACCCTGCTCCAAGGCCCCGCCTCTAACAATAGCGGACCCACCATTGCAGCGGGCATCTTGATGTCAGACCAGAGCAGATGATGCCAATCATTAGTGACTGCCAGCAAGAAGGACGCGAATGGTACAACCGCCAGAATGATGAAGCGTGTGCGGGTCAGCCATTTGCCTCGTCCGCTATAAATCAGAATAAAAGTGAAAAGGGCTAACGCTGCGAATGAAATCCCCAAGTATTCTATTCTTAAGCAGATCGCCTTAAGTGTATAAGATCTAATTGATATTTCGAATATATAGGCAAAAGACCAAATGGTTATGCAGGATATGGTCCAGATAAGATTTTTCGCGCCTGGAGTTTCGCGAATTATCCATAGACGGGAGATTAAATATATGGATATGATGATGCCGATGGCTAGAAAAACAATATACAGCCCGTAAAGCCCTTCCATGAACACTCCCTTTGCTTCTACCTGCTCATACTATATCAAACTCTTCCTATTGGGGCAAGAAGATAAACTCTTTACAAAATTGTTTATTCACTGCTGTTAACGGATAAACGTTTCAACCTTTCCTGACAAGGCATCGCGGATGTGGTCCGCATGATTGTGGAAAAGTTTCATCTGAACGGCTTCTGAAACCGGAAAATAGCGTGCGTCGGTAGTCTCGTCGCTCAAGCCTAGCGTCCCGCCTACCTGCTCAACCTCGAAATTTAAAACAATCACGTGTGCCTTATTTCCATCGGGATAGACGATCAACCGGTCGGGATTGCTGTAAATGCCAGTTAACCGAACCACATGAACAATTAGACCAGTCTCCTCCAAAACTTCCCGTTCGCAAGCCTCGGTGACTGATTCGCCTGGATCAATCCTTCCCCCAGGCAGACACCATTGACCGTTATCGGTCCGGCGAGTGAGCAATACTTCATCCCTGGTGGCATTAAACAATATGACCGAACAGCCAACCCGGACATCGCCCTGGCTGCTGATTCGGTTTCCATAAAGTACCTCGGTCTTCTTTTTAGCGGATGAAAGCTGCATTTTTACCTGCTTGTGCATCGGCAATAAATTGCCGGTGATGTGGAAAAAGATCCATATTTTCTACCTCGGAGAAGGAATAAAAACCAATATCTGTCGTCTCGTCGCTCAAGGAGATCTCCCCAGCGACAGCCTCGACTTCGAAGGCGAGGCCAATAATCTGAAAACTGCCTCCATCGTCGTAGATGACCAGCCGGTCGGGGCTGCTAAAGACCGAGACCAACTTTTTCACCCGCACGATCAAACCGGTTTCTTCCAGGGCCTCACGTTCACAGCTTTCAGACACGGATTTCGCCCGGTTCAGCACCTCCACCGGGCAGGCACCATTGACCGTTGTCTGCCCGGCGGGTAAGCAGCACCTTTTCTTGTTTTTCGTCAAACAAAATAGCGATACAGCCCAGGCGAATCTTCCCCTGGCGGCCGATGCGGTCTCCGTAAAGGATGCGAGTCATATATTCCTATTTCAGGCCGAAACCTTGCTTTTCCAAAAGAGCACAGAGACCGGTCCGCTCTGCTTTCGAGACACGACGGGCTGAATGTTCCAACCAGCCATAATTCTCCAACAGTTCGGGCTGCCCTGGGACGGGCACCTGGCGGCCGTGGTAAAGACCCGATTCCACCATTGTCCGATCGTATCGGATCAGTTCTGAATCCTGGTCAGAATGGTATCTTTCCCAAAATAACACTGCATTGAGGGGCAGGCGCGGATGAGGATGAGATTCTTTGGCCGGCCAGCCGATGGTCATGCCGGTAATAGGAAAGGTGAGGCGAGGTAGCTCCAGGAGTTCAATGGTCTCGGCAATGATATTTCGAATATAGCCGATATAGCATATACCCAAACCGAACGATTCAGCAGCAAGGGCGGCATTTTGTGCAACGAGAGCAACATCCACTGCTGCGGCAAGGAAGTTCTCGACATAGCCGGTAACCTGGGTATAACCACGCAATTCGCTAACCCGGTCCAGGCGGGCCAGGTCGGCACACCAGACGAGGAACACGGGGGCCTCACGGATCTGTCCCTGATTGCCGCATAAATCCGCGAATTGCTCACGCCGGCCTGCGTCTGTCACGGCCACTACGGAGTACATCTGCAGGTTGGAAGACGTGGAAGCGCATTGAGCTGCGGAGATGATGGTTTCGACGGTGTCAGCAGGCACAGGATCAGGCTTGTAGTGGCGGACAGAAGCATGCTTGTGCATGAGCTCAATGGTGGAGTTTTTCATAAAGCTCTCTCCGGTTTGAAAATGATAATCTATCTTTACAGGTAAATGGTAGTAGCGTAGGAAGTCGTTTCTCCGAATTTTCGAAAATGTATAATCTTGGTGATCTCAGTTTCTCATTATTGAACAATAATTTTGATAAAAAATGTATCCCCAAACGGAATCCCATTATCGCCAAATGCCTGCCATTCGCTGACATACTCACCGGGTTCGGCAGGAGCAGTAAAGAGGATGCGCAAGGTCGCCTGTGAGCCGGCGCGGGCAGGGTAAAGCGCCTGTTCAGCAGGAGCCCCTAACAGGTCGCCCGAAATGAGGCGCATAAGATAACGTTTATCCCAATTGCAAGTCCCTGAATTTTGAACCAGCCATTGTTTATCCAGAGTGCTTCCAGGGGAGATGACAGAAAAATCAGGTATGGTTACGTCATCAACAAATGTAAGCCCGTCCACGCAGGAAGGCGTAGAGGTGGGGACAACAGGCAAAGGTTCAGCCGTCGAAGTCACTGTTGTAGATGGAGCACTCGTTATCGGAGGGGTTGGGCTTGGAGGTGTTGTAGGATTTCCCGCACAAGAGATAGGGACCAGGCAGATTAAAAGAAAGATGAACACAGATGTGAGCAGTCGCCGCTTTTCTGTGTCCATCTTTTTTCCTAGTAATATTATACTTTTCTAAAATTGGCCTGGGTCTTATTCTTCTGCTGTAGTTTCCTCGCCAGCGTCTTCTCCACTGCCGCCTACCGTCAATGGGACGGGTACCTCGCCTCCGCTGGCGCGTTGACGCACAGCCAATTCGATCTCATCCGCCAGATCGCCATTCTGGCGCAAGTATTCCTTGGAGTTCTCACGGCCCTGTCCCAGGCGGGTTTCGCCATAGGAGAAGAATGCGCCGCGCTTATCGATGATGCCTAACTGGGTGGCCAGGTCGATCAGATCTCCTACCTTTGAGATGCCTTCGTTGTACATAATATCGAACTCAGCGGTACGGAAGGGCGGGGCAACTTTATTCTTGACCACACGGACACGGGTACGGTTGCCAACCACCTCCGCACCTATCTTGATGGATTGGATGCGGCGTACATCCAGACGGACAGAGGCATAGAATTTCAACGCATTCCCGCCAGTAGTGGTCTCGGGGTTGCCGAACATAACACCGATCTTCATCCGCAACTGGTTGGTGAAAATAACAGTGGTCTTGGTCTGGTTAATGGCACCAGAGAGCTTCCGCAGGGCCTGGGACATCAGGCGGGCCATGGCGCCCATCTGGGCGTCGCCCATATCGCCCTCAATCTCGGAGCGAGGAACGAGGGCGGCAACCGAGTCGATCACCACCAGATCTACTGCACCGGAGCGAACCAGGGTCTCAGTGATTTCAAGAGCCTGTTCGCCAGTATCAGGTTGGGAGACCAGTAAGTTATCCACGTCAACGCCACATTTGGCTGCGTAAGAAGGATCGAGGGCATGTTCCATATCGATGTAGGCGGCTGTGCCGCCAGCTTTTTGGACTTCGGCGACAATGTGCTGGCAAAGGGTGGTCTTGCCGGATGATTCTGGACCGTAGATCTCGGTAATGCGCCCGCGGGGTATACCCCCGATGCCGAGAGCAAGGTCTAGTGAGAGTGAACCGGTGGGGATTGAATCAACCATCAGTCCTTTGGCATCACCCAGGCGCATAATGGAGCCATCGCCATAGCGTTTGACTATGTCTCCAACGGCTTTGTCGAGCATGGCACGACGTCCATCGTCCATCGAGGCTTCGGAAGTAGAATCAACAGATTTTCTGGCCATAGTAATCCTCTCTTCAAATGTTAATGGGTACTGTATCCTAGGGGTACAGTGCAACTATAATCTTACCAGTAAATTTGGCATTCGTTCTTTTTTTTCGAGGAACGAATAATCTTCTCCATTTGCTATTAGGTTCCTACATAGTAAAGTACCCTCGTTCGTCGATTATTTATCCAAATTGTAAAACGAATAAAACGAATGCTCCTGATGGGTGAGGGGTAAACTCACGAAACCTTTAGAAGGTGAGTATAGCACAGATGTTCGATACGTCAAGGGTGGTATCTGGGTGTGGCCCTACCCTCGCCTGGCTTGCAATATCGGAAAAGGGGAAGCCTAAGGTGCAGGCGTGGGAGTTACGTCAGGAGAGCCGATATCGTAGCCTGAATAGCCATGGAATGAAAAGTAAGTGACTTGTCCTGGCAGGATTTGGATATTAATGATCCTGTTCAAAGTGCCATACGCGATATTCAATTCATAAACACCAGCGGGCAAATTACTGATAACGACATTTTCACAGTAGTATTCATCACTGTTGGCAACTTGAGGTCCGTATGTCATCGCAGAATAATATTTTTCTGTATCCAGAGACTTTAATGAAACCAGATAAGAATTGAGTATGGTTCCATAAGTGCTGGTCACTCTTCCAACGAGAACTCCATGACCCAGAGGGGGAGACAGCCATAATTCCGGGTTGCGCGTAAAGAAGAAATTGTTTTCACCCAGGCGTACTTCAAAATGGAGATGGGGACCGGTAGTCATGCCCGTGCTGCCTACATTACCAAGCACATCGCCGGTTTTCACCCATTGGCCCACCATAACATCAATTTCTTCCATATGGGCATAGATCGTATACAGGGGTTGATCGTGCCAGCCGAAATCATGACGGATGGCAACAGCCAGGCCATAGGGGTCATCCAATTGGTATTTTGAACCCGAGTATAGGCCGATGCCAGCCCATACAACAGTGCCGGAACCGGCGGCCATAACATCGGTCCCCGTGGGAGCGGGTAAGTCGATGCCGGAATGGATGATCTCGGGGCCGAAGAAAATGCCTCCGTAGCGATAATCCCACTGGGGTTCGCCGGGATACGCTGCGGCTATCGGGGCGGCAAAGTAGAAGTGGTCATGAGGCGAAAGCGCCCAAGGGGTGGGATAGAGCGGCGGACGGTATTCAGCGCCTTCTACCGGTATGACGGTCGGAAAGAATAGCTGTAATGCGCCCGGCGTGGAAGTCAAGAAAGGAGGCGGCACTTCGGTCAATGCCGGCCTGGAAGAGGTCGGTTGGGCTATGCTGTCTGCTAATTTCTGAGTAGGCGAAGGGATGAAGGCGGATTGGGGGTGGGTGGGTGTAGGAAGTACGGCTTGTGTTGCAGCCAGCGGGTACCGTACTGCCGAACAAGCAACCAGGAAAAATAATATGACCAGCGATGGGACAGTCCGCGCTCGGTTCATGGCGTGCGGGTAGGGCGAGAAGTAGGCGTACGGGTGGGTGTAGGAGAGCGGTAATAAAGTGGAGTGCGTGTAGGAGTGCGAGTTGGCGGAATGACTACTGTAGGGGTGATGAGCACTTCGGGCGGATATAGTTGAAGCATGGCCGAACGCCAGTCCAGGCCTTGAGTGAAAGCCAGTTCATTAAACGCGCCCCCGCGTAATATGTCCGCCAATTGGTAAGAGCCGGCAGGCGTTCCCACCCATATTGTATTGCGAGATTGGTCAGGTCAAGCCAATAGCCGGTCGGTATGGAAACCATCAAGCGGCCGCCATTTTCATAAGCATCCGGACCACCGGTTCGGGCAGAAAAGTCCCAGGGAATATGGGAGAGCGGAACGCCCTCGGAACCATCCTGGGCAGTGGTACGCAGATAAATCCGCCAATAGGTTTGCTGGCCAAAATCTTCACGTGCGATGACCATCCAGCCAGCCTCAATCAGCGCCGGATTAAGAGTGAAGGCACGGCCGGTGTAGAGCCAGTCTTCGCCGAAGCCGGGGTCCAGTGTCGTGGTCAATGGAACAAATGCGTTTTCAAGAGTAGCGAGGGCGTCCCAACCGGTCAGGACGGCTACCTGGTTACGCAATGCCTGGAATGAATCATCTGCCAGCTCGTGGAGTTGTGGATAGGGCGCCTGAACTCCCGTCAAAGGAGCCAGGGAGGAACGACCGGGCAGGCTATCCGTTTGAGGGTTGAGGATTGTATTGTATAGCGGTACAGGGGTAATTTGAGCGATCCCTTGAAAAGGTCCTGGCAAGGGAATGGTGATATTCCCATAAGCAAGTCCATCCAATGGACCAGGGAGCAATACCGGCGGCAGGCTGAGGACGCCAGCCGTGGAAAAGCCGGTGAGAAAATATTGATTAGGAGATGTCAGCCGAGAGGCAATGTGATCAAAATCCTGCCAGACAGGCCAGTCACCGGAACCCGCCCAGCGGGCCGGGGCAGCAGGAGCAGCTGCATCCCATATATATACGCCAGTCAGCCCGGAAGATTGATCAGTCGCAGTCCAGGCCAGATGAGATCCATCCGGCGACCAGGCGGGGTGCGATTCATCACTGTGGGGATTGAGGCTGACATTGGTGAAGCTGCCAGCGGTATCAAGGTTGGCAATCCAGATCTCAGGTTCACCACTGCGATTGGAAACAAAGGCAATCTGGCGGCCTTGAGGTGACCAAGCCGGGGAAGAGTCAACCGCAAGATCCTGAGTTAAATTGAAAGGGGGCCTGCGTCAGGTCAGTAGTCGAACGGAGAAAAATCTCCAGGTTACCGTTCACATAGGTGTCATAGGTGATGTAGGCACCGTCGGGGGACCAGGAGGGATCACCTTTATATTCTGGGGAATTGGTCAGACGGCCGGTTTCGCCTGATTGCAGATCGAGCGTGTATAAATTCCAGTAGCCATTGCGGTTTGATGTAAAGGCAACCTTCATCCCGTCGGGACTAAGGGCGGGAGCGGTATCATCCCAATCACCGGTCGTCAGGCGGGTAAAAGAGAGCGATTGAGGCGAATAAGCAAATATATGGGTATGACCGGCATCTGCCAGGGCGAGGAAAAATATCCCTTGAGAGCTGGTTACGGGTGCATCTATTTGAGATGTGGCCGTGATGATGTAAGGCGTTTGAGTGGAGGCTTCGGTCGGAGAGAGGCTGGCAGTAAAAGTCCCTGTCGGGGGGATAGATATAGTGGCGGCAGGGGTTTGAGATCCACAAGATGCCAGTACGCCAACCATCAGGCACAAAGAAACAAGAAAAGCCAATTGATGCGATGAGCGAAAGAGTGAGCGGTATGGGAAGGTCATCTTAATGTTTCGGTTATTGTTTCCGGACTAAAACTGTGATTTGGCGCTGGTCCACCTGGCCTAATTCTGGATAGGAAAGGCTGGCTGATAGAACATATGATATGGTTTTTGAATAGGTTCCTTCAATTTTACTCTCTGCCTGCGTTTCAGGGATAGGCATGGGCACCTTGCGGATATGCAAGGTGAGTTCCAACTTCCAGCCGACCGGCTCGATGATGGAGGCTGAAGAGAGCTCACGGCCGGAGGAGTCGAGCAAGAGTAAGTTCGATGTAAGGTCTTTGTTGGAAAGGAGTGAGGTCCAAAGAAACCCGGATGCGTGCCCCGTCGGGATCAGGCTCGGCTCGAAGGTCCAACAGACGGGTATCGGCGGGTGGCAATCGCTCGACATTCGGGTCGGCGAAGAAAAATTCCATGAGTTAATTATAACCAGAAACTTGCTTTCTTTCGGCTGGTATAATTCACGTATGGATTCTAAGTTAACTCACCTTGACGACAGTGGCAGGGCTCATATGGTGGATGTAGGCGAAAAAGCAGAAACTGTACGCATGGCTATCGCCAGAGGTGAGGTTTTAATGAAAAAAAGTACACTTGATCTGATCCACGCCGGTGCGATGAAGAAAGGGGATGTGCTGACCGTGGCCCAGATTGCCGGGATCACAGCAGCAAAACGTACGGCGGACCTTATCCCTTTGTGTCATCCCTTGCCACTTGCTCATATCGAAGTGGAACTGTCGCTCAATGATACTCTTCCGGGAGTGGAGATCACTTCCACTATTAAAACCACGGGCAAGACCGGTGTTGAGATGGAAGCATTGACGGCGGTCTCGGTAGCGGCTCTAACCGTTTACGATATGGCCAAAGCCGCCGAAAAGACCATGAAAATCCAGAATATCCGGCTGATTGAGAAGCATGGGGGGCGGTCCGGTGATATTGTAAACGAGGCAGTATGAACGAAGTCAAAATACTCTTCTTCGCGAACCTAAGGGATGCCGTAGGCGCAAGGAGTATCCAGATGGAACTCCCGGCAGAAACAACAATAGCCGAGTTGAAAGACAAGCTGGTCGATACCCATCCAGGTTTATCTTTTTTTCGAAATTCGATCATGGCGGCCATCAACCATGAATATGTTGCCGACGAGCAACACATTCCTCCCGAAGCTGAGATAGCCTTCTTTCCACCAGTCAGCGGAGGGTAATAATTACACATGCAGCCTTCCGGATTCCCGACAATTATTTCGGTCACCGAAGAAGAACTTGACCTGGATGCGCTGGTTGCCAACGTCACCATTTCTTCTACTGGCGCTGCAGCGATCTTTAGCGGCATAGTGCGGGGGGAAACCAGACGAGGGGATGCACATAAGACACAATACCTTGAGTATGAAGCTTACCTGCCGATGGCAGAAGCGAAAATGACCCAGGTTGCGGATGAGATACGCGCCCGCTGGCCTAGCGTTGAAGGAATTGGCATTATTCAACGAATTGGACGGCTCTATCCAAAAACTCCGACTGTATTGATCGTTTGCACGGCAGCTCACCGCGATACCGGTGTTTTTGAGGCGGCCCGTTATGGTATTGACCGGCTGAAGGAGATCGTGCCGATTTGGAAAAAAGAGGTCGGCCCGAACGGAGAGTTTTGGGTGGAAGGCGAATATATCCCGAAACCGGGTGAATAGTCAATTGCAGCGATATCTCACAAATTTTTTGAAAACGAATATTCAGCACGATTACCGAAAATGAATTATGAAGCCAGATATCGCCTGTATTAATTGCGGAACAGCTTACCCGGAGGGCAGTGTTGTTTATTGCTGCCCGAAATGCGGCGGATTGTTCGATTTTAGGGCACCATTTTCTTTTGATCCAAATCTGCTCGATAATTTTCAGCCCGGAATCTGGAAATACCGCAACAGTTTCGGTTTACCGGATGAAATTGAACCCGTTTCCCTTGGGGAAGGGAATACACCGCTGGTCTGGGCGAAAGCATTTGGCAGAAATGTGGCCTTCAAATGCGAGTATCTTAACCCCAGTGGATCATTCAAAGACCGGGGTTCGTCATTGATCGCCACCTGGCTGAAATCAAACGGCGTAGACGAGGCGGTTGAAGATTCTTCGGGAAATGCCGGGGCATCCTTTGCAGCTTATGCAGCCAGAGCAGGGATCAAAGCGCGGATCTTCGTGCCTGCCACGGCCGCAGGACCGAAGCGAAGGCAAATCGAGGCTTATGGTGCAGAACTAGTACCGATTCCCGGTTCCCGCTCAGATGTCACTGAGGCGACTCAACGAGTGGTGGAAAAAGGGTCGGTATATGCCAGCCATGCTTATTTGCCCTTTAATCTACCGGGTTATGCCACAGCGGCCTATGAAATATACGAGCAACTAGAAGGAATGCCCGGAGCAATCATTACGCCTGCGGGTCAGGGAGGACTGCTGCTAGGGCTCATGCGAGGATTTGAGGCACTGCGCATAGCCGATAAGAACGACAACATACCTGTGGCGATAGGTGTGCAAGCGATGGCGTGCGCACCTCTGTGGGCCAAGTTCACCTCCGGGAGGCAAGGAATGGCCTTTGTTACAGATAATCCGACCCTGGCTGAGGGAGTGCGGACTCGTTATCCTTTGCGAGGGGATGCTGTGTTGGCAGGTATAAGCGCCAGCCAGGGAGCTATGTGCGCTGTCGAAGAAGAAGAAATCTTACCTGCTTGTGAAAAGCTGGCACATCTCGGTTTTTATGTTGAACCTACCTCTGCCTTAGTGTGGACGGCCTTAGAACAGAAAATTAATGACCTGCCAGACCCGGTTGTGATTCTTCTGACCGGGTTTGGCCTTAAGTACGGGGTAAAATAATGACAATTGATATAAAATATCTTTATTATTTTTAAAAGCGGTGTGTAAACACCATATTTTCCTTTTCTCAGGATTTTCATACACAATAGGTGACGGTGTAGTAACGACTTCACGTGTTATCCAAAATCTGGCAAAGTAATTATCTAATATATACACTTAAAAGGATTTGACTCATGGCAGACATTCAATCTTTTGGAAAAAAACTGGTCGGCAATCTCGAGAAAGTCATTGTTGGCAAGCGACAGTCCCTGGATATGATCATGGTTGGCTTGCTCTGCCAGGGACATATCCTCATAGAGGACGTGCCGGGAGTGGGCAAAACTGTGCTGGCGCGCAGCCTGGCGAAATCGCTCGGCTGTTCATTCAACCGCCTTCAATTTACTCCAGACATGCTCCCAAGTGATGTTACGGGAGTGTCCATTTTTGATCAGATGAAGCGGACTTTCGAATTCCGTCCCGGACCAGTATTTGCCCAGGTAGTCCTAGTTGATGAAATCAACCGGGCTACCCCCAAGACTTCAGGCGGCATTGTTGGAGGCCATGGAGGAAAAACAAGTAACAGTTGATGGAGAAACGCATGTTTTGCCGAGACCCTTCATGGTAATGGCCACACAGAATCCTATTGAATACGAAGGGACATTTCCATTACCCGAGGCGCAACTTGACCGGTTCCTTATGCGGGTACGCTTGGGATATCCAGCTCCCAATGATGAAATTGAAATTTTAGACCGGCAGCAATTACGCCATCCAATTGAAACATTAGAAGCTGTCATTAATCTCGAAGAACTTCAAGAGACCATGGAAGCTATAAAAAAGGTTTATGTTTCTTTGGCAGTCAAACGATACATAATAGATCTGGTTAACCGGACGAGGCAGAATTCGGATGTTTACCTGGGTGCGAGTCCACGCGGCAGCCTGGCGTTATATCGCACCGGGCAGGCGGTAGCAGCGCTGAAAGGGCGTGATTACGTTTTACCTGATGATATTAAAGAGATGGCGACGGCAATATTAGCTCACCGGATCATTGTTGGGCCTGCAGCCCGCTTGAGAGAATTGAGTGCTGAAAAGATAGTCCAAGAGATCATGGAGAACCTACCTGTTCCTGGTGGAGATTACCAGGCACTATAACGTATGAAGTTTTCCCTGGCGTCGCGATGGTTACTGGCGGTAATGATATTAGTCAGTCTGGTGGGATGGGCAGTCACTGGCCTATCCATCTATGCCCGACTGGTCTACCTCGGCCTGTTATCCATTGCCGGCGCGGTCATTTGGGCAGCCATTTCGATGCGGGGAATCAGATTTACACGCAATACTAGATCACTGCGAGCAAGTGTGGGGGACGTAGTAGAGGAAAATTTTGAAGTCAAGAATGAAACCTGGCCGGGATGCGCCTGGTTGGAATTACACAACCAGTCCACTTTGCCCATGGCCACGGGATCCCGCTTATTGACCCGGATTGGCATCCATCAAAGACGATTTTATACCGCCCGGACACTCCTGACCCAGCGAGGGGCTTTTTTGCTTGGCCCGACCACACTGACCTCCGGGGATCCTTTCGGCTTATTTATCAGTAATAAACGAATTCCCGCCGGTGAAACCCTGATAGTCCTTCCCCAAGTATTCCCAATCTCCACATTTCCTCCTCCTCCCGGACTGCTCCCAGGCGGCAAGAATATCCGCCAGCGGAGCCTGGATGTCACTCCTCATGCTGCAGGTGTGAGAGAATATGTTGCGGGGGACCCGATGAAGCGAATCCATTGGCCAAGCACTGCCAGACGCGGCCGGTTTATGGTCAAGGAATTCGAACAAGACCCGCAGGCAGATATATGGTTATTTGTAGACGCGGAAAGTGGAATACAAGCCTCTTTGCCTGATGAAGAAACCCTCCCGACTCAAGCCGGGAGTTGGTGGTTACACCGGCCAACCATTCCTCTTCCACGGAATACATTCGAATATGCCATCAGTGCGGCGGCCTCACTTGCAAGCTTTTTCCTGGCAGACCGGCGAGCTGTGGGACTGGTGTGCGCAGCGGGAAAATTTACCGTCGTTCCAGCTGAGCGGGGCATGCGCCAGATTAATAAAATCATGGAGACTCTGGCATTCCTCCAACCGGAAGGAAATATCCCCTTGCACGGCCTGGTAGATATCAAAGCGAAATTACTGCCTCTTGGCAGCGGAGTTGTTCTGATCACTTCTTCCACCCGGCCCGATCTTATTCTAGCTGTGGAAGAGCTACAACGTCGTCATCTCCGCCCGGTGGTAGTACTAATCAAGCCCGAAACATTTGGCTTCCCAGAAAATAGCGAAGTTGTCGTGGCTGGCCTCACCCGCACGAATGTGCCTGTCTGCCAG
Source organism: uncultured Chloroflexia bacterium (assembly GCA_963831885.1). Lineage (GTDB taxonomy): Bacteria > Chloroflexota > Anaerolineae > Anaerolineales > Villigracilaceae > UBA877. Next base: position 178,505 of record CAWHSJ010000012.1, on the reverse strand, counting down.
ATTGGGCTGGGAGACAATCTGGGAGTCCAGTTGGCATTACCAGTGGTGTACTTTCAGCACCCTTATTTGTCAAAACCTTATTTTAGTGTTTGGGCGTAAAAATGTCTCCGGTCATCAGCTTGGATATAAGGTTATCCGGCCTTAAGAATGCAATCGCTGCTTATTTGATTCCCTATTCCGGGGGAGCCGTTCTCATAGACCCCGGACCTGGTTCCACCCTGGAGACCTTAAAATCTTCTCTGGCCGATTACAATCTGAAACCAGAGAATGTAACTCATGTTCTCCTGACCCACATTCACCTGGACCATGCCGGTGCATCCGGCTGGCTGGCTGGGAAAGGTGCGCAAATTTACGTTCATCCGGTTGGCGTGCCGCACATGTTGAACCCAGAAAAGCTGCTGGCCAGCGCGAGGCGAATCTATGGCGATAGGTTGGAAAAAACATGGGGAGAGTTCCTACCGGTCCCAATAACGAATTTGAAGGAGGTCCGGGATGGGGAGGAGATCGTTATTGGAGAATTGCATATAACCGCCCTATACACTCCAGGTCATGCTGAACACCATATTGCTTACGTTTACCAGAATACCTGTTTCTGTGGAGATGCAGGCGGAGTCCGAAAGCCGGGGCGGATATATGTACGCCTGCCATTCGTACCACCTGAAACGCATCTAGGAAAATGGCGTAGCAGCTTAAAGCGAATCATGGACAACTGGTTGCAGATCAATTGCCTTGACGCATTTTGGGATTTACGATGATGCTCCTGCCCATCTGGATTTAGCCAGCCATTGCCTGGATGAGATAGAGAATTGGTTGGAATTGGTCATGCCTGAGATCCCGGATGTCGAGACATTGCAAAAGCGATACATCACCTGGTTGCACGAACGCGGAAGGTTGCTGGGATTGGATGAGGAAACTCTAACAAGTTATGATTTTGCCAGCCCGGCACAAATGGGAGCCAGCGGGCTATTCCGTTACTGGCACAAAGTGCGGATGGGCGAGTGATATCATTCGATAAGAACCTATTGATTAGTCTGAAGAGGAGATGAAAAAGTGGAACATTTTTTGGATATTTCCAACCAATCACCCCAAGAACTGCAGGATTTACTTGATTTGGCAGTACGTTTGAAAAGAGAATACTTCAGCGGAGGAAACCCACCTTTGTTCAAAGGCAAAGTTCTGGGGATGATCTTTCAGAAACCTAGTTTGCGGACAAGGGTTTCCTTCGATATGGCCATGCGACATATGGGCGGGGACGCACTTTACCTATCGCCGAATGAAATCGGGTTGGGAAAACGCGAGTCCACAGCGGATGTGGCGCGAGTACTTTCAGGTTATGTGCAGATATTAATGGCGCGGGTTTTTGCGCATGCAGATGTGTTGGAACTGGCTAAATGGTCCACGGTTCCTGTTATTAATGGATTAAGTGATTTCAGCCACCCTTGCCAGGCGATGGCAGATGCACTGACCATCCAAGAGAATTTCGGTAAAGCCAAAGGCTTGAATGTGGTTTTTGTTGGTGATGGCAATAATGTAGCCGTCTCACTTCTACACATTTCCACAAAACTGGGGTGGAATTTTACCATTGCCAACCCAGAAGGATACGATCTGGATCCAAAAGCAGTGGAAATGGCAGATGAGTTTGCAAGTAGTTCAGGCAGCAAGGTAAAATTCCTCAGAGATGCGCACGAAGCTGTCCGCAAGGCGCAAGTCATCTATACGGATACATGGACCAGTATGGGACAGGAAGAAGAAGCCGAACAGAGGGAAAAGGTGTTCCCGCCTTATCAGGTAAATGCTGGCCTTGTTAATGAGGCGGATAAGGATGTCATTGTGATGCACTGCCTGCCGGCTCATCGAAACCACGAACTGACGGATGAAGTGGCAGATGGACCTCATTCAGTAATCTTCCCACAAGCACACAATCGATTACATGCCCAGAAGGCCATTTTGGCCAGGCTGCTAGGGGTGGCTTGATTATCGATTTGCTGTTCAAAATTAGAGGACAAAGGCCAGCGTTCGATACGTGGTGCTGTAATTGCAGTGTATAATCCAATTATTCTTTATGATATTGAATGGAGATCACAAATAAGACCTGAAATATAAGGTGTAATTGCCTCTCGACTGCGTGGCGCTCGGGGCCGAGTAAGTTTATAAATATTTCGAGGTGAAACCATGAACACGCAGGAATATATCGAACTTGAAGACCGTTTCGGCGCACACAACTATCTTCCGCTGGATGTCGTGATCGAGCGAGGCGAGGGGGTGTGGGTTTATGATGTGGAAGGGCGGAAATACCTGGATTGTCTCTCAGCTTATTCGGCGCTTAACCAAGGGCATGTGCATCCGAAAATATTGTCGGCTTTGTTGGAGCAAGCCGGCAAGATCACCCTTACCTCACGAGCCTTTCGAAATGACCAGTTGGGGCTATTTTATAAAGAACTATCAGAATTAACCGGTTACGAAATGTCTCTGCCGATGAATTCCGGTGCAGAGGCAGTTGAAACAGCACTCAAGCTTGCCCGCAAATGGGCTTATGTGGTTAAAAAGATCCCTCGCCATCAAGCCGAGATCCTTACTTTTGCTGGAAATTTCCACGGACGTACCATCACAACCATTTCTTTTTCCAGCGAACCGTTCTATCGGGATGATTTCGGCCCATTCACGCCGGGTTTTGTTGTCCTTCCTTACGGAGATGTTCACGCGATTGAAGATGCGATCACTGAGAACACTGCGGCCATCCTGGTGGAACCCATCCAAGGGGAGGGTGGAGTGATCATTCCTCCAGCAGGCTATCTTAAAAGTGTTGCTGAAATATGCAGGGAGAATAATATTCTCTTAATCGCCGATGAAATCCAAACCGGATTGGGTCGTACGGGGAACCTCTTTGCCGCGCTTCATGAAGGCGTACGTCCGGATATTACGATTATCGGCAAGGCGCTTTCGGGCGGCTTTTATCCAATCTCGGCAGTCCTGGCAGATAAATTCCTCCTCGGTCTCTTTCAACCCGGCGAGCATGGATCGACCTTTGGTGGCAATCCACTTGCGGCTGCCGTAGGCAGGGCAGCCTTGCGAGTCATTGTGGAGGAAAACCTCATTGAAAGGGCGGCTGAAATGGGGGAATATTTTCTCGAACAACTCATCGAAATCCCCAGCCCGCACGTTCGTGAAGTACGCGGGAAGGGATTGCTTATCGGAGTTGAATTAAAGCCATCAGCCGGGGGAGCCCGTCGCTTTTGCGAGGCGCTGCAAACCAAAGGTATCCTTGCCAAAGAGACCCATGCTAATACCATCCGTTTTGCGCCGCCTCTGATCATCGATAAAGCAACCATAGACTGGGCGCTGATCTCCATCCGTGAAGTGCTTAATATGCAATAAATATAGAATTCAAAACCATCCTAATTTCAGGCGACCAGGCTTTGACTGGAGGTGCAATATGGATGTTGGTATTCCGAAAGAGCGACGTTCGTTTGAGTACCGTGTAGGTCTTTCTCCCGCTGGGGTTGAAATACTTTCCCAGAACGGCCATACTGTTTTTGTGGAACAGGAAGCGGGCACGGGTGCAGGTTTTGTTGATAAAGAGTATGAAGAGGCCGGGGCGAGGATCGTCTATTCCGCAGAAGAAGCATATGGGCGTGCCCAATTAGTACTAAAAGTAGCCCGTCCGACCGATGATGAATTGGTCTTTCTCCAGCCCAATTCCATCCTGGTTGGATTGCTGAACCTTGCCTTCAGCTCGTCAGAATAAAATTGATGTACTTCTTCAAAAGAAAATCACGGCGGTCGCCTTTGAGCAAATCCGCGAGTCCGATGGATCGCTACCGGTTTTACGGCCTTCCAGCCAGATTGGAGGTGCAATGGCGGCAGAAGTGGCAGCCCGCCTGTTACATAGCGACCAGGGAGGGCGCGGCATCCTTTTGGGCGGCATCCCCGGCGTCCCTCCGGCGGAAGTTGTTATCCTGGGCGCGGGAACTGTGGGGACTTATGCCGCACGGGCTTTCACAGGCCTGGGGGCCCATGTGACTGTACTGGACAAAGATGTCAATGCTTTGCAGAGAATCAGCCAGTGTGGCATGAATGTCGTTACTTTGCTTTCAACCGAGCGGAATATCGTCCGATGTTGCGAGTTCGCCAATGTGCTCATTGGAGCTGTGTTGGTTCCAGGAACACGTGCACCTGTATTGGTCTCACGCGAAACCGTGCGGAAAATGAAGCCACGTTCAGTCATCATTGACTTGAGCATTGATGAAGGCGGCTGTGTGGAGACATCGCGCCCAACCATGCACGACCGCCCTTCCTATATCGAAGAAAACATCATCCATTATTGCGTTCCCAACATGCCGGGAATTGTCGCGCGGACGGCAACGCACGGTTATGTGAATGTCGCCACACCTTACATACTTAAAATTGCCAACCTGGGGATTGAAAAGGCCATAGCGGAAGACCCGGCGATAGAAGTGGCTGTGAATACTTATCAAGGTGAACTCCGTCACCTGCATAGCTGGATCAAATAGAGAGCTGCCCATGGACTGGCAATCGATCTACAAGTCACATGTAACTACGGCTGAAGAAGCGGTCAAGTCGATCAAATCTGGCAACAGGGTCTTCATGACCGGGAACGTATCGGTGCCGCAGACATTGCTGGCTGCGTTGGTGAAATATGCACCCGAGATCAAAGATGTGGAAATTTGTCAGGCACTATCGGTCGGGCCGGCGGATTACGTCAAACCGGAAATGGAAGGGCACCTGCGGGTGAATACCCTTTTCATCGCTGCGAATGTCCGAAAGGCAGTCTGGGAAGGCCGGGCCGACTTTACCCCGGTCCTGCTCTCAGAATTTACCCTGCTTTTCAAAAACAAAGTCTTGCCGGTAGATGTGGCCATGGTGCACGTCTCGCCGCCGGATGAACATGGATTTTGCTCGCTGGGGGTTGAAGTTGGCTTGACCAAATCGCCGGCCGAGTCGGCCAAAATCATTCTTGCAGAATGTAACGAACAGATGCCGAGAACGCTGGGCGATTCTTTTCTCCACGTCAGCCGGCTGACGCATATCGTGCCGGTTAGTTATCCGATATCCGAACTACCCATGGGAAGCGAAGGGGATGACCAGATCAGCCAAAAGATTGCCGGTCACATTGCCGATTTGATCCCTGATGGTGCCACCTTGCAAATGGGAATAGGTTCCATCCCCGATGCTGTTTTGAACTTCCTGGACAGCAAAAAAGACCTGGGGATCCATAGCGAGATGTTCTCAGATGGCGTTGTCCGGCTGGTGGAAATGGGGGTGGTCAACAATTCCCGCAAGACTCTACACACCGGTAAGATAGTGGCCGGATTTGTATTGGGCACACATGCCCTCTATAAATGGGTGGATGATAATCCATTATGCGAATTCCACCGTCAGGAGTATGTAAATGATCCTTTCGTCATTGCTCAGAATGAACGGATGGTGGCCATCAATTCTGCAATTGAGGTTGACTTGACCGGCCAGGTTTGCGCAGACAGTATTGGCCCTAAGTTTTTTAGTGGAGTGGGAGGGCAACTAGATTTTATTTACGGGGCATCGCGGTCAAAGGATGGTGTTCCGGTCATTGCCATGGCCAGCACAAATATGATGAAAGATGGATCGATGATCAGTAAGATTGTGCCCACGCTGAAGGTAGGCGCAGGAGTTGTAACAGGCCGCAACCATGTTCATTATGTTGTGACCGAGTACGGCGTAGCCGACCTTTATGGAAAATCGGTGCGACAGCGTGTGAAGGAACTAGTCAGGGTGGCTCACCCAGATTTCAGGGCGGACCTGGAAAAACAAGCGAAAGAATTAAACTGGATTTGATCAATTGGTAAAGATTAAAAACGTTGCATCAGTCACCTGTTCATATATAATATTGTCATGAATCGAAAAGCAAAAATTGTCGCGACCATTGGTCCAGCCAGCCAGGATGAAAAGGTTATCGAACAACTTCTCCTAGGCGGTATGAATGTAGCCAGGTTAAATTTCTCCCATGGCGATCACGAGACCCATGCCGCCTGGATATCTGTCTTGCGGGCAGTTGCTGCCCGGCTTGGCCTGCCGCTGGCAATCTTACAGGACTTGCAAGGACCCAAGATCCGCGTGGGTATGCTGGATGAGCCATTAACCCTCATCCCGGGCAAACAGGTAAACCTTTATCCCGAAGGGGAGAAAAACCCTGGGAAACTCTCCATCCCGGTCGATTTTCCTCAATTGTTCGATTCGGTAAAAAATGGCGAACGCATCTTGTTGGATGACGGGCGATTGGAGTTGACTGTCTTGACGGTCAGCAATACTTTGGTTACAGCAGAAGTAAAGACAGGTGGTATTCTTACTTCACATAAAGGTATCAACCTCCCTGGCGTTAGATTGGATATCCCGGCTTTTACGGAAAAAGATGCAATTGACTTGAAGTTCGGCCTTTCGCTGCGCGTAGATGCAGTAGCGGTATCGTTCGTCAGAAAGGCTGATGATGTTCTTGAAGTAAAAGAAGCGATCACCTGCATTTCTCCGACGGATTGCCCATTCCTGATTGCAAAGCTGGAGCGACCAGAAGCCCTGGATAACCTGGAGGCAATCCTGGATAGCGTGGATGGAGTGATGGTGGCTCGCGGCGACCTGGGTGTCGAAATGGCTCCGGAGGACGTTCCAGGGGCACAGAAGCGCATCATCAGGGCGGCCAATCAAAAAGGGAAATTGGTCATCACTGCGACACAAATGCTGGAATCCATGATTCACAACCCGCTTCCTACGCGCGCTGAAGCTTCGGATGTGGCGAATGCCATTTTCGATGGCACTGATGCCGTCATGCTTTCAGGTGAAACAGCTGCAGGCGAATATCCGGTGGAAGCGATCACCATGATGGATCGCATCGTCCGACAGGCAGAAGCTAATTTTGACCAATGGGGTCATTTGGATGACATGGATATGGATGAATATAACGATGCCGTGGCCGTGACTCACGCTGCCCGGGAGCTGGCACACGACCAGGATGTGGCTGCCATTGCCGTTTTTACCCGTATGGGGCGCTCGGCATTGTTGATGGCGAAAAACCGACCGGATGTGCCGATCCTGGCTTTCACGCCGGAAGAACGCACCTATACCCGGCTAGCGCTGGCCTGGGGGGTAAAACCACAAATCGTCCCATTCATGGAAACGGTCGAGGAAATGTTCAAATGCGTTGATTTCGCTTTACGCGAGTCGGGTTCGGTTAAGCCCGGCCAACAGGTGGTGATGGTATGCGGGTTCCCACTAAGGGAGATGCGCACGCCGAATATGACCATGTTGCATACGGTGGAATAAAGTAGGACAGTAGTAAAAAAAAAGAACCGGGGTTGTCTTGGAAAGACAGCCCCGGTATATTTTGTCGATCGATCCTGAAATGCTTATCCCTTCAGAAATTCTTCCAGGGATGAGCGGCTGATGCGATAGGAATTTCCGAGTTTCTTGGCTTTCAGGCTCCCATCATTAATGGCGGCCATCACGTCCTCTTCAGAAACCTTCAATGCAGCTGGCGGCTTCGGAAGGGGTCATTATATCGGCCATGCCACCACTTGCAGGAGCGCCACCATTGGGGGCTTTCGGTTGCTGTTGTCCGGCCTGCATGCCGCCCTGGAGGGCCTGACCCATCAAGTTGCCAATACCCATCCCGGCACCGATACCGGCTGTGAGACCTGCACCACCGCTGGGATTATTGGCAGCGTCCCGCATTGAGTCGGCAGCCTGCAGTTGAGTGTAAGTAGCCATATCGAGCATACCCATATCGCGCAGTTCCTGGGCAGACTTGTCGGAGGGCTTCAGATTGGAGACGTAAAAAGATTTGATGGTCAAGCCAACGGCATTGAAATCATCTTCCGCCTCGGAACGGACGAAACCACTTAATTCATTGGTGTTGCCGATCATTTCCGGTACGGCATATTTGGCTGCCCATTCACCAAGTGTATCCTGCAATTTCTGGAGCAGGATGGCGCGCAGACGCTCTTCGATAGCATCGATCTTGAAAATCGCCTGCTTGCCGACAATCTGAACGATGAACTGCTGCGGGTCTTTGACCTGGAAACTATAAGTGCCAAAGCCTTGCAGCAGCGCCACGCCCAGACCCATACCGGGGTTGCGGACAATTATGGGTTGGGGGGTGCCCCATTTACGGTTGGTAAATTCCTTCATGGAGACGAAATACACCTCGGCAGGAAAGACCGTTTTTCCGCCGGTGAGCCAATCCTGCAATTTACTGGTGATCAGCGGGACATTGGCGGTAGCGATGACATGACGTCCTGGACCAAACATATCCAGAGCCAACCCATCGCGGAAGAACACTGCCGTCTGACCGTCACGAACAATCACGTTCGAGCCAAGGCGGTATTCGGCATCGGTCATCCCATCGGGAAAACGATGGACAATCTCCTCAGCCATTTCATTCGGGTACTCAATGACATCAAAAATTCGCGCCATATTATCTCTCCTTGTGTTGGTCGTCTTAATTATTATAGCCGAGACGTGTGCCTCATACAAGCTATTTTATCCATTTAATCTACGCTGCCACCTCCCAAAAGTTTTATATTTTGTTATCCTTCTACCAGTCGGGTTCCACAAGCCTGGCAAAACAAGGCTTCAGCAGTATGGCCGCGCCCACATTTGGGGCATACCCGCGGCAGGTCAGTGGGGAGGGCGGCGCCGCAGGCCTGGCACAGTTCCAATTCCGGATCGTTGGCTGTCCCGCAAAATCTGCAGACTTTTGGGTTACGAGGTGCATTATCTTCCCCTGCCAGGGAGCGAGTCAGAGCGCAGATATCGTTGATCGTATTCCATATTTGCGGAGCAATATTTTCCTGGCGTACCTCGCCGATAATATCCGGTATCATGGTTAGCAATGATAGGGGACTGCTGGCGGCACGTTCGACCAACTCACTGGAATCGGCGATCTTATCCAACCAATCCCGATCACGGCTCATAGTGACAAGCACCCCACCAGTAGTATCGGCGATATGAACAGTAACAGGGGTGCCATGTTTGGAGCCTATCTGAACAAGGGCTGTATCCGCCTCACGCTGGATGTGGGTGCGATGCTGCCGATCATTAAAACACGCAGATAATTGATCTGCCAAGGCAGTTGCACGGATGCCACCGTGGAACATGCGTTGATTCGCTAAAGTGGTCATTGAGACTCCAGAAAGTCTGTTGAAATTTAATCGGACTAATGAAAAAGAATACCAAGCAGGAAAACGGGCACTCCTATCGAGGTTCCTTCATAGGCCGGCCCGATCCGCCGGCGCGGGCGATTAAGACTTCAGCCATTATGCTCACGGCGATCTCCTCCGGTGTCTCCGCCCCCAGACCCAGACCGATGGGCGAGTGGACACGGGTTAGTTTATCAGCCGGGATGCCTTTCTTTATTAGCGATTTCGTTGTGGTGTTCCAACGTTTCCGAGAACCTATCACGCCGATGTAACCAGCAGAGGTATCCAATAAGGCTGGCAGGCCAGCCACATCCACTGATGATCCGCGTGTTGTCAGTATAAGATAAGTCTGCTGAGAGATGGCTAATTTCGATGGCAGTTCTTTCAGGGGCAAAGCGTAGAATTCGTCTGCAGAGGGATTGGCAGCGGGGGTGCAAAATTCCGGACGGTCATCAGAGACAACTACGTGGAAACCGAGCCATTTTGCCAGGTGAGCCACGGCCTTGCCGACATGTCCACCACCGATGACCACCGCAGTTGGAGGGGGAAGGATAGGTTCCACAAAGACCTCCACCTGGCCACCACACACGCCCACGTCACCGCGGGCCGGGTCGACCAGACTATATTCGAGGAGACGGGATTTGCCATCTTTGAGGGAGTCTAGCGCTTCCCGGATGACGCGGTTTTCCAATTCCCCGCCACCAACCGTGCCAATGATGTTACCGTCAGGGTAAACAAGCATCTTACTGGTACTATGCCGCGGTGTAGAACCGCTGGTCTTCACCACAGTACAAAGGGCAGCGGATTGGTGAGCGGATTCAAGCTCTGAAAGAGATTGATAAATAGTTTTCATAAGACCGCAATTACAGATTATATCGCAGAGATGTTCACGCGCACATTTAGACTATTTAAAGAGGATCAAATGGGCAAAATCCCAAAACAGGAAGGGAAACTGGTCACTTGACCAGTGTAAGACTGTCCGCTAGATGGAGGGGGTCTTTCAAAGGTTATTTTATAGTAGTTATAGAGGTAGGAGAGGATTATTTTACTTCCAATAAGAATTAATAGATCTGAAAATGTTATTCCGTGGGAGCAGGTTGTGTCAAAACAACGAATAACCCTTAGCAATGGTGTCATCACAGTCCTGTTGGCCAGCCTGACAGCAATTATCCTGACCATAACGGCTCCAGCAATCGGCTTGACTTGGGACGAACCGGCGTATATCTCCTCCTCAGAATCATACGTGGGCTGGTTCAAAGTACTATTCAAGGACCCCGGCTCGGCATTCAAAGATGGAACCATCGACCATTATTGGTACGCAACGCATGAACACCCGCCCCTGGATAGAACCTGGTCGGGAATCGTTTGGTCTGTAGCCCGCTACTTTTTTGATGACCTAACCGCCCACCGGTTGGGCAATATTCTACTGGTGGCAGTGATGGTCGGATTCTTATTTCTTCTTGTGGCGAATTCATACGGAAAAGCCGCGGGTCTATTCGCGGCGGCGGCGTTGATGCTAATGCCTCGTTTCTTTTTTCATTCCCACCTGGCAGCATTGGATATGCCAGTGACGGTCGGAATCTTTCTGGTGATTTATCTTTTCTGGCGGACAATAGACCGAAAAGAATGGTGGTGGGGTCTCATACTCGGAGTTGCCTGGGGCCTGGCAGAAGCGATCAAGCTTAATGCAACATTTTTACCAATAATCCTGGTGATTTGGTTCTTGTTATTCCGGCGGCAATGGTATGTAGTTCTCAGGCTTTTCTTGATGGGTATTGGAGCTGTGGCGACTTTCTTTTTAGTCTGGCCGTGGTTGTATCATCACGCCTGGGTCAGGATCCTGAATTACTTCAATTTCCATCTTCATCATTATGATATCGGGGTGTGGTTTCTGGGTCATTACTATGTACGACCTCCCTGGCCTTATGTTTTCGTTATCATGTGGGCGGTGGTTCCGTTAACGGTGATGCTGCTCGCATTTATTGGAATTGGGCGTTCCCGGATAGGAAAGCAGGATAAGGGGCTGGAATGGCTGTTGATCATCAGTGCACTTGTGCCAATGCTGGTGCTTGCGGTTGGCAGGACGCTGGCTTATGACGGTGAACGACTCTTCATGCCGAGTTTCCCTTTTGTAGCGGCCCTGGCTGGAGCAGGTTTTGGGTGGATCCTGGGTTGGATACGTAAATTAATCGAACAAAGTTCACATCCGAAGATTTTTGTACCAGTGGGAATTCTATCAGCCGTTCTCCTGCTCTTGCCTCAGGGTATCTCTACAATCGGGTTATACCCGCACCTGCTTTCTTATTACTCAGAAGGCGTCGGTGGCCTTAAGGGTGCAACGACACTGCAGCTGGAAACCACTTATTGGTGCGAAACATACGCAGCTGCTCTTCCTTATATCAATGCACATGCAAAACCTGGCGACCGGATCTGGGTGGAACCCTGGAGTTATGATGTGATGTTCTATTACCAGCTGCATGGCCGGTTACGATCCGACGTTAATATCTTGCATAATACGCCAGGATCTGAAAGCGTATTCGGATCCAAGGCTCCTCGGCTAATTATTGGAGAATATTTCCAGGCGGACTGGATCATCCTGGAATACCGCCAGACTCAATTTACCCAAATGGGTGGAGCTATCCCTTACATCCTTGAGTATCTGAAGCAGTTGGAACCGCCTGTTTATGAAGTGAGCTATCAGGGAATCCCGCTGATGAAACTGTATAAGCATCGGTAGAAAGTGAGGCGCCATGAAAGTGAAAGCGTTGATTTTTGATCTGGATGATACTCTGGTGGAAGATGAGGTTTCTGCCACCACGGCATTCCTGAAAACCTGCCTATATGCTCAGACCCATTACGGAATTAATCTGCCAGGCTTTCATGGGACGATTCGGGATGTTTGTCGAAGTTATTGGCACCAATCCCCAGCCAGGGAATATTGTGTGCAAGTTGGTATCAGTTCCTGGGAAGGGCTATGGGCAGAATTTAAAGGATCTGATAAGAATCTCAGAATTCTACAAAAGTGGGCACCCATTTATCGAAAACTATCCTGGCTGACTACATTGCAAAGGTTTTCCATTGATGATGAGGATTTTGCATTAGAACTGGCGGATAAATATATAGCCTCCAGGCGGGAGCTTCATATCGTTTACAATGACGCCGGGCAAAATTTAGAAAGATTCAAGCCACATTACCGGATGGGATTATTGACCAATGGTGCTCCCGACCTTCAAAGAAGAAAAATTGCCGCTACCGGGCTTGGCAAGTATTTTGATGCGATTGTAATCGCAGGCGAATTCGGGGTCGGGAAACCAGATAAACGAATCTATGAAAAGATGCTTTCCATGCTGGATGTTACTCCCGAGTCGGCCTTGATGATCGGGGACAACTTGAAGAGTGATATTTCAGGGGCTCAAGCGGCAGGGATAAAGGCGGCCTGGCTGAATCGGACCAAGTCGCCAGCAAATTATCCCACCCTGCCTGACTTTATTTTTGAGAATCTCGATGAAATGAAGGACACTTTAGGACTGGAAAGCGGCCCTTATTCCAATAATTGAATTAGTCTCCCTATAATGGCCATGCGCTGGCGGCTGGTCTCGCTGACTTGTTGGAGAAATTCAGTGTCTTTCGTAAAGCGGGAAGTTTCTTTTGGCACATCCCGATAATATACAGTCAATTTCCTTAGCAGAGAAGGCAGGCTTGATCGAGTGAAGGCTTGGCCTGCTTCCGTTTCGGAACGGAGAGTCGATAATGACCTCTGCCAGTCTGCCAGACTCTGGCCGGATTTGGACTTGAATCCAGCACGGGCCACCGGGCGAATAAATACAGGAAGTTTATTCAACTCAGCCTCGGTTTCAACTCAAAATGGCTTCCAGTTGTTTTATCGTTCCCAGTGCATCTGCGGCGACTGGTTGTTGGAGGATCTTTTTTTCCTCCACTTGTTCGGCGAGAGGAGTAGTTGAGCACCCCGGCTTTTTCGAGAACTTCATAACCGTTAATTACCTGGCCATGGGCTTCTTTGGCCAGCCTGGCAACAAGATAGACCGTCGCAACACCTGCATGCTCTGGCGGCATGAGACCATCATAGGCGGCGTGGAGAGGGGTCGTGAGGAATTGTTCCTCTGTCATGCCAAGCAGGGGTGCCAAGGCAGGGGCACTTGCACGGATCCCGGGCGTATCCACCATCCCGGGGGCGAAGGCTATCACCTGAATATTGGATGCTTCCACTTCCAAATCCAAGGATTGGCTGAAGCCGACAATCCCCTGCTTTGAAGCGATGTAAGCGGATAATCCCGGCATGGCCTCTGCAGAAACCATATTAACGATTATGCCACTTTTCGAGCCAGCATATCCGGCAAGAAAGCCTTGCTCACGAGAAAAGTACCACGTAGATTGACGGCGATAACCTGATCCCACAGCTTTTCATCCATCTCCGCTACCCTGGCGACCGGGCATCGGATGGCGTTGTTGATTATTATGTCCACGGGGCCAAATTGGCCGTGTGTTTCTTGTGCCAAATGGGCAACAGACACAGCATCTGAAACATCAGTTTGGATAAACGATGCCTCTCCTGCCTCTGCACAAATCCATTCTGCAGCACTTTTCCCTTCTTCACTCAGTTCTGCAATCACAACCTTACCGCCGAGCATGGCAAAAGCACGGGCGATCTGCAGGCCGATGCCGTGTGCGGCGCCGGTGATAACAATGACTTTATTTTGAAATTCATTATTGGAGAAGCCGATGTTTTCTAGTAGGGATCTAAGGTTGGTTTCCATTTTCCGATGCACCAAGGGTTGTAAATAAGAGATAAATCTTACGACCGAAGACCTTATTGCTGATGAAGGGCGGATGTCGGGGATACCCATTTTACCTATATCGTGCAACAATGCGCCACGCCGCAGATGAACCAGCTCATCCTCGGGTATGTTCATCAACACTGCCAGGCGGGTGGCTAACTCCGTGACATTCCGACTGTGGCCTTCAGTTTCCTTATCGCGCAGTTCAAGGGCATGCGCCCAGCCTTCCAGAGTGGTGTCATAGGCTTCAGCCAGGTCATGGGTACGTTCACGGACACGCTCTTCCAGTTCGCTTGCCATATTACGCAGAAGGAGTTCCAGTTTCTTGCTTTCCGTAATCTCACGACCGACAAAAACGCGACCAACCAGCCTTTTTCGCCAATCGACGATGGGAGAGACTTCAACCTGAAAGATGCTTTCGTCTCCGTGTTCAATATGTAGAGTAAATTCTTCTTTACGCTTTTCTCTTCCGGAATTCCGGAACCGTTCAGACATATCCGGCCATTTGCCAGCTATTTCTTCCGATGAATGACCAATCAGTTGGTTCCGAGACGTTCATTTCACTGCGGGGATGGGGGCGATTTCAGCGACCGCCAAATTTTTTCCGGTGTGACAGGGTTTTCATCAATATTGACGCCAATGGCATCCAGGATGGCATTTCCCACCGCAGGAGCAACTCCATCCATGGGAATTTCTGCAGCGGCTTTAACGCCAAAAGGATGGCTGGGTTCGAAGGTCTCGACAAAGATGGCAGTCAATTCAGGCATTTCGTTGGCGCGGAAGATGTGATAACCAGCAAAATCACGTTCACGGGCCACACCGGCCTGGTCGTATACCATTTCTTCGCAAACGGCATAGCCCAATGCCTGGGTCATGCCGCCTTCGATCTGACCGGAAGCTGTCAGCGGGTTGATGATGATGCCAGAATCCACCGCCATGACCAGATTATCCACCGTCACTGCGCCGGTGCCGGTATCCACCGTCACTTCAGCAAACTGGGCGGCAAAAGGCGGCGGAGAGGAAGGAGAAACGTGAGATGCCACGCCCATGATCTGTTCCTGGTCATTATGATGAAGTGTATCGAGGGCAATTTCTGCCAGATGAAACAGCTTTACCATCAGGCGAAATGGCCTGTTTGTTGGCGAGGCGAATATCCTGATAGTCTGATAGTCCCAGGAGTTTGGCAGCCCGAATTTTGATGCGCTCGGCTGCCATTTGGGCGGCCTTAACCACTGCTGTCCCGGAAATATACGTGGTCGAAGAGGCATAAGCGCCTTTATCGAAGGGGGTGAAGTCAGTATCGGATGAGTAAATGAGGATATCGTCGAGAGGGACACCCAGCACTTCGGCAGCCATTTGCGCCAGGACGGTATCGGAGCCTGTCCCCAGATCGGTGGCGCCGACCAGGAGATTGAAAGAGGCATCATCATTCATTTTGATGGTGGCTCCGCCCATATCCAGGTAGGGGATGGCAGTCCCCTGCATGACGAAAGCGACGCCGATGCCTTTCCGAAGAGAAGATGGAGGATTGATTTTGGGCGATTGAGAGTTCTTTAGATCGCAATCCATTTCGCCAGGAGGTATTACCGAACTTCTCATCCCAACCGATAGCGGCTTTTCCCTGGCGGGCACACTCTTCCAAGCCGACGGTATTGATCACTTCAGGGCGCGGCTCACGACCTTCATTCCAGGCAGTGCTGAAAGGATGGTACTCACCCGGCCGAATAGCGTTCTTCAGACGAAACTCGAGCGGATCGAGGCCAAGCTTACGGGCAATTTTCTCCATGTGGCGTTCCACCGGCCAATAGCCCTGCGGAACGCCATAGCCGCGGTAAGCTCCTGAAGGGGGGGTGTTGGTGTAGACCACATCGGCATAGAAGCGAATATTGGGGGATTTGCGATACGGCCCATCGCCAACATACAACGCCATGGATTTATGCCCGGTATTTCCGGTTACGGTGAGAGCATGGCACCCATAGGCACCTGTATCCGAAAGCACACGCATCTCGTTGGCGGTGATCGTGCCGTCTTTTTTGACGCCGGTCTTCATGTGGATACGCATTGGATGACGAGAGCGGGAAGCAATGAACTCTTCCTCCCGTTCATACTCGTAGATCACCGGACGTTTCGTGGCAATGGTCAGGTGGGCGGCTACGTCTTCCATCAGGACTTCCTGTTTGCCACCGAAGCCACCGCCAATGCGGGGTTTAATGACGCGGATCCGTTTCACCGGCAGGCCAAGAACAGGAGCCAGGATCCGGCGGGTATGGAAGGGAACCTGGGTGCTTGTACGGATAACCAAACGGTCATCTGAGTCCCAATAGGTCACGGCCACGTGCGGCTCGATATGAGATTGCTGGACCTTGGGAACGACGTAATCGGCCTCGAAAATCTCATCTGCCTCGGCAAATCCTTTGTCCACGCTGCCGATATCGATCCGAATCTCAGCTGCCAGATTCTTTTCCGGTTTGGAATCCGCAAAGTTGACATACTCTGGCTCGTCATGGATGCGCGGCGCGGCAGGTTTCATTGCATCGACCATATCGATGATAGAAGGGAGAATTTCGTATTCCACCTCGATCAACTTGAGTGCCTGTTCGGCGATTTCAGGGGTTTCCGCAGCCACAAAGGCGACCCGGTCACCCACAAAGCGAACCTTATTATCGAGCGAAAAGCTATCCAGTGGTCCGGGAATAGGGTCGGATTGTCCGGCGGTTGAGTACACCACGCGGGGGATATCCTGCCAAGTCAATACAGCAGCCACTCCGGGGAGGGCACGCGCCTTGGAAGAATCAATCTTCTTGATGCGGGCATGGGCATATGGGCTATGAAGCACTTTCGCATGCAGCATACCCCGCTGCTCGATATCGGCGGTAAAGGCAGGTTTTCCCTGGGCAAGTTTTATGGCGTCCACTTTTATTTCGGGCTTTCCTACCACTTGATAAGGAGTGGTTTCCGGTGCGAGGATTATTTTTGGAACGGTTTTTATACCCGCCATCTGTGCGAGTGAGTCATTTTCAGTTGATGAAGCCTCCGGCGGTAATGACGCGGGAGACATGGGGTTCGCTGCAGCCAAATAGCCCGGTTCGGCCAATTCCTGACCTGTTCTCATCATTTCTGCAGCAAGCAAAATTGCCTGAACAGGTTTTGCATAACCAGTGCAGCGGCAGAGGACTCCTGCAATAGCCTCACGCACCTCAGATTCGGTGGGATTGGGATTTTTATCCAGGAGAGCTTTGGCAGCCAGGATCTGGGCGGGTGTACAGTAGCCGCATTGGATGGCTCCCGATTTGATAAAGGCTAATTGGAGGGGATGCAGACCACCGGTTTTCCTCCAACCCTGGTCGGGATGCTCGCCAAGAGCTTCGATGGTGACGATATTGTGCCCTTCAGCCTGGGCTGCCAGCATCGAGCCTGCATTCACCGCCTGCCCATCCAGCAAAATGGTATCTGCGCCGGTCAGCCCCTGTTCATCGCCGAATTTGACGCCATGGAATCCGGAGCGCCGGAGAACAGCAAACAAAGACTCTGCAGGAGAGATTTCAAGATCCAGTTGATTGCCATTTATTACCAACTTTATTAGCATATTACCTCCGCCTCCGGCTATATTTTCTGACCGGATGGGGCATGTAGCGAGCAAGGAGCGCGGCTGCCACTATAAGCAACAAGCCTATAGCCACCACTAATCGCCATTGGATGAGAGAAAGTAATGCGATAAATATAGTATAGAATTCCGGCAATGTCCATGTTACCACGACCCCATTGACTGCAAAATGTACCAGGATGGGCAGGGCAAGAAGATAGAGTGTTATGAATAGGAAATCCATTGAAGTCTCGGCAGCTTCAAGCGGACTGCGCTCAAAAGCGCGGAGACGGATCATGGCTACCAGCCAACCAGCGATCAAGGAGAACGAGGCGGTTATAGCTATAAATCTGATCAGGCCTGTTTCACTTTCGACTGAACTAAGTGAATAGGTCTTCCCCGCGAGTAATGAATAACACAAATTAAAAAGCAGGGCATAAATGATGGCACCGACTGCCAACCACCGAGCCTTCTTTTCCCGACGGATCACCAATATGCAGGCCGGTAAAATACCCAGGAATATTGAAACAAGAGTACGCCAGACACGTTCCCGGGAAAGCTTCTCCTTTAAGGCTGCATTCAAGGCTATCGCGTAGGATAGTGGATTGGTTAGACTGTGTTGCTGAAGGGGTTGGCTTTTAATAGCGGTCGTATAAGCCTGATAGAGAATCCTCTTTTGCGCAGTTTCTTCAGCTAGAATTCTAGCATTGTAATCCGATGACAGAGTGAGCATGGCTGTCTGGACGAGGCCCTGAGAGGAGGCGGGGATATTTGCACCCAGCAGCGCGGCGACGGTTGGGGCGATATCAGCTTGTTGAATGTCAGGTTTAGCTCCAGGCTGGACGCCGGCACCGACCATGACGAATGGTTCCATCAGAGTGATTGGCTCAGGACCACCATGCCCGCCCTTGTCAATCTGGCCATGGTCAGAAACCACGATGATGGTATCTTTATTCAGGTCCAGTCGAGTAACAATTTCCCGCAGGTCGCCATCTACTTTCTTGGCTGCAGCATCCCAATTCGAGCTGAGCGGACCTCCCTGAAAATGCCCGGCATAGTCCACCTGGTCCAGGTGGATGAGAATCAATTGGTAGTCTCCTGAAAGCATGGGGAGAGCGGCATTCATGACTGCCTCGTCTGCGGTCGAATCCTCGCCAGAGGCGTAGAAGCTGGCATCCACTGCACTTGCGGGGATAAGTTTCTCGAACCAATAAAAAGCGGATATGGCAGTTCGTAAGCCAGCGCGATGAACAGCCGAGAAAAGGTCATCCTGCGTGGGAACGGGAATGGCAGAGTAATCCAGGTTCACCACGGGTCCGTCATTAATTTCGGGCCAGGCACCGGTCAGAATAGTGGCATAACCTGGTACGGAATAGGATGGCGGGTGGCTGTGCATGGTGGCTGAGGCAGACTGGATGCGCAGAAAATTGAGGTAAGGCATGATAGTGTTATTTGTGGATGTGTCCAGCCGCAGGCCATCCACCAGCACAATTACCACCCGGCGGGTAATGGGCTTTCCCAATGCCAGACCGGGTTCAGGAGGGTTAAAACGCAGCGGTGAACGATAATCGATGACAGAAGAGATTATCGCGTTGGTCCAGAAATAGCTCACTATTGCAACTATGAAAAGCCCAATAATTCCTATCATGAGCCGGCGATATTGTTTCAAGAAGCATCTCCTGCCAGGCGCATCTTCTCCCGAAGAGTCTCTATGGGGAAGCGGAGGCCATTTTTGTCTTCGAAGAACCAACAATCCCAGCCATTGGCAGGAGCATTTAACAGTGTTTTGGCAATCCCATGGACAGAACCGGTCAACTGCCCACAAATGAGAGAACCGTCAGCCTGGATGGTGGCGGTAAGATCATCTCTGATGAAATAGAGAGTTTGTCCAGGCTGGAGCAATCCCGCTTCGAGCAATGCTCCAAATGGAACGCGTTTCTGTAGACGCGGATTCGGGATGGTCAATGCGGCTGCCGGCGCAGGTTTGACCGCATCAATACGTTCCTCTGCAATCCTGATATAGGCCGGGTCACGTTCGATGCCGATAAAATGACGACCCAATTTTTTTGCAACCGCGCCGGTGGTGCCCGTGCCGAAAAATGGATCCAGGATTACATCTCCGGGATTGGTGGAAGCCAGAAGGAGACGGTAGAGCAGGGCTTCGGGTTTTTGAGTGGCATGGGCTTTCTCGTGATTAACTTTCCGGCGTTCCATCCCGGTACATATGGGGAGGTACCAATCCGAACGCATTTGGAGGTCGTCATTGAGAGCTTTCATGCTGTGATGGTTGAAGGTATACTTTGCACCACGCTTTTTCTGAGCCCACAAAAGCGTTTCGTGCGCATTGGTAAAACGGACGCCGCGGAAATTAGGCATGGGATTATTCTTGATCCAGATAACATCGTTCAGGATCCAATAATCCAAGTTTTGCAGGATCGAACCCACGCGATAGATGTTGTGATAAGACCCTATCACCCAGATCGTGCCGGTCGGCTTCAGTACGCGGCGGCAGGCGGACAGCCAGTCATGTGTGAAACGATCGTATTCCTCGAAGCCGGCAAACTGATCCCACTGATCGTCCACTGCATCCACCTTGGTGCGGTTGGGGCGGTAAAGATCCTGGGTGAGTTGTAGATTATAAGGCGGGTCGGCAAAGACCAGGTCCACCGAGGCTGCGGGGAGTTGGGCGAGGATTTCAATGCAGTCGCCTTGAAGGATGGAGTCGAGATGTAGTTTAGCAGGCACAATGAATCTCTATTTGAGATGGCATTTTTAAATTACTTCCAATCTTCTGCCAGCCAAAGGTAATACGCAGGAAAATTGCTCAACCAATAGGTACTGCTATGGCCACCAGTGTTGAAAATCTCTGTGTGCTGGAGGCCGTATTTGTCGAGGAGTTGATCTTTTTCCCAGGAAAACCGACATGGATTAATCTGCATGATCCATTGTTTTTTCCAGGCAGCGTCTCGCCAACACAACGGCCATTTCCCGGCGGTATTCGGCACTGGCCCATTCATCGCCAGCTTCCGTGAATGCATTCCTGGCAGAGGCTTCCATGCCGCCAGACTCGTTGCCGTCCATTGCCAGAAGGGGGGAATCTCCCCAACCGCCCAGGACCAGGCGGGTCCGGCCAGAAGGCCAGCGGGCCAATGCCGCGCAGACGATAGGCCGGTCTACCGGAGTGCGAGCAATGGTTTCAAAGGCGAGTATTGCATTTAAGGGGATTTCAATTTTAGTAATCAATTTGGCGCGTAAGAGGTCGGTGCGTATAGGTAGGAAATCACCCAAGCCGTGAACTTGAGATCCATCTTCCAAGGTTAACTTTGCATCCAACGCCAGCAGAGCCGTGGTAAAAGGGGAACGGCCATCACAAGTCACAAGTGTTCCGGCAACCGTGCCCATGTTGCGCAAATTGAGGGGTGTTTCCAAGCGTAAAGTGGCGGCCAGGGCAGGGGGAGTGTAGGGGGATTCAAGCAATTTCGTCAAGGTCGCAGCGGCACCGATTTCCAACTTCTCACCGGCTTTGCGAATCTTGTCGAGACCAAGGAGCTGCAGGTCAACGACGGCGAAGGTTTCAACCTTGTCTTGCGTCAACATGGTTCCACCGCCGAGGGGACGTGTGTTTGGCTGTGCTAATAATTTCAAGGCTTCTTCCAAGGTGGTAGGACGCTTATATTCGGTTATCATATTATTTTTACTCCCGGAGAATTTCATCTTTATTATACACACCCTGGAGTCGATTGGGATAGGTGGGGAAGATTAACTGGCTGAATGCACTGCCTCACTCCTCGCCCTTCCCATTTTAGGGGATGAGAATGAATTATAATGACCGGAATTTTATTGGGATGCTGCAAATATTTTTCCTGGAAGTCGTTTTCGAAAATGGAGGTCGGGATGAAGGTCGCATTTCAAGGCGAGCCAGGGGCTTTTTCAGAAGAGGCCAGTGTTGCTTATTTTGGATCCACAGTGACGATGCCTTGTGAATTGTTTGAGAATGTTTTCGAAACGGTTGCATCCCATAAGTGCGATTTCGGAATTATCCCCATTGAAAACTCACTGGCAGGGAGCATCCATCAAAACTACGATCTTTTATTACGCAATGAATTGCACATCGTTGGAGAATATTTCTTAAGGGTGCGGCTCTGCTTGATTACTTTTCCCGGTGTTGTCAAGGAGGACATCCGCCACGTTTTCAGCCATCCCCAGCCATTAGGACAAAGCGCCGGTTATTTGCGAAAAATGCGAGGAGTTACCACCGAGCCTGTCTATGATACAGCCGGCAGCGTGAAAATACTCAAAGCCTCCGGAGAACGAACCGCGGCAGCGATTGCTTCCCGAAGGGCGGCGGATATATACGGAATGGAGGTTCTTGAGGAAAACATCGAAGATAATCCAGAAAACTATACACGCTTCCTAGTGATCGCGCCTGCACCGGTCGCGCCGGCCGGCGAGGCAAAAACCTCCATTGTGTTCATCTTAAAAAATCAGCCCGGAGCGCTGTTCAAAGCCTTAAGCGTATTCGCCCTGAGGGACATAGACCTGACTAAAATCGAATCGCGCCCGTTGGCCGGTAAGCCATGGGAATATTTGTTTTATATCGATTTTATCGGGGCGCTTCAAGACCAGCGCGTAAAACGAGCTCTCGACCATCTGGGCGAATATGCTTTAATGCTGCGAGTATTTGGCTCATATGAGAGGGCCAATATTGTATGATAAAACCTTGCTCCATGCAGAAGACTTGAAGATGATAAAGGTGGGACTGCTTCGGCGAAAAACGCCTCGCAGTGACACATAAAGTATTAACGTCTAGACAACACCTCAGACCTTGACATAATCCCAATTATGCATATAATTTGGCGAAATACCTAAGCACATGAATAACAGTCTCTCGCTCTTCGTCCTTGTAGTCCTAATTGTGGTCCTTATTATTAAGGACCTAAAAGTGGTTGGGATGGCCAAGGTGAAGGTCGAGTAGACACACCTGATTGAAGTAAAGAGGAAGAGCCGCCCAACCACAGGCGGCTCTCTTTTTTAACAACGGGAAGTGACAAAAGTCATCAGTAAGGAAAGAACGACTAAAGTCGTCACTACGAAGAAGGAGAATAGTATGCGATCCGATGCCATCAAAAAAGGATACGAGAAGGCCCCACATCGAGCTTTGCTACGAGCAACCGGCGTGAGCGAAGCGGACATGGACAAACCGTTCATCGCGATCGTTAATTCTTATGTGGATATTGTCCCAGGGCATGTTCACCTGCAAGAATTCGCCAAGACGGTGAAAGAGGCAGTGCGGGAAGCCGGGGGTGTTCCTTTTGAGTTCAATACGATCGCCGTGGACGATGGCATTGCCATGGGACATGCGGGTATGAAGTTTTCCCTGCCTTCGCGTGAATTAATCGCGGATAGCGTGGAAACAATGCTGCAGGCGCACCAGTTCGATGGTATGGTGTGCATGCCAAATTGCGACAAAATCGTGCCGGGTATGTTGATGGCTGCAATGCGTGTCAACATCCCGGCAATTTTTATTTCCGGGGGTCCCATGCCTGCCGGGCGCACTCCGGATGGAGAGATCATTGACCTGATCTCAGTGTTCGAAGGAGTGGGGGCTTACTCTGCTGGGAAAATCGACCAGAAAAGGTTGACCACACTGGAGCAATATGCCTGTCCTTCGTGCGGCTCGTGTTCGGGGATGTTCACTGCCAACAGTATGAATTGTTTGATGGAAGTGATTGGCCTGGCCTTGCCTTATAACGGCTCGGCGCTAGCCAAGACTCCCGAGCGGGTGGTGCTGGCCAAACGGGCAGCCGCGCAAATCCTAACACTAATCGAACGTGACATCCGGCCACGGGACATCGTTACTGCTGATTCAATTGATGATGCCTTTGCCCTGGATATGGCTATGGGCGGGTCCACCAATACGGTTTTACATACTCTTGCCCTGGCTAATGAAGCGGAGGTGGAATACTCGTTGGAGCGAATTAATTCGGTTGCGGACAAGGTCCCGCACATTTGCAAGGTTTCGCCGGCGGGGAAATGGCACATGGAAGACGTCCACCGGGCAGGAGGTATCCCCGCCATTTTAAACGAAGTCCAGCGGGCGACCGGAATGCTGCACCTTGACCGGATCACGGTCAGCGGCACAACCATGGGGGAATCAATCAAAGGCGCAGTGATCAACGACGATGAGGTCATCCGCCGCTATGAGAACGCCCATTCCAAAAAAGGCGGCCTGGCGGTCTTATTCGGAAACCTGGCCCCGAAAGGCGCAGTTGTAAAAGCAGGGGGTGTGAGCGCGGCGATGATGAAGTTCTGCGGCCCGGCGCGCATCTTCGAATCTCAAGAGGAATCGATGGCTGGAATCCTGGCGGGGAAAGTGAAAGCAGGCGATGTAGTGGTCGTCCGTTACGAAGGTCCGCGCGGCGGGCCAGGGATGCGGGAGATGCTCGGCCCTACCAGCGCAATCATGGGACAGGGACTGGGGGATAAAGTCGCCCTAATCACGGACGGGCGTTTCAGCGGCGGAACTCGCGGAGCCTGCATCGGCCATGTTTCGCCGGAGGCGGCTGCGGGAGGTCCCATCGCAGCATTGAAAGAAGGGGACCTGGTCGAGATCGACCTGGAGGCCCGGACGCTGAATGTCCGCATGAGCGAGACTGACCTCCAAGCGCGACTGGCGGCTTTGCCTGCCTTTGTTTCAAAAGTGGAAAGCAAGTGGCTGCGGCGCTATGCCCGTTTCGTCACCTCAGCCGATACTGGTGCAGTATTGAGTCTGTAAAGGTTGATCCAAAGGAGAAAAAATGAAACGTACCGGAGCGCAAATTATTTGGGAGTGTCTTGTCCACGAGGGCGTAAAAACGATATTCGGTTATCCCGGCGGAGCCATCATGCCGGCTTATGACGCTTTGTTGGAATATCCAATCCATCATGTTTTGGTCCGCCACGAACAAGGCGCGGCGCACGCAGCAGACGGTTATGCCCGCGCTGGCGGTGGAGTGGGAGTCGCGGTAGCCACTTCGGGTCCCGGAGCAACCAACCTGGTCACGGGGATCGCAACGGCAATGATGGATTCTTCCCCCATCGTGTGTATCACCGGTCAAGTTGCATCTAAATACATCGGTTATGACGCCTTCCAGGAGACCGACATCACTGGTATCACTCTGCCGATCACGAAACACAATTATCTGGTTACGGACATCCAGAACCTTACAGAGACACTTCGAGAGGCTTTTTACGTGGCGTGGACGGGTCGCCCTGGACCCGTGTTGGTGGATATTGCCAAAGATGTGCAACAGGCATCCATCGAGTGGGAATACGATGAAAGCCCAATCCGCCTGCCTGGCTACCGCCCGGATATGCGTCCGATGCCGAAAGATATGCAGCAAGCCAGCGAAATGATCCGATCAGCCAAGCGCCCGGTTATCCTGGCCGGACGGGGAGTGCTTCTGAGCAACGCAATGCAAGAATTGAAAGAATTTGCAGAGAAGACACGCACACCTGTGGCGATGACTTTGCTGGGAATAGGTGGATTTCCTGCCAGCCATCCGCTCAACCTAGGCATGATGGGCATGCATGGGGAATCCTGGGTGAATAATGCCATCCAGCAATCTGACCTGTTGCTAGCATTTGGAATGCGCTTCGATGACCGGGTTACCGGAAATCTTAAGACATATGCGCCTAGCGCCAAGAAAATCCATGTTGAAATCGACGCGTCGGAAGTAAACAAGAACGTGCCGGTGGACCTGGCTTTGATCGGAGATTTGCGCGAAACATTGAGACAATTATTACCCCACGTGGAGGCTTGCGACCATAGTGATTGGATCGAAAACATCGATGAGATGAAGGGCGATAGCGCAGTCCTGGATATTCAGAACCTACCCGATAACGGACATCTATACGCCGCTCATGTGATCAACGATTTATGGCGACATACACATGGAGACGCATTAGTTGTGTCGGATGTAGGCCAGAACCAGATGTGGGCGGCTCAATATTACAAGCATGACAAGCCCAGCACATACATCACCTCAGGCGGAGCAGGCACAATGGGTTTCGCCCTGCCGGCTGCCATTGGGGCCAAGTTTGCCTGTCCGGATGCAAATGTATGGGTGATCTGCGGTGATGGCGGCTTCCAGATGACCCAGGCTGAATTATCCACGGCAGCACAGGAAGGGCTAAAGATCAACATTGCCATCATCAACAATGGATATTTAGGCATGGTGCGGCAATGGCAGGAGTTCTTTTATGATAAGCGTTATTCGGCCACGCCGATGCATAATCCCGATTTCGTCAAGCTGGCGGAAGCCCATGGTTTAAGCGGGCTGAGAGTCACCCAGCGTTCAGAACTGGAAGCGGCAGTGAAAAAAGCCGAAGAAACCGAAGGAACAGTTGTAATCGACTTCCGGGTAGAGAAAGAGGATTCGGTTTATCCGATGGTGCCTACAGGGGCCGACCTACACAATATGATCCGACGACCCGCTCCCAACATTATTGTCGAAACCAATATGTGAGCGCAGGAGACGAAATGGAACATACCTTAGTGATGCTTGTAGAAGATAAGCCGGGCGTTCTCAATCGCATTGCCTCACTCTTCCGGCGGCGGGCATTCAACATCGAATCCCTGACGGTTGGGCATACAGAACACCCCGGGATCTCGCGAATGACCATCGTCATCGACGGTAACCAGACAAACGTGGAACGGGTTACGGCCAACCTGTATAAATTGGTCAATGTTATCCAGGTGGCAGACCTGGTTGGGATTCCCAGCGTGAGCCGTGACCTGGCGTTGATCAAAGTAGGTGTAACCACCACGAGCCGCTCCGAGGTGATGCAATTGGTGGAAGTCTATCGCTCCCGCATTGTAGATGTCGCCAACGATTCGCTGATCATCGAGATCACTGGAGACGAATCCAAGATCAATAGTTTTGTGGATGTCCTACGGCCTTTCGGCATCCTGGAAATGGTCCGCACAGGGGTGGTGGCGATGGCACGCGGCGTCAATGTAGCTCTGCCGACGGTCAACGGTAATGGTCATTCTAAAGAAGAAATATTTGAAGAACAGGTTTAGCATGGCGGCTGAGAAAATCCTCCCGAAATACGCCGGACCGGCGATCAACCTGAGCAGCGAGAAGATGACCCAGGCTGAGATCCGGGCACGATTCAACGAAGAGGTGGCTGCGGCGTATAGCCAACGAAAACCAGTTTGGTTGCCTGATTACGACCGGTCACTCAAATTGGTTACTAAAGTGTTGGAACCAACCTTTGCAGTGAAGAAAAGTGTCAAAGTTCTTGATCTTGGAGCTGGCACAGGCAACCTTTCTCGCCGGATTTTACAAGCATTTAAAAACAGCCATGTTACTCTGGTCGATTTTTCCCAAAATATGTTGAACGAAACCCCGGTTGTTCTGGCAGCTTTCTCCGGACGCTACGATATAAAGCAAGCGGATTTTTGGGAAATGGAATTGCTCGCAGAAAGTTATGATGCAGTCATCTCCAGTTTTGCACTGCATCACGGACGGGGCGAGGCCGTTTATAAGAAATTATATGGGAATATTTTTCGGTGGTTGAAGACTCCAGGGGCTTTCATATGTTGTGACGTGGTTGACGGCGATACTGCCGAACTGGCAGCCCTGAACATGGCCGGTTGGCGGAGTTATTTGTCCGGAAAGATTTCCCCCTCTGACGTTGAGAGGATGTTCTCGAACTACGAGAGGGAGGATTTTCCAATTTCACTACGCAAGCACATGTCATGCCTCAGCGAGGCTGGTTTTACCAAAGCTGATGTCTTATGGAAACGGTTTAATTTTGCGGTATACGCGGGCATAAAAGAACCCTCATTGTTCTTGCATTAAAAAATCATAGAAGAAGGAGCATAGAAATGGCAAAGATCAATTTTGGCGGAGTGGTTGAAGATGTGGTTATGCGGGAGGAATTTCCTCTTGAAAAGGCCCGGCAGGTTTTAAAGGATGAGACTGTGGCGGTGCTGGGGTACGGCGTCCAGGGACCGGCTCAATCGCTCAATATGCGCGATAACGGGATCAATGTCATTGTTGGACAGACGCCTGAGCATAAAAGTTATTGGGACAAGGCAATTGCCGATGGATGGGTACCTGGCAAGACATTATTCCCAATCGAAGAGGCTGCCGAGAGAGGAACCGTACTCCAATACCTGGTTTCAGACGCTGCCCAGATGCTGCTGTGGCCCAAAGTAAAAGCACATCTCAAAAATGGCGATGCCTTATATTTTTCACATGGCTTTTCAATCGTTTACAAGGACCAGACCGGTGTGGTCCCGCCTGAATTTGTCGATGTGGTCATGGTGGCACCCAAAGGGTCGGGCACCAGCGTCCGGCGTAATTTCCTGGCTGGAAGCGGCATCAACGCCAGTTTCGCAGTACACCAGGATTACACCGGTCGGGCATGGGACCGGACAGTAGCCCTTGGAATCGCGATTGGGGCAGGGTATCTTTTCCCGACCACGTTCAAGAATGAAGTGTTTAGCGACCTAACCGGCGAACGGGGCGTCCTCATCGGAGCCTTGTCGGGCGTGATGGAAGCGCAGTACAACGTGCTGCGCAAGAACGGACACACCCCCAGCGAGGCGTTCAATGAGACGGTAGAGGAACTCACCCAGAGCCTGATCCGGCTGGTTGGAGAAAACGGCATGGATTTCATGTATGCCAACTGCTCCACCACGGCCCAGCGGGGGGCGCTGGACTGGCATCCACGCTTCCGGCAGGCGGTGGAGCCGGTATTTGAAGAATTGTATGACCGAGTAGTAGAAGGTCTGGAGACGGAAGTGGTTCTCAAAGCGAATAGCGCGCCTGATTACCAGGTGAAATTGGACGCCGAGTTGAAAACCATGCGTGAATCGGAAATGTGGCGTGCAGGAGCTTCCGTGCGGTCTCTGCGACCCGAAAATTGGAAAAAGTAGAAAAAGGAACTAAAGGAGTGGATTGATGATCACGACCAGCGTTTCGAAGTATAGCCAGCCTCGCCCGTTTGATTTTCCTGAACGGCAGTGGCCGTCCCGTTCTATCACCACCAGTCCCATGTGGGTTTCGGTGGACCTCCGCGACGGCAACCAGGCTCTTCCCAATCCGCTTAATCCACGTCAGAAGCTGGAATACTTCAAACTGCTGTGCCAGATCGGCTTCAAGAACATTGAAGTAGCCTTCCCTTCAGCAAGCCAGGATGATTTTGATTTCACCCGCAGATTGATCGATGAAGATTTGATCCCTGACGATGTTTTCATCATGGCACTTACACAATGCCGTGACCACCTGATCGACCGGACCTTTGAAGCTATTAAAGGCATCCGCCAGGCAATTTTCCATGCTTACCTGGCCACCTCTGACCTGCATATCCAACAGGTCTTTGACCTGACGCCCAAGGATGCGCTCAAGGTAGCCATCGATTCGGTGACACGCATCCGTAAAGGGGTGGAAGCTATGCCGGATAGTGATATCCGTTTGGAATTTTCTCCGGAGGAATTTACCGACACAGAAGTGGATTATTCGCTGGAGGTGTGCGAAGCCGTCTATAAGGCCTGGGGCCGGGCCACTCCTGATAAGCCACTCATTCTGAACTTGCCGGCAACAGTGGAACGACGCCCTCCAAACCAGTACGCCGATATGATTGAGATGTTTTGCAAACGCTTCTCTCATCCGGAAAGCGTGCTGATCTCTTTACATGCCCACAATGATCAAGGTATGGCGGTGGCAGCTACGGAAATGGCCTTGCTGGCCGGCGGCCAGCGAGTGGAAGGAACTCTTTTTGGCCATGGTGAACGGACTGGCAACGTTGACCTGGTGGTTGTCGCCAATAACTTTTTCGCGCGCGGCATCCCCATTGGTTTGGATTTCTCGGACTTGCCCAGGATTGCTGAGACTATCGAGCAGTTGACAGGCATGCCAATCCATTACCGGGCCCCTTATTCCGGCGAATATGTCTTTACGGCTTTCTCAGGCTCCCACCAGGACGCCATCAGAAAAGGGATCAACCAATTGGAAAAAGCACCAGAGAAATTCGGCGTTGGTTGGAAGGTGCCCTATTTACACGTCGACCCGACCGACCTGGGGCGCAAGTATGAAAGCCTGATCCGGATCAATTCCCAATCGGGGAAAGGCGGAGTCGTATGGGTGCTCGAACAGGAATACGGTTTGCAGCCGCCGCGAGCAATGCACCCGGAGATCGGCGCAGCCATCCAGGAATACGCGGACGAAGTGGGACGGGAAGTCAGTTCCAGTGAAGTGAAAATGGTCTTCCAGAAAGTCTTTGTCAATCCTGCCGGCCCCTACATACTTAGAGGCTACTGGCCAGTCCCGGATAAGGACAACCCTGACCAGATCCACGGGGAACTCCATATGAGCATTAATGGCATCGTACAAAGTGCGGTTGCGGACGGAAACGGTCCAGTATCCGCTTTTGTCAGTGGGCTGGATAAATTGGGCCTTCAAGGGTTTAGTGTGGATGATTACCACGAGCAAGCCCTGGGTAAAGGCGCGGATGCCACGGCAGTAGCGTATGTGCCGCTCAAGTTCATGGGGAACGGCGTCCTCTTCGGCGTGGGAGAAGGCACCAATATCGACCAGGCAGCTGTGCGCGCCATTGTGGCCGGCTTGAATCGCTGGGCATCCAGGCAATAAATACTTGCTATGACAAATCAGATATAGAGTTTCGCCAAAGAAAAGGAGAATACCATGTTTACACCCAATACACCTAAAGAAGAGCAGGATGAAGTTCTACCCGAATGGCACGAGCCATTCCCTGAGCCTAACCCCTTTCCTTCCGGATGGAATTTAAGCTCAATTGTTTCCGCCCTGCCATCTGCGTCTGTCATCGATGCAGATGAGACTGTTGAAGACTAATCCAAATCCTGCATTGGGATTAAATTTATGCCGCAGACCCTGTTTGAGAAAATCTGGAACGCTCACGTTGTGGCCCAGCAGCCGGATTCACCGGCCATCCTTTATATCGATCTGCACTTGGTTCATGAAGTCACGTCTCCACAGGCTTTTACCGGCCTGCGCCAGCGCGGACTCAAAGTTCGCCGACCAGATAAGACGGTGGCAACAATGGACCATTCCATCCCAACCCATGCCGCCTCCCTGCCGATTTCCGATGCGCTGGCAGCGGCTCAAATCAAGCAGATGGAAACCAATGCGACCGAGTTTGGGATCAGATTGTATGGGATGAACAGCCCCCATCGAGGCATTGTCCACGTGATAGGACCGGAGCTTGGCTTTACCCGCCCCGGTATGACCATCGTTTGCGGCGACAGCCATACTGCCACACATGGAGCCTTCGGCGCACTGGCTTTTGGGATCGGCACTTCCGAGGTCGAGCATGTACTGGCCACCCAATGCCTGCTGCAACGTAAACCCAAGACTTACGAAGTTCGCATAGATGGAACCCTGCCTAAAGGTGTATTGGCCAAAGATATTATTCTGGCCTTGATCGCAAAAATCGGCATCGGAGGCGGGACGGAGCATGTTTTCGAATATACCGGCTCTGCCATCCGCGCTTTGACGATAGAAGAGCGCATGACGGTCTGTAATATGTCCATAGAAGGCGGAGCGCGCGCCGGCATGATCGCCCCAGATGAAACCACGTTTGAATATCTCCACGGGCGCGAATATTCACCGGCAGGCGCGGAGTGGGACAAGGCGGCGGCCTCCTGGAAGCAACTGCCAACCGATGAAGGGGCAGTCTACGATAAATTGGTCTTGCTGGATGCGTATGCACTTGAGCCGATGATCACTTATGGCACAAATCCGGGTATGGGAATGAAAATCACAGATCGAGTTCCGGACCCCGATACGGTTGCAGATGCTTCACAAAGGGCCGCACTGGATAAAGCTCTCACTTATATGGACCTCCGACCCGGAAAGCCCTTGCTGGGGAAAAAAGTGGATGTTGTATTCATCGGCAGTTGCACGAATGGCCGGATCTCCGATCTGCGTATGGCGGCCAAATTGCTGGTTGGAAGAAGGATTGCCAAGAGTACACGTGTGCTGGTGGTACCCGGCTCGCAGGATGTCAAGCGTCAGGCCGAAGATGAGGGATTGGATAAAGTTTTCACGGAAGCCGGGGCTGAATGGCGCGAAGCCGGTTGTTCGATGTGTATCGCCATGAATGGCGACCAGCTGGCTCCCGGCCAGTATGCCGTCAGCACCAGCAACCGTAATTTTGAAGGACGCCAGGGCAAAGGTGGACGGACCTTTCTCGCCAGCCCGTTAACTGCGGCTGCGGCTGCTATTACCGGACAGATCACTGACGTAAGGACGATGCTGCCATAATGACATACCAATGGGATTCGACTGAGTACGCCTGCAATTCAGCCAACCAGCAGAAATGGGCGCGTGAGCTGATCGCAAAAATGAATTTGCAGGGCACAGAATCCCTGCTCGATATTGGCAGCGGAGACGGAAAAGTAACTGCAGAAATCGCCTCCATCCTGGCAGAAGGATGTGTCCTTGGCGTGGACAATTCACCTGAAATGGTGGCTCTGGCGCAAACGCGTTATCCACGAGGCGATTTCTCCAATCTCGATTTTCAATTAACGGATGCCGCCCGATTGCCCTTTGAAAATGATTTTGAGGTGATCTTTTCCAATGCGACCCTCCATTGGCTCCTTGACCAGCGTCCGGTTTTGCAAGGGATTTCACGTAGTCTCAAACAAAATGGAAAGGCAATGCTCCAGATGGGCGGGTTGGGTAATGCCGCTGGGGTGGTGGCTGCCATGGATGATGTATGTTCCCGGCCAGAATGGTGGGATCGTTTCATCGGATTTGAATTCCCTTATGGCTTTTATGGCGCAGGAGAATATTGCACATGGCTCCTGGAGGCAGGCCTCATACCCTGCCGGGTGGAACTGATCCCCAAAGATATGGCACATGCCAACCGGGAAGCTTTTGAAGGCTGGCTGAGGACTACCTGGATGCCTTATATACAACAGGTGCCTGAAGACCAACGGCAGGGATTTGTCTCCCAGGTTGCCGATACATATTTGGAGGCGAATCCTGCCTCGACAGAAGGCATTGTCCACGTGCAAATGGTACGGCTGGAAGTTGAATCAAAGAAGGAGTAAGTTCAAAATGGCTCACTTCACTACACTCACATCACGAATACTGCCATTACCGGTTAATGATATTGATACAGACCAGATCATTCCGGCAAGGTTCTTAAAAGCGACCGACAAAAAGGGGATGGGAGAGGCTCTTTTTGCCGACTGGCGCTACAATGCTGACGGAACACCTAAAAAAGAATTTGTGCTCAATAATCCTGCTTTTCAGGGGGTTCAAATCCTGCTGGCGGGAGATAACTTTGGCTGCGGTTCGAGCCGCGAACATGCACCTTGGGCGCTGACCGGTTACGGGTTCAGGGCGGTCATTAGCACTTCATTCGCCGATATTTTTCGCAATAATTCCCTAAAGAACGGCTTACTCCCGGTCATTGTAAATAGCGATATTCACGCTTCCCTCTTTGATCTTGCCGAAGAAGCCCCTTCAGCTACATTAACCATCGACCTGGCTTCCCAGTCTTTAACACTGCCGGACGGACGAAAGGTGACCTTTCCGATTGATGGATTCTCCAAATCCTGCCTGCTTAATGGAGTGGATGAGTTAGGTTACATCCTGGGATTTGAGTCGCAAATTTCAGACTACGAAAAGAAGAATAGCATCATTGTTGCCTATTAGGCGACGGGAACTCTGAGAGACGGCGGGAACCGGTACTCAGGGTTCCGCATATCTCGTAAGTACCCGGAGGAATTATGATACAGATCTATGACACGACTTTACGTGACGGTACCCAATGGGAAGGCCTCTCTTTATCTGGGGCGGATAAAATACGCATTGCCCGAAAATTGGACGAACTTGGCGTGGCATTCATTGAGGGTGGTTGGCCTGGTTCCAACCCCAAAGATGCCGAATTCTTTGAGCGCGCCCATGATATGGAATGGGAGCATGCCCTCATTGCCGCATTCGGCTCCACCTGCCGAGTAAAGGGCGGACCGGAAGATGATGCCAACATCCGAGCTTTGCTTGATTCACGAGCTCCAGTTTGCACAGTCGTTGGCAAGTCGTGGACTCTCCATGTGACGGAGGTACTCCGCACGACTTTCGAAGATAACCTGCGCATCATTGAGCAAAGCCTGGCATATCTTAAAACACAGAACCGCCGGGTGATCTATGATGCTGAGCACTTCTTTGATGGCTATAAAGCTGATCCGGCTTATGCAGTCGAGACTCTGAAAGCAGCCATCCGTGGAGGAGCTGAAACCCTGGTCCTGTGTGATACCAATGGCGGGGCATTACCATGGGAGTTGGGGGAGGTGGTCTGCCGGGTAAAGGCTGAATTGAACCACCCTTTGGGCATTCATGTACATAATGATGGCGATTGTGCAGTAGCAAATACCATCACGGCTATCCGCGAAGGCGCCATCCAAGCCCAGGGCACCATTAATGGATATGGCGAGCGATGCGGGAATGCCAACCTGTGCACGATCATCCCGGACCTTGAACTTAAATTAGGGCTGTTATGTCTCCCGAAGGGCCATCTTGAGACGTTGTATGACGTGGCTCATTTTGTAGCTGAAGTGGCAAACCTGGCCGCGGATGAACATATGGCATATGTGGGAAAATCGGCTTTTGCCCATAAAGGCGGTATCCATGTGGCGGCTATGAGAAGAAGCGAGCTTTCCTATCAACATGTTGATCCGACATTGGTAGGTAATAAAATGAGGGTAATTGTGAGCGAACTATCCGGACGGGGAAATTTGCTCAGTAAAGCTGAAGAATACGGCCTAGGATCGCTTGGTGGGGAGGATGTAACGGCGGTACTTAATGAGATTAAGGAACTTGAATCACAAGGCTTTTCATTCGAAGCCGCAGAAGCGTCGGTCACCCTGATGCTGAAACGCCAACAGGCGGGTTATGTTCCACCTTTTTCGTTGATCGATTTCTCTGCCATAGTTGAAAACAGACAGGGACGAGGCATGTTTGCCGAGGCTACGGTGAAGGTACGTGTCAAGGGGGAGGTCTTTCATACGGCGGCTGAAGGAGATGGGCCTGTGAACGCTCTGGATACGGCCCTTCGAAAAGCGCTGGTGGGGCATTATCCTGAAATTAATACCTTTCATTTGGAAGATTATAAAGTCCGCATTCTCAACGGAGAAGCCGGGACAGCTGCAGCGACCAGGGTATTGATAGACACTGCCAGTGACGGTGAGCTTTGGAGCACGGTGGGTGCCAGTACGAACATTATTGATGCGAGTTGGCGGGCATTGGCTGATTCGATCGAATTTGGATTGGTAATGAAAAAATAATTGGAGGAAGGGAACTCGTGGAAGCGAAAATTGCATTATTGCCCGGCGACGGGATTGGCCCAGAAGTGGTTGCCGAGGCGGTCCGTACGCTAGAGGCGGTTGGCCAGAAAAACAGACACGCCTTTCAATTCACGGAATATTTGATTGGCGGGTGTTCAATCGATAAGTTTGGCATCGCCCTTACCGACGAGACCTTGGCTGATTGTCATTCAGCAGATGCGGTCTTACTCGGGGCTGTCGGTGGGCCAAAATGGGACGATCCGCGCGCAAAGGTCCGCCCAGAACAAGGCTTACTGGGCCTGCGCAAAGGATTAGGCGTTTTTGCGAACCTTCGACCGGTCAAGGTGTACCCGGAATTGGTCAATTCGTCCCCGGTCAAGCCTGGAAGACTTGAGGGGGTGGATATCCTGGTCATCCGGGAACTGACCGGAGGGCTATATTTTGGATGGCCGAAAGGCCGCGAGGTTAAAGATGGCCGGGAAAGGGCTGTTGATACACTCGAATATTACGATTATGAAATCCGGCGGGTGGTGGAATTGGCATTTTCCCTGGCGAAAAGTCGAAAAAAAAAGGTGACATCAGTGGATAAGGCCAATGTGCTTGAGTCTTCACGTCTCTGGCGACAAATTGCAACCCAAATCGGGAGCCAAAACCCGGATGTGAGTCTGGAGCACATGCTGGTGGATACGGCTTCGATGCGACTCATTACCGGGCCGGCAAATTTGGATGTCATTGTCACGGAAAATATGTTTGGCGATATTCTGACCGATGAAGCCTCCGTGCTGGCTGGTTCGATGGGGATGCTTCCTTCTGCAAGCCTAGGCGCATCGAGCCTTGGATTATACGAGCCGATCCATGGTTCCGCTCCCGATATTGCAGGGAAGGGACTAGCCAACCCAATTGGCACCATCCTCTCTGCAGTCATGCTGCTTCGACATTCACTAAAGTTGGAAGAGGAAGCAGCCGCTATTGAAAAGGCTGTTGCAGAAGCCATCCATGCCGGAGCGCGGACCGGGGACCTGGGAGGAACACTCACCACCCGACAGATGGCCGACGATATTATTCAGCGCATATAGCCAAAGGAGTCTTCACATGGAAGCAAAATACATTTGGATGGACGGAGAACTGGTAGAGATCGAAAAGGCGACCATTCCTTTCATGGCTCCGGCTTTGCATTATGGAGCCGCAGCTTTTGAGGGAATTCGGTCTTATGGCACGGATAAAGGACCGGCAGTATTCCGACTGAATGAACACGCCAGGAGGTTAGCCGATTCGGCTCATGTGCTCGGTTTTCGCGATCTTCCCTGGTCCGTTGAACAAATAGCCCAGGCAATCAAAGAAACCGTGAAGGCGAATGGGTTTACTTCGTGTTATATTCGACCGCTGATCTATTGGGGTGGCAAGGTATGCGGCTTGAACATGAATGGAGCCACACCTTCCATGGGGATTGCAGCCTGGGAATGGTTAAATTATCTCGGTGAGGAGGCAATGGCGAAGGGAATTCGTGCCAATATTTCTTCCTTCACTCGCCACCAGCCAAACGTGACCATGACCAAGGCAAAAATCTCCGGAAATTACGCCAACAGTATCCTGGCCAAGACCGAATCAATACGCCTCGGTTTTGAAGAAGCCATCATGCTCAATCCACAGGGATATGTGGCAGAATGCTCCGGCGAGAATATCTTCTTCGTCCGGAACAATAAAATTGTTACACCGCCTCTGGCGGATATACTTGAGGGGATCACGCGAGATTCAATCATCACTATTGCAATGGATCTAGGCTATCAAGTCTCCGAACTGCCAGTTTCACGCGACCAGCTTTACACTGCCGACGAAGTATTTGTCTGTGGGACTGCCGCAGAGTGCATCGGCTTGCGTGAGATTGACTTCAGGACGATTGGAGAAGGAAAGACTGGCCCAGTGACATGCTCCATTCAAAAGAAATTTTATAATGCCATCCAGGGAAAATTGCCTGAATATGAGAAATGGTTGGATTACATCAATTAGGCATTGACAATCTACTGTGCGTCGAGTAGAATGCCCCACTAATACCTATGAACATCTATACAACTCGCTTTTTTGCGTATTACTATTATTACGGCTTCACTCATCCGGTTGCCGTTGGCGGCGCTTAAGCGAGCAGAGTACTGAACATACCTGCACTTTCAAAGAGCGAGACCAACGGTCTCGCTCTTTTTTGTTTGCGGAGGCAACCATGACTTTACGTGGATTACGCGGTGCAACAACCATTGAAATGGACCAACCTGAACAGATAATTTCAGGTACGCAGGAATTGTTAGGCGCAATACTATGCTCGAATCCTGACCTCTGCCTGGATGATATCGCCAGTGCCATTTTCACCACGACGGACGATCTCAACTCCGTCCATCCAGCTCTAGCCGCACGCCAGATGGGATGGGACCTCGTGCCCATGATGTGCACTCGAGAAATGCCTGTCCCTGGCAGCTTACAGCGCTGCATTCGTGTGCTCATCCATTGGAACACTGAACGTGAACAAAGAAATGTTCAACACGTTTACCTGCATGACGCCATCAAACTTCGGCCTGACCTAATTAAATAATAGACTGGATGATTTTTAGATTAATCCATTTACCGCTGGTTCCAAGGAGAAGACACTTATGATGATCATCATGAAACCCGGGTCTACACAGGCAGAAGTTGAGCATGTTTTAGAGCATATCCATGCGAATGGACTGACTCCCCATCTATCTGTTGGAGAAGGGCGGACAGTTATCGGCGCAGTAGGAGATACGCATGCCATACCCATAGAAACTTTTGATGTTTTAGATGGCGTGGAAAGTGTCGTGCGCATCTCGCAGCCTTATAAACTTGCCTCCCGTCAATTTCACCCGACAAATTCCATATTTCCACTGGATGGATTTTCTATAGGCGGTGATGAGATCGTTATCATTGCCGGTCCATGCTCGGTAGAGTCGCGTTCACAAGTGCTTGAGACCGCCCAGGCGGTTCGTGAAGCCGGAGCGCATGCATTACGTGGAGGCGCTTTCAAGCCTCGAACCTCCCCCTATACCTTCCAGGGATTGGGTGAAGAAGGCCTGGAACTACTTGTCGAAGCCCGTGAGGTAACCGGAATGCCGGTGGTGGTAGAGATCACCTCCCTGACACAGGTGGATGTGATGACCAGGTTTGTGGATGTACTGCAGGTCGGCGCACGTAACATGCAGAATTTTGCCTTATTAAGTGCTGTAGGGAAAACACAGGTGCCTGTATTACTTAAACGAGGCATGTCCGCCACCATTGAAGAATTATTAATGGCTTCCGAATATATCCTCTCCGGAGGCAACCAGCGGGTCATCCTCTGCGAACGTGGAATCCGCACCTTTGAGACGGCCACCCGCAATACTACAGATATCAATGCCATACCGGTATTGAAGTCGATGACCCATTTGCCGGTCATCCTAGACCCTTCCCACTCCACCGGCCATGCAGATTATGTCACTGCCATCGCGCGGGCAGCCATTGCAGCCGGAGCGGACGGTCTGATCATCGAAGTCCATCCCGACCCCACGCATGCACTTTCTGATGGACGCCAATCCCTTAAACCTGAAAGATTTGCCGAACTGGTCAAACAGGTCGGTCAAATAGCCGAAGCCATGGGACGTAAATTGGCACCGGTCCAAAAGTTAGCAATAATTGATGATCTAAAAAAGACAGGCAAAGAGTGAAATCATTACTAAGAGAAAGCCAAGGAGAACAATAACATGTTGATTGTTATGAAGCCTGGAGCCGGCAAAGAACAGGTCCAGAATGTAATTGCTGCTATTGAACAGCAAAACTTATCTGCACATATCATCGAAGGTGTTGAGCAAACCGTCATTGGAGCAGTCGGTGACAGCCATTCCGTCGCGAAAGAACTTTTCGAATTCCTGCCAGGTGTCCTAAACGTGACAAGGATCTCGCAGCCCTATAAACTCGCTTCGAGGCAGTTCCATCCGCAAGACTCCGTTTTCCAGCTCGACGGATTCGCCGTGGGAGGGAAAGATATTACGTTGATTGCCGGGCCTTGTTCGGTTGAATCCCGTTTACAATTGCTGGAAACAGCCCAGGCTGTCCGGGAGGCAGGAGCGAATGCTTTACGCGGGGGCGTATTTAAGCCAAGGACGTCCCCATATGCCTTCCAAGGATTAGGCGAAGAAGGACTTGAATATCTTGCCGAAGCCAGGGAGTTAACCGGAATGCCAGTTGTTGCCGAAGTAATGTCGATCGCTCAAATCGAGATCATGAGTAAAACAGTCGACGTACTTCAGATTGGGGCGAGGAATATGCAAAATTATTCACTCCTGCGGGCCGTAGGGGAAACACGTATGCCGGTATTGCTCAAGAGAGGTATGTCTGCGACCATTGAAGAATTGTTGATGGCTGCTGAATACATCCTCTCTGGTGGAAACCAACGAGTTATGCTGTGCGAGCGGGGGATCCGGACATTTGAGACAGCTACTCGGAACACTACCGATATCAATGCCATCCCTGCATTAAAAACCTTGACGCATTTGCCGGTGCTCTTAGATCCTTCGCATTCCACTGGCCATGTAGCCTATGTCGCATCGATTTCCAAAGCTGCCATTGCCGCCGGAGCAGATGGTCTTATCGTTGAAGTCCATGGGGACCCTGCGCATGCTCTCTCTGATGGCGCTCAATCATTGACGCCGGAACAATTCTACAACCTGGTCAAGCAAGTCAAGGCGGTTGCGAGGGCTGTGGATAGAAGATTACCATCGTTCAAGAATAAAAAGCGGCTGAACTAATATGGGTGAGGACGGTTTTAAACTATCCACCTCCCGCGTGGCAATTGTAGGTCTGGGATTGATGGGCGCATCACTGGCGATGGATTTGAGAGGGTATTGCGCCGAGATCATCGGTGCCAGCCGCAGCCCTGTCACATTAAAATACGCGCTGGATCATCAAATCGTGGACCGTGTTACGGAATTCAGTCCGGATCTTGAATGCGACCTCATCATTCTGGCTGCACCGGTACGGACTATCATCCAGCAACTTCAAATGATGAGTGTATATAACTTCACAGACCATTCTCCAAAGAAGACAGTTGTTCTTGACCTTGGTTCCACCAAGACAGAAATCGTCCATGCGATGCAAACGCTACCAGCCCGGTTTGACCCCATTGGCGGTCACCCAATGTGCGGAAAAGAAATGTCTGGAATTCAGCAGGCAGAAGCGAATCTATATCGAAATAAGACTTTCATCCTTACCCCCCTGGAATGTACCTCCGATGGAGGTGTGATATTGGTGAAAGAGATGGTCAGAACCATCGGAGGATTGCCTCTTATATTGACTCCTGAACGGCAGGATGATCTGGTTGCGATGACCAGTCATCTACCTTATTTACTTGCTTCTGCACTTATGATGACAACGCTTGGAAAGGACGATGAACAGCTTTGGAACGTAGCCGCCGCTGGATTTAGAGATACTTCCAGACTGGCGGCAAGCGATCTGACGATGATGATGGATATCCTCCTTACCAATCGGGATGCCATTTTGGATGCATTGAGTCATTACAGGAATTGTTTGGAAACACTCACCTCTTTTCTAAGGAGTGCTGATGAGAGCGCTTTACGGCAGGTCTTAAGTAGAACCCAAAACAAGCGATCGAATCTATTCAGGCAGGAAAATTGATGGAAAAACCTTTATTCGGAAAGCAGCCTGATGTCCTCGAGATAGTCCCCATTGCGCATCCACTTAACGCCACCATCCGCGTCCCTGGTTCCAAGAGCCTGACCAACCGGGCTCTGTTGATTGCATCTCTGGCAGAAGGGAAAACTACACTGACGAATGCGCTTTTTTCGGATGATTCGGGTTATTTTTCCGGCTCACTGAGGAGACTGGGCTTTGATGTAGTCTCCGAACCCGAAGAATCAATATTTACTGTAAATGGCTTAGGAGGCTACATCCCTGCCAGCCAAGCTGACCTATACGTCGGAAATGCTGGTACGGCGGCCCGGTTCCTCACCGCCTTACTGACCTTGGGGAACGGAAATTTTATCGTTGACGGGGATGCTCGTATGCGCCAGCGTCCCATCCAGGATCTGCTCGATACGTTGACCCAACTTGGGGCGCAAGTCACCAGTCAGACCGGCTGCCTGCCGGTAACCGTAATCGCTGCCGGTCTTCCAGGC
The DNA here is from genome assembly GCA_963831885.1 of uncultured Chloroflexia bacterium. Lineage (GTDB taxonomy): Bacteria > Chloroflexota > Anaerolineae > Anaerolineales > Villigracilaceae > UBA877. Next base: position 137,442 of record CAWHSJ010000012.1, on the reverse strand, counting down.
GGGTCGGGAATGGTTTCTGGCAATGTCAGCAGCCAGTTCCTCAGTGGCTTATTGATGGTCGCCCCGTATGCTCAATCATTTATTGAATTGCATGTAGAAGGCGAATTAAATTCCCGTCCGTACGTAGAGATGACCCTGGCTGTAATGTCTGACTTTGGCGTAGAAATCAAGCGAGATGGCTGCGAGAAATTCTTCATTCATTCTTCCAGGTATCTGCCAAAAAAAGCCTACACGATTGAATCTGATGCGACGGCTGCGTCCTACTTTTTTGCCGCTCCTGCAATATTGGGCGGGACGGTCCGAGTGGAAAACATATCTACCAGGTCGAAGCAGGGTGACATTGCGTTTTTGGATATATTAAAACAAATGGGTTGCCATGTCCATGATAGCTCCAATTATATTGAGGTGACCGGCCCCGATCAATTAACCGGAATTGAAGTGGATTTAAGAGACATATCTGACACAGCCCAGACCCTGGCAGTGATAGCTCCATTTGCAGACTCTCCGACGAGGATCCACGGGGTTGGGTTTATCCGTGCCAAAGAGACAGACCGGATCACGGCAGTCTGTACTGAATTAACGCGCCTGGGTATAGATGTGCAGGAAAATCCAGATGGGATGACTATTTATCCGGGTAAGCCGATACGCCCTACCTGCGTCCATACTTTTAATGACCACCGCATGGCGATGGCATTTTCGTTGATCGGCCTGCGTGCAGATGGAGTGAGCATCGAGAACCCTGGTTGCGTATCAAAGACATTCCCTCAATTTTTTGACGTTCTGGAGACCATGCGATGATCTCTCTCGGCCTCATTGGTTACCCACTTTCACACAGTTTGTCACCCGAACTCCACGCAGCTGCATTTAAGGCAAAAAATATACAAGGGGAATATCGCCTGTTTCCCATTGCCCCGGAAGATACTGCCGGACTTATCGGACTTACAGAGCGTATGAGGAAAGGAGAATTGATGGGTTTAAATGTAACCATTCCTCATAAACAAACAATCCTGCCATTGTTGGATGGACTCAATCCCATTGCAAGGGCAATCGGGGCTATAAACACTATTTCGTGTAGCGACCATGAACTGATTGGACATAATACCGACGTGCCGGGTGTCAATGCAATACCGGTTGGGATGTACCCTGAAGCAGAGATTTCACCATGGTCGGACAGTCTAATGTTGCCTCAGGGGGCGGTGGTTTATGATCTGGTCTATAACCCCCGCCAAACAGCCTTGATCAGGCAGGCCCGGATGGCAGGCTTGCGCACCGCCTCCGGTATCGGAATGTTGGTAGAGCAAGCTGCCCTTTCTTTTGAGATATGGACGGGCTTTAGACCGCCTCGTGATTTATTGTTTGCTGAACTGGAGGCACTATGAGCTTGCGATTATTAACTGCCGGAGAATCTCATGGACCAGCTTTGACGGCTTTATTGGATGGAATTCCGGCCGGACTGCCTTTGGATTGTAATATTATAGATCATGAGCTGGAGCGACGCCAACAAGGGTATGGTTCAGGTCCAAGAATGAAAATCGAAAAGGACCATGCCCAGATCTTGAGTGGAGTGATGGACGGGCTGACCACCGGTTCACCGATTACATTGCAGGTTATCAATGCAGACCATGCCAGTTGGAAAGGCAAAGCGGTAGAGCCAATGACCACTCCCAGGCCGGGACATGCTGATCTGGCCGGCGCGATAAAATATGGATATCTGGATCTGCGACCGTCGCTTGAGCGGGCTTCTGCACGCGAGACGGCCGCTCGAGTAGCGGCCGGTGCGGTATGCAAGCACTTTCTGGCGCAATTTGGCTTGAGCATAGGCGGTTATGTGCGGGCAATCGGCGGGATTTCGGGGGAGTTTGGCAAAATGTCATTTACGGAACGTTTCGAGCGGGCAGAGGCAAGCGTTGTACGCTGCCCCGATCAAGTTGCCACAAAGAAGATTCTAGCAAAGATTGAAGAAATTATTCACGCGAAAGACACTCTTGGAGGAATTATTGAAGTAGCGGCAATGAATGTGCCTGCGGGCCTTGGTTCTTTTAGCCAGTGGGACATGAGGTTGGATGCCCGCCTGGGGGCGGCAGTATTGAGTATACAGGCGATTAAGGGTGTAGAGATTGGTGATGCTTTCGAAAATGCTGGTTTATCAGGGACGCAGGCGCATGATGCCATCCGGCTTGGGGCGGATGAGTTGACAGGAAAACAGCGTAGAACTGATTTGGTCAGGCTGACTAACCGGGCTGGCGGTATTGAAGGTGGATTAAGCAACGGTCAAACGATCATCATCCGCGCAGCCATGAAGCCTATTGCCACCACCTTAAAGCCACAAATGACGGTTGACCTGGCGTCTGGAAATGAAGCCTTTACGAAATATGAACGATCAGATTTTTGTCCCGTGCCGAGGGCCGTACCGGTCATGGAGGCAATGGTGGCCTTCGTTTTGGCAGATGCGCTGGTTGAGAAAATCGGCGGTGATTCGATGGCAGAGATGAAACCAAGGTTAGAATCCTTACGAAAAGCACGTCTGGGGGATTTACCGATGGATAATGGCGAACATGAATGGTGGAGTTAGGATGAAGCACATATTTATATATGGTCCACCAGGATCTGGAAAAACCACGGTAGGGAAGGCTCTTGCAGCTAAACTTGAGCGTCCATTCCTGGACTTGGATGCCGAGATTGAAATGATTGCCAGAAAGACAATACCTGAAATCATGGACAGGCAGGGGGAAGAAGCTTTTCGAGAGTTGGAATCTTCCACGCTTCAGCAAGTTATTACGCGCAGAGGTTGTGTCATTGCTCTTGGGGGTGGAGAGTTATTACGCGATGCAAATCGAATTAGTGCCGAATTTGCCGGTGAAGTAGTATTGCTAAACGCTGATCTACCCATTATGTTGGAAAGACTTAGGGCTGACAACGTGAAGAGGCCATTATTGGCGGGGGATTTAGAAGAAAAAATAAATTTATTACTCGATAGGCGGAAGGCCCATTACAATTCTTTTGATTTGCGCATAGCCAATAACTCTAGCTCTCCTAATGAAGCAATATGGGAGATTTAACAAAAGTTGGGAGAGTTTCACGTACCAAAGACAAGCGGTGATTACGATGTGATAATCAAAAAGAGCAGTTTGAACCTGACGGGGGAATTGCTAGAGGAACGGAATTTGTCCGGCTCTATGGTAATTGTTGCCGATTCCAATGTGGGACCGTTATATGCGGAGGTGCTTCAGCGCTCTTTACTTGATGCGGGTATCAACGCCTGCAATATCATCATCCCGGCCGGCGAACAGAATAAGACATTGGAGACAGTATCAACCCTCTGGCATGGTTTCATAAAGATTGGTTTGGACCGCACAAGCACAATAATTGCATTGGGTGGCGGTGTGACGGGGGATCTGGTTGGATTCGCTGCTTCCACCTTTATGCGCGGTATTTCATGGGTGGGAATACCGACTTCATTATTGGCGATGGTTGATTCATCGATGGGAGGAAAAACCGGTTTTGACTTGGCACATGGAAAGAACCTGGTCGGCTCTTTCCATTCGCCGAAACTGGTACTGACGGACCCAGATTTATTATCCACATTACCTCAGGCCGAGTTTCGTTCCGGACTCGGTGAAGTAGTAAAGCATGGCATCATTGCGGATGATAAGCTATTTGACCTTTGCTCAAATGGTGAAGATTCGATTAAGGAAAACCTGGATGAAATAGTCAAGCGGGCGATGGCTGTGAAGATCCATTTTATCGAGGTCGACCCATTCGAAAAGGGGATCAGGGCCGCGTTAAATTACGGGCATACAGTAGGCCATGCAGTAGAACTCGCCAGCGGCTTTCATCTCAGGCATGGCGAAGCGGTGGCGATAGGCATGGTTGTTGAAGCGAGAATTGCGGAACAACTGTCATTAGCAGAGAAAGGATTATCGAAACAGATTGCCCACGCCTTGGCGGGAATAGGATTGCCTGTTGAGATTCCATCTGATCTACCAAAAGAAGCCATTGTGCAGGCGATGAAAGTGGATAAGAAGAAACATGCTGGAAAAGTCCTATTTTCACTTCCGCTGAAGATCGGCGAGGTGAAGACGAGTATCGAAATCGATGACTTGAATATGGTTTTTATGGAGGATTAAAATGGCAGCCATTCTAGTTCTTCACGGACCGAATTTGAATATGTTGGGCACTCGCGAACCAGAGTGCCCAATGGCAGCATGACAATAATGCCATAAATCAGGAAGTCGTTTTCCTTGGGAAATAATTAGGAATAGAAGTCCGCTGCCTTCAGTCGAACCATGAGGGTGCCCTGATCGATGCCTTGCAGGAGGCGCGTTCCTGGGCCAACGGAGTCATCCTCAACCCTGGTGGATATACCCACACATCGGTCGCTTTATGGGATGCTATTACGGCGATTGGCATTCCGGTAGTGGAGCTCCATCTTTCGAATGTATATGCGCGGGAAAAATTCAGGGATAAATATCTGATTTCTGCCGTCTGTAAAGGGAAAATTGTCGGATTCGGGTGGAGGTCTTACCGGCTAGGATTAAGAGCACTGGTAGATGTCATAAATTCAAATCAATCTGGATAAACTCTCCAACCTAATGCTTCATAATCGACGTTATTAGCTGAATCTTTTGGCAGATCGATCAGTAATGAGTTCGCCTCTGCCAGCAATGTGCCATCTTGAGAGTATATCCCTGCCCATGCCTCGGCCATCCGCCCCTTGGATTTTCCTGCTTTTCCTATAATTTTCAAAGGCGTTCCAATGGGAACGTTTTTCCGATATTTTACTTCCAGTTTACCAGTGAACATAAAGCGCGGTTGGGAAGGGTCTCCCATCAGGGAGCGTCCGCTGATTTCATCGAGGATGGTAGCAACAATCCCACCATGTAAAATGCCGGGATAACTTTGGAAGTGCTCGGGCGCAATGAAGGTCGTCTCAATAACGCCCGGTTCTATTTCGTATATTTTAAGTTTCAAGCCAACTGGATTTTCCAACCCACAGATAAAACACATTTTGGAATTCGGTTGCTTATTCACTTTCAACTCCCAAGGGTAAGGTAATCAATATAAGCCAATACCTCAACTTGTTTCGGTATTCCTGGTAATCGGTACCTTTGGCCCAAGGAGAAGGGCCAGTGTCGCTAGATCAGAAGCATGGACAAGGGCCAAGACCTCATCAGCGGGTTGCAGAGTTGTGTCGCCATGAGGGATGATCAATTGATTTTTTCGAATTACCGCAACAATGACACATTCGTTGGGAATTTGCAAGTCCCGCAAGTAATTTCCAGCCGCCGGCGAAAGCGGGTGAACTTTTTCTTCAACCAGGGAATATTCACCCTTGCGTAGCTTGAGCAGAGTCATCATATCGCCGAGGGACATTTCCTCCGCAACGAGGCGAGCCAGGATATCGGCTTGATTTAGAAATACATCCACTCCCATTTCTTGTGTAAATAACCAATCATTCTTGGGATTATTAAGGCGAGCAATTACCCGGGGTACATTAAATTCAAAGCGCGCAAGAGAGGTGATCACCAAATTTGTTTCATCGTTTCCTGTTACGGCAGCCAAAACGTTGGCTTTTTTTACTCCAGCAAGCTCCAAAACCTGCGGTGAACTACCATCGCCCGCAAGAATACTCTCTGCCGGAATCTCACCTTTCATCTTTTCAAGAACGGGTGGACGTTCCTCAATGACTTTTACTGTATGTCCAGCTTTCAGTAGCAATTTCGCCAGGTATGAGCCGGTATTACCACCACCAACAATGACAACAAACATGATTACCTCCTTTCCATACCGAGCAATTCTTCCAAACGTTCCATGGCTGAAGACAGCACAGCAAGATTGAGAATGTCACCGTCCTGAAACTCTGTCCCGGATACGGGGATGAAAGCCTGTTCGCTGCGAACAATCGATACTACCATGATCTCACCTGGAACATTTAATTGGTTGATATTTCTGCCGTAAAGATGGGGCGGAGTTTCGAGATGGACCAGTGATACTTCACTATGGCCAAAAGTTTGCCATACATCCATTTCTGAATGAGTTAGTTCCTGGAAGATACGTTGAGCCCCCCAATTTGTCGAGGAGACTGTTTTTAAACCCAACCGTTGGTAAATCTCTGCCCGATGTGGATCATACAGGCGTGCAACCACGCGGGGAACGTGAAAGATATTGTGAGCAATCCTGGCAGCCACAATATTGGCATTATCGGAAGTACTGGCGGCTACAAATGCTTCAGCTTGTTCAATCCCGGCTTGTATGAGAACACTCCGGTCAAAACCCAGCCCTCTTATCAGGCGACCTTTAAAATCAGGGGTGAGCCGAGCATCTGCATTGGCATCGTGATCAATAATGGTGACTTCATGTTTTTGATCGGTCAGGAGCTTGCTGACCTGTGCACCGATTCGCCCATACCCCATCACAATTACTTTCATGGTTGGAGCCTCCTCTCAGCTAATATTCGATGAACGCCTTTCTCGCTTTCTTTCAAACCAACGCAATCCACTTTTTCGTAACCATTCCAATGTATATAGTATAAGTGCAAATAATGCCAGCAACGGCCAAAAAATCGACGGAAAGATTGTATTATCAAATAATCTTGCAAAGAATGGGACAAAAATCATTCCAACAATCATCAGCATGGATAGTGCGATACCGAGCAGAAGTATCTTATTGCTGCCCCAACCCAACTGAGTGATATGCGCCTTAGATGTTCTGCAGGCGAATGCATTGCCAGCCTGGATGATGACCACGCCTGCAAAAAAGACTGTCTTAGCGACCACATTCACGTCCCCGCCAATGGTCAGGAAATTCGGCCAGTGAATCGAGGTCAGAAAGGGTTGATTTAAGAGGCCAACATTTCCGGAGAAAAGGTAAACAGAAAGAAAACCGAGATAGCACAAGCCCGCTTCAATCAAACCTAACCAAAAAAAAGCGCGTCTTATCAAGCCGTTATCCAAGAGCGGTTGAAAATGTCGGCGGGGAGGGTAATTCATGATATCGGGCTCGGGCTTTTCAGACCCTAATGCAAGGGCTGGTAGGATATCGGTGCCCATGTCAATCGCCAGGATCTGACGTATTGTCAAAGCAGGAGGAATTCCGATCGCGGCAGTTAGCAGAGCCGGAAGGAGTTCGGATACATTACTGGAAAAAATATAAGTAATAAATTTGCGGATATTATCGTATATAGCCCGCCCTTCTTCGATGGCTGCAACGATAGATCCAAAATTGTCATTCGTCAGGATGATATCAGCGGCTTCCTTCGCCACGTCTGTGCCAATGATCCCCATGGAAACGCCTACATCTGCCTTCCGCAAGGCCGGGGCGTCATTGACTCCATCGCCGGTCACTGCTACGATTTCACCATTTGCCTGGTAGGCGGAAACCAGGCGTAATTTATGATCAGGAGCCATCCGTGCGAAAATAATCTCCTTGTCAAGCAAATTCTGCAAGGCCAGATCGTTCAGTGAATCCAAATCAGCGCCAGTCATGATGATGGGATTGGGTTCTTTGATCATCCCTACGCGGCGAGCCAGCGATTCAGCAGTGAGACCATAATCGCCGGTGATCATCACGATACGAATACCGGCTTGCCGGCAGGTATGGATGGCTTGCTCTACTTCCGGCCGGGGTGGATCCATCATGGCCATCAAGCCTAGCAAGGTTAGATCGCTTTCGACCGAATCGGGGGTGTAAGGTCCGGTGCGAGGCGGCAATTCCCTAAAGGCCAGTCCCAGGACGCGTAAGGCTCGACGGGAATAATCATCATTTGCCGCGAGGATTTCATTCCGGAGTTCTTCTGTGAGAGTTTCCCTTTTTTCATCGATTTGAATATGCGTGCACAACTGCAAGACTTCGCGTGGAGCGCCTTTTATATATGCGATCTCGCGGTTGTTTGCACGATGAATTGTTGTCATGCGCTTTCGCTTTGCGTCGAAAGGGATCTCATGAACACGCGGCAAGAGCATATTCACAATTTCCTCATCGAGGTTATATTTTAATGCGGCGACTTTAAGAGCTGCCTCGGTATTGTCGCCCAGGCTTGTCCAGGTTGGATGGTCCTGATCAGGTGGATTGAGGCGGGAATTATTACAACAGAGACCGGCTTTCAGGAGAGCCACCAAATCCTTTTCAAGCGGGCTTTTTGCAGGTGAAGGCGAATATTGTCCTGTGGGTTCGTAACCAGCACCACTCACCTGGAGCCTCTTTCCTGCCACCCATACTTCACGGACGGTCATCTGGTTTTGGGTAAGGGTGCCGCTTTTATCCGTACAGATAACAGAAACATTTCCAAGGGTCTCGACAATGTCCAGTCTTTTTGCCAAAACCCCGCGGCTGGCGAGACGTTGAACGGCCATGGCCAACGAGAGCGTTAACGTAGCCGATAAACCTTCCGGAGTTACGGCCACGATCGTTACAAGAGCCAGGAGAACCGGATTGGGAAAATTTTTACTGATGTGCGGTTCGAAAGTGGCCAGGGCCCAAGCAATGCCGCCAATTAACACAGCAACAATCGTTAACCGGAGGCTTAATTTTTGAAGCTCCACATGGAACGCAGATGGTTTTTCTTCAACAGCTTGAGTAAGCTGTGCTATCCGGCCGAACTGGGTCAACATTCCGGTTGCGTATACGATGGCCTTGCCAGTTCCGGATGCGACGGAAGTGCCGGCAAAAATCAAATTTGGCCGTTCCACTTCACTAAAGTGGTGAGGAATGGATGCATCCGCAGTTTTCCGCGCCGCCACTGCCTCACCGGTCAAGGCGGCATTGTTGACTCGCAGACCATATTCTTCGATCACTCTTGCGTCGGCAGGAATGTTGTCTCCCTCGGCGAGGATCAGTAGATCACCGGGGACGATCTCGCTTGCCGGCACATGGACTTCGATTCCGTCACGTACGATGCGCGCAAAAGTTGGCAATACCTGGCGTAACTTATCGATGGCTTTTTCGGCACGATATTCGCGCCAATAGGAGAAAATACTATTGGCCAATGTCAAAATCAAGATGATCAGAGCCAGGGTCCAGTCTCTTTGCCATAGGCTGATCATAACCATAATAAACATTAAGAGGATAAATGGATGACGAACCTGATGAATTATTTTCTGCCAGACTGGGATATGAGGTTTTTCGGAGAGAAGATTCTCCCCATAAAGCAGGCGGCGCGACTCTGCCTCGGCAGGAGTCAAGCCGTTATGTGAAGTTTCCAGAGCCTGAAAAACTTCCGGTACGCGCAGGCTATAAATGGGAACGGAGCTCATAGGACATAAAACGGGGGGCAAACCTTGGGTGCTCGCCTCCCGTGATTCTATTCCTCTTTTTCTTTTTTATCACCCGGGCTGGTTTCCTTAGGCGCACCACCAAATTTTGGAGCGTGTTTAAGGTTGGTCCCCGAGTACCGATCTTTGAAGTAATCAACACCGAAAAGGGCTACCGCGGCCAGAAAACCCACCTGACCGGCTCCTTGGACCAGGGCACTTTCCTGTTTTTCACGAGGGGCGGTGCGAAAGGCAATGAAGAAAATTACAATTAATAATCCAACTGAAAACAGCATTGATCACCCTCTCAAACTGTTTCAGGGTTAAAGAATGCTTCTTCAAGCATTTCTAATATATGAAGTAGATGCTTACGAGTGGATATGTTGAAGCGTGTATCCTGGGCTACTTTAGCCTGCTCATCGAGAGACGCCCTTACGACGAAAGCGGATACAAACATGATTCGTCCGGCAGGAATAATGACGAAATCATGTTTCTTGATTTCCAAATCCTGATCATCAAAATAAGGCAAACTAAGGCTGAGCCCCCGGTTCAGACTTTGAGCCTTGGCACGGCGCTTAATCGTTTGGATGATATCGGTTGTTTTATAGCGTGCCAGAGCTCTACCTTGATTAACCAATTGACCTAGCATCCCATACCGTTTTGCTTCGAACTCTTCGTCAACGATCATATAGGGAGCCAGGGAGCGGGCAGCAAATAGAATATTCAGGAATCGTTGCATGGAAGCTATATGCGCTTCCGCTTCGCCAACGGTATTTACGATCAGTCTATCCTGATCGTCGAAAGCCACCCATTGAGGTAGATAGAACCGCCGAGCGGCCGGTACGTAAGGTACCTGTAGGCTGCCGCGGCCTTCTTCTAAATTTATATCTTCAGCAATGGCGTCTGTTGATGCAGTAATGGCCGATTCGGGCTCGATATCCTGGCTTTCAGGGATTGAGGGAATATCATCATCGTCTTCAGCGATATAAGATACGCTTCTTCCGGAAGGAAGCATGTTACGAACCATATGATTCGCAGTTGCAAAACGTAGCAATTCCGCACTTGCCGTAACAGCCTTGTCATCGGATTGATCCAGTTCGGTAAGGCGACGACGCAGCGTTTCGTGAACATCGCGGCTGGCTAACCGGTCTTGTAACGTGCCTACTCGTTGTTCACGAGCCGTACCAGGAACAGGTACGGGATTTGCATTGTCTGGGAGGGTTACACGGTCGGGCAAGCTAAAACGAACAGAATGCGCACGTTCAGTATAAGCATCTGCAATCTGTCTTGCTTGAGCTTCGAGGAATCGTTGAACTATGCCGGGTTGATTGTCAAATAGAGCCGATAGCCTGGCGTAATCTTTTCGCAATTGATCAACGGGAGTACCACCATTTTTTGAACCCAAATTCTGAGCCATAGGTAAGTCCTTTTTACAGACACAAGTGGGAAATAATACTACTGATTACAGCCATGTCAAGCCTGCGCGAAGGTATCAATTAGAAGCTTAACATTTCCTCCCGCGGCGTATAAAACCGGGCAGGTCGCACCGTGCTTGCGGTATTCATTAACTTTGGTACGAGCTTCATCGGGAGTGCCTGAAGCAGTGATCCGATTCACAAGCTCATCCGGTACCAGGTGCTTGGCTTTATTGATCTGTTCCCTGGTGGCAGGCCAACCCAGAATCGCCTGAATATTATCAATAATTTCCTTCGAAACCCCACTGGCTTTAGCGATATGTGGCTGTTGGGCCAGATATTGGCAGAGCAGCATTTTGGTCGTTTCAATGGCCTTGTCATGGTCAAAGTCTACCGAGCATACAACCAGCTGAGGGCGGTCAATCTGGTCGTAGTTCCGTCCGGCTTTCTTTGCGCCTTTGGCGAGAAGTTCCAGAGCATTATTATTGTATTCAGGAGGAACGCAATAGTTTAGTACCGCACCATCAGCTATCTCACCGGTCAGTTCCATCATCTGATCGCCGGTGGCTCCAATCATTATTGGAACATTCCTGGGTTCGCGCCGGCCATGCACTACATCCAGCTCAATACCTTCGACATTGACGAATTCACCATGGAAAGTTACACGTTCCATATTTAACAAGCGGCGAAGAGTGAGGACGGTTTCTTTCATCGCGGTTAATGGTTTTTTTCTCTCGACACCTACATTGCGGGCTAAAGGGTCCCACCACGCGCCGATACCGCAGATAATGCGATTGGGAGCCAAGTCATCCAAAGTCAGAAATGTAGCTGCCAGAAGGCCGATATTGCGGGTCCAATTATTTATGACACCCGACCCGACCTTTATCCTTTCAGTGACAGCCGCATAAGCCGCCATAGGGACAATGGCATCCCTGACTAGGCGTGATTCTGCTTGCCAGACGGCTTCAAAGCCTTTCTCTTCTGCGTAGCGGGCATAATCCAATCCATCTCGCAGGTCGTGTGAATCTTGTAAATAAAGCGCAATCCTGTCTTTCATTTTTAAATACCTCCTTTACGGTGAGCTCGGATGTGCCTCATGCCAGTTTTAATTTTTCCAATCCGCCGAGTAATTCCAGGTCCTCTGGCAGGTCAAGATCGAGCCCAAGTCTTTTGGAATGAATAATAATCAGCTTTGCGCCGGCCTCGGTTGCACTTTGACTGTGGCGTTGAAAAGAGCCAGGACCATAACCGTATTCGATGAGGCCCGCAGGGTTGACCAGCAACGCGTTAGTGCCGTCGAGACGCCGGTCGGGGGCAATCACGACAACTGGCGTTTTCTTGCCACGCCTCAGGATTGTTTTTAAATCGTAGGATTTTATCAAGGGCAGGTCGGCAGGCAAAATAAGCACTGAGCGAGCTCCCTGGGTCTGAGCCACTATCGTCGCCCGTTTGATGGCTGTATTGAACTGTGGGGCGCCATCTTCCAATACAGTGCGTCCGCCCATGCTGCGGGTCAGAGCCAACGCCTCTGGATCGCGGCTTACCACCAGCGTATGCTCGATCTCAGGAATCTCATTTAATATTTTCAGGGTGTGTTCAAGTAAGTAGCGGTTTAGAAGGGTTCGCTGTTCTTCCGAGAGCAACCCAGCCAGACGTGATTTACCACGCCGCAATGGTTTTACAGGGACAATTGCCCAAATGGTCATGCCGCTGTTGGTCTTACATTCGAATTTAGGATCATAAGGATATAGAAGACTAAAAAATATGATTATTTAATTATAGAAAAAATCACTACAACACTTGAATCAAGTGTAGCACATCTTCAGCCAAACGTCGCCGGTCAGCCCGTTTATTCATCAATGTATTCGTAGCATAAGTAGGAATGGAAAAGTCATTAAGCAAGTTCGAATCCACAAGATCCAAAACGAAGCCGGACAACAGGTCCCCATAATGGCGGGCAATGGCCAGAGCTGAGGGTTGGATTCCCAATTCAAGGCTCATTTTTGCGGCCGGCCCCTTAACTGTTTTACCACCAATGATTGGGGAGACGGCTATTACGGGCTTTTGTGCAATATTCAGCCGGATACCAGCCACAGCCAGGATCGGATCGATACTAACCCAGGGGTTGGATGGACAGAATATGATCGCTTCGGATAATTGGATAGCCTCGAGGACACCTGGGGCTGGAAAAGCGTGTTCAATGCCGGCAAATCGGAAACCTTTGATTTTGGGTTCACAGTGAAGGCGGACAAAATATTCCTGGAAAGCCAGCTCACCTAATTCCTGTGTATTCACCATGGTTCGGACGGCCTGATCGCTCATAGGCAGTACTGGGTGGAGGACGCCCCATGAATGACAAAATGAGTCAGTTACCTGGCTGAGTGATTCTCCTGCCTTTAAACGGCGAGTCCGTTCGATATGTGTCCCCAAATCCTGGTCGCCTAGGGTAAACCAATCCGGACCGCCCAGGTTCCTTATGCTGTCGAGTGCCTTGAATGTCTCATCGTTCCGTCCCCATCCAGTATCAGGATTTGCGAGGCCTGCCAAGGTATAACAAACAGTATCGAGATCCGGGCTGATGAACAGACCTAGATGCTCAAAATCATCACCGGTATTGACAATAATGGTTAAATCTTCGGGAGGAAGGATCTGGGCGAGTCCATCGGCCAATTTTGCGCCGCCAACTCCTCCGGCCATGGCAAGGATTTTCATAAGTAACGCACAATTTCCTGGATGGGTTTCCGACTTGATGGTGAAGGTTCTTCATCTGGATAACCGAGGAAGACCATCCCTTGTGGTTTCCAATCGGAGGGGAGGTCCAAGGCCTTGGACAGTTCTTCCGCCGCGAAAAGTGGCCAGCAGATCCAGGTCGCTCCCAGCCCCTCGGCATGAGCTGACAACAGGAGCTGCAAGCCTGCCACGGCCACAGATTGCACGCCCATTGTCTCTTCTGCTTGCTGGCTGGGTGCGTTTGGCTGGAAGTTTATTTGCGTGATATCTCGACATAAGATAATAATTACCGGGGCTTCATTTATCCGGCGGATTGTCTGTTCTAGGCGATCCCTGATCTTGTCAGTGGAAATGCCATCCTTGGTCATATCGAGAAGGAATTTTCCGGTGATGGCTTTTGCAAGTCTCGATTTGGCCTCGCTGGTTGTCAGAACAACGAATCGCCATGGTTGCTTATCATGCGCCGAGGGTGCGTAAGTGGCAGTTTCCAGTATTTGCTTGAGGATCGATTCTGGGACAGGCTCCAGGCGGAAGTGACGGATGGACCTCCGTGTACGCAAGAATTTTTGCAGATCGATTGTCATCCGTGGGCATCCACCTTTTCAGGTCTTATTTTATAGATAACACGTATCATCCCTGGCTGTCTGTTCTGATACATGTAGTTGCCGGTATACTTGCCCGACAGGGCATCAATGTGGGCATCTGCTCCCGTCTCTGTTATTTCGACCACCCGCCCGTTTATTTGTAAGTAACGATATGGATTGACCGGATCAGAAATGCACAATGTAACGACAGGTCGTGCGCGCATATTCTTATCCTTAATCCGTCCCTTGGCTGAGTTGACCAAAATAAAATCACCAGCCATGTTAAACCATACTGGCGTTACCTGAGGCGCACCAGTCGCCATTTGCGTTCCCAGGAAGGCGAACGCCCGTTTTTCATCTTTTAATAAATCATGATGGGATGCGGGAATTATACTCATATAGTCTCCTGATAGGCGGGTCTTCGGACGAGAAGGGCTCGCATCATTTTGCTATTATGCCAAGCGAGGATGGTTTGAATCTCTGTCTCACTACAATCCAATAGAATTTTTATTTCAGCATCGTTTTTATGTAGATCAACTGTTATTACAAGAGCAGGAATGAACTTTGGTACAGAATTGGAAAGGCTATCCCTTTTAGCTGTGCCGAGCCACACGTCAATGCCACCTCCGTCTATCGCTGAGGTTCCTTCTAGATAGCCATAATCCAGAGGATAGACCAAGTCTGAGTAATGAGGGTGTTGCGATCCCCTCGGACGGTCTATTACGAGAGTATGGGTCTTTACGAGATTGTCAAGAAAATCCCAAAACCCAGTCTTTTTCGAAGCGTCCATAATCTCAGTCAGTAAATTTGAAATGAAGTGTATCTGTAGTCTGGTTGTCAATTTGGCTGAAATAAATCAGATTGTCGATCTTAATTTCCCATTCGAAGGATTGGAAAACCAGTAATTGTAGAGCACAGTTCAGGTTACCACGATTTACATCATTCAAGCCTAAGGTAATATGCGGAACCCATAGGTCAGGTGCATAAAAAATGGCGGGATCCTGGGCGTATCTTTGTGTCCTCTCCCATAATTTTCGATGGAACCTGATTAGAGATTCCTCCTTGAATATGGAGATGTACAGCACGGGTTTCTCTCCAGTGAAGATTCCCAAGCCAAAACTGTGAATAATAAACGGCTGTGTGCGCCCGGAAATATTCCGAAGGATTGATCCTATGCGTGATTGATCATAACCATCCGTTACTTGCCAGGTGAGATGTGGAAAAGGTGTGGTTTTAGCACCGGTTAAGCCACATCTGGTCTCTAATTCCTGCCAAAGTTTTTCAACCCGAATGTTGGTTTGTTGATCGAGCAGAGAAGCAATTCCATTCATAAATTCAGTAAGATTCTAAACCGGATAGCAGCTGAGAACTGTTGCTTAATCTTTTAGCGGAACAAATCTTGTTCTTTTGGTCTAAGTAATTCCTGTAACGACCCTTCACGAAGTGGATAAGGGAACCCACGCACATGAACCGCAGGAGTTCCTTCGGCTGCTTCGCCCATCACTAAAGATGCGGCGGCGGCTAATTCATCCGCTGCGGCAACAACGGTAATTTTCAGTCTATAGCCAAAAAGGTCCTGCCAGCCGCGCTTGTCTACCAGGCCGGGCAGGCCGGATAATCCAATAACCATGCCAATAGTGCCCAACCGCCAGGCTCGCCCATGCGAATCGATAATCATAACGCCGATGCGATTACCGGTGGCAATTTTGATCTTTCGGCGAATTTCGAGGGCGGATTGATCGGGATTCTCGGGAAGCAATAAGACCCAATTTTCAGCAAGGCTTCCGAAATCTTTCTTTGAATTTTTCGGTGTGTTTCCTGGCTCGACATTGGAGTGGTCAATTCCGGCATTTGCACAGACGAAGCCGAGTCGGTGTTCAACAATAATGGTACCAGGGCGTACCCGTAGGACGGACCGGCTTTCGTGCAAAATCAGTTCGACAAGGCGAGGATCTTTATCGCTGCGCGTAGCCAATTCAATCGCTTCTTTTGAAGGTGTTACGGTAGCCAAATTAACCAACCTGCCTTCGGCCTTTGATACGATTTTTTGTGCCAGAACAAGAATGTCCCCATCTTCCAGTGTAACACGAGCTGCTTGCATGGAAGTGAGCAGGATATCGGGAAGGTTATCACCTGCATGGATCAAAGGTATTTTGGGTAGGGGAGTAAAGGTTAATGTCATATAACTCCTGCTATTTTTATGCCAGCACTCTTTGAACCGTATTGCTTGTTTATTCCAATCAATACACTGGTCATACCTTCCACAACCATCGAATTCTCAATTGGCCCGGCATCCCAACCAGTCAGGCCGGCCGCCGTGACCAGTCGAAGGGTCTCCAAGCGCGCCTCTTTACTCGTGCCGGTTACTAAAACATCACACCCCACCTCTTCATCGTGCAAGAGACGTTCATGTGAAATATTCTGGAAGGCAGATGTAACCTGGACATTTTCCCCGAGAATTTCGTGAGCTTCTTCAGCTGCACTGCCTGCCGGAGGCATTTGGACTTTTGTCACCTTTGGGGGCATGAGTGGCACGGTAACATCAACCAGAATTTTGCCCTGCAGAGCGGTTTTGGAAGCCTCCAATGTTTCGCGATGCGCAGTATAAGGAACGGTTAGAACGACAATATCAGCTTGCTGAGCGGCATCAAAATTTGCCAATCCCTCGATATCGGTTTTTCCCGGAACCAACTCCTTCAATTCCATAGCAGCAATTCTTGCCTTTTCCGGCGATCGCGAGCCGATCAGAATTCGATATCCAGCCTTGGCCCAGCGATAAGCAAGACCTTTCCCTTCTTTGCCGGTCCCGCCCAGAATGGCAATTGATAACATTTTCGGTTGGTCACGCATTTATTCTCCATGGTCTCAAACTATGAAATATTAAAACTACTATTGTACCGTTTCCAAACTTTTACTGCTAATTCTTTCGCTTTAGCGCTAATTTCGCTTTCATCCATTGTCAACAATTGCCGATTTTTCATCAGGAATTTCCCTCTTACCATTGTTGCCGTGACCATGCTTTCATGAAACCCGAATATGATCTGCCAGGGTAGGTTATCGACGGTCAGTGGTGTGAAGGGATGGTAATCTATGAAAATTAAGTCTGCGGACGCTCCGGGAATTAGTTGTCCCACCGGCGTATCCCGGAAGAAAATGCTTGCCAGCGCAGCATTATTATATATGGCCATTTGGGCAACATCCAAGGCGGACATACTGCGTGGATCACGATACCATGCCTTGTGGACCAGGTAAGCCGCTTTCCATTCTTCCCACATCGCATTTGAAAATCCGTCATTTCCAAGTCCAACTGGAATCCCAGCCTGAAGCATTTTCTGAATGGGAGCATTACCGACACCATTATTCATATTCGAACGTGGCTGGTGGGTTACCCAGGATTTAGTTTCTGCCAGGAGATTAATTTCGCGCTCATCCACCCTCACGCAATGAGCCATGATGGAGAGTGGTCCAAGGATACCATGGGCATGGAGCCGGTTAACGACCCGCATCCCGGACTTGGCCATGCTGTCGACCTGGTCGGCATCTCCCTCTGCGACATGGATGTGGAACCCTCCGTCCCCGTTTGCTTCTTTACACTCGTCAAATGTGGAATCCGAAAGTGTCAGGGATGCATGTAGCCCAAAAGTAGCGGCAACATTTGAAACTTGATTGGCCTCGCCCCTTTTCTTATCGATAAAACGCTGGTTTTCTTTGATACCAGCCCTGGCTTTTTCCGGACCATCCCGATCAGAAACTTCGTAACATAAGACTGCGCGCACACCAGCCTGTTCAACAGCCTCTTCGATCACGTCCAATGAACCATCGATGGCATTGGGAGAGGCATGATGATCGATCAGAAGAGTTGTTCCATGACGGATCGCATCTATCAGGCAGACGAGAGCCGAATAACGAACATCTTCAAGGGTTAGGGCTTTATCCAGAGGCCACCATAGTTTCTTTAAAATCTCCAGAAGATCACGAGGCGCGGAAGCCGGGATGGCCAGGCCGCGCGCGAAGGCTCCATAGAAATGGGTATGGGCACAAATATTCCCCGGCAAAACGAATTGCCCATCTGCATCGACTGGTGTGGTGTCCGGGAACCTTTTGATGAGCTCACCGGAAAATCCTACTTCCAGAATCACCCCATCTTCTATATAGATTGCATGATCCTCAAGGATATTATTGGGATTTCCCCAGTTGATGACGTTTGCGTGCGTGATTAGCATTAATGCCCAACTCCGAACTGGACCGGATCTGGCAAATCCACCCCGCGGGCCGCCATCTCCGTTAAAGTCTGAAAGACATATTCACGAAGGGTTGAATCGCCAGCATACATAGCTTGAAATAAAGCACCGAAGACACCTTCATTTGGCATCAAGCGCAGATATGTTAACGATGCCAGACGTTCATCTTCTTCCCCTGACTTCAGCGCCTGGAGCAATACATCGGTAGCAGGTTTTTCTGGTGATATGCCTAGCCCCTGTTTGCCGGCGAATGCAATCAGCCATGGTGATTCGGATGGCGGTGGAAGGCGCTTGGGGACGTGCAGGTCAGGTTTTTGTCGTTCTTCGATTACTTCCGAAGCGGCATTACGTACCACCCATTGATCATCCAATACCTGCAGATTATTGAGCGTTTCTTCAGCCCAAGGCTCGTTGATACGACCAAGACCATAAGCAGCTGCCCGCCGTACCATTAAATCGTCTTTCATTGCCGCAGCCTCTTTAAGCATGGCGTGACCTTCTTTGGGATGATTTGCCATGGCTTCTGCAGCACTCCGCCGTAGGTTTTCGTCCCCATGCAGCAAGGCATTGGCTACAATATCCATTGAAGCTGTCGTTCCAATCGTGACCAGCGCCAACAGGGCGGCGCGACGGACGATTGGGCTTGAATTATTCAGGAGACCGGAAAGCGAGTCTATTGACTTTACATCTTGTACTGCACCGCTTCCAATAGCGGCTATTTGTAAGATCTCGGGGTCTTGTTCTTTGAGAAGTTGCCTGAACAATATGGCGGAACTAACATCTCCGCTCTGGACGAAAGCGGCGATTGCCTGGCCCCTTAGGCCTAATGGCTGACCATTTTCTTGTATTAGCTCTGCCAATTTTGCCATAAGCTGTCCACGCCAGGGGGTCTGATGAGACGAATCCCTTAGCCAACGTGCTAAAATGAACAAGTTGCGCGAAAGAGGTTTATCCATTTGAGATAGCAAGCTATTTGCCAGCGCGGAGGCGTCCCCCTGGGCTGCAAGGAATTGCATTGCCAGATATTTGCCTATCCAGGGAGGTTGTTGGAGAACGGTCTCGGATTTATGGTTAACCAGGGCTTTGCCTGCCAGATAACCAAAAAAGATCGGGTGGGCGAACCGCATTCGGTTATTTCGATGCTGGGTAAGCAAACCGCTATCGGCCATCTTACTGAGAAGACCCAACGACGGTGCAACTGATTTCTCCTGTTTGGCAGACTTTTTAATTTTGGTGTCTTCGACTGCTGTTGCTTCCGGTGCCGGTTCGATTTCAGCTGGTTCGAATGATTTGATCCATTCGCGCGCCTCGTGCGGATTAAAGATCGGCTGTGCCGCAAGACTGACTTGTAGTGCCAACATTTCCTCTGCTTCGCGTGGCGTGTTCTGCGGTGAAATTCGCCGCAAGTGAGTCTCGATTAGATCAACCGTATTCGGTCCGCGTGAATCACCTGCGTAGGCCCCCCAAACTTTGAGAGTTGTCTCCAGTGGTGTCAAGATGTTCGTGTCTGAGCCTAGCCAACCGGTTACTATTAATGGATCCACTTGTTCACTGATTTGAGCCCAGCGTTCCGGAGCTACATATTGGGCCCACAGTTCGCCCCACTTTTGAATGAATTCCACTTTTTGATTTGCATTCCATGCCGCCAGTGAAAATGGTATAAAATTGAGGGATACCAGTCCGTCTAAATATTCAGTGGATGCGGTGGTTACCATGCGCGTTTTTGGATATGTGCGCTTGACCGTTCGGATGAAGTCAACTACATTTTTCAAACCATCAGGAGTAAGCTCGTCTGTTCCATCCAGGAGGAGGATGGCTCGGCCTTCCGAAAATGTCTGACGGACAAAATTGGGAATGCGTGGCGAGTCAAGAAGTGAAGACTTTTCAGCAATATGAGCGATTAATGATTCAAGCGGTTCTTCTTTTTTTACCGGTAGATCCAGGTCAGCAACGTGGATGAAAAAGGGAAGAATCTCCAGGGGTAGTCCTGGTTCATTTTTTCTTCGTGCCAGATTAGATGCGAGACAAGACAAAGCTACGGTCTTGCCCATCCCTGTCTGCCCCACCAGAACGATATCCGAATTCCCGGAAAGTGCCAGGGAGAGAGTAATAGTGGGAGCTTTGAAGATGGCTGCTAATTCTGGCCAAGCTGGTAAGTATGGAATGGTCGCATCGACAATATCTTCATTATAAAGAGGTGCGTCGGGTTCTACTCGAGGGGGCGGAGCAAGCAGCTGTGGCGCTATAACAATTTCATCCAACGAGAAAAGCGGTGCTGCTAAATGGTTGCCCTGAGCGTGAAGCAATACCTGCTGTCTATAGCGTTCTTCGATGGCACTGACTGATTTCGCTTTCTCTTTCTTCTCAGCTTGTTTGGCGCGTATACTTTCGCGCATTTGTTGGAATGTCGGACGCAGCATCGACAAAACCCACCATAAAAGGGATGAAAGAATGAACCCCAACAAGAATGAGAAATTGTCGATATGGGGAAATCTAAAGCGCATACATCACCTGTTGCAGGAATTAGCTTCCATAAAGAATGCGCCCACATGAAGGGCAAAGAGCCATTTGACTGGAAGAATGAGCAGATTGCATTTGCGCAGGACTAAGGGTGGAACCGCAAGCATCGCAGGAATTATCGCTGATAGTTGCTATTGCCAGACCACGCTTTTGTTGCCTTAATTGGTCATAGAGTTCGATAGCCTTGGATGGTATTGGTACTGTGACTGCGTTTCTTTCAGTAGAGAGTTTCTCAATTTCTTTCAAGAGGGTCTCTTGTTCTTGATTTAGACCCCGATTTTGGCTGCCCAGGTGATTTTGAACAGCCAGTAATTTTTCCTGTGATATGCGAACAGCCGCCTCGGCTTTTTCAGAGGCGATCATGGCATCCAGTTGTTGATCTTCCAAAGTTATCCGGTGGCGTTTTAAAGCGGAAAGATCATTTTGCAGGTCTTGTAATTCTTTTGGGGTATGTGAGGCCCTGCTATAAAGGCTTGCTTCTATTTGCTCGATTTTTATATGGAGGTTCTGAACTTCTGTTTCGGCCTGGTTGAGGTTACGTTCTGCAGAGGCAAAAGCTGATTCAGAAAGCCGGGTTTCTTCTGTAGCCAGTTGGAGGTCTGCGTCATTCTCCAATGTCTTCTGAATGGCTTGCAAGCGGAGCTTTGCGCGGTCGATCTGGCTGTCAATTTGTTGGAGGCGGTATAGACTCAGTGTCTGGCTCATGTAATGATTATATACTGATTACTGTGTCTAGAGACACGATTTTATCGAACGGCCTGCCAATTTCTGGAAGGCAGGCCGTTATTTTCATTGTAATGGTAGGTTAAAATAGTTGTAGGTTGCACGCGAAAGTTGGGCATATAAGGGCGCTATGACAGTCCAATTTCCGCCGCCCGGATTGTAAACGTAAATCGTCAGGACATAATTACCACCGGGGCTGTAAACAATTCCTGCATCGCTATATTGGGTTAGATCAATATCCCATCCGTGTTTGTGTGCAACAATTGTCCCTTCGGGGACGCCACCTTGAATGAGGGCGCCTAATTTATCTTCCTGTAAATATTGGATCATTTTTTGGCAGGCAGCCTGGTCTATTTGGCCAGGAAAAACAGCTACCAGAGATCCGCCACCAGTCTGCGAGCACATATAAATATCTTGGAGGAGCATTCCCATATCTGATGGGGTCGTCTGACTATAGACATCCGGGTTGGTATCCAGGTCAGTCCGAGAATTCGCCGGCGTTTTGAATAGTTGTAACACCACAGCCCCTGGGTAGAAATATCCATTTATAAATGTGTTTTCAAGGCCTAATTTTTTCATCGTATCGCTAACCACGAGCGGCCCTCGATTTTTATCCAGCCACTGCATTAGACTGTCGGAGGCATTGTTGTTCGATTGTGCGATCATATCCTTTAATTCCCCATCAAGAGTTTCATCAATATGGCTGTTCGCGTTACGAAAAACGGAGACCATGATGGGGATTTTGATAGTACTAGATGCAGTGAAGGCTATATCAGGAATAGTCGGTAAATCTTGCCCGCTCTGATAAGCGAAATGCATTTCTTCAACTGTTTGTAGATCGTGAAAATAAAGGTCAACAATCCCGCCGAAATTACTTTGATCAATTATCTGCTTCAGTAAAATCTCCAACATTCCCAGCGAAGGTCGTCCCGCGGCAATATGCTGGGAAGTAAGATTTACTACACGATGATCAGGAGATTTCATGGAGTTTTCAATCAAGGCGACAGCGCTCTCTATATCCAAAGCCTGACCCGGAGTACCCGCAGTGAAATTCACGGTTCCTGGAATAGGTTGAGCCGGTATTGGCGGTTTGTCATAACGTGAGGAAATCTCATTTTGTAAATAAATGCGCAAGCGTTCTTCGGAGTATGTTGCCACCAAAGGGATTTGGCTTGCTGAGGAGCGGCGATTCCATAGATAATCCCAATATCCCCCCCAGAAGGCTGCACCTGTACGCTGCAAGTCAGCGGCCGCCAGCATGCTATCCGTATTTAGCTGGAAGCCTATCAGATTCGGGTCGAGGTCTATAATCGCATTGCCGTAATGGATTTCAACGGGAGTCGTATATACTTGGAAGAGCCTCTGTGCAGCTGCTTGAGGGTCCACCCCTCCGACAGGTACTCCGCCTATGGTCATGTCAGGCGGGTAATTGGAGCGGGACACACTGTATTGAACCATCTGAAAGACTAACAGCAGGGCAGCCAGTAAAATGAAAACCAGGGAGATTCCGCGTAGTATAAGAAAAGATGAACCGCGTATTCTCACAATGCCTCCACGGAAAAATTTTAGTGACGTTTATCACGCCTAATGGGTAAAAAGTATAACACACTCGTATCGCGCAGATGTGCTAGAATTGATCGAGGTTGTCATACAATATGTTTCGATCATTTCTGATCTATCTCTCTTCGGCTAGTTGGGCAAAACGGCTTGTCACCCGTTGGAAATATGCATGGAAAGCTGCCAGTCGATTTGTTGCGGGAGATACAATTCAGGATGCACTCAGGATCGTTCAGGAACTGAATGAAAAGGGAATCAATGTTACCCTGGATCATCTGGGGGAGAGCACGACCAGTATTGAAGAAGCTATTAATGCAACGGATGATATTTTGGAATTGCTCGGCCAGGTTGATCGAACAAATTTACATGCGAATGTTTCCATCAAATTAACCCAAATCGGCCTTGCACTGGATGAAAACCTATGCGAGACGAACCTTGAAAAAATTCTCGCAAGTGCGCGTCAGCACAAGAACTTCGTTCGAATCGATATGGAGGATACTCCATATACTGAAAAGACCGTCGGTATGTATCGGAAGATGTATGCCAAAGGGTATGATAATACTGGTCTGGTCATTCAATCATATCTATTCCGGTCGGAGACAGATATCCGGGCATTGCTTGCAGATGATACGCACATCAGGCTGGTGAAAGGCGCCTATAAAGAACCGCCCAACCTGGCCTTTCCAAAAAAAATTGATGTCGATGCCAATTTCGATCTTCTTGCCAAGCTGATGATCGAACATGCTCAAGTTAAGAGTGCTTCGCCCTTAAGCGCGGATGGTCGTATTCCTCCCATCCCGGCGATCGCCACGCATGATGCAAAACGAATAGCCAGGGTAAAAGAAGAGGCGGGGAAATTGGGTTTGCCCAAGGAAACAATTGAGTTCCAAATGCTGTATGGTATTCGCCGTGATTTACAGGAGCAATGCGCACGGGAAGGCTACCCCGTACGGATCTATGTCCCTTATGGTACCCAGTGGTACGCTTATTATATGCGCCGTTTGGCTGAGCGGCCTGCAAATGTCTGGTTTTTTGCTACGAATTATTTTCGCAAGTAACCTTTTTTCATATCAATCCATCCCTATTCTTCCAAAATAAATCATTTATCACCATTTTGTGGTAAAACATAGCCATGGAGGAGATGAAACCATCCCTTGCCTTGGTGACCGGCGCGGCGCGTCGAATAGGCCGCGAGTTGGCAATAACACTGGCGCACCTAGGATATGCCATATTGCTACATTACAACCATTCGGAGAAAGAGGCTGCTGTTACTGAAAAAGAAATAAAAGAAATAGGCGTGCCGGTATATCCTGTGCAAGCTGATCTTACCAAAACTGGCGATATTGACTCCCTATTTTCATATCTCGATTCGCTTGACCACCAATTACGAATCCTTGTCAATTCTGCTGCGGTCATGCAGAGGGCAGATATTCAGACACTTTCTGTTGAAGATTGGGATGCAACGATGGCGCTAAATTTACGTGCACCATTCCTTATATCCAGGCAGGCCGCAGAACGTATGAAAGATGGTGGGTTGATCGTAAATATCACCGATGCTGGCGCTGGCAAGGCATGGACAGGTTTTATGCCATATTCTGTCAGTAAAAAAGGATTGGAAACGTTGACCCATGTTCTGGCAAAATCCTTGGCGCCGAAGATTCGTGTTAATGCAATTGCGCCTGGATTGGTTTTACCATCAGAAAATATATCAGATGCAGAATGGCACAAACTTGTAAGCCGTCTTCCACTTAAGCGGCCAACAGCACCAGATGAGATCTGCTCTGCACTTGTTTATTTGATGCATAATGATTCTGTGACTGGACAGACTATTGTTTTGGATAGTGGTTATTCCTTGATCTGATATTCTGCTATTTTTGGTGTATATGATCACCTTTCGAAAGCTTCTAAGGATTTCCCATCCAATCCATCTCATTCTGGCTGCATTGACCTATACTCTGGGTGCGGGAATCTCACACTACCTTGGCCATTCAATTAATGCAGCGGTTTTCGGTTTGGGATTTTTGGCAGTTTTATCAATCCAGGCGGCTTCTGCCTGGTTGGTGGAATATTTCCACTTGCCTTCGATGCCCCTTGTAGCCGGTGAAACGCCGCGTGAACGCGAGCATTTCAGGGTAGATTTATTACAAGCTTCCTATGCATCCTTGACATTAAGCGGGGCGATTGTAATTAGTTTGCTTGTGGCGGGGCATCTGAATGTTCCAGCCGGGTTTCTCTTTGGTGTGATAGTAATATTCATCGTTGCTTATGCTCTCCCCCCCATGCGCCTGGCTGATATGGGGTTTGGCGAATTGGTCCTGGCGATTTATTTGGGTACCTTGCTGCCGACCCTGGCTTTTCTGCTTCAATCCGGAGAATTCCATCGGCTTTTAACTTTTACAACCTTTCCACTATCTTTATTGGCACTGGCTTATTTCCTCGTTGGCGATTTTCCAACTTATGCAATTGATCGGAAACTCGGCCATCACTCCTTGCTTACGCGGGTGACCTGGCAGCGTGCCATTCCTGTGCATCACATTTTGATACTGGCAGCCTTTTTATTTTTCGCTATTGCACCTTTCTTCGGTTTCCCCTGGGGATTAGTTTGGCCTGTCTTCGTCGTTTTACCTTTTGCGGCCTTACAAATCATCTGGTTGCAGCGGATATCCCTGGGCGGCCGAACAATGTGGAATTTTATTACCAACCTGGCCCTTGTTACATTTGGGTTATCGGCTTATTTGCTTGCTTTCACCTTCTGGATACGTTAATCTTCCTTTTCAAGTTTGGAAAATCAACAAGCCGCCATCACTTTCTATGATCTTTACTTTATGTGATTATTATCAACGCTGTTCACGGTATAATTGACTAACAAAGGGAATCTTGGAGGTGGAAGATGAGTGTTGCACTGGTCATTGACGATAACAAACAGACAGCCGAAGCGCTGATCCAAATGCTAGGAATATGGGATATCTCTGCCCGCCTTGCACTTGGCCCAAGTGCAGCCATGGCAATACTCGGCGAGTTGACCCCTAATATCGTCTTCCTGGATATCAATATGCCCGGAGTGAATGGCTTTGAGGTGCTGGCTTATTTACGCCGCGAACCTCGTTTGGCAGGTATACCAGTAATCATCGTTACTTCTGATGACCAACCGGAAACTGCCAAACGTGCGCAAAAAGATGGCGCCAGTTCTGTTGTATTAAAGCCGGTGATGGTTGATATCCTTGAAGTTGCATTGAAAAAAGCCGGCATTATCCTCTAGTAACATAAGAGTTATGTAAAACAAAGTGATAGTTTGCTGGTCAACTATCACTTTGTTTATTATAATTTAACTAATAATTGTCTAAGATTACAGGAGATAGATATGCCGATTACATCCGGAATTCAAGCACCAGAATTTTCGTTAGCGGATGAAAATAACATCATTCGTCGACTGGCTGATTTTCGTGGAAGACCGGTAGTGTTGTACTTTTATCCCAAGGATGATACTCCTGGTTGTACAACGGAAGCTTGCAATTTTCGCGATGATTACAGTGCGTATGTGAATGCCGATGTTGTGATTTTAGGAGTTAGCCCGGATTCCCCGGAATCTCACGCAAAATTTAAAAAGAAATTTTCCTTGCCATTTCTCTTACTGGCTGATGACGGGCACAAGATTAGCGATCAATATGGAGTTTGGGGGCCGAAGAAGTTCATGGGACGCGAGTATGAGGGAATAATGCGTACTACATTTCTGATCGACGCTAATGGGCGGATCGCGAAAGTGTTCGAGAATGTCCGGCCGGCAGAGCACAGCGAAGAAGTAATTGCTGCAGTAAAACAGCTTTAATCACTTTGTCACAAAAATGGCAGCCAGAAATGGCTGCCATTTTTTACTCTTACTATTTCAATCATGAACGAAAATGATGCTTAGATTATCTTCGAAGGCAATTTTCCAATGAACGGATTCCCGCAATAAATTGGCCAGAGGTGTATGAGGTTCAATTAGAACAGTTTTGACACTTTGACTGTCAAATCTATTCTCCCAACCGGGTTCAGCATTCTGGAGACTCATGAAGTTGAAAATAAAAGTATCCCCATAAACGTCAGCTCGACCATCGATATAGACTGAATATGTTGGATAGAGTCGCCAGATAAGGTACCCGCCCCATCCATAAGCGTTGTACAGGTTTGATTGAGCTTTGTTTTTTAGGATCCAATCTACAGCGGTTTTAGGGAATGAACGGGCTTCGGTACTTGCTTGCTCTTGATTGACTTGAACAAATCTCAAGCTGGTAATCAAAATAAAACAGGTTAATAGAACAGGGCTGATCCACTTGAATAAGCGGCTTGGGGATGACGCCGTCGAGCGGATCTTTATGATCGATCCTGTTTGCTCTGCCAATACCGGAATTGCTACAATTACAAATAGTGGGATATTACGCATGGAGCGCAGAGCCGCATACCCCAGGATCAATGTCAACAAAATGTTGGTTATCGAGATGGATTTCTTCCCGATCATACCAACGCCAATAAGCAACAGGATCATCCATGCTAAAGGCTGCCATTGAAGCAGATGGAAATCTGGCGAAAACCACTCTTGTATGAGCTGTTGCATTGAGGGGCTTGTAAGTGTTTGGAACGGGTAGAAGATTATTTTGATGCCGTTTGGGTTGATGAGAGTTGTCAGTAGACATGCTCCAAGAATAGAACACAAGATTACCATGGATTTTATAGAAGGTGGGGCGATCCCTTCAGGCTTGAAAACTACGGCCCTAAGGATCTCCAACAATCCACCGATAATGTAGAGCCCTACAACCGCCAATCCCAGGAAATATCCAGCATGCACATTTACCCAGACCAAAGTTATCAGCGGAAGCAAAAGAACATATTTGAGATTGTTTTCTTTCCGGTAGCGATCAAGCAAATATAAGAACAAGCTGGTTATAAAAAGCGAGATCATTTGCGGCCTCACACCCCAGGTTGGGGCCGTGGCGATAGCCCCCAGGAAAAGGGCGAATCCGGCAATGTAAGGTCGTGTCTCTGCTGGGCAGCGCAAATAGGCAAATAGAAACGAGGCTGTAATGATCGTTGAGAAGGTTAAAATAAGTGCGGCATAACTGCCGATCCTATAAAGTCCATAGAAAAATAATTCGGAGAGCCATTCATGAGCAATCCACGGCTTGCCATTGTTGGTAAATGAAAATGGATCGGAATGGGGGATGGACCCCGTTTGACTGATTAATTGCCCGGTCCGCAGATGCCACCAGAAGTCTGGGTCGGCGATGGGGCGGAGGGTCATCAGGAACAATCCGATGAACAGAAGGACGGTGAAAAGCTGCCGGACGGTCATTCGCATGGTTTTATTTTACACGAAAGAGGCAGCCAACTGGCTGCCTCTTTCGTTAGTTTTACCCTTGGCTACTCGCCTAAATAATCACGCAGTTTTCGGCGAATGGAGGGGTGCCTCAACCGGCTCAATGCCTGAGCCTCGATTTGGCGGACCCGCTCACGGGTTACACCCATCTTCCGGCCCACTTCTTCCAATGTATATGCTTGACCGTCAAGCAGGCCATAGCGCAGTTGCAAAATGCGGACTTCGCGCGGCGGTAATCCATTCAAGACTTCGCCCAGATGCTCGCGCAATAAGTTATAGGTTGCGGTGTCGTCAGGCGGAGCGGCTTCGTCGTCTTCGATAAAATCACCAAGGACCGAGTCTTCTTCATCATCAGTCGGTGTTTCCAACGAAAGCGGCCGGCGGGCAACCTGGATCATGTTTTCCACTTTTTTGGGTGGTACTTCCAGGGCATTTGCTAATTCTTCCACGGATGGTTCACGACCCAGGCGTTGAGTCAGCTGGTGTTGGACGCGCAATAATTTGTTGATTTGATCCCCCATATGGACCGGGACGCGGATTGTACGACCCTGGTCAGCAATAGCGCGAGTTACAGCCTGGCGGATCCACCAGGTCGCATATGTACTAAATTTGTGGCCCCTGCGGTAATCAAACTTTTTTGTTGCCCGGATCAAGCCGATGTTGCCTTCTTGAATAAGATCGAGGAACGGCACTCCTCGGCCCATATATTTCTTGGCGACACTTATTACCAAGCGGGAATTGGCGGTGATGAGATGTTCACGGGCAGACCAGCCATCTTCGATTAGTTTGCGTAGTTCTACGCGGCGGCGGGAGCTGACATTACCGCGGGCGAGTTCTTCACGAGCCATGCGTCCGCGTTCGATCCGCTGGGCAAGTTCCACTTCTTCCGTTGCAGTGAGGAGGGGAACACGACTGACTTCCTTAAGGTACAGGCCGATTGTGTCATCAGTATCAATATTAGCAAGGTAATCGTCGAGGGATAGTTCCGGCTCCGGTTCGGCTTCACTCTCTTCTGCGGCAACCAGTTCATCTTCGGGAGGCTCTATTGTTGGAGTATCCTCTACAAAGGCAACGCCTGCACTCAACAAAGCGGCAAAAGCCTCCTCCAATTGTTCGACATCCTGTTCAGCTTCGGGAAAGAAGTGCAGAATATCGTCAATCGTGACGTAGGTTTTCTGCCGCCCAAGTTCAATCAGCCGAGCAATGGCTGAATATTCTTCGTCCTCCTCAAGCAATAAAGGGTTTTCCATTTATATTTCCTTACGCATTTATTTTTTGTAAATGTCCTAATTCTTAAATCAGAATACTCTTTTTTAAGTTGAAAAGCAAGACCCAACTAGGGAGTCGGTGCAGCAGTTTCAGTGGATGGCGTGTCTGACGGTGGTGGGGTAGCTGTAGGTGGGTAGGGAGGTGATTTGAGTAGATTTAGGATGGCTTCGATTCCATCTTTACTAATTACATAAACTTTGCCGGTATCGAAACGAACATAATACCCACTGCTGGTCGGGGTCAATCCTCCGACGTCGAGTTTGTGTTGAACACCGGTGCTAAAAACCACCTCAATGAAATCAGCCGGCGTTGCTAATTGAATGGCACTCAAATCAGGAGATGTATCGAGGGCGGTCACAATTCGAAGAGCACCTACTTGGGTCTCTGCGGCGGTGGCCAGACCTTGATCGGCTTCGGCATTGCTGGGAGACGTTATCACCCAGATCTTATTCGGGTCACGTTGTATCCGTACCTTATTCCCTTGAGCATTCGAAATTTGGAGACTTTGTAGAGTTCCATCTGCTGAAGTGAATAAATATGTGTTCCCTTGTGTTGTCGGAGTTGATTGGCTTGGCTTTGAAGGGCGGTTCTTAATAATAAAATAAGATCCGACCACCAGGGCTAATATAGCGAGTAGAATCCAGGTTGGGCGTTTGATCATTGGTCTATCCTCTTGACCGCCTCACCAACCAGGAAGCCACACCGCCGCCGACAATCATTCCGGGTACTAATATGATGAAAGCAAATGCGAGCAGCAACACAGTAAGGCTTGATAGAGGTCGCATCTGACGGGCAATTGGTTGTTTGGTTGTCAGGCTGATCATGCTCTCCTGGCCGGCGGCCCAATCAACAGAATTTATAAACATATCGGAGTTGCCGTATTGGTCAAAATAGGCATCGCTGGCAAAATCAGAATCGCCGACAACGACCACCCGACCCTTTCCAGAGTTAGCTTCAGCTGCTGCCGCGATCGTTATGGGACCAGCCATATCAACACTGGCATCAAAAGATACCTGATTGTTTTGTAATGCAGTAAAGTCGGTTTCTCCCCAAGCGCGATCGATAGTTTTTACCAATGCAGTTGTTTTCACTTCCTGATTAGTTGTTTCCAGGGTCAGGCTACGGGCAGTTGGGAAGAAAGCAACCAAATTCTGGCTCATCAAACTATCGGTGATGGCGTGAGATCCGTACGTATTTTCGACGGCTATAATGACTTGGTTCGAACTTGGGTCGATCACCAGATTATTATCCACTTTAATATCCCATGTAGTAGCCAGGTAATCAAGTAACGGGTCAGATGTATTCGTCGAATTTGCCGTAAGGACTGGATCTTCAAGTACTACGATTGATCCGC
This sequence comes from uncultured Chloroflexia bacterium, assembly GCA_963831885.1. Classification (GTDB taxonomy): domain Bacteria; phylum Chloroflexota; class Anaerolineae; order Anaerolineales; family Villigracilaceae; genus UBA877. The sequence continues at coordinate 106,448 of CAWHSJ010000012.1, read as the reverse complement.
CTTTCGAGACATAATCTTTCAAGAGGGACAATTCTTCTGCGGTGATCGGTTGGGTTGGTCCATTAATAATGACTGCAAGGGCGTCATCAGGGACTTTATTCTGGGCTAGCAAGTTCAGTGTTTTTACGGTGTAATTCTTTGATTCAAGCACGGTTCGAGCGCGGGTATAGGATTTTTCGCCTGCAGTTTGTGAGTTATGCTCGCCGTGCCCGGTCAGGAAATAAACAGTCCGTTCACCAGGATTCATCAGTCGGACTAATGAATTCGTAAAATTTTGTTCAGTAGCTGTCGTAAACAATTCCTGGTGTCCATTCATGATCAGAACAACAGTACCGTCTTGTGATACTTTATATTGTTCAGCTTTTACAGGGTTACTTTCCGGGTCGACAAATTCAAAGGTAAATTTGCCATTGCTCTTTGCCTTGGCATTATTTAGGAGGGTTTGAGTTTCACTTTTGGAAATACGAGACGTAAAAAAACCGATGGCGTGAACAGGTTGGGGAAGAGCTTTAAGGGCGCTTATAGTTTCAGGGGAGAGGCTGTTTTGTTTGCTTTCAGTCCAGTCCCATTGGGTAGGATTCTGATATACGATTACGTTTACCACTACGAGGATAAGGATGAAGGCAACCAGCATGATAATGGCGTTGCTGCCGTGGCGAGCTTGCCTGCCTGTGAGGAAATTTCTTACCCTTTTGGGATCAAGTAGCGAATAAAGGGCCAGCCCTACCACTACCACCCCTAGAAAGATCCATAGCAGCAAGTTAAGCAGCTTTGAGTTGGTAATTGTGTACAGACCAATAAAAGAAAGAAGTTTTATTACAAGGACGGCGAAGGTTGCCAAAGCGCCTGCGCCTGTGAGCCACAGGCCTGCGGGTGCCAGCCTCCCAACAGACCAATTCTTTGAAGAGTTCGACTTTTTAGCCATTATTTCCACCTTCGTATTTCCACCGCTACTGTTCCCAGGAAAAGGCCAAATGCAGTCAGGCTGACATAATAAATAATGTCAGACAGGGCAACACTCCCCAGCAATAGTGAATTATAAAAATGTGAACTCATGCTTAGATAATTAAAAATGCCACCGCCATTTTGCATAACCGCAGCAGGCCAGCCTATCACCCACCAGAGGAAAAACAGGATCGCCAAGGTAGCAAAAAAAGCAGCGAATTGGTTGTTGAAAAGAGATGAAACTGCCGTGCCAATGGATAGGAACGCGGCTGCAACCAGAATAATGCCGATGTAATTGGCGAGCATAAGGCCCTGATCAATACCAGGAGTGACCATTTTATTGAGTGCCAAAGGGTAAATAAGGGTAACGGCTATTACTGAAAGAATGAAGAGGAATGATCCCAACCATTTGCCAACCACTAATTCCCAATCATGGAGTGGATACGTCAGTAATAGTTCCAGAGTACCGTTACGATGTTCATCCGCCATTAAACGCATGGTCAGGGCGGGGAGTGCCAATAAAAACAAATAGGCAATAATGTTCATGATCGAGTCGGTGCCTGGTGGAGTAGAAGCGCCTGTGGTAAAGGAAGCCTGTTCGGCTAGATAGACGACTAAAACAAAAAATATCCCTGTTATCAAAAGAATTAATAACGCCACGATGTAGGCGACCGGGCTAATGAAGTACAACTTGTATTCCCGCCGTGCAATAGTCCAAACGTTGCGCATAATTTACCGTTCCTTCTTGGATGAGTTGCCTTCGCGGGTCAGCTCCAGGAAAATCTCTTCGAGACTCAATTCAACCGGGCTGAGTTCCAGTAAGTCATACCCTGATTGAATAACCATTTTGGCTACTTCCGGGCGTACATCTTTACCAGGGGCAAATTGGAACTCAAGGGCGCCGTCAGGGCAAACTTTTACATCTTGTACACCTGCGATCTTAGCGATCTGGGATACCAGTTCTTCCCCATCACCCTTGACCCTTAAGATAGATCGTTCTGCCCCCACAAGACGGGCCTGCAAGTTTTCAGGCGAATCTTCAGCAACGATCCGGCCTTTATTTATTATAAGAACACGGTCGCATATTTGTTGCGCTTCAGACAAGATGTGGGTGGATAGAAGGACCGTCCTCTCTTTGCCTACATCCCGGATGATTTTACGTACTTCTACGACCTGGGCCGGGTCGAGTCCGATGGTCGGTTCATCCAGTATCAGCACTTCAGGCTTGTGCAGCAGCGCCTGAGCCAGCCCCACGCGTTGGCGCATGCCTTTAGACAAATTGCCGATGTAACCATCTGCACGCGCTTCCAATTGGACCATCTCGAGCACATTCTCGACCATTTCCTCGGCATCTGGAAGGTGGCGCAAGTCTCCCATGAATTTTAAATATTCGAAAACAGTCATGTCGGGATACAACGGAACGGTCTCAGGCAAATATCCCACCCTACGTCGGACCTCAATTGATTCCTCAACCACATCGAAACCGGCTATTTCGGCCGTTCCGAAAGTGGGGGGCATATAACCCGCCAGGATCCGCATGGTTGTAGTCTTTCCGGCGCCATTAAGGCCAAGGAATCCAACAATTTCACCTTGGTTCGCCTCGAAGGTCAATTTATCAATTGCCCTGCGGGAGCCAAAGTCTTTCGTGAGACCTGCCGTCCTGATCATTTGATCTCCTTGTAACGGAATAAAAAAGTACGAAATAAACGGCACAGCAGCCATTCGGCAGCGGTGCCGATAAAAATCCTAAATTACCGAGAAAACTATACAATAAAATGGCATAGCAAGTCAATAGGTTTTAATTTTTCTAATGAAACCCTAATGCTATTTTGGGTGTTATTTTTTTCGGCTTTATGATTTTCTTCTTAAGTGCAGATAGAAAAATTAAAGTGGTAAAATAGCACGGCATTATTGAAAGTTTTAACTTCTCGAACTTATAAAAATTATTAAAAATGGAGGTTGTATGAATATTCTTTGGCTCGGCAGTCGTCATGGTCTTAGTAATTTTGAGCAGATTGCCATATTACTTGTTCTTGCTGCTGCTTTCATAAGCCTGGCGTATGCCGCATGGCTGCGCCGCACTGTGCTCAAGAAAGACATGGGCACCGCAAAAATGCAGGAAATATGGAATGCGATTCGCATTGGGGCGGACAGTTACCTAAATCGTCAACTTAAGACCATCCTGCCTCTCATCGCTGTTTTGACTGTGGTTATGTTTTTGAGCGTATATGTAGTTCCGCCCAGCCAGGAGGCCCAGGTTGAATTTAAGGCTTTAGGACCACAGGGTGTGATCCTGGCAATTGCAATCGGCCGTACCATTGCTTTCATCATGGGAGCCTCTTTTTCCTTAATGGTAGGCCAATTAGGGATGCGCATGGCCGTACAGGCGAATGTGCGGGTTGCATCAGCATCTCGCCGTGGTTTTAATGAGTCTCTCTCAATTGCTTATTATGCCGGGACATTCACCGGCATGCTCACCGATGGACTAGGCCTGATGGGCGGCACGATTATCTTCATGGTATTCGGAAGAGCGGCCCCGGATGCCCTATTAGGCTTTGGTTTCGGTGGTACTTTGCTGGCGCTGTTCATGCGCGTGGGTGGTGGGATCTATACCAAGGCTGCTGATGTCGGCGCAGATCTGGTCGGCAAGGTTGAGAAGGATATCCCCGAAGATGACCCGCGCAATGCTGCGGTGATTGCCGACCTGGTCGGAGATAACGTCGGCGATTGCGCAGGCATGGCTGCAGATATCTTTGAGTCTTATGAAACTACCATTGTCTCAGGCTTAATCCTTGGTCTGGCATTGGTTGCTTTGACAGGTGATTTGAAATGGATCGTATACCCGCTGCTCATTCGAGCAGTTGGTGTGATCAGTTCTATGTTGGGTACCTTCACTGTGCCGATTTGGGAACAATTTCCTCTCAAATTCCTGCGAGCCCATGATGCCGAAGAGGCCATGTTCCGTTCTTACGAAGTATCGAGCGTATTCACTGTTACCATCTCGGTCTTCCTCGCCTGGTTGTATGCTCATGATCTTCGCTTGGCAGCTCTGACCGCCATCGGTGTCGGACTAGCAGTGGCCTTCAATCCGCTGACTTCATACTTCACCTCCACCAAGAAGGCTCCAGTCAAGGAAATTGTGAAATCCACTTCCACAGGCGCAGCCACCACGATTTTGTCCGGTCTGTCAGTGGGTATGGAATCGAGCGTGTGGGCGCTTTTTGTCATTGCAATCAGCTTTATTCTTGGGCTTTTGCTTTACGGCGGCGCAGGCGATCCGAAATACGTCCTCTATGCCATTGCCATGATCGGTATTGGTATGCTCAGCCATACCGGCAACAACGTTGCGATGGATTCCTATGGCCCCATTTCTGATAATGCGAATGGGATAGGAGAGATGGCCTGGCATGATATGAATGATGACGAAACCAAGAAAGCCCGCCAGATCATGGCAGACCTGGATGCGGTTGGAAATACGACCAAGGCTATCACGAAAGGCGTTGCCATTGCTTCGGCAGTGATCGCGGCGGTGAGCCTGTTTGGGTCGTACATAGCCGATGTAGGTCGCGTACAGGCCCAACTGGGTCAGACAGTTATGAGCGCAATCCGGGTGTCTGATACCAAGGTATTTGTTGGTCTCCTGCTTGGGGGTGCATTGCCCTGGCTATTCTCCTCCCTTTCCATCCGGGCGGTCAGTCGCGCGGCCGGCAAGATCGTTGAAGAGGTCCGCCGTCAGTTCAAGATCCCCGGCATTATGGAAGGCACCAAGCAGCCCGATTATGCAGAGGTGGTCGGTATTTCGACCGCCTCGGCTCAAAAGGAACTTATTCCTCTGGCGACAATATCCGTGTTGATGCCTTTGGTTATTGGCTTGGTGCTACAGGTGGAAGCCCTCGGCGGTTTCCTGGCAGGCATCATCCTTTCGGGCCAGTTGTTGGCAGTGTGGATGTCTAATACAGGTGGCGCTTGGGATAATGCCAAGAAATCTATCGAGGATGAACCCCGCGATCTTGTGGCCAATACCGGCAAAGGCTCCGAGCGTCATAAAGCAGGCGTAGTAGGGGACACCGTGGGCGATCCTATGAAAGACACCGCCGGCCCATCTCTTAATCCGATGATCAAGGTAGCTAATCTGGTCAGTTTGCTCGCCGCACCGATCATTGTAAAATATCCGATCCAGAACGCGGATGGAAGTGTTAATTTCGTTGTAGTTGCCATTGCAGTTATATTGTTGGCTGCCACGATTTGGGCAATACTTCGTTCCAAAGCCCAGACAACCAGCATAGCCGCAAAATAGTTCTAGGTTAATTAAATCAGGCCTCCTGCTAATTTAGGAGGCCTGATTATATATAATTAAACTGCGTATAGCCAATTAGACCTTTATTTCTTTATATATTTTCTCTGCCACTCAAACATTTTATTCAACGCCTCAATGGGGGAGAAGGAATTAACATCCAACCCCTTTAATTCCTCTAACAGGGGGTTCGTCTCAGGAAAAAGGGCAATTTGTTGAACCGCATGAGGGTTGATATGTACAGCCTGGCCTGAGGATTTCTCCAATTCTGCCATGATGTCTGTGGCCCGTTGAATGACCGGGCGGGGCAAGCCTGCCAACTGCGCGACATGAATGCCATAAGACCGATCTGCCCCGCCTGGAATTATTTTATGAAGAAACACCACGTTACCATCGGCTTCGGTGACGGCAACATTGTAGTTACGTACCCCGGGTAGCAAATCTGCCAGCTGTGTCAATTCGTGATAATGGGTGGCAAAAAGTGTTTTCGAACGTAATTGTGGGTGATTATGGAGATATTCCACTACTGCCCAGGCAATCGAGACGCCATCATAAGTGCTGGTTCCTCTACCGATTTCATCCAGGATGAGCAAACTGCGTGAAGTCGCATGGTGCAAGATATTTGCCACTTCGATCATCTCCACCATGAAAGTGGATTGGCCAGCGTGAATCTCATCCTGAGCGCCAATCCGAGTAAAGATACGGTCCACCAGGCCGATTTTGGCAGAGGTAACCGGAACAAATGACCCCATTTGTGCCATCAGAACGATCAGTGCCGCCTGTCTTAAATAGGTGGATTTACCGGACATGTTGGGCCCGGTGATAACCCGGATCAATTCCCCTTTTTCAAAGGTGGTGTCATTAGGGACATATCTCCCATCACGAATGGAATGCTCAACCACCGGATGGCGTCCATCCCGAATATCAAGTGCATCATCATCACGGATTTCGGGACGGATATAGCCTCCGAGTGCAGCAGTCTCAGCAAGAGAAGAAAGCACATCCAGTACAGCCAGGGCGTGAGCGCTATCAAGTAATCTGATGGAAGATTTCGCCAGGTTTGTGCAAATTTCGCGAAATAAACGTAATTCAATTTCGCGGATCCGTTCTTCTGCATTCAAGACCAGTGTCTCGTATTCCTTCATTTCTGGAGTAATGTAGCGCTCGGCATTTACCAGAGTTTGCTTGCGGATATACTCCGCTGGGACGGCTGCGGTATTTGCGTGCGATATTTCGATAAAGTAACCAAAAACCTTGTTGTAACCGACCTTAAGCGACTTGATCCCGGTACGCTCTCGTTCGGTCGGTTCCAGGTTGTTAATCCACTCGCGGGCGTGGCGGGAAGCTTCAATCACTCCATCCAATTCAGCTGAAAAATTAGGGCGGATAATGCCTGTATTTTGGAGCGTTGCAGGCGGGTCCTCGTCAATGGCTGTTTGAAGCAAAGTCAATTCAACAGCACATGGGTCAAGCATTCCGAGCGGTAAAGCGGCTGATGTGTTATTCTGTGCGAAAAGTTGGATGATCATAGGGACGCGCTGCAATGTTTCACGTAAAGCTACCAGATCGCGCGGCTGGGCATGTCCAGATAGGATCCGGTTGGCAAGACGTTCCAGGTCTGCCAATTGCTTTAGAGCAGTACGCAATTCGGCCCGGACCATCGACCGGGTGAAGAAGAATTCCACTCCATCCTGTCGTTGGCGGATGAGATTAACATCCAGCAGAGGCTGGCTGACCCACTGGCGGAGAAGGCGCTTTCCCATCGGGTTGACCGTATTGTCGAGGGCTCCCAGTAAAGAGCCTTTGATATCACCCCGCAGAGTCTCCGTCAATTCGAGATTACGACGTGTGGCAGCATCAAGCGTCATGAATTCGTTTAAACTATAAACGCGTAAACCTGTCAATAATGCCAGCGCGGCGCTCTCAGTCTCTTTGATATATTGCAGGATTCCGCCTGCAGCGCGGATAGCCAGGGATAACCCTTGCAGTCCAAAGCCATCCAGAGTGGATACCCCGAAATGAGCGAGTATGGTTTCCTGGCATTTACCCGGCTCAAAGCGCCACGCTGGCAAGGGTGTTAAATGCCCCGGGATGCCATCCGGCAGAATTTGATTATCAGGGTGGATGATTTCCGCTGGAAGAAGGCGAGTTAACTCCGCTCGAACTGGAGAGAGATCCGAAGACGAATCAATCTCGGCTACAGCGAATTCACCTGTAGTAATATCCGCGTAAGCGATGCCGGCACGACCATCTTCGAGAACTATCGAAGCAAGATAATTATTGGAATCACCTTGAAGGAGGCCAGGCTCAATAATCGTGCCAGGTGTGACAACCCGGACCACTTTGCGGGGGAAGATGCCTTTGGATGGCTGGTCACCGACCTGCTCACATATGGCGACATGATAGCCTTTATCGATGAGACGTGAAAGATAATTTTCAATCGCATGATATGGAATACCTGCCAGGGGAGCCCGCAGGCCTTTCCCGATGGGCCGCGAGGTCAGAACGATATCAAGTTCGCGTGAAGTGATTTCAGCATCCTGGTCGAAGGTTTCGTAAAAATCGCCGAGGCGGAAAAGCAGGATGGTATCGGGATATTGCCTTTTGATCTCGAGGTATTGTTGTCGGATAGGAGTGACATCTTCATTCATTACACCATTTTACTGCTTCTTCTAAAATTACGTTAACTTTGTTTGCAAACGGTTTATCTTTTGGTATAATTGAGCCACTATACTCTTTCGAAACGGAGGCTCAAATGGCAAATGTAATGTACGATCATGTAACCAAGGAATTCGGTGATGTCGTCGCGGTTAACGACCTTAACCTCAACATCGATGACAAGGAATTCATCGTCCTCGTAGGACCTTCGGGCTGCGGGAAGACGACCGCTCTGAGAATGCTTGCTGGCTTGGAAGAAATCACCAAGGGCGAAGTCAAGATCGGCGATCGTGTTGTAAACGACGTTCCTCCCAAAGACCGGGACATCGCAATGGTGTTCCAGTCCTACGCACTATATCCGCATATGTCGGTCTACGATAATATGGCCTTTGGCCTCAAGTTGCGGAAGACCCCCAAGCAGGATATTAAACGCCGTGTACAGGAAGCAGCCGAAATTCTGGGCATTCAAGACATGCTCACTCGTAAGCCCCGCCAACTCTCTGGTGGCCAACGCCAGCGTGTAGCCCTCGGACGTGCCATCGTTCGTGAACCGAAGGTGTTCCTGTTCGATGAACCTCTATCGAACCTGGATGCGAAATTGCGTGGTGCAATGCGTTCAGAAATTACCAAACTGCACCAGCGCCTGGCTACCACCTTTATCTATGTGACCCATGACCAGATCGAAGCCATGACCATGGCGACCCGTATTGCGGTTATCAACAAGGGTGTCCTTTTGCAACTGGATACCCCTCAAATGCTATATGATCGCCCGGATAACATGTTTGTGGCTGGTTTCATGGGTTCACCGGCAATGAACTTCTTCAAAGCCAAATTGCGCAAAGACGGCAACCACATGTTGATAGAAGGCGGCGCTTTCAAAGTTCCGGTCACGCTAGATCGGAAGTCATATCAGAACTATGTTGACAAACCGGTTGTCATGGGCATCCGCCCTGAGGATGTCTATAACCCGGCCTTTGTTCCGCCCGGTATTCATTCGGCCCCTATCGAAGCCAAAGTGGATGTCACCGAGTTGATGGGTAACGAAATTTCCCTATACCTTTTGGCTGGACAGGATAACATCGTCGCACGGGTTGACCCGCGGACTGAGTTCCGCATGGGCGACAAAGTCCAGGTGGCTTTCAACATGGATAAGGTTCATCTGTTCGATCCCGACACCGAGAAAGCCATTCGCTAGTCGATTTCAACATCATAAACCGCCAGGGCGAATAAACCTGGCGGTTTATCGTGTGTATAAGAGGTGAACATGGAAAGTAAATACAAGATTGTCCTAGTACGACATGGACAAAGTACCTGGAACCTTGAGAATCGGTTTACCGGCTGGACCGATGTAGGCCTGACCGAACAGGGAATGGCAGAAGCCCATACAGCCGGCCAGTTAATGCGCGACAACAAATTTTCGTTTGATATAGCCTACACGTCTGTGCTAAAGCGTGCCCTTCAGAACTCTCTGGATCATCCTTCAAGAAATGGATCTGGAGTGGATCCCGGTGGTAAATGCTTGGCAGCTTAATGAACGCCATTATGGCGCCCTTCAAGGGCTCAATAAAGCTGAAACTGCTAAGGAATATGGTGAAGCTCAGGTGAAAATCTGGAGACGGTCCTATGATGTTCCTCCACCGGCATTGGAATGGGATGATCCGCGTCATCCGCATTTTGATCCGCGGTATGCTGGCCTGCCCAAGGAGCAATTACCTTCCACGGAGTCCCTTAAGATTACACTGGAGCGAGTCTTACCTTACTGGCATACTACGCTTGTACCAGCGATTAAGACGGGTAAAAAACTATTAATTGCTGCGCATGGAAACAGCTTGCGCGCGATGGTGAAATACCTGGATAATGTTTCAGAGGCTGAAATAACTGAGTTGAATATTCCAACTGGTATCCCGCTGGTTTATGAACTGGATAAAGATTTCAAGGCTGTTAAACATTATTACCTTGCGGATGAAGAGACAGTACGTAAGGCTGCAGAGGCAGTCGCGGCACAAGGCAAAGCCAAGTAAGCTAAGTGATGAAGATACTGGCGCTTCTGAGCGCCAGTTTTTTATTTTTTCCTCGTTCCCAATAGGGCTATCAGCCCTGCAATAATCATTGCAGTAATAACAATACTAACTACAACCCATTTTGCTGAAGAGATTGGCAATACTGACGCTTGCGTCTGGGTTGGCGATGGAGATTTCACTGTGATTGTTGGTGCAATCGTAGGCCATTCTGTAATGGTTGGGCGGATGGTGGGCGTCCCGGTAGGGAGGGTGGGGGTTGCCGTATAAGCTCCCCGGATGATGATCTTTTGGTTTATATAGATCACAGATTTGAGCGTGAAATTATTTAACTTGAGAAGATCTGCAAGAGGCACATTATAAGCCATGCTAAGCGAACCAAGCGTATCGCCTTGTTGGACTATGTGGATTATCGACCCATTTGCATTGGGAGTATTGGGGATAATAGTTGGGGTATTTTGTATCAAGTTTGGACCAGGGGTATATGCAACCGGTTTTCCGCCGGTAGAAAGGCCACAGTCCAATACATAATAATATGTGTTGCCGTATACTCCTACGCCAGCTCCCACATCCTGGAGGTTCCCAGAAAGCATAGTATTCAAATGGGGATCATCACCCATCCATGCTTCCACTGCATCTTGAGCCGTTTGTCCCACCCCTGCGGTGATGTTTTCTGAGAAAAAACCGCCTTTGCTTAAATCGCCTGCTAATAAATAGCCGGCTGCCAAGGCGCGCTCAAACGGGCGCGATCCACCGGGTCCTGAATGGGAAACTGTACCAATCGAGACCAAATACTCCGCTTGCGCCTGGGCGATGCCCATCAGTATCGGATTTGTTTGATAAGGAGCTAATCCATGAGACGCTCGTAATGCATTGACCTGGTCGATCAATTCAGCTGCTGTTGACCGGTCCGGCGCGAGGTAAGATTGGGAAACCAGCACGGTCGTTTGTGTCGGGTAGGCAGCCAGGATGATAGCCATACCCCAGATTGCCAGGAGAAATTTTTGCATGTTGCTATTATAATGGTGCAAATCCCGACAGTAACCCAAACACATTTGAAAGGGATGTTTGTCCGGATCCGAAGTGACATTGCACATGATTTTTGCCCACTTACCAGAAGTACAATAGATAACGAGGAGTTTCCATGCCAATATTCACACCTGGTCGCCGTTGGCAACCACCCTTTATGCCTTTCAAGCACGAACCCTTTGGGAACCGCGTCTTAGAATCTTTGGAAAGGGTCGTCAAAGGACCGGCATGGGGTTGCCGTATGTGCGGCAATTGCCTGTTGCAGGAAACTGCTTTTATTTGTCCTATGGAATGTCCAAAGGGGATCCGAAATGGCCCTTGTGGCGGCTCCACCTCGGAGCGGTGCTATGTTGACGAGACTCGCCCCTGTATGTGGTACAAAATCTATGAGCGAGCTTTCAAAATGGGGCGCCAGGAAATGTTGATGGAAGTGCTCCCGCCTCTGGATTGGGACAAAGTTGGAGGAGAGACGTGGGGTGATGTTGTCAAACAAGTGAAACAGATAGGCGTTGGGAAAACAGTGAAAGGGCTTCTTGGCCGGGATCCTGTATCACGTTCTACAACGTGGGACAGTATATTTCGCCCAATTCGCCAGCCCGATTGGTGGAAGGGGGACGCCGTATATCATTCCCCCCAGTACTCGGAACCTGTATCAGAGCTTGAAAGGCGTCTCAAAGCTGGTGAATTTGTTGTCACTGCTGAGGTTCAGCCGCCCATGACGGTTTCCACTAATAAACTATGTACTAATGTAACACTGGTGAAACCATATGTGGCGGCGATTAATTTTACCGATTGCCCTTCAGCCACTCCGCGTATGTCTTCCTGGGCCTGCTCTATGATGGCGATCCAAAATGGAACGGAGCCCGTTATGCAGATCGCCGCTCGTGATCGGACCCGCATCGGCCTGCAGGCTGAGGTCGTCGGGGCGACAGCATTAGGGGTGCGGAACATCCTTTGCCTGTCAGGAGATAGCATGAAACTGGCTCCCGGTCCGCGCGGGCGGATGGATATTGTCGATTTGGACTCGGTGCAAATGTTATGGCTCCTGCGGCGTATGCGTGATGAAGGGAAGTATTTAGATGGACGCGAGATGAAATTTCCTCCAAAATACTTCCTGGGCGCGGCTGCGTCCCCATTTGCATCTGAGCCGAAATATCAGGCCATTCGAGAGCATAAAAAGGTTAATGCCGGGGCGCAATTTTTCCAAACCAATCTTGTTTACGATGCTGACCGGCTGGAAGTATGGCTGAATGAATTGATGAAACGAGGCATCCTCGGTAAGGTTTACATTCTCATCGGAATCACACCACTCAAGACACTCAAGATGGCAAATTACATGAATGCAGAAGTTCCAGGCGTTTTTGTTCCCGGAAAAGTATTAAAAAGGTTGGAGGCTGCAGATACTAAAGGAAATGTCCAAGAAGAGGGTGTCCAGATTGCGCTGGAACTCATCGAGAAGATCAAGGGCAAACAAGGCGTGAACGGCATCCATCTAATGGCTGTTGGATGGGAAGAAATAGTGCCGCGTATTGTAATGGATGCCAATTTGGTTTCCGAGGGTAGAGTAGGAGTGATTTAATAATGGATATCCGCTATGTAACATATGCGCTGGATGGCTTATTGACGATCGCCATACCAATTGCTTTGGGAATCTATGTAACCAGGAAATATGAGCTTTATTGGCGTCTGTGGTGGATCGGTGCGGCAATCTTTATTTTGTCTCAAGTCATACTCCTCCCATTTGTTACCTATGTCGCCACTCCGTTGATGGACAAGGTGAATAATAACCCGACTCTTTCGGCTACCATGGTGTTAATCTTGAGCGCGCTCATTCTTGGCCTGGCCACTGCTTTGGTGGAGGAACTATTACGATATGCCATGTTCCGTTGGTGGGCTAAGGAGGCGCGGACATGGATAACCGGACTTTTGACGGGCATTGGTCATGGTGGAGCGGCCGCGATTCTACTTGGGGCTTTGGTCTTGTATAATTTCATCAATATGGCTTATGTAAGGAATTCAGATTTATCCAAGTTTGTTACACCGGAGCAACTCCCGCTGGCACAGGCACAGGTGAATGCCTTCTGGTCTGTGCCCTGGTACTCCACACTAAACGAGTTAGTGCAACAGGTGTTTACAATCCCTATTCAGATCTGCCTGGCAGTGTTAGTTATGCAGACTTTTGTACGCAAACAAGGATATTGGCTTCTTTTTGCCATCGTTTTTCACACTTTGTTTGAAACCACCAGGGTAGTTGTCCAGAATTTAACAAGTGGTTTCCTGGTTGATTTGGTGATCGTCGTTTTTGGAATTGCCAGTATCGTGGCGATATTCCTCCTTCGGCGGTCAGACTCACGGCAGGAGCTTGTTTCATTTCCTGCTAAAATCTAGATTGTAAAGTAATTTGGGTATAACCAAGTAAAAGTAATGGATATCCTTTTTTTCACCCACCTGCTGAATGGCCTCCTGATGATCGCTATGCCCGTCGGCCTGGGATTCTACCTAACCAGAAAGTTTAGATTGGATTGGAGGTTGTGGTGGATCGGAGCGGCGGTCTTTGTCCTGTCCCAGGTGGGACATATACCTTTCAACGCGCTTGTCAGCCCGGCATTTAATCAATCTGCCATAGTTGCCTTGCCAATCGCCTCACAGAGGCTGATTTCTGCAGTTTTTCTTGGTCTGAGCGCAGGGTTATTTGAAGAGCTGTTCCGCTATGGGATGTTCCGCTGGTGGGCCAAAGATGCGCGGTCCTGGCGAAAAGGTGTATTAACGGGTGCTGGTCATGGAGGATCTGAAGCAATCATCTTGGGAGTGCTTGTGTTATATTCATTCATTCAGCTTGCCACGCTTCGAAATTCCGACCTTTCTGGAATAGTCCCGGCGAGCCAGTTGGCTCTGGCACAACAGCAGGTTCAAACCTATTGGTCTTTGCCTTGGGGAACAACATTGTTGGGTGCAGTGGAAAGATTTCTTACGATACCGATCCAGGTTTCCTTTGCAGTGATCGTTTTACAAACCTTTATACGAAAACAATGGTACTGGGTGTGGTTAGCGGTAGCTTATCATGCCTTAATAGATGCTACAAGTTTTATGGTCCCTTTTTATATGAAAGGGGCGTGGGTAGAGGCTTTTGTCGCGTTTTTTGCTTTGGTATCTGTCGCACTGATCTTCTACCTCCACCGACCAGAGCCACTTGAATCGACTCAGTCTGAACCATTGACCCCTCCACTGATATTCATTCCTAAGCCGGTCGAAGAATCAAAAGATAATCTCGAAAATAGCCGTTTTGATTAGGTGAATATGATCCAAACAGAAAAATTAACCAAGAAATTTGGCAATGTATTAGCGGTCGATCAACTCGACCTGGATGTTAGAGAGGGGGAGGTATTTGGTTTTCTGGGCCCAAATGGCGCCGGAAAGACTACTACCGTCCGGATGCTGACCAGCTTAATTGGTCCCACCAACGGTACGGCGAAAGTAGCTGGTTTTAATCTGGGAACACAGGACACCGATATCCGTCGTACAGTAGGTGTGCTCACTGAGACACCTGGAATGTATGATAATTTATCTGCCGAGTATAACTTGCGAATTTTCGCTAACCTGTATGAGGTCCAGGATGCATCTGGGCAGGTGGAAAAATACCTTAAATTACTTGGCTTGTATGACCGCCGGCTTGACCCGGCGGGGACATTCTCCAAAGGGATGAAGCAAAAGCTGGCGATTGCGCGTGCACTTTTACATGAACCGCGTATCTTGTTTTTAGATGAGCCTACCGCCGGGTTAGATCCGGAAGCGTCGCATTTGGTGCGTGAGTTCATTGCTGAACTAAAGAAAGAAGGGCGGACAATTTTCCTCTGCACCCACAATCTCGACGAAGCGGACCGCTTATGCGATCGGGTCGGAGTGTTTAAGACGCATTTACTGGTTGTGGATACTCCGGCAAACTTGAGAACCTCGGTCTTTGGGAGAAAAGTAGTTTTTCATTTGCGCGTAGCCAATGAAGTATTCGTAAAAGCTATCCAACAATTACCTTATGTCAAAGAAACCAAAGCTGTTGATAATAAATTGCTCGTTAATTTGGATGATCCTGAATCACAGAATCCAGATGTTGTTCGGACACTGGTCGGCGCAGGCGCGGATATCCAATTTGTCGGAGAGCTGCGCCATTCGTTGGAAGATGTTTACCTGCAGTTGGTAAAGAGTGTTTGAGGTTGGTATGAAAAAAATCAAAACGATCATTTTAAAAGAATGGGCGGAAGTATTCAAGAACAGGTTGGTCATATTTACCGTTGCCTTCCTGCCATTATTGATGACGGCTATCCCGTTAGGGATCCTGTACAGCACCCAGGGCACAGTTCCGGCTAACGGTGCAGCCACCCAATTACCAACCGAAATGACCCAGGGAATGTGCCCGGGTGGTTTGAGCGGGGCGGATTGCTTTCAGATATTCATGGTTAGTGAATTTATGATGCTGTTCATGATAGTACCGGTGGCCATTCCGGTGACCATTGCAGCATATTCGATCGTAGGAGAAAAGACCACCCGCTCGCTTGAACCGCTCCTGGCAACACCAATCACGACTTTCGAGTTACTGGCAGGGAAGTGCCTTGCAGCAGTTATTCCAGCCGTCCTGGCTACTTATGCGGGCTTCGGGATTTTTGCAGTTGGTTCTTGGTTGATCGTGGCAAATAAAATATTGTTGTCTGCCTTGCTGGATCCGCGCTGGCTGATCGCTATTTTCATTGTCGGACCATTGCTTGCTCTTTTAGCTGTGGCTTTCGCGTTGATGGTTTCTTCTCGTGTGAATGATCCTCGGGTTGCCGAACAAATCTCGATGGTGATCATCGTGCCTGTACTGGCAGGTTTTTTTGGCCAGGTGGCAGGATTATTCGTTTTGAATCGACAGATCATTTCGATTGTTGCGGTTGTCATGCTCCTTTTGGATGTGTTTATGGTTTACCTGGCTACGCGCGTTTTCCGGCGCGAGCAAATCCTAACTCGTTGGAAGTGAGTAAATGAAAAGAATACAGCTGATCATCCTTTTGGTATCGATCTTTCTCTGCCTGGTGGCAGTCAGTCCCGTAGTTGCTCAGAATGAGCAGCTTACCCTGAGGATGTCGCGTGATTGGGGGTATGGTGGTTTCAAAGGGGATATTCAAGGGCTGTTCACCATGCATGTCACCGGGCCGGCAGATTTGGCCAAAGTCTCTTTTTACATAGATGATTCGGTTATTGGGGAAGTGGAAATAGCTCCTTTCAATTTGCAATTTAACACAGATAATTATCCATTGGGATTCCATGATTTATATGCTGTCGGGAATTCCTCAAGCGGACTGGAATATCGCTCGAATATCGTCCGGGCGGAATTTGTCCCGGCTTCTTCTGCCGGTAAGGCGATTTTCCCTGTACTGGGGATTGTTCTTGCCGCCGTCATACTCGCGGCAATAGTTCCACTTCTGATGAATCGAAGAACGAAGAAATTGCCTTTAGGCGCAGAACGTAATTATGGCGCCGGCGGTGGGGCGATCTGCCCCAAATGCCATCGGCCTTTCCCTTTGTCCTTATTCACACCGCATCTGGCTTTTTCAAAAGTCGCAATTTGTCCTTATTGCGGAAAGCTGAGTCTGGTCCGACCTGAGCCTATTGAAAAACTACGTCTGGCTGAAAAAGCGGAACTGGTCGTGGAGAAAGCCTTGGTGCCGGAGGAATCGGAGGACGAGAAATTGAAGAAAGATATGGACGATTCAAAATATCAAGGCTTCTAAGAAAAATCGGGCGACCAATTGGTCGCCCGATTTTTCTCTAGCTGGCTGCATGAAGTAGTTCCAATATTTCATCATTTGTCAGGGAGATGGGATTCCCTTTCATACTGTTCGCCTTTTGCGCTTGCTCCACCAATCCTGTATAATCTTTCTGGTCTAATCCATATTCTGCCAGGGGGCGAATGTTCAATGCCTGGCATAGCTCTTGCACGTAGGCGATGCCATCTTCCGCCGAGGCGGATGTGTTTCTGGTCAGTAAACGGGCCACCTCGATGTAACGTGAACGAAATGGCGAGTCCGGTAAGCGTGCCTGCAATGCCTTAAGGTTGGTTTCCATGACCAACGGCAGCAGCCGGGCGCAAATTGCTCCATGAGAGGCGTGAGACATTCCCCCGATTGGGTTAGCTATGCCGTGGACAGCTCCCAGCCGGCCATTTGCTAGTGCCATCCCGCTCAGCATGCTGGCTAGAGCCATTCCTGTTCGAGCCACATGGTCCTGCCCGTTTAGATAAGCTGGAAATAAGGACCTGGCGACATTCGCAATACCTTCCCGGCATATTGCATCGACCATCGGGTTGGGGGCATTTGAAACGAATGGCTCGATCAATTGAGTCAGTGCATCCATCCCGGTGGTTGCTGTCTCCATTGGCGGTAAGCTACAAGTTAAATCAGGGTCAACAATGGCTACTCTCGGCAACATGAATGGGCTACGCAGACTAACCTTTACACGATGCTGCGGACTGGAGAGTACTGCATTGCGCGTCACTTCCGAACCCGTTCCGGCTGTAGTTGGTATGGCGATAAAGGGAACCGACGGATTTTCTAAAGCTTGACCTTTGCCAATGACTTCCAGATAATCTTGCAGTTCGCCGGTGTTGGCCAACAAAGCTGCGATTGCTTTACCTGTATCCAGGGCGCTGCCTCCACCCATCCCAATGACCAGGTCGCATTTTGTCTCTTTTGCCACCTGAAAACCTTCCATAACCGATCCAACGGTAGGCTCCCCTTCAATGGGGTGGGGGAGAGGGATCACTCCTGCCGTAGTAAGATTCTCCAATAAACGAACAGATCGTTCCAGTGAATTGACGATGACCAGTGCGCGTTTGCCATAGGTGCGTGCGACCTGGCCTGTTTCGGAAGTGGTTCCTTCTCCGAAAATGATCCGGTTGGAGGTTGCAAATTCGAACCGCGTGCTGCTAATAGCTCGAATCTCCTGGGAATAGGTTTGTATAGACCACACGAGTGCGAGGCTCTGCCAATAATGGTTCTGCCACTTCCCGCCAGTGATTGTAATGTCCAGTCTCCTTGTGCTTCGCAGCAGCCTCGCTTGAGCGGTACACCTCGACTAGCACGAAGCGAGTGGGATCATCGGCTTGCTGCATGACATCAAAGCGGGCGCAGCCTGGTTCATTCCGGGTGCTTTCTCTGGCATTCTCCGCCGTTGCTGCTTTAAATATCTCTAATTGTTCAGCTTTGACATGAACATGAACGTGAAGAATATACATAGAATCAACTCTCCTTAAATTGCGTGTAGCCAAATAACACACTAATAATCATCAAAACCAACCACCATACCAAAACAACAACCTGCTATTTATGTAAATTCTGCGCTGCAACAAAGGCCAAACCATTTACAGTCAATTCCCATGCCGTCTTATTGCAGGCAGCTACCTTGTCCATAAAATTGATTTGCATTGCCTCCCAATCTCCAGAAGCATTCACCTCACTCTTATCTCGGAAATAATCCAAAATATCCGATGGGTGAGGCCGATCGCCGTCAATCTCCGGATCACCGCCTTCATGCTTGGCAGAGATGTTAGCCACGTGATTCGCCAATTCTATCAATTCTTCCCGCCGATTATAAGGCTGCTTGACAATGCTCTTCCACGTTTCAGTGATATGGTGTTCGAAGCGAACCACATCTTCAAAACCCAGGGCTTTACGGAACTGGGAGGTGATCTCCATGCTCTGATTGTTGACCGAATTGGACCAGTTGAATCCAATCAACGGAGATGTGCCATCATCACGACTGAATAATTTGGCTGCGGTCATAATCCACAAGGCATGGTAAGGGTTGTCAGAACCGAAGAAGACTGAAATCTTGAATTGAACATCCACACCCAGGCGGTAAAGCAGGAATCCTAACAGGATCGTTCCGGCATTGAAATTCAACACCTGGCGAATGCCATAATTGGTATAGTAGTAAAGGCATTCATCCAACCACATTAAGGCATGTTTGTTGGGCTGCCCGATGCCACCAAAATAACCGGTGATGGTAGCTGGACCGTTCAAGTGGGGGTTGGAGCCATCTGTTCCTTTGGTGTCGAGTGTCTCCACAAAAGACGCGCCAAGGATATCCATTGCCGCGACAATGGCAGGTAAATCACCGTCAGATTCCGATTCTTTCATTTTGCGGACAGAGATGAACCGGCCTGGGATAATCGATTGGTCTTCAATGGCACGCTCGCACATCGGCCGAATCCAGGGGAAGTATTGCAGCGCCGAGACTTCGAGTGTGACTGCCGATTCATCCTTGAATTTGACCTTCCCAGCTTTCCCTTGTAGAACCCGTTTTCGGTAATCCTCAAGTGTGATGAAAGCCTTCCGATCACGTTTTTCCATCAGCCATTCCAAATCAGCGAGATGATCAGGAGCGGTTGATTTGACTTTCTTCAGAAGGTATTCGAGTTTTCGGGACTCATTATGCTTCCGGTTGATCTCTTCAGGTGAACCATATTTAGCCACGACCGCCAGGAATTCATTCATCACCTGTGAATCAGGGTCGAGCAACACAGCATTAATTGAATTGAGTCTCTCGTAAGGTATTTTGAGTAAATTCCGCAATCGTTTATCCATTTGAGCCTCCCGCGTTAGTATAGAACAAGGAAGGCTGTCAGACAAGTGATGAAAAGCACTTGCAGAGAGAAGAAAAATCCCACCGGAGGATATCCAGTGGGGTTTAGGTTTATTCCAGCATTTTCTTTAGTTCCTCGAGCTCTTCATCCGGCATTCCAAACCAATTTTCTTCCTTCGGGAATTGCTTGCCGATGACCTCGTCGTGATATGCTTTGAGGCCGTTTAGAATTACCTCTCCGGCATTACCGTACACTTTGGCCATCTTCGGCTTGAACTTTGGGTAAAGGCCAAACATATCATGATAGATCAACAGTTGTCCGTGTGCGTCCGGCCCGGAACCCAGGCTCATGATAATACAACCTTCGGCACGATCGGTAATGATTTTGCACAGCCGGTCGGGAACCATTTCAAGCAGGATGGCAAAAGCCCCGGCTTTTTCCAGTGCCTTGGCATCGTCAACTATCTTCTTGGCCAGCGCGGCAGACTTGCCTTGCACGCGGAATCCGCCCAGAGCGCTGACTGATTGGGGAGTCAATCCCAGGTGTCCGATGGCTGGAATTCCTGCGTC
This sequence comes from uncultured Chloroflexia bacterium, assembly GCA_963831885.1. GTDB lineage: Bacteria > Chloroflexota > Anaerolineae > Anaerolineales > Villigracilaceae > UBA877. Next base: position 86,321 of record CAWHSJ010000012.1, on the reverse strand, counting down.
TACAATCCCTTTAATTCGATCTGCCATGGCCGCGCCGCCTTCCAGTTTGATGGCATCGCAGCCGCATTCGGCCATAAATCGGCCGGCATTGCGGATGGCCGTCTCAACACTCGGCTGATAGGTCATGTAAGGCATATCACCAATCACGAATGCGGTCGGCGCTCCACGCCGTACCGCCTGCGCATGGCGAACCATGTCATCCATGGTCACTGGCAAAGTGCTGTCATAACCTAGCATGGTCATACCAAGGCTGTCGCCAACGAGGATCATCTCGATGCCCGCCTGTTCCTGCAGGTAGGCAGTGGGATAATCATAACAAGTCAACCAGGTGATCGGGGTACCCTCGGAAACTTTCTTAAAAAGATACGGTAATGTGATCTTCTTGCGTGGGGATGCTTGTGGATCTGGCATGGCTTACTCCTTTGGGATAATGAAAGTTGGTAATTCAAATTGATAAGGATATATCCTAGTAATCTTCCCTAATCTCCAATAGTTGTGCCTCCTTAAACAAAAACACCCGTCCATTCTGGGGCGGGAGTTAGGCACGCGGTTCCACCCAGATTAACCCGCAAGGGTCATCTCTGAAGCCAATAACGCGGCCAACCGTTTCCCATACTTATTTCTGTTCAAGGTTCCGCTCGCGGGCGGTTTTCAGTGAAATTCGCTGGAGAAGGCTTTCAGTCAACGGCCTGCTTTCCCTGTCAGCGTTCAGATCACCTACTCGTCCCGGTCATGGCGTTTGGATATAATTTGTCCCAATTATATGCAACTTCAGATGTTCGTCAAGCTACAGCTCAATGTTCACGAGCTCCTTTGTCTGGTACTCCAGCTAGCCTCAATAAAAAGTAGGCCGCTGATAATGAGCGGCACACACATCAGAAGCAAAAAGGGTAATGCATCGAAAAGGTTTAGCCTAACCATCAAGAAATATACCGCCATGAGGATTCCGATGGTGGAAGTGATAATCCCCCCCAACAACGATCGTCTCCAGCTTAAAAAGATCAGGCCGACCATGATGATTGCTAAAACAAGGTACAAACTATATGTTCCAGCAGTGGCACCGCTAAAAATCAAGCCAAATCCCTGGATCAACCAATATATGGCCGTTAATCCCAGGATGACTGCGGCTGCAATTAGTAAACCTCTGGTTTTTTTCATCTAGGAGCACCCTTTCAAAAAAAAAACCTCGATACCAGATGATTATACTTCATGTGCCCATCCTTTCAGATGGGCACATATTTGCCTACTTTTCAAGTCTCCAAAATGTGCTAAACCAGGGTGGGGCTACCTGTGAGAAATGTGCCCAGGATCCAGGCGAGGGATTTTCATCCGGCTTCATCCATTCCCACAATCCAAGCAATATGAATCCATTACCTGCCATAGTCGTCATAACCGTTCCAAGGTTATGACGGTATTCACGCGGGCTGTCGCATACAATGAGAGTACCATCTGGTTGATCCACGTCCCAGGTCGGGAAACGGACGGACAAATCTTCTCCATCAATATAAAGGCCGTTGAGGGGGTATGCGTTTCCATCCCATTTCTCATCAACCCCCATGGTAAATGGGTTGGCAAACTGAAGGAAGTAGATCCCGCCAGTTTTCAGTATCCGCTTTACTCCTTTGAAAACAGGTTCCACTGAAGGAACAAAATTAATCGAATAGACCTGCCACACGATATCAAACTGGTCATCGGAGAATACAGATAGGTCGCGCATATCTCCCTGGATGCATTTCGTTTGCAGACCGTGATGGACTGCACCGAGTTGATCCCGTTGCAATTGCACATCTGAGAGGTCCAAAACGGTTACCTCTGCTCCCAGCAATCCGAAAGCGACGGAGTCCTGCCCACCACCGCTTGCGAGGCACAATACATGCTTTCCCCTCACATCATTCAATACTCCGTGGCGGTAGACATCTTTTGAAGCATCTCCAATTGTGAATTCTAAAAAAGGGCGGGAGTATTCAACATTGGCGTTTGCCAAAGCATTCCAACGCGCCCGGTTTACTTTGTTGATTTCATCCACTTTTTTCTCCTTCCAGGATGCCCGACGGTTTCACCTATCAGGCTCCTTGGTAAGTTATTTTGAATACTGCTTACTTGATCACCGGTACCGAATTCGGCAGAGGCATTTCATATGCCTGTTCTTTCTCGTATTTGAACTGCTGCGTGTAAAGGCGATAATAATGGCCTCGAAGCTTAAGTAATTCGGCATGTGTTCCCATTTCGGTGATCCTGCCATTCTCAATAACGAGGATACGGTTGGCTCGGCGGATAGTGGAAAGGCGGTGAGCAATAATGAAGGAAGTACGTCCCTGCATCAGAGCCTCCATGCCTTTTTGAATGAGAGCTTCTGTCAATGTATCCACGCTGGAAGTAGCCTCATCCATGATAAAGATCTCCGGACGAGCCAGCATGGCGCGGGCAAGGCTGATCAACTGCTTCTGTCCAACCGAAAGCAGGTTTCCGCCTTCACCGACATCCTGGTTGTAGGCTTTCTCGAAGGTCATGATGAAGTCGTGTGCACCTGCAATTTTTGTTGCCGCTTCGACCTCCTCGTCTGAAGCATCCAACCTTCCATAACGGATATTCTCCCGGATAGTCCCGGAGAATAGGTGCGGTGTCTGCAGCACAATGCCAACACGGGACTGGATGCTTTGAAGCGTGTATTGAGTGTAGTCAAGCCCGTTGATACGAATGGCTCCGCTCTTGGGTTCGTAAAACCGGCATAATAAGTTGACAATAGTGGTTTTTCCACCGCCGGTGGGTCCAACCAGGGCTATCATCTCACCCGTCCTGACCTTCAAGGTGAAATCGGTCAGGACCGGTTTGCGATCTTCATAATAGAAATCCACATGGTCGAACTCGATCTCGCCTCGCATGGTATCCGCCGAAAGTGCCTCCGGGCGATCCTGTACTTCTGAAGGAGTATCGATCAGCTTGAAGATTCTCTCTGCCGAGGCAATTGAATGCTGCATATCTGCATAGACGCGTGCCAGGTCCTGGATCGGCCAAATCATGAAAGTCAAGTAGGATATAAACGCATAGATCGAGCCGACGCTAAATATTCCCGATTGGCTTTGGATTCCGCCGTACCAAACAATGGCGCCGAGCGCAAAAGCCGAGATGATCTGTACTGTCGGCAGGAAGAGCGCCGAAAGCCAGGCCGCTCGATAGCTGGCAGTATACATGCCGTCCGTCAAGACAGAGAATTCCTTCAGGTTTTCATCCTCGCGGCCCAATGCCTTGACCACATGCACACCCTGAATATTCTGGTTGTACTCCCCGGTGATCTTAGAATTGGCGCGCCGTGATTTGCGGAACTCCACCAATATCTTTTTACGGAAATTGATGGCGATGACCACCAGGATTGGGATGATACTGAAAACGATTAACGCCAGTTTCCAGTTAATGATGAACATGAATACCGTCGAGGTAAATATGTTCACAATTGCCCAGGTTACGTCGAGGGTTCCCCAGGTCATCAAGTTGGAGACACGCCCGGTATCGGATGTAACTCGTGCCATCAGCCGGCCGACTGCATTCTGGCTATAGTAGGAGAGGGAAAGGTCCTGTAAATGATTGAAAAGGGCCTTCCGCAAATCATATTGGATGCGCTCTCCAAGGATACCGACCAGGAAAATGAACGTAAAAACCAGAACTCCCTGGGCCAGTTGAATACCACCATAATATACGGCATATTTCAAGACAACATCAAACCTTCCTTGAACAATGCCGTCATCAATCATGAGCTTGTTGAGGTATGTGAACACTGCATCCAAACCGGCAGTCAAGATGATAGCTGACAAGAATCCGGCCATCCACCGCCAGTGAGGTTTGATCAATCCCATGATACGCGTGAAAGTGGGAGTGGTCAGTTGGCTTGTATATTCTTCTTCTTCGAGTTCGATAAGTTCGTCAGACATAGGTTCTCCGATCAAATGATGAATGGTGATGATTGATATGGAGCCCAATTTCACCATTTATCATTTTGCATTTCATTCGTATTTTTGCACTTCCGTTTCCAATTCTTCGTCAATGCGGGTCTGGATGTCGAAGATCTGCCGGTACATTCCTTCTTTTTTCACCAGGTCTTCATGGCGGCCCATCTGAATGACCGCCCCTTTATCCATGACAAGGATCAAGTCGGCATTCATCACCGATTGAATGCGGTGGGCAATGATGAAAGTGGTTCGGTTCTCCATCAACTTATTCAGAGCACCCCGGATTTCAGCTTCCGTTTCCGTATCCACAGATGAAGTAGAGTCGTCAAGGATCAAGATGCGCGGATTTTTTAGCAAAGTGCGCGCCACTGCAACCCGCTGTTTCTGTCCACCGGAAAGGGTAACTCCCTTTTCACCGACCAGGGTATTGTAGCCATCCGGGAAGGTGAGAATGACCTCGTGTACGGCAGCGGCTTTGGCTGCCCTTTCGATCTCTTCCTGAGGGACATTACGCCCAACTCCATAGGTGATATTTTCCCTAATGGACCGGCTGAACAGAAAAGGTTCTTGTTCAACAATACCGATCTGCTTCCTCAGATACTCGCGAGAGTAATCGGTCAATTCCTTGCCGTCCAGCAAGATTTGCCCATCGGTATAGTCGTGGAAGCGGGGCAGCAAATTGACCAGCGAGGTCTTCCCAGATCCAGTGGATCCCAGGAGAGCAATTGCCTGCCCGGGTTCGCAACGGAATGAGACATTCTTGAGTACATCATTGTCGCCATCGTCATATTGAAAACTAACATTCTCGAAAATAATCTCACCGCCAGCTGGACCCTTCGGTTGGATCTTGCCATCCGTCAGCGGCTCCCGCTCTTGTTTGACGATTTCCATCAGGCGTTCATAGGAAACCATCCCGGTTGAGGTCTGTACAATGAGGCGGCCCAGGTTGCGCATCGGCCAGATCAGCCAGACAACCAATCCCACGTAGGCTGGATACGTCCCAATGGAGATCTCACCGTGAATGGCCAGGAAAGCCGCGAAAATGAACCCGCCGAGCATCTGCAGGCCGCAGGCAATATCCGAAAGAGGCCAAAAGAGGGAATGCATGCGCAATAATTTTTTGCCACGCAGGAACTTTTCCCAGTTATCCTTCTCAAATTTATCCTTTTCATAATCCTGACGGGCAAATGCCTTGACCACACGTACACCGGTCAGGTTCTCCTGAAGGGTTGTAGAAAGGATAGCCTCCTGCTCCTGATAAGACTCGTAGGCTTTGGTTATTCTTTTGAAAAACCATAATGAAACGATCAGGATGACCGGCACCACGGCGATCGATGCCAACGCCAATTTCCAGCTGAGATCCAAGATGGCCAAAAAATTAATCACGAAGAGCACAACAATACGCCCAACGCCGATGGCCTGCTCACTGAAGAAACTCCGCACCGAGTCCATATCCGAGGTAACGCGTTCAATCAGATCTCCGGTGGATGTTTTGCTGTGATAAGCAAAGCTCAGCCGTTGAATATGGTCGAAGAGGAAGTTGCGCATCCGGCGGGTGATACCTTCAGCTGAGAACGCCGCCAATCTTCCAGATAGGAATGCAAAGCTTCCCTCAATTATTGCCAGGATGACGAATCCCAAAGCCATCAGGATCAAGGTTCGGTTGAGAGTTCCTGCGAAAGGCATGTTCGTACCCAAGATAGTATCCGCAAAGTTTCGCAGCAACAGGTAGGAAGCCGTCTTAGACATGGCTGAAATGCCAAGAGATAGATTAGCAGCTCCATAAGCGAGCCGATAATCCTCCATCATCCGCCATAAGCCGACTAATTTCTTTTTGGTCAGAGCTTTACGGAAGTCAAAGTAAGTTGAAGTTGAAGTGATGCTTGCCATTTTCTATTACTCCCTTCTCGTTACCGAGAGAGGTGGGGCGCGATCCGATAAAAAAACCACGGTGCAAGGAATGCACCGTGGTCAAATGAACAAAACCAGAACGACCTTATTGGTCAACAGGCGCACTCCGCGAAGGTAAAACCACACCAGACACTGCATTGGTGCGAATTCGCATGATTCGATCAAAATACTTGATAACCATGTAAGAAGTGCGTCTCCTTTCGTAAGAATTTTCTTAACGGGCCGAGTTTATCATTGAAACAGATATTATGTCAAGCTTTTGGAAAAAAAAGGCTATAAATGTCGGGTGCTATGGGGATCGAAAGCGTCTCGCAAGCCGTCACCCATTAGATTGACACATAAAATTACGGCCACAATGAAGAGACTTGGGAAAACCCATAGCCACCAGGCACCCTGAGCCATAAACGATTGAGCGTCACCGATCATATTGCCCCATGTCGCCGTTGGCGCCTGCACGCCCAGTCCGAGGAAAGAGACATAGGCTTCCGTGAGAATAGCTCCGGCCAACCCAAGCGTGGAAGAAACGATAATGATCCCCAGCGTATTCGGAACAAGGTGTGAAAAGAAAATACGCGAGTTGCTCGCACCGAGCGATTTGGAGGCGCTGATGTAATCCAATTCGCGCAACGAGAGCATGTTCGAGCGCACGATACGGGCCAGATACATCCACGAGGTGAAACCAATAACAACGATCACTATGCCGACACTGCCGCTGAATGTACGGCCGAAGATATTTATAGTAGGAATATTATGACCCAGGAACTTGGAAAGAACGATGAGTAAGAAGAGGGATGGGATAGATAGCATAGCCTCAGTAAATCGCATAACAACTGCATCCACCCATCCACCATAATAAGCGGCAATACCGCCCAATAGCGTACCAATGGATACTTCCAGGGCAACTGCCAGAACACCAATAAAGAGTGAAATTTGCCCGCCATAGATGATGCGGTTAAAGACATTTCTTCCATTGCTGTCGGTTCCGAAGAAGTGACTGGCGGCCGGAGCTTGCATGCGGTCGATGAGTTCTCCCTGGTTTGCTGCACGTTCAGGAATGATGAAAGATCCAACGATGATAAAGCCAACCAGTAGAATGAGTCCAACAGAACCCACCAGGGCCATGCGATGTCTGCGAAAGCGCCGCCAGACTAATTGCGAAGGCGTCAAAGGCTTGATCGTTTCCAAGGATTCAGCCTTCAATTCCGGGATTCGACTTTTCGTAGTGGCTTCAGTTGCCATAGATTTCTCCTAAAGCTAAGTCAGGCGAATGCGCGGGTCGATAAAAGTATAGAGCACATCCACAATGATCGTAAAGAAGACCACTGCGGTGCTCACCAGTAAAAGCACTCCCAGAACAACAGGAAAATCCCCTCGTTGTGCGTATTCCCAGAATAGCCTGCCCATGCCTGGCCAGGCAAAAATCGTTTCGGTTACCAGCGCACCCCCCAACAGGAAAGGAATATCCAAGCCAATAATCGTTACTAAAGGCAAAGCTGCGTTACGTAACGCATGCTTGTACAGCATTGCACGTTGGCTGAGGCCTTTCGCCCGCGCCGTCCGGATATAGTCCAACCCGAGCACTTCAAGTATGCTGGAACGCAGGAAGCGCGAATAACCGGCCACCGTGATGATAACCAGGCAGGAAACCGGTAACACCATGTGCCAGGCCAGGGCACCCAAATCGTTATGATTCCATATATCCGCTCCGGTCGGTAGATAAGGCAAACCCCAGGCCTTGAAATCGACCGCGAAAATATTCATCAGTCCCAGGGCGATGAAGAAGATCGGCATGGAAAAACCGATGAATGAAAATGTTGTGATTATATTATCCAGTGCAGAATATTGTTTAACTGCTGAGACAATACCTAATAGTAAAGAGATAATAATGATGAAAAATTCCGCAGTGGTCATCAAAATTAACGTCATGGGCAGGCGTTGGCGTATCAAAGTCATGACCGGCTGACGGGAGAAAAACGAATCACCCAGGTTGCCTTTCAAGGCCAGGCCCAGCCACTTTACGTATTGGACCGGCAAAGGCTGGTCCAGACCCAGGCTATGAGCGATAGCAGCACGATCTGCAGGTGTCATGCCCTGCTTGTTGGCATATTGTGACATAGGGTCGGCGGAATAATGGGTGAGCAGGAAGCACACTCCGGTGATGATCAGCAGGATAAATAGCGCCTGAATGAGACGTCTGGCAATGTAGGTCCACATTTATTAATCGCCTCCTACCCGCTTGGGTTAGGGAAAAGGGGACCAGGAACAATGTCCCTGGTCCCCTGGTGGGACTAACTAGGACTTATTTCACGTCCCAATCGAACGTATCGCCCATCATACCACCGATGACGCTGGTAGGTGGCAGGACGAAGCGGTCCTGGTAAGACATTACATTGGCCCGTGCATACATCGGGATGATCAACGCATTGTCATACTGGTATTTCTGGAGCGCGTCGACAGCCGTCTTTCGTACTGCCGGATCCGCGCTGGCATTAACCGCTTGGGACAGCTTGTCCATGGCGGGATCACAGACGTGATAGTTGTTATCTCCGCCCTGGTTCTGGTTCGCGACGACCGCCTTGCACTCGAATTGATCCGTGTAAGGATCGGGATAGAAGCCCGTGGTGTAGCCGGCCATATCAAACTTACCGGTGGCCATGTTAGCGCCGGAGGCATAGTTGCCGAAGAAGGTGCCGGAGGGGGTGAAGATGGGCTTGAACTCGACACCAATCTTGGCCAGCATGCCCTGCACTGCCACTGCCATATCCTTGCGGAGCTGCTTGTCGGTGGTCTCGAAGCTGAAGGACAACTTGGTATCGACACCATTGCACATACCGTGGCGGATGCCGTTATTAGCCGGATCGGGGGCATATCCAGCCTTGTCGAGAAGAGCAGCGGCCTGGGTAGGATCATACGCTTCAGCTTGCAGACTGGAGTTGGTCCAAGAAGAGTTCGGCCACAATGTAGCAGGGACAGTAGTCTTCCCGAACAACAAAGTATTGACAATAGTCTGTCGATCGATGCCCAGGATGATAGCCTTGCGCACATTCACATCCGCTAACGGGCACGGTCCTGCAACATCGCTCTGACCGATAGCGGTGCCTTTTACGCCCAGGTTGAAGAAGTAATGCTCGAACTCGGGACCGGCATCCACGCGAGTGTGGATCTTGGGCTCGAGGGCGGGCAAATCCGCCAGGTCAGATTCGGCGAAGTCCGGGACGAAATCCACATCTCCGGTCTTAAGGGCGGCCTTGGCCGTCTCGGGATCAGGCACAAATTTGATCTGGATCTGATCCAGCTTGGGTTTGCCTTTCCAGTAGTTGGGGTTTGGCCACATAGTCAAATGATCCCCGGCGACCCAATCCGTAATAACGAATGGGCCGGATGAAATGGTTGGCCAGTGGACAAAGGGATCCTTCTCCAGGCCAGTTTTTCCCTTAAGAATATGCTCCGGCTGAATATTCCCCTGGTTATTGGGGCCGGAAGTAAAGAGCGTCTGCCAACCCGGGTAAAGGGACTTGAAGTGAAGCACTGCCGTGGTGGTATCAGGGGTATCAATACTGGTAATCTGGTCATAGCCGGCCCGGCTGTAAACAGCATTTCCGGCGTCTACTTCCACCTGCCAGGTGAACTTCACATCCGTTGATGTAAGCGGCTGGCCGTCTGACCACTTCAGGTTAGGTTTGAGGTGCCAGGTGATGGTCAGGCCATCCGCAGATACGCCACCATTTGCTCCGCTCGGGATTTCAGTTGCCAGTTCGGGTATCAGGTTGTTCTTGGCATCCCAGGTACCTAAGCCAACCAATACGCTTTGGTTGACCCAGGCGGAGTAAGACATGGAGCTGAAGATCGAATCCACCAGGTCGGGTTCCTGCGAAAAAGCGACGGTGACAGTCTTACCACCCGTAGGGAAGGGGATTGAGCCGCCCGGTCCTTTGCCGGTCTTGGCGCCTCCGCCTCCGCAGGAAGCCAGCAACATACTGGCAAGTACAAGAAAAGAAAGTGCCAAATAGAATGAGCGTTTCATATTTATTTCTCTCCTCAAATTTCTCATCCAAATCAGGTAAGGAAAAAGTAACAAAAAAAACGAATTAGCATCTCTTTTCGTTGCGTGCACCTCCTTCCTGCCGGTAATGGTAAAAATTAATTATACAATATAACCCCAAATTGTAAGTTAATCAATACCTGTACTAAGCCGAGATTCATTTTATATTATAATCATCCACTAACTTCAATTTGATTAAATAGAAAATGGAGAATCTCCATGCTAGGAAATGAAAAAGTACCTTTATTACAAGTGAAAGACCTTAAGACATATTTCTATACAGAAGATGGTGTGGTTCGCGCTGTAGATGGAGTAGACTTGCGCGTTTATCCAGGCGAAATCGTCGGCTTGGTTGGCGAGTTGGGGTGTGGAAAAAGCGTCACGTCGCTTTCTATAATGAGATTGATCTCCAAGCCAGGAAAGATCGTTACAGGAGAAATCTGGTTCAATGACAAGAACCTGTTGGCTTTGCCTGAGAGCGAGATGAGGAATATTCGCGGTAATTTCATCTCGATGATATTTCAACAGCCTCAGACGAGTTTGAATCCCATCTTTACTGCCGGAGATCAAATTGCAGAAGTGCTACAGATTCATGAGAATTTGGAGAAAAAAGAGACTTGGAAAGCTGCAGTAGAACTCCTTCGTTTGGTAGGCATACCGGATCCGGAACAGAAGGCGAAGGCTTATCCACACGAATTATCAGGTGGGCAGGCGCAGAGGGTAATGATCGCCATCGCACTCGCCCTTTTGCCAGAATTATTGATTGCGGATGAACCCACCACTGCTCTAGACGTAACCATCCAGGCTCAGATCCTGGACCTTTTGCGTGGGCTGCAGGATAAATTCAAAACCGCCGTGATCTTGATTACCCACGACCTTGGCGTGATCGCCGAAATGGCTGCACGAGTAGCTGTCATGTACGCAGGGAAGATCGTGGAGAAGGCAGACGTTAAGCCGCTATTTAGTGATCCATTACATCCTTATACCCAGGGGCTGATAGGTTCTATTCCTGTATTGGGGAAGATCAAAGATAGGCTGGAGGTAATCCCCGGCACGGTACCTAACCTGATCAATTTACCCTCGGGATGTAGGTTTGCACCACGGTGCCGTGCTCGCGAGCAATACGGGTTGAAAATTTGCACCGTCCTAGAACCCGATCTGGTTGAAGTTTCTCCCGAACACTTCGTTCGTTGTTGGCTTTATCAAAGCACAAAAGACCACCAGGCCCCCTTGGAACATCGTCATTCAGGCGTTTGGAGTACTACCAAATGAACTTACAAGTCAACGAAAATACCCTAGAAGATGACCTTATCCAGGTAAAAAACCTGGTTACCTATTTTCCTGTGCGGTCTGGAGTCTTGCAGCGCACTGTCGCCTGGGTACAGGCCGTGGATGATGTAAGTTTTACGATCCGCAGAGGTGAGACTTTGGGCCTGGTCGGAGAATCCGGTTGTGGCAAAACAACCGTTGGCCGGAGTATATTGCGCCTGATTGAGCCGAAATCCGGTTCAGTAATATTCGAAGGCAGGGATGTATTAGCTTTGCGGAGAAAGGAATTAAAAGATCTCCGGCGGGATATGCAAATCATTTTTCAGGACCCTTATGCCTCCCTGGACCCACGTGTTCCAATTGGCGAATCGGTCATGGAGGGTCTTAACATCCATAATATCGGCAATCGCAGCCAGCGCTACGACTTCATGATCGAGACTTTGCGGAAGGTCGGTCTGGAAGATTATCATGCCCGCCGCTATCCGCATGAATTCTCAGGTGGACAACGCCAACGTATTGGTATAGCTCGCGCGCTGACCATGAAACCAAAATTCATAATCTGCGATGAACCAGTTTCGGCATTGGATGTTTCAATCCAATCACAGGTATTGAACATCCTCAAGGATCTCCAGTCCGAACTCAATTTAACTTACCTGTTCATTGCTCATAATCTGAGTGTTGTTGAACATATTTCTGATCGAGTGGCAGTGATGTATTTGGGAAAAGTGGCTGAGTTAACCTCCCGAGACACTCTCTTCAATATGCCATTGCACCCGTATACCCAGGCGTTAATGTCGGCCATTCCAATCGCTGATCCAACCATAAAACGCCAGCGCATTATTCTAAAAGGCGATGTTCCCAGTCCGTTGAATCCTCCCAAGGGATGCCGTTTCCACCCGCGTTGTCCGGTCGCCCGGCCTAATTGTTCGGTGGATGAACCTCCGTTACGGGAAATCCGTCCGGGGCATCTGGTAGCCTGTCATTACGCCGAAGATTACTTGAAATAGAGTTTTTTGTAGGAAATAACTTAGGAAGAAACTTATGCTCCTGGCCCTGGTCGAGATGGGAGCTGCCCGGGCGGAGATTGGGGGACTACAGTCTGGGTCAGGTTGTGGATCCATTTGCGCGAGAAATATCGTCGCAACCCAAGAATACATTTTGTCAATTCTTCCGACATCACGAACAAGTAAACCCAATAGACCGGGAGGCGAAGAATAAAACCTCCCAGTATTGCCATAGGTACGCCCAAAATCCAAATAATGATGCCGTCCAGGAAGAGGGAATAACGCGTATCACCCCCGCTGCGTAACATGCCCACCACCAGGATCATGTTTTGTGAACGAACAACCATCCATATTCCCAGGACGATCAATGCCCGGTTGGCATCCAGGATAACTTCTGGGGAGACTCTGTACAAAGCCAGGACAGACCCTCTGGATAAAATGACAATACTACCGACAAAGAGGGCCAGCATGACCGTTAATCCAAGCGTCCGTCCTACGCCGTGAAAAGCCTCCTCGTCCTCACCGGCCCCAATCTTATTGCCTGTCATGATCGCTATTGCACTTGATAAACCCATGAACGGGACGATGGCTACATTATCAACTGTGCCTACAATGTTCATCGCTGCAATGGAGGTTGTCCCGATGCGGGCATACACAACGTTATAAGCTGAAATAGCCAGAGACCAGAGTAATTCGTTTAATATCACTGGCAGTACAGGTTTGAAGACCTTCGCGACAAAGCTCAAATTAAATCCGAGCAACTCACTGAATCTTGCCGCAATCGGCAGTTTTTTTCGATAAGTGGCCAGGACCAGAACCAGGCATTCTGCGATGCGTGCAATCACAACTGATAAAGCCGCCCCCTGGATTCCAAGTGCGGGCAAGCCGAATTTTCCAAAGATAAGCATGTAACTTAGGATTACATTTAGGATCAATGCTGAGACTGAGACGATCATGGGCAGTTTAACTTCCCCAACGCTGCGCAATACAGCCCCAAAACCGGATGTAATGGAAAAAAATATAAAGGCCCAGGCAGTTAATTTCAGGTATTCACTCCCCAAAGAAATTACCTGTGGATCTTCCGTGAATATGCTCAGTATCTGGGCCGGGAAGAGTTCGGATAACAAAAAAAACAACACGGCCGTTCCTAACCCTAACAACAAACATAGTCCTAACACTTTGCGCAAGCTGGCAATATCCTTGTTTCCCCAAAGTTGTGCCGTGAACATGGCCGAACCGCTGCCTATTCCGAATAAAACCAGGATGAGCAGGAAGAAAACCTGGCCGGCCAGTCCGACGGCCGCCATCGAGGCGTCTCCAAGCTGGCCGACCATAACATTTCCCACCATGTTCAATGAATTTGCCAGTAGGTTCTGCAAGGCGATTGGCAAGGCTAAATGGTAAAGCTGCGAAAAATACGTCGCATCTCCAAAAAAAATCGCCAGCCGGTGAAATGTATTCTTCTTGCCTATAATCAAGGGGTATCTCCATCCAGGGACCTTCAAAATTATACTCGACCATTAAGAACGAATTTCAATGTATCGATTTACAATAAGATCGCCTGATTGTTCCTGAAAATCTTGCTTTTGATAATACTAAAGAACCCTTTCCAATAGGGCTGTTTGAGTATATATTAGATATTAATTATATGAATTAAAGAGAGGAGATAAACTATGTTGACGGTGAGCGATTTGATCCGCACAAAAGGCAGTCGAGAAATATGGTCAATTTCTCCAGATGCCAACGTTTACGAAGCCCTACAAAAACTAGGGGATAAAAATGTTGGGGCTCTCCTGGTTATGACCGGTGAGAAAATCGATGGGATCATTTCAGAGCGTGATTGTGTTCGCAAAGTAGATCTCTTGGGGAAGACCTCCCGGGAAGTCAAAGTAAAAGAGATCATGACCAGTCACGTTCTCTATTTGGATATTAACCAATCTCTTGAAGAATGTATGGCCATAATGACTGAAAAGAAGGTCAGGCATTTGCCGGTTCTGGAGAATCAACGGCTCATAGGGATAGTCTCTATCGGAGATGTTCTTAAGGAGATTGTCTCTGACCAGAAGTTCATGATCGAACAGCTCTCACGGTATATCAGCGGGGGAGGAAGATAGTTTTAATTCTCGCAGCTTTCAACCTCGGAATCAAAACATCCATTCCGATCCGAACGAGCCGGCTGGATTTTGCTTGTTGCTTTTTCTGACCACCTGACTTTCTGAAGAATTCTACAGCCCAGCTAACAGGGCTGTAATATTAAAATTTACGCCATGGGGGAGCTAGATAATTTTTCTTCATTTCTAGTTGACATAATAAAGAATATAAATATAATCGTATTTATCCAAATTAAATGTGTTAGTACAGTGTTGCGATCGGGTGGTTGGAACCAGCGTTTATAAAAAGGAGAAAATATTATGTCAGTCGTTACGATGCCCAGAATGCAAGAAGATACCGAACTGAATATCCACATACTATCCGAATTGTTCGATGGGGATGCTCGGCGGCGGGTCCGTGTCCGCTTATGGGATGGGTCTTTTTGGCCGAACTCAGACCCTCGTCCGGTGACTTTGGTACTCAAACATGCTGGAGCGCTGCGAGCCATGTTCCTCCCGGGGACTGAGGTGGCACTTGGGGAAGCTTATATCTATGATGACTTCGATATTGAAGGGGACCTTGAGCAAATATTCAGTCTGACAGATACCATTACGAAAAATGCATCCAATTTGAATAACAAATTGAAATTTGGTAGAGATTTGCTCCGGCTGCCGGAGCCGAAAGGGGATAAGCATCGATCTACCAAACGTGGGCCGGCCAGGTTAACCGGAAAACCTCATTCGATCACCCGTGACCGTCAGGCTGTGACTTACCACTATGACGTATCCAATGAATTCTTCTCCCTCTGGCTTGACCGAAGGTTGGTTTATTCATGTGGTTATTTCCGTTCACCTGATGACACGATTGATAAGGCCCAGGAGCAAAAGCTTGAGTATATCTGCAGGAAATTAAGGTTGACTCCCGGGCAGCGTCTACTCGATTTAGGCTGTGGCTGGGGCGGTCTCATCCTATATGCCGCCCAGCATTACGGCGTGGATGCTACTGGCATTACGCTCAGCCAACCGCAAGCTGACTTGGCAAACCAACGTATCCAGGAGGCCGGCCTGACCGATCGCTGCCGTGTGCTGGTATGCGATTACCGAGAACTGGATGAATCAGAGAGCTACGATGTGCTGGTTAGTGTGGGCATGTTCGAGCATGTTGGTGCAGCTCTTCTGCCGGAATATTTCAATAAGGCTTATCGCCTTTTGTGTCCCGGCGGAGTATTTTTGAACCACGGGATCGCAATCGGGCGGGAAGCCGACGGCCCTGACCGCGGAACCAGCTTTTCTCAGGCATATGTTTTTCCCGATGGTGAGTTGGAACCGATCCACACCACCTTGCAGGCTGCCGCAGAAAGCCAATTCGAGGTGAGAGACGTGGAAAGCCTGCGGGAACATTACGCATTGACGCTTCACCAGTGGGTTTCCGGGCTGGAAACCCATCATAATGAAGCTTTACTGTATGTCGATGAACCCATCTATCGCACCTGGCGTCTATATATGTCTGCTTCAGCGTACGGGTTCAACAACGGTGACCTGACCGTTTACCAGACATTGCTCAGTAAACCCTATCCCTTCGGTGCAAGCTGTTTGCCATTAACCAGGGATGACTGGTATCGCCCATTTGATGCCGGTTAATCCTATATGTCAATCAAGATTTTCTTTCGATTGAACGAGATTTTTTTACACCAAGGCTTAATTGTTCCTGCCTCTGAAATCTGCTATACTTGTATAGTGAGAATGATCATATAAGCGCATGATTCCGGCCGAATCCCCTTATTGTTACTTCAAGCCACCTCCTTAAAAGTATAAAAATCTAAAATACCTCTTCTGCTATCGGCACAATAGAGATATTTCTCGGAAATCAAAACCTGGAATTCGTTTTCATGAAGACAGGAGGATAGGTCATGACCAAACCCATCTTGAGAAACAGATCAAGCCGGATTTTGATTGAGATACTAATTTCTACGGCAATTTTTTCTTCAGTAATTTTCATGCTGAATTACGCCCCCTCAGCCGTGTCAGCCCACGTGGGCAGTCCGTTCGGCCCAAACTGCGGCAGAGCAGTAATTGATGGAAATGTCGATGCCAGCGAATGGAGTACGGCTTCACAAATGACCTTCGAAATGGCCCATCCTAACAGCCCCGTTCCTTTCACGGCAACGCTGTACGTGATGAATAGCAATAATTACCTGTATATGGGCATCACCATCAACGATGATGAATTGAGTACTACCGCTCAATACTTACCGAAAGGCGATGGCTTCCGCATCGATTTCGATAATGACCATAGCGGAACTTTGTCTTCCCTGAATGATGATGTGCTTATGATCGCGGCTGGTTTACCCCAATTTGACGATGGTTACATTTATAACTCTTCATCATCATCTTCCCGCTCGGACGTGCAAGGAGGCGGAACAACAGATGGCGCGGGTGCCGTCACGAGGGTTGGCAGCCTGAACCATTTTGAATTAAAGCACCCATTATGCAGTGGTGACCCCCTGGATTTCTGCCTTACCCCAGCCACTTCGAATACCGTCGGATTCAGGCTGGAATATTTGGATGCGGAAGCCAATGGAGATTTTGGTGGTTCACAATATTACCCCGGCACGGGTAATACTTCTGAGGCAGATATTGTTGTCGGCAATTGCACTTTGGCAGATTTGTTCATTTTTCTACCATTCATTGGAAAATAATCAAGGTGTCAATTCAGATTTCTCATTGCAATGAGTTATTGAGATTGACACTTTGAATTCGCACATTATTTATCAAATATTTCGTGATACCCCTTATCCAACTCCTCATTAGATAGATGGGCATACTTTTGTGTCACTTGGATATTGGCATGCCTTGCCAGCTCTTGGGCTAGCTTCAGGTTGCCTGAGGCGCGCAGCACCGATGTGACGAAGTAGTGCCGGAAGGAGTGGGGGGTGATCCATTTCTGTCCAACCTCACCTAATGCTTGAACAACCCTCGCATGGACGATATCCCGACCGGTCGTGGTCGAGATCGGCTTGACTTTCTTGCCGGCGCCTTTATCATGCCGGGCGAAGAGGGGCAGGGAGGTCAAAGAGCGGCCGGAATTGCCATCAATTGAGGCTCGCGCCGCCAGGTAATCCTTCAGCGCTTGCAATGACCTGCTCGAGAAGCGGATGACGGCTTGCTTGTCGCCTTTGCCGATGATGATCGCCTGGCCTTCATTCCAGTCCAGATCACCCCGGCGTAAAGCGCAGGCTTCATGCACCCGCAGACCAGTATCTGCCAGAGCCAACAAGAATGCTCGATCCCGCAGATCCCGCAGCCGTTCCACTGGATCAGCAGAAGGGATGTAACCGGTTACATAATCGAGCACTTTCTCAATATCGTCACGGGGAAATTGGGGGAGCCGGCGGCCGGGCCGGCGGGCTTGCTGGCGGATGAATTCGTTCAGCCGGGGTAAGTTGATCTCGGCCCATTTTCGGGCCGCCAGGAAATTGTAAAACCGTTTGATGGCCACCAGGTAGAGCTGTTCCGTGGCAGGGGAAAAGACCTTGAGCGCATCCAAGATTGTAGGAATAATCTCTTCCGTTAATTGGTTGGCCGGTGTAACGACCGGATCCATGCCAGCCGCCTTTAGGATTTGAGCGAAAAAAAGGAGGCCTTTCGCATAGCTTAACGAAGTGTTGCTGCTGCGGGACCGGCGAACCATGTCGGTGAATTCATCCATCGAGGCTTGGATGGTTCTCTCAGCAGATTGATCAAGCATGGCTAGGCTTCCTTTGGGTCAAGAAAAAATTCGGAAAATTGTAGAAAAGCCAGGAAGAAGAGCGAGAAGGTCGGAAAGCGAAGAGGAAAGAGCCATACGGAATAATAAGTTATTGTTATCAATCACCACAATCATTCATCTGATTGGTTTCCGATCTCATGATCACTACCCACCAAAAAATCAGAAATCCGGGGGAGTGGTTAAAATGTGAATGAAATGTGAATGAACAAAAGAAATATCGACGCCAAATAGTTTCAACCTGGAACATAAATCGAATTCGGAGCGGCACAGGCGGCCCAGATGCCGCAGTAGGTATTGGATGCTATATTCTCTCTGTTCGGTAAATCATGCGTATATGTTAATGGTCACGGTAATAGTACTTATCGAAAGCATAATGATTATAATCGTTTTTATCATCTCCTGTCAATCCCCCACCGCCTCGCGATCGTATAATAACTCAAACGCGAGTTCCTTTCTAATTGCGAAAACATAGTTAGGGAAGTTTTCGCAGACACAATACATATCGGGCATGTTTTTGAATTGCCTCCCCCACCCCACAAACCTCTCTGTCTTTTTTATGTCCCGCAAAGGTTATTTGGCAATTTTCTTAAAACCAACGTATCTGCGTGCCGTTTCGATGATGGGATTTCCTATCAGGCGTGCTTTCGCAGCACCGGCTTGCAGAATTAATTCAAGTTTGTCCCGATCTTGAAGGTATTCTTCATACATCTTGCGTTTCTCTCCAAAGGTTCGTTCTAGCACCTCGAAGAGGGCTTGCTTCACTTCCCCATATCCGAAACCACCCTTCAGATATACATTCCGCATGGTTTCTACTTCAGCTGGAGCGGCAAAAAGGCTGTAAAGACCATATAAATTGTCTGTGGAAGGATCTTTGGGTTCATCCTTCGGCCGCGAATCGGTTGTCATGCTCATGACTCGCTTGCGGATCTCATTAGGCGGGGCAAATACGGGGACTACATTATTGTAGCTTTTACTCATCTTTCGTCCATCCAGGCCCGGCACAATGGCCACCTCCGGCCTTACCAATGCCTCCGGGATTACGAACGTTTCCCCATATGCATGGTTGAATGCTCCCGCGATATCCGCTGCAATCTCCACATGTTGTACTTGATCCTTTCCGACCGGCACTACATGACTGCCATAAAGCAGGATGTCTGCGGCCATCAAGATGGGATAGGTGTAAAGGCCCATGTTGATTCCTGCATCCGGGTCGCGGCTTTCGGTCAGGTTGGCTTCCACTGCATCTTTATAAGCATGGGCGCGGTTCATTAAGCCCTTGCTCGTCGATGCAGCCAGGATGATGGTCAGTTCGAAGATCTCTGGGATATCGGATTGGCGGAAAAAGACAACTTTATTGGGATCCATTCCCAAAGCCAGCCAGAGCGCGGTGACTTCATAGGTCCAGCGGCTTAAATCATCTCCGTTATGCACCTGGTTTAGAGCATGCGCATCTGCAATGAAATAAAGTGCCTGGTATTCTTTTGCCAATTCGAGCGCCGGCCGGATCATACCCAGGTAATTACCCAGGTGGATTGTCCCGGTCGGTTTGATACCTGAAAGAGAGGTCTTCACGTCCATACTTTCTTCTCCGATTGAAAAAGACTCATAGCAGCAGATCTGAGCGTTCTGATCAGGCGATGTTGCCTCCGATTATAACTATTAGTTCGAATTTTATATCAATTTCACCTTCCCATTTTGAGAAATCCTGCGTCAGGGAATGGATAATAAGCGTTGACTTATTTCCTGAATTACCAATTGGTATTTCGCAAGATCCGCACTTAATTGCTCAGCATTACTTCCATATCTTAAGCGTCTGGCCAGGTATGCGAACTCTTCACTCTCGAAGGGTGGGATATTCACGTCCTTGGTATTTCCACGTACAACCCGCAAAGAATCGATCAGCCAGCGCAAGAAGGTATGCGCCTTTCTCAGCGAGGCGTAATCTTCCTCCGAGAGGATACCAGCCTTTGCCAGAGCGGCCATAGCCAGGCGGATATTGGTCAAGCGTAGTGAGGGATTCTTTGCACCATTTGTGATTTGCAAAGCCTGGACCAGGTATTCCAAGTCCACCAGACCGGCTGGGCTGTATTTTGCATTGAACGTTCCTGCGCTAACGAGGTGGCGGATCTGCCTTTCCCTCATTGCACGCATAGCCGTCACATCGAATGGCTCGCCATTATAAACATATTCGTCCCTCAGAGCACAGATATTCTCGATGAGATCTTGATCCCCTGTGACGGCACGCAATTTCACCAAAGCCTGCCTTTCATAATCCCAGGCCGGGCCGCCCGGAGCATAATAGCGCTGGAAAGCGTCCAACACGACCGCAAGACTACCGGCCTTTCCGTAAGGTCGGAGTTGCAGGTCTATATGGAAAATCCCTTCCTGACGGGCCTGGATTGACTTCACAAAAGCTTGGATCAACTCCTCAAAGTACGTGCTTGTGGAAATGACCTTCGGACCGGTGGTACTCCCCTCCCCTTCATATATCAGCATCAATTCGATATCAGAAGCAAATCCAAGTTCGCGCCCTCCGCACTTGCCCAGGGCAAAAATAGCCTTACTGCATGGACGTCCATCCGCTACCATTGGATCCCCATACCGGTTTTGCGCCTCTTCAGTGCACCTGGTAAAAGCGACCTCCACCACCACTTCCACCAGGTTGGTTAATTCAGCCGAGAAGTCCCAAAACTCCCGTGTATGTCCTAGGATATGCCGCATATCGATACGGAACATCTCGCGGTCTTTGAAGGAATTTAAAGCCTCACGCCAATCGCTTGAGCGCGCTATTATTGTGACAAGTTCAGCTTCCAAATCTTGACGGCCTTTCGGAGTTGCCAGTTCATCCACATCCCGTACGATTGGGAACAGATTGGAATACTGCATTCGCAAAAAATCATCCCACAAAAAGTCGCTTATACCCAGTAGCTGCGCCAAAGCATCCAGTACTTCCGGCCGTTCAAGTTTCGTCAGTTCGTCTGGCCAGTTTGGTCTTGTAAAGAGCTGGCCCAGGAATTCTCGGAAATGTAATAATGCTGCCTGAGGATTGGGCGAATGAGGTAACAGATGCGTAAAATGCTTGATGAGGACGGTGGCTGCGCGCAGTTCCCTTTGCTTTTCTGGCAGGGTGATCTTATTCCCTTTGTCGTCATTGACATAGATAGTATCCTTGACCCGCTTGCCGATGGAACGAACATCCATTCGCGCGATATTGATATGGTTAAGTGCCAGGGCATTGCTGAACTCATAAAGGAAACCGACCGTATCCTGTGTATCGATTTTTAATACGGTATAACGGTCGGAAATCGTATTATCGATCTCAATATCTATGGGATAGAGTGGAGTGATGTTCTCTGTTGCCCCCAGATAAACAGCCCCTACACGTTTTGCCAGATCTCCCTGGGCCTCGCGTCGCTGCCCAACCTGCAATTTTGCCAACAGGAGGTGCAGATCTTCTGCATAATGAACCCACAATTCGGGAGTGACAGGTTCATGGCGTACAGAACGGACCGTAAAAACATCCACGATTTTTTGGCGGGTATTTTGCTTCTTTGAATTATTTTCTCTTTTCTGCGAGCGCGCGAGGTTTCGCCCTCGTATAGAGGAAATAGTTTTAGGCGAATTTTCTCCTGCGGCGGAGACTTCAACTGCTGCCATTGGTTCGTAAGTAAATACATGGCTGTCGATTATGTCCATCCCATATACAAACATTAAACCGCAGATTAGTGATAACTCACCTAGATAGTCATACCCGATCACGGTCACCCGCCACCGGTCTTGGTCAATTGGGCTTGCATCCACGATTGCCAGGCTTTCGTCGTCGATTTTTTCTGCGATCTGGGCATGTTGGCGTATCTCTTCCTTACTGAAGGTTGCCGCATAGGAAGCATCCATACGGGCTATATGTTGAAGGACTACAGGAGGGGTCGAAGGTGCAGAAATGATCTCCTTCATTGATTCATTGCCAATATATTTTAGGAAGATGGACCGGATCGCCGCGCTATGCCGCTCATAACGTTCGACAAATTGCTCGCCGGCCTGCGGACCCTCAAAACCCAGCCGGCGGGCGAGTATATTGATCGCCAAAGGATCTGCTGGCAAAGTGTATGTCTGTCTATAATCGATCATCTGCAAATAATGTTCGGTGGTCCGCAGGAAGACATATCCATCGTTAAGAATACGGCCCTCCGGAGCAGTCAGAAGATTGTCCTCTCGCAAGAGGCGGATGGCTTTTAAGGTTGCTCTGGTGCGGATGGTGGGATGAGTGAGCTGAAGGGCTTGAACGACAAATTCGATATCCCGGATGGAACCCTCCCCAAGTTTGACTTCCCCCCATCGGCGACCTTTTTCCCTCAGGAATTCTTCGGTGCGCAGTTTCATCGCCAGGATGCCCGAACGAACCTCTTCCGATGTAACGTGATAAATATAAGGTTCAATTTCCCGTCTCAATTCTTCACCGAAGGCCAGGTTTCCTGCGATGACCCTCGCTTTGAGGTAGGCTTGTTTCTCCCATAATCGCGCATGGTTTTGCATATACTGCAGATAACCGTCAAGTGTATTTATAAGTGGGCCATCATTGCCCCATGGGCGCAGACGCACATCCACCCGATACAGAAAACCTTCCGGGGTTGTGCTGGCGATATTTTCGATTAATTGTTTTGCCAGTCGCAAGTCATCGTCCGTTTCTTTTTTGACTGCAAACAACAGGTCAACATCCGAACTATAGTTGAGTTCCCACCCTCCCAATTTTCCCACGGCCAGGACAGTGAAATCAGCGACTTCAACGCCTGTTTGCTCCGCCGCCAGGGTCAGGCAAGCTCGTATTAATCCGATCGCCATTCGGGAGAGTTGGGAAAAAACCGTCCGTAAGTCATATAGTCCAAGAAAGTCACTCGTTCCAATTCGTAAGAGTTGACGGCGTTGGTACAGCCGGAGAGCGTTAAGCTTGCCCACCCTTGTTTCCACAAGTTGAAAAGCGGAAATTGCTTCAGCCTGGTATTGTTCGATGGTTTTACGTTCTGTCAACGCTTGACGCCGGTTCAAAAGATCCAGGCTGTCAGGAGTACGCAGAAGGATCTCTGTGAGAAATGGACTGACAGAGAACAACGTGATGAGAATCTCGATTACACGCGGATTCTCCTCCAGTTCAGCGAAGACAATCGAGCCACAGGTATCCACAAATCGGTCGAAATTAACTAATGAACGGTCCGGGTCGGCAGCCGCGCCAACGGCACTGACTAGATAAGGGAAAATCGCTACCAACCCCTTGGGATCACAGGCTTCCAGATGCCGAAAAATCTCCTGGGCTGCCCTCCAATCAGTAAAACCGAGCTCCTCCAGGAAAGATTGCACTCTGGCGCCATCTTTTATACCCGTTAGAATTGTCGGTGCTTTACTATCCTCGCTCATAAATAAAATTATACCGTTCTTGTGTCCTCGCGTGGGCACATAATGATAAACCGTACAACTTCGCTCTACGGTACCCATAGGTCATGTGTAATATGCAGTTCAGGCGAGTAATCTTATCCCCAAAATAGTACCCATTTGGGTAATGTACAGACATTGTATCCCTCTCTATAATCAGCAAGATAGAAAGGAAATAATCCTGAGCAGGAGGAGGTACTTTTATGGGAACAATTAATACCGGTGATACCACCTGGGTACTGGTGGCCTCTGCATTGGTGCTGTTGATGACGCCCGCCTTGGGTTTCTTCTACGGCGGCATGGTTCGAAAGAAGAATATTCTGTCTACTTTGAACTTAAGTTTCATCGTTATTGCCTTAATGAGTATTCAGTGGGTTCTTTTTGGATATAGCCTGGCATTTGGTCCGGATCATGGCGGTCTGATAGGAGGCTTGAATTACATCGGTTTATCCGGGGTGGGTACAAGTCCGAATGTCCAATATGCGCCAACGATTCCTCACCTGGCTTTTGCCCTCTTCCAAATGATGTTCGCAATCATCACTCCCGCATTGATTACGGGGGCGTTTGTGGAACGAGTCCGCTTCAAAACGTTTCTGGTCTTTGCACTTCTCTGGGCTACCTTGATCTATGATCCTGTGGCTCATTGGGTCTGGGGTGCGGGCGGTATTTTCCACAAACTTGGCGCGCTTGATTTTGCCGGCGGGACCGTGGTGCATATCACTGCTGGTTATTCTGCCCTGGCCTTTGCGATTGTAATTGGGGCACGGAAAGGTTATGGGTCAAGGATTTTTGAACCGCACAATATCCCCTATAGTGTCCTTGGTGCTGGTCTACTGTGGGCGGGCTGGTTTGGATTCAATGGCGGAAGCGCATTGTCAGCCAATGGAATTGCCGTGAATGCCATTGTCACCACTAATACAGCAGCCGCCTCGGCAGGTTTGAGTTGGATGCTGCTAAGTTGGTTGGATAAAAAACCCAGTGTATTGGGAATCATCACCGGTGCAGTGGTAGGCTTGGTGGCGATTACCCCTGCGGCAGGTTATGTGACTCCACTTTCCGCCATGGCCATTGGTGCCATAGCCGCCCCTATTAGTTATTTCGCTATCAAGTTCCGCCAGCGCCGAAATCTCGATGAATCTCTGGATGTGTGGGCTTGTCATGGGATTGGTGGAACCTGGGGAGCCCTGGCAACAGGTCTGTTCGCTTCCAAAGCTGTCAATCCCTCCGGTGCCAATGGGTTGTTCTATGGTAATCCTGCCCAATTCCTGATCCAATTGCTGACAGTGGTGGTTACAATCCTGTTCGCTTTTGTTGTAACTTTTACGATCACGAAACTTCTTTCAAAATCCATGGGTTTGCGGGTTACCGCTAACGAAGAGGAAGTCGGACTTGATATCAGCGAGCATGGGGAGCAGGCTTACGCCTGACATTGGCCATGACCAAGAAAATCGAAGCCATTATCCGGGAGGACCGCTTCAACGATGTCAAGGAAGCCCTGCGCAGAATAGGCATTGTTGGAATGAATGTAACCGAAGTGCGCGGCCACGGGCGTGGTGGCGGGATTGTGTTGACCGGCCGTTCTGGCACCTACCAGGTTGACCTGCTTCCCCGTTCCCAATTTAACATTATCCTCAGTGATCATAATGTGGAAAAAACAATTAACGCCATACGGGAAGCTGCTCATACAGGCAATAAAGGGGATGGCATTATCTTCGTTTATCCCGTAGAAGAGGTGGTCCGTATCAGCACTGGTGAAAGAGGTCATGAGGCTTTGATGTATGCCAACGATATTGATACAATGGATAAAACGGGGGTTGAATTGGAGAAATAAAATGCTGGCCCCGTCCAAATAAAGTAGATGTAAAATAGGAAGAATTTTATATCAACTGTCCTGATAATTCTTATAGAAGTCCATCTAAAGGAGAGTATCCAATGTCCAAAACAGTCAAAGAAGTACTCGACATGGGGAAAAACGTCAAAATGGTTGATTTACGTTTCATCGACCTTCCGGGTACCTGGCAGCATTTTTCCATCCCGGCTCATCGGCTGGATGAGGAACTATTTGAAGAGGGCATTCCTTTCGACGGTTCATCGATCCGCGGCTTCCAGGAAATCCATGAGTCTGACATGCTCCTCCTCCTCGCCCCGGAGACAGCCTTCATTGATCCGGTCGCTGAGATCCCCACACTGGTCATTAGCTGTGATGTCCACGACCCAATTACCCGCCAGCCTTACAGCCGTGATGCTCGTTATGTCGCCAAAAAGGCGGAGGCTTATCTGAAACAGACTGGCATCGGCGATATTTGTTACTTCGGTCCCGAAGCGGAGTTCTTCATCTTTGATAATGTGCGCTATTCCAGCAGCACGAATGAAGCTTATTATCATATCGACAGCCAGGAAGGCTGGTGGAATAGCGGCGATGGCAGCAAACCCAATTTCGGTGGCCAGATCCAACCCAAGCGTGGCTATTTTCCTGTCCCGCCGACCGATACGCTTCAGACTTTGCGCAGTTTGATTGTCATGGCGCTCGAAGATTGCGGCATTGAAATGGAAATCCATCATCATGAAGTAGCCACGGCTGGTCAGACCGAGCTCGGTATGCGCTTCAACACTCTAACCCGAATGGCCGATCAGCTCTTGGTGTACAAATATATCGCCAAGAATGTTGCCCGCCAGAATGGAAAGACGGCCACTTTCATGCCCAAGCCTGTCTTTGGTGACAATGGCTCCGGTATGCATGTTCACCAATCGATCTGGAAAGGCGATAAGAATATTTTCTTCGATGCCTCTGGTTACGCTCAGCTCTCCGATACGGCCAAGTACTATATTGGCGGTTTGCTTAAGCATGCCCCGGCTCTCCTGGCCATCACCAACCCGACAACCAACTCATATCGCCGCCTCGTGCCCGGTTATGAGGCGCCCGTAAACCTGGCTTATTCTCAGCGCAACCGTTCGGCTGTCTGCCGGATCCCCGTCACCAGTAGTGAGAAATCCAAACGTGTCGAATTCCGTGCGCCTGATTCAACCAGCAACCCTTATCTCTGCTTTGCGGCCTTGTTGATGGCCGGCTTGGATGGCATTCAGAACCGCATTGACCCGGGTGAACCGATAGACAAAGACCTTTATGAACTTCCCGCCGAAGAGGCCAGGCTCATCAAGCAAGTCCCCGGTTCATTGGGTGAGGTCTTCGCCGCTCTGGAGAAAGATCATGATTTCCTGCTCAAGGGCGATGTCTTCACGATGGACCTTCTCGACGCTCATGTGGCTTACAAGCGTCAGAATGAGCTCGACCCGGTGCGTATCCGTCCTACACCTTATGAGTTCTCTCTATATTACGATATCTAAGACCATCTTCTCTTTCTTGTTTCATTACAAAAGGCCGAGTGATTTTCCCTCGGCCTTAAATAATAAAATCGGCCGTGAGTTCAATACCTTCGGAAATTGGATTGGCTCTTTTCCTTCTCATACTGTCTAGGTGATACAATTTATCCCTGAATAGAGCATAAATGCCATCTCCTAAAGCAGATCCACGCCTCCTGGAAGCCCTCGCCAGCCTGAATGAAATCGGCGCAACCATCAACCAAATTGGTCTGGATGGGACGATCAGTGTTGAATCAACGCTGAAACTGATCGTTCAGAGCGCAATCAAGGTCGTGCCGCGCGCTTCGGCAGTGATTTATACCTATGATTCGGCTAAAGAAGACTTTGTTCATTCTTCCCGGGTATCTGTCGGCGGTTTGGATCAATCTGATTCCGGTGACGAGCCCCGTCCTGATGGGCTGGGTCTCCGTGCCATCTCACAGCGCCGTCGGGTGCTTTCTTATGAAGAAAAGGATATTAGCATTCATCCGGTTAGGGCTAAGGCAGGCGCCAGGGTGATGGGATCTTTTCCATTGATTGTTGCTGAAACTCCTGTTGGTGCATTATATGTTTACCTGCAGGAAAATCGACCATTTACCCGTCTCGAACTGCTGATGCTGGATAACTTCGTCAACCAGGCCGCCATGGCCATCTACCATGCTCACAATCTGGCCATCATGCAAAGGGATTTGAACCGTAAAAATGAAGAGTTGAACCGTTTGCGCAAGGCCGGCTTGTTGATTTCGTCGCGCTTGAGTTTGGAAGAAACACTTGAATCCATCCTTCAAATGGCAATGGAAGTCACCGGAGCCAAATATGGCATCTTCCGTTTACTGGATAAGAGGGGGCAATATCTCACCACTCGCGCTGTAGCCGGAGAAAATCTAGCGCGCCCGCTGGTCGAAACTTTACCGGTCAATTCCACCAGTGTGATGGCCTGGGTTGCCCGAAACCGTCAGCCGGTCTGTATTTCGGATCTCCGTGATGAACCCTGGTCCCAGATTTACTATCCCCTCGACGCTAACCTGGAAATGCGCTCAGAGTTGGCCGTGCCGTTGATTGGTGCTAATGCCCGCCTCGAAGGCGTGCTTAATCTTGAAAGTCCACTGGTGGGAGCTTTTGGCGATGAAGATAGTTATTTACTTCAAGCCCTGGCGACTCAGGCAGTGATCACCATCCAGGAAGTCAGCTTGCTGGATGCCCTTCAAGAGGTGGCTCACCTGCTGCTGACTGAGCCTTGCCAGAAGGTACTCGCTCACCTGACAGAATTGGCCTGTAGTTTATTGGATGCTGCAACGAGTGTTATATGGGTTCTTATTGGTCAGGATTTGGTATTAGAATCAAGTGATAATGGCTATGCGCATGATACCCGGATTCCTTTAGAACACAGTCTTGCCGGCATCGCCGTCAATACTCGTGCCATTGTCGTTAGCGAAGATATCCGTTCGGATGTTCGTTTCCATCGACCCGACCTGGCTCGTTCGCAAAATTGGACCAGGGCTTTGATCGTCCCCTTGCTCCCGGGAATTGAAAGTGAGCCTCTGGGAGCATTTTCAGTTTATGGATCCACAGCCGGTCCTGTTCATTTTGCTGAATCGGAATGGGATAAAAAGGTTCTCGTCATCTTGGCCGATTATGCCGTGTTGGCCGTTCAAAATGCGGCTCGGCAGGAAGCATTAAAGGCCTCCCAGGAACAGCATTCAGTCGCAGAGACGTTTGCTGCTGTGGGAGATATTGCATCTAACTTGCTGCACTACTTGAACAACAAGGTAGGAACCATCCCGGTTCGTATTCAGGGCATCGAAGATAAATGCCAGGATGCTCTGGTGGCTAGCCCTTATCTCTCCCATAACCTTGACGAAATCGAACGCTGTGCCACCGAAGCCATGGAGAATGTGCGTGAAAATCTATCTCATTTGCGCCCAATACGGATGGAGCCGGTATTCTTAGCTGCGCGTATTGCTGACGCAATTCAATCCACGCAGTTGTCCACCGGCATAAAGATCAAGGTGGATAGACTGGATACCCTGCCTGTAGTGATGGCCGGCGAACGCACCCTTACCCTGGTTTTTACGAATTTGCTCGAAAACGCCGCCGATGCCATGGAAGGGAAAGGAACCATTACAATCAACGGTTCCTTCGATGAGGAGTGGGTTGAAATCACCGTCACTGATGACGGACCTGGAATTTCGCCTCAATTTCATGACCATATTTTCGAATTGAATTATTCCGTAAGGGGTGCTGCTCGTCCAGGCAAGCTCGGCTTTGGATTATGGTGGGTCAAAACGCTAATGACCCGCCTGGGTGGATCAGTTAGCGTGACAAGTGACGGAATCCGAGGCACAACCTTTCGCTTGTGCCTGCCCCGTTTAAAAGAAACAAATAAATCCGGAGAGCCCGAATGACGTCGACGGAAATGCGCGCGTTGATCGTAGAAGACGACTCTTCCTGGCAGCAAATTCTGAGCGAGATTCTTATCGATTTGGGGTTGATCGTTGATGTTGCCGGCAATCTGGAAGATGCTTTGAATGATCTGAAATCTGACCCGCATCGGCTGGCAGTCGTGGATTTATCCCTTGCCGAAGTTGACCATAATAATTCCGATGGCCTGCGCGTCCTCGAAGCAGTCCGCCGCCTGGATCCGGGATGCCGGACGATTCTTTTGACCGGCTTTGCCACTGTTGAATTGGCTGTCAGCGTTTTGACGGAATACGGTGCTTTCACATTCCTGAGGAAAGAGAATTTTCAGCGTTCTCAATTCCGCGAAGTGGTACGACGCGCCTTGGCCATTGTTCCAGCCCCGCTTAATTCCTCTCTTCTAGAATCTGAAATATCGATTACTTCATCCGCCAACGGCTCGGTGGTCAAACCCTCTCCGCGTGGCAACAATGTGCTGGTAGTCGAAGATGATGCCGGCTGGCGCAGTATACTTTCAGAAATCATAACTGATAGAGGTCGCCAAGTTCGTCCGTGTGCTAGTTATGGAGATGCACTCGGATGCTTGCGCCGGGAAAAATTTGCTCTCGCCATCATTGACTTGTCTTTGACAGATTCATTTAATTTTGCACAAGAAATATCAAGCGAATCTCTGGAAGGGTATCAATTATTGGCCAATACCCGCTCAGCGGGCGTTCCTACGATAGTGGTCAGTGGAGTTGCCTCAGCGGAGGAGATTCAACGTGCCTATAAAGATCATTCAATCTTCGCCTACCTCGAAAAGCAGGCCTTTGACCGGACCACTTTTCAGCGCCTTGTTGAAGAAGCCAGTCTTTCTCCAACCATTGGCTGCGAACTTGAATGTCTAACGGTACGTGAGCGGGAAGTATTCGATTTAATGGCCAGGGGCATGGCAAATAAAGAAATTGCTGAAACACTGGTGATCACCACCAACACGGTAAAACGGCATCTCAAGTCTATTTTTGAAAAGCTGAACGTCCATACGCGCTCAGCAGCCGCTTCCAAATCTTCAAGCAGTCCGCTTCAACGTTGAAATTTCGTGGTTGGGCTACTTTAAATCCTTCTTATTTTCCGGCCTGTGTTTCCCCTTGACCAGATCCGCCGCGCGCTTATACGAATCCCCCTCCCCTCCAATGACTTCATCTCGAAACCGGTAATCACTTTTCCGGATGAACTCGGCCAGTTCGGCCTTCAATTTTTCCATGTGAGCCCGTTGGTGACTGAGAGTGATCCCTTGTCGCTTTGGATCCAATCTCGGCAAGAGCCGTTTCAAATGAGGAAGACACAATCCGTCAGACTGCTGGTATTCACTTACAAAATCCGCTCCTCGCAATGCCGCCGCCATTGAATCAATGACCCGTTCCACGGATTCCTCTTCGATCCGGCAGGCTGGGCAACCGCTGGACCGCTCGAGGACATTCGCCAGTTGCTGTCCGGAATTATTTTCATATTCCGCAATTGTAGTGAGTACATGCTTGACCAGGTCCTGGTACAGGATGGCATGTCCCAGGGCCTCGGTGAGTTTCAAATCAATGGATTGCCAGGTGTGTTCGTAGCAAAATCCCATGCTTTCTACCAATTTCTGCCGAATACTCGGATCTAGCATGCTCTCATTAAATGTCCCCTCAATATAACGCGCCCCCGCCCGTTGGACGAGTGCACACACCGGGCACCCGGTTTTTTTGCAGGCCGCACGCAGTTCATAAATGGTCTGTGCATCAGGCATAAAATAAGTGTATCCGAAAGCATTCTTTCCCGCAACCGGTTGTTGTACAATTGTCATAATATGTCATTGCATAGGTACTCTTGCTTGACCTTGCCTGCCCTGGATGCGTTACCAGGGTACCACATTGAGTTCTCATCAGTGCAGGTAATAGATCTCATAAATACTGGAATAACCATGGACGAACTCTCTGCCGCGAATGTAACCATCGAAGATTCCTTCTGGACACCTCGCCTCCTCACCAATGCGCATGTCGCCATCTTCCACCAAATGCAGCAATTGGAATCAAGCCGCTGCATAGATAATTTTCGTATTGCTGCTGGCGAAAAGGAAGGCTTCCGTGAAGGTTGGTTCTTTGCTGATTCGGATGCCTACAAATGGCTGGATGCGGCGGCTCGTATTTATGCGTGCTGGCCGGATGAAAACCTCCAGTCTCGCATGGATGATCTGATCGCCCTCTTGGCCCGCACACAGATTCAGGATGGTTATATTTACACCTACAATCAGATTCATTTCCCTGGCGAGCGTTGGGGAAACCTGATGATCGAGCACGAATTATATTGCCTTGGTCACCTGATTGAAGCCGCGGTCTCTCACTTCGAAGCCACGGGAAAAACAACCGCTCTCGACATTGCCTGTAAAGCCGCCGATTTACTTGTCAGGGAATTCCTCGTCGCATCTTCTGAAAAGACCTCCGGGCATGAGGAGATTGAAATTGCTTTGATCCGCCTCTATCGCCTGACAGCGCATGCTCCTTACTTGGAACTTGCCAGGCAATTTCTCGAGCGGCGCGGTAAAATTCGCCCTTTTTTTAGGCTCATTTCTCAGCAGAACGGCAGAGTTGCCCGGCGGGGCAAATTGGTTCGTGCTCGGCGCCAGATTTTTTTGTCGGAACATCCGGAACAATCTTCTTTTCAGCTTCCACCCGATAACTATGCCAAAAAACCATTGAATTCAAAAATGAGATGGACGTTCAGTGTCCTTAGCGGTAAGTACTTCCAGCAGCACGCCCCCATCCGCAAGCAAAACGTTCCGGTGGGTCATTCGGTCCGTTTTGGTTATCTCGAAACGGCCATTGCCATGCTTTATCGATTCTATGGCGATAAAACTCTCCTTCCGGCGATGGAAAAAACCTGGGAAAGAATGGTCACCCACCGCATGTATCTCACCGGCGGAATTGGTTCCCTTCCCGGCCTGGAAGGATTTGGCCGAGATGATGAACTTGACCCTGAAATTGCCTACGCAGAGACCTGTGCCTCCCTGGCCAGTTTATTCTGGAATTGGGAAATGACTTTGATTAATGGCTATGCGCAGTATGCTGACTTATTTGAGTGGCAGTTATATAATGCCGCCGCAGTAGGCATGGGCCTGGACGGAGACGATTATCTCTATAATAATCCTCTGCTGTGTCGTGGCGGCGTAACGCGCCGTTCCTGGTTCCTTGTTCCTTGCTGTCCATCCAACCTGTCTCGTACGTGGGCGTCCCTGGGAAAATATATTTATTCATTCGATGATCATGATCTCTGGGTCCACCAATATATTGGCAATCAGGCCGGCATTGATTCGTCCAAATGGACGCTGAAAATGGAATCCGGCTTACCCTGGCAGGGAAAGGTCCGTTTATTTCTGTACCCACGAACTTCATCCGAATTTACTGTCCATTTGCGTATTCCTTCCTGGGCCTGTGATGTGCTCGTCAGCCTTAATGGGCAACCCATTGAGATTCAGAACTTTGAACCTAAAATAATTGAACCGAAAACCGCTTCGGGTTATGATCCCCGCCGGGCCTGGTACTTACCCATCCAACGTCGCTGGTCCTCCGGCGATTACATCGAGTTGGAATTCGAGATGCCTGTCACCCTTCGCCGCGCCAGTCTTCGGGTCCGCGGACATGAAGGTAAAGTGGCTTTGACGCGCGGCCCATTGGTCTATTGCCTGGAGAGCATCGATAATCCCAATCTGGATATTTTTAAGGCTCAGATTAAGTCTAAATTCCATCCAGGTAAAACCTTCCCCCTCCCTTTTAGGTGGCATCACGACATTGTGCGGGAAGACAAACGACAATCAGGATTTCACTGCCATCCCCTACCAATTGTGGGCCAACCGGGGGGAATCCCAAATGACCGTCTGGCTCAATTCATAAAAGAAGCTTTATCAATAATTAAGAAAAATACTTAAAACATTTGCTCACGAAGAACATTTGTGCTATAATAAGAATAAGCAAATGCTATAAAGTGTTTCAAAAGGTATTTGTTCCTCCTTTGATCCTGAGGATCAAATACCATCATCTCCATTACCATTTACCTTATTGTCTTGCCGCCAAATTACCCATGACCGACGATCTTATCCGCCTGAAAGCGCTCAGTGAGCAAATGTCTTTGGAACCTGCTGAGGACCATAATTCAGTCGGTACTTCCTATTTTGATAAGACCGAAAACTGCCCCGATGCCGTTTTTGTCCACCCTGCAGTCCTTCCCAATGGTCAAAGGATCAAATTACTTAAGACCCTTCTCACTTCGTCTTGTGAGCGCGATTGCTTTTATTGCCCCTTCCGCGCCGGTCGTGATTTTCGCCGCGCTACTTTTAAGCCCGAGGAGTTTGCCCGCTTGTTTGTCAATCTGACCCGGAGAGGTATAACCGAAGGTGTATTCTTGAGCTCTGGGATGGTCGGCGGTGGCATCCGCACCCAGGATAAATTAATCGACACTGCTGAAATCATGCGTCACAAACTGGGATTTCGTGGCTATATTCATCTTAAAATCATGCCCGGCGCCGAACGCGCCCAGGTGGAACGAGCCATGCAACTCGCCGATCGTGTTTCCATCAACCTTGAAGCTCCTAACCATGCTCGCCTCGCTAAACTGGCTCCCCATAAACAATTCACCGGGGAATTGCTCCAACCCCTCAAATGGATGGATGAGATTCGCCGGACTCAACCTGCCTATAAGGGTTGGAATGGACGTTGGCCCTCCTCCGTGACCCAGTTCGTCGCCGGCGGCTCCGGCGAATCTGACCTGGAGCTTTTAACTACAACCGCTTATCTCTATCGCCAATTGAGACTCCGCCGGGCTTACTACTCGGCCTTCAATCCCATTTCTGATACCCCCCTTGAGAACCAGGCCCCTACCCCGCCCATCCGTGAGCACAGGCTTTATCAAGCATCATTCTTGTTGCGGGATTATGGATTTGATCTTGAGGAACTTCCATTTGAACCGGATGGCAAGCTCCCCGTCCAGACCGACCCGAAATTGGCCTGGGCCCGGCAAAATATTGCCGAGAGCCCCATCGAGATCAACCGTGCAGACCGGCAGGTTCTCATGCGTGTTCCTGGTATTGGCGCGAAAGGAGCAGAAGCTATTTTGCAGGCTCGCCGGCAGAACAAGATCCGTGATATTTCAGCCCTGAGGAAACTTGGCATTTTGGCCGAACGGGCTTCGCCATTTCTGCTTTTTGATGGGCGGCGGCCTTCTTATCAACCTTCCTTGTTCTGATTTTCGGTTTTGGATGATTTTCGCGGGGAACTTTTCAAGTTCTTCGAGCGTCTATGCCACTGACCTTGTATAATTAATTAACAAATTCACTACCAGTAGGTCAGGAGGTAAAACGTATGAAGAAGTCGTCTTTGGTATTTGCAGGCTTAATGATCCTGGTTCTCGTTGCATGTAATTTGCCTTCCCCCGTCCAGCCAACAGCATCCTCGCCGGATGCAGCTTTCACACAGGCGGCTCAAACGGTCGCCGCCGAGTTGACCAGTATTGCTTTGGATGCCTCACCTACGCCAAATATCCCCTCGGATACCCCCCTTCCGACCAACACTTTTACTCCAGCTCCGACCAATACGCCCATCGTTACTGCAACTAATACTCCCCTCCCCTGCCTGATGGTGGGGTTTAACAAAGCCTCGATTGATGTGACCATTCCCGACAATACGGTCATGTCGCCCGGTCAGTCATTTACAAAAACCTGGCGGTTGATCAACCTTGGTACTTGCACCTGGAATTCATCCTATCAACTGGTTTTTGATCATGGTGATAGCATGGGTGTCCCGGATAATTATGCCCAGACATTAACAGCCGGGTCGGTGGGACCGGGTCAGTATGTGGATGTTTCAGTTTCATTGACCGCCCCATCTGTAGCTGGTACTTTTGTGGGTTACTGGCGCTTTAGAGACCCGAATAAAATCTATTTCGGCATTGGAGGCGCAGGTGCATGGGTTGTCAAGATCAAGGTGGTCAACTCAGTAACCGTTACTCTCACCCCGGTCGCACCCGGAGCAGTAAGTGGCACGATCCGCGCCGATGCAGGCCCCTTCGCCGATTTCACCGTTGGAGAGTCGAATGCGGATATCACAAAAATGACCGAGGTTTTCTTGACCTACGATCTCTCCGGTATTCCTAACAACGCCACGATTACTGAAGTCAAGACGGACTTCTCTAGCTATTCAGCTCCGGAAGGAAATCCGTTTGGGCTGGGTGTTTTGAATGGCTATCTCGCCAATTATGGCCCTACTCTTGAACCAAGTGACTTTGTAGCCGCATTTCTGCCTGGGAATGTCATAGATTGGGGATCTGTCGGGGTGCTAAATATCATCGAAGCCTCTCCTGAATTAAAGGCAGCCATCCAATCAAGGCTGGATACCGACAAGTTACAATTACGCCTCCAATTCCCTGGTTCAAACAACGATGCCGTCAAGGACAGGCTTACATTCACAAATCCGAGCCTGATCGTGAAGTATGTCACCCCTTGATAAAACGATAAACTATTTTTTTCAGGCGCTCGGGAAATTTCCCGGGCGCCTGATTATTATGGCTTCTGTAATTCGTTCCATGCTCCCACCCAGGGCCGCCCCAGTCGATGTTTTACCGGGACCGTGATCTTGTTCAGCTTTTGAGCGATCATTGCTGCGGCCTGTGCCACGCCAGGCCAGTCTCCTACCAGCACGGCTGTGCGCATCTTTCCGGACACTTGCGCAGCCCAATCCCAGTCCATCCGGAAGCGGTCTGCCTTAACCCAGTAACCGCGTTTTTCCCAGGCAGCTACGGAAACATCGATTGTCTCGCCCACAATGGAAAGGGCAATGGCAATGAATGCTGCCAGATCGCGAGCTTCAGTTCCCGGCTCAGTTTGCTGAGCCAATTCGCGGATTGCCAGTACAACGGCTTTGGTCAGTCTGCTTCGTTCTTTTCCTGCGCTATCAGGGTTAATGATCCTGCTCAAGAAGGTCTTCTCCATCAAAAAGATTTCGTGATTATACCGCACAGATTATGGCATATCCGGATGGGGATTGCGGGCTTTAGTCTGCACCTCAAATCCATCCTTATATGCAAAAGGTTAACGCACACGCTCCATTTATTGACGCACACCCCCCTTACGCTTATAATCTTGCAGTTCCGGGGAAGTGGCGGAATTGGCAGACGCGCAAGACTTAGGATTTTGTGCCGTAAGGCGTACGGGTTCAAGTCCCGTCTTCCCCACACTTCGCCAAGAAAACACCAAAAAATAGAAGGAATCTGCATTGAAAATTGAAACTCAACCCCGTGATGATCATCAAGTCACCCTGATTGTCGAACTTGAGCCAGACCAGATGATTGGTGCCAAGCACCGTGCTGCCCGGAAGCTATCCGAACGGAAATCCATTCCGGGATTTCGCCCTGGAAAAGCCCCCTATGAAGTAGTTTTGCGCAGTTTCGGAGAAGGTGCAATAACTGAAGATGCTGTGGATATCTTGCTGGATGAAGTTTACCCAAAAGCCTTGGAAGAATCCAAGCTGGAGCCGGGCGCAGCCGGCTCTTTGGAAAAAGTGGAAGACCTGGATAAAAAACCAAAGTTCACGTTTATTGTTCCGCTTGCACCGAATGTTGATTTGGGAGATTATCGTTCGATCCGTTTACCATACGATTGGAAAGAACCCGGTGAAGACAAGGTAGATGAATCGGTTGAAGAAATGCGGCAGATGTATGCCAAGACCGAGACAGTCGAACGTCCCGCTCAAAAAGGCGACTTCGTGATGATTGATATGAAAGGCATCAAGGAGAAAACCGCCGAGGGGGAAGCTCCCGTCATGGATCGGCAAAACTTGCCGGTGTTTGTACGCATGGACGAGAAACCTGATGAATTTCCTTTCCCTGGTTTCTCAAACGAACTGGTCGGTCTGGGTGTGAACGAAAGCAAAACTTTTACCCACAAATACAATAAAGAACAAAAAGACGAAAACCTGGCAGGCGAGAAGGTGAAATTTGATGTGACGGTGAAAATGGTCCGGGGAAGCATCTTACCGGAACTGAACGATGAGTTCGCCAAGCAAGTCGGACCTTTTGAGAATCTCCAGGCTTTGCGGGATGCCGTTAAAGCAAACCTGGCTACCCAATCCAAGGCCCAATATGACGATGAGTATTTTTCTAAAATTATGGAAATGATCAAAGAAGGTGCGAAAATAGGCTATCCGCCTCCTGTAGTGGATCATGAACTCGAACACGTCATGGAAGATCTGAAGTCCAGGCTGGCGGGTCAGAATCTGGATATGGCCGCATATCTTAAGTCCCGCCAGATGGATGAAGAGAAATTCATCGCAGAGGAGGCCCGGCCTATTGCCATAAAACGGCTGGAGCGCGCCCTCATAATGGATGAAATTGCCAAAGCAGAAACAATTGAGGTCAACCAGGAGTTACTTAAATCCTCTTTCCAGCAAACTTGGAGCGAATATGAAGGCGATGCAGCTTTCCAGAAGCAGTTGAAAGGCAAGTCACAGCCTCCAAAGCAATTGATGAATGCTGTGGCAATGGAATCGGCCAACCGGGCTTACGTCCAACTGACCCTGAACCGTCTCAAGGAAATTGCTACCGGCCAGGCGCCTGAACTCGGCCAGGCAGAAGGAACAACTGAGGGGAAAACCCCTGCTCGTAAAGTTTCAACGAAAAAATCCTCCGGCGGAAAACCGGCCTCTACCAAGACAACCAGGAAAGCTACTGAAAAGAAACAATCAGCAAGTCCTAAAAAGGCCGTAAAAGCAAAAGCATCTTCTGGGAAAAAGAAAGAAGATTAATCTTATTGTTATCATATTGCTCAACCGGGATTCAAGCATCGTTTGAGCACCAAAAAATGGAGTAAAAATGAATTCCAACACTAGTAACGTTATCCCCATGGTCATTGAAACATCCGGCCGAGGCGAACGCGCGTACGATATCTACTCTCTGTTGCTTAAAGAGCGCATCATTTTTCTCGGCACGCAGATT
The DNA here is from genome assembly GCA_963831885.1 of uncultured Chloroflexia bacterium. Lineage (GTDB taxonomy): Bacteria > Chloroflexota > Anaerolineae > Anaerolineales > Villigracilaceae > UBA877. Next base: position 48,096 of record CAWHSJ010000012.1, on the reverse strand, counting down.
GACGATCAGGTTGCCAATGTAATCGTTGCACAACTCTTGTTCCTCAGTCGCGAAGATTCGGAAAAAGAGATCCAAATGTACATCAATTCTCCCGGCGGCATCATTTATTCCGGGTTGGCCATCTATGATACGATGCAGATGATCCCTAACCCTATCAGTACCGTCGCCGTTGGCGTGACCGCTTCCTTCGGGACCGTGCTGCTTGCTGCCGGTACGAAAGGTCGTCGTTACGCCCTGCCAAATGCCACCATTCATATGCACCAGCCTCTGGGCGGAGCTCAGGGACAGGCCACCGATATCGAGATTCAGACAAAACAAATTCTTCGCCTGCGCACCTTGTTGAATGATATTATGGCAAAGCACACCGGCAAACCGGTGGATGTGATCAAGCAGGATACCGAGCGTGATTTCTATCTGGACGCCACTCAGGCGGTTGAATACGGGCTCGTGGACCAGGTGCTTGAGATTCCGGAAAAGAAATGATTTTTCGCCAGCGAATGTCATTTCCAGGCCATAATGCCTCTAAATTTGTAATATAAATATTTTGAGACCGCCTCAACTGGCGGTCTCAAAATATTCGAGTATTTTTAAGTTAGCCAATTCGCTTCACCTTGCCTGATCATGAGCCTTATACCACCTCAAATTAAATCCCTCATCCTTGACATGGACGGCGTCCTGTGGAAATCGGATTCTCCGATTGGAGACCTGCCCGCCGTCTTTTCCCGCATCCACGAACGCGGCCTGAAAATAGCCTTTGCTACCAACAACGGTACCCGTACTCCCGCCCAATATGTGGAACGTCTGGCTGGATTTGGTGTTCCTGCCGAGCCTTGGCAGGTGGTGACGTCAGCTCTGGGTGTCACCGAACTTCTTTGCCAGAAATTCCCCCATGGCGGACAAGTCTTTGCCATCGGCGGTCAAGGTGTAATGACAGCTTTACAAGAGAAAGGTTTTGTTCCGCTTCCCGTGGAAGAGGCTGAAAAAGCCCAGGCAGTGGTTGTGGGCATTGATGTCGAGATAAACTTCAAAAAAATGCTCGAAGCTACCCTGCTGGTTCGCCGCGGCGCACCTTTTTTTGCTACCAATCCCGATAAAACCTTCCCGACTCCACGTGGCGAGATTCCTGGTGCAGGCGCTTGGATATCGGTGATCACAACTGCCACAGACATTCAACCGGTATATGCCGGGAAACCTGCTCCTTACCTGATCGACTTGGCGCGTGACCGCCTTGGTACTTCAAAGGAAGAAACATTGGTGGTTGGCGACCGATTGGAGACTGACATTGCTGGTGGGCAGGCTGCTGGTTGCCCGTGTGCACTGGTATTGAGTGGGGTGAGTACTATAAATCAAGCTAAGGGCTGGAAACCGCAAGTCGATATAATCGCAAAAGATCTACAGGAGCTGGTTGAATAATTTGATAGTTTAATATAACTATTATTGAAATCGTTTGGTCTCTTTGTAGCTGCTTCAAAGGGGATTGCTTATGATAGAATTCTTCCGTAATTTAAATATAAATGATGACTGCTTCTATTTACGATCTATCTCACCCCGAACTCACCTCCCTGCTCGAATCATGGGGTGAACCTGTATATCGCTCCCTCCAAATCTGGCAGGGCCTCTATCAGCATCTCTGGAACGATTCGGCACTATTTACTCAATTACCTGTATCCCTCAGAACAAAATTATCTGAAACCCTGAGCTTTGAGGTTTTTACACCTGCTACGATTCTTCAATCATCCGACAAGCAGACCGTCAAAACCCTCTTTAAATTATCCGATGGGTTAGGCATTGAAGCAGTCTTGATGAAATATGACAGGCGCCGCACCCTCTGCATTTCTACCCAGGCGGGTTGTGCCATGGGTTGCGTCTTTTGTGCCACCGGCCAAATGGGTTTCCGCCGTCACCTTTCTAGCGGAGAAATTGTATCCCAGGTGATGTACTATGCCCGCCAACTAAAAGAGTCCGGAGAAACCGTGACCAATGTAGTGTTGATGGGCATGGGTGAACCGTTCCATAATTATGATAATACGATGGCTGCTATTGACCGGCTGAATGATCCGGAAGGTTACAATCTAGGTGCACGCCGGTTTACCATCTCGACCGTTGGATTAGTTCCAGCGATCCGGCGGTTTGCAGCAGAAAAGAGGCAGGTTAACCTTGCCATTTCACTCCATGCTGCCAGCGATGATTTGCGCGCCTCCATGCTGCCAGTGGACAAACGCTATCCAATAGATGAACTCTTGGAGGCCTGCCGGGAATATGTGGCCCTGACCAACCGCCGGATTACCTTCGAATGGGCGCTGGTCAATGGAATTAATGATACGCCTGAGCAGGCCCATCTGTTGGCAGGCAAAATTAAAGGGTTATTGTGCCACGTCAACGCCATCCCACTCAACCCTACCCAGGGTTATTCCGGTCAGGCAACTACGCGCGCACGCGCGAATGTTTTCAAGGAAATATTGGAACGCGCTGGCATCCCCTGTACGATCCGCCTCCGCCGTGGGATTGATATCCAGGCCGGTTGTGGCCAATTGGCGAGTCGAGTTTAAAAGCTAAAAGTTTATGGTTTTCAGCATCTGGGAGTTCGTTTAATGCTAGTATTATGACTATGCGCAGATCTATTTTCGATTTTTAGATCATATTGCTTGGCAAATATATACCTTTGAAGTATCCTACAGATCACTTCCAGAATCAGGTGTAGCAGCATGTCCAACCTTCAAGGCCTCCCCGAAAAACAATCCTGGCTCGACCGCCCCATTTTCTCCTTCTTCCCCTCCCTGACAGGGGAAATGCTTGTCTTCTTATTAATTATTCTTCTTACCGCCCTGAGTCGCCTCTACAATCTGGGCGAACGCGTCATGAGTCACGATGAAAACCTGCATGTCTATTTTTCATGGCTGTATTCCCAAGGCCAAGGCTATCAACACACTCCCTTGATGCATGGTCCGCTACTATTCCACTTGACTTCATTAGCCTATTTTCTCTTGGGCGCGAGTGATTCCGTTGCCCGTTTTCCCGAAGCGATTTCCAGTATCCTGACTGTCGTATTTTTATGGAAATGGCGGAGATATTTAGGCCGCGCCGGCACGCTGGTTGCGGCTGCCCTTATGCTCATATCTCCTTTTATGCTTTATTATGGGCGCTACGCTCGTAATGAAGCCTTTGTCGCTTTGTTCGGTGTATTGACCCTTTACTCCATTCTGCGCTATTTTGAAACTGGCAAAAATCGCTATCTCGTTCTTCTCACGGTAGCCACCGCTTTGCATTTCACCTCCAAAGAGACGGCTTTTATTTATACCGCCCAGGCGTTGCTTTTCCTGGCAGCCTATCTTATCAATCGCGTCGTTCGCAGGCCATGGGAAAAGAATACCCGGGTATTCAATGGTTTCATCATTTCACTCTCTATAGCGGTCCTCTTAATTGGGGCTACCCTGGGTCTGGTAATTTACGACCGCACTCAGGCGGCTTCGGATGCGTCTCAAACCGCTGCGCCGATTCTTCCCGGTCTAACCCCTTCATTTTCCCAGTCTCATCTGGGCCCATTGTCTTCCGTCACAGTTCTCATTGTCATCGCCGGTCTGGCCTTCCTTATTGCAGCTATCCTGATGATCGTCGGGTATGGATGGGAGAATTTGAAACGCGAGCGTTCGTTTGTCATGTTGATCTTGCTCGGCACATTCGTCCTCCCACAATTGGCAGCTTTCCCGGTCACTGCATTGGGTTGGGATCCATTGGCTTACCAATTTACCTGGCCGGGATGGAATCTTCAAGCCTTGTTGGCTCAGGCACCGGTTCGTACTGGCATCGTTTTTCTTGCTTTGGCCGCTCTTTCCGTTGTAGTTGGCATGCTTTGGGACAAGAAACGCTGGTTAGGCTTCGCGGCTTTGTTTTGGGGGATTTATGTGGTTTTCTTCACCAGTATTTTCAGCAATTGGGAGGGATTCTTTACAGGTTCGGTTGGCTCACTTGGCTATTGGCTGGTCCAACAAGGTGTACATCGTGGCGATCAGCCCTGGTATTATTACTTGCTTATACAAATACCTATTTATGAATTCTTGTCCGCCTTGGGTCTTTGGTTGGCGGTGATACTCGGGATTCGCCGAAAATCTCCGGCTCCCCTTTTCCAACAGGAACCTGACGCCATCGCACGCGCAGACGTTCCTGAAACTTCGCCGGTTGCCGCATCCTCTCTCTCTGCGGACCGGAATGTAACGAATGAAGGCAACTACACCTTCCCCTTCCTCTTGTGGTGGTCATTGAGTAGCCTGTTGGCTTATACCATTGCAGGTGAAAAAATGCCCTGGTTGACTGTCCACATTGCCTTGCCCATGATCTTATTGACCGGTTGGGGTCTGGGACAAGTCATCGAACGATTGAATTGGACCGAATTCAAGAGGCAACGTGGCGGTTTGGTGACGGTTCTATTTGCGACTCTATTTGTAAGTCTCGCAGGTGTAATATTAATTGGTCTCGGGTCGAATCCTCCCTTCCAGGGTAAAACCCTGGCACAATTGACTATCACAGGCACATTCCTTTTTTCAACCTGTGTTGCTCTACTCAGTGCCGGCGGATTGGTGATAGTGCTGACCGGCTGGCAGGCTCGGGACGCGTTGCGAGTGGCCACTCTTGTGTTCTTCGGGTCGCTCGCCATTCTAACCAGCCGGGCCGCCTTCCGGGCAGCTTTTATCAATTATGATAATGCCACCGAATATCTTGTCTATGCGCATGGCGCAACAGGTATTCGAGATGTTATGGACCAGGTGGAAAAAATCTCCAGCCGTATTGCCGGATTTCAAAACCTTAAACTCGCCTATGATAATAACCTCCCTAAACAGGGCGTTTCCTGGTCCTTTAAATGGTACCTCCGCAATTATCCCAACGCTACCGCGTTCGATAAGCCGGATGATAGCCTTATTGATACCCCGGTCATTATCGTTGATGTGAATGATTTCGAAAAGATTAAGTCAATCGTTGGCGACAATTATTATCGGCAGGAATTCATCCGCATGGTTTGGCCGAATCAGGACTATTTCGCGTTGACCTGGCCGCGGATCCAAAACGCTATTTCCACTCCTGCCCTGCGATCCGCCATCTTTCAAATATGGCTTAATCGGGATTATTCGGCCTATGCCAGAACAACTGGCAAGAGTGGCTTACAGTTATCCGATTGGCAGCCGTCGGACAGAATGCAATTATTTATTCGAAAAGATATTGCTGCACAAATGTGGGAGTATGGGATCACCCAGGGAACGACCGTTCAAACCGACCCATACGAAAATGGATCTATTACTCTTTCCGCAGACCTGGTTTTCGGAACAAACGAGCAACTGAATACGCCTCGGGGGATATCTGTTGCGCCGGATGGCAGCCTCCTGGTGGCCGATTCGCGTAATAACCGGATTCAATATTATGATGCCAATGGAAAGATCCTGCAAACATGGGGACAGGCTTCTCCTGGTTGTCCCTATGATCAACTTCCCCCGGCTGATGTGGCAATCGGTACTTTCTGTGAACCATGGGCAATCGCCACCTCGCCGGATGGGCAATGGGTCTATGTTGCTGACACCTGGAATCACCGTATTCAGAAACTCACATCAGCTGGGAAACCCGTAAAGGCATGGGGAATTCCCAATTATGATCCGGTCTCCAGTGATCCGTTCGGTTTGTGGGGCCCGCGCGGTATCGCCGTGGATGCGCATGGCCGAGTCTTGGTGGCAGATACGGGCAATAAACGAGTTGTCATTTACGATTTCAGAAGGTAATTTTATTTCCCAGTTTGGTGGTGGAGGCATTTCTCCGGGGCAGCTCGAGGAGCCCGTTGGCCTTGCATTCGATCCACAGGGGAACCTGTATGTGGCTGATACTTGGAACCAGCGCATACAAGTCTTTGCTCCGAATGCAGACGGTACAGCGTATTCTCCTTCATTCCAATGGTCCATCGCCGGTTGGAATGGGGAATCGCTGGATAACAAACCCTATCTTGCAGTGGACCAACAGGGAAATGTTTTCGCTACTGACCCCGAGGGGTTCCGCGTGCTCGAATTCAAGTCCAATGGTGAATTTGTTCACACGTGGGGCGATTATGGTTCCGGTCCTGACAATTTCGGATTAGCCTGCGGCATCGCCGTGAATGGAGAGGGGCAAGTTTGGGTCAGTGACTCGGCAAACAATCGCTTAATGCGCTTTACAATGCCGTAAGAATGTTTATGCAGTGTACAGACCGGACCTGGCAGATAACTTCAATCTGCCAGGTTCATTCATATCCATGTGCAGAAAAAGATAAGAATCACCCAATGGTATAATCTTTGTGTTATCAAATTCCTCCTAAAGGAAGGATAATGCCAGATGAAGCTGCACGAATATCAATCCAAACAGATATTTTCCAGGTATGGAATTCCGATCCCCAAGGGACGGGTGGCGGCTACTGCGCTCGAGGCAAGACAAATTGCTGAAGAGTTGGGTGGCCGCGCTGTAATTAAATCTCAAGTGTTGGTTGGAGGGCGCGGTAAGGCAGGTGGTATCCGTGTGGCAAAAACTCCTCGGGAAGCCGAAGAAGCTGCTACGCTGATTTTGGGTATGGAAATCAAAGGCTTGCCTGTACGTAAAGTATTGGTGGATGAAGCTGCAAATATTGATCAGGAGATTTACCTGGGTATCACGAATGATCGCGCTGCCCGCCGCCCTGTAATGATGGCTTCCGCCGCTGGTGGGGTCGAAATCGAAGAGGTGGCTCGAACTACACCCGAAAAAATAATCAAGGTGAGTATTGACCCTCTTTTGGGGTTGCGAGATTATCAGACCCGTGATGTGGCGTTGGGGATCGATCTGCCAAAAGAATTTTGGAAGCAATTCAGTGAGATCTGTCTGGGGCTTTGGCGTGCCTATATGGAATGTGATGCCACTCTGGCCGAGATAAACCCCTTGGTTATTACGAAAGAAAAGACCCTCCTGGCATTGGATGGTAAGATGATCGTGGATGATAACGCCCTCTTCCGTCACCTGGATTTGGCAGAAATGCGTGATTTGGATGAAGAAGCGCCTGCAGAAACCGAAGCTCGTAAATACGGATTGTCCTTTATCAAATTGGATGGACAGATCGGCTGCATGGTCAATGGCGCGGGGTTGGCCATGACCACCATGGATATTGTCAAGCTTTTCGGGGGTGAACCGGCTAACTTTTTGGATATCGGCGGGGGTGCCGGTGCAGACAAAGTCGCTGCTGCACTCCGAATTATCCTCTCTGATAATAATGTAAAGGTTATTTTGTTCAATGTTTTTGGTGGGATCACGCGCTGTGATGAGGTGGCGAGAGGAATTTTGACCGCTCTCAACGAAGTCAAGCCGAAGATACCAATGGTAGTCCGGTTGGTTGGTACGAACGCAGAAGAAGGTCGCCGTCTCCTGGCTGATGCGAATATGATCACAGCCGAAACGCTCGCCGACGCTGCTAAATGTGCCGTCGAGGCAGCCCAGATACCCGTGTAAAAAAGAGGAGATTAACCTATGAGTATTCTGGTTGATAAAAACACCCGCCTTCTGGTGCAGGGAATCACAGGTAACGAAGGTTTGTTCCACACTTCGCAAATGTTGGATTATGGGACCAAGGTTGTGGCTGGCGTCCGCCCCGGTAAGGGCGGTGAATGGGTGCTGGATGGCAAGGTGCCGGTGTTCGATTCCTGTCGTTCTGCTGTAGAAGCAACCGGCGCAAATGTCTCCATTATCTTCATACCTGCACGTTTTGCTCCCGATGCAATTTTCGAAGCTGCCGATGCTGGCATACCATTCATCGTTTGTATTACCGAAGGTGTCCCGGTGCAGGATATGATGCGTGTTCGGGAATATCTCGATCAGAAAGGTGTCCGCCTTCTCGGCCCTAATTGTCCGGGTCTGTTGACCCCCGATCAAGCCAAGGTCGGTATCATCCCTGGTAATATCGCCATTCCAGGTAATGTGGGCGTTGTCTCGCGCTCCGGCACATTGACTTACGAAGTTCTGTATGCGCTCAAGCTCGCTGGCTTGGGTGCCAGCACGTGCGTTGGCATTGGAGGTGATCCCATCAACGGAACAAGCTTCATCGATTGTCTCGACCTGTTCGAGTCGGATCCTCACACTGAAAAAGTGGTCATGATCGGCGAGATTGGCGGTACAGATGAGGAAAAAGCTGCCCAGTTCATCGTCTCCAGCATGACCAAGCCGGTTGTTTCATTCATTGCTGGGCAAACCGCTCCCCCCGGTAAACGCATGGGGCATGCAGGTGCTATTATTGAAGGTGGCGCAGGTACTGCCGCTGAAAAAATCAAAGCCCTCGAAACGGTCGGTGTAAAAGTAGCCAAACACCCTGAAGAAATTCCATCCTTGTTAAAATAGTACAAGAGCGACCTAAAAAAGGTCGCTCTTGTCTTTTTAAATAAACAGGGGCACGTCGGCGTTCGTGCCCCTAAGAAATATTCTAAGGTCTACTTCTTGGCTTTTTGGCTTTCGACGAAATTGACCGCATCGCCAACAGTGGTGATCTTCTGGGCATCTTCGTCGGATATCTCAGCGCCAAACACATCTTCGAACTTCATAATAAGTTCAACCAGGTCGAGCGAATCCGCTTCCAGATCCTCTCGAAAACGGGCCTCCGGCTTGACCTTGGTATCGTCAACGCCTAGCAAGTCCACAATTATTGCTTTGACTTCATCAAAAGTGCTCGCCATGTGTTCCTCCTGAAAATTTTCTGGCCCAATTGTAACCGTGTTGCCAGTATAATTCAATAGACGGAACACAAAAAAAATGAAAAAAGTTGCGTCTCTTAGTGATAGAAAATCAGATCATATAAAGATCAACCTGGAAGAAGATGTCCGGTCTGCCCTCAATACTGGCCTGGAACGGTATCGCTTCATCCATGAAGCCCTTCCCGAACTTGCCTTTGGGGAAGTCGATACATCATTAACATTGTTTGGGAAAAAACTTGCTGCGCCTATCTTGATTTCATCTATGACCGGAGGGACTGAAGAGGCCGGAGTAATCAACCAGCGCCTGGCCGAAGCCGCACAGGAATCCGGGGTAGCAATGGGTGTTGGCAGTCAGCGCGCCGCTCTGGAGTTTCCCGATCAAATACCCACCTATGCCATTACCCGAAAAGTTGCCCCCGATTTACTGCTCTTTGCCAATCTAGGCGCTGTCCAGCTAAATTATGGCTACGGAATTAACGAATGTCGTCGGGCCATGGATATGCTATCGGCCGACGCACTCATCCTGCACTTGAATCCTTTGCAGGAAGCGGTCCAGGTGGGCGGAGATACTAATTTTGCCGGCCTGGCCAAAAAAATCGAAGAGATTTGTAAAAACCTTAACCAGCCTGTGATTGTCAAGGAGGTCGGTTGGGGCATATCGGTAAGGACCGCAAAAATATTGGCCGATTGCGGAGTTGCCGCCATTGACGTGGCTGGTGCAGGTGGCACAAGTTGGTCACAGGTGGAGATGTATCGGGCTCCGGATGAATTTACCCGACAGTTGGCTTCCACTTTCGTTGGCTGGGGTATCCCGACCGCTGAATCAATCATGAATGTGAGAAATGCTAAGCCGGAAATGACAATATTTGCCAGCGGTGGTCTGAAAGATGGTTTGGATATCGCCAAATGCATCGCCCTTGGCGCTACCCTGGGGGGTATGGCCGGACGGTTCCTGAAAGCTGCGGCTGTTTCTACCGAAAAAGTTGTGGAAATGATCAAACTGACTCAGTTGCAGCTCCAGGTCACCATGTTTGCCACCAGTGTAAACCGCCTCGAAGACTTGAGAAACGATAAATTATCCTATTTACCCGGCCTCGGTTAGGGGTAAAGAGCAAATTTCTCCTAAGAAATGATCGCTCAGAATAGTGACGATTCTAGCCTCTCAGGCTTTTCGGAAACTTCAGGCCCATCCTGAAACAAAATTGTCGTTGGTCGTTTCTCAAATAGTTCCAAAGACTTTAATTACTTTCCCCTTTCTCTTCTCATAACCCTCTTTTATTTCCATATCTGTAATTGTTCTAGTCACCTGACAGTTTGGTGTCACAGGTAGGAACAAAGCTGAAGATGAACAGAAAGTGCATTAGTCAGCCTCCTTTGGGTGAAGCGCAGGCCGATTTGAAAAATGCTCAAATCTCGGCGGTCATTGCGGTCAATCAAGTGACGCAGCCCTGCATGGATGGTCTGGACACCCACAGAGATCAACCAGACATACAAGAGAGCCACTGCCAGGGTCAACCGAGATAATTTCAAGAAATCGTGCAACATCGTTCTTTCCAAATCGAAACCATGCTTTTTGAAATCGCCGAACATTTCTTCGGTCCAGGGTCGACGGCGATAGGTGTTCAAGGCGGTGGTGCGGTCAAGTAGGTTGGTGGCCAGGCACCAGGGTTCTTCTTCGCCTTTGGCCCAGTGGATCAGCAAATGGGTCGGATAGATTTCTTTGGCCGTCAGGTATCCGGCTCCCAACCAGAGACTTTGACCGGACTTTTGAATGAAACTCCGGAATGGCTTCCACGCCTTCGATCCTTCCAACCACAAGCAGGTGTCCGATTTTTGCCGCAGGACGTAGAACCAATGCCACGAATTGAGCCATTTCAGCACTTCCACAGAGCCAAATTCGCAGTCTCCGACCAGAAAAACGGCCCTTCCCGCCGGCAAAAGGCTCCGGACATAGTTCAACAGAGCCAACTGCTTGAAGGCACTGCTGTGGCCCTTGACGTGCTTGACCCAGGTCCAGGCAATCGGAATGGCCCGCCTCCGATACGCCAGAGAGACCAGGAGTAACTGATGCGCAAAACCAACCTTCGTTCCATCCACGATCAGCCGGATCTCTCCCAGGCAATTCGCTTGACCTCCAGCCACTGGCACGCAATCGGCTGGTACCATTCCCGGACCCGGATGGCCGGATTGTCCAACAAACGGCTCAGCCGTCTTGTGGCACTCACCAGCTTGGCCGATCCCGGGATTTCCCCGGCTGCCTTGCTCAAGGTTACCGAACGGCTCAGATAGATGCCCATCACCAGCCAAACAAAATCGCGAACTTGAGTAATTCTTTGCACAGGTCGCAGTTCACAAATTCGTTGCATCCAAGTATGATAGAGGTCGTTGATCGGCATTGGGTTACTCCGTTGCTAGAATGGTTCCGCAAAACCGATTCTATTGGAGAATTCGTGCCGATCAACATCCTTTTATGAAACTGTCAGGTCGCTAGTAATTGTTTACTATGGACCAATGGTACATTGGCAAGGTATATACATCTTCATGATAAAATAGGCCTTTATTATTTAAAACTGGGACATATTCATGAGCCTTATTCATCTAGACAATCTCACCAAACATTTCAAGCTTCTGAACCGTCATTCAGGTCTGGGAGGCGCTTTCAGGGACCTCTTCTCTGGTGATTATCGCTCCGTCAAAGCTGTGGATGGTATTTCCTTCGATATTGAACCCGGTGAGATCGTTGGCTATATCGGCCCAAACGGGGCCGGCAAATCCACAACAATCAAAATGATGACCGGTATCCTGAAGCCTACCGGAGGGGCCATCCTGGTCAATGGGCAGGCGCCTTATTCCAACCGCATCCGTCAGGCTCAGATCATGGGTGTGGTATTCGGCCAGCGTACTCAGTTATGGTGGGACTTGCCTGTGATCGAGTCTTTCAAGATCCTTAAAGAGATTTACAACGTTGACCAGAAAACCTACGACCGGCACATGGGCATGTTTGATGACCTGGTTGGTTTGAACGCATTATATGCCCAACAGGTGCGTACTCTTTCTCTCGGTCAGCGTATGTTATGCGACATTTCTGCATCCTTCCTGCACAATCCTCAGGTGGTTTTCCTGGACGAACCTACTATTGGCCTGGATATCTCTGTCAAGGCTAAGATTCGCTCGGTCATACAGGAACTGAACCGTACCCGCAACACAACTATCATCCTCACCACTCACGATTTGGGCGACGTCGAAGCTCTCTGTAATCGAATAATCATAATTGACAAGGGAAAAATTCTTTACGATGGTGACATCAAAAAGGTTACCGCCCTTTTCGGCGCCTACCGGACCTTGAAACTACAGATTCGCGGTTTCAGTGCTTCCACCCTTGCAGACCTTCAGGCCAGGCTCGTAAAAGAATTCGGTTCTGAGAGTTGTATTGTGGTTGCCTCGGTCGAAGACCTTTGGACCGATGTCACCGTCGATCACGTTTGTACGCCTCTTTCCAAAGTGCTTAACTTCATCATGACAAGCTTCCCCGTCTTCGATGTCCGCATAGTCGAGATTTCCATGGAAAATGTCGTCCGCCGGGTCTATGACGGAGCCTTGGGATGAAGCAATGATGAAGCAATTGCGAATGTATTGGGCCATCCTGCGCGGTTCGATAATCACCGGATTGGTGTATCGCTTTGGATTCTTGTTCACCATCCTCGGCAATGTAGTCTATATGTGTGTCGCCTATTTTCTTTGGCGCAGCATCTATCGTCAGTCAACTATCATCCATGGGCTGACATTCGAGCAGTCTTTCATCTATATAGCTCTGGGATCGACCGTTTTCATCCTGCTGAAAACTTATGCTGAATGGGCTATTTCCCGTGAAATAAATGATGGCAGGATAGCCGTCTACTTGACCAAACCGTTGGATTACCAACTATACTGGCTCTTTCTGAGCCTTGGCTTCACGGTCACAAACCTGGTTGCTATAACTCTGCCAACTGTTTTATTGATAACCTTGGTCTTCAAAGTTCCGATTATCCCCGGTCCAGGCCTGGTTCTCTTTCCTTTAAGCCTGGTGATGGCTTTTTTAATAAGCTACAACATCGACTACACCGTTGGCTTGATGGCCTTCTATACCGAATCAACCTGGGGCTTGAGTGTGACTAAAGAGATCATTGTCTCCGTGCTCGCTGGCGCGCTCCTGCCATTGCAGTTCTTCCCTGCCGTTATTCAGAAAGTACTGCTTTGGCTGCCATTTCAGGCTATTTACTACACACCTCTCACTATGATTTCTCAGCCGGCTCAAAGTTGGGGAACATTTTTAATGATGCTCTTGATCCAATTCGTCTGGGTAATCCTTTCATTTATTTTCACACGCCTCCTTTATATTCAGGCTATTAAAGTGCTTCGATTGAGTGGAGGCTGATCATGAATCGGCTCGCCCGCTATATCCGCCTGTATTTCATCATCGAGGCGCAGTACATTAAAGCTCGCATGCAGTACCGCGCAGATTTCATAATCAGCTCAGTTGGGATGTTCTTCACCAGCGTGGCAACTTTGGCTGTTTTTTGGGTGCTGTTTAAATCGATTCCCGACTTGGCCGGCTGGTCCTTCACCGAGATGGTCTTTATCTATGCCTTCTATATGATTGCCATCTCTCCCATGCAAATCCTCTTCGATCATGTCTGGCAACTCCGTTATGACCTCCAGGAAGGGACTTTCTTGAAATACTATTTCCGTCCAATGAACATGATGTTCTATTACATGTCGGAAATGTTCGATCTGAAAGGTCTCACCCAGTTGGTTTTAGGGATCGGCCTTCTGGTGTACGCCTCGATACAACTCAACCTTCATTGGACGCCTTTATTGGTGATCATCCTGTTGATAACATTGGTCAGCGCGGCTTTAGTACTGATCTCAATTGTAACGATGGCAAGTTGTACCGCCTTCTGGATCACGAATTCTTTTCCTGTCTTGAATCTGGCCTGGAAGTTGCGAGAGTTCTCCCCCTATCCGTTGAGTATCTTCGATGGCGCTTTCCGGTTCTTGTTCACTTTTTTACTCCCCATCGGCTTCATCGCCTTCTACCCCTCCCAGTTTTTTTTACGCCCTGGAACTATATCCCCGCTATTGTATATTTCCCCGCTCGCGGGGATCGGCCTGTTCGCACTCACATATTGGGTCTGGACCTTAGGTGTGAATCAATACACAGGCACAGGCTCCTGACCATTCTAATATGGTTAAGATTTCTCGCCCGGCAAAGTAATTTCCCAGCCAATTTGGTCACCGCTCTCACTTGAACAATAGTGCCAGCAAAGGCTATAACATAAAATCAATACTCACAATACATGGTAAAAATGAACTCTACTATAAAAGCTATCATCTTTGACTTCGGCGGCGTAGTTATCAATTGGGACCCGCACCGGGTCTTTCAGAAATTTTTCCCAAATGACCCTCAGGCAATGAAGGCCTTTATGGATGAAATCGGCTTTTCCGAGTGGAATCTACAGCAGGACGAAGGCTATCCTTTTGCCCAGGCTGTGACTGATCTGTCAGAAAAGTTTCCACAATATGCCCATATCATCCGCGCCTATGATGTGGAATGGGAAGATTCGATTACAGGTATTATCCCCGCAACTGTGGATTTATTATATAAACTAAAGGACTCCGGTTATTCCTTATATGGCTTGACCAATTGGAATTACGATAAATTCTCCCTGGTCAGGCATAAATTTGGTTTCTTTAATGTGTTCAACGAGATCATTGTTTCTGGTCAAGTAAAACTAAAAAAACCGGATCCGGCCATTTACAATTTGCTTCTCCAAAAAATCCACTGTTCACCTCAAGATTGCCTGATGGTGGACGACTCCCCCACCAATGTCGAAGCCAGCCGAAAGATGGGTTTTGTGTCCATCCATTTCACCTCGCCGGAACAGCTCGAATCAGAACTTAAGCGGTTGAATGTGTTATGACTCTGAATGATATGGGATAAAATAATCCTCAGGAAAATATCAATAACCGGATGGCCGCATCTTTTTATCGTCGCCTTATACTCCTTCTTATTCTCCTCCTTTCGTCTTGTTCTCCTTTGCAAAAATCCAATCCTTCCTCTTTTCATCTCGGCGCAGGCTTCCGATATTCCTCTTATGGCATACGCCAGAACCCCGGACCCGACTATTGGATCTCGGTGGGAGAACGGATGTCTGCAAAATTTTCTGGGGCTGTACCCGAGTGTATCTGGATAGTAGGCAATTTTACGGGCAATGGAACCTTCCTCAGTTTCCCGGCTGAAACAAACAATCCATTTGTCACCTCAACATATGTCGATATGAATGAACAGATCCTGGATCTTTTCGACAAACACAATTTCAAGGTCTGGCTTCAGGTCGAGCCCGGGAACGCCGACATCGCCGGACTCATCAACCTGGTTATGAAGCAGTACAGCCATCACCCTTCCATCATCGGCTTTGGCGTAGATGTGGAGTGGTTTAAATCGGATGGCTCTGCTGAAGGAACGCCTGTCACTGATGAAGAAGCCACATTGTGGGTGAATACAGTTCGCACTTTCAGACCGGATTACTTACTATTTCTCAAGCATTGGGATACACGATGGATGCCGCCTTCTATTCGTGATGGGATAGTCTTTATCGATGATAGCCAGCAATTCGATAATTTTGATCATCTGGTCAATGAATTCACCAATTGGGGCAAACACTTCGCTCCGGCTCCGGTCGCCTTTCAGTACGGGTATCCGGCTGACAAGCATTGGTGGGGCCAATTCCAGGACCCTCCCGGCAATATAGGCCAGGCAATTCTAGAAAATGTTCCAAACGCTGTTTCGCTGTTCTGGGTAGATTTCACTGTTCTGGATGTTTTTCCGCCCCAACCATGACCACCTTCGCCGTTCAATATCTGGGCAGTCGCCCGAAGAATGCAACGCTGAAAGCTATCCGAGCACGGCTGAACGAAGGTTTTCAACGCCTGCCCATATCCATGGTACTGCTGGATTGGGATTTACCGCCTGCCGTTGAAGAGGTCGTAGCGAAGGAGACCGCCCTTCATAATGCTAAACTGTACCGCTGGCAGACCTGGTTGACAGGTGATTCTCATTCTGATTTACCGCCCGAGTGGGCGACGATTGGCCTGGAAGGTGATCCCATCCCTGGATTTGAAAACGAACCGGATTTTACCTTTATCTGCCCAAACCACAGTGCGGTAGAGGAGTTCCTGGCCGAGAGGCTCGAGTTGATCTCGGCCCGAGGTTTGTTCCAAGGAGTCTTCCTAGACCGTATCCGTTTCCCCTCTCCTGCCGTTAATCCAGCTGGCCACCTCGGGTGTTTTTGCAGCCATTGCAGGAGGTTGGCTGCAGATGCAGGGCTGGACTTGGAAGCGGCCCGTCTCCACATCCTATCACTGCTCCACGAAAATGGCGGAGCTGCCCGTCTTGTTCATAGTCTGTTCGGGGACTCCGAAACATCTGACAACCAACTGGAAGCATTTCTAAACTTCCGCGAAAAAAGCATCACCCGAACCGTCTATTCCGCCAGGAAGATGGCAACTTCTCACGGTCTGGCAGTCGGGTTGGACTGTTACTCCCCCACCTTGGCACGTATGGTAGCCCAGGATTTGACAGCACTTAAAAAAACATGCGACTGGATTAAGCTCATGACCTATCCACGGGTTTTTGGACCAGCCGGTATTTCATTTGAATTGCACGGCCTTTTGAGCTGGTTAATTCATCAAGGCCTTAGCGAAAGCGAAGCTATCCAATCCATAACGATTTTCAGTGGATTACATATCCCGCATACGATCGCCGAACTGCGTCAGAATGGCCTTGAACCTGAAGCCATAGTGCATGAAATTCAATGTGGGCGCAAAATGGGCCTCGCCAACCTGCTCGCAGGTATTGCATTGGTTGAAGTAGTGAGCATCCACGAATCCACCAAAGAACAAATTCGAGCCGATTTACTAGCCAGTCGTGCCGCGGATGGTCTGGTTCTTTCCTGGGATTTATGGCAAATTCCACTCGAACACCTGGACACAATAAGAGACATCTGGGAGACACAATGAGCCTGAAAGAGTTAACCACCTCCATGCTTCCCGCCATCGAAGATGAGCTCCAACATGTCATCTCCCGTTTGGATGAACCGCGCACCCGCCTGTTCCATCAAATGCTCACTTACCATATGGGCTGGAACGGCGAAGGTGCAGGTCCGGAGGCTCAAGGGAAACGAATACGTCCTCTCCTTGTACTGTTGACCACCGCTTCCTGCGGTGGGGAATGGCAGCATTCACTGCCTGCCGCTGCCAGCCTCGAACTGATACACAATTTCTCCCTTGTGCATGACGATATCCAGGATTACTCCGACTTGCGTCGCGGCCGTCCGACGGTCTGGAAAAAATGGGAAATGCCGCAAGCCATCAATGTAGGCGACATGCTTTTTATCCTGGCGCAACTTGCGCTGGTGGAGGCAAAATCTCGTTTTTCATCTGATGTCATCTTGCAGGCTGGAGAGATCATCCACAATGCCTGCCTGGCTCTGAGTAGTGGCCAGTACCTGGATATATCGTATGAGAAAAGGACAGACTTGACCGTTGAAGATTACTGGCCGATGATTTCCGGCAAAACTGCCGCGCTGCTTTCAGCTTGTACCCAGGTGGGTGCCCTAGTAGGGGGAGCAGATGTGTCCGCCCTGGAAGCCTATCATAGCTTTGGCCATTACCTTGGCCTGGCCTTTCAAGTGCAGGATGATTATCTCGGCATCTGGGGTGATTCGGCTTTGACTGGGAAATCCACCGAATCGGACCTGGTAGCTCGAAAGAAATCTTTACCGGTATTGTTCGGTCTGCAGAAAAATGGACCTTTTGCAAGGCATTGGGCAGATGGGCCTATCCGCGCAGAGGATGCAAGCCATCTAGCCGAATTATTAACAGAAGAAGGTGCCAAATTATATACCCAGCAAATGGCCGACCAGATGACCGACCTGGCGTTACAGAACCTACGCCTTGCCAATCCTCAAGGAGAGGCCGGGGAAGCCCTGTTTGAAATGGCGCAGCTGCTGCTTAACCGGCAGGTATAACAAATTCTGGTATAATTTTCCCGCTTAAGCGGGTGTAGTTCAGTGGTAGAACGCTTGCTTCCCAAGCAAGATATCGTGGGTTCGAGTCCCATCACCCGCTCTGGCCGGCAACGATAAGCACGAGTAGCCCCTGCAGGTTCTTGTTCTTCCTGCAGGGGCGTCAAATGAGTGATGATTAGCAGTGCCGGCTGGCAGCTATTTGCTGCTAAAGGGGGAGTTGTGAGGTAAGTTCGTTGATATTTACCGGCACAGAGCTAAAAACGCGCACGCTCTCCACAATTCGACTTGGTTCGAATGAGACATTTGGCTACATTCGAATGTGATGGCTCACTGCGTAGGACCATGGCATGCAAGGAGTAAAAAGCGTGGGCTTTGTGGTTTGCGATCGGGCCCACCAGATGAACGGCAAAGTGAGATTGGCCGTTTTGCTAGGCCGTAAAGAAAGCAAAACGGCTAATATGATGAACGACGGCAAGGAGATCTCTTTAGACTCTATCAGTAGGGGGGCTGCTGGCATTGGCCGGTACTTTCAGCCAATGCCAGCAAGGGCGGGGGGCAGGGATGGCCAAGAAAAAGCTGATTTCCCAAACGGGATATCGTGGGTTCGAGTCCCATCACCCGCTCAAAACCACAATATGAAGGGATTTATCTCTTTTTTTGACATTCGACTGTCTTAGCTATCGGCCGTCCTTCTCTATCAAGGATTGAGGGAGTAGTGGTAAGTGCATACGACTCATAATCGCTTGGTCGCAGGTTCGAATCCCGCCGGGCCCATGTAGGAGAAATCCCCGTTGCAGGAGGTCTTTTCATCGGTTGGACGCTGGCCCGGATGGATCTGCGGGGTAAGGCCGAAAATGCGCGCCTGCGGATTGCCCAGGAGTTGCCCGAATTTGTCCAGCTCATGGCAGCCGAATCCGCCAGCGGCGCAGGGCTGTCTGAGGTGTTGAAGCGCGCCGCCGGCGGGACGAGCACCACGGCGGCCTGACTCTGGGGAGTGCTCAATCTCAGGGCAGGGAAATCCCTCTTTTCGGAAGGTGGAAAGACTGGATTCTTGCTCACAGCCTCACAGCAGAGCGGCCACCCCGGGCTGATCAGCTTGGCGATTCAGTTGGGGTTCGTCGGCCGGGGCGTGCAGGTGCAATCGTTGTTGAAGTCACTGGCTCAAACCTTCGCCGACGACTTTATCGCCCAGGCGGAGACGCGCGCAGAGAAGCTCGGCTCCAACCTTGGCGTCATGGCGGCGGTTTTCTATTTCATGCCTTTCGTCATCACAGTGCTCACGGTGGTTGGCGTGCCGCTTATCAATACCATTGCAGGGTAGTAATCCAATAGTGTAAAAATATACCGACTGAGAAACGCCCTTTTACTATAATTTAATTTATACTGGTGATTTTGCAGAAATCGATCTGGTAATCTCCAGGTTATGAGAGGCAATCTCCGACTGCATACCCTCGACCTCCAGGCCACCCGATATTGGACAGCCTCGTGGTCTTCGGTTCCGAGGAGCCTGGCAGTCTTCGATTGACAAACGAAGATGGGATTTTTTGCCTTGAAACAGTCTAGGTGACAGAACTGGATGACCTTAAGCAGGTAGCGCTGAACCCGGATTCCCATTAATGGTCGGCCAGAGTGGAGGAAGTGCCAGGGTTCAGGCCTAAGCTTCGGTCGCTAGAATAGTCCGACTACTTGTCCGGGAAAATAAGACCTCCGCGAGGGAAAATTGGCGAGAGTAAAAGGCTTAAGTTCAGAAATAAACGTCCCGAAAGGAGCAGAGTTAACGGTTTTTTTAACTCCGAAGCTCAACTGGATCGGTTTTTTCTTCGTCCCTTGACAATCCAGTTAATCGATAGGCGGCCAACTTTCACAGCCAGTTCATTCGGACAGAGCCTTGATGATCTCCTGACAGAACTCCGGCAAATCGTCCGGCACCCGAGCAGTGATGATGTTGCCATCCCGAATAGCTGGCACATCCACAAACTCCGCTCCTGCGTTTACTAAGTCGTCGCGCACGGCAACATAGCCTGTGGCCCGTTTCCCCCCTATTACCCCCGCCGAGATCAGCACCCACGGCCCATGACAGATGGCCGCCAATAGCTTTCCTTGCTGATGACATGCACGCACCAGAGCCAGAGTCCCTTCATGCAACCGCAGAGCATCGGGGGAGTAGCCTCCCGGAAAGAGCACACAGTCGACATCCGCAGCGTGGACTTCCTCAATGCTCTGGATGCGATACCTGTTGCCCTCCCCCATGACCGGGATGGGCACAGTATGACCGAAACGACCAGTCACTGGTTTCCCCTCAAAATAGGGCCGAGGATGAAGACCCTGCAATACTGGTACCACCACGATGTCAGCCCCCTCCTCGCTCAATCTCAGAAGGGGAAAGAGAAGTTCAATATCCTCGAACTCCTGAGCCACGATGATAGCGACTTTCTTACCAGACAGTTTCTTGGGCATTTGTATCCTACCTCCATACAAATTCACTTAAACGCTGACCCGAATCGCCCCATAATGGCCGTTGGCTTATAGCTAGCCACAACCTTCTATGAACAATTTTACCTGGATTTTCAAATTATAAAACAATAATTTTCCGCCTGAGCCTTGGCCAGTCCGTTGCAGCCGCGTGTTGGGTTGCTTAAACAGTAATAATTTTCTTTCCAGCTTTCATCCACACCGTTAGAAAGATTCCTGTATTAAATACTTCTATCCCAATTTCAGTTAACTTATTTGATACTACGTAACTATCGGCGCATTGCTTACATGCAATTACCTTTACTCCCATGGATATCATCTCCTTAATTTGATTCCTTATTGATTCATCTTCAGAAACTAATTTCAAGGATGGTCCCCATATTAACAAGGTCACTTCATTCCATAATTTTTCATTCATTGAGTTGATGGCATACATAAAGACCATTTTCTCTGCAACGTCTTTATCGCCACTTATCCATAATATCAATAGGTTATCATTTTCCACTTCGGTAAATTCCTTTCTAAAATAAGAATTTTTCGTGAGCAGCCCAAAGATTGAAGGATTGATATAGCGGAAAGTGTGAAGTTCTAGAGCTAGGTTGGTTAAGCCGCCACATCAATCCGAGTTGATCTACGTCGTTATCGTCGAGAGAGGGACTGCTTGGGGATTATGTTGGGATGTGGATTGGAAGCCAGCCTCGCAGGAGTACCTGCTAAAAAGATTATACAATAAATAGGCAGGAAATAGGCAGGGAGGTAACGGAGATCAATATCATCGACTGCGATCCAGGTCTTCTTCAAATCCAGTGGCAGGCTCTTGCGAACCAGCTCCACACAGGCGTTTAACACTTGCTCAGAACGAATAGTTCGAGTAATCTTGAGAGTGGATTCAAACTTGGTCATGGGTTTCCTTATTCGTAGCCAAGTTAACCACGTTCGAGCCTTTTCGTGAATTACTGATAATAGGAGGATTACGGGCATGGCGGAAAATATAAAATCCTACCCCAACCTGATCGACGGCAATTGGATGACCTTGAGCGACACCCGATTAGAAGATCGCAATCCTGCCGAGCACAAAGAGATTATCGGGCTTTTTCCAATGGCAACGCTGGATGACACAAAGAGGGCGATCCAGGCTGCACGTTTGGCATTCCCAGCATGGTCTAGGACTCCGCCCCGGCTCAAGGAGCAATCCTCGACAAAACAAGCCAGATCCTTACATCCAGAACTCGATGAAATCGCAACAGTTCTCACACGTGAGGAAGGCAAAACTCCCGCCGAAGCAAAAGGAGAAGTGACCCGCGCCTGCGATATCTTCAAATACTATGCGAGTGTTGGAGATGAAATTGCAGATGCATATGTCTCAGCATTGTTCGAGGCAACAAGAAACCTCAAGGTTGGCAATGGACTTGAGAACGGCGTGCAGATGGGGCCGCTCGTCAATCAAGATCAACTGCAAACCAGTCAAAGTTACATAGCGCTCGGTCAAAAGGAAGGCGCCAGGTTGTTGCTCGGCGGCGAAGTGGACGAAGAAAAAGGATACTTCGCCCAAGCCACGATCTTCGATCGCGTCGAGCCGACCATGCGCATCGCGCAGGAGGAAATCTTTGGTCCTGTGATCGGTATCATCCGCGCCAAAGATATTAATGGTGCCATTGAGAAGACCAACGCTATTCCTTTCGGTCTGTGCGCAGGTATTGTCACAAATGATCTAAAAGCAGCATTTGCGTTCGCCAATCAAGTAGACGCAGGTGTGGTCAAGATCAACGAACCCACTACAGGTCTCGCCCTCAATGCTCCCTTCGGCGGCTTCAAGCAGTCGAGCGCCAACACCTTCAAAGAACAGGGGCAAGCCGCGATGGACTTTTATACCCGGACGAAAACAATCGATATTAACCATGGATAACATATTTACCAACATCTTCGATGTTCAGACGCACGCCTCCGGACCTGCGGAACGGCTACCTCTTGATGCTGATTTCCTGACCAACGCACCCAGCGGACACGTCTTCGGCTGGACACAGGATGCAGCAATGGGATGGATTCCTGCAAATCTAGGGAGAGACGAGTATCTCATCCTCAGTACGCAAGGAGGCATCCGGGCAGAAGATGGCTCTCCCATCGCGCTTGGTTATCACACAGGTCATTATGAAGTGGAGCTGCTCGCGCAGGCTGCTGCACAGGAATTCAAACAACACAATGCAATTCCTTTTGCAGGCTTTGTCAGCGATCCATGTGATGGACGGACACAAGGTACATCTGGCATGATGGACAGCCTCGCCTATCGCAACGATGCTGCGACAGTATTACGAAGACTCATCCGTTCGCTTCCAACTCGCAAAGGTGTGTTGGGCATCGCCACCTGCGACAAGGGTCTGCCCGCGATGATGATCGCACTCGCCGCACAAAAGTCCCTGCCATGCGTCATTGTCCCAGGTGGTGTGACGTTACTTCCAGAACAGGGTGAAGATGCAGGGAAGATCCAATCATTAGGCGCACGTTTTGCGCATGGCTTGATCACTCTCGAAGAAGCATCCGAACTGGGGTGCCGCGCCTGCGCCTCCCCCGGGGGTGGCTGTCAATTCCTCGGAACGGCGGCGACCAGTCAGGTTGTGGCAGAGGCACTGGGACTCGCGGTGACACATTCGGCGTTGGCGCCCTCCGGTCAGGCGATTTGGTTGGAGATGGCAAAACGATCCGCACATGCGTTGATCGAGATGACAGCCAACACAATCACTACGAGTGACATCCTCACAGAAGATTCGCTCCACAACGCGTTGGTAGTCCATGCTGCATTCGGTGGGAGCACAAATTTGTTGTTGCACATCCCCGCTATTGCGCACGCTGCCAAACTGCCCCGTCCCACCGTGGAGGATTGGTCACGAGCCAATCGTTCCACCCCGCGTCTTGTGGATGTGATCCCCAATGGACCCACCGGTTATGGAACCGTGCAAGTTTTCCTGGCGGGCGGCGTACCTGAGGTCATGTTGCATTTGCGTGAACTGGGATTATTGAAACTAAACGCCTATACCGTGAACGGCAACCACCTGGGCGAAGCACTTGAAAAATGGGAGCACAGCGAACGCCGTGAAAGATTGCGCGAGGGCTTCAAGAATTGGATGGCGTTGATCCGGACGATGTGATTCTGAGCCCCACCCGGGCCCTGGAACGCGGATTGACCGGCACGATCACATTCCTCACTGGTAATCTTGCACCCCAGGGAGCCGTCATCAAGAGCACAGCGATCGACTCCAGTGTTGTGGATTCCAATGGCGTTTATCGCAAAACAAGTCCCGCCCGCGTGTTTACCAGCGAACGCGCCGCGATTGCCGCGGTCAAAGGCTTGAGCGAAAATCCCGTCAAAGCCGGGGACATCATTGCACTTATCGGATGTGGTCCCATGGGCACAGGTATGGAAGAGACCTATCAGCTCACATCTGCGTTGAAATATCTACCCCATGGAAATACCATCGCGCTCATCACCGATGCACGTTTCAGTGGCGTGAGCACAGGCGCTTGTATTGGCCACATTGGTCCCGAAGCACTGGCGGGTGGTCCGCTCGGGAAGCTGAGGGACGGCGATATAATCCAGATCATTATTGATCGTGTGAATCTTTCAGGGCAAATCGATTTCATCGGCGAAGGTGATAAACTTTTCGACGTAGACACAGGGACGCGAATCCTTCAAGCTCGCCCACTACACCCGGACCTGCAACCGAATCCAGAATTGCCGGACGACACACGCTTATGGGCGGCGTTGCAAAATGTCAGTGGCGGCACATGGGGCGGATGTGTATATGATGTAGATAAGATTGTTCGCAAAACTTGACCATGGACAATAGACCATAGTCCATGGTCACAAAGTTACAGGAGGCAGAATGCTGCTCACCAAATATAAAACCGCAAACGGATCACGCTGGGCAGTGGATGGTCATTTCCTGCCACCAGACGTGAACTTGACCATATTGCTCGAGATGCCGCGTGAGACCATGTTCGAAGTGTTAGAAAGACTATCAGGTGATGAATCCGCTTCGGGCGCCGTCCTGAGCGTATCGAAGGGTGATGAGGAAGCGCCGATCGATCCGCAGCAGGAAGTTTGGGCGGCGGGAGTCACTTATCTACGAAGTCGCGATGCACGTAAAGCGGAATCCAGCGTGGCGGATATATATCAGAAAGCCTATGAGGCGGAGCGGCCCGAGATCTTTTTCAAATCCTTGGGATGGCGAGTTTCGGGCAATGGCCGACCGATCCGCATCCGCGGGGACAGTCACTGGAATGTACCTGAGCCGGAATTAGTGCTACTCATCAATTGCCATAGGGAGATTGTGGGCTATTGTGCGGGGAACGATGTATCATCGCGCGATATCGAAGGCGAGAACCCGCTCTACCTGCCACAGGCAAAGATTTATAACGGCTCGTGCGCATTGGGACATGGCATTTTGTTGTGTGAACCCGAGATGATCCAGAATCTTCCAATCCGCTTGAAAATCCAACGAGGAAATGAAACGGTCGTCAATGGTGAAGCAAATACAGCCTCTATGAAGCGAACGTTGCCTGAGTTGGTCGAGTTTCTCACCCGCGAACTGGATTTCCCGCAGGGTGTTTTTTTGATGACCGGAACCTGCCTTGTACCTGATAATTTCACGTTGCAGGCTGAAGATGTAGTCATTATTCAGGTGGGTGAAGCGAAAATCGAAAATAAAGTACAAGCATAGGTGCAAATTTCGGTTGTATGAATTAAGAACCTCAACAAACAGAGTCCCATCATCGATCCCTTATCCTGCCGAAGGGTCGGGGGTATGCTGTATTGGTTGGCGGTTCCATTGGTTTACTTCTACCATATTCCTTCTAAAATTTTCCTCAACTCCGGCCCAATTAGTTCATACCCTTTGGCACTCAAATGCAACCCGTCTGGCATGATCGTATTACTTACTCTCCCTTTTTCGTTCATCAGCATTGCTCCAATATCCTTGAATGTGATTTCTGTGCCAGTAAACCGCTCAGCTAATTGCCGATTAATTCTAACGATCTTCTGTCCATAATTCATCCCCTCCTCAGTGTGACTCCTTGGCAACAATCCGAGAACAATAATCTTGGTGTACTTGAGCTTCACCTGGATCATCCCGACGATCTCCTCAATCCCACTCACAATCATATCCTCTGGGTCTTTGTCAAGATTATTCGTCCCCGCTAACACCACAATTACCTTTGGATTGATCCTCTCAAGCTCGCCATTCAATATCCGCCATTTGATATTCTCCAGACTGTCACCACCGACGCCAAAATTAACCGGATGATATGAGGCGAAATACTTATTCCAAATGTCGATATTGTCTTCCCACCTTCTGGTCAATGAGTCTCCGAGGAAAACCAATTGAATATCATCCTTGTACTTCATTCCAAGGATCTTGTTGTGCTTTGTGATAAAATGCTCATCCATACGCATAATTGCTTCTAAGGGCATATAATCTTTACTCTTGATTGCAAAATCGCGTAGATTTGAGACCGTTTTTTAAAACACATCCTCCCAGTCTAAAAATACTCAGTCAACAACCACCCGCTAAAGCGGGATGGTTTCCGCCGCGAAGACTTATGAAATCAGACCGTTAGTCTCCTTGTGAGAAACATCCGGGGGAAAGGTTACAGAATTTCCACCTCAATGCTGACCGGTTCTGCCGCGCCGAGAGTCGAGCCGCGTGCACCGGGAGAGCAACTGCCAGCCGTCAGGCGGAATTTGCCCGGCTGGAACAACTGCCGCCCATTATCATCGAACAGCATCAGCATTTCGGGCTTGACCGTTATTGTG
The DNA here is from genome assembly GCA_963831885.1 of uncultured Chloroflexia bacterium. Lineage (GTDB taxonomy): Bacteria > Chloroflexota > Anaerolineae > Anaerolineales > Villigracilaceae > UBA877. The sequence goes on along the minus strand of CAWHSJ010000012.1, from coordinate 22,033 downwards.
ACAGTTTGGCTCTTTCCAGGTCTAAGGTGAATGCGCTGGAAGCCGATCAGTTGGTTGAGGGGGGCGGGCAGTTTGCTATCGAGCGCCTTCAGATAGAATTGGGCAACTTCATCCGCTGCGACAGCACCTGTATTTTCGACTGTGACGGCTGCCTCGAAACCGGATGAAGCGGGTGATGTAATCCGGAGATCTCTGTACGCGAACGTCGTGTATGATAGGCCAAACCCGAAGGGAAAGAGCGGCTCGGCGGTCATGTAGCGATAGGTGCGTCCGGTCATGCTGTAATCGTCGAAGGCTGGAAGTTGGTCGAGCGATTGAGGGTAGGTCAGCGGCAACTTACCACCAGGGGCAATATCCCCAAACAGCACATCAGCCACCGCCCGGCCGCCCTCCATACCCGGATACCATACAAAAAGTATCGCATCCACCAAATCCATCACTTCGCCGAGCGCAATCGGGCTGCCACCAGTCACAACCAGCACAATTTTCGCACTGTTGATTGCTAGTTCTTTGATGTAGTCGACCTGGCTGGCAGGGAGTGAAATACTGTCACGGTCGCCGTTAAGAGGCGAGAGGAGCGATGAGCCTTCCTCGCCTTCGAGCTCCGGGGTGATACCGACGCAGACAATGGATACATCGGCGGATTGGGCCATGTATGGTGCCCAGGTTTGTTTTATTTCGCGCGGATGCTTGAGCAGCGCACCAGCGTGATATCCCAGCCCCATGCCTTCGGGGATGCGCCCGGTGATGCCCTCCATCAGCGTAATCATCTGGTTATTATAGCCGCAATAGCTTCCGAGCAGCACTTCCATGCTAGTGGCGGTGGGACCGGTAACGAAAATCTTGCGCGCCGAGGGTTTGATCGGCAGGATATTATCTTTGTTCTTGAGCAGGACGACAGATTCAGCAGCAGCGCGATAGGCCAGCTGGCGATGTGCCTCGCACGCGACTACATCCATCCCAATGGAGGCAAACGGTACATCTTCGTCGGGATCGAACATGCCAAGTTTGAAGCGTGTGCCAAGCGTACGAGCCAGGGCGCGATCAACATCCGCCTCAGTAATGAGGCCGCGCTTGATTGCCTCGGGAATCTCACTATAAACATGGTCACAGCCAATATCACAGCCGCGTTTGAGAGCCAGTGCCACTGTTTCGACGGCATCTTTGGTGAATTTATGGTTGAGATGAAAATCAGAAAGCGCGCCGCAGTCTGAAACGACATGGCCCTCAAAGCCCCATTCACCGCGCAAGATATCTTCGAGCAGGAGTTTACTCCCACAGCAAGGTTCATCAAGCGTGCGGTTATAAGCGCCCATCACTGCTTCTACTTTGGCCTCCTTGACCAGCTTCTTGAAGGCTGGCAGGTAGGTATCGTAAAGGTCGTGTTTGGAAACGATAGCGTTGAAGGTGTGGCGCTCTTTTTCCGGGCCGGAATGGACCGCATAGTGCTTAGCGCAAGCCGCTACTTTAAGATATTTGGGATGGTCCCCCTGGAGGCCTTTAACAAACTCTGCGGCCATTTCACCGGTAAAGAATGGATCCTCGCCCCAGGTTTCCTGTCCGCGCCCCCAGCGTGGGTCGCGGAATATGTTGACATTCGGCGACCAGAAGGTCAGTCCCTGGAATTGATCGGTACAGCCGTTACGACGCAAGGCTTCGTGGTATTTGGCGCGTGCCTCGTCACTGATAACTGTGGCGATCTGGTGGATTAAACCCTTATCCCAGGTGGCAGCCATACCAATCGTCTGCGGAAAAACGGTGGCGCGCCCGTTGCCGGCCACACCATGCAGGGCTTCGCTCCAAAAGTTGTAATCGGGGATGCCCAGGCGCGGCACGCCTTGCGTGGGGTGGTTCATCATCGCCACCTTTTCGTCGAGGGTCAAGTGGGAAAGCAAATCCTGAACACGCTCAGGAATGGAAAGATTGGTGTTTAGGTATGCGGGTTGGTCCATAAGAAATCCTTGATAAGGTTCTACAACATCTGAACTTTTCCAGCCCTTCCTTCACAAGACGGGGCGTATAGGAAAAAGTTCGCTGTCCCCTTCACCCTCACAGGGAAGGGAAGGAAAAGTCCACTTTCCAATTGAGAGGTCGTGGCTGTGGAAAATCAAAAGATCTGGAAAATATCCAAAGGCGGAGTTCACCTGTTTATGATCCTGACACATCCGGCAGATTGAATGGTCAAATAAGAAACCTTGCAGAACAGATCACGAAACATTTCGGGCAGGGTTGCTAAGTTCCACAATAAATGTCATTGTAAGGTAGGACCAGGGCAACCGCAAAAGCCACTGGCAGCAAGTTCTTAACGTTCGAAATTTCAAATCACCTCGAAGTAACTTTATACTCCCTATTAGCCGGAATATTTGTGGCACTTCACCATCACATCGCCAAAATATATGTCCGTTGGCGCTTCGCCTTTACAGTTTTCCGAGACCTCCGAGCACCGGCCCGCAAATTTACAGCCTTGCCGCAGGTACTCTTCAAGCTCCAATTCGGAAAGTGTGATTGCCGTAGTCTTGCGTTTTTTGGGGTCCGCTTCGGGAATGGAATCGCGCAGAAGCTTTGAGTACGGATGTCTGGGATGCATCAATACCTCTTCCACCGACCCCATTTCCACAATGTTGCCGCGGAACATGATGGCAATACGGTCGCTGACGTAATATGCCGTCGCCAGGTCATGCGTGATATAGAGGATGCTCACCCCCAATTTATCCCTGAATTGTTTGAACAAGTTGACAATCGACATGCGCAGGGAGGCATCGACCATGGAAACCGGCTCATCGGCGATAATCAGTTTCGGGTCAGAGACCAGTGCCCGGGCGATCGAGATGCGCTGGAGCTGCCCGCCGGAAAATTCATTCGGGTATTTCCCCGCGAACTCCTTATAGGTCATACCCACCAGCTGTAATTTTTGATCGATCCGATCAATGGCTTCCTGTTTTGAATTGGCCAGCCGGAAGTTCCGCACGGTTTCGAAGAAATAGGAATCCACCGTACGCAGCGAGTTGAATGTGCAGAATGGATCCTGGAAGATCGCTTGCACGCCTTCAGTGATCCAGACCTTCTCCTTACGGGTCTGCGGGTTTCCGTTATGGAAGATCGCCCCGGAAGTGGCTTCTTCAAACCCGAGGATAAGGTTCGCCGTGGTGGTTTTGCCACAGCCGCTTTCGCCGGCCAGGGTAAAGATTTCTGCTGGTTTGATATAAAAGCTGACATGATCCACGGCTGTGCATATGACCCTGGCGAGTACGCCGCCCTGGGAGTATCGTTTGGTCAGTTCGTTTACCTCAAGCAGCTTGTCCATGTTTCCCTTCTCCAAATAACCAGCAGGCAACGGTATGGCTTTCATCCGGATAAGAGAAACCCGGCATTTGCTGGCGGCAAATTTCCATAACTTGCGGGCAACGCGGGTGGAAGGGGCAGCCGGCAGGCAGGTCGATCAGCGAGGGCGGGCTGCCGGGCACGCTGTCGCGCATATGCTTATCGCCGAACTTGGGCAGCGAGTTGATCAAGAACCGGGTATAGGGATGCAGCGGCTGGTCAAAGATCTGTTCCGTGGTCGCCTCTTCAACGATCTTTCCGGCATACATGATGCCGATCCGGTCCGCGATGTTGGCGTGCACGCCCATATCGTGCGTGACCAGGATCATCGTATTCTTGAGATTCTCCTGAATGGTTTTCAGCATCTGAATCACGCCGCGCTGTACCACCACATCCAGCGCCGTGGTGGGCTCGTCGCCGATCATGATGCGCGGTTTTAACAGCGATGCCAGTGCGATGGTCACGCGCTGGCGCATTCCGCCCGATAACTGATGGGGGTAGACATCGAGGATATTTTTGGGTAGGCCCAGCTCCACGATCTTTTCGCGAGCCAGTTCGAAGATTTCTTCTCGGCTCTGCTCGCCGAGATGGCTGGCAATGAAATCTTCATAGGTCCCTTTAATCTTCAACACCGGATTAAGCACGCTCATGGAACCCTGCGGAATATAGGAGATATATACCAACCGCAGCTTGCGCTTTTCCTCCGGGCTCAGTGTGGTAACATCAACTTCTTCCTTCCCGTTGATGCAGTAATAGACCTTGCCGCCAATCAGGCGTAGCGGCGGCACGATATCGTTATAAAGCGCTTTCAGCAGCGTGGTTTTGCCGCAGCCGCTTTCGCCGGCGATGCCGTAGATTTCGTTTTCATAAATCTTCATGTTCACGTCGTTAACGGCTTTGACAACCTTCTGCGTACCATACATCTCCAGAACATAGAAAGCTTTGAGCTGGTCGGTTCGTAGGATGGTTTGTTTCTCTTCTGTCATGGCTGCGTCTCCACTACGCTCCAACCCTCTGGATCCGCGTTCTGGGATCCAGATACTCGCTGATGCTGACCGAGAGCCAGTAGAGAGCAATAAACATGAAGACCGCCAGGACCACCGGCGTCAAGACCCAATTCCAGCGTCCCAAAAACATAGCCTGGTAAACGATCGCCCAATTCAGCATCGTGCCCAGGGTGGGAACGTTGACATTGACCAATCCCAGAAGTGCCAGTGTCATCTCCAACCCGATCGCCCAGGATATATTATTGATCAACGTCGAGAAGATCAACGGCATGGCAAAGGGCATGTATTCGTTCAAAACCAGTTTGATCGTCCCCGTACCTGAAAGGATGGCCGTCTTGGTGAAATCTCGCTCACGCAAGCTCAAGATCACCGAGCGGATCACCCGCGCGTCCCATGCCCAGCCGAAGAACGACAGCAGCAATCCAAGAACCAACAGGTTCATATTTTTTCGTACCATCATGGCCATCATGACCAAGATCAGGAAGAGCGGGATGACCAGCAGGCCGTCGCTGATAAACATCAATACCCGGTCGGTGTTGCCGCGGGTATAACCGGCCACCATGCCAACCAGGACGGCGATCACCCTGGAAACCGATGCGGCGATGAGCGAGATGATCAAGGAATTGCGCACCGCAAATGTTGCCTGCCAGAAGATATCCTGCCCGTTCGAATCGGTGCCGAGCGGATATTTAACCGATGGCTTCAGATTTTTCGGGACCACATTCCATAAAGTAGGGTCATAAGGCGAAAAGAAAGACAGTATGGCCAGGATCAGGATGATCACCAGCACGATGAAGCTGAAGAAGAAGCGATAATCTCTGAATAGATCTCTGAGGATTTTCACGTGACCGGCCTCCTAATAATATCTCACCCGCGGATCAAACAAGGGATACGTCAGATCCACGATCAGAATCGCCGTTGTGATACCAACGATAGAAAGCATGGTAATCCCCATGATCAGGTTGTAATCTGCCCGGATGACGGAGTTATAAAGCAGCATTCCCAAGCCAGGGTAAGAAAAAACCATCTCGGTAATCAATGCCCCGCTGAAGATTTGCCCAAGTGAAAGCGCCAGGCCGGTGATCTGCGGCAGTAAGGCATTGCGAATTATGTACTTGTTCACGATGCGGTCTTCCGTAACGCCGCCCAGCTTGGCATACTGGACGAAATTTTCCGCATTGACATTCTGCACGATCAGCTTCATGGTCTGGAAATTGACTGCCCCGCCCAGAATTGTCAACGAGAGGGCAGGCAAAAACGAATGCCAGAGGACATCTTTGATATAGGCCCAGGTGAAGGTGGGTATGGCTCCCAATGACGCCCCACCTGTAACCGGGAACCAGCGCACGACCCAAGCAAGAAGCAAGAGCAATGCGAAGGCAAAGATGTAATAGGGCAGCGGGCGGATCACCATGGCGATGGCATCCAGGGATCGCGACCAACCTTTGCGAGAAAAGTAACCCGCCAACCCGCCAAGGATATTTCCTAATATCCACGAGATGGCGGTTGTGGTCAGCAGGAGACCCAAAGTCCAGGGCAAGGCGGTGCCAATGAGCTGGTTAACGCGTGTGGGGAAATTGAAGAAGGAAACGCCGAAATCACCGTGGAACAGCCTGCCCCAAAAAGCCCAGTATTGATCGAGCCAGGAGCCCTGCAAGCCATACATCTCGGTCAGGTCGCGGATGATGCCATCCATCGCGCCCGGTTCCAATGTTGAACCGCGCGCCCTCATCTCAGCTATCATAGCCATGACAGGGTCATTCGGGGTGAGCCTGGGAATGAGGAAAACAATGGTGATGCCCAGCCAAATGACTAAAACGTATTGAATCAGACGGGGGATGAGATATCGTTTCAGGAATGTCACGGCTTTACCCTCACGCGTTCTTCAATTCGCGTCGACAAGCTACACCTCTTATCAGGAGAAACCACTGGAGAAGTGAAAAACTAGGTTCTCCCTGGGCGGGTTTCCCCGCCCAGGAGAATTGTTACATGGTCGAAGTAGACCCTGAAACACCTTATGCGCCAGTGGGTTTCAGGAATGGAGTAAAGTACTTGAAGTTGGGCCAGTGTGTATAAGGCTCGTTATAGGCGTTTTCGCTGCCAGGCCAGTTGGTCCAGTAGTATTCGTCCCAGCCGACAAAGCCGATATATCCGTAGGTCGGGACGCCGGGCATGTTCTTGACCGCTTCCTTGAGGCCCTCGATGCCGACGGCGATGATTTGCTTCGGTATTGAAGGGATCTGTCTCGCGCAGCTTCTTGATGATGTCGTCCATCGTCATCACTCGACCAGCGCGAGTAAATGCCCTGGGTGCGCTCTCCCAGGGGCTTCTTATAGGCGGAGTTCCATCTGTCGAGCACGCGATACAGATCGGGACCCGCACCCCAGGGCTCCTGCGCAGGCCAGTTGCCGCTCACATCAAAGTCGCCGGTGGCCTGCGAGCCATCATTATCCGCGATGGAAAGCACATTGGCATCGATGCCGAACTTCTTCCACTGCTGCACGGCAGCCTCGGCATTGCGCGCATCATGGTTGGTAAGTATAGTGCCGCACAGATAGTTGATCGTCCAGGGCTTGCCATCCGGCAGGTAGCCACTTGCCATCCTTGTCTTTCTTGAAGCCATTCTTTTCCAGCAGTTTCGTGGCGATCTCCGGGGCATACTTGTACCAGCCAAGTCCGAAAGCCTTTTCCTGGAATTCCGGAGTGTCGGGGAAGACATACCCGCGGCTCTTGGCGTAGGCTGCAACGCGCTTCGGCGCATCCGGGTCGTAGGGCGCAAAGGTTTCGCCATTGCCCACATCGATGGTGAACGACTTCAACCAGTCCTGCATCGGCTCGATGTAATCCTTGGGGTAAGGGCCAAGGTGCGGGACGTGCACCGGGCTCAAGGTGCCGGTGCAGTCGACGGCGATGCTCGTGTACTCCACGATATCGATCGCCAGGATCAATGCCCAGCGGACATCGACGTTATCGAATGGTGCCCGGGCGGTGTTGAAGAGGATGCCGGTGATGCAGGGGTCGTTGTTCACCACGAAGGGGAAGGTCGGCTGGTAAGCGCGGAGGTCTTCGACTGCGCCAACAGCGCCTTGAGACCATCGGCTGAGAGTTCCGCTACATCCAATTCGTGCGTCAATTGCGACAGGATTTGAGCGCCTTCATTGTCAAAGGCCTGGATGACGATGTACTTGGGCTTCGGCTCGCCATACATGATGCCGGTCGGGCTCTTGTCCCAATCTTCGCGTCTTTCCCAGGCTGTCCAGAACCCTTGGGGATCGAAGCTGTGCAGCTTGTAAGGACCGCAGCCTACATACGGATTGAAGGTAAACTGGACCGGATCGGCTTCCTTCTCGAAGATGTGCTTGGGCATGATCCTGTTGCAGCCCCAGCGGTCGAGGAACGAGGTGTGGAAGCGGGAGTTGGGCTTCGTCAGAACAAATTTGACCGTGTAATCATCCACAGCAGTCACAGAGGCATATTATCCACAAAGTTGGAATTGGCGTTGAAGCCCTTATACTTCATAAGGGTCTCGACCGTAAAGACCACATCGGCAGCGGTGAAGGGCTCGCCGTCATTCCAGGCGACGCCCTTGCGGAGAGGAACTGTGCATTCCGTGAAATCTGCGTTGTACTTCGCGTCCCCGTCCGCCAAGCCGTTGATGATCTTGCCCGTGGCGAAGTCGACCGACCAGAACGGCTCGTCAGCCAGGTTCTGCAGGCCGCGGTCCTGCCATTTCCAGCCAACCCATAGGTTCATGTTGTCGGGTGTACCGACACGCCCGGTAAGCTGCCTGACGATCACGGTCTCCCGGCGGGGGAAAGTCCCCAGCACATCGGCAACCGCTTCCGTGTTGCGGTGGGTTCGGGTGTGGCGTGACCTCCTTGATAACCTCTGGGTTGGACCCGGTTCGACAACCGGGTGACCTGCGACCTGGGTTTCGACCACCTTGGGGGCACAGGATGCGAGCACGACTCCACCGGCGCCGGCAGTTAGCTACTTTCATGAAATCGCGGCGACTTATTTTTTTGGACATTATCTTCCTCCTTACTTTTTGAACGATTTGCGAAACGACTTACTTAATCAGATTTAGGGTGAAGAGGGATGTTAATTCGTTTGCAATAGGCTGCCTCCTGTCCTTTTCAGCGTTTCGTCGCTATTTGGTTGATATGTACCAGACGGTTCGTCTGGCGAATGTCAAGGCATAGATCTACAAGAATCTCTGATTACGAGCTGGGTAGGGATTTTATACAAATTACATTCCTCGGCGGGGTTTATCGGAAGGGATTCTCCTTTCACCAGCTTTACAAGCATTTCCGTTGCCATGGTACCCATCTTCTCAATAAATTGATCGATGGTTGTCAGAGGTGGGTCGAGGTAAGCTGCCTCGTGGAGATTGTCAAACCCGATCACCGATAGGTCTCCTGGTATTTGTAAACCCAACTCTCTGGCAGCCTGGTAAACACCCATCGCCGACATATCATTTGCTGCGAAAATCGCCGTTGGGCGATCGGGCAGTGATAAGAGCTTACGGGCGCAAATCACAGCCGTTTCAGTCGTATAGTCGCCAATCTCAATCAAATCTTCATCAAAGGGATACCAGCCGCAGCCAGGCCATCCTTATATCCTTGCAGGCGCTGGTTCGAGCTGACCAGCTTCATTCTTCCGGTGATATAGCCAATGCGACGGTGACCCAGGCCGGTCAGATAATTCATCGCGGCCAGCGCGCCTTCCTGGTTTGTCGCGATAATCGCCGGGTAGTCTGGGGTTTCATTATTCGGGTCAATAATCACCAGTGGGGCATGGGTGGTAAATTGAGTCGCCGTCGGTGTAACCACAATCGCCCCATCGGTAATACTGCCGTTCAGCAGTGCCACATAAGAGCGCTCATGCTGGGCGATATTCTCTCTATCTATCCCACCACTGGTATAAACAATCAGATCCTTATCGAGCTTGGCGATCGCCCGGTTCACGCCGCGCATGATTTCCTGACAGTAGGATGAAGCCACATCCGGCATGATCAGGCCGATCACGTTGGTTCTGTGGCTGCGCATCCCGCGCGCAGCCAGGCTGGATGCATAGCCCAATTCCTGGACAACAGCCTGCACCTTTTCGATGGTCTCCTCAGAGATATCATCTTTACCGTTTAAGACCCGCGAAACGGTAGAAACCGAAACACCGGCTTTGCTGGCTACATCTCGGATGGTAACTGCCTTTAGATTTCTCTTCATAGTATTTTGGGGGTATCGTTTCCGGTATCGTTTCCGGTAACGTTATAGTAATTATTGCAAAAAAGCATTATAATGTCAATAGGCAATTTCCAGGAACAATAAATCAACCGGCTTTTTTCTTGGAGGAATGTTGCATGGGAACAAAAGCTAAATTTCATGGCCCGGCTTTTGCCGGTTTGGAAACAACCGAACGGCTAAGCGATGAACAGATCGATGCGCGGGCGCGAGAATTGTTTGGGCAGCTCACCCTGGACGAGAAAATCAAGATGATGTCAGGGGACCTGCCGTTCTGGCCGGGCATGGCCGATATGATGGGGGGCGGCTACGCCGACCATCCCTGGGTGGCAGGGGCTGTGCCGCGGTTGGGCATCCCCGGCGTGCGCTTCGCTGATGGCCCGCGCGGGGTGATCATGGATGGCGGCACCACCTTCCCGGTCTCCATGGGGCGCGGCGCTACCTTTGACCCTGAACTGGAAGAACGGGTGGGTGATGTGATTGGGCGCGAACTGCGCGCGATGGGTGGGAATTTCTTTGGCGGCGTATGCATCAACCTGCTGCGCCACCCGGCCTGGGGGCGCGCGCAGGAAACCTACGGCGAAGATCCCATTCACCTGGGCGAGTTTGGGGCTGCCCTGGTGCGCGGCGTCCAGAAGCACGTGATGGCCTGCGCCAAGCATTACGCGCTGAATTCGATGGAAAACGCCCGTTTCAGCGTGGATGTGACCATCGAGCCTCGCCCGCTCCACGAGATCTACCTGCGCCATTTCAAGCGCGCCGTGGATGAAGGCGTTGCTTCGATCATGAGCGCGTATAACAGCGTCAATGGCGAGTGGTGCGGGCAGAACTACATGCTGCTCACCGAGATTCTCAAGCAGCAGTGGGACTTCCAGGGCTTTGTGATGACCGACTTCATCTTCGGCATGCGCGATTCCAAGAAAGCTGCGCTGGCCGGGCAGGATATCGAAATGCCCTTCGACATGATTCACAAGCAGCACCTCAAAAGCCTGGTGGAGCGCGGGGAAGTACCGGTCGAGCGCATCGATGATGCTGCGCTGCGCGTGCTGCGCCAGCAGATCCGTTTTGCTCAGGGCCGCGACCCGCGTGAATATTCCCTGGATGTAGTCGGCAGCGAAGCGCACCGCAAGATTGCCCGTGAGGCGGCGGAAAAGGCGATTGTTCTGCTGAAGAACGAAGGCGCGCTGCTGCCGCTGAAAAAGGTAAAGAAACTGGCGGTGATCGGCAAACTGGCCGCTGTGCCGAATACTGGCGACGGTGGTTCTTCGAACACCCGGCCGCCTTATGTGATCACCCCACTCCAGGGACTGCAAGAAGCGCTGGAGGGGCAGGCGGAAATCATCTATGACGATGGGAGCAATCCCGCCCGGTCGGCGCAGGTTGCCCGCGAAGCTGAAGTGGTAGTTGTTGTTGCCGGGTACACACACCAGGATGAAGGCGAGTACGTTTCACCCGATTCGATGACCGAGCTGTCGAAAAATTTTCCCCCGCCTACTCCTGAAGAAATGCCCATCGCGCAGGCGATGATGGCAAATATGGGCGCGACGAGCAGCGTTGACAACGCCATGCCACCGGGTGGGGACCGCAAACTGCTGACACTGCACCCCGATGATGAAGCGTTGATCCAGGCAGTTGCCGCCGTCTAACCCGCGCACGGTGGTAGCCATGATGGGAGGCAGCGCGATCATCACCGAGAACTGGCGCTGGCAGGTCCCGGCGATTCTTATGTTGTGGTACCCAGGTATGGAAGGCGGACGTGCTTTCGCGGATATCCTGTTGGGGAAAGTCAACCCAAGCGGCAAGCTGCCCTGTGTATTCGCCGCCCGGCCTGAAGACCTTCCCTATTACGACATGAACGCTAAGGCGATCACCTACGATTTATGGCATGGCTACCGCAAGCTGGAGCGGGATGGAGCCATTCCGGCATTCCCATTTGGCTTTGGGCTGAGCTACACCACCTTCGAGTTTGATCACCTTCGCCTGTCGGATAAGTCGCTGGGCGCGAACGACACCCTCACCGCCACGCTGGAAGTGACCAATCGCGGGCCGATGGCCGGAGACACCGTTGTTCAGGTCTACATTGCTGTGCCGGCTTCGCGGGTCGAGCGTGCGCCGAAGGAATTAAAGGCTTTTCGGCGGGTTGGTCTGAAATCCGGCGAGACCAAAACCATTCAAGTGGACATACCGGCCAAAGTTCTCGCCTATTACGACGAGCAGTCGGGCTGGACGGTGGAACCGACCAGCTATAGGCTGATCGTTGGCCAGCACTCACTGGATGACCAGGCATTGCAGGCGGAGTTCAAGATCGCCTGAATGGAGGTCAAACCCTATAAAGATATCATTCAAAGAAGTGTCGAAGCGAGGTTCCGGTCTGGTTTCCGCCCCGGAGCCTCGCCGTGGCAAGTAGCGAGTGATGTTGATAATCTTTTAGCACGCAATCAGGAAATTACTAATGTGATGGCGGCAACCGACGCGGGGTGGAGGGTTAGGTTGAGTTGGGAAGACCCGCAACTCACATCGAAAACCTGCGGGGTTACCAGGGTGGGCGAACTGAAAGTATTGTGGGCGTGAATTTCTCCTGTCAGAATCTGTCCGCGAGCCTCATTGACTTTTACCCCGCCCAGGATGTCAACTTTGACCGTGACAGCTTCGCGGGCATGGCTGTTAGTAATGGTGAGGAAAAGTTCTTTGTCTTTTAAAGAGGCGCTACCGGACACAAGTGGAATGGAACCCTCCATCGTCTCGTCTTTTTGCAGCGCGCTCTGCCAGGATGCTTGCAGGATATTGTCTTTCTTGAAGTTGATGTCAGGTGTCTCGATTCGGGTTCGCACCGCCGTCGCGCCCTGGTGGGGAGCGTACATCTCGTAGACGTAACCTGTCGGTGTGACCAGCATCTGCTCGCCTTCGGTGAGGATCATCGACTGCAAGACATTAATGGTCTGCGCGATGTTTGCCATCACCACCTTATCGGCGTGGCGGTTGAAGATATCGAGCGTGTTGGCAGCTATGATCGCGTCGCGAATGGTGTTTTGCTGATAGAGAAAAGCCGGGTTGGTGCCCTTTTCGACCGGGTGCCAAGTTCCCCACTCATCGACAATTAAGCCAATTTTACGAGTTGGATCCCAGGCATCCATCGCCGCACGTTGTTGGAGGACCAGAGCTTCCATCTTCAGCCCTTTTTCGAGAAGGCGGTAAAATTCCTGCTCGGTATATTCGGTAGCGGTACCAGCCGTGCCACAGTAATAGTGTGCGGCAAAGCCGTCAATGTTATTGAAGATCCAGTAATCCTTATAGAGTTTGCGGAAGAACCGGTCGGTCCATTCTACATCATTGCTGGCCGGGCCGCAGGCTATCACGAACAGCTTCCTGCCAAAGCCACGCACAAAAGACGCATAGCGACGGAACTCCGTGCAATAATCTTCCGGGGAGAAGTTGCCCCCGCAACCCCAGTTCTCGTTGCCCACACCCCAATAGGTGACATCCAGGGGTTCGGGGCTGCCATCTGCAGCACGCTGCTGCGCCCAGGTCGATCCATTCGGGCCAGAGTCGGGAAAGTTACAATACTCGACCCAATCGCGCAGCTCGTGGGCAGTTCCGGAACCAACATTGCCGCAAAAATAAGGCTGTGCGCCAACCAGGCGGCAGAAACGCACAAATTCCTGGGTGCCTACATGATTGGTCTCGATCACTTCTCCCCAATGGATGTTGATCCGGCGGGGCCGCTGGTCGCGTGGACCAATTCCATCCTGCCAGTGATAATCGTCGGCGAAGCAGCCGCCCGGCCAGCGGATGATAGGTGGTTTCAGCCGGCGCAAGGCTTCGATGATATCCGTACGGAAGCCGTTTATATTAGGGATAGGCGAATCCTCGCCAACCCAGATGCCGTCATAGATGCAGCGACCGAGGTGCTCGGCGAAATGACCGTAGATATTGGGATTGACGGTGCCGAATGTATCAGCCGGGTTCAGGGTGATGATAGTTGTGTCCATTTTGGGTTACCTATTTCGGGCACCCAGCCAGACGCGAATTTCGCCAGGTGCGCGGTTATCCCAGACGCAGTAGGGAACGGCGGTACTTTCCCTTCCCTTTCAGTCGGGGCTTCTTCCCAGTAGAGTTCGGCCTGCCAGCTGGTCCCGTCGATGGGATATCCCTTGCCATGGATGACGGTTACTCTGTCCGGCAGGTCAGGGCGATATTCTTCGGTGAAGGTATGAATAATGTGCGGGTCAAGGGAGACCCGGACAGGGATAATCCCGCGGTTGTCATAACCGGCAACCGCCAGGGATGGGAACAAAGCAGTTGCTGCTTTATCTCTTTCGATGAGCACATCCAGTTCGTTGACATTTGCCGAATTATAAGCGTGATCTATCAAGCTGGCGGGTAAACTTTATTGGGCACTCTTATACAATCACCAAACTATTGTTAGGAATAAATGATGATAAGATAGACAGCGAAAATGATTTGCCGAAAGTGATCTTGTACGCGGAATTCGACGTAGAAAGTGACAAGGCAGATGATGAAAGATGGATCCCCTTTGGTTGTGGGTCTTGATTGCAGTACAACCGCTTGTAAAGCGATTGTCTGGGATTCTCATGGCAGATCTATTGCCCGAGGATCCAGTCATCTTGCCTTGTTATCTCCTCAGCCTGCCTGGCATGAGCAACCTGCTGAATCCTGGTGGGTATCCACGACTTATGCAATTCGAAAGGCGGTGAGTCAAGTAGATAATAGACGGCTGAAGGCTCTTTGCATCGCGCACCAGCGTGAGACATTTGTCCCGCTCGATGAGCACGATCGCCCATTGATCAACGGCATCCTTTGGATGGATGAAAGGGCGCGCGAATTCCTGCCGACTTTGGAGCAAGTGTTGGGACAGGATAAATTCCATCGCCTGACTGGTAAAAGACTCTCAGTAAATTTGACCATTGCAAAAATCGCCTGGCTTAAGGAACACAGACCTGATGTATTTGCCCAAACGCGCAAATACCTGGATGTGCATGGATTTCTCGTTCACCGATTAACGGGTTTCATACCGCACCGGCTGGGGTTGTGCTGACCCAACCGGGTTGTTCGATATCCAGAACAACTGTTGGGCCGAGTCTGTTATTAGATCAAGTCGATATCCGGCTCGACCAACTTCCTGAAGTATACCCACCGGGAACGATCCTTGGCTCTCTTACCCCAGCTGCTGCGGAAGCTTGTGGCCTGCCAGTTGGATTACCGGTGGTGGCGGGTACTGGCGATGGGCAGGCCAGCGGCCTGGGGGTCAACATTACATCTTTTGGAGATGCCTATTTGTCGCTGGGTACATCCGTTATTTCGGGAACATTCAGTGATCGATGTATTTTCGACCCCGCTTTTCGGACAATGACCGGTGGGGTTCCCGGATCATATTTACTGGAGACGGTTCAACTCGGTGGCGGGTACACAATCGCCTGGTTCCTGGAAAAGATCGCCGGCCGGCTCGGTCAGGATATTGCCCAGCTTCAGAATTTTTATGATCAAGCAGCCAGCGTGGTGCCGCCTGGCAGCGCCGGATTGGTGGTAGTTCCGTATTGGAACAGCGTGCTTGGCCCTTACTGGGATCCGTTCGCCAGCGGGATTATTGTCGGCTGGCGCGGTTTTCATCAATTGCCGCATCTTTACCGGGCCATCCTGGAAGGGGTGGCTTTCGAACAGTATCTGGGTCACGCTGGGCGTGGAAGAAGCGCTGGGCCGACCCGTGAAGAGCTTTGTTGCAATCGGCGGCGGCGCACAAAGTGATCTTTGGTGTCATATCATGGCGGATATTACCGATAAACCGGTTTTTCGCGCCGCCACTCCGGAGGCTGCGGCGCTTGGAGCAGGAATTCTGGCAGCTACTGCGGTGGGCAGTTATGCAAACGCTCGCGAGGCTGCTCAAGAAATGACCCATATTCTCCCGCAGCCGATTGAGCCAAATGCAACAAACCATGGTTTTTACGACCATTTGTTCGAGGAAGTGTACCGTCCACTATTCCCCGCCCTGCAACTTTATTTGGATCGACTGGCTTCCATAGCTAATTCAAACCAGTCGACTTAACATTTTAACTTCTTGATAGCCTTTTACTGTCCTCAAGCATGTTCTCAAACTCTTCTCCATTCGATTTCCGTGCGCACCCATTGAATCGGTATTGGCCGGTACAGAGTTGGGCAATTGCCTACAGCCGGATAGAAAAAGTGTGGACGGCTTCACAAGGCGGCTCTGGCGGAAGGTCAATATTCAGGCCGTCTGCCGTCTGGCTCCAAGAAACGATCCCTTCGTATCCAACCAGGGTGACATCTTTCACGCGCAAGGGTTTGGCAAGTTTCAAGGACGTGATGACCGCCTTTCGATTCGCCGGCCAAGCCATTTGAAATGCATAGAGGATGTCACCTTTGCAGGTGAAACGAAAGTCTCGCTCCGTCCATGGCTGTGAGGTTTCGCTGAACGCGCCTTCCCCAGCCCGGGTCGGTCCTTCCCCAAAGATACCCCAGGGTCGCGTCTCGTAGATAGCCGGTCCATTCACCGCCATCCACCGGCCAATGCCTTGGATCACATTCACGGACTCATCATCAAACGTCCCGTCTGGCCGTAACGGGATATTCAAAAGTAAATTGCCATTTTTGCTGACAATATCCACCAGCATATGCACGACGTCTGCGGTTGTCTTGTACACTGCACGCCGATCGTAAAACCATCCGCCGATGCAGGTATCCATTTGCCAAGGCCGGGGAAGGATCTCGGAAACCGCCCCGCGTTCTACATCCAAAACACCTATACCCTCGACATACTCACCATGAATGTGCTCGAACTCCCCGCTGTAGTGTTTGAGCGTATACACGGCCTGACCATTTCCACCATGGTTTCTTATATTTGTGTTGTAGAAGTGAGCGATTAATCGACGCCCCACTTCACCGAATGGAACCCCGCCATCGGTATAGAGCAGATCAGGCTCATATTGCTCAAGCAGGTCGCGCACTCGCAAAAACCATTGTTTTTTCCACCACTCGGGCGGATTGGCCGGAAAGGCAAACGAAACATCTTCGTGCGGTGGAAAATAAAAATCTGCATACTGCGGATCAGCGCCGTCATATGGAACCCCAACATACGGACCGATCTTGTCAGCCAGCTTATTTGTATTGAACCATGAATAACTTCGCTCCAGATGTTCCGTGACCCCAAAGCGTAATCCATACCGGGTAGCCGCCTGTTTCCAAAGTCCAACAATGTCCTTTTGCGGACCGATGCTAACGGAATTCCAATGATGATGCTTGGAATCCCAGCAATCAAAGTTGTCATGATGCACAGCCAGCGCCACGAAATATCGGGCGCCAGCCTGCCGGTACTGCTGCATCAGGGTATCCGGATCAAAGTTTTCCGCCTTCCATGCGGCGCAAACGTCCTTGAAACCGAATTTTGAGGGATGCCCATAGGTGCGCCAGTGGAACCGGTACTGATCGGACCCTTCTATATACATGTTGCGTGCATACCAATCGCCGTACATCGGGACTGCCTGAGGACCCCAATGCGCCCAGAACCCAAATTTCGCGTCCTGAAACCACTCATGGCATTGAAATGATTGCAACGATTGCCATGTTGGTTCGAATGGTCCCTCGGAGATCGCATAATCCGGATCGTCGGCGTATACCAAACCGGGTGTGTGGTCGCTCATGAACACAAGGCTCCTGCGGAACTCTCTATCATAAAATGTTTAAAGCTTGCTTTTCCGCCGATTTTCTTCGCAGAGTACATAACAGCCCAAATCTGCAATCCGCAACCAGTATTTTATTGAGCATCGGACCAGGCGTGCACGACTTGAACCAATGCGTCGATATTATCCGGCGGGGTGTCCGGTGATACGCCACCGCCAAAAGAGAGGATCAAGCCACCCCCGCTTGCGCCTTTTTCCAGGCAGGTGCGCGCCCAGCGGATTACATCAATGGGCTGGCCTCGTGCGCCCACATCCAGAGGTGGCACATTCCCCATGAGCGCAACGCGATGGCCCATCTTGGCCTTGATCTCAGCCATGTCGACTTTGTGGCTGAAGTTGAATACATCAAAATTCGCCAGCGCCAAACTCTCTGCCAGGTGCAGACAAGGTGTGTCGTTGTGATAGATGCGGATTAATCCATCAAATTCATCAAAGATGCGTTTCAGATGAGGATGGATCAGGGTCTCGTAATGTTGTTTGGAGACCATGCCCACTACATCGTCCAATAGCAAGAGGCCCTCCGGCTGGCGGAGAGTGTCCAATTGAGCATGCAGCCAGCGGATGATCGTGGTTGTGATGATTTCTAAAATGTCGGAGACTCTCTTCGGATTTGCGACAATTTCTGTCATCAGCGGTGTGATACCCACCAGCCAGGAAAACACTGTCATGGGTCCCCGGGCAGCTACCATCCGGATGCCCAACCCCTCGGCGGAGAGGCGCTCTTCCATGACCTTGTACTGCCGAAGCACCAGTGGCATAAGTCCATCTTCATGCGGATTGGCTGGCTCTATTTCAGACCAGAAGCCAAGATCGGTTACCAATGGCTCCATGGAGGGCGGTCGGTTGGGATGAAAGTGCAGCCGGACACCAAAGGCAGATGGTTCGGCGGCCATGCCATACTCCACCCAAAATCCAGGAATCCAGACAACCTCCGGAAAACGTTTCAATAACCCCAGGTTGACCTCTAACCATTTCTCCGGAAAAAGAAAATAATCGCGCGTATCCAGGCCGGCGTAACCGGGCAACCAGGGGCTGTCTACAATCAGGGCGACTGGTATCTGCTCTGGTTCACCAAGGCGTGCGGCTTGTTTGAAATAGTCCCATTGTGTGCTCATGAATGTCCGGTCTCCATATCGTCGAGAGGGTTATTCGTTTTACAAGGTGGCCGATCCATTATTATCCCACCCGAATAGGCTGATAAAAACTTTCGGGTGGCCCTAAATAGCTTGGCCTTAGGTCGCCCGTATCGACGACGAGTTTTTGCAATACCACTCCCGGGTCCACCATCCAGAATTTCAAGACATGCATGCCGTGTCGATCGAGCCTGTGCTCGGAAACTGCTACTTTGATATTATCGCTTACAGATTGCTCCCAGGCCTGGTTTGAGCGATCGGCCCAAATGGGAATGATTTGGGGCGTCTCATCGTCGAAGGAAATCGCATAACGTGACCCTTGTGCTCGCGGAAATCCAGGGTTGGTGAAAGGTAAGCCTGAACCTTGACCATTCCACTGCTAAAGAGATGCATGCGATATTCCAAGCGAGGGCTATTTCCACCCGGCACCTGACTTTGAGCGGTGACCGGAAAAGGCGTCATGCCCGAAAGTGTCCGACCCAAATCTGGGATGCGCTGCCACCGGATCGATCCCGTCTCCACAGCCCGGCTGAAATGCTCGGCTTCCATCGACACACAACCGTTCCCCTCGACAAATCCCTGCACCTCATCCCTTTTCGGTGACAGGGGATTGTTGATAACCGCCCGTACGATCACCCGGCTGCTCCCCGGACCGGTTATGGTAATCGGAGCTTGCCTTGTTCCATGTGGTGCCTGCTGCCAATCCACACTAACCGACAAGGAGCATCCTTTTTCGACCTTCCCTTGTGCGGGAGCGACGAGTAGCCAGGGCACGCCTGCCTCGGCATGGTAATCGAAGGGGGTCTTGCCTCGATTGAAAACCTCGATGGTGACCGTCTGCTGCTGGTAGACGTCGAACTCGGGCAGCACCGGCTCGTTTTTTGCCTGCGGCCACCAGTCTTCTGAGCCTTCGATCGACACACCCATTTCTGCGATATCCGGTATACTGATTTCCTCGACCCTGGGCATGATGTTTTCTTTTGGCTGCTGCCAGGTCGTGTACCCGATATGGGTTTGATCCATCATGTGGTTCCATTTTCCCCCGGCTAAAATCCCGTTGTAGGTGCGGGAATATTCCGCATCCCTGTCGAACAGATGTTTTGCTCTTGCTGCCAGGTCATTGGTCTCGACTCGCCCCTGCCTGGCATACAGACGGTTCTTGCCGACGGTGACATACAGTTCGTTCAAGTTGGCGCACGCTTTTACTGTATGCAGTACTAGCTGGTAATAGGCATCACGGAATTCAGCAGGCAAGGCGTTGTAAATGCGCTCAGCCTCATCGACCACCTTGTTATAATCATCCACAATTGTTCCAGCTTCGTGATAATTCACCAGGCTGTAGGTATCGGGAGCGAGCAACTCGGGCTTCCGGCGGCTGTTGTATCGAGTGTACTGGGTGAGGATGCGGGCGATATCGTTCGCACGCTCGGCTCCGAATTGTTGCTCGGCCCAGCAGCGTGTGTATTCGGGCAGCTGCTCCACTGGCCACGCCTGGGGATTCCATGCATAATCCAGGAAGAATTGTGTCGGCAGTTCCAGGGGTTTGATATCACCCACGTTGACGATCCAGATGCGATCCACCCCATGGCAATACGCCAAGTGCATCTGTTCCCATATCCTTGATATTGGACTGGTGTTGAGCCACTTGTAGTTTCGGGGATCTCCCACGTAGTCAAAATGATAATAGACACCATACCCGCCCAGCCGTGGAGCGTCTGTCAGTTCGGGTAATCTGCGAATATTGCCCCAGTTATCGTCAGAAAATAACAAGGTCACATCCTCCGGCACTTGCATACCCTGATCGTAGTACTCTTGCACCTCTTTATATAACGCCCAAACTTGCGGGATGGCAACCAAATCTTTCCCAGTGACCTTCGCGATTATTTGTCGTTGATCCCTTATGATCCTTTCCAATAGGGCGATATTCGTTTCCGAGGTCATGGGCATATCACCATCTCCCCTCATTCCAAGGGTGACGATGCTTTCGTGAGAGCCTATGTCTCGAATGCCTTGTTCCCAGAATTCCCTTAAGACGTTTTCGTTCGCCAGATAATTCCATGGACCGGTACCATAGCGGGCCCACTCCTGGTGAGCACGCATCATCGGCTCGTGATGCGAGGTACCCATCACGATTCCGTATTCATCGGCCAACTGCGGGTTGATGGGATCGTCGTCATTGAACGCATTCCCCCACATGGCTGGCCATAAATAGTTGCCCTTCAGACGCAATATTAGCTCGAACACCTTCTCATAGAAGTGATGATTGAATCCGCCGAATTTCTCATCGGCCCATTTAGTGAGTGCCGGGGCTTCATCGTTGATGAAGATGCCCCGATATCGTACAGCCGGCTCACCTTGGGTGTGGCACCCCGGCAGAACGAAAAGATCGGGTTGCTGCCGCACCGGCACATCTGCCCACCAGTACCAGGGCGACACTCCGATGTGCGTGGAGAGATCGAGCATCCCGTACAGCGTTCCGCGTTTATCGCTACCTGCAATGACCAGCGCGCGTTCCACTTGGGGCATTGGGTTTCGAATACACTGCAAGGCGAACATCTCCCGCTTTCCGGCGAGATCCGTCACATCAAGCTTCTTGTTATAAACTAGCTGATCAATGATCGGATTGCAGCCCAGCGTTCCAATCACGAGCATTTCTTTTGCGGAAGAGAGTTTGTCGACGAGAAGCTCTGGTTCAGCGCCTGTCACGCGGCCCAGATCCGCTTGGAGCAGCCGCGCAACCCGGACCACTCCTTGATAATCCTCGCTACGGGCGTATAAGGGCGCCGGCTGGCCGGAAACGGATAGCGGGAAAGCCCCTTCCGTTTTTTCGTAGACGACATATAAGGACTTACCCTTGGCGGAGGAAACCGGTTTCACATTCGGCATTCATAACCTCGGCGGTCGCTGCGCAAGGGGGATTTTAAGGGACATCCCGGAGAAAAAGTCCGGGGCTCCTCGTCTGGCAAGCCGGTCTTTTCTGAAGCTACCCGGTAGTCTCTGCGGAAAATTTTTCTCAAGCCGGCGAGCGATACAGGACACAGCGCACTCGTGCTCATTGTGAAGCAAAAATGTTGATATGACGATATGTTATTGGCTGCAACCTGAAGATACATCATTAGTAGAAAAAATGCACGAGCATTGATAACAGGTTTTACTCTTGTCTGTGACCTATTACCAAAATATGTACCATTTGTTAATGATAGTCCAATCTGCTGAAACTGGGAAGATTAGAACAAGACTGCCTCAGCGGCAGGCGCAATACACAGCGCTCGATGGCAGCCAGGACAGCCCGCCCGCCGGATTGTTGGATTGGGCGCTCGAAGAACAGAAACGGGAAGACAAGACCGGCAAAGGCGCCATCAGCGTCTGGTGGAATACCATTTTCAACCGCCCCAATGCATGTTCCGCGGCGAGCAAGTTATTTTTCATCGCCTTTCACCGAACAATATATTCTGCCAGTCCTTGGCAAGATGCGTTTACAAGCCGTCGTTCCCGCGCACATCCGTCTGCTCTCCCTATGTTTGCAAGTGGAAGAAAGAGATCTAACCAAGAAGCATAAATGACTATGCGCAATTATGTTGTTTTCCTTTATCCTTGCTTCCCAATCAAGATTTCGTGGG
>CAWHSJ010000011.1:0-810680 GCA_963831885.1 uncultured Chloroflexia bacterium | reverse complement strand
GTTCAGCCCACTCCTGTAACTGGTCTACCGCCGCAGCCCGGAATGTATCTGCCGCCACGAGTAAGGTGCGTTTTCCTCCTTCAACAAAACGGCGTCCAAGCTTGGCAGCTGTGGTCGTCTTGCCGGAGCCATTCACTCCAACTAGCAATATAATGAAGGGGCGGACCGAGAAATCCAATGCAGGAACAGCATCGAGGCGTGAACGCAGTTCGCTTTCCAACAAAGATCGGAGTTCGCCGGTGCGGGTCAAACCCTGGGAGCGAACACCGGCGTGAAGAGAGTCGAGTACCGCTTCTGTCGTTTCGAGTCCCAGGTCAGCCTGTATAAGCAGAGCCTCCAGTTCTTCCCAAACTTCATCAGTAATCTCCGTCGCGCCGAACATTCCCGCCAACCGGCCAAAAGCGGCTTTGCTGCTTCGTGCAAGTCCTTCTTTCCAACGCGAAAGGATATCAGCCATAACGGGCCGATTATACCAACTTACGTCCGATCTCGTGCCGTAGCAAGAATAAATAATCCTGCATTTTCCGCGGAAGGTTTCTTTTTTTGGATATTATGACCTTCTTCTGATAAGCAAATTGAGGAAGGAAAAAGGAAACCTCAAATTCCGTATTCATGGATAGGTAAGACCACCGCCTTCAGATTGCAACCTTTTTCGCCATCCTGCATCATAAGTTATAATATGAATCTTCAAATATAGCTTCAAGGAACAACATAGATGACCGAAGGTTGGACTGAAATTACAACCACCTGGAAAGATGAAATGAATTTCATCGCCCAAAACGCTGCCGGTGGAACCGTCCAGATGGGTACGATTGATGGCAAGCCTGGTGTCGGACCGATGCAGCTTCTACTGGTGGCAGTGGCTGGTTGTACTGGTATGGATATTGTTTCAATTTTACAAAAGAAGCGGAATGACCTTACGGATATGCAGATACGGGTTCGAGGGTACCGCTCAGGGGATTACCCAATGATATGGAAGGATATACACTTGAATTATTTGATTTGGGGAAACAATATCTCCCCAAAAGACGTTGAACAAGCGATACACCTTTCTGAAACGAAGTACTGTTCGGTAGGAATTATGCTTGGCAAATCTGCCAGGATTACTTCAGAATATCATATTCATAAACCCGGCGAGACAGCCGAATAAAGGAGAAGTCAATGAACGAACCAATACATGTAACAGATGCTGCTTTCGAAAAAAATGTATTACAAAACCCCTTGCCGGTTATTGTTGATTTCTGGGCGCCTTGGTGTGGACCGTGTAAAATGGTGGCTCCAATTTTGGAAAAGGTTTCCCAGGAAATGAACGGTAAATTGATTGTAGCAAAAGTGAATACCGATGAAAATCCTGAATGGGCAGGCAGATTCGGTGTGCAAGGTATTCCGACCATGCTATTTGTCTATGGTGGGAAAGTAGTTCATCGCCAGGTCGGCGCGCTTCCCGAAAAAATGCTTCGAGAAGTAGTGGTTCAATTCATGGAAGTAATTACCCAAAAAGCCAACTGAGCCAGACGATCTGCAGCAAAAAAGAGGCGTCCAAAGGATGGCCTCTTTTTTATTCCAGGGATGTCGGCTTCACCGGTCAACCCCACAGGGTCCGTCACTATCAGGTGATCTGTCGTTTATGGCGCGAAAAGGCTATCCTACTTGCTTCCAATCATTTCTCCGTCACTCTTTCGATCTTCGCACCCAAAGCGCATAATTTTTCATCTACTCTTTCATATCCGCGATCGATTTGCCCCACGTTGCGGATGGTGGAGTTTCCCGGCACTGCCAGCGCCGCTAAAAGGAGTGCCATTCCTGCGCGGATGTCAGGGCTTTCCATTTTCTCCCCAAATAATTTGGTTGGGCCTGTGACTATAACCCGATGCGGATCGCACAAGACAATTTGAGCGCCCATGGAAACCAATTTATCCGTAAAATACATCCGCCCGGCATACATCCAGTCATGGAATAATACACTCCCGCGCGCCTGTGTAGCTATAGTAATTGCAATGCTGATCAGATCGGTGGGAAACGCAGGCCAGATATTGGATTTTATTTCAGGGATGGCATTTCCCAGTTCGGGTTGAATTTTCAACCGCTGTTTTGCAGGCACGATAATATCCTCGCCATCCACCTCCCAGTCCACGCCAAGGCGGTGAAAGATGATCCGGATCATATCCAAATGCTGTAGACCTGCCTGCCGAATGCGCAATTCGCCATGAGTCACCACGGCTGCGCCAACGAAACTGAGGACTTCCAAATAATCCGCCCCAATGGTGAATTCACCCCCATGAAGGGCTTCCACACCCTCTACACACAGCGTATTGGATCCTATGCCTTCGATGTGGCCTCCGAGTGAATTCAGCATCAGGCATAGTTCCTGTACGTGCGGTTCGGAAGCCGCATTCCGTATGATGGTTGTCCCTTTCGCAGTAATGGCAGCCATTAGAACATTTTCTGTCCCGGTCACGGAAGCCTCGTCAAGCAAAATCTCGGTGCCTTTGAGCTGCTTGGCTTTAAATTCGATCGAAGATCGCGCATATTTCACGTCTGCACCCAGGGCTTTGAAAGCCAGTGTGTGGGTATCCAACCTCCGCCGGCCAATTACATCTCCTCCCGGTGGAGGCAGGTGAAAAGTGCCTGTGCGGGATAGCATCGGCCCGGCTAGCAAGATCGATGCCCGGATGCGCCTGCACAGGTCTGGATCGAGATCTGCCGGCCTGACGGTCCGTGCGGTGATACGCCATGAATTCTCGTCGAGATTTTCTATCTTAACTCCCAGGCTGGCAACTAATTTACGCATATCGCTTACATCACGTATATTGGGGACGTTATGCAAGATAACCGGCTGGTCGGTCATGAGAGTTGCCGCCAGGATGGGCAAGGCGGAATTCTTATTGCCTGAAGGTGTCACTTCTCCTTTTAAGGGAATGCCGCCTTCAATATAAAATTTCTCCATGAAAGTACCTCCTGCGCATCAAGGCGCAGACGGATTGTAAGGCACATTTACAGTTCCGTCGAGTAGACCGTTGTAGACCGTTGTATTTCCGTTTACCGGGTGGTAACGATATTAATATCCATAAGCGTATGCCAGGTCGGCTATAATGAACGCATGAATTTCACTCTTTTTCTTCCCGTTTTGCTCGGATGGCTTTCTGGTTGGTTGGTTAATTACCTGGCGGACGTTCTTCCTGTGACTCGGAAATTCAGCCGTCCGGAATGTCCTCATTGCCATACCCCCTACCACTGGAAGGATTATCTCCTTTTTGCCAATTGCGTTTCTTGTGGGAAACGGCGCGGCCTTAGACCACTGATAGTGCAGGCTTTCATGACTGTTGCACCGGTTCTGATGTGGGTTTTTCCCAACCCTCGCCTTCCTTTCCCACTAGCCCTTCTTCTTTTTATATTTCTGGTGGTTGTCCTGGTGATCGACATTGAACATCGTCTGATATTACATCCTGTCAGTTGGGTCGGGGCAGTTCTGGGCTTGGGTATCGGCATTACCTTGAATAGTTATGGCACTACTTTGAAGACCGGCATCATAAATACACTCCTGGGGGGAGCATTTGGTTTTGGCGTTATGCTGGTTTTCTATTTTATTGGGGAAGCATACGTCCGTTACATGTCTAAAAAACGAGGTCTGCCCGCTGATGAAGTTGCTCTGGGGTTTGGCGATGTAAATCTCTCCGGTATTCTTGGCCTACTGCTAGGATGGCCGGTAATCATAGCAGGTTTATTTTTCGCCATCCTGGCCGGTGGATTGGTAAGTCTGGGGTTGGTCATCAAGATGCTCGTGTCAAAAAACTATAAGGCTTTTACAGCCATTCCTTATGCTCCTTTCTTGATCCTCGGAGCATTTTTTCTTATTTATTTATAAATTCTTCCATCTTGGAGGATAGCCGTTAGCCTGCCATTGAAAAACAGCCCTCTATTGATATGGAGCATGGGTTCCCTCGGTGAAGAATAAATCAATATACCAAGAGCGCCTTACAAAACCTCGCTCTCGGCGGCGTCCTCGCCGCCGAGGATGGCGGCGAATGCAGTTTTGTTAGGATTTCTATCATAGCATGCCTATATGTAAATAGAGCCGGATAATCCGGCTCTATTTATCTTCCGAAGAGTCTGGTTCCTCCGGGTTTCTTAATGGACCGGTTCCAAGTCTGTACCCGAAGCCTCGAACTGTTCGTATCCATACTGGGGAAGATGGATCAGCCTCAAGTTTTTTTCGCAGCATCAGGATATACCGCCTGACCAACGCCGGGTCACTTCTGGCTCCCCAGACCTCCCTGATCAGGTCTTCTTCTGAAGCCACTTTCCCCTTCCTTTTCACCAGCGTCTCCAATAAGCGGAATTCGGTGGGCGTTAGGTCCAGCGTTCTCCCTTCAATAGAGGCCTGGTATTTTTCCATGTCCATTATGATCTCACCATGAGCCATGTAACCGATTTCCTTCCGTTCATCGTGGAGACGACCTAATACCGCTTGGATGCGGGCCACCAGTTCCGCAAAGCTGAAAGGTTTCGTCACATAATCATCCACACCTAACCGGAATCCTCGTAATTTATCCGCCTCAGTCGCCTTGGCGGTCAACATGATTATAGGAATATCGCTCAACTCTCGCAAGCGGGCACACACTTCCCATCCATCCATTCCGGGCAGCATTACATCCAATAACACCAAATCGGGATGTTCATTGTAGGCAAGCCTTAGCCCTATCGGTCCGTCGAGAGCCTCAAATACCTGAAAGCTGCTCTCACGTAGAAATTGGCTCAATAAACTCGAAAGAGTTTTATCATCATCCACTAACAAGATCTTTGTTTTCATTGAGCTACCTTCAAGTAAAAGAAGAATCTCGCTCCACCTTCTGCAGGAGCTTCGAACGCTAGTTCACTATCCATGGCCCGTAGCATCTGCTGTGAAAAATACAATCCCAAGCCATGGCCATAAACCGATTGAGAATCTTTTGCATCCAGGCGTTGGAAACGTTGGAACAGCAGCGATCTCTTCTCTTCAGGAATGCCTGGGCCTGAGTCCGTCACTTGGACCCGTACCCGCTCGCCCTCCCGGGATGCCATTACAACTACGGGGTTTTCCGGAGCGTACTTTAAGGCATTATCAATCAGGTGGTGAAATATGCTCACCAGCAACACCTCATCCGCCACAACATGCGGTAGATCTTCTGGCAGGTTGATCTCAATCCATTTTGCCACTGCTACCGTGCTGAATTGACCGCCTACTTCTTCAATGGTTTCGGCAAGCGAGAGTGAAGTTGTATGCACGTTAATACGCCCGGCCTCCATCGCGGATAGGTTGAGCATATTCTCGACGAAATGTGTCAATCTCTGGACCTCATTTTTCATCAGGGAGAGTGTAGAGATGTCACCTTTCCGGCGGCCTTTCTGCTTTAAGAGCAATTCCAACCCCCCGTTCAAGCTTGTAAGAGGGGTACGGAGTTCATGAGAAACCATGGAAACAAAATCGCTCTTCAATTGGTCTAAGGTCTGTAAAATCTTATTTTGCTCTTCCAGCTGCAAGTAAGCTTCACCAAGGGTATGGGTGCGCTCTTCTACTTTTTGTTCCAGAACGGCATTAAGTTCCTCTAGCTTTTGATAAACAACCTTTAATTCGTCGAATGCATTTTGGGTGAGAGCCTGCTGCTGTTTCTGGTCGCTCAAATCGTGGGCAGCCCCGGCAAGATATACCTTACTACCTTCTGAGATAACCGGGCTGAGTGAAAGGAGGTACGGCGTTTTGTGTGGTCGGAGTGTAACTTCCAATGAACATGCCTGTTTGGTTGCTTTTTGAAGGAAGTTCATCGGAAGAGTTTGTTCATCAAAAATTTCTGCCAGGCGTTTTCCGGCCATCTTCTTCTCTTCGCGTACACCGAGTATGCGCGCCAAAGCTGGATTTGCTAGCAGTATTTTACCGTTTCCGTCGCATATAAATGCGGGTTCGGCAAGGCTGGCAAACAATTGCCAGTATTTATGTAATTCAATTTCACCTGCTTGCACACCCATCCGTGCGATGAGGGCGACGGTCAGGAATCCACACGCCCATACACCTGGCACTGAGAGCCTCCCGCTTAATCGCCAGTCCCCCAGGATAAACCAACCCAATGCCAGAACAAAAGTGATTGGCAGGATGTTCTGTATGCGGGTGCCTAAATCAAAATTAACATCAGTACTGTTTTCCTGACCATCATGTGCGCTGGCGGTGATAACAACCCCCACCCCAAAGATCAATCCTCCTACGGTCCATCCAAGACTCTCGGGGCCTCCCGTCAGGTATCCACCAACGGAAGTAAGCAAGCTGTAAATGTAATCGGAGATCAGGAATGCTGATAATCCCAATCCCCATAAGAATAGTGTTCGCCGTGCTTTAGGGTTTGCCAGCAACATATTAATAAGGATCATAAGCAATATAAGGTCGGAGATTGGGTACAGTAATAATATTGTTTCAGTTATGTTCATCAGGCGCTCCGGCCGGGCCAGAATAAGCCAGCATAATGTGGCCACTACACCTGAAGAGATGATTGCATCTAGCAGGAATCGAAAGCGGGAAGGTGAATAACGGTTTTCAAAGGGGTGGAACAATAAGGCGCAAAAAAGGAGTGGGTAAACGAGAAAGCTGAAAATTAGTGCCAGGAAGACTGGTGCCGCTTGAGATCCGCTTCCTAATTCATAAAATGTCCTCATGGTCATGCCCAGAGACCAGCATGCCAATCCCCATCCAAAAAAACGCCAGGCGCGTTGATAAAGGACCGGTATTTGAGATAAGAACCGGAATACCAGGATCGAAGCCGTAACCGCCGGAGCCAAAATGGAAAGACTGCCAATCAGCCACCGGCTTGGTGATTGGGCCGGCCGAAAGATCACCCACAGGATATAAGCCCCAAGAAATAGCAGCAACTCATACAAGACCCCTTTCCATTGAATCCGCCAGGGGAACAGCTTGTCAAAGAATTTTTGCAAACACGCCTCCTGTTGGAGAAATTATACAACAATCCCTTCTTTACCCTTCATGAAAACTGTGGACAAAAGCCAGGAGGCCTGTTCTTGATTGGGACAGGCCTCCTGATTTATTTCACCCGCTACGTAGATCGCTCCTTTTACCCATCCGTATTGATGGTGGGCAATGGTGTATTCGTCCGTGTGGGCGTCTTGGTTACAGTAAGCGTCGGAGTATAGGGTGTTGGACTCTTTGTCGCTGTCCTGGTAAGAGTAATTCGTAAATGTGGGCGTCGCGACTGTGTGTGTGGGTGTCTTGGAAGGCACGGTGGCCGTACGCGTTCGTGTAAAGGTTCGCGTTGGTACTGTCGGGGTAAGGGTCTTTGTACTCGTCGGCACTGTTTTCGTAATTGTAAAGGTTCGCGAAAAGGTAAACGTTGGCACCGTATTCGTGCGTGTGTAGGTCCGCGTAAAGGTATTCGTCGGCACCGTATTTGTGCGCGTATAGGTCCGTGTGAAGGTGTTAGTCGGCCTTGTATTTGTACGTGTATAGGTCCGCGTGAAGGTGTTCGTCGGCACGGTGTTCGTGATGGTATAGGTGCGCGTTGATGTG
The DNA here is from genome assembly GCA_963831885.1 of uncultured Chloroflexia bacterium. Classification (GTDB taxonomy): domain Bacteria; phylum Chloroflexota; class Anaerolineae; order Anaerolineales; family Villigracilaceae; genus UBA877. Next base: position 803,134 of record CAWHSJ010000011.1, on the reverse strand, counting down.
CCTGTTGGAACAGTATTGGTCTGCGTCCGGCTGGGTCTGCGTGTATTCGTCGACGTACGGGTGCGAGTAGTTGTGGCGGTATCCGTAGTGGTCGGGGAAAGTGTGGGAGTCGCCGTATTTGGATTTGTCGGGGTATCTGTAATGGTATATGTATACGTGTAAGTATAAGTATCTGTCGGTGTATTCGTGTTGGTGGGCGTCAATGTCCATCTTCCCTCGCCAGGCACGGTGGGAAGATATTCGGAAGTACGGAATTTTTCCACGATCCCGCTTTGGACCGACACCAGGTGGGTCATTTTCCAGCTTTGGGTGCTGTCTGGCGGTTGAAAGATGGTCAGGAGTTGCAGGAAAGGCGTGATGAAGGGGCTGTTGAAATCCACCATCACGAAAACGGCATCGCCGCCTCTTCCTGGGACTTCTCCCATGGTGCCATCGACCAGGTTATTGCAATTGCTGTACTTTTCCGTGCCCATTTCTCCGGGATCGGGCACAATATCCATGATCTTATCCGGCTTGCCTTGCGGCCCGGTATAGTCCTCTTGGGCGCACACCACCACCCGCAAATAACCCGGGTCGGCTAGGGCCGCGCTGTCGTCCACTACCATGCCGGCGCGGAAATTATTCGCCACATCATGGATGGATTGTACCCTGGCTTGGTCCTGGTCTTCTGGGGTAAGACATCCGTCCATGCAATAAGACTGGTCCCATGCTGTCGTAATTGCATACCGCACAGCCTGGCGGGACATGTTCTGGATCAGGAGCCACGCAGAAAATAAAAGTGAAAAATCAATGATGGCGAATAACAGCATTAGCAGAATCGGCAGCGCCAATGCAAACTCGACCATCCCTTGAGAGCGGCTGGCTCCATGCAATGCCCGTATTCTTTTTTGAATGAAGATCATCCTGTTTGGTATCATAATTCATTCTCCTAGCGCGCCAGCCTGGTTGCGATCTTATCGCCGATCTTCTTGAAGATCGCATTCAGTTGTGTCGGATCAGCTCCATAGAAATAAGAACCATTACCGACCTTTTCGGCTGCATACGTGAGCAATCTTTCCCCTGAAAAATCTGAAGAGTGGACTTGTTCTGTAAACCCGATCGAGAAAATCACTGCCTGTTGTTTTAGTCCTACGTAATCGGCCGCGTCGTGAGCGGCATCATCGGCGTCATAATTTAAGGGATCGAATATTCCGTTTTGAAATAATACGCCTTCAAGGCCATTTCCATAGGACTGGCAGTCTGCAAATGTGGCGGAATTGGCGCAGTGGCGGGTCAGGGAGGAAGTATCCCGGCAGCGCGGCGCACCTGGAGCCCGGTAAGGATCCCACGTAGCAGGTGGGCAGGCAGGCGTGCGGTCGGCATCGTTGTAAGTCCCCATATTCGCGGCTCCGTCGGTCAGGATCACCACCACCCACAGCGAGGACTGCCGAATGGCATCGCCAAAGTCCGTGCCGGCCTCATAGAGGCCGCTTCCTATATCCGTCGTCATACACTCATGCGGGTCGAAATTGGGGCCATAATGATAGTCGCTGCCGTCCGCATATCTTCCGCAGTCGAAACTGCCGCCAAAGACCGCATTTGGATCGTTCTGGTCGATAAAGTTTTGGGGATAATCGTGGTTGCAGAAACCCTGGTCGACAATTGCCTGGGTGCAGTAAGGCAGGCACGGATAGCCGTCAGAGGCGCCATCAGGGCAGGACCTGTTACCTGCATCATAAACGGTCAAACCTTTGATTGTATCGGTGATTTTTGTTTTGATCTCGTCAGCCGTGCAGCCGCTTGGATGCAAAGTCGCATCGCAATTCTCATGGAAAAGCAAGTGGGTTGTCGCATTCTTGTCAAAGGTAACGATGGTGACACGGTCGTAAGGGAAATATAGATTGCTCAGGAAGCGACTAGCTGCATCTTTCACTTCCTCGAAGGGGTGACACTCGCCGGGCATGCCGTCGTTAACGTCTATGTTCACTCCAAAACCTCCCCCTGGATTCCTCATCAAGGGATCGGTCGTTCCCCATCCCATGTCTGCGGCTTTGTCCTCGACTTTAGAATCGACGTTACAGACGCTCGGGTCGCGTAAGGGATCATTGCCGGGAGCGTCAAACGTCATGGATTCGGAAGTGTCCAACGCCAGCACCAGGTCCAGCGAGGCCGACTCGCCTGTGGCGGAAGCCGCGATTTTGACATGATTAATTCCGATCACAGGTAAGAAGACCAGATCGACAACCGCTTTCACGCGTACACTGACAAGTTTGCGTGGGATGGTTATACCCTGCACTGCATCGTAGCACATGGTTGGCTGGTCGGTGCAGGTATGCACCTCCACCGGTGGATTCGCGTCTGGGTCCGGGGTTATTCCATTTAAAAGCACATACTCTGTGGCCGTAGTGACGAGTTGTCCTTGTAGATCGGGCACCCCTGAGCGGAATTGCAGGGCGGCCGCCAATGCCGCCGCATCCACCGCTCTCCGCAAGCGCGCGTCTTCCATGAACATGATCCCCACGTCCAATGCCAGGCCGATAATGGCAACGATGCCGACAATTGCCAGGGCTACCAGTATCAGCACCTGGCCTCGTTCTTTTTTTGACGCTTTGCTTTTCTTGGTTCGAAAGTTTTTTTGCATATGGGGTTAACCTAAGGGACTTCAGTCGGCTCCGCTGAAGACATCGGCATGATCGAATAGGTATATAAAGGAACAGGATCGGGTACGATGGAAAATTTTGTCCCGAAAAAATCGCCGTTGGAAAAGATTGGCAGCTTCAATACTTGGGGATAGTTGTAAATGATCTCCACCACTAGTAAACCGCTTTGCAGCGCATTCTCCCCTGCGCGAGAACTGATTTCAGCATTTGAGAGCCGCGAAGCGTGAGGTGGACAGGTTTGCCAATTCGGATTAGTCAGTTCTGGCAGCGGAGTTAGGTTCTGGTCGGAGTAATAGGCAGCATAAAATGCATAATGTCCGCATAGACTCCAGCCGTTTCCGCTGGTGGAGAGATCCGGCAACAACGGATACCGGCGGATGGAAGTACCCCTTAGGCTGATCACTGAAATAATAATGTCATCGCCCAGGCCCGGGTCAAGCACGACTGGTCTCATGGTTGTCGCGGCTTGCTCCACGGTATAGAAATAGAACTTGTCATCCGTTACCCAGGTGATTGGATTAAATGCTTTATAACTGTTATAGACACGGGCCGCTTCCCGGCTTCCATCCACCACATGGATATAATTATTGATCATGAAGCTGAATTCAATCACCCCTGCGAACATCAGCATTAAAATAAGCAGGACAAGCATAAGTTCCACGAAACTCTGCCCGCGCTTATTTCTTCTGGATTTGGAAAATAATCGTTTTATCATCATAATCTGCTCACTGGCCGTGTTCAGAGAAAATATTTATGCTCAAACCTTAATTTAGTTCCTACTCTTAACAATATTGTCCTAACATTATTTTCTTAGGACGTTAAAAGGTTAACGCCACATTAATAATAGCAGGTCAAGGGGGCCTCGTCAACAAAAATGCTGAAACTGTATAGCTTCCTGGACTGGGATTTCACAAAAAACGGACATTAGGGCTATTTAAGTGCTGTTAAATTGTCCAAGAGCCTGAAAAGCCCAGGATCTAATGGCTCTGTCCCTGGGCAAAGGGTCTGCCTGCCAACCTCAAGTTTGCGCGGTATAATCGCCTCTACTTCATCAAGAAGGAGGTGGTTTCTTCTACCTTTACCGGGAAAGATAGCGCATGGTCCTGAATCTTTTGGATTAATTCAGGATGACGAGGATGAGGGTTCTCTGCCGCAAGGTAGAGTAAAAATCGAAAGATCAGCGGATGCCCTCCGGGGGTGCCACAGCCCCGATTTCTTTCCCTCCGAAAATTAATCCCGCGAGCAACGCTTACAGGGTAACCTGGAAGACAAAGGCGCTGGAGGTGGTGATGATTACATCATTGCGAGGAGCACAGCGACAAATCAATCCCCATGAGGGAGATTGATTTGTCCGTCAAAGGCTCACTAATACATTTTTCGGAGGAACCCCATGTGTGGAATTGTAGGATACATCGGCGCTCGTGATGCGACGCCCGTAATTCTTAACGGCCTGAAACGGTTGGAATACCGTGGTTACGACTCCGCCGGTTTGGCCGTCCTGTGCGAAGGTAAAATCGAAGTCCGGCGCGACGCCGGCAAGCTTTCTCGTTTGGTGGAATTGGTGGACAAATCGCCCGTCTGTGGCTCGCCCGGTATTGGCCATACTCGCTGGGCCACTCACGGGGAACCTTCGGCGCGAAATGCCCATCCCCACCTCAGCTCGAATGGACGTGTGGTTGTGGTCCACAATGGTATCGTCGAAAACTTCCTCGATTTACGCGAAGAATTGACGTCAGAGGGAGTGTCATTCAGTTCAGACACTGACACGGAAGTCATCGTCCAGTTGGTTGAGCGTCACCTGTCTACAGGTCTCAACCTGGCCGAAGCCGCCCGGCGTACTTTCCGGCAGATCCAGGGGGCACATGGCATCGTTCTCATGTCAGCGGATGAACCCGATAAAATCGTCTGTGCACGTATCGGCAATGCCGGGGGTGTGGTGATCGGCCTGGGTGAAGGTGAGAATTTCATTGCCTCCGATATTCCGGCCATCCTCGACCATACCCGCCGTGTGATCTTCCTGGAATCCTGCCAGCTGGCGGTGGTAACCTGTTCTTCTGTGCGTGTGGAAACTTTGGATGGTGTACTGGTAGATCCAAACCTGCACACCATCGCCTGGGACTCCGCCGCAGCGGAAAAAGGGGAGTATCGCCACTTCATGCAGAAGGAGATTCATGAACAGGTTCGTTCTTTGACGGACACCCTGGCTGGTCGGGTGGATTTCAAGGAGAGCCGCATCCAATTACCCGAGCTCAATTTGACCCCTGAACTGGCCCAAAAGATCGACAAGATCTATATCACTGCCTGTGGTACGGCCGCTTATGCCGGTATGGTCGGTCAACAACTGATCCAGCGCATCGCCCGTGTTCCCACTGAGATGGTCATTGGCTCTGAATTTCGTTACAACGATCCCATCGTGGATGAACATACCGTCGTGCTGGCAATCAGCCAATCTGGCGAAACCGCCGATACCCTGGCTGCCATGGAAGAGGGACGCAGTAAAGGTGCTTTGATTTGGAGTATCGTCAATGCAATTGGTTCGCAGGCCATGCGCATTGCCGATGGAAGCATCTCCATGCAAACCGGACCTGAGATTGGTGTCGCCTCAACCAAGGCCTTTACCGCCCCGTTGGTGGACCAGTATATGCTGGCCATCTTGCTGGCAGACCTCCGTGGCAGCTTGGATGCTCCCACTCGTCGCCAGCTCGTATCTGACCTGCGCCTCATCCCCGACCTGGCCGGCCGGACCCTGGCGCACGAAACAGAAGTCGAACGGGTAGCCCTGGTCCTTAAAGATGTGCGCGATTGCCTCTATCTTGGCCGCGGGATTAATATGCCCATCGCCTACGAAGGCGCTCTCAAACTAAAAGAGATATCGTACGTCCATGCGGAAGGTTACCCTGCTGGAGAGATGAAACATGGACCTATTGCTTTGATCGACAAGAACATGCCGGTAGTTTGTATCGCCCCCAAAGATCCCTGGCATGAAAAGATGATCAGCCAGATCCAGCAAGCCAAAGCTCGTGGTGGCACAGTCATTGCCGTGGCGACGGAAGGCGACGACCTGGTGGCCTCCCTGGCGGATTATGTGCTTTGGGTCCCGCAATGTCCATGGTACCTCTCCCCGGTCATCACAGTCATCCCGCTGCAATTGCTGGCTTACCACATCGCTGCCATCCGTGGTTTGGATGTGGACCAACCCCGGAATCTGGCGAAGAGTGTGACGGTCGAATAAAATCCAGGGACCAAAGACAAGACCTCACAGGTCCTGCTGCCTGTGAGGTCTTCCCATTGATGCCATTTTGGAGGAGAACATCATGCGGCGGATAAGGTCGACAATCGTTTTTCTCTTGTTGGCACTTTTTTTCCTGCTTGCCACCAGTAATTGTTCCAGACCTCCTGTAATCACCAATATCAGCCCTTCGCCTCAGATATTTCCAACTGAAATTCCAACCAAAATTCCTACGGCAGAACCTGTTCCAACCGCCACACAGGCGCCTGCCACGGCCAACGTGCTTGCCCCTACTCCTCCCATGGGTTGGAACAGTTTCAACCATTTTGGTTGCTCCATTAATGAAACAGTGGTTATGGAGACAGCCGATGCCATGGTGGAAAGTGGCATGGCCGCGCTTGGTTACGAATATGTGAATATCGATGACTGTTGGATGGCTCCCACCCGGGATGCCGCCGGAAACCTGCAAGCCGATCCCCAAAAATTCCCGCACGGCATGAAACCTTTGGCGGACTATGTCCATTCCAAAGGTCTTAAACTCGGTCTTTACCTGGACCGAGGGACGGAAACATGCGCCCATTTTCCCGGCAGTTATGGCTACGAAGTTCAGGATGCCAACCAATTGGCCGCATGGGAAGTGGATTATTTGAAATATGACAATTGCGCCGTGGTAGGCAAACTATATGATGACTACACGAAAATGCACAATGCTCTGCTGGCCACCGGCCGGCCCATCGTTTTCAGCATGTGCAGTTGGGGTTTCCCCGGCATGCTGGTGGCCGAGCTTGATATCGCCCAGTTATGGCGTACATCCAGCGATATCAAGGACAATTGGGACAGCATGATCAAGATTGGCGAGGCCAATAACATTTATGCCAACTATGCACAACCCGGCCACTGGAACGACCCCGATATGTTGGAAGTCGGAAACGGGGGAATGACGGAGATTGAATATCGAACTCATTTCACCATGTGGGCCATAATGGCCGCCCCGTTAATCGCCGGGAATGACTTGCGCAATATGGATCAGGCCACTAGAAATATCCTTACCGCTCAGGAAGTGATCGCCGTGGATCAGGATCCACGCGGCATCCAGGGGACTCTGCTCACCACCTTAAGTAAGGTGGAAGGATTGGAAATATGGACCAAGCCCCTCAGCGGAGCGAATACCATGGCGGTCATGCTCCTGAACCGAACTGAGGCAGCAGCTACCATCCAGTTTGAATGGACCGGAATTGGCTTGCCGGAAGGACCGGCTTTGGTCCGCGACTTATGGGACCGGGCCGATCGCGGTGTTTTTAATAAAGGCTTCATAGCCACGGTTCCCTCACATGGAGTGTTTCTATTGAAGGTCGTCTCTCGCGGCATCCCGACTCGATAAAAAATCGCTCCCCGAGGTTCCCCTTTTCAGCCTGGTCTACCATCCTCAGATTCTCCCCGAGTATCTTGGCATCCTATACCGGCACTTGCATTAACTGTCCTCTCAACATCAGTTTTTGTCCTATAATATCCCCGGTTCCGCTTCGAATTTTTTGACCCAGGAGAGAAGATCATGTCGCAAAAAAATCGTACTAGAGCCGAAATTCGCCGCCGCCGGCAGGTTCGCCGGAACACCCAATATATCGTTATCGGAGTAATAATCCTTCTTGTAATAATTGGTGCTATCTGGCTTATCAGCTCTCAGCCAAAGGCCAGTCCCACTCCCACTGCGGCCCCTCAGGCCACACAACCAGCCCAATCAAATCAGGCTGGTCCGACTGTTGCAGCCCTGCAATATTCATCCGCGCCGGCCATGCAAATCGATACAACCAAACAATACTTCGCCACCGTTAAAATGGTGAAAGGCGGCGAGTTTGTCATCCAGCTTTATCCTGACAAAGCTCCCCTTACGGTAAACAGTTTCGTCTTCCTGGCGAAGAAAAGTTTCTTTAACGGGACCACCTTTCACCGTGTGCTCGAAGGGTTCATGGCTCAGGGTGGCGATCCCACCGGTACCGGCATGGGCGGTCCGGGCTATGAATTTGTCAATGAGAAGAATGACTTGGCTTTCGATAAAGCCGGCGTAGTTGCCATGGCAAACGCTGGACCTGACACGAACGGTAGCCAATTCTTCATTACTTTCCAGCCGGTGGGCTTGACTGAGAATGACTACACCATTTTCGGTCAGGTCATTAGCGGCATGGACGTGGTTAACGGGCTCACCCGCCGGGACCCCCAGACCAACCCCACTTTTACTGGTGACGTGATCGAAAGTATCACCATCTCGGAAAAATAGAACAGTGCGAAATTACGATTTCTCCAAAAGTTGGGCGAGATAATATCTCGCCCATTTCATTTTGTTACAGATTAATTTGCGAGAAACAATTCATCCCTACATGGGGTCCATAATTCCCTTTTGAGAACGTGCCTGTTTGCCAGCGTTTCAGCAACTTTCCCTGCCGCATTGACGGGCATCCTGTTTGGCAGTATATTGTCGAAAGCCAATTTCTGGAGAAGAATATGCCCCAACACGAATCAAATCACAACCGGGAACTGAAAGTCATCATCCTGGCTGCCGGAAAAGAATCGGGCACGACCGATGTCAAACCCATTTTGCTCCAAAACCTGGGTTCCCACAAAGTCATCGATTATGTCGTCCAGAATGCCCTCCAACTGGTTTCTCCAGAAGATCTTTATATAGTGGTTGGGCATGAAAGTGAAGAGATGCGTTCCCACCTGGGAGGTGATTATCACTATATTTGCCAGGAAGAGCAACTTGGCACCGGTCATGCGGTCTTGAAATTAAAGCCGTTTTATCAAGGATTTCACCGGTGACCTGTTTATCCTCTACGGCGATACACCCCTCTTTCGCCTCGATTCCATTCGCGGCCTCCTGAACCGGCACTACCTCCGCCAGGCCAAACTAACTCTTCTCAGTGCCATCGTGGATCATCCTTACCCCTACGGTCGTGTCATCCGCGATACCAAGGGTCGGATTGTGGATATTATCGAGGCCGCCGAGGCTTCCGAATCGGTCCGCGAAATTCATGAATTGAACGTTGGCGCTTACGTAGTCCACGCCGACACGATTTTTCCGGCCCTTGAAAGCCTGCCACTTTCCCCTGTTTATGGTGGTTACCGTCTCACAGATTGCGTCCATCAATTGGTACATTCTGGATTATTGGTGGAAAGTTATCAGACCTACGATCAAGACGAAGTCCAGGGCATCAATACCGCTGAAGACCTTGCCAATGCAGAGTTTATCCTGCAGAAACGTCTCTTTCGGCCGCACCGCCCTGAGGCCGAAAATCATGTGACCTTTGGGACCGGCGGCTGGCGGGCCGTCATCGGCGAAGGCTTTACAATGTATAACGTCCGCCGGCTCTCGCAGGCGTTATCCAACGAGATCACCCGCCACCAACAGGAAAAACGCGGTGTGCTCATCGGTTATGACCGTCGTTTCCTCTCTGACAGGGCGGCTGAAACTGCTGCCGAGGTGTTTGCCGGCAACGACATTCCCGTGACCCTCCTATCCGAAGATGCCCCCACTCCCCTCGTTACTTATGCAACCGCATTGCTCAATTCATCGTTTGGTCTGGTGTTCACTGCCAGCCACAACCCTCCCGAATGGAATGGGTTGAAAGTGTTCCGTGGTGACGGTTCCCTCCTCCTTGATGAGGAGACACGTTCCATCTCTGCAGAAGCCAATGGCCTCACGACGAAAGATGTGGTGAAACTCGAACTTGACCTGGCCATCGAAGCGGGCATCGTCAAACGCCGCGATATGACTAATGAGTATGTGGATGCAGTCGAAAAACTGATTGACCTGGATGTAATCCGCCGTGCCGGCCTCCGTGTTATTGTGGATCCAATGTATGGCGTAGGCCAATTGACACTGGGCATCATACTAACGGAAGCGCGCTGTCGCGTCACCTTTATCCATGAACGTCGTAACCCTTTATTCGGCGGACGCTCACCTGCCCCTGACCTGGAAGCCCTGCAACTGCTCATCAATGACCTCCAAGAAGGCCATTACGACTTGGGGCTTGCCACTGATGGAGATGCCGACCGCATCGCCATTGTGGACGAAAAAGGATGCTATATCTCCACCAATGATCTGCTCTTGATCGTTTATTGGTACCTGCATGAAGTGAAAGGGCAGCGCGGCGGCGTAGTTCGTAATCTAGCCACTACTCATATGCTTGACCGGATGGCGGCCAAATTCGGCGAAAAGAGTTATGAAGTCCCGGTTGGTTTTAAGCATATCGCTGCCAGCATGGTCGAACACGACGCTCTTCTCGGCGGCGAGTCCAGCGGTGGCTTGACCGTCCGCGGCCACATCCTTGGGAAGGATGGCATCTTTGCTTGTGCCCTGGTGGTGGAGATGTTGGCCCGCACAGGTAAGCGGATTTCGGAAATACAGGCAGAGGCCTGGAAAATATCTGGACACTTGTTTGGCCTGGAAGAGAACATACCCGCCACTCCCGAGATGCGCGTGGATATTCCTCGCCGGCTCCGGGATTCGCCTATGACGCATATCGGCGACTATCCTGTGCTCAAAGTCTCCCATGAAGATGGGACCAAAGTCCTGCTCGATAACGACAATTGGGCTTTGCTCCGTTTCTCCGGCACCGAACCGGTGCTACGCCTGATGGTTGAATCCGATTCGCCTGAAAAATCCCGCCAACTGATCAACTGGCTGAAACAATTTTGCATGTCCTCCAGTTGAGTTTACAAAAGAGGAAATTCCTCCCTCATCCTGTTTCATTTGAAAATTGCGTGTATCTTCTTGCTTCTTACCTGTCACCTGATCGCCTGGTACCTCATCACCCAATCAACTACTTCTAAATTACCCTGGAGAATACCTGATGAAATACGGCTATTTCGATGACCAGAACCGCGAATACGTGATCGAACGTCCCGATATCCCGGTCTCATGGACAAATTACATCGGTGTGAAGGATTTATGTACCGTCTTATCTCACAATGCGGGAGGCTATTCCTTCTACAAGTCTGCCGAACATGGACGTATCACCCGCTTTCGCCAGAATGGTGTTCCTCTCGACCGCCCCGGCCATTACGTCTACATCCGCGATGACGACACAGGCGAGTATTGGAGCATCTCCTGGCAGCCCACCGGGAAAGACCTGGAAAAGGCTAAATACGAGTGCCGGCACGGTCTCTCCTATTCAAAATTCTCTTGTGACTATCAAGGCATCCAGGCCAGCCAGTTGATCTTCATCCCGGTCGAGGCTGATGTGGAATTGTGGGATGTTCGCCTGAAAAACGCCTCTGGTAAACCTCGCCACCTGAGCGTCTTCTCGTATGTTGAGTTCTCTTACCACCACATTGAGATCGACAATCAGAACCTGCAGATGTCCCTCTATGCCGGTGGTTCTAATTACAGTGATGGGATCATTGAATACGATTTCTTTTACGAGCCTTGGACATATCACTACATGACAGCCTCCTTTGAACCGGATTCATATGATTGTTTGCGGGACAGTTTCATCGGGATTTACCACACGGAAACAGATCCTGTGGCAGTCGCTCGTGGTGAATGTTCTGCTAGTTCCGAATTGGGTGGTAATCACTGTGGCGCGTTGCATAAACGCCTGTCATTAAACGCCGGCGAAGAGATCCGCGTCATCTTCATGTTGGGTGTAGGTAACCGGGTTGCAGGCCAGAAAATTCGTCAAGAATATTCCACCCTTTCTAATGTTGAAAAAGCTTTCAAAGAATTAAAGGAATATTGGCAGGCTAAACTGGAAAAATATCAATGCAAAACCCCGCATCCTGGGCTCAATTCCATGGTCAATACCTGGACCCTCTACCAGGCTGAAACCTGCGTAGTCTGGTCCCGTTTCGCTTCCTTTGTAGAAGTAGGCGGGCGTACCGGCCTGGGTTATCGTGATACTTCCCAGGATGTGATGTCTGTACCCCATACGAACCCTGGTAAAGTGAAGCAGCGCATGGAAGAACTCTTCCATGGTCAGGTCCGGCAGGGTTACGGTCTTCACCTGTTTGACCCGCAGGTTTTCAAGCCAAAAGAAGATCGGCTCCCCGGCGTTAAGCTTCCTACTGTTGTCCCCACTCCGGATCCCGCCGATATCATCCATGGCCTGAAAGATACCTGTTCCGATGATGCTCTTTGGATTGTTGCTTCCGCCTGTGAATATGTCAAGGAAACCGGCGATTTCTCATTTTTTGACCAGGTCATCCCCTTTGCAGACGGCGGCCAGGCTACGGTCTACGAACACCTGAAACGGTCCCTGGATTTCTCGGATGAGCAGATCGGAAAGAGTGGTATTTGCCTGGGTCTGCGTGCCGACTGGAACGATTGTCTGAATCTGGGCGGAGGCGAAAGCGCCATGGTTTCCTTCCTCCACCATTGGGCATTGCTCAATTTCATCGAAGCCGCAAAATTCCTCGGTCGTGTGGAAGATGTGGATAAATACTCTGCTATGGCCGAAAAGGTTCGCAAAGCTTGTGCTGAGAACCTGTGGGATGGCGAGTGGTACTTGCGCGGCTTCACCCGCAAAGGCATTAAGATTGGTTCGCACGAGAACGAAGAAGGGAAGATATTCCTTGAAAGCAACACGCTGGCAGTTCTTTCGGAGGCCGCTCCGAGGGAATATGGATTGAAATGCATGGATTCGGTGGACAAGTACCTTTTTTCGAAATATGGCATTCACCTGCTTTGGCCTGCTTTTTCACAGCCCGATGATGACATCGGTTATGTAACCCGCGTTTACAAAGGCATTAAGGAAAATGCATCCATCTTCAGTCACCCCAATCCATGGGCAATCGTAGCCGAATGCAAACTCGGACGCGGCGAACAGGCCATGAAGTTCTATGACTCAACCCTTCCATATAACCAGAACAACATGATCGAAATTCGTCAATCCGAGCCTTATTCATACTGCCAGTTTATTATGGGACGCGATCACACCGCCCACGGACGCGCTCGTCACCCCTGGCTGACCGGCTCTGCTGGCTGGGCCTACCATGCTGTCACGCATTGGATTTTAGGTATACGCCCTGGCTACGATGGATTGACCATTGATCCCTGCATTCCGGCTGACTGGAGGGAATTCGAAGTGACCCGCCAGTGGCGCGGTGCCACCTATCTCATCCAGGTCAAAAATCCAGGTGGCGTTCAAAAAGGCGTGAAAGGCCTCATCCTGAATGGAGAGCCGGTCGAAGGACCCCTGCCTCCCCAAGAGGTCGGATCCTTTAACGAAGTTCTCGTGGAAATGGGATAAACCTTTGGCTTCTCCATTTCCATCTCAGGTTAAGTTCAGGGTGGATTATCCTCCATACATAGCTAACCCTATAAATAAGTGAAAGTCCCCGGCTGTCGCTATCTCGCCGGGGACTTACCATTCTTCTATGAGTAATTATCTCGTCCTATTTTACAAAATACAAAATTCCTGCAGTACCGGGTCCGCAATGGCTGGAGATTACGCTTCCTGCACTGGTGACACATATTTCCTCCGGTGCCGCAACCTGCTTCACTCCTTCCAGCAGGAATCGGACGGTTTCTTCATCTTCGCAAGAATGCGTCACAAAAACCCGCTTCCGGTCCAATTCAGGTAGATGGGTCTCGAAATCATCCATCATAAGCTGGAGGCCCTTCCGTAAAGTCCCGCGCGCCTTCGATTTCACTCCCAGCGTCCCATCTGGACGGACTTCAATAGTAGGATGGATTTTAAGCACACTCCCGGCGATTGCCTGGATGGCCGTGCAACGCCCACCTTTATATAGGTATTCCATTGTCTCGATGACAAAGGAGGTCCGTACCTTTGGCCGGGATTCTGTGATTGCTTCCACAATTTCTTTTGCGGATAATCCCCGGTCGCGCAGTTCAGCTGCCCGAAGAGCCAATAGTCCTACTCCTGTTGAAAGGTTGAGCGAGTCGATCACAGTAACCTTGCCTGCTGGAAACATATCCGCCGCCAACTGGGCATTCTGAATGGTAGCCGAAAGCTTGGAGGAAATTCCGATGAAAATATGTTCTCCAGGCTGTTCAAATATTTTAGCAAACTCGCCGGCTGAAGGCGCGGCCGTTTTGGGCAATTCGTTATATTTCTTGACCAGCGCGAATAACTCTTTTTGCTGGATATCCACCCCGTCCCGATAATCTTTTCCGCCTATTGTCACCAGGAGAGGAATAACGGTTAATTTGTATTTTGTCGCTATATCTATGCCTAGGTCAGATGTACTATCCGTGACTATATTAATCATCATTCCTCCGGTAAACAAGATAGCTTCCAACTATACCCGAAGGAGAATGAAAAAACAAGCACCTTATTCAATTGCAAAAATGCATCTGGGAGATCCGTCTTTTCCCTTCTCTAATTTCGCAACCTGCTTAACCGGCAATGCTAATTGTATCTCCAGGAGATGTGCATCCAGCCTGCACAGTTCGGGGTGGCGGGCGATGATATCCGCGTAAGGGCAATGTCCCATGATGATCGTCGCACCGGTCGCTCCGGCTTCCCAATGTGCCCGGTAATGGTAACTATTCAAGTGGTCAATGGTAAGTGCAAGCCTGCGATGGATACCGGGTCGATGGGACCGTTTCCTTATTATCCGCCAACTTTTCCGCCACGGATCGTAGAGCTGCTTCCCGCTTATCATCATCAAAACTTCCCCACCAGGCATTCATCATCGCTTCAGCCAGTACATCTAATCCATTTCCCAAAACCTGATTCGACACACTGTAAACATTTTCTGGTCTTCCTCTGCCGATTCTCCGTCGGTCAACGACGATGAGTAGATCGTTCTCCTCCAAGATTGCGAGATGACGGCGGATATTAGCCCCTGTCATTCCCAGGCTGGCGCTGATCTCCCGAGCGGTTGAAGTCTGGTGCTTGCGTAAATAATCCAGAATCTTTAAACGAGTGGTCGATTGCATGGTTTGATTATACTATTTATGCAAAGATTTATTTGCATAAATAATTTGACGTCTGCTTTTCTAAGGACTATAATGCTCCCGATCAGTAGCTTCACTAGGAGTAATGATGAGCCCGAATGAACTGAATTCTCCCGGATTTGAGATTCCTCCAGAAATGCGTGGACAAGTCGCCATTACCAGTCTGGATAGACTCTATAATTGGGGCCGTAGCGCCTCGGTTTGGCCACTCATGTTCGGCCTGGCTTGTTGCGCCATTGAAATGATCTGTACCGCGGCCAGCCGCTTTGACCTGGCCCGCTTTGGTATGGAAATTATGCGCCCTTCTCCTCGCCAGAGTGATTTAATGATCGTATCCGGCACGGTGACAAAGAAAATGATCCCCAATATCGTCCGTCTTTATAACCAGATGCCGGAACCGAAATATGTGATGGCAATGGGAGCCTGTGCCTCAGGCGGAGGTCCTTTCAAGGAAGGCTACAATGTTGTCTCCGGCGTGGATAAATTTATCCCGGTGGATGTATACGTTCCGGGCTGCCCTCCCACCCCTCAGGCTTTGCTCAATGGCCTCATGAAAGTACAGGAAAAAATTAGGGGGGAAAGCATCAGAAGTGCCCGCTGGTACCAGAAGGGCTCCGACCGTGTTGAAATCCCCGTTCCCATGCTCGGCCCTGATTTGATCGATCCAAGAAAAATTGACCTGATAAAAAATAACGAGAAAGCCTAGGAGACGGATATGGCCAACGTTGCCCCCACCCAGGACCTTTCTCTCGCCGACCGCTTCCATGGGATTCTCGCGGCAGATACTCGCCCCGGCTATTCCGGCTGGATGCTGGACAAAACCAATTTAATCGAGTTCGCCAGGACCTTGCGGGATGAATTGGGATACGACTTTCTTTCCTCAGTGACAGGCGTGGATTACCTGCCTGATGGAATTATGGAAGTGGTCTACCATGTGTATAAGACCATAGGCGGCCCGGGGATAGTCTTTAAAGTTCAAATCCCTCGCCAGGATCCGATTGAAATTCCATCTTTGGTTCCCATCTACCCTGGCGCTGAATTCCAAGAACGTGAGATTTGGGATTTATATGGCATTAAATTTATCGGCCATCCTGACTTGCGCCGCATCCTGATGTGGGAAGGCTTTGCCGGTCATCCGCTTCGTAAAGATTGGCAGGAACCCTATTTCGAAGAAGAAGCCAAACCTTTCAAAAACCGCTGGCCGGAGGGAAAACACCAGTCAGCGGAAAGCAGGAACGACTTTGGCGATAACATCGCCTATCCTTCGGGTTTCAACCCCGAAGACCAGACCTTCGATGCCGAAGAAGCTCTTTATAAATCTCTGCGGATTTACCAAAAGAACGAAATCGGTCTGGATACGGACCATATCATCATCAATATGGGCCCGCAGCATCCTTCAACGCATGGTGTCTTCCGGGTCGCTGTGATGTTGGATGGTGAAATAGTCGTCAACCTCAAACCGGTCATGGGTTATCTACATAGAAACCATGAGAAGATCGGCGAACGGAATACATTCATCATGAATATGCCCTACACCGACCGGTTGGATTATCTTGCTTCTATGAGTAACAACTTTGGCTATGCGCTAGCAGTCGAAAAACTGATGGATATCAAACCTACAGAGCGCGCTGATTATATCCGCGTAATGATGGCCGAGATGACCCGTATCTCGAACCACCTCTTCCTGATTGGCACATTGCTCAACGACCTGGGCGCATACTTCACACCCATGCTTTATGCCCTGGAAGAGCGCGAACTGATCCTGGATATCTTCGAGGCGGTCTCCGGTTCTCGCATGATGTGCAATTATTTTCGCTTCGGCGGTGTTGCCCGTGATTTGCCTGAAGGAACACTTCAAAAGATAAAAGAGATTTTTTTTGAACGCCTGCCTCGCAAGATTGATGAACTTGATCGTTTCCTTCGTGAAAATGAAGTTATTCGTTCACGTGGAGTTGGACAGGGTGTTTTAACTGCTGAAGATGCCATAAGATATTCGGCGGCTGGCCCTCTTCTGCGCGCATCGGGTATCCCATACGATCTCCGCCGGGCCGAGCCTTATTCTATATATGATCGCTTTGAATTCGATGTTTGTATTCGTCAAAACGGCGATATCTATGACCGTTTGATAGTGCGTTTTGATGAGATTCGACAGAGCATTCGGATTGTCCAGCAGGCCGTCAGGCAAATTCCTGCCGGACCAGTCATTTCACAAAAGCCGGCCTACCAGGTACGCGTACCCCCCGGTGAAGCGTATGGACGTGTGGAAGGTCCCAAAGGCGAACTTGGTTTCTATGTGATTTCCAACGGCAAACCGAATCCCTGGCGCTATCATGTTCGCGCCCCCTCCTTCATCAATTTGACCGCGTTTGGCCCGATGTGTGTTGGTCATAAAATCGCCGATTTGGTTGG
The DNA here is from genome assembly GCA_963831885.1 of uncultured Chloroflexia bacterium. Taxonomy (GTDB): domain Bacteria; phylum Chloroflexota; class Anaerolineae; order Anaerolineales; family Villigracilaceae; genus UBA877. The sequence goes on along the minus strand of CAWHSJ010000011.1, from coordinate 785,940 downwards.
CGTTCTTGGCTCGATCGATATAGTTCTGGGTGAAGTGGACCGCTAACATTATTCCAGGTGCTTAAGTCTCATAGAGTATTGATACTGGAACATGGGAGAACAGGCATGTCTGATATGTACGGTAAAGGTATTTTGAAAGGTTTGGGAGTCAGCCTTAAGCGATTCCTTGAGACTTATCTTGATGATATAACCTGGCTGGGCAAACGCTACCGCACGGACGAAGGTATTGCTCACCGAGGCAGCAAGGACGCGCGAGGCATCTTCACCGTCCAATATCCAGAGGAAAAGATTCCCGTCCCCGAAGAATTTCGCTTTATCCCTTTCCTTGTTTATGATGAAGGTCCGAACGGAGAAAAGGATTTACGCTGCACCTCCTGTGGCATTTGCCCCAAAGTTTGTCCACCGCAGTGCATCTGGATCGTCCGCTCGACAGATCCGGCTACAGGTCGCCCAATCCCCGACCCTGCGGAGTTTTATATCGACGCGGATATCTGCATGAATTGTGGCCTTTGTGCCGAGTACTGCCCTTTCGATGCGATCAAGATGGATCACAATTACGAATTGTCTTCCTTTGGTCGCAACATTTTGGATAAAGCCAGGTTATCCAAGCCAGCCAAGTATTACGAAACCATTCGGCCGATCAACGCGGCTAAGGAAAAGGCCGCTCGAGCTGCAAAAGAAGCGGCCAGAACAGCAAAGGCACAATAAATGTACAATCCCGATACCGATCTTCTTTTCCCCCCGCGTGCCATCCATGCAATAACGACAGAGCGTGGTGAAGTCTGGCAAAAGCTCGTCTTGGCTGTTGAAGAAGCCGGGCGGGATAGTCCCGCCGAAACAGCTTTTATTCTTATGATGGCCCGTATAAATGCTTGCAGCACCTGCAATGCAGACTCTTTCAGAGCGATGAATGGCTGCACCGCCTGCGCCAGGCAATCGCTGAAGCGCTTCCGTGGTCCAGACGACCAACTCGTAGAAACATTCCAGTCAGCTAGGGGTGAGGTGGATCAATATATTCAAAAAAAGGGAAACTATGCCTAACAATTTATCCAAAGAATCGGTTATGGCTGCCCTCAGCCAGGTCCAGGAGCCGGAACTACACCGCGACCTGGTCTCTCTTGACATGATCCACGACTTGGAAATTAAACGTGATGCAATTCAATTTACCATCAGGTTGACTACACCGGCCTGTCCTCTGAAGGGCGCCATTGAGAAACAAGCCCGGGCCGCCGTCATGGCCATTCCTGGTGTAAAAACCGTCACTATTAAGATGGATGCCAGCGTTCCGAATGATGGTCGTAATCGCGGGCTTTTGAACCTCCCCATCCGAAATGCGGTCGCCATTGCTTCTGGTAAGGGCGGCGTAGGGAAGAGTACTGTCAGCGCCAATCTGGCTGTGGCTTTGGCTCAGACCGGAGCGCGTGTCGGCTTGATGGATGCCGATATCTACGGACCCAACATTCCCACCATGATGGGCATTCATGATATTCCCGGTACGAAAAATGATCGTCTCATCCCGGCCGAAGCCTACGGTGTTAAATTAATGTCCATGGGCTTCCTGGTGAAACCCGGTCAGCCGCTCATCTGGCGCGGTCCAATGCTCAATTCTGCCATCCGCCAGTTTTTGGCCGACGTGGAATGGGGTGAACTGGATTATCTCCTGGTCGACTTGCCGCCTGGCACTGGGGATGCCTCTCTATCTTTGGCACAGATATTGCCTCTATCCGGTGTTGTGATCGTAACCCTGCCCCAAACTGTTTCACTCGAAGATGCCAGCCGCGGCCTCCAAATGTTCCGCACACTCGAAGTGCCCATCCTGGGCGTTATCGAAAATATGCGCGGAGAATTCTTCGGCTCTGGCGGAGGCGAGGACCTGGCGCGGTCTGCCAATGTCCCCTTCCTCGGCGCGGTGCCAATGGAAACTTCCGTCCGCGTGGGTGGCGATACTGGCGAACCTGTTGTAGTTTCCAGGCCTGCCTCTCTTGCCGCCCAGGCGCTCAATTCAATTGCATGCCAGGTGGCCGCACGCATTAGTGTGGAGGCAATGAGCCAAAAAGCCACACCAACCATCAAGGTGGAATAAAGGCGCGCTTTTATTCAGCCTCCTGTAACTCAATTTTGGTTCTCCATATCCTGAAATACTATATTATTTACGACACATTTAGGTCAATCCATGCAAATTGGAAGTCTGCTATAATCACTCCCATGCAACCTCTTATTGTTGGTGTTCGTTTCGCACAGATAGGTAAAATATACCATTTCGACGCGACCTCTACCCCCGAGATCAAGCCCGGCGATCGCGTCATAGTGGAGACATCTCGCGGTAAACAATTGGGAGAAGTAACTCAATTGGTTAAAACCCCTGTTCCTACCACTGAGGGTTGGAAACCCATTGAGCGCCTCGCCACTCCGCGTGATCTGGTTCTCCGTCGTACATGGGCGCAAAAAGAAATTGAGGCCATGATCGTTTGCCGCGAAAGAGCTGCGCAATTAAATCTGCGCGGGATAAAAATTCTCGCCTCCGAATTCTCCTTTGATGGCACCCGCCTGACTCTGATGTTTAGCTCAGAAACGGAAGATAAGGCAGACCTCAAATCGCTGCGGCATGACATGCAAAAGCAATTTCAGTCTTCCCAGGTGGAAATGCGTCAAATCGGCCCTCGCGATGTGGCCAAAATGTTGGGCGGGATGGGTGCCTGCGGCCTTGAAACTCGCTGTTGCTCTAAATTCCTGACCGAGTTCAGTCCCATATCCATCAAAATGGCCAAAGAGCAGGGCATTTCGCTCACGCCTCAGGAAATAACTGGCATGTGTGGACGGTTGCGCTGCTGTCTGGTCTATGAATATGAACAGTATGCTGCTGCCCGCAAAGAATTGCCGAAACGCAATAAACATGTCGCCACACCTCAAGGTGAAGGCAAAGTAGTGGATGTTTCGCCTCTTCTTATGACCGTCCGCGTAGAATTTCCGGAAGGTATGACGCGTGAATTTTCGCGCGATGAGATTGAACCTTGGGACGAATTGGAAGCCTTGCGTCGCAAGTCCGAACAACCCTGCGAGAATTGCGATAAAAAAGAATAAGTTGTAACTGGTAGTGATGCCTTTTCTGGAGTCCAGTGTCCCCAGGCTTCAGCCAACGATTTGCCTTGGCGTCTTCATTTCACCCAGTGCTAAAAAATATAGGCAAAAAACAACAGACCCGCTGCAATCCTTATTATCTCAATAATTGGAATGTATGGACGAACAACCTGGTGTTTGGCAAGACCCTCAAAAAATCCTGGTCATCCTGGCTCATCCGGATGACCCGGAATTTTTCTGTGGAGCCACTCTGGCTCGCTGGGCCAGAGCCGGTCACGAAATCCATTATTTCCTGTTGACTTGCGGAGACAAAGGCTTTAATGAACCCAATGCAGCCTCGGCACAGATTTGTACAGTCCGCCATGCCGAACAGGATGCTGCCGCATCCATTATTGGCGTGAAATCAGTCCACTTTTTGGATCTGGAGGATGGCTATCTTATCCCCACCCTGGAGTTACGCCGTGAGGTGGTGCGGGCCATTCGCCAAATCAAGCCGGATATCCTTGTCACATGTGACCCCACCCTCCTTTACACAGTCAATGATCGCCTCAACCATCCCGACCACCGCTGTGCTGGCCAGGTTGTTCTGGATGCGGTTTTCCCTGCTGCCGGTAATCCTTATTTTTTTCCCGAACTCTTGAAAGACGAGGGCTTGCAACCGCATTCCCCCCGTGAAGTCTGGGTCTCCCTTGCCAGCAACGCCAATGTGACTCTCGATGTGACCGACACCTGGGAGATCAAGATCACCGCGCTGAAAGAACACGCCTCCCAGATCGGTGATCCCCTCAAGCTTGAGGAACGTATGCGTGCACGCAAATCTGAGCGAAGCACTGCTGAGAATACGTACTACGAGGAGAAATTCCGCCTCCTGAAGTTCAGTTAATATTGAGCTCCGCCAGGATTTTCATCCTGCCGGAGCATTTATTTTTTCGTTAAGGAGTGTTCTCATGTCCGATTTCCTTTCTGAAGCGCATGGCCCTTTTCGAATATACCTCCTCACATCGCCGCGATTTTCATAGCCATCCCGAACTTGGGTTTCATGAAATTCGTACGGCCGCCATTGTCGCCAGAGAACTCAACGCCCTTGGATTGGAAGTTCACACCGGCATCGCCGAAACAGGCGTAGTTGCAATTATGGAAGGCTCCAAACCAGGTCCGGTCGTTCTCGTTCGCGCTGATATGGATGCCCTGCCGATCCTCGAAGAGACAGGCGCATCCTATGCCTCTCAAAATCCTGGAATTATGCATGCATGCGGTCACGATGGCCATACGGCCATACTACTGACTGTCGCCAGGATCCTTAATGATCATCGTAATGAATTATCCGGCACGGTCAAGTTTGTCTTCCAGCCCGCCGAAGAAGGCATGGGTGGAGCTGAAAAGATGATCCAGGGCGGCGTACTCGAGAATCCTAAAGTGGACGTTACCCTAGCTCTCCATGTATGGAACGAGAAACCTGTCGGGTGGATAGGCATCGCTAATGGTCCTGCCATGGCAGGCGCCGAGATCTTCAAGATCAAGGTGATTGGGAAAGGCGGTCATGGCGCTGCCCCGCATTTGTCGGTGGATCCGCTGCTTGCTGCAGCACAAATCGTCACTGCGCTTCAGGGGGTTGTTGCCCGCAATGTCCCTCCTTTCAAGACTGCCGTCGTCAGTGTTTGCACGATCCACGGTGGAGAAGCTTTCAACGTCATTCCGCCTTCCGTGGAACTCACCGGGACCATCCGCACCTTCGAGCCGGATGTGCGTAAATTGGTCCTGGACCGTTTTATGAAGACAGTCATCTCAGTTGCTGAAGGACTGGGTTGCCAAGCCGATATCGAAATGCAGCAGCTGACCCCGGCGACGATCAATCAGCCTGAGGCGGCAGCTCATGTACAAACAGTTGCCCGTCGGCTGTTTCCTCAAGCGGAAATAAACTCCGCTGACTACATTACGATGGGGTCGGAAGATTTCGCCTTTATCCTGGAGAAAGTTCCCGGGTGCTTCTTTTTCATCGGCTCGTCCAACCATGAAAAGGGTCTTGATGCCAGCCACCATAACCCAAGGTTCGATTTTGACGAATCTATCCTTCCTCAAGCGGCCGCCCTCATGGCTGCCACCGTCGCTGACTTCTTAAAATAGAATTTCCATTTAGTATTCGTGAAATTCGAACTCCTTTGGAGCCAGAACGCCTTATCATCGACGATCCGCTGGACCTGCCTCAAATATGTTCAGTTCTTTCTTATGACATTTGTCTTTCTTTTGGGTATTGAGGCAAAATATTTTCCAAGACAGATTTGACAACACTCCCCAATTCACTCTACAGATAAGGAGCGGTGTAAAGCTAATTCCAATACACTTGCACCTGGTACGAAATTATTCTGCGGTATATCTTCTGCTGAAATAACAACGATCGGGATTTGAGCCATCTCCGGACGGGTCCGTAATTGTGCCAACCAATCCCAGCCATGGATATCCGGCAGTTCAAGATCAAGAAGGATGGCATCAATGTCATTTTTCCGTAAAACTTCGTACCCTTCAGCACCAGTGAACGCACTCAATAAATTGTAACCAGTTGTCAGGTCGGCATTGCCTATCGGCTCGGAAGGATTGCTCTACGAACCGGATCATCGCAGGATCATCGTCTAAAACAAGAAGATTGTGGACATCCGCCCCGAGAGATTGGATCGCCTGCAATAACGCCTGGCGGGAGATCGGTTTCACTAAATGAGCGTGTGAGTTTTCCTTTCGAGCAATTGTACGCGAGAGGCTGAATTTAATAACCGGCAAAGCGTAGGGTAATTGTTCCGGATTGAGAATGCCTGCCTCTGATGCCACCAGGATGGCCCGTGGAAACAATTCCCGTGTTCTTTCCTTCGCCTGTTCAACATTTGAGACCAGCTGGAGGATATATCCATCCAGGGTGTGCTTGAGTAAATCAACATCTTCAGGATTGGGGCTTACCAGTAGGATCAGCGGGTTATTTCGCGGTGGTTGTTGATCTTGGTTGGAAATTACATGGGTTTCTGAAACCGTCGAGTCAAGGGGAAGTGTGAAGAAAAAGCGCGTCCCCTTTCCGAGCGTACTCTCAACTCCCATCTCACCCCCGTGCAATTCGACAAACTGACGGCTGATATATAGACCCAGCCCGGTCCCTGCGTGACGTCGCCAGTTCTCCTCCCCCACTTGACGGAATTCTGTAAAGACTTTGGAAAGGTCTTCAGGCGAAATTCCCATACCGGTGTCGATGACACTGATGAGAAGATGGGTGTCCATTTTCTGAACTTTGAGAGTGACTCCGCCTTTATCCGTGAAACGCAAACCATTATTAAGCAGGTTGAGGAATACTTGTCGGATACGGGTCGTATCGATAAAGACGGATGGCAAATCCGGAGGCAGGTCGATTGCGAGGGAAATACCTTTCTGCTCAAACGCGCCGGTCAACATATCCAGAACATCTGCAACGATTTCATCTATTTGTGCTTTTTGCCGATAAAGTGACATTTGTCCGACATCGATTTTCCCCATATCCAAAATATCATTGATTAGTCGCATAAGGTGTTTACTGGAAGTATATATCTCCTGGATATCATCATATAGACCTGCTGGCCAGTTGGATTTGGGCGCATAGGACTCAGGCGCATTGACCATTAGGTCGCTGAAATCCAATAATGAAGTTCAGCGGGCTGCGAAGTTCATGGCTTACAGCCAGCATGAAGCGATTGCGGTTTTCACGCGCTTCTTCGGCCTGGGCACGGGAGAACTTGAGCATTTCGTTCATACGCTCAAGCTGGTAATTAACTTGGTTACGATCCTTCAGTATGCGCCTGATTTCTGCCTGGTTGTACTGGGTTTCTCCTAACAAGCGGCGTGCTTCACTATAATGATAGGATGCCGCCTCCAGGGCATCGAAAAGGTTACTGGATAGACTCCAGCCAAAGATGGCAAGGGACGCACCTCCAAATAAAATAACGCCTGCATAAGCTGATGGGATACCGGTAATGGTGAGTATCATGGTATCGATAATACCTATAATAAATAAAATCGCTACTGCTGCACCGGGGATTCCAAGAGTAACTACTGCCATGAGCGGTAGCGTAATTAGCAGGAAAAGAATTCCAGGCTGCTTAAAAACAAAAAACGCCAGCACAATTGCGCCGGCTAGTCCGCCTAACCACAAGGCTTGTGATAGAACATACCTGTTCTGTATGATCAGCAAGGTAAGTATCACCAGGATAAGCATGTAAAGAGAAATTCCCCAGATACCGGGAATAAAAATTTGCGGAAACGCAAGTGTCGCGATCACATGCCCTATAAAGTAAATCCCCCCGATGGTATATATTAGTTTCTGGCCACCGGAACGCATCAGGTCATGCAATTCCGAATCGGTGTTCGGGGTTTTCAACCAGTTCATGATTACTCCTAAAGCAAGCCCAGGTTGGCCAGCACATCCAACAAATCTTTTTGGATGACCGGTTTTTTAAGGAATGCCACCGCCCCCAACGAACGCGCTAATTCAGGCTCTCCCCACGCAGAGCATACAATGATCGGAATGTCCTTCGTTTCTGGATTGAGCTGGAGAGTCTGCAATACTTCCCAACCGTCTATATGCGGCATCATTACATCGAGAATGAGTAAAGCGGGTTGGATTTTTTGTGCCATGGCCAATCCCTGGGATGGATCGGTGATCCCGATCACTTCGAGGTTGACACGGCTTAAATAGCGCTGGAACATTTTTTGGGCGGCTGCCTGGTCGTCCACGATGAGTACTGTCCGTGGCTGGAACGAAGGAAATAGAAGACGGATCTCCGCAGGCCCGGATGTATCCTTCGGAGGATATTTTTCATATATTTTGGCGGGTAATCTTTGGCTCAATCGTCGCGCAAATCCGAGTGAGTCTTGTTCATCATTTTGAATACTCACCCATTGTTCATCTGCATCAAAGAGAATGCTCATTGACATTGTTTTGCCTACTTCAGTGCGCAGGGTCAATTCTGATTGACCGCGCAGATGAAGTACATAGTTAAGCAAACTCAACAGGATTTGCCTCAGCAGGATACGATCGGTGAATATCTGTAACGGCGAAGGTGATAGTGCAAGTTCCAATTGAACATTTTCTATCTCTAATCGCCGCTCAATGAGGTTTTTCACGCCCCGAATTACTTCATTTAAATCCAACTGCTCGGAATGAAGCTCAAATGCGCCTTGATCCTCGAACAAATCTTTTGCTTCCCCGCCAGCCGGCTGGCTGACGGGTTGGAAATATTTCTGCCAGACTCGCATACTGAGTGCCTGCAGCGCACGGCTGTGGTCACGCCGGAATTGCCGGTCGCCAATGTAAAGGGATTTGGCAATCTCGTGAGGATCCTGTCCTCCAATATAACGTTTGAGCAGGATTAGATAAGGACGCCATTCGGGCGATTGAACAAGGATTTCTTTGCCTTCCGGTCGCAGCTGCTCAATCTCATCCAGAATGAGCTGTTGGACCACTTCTGCGCGCCGGGCGGAACCTTCTTCTGCCATCGGGAAGAAAGCTGCTAAAGGATGCGTTTCTATCGCAACGCGATCATACAGACGTGAAATCAAGTCTTTAAAGAGGCCAATGAAAGTTTGTCGTTCCATGTCCGCAGGAAGTCCATCATGTGTCCGTAAACTGGTTGAGTCAGTATTCCAACTTGAATATACTTATTTTAACCGCTAAACAATACCCTGGCGTGTTATCTTTACATACCGATATAAATAGCATAAGGAGGTGCGTATATTAGAGTGGATATTTGCCCATAAACCCTTATTCAATCCCCAATAATATTCATTAACAAGGAGAAAGAGAATGTCATCTAAAAAGTTCAGTTGGGGCTTTTTTAGCCTCATGATCGTTGCCATACTCGTCCTGTCTGCATGCGGACCAGCTGCAAAGACCGCTACCCAGGCTCCCGCTACCCAGGTTCCCGCGAAAAGCACTGAAGTGGAAATATTCTCCTGGTGGGTTGGACCCGGTGAAGCCGATGGTCTGGCTGCCATGGTGAAGGTCTTCAACCAGCAATATCCCAGCATTAAATTCGTCAATGCAGCCGTAACCGGTGGCGCTGGCACGAACGCCAAAGCCGTTCTCGCCACCCGTCTGGCTGCAAATGATGCGCCCGATTCATGGCAGGCCCACGCCGGTCAGGAAACCATCGCCACTTACGTAACCCCTGGTCAGGTGAAACCATTGGACGATCTCTTCAAGTCCACCGGCTTTGACAAAGTCCTGCCTGCCACTCTCCTCCCACTCATCTCGCAAAATGGTCATCCCTACAGCGTTCCGGTGAATATCCACCGCTCCAACGTGCTCTGGTACAATCCCAAGGTTCTGGCCGCTGCTGGTGTCACCGCCAATCCCAAGACCGATTTCAAGACCCTGGATGATTTCTTCGCCGTCTGCGACAAGATCAAAGCCGCCGGCAAGATTTGCCTGTCCCTTGGTGCTCCCTGGACCGCCATCCATTTGTTCGAGAACATCATGATCGGCTCAATTGGAGCCGCTAAGTGGAACGGCCTGTGGACCACCCCGCCCACCACCGACTGGGCTGGTGCCGATGTGACCAAGGGCATCGCCAACTACGGCAAGGCCCTCTCCTATACCAACGCCGATGCCTCCACCATGTCTGACTGGCAGCCCGCCTCCCAATTGATGACCAATGGCGATGCCGCCTTCAATATCATGGGCGACTGGGCCTACGGTTACTTTGCCAACCCGGCTCCCAACGGTCTCGCCCTCAAGCCTCATACCGACTTCGACTGGGCCGTCTCCCCGGGCACCTATGGCATCTTCAACTTCCTATCTGACAGCTTCGTGCTGCCCACCTCCGCCAAGCACCCCGATGCTAGCCTCGCCTGGTTGACCGTTGCCGCCTCCAAGGCCGGTCAGGAAGCCTTCAATCCCCTCAAGGGCTCCATCTGCGCCCGCACTGACTGCAATCAAACGCTCTTCAGTGAATACTCGCAGGATGCTGCCAAGGACTGGACCAGCAACACTGTGGTCGGTAGCTTGATGCACGGCGTGGTTGCCGCTCCTGCCTGGGCAACCAAGATCGGAACCGCCATCGGTCTGTTCCAGACCGACACGAGCAAGACCGCTGACTTCCAGGCTGCATTGGTCGCCGCCTGCAAGTCAGATGGCACCTGCAAATAACTTGAATCAGTAATAAAATGTAAGGAAGGCGAATGGGCGGCTCGTCGAGAGCCGCCCATTCTGAAAGAGAGCTGACCAATGCTTCGCAGGTTCGAACTTCGTTTGCCGCATTTTATTTTGGCCATCGTACTCATGCTATTGGGTATTGTCTTTATTTTGACACTGAGAAGTAACCCATTGGTCATTGCAGATAAAAACCTGACTTCACTTGCTATATTGGTCAGTGGATTGATCTTTTATGCCGGTGTGCTGATCATCGTATCTATGTTTCAAAACGAAAAAGTGCTTTCTATAACAATACTTCTGCCCTCGATCATCGCAGTAGCAATTTTTGTGTATGGTTTTATCGCCTGGTCCATTCGAGTTTCATTAAGTCAATGGAAAGGTTTGAACCCCGACTACACCTGGGTCGGTCTTAAACAATACATTAACCTTTTCAATAACGATCCGCGTTTCGTGATCGATGTCCGCAATACTGTTATGTTCACGGTTGGGTTCATTCTGGGCTGCCTGATCCTGGGGCTGGGACTGGCCATCCTGCTCGACCAAAGGCTTAAAGGGGAAGCGATCTTTCGTGGTATTTTCCTGGTTCCCATGTCGATTTCATTTATCGCCACCGGTGTCATTTGGGGCTGGCTCATGAACCCGGCAACAGGCAATCGCATCACTGGGATCAACCTCATTTTTCAATCTCTCGGGCTGAAATCTCTCATCAGTTTGTGGCATTCCACGCCTCAACCTTGGGGCATGGCTTTCACGATAATCCCGGCTGTCTGGCAGCTTTCTGGTTATACCATGGCCCTCTATTTGGGCGGCATCCGCAGCGTTTCAGAAGACCTGCGTGAAGCTGCCCGGGTGGATGGTGCCAATGAATTCGAAATTTATCGCTACATCATTTTACCCATGCTTCAACCAGTGACCCTTAGCGCCGTGATCATCCTGGCCCATATGTCGTTGAAAATCTTCGATTTGATAGTTGCCTTGGGGAATAAAGCCATTAGTCTGGATGTGCCAGGCATTTATATGTGGACAACTACTTTCGATGGTACCAATTATGCCCAGGGAGCAGCCATTGGCATTCTGATGCTGATTAGTGTGGCAGTCTTGGTGGTGCCCTATCTGGTCCAGAACATGCGCACGGAGACTGAGCTATGACCCGCCGCACTTTGCTTCACATATTTTTTTATATCGTCTTGATCGCACTTTCCATTGTTTTTTTGCTTCCCATTTATCTGATGGTGCTTACCGGGTTGAAGTCCATTAGCCAGGTCGATCTCAAGACTATGTGGAGTCTGCCAAATAATGGTCTCCATATTGATAATTTCATCGCTGGCTATAAGCAGCTTGCACCGAACATAAATAACAGTTTGATGATGGTCATCCCGGAGGCCATCCTTTCAGCCTTTCTTGGGTCGTTGAATGGCTATCTGCTCGCAAAATGGAAATTCCGCGGTTCTAATTTGATTTTTTCCCTGATCTTGTTTGGAATGTTCATCCCCTATCAAAGCATCCTGATCCCGTTGGTCAAGTTCATGCAGGCGATAAAATTATATGGGGATATTCCTGGGCTAATTCTGGTGCATATCATCTATGGTATCCCCATAACCACGTTGATCTTTCGGAATTATTATGCCGGGATAGGTACTGAAATCCTTGAAGCCGGTCGAATCGACGGTGCCAGCCTGATGGGTCTGTATCGTTATATCATGTTCCCTCTCTCCGCACCTAGCTTCGCAGTGGTCATCATCTGGCAGTTTACTCAGGCCTGGAATGAATTCCTGTTTGCGGTTATCCTCACCAATCAATCTCATTGGCCGGTTACAGTTGCGCTCAATAACCTGGCTGGCAGCCAGTTGGTTCAATGGAATGTATTGATGGCAGCCACATTACTGGCAGCCTTGCCGACGCTATTGGTATATATCTTCCTGGGCCGTTATTTCCTTCGAGGCCTGATGGCGGGAGCATTGAAAGGCTGATCCAATTTAAAGCTTATACTAGGAGAGAAGAGCGGGCGAAAAAATGCTCGCCCTTTTCTTTTTATTTGCTTCTTTTCACCCTTGAATCATGAAATTAAAACGAAATAAGACCTTGTTGATGAATTATTGACTAAATTGGATGTATTTGGTCTAATATATTTTATATGAAAGGAGATAGATTTATGATGAAGAATAAGCTTTACTTTTTGACGACGGCACTGGCCGTTCTGACTATCGTATTGTCAGCCTGTGGTTCTGCTACGCCGACTCAACCACCGGCAACCCTGCCGCCTGTCACTCAACCACCCGCCACTCAACCCCCGGCAACGACAGGTTCCGAAACCCCCACTAGTGGAACTGTTGCTGGTGGTCAGGTGGAAGTATTTTCCTGGTGGGTCGGGCCTGGCGAAGCTGACGGGCTGGCAGCCATGGTCAAGATCTTTAATCAAATGTACCCTAATATCACTTTCGTCAACGCCGCAGTAGCTGGTGGAGCTGGGACTAACGCCAAAGCCGTCCTTGCTACCCGGCTCGCAGCCAATGATCCGCCCGATTCATGGCAGGCTCACGCCGGTCAGGAGACCATCGCCAACTACGTGGCGGCCGGCCAGGTACAGCCGCTGGATGACTTCTTTAAGTCGACCGGTTTTGGTTCCGTCCTTCCCCCCACTCTCCTTCCGCTGATATCGAAGGATGGGCATCCCTACAGCGTTCCCGTAAACATCCACCGTTCGAATGTTCTCTGGTATAACCCGAAAGTCCTTGCAGCAGCCGGCGTCACGGAAGATCCCAAGACCGCTTTTACAACTTGGGACGCCTTCTTTGCAGCTTGCGACAAGATCAAGGCTGCCGGAAAAATCTGTTTGGCTCTCGGTCCTGCCTGGACCTCCGTCCATCTGTTCGAAAATGTGATGATCGGAACGATAGGCGCTGATAAGTGGACGGGACTATGGACCACTCCTCCGACCACTGATTGGAACGGACCCGACGTAAAAGCAGGAATTGCTAATTTCGCCAAAGCCCTCTCCTACACGAATAGTGATGCATCCACCCTCTCGGACTGGCAGCCTGCTGCCAAGCTGGTCGCAGATGGCGATGCTGCTTTCAACGTCATGGGCGACTGGGCATATGGATATTTTGCCAACGCGGCCCCCAATGGACTCGCCCTGAAACCACACACCGACTTTGATTGGGCCAACTCCCCCGGTTCTTACGGCATTTTCAACTTCCTTTCCGATAGCTTCGTCCTGCCGAAGAATGCCAAGAATCCGGATAATACGGTTGCCTGGTTGACCGTCGCTGCTTCAAAAGCTGGTCAGGAAGCCTTCAACCCGCTCAAAGGTTCCATTTGTGCCCGCACCGACTGTGACCAATCCCTTTTCAGTGAATATTCGCAAGGCGCGGCCAAAGACTGGGCTACTGATAAACTGGTCGGAAGCCTTTATCACGGCGTGGTTGCTGCTCCTGCTTGGGTGACCACAATCCAGACTGCCATCGGTCTCTTCCAGGTCAGTGCGATGGATGCTGCTGCCCAGGCTACCTTCCAACAAGCCTTGGTGTCAGCTTGCTCGTCAGACGGCACCTGCCAGTAGATTCTGATGACAAATAATTAATATGATAAAAAGGCGGCTCATGCGGAGCCGCCTTTATTACTAATCGGCATAAATCTGATAGTTTTCCCCCTTGACCCTCTCAAAGGATTGATTTATTATGAATTTGCCTCTTTTTGTCGAATTCACCATCTAATAACGAGGAGTAATTATGGCGGCAAATAAAATCATAAATAATTTCTCAATTACGATCGCAACTGTTAACGGTTCTGGCTCTCAGACTGCAAACGTCACCCTTTTGAGAGCTCTTTTCAAAATGGGGGTTCCCGTTTCTGGTAAGAACCTGTTCCCATCTAACATCCAGGGACTGCCGACATGGTATACCATTCGTGTGAGTAAGGATGGGTTTACCGCCAGGCGCTCAGAACAGGAAATTGTAGTTGCTATCAACCCATCCTCGTTCATGAGGGACCTAGCATCCGTATCTCCCGGAGGCGCTTTTTTCTACGCTGATGATATCAAGTTACCTGTGGAGCGGAAGGATATTTCCGCCTACCCAATGCCAGTTAAAGCCCTGTCGAGATCCGCGAATGTTTCTCCGGCCTTGCGTGACTATATTGCAAATATGGTTTATGTAGGGGTCCTGGCAAATCTGCTTACGATCGATCTGGATGCGATCAAGTCAGCCCTTGATTTTCATTTCAAGAATAAGGCTCAAGCGGTCGAATCAAATTTCACCACGATCAAGGCTGGCTTCGACTGGGCTGTCGAGAATTTGAAAAAAAGCGACCCGTATTTTATCGAGCCGATGGATCGGACCACAGGATATATCATGGCAGATGGTAACACCGCCGCAGCTCTTGGAGCCATCTACGGAGGTGTCCAATTCGCTGCTTGGTACCCAATTACGCCCGCTTCATCTCTTGCTGAAGCTTTAAATGTTTATCTTCCACAATTGCGCAAAACCTCGCAGGGCAAACAGACCTACGCCGTACTGCAGGCTGAGGATGAACTCTCAGCCATCGGTATGGCCGCCGGAGCAGGTTGGGCTGGCCTTCGTGCCATGACTTCAACTTCCGGTCCGGGGATCAGCTTGATGTCCGAATACGCCGGCCTGGCATATCAATCAGAAATACCGTTGGTGGTCTGGGATGTCCAACGCGTTGGTCCGAGTACCGGTCTCCCAACTCGTACGGCTCAGGGCGATCTCACCGGAGTTTATTTCCTGGGGCACGGAGATACACAGGCAATAATCCTTCTGCCTGGTTCCGTCCAGGAATGTTTTGAATTCGGTTGGAAGGCTTTCGATTTGGCAGAACGATTTCAGATGCCAGTTTTCGTACTAAGTGATCTCGACCTGGGCATGAACCAATGGATGACGAAACCATTTGAGTACCCTGATACTTCAATGGATCGTGGTAAAGTCCTCTGGGAAGACGATCTGGAGAAACTCAATGGGAATTGGGCTCGTTATAAGGATAAGGACGGGGATGGTATTCCTTACCGTACGGTCCTGGGTAACCATCACCCCAGTGCGGCTTATTTCACTCGCGGCACAGGTCATGATGAAAATGCTCACTATACGGAAGATCCAGGGCCGTGGGAAGCCAACCTGGCCAGGCTAAAGAAAAAAGTTGATTCTGCCCAAAAATTTGTTCCCCAACCTGTTATCCGAAAGACCACCGATGCGACCATTGGAATTATTGCTTATGGCTCAACCGAATCTGCGGTGGAAGAGGCTCGCATTAAGATGTCAGAAGAAATGGATTTGAAGAGCGATTTTCTTCGCTTACGCGCGCTGCCCATTACAGGTGATGTCCTGGACTTTATCAAACAACATAGTCATATCTATATTGTCGAAGCCAATCGCGATGGGCAATTATGTCAGATATTAAGCGCCACCCTTCCGGACCAGGCGCCCATGTTCCGCTCAATTGCTCATACAGACGGCTTGCCTCTCACCGCTCAATGGGTTCAAGAAGCCATCATCTCTAAGGAGAAAGAACAATGACAATTCCAAATGTTGCCGTCGGTCAAACGAATAAAGCCGGCTTGACCAAAAATGAATATCGAGGCCTGCCATCTACCCTCTGTCAAGGTTGCGGGCATAACTCCATCGCCAATCAGATTATTTCTGCCTGCTATGAAATGGATATAGTCCCGGAAGAGATCGTGAAATTCAGTGGGATTGGTTGCTCATCGAAAAGCCCGGCGTATTTCTTGAACCGTTCTTTTGGTTTCAATGGCTTGCACGGACGCATGCCCTCGCTTGCCACTGGTGCTCTCTTTGCAAATAAGTCACTCCGCGCCATCGGTGTCTCCGGCGATGGGGATACTGCCTCCATCGGTATGGGAGGGTTTAAACACATGATCCGCCGGAACGTACCGATGGTTTATATCATTGAGAATAATGGGGTTTACGGTTTGACCAAGGGCCAGTTCTCAGCCACCGCGGAGGTGGGCCTGAATTTAAAACATCAGGGTATTAACCAATACATGCCCGTGGATATCTGCATGGAAGCCCTCGCATCCAATGCCACTTTTGTGGCCCGCTCCTTCGCGGGTGATGCCAAACAGGTGAAGGAACTACTCAAGGCTGCTCTTAGCCATACGGGGATCGCCGTATTGGACATAATTAGCCCTTGTGTCACATTCAATAATGAAGAAAATGCTTTCCATTCCTACACCTGGGGCAAAGACCATGAAGCGCCCCTTCACGAGATCATGTACACTCCAAAATTGGCTGAAATTATTCTGGATGGGGAATTTCCGGAAGGGACCGTTCGCGAGGTCTCCATGCACGATGGTTCGACCATAATCCTAAAAAAATTGGACAAGGAATATGACCCAACCAGCCGTGCCGGAGCTTTCCAAATGCTCGAAGAAGCCCAGGGAAACAATTGGCTGGTAACTGGACTCATCTATATCGACACATCAAAACCAACTTTGATCGATATGTACAATCTGGTTGATACTCCCCTCAATCGACTGACCGAATCGGATCTGCGGCCTGCCCGCGCTACTATTGAGAAGATCAATGCCATGATGTTTTAGCATGTTGAAAATCACCCCCGGTCTTTCCATCGACGACAATGAACTCTCTTATGAGTTCATCCGCTCATCCGGGCCCGGTGGCCAGAACGTTAATAAGGTCGCTACTTGTGTACAATTGCGATTTGATGTTGCCAATTCCCCTTCTCTCAACCCGGATACAAAAATCCGGCTGACGAAGCTGGCCGGTTCTCGTCTGACCCAGGCTGGAGTACTGGTGATTGAGGCAAAACGCTACCGTTCCCAGGAGCAAAACCGTTTCGATGCCGAACAGCGCCTGATCTCACTAATAATTCAAGCCCTGGCTCGACCAAAAAAGCGCTTTGCGACTCATCCGGGCCCCGCTGCTATCGCCAGGCGCGTGGAAACAAAAAAGCGTCGCGGTAGCCTCAAACGCATCCGACAATCTCTACCGGATCAAAATGAATAGCTTATTGTTCATCTGGAAGGGCTCTACTCCGAAATAATACGGAAATCACATACCATGACTATGCGCAAGGTCGAATTGTTCCTCGCCTTTTTCGCCTCCATTGTCTGCCTCGGTCTCACTATATGGTTGGCGGGTTCGATTGCTTCATATCAGGCGATATGGCCTTTCCCTGCTCTATATCTGCTCGAATTGGTTATCTTGGGCTTGATCGCCTTGTTTTCCAGCCTGCGCGACTTTCCCGCTGCAGGATTGGTTATCTGGGCGGTTGTTGGCCTTTTTTTGGCTTTCGTGATTCTTGGTGGCTTCTCTATCGGCCTTTATTATTTCCCGATTGTCCTTTTATTTGCCATGGTCGCTATTCTTTCAGATATTCGCCACAAAATGAATTTCCTCCCGCATCTGGGCTTCTTCATCCTCGGCGTCGTCGCTCAAACAGGCTTGATATTTCTCGTTATTCAACTGACTCGATTTTGAAACCTGTTAAAATCGGTGGAATCCACGTTCTTTCTTAAAACTGATTATATATTTAAAAAGAAAGCCCCCGGCTCTTCATCCCTCCGGGGGCTTTCCTTTATTCAAGATTGGCAAGAACGTCTGGAATGGCCTCGAGCACATCACTGGCCATTACCGCCGTTGGGGTTCCTATTATTTCAATGGCCGATAAGCCCGCTTGAGCATGGATCCAGGCGCCGGCGCGCCCGGCATCATATGCTTCCATTCCTTGAGCCCGCAAGCCGGTGATTAAGCCCGCCAGTACATCTCCGGTACCGGCACGCGCCAGTGCTGAAGTCGCTACCGGAATTGTGGTTGTCCTTCCATCAGGTGCTGCTACTATCGTGAAAGCGCCTTTCAAGACTACCACATGACCCCATTCCTGGGCAAATTTCCGGGCGATGAGTAACCTGTCCTTCTGGATTTCTTCAATTTCCAGGCCAGTTAATGCCGCCATTTCCCCTGGATGTGGGGTCAGGATCGCCGGTGCAGGAAGCATTTTCGGCCAATCAGGGATTTTCGCTAGCAGCTTCAGGCCATCCGCGTCAAGCACCATGGCGGGTAAAGAAACATGCTTCACATCCGCTTTCACTTCTTGGTTCCTCACAAATCCCAGATGCCCATGAGGAGATTTTTCCAGAGTAACATCCAGTAAATATGCAATGAAATCTTTGGTTGTATCTTCCAGTCCAAGGCCTGGGCCGATGAGAAGTGAGGTTGCCCTCCCAATGTTTTCGATCAATACATTCGCGGCGCTTGCAGCGATCACGCCCATTTCATTCGGTAGTACCACCCAGGTAGCTTCGGGGAAATGCCCTGCCAGCGTACTGTGTAAGGGTCCCGGTACAGCCAATGTGACCAATCCAGTGCCGATACGGTAGGCCGCTTTTCCCGCTAGCAAGGCTGCGCCTGTATAATTGATCGACCCCGCTGCGATCATGGCCGTCCCAAAGGTGCCCTTATGCGCATCAGCTGGGCGCTTGGGCAGGAGATTAATGATCATCTCCTCATCAGCCACATCGCTTATAACCGCTTGCCATGTTCTCAATTCGTCCAATGGGCCAATATCCACTACCCGCAACTCCCCGCACAGGTCGTAGGCAGGCAGTTTTAACAGCCCTTGTTTGACTGCAGCCATCGTGATGGTTGCCTCAGCAGGAATGGTCTGAGCGGAAGCCTCGCCTGTATCGCAGTCAATTCCTGAAGGGCAATCCACAGCTACCACGTAAGGGGGCCATTCCATTTTAGAGATAATTTCCTTTACTGCCCCCATTACGGTTCCAATCTCGTCCTTTAAGGGCAGCTTGAAACCCGTCCCCAGGATTCCATCCAACACAACGTCCGCATTTTCAAGAAAAGTCTGTATCTGATGGAAACCTTCATCTTTCTCAGCCAGGAAGATTTCCCCGTCGGCTTCTTCCAATCTTTTCGCCAGCGTATCGCCAGTGTGTTTCCTTTTTACGAAGTATGCGCGCGCCTTCCAACCCTTCTCTGCCAGGTGGATAAGGGCCACGAGTGTGTCACCCCCATTATTGCCTGGCCCAACCAGCCCTAAGACCTGGATGGCCTCTTCATCCTCTTGGGCATATGCCAGACGCATTACCTCGCGGGATAAATTATGCCCGGCATTTTCCATCATCATTTCGTAAGTCAGGCCATTGCCATCGGCTTCTTGTTCTATCAGGTGCATTTGTGGAACAGTTACCAGTTTCATAGATGGTTCCTCCAAAATTGATAACGATAATGCTGCAATTTTATATTTTTTTTAGCCCAGCCTTCTCATGACTACACGCAGATCATCAAATAAGGTTTCCTTCATCCTGATCCCCATTATTTTTCCAATATCTGGGACAGGAACAACTTGGTCCGGTCTTCTTGTGGATTCCTGAAAATTTCTTCGGGAGTCCCGCTTTCAACAATTAAGCCTTTGTCAAAAAAATACATTTTCTTGGCAACTGCTCTGGCAAAACCCATTTCATGCGTGACCACAAGCATGGTCATGCCCGATTTTGCCAATTCGATCATCACATCCAGCACTTCCTTGATCATCTCGGGGTCCAATGCCGAGGTTGGTTCGTCGAACAACATGATTTTGGGCTGCATCGCCAGCGCCCGCGCAATGGCAGTTCGCTGTTGTTGGCCCCCGGAAAGCTGGCCCGGATATTTGGAGGCTTGTTCGGGGATGCCAACTCTATGAAGTAGTTGTAACGCCACCTCTTCTGCTTTTTCTTTTGTCCATTTCCTTACCTGTATGGGTGCTAATGTCACATTCTGCAGCACGGTAAGATGAGGAAACAGGTTAAATTGCTGAAAAACCATCCCTGTTTCCATTCGAATTTGTTCGATATTATGCATGTCGTTGGTCAACTCGATCCCATCAACGATGATCTGGCCGCCTTGATGGTCCTCAAGATGATTGATGCAGCGAATGAATGTGGATTTCCCCGAACCGGATGGACCGAAGATGACAACCACCTCCCCCTTGTTCACTTCCATGCTTACGCCTTTTAAGGCTTGGAAATGTCCGTACCATTTTTGTACATCTTTGGCAATGATTATCGGGCTGTTCTCGGCCGCGGCTTCGCTCATCATTTTCTCCTATGAATTATTCCGAACTATTATACCGCTCTGTAACGCAACTAAAATATAAATATAGTAGAAGATTGCTTCTAGAGCAACATCCTCTAAATACCGCAAAGCATATTTGTTTGAAACAAGGGATAATGGATTGGAAAAAAATAGATTTTTAATGTGAGAAAGTCTTAAAATTATCGGCCTTTACTCTTGCAGATTCTGACAAGTTAGTCTATGCTTAACCCATTGATCAGAAACGGTCAATAACAGACCAAAAGGAGAGAAGAGATGAAGAAGATTACATTTATTTTGGGCGTCATTGTGATCGCCAGCTTGGTTCTGACGGCTTGCGGAGCGAAGACGACCACCAATAACGGCGGTGGCGGAGGAACAGCCGGGTTGCCTGATCTGAAAGGTAAGACCATCACCGTGGCAGTGGAAAATGCATATCCCCCTTTCAACAGCATTGATCAGGCAAGCGGCAAGGGAGTTGGTTGGGACTATGATGCAGTGGCTGAGATTTGCAAGCGCCTTAATTGCGTCGCCGATTTCAAGCAGGCCGCTTGGGATGGTATCTTCCCGGCTATGCAGGCTGGCGAATTTGACATGCTCGCCGATGGTGTCACCTATACTACAGATCGTGCCAAGATCGTGGATTTCTCGACCCCGTATGTAGCTGTCAACCAGTTGCTCTTGGTTCGGGTAAATGAGACTCGTACAGTGGAGCAAATGAAAGCCGATGCGAATGCCAAGATCGGGACGCAGATTGGCACGACCAATGAAATTGCTGCCAAGGCTTACTTCACGGGTAAGACCATCCAGGCTTTCGAAGATTTCGGTGCGGCTGTACTGGCCCTCAAATCCAATGATATCGATGGAGTGGTGATTGACTATATCGCCGCTCAGGGCTTCATGAACGAAAACCAGGGTGTATTCAAACTTGCCGGTGAGATCTCCGCTGGCGATGAATTGGCCTTTGTGTTTCCTCCCAAAAGTGCTCTGAAGGATCAGGTCAACGCTGCCCTCGCAGCCATGAAAGCTGACGGTACGCTCGATACCCTCAACAAAAAGTGGGGTCTTTCCCGATAAGCTTTGTACCTACCGTTTCTGATAACGGTGAGATGGAGGCCGCGGCCTCCATCTCACCACATATATATTGAGGAGCTGCCAATGGAAGCCCAACGCGAATTTACCCCGAGTCTCATCCCGGGTGGTTGGAGAATCTCTAAATGGCCCTGGTGGGTCATTGTGCTTGTTCTTGCTGGCATTACCTTCGTTACGCTGATCTTTTCATCCGTCAACTACCATGAGACATTTACATATCTATTACAAGGTGTTTACACAACCTTGCGGATTACTGTCTTTTCCTATTTGATGGCAACTGTTATTGGATTATTGGCAGGGCTGGCGAGAGTATCAAAAAATGTTTTTCTCTTCAATTTATCCACTTTGTATGTGGAAATTGTCCGTGGTATTCCCCTGGTGGTATTGTTGCTTTACATTGCTTTTGCCCTTTTCCCGGTCTTTGTTCAATTAGTACAGGGTATTGGGACATGGGGAGTTGGCCTTTTACCGGGTAGCGGGTTTTTTCAATCCTTGTCCACGTTTAGTATCCGCGTAGTCCCAATGGAAGGACGCGCCATCATTGCACTAGGATTTGGCTATGGGGCTTATGAAGCCGAAGTTTTTCGGGCAGGCATCCAATCCATCGGCAAAGGTCAAACAGAAGCTGCTCGATCGCTTGGTATGAACTACTTGCAGGCGATGCGCTTCATAATCTTGCCCCAGGCCATCCGGCGGGTATTGCCTCCGCTGGGGAATGACTTCATTGCCTGTCTTAAAGATTCATCCTTGGCGACAGTCCTGGCAGTGAATGAGCTCACTCAGTTAGGCCGGATGTTACGCGCGAGCACTTTCCGTGTTTTGGAAGTATTCAATGTCGTTGCCTTCTTATATTTATCAATGACTCTGGTGCTTTCCGGCGTGGTTCGTTGGCTGGAAAAGAAAATGAAGATTGAAGAATAAAGAATCAAGAAAGCCGCCTACGGGCGGCCTTCTTATTTTCATTATGCGCTGGGGGGGACTTGAACCCCCACGCCTTGCGGCACATGCCCCTCAAGCATGCCTGTCTGCCAGTTCCAGCACCAGCGCGAAGCAGGTCGTATTATAATCACGTTCAGATGGTTGTCAAGCAAATGCAGAGACCTAGAGGGAGGGGCGACTGCCCCCTAAAAGGGAGTTCTTTGCCTGTCCTGCCTGCACTAGCCCGCCCTGATGCTTTTTCAGGGTGCCGCAGGCACATGTGACGTTCTTTGTCAGGGCGCCGTAACTGAAGGGTAACGCCAACAAATTGAATTTTCCTAAAGATTTAGAAATTATAAACATTATTCTTTCCTTCAGGAGGATTAAATGACCAGGGTCGTCGTGGACGCCATGGGAAGTGATGATTTTCCCACCCCGGATGTGATTGGTTCTGTGATGGCTGCCCGTGAATATGGGGTGGAAATTATCCTTGTTGGGGATGAATCCAAGGTCGGACCTGTGCTGGCTGCTCAAAATCCCGGCAATTTACCTGTCCGTGTGGTGCATGCCCCCGAAATGTTGACCATGGAAGATAAAGGCATGGCATTGGTGCTAAAGGCCCGCCGTCCCAATTCCAGGAATTCAATGGCAGTTGGATTGGATTTGGTTAAAAATGGTCAGGCAGATGCTTTTGTGACTGCGGGTAATACCGGCGCAGCCTCTGTGACTGCCTACTTCCGCTTGGGTACCATCCCCGGCGTGGACCGGCCCGGTCTGGCGCCGGTTTTCCCCACGGCTACCGGCTCTTGCGTCGTCATCGATGTTGGCGCCAATCCTGACTGCAAGCCCGAAAACCTCCTTCAGTTTGGCCTCATGGGCAGCATTTATGCCCGCAAAGCCCGCGGGGTACCAAACCCCAGGATCGGCCTCCTTTCCAACGGTGAGGAAGCCGGTAAAGGGAACGATTTGGTGAAACACACCTACCCGCTCTTGAAAGACTCGGGCCTGAACTTTTATGGCAACGTGGAGGGCAAGGAAGTGATCGGAGGCGTTGTCGATGTGGCAGTTTGCGATGGCTTCACCGGTAATATCATGCTTAAATCCTCCGAAGCGGTTGCCAAACTGATCCTCGACAAAGTCAAAGAGCTGATAAGCAACGGTCCGCTTACCGCCAGGATCGGCGGCGCGTTGGTTCACCCGACTCTCCGAAAAATTAAGAAATTGCTTGACCCCGAAGAGGAAGGCGCGGCTCCCCTGTTGGGCATCAATGGCCTGGTCTTCATCGGTCATGGTCGTTCGAACGAAATTGCCATTAAGAATGCCATCCGCCTGGCGAAGGCTGCAGCCGAAGCCGGCGTTCTGGAATCCATTCGCTCAGCCATTGAACAATCCCTCAAAGAAAAGCAGGAAAAATGAAAATTGTCTCCAACATTAAAATGATCAACCGCAACGCCAAGATCGGACGTTACGCAAGCACCGGCGCGTTGGTGATTCTCGGCCTGGGTCTGTATATTTCCTTCAGGTACCCGGACAGGTTTGCTTATTCCCTGGGAGCATTGTTGCTGGGCTTTTTCCTTTCACAGGTTGGGATGTATTTTAGCAATAAGTGGGGCCGCAGCCCTCGCCCGGATGAAGTTATTGATAAAAGCCTGAAAGGACTCGGAAGAGATTACACCATCTATCACTTTGTTACCCCCGTATCCCATTTGCTCGTTGGCCCGGCCGGTATCTGGACGATCATGCCGCATTATCAAAGTGGGATTGTCGTTTACGATAAAAAACGTTGGCGTGCCAAAGGGGGCGGGTTTGTTCAATCTTACCTGCGCCTCTTTGGACAGGAGAATATTGGCCGCCCGGACCTGGAGTCTGAGGCGGAAATCGATTCTGCCAAGCGCTATTTGCAGCGTGTCCTTCCCGACGGGACCGAAGTGCCTCAAGTCCACTCCGCTCTCCTTTTTGCCCATCCAAAAGTGGAACTGCAGTTAAATGACGCACCCTTGCCGGCCCTCACCCCCAAGGATCTCAAAGATTTCCTGCGTGAAAAGAGCCGCGAAAAACCCATCGGCGACCTGACCCTGGACCAGGTCCGCAAAGCCCTGCCCCAACCTGAACGCGAAGAGTAATCAACCAGCTGTGCTCGAATTTGGCCGATCATCTTGAGATCAGTCATATTTGAGTCATGGTACACTTGTTCTATGAAACCTATTGTCGCTCTTGACATCGAAACCACCGGTCTCGACCCTCAGACCGATGCAATTATTGAAATCGGTGCCCGGCGGTTTGATGGCAATCGCGTGGAAGACGAGTTTTCCACTCTCATTAATCCCGGACGGCATATTCCCGATTTCATCACTGGTCTGACGGGCATTAGCGATGAGATGGTACGCCAGGCCCCCCATGTTCGCGATGTGCTGGACGAACTGGCTGCTTTCATAGGCGATTTGCCCATCCTGGGACACAATATCCAGTTCGACCTTTCCTTTTTCAAGAAATATAAACTGTTTGAACTTAACCAGCACATTGATACCTATGACCTTGCCTCGGTATTGATGCCTTCTGCAAGTCGCTATAACCTTGGATCCCTGGTCCAGCAACTTGGTATTGCTCTTCCCGCCACCCATCGCGCCCTCGACGATGCCCGCGCAACGCACGGCGTTTACCAGCGTCTTTTCGCACAGGCCCGCGAGCTTCCTCTCGACCTCCTGGCGGAGATTGTCAGGCATGGCGAACCCATCGAATGGGGCGGTGCCTGGGTCTTCGAGCAGATACTGAAAGCCCGTTCGCATGAAGGTGTGCAGGCGAAAAAAGTCCGCCGGCAGCCGGAAATTCTGGTCGCGCAGCCTGAGGAAGAAAAACGCAAAAGTCCACCCATTCAGATACCGAAAGAACCGGCCCCCATTGATCCTGAGAGTGCAGCTTCGGTCCTGGAACATGGCGGTCCGTTTTCGCAATATTTCGACAGCTACGAATATCGGCCAGAACAAGTGGAAATGCTGCGATCGGTTGCTAACGCCCTTTCTTATGGACAGCACTTGATGGTGGAAGCTGGCACAGGCGTCGGCAAGTCATTCGCCTACCTCGTTCCGGCCGCATTGTTCGCCTTGGAGAACAACACCCGCGTGGTCATCTCCACCAATACGATCAACCTCCAGGACCAACTGATCAAAAAGGATATACCTGACTTGTGTGCAGCCCTCGGCCTGGATTTGCGCGCAGCTGTGCTCAAAGGACGTTCCAATTATCTTTGTCCGCGGCGCCTGGAGCTCATGCGCAAACATGGGCCAAGTACGGCCGATGAAATGCGCATTCTTGCCAAGGTTCTGGTTTGGCAGATGGAAAACATCAGCGGGGATAGGACTGAGATAAATCTGACCGGCCCGTCTGAACGCGAAGTGTGGGTGCATATCTCTGCCGAGGACGATGCCTGTACGACCGAGACCTGCCTGGAGCGTACCGGCGGAGCTTGTCCGTTCTTTCGCGCCAAGCAAGCCTCACAGAATGCTCATATCCTGATCGTCAACCACGCCTTGTTATTGACTGATGTGGCCGTTGGCAACCGTGTGTTGCCTGAATATGAGCATGTGATCGTCGACGAGGGCCATCACCTTGAATCGGCCACCACAGATTCCCTTTCGTTCCGCCTTACGCAGGGTGATCTGGAGCGCTTGTTCCGCGAAGCCGGGGGCTCAAGTTCTGGTATCCTGGGGCATTTGCTTTCTGTCACCCATGACCAGGTCCGCCCGTCTGACTTTGCCCTTCTAAAACAGAAAATCGACCGTGCCACAGATCTCATTTGGCGTCTTCAGGAACAATCCCGCATCTTCTTTGACGCATTGGCCGAATTTATTTCCTACCAGCGCGAAGGTCAACCCGCCAGCACCTATACCTACCAGGAACGCCTTCTGCCTGCTACGCGCACGCAGCCTGGTTGGGATACGGTGGAGATCGCCTGGAACGCTTCCGGCGAAACATTATCCTTGTTGATCAGCCTTCTCGGGGAAATTCAGAAAGGTGCAACCGAACTATATTCGGATGGTCTTGATGTTTTGGAAGATGTGATCGGCAATTTGGGAAATCTTTACCGCCGGCTGACTGAGGCAGAGAACATGGTCAGTTCGATGATTTTCGATCCCGTCGCCGACTACGTCTACTGGGTGGAAGTCAATCCCAATAACAATCGTCTGGCATTGAATGCAGCCCCTATTCGCGTTGGCCCGTTGGTCGAAAAATATCTTTGGCATGAAAAGCGCAGCGTTATCCTTACCTCTGCCACTCTGACTACCCACGGAGAATTTAATTACATCCGTAACACCTTGTCGGCGGATGAAGCCGACGAATTGGCCCTGGGTTCCCCATTCGATTACGAGAGTGCTGCCCTGTTGTTTATCGCCAATGATATCGCCGAACCGAATGCGCGCGAATATCAGAGTCAACTGGATCATACACTGATCAATCTCTGCAAAGCCAGCGGTGGTCGGACGCTGGTTCTATTTACTTCATATGCGCAGTTGAAACGCACATCTAAAAGTATTACCGGCCCTCTAGCCCAGCACGATATTTCTGTCTATGAACAAGGGGAAGGGGCATCGGCAAATGTGCTCTTGGAATCCTTCAAGACCACCGAGAGAGCCGTTTTACTGGGCACACGTTCATTCTGGGAGGGCGTGGATGTGCCCGGTGAGGCGCTTTCTGTCTTGGTGATCGTCAAACTGCCCTTTGATGTTCCTTCTGACCCCTTGATTGCTGCCCGTGCCGAAACTTTCGAAGATCCTTTCAATGAATATCATTTACCAGAAGCGATCCTCCGTTTTCGGCAGGGTTTTGGCCGGCTTATCCGTACCCAATCTGATCGAGGCGTGGTTGCCATCCTTGACCGGCGCGTCCTGACAAAGGCATATGGTAAACTATTTATTGAATCGCTGCCTCAGTGTACGCTCCGAGTTGGCCCCCTGGCAAACCTGCCCTCCGCTGCGGCAAAATGGCTCGGCCTGTAACAAGCCGGCAAAAGGAGGCACGAAAATGGAAAAAATGAAATACGAAAAACTGACCGAATTACAGGGAAGGTTGGAAGCGAATCTTGTCGAAAGTTACCTGGAAGCGCAGGGGATAGATGTGGAGTTGTTCCAGGAATCGGTCGGACAATCAAGTTATGCGGTCACAGTGGATGGGTTTGGGCGAGTCCAGGTATTCGTCCCCAGAGATAAAATCGAAGAAGCCCGCCAGCTGCTAAAAGCATTTCGGGATGGAGTTGAAAAAGATTAACTTATGCATGAAAAAGATACTATTATTCTGATCACGAAAAATGGCATGGGTCATGGCCCTGAAGAATTGCAATTGATCCTTGTGAGTAAATACCTTCAGTTACTGGATCAGAATGGGGACCTTCCTTATGCAATTTGCTTTTATACTGAAGGGGTTAAGCTGGTCACAGAGTCATCCCCTGTGCTTGATCAGTTAGTTGTGTTGGAAAAGAAAGGTGTCCGGCTGATAGTTTGCTCGACCTGTCTTGATTATTTTGGCCTCATGGATAAAGTGAAGACAGGTATCGCTGGTAGTATGGCCGATATTCTGGAAGCTCAGCTTAACGCCGGAAAAGTAATAACCCTATAGAAATGCCAAACCTGCAGTTTGTTGCAGGAAAATATACACCAACCCTTTTCAATTTACTAAAGCTTGGTTCTCTGCTATTCGCTGAAACTGGCAATTAGCAGTAAAAGGCCGGCGCAAATCGTTGCGCCGGCCTTTTATGATTATTGATTATTTCTTGCTGCTCAGGTAAAACTTATATCCGAAGAAGGCTCCCACACATAGGACTAGATCGATCACGATAATCAGCCAGGCCTGGGAGAAAATTGTCCCGATCGCTGACATAGCCGAATTGCTTATCTTATAGACCGGCAGCCACATGACCGCAAATGTCACCGCGAAGATGGTCGCAAATACGGCGATGGTCCAAGTAGCCATTTTCCTGAGTTTCTTTTTATTGTCGTCCATGAAAGTCTCCTTATCACAAGATAAAAAAATTCTATCATTGAATGATTCCCCAAAAGATTACATTTACCTTACTCTTTCAATCAGGACCATCACATTCCAGTCTGATTTAACCACCTTTATGGTAGGCCCTTTCTCTCGGAACAATGCCGCGATCTTCTCCTGAGAAAGGAAATGGCTGCGCATTAAGAGTACCTTTTCCCCAAGTGCGATTAATTTAACCGCAAATCGCCGGATATCCGGTTCAATAATTAGAATCCTGCCTCCAGGAGTAATGGCGCGCCATAATTCATCTGCCGTTTGCCTCTGGTTGCGAACATGGTGCAATGCATCAACCATGATGATGCGGTCGAAACTATTTTCTTTAAAAGGCAGGTTCTCCCCCGGCGCACAGACTGTGACTAATCCTTTCTTCTTGGCATAGCCTAGCATCCCCGCGGAAGGATCTGCTACAACCACGCTCCTTACCTTGTTAAGCAATGCTGCCGAGACTCTCCCCGTCCCTCCTCCAGCATCAAGCAGGCTGCATTGAGCCGGCAGGTCCAGTAGTTGGACCAACTCTTCGTCGACCATGAACTCTGTCCCCCGGTCGTAGAACTTGGCAATCAAGTTGAAATGATCAAAAGGCACGTTAGTTGCCTATGGTTATGTAATCCCTGATGCCGTCATAAGTGGCTGGGCCAATTCCGGGAACGTTCTGAATATCTTCAACGGCCTGGAAAGGACCGTTTTGAAGCCGGTAATCCACAATGGCTTGTGCTGCCGTCGGTCCTATACCCGGCAAAGTCTCCAGTTCGGTCACGGTTGCCACGTTGATATCCACCCTCCCGGCATTTACGTGGCTGGTATCCACTACACCAGGTACGTTGATTTGCTGGCCGTCTTCGAGTGGTTTAGCAAGGTTGATACTGTCTTTCTCCGCTCCCTGTAGGAAACCCCCGGCAGCTTCTATGGCGGCATCCACCCGGCTCCCATCTGGTACAGTATATACACCCGGTGTAGCCACCGCCCCACTAACATAGACCGTCAGCATCCCCGGTGTACCGGTTGGTAGGAGTGTTACTGCTTCGCCTTTCGGACGTGAGTTGATCACCAGCCATAAAATGCCAGCTGCCAGTAAACCGATCAAAACACCATAAGTAATATTTAGGAATGTCTTCATTTTCCTCCATCAAACTAAACGCATTACGAGTAATCGATCTTCCGGCTCCGCATTCCTGTTAAAAATACGTTCTGCCCGGCTGATCTGCTGGAAATAATGTGGCATTTCAGCCGCTCCAATCGCTATAAATCCGAATTTCACATACAGCGTTTCCAACCTTGCCCGGCACATTAAGTATACTGGACGTATCGGTTCTCGCACCAGTAATTCCTCGATCACGGACCGTGCCACTCCATGACCTCGGGCGTGTTTCTGGACTGCGATGGAAGCCAATTCTATCGACCCATCGCCATGGGGCTTGATTTGCCCGCAGCCAAGGATCTCATTCTCCGCTGAAACTGCCACCAGGAACCTTCGCCAGTCCAATCCCGTCGGGTTGATCTGAACCGTGTGGATCAATTTACGGATGGCTGGAAAATCTTCTTTTCCCGCCTTACGGATGCTAAACTCATCCAAGGAGACCTGCCGCGACAATAATTGTAAATGAGCCTACGAACCAGTGAAGAATCAATGGATATACGAAAGATTTCGTCCGCCATGCTAACCACCCAAAGGCAAAACCGCCAAAGATAGTCGAAAGGGTTTCAATCTCAGGCTTGCCTATATGCGCCAGGGCGAATGGGATGGCCTGGAGCCAGATGGCTTCAGGCCCAAATTTACGCGCAAAACCAAATAAAAGCCACCCCCTGAAGAAGAATTCCCAGCCGAATAAGTCCAGTAGAGTATTCCACGGTAGACCTTTCACATAGGGTTTGTAATACTCTTGCATCGTGGGATCACCCCTACTGACGAGCCATAGCACTGGTGCGATCAAGATGATTCCAACCAGCGTCAAAATGAGTCCGGCTTTCCAGTCACCAGGTGTAAAACCGTATTCGCCTGGCTTTTGCCGAAAAACCAATAAAGTGATCAGCATGGGGAGCACGAAATAAAGCAAAGTCCGGTCCAGGATTTTGGTCGATAATCCGCTGGCGCTCCAACCAGGGAACCATTTGTCCCATGGTAATAATTCTGAATGGTAGGAATCTAGCATCAGTGCTAGTGTACTGAATACAACCAGGACTGCGATTTTCCAGTCAAGATGTAATTTTTCACCGATTACTTTATTCATGGTTACCTTTTCCATGATGCGATTTGTGGAAATTCATAAGAAAAAAAACTGGCTGGGGATGTCAAATTAGACCTAATAGGAGAAATAGGTTTGATTGCCGCTTGAACCAAGCAAGAGAGCCAGTTTATCCGCCTCTCGCCAGAGTTCCAGAGACCAGTTGGCGCATAACATCAGGATCGCCAAAGTCGCTAGACCAATTGCGATTTTTCCATTCCTTGTCTGCCAACGCGCTGATAGCGCTTGCCAGCCTTCTGTCCAGAAGAACACAGCTAGGATGGAAAAGAGTGGAATTAACGCTAGATGGAATCGGTCCTCGGAGATAATGAATAAGTGCGGAAGCATATATCCGGCGATTAATCCACCCATTAGCAAAGTTGCTTTGCGCCACTTTACCATGGCCAGTCCGAAGGCCGCCGATATGCTAACGAATATGAATGGCAGACAAACAATGGAAGCGATCAATAATAGAAAGGGAGTGGAAATATATCCAAGGTAATCGTTGGAATAAAAATAAGTAAGTGCGCGCCGTTCCAGGCCAAAAAAATATCCCGCTCGTCGGAGGACAAGGTATGGGAACCGGCCCGGATCGGCTTTGATAAACTCGAGTGCCTTCGCCCGCCCGATCGCGTCGCGTTGACCGTCATCCACCATAGAAAGGAGATCCATTGATTGCGGGTATTGGAAAGTTCCACTTCCATCCGGATGGTAGCCGACGTAGAGATCATAACCGAGTGCCGACTCAATTCCCGTCAACCGGCGATCGAGAAGTGTATTTCGCACCATCCAGGGTAGCGTAACGATAGCTACCGTCGCTAATACAATAATAGCCATCTTCTGCAATCGAAGCACGAACCAGATCCAGCCGATTGCCAGTCCAGCCATCCCCAACGCAACGGACCTCGTCATCGCAGTCAGCCCAAACAGGATACCGGCTAGGATGAACCAACGCGAGGCATATATTCCTCCCCATACCCGCGGAAAAAAGGATTTCAACGGCTTTTCCCTGCGAGTCTCCCCTTTCTCCAGGGTCTCAGTTGGATCTGCAGCCTTGAGTAAAACCAATGTTGACGCCAGGAAGAGTATAAAGAATAAATTCTCCGTAG
Source organism: uncultured Chloroflexia bacterium (assembly GCA_963831885.1). Lineage (GTDB taxonomy): Bacteria > Chloroflexota > Anaerolineae > Anaerolineales > Villigracilaceae > UBA877. The sequence goes on along the minus strand of CAWHSJ010000011.1, from coordinate 754,244 downwards.
CCAGTGAAAGTGGATAGATCACCAGCATGGGATAAAGGCTAATGACCCAGGCTGCAATAATGGCTACCCTGGGTCTGTCCTTAAAGAACCGACGCCCCAGCGCATAGGTTAGCGGGGCCAAAGCTGCTCCCAGGGCCGTTTGTACCACCCGAACGATAAAGAAGCGTCCTGCCCCAACCCCGCCTGCGAAATAGATCAACGCCAGGTATGCCGGGTAAAGTGGCGGTCGGAAGGAGGTTGGAACGCCGCGAGGATCATAATTCGTGCTTGTCAGATCAAGTTGAATAAGTGGCTGGATAAGAGATAGATCCTCCTGTGCATACCAGCGATATCCGTTTCCCGCTACGATGGAACGCGCCAGCATATCGTATTGGAACATATCATCCAGGCCAATACCCATGTTGCGCATCGCTAATACAGGGATCAGTCGCAGGACTAACGCGACCAGGAATATCCTTATGGGAAAAGTCTTATCCGTTTTCCACCATTTCATGGGGTCATTCTACTCTAGAATTACATCTTCGCATCTATTTTCTTTCTCTGGGGATAAGCAAGAGAATAAAGAAATAGTTTCTGGCGAAAATACTTTAATAAAGGAAGTAGGCGCTCCAGTTGCTCCCCTATCCTAAACAAAGTGATAGGAACTGACAGCTAGGGAGAGCCCGCATCCCATCTACACATGCTATAATCCCCTTTACCACGATCTCTGCTCAGAGAACTGTATGACTGAATCAATACCGCCAAAAAGAATCCCTTGGTCAAACGTCCGCTGGCTGACTGCCTTGATGGGGTTGTTACTACTTATTTTCGGGCAATTGGAGATCGCCGGCTCAGCTTTCCAGATTAATTCATATATCTCTTTGGGAGATTGGCTCACAAAGAATTTACATTTAGGGATACCTGACATTAACAATGTTTTGGTCGGGCTCCCAATATTATTTGTCGGCGTGATCTTATTGGCCGTCTCTTTACGCGGCCTGCCCTTGTTGCCTCCGCAATCTGAGCAGTTTGCCTCTGAAAAACCGGTCGCCCCTCGAATGATAACATCTGCGTGGCCTTGGATTTTGGCCGCCTTGGTTGTCTTCACGTTCCTTCTCATCCAGCTTGGTCGCTTAAATTATGGATTTTACTCGCCCATATTATGGATAATAACTATATTATCCTTTGCCGTTGCTGCCGCGGTATGGGATCGTCGTCGTCAGGTGGATCTTTCTCCCCACATCACCCGTAATGACCTGATCTGGTTGGTGGGCCTGCTCTTGGCAGGTTTTATTATTACCACGTACCGCTTGCAAGGCTGGCCGGACCAACTCATGGGAGATGAAGGTAATTTCTGGACAATTGCGCGTGATATTGCCGCAGGGACTTTTCATCCGCCCATCTTTGGCAATGGCGTTTACTCATTCCCGATAATGAGTTCCTTTTTTCAGGCCTGGGTGATGGAGCTTTTTGGCAACAACCTCTGGGGTTGGCGTGTTGCTTCGGTCTTACCCGGGTTGATAACAGTAATCCCCCTCTACCTTTTGGCCCGCGATGCTTTTAATAAAAGGGTGGCGATAGCCTCGTCGGTCGCCCTGATTGTCAGCCCCTATTTTCTCGCCTTTTCCCGTTTAGGGTATAACAATATCCAGGCATTATTCGTTACCATCCTCACGCTTTACTGGCTTTATATAGGTTTAAGGCGTAATAGCGGCTTTCTCACCTTCCTGGCAGGTTGTGCGGGAGGGTTTGGTTTCTATACCTATTTCGGGGCTCGCGGGGCCCTTTTCATTGCCATTCTTTTCATCGGGTTCATGTGGCTGACGAAAAAGATCAAATTCCGTCAGGCGTCGTTTTCCACCATCATGCTGCTGCTGGGCGCACTTCTCGTTACTGCCCCATATTTTGTATATGGTCTTCATGAAGATGCTCAAACAATGGGCTTTAAGATGTTTGAAAGCATATTCTTCAATGTTTTCAACGGACAGCAATTTTACTCAGATGCAGAGCTCTTTAAATATGCCCCTGTCATCCACTTGGGCGGGAATGATCTCTTTTTCAATCCCGGGATTTACTTGGTTTTGCTCACCCAGGGGTTTATCCGCACCCTGCTCGTTTTTCAAAAGCCCTGGCTGGTCTCTGAACATTACATCGCCTATCCTTTGGCCGGAACCGTAGGCGTCTTTTTTTATCTGATCGGCCTTGGCTTGGTGGTTAGGAAAATCAAAGAACCCCGTAATCAACTACTGATTGTTTGGTTTCTCACTTATGTTATCGGGTTCAGCGCCCTGAATACTGTTCCGCCACGCCATACCCATATGGTTGCCATTATCCCGTGCATTGCGCTGCTAGTTGGCATCGGTGTGAATGCGCTCGTACGCGCCCTTGAATATGCACATACATCGTTGAAAAAACATGCGAATATCCTCCTTGCCGGTCTGTTAACTATCGTGGTCCTGGGAGGTATATTCGATTACTTCATTCTTGCCCCTCGCAAGTATCATCCACAACCGGATCAGATCATGTCCTGGGCAGTCTTGAATTCCACAGGCGAATCCTTTGCATACATTTATCAGGATTCTTCTCAAGGAGACTTCAAGCCCTACACCGTTGAAGAATTCCGCAAGTCGGTCCCTTTCCAGACTGTCTCTTTCGAGGCGGTTATTACCGGGAAGAAGACATTTTCCAACAGCCAAAAGACGGTCATCTTCTATCCTCCCGAATTGACGGCGAAGATCGCCTCGATTTTACAAGTCCAGTTGGGATCCGGCTTGATCCAACGGACTTTCTACAGTACCGATGGTACTCCCGTCTTGGCGGCCGGAATGAACACGCCTTTCATTTTTGAGCGGGATCGACCCATTTGGACAACTTTTTTGGATGATTTTCAGCACCCGGCTTTCATTATCTTCCTTTTGTCATTATTATTGCTTCTGGCTCTTGCTATTTTCCTGCCGATCACCCGCTTTTCCCATCTCCCTGCCTGGGTCGTTCGCCTGGTGGATTGGTTCAAGCGTCCTGATCAATCTCTTCCTACCGGAGAAGTGGACGAAGGAATCGATGTTGGGAACTTGTTCCTGGCCGAATTGTCACTTGAGTTGGCTTCCGCGGACAACCTGAACGTACCTCCGGAGTGGGCCTCCCAACTGGACCTGCCAGACCAGCCAGACCGGCCTCCAAAGACCGGGCGGTTATCCGGAGAGATCAAGTCGGTGAATTCCGAGGTGGGGAAAGATGTATTCATCCGGATTCACATCCCCCGTCTCCGTCTTCCCAGGATTAACCTTCCAAAAGACATGGTATTTTCCATTCCAGCGATCCATTTTCCCAATGGCACTCTCCTGATACTTTCGATATTTCTCGCTATTGCCGCCCAGTTCACTATCTCGCGTCAGTTGCCGGTCGTTGGAGCTTCACTTTATCTCGCCAGTGCCATTGTTTTTATTGTTTGGGCGCGCCGGAATCCGAAATGGACCAATGTCTTTGCCCATCAATTGAAGTTATCCGCCCGCGTTGAAATAATTCTGGCCACTTTGCTTCTTCTCGCCGTGGCTTTAACCCGTTTCTATGACTTGGGTTATCGGGTTTATGGATTGGAAGCCGATGAAACCAAATGGACTGTCCAAAGTTGGTATTCTGCCATTCTGCGGGTGGACCAGGGAGAATTTGCAAGTGCGCACTATCAGTACTTGCCGGTATCTTTTTGGGTGCGCTCATTCTTCTTGCGAATTTTCGGGATGAATTTTATTTCCGCCCGGGTGGAAAGTGCCTTGTTCAGTCTGCTCTCAGCTGTTTTCATTTACTTCATGGTGCGAAGATTAACCACCAGTCCTCCGATGGCCTTGCTTTCGACTCTCCTGTACTCCTTTTCGTTTGTTGAATTGAATGTATCTCACCAGGCCCTGCACAATACAACCATCGAGATCTGGATGATGAGTGGGTTGTTCCTTTTCATCCTCGCCCTTCAGGAACGGAAACTATGGCAATTTCAGCTGGCAGGGGTTGTATTGGCCTTGGGGATGCTGACTTATGAAACCTATTTCCCCACCCCTCTGCTGGCTGTGGCATTCTCCATAGGATACGCCATTTATCGTATCGCAAGGAAGAAAGATGCACCTCTTGCGTGGCTGAAAAGGCTCTTATTACTGGTCTGGCCGATCGCTCTCTTGTATGTGGTCTTTATCCATGGGTATATTGTCTCCCAGAGTTATCACTTCGAATTCCTGACTAAATCCTCCTCTAATGGAGCCAATTTGAGTGGGTTGATCCAATTCCTGCTTCAGAATACCGGTGAGTATTTGGATACCATGTTTGTCCATGTGGTCTGGACTGACTCGCTCATCAACTGGGGTGGGCCGTTCATCAATCCTTTGCTGATCGTTTTTGTTGTCGTCGGCCTGATCTATAATCTTTTGAATATCCGCCGATCCTTTTTTGTATTTATTCCTCTTTGGTTCGTGGCGAACCTTATATATGCTCCCATCCTGGTGGGATCAGTCTGGCCAAGAGTCCTTTATACCACTTTGGGGCCACTTGCCATTTGGGGAGCCATGGGACTGTGGGTTTTCCTGGCAGCTTTACGGACCTGGTTTGATGGCCTGAAACTGAAATTCGCCCTCCCTGTATTTGCCATCTTATTGGTTGTCATCGTCTTCAACGATTATCACATATTTACCTCCACCCTTACGGACCCGGTGGACCGTCAGAAACGCCGGGAACTTGCTGACGTGACCGCCCAGTCCACCGCCGCTGTCCCCATGGTTTTATTCCCCTATGAGCCAAATCAGAATGATTCGGTTTATGATGAATCTCACGTGCTTCTCTTTTCGGTAGCCGCAGCTCATCATGCTGGCTTGGATGCTGTCGAATATTACCAGCAGATTCCGTTTGATCAAACTCTCCTGGCCCTTTACAAGTATCATCAACTCTCCAGCCTTGATCTGGTCTTTGATAAGACCCCTTCCACCATGCTCTCAGAGCGCAACACTGCCTTGCAAGTCATCCTTCATTGCTATCCCGATGCAGTTCTGAGCAATTCAAAACGCTTTTTCGATGTCTTCCACTTCGATTCAAAAACCCTCGCCCAGCCAAACTGTTATCAGGGTCCGCCTCCCACCCTCATCTCCCCACAGGATGGAGCCGCCATATCCACAGGCAGTCCCCTCACGTTTGAATGGGATCCGAATGGGGTCCAAGCCTCCGGTCATTCTCTCACGCTCGAGCGGAAATCCGCTCAATCCTACTGGATTGAGGTCGAAGATACCTTTACCGGCCCCGGCTGGTACTCCTCCGCAGAATATGTGAATGGCTTCAGTGGTAATGGTTTCCTCCTTGATAGTTGGGAGGCAGAGACAGCCCAATATTCTTTGCCGGTCCAGAAGACAGGTCAATATCGAATTTGGATTAGATCCTACAAACGCCAGCAGAACGATCAGGTCAATTTCATTACCATCAACGGGAAAAAGACAGAATTTGCTTCCAATAATAATGCCCTTAACACTTGGGTCTGGGAAGATCTCGGAGAGTATTCGCTATCTTCTGGCGATCTCCCCATGGCTCTGACTCGTACCTACGGGAACGACCCGGAATATAGTGTCTTTATTGATGCGATCGTGGTCACCCCCGATCTGGTGAATTCTCCCGACCAGGTTCACATCTGGGAGAAGGTCCTGGAAACGGGCCCGCTTGCATCGGCCTCAACAAAATATACTTACACTCAGCAGCTTCCGCCGGGCGAATATCGTTGGAAAGTGCGCATTTTCGACGGAAGCCGTCTCATCGACTCAACCGGTGCTAACGGTGTCGAATCGTCGGCCGCAATATTTACTGTAAATCCCAGGTAATATGATTGACTTTCAAAGAAAGACGCGTCCCAGTAGAGTGACTGTTCTTGCAGAACTGTCTTTATTTTTCGCCCTCTGGAATGCTGTCCGGTTGGGTGAAGATATTTTCTTCTGGAAAACCCTGTTAGAATATGGCACACATCCTCTGTATATCGCCTTTAGTGGCGGAGTTTGGTTGGTTGCCGGTCTTTTACTGACATGGGGTCTTTGGTCTGGAAAAAAGAGGGCCTGGTTGGCTGCAATGATTATTGCCCCCTCCTATGCCTCTTGGTATTGGATCGATCGGCTTTTGTTGCAAAGACCTCACACCAATTGGCTGTTTTCCCTGATCGCCACTGGCGTTATTCTTTTCATTCTCTTTTCTATTCTTCTTTCGCCTCGTACCAGGCGATTCTTCCATAGAGATTCTCATGAGTAAAAATCCCAAGCTTCAACATCTTCGTGATCGCAAAGCCCGCACATTGCTCGGGGGTGGCATTGAGCGTATCGAGACCCAACATAAAAAGGGAAAATTAACTGCCCGCGAACGCCTCGATTTATTGCTCGACAAAGGTTCATTCCACGAGACTGATCCGTTTGTCATTCACCGGACGCACGATTTTGGGTTGGAGCAGCAGGTCATTTCGGGCGATAGCGTTGTGACCGGTTGGGGCACAATTGATGGTCGCTTGGTCTATGTTTTTTCACAGGATTTCACCGTCTTCGGTGGCAGTCTTGGCGAAGTTCACGCAGAGAAAATATGCAAAATTTTGGACTTGGCTCTCAAAAATGGTGCCCCGGTCATTGGTTTGAATGATTCGGGAGGTGCCCGCATCCAGGAGGGAGTGGTCTCTCTCGCCGGTTATGCTGAAATTTTCCTGCGCAATACTCTGGCTTCAGGCGTTATCCCTCAGATCTCCGCTATTCTCGGACCCTGTGCCGGTGGTGCGGTCTATTCGCCCGCCCTCACCGATTTTGTTTTCATGGTCCGCGGCACCTCCAACATGTTCGTGACCGGCCCGGATGTGGTAAAAGCCGTCACTCAGGAGCAGGTTTCGGCGGAGGAATTGGGCGGCGCCGATGTTCATGCGGAAAAATCTGGCGTCTGCCATATTGCGGCCGAAAGCGAGGCTGACGCCATGTACCTCATCCGCAAACTGTTTGCCTTTCTGCCTCAGAATAACATGGACGATCCGCCATTCATCGTCAATGGGGACAGTCCGTTACGGATGGATGAAACATTGGATTCCATTATTCCAGAGGATCCGAGTAAGCCTTATGATGTGAAAGAAATTATCCGCCTGGTGGTGGATGGCGGCCAGCTGCTTGAGATCCAGGAAGCGTTTGCCCAGAATATCGTGGTCGGTTTTGCCCGATTGGGCGGCCATTCGGTCGGAATTGTAGCCAACCAACCCCAGGTTCTGGCGGGGGTTTTGGATATTGATGCCAGTGAGAAAGCTGCCCGTTTCATCCGTTTTTGTGATTCTTTCAACCTGCCGGTGATTACCTTCGTGGATGTGCCCGGTTTTATGCCTGGTACGCTCCAGGAACATGGTGGTATTATCCGTTCAGGCGCGAAGTTGCTTTATTCTTATTGTGAAGCTACTGTTCCCAAAGTTACCGTCATCTTGCGAAAAGCCTATGGTGGCGCATATATCGTTATGTCCAGCAAACACCTGCGTGGCGATGTAAACCTGGCCTGGCCAAGTGCTGAGATTGCTGTGATGGGTCCCGATGGAGCCGTGAGTATCATTTTCCGGAAGGAAATGGAAAAAGCGGAAGATCCCAAACAGCGTAAATCCGACCTGGTCGCCGAGTACCGCGAAAAATTTGCCAATCCCTATATCGCTGCAGAACGTGGTTACCTGGATGACATTATCGAACCTCACGAGACCCGACCGCGTTTGATTAATGCCTTGGAGATGCTTCGAAATAAACGCGATGCCAATCCATCCAAAAAACACGGAAACAATCCTTTATAAATGTAGGATTATGATAGTTGGAGAAGAAAATGATAACTGATGTCAATGCTCGCCTCCAGAAGATCGCTGGTTTTGTCCAGAATTATCTTAAAGAGAGCTATAGCAAACGCACTAAAGTGGATAAGACCAATCTCAAACGCTACCTCCTTGGCGCCGACTATCGTTGGCAGCATACCCTGCGAGTCGCCCAGTTCGGGAAAGTCATCGCCGAAAACGAAGGCGTGGACTTGGAACTGGTTTCCGCTGCCTGCCTCTTGCATGATGTTGCCTGGTTCGATACGAATGCCGACTCCAGCCGTGAACATGGCCGCCTCGGGGCAGAGATAAGCCGCCAATTCTTGGAAAAAATGGGTTATTCCTCCGAACAGATTGAAAATATATGCTATTCAGTCGCCTCCCACGTGGATGAGGACAATCCCACCACATTGGAGGCTAAAATCCTCAGCGATGCCGACAATGTGGACCGTTTCGGACCATACCGCATCCTGCAGTGGTGTTTTTCGGACATTGAGGACTATGAGAAGCTGACCACCAAGCTAAGCGACCGTATCCATCGTCTCGAGACATATCGTGAGGAGAATCCGCTTTTCACTTCCACCGGCCAGCAGTTGTTTGCAGAACAACTTAACTTGCAGATCCGCTTTTTCTGTGAGTTCGTCGGCGAAAAATCCTTGACCTTTATGCCGCAGCTGTAAAATGTTCAAAAAATTGCTCATCGCCAACCGCGGTGAGATTGCTGTCCGCATCTTGCGCGCCTGCCGGGAGCTTGGCATCAGGACGGTTGCAGTCTATTCCGAGGCGGATCGTCAGGCCGTCCACGTGCGTTATGCAGACGAAGCGTATTTGCTTGGTCCGGCTCCGGCTCGTGAATCTTACCTGTGTATTGAAAAAATAATTGATATTGCCCGCAAAAGTAAGGCAGATGCTGTCCATCCTGGTTATGGCTTTCTTGCCGAACGGGCCGAGTTTGCTGTAGCCTGTGCCGATGCCGGGCTGATTTTTATTGGTCCTCAACCTGCCTCCATTGCTGCTATGGGCGATAAAGCCGTTGCCCGGGCGACCGTGGCAAAGGCGGGCGTAAAGATCGTCCCTGGAACTGAGGCAGAAGGTCCATTAAGCGATCCTGAATTATTGGCCTTCGCTCCTAAAATTGGTTTTCCTCTTCTTATCAAAGCCACCGCTGGTGGTGGTGGCAAAGGCATGCGCGAAGTCGGTAATCTGGATGAAATGCCTGACCTGCTTCAATCCGCCCGGCGGGAGGCCGAATCAGCCTTTGGGGATGGCAACGTTTATCTGGAGCAATTGATTGGGGGGGCAAGGCACATTGAGTTTCAAATAATGGCGGATAAATATGGAAATGCCATTCATCTGGGTGAACGGGAATGTTCCATTCAACGCAGGCATCAAAAACTCATCGAGGAATCCCCTTCCCCTCTGTTGGCAGATAATGAAGATCTGCGCCGCCGGATGGGAGCGGTAGCCGTTCAAGCCGCCCGCGCAGTGGATTACGCCAATGCAGGCACAGTCGAATTTCTGGTGGACCAGGAACTGAATTTTTATTTCCTTGAAATGAATACCCGCCTGCAGGTCGAGCATCCGGTTACCGAGGCCGTTACAGGCATGGATATTGTTGCTGAGCAGATCCGGGTGGCCTATGGTCGCCCATTAAGCCACCAGCAGGAAGATATCATCCAGCGGGGCGCTGCCATTGAATGTCGCATCAATGCGGAAGATCCGTATAACAATTTCCTGCCTTCAACCGGCTGCATCACCCTCACCCAATTTCCCAGCGGTCCCGGGGTCAGGGTCGATACGGACGTACATGTAGGCATTGAGATTTCCCCATACTATGATCCTCTCATTGCAAAATTGATCGTGTGGGGCGAGACTCGCTCCCAGGCTGTTGCCCGCATGCGTCGTGCCCTTGAAGAGTATCGAATCGTCGGTGTGCGTACTAATATCCCTTTCCACCAGGCTATGATGAGCTCCTATCCTTTCATAACCGGCAAATATGACACGCGCTTGGTGGAAGAACAATTCTCTGTGATAGACGAAGCCGAGAATCGCGATCACTATCTCGATATTGCCGCCTTGATGGCCACCCTGGTGGCAAACCGGCAGGTCGAGAAACACGCACAGGTATATTCTCAACCTCAGCTGAGATCTAATTGGAAATGGGCGGAGAATCGGGAAAGGCAGCCCAAATGAAATACATCGCTGAAGTGGATGACCTGGATTTTCCGGTGGAAATCATCGATGATCAGCATGTTCGCTTTGGAGAGGAAATCCTGGAAGTGAACCTGGCCGAAGTGAGCGGTGTGCCGCTCTACACCTTGATTGTCAACAACGAGTCCTTTGAAGGCTACGTTTATCCTGACGAAGATGGCTGGCAGGTCCTCCTGCAGGGACAGTTCTATCAGGTTCGTGTGGAGGATGAACGCGAAAAACGGCTGAGAACCGCGGGTGAGACTCTCCAGCGTCCCGGTGCTGAATTTGTGCTGAAGGCCCCCATGCCCGGCTTGGTGGTGGATGTATTGGTGGTTGAGGGCCAGCCTGTGGAGAAAGGTCAAACCCTCCTCATCCTGGAGTCAATGAAAATGCAGAACGAACTGCGCGCCCCTAATCCGGGCATCGTCGCCCGTCTGCGTGTCAAATCTGGTGAATCCGTCCAACAAAAACAAATTCTTCTGAATATTACGGCCTCATCAACAAATACAAACAATCAGTAGGTATTTTTCCCTTTTATCCCCAGGAAGCAAACATGCCCGCACCTTCCCTCATCCTTGGCCCTATCGTGGGTGGTTTATCGGACACATCGGTCAACCTCTGGGGGCGTGCTGATCACCCTGGAATAATTCGCGCCTGGCTCGGTCAGGCAGAAGACTTGCACGATGCGATCCTGGCAGGCACTTCCGCCCCCCTCCGCATGCAGGATGGATATGCAGGCGTTGCACCGGTAACGGGCCTTGCACCCTCAACGACTTATTATTATGATCTGCGGCTCGATGAAATCCGTCCTCCCGTCCAACCGGGTTACCCTAAATTCACAACTTTTCCCCTCCCTGGCAAGTTTCAGGATTTTAGCTTTGCCTTCGGTTCCTGCTTCCGGCCTGCCCCGGAAAATGGCGGTATCATCTTTCAAAACCTGGAATTACATCGCTCCGGTCTCGAAAACGATCCCGCCGCTATGTTACGCTTCATCCTGCTGATAGGGGATCAGATCTATTCCGATGATTGGGATTTCAATGGCCTGTGGCTTTTCAACCAAGGTAGAAAGACGGTTGCCCTCACCCTTGAAGATTACCGCCATGTATATCAATACACCTGGTCAAACCAACATTTCCGAAAATTGATGAAAAATCTGCCGGCTTTCATGACCCTGGATGACCATGAAGTGGATGATGACTGGCGTTGGAAGGATCCCCATCGGATCAAAGCCACTTTCTCTATCTATGCCCGCTTTATCCGCTGGCTGAAAGGTCGTCCGCTCAAGGAGCAGTCCCTGACCTCCGCCCGGATTCGGAATGCTCTTAAAGCTTTTTGGGAGCATCAGGGTATGCATGCGCCTCTGATGACTCTTCCACCCACATTCGATATGGCTGGCAAGTATATCCTCCAAATCCACGACCCCGGCTCGCTAGCGTACACATTTACATTTGGAGCGGCAGCCTTCTTCGTGCTCGACACGCGCAGTATGCGCGTCAAGAACAGCCATGAGCAGCATATGCTCGGCGAAGGGCAATGGCATGTCCTGAAAGAATGGCTTCTACAAGTCAACGAAGCTTATCCGCTCAAATTTCTGGTCACCTCATCGTCAGTGCTTCATAGCATGTTCGGAGATTTCCTCGGTGATCGCTGGTCCGGTTTCCGCACCGAAAGGGACAATTTGCTTCGTTTTATTGGCGATAATCACATTGATAATTTATACCTTCTTGCTGGGGATTTGCACTCCTCCCATTCCATGACCGCCGAATGTGGCCCTGAAAACGATCCGGTGCTAATTCATGAATTTTGCTCCACGCCTTTTGAACAGAATTGCAATAAACTTGCTCATTCCATCTATACGTCCATCAGGACCGGGGCAGTCCATCATCCGAAAAGGCTTTTTTGCATAACTGAGCCGAACTACGGCATTGTCCAGGTCCATTTCCAGGACGGACTTCCCCGGGTCGATTTCAAGTTATATGGTACTGACGGTCAACTGCTCGCTCCCCTGTAAATGGGAGGCGTAAGTCATCCTACCCGCCTCAATATGGAACTGCCTCTCCAACTGATCCTGCCCCACTTTTTTCTCTTCATTCCACTGTAATTTCCATCCCTTTCCACACAACTCTCCCAACCTCTCCCGCTTCCCCCGCCAGCCTCGGGATCAGCATTTTGAAAGCCTCTGCATCCCCGCTGGTAAAAAATAGCCTCGTCCTTCCAGTTCTATCTATTTCTTTCCCTGCCGATTCCGGTGATTCTTCTATTGATTTCAGTAGCCTGCTGACTTGCCTTACCACCGCTGGCGCCGGGTCGATGACCCTCACCTCTGGTCCTGCGATCTCTTGGATAAGGGGGATGACGAAAGGATAATGCGTACACCCCAGCACGACCGTATCGATTCCTTGCGCTATCATGGGTCGTAGTGCCGTTTCAAGGATGATGCGGGTCTTGGGGGTATCGAGTTCACCATTTTCGATTTGTTGCACCAAACCTGGGCAGGTATTCTGTAGTAAGGTCACATTATTCGCAAAACGCTCCACGACCGAAGCGTATAATGCCCCCTGAAAGGTCGCCGGTGTCGCCAGTACCCCCACCACTCCTGTCAGTGTCGTTTCCGCTGCTGGTTTCACCGCCGGTTCCATTCCAACGAAATAAACGCTGGGGAATTTCTCCCGCAAGGTAATGGAGCGCCGCCGCAGAAGCGGCGTTGCATGCTACGACAATGAGTTTCGCTTTTCGCTCCAGCAGGAAACGGGTGATCGCCTCCGAGAATTTCCGCACTTCCTCCATCGGGCGGGGTCCGTAAGGAACGTGTTTCTGGTCGGCAAAATAGACGATCAATTCATCCGGCAATTGCGATCGCATGACTTTATAGACCGATAGTCCTCCCACCCCCGAATCGAATAAACCGATGGGCCTGTTATTATTCACGATGGTTTTCCAGTCCTTGCCGCCGCTTCCACAAAAGCCCGGAATAACCGCCGAGTGGAAGGTTGGTCTGTCATCCATTCCGGGTGCCATTGGACTGCTATGCCGAATGGGTGATGGGGCAGTTCTACCGCTTCCACCAGGCCGTCTGGAGCATAAGCGACCGGCTTGAGCTCTGCGGGTATCGCCTTCGCTCCCTGGTGGTGCAGGCTGTTGACCGAAAGCTCCGTCTCTCCTAGAATTTCAGCCAGGTGAGTGTCTTTATCCACCTTGACCGGATGCGCCAGCAAAGTGCGGGGATAATCAGGGTAATAATCGTGTTTCAACGCCTCAGGTTTCTGGTCTGCGATATGGGTATAGAGTGTGCCGCCCAGCGCTACATTGACCACTTGAAAACCCCGGCAGATCCCCAGGAAGGGCTTCTCCTTTTGTGCAGCCGTTCGTAGCATAAAAAATTCAAGCTCATCCCGTTCTCTGTCCACTCCATCGACTCGTGAGTGGGGCTCGCCATCGAAATATTCCAGTGCTATATCGCCTCCGCCCGTAAAAAGGATACCGTCCAACCGTGTGAATAGCGTTAGGCGGCCTTCTTCGGTCAAGGAGGCAGGGATCAATACCGGTATTCCCCCGGCCTCTACCAGCGCGTCCACATAGGCCTTTAGCAGGGCCACAATAGGATAGCCTTTATCATTTTTACCGAGATAAGTAGTTACGCCAATGATGGGGGATTCCAATTTTTCTCCTAAAGCGGTTTCCTGGCTGAGCCGTTACTCTTAAGGAATGTCGCCATTAATAAGACAAAAAAGGGCGCAGATGGTTCTCTGCACCCTTTGATTGTAAACGATTTTGGAAATCACTCGAATTTTTGCTTCAGATGAGCTTTCTTGCCCGTCAAACCCCGCAGAAAATACAACTGTGCCCTGCGGACATGCGTGTGGCGTTCCACCACCACCTTGCTGATCCGTGGGTGAAACCATCAGGAAGGTTCGTTCCACGCCGATCCCATTGGAGGCAGTCCGGCGGACGGTGAAATTGGCGTTATTCCCGCCTTTGCGGGTGCGGATGACCGTGCCCTTGAATTCCTGGATGCGCTCCCGATCGCCTTCCTTGATAAGCACATGCACGCTTACCTGGTCGCCGGGGCTGAGGGTGGGAATATTCTCGTTTTTTGTCGTATTGAAGTTTTTATTCAAATCAATCATCGTACATCTTCCTTAACAAATAGTCTGCTGTTTTGTGGCGCGGGGCGAGATTATAACATGCGCCTCTGATTGGGGCAAGGCCGAAATTCGGGTATAATTTCTGCGCCTGCCCCCGTAGCTCAACGGATAGAGTAATGGACTTCGAATCCAGTGGTTGCGAGTTCGAATCTCGCCGAGGGCACCTGTACCCCGTCAGGGGCACCTGTAATACCCAGTCATGGGTGCATACACGGGATCAATCAAATGGTCCCGTACTGGTTTTTCACCGGCAGCCAGATGGTAAACACCGTTCCCTTGCCATCCGCGCCTGTCCCCACCTCGATCCGCCCGTGATGCCCTTCCACGACTTGTTTCACAATCGCCAGCCCGAGTCCCGTTCCCGGCGCTCCGGATTTCCGTCCGGTCTTTCCTCGATAAAATCTCTCAAAAACGTGGGGCATATCCTCGTTGCTGATCCCGGGGCCTGTATCCTCCACGCTTAGGCCAACTTCATACTCGCCATCACTACGCACAGGGGATTTCATCGTTCTGACCAGGACCTTTCCTCCGGCAGGTGTATAGTTCAAGGCATTTGTCAGTAAATTCGATATGGCTTGCACCATCGTTGGCTCATCCAGGGTAACGGGCTCAAGGTCTGGTTGAAAATCTGTCAATAGCGTCAATCCGTGCGATTCTGCTAACGCCTGGCGGTCATTTACGAGGGTTTGGACTAATCCGCTCAGGTCACATCGGGAAGAATGGAATGTCACTTGCCCGAGGTCCAGCCGGGAAAGGTTAAGCAATTCTTCGATCAGGCCGCGCAGTCGCTGGAGTTCGCGCCCGATCACGTCCAGGCGGCTTTCTGTCTTTACGGTAGGCTGTGCTCTCAGCATTTGATAATAAAGGATCAGGTTGGTCAATGGCGTTCGTAATTCATGGTTCACATTCGCAATGAACTCGGATTTCAACCGGTCGGCCGCTTGGGCATTCTTTAATGCCTCTTGAAGCTCGGCGGTTCGCGCCGCCACGCGCGTCTCTAATTCTGCCGCATGCTGCAGGGTCTGCTCATTCAGCCGCATACGGGTGATGGCATTCCCTGCAATTTCGGACAACGTTACCAGCAACCGCCCATCTTCGCCGGAGAATTCGTGTGGGGATGCGGCAAAGACCATTAACACCCCTATCGTTACTTGTTCGGTCCTTAACGGCACACAGATTGCGCTCCAGCCGCTGGGCACTATTTGGCGAAATTCCGGTAATATCAGTGGATCCGCCGCCACATCATTGGAATAATAAACATCGCCGGTGGTTAGAACACTTCCAAGCAGGTTTTCCCCTCGTCCTAATTCAAGTTGCGCGGCTTTCAAACACCACCCGCGGCCGATCATCTGGCGTAAACGGTCTTCCTTTAAGTCATATAACCAGATGCCTCCGGTTTCTGTATCTAAAACTCTCAACGTTTCATCTACGAATTGTGGCAGCATTCCTTCTAACGATTGTGCCAATCGCATAGACGTGGAGACTTTATTTACGGCCTCCAATTCATTGATCCGGTTGGTCGTCTCTTCAAAAAGCTTGGCCCTTTCGGCTGCGAGGCCTACCTCTCGTCCAATCGCCTCCACCAAAGCAATCTCTTCCATCGTCCACCTTTTGACATCGGAGGAAGAGACCGATAATCCACCTATCCGTTTCTCGTTTGAGAGTAATGGCACCACGATGGTCGAATTGATTCCGATCGCCAAAAACATACTGGAAAAACCATGCTTGGTGTTATGCCAATCATTTACGACAAGTGTACGCGCCAGTGAAATATCGCCCGAGACGACTGCATTTGCCATCATGGCATTAATTGATGGCGGTGATCCTCTCGATACAATTCGTTGAACGCTCCTCGGTGACCAGGATAACCAGATCGCCCCCATATCTAAACTCAAGGCCTTGAGGGTTTGCTCCAAAGCAATATTGAGGATTTCATCCAGGCTTGTCCCAAAACGCGCCGATGCGCTGATGATTGCATTTAAAGCCACCTGGCGGACTGCGCGCCGTTGTGTTTCTTCAAATAAACGAGCATTTTCAATTCCTACAGCCGCTTGATTTGCCAGGGTATTCAGCAATCGTTCATCATGTTCGCCGAAAGCATCGCGGGCGACGCTTTCAACATTGATACATCCAATCGTCTTTCCCCCAATTTTGAGAGGCACACACAACTCCGAATTTACCTCGGGCCATCCCTCGACATAATGGGGATTATTCTTTGCATTGCCGGTTCGAAGTGCCCGGCCATTCTTGCATACCCAGCCGATGATTCCCGTATCAAATGAAGAGATAAATTTACCGGACTTCTCCAGCAATTCCTTCAGTGGTTCACCCGTTAATCCCATCGGACTATGGGCCAATAGCACCGGTCGCCGGTCTTCGATAAGCCAGATGGAGCCTCTCCAATCGAGTAGATGTTCAAGGGCATCGACGATCCTTTGTGCAACCGCGTGTAAACTATGGATCTGCACGGATGAAAGGCTGGCCTGGTACAGCAACTCCAGCTCAACCAGGCGTTGCCTCGTCTCATCGAACAGGCGCATATTATGAACAGCAATAGCCGCTGAACCCGCAAAAAATGTAAGCTGCTCCATTTCAGAAGCTGTGTACTTTCGGATCGGCACACCGCTTCCCATGTCCACTTCATATACAGTCAAAACCCCCACAAGTTCCCCGCCATAAAGCATTGGCGCGGCCATTTTGGCTGTAATGGGTACAGTATTATATTTGTCCGAACGGTTTTCCCACAGGCGGTAATCCTCTACAGCCTTTGGCTGCAGCATCTGCGCTACTTGTCCGGCTAATCCCTCCTGTAACGAGACCTTTATCCCGACAAATCCCTGATAGCCATGAGCCACCTTCATTTCCAGCTCATCATGTTCATTGTCACACAGAAAAATAGAGCCACCAACTGCGTTTAATAACAACGCTGCCCGGTCTACTATGGTCTGCAAGAGGTTCTTGGTATCCCGCTGTGTGGAAATCTCACGGGTGATTTCATAAAGTGCCGATAACTCGTCCGCCCGCCGGCGTAGTCGGACCTCATTTTCACGCAGGGTATCTTCGGCCCGTTTGCGTGTGATCACCATCGCTACTTGCGATGAGACAAATTCGAGGATGCGTTGTTCCCGCACGCCAAACGCCATGGGGTCGTTGTAATCTTGCACGGCCATCACTCCAATGACATTCCCGTCAATTGAAAGCGGGACTCCCAGCCAGATCGGAGATTGGGTTCCCACCAGTTCAATTTCACCGGCGCGCTCTAATTGTTCGTGTTTCTCCATATTGCATAAAAGGGATTCGCCGGTATTCATGACATATTCTGTCAATCCTTTACCCGGCTTTTGAGGATAAACTTCCTTGTCGAAATCATCCACGCAATAAGGGAATAATATTAAGTCTGCTTCGGTATCTTTGAGGGCAATGTAGAAATTATTGGCCGGCATTACTTCTGCAATAATGGCGTGGACAGCCGGAAAAAGGTCATCCAGCCGCTTGGACCGGTCGGCAGCTTGCGCAATTCGATAGACTGCGTCCTGCAGGACTTCTGCTCGTTTCCGTTCGGTGATGTCGAATGCTGCCCCAAATGCAGACGGTTTTCCTTCATAGTTAATTACGGTGACTGCCAGATCGATCCAGCGTTCATCACCACCCTTTGAAATGAGACTGAACTCGCCGCGAGAAGTCTTAATTTCCCCGCTTTGTACTCTCGCCACCCAATCAATAAAAGTGGCGTTCTTTTCCGCAGGAAACAAATCAATATAATTCATTTTCATGAGTTCCTGCTTCGAATACCCGCTCATGACCTCCATTGCAGGATTGGCATACTTGATCCGCTTCCCCTGGATGATGAAAATCGAGGAAGCGGTCATGTCCGCAAATATACGGAATTTCTCATCGCTTTCTTTTAATGCAGCTTCTGCTTGCTGCCGGGCTGTATGATCCTTGGAATCTTTAGCCATATCGCTTGGTTGCCATTTGGGTATGCATAAGTATAGCATGAGAAGAAGTAAATGGATTCAAACATAAACATCGACAACCAGGACGGCATTTATAAATAGCCGAATTTTCTTCACATCGTCACATAAATCAACTTTGTTTTTCCGGAAATTTCCGCTACAATAGCAATAATGGAGGAAAAATGTTAAAAAGTGGTCTACTAACGGTATCTATTTTCCTTCTGGTATCTTGTAGCGGCATAAAAATACCTTTATCAGTGACCACGCCGCATGTCTCGCCTTCACCTTTACCCGCAATTTTATCCCCTACTCCCTCCTTTAATATCGTCTGCCACGCCTGCAGGTCTCATTACACCTTCACCTTCTGCAGCCATCTTTGACAATAACTCCAACCTTCACGTCTCAACCTTCTTCCACCCAGCCTCTGGCCTTGGAATTGGACATACTCGGCTGCAATACCAGTCTCGATATAACTCACGGGATGGGAGAGGTGACCAATGCGTATCCCCTCATTCGTAATAAAACAGGGAATGATCTGACGAATATCTGTGCCACTTTATCGGCGTCTGATGAAGGCCGTTTGCATCCGGATAAGACCAGTTGCATCCCCTCCCTTCCATCCCATCATCAGGTAGCCTTAAAACTTACCGTCGATACTGGCTTTAAACAGGATACCACTATCAAAGTGGATGTCGCCACAAATGAAGGGTTTAACGCTTCAATATCACGTTCCAGCTGCCGTGAGGTAGGCCTGCCGGGCTGGGTACCCTCCAAAGTTGGCCGCATTGAACCCGTTCCATGATCCTCTTTTATTCTTTCAAATGCTATTAAGAAACCGCTTATAATAGATAAAATGATACTAATTTTTCTCAAATATATTAAGTTAGGACAATGAAATATGCTCTCAGAAGAACAATTCTCTTCCCAGTCTAGGCAAAAAATTGCCATTCTGATTGATGGTGACAATGCTCAGGCCAACCTGCTTCCTAAAATGCTGGTGGAGGCTGGTAAATATGGGCAGGTTACTGTCCGTCGCATCTATGGCGATTGGACCACTTCAAATATGAATTCCTGGAAGGATGTGCTCAACTTCCATGCAGTTCAGCCGGTGCAGCAATTTCGCTACACCATCGGCAAAAATGCCACCGATAGTGCCATGATTATTGACGCCATGGACCTGCTTCACACCGGAGTAGTGGATGGCTTTTGTCTGGCCTCCTCGGATAGTGATTACACCCGCCTGGCAACCCGCATCCGCGAGTCTGGTGTTTTTGTCATGGGCCTGGGTGCAAAGAAGACTCCCAAACCATTTGTCAATGCTTGCGATGTATTTGTTTATACCGAGAATCTGGTCTCTGACCAAAAGGTTGTCCGCCCCCGGACCCCTCGCAAAGTAAATAACAAACCCAAAGATACCGCCAATAAGAGTGTAGCCCCGGAAGTTGAGCCGGAACCGGAACAGGAACCGGAGGCCATGTCTCTGATTCGGCAGGCCTATGAAATGTCCGCCCAGGAAGATGGCTGGTCAAGACTGGATCATTTGGGCAATGCCCTCTACCAGCTCGATCCCGCCTTTGACCCACGCTCCTATGGGCATCGCCAGCTCTCTCGTTTGATTGCTAGCTACAAAGAGTTTTTCCAGATGCGCACCCAGGAGATTGACGGTTCAACCCTTTTTTATATGAAGATAAAGGAATAACTCTTTTACATTAAGCTGTAACCACCAAAACATACCCGGCAATATTATCTCACCCACCGCATTTTACAATAAGGAGAAACCGCTATGGGCGAAAAGGGAAGCAAAGATAAAGCCAAGAGAGAAGATCGAAAAAAACCTAAGCTTACTCAAAAGGAAAAGCGTAAGCAAAAGAACGAAAAGAAGCAGAATAAGAATACCGGTTTTGTTCAATAACTTTCAAGTTGGTAAAACCAACCTTCCCCACCCCCTTGGGACCGCTGTGTTGCTAGGCTCGTAAGCGTAACCCAATGGGGTGAGGCGGCGTAGAATGAAGGACAGGCCACCTGATTAAATAGGGTCTGAAAGGGTAGGCCAGTTTGTTGCTTCAATAGAACCCCCCCAAATTTCCTATCTATAAGCTTAATCCTTTTCTTGACGTCTCTCCTGTAATAAGATAATATGGGTACAATATACCCATTTATTCACCAAAAGGAGAAAACGAAAATGAGGACGAATTACGTAATGCTCTATACTGGTGGACGGATGCCCGAAAGTGAAACTGATCAGGATGAAATCCTAAAAGCCTGGGAAGCTTGGTATGGCAGGATCGGTAATGCACTGGTGGACGCGGGAAATCCATTCGCTCCAAAAGCCAAGAGCATTACCAGCGATGGAATGATCAGGGAAACATCGGACGATTGCATGCCTTCCGGCTATTCCATTATCCAGGCGGATTCTCTTGAGGCGGCCGTCTCCATGGCCAAGACCTGCCCGATCTTGAAAGATGGTGCCAGGATTTCGGTCTACGAAACCTTCGACACTCTGGGAATGTAATGAAAAAATAAAGAGTATTACCCATTTCTTATTCACTGCCTCGGCTGTCTGCCGGGGCTTTTTTCTGTAAATTGTTGACCTTGAGATCAAGAACTTTCTGCCAACTATCGACACAGGTCGTATCCCGGCACAAATGGCTGACGCAGGTGGGGTAGGTATGTGTCCCCAATAGACCTCAGAATTCTCATTGGCATGAAGGTTTTTTTCAACTGGTATAATAATTCGGGTTTGATAAAAAATCGTACTGTTCGTGAAATTACAGAGCACTGTGTAAATACCTAAACCAGCCATCCTCGATTTACGGGCGATTCACTTGGATTAATTTCAGATATTTTCGCAAGAAGCAGTAAATGCAAAATCATCCACAACCAATCTTCCTTGTTGCCGGTGCGCGTCCCAATTTCATTAAATTGGCTCCGCTGGTCTGGGAATTAAATCTACGTCAAGACGTGCCTTTCAAGATCGTTCATACGGGTCAGCATTATGACTATGCCATGTCGCAGGCATTCTTTGACGTTCTCAACATTCCCGAGCCTGATATAAATCTAGAAGTCGGCTCGGGCGAGCAAAACATTCAGACAGCCCGAATTCTGGAACGGTTCGACAATCTTTTATCGGAAAACCCCCCTCGCGCGGTTGTCGTCTTTGGGGACGTAAATAGCACTCTGGCCTGTTCTCTCGCTGCAGTCAAGCGACTCATCCCGGTTGTTCATGTGGAAGCTGGGCTGCGTAGTTTTGATCGCACCATGCCTGAGGAGATCAACCGCCTCGTAACAGATTCCCTTTCGGACCTTTTGCTGGTCTCTGAAAACTCTGGTCTTGTGCATTTGAAACAGGAAGGGATTCCAGACCAGAAAGTGCGCTTGGTCGGGAATATCATGATCGACACTCTCGTCAGCATGCGTCCGAAAGCGCTTGAGAAAAATACTGCTGTCCGCCTGGGCCTTGATCCGGGCGGATATGCCTTCTTGACACTCCACCGCCCATTTAATGTGGATGATCCGGCTACTTTGAAGCGTCTTCTTGATTTATTTTGTGATCTTTCTCGCAGACTCCCCTTCGTTTTCCCCGTCCATCCACGCACGAAGAAACAAATGGAACTGTTTGGTTATAAGCCCCCTGCCAGTTTCCTCCTGGTCGAGCCGGTGGACTATTTGGACTCATTATGCCTGCAGGGCCAGGCCAGGTTGGTGCTGACCGATTCAGGTGGTATCCAGGAAGAGACCAGTTGCCTGGGTATCCCCTGCCTGACTCTGCGTCCCAACACCGAGCGTCCTGTCACCGTCGAACTAGGCACGTCTACTATTGTCGGGAATGATGAAGGTCTGATCCGCAACGCTTTTGAAGCCGTTCTCTCGGGAAATTACAAAAAGGGCCAGCCTATCCCCCTGTGGGATGGACATACCGCTGCTCGCGTTGCCGATTGCCTGAAGGAATTAGCCCAGTAGATTCTATTATTATCACTATAAGATTCTAAATGTCCCTCGTAATGAAGGGCTCTCTTTTGCAGTGAGTGCCGCTTTACAAAGCTTCCCCTACAGGCCTGATTTTTAGTATCCTTTTCGCCTGTTCTTGGTAAACAGCTACGATCTTGTTTGCGATCTTATCCCAGGCATAATCTTTGGCATATTCGGCCGCGTTCCTGCCAAGAGTCTTGCGCAGGGATGCATCCCCCAGGAGCGCGCTGAGTTTTTGGCATAAAGCCTCGTCATCTCCGTCTGTCACAAAGTAGCCGGTCACCCCGTCCTGTACCAGGAACGCTAATCCTCCCACCTGTGAGGCGATCACTGGCGTGCCGCATGCCATGGCTTCCAGTGCCACCATCCCAAAAGATTCATAATGAGATGGCATCACCACTACATCAGCGGCTGAATAATAATATGGCAGGGTGTCCTGGCGTTGCCGCCCCAGGAATGCCACCATTTTTCCTACGGTGAGGTCATCACACATTTTCTGGATACGGCACATTTCAGCGGTCATTTCTTCCGGTGGCACGTCCGGGTCGCCGCCAATCACTGCCAAATGGACTGGCTCTGCCAGGTCCTTCACCCGCAAGCAGGCAACTGCTTTAATGAGAGTATCCAGGCCTTTTAGCGGCTCGATCCGCCCGACGAAAAGGATCATTCGCGCATCTGGTGAGAGCCCGATGAATTGGCGGGCCTCATCCACGGGGATGGGATAGAAATGGTCCGTATCTACGCCCGGTGGGATGACGACCACCTTGCGCGCATTCGCCTTGTAAAGCCACTCGAGCTGGGCTTGTTCTGCCGGTGTGGCTGCGATAATACGGTCAGCCCGTCCCAACACGCGCCGCTCGCCTTCTAATCGGTATTCCCCTTCCTTTTCTGCTTCGCTTCGGGCCACCCGGTTTTTCATCTCTCCCAGGGTATGGAACATTTGGATGATGGGTGTGCCTCCCCATGTATCTGAAAGCGCTTCCGCCGCGATACCCGACATCCAATAATGGCTGTGGATGAGGTCGTAATGGATCCCCTTTTCCGCCGCGAATGCCTTGATTCCCTCCACGAACTGCGGGATATGCTTGGCAAGTTCCCGCTTTGGCAAAGGGACTTCCGGTCCGGCGGGTACATGCACCACCCGGTTTCCATATCCCAGATCGTGCAAAACATGCGGGACATGCTCATCTTGGGAACGAGTAAATACATCCACATGGATACACATTCGTCCTAGCTCTATGGTCAAGTCACGTACGTAGACATTCATCCCGCCCGTATCTTTTCCTCCCAGTGTTGCCAACGGACAGGTATGGTAAGAAAGCATGGCTATATTTAACATGGCGTTAGTATATCGCGAAAGACTATTCGTGCAAAATCGCCTCAGGCTCAAAGGTCATGTTTTTTGGCTTTATTTGCAGTAAGTAGTTCGACAATGTCACATTTCAGTACTCAAGGCAAATTTATGACCAAAAAACCGTCCAAAGCTCATAAATATCAGCTGAGTAGCCAAAAACAACCTTTCCTTCGTGTCCCTGTGTGGGCGTCGTGGAAAAAATCTTTCATGTGACATTGTCAAGGTAGTAAAACTTGCCTGATTGTAAAGATTACTGATATAATCCCGCCGCTGAACAATCGCCACCATAGCTCAGTCGGTAGAGCAGACGTTTCGTAAACGCCAGGTCAAGAGTTCAAATCTCTTTGGTGGCTCTGAATACGTGCCTCACATTTTCTTGTGCTTGGCACTTATCTTTTTCTTGTCTTCCATTTTCCAATGTAACAATTGTAGAAAGGATTTCCCTGCCGGTTGTTATCGGACCTCTTCAGGTATAATCAATTCATGCCCGAACGGAATTCCCACCTCGTCATTGGCATTGCCGGCGGTTCCGGGTCTGGAAAGACCACTGTCGCCCAGTCCATTCTCCAAAGGGTTGGCCCTGACCGGATATCTTTTCTCCAGCACGACGCTTATTATAAGGACCTCAGCGGCTTGCCTCTGACCCAAAGGGTTGAGGTCAATTTCGACCACCCCAACTCTTTGGATAACGAACTGCTCATCCGGCATATCCTCCTCCTCAAAGATGGGCAGAAAATCGATGTGCCCATCTACGATTTTTCCACTCATAGCCGGACCGAGAAGACGTTTGTGGTCCAGCCGCGGCCGGTCATCCTGGTGGAAGGGATTCTGATTTTTGCTGAACCGGAATTAAGACAGTTATTCGATGTCAAGATTTTCGTCGATACCGACTCCGATATTCGCTTCATCCGTCGCCTTCAGCGGGATATAACCGAACGCGGCCGGACCACTGAATCGGTTATCAAACAATACCAGTCCACCGTCCGCCCCATGCACCTGGAGTTCGTTGAACCGTCCAAGCGCTATGCTGACGTGATCATTCCGGAAGGTGGCTTCAACACCGCCGCACTGGATATGGTCGTGGCTCGTGTCGAGACCATGCTCTCCCAACTGTAAAATCTTACCTCATTCCTTGGCGCAACTTCTTGCCCATGGTGGTAAGTTCTAACCCTTTTCCAAAAATCTATCTAAAGGATAAAAAATGAAACAATGGAATAAACCCCCCGAAATGAAGATTGACCCGAAAAAGAAATACACTGCCACCCTCGAAACAGATAAAGGGGTGATTGTTCTCGAACTTTTTGCCGATAAGACGCCCAAAACGGTGAATAATTTCGTCTTTCTGGCGCAGGAAGGCTTTTATGACGGCACCATTTTCCACCGTGTGATCGCGGATTTTATGGCCCAGGGCGGTGACCCAATCGGTACGGGCACTGGCGGTCCCGGCTATCGCTTTGCTGATGAGTTCCATCCGTCCCTGAAACATAATAAACCCGGCCTGTTTTCCATGGCGAATGCCGGCCCCGGCACGAATGGATCTCAATTCTTCATTACCCATGTCCCCACTCCCTGGCTGGATGGCAAACACAGTATCTTCGGCCAGGTAATCCAGGGCATGGATGTCTTGCTTTCCATCCCGCCGCGTGATCCGATGAAAACCGGTGCTCCGGCAGTGAAGTTGAATAAAGTGACGATTCAGGAAGTCTAATACCCGTGGGCGTTCTGGAGGTTAAAGCCTCCTGCATTTGGACAATGAAGTACAGAGGTGCGTACTTTGCAGAGTAGACAAAGCGCAACCGAAGAAGGACTGCAGCAACCCGGGCAAATCTCCACGACCGGACCAAACAAGAACGACAAGCGCCGCCTCACCATCTTGCGAATAATTACCCTGGTGGGCGTGCTTGTTCTAATCGTTGTGTTATTTCTGTTCCGGGACCAGGTCAAGAAACTGCAGGAATATGGCTACGCTGGCATCTTTCTGATTTCAATCGCCGCCAACGCGACTATTATCGTCCCATTGCCCGGTGTAGCCTTTACAACCGCCATGGGTGCCATCTTTAATCCCATCGGCGTAGCCTTTGCTGCGGGAGCGGGTGCCGCCATTGGGGAATTTTCAGGTTATCTGGCTGGTTTTAGTGGGCAAGGCGTGGTCGAAAAAGTCGCCATCTACCAACGTCTGACCGATTGGATGCGCCGGCATCAAAACCTTGCTTATCTGGCAATCGTCGCTTTGGCATTCATTCCTAACCCACTTTTTGACTTGGCGGGTATGGCCTCTGGGGCGCTTAAATTGCCTCCCTGGAAATTCTTGATCGCTTGCGCAATCGGCAAGATCCTAAAGATGTTGATGTTTGCCTATGCCGGTTACTTTTCTGGGAACTGGATCACCCATTTGTTCGGTCTAAAATGACCTGACCCCGGGGGTATCTGGCCGGGTTTGAGGCGCCCGCCATGAACTTTTTAGAGTGCAGGCTCATTGCCCTGCACTTCTTTTGTGCAAGGGTCAGCCTGCCAACCTGGAGTGCAGGCTTTAGCCTGCCATCTTGGAATGCAGGCTCCTTGCCCTGCACATCTTTTGGTGCAAAGGTTAGCCTGCCTCCCGTCCTTGGCAAAAGTTATCCCCTCTGTTACATAATAATAAGAAAGACCAGCTTCATCTGCCGGTCTTTTGTCTTCTGGGAGTAGGCTTCGGCGTTCGCTTTTCTCGGAACGCTGCCTTTCTCATTGGAGCCTTGGGCGTTTGCATTCCCGCGGGTTTGCGTAATGCGTCCACTTCCTCTTGGGTGAGACGTCGCCATTCCCTCGGTTTTAGGCCTCCCAACCGCAGTTCCCCCATCCGCACCCGCACGATTCGTACTACCGGTAGGCCGGTTTGAATGCCCATTTCACGTATTTGGCGCTTGTGCCCCTCTTTCAAAGTGACATTTAACCAGGCCCCCTTCCCATACTTGCCTTCTACATAGACCTCTGCCGGCCCGGTGCGAAACCCATCCTCCAGAACCATTCCCCGTCGCCAGGTATTTAATTGTTCCTGATCAGGATGTCTTGCCACCAGCACGCGGTATTCTTTTTCGTGTTCATAGCGAGGATGGGTCAGTTTGTTGGCCAGGTCTCCATCATTGGTCATCAAGATCAGGCCTTCTGAATCAAAGTCCAACCTCCCAACAGGATATAACGTTCCTGGCAAGGGAACAAGGTCGCGTACCGCCGGTCTCAGCTCAGGATCGGACACGGTGGAAATGACACCTCGTGGTTTGTATAATGCCACATAGATGAGTTCCTCGGCCGCTGTCACAGGTCTGCCATCTAAAGTGATCTTATCCTTGGACGCGTCTGCCTTATCCCCCAATCCTACCGCCTGTCCATTGACCCGCACCCGCCCGGCGGAAATCAATTCCTCACAACTCCGCCGCGAACCGTATCCCGCTCTTGCCAGGATCTTTTGTAAACGTTCTTCCATGTCAACCTTTCATGACCACATCATGGCCATTTTCACCCTCTGGTGCTGGCAGGTTTAAGGCAGGTAATTCTGTCAGGGAATTCAATCCGAAATGCTGGAGAAAATCCGCGGAGGTTCCATATAGAATTGGGCGTCCCGGGCCTTCCGCCCGCCCCACTTCCTGGACCAACCCCTTGCCAAGTAAGGATTTCATCACTCCATCACTGCTGACCCCCCGCACCCCTTCGATATAGGGGCGTGTGACCGGTTGTTGGTATGCCACGATGGCCAGGGTTTCCAGGGCCGCCTTGCTCAAACGTGCGGTCGCCTCCAGGCCGAGGAAGCGTTCGATCGTCTCGGCCATTTCTGCCGCGGTGGTCAGTTGCACTCGTCCGCTCTGGCGTTGGAGGCGTAAGCCTCGTGTTTGCAGCTCACCCTCCAATTGATTCAATCCCTGTTCCACTGCTGCAACTGAAATTTCCAGCGCGGTTGCCAGGCTTGAAGGCGCCACCGGTTCCGCCGAGACAAATAAAAGTGCCTCCAGGGCCGCCGGCACATCCAGCGGCGTGGGATTATCCAATTCGCTCATGCTATAATAACTCCTGTAATAAAAGAGGTGTTATGAAGGCTCGTAAACGATCTTTGTTTGCCGGATTCATCGTGATTGGTCTGGCCATCATCGCTTGTACAATAAATGTTGGCGGACCTGCCTATCCATCTCAGCGCATCCCGGTCTCGACGGAAGCGGTGGGTGACCTCCAATATGCCTTGGGGACTGCCGAGGCTGCCGGGATCGCCTCCGGGCAACTGACGGTCACATTTACTGAGGCTCAATTGACCTCATATTTGGTTTATAAGCTTCAGTCACGACCTGATTTGCTTCTCACCGATCCTCAGGTTTATTTACGTAACGGTGAGATTCAAATGTATGCGACGGTTCAACGAGGGAAACTTATGGCGACTGTTTACGTCGCTGTAACTGCTGGCGTGGATGAGCAAGGCCAGTTGAAGATCGCCCTTTCCTCCGTCGACTTTGGTCCATTCCCCGTCCCCAATGCCTTGAAAGATGCGATCACCGCCAGTATCCAGGAAGCCTACACCGGCGCTGTCGGTCCGGCTGCCACTGGCTTCCGCTTGCAAAGCATCGCAATCGCAGATGGAACAATGACAATAGTCGGTCAGACAAAATAGCCTTAGGATTATACCAGTTTACTCATGGGCAAGGTTTATTCCCTTATTTTCCACTATTTCGCAAGACATTCCGATTCCTCGTCTCTTCCCATCCCTGTTGCGCAGCCGCTTCGGAGAGTGCCGCAGGGCCGCGGCAAGCACCCGCCTCTGTTGGCATTCCTCCTGATCCTTGCCATTTTCCTTGCTGCCTGTACGGCCACTCCGTCCCAACAGACTGATATCCTCGTCAATATCGTCGTGGATGGCTCCACTGTACCGGTCACGATACCTTCAGGGAGCACCGTTCAGCAAGCCCTCGATGCAGCCAAAATAAGTCTCTCGCAGACGGATCGTGTCAATCCGCCTGGTTTCACCGATCTGACCGCCTCAACGGATATCGTCGTGACCCGCGTCCGTGAAGAGTTCGAGACCCAGCAGGTCATTGTCCCATTCGAACGGCAGGAGTTGCGCAACGAATCCCTTCCCTCCGGTGAAACCCGCCTCGTGCAGGCCGGCAGGAACGGATTGGACGAAATCACCATCCGTCATATTTTCGAAAATGACGTGGAAACTGGGCAATCGATCGTCTCTGAAACGACCCTCGAAGTGGCGGTCCCGGAAATCGTAATGATCGGTGTGCAGTCGCCGTTCGCAACCCTCTCAATCCCCGGTAAACTTGCCTATCTGACCGGCGGTAACGCCTGGGTGATGGAAACCTCCACCTCCAACCGTAAGCCTCTTGTCACCAGTGGCGATCTCGATGGGCACATCTTCTCGCTTTCGCCGGATGGCAAGTGGTTGCTTTTCACCCGCAAATCCACCCTCCCGCCCGAAAAACAAATAAATACCCTCTGGGTCGTTAGCACCACCGGTCTATTACCTCCCGTTAACTTGGGCGTGGCAAATGTGGTTCACTTCGCAGATTGGCAGCCCGGCAAAGGTTACCAGATTGCATATTCTACGGTTGAACCGCGCGCCACGGCTCCGGGCTGGCAGGCCAATAACGATGTGCATCTGCTGGCTTTCGAGAATGGGAAACCGGGCAGGACCTTCGAAATTTTAGGCTCCAACTCTGGCGGTATTTATGGATGGTGGGGCATGATGTTCGCCTGGTCGCCGGATGGGCGTGGCCTGGCGTATTCCCGTGCTGATGGGGTCGGCTTGGTGGATACCAGCGGCAAGACCGGCACCTCCTCCCTGTTACCTATTACACCGTTTAATACCCATGGCGATTGGGCCTGGACTCCTGATTTGGCTTGGGGGAGCGATGGTAAAACCATATACACGGTCACCCATGCCGCCTCGTCGGGCCTGGTATTGCCTGAAGAATCCCCCAATTTCGACCTTTCTACGATCTCCATATCTGATCGTTCAAATGCCGTTCTCGTTCCTCAGACAGGTATGTTCGCTTATCCGGCCGCCTCCTCGTTGCGCCAAAATGGTTCCGGACCCGCGTATTTCTTGGCTTATTTGCAGGCTATTTTCCCCGCTCAGTCGGCTACGAGCCGTTACCGCTTGATGGTCATGGCAAATGATGGGTCAAATCCCCGGCTGCTCTTGCCCTCTGAAGGACAGCCCGGTCTTGAACCACAGACTCCGGTATGGGCGCCGAAATTGCTCGACACAGGTGCAGATTTGCTCAGTGTAATTTACGAAGGCAACCTCTGGATCGTGGATGCTGCCAGCGGCCTGCTCCAGCCAGTGACGGGTGATGGCCTGACCAGCCGTATCGACTGGAAGTAATTTCGTCTTCTCCCCTTTTTGAACTTTCTCTTACTTGTTTCCCTTTGTGTCACTTCGTGTCCTTTTAGTGGTGAAAGATCTTATTTCTTTCTGGAGAATAAAATGCGCGTTCTAATCACCGGCGCAGCCGGATTTCTCGGTTCCCATCTTTGTAACCGGCTTCTTGCCGAAGGCCACGAAGTAGTCGGCTTGGATAACTTCATCACGGGCGACCCCAAAAACCTCGCCCGCCTGGCTGGCAACAGGAATTTCACCTTTATCGAGCAGGATGTTTCGGAATTCATTGTAGCTCCGGCGAAATTGGATGCCGTCCTGCATTTCGCCTCCCCGGCCAGCCCCAACCCTAAATCTCCCTATGGTTACCCCAACCTCCCTATACAAACCATGAAAGCCGGCGCATTGGGCACTCATAATTGCCTGGGTATCTGCCGGGCTCAATCCGCCTGTTTCTTGTTGGCCTCTACCTCCGAAGTCTATGGCGACCCGCTTGAGCATCCTCAAAAAGAGACTTATTGGGGTCACGTGGACCCGGTTGGCCCTCGTTCGATGTATGATGAAGCTAAGCGCTTTGCCGAAGCCATGACCATGGCCTATTATCATACGCATTCTGTGGATACACGCATAGTCCGCATATTTAATACTTACGGCCCTAACATGCGCATCGATGATGGTCGTGTGGTTCCAAACTTTATTTCTCAGGCTATCCATCACCAGCCCCTGACCATCTATGGCGACGGCTCCCAGACTCGCTCTTTCTGCTATGTGGATGATCTTATCGATGGTATTTACCGTCTGCTCCAATCCGACGAACACCTGCCGGTCAATATTGGCAATCCCACCGAGACCTCCATCCTGGAATTTGCTGAAATGATCAATCGCCTCACCGGCAATACCGCTGGATTGGATTACCACCCCGGCAACCGCCTCGGAGATGATCCCCAACGTCGCCGTCCGGATATCACCCGTGCCCGTTCCCTCCTTGGCTGGGAACCGAAAATCAACCTGGAAGAAGGGTTATCTCGTACGATTGATTATTTCAAGCTGAAGATGGCGGTTGCATGACCATTCTGGTGACCAACCCTCAGGAGCGCACCCGTTTCCTTAAATTCCTGGCCGTCGGTGTCATTGGGGCAGTCGTGGATTTTGGGATCATGAACTTGTTCTCGAAAGTGTTCGGGATGACCCTCACCTTGGCCGGAACGATTTCCTTCATCTGTGCGATCATCAGCAATTTCATCTGGAACCGTTATTGGACCTATCCGGATTCGCGTTCACGTCCCATTGCCAGGCAGCTGTTCATGTTCTTCATAGTCAATGTAGCCGGCTTGGTCATTCGCCTTCCCATTCTCCATTTCCTCGAAAAGCCCATTCGCAGGCTTTTCGAAGGGTTATCCCTGAACCTCCCCCTGTCCCCTGAATTTTTAGGAAAGAACCTCACCCTTGCTATTGCAGTTTTCGTAGTCATGCTCTGGAATTTCTTCGTCAATCGCTATTGGACGTATAATGATGTTGATTGAAATGTAGTAACGACTTCAGTCGTTCTCTGGGAGTGCAGGCTTCAGCCTGCTTCTTGAGTAGTAACGACTTTAGTCGTTCTCTGGGAGGCAGGTTTCAACCTGCTTCTTGAAAGTGGAAACGATTTGAGTCGTTCTTTGGGAGTGCAGGCTTCAACCTGCTTCTTGAGTAGTAACGACTTTAGTCGTTCTCTGGGAGGCAGGTTTCAACCTGCTTCTTGAGTAGTAACGACTTCAGTCGTTCTCTTGAAGTGCAGGTTTCAGCCTGCTTCCTGAAGATGATCATCGGCCAGGCAGGTGTAAAGCATTATTGAGGAAGTTATCCAGGAGATTGTATGTCCAATCAACGCGCCATTGTTCCCATATATACCTCTCGTGGTGATGCAGAGGCTTTCCTTGTCTATCCCCACCTCCACAATCGCATGGGCGAATGGATAGGGTGGGTCACTGCCGACCGTCAGGTCTATTCCGTCCTCGGCTTTTACGTCGGTGAGCTCACCGCCGAACCGCGTATCATCCGCAAACGCATCACCGCCTCGCTGAAACCGCGCAAAACCCCGCCGGCCCGTCCTCCAAGCCTGCAAGTTTCAGGGACCATTCCATTGCCTCCTATGCTGCCGGACCTGCGTTTCGGCGTCACTGATGTACTTCTGGAAGAGCCTGAACGCCTCCATACGTTGGATGCGGGAGAACTTCGTGAGGATATCAAATAATCAAGCACCATCCATCATGAGAGTAAATATGCCTGATGATCATTCTCCAAAAACTGTCCGCTCTTCTTTCATTCAGATTGCCCAGTTGATGCAGCCTGAACACGCCAACACTCAAGGCAATGTCCATGGTGGCTGGATCATGAAACTGGTGGATGAAGCCGGAGCGCTGACAGCCATGCGCCATGCCCGCCATAAGACGGTCACTGTAGCCATTGACCGCATGGTTTTTAAACACCCCATCCGTATTGGCGATCTCGTTATTCTGGAGGCTGAAGTCACCTACGCTGGCCATACCTCGATGGAGATCGAAGTGGATGTGATCGCCGAGAACCCCATCACCGGTGAGCGGACTCAAACGAACACTGCTTACCTGGTTTACGTGGCTATTGATGATCAAGGCAAACCCACCCGCGTTCCTCCACTGGTAGCCGAGACGCCTGAAGAACAATCCCGTATGGACGCGGCCAGGCAGCGTCAACAGGCTCGCCTGTCACAGAAAAGCACCTCCGGCTAGCGGCCGAGCCTGTCCTGCCGTCCTTCGCCAGGAGAAGCGGAGCGTCACGAAAGAGAAAGCTCCATTAGGTGTGTGTTCCGGTCAGTCGAGACGAAACCGCCGTGAAAAAAAGTGCAGGCGAAGGGTTGCTGCTTTAGTCAGCGAACCAAATTCCAAAGGCAACTCCTCGCCTGAGATAATTGATCTTTCGGAGAACTGACATGGACATCCCCCAAGCCTCCCCGGAAACAAACTCGGAACAAAGCGAACCCAAAGAGCGTATTGCCCACCCATTTCGCTCCTTGAACGAACTGGTCGATTACGTTTCCGGCAAGAGCCTCCCCACTTCGGGTCCCCAGGAAGCTGGCCTGGCTGAACCCGTCCCCTTCCCCTTCCTCGCCATTGTCGGTCAGCGCGAAATGAAGCTCGCCCTCCTGCTCGGGCTGGTCAATCCCTCCATCGGTGGGATTCTTCTCATCGGCCCGCGCGGTACGGCCAAGACCACCGCCGTCCGCTCATTGCTGGATATCCTCCCGAAAGTCGAACGATCTCTTTGTTATTACGGCTGTTTGCCCGAAGATATCGAGACGGGCGGCATCGACGCCGTTTGTCCTGATTGTGCGAAAAAATATGCCGAAGGCCTCCCCCTGGTAGCCTCCGATCGTGTCCGTTTAATTGAACTTCCCCTCAACTCCCGCCTGGAGGATGTGGTTGGTGGTATTGATGATCGCGCTCCCGTCACCCACGAGCGCCTCCGCATCCGCCGCGGCATCATGGCCCAGGCCGACCGCAACCTGCTCTATATAGACGAGATCAATCTCCTCGCCGATGATATCGTCGATGCCATCCTGGATGCCGCCGCCCAGGGTTCCTATACCGTCCGGCGCGGTCCTGTCTCCGCCACCTATCGTGCCCGTTTCGTTCTCATTGGTTCGATGAACCCCGAGGAGGGCCGCCTTCGCCCCCAGATAATGGATCGCTTCGGCCTGCGTGTGATCGTGCGCGGCCTGGATGATTCCGCCGGTCGCCTGGAAGCCTATCGCCGGGTTCAGGCCTATTTGGCCAATCCGCGCGGCCTGGTCGTCACCTACGCCGACGAAATGCTTGCCGCCGCCGAGGAGATCCAGTCCGCCCGCCTCCGCTTGCCCAAAGTGGCATTGCCCGATAAAGTCGCCCGGCCCGCCATCAAATTGGTCCAGAAAATGGGTATCGACAGTCTCCGCGCCGAGATCACCTGGTTCGAAGCCGCCCGTGCCTATGTTGCCGCCGATGGGCGCAGCAAGGTCACATCGGAGGATATGCAAGCCGTCGCCCCCATGGCCCTCCGTCTCCGCCGCTCCAACTTCATCACGGAGTATTTTACCAATCAGGAGGGCGAAGAAGAAGAAATGTCTAAACTGCTCGCGGGATTGTAGCAGTTCTTTCAGCCGTTATATTCTTGCCAGGATTTTCTTTAACACGCCACTTCCCTGGCAGTCTCATTACCTGCATCCCGTGTCCCGCACGCAGCCTGCCTGACCTCATCCACCCGCTTTGTAGGGGCGATTCGTGAACCGCCCATATGTCCGTGCGATATTTGACTATGGAGAGTAGAGATAACTGGAAAGTGGGGAATAATTAGCAAATTGGATACAAATCTCTATACTTGCGGTTATATCTATCTGATCGTTGCCTATCACAGGGACTCAAGAAATTGTGCTGCCGCCTGACGCGCCGCTATCGGCTGTGACCGGTAGATGTCATGCCGGGCCTCTGGGATGCTCACCAACGTGCCCTGTGGCAGGAGTGCCATCGCATGGCCAGCCAGTTCGTCATCCACGAGACCCCCCAGCGCAGGGTTTGCCTGCAATAATAGTGTCGGGCAGGCAACTTGCTCCAGGACAGCCTCCATGTGTATAGCCTTCCGCTAATCGTCCATCCCACCCGAATGTGTACACTTCCGGATCAAGCTGGATTAACATCTCGGCCTCCAGTTGGATCTCGGCCTCATCTTCCACTTCTCCCCGCCGCACTGGTTCATCGTGCCCTGGCAACGTGACCGGCTCATTTGCCAGGGCCGTGATCATCTCATCCAGGGAGTGAACAGCTGGCGATGAGATTCCGCCGATAGAGTAAGAACTGCTGTATCTCATCCTCGCTCGTTTGTAGATCTAACCAGGGATCTTCCAGCACAATTGCGCGGACAGTATCAGGTGCTTGTGCCGCCACACCGACAGCGACGGTGGCACCAAATGACTGTCCCCACAGAATGGCCGGTTCCGAGAAGTGATGACGTAAGAACGCGGTCGTATCCTGAACATAGTCGACCCATCGGTAGGCGCCTGGCACACGCCCTGACCGGCCATGTCCGCGAAAATCTGGCGCGTAGATGTGCCAGGTGTGAATAAAGTCAGGAATCACTGTCAGGAGGGAATGCCAGGACGCACCTCCTCCGTGTAGCAAGACCAGAGGCAAGCCGTTAGGTGGCCCTTCGGCATAGTTAATGGCTACGGTGCCGCTATCAAATATGTGTTCTTCCATCATCTCTTCTTCATCCAAAACAACTGGAGTTCAGTTTTCCACAGGGAAACGTGCCGGAAGCGACCTGACGGGTGGATATATTGCAAATATACCGTATAACCGGACAATTCCATATCTTATCCGGATTCAAACATAGCTTATCATATGCATTGTTATCTTGAGCGTGCAGTTTTTGACTTTGGAGGATGAGAGATATCTAGAAAGTGGGGAAAACGAAAGAAAGTGAGCCTGAATATTTATTTTTCATGCTAAGTATTTCTCTCACGAAGTGATTAGGTATAATCCTCCTTGTAGTGAGAGAATCGCTTGATATGAAAGGCAGGTTTATCATGAAAAGAAAGCTCCCACCTGGCCTCTCGGCTTTACTGGAAGTGGTCGTGATGTTTCTGCCCGCAATACCGGCTTACCTGTGGTTGTGGCCGAATGTCGAAGGAACCAGCGCGTGGATCGCCAATTCTTTGTCCGACCTCTACGCCATCGCCGGGAGCCTGTTCATCGGCCTGCGCCGCTGGACCCTGGATGAGCTGGGAGTGAACCTCAAAGGTCTCTGGCTGGGTCTGGCCTGCGCTCTGGCGATCGTGGCCGGACGGTCTCTCGTCATCTTATCTGTCGATTGGAACCTGCCGCAGCCTCAACTCAGCCCACTGCGCCTTGTTGGCGAATTCGTTTTCGACTTCGCCCTGGTTGGCGTAGGCCAGGAGCTTTTATTCCGTGGGCTCATCTACCGGGCTTTTGAAGAGTGGCGCGGCATACGCTGGGCCATCTGGGGTTCGAGTATCTGTTTCGGCTTATGGCACTTGGGAGGCGGACCATTGATCATCCTCGCGACCGCTTTATACGGCCTGCTTTTCGCTCTGCTTCGCTGGCGGACCGGCAGCATCTTGGGAGCTATCCTGGTTCACGGACTGATGGATTTTGCGGGTACGCTGCTGCTTCCGACCACCGATGTAGTCAGCGTGGGTCTTAGCCGTCCGAATATCAGCCACATCTCCTGGATGATTTTCGGGCTGGTTCTGATTATTGTTCCCCCGCTTTACTTGTGGTTGTTCCATCCTCGCCTAAAGCGCTCTTTTCCCCGATAAAAGGTAGCCTGAAAAGCTGATCGGTTTCCCTGATCGTCATTTCTATTCCTGCTGTAGAAATACTACACCCCTGAGCGTGCAGTTTTTGACTATGGAAGATTAGAGATAACTAGAAAGTGGGGAAAGGTGGAGCCGGTGTTAGGCGCACTTATCCGTGATACCAACTTCTATTTGGATGTGAGCCAGTCAGATAGTGGCGTTTCGA
This sequence comes from uncultured Chloroflexia bacterium, assembly GCA_963831885.1. GTDB lineage: Bacteria > Chloroflexota > Anaerolineae > Anaerolineales > Villigracilaceae > UBA877. Next base: position 717,950 of record CAWHSJ010000011.1, on the reverse strand, counting down.
TACAGTGCGTTGTCGATGGGTCAATATAATAATCATAAAAAGTTTTTGGCTGCATATCGCTTACTTCATTTATTGATCGGAACCAATCATCAGGAGTTTGTGGTGGAATCACACCAAATTTACCAATGCTTTTAAATGTCTGAATTGTGGCGGAGTTCCAAACCCATAGTTGAGAATTTGCTTTTCTCAGATCCTCAGAACAGATGGTAATGAATTGATTATTGCCACCATAATTTGTTCCATAGTAAACCAACATCACCCCCGTGTCATAAAAAAGAGCGATGGTGTATGCCCCCGTGCCAATGGTAACAATATTGATCCAAATTTGAGAAGGTACACCATTATTAGCTAGCATAGATGCTAAACTGGTATTAGTAGAAGAAAAAATATAATCGATTATTCCAGATTTATTTACTGCAATCTCAGCAAAAAGATAATCATCTAGAGAATTTGAATTTGGATTGGGAAACTTGGTAGGGTAAAAAGTCAGATCATTTTGTCCTGTTGAGACAGCGTGGGGGATTTTGAGTGCAAAAGAAGCTATATAAGGTTCTGCATCATCCCAGGTTGTTTTCCCCGGCGTGATTCCCCACCAACAAGGCAAGGAACAATTACCATTTGTTTCAACCAAGTACTTTATTTTACTTTGTAGATCGTTACCCTCTGGTGTGGAAATTTGAGTCGATGCTACTGTGCTGGTTGCCAACTGGAAAGACATTCCAGTTGGCAATGAAGTCGGTGTACAACCGCCTAGTATGATTGCCATCACTAGCCAGATGGCGGATTGTTGAACTTTTGCGGAATTGGAAACAGTTTTCATATTCTGCAATTTTCTGCAAAGAAGCGCCTAACGAGACTGTCGAAAAACATCCATTTGACTACTCAGATTATATCCAAACACAAGATTTCAATGCACTGTTATTAAGATATCTAATCCATTAGCGTGTGCGCAGCTTGGTGAACTCGTCTCCGATTAAAACGTACTCAATTGCCCCGGCCATATTTGTGGATTTTGCCGATATTATGCACCAGGGTAAATAACTTCCACTGCACATCAACCTTGGATTTGGTGCGCAAAGTAAAGTGATCCAATCTTTTTTGAATGCGTATATTGGCGAAGACTGGCTCGACGATAGCCAAGCGCCTGGCATAGATCAGCTTGCCTTGAGGAGAGTTTATCTTGGCCTTCATTTCATCCACCAAGGTGGCCGTTTGGCCTTCAGGCGGTATCACCAAGTACTTGCGCAGCATGTGCGGCTTGCTCAAACACTTGAGCCTGAGCGGACAACTCGCACAATCTTCCTGTCGGGCGCGATATATGTCATACACCCGATGGCGAATGCGATGGCCATGGGCATTGCAACTCAAGACCTTGCCATGCGGACAGATAAACGCTCGTTTGGGTTTATCAAAGAAGAAATCGGCTTTGGTGAAAAAGCCTTCTTTCCTGTTTTCTTGCTTTGTGACTCGCTGCCGGGGATGGATCCCGTCTTTGAATCTTTGCTGTCTGGCAAAGCGCTCGTCGCGCTTGCGAAATTGGATGTCGGGAATGTAGGCGTCCAGGCCCTCGGCCTTGCATAAGGCCAAGCTGGTATAGCTGTGATAATTGCTGTCTGCGGTGATCTGTTTGCCTTCGAAATAGTTCTCATCTTCACCGACCGCCTGCATGTTTTTCTTCGCTCCCGCTATCATTGGCGCCAGGTTCTCATGGTCCTGGGAACTGAAAGCTTCGGCATGCACGATGATCTGATGCTCGGCGTCCACCAGAGCCTGAGCATTGTACCCTTGGATCACCCCGTGCGAGGTAGGCATCTTCGCCGATTGGTTATCGGTCACATTGCTCTGGATTTCTTTCCCGCCTCTACCTTTTTTGGGCTTCTGCTCTTGCAGAAACTCGCTCAACCGTTCCACCTGATGTTGCAGCCGTTTCACCTGCTTCTGGCGCCTTTCAGCCTCGGGCCTCTCCGCTGTATCTGCCCGGATGTGCTCTGCAACCACCTGCTGTAGTTTATCCTGCAGCCTGTCTCGTTTTCTCTTCAGTTCCTTAAATGTCCCACTGCATTCCTTGGAAGCATTCGAGGATAGCTTCACCCCGTCCAGGCTGAAATGAGTGCCACCCAGCAGATCAAGCTCCGCACACACCAGCAGAATATTGCTGAAGATATTCTCAATCTCCTTCTGCATGGAGGACACAAAATGGGCTATCGTGCTGTGATCTGGACGATAGCCGCAGCTGAGCGCCATGAAGAGGATGTTCTCACCACAGGCTCGCTCAATTTGTCGCGAGCTGATCATCCCTCTGGAATAAGCGAACAAGATCACTTTGAGCAAAACCTTGGGGTTGATCGCCGTCGCACCGGTGATATCGTTTTGATACCGCCCTTCGAACACCGATAGATCAATGTTCTTCTCCACCAATTCGTTAATCGTGTATTCCAGTGTCCCAGGTTCAAGTTGATCCTCAAGCGAAATGGGGATCATAACCAGTTGGTCGAAGTTGTAGGGTTTGTATTTGGCCATCGGTTGCTCCACAATTTATACTTATCAGGAGTATACCGAACCTTATCCTTTTACGCGAATCCCCATATATTTTTTCGATAGTTTCAACGGCTTGGCGCACCGGCGCGAGCAGAGCGAGCGTCCGGTGGAGTTGGTAGGCCCGTTTCTGCATTATTCGACTTTCGATGGTTTACGTCTCTTCATAGTCTCAGAAGAAAAAACAGCATTACATAATAATATTACGACCGTTGCAGGGAGAACTAACCATCGACTCCAGTTGATCATAAATGGAGAGACTGGTAATCCAAGAAGGTAATCGTGAAATTTCGGCAACCATACTAACGGCATCAAGAAGCCAGAAACAATCACAAAGACTCTGGCGATAAGTGAAGCTGCAAAAACAGTTTCGATAAGCCTTGCAATCAACTTTTGTTTCTGGAAAAATGCCTTATTACAGATGAAAATCATTAGCCAAGCCAGCAAGCCCAGAGCCGCAGAAAGGAGCAGTAAATTCAGGAGGATCCCAGGTAATGGGTTGTATGAGCCACCTAAGAATCCTGTAAAAGGATGGGGATAGGAACCATTCCACATTTTTTGTATTGAATCTGTTCCAACATCTTGCCGTATTGCCATTACATTCAGCAAGAGCGGCAGAGATAGCGTAAGGAGAATTAGAATCCACTGTCTTTTTTGTATCCCTAAAACCATATTCACTGAACTTTCTTTACTTGTTTTGGAACAAGGACCTAACGAGACTGTCGAAAACATATTTTTATATTTACAACTGGCGCAGGTCCTTTATTCTAAAATAACCATCTAAAGTTATGTTTTACCGCATTCTTATACTTTTTCGACAGTTTCAACGGTATGGCTCAGCGGCAGCGGCGGGACAGGCGAGACGCCACAACTATTATTGATATTCTAGCAAATCGCGCCTGCGCGGAGCGGCAGAGCCGCTGTCCGACTGGAGCCGGTGTTAGGCAGACCCTTTGTAATCCTATAACTATCTGGCAATCAAATAACCACCGACCAGTAAGGCAATAATACCTATCACACGGGAAACATCGATGTGCCGAGTGGCTACCCCTAGCAAACCAAAATGATCGATGATTATTCCAGCCAACAATTGACCAATGATTATGAGAGTTATCATCATCGTGCTGCCTAAGCGCGGTAATGTGACATTTATCGTCTGGTAAAGAATCAACCCGAAAATGCCAGCTCCCAACATATACCATGGCAACGTGCGCCAATCTTGGATCCTTTCTCCACCGCGCACAAAAAGGAGGATACCCGACAAGATCATTCCGCTGAGATGAATAATAAAACTGCTTGCTGTTCCACCAACTCTTTGTCCCATTGCCCCAGCGATGGGGGACTGTATTCCTACTGCTACGCCACCAATCAAACCAATTATGATTACTAACCAATATCCCATAAATCGCTCCTCGTCAAAATGTGGTTGGAAAGGCTTCTTCTGGGTTATATATGGGCTGCCTAACTCGCGTATATGCAGATCGTATAACAGCTTATAGGCGGTCCGTATAACATCCTAAATCGTTTAGAATCTTATACGGCCATAGATTAATTATCTCCTAGAATGATTATCTTGATTTGTTTTGGCTAAGCGTTGATATCCTGAGCGTGCAGTTTTTGACTATGGAAGATTGGAGATAACTAGAAAGTGGGGAAAAATGATTGAATTGGAGATGAACCTTTAACCCAGCGGTCTGAAGTTCAAATCCTTCACGAGGTATTTTTTACATAATGAACTTATCTTGATAACGGAATGGCTCCGCGGCAGCGGCAGGACAAGGCAAGACTCCACAACTATTATTGCACATTTCTGGCAAATCGCACCTGCGCGCCGCGGAGCAGCCGCTGTCCGCTAGCCGATGTTAGGCCGCTTTTTGGTATTCGTAATACAAAACTCCAGTTTAGATGTCTATCTTGATTCCTATTCTTACAGGTAGAAAAATTGCAGTTCATTAAATCAAGGGTTTCTTGCCATAAACTCAAAAAAAGGAGCCTGTGGATTTCCCACGTACTGTAATAATATAGTTGCATCTTTGCTTGTCGCAAAATCCCACTCATTTATGCTCATTACTTGATTTATCTGTGGAATATGCTCTAGCGTTCCCGCATTATAGATTCCAAGAATGTGTCGGCGTAATTCGATCAATACTGTTACTGAACCAATTAAAATAAGTAAGATTAGTAAAATTCGTTTGAAGTGAGGTGGAAATTGACTATACAATGTTCTTCCAAGGAAGATAGATAAAACAAACAATGCTGGAATCGAGGCCCGCATCACAAAATCATTTTGCCCTCCAATTCTGTAGAGAGGAATTCAGTATTAAACAGGCGAGTGTCGTATAAAACACTTTTTTGACTTCATCATTCATTTCTTTTTTGGAGCCAATGATAAATATACTGTATAGACCAAATTCCAATAAACAGAATATTAATATCAAAATCGCACCGATTACTTTGGTCTCATTATCGGGAGCAAAAGACAAGCTAAACCCTTGGGGTGTGTTTACACCTGAGAATGGTGCTGCCATGACTAGATTGGAGCTGTAATAAAAACCAATTATTACGATTAGACCCAATCCACAAAGATTGGGTAAGCTAATATATTGACTCAGACGTTTGGATAACGAACCAGATCCCATAAGGCACTCTAAAAACAAGTAGGGAATTAAGCCAATCATAATAAATGGCGACCAGAGTATTGTTAGGCTAACAATAAAGATACTATATGATTTTATATGAGAATAGAGAATACAATACAACAAAATCCCCGTAGATATCCAACCTGCCAAAGCTTGATGTGGTACCCAAAATAGCAGGGTCGTATTCGAGCTATACTGCCATCCAATGGCCCACATCTCAATATGTTTCCAATTAAGATATAACATATATTCAGGTTTAAGAGCTACAACCCTTGGAGAGACAAGCCATTCTCCAATAACATCCAGACCGGAAAACATTACAAATAGCAAAAGGACACCAGGGGATGCACGACGAATAAGCACGAAAAACCATAATATTGCCAGAATCAACCCTATCAAGCTCCACACGAATAATATCTGATTTGCTAAAATCCACCCACCGAATTTTCCAAAAAGTGCAGCGGGTAAATAGAATGCAATGTAATAGACAAGGGGTAGTTTAATCCCATCCAATTGATAAATCACCGGCCAGGGTTTTTCAATCAAGTCCTTTAAAATGGCATTGTGTTTTATCCAATCTGTATCTTGATACCCTAGGCCTCCTACACCTGAAATACCAAGAAGCAACGTGCCGATAATTATAATCAGGATAAGAATCTTTCCGTCAAAATATATTTGGTCGGGTTTATCCAGGCCTTGCCTATAAGAACTTTCAGCTTTCTGTATGCATACATACAATGAAAGTATGATCAAAATCACATAAAAGAGTGCTAAGTACCATCTCAGCCACCCCACAACGAATATAAGATATGGAAGTGCCAAATATAACAACGATATAGGAATCAGAAATCGAATTAATATATCAAATCGTAGTCTCAAATTCATTCAAGTTACCTTGCAAATTCTATATCGTTTCTTGGAACGGTAATTAAATTACTATTCGAATAATGTCTGCTTCCCAGTAGAGAAATTGGATGCATATTTAATCCATGTTCCATAGCCTTCCATATGGTTCCCATGCTTCATGTAGCGTTCATAATAGAAATAAGCCAATAATCAATATAGCTATGCCTAACTTGCGTATATGCGGATTGCATAATAGCTTATAGGCAATCCGTATAACATCCTAAATCTTTTAGGATGTTATACGGCAATAGATAAATAACTAGCCACCTGACACTTTGAGGTCACAGGTGAGAAATAAGTGGAACTTGGACAGAAAGATCATTGGTCAACCTTCTTTCGATAAAGCGCAAGCCGATTTGGAAGATACTCAAATCCCGGCGATCATGCCGATCGACCAGGTGACGCCAACCTTCCTGAATAGTCCGACCGCCGACGGCCATGAGCCAAACATACAGGAACGCCACCGCCAGGGTCAGTCGGGAGAGTTTTTCAAAACTGTGCAACATCGTACTTTCCAAATCAAAGCCGTGATTTTTCAGGTCACCATGCAGTTCTTCACACCACATCCGGCGGCGATAGTAACGCAAGGTCATCTCTCGGTCCGGCAGGTTGGTGGCCAGACACCAGGGCTCTTTTTCGCCCGGATCCCAATGCCCCAGCAGGTTGGTCGGATAGATCTCTTTGGCCGTCAGGTAGCCATGGCCTAACCAGAAGCTTTGGCCCGGCTTTTGAATGAAACTCCGGAACGGCTTCCATTCACTGGAAGAACGGAACCATAGACAGGTATCCGACTTTTGCCGCAGGACATAGAACCAATGCCACAAATCGAGTTGTTTCAGCACCTCCACCGAGCCAAATTCACAGTCTCCAACCAGAAAAACGGCAATTCCAGCCGGAAGAAGGGTCCTGACGTAATTCAACAGGGCCAATTGCTTGAAGGCGCCACTGTGACCTTTGACATACTTGACCCAGGTCCAGGCAATCGGAATGGCTCGCTTTCGATAGGCCAGAGAGACCAGGAGTAACTGATGCGAGAAACCCACCTGAGTTCCATCCACGATCAGCCGGATCTCTCCCAGACCCTCCGCCTGAGCTTCCAACCACTGCTTCGCAATGGGCTGGTACCATTCCCGCACCCGAATGGCCGGGTTCTCCAAAAAGCGGCTCAACCGTTTGGTGGAGCTAAGAAGCTTGGCCGAACCGGGGATCTTGCCGGCGACCTTGCTCAAATAGACCGAATGACTTTCAAAAATGCCGATCATCAGCCAGACAAAGTTCCGAATTTGAGTAATTCTTTGGTGCGGTCGCAGTTCACAAATTCGCCGCAGCCATGTATCATAGAGGTGGTTGGTCGACATGAGGGTCCTCCGTTCCTAGAAATGTTTCCGCAAAACTATTCTAGTGGAGAATTCCGGTTGACCAACCTTTCTTTTGTCACGAACTACCAAACTGTCCGGTAGCTAAGTACAAACACAAAAGTTATGAAAGATGAGCCCCGATGATTGACAATACTTTGTCCGGGGTTCGATTGAAACGGTTGAAGAAATCATAAGAAGCATCGATTAGCACCTTAACAGTCTCAAAGAGTTCGCAATGCGTCACTTCTCGGCGAAAATGACGCCAGAGCATCTCGATCGGGTTCAGCCACGGGCTATAGGTGGGCAAATACAGCAACACTAAACGTCCGGCTGCCGACCGCAGAACAGCTTCCACTTCGCCATCCTGATGGGCAACGAAATTATCCCAAGCCACAAAAACCGTTCCCGTGGGATGCTTGTCCAGTAAGGCTTGCAGCAACTCAGCCACTTCCTGGCGGCGCTTATGCTTGCGGATCAAGACGACCGTCTCTCCAGTATGATAATTGACCGCACCCAAACCATAATGGGCCTTGGGTTGGCCTGGGGTAGAGATCATCACCTGTTGCCCTTTCGGACTCCACATGGCTCGCAGGGTAGGCAGCCAACTAACGTTGAACTCGTCCGCATAATAGAACACATCCCCGGCTTTCAAGCCGTCTCGGGTTTCCTCGATCTCCTTTTTTTGACCTGATATTCCGGATCCGGACTGCTGATCGTGTGTTGGGGCTGACTAAACACAATATCTTCTTTGGCCAGTTCCCGGCGGACCGTTTCGTGGGAGACCCGGATCCCGGTCTCTTCGGCCAGATAATCCGCCAGGCGGCGGAGGGTCCACATCGAATATTCCAGCCCCAAGCTGCGCGGCCTTCTCCGAACGGTTTCCGTCAAGCGCTTGCGGTAGTCTTCCGTCACCGTGGTGCTCCGGCCGGGCCGGGGTACGTCCATCAGTCCTTCGACCCCTTCGGCGAGGTAGCGCTTTAGCCAACGCAGAACGGTGATGTAGCTTTCACGCACGATTGGAGCGATTTCTTCGGCTTTCAGGCCTTGTTCAGCGGAGAGCAGCACCATTTGTGCCCGCGTTCGATACCGAGGCGTGCTGGTTTTATGGTAAAGTTCTTCCAGCTTTGTGAGCTGTTCTTTGGTCATCGGTGGCACTTGTATTCGGTCCATGCCACCATTATACCTTTCATAATTTATGTGACTGTACTTAGTAGACTGTCAACCATGTATTGATGGGTAGAGTTTTTTTAGCTTGATACGTGCATCGGCAGTCGTGAAGCGCCAGTCCACCGTTGCTCCGCTCTGGTTACGATCGGTTTCCCAAGCATTGGTTTCATCACTCAAGATGTCTGTATTTGGGATATACCGATCGAGACATTGGCGGTCCAACACACTGAGCTCGATCTCGGCCATGTTGAGCCAACTCCCATGTTTGGGAGTGTAGTGAAATTCCAGGCGATCCAGGATCCGCTTGGCTTCGGCAGGTTCGAACACATCGTATAAGCAGGCTGGATCATGAGTGTTCAGTTGATCTTCGACGACCAGAATCCGCTCGGCCTCCGGGAAATGCACATCCGTCAGGTCACGCATGCACAGGGCCCAATCCCGTTGGGTTCTCTGATGGGTCACCTTGATATGCCGCCAGTTCAGCAGGGGAGCAAAGAACATGAACAGATTGGCCGTGCCTTCCCGTTGGTATTCATAGTCATAGCATTCGGGCTTGCCAGGCATCATCGGCAAAGGAGTGCGGGTTTCGCGGACCAATTGCTGCGGAGTTTCATCAAAACAGACCAATGGAAAGCGAGAATCCAGCGGACGTTGATAAAGATCCAGGATATTTTCCATGTAATAGACGAAATCGGTGCTGCTTTTCGGAGGAATACACCACTCTTCCCGCAGCCAGGGCTTCAGCTCGTTGTCCTTCAACACCTGCCGAATGGTCTCGTGCGAGACGTCCTCCGCATATTCCAGCCGAACCATCTCTCGGGCCAGCAACCGCAGGCTCCAACGCTTGTAACCCCTGGGCGGCTGCCGACAGGCCAAAGCGATCAGATGAGCTTCTTGAACCCCATCCAAAAGACGCGGATACTTACGCCGCGACCGACGGTGACTCAAGGCGGCTTCCAGCCCATGTTCGACATACCGTCGACGCACTCGTTCGATGGTGGGAATACTGGCATTCAACGCTTCCTGGATTTGTTCATCGGTCCAACCTTTATTGGCACACAGCAGGATCCGCGCCCGGGTCATTTTCCGGACTGGCTGGATCCCACTCGTGAACATGTCATTGAGATGCTTCATTTCTTCTTCGCTCAGGTCCACCACATACTTCTTGGCCATTTCTGTCTCCTTGCTGGAGACAGAATTATCCCATTTCACCCATCAAAGTATGCTTGACAGTCTACTAAGTACAGTCACATAAATTATGAAAGGTATAATGGTGGCATGGACCGAATACAAGTGCCACCGATGACCAAAGAACAGCTCACAAAGCTGGAAGAACTTTACCATAAAACCAGCACGCCTCGGTATCGAACGTGGGCACAAATGGTGCTGCTCTCCGCTGAACAAGGCCTGAAAGCCGAAGAAATCGCTCCAATCGTGCGTGAAAGCTACATCACCGTTCTGCGTTGGCTAAAGCGCTACCTCGCCGAAGGGGTCGAAGGACTGATGGACGTACCCCGGCCCGGCCGGAGCACCACGGTGACGGAAGACTACCGCAAGCGCTTGACGGAAACCGTTCGGAGAAGGCCGCGCAGTTTGGGGCTGGAATATTCGATGTGGACCCTCCGCCGCCTGGCGGATTATCTGGCCGAAGAGACCGGGATCCGGGTCTCCCACGAAACGGTCCGCCGGGAACTGGCCAAAGAAGGCATTGTGTTTAGTCAGCCCCAACACACGATCAGCAGTCCGGATCCGGAATATCAGGTCAAAAAAAGGAGATCGAGGAAACCCGAGACGGCTTGAAAGCCGGGGATGCGTTCTATTATGCGGACGAGTTCAACGTTAGTTGGCTGCCTACCCTGCGAGCCATGTGGAGTCCGAAAGGGCAACAGGTGATGATCTCTACCCCAGGCCAACCCAAGGCCCACTATGGTTTGGGTGCGGTCAATTATCATACTGGAGAGACGGTCGTCTTGATCCGCAAGCATAAGCGCCGCCAGGAGGTGGCTGAATTGTTACAAGCCTTACTGGAAAAGCACCCCGCGGGAACGGTTTTTGTGGCTTGGGATAATTTCGTTGCCCATCAGGATGGCGAAGTGGAAGCTGTTCTGCGGTCGGCAGCCGGGCGTTTAGTGTTGCTGTATCTGCCCACCTATAGCCCGTGGCTGAACCCGATCGAGATGCTCTGGCGTCATTTTCGCCGAGAGGTGACGCATTGCGAACTCTTTGTGACTGTGAAGGTGCTAATCGATGCTTCTTATGATTTCTTCAACCGTTTCAATCGAACCCCGGACAAAGTATTGTCAATCATCGGGGCTCATCTTTCATAACTTTTGTGTTTGTACTTAGCCACCTGACACTTTCCAATACCATGCTGTTCAGCGCTCGTAAAGAAGTTATCGACCCCATATTCGGGCGATTAAAATTGTCTTTCAGCCCGCTTTAGCGGGCTTGGTAGTTCTGAGCCGGGGGATTCATCCCCCGGCGGGCAAGGATGTCATGCATTTTTATCCCTTCCTGCCAAACTTTCAGGTGGTTATAAAACAATAGCTTGAATTGCTCTTACTAAGTCCAATTAGCTTGCCCGTGCGGGTATGCCTTTAACCGGCAATCTCCTCGCCAAATAGGGATCTTGCTAGGGCAAAGAATACCTCACAATGGCATTCCCCCATTGAATCTACGAATACCACGATATTCGCCTTATTCGCTCATTCACCTCTTTCACGTTTATTATTCTCTAGCCCAAGAGACTGGAATTACCTTCATATAATTGATGACAAAAGTCACTTGAAGAATAAAAACATTTGTTCTATAATATACCTAAGCGCGTGAAGGCTCTGATTGGTCTTTCGCGCCTTTATGTTTAAAAATCTTTCATTGTTCATCAATTAACTCTACGAGCTGTTTATCTACTCTTGCAGATTCCTATGCATACCTCAATAACCCCCTCCTCCACTTTCATTTATGATCGTACAATTAAGCACTCATATGTTTCATCTTTGTTCCTCAGGAACAAATACCACCCTATTTACCCGGCCTTTTCCTCACTCTCCTCAGGCTCATCAAATCCCTTGGTAGGCCCAGAAATATCAGATACTTTACTCCTCCCTGGAACTGAATTGATCCTCCTTTTGTTCCTCGAACAATTCAATTCCTGGTGTTCCACCATCATTCATCCATTCCTTGATTTGTTCCGCGAGAATTGCGAATTAAGTGACTTTTATTCCATGCCTCCCATCCTCCATCACCATGCCCTTATTCCTGTTCACTATTACCTGATCACCTGTAATTTCTCCCCTTTCCCAAATAATTCGACTAATTTGATGCAAATATAATAGTAAAATACCTCATTATGAAAACCAATCATTTGAAGCAGCTTCTCACCTCCGGTCAGCCCGCCCGCGGCGTCTGGCTGGGAATACCCAGCCCTTTCAGCGCCCGCCTCCTCTCCCGCCTCCCTCTCGACTGGCTGGTCGTCGACGCCGAGCACTCCCCCATCGACGCTCAGACTCTTTCCCTCATGGTCGCTGCCATCGCCGAAGCGGATGGCCCCGCCCCGCTGGTCCGCATCGCCCAATCGACCGTCGAAAACATCAAGCGCGCCCTCGACGCAGGCGCGTATGGCATTATCGCTCCGATGATTAACACTCCCGCCGAAGCTGAACAGGTTGTCGCCTGGGCTAAATTCCCACCCCAGGGCCAGCGCAGTTTCGGCAGTGCCTATGCCGGTCTGGCGTTTGACCAGACCATGGGTGAATATCTCCGTACCGCCAATGAACAGACCCTCATCGGTATCCAGATCGAGAGTGAAGCCGCTCTCGGGAACCTGGATGCCATCTTCAGCGTCAAGGGCATTGACCTGGTTTTCGTCGGCCCCATCGACCTCTCCATCTCGCTCGGCCTCGACCCTTACTCGGATACTCCTCACCCCGCCTTCCAGAAAGCTCTGGAAAGGATCATCGGATCGGCCCGGTCGCACCACCTTCCCCTCGGCATTTTCTGCCCCAATGGCAAGTCTGCCGCTGAGCGCATCCGCCAGGGTTTCCAGTTCGTCAATGTGACCAATGATACCGGCGGTCTCCTCCGCCACATTCAGTCGGAGTTGGACGCCTCTCGATGAACGCTGATCCGCCGGTGGTCATCGTCGGTGCCGGACCCGCCGGCATGACCGCCGCCCTCGACCTGGCTCACTACGGCGTTCCCTCAATTCTCCTCGATGAAGATACTCTTCATGACGCCGGTTCTCGCGCCATCGCCTATCATTCCAGTGCCTTGGCCGTCTGGGAAAAGGTCGGCGCTGCGGATGCCATGCTTTCCAAAGGCATCGCCTGGTCGCGCCGCCACACCTACTTCCACGAAAAGGAAGTCTACACTCAGAATTTTCCTTCCCCTCGCCAGGATGAATTACCTTCCTTCCTGAACCTCCAGCAGTATTATGTCGAGCGTTTCCTTCTTGACCGGATCAAAGACCAGCCGTTGATTGACCTGCGCTGGAACCATATCGTTACCGGCCTCGATCAAACCCCCACCTCCGTAGTATTGGATGTGGATTCGCCCTCTGGACCTCTCCAGATCTCTGCCCCTTATGTCCTCGCTTGCGATGGTGCCCGCAGTACCCTGCGTAAGTTGCTTAACCTGGATTTCCCCGGCCGCACCTTCGATGATCGCTTCCTCATCGCCGACGTGCGTGCTTCCCTGGACATTCCTCCCGAGCCCCGTTTTTTCTTTAACCACCCTGCCCATCCCGGACCGACGGTGCTCATCCATCCCCAACCCGATGGTATCTGGCGCATCGACTGGCAGATCGGCGCCGCGGATGTAGCCCTTGAAACTACCCCCGCCCGCATGGATTCCCGCATTCGGGCGTTCATCGGCGATGTTCCCTATGAGATCGTCTGGTTGAGCGACTATCGCTTCCATCAGCGCTTGCTCACCCGCCTTGTTCACGGTCGCATTTTCTTTCTCGGTGATGCCGCCCACCTGGTGGCTCCCTTCGGGGCTCGCGGCCTGAATAGCGCTGTCCAGGATGTTGAGAATCTTGTCTGGAAATTAGCCTTGGTCCTGAGTGGGGTTGCCTCCGCCTCTCTCCTCGAGACCTATCAGACCGAACGCTGGGCCGCCCAGGCTGAGAACCAGCGCGTCACCCTCAACACCATGAAGTTCATGGCACCGTCTTCTCCATGGGGCCGCCTCCGCCGGGAGCCTTATCCTGCGGCTGACCCCTTTCTTCCCGCCCGCCCGTAAATGGGTGAACAGCGGTCGCATGAGCATTCCATTCGTCTACCGCAACTCTCCCCTCACCCTTCCTGACAACCCCTCCGATGGAAATTGGTCAGGCGCTCCCCTCCTCGGCGAAAAAATACCCGACCGCTCACTTACCGCCTGGCTGGATGGACATCTTGCCGAGGTTCGCCTGCGCCGCCTCACCGGCTCCGGCTTTCTCGTCCTCTACCTCGCCCATAATGAAACTGATGCGGCTGATTTTGCCCGCACTACACTTCCTCTTCTCGGAAACATACCCATTCGCCTCGTCCCCCTCCTTGCCGGGTTCCAAAACCTCCCGCTGGGTACTGCCCTCCTCCTCCGTCCCGATGGTCATCTCGCCGCCCGCCGCCTGTCTCCGTCCCCTTCTGAAATGGCCGCTCTCATCACGCACCTCTGCCATCCGGATTAGCTGTATTTTTCTGTTATAATATCCGTCCGCATTGACTGGTCCCACCGGCGGCACAAACCTGCCTGTGCGGAGACCTGCTCAAAATCTTCTAAAAAGGAATTGCAAACGTCATGCCTCTTAACAAGGAAGTAAAAACCAAGGTCATCACCGATTATCATCGCCACGATACTGACACCGGTTCGCCGGAAGTTCAGGTGGCCATCCTGACCAGCCGCATTCTTCAATTGACCGATCATCTGCGCACTCATAAGCATGATGAGGCCAGTCGCCGTGGTCTGCTTCAAATGGTTGGTCAGCGGCGCAGGCTGTTGGCTTACTTGCGTCGCAATGATTATCAGCGCTATCTGGCGCTGACCGATCAGCTGAAATTGCGCCGCAAATAGAAATGGTTCGCCCGGGTAGGTGGGCTTCACCCATCTACCTTTTTTAATTCTCATGTGGTTTGGACAGGCACGGGTGTCTGTCCCCACAATCGGCCCGTCCGTCAGGAATTGAAAAATGCAGGCAACCTCGGTTGTCTCCATTTTTCAGTCCCTGACCAGGCGGGAAAAGGAGTAATATATGAAACCCGAAGTAAAACGCTACACCACAACCGTGGGCAGCCGCGAAATTGCCATTGAAACTGGTAAATTGGCTGCGCAAGCAGGTGGAGCCGTCACGGTTCACCTGAATGATTCGATCGTATTTGCCGCCGCCACCATGGGCGGGGTCCGCGAAGGGACGGATTTCTTTCCCCTCAGCGTGGACTACGAAGAGCGTATGTATGCCGGCGGTAAGATCCCCGGCTCGTTCTTCCGTCGTGAAGGCCGTCCCTCCACCGACGCCATTTTGACCGCTCGTCTGACCGATCGACCCCTGCGCCCGCTCTTCCCTGAAGGCATGCGCAACGAAGTCCAGATCATCATGTACTCGCTCTCGGCAGATAGCGATAATCCGCTTGATATTCTCGCCATTAACGCTGCGTCTGCGGCTTTAATGATTTCCGACATTCCCTGGAATGGTCCGGTCGCGGCAGTCCGGGTTGGACGTGTGAGCGACCAGTTCATCGCTGACCCCACCTTCTCGGAAATTGACAAATCGGACTTGGACCTGCGTATCGCTGGCACGCGTGACGCCATCTTGATGGTCGAAGCCGGTGCCGATGAGATCCCGGAAGATGTTATGGTCGCCGCGTTGGAATTTGGCCACAAGGCCATCCAGCCTTTGATCGACTTGCAGTTCAAGATGCAGGCGGAAATCGGCAAACCCAAGCGTCAGGTCTCCTTTGCTTTGCCTGATCAGGCCCTGCAGCAAAAAGTGTTCGACCGAGTCAGTGGCCCGATGAACGATCTTCTGGATAAGCCTCTGATGAAAGCCGAGTTCTATGCTGGAATGGATTCACTGTTGGAGAACCTGGTAAAAGAACTCGTCCCCGCTGTTGATCTAAAAGTAACCATCTCCGACGAAAAAGATGTGGAGACTATCCCGGAATTTATTCCTGCGGAACCTCTGAGTGTGGAAGCTGTAAAACAAGCTTTTTCTGAGACCGAAAAGAAAGTGGTCCGCGACCGCATTCTGAATTTGGGCAAACGTCCCGATGGGCGCACCCCGTCAGAGATCCGCCCCATCTGGTGCGAAGTTGGGTTTAGCCCTCGTGCCCATGGCTCCGGCCTGTTCACCCGTGGAGAGACCCAGGTTCTGACGCTGGCTACTCTGGGCACTTTGCGTGAGTCCCAGGAAATCGATACGCTCAGCCCGGTGGATACGAAACGCTACATGCATCACTATAATTTCCCGCCCTTCTCGACCGGTGAGACAAAAATGATCCGCGGCCAGAGCCGCCGCGAGATCGGTCACGGTGCGCTCGCAGAACGCGCCCTTGAGCCCGTCATCCCATCTGAAGAGACCTTTCCATATGCTTTGCGCTTGGTATCGGAAGTGCTTGCCTCCAATGGTTCTTCATCCATGGCCTCTGTGTGTGGCTCGACCCTGGCGCTGATGGATACGGGCGTGCCGATTAAGGCCCCCGTAGCCGGTGTCGCCATGGGTTTGGTCAAGGAAGGCGATAAATACACGATCCTGACCGACATCCAGGGTACCGAAGACCACCTGGGTGATATGGACTTCAAAGTGGCTGGGACAGCTCAAGGCATCACAGCCCTGCAAATGGACATCAAAATTTCCGGTTTGAGCGCCGAGATTATGAAACAGGCTCTCGATCAGGCTCGCCAGGCCCGTCTTTTCATCCTGGGCAAGATCCTGGAAGCCATTCCGGCTCCTCGCCCCGAGCTGAAACCGCATACCCCGCGAATTACCACTGTCAAGATTCCATCCGACAAGATTGGCGCTATCATCGGCCCCGGCGGTAAGAACATCCGCGCCCTCCAGGAAGAGACCGGCACGAAAATTGACATTGAAGAAGACGGCACTATTTATATTGCCTCAACCAATGGTGCTGGTGCAGACATGGCCCGTGAACGCATCGAGGCCATCACCGAGACCCCTCAATTGGGCCGCATCTATACCGGTAAGGTCGTTCGTATTGCCGACTTCGGCGCCTTCGTCGAAATCCTGCCCGGAACGGATGGGATGGTGCATATTTCGCAACTGGATAGTGAGCGCGTCGAGAAGGTCGAAGATGTGGTCAAGATGGGGGATGAGATTACCGTAATGGTGACCGGGATCGACCCGATGGGTAAGATCCGCTTGAGCCGTCAGGCTGTTCTCGAAGGCTGGACCGTTGAGGAAGCCCAGGAACGTGACTCCCGCAAGAGTGGTGGTGGACGCTCCGGCGGCCGCCCGGGCGGTGACCGGCGACCAAGTGGCCGTGGGGACGATAGACGCGGTCCGAGACGCTAAGAAAATCCTGAGGGGCGACCAAGTGTCGCCCCTCTTTATTTGATTCATTTATTACTGTTTGTCCTCTCTTATACAACGTTTTGAACTCTCCAGGCCAATAACGGGAGAATCCCCGGATTAAAAGGCACATGTTCATCCGCATTCGTAATGTCATCGCAGAATACCCTCCCCAGTTCTGGTTGATGTCAATTGGGTTGTTGATCAGCTCCGCTGGAACATCCATGATTTGGCCGTTCCTGATGATCTATGTCAGCGAAAAGCTTGGTCTTTCGTTAAGTACGGTTTCAACGTTGATTACCTTAAATGCAGCCACAGGACTGGTGGCATCCTTTGCCGCTGGAGCTGTCGCTGATAAGCTGGGCCGTAAATTGGTCATGGTGTCCAGCCTCGCCATCAATGGCATTGGCTACTTCTTTATGAGCCAGGCTCATAGTTATTGGGAGTTTGCCGTGCTCATGATTTTGATGGGAGCATCCAATCCTCTTTACCAGGTCGGGGCGGATGCCATGCTGGCTGATCTTATTGGTCCCAGAAAAACGCACAAATGCATACGCTATCATTCGTATGGTCAATAACGCCGGCATCGCCATCGGGCCGGCAACTGGGGGGTTTTTGGCTGCCAGATCATATACTTATGCGTTCATGGGTGCAGCTGTGGGAATGCTTACCTACTCCTTGCTGCTCATATTTCGCGCTCGCGAAACATTATCGAAGAGTTATCATAAAATCGAACCTGTTTCGGACGGCTTGGGAGGCTACTCCCGTGTATTTCGCGACCGTCCCTTTGTGATTTTTACGCTGCTGGTGGGCCTTGGGCTGATTGCCCCGGCTATGGTATGGACCCTGGTAGCCGTCTATGCCAAGCAGAATTACGGCATTCCCGAGAATCTTTATGGCTGGTTACCCACCACCAATGCACTCATGTGTGTTTTCGTCCAATTCTTCGTGACAAGATTTTTTCGCCGCCACTATTCTGTATCGGTGACATCCATTGGTATGTTGACCTATGCGCTCGGGGTTGGCAGTTTCGCTCTCATGAGATCTTTCTGGGGATTCTGGCTGAGCATGGTCGTGATGACAATGGGAGAACTGATTCTCATACCGACTGTCAGCAAATATATCGCTGATCTTGCTCCGGCAGACATGCGCGGCCGTTACATGAGCTTTTACTGGTTTGCCTGGGGCATTGCCCGGGCAGTCGCTCCCTTGATCGGCGGAGCCCTGAATGACAACGTCTCTCCCAGATCAATCTGGATCGGCGGACTGGTCATCGGCCTCACCAGTACCCTCGGGCTATTCTTCCTGTCAAGTCGTAGGCGAACGCCCTCGCCGGAAGGGGTCATTTCTTCAGATTGAACCCAACTGAAATCCAGGAATGGCCGATTGAGGGTTGTATCAACTCCACAAATTGTCTATAATCCCCACAGGTCTTTGTCTCACATTTATGTTCAGTGAACAGGCATAAAATGCGATGAAAGGAGTAGGGGTATGCAGCTCGAATTATCGGGGGCTCAAAGCAATTTATTGGTATCGGCACCGCCTTTTAGTTTGAACTTTGCCGTCAGTGCGCGCATGCGCGGCTCTTTTGCGCTTGAAGAACTCCAAGCTGCCCTGGAAAGCTTGCGCCACATGCATCCGCTCCTTGCTGTGCGTATCTCTGCAGGTGGGAATGGGTCGCTCCCGTGTTTTACTACGGATGGCGTCCCCCCAATCTCGCTGCGAGTGGTCGAACGCATCTTAGAAAAGGATTGGGTGGGCGAAGTTGAACGAGAGATCTCCCAGCCTTCCAACTACCTGACCGGACCGCTTTTCCGCTGCGTCTGGCTGCGTGGTCTAGAGGTTTCTGAGTTGGTGTTGGTGTGCGATCATGTCACCGCCGACGGCTATGCTGCCATCTACGCATTAAGGGATCTACTGAGACTTTTAGCAGATCCTCATCTTTTTTTTGAACCATGTCTTCCCGAAAAGATGGCTGAGTTGGTTCCTCCAGCCATGCTGGAAAAAATCAAAGAGGTAACCTCTGCTCCATCAGAGGCAGTGGCAGACGAACCTCCAGGGTTTCTTGATGCGGGTCCCCGGCATCCTCTAAGTGTTGTCCCCATTGAATTTAACGAATCCGAAACGTCGGCTCTGGTAGTCCGCTGTCGCCAGGAAGGCGTTACCGTCCAATCTGCCCTGTGCGCTGCTTTTGCATCCCTTTTTGCCGAGCGGGAACTAGGTCAACCGTTGCGATGGATTGAAATTCCTATCAATATACGCGGTCGGTTGTTAAAATCAGTGGAGGGAATTTACGGGAATTACATTTCGCTCGTTTACACTGGTGTGGATTGCCCTCCCGGGAGGAATGAATGGGATATCGCCCGGCAGGTTAGCCAGGACCTGGCTGCCATTACGGATGAACAACTATTTACCATTCCTATCGTGATGATAGCGGTTGCAGATAAACCTCTCACAATTCCAATTGTTCAATTTAATTACGATATTTCGATCAGTAATCTCGGGCGAGTGAACATTCCTGAGCAGTACGGCTCGCTCTATCTCGAGTCAATCTACGGGCCAACAATGAATGTTACCGCGCCTACTCAACGCATCCTGGGTGTGACCACATTTGGCGGCCGAATGCGCTGTACATTCACCTCGCGGGATCCAGAAGCTCCATATCTTGTCAAACGCTCCAGAGAAATCATCGCAGCGATGAGTGAAAACTCCTCGAAAGGTCGGACCCTTGAATAAGCATTCATATTCCAAATGGTACATCCTTATTTTGGCATCCATGACAGGAGCTTTTGCTATCGGCGCGCCGGCCATGAGCCTGGCTGTCTTATTTAATGAAATTTCAGCTGATTTAAATCTAAATCTGGTGCAAATGGGGCTGCTCTGGAGTATCGGCTCACTGCCTGCCATTGTTTCCAGTCCGCTTTGCGGAGCTTTGGATGACCGTTTTGGTCCAAAGGGAGTCATTCTGGTCGGGACATTCCTGGTAGCAGTGGCAGCCGGCCTGCGTGGGTTCGCCGCCAGCTTTTTTTCCATGTTGATGATCATCATCCTGGTCGGGGCCATCCTGCCTCTGGTAACAATGAGTTCTTATAAGATCTGCGGTTTGTGGTTCCCCAGCCGCCAGTTGGGACTGGCGAACGGTATTCTATCGATGGGATTGGCATTGGGTTTCTTATTCGGTTCCCTCTTAAGCGCCACCGTCCTTTCCCCCTGGTTGGGAGGTTGGCGGAATGTCATGTTCTTTTATGCAGGAGTTGCCCTGTTATTCTGTATCCCCTGGTTTTTCGCCTTGCGCGCTCCGGACCCCGTCGAACCAGGAGCGATAGGAGAGACTGGTGTTTCCATGCGACTGGCCTTGACTCACATTGTAAAACTGAAGAATATCTGGCTGTTGGGAATATCGGTGATGGGGGTGGCAGGTTGTATGCAGGGGTTTGCAGGGTATTTATCCCTTTTTCTGCGCTCAAAAGGCTGGGCGCCTGTAAGTGCAGATGGGGCTTTATCTCTTCTCAGTGCTATGAGCTTGATCTTCATCCTGCCGATCACATTATGGTCTGACAGGTTGGGTTCGCGCAAGAATTTACTTTTTGGCATGATTCTGATGATTGCATTTGGGACAGGCATATTGTCTATTGCGAATGACTGGGTGGTTTGGGGAGCCGTCGCCTTGGCTGGAATAGTCAAGGAAGGTTCTACTGCCTTGCTAATGACAATGGCAATTGAAACCGATCAGGTGGGCCCGGTCTACGCCGGTACGGCCTCTGGGTTTATTATGTTCTTTTTATTCATCGGCAACTTTCTTTCTCCTCCGATTGGCAACAACCTGGCCGCCTTCTCCCCCGGCCTGCCTTTTATCTTTTGGGCAGGGTTGGCAGTGATGGGGTTGATCAGCCTGGTATTTACGAAATCTATCCAGTCGGGGAAAAAACCTCAGAGTTCTTCTGTGCCGGTAAATATGTAAATGGAATGGATAATTTAAGCTGGAAGCTAAAATTAATGAATTTAATTGAACCTGCTTGACCCCTTCGGTCATGCTAATGCGAAAGCATCGCTTCCAGACGGGTTTTCACCCCCTCCCACTCCTTGTCCAAAATACTGTAAAAGACTGAATCGCGGAATTTCCCATCCGGCAATATATAGTGATTTCGTAAAACCCCCTCCCGGGTTGCGCCGATACGTTCGATGGCCCGAATGGAACGTTCGTTGCGCGCATCCGCCTTGAACTGGACCCGGATGCAACCCAGCCTTTCAAATGCGTATTTCAACAGAAGGTATTTGCATTCAGTGTTGACTACCGTACGCTGAAATTCAAGCCCATACCATGTCCCGCCGATCTCAAGGCCTTTATCCTTTGGCCTCATTTCCATATAACGCGTCGCCCCGGCTACACGTCCTGATCCCAGGTGAATGACGGCAAACGGGAGGTCCGTCCCGGCTACCTGGCGGGAAAGCATATCGTTCACCCAAGCGTGCATATCCGCCTCGGTTCTGATAAAACCATACAACATCATTCGCCAGATGCGGTCGTCATAACCCACTGCCGCCAGTCCGGCAACATGGGCTTCGGTTAACGGTTCCAGCCGGACAAATTGACCTTTTAAAGTAACCGGGGACTGCCACAATTCATCCATGTTTTGAACTACTCGTTGGCAGATACGGCATTTCTGGTCCTTCTCTGCCCAGGAACTCAGCCAAAGCTGCCCGCATGGCCGTCCGGTCATCCCAGGGATACTCCGTTGCGCCGAAACACATGGATTGTTCATGCCCTTTTCCGCATGCAATAACGATATCCCCGGGCTTAGCCATCCGGATCCCCGCTTCGAATAGCCTTGCCTCGGTCCGGAATACGCCAAAAGGTTTTTTCTTCCACCCCACCTTTGGAAAGAGCACCTGCGGCCATTTCATTCAGGATTTCATCCAACGATTCAGTGCGTGGGTCCTCCGCGGTCAGGATGCACATATCTGCCAATTTGGCTCCCACTTCAGCCATCATGCGGCGCTTTTCCCGATCCCGCAATCCTGCTGAGCCAAAGATAACGATCACTCGATTTTGATTCATTTTCCTTGCTGTTTCAATGACTACGCGCAAGTGCATTGGGCGTATGGGCAAAATCCACCACCGCCTTGAAATTCTGGCCCAGGTCGATCTCTTCCCACCGGCCAGGAATAGCTTCTAAGCTGGCGATGCCGCGTGCAGCGGTTTCGGCATCGATCCTCAGGCCATGGACGGCTGTTGCTAGTGCTGCCAGGCAGTTTGACACATTGTATTCACCTTTCAGGTTACTTGCCACCTGCACCCGGAATCCGGCTCCTACGGCCTTAAAACGAACTCCTGTCTTTACCTCCACCTCCATCGCCCGCACATCCGCAGACTTATCCAAACCATAGCATATCTGTGGCCCTGCAGCGATATTGGACAGGTAGTCATAAGAAGAATCGTCCCGATTCAAGACCGAGAGACGTGGATTGCCTTGTGGTTTGGGAGACGTAAGTCCCAAAGACTGAAAAAGATGCGCTTTGGCCGCCCGGTAATTTTCATAAGAACCATGTTCATCCAGGTGCTCATGGGTGATATTGGTCACCACACCGATATCAAATTCGCAGGCATCCACCCGGTGCTGCGCCCAACCATGTGAAGTTGTCTCCAGCACAACATGGGTCAGGCCGGCTTCGACCATCTGAGCAAGATAACGCTGGACATCCTGTGCGTCTGGCGTGGTCACGTGAAAGCCGGTATCCAGTACGTCATCGCCGATGACAGCATTGACGGTTGAGATGAGCCCGGCTTTGATCCCGGCCTCCCCTAAAATCTTGTAGATCAGGTTACACGTGGTGGTCTTCCCATCCGTGCCGGTCACACCTATAACAGTCAGTTTGTGAGCAGGATAGCCGTAAAAAGCTGCCGCCAGCCAGGAGAGCGCCTGGCGGGAATTTTCCACCTTTATATATGGAACTGGCAAATCGTGTAGATTTTTATCTCCGGCTATGGCAGATGCGCCGCGGGCAATCGCGTCGGGTATGAAATCGTGCCCATCCGCGGATCCGCCTTTCATTGCGACAAAGAGGTCCCCTGGCCGGATAAGGCGGTTATCAATGGCAATGCCGCTGATAAGGGTATCCTCATGGCTTACCGACAAGATCTTTAGTGGTATTTCTTTCAGTAGTGATGCGAGGGTAATTTGTGATCTCATTTTGGGATACATCTTCGGTTAAAGATAAAGAGGGCTTTGACGTATTATTTTACGCCAAAACCCTCTTTTGGTCAGTGTGAGAACTATCGCAAAGATTGGCGCAGGTCTTCGAGCTGGCCTGCTACTGATCCATCTAATACCTTGTCGCCTACTTTTACGATCAGCCCGCCCAAAATGGATGGATCAACCTTGAATTCCACCTTCCCTTGCTCGCCCATTTTAACCAACACATCCTTCTTGACTGAGGCCTGCTCTTCTTCTGTCAGTGGCAGTGCAGAGGTCACTTCAGCCGACTCGCCTGTGACCCCGGCTCCATCCAATACCACTGCTTTGCCGGATTTAACACCTGAAAAGAATTCTGACAAAAGGGCATGTTGTCGTTTCTCATCCAGCGCTTCCCCGATGAGTTTCTGCGCAGCCGCGATCGCTAGGGCAGCAACTTGTCCGCGCAAATCTCCCAGCATACGGTTGCGCTCTTCTTCCACCTCGGCCAGTGTTGCTTCTCGTTCTTTGGCAATTTCGTTATCGGCCTCAGCCCTGAATTCAAGCATGGCTGCATCCGCTCTTTCGGTGGCTTCGCTGATGATGTGAGCGGCTTTGGCCTGCGCTTCTGTAATAATTCCAGCCGCGTCCTTTTCGGCGCTGGCACGCGCCTCGGCAGCCACGCGTGCATCTTCGAGGCCATCAGCGATTTTTTGGCGACGCCTGTCAAGCAAACCGAGCATGGGTTTATAGACCCATGCCCGCAGGACTACGAACAGGATCAAAAAGCAAAGGATCTGAACGATTATGTAACCTAGATTGAGACCAAGCTTTTCCAAATCGGCCTCCTTGTATTATGCAGCCACGCCGACGAATAAGATCAAAAGTGCAACTACCAGGCAATAAATAGCCACCGCTTCAGCAAAGGCAATCCCAAGGATCATATTGGTTTGGATGGTGCTGGTTGCATCGGGGTTGCGGCCCATCGCCTGTACCGCGCCGCTGGTCACTATGCCGATTCCAGCACCGGCGCCGATGGCTCCGATCATGGCCAGGCCTGCGCCAATCGCCCTTGCTGCCAAAATAAAGTCCGCTGAATTCATTCATACCTCCATATTGATGTCTGGCGGAGAAAACCGCCGCTAAAATTTCTGGAACTTATCGAGTAGATAGCTCCGGCGGACTGGTCTGGGACCCGTCCTGACCGGCAGTAACGTAAGGAACTTAAGCCGGAACCTTTTCCGGATGTTCATCATGGCCCTGGGTAGCCTGGGCCATAAAGGTCATGGTAAGCAGGCCAAAAACGAGCGCCTGGATGGCACCAACAAAAAACTCAAGCATATAAAAGATCGTCGGCATGAGAGTGAACTTGCCGAGCAAGAAACCCATCACGAATAGCAGGACGGAACCCGCAAAAATATTCCCAAAAAGACGGAAGGCAAATGAGAGGATTTTGGAGAATTCCGAAACCAGTTCCAAGAGACCCACGCCAAAATCGATCACACCAAAAATCGGTTTTGTGAAAAGTGTTTTCACGAAGAAGAACTTGGTGAAATATTTCATTCCCTGGGCGCGGATCCCCATGATCTGAACCGCCACCACCGCGATGAGAGCCAGCGCGACTGTGAAATTCAGGTCGGTCGAGACCACGCGTACAAATGGAACTACTTTATAACCGCTCTCTACCACTGCGTTCTGGGCTGGCCTTATTAATGTGTATAGATTTCCTGCCAATTGCTGAATGGGATACCCGCCTGCTTCGGCTTTTTCAAGTAAACCGATGCTATCCACGAACGGAAATAACTCCAGCCAGTTGGCGACCAGGACCAGTAAAGTGATTGATCCAAACCATGGAAAGATGGTGCGTGCCCATTTCCCCGCAGTACTCTCCGTCATATTATAGAGCAGCTCGAGCAGGGCTTCGACTGCTCCCGAAAGTCCCTTTAGGATCAGGGTTCCATCCGCAATTGCCTTTTTGACGGCGCGTTGGTAAAAATAGGCAATGGCGACTAATGTGATAACTGCAAGAAGGGTAGCAGTCATCGTGTTGGTTAAATAGAATTCGCCGATTACGGGGAGCGTGAACAGCGGTCTGACCGTCAAATGTTCTGCCGGCAGTACGACGCTCGGTAACACTGGGGTTGTTAGTGCAGATGCCCCGACGATGAAGCCGCCCGCTAGCAGCAACGCCAGAACGATCCAACGGTTGATGCCCCAACGCCACCAGGTCTTTTTAGGAGTCTGTTCCACGGTTCGATTCCTCTAGTGAAGTCTTTGCTTTTGTCGATTTGATCCGGCTGGTGGCTACCTTCACCAGGCGGAACATCAGTAAAATTGTCACCGGAATGCTGATGATCACCAGTGTTATTGTAATAATTGGTCGGGTATTAAGTAGTTTATCCAACCACAGCCCGGCAAAAATAGCAATAAAAAGGATAACAAATGTGATGACTGCGACACCAATGACAGTGATCGTGACAGCTGATTTAAAGCTATTCTGATTGCCATCATCCGGTTTGTTCATAGCGGCAAAATTATATCAGATTCTCGCCGTGCTAAAAAAGGGTCGCTGCCGCTTGCGTTGAAAAACCAAACCAGGGCCCGAAAAGTGTACCCAGTAGGATTACTCCAGCGACCAGAACGATGATTCCAATGGTTACCGGGCGGGAGATTTGGATTGGGTGCTGGTCCTCATCCTGGTTTTCAGTTCGGTAAAGGTAAACATATTTCAGCACATTCAAATAGTAGTATAGCCCGATGATGGAATTCAACACGCCCACTACTGCCAGCCAAACCCATCCGCTATTGATCGCTGCCAGGAAGACAAAAACCTTGGCGACAAATCCTCCAAAAGGTGGCATACCTGCCAGGGACAGGAACGCTGCCAGCATCGCTAAAGCCAGCGGCGCATTGCGGCGGCTCAAACCATTATATGCAGCCATATCATCTGAACCGGTGGCACGTCCGACGATGCCGACAATCCCAAAAGCGAGCAGGTTGGTCAGGAGATAGGCGATCATATAGAAGACCGTGCTGGCAAAGCCTAACTGCGTGAATGCAACGATACCGATCATGGCATATCCGGCATGCGCAATGGATGAATAAGCCAGCATACGCTTGATGTTCTTTTGAGCCAGGGCGATCAGATTGCCAACTGTCATGGTCAATGTAGCCAAAACGGCCAGGATCAGGCTCCAATCCGTCGAAATAATTGGGAAAGCTGCCGAAACCAGTCGTAGGATCACCGCAAATCCGGCTGCCTTGGAGGCTGTTGAAAGGAAGCCCGCAACAGGTGTTGGCGCTCCTTCATACACGTCCGGCGCCCAAAAATGGAATGGAAATAATGAGACCTTGAAAGCCAATCCGGCCAGGATCAGGAACGTTACCCCGATCGCCAGCAGGTCGAAATGCTGAAAATGGCTGCTCAATTCATATAAATTCGTTGTCCCGGAAAAACCATAGATCAGGCTGAAACCATACAATAACACTGCCGAGGTTAATGCCCCGAAGAGCAAATACTTGAAGCCTGACTCGGTGGATTTTTCGTCACCCATAAGAAAACCGGCCAGGATGTAAAGAGGAATTGAAGTCATCTCAATCGAGAGGTACACCATCACCAGGTCGGCGGTGGAAGCCATCAAACACATCCCGATTGCAGCCGCCAACATCAGCACATAGGCTTCAGCACGTTGGTTCAGTTTATCTGTATCCATGAAAAATAGGGCTGTCACTCCAGCCGCCAGGACGAAGAACATCTGGAACAGGAATCCCAGCCAGTCGAAGCGCAGCATCCCCCCATACACAACTGCCTTCGAATCGACTGCGGGCCGTGCGAATAGGATGCATAGGACCAGGATGACCAATGAACCTGCGGCAGTGAACCATCCCAGGAATGCAGGACGGGCTGTATCTTTTCTAAGGAAGGGGTCCAGGATCAATAGAAGTATGGCGAGCAGCAGTAGCAGAATTTCAGGGAGAATGGGAAGGAATGTGGACACTTATGCACCTCCCAGCAAGGTGAGCACGTGTCGAACTCCGGCCTCGACCCATGGGACCATCAAAGCAGGGAAGAGACCGATGCCAATCATAAGTGCACAAAGCAATCCCAACGCGATTTTATCCAGCGTGGTGATTGGCTTGATGTGGCCTTCCAACTCTTCAGGCATTTTTCCAAAGAATACCCTCCGCACAACCAATAAAACGTAAGAAGCGGTTACCACGATGGAGATGGCCGCGATGACCGCTACCAGCCAGTTGGTCTTCCATATTCCCATAAAAATGGGAAATTCTGCAATAAAGCCCGAGAATCCAGGCATGCCCATCGAAACCAGGCTTCCGATGATGACGCCGATGGCAACCAGCGGTAGAGGCTTGACCATCCCGCCCAACTTGGGAATATCCCGCGTGTGCGCCCGATCGTAAACCATCCCGACGGCAGCAAAAAAGAGAGCCGTCATAATACCGTGAGAGAACATCTGCACACCCGCACCTGTCAGACCTTCCGGTGTCAGCGTGGCAAACCCCATCATGACCAACCCCATGTGGGAGACGGATGAGAAACCGATCACATACTTGAAATCGGTTTGTACGCTGGCAATGAATGCCCCATAAACAATATTCACCAGGGCCAGTCCCATGATCAACCAGGACCAGAATTTTGCTCCCTCCGGTAGGAGCATGATACCTACACGCAGAGCAGCAAAAGCTCCTAGCTTCATCAACACGCCCGCATGGAACATCGAGACGGCCGTCGGTGCGGCTACGTGGCCATCCGGCGACCAGTTATGGAATGGAAAGATACCCCCCAGGACGGCAAATCCGAAGAAAACGAACGGGAACCACAATTTCTGGAACGCAGGCGAGAGAGCTGCTTGTTCTAATTGCAGCATATCAAAAGTATGTAATCCACTTTGCCAGTAGATCGCCAACGCGCCGACCAGGGAGATGACCGACCCGATAAAAAGATATAAAGTCAACTTCATCGCTGCATATTCACGCGTCTTGATCCACCCCCATATGGCGATCAACAGGTACATTGGAAAGACCGCGATCTCATAAAAGAATAAAAGCATAAAAAGATCCAGCGAAGCAAATACGCCGAAAACGCCGCTGGCGAGCAGGAAAAGGAAAACAAAAAACTCGCGCGGCCGGTCATCGATGCCCCAGGAGATCATCACACCTGTCACCATGACGATACCGGTCAACAGAACCAACGGTGCGCTCATCCCATCCACACCGAAATACAAGCTGATCCCGAGCGGTGGCAGCCAGTTATATTTCTCGATGAATTGGTAGCCCGCCACGGCTTTATCGTATGTGAAATATACAATTACAGAAAGGAGCAGGGCAAATCCCGCCGCCGATAATGCGGTAATGCGGATGGCCTTCTTTTGTTCCGGCTTATAAAGAAGGATCCACAAAGCCGCAACCATCGGTGTAAAAACGATAATGCTTAGGAACGGAAAATGCATCCAGCACCTCTAGTGGAACAACGCCATCATGGCTTTGTTTATTACATCCAGGATCCAGGCTGGATAGATGCCGATGACCAGGATGAGCGCCATCAGCGGTGCCATGACCACGATCTCGCGTTTGTTTATTTCAGTTAATTTGTGTTCGCCGCTGGCCCAATGCTCGTTCACTGGACCGTGCAGGACCTGCTTGATGGCTTTCAGGATGTAAGCGCCTGTAAAAAGTAGCCCAACCATGGCTATGGCCGTATAAACCGTTAGAACAGGCCAGGAGCCTCGAACGACCAGGAACTCGGAGATGAACCCGCCGAGCCCGGGCAAGCCGAGCGAAGCCATGCTGGTGAAGATCAGGATTCCGCCATAGATTGGCACCAGTGGGAACAAACCGCCGTAATCGTTCAGGTCACGGGTGTGGGACCGCTCGTAAATAACTCCAACCAGGAAGAACATACCGGCAGCTGAAAGACCGTGGTTGAACATTTGCAGGACTGCGCCATTCAAAGCAATGGTTGCATCGAGCGTACCGGCAACCTTCGCTGCAGCCGCGATGCCAAGCAAGACAAATCCCATATGGTTGACCGACGAATACGCCACCAGCCGTTTGAAATCCTTCTGGCCGTATGCAGCAAATGCGCCAAAGACAATGGCCATCACCGCCAGGAAGGCCATCCAGCCGGCATATTTTGCCGATTCGACCGGATAGAGCGGTAATACCAGCCGCAAGAATCCATATGCGCCCAGTTTCAACATGACTCCCGCCAGGATCATGGATCCGGCAGTCGGAGCCTCTGTATGCGCATCCGGCAGCCAGGTATGGAAAGGCCAGACGGGCACCTTGACCGCAAAAGCGATCACGAATGCCCAGAATGCAACGGCCTTGACCGTTCCCACGCGCAGCCCCAGCAGAGTTCCTTGGAGGGCGTTCCACTTCGTGTATAACTCCGGCAGGTCATAAGTCTTGAAAAGGACCCCCAGCAACTGGATGGCGAGCAGCAACCCCAATGAACCACCCATCGTATAAATGATGAATTTGAGCGAAGCATAATTCCGCGCCAGGACCTTTTCCCCTTTCCATATTTCCCGTTCGCCTTTCTCGCTCCCCCACTGGTTGATGAGGAAATACATCGGTACCAGGCCCACCTCCCAAAAAACAAAGAAGATCAACAGGTCGACTGCCAGGAAAACGCCCAACATGCCCGTTTCCAGGGCCAGGAACAGGAACATGTATGCCTTTACCCGCTCTGAAATGTTGAATGATGCCAGGAATGCGAGAGGCATCAACAAGGTGGTTAGCAGCACCATGGTCAGGGAAAGTCCGTCCACCCCCACGTGGAAAGTGGAGTTAATCGCCGGATACCAGCTATATTGCTCCTCGAATTGATAGCCGGGTTGCGAGGCTTTGAACTGTGCCCACAGGAATAAGGTCAGAACAAATGGGAGTAGGCTTCCACCCAACGCTGTCCAGCGGATGGCCTTCAGGTTATCCTTGGGCAGGAGCAAGACAACCGCTCCCGTCAGGACAGGCAGGAATAAGATGAATGTCAAAATATGTTGATTAATGAATTGCATCAATTGCTCCATGTAGTAACGACTTGCGATAGTCACTCAATGGGGACAGTCGCTACAACATTCCTCTAATCAATAAGAAATATAACAGTGCGAATATGAACAGTATGACCAGGGATGCAACCATATAATACTGGATGCGCCCGGCCTGGATCTTCCTTAGGTTTGACCCTGAGACCTTCACCACATTCCCCGTGCCGTCCCCCAAAAATTGGTTGATGACCGGCAGGTCGATTTTATTGCGGAAGAAATGTCCCAGGAAAAGGGAGAATCGCGCCACGCTGTGCAGGAAACCGTCAATAATCTTACGATCCATAAATAGCCAGGTAAACTGTTCGGACACCCAGTACGCCGGTTTTACAAATAAGAAATTGTAGATCTCATCGAAATACCATTTGTTCTTTAGAACCGGTATTTGTAGGAAATCCTGTTCTGGTTTCTCAACTCTGCGGTAAACCAGCCACCCGAAGAACAGCCCTCCCAACGCCACAGCCAGAGAAGTCAGAAGTGGAACTGGACTGAAGCCTACTGCTTTTGGGGCTTCCGCCAATGTCCTGCCCACGAACTCATGGAACCAATTGGGTACGAGACCGCCCAATAGGGGAAAATCTTCCGGTATGCCGGCCCAGCCATAACCGACGGCAAAGACAGCCAGCACGATCAATGGCACGGTCATCGTCCATGGGGTCTCGCTGGCATGTTCGGCAGCTTTCGTGCGCGGTTCACCCAGGAAAGTCAGTGTGATTTGGCGCATGGTATAGAAAGCCGTCAGGAAGGCTGCCACTGCCAGGGTGATGAAAACCGTCAGGTGCCCATTGCCAAAGGCTTCGGCAAAAATCTCATCCTTGGACCAGAACCCCGCCGTTAAAACAGGAAAGCCGGAAAGCGCCAGCCCGCCGATCAGGAAGGTCCAGAAAGTGATGGGCATTTTCTTGCGCAGGCCGCCCATATTGAACATATTCTGCGCGTCCACATGTTCGCCAGTGTGCATCACTCCGTGCTCCATCCCGTGGATGACTGAGCCGGAGTCCAGGAAGAGCAGCGCCTTGAAGAAAGCGTGCGTCACCAGGTGGAAAGCTGCGGCCACGTAAGCGCCAATACCCAGTGCCGCGATCATGAACCCGAGTTGTGAAATGGTCGAATAGGCCAGTACGCGCTTGATATCGTTTTGCGCCACCGCGATGGTCGCAGCAAATAGCGCCGTGAACGTGCCGATCAACGCGATGAAACTCATCGTTGGGTTAAGCGGCATCCCTTCGGTCCAACCCGCAGAGATAAGGGGAAACATGCGGATGACCATATAAACGCCTGCGGATACCATCGTAGCCGCATGGATCATGGCGCTGACCGGTGTGGGACCTTCCATGGCGTCCGGCAGCCACACGTGTAATGGCCATTGCGCCGATTTGCCGATCGTCCCGATAAATAGCAGCAAGCCGATCGCCCCGGCCGCGGAAAGCCCGAAAAAGGCTGGCGTGGAAGCAAGCGCCCGCAGGACATTCGGTTGGAAGATTTCTCGATAGGAAAGCGTGCCCGTTGCCTGGTAAAGGAAGGCGATTCCGAGCAGCATGAATACATCGCCGATTCGTGTCGTCATGAAAGCCTTGACTGCTGCGTCTCGGGCCGAAGGTTTGCCATACCAAAAACCGATCAAAAGGTACGAGCACAGCCCCATGATCTCCCAGCCTACGAAAAGGGTCAGTAAATTATCCGATACAACCAGCGTATACATCCCAAAAGCAAACAGGCTGATGAAGGCAAAAAAGCGGGAATACATCGGTTCAATGGAAGGGACTATATGCTTCTTGCCATGTTCTGTGATCGAAGCGCCCATCGGTGGCAAGCCCTTCACATCTTTTTCACCCTGTGGCTGGCCGAAGTTATGATACCCTACGCTATACACAAAAATCGCCAGGACCGTCCAGGCCACGAAGAAGACCACCGCCGCCGAGAACGGATCGATCAATACGCCCACCTTGAACCACGTATTGCCGGTCGGAAGCCAATTAACAGAGGCTGCAAAAACAGTCTTGCCGAATTCATGTGTTCCCAGGGCACGTATAAAAACGAACATGCTTCCAAGCCAGGAAAGCAAGGCTGCGCCAATTGCTACATTATGACTTACCGCCCGATTCTTATTCGTAAAAAGAATGATAGCAAAAAATGCCAATAAGGGCGGCAAGGGTAAAAGCCAGATGATCCAATTCGTCATGAAACCTCTTAGGTTCTACTTTTTACCATTTCATCAAATCAATTTCATCCGCTATGACTGTCTTGCGTCGGCGATAGACCGATATGATCAATGCCAGACCAACTGCTACTTCAGCAGCTGCCACGGCAAAGACGATCACTGCAAATACCTGCCCCGCCATCTTGGCCGGGTCCAGGTAACGCCAAAAAGCCACCAAATTGAGATTAACGGCATTCAACATCAGTTCAATACCAAGCAGAATGGCTATGGCATTCTTCCGTACAAGCACACCATACAGGCCGATACAAAATAACGCCGCTGCCAGAATTAAGTACCATGAAAGAGGTACGCTCATTTTTGCCTCTTAGGATTTCCTGCCAATGGCAACATACACCGCTCCCACCAGCGCCGCCAGTAACAGCACCGACGCCACTTCAAAAGGAAGCACGTAAGCATCCGGAGATACCAGCGCAGTTCCCAGGTTCCGTAACGTATCCACATTTTCCGGGATGGCCGTGGCCATTCTATTCACGTCCGGCTGTCCTATGACGAGGAATATCAAACCGGCCAGTATGAATAACGCCAGTATGGCTGCAATCCACCAGTTGGAGCGGGTTTGTTGACCATGGTCTACCATCTCTCTGCGCGTCAGCATGATGGCAAAAATAAAAAGGATGGCGATCGCGCCGATGTAAACCACCACCTGAACAACCGCCAGGAAGCTGGCTTGCAGGAAGGCGAATAGGATTGCCACTCCAAAAAGTGCAACTACCAGCCAAAAAGCAGCTTGGATGAGTTGGCGTGTCGTCACCACCATTATGGCTGCACCCAGGATCAGGGTGCCACATAAGAGGAAGATGATTTTGTCAACAGTCATGCTATTACCTTAACTCCTCTCTTCCATTGGTAAATGCCCGCGTGTGGAAAGAGAAGCGGATGGAGAGGCCTGGTCTCCTTCTGATTTGCGCTGCTTGCGCCCATATGCACGTAAAATTTCAATCGTAACCCATCCGATGATGACATTGGAAACGAACATTCCTATAACATAGCCCCAATTTGGCAATCCGGCCAGCAGCTTGCTCAAGATGGCCGTACTTACCAGGACTATTAAAGCTAGCGGCGTTAGGAACTTCCAATTGAAAGCCAGCATGTGGTCGATGCGTATGCGCGGCATGGAATACTTGATCCACATGATCACCCAGTATCCGAACATGGCTTTGGCAATAAATACAAGCGCTTGTACAAATGGATTCGACAGCCAGGTGAAGGGGAAAAAGGTCAGTTTTTCCAGACCGAAGAAACCACCATAGCCTCCAAAGAAAAGCACCGCAATGAATCCACCAAAAGTGAAGGCGTGCAGCAACTCACCTGCGTAAAAGAGCCCGAATTTCATCCCGGTATATTCGGTATGGAAACCTGCAACGATTTCGGACTCAGCCTCGTTCAGGTCAAAAGGTGCACGGCCCAGCTCGGCAATGGCACTGATAAGGAAGATCACAAAAGCCAGAGGTGAAAGCACGGCAAACCACATCCCGCTCTGAGCTTGAGTAATTCCCTGTACGCTCATTGTATCCGCCAATATGACCGGAATGAGCAATGTAACCACCATCGGTATTTCATAGGAGACCATGTTGGCTACCATTCGAAACGCTCCCAGAAGTGCATACTTATTGTTCGAAGCCCATCCGGCCATGATGATGGAAAGAGTTCCCAGTGCACCAGCCGCAACCAGGTACAACACTGCTACGTTCAGGTCGATCCCGAAGATCTTGGAGGAGAGTGGCAGGATGGCCCACAAAATGATCACAGAGGCCATTGCCAGAACAGGTGCAAGGTTATAAATTATTTTATCTGCCCCAATGGGAGTAATATCTTCCTTGATGATCAGTTTGATGATATCCGCGAAGGGCTGGATGATGCCAAAGGGTCCTATACGGTTAGGACCAAGTCGGTCCTGGAATCGCGCCACCACTTTCCGCTCCACCCACACCAGGAAGATATCCAATACCATGGCAAAAATGATCAGCACGGTAATGCCGATAAAATAAATCACCACAGTCGCCAGGCTGTCTGATAGACCCCAACCGGTCAACAAGCCACGCAACCATTCACCGATGAAATTGATCGGGTCATTCAAAAATACCATTCAACACTCCTTACAAACAAGGAAAAGGCTGAAAGGAAGATTCCTATCAGCCTTTGTAGTTCACCCTTGGAGAGCTACACCCATTCCAGCATTCCTTTACGCCAGGCATAGACCAGACCGGTGACCAGGATGCCAATAAAAAGTACGCCTTCCAATACAGCAAAGATGGGTAATGCTTTCAAGGACAGTGCCCAGGGGAAAAGGAACACCGTCTCAACGTCAAATACCAGGAAAACCAGCGCAAAAATGTAATATTGAGCTTTGAACTGCACCCATGAATCCCCGACTGTTTCGATGCCGCACTCGTAAGTACTCTGTTTGATCGGGTTCGGCTTGTGCGGCGAGACGATCGCAGAAAAGACCAAAGGGACAATCGGGACGATGATCCCAATCACGATAAACAAGCCGATATAAAGCCATTCATTTTGCATGAGGTCTCCCAATACGTGTAAAGTTGTCTTACAATTGAATGACCCGCAAATTTTACCATAAAGGGCAAACTACACAAACCTTTCATTACCACTCTCTTCATTGTCGTAGTTCCTCATCAGATAATCGTAATTTGCCATGTTTTAATTATTTCTACAGCGCTGATAAGTGTTAGGATAAAGAAAAGGAGAGGAAATGCCCCCTTATACCCCCGAACCCTTCCGTATCAAAATGGTCGAACCCATCCACCTGATTTCGCCTTCCCATAGGAAAAAGGCGTTGGAAAAAGCCGGCTATAACCTCTTTTCCGTCCCAGCCCAGGATGTCTACATTGACCTGTTGACCGACTCAGGTACTGGGGCGATGAGCCAGCATCAATGGTCAGCCATGCTGGAAGGTGACGAATCCTATGCCGGAGCCAGTTCCTATTATCGACTGGCAAAGGCTGTAAAAGACATTTTTGGTTTCCAATTCTTCGTACCCACCCACCAGGGCCGTGCCGCTGAAAACATCTTGAGCAGCGTCCTGGTTAGGCCCGGGCAGTCGGTCCCCTCCAACATGCATTTCGACACCACCGATGCTAACATCCGTGCACGCGGTGGGCATCCGGCAAACCTGATCATTGAAGAAGCCCTTGACCCGACCAATCCACACCCATTCAAGGGTAATATGGATATTGCCAGGTTGAAAGCCTTTATCGAGCAAACTGGCCCGCAGAATATACCATTCGGAATGATTACCGTTACCAACAATGCTGGCGGTGGACAACCCGTCTCGATGGAAAACTTGCGGGCAGTCTCCAAGACCTACCGGCATTATGGCATTCCCTTTTTCATCGATGCGGCTCGATTTGCTGAAAACTCCTATTTTATTAAACTACGCGAAAAGGATTATGCCAGGAAAACTCCTCAGGAAATTTCTCGCGAAATGTTTTCCCTCGCCGACGGCATGACCATGAGTGCAAAAAAAGACGCCATTGTTAATATCGGCGGCCTGTTGTGCGTGAATGACAAGGATTTGTTTCAAAAAATATCGAATGAACTGATCATCCGCGAAGGCTTTGTCACCTACGGCGGGTTGGCTGGCCGTGATTTGGAGGCGATTGCAGTGGGCCTCTATGAGGGGTTGCAGGAGGATTACCTGGCTTATCGACTTGCTCAAACCGCCTATCTCTCGGAGAAGATTCGCCAGGCCGGGATACCGATCATCGAACCGCCAGGCGGACATGCCGTCTATATAGATGCCGGGCAATTACTGTCTCACCTTCCCCACAGCGTATTTCCCGGCCAGGCTTTGGCGATTGAGCTTTATCTCGAGGGTGGTATCCGCGGGGTCGAGATCGGTTCGGTCATGTTCGCCAACCCGGACCCTGATACTGGTGAAATGGTCTATCCAGCCTTGGAATTGGTACGTCTGGCAATTCCCCGTCGTGTTTACACTCAAAGCCATCTGGATTATGTGGCAGATACGCTGGCGAAAATTTACAAACGCGCCGGTCAGATACGCGGCTACAAATTCACCTATGCTCCTGAATTACTTCGGCATTTCACAGCCCGTTTTGAACCCATTTAGGTGCAGGCATCAGGTCCGGTAAAAGTCAGAATAAATCCTTATTTACGGAGAAAAGATGATCCCCAATCAATGGTATGCCATCCTTGAATCTACTGAAGTGAAACATGGCAAAATCACCGGAGTTACCCGTATGGGCGAAAAACTGGTCGCCTGGCGCGATAGTCATGGACAAGTCACAGTGATGAGTGATAAATGTCCGCACCGCGGTGTAGCCCTTAGCGCCGGCAAGATCATTGATGATTGCATCCATTGTCCATTCCATGCTTTCGAATTCGATATAACTGGTGCTTGTAAACTGGTCCCTGCTAATGGCAGAAAAGCTGAACCTCCCAAAGCCTTGCACGTTCACATTTACCCCGCTCGCGAGGAGCATGGTTTTATTTATATTTGGTGGGGCGAACCAAAGGGTGATCTCCCACCTGTGCCATGGTTCGAATCCATCGGCGATGACATGGTTTTTACTACTTTGAAAGATCATTGGGCCAATCATTACTCGCGTGCCATTGAAAACCAGCTCGATGTAGTGCATTTACCATTCGTCCATCACAACACGATAGGTCGTGGCAAAAAAACTCTGGTGAACGGACCGGTGACAAAAGAAGCCAGCCAATGGCCCGGTGACCATTTGATCAACCTGTGGGTTTATAACGAATTGGACAAGGGTCAGAAACCAAAGAGAGCCTCCGAAATACCCGCACCTGACCGCCGGCCGTTCCTGCAGTTTCGCTTCGGTAATCTCTGGCAAAATTGGATTGCCGATGCAATCCGCGTCGTCATTGCCTTTGCTCCAGTAGATAACGAAAACACTATGATGTATATTCGTTACTATCATACCGTCCGCCTTCCCGTCCTACGACAACTATATGGCTGGATCGGCAGCCTGGCGAATCTGATTATCGAGCGCCAGGATCGCCGCGTGGTGGTTACTCAACGGCCATACCGCTCCGACCTTGGGTTAGGTGAAATACTGATTCCTGGCGACAGCCCGGTCGTTACATATCGCAAGAGACGGCAGGAACTGATCAATGGAAATTGGGATTTATAGTTTCAACTTACAAATCGTTTAGTTTACAGGGCTTGTAATCAGGAATAAGATAGAATAGGAATCAGTTCGCAATGCAGGTAATCATCGAATGGATGATGGAGTCTATCTATGCCAATAAAGAAAATAAAATTTCCAACCACCATTGATCTTGACCGCTTCATCTCTGTTCAGGCGCACGATTTACGAACACCGTTCAACCACATTATCGGCTTTAGTAAAATGACTTTAAACACTGTTGGTGACGCTCCATTGACCAATTTTCAAAAAGAAGATTTGGGCACCGTTTACCGGAGCGGTTTGCGTGCCCTTTCCCTCATGAATGGATTGATCGATATCGCCCGCATCAATCGCCATGAAAAAGAAATGCATCTTTCGGATATCAATATTCAACAATTGGTGGAACAATGTCTGGCTCAATGGAAAAAGTTCAATCCTGCTAGTGAAGTTCAAGTAGAACCACGTATTTTAGTCACATCTCAAATTATCCACGCCGATGAACAGTTGCTTAAGCAAGTGATAACTGGATTTATCGCCTATGTTGCGCTTTATTGTGAAGCAAAGGTGAAAGTCAATATCACTGTGGAAGAGATACCAGATCAGTTCATATTTGCATTTGCAAGTGTAGGGACCAAGGCCCGGCTGCCTTCTGAATTGGATCTTGAAATGTTTGGCTATGTCAATCGTACTTTTGTGGAATTACAGGCGGGTAAAATCTTACAAGCAGAAGAAAATGATGACGGCGCGCTGATCAAGTTCGCTATACGCAAGAGTCATTAATTCCCTCAATCCATAAAACATGCAAGTAGAAAAGAAATCCACTGGCACAAAGCGCTCCTTAGGCTTGATTTTCATAATCATGCTGATGGACGTCATTGGCATCACCATCTTGGCGCCGGTAGCCCCTTACCTGGTCCGCCGCTTTAGCGATGCAGCGCTGATGGTGACAATGGTCACTGTCCTTTATGCCGGAGGCCAGTTTATTGCTGCGCCTCTGATAGGGAAACTCGGTGATCGTTACGGTCGCCGACCGGTGCTCTTGGTGAGCTTATTCGGCCAGGGCATTGGCTATTTGATCTTTGGGCTTGGCGGTTCGCTTTGGATGCTGTTTCTGGGAAGGATAATCGGCGGGATCACTGGTGGAAACCTCTCCACTGCGGCAGCTTACATAGCGGATGTATCCAAACCCGAGGAGCGTTCCAAAAACTTCACCCTTATCGGGACAGCCTGGAGTTTGGGCTTGATCCTTGGTCCCGCTGCCGGTGGCCTGTTGGGACAGTTCAGCCTGGGAGCGCCCGCCTACACTGCCGCGGCGCTATCTTTTATAAATGTATTGGTGGGAATCTTCATTTTGCCAGAGTCACTGCCGAAGGAAGAAGCGCGATACTTCGCCGATGCAGGCACGTGATTTCAACCCATTGGTTGCCATTGTTGAGATGGCGCGAAAGCCCGGCCTTGGCTGGCTCTTGATCGTGACATGCCTTTTCAACTTCGCCTTCAATGGGATCAACAGCACTTCCACTCTTTTCATTATCGAGAAATTCTCTGCCCAGCCCTGGCATGTAAGTCTGTTACTGATGTTGGCAGGAGCCGCCATTACCTTTTCGAATTTCGTTCTGGTCCCGCGGATCGTACCTCGTTTGGGTGAAAAATTGGTGGCAAGTGGCAGTCTTTTCGGACAGGCATTTGCTAACGTGGCTATTTTCTTTGTTCCGGTTTTTTGGCCGATTTTCTTGTTGAATATGGTAGTCAGCGGAATAAGCGCATTCACCTTTCCAACGCTGACAACCCTCAGTATTGACCGTGTTTCCCACCGCGAAGTTGGTTTGCTCATGGGTGTAACTACCGGCGTGGGGAGCCTGATGAATATTATTGGACCACTCTGGGCAGGTGCCGTATACGATAATGTGATCGCGGGGGCACCATATTGGATGGGGGCTGTTGTACTGTTAGTGGCAGGTCTAATGCTCTTTCGCCCTTCTACCAAGCCCCAACAATTCTCCTCAAATTAAGAACCGGAAGAAGAGTTATTTCACTAGTGCTGTGGAAAACATAAAAGTAGAATTTCGCGAAGGTAGTTTTGCCGTGCAAAACTACCTTCGCGAAACTACAGTATCGGATTTGAAACAGTACTAGTTTTATTGAGGAAGCGGGAAATTAAGTCGCACTGCGATAATACCTGTTTGGATCGCTTTAGGGGGAAACAATTACAGTTATTATTAGTACTGATTCTTTTATTCTGCACTATCCTCTGCTTTTTTCATCTCCTGGAAAGCCGCTATCGCTACTTCCAGCATCTTCTCATCCGGTTCGCGTGTGGTCAGTGATTGCAAGGCTAGGTTGGGTTTAACGATAAATCTTACAAATGGCGATTTAATATGGTTGGCTGTCCAACGCAAGTACTCATAAGCTACACCAACCAGCACCGGGATCATAAAAATGCGGCTGATAAGGCGCCACTGCAGGGAGAGCGGGCCAAGGAGTGTAAAGAAAAACAACGACAGTACCATTAAAGTCAACAGGAAAGCCGTCCCGCAGCGTGCGTGGGCAAGTGGGAATTTTGAAACGGAGTTGGGCGTTAATTCCGCGCCCGCCTCGTAAGCGTTGATTGTCTTATGTTCGGCGCCATGATAGGCAAAAACGCGGGCAATATCCGGCATGAATCCAATTCCCCAAATATATCCAATAAGCATGAGCAGGCGCAACAATCCTTCCAGAAAGTTGCTCCACCAGGCATTCCAATGGAGAAAATGTTCCGTCAACCAGCCAACCCCTGCCGGTACGAGGAAGAAGATACCGATTGCCATAACAAATGTCAAACCAAGGGTAATATAAAGCGTTGGACCCTCTAATTTTTCGTCTTCTCCGCTCTGCAAATTTGCAGAGTCTGTCAAAGCGCGCATGCCCAAGCCTAGCGAATCCCATAGCGTCACCAGTCCGCGCAGGAAGGGGATCTTTGCAATGCGTGTCTTGTAAATACCGCTGAGGGATTCCGTTTTTGTAATGATTTTCCCATCTGGCGCTCGCATGGCTACCGCGCAAGTCTTTCGACCTCGCATCATCACCCCCTCCATGAGCGCCTGACCTCCATAGTTGATCAGTTTATTTTCCATACCGGTAATCTCCCTTTGAAGACCTCCCCGCGAGGATGCAGTCTCGTCGGAGTATCATTGACCCAAATTTAGGAAAAAGTTGATATACACATCGATGCCGCGGTACCATGTTGGCAGATGCTGTTTTTCGTTGGGGGAATGGACATTGTCATCCGGCAGGCCAAAGCCTGCAATCACCAACTCAATCCCCAGCAATCGTTGCATCTGTGCTACCACAGGGATGGAGCCACCTTCGCGCCGGAAGTAAGGCCGTTTACCCCACACCGCCTCGAACGCTTTGGACATGGCTTGCACGCCAATATTCTTTCGGTCAGAAATGGAGGCGGGGCCGCCGGCCATAACCTCCAATTCCCAGCGAATATCATTGGAAGCATGTTCTTCGAGGTAGTGGACCAATTGCTGGTGAACCTCTTGTGGGTCCTGGTCAGGGACGAGACGGCAGGATATTTTAGCCATGGCCCACGCCGGGATGATTGTCTTGGATCCTTGTCCGGTAAAACCTGAAAGGAGGCCGTTCACATCCAAGGTGGGTCGTACTCCGGTTCTTTCGTTGGTAGTGAAGCCAGCTTCTCCATAAAGAGCCGGGACGCCGGTTTGTTTAAAAAAATCTCCATCGTCTTTGGGAAGACGGGCTAATTCCTGGCGTTCCTCATCACTAATTTTGCGGACCTTATCATAAAAACCAGGCAGGGTAACCCGCCCTTGCTCATCGTGCATCCCCGCGATAAGTTCGGCCAGTGCATTTGCTGGGTTGTGTAAGGCCCCTCCAAACATGCCTGAGTGTAGGTCTTGAGTAGGGCCAAAAACTCGTAATTCAAAATATGCCAGGCCGCGCAGTCCGTAGGTGATGGTCGGATATTCTGCACCGATCAGCCCCGAATCCGGATTTACGGCGAAATCGCTGGCAAGCAATTCCTTTTGTCCGGCGATGAAACCTTCCAAATGTGGAGAGCCTATTTCTTCTTCTCCCTCAAACAGCCATTTGATATTGATTGGTATTCCCCCACTACGGGCTAGTGATTCGACTGCTTTCAAAGTGATGACAGCCTGTCCCTTCATGTCAGATGCGCCGCGGGCGATTATATTTTCTCCGCTTACGGTTGGCTCGAATGGACCCGATTTCCATAGATCCAACGGATCTACTGGTTGTACGTCATAATGTCCATAGATAAGGACCGTTGGCATTCCGGCTGCTTCCAGCCATTCACCATAAACGATTGGATGCCCGGGAGTCTGGAAAAGCTGAACATTTTTCATTCCCAGGTTCCGTAATTGCGTTGCCATCCAATCTGCGGCGCGTTGAATATCTGCATCTCTCGTCTGGTCGGTCGAGATGGATGGGATTCCCAGGATTTCCTTATAAGCGCTTAGGAAATTCTCTTTATTATTGTGTGCATATTGCAGGGCTTTTTCACGCGGATCGGCCATGCTGAACTCCTTTCAAGCTGGGTAATTAAGGCCCGCCGGTCGGCTGTGGAGTCTGATCGAGGGCACGGCGAGTGATTAAGTACCAACTGGCAATTTGATTGAAACGGTCGGCAGGCTCAAAGAGAGGCGCAACCTGCACGCCTTGCATACGCTGATCTACAGCAAATGTTTTCACCGGATAATATAAAAGCAAAGCTGGGAGCTCACGGGCAAAGATGACCTGGAAGTTCCGGTAAAGCCGAAGTCTGACACTCGGGTCAGCGACCACCCGTGCATTTTCCAGGTATTCGCTGGCTGTACGGTTATCCCATTGAGAATAATTCTGGCCACCGGTTATTTCCGCCTGGTGCCAGAAAGGATACGGGTCCGGATCATAAGATCGGCTGAAATCCAGGTCCACCAAAGCCGCTTGATAAGTGTGCGGCGTTAAATAATCATTTAAAAGCGAGTCGTAACTGACTGGTTTCAATTTTGCTTCCACGCCAATATCCGCCCAATTTTGTTGGATGGCCTGAGCTATTTGACCATGCAGGTCATCTTCAGGATATGTCAGCGTGAAAGATAGCGTTACATTATCTTTTACACGTATATTGCTGCTTGGTGGTAGTACATATCCGGCTGTTTTTAGCTCTTCGATTGCGGCCTGTGGATCAAAGGCAATATGCCCAACACCGCTATAATACGCCCAGGTGCCGGGCAAGAGTGGACTATCAGCCATTATCCCCTGACCATTAAGGATCCGGTCGATGATCCATTGTCGGTTCAACCCCAGCATCAGGGCAGACCGCACTTTCTTGTCCTGGAAGAATGGCAATTGGCTGTCACCCAGGTTGAGTAGGACAAGCTCCAACCGCGGTAATCGACTGGAATAACAGGATAAATTCGCTTCAGCACAAGCCGAGGGGATGGCCTCCGGTGTGATATCGCTTATTCCTAGCACTTCGCCGGCCCGATAGGCATCCAATGCACTTTGCTCATTTGGGTAATAACGGAAGACCATTTGTTCCAGGAAGGGGACTTTCCCGTAATAATCTTTCCAGACCGATAACACCACGCCCGTTATCTGTCCATTATCAACCATTAGATGGTCAAATTTATAAGGCCCTGAACCCACTGGAGATAGATCAAAACCGGTACTGGTCAACTGTTCGGCGGCCACATTCTCGAGCAGGTGCTTGGGCAAAATACCAAATGTGAGGTAATCCAGGAACGGGACAAAGGGTTCTGTGATTGTAAATCTTATATTCTTATCATTGATACGGGTGATCTCCACGTTATCCCACAAAGAATGTACGTCCGCAGAATATGCAGAGAATTCGCTTCGCAACAGGTTAATGGTAAAAAGCACATCATCGCTGGTGACTGGCGTTCCGTCATGCCAGTTAGCATTGGATCGCAGGGTAAGATTATAGATTGTTCCATCTTCTGAGATCCCCCACGATTTAGCCAAGTCCGGTTGTGGAATTCCACTCGAATCGAATTTTAGCAGGCTGCTGAAAATAAGACGGTCTATGTCACGGTCTGCTGGATTTTTTAAATCCAGTAGCGGGTTTAGGCGTCCGAATGAACCGACCAGAGCTTCGGTGTATATACCGCCGCTTACCGGTTCAGGTACGATTGGGAGAAGGGATGGCTGCTGGGATAGCAGAAGGACAGCCACCACTATTAAAGTTAGTACAACTACTAAGATTTGCCAGCGCAGTTTTTTCATTAGCGTAAATAAAGAAAGGCCGCCTCCGGGCACGTTGAACAAACCGGCGCTGGCCTTTCTCCATCACGAAATTTATTGGTGCGCAGCCAGGATCACCAACGTAATCGCTAATATGAAAAACAAGGCACTGAAGATAATTGTTACCCAGAATAACGTTTTTTCGATCCCGCGTCGGGCGGTAAAAACACCCCCAGCATCTGATCCTGATAGTACACCCAGGCCAGCACCCTTGCTTTGTAAGATGATGCTGGCTACCAAAGCAATTGACACTAAGATTAACGCGCCATCCAAAATATTCGTCATTACATGCCTCCAGAAAATTTAGCCGCCAAATTATACCTGTGTTGAGGCTAAACCGTCAACCAGCCTGCTATAAACCATTTTAACTCATCAGAATAGCGAAAATCATCTCTTTCCTTATCTTGAAACTCCGATAAATAATATTAACTTCAAATTTCATAAGGACCTTTATTTATACCTGCCTGAAGGATTATTATTATTTATTGGATATTGTATGAGCGGAAAATCTTGCTATTGCATGCACTTTCACTTTTTTGAAAGCCAATTTATGAAATTATCTCCATCGTTGGTATATAATAATTCAATAAAGTGAATGATTCGTTCC
Source organism: uncultured Chloroflexia bacterium (assembly GCA_963831885.1). Taxonomy (GTDB): domain Bacteria; phylum Chloroflexota; class Anaerolineae; order Anaerolineales; family Villigracilaceae; genus UBA877. The sequence goes on along the minus strand of CAWHSJ010000011.1, from coordinate 673,372 downwards.
TCAACTTTTCATAATTAAGTGACTTTTTTTCCGCGATGCAAGAACTGACCGTCAACCTGCACATGCATACCATCTATTCCGATGGCTCCGGCACACATGCGGACCTTGGCCGTGCGGCTCTTAAAACTGGCGTGGATGTGCTCTTGGTGACCGACCATAATACCTTGGTACAGGGTGTGGATGGCTATTTTCGCGAAGGCAAGAAACGTGCCCTCCTCCTTGTCTGCGAGGAAATCCATGATCAAGACCGCGACCCGCAAAAAAATCATTTACTGGTCTTTAACGCCGATCAGGAACTATCAACTCTCGCAGATGATCCGCAGACTTTGATTAGCGCAGTCCAGCGATCGGGCGGCCTCAGTTTTATCGCCCATCCAGTTGATCCGGAGATGCCTGCTTTCGGTGAGACCGATATTTCCTGGGAGGATTGGAATGTTACCGGGTTTACCGGTATTGAATTATGGAACGGTTTCAGTGAATTTAAGACTGTAGCAAAAGGAAGGTTGGATGCGATTTATTATGCCTTCTTTCCTCAAGCCCTTCCTCACGGCCCCCTCCAGCGGACATTGCAAATCTGGGACAATCTTTTATCAGATGGCCGGCGCGTTGTTGCCATTGGCGGTTCAGATGCCCATGCCCTCCATCTGTCACTGGGTCCGCTGCGCAGGACGGTTTTCCCATATGAATTCCATTTTTCCTGTATCAATACACATATCTTTACATCCACCCGATTGACGGGTGATCTTCTCGATGATCGTAAAATGGTCTTTGATGCGTTGGGAAAGGGTCATTGTTTTATAGGTTATGATCTCCCGGCCTCGACGCATGGATTTCGGTTTTCAGCACATGGAAGATCTATAAATGCGATGATGGGCGATGAGATTGTCGCCGAAGGCACAGTAACTTTACAGGCCAAGCTTCCTCAAGTTGCCGAGATTCGTTTGATCAAAGACGGCGAGTGCATCAAAAAAATGAAGGGAGAGGCCTTGACATATATCGCAAAAGAGCCCGGTGCTTATAGAATTGAAGCCTACAAGCATTTTCTCGGTAAATCCCGCGGATGGATTTTTAGTAATCCAATCTATGTGAAATAATTTTCTTGCGCGTTACCTCAAGAACATTTTTCATTTATCCTTCCATTATTCATAACGCGGCCCTCTTCGCAAATCACATACTTTATAGTAAACTATCGCCCGTTCATGTCACGCCCACGCGCGCGGCATGCCTTCCGCCCCCAGCTCATCTACGATGATGTCTGGGAGCATATCCCGAGGAAAGGAGGTTTTCCCTATGCGTAAGTATGAGTTGGTTTGTATTGTCCACCCTGACTTGGATGAGACTGCATTTAACGGTGTCATCGAGAAAGTGAAGGGCTGGATCACCGACGCAACTGGCAGCATTGATAAAGTTGAAGTTTGGGGTCGCAAGCGCTTGGCTTACACCATTAAGAAACAGCGCGAAGGTCAATACATACTCTTCAACATAAGTCTCGAGCCCTCTGCCACGACCACCCTGGATCAAAATTTACGTTTCCTGGAACCGGTCATCCGTTATATGATCACTGCTGTTGACTAGTGTTTACAATCGTCGGTTTTTTTTACAATTAGGTTAGGAGCTTGACATGAGTTATGGATTGAACAAAGTCATGATCATCGGCAACCTGGGGCGTGACCCTGAAATGCGTTATACACCCTCAGGTCGCCCGGTAACCACTTTCACTGTTGTTACCAGCCGCTCCTGGAACACCGCCGACGGCGAACGTCACACTGAGACTGAGTGGTTCAATGTCGTTACCTGGGGTAACTTGGCCGAAATTTGTAAACAATACCTGGTGAAGGGCAAGCAAGTTTACATTGAAGGTCGCCTCCAAACCCGCCGTTGGGACGATAAAGAAGGTGTCAAGCATTCAACAGTTGAGATCGTTGCGTCCGAGATGCTTATGCTCGGTGATCGCCGCGAGACCAACCATCCCCAATCCGGCGAAGACACTCCCAGCCCGGAAGGATCTGAAAACCAGACCGGTAGCGAAGAAGAATTCCCATTTTAGTTCCTTGATCATAGTAAACCTACAGTGGTCAGGCTGCCGCTGTAACTAGAAATAAGATTGGAGTTAACATCCTATGGATCACACCATGGAAAATGATATGGAAGGCGGACCGGAACGTCGTTATTATGCCCGCCCGAAAATTTGTCAGTTTTGTGCGGACAAGCACATGGCAATTGACTATAAACAGTCAGATGTTTTACGCCGTTTCGTCACAGACGAAGGTAAGATTCGTCCGCGCCGCCAGACTGGCACCTGCGCCAGGCACCAGCGCGAGCTGGCTGGAGCGATTAAACGTGCTCGTCATATCGGCCTGCTTCCTTACACCGGCCGTGCATTTGATGAAGATCGCTAAAGCTTTCTTACCAAAATATTGGCGAAGTCCCCGGGCTTCGTATTGAGGCAGTTATGGCAAAAAAAGCGCCAACAAAAATAATATCGAAAAAACATTTGGCTCGTCAAGAACGTGAACGCCAGCAAACTAGATTAATTTCCGGCGTTGCAATTGGGGTTGTCGCCATTGTGATCTTGCTTATAGCTTACGGGCTTCTCAATGATACACTCTTCCTCAGGTGGAGGCGTGCAGTCACTGTTAATGGCGAATCTCTCACGATGCAAGAGTTTCAGGTACGCGTCCGCGCTACCCGTCAATCTCTGATCGGTCAATACATGCAATATATACAACTGGGTCAGATGCTTGGGGTGGATCCCAATTCGGACTCTCAGATGTCTCAGGCGTTATCACAGATTTCCAGCGAATTGGATTCTGCAACAACAATTGGCAGCCAGATCATCGACGATATGGTGAATGACCTCCTCATTCGGCAATTTGCTAAGGCCAATGGGATTGTTGTTACTCAAGCCGATGTGGATAAAGCCATGCAGGATGCATTGGCATATTATCCGCTGGGAACTCCCACTCCCACCCTTACTCCCACCACTCTGGTTTATCCTACCTTGGATGCGACTCAACTGGCTTTGGTGACGCCTACAATCACGCCTACCTTGGCGCCAACCACAACTACACGTCCCACCTTTACGCCGAACCTCACAGCTACAGCGACACTTGTTCCAAGCCTCACTCCCACTGCTACTCCATATACTCTGCAAGGTTTCGAAAAACACCTTCAAGATGTGAGGAAGAGTTATGCTCCTAAAGGCATGACTGAAACCGAGTTTCGTAAAATATACTATGAGAGTGGCCTTTACCAGGACCGCGTAAAAGCAAAAGTAACTGCAGATATTTCCCATGAACAGGAACAAGTCTGGGCACGCCACATTTTGGTTGCTGATGAAGCGACTGCAAAAAGTGTCTATGATCAACTAAAAATAGGTGCAGACTTTCCCACGCTTGCCGCGCGATACTCGATCGATACGACAACGAAAGACAATGGCGGCGACTTGGGCTGGTTCGGAAAAGGGAAACAACCCCCGGACTTCGAAGCGGCGGTTTGGCCAATGAAAATTGGCGTAATAAACCCACCGTTCCAGAGTACCTACGGTTATCATATTGTCCAGGTATTGGGGCATGAAGTTCGTCCGCTCACCGATACTGAATATAAGGATGCCGTAACGAAAGCGTTCGACACATGGTTGCAATCGCAGCGATCCAATTCCAAAGTGGATATTAATAATAGTTGGACTAACTTTGTTCCCACCTCTCCTACATTGGCCGAAGCTCAGGCAAATTCGGACGCAACAACGACAGCTTATGTTTCGACTTATATTGCAAATCTAACACCCACCATTGCAAAATAGAACAAAGATGTCGGTTTTTCAATAATGAATCAAAAGCGGAGAGCAACATCGCTCTCCGCTTTTGATTTACTGTCACATTATTCTTTCTTATTTAAGGTAATCTTCCGAAACCTCATCCAATTTCAAGCTGATGATCTGGCTGGCTGAATCACGCCCCATCGTCACCCCGTAGATAACAGCCGCTGCCTGGACAGTATTACGGTTATGGGTGATGATAATGAATTGTGTTTGTTTGCTCAGCTCCTGCAGCAGATCCCGGAACCGGCCCACATTAGCCTCATCCAACATCGCATCCACCTCATCCATCACGCAAACCGGGGTTGGAGATACCTTCAGCAGCGAGAACACCAGGGCAATCGCAGTCAAGCTGCGCTCGCCACCAGAGAGCAGCGAAAGGCCCTGCTCCCGTCGTCCTGGCAGGCGCGCTTCGATTTCTATGCCAGTCTCGGTTAAATTTTCGGGATCGGTTAGTAATAATCGGGCTGCCCCTCCGCCAAAAAGCCGGTGGAAAATTGTGTGGAATTGCTCCGCTACTGCATCAAACGTTTTTTGGAATTCCTTTCGGGTGAGTTCATCCAACTCAGCGATGATTTGATGCAAATCAGCTTCCGCCTTGCGCAGATCTTCCACTTGAGCGGTCATAAAACTGTGCCGCTCTTTAACCGATTGGTACTCTTGTTGTGCTTCAGGATTGATCGAGCCCATCCTCCGTAATTGCGCCCGCAAGCGGCTCATATTCTCTTCAAGGTCTGTTGGTAATTCAGTTACTACCGGCAACTGTTCCACCATTCCATCAAAGGGTAATGGTACCGGCCCTGAGACTTCAGAAGCGTAGTCGAAAGCCACCAATCCAAAATCGTCTTCGATTTTCTGCCGCAGGTTGGCCAGCATTTCCTGTTTGCGGCCTAGATCTAGTTGTACTTGGTTATATGTCCGCTCAACCCTTGCCAGTGCCGCTTGACCTTCTGTCTCTTGTTTTTGTAAATCCAATTCCTGTGCAGCCGCAGTTTCAAGATCCATCTCGGTCGGTTCAATTAGTTTACGTAATTCTTCCAATTGCGCATTTATCCCGGCAGTCTGGTTATGCAGATTCTCCCTTTTGACATCCAACTCAGTCAATGATTTACCAATCTCGAGCAGTCGTGCATCATAGTTTGTCAGTTGTTCCTGTAAATGTGTTACCACGCCTTCGCGCTCTGTATGCTGCATCCGTGCATCACTAAGTGCCCGTGTCGCAACTGCTGAACGCGTTGACCAGAACGTCGTTTGTGCTTGGAATTCATCCACGGTCAACGCCGTCAATGCAGCAGTATCAGATTTTAGGACTTCCTGAACTTGTGACGTTTCCCGTGAGTTTTTAGATAAAGCCTCAACGGCTTGCGCGCGTTCCTTTTCAGCCAGCAGTATCTCGTCTTCGAGGATTGTCTTCTGATTAACTTGCCATTCATGCTGGCGCCGGGCTGATTCTTCCCGGACTTGGGCTTGCCGCTCGCCTGACCGGGCCAATTCAAGGCCGACGTGCTCTTTGCCCAGTAAATCCTTCCGTGCAATGACTTCATCACGGGCACTCTCGGTTTGTCCGGAGAGTATCCGTAATTCAGAATCTAATCCGGTAATCTGCCGCTCGATGGCGGCCAAGGATTCCTGTAACTCACGGCGCTGGCGCGGGCGGCTCAAGACGGTTGTTTTGGTTTGTTTACCGGCTACTACCTGGCCGGTGGCAAAGAAGACCTCCCCGCGCAAGGTAACGGATTTGGTGTTCCTGGTTTGACCTGCCAATATTCGCTTTGCAGCCTTGCGATCTCGTACAATAAATACCTCTCCGAGCAGCAGATCCACCGCTGGCTGTAATTCCGCCGGAGCGGTCACCAGGTCAGCCGCTATGCCCAGGCAGTCAGCATCTTCTATCGCTTTTAGAGATGCAAATGGAGTGAGTTGGTCTAGCGGAAGTAGCGAAGCCCGTCCTGATCGATCAGACTCAAGCAGTGACAGTGCTCTTTCAGCATCTTGACCGGTGGTCAGAAGTACCGCGTCAGTATATTCACCCAGTGCAGCCGCGATGGCTACTTCTAGTTCTGCTGGAACATCCAGCTCGGAAGATAATGCCCCGCGAGTTCCGTCGAGTTTTGAATTACGTGCTGCCTCCAGTAATAATTTCGCCCCTTCTGTATATACTGTCAAAGTTTCTTCAGCCTGGTCTATCACTTCCAACTGCGCTTTAATCCGGGCTTGGTCTGCCAATTTTGTAGCTTGTGCTGCATGTTTTTCCTTGATTTGTGCTTCCAGGTCAGTTAATCTACGTTGTTCCAGGAGCAGGTCATTTTCGGCTTTTTTAACGGCATCCTCTGCTTTTTGACGCGCTGAAACGGCTTCCTTAAGCCCTAGTGTCGCCTCACCTGCTTCTTTCTCGGCAGAAGAAATAGCCTCAAATGTTACTGATAGCTTTTGTTTTTGATCATCGGATCGGGCTATTAATTCGTTTAATCGGGCCTCATGATTGGCTTTATTTTTAGTGAGCTCATCCAATTTTTGTCGCGAAGATTGGATATTTTTCTCTACATTGGTTTTCTCAACTTGGCGGTCATTCAGGGCAGCTTGAGCCATTTGCATCTGTACTTGTGCATCATCGTAATCTGCTTGCAAGTGTCCGGCCTCTTTTTCAGTCTCTTTGAGACGTTCAATTGCAACTCGAATTTCCTCGCTTACTCGGGATTGATCACTGATGACTGCCTGTCGGTTATCCAATAGGGCGCGTTGACGTTCTTCCAGCGTGGCCAGGTTCTGGCTGTCGGATTCTCGGCTCTCGTGTAATTGAGCTGATTGGCGGTGCCAGGAGTTCAAACGGCCTCGCAATCCATTCAGCCGGTCACGGTATGTCGCAAAATTTTGGCGCACGCTTTGATACGAGCGGCGCATATCTTCCAATTTTGCTTCTTGTTGCCGTGAAAGATCGAAAGCATCCCTTAGCTCTCTTTGTGCACGATGCCAATGAAACCCATACCATTCTAACAAGAGCACGCGCAGGTCTGCCTGAAATTGAGAGTATTCATGGGCTCGGCTGGCCTGGCGTTCAAGGCTTTTTAGGCGCGGTTCCAATTCAGCCAGGATGTCCAGCACACGATCCAGATTCCGTTGTGTATCCTCTAATCTTCGCAGGGCTTCTTCCCGCCGTGAACGGTAAAGACCGATACCCGCCGCCTCTTCAAAAAGGCGTCGGCGGTCATCGGCCTTCAAAGCCAGGGATGCATCCACCAAACCCTGGCCGAGAATGGTGTAAGTCCGCTCCGAAAGACCGGATTGTGCTAGTAACTCATTGATATCTTTTAAGCGAACATGTTGGCTGTTAAGTAGGTATTCATTCCGACCGTCCCGATAAGCGCGGCGCGACAAGGCCACTTCTGAAAAATCTACCGGCAGCCAGTTATCTGAATTATCAAAAGTCACCCCTGCCGAGGCCATTCCTGAGCGCGGCCGCTGCTCGGATCCGGCAAAGATCATGTCTTCGGTTTTTTTGGCTCGTAACAAGCTATATGACTGTTCGCCTAATACCCAACGCAAGGCATCTGCAATATTGGATTTTCCGGAACCGTTAGGTCCTACTATGGCGGTGATGCCTTCAGAAAATTCAAAATTGGTCTTTGCAGCGAAAGTCTTATATCCGTGGAGTTCTAGAGATTTTAAGCGTAGTGGCATGAGGCATCAAAAAATGATCAGGATATCAGGATTAAAACTATGAAGATTCTTCTATGGCATCTAGAGCTGCCTGGGCAGCCAGGCGAGCCGCAATTTGCTTGTTATGTCCACTACCGCGGCCCACCGCCTTGCCATTGATTAGTACTTCGACTTCAAACATGCGGTCGTGGTCCGGGCCGCTCGCCTGGACAGTGACATATTGGGGAATTCCGAGCTTTCGTCCTTGCGACCATTCTTGCAGGTGGCTTTTCGGATCGGATTGCTCAAGTCGAAGTGAAAACTGTTCGCTGACGACTTCAAGCATGGGATGGACGAAACGCTGGACCGCGGTTATATCTTTTTCCAGATATAACGCACCTATCAGTGCCTCAAAAGTGGCGCATAACAGGACATCCCGTTGGCGGCCCCCCGCCTGGTCTTCTCCGTGTCCCAGGCGCATGGCAGGACCCAGGTTCAGGGCACGGGCAAAATCAGCGAGTTGAGGCGTGCAAACTAGAGCCGAGCGCATGCGCGTCAGTTCGCCTTCAGCCATTTCAGGAAAATGGTTGTACAACCATGCCCCTGAAATAAAATCGAGAACCGCATCACCCAGGAATTCCAGACGCTCGTTGTCTTCAAGCGCTTCCGGATGTTCGTTAATATAAGAACGATGCGTCAAGGCTCGCGTTAGCAATAACAGATTCTTGAATGGAAGTTCCAGTCGCTGGGACAACACAGCTGGAGACTCTTCCTGTTCCCCATTAAGGGTGTGGTTCATGGAAGCCTCCCGGAACTCAGGGAGCGCCAGCCGCCTCACATCGTCAGGCGGCTGGCGGTCACTTTGTTCATGTAAGATGGTGTAGATTGTAACCGGATTTTAGCAGGCTGACCAGCACTTATGTTTGTGATAAAATCCACGCAGTCTTCGCCAAAGGATGACTATGTCTGAACAACCTGCTAATGGATCAAATTTTCTTCAAGAAGCTGAGATCGGATTAGGGGCATGGTCTTGGGGTGACCGGACCTTCTGGCACTATGGGCATGGATACACTGACGATGATATAGCTGCGGCTTTTCAAACTGCCCTCGCCGCAGGTGTGAATCTGGTTGATACTGCTGAAATATATGGTTCAGGCAGGTCTGAACGTCTTCTCGGACAATTTATCAAGAATACCCACCAAAAGGTTTTTGTTGCGACCAAATTTTTCCCCATTCCGTACCGTTTCACAAAGAATAGCGTTTTACGAGCCTTGCGCGGTAGTCTCGAAAGGCTGGGACTTGAACATGTTGATCTCTATCAGTTGCATTGGCCTAGTCCGGTGGTGCCAGTCGAAACATACGTCGAAGGACTTGCATTAACGGTTCAGTCCGGACTTGCCCAAAACGTTGGCGTTTCAAATTACAACCTGAATCAGATGCAGCGCGCCTCAAAGGTCCTGGCAAAGCATGGCATTTCCTTGGCCTCCAACCAGGTGGAATACAACCTACTTGAACGCAAGGTCGAGAGGAATGGCCTGTTGGAACAGTGCAAGGAAAGTGGGATACGCTTGATTGCTTATTCCCCTTTGGCGATGGGTATGCTCACGGGCAAATACACGGTTGAAACGCCTCCTCCGGCACCGCGTGGTAGAAAATACGCCTCCATTTTGAAAGAATTGCCTCTCCTGCTTTCTCTGCTGACCGAAGTTGGCAAAAGTCATGGTGACAAAACAGCCGGCCAGGTGGCTCTAAACTGGGTTATTTGCAAGGGTGGCTTGCCTATTCCAGGTGCAAAAACAGCTAAACAAGCCGAACAAAATGTTGGCGCAATTGGTTGGCGTTTATCCTCCGAAGAGGTCAAAGCGTTGGATTCTGCCAGTGATAAACTTGCATGAATATGATCAAAGCTGTGACATTTTGTCGCTAAATTTGGTTAATTAAGACCAACAGAGACCGGCAAGTGTACCGGTCTCAGTTTATCTTTTAGGAGTTATTAGTAACTTTCTAATTAATGTAAGATCTGGAATAGATTATTGTAATCATCTGTCCACAATCGAATATTAGGTGTGTATCCTTCCATGGACTTGGCCCTCGAAGCAATCGCTGGATTTTCGAGCAAAGCGGGATTGCGGGTCAATAAAACCCATATCGAAGGATAAGTAACAACACCATCCCCGTTATCCTCAATAAGTGCTTTTGCTAATCCAAAATGGTCTGCCAGTTTCCAAACAACAGGTTTGAGGTCCAGATGGCTGTTGGATATATGGACTGCCAATACTCCTTCAGGCTGAAGTTGTTGTAGATAAAGTGCGAACGCCTCCTCATCTAATAAATGCACTGGGATAGAGTCGCTTGAAAATACATCCAATACCAGGACATCATAATTTTGAGGTTTTCCCATCGCTATTTCTTCTTCGAGGGAAAGGCGCGCATCCCCTGGAATAATCTCAACATTAGCCTGACTTTCCGCCAAATAACTGAAATATCCCTTCTCCCCTTCTGCCAAAGATATGACCTTTGGATTGATTTCATAAAAACGATAGATATCCCCCTTTTGGCCATAGGCCGCCAGTGTTCCGACGCCTAAACCCAGCACTCCCACCCGCATTCCCTTCCCAAGTGTGGGAAAGTTAAGGATTGCCAGGCCCGCCCCTCCGGTTTTGCCATAATAAGAGGTCGGCAAGTCTCGCAACGTATCGTCATGGAATTGAAAGCCGTGAACCGTCACTCCATGCACCAATGCGAACCGATCATAAGAACGGATATATTGGTCGATGGATCCCAGATGGATCGGAATGACTGCGGTGAAATAATTTTCTCTCACCCTGATAACTCCATAAAAATTTCGTTGTATATACAATACCGTATTCAAATCTGAATGGATTTGTTGGTAAGAGCGCATGCCTGTAATTAACGCCATGCTGATCAGCATAACCAAGTTGACTATGAATAGCCAGCGCTTGGATTTTTGAGTCTGGGTCAAGGTCGTTACTACCAGGAAAAGCAGCCAGCATAAAGTCAGTCCCAATGGGAGTTCCCAATACCCCTTGAAAATATAAGGGACCACAAAATTGATCACGATCCCGCCTAAAGCGCCTCCAACAGAAACCAATAAGTAATAAGTTGTCAGTCGTGACGGATGAGGTCGTAAACGATACAACTCGCCATGACATACCATGCAGGCAGCAAACAGGACCAAAGAATAAATACCGATTTGCTCCCAGATGCCTAAGGCAGCCGAACGACCGAGCGCCCAACTCGCCGCCATAGAAGCTCCAAAAAAGATCAACAAATAAACCTGGCGGGAATACCAACGTTCACTTGAAAAGGCAAAGATGAATGACAAGAGATATATGACAAGGGGCAGGACCCAAAGGAATGGAATGGAAGCCACCTCTTGAGTGATCTGGCTGGTCACTGACAGGAGAAGAATGGAGGCCGTAGCGGCTAAGCTAATCCACAGGATGTAATCACGTGCCCCTGGTTTCGAGCTCGTCATGACTGGATCGTCGGTCCTCTCCCCGACCGGAGATGAATATCGTTGAGCTGCTCTTATAACCCCATAAGCAGATAGGGCTGCATAGACTACATAGGCGAGGCACCAGATTCTACCTTGCCAGGCCAGAGTCAAATTAGGTTCAACGAGAATTGGATAAGTGATCAATGCCAACAGGGATCCGATGTTGGAAAGGGCATACAACCGGTAGGCTGTCCTTTCTGGAAAAACCCGGTGGAACCAAGCTTGGATCAAGGGACTATTGGAAGAGAGCAGGAAATAAGGTAAGCCCACCGAGATGAATAATAATTTGAAAATCTCCCATATCGGGAAATTACCACCCTGAGGTTTCCATCCAGCGCTCGGAGTGATGGGAGATTTCCATGAAAAAGCCAGGAGCAACATTAGCATTAAAGAAAATCCCAACAAAAAAAGATGAACCTTCTCCCGGCGGTGTGCCTTGGAGGTAAGCCACGCTGCGTAAGCGTACCCACCGGTCAGCAAGACCTGGAAGAATAGCATTACTGTGGACCATACCGCTGGTGATCCTCCAAACCACGGCAGGATGTATTTCGCGATCATTGGTTCTACTTGAAAAAGTAGAAAAGCAGACAAGAAAATACAGACAGCGAAATAAGCCATAAAATACTCCCGCCCTATTTTACCTGCTACCTTGGAAAGCGAAGTAGAATAAGTCCTGACAATCCAGCAAGGATTAGGATCGACCAAAGATGCTCCAGAAACGTGTTGTCATTGTTGGCGGGACCGGCTTTTTAGGAATTCATGCAGCTCATGAATTTCTGAAAAAAGGTTGGAATGTCACCGCTTTGGGCTTACCACCAGCACCGCCTGCAGACCTATTACCCGCCACTGTCAATGTGATCCTTCAGAACATAGAAGGGACCTCCGATGAGACTCTTTGTGCCCTCTTGGACGGGCATGATGCCCTGGTCTTCGCCGCTGGGTTGGATGATCGGGTGACACAGGGAAAACCTGCCTACCCCAAATTCCATCATGCGAATGTGGAAGTATGTATGCGTATTTTAACCGCGGCCAGGGATGTAGGTATTAAGCGGGCTGTTGTACTTGGATCTTACTTCGCCCATTTTGACCGGCTTTGGCCGGAGATGAAACTTGCTGAACGACACCCTTACATCCGCAGTCGCGTGGAACAGGAACAGGCTGTCACCAGTTTACCTGGTATGGAAGCCTGCATTCTGGAACTGCCGTACATTTTCGGCGATAGCCTTGGGAAGAGGCCGCTTTGGTATCCTTTAGTGAAGTACATCCGCTCCACCCCTGTTCTGTTTTACATGAAAGGTGGATCTGCCTGCATAACCGCTGAAACCGTTGGACAGGCTGTAGCCGCAGCTATTGAATGTGGGCAAGCGGGGAAATGTTACCCTATTGGCGACGAAAATTTGACCTGGCGGGAATTATTGACTCGCCTGGCCGCTGCAGATGGAAGAAGAATCCGGGTAATAACGCTGCCAACCTGGCTGGTGAAAGCGGCTTTATATGGAATGTGGTTTATTCATCAGGTTCAAGGAAAAGAAGCCGGGTTGGATCCACGTTATTTTGCCTCCCTCCAGACGGCCGAATGTTTTATCGACCCGCACCCATCGAAACAAGCCCTCGGTTATCAAACGGGAGGACTTGACCAGGCTTTCAAAAAAACTGTGAGGGCCTGCAATAATTGATCTGGAGGTAAATATGAAAATAACGAATAACACTGTCTTGATTACTGGTGGTGCGACTGGAATTGGCCTGGCACTGGCTGAAGTTTTTTTGCAGGCGGACAACCATGTAATCATTGCAGGTCGGAGAAAAGAGAAACTGCTCGAAGCGCAAACAAAATACCCGCAGCTACACATTAAAGTATGCGATGTGGCTATCCCCGGGCAGCGGCAAGCGCTCGTTGATTGGGCGATCGAAAATTTTCCCCATCTGAATGTCCTGGTCAATAACGCCGGTATCCAACGCCAAATTGATCTTACCAAAGGCGCAGAAGAATTAATAGATGGAGAAGACGAGATCAGTATTAATTTCACTGCTCCAGTTTATCTTTCCGCTCTCTTCATACCCCATCTACTGAAACAGGCGGAATCAGCCATAGTAAACGTATCCTCCGGCCTTGGCTTTGTACCATTGACCATAATTCCCGTTTATTGCGCAACAAAAGCCGCTGTTCACTCATTTACCTCGTCCTTACGGCACCAATTACGAAAGACAAACGTAAAGGTCTTCGAAATCATTCCTCCCACGGTGGATACGGAACTCGACCGGGGAGCCCGCCAAAAAAGGCGTCAGGAGTATCGCGGTATCTCTCCTATGGATGTGGCCGCGTCTGCCCTTGCCGGTATTGGAAAGGATGAATTCGAAATTCCTATTGGCCAGGCGCAAGGGCTGAGATCGGTGATTAGCCAGGAGGCTGACCAAATTTTCCAACACATGAACGGAAACTAATAAATGGATACGATCGGTCTTATCGCCGCTATGTCCTCGGAGAGTAAAGCCCTGCTCAGTAAGATCAAGCAGACCCGGCAGATGAGAGTGGATACATTTAAGAAGACAAGCTTCCAAATTGCAGATCATGACTGTTTTCTCGTCACCTCCGGAATGGGTGTAAAGCGAGCTGCCGCTGCCGCACGCCACCTTATCGAATTGCACCATCCCGTTTATCTAATTTCTTTCGGCATCGCCGGCGCGGTTCGAAAAGACCTGCAAATTGGTGATGTGATCATGGCCACTCTTAATTGCACCCTTGAGAAGAGTTTACTGGACTCTTTTCAGCCCTTATCTGGTCTCACAGATTCGACCCGGCAGGCAGTTAAACGGGCCTTGGAAATTCGCCGGGCCCGCTTCCTTAGTGGAACCGCCATAACCACCCGCGGAAACCAGTTGGCCGTAGAGCAATCCCGGGAATTGGCCAATCCGATCCTCGAAATGGAGACAGCCGGCATCCTTCAGGCATCAAAGGAAAGTAAAACACCAATTGTGGTCATCCGGTCGATCAGCGATGGTCCCCTTGCACCGCTCCCGCTCGATCTGGAAAAGGTAATGGATGAAGAAAATAATTTTCTTCCAGGTAGGTTGATCCTTGCAGTGCTCAAGGATCCCCGTTTATTATTTCGATCAGGTCAAATGTTGAAAAATAGTCGAATGGCAGCTGATAATGCTGCCTTGGCAGTAATAACGGTATTGAACCAGGTTCTGCCGGTAATCGTCTCTCCTCCCCGATTCACCAATAAGTGGTAAGATAATTTTTAACCATTCCTCGCCGAATCTAATGGATTCGGCTTTTTTTTATAATGGAATTTCCAAATAGAGCACCTTTTCTTCCTTCAAAACATTCAAAGAAATTACCTTCTCATGATCGCTTTAGTCCAAAACTTTAATCAGGTAGGGGGGTTATATGGTCAGGCTTAATCCTCTGAGAGAACTCATTGATTACTGAATGATCAAACTCTCTCGGTAAACTATAAAAGAAATGGTATTTTCATGAAAACAACTCAAACCTTATTTTATAAGCTTGGACGAAGACTTATCTGCCTCTATGCACAGTTTTTGTTGAACATGGACGTATTTTGGGAAGCTCACCTTCCTCCAGGTCCTAAATTGATCGTAGCCAACCACCCCAGCACCACCGATCCATTTTATTTGTTGACCTTGTTCCCCCAACCTCTCAGTATGTTGATTATTGAACACGCCTTCCATGCACCTCTCTTTGGAAGCATTTTGCATTTTTCCGGTCACATCCCCGTTCAAGCTGCTGACAAACATGCCGCGTTCGAGGCTGCTCAACATCGGCTGCAGAATGGCCAGTCAGTCGTCGTTTTCCCGGAGGGTGACCTCAGCCCGCGTGAAGGGGGATCATTGCCGGCGCATAGTGGAGCTGCCCGGCTGGCATTATCGACAGGCGCGACAGTCATCCCGATTGGGATTTACTTCAAAAGAGAACGTGCCCGGCGATTTATTTCTAAATTTGGTGATAAATCCGAGACCGGCTACTGGTTTCTGCGCGGCCCGTACGGGATAACCATCGGTAAACCAATGCATTTTAAGGGGAATGTGGAAGATCGCCCTTACGTTAAATCCATTTCTAAAACCATTATGGATGTTATCGATTCATTGGCACTGACAAGCCAGCGCAGGGTGGAGACAGGTTAGTCCCGCTCCGAACATCCTGAGGCAGTTCATCCACATTTCAATTGGTGATTCTCTCCACTGGGGACAATTTAGAGTAGAATTGCCCTAATGCCCACAATTGCTTCAAAACAAACACCCAAGCCCGATACGACTTCCCGTGATGCAAAAGCCGTCCTCTCCGGAAGAAGTAAAAAAGGCTGGTTTGCCCGTCTATTGCCCTTTCTCGGCCCGGCCTTCATCGCCAGTGTAGCCTATGTGGACCCGGGGAACTTCGCCACTAATATTCAGGGTGGTGCGCAATTCGGCTATGAATTACTGTGGGTAATACTGGGCAGTAATTTGATGGCGATGCTTTTGCAGGCGCTTTCCGCTAAATTGGGTATCGCCTCCGGGAAAAATCTGGCTGAACAATGTCGCGAAAATTTTCCCCGGCCGATTGTTTGGACGATGTGGGTAATAATGGAACTGGTCGCCATGGCGACGGACCTGGCTGAGTTCATTGGGGCAGCCCTGGCCTTGAATCTCCTTTTTGGCATGCCGCTCTTGATGGCAGGTATTCTCACTGCTATTATCACTTTTCTGATCTTGAGTCTTGAACGCTACGGTTTCCGTCCGCTGGAAGCAGTCATTACGGGTCTACTGGCCATTGTTGCGCTCAGCTATGTAATTGAGATTTTTCTTGTAAAACCAGAATGGGGTGTGATTGCTTACCATACCTTCACCCCGCATTTTTCCAACTCAGAGAGTATTTTACTGGCCGCAGGCATATTAGGTGCCACAGTGATGCCTCATGCCATCTTCCTTCATTCAGCGTTGACCCAGGGACGTATTGTGGTTAAGAAACCTCAGCAACAACGCCGGCTTTTCCACTATGAGATTATCGATGTGGTGATTGCCATGGTCATCGCCAGTTCCGTCAATGCTGCCATGCTTATTATGGCAGCCGCGACCTTCTTCAAGGGTGGCACTACAAGTGTAGGGACGATTGAGCAGGCATATCGGACTCTTCAGCCGTTGCTGGGTCCGGCAGCAGGCACAGTTTTTGGCATATCGCTATTGGCCTCCGGGTTGTCCTCATCCTCGGTAGGGACGATGGCCGGGCAAGTCATTATGCAGGGCTTCTTGCACTTTCATATTCCTCCTTGGATCCGCCGGCTCGTGACCATCGTTCCATCTTTGATCGTTATTGCCCTTCAACTGGACCCCACCCGTACCTTGGTGATCAGCCAGGTTGTACTTAGTTTCGGTCTGCCGTTTACGGTCATTCCACTCGTGATTTTCACCAGTCGCAAGAACATAATGGGTGCACTGGTCAACCATAGACTCACTACTATATTAGCCAGTCTGGCAGCAGCTGTCATCGTTTGTCTGAATATCTATCTGCTCTATCAGATTTTTCGTGGGAGTTAAGCTTATGTTCAAGCATATTCTTGTCCCCCTGGATGGCTCAAAATTAGCAGAAACCGTCTTGCCCGCTGCCTCATCCTTGGCGCAGACTTTTAAAGCGCCGGTCACTCTCCTGCACATCATCGAACAGGACGCCCCCGAGGAGGTTCATCACAACCGTCACTTGACAAATGTCAACGAGGCAGAAACATATCTCGCTCGCATTGCTAAACGCGCTTTTCACGAAGGATGCGAAGGTGGATTGGCACGTTCATACCGCTGCGGTTGAAGATGTAGCCCGCAGCATCGTTGACCATTCTGCTGATGAGTTCCAACCCGATTTGATCATACTTTGTTCACATGGGAATAGCGGCATGCACGATCTTTTCTTTGGCAACATTGCTCAGCAGGTCGCTGCCGCCAGCGGGACGCCTGTCTTGCTGATAAAACCCAACCATGCCCGTTCTAAATTCAAACTGGACCATATCCTCGTTCCACTGGACAATGAATCGATTCATGATGCCGTACTTCCCCTGGCAGTGGAACTTGCAAAACCGTATAAAGCTGAACTCGACCTCCTATGCGTGATTCCAACCTTTGGTACTCTTTCCGGTGAACAAGCCGCCGCCAGCAGCCTGATGCCGGCCACAACATCCGCCTATCTGGATATTTCTGAAGAGATTGCCCAGGAGCATTTTCAGGGGCATCTGGACGTTTTCAAGCAGGCGCATATCCCGGCTACTGCTGAAATAGCCCGCGGCGATCCGGCCCCGGTGATCGTCAAAACTGGAGAAAGAATCGAGGCCGATCTGATCCTTTTTGGGACGCATGGGCGGACAGGTCTGGATGCCTTCTGGAACCGTAGTGTGGCTGCCGGTGTAGCCCGCCGTACCACCATACCTATTTTGCTTGTTCCGCTGGAAGAGAAAGCGTAAATGACATAATATCGATCCTGGCTGCCTTGTTCCTTACCGCTTGCTGGCGGGCATGGCTTCTTCTGATCGAAAAATGGAGTGGCCCATTAAATTAATGGTTGGAGGTACCAATGAAAATTGGATTGCAGATCCCTAGTTTTACTTGGCCGGGAGGCCCGGAGAAAATCGGAAGTAAACTGGCTGAAATTGCCCGTACCGCAGACCAGGCTGGCTTTGCCAGTCTATGGGTGATGGATCATTTCTTCCAGATTCAAGGCGTCGGTCCTGTTGAAAATGACATGCTGGAAAGTTATTCCGCCCTCGCTTACTTGGCTGCCCGGACGGAGAAGGTCAAGCTTGGTACTATGGTGACAGGCGTAGTCTACCGTCATCCCGGCGTATTGATAAAATCCGTCACCACCCTCGACGTTCTCTCTGGAGGCAGGGCCTATTTCGGGATTGGAGCCGCCTGGAATGAACAGGAAGCGTATGGTCTTGGGATTCCGTTCCCACCCGTCAAGGAACGCTTCGAAAGGCTCGAGGAAACCCTTCAGATTGCACAATTAATGTGGACAGGGAAACAGGAACCTTTTGAAGGGAAGTATTACCGGCTTGCCCGACCTCTCAATAGTCCGCAGGCGATTTCTAAGCCGCATCCACCCATTTTGATTGGTGGAATGGGAGAAAAGAAAACCCTTCGATTGGTGGCAAAATACGCAGATGCGTGTAATTTATTCGCTCGAGGTGGATCGGAAATAGTTCACGCGAAATTGGAGATTCTTAAACAACATTGTTCGAAGGTGGGGCGTGATTATAATGAGATCGAAAAAACAACCCTCGGAACCGCCCATCTTGCAGCCGGCCAAATGAGCCCATCTGATGTGATAGCACAATGCCGTGCTCTGGCGAAGGTTGGGATACAGCACGCAATTTTCAATATGCCAAATGTCTATGAGCTCACCCCATTGGAGATTTTCGGGAAAGAGATCATCCCGGCTGTGGCTGACCTTTAAAGATGGGGTCGGTAAATAAGAATAAATTTACGAACGGTCCTTCGACCGCTCGTTCCTTCTTCAATGACTGCTTAAATAATTGGAAATGGTCGTATCGTAATGGGCGGTAGCTTGAAATCCTTTCACAGCTAGCCGTTTGCGCATTTCAGCGGGTATATCTCCGGCGCGTAGTGCCACCAGAATGGCGGGATAATCTGCAGGATCGCAGGCCAGTGTCACCCGTTCATGGTTTTTGGCAGCAGCCCGGATGAGAGTCACACCCCCAATATCAATATTCTCGATTACCTCGCTATAACTTACATTCGCTTTGGCGATGGTTTCCTCAAATGGATAGAGATTGACCGCTACCAGATCAATGTAATCCCACCCTAAGGAAAGCAACTGCTGGTGATCTGCTTCCGTGGGGCGGGCCAACAAGCCGCCATGCACGGCTGGATGTAATGTCTTCACCCGCCCGCCAAGGATTTCAGGGGATTTTGTATACTCTGCCACCTCGGTTACTTCAAGGTTGTTTTCATGCAGCAATTTTGCCGTCCCGCCTGAAGCAAGCAGCTTCCAGCCGAGCGCTGTGAGTCCTTTGGCAAATTCCACCAGTCCGGCTTTATTATGAACAGAAAGAATAGCTTTGGGCATCAATACTCCTTATCCTCACCACTATTTCTTGCAAAAAGATCATCTTCCCAGGATGTTACGCTTTGAGAAGAGGCAATACGATATCTCCCTCGATAATACGCTGTAGAGTCTCAACCAGGAAAGTGTGTTCCCTTTCCAGCACTCGTTCCGCCAGCAGAGCTGCAGAATCGCCTCTAAAAACCGGGAGACGGCATTGGGCAATGATCTCTCCGTGGTCATATTCACGGTCCACCAAATGGATTGTCACCCCTGTCTCCTGGTCGCCTGCCTCAATGACCGCTTCATGCACATGCATTCCGTACATCCCCACGCCTCCATATTTTGGCAGGAGTGCTGGATGGATATTGATCACCCGGCCTTGATAAGCGGTCAATGTTTTTTCACCCAATCGTTTCATATAACCGGCCAAGACAACCAATTCAACTTCGTGCTCTTGCAGAGTGGACAAAATCACTTGGTCCAATAGCTCTGGATCGGGAAAGGTTTTATTACTGAAATGAAAAGCTGGGATTCCTTCCTGTTTGGCCCTGACCAGCGCTTCCGCTTCACTGTTATTGCTGATGACTACACCGGCTCTCGCCGCAAGAATCCCCATCTTGCAGGCATCGATCACCGCTTGCATGTTACTCCCGCGGTGAGAGGCAAAAAAACCAAGATTCAAGGTCATTCCTGCATCCTAATGATGGAACAAGCGCACGCCCGAAAATACCATCGTCATTCCATATTCATCGGCTGCCTGGATGACGGAATCATCCCGGTTTGATCCTCCCGGTTCCAGCACGTACTGGACTCCGCTCATGACCGCCCGGTCGATGGAATCGCGAAAAGGGAAGAAAGCATCTGAACCGAGCGTTACTCCTTTAAGAGTATTCAGCCAGCTGCGCCGCTCCTCTCCTGTGAGTTGGCGGGGTAATTCGGCAAAAACCTCACTCCATCCAGCTTTTTCAGCCTCGGTGACATCCGGCTGAAGGTATTGATCGATGGCATTATCCCGGTCGGGACGTTTAATGCCAGGTTGAAACGCAAGATTCATTACCTTGGGTTGTTGGCGCAAGTACCACAGATCCGCTTTCAAACCTGCCAGCCTGACACAATGGACTCGCGACTGCTGGCCGGCTCCGACTCCGATTACTTGACCATCCAACACATAACAGACCGAATTGGATTGTGTATATTTGAGCGTGATCCAGGCGATTAACATATCCCGAATGGCACTCTCCGGCAGATCCTTGTTCTTTGTAACGATATTCTTGAAATCGTCGCGGCTGACCGGGCGATCATTTCTGCGTTGCTCAAAGGTGATGCCGTTTACCTCACGGTTCTCCAGTGGTCCAGGGATATAAGTCGGATCCATCTGGATGACAACATATTTGCCCTGCTTCTTTTTAGCCAGAATATCGAGGGCTTCCGAGTCATACGCCGGAGCGATCATACCGTCTGAGACTTCCCTGGCGATCAATTTCGCTGTCGGAACATCCACTTTATCCGACAGGGCGATCCAGTCGCCGAATGAAGACATCCGGTCCACTCCGCGTGCACGTGCATAGGCAGACGCGAGAGGAGAGAGTTCAATATCATCCACGAAATAGATTCGCTTGAGGGTCTCCGAGAGCGGTGTTGCCACAGCCGCTCCGGATGGGCTGACGTGCTTGAAAGAGGCTGCCGCCTCCAGGCCGGTGGTCTGTTTAAGTTCTTTCACGAGTTGCCAGGAATTCATCGCATCCAGGAGGTTGATGTAACCGGGAGCGCCGGAAAGCACTTGGATGGGCAGTTCGGCTTCCTTCATGTAAACTCGGGCAGGAATCTGATGAGGGTTGGCGCCGTAACGGAGAATGATCTCTTTCGTCATATTTTTTCCTTTGTCAAGAGCGCCTAACAAAACCTCGCACTAGGCGGCGTCCTCGCCGCCGAGGACGGTGGCGAAAGCAGGTTTATTAGGAGTTCTAAGTAAGAATTACTCTTCGATTGCCTGAAACTACCTCTCCGATGATAAAAGTCTGTTCAGGGATGGCTTTTTGCACCATAGCCACTTCTTCTTACTTACAATTGCCACGATGCCAATGCCCATATTGAATACGCGATACATCTCTTCGGTTGGCGATCTCCCCTTTTTGTTGGATAAGGCCAAAAAGTGGAGGCACAGGCCAACTATCTATTTTGATCTCAATGCTTACTCCTTCAGGTAGAACTCGGGGGATATTTTCGATGAACCCGCCGCCGGTCAGGTGTGCCAGTGCTTTGACATTCGGAAGCAAAGGGTAGAGAAGGGGAAAATAAGATCGGTGAGGCGCAAGCAAGGCATCCGCCAGGGGTATTCCGATTTCAGGATACACCGTACCAAGCGACACATCATCGAATATTTTACGGATGAGGGAATAACCGTTCGTGTGGGGACCAGAGGAACAAATGCCAATGAGTATGTCACCGGGATTGGATGTCCGGGCGGGGCAGGATCGACTCGCGTTCCAGTGCTCCAATAATGGTTCCGGCAAGATCAAACTCTCCCTCCACATAAACTCCCGGCATTTCAGCCGTCTCTCCGCCGATGAGAGCACAGCCTGCCTCTCGGCAGGCCTCCGAAATTCCTCCCACCACCTCGGCGACAATTTCTGGGATCACCTTAGATGTGGCAAAATAATCCAGGAAGAACAGTGGTCGGCCGCCTTGCACAAGGATATCGTTTATACAGTGATTGACAATGTCATGACCGATGGAGCGGTATCGTCCAGCCTGTGCTGCGAGTTTGACCTTGGTACCAACTCCATCCGTGGAGGCCACTAGGACAGGGTCGTGCATATTTTTTAACGAAGCGGCATCAAACAATCCTCCAAACGATCCTATCCCGGCCAGCACAGCCGGACCATAGGTGGATTTCACGGCCGCTTTCATCAATTCAACCGCTTTATTACCGGCGTCAATATCCACGCCAGACGCTGCATAGTCTGATTTTGTCATTTGTTCTCTCCCACCACGCGCCAACCGATATCTTTTCGATATTGCATGGTGTCAAAGTGGATAGAACCTATCCGGCTATACGCAGCCTCCAGAGCTACTTTAATATCCTTCCCCCATCCGGTCACGCACAGCACTCTTCCGCCAGCAGTGACAATATTTCCTTCAACAACCTTGGTTCCGGCATGAAAGACGAAGCTGTTCGGATTGCTTGTCTCCAAACCTGTTATCGGGTAACCGGTCTTATAGCTACCGGGATAGCCCCCAGAAGCAAGTACAACGCACGCAGCTGCGCCATCCTTCCAACGGACCTCGGTCCGGTCCAGCCGGCCTTCAGCACAAGCCAATGCAATCTCAAGCAGGTCCGCATCCAACAAGGGCAGGACCACCTCTGTCTCCGGATCCCCAAAGCGGCAGTTAAACTCGATGACCCGCGGGCCGTCTTTCGTAAGCATAAATCCCCCGTAGATCACGCCAACAAAAGGGCAACCTTCTTCCCTTAATCCATCCACAGCCGGTTGGAGGGCAATGCGGGTCAATTCGGAGACCATTGCCGGCGGACAGATTGGCAAGGGGGCGTAGGCACCCATCCCGCCCGTGTTGAGACCTTTATCACCCTCCAAAGCCCGCTTGTGGTCCTGCGAAGGCACCATGGGTTTCACTGTCATGCCATCACTGAATGCCAGCAAAGTGATCTCCGGGCCGGTAAGGCGTTCTTCGATAACAACCTCATTTCCTGCCTCGCCAAACTCTCCCCCCAGTAGAATGGCTTCCAGGGAGGCCTTCGCTTCCTCGATATTTTCAGGGAGAATGACCCCTTTGCCGGCTGCCAGTCCGGAGGCTTTGATCACTATCGGATAATTCACCCGGTTGAGGTGGTTCAACGCTTTGTGAAAAGTATTGAATGTGGCATAGCCAGCCGTTGGGATCCCATGCCGCTGCATGAAATTCTTGGAATATACTTTGGAAGCCTCGATTTGGGCTGCAGCTTTGGTTGGCCCGAAGACTTTGATCCCTGCGGCTGAAAGATCGTCCGTCAGCCCGGCTGCCAGTGGCGATTCCGGTCCAACGATGACCAGGTCGATCTTTTTCTCCTGGCAGAGTCGGATGATGGCAGAATAGTCCCCCGTCTTGACGGATACATTCTCACCCAGCGCGGCGGTACCGGCATTGCCAGGAACGATATAGAGCCTGGAAAGCCTCGGCGATTGAGCTATTTTCCACGCAATGGCGTGTTCCCGTCCGCCTGAACCAATAAGTAGCACGTTCATTTGGCCTTCTTTTCCAATTGCTCCGCAAGCCATTGCCGTCCGGGGCTTTGGGTTACACGTCTAAACCGAACCTCAATCGGATGCTGGTAAGCGGCCTCAATAATCCCTAGTTTTCGCGGTGAAATCATGGCAGGGATTTCAGTTCGGGCAAAGAAAGATACTGCGTCGGTTTCATCTGATGTGTTCAATTCCCCGCCCACAACGCGGCAGTTGAAAACAAAACCCAGTAATGAATCTTGTGTCACACCAATTAGGATGAGACGTTCTACTTCCACATCCAGGCCGGTTTCTTCTTTTGTCTCCCGGATGACCCCTTCTGTCGGCAATTCGCTGGCATCTAAACCGCCTCCAGGCAAATCCCATAGGTCCATATCCCGCCGATGAGCCAATAAAATCCGCTCTTGGTTGTCAAAGACTACTGCATGAACGCCGACCTCGAATTTTGCCATGGCAATGAATTCCTCCCTAAGAGATCGACTTCTCGAAACCGGTCTTGGCATACCTGGGATTCACTTCCAGCGGATACTTGCCGGTAAAGCAGGCTTGGCAATAGCCTTCCTCCCGTCCTATCGCCCGCATCATTCCGTCCAGGGAAAGATAATGCAGGCTATCCGCTCCAACATACTGGCAAATCTCTTCGACTGTTCGTTTGTGGGCGATGAGGTCGTCATAGGTGCCCATGTCCACGCCCATGAAGCAGGGATGAGCGATGGGAGGACAGGTGATGGCGAGATGGACTTCAGTCGCGCCTGCATCCCTGAGTAATTTGATCAGTGGACCCATCGTATTGCCGCGCACAATGGAATCATCCACCAAAACTACTTTCCGGTCCAGAATATTCTCGTTTACCACGTTATATTTCAAAGCCACGCCGCGCTTGCGTAACGAATCTGTTGGTTCGATGAATGTACGCCCGACATAACGATTTTTGATAAAGCCATCGTTATATGGAATACCCGATTCAACCGCAAAACCGATGGCTGCTGGAACAGAAGAATCCGGCACCGGGATGACCACATCTGCCCGGATCGATTTCATTTCTTTCGCCACTTCGCTTCCCAGGTTCTGCCGTACCTGGTGGACACTCCGCCCATCCCAAACTGCATCCGGGCGCGAGAAATAGATCATCTCGAATACACAGCGGGCCAATGGTTTCATCGGGTTCAGGGCTTGGGTGACAACTAATGCGCCGTTATGAAGGGAGATGATCTCACCGGGTTTTACTTCCCGTATGGCGCGGCATCCGAGGGTCTGGAGGGCTCCCGTTTCCGATGCGGCCGCATAACCGCCGCTGGGAAGCAATCCAACGCTCAAGGGGCGGAATCCCCACGGGTCACGCGCCGCATAAACACCATCACGAGTCAAAATGACCAGGCTGTAAGCTCCCTTCCAGTCCTTCATGCAAGCCTGGAGGCGGTCCTCCCAGGTTCTGCCCTGTGCCCGGGCCAGCATCATCGTCAGCACTTCGCTGTCTGAGGAGGAAGATAGACCGATCCCGTCTTCCAGCAGTTTCTGGCGTAGTTCGGCCGAATTGACCAGGTTGCCATTGTGCCCAACTGCCAACGGGCCATGCAGGGTCTCGATCATGAACGGTTGTGCGTTTCGAATGGAGCTTGAGCCCGTGGTGGAATAGCGGGTATGGCCGATGGCGTATTTTCCCTGCAATTTATCCAGGCTGGCCGGGTTAAAGACCTGCGTGATCAGTCCGATATCCTTGTGCATGCTCATGGTCGCCCCGTCGGAGACGGCAATACCGGCTGCCTCCTGCCCGCGATGCTGGAGGGCGAACAAGCCGTAGTAAGCCATGGTGGCGACATCTTCATTAGGCGCAAAGACGCCGATGAGGCCGCATTCTTCCTGAGGCTGGTCGTCTGGAAGAAAATTCATTGGATTGTCTTATCATCCTCAATGGTTTTTCTTGATGAGTGTTTCTGCGACTCAATCACGGCCGAATGTACATCCGCATCCACAAGCCCGAGGATCTTGGCTGCCAGGAGAGCTACATTGACCGGTTCGAGCACCACCGCCGGGGCAACCCCCGAGGGCATCCGCAAAGAAGAGTAAATATCGGCTCCACCGAATGTATCCAAAGATGGCGGGCAGGCGATCACCGGCGCGCTGACAGCTCCATCGGTAAAACCGGACAGGGCATTGCTGCGACCGGCCACTGTAATATAAACCTTTGGGCGCGGGTCCGCCTCGTACTTCTTCAAGAATTTAAGGATATGTTCGGGTGTCTTGTGTGCCGACCCAATCCGCATGGTTACTTCAATGCCATAACTCATGCACGCGTCGGCGATTTTCTGGCAGTGTCCCAGGTCCGTTTTGGACCCCATCAGGATGACGATAAGCGGTTTAGCCATAGTCACTCCACTGTTGAGACATGAATTTAGCCCCGCAGCGGCCGCATACGGCCAGTGGGCCGTCACGCCGGGCTTTTCGGAAACGCTCGGCGCGTTCCCCATTCCACAGTTCCTCGATGCTTGCTTCTCGTACATTTCCAAATGAATAATCCACGAAATCCACGCAGAAATTGGCCGAGCCATCCGGCTGAATGTCGATCAGCTTTTCAACATTTAAGCAGTGGCGAGGTCCTACTTGCGTCTGCGTGTCCGCAAACCAGGCCTGATACTGGTCTTCATTCAATGGCATGTAAGGGTAACTGTAGACATCGCCGAGCGTTGCCTGGTACTGGCGGAATTGGCGCTCAAATTCTCTAAAGTCCACTCCCGAGCCTTCATGATGAAAGCCGACCCAGGAAAAAGCCTGGCAACCAAATCGGCTCAGCTCCTGTTCATACTGTCGGCCAACCTCGTCTGGGAAATAATAATAAGGCACAATGGCGATGGAACTCAGTCCCAGCGAGCGGGCCACCTCTGGCATGACTCCCAGGCTGCGGTAATTGTATTGGCTGATGGTGAAACAAATGGACCGGCTGATCTTGTTCCCGCTGGCAGCTTCCAGATCTGCGATTCTTGCAACCCCGGCTTTTACTTTCCTAAAAGTACCCGGGAGGCCCCGTACCGCATCGTGGACTGGTTCCGGCCCGTCCACCGAGACGGTCAGGTGCATCTTGCCAATGCGGACAATATCGGCGGCAAACTGCTCCAGCAGGGTGCCATTGGTATCGATGGAGGTGAACATCCCTTTTTCGTGGATATACTCCAGCAACGCGATGATTCCGGGGAACATGAAGGTTTCGCCGCCTCGCAGCAGCACTGAAGGAACACCGTGTGCCGCCACCTCGTCCACCACCCGCTTCCAATCCTCCAGGGTCAACTCATGTTTCAAGACTTCCGTATGAGCCCGGATATAACCTTCCTGGCTCCACTGTCCGCACATCTGGCAGCGCAGGTTGCAGTGATTGGTGATCGTGAGTGAAACAGCTTGAGGAAAATCCATCTGCACCTTCATTGAATTATATTGGCTATGCGCAAGTTCTGTATTAACCTGGGCTCAACCGGATACTCTCCGGCTTCGAAGGTTTTCCCAGTCAGCATTTCGAAAATGGCGATATACCGTTGGCTGGCTGCCACCCACAGGTTCACCGGCATCTGCGGGATCTCGCCATCGCCTCGGTACCCCTTTTCGGCATATGCAAGGCGGACAAACTCCTTGTCAAAATTCTCCGGCTCTTCGCCTCTGCCAAAACGATCCAAATAAGTGTCCGCCTTCCAGAAGCGGGAGGAATCCGGGGTGTTGACTTCGTCGATAAGGACCACGCTTCCATCCGGAGCACGGCCAAATTCATACTTGGTGTCCACCAGGATTAACCCGGCCTTTTGCGCAAGTTCCTGTCCGCGTTTGAACACTCCCAACGCAGCCGTTTGTGTCCGCTCCCATGTGGACGGGTCGAGTAGGCCTTTTTCGATCACCTCCTGGCATGTCAGGCGTTCGTCGTGCGCGCCAGCCAGGCCTTTCGTCGTGGGGGTAATGATCGGTTCGGGCAATTTTGAATTCTTCTGCAAGCCGTCTGGGAAATGATACCCGTAAATATCTCGTTCTCCGAGAGAGTAACGATACCATAAAGCTGTGGTGGTGACACCGGTGATATAGCCGCGCACGATCACTTCAACGAGGAATGGCTCTGCAACATTCACCACCACCGCGTTCGGATCCGGAACGGACATTTTGTGGTTGGCGATAATATCGGCGGTCTGGTCGAACCACCAGTTGGTGAGCTGGTTCAGTACTTGGCCTTTATAAGGGACGCGCGCCAGGATCCGGTCAAACGCCGACAACCGGTCGGTTGTTACCAGCAGGCGTTTCCCATCCGGCAGGGTATACCAGTCCCGTACTTTACCGCGCATCTTCCCCGGTAGGGGTAGATTGGTCTCATCGAGTGCCGTTGGAAGCAGGCTTAGTAGTTCGTTTTCAGAAATCACAATTCCTCCGCATATTTTACACCGCCAATGAATAAGGATAAACCGCTCCCCTGTTCCACCCCGCGCGTCCACTGCGGATGTTGCCAGGGGTGGATGTGGTTTTCAGGATGCGGCATGAGGCCGAGCACATTGCCGCGGGGGTTGGTGATCCCGGCAATATCCTGCATGGACCCGTTGGGGTTGAAAGGATATTCGCCTCCGGCGTAGGATCCGTCGGGGCGGGTGTATATAAACGCTACTTGGTCTTCAGCCGATAAGGCGGAGAGGATCGCCGGGTTGGAAACCTGGAAATTCCCTTCGCCGTGGGCAATGGGGCATTCAATAAATTCGGCTAAACCTCTCGTCCAGACGCATTTCTTCGAGACAGGCTGAAGGGTGATCCAACGGCATTCAAAATGCCCGCTGGCGTTGAAAGTCAGCGTAGCGCCTTCACCCGCAACCCCTTTTCCAAACGAGCTGAGAGTATTTCCTCCGGGCAGGATACCCGACTTGACCAGTGCTTGGAATCCATTGCATATCCCGATAACGGGTCTGTCGGCTTCCACGAATTTTTGGATCTCCTCCGTGAAATAGGATTGCAGATCGATGGCCAGGAGTTTCCCAGCCCCCAGGGCGTCCGCGTAGGAAAACCCGCCCGGCAGGATCAGCATCCGGTAATCGGACCATTGTTTTTTCCCTTCATGGAGAGTATTCAATGGGACAATTTCTGGGTCTGCACCGGCAAGGCTGAGGGCTTCAGCGACATCTTGGTCGCGGTTGGTTCCGTGAGCGAGGAGGACGAGGGCTTTTGGTTTCATGGCATGGCGATAAAGTATGGCTGATTGTTATGAGAGAGGCGTATTCCAGGCCGTGCTCAGGTCAGCCACTGGAATAGTAAAAAGGGATTGTTTCTTCTGTTGCACAGCAAGAACCGGTTCACTCGTCACGAGACCAATCTTCGAAATCGGAAATTCAGTGAATCTGGCTTCGAAAGCCATAGCATTTTTAGGGATGACCTCCACCAACAAACAGCCGTTGGTTTCGCCAAACAAGGCCCGCCCAACCGTAGTAACGACTTTAGTCGTTAGCTCTTCATTCCCATCCATAGTAGCGACTATAGTCGTTAACTCACCATTCCCATCCGTAGTAACGACTTTAGTCGTTACCATATCATTTATTTCCAATTCCAACCCCAACCTCCCCCCGATGCACATCTCTGCCGCTGCCACCGCCAGCCCGCCTTCGGAAAGATCGTGGCAAGCCCTGACCAGCTTGGTGGAAATAGCTTGATGCAGGGCTTGATATACGTGTGGTGTTGTTGGATGTCCTTCCGGTACGGGTTCGCCGGACTCGCGGCCGGTGACCAGGTCGAAATGCGAACCGCCGAAGGTCGGTTGGAAATTGCCGACTAGATAAAGAAAATCCCCGGCTTCCTTCAAGTCCATTGTAACTGAGTCTAAAACATCCGCCATTACACCGATGGAGGAAATGAGCAGAGTCGGCGGAATGGCATGTCGCTGGCCATCGGTGCCGAGATACTCATTATTGAGCGAGTCCTTCCCGGATATAAAGGGGGTGCGGAAGAGCAAAGCGGTATCCCGGCAGCCGCGGCAGGCCTCCACCAGCGATCCGAGTGTTTCCGGGCGCAAGGGATCTCCCCAACAAAAATTATCCAGGAGCGCGATGCGCTGAGGGTCTGCTCCCACCGCCACCGCATTCCGTATCGCTTCATCCACTACCGAACAGGCCATTCGGTAGGCATCGTGCTTGCCGTATTCGGGATTGATGCCGCTGGCAACGGCAATACCTGCCCGACTCCTGGCTCCCAGGGGCTTGAGCACGCTGGCATCAGAGGGGCCGTCGTTCATTATGCCGGTTAACGGCTTGACGACCGTCCCGCCCTGGACTTCATGGTCATAAATGCGAACCACGCTGGCTTTCGAAGCAATATTAGGATGCGCCAGCAGCTTGACCAAAGTGGACGAATGATCCGTAAAATTAGAATCGGACGCATTCAGGACAGCAAACTGAGATTTAGGAATACTTGCCGTCAACCGTCGCTGGGGAATACCATTATGCAGGAATTCATTGGATAAATCCAGCACGACCTTACCTGCATAGCGCACCACCAGCCGCCCGGAACCAGTAAACTCGCCTATGTCGGTCAGTTCGACATTGAAGGTATCACACAGATCCTTCAACTTCTCCACGTTGGCCGGTGGGACAGCCAGGACCATGCGTTCCTGCGCCTCGGAAAGCCAGATCTCCCAGGGAGCCAGGCCGGGATATTTCAAACGGACATCGGTCAGATCCACCTCTGCGCCAATTTCAGCAGACATCTCCCCCACCGCCGAGGATAGCCCGCCCGCCCCGCAATCCGTGATGGCGGTATAGAGATGCTGGTCTCGCGCCGGCAGGATGGCATCCACCAGAGCCTTCTCGACGATGGGATTACCGATCTGCACGGAGGAGCCGGAGACTTCACCGGTCTGGGCATCCATGGTCATCGAGGAGAACGTGGCACCGCGTAATCCATCTCGGCCGGTGCGGCCGCCCAGGACGATGACACGGTCACCTTTCTGGGCGGTGTGGACATGCAAGCCTTTCGGCGCAATCCCCACTGTGCCGCAGAATACGAGGGGATTGGCGGTATAGCCAGAATCGAACAGGATGGCCCCATTCACAGTCGGGATACCCATTTTATTACCATAATCCTGCACCCCGGCCACTACTCCCGACATGATCCGTCTCGGATGGATCACGCCCTCAGGCAGGTCCTCAAAGGCAGTATCCTGCTTCCCGAAACACAAGACATCTGTGTTGGCGATGGGTTTATGGGAGACGCCGATCACATCCCGGATGACGCCGCCCACGCCGGTATTGGCACCTCCGAAAGGCTCGATCGCCGAGGGATGGTTGTGGGTCTCCACCTTGAAAGAGACTTCATTCTCGCCATCCAGGTCGATAATGCCGGCATTATCCACGAAAGACGAAAGCACCCACGGAGCATTGATTTCTTCGGTAACAGAGCGGATAAATGTCTTGAAAAGGGAGTCGACGACCAGCTGTCCATCCATTTCGTCCTTGACTGTGATCTTTCCCTTGAAAGTTTTGTGGCCGCAATGCTCGGACCAGGTTTGGGCAATGGCTTCGAACTCGACATCTGTCAGATTACGGTCTTCTCGTTCAGCATAAGCGCGGATTGCCTGCATTTCCACCAGGTCTAGGGCTGCCCGCCGTTCTTTCGAAACGGCGAGCAAGCCCTCATCATCCTGAAGAACGTGGATGGTTTCCACTTCTCCGCTGGAAGCGGCTTCGGTGGGAAATGATGGTTCG
This sequence comes from uncultured Chloroflexia bacterium, assembly GCA_963831885.1. Taxonomy (GTDB): domain Bacteria; phylum Chloroflexota; class Anaerolineae; order Anaerolineales; family Villigracilaceae; genus UBA877. The sequence continues at coordinate 642,405 of CAWHSJ010000011.1, read as the reverse complement.
ATCTCGCCAATGGCCCACCGATGGATGACCATGTTAGCCAGCAGGCGTTGAGCCAGTTGCCGGGCAGTCGCCTCATTCAGGCCTTCTGTCAGATAACGGAATCCGGTGGATGCTCGGTGGACCTTGCCAATACCCAATTCGCCTGCCGCCCGCACGATCTCGTCCGCCACCGGGTCCGTCACCCCCGGACGCAAGGCTACTTCTATGATTAGGCTTTTAGGCTCCAGGTCGGTTTTTGCGCCGGGCAATTCAGACCAGCTGGCTGTTTGAGCAACCGGGTCGATTAAAAGTTCGAGGGCCAACCTCTTACATTCATCCTGCGATAGTTGGCCCTCGATAAAATAGAGCTCACAACATGTGATCAATTTGAGTTGCCGGAACCCCAGGGCGCGCGCATCCCCTAATAAAGCCAAACTACGCGGATCGTCCTTTTGATTGAAGCGAACCACAAAACGATAGACCGGCATGATTTATCCTAGAAAATGGTATGGGTCGATTTTAGCGCGAGGGGATTGTCCAGTCAAGTTGTAGGACAAATGGGTAACTAATCATCAATATTTGTGTATAAATAATAAATAGTAAACCGGCATTGTATAATAACTATGATTGCGACACATCGGGAGAGGCTCATGGAAAACCAGCACACCACGTTGACTTGGCGGGAATATCCGATCATTTCTTGGATTGTAGGTGGCATCCTTGTCAGCACCGCAATATTCGTTTACCTGTCCGCTCCTGGAGGGAGTATCTTTCTCCCTGCAATTGACGGATTGGTCGGGTTGGGTTTTCTCCTGTTCCCAACCGTTCTGACCGTAAAAGCCGACCAGGGTGATCAGACTCTTACTCTTCAGTATCGAGCACCCTTTCGGGAGTCTGAGAAACAGGTCCGTATTCCCGACATCGTCGCAATTCGGCTGGAAACAAGCCAGGATTCTGACAGTGGTTCAACTTATCGCATCGTCATCGACTGTGAAAGCGGCCAGGTAATACCCTTTCACTCGTACTATTCTAGCGGCCGCACCGGCAAACTGAAAAAAGTGGAGCGATTGCGCGCCTTCCTTGGATTGGCCGAGTTGGCCGGTCCCCAAGCCGCCATGCCCAACGTTGATATGCTGGGGGTGGGTGCATCGGCCCGGATCGCCGGCTCAGAGGCGGAACAGATCCAGGACGGCATCCATTGGCAATTGCAGACCATTTCGCATGCAGGCTCTACCATCACAAGATGGTTCTCACAGGATTTCAAGTGCCCCTCCGGATTCCTGTTCCTGGCGCAGAAGGCCACCGGTCAAAAAACGATCGCGGGAAAGTTGGTGGATGGTATTAGTAAATTCCTGTTCCAACAATCCATACGGCTTTACGGATTCGATCCGGAGGATCTTCCTGGGCTGGATACGGCGGATGTACTGGCACCCTTGGATAGCCGCCTGGAACCATGCTTCATGGCCTTTACGAGCGATTCGGCTGCCGCCCGCCAGATCATGAACCCATGGGTCTCCACTCCATTGGCGGAATGGGCTGACCACTCTCCTTTAAAAGGAATGCAGGTTCAGGGATATTTCGGGCAGTTGGTTGTCTTATTTTCACCGCAGGGTGTCTATGTGGCTAACTTGGGGGCGATGACTCCCGAAGCTACGGAAGAGTTGACAGACCTGGGCGTGTCACTGGTGAAAGCCGCCCGATGAACGCGTCCCCGCTAAAAACCATCCTCTTCGATATGGAAGATACTCTCATCACCAATGTAATCAAAAATGGCGGCTATCTGGCCGCCCCTTCAAATTATTTTTCTTCGCCGGTTAAGAGTTTGATACGTTCCCACGGCTTGAGACTTTCGTCGTCCGCCAGGATGGACTTCAGCTCGTACATTTCGTCCCGCAGGGCTGCCGCCCTCTCGAACTCGAGGTTTTTGGCGGCTTCCTTCATCTGCTTTTCCATTTCGGCGATCACCTTCATCAGTTCGCTGCGTGAAGTCACGTCCTTGTGTTTGCCGGTCTTGTAATCCGGGCGGGTCTCGGCGACTGCTTTGGCGGTCAACTGGTCGGTCAGATCGCGGATGGCTTTGTGAATGCTGACCGGCGTGATGCCGTGTTCCTTATTAAAGTTTACTTGTTTCGTACGCCGGCGGGCAGTCTCATCGATAGCGCGCCGCATCGAATCGGTGATGCGGTCGGCATACATAATGACCCGCCCATTGATGTGACGGGCGGCGCGACCGGTGGTTTGGATGAGGGCCGTATCCGAGCGCAGGAAACCCTCCTTATCTGCGTCCAGGATCGCCACCAGGGAAACCTCAGGCAGGTCGAGGCCCTCGCGGAGGAGGTTGATGCCCACCACCACGTCAAAGACGCCCAGGCGAAGGTCGCGCAGGATGCCGATGCGTTCGAGCGTATCCACTTCGGAGTGCAGGTAATGCACTTTGAGACCAAGTTCCATCAAGTATTCAGACAGGTCCTCGGCCATGCGTTTAGTCAACGTGGTCACCAGGACACGTTCCCCATTCTCGGTTCGTTGACGGATCTCCTTCACTAAATCGTCGATCTGACCTTTGCTGGGACGGACTTCCACTTCCGGGTCCACCAGTCCGGTGGGTCGTATGATCTGTTCCACCACCTGGTCGGCGTGGCTCATCTCATAGGGGCCGGGGGTGGCTGAGGTATAAATCGTATTACCCATGATCGCTTCGAACTCGTCGAACTTGAGCGGGCGGTTATCCAGGGCGGAGGGCAGTCGGAAGCCGTATTCCACCAGGGTTTCCTTGCGGCTGCGGTCTCCGTTGTACATGCCGCGCACCTGCGGGATGGTCATATGGCTTTCATCGATTACCAAAAGATAATCGTGAGGCATAAAATCCATCAGCGTCCAGGGATGTGAGCCAGGAGGACGCATATCCAGGTGGCGGGAATAGTTCTCGATGCCGGAGGAATACCCCACCTCACGCAGCATTTCCAGGTCATAACCGGTGCGTTGTTCGATGCGCTGGGCTTCGAGTAGCTTGCCTTCTGATTTAAAAAAGGTCACGCGATCCTGCAATTCCTTCTCGATATTATGGATGGATTCTTTGAGTCTATCTTCCTGGGCCAGGTAATGCTTGGCCGGATAAATATCCACTTGCTCCGGTTCAGCATAGATTTCTCCGGTGAGTGGATTAAGCTCGGTAATACGCTCAACCTCATCCCCAAAGAAAGCCACCCGGTAGCCGCGCTTATCCTCATAAGCGGGGATGATCTCGAGGGTATCGCCGCGCACCCGGAAGGTCCCGGGACGCAGTTCCATGTCATTCCGCTGGTACTGGCCGTCCACCAACTGGCGGATGAGGGCATTGCGGCGCGTGATCTCGCCAACCCGCAGGCCCACCACTCCTTTGCCGTATTCTTCAGGGTTGCCTAAGCCGTAGATGCAGGAGACTGAAGCCACAATAATCACATCGCGTCGCGACATGAGAGCGGTCGTAGCCGCCAGCCGCATCCGTTCAATTTCTTCATTGATCTCAGTCTCTTTTTCGATGAAGAGGTCGTGCCGGGGCACATACGCCTCCGGCTGGTAGTAATCGTAGTATGAGACAAAGTAGGCAACGGCATTATCGGGGAAGAATTCCCGGAACTCGGCGTATAGCTGCGCAGCCAGGGTCTTGTTGTGAGCCATGATAATGGCTGGCTTTTGCAGCTTCTGGATGACAGAGGCAATGGTGAAGGTCTTGCCAGTGCCGGTGGCGCCCAACAGTACCTGGTGCTTGAAACCTTTTTGGACGCCTTCGACAAGCTGGCGGATGGCTTCCGGCTGGTCGCCGGTGGGCTGGAAGGGAGCGTTTAGTTTGAAGTCCATAGTATCATCCAATTGAATGTGAACGTCAGAACAAGAGTTCTATTTTACCACATTCGCAAATGCTTCCCGATAATCTTCGACGGCAGCATTGATCACCGAAAATGCCTGGGCCTGCCCATACACCTGGTCCAACACGATCGTCGGCTTTTTATCTTCGACGAGCTTATAAGTACTGAAATAGTGTTTTAGCCTTTCGATCAGCACAGGTGGGAGGTCGTTTATATCTTCTGCCTTGTCCCAGAAGTAATCGTTCTGAAGGACGGCAATGATCTTATCATCGGCCTCTTCATCGTCGATCATCTGGATGCCCCCCACTACTCGGGCGGTGAGAACGATCTCTGATTTCGTAATGGAGCGCTCGCTAATGACGCATATATCCAATGGATCGCCGTCCCCACGTTTGGCATGTGGGGATAGGCGGCAAAACCGATCGCCGCATAACGTGCGTGGAATAAAGCCATACAGGGCGGGCGGTTGAGAAGAGGTGCGTTGAGGCCGGTCAACCAGTAGGTAGCCGGTACCCTTATCTATCTCGTATTTGACCAGATCGAAAGGCGTGATCTCGATATAAGCATTGACGAGGCGGGGCGGTTCCGGCCCGATCTCGAGACCGTGCCAGGGGTGAGGCCGCCATAAGTGAAAGGATTTGTCCATTCATAACTCCCTAAATAATTGGATAAAGAAGAACCGAATTATAGACCTTATTTCATAACAATGGCAGGTTGAGAGGGAAAAGTCAAACGTGATGGGTTGAGACGTTGCTCGTTTAAACGTTGCGGAATCATCGGTCAAACGTGAAAGCCCAGGAAGTGAAAACATTCATTCCCCAGGATAATTAGAATGTATAATTCAATATAATTGAACACACTAGGAGTTCCCGTCCTCACAAGTGTTCCCCCATTACCAGGGGAAAAACGTTAAGACAATAAACCTTTTCATTGGAGAAACATCAATGGCCAAGAAGATCCTTGTCACCTACGCCAGCAGGTTGGGTTCCACCGCCGGAGTGGCAGAAGCAATTGGTAAAAGCCTGGCAGACACCGGCGCACAAGTGGACGTTCTCCCGATGAAAGACGTCACCGACCTGGAGCCTTACCAGGCAGTGGTGGCAGGCAGCGCCATCCGCAATAAGAAATGGCTCCCGGAAGCCATGAAATTCATGCAGGTCCACCAGGCCGCCCTGGCCCGGAAACCTTTTGCAGCTTTCCTTGTTTGCATGACACTGGCCATGCCCAACGGAGAAAAATATCGCTCGGGAGTGGCAGAGTGGCTGGAACCTGTGCGCTCTCTGGTGAAGCCCGTGAGTGAGGGTCTCTTCGCCGGGGTGCTCGAGATCCGTAAAATCGAGAAATTCACCGACAGGTTGAGTTTCCGCCTCAGCACATTAATGGGTATCTGGAAGGAGGGCGATCACCGGAACTGGACTGCGATCAGGGAGTGGGCGGTGGAGTTGCGTCCTCTGCTCCTTCATAATTTACAGACACATCCGCTGGTCTGGAAGAGTTAGGGAAAATGCAAATCAAAAGAATACTGGTTGCATATGCAACGAATGCCGGCAGCACAGCCGAAGTGGCCAGGGTCATCGGAGAGGAATTGGGGAAGGATGGCACTTCGGTGGAGGTGCAGCGCGTGGAAGAAGTAACAAGCCTTGAGCCTTTCTCAGCCGTGGTTGTGGGTGCTCCAATGATCATGGGATGGCACAGGGCTGCCCTGAAATTCATCCGGAAGCATAAAAGCGAATTAAGCCGGGTTCCGGTAGCATATTTCTTTACCGCCCGGAGTTTGACGAAACTGGATGAAACCGAGATCAATGGGATTCCCGTAACGGTGGACCCGCAGCTGCCAAAACCGCCGTCGGATCCGAATCATCTGACATTCAGGGAAAAATATTCAACGGTAAAGAACTATCTGCAGCCGGCATTGAAGGCGGCAAGAACCGTCAGGCCTGTCAGTGTAACCTTCTTTGGCGGCATTCTCAGTATGGTCAATTTGAAATGGTTCCAGACAATTTTTGTTTTGCTGGTCGTGCAGGCCAGACCAGGGGGTTCACATAATTTGCCTTTTATTCGTGAATGGGTTGTAAATATCCGGGAGAAGCTGTTGGTGGAAGGTAGCCAACCTCGAAAGTGATATTTCAGAGCAGTTCTCCTGTGCCGGTACCGACGCAGGCGCATCGTTCTTTCATAATTAAAAGTAAGCAATTAGTTTTGACAATTATTCAGGAATAATCATCCCATGAGCAAAAAAGAATATTTACCAAAAATCGCCATGTCCATCCAGGCGCACCCGGACGATCAGGAGTTTACCGTCGCAGGGACGCTGGCCAAGTGGGCCAAAGCCGGTTGCCAGATCGTTTCGGTCATCATCACCAGTGGAGATGCCGGGTCAAATGAACCAGGCAAAGGGGCGGTTTTCAAAGCCGAACTGGCCGTCCTGCGTGAAGCCGAGCAGTGCGCCGCCAACGCCCTATTGGGCATCCAGCAAACTATCTTCCTGCACTATCCAGATGGCGAACTCGAACCGACCATGGCATTGCGCAAGGAACTGACCCGCATCATCCGCCAGGTGAAGCCGGAAGCGGTGGTCATTGGGGATCCCCAGACTGTTTTCTATGGCAACGGCTATATCAATCACCCCGACCACCGGGCGGCTGCGCAGGCGGCCCTTTATGCTGTTTTTCCATCCTCGGAGACGCGTCTCATCTTTACTGATCTGCTTGAGGCCGGTTATGAACCTCACAAAGTCAAACGGATCTACGTGCATGGTGCGGAAAAAACGGATACGGTGGTAAATATTACCATGACCATCAATGCCAAGATAGCGGCCTTGAAGAAACACGCTTCCCAATTGGGAGAGTGGGACCCGGAGAAGATGATCCGGGATTGGGCGACTGAAGAGGGGAAGAAGAAAAAGTACAAATATGGGGAGGCGTTCAAAGTAATGATCAATGAAGATGATCAACCGGAGAATTAACAAGAAAGATGCGAGCAGAGAACAGTTCGCATCTTTTTTATATCCAAAGCATTAGATATCTTCTTTTACTCCCACTAGCGTGAGAGTGCTGAGGCCAAACAAGACGGCATAACTGGCGAAAATGGCAAAATAACCCAGTCCGGGACTGTAAGAATTCAACTGGTCGGCGATCAGACCGCCGATTCCGGCGCCGACAATACCGGCCCCCGCCCCGGCAAGATTCGATATACCCAGGTAGCGTCCGGCTTCAGCATCTGGCACCAGATCTGTACCCAGGGCCCAGTTGGCGGTCATAAAGAGGCCGGTCGCCACCCCGATGATGGTCCCGGCTATGTAGAGCACCACCAGGCTGGGTATCCAGATCATGCTCAATAAAAGAAAACCACCGCCAGCTGCGACGATCCCGCTGATTCCCACCAGGCGCTTGCGCCCGATCTTGTCAGCCAGCCAGCCGCTGCCCAGCGCGGTCGCAAGGATAAAAATACCGATGATGGCAGTGATGGTTCCGGTCAGGTCGGAGGCAGCCTTATCGGTGATCCTGAAAGCATACATCACAAAATAAAAAATCGAGCCCTGGATGGAGGTGACAGCCGCCAGGAACATCAGCCGGTTGGCGATCCACCAGGTGAAAGAGGCCCTGCGGCGGGCATCCTGACCCAGGGTGGCCAGCGCGCCTGCCCACACTCCCGCCACAACAGCCACGATCATGGAAACCCCGCCCCCCACCCCGATGGTGATAGCCGCGGCGGTGCTCAACTTACCGCCAATAAACCAGGCCAAGGGAGCCCCCGTCACCAGCAGAGTGATCAAGCCCGCCAGCCCGCCAATCAGCGCCCCTCCGATCAAGCCAGCCGCCGCGCCGATGACGATCCCGGCCAGCATCCCCAGGACACGCAGCATGGGTGGCCAGAAGGGAGTATCCGGCTTCTCCTGCAGAGGAGTCTCCTTCACAAAAAGCATTGTAATCAAGGTAACGGCCAGCAGTGAGGCGCCGGTGGCAAAGATGGCCCAATCCAGGTGACCTGCCCCCAGCAATTTTGCAATAGTCAGGCCCACCAGAATGATCGGCAGCAACTCCATGACTGACTTGACCGCCGAAGCTCGCCCACGTTGGTCCTCCGGGACCAGGTCTGGAATAAGGCCTTGCAGAGGGCCGTGCGATACATTCGATGAGACCTGGATCAACAATATGGCGATCAGTAGGGCCAGGTAATTCCAGGAAAGGGCAATGGCGGCAAGGAAGACGCAATCGAATATTGCCCCTATCAGGATATAAGGTCGGCGGCGGCCAAAGCGGGAAAGAGAGCGGTCACTGATCATCCCCGCTGCAGGCTGGACGAGCATGGCAATGATCAACCCGGCCGAGCGTAGCGCCCCCAGGGCGGTATTCTTGACCGTTTCAGGAACGAATAAGCCGACCAGGTATGGCATGAAATACGAACCTATGGCGGTGTTGCGGATATTCAGGCCAAGCCAGAAAATGTTGATGGTGATGTAATCGTACCAGCGCAGGCGTTTCATCTGATTTCCTTCCCTAACTGCAAAATCTTAAATGCGTTTGGGCACAAAACAACACAAAGCAAAAATGTGGGTATTCTTACTGCCATGCTATTTGATTATAAGCGGTAGGAATATTTTTAACAGATCGCCCAGCCGCACTTCTCCCGAGTCAGGATAAACCATCAGGCCGGAACTGTCCACTGCCTCAAAATCACTTCCTTGGAGGCTGCTATTCAGCCCCTGTAGTACATCGTTATCCCAGCGTTCATCGGGCACGCCGCTGATATACCAGTCCGATCCGTTGTCCGCCAGGATAATTCCATAGGTTTGCATGGCCCGCAGGATCACCCGCATATCCTTATCCGGGTAGGCTGAAATATTATAGGAAGCTTTCAAACGGAAACGTGCTCCCATGGGAGGCGTCCCAGGGACGTTTTGGGAATCGGCGGTCTCGTGGCGTGCCGGCCAGATGTAGCCGCGTGTATGGTGGACGGTGAAACGGATCGCATGGTTGATCGCGCCGTTGGCAACTTCTTCATAACGAACCAGTCCGGGCAGAATGGGCAGGCCTGCAGCATCGGCGGAGGTCCAGGTATCAGGACGGAGACCGTTCGAGTTGAGTTCCCAGACCGCGCCTGAACCTGCATGCCAGGTTCCGCCGGAAAAACTGGCATCATAAAGCTCATAAAGCGTACAAGTGCTGCCATCGACCGTCAAAAGATGATGGTCGCTGCCATATTCAATCAAAGGAGTTGCCGGGATCGGATAAGGTCCCGGATCGGATTCATCCGGATAGTAAAAAGAGACTGGGACCTTGGTGACACCCCCATTGACTACATTGTAAGGTATTCCAATGGGGCCGCCATCCCAGGTCCCCTCACCAAAGTCCATGTGGAAATGGGTGCTGCTGCCGATGTAATTAACCCAGGCCGCTGAATGGGAGTCGACCGGAAGTGTATCCACGCGGGTATTCCAAATATTATTGGACGGAAACAAATTACAACCGGCAATATTAAGGGCAGCGGGAGCAGCAAATGCAGGCTGATAGAGCCAGAAAGCCATCGCTAAAAATCCAAATCGAATTAATCTTTTGAATTGGAGCTTCTTCTGTTGCATGGTGCCCTCCCGGCAGGTAGGAACGATGGGAACGTTCACTCATGCTAGCATGTTAATGCCGCCAGTTCTAGTCCCACTTTGGGGTGGTTTGTTCTCGCTTCTCTTTCCTTCCCAATTTGGGCGGGAGATTTGTTCATTCTCCGATGATCTTGATAAGAACGCGCTTGCGCCTGCGCCCGTCGAACTCGCCGTAGAAGATCTGCTCCCACGGACCGAAATCAAGCCGGCCGTTTGTTACGGCCACAACCACTTCTCTGCCCATCACCTGGCGCTTCATGTGCGCGTCCGCATTATCTTCGCCAGTACGGTTATGCCAATACTTCCCTACCGGCTCATGCGGAGCCAGCGCCTCCAGCCAATCCTCGTAATCATGATGCAGGCCGGATTCGTCGTCGTTAATGAAGACCGAGGCGGTGATATGCATGGCGTTCACGAGCACCAGGCCTTCACGAATTCCGCATTCAGCCAGGGAAGATTCCACCTCTGGGGTGATATTCACGAATCCGCGGCGGTTGGGGAGGTTAAACCATAGTTCCTTGCGATAAGATTTCATATCTTCTTTGCCTTTCTAAGGAAAATGGCATCTGGAAACCATAATGCAAAAATAAGCCATGCTTCAAGCAAATAGGGGATGCTGAATTTTAGAATAGCAAGGAAGTTGCTGGCAAAGAGCAGCCAGGAAATGGCCATAGGTAAACAACTTATAGTACTGCTGGTTAAAATGCCGCGTTTTATCACTATTGAAACGAGGCAAATAATTGGGATAAGTACCAATACCAGGTCGTGATAATGCAAGTGGGGAGCCGCGAACAAAGCAACCACCACAGCCAGTCCTATTTGTTTTTCATAAATCCGTTTGCTCCGCAACCAAACCACGCACAGTAACGCGATTGCACATATATAGATGATCCAACTGGTGAAGCGGAAAATATCGGGTGAGACAAAAGGGAATCCGCGCCGCAGGCTGCCAAGTAAATTCAACATGGCTGGTTCGTTAGTTTTATATCCTTCACCGCTTGCGCTTATTTGTAATATGTTCACAAAATTTACTGCCCCCTTTATTCCAATCAATAATATACTGAACAAAGCCAATCCGGCCGCACCTGCCAGGAACCACCACCACACTTTCCTTCTATTGAACAGAAATGGCAAAGCCAGGACTAGTGCAACATGGGGACGGATCGTTGTTAATGCCAGGCCAATACCCGCAAGTCGATCATCCTCATAAAGCAAGCCGTACATCCAAAGGCTTGCGCCTAGCAATAAAATTGCAGAATCTTGGCCATTAAGGACGCTAACGAAGGCGGGAAAGAACAAGAAGATGCCACCGAGAAGTATTTTTTGTTCCTTTGGCTGAGTCACTGTCCGAAGCAAAATAAATGCATTGATCCCATATAAAATATAAAGGAGTATCGCCCATGCATGGAATCCCCAAATATAGGGCAGCAAAGCAACTAACGCCAGGATTGGAAGAATAAACGGGGGATGTACAAAAGGATTTAGATCCTTCGGAAGGATTGAGAAACCCAGGATAGATTCCTCTTCTGTTATCTGGGCTTGCGGATTATACACTTCTGCACGGTCACCCGCCAACATGATGCGGCCGGCCGAATAAAAAGTTATGAAATCCGCGCCAGTGCGTCCGGACGGATTATTGATCATTCTTAGCCAGATCAATAGATATGATATGACCAAAGCAAGAATGGAAGCAGTGGTAAGAAGCCAGCGAAAATTAATTCCGGGTTTCTGAGACAAATGACAATTCCTGCCAAGAGTTTAAAATCAACGATTTCGTTTTTACTAAGGCAAAGCAGATAGTTGCAGAACCTACGTAAGCAAATATTGAATTGTCACTAGGAAGGATTCACGGAGGAAAAGTTCGATCTGAATTCCTTCATCGGTTCGAATTGTTTAAAATGTACCAATCCGGAGCGATGGAGCCAGAATTTGAGTAATACTACCAGGATACCAATACCATAAATAATGCTGTGCCATAAATTGATCGACGATGCTTCCGGAAAATAGCGGGTCACGATCGGTGTTTCCTGGAATGAGAGTTTGTTCATCATCCCTTGGGCGATGATCTCGGTATCAAAGATGAAACCATCGCTATTTTCCAGAAAGCGGACTGTTTCCAAATACTTCCGCGAATAAGCCCTAAACCCGGAGTGGATCTCGGTTAGATAACGACGAAAAACGAGGTTTGCTACTGCTGTCAGCAAGACATTTGCTGTGTATTTCCACCATGGCATCCCCCCCTCCAGAGGTAATCCACCCAGCATGCGAGAACCAAAAACCGCGTCTGCCTCGCCATTCAGGATGGGCTTTACCATCTGTGGGATCACTTTTGCATCGTATTGGTGGTCCGGATGGAGCATCACGACCAGGTCTGCACCCGCCGCCAGGGATTGAGTGTAACAGGTCTTCTGGTTTCCACCATAACCAAGGTTGCGCGGATGGACGAATACGTTTATCCCGGCCTGGCGGGCTATTTCCGGAGTGTTATCTGTTGAGGCGTCATCCACAAGAATGATATTCTTGCGAAACTCCGGTGGAATTTCATTCAGAGTATGCATTAATGTTTTAGCAGCATTGTAAGCTGGCAAAATGATGAAAATATTATCCCAGGTTTTTGTGCTCATGTTTTTTTGCTTCCACGATGAATTGATATCCGAGCAGGGTAGGGTACAGTGAGGTGAATCGGGCGAACGCAGCATGAAGCCACCTGCCCAAACGAGTGACAAAAAAAGGTGAAATAAGTTCCAACGGAATCGGCGTTGCTGCGATGGAGCTGATATCCAACCCTGTGCCCTCCACCAAATCAATCAAGGTTTTTCGTGTGAAAAAACGTAAATGAGTCCGGTCAAGGATACCGCGGTCGGCATAGTCAAAATGACCCATTAACAGGTGGAGGCGGACCCATAAGTTGACCACATTCGGAACAGAGATGATGAATAGACAGTCCTGGTTTTGTAAATCTACTAATCTGTCTAAAGCACTTTTTGGTACCGGCATATGCTCCAGTACATCAGCCAAAACTATGACATCATACCCGCGCAAGACCTCCTCCGGCGCTTTTTCCAGGGTACACGTCCATAATTTCTCATAAAAAGGTGAAGCAATTTCTGACCATTCCGGATTGGACTCAATCCCGAAAAAGCGCAGGGATGCGGCCTCACAGCTTCGCGCGAGCATGCCTGACGCAGTTCCAACATCCAACACTTTGCTATGCGCAGGAAAAGATTGCAGGCGCTTTGCTATGCGGGAATGGCTTGACCAAAGACTAAGTTTGTCCTGATAAGGCAGGTTTACCATTTATGGTTGCGTGACCACCGGCTTGAAATTCGAGAAAGACCATTGTTGGCAAAAGCGCCAGCGCAGGGATGATCTGATAAGCTTGTGTGTGTTCAGATTCACTAAGCCCAACGAAGACGCCCAGCATAAGCGGATGCATGATCACAAATAGAACAATCAACCATGTAAGTCGCTCCATTGGTTTCATTCGTAGAGCCAGAACCAGGCTGTAACCGAACGGGAGAAGGAGTAGCACAAGGCTATGCATCCAACTGTATGGTACCAAAATCAGGTTGACCATCGTCGCAGCTGAAAAAAGGAAGAAAACCCGATTGGAAGAGATTACCCTCCCTCGCAGGAAAGGTAGCCAAATCCAGCCAAGCCATGTAATTAAGACTACGGCTATTGCGGCAGGGACTACCCATAAAATGCCGAGGCTCAAGGACAATCCCCACAAGGTGCTGGTGGATTTGATATAGGTGGTCAGATGACTGCCTATTCCTCCACCGATGATTTGGCCTGGGAAGGAGATAAAAGGAAGGGAGATGAGTACCAGCACGATTATGACCCCGCTAAAGCCGAGTAGCGTTTGAAGGCGGCGTCTCCACAAGGCCCACAGCAAAATCAAACCGGCCAGCAGGATCATTACTTGTGGTTTGATAAAAGAAAGTCCCACCACAATACCCAGCCAGGTCCACCGCTGGCGTAGGAATAGATAGGCGGTTAAAGCCAGAATAAAAAACGAGAATATGCTCAACTGGCCAAGCCAGGTACTGGTGAGAACTGGCAGAAAAAAACCGGAGAGGCAGACCACAAGAGCAAATAAGCCGGGCGAAATTTGCCAGTCCAACAGTGAAATGAATATGGCCAGGCCGGCTGCGAGCATGAGCAGGTTACAGATAAGCCATAAAATCATTGCTGTCTGAGGCGGCCACACGACAAATGGCAGCATGACCAGGACTGTCCATATCGGGTAGGGATAACCGGCATAGACCGAACCTGTTTTTATCAATTCCTGTCCAGGATTCCAGGCGATCAATATGAAATCACTTGCATCTAGCTTGCTGGGGTTAATAAAGATAAATAAAATACCCGCCAGCAAGGGGATTGTGAACAGGAAAAGTTTGAGAAAACCAGGGTTACGTACTGGGCGGAAAAGATGAGGTGCTGAAATTTTCACTAATCTTCAGCTTTCTTCTCCACCACCACCGTTGCTTCGCCTATCAAAGCCGCCACTGCTCCCACGGCTGCCAGTGTGGGTGCCAGGACGGCCCCAACCACGCCGAGGGTCATCGGGAACTCGATCATTGTTTTCCCTTCACGGTTCTTGATGATGATTCGGCGGATATTGCCTTGGTGGATCAACTCTTTGATCTTGGCGAGCAATTCCTCGCCATTGATATGAAATTCTTCAGTTTTATATTCTGACATGTTGGTCTCCTGAAAACTGGTGGGGTAATTTCTCAATATTATCCCACTTTTTTATATCGAATGTTTATCATTAATGATAGTTCAGAAGTGGATAAATTGGTGTTCGCATCGGTGTATTACATTTGGGTTATATATTCTATAATAAGGTCTTGTAACAGTATTCTGTCCTCTTTATTTCATCACGAAGAACTATGTGGAAAGCAATTTTGAGCAGAGTAACGATTATCATTCCTGTAGCAGGAGATCTTTATGCTTAGCATCGAAAAAGTGGATACAGGTAATAAATCGCAAACCAAACGTTTCGTGCAATTTTATTACGATCTCTATAAAGGCTGCCGGCAATGGGTACCGCCTCTGTACATGGATGCATATCTCCCACTAAACCGCAAAAAACACCCTTTCTATGAACATTCCGAAGCCGATTTTTTTATGGCCGTCCGGGATGACAAGGTGGTGGGACGTATCTGTGCAGGGGTGAATAAGCTTTTCAACGATTACCATAAAACCAGGCAGGCCCAATTTTATTTTTTCGATGCTGTGGACGACCTGGAGGTTGCGAAAGCCCTCTTCAATGCCGCCTTCGATTGGGCACGCCAACGTGGGCTGGATACCATGGTCGGACCGAAAGGTCTGTCTCCATTCGATGGATACGGCATCCTGGCGGATGGATATGAGCACCGGCAAATGATGACCATGATGAATTACAACTACGAGTATTATCCGAAACTGGTTGAGGCGCTGGGTTTTGAAAAGGAAGTGGATTTTGTATCCTGTTACCTGCCTGCAGACGCATTTCAGAATCCCTGAAAGGGTGGAACGCATTGCTCAGCGCGTTCTGCAACGCGGTAATCTATGGGTGAAGAGTTTCAAGAGTAAAAAGGAATTGGTTGGCGGGTGGGCGCACCGCGTCGGCAGGGCTTATAACAAAACTTTCATCAACAACTGGGAATACTATCCCTTTACAGATGGCGATGTAGATTATGCCGTCCAAAACGTATTCATGGTGGCTGACCATCGTTTGATCAAACTCATCATGCATGGCGAGGATATCGTCGGCTTCCTGTTTGCTTTCCCGGATGCTTCGTCAGCGCTTCAACGCGCCAGGGGGCGTCTGTTCCCCTTTGGTATTGTCGACATCCTTTTGGAAATGAAGCGCACCAAGACCGTCTCCGGAAATGGCATGGGCGTGCTGCCTGAGTTTCAAGGCATAGGCGGCAACGCCCTCCTGTATTATGAACTTGGCAAAACCATCCTGGAAAATTATGATTATAAATTCGTTGAAATGACCCAGGTGGCAGAGACTACCCACCAGATGCGCGCGGACTTGAAAAATCTACATGGGGTCGAATACAAGAACCATCGGGTTTATAGAAAAGCGATCGGATAATCCATCGGATGTTATTAATTGAAAACTCCCGCTTATAAGGCGGGAGTCTTTTATCAGGTCAGATCTACTAGAGAATGGTAACGTTAGTAGCCTGCGGGCCTTTATTGCCCTGCTCGACTTCGAACTCAACCTTCTGGCCTTCGTCCAGGTTACGGAAACCGTCACCCTGGATAGCGGAGTAATGGACAAAGACATCCGGGGCGTTATCACGAGAAATGAAACCGTAACCCTTGCTGCCGTTGAACCACTTGACCGTTCCGACGATACGTTCGGACATGTTACTTGCCTCCTTATGGCAAAAGAAAAAAAATGGTGTGTCAGAGTCGTTCCATCGGTCGATCAAATAGAAAGACCCGATCAAGAAACCTCGGGTCATCGCTTTTCTCTTTCCAACGTGAACTTACTGGCATCTTTCAACTACTATAATAAGGCCTATATTCGGATAAGTCAAGGGAAAATATTCCATTTTACGGACCAATTTTATAGTCCAAAAGTAATGGCCCAAATATCACCCGCATTTTAGGGTATGATTGAAAGTAATAAAAAGTACTGGCTCTCCTACGAGGTCGCGATGGCAGAATTCGAGTTTCACGTTTCGCGCAAGTCCCGCCAAAAATATCAATTCGATGAATCCCTTTTCGCCTTGAACGGTAATGTGGTTCTGGCCGATTTTGCTTCTGCACGCCGTTTCGCAGAGCGGATAACAATCGTCCGTGGGTATCCCGTACCGGCCTCTCACATCAATGCGATGGGGCTGATCGATGAAATATTGCATCTCCTTGTTAGGCAGTATGAAAAGCAAAACCCCGGTGTTATGCAACGAGCCCTGGAAGCGGTCAAGATGGAGTCGGATTCCAGCCTGCTCAGGTTTACCGAGGAATTTCCACCCCTTCCGGTCTACCGCGGAGAAGTGCAACCGCAGGCTTATTTGGAACAGGAAACCAATGGCCGCAAGAACCGGGTTGCCTCGTTGGAGGAGATGCTCATCCTTCATATCACCAATCAAAATCCCGCCGTCCAGCCTTATAAGGAATTATTCGACGAGGAGCCTTTAAAACAAACCAGTTCTTATCAACAAACTGTGCAGGCACTTAAAAGCTTCTTCGAAAGCCAACCACCGTTTGACGTAAATGTGATCCCGGAGAACCGCGAATCTTTGATCCAGGTTCTTTTAGCACCCGCCCTGCGGTCACCCACCTCCCTGTTGGGCCAATTGGAATACCTGCTTGAACGCTGGAGGAATGTCCTGGGCGAGGCTTTTGTGATGAGGATTTTACGCAGCGTTGATTTTGTCAACGAAGAAAGAATTCGGCAGACCGGCCCGGGTGGTTTCAGCGGCAGTGCACCCTTGCTGACATTTACCGGCCACGATTACACCGAATACGAACGTTTCAGCCAGGACAAGGATTGGATGCCGCGCCTCGTCCTGATCGCGAAGAATTCCTACGTCTGGCTCGACCAGTTATCAATGAAATATCAGCGCGCCATAAATCAACTTAATCAAATCCCCGATGAAGAATTGGACTTATTGAACCAACGCGGCATCACCGGCCTGTGGCTGATTGGCCTGTGGGAACGCAGCCTGGCATCGAAAAAAATGAAACAGATGATGGGGAATCCAGATGCAGTAGCCTCGGCATATTCCCTGATGGATTACCAGATCGCCGCAGACCTGGGTGGATGGGAAGCGCTGCAGGATTTGCGCTGGCGGGCCTGGCAACGCGGCATCCGCCTTTCAGCGGATATGGTGCCCAACCACATGGGCATTGACTCAAAGTGGGTGCTGGAACAGCCGGACTGGTTCCTTTCCCTGCCCTATTCTCCTTATCCCAACTACTCATTCAATGGCGCAGACCTGTCCAATGACAGCCGCGTAGGGATACAGATCGAAGATCATTATTACGATAAAACCGATGCGGCGGTGGTATTCAAACGCCTGGACCGGTGGACCGGTGATTCCCGCTACATTTATCACGGGAACGATGGCACTTCCATGCCCTGGAACGATACCGCTCAATTGGATTTCTCCAAAGCCGAGGTGCGGGAAGCAGTGATCCAGACGATCCTTCACGTGGCGCGTAATTTTCCCATCATCCGCTTCGACGCAGCCATGACGCTGGCCAAGAAACACATCCAGCGGTTGTGGTTCCCCGAGCCGGGACAGGGCGGCGCCATACCTTCCCGATCCGAGCACGGCTTGACCCGTGAGCAGTTCGATGCCGCCATCCCAAACGAATTCTGGCGTGAGGTGGTCGACCGGGTGGCAGCAGAGGTGCCGGATACATTGCTGCTGGCCGAAGCATTCTGGTTAATGGAAGGGTATTTTGTCCGCACGTTGGGGATGCACCGTGTCTATAACTCGGCCTTCATGCACATGCTCCGGGATGAAGACAATGCCAAATACCGCCAGGTAATGAAGAATACTCTCGAATTTGACCCACAGGTGTTAAAACGCTACGTCAATTTCATGAATAACCCCGATGAAAAAACAGCCGCTGAGCAATTTGGGACAACAGATAAATATTTCGGTGTATGCACGCTGATGTTGACTCTGCCCGGCCTGCCCATGCTCGGACATGGACAGATCGAGGGTTATCATGAGAAATACGGCATGGAATATCGCTATGCGAAATGGCAGGAATCTGTAGACGAGGGACTGGTACGCGGACATGACTGGCGCATATTTCCCCTCACCCATCGCAGGTACCTGTTTGCCGATGTGGAAAATTTCCTCCTTTATGATTTTTATACGCCCGAAGGCCATGTGAACGAAGATGTATTCGCTTATTCCAATCGTTTCAAGGACCCTCAAAACGCTCTTGGTCCCGAACGAAGCCTGGTTGTGTATCACAACAAGTACGCCGACACGCGCGGTTGGATCAAGACCTCTGCAGCTTATATGGATAAAGGCAGCGGCAATTTGGTCCAGAAGCGGCTGGCAGAAGGTCTTGAATTACCCCAGACTGGGTATGCCATCTTCAAGGATTATGTGACCGCACTGGAATTCATCCGCCCATGCCAGGAACTGGTGGAGCAGGGACTGTTTGTTTTATTGGGTGGTTACCAATGCCACGTTTTCCTGGATTGGCGCTTTGTCAGCGGCGATGAGTGGAGGATCGTTTATGAATCCTTGAATGGCATAGGCGTTCCATCCATGCAGACGAAGTTCGACGACCTGTTTGCAGTAAAAGTGGATGTGATCAGTGAAAAGAAAGAAATAAAAAAGAAACGACAGACAAAGAAAGAACCTGCCAGGAAAACTTCAAAAAAGAGCACCGGAAAGAAAACAGCGAAAAAAAAGGTAGAACCGAATAAATCAAAAAGGTAAACAAAATGACTGCTGGAAAGTTGTCTCGAAGAGATTTCCTGAAAACAACCCTCACTGGAGCCGGTATCTTGAGCCTGGATGCCCTCCTGGACGCATGCGGACAGGCAATTCCCACCTCCCTGCCTCTTGCGAACACTCCCGCTGCGTCTCCTCCAACCTCTACGGTTGCCCAATCCTCTCAAACACCTTCTTCGCCAACGGAGACGCTACCGGCCGCCACTGATACGGTCCCAAGCCCCACGGACACAATTCCGCCCATACCGGATATGGTCGTCACACGCGGCGGCGAACCGGAAGATTTGGTGCGCCGTGCAATCGCCGCACTGGGAGGAATGGAAAAATTCGTTTCGAAAGGGGCAAATGTAGTGGTGAAGCCCAATATCTGCGTGGCCTATCGATCTTACGAGTATGCTGCCACCACCAATCCCTGGGTGGTTGCTGCACTGGTAAAGATGGCCTTGGAAGCCGGAGCAGCCACTGTGAAAGTGATGGATTACCCCTTCAATGGGACCCAGAAACAAGCTTATGAAGACAGTGGAATCAAAGAACAGGTGGAAGCGGCCGGTGGAGAGATGGTCAACATGCTCTCCTATAAATATATTATGACGAAAATACCGAATGCGGTTGTCCTGAAAAACACCGCCGTGTATGAAGATGTTCTGAACGCAGATGTCTTGATTAATGTTCCGATCGCCAAACAACACACCAGTTCTGCCAGGTTGACCTTGGGGATGAAGAACCTCATGGGCGTGATTCAAGACCGTTCGGCACTTCATATTGACCTGGTACAGTGCATCGCCGAACTGAGCGCCTTGGTCCGCCCCCAATTGAATGTCATCGACGCAGTTCGCATCCTGATGGCCAACGGTCCCAGGGGAGGCAGGTTGGCGGATGTTAATAAGCTGGATACCATCATTGCCAGTCCGGATATCATCGCAGCAGACAGCTATGCAACTACCTTGTTCGGCATGACCCCGGCAGATGTCAACTACCTCGCTGTCGGGACTGCATTGGGTCTGGGACGCTCCGACCTGGAAAATTTGAGAATAGAGGAAATTTCATTGAACGCATAAATTATCGGGTAAAAGGCAGCCATGACCAGCACGGGTAATTCTGAAGGAATGCTTTGCATTATTGACCTCCCCAAGGGACAAGGTGGGAGATCCATCAAGAAACGCAGTCGCTTGCATAAAATAATTCATTGGTCTGCCATCGCCGGTGGAATTGCTCTGGTGATGGTAGTCTTGTTGTTTCTTGCGGTAAATAGATGGCCGGTCTTGGGAGCAACTGGAGCTGATTTATTACGGGGAGTGATCGGTAATAAGGCAGTGGCGGAATTGGAGATGGCATTCAACCAAGCGCAGGATACGCTATTGCGCGTGAAATACCAGATAGGCTTGGTAAAACCAGCAGCTGATTGGGAAACAAGCCTGACAATACCCCTCACATTGACCCCCATCATATCGCCAATTGAGACAACTTCATCGCCCGGAGGCGCGAAAACTTCCACAGACCTAACACAAACACCCATCCAGGTGTTCACAAGCACTCCTTTGCCAACAGTCACTCCACCCCCATCTGTATGGCAGCCTCTGGACATTTCACCGCTGGGCTCCGCTAAAGGAGAAGGCCTCTGGTCACCTTATATCCAAGATGCCAGTGGAGGTACGGTTGCCTATCGAACCTTCTTGCAGCCAGACCCTGACCGTCCTTATACATTGGTCGCGATTGTCGCGATCGACCTGAATCACACTGAACTGCATTTTGTGCTCGGCACGTTGGAACCAGCCTCACCGGATGGTCCGCCTCGCTCCGGTGAAATACCGAAAACCGACAAAGTTGCCAACGTGCTGCTCGCAGCATTTAATGGCGGCTTTAAAGCCGATCATGGTCACTTCGGTGCCATGGCAGACGGAATTACGGCCCTGCCCCCCCGTGATGGATTAGGAACCCTGGCGATCTATCAGGATGGAGAAGTCCGTCTGGGTGAATGGGGTACGGACCTGAACATGTCACCCGATATGGTGGCTTTCCGTCAAAACGGCCCGCTCGTGATCAGGCAGGGAAAGATCAACCAACGCATTTATAATAACTCGCCCAAAGATTGGGGTTACACGGTCAACGATGTATCCCCGACGATTCGGACCGGCATCGGCTTAAGTAAAGATGGAAAGACTCTATTCTATTTCTGCGGTCCGAGCCTGTCGATGGAGGCTTTGGCAAAGGCCATGCTGGCTGCCGGCGCGGTCAATGCAATCCAGTTGGATATTAATAATTACTGGTCCCTCTTTGTAAAAATAAATGCATCTGGATCTAAGTTGGTCCCGGAACCTTTGCTCCCCAAGTTGATGGTCGCGTATGTTGACCGTTATTTGTGGGATTCTTCCCGGGATTTTTTCTACCTCACCAGTACCGATAAGTAAGATCGCTTGCAAGTAATTGCTAAGAAATTAATCCAAGAACGTTTAACAGGTCACTATTCATTTAGTAACAAATTCAGAAACGAAGCACTGAACCGCAAGATCCTTTCTTTGTGGTACATGCTCCTATTCTACTTGCTAGCCAGACTCATTAAATTCGATTTCAATCTGGGGGGTGTTCTCGGTGTTGTTCTACTAGCCAACTGTCTCATTTGCAACAGAACTGAAATCGCAAAATTATAGGTGGGCATGGATTTGGTCCCAAATCCGACAATATTGAGGTAAGTCAGAGAACTAGACATGCCTGTCATGGTCTTAACACGGAATGGTCATCCCTTTGTAACGCCACCAGATGCCTTAGGGGATATCATAAGTTGAAACCCATTTCAAATGCAAATTAAAAAAATTTTTCTCGATGTTTTATCTTGAACGAAAACGGGAAGACGCGTGCCCGTGGATGTTTTCACGCGTAAATAGCAGGCTTCAACCATATTTTTCCTAGGAGAATAATACATGCATATAAATTCGTCTTCAACTGTAGTGAAATTCTTTCTTTCAGCAATACTATTCCTGTCTTTGGCTTTAGGCTTGGCAATGCCGTTGCAGACAGCTCGGGCAGCGGGGATCACAGTTTGTTCATCCGGCTGTGATTACACCACTATCAAAGCCGCCGTTACCGCGGCCGCTGCAGGCGATACGATCATGGTGGCTGATGGGACGTATACAGAAACTGGCCAAATTGTGATTACTAAAAACCTTTCGATTGTCGGCGAAGACAGAGCTACGACGATCATCAAGCCCGGGTCAGATACTATTGGCGCGGGAGATTCGGGATCTTGGATCCTAGTAAATAACGGAGTTACATTCAACCTGAGCAAAGTCACGCTGGATGGCGTCGGCAAGCAAATCCGCCAGGCCGTCCGGTATAACGGAAGCGGCACCGTGGATGATGTTGTCATCCAGAACATGGTCCAAACTGGTTATATGGGCTTCGCCATTGCCCAGGGTTACTCGAATGTCACGCCCAGAACCTTGACGGTGATAAACAGCACTTTCACCAACTTCGGGCGTGTTGGTATCCAGGCCGATGACGGCGGCGGGGGTAGTACAGCCACCATCTCGAACAACATCTTCGTTGGTAAAGGTGATGGCGACCATATCGATTATGCAATAACGGTTGAAGGTGGGGCACACGCGACAATTACAGGGAATACCATTTCCAACTGCCGTGGGGTGGCTTCAAGCGATGGTTCAGAATCGGCAGCGATCGAGGTCAGCACTTATTTTGCCCCTGGAACACAGGCTATCATCACAGGGAACACCATTACTGGTAACACAAATGGCATCCTCGTAGGTTATGATGGCGCGGACACTAGCGTGGTGACAGCCCACAATAACTCTTTCTATAACAACTCAGCCTACAATGTATTAACTACGGGCACTTCTGTTACGGTGGATGCAACCAGCAACTGGTGGGGAACGGCGTATTACCCGACTCTTACTCCGAAGTTCTCAGATCATGTCGATTTCACTCCTTACTACATCGGTTCAGCCATGATCACCTTGAGTGAGCCTCTGCCGTCGGTTGTCTATGTAGATGATGGTTATACCGATGGAGCTGCGGGCGGACATGCTTACGGGTATGACGCTTTTGCTACTATTACTGAAGGTATTGCAGGCGTGGCTAACGGTGGTACGGTCCATGTCGCGGCAGGCACCTACAATGAGCAGGTGACCATCAACAAGGGCATCACACTAACCGGGGCGGGGGCTACTTCTATCGTTCAACCCTCACAGACCACGGCGAATGCCTTTACTCTTTACAACCGGAAATCCGGCGGTCCGTTGAACACTGCCGGCATTATCGTTACTAATACAACCGCCCCAGTGACCGTTTCTAGCTTGAAAATTGACGGCTCCCTTGTGACCAGCGTGCCAGCAGGCGCGGACAGTCTCGTTGGCATTCTGTTCCGAGGCACTCCTGGCCTGGTTAATTCGGTAACCGTTCAGGGCATTGCGATTGCAAATGGCAATGGCATGTACCTGTCCGGTTATGGATTGCCGGTCACAGTGACCGTATCGAACTCCACCGTCACCGCTTATAACAAGAACGGTATCACGGCGAACAATCCCGGTATCACGGCCAATATCAGTGGCAACACGCTCACCGGCATGGGACCGACAAACACCATCGCCCAAAATGGCATTCAAATAGGCTATGGCGCCACCGCGCATGTCAACAACAACTCGATCTCCGCCAATGTGTGGACAGGGACGTATGGAGGGACAAACGATCCAGCCACGGATGTAGAAGCTGACGGAGCCTCGGGCATCCTGCTATATCTGCCGGGTGCGGGAGTTGAAATCGATCATAATACCCTTACCGGAAACCAGTTTGGCATCTGGAGCGTCGCTGGCCCGGATGTAAATATCCATGACAACACGATCACCGGGCTGGCACACACCGGCAATGCCTATCCGACCGGGATTGCAATCTTCTCGACCGATCAATGGTCTCCCCCTGTAAGCGAAACGGCTACAGCTGCCACGATCAGCAATAATACCATCTCCACCGGCGATTACGGTGTGCTGGCCCTTGACTACGTTGCAGGCGGCGTAGTGCCGACTGTAACGGTAACCGGCAACACCTTCAGCAACAATCCTACCCAGGTAATGGCCACCGGCGGCAGTATCTTAAATACAGCGGCCACCCTGGCGGGTAATACCTTCGACCGGGCTGTCACCGCGCAGCATCTTGGTGTGCTCCTGCATGCCATTTGGGGCAAGATCCAGCCCGCCATCACTGCGGCTTCTGCCGGGGACACGGTCACTGTGGGGGCTGGGACATATGTCGAAGAGTTGACCATCAATAAATCCCTGAATTTGCTCGGACCCAACGACGCCATCAATCCCAATACTGGCACGCGCACACCGGAAGCCGTTGTTCAACCGGTTAATATTGGCATAGACCCTTATGGTACATGCACCGCCATAATTACGATCGCTGCAGATAATGTAGCCATCAAGGGCCTGACTGTCGACGGTAACAACCCCTCGCTGACCAGCGGTGTGCTCGTCAACGGCGTGGATGTGGATGCGTGTGAAGGGATTGTAGGATATGTAGGTCTGGAAAATATTTCTATCGAAAACAACATCGTCCAGAATACTACCTATTCAGGCGTGGATTTTGACAACTGGCCGGATTCTACGGCAACTTCAAATAACTTTATCCGTTATAACCGCCTGTTCAATATAGGCAACAACACCATTGGATTTGGTATCGGCGTACTTATATACGACAATTTCTATGCCGATATTTCCTATAACGTTTTTGACAACGTCCGTGTCGGCGTCCAGACTGGAAATTATTCGCAGGCAAATCCAGGTACGACTGCCAGCATCAGCCATAACCAGATTTCCACCTGGCGGCGCGGTATTTTCCATAATTTACATTACAGCGCTGCCTCGGCTTTCACGATCGATGCAAACACTTTTACTGTGATTGATTCCGCCGATACTGCTCGCTGGGACGCGATCATGCTTTCTTCGCTCCAAACGGCAGTGAACGCAATAGTCACCAACAACTCCATCACCGCTGCTGACGTTCACCAAGTAACAGTAGGGTATCAGGTTTGGAACACGCCCACCACTGCCGTATTAACCATCTCGGGCGGTTCTGTGACCGGTGCGGATTACGGCGTCTGGGTCAACAATTATGAGGGCTATGGTCCGAGTAATGGCAATTCCAGTTCCATTACGATTGACAACGTGGCCATTTCAGGTGCATCACTGGCGGGTGTCTACGTTCAAGATGACCCTCTAAACACAAATAATGCCGATGTTCAGGCTTCCATCATCAATTCTCCCATCAGCACTACCGCAGTTGCCGTTTTGATCGAAGGCTCCGATGCTTCGGCAACAGGCAGCTGCAACCGGATTAGCGGCAATACGGCTGGAGTCAACAATACCACCGCAGCTATTCTGAACTTTGAGAAAAACTGGTGGGGTGCAATCTCCGGGCCTTCGGGCACAGGCTTGGGTAGCGGTGATACGGTCAGCGCCAATGTTGACTATAAGCCGTGGAATGCCGACATAACCTGCACAGCTTTCACTTCAAATGTGAAACCTGTTGCCAACTTTCAATCCATCAGTACTGCTGAAGACACCGCCACAGCCATTACCCTGACCGGTACGGATGCGGAAGGTAGCCCGTTGACCTACTCGGTTGTCACTGGTCCTGCACATGGCGCACTGACCGGCACCGCTCCAGCCCTGACCTATACCCCGGCCGCCAATTACTTCGGCTCAGATTCCTTTACCTTTAAAGTCAATGATGGTACCGACGACAGCGCTCCCGCCATCATCTCCATAACGGTGACACCCGTCAACAATGCGCCGGTCATTACCGGGCAAAGTGCATTATCGACGCCCGAAGACACGGCCTTGACCATCCTGCTTTCAGACCTGACCGTCACCGATGTCGATAATACTTATCCAACCGGCTTCACCCTCGCCGTTCTGGCTGGCACTAACTACACCTTCACCGTCAGCACCATTACCCCTGCCAGCAACTTCAACGGCACGCTGACTGTCCCGGTCAAGGTCAATGACGGCGCCGCCGACAGCAACACCTTCGATCTGACAGTCACTGTCAGCGCGGTCAACGATGCGCCGGTGATTACCGGACAAAGTGCGTTATCCACAAACGAAGACACAGCCTTGACCGTCCTGCTCTCTGATCTGACCGTCACCGATGTCGATAATACTTATCCAACCGGCTTCACCCTGACCGTTCTGGCCGGCACCAACTACACCTTCATCGGCAGCACCATCACACCCGCCAGCAACTTCAACGGCACGCTGACTGTCCCGGTCAAGGTCAATGACGGCGCCCTGAACAGCAACACCTTCAATTTGACAGTTACTGTCAGCCCGGTCAATGATGCACCGGTCATTACTCAAGGCGCTTCCGTCGGTGTCACCATGTCGGCAGACGGTTCTCCCACGCCCTTCAGCCTGACCCTGAATGCGACCGATGTGGATGGCGATACCATAACTTGGAGCGTTGTTACGCCGGGAGCAGCTCATGGTTTGGCCTCAGCGAGCGGTACCGGCGCATCCAAGGCCATTACCTACACCCCGGATCTTCATTACGTTGGCATGGATAGCTTCGTTGTCCAGGTTTCAGACGGCCATGGAGGCTCAGCCACAATCACAGTGAATGTTACGATTACTGCAGTTGAACCTTCTACATTCACCACATATCTTCCGATGATCTATCGCTAAAGAACTACCTGTAAGCCTGGGCTATAAGGGGGATAAAAAAAACCTAAAAAAGGTAGAGAAACAATAAACTGGCGGCCGACGGCCGCCAGTTTATATACTAATTAAGCTCTCCCAATTTCTTGTAAGGATTGTCATGGTAGATGGGGATGAAAGGCGTTTGACGCCTTACTTTTTATGTTGTACACTTTTTACAATATCCTTCGAACCGAGGACCTTTCATGAAAAAGAGACGTAACCTGTACCCCATTTTTGTCGTTATCGTATTCTTTTTTTTCACGCTCCTGCACCAGACGGATAAACTGCTGATCGGCTCTCTGCAGCTGCCTGTCAGCAAATCTTTTAATTTGAATGATCTTCAATGGGGATTGGTCAATACCGGCGCCCTGATCGTGGGGGCATTATTCTATCCAATTTGGGGTTACCTTTATGACCGTTACGCCCGCGCCAAGCTGCTTGCGCTGGCTTCGTTCATCTGGGGCGCCACCACCTGGCTCAGTTCGATCGTTCGTACTTACCCCGCCTTCCTAGCCACTCGCTCATCCACCGGTATTGATGATTTGTCTTATCCCGGTTTGTATAGCCTGGTTGCAGATTACTTTGGCCCAAAAATCCGCGGCAAGGTTTATGGAGTACTTCAACTGGCCCAGCCGCTCGGCTACTTGGCGGGGATGATCCTCGCCCTCATGGTCGCTCCGTTACTGGAGGGGAAGATCTTCCACCTGGAGGGGTGGCGGACCATCTTCCTGGGGACAGGTTTCCTTGGGATCGTGATGGCGGTTGTCATCTTCTTCGGCATCAAGGATGTGCCGCGTGGTCAGTCCGAACCGGAATTTGAAGGAATGAATGAGATCGGTCAGGTACGGTTCAACTGGGCTGCCCTGAAGGATGCTCTGAAAAAGAAGACCATGTGGTTCGTATTCCTGCAAGGTTTCGCGGGAGTATTTCCTTGGAATGTGATCACATTCTTCTTCTTCGGCTATCTTATGCTTGAGCGCGGTTACGATAACAATTCCGTTCTGCTCACAATGGGTCCGGTGGTTCTCATCCTGGCAGCAGGCTATTTCGTCGGCGGTGCGCTGGGCGATTGGCTATTCAAACGCACTTATAAAGGGCGCATTCTAATTTCCAGCATCGGCGTCATCCTGGGAGCCATCTTCCTCTTCTTCGCCTTGAGGACTCCCGTCGCAGATAAGACCACCTTTTTCATTCTGATGAGTTTGACTGCCCTATTCATGCCATTCTCATCGCCCAATGTGATCTCGACCATCTTCGATATTACCCTTCCGGAAGTGCGTAGTTCCGCCCAGGCAGTGGAATATTTCGTGGAAAATAGCGGCGCCGCCCTGGCGCCCACCCTGGCGGGGGCGATCGCCCTGGCAGCGCACAGCAAGCAAGTCGCCATTATGACCGTCTGCATCTCAGCCTGGGTGTTATGTTTCTTCCTCTACTTGGGAGCGCTGTTCTTCGTGGATGGCGACATCAAATCTTTGCGGGCCCAACTGGCAGAACGGGCCGCTCAGAAGAAAGCCGCGCAAATCGAACAATCCGCATAATCCTGCCGGGGCGTATGTTGATGCGCCCCTTTTGTCTCTTATTTACAGTGGATTATGCCTGAGTTGACAAAACACAACAAACCCATGAAA
Source organism: uncultured Chloroflexia bacterium (assembly GCA_963831885.1). Taxonomy (GTDB): domain Bacteria; phylum Chloroflexota; class Anaerolineae; order Anaerolineales; family Villigracilaceae; genus UBA877. The sequence continues at coordinate 614,208 of CAWHSJ010000011.1, read as the reverse complement.
GTCATCCTGGTCGATCATGCTAATCGGAAACAAGTGCGGGATTTCCTCGATCTCCCGGCCCGTATTTACCGGAATATTCCTCAATGGGTTCCACCGTTGGCGCACGAAGAGCGTGCCCGCCTGGACCGGCGGCATTATCCATTTTACAAGCACTCGGACGCTGCTTTTTTTCTGGCCTATGAAGATGAACGCCCGTTGGGTCGCCTGGCGGTGTTGGATAACCGCCTCTATAACGACTATAATCATGAGAAGACAGCCTTTTTTTATTTATTCGAATCCGGGACCGATCTTGAGATTGCACGACAACTCTTCGATGCGGCTTTTAATTGGGCCAGAAAACGCGGCTTGGACAGGATAATGGGTCCGAGAGGTTTTACCGCCTTGGACGGCCTGGGGATGCTGGTCAAAGGGTTCGAGTTGCGCCCTGCCCTGGGTTTGCCGTATAACCTGCCTTATTATTCAGGGATGATTGAATCGCTGGGTTTCAATTACACCGGGGAGATCGTCTCCGGTTATCTGGGAAGAGATTGCGTCTTCCCGCAACGCATCCACGAATTGGCAGCCCGTATACAGGAGAGGCGCGGTCTGCACATTGCTCGCTTCAATACTCGCCGCGAATTACGGGATGCGCTCGGCAACTTGAAAGTTTTGTATAATGGTGCGCTGCCAGACGCCAGTGGCGGGATTCCGCTCACCGATGCAGAGATAAAATCCCTGGCGGAGCAGATGCTCTGGTTTGCCGACCCGAAGTTGATCAAGATCGTCATGAAGGGTGACCAACCCGTCGGTTTTCTGCTCGCTTATCCTGATATCTCGGCTGCGCTGCAAAAGACGCAGGGCCGGATCTTTCCCTTCGGCTGGATCACCCTCTTGAGGGAGTTGCATAGGACCGACCGGATAAACATCAACGGCGCCGGCATGGTCAAGGAATATCGCGGTCTGGGTGGTACAGCCATCCTTTATAGCGAAATGTTTAAGAGCGCTACCGAAAATCCACGCTATCGCCATTGCGAAGTGGTGCAGATCGGTATGGAAAACGAGAGTATGCAGCGCGAGATGGAAAATTTCGGTGTGGATTTTTACAAAATGCACCGGATGTATCAGAGAAATCTTTAATAACCGCTATCTTCCTGCCCAAATATGAGAGGATGACATATGGTTAAAATAGTAGCCGATACCACTTCTGGTTTACCGCATGAGACGTTAAAAAACCTCGACATTGCCCTCATCCCCCAGATCGTCTGCTTCGGGGAAGAGTCCTTCCGTGACGATACCGAAATAGATACCGCCACCTTCCTGCAAAAGCTAAAAGCCGCCACCGAGCTGCCCAAGACGGCCGCACCCCCACCCGCGCTTTATCACCCCATTTATGCACAGGCGCAAAAGGATGGGGAAGATGTAGTCGTGGTGGCTCCTTCAGGCAAGGTGAGTGGCACGGTCCGTTCGGCCGAAGTGGCCGCCCAGGATTTTCCCAACCTCAAAGTCCACGTGGTGGATTCGCTTTCCATCGCAGGCAACCTGGCCAGCTTGGTCCTGTTGGCAAAGGAATGGGCCTCCCAGGGTGCCGCCGCGGCTGAGATCGTTAGCCGTCTGAATGAATGGATTCCCCGTGGACATATTTTTTTCCTGGTGGACACGCTCGAATATTTACAGAAAGGCGGCCGCATCGGCGGCGCCAAAGCCCTTCTGGGCGAGATACTGCAGATCAAGCCCATCTTATGCTTGAAGGCAGGGCAGGTGGAACCCTTCGAGCAGCAGCGCACCAAGCGGCGGGCTGTGGCTCGCCTTTTGGAAGTGGTGGAAGAGAAATGTCCCAAAGCAGCGCAAGCCCATTTATGTGTCATGCAGGCTGGCGCTCCCGAGGAAGCCCGGGCACTGGCAGCCGAGTTGAGTTCCAGGATGAACATCAAAGATATCCCCATTTATGAACTGCCGCCGGCAATTATGACCCACGGCGGGCCAGGAATTCTGGCCATTGGGTTCTTCGAGGCATAAATATCGCTATGGTATAATTCGCAGGCTATTTAATCAATTCCCACGTGATTGGATAATTTCAAGGAGTCTACCTATGTCAGGTCATAGCCATTGGGCCACCATCCGCCGCAAGAAAGGCGCAGCCGATGCCAAGAAGGGCGCCGTTTTTACCCGTTTAGCACGTGAACTCGTCATGGCAGCCCGGGACGGCGGCGGCGACCCCGATTCCAATTTCCGCCTGGCATTGGCAGTCGAGAAAGCCCGCGCCGGCAACATGCCCAAGGAGAATATCGAACGGGCCATCCGCCGCGGGACCGGTGATGACAAAGATAGTGCCGTTTATGAAGAAATCACTTATGAAGGCTATGGTCCTCACGGCGTGGCGCTGATGATTGATTGTGTAACTGATAACCGTAATCGGGCCGTTGCTGAGATCCGCCACATGCTCAGCCGCAGTGGTGGAAACATGGCCGAAGCCGGCGCAGTCGGCTGGCAATTTACCCGCAACTCCTATTTTTCGTTCCCTTCCAGTGAGTTGGGTTATGACAAGGCTTTCGAGTTGGCCCTGGATGCTGGTGCGGAAGATGTATCAGATTATGGCGAAAGCATTGAAATCATTGGACCTGTCGAAGCATTCAAGAAGATCAATGAGGCTCTGAAAAAAGCCGGCGTCACTCCCGAAGAAGCCGAATTACGCCTGATTTCCAAGCAGGATATGGAATTGCCCGTGGATCAGACCCTTTCGGTGCTTCGGGTGATCGAATCCCTCGAAGAACTGGATGACGTGCAAGCTGTATTTCACAACCTGAAGGTTTCTGATGAAGCCTGGGAAGCTCTCGAGGCGGAATAGAAAACGTAGAAACGATCCGGAAATGAGGCTTTTTATTAGAATTTTTGCGGCGTAGCCGCAATTATTCAACTTATTCAAACATCATCGATTTCCAGGTTTGATACCGATAGAAGGTGGAAAAGATATGCGGGTGGTGCTGGGGATTGACCCGGGTACGGCAACGACAGGATATGGTCTGGTTCGCGACCGGGAAGATGGCTCTCTGGAATCGGTCACATACGGCACCATTCTCACCCCGGCGGGGCTGCCTGCCCACCAGCGCCTCTCGATGCTCTTTCATAAATTGAACGACCTCTTGCTTCTCCACCACCCTGACGGGGTTGCGGTGGAGAAGTTGTTTTTCCAGACCAACGTAAAAACAGCCATTGCCGTCGGGCAGGCGCGCGGGGTGGTATTATTGGCTGTAAGCGAAGCCGGGCTGGACCTGGGTGAATACACGCCCAATGAGGTCAAGCAAGCCGTCGCCGGGTATGGGAGCGCCGGAAAAAAACAGGTACAGGAAATGGTCCGCGTCCTGCTGGCATTACCTGAGATCCCCAAACCTGACGACGCCGCCGATGCGCTGGCAATTGCCATTACGCATCTTAATACACAAAAATATTAGGTTTGCCATTGGCTTCACCTGGCGCAGGCACCAGTGCGAGGTAACCTCTTGCCGCCAAACTGTGCTTCACTGCGCTGTGAGCCCTGCAGGCAATCATTTTCCTCGGGATCGTGACATAAAAACTACCAGTAATGAGGAATGCGAAAGGTGAACTATGATTGCTACCCTCCGGGGTGAGATCACCCAAATCGAAGACAATGCCATCATCGTGGAAACCGGAGGCATAGGCATACGCGTCGCTGTGCCAAAACCTCTACGGGAACGGATGAAGGCCGGCGAAGGCATCTTTCTTTTCACCCATCTGGTTGTCCGCGAAGATGCCTGGCTTTTGTACGGTTTCGAATCCCAGTCGGACCGGGAACTCTTCACCACCCTTTTGGGTGTGGACGGTGTTGGCCCGCGTACCGCCCTGGCAGTGCTGTCTACCTTGAATATCGAAACCGTCCAGCGGGCGATCTTCAACGATGAGCCGGACCTGCTGAGCCGGGTGCCCGGAGTGGGGAAAAAGACGGCCCAGAAGATGGTTCTCTACTTGCATGACCGGCTAAAACCGATAAGTGGATTGGAAAGGATCGCCAGTATGTCGGATTCCGATTCCGAGGTGCTGGCAGCCCTGACAGCCCTTGGGTACAGTGTTGTGGAAGCCCAGACGGCCATCCAGTCCATTCCCAAGGATGCGCCGGACGATGTGGAACAGCGCCTCCGCCTGGCCCTGCAACAATTTACCGGAAAATGATGTAGAATAAAGAAACCCCCGCAATTAGCCGAGCGGGGGTACTGTTAAATAGTCCAGGAGGACAAAATGCTTGATAAGAAGATCGCTTTCATTGGGTCAGGGGCGATGGCCGAGGCCATGATCTCTGGGCTGCTTCGCCAGGGGCTGGCCAAACCTCAAAATCTCCTTGCCTCGGATGCCCGCCAACAACGCGCCGAAGAGCTTCATCAGAAATATGGCGTCCATCCCTTTACGGATAATAACAAAGCCGTCGAATTTGTGGATGTGGTCGTCCTGTCTGTCAAACCTCAGCGGCTGACAGAGGTTTTAAAGGGTCTCAAGAGCACCATCCAGGAAAATGCACTGGTGCTTTCGATCGTCGCAGGAGCGACCATTTCGAAGATCAGCACTGGTTTGGGCCATGATGCTGTCGTCCGTTCGATGCCCAATACGCCTGCACAGATCAGCCGGGGCATCACCGTCTGGATGGCCTCTCCAGCTGTGAGCGAATCCCAGAAGAAAACGACCAGCACCATCCTGGGAGCACTCGGTGAAGAGGTAAATGTGGACGACGAAAGCTACCTCGACATGGCCACCGCCCTCTCCGGCACTGGGCCGGCTTACGTATTCCTGTTTATGGAGGCCATGATCGACGCGGGTGTGCATCTGGGCTTTTCAAGGCGCGTCTCCGAACAATTGGTAATACAAACCATAAAAGGTTCGGTTGATTATTATGAAGCCATCAACGAAAAGAGCGGCGTTCACGTCGCCGCCCTGCGGAATCAAGTCACATCTCCTGGCGGCACCACCGCCGAAGCCATGTACTTCCTCGAAAAGGCTGGCTTCCGTACGGCAATCTCTCGAGCCGTTTGGGCTGCCTACCAGCGCTCCATGGAACTGGGCCGAGAAAAACCGGTCCACCTCCCCGAGACAAATAACGGCGGCGAAAAATGATCCATTGAGTGCTGAGTCTCGCTTGACAAAAAAGTGCTCAAATTAATTAGTTTATAGAACGCGGGAAGGCATTCTGTCTTCCCGCGTTCTGATTTAATTTTCCTCATCCGTCCCCGACCTTCTCAAATAATAACAAGATCCAATACACAAACTCCATCCTCAGAGTTCTCAAACATCAGTGCCTTGAGCGATTATAATAACGTCCGTTCACCTCAAGGGAATACGCGCCATGTCTCTCATCACCGTCGCCAACCTCTCCAAATCCTTTGGCCCCGTGGATTTATTCGCCGGAGTCTCTTTTGCGGTTCCAAAAGGCTCGCGCCTGGCGCTGGTGGGACCCAACGGCTGCGGGAAGACTACGCTTCTCCGAATCTTGGTCGGGTTGGATGAACCTTCCGGTGGGAAAATATCAAAAGCAAAAAACCTCCGTATCGGCTACCTCCCCCAGGAGGCCGAATTTGAAATGGACGGCACCGTCTGGGATGCCTGTATGGAAGTATTCACCGACCTGACCGCCCGGCAGGCGGAGCTGGAAAAACTTGAGGCCGAGATGTCGACCTCGGAGACGCGCGATCAGGCTTTACTTCGCTACGGTCCTCTCCAATTGGAGTTCGACCGGCGCGGTGGCTATACCTTCCATACCCTCATCAAGCAAGTTCTGACCGGCCTGGGTTTTTCTTCCCAGGATTTCAGACTGCCCCTCCATCACTTATCCGGCGGCCAGCGCACGCGCGCCTTCCTGGCTCGCTTGCTCCTCTCTGGTCCGGACTTGTTGATGCTGGACGAGCCCACCAACCACCTCGATATCGCTGCAGTCGAGTGGCTGGAAAATTACCTGAGCCAATGGGATGGCGCCGTAGTGATCGTCTCGCACGACCGCTATTTCCTCGATCAGGTCGCCAACGGCATCCTCGAAATGGCCTTTGGGGCCACGGAGCATTATCCGGGCAACTATTCGGCCTATCTTCAGACGCGCGAACTGCGTTGGGAACACCGCCAGGAGACTTTCGAAGCCGAGAAAGAAAAACTGCTCAAAGACGTTGACTACATCAAGAAGAATATCTCCGGGCAGAACGTCAGCCAGGCCAAGGGCAAGCTCCGGCGGCTGAGCCGCATTGTCCAGGCGATTGAACAGATTGGTATGGAGGCCGTCATGAACCAGAAATGGGCCGAAACCAGCGAGACGGTCACGATCGCCACCTCGCCCTTCGGTCCGGAGGAAGCTGAACGGCGGGTTCGTTCCTTGCGTGCGCCCAGGCGTACCCTGCCCCGCCTGCATCTTAATTTGCGCACGGCTTCTCGCTCTGGGGAACTGGTCCTGCGGACTTCATGCTTGAAAGTTGGATACCCTGATCGTCTGCTCTTCTCTGCGCCCGACATCGTCCTGCGTCGGGGCGATTGCGCCGCATTGATCGGTCCAAACGGCGCCGGAAAAACGACCTTCTTAAAAACCATCCTCGGCGATTTGGAGCCGCTGGAAGGTGAAGTTAAGTTGGGCGCATCTCTAAAAATTGGCTATTTCGCCCAGGCACACGAGGGACTCAATCCCGAAAATACGCTCGTCCAGGAAATCGACGCCCTCATGCCAAATTGGCTGCCGGGCCAGATCCGTGATTACCTGGGGAAATACCTTTTCTCCGGTGATGATGCTTTTAAAAAAGTATCCGTTCTCTCCGGCGGCGAGCGCGGGCGTCTGGCGCTGGCGAAATTGGCTTTGCAGGATACCAACCTGCTTCTTCTCGACGAGCCTACCAATCATCTCGATATCCCCTCCCAGGAAGTGTTGGAGGCGGTCCTGGATGATTATGGCGGGACCATTTTGCTGGTCACCCATGACCGCTACCTCATCGACGCTTTGGGAACACAGATTTGGGAGATCGAACCGGATGAATCGCAATTGACTGTCTTTGAAGGCACCTACAGCCAGCGGCGCGAAGAAAGAGCCCGCCTGGCTGCTCTCCAGATCGCCGAAAAGGTAAAGACCAACCCGCCGCGTCTGGCTCGCCGCACTGCGGATCCCGCCATTAAAGAAGAGCGCCGCCGGGTGGCCCGTCTGCAGGAATTGGAAAATAAGATTGCCGCGCTTGAGTCGGAACTCAGCCAGGTCGGCTTCAGGCTTGAGAATCCGCCTGCGGACCCGGCCAAAGTGTCGCAACTGGGCCAGGAATACCTGCGTATCCAGCGCGAAATGGATGTTTGGCTGGCAGAGTGGGAAACCTTGCAGCAATAAACTATATTTAGGCGGGGAATTCGCCTCGCGAGTGTAGATAAGAAAAATACCGGAGTCCTGATAGACTCCGGTTATCTATTATTCTGCTTCTTTTGTTTTTTTGCTCTTTTTTCTCTCCCCGCTGAATGCCGCTTCCGCCGGCTCCATATGGACGGTAACATCGGCCGGGGAAACGATGTTCATTATGGCATTTTCAATCACAATAGTGGCGGCATGGGCATCTTTCAAAGAAAGATTTCCGTCCATGGTCACATGCATGTCGATAAAGGTATGCGCGCCCGAGGGGCGGATTCGAATGGCATGCGCATCCACTACGCCGGGCACTGCCGCGGCTACTTTCTCGATTTTTTCTGCCAATCCCTTGGGAGCCGTATCCAGAAGGGCCGAAATGGTCCTGTAACCCAATTCCCCACTTATATAGATCACGATGATCGCTACCACCAGTGCCGCGACCGAGTCGGCTTTGTGCATCCAATCCAAGCCGGGGATATAGCGCGCAATCGTAAGTCCGATCAGGCCAAGGATGACAACGGAAGACGACCAGATATCGGTGCTGAAATGAAGGGCGTCTGCCTCGAGCGCCTGGCTGTGATATTTGCGAGCTGCTCTATAAAGAATACGCGAACGCGTGAAATCAATTATGATGGATGTGCCCATCACGATAAATGACCAAATTGAAGCTTCCACCTTTACGCTGACAAAGAAGAGGCGTTGGATAGCCTCATAGATGATCCAACCCGAAGTGGCCAGCAGAAGCAACGTTTCGAAAAGAGCTGACAGGTTCTCGATCTTGCCATGGCCGAAGGGGTGCTCCTGATCGGCGGGTTTGTCAGAAACACGGACGGCAAAATAAGTCATGGCCGCCGCCACCAGGTCCAGGCCTGAATGGGCGGCTTCCGCCAGGATGCCCAGCGAGTTGGTCAGAAGCCCAACTATTAACTTAAAGGTTGTCAGGCCAACAGCTGCGATGACCGAACTAAGCGCGGCAGAACGTTTATCTTTCCTGGCTTCCTGGTTGCTCATGGTTTCATTCCTGCAGGTAAACAGGCCGATTATAACTTAGGAAATATCAGTCAGGTGCGACAAGAATAAAGTCAACCTGGGGTTATCTTAAAATCACAAATGGATGGGTCACCGTAATGGAAATACAATCTTGTATTTACCAAAAGACTTTTTTTAAGATTCAAAAAGAGAGTATGATAGGTACAGAGATGGACGATCATCTAAATTTACTTTTTCCTTTATCCATAAAAACGCAAATACGTTTGAAACGTTTGCGTACCATACTCCCCTAATACGGGAGATATTTTTTATTCGAGGCTTCGATGAACAGATGTAATCATCAAATCGCGATCTTATACAACGAAGATGGTCAGGTAACCAGAGGTGATCCGCAAGATTTACTGGCAGTGCAATGCACGATAACAGCCACCAAGAATTTGTACGAAGCCCTGACTAGCCTGGACTATCAGGTGGTCAAAATCGCTGTAAAGGGGGATCTGGCAGAACTCGAAGACAGCCTTTGTTCTTATTCTCCAAGAGAGACTTTTTTCTTCAATAACTGTGACGGCTTCAACGGCGATAATATGGGGGCAGTTGAAGTGATCCGCCTCATCGAACGGATGGGATTTAAGCATACGGGGGCCCCTGCAGATTCGATTGAACTGTGCATCGATAAGCCGCGTGCAAAAAAACAGTTGATGCAATTTGGGGTACCGACGCCTAAGTTCCAGGTCTTCGATAAAGCCGAAGGTCAATTCCAACTGGAATTTCCGGTTATCGTGAAACCTTCCATTGAAGATGCCAGTATGGGCATCGATCTTTGTTCGGTCGTTAGTAACCTGCCGGACATGTACAACCGGATTGCTTATATTATTGAAGAATACGAACAACCGGCCATGATCGAGCAATTCGTTGGCGGGAGGGAATTGGCCGTTGCAATGTGGGGGAATAAAGCCCTGGAGATCTTGCCCATTGCTGAAGACGATTTCTCCGCCATTCCCGACCCGCTCCAGCACGTGCTTACATATGAATCGAAATGGAAACCGGAATCGACCTTCGCTCAAAACATACCCTCCCGCATCCCGGCATTACTAAGCCGCAAGGAAGAACAGACTATCCGGAAAATTGCTGAAAATACCTTCCGTGCCGTCGGTCTACGGGATTTCGGCCGCGTGGATATCCGCTTCGATAACAAAATTCCTTATATCATCGATATCAATGAGCTCCCCGACCTCTCACCGGACGCCGGCTTTTGGAGTCAGGCAAGAGTGGCTGGCCTGACTTACCCGCAGATGGTGGAACGCATCTTGATCCATGCCCTGAAACGGGAAGGATGGATGGAATGATCGCGGTTCCAACCTCGGAAGACGGTCCGCAGATCCACGAGATTGATGCAAACACAACTGTCTTCAGTCAGGAAGAAGTGGAATGCGTGGACGAGCTGTGGGAGGAATACCTCGCCAAAGGCGCAGAAAAGAGCGGGTATTATTTTATCGTGTACAAGGATGGGGGGCGGGTCTTCGGATATGCCTGTTACGGTCCACGCGCCCTCACCGACCGGACATATGATCTGTATTGGATCGCAGTTGACCCAAACACTCGTGGCGGAGGGGTTGGGAAAAAGCTGTTGGCCGCCGTGGAAGATGGCGTACGCGTCCTGGGCGGGCGGCTGTTGATCGTCGAAACCTCCGGTTTGCCAAAATATGAACCTACACGGGCTTTTTATCGGCCACCCATTATATACAGGAAGCAACCCTGAAAGATTTTTACAGCGATGGCGACGATCTGGTGATTTTCACGAAACGGCTATAAGCGCTATATCGCCTGGGATCAATTTGGAAAAAGGAGCGGGCAGCGTTTAGCGCTGCCCGCTCCTTTTTCCCTTGATTCTCTTTTTTTGACAGCGGGGGTTTAGATGGTAAAATTTACTTCTTACTCCCATGGCCACACTCGCCTCCCCCACAGAATTCACTCTCACCCGCCGTCACATTTCGGACCGGCGCAGTCCTTTGCGTTGGCTCATTTCCCATGCCACGCGCCATTGGTGGCTGATCTTGATCATGTTCATCGGCGCGGTAGGAAATGCCGCCCTGGCCGCCTACGTTCCTGTGCTGACCGGTGACGCATTCAATGCGATGTTGAAGGTGCCGCCCGAAGTAAAAGTGTTGCTTCCGCTTGCGCTCATAATGGGTGGGTCACAAGTCTTGCGCGGCATCCTCCAGTTGGGCCGGAACTTCGGCGCTGAATTGATTGCACAGCGTCTTGAACGGGATGTGCGCGATGAGCTGTATGTTTCCTTGCTTGGAAAAAGCATGACTTTTCACAGCCTCCAGCCGGTGGGCGATACGATGGCCCGCGCCACCAATGATGTGCGTGAAGTCAATTACATGTTCAGCCCAGGTGTGAACCTTGTGGTTGGCTCCATGGTTTTCCTGGTCATGCCGTTTTTATTTTCCATCCAATATCATTGGTCCCTCCTGCTGGCACCGACTCTTTTTACCATTTTCTACTTTATCTCCTTGAGAAGTTACCTGAAGACATTAAATCCGATCACGGAAGATGTGCGCGAATCCTTCGGCGCGATGAATACCCACCTTTCTGAGGCTTTGGACGGAGTGGAAACAGTAAAAGGCGCGGCTCAGGAGGATGCAGAGGTCAAACGCTTTACCTCGAATTCAATCCGCTTGAGGGATAATAATATCCGCCAGGGGGATGTAGAAGCCCGCTTCGTCCCTCTCCTTTTATTCTATATCGCCCTTGCTGTCGGCTTGTTGCATGCAATATTACTCTACAGAGCGGGCATCCTGAACACAGGCGATGTGGTGGCATATTTCGGCATCCTGCTCATGCTTGACTTTCCCACCTGGACCTCCATCTGGGCCTATTCACAAATCTCCTCTGGGATCTCAAGCGCCAAGCGTATTCTGGATCTGATAAGCCGAGAGAACAATCTGGACCAGAATGTCAACGGCCACACTCACCGGATGAACGGGGAGATCGAATTCCGCGATGTTGTCTTTGCCTATCCGACTGGCGAGCCGGTCTTGCAGAATATTTCTTTCAAGGTGAAACCGGGACAGACCGTCGCTATTGTCGGTCAGACGGGCACCGGGAAGACCTCTCTGGCAAGATTGGTCAACCGCACCTACGATACGACTGGCGGACAGATTCTGGTGGATGGCGTGGATGTCCGCGATTGGAACTTGGCCTCATTGCGCTCGCAAATCTCAATGATCGAGCAGGATGTCTTCCTTTTCTCCAGGTCTATTTCCGAGAATATCGCCTTTGGCAAACCTGGTGCCATGAAAGATGAAATTGAGGCAGCGGCCAGATCCGCACAGGCGGATGAATTTATCCATGAATTCGAAAAGGGATACGAAACAGTCATCGGAGAGCGCGGCGTGACTTTGTCCGGCGGGCAGCGCCAGCGCCTGGCGATAGCGCGCGCTTTCCTCACCGACCCTCACATCCTGATCCTGGATGACTCCACCAGCGCTATCGACTCCGCCACTGAGGATATGATCCAGCGCGCTATTGCGGCTGCGGCCAAGGGCCGGACAACGCTTATCATCACTCACCGCCTGTCGCAGATCCGCTGGGCTGATCTGATCATTGTTCTTCGAAAAGGCCGCGTCGCTGCCATCGGGAATCATGACGAACTGATGCACACCTCGGAAGCATATTCGCGCATATTTAGGGAATAAAGATGGTGGCTAAGCCTGTACTGGTTTGCAATGGATGTTTTTAACGCTTGCGCAAGCAAGCGTATGAGGTGGTGTACTTTTGCGGACCTGTACTGCGCGTATTTTGTGCAGTAAGCGAATTCAATTCCGGTTATAAAATGGCCTAATTCATTTCAAAAGGAATTTATGGGTTTCTACGAAGGTCTTAACGAAGAAAAATATGATCGCCAGTACAAAGACAGCGTCTTAACCAAACGCATTGTCGAGTATTTCACTGTCCAGCGCAAAAAGGTTACCGTCATCATTTTCCTGGTCGTACTGATGGCTGTCATCAGCGCCGCCCAGCCGATCGTGGTCAGCAAAGGTCTTGATTTGCTTAAGAATAAACCTACCATCGCCGCCAGCTTGATCATCGGTCTGGTCGTATTGCTCAGCGGTGTGTTGGAATGGGGCCTGAACTGGGTCCGCCGCCGGCTCACCGTTCGCACCGTCGGTGATGTGATCCTGAACTTGCGCGTCCTTGCCTTCCGTGCAGCTGTCGAGCATGACCTGTCCTTTTACGATCAGTTCTCCTCCGGCCGAATCGCTTCTCGCATCAATTCAGACACGAACGACTTGGGCAACCTGGTCGTCATCTTGACCGATGTCTCCGCCCAGATTTTCCAGGCCTTCCTCCTCGGCATTGTCATCGTCCGCACCGAGTGGCATCTCTCTTTGCTACTCTTCGCCACCCTGCCTTTCATCTTTTTAATTGCACTGGGCTTCCGCGCCATGGCTCGGCGGGTCACCAAAAGTGGCATGCAGGCCATGGCGGATGTGAACTCGGCCATCAAGGAGACGGTCAGTGGCATTGCCATTGCCAAGAATTTCCGCCAGGAAAACAGTATCTTCGGAACCTTCAATACCGCCAACCAGGTCTCTTACCGGGTCAACGTTTGGCGTGGGTTCATCCTATCCCTGGTTTGGCCATCCCTCAACGCCATGGCTGGGATTGGGACTGCTCTCCTGGTGTATGCAGGTGGTTTGAGCGCTGTCGCAAGGAGGCGTGACCATCGGTGCCTGGTACTTATTCATTTTAAGTATGGGCCGTTTCTTTGATCCGGTCATGAACATTTCATCTTTTTGGTCAAATATTCAGTCCGGCTTGAGCGCTGCCGAACGCATCTTTGCCCTCATGGATGCCGAGCCCAATGTGGTCCAAATCGATAGTCGCGCAGTGCCCGGGTTAAAAGGCGGGATTCATTTCGATAACGTATCTTTCCGCTATGCCGAGAATGAACCTGTGCTGACTGAATTCACCCTGGATATTCATCCGGGTGAAAATCTGGCAATTGTAGGCCACACCGGTGCGGGGAAATCCTCGCTAGCCAAACTGATCGCCCGTTTTTATGAGTTTCAATCCGGTTCCATCCTCATCGACGGGACCGATATCCGCACCTTAAACTTGCAGCAATATCGATGCCAGCTGGGCATTGTTTCGCAAGTGCCTTTCTTATTTTCCGGCACGGTGGCAGAGAATATCCGCTATGCTGCACCGGAGGTAACGGAGGCAAATATCTTGTCAATGGCACGCAAGATCGGAGACGGAGAGTGGCTGGAAACACTTCCGAATGGTCTGGATACGCTGGTAGGTGAGCGCGGTGCCATGCTCTCGATGGGTCAGCGTCAATTGGTAGCCCTCTTGCGAGTGCTGATGCAAAAACCCGCCATTTTCGTTCTGGATGAAGCCACAGCCAGCATTGACCCGTTCACCGAGTGGCAGATCCAACAAGCGTTGAACATGATCCTGGCTGAATCGACTAGCATCCTCATTGCTCACCGCCTTTCCACGGTCAAAGCCGCCGACCGGATTATCGTGATCGAAAAAGGAAGAATCATTGAATCCGGCAATCACAACGGCCTGCTCCAGCAAGGTGGACACTATGCTACGCTTTATAATACCTACTTCCGTCACCAATCTCTCGTTTATGTTGAACAGATAAAAGATATTGTCTCAAAATAAATAAGAAACTGAGGGATATTTTATATGGGTCCGATTGTCCAATTGCTTCAAGATTTCCTTCTTGCCGTGAAGACGGGGCAATTGCCACAACTTGGTTATTGGACCTATCTGGTACTGGCCTTGTTGGTGGCCGTCGAAGGGCCGATTGCAACTCTCTTGGGCGCAGCCGCAGCCTCCGCAGGACTGATGCGGCCAATCTTGGTATTCATTGCTGCAGCTTTTGGCAATTTAACCGCTGATTCACTTTGGTATTCGTTGGGTTATGCTGGGAAGATTGAAACGGCTTTACGCTTGGGCCGCAGGCTGGGGATCCGGCAAGATTTCCTGGAAAGTCTGGAGAAGGGCCTGCAGAACCACGCCACAAAGATTATGTTAATGGCCAAACTGACGATGAGTTTTATGATCCCCTCCCTGCTCGCTGCGGGACTGGTGAAAGTTCCGTGGAGGCGATGGTTTCCTGCAGTATTTAGTGGGGAAATGCTCTGGACCGGGTCACTGGTGCTGATCGGTTATTATGCAACAGAAGCCATCAAGCGGGTTGAGCGAGGCATAGAATATGCGATTCTGGGTCTGTCGCTTGTTTTCGTCGTGTTCATTCTCTGGATGGGACGCCGGATAATTAGGAATTTATTCAAATCTATTGGGGTCACCAGGAACGGTGAAGAATTTAAATGAGTAGGCAACGCTCGTGCGCGTTTTAATTGTGGAGACTTCGCAATATATCGCCTTCCATGGACAGGCGATTTTCACGATCAACCTGGCAGAAGGCATGGCCAGGCGTGGTCATAAAGTGTTGGCATTGGTGGCTTCTGAAAATGGAAAGGGATACCAGGCCGAGCGCAATGGTGTCCAAATCGAATCGGTAGATGCATTAAGCCTGAAATTATTTCATCCGGACAGCGGCTTGCCTCTCTTTTCTAAGGGTTCAGTGAAGCATGTATTTGAATCTTTCCAGCCAGAAATTGTTCACATACAGGACCATTACTCACTCAGCCGGAATGCAGCCATCATGGCACAACGGCTGGGTGTGAAATGCATTGGGACCAATCACTTCATGCCCGAAAATCTGGCTCCTTATTTCCCGTTGGTGTCCAGGATTAAACCTGTTTTTAATTGGGTACTATGGCGATGGATGGCAGAAACCTATAACCGCCTTCACGCCATTGCTTCGCCGTCATCCACAGGTGCTGCAATGGTCCGGTCGGTAGGTTTACGGCCACCTGTCTTCCCCATTTCCTGCGGATTTAGAGCAGACATCTTCCGTCCGGACCCTGCAGTTGATCGGGTTGCCTGGAGGCAGCGTTATGGTATCGATCCGCAACTGAAAATCTTCTTTTTCGTTGGCCGGGTTGACAGAGAAAAACATTTGGATGTCCTCTTACATGCCCTGCATTTAATAAAAAGGGATGATATCCAGGTGGTGATTGCCGGGAGAGGCGCTGATTCAAAACGTTTGAAAGCCTTGTCAAAAAAATTGAACCTTGGCCGGAAAGTCCATTTCACAGGTTTCATCCCGAACGAAGACCTGCCATCAGTTTTAAACAGTATGGATGTTTTTACAATGCCCAGTGAAGCGGAATTGCTGAGTATAGCCACATTGCAGGCGATGGGTTGTGCGCGCCCTGTGCTGGCAGCCAATGCCATCGCCCTGCCGGAATTGGTGACGGCAAATCTCAATGGGCTGCTTTTTCCCCCCGGCGATGCGGTCAATGCAGCCTATTGCATGGAATGGTTCGCCGACCATCCTGAACGCCTGGAGGATATGGGTAAAGCCAGTACGGAACGAGCGCAATCTCATAGTATTGAGAATACTCTGCGCCTGTATGAAATCCTGTATGAAAAAATATTGCTCAATCATCAAGAGGATGGGAATCTCTTTTTACAATAAGCACTTGATAAGTGGTAACCAAATCACCGAATGCTGTCTATACATTGCATATTTCGTCAGCCTGTGATAGAATGCGCCCCATTATGAAATTCAGTCTTCCCTGCTTGCACCATCATCATGCGACAGTTGCCGGATTTTTTTACCGGGCAGGGCAGTTTTAACTGGGCAAGAGCTCAGTCAATCTGTTTAGCCAGTGCTCCCCGGTAAAGGGAGCTTTTTTTTATTAAGCCGGAGGCGTTATGTCAACTAGAAATCAAGAGATCAGGCTCGCGTTACCCAGCAAGGGGCCGCTCGCCGAGCCAACCCGTGAACTGCTAGACCAGGCCGGTCTGCGCGTCCATCACCCCAACCCGCGCCAGTACGAAGCCACCATCCCCAATCTGCCGGGGGTGTATGTGCTTTTCCAGCGTCCCGGAGATGTAGTCGTGAGCGTTCGCGATGGCAGTGTTGACTTTGGTATCACCGGCGGTGATGTCCTGGCTGAAAAGCGCGGCTCGAACGGGAGTATCATGATTATCCACCCTGCCCTCGGATTCGGAGAATGCACCTTGAACGTGATCGTGCCTGAGGCCTGGGAAAATATTCGAACCATGGCAGACTTGAAAACGCTGCAATCTGAGTGGCAGCGGCCATTGCGCGTCGCTACCAAGTTTCCTCTGCAGGCAGAGGCATTCTTTCGTCGATGTGGGTTGGATCAGGTTGAATTTATTTCGGCGGAAGGCACGTTGGAGATTGCCCCGACTATCGGCTATGCCGACCTGATCACTGACCTGGTCTCGACCGGTACCACCTTGCGCGACAACCGCTTGAAGAAGCTGGAAGACGGTCAAATCCTCGCCTCGCAAGGCTGCCTCATCGCCAACCGTGCCTGTCTCAAAAATAATCCGACCGCCCTGGGAATTGCACGCACTTTGCTGGAGTTCATCGTGGCACACTCTGCGTGCCAAAGACAATGTTTCAATCTTTGCCAATATGCGCGGCGACTCACCTGAAATCATAGCCAGTCGCATGTTCGATCAGAAGGTCATCCGTGGACTGCAGGGGCCGACCATGAGCCCTGTTATCACCCACCAGGGAGAGAAATGGTATGCCGCCCACCTGGTGGTTAGAAAGGACCAGCTTGCACAGGCCATCCGCGAGCTTCGAAGTGTGGGCGGCAGTGGTGTTGTTGTCTCGCCCGTCAGTTACATCTTTGAAGAAGAGCCGGTAGAATATCAGGAAATGGTGAAGCAATTGGAGGACTGAGATGCTATCGATATATGATGTAGAAACCGCCCGGAAGACCATCCTTAAAAGAAATCCAATGAATAGCCTGGTCTATCCAACCGCCACACTGCTGCGGACCGAGCAATTGTTTGGCAAAGGGATCACTCCGCCTCAAGCGGTTACCTTGATCCTGGCATCTATTCAAATGGAAGGTGATTCAGCTCTGCGTCGCTGGAGCCGCTTACTGGACAAGGTCATTCCTGAGAAATTTCTCATACCGGCTGAATTATTGGAGCAGGCCTACCGGTCCTTGCCGGAGGAATTACTCCAGGCAATGGAGACTGCTGCCAGGCGCATCCGCCAATTCCATCAGTTCCAACCTTTACCAAATTGGGAAACCAACGAAATGGGTGGCCGCCTGGGACAGCGCATCACACCCATCGAACGTGTGGGCGTTTATGTTCCCGCAGGGACAGCGCCTCTACCTTCTTCATTGCTGATGTCTGTCATCCCGGCCCAGGTGGCAGGTGTACCCAGGATCATCGTCTGCACACCGCCCCGCCCGCAGCCGATCATCCTGGCAGCGGCATATTTGTGTGGCATCGACGAGGTTTACCAGGTGGGTGGGGCCCAGGCCATCGCCGCCATGACCTTTGGCACCGAGAGCATCCCAAAGATGGACAAGATCGTTGGCGCAGGTAATCTGTTCGTTACGCTGGCCAAACAGCAAGTCTATGGAAGCGTCGGGTTGGACGGTTTGGCTGGTCCAACGGAAACGGTTGTCGTGGCTGATGCCTACGCCAAACCTGCCTGGGTGGCCGCCGACCTGCTGGCCCAGGCCGAACATGATGTGCTGGCCTGCGCCATCCTGCTCACCCCTGACCGTCGTCTGGCAGAGGCGGTGCAAATTGAAGCCGCCCGTCAGATGGAGACATTGAGCCGGGCAGAGATCATTGCCCAATCGCTGGCCAACCGCAGTGGGATTGTGCTCACACCTGACCTGGAAACTGCCTGTGCATTGGCCAGTGAATATGCAGCTGAGCATACCTGCCTGGCTGTGGCCAACCCGGAGAAATGGTTGCCAGCCATTCCCAATGCGGGTGGTTTATTTCTTGGCGAACACTCCTTCGAAGTCTTGGGCGATTACATGGCTGGACCCAGCCACGTAATGCCCACCGGGGGAACTGCCCGTTTCGCCTCGCCTCTCAACTGTAATGGATTTCGTCAAAATTTCGAGCATCATCTCCCTGGACGAAACCACCGGAAGGGAGCTAAGCCAATTGGCAGCCATCATTGCGCGGGCCGAGCAGCTCACCGGCCATGCCGCTGCAGCAGATTTTCGCGCCAATGCGTCGTTCTCTGTAGAAGAAACAAAATGATGCAACCGCATATGTTCAACCCTGAAACTCTAGTTCGACCGCATATTATGGATATGCCTGCCTACGAACCCATCCTGCCATTTGAACTGCTTTCAAAGCAGCTGGGTCGTCCGCCGGAACAGATCGTCAAGCTGGATGCCAATGAAAATCCTTATGGCAGTCCTTCCGGCGGTGAGAGCTGCCCTGGCAGAAATGCCTTTTCCAAACATCTATCCTGACCCGGGCTGCCAGGACCTGCGGGATGCTCTGGCCAGCTTCCATGGCTTGCCTTGTGAAAACATCCTGGCCGGTGCCGGGGCGGATGAATTGATCGATCTGATCCTGCGGTTGGTCATTGACCCGGGTGATGCCATCATAAACTGCCCGCCTACTTTTGGGATGTATCCGTTCGATGGCGATTTGAACCGTGCCCGCTTGATCAGCGTGCCTCGGCGTGCAGATTTCAGCCTCGATTTGCCTGCCATTGAAAAAGCTGTGGACCAATACAAGCCCAAGTTGATTTTCGTTGCCACGCCCAACAACCCGGATGGAAGCCTTGTTCCTCAAAAAGACCTCGACCGTCTGCTGGCGCTGCCCTTATTGGTGGTCTTGGATGAAGCTTACATGGAATTCGCCTCGCCCTCTTCAAGTAGGCTGGCCGATGCTCCTCGGCGAAAGAATCTGGTGGTGCTGCGCACGTTCAGCAAATGGGCCGGGTTGGC
Organism: uncultured Chloroflexia bacterium; assembly: GCA_963831885.1. Lineage (GTDB taxonomy): Bacteria > Chloroflexota > Anaerolineae > Anaerolineales > Villigracilaceae > UBA877. The sequence goes on along the minus strand of CAWHSJ010000011.1, from coordinate 595,020 downwards.
CGGGCTGCGAGTCGGCTATGGGGTATTCCCTTCTGCTTTGATGCCGCATCTGTGGAAGATCAAGCAGCCCTACAATGTTTCGGTTGCCGCCTCGACCGCCGCCAGAATATCCATTGAACATAACGCTGAACTGAACGAGCTTGGCCGGCGCATTATCGCCGAGCGGGAACGGCTATTTGTCCTGTTGAAATCGGTCCCTTATCTACGGCCATATCCATCCCAATCCAATTTCATTCTTTGTCGGATCATCGGAAAGGATGCCGCGGCTCTGAAACGGTCCCTGGCCGATGAAGGAATATTGGTACGTTATTTCAATAAAGCCGGCCTGCAGGATTGCATCCGAATTTCGGTCGGCAAGCCGGAACAGAGTGATGCACTCATAAAGGCTTTATCAAAAATTGAAAGCCAAATCCCGGAGGCTAATCTTCTTGCCCTGGACGAGTTTTCAGAAGTGGATTGAAGAGGTGTGCGATGCGAACTGCTACAGTTGAAAGAAAAACCAACGAAACGGAAATAAGCCTTAATCTGGACCTGGATGGGACGGGGGAATATTCAATTGACACGGGCATCGGCTCTCTGGATCATATGCTCAGCCATGTGGCCGTGCATGGATTGTTCGATATCGTATTGAAGGCGCAAGGAGACTTGCTGGTGGATGCTCACCATACTATGGAAGATTGCGCCCTGGTGCTGGGTCAGGCTTTCGATCAGGCCTTGGGTGATCGGGCCGGGATCAAGCGGATGGGCTCAGCCTACGTTCCCATGGATGAAAGCCTGGCCTTTGTCTGCGTGGATCTCTCTGGGAGACCGTATTCCGTTATTCATGCCGAATGGAACGGTCCGAATGTCGGCAACATTCCTACCAGCCTGTTCCCCCACTTCCTGGAAAGCTTTGCCATCACCAGTCGCTGTAACCTGCACGCCCGCGTGCTTTACGGACGTGATGATCACCATCAGGCTGAGGCGCTCTTCAAAGCTTTGGGGCGGGCTCTCGAAGCGGCTACACGAAGTGAACCTCGGCGGATGGGCGTCATCCCTTCCACCAAAGGAAGCCTCTGATATTCTTTTCGATAACAAGGAGGATCTTATGTATGATCTACATCACGATCTGCTCGATGCTCTCAAAGCCACACCCGCTATATTATCTTCTCTCCTGGAGGGAATCAGCCAACAACAGGCCCGCGCTGCCAGAGGCGGCGATGAAAACTGGTCCGTGGTTGAAGTGGTCTGCCATCTGCGGGATGCCGAGGAGATCAGCCTGCAACGCATGCAGGCTATGCGTGACCAGGAAAATCCTCAAATTCTTGGCTATGACCAGGAAGCCCTGGCGCGGGAGCGGAATTATCGCGATCAAGAGCTCCGCTCGGCCTTGGCAGGCTTCATCGCTTTCAGGACTAAGTATGTCTCTGCACTATCTGCGCTCAAGCCGGAGGAGTGGGAACGCCCGGGACAACACAATGAGATTGGCCGGATCACCATTTTGGCCCATACCATCCACCATGCCTGTCATGATGCCATTCACTGCGCCCAGGTTGCCCGCCAGTTGGGTAAGAATTCCTGATCCGATGGATAACTCGACCGGTTTTATGGTTTTTCCGGCCATCGACCTGCGTGCGGGAAAGGTGGTCCGCCTGGCACAGGGCAACCCGCAACGCCAGACCACATACAGCGAAGATCCGCGTTTCTGGGCTGAACGCTGGAAGACCGAGGGGGCGGATTGGCTGCATGTCATCAATCTGGATGGAGCCTTTGGCGAGGATACCCGCCTGAATATGCAGGCGCTTGAAAATATCCTCGCACTGGAGATCAAGGTGGAGTTTGGCGGCGGCATCCGTGACCAGGCTGCCGTTAAACGAGCATTGGACATGGGTGTAAAACGCGTATTTTTGGGGACCGCCGCCATTCTGGACCCGCCGTTGGTCGATTGGGCGGTTGCCTCATTCGGTCCCGCCCGCATCGCCGGGGATATTGGGGCCCGGGAAGGCAAGGTAACGCTGAAGGGATGGCAGGAAACTACCTCCCTGACCATCCTTGAAGTTGGCCAGAGATTTCGAAAGCAAGGCCTTGAATGGTGCGTTCTCACTGACGTAAGCCGTGATGGGGTCGGGATCGGCATCAACCTTTTCAGCGCCGTGGACCTTCAAAAAGCTACTGGTCTGAAAGTGGTCGCCTCCGGTGGAGCCAGCTGCCTGGCAGACATACGCTCCGCCAGGGAAAAAGGTCTGGCCGGGATCATTATCGGGCGGGCGCTATATGAAGGTAAATTATCTCTGGCGGATTGTTGGACGAGCGGTTGATATGATAACCATTGTCGATTACAAAGCCGGGAATCTGACCTCCGTGAAAAGGGCTTTGGAAGCCCTGGGCATCCCCAACCAGGTCTCCTCGGACCCCGATGTTGTTCGAAAGGCCGGGCGGATCATTTTCCCCGGGGTGGGACATGCCGGCACGGCCATGGATGTCCTCCGGGAGCGAGGTCTGGATGTGGCTTTGAAGGAGGCGTTCCAGCGCGGCGTGCCTATCCTGGGTATTTGTATCGGCTGCCAGATCGTCCTCACCCACTCTGAGGAAGGTGACACTCCCGCACTGGACCTGATAAAAGGAGAATGCGTCCGCTTCCGACCTCGGGAGGCCTCCCTGAAGGTCCCCCACATGGGCTGGAATGCCGTCATGGTCACGCAGCCACATCCGGTCTTGTCACACCTGAAACCCGGTGATGAATTTTATTTTGTCCATTCGTATTATCCGCAGCCTGAAGATCCCCGCTGTGTGTATGCCAACTGCGAATACGGTCTCATTTTCCCGGCAGCCATTGGTGTCCGCAACCTGTTCGCCGTGCAATTCCATGCGGAAAAGAGCGGGCCGGTCGGTTTAAGGTTGCTGGAAAACTTTGCCCATTGGGAAGTCGGAGATTAACTATGAGGATTGCGGCAAGATATGTTCATACGAACCTGATCGCCGAGGATTGGCAAAAACTCGCCGGCTTCTACCAGGAAGTCTTTGGTTGTATGCCGGTTCCACCGGAACGCGATTTTAAGGGCGAGACATTGGAGGCCGGTACAGGGATCCCGGGAGCTCACTTGCGCGGCATCCATCTGCGCTTACCTGGCTATGAACAGAATGGCCCTACGCTGGAGATTTTTAACTATACACCACAGAGACCCCATTTGCGCACGGTTGTCAACCGGCCTGGCTTCGGTCACATCGCCTTTCAGGTGGAAGATGTACCGGCGGCATGTGCAGCTGTTCAATCCGCAGGCGGAAAACAGTTTGGGGAGATAGTGACCCTGGCAATCGCTGGCGGCGCCAAAGTGACCTGGTGTTATATGACCGATCCGGAAGGCAACCTGATCGAATTGCAATCTTGGGATAAACCGGAATAGACTTATGCTGAGCAAACGCATCATTTCCTGTCTGGATGTGCGGGATGGCAAGCTTGCCAAGAGTGTCAAATTTATCGACACCAAAGATATTGGCGATCCGGTTGTGCAGGCCCGGAAATATTATGAATCCGGGTTGGATGAACTGGTTTTCTACGATATCACCGCCTCCAGCGATCAGCGCAATATCATGATCGATGTGGTCGAAAGGGTCGCCGCGCAGGTATTTATCCCCTTCTCGGTAGGCGGCGGCTTGCGCACCGTGGAGGATTGCAGCCGGGTGCTTCTGGCCGGTGCCGAGAAGATCAACCTGAATAGCGCTGCCGTAATGAGGCCCCGGCTCATCGCAGAGGCCTCCCGGGCTTTTGGGGCGCAGGCTGTTGTCCTTTCAATGGATGTGCGCAGGGTTATTCCATCTCCCGCTATTCCTTCAGGCTTTGAGATTGTTATTAATGGCGGGCGCATGCCCATGGGAATGGATGCAGTCCAGTGGGCGCGCCAGGGAGAGGCCTTGGGCGCCGGCGAAGTGGTGGTCAACTCCATCGATGCCGATGGGACGAAAGAAGGCTATGATCTCCGGCTGACGCGGAGGATTGCTGAGGCAGTGAGTATCCCCGTGATTGCTTCCGGTGGCGGCGGCACACCCGCACATCTCTATGATGTGCTGACTGAGGGCAAAGCCGATGCGGCGCTGGTGGCATCCATGTTACATTACGGTGAATATACCGTCAAAGAGATCAAGGAATACCTCGCCGGGCGAGGCATTAAAGTCAGAAGAATGCAGGATGATTAATGGATGAAGCTGAACTTGTTCAGGCCATGAAACAGGTGGCGGAATTTTCCACCAATCTTCGGACCACCTCTTGGCTGTGGGGTGGTTTAACCGCGGATATATATGCGGGTTGTTTCCTGAGAAATCATCACGACTTGGACTACCTGACTCTAAACCTGCCCAACTTCATTAAGCCTCTGACCCAACAGTTCCAGGAGGATGGATGGGCAGTGAAGCGTTTGAGTAACGGAGATCTTGGAATCAGAAAAGAAGAAGCCAAAATTCATCTGGGGAATGTCATCCTTTCCAGGGAAGCTCAGTGGACTCACAACGGCGATCTTGGATCCCTCTTTTTCCCCTTGGAATGGCTCGCCCGACAAACCAGGAAGTTTTATGATCTTGATGTCCATGTCGTTGCACCGCAATTCCAATATGTGCTGCTGACCCATCCCGAATTGCTCGATCCAACGTGGAAGCCCAGGGAGAAAGATGTCGTGGCGAAGGATCGTCTTAAGGCCATTCTCGAAGGGAATAACATCCATTTCGCCGGTTTGAGGAATAGGATCCATACCTAGGAGGTTGAGCCTGGAATATTTATTATTAGTCCGCCACTCCTTGCCTGAGATCAGGGTGGATATCCCCTCCGTCCAATGGGATCTTTCACCGGCCGGACGGCAACGCTGTGAGCCTCTGGCGCGAAAACTGAAGGAGTATTCACCCTCGGTCGTGGTCACCAGCATCGAACCCAAGGCAGTTCAGACCGGCGCGATTGTGGCGCAAAATCTGGGCGTTCCGGCATTGTGCTTCACCGGGCTGCAAGAGCATGAGCGGGCGGAAGTGGTTTCTGGAATTCGAGGTAATTTTGAAACATTGCTGGCGAACTTTTTCGCCAAACCGAAGAAGTTGATTTTTGGCCGCGAGACCGCGGAACAAGCATTGGAACGGTTTTCGCATGCAATGAAAGATGTGTTTTTGAAGTATCCTGCTGGGAACACAGTCGTGGTTACGCATGGCACCGTCATCACCTTGTGGACGACCAACCTGGTGGGAGGCGATTCTTTCACTTTTTGGAAGCGGCTGGGGATGCCTTCAATGGTTGTCTTTTCCAGGCCGGACTTGAAATTAATAAAGGTGATTGAAAATGTCGAATGAAATCGCTGCTATAAAATGGAATGAACAGGGGTTGGTCCCTGTCATCGTTCAAGACAGCCAGACCCTTCAGGTCTTGATGCTGGCCTGGATGAATGCCGACTCCCTCCAACGGACATTGGATAGCCGTGAGACCTGGTTCTGGTCGCGCTCGCGTCAGGAGCTATGGCATAAGGGCGCCACCTCCGGCAATGTGCAAAAAGTGGTGGAGATCCGCCAGGATTGTGATACGGATTCTTTGCTGGTCCTGGTCCACCCGGCCGGGCCTGCCTGTCACACGGGCGAGGTGTCCTGTTTTTATCGTTCATTGGGTCAAGAATAGGGAATAGAGACTCAGGAGAAATTATGCTTGACGAACTCTTCGACATCATCACGGAACGTAAAGCTCATCCACAACCGGGTTCCTACACCAATAAACTGCTCGATGACAATGTGGATGTTATCCTCCAGAAAGTGGGCGAGGAAGCCGTGGAGGTCATTCTGGCGGCCAAAGGCCAGGGGAACCCGCGTCTGGTGGAGGAAGTTTCCGATCTGTTCTACCACACCCTGGTGCTTCTTGTCCGCCAGGGCGTATCCCTCGCCGACATCGAAGCCGAGTTACGCCGCCGCCATTCTGCCCCCAAGGCCGTATGAAAATTTTCCTGTTCGATATGGATGGCGTCCTGCTGGAATCGCGCGGCTATCACCTGGCCCTGCAGGAAACCGTCCGGCGGATGGCGGTTGCGTTGGGGTTTACGGATGGAAGTCTATCCGCAGATGATATCGCCGCCTTCGAGGCTGGCGGCATCACCTCCGAGTGGGATGAAGCCGCTATTAGCACGGCTTTTATGCTGGAATCCCTCTGGAAAGAAGAGCCTGAACGAGGCTTGCCCGAGTCGTTGGCACAACCCGGTATTGCCAGCCCGGAGTCGCGTGTTTTACCCGATTTCAAGAGACTGACCCGGAGGCTATCCTCCGCAGAGATGCTGTCTCTTCATCCCTTGGAGAGGGCGGCGCGTTTATTTCTGGGAAAAAGCCGCCATACTGGCCGTCAGGAGCAAATCTTGCATGATCTGATCCTGGAGGCGCGCATGGCGGAACTCTCACTCACCCACCGGACTTTCCAGGAGTTGGTGCTTGGTAGTGAGGAATTCGAACGCTTCTACAATCTTCCCTCCGAACAGAATTGTGAGAGCTATCTGCTTAAATATGACCGTTCGAATCTGCTCGAATCGCAAAGCGCCCGCCTGCGGGAATGGATGACCTCGCCCGGTCAAGCCGCAGCGGTGATCACCAGCCGTCCATCCCTTCCCCCGCCGGGTATCTTCTCCACCCCTGAGGCCGAACTCGGGGCCAAACTGGTCGGCTTGGAAGGCATCCCGATCCTGGGCTGGGGCGGCATGTGCTGGTTGGGATTGCAGCGATACACCGATCCCCAAACTTTTCTCAAGCCGAGCCCGGTCCATGCCCTCGCAGGGATGCGCATGGCGATGGGAGAAGGTCAGGAAGCCGCCTTGACCAAAGCCGCTGATTTGATTGAAAGGGGTCAGGCCAGGACCTGGCTGGGCAATGCTGGATGGAGCCCAAATTTCTGTCTTTGAAGATACGCCTGGAGGCGTAAAAAGCCTGCAGGCAGCCAGGGCAGCACTGGACAGGCTGGACATTCATGTCGATATCAGGTGTTATGGCATAGCCCGGAAACAAATCAAGAAGGAAGCATTAAAGTCAAATGGAGCCCTGGTATTTCGATCACTAACCGAAGCATTGAATTTTGCATTGTAATTGAGAGTTGTTCAGATGTGTGTGTGCCGGATCAGGAAAATAAGTTAGATATAATTGAAATATGAATAAAAATATTCTCCTGGGGATGTGGCGTCACCTCGTGGCTATTCCGTCACATATTTGGCGCAGGCAGGTGCATCAAAGTGCCCAAGTCGGTACGGACGCGCTCAAGTTCATGAGCGAGGATCACCACCGTGTCCGCAATCTGGTGGTATTGGAATTGCCTCGCTACGGACGACCGATCCCGCCTCAATGGATTGCTGATCAACTGGGTCTGCCTCTGGAGAATGTGATCTCCATCCTGGGAGAGCTGGAGCGCGGCATGACCTTTTTATTCCGCAATTCACAGGGTGAGGTGGCCTGGGCCTACCCGGTGACGGTGGAGAAAACCCCCCACCAGGTCACGTTCAGTTCGGGGGAAAAACTCTACGCCGCCTGAGCGGTCGACGCGATTGCGACGCCCTTCGTGCAAGGGCAGCTCCGCCAGCAACACCTGACTTTCACGATCCAGACATCTTGTGGCCATTGCGGCAAGCCGATCCACCTTGAGATCGATAGTGATCTGCACTACAAGGTAGCTGAGGCGGACGCTGCACCGTTGGTATTCGTGCCGATGGTCAATTTCGCCAAACTGAAAGACCCGAGCATCATCGACGCTTTCTGACGGAATTCTATTTTCTTCTGGTCAGAAGAACACGCCAAAGAATATCGCCAGACTCACAATAAAGTCCGCGGCACTTACTTCACCTTGGAGCAGTGTGTCTATATGATTCCACCCACGCAGGGGGCTATATTCGGTTTCCCGGGACATTCAGGGAAACACACTCCGTAAACTATCGACGCGTACGGTTAATGGATTAAAGGGACGGATAATTGTCCGTCCCTATTTTTTGTGCAACAGTTTTCCTTGTTATTGCAGCGCTGCGACCGTGCCGCTATTGCCAGCCCATCACCCCGGCGATTATCCTTCCCAATTGTTCGGCCATGAGCTGGTGCTGATTTGCATCGGGATGGGAGCCACAGCTCATACCAACAATGGAAGTAGAGAAGAATTTGTGGACTTTGTCATCCCCGGACTGGTTGAGCTGATCGACCACTTTCGTGATGGCCGTCTTCTGGTCGGTGGCAGACTTGTATTCCCCTGTGGGCCAATGATCGCCCAGGATGGGGCTGGAAACACAAAAAACGTGCGCCTCGGGGAAATCTTTCCTCAACTTGGCGATGAATTCCACGTATGCATTGACGAATTCATCGACCTGCATGATCGGCCGGTCGCTGTCACCGGGCGAGAAATCGTTTGATCCCAGGGCGATCACCAGCGCATCCGGCACGAAAAAATTAGGGTCCCAGGCAGGGGAGTCAGTTTGCTCAAAGAAAAGGGAATCATATACTTCCGGCATTGGGCGGGCGTCATATTGAAAGCTGTAATTACGCACCAGGCCTATTCCGGAAACGGAAGTAAGATGATATTCAGCGTTGAGATTTTGCGAAAGGACGGCGCCATAGGAGAGGCGGGCATTGTTATATGGCTGGCCCCAGCCGTCCTCGCTGCATTGCGTTGAATTGATCAGGGCTTCCATGCCGGTGCCGCAGGTGATTAAATCGCCGATAAACTCAATCCGCCGGGCTGGTTTGGCAGGCGCAGGCAGGATCACGCCGGCAAACTCAAAACCCAGGAAGGTACATTTCCCGATGCTGGCTTCAGTCCGTTTGAAAAGGCTGAGGCTGTGGTCAGCCTCCGGCAGGCCGGCGGCAACTTCGTAGCGGGTAACGGCTTTTTCAGGGGCAATCTTGACCACGGTGGAACCATCGATGACAGCATCATAATAATTGCGGTTGGTTCCCCATTTGAACTCATCTTCGAGCAGGACCGCCGCGCCTGTGCCATGGAATCTGGCCTGGATGACAACTCCTGGTGCCGAGAAAACCGGCTTCTTGGCGTCTGAGAAATCGATCCTGCCTGAATACATTATGCCGGGATCATCCGCATTATAGGTATGGGGCGAGGTGTCAATGGTGGCAGTTGGTTTGGGCACAGTGGCCGTGGGGGTAACCTGGCTGACCGATTTGGCAGTACAGGCAGACAATATCCCCACCAGGCTGAGTCCGAGGAAATCACGTCGGCTGATCTTCAGGTTCATAGGTTCCTCTCCTTATAGACGATGAAATGGTGGTGATGAGTACAAAGCCGGTTATTTATTTACTGAACTCGCTTTTCAGCAGGCCATAGTGCAGATCGCCGCTGAAACTACCGTCCGGGCGTCTCTTATTCTCACGAATGTGTCCCTCCCTGACAAAACCGCAGCGCTCGGCCAACCGGATGCTGCGTACATTCGTCTCATCGCATTCCAGCCGTATCCGGTGGGCGCCCAGGTGGTTAAAGATTAAGCCGAGAGCTCCTTTCACTGCCTCAGTCACATAACCCTGGCCTTCATGGTCGACATCTGCAAAATAACCGATCTCAAACTCGGGCAGGTTTCGATTGACCACTCCAATATAGACCTGGGCAACAAATTCCTGCGTATCCTTCAAGAAAGCACCCATGAAAAAAGCCCGGCGGGCAGCCCAGGCAGCTACAAAATCTCGAACGACGATCTCAGCGTCTTTTTCAGAGTTGATCCCCATAACGGCATTGCCGGATTCAAATTGCAGCAGGTGAGGTTTATTCCTTAGGCTCACCTGGTAATAACAGGGTCCATCGCCGGGTTGGTAACTACGTAGGACCAGGCGGGAGGTTTCTATGCGTGTCGGGATATCCGGTGATGGGTTGGCCATAATGAAAATCGCTCCATTAATCGTGGAAGTTTTTCTCTCCCGCCTCGATGCGGACCGGGATCCGGTTCTGGCGCGGCGGCAGTGGACAGGACCAGCGGTCATTGTAGGCGCAATAAGGATTGTAAGCCAGGTTGAAGTCCACGTGCAGGCGGCCATTGCCCAGGTCTTCGGGCTCCAGGTAACGGCCGGAACCGTAGGTCTCGGCCGGGGCGGTGGCATCCACAAACGGGATGAAATAATCGCCGCCATCCACCGCCAGGTACACTTGCAGAGTGGCGGGCTGCCCCTTTACGGAAAATTGGATCTGTCCCACGTGCCAGTAATCCTGCTGGTCACCGGTGGAGGTGGCCATGGTGATCGGATCGGGTTTGGGGAATTTCTCAAGGGACAGGTCAAAGCGAAGGTCAGGATTTTCAGGAAAATATTTCAGGCCGGTAAAAGTCTTTTTCTCCTGGTTGTCCAGTGGTGACTGGGCCTCATTCTTGAAGAAAAGGTCCTTGGCTTTGCGAAATTCGGTGAGTTTGGACATATTGTGATCCTTTCTTTCCAATAAATAGGGAGGTTATTTTCCTTTTAAGAATTCCAACAGGTATGTATTGACTGCTTCGGCCTCATCCAACTGGACCCAATGGCTGGCATCTTCAAAGTAGATCAATTGCCCATTATCACACAACTCGATGGACCGCTGCGCCATTTCCGGGCAGAGAGCTACGTCCCGCTTGCCCCATAGCACAAGCGTTGGAACGATAACTCGTTGAGTCGCCGCCAGGGCGGAACGGTTACGAAAAGCGGCCCGGTACCAATTGATCATGGCAGTAAATGCGCCGGGCTGGGCCCAGGCCTTCTTATACTCATCCAGATCTGCCGGGGTAAATGTGCCGGGCCTCCCGCTGGAAGTAAGCAGGCGTTGCGCCAGGGCATGATCATTCAGCCCCAACAGCCATTCAGGCAAAGCCGGGATCTGGAAGAAGCCGACATACCAACTTTTAAATATCTGCCTTGGCGAGTGGTGCAGGAAATTCCAAAGGACCCCGGGATGAGGCACATTCAGGATCGCCAGGTGTTCAACCCGCCGTGGAAAGTGGATGGCAAGATTCCAGGCGATGGCAGCCCCCCAATCATGCCCGATAATATCAGCCTTCTCCAATCCGAAATGGTCAAGCAGATTTAGAATGTCCTGCGATAATTCCGCCACGCGGAACGCGTTTACGCCAATGGGCTTGTCAGATAAGTTATAGCCACGCTGATCTGGAATGATGACCCGAAAACCGGCCGAAGCGAGGGCCGGGATTTGGCGGCGCCAGCCATACCAGAATTCCGGGAAACCGTGCAACAAGATCACCGGGCGGCCGTGAGGCTCGCCGGCGATAACTACGTGCAATTTAACTGAGTTCGATGTGATGAATAATGTGTTCGTACGAGTCGGGCATGGTTCAATCAATCACCATCGAACGCATGGATATGGAGCCCAGGGTAACCTTCTCGGCAAAGAAAGTGACAGGTTCACCCGCCTCTTTCAAGCCAAGGATATACAACAGGGGTTTATAGTGCTCGGCTGAGTTGACTGCCAGGGCGGCCAGCTGGCCATGCCGGTGATACTGGATGGCTGATTTGTGGTCATCTTCCAGGATCCATTTCTTAACCAGGGTATCGAATTCAACGGCCCAATCATACGCCGAGTCATTCCAATTCAGGATGCGCAGGTTGTGGACGACATTTCCACTGCCGAGGATCAGGACGCCTTCATTGCGGAGGCTTTTGAGTTGGCGGCCAAGGTCATAGTGTTCCTGCGGGCTTTTTTTCACGTCCAGGCTCATTTGGATCACAGGAACATCCGCTTTGGGGAACAAGCGTGTTAGGACAGACCAGGTGCCATGGTCCAGCCCCCAGGAGATGTCCAGGCCAACGGGGAGAGGTTTGGCCAATTCAACAACACGTTGTGCCAAATCGGGTGAACCGGGCGCGGGATATTTGGCCGCGTACAGTTCAGGGGGAAAACCGTAGAAATCGTAGATGGTCCGTGGCTTTCCCATGGCTGTCACTTGAGTGCCTTCGGTCTCCCAGTGGGCGGATACACACAGGATCGCCAGCGGAGTTGGCAGCCCTTCGCCTACTTTGGACCAGGCTTGGCTAAATTCGTTGTCCTCGATGGCATTCATGGGACTGCCATGACCAATGAAAAGAACGGGCATACGGCTGTTCATTTTTTCCTCCTCTTGCCACACTAATAAGGCTTGCTGAAATAAGCCGCCACAATATCAGAAATATCCACAGAAATGTGCAGGCGCAGAATGCGGAAGAAATCAGCGGAAGTGGATTGTTTCCCTGCCATCTGGGCTGCGTAATCTTTCAGGAAGGCGAAGAAAGCCGGGTCGCCTGCTCGCTGGCGCAGTTCTTGTAGAAATTGGGCGCCACGAAGATAGACAGCATTGGCATAGGTGCGGAAATCCTCTCCATGGTAAATATCCGTATCCACCCAGCCGGAGGGACTGTATGAATCGATCCGAAATTCCTGCCAGGCGGTTACCTCTGGATAATTTTGTTCGTAAAAAAGGCGCTCGCTGTACGTGGCCAATGCTTCATCCAGCCAGGGTTCCATGGCCTGGTCGTTGCCCACTGAACCAAACCACCACTGGTGGGCGGTCTCATGCACGGCAATATCGATCAGGTTATTAAGAACAGTTCCATCGCTGGAGAGGTAATATTCACGGCTGAGGAAAAACAGTCCGTCGTATTCCATGCCGTCGAAAAAGGGCGATTCCACCATGGTCAGGCTGGAGTAAGGTGGTGGGCCAAAGAGGTTAGTAAACGTTCTCAGGGCTTTGGCAACCTCATTTACCGCAGCTATGGTCTGAACCGTCTCAGAAGTGAAAAAATAGCCTGTAACGGAAACTCCATTGGCCGTGGTCGAGACAGTCTGAAAAGCGTTGCTGGCAGAAAAAACGAAAGCACGCGCATTTTGCAAGTGATAACGCCAGACCCCGCCGGCACTCTCAGCCGGAGCACCCGCGGCTATTGTGACCGTCAGCATCGGGTCAGCCAGGCGTAAAGTCACATCAAAGTTGGACACATCGTAGACCAGGTGCTCGCCCACATTTGCAGGCGGATGGAGGAGCCAGCCGTTTGAATAAGGCACTATAAAGGGGTACCAGTCCACCAGGTTGGTCTCGAATTCGTTATAACCGAAGACATGATACATATCCGCTGGAGGCAGGTTGAGGTCAAAATGAAAGAGCAGGTTCACGGTCGCGTCCGGCGGAAGAGGCGCAGCCAGTGGAAGCTCGAGCCGGTCGCTGACCAGATTAAATTCATTCGCCGCCTGGCCATTTACCAGAAGATCACCCGGGACAAAGCAATTCTTCCATAAATTCGGTTCGACGGCAAGTACGAGGTCGTTGAGAGTTGTCCCGCTTGGATTCTGGTAAGTGACGGTTTCATCCACTGAGAGCGAATGGCTGGTGTAATTCAAAGTTGCGTCGAGACTATAGTGTGGCAGAGCCTCACCGTTAGTAGGCGCAGGGGTGAATGTGGAGACCGGTTGGGCCGTCTGGGAGGCTGCCGGTTGTGGGGAAGGAATATCCGCTGAAGGTCCAAATGGCGTCAGCGAAGGGATCGCGTTTGGGTTGGGCGTAACCGTGGGTCCAATGACGGTCGGGATGGATGTAACGGGGCCGGCACAGGCAGTCAGAAAGAGGCTGATCAATAAAAGCAGGCAGAAAGAAGAGTAGCGGGACATGGCTACTTCTTTTTCCACAAGACTCCACGCTGGGGATGGAAAAGAAAAGCAAGCAGAAAGATGGCGGTAGCGGTGAGGACGATGGCAGAACCGGAAACTATATTCAAATAATAGCTTAAATATAAACCGACCAGGCTTGAAACCGCCCCGATGCCGGCTGATATAAGCATCATGGGCCAAAGACGGCGCGCCAGTAAATAGGCCGTGGCAGCCGGCGTGATCAGCATGGCCGCGGCCAACCCCACTCCCACCGTTTGGAGTGAAACCACCACGGTCAATGCCAGCAGGACCAGCATCAGATTACGCAATAAATTCGCCGGCAGCCGCAAAGTAGCCGCCAGGATCGGGTCAAAGGAGATCACCAGGAATTGCTTATAGAGCAGCGCCACGGTTCCCAGGACCAGCAAGCCCAAACCGGCCGTGAGCCACATATCGGATACGCTGACTCCCAACACGTTGCCGAAAAGGATGTGGCTTAGGTCCACCGCATAGGTCTGGATCGAACTGATCAAGGCCACTCCCAAAGAGAGGGCCGCCGCGAACAAAATGCCGATGGCGGTATCTTCCTTGACCGCGCCGCCTTTCGAGAAAAAACCGATACTGAGGGCAACGATGACGGCTGCAATCAGGGCGCCCACCAGCAGGTTGCCGTGCAAAAGAAAAGAGATCGCCACCCCCGGCAGGATGGCGTGCGCGATGGCGTCCCCCAGGAAGGCCATGCCGCGCAAGACCACGTAGGTGCCCATCACGGCGCACAGGATACCGACCATGACGGAGGCCAGCAGGCCGCGTACCATGAACTCATATTGGAGAGGTTGGAGGAGCCAGCTCAATCCGGCCTCCCTTTTTGCACATGATCGTCATCCGGTGGACAGCAATCATCCACCAGCACCGTGCCGCCGGGCAATTTCAGCATTTGGGAGCCAAATGCCTGCGCCAGATTCTCCGGCGTAAAGACCTCCTTCGGTTCACCAAATGCGATCAGGCGGCGGTTTAGCAGCAGGACCATGTCAAAGCGGCTGCCGGCCAGGTTGAGGTCATGGGTGGAGATCAATACGGTCACTTCTTTTTCACGCAAATGGTCAAGCAAAGCCAGGGTGGCATCCTGTGTAGTGGCATCCACCCCCGTGAACGGCTCATCCATCAAAAAGATGTGCGGTTCCTGGGCCAGGGCACGCGCCAGGAAGACACGCTGTTGCTGACCGCCCGACAACTCGCTGATGGAATGACCGGCCAGGTCGTTAATACCCATCTGCTGCAGGCTTTTGCGGACAACCTCACGGTCGGTTTGCCGGGCTCGTTGCAGCCACTTCTGATGGCCGAACCTGCCCATCAGAACCACATCCCGCACCGTAACGGGGAAGCGCCAATCCACTTCCTCGCGTTGAGGCACATAAGCGACACAATCCAGGTGGTGGCCGAGAGGCAGGTCATGGATGAATATTTTTCCCTCCCGCAGCGGCAGGAGGCCAACGAGAGCTTTAAACAAAGTGGATTTGCCGGCCCCATTCGGTCCGACGACAGCCACGCGCGCTCCATGCGGGACTTGGAACGTAAGTTCCCGCAGCACAGGTGTACCATCATAGGCTACGGTTATATTTTCAACGTCAAGGCGGGCCGGGGATCCGGAGGGAGTATCCATCATTCTCTTATTTTAATGCATCCAGCATGACTGTTACATCATGCTGGATCATATCTATATAAGTAGCGGCAGGACCATCGGGACCGGAGAGGCTTTCCACATAGAGATCGGTGATTACCTTGATCCCCGTTTCGGAGGCGATTTGTTGGGCCAGCTTCTGGTTGTCGCCGAAATTCAGGAAGATCGCCGGGGCGCTGCTGTTTCGTATCGTATCAATCAAGTCAGCCAGTTGCCGCGCAGTGGGAGATGATTCCGAGGAAACTCCCGGGATGACCGCTCCGACTATTTTGAAACCATAAGCCTTGGCAAAATATCCCAGGGCGTCGTGATTCGTGACCAGCAGGCGGCGTTCAGGCGGAAGTTGGCTGACCTGGTCCTTGACCCATTTGTCCAGCGTCTGAAGCTTGACGATATATGCCTTTGCATTGGAAGTATAAGTGTCTTTTCCAGCCGGATCAGCCTGGGAGAGACCGTCACGGATCTGGTTCACATACTGGATTGCATTCAGAGGGTCCATCCATAGGTGGGGATCACCTTGTGGATGCACTCCCGTTGGATCCGCCGCTGGCACCAAACCGGCCGTAGCGACGATCAGCAGGCGCTGTCCGCCAAGGCTGTCGAGCGTCTTCTGGAGCCAGGTCTCGTAGCCGAGGCCGTTGACAATGAGCACCTGGGTCTCAGCCAACCGGGTGATATCCAGGGGTTTGGGCTGGTATTCATGCGGATCGACGGCGACCGGCAGGAGGTTCCCCACCTGAAGGCGCTCTCCGGCTACGTTTTGGGCCATATCCCCCAGGAAGGTTTCGGCTGCCATGACGCGCACCGGCCCGGTGGCCTGAGGTGCAGCAGCTTGGCAGGCAGTCAAAAAAAGTGAGGCTACCCATAAAAATCCGAGCAAGGACGATCGGGGAGGTTTGATCACTTTCTCGCTTTTCTACATAAATGCTTAATAACGAGCTGTTCCAATGAAAGGGTATTGTTTTTGAACCCACGCATCCAGGCCGCCCGCCATGATCGTGACAGAGGTATAACCGGCGGCCTGGAGAATACTGCGTGCACGGTTGGCAGCCTCGAGGCCGTACGTATCTATCACCACGATCGTCCGGGTACTGGGGATCTCATCCAGGTGGCTTGACAGCTCATCGACCGGGATGGTGATCGATTTGCCTATGTGATAGGCTTTAAAATCTGCCGCCGGACGTACATCCAGGAAGGTGACTGAATTCCTGTTAAACAGAAGATAGGCCTCATCCACGCTGATCTCGGCTGGGAGAGAGGCGGTGGGTGTGGGCGTTTGGGCGGCATTCTTGGTGAGGCGAGGGGCAAAATAGACAACGGCTGCAAGTACCACCAACAAGGTGATTGAAACCCAAAGTACCCAGGCGGGTAGCATACGGCGGGTATTTTTTGTCTTTGGGGGAGTTTTTTTGGACATGAATTCTCCGGAATAAGGTTCAATGAAGGAAGTATTCGAGGAGAGGATTTTAACACACACGCAGGGTTATGGAAAATGGTTTATGGATGGTCATGGTAGTTGTCTGTCAAATAAGAGTCACTTAATTTCGAGAATTTGAGGAACAAATCCTCTATCAGCTTCCTTTGTAGTCGAGAAACAGGCCGGAATTGAATTGTTCGAGGAACTAACGGAGGAACAATTCAGGGACCCCAACTTGCTTGGGGTCCCTGAGGTCTGTAAGGCGTCAAATGGATATAAGGGAGGTCCGGCTGAAATTTTGACCGCAAAAATATTTTCATAATCTCATTATAGAACATTTGTTTTGTTATTTCAAGGACAATTGTGTAAAATTTGGCAGGAAAATCATCATGTGTTTTGGTCAAATAAAACGCAATTCAATAAATATGAAAGAAACCTCAGAAGCATGTAATAATCATCAATAAGAATAGTGCTGCTGGGATAAATCACTAAGTGAATATTCATTGGCAAATTCATAACGTCTGCAAAATCAGGAGGTTTACAATGCGCCGTTTCATGGCCGCCATTTGTGTTCTGTTCTCACTACTCTCCATCACTTCTCCATCGGTAATTGCAGCTTCTTCGGCCCGGGCAGCCGGCGAAATCATTGCTGGCAGTCCGGCACTTTTCACTATACCCGGTAAAATCAACGCTTTAATCCCGCTCAGCAATGGAAAGATGCTGACAGGGGGAAGTTTTATCTCGGTTGGGGGTCAGCCAGCCCCGCGCAGCCTGGCAATCATTAATAGCGACGGCTCATTGGATCCGTCCTTCCAGGTGGACCCCAGCCTGCAAGTGGGGGAAGTTAATGCAGCCGCCCTGCAGCCAGACGGCAAGATCGTGATCGTTGGATGGTTCCATGTATTGCCCGATACGTTTACGTATTACTATCTTCGACTGAACGCAAACGGGACGCTGGATGATGGCTTTTATAAATATGCGATTCTCGCCGCTCAGGTTTATTCCGTCTATATTGATGGATCAAATATCCTGCTCGGAGGCAATTTCACCAATCCCGTGCCAAGAATCGCCCGCCTGGACCAAACCGGACATATTGATGCCAGTTTTAATGTCGGTACCGGCCCGAACGGAGCCGTCAGGGGAATCGCCCGGCAAAGCAGCGGCAAATACATTATCACCGGTGAATTCAGCACGTTCAATGACGTGGCTCAAGCTGGATTGGCCCGGTTAAATACCAGCGGTTCGCTAGACACCGCTTTTTTGCCGGGCGGGTCCATCGGAGGCCGCACAGTGGCGGTTTTGAAAGGCGTTAGCCTGGATACGGTAGTGGTGGGTAGTGAAGACATCTGCAATATCTCTAGAAATATTTTTGCATGGTACACGCCTGATGGCATATTAAAATCCACACCCGCTGTCGACCCTAATATGTTCCAATCCATCAAGACCCTGCTGCCTCTGCCGGACGGAGGTTTCCTGGTTGGAGGCTGGCGTTCACCAGTCTGCATCGGTAGCAGCCCCACCTCCCATGAGGGCCAGGTATGGCGTTATGGTTCCGACGGAACATATCAAACGATGACCTCCTTTGGAAATGAATCGGATGTGTTTGCCCTCGGTTTACGCAGCGATGGCAAGGTCTTGGTGGGGGGACAGGGACGGCCCGCCACAGTAGATCAAATTGGAATATTTGACGGGCTGGCATTATTGGACCTGGCCAACAACGGCCTGGAGAAAGTCGGGACGTTCCATCCGCTCGTAGGGGATGAGGCTGAATTCTATGACCTCAGCACCTACGCCGATGGACGGCTATTGGTGGCCGGGAATTTCTGGTATGTCAATGGACGACCCCTCTTCGGGTTGGCCCGGCTTCTGGCCAATGGCAGTTTGGATACCGCCTTTGCTCCCTTCGCTAATAGGCCGGGAGGTTGGAGTACTGCCGCCCTGGCTTTACCGGATGACCGGGCAGTAGCCGGGTTTGGCTCCAATGAACTTCATCTGATCGGTGCAAATGGAGATTTGACCAACTTGTCGGCCTATAATAATTACGACCGCGTGAGTACAATAGTCCGCCAGAGTGACGGAAAGATTTTAGTGGGGAGTGATTTTGGTCGGGGCGTCAGGCGGATGAAGGCTGACTTTTCAGGAGAGGACACGACTTTCCAGGGCGGCGATGCCTACGGAAATGTGTATGACCTGGCCGTGCTGCCGGATGATCGAATCTATGTGGCGGGAGATTTCAGCAAATACGATAACGTGACCTACCCGGGTCTGGTGCGGCTGCAGAATAATGGCCTCATCGACAGCAGTTTTGTCCCACCTGTTTTTCTGGATGATGTTGGCAATGCAGGTACATTATATGGCGTGACAACTCTCTCAACGGGAGAAGTGCTGGTGGGTGGTTATTTTCAAAAAGTAGCCGACGTGGACCATCCTGCACTCGTGCGCTTAAATACCGGTGGTTCTCTGGACGCGACCTTCACCTTACCGGGGAATTTCCATACGGTTAGAACGATCTGCGTTCAGGGAGATTCATCCATCTGGGCCGGAGGCATTGAGGCTACGAATGCTCGTAATCCACTGATAAGACTTTTATCCGCAAACGGTTCGGTAGACTCAACCTATGATAGTAGTCTTCAGGCCGCGCACGGAAATTTTAGCGTGGAAAAAGGCAAGGTAAATGTAATTCTCTGCAATGCCGGTGGGCTTAACTGGGCCGGAGGCAGATTCAGTTTGAGCGATAACCTCCCAATCTATGGATTGGCGAGATTCATACAGGTCAATAGCCGGGTATTCTTGCCACTCATCATGAGATAAGCTCAGGTTTTGTCCGGCCAAAAATATACCAGCCTGTCAGCTTTTTCCATCCCTCCCCATTTCGAGGATAAAATGGGGAGGGATGTATTGTTCTTCCTCCTGGCGGCTTGATTTTGCCAGTATTGCGCGATAATGAATGCGGGAGATTAAAAAGTGAAAAAACGAACGTGTATTTTGATCGAGCTGGCCGGAGGGCTGATGATCGGTTTTTTGCTGGCTTGCCGCTTCTTTTCTACTCCGGTTACTTCTACGCCGCAGTCGGTTATCGGGGTGGACAAATTGCTCTTTGCGGATGCAGACACAGGGGATCGATTCCGGGCCCTGGATGGCTGCATCAAGAAGCTGGTCGATGATACCTGGAAAACGACTTCTTACCAGCTGGTCGGAAATTTTTACATGTCGGATTGGTGTAATGGGGCCGGTTCGCCAACTGACTGCCAGATTGCCTATTCCACCATCGATAACCGGGATCAGCACATCATCAGCCTGGATACTTTATTTTATTCGCAGGATTATCCACAAGTATTCGGCCTGGGGATGCAGGCAATGTGGGTGCCAAAAACGACCGGCTGGGGGGCATCATTTTATTTTGCGGAGAAGGGCAAAACCATCGTCGGCGAGGGCTGGGGAGTAAATTTCCGCCAATATCTGACCCCGGGCGGGCCGGTGGATGCCACCGTCGACATTGGGTGGAAATATCAATATACCATTCATGGACCCAATGAGACATCTTTCGAGCAGTCCTCGGACCTGCCCCTGCGGGAAGACCTGGCCCGATATTTATCTTCGGCAGAAACCATGCGCGACCTCGCGCTGGAGCAGATCCAGGCCCTGGCGGTCAAGGTGGAAGGGGAAATCAGTGGACACCGGGTGAAAGCCTGTGACCTGGGTCCTTATCTGGGCAAGGGCATCCCGCCGGCATGCACGCTGAGGCCGATGACGGCGAGTGAAGAAGCCACGGAGCTGGGTAAAGCCAGGGCAACTTTTACCCATGAAGAGCAATTACTGCATGAGCAATATCAAGAGATGTATGCGGTCTGGATGACGGCTTTTCCTCTGGATCAATGCTGGCCATAGGTAAGGAGGAAAATCAGGTATGGTAGTGGAGGTCGGGAAGGTAAATGAAAACGGTGAACTTGTTTTCTGGATTTCTCCCCTACCGCTGCCGTAGGCAATCGGCCCTAGCATGTTTTTCTCCCCTCAAAACTGCGTAAGTGTCATTGATCTTTTCTGCCAGCGCACTGAATTACCTGTATCCTAGTCGGAATGAATGATAATTGGAAGTAATAGGGTAAGATTGCATGTAATTTTTCTTTGACAAATACCCCCAGGCCTGCTATACTGACTGAGTATGTAAGGTAGAAAGTTCGTTGCAATCAATGATTGACTTATACTGCCGCTCAGCGGCAGTTTTGTAACAATTTATCTCCTACAAGACCCAAGCGGAGAACTGCAAGGGGTATATTTTATATTTTAGAAAGTGATTCAATGAAAAATAAAGAAAAACTAAGAATTATTCCAATCGGGGGACTTGGAGAAGTCGGCAAGAATATGATGGCGTATGAATACAATCAGCAGATTTTGATTGTCGACGCCGGATTGATGTTCCCCGATAATGACATGCTGGGGGTGGACTATATCATCCCGGATTTCCAATACCTGCGGGACAACGCCTCCCGTGTCCTGGGTGTCATTTTAACCCACGGCCACGAGGACCATATCGGCGCAATCCAGCATCTGCTGCAGGTGGTGCACATCCCCATCTTCGCCACGCCGTTAACGCGCGGCCTGATCGAGGTCAAGCTGGCCCGGAATGGCGTTACTGGGAAAATTAACATCCATACCATTCAAGCCGGTGAGACCTTCAAAGTCGGACCATTCCAGGTGGAAACATTCCATGTGTGCCATTCCATCCCGGATGCCATCGGCCTGGGCATTACCACGCCGGCCGGGCTTATCATCCACACCGGGGATTACAAGTTCGACCAAACCCCGGTGGATAACTGGCCGACCGATTTTGCCAAGCTGGCGGAATTCTCGGCGCGGGGTGTGGATGTGCTGTTGGCGGATTCGACCAACTCCGAACGGCCAGGCTGGACACCCTCGGAACGTGTGATCGGCCCGGCCATGGATGAAGTATTCCGGAATGCCCCGGCCAGGATCATCATCGCCACATTCGCCTCGCTGATCGCCCGTATGCAGCAGGTCGCCGACGCAGCCATGCGGCACGGTCGGAAACTGGCTTTCGTGGGCATGAGCATGGTGGATAATGCAAAAATAGCCCAGAAGATGGGTTACCTGAAAATCCCGGACGGGACCCTGGTCAGCCTGGATGAAGCCTTGAATTTACCCAATAAGGATGTCGTCTTGATGTGTACCGGCTCTCAGGGCGAACCTTCCTCCATTATCGGGAGGCTGGCAGCCGGCACCAACCGCCAATTCGACGTGGAAGCCAGGGATACCATTGTGATCTCCTCGCACCCCATCCCCGGGAATGAGGAAGCCATTTATAAGACCATCAACCGCCTGCTCCGGCGCGGCGCCGAAGTCGTCTCCGAAGCCACCTCGGCGGTCCACGTATCCGGCCATGCCAGCTCGGAGGAAATGAAACTGCTGCTCAACCTGGTCCGGCCAAAATACTTCATGCCCATCCATGGTGAACTGCATCAACTACGCCGCCATGCCTCTCTGGCCAGGCAGGTGGGCGTGCCTGAGGAAAATATTATCGTGGTGGAAAACGGTCAAGTGGTGGAACTGGTCAACGGCAAAATTAAGTTGGGAGAGCGCATGCCCGGCGGCTACATTTTCGTCGAGGGCGAAAGCGTGGGCGAAGTCGACCTGGATATCGTCCGCGAACGCGAGCAATTGGCCCGCTCGGGAATCGTGCTGGTTAACGTCCCGCTCGACAAGTACTCGAGCCGCCTGATCAAGGACCCTGAGATCATCACCCGCGGATTCATCTCACCCGAAGACGCCGAGAGCGTGGTCCCTCTCGTCAGGAAAAAGGTGGTTGACCTGGTCAATTCTGGAGGGATGGATGATGAAAAGGCCCTTACGGATGTCATCCGGGGGCTGTTGAAGAGCAAGACCGGTCGCCGGCCGATGGTCTTCGTGACAGTGACAAAAGCGTAAAATTCCTTATACTGGGCTCTTCTTCAAAAGTAAAGAAGAAATCGAAACAATCAAAAAGAGGCCTGCTGGCGCAAGCGCCACTCGCCTCTTTTTTCCATTACGCCACAATCTTTATTTCTTCCATAAATAGAGGATAATCAGCAATATGACCCCTACGAGGAAAGCGATGGCCCCCTGCCATTTGGCCAGGGCTGGCTTGAGAAAGGTATGTGGCCGGTAGAACGCCAGGTAGAGAATATAAGGTCCGCCTACAAAACCCGCCGCGCCTACCCCTAATAAAAGCATCCTGATGATCGTCGTCATGCCATTCTCCTCTTATTTCCAGCCAAATTTTCCTCGCAAAGGTACAAAAGCGACCGGGAGATTGACCTCGCGCTTGTACTTCTGACCCTCGCAAGTCCAGACTTCGAGTTGTTGAAAACCGGAGCTTCCCACCGGCAGCACCAGCCGCCCGGACTCGGCCAGCTGCGTCAACAGCGGCATGGGGACGGCCGGGGCGGCAGCAGCCACCAGGATCCCTTCGTAGGGGGCGGCCTCTGGCCAGCCGGATGACCCATCGCCGACGTGAACATGGACATTCAGGTAGCCCAGGTCGTGGAGAGTCTTCATGGCATTCTCGGCCAATTCGGGGATCACTTCGACGCTATGGACCTCGGCGACCAGTCGGGATAACACGGCCGCCTGGTAACCCGAGCCGGTGCCAATATCCAGAATACATTCATCGCCGCGGAGCTGCAACAATTCCGTCATGAGAGCCACGATATAAGGCTGGGAAATCGTTTGCCCGTGGCCGATGGACAGGGGTTCATCCGCATAAGCCCAGGGCCTGCTGTCGGCTGAGATAAATAAATGGCGCGGCACAGACTCCATTACTTCCAGTACACGCGCATCCTGGACGCCCCGAACCACAATCTGCCCATCCACCATCCGCTTGCGCTCGAGAGCATATTCGTCCGCATTCATTGCAACCGCTCCGCGATCTGCCGGTCCACTTTGCCCATGGGATAGCGGGTCAAGTCCGCCACGGGAATCCAGGCTAATTCAGCCGCCTCAAGTGGCTGCGGCTCGCCCCTCACCAGGTCACACAAGAAGGCATGCAAGGTGATTTGAAAATGGGTATAGGCGTGCCGGTAAACGCCCAAAGGTTCCCCCACCTGGATTTCAACGCCGAGTTCTTCACGGATCTCGCGAGTGAGGCAACCCTGCAGAGTTTCATCCGGCTCGGTCTTGCCGCCAGGGAATTCCCACATCCCGCCCAAAAGACCTTTGGAGGGACGTTTGGCTAAAAGGACTTTTCCATCCTTCTTTAAGACGGCGGCTGTGACGATGTAATGCGGCCCTTTGGCTTTGGGTTTCAGGATGGGGCGCTGCTCCTGCAGGCCGAGGCGGCGGGCCTGGCATAGGTCCGCCAGCGGGCAGAGAGCACAGGCGGGGTTGCGCGGCAGGCAGACCGTGGCTCCCAGGTCCATCAGCGCCTGGTTGTAATCTCCCGCGCGGCCGGGTGGCAAATTCTCTTCTGCCAGCGACCAAAGGACGGCCTCGCCGGAAGGCGTATCCGCCGGTTCGTCGATATTGAAAACACGCGCAAAGATCCTCTTCAGGTTTCCATCCAAAGCGGCTGCGTCTGCTCCAAAACCGATCGAGGCAATGGCCCCGGCACTATAACGCCCAATGCCTGGCAGCTTGCGCAGGGCGGCGGCATCATGGGGCAGTTCGCCGCCATACTCCGCTTCGATGATCTTGGCTGCCTTGTGCAGATTGCGGGCGCGGCTGTAATATCCCAGCCCCTCCCACACCGACAGGACCGCTTGTTCGGAAGCAGAAGCCAGGTCGGGAATGGTCGGGAAATGTTCCAGCCAACGGGCGAGGTATGGGATGACCGTTTCGAGGCGGGTTTGCTGGAGCATGATCACCCCCACCCAAACTTCATAGGCATCCGGAGGATTTCCGCGCCACATTGATTTCCGCCCATACTGTGAATACCAGCTGAGGACACGTTCAGAGAGGTCGCTCATAAGAAATCCACCAGGAACCCCTCCACTGCAATTCGGGGACAAGGACATGCAGGCACGAAAGAAAAAAGCCCAGAATCGGGTTTCTTTGCGGCTTCGTAGATATCGTTCTAGAATTGGAAACTATTGCGCGCCGGGACTATCTTGAAGGAATAATTCTTGACTAGCGGAAAAAGTTTATCCAGCAATTGGTTCCAGCCATCGGTACGCAGGACTTGCCGGACACCTTGCAGGTCATCACCCAACATGCTCACCTGGATCTGGGGATAATTGCCGAACATCGTGGCCCAGGCTTCCACCGGCTGGAGTCCCAGCCGCTGAACACCCGGGATGAATTCCCCAATCACGAATTCGAAATATTCTTGTTCATGTTCGGGAGAGATATCCCACGTCATTAATAATTTTACAGACATACAATCCTTATTCGCGCTGGTAATCCATTACGACCACTTTTGTTTCATCGGGCAGGCTGGATTTGGTCACTTTCAGAAACGGCACCGTTTCGGCCTCGTGCAAGCCCATTTCCTTGAGGAATTTATCCAGGCGGTCGAGTGTAACCTTCGCCGCGGGAGTGTGGTAATGCATTGGGATGACGATGTTCGGCTCCAACAAACTGACGACTTCCGCTGCCTTGGCTGCGTTCAAACCGCTGCCCCCACCCACGGGGACCAGGACTACATGGACACCTCCCAGCGCTTCAATCTCGGTCTGAGGCGGAACCGAGTGCAGGTCTCCCAGGTGCGCCACCGTGATGCCCATGTAATCGAAGACATACAATGTATTGCGCGGCAGTTCAGCCACTTTTTTACCCTGTCCATCCATCTGCACGCCGGTGATAAAAACGCTGCCGATCTCGAATTCGCCGGGCCCGGTAATGGCATGGGAATAACCTTTCACCGCATTCAAATAACTGTGACCGGGTGCATCGTGACTGCAGGTGACAATATCCGCTTTTAATTTTAATGGGGTGTAACCCACCGATTCGGAATCGAATGGGTCACAAACGACCGTGGCCATGCCACGTTCGGTCAGACGAAAACAAGAATGTCCGTACCACGAAATCTCCATGAACGCCTCCGTGCACGCCAATTATACACGTATAATTATTGGGATGGAAATTGAACTCTTTCCCAGAGAGATCGGCAATTCAGCCGTCACCCCATTGAAAGCCGGCTGGCGCCTGGCGATACCGGCCGGCGACCGACGGGCTTACCGGCTGGCGCAGGTGGATGATTACGCCCACCTGGGGAAAAGGCGCTTCAAATATGCCCCGCCGTGGAATCTACGGCTACGCGCAAGAGTGTCCAAGTCTGATATCCCCGGCACCTGGGGCTTCGGCCTGTGGAATGACCCTTTCGGTTTTTCCATTGGTTTTGGGGGAAAGAAGAAACAACTCCCTGCCCTGCCGCAGGTGGCCTGGTTCATGCACGCCAGCAAACCCAACTGGCTTTCCTTGCGGGATAAATCCGTGCCAGGTTCTGAGCGCACGGTCCCCGGGGATGGTTTCTTCGCTGGAACGCTGCGTTCAAAGCCCATCCCCTCCCTCCTGTTTGTGCCGGGCGTTCCGTTCCTGCCCCTGTTTGCTTTGAGGCCGGTGTCCCGCCTGGTCAGGCGCCTGGCTAATCAATTCTTCATCCGGCAAGATGGAACGAAGATCGATGTGGATGTGACCGGTTGGCATGACTATTCCATCCACTGGCTGGAAGATGAATGCATTTTTCACCTGGATGGAAGTGAAACGCTCAGAACACCCATCTCCCCCCTGTCTCCATTGGGCCTGGTGATATGGATGGATAACCAGTATGCGGCCTGGACCCCGGAAGGGAGAGATTGGCTACGGTACGCTGGAAAACGAGTCCGCCTGGATGGAGATTGAAGGCATTAGTATTCAAACAGAATAAAAAAAGACTCCCTGCAAGGGAGTCCATTGGGGTGGGCGAAGGGGGTCGAACCCTCAACCTTCTGATCCACAGTTACGCCAACCCAATTCCATATCGTCCATACCGTTTCTTACCACCATATCTAGCCTTGATTTTCAATTTCATCCGCCAGATATGGGGGTCTACCCGTTCTTTTAGGCGAAGGCCTCATTTTGACAGCAACTTGACAGCAACCGGCGTAATCATTTCCTCGATCCTTTCAGCGGCTTCATCCTCGGAGTGGCCCATCGAGTGGCCATACGTATCCGTGGTGATGCTCGCCTTCGAATGCCCGGCCCGTCGTTGGACCGTGTTCACCGGCGTCCCGCTGTCGAGCAAGAAAGTGATCGAGGTATGTCGCAGATCGTGGAAGCGGATATCAGGTAAACCATTCTCTTTCAGGATGCGCTTGAACTCATTGATCATATTCTTGCTGGTCATGGGTTTTCCGACCATGTTGGGAAAGATCAGATCGGTTTCCGTCCAGCGCGCTCCCATCGCTTCTCTTTGTAACTCCAGCTGCTTCCGGTGACCTGCCAGGCGATCCAGCGTTCCTTGCCCCAGCTTGATCTGTCGCCGGCCGGCTTTCGTCTTGGGGGGCATCATAACGTACCCGTGCCCGCCGGATTTTCGCAGTTGCCGTTGCACATTCAGGACGCCCTTTGCCCAATCCAGGTCGGACCATTTCAGGCCCAGTAACTCCCCCTCTCGCATCCCGGTCATCAACGCCAGGTAGAACAACATCCCATAGCGTGTATTTTGCGAAGCGATCACCAGCCGTTGGGCTTGCGCCTCGTTTAGAATGTGGAATTCTTTCTGCTCCACTTTTGGCCGCTGGACCGCATCTACGGGATTGCGTCCCAGGATGCCTTCCTTCACCGCCTGTTTCAACACGCAGTGGATCACCGTATGGATTAACTGAACCGAGCGTGCGCCCAGCCCGGCCTCCAGTTTCATCAGGTAGAGTCTCTTCAGGTGCGCCGGTTGTATTTCTTGCAATCGCATTTTCCCCAGGGTCGGGAGAAGATGCTGGCTGCAAAGTTGCCGATATTGGACCACCGTCTGCGGTCTCTGCGATAGCGCCTTACCATCCAGCCATGTGGATACGTATTTCTCCAGCGTGACCTGAGTTCCAGAGAACGTCAGTCCGTTCCCGATCTTGGTCAGGGTATCCTTGACCCAATCCCGGCACTCCCTTTGAGTCTTGGCGTACTTGGTCAGTCGCCGGCCATTCAAGGAGACCTGCGCCACCCACTCTTTCCGGCTCTCTCGGTAAAAAATGGTGCCTTCGTTATTGGCTCGTTTATGTGCCATATCAACCCTTCCTCTCTTCTTTTGGGGGGAGGATAGACATGGTATCTCGCGCCTTTCGACTGTTAAAGTTCTGAATGGATTTTAACCGCTAGAAGAGATTTTTAAACAGGGTTGATCAATCTTTCGGCAGCCCGTCAGCCTTTTGATTGCTTCTGCTCAAGAATATAATGTCTCCAGGTCCGACCTCTTGACTCTCACTATCGTCCCGATCCGGACCGTGGGGATCTCTCCCCTCTGTAACAACTGGTAAGCCTTCGCCCGGCTGATTTGCAGGATCTGCGCCACCTCCGCAGGTTTCAACAATGATTCGTTCATGCAATTTCTCCTCAATGGATTATTTTTAAAAACCAGGTAATTTAGTATCAGTAGGTTTAGTGCCTAATGCAATCAGCCGTTCTCTTAACCTTTCAATACTTCCTTGTGCTCTTCCAGCACCATGGCCAGCAGCATGACCTCGATCGGCAAGGCATGTGGGGCATACTGCGCCATCGCCAGGTGCGGACTGGCCATCTCCAGCAGATCATCCAGAACCTCCTGGTCAGCCCGGCGCAAAGCCCGCCGGAATCGCCCGTAGGTCGCTTCTTCTTGCATAAATTTCTGCGAGGCCGGTGATAAGCTGCGTCCCATCAGAAGATCCTCCTCAATCCCGGGCTCGGAATCATGATCTCGCATTGGTAAATATCTTTCGCCGTCCGTTCCACGATCTTGAGGAGTTCATCCGCAAACTCGACTTTCCTTCGTGGCGGGCTGACGCTCACCACTCCGCCGGCGTATTTTTCCAATCGGGATAGATTCTCCAGGCAATCCCTCAATAATCTCTTTCTCTCTTCTATCTCCACCGATTCATCATAAAAAGGAGTAAGTACCTATCCGAAAATTAGTGAAGCTTGAAAAAAGTGACGTATCCGGTTATAGATTGGTTTGTCGAAGACCAAGTAAAACCGAGATACGTCATGAAAAAGCATACCACAAAACCGAAGCAACCGAACTTTTTTCGCGTTCCACGCCCATTGTGGCGCATTGCAAAACAGCACCTTCCCAAACAAGTGCAACGACCTGGCCCCGGACGGGCCCGAAAATCGAACCATGCCGTCCTGAATGGCATCTGGTACATTTTGTGGACTGGTTGTCAGTGGAAGGCGGTTCATACTCGCTGGTTCGAAGTTTCCAGCAGCGTCTTGCATGAACGCTTTCAGACCTGGCAGCGAGCGGGCATCTGGGAGCAGATCTTTCGCTCGATGTTGTATTTCTACGGCCGTCGCAAACGGATCTTGTGGAAGTGGCAATCGGTGGACAGCCGCTCGTGCCCGGCCCCGTTGGGCGGCAGTGATACGGGCGATAATCCCACCGATCGGGCCAAACAAGGCAGCAAGATCCATATTTTGGTCGATCAGCGCGGGGCTCCGCTGGCAGTCTGGATCACGGGAGCCAATCAGCATGACAAATGGTCGTTGGATGATCTGGTTTTGCATGTAATGGTCAGACGACCTTCTTCGGATCAACATATGTGTGCAGATAAAGGATACGATTTTCCGGATGTTCATCAATTCGTCGCTGAGCAAGGCTACACTGAGCACATCAAGCACCGTCGCAGGCGAGGCGAACCATTACCAGACCCATGCCCCATCCCTGGCGAAACGCAGTATCCGGCCAGGCGCTGGGTGGTTGAACGAACTTTGGGCTGGTTGGCAAAGCGCCGCAGTCTCCGCACTCGTTGGTGCAAGAAGTCGCAGAACTGGCTTTCCTTGGTTTACTTCGCTTGTGCTAGCATCCTCGTTGATCAATCAATTTTCGGATAGGTTCTAAGGAAATCCAAAACAACAAACGGCACCGATACAGACGCGGCTGATTCCAGGATCGCTTGAACCTCATAACAAGAGAATGCCTTTGCGATCCTTATCCTGCTCATAGCGCTTGCAGTGTGTTTCACTATTCGTGAAATTTTCTCTGCATTGAACTGATTCCCGCAATCCAATACTCGTACTTCATCGCTCTCGGCCAGGCCGGCAATCACGGTGGTCATCAAATGCCGGATCATCTTGGGCCCCACCACCAATAACCATTGTCCGGTGTGGTTTTCTCGCAGTTTCTCGGCTGGGCCAAGAACCACCAATCGTTGTGGGAAAGGGGAAACATTAAAGTATTTTAATTTGTCATCAAAAGTTGTTGTCATGCCAACAGGATAGCATGCCCATCGGATAAAAAAAATCCCCCGCGGGATGAAATCGCGGGGGATATGTAGGTTACCCCATTAGGGGAGGCAGATGTTGGAGTCAGGATGCTTTACATCCTACTCCTTGGGGGTATCCCATTCCAAAAAGCCTTATTTCCATATCAATATGTGTAATTCTTCTTCGTTATACAGATTTACCCTCATCAATGCCTTCTTCTCCCCACTCTTTTAAATTGTTACGCGCCCACTCCGCATTCGGTGATTTGATTTCCTCGAAAATTGCTATTGCTTGTTTCATCAGCGCAATCCCCTTTTCCTTTTGCCCCAGTTGATATAATGCGTTTCCCAGGTTGCCGAGATCTATTCCTTCGCTGAGCCGGTCACCGATTTCACGGGCTATGACCATGCTTTTTTCGTAGAGCTCGATGGCCTTGCGGTTCTCGCCCAGGACGACGTAGGCAGCTCCCATGTTGCCTTGGGCAGCACCTTCCTCGCGCCGGTCACCGATTTCACGCGCAATGAGCAATGCTTTTTCATAGCACTCGATGGCCTTGCGGTTCTCGCCCACGGCAACGTAGGCGATTCCCAGGTTGAAGAGACCAATTCCTTCCCCGCGCCGGTTACCGATTTCACTTTTAATGAGCAATGCTTTCTCATAGAACTCGATGGCCTTGCGGGTCTCGCCCAGGGCGGCGTAGGCGATTCCTAAGTTGCCGAGACTGTTCCCTTCGCCGTACCGGTCGCCGGTTTCATGGGCAATTTCTAGTTGTTTTTCATAGAACTCGATGGCCTTGTGGGTCTCGCCCAGGGCGGCGTAGGCAGCTCCCATGTTGCCTTGGGCAGCACCTTCCCCGCGCCGGTCACCGATTTCACGCGCAATGAGGAATGCTTTTTCATAGAACTCAATGGCCTTGCGGCTCTCGCCCAAGGCAAGGTAGGCAATTCCTAGATTGCAGAGATGTTGGCTTTCACCCATCTTATCTTCCAATTGCCGCGCAGCCGTCAGGGCATCTTCCTGCCATGTGATCCTTTCACTAGGTGTCAGGCGCAGATCCAGCAGGAAAGCAGCTACACTTGGATAAACATTACCTAGCTCTGCCCGGTTTTTTGCTGCCCAAGCCTGCCCGGTCTTTATATGCACCGCCTCTTGGTCGAAGAGAGCCAATCCTGCCAGTAATTTATCGCCCCCTTTCGAATATAAATCGCCTGCATTTGAAAGAACCCGCATATATTGCTCCGCGTGCCTCAAACTGGCAGCTTTTTTCTCATCCCCGCTTAAGCGCGCCAGGGTAAAGTCGCCCAGCAAATCATGTAATTCATACCTATTCGAGTCACGGTTGTACTCCAGCAAGCTAGCCTGCAAGAGAACACCCAGAAGTTTATCAGTTTCTTCTTCATCGGTTTCCCATATCGCTCCTGCTGCCTTTCGATCGAACGGTGCCGGAAACACTCCCAACTGGCGGAAGTGTAGTTTTATTGCATCATCTAATTGTCTATAGCTCAGTTCCAGGGACGCCTCCACTGGCCCAAGCAGTTTCAAGGTGTTCTGTAGTTTCTTGGTCAGATCCGCCGGTGTCCAGTCCGTACGAGTGGCCAACATTCCGGCTGCAAGTCGAAGAGCCAGCGGCAGGTAACCGCATTGCTTTGCAATGATGTCCGCCTCTTCGGCCTTCACACCCTTGGCGATCTTGCGGACAAGTGCGCGCGCATCCTTGGGCGCTAGGGTATCCAGGTTATGTACCGTCAGTCCGGGCAGATTGAAATGCTGTCTCGAAGTGACAAGCGTTATACTGCCGGGTGGTGGTAACAGCGGTGTAACCTGCTCCTGCCCGCGTGCGTTGTCAAAAAAAAATAAAACATTCTTCCCTTGTAACACGGAGCAGTAGAGAGAGGTTAGTGTTGCTTCGTCATCTGGGAGTTTAGCTTCCCGGTCAAAACTCCGCAGCACCTGGCTCATAGCTTCGGTTGGGGCCATTGGCTCCTGTTTATGGGCACCGCGTAGGTCAAGGTATATTTGGCCTTCAGAGTACAAGTCTTTCAAATTATGAGCAACGATCAGGCCCAGCGCGGTCTTCCCAATCCCACCCATGCCTTGCAGCCCGGAGATGATAGCGCCAGCCTTGATATCTTTTATAATCTCGCGGATCTCCTTTTCGCGTCCAGTAAAATCCGCTGGTGGTGAGGGCAGTTGGTGGAGCGCGTCAAGTGAGGATACCTGTGCCCCATAATTTTCTATATATGTTTCCGACTGGATATTCCTTGCATGCTCGCCCGATGCAATTTGTGGCGCGCCTCCACCCGCCCTGACTTCAGCGATTGGCATATCCTTCTTTTTTCGCTGGTTCTCTGTCGTCATTCTGTCCCTTCTTTCCTCTTGCCTTACCCAATTTCGTCCCCATAGAACAGCGAAATCCCCTCAGACAGTTTATTGAACATTATCTCAAACGTTGATTCATCCCTCCATTTTGAAAAATCCAATATATTATATTTCACGATCTGCTCGCGCAGGATGGCTGGCCAGCTGCTCTTCTTCCAAGCGTTATCTAGTGCAATAGGACACAGCACATCCTGTTTCAGTTCCTTTTCCAACTTCCTGGCTGCCTGCGCCTCATGCTCTACCCAATCGCTCTCAACGGAATTCTTCGATAGGATCAGCAGCACCAATGGATTTTCTCGCATGGCGCGATCTACAACCTTCTCTAACCGTCCTGCTGTCGCATCCCGAATATCTCGCCAGGTATCGATGCCGCTTTCATCCAGGCGTTTCTCTATCTTATCCACAAACGCGCTATCCTTATGACTGTAAGAGATAGTCACACTGCGCTGACTATCTAGTTTGGTTTCCTTAATTTTTCGCTTTCGTTGTGTGAAATCTGTTGAAGGGGAAATGGATTGCCGAATCTTCTCCGGTGAGAGTGCATCATCAGGAGAATCGATGTTCAGGTTTTCAATGTAGTTTTGCGCTTGGATATTCCTTGCATGATCTCCCGTGGCAATCTGTGACCCTCTACCATTTGAAGAACTCTGATAAACAGATCGCTGTTGACTGGCCAGTAATTGTTCCACGTTTCGTAGGATCTCCACCATGCGTAGATCTGACAGAGCGCGCACATTTTCACGAAAAGATTCATCGGCAAGAGCTAATTCCTCGGTCAAGGAAGTGATGTACTCCCCGACAGCCTTTTGAATAGCCGCTTGCGTAAATTCCTGGTGCTCCTTCAAAATGGTTGCCAGCACCCCAGCGAAGTGCGTGTTGGTGGGATGTTCGTAGAAAGTCTTCACTGCCTTTTTCAATGCGATCAGTAATTCATTATTATTGGGGAGGTCATTAAAGATTACATTCCACAAACGTTCATCGCCCCATTGCTCCCAGAGATGATCAGCAGTAGCCTTCATCGCCCCTGTAATGGCGATTTCCTCGTCTGTTGTAGCTCTCAATTCCTTAACAAATTTCTCGCCCAGCTTACTCTCGACAAAATTTTCGACGATCACCAGGCTCAATTTACCTAGTTTGTTACCGGTGTTTGCCATTTTCTACTTCTCCTTATAAAACAGATCCAGCCCCTCAATCAACTTCACAAACTTCTTCTCGAATTCTTTCTTGTCCCTCCATTTTGAAAAATCCATAATGTTATATTCCATGATCTGCTCCCGCAGCCTCTCCGGCCAGTGGCAGTCTTTCCATGCGTCATCCAGCGCCACAGGACACATTACATCCCGTCCTAGTTCCTTCTCTAGTTCCCGTGCCTTCCTAGCTTCGTGTTCCACCCAATCACTCTTGACCGAATTCTCCGAGAGCACCAATAGCACTGTCGGGTTTTGCCGTATTGCCCGGTCAACTACTTTTTCCAAACGTCCTGCGGTCGCATCATGGATATCTCGCCAGAATCGGATACCTCTGTCATCCAAATGTGTCTCTATCGAATCCACAAAATCTCCATCAGCATGGCAGTATGAAATGAATAATGGATTTATTTGTAGCGCTTGATTGCATTTTAGATCATGAATTCGATATAGAATGTCATCCACTTCTTTTGCGGAAATCCTAGGTTTGTACAACTTTGCTGATTCTATCTCCCAGTCACTCAGCCCGCATCCGCGCAGGAATGTTTCAGGGATTCTTCCTTTGGATTCTTTAATTGTGTTTGTACCGATGGTAGATGGTCCTGAATGATTTATTTCTTCAAGTCCATATGTGTTGCTTAAATCAATCTCCCCAAAAAATGTCGATCCAATTAGTGTTTTATTGAATCTTGTTTTGTCGAGAATTGACTTATTAAAAATGGTCAGTATAAGAACACTATTCCTGAGATCGGCTTTTGTAAGTATAGTTCCTTCAAGATTAGAATAATTAAGACTGGATGAAACAATAGTTGCTCTACTTAAATCCGCATAACTCAAATCGGTTGAAGTTATATTAGCTTCTATTAAACTGGCTCCACGCAAATTTACTTCAAAAAGATTGGCGCGAGATAATTTAGCATTGCCAAGATTAGCCTCGCTTAAATCTATTTCGATTTCTGGATTCTCCTCTCTCCACTTATTCCACCCCTCTACACCATGCTTCAATCTCTCCACTTGCTCTTTATTCGCCATCTTCTACCCCTCCTTATAAAACAAATCCAACCCATCTATCAACTTCCTGAACATCTTCTCAAATTCCCCTCGTCCTCCCACTTCGAAAAATCCAAAATATTGTATTTCATGATCTGCCTTCGCAGCCGCTGCTCCCACTTACAAACCTTCCACGCCTCATCCAAAGCCACCGGACATAACACATGGCGGCCTAGTTCCTTTTCCAATTCTCTTGCACTCTCCGCTTCATGTTCCACCCAGTCACTTTTCACCGATCGCTTCGACAAAACCAATAACACCGTCGGATTGAGCCTCATTGCCCTATCCACGATCTTCTCAAGCGGTCCCGCCGGCGCATCGTGAATATCCCGCCAGAACCGGATACCCTTATTATCCAGATACTTTTCCATCTCATCCACGAACTTATTGTCTGCATGGCTGTACGAGATGAAAAGCGGATTGATCTGAATTGCCTGGGATGCCCGTAAATCATAAATGCGGTAAATGATGTCATTCACTTGTTTCGCCGAGAGCTCCGGTTGATATAGTTTTGCTGATTCGATCTCCCAATCTGACATTCCACATCCACGAAGGAATATATCTGGGATTTTCCCTTTGGAAAGTTGAAGTGTGTCAGTACTTATATGAGATGGACTGAAATGTTTAACTTCATCAAGCCCTTTGGTTTCACTCAAATCAACATTTCCCAAGATCGTACTATAGAGGTCAGCTCCACTGAAATCAGCCCCTTTCAGATTGACTCCGCTGAAAACAACATCCTTTAGTTCGACTCTCCTAAGATCGGCTTCCCTGAAGTTGGTTCCTTCAAGAATGGCTCCTCTAAGATTTACTTCCCAGAGATGGGCTCCAATGAGGCTGGCTCCACTAAAACTGGCTTGTATGAATTCGGCTCCAGTGAGATTGGCTTTATTTAGGCTGGCTTCTCTGAAATCGGCTCTATTAAAATCAGCTTGAATGAGATTTGCTCCACTGAGATTAGCTTCAATCAAATTGGCATGTTCAAGTGTGGCTAGTCGGAAATCAGCTTTCTGGAGACTGGCTCCACTGAGATTTGCTCCACAGAGGTCGGCAATAGAAAGATCAACTCCACGGAGTTTAGCGTCAGAAAGATTTGCTTGCCTGAGATCAATTACTTCATCAGGATTCTCTCTTCCTCCACTTATTCCACCCATCCACGCCCTTCTTCAATCTCTCTACTTGCTCTTGATTCGCCATCGTCTATCCCTTCCCACAGACTTAATCCACAATCTCCGTCTCAAACCTTTCCTTTATTATTGCACATATTTCTCCTCCCGTGTCTCTGATTCCCAACTCCATGATAAAATCACTCCGCCCCTGATTGGCTGCCCCCCTCAGCCAGCCAGGGGTATTCTTTTTAAATGTTCATACAAGCTTATTTTGTTATACAATATTGGTAGGGAGTAAAGGCACATTCGATTTCAGGAGGGCTATATGTCCAAAACCAAATTACTTATCTTCATTCTCGCCTTTTCCTCCGGCCTCATTTTCTTTACCGCCGCCTCCGCCTCCCCGCTCGCCCGAGGCGACATCAAGTCGCCATCGGGCATGCCGAAGAATGATTCTTCGGCGCCCTCCACCACCCTCACCGCCGCCTTCATCAACGTGGGCCAGGGTGACTCCATCTGGCTGCACGACTCCAACAACTACGACATCCTCATCGATGGTGGCAAACCCGCCGCCGGTCCAACCGTGCTGGCCTACCTTCGCGCCCATTCCATTGACGATATCGACTTGATGATCGCCACCCATCCGGACAGTGACCATATCGGCGGCTTGATCGACGTTCTCAACGCCACCGATATCCCCGTGGACCAGGTCATCTATAGTGGCTATCCCGGCACCACCGGCACCTGGACGGATTTCACCACCGCCGTGGCCAACGAGGGCCTCACGCTGACAGTCGCCCAGTACCCCGGTGAATACACCTGGGGCAGCACCACCGCCTACATTCTCAATCCGGTTTCCGGACTCTCCAATCCGGCTACCAATGACGCCTCCGTGGTGATCCTGCTCGCCCATGGCAACATCAAGTTCATGCTGCCCGGCGATATCAGCAGCACCATAGAGTCCCAGATCCTCGCCCGTGGGACTCCCGTCGCCGCCCAGATCCTCAAAGTCGCCCACCATGGCAGCGCATATAGTTCCAGCGCTTCTTTCCTCTCCGCCGTCAGCCCGCTCGAAGCCATTATCTCCGTTGGAACTAATACCTATGGCCATCCAAACGCCGACACGATCAGCCGGCTCCTGGCCGCCGGCGCCCGCGTCTGGCGCACGGACCAGTGCGGGACGATTGTCGTCACCAGTGATGGAACGTCCTACAACGTCACCTCTTCGTGTGGGTGGAAAGTGTACATGCCGTTGATAATAAATAATAACCCCCTCCCCTAGCTATCAATTCCTTCCCCGCCTCCGACCATAACGCATTTCCTGAATTATGTAAAATAAGCGAGAATCACGCGATGGTTATTTCCCTGATGGGTAATTGGTTATATACTGGACTTATATATCAAACAGATTTGTATGTTATGTGAATTTTTCTATTGAATCATTGTTGGGCAGTTTAGGCAAGAAACTCTTTCAAAAGAACACAATATTCGGGAGTGAACGTACATCTTGGAGGCTAGTCACCATGACCCCTTTCTTCAAATTCGTCGAATCAGCACTGCGTTTTTTTATGGCTTTATTTTTTCTCGTTTTTGCTTTAGTGTGGCTAGAAATGGCTCTAAACAATAATGGTCAAGAAAGCCATCTGCTAGTAGCCAATTGGGGGACACCCCTGATATTTCTAGCCGTTATCCTATTCGGTTTGGGATGGCTCACCATGAATTATTTAGAGAATATGGTCTGGCATAAAAGTAGAAATACAGCAATATTTCTATTCTTGGGATCGGCGGTTATGTTCCTACTAGTGGGATTAGTTTCGGTTTTTCTTTTTCCGATAGGTTTTTTTCGTTACGCGGGATATGCGATTAGCTTTATGGCTATGAGCGGCTTTTTCTTACGTTCTTCGGTTTTACGCCCTGAAACATTAGCCAGAATCAGGTTACGAAAACCAACTCAAGGGGATTTATAAAGAATAGCAACCTTGAACCTACTTAGCCCCACCCTTCTGATCGCCAGCGTAGCCATCACAGCAATTCTGTTTGCCATTATTGCCTTCTTTTCGCGCGCCGGATTGCGCCGTATCGTTGGTGTTCTTCTTGCAGCGATTCCCGTCATCCCAATGGTCATGTTTTACGACAAGATTGCTGCTCAATTTGGCTGGTGGCATTATCCTTCCGTCACCGCGGCCAATGCATCTCTCGCTTGGTATGTCGCTGCGGCTCTAGGATATGGCGCCGCGTTCGGTTTGGTCGGTTGGCGCGTAATTCGGCGTTGGGAGATGCGCGGCTTGCTCGCTTTTCTTTTGGTATTTGCCCTTTTCGGTGTGGCACGTGATTACGGGTACAGTCTGACAACGCGATTCATCGTCTTCGGTCCCGGCCCGATACCATTGCTGGCTGACCTATTCGCTTACGGTTCCTCTGCGGCGGTAGTGCAACTGTTGATGCGATGGATTGTCGGGCCAGCACAATCTGATGCGCTTGCCCGAACGCCAAAGTCAAGGGCATAAAACCAAACGCCGCCTACCGGCTCCAGTCGGACAGCGGCTTGCCGCTGAGGGTACGCACCAGGTTCGCGAGAAGTGCGCGATAAAGGCAAAGGTGTCTCGCCCGTCCCGCCGCTGCCGCCCCGCACCACGAAGTGGCGTGAGCAATTCCGTTGGGCTACCCGGTTGGGACGTTGTCTTAGTTCCAATTCCAAGATTCATGCAGGAGGTCTCCTTATGAAGTCAAATAATCGTCTGCTTGTTGGAACGTTTATGTTCATTGTTTTTGCAATTGTCTTTGCGATTGTGATTTGGAAAGACACCTCGTTGGCGGCCATGATCGGTTTCTTTGCTGCAGGATTTGGTTGCGGCATGTCCACTGGTGTATGGTTTGCCAGGAGGGGGGCATAAGTTCCAACATTGACAGTGCCTTTTCATTGAGGTAATCGGCCGGTCGTTGACAGCTAAACCCTCCCCCGCTCGGCTGAGGCGGCCTCCAGCCGCCAAAGTCCCCTTCAGGGGATCAGACATATCGAGCCTATGAAGGCTCGATGCTAGCGGCCCCGCACCACATTTCCAGAATTGCACTCTCCCTGGGCTTTCCCCTCGAGTTTCGAGGCCAACCAGCCGGCGTTCAACCTGATCGTTGATAGTTTCCGTGTCAAATAAAGGAGGCAGCAATGACAACACAGAAATCAAATCCCAATCGTGCAGCGTGGGTTCTCTTCAGCGTGCTCGGATTTCTGGCACTCTGTTTTTTGTTGATACTTGTCGGTGGAGGAGCGTACTTGCTTATCGGAAAGAATCAGGCGACGCCGGTTGCTCGGAGCAATGTGACACCACCACTCTTTCCGACCAAGTCTCCTTCGCCGCTCGCCACGTCTATCACAACGGCTACGCAGATTTCCACCCCAACGCCAAAGACGAGCAGCGGAAGGATCGCTTTCGTCAGCGAGCGTGACGGCGGCAGTGCGATTTTTGTGATGAACGTCGATGGCTCGCAGCAAACCCGCCTGTCCGGAGACCTGAAGATGAGCGCCGATCCTGTCTGGTCTCCGGATGGCGAGCGAATTGCCTTTACGACCTATGCGCCAGATCAACCTGGCTCGGATTTCTTTACTCCGTCAATTGTCGTCATGAACGCGGATGGGTCCCAGCAAACGCGTTTGGGCGGTAACGTAGATATGCCGCGTATGCCGGCCTGGTCGCCGGACGGAACTCGGATTGCATTCGTCGGTGGGTACGGCCAACTTTATGTGGTCAATCCCGACGGTTCGAACCAGACTCTGTTATCCAAACAGACGAGGAACATCGAGTCGCCGGCATGGTCGCCAGACGGAACGCAAATTGCATTCAAATCGCTGGTGAACGGTACGAGCGAGGTTTGCGTTATCAACGCCGATGGATCGCAGGAAAAATGCTTGACGAATCACGCCTCGTTCAAGGCGCGCCACATTGCCGAGCAAGATGATTATCCGGTTTGGTCGCCCGACAGCAAACGGATCGCATTCGCGTCGATGCGTGACAGCCAGTTCGATATTCATGTGATGAACGCGGATGGCGCTCAGCGAGTCAACCTGACGAACAAGCCTGCGTTCTATGGCATTCCCGCGTGGTCTCCGGATGGCAAACGCATCGCGTTCAGTTCGGAACGCGAAGGTAACAATTTCGAAATCTACGTTATGAATTTAGATGGCACGGACTTGAAACGCTTGACCAACAACCCCGGCTGGGATGGAAATCCGGTGTGGTCGCCGGACGGCGCACAGATAGCATTTGACTCGAACGTCCCCGGTAAGTTGGATCAGGATATCTATGTAATCAATGCGGATGGGACGGGATTGACACGGCTGACCGATAGTCCTGGGGCGGACAAGAATCCGGAGTGGCAGCCGATGAACCACTAGGGAAAGGAGTCGCCAATGGCAGCCCGGGCTTCTGGGCTGGTATTAACTTTCTGCCGGTTACAAGGCGACCGGCGGCGCACATAGGTTAGAAATCTGGCTCCAGAATGCGAATATCGTGTTCGGGGGGTTCGGGTTCCTGGGTCATTCGCCAGTCAAGCGGGAGGGTGCGGGGTTCGCGGTAGCTATACCATCCACCGCCAATATGGCGGAGATAGAAATAACCGCGGCGTTTGAGTTCCTCCATGCTGTTGGCTATGTGGTGCTCGTGCTCGTCTACCATGTGGCGGGCGAGGTGTTCGGGTAGAAGGCTTTCCTGGAAGAACATCGGGACGCGGCGGCTTGCCTTCGGAAAATTAATTTTTAAAGTCCTATAAAGAAAAGCGGCAAGGATCACAAAAAGAACACCTTCGCCGCGGATGAATAACAAAACAACTATTCTAATTTCAATTCTTTTTTGAATGAAGTGAGAGCCACAAAAAGTGCTTGCTCGCGAGGCGGAATTGTTGTATAGTTATCTCAGGGTGAATTTTATTGTTATCCTACGTGCCCCTACTTTAGCACCTTTTTTCCGGAAATGATGCGATTATTGAGAAGAAGTCTCGCCGGTTCTGCCGCTGGTGCTGAGTCCATACCGTTAGAAGCCAACACTGTCACGAACATGCCCAGAATTGGAGAATTGTACATATCCAGTTCATCTTTTTTTCCAGGATGTTGCTTCCTCCCAGACTTTAGGAGGGTGCATCTACTATAAGCAAGGAGGCATACCATGAAGACCAGAACTCTGTTCCGGTTGTTGATTGTGTTCGCAGTTCTTGCCGCCATCATGATGCTCGAGGCGCAAACCGTCGCCGCTGAGCCGGAAACCCCGATACCGATCAGCCCGGCAGAGGGCTCTACCATTGTGATTCCCACCTTTTCCTGGAAGGCTTCCGCTGGCGCAACGAAATACGAGGTGGAGGTTGGTCCTCAGAGCGACCCCAACACTGTCTCCTGGAGCGCCCAGACAGTCAACCTCACGCTGACCCCCAACAATGCAGCCAATTTCCCTAACGCGCCACTCTACTGGCGGGTGCGGGCGAAAGACGGCAGCGGATGTCGCAGGGGCATGGAGCAGCAAGATCAACTTCACCAAAGCCATCCCCGCTCCTGACCTAATCAGTCCTGCTGATGGCAGTACCAGCGTTATCGTCCCCACGTTCGAGTGGCAGAATGTTGATGGGGCGACCTACTATAAGGTAGAACTGAGCACCTCTCTCACCTTTCTAGCGGTGGAAGCCTCCTATGATACCTACAACACTCGCGTTACTCCAGTCAATACGCTGGCTCATGGCACGCATTATTGGCGTGTGAGTGGAGTGGACGCCGAAGGGCATGTGGGAACACCCAGCGCGAGTCTGGTCCTTCACCAAGGACATCCCCGCCCCCTCGCTGGTCAGCCCAGCCAATGCTCATCCGAACATCCATATACCCACCTTCGAGTGGCAGGCTGTAGCAGGGTGCCGCCTACTACAAGGTCGAACTGAGCACCTCTCCCACCTTTGTTCCGGTGGAAGCCTCCTATACACCTACAACACTCGCGTTACTCCAGTCAACACGCTCGCCCATGGCACGCACTACTGGCGAGTGAGTGGGGTGGACGCCGACGGGCATGTGGGAACACCCAGCGCGGGCTGGTCCTTCACCAAGACCACCGATAGCCCCGTGCTGGTCAGTCCCGGCGTTAATGCCAGCGTTACACATACCGACCATGGAATGGGAGGCGGTTGACGGGGCGGCCTACTACAAGGTCGAGCTGAGTACCTCTTCCACCTTTGTACCGGTGGATGCCACCTATACCACCTATAACCTCCGGATCACCCCCGTGGACGCCCTTGCCCTCAACACCTATTATTGGCGGGTGAGTGGGGTGGATGCCGATGGGCACGTGGGAGGAAACAACTGGCGCAAGTTCACCCTGATTGCCCCGCCAGCAGCAACTGACGTTGTCCCTCAGTTGTCGACCCCGGCAGATGCGGAGACGATCACACAGACCCGACCTTTCAGTGGAGTCGCGTTTTAGGGGCAGATCACTACCGCCTGATCGTCAGCACCAGCCCCAGTTTCAGCGGGACTTATGATAGCGTCAGCACTGACTACAACAGCTACACGCCCTCCACCGTCGAGTCCCCGGATGCCTACCCCAACGGCACCTACTACTGGAAGGTGGAAGCGCGGACGAGCGGTGGGACGGTGATCGCCACCAGTGAAGCACGCAGTTTCACCAAGCAGGAGTCGCTGCCGCTCATTGCCCCTGCCGATGGCGCCAGCGGGTTGACGGTAGACCCGACCTTCCAGTGGAGCCAGATTGTGGGAGCGCATCACTACCACCTGATCGTCAGTACCAGCCCCAGTTTCAGCGGGACTTATGATAGCGTCAGCACTGACTACAACAGTTACACGCCCTCCACCGTCGAGTCCCCGGACGCCTACCCCAACGGCACCTACTACTGGAAGGTGGAAGCGCGGACCAGCAGTGGGACAGTGATTGCCACCAGTGCAGCACGCAGTTTCACCAAGCAGGAGTCGCTGCCGCTCATTGCCCCTGCCGATGGCGCCACGGGTTGACGGTAGACCCGACCTTTCAGTGGAGCCAGATTGTGGGAGCGCATCACTACCGCCTGATCGTCAGTACCAGCCCCAGTTTCAGCGGGACCTATGATAGCGTCAGCACTGAATACAACAGTTACACGCCCTCCACCGTACGAGTCCCCGGATGCCTACCCCAACGGCACCTACTACTGGAAGGTGGAAGCGCGGACCAGCAGCGGGACAGTGATTGCCACCAGTCGAGCACGCAGTTTCACCAAGCAGGAGTCGCTGCCGCTCGTTACCCCTGCCGATGGCGCCGCGTTGACGGTAAACCCGACCTTTCAGTGGAGTCAGATTGTGGGAGCGCATCACTACCACCTGATTGTCAGTACCAACCCTGGTTTCAGCACAACCTATGACTAGCGTTTCAACCACTATCAAACATACACGCCCTACAGCCCGGCAGGCAGAGCCACCTACGCTATGGGTACCTACTACTG
The DNA here is from genome assembly GCA_963831885.1 of uncultured Chloroflexia bacterium. GTDB lineage: Bacteria > Chloroflexota > Anaerolineae > Anaerolineales > Villigracilaceae > UBA877. Next base: position 551,828 of record CAWHSJ010000011.1, on the reverse strand, counting down.
GAAGGTGGAAGCGCGGACCAGCAGCGCGGACAGTCATCACTACAAGCACCGGACGGACCTTCACGCTCGGATTGAGAAAGCTGTATCTGCCGCTCATTCTCCGATAATTCCGAGGATGACGCAGTGAGATTAGGCGAGAGGGGAATCTTTGGCCCCCTCTTTGCACATCACCGGGTGTACCCATCGTACACCGCCGGCGACTGAACCGCGAGCCGTTTGCGCGCCACATTCCCATAATTGCGCTCTCCCCGCTCGGCTGAGCTGGCCACAAGCCAGCAAAGTCCCCTTCAGGGGATCAGCCATATCGAACCTATGAAGGCTCGATGCTCCCCCGCTCGGCTGAGGCGGCCTCCAGCCGCCAAAGTCCCCGTCAGGGGATCAGACATATCGAGCCTTTGAAGGCTCGATGCTAGCAGACCCGCATCACATTTCCATAATTGCGCGATAATGGTTAGTGTCTCGCCCCATCCGCCGTTGTCACTCCTTTCCATAAAATTCCGAGCTATTAAACTGCAACTGAACCTACAGTTGGGCAATTTGATGATGGTACTGTGTTCGCTATTACGATATAAGGCTATTTTCTCACCTATATTAATCTGCCGAGGTGGACAACGAGGAGAATAAGAGTATGAATGTTGAGACTTTTCTAATCTGCGACTCTGTTCAAACATTGTCAACTGGTAAGCATATCATTCAAGGGGAAAGGCACGAATTCGTTGTAAATAAAGTGCCAACCAAAATTCAGCCCATTAGTATGGCAGTTTATGTCTCATTAGCAAAAGGCGAACAGGGCAAGCACAGAATAGGGTTTACAATTAAAAGCGATCATGGGGAAAACGCATGTGACGACTATGAATTAGTTGTTGGTTTCACTGGCGACTATTATAGTTTTGTATATGAAGACATTTTGCACTTTGCTTCGACCGGAAGATATGTAGCCCAGCTAATAATAGATGATATAGCAGTGGCAAAATGGCCGTTTGTGGTCAAGCTACTACAGTAGCGTACTAAAGCACCGGCTATCCAACAATGGCTGTCGCGGACCCTCCCCCTCCCTCGCTCGGCACGATCCACCAGAGCCGTTTGTAGTTTTTCGTCCAGCGCGAAAGAACGCCGGTCCGTTCCGCGCATCATCCGCAAAATGGTAATCAGCCGATCCCATAGTTCCATAATTACATGAGATTATTAAAGAACATATTCTTATGTCAAGCCCCCCAATTTCTACAGGCCAGTTAGCCATCTTGCATCGCGACCAAAAATACTGTACTATTTTTTTAGGAATAATGCCTCGCTTATCAACGAGTGATTCAAGGGAGAATCATTATGAATATTATCAAGGTGTCTGCAACCTCCCGTACGTCCGCAGTGGCTGGAGCGATCGCAGGGGTGGTCCGGGAACATAAGCGGGCAGAAGTCCAGGCTATTGGGGCTGGAGCAGTCAATCAAGCGATCAAGGCTCTGATATTAGCCACCGGTTACTTGAAAGAGGATGGCATTTACGTTGTCGCCGTCCCGGAGTTCGTGAACGTAGAGATCGAGGACAAAGTCCGCACGGCGGTCAAATTGGTTGTTGAACCACGCTAGGCTTTTTCGTTCGACTAAAAATCATTAAACCCCATACAAAAAACCTTTCGGGGTTTCTATAGGAGCGACTCCCTTGGCGCCGCCTCCCCCGCTCGGCTGAGGCGGCCTCCAGCCGCCAAAGTCCCCGTCAGGGGATCAGACATATCGAGCCTTTGAAGGCTCGATGCTAGCGGACCGCGCACCACATCTCCAGAATTTCACCCCCTACCCGGCCTCCCCCATTTCTGTACTTGAAAATGGGGGAGGTGCCCGAAGGGCGGTGGGGGTTATTACCGCATGACCGACGGCAGGAACACTCCATAGCCCCACAACTGGGCGTAGATATCGCGCGTAGCCACAGGCGACCGGTCAAAGACCACCAGGAAACTGCCGCCCATCCCTCCGGCCGCAGCCGGGTGGTCAGCCCCCGGACCGCTGTCGAAGTCATACCATTCGCTCCACGTGCTGTAGTCATAGGCCACGCCCTGCCCCCAGACCGGGTTGGAGCTGCTCTTCAAAGTGACCAGGAATTGCTGGCTGTACTCATTGGCTGCCACATTGGAGATGAGATAGATCCCGGCATTGGCGCTTACAGGCGCGTGCTTCGGGCCGATCAGGGTCCCCAGTCCCGAGACGAGCTGTTCATAGATGTATTCCGGATTGCCACCCGACTGCCACACCACGATGTAGTCACCATTCGAAACGACGGTGGGAAGAATCGCCGCGTGCGGCCGGGACTCTTCATCGGTTGACCTGGGCATGACCACCGGGGTGCCCACGGTCCCATCGGAGCCGACCAGCCGGCCCTCGATATCGTAGTCGGTGCCGCCCCAGTACTTCTGCTCCCAGATCACCAGGAAGTCGTTGCGCCCGCGGTTGTAAACGATGTCCGGTCGGTGGCGGGGCTGCCCGCCCAAATCCTGCCCGATGTAGAACTTGGACCCATACAGTGTGCCGTCACCGTTCACCAGCTGGCCCATGACGCTTTCCCAGGTGGTGGGCGGGGTGCCCACCACCTCTTGCCAGACCACCAGGTAGCGGTCGGAGGTTGAGGAATAAGCGACAGCCGGGAGGGAGGGTGTACTGCTGATACTGATCCCCTGGATCATCTCATCCGAGACGAACGCGCCGGTCGCCGACACCAATCTGCCTTGGATGGTATACAGGCCGGCACTCTGCACATAATCCTCCCAGACCACCAGGTATTGATTATCCGGCCAGTTGTAAGCCACGCGCGGATGGCGCCGGTCGTGGCCCGCCCCGGCCGAGACCCAGAATCCCCCCAGCGGTTTCCCGGTCGCGGATACCCGCTCGGCGCGGATGTCATCGTTGCCGGGCCGGTCATTCCAGAACACGACCAGGTATTCCTGTGCCTTGCCATTGTAGACCACGACAGGATCCACTTCATCCAGGCTGGCATCGTTGCTGATTACGACCGACTTGCCGATCGGCCTGGCAAAATCCTCAACGGCGCTCAATCCCGCTGCCGGGGGAATCAGGAGGGCCATCAGCAGGGCCAACTCCAGCAGCAATACGGACCAACGGAACTTTTTCATTTGCCACTCTCCTTTCCTTTCAGCTCCACCCTGGATTATCATTATGAGGCGCAGCGGCACCGTTGTCGGATGGGATAAATCCCCGAAGGTGTTTTTTTCGGGGCCTCACATGCAGGGAGGCCAATTCCATTGTACAGCTTTATGGCATTAATTCAATATGTTTGGGTGGGTCACGGCTCCAGGGCCCTTTCAAAGTAGTCGAATTTCGCCCCTCTCATCCTCCCTGCCGGGGGAAGGGTCAGGGGATGGGGGCGCGAGGTGGAAGAAAGCTTACTTTGAGAAAGCCCCCTCCTCCGCTAGCGGACTCGCGCCACATCTCCAGAATTTCGCTCTCCCCCGCTCGGCTGAGCTGGCGTCCTGCCAGCATCAGCCATATCGAGCCTATGAAAGCTCGATGCTCCCCTGCCCGCAGACCCGCGCCACATTTCCAGAATTTCGCCCTCCCCCGACACGACAAGCCGAGGGGGGCCACACCTGTGCCGCACGTTCTTTGTGCAGGCAAGCCCCCCACCTGTCCCGCACAGCTTGCACCGCCCGCAGGGCAGGCGTTCTTAGTGCAGGGATCGGCAGTCCCAGCGACTCATCTCGCTGGGATCAACCGGCTCCTCGCCTCTGGCGCCCGCGTCTGGCGGACTGATCAGTGCGGGACGATTGTCGTCACCAGTAATGGAACGGCCTACAATGTCACCTCTTCGTGTGGGTGGAAAGTGTATCTGCCACTGATAATAAATAACCATCTCCCCTAGCGGACTACCCCCTCTCTCTCACTCGCGAATGCGCCACATCTCTAAAATTGCGCGATAATGGTTAGTATCTCTCCGCCTCTCCCGCTCGTGATCGAGGCGCATTTCCAAATTTGATTATCGTGGTAGTTGGAATTTTATAAGAAACACTTCCAGGCGACGCAGTATTCAATAAGGGTAGAAGTAGCCGTAGCCGCTGTGCCAAGGGGAAGGGGTGTCTATGATTAAAAACCGTATTTCTACTAAAACCTTGATTATCCTAGCCTCTGGAATATATGGCAGCATTTTCTTATTAGGGCGTTATGCTAGTTCCGAACAATTGACAATTTGTCCTCTGTCATGATAAGAAATGGTCACCACAACCTATTCTTTCAAAACAGAGGACAAGGAAATGATAACTGAATTTGAGGATTTTTGCACCTGGATATTTGTTGTCGTCGATGACATCTGGAAAGAGATTTCTCCTTTCTTCAAACGGCCAGGCCCCATGCCGGAATGCTCGGACAGCGAATTGATTGCGATGGCTTTGATCGGTGAATGTCGTGGTTGGCATATGGAGACCGAACTACTCTGTTGTTGGAAAGAATATCGAGACATGTTTGCGCACATTCCTTCACAAAGCCGCTTCAATCGGCGACGGCGAAACTTGATCCAAGCCCATAATTTCCGTTTTGATCCGATCATCGATTTCCAGAGTTGTCGTTCCTCGTAAGTTAGGCACTCTTTGTTCCTTTCTGCCGTTACATCTCTGCCGTCTTTCTCTCAGATAGTGGCGATCTTTTGGTCTGTGGTTACTTTGTTTCTTAGGAGGTTCTTGCTTTTAAGCACGATTTTCTCTATACTATTATAAGTTGTGGTCTTTAAGGAAATAGTAGTTGTTTATTGATAAATGCGCTAGTCAGCTGCTCGCCGTGGTTTGGGTACTTCATGGATTACAGTATCGCAATAAATTATTGAGGCGGTTATGGACAAAGAACAATTCGACCATGGAATGAATCTTTTTTTGCCGCGCAGAATCTTATATGTTAAATGGTAACCTACGCCATGCCCAAAAATGCTTTGAGCAGGCTTTAACTATATTTCGTGGATCGGGTGACCGTTTTTATTTCGCAATAGCTTCCTATCATCTAGCAGAAGTTTACGAAGCAATGGGTAAGACCGACAATGCTAAGAAACTCTTTGACCAAGCCTTGAAAATTATGCAAGAAATTGGCGGGCACGCAGAGGTTTCCTCTGTATCCGGTCAGGAAAATACGCATAGACTCAAATTGTCTGGAGAGTTAACACCTTTATTATTACAGGAATCAATTGTCCCTTATTTGACGGCGTTGTCTGACCTTCAAAAAATAATAAATGAATTACAGAATAAGCCAACATCAATGTTGAGGATCCAAAATATATCATTTGATGATAATAGCGAAATTGTTCCAGGTCTAAAATCTGGAAAGGCAAACATGGGTATTGGATTATTCATACCTGACGGGATACCAATTGACGCATCTACAAAGAATATCTCGAATAAATCCCCTCACACATTTCAGGAGAAGAAAGAATGATGACCATAGATCTGAAAGGTGTGAATGATGCATTTGAAACATTAATTGATTTGATTATCCCGTCATTTCGCATTAACGCCGACAGAAGGAAGAAACTAGAACTTGCTGAAAAACAAGCTGAGATTCACCATAAGAATGCAGAAATAATTATTTTGCAAGCAAAAGCGAATAGAGAGCTCTCCGCTGTAGAAATTGATAGTAATCAATCTAAACTAATTTCGTCTCAAGCAAAAAAAAACGAGGCCGAGGCTACACTCTTGCTTGCTCAAGCAGAAAAAATACTTGCAGATGCTGAAAAAGAAAGAGCTATCTTACGGCAACAACAGATCGAATTGGCCATGAAGATAGTAGAGAAATATGCTCCTCATCTAAATGAGCTTGAAAAAATGGATTACGTAGTAAATAGATTGCTACCGGTATTAAATCAGCTGATCAAAAGCGACGTTGAACCTCAAATCCTTCCTGATTTGCCTTCATCAAAATGATCATTAATTAGAGATTATCGCAATCCCATACTATTCATCGTTTTTTTTCGTCAACCGAAATCTCATTTACTTCTAATTCGATATCAAGATCCTTTCCCTTCTCTCCACCGCGTAACACTTTTTATTACCTCATCCCCTCTAAACTCCACTGCATCTTTTCCTGCTCGTGGAATAGATCCATTAATTGCCCATTCGGTTAGCCAGGTGATATTTCCCGGATCATACGGCTTTCCATCCCGCCTCTTTCTTCCTGACCATGCCTGCCAGTAGGGCAGCAGGAAGCTCGCCAATGCCTGGTCATCCAGTGCCTTTGACTTTCGCAAATGCCGGACCACATCGATCACTTGCCGGTATTGTGTCAGCCCTGGCACCCGCCCACCAGTCACCGTGCAAAACACCTTTACGTCCGGATGAACCATTGCCTCCACCGGCGTGTGCGGCAACCCCTCCCCCTGCACCCCCTCCCCAGAATCAGAATCAGAAATAGATTCAGATTCAGAAGTAGAAGTAGAAGTAGAAGTAGAAAGACCTTCTGCTACTTCTTCGTTACACTGATCGTTACTGTAACGCTCTCTGTAACGCTTAACACGCTCATAAGATTCCGAAATCTGTCTCTCCTTGAAATGCGTTACCACCCACCCCGTTTCTGCTTCATTCACTATCCCGAATTCTGCCAAGGAGCGCTAACTCTCGATCACCTGCTCTTCTGAAAGGCGGAGAGTCCACGCCATCTCTTTTATGGGCGGTAGTGAACCATCGTTGCCGTTCTCGCCAGCGACGTGAAACAGCTCGATGGCACGCCACTTGATAAACTCCGGCAACGTCCCAACTTCAGCATCATCCAATATTTCAAGATACAGTTTTATCCAAATTCGTGTTGTCATCTTGCCTCGATTGTGTGTCGAAAGAGATCTGTGGCCAAGGTCTCGAGAACCTTGGCCACAGATCATCAGCGCGATTTACCTGTCCACCTTCCAAAGTCATAAACAATTGACAGCAATTTGACAGCAACACGAAAAAGAACACATGTTCTTTATGGACTATTTCTGAAACAAAAAACCCCCAGGTATGGGGGTTATGGTGTGGCTTACTGCCACATATTGGGGTGGGCGAAGGGGGTCGAACCCTCAACCTTCTGATCCACAGTCAGACGCTCCGCCATTGAGCTACGCCCACCGTAAGCCTGACGATTTCGGTCAGGCGGGCGGATTATACCATCAGCATTATCGGCTTTCAAGGATGTGCTTGACCGCCTCGACGACTTTTTCACGCGGCAGCACTTCCTGGGTGCCATCCTTTAAATTCTTGAGGGTAACCTTCCCCGCCGCAGCCTCATCCGGACCAATAACGACCACAGCGCTCATGCCCATCCGGTCGGCATACTTGAACTGGCGCGGCAGCTTGGCCGGTTCAGGGTAACAAATCGTATTGATGCCCGCCTGACGCAGTTCCGCCGCCAGGGAAAAGGAGGCCGGCAGTAATTCGGGAGAAAAAACGGTTACCAACACGGATGCAGGTGATGTGGGAAGAGCGGGATCAAGACCAAGTTCCTGTAAAATGATCCCGATGACCGCGTCCCCCATGGCGAAACCGACCGCCGGCAGCGGCTCGCCGCCTACGTCCGCCAACAGGTTGTCATAGCGCCCGCCCCCCAGGATAGAGCGGCGCACGCTGCCGGCCACGTCGAAAGCCTCGAAGACCGTGCCGGTGTAATACAGCAATCCGCGCATAATGTTCGGATCGAACTGGACATATTCCCGCATACCCAGAGAATCCAATGCGGCGAACAAGCGCACCAGTTCCGGTGACTTCCGCCAGCCTTCCGTGTCAGCCAGGAGGCGCTTCAGTCCCTCCAATTGCTTTGAAGTAAGGCCGGTTTCGAAAGCATAAGCCTCCCAGGCGGCCGGTTCCATTTTCTCCCGCCGGTCCACCAGGGCAGAGACATCGCCCCTCTTTTCCGGGGCAATCCCAATGGCCTCGAATTCGGCGTTCATGAAGCGGCGGTTGTTGACAAAAATTCGCGCTTGCGCTGGTGAGAGGCCGACTGCCTTGAGGAAACCAGCCGCAATAGCCACCAGTTCGGCGTCCGCTTCAGGGGAATTGGCGCCGAGCAGATCGATATTCCATTGGAAAAACTCCCGGCTGCGGCCTTTCTGCATTTTTTCATAACGCCAGAAGGGACCGAAGGACCACCAGCGCACCGGAAAGGCCAGTTCATTTTGTTTCTGGGCGATCACGCGCGCCAGGCTGGGAGTCAATTCCGGGCGTAGCGTGATTTCATTGCCTCCCCGGTCGGTAAACACGTACGACTGCTTCTTGACCAGTTCCTCGCCGGATTTGGCTGCATACAGGTCCAGAGTCTCGAGGATGGGCGCTTCCCATTCCTGGTAACCAAAAGACTCCGAAACCTGCCGGACGGTGTTATATAACCAGGTCCGGATTGCCATTTGTTCCGGATAAAAATCGCGTGTGCCTTTGACGGACTGGATGATATTTTTCATAACTCAATCTGCTCCAAACAAGGTTGTCAACAATCAGTCCATTTCCAATGAGACCATTTACTGGCGGAGATTTTAGCATATTTATTGGATAAAAAACCGCCAGCCGGTCAAAACCGGCAGAAAAATCATCAAAACGTGGATTGTGAAAAACGTAACTTGTGCTAAAATAACGACGACTTTCACAAGGAAGGAGTTACGGGCATGAGTCCGACAGAAGACATTTATGCAGAACTTCTAAAGATCCCCTGGTTCCAGGAACTTAAGCCTGAACATATTCGGCAGGTTGCCGAAATCTCCACTTTACGCCCTTTCAAAGCGGGAGAGGTATTTTTCCACGAAGGAGACAAGCAGGACTTCTTCTACATCGTCCTGAGCGGCCGCGTTGCATTGGATATTTTCGTCCCGCATCGAGGCAAGGTGCGCTTCTATACCTGTGAAGAGTGGGATAACTTTGGCTGGTCGTCGGTAACGCCTTTCATCCGCACCCGCACTGCTGGAGCCGTTGGCGTTATGGACGGGTTCGTCATCTCTACTGACGTGGAAAAATTGAATGAGTTTTGCGAAAGAGACCATGACTTCGGTTACATATTCATGCGGCGCATGGTAGGCGTCATCGCCAGCCGGCTTTTGGTCACCCGCCTGCAATTGCTGGATATGTTCGTGGAACCGCCGAGGGAGAGTAAGAATGATGAATGAAAAGAATCTGACCATCGGGAGCACCGTCGCGCTTCCCAAACCGGAATTGGACGCCCTGCTGGCAGATCTGCGCTCGAATGGCTTTCAGACCGTCGGGCCGCACGTGCAGGATGAAAGTGTCGTTTATAAAGAAATCGAAGGGCTGAAGGATTTGCCGCGCGGCTACCGCAGTGAACAAAACCCGGCTGCCTACAGGTTGATCCAGACTGGCAAAGAGCGCTACTTCGATTTCATCCCGGCCATGCATTCCTGGAAATACTTTCTATTTCCGCCGCGTCACTTGCTTTTCAACGCTTATAAACAAGGCAAGTGGCAGATAGAAGCCAACGACACCCCCCAGCCCCACTATGCCCTCATCGGGGTGCGCGCATGCGAACTGGCCGCCATCCAGGTACAGGATAGGACTTTCCTGCGCCAGGATTTCTACGATCCCATCTACCGCGCCCGCCGGGAAGGATTATTCATCCTCGCCGTCAATTGTCTCCACCCAAACGCGACTTGCTTCTGTGTCTCGATGGGCACAGGGCCGCGTCACCAGGCCGGCTTTGACCTGTGCCTGACCGAGCTGGATGACCAATTCCTGCTGGAAATCGGATCGGAACTGGGCCTCAGCCTGGTCGCCCGCCGGCCTTACGAGCTGCCATCGGCTTTCGTGCAGACCGCCGCCAACCAGGCCATTGAACAGGCCAAAGGCTGGATGGGTCGAAAAATGGAGATAAGTGACCTGCCCGACCTCTTGACCGGGAACCTCGACGCTGAACGCTGGAGCGAGGTGGCCAAACGCTGTTTGTCGTGTGGCAACTGTACCCAGGTCTGCCCGACTTGCTTCTGCTGGGACGCCACCGACCAGGTGGATGTACTGGGCAAGTCCACCAGTCGCGAAAGGGTGTGGGATACCTGCTTCAATCCAAACTATTCGACGGTCTTTGGCGGAAATACCCGTCCCAACATCCGCTCGCGCTACCGCCAGTGGTTGACCCATAAAATGGCCACTTGGAAAGGTCAATTTAATGTGTTGGGCTGCGTGGGCTGCGGTCGCTGTATCACCTGGTGCCCTGTGGGGATCGACATCACTGAAGAAGTAGCCGCCATCCGCAAGGAGGTGAATTCATGACGACCACCATGATCGATACGATCACCCACAGCGCCGGATATGCCGAAAAATTACTCCTGCCGGCCTGGGCGGAAATCACCAAAATCACCCCTGAAGCAGAAGGCGTCACCACCTTTGCACTCAAGTTGACCGACCCCGAGATCCAGCAGCGCTATCGCTGGGAACCGGGCCAGTTCAATATGCTGTACGTGCCCGGCTACGGCGAATCCGCCATCTCCATGAGTTCTGATGTGGCGAGCGCGAACGGCCTGGTCATCCATACCATCCGCCACGTGGGCAATGTAACCAAAGCCACCAGCCGGTTAAAAGTTGGCGACGTGGTCGGGTTGCGCGGCCCATTCGGCACTTCCTGGCCGCTGGAAGCCATGCAGGGAATGGATGTGGTCATCGCCTGCGGAGGTATTGGCCTGCCGCCTCTGCGCGGAGCCATCTATTCCATCATCAGCGATCGCGCCAAATACGGCAAGGTCACGCTGCTTTACGGAGCTCGCTCGTCCAAGGACCTGATGTATCCGAACGAATACGAGGCCTGGAAGAAAGCCGATATCGACGTGCAAGTGACGGTCGACCGCGGCGACGATACCTGGACAGGTCGAATTGGCGTTGTGCCCATGTTGTTCTATCACTTCCGGGTGGACCCTCACAAGACCGCGGTAATGACCTGTGGCCCGGAAATCATGATGCGGTTCGTCATTTATGAAGCCTTGGCCCGGCGGATCCCATCTGAACATATTTATGTTTCGCTCGAACGCAACATGAAATGCGGCCAGGGATTTTGCGGGCATTGCCAGATGGGCCCCTATTTCATCTGCAAGGATGGTCCGGTCTTTTCGTTCAACCGTCTCGAATCCTTCTTTAATGTGGAGGAGTTTTAAATGACCCTCACACCCAAATCACAACCCAAGCCGAAAGTGGCAGTTTACAAATTCTCTTCCTGCGACGGCTGCCAGCTTTCTTTGCTCAACCTGGAAGATGAACTGCTCGATCTGGCCTCGGCGGTGGACTTTTCCTATTTCCTCGAAGCCACCCGCACAGTGAAAGCCGGTCCGTATGACATTGGCCTCGTCGAAGGTTCCATCACCACTCCCCATGAAGCCGAGCGGATCAAAGATGTCCGTGCAGATTGCAAGTTCCTCATCGCCCTGGGTACCTGTGCAACGGCCGGGGGCATACAAGCCCTGCGCAACTTCGCTAACGCGGATGAATATGCCAAAACCGTTTACGCCCACCCGGAATACCTGCACTACCTGGATAAATCCACTTCCATTGCCGAGAACGTCCCCGTGGATATGGTGATCTGGGGCTGTCCGGTAAACAAATATCTGGTGGTGGAAGTCATTTCCGCTCTATTGATGAATCGCCGGCCAAACTTTCCCCCCAGCCCGGTGTGCCTGGAATGCAAACGCCGCGGTGCGGTTTGCGTGGTGGTAGCGCAGGGGATCCCCTGCCTCGGGCCGGTCGTCCACAGCGGCTGCGGAGCCCTCTGCCCGGCCAATGGACGCGGCTGCTACGGTTGTTTCGGACCCTCCAGCTGGAGCAATTTCAGCGCCCTGGTGAAAGGGATGACTCCGCGCGACCGTTACCCCAACGAGACCGCCAATCTATTGCGCGGCATCAGTTGTCACGCTCCTGCATTCACGGCCGCGGCCGATGAGGCCCTTAAACTCTCCGTAGACAAGGAGAACAAATGAAGACGATCGAAGTTCCCGCCCTGGCACGCGTGGAAGGCGAAGGCGGTTTATATATTGGTTTGAAAGACGGAAAGGCTGTTGAAATCCGCCTGGATATATACGAGCCGCCGCGTTTCTTCGAAGGTTTTCTGGTGGACCGCTTCCTTCAGGATGTCCCCGATATCACCGCCCGCATCTGTGGTATCTGCCCCGTGGCATACCAGATGAGTTCGGTGACTGCCCTGGAAAATGCCCTCGGCATCGAAGTCGCCCCCCAGACTTATGCTTTGCGCCGCTTGATGTACGCTGGCGAGTTCATCGAGAGCCACGCCCTGCACATTTACCTGTTGCAAGCTCCTGACCTGCTGGGAGTGCCTTCCGCCCTCGACCTGGCAGCCATTGCTCCGGAAGTGGTCAAGAACGCTTTGCGCATGAAGAAAATCGGTAATGCGATCCTGAGTTCCATTGGGGGTCGCTCGGTCCATCCGGTGAATGCCTGTGTCGGCGGGTTTTACCGCTGGCCGGATGCCGCCCCGCTCAAGGCTCTGCTGCCGGAATTGGAATGGGGGCTGGAAGCTGCCAAAGAATGCGTTAAATGGGCTGTGACCTTGCCTTATCCAGACCTGGAGATCGATTACGAATTTGTGGCCACCCACCACCCGGATGAGTATGGCATCATCAAGGGCGAGATCTGGTCGTCCAGGGGCAGCAAACTCTCGGTTTCAGACTATGAGACGCGTTACCTCGAAGAACATGTACGGCATTCGAATGCCCTCCACGGCCATACCAAAGAAGGTGGCAACTACATAGTCGGTCCGCTGGCCCGCCTGAATCTGAACCACCAGCAACTGCTTCCGGCGGCCAAGAAAGCCTTGCAGGAATCCGGGATCAAGTTGCCGCTCACTAATCCTTACAAGAGCCTGATCGCCCGCGCCATCGAGTTGGTCCAATCTTACGAAGAAGCCATCCAACTCGTGCGGGCATACGACCCCACCGGTCCGGCGCACACGGAGCTTAAGCTCCAGGCCGGTGAAGGCGCCGGCGCCAGTGAAGCTCCACGCGGATTGCTTTATCATCGCTACAAAATCGATGACCAGGGCCGGATAAAGTTTGCCAAGATCACCCCGCCGACTGCGCAAAACCTGCCTCGTATTGAGGAGGATCTGCTCGCACTGGCGCCCAGGTTGGTGGAAATGCCGCAGGACCAGGCCACCTTAACAGCCGAACACCTGGTGCGATCATATGACCCCTGTATCTCATGCGCCACGCATTTTCTGAAATTGAAGATTGACAACCAGGATTAAGAAAAGTGTTCAGTGATCAACGAATGGGAAGTTGCCGCCAAGACACTCAGTCTGGCGGCAATTTTGTTGCCCGGGTAAGAAAGATTTAGCAAAGGCGATCTATCTACTCAAAATGTGGAGAGAGAAATCCACGACCTTCTGATGACAGCCAGGCTGGCAAGGTGTATCCTATGCTTAGAAAACCTGACCGGAGGACCCAATGATCTCAAAAATAGAATTGATCAATAAATTACAAAGCCTGGATAACAAAAGTGTATTGAAAGCCGTCGAGGATCTACACAAGTGCGGTCTGCTTTCAGATGGCTCCTTGCGCGGGATCGCCTTGTGCCAGGCAATCCTCGCAGGAGCGGACCTGAAAGGAGCAGATCTTTGCTATGTCGACCTCCATCAGGCAACTCTCGATGAGGCGGACCTCACCGATGCGAAGTTCCAGGCGGCCAAACTCAATCGCGCCAGCCTGCGCGGCGCCAACCTGAAAGGCACCGATCTCACCAATGCAGATCTGTACAAGGTCAATTTACGCGGCGCCCAGAACCTGTCCGATGAACAATTATCCAGTCTCAATGAATTGTTCGGTTCCATCATGCCGGATGGCAGTGTTTATAATGGCCGCTTTAACTTGTTCGGTGATATTGCCCGGGCTAAATGGGCCAAGGTAAAAACAGACGACCCGAAGAGTATGGCAGAGTTTTATGGTGTATCGCTTGAGGCTTACTTGGAAGGACAAAAGAATGAGGTCGCGGTTCTGACCAATTCTTAGCAGGAAGAGGAATAGTCGATGCTGGTCTTGTTACTTCTGCTCCTCGCGATCGCTTTCTCGATCGGGGCGATCCGGGCGAGGCGAATGCTTACTTCGGCCATTTGGTTGGCCGGTGTAAGCGCATTAATATCGATTGTTTTATATCTATATGGGGCACGACAGGTAGCCGTGATTGAGTTGAGCGTAGGCGCCGGCTTGGTGACAGTCTTGTTCGTTTTCGCTATCAGTATTGCCGGTGATGATCCCGTGGACATGAAACCGGTTATTCCATGGCCCATGTTCATCGGCATCTCCATATTGTTTGTACTCCTTTTGGGTTGGTTCCTCCTACCGGCCTCAAATAATATACTTGCGTTGAGCGGCGCGGAAAGCAATTTAAACGATGTCCTCTGGCATCAACGCAGCCTGGATGTGCTGGTGCAGGTGGTCTTGATCTTCTCCGGTGTGCTCGGGTTGTTGGGCTTACTGGCAGAAGTCAAGCCGCCCTTGGAAGGATCTGCAGCCCAGGAAGTAGTGGCAGAGCGTGATCGCGAACTCCAGGCCATGGAAGGACAGTTATCGGGAAATGAGGCGGATCTAAAATGACCCTTTCTCCATTGACCATTGCTCTGATCGGTGTGGTCGGCCTGCTCGGTGCGGGTTTTTACGGCCTGCTGGTCTGTCGCAATATGATTAAAACAGTGGTGGCCTTGCAGATCCTGGTCAAGGCCGCCGTGTTGGGATTGGTCGCGGCAGGCAGTGTCATTGGTCAGGTCAACCTGGGCCAAAGCCTGGCGGTCACCGTCATCGTGGCTGATACCGTTGTCGCGGTGATCGGCATCGCTCTGGGGGTGCAGATCCGTCGGCATCTGGGAACCCTGGATGTACGCGACCTTTCAAGTCTGAGAGGCTGATCATGTTGAGTTGGCTTTTATTGGTGACTATCGGTCTTCCCTGGTTGGGGGCAGCCTGTATCTGGCTGGTGGGTGACCGGCACTCCCATGCCCTGCATACCCTGGCGGTTATTTTTGCATCCGCTTCCGGGTTAACCGCCCTGGGCATGCTCCCTCTGGCATCTGGTAAAGTTGCAGTAAGTATCCCCATTGGTGGCATCTTTGGGGATTTCACGCTGGTTGCAGATGGTTTGGGAGTCTTGATCGCAGCCATCGCCACAGTAGTTGGCAGCCTGGCTGTCATCTTCTCCATCAATTACATGCAGCATCATGAAGAACAATTGGCTCGCTATTATGCCCTGATCCTCTTCTTCATCGGTGCTATGGCAGGCCTGGGTCTCTCGGGCAATCTGCTATTTACCTTTGTTTTCTGGGAGATCACGGCTCTTTGTTCATATGCATTGATCTCTTTCCACAACGACGACCCCAAAGCTGTAGCTGGAGGCATCAAAGCCCTGATCATGACCCAACTCGGTGGGGTCGGCTTGCTGGCAGGTGCCCTCCTGATCTATGCTTATCTGGGCAATACTCAGATCAGCAGTTTTCTGGCCCAGGCGCACAGCCTGCCTGCGGGAGTTTTGAGTGCGATGGCCTTCGGCTTCCTGGTCGCCGCAGCCGCCAAGTCAGCCCAGGTGCCTCTTCATTCCTGGCTGCCGGATGCCATGGAAGCTCCTACTCCTGTGACCGCCCTTATTCATGCCGCCACTATGGTGAACGCGGGTGTTTATCTGCTGGCCCGTTTCTACCCGGCCTTCGAAGCCGTGCCCGGCTGGCGGACCGCCGTGACTGTAGTTGGCCTACTCTCCGCCCTCCTGGCAGGCATCATGGCGGTGGCCGCCGACGATATCAAGCGTGTCCTGGCCTATTCGACCGTGAGCCAGCTGGGCTTTATGGTCTACGCGGTTGGGACCGGTTCTATCTTTGCCAGTCAATTCCACCTGCTCAGCCATGCAATTTTCAAAGCCCTGCTCTTCCTCGGCGCTGGAGCCATCATCACAGCCCTGGGCACGCGCGACCTGCGCAGTATGGGCGGACTTGGGAAGAAAATGCCTTTCGTCCGGGCAGTCTTTATCATCGGTTCGCTTGGACTGGTGGGGCTGCCTCTAGCAAATGGCTTTTTCAGCAAGGATCTGATCCTGGAAGGTGGGCTGGCGGACGGTCCTTTGTGGGCATACATTGTCATGCTCGTCTGCGTGGGCATCACAGCTCTTTATAGCCTGCGCCTGGTATGGTTGGTTTTCTATGGTGAACGCCGCGGGGCGGACCCCGCCCATGATGGTATGCCGGCCATGCGAGTCTCCCTGGTGCTACTAGCAGTGGGCACATTGACCACGTGGCTTCTGGCCGGAGGGCTGGGTCGCATATTCGAAAAAACCCTGCCCTTCCATCACGTGGTGGCAGAAACGACCCAGGAGATTGTCCAAAAGATATTCCTGGCCCCGCCCACCTGGATCACCCTCGGAGTGATCGCCATTGGATTCGGGTTGTGGACCCAGCGCGCTCGGGCTTGTGAAAGTATCTCGGGCGGTCAAGCCCGTGGTCGCCTCAGGGTTGGGTTTCGAATGGTTCAATCAACAGGTCGTGGATCTGACCAGGCGGACAGCCGCTGCGCTTCAACCCACTCAGACCGGTCAATTGAACTGGAATATCGCCGGCATTCTGGCCGGATTAGTTATTATTTTGCTTGTCCTGGTGCGAGGCGCCTGATGGGTATCTCTGCATTCCTTTGGATCATTCTGTTGCCTCTGCTGGCCTCGCCATTCATTTACCTGGGCGGAAGGTTGTTTAAGCAGCCCGGATACTGGCGCGTGCCTTACCTGTTGGCGCTTTTGGCGTTGGTCCTCTCATGGATCCCCTTTATTTTCGCAACAATCGACCTTGCGAATGGTAAAGACCTGATTTACACCCTCGGCTCGGTCAGCCTGCAGATGGACGGTCTGAGCTTGTTATTGGCTGCCGTTACGCTGGGTCTGGGCACATTCGTTGTCCTCTATTCCGGTCCGTATCTCTCACGGGAGAGCGGGCAGGAGAAATTCTATGCCATGCTGGTATTGATGATCAGCATGATCATTGGCCTGGGCTGCGCCACCGATCTGTTCAACTTGTGGATCTGGTTCGAGGCCATGGCAGTAACTTCGTACTTACTGGTGTCATTCTACCGGGAACGCCCGGCTTCGCTGGAAGCAGGGGTCAAGTACCTGGTGCAGAGCGCAGCCGGTTCGGTCCTGATCGTCGTGGGGATCGGGTTGGTGCTGGCGGCCTCCGGTTCGCTGGAACTTGCCCAAATTCGGATATCAGCCGGTCATTCCCCGCTGTTCCTGGCTGCCGGAGCTTTGTTCATCATCGGTTTCGGCGTCAAGGCTGCCCTGGTTCCTTTGCATACCTGGCTGCCGGACGCTCACTCGCAGGCCCCCAGCGGGATCAGCGCCATGCTTTCAGGCGTGGTCATTGAGGCGGGTCTTATCGCCATGATGCGCTCCCTGGGCGCATTGTTCTCCGTGAGCCTTTCCTGGCCAGTCCTCTTGATCTGCTTCGGTTCCATCAATATGATCGTTGGTAACCTGATGGCGCTCAGGCAAACGCAGGTCAAACGGCTGCTGGCTTATTCCAGCGTAACGCAGGTAGGATACATGCTGCTGGGCTTGGGGATAACCTTCTACAGTGGAAACGCCGCCGGCGCACAAGGCAGCCTGTTCCACCTGTTCAACCACGCCCTGATGAAGGGATTGGCTTTCCTGTCGGCTGGAGCATTGCTTTATACACTGCATATTCGAGCCGGCGACCATGAGCCGCTGACCATCCCAGACCTGGCCGGGGCATCCCGGCGTTACCCGATGGTGGCTTTTAGCTTGAGCATTGCAGTACTGGCGCTGGGCGGACTGCCGCCTCTGGCGGGTTTCATGTCCAAGTGGCAGATCTTTGCTGCCGGCTTTCAGACAAAAGACTTGTGGATCGAACTGGCTGTCATTTTTGCAGCTTTGAACAGCGTCCTTTCCCTGGCATATTATGCTCCGCTGGTCAATGCCATGTACCGTTTGGAGGCTTCCCCCCGGGTCCGCCAGGGCAAACGCCTGCCGTTGGCTATGAGCCTCCCTCTGGTGGTTCTGGGGTTGGGCGTGATCGTTATTGGATTCTGGCCCAGCCTGATGAACTGGCTGACCGTCCCGGCAGGCCAGGTGATATTGGCCAGCCTGGGTCACTAACTATAGGATAAACGATGCAAATCCTCCTCACCCCCCCCATCGCTTTCCTGGTCTACTTGCTGCTGGCATTGCTCCTTTCCCTTTTTGGTAAACGGCTGGCAGGCAAATCCAAGGCCGCCTCGGCGTTCAAATCAAGCACTTACTCGAGCGGCGAAGCGCCTCCTACGCGCCTGGCAGCCCCGGGATACCGTCCGTTCTTTATTGTGGCGTTGTTCTTTGCTGTCCTCCACCTGGGCATCCTTGTTTTGGGCACAGGCGGCACTTCTTCCGTAACGATCATCTACTTGCTCGGTCTGGTGGTAGCTTTACTGGCATTAATTTTAGGATAAACGGAGCTTACGATGAAACAAAATCAGAATCTCGTGCAAGCAACCATGAATGGATTAAAAAAATGGGCCCGCGTGAATTCGCCCTGGGTATTGCATTTCAACAGCGGTTCCTGCAACGGCTGTGATATCGAGATCCTGGCTACATTGACCCCGCGTTTTGATGTGGAACGGTTCGGCATCAAGCTTCAAGCCAGCCCGCGTCAGGCAGATATATTGCTTTGCACCGGCCCTGTTACCCGCCAGGCGCGTGAGCGGCTCCTGCGCATCTACGAGCAAATGCCGGAGCCAAAGTTCGTTGTAGCCATTGGTTCCTGCGCTCTTTCGGGTGGTGTTTTCGAGGGATGTTACAATGTCATGAATGGCATCGATAATGTGATCCCGGTGAATGCGTACATCCCCGGCTGCCCGCCTCGACCCGAAGCGATCATAGATGGGGTGGTGAAATTATTGAGCAGTCTGTCCTCCCCTGCTCCAGCAACACAACCCAAAGTGTTGGACGTGAAAAAGGAATTGGCATGAATACCGAAGAAATCCTGGCCCTTGCAACCGGCATTGTAAGCTCCTGGGATTGGGCTACGGAGACATCCCGCCCCAACCCAAAGCAGCTGGACGTGAAAGTGAATTTGTTGCAGGAATTGGTCCCGATCATCGTCGCATTGCGGGTGAAACGGTTGGGCTACCTCTCTGCCATTGTCTGCCTCGACCCGGGTCTTGAGTTTACCGACATGGAAGTCATTTATTATTTTTGCCCGGGAGATGCCGTCATCGCTCTACGGGTGCACGTGCCTAAGAACGGCGGCACTCTTCCCAGTCTGTGTGAGGTTGTCCCGGGCGCGGAAAGCTTTGAACGTGAATTGCGCGAAATGTTTGGTATCGAAATGGTCGGATTAAACACACCGGACCGCCTGTATTTACCCGATGATTGGCCGGATGGCGTTTACCCAATGCGGAAAGATTTTGACCCCAAAATGCTTTCAGCCAATGGACAGGAATGAGATTAATGGCCACTAAAAATGAACCCGAACGCTTTACGATTTCAATCGGCCCTCAGCACCCAGCCTTGAAGGAGCCGGGAAGTTTCCAATTCACTGTGGACGGAGAGATCGTTACCAAAGCTTATGTACGGTTGGGATACGCCCACCGCGGCATCGAAAAAGCCACCGAGCAGCGCAACTATACCCAGGATCTTTACCTGCTGGAGAGGATCTGCGGGATCTGTTCCCACATTCACGCCACCGCCTATTGCCTGGCCGTGGAAAAATTGGCCAATGTGGAAGCTCCCCCGCGTGCACAGGCCATCCGTGTGCTGGTAGCCGAGCTTGAACGTATCCACAGTCATTTTCTCTGGATCGGTGTATCTGCCCATGAGGCCGGTTTCGACACGCTCTTCATGTATTCATGGCGTGACCGCGAGACGGTGATGGACCTGCTCGAAAGACTGACCGGGAACCGGGTCAATTATTCAGCCAATGTATTGGGCGGAGTGAAATGCGATATTGACAAGGAACAAAAATCTGCCATCATGGGAGGCCTGGATTTCCTTGAAGGACGTACCCGCCATTATTTTAATGTGTTGAGCAATGATTCGATGTTCCTGCAGCGGACTCGCGGGATTGCCGTCATGTCCCGCTCGCAGGCAGAGGTGATGGGGGCGCTCGGTCCGACTGCTCGCGCCTCGAACGTAACCAGGGATATCCGGGTGGAATCACCTTATGCTGCCTATGCGCAGTATCCGGTTAACATGGCCCTGGATACGCGTGGTGATCTGGAAGCGCGTTTCGCGGTGCGCGTAAATGAATTGTTCGAGAGTTTCCGCCTTATCCGCCAAATCCTGGCCGATCTTCCCGAAAGCGAATTATCGGTGCGGCTCCCCCGCCGCATCCCGGCCGGTGAGGCAGTTGTGCGGGTGGAAGCGCCTCGTGGAGAGCTTTTTTATTTCATCAAAAGCAACGGCACGGATAAGCCGGAACGCGTTAAGGTGCGTACACCCACCATTTGCAACATGACTTCGGTCATCAAGTTGGCGGTCGGTCACCAACTGGCCGATGTGCCGATGATCCTGGCGGGCATCGATCCGTGCTTCTCCTGTAATGACCGGACCGTTCAGCTTGAAGATGCTGATAAGAAAACTTCCAGCATTATGACTTGGGAAGAACTGCGCCGGCACGGGATCAAATATTATGAGGAATTGAAGAAATGAACGCTGTCTTGCCGATCCTCTCCCTGGCCGTTTTCCCCGGCGGACTGTTCCTGCTGGCGGGCGGCTTGGCCTATGAATGGATTGACCGGAAGCTCCTGGCCTTGTTCCAGAACCGGGTTGGGCCGCGTTGGTTCCAACCGCTGGCCGATACGATCAAGCTGTTGGCAAAAGAAGAGATCATCCCCGATAAGGCCAACAAGTTGTTGTTTATCGGTCTGCCTCTGGTATCCCTGGCGGGTGGTTTAACGGCTGCGCTGTATGTTCCCCTCGCCGGGCTCGCGCCGTCTTATAGTTTCGGGGGTGACCTGATCGTCACACTTTACCTGCTCAGCCTGCTGACACTTTGCCTGGGCCTGGCGGGAACAAATACACTCGACCGCTTCTCGATGATCGGGGCCACTCGAACCTTGACCCAGGTATTCTCTTATGAAGCGCCTTTCTTGCTGGCCTTGCTCATTCCAGCCATGACGGCGGGAAGTTGGCAAATTAGCACAATTGCAAAGTATGCACAAAGCCACTGGCTGATCCTGCTCCAGCCGGTTGGGTTTGTCGTAGCCCTGATCGGTTTAATGGGTAAATTGGAAATGCCTCCATTCGATGCCCCCGAAGCCCACACGGAAATTTCCGCCGGCGCCCTGACCGAGTACAGCGGGCGCGGCCTGGCATTCTTCCACCTCGCCAGGGCCGTGGAGCTGATCGTAGGTCTGACTCTGGTGGCTGCCATTTATCTGGGCGGGGTATCCAACCCATTCTGGTTCCTGGTCAAAACTCTGGCATTGCTGCTTACATTGGTTGGCATCCAGGCGCTCTTCACCCGCCTGCGGATCGACCAGACGGTGGGCCTGTGGTGGCGGTATGGAACCATCCTGGTATTATTGCAATGGCTGGTTTTATTATTGTTAAAAAGGATGTGAGCCCAATGAAATTCGGTTTGATGTTTTCTGACATATCCCGCGCATTATTCCGCCGGCCGGCGACTGAAAATTACCCGACCGTGCGCCAGCGCAACCCTCCCCGTTTGCGCAGTTTTCTGGAATGGAATCAGCAAGCTTGCACCGGCTGTGGGCTTTGTGCGATGGATTGCCCGGCCAAAGCCATTCACGTGACTATTTTGGACCGGAAAGCAAAACGCTTTGTTTTTTCCTACCGTCCGGACCTGTGCATATTCTGCGGTCAATGTGTGGAAACCTGCCGGCAAGGTTCCCTCAGCATGGCCAACGATCAGTGGGAACTGGCCGCCCTGGATAAAAAACCTTTTTTTGTGAATTTCGGAGATGTTGATGATATTACCAAAGTCCTGGCAGGAAGCTTTGCTGACGGACCTCAAACGTCTGAAAAAGCCTGATTGCGCCCCACGCCTGGCAGTACTTGGGGTGGGACACGAGTTGTATGGCGATGATGCCGTTGGCGTGTGGGTGGCCGCCCGTCTGGGCGAATTGATCCCTGCCGGGGAACGTCTGCTGGCGGTTCAAGGTGGTCCTGCACCTGAAAATTTCACCGGGACGCTTCGCCGCTATGGGCCGGACCTGGTGCTTCTGGTGGATGCGGCTCTAATGGAAATGGAACCCGGTCAGACTGGCTGGCTGAACTGGCAGGATACCACCGGTTTCAGCGCCTCCACGCATACTTTGCCGCTGCATTTGTTGGCCGGTTACCTGACGGCCGAATTGAAATGCGAGGTGGCTTTGCTCGGAATTCAACCGGCGCAGTGCCAGGTCGGCGAACCGCTCAGTCCCAGGGTCCGGCAAGCCGCCGAAGGTATCGCCCGGGACATTTGTGAGATCCTGGAAAAAAGTGAAGATCAAATAGAAATCCATCAACCCTATTTCTTGAAAGGAAATGAATATGGCTAAAATCCTTGTTATAGATGACGATCCTGATATCCAGACGGCTGTACGCCTGACACTCGAAAGCGCTGGTCATCAGGTCATATCCGCCAACAGCGGAAAAGCAGGCCTGGAGATGATCAAATCAGAACGTCCTGAAATGCTCATCCTGGATGTCATGATGGAGACACATACGGAAGGTTTCCAGCTGGCGCTTAAATTGCACAGCCCCGATCCGGCTTCCGACCTGAAACAATTCAAAGATATCCCCATCTTGATGCTCACCGCCATCCATAGCACTACTCCTATGCGCTATGAACCGGATATCGATTACCTGCCGGTGGATCTGTTCGTGGACAAGCCGATCGATCCGGATGACCTGAAGAAAAAGGTTGCCTGGGTGCTGGGACGCAAGAAATCCTGACGGCCAAAAAGTCATCCCGCACCTGCGGGAACGAGGCCTGACCCGTGAAACTGGCCAGGCGGCTGTAGTCATTTCTTTGGTACCGGCTAAGTCAATGTGCGGAGTCTAAACGCATGAAACGTTTATTCCAATTGCCGTTCGGCGGTCGTTTATTAAATGTCTTGATCGCCTCCTTCGTATTGGTGGTGGTTTTGGCAGTCGGCCTTAATGCATTGGTCACTTCCAGGTTGATCAATGAATACCTGTTGAATGCCCAAACGGACCGGCTGGGTCGCGACCTGGACCTGGCCAATGGCTACTACCAGCAAAAAACGAACGACGTGATCAGTATCAGTCAATTCGTGGCATTGGATACTCAAACGGTGGCATATTTGCCGACGGCTTTGATTGGAGTTCAAGAAAGCCTCCAGACGATCGACCAGGTGATCAGTCGAATGATTTCTGTACCATTCTTGAATGGAACTCGTCTGGTGGTGGTGTTGGATTCCGACGGTCATATATTAACCGGGCGCTCCATCACGGCAGACGGGACAACGCGCTTTGCCACCACAGGGGGGGATTGGAGCCAGTTGCCCATTGTCTCCGAGGCCCTGACCACCCGAAAATCCCTCACCGGAACGGAAGTGATACCGGCTAAATACCTGGCCGATGTTGGCCTGGAAGAACAAGCCCACATCGTTCCACAGAACACTCCCAAATCCATGCCCAAACCCTTTGATAGCCGCGAAGGCACAGCCGGTTTGGCCATCCTGGGCATTTATCCGTTGCCAAGTGTAAGCGGAAAACCCGGTGGAGTGGTCCTGTCCGCCTATCTTTTCAATAATGATTTCACCCTGGTGGATTATATTAAGAATCAGGCGAAAGTCGAAACGATGACGGTCTTTCTCGGCGACTTAAGAGTTTCTACCAACGTTGCCGGCGAGAATGGCCTGCGGGCAGTCGGAACTAGGGTTTCACAGGATGTTTATCAGAAGGTGCTGGTACAGGGAGAGAATTATAGCGGCCGCGTTTTCGTGGTCAACAATTGGTATATTGGCAGTTATGAACCCTTGCAGGATTTTCGCAACAATGTGGTTGGAATGATGTATGTGGGTGTCCGTGAAACCATCTTCGATAGTTTGATAAAGGCTTTCAATACCCGCGCGGCCTGGATCGCTTTTATTTGCATCCTGGTTGCGGCGGTCATCGCAATCCCCATCGCACGCTTGATCACCCGGCCAATCGCATTGCTGGTGGAAGCAAACCAGCGCCTGGCCAAAGGCGATATGAATGTGCGGGTTGAATCCAATGGAAAAGGTGAAATTGCCCTTTTGGGGCGGTCATTCAATACTATGGTAGAAACATTGAGTAAATCCGAGAGAGAACTTCTGCAACAGGCAAAACTGGCTTCAGTCGGTCAACTGGCAGCCGGGGTTGCGCACGAGCTCAATAACCCCTTGGGAACGATCTTGTTATACTCAGATATGATGTTCAAAGAGGCTCCGGAAGGCGACCCGCGCAAGGAAGATCTGAAAATGATCATTAGTGAAGTCCATCGCTGCAAGACCATCGTGGCCGACCTGTTGAACTTTGCCCGCCAGCATGAGATCCAGCCTCAAGAGGTGGACTTACGCTCTATCTTGGACGAAGTAATTCGCAAGGTCCGTACCCGCCCGCGTTTCGAGACGATAGAGATTAACTGCCAGTTCGATCCGGCTATCCCCTTGATCCAGGCGGATGCAGCCCAATTACAGCAAGTTTTTGTAAACCTATTCAATAATTCGGCTTATGCAATTGAAAACGCCGGTGCGATCACCGTTTCTATTAGCCCTGTTGAACCTAAATCTGTAGAGATCAAGGTCTCCGATACAGGTTCCGGCATTTCGCCGGAGAATTTAACCAAGATTTTCACGCCCTTTTTTACAACCAAACCGGCCGGCAAAGGCACAGGCTTGGGACTTTCCATCGTGTACGGGATCATCAAGATACACCATGGACAAATAGCCATCCAGAGCCAGGTCGGCCAGGGCACCACTGTGATAATGACATTGCCCATTTGCCAGCCTGATGGAGGCTCAAACCAGATCGCTTCGTCGAAGGATTTGATAGGCTGATCTCCCGGAGGAGTATGGATAAAAAAGGCAGGATTTTGATCATCGACGACGAAGCAGGCATCCGCCAGGGTTGTTGCCGGGTATTGCAGCCGCAGGGGTTTACCGTGGAAACGGCGGAGAATTTCCAGGATGGGGTCGGCAAGATCCAGGAAAGTGACTACGACCTGGTATTGCTCGATGTAATGCTGCCGGATGGTAAAGGCATCGACCTGCTGAAACCGATCCTGGAACGCGATCCCGAAACTGTTCCCATCATCATTACCGGTTACGCCACCGTTGAACTCGCAGTGGATGGGATCAAAAAAGGGGCCTACAATTTTATATCCAAACCTTTCACGGCCGACCTTCTCTCACTCACGGTCAACCAGGGATTGGAGAAACGGCGATTAACTCTGGAAGCCAGGCGCCTTCAGGCCATCGAACATGAAAAGGCCGAAATGACCCGCGCCAGGGATGAAGCTGAAAAGTTGAATGAGTTTAAGTCTTCTTTCCTGCTCATGATGGCGCATGAACTGCGCTCGCCTGTGAGCGGCGCTCAGAGCCTCGTCCGCACGCTCTTGCACGGCCTGGCCGGGGAACTCAAGCAGCAGCAATTTGATTTGTTGTCCAGGGTGGAGATCAGGCTGGATTACCTGTTGATCATGATCAATGACATCTTGACACTGGCCTCCAGCAAATCGATTGACATTGACCAGCCGCTGGAACAAATCCAACTACAACCGCTCATGCACCAGGTCATAGAAAGTTTTGACGAAGAGGCGAAAAGCCAGCAAGTTACCGTCAAATTCACGGCTCCCAGCAAATCCATCACGGTCATGGCAACAGAAAAAGGGCTGATTACGGTCATTAGAAATTTGATTGGTAATGCGATCAAATATTCGAAACATGGTGGGACGGTCCAAATTGGTATTCAAAAAAAACCGGGGGAAGTTATGATCAGCGTATCTGACGATGGGATTGGCATCCCCGCAGAAGACATTCCTCATATCTGGGATGAATTCTTCAGAGCCAAGAATGCCCATCTATCCGGCATCACTGGAACAGGGCTTGGCTTAAGCATCGTCAAACAATATATAGACGATTTTGGAGGCCAGGTGGGGGTCACAAGTAAAGTAGGCGAAGGGACGACTTTTACAGTATCATTAAAGACGAAGTGATATTTTTCCCTTTCTGATCTGGTCAAGCAGAGGCAGATTTGCGTAAGGCCAAAATAGAATCTGAAGAAATGCAGCAGCTGGCCAAAGAGCTTGCCAAAGCCAAACAAGCCCTGATCGATGAGATCGTCATCCACGAGCGGGTCGTGGAAGATTTAAGCCAATCCAATGCCGAACTGCGCAAATCACAAGAGCGGACGGACTTGATGTTGCGTTCCGTCCAAATGGCCAGTGGTTCCCTGGAACTGGATCTGGTCTTGGAAAGGATCGCCGAGACTCTCGCTTTCGCCACTGGCATGCCGCATTGCGGGATTTACTTGATGGACGACGAAAAAAGTATCCTCATCCGCCACGCGGGGACAAAAAGCTTGAGCCGTATGCAGATGGAATCACTTGATCACCTGCAAATTCCTCCACAGGAATTCCCACTTGTAAATGAAGCATTGGAAGGCAAGAAAGCCGTGCTTTGCGAGGATGCCAGGTCGGATCCGCGCGTGAACCACCAAATTCTCCCACCCATGGATATCCGCACGATGCTGGTCGTGCCCATCCGCTTGAGCGGGCGCGTATTGGGAATAGCCTTGAACTATACCCTCGGAGAAAAGTACGTCATCACCCAGGAAGAGGTGGAACTGGCCAGCGGGGTGGCAAATTCCGTCGCCTTGGCAGTGGAGAATGCCCGGCTTTATGGAGAGACACGTCAGAGACTGGCGGAAAGCCAGGGTGTACAACGCGTCACAACCAGCCTGCTGCGCAAGAACAGCTTGAAGGAGGTATTGGAGATCATTTGCAATGAAGCCTTGAATTTAACCGACGCGACCGGGAGTGCCGTTCTGCTCCTGGATCAGAACGGCTCGCTGCAAATTACCAGCGCGGTCGGGGAAATATTATCCGCCATGGACCGTCTGCCCATCCAGGGGTCGTTGGCCGGACAAGCGGTCCTGTCGGGAGAACCGACGCTTTTCAATGACGTGGCCAACATCAACCTGGATTACCTGCGCGACCGCGGCATCAAATCCTTGCTGGCAGCTCCGCTGAAAGTTGAGTCCACCATCATTGGCGTTCTGGACGTGATCAATAAAGTCGGAGGTTTTACCAAGGAGGACGTGCGCATCATCACTCTCTTCGCTGACCAGGCCGCCATCGTTATCGACCAGACCCAGCTCCATCAGCAGGTGGAGCACATGGCCGTGATGGAAGAACGGCAGAGATTGTCGCGCGAGCTTCATGATTCGGTTACTCAGGCCCTTTACAGCGTCAATCTCTATGCCGAGGCCGCCCGCCGGGCCCTTACTGCCGGTAAAAAAGAGGTCACCCTTGAAAACTTGAAGAAATTGCGGGAGATGACCCGGGAAGCTCTCCTGGAAATGCGCTTGTTGGTATTTGAACTGCACCCTTCCATCCTGGAAAAAGAGGGCCTGGTGGCGGCCTTGCAGGCCCGCCTAGCCTCCGTGGAAAGCCGCTCCGGACTAAAGACCGAGATAAATGTGGAAGGAGAGCAGCGGTTACCGCTTTCCATCGAAGAAGAGCTTTACAGGATCGCCCAGGAGGGTCTCAACAACGCGGTCAAACATGCCCAGGCCAGGAGTGTGAAAATTGATCTACTGTACTCCGAGGGGAGTGTTCGTCTGGAATTAAGCGATGATGGGAAAGGCTTCGACCCCTCAGCTGCCGATGGTTACGGCGGCATGGGGCTGCGCGGGATCAAGGAACGCGTCCGCAAAATGGATGGAACCCTTTCGATCGAGAGTTCTCCGGAAACCGGGACGAAGTTGAATATCGTCATCCATCTATAACCATCATTGCAAGGATCGTTCTATACGACGAAATTGTCTGTTGTAGTGCTTGCATCAAGAGGAATTATTGATGACCACAAAACCCATTCGGCTCTTAATTGTTGATGATCAGGGCATCGTCCGTAAAGGTGTACGGGCTTTGCTGGCTGAAGTGAAAGGCATGGAAGTGATCGGCGAAGCTGCCGACGGTGTGGAAGCCGTCAAGCAAGCCGAAGCTCTTCAACCGGACGTGATCCTGATGGACCTGGTCATGCCGCGCCTGGATGGGATCGAAGCCATCCGCCAGATCATCGCCCGCCAGCCCAAAGCGCGCATCCTGGCTCTGACCAGTTTCGTGGCGGATGACAAAGTCTTTCCGGCCATCAAGGCCGGCGCACTGGGCTATTTATTGAAAGATTCTGAGCCTGAAGATCTGATCGCGGCCATCAAGAATATCTATCGCGGCGAGCCTTTCCTTCACCCCAGCATCGCCCGTAAGGTATTGGAGGAGTTAAGCCATCCGGTAGGCAGTCCGCCGACGCCCGAGCCGCTGACCGAGCGTGAGCTGGAGGTGCTGCAATTGGTCGCGCAAGGCCTCAGCAATCAGGCCATCGCCGAGAAGCTGGTCATCGGGGATGCCACCGTCAGGACCCATATTGGCAATATCTTCAGTAAGTTGCATTTGGCCAACCGCGTGCAGGCAGCCTTGTATGCCTTGCGCAAGGGCCTGTCCAGCCTGGAATCCGGCGACGATAAGTGATCAAGATCAGGACTCCTGGTATCCGGCTTGTGAAATATCCCCTTTTACAGGGCCCGAGGCTTCGTCAGTAGAAAATAACGAGGGATAAAGGTTTGTGCCATTACCGCAATAGGTTTGCCTGAATAATCCAACCCCCAGGTTTCCCGACTGGCCCCAAAATCAGTTACCGTAGATAGAAATCGTGCCAGGCCTGACATTTTTTTTTGCAGGCAGGTTCTATCCACAAATCTAGCTACACGACCTCTAGGCTGCTCGTACTGCTCATGTAAACAAATGAACACAAGAAATGAATAATCACTTCTATTCGCTAAGTTTGAGCCATGCTGCTGGAGGCAGGGCTTTATTTCTTTTCCGGTGGCATGTATGCCCAGGGGCGATTGACCAAATAATAATCATCCGGGATTTTATCTCTAGGTTTCAAGAAAGCCACGAAAACCAGGAAACCCAATGCTAAAACCAGGGGGATGCCGCACAAAATGATGCCTGCTAGCTTCACTAACTTACTTGCGAGCATCATTTGATTATCGGCGACTACTGTCAGTCCGACCACATCATCCAATTTAACCGTCCCCGCGCCGGCCTCGTTACTGCCAATAGCGGCGATACCAAAATCGATCTTCACCACTTTGGCCGGATCCAGTGCACGCGGTTCCCCCGTTTGGGGATCTACACATAGATGGGCGGGGTGTTTACAGACAAAACTGGTGAACGGTGCTTTGACCCGTATCCAATCACCATGCGTATCAGTGTTGATTTTCTTGGAAGTATAAAAGTACGTTTCCTCCGTGTCGCCCGGGTAAAGCAGTCTCAGTTTTACCTCGAGGGTATTGGAGGCACCGATGCCTTCGTAATAAAAGCTAATCCCGGCCGAGTTGGAGAGAACCTGCGGATCAACGGTTTTCCAAATGGATACCCAGCCGCCGTTTTCGAGGTCATATGAGATTTGGATGGCATTGTCCACTATCCCTTGAGTCGTAACTTCCGTGAAGATCTTTACATTTTGGTCGGAACTGTTTTGACCCCACCCGGCAAGACTGCTCATATCAACCACGGGGGAGTATGTTGAGGCCGGGGCTGCAAGTGTTACAGTTGAATTTGAAGCCGGAGTATTACAGGATGATAATGCAATGGCGATGAAAGAAAGTAAAATTACTTTGCGAACGGTAGTCATACCGTCCCTCAAGTCATTTTGTTTTATGGCGGTTTGCTCAACCATGAGTCAATAGGGCAATTAACGAAAGAAGTATGTTTGTATGAGCTATAAGTTCAGTATATAACCAATTGGCCTTCAAGGCAACAACTTTGGGCCGGTCTTCGGAAAATCGTTCGGACATTTTACAGGAACCGTCACAAAATTGACCCGGCGGTTGTTCTTTGACTGCCGGGCCAATTTTTGCCGTTCAAAACCCCTTTCCCACAGGCAATGAAAATTCCCCTGACTTATAGGGTTTGCAAGCCGAAAATCCGATACGGCTTCACCGCAGGCTGGTAATTAATGAACACAGGAGGGAGAAAGTGTGCAATAATTACAGAGTGCTGTGCAAAGATCTAAACCAGCCGTACTCGGTTTACCGGAGATTCACTTATATTTAGTTCAGATACGTATGCAAGAAGCAATAGGAAATGGTTTGAGCCGAAAAGTGTGGACCAAGTCCGCGGGAAGGGGCAGAAGATGGCGAACGAAGAGCAAATAGAGAGATTGTTGAAGGGTGTGGATGGGTGGAATAAGTGGCGGAGGGAGAATCCGGAACAGAATATTGACCTTTCGGAAGTTGACCTTAAAGAAGCCGATCTCCGTGGAGCTATTCTTAGTAAAGCCAATCTCTTCGCAGCCCATTTAAACGGGGCCAATCTCCGTGGAGCCAATCTCCATGAAGCCGGTCTGAGACTGGCTGATCTCAGAGGGGTAACTTTAATAGAAGCCAATCTATCAGCAGCCGATCTCCGGCAGGCGACGCTCAGCAAGGCCATTCTTCAACGAGCCAACCTTAGCTCGGCTAATCTTGGAGAAGCCGATCTTTGGAGAGCGGATCTCCGGGGAGCAGTTCTCATGGAAGCCGACCTCTCAAGAGCCGATCTTTCGGGTGCCAATCTAATGGGAGCTGTTCTCGCGGAAGCAAATCTTTCTAGAGCCGCCCTTTCAGCCGCCAATATCAGTAATACCACCCTTTATAAGACGCAATTGGGAGATCTCGATCTTTGTGAAACCAAGGGGATTGATAATGTCCGCCATTTAGGCCCATCCTTGATCAGTTCCAGCACACTTGAACTATCGAAAGGCACCCTACCGGAACTATTCTTGCGGGGATGTGGATTGAGTGATTGGGAAATTGAATCAGCCAAGTTGCACCAACCCGGGCTTTCAGCAAAAAAAGGGGATGCCATTTTAGACCGCCTCCACGCCCTTCGTTTCGGACAGGCAATGCAGATCATTCCACTGTTCATTTCCTACAGCCATAAGGATGAGGCGTTTGTGGATGAAATGGAGAAGCACCTGAATGATAAAGGCATCCGCTTCTGGCGGGATATTCATGATATGCCCGCGGGACCGATGGAGAATCTTTTGGAGCGGGCAATGCGACTCAATCCGACAGTTCTGTTGGTGCTGTCCGCCCAATCAGTCGGGAGTGAGTGGGTGGAGCTTGAGGCAGAAAATGCAAAAGAGTTGGAAAAAGAACTGGGCCGATATGTGTTGTGTCCGATCACATTGGATGAGGCATGGAAGGATTACGCGTGGGAACAGCGCCTGCGCAGGCAGATCAATAAATACAGCAACCTGAATTTTTCAAAATGGAAGGATAAAGGGGAATTTACAGAGATGTTCGGCAGGTTGATCAATGAGCTCGATGTGTTTTATAAAGAGGGATAATAGATGGCGGATGAAGATCCGGTAAAGAGGATGGATATTCTTATTATTGGCCTCGGCCAACAGTTGCGCGGGGATGACGGAGCCGGGCTGGAAGCTGTGCGGCTGTGGCAGGAGACTTATCCTGAGACCGCTAAAAAAGTTCATGTAATCCTGGCGGAGATGCCGGGGCTGGGCCTGCTGGACCTGTTGGACGGCATGGAAGCGGCCATCCTGGTGGATGCCGTCCATGGCTCGGCCGCCGCGGGAAACCTCCATCACATTCGCCCTGAAAAATTGGACTCATTCACGCCCGGTTCCACCTCCGCCCATGGGTGGGGCGTGGCCGAAACACTGGAATTGGGACGTTCCTTGTATCCGGAGTTGGGCAATTACCGGATCTCCCTGATCGGTATAGAAGCCGGTTCGATGGACATGGGCACGGGCCTCAGCGCCCCGGTCCAGGCCGCGCTTCCGGAGGCGGTGAAGTTGATCGAAAAAGAAGTACAGGGTTTACTCTTATTAAAATAATCGAGCGAGATAATATCTCGCTCTACTTAAGATTCTTTCTGTAAAAGTAATGAAAAAAATAAGCCTCAGGCTTTTGGTAAACCGATCTCGATCATGCCGTCCGTCACCCGCACAGGATAGGCAGGAATATCTACCACTGCTGGCAGGGAGGTGACCTTGCCGGTACGAATGTCAAAGCGAGCCCCGTGACGCGGGCAGATGATCTCGTCTCCTTCGATCTCTCCATCCCCCACCGGCCCGTTATCGTGCGAGCAAACATCCCCGATGGCAAATAATTTTCCCGCCAGATTGATAATGACGATCTGCCTGGATTCCACTTCGATAAACATGCGTTCGCCCTCCGGCAGCGAGTCGGCGGGTGCGATATCGACGTACTCTACTTTGGAAGGGTCAAGGGTGGCATAGTTGTACATCATCATTTATTCAACCAGCTCATCGGTAGCTTCGCCAAGCCCGTAAACACCGGCCTTAAGCACTTTTAAAGGAAGCAATGCGCACTTCAATCGGACAGGTCCAAGCTCTATTCCGAGAAGATCGAGCACATCCTGCCGGGAAAGTTTCTTCACGTCTTCCATCTTTTTGCCGATGACCGACTCGATCAGCAGGTCGGCAGAAGCCTGGGAAATGGCGCAGCCTTTGCCATCGAAGCGTCCGTCCGTGACCTGGCCGGTTTCGTCCACGCGCAAAGTAACTTCAATATGGTCACCGCAAAGCGGGTTATCGTCTTCGAATTGGATATTATTCGGGTCGAGATGGCCGCGGTATTGCGGATTTTTATAATGATCGATGATGTTATCTCGGTAAAGGTCGTCCATAGCCCATGCTCCGGCGTCAGAGGCCGCCTGCTGCCATTCTAACCAAATATCTTCTTCACTTCGTAGATCCCGTCCACCAATTTATCCACTTCCGTCGGAAGGTTGTACAGATAAAAACTGGCGCGGGTGGTGGCAGAGATGCCGAACTTCTCGTGCAGCGGCTGGGCGCAGTGATGGCCCGCCCGCACTGCCACGCCTGACCGGTCCAGGATCTGGGCCACGTCATGCGGATGGACCCCCTCCAGCGTAAAGGCAGCCACCCCGCCCTTCTTCTCAGCCGGGGGACCGAAGACCTTCACGCCCGGGATTTCCTCAAGGCGTTCCAGGGCATAGGCGATCATTTCTTGCTCATGGGCAGCCACCAGCCCCATCCCGATATCCGTCAGGTAATCCACCGCCGCGCCGAAACCAACCGCCTCTGCAATGGCAGGTGTGCCGGCTTCGAATTTGTGGGGGACATCGTTGGGGACGAAGCTGCGCTGGTGCACGGTTTTGATCATGTCTCCGCCGCCAAGGAAGGGCGGCATCGCTTCGAGCAGCTCCGCTTTCCCGTAAAGTGCCCCGATACCGGTCGGGCCGAGCATCTTGTGGGCTGAGAAACCCAGAAAATCCACCTCCAGGGCCTGCACATCCACCGGCACATGCGGGACTAACTGGGCGCCGTCCACCACGGTCACGGCTCCGGCCGCGTGTGCCAGGTTGACTATTTCCGCCACCGGGTTGATCGTTCCCAGCACGTTTGACATGCCTGTAAACGCTACCAGTCTGGGGTTTCGAGTGAGCAGCGACCGGTAAACCTCCAGGTCGAGCGTACCGTCATCCAGGACGGGAATGAATTCCAGGGTCACCCCGCGCTCAGAAGCCAGCATCTGCCAGGGGATGAGGTTGGAGTGATGTTCCATTTCGGTCAGGATGACCAGGTCGCCGGATTTCAAGTTGGCGCGGGCCCAGGTATAAGCCACCAGGTTGATCGACTCGGTGGCATTGCGGGTAAATATGATCTGTTCGGCTGTTTTTGAATTGATAAACGCGGCCACTTTTGCCCGCGCCTGTTCATACATGGCCGTGGATTCCTCAGCCAGGGTATGCACACCG
This sequence comes from uncultured Chloroflexia bacterium, assembly GCA_963831885.1. Taxonomy (GTDB): domain Bacteria; phylum Chloroflexota; class Anaerolineae; order Anaerolineales; family Villigracilaceae; genus UBA877. The sequence goes on along the minus strand of CAWHSJ010000011.1, from coordinate 517,898 downwards.
CGATGGATATTGGCGTTGTTGGTGCGATAAAAGGCATCCATCGCTTCGAGAACCGGGCGAGGTTTCTGAGTAGTGGCAGTGGAATCGAGATATACCAGGGGGATCCCGGGAGTTACCTCGCGGCCTAATATCGGGAAGTCCTGGCGAAGCTGGGTGACGTTCAGTGAGACAGGCATAAGCATCTTTATACCTTTGCGAAGGTTTTGCAGCGTTGGAACTTTACTCTGTTTCAACCCTCGCAAGGATCAGGCGCAAGGCCTAATATTCAAGGATTTCTTTACTGCCTAGTTTCTTCTGGGTCCCCAGGGGCCGGATGTGCTCCGAGGTGAGCGGATACCAGAGGATCCGGTCAGGCACCATCCACCCATCGGTCAAATAAACGTTGGTGCGGAACTGAACGGCGACCATCTTATTATCCACCTGGACCACGATACCTTTCAACCAGCCGCGTAAACGTTCACCGTTCTTTTCGTGGTCGCAAAAGACTTCCACAGTATCGCCGACTTCAAATGCATGTTCGATACCAGGGGAACGCATGAAACCAAATTGTGTCATCGGCCCTCTCCGTGAATTATTCTTTGGTTTGTTGACAGGATGGCTGTCCTTGTTGATGACGGATTTAATTGCCATTCATGGCCGTCTTTTCATGGATTGCTTGCTGAAAACGAGTCCGAACACCTTCAAAAGGAATGCGTTGCATAATAGGGTCAAAGAATCCTTCCACAATTAGCCGCTCGGCCTCCCGTTCCGGGATGCCGCGCGACTTAAGATAGAACAGGGGTTCCTGTTCGAGTTTGCCGACTGTAGCGCCGTGGGTGCAGCGTACATCATCGGCCAGGATTTCCAGGCCAGGGATCGAATCTGCCCGCGCTTCCGCGCTCAGGATCAGGTTACGGTTGGCCTGGTAACCGTCAGTCTTTTGGGCAGCAGGTGCCACATAAATCATACCCTGCCACACGGAACGGCTGTTGCCTTTGAGCGCGCCTTTGAAGAGCAGGTCGGAGGTGGTGTGCGGAGCCAGGTGGTTCTGCTGGGTATCGTGGTCCAAGTGCTGCTCGCCATCAGCGAAATAAAAACCTGACATGCGGCCCGTCGCTCCCTGGCCGACCAGATCCAGATCAGAGAAATTCTTGGTCAGGTGCGATCCGACCGCTCCGAAAATCCAATCTATATTAGCGTCCCGACCAACATTGACGCGTTCATGGCTGAAATTCCACACGTGCCGGCCCCAGGATTGCAGCTCGACGAACTTCAGGCTGGCTCCATCGCTGACCTTCACTTCGACAATGCCGGCATGCATGGTCGCACTGTCTTCATTCGGTGAAGCCGCCTCGTGAATGTACGTCACCGATGCGCCTTCGTCCACCCATATGAGCAGATGGGAAATATAGGCCAGGCCTGCGCCGGGTCCCCATAGGAGGCTGTTCAGGGGCTCTTCAATAATCACGCCCTTGGGGACATAGAGGACGACGCCATTTTGAGATAAAGCACCGGCTAGAGCTGCGAACTTGCCGTCCTCCGGTCGGACCAATTCACCAGCCATCCGTGCGACCAGCTTTGGATTTTCAAGCATGGCAGTCCGCAGGTCTGTGAAAATGACATTCCTGCGCACCAGACTCGGGTCGAGCGAAGCCCGGGACCCGCCCGGCAGAAGGACAACCTGCCCGCCGTGACGGTCGGCTGTCAGCGGTTTGAGCAGTTCTTCGGGAACTGCCGCCAGGTCTCGAAATGCCCCTTTGGCAGGCAGTTTGAAGACATCCGCAGGCAGAGGCCGCAGGTCCGTTCGCCGCCAGGCTTCCTCCGGGCTGGCTGGCATGGGCAACCGATTATACACCTCCCAGGCCCGCTGGCGGTAGTCTGCCAGCGCATCCGTTGGGACCATTTCCTTTGTAAAAGCAAATGTCCTGGCGGCAGGTTCGGGCCGGCGCGTGCGGGAAGCAATTACAACCCGTGGTTTTTCTACCATATTAGCCAACCGAACCTTCCATCTGGAGCTGGATCAGGCGGTTCATTTCTACAGCATACTCCATCGGTAATTCTTTTACAAGCGGCTCAATGAAACCGGATACCACCATGGTAGTGGCTTCCTCTTGGCTCAGGCCGCGACTCATGAGATAAAACAACTGTTCTTCGCCCACTTTCGAGACCGAAGCTTCATGACCGATGGTCACATCATCTTCATCGATCTCAATGGTGGGATAAGTATCGGTACGTGATTGCGGGTCAAGCAAGAGGGCGTCACAGACCACATTCGATTTGGAACCCTTAGCGCCCTTGTAAACCTTCAACAAGCCACGGAAAGAGGCCCGCCCGCCGGCCTTTGAGATGGACTTGGATGTCACCTTGCTGGTCGTATTTGGCGCAAAATGGATCATCTTCGAGCCGGCATCCTGGATCTGTCCGGGGCCGGCGAAAGCCATGGAAAGCATTTCACCATGGGCACCTGGTTCCATCAGGTAACAGGAGGGATATTTCATGGTGAGTTTTGAGCCCAGGTTGGCATCGACCCATTCATGCGTGCCGTTGGCAAATACCTTCGCCCGCTGTGTAACCAGGTTATATACGTTCGTGGACCAATTTTGGATGGTCGAATAGCGTGACCGGGCGCCTTTTTTGACGATGATCTCGATCACACCGCTATGGAATGAATTGGAGGTGTACTGTGGCGCTGTACAACCTTCGACATAATGGACCGAGGCGCCCTCATCCACAATGATCAGCGTCCGCTCGAACTGGCCGACATTGGCTGTGTTCAGGCGGAAGTAAGCTTGTAGAGGCAGGTCAACTTTGACGTCTTTCGGCACGTAAACGAAGGATCCGCCTGACCAGACGGCAGAGTTGAGTGCGGCAAACTTGTTGTCTTCGATCGGGATGACGGTGCCAAAATATTCCCGGAACAGGTCCGGGTGCTGGCGCAAACCATCTTCAATTGAAAGGAAAATCACGCCCTGCTTCTCGAGGTGCTCGAGCACAGAGTGATAGACCATTTCACTTTCATACTGGGCGCCCACCCCGGCCAGGAATTTTCGCTCGGCCTCGGGTATGCCTAATTTATCGAAAGTGTTCTTGATGGTATCCGGGACATCATCCCACGATTTTTTAGAACCTTCGGTAGGCTTGACATAGAAGAAAATATCATCAAGCTTCAGGCCGGAAATATCCGGGCCCCAGGTTGGCATGGGGCGCGAATTAAAGTGGTCCAGAGCTTTTAGCCGGAATTCCAACATCCATTGAGGCTCGCCCTTCATGCGGGAAATATTTTCAACAACCTCCCGGTTCAGACCTCTTTGCGATTTGAAAACATAATTTTCAGTATCGTGAAAGCCGTACTTATATTGACCGATCTCTTCGAGGACTTTAGAGTCATCGCTCATAATCAACACCTGTAAAGTTACCTGTAAATCAGGCTGAAGTGGAAGTCTCTTCGTATTTTTCCCGGACCCAATCGTAGCCCTGTTCTTCTAGGTGCAGGGCCAGATCCGGACCGCCCGATTCGACTACGCGTCCATCCAGCATGATGTGGACGAACTGCGGTTTGATGTAATTCAAGAGGCGCTGGTAATGCGTGATCACCAGCGCGCCCATATCTGGACCTGTAAGGGCATTGACGCCGTCTGCGACTATACGCAATGCGTCAATATCCAGGCCCGAGTCCGTCTCATCCAAAATGGCGATCTCAGGCTTAAGGGTGGCCATCTGCAAAATTTCGGCCCGCTTCTTCTCACCCCCGGAGAAGCCATCGTTCAAGTAGCGCCCGGCAACTGCTGGGTCCATTTTGAGAAGTTCCATCTTTTCCTTGAGCATTTTTCGGAACTCCGGGATGGGCATGCCTTTATCTTCAGGGTTGGCAGCATGGCGGTGGGAATTTACAGCCGTGCGCAGGAAGTTCGCCACCGTCACACCCGGGATGGCAACCGGATATTGGAAAGCCAGGAACAAGCCCAGCCTTGACCGCTCGTCGGCTTTCAGCTTGAGGATGTTTTGATCTTTAAACCATACCTCCCCTTCCGTCACAGTATAGGACGGATGCCCCAGGAGCGTATATGCCAGCGTAGATTTCCCCGTCCCATTCGGACCCATGATAGCATGGACCTCGCCCTGTTTCACCGCCAGATCGACGCCCTTCAATATTTCCTTACCTTCTATGCTGACATGCAAGTTTTTGATGACCAACTCTGACATTAAATTCTCCTGACTACTTTCGTACGCCTAATACCCTGAAAAGTGTTCAGTTACCTGGCTGAATTTACCGCGGCGGCATTATAGCATGCGCACAGAGATATGTCAATATTTATCATAATATTCTAAAATATTGACAGGATGAAAGGGGACTGTTATACTCTAATTTGCAAAAAGAGGCCTCAGATGAAAAGCACGCGTGATCGAATATTACAAACCCTGTTACGGCGACCCCGCACGACCATCAACCAGCTGGCCGTGGCGGTAGGTATCAACCCCATTTCGGTGCGCCACCACCTGACCAACCTGCAGGTCGAGGGTCTGGTAGGCGCCGAAGAAGAACGCCACGGCGTAGGACGGCCGCGCCTGGTGTATTACCTGACAGAAACGGGCATGGAACGCTTCCCCACTCGCTATTTGCGTCTCACCACCCGTTTACTATCCCAGATGAAGGAATCCATGCCGGCGCCGGTGGTTAGTAAGCTGTTTGCTGAAATGGCGGATGGGCTGGCGCAAGAATACACGGATCAGATGACCGGCATGACCATGGAAGAGCGGCTGGAGCTGGCCAAATCCCTGCTGACCGAAGAAGGCTTTACAGTCGAATGGGAGAGGGATGGCGGTCAATACCGAATCCATGAAATCACCTGCCCCTACTTGCAAATTGGGCAGAGCCACCCGGAAGTTTGCACCGTGGACCAGACCCTCATCTCCAAGATGCTGGCTGTCCCGGCCGAGAAAGTCCAGTGCATCTTGAGCGGCGACGCCCATTGCACCTACGTGGTCCAGGCAGGAGCCAAGGCCAAATGAGCGACGACACAGCCCCCGTGATTCCCATCCATTGGGATCTCCACGATACTCACCCCAACCTGGTTGAACCATTGCGAGCCAAGCTAATGGAAATTGTCGACCCGGAAATTGGGCTGAACGTCATCCAGCTGGGTCTGATACGCAAAGTCAGCATCGCCAACAACCAGGCCTCCCTGTACGTTTTGCTCACCACGCCGTTCTGTCCTTACGGCCCGGCTATGCTGGAAATGATCAAACAGAAGGCCACCGAAGGCTTGAATATGCCGGTTGACCTCCAGCTGGGCATGGACCCGTGGGATTTTTCGCTAATGGAAGATCCTGGCGCGCTGGATTGGGGAATGTACGGTTAGCAAAGAGAACTGCTTAGAGCGCCTGACAAAACCTCGCTCTAGGAGGCGTCCTCGCCGCCGTGGATGGCGGAGAATGCAGTGTTGTTAGGAGTTCTTCGTAAAGAAGATAACGGGGGAAGAAAAAACCGGCGGATCGTCTCGCCGGTGTTTTGTTTATTACATCTTGAACAAGGTGATCAATTTCATCGCCACGCTCAAATCACCGGTTAATTTGAGTTTACCCTGCATAAAGGCTTGCATACCATCCATCTGGCCGGTAAAGATCTTCATTAAATCCTCTGAATTCGCGCTGACTGTCAATTTTGGATCCGGCGCCTCTCCTTCGTTCAGGGTACATTGTTTATCCTTGATCACCAGGCTCCATTTCCCGGCATGATCACCTGTGAGATTGAGCAGGATGACTGTATCCAGGCCGGCCGCCTTCTCTGGAATAAACGCCTTCGACATACGCTCGATGAAATCATTTAATCTTGGATCTGCCATCATTCTCTCCTTTTTTGTTGAATAATACCGTTTCAGACATATTACCTCTCCTGCATCTCCACTCCAGGGCGCGAAATCTCCAATGAAAGTAAAGGAGTGGTTCCCCGCAGTGAAGATTCCTTAAAACCGCAACAACAGCAGTACCAGGATCTGGGCGAATATGATCTTGAAGATCAGCGCGGCGGGATATACACTTGCATAAGCCAGCGTGGACAGGTCGGTAGTGGTCTGGTTATTCGCAGCCGAAAGGCCGGGTGGATTGGTCATGGCAGCAGTCAGTGCACCTAACGTACCCAGGATTTCCATTCTAAAGAAGGTGAGTGTGAAAAGTAGGCCGGCTGCCACAGATAGGATGGTGACGATCGCCCCGGCCAGGAGCAGGGACCATCCCTGCTTCTGGATGACCTGCACCAACTGCGCCCCGGCATTCGTCCCTGCGCCAGCCAGGAAGAACATCAAGCCGAGTTCACGGGTGAGATTTTTGGCTGCTGCCGGAACGTATAAACGCAGGCTGCCAATCCGGCCGAAATGCCCGACCAACAAACTGACCAGGAAAGCACCCCCGGAGATACCCAGTTTTACCTCCATCCCGCTTGCCAGGCGGAATGGAATCAAGCCCAGCCCAATCCCCAGTACCAATCCGATTAAATAGGGAAGCATGTTTGTTTCTTGAGCCTTACGGGTGTCTCCACCGGCTTTCTTGACGAATTCCTGAACATCCAGGCGTTCACCCACCACATGCAGGCCGTCGCCAATTTCAAGGGTTACGCTACCAATGGGACTGATCTCCAATCCCTGGCGGCGGATGCGGGTGATAACCACCCCATAATTATCCCAAACGCCGAGCGCTTCCAATGACTTTCCAACGAAAGTGGACGAGGTCATTTCAATATCCTGGGTGGCGATATTGGAATTCATATCCATGGGGACCTCGGTCTCCTCCCCCAGCACTAATTTGATCTTTTCCATCTCCAACTGCGGGCCGACGACCATGACCACGTCATCCTGCCGCAGGACAAAATCGGGGGTCACCATGTTAACCTTATTGCCGCGGCGGACACGGGTAATATTGACATGCGCCAGCCGGTGAGGGTCCATTTCGCGCAGAGATTTTCCATCCATATTTGGATTGGTGATGCGTAATTGCTTCACCACCAGCATGGGCAGCTCTTTCTGCCGTTCAGCCAGCCAGGTCTTTTCCTCAGCCCGTATATCCCGTTTGAGCAGCTTCGGCAGGAATTGGACCATTAATACGACACCGATCATGCTGAAAGGATATGCAATGCCATATCCAACCGATACAGCCGCACTGAGAGCTGGGGCCGCGCGCGAGAAAACATCCAGTGCGCCGGCCAGCGCAGGTGTACAGGTCAGGGCACCGGCATAAAGGCCCGCGGCCAGGTCGTCAGGGATCTTTAATACATAGGCAACCCCGAGTGTCGCCAGGACCCCGGTGAAGGCTACGATACCCCCAATGACCACATATCTTAATCCCTGCTTGCGGAACATGCGAAAGAAACGTGGCCCGGCCTCCAGTCCCACCGAATAGACAAAGAGCAGCAGTCCGAGATCCATCACCGCTTTCGGAACAGTGAAACCGTAATGGCCAAAGACAAGTGCCATGAAAAGCACACCCGCCGTCCCCAGAGAGATTCCCCGCCAGGAAAAACTCCCCAGGATCGCGCCAGAAGCAAGGATAATAAATAGAACGAACATTTGCTCAGAAAATAGGTCGGTCACTTTTGATGTCCCGGAAAATGAGGTTACCTTCCAATTATAAACGCAGCCATGGAATATCCCTGTGTATTTAGTAAGTATGCTTGACCGGATTCGATCGAATCTGGCGCCACCTCCATCCACTACCACCATGGAAGACATAATCCTACCAATGGGGTACTACTTTCAGGAGATATTATGCTATAATGACCAACTATGACCGAAAACATTCCCACTCCCCTCTTGCCGGATGAGGAGGCCGCTCTACAGGCCAAAACCCGGAAACAGCGTTGGATCATCATCGGGATTGTTGCTGCGATCATACTCGTACTTGCGGGGATTGGCGTAGCGATCTATTTTCTTCTTCAACCCAGTTCACCTACGGGCACTATCCGGGATATCTTCATCATCTTCATGGCATTCGAATCGCTGATCATCGGTGGAGCGCTGATCGTGCTGATTATCCAGGTGGCCGGATTGATCAACCTCTTGCAGAACGAAGTCCGACCCATCCTGCAATCCACCAGCGAAACTGTCAATACACTGCGCGGGACCACGGAATTCTTAAGTGAGAACCTGGTGGAACCGGTCATAAAATTAAATTCCTATTTAGCCGGACTTCGAAAGTTCTTTGATTTATTCGGCTTCATCCGTAAATAACAATCGATTCAAAAAAGGAGAAATAAAATGTCTGATCATGATGATTTTGGAGCATTCCTGATTGGTTTTGTTGTAGGCGGTGTGGCCGGCGCTGTGGCCGCTCTCCTGCTTGCACCTCAATCGGGCGAAGAGACCCGCGGGCTCATCAGGGATAAAAGCATCGAACTGCGCGATAAGGCTTCCGAGCAGGCAGAAGCACTCTCTGCCAGAGCCGGAGAAATGGCTTCTGATGTCCAGGCACGCGGCAAGGTATTTGTTGATAGCGCCAGATCGCGCGGCAAGGATTTCGTTGAGGGCGCCAAGAAGGCCGTTACCCGCAAACGCCCGGCCGAATCTGAATAATTAAAGAATATCCTTCTTGCAAGGGTTTGACCTATCCCCGGTCAAACCCTTGTTGTATTGTTAAGAGAGATACTTCTTTGGTGCGTTCCAGGACTACAAAACAGCCCGGCCAGGTTGCCGGGCTGTTTGTTGGCCCATTGCAAAACCCATCACCGGTCAGGGCGGGGACAGGTCGGGCATGAGAATTTACGCGGGTGTAGTTGGGTCGTCTGCCAGTACCTTGTGATATTGTTTCAGCCATTCGTCAACGATTGCCGAGGACAATCGTCCGTTGCTGAGGATCATCCGGATGAACAAAGCCAGGGCCTCAGAGTCGTCCCTCCAGGCTGCAATGGCGGGATTCTTCATGGCCATGACCTGCGCTTCTAGCCCGTACTGCTCGCCTTTTTTATATTCGGCCATCATGTATCTCCTTTGGATTTTATTCTAGTCTGCACCTGGGAGGCTGTAAAGACTATTGCTTATTTGTCTCTTTTATCTATAAGTCGCAGCCTGAAAACCCCGCCGCGTATAGCCGGGGAGTTGAACTATTGTCAGCCACGGAAATTGCCATTATTCACATGGAAAAAATATTGCATTACTTTCCTGATCTTCAAATTGATGGACATTACAATCCGGATATGTAATTGGTATCCTCCCTAAAATGAAAAAGATATCTTTTGATATGTCATTGCGAGGAGCGTCCTGCCTGCACCTCCCGGAGGGCAGGTGTTATTTGTGCAGGGAAACAATCTCCTGCTCAGCAGGAAAGCTCGCCCACATTTGAATAAACGAAGGTATTTTCGGATGGAATGTTAGAGTAATATATAGACATGCGCCTCATTTTTTATTTCTTGCGGTTATTTTTCTCTCTCCTTTATCATCAATTCGCATGGATGTACGATTTGGTGGCCGCCACTGTATCACTTGGACGATGGAAAAAGTGGGTCAGGAGTACCATCCCCTATTTGGAAGGAAAGGTTTTGGAAATAGGCTATGGCCCAGGCCACCTGCAAGTCTTTTTAAATGAAAAAGGCTTTTCTGTCTACGGGTTGGATGAAAGCCGCCAGATGGCGCACCAGGCAAAACGGCGATTGACAAGGAACGGTTATTGCATCAATCTCACCCGGGGCAATTCGCAATTCCTGCCTTTTCAACCCCACTTTTTCAACACTCTGGTGGCAACCTTTCCATCAGAATATATCTATGACCAGCACACTCTGCAGGAAGCACAACGGGTGCTTGTCCCGGGCGGTCGGTTGGTCATAGTACCGATGGCATGGATCACGGGTACTCGTCCGCTGGAGAGGCTGGCAGCCTGGTTGTTCCGTATCACAGGCGAAGCACCCGGGAAACCTAAACCAATACCGGCAGCGATCCGGGACCAGTTTGCTCGCGCTGGATTTCAGGTCCGCAGTGAAATTATAAAGATGGAAGGCAGCCAGGTCCTCATCATCATTGCCACCAGCCGTGTATCTCCCTGAGAACCTTCTTTCATTTGGGGTAAAATCAATGGCATGGAAGTGCAGATTGCCGCGGCAAAAACGAATAAATATGCCGTTACCGAAAGCGGAGATACGCTGGAGGTTGTGGAACGGCCCAACGGTGGTGTCTCAGTAGTGCTGGCCGACGGCCAGACTTCGGGGCGAGGCGCAAAAGCCGTCTCGATGCTGGTGGTCCGGAAGGTCATCAGCCTATTGGCCGAAGGCGTGCGGGACGGGGCTGCGGCACGGGCTGCGTCGGACTCCCTCTTTACTGACAAACAGGGCAAAGTCTCTTCCACGCTGAATATCATCTCAGTGGATTTGCATACCGGGACAGTGGTGGTCACACGCAATAACCCGGTGGCCTTTTTTGTGGCCCGGGGTGAGCAAATTGACTGCGTTTACACCGACTTATCCCCCGTTGGTATCTCGCGCAGTATCAGGCCGGTCATCAGTGAAATTCCAGTGGAGCCAGGATTGACCATCGTTGTTTATACGGATGGCCTGGTACATGCAGGCGACCGCGTAGGCCGGCCAATGGATATCTGTACTTCACTAAAAGCCATGCTGGAAGACCAGGATCCCTCCCCGCAGGCCATCGCCGATGCCCTGCTTTTAGAAGCAGTAGCGCTGGATGAAAACCGCCCATCAGACGATATAAGCGTGGTGGTACTGAAAGTGCTGAAGCGAACCGGGGACGACGTGCGGCGGATGACCGTTCGGCTTCCGATCAATCCGGGTGTGTAATGCAAAAGAAAGTGCCTCAATGGCTCTACCGCTGGCGGACGGCCTGGCGGGAAACCCTCATCCTGGTCAATGAGTTTCGCCGGCCGGTGATCATTTTCATCATTGCTGTCATCGGTCTCGGCATCCTTTATCACTATATTGCCCAATTAGCCGGAGAACCGGTTTACAACCTTCCGGAAGCCGTTTATCTTATGCTGACGCTGGCATTTTTACAACCCAGTGGCAGTTTTCCGCATAATCCAATTCTACAGATCTTTTATTTTTTACTGCCTGTCATCGGCGTCATCACCCTGGCGCAGGGCTTGGCCGAATTTGGTGTCATGCTGTTCAACCGCAGGGCTCGCAGTAAGGAGTGGGAAATGGCTGTTGCTTCAACATTTACCAATCACACCATCCTGGTTGGACTGGGTCACCTGGGCTACCGGGTGGTCGAAGTACTCCATGCAATGGAAGAACGAGTGGTCGTGATCGAATTAAAGCCGACCGCGGAATTGATCTCAACAGTACAGCGCATGAATATCCCGGTCATCCAGGACGATGCCACCCGGCCATCCACCTTGGAAGCGGCCGGGGTAAGGAAAGCCAAAACCATCATCCTGGCAACGCAAAACGACTCAATGAACCTCCAAATTGCGGTCAAAGCGCGCAGTTACAACAAGGACCTCCAGGTGGTGATCCGGATATTTGATGAGGACTTCGCCCGCTCATTGCAGGAGCAATTCGGCTTTACCGCCCTGAGTGCCACCGGGATGGCCGCCCCGGTCTTTGCCGCCGCGGCGGCAGGCGCAGATGTGACCAACCCTATTTCGGTGGAAGGTCAACAGCTCAGCCTGGCGCGCTTGTTGATTTCAGCTTCCTCCCAACTGGCCGGAAAGACGGTCGGCTACATAGAGGATAATTATCACTTAAGTATCGTTCTGGTCCGCCACGACCACCACTCCGAAATGCATCCAACTGACAGCACACCTCTGACCACGGGAGATACGCTGGCGGTGCTGGGCGGACCGGATGCCCTTAACCATTTATTACATGACAATGAATAATCCAAAAAAGGAGCCTCCAGGTCCGGCTGATTTGCTGATTGGGATAGTCGGCCCATGCGCCTCCGGAAAGTCCACCCTGATCGAGAGTTTAAACCACCTGGGCTACCGCACCCGCCACATCGCCCAGGAACACTCCTACGTTCAGGATATGTGGCAGCGGCTGACCAACCCGGATATACTCATCTTCCTGGATGCCACCTATCCCACCACTTGTCTCCGCCGGAAACTGGATTGGAGCGAATCTGATTGGGAGGAGCAACAACGCAGACTTCGCCACGCGAAAGAGCATGCCGATCTATACCTGCACACTGACCAGTTATCCGCCAGGGAAGTGCTTAGCAAGGTTGTTGAATTCATCCACCAGAGCAAAAAAAGAAAGAAGTAAGGTGGTGAAAACCCAGGCAACGCGCATTAAAAAAAACGGGTAGCTTCCATTTCATATTCAATCAGTGTATAATCAATCGCCGCCAGCCAAAGGCTGGCATTTTGTTGAACGGAGAAATCGCTTATGACCCGACGTCCTTATGTAACGCTTGTGATCATTCTCCTCATAGTGGCATTTGCACTATGGGTGGATTTGAGCAAGCAAATCACCATTTCCAACCCCGTAACCAGCAAAGCCATCATTAATCGCAATGTGGATATCAGGCTCGGCCTGGACTTGCGCGGCGGTCTGCAAGTCCTGCTGGAAGCCGATTTACCGGCAAATTCGTCAGTCAACACAGCTGACTTGGCCACGACCCAAAAGATCCTGGAAAACCGTGCCAATGGCCTGGGGGTCAGTGAAGTGGTCATGCAGAGCGCTCCACCGAACCGCATCGTGGCAGAGTTTCCCGGCTTGCAGGATCCGCAGCAGGTGGTGGCTGCGTTGCAGCAGACCGGCCTGCTTGAATTCGTCGACTTCGGAGACACTCCCCCTGGAGTGGGGACCGTGATAGAAACTGATTTTGGGACGGCGGGGGCCGGACCGGATGGGATCGTTACTCCCCAACCAACCAGCGCGGCCACCCCTACATCTCTACCCACAGAGACGCCTCTACCCACTGCCACCACTGCCGCCTCCGCTGCCACACCTGCGACAACACCGGCACCCACTGCCACCGCCGCACCGGCCGCGGCCACCATCTATCACACTGTGATGACGGGCAAGTCGCTGGCTTCTGTCAATGTATCCACCGGAGCCTCGGTTGGCAGTACCTCCCCCTATGTGATTAATTTCGCCCTGAAATCAGATGCCTCTACCTTGTTCGCGGATTACACAGGGAGCCATGTTAATCAGATTCTCGGGATTGTTCTGGATAAGACAGTCATTTCCACACCCCGTATAAATTCTAAGATTGACAAAGGCTCGGGATTAATTGAAGGCAATTTCGACCAGGCAAGCGCCAATGAGTTGGCGATTAATCTGCGCTATGGTTCACTGCCGGTCCCGGTCAAGGTCGTTGAAAGTCAATCCGTGGGAGCCACCCTCGGAGCCCAATCAGTCCAGCGTAGCTTGTTCGCCGGTATTATCGGCCTGCTCGCAGTCATCCTCTTTATGGCGATCTATTACCGTCTGCCGGGCTTCATTGCCGATCTGGCGCTGATTGTATATGCCATCATAAGCATAATGCTTTTCAAGCTCATCCCGGTGGTACTCTCATTGCCAGGTATTGCCGGTTTTATCTTGAGCATTGGCATGGCCGTCGACGCAAATATCCTCATCTTCGAACGCTTGAAGGAGGAACTACGCGCCGGGCGGACCTTGCGCCAGGCCATTGACCTGGGCTGGGCACGGGCCTGGTTATCCATCCGTGACGCCAATATCTCCACCTTGATCACCTGCCTGATCCTGTTTATCTTCGGCAATACCTTTGGAGCCAGTATCGTGAAAGGGTTCTCGGTGACGCTTGCCATCGGCGTAATCGTCAGTTTGTTCACCGCCATCATCGTCACTCGCACCTTCCTGCATATACTACTGGATAACGTTAAATTCACCGAACATCCTCGCTTGTTCGGTATTACGGAGGATTCGCGATGAATCTAATCAAATATCGCTACTTATATTTCGCCATTTCCCTGGTGGTTATCATCCCGGGGATACTGGCATTGATTTTCTGGAAGCTTCCTCTGGGAATCGATTTTACCGGTGGAAGTCTGCTCGAGATCAAGTTTGCTTCCGGGAATCCTCCTACTATTGCTCAAGTAGCGAGTATATATAACGAATTTTCCACTCCCGCGGTAAAAATCTCCGACCCAATTGTCCAACCGCTGGGAACAGATTCGATGTCCGTCCGCTCTGAGGCCATGGACGATGCCACCAAGGCGAAAGTGGTGGCGGCGTTGCAGGAAAGATATGGCGGAGGTAAGGATGTGGCCATTGAGAACTTCACCCAGGTCACACCTTCGGTCGGTCAGGAAGTCACCCGGGGAGCCGCTGTCGCGGTCGGTATGGCTTCCATTGCCATCCTGATTTATATTTGGTTCGCCTTTCGCAAGGTGAAGAACTCCTACCGCTTCGGCGTGGCAGCCATCATCGCAACGATCCATGATGCCCTGGTGGTGTTGGGTGCAGGAGCCATACTCGGTCATTTCCTGGGCTGGCAGATTGATTCACTTTTCCTGACCGCTCTTTTGACCGTGATCGGTTTCTCGGTTCATGACGATATCGTCGTCTTCGACCGCATTCGCGAGAATGCCAATATCTACCGCCGGGTGGATTTTGAAAAGGTGGTTAACCATTCGCTTGTCCAAACCCTTGACCGTTCGATCAATACCCAGTTGACGGTCATGATCACCCTGCTGGCATTGGCGCTCTTTGGTGGGACTACCATCCGGCATTTCGTGGTCATTTTGCTGATCGGTGTGTTCAGCGGTACATTCTCTTCCATTTTCAATGCCTCCCCCATTTTGGTTGTGTGGGAAAATAGGGAATGGCGAAATTGGTTCCGCAAGAAACCCGAAACGGTATAGGTTAAGAAAAAAAGACATCCGAGGCCAACCTCGGATGTCTTTTTTCTTAACAGTTTTGATAAACCAACCAAGTAGATGTATAGATAATCTCATATCATTGTAAAATACAGCAATAAAAAATTTATCGAACTCCCCAACTGACTTAACTCCTCTTTACAATTAAAGCACTGCAAGCTGGAGATACTTTCTACTGTGGTTTCGAAAAAACGACCTTCCGGGCTGCGCGGTTTCACGGTGATCTGGGTTGGACAGGTGATCTCCCAGCTTGGCAGTGCCATGAGTTGGTTTGCCTTCAGCATCTGGGCCTGGAAGACAACCGGGCAGGCGACAACCCTGGCCCTGGTACAATTTTTCGCCTATATCCCTTCACTGCTTTTCAGCCCTGTCGCCGGCGTTCTCGTCGACCGCTGGAACAAGAAGCTGGTGATGGCGCTAAGCGACCTGGGAACTGCTCTGGCGACACTGGCTATCTTAGTTCTCTATATCACTCACTCGCTGCAAGTATGGCATTTATATGCTGCTGCAGTTTTTGCCGGAATATTTACCGCCTTCCAGTTCCCTGCCTTTTCCATCGCAACAATTTTAATGCTTCCCAGGAAAGATTATTCCCGGGCCGAAGGCATGCTTGGCTTGACGCAGGCAATTCCGGGGATCGTGGCTCCTCTCCTGGCGGCAGCCTTGCTCAATCAGATCGGCTTTGGGGGAGTCATGCTGATCGATCTCCTGACTTTTCTGGCCGCATTTGGCACACTGGCTTTAGTGTTTATCCCCCAACCGGTGTTGGAAAAAGTGACCCAACCGGCAAATATATGGAAGGAATCCCTTACCGGTTTCCGCTACATCTTTGAACGCTCCGGACTGCGGGCGCTCGTATTTTTATTTGTGGGTGGTAACTTTTTTGAGGGGATAGGAACCGCTTTAATGGTCCCCATGATCCTGGCGCATACCAACAACAATGCTGTCCTGCTGGGAAGCGCACAATCGATCGGAGCATTTGGCGGAATTATCGGCGGAGTGCTGGTCAGTCTATGGGGAGGGCCGCATCGGCGGATTCAAGGAATCTTGATCGGCTGGTCTTGCGCCTTTGGTTTGGGCGTCTTTCTCATGGGGCTGGTGAACATGTGGATAATTTGGGCGGTCGCCTTTTTCTGTTATGCCTTCTTTGTTGTTTTTGTGAACACTTCTGAGCAGGCTTTATGGCAGACCAAAGTCAATCCAATTTTACAGGGTCGGGTGGCTGCCACTCGGTTGCTTTTGATACAACTGCCCTACCTGGTCGCCATGCCGTTGGCAGGTTGGCTGGCCGATTCTGTCTTCGAGCCGGCCATGAACTCGAATAATGCCCTGCCGTTTTTCAAATGGATCGTCGGCAGTGGTCCCGGTTCGGGAATGTCATTGCTCCTGATCCTGACCGGGCTGGGAGGGTTGCTGGTAATTGTAAGTGGTTACGCCTTTAGAACAGTCAGGCACGTGGAGGACTCGTTGCCTGACTTTGATGGTAATCCCCCCGCGCAAGTTGAAGCCATCGCATAGCACACAACCACTATGGACCTTGAACTCAAGATCGCTCATAGCGCGAAAGAGATCGGCAAAGACACCTGGAACCAATTAAGTGGAGAGAGGCCCTTTTCCAGCTACACCTGGTACGCTTTTGGTGAAAAAGTCCTGCAAGATTTTCCGCCAACATATATTTTCCTTATGCATGCCGGCCAGCCCGTGGCTCGGGCTACATTCTGGCTGAAGCGCCGGGAATGGCTGCCAATCAATTCAAAAGCTTTGCGATTCGGGGCAGAAAAATTGTTGCAGAGGTGGCCATTATTCGCCTGCGAAACACCTTTGGCCTGTGTCTCCGGATTGATATTGCCCGAGTCATCTGATCGGGCCTTGGCGCTGGATAAGATCACCCGCACGGCCAGAGAACTTGCCGTGCAGTCCGGCGCAGCCTTTGCTCTATTCGGCTATATCGATCGGCAAGATGCCGTGCAGACAACCTGGCCGGAGACATATTCACCCGTCTCCTACTCTGATGCAGAAACCTCTCTGGATGTCCTTTGGCCGGATTTCGAGAGTTATATTAAACACCTTGCAAAATCGACCCGAAGGAACATTAGGCTGCATAATAAAGAAGCCGACAAATTGGCGATTGCCATCCAGATTCAGCCTTCTGTTACTGCCATCGATGAGGCAATGACGCTTATTCAAAATGTCGAGACCTACCATCAAGTCGGCTATCGACCGTGGGCGCGGGCAATGCTCCAAAATGCCAGTATGGTTGATTCTCGATGGATTTCTGCCCGCATTGGCGATCGTCTCGTTGGCTGCTGCTCGCTTTACAGTGATGGGTATGCCCAGACTGCCACATTATTAGGTCTGGATTATTCCTATCCGCAGTCGATCTACGTTTATTACCAGCTCATTTACGCGGCGATCCGTTGTGCCGTCGAAAATGGCTGTAAAAAATTATATGGCGGCGGCGGCGCATACGAACTCAAACGGCGCTTGGGTTTTCAAAAGCTGCCGGATGATTATCTGATGGCCGCGGCTACCGGCCGGTTGTTCAGGTGGCTCCTCCATGGCACGCTTGGATGGATGAATGCACCGGCATCGAACCACGCAGGTCAAGACGATCTTGAATCCGGATTAACGACAGGCAAGAATTGATGATGGATTTTGACATTCAGATCATCCACAGTGTCCAGGAAATTGATCAAGCCGCCTGGGATGGATTGGGCAATGGCAGGCCCTTTTCCAGTTATCGTTGGTACCGCTATGGTGAAAAAGTAATGCGTGACTGTATTCCGGTATATATCATTCTGTTACAAGGTGGAAAAATGGTAGCCCGGGCAACCTTTTGGGTGATCCGGAATGAACCGCTCCCCATTTCCTGGAGGCTTCTTCGTAAAATTGCTCAAGCCATCTTTAGGCACTGGCCTCTATTCATCTGTCGTTCGCCCCTGGCGAATACATCCGGCTTGGTATTACCTGAAGAGCCTTTACGCCAGCCTGCGCTGGACCAACTCTGCCGGGCGGCAAAGGTGGAAGCCAGGAAGCACAAAGCCTCCTTCCTGCTCATTGACTATTTAAATGAAGAAGATACCAAGAGGAACCACTGGCAGAAGGATTTTTCCTGTACGTCCGTTCCGGATCCCGGCACCAGGATGGAAATCACCTGGCCGGATTTCGACCAGTACCTGGCTGCTCTAGTCCCAAAAGTACGCAAGCATTACCGCCAATACAACCGCGAAGCTAAGGAGTTGGGAATAACAATTAACTGCCAGGATGCTATCAATGATATCGATGCTGCACTGGTGTTGATCAGTAATGTCGAGCGGCGTCATCGTTCATCACCCAATCCTTGGGCAAGATCCATCCTCGAAAATGCCAATATGGTGGGAGCCGCCTGGATGACTGCCCGCCAGGGCGAACGATTAGTAGGTTGTGAGCTTATTCTGCAAGACAACGGCACTCAGATGGTCACCTCCCTCGGAATGGCAGACGATTTTCCCCACGTCTACTTTTTACTCGGATATGCTGATATCCGCCATGCTATCGAACAAAAAATCGGGTTTCTTAATTGGGGAAGTGGTGCGTTCGAAGCCAAGCAACGCCTGGGCTTTGAGTTGGAGGATAACAATTTTGTGCTTTTTCAAGGGTGTGCTTTTTTCACCAAACTGGTGGCTGGCTTGATCTGAGTCTGACGATCATTCTGTTTGCGGAAAATAAAACAAGGATTAAAGAGATGGCTGAATCAACGGCATCATTTACAGCGTATTATGGTTCGATCCTGAGAGATTTATGGCGCTCCTCGAAATGGTTTCGCATATTTCTCATTATTACGCTCATTTGGGCGACCTTGCGCTTGGTTATACAATTAGTGCTTACTCTTTCCGGCGGTATAGGCGATCAAATCGGCGTTGATCTGCAAGTCCATCTCACAGCCGCCCAAAACTTTGTCCACCATATTGGTTTATATCCTAAAACTCTTGAAAACCTGGAAGGACATTTTCCCTACCCACCCACTTATGCCTTTTTGATCAGTCCGGTGGTATGGTTGCCGCAACAAGTGACTGTTATAGTCCATTTCCTTTCTCATTTCGTTTTTTACTATTTGTTATTTTTCCAATGGGGAAAAATTTTCCAGCGCTGGAATTTGGAAAAAGCCAGCCGCGCATTGATCCTATCCATACCTCTGTGGCTGGTGTTCTCTGCCTTCTGGGATGATGTGATCTACCTCAATATCTACATTCTGCTTGCTCTCTTTGGTACGTTGCTGATCAAAGCCTCTTTGGATGAAGACTTGCTTCAGTCTTCCATTTGGCTGACATTGATACTGATCACCAAGCCTCAATGGGCTTTTGCTGCAATTATTCCTCTGTTATTGGGTCACTATCGTTTCTTTTTCAAGCTGGTGATTTTCTCACTGGTAATTTATTTATCGCTCGGCTTGATCGCTTTGATTGTAGGCGGGCCGGGTTATGTATGGACTTAATATAAGGATTACTTCAACCTCCTTTCTCGATTGGGCCGGGATTTCCCCTGGCGCGGGCCTGAAACTGGCTTCCTGGGATATAACCACTCCATCAAACAGATCTTTGCCTTTTATTTAGGGAATAATTCCATTAATCTACTTATGGCAACAATTTTCAAAATAGTTTTATTGGTGCCGTTGGCAGTAATCGCGATCCAACGGATATTTCATCCAATCCGTCAGCAGGATCAGCAAATTAGAATAGTAATAGAAACCGCCCTTCTTTTTTATTTGGGTGCTTTTATCTGGTTGGATATTGTCTGGGAGATATCCCTCGGTATAGCCATTTTTACATATTTATTGGCAGAAGTTACAAATAAGCCTCAAAAAATAATAATAGTGGGAGTTTTTCTCCCCTATGCTGTCCAGGATGTCTGGCGTTTGGTTGCTTATATTGCCGGCGCGCCGATGATTAACGATGCGTATCTCAGTTGGGACTATAGCCTGTTCATACCTACAACCATGATAGTCATCCTCACATTTTATTCAGTGTTGGTGGCTCGCTTATGGCCCTGGGGCGCTGCCTCGCATCGGGATCAATTATCAAGTGGGATAAAGCTGAATCGAACTGGTTGACCACTCATCGGTATAATAGAGGTTAATGTGATTACGTTTAACGAATTCCTGGCTCTGCCAAATAATGAAGTTGCCCAACTTGTACGCCAGGCTGGACCTCAGGTCTGTGTCTTTCCTCTTAACGGGACCCGTCGCTGGTTTTCAATGGAATATAACGAGAGACGTTCTGAATATGTCTCCATCGCAGCCAATGAATATATAAGGTTATTTCAAATATTATTTGATCACGGGATTGATACCATCCTTTCACCCCTGTTTGGAAGTGAATTACTTCATCGCGGCGACGAGTACGTCGCAGAAACATTGGGGAGCATCGCCATCTTGGAATCTAACAGCTTTTGTGAATTCTATGAGGCAATAGGCGCACGGGTCCGTTTTTATGGGAACTACCCCACAACTCTGGCCGGAACACCTTATAGTGATTTAAAAGGAATTCTGGACCGCATCACGAGCAGGACACGGGACAACCATGGACTTCGCTTGTTCTTCGGATTGTTCGCCAACGACGCGACACAGGCGATAGCAAATTATTCCATCGACTATTTCAAGCAAACCGGTCTGGTTCCAGATCGCCGGGACTTGGTCATTTCATATTATGGTGAATATGTAGAACCGGTTTCAATATTTATTGGTTTCGACAAACCCAGCGTCTTCGATTATCCATTGCTCTCGGTGGGTGAAGAAGATCTTTACTTTACCGTTGCGCCATCGCCTTATCTTGATGCGCATACATTACGAATAATCCTGTACGACCACATCTTTTTACGCCGGGCGGAGGAGCCCGATTGGTTTTCGATGCCGGCGTCCGACAGGAACCGTCTTAAACAATATTACCTGGATAACAAGAATACGATTATTGGTAGTGGTGTTGTGGACTGTAATGTCTGGTTACCGTATCTGAAATAGAGGCAAAACGCTAAGAACGATCAAAGAAAGGTTCCGCAAAGAAATACCGATGTCCATTACACCCGCTATTCAAGAACTAATTACCTCCATCGGCCCCGGGAAGATGCCGCCAGTTGCCTATGATACTGCCTGGGCTGCACGATTAAATGACATTGCACCAGAAATAAGCAACCCCGCCTTGAGTTGGATCTGCGAACACCAACTCGCCGATGGCTCATGGGGCACCGCTGAACCATTCTATTATCACGATCGAGTCATCAGCACATTGGCAGCCATGATTGCGCTTTCGCAAAGAGGCCGCCGTACCGGTGACAAGAGAATGATAGATCAAGGGTTGGCCGCACTAAATAAGATCGTCGGGGGAGCCACACAAGGGCTGGCAGCTGACCCCAACGGAGAAACAATCGGGTTTGAAATGATCGTACCGACCTTGGTGGCTGATGCGCACAGCTTGGGACTGATTGAACATCAAGGCGACCGGATTCTGGGACGTATGGGAAATACACGTAAAATAAAACAGGAGAAACTTAAAAATCGGATCAGCCGCTATATTACCCCCGCGTTTTCAGCGGAAATGGCCGGGATGGATTTGGATATATTGAACATTGATGAATTACCCGAAGCGAACGGTTCGATTGGTTACAGCCCGGCCGCCTCGGCCTATTATGCGCTCTTCGTCAAGCCCGGCGATCCAAGATCATTGGCCTATCTTGAAACAAAATATCACCGAGGATGGCGGCTTGCCCAACGTCGCCCCTTTTGACCTTTTCGAAGTGGGCTGGACACTCTGGAACCTGGCAATGCCAATCCAAATATTTTTAGCGATCCACTTGTGGCCAAGCACGTAAATTTCTTGAGAAATGCCTGGCATCCTGGGTGCGGCATGGGTTTTGCCGACGGTTATTCGGTGCTCGACGGAGACGTAACCGGATTAGTGTTCGGCGTTTTGAAACAGGCCGGATCAGAAGTGGATATTAATGCCCTTCTAAATTATGAAGCCGATGATCATTTCCGCTGCTATGCGTTGGAAGCCAATCCATCCACCAGTGTACATGCCCATATACTCGGGTCCCTTCGCCGTGCTGGCCTGCCGGCAGATGCTCTCCCCATCCAGAAAATCCTGGGTTTCCTGCAACGTTCAAAAAATTCATCCGGATATTGGTTTGACAAATGGCATCTTAGCCCCTATTATGTAACCTGTCATATCATTATTGCCAGTAGTAATTATTCCAACCAGCTGGTCCTACAATCTGTGGATTGGATACTGGCAACGCAAAACAGTGACGGTTCCTGGGGCACACAGTTGCCTACTGCCGAGGAGACAGCCTATTGTGTCCAGGCACTTTGGGTCTGGTCGCAAACACAGACGGGTGCAAAAAATAAGATCATCATTGGCAGCTATAAGGAAGGCTATTCCCTGGCTCAAAGACCATGCCCAGGGACCATATCCTCCCTTATGGATCGGAAAATGTTTATACTGTCCGGAGAACGTGATTCGTTCAGCCATCCTGAGCGCGTTAGCTCTTTCAGAAGGGTAGTGACATGTCCATCTTCAAGAAAGTATCCACTGCTATAAACAATTTACAGCCGTTCCGACCGACAGCCCGGATGACTCCCGGCGCAAGAATCTCCTCAATACTCTCCTGGTTTACACAAGCCTGGCCGTGATCATAGTAGTGATCATCAGCCTGGTGACACTTCTGTTGGGTATTTACAAATTTCAAGAGATCTCATTATTGTTATATGTCTGCCTTGCATTTATTTTCCTGGCATTTGGTATATTTTGGCTCAACAGACGCTCAGGAAGACTGGCTCCCTGGATATACCTGATTATTTTCACTTTTGTCCTTGCGTTGAGCGATTCTCCCCAAAATATTGGGAATGGAAGCTCGATGTTTGTCTTTGCCATTCCAATTGCCACAGCCTCATTGCTCCTGAGCCCGGCCTCCAGTTTTGTCTTTGCTATATTAAGTGCCGGTGATCGTCACTGTTCTGGGAATAACCTATAACTTTATCCCCAATATCCCTACCGTCTTCAGTTTCTTCATCCTTGCGTTGATTTCCTGGTTGTCTGCCCGTGGACTTGAAAATGCGCTCAAAGATCTGCGGGCAATTAATATCAACCTGGATCGGCTTGTCCAGGAACGCACGAAAGAACTGGCCAATGCCCTGTCACGTGAACGGATAGAATCAGGGAGAACCAAGGCCATTTTGGAAAGTATCGCTGACGGCGTGATCGTCTTTGATCTCCATGGGAAAGCGATCGTCGCCAATCCGTCCTCGGCGCTTTTGCTGGAAATGGAGAATGACGATTTGATAAATAAGACCATCCAGGATTTGAGTCAATCCAAATCCCTTGACTCATTCAACCGGGGCATCCTGAACAATCTGCTGGCCAATCCCAGCTCGAAGTCGAGCAACTACCACATCCAATGGGGCAGGAAAGCCATCTCGGTCACCTCCGCCCCCGTGGTGGATAACGACGGGCAACCGATAGGCACCGTGGCCGTCTTCAGAGATTACACTCATGAAGCCGAAGTCGAAAAGATGAAAAATACTTTCCTGGCGATTGTTTCGCATGAATTGCGGACCCCCCTCAACGCTATTCTGGGTTATGCGGAAATGCTTAAGGAAGCTGTCTACGGTCCGGTAAACGAGAAACAAACCCGGGCAGCTGATAGGATCATGACCAATTCACACCGCCTGTTGGATATCGTTAGCGATCTGCTCGATAAAGCTCAGATGGAAGCCGGCAAGCTTTCCCTACATTTGCAATCCTTCCGGCCGGCTGACCTCATTGATAACGTCCACATTGTCATGGATAAGATTGCAGCCGATAAAGGCTTGGCTCTAACCAGCGAATTGGATCCTGACCTGCCTGAATTTATTATCGGCGACATTTCCCGTTTGCAGCAAATCCTGGTCAATCTGATTAACAATTCCATCAAGTTCACCGAAAAAGGATCGGTCCATATGTGCCTCTCCCGCCGGGACAAGAAACATTGGTTATTGGGGATCAGCGATACGGGTATAGGTATTCCGGAGGATGAACTACCCAATATTTTTGAAGCTTTCCGGCAGGTGGATAGCACAGCTACACGCAAATATGGCGGATTTGGATTGGGCTTATCCATTGTCAAACAACTTTCAGAATTAATGGATGGCGATGTTATGGTGAACAGCGAACTGGGATCGGGCAGTAATTTCATCGTAACCCTGCCCTTGATCCAGGCAAAAAGGAGTGGAAAATGAGCGATCTGGGTTTTATCGTCGAAGACGACGAAGACTTGGCGGCGATTTTTACCGAAGCATTGCAAATGGCCGATTACCAGGTCGAAACCGTCCGGGATGGTCTGTCAGCTCAGCGACGCCTCTTCAAAATCGAACCTCATATTGTGATTCTGGATATGCATATCCCGATCATTTCCGGCGCAGATATCTTGAAGCAAATCCGTTCCGAAGAACGGTTGAAGAATACCATCATCGTTATCGCCACGGCAGATGCCCGTATGGGCGAGGCCTATACCGATATAGCTGATTTTGTGCTGATAAAACCGATCACCTTTTCCCAATTGCGTGATTTGACCGCCAGGCTGCATCACATATGAGAATTATATAAGTTCAAAATGGCAACTCTCAAAATATGTGGTAAAGTAGTTATATATAATTAATATTTATAAGGAGTAGATATGGGTTTTTTGCGTGATTTCGGTCTTCCCGAATTATTGATCGTCCTGGTGATCATAGTTATTTTATTTGGCCCTGGCCGGATTGGTAAAGTTGCAGGCGAACTTGGCAAAGGTATCCGATCTTTCAAAGATGGCTTATCGGCGAAAAAAGATGAAGAGGATACCCCGGAAGAGAAAAAAGAAGACAAAGCAGAACAATAGAGTGACATTGAAGCAAATCTCAGGGCCCTCTGCCACCAAGCTGAGGGCTTTTATCATGGTATTCTGCACGTAGTAATAAGAAGGCGATCATTCCGATGGAAATCTTTGGTATTGGGCCGCTTGAATTCCTGTTGATAATGCTGCTTGCGCTGATAATTCTGGGCCCTAAGGACATGCAAAAAATTGGAAAAAACATAGGCCAGGGATTAAATAAACTGGTCAAATCTGAAACATGGAAAACGGTCCGGCAAGCCTCAGAAAAAATGAAGACATTGCCTAATGATCTGATGCGCGATGCGGAATTGGAAGAATTAAAAAAGACATTTAAAGATTCGCTTGGCGAAGCCAATAAAATTGCACCGCCTCCACCCGAAGAACATCAATCCAAATGAGCCCGCATGCGTAGATTCTTTCGCGGGCTCTGGCAGGTAATTACCTTCCCTTTCCGCATGCTCTGGCGGCTGGTCAGACTTCCCTTTAAGGCAATCAAACGCGCCTCGAATTTCTTAACTGAAGAACCCGACGACCGTCCCCTTTCCGAGACGCTTTCCACGACCATTCAACAACCCGCGGCTCTGATCGAACATCTTGATGCATTGCGCAAACACTTGTTCAGGATGTTAATTGCGCTTATCCTTGGGGTGGGGATCAGTGCATTTTTCACCAACAAGATCATAGATTTCCTGGCCAAACCAATCGGCGGGATAGAAAAACTGCAAGCCATTGAACCCACCGAATCAATCGGCGTTTTTATGATTGTCGCCTTGACTGCGGGGTTTGCGCTGGCACTGCCATATATCGCCTTTGAGATTTGGCTGTTTGTCGCCCCCGGTTTGCATGCACAAGCCCGCCGGATGGGTTTATTAGGGATTCCTCTGGCATTGATCTTTTTCCTGGGCGGATTAGCCTTCACGTACTTTTTACTTTTCCCCACTGCATTACCCTTCCTTGAGAATTTCCTGGGTGTAAGAAATAATTGGACCATCTCAAAATATACCAATTTCGTCACCGGCTTGCTTTTCTGGATAGGCATCGCCTTTGAATTTCCGCTTGTGATTTATGTTCTTACTGCCATGGGGTTGATCAAACCTCAATTTCTAGCCAGGCAATGGCGTTATGCCATTGTCATCTTGGCCATACTCGCCGCTGCCATAACCCCCACGGTGGATCCTGGTTCCATGATGATAGTCATGGCTCCGATGGCGTTGCTCTATTTCGTCAGTATTGGGCTAAGTTATATGGCCCAGGCCACCCGCCGTAAGGCAGAAAAAAATAGCCCGGAGCAAGCCGGGCAGGTTTTCCCTGATCGATAAAGCTCGATCTTCCTCAAATTCTCCCTCCTAATTCTTCCCCATCAATAATCCTCGCAGCTCTTCAGTGATGAAAGACGCATTGAGATCTGGAAACAATTCCCACGTTTCGGTCAATTGAGTGGCCGCGCCGGGTTCAAGCGTTGCCAGTGAACCTAAACTTTCCAATTCCACAAAGCGATCATTGCAATACGTCTCGGCATTACAACCGGCATCGGGATAAGCTACGCTGGCCCGGCGGTCTTCGAATTTCTTCCGGAACAAAATACCATCCAGCCAATAAGCCAGCCAGCCCGCGGTATTGGAATATCCGAGTTTCACTGGCGGCAAGTTCGGCTGTGCTTGGAGCAGGATGAAATCGTCACGCAGTGTCAGGCGGGGGTCAGAGATGCGTGTATAAGGCCACAGGACCAATAACCGGTTGTGAAGTAGGCCATGTGGGTCGGTGTTGCCAATGGGTTGTGGAAGGATGACTGTCCCGCCCTGGCGGAACATGGTGATGGCCCAGGGCGCGAAAGTAACCCGGTCAATGTTTTCATTGACGATCTTATGGGTGATCCGGACAATGGGTTGCTTCGGATCGAGTTCAATACGCATGATTTTTCGAACCCCGGAAACGCGTTCTTTCACCGCCGTCAATTCCACTCCGCCCGGGATTTCTTGAATCTGCAAGCCAGGTTCTTCGGGGATATACGTTTTCTCGGGTATTTCGGGAGCAATCCACAAACGATGTCCGCCCAAAATGGAATATTTTCCAAGTGGCGTATCCCACGTAATATCGGGGACATCTCCTAAAAGGTTGGACGAACCCCGGAATGAAAGAGTTACTATTCGGGGGCCGATCGTAGTTGGATATTCCAACCGGATAAAATCGTTTTCTAGTACTTCGGTGGGAAGACCATGGAAATCGCTCATGGGTTTATTTTATCAAATATTGGCTTAAGGGAAGGATAAAGGTCTCGATAAAGGGGATACGAGTTGCGATATACCTCCACCTGCGCAGGATCAGGAAGAGTGCTGCCGGTTATTTTAACTGACATTGCGCAAGCGGATCGAACATCAGGCCAATTGCCTGTGGCCACTCCGGCCAGCAGGGCTGCGCCAAAAGCCGCTCCTTCGCTGGTATTTACTGTGACCAATTCGGCTTCCAATACTGAAGCAAGGATCTTCCGCCAGAGTGCCCCTTTTGTCCCGCCTCCGGAAGCGCGCACCTGCTTGATTTCTCCCAACCCGGCTTCCCGGATCAGGGTAAAACCATCCTTCAGGCCAAAGGAAACACCCTCTAGCACTGCTCGGGTCAGGTGACCGCGGCCATGGCGTAATGTCAGGCCGACCCAGGCGCCGCGTGCCAGCGGGTCCGGGTATGGCGTCCTTTCACCTGAAAGGTACGGCAGGAACTGAAGACCTTCACTGCCCGCTGGAACCGGCTCGGCTTCATTTAATAAATCATCAAAACTGAGATCGGGAGCTAGCGTATCCCGGTACCACTGCAAACTCCCCGCCGCCGAAAGCATTACTCCCATGAAATGCCACATTCCAGGCACGGCATGGCAAAAAGCGTGCAGACGTCCCTGCGGCTCGATGAGCGCAGCAGGTGTGGGGGCAAAGACCACGCCGGAGGTCCCTACCGTTAGAGCTATGATCCCGGGTTCCACCGCCCCGACTCCCACTGCTTGGGCTGCCTGGTCCCCCCCGCCCGCCACAACAGGTGTGCCGGCTTTGAGACCGGTGACCGCAGCAGCCTCTGGAGTGATATTTCCAGTAACCTGGGGACCTTCATAGGTAGGGGGCATCCAGGCGGGGTCTATTCCCAATATCCCCAAAATCTCAGTGGACCACTGGCGCGTTTTCAGATCAAAAAGTACCGTTCCTGACCCATCGGCCTTATCCATGGCATAACGGCCGGTCAGGCGGAAGCGGACGTAATCCTTTGGCAGCAAGACGTGCTTCGCCTGCCGGTAGATTTCCGGTTCGTTATGCTGCACCCATAGAATTTTTGGAGCGGTAAATCCTGTTAATGCGACATTACCGGTGATCTGGATAAATTTCTCTCGACCAACCCGGGCATGGATTTCATCACATTCGGCCTGGGTACGTTGGTCGTTCCAAAGGATGGCCGGTCGTAAAACCCGCCCATTTTCATCCAGCAAGACCAATCCATGCATCTGACCGGTCATGCCTACAGCATCCACCTGTCCCCCGTCGATCCCCGCAGCCGCCAGAACATCGAAGATGCTTTTGGAAGCCGCCTGCCACCATTCCATCGGATCCTGTTCGGACCACAATGGCTTGGGCGTCTGCAATGTGTGCGGTGAGGATCTTGCCGCAACGACTGTTCCGGTTTTGTCAATCAGTAGAGCTTTACTGCCGGTAGTGGATATATCAATTCCGAGAAAATACATGCCTCACCGTACTCCCAGGAGCAGATCGATTGTCAACTGGTCAAGACGTTCATATTTCAAACCCCGCCTCGCCAGCCCCGCCGGATCAAATACGTGCGCCTTGAGCGCTTCGGCTTTCCCACGGCTGTATTTCCCAAAGTATCCAGCCATGCTCCCATCATCCGCATTCACCTCCCCCAGGATCGACTGGATCTCCTTATCTGCTTTCCAATCCAACGCTTTCTC
Organism: uncultured Chloroflexia bacterium; assembly: GCA_963831885.1. Taxonomy (GTDB): domain Bacteria; phylum Chloroflexota; class Anaerolineae; order Anaerolineales; family Villigracilaceae; genus UBA877. The sequence continues at coordinate 489,316 of CAWHSJ010000011.1, read as the reverse complement.
CTTCAACACCAGGTACGTCCGCATGCACCCGCGCACAAAATCCTTCACCCCTTCTTCATCTTCCGTCCGGTACGCATGCGCATCAAAGTGCCGCGAGCCTCCATACCCCACCTCTTCCAGGAACTTCACTAGAAAGAACGCCGCCTTCACGTCCCGCGACCCAAAGCGCAGGTCCTGGTCATACCTCCCAGGATATTGATCGTTCAGATCTATATGGAACAGCTTCCCCGCTTCCCATGCTTGCGCCACCCCATGCATGAAATTCAGCCCCGACATGTGCTCATGCGCTACTTCCGGATTCACCCCCACCATCTCCGGGTGATCCAGCGTATTGATGAACGCCAACATGTGCCCCGTCGTCGGATTGTAGATATCCCCCCGCGGCTCGTTCGGCTTGGCTTCCAATGCAAATTTCAACTCGTATTTCTGCTCCAGCGCATATTCACAAAAGAAATTCATCGCCTCCCGGTTCCGCTGGATCGCCTCCACCGGGTTCTTCGCCGCATCCGTCTCCACCCCTTCCCGCCCTCCCCAAAATACATACACCTCCGCTCCAAACTCCACCCCCAGATCGATCGCCCGCAACGTCTTTTGGATCGCAAAGGCTCGCACCTGTGGGTCATTCGACGTGAAGGCTCCATCTTTGAACACCGGGTCAAAAAACAAATTCGTGGTCGCCATGGGCACTTTCAGACCCGTGTCTGCCAGGGCTTTGCGGAATTCTTTCTTGATCTGCTCTGCCTCAGACGCCGTGGCATCCATGGGGATCAGATCGTTATCATGAAAGTTGACCCCGTATGCCCCCGCTTCTCCCAGCAGGTACACCAGTTCCGCCGGTGTCTTCGTCCCGCGCGTCGGTCCGCCAAAGGGGTCCCGCCCGATATTCCCCACCGTCCATAGTCCAAATGTGAATTTGTGCTCAGGCTTGGGTTCGTAGTTAGAAGTCATTTCCATATCCTTTTTTTAGGAAGGTTCAAAAACAGGCGCGCTTGGAGGTACTGCCGGCGAGGCTCTTTACGCCGTAAAAGTTCAACTGGATGGAAAACTAGCGGTTCCTCTTGAAATACGAATCCATTAGGACTGCCAGCACCAGGATGACCGCTTTGACAACAAACTGCCAGGCTGGGGCCACGTTCATCATTTGCAAACCGGTGGTCAGGCTGCCAATGATCGCCGCGCCGATCAGCGCGCCCGGGATGGTGCCGACACCGCCCAGAGGCGAGGTGCCGCCCAGGATGCAGGCGGCAATGGCATCCAATTCATAGCCCTGCCCGGCCGCGATGGTGCCGTAACCGACATAGGAAGCCAGCACTATGCCGGCCACACCGCACAATAAGCCCATCAGGACGAAAACCCTGAACAATACGCTGGTGATGTTAATGCCGGAGAGCCGGGCAGCTTCCCGGTTGCCGCCAATAGCGTAGGCGTAGCGGCCAAAGCGGGTGTTATTGGCGACATAGATCATGACCATGGATACGATCGCCAACAGCAAAACCGGGGCCGGGATACCCCTGTAGGCATTGACACTGAAGAGATAAACGGCAATCAAGACTGCCGGTACGGCCGCATTGAGCAAGTCCCTGTATAAGGGGCGAAGTGTAAAACCATACTTGGCCTTGCCGCGCCGGCTGCTGAACACATTCCAGACCAGCAGCACCAGGATAACCGCAAAGATGACCCAACCCCAGATGGGCGGGATATAACCCTGAGCAATACTCGAAAAGTACGGCTGGTGGGCTGCGATGGTCTTGCCGGCTGTGCGCCAGAGGATCAGGCCGTTGAAAAGCCACATGCCGCCCAGGGTCACAATAAACGCAGGCAATCCTTGAAAAGCAATGAAATAGCCCTGCAGGGCGCCTGCCGCCGTACCTACCAGCAAACCAACGATGACCGAAAGTATGGCTGCCAGGAGCGTTTGATCTGGAAATAATTGATGCCAGGTAAAGTACTGCAAGTATGCACAGACCACCGAGACGAAACCGGCCAGCTTGCCCACCGACAGGTCGATGCCGCCGGTCACGATGACCAGCACCATGCCGAGCGACAGGAAGGAGGTCACGGTCATCTGGCGGAAAATATTGGAGATGTTTTGAGCAGCCAGGTAAGTGCCGCTGGTCAAAAAGGTAAAGATCGTCCAAATAACGACCACAACTACGAGCAGCATGTAGGTCTGGAGATTGCGCCGTATGCTCCCAAGCACCCGGTTTCCGAGAGTTGTTGTCACTTTCACTTCAGTAGTAGAAACGCTCATCAGATCACCTCGTTTTATTTTCTCTTCATCCTCAGGCAACTGCAACACCTGTGGCCAATGCCATCACACGTTCCTGGCTGGCTTCAGCAACCGGCAGGGTTACAGTCGAGTGGCCCCGGCACATCACCATGACCCGGTCGCTCATTCCCAGCACTTCTTCCAGTTCACTGGAGATCATGATGACCGCCTCGCCCTTCTCAGCCAGGTCATTCATCAGCTTGTAGATCTCAAACTTGGCGCCTACATCGATGCCGCGTGTCGGATCATCCATGATCAGGACAAGGGGCTTGGAAAGCAGCCATTTTGAGATGACCACTTTCTGCTGGTTGCCGCCGGAGAGGGTCCAGGCTTCCACATCCAGGCTGGAGGTCTTGATCGTCAGGCTTTTGGCCTGTTGCAGACTGGCCTGCCTCTCCTCATTGGCGTCGATGCGGAAGAATTTGGAGAATTGGTCCAGATTGGGCAGGGAAATGTTCCGCAGGATCGATTGGATTAGCACCAGGCCCATTTTCTTGCGGTCCTCAGGCACCAGGCTCAAGCCATCATCGATGGCCTGGCGGGCACTCTTCGGCTCGATCTCCCGACCATCCAACAGGATTTTGCCTTTTGTGACCTTCCCATACTCACCAAAGAGAGTCAATACCAGCTCGGTCCGGCCGGAACCCATCAAGCCGGCAATCCCAAGTATTTCGCCCTTGCGTACATTGAAACTGACCCCATCCAGCACCTTGCGGTTGGGATTATTCGGGTCGGTCGCTTCAAGGTCTTCCACTTCGAATACAACCTCGCCTGGCTGCCGGTTGCCCTTGGGGAAGCGCTCTTTCATCTCGCGCCCGACCATATATTTGACCAGATCGTTCAGGGTGACCTTGTCGATGGGTTGCGTGGTGATTACCTTGCCATCCCGCATCACCGTGACCCGGTCCGTTATCTGGAAGAATTCCTCCAGTCGGTGAGAGATATAAATGCAGGTGATGCCGTGCTCCTTGAGGCCTCTCAGGATCTCCATCAGCTTTTCCACCTCGGCCTTGCTGAGGGCGCTGGTGGGCTCATCCAGGATGAGGACCTTGGCATTTTCGGAGAGGGCTTTGGCGATCTCCACCATCTGCATTTTCCCCACACCCAGATCGTTGACGATTGCCGCGTGGATCAACATCCAGCTGGTAATTAGCCAGGATCTCGCGGGTATCGGCGTAGACCTTATTCCAATTGATCGAGCCGTGTTCCACCGGCTCCTTGCCCAGGAAGACATTTTCGCCAACCGTGCGGGTGGGGACTAGAGTAAGCTCTTGATATACAATGGCGATGCCTTTTTCGACGGCTTCGTGAATGGAACTCTGGCCTAGTTGTAATTCCTCGCCATCATAAATCACACTGCCTTCATACGTCCCATACGGATAAACCCCCGAAAGGATTTTCACCAGTGTGGATTTGCCCGCGCCGTTCTCACCACAGATACCGTGGATCTCACCACGGCGTATCTGAAATGAATCATCGTCCAATGCGATTACACCAGGAAATTGCTTGGTGATATGCTTAAATTCAAGAATAATTTCATTATCCACTGTGCATTCCTCCAGCTGGACAAAAGATTTTCAACACTTTTCTTTCAATGATACATCACTTTCCAGGTTCCCGGCCCCGAGATTGCTCTCGGGGACCGGGAATAGAGTCAAAAGGATCTGAAATTAGGGACGCGGAGGCAGTTGATCGGCCGGAATACCGCGGTAGACATCGTCATACGACTGGAAACCACTCTTCACAACCACATCGTAGACATTGGCTTTGGTGACCTGCACTACCGGCAGGAAGTTGGCCATGACACTACCGGTCTTGGTCTTGTCGTTGGTCAGCTCAGCCAGCGTGAAGCTCTTCACACCGCTGGGCTGCTCGCCTTTGATCAAGGCGATGATCATATTCACAGCCTGCGGGGCCAGAAGACGGGTATCCTTGAAGACGGTAACGGTCTGCTCACCCCGGACGATGCTGTTGCAGCCATCGGCGGTGGCATCCTGGCCTGAGATCGGCACCTTGCCGGCCAATCCCTGGGCCTTCAAGGCCTGCAGTTCACCCAACGCAGTGCCATCATTCGAGGCAACCACGGCGTCGACCTTGTTTTGCTGCGCGGTCAGGATGTTTTCCATCATGGCCTCGGCCTTGGCGGCATCCCAGTTCTCCACCCACTGGTCGGCCACGACCTTGACAACGCCTTTGTCGATGTAGGGCTGGAGGATTTCCATCTGGCCGTTGCGGACCAGGACGGCATTGTTATCGGTCGGGGAGCCACCCGAGAGGACCATCTTGACCGGGTTGGCCGCGGTCCAGGTAGCGTTGCCCGTGTCCAAACCGAGGGCTTTTACGACGCCATCAGCTTCGTTACGGCCGACTTCGGTGTTATCGAAGGACAGGTATGCAGAGATCTTGGAGGTCTTGATCAGGCGGTCATAGGAGATCACTTTCACGCCTGCTGCAACAGCCTTTTCAACAGGAGTTACTGCGGCATCGCCGTCTTCGGCGATGACGATCAGGCCCTTGACGCCCTGCGAGACCATGTTATCGATCTGGTCGCTTTGCAGCTTGACGTCATGGTCGGCTTCTTGCGTAATGACTTCGTAGCCAGCTTTCTGAAGTAATTGCGTCATCTGGGCGGCTTCAACCGGCCAGCGTTCAGTGGCGTAGTCAGAAAAAGAGAGGCCGACTTTGATTTTGCCGCTGGTGGTGGTGGTCGTCTTGGGAGCGCAGCCAAAGAGGCTGACGACTAAAATGACCAGCATGGTTATGTACAGGATCTTTCGAGACATGATTCTTCTCCTTTTATTGAATCGAGGGTACGGTATGAATCGAATAATATGGAACACGTCAGGTATCTTTTTTTTATGTTTCTCTACCTCCTTTTTATTGTCAATGATAAAAGAATAGAACATTGCTGCACCACCCGTTGAAAAATAATTGCATAGGGGGTAATTCGTGTTCCGGTTGAGGTGGATGGGTGGTTAATTGCTGCTCCTTTATCGCAAATAACAAGATGGGTGATGCGATTCAAAATTAACCTGTTTTTATTAAATGCTGACACGTTCCCGGATGATCTCGTCCAGCACAAGGGCCACACAGCCAAGCAAGCTTACATCCGCTCCATTGGTAAAGGGGACAATATCAAGTCTTTGAAATGCATCAATCAGGCAGTTCTTCTTTACACTTTCTTCCAGTGCCGGTGAGAGAAGATCGTAAGCTTGCCCCAGGGACCAGCCTAAGATAATGCGCCGGGGATTGAAGATATTGACCAGGTTCCCGATCCCGGTGCCTAATACCGTACCCGCTTCCTGAAAGACTTCTTTAGCAGCCTGATCTCCCGACCGGCCTCGCCGGATGACATCTTCCAAAGTAAGCATTTGACCGTCGCCGGTCATACTCCGGTATTTCTCCAGTATGACTTTCCGGCCCACCAACGTCTCTAGGCACCCGGTCTTCCCACAATTGCATTGCACCCCCGCAGGATCAACCGTCATATGGCCGATCTCGCCTGCATAACCGTTTGCGCCTCGGAACAATTTTCCTTCGGAAATGATCCCCCCGCCAACCCCGATGTCCATGCTCAAATAAATGAAATGCTCGACGTACCGCCCGGCGCCGAAATAATATTCTCCCAGCGCGGAGGCGTTGGCATCGTTTTCGAGATAAACAGGGACCTGAAATTTGGCCTGCCACTTTTCCTTGACTGGGAGATTTTGCCATTTAAGATTGGGGGCAAAGCGGATCACGCCTGAGGTGTGGTCGACCAGCCCCCACACCGCCACGCCGATGCCCATCAGGCGCAGGCTTTGCTCCGCTGCCAGGTCGGCTGCCTTTTGAATGAGTTCCTCCGCTTGAAAGAAGTAAGCCTCCCAGCCGGCACCATCGGGCAATGTAACTCGCTCTCGCCACAAGACATTGGCAGTGAAATCGGTTAGTAGTATGGAGAGGAAATCGACGCCTATTTCCAACCCTATCGCCGAGCCGCCGCGGGGATCCAGCTCGAGTAACATGCCCGGTCGCCCCTTTCGGCTCGGGGAGAGTTTTACCTCCGTGACCAGTTTATCGGCGCTTAGCTCATCCACAATCCGGGACACGCTGCTTCGAGTCAATCCTACCCTCCCGGCCAGGCGGGCACGTGACAGGGGCCCTTCGAGACGTAAGAGGTCGAGGATGCGCGAACTGTTATGCTTGCGCGCCAGGCTCTGGTTGGCGCCGCCATTTGTGGTGGAGGAGTAAGCCATTTTGTATACTAATGCAACTATATAATATTTTCGGCGTAGATTCAAGTGACGAATGTCATATCCGCTTGGAAATCCCAATGCCACTCACTAAATACCAAGCCAAAGCCGCTGCATCTCTTCCCGGCTTACATATTGTGCCCAGGGTGGAGAAAATATACAGTCCCTGGAAAGAACAGATTCGAGACATGCCATTATCAACGTGGCGAAGCTTGAGAAAATCCCGGACGGATCTTCTGGGACAGCCTTTTTACATGCTGGCTTTAATTAATCCGCCGCATGCCCACACAAAGAATTTTCCCTCTTTTTATCAATATTTGATAGCATTAATGTGCTCAAAAGTATTCGATTTGTGCCCGCACTGGTCTAGTTGACCTCAACCGGGCATACGAATAGTCTCTCTGCCACGAGTGACTTTTGAGAACCAATGATGTTGATTCCTCCCTCGCAGCGGATATCCGCCGATGAAGAACCAACCATCACTTTGATGGACCCGCTTTCAACCACCAGCTGCATGTCCTGATCATAAAAAGCCAGCTGGTTCACAGGCAAGTGGAAGGTCACTCTGCGGCTTTGGCCCGGCTGCAACTCCAGGCGAATATAGCCCTTCAATTCCTTCACCGGGCGCGGCAGGCAGGCATAATCGTCACAGACGTACAACTGGACAACCTCCTCGCCATAAAATTCCCCCGAATTCTTAATAGTTACCATTACATCGACAATTTCGCCCGCCTTGCACTCCTTGCAGGAAATCGAAAAATCAGAATAATCAAATCTTGTATAACTGAGGCCATGTCCGAACGGAAATAGCGGACTGGAATCGACGCTTACATAATCGAGGTACCAATAGGATTTGCCGCCGGATGGTTTTTGGTTGTAGAACATGGGGATCTGACCGACATGGCGCGGGAAGGTGATGGGAAGCTTTCCCCCGGGATTTGTCTCGCCAAAGAGGGTTGAGGCCACGGCCATCCCGCCTTCCTCGCCGGGCAGCCAGGCTTCAAGTACGGCGGAGGCGCGCTCGGCTAATTCTGGAAAGGCAAGCGGCCGGCCGTTGACCAGCACGATCACGACTGGCTTTCCCGTATCGAGGACGGATTGCGCCAATTCGCTCTGGACCCCGGGCAGCCGCAAATCTACGCTGTCGCGCGTCTCTCCGGTGCTGCAATCCGGCATCAAACCCGACCGGTCTCCCAGCACAAGGACAACCGCATCCGCCTCTTCTGCCAGGTGAATAGCCTCTTCAAACCCGGACCGGTCTTCATCGAGCGTACCGCATCCCTGTGCATAAAGGACCTGCATTTTCGGGGCAGCTTCTCGGATGCATTCAAGGATCGTGGGTACTCTGACCGCATGGGAACCTAGTTCTGCCGGATCGATGTTTTTTAGGGCAGAACCACTCGGAGCAATAGACAGCACATATTCGAGCATGGCCGCGTAGGAATAATCCCCCAACAAATTTCGTGCCTCATTCGCATTCGGGCCGATGACCGCCAGTTTTTGGATGGTCTTCCGGAGCGGCAGGGTGCCGTCATTGGTGAGCAAAACCATACTCTGGCCGGCAATCTGGCGGGCCAGTTCCCGCTGGTCTGCAGTTTCAAATACATCCATAACATGAGCTTCATCCACAAAGGGGTTCTCGAATAAGCCAAGCTCGAATTTCTTTTGCAGGTGGGACGAGACAGCAGCATCCACCAATTCCATGCTGGCTTTGCCGGATTCGATGGCTCCCTTGAGAACCTCACGGTAACAGATCGCGCCGGGTAATTCCACCTCTATCCCCGCGTTTAAAGCCATCACGGCTGCAGAGGATTTGTCGGTTGCCACACGATGGTAGTTATGGATCATCAAAATGGCGTCATAATCCGAGACGATCAATCCATTAAAACCGAGTTGTTTTCGCAATAGATCCGTCAGGATCGCGCGGGAAGCCGCCACCACCTCGCCATCGATTTCCGGATAGGAATTCATCATGGTATGCAGGCCTGCATCGCGTATCGCCGCCTGGAAGGGAGGAATAAGGATATCCCATAAATCACGCTTGCCCAGGTGCGCCGGGGCGCAGTTCTGGCCGCCCTGCGAGGAACTATGGCCGATAAAATGTTTCCCGGTGGCCATTACGCCGCCATCCTTCAGTCTTTCGCCCTGTAGTCCGCGGATGTAGGCTACTCCGAACTGGCTGACCAGCAGAGGGTCCTCCCCGAAAGTCTCCTCCACCCGCCCCCAGCGCGAATCACGCGCCACATCGAGCACGGGCGCCAGCCCCTGGTGAGCGCCAACGGCGCGCATCTGTTGGCGGATGACATCGGTCATCTCTTGAGCCAGTTCGGGCTGGAAAGTGCTCGCGAGGCCGATCATTTGAGGAAATACTGTTCCACCTAATGCCATATAACCGCAGCAGCATTCTTCATGCACGATGGCCGGAATACCCAGGCGTGTATTGTTGAGGAGATAACTCTGAATGGCATTGACCGCCCGGGCACCGGAGACAGGATCGAAGGCCGAAGCACCGCCGGCGCGCGTGATCTGTCCGATTCCGTTGGAAACCAATTCCTTCAGTTTATCGGGTGAGAGATGATGCTCGCCATCCAGCAAGTCAAAGATCCAATAAGAATATATTTGGGCGAGTTTCTCATCCAGGGTCATCAGCCCGAGCAGAGACGCTACCCGCTCGGAGATTGGGATCGTGGCATTGCGATAGGTCATTCGCGCACACCCAGGAGCAGATCGATTGTCAACTGGTCAAGACGCTCATATTTCAAACCCCGCCTCGCCAGCCCCGCCGGATCAAATACGTGCGCCTTGAGCGCTTCAGCTTTCCCACGGCTGTATTTCCCAAAGTATCCAGCCATGCTCCCATCATCCGCATTCACCTCCCCCAGGATCGACTGGATCTCCTTATCTGCTTTCCACTCCAACGCTTTCTCCTTCAACACCAGGTACGTCCGCATGCACCCGCGCACAAAATCCTTCACCCCTTCTTCATCTTCCGTCCGGTACGCATGCGCATCAAAGTGCCGCGAGCCTCCATACCCCACCTCTTCCAGAAACTTCACTAGAAAGAACGCCGCCTTCACGTCCCGCGACCCAAAGCGCAGGTCCTGGTCATACCTCCCAGGATATTGATCATTCAAATCGATGTGGAACAGCTTCCCCGCTTCCCATGCTTGCGCCACCCCATGCATGAAATTCAGCCCCGACATGTGCTCATGCGCCACTTCCGGATTCACCCCCACCATCTCCGGGTGATCCAGCGTATTGATGAACGCCAACATGTGCCCCGTGGTCGGATTGTAGATATCCCCCCGCGGCTCGTTCGGCTTCGCTTCCAATGCAAATTTCAACTCGTATTTCTGCTCCAGCGCATATTCACAAAAGAAATTCATCGCCTCCCGGTTCCGCTGGATCGCCTCCACCGGGTTCTTCGCCGCATCCGTCTCCACCCCCTCCCGCCCTCCCCAAAATACATACACCTCCGCTCCAAACTCCACCCCCAGATCGATCGCCCGCAACGTCTTTTGGATCGCAAAGGCTCGCACCTGTGGGTCATTCGACGTGAAGGCTCCATCTTTGAACACCGGGTCAAAAAACAAATTCGTGGTCGCCATGGGCACCTTCAGACCCGTGTCTGCCAGGGCTTTGCGAAATTCCTTCTTGATCTGCTCTGCCTCAGACGCCGTGGCATCCATGGGGATCAGATCGTTATCATGAAAGTTGACCCCGTATGCCCCCGCTTCTCCCAGCAGGTACACCAGTTCCGCCGGTGTCTTCGTCCCGCGCGTCGGTCCCCCAAAGGGATCCCGCCCGATATTCCCCACCGTCCATAGTCCAAACGTGAATTTGTGCTCAGGCTTGGGTTCGTAGCTAGCGGACATCTCTAATTCCTTTCCTTGTGATGATAGCAAGTTGTATCCATCCCTCTTGGACCGCCGGGACGAATCGATTTTAATGAAGCATAAGGATTGTCAGTCTAATTCCTTCCAAGAAAACATCAACCGGGGTTGGCTATTACCGGCGCGTAGATACGAAAATTACCACTAACATGCAACAGGGAGAGCATGTATAACATGCCATCGTAATAACGCCATTGGCCGGAGGGAACGGCTGTATCCCACATGGCCTGGATAAAAGGCTGGCCTTTTTCCGGAGGCGTCGCCATGGCCGCCACCGCCGCCATGGCGACGAGGCCGGTTGAATGGTCGCCGCTAAGAGGCTTTCCAGCCAGGGTATATTGATTTGGATAAAAGTTCATGTCTTGGGAGGCGAGGAAGTCCAGCACACGCGTGGATTGTTCCACTTCCCACTTATCCTCGCCAAACCAGGCATAATCAACGGCTACATTGGATAGCGTGCGCCAGGCGTCAAAACGAAAATATTCATGATCCCCGGCACCGTAGGGTGTCCCATCAAATTGGGCATAATCGGCCATCAGGCCGGTTTGAGGGTTGGCTGCTTTCTTGAAAAATTCCCGGCTGGTCGTGGCGGCCTCGGCCCAGAACTGTTTATCTTGCCCGGCCCAGCGTGCCCACAGCTCATAATATGCCGGCAAGTGGTAGGATGGATCCGTAAAAGAGGCATTGTTTCCGCTGGGAACAAAAACCACCTGTTTTGCCTCAGAATCGAACATATTCGTGGCGATGCCGTTATCCTCTTCGTTCTTATGAAGCATGGTAGTCAGGATTTGTTGGGCCTGTTCCTGGTAATTAAGGATCCCATCGCCGTTGCCCCACCGCGCAGAAGCAAAGAACAACGCCATCACGAACCATTCTTCCCCATCAGAGGCCGGGTTGGCAGCCAGTTGCTTCCCATCCGTGGAACAATGCCAGGCAAAATAGCCTTTATACGGCCCATCCGTCTGGTACATATAAGTTTTCGTCCATTTCCAAATGCGGTCGAATTCAGCTTTCTTATCGAGTTGGACCGCAATCATCATGCCATAGGACATGCCTTCCGACCGCACGTCGCTATTGCCGATATCTTCGACATAAGCCATATCCTCGCCGACCGGGTAGTAAACGCGTTGGTAATCATCATCCCCATAAAAGAGCTGCTGCCAGGCCGCTTCCAACTTACTTTTTACTTCGGGTTCCGACTTACCCAGGGTTTCCTGGAAGAGGTCGCGATAGACTCCAGTCTCGAAAGACTTAATCGAAGGCACCACTGGAATAGCTTTTGTGGAGGTTGCAGTTGGCATAACCGGTATAGTTGGAGTATCTGTAGGGTTTACTAAGGTAACCGGAGTATCTGTAGGTGAATTATTGGTAACAGCTGAACCACAAGCAGAAAGGAGAATGGACGCAAAGGTCAGGCTGACAATGATTCGTGGCAGAGTTGTTGTAGATTTCATATCTTCAGCATTAGCCTTTGATAGCGCCGGCCGTCAGACCTGCTACAATTTGTCGTTCTGCAAAAAGGTAAAAAATAATCGTGGGTAATGCAGACAGGGCCACGAAAGCTGCCACCAGGTTTAAATCCGTACCGTATTGCCCTTGAAACTGCATGGTGCCTAGCGGTAAAGTCCACAGAGTCTCCCTGTCAACGAACACCAGGGGCGTGAGCAGATCATTCCAACTGACGATCATGGCCAAGGCTGCCACCGCCGATAGTGCCGGGCGCGCCAGTGGCAGCAGTATGCGCCAGAAGAAATCAAACGCAGAGCAGCCATCTATAGAGGCAGCATCCTGTAACTCTGCTGGGATCGACTGGAAGAAACCGCGCAGGATCAAAAGGTTACCGGATATTCCAAATGCGGTTTGTACCAGGATGACAGCCAGGAGAGTATTTTGCAAATGCATTTGGCGTATCACCAGGTATACCGGCATGATAGCAACTGTAATGGGGAACATGAGTCCCAGGGTGAGAAAATTGAAAGCCAGGTCCTTGCCTCTGAATTGCATCCGGGCAAAAACAAATGCAGCCAGGCTGCAAATAACCAGTATGCCAGCCGTCGATGCCAGCATGACAACAAAGCTATTGCGTAGCATGATCCAGAACGAAGGTTGGGTCAGGATTTTGCTGTAGTTCTCCCAATGGGGGGGATTAGGGAGAGTGTATGGATAAGAATACATTTCACCACGCGTCTTGAGACTTCCAAAGACCAAGATTATGATGGGTACGAAGACGATCAGCATGACAATAGAAAGAACGAGATACTGAAAGAACCTCGGAGTGTTTTTCTTAAAAGCGTCTCTTCTATGTAAATTAATGGTTGCCATGTTCGGTCCCTTCTACATGCCACCTAGATAGTCAGGTTGGCGCACTAGTCGTAAATACCCTATCGAAAAAGCCAGGCAAATCAGTAACATAACGAGCGCAACAGCCGAGCCATATCCCAGCCAGAAACGGATGAAACCAAATCGATACATGTACGTGGCCATGGATTCGCTGGCATTGACTGGCCCCCCTTTGGTCATGATCCAGATCAGGTTGAACTGGGTCAGTGAACCCAAAACTGATAGTTGGATGGTCGTACGGATTGTGCTGGCAAGCAGAGGAATAGTAACATGTCTGATCAACTGCCATCTATTCGCGCCATCGATCAGGGCAGCTTCCTCTATTTCGCGAGGAATATTCTGCAAGCCGGCCAGGTACAGCAGCATGTGTAATCCAAAATATTTCCAGGTCAGGACGACAAAGATGCACCCCAGGACCACATTGGTATCACCCAGGAAAGCTTGGGCCTTGACCCCCGGGATGAGGACTAAAAGTGCATTGATAAAACCACGCTGTGGATCGGGGTTGAAGAGACCCAACCAAATAATGGCCGTGATCACTTCGGACAGCACATAAGGCATGAAAAAGACCGCCCGAAAAAAGGCCCGTCCGGGTAGATCCCGCCCCACCATGATCGCCAGCCCCAGGGAGATTGGCAATTGGATGACTAAAGAGAGCACTACGATCAAGAGACAATTCCCCACCGCTTTCATGAATATCTTATCGGTCAGGATCCCCTTGAAATTGTCTAAACCAACAAAATTAACCGCCGGCCCAAGGCCATTCCAGTTGAATGTACTATAATAAACAGATCGAAAAATTGGATAAATGATAAAAACCAGAAAAAGAACAAAACCCGGCAATAAGAACAAGGCGATGGTCAGGTAATCTTGCAACCTGCGGGGAGAGCGAGAGTTACGGGTAGACTTTGTAAAATTTCTTGTCACGGGTATTTCCATGAAGAATCTCCTTACTCTAGACATCAAAAATGTGCGGGGATCGGGTAATCCCGGACCCGATCCCCGCACCAGGAGAAAGAGCTTACTTTAGGTTTTGTTTGGCTGAGTCTTCGACTGCCTGGGCACACTGCTCAGGCGTGAGGGTGCCAGCGAAGATACCCTGGACACTGTCGTTGATGACAGAGCCCATGGCAGGAGGCAGTGCCTGATCGTAGTAGAGTTGGAAATACTGAGCGGCTGAAAAGGTCTTCTGGACAATGATCATTAGTGGATCGGACAGACCGACTTCACCACCTTTGACGACCGGAATGGCGACGCCGATTTTAGCCAGAGCAGCCTGGTTATCAGCGCTGGTCATGAACTTGACAAAATCAACAGCTTCGGCTGAGGCATTCTTGCCGATGGCAAAGCCATTGCCGCCGCCGACTGCATCCGTGATGGCGCCCTTGCCACCCTCAACCGTCGGGAAGGCAAAGAAGCCGAGTTTATCGCCGATGCCTTTCTTATCGGTGCTGTTAGCCATTTCGACAGACGGAGCCCATTGGCCCATCAGTTCCATGGCAGCCTTGCCATTGCCCATGGCGGTGGCTTCATCACCATAAGTGGCGCCCAAGAAACCACTCTGGAAGGGCTCGAGGGCAAGGAGTTCCTGCAGTTTCTTACCAGCTTCGATGAAGGGGGCATCGGTGAAGGAACCGGTGCGGAGGAGAGCGCCCATGAAGTTATCCTTGCCGCCAATGCGGGTAACAAGATACGCCCACATGTGCATGCCAGGCCATTTATCGCCTTCGCCCAGGGCAATCGGGGTAATGCCTTTGGCCTTAAGCGCCTTCACATCATCAAGGAACTCGGTCCAGGTCGTGGGCGGGTTGGCTATGCCGGCCTGTGAGAACAGGTCCTTGTTGTACCACCAGCCAATCATGCCCATGTCCCACGGTACGCCATAGTTCTTGTCCTTATAAGAGTAGACACCCAGCGCGCCGGATGCAAATGTGTTGCGCCAGGCGCCGCCATCTGCGTCCAATTCGGGGGTGATGTCCCTCAGCAGGCCAGCGGTGGCGTATTCGTTCATCACGCCGCCACCCCAGCTCTGGAAGATATCTGGTGGTTCGCCGGATTGCATAACGGTGGTCAGCTTGGACTTGAAGGCCTCATTTTCCAGCACCTGGATTTCAATGGTCACATTCGGATGAAGGGCTGTGTAATCATCAGCGAATTTCTGGAAGAGGGCTTTATGATTTTCTGCGGTAGAAATGTGCCACCAGGTGATCTTCACTGGTGTTGCCGGAGCAGCCGTGGCAGGAGCAGCCGTAGCGGGAGCTGCCGTCGCGGGTGCTGCCGTCGCGGGGGCCGCTGTAGCAGGCGCAGCAGTGGTTGCTGTGGGCCCACATGCGGAGAGCACGAATGTGGCGATCAGCATAAAGCTGACTAGAGTAAATATCTTGCGAAGCATTGGATTTCTCCTTCCTTTTAACATTGTTAGGTTAGGTTATTTTTTTTGGGAGAGTATGAGTTATATCCTTTCTGTTGGACACCTCCTATCGATTAGTGGTCTTTGAGTATTCGCTACTATCCAATTGCACCAGCTGGTTCGTCCTTGGGGAACTGCACGAATCACGGACGATCAGTTGAGTGGGCAATTCAATCCGGTCAGCCTTCTTTTCAGGATGCTGGAGCAGATCGAGCAGCATTTGTGTTGCCACGCGGCCCATCTTTTCCAGCGGTTGATTGATGGTCGTTAATGCCGGGCGGATGAGTGAAGCCTGGGGGATATCGTCAAACCCGATGATTGAAACATCATCCGGTATACGCAATCCCCGGTCACGGACTGCATCCATAACGCCCATGGCCATTACATCATTGGATGCAAGAATCGCGGTGGGTGGGACAGGCAGGTCTAGTAATGCCGACGCCCCGGCAAATCCATCCGGTTGGAAAAATGTCCCTTCATAGATCAACTCGGGCTTCTCTGAGATGTGGGAGGTGCGCAGGGCTGAACGATAACCATCCAGACGGTCCACCGCGCAACCGAGGTCCATGGAACCGGTGATAAATCCGATGTGGGTATGTCCGAGCTTGATCAGGTATTCGGTGGCGTTGAAAGCCCCCTGCCAGTTGGTGGCGCCTACTGCAGGGCAATCCCTGCCGGTGCCCTGGTGGTCGATGAGGACGAAGGGGAACTTGCGTTGGGTTAGGTTTCTGATGAAATCAGCCGGGCTGCGTGGCAGAACCAGCAGCAGGCCATCCACCATGCCGGTGGCAAGATTGGCGACGTAATTGGATTCCTTCGTGGCGGTCCGGTGGGTGGTATACAGGATCAGGTCAAGATCGGTCAGGCTGAGCTCGGCGTCAATGCCGCGGATGATCTCTCCGATATAGCCGGTACCCAGATCGGGCACCAGCACGCCGATGCTGTTCGATTTTCCCCCTGCCAGGCTGCGGGCCTGGCGGTTGGCCACAAAATTTTAAGTCTCTCATGGCCTGTTGAACGCGTTCTCGCGTTTCTTCTTTTACATGGATATCTTTATTGATTACACGGGAAACTGTGCCGAACGAAACCCCCGCTTCAGCGGCTACATCGATGATCGTAACTTTCGAGTTCCCATTTTTATCCATAATTCTGTAAACGTTTACACGCTTTCTCGATTTTTTGTGCCTTCGCCAGGAAATTCCCTTCGTTCGGGTCAATTTCTGGGCTAAAAAGGCACAATTCGACGCAAATTATGGTGCTTTAAGTTTTAAATATGGAACAAAGCTACTATTCAAGGAAGTAAACGCCATCTGTATTTGGAAGCGTTTACAAGAAGATAATAGCATTAACCAAAGGCAGAGTCAAGTACTAATTTTTAAATCTGATCGATTTCCCTCAAAGAAGTATTTTTTCTTACTATGTAAGTTGTAGTTGACCAGAATATCGCCAACCTCATTCAATGGAAAAAACAGTGCTGACAGGCTCCGGTGCCCCAAGCTCGCTGCCCCGTTTGCCCGGAGAACACCCCCCCACCGTGAGGCGGAATTCGCCTGGTTCAAGCTTTTCTTCACCATTTTCATCCACGAACATCATGGCTTCGGCAGAAAGTCTGAACTTCACCATCGCGGTCTGACCGGCTTTCAGGGGAACGCGCTTGAACCCGACCAGTTTATTCAAAGGCACCTGCGTAGAGGCCTGCAAATCACTCAAATAGACTTGCACGACCTCGCTGGCATCCATTGAACCGGCATTCTTGAGTTCTACGCTGATCCGTAAAGGCTCCCCCGCCGCCAAATGGTCGGCACTGATTTTCAGGTCCTTGTATTCGAAGCGCGTGTAGCTCAGGCCAAATCCAAAGGGATAAAGTGGTTCAAGATTGCTGTAGCGATAAGTACGCTCCTTCATGGAATAATCGCTGAATGGGGGCAGTTGGTCGGTCGATCTCGGGAAAGTAACCGGTAATTTGCCCGATGGGGAAACATCCCCGAATAAAATATCCGCCAGGGCTTCGCCTCCCGCCTGGCCGGGATACCAGACGAACACCACTGCCTCCACCATTTCTTCTAATTCTCCCAGGGAAATTGCGCTTCCACCGCACAGGACCAGGATGACCCGGGCTCCATGGGTGGCCAGTTTTTTTATGAATTCAACCTGGGCAGGTGGCAGGCCGATATCTGCGCGATCGCCCATATTCTTGGAGAGGATCGCATCGCCTTCCTCGCTTTCCAGAAGGGGGGAGTAACCCATGCAGGCGATCGTCAGGTCAGAAGCCGCCGCATCGCCGGTCGTCCAGTCCTGTGGATTGGAACTGGCCTCGTGAAGTGGTACCCCCATCCGGTAGCCCACCCGTACGCCTTCGGGGGCACGTCCGACGATACCTTCCATCAGTGTACACAGGGATTCGTTATATCCGTTGTAATTCCCCAGCAAGGCTTCGATACTGGCCGCATTTGGACCGACAATGGAGATGCGTTTTACATTCGGTTTGATGGGAAGTATATTGTCTTTATTCTTTAGAAGAACAATAGACTTAACTGCAGCTTCACGTGCCAATCGGCGGTGCTTTTGACTGCAGATAACGCTTTGAGGGGTTGCTGCATACGGTACTTTCTCAGGTGGATCGAAAATTCCTAGCTTGAAGCGCGTAAGCAGGGTCCGGCTGAGGGCCCGGTCGATATCCGTTTCGGTGACCAACCCGCCTCGGAGGGCTTCATCCAATTTATCATAGGTTACGCCGCAGCTGAGGTCGCAGCCTGCTTTAAGCGCCATGGCCGCGGCTTCGACCGCATCCGCGGCGACTTTATGGTTGGCGTGAATATCGGTCAGCGCCCAACAGTCCGAAACGACATGGCCTTTGAAATGCCATTTTCCTCGCAAGGTTTCCGTCAGTAAAAAGGGGCTGGCGCAGGCGGGTTCGCCGTTGACGCGGTTGTAGGCCCCCATCACCGCTTCCACCTTCGCAGCCTCAACAAGTCGCTTAAACGCGGGGAGATACGTATCATTGAGCTCTTGGATGGAGACGCGTGCGTCAAACACATGCCGGTCCTTCTCGGGTCCGCTGTGGACGGCATAGTGTTTCGCGCAGGCCGCAGTTTTAAGATAAGTCGGATCGTCCCCTTGCATCCCCTTTACAAAGGCCACGCCCAATTCGCCGGTCAGGTAAGGATCCTCGCCGTAAGTTTCCTGCCCGCGTCCCCAGCGTGGATCCCGGAAAATGTTGATATTTGGCGCCCAGAAGGTTAATCCTTGCAATTGGATGGTATATCCCTGCCGTTGGAGAGCCGCATGATACTTGGCCCGGCCTTCATCGCTGATGGCAGTCGCCACCCGCTGGAGTAGAGTTGTGTCCCACGTGGCAGCCAGGCCAATCGCTTGTGGGAAAACCGTCGCACGGCCATTCCCAACCACTCCATGCAGGCCCTCGCTCCAATAGTTATAGGCCGGGACGCCCAGGCGGGGGATGGCCTGGCATTCGTTCAGCATCTGGCCGATTTTCTCTTCCAGAGTCATCCGGGCGATCAAGTCACTGACGCGTTCTTCAAAGGAGAGAGTGGGTTCGAGGTAAGCTGGTCTTATTTGAGGATCCATGGTTTTCCCTGATTGATGATGTGAATGTGAATGAAGGTGAAGTCCGTTCTTACCGTTCAAGAAAAAGGAACGGCACCCATTATTTTACCGACTTATCTCAATCTTGTGTGAGGGATGGGTCTTAAAACAGGTAATTCCTTCTTGGCCGTATGCCTTTTTACCAAAACCAATAGCCGGTGATAGGGGTTATATACCCAGAACAGGTCTGATTCTTATAGAGGTATGATTTCATGGAATTTCTGAAAAAAATAAAACTCATCCAGGGAGGAATGGGTGTTTACGTATCCAATTGGCGGCTGGCCAAAGCCGTGGCAGCGGGAAGACCGGGCCTCACAGCAGGGACCGTCTCTGGCACCGGCCTGGATGTGGTCTATACTCGTTTGCTGCAATTGGGAGATCCCGGTGGTCATCTCCGCCGGGCCCTTGGCCGCTTTTGATGCCCGCTTTGGCACAAGTATCGGCAAAAGGATCTGTGATCGTTTTTATATAAAGGGGGGCAAAGCCCCCACAGCCCGTTTCATCAATGCCCCCATGCAGATAGTCCATGCCCGGGATGGGAGTGATAACATTCCATTGCCCGGTTCGCAAACCCAGCCCGTGGCCTTGACAATTGACGAGGAGATCGTCGAACTCCTCATTGCGACCGGTTTTGCTGAAGTCTGGTTGGCAAAAGAAGGCCACAGCGGCAATATTTTTATCAACTTCCTGAAGAAGATCGAATTGCCCCTGGTATATACGCTCTACGGGGCCATGCTCGCCGGGGTGGACGGCATCGTGGTTGGAGCGGGCAATCCCGATGGCCTGGCAGCCGCCTGTTCTCGCCTGGCCAGGCATGAGGTCGTCACAAGTGATCTATTGGTCTTATATCGCGAGGCAGGCGAAACCTTCATTGTTCCTTTCGATCCCAGGACGGTGGCCGGGGGGAAGCTGGCCCAAAGCAATTTGCGCAGGCCGGCCTTCCTGGCGATCGTTTCGCTGGAAAATCTGGTCCAGACCTTGTCGAAAAGCCAGAGTGAAGCCCCCGACGGTTTTATCATCGAGCATCACACCGCCGGAGGTCATAATGCCGGGCCTCAAGGGCCATTGAAGGTCGATGAAAAGGGTCAGCCTGTCTACAGCGGCCTGGATGAACCGGATTTGGAAGCCATTAAACAAGTGGGCCTTCCCTTCTGGCTGGCAGGCGGCTATGGCAGTCGTGAGAAATTGCAGCAAGCCCTGGCCCACGGGGCGGCGGGTATCCAGGTGGGTACCATTTTTGCCCTGGCCGAAGAATCCGGCATGAAACCGGCCTATCGCAATGCAATTTTACATGAGCTGAAGAAGGGAACGGATGAAGCCGCCCTGGTACAGACGACCCTGTTTTCTCCAACGGGATTTCCATTCAAGGTCGTTCAATTGAAGGATACCCTGGCAGACGATACGGTGTATTCCGGCCGGCCGCGGGTTTGCGATATCGGTCTCTTGCAGCAGCGTGGACTGGGTAAACCGGATGCAGCCGGGACCCGCAGGCTTTTCCAGCGTTGCCCGGCTGCTCCCGTGGATGGCTTTGTCACTAAACGCGGCTTGCAGCTCAATACGGAAGGTAGGCGCTGCCTGTGTAATGGCCTGCTCGCCTGCGTAGGCTTGGGGCAGGTCAGTGGGAGGCAGGGGGAGACCGTTGAAGAACCCGCCATCGTTACCCTGGGAAACCACCTGGACGGAGTCCGCCGGCTTTCTCATCAAGGTCAGACCCCCTACTGGGTCCAGGATGTGATCGCAGATATCCTTGGAGAAAGCTGACAACCTCTTATTTTGTGCCAGGCATTTTTTTGGAGTGCAGGCTCCTTGCCCTGCACATCTTTTGGTGCAAGGGTTAGCCTGCAGAGCGTAGTAACGACTTTAGTCGTTATCATAGAACCGGATGTCGCCGGCCATCTTTTTTGGAGTGCAGGCTTTAGCCTGCTAGCTGGGTTTCGTCAGGCATTTTTTTGGAGTGCAGGCTCCTTGCCCTTCACCTCTTTTGGTGCAAGGGTTAGCCTGCTGAGAGTAGTAACGACTCATGGTTTTTGATTTATTAATCGGGTAATCCTTTCGCTCTTGGCGGCGAGGACGCCGCCGAGGACGCGGATGGAGCAACAATATATTGTCCGTTTATTATGTCAAAAATCATAAGTGAGCTCTTTTCAGCCGTCTTTAGACGGTTTCAGCCCTGAGCCGGGGGATTGATCCCCCGCCTGTTATTCCAATCGGGGATCTTAAGGAACTCTTGCCATACAGTTCAGGAAGCTTATCACTGGGAAGAAACGACTTTTGGTTTTGACGTTCCATCCTCTTAACGCTATACTATGGTTGTCCGACAAGTTTTCCTATCTGACTGCTCCAATCCTGTTTCCTTTCAGATTCCAGATCTTTTCAGGAGGCTCTGTGATGGCAAATTTCAAATTAACCTACGCAACCATGTTCAACCCGCCCGAAGAACTGCATACCCGTTTCGATGATGGATTGAAGAAGATTAAAGCCGGTCTGGGCCAGGAATACGGCATGATCATCAATAACAAGGATGTTTTTGCTGACGAGAAGTTTGAGGATCATTCGCCTGTCAATACAGAATGGGTATTGGCGGTTATGCAAAAAGGGAATGAGAACCATGCCCGCCAGGCTCTGGCGGCAGCTCGGAAGGCTTTCCCTGCTTGGAGTCATACGCCCTGGCAGGAGCGGATAAAATTATTACGCAAAGCTGCCGATTTGATCGACCAGCGCATGTTTGAGATGGGTCCGGCATTGGCCCTGGAGGTGGGCAAGAATCGCATGGAATCCCTGGGCGATATTGCCGAGACCGCCGACTTGGTCCGCTACTCCTGCGATCAAATGGAAGCCAACCAGGGCTTTGTCGTTGAAATGGGCAAGGATCCGCTGGTAGGCTACGAGGCCGCCAATATTTCAGTCCTTCGGCCTTATGGCGTTTGGCTGGTGGTCAGTCCCTTTAACTTCCCCTTTGCCCTTACCGGCGGACCTGCCGGGGCAACTCTTGTCGCCGGAAATACCCTGGTGATCAAACCTGCCACTGATACCGCCTGGGTTGTACGCTTGCTGGCGGAATGCTTCAGGGATGCCGGTTTGCCTGAAGGCGTCTGCAATTTCGTCACCGGTCCCGGCCGGACCATCGGCCAGGCGCTGGTCGATAGTCCGGAAGTGGATGGTGTCACCTTCACCGGCTCCTTTGATGTTGGCATGAAGATGTTCCAGGATTACGCTCATGGCAAGTACATCCGCCCGATCATTCTGGAGCTGGGCGGCAAAAATCCAGCCATCGTCTCCCGCCACGCAGATCTTGAACGCGCCGCCGCAGGCATCTTACGCTCCGCCTTCGGTTTGCAGGGACAGAAGTGCTCGGCCGCCTCGCGCGTTTTCATCGAAGAGCCGGTGTACGAGCCATTGATTGCACGGTTGAAGGAACAAACGGAAAAGCTGACCATCGGCGATCCGACCGAGCGGGCCAATTTCCTCGGTCCGGTGATCAATAAGAGTTCCTATGATGATTTCAAAAACTTCACCGAAGAGATCAACCAGGCGGGCGGCAAGTTCCTCACCGGTGGAAAGGTCAAGAGCGGCGGCCTGTTCGATAAGGGTTATTTCTGTGAACCTACCTTCGTCACCGACTTGCCGCTGGACCATCGCCTTTGGAAGTATGAGATGTTCCTGCCCATCACTACCATTGCCAGGATAAAGGATCTGGACGAAGCCATGCTTCACGCCAACGACGTCAATTATGGCCTGACGGCCGGTTTCTATGGCAGCGATGAAGAAGTCGGCTGGTTCTTCGATAAAATCGAATCCGGCGTGACTTATGCCAACCGCCCGCAAGGTGCGACCACTGGCGCCTGGCCGGGCTTCCAGCCCTTTGGCGGTTGGAAAGGTTCAGGCTCGAGCGGCAAGAACTCAGGTGGCCGTTATTACCTGCAGCTGTATATGCACGAGCAGATTCGTACGCTCATCAAATAATTCTTCCATCAGGGGCGCAGAGCCTGCGCCCCTTTTTTCTATTCATGGAACTCATACTTCGGATTGGTACTTTCTTTATTCTGGTTGGCGTTGGATTGCTGCTCCTGTTTATCGGATCGGTAATGGGCAATGATATTAATGTGGTTTACCTTTTTCTTTCGTTGGTTTCCCTTTTTGCGGGATTTATGCTCCGGCGAAATAAACCCCCGGTTGAAAATCAGCGTTTTGGGGCACTTCGAAGGATGAACGAGCGAAATCGTCAACGCCGCCAGGAGAAAGACAAGAAGGATAAAAAATAGGCCTAACCTTTTATGGCTAAATTATTTTCCCTCTCGGAAGCAATTACCCGCTTCGTCAACGATGGCGATAGCGTCTATGCGGCCGGTTTCACTCACCTGATCCCTTTCGCTGCCGCCCATGAAATGATCCGCCAGCGCAAACGCAACCTGGTGCTGGCACGCGCCACGCCGGACCTGATTTACGATCAGATGGTCGCTGCCGGTTGCGCCCGCAAGGTGATCTTCTCGTATATTGGCAACCCTGGCGTCGGTTCTTTAAGGATCGTGCGTTCAGCCATTGAAAAAGGCGAATTGGAATGGGAAGAATATTCCCATTTTGGGATGATTTCCCGCCTCCAGGCGGGCGCGGCCGGCCTTCCTTTTATGCCAATGAACCAGACCGGCGCCACCGACCTCGAACAGGCCAATCCCCTCATCCGGCGGGTGGTTGATCCTTATACCGGGAAGGAAGTGATCACCGTCCCGCCTCTGAATCCGGATGTGGCAATTATCCACGTCCAACGCGCCGACAGGGAAGGGAACGCTCATCTGTGGGGCATCCTTGGTGAACAAAAGGAGGTTGCCTTCGCCTCCCGCCGCGTCATCCTCACTGCCGAGGAAATCGTGGATGAATCCATCATCCGCTCCGATC
Source organism: uncultured Chloroflexia bacterium (assembly GCA_963831885.1). Lineage (GTDB taxonomy): Bacteria > Chloroflexota > Anaerolineae > Anaerolineales > Villigracilaceae > UBA877. Next base: position 465,673 of record CAWHSJ010000011.1, on the reverse strand, counting down.
CGAATCGTACATTGATCCCTGGCTTCATTGTCAGTGCCGTGTGCCATATTCCCTATGCCGCTCACCCTTCTTATGCCCAGGGATATTACGATCGCGATAACGAATTCTATGTGAAATGGGACAAGATCAGTGAATCACCGGATGCGGTGAAAGCATATTTGGATGAATGGGTCTTCAACGTCAAAGATCGTGCTGATTATTGGGAGAAACTGGGCCCGGTCACCCACAAGCGCTTGGAAGTTCCTCCTCGGCCCAGTGCGGTCATCAATTACGGACAATATTGACCCATGGCCCCTTTCTTCCGAAAGTCCATCGATCAACACCTCTTCAGCGGATCTCAGGCCGTGCTGGATTCTCAGCGCGCCCAGTTCAGAGAAAACCACTTAAGTGGGGCCATCGAGATCGAGGCAAAAGCCCAGGAATTGGATGTGGTCGTATTCGGCGGTGGAGAAGAGACTGGCGCGTACCGCTTATGGCCGGATTCGCACTTGAAAATATCCCCCTCTGAGGTCGGCCTTGGCTGGGATAGGAAGGAAGTCCCCCTCCGTTCAATAATATTACCCGACCGGGCCAGTCGTGCCATTTGGCAGGCTTTGGAATTCCAGACTTTTTCCCATAAGGAGATTAATGGGAAGACCGGTTGGGAAAGATTTCTGGAAAGCTGCCGCTCCGAAAAACTGACCGGTATGGTGGGAGTCGCCTCAGAGCTTTGTGATGGATTCGTCTTTATTCAGGATGGCTTGCCTGCTCCTTCTGAGTCGATTTTCTGCTCCTCAGAAGGGTTTACGGATAGCCTCGAGATCCTGAATCGTTACATGGATTACCCTCAACAATTAACCATCTATAAGGCCGATCCCTCTACCCAGGCTTATCAGACCACCCTCCTTCGGATGGGCGCAGGCGGTTGGGGGAAACGTATCCTTTCTAACTATAAAGAATTGGTGGGACAAAAATTGTTGCATATACTGAACGCGAGCCTGAATGTCATCCTCCTCAATCAGCAATCCAACATCCACCTGGCCGATATTGAAATCATCGATAATCATTTCTTTTTTGAATGCCGGCGGGCCGCCGAAACGTATCAGGCCTTGTTCCAGGATATGTCAAAATTGATCGGTAGGGTCATCGGAGGCACGGTCACACGCCGCATAATGAACAATACTTTCGGGCAGCTTCAATTGGTTGAACAAGAGGTGCTGTCAACCAACACTCTTGCGCCTGGCACTTTCTTGAATTGAGGCATGTATGGCTACCCGCATATCTCAATTTTCCATGCCAAAAAAGAATTCCAATCTCATGCTGATTGCCTTGATCGCCTCTCTGGTATTCATGGGGGTGACGATCTACTGGAGTTGGTTCGCTCCGCCGGGGGATTATTGGCCATATATCGTCGGTGATCTGATTACCCTCCTGCCCGCAGTGATCGCCGCATGGATGGGCACGCTCTTGGTGCGCCAATTTGAACCTGGCGAAAAACCCCGCAAGATCTGGTTCTGGTTTGCCATGGGTTGGTGGGCCTGGGTGGTGGGGGAAATTTGTGGCCTGGGATATGATCTATTCAATCTCCCTTATGGCAATATTTCTGTTTATGATATCTTCTGGACAGCTGGTTACCTCTTCTTTGGCCTTTCCCTCTTCTTTCAATATCGGAATATTTATTTCTCTCAAAAGAAACCCGGCTTGTTCACCTACTTCGCTGCGGTGGTTGTCGTTTTATTGGCGACCCTTGGTTTAACCCAATGGGCGCTCGCAGGTGGATTGGGGGAAGGATTGTCCTGGTTTGCCCTTTTCCTGGCCGTTTTTTACCCGGTCTGCGACTTGGTAGCGGGAATAACTGCTCTGTGGTTGGCGTTCCTCTTCGGTCGGGGGACCTGGGGACGGCCATGGTGGGGGTTGATTGTCTTCGCCATCGCGGATGGTATTAATATCTTCCTCTGGATCGGCGGTGACAGGATCATCCCCGAAAAATTGGCCAATTTCCTGGATCCACTGTCGAGCACAATCTACAACGGCGGTTATGTCATCGCCATGCTTGGTTTCCTTTCCATTCTTATCCTGAATTTTTGGTCGGCCTCACCCGTAGGTGATAGTACCGCCGGACCGGTAGCTTAAATAAAATGGATCAACTTCCTGCTTATTCCCCTTCTGAATTGATGATAGTCAACGCTGCTCGCTTGCTTAAGAACGGCGACGTGGTCTTTGTCGGCGTCGGGCAGCCCAATCTGGCTTGCAACCTCGCCAAGCGGACGCACGCCCCGGAGCTTGTGATGATCTACGAGGCCGGTGTGATCGGGGCAGAACCGGCCCGCCTCCCCCTCTCCATCGGCGATCCGACCCTGGTAAGTGGAGCCATCTCCGTGGTCAGCATGTATGATATTTTTTCAAACTATCTCCAGCGTGGCAATGTGGATGTGGGCTTCCTGGGCGGAGCTCAAATCGATAAATACGGAAATATCAATGCTACCGTCATAGGTGATGACTATACGCATCCTAAGGTTCGCTTGCCGGGTTCAGGCGGAGCTCAGGAGATCGCCGCCTGGGCCAACCGCTGTTACATCATGACCCCCCATCAGAAACGCCGCTTCCCTGAAAAGGTCGATTTCATGACCTCTGCCGGCTACCTGGACGGCAAAGGCAGCCGTGAAAAAGCCGGCTTGCGCGGTAAAGGTCCTATCGCCGTGGTGACCGATATTGGCCTCCTGGAACCGGACGAAACCGGCGAATTGATCTTGACCGCCCTGCATCTAGGAAAAAGCCCTCAAGATGCAATCGCCAATACTGGCTGGTCGCTGAAAGTGGCGGCGCCTATCCGCCTCACCGAGCCGGTCACCGGGGAGGAATTGAAGATTTTGCGCGAGGAGCTCGACCCAACCGGGATCTACCTCAAGGGGGGTTGATCAAAAGCAGGACGGAATTTTTGGGAGATATTTGTTCCTCCTTAGAACCCGCTAACAAAACTGCGTTCGCCGCCGTCATCGGCGGCGAGGACGCCGCCCAGAGTGAGAATTTGTTATTCGCTCTTGGAACCGCAGGTTCAAATACATCCTTTTCTTGTCGCGTTCGAACTTTGAGTTTTTTAACTCTTTACTCGTTTCCTCACCATTTTGGCCATAGAAGATGAACGCATCTCTTCAACCTCCCCCGCGATCCCTCTGGAAGAATATCTTCCTCTCCCCCGCCGAACCTCGCCTTCGAGCCGGTTGGCGCCTGCTTATTCAGACGGTCCTGATGTTGGCTTTATTGGTAGGCTTCGGCATTCCCTTGGGAATAATCGCTCTCATCTTTCGATGGAGCACCTCCGGAACTTTTTACTTCATCGCCAATGCCTTGATTGAGCTGTTCGCTTTTGCACTCTCCATTTACATTGCCCGCCGTTTCCTGGACAAGCGTTCTTTCTCGAGCCTGGGTTTCAAAATCGATCGGCAGGTCATCCCGGATTTGCTTGTCGGGATTTTGATCACCTTCATCTTGATGGGTCTGATCTACCTGGTCATGCTCTTGCTTGGCTGGATCCAATTCAACAGTTTCGCCTGGCGCATTGACCCTATGCCGGTCGTCCTGGGCAATCTCCTGGTCTTTTTCATCGTCTTTATCGTCGTCGGCTGGCAGGAGGAATTACTTTCCCGCGGTTATCATTTACAGACCCTTGCCAGCGGTATGAACTTGTTTTGGGGGGTGGTGCTCTCTTCCACTATATTTGGCCTCCTTCATCTTTTTAACCCAAATGCTACCTGGGTATCCGCCTTGGGGATCTTCTTTGCCGGGCTGTTCCTGGCGGCGGGATACATGTGTACCGGTCAGCTCTGGCTTTCTATCGGGTTGCACCTCGGCTGGAATTTCTTCGAGGGGGTGGTATTTGGTTTCCCGGTCAGTGGGATTGCTGCCTATCCGCTTCTGCGGATCAACGTGACCGGTCCGGAATTGTGGACCGGCGGTGCCTTCGGACCGGAGGCCGGTTTGATCGTTTTGCCTGCGCTGGCATTGGGTGCGGTCTTGATTTATCTGTACGGTAGAGCGCGCCGCCCTTCCCCTCCCCGGATCTGAAACGCTCCATTCATTCCTGCGTATATACTGGTAAATCATGACGATTGGAGCGAAAACATGACTTCAACTATTCAACACAATCCTTTGCGCCGGTCCCGGCATAACCGCGTGGTTGCAGGTGTATGCGGAGGTCTGGGTGAGTTCCTGGGCGTAAGCGCCTTCTGGTTCCGCCTGGCGTTTCTCATTGCATTGATTCCTGGCGGTGTACCTGGATTGGCCGCCTATATACTTTGCTGGTTGATCATCCCGAAATCCCGCGATTGACGGCAAAGTCACTCTTTTTTTGAACGGGATGGGACCCTCTCCCATCCCGTTTTTTATTCCACCTTGTCTTTCTTCGGATACTTGGGTTTCTGCTTAAAAAATCGTCTGCACGAGAGGGTTACAGGCTATAATCCCGCCATTATGCACCGCCTTTCCTCCCAACCCAAAGCCATCTTCTTCGATTTCGGTTCTACGCTTATCTATACGAAAGACCCATGGCCGCCCATCTACGTCCGCGCCGACCGGGCGTTGCTTGGCAGATTAAATAACGCCGGTATTCCGCTTGAGTTGAACGAATTTTCAAGCGAATTCGAGACCTTCCTGGATAATTATTATGCCGACCGTGGGACAGGTGTGATCGAAAAGACCACCTTATTCTCCTTGAAGGAAATTCTGGCGTCGAAAGGATTTCCGCATGTGCCGGAATCTACCCTGCGCCTCGCTCTGGACGCGTTGTATGCGGTGACACAAAAGAACTGGCATCTTGAAAAAGAGGCCCTCCCGACCCTGGAAATATTGCAAAAACGCGGCCTCCGCCTGGGGATGATCTCCAATACTTCCGACGAGGACAATGTCCAGCAATTATTGGATCGTTGGGGATTGCGGTCATATTTCGAACATATTATCACTTCGGCAGGATGCGGCTTTCGTAAACCGGATGAACGCATCTTCCGACTTGCATTGGACAAGTTCAATCTCCCGCCTGAGCAGGCAGTCATGGTAGGCGATTCGCCTGAAGCAGATATTCTGGGTGCGCATCGTTTGGGGATATACAGCATCTGGATTGTTCGGCGGGTCGAGAACCCGGACCCCGATCCCATTCCGCCGGATGCGATTGTGCAAAACCTTAGCGAAATCCCATGCTTTGATTCCTAGCCTTCCATCTTCCTCATGAACATAAGAAGGCGGTAAGACCTTGAGTAACTCAACTTCAAGAGAAATATCCTGATAAGGTTCTCCGCGTATCTTCCTGATGGTGATATTTCTTACCATCTTGATTACCCCATTAAAAGGGCTTGTCTTGAAATCCTTTTATCTATATACTGGTAGTGTCACCTTGCTGTTAGTCCAAGGAGGAAACAATGTACCTTCAGGAAATACTCGAAGTCGCCATAGGCCTGGTCTTCATTTGGCTGGTGTTGAGCATCGCCGCCATGACCATCCAGGAATGGATTGAAAATATCCTCAATGGACGCGCAAAAGACCTTGAAAATGCCATTCGCGAAATGTTGAATAGCCGTGAGTTGGCTAAAAATCTATATGAACACCCGCTGATCTCCAGTCTTTATAGTGCCCCCCAAAACCCCCGCAAGAAGCCGCGCCTGCCTTCTTACATACCGCCCAACAAATTTGCCTCGGCTTTGTTCGAACTGGTGGTAAAAGCAGGGAGTTGAAATAAGCCCTTTCAAGAATATCTCCAACCAGATAAACAGCCAGTTGGCTGCAGCCTTGAATGATCCGGGGCAGCTTAAGTTGGCTTTGGACGATTGGCAGACGATCCTGGATACAGCCAAACAGGTAACCACCTCAGGCATAGGTCAGACCTCCGTGGATACCTTGAAGGTGCAACTCCAGACATTTGGCAGGAAATACCCCGAGGTCCAGCCAACCCTGGACCAACTCCTGCCGAAGGTATTTGTATTTTATAAAGATTTTTTTGATGAAGAACGCAATATGGCCCCCGCTGGAACCGAGGTTAATCTGGGTATGCGTCAGTTCCATCTTGGCCTGAAAATCATCGGCTTTAAAAATCCAAAGCTAAGAGAGACACTGATCGCTCTCCTTCAGCACGCCCAGGTTTCTTTTCTGGCTGGCGATCAAGCCGTTGCAAAAGTCCACGCTGAAATTGAGACCTGGTTTAACGACGTCATGGACCGTCTTTCCGGCGCCTACAAACGCAAGGCTCAACTGGCCTCTTTCTTGATCGGCTTGGTCCTGGCCCTGCTGCTGAACGTGGACTCCATCAATGTGGCCACGAGCCTCTGGCGTGAACCGACATTACGTCAGGCCATCATTGCCCAGGCCACCAATTACACGACCGCGCAACAGGCGGTTGCATCAACCAATCCGAATGGCAGCACTACCAGTCCCCTCCAAACCATCCCTGAATTGCAGAAACAACTCCAGGCATTAAATCTTCCCTTTGGCTGGATAACCAACCCGGTGGACTACGGCAAGTCAGTCAATTGTGACCTTTCCGCCCCTCACTCCTATGATGACTGGGAAATCCAAGTCGTTTATTGGGGATCCATGTTGGCACGGTATGTGTTCCCCGTAGTAAATGCCATGCCGGTCTATCTGGATAACATTGCCGGCTGGCTGACGAAACTGCTCGGCCTCCTGCTCACGGGGACTGCCGCCGCCCAGGGTGCCCCTTTCTGGTTTGATATCTTGAAAAAATTTATCAACGTCCGCGGCACCGGAGCCAAACCAATAGACACGACCGCCGTTGGATGACCTCCAAAACGACCCGCTCATCAGGACTGCCTGTCAGCCCTGATTTGGTTTCACCCGGGTATACCGAAAATCACAAAATTTACCGCCCCGGCCTATCGTTTGCGTACGTTTCCAGCCAAGATAAGGACTCACCCCCTCATATAGTAAATCATCCAGGTTGCAAAAATGCGGGGTTAATTCAGGGAGGCCATATTGCGTTAATACATCCAGGTAAAAACAGCCATATCCGTCCAGGGCGACTACATCCGCTCCAAGGTCTGGAAACTCGATCCGCCAGCCTCCTTTAGGATACTGCAGTGCTATCAAAGGTTTGAGAGTCAGCTTGAGTAAGCTGAAAAAGAACGGGAATCTCCCCAGGAATTTATAGAATCGTTTTTGGCCTGCAATGGTGGTGGCAAGAAGGCTGTCGAGGGTCCTAAGAGCCGGTCCGGGAAGAGTTCCATCCTCCAAAAGGACCTGGTAAGCCGCGATGGCAGGCAGGATGTTTTTCTCAAAGTGTTGTTTTTGTAAGACGCGCGGGCGATAAGTGTGTGAACGGGCAAACAATTCAAGATATTTTGAGTCCACCCGTCTAATAAAAAGACTTGCCTCTACCTTGCCGCGCTGGCGGGCCATCTCTTTCTGCCAGGTCTTCCGATGTGGAAGAGGTCGCCTTAAGAAAAACTTGGTTTCGGGCATACATCAATTATAATTCCCCCATCTCATCGAAAGGAAAAAATCCATCATGCCCAGTAAAGTGTTTTTCGGTAGTGCGCGCCAATCTCTCCTGGAAGCCAAGGAAACATTACCAGCAAAACTCGATTTAATCCTGGAACAACTCCACCTGCGCGAGCGGGTAAAAGATGAACGTGTGCTCATCAAGATGCACACTGCCAACAATATTGGCTACTCGACCATCCATCCGGTCTTCATTCGCAAGGTTGTCCAGGCCGTCAAAGACGGCGGAGGCAAGCCCTTCGTGTCCGATCTTTGGTGGGATACTGCCGGTGCAGAACACCGCGGCTATTCGGCGGAAGTTTTGGGTTGCCCGGTCTATCCGATTGGGGGTCCGGATGAAAAATACTTCTACGACCATCCCCATCCCTACAAGAACATCCAATCCTGGAAAGTAGCCGGCATGGCCCAGGACGCCACTTTTCTCGTTAACTTCGCCCACGTCAAAGGGCATCCATCCAATGGCTTCGGGGCGGCTATAAAGAACCTGGCCTTGGGTTGCATGACTGGTGAGACACGCGGCCAGATGCATGATTCGATGCACTTCGACCAGTACTGGTTCCCTGAAAACTGCCCGGATCCCGCCACGACCATCCCGCTGATTGCCGCCTCCTGCCCCTTTGAGGCCATCGTGGAAGATAAAAAGGCTCCCGGGACCATGCATCTGCATATGGAACAATGCAACCAATGCGGTCGCTGCTTAAAAGTGGCTCCACAGGGCAGCCTGAAAATCGACCGGACCAATTTCGAATCCTTTATGGAAGCCTGCGCCATTTCGGTCAAGGAGACCATGTCCACCTTTGCGCCGGAGAAAGCCATCCATTTGAATCTGGCCACTCAGATAACCCCCCTGTGCGATTGTTTCGGCTTTACCACCATGTCCATCCTGCCGGATGTCGGCATCTTCGGTTCGGACGATATAGTCGCCGTGGAACAGGCCACTTTGGATGCGACCGGGAAAGAAAAACTGATTGAAGAGAACATTCCCCTTGCAATGGAAGTGCATTTCCGCGAGGGTCATCCCTTCCGGCAGTTGCACGGTCCGCTCAAGGACCCCTACTTGACCACGGAATATGCCGAGAAATACGGTCTTGGCAGCCGCGCATATGAATTGGTGGATGTTTATCCCCTCAAGAAATTCGAGCGCGCCGCCCTGCCTTATACTCCGGCAAAATAAAGAATATCTTCTCCTCGTTCATTTTCCTTTCTGGAAAATTCCACTAAGAACTCCTGGCAAAACTGCGTTCGCTGCCGTCCTCGGCGGCGGGGACGCCGCCCAGAGCAAGGGCTTGTTGGGTGATCCGGAAGACTTCCATTTCGGTTGGTTCTCCAAGGCTTTAAGTCATTCTCCTTCCTTTACCTTTCAAAATGCCCACTCCAGCCTCCATCCTAAAAGATACTTTTGGCTATGACACTTTCCGCCCGCTCCAGCGTGAGGTGATCGAAAACGTAATCGCCCGCCGCGACACGCTGGCCATCATGCCAACCGGAGGCGGCAAATCGCTCTGCTATCAGATCCCGGCCTTGCTCTTCGAAGGTCTGATCGTGGTTGTTTCGCCCCTCATTTCTCTGATGAAAGACCAGGTGGAACAGCTCCACGCTTTGGGTATCCCGGCGTTGTTCCTGAATAGTTCTCTTTCCCCGGAAGCCTACCAGGAAAATATGGACTATATCCGGCGAGGCGAAGTCAGGCTGCTCTACGTGGCCCCGGAAACCTTGCTGACGCCCAGATTGTTTTCATTATTGGCTGAGGTGAGGATTGATTGCCTGACCATCGATGAAGCCCACTGCATTTCCGAGTGGGGCCATGACTTCCGTCCCGAGTATCGCCAGCTGGTGGATGTTCGCCGGCGTTTCCCCCGGGCTGTGTGCCTTGCGCTCACGGCCACCGCCACCCCGCGGGTCCGGGATGATATCAGGTCCAGTTTGGGCTTTACCACTTCAAATGAGTTTATCGCCAGTTTCAACCGCGAAAATCTTTTTATTGAAGTCGCGCCAAAACGCGATGCTTACATTCAAACCTGCCATTTCCTGGAACGCTTCAAGGATCAATCCGGCATCATTTACTGCTTCTCGCGCCGCCAGGTCGATGAATTGACCGGCGCCCTGGCCAATAAAGGTTACTCCGTCCGCCCCTACCACGCTGGCCTGGAAGACGACGAACGCCGCCGCAATCAGGAGGCATTCAGCCGGGATGATGTGCAGATTATCGTGGCTACGATCGCATTTGGGATGGGGATCAATAAACCCAACGTGCGCTTCGTCGTTCATTACGATTTGCCCAAGAGCATCGAGAGTTATTACCAGGAAATTGGTCGTGCCGGCCGTGATGGCCTGCCCTCTCACTGCCTTCTTCTGTATAGTTACAGCGATGTCGCCAAGCTACGATACTTCATCAACCAGAAGGAAGGCGATGAGCGCCATGTGGCTGATCAGCATTTGGATGCCATGGTTCGCTATGCAGAGGATGAAATCAATTGCCGTCGCAAGCCTTTGTTGAATTACTTTGGCGAACCGTACTCCATTCAAAATTGCGGGAATTGTGACAACTGCAATGCCGAACCTCCCCTCCTGACCGACATTACCATTCCCGCCCAGAAATTCCTTTCCTGTGTGATACGTACCGGTGAACGCTTTGGCGCCGCTCACATGGTGGATGTTTTGCTCGGTTCGAATAATGAGAAAGTGCTCAAATACGGGCACGAAAAACTTTCCACCTTTGGCATTGGCCTTGAATTGAACAAGAAACAATGGATGCACTTGGCCAGGCAGCTTGTCCAGTTGGGCTATCTTGACCAGGGTGGCGAATACCGTGTCCTGAGCCTGACCCGCAAGGCCGCGCTGGCGTTGAAAGACCGTGCCAGGATCATGGGACAGTTACAGGAAGTGGAAGCGCGCGCCTCCAAAAAAGCCAACCGGGCCGGTTTGGAATACAATCACGCGTTGTTCGCACTGTTGCGCGCCAGGCGCAAGGAGTTGGCCGATGCAGCCGGAGTGCCGCCTTATGTCGTTTTTTCAGACCGGACATTGGTGGAGATGGCCGCTTATTTCCCGCAATCCAATCAAAGCTTGCTGAATATCAGCGGGGTTGGCCAGGTGAAAGCCAGGCAATATGGTGAAAATTTTCTTGAGGTGATCATACCCTATTGCCAGAAACATGCTATTGTCGAAAAAGAACGCCTTCCCCTCTTCCAGGGAAAGCCAAGAAAAAGACGCTCCTCCAATAGACCGTGAAGAGAAGAGTGATGCCGGTGGCCGCTCCTCGATCATAGGGGAAGCCTTCAATAATGGGGAAAGCCTGCGGGAATTGATGGATCATTTTCAGGTCCAGGCAGGGACTGTTTTGGATCATCTCTCCCGCTACGCAATGGCGGGAAATCCGCTGAAAAACACCCAGGACATTTTGGCCTTTTCCAATCTCACCCCTGACCAGCAAGAATCGGTTTTTGAGGCGTTCGATCAGTTGGGGACAGGTCTGCTAAAGCCCGTTTTCGATAAACTAACCGGGACTGTCAATTACGACGAGTTGAAAATCATGCGTATTTGTTACCTCGGCCGGAAAAACCAGGCCGCTTAAGCCCGTTTTTTCTTGAGGTACAATCAGCGCATGACCGACCTGTTCGAACATGCCATGCAAGAACGAATGAAAAATGAAGCTCCGCTGGCAGCCCGTATGCGCCCGCGCACACTCGATGAGTATGTGGGGCAGGAACACATCATCGGCCCCGGCAAATTGCTACGGCGCGCCATCGAGTCCGACCGGCTGTTCTCGTCCATTATCCTGTGGGGGCCGCCTGGCACTGGCAAGACCACCCTCTCCCAAGTGATCGCCAATCGCACCCAAAGCCATTTCGAGACCCTCTCCGCTGTGCTGGCAGGCAAAGCCGAACTAAAGGATGTGATCGATGCGGCCAAAGAGCGCGCCCGCCTGTATCAAAAGAAAACCACCCTGTTCGTGGATGAGGTCCACCGCTGGAACAAGGCTCAACAGGATGCCCTGCTGCCCCATGTGGAGAATGGCACCATCCTCTTTATCGGCGCCACCACTGAAAATCCTTACTTTGAAGTGATCGGTGCGCTGGTTTCACGCTCGCGTGTCTTCCAGTTGCTTCCCCTGACCGACGAGCAGACCGGCAGGATCCTGGATATGGCCCTGGCAGACCCCGAACGCGGCTACGGCCAGCGCCGCGTCTCGCTGGAGGAGGATGCCCGCTCCCACTTGATCGACGTTTCTGGCGGCGATGCCCGCAATGCCCTGAATGCCCTCGAACTGGCAGTCGAATCGACCCCTCCTGATGATAAAGGTGTGATCCATGTCACCATGGAAGTCGCCCAGGAGTCCATCCAGCGCCGCGCCGTGCTGTATGACAAGGACGGCGATGCCCACTACGATACCATCAGCGCCTTCATCAAATCCGTGCGCGGCTCCGACCCGGATGCAGCCCTCTATTGGCTGGCCAAGATGCTCTATGCCGGTGAGGATCCTCGTTTTATCCTGCGGCGCCTGATCATCCTGTCCGGTGAAGATATCGGCCTGGCCGACCCGCTGGGGCTGGTGGTGGCCGCCTCCGCCATGCAGGCCTTCACTTTTATCGGTCTGCCCGAGGGAGTGTATCCCATTGTCGAAGCCACCCTTTACCTGGCCACTGCCCCCAAATCCAACTCTGCCACTTCTTATTTCAAGGCCTTTGAACGCATCGAGCAGGAAGGGGTCGGCAACGTGCCGGACCACCTGAAGGATAATTGTCGCGATGCCGCCGCGTTGGGTCATGGTGTGGGCTACGTCTACCCTCACATGGAGCCGGGGCACTTTACCCCCCAGCAATACCTTCCCACCGAATTACTTGGAACATACTTCTATAAGCCCTCCGAGGAAGGCTACGAAGCCCTCGCAAAGGACCGCCTGGCAAGATGGCGTGAAGCCCAGCGCAAAGCCCTGGGCATCACCCGGCTGGAAGAGATCCCCGACCTGACCCAGGAACAGATCGACGAGATGAAGCGCCACATAAAATAGAAAACCGAAAGCCCCGACAAGTCCAATAACCTGTCGGGGCTTTCATCTTTAAGGGAGTTGAGCATACCCCTCTTTAGGAATTACTTTTTCAATGCTGTGATGAGCGCCGCCGGATCCAATATGGGCCCTAGAGAATAACTCTTCCCCTCGTGATTGATTGTCACAGTTTGGCCGGTTTCCATTGCCAATTCCCAGAAGCGCTCCGGCGTGATACTGGGATCCACCTGGCAGGCAAGCGCGTACATTCCGGCAATATAAGGGATGGACCAGCTCCAACCCCCTTGACGATAGAAAACATAATCGTTCACTCCGGTCGGACTGGCAGTCGTCCGTGAATCCATCGGCACAAGCAGGCGGTCCGAGAACGTATTTCCGGTAAAATAACCTGTCCGCCCACCATGATCCCGGTTCGTAGGAGGTGAATTGATCCGGGTCGGCTAGCGGGGTACGCCCGAGTGCGTGAAATTTAAACCCGAATACGTCTTCAATACTCGAACTGACCACCAATAACCCCGCGGATTTAGCCTCCAGCATGGAGGCTTTCCAATCATCACTGCCATCTTCTCCGGGCATGTACCCTCTGGCAATCGAAATAACTCTAATTTTTTCAGCAGACGCCAATTGGGTATTGACTTGCAGAATCCGCCGGACGGCTTGCGCCAGGCAATGATACAGTGTGGGCATGTTGAAACACTTTCCCGAGAAGGCTTCGATAAAATAAAGGCTTGCCTCTGGAGCCACTCCTACTGTTTTCCCAACCGCAATGGAAGCCACAGCCGCACCGTGCATCGCGGCTGATCCACTTGGTCCATCTATCTCCTCATACAAGCGAACGCGTTCGCTATACTCCTGATGATCCACCAGGAGAGGTTGATCGATAATGGCGATCCCAACACCCTTGCCCGTGATACCTTGCTCATGCAGCCTTCGCATCTCCAGGCCGGGATTCTTGCCTATCTCCATGATTTTTTGGGGGTCAAAACCAGCAGGCATGCGGTCGGGGGAAGGCCAGGTTGTCTTGCTGTCAAAATCCGAGAAAAGCAGGCCTTCCAGGGATTGCGACAGATCCAATTTGGTCAGGTTTGCAGATCGATAATCGTTCTGAAATGGGTCTTGCGAGGTCGGATCGTATTTCTCCGGAAGGTCGGGATCAGGGTTAATGAAGCTGAAATTGACCGGTCCAGGATGGCGGGCAATTGCCGGCGTACTGATGGGCGTGCTCGCCGGCCCTCCGCAGGCAACCGGGAGAGTGAAAAAAAGCGTCAAAAACAGGATGAAACGGACCTTTTGCAACATATTTCCTCCAAGTCTGAAAAGAAACCAGTTGCTTCATCGGACGAAAACTATTTTGCGGTACCCCCAGAGCAGGGCCAGGAACTGGATGGATTACTATAATATTATACGCCGCCAGCCCATCTAAGGTTCATATGCTTGACGGATGGATTGACAAAACCGTCAAAATCGAGAACAATCAGTGAGCAAATATTAATAGGATTGACCTATTCCTCAGCATGGATTTAAGTGATACAGCCCGGGAAAGCGGCTTGGCCAAGGTGGTGAAAGGAGGTGCACATGTCAGTGGAGGCTCTATTGAATAAGACCACACTCTCCTGGCTCCTGGAGCCTGATTCTCCAGGGGTTCGCTACCTGGCCCTGCGCGATCTGTGTGACCTTCCGGAGGACGACCCTGAACTCCTGGCAGCCAGGAAAAAAGCTCACCAGGAGGGTCCGATCGCTGAAATCCTCTCCAAAATGGATGGAAAAGGATTCTGGTCAAAACCGGGTCCGGGCTACAATCCCAAGTATTTCTCCACGGTTTGGTCGATCATTACCCTGGCTCAACTGGGTGCCTGCTCAAGCGAGGATGAACGCATAAGCCAGGCTTGTGCCTATCTGCTTGATCATGCCCTCGCCGCTGGCGGGCAGTTCAGCATCAACGGCGCCCCTTCCGGGACAATTGATTGCCTTCAAGGGAATTTGTGTTGGGCCCTCCGGGAATCTGGGTTTTCAGGATCCGCGGCTGGAACGCGCCTTTGAATGGATGGCGCGTACGGTCACCGGAGAAGGAATGGCGGCGGCAGAAGACTAAGGGAGCAGAACGCCGTTATTATGCCTATAAATGCGGCCCTGTATTCGCTTGTGGAGCCAACCAAAAATTGCCGTGCGCCTGGGGTGCCGTCAAAGTCATGCTGGCGTTTGGGAAACTCCCCGCCGGTGAGCGGACCCCTTTGATCCGTAAAGCCATTGATTCCGGCATCGACTTCCTCCTTAGTGTGGATCCGGCTACCGCTGAATATCCTTCCGGTTCCACTGGCAGACCCAGCCGGAGTTGGTGGAAATTTGGTTTCCCGGTCTTTTATGTCACCGATATCCTGCAGGTTGTGGAGGCTTTGGTTCGGTTGGGAGTTGGAAATGATCCCAGATTATCAAACGCCCTCCAGCTCATTCGCAGCCAGCAAAATGACCAGGGGCGTTGGTCTATGGAATACGATCTAACCGGCAAAACCTGGGGTAATTTTGGGCAGATGCACGGACCCAATAAATGGGTCACTCTGCGGGCGATGCGGGTATTACAGGGTACTTCGTAAATATCTAAACTGAAAACTCGGTTTATACGAGTAATTTGGTCAACGTGGGTTTGGTTATTTATGCAAGAAGCAGTAAAAACAAATTGAAAGCAGGCCAAAATCATGCCAACCCTTCTCCTGATCCGCCATGGCGAGAACGACTATATCAAAAAGAATAAATTACCGGGCCACCAGGCCGGTATTCATTTGGATGAGCATGGACAGAAGCAGGCTGCTGCGTTGGCCGAATCGCTGAAGGGACTGCCCATCCAGGCGATATATTCCAGCCCGCTGGAACGGGCAGTGGAGACCGCTCAACCGCTTGCCAAAGCCGTCAGTCTCGAGATACAGCTCCGCCCCGCCTTGATGGACATCGATGTTGGCGCCTGGACTGGGCGGACATTTAAAATGCTTAACCGTCTAAAAGCCTGGAAGATCGTCCAACACGCTCCCTCGCTTTTCCACTTTCCGCAGGGAGAATCATTTCTTCAGGCTCAGGAACGCATTGTCAGCGAATTGGATTCAATTGCTGCGGCCCACAAGAAAGGGCTGGTGGCTGTGATATTCCATGCCGATCCGATCAAGCTGGCCATAGCCCATTACATCGGCCTCTCTTTCGACAACTTCCAGCGCCTGGCAGTGGGAACAGGCTCGGTCTCAATTCTGGCTGTCCATGAATTTGGCGCGGCGTTGCTGGCCTTGAACCTGACCCCTCCCTTTTCCCTGCCGTACAAAAAGAAGTGACCGGCGTCGTGGAGGCCGGTCACTTGATTCTGAAAGAATTTTACTGCCTTATGTTGGGGTTTTCGCCTTCACGGGGTCGGGCAGCCAACCCGACCGGGTGATAAGTCGGTTCAGGTCTGCTGGGAGCAGGTTGCATCGGCGTAGACTCCGGCCTGACCGGGCGAGGCCGGTCCCGGTTGAGCGAAGGCTGTGAGATGGAGCGGGGGCGCATTGAATTCTGCAGCATCGTGGACTGCCCCTCTGCCTGGCTGAACATGCGCTCGCCGGCCATCGAAAAGGTCCCGATGATGAATACGCGGATCAACCAGACCAGCAACGCCACAAAGATAGGCACTACTTTTGTAAGTGTGCCCGAACTGATAAATGCGGTGGAGATTTCCTGGTGACTGCGCACGGCCACGGCCACTCCCCACCAGGTCAGAATGGCATTCATGGCTGCCGCCAGCAGCCACGCACCGAATAAATACCACACCTCCGTGGGTGCATCTCGCCCCTGCTCAGGGGTAAAAAGTCTGGCAATTCCGGCAAAATCGATCCCGCAGAATGCCAGTGCCAGGATGGTTGCCCAGCGGATCCCCATGAAACGCAGGTTTCCTCCGAGCATGTCGGTCAGGGCAAAATCAGTGGTGGAATAGTTAAATATCTCAAAAGCCAGCAGGGCAATAAGCAGGATGGCGCCAAAAAGAGCGCCGCGCCGCTGCGTTCCGCCCTTCAGGATCGTCAGGAAACGTACAGGAGTTCGGTTCATACAGGCCTCCAATCCAATAAGGTATATCAGACCTATATTATAGAACACTTGTTCTGTTTGTCAAGGGGGGAAAGAGCAGAGTTTTGTAAAAACGGTTATTCGTATTTCAAGGCTATCACCGGCACCAATGTAGCTGCCCGCAAGGCTGGATAGAGACCGGAAATTAATCCGATCAGCGTCGCAAACACCAGCGCAAATACCGGCAGCCAGATGGGAGTATACACGGCCACACTCGGCGGCGGTCCCCCCTGTTGGGCGGTCTGCTGGGCCAGGTAGACGATGGCAGCCACATTTATCCCTTGTCCGGAGAGCCATCCTACCAACACTCCCCCCACGCCTCCCAGAAAGCCGATCCCGGCTGCTTCTCCTAAAAAGATGGACAGAACATCCCGGTTGGTCGCGCCGACCGCTTTCATTAATCCAATCTCGCGCGTCCTCTCCAGGATGGCCATCGCCATCGTATTGGCAATACCGATTGCGGCCACCAGCAGGGCAATGGCGCCAACGCCTCCAAATATCACCTGTAAAACCAGGTAAAAATTATTGATCCCCTGGAGAAATGATTGAGGCGTGGTGGCCTGGAACCCCATGTCATTGATTTGCTTGTTGATGTCCAGAACTTTCTTCACGTCGCTGACTTTGACGGTGACCTGGTTATAACCATCTTTGTTATAGTTGATCCGCCGTCCGGTCGCCCATTCATTCATTGTCTTGAGTTCATCCAACCGCATATAAATGGACCAGTCAGATTCCCCTTGCGTCTGGGCCAATACTCCGGCCACCCGGTAAGTTAGCACCTTGCGGGTTTCGTTTCCGTTCTGGTCCCATTTTGAAATGACGAACATCAATTGCTGATCATAAAGCTCAGGTGGAGCCGGTTGAGTTTGGCCGGGCCTCACGTGCGAATCATAAAAATTATTGGCTACCTGGGGACCTATGAGGATCGTTCCCTTCGCAAGCTCTACTATACCCTGGCTGGCTTCCAGGCCCAATTGGCTCAGGTCATTTGTCCCCATGCCGATCACATTGGCTCCGCCTTCCAGGCGGTTGTATTTGATGATCAAGTTTGCCATCATATACTCCCGCGGGATCACGGCAGCCACGCCTGGAATGGCGCGCAATTCATCCAGGGCGCTGTTGGTTAATAGTTTGGGAGACTGCAGGCCGTTTGGCCCGCTGGGTCCTCCGCCTCCCCCGATGCCTCCTCCGCCTCCACTCGCGACCATGACTTTTACATTGCTCCCCATCATTTCATATGACGGCGAGACCTGGATCTGGGTGAGGTCCCCGATCCCATAGAGCTGCTGGTTGGCATTCTTTTGCAACCCGATGGCCAGCGAAACAAGGATCACAACCGCGGCCGTTCCAATCACCACCCCCACAGCAGTCAGGGCCACTCTTCCTTTGCGGCGGTTTAGGTTCCCAAAAATGAGCCGTAATATATCGATAAGTTTCATAATGATAAAGCCATCATATTAGTGGGCAGGCTAGCCTTTGCCGCCGCCGTTCGGGAAGGGCCGCACGGGAACTACTGTGGGAGTTGCACTACCAGGAGTGATCGAAGGTGAAGCGCTGTCCAACCCAAACAGCCCCAGGATGAACCGCCAGATCTTCTGCCACAGTGTTTCCGGTGCGGTTGGGATTTCATTGTTCCCTTTTGGATTATTCGGGTCGGGTGTCGGTATTAACGGAGCGTCGATTACATTGACGGTTAGTGTCTTGGTGATCGTCTGGACCTGGTTGAAATCGTCCGTGTATTCGATCGTGATTTTCAAATCCAATGGCCCGGGCCCATCTGGAGTGACCATGGCGTCCAGGGTGAAGTAACCGCCTGGGTCCAATGAGCCAATGAGTCCCTCTCCGTTGCTTACCATGCCCGCCGTTGTCTCCACTTTCATCTTTCCCAGTACTGCGGTTCGTTTGCCGAGGCTGGTCACCTGGAGAGGCAATGGTCCCGGCTGTCCCACCATGAACTCTCCAACCGGTTGGTAGAAGCCAACGTCCACATTCGGCAGGCTGTAGACAAGTAAAGTGATGACCTGGTCGTCATTGATCTGGTTTCCTTTACTATCCGTATAAGTGAAAGAGATTTTCATTGGGTATGCGCCCGGGTTTGCCGATACATTCACGATCAATTGCTGCTTGGCCTTCACGACCGCCCCTGGGACAAAATCGCCCAGTGATTGAATGTTCGATGTGCCTACCGGGGCAAAATTGGTGAATTCACCGCTCCCGCCGTTCACGCCGCCTGGCTGGGGCGTCCCTGAGCCCGAACCGGAGGCGGAGCCGCCGCCGATGATCATGGTCACCCCCTTGGCAGGGATATTTCCAACATTCTGCACGGATAATGACAATGTAAATTGATAGCCAGGCTGCAGAGGCACTAGGTCCGTTTCATAATCCGTTATGACCAGTTGGGAGCGCTGCAGACCGGTGGGAGTAGCCGTAGCCTGGTTGACAGTACTGCCGCCGCTGCTGGTGGTCGCGACTGGCAGGAACAGGGTGAACTTATCGGTATACGTGTTGCCTTTATCGTCATTATAGCTGACAGTCATATCGAAACTTACCCGGGTCAGATTAACCAATGGAGCCGCCGCGGTCATCGTTTGGCTGACGCCTGCCTTGCCAACCACGGACAGGTCTCCGGCCGCAACGATCCCCCCATTATTGAGCATCAAGAGGTCCGTGGAGGTGAAAGTGACCTGCATTCCATGAGCAGTCGAACCGCCTGCATTATCCAGGCTCACATTTAAATTGAAATCCTGGTTGTACTTGACTGCAGTGACGCTGAGTGAATAGGTATCGATCACGATCTGCGGCCGCCCGCTGACAACAGGGGTTACTGTAGGTGTTGGGCTGGGAGTCGGAGTGGGAGCTGTCACCAGTATTGTTCCTGACCAGGTGGATGGTTCAGGCGGCGTCCCGGGGTTCGTTACGGTAATACTGTAAGTCCCCGGTTCAAAACCCGCCGGAACCCGGATGATCAGTTGTGTAGGGCTATAAAAAGTCACTACCGCCGATTCGCTGCCGACATTCACCTGGGCCTGATCGGAAAAATCAGATCCATCGATCGTGAGAGGGTTATTGACATCATTCACGATCACCTTTGGATTAACATCGGTGATGGTTGGCGCGGCTGCCTTTACTGGCGCGGTAAACACTGTAGCAGTTAAAAGAATAACCATAAGACCAACTGCAGGCAATAATTTGAATTGCTGCTTCATAATTCTCTCTCCTCACTGAAGGCTGGCCGTGCGATATTCCTTCTCACTAACCACCTTCCCATCCAATAGAAATAATTCGTGTGTGGAAAACCGCACCATGCGTGGATCGTGGGTGACAACCAGAACTGTATGGCCGGCCTTGTGTAGGTCTGAAAGCAATTGCATAATACTGGCGCCGCTGGTCGTATCCAGGTTGCCGGTCGGTTCGTCTGCCAGGATCAAAGTGGGGTTATTCACCAGCGCCCGTGCGATCGCCACGCGCTGCTGCTGGCCGCCCGATAGTTCGTCCGGGTGATGCTGCCTCCGGTCGCCCAGCCCTACTTGTTCCAGCAGTTCCCTTGAATGTCGGGTCCGTTCTTTGGGCGCAACCCCTGCGAATTGCATCGGAAAACCTACATTTTCCTCCGCAGTCATGCTCGAGATGAGGTTGAAGGATTGAAAAATAAATCCAACAGTCTGCCGGCGGAACAAAGCCAGTTTATTTTCATCCATCTCGTCAAGTCGCTGTCCATCGACTTCGATTTTTCCTCCGGTGGGCCTGTCCAGGCCTCCTACCAGGTAGAGCAGTGTAGTTTTTCCGGACCCGGACGGTCCCATCACAACCGTGAAGCTGTTGTGCGGGATTTCAATATCCACACCGTCCAGGGCAAGCACGGTTGTGCTTCCCATGGGAAAGTGTTTCTCCAGGCCAGTGATACTGATAAAAGGAGGTTGCATTTCCAATTTTTAGAATGGTCGGGTGATGATCATCCCGCCTAAATTGCCGGTTAAAGTGGCCAGTCCGGCCTGAGCCAGCAGGACAACCACAAGGACGATCGCGACTCCGGCAGCTGCTTTCCCTGCCGTCAGGTTGTCTGCTTTTCGGATACCCAGCACCAATAAAATGGCAAACCATAAAAAGAAGATGTCCACGCTTGAAAGTAATTTGCTCAGGAATGGCACATTGACCAGCCCTGAAAGTCCGGGACTGGCAATCGGATGTTTGACAATAAGGATAAAGATGACTCGCAATATATCCCGCATGGCAAATGGCAGGCATGCCCAGGCGACCACGTTCAATGCAGATCCCATCTTACCGCGCCCTCCGAAGAGCGTGGACGACAGGTGGCTTAGCCCTGCCACGATGAGCCAGCCCAGCCAGAATTTCAACAATCCCAATGTCGCCGGGATCACGTAAACGAACGCCGGTCCCTGGGTGGCTTGCTGGGCTTGCATGTAATTATTCTGCATATCCGGTGACCAGTATTGCCAGTCGGCCGGCAAATTGACCTGGCCCAGCGCCGCGGCATGCGCCTGGAAATATCCGCTGACGATCGTACGGACCAGGAGCAGGATGCTCACAACAAGCATGGGCATCAACCAGGCCGGTTTTTCTTCTGCAGCCAGGAGTGTCATGCCTTGTCCTGGATGGAAAATTAGTGTGAATAACCGTTTGAAATTAAAACGCTGGGCATTGGGGGAAATGGGAATGCTTGTATCGGTCATTTTCTCTCTTCTTGAACGACTGGAAGAATTTTAACACACAAACAGCGGCCTCTTTCTAAGACGCCGTAAGGACAAAAAGGTTCCTTAAAGTGGTTCAAAAAGGTCGCTTGATATCTTTTCTCCTGCCTGTACCGGCGGATAAGCCCTCATGAAAGACTCTTTTCCGCTGAACCGCCGCATGAAGAAAGCGATAAGGCCTCCGCCTGCCTGTCCTCCGCCCTGGCTTGCATGGCACGCCCCGGCTTGTTCTTTTTTCTCGAGCACGGAACGGACATCGATGCGTGCGTTGGTCGGAAATTCCACATTGGCGATTGCCGCTATATCAATATCGCCGTTTGTCCCGAATTTATGGGGATTTTTCCCGAACAAAGGCAGGATTTTGACCCCGATCTTTAATAATTTTTTGGGAATGACATAAAAATATAATCGCTGCGGTGAAGTTGCCTCTAAACCATCCGGGGCGAAAGCGGGGTTGGCAGACTGTTCAAAGGCGCGCACCGTTGCCTGGTGGATGGCAATATGGTCCGGATGGCGATAGCCGCCGATCGGATCGAAAGTCAAAATAACCTGCGGTTTCAGCTCACGGATAAAATGAACAACCTTTGCCGCCACCTCGTCCAATGGTTGCGCCGCCAGCGCCTGCAAATGGGTATTGTCCGCCGAACCGGGCATCCCCGAGTCACGATAGTCCAGGAAATGGAGGCCGGCCAGGCCCAGGATGCTTGCCGCACATCGGAGTTCAGACTCGCGTAATTCGGCGATGGAGTGATAACCTTCCAGCATTTCTGCTGCCACCTCGCCGACTTCCCCCCGCGTGGCGCAAATGAGATGCACATCCACACCATGCAAAGCATAGTACGCCAGTGTCCCTCCAATTCCAAATGATTCGTCGTCGGGATGGGCCAGTACAGCCAGCAGTGTCTGTTTTGTCATGGAGCAATTTTACTTCAATGGAGTGCGGTCCTCGGAGAAAAAAACGGACATTTTGCCAGGAAACATCAAAAAAGCGGGCGAGCGAGGCGCTCTTTGCCCGCTCGCCCCTTTTTTGATGTTTTTTCCTCCCCCGGAATCATTCTGACTGAAAAAAAAACGCTACCTTGGCTCGGGGTCGCGCAGCATGCCGGAGGCTGAGGGCAGGGTGGGGGTCGTTATACCTGATTCATGCCTTCCACAGTCTTCATTGCCGGAAAACAACCTGCCATCTGATCCAACCTGGACATATTGTCCAGATTCATGTCCGAACCTCAGTGGAATGAGTTTGCAATTACAAGATAAGCAAGCAAAAATGGTATGATTACAATCATTATCTGTGAGGTTTCTATTATCAGGGCCGACAAAATATCCTTGGAGGATAAAGAATGAAAATTGCCATCATCGGCGCAGGTTTTAGCGGCATGGCCGCAGCTTACGACCTTACCAAAGCCGGGCACAAGGTCACGATTTTCGAAGCTTCTGATTTCGTTGGTGGCTTGGCGAGCGGCTTTAAGGACCCCGGTTGGGAATGGTCGGTGGAAAAGTTCTATCACCACTGGTTCGCCAGCGACAAGCACATACTCGGCCTCATCCGCGAACTGGGATGGGAGGATAAGGTCATTTTTCCGCGGCCTTTGACAGTTATGTATTACAAGGAGAAGTTCTACCCATTCGATTCGATCATCAAGATGGCGCTCTTCCCCGGTCTCGGTTGGGGCATCAACAAGATCCGTTTTGGGTTGGTGGGACTGTACCTGCGCCTGACGAATAACTGGAAAACTCTGGAAAAATACACCGTCGATGAGTGGCTGCGGAAATGGGCCGGCAAAAAAGTCTACGAGCTGATGTGGGATCCTCTCGTCATGGGCAAATTCGGTGAGCGCTACTATAAACAGGTCAACATGGCCTGGATGTGGGCGCGTCTCAAGGCCCGTACCACCCGCCTGGGTACGTTTGAAGGTGGTTTCCAGAACTTTGCGACTCTTTTTGCACAAAAATTGCGCGAGATGGGCGTGGATCTCCGCTTGCAAACCCCCGTCACCAGCATTAGCCGGGACCAGGAGTCAGGTCAGATAAATGTCGAGAGCGGGACTATCCAGCCCTATGACAAAGTCCTGATCACCCTCTCTCCCGAAGTGACCGCCCGTCTTGTCCCTTCCCTGCCGGAAGAGTACCTGCACGGGCTGCGGACGCTCAAATCGATGGGCGCGGTCGTGATGGTCCTGGCGCTCAAGCATCAGCTTTCAGAACAAAACTATTACTGGTACAACCTGCCAAAATCGGCCGGCTATCCTTTCCTTGCCCTGGTGGAACATACCAATTTCGTCCCGGCAGATAAATTCGGCGGCGACCACATTGTCTATGTGGGCGACTACCTGGAACCCGAGCACGAGTATTTCAAACTCTCTCAGGAGGAATTGCTGCAGCGCTTCTTGCCTGCTCTGAAGAAGTTCAATCCCAGGTTCGAGCCTGATTGGGTCCGCAAGACCTGGCTGTTTCGCACCGCTTACGCCCAGCCGGTTCCGCTGGTCCTGCATTCGCAGAACATCCCCGACATCCGCACCCCCATCGAAGGCATCTATTTCGCCTCGATGAGTCAGGTCTATCCATGGGACCGGGGCACCAATTTCGCCGTGGAAATTGGTAGGAAAGCCGCCCGGCTGATGCTCGAGGCTGGCGGGAAGTAAGGCTCCATGAACGTCCAAGAGCTTGTCCTGCAACGCCTGCGCAGCCAGCAGCTTTGGCCGCCAGATCTCCATCTTCCTGGAGAGGTTGTCTCATGGATGCTGGCAGTGCAGGGCCAGGATTATGCCGGCGCAAAATGGTCGCTGGGTCTCCGGCTTCCCAATAGTACCGACCTCGAGGTTGAGCGCGCCATCGCCGATAAAATCATCCTGCGTTCGTGGCTGTTTCGAGGCACTCTTCACCTTGTTGCAGGAACAGATATCCGCTGGCTACTTGCTTTATTGGGACCGGGGATCATCGCTGGAAACAAGCGCCGCTATGGCGAGCTCGAACTCGACGAAGCCGTTCTTCTCCGCAGCAATGACCTGCTCGCGAATGCTTTGCAAGGCAATGATCAGCTGGGCCGGAAAGAATTACTCGCCCTCCTGCGACAAAATGGCATCTCAACTGAAGGACAGCGGGGAGTGTATATGTTGCAAAGGGCATCCCTGGAAGGCTTGATCTGCCAGGGGGTATTGCATGCGAATAATCCCACCTTCATGAAATTGGATGGGTTCCCTTCCAAAAGGATGAACCGCCAGGAGGCCCTGGCGGAACTGGCTCGGCGATACTTTATCAGCCGCGGCCCGGCCACATTGCAGGACTTTACCTGGTGGTCCGGTCTTCCCGCAGCCGAGGCTCGGGCAGGGTTGGATTCCATCCAGTCACAGTTTACTCACGGATCAATCGATGAGCAGGTTTATTGGTGGTCTCCTTCCCTTCCATTGCCCAGGAAGAAAACTCAGACCACCTTTCTCTTGCCGGGCTTTGACGAATTCTTGTTGGCCTATAAAGACCGCCGCGCCTCGCTGGGTATGCCCAACTACAACCGTCTGGCTTCTGCCAACGGGATGCTGCCGGGCACGATTGTCATTAATGGACGGGTGGTCGGCACCTGGAAACGTACTTTTAAAAAAGGGTCGGTCATTATTACAACCGACCCTTTCAAACCATTATCTTCCGTTGAGGCAAAGGGTACGCTGGTGGCAGCCAATCGTCTCGGCGAATTTCTCGGTCTGTCTGTGATCTTGCCGTAGTGGCATCCAGGCATGAACCACTAGCAAGTGCAGGCTGGATTTCGCAAGACAAGAGTAGTAACGACTTTAGTCGTTACGTTAGAGCTGGTTGTCGCCGGTCATCTTTTTTGGAGTGCAGACTCCTTGTCCTTTTACGCATGAAAAACTTGTTTTCGGTTTAGGTATCTTTGCAAGGAACTGTCAGGTATCTAAAACAAATATCACTTCTTGGGTATATTTTCCTCCCACAGTTCAGGATGGTGGGAGATTCTTTCGTCGCCTGTTGGCGATGAAAAACAACCCAATCGCCAGTAGGTCAACCACAATTCCAATGTAAGTCCATTTCGTTTGGTACGCCATGCCCCCCACTGGAAAGATCCCGGTTCCTTGCAGGATCCAGACGGTACCCATCAGGATCAAGAGGACACCCAGTATATTGAGAACCCATTTCATCGAACACCTCCAGGAACTAAATCGGACTTATTTTGTCCAGTATAATCCCATCTGGTTGGATCGGCGATTAATGGTTCATTAGGAATACCGGATCCTGGTAAGAATAGGGAATAAAAAAAAGCCCCCTCGGGATTGAGATGGCGCTTTTTTTCTGTCGCTCGACAATGGTAGATTAAGGAATTAGGGTTCTGATAACGATTAGAAAAATGATAATAATGTTGCGTTTTATTTCTTGATCCTATCCTTAGTGTTCCATTGTTACCTTCGTGGTGATTATTTTCCTTTCTGAATTGGAATGGTACATTGTCGAGGTGGTTACTTGGAAAAATACTGCTGGTATAGGTCATCCCTGACATATACCAACCCCACCGGATTTCGATAAACCAGATGAAAGCCTTTGATCGTTTCGTTATCTGCATCCCGATAGAATTGCTGGTTGAGGGCAAACAGAGCCGGGTCAATGCCGGTAACATTTGGGTTTAAGTAATCGCGGATACGCTGTTCCAGTAATAGCAAAACATCGAAATTTCCCTGCTGGATGTAACCATACTCCAGCAAGTCGTAATTGGTCTCCGTTTTCCAGCCGGGCATCTCCGGGACATAGAGGCGGTAGTCGTAATAGACATGTAGCGGTCCATCTGGCAATGGGCTGAGCGCGTTTACAGCCTGGTCGAAAAATTGGATTCTTGGGTTATTATCCGCCTGGTGCAGATCTGTGCTGTAGCGCTGAACATCGCCCCCCAGGAACAGAAAGAATTGGACTATCACCACCCCGGTTGCGGCCAAAGGGATGAGCGTGGCCGGTTTCAAAGAACGCCAGGAGCTTAGCGTACTTTTGACCGTAGTCCACTTATCGGGCAGCAGCACCACCAGGCTGGAAAAAAGCGGCAGCGCCGCGGGCATCCAATATTGGAACTTGAAATGTGTGACCCACAGGACCACGATGGTGATTGGCACAAACCAGGCCAGGATCAGGCCATGCAATAATCGCTGCTGCCCGCGCCATGCTCCCCCACACCGCTGCTCCCAGGGCAATGACCAGGAAGATCAATTCGCCGTAGGATTCGTGGATGAGAGGCCAGGCTGCTGCCAACCCCTTTTCATATACTACCCCGTAGCCTTCTGCAAGCAAACCGGTTTGCTTGTGCAGGATATAACCGTAGGCAGTCCGGGCCCAGTGGGAAAGTAAGAAAGGATTGGCAATCAGATAGGCGGCGCCCATCACAAGGATGAAAGCCGCTCCCATTAAGATTAGCCTTTTCCAGGAAGCTTTCTTGAGCAGGAAGCCCAGAAAAAGAGTCAGGCCCACCGCCAGGAAGAAATAAACTCCCATCAACTTCGTGGCAGTCGCAATCCCGCTCATCGCCGCTGCCAGGAGGAAATTCCACCTGAAGTGCAGGGCATCACGCCAAAGGAAAAAGATCGTTAAGACAATGAATAAAAAGGTGATCCCGTCTGGATGCCACCACAGATTATTCTGCACCACTGCTGGCACGCTCAGTAAGAAAATGAACAGAACCGGTGACCGGTAACTGCGGTAGCCGTCCTGCATATAGACGAGTAGTAGGAGGGCCGCCAGCATGGGCAATACACTCACCAGCTGCCGCAAGGTCAACATAAAAAAAGAAAAGTTGTTTGGTTGGCCAAGCCATCGAAACGGCAGTAACACCAGGGCTGAAAGGCCGAAGTAAGGGAACCCATAATAGTAGTAATCGTAAAAAATGAAAGACCGCAGGGCTTGATTTAGCGAACCTGCCGGCGCGATCATGCGAAAGACAGACGGTAGAGGCGCGGCCTCATCAGGCTGAAACATCTGCACCATGGCCAGGTTTCGCGAGCCTGCTACGTTGGGCGCTATGAACAAGGCAAAGACAATGACTGCCATTAGCAGCAGGATTGCAAAAATAAGTCTTTGTCTGGAGTCCATGGGAATTTACTATTTTATTGAATTCAGGTCGGCAACAAGCTGTTGCTTATCGTCGGGGTCCGGGATTTTTTCGCTCAGTGCGCGGGCTTTCTGCAAATATTCCTCCATCTTGACCTTTTCACCTCCGATTGACTCGGCCCGCGCCAGGGCTTCATAGGCATAAGCCAGGTGGAAGGGGAAATCACCGGCTTCCTGGCAATATTGGAGTGAATATTGGGCGTATTGCCGCGCTTCATCGACTGCGCCAAGTAGAGCGTAGATGCGCGCTACTTGCCAGTGACCCACAGATAGATTGATCGGTGTTCGGTCCGGCCGTTGGGACCAGTGCCATAGTGACGCCAGTCCCACCTGGAGCATGAGCCGGTCCTCCTCCGGGGTGCGGGAGGGTTTATCGATCAGGTCCCAGGCCTGGTTGAAGCACTCCGCCGCAAAATATTGATTAGCCTTCTCGATATCGAAGCCGGGCGCATCGCTCATGGATGGGCCTCCGCCGGAAACAACAGTTCGTAATCGACCGCCGCAGCGATCAGCTTCTCCTGGGCGGCCTTATCCATTGGTGTGAAATGCTCGCAGGCATCGAGAACCAGCGGCAGGATTGTCGTATCTCCGGCAGTACAGATCCCGCATACATCCTGCGAAAGAGCAAAATTTACTCCCTGCTGGATATGTTCCGCATCATCGAAAGGCTGGTACCAGGTGTTGTGTGTTTTAGGCTGCTCTCCCCACGGTCCCCTGGCAATGGATTTGATGACCATGGTGGCCACATCCTTCGCCCGGCATTGCCGGATCAATTCCTCGGCATTTTGACGGAAAACCGGGTCTGCATATTGGATGAAGTTGAGCGGAAAAAGGATCGAGTCGAAATCAAAGCGTTTCAACGCCTCCAGGAAAATGGCCGGGCTGTCCCAGCCGTGACCGGTAATGCCGATAAATCTTGTCAGGCCGGCCTTGCGCGCCTCCACGATGGCCTCCAGCGCGCCGCCGGAA
The DNA here is from genome assembly GCA_963831885.1 of uncultured Chloroflexia bacterium. Lineage (GTDB taxonomy): Bacteria > Chloroflexota > Anaerolineae > Anaerolineales > Villigracilaceae > UBA877. The sequence goes on along the minus strand of CAWHSJ010000011.1, from coordinate 437,332 downwards.
CGGGTCACTTCGTCCAGTTCTTTCATGGAAGTGATCGCGTGGATCTGGTACAGGTCGAAAGCCTCCGTTTGCAGCCTTTTCAACGATCTGCGCAATTCTGCTGCCGCGCCTTCTTTGGTTCTCTCCGTTGTCTTGCAGCCCAGGAAAAAACGCTCGCGCTGGTGTACCAGCCATGGACCGATGCGTTCCTCCGCCTGTCCATAAGATGGAGCCACATCGATGTGGTTAACCCCGTGAGCGCTGACCATTTCCAGGGTCCGCTCGGCCTGGGCTTGGTCGATCTCCCAGAAGGCCGCCGCCCCGAAAATGGCGAGTGTGCTATTGTGGCCTGTCCGGCCAAAAAGTCTGGTTTGCATTAAGTCTCCTTTCTAACTATAAAAGTTGACCTACCGTTATCTTTATGATCTGCCCATTTCGGCGGAAAATATGCTGGCTTAAGTCAGCTTCCAACATATGCCCGGATATTTTCCGGAATGTACCGTTTCTGAATTGCACTTCAATTTTCTCCTCCACGCCCGCGTTGTAGACTATCGGCACCTGGCAAAAGGTAAAGGCTAATGAACCGGCCGGTAAGGCCATTGTTTGCCTGCGGCCTGTTACATCCACAAAGTGGAACTCTGCCGGATGGGTGAGATATTCTCTTCTCTCCAATATACGCGGCTCGAATGAGATGCTGCCATTTTCAACCGATAATCCCAGCTCTGACCAGCGTGTCAGGATCTCTTCCTTGACCTGTCCGGTCATACCGGGTTGTTTGGCCCCCTGCCCGGCCGGTGTATGCGAATAAGGATCCGTCGGAAATGCGCCGTATTGATCCGGCAATTTATTGAAACCCAGCCCTTTACGGATGTCATAATACGCATCCACCAATGCCTGCACGGATTTCTCCGGCTCGCCGGTTTCCAGCGCCTGCAGAGTTGTTTCTTCGGTCGCCAGCAAGAGCTTGGTCACCATGTGCCAGTAAATACTGCCCAATCCTTCGTAAGCAAAGAAGGTGCCGGACCTACCCGTGAACGAATGATGGTCAAAAACTACTTCGAACAACTCCAGGATTTCCGCCGTTTCATCTTCTACCAATTCGGCGAATGTTTCGCGTTCTTTTAAAGCAGCCAGCGCACGTTTGACATCCCTTGCATTGCGGAAATCGCCGTTGAAATGGTAGTTGCCGTCACTGTCCTTAATGATCAAGGACCTGTCCCCTTGTTCGACCAATTCGGCGATCAATAATGAACCTTTCACTTGTTCCGGGCTGATCTGGTTCTTCTTGAAGAAGCCGGGCAGATCGCGATCAGGGTAGAGCATATAGCTGTGCTGGTCGGCCCGGTACATGCGGCTCTTCCGCAGGCTTTTTAACAATGCCAGTGATTGTGTGCATGTGAGCAAACCGGAAGACAGGATTGCCACCTGGCCTTCGAGCATTTCATATAAATGGCCGATGCTTGCCTTGCCATCGCTCAAATGCAGGACATTATAGGCATGATAAAGGTGGTCGGGCCGCAGGTTGGCGGTCAAGGTGTGGTCGATATATCTCTGGGCCAGCTCTAGGAAGGTTAAAAGCCCTTTTCTCTCTATTTCGGTGAAATCACCGGACAGGCCCTTCTCATAATAATTCCAACGATAGTCGCTGCTTGCCTGGCCAAGTTCATCCATCATATTGCGGCGTTCTTCGTCGTTGAAGGCTGTATTCAAAGTTTCCTGATGATCTCTCAGGGTATGCTGCATGGCGGTGAACAACTTCTTTGTTTCCTTTGTGACCTCGAAGTTTTCTGCCCCGCTCTCCGTCAGAAGTCTGCGGCAAAATGCAACGTATCGGCGCAAATATCCCAACGTCACCACCGAGAGACCCTTGCCGACCAGGGCATTATTCCCGTCATTCCATTCCGGGCGCTGGGTGTTCATCCAGATGCCGCCTCCCGGGATAAAATTTCCCAGTTTGGCCAGCAGCAGGATGAGCAGCTTCTCGCACATGTTGACATGGAAGATGTTGCCGTCCGCCCCTTTGACCAGCTTGCCGTCGGTGCCGTACTCCTTGACGGCTTCATGGATCTTGCCATCCAGTTCCCGGTCGAAGCTGATGGTGTTATACCAATCTTCGAGCAGGGATCCGTACGCCTTGATCCGGTAAGGGACATTGGTATGGCTGAATATCCTTCGGTTCAGCAGGGAGTCCAGCCGTCCGGGATGGAACCTGTTGGAAATTTCGAGCAGCTTTTCGAGATAGATGATCTGGTGGTCGCCCCAATAACCGATATTTGCCCATGGGTCATTGGGGGTGGGGATTTCCCATTCGATGCCGTCGCGGGTGATCCTGTAGGGATTATAGCCATCCACGGTTGTCGCATTCAGGAATTTGCAGATCGACTGCTCGACAAACTCCGGATAGGACCAGGCCAGTGGCTCCCAGTTCTGAAAAATATCCCGCCAGTTGCCCTGGTAATCCAGTTTTTGGGATCCGTCCGCCTTTTTGAGGTTGATCGAGAAGCGGTTCCAGGGGCGGCTGGGATCGCCGTGACGGCGGCCAAAGGTCAGCGGCAGGTACTCGTAGCACAACCGCTCCAGCTCTGCGGAACCGGTGGTGACTGCACGCTCCAGTAGTGCGCGGCTGTCCAATTCTTCCGGCAGATGCGCGAAAAAGTCAGCCTGTTGATGCAGGATGGTCTTATTCCGGACCCTCATGAAATCGAGCAGGTCATCTTTCCGAATACGGTAATTGTGCGCAAAAATCCCGCCGCGCATGGTATTGAAGAGGACATTGGAAAAATGATGCGCAGTGACAAGTGGATCGTTGGTGAGCTGCAGCCCGTCGGCACTGGCAACGAGAGCTTCCAGGGCAGAGCTTCCCGAGGCGATGTCGGCCAGTAGGTTGGTTTTAAGTTCGGCGGGGTCCTTAAGGGCGCGGATCAAAGAAGCTGCGCCCGTGCTGTCTTGATTGACCTCCGCCACAATACTCCATTCTCGTGTCGCGCCTTTGTTCAGGTGGATGATCGAATGAACCAAATAGGCCCCCCGGCCGCCGCGGATATCTGTCTCCCGGTGGATCGCCTGGCCGTGCTTGAAACCATCGATCTGAACTGAACTTAATAGGACCGTTACTTTACCCAGCCCCACCTGCCAGGCAGTGGTTGCTTTGAGAGACTCGCTGGGTTCGGGCAGGTCCGACAGGTTGGAACTGAGCGAAAAGATCCCCAGTCCGGTTTCCGGGTCCAATTCGTTCCGTTTATATGCATCCAATAAGTTGCTGAAAGTATTCTGTGCGGCGGTGGTGATCCCGCTTGGAAGAATGTTCTGTAATCCATCCAACAGGCTTATCTGGCAGGGCTCTTCACCATCATTGGTCAACTTGGCCGTCTTGACTATTCCATAACGATCGCTGAATCGCCAGGCATAACGATAGGTCAAGCCCAGGTCGAGGTTCGATTCTTCGAACACCAGCTTATCGCCGAGTTTATTTTTGTATAAATTGCGTTCCACCTGGTAAAGATCGGCAGAATAGGTGGAAAAAGGTTCCCAAAGGGATGTCCGCCCATTGCGTGTCACCTGAAAAATCGCCACCGGGCCGGTGTTCTCGCGATTTTCAGAAATCCGGTCATCGGTATAGTATGGGAATATGGCCGCTTCGGCGCTGGAGCGGCCTGCGGAAAGACCGCCGCTGCTGGAGATGAACATCCAGTGATCCGAACTGCTGACGATGCTCATAAAAAAAGGCGGCATCCGGTCGTAATGCCGGATGCAATAATACTCTTCATCCCAAAGGGTAACGTAAACACCTTCCACTTTATCTGAGGAGGTATGCTGAATGCTATCGCCGAGAAAAATTTCCTGGCTTGGATGATCCATGGAGAGTGAATATCCTTTCTAATATAAATGATCGCTAATATGAGCTACTATATCCTGTTTTTTCTTTTTGGGCAATAAATTACTCCAGTTTCTCCGGTAACAGGGAAGTCGCTTGGTTGTTTATGGAAAATTCGAGTTGTCCGGTCCCCGGATAGGAGTTCGGATATATAAAGGAATTGGCAAAAAACAGATGGAGCGGGTGCTTTTCCCCGCTCCATCTGTTTTTTGACATTCCAATCCCCTCTCCCGCAGACTTTTCAACTATAAAAATAATATGGCTCGGGAGAGGGGCAGGGGTGAGGGCCAAAACCCTCTATCGGTCGTGCAGAAACCCGGAAAAGTCGGATGATTGAGCTGGAAAAAGAAGGTTTCATACATTAATCTTGAATTGTCCGATCCAAAGTCCGGATTTCAGAGTTGTAGGTATGCAACATTGTCGTGATGATGCGATAATGTTTCTATCCTTCCAGATGATGTAGAATAATTACAGCCGAAGGAGAATCAATTTATGCCCGGGAGTAAACTTGTTCTGATCATCGAAGATAACGAAGACTTCCAAAATCTGTATGGGATGCTCGCAGAACAGGCTGGATATGCAGTTGAAAGATTTTACAACGGTCGGGAGGCTTTGGAAAGGCTGGAAAAGGAACCCATCCCTGGCCTTGTCCTGCTCGATTCCCGTTTACCGGTGGCGGATGGGGACAAGGTTCTCGCCACGGCCAGGTCAAAAGAGAAGTGGCAGCATGTGCCAATTTTCATGCTGACTGCGGATACGCGTGTCTCAAAAAAATACAGTGAGTCCACGCCGGATGCGCCTCAACCGGATGGGGTGATCGAGAAAGGCGCCAACGCGATCCGCGACTTACGGGATTTGTTCAAGCAGTACGGGGGTTAGAAATCGCCAACTGAGAGGGCGATCATGGTTCCAAGCAGCACAAAGACTATGATGAGAACGCCGGTTCGGTTGCCGATCTTGTGACGACCTTTCAAGTAAGCCAGCACAGTCATCATCAGCATCAAAATCCCCACCAATCCGCAAGACAGCAAGATGAAATTCAAGATTTTGGTGAAGTCCATCGTCGGTCCTTTTCCCCATTATACGATTTTTTGAAATGAGCTGGACGATATTCAAACTCTTCCCCGCTTGCTCCCCTCCGGGAACAACACAAACTGGGTCATCATGATAACGATCAGCATGATGGAAAAAAGGAAAAGCAGGCCGCTCAGGATCCACCAGCGGGGAAGGATCAAGAGCAAGGCCCCCATAATAACTACCGCCAGGGTGATACCTGCGTTGGTCGCGTTCATCTTCATGTCTCTCAAAGGCGAATTACTCTTCAACCAAACCAGGACCCCCGCGGCCATTGCCACAACGCTGATCAGAAAAAGTACAGTAAACACCCATTTTCCAGAAAGAAGGGGGAATTTCCAAAACATGATACTGCATGATCCCTGATGGGAAAGAAAATTCCGCTGGCTGGTTTCGTAAACGTTCACCAGGATCAGTCCGCCGAACACCTCATCCTCCCGATTGACGTTCCAGATCAATTTCTGCGCCTGTCCGGGCGCCAGGGTGAGCACGGAGTTTTCGGTTCTCGGTATATTCTTGTGGCTGATTACCGCCTGAACCGTGGGACGGATTTCCTCATCGGTGGGATTATTGAAGGCGGCAGAAATGCTCCCCTGCTCCGTCGAATTCAACATCAGCGGGCAAAGTAAATGGATTCCTCGGTCACCCGTGTGAAAGACCAACAGGCTTGCTTCCACTTCTCCCCACACATACCACCCGCAAATCGCCAGCCCAAGGAGGATACCCATGGAATAGATCAAGACACCGGAAATGGACAGGATCTTTGGATGCGGTTTCATTTTCCTCTCACCACCAGCCTTCTCAATCCAATCATACCACCTACGTAGGGGCGGGTCTCGGACCGCCGCTCCCATCTTGCCTCCTCTTGACATAATTCTCCAAAGGTATTATACTAATGGTATAATACCTTTGGAAGGAGTACCATGGAACAAAACGGTCTTGATATTTTATTAGCCCAATGGGAAGAGACCTACAAAAAGGGCTTGCTGAGTTTCTGGTTGTTATTGCTGCTCGCCCAACGCAAGGCCTACCCGTATGAGATAAAAGCCGCCATCAACGAAATGAGCCGCAATACCATCAGCGTGGATGAAAACAGCATCTACCGGGCTCTAAATCGGTTCGCTGATTCCGGCATCGTGGATAGCGAGCTGCTCCCTTCCGGGACCGGTCCCAGCCGGCGCTATTTCTTCCTGACCGGCCTGGGCCGGGAATTGCTTACCCGCTTCATCACCCGCAACATCCTCGTCTTCGAGCAGCCTGATGTAGCCAGTCTGATACAAAAAACAATCGCTTCCAATGGAAATAAGAAAGGATGATCCCATGTCTGCCAATATGCTTACCCCCAAACAAAGGAAACTCAAGAACCTGCGCACGGTCTTGTGGATCGTGTTCTCCGCCATCGCCGTTACCATCCTGCTGGTCTCCATTTTGACTGTTCCGGCTGCCTTGTTGATCAAACGGACTACGGACCTTTTCAGCCTTTTCTCTGGCGAAACAGGCGTGATTATGTTCTCTCTCATCGCCCTCATATTGGTCAAGATCGCCGTCAGCGGGATTATTTGCCTGGTGATCTATGCCATCTTCAAATATCGCCTGGAAAAGAATGACGACCTCTTCCTCTAGGCCGTTCCTGGTATAGATTTCTGGAAGGATTTGAACATGAGTTGGGCTATCGAAACTGAAAATCTCGGCAAACGCTACGGCAAGGTAACCGCCGTGGAAAACCTTTCCCTGCGCGTGGGTGAAGGCGAGATCTATGCCTTCCTCGGGTTGAACGGGGCTGGCAAAACCACCTCCCTGCGCATGCTTCTGGGCATGATCAAACCGACCCGCGGCAGCGCCATCGTACTGAATACCCGTGTCCGCCTGGGCAGCCGTACTCCCTGGGCGCAGGTGGGTTACCTGGTCGAAACCCCCCATGCCTACCCTGAACTGACCGTGCGGGAAAACCTGGATGTTGCCCGACGTCTCCATCCCGGCACGGAAAAGAAGGCTGTCAGCCAGGTGATTGAACGCCTGTCGCTGGCCCCCTACGCGGACCGGAAAAGCGGCACCCTTTCGCTCGGCAACGCCCAGCGGCTGGGGTTGGCCAGGGCGCTGCTGCACAGCCCCCGCTTGCTGCTCCTCGATGAACCGGCCAACGGCCTGGACCCGGCCGGGATCGTGGAAATCCGCCAACTCTTACTTGAATTGACTCGCCGGGAAGGCGTAACGGTCTTCATGTCCAGCCACATCCTGGCGGAAGTGGCCCGCCTCGCCGACCGCATCGGCATCATTCATGAGGCACACCTGATCCAGGAAATGAACATGGAAGAACTTGAACAGAACCGGTGCAGAAGACTGGTCGTGCGGGCGAACGATCTGGAAAGCGCCCGCGCCGTCCTGGTTGCGGCCGGACATCCGGTTGAGCCTTCAACGAACGGTGTCCTGCAGTTGAAAGATCCTGCCGCATTGGATCACCCCGACGAGATCGCCACCCTGCTGGTCCGGGCGAAAACCCCGCCCATGCAGCTTGTGGTCGAACAGGAAGACCTCGAACAATACTTTCTGCGCCTGGTCGGAATAAATGGAGATTCAAAATGAACACCCTGGTTGATACGGTTTGGATCGAATTACGAAAAGTACTCCGCTCGCGAGTCCCATTATTTACCGCCGTGGGTTTCCTGATGATGCCGTTGATCGGTGCGCTTCTGATCTTCATCTACAAAGACCCCCAACTGGCCCGCCAGCTGGGCCTCGTCGGCACCAAAGCCAACCTTGTGGTTGGCTCGGCTGATTGGCCGGGATATTTGAACTTGCTGATTGAGTTCACTGCCCTGGGCGGATTTTTCTTCTTCTGCCTGGCCATCAGTTGGATATTTGGGCGGGAGTTCACCGATGGCACCCTCAAGGACCTTCTGGCCGTGCCGGTGCCGCGCTTCAGCATCCTCCTGGCAAAGTTCATCGTAACAGCCATCTGGTGCTCTGTGTTGATCCTGGAAACATCCTTCGCCGGCGTGATCCTGGGGGCGGTCGTCCAGCTCCCTGGTGGCTCACCCGCCGTCCTCCTGCATGCTGCTGGTCTGATGGCCGTTACAACCCTCATGTCGGTCATCCTCATCATGCCGTTTGGTTTTTTCGCCAGTGTGGGGCGAGGCTTCTTGTTGCCCATTGGGGTCGCGGTCCTGACCGTGATTCTGGGTAATCTTTCCATCACCCTCGGCTGGGGGGATTATTTCCCCTGGGCGGTCCCCGCCCAATATATGCTGGGCACACCCCTCACCCTGGTCAGTGTTTGTCTCGTGCTCCTGACCGGCCTGATCGGGATAGCCGCCACCTATTTGTGGTGGAAATACGCCGATCAGAATCGATAGACACAATAAATAATCCCCGACACTTTGTAAGTGCCGGGGATTTCGGGTGGGGAGTTCTTGCTTTTTCCCATATTACTTCTTTAGTCCTCCCGGACGCCAGGTTAAAAATACAACTGCCACGAACATAAAACCCGCAAAAACAAGCAGCCAGGTCCAATCTTTGCCCATTGCTTCAGCCGGGAGGTGGGATTGAGTAGGCGAGAATTCAGGCTGCATGGGGATGGTTGCCCTTCGGAGTGGAGTTTTTGTAAGCGAGGCGGTTCTCGTACTGACCAATTTGATTGTTGGGGTGACGGTTGAGCTGCCTGCCTCATTGGGTGTATAGGTGGGTTCGTTATCCCATGCAGCCGTATAGGTGGGCTGGCCTGGAGTGGGGTATGGTGCTCCGGGGGTGGGAGGTTTATCTCCAGTATATACTCCCTCCGCTTGCACGTATGTCAATAATTGCAGAGCCGTCTCATTTTTTGGGTCCAATTTCAATGTAGCCGCGATCTCGCGCAAGACGATTGCATTGTAATAAGGATCACTGCCACGCCAATGTGCGTAATAGATGGTCCGCGCAAATTCTGAATGCAGAGCTGCATTTTGAGGCTCCAATGCGAGAGCATTTTCACAGGCAAAAATATATAAACCGGCCCATCTTGCATTGAAAAAAGAGATGTTATGACCTGCCCCGGCTGCTGCATAAGCACCTGCTAGGGCTGTCCAGGCGTGAGCATCTTGAGGCGTTTTGTTCACCTGGATTTGCCAGCGCAAGACTTCGCGCCATAGGTTGGTTGGGATGACTCCAATGCTCACATTATCTTCGCGGGTAGGTTCCAGGTTATCCCAATGTATTCGTATCTCATTTTGTACAATCATCGTTTGATTGCCATGATTATCCAAAGTGGCTAAATTATCGAAATTTAGCGTATTGAGTTCATTTGGTGAATAAGGGAATCGAACAATGACATCCGCTTTCCCAATTGGCCCTTTCCAGCCGGCGCCTGTGGCAAGGATGTAATTAATTCCTGAATGAAGTCCTCTGGTGGGAATGTATGTGTAATGGGCGTTCAGCTCGACATCTTTCCCGGCGGGAAAATCAACCTCAAATACAGCCCAATAGATGACTGTGACTCCCCGCATAAAGAAATCGACTGCATTCGGATCTGGATCTCTGACAATTTCTATGGGCAATTCTCGGCCCTCATTAAGTACTGTGAAGTCCTTGATCAACGGCATGGGAGGGGGTTCACCAATGGTCCACTTGTATCCATCTTCACCTTCCCCATTCAAAGGAAAACGCACCTTCAGGTGTTCATCCATGTCACTCGTGTTGTGGAACCGGAACCAGGCGCTGACCTGGGCAGTTTCATCGAGGGATTGGCTGAAGTCGATCACCACTTTCTCCGCCACCATTTGCACCTCGGTGCCGCCTTCCGGGCTGATATTGCCTCCGGGTGGATTCATGGGTGGCGCCATGTCCGCCCGTGCCTTACTGAAGGGAATCAATAATACAATGGAAAAGAAAATAAATAACCGCACTTTGATTGCCTTCATAACCTCCTCCTCCCGCAATGGTGGTATCTCCCATATCAGAAACGCTGAAAAAGCAAATAAGTTCCCCAAAGAAGTCAGATGATAAACGAAATCCCCGGCACATTGGCTGTGCCGGGGATTTTTATCTTACACCACTATACTCACCAACTTTTTTTGCACGACGATTAAGTAGTCCCCGGCACTTTAGAAGTACCGGGGAATTCGCGTGTTTTTATTTGTAATGCCGGCTGATTTCTGAAGCATACTTCCTCCCGACCGTCTCCCTGTTCGCTTCCAGCCAGGCGGCCAGACTGGTCGACCCGCGTGGGGGCTCTGGCGAAACTAGCAGTCCGGCCATCAATCCAACCACTTCTTCTTTCGTGATCAGCACATCTCCGATGAAAAGGCTGATGATCCTGGCGGCCTGCAGGGCCAAAGCCGCCGGAACGTGCAGAATGGGCCTGGGAAAGCCGATCTTTTGGCCGATCAAGCCTACCAGTTCATCGAAGGTATAGATTTCCGGGCCTGTTATATCGAGGCTGGCATTCTCCTGGCTATAGATCGATCGGCAGGCAATTTCTGCCAGGTCATCCACATAGACTGGCTGGAGCTTGTATTGGCCGTCTCCGATCTGGGCAAAAAGGGGGAAATGCCGCAAGATCCAGGCGATGTTGTTAATCAGAATATCCTCCTTGCCGAAGATCAAGGTTGGGCGAAGGAGGGTATAACTTGCTCCAGAATCCATGACGATCTGTTCGTTGGAGGCCTTGCCATTAAAATAAGGCAGCCGCGAATCCGCCGAGGGATTCGTGATGCTGACGTGGATGATGCGGCGCACACCTGCCGCCCGGGCAGCCCGGACCAAGGTGCGTGTATTTTCCACCGCTCCCGCCTGGGTGACGGCTCCCCGGTCGAAACGGACCCAATAGGTATTGACCAGCACGTCCGCTCCGGCCATGGCACTGGTCAGGCTGTTCTCCAGGCTGAAATCAAGTGGAAAGGCTTTGACCCTCCCTTCGAACGGGTCTGGCCGGTCCGGGTGGTTCGTCAGGGTAACGACTTCCTCGCCCTTCTCCAGCAATTTGCGTGTGACGTACTTGCCTGTGTACGAAAAAGCCCCGGTAACGACAATTTTCATGGCAGTATCCTTTTCTTTATTTTTCCTGAGGGCGGGGAGCCACCAGGGCAAAAAACGAGACTACTACACCGATGGTGATCAAGGCGGCGATATAGCCCAACAAATTCCAGCGCAGTTGGCCGGCCACATCGAAAAAGATCTTCCCGGCCAGGGTCGTCCCGGGCTGGTAGCCCATGCCAAATATGACCGGAAGTGCAATCAATAGTACATTCGCGAAGGCGGTCCAGAACTGGGCTCGTGCATCCGTTTTGCATAAGTCCGCCAGCACTCGTTTGAGCGCCGGTCGCAGGTATGTAGTCAAAAAGAAACAGGCTGCAAAGGTCAGAATAAGCTGGCTGAGATACATTGAAATGGGGATCATGTGTACTCCTTTCGACAGTAAATAGGAACTTGAAATAGACCGGTGACGGGTGTCCCGGTTGAAAAGGAAGTCAGAAATCACTCCGCTTCCGGATTACTTTAGGATTTTCAAAACCGTTTGGACGGTATTCAGCCCCAGGCTGTCCAGCCGGGTGACGGCATGGACCAGCGAGTCAAGGGCGTCGAAAAAGTCTTTCAATGCCTGCAGCCTTTCGATTAAAAAGGTCCGCTCCGGGTCGGACCCGCTGCCGGACTCCAATTTTTCCAGCGTCATTCGCACCGTCGCAACCGCCCGGTCGAAGTCGCTGTTGCGCCGTTCCAGCAGGATGGCTCGCACAGCCCGGTAGAAGTCCGTCTCCGCCACGTAGTAATCTTTGCGGTCGCCCAGTTGGGCGGCCGGGTGGATCAGCCCCAGGCGGGCCAGCGAGCGTACATTGGTGCTGATGGCGCCTTTCGTCAATCCGGTTTGTGTGACGAGTTCATCCAGCGAGAGTGGCCCGGGGGACAGATACAACACCGCAAAAATGGCGCCCATCCCCTTGGGGAAGCCCCAAAACCCACTGATGTTGCTCAAGCCTGAAATGAAATCCTGTTTGAGTTGAATGAGGTTTTCGTCCATAATGAATTCTTTCGTTTAGTTCGTTTAGTTTGTACTAAACGTAGTATATTATAAGTTGTTAAATAAATCAAGAGGCGGGAACAGGCTTTACTTGCAGGAAATCCCTCCGTTGGTCCTCTTCCTGAACACGACCGGATGGCGAGTTTAAGATGGTATATTTATGAAGGAAAAGAAATCCCCGGCACTTTGGAAGTGCCGGGGATTTTTATTAGGAACTCCTGACAAAACTGCGTTCGCCGCCGTCCTCGGCGGCGAGGACTCCGCCCGGAGCGAGGTTTTGTTATGCGCTTTGATTTAAATTCTCGTATATTCTCAATTCCTTTTCGATCTTACCAACCAGCCGCCGATAAAACCCCCAGCGGCCAACAGGATGCCGGCGAAGATGATCAGCCAGGAGGTATTCTTTTCCGGTTGTTCCGCTGATTGAATGACAGCAGCAGTTGGCACAGGTGTGTCTGTCATGGAGCGGAGAATCGTCCGGGTGAGAGTGATCGTGTTAGCTGGGGAAGGAGTTGGAGTGGAGGTCGGTTCGGCATTGCCGTAAGGCGTATAGGTCGGTATAAATTTGGTGGGAAAAGGAACCGGAGTGGTCATTAATTGCTTCTCGGTGTCCTCCAGCTTTTGGTATAACTCGGCGGCTTCGGCATTGGATGGGTCTAGTTGCATGACAATAGCCAGCTCGTTCCGGACCAGTGCATGATAGTAACCCTGGTTATCCCCGTAGTTATAGTCTGAGGAATTGAACAGATTGTTTGCAAATTCCATGTGGAAGGATACGTTTTTTGAATCCAATGTCAGGGCTCGCTCGCTGGCCTGAAAATAAAGATCTATCACCGCAGGATTGTAAAAAAATCCATGTTTCTCCACCGCCGCAGCCGCGTAGGCTTTTGCAAGCGCTTCCCAGGAAACGGCATCATCCGGCGCGGCGATCACCTGCAAGCGCCTGCGAAGAATCTCCTGCCACAGATGAGGCTGAAGAAGATACAGGGTGATATTATCGTCATTCGTGGGTTCAAGGTCGTTCCAATGAAGGCGAAACTGGTTCTCTTCTCTCGTGATTATTCCACCGCGATATTGGCCGCCATACCAGTCGAAACCGGACGAATTGATTTCGTTTAACTCATATGGAAATCGGAAGATGATATCCACGGTTCCGATCGGTCCTTTCCAACCCGCGCCGGTGGCCAGGATATAACTCAACTGGGCATCATAAGCTTCCTCAGTGGGCCGATAGGTGTAATTTATTGTTAATTTCACATCCTTCCCGGCAGGAAAATCCACTTCAAAAACTGACCAATATAGTATTGAGCCATACCCTAAAAAGAATATTTCTGCATTGGGGTCAGTATCTTTGATCGTTTGGGTTTTCAACCTCTGACCGTGGTTCCAAACGGAGAAATCCTCAATTAATGGTGTAACTTCGGTCTGTTCACCCGTTACCGGATTTTGAACCAATCCTTTAGTGTCGCCATTCAAAGGAAAGCGTACTTTCAGGTGTTCATCTGCCTCGCCTGTATTATGAAACAGGAACCAGCCGCTGACCTGAGCGCTGTCATTCGTGGATTGGCGAAAGTCAAAAATGACCTGTTCCGCCACCATTTGGACTTGAGTATCCCCCTCCGGGCTGACATCCCCCCCAGGTGGATTCATCGGCGGGGCCGCGTCGGCGCGGGCAGTGTGTACGGGAGTAAGAAAAATGACCATCACAAAAATAATTAGAAAGATTTTGCATTTCTTCATGCTGCCCTCCTGCCTTGTTCTCTTGAATATAAAACGCTCAGAACAAAGATTAGTTCCTGTCGACGAAAGGAATCCCCCCCGAGGTTATTCGCCACAGGGGCTATAAAGTAGTCCCCGGCACTTTGGAAGTGCCGGGGACATTTCACTTTTATATAACAATACTGACCAGCTTCTTCTGCACCACGATGACCTTCTTCGGCGGCTTTCCTTCCAGGAACTTCTGGACCGCCTCGCTCGCTAGCGCAGCCGACTTGATCTCTTCCTCGCCGGCATCCGCCGGGACTACGATCCGGTCGCGCACTTTGCCGTTGACCTGGATCGGGATGGTGATCTCGTCTTCCTTCGCCGCCGCCTCGTCCACTTTCGGCCATGGGTGGGTATGGATGGAGTATTTCTTTCCGATCTTCTCCCACAGCTCCTCGGCAATATGCGGGCAGACCGGCGCCAGCATGTGCAGGTAAATATCGACGGCCTCTTTCCATTCGGGAGTACCAGCCGCGCCGGCGTCCCTGGCCTTGTACATTTCATTCAACAGTTCCATCAGGCCGGAGACGATCGTGTTGAACTCGAACTGTTCGAAATCACGCGTGATCCGCTTTAGCGTCTGGTGGACCTTGCGGCGCATGACCTTTAAGGTCTCCGGCGGTGCTGAAGGTCTTCCGGAGGCAGGTTCAGTCACCATCGCCCAGGCCCGCCTCAGCCAGCGCACTGTCCCATCGATGCCGGTGGAATTCCATGGTGCGCCCATATCCCAGCGGGCAAAGAACATCAGGTACGCCCGCACCGCGTCTGCCCCATAGCGCTCGACCAGCACATCCGGGGCGATGACGTTGCCGCGGCTCTTGGACATCTTCTCGTGGTCCTCGCCCAGCACCATGCCCTGGTTGCGTAGTTGCATCATCGGTTCGGGTCCTTCGGTGATGCCCATATCCCGCAGCGCTTTATGGAAGAAACGCGTGTAGATCAGGTGCATGTTGGCATGCTCGATGCCGCCGGTATAAGTGTCCACCGGCATCCAGTAGTTATATTCCGCCTCATCGAACGGGCCTTGGTCATAATGGGGGGACAGGTAGCGCAGGTGATACCAGGAAGAACACATGAACGTGTCCATCGTATCGGTCTCGCGCACGGCCGCTTCCCCGCAGACCGGGCAGGTGGTCTGCTTCCACGTAGGATGCAGTTTCAACGGCGATTCGCCCGTTGGCAGCCATTCCACGTCTTCCGGCAGCAGGACCGGCAGCTGCTCCTCGGGCACCGGGTTCCAGCCATGGGTGGTGCAGTAAACCATCGGAATAGGCGCGCCCCAGTAGCGCTGCCGGGAGATCAGCCAATCCCTCAGTTTGTAAGTAACAGCTTCCTTGCCGATCCCCTTGGATGCCAGCCAGTCGATCACTGCAGAAATGCCGGGGTTCTTGCGTCCCTTTTCCTCATTGACGGCGGTCCCGTTGAACTGGGCCGAGTTGATCATATGCCCTCCGCCCACAGTTGCGGCTTCCATCGTCTCGCCGTCCAGGTCCGGGATACCTTCCGGCTGGATCACCGGGATGATCTTCAGCCCAAACTTGCGGGCAAAGGCAAAGTCGCGTTCGTCGTGTGCCGGCACGGCCATAATGGCGCCGGTGCCGTAGGTCATCAGGACGTAATCGGCGATCCAGATGGGGATCTTTGTCCCGTTGACCGGGTTGGTGGCATACCCGCCGGTAAAGACTCCGGTCTTCTCCTTATCGACCGCCTCTCGCTCGATATCCGACTGGCGCGCCGCCTGCTTTTTGTAGGCTTCCACTTCTGCCTTTTTCTCGGCCACGGTGATTTTTTCCACCAAAGGATGTTCCGGCGAGAGCACCATGAAAGTGGCCCCCCACAGCGTATCCGGGCGGGTGGTGAACACTTCGATGGGATCGCCCTGCTGTTCATCCCCGCTCGCCGGGATCGTCTTGAAGACGACGCTGGCCCCTTCGGAACGCCCGATCCAATTCGTCTGCAGCGTGCGCACGCGTTCGGGCCAGTCCGCCCCGTCATAGTTCAACAGCTCATCCGCATACTTCGTGATGCGGAAAAACCACTGCTCCAGGTCCTTTTTGATCACGGGCGTTCCGCACCGTTCGCAATGGCGGTCTTCGCCCCACACCTGTTCGCGCGCCAGGGTGGTGTTATCGTGCGGGCAGAAATCCACCGGGCTCATCTTCCGATAGGCCAGCCCGTGCTTGTACAGTTGGATGAAGAACCACTGGGTCCATTTGTAGTATTCAGGGTCCGACGAGACCGATTCCCGCCGCCAGTCCCACATCGCGCCCATTGAGCGGAGTTGTTTGCGCATGTTGACGATGTTGGCATAGGTGCGTTTCATCGGATGGACGCCATCCTTGATGGCGGCATTTTCAGCCGGCAGGCCGAAAGCATCAAAGCCGATGGGGAACATGACGTTGAAGCCGTTCATGCGCTTGTAACGCGCCCGCGCATCTGAAGGCGTCATGGCATACCAGTGGCCGATGTGCAGGTCGCCTGAGGGATACGGCAGCATGGTCAGGGCGTAGTGCTTGGGGCGTGCCTCGTCAATATCCGCATGGTACAGGCCGTCGGCTTCCCATTTGGCCTGCCATTTCGGTTCTATTTCCTGGGGAACATAATTTTCGTTCATTCTTTATCCTTATGAATAAGGTAGGTTGGTAGTTTTAGACAAACGGTCTTTTGACCGTGGAACTTGTATTTTCAGTGGTTGGACCCATTCAGCCGGTGGAGGCGCGCGAGAAGGCAGTGGCTGCTCCTTGCGGGCAATACAGGTGAGTTTCTATTTTTCATGGCGTGCCTCCTTTCTTGTTCATCTTGGGCTGTAGGCGGTTGACCACATTGAATCGCCTGTCGTTACTGTTTGAAAACAAAAATTCCTTCATCCACTCAGGGACGAAGGAAACCTCCGCGGTACCACCCGGATTACGTTTGCCCGCTGCCACGTTTGAACGTGTGAACATTCCAACGTGAGAACGTGTTAACGTCTCTCTCATGCGATAACGGGCGGTCCCGGCGCTGACTACTGGATTCACCAGCGCAGTCTCCCTTGCGGGTGACAGGCGAGTTCAGTCTTGGGGCATCCCCGCGGATGCCATTGAAGGGCTTCCACCTCGCTCTCCCTTCTCGCTGGCGGGATGACTTACTACTCCTGCCGTGACTGTCTATTAATTTCGGTCATTATAGCACATTAGCGATTAGCCGCTGAATCTCAAGCGCTAACCGCTAAGAGCAGGTGGACCCAGAGAGATTCGAACTCTCGACCTTCTCAATGCCATTGAGACGCGCTCCCAACTGCGCTATGGGCCCATATTCGGTTTTGGATTGCCGGTTGGGGATTGTAGATTGTCGGGGATGCCAGCCAGCAATCAAAATCGGCAATCATCAATCCTGGTGGACCTGGAGAGATTCGAACTCTCGACCTCCTCAGTGCGATTGAGGCGCGCTCCCAACTGCGCTACAGGCCCATTAATACCCCGGCCGGGGTATTTCAAGGGCGTGGGGTATTCTACCTGAGGCAGTGGCGAATGTCAAGGAAGCCCATTTGACACTTTTGGGAAATCCGCCTTCACCTTCTTGCAATCTGAATTTAACTGTCTGGTCATCCCACCCGCAACAGACGCTATTTGTTATCCTGGCCGTGCAAAATTATCTTGGCAGGAGCGTTCCCGTTTTAACTTTCAAGACATTGGCTGCTTTGCGTAAATTGCTCAAATAGATATCGTTGTCCGAATAATCATCAAAATTCTCGAACTTTCCTTCCCAGATCTTTGCTGCAGTCGGTTCACTGCAGCCGCGTTTTCGCATTTCACCGATGAATTCGTCATACGACATGTTGATCTTGGCAGCCAGCTGTTGTATATTATTCATTAATCTCTTCTCCTAAAGATAGAAAAATGATCCATTTTCAATGATGTGGTTTGCAGCAAAGGGTGTAACTTTTCTATCTGAGCTTTAAATTGAGCTTACAAATCCATTTGGGCTTACAAATCCATTAAAAAGTTTTCTATAAAATACTTTTAACATTTTTGATGTTAGCACTTTTAGAAACCAATGTCAATAGGCCTGCATCTGATATTCAGACATTGGTTCGGACATTTTTAAGGAACCGGCACAAAATTGGCCCGGCGGACGTTCTTTGACCGCCGGGCCAATTTTTGCCGTTAAAAACCCCTTTTCCGCAGGCATTGAGCCATGGGTTCCGTCCAGGTTCGGGATCGCGAGCATCGCGTAGCATCCTGTAGGACGTGTACCCTTTAGGGTATGCCGTAGGCTAAGGGGATAGGGGATAGGGCCGGCATTTCTCCATCCATTTCTTGGAAAAGCCAATTGGTTGAAATAAATTAGCCATAAGATCAGTGATCCAGGCATTCTTGTGCAATTGTCCGGATTTATGTCCGAACCCCGGTCACGGGTTTGTCTCTTTCCACATCCATTGTACAGAGATGTGTTGACCATGTCTATGTGCTATACATCCCTGACCAGCTTGCCCTTGTGTTTTTCAAGGGGAGGTGCATCTGGCCACCCCGGCAAGCCCCTTCTCCCGGGGAACTTCCGGGGACTGCGCTGGCCTGCCTGAAATAACCCGCACAGATGGGAAATATTTTTCCCCAACCCCAATATGTGCCTCCCCTGACAGGTTAGTCATTTTCTCCCCCCCTGTTTCATCCCGCGGGGGATTGTTTTTGTGGGTGGGGAATGCTACCCTGTGCGCATGAACTCACCCACCGAACCTGCTGCCAGATCGCCTCTCCCTGACTCTTATCCCTTCCCGCTCCCCCTGCGAACATCTATCCTCGCCGGAGGTGCAGGCGGCCAATGGACTCTGGTAGTGGGGCCGCGCAGTCTGAACGCGGCCATGCTGACGGCCATCGCCCGGCTGGGTGAACGCGGACCTGTGCGCGTCCTGGATGGCGGGAACCGGTTCAATGCTTATGTAGTGGCACGCGCAGCACGTGGGCAGCCGGAGATATTGAACCGCATCACGGTTTCACGGGCCTTCACCTGCTACCAGGTGCTTTCCTTGTTGGAAAGTACCCCCGCCATCCAGGTTGTCTCTACTCCAGCAAACGCCTGTGTCTCCTCCTCCCCTGAGCCAGAGACACAGGCATCACCGCTCAGGCTGGTGGCGCTGGATTTGCTCAATACATTCTATGACGAGTTTGTCCAGTTGGGGGAACGCAAGCGGCTGCTGCGGGCCTGTATTCTCCGCCTCGAGCAGTTGACGGGAGCAGCCGGCAATGCCAT
The DNA here is from genome assembly GCA_963831885.1 of uncultured Chloroflexia bacterium. Lineage (GTDB taxonomy): Bacteria > Chloroflexota > Anaerolineae > Anaerolineales > Villigracilaceae > UBA877. Next base: position 418,424 of record CAWHSJ010000011.1, on the reverse strand, counting down.
CAGCATCCATCCGCCCGCGCTGGCAAGCCAGGCCGCGGTTGAATTGTTGGGCATGCTGCAGGCCTCGCCCGCCATGGAAACTTTTTTCATCCAGCCGGAAGCGCCCGCTCCGGAACCATTGAGATTATTCTGATTCTGAGGTGCCGCGCATGGGAAGGACTTTGCCTTCAGCCACACAAGTTTTCATGCAAGAGGAAGCGGCCTTTGCCCGCTTCCGCCGCGCCCTGCGCCGCTCTGACCAATTGGCGCTGGATGACCTGTTCACCAGCGCTCGCCAGCACCTGGCCGCCGCGCAGTACGCTACGCACGCGCTCCCCTTCGAAGTCTTCCTGTTGGCAATGTTGTTGGAGGAACACAAGGAAGTTCTGCGGCTGCGGCAGGAGGTGGAAGGACTGGTGGCACGGCCGTCTCTGCCGCTGGAGACTGGGCCGGTAAAAGAGCTGCCAGAGAAACCCTGAGCGCTCGCAGGATGGTTGTTCCTCGGTTGAACCTGAGGAACAACCGCCGCCCTCTCCCCTCCTTCTTATCCATACTGTGCAGCCGGCTGTCGGCCTTGGACCCTGGACTTTTGACAATGGACCTTCAAAAAGGTGAAAACCATGAACGAGGCTAGGACCGGCTGGCTCCTGGATGTTTATCCGAATGAAACGAACCTGACCATCTGGATCATCGGTGAGGATGGTCAGAGGTACCAGTACGTCCAGGACTTTGCCGTGACGGTCTACGCGGCCGGCCCCTCCTCGCGCCTGCGGGAGCTGTGGAAGTGGCTCCAGGCCCAGCCCGTCCCCGTGCATCTCTCCCGCACTGAACGCAGGGATGTGTTCCAGGGCATGTCTTCGGCGGCTCATGTCGCCGGGACAGCCGCTGGCGGCCCGAAGCCGCCTCGTCTGACCACCGTCCTGGCAGCGGAGGTATGCCGGCCGGCCAAACTGGATGAACTCTTCCGCAGCATGGTGGCGGCCTTCCCCGACCTGACCTACTATGACGCCGATATTTCCATCCCCCTTCGCCACGCGGCCGCCTTCGGCGTATTCCCTTTGGCACACTGTCGGTTGGAGCTGCAAGGCGAAAAGGTGGTTACCCTCACGGCTCTCAATACGCCCTGGGAGCTCGAACCGGAACAAGTCCCTCTGCGCATCCTCAGCCTGGAACCGGACTGTGACCCGGCGCATGCAGAGCCGCAGGCAGTCACCATCGCCTGCGAGCGCATCCGCTATTCGCTGTCGCTGAAAAAAAGGATACCTCTGCTGGTTAACCTGGCTGCCGAACTGAAGCGCTGCGACCCCGATGTGATCCTGACCTCGTGGGGCGATACCTGGCTGATGCCTTTTCTGATGCAGGCCTGTCACGAAAGCGGGCTAAGGCTGCCCCTGAACCGGGATGAAAGCCAGGCGGTGGTGGAACGGAAGGAGCACACCTATTTCTCGTATGGGCAGATCGTCTATCGCGGCAGGCAGGTGCAGTTGCGCGGACGCTGGCACCTCGACCGGCACAACGCCATGCTGTGGGGCGACTATGGCCTGGAAGGTGTGCTGGAAATGGCGCGGGTCACCCGCCAGCCGGTCCAGGAGGCCGCCCGGCTGTCGCCGGGCACAGGGATTTCATCCATGCAATTCGTGACCGCCCTGCAAAAGGGCATTCTGATCCCCTGGCACAAACACCAGGCCGAAACGCCCAAGTCAGCCATGGACCTGCTGCGGGCAGATATGGGCGGGATGATCTACCAGCCTACCATCGGGCTGCATCGCGACGTGGCCGAGATCGACTTTGTTTCAATGTATCCGGGCATCATGGTGCGGTTCAATATTTCGCCTGAAGTGCCGCGGGCAGGCATCGGCCCTTCGACTGGCCCAGGGCAGCGCCTCGAACCGGCTCCCGGCGAACCGGGCATCGTGCCACAGACGCTGACCCCCCTGCTGAACAAACGCCTGGAACTCAAGTCGGCCCTGCTGACGCTCAATAAGTATGATTGCCGCAGGCCGGTCTATAAGGCGCTGGCCAGCGCCGAGAAGTGGTTGCTGGTGACCTGCTTCGGCTACCTGGGATACAAGAACGCCCGTTTCGGGCGCATCGAGGCCCACGAGGCAGTGACCGCCTACGGGCGCGAAGCCCTGCTGCGTGCCAAGGAAGCCGCCGAGGATTTGGGGTATGAAATCCTCCACATGTACGTGGATGGGTTGTGGGTGCATAAAAAAGGCTGCGCTGCCCCAAAAGATTTTGAAGCGCTTTTGGCCGATATCACTGGGCGGACCGGCCTGCCCATCTCCCTGGATGGGGTGTACCGCTGGGTGGTCTTCCTGCCCTCTCGGGTCAACCAGCAGGTGCCGGTGCCTAACCGCTATTTTGGCGTCTTCCAGGACGGCTCGATCAAGGTGCGGGGGATCGAAGCCCGGCGCCGGGATACGGCGCCATTCATCAGCGAGACCCAGATGGGCATCCTGGAAATCCTGGCTCAGGCAGTGGATGCGGATCATTTGAAAGATGTGCTGCCGAAAGCGGATGCCTTTGTGCACAGGCAGCTTGAAGCGCTGCAAGCCGGGCGCATTCCGGCGGAAAAGTTACTGATGGCCCAGAAGTTGAGCCGGGAATTGGGCGAGTATTCGGCCCCCTCGCCGGCGGCGCGGGCGGTTCTTCAGATGAAGGCGGTTGGAAAAACAGTCCGTCCCGGACAGCGTGTGCGTTTTCTATTTACGCTCGGCCAACCGGGGGTGCATGCCTGGGATGTTCCGGCTCAACCGGATCTGCGCAGTATCGACCTGAAGCGCTATCGTACTCTCTTCGAGCGCGCAGTTCAAACGGTCCTCGATCCGGTCCGGCAGAGTGTCAGTGGTGGCGAAGAGAGTGAATGCCTGTACCTTTTCCCCCTTCCAGCACACCGTACCTGGCGTCACGTGTGGCCGGCGGATCAGCCCATCGCCTGAACCTTGCGGTAGATCAGGCTGCCTTCCCCATAAAATATCGGACTGCTGGGTGAGGGGGGCACCCAACAGTCCGACCTTCCCAATTTATCACCGTTTCCCATTTTTGGCAATACTAATCCTGACCTTCGGACAGGAGTTCTGACATTTTAAGGGAACCGGCACAAAATTGGCCCGGCGGACATTCTCTGACCGCCGGGCCAATTTTTGCCGTTCAAAACCCCTTTCCCGCAGGCATTGAGCCATGCTATCGGTCGCCGTTCGGGATCGCGCAGTATCGTGTACACTTTAGGGTATGCTGTAGGCAAAGGGCAGGGGATAGGGCCGGCATTTCTCCATCCATTTCTTGATGAAGCCGAATGGTTGAAATAATGAAACCATCACGGCCGTGATCCAGGCATTCTTGCGCATTTGTCCGAATGTCTGAACCACAGGAATACTAGTAGAATAGGCATATGTCTATAAACAATCTATTGACATTGGTTTCCAGTAGTGCTAATATGAGATTGCACTTAACAATTCTGTAATTTCAAGTCGGGAAGAACATCGCCATAGGCCGTGTTCTTCATTATATAAAGTGTCAAAATTTGTTGGTAGGCAATACAAGGTGTTTTTTTTTGGCAATTTTTTTAAATGGATTTTTAAATTCATTTTGAAGCGGCTTTGTTTTTGGGTGTCGTAAACAATACTTGTATGGTAGCGGATTTGACACTACAATCTTATCGGAGATATTTTCTTTCAAAATAGGTAAAGGGATCGGATGGCTGTAACCGCTAAGGTACCTGGGAAAATGAGCTTGGCAATCGTCGAGATTTTGGTCGAATGTAACTCGGACGATAAATTTGCCATTCAGGGAGCAATGCAAGTCACGGCCGACCGTCTCCGCCAGAAATGGGCGGACAAACGTCTTTGGAATGCAGTTTTCAACTCATTGCCGAAAAAGAAGAAATTATTAACCGACTTGAAGCTCGCCGCGAAGGTCTTTTATGGTAATCCTGCTGACAGGGGCTTTGAGGGGAAATTGAGTCAGGTCCTGCAAGAGCAGCAAAAATTCTCAATAAGGGCCGCCCAGAAGGCTGCCAGGGAATACATAGATACTCTGACCGAGGAATTATTCCTGGCCGATACGGATTTCCGTGAAATTCTGCGCGGAATTTCCAAACCGCGCCTCATGAAGGTCCGGCAGCGGGCGGAACAAGTGCTGGAAAGCCGGCAGCCGCCCGTCCCCCAAAAGACGGTGGAGACCATCCAGCCAATCCTTCCGGCTGAGCAGGAATTGCTGACTGCCCTCGCCGCTCTCAAGAAATTGCCTCCGAAAAGAATACCGCCGCCGGCTTCAATGCCCAAACGCTCTCGTGTTCCATCCATTGCTCCCAATCCGCGCTTTGTCGGCCGGGAGAATGAACTGAGGCAGCTGGCTGTGTGGCTTAAAAAGAAGAAACCGGTCGTGATCGGCCAGGCCGCCTCCGTGGATGGAATAGGTGGCGTCGGCAAAACCCAATTGGCCTCTGAATTCGCTTGGCGCTATGGCCGGTACTTCAGTGGGGGGGTTTTTTGGTTAAATTTTGCCGATCCAGATTTGATCCCGTTCGAGATCGCCGCCTGTGGGGATCCCGTGAATGGCAGTCCTCTGGATGTCCGGGTAAAACAGGTGCTCTTGGAATGGCAAAGTGAAATACCCCGCCTGCTCATTTTTGACAACTGCGAAGACCCCCATCGACTGGCGCAGTGGCTGCCGCAAAAAGGCGGGAGCCGGGTGATAGTCACCACCCGCCAAAATAACTGGGATCCTGCTCTTGAGGTTAAATCGCTGTTGCTGGGGCCGCTCGAGCGGCAGAAGAGCCTCGCGCTTCTGCGGGGATATGGCGGGATTCTGGCAAAGGCTGACCCATCCCTGGATCTGATTACGGCAGAATTAAAAGATCTGCCCCTGGCTTTGCACCTGGCCGGCAGTCTCCTCAGTGCATCTCCTCTTGGAATTAAACCTGAAGATTTCTTGAATGAGCTGCAGCAGCCCAGGTTGTTTAAACGCAACTGGCGCAATGACGGGAAATTATCCGAAAGCGAATATGACCTGGCAGTGGGGCGGGCCTTGAAGGTCTCCCTGGATCTGTTGGATAAGGAAGATAAAATTGATCTCCTGGCATTGGATTTATTAAAGTGGAGTTCATCTTTCGCTCCCGGAGAATTAATACCGATTGAACTTTTGCGGGCGCTCGCTGGAAAAAAGGAAAACAACCCAAAGGTCTTTGAAGGCAGTTTATACCGGTTGTTGGGCTTGGGATTGATAAATGAAAACAAGTCCGGTCAATTACGGCTGCATGAGTTGATTACTGATTTCGTACAGCACATATTTCCGGATGAGGGTGATGCAGCCCAAGTAATCCAGGCGATTTTATCTGCTGCGGTGTGCGCCAATCAGGAGAAATCCCCCGCCGCCATGCAGCCGATATTGCTACATTTAAAATACATCACCGACAAGGTGTCCAACGGAAAATTTGACGAGCAGGCAGCCAGGTTATCCAATGAATTGGGGTACTACCTGGATTTGTCCGGAGATTATTCAGGAGCCAGGACTTACTTCGAGAAGGCTCTGAAGATCAACCGGAGGACTCTCGGACAGGCCCATCCTGACACGGTCATTTGCATGAACAACCTGGGCCACCTTTTTGATGAAATGCGGGACTATCCCAACGCCCGCCTGTATTACGAGCAGGCTTTGTCAATTAGGAAAAAATTAAAGGGGGAGACTCAGCTGGATACTGCTCGTAGTTTAAATAATTTGGGCTCGCTGTTGCAGAAAATGGGAGATTATAAAGGTGCGCTTCCATATTACGAACAGGCTCTTTCCATCCGTAGAGAATCGCTTGGTGAAGAACACCTCCTTACTGCCGCCAGTCTCAATAACTTGGGTTGTCTGTTGCAAGTCATGGGGGATAAAGCCAACGCCCTCCAATATTTTAAACAGGCCCTTTCGATCCGCAAGAAGGTGTTGGGGAAAAAGCACCCTGACACAGCCGCGACTTTCAACAACTTGGGCTATCTCCTGATGGCGATGGGAGATTTCAAAGGCGCCAGGTCGCATTTCGAGCAGGCATTGGCGATCCGCAAGGAAGTCCTGGGTCCCGATCATCCCGATACTGCCTCAAGCCTGAACAGCCTTGGAGAGCTGGCCCAGAAAAGGAGCCATTATGCTGGTGCCCGCTCCTATTATGAACAGGCGCTGGCTATCCGCAAGAAAACGCTCGGCGAAGAACACCTTGACACGGCTGCCAGCCTGAACAATCTGGCTTTTATAATGGAATTGACCGGCGATTATTCGAGCGCCAGGCCAAACTACGAACAGTCTTTGGCCATTCGAAAGAAAATCTTGGGTGAAGAGCACCTGGCTACCGCAACCAGTCATGAATACTTGGGCGGCATATTGCAGGCAACCGGAGACAGGGAAGGCGCGCAACTCCATTACGAGCAAGCCTTGGCTATTCGTATGAAGCTGCTGAAAAAAAGCCAACCCACCCCCAAAGCCAACCTGACCCAAAACGGAAGGATAGTGGTTGCATCCTTGTTCATCTTATCTTTTGCAATATTTGGCTGGAATATCTTGACCCCTGGCGTAAGTCCCGTTACCTTGAATTGGCGGCTCTCCAATCCGGGCGCGATCGGTTTGTTTCAACCCCTGTCAATCTTTTCGCGGCCTACCGCAACCCCAACTCTGACTGCCTCTTCCATACCTACCATCACTCCCCTCCCGACTGCCACACTCACGTTTACCAGGCGAATCCCAACCCTATATATTAGGCCTACCCCCACTCCCCAGCCGGTGGTAAATGTTCCTACCAAAACTGCTACCAAGAAGATTATTTTCCCGACCAATACCTTCACGGCCACAAACATTCCCGTCCAGACCGCGGTCAATACGCCTACTCCCAGGCGACCGACAGATGCGCCTACTTCCAGACAGCCAACAGATACGCAGGTGCCAACATTAGCGCCTACACTTAGGCTTCCAACTGATACCCCTGTCCCCCCCACCCCGGCTGATACACCCGTCCCCCCCACCCCGGCTGATACACCCATCCTCCCCACCCCGGCTAGTACAATCGCCCCCTAGCCGCTTCTGCTGAATGAGCCTTTTCAGCCCTTGTAGATAACCGAGAGTTGTCAAATGAAAACGAAACGTATCCTCCCCGTTCTGATCCTGGTCATTGCCCTCATGCTCAGTAACGTGTTGCCGGCATTAGCTCTTCCCTTTACGCTGACGGTCGTCGTGACCGGTACTGGCACTGGCACGGTGACCAGCACTCCGGCCGGTATTACCTGCCCCGGGACGTGCTCGGCCATCTTCGACACTTCCGTGGACCCGGTGATCCTTACAGCCTCAACCACCACGGGCAATTTCTTTGCCGGTTGGACTGGTGGAGTCTGCAATGGTAGTACTAACCCCTCTTGTACCGTTTCTTTAACGGCAGATACTACCGAAACGGCCACCTTCACCGCCGACACCACTCCCCCAAGTGTGACGATCAACCAGGCCTCCGGTCAGCTTGACCCCACCAACGTTTCGCCGATCAACTTCACCGTAGTGTTCAGTGAAGCAGTCGCGGATTTCGCCACCGGCGATGTGACCCTCACCGGTACGGCCGGGGCAATCCTGGGCGCTGTGACGCAAATTGCGCCAAACAACGGCACCACCTACAACGTGGCTGTCAGTGGGATGACAGGTGCCGGAACGGTCATTGCCAATATTGCCGCCGGCGTGGCCCACGATGTGGCCAACAACCCCAATACCACAGCCACCTTCTTTGACAACACCGTCAATTACGACAACACCGCCCTGACGTTGACCATCAACCAGGCCGCCGGTCAGCTTGACCCGACCAACGCTACACCGATCAATTTCACCGTGGTATTCAATAAACCCGTCGCGGATTTCGCCTCCGGCGATGTGACCCTGACCGGCACGGCCGGGGCAACCCTTGGCACCGTGACGCAAATTGCGCCAAACGACGGCACCACCTACAATGTGGCCGTCAGTGGGATGACAGGTGCCGGAACGGTCATTGCCAATATTGCTGCAGGTGTGGCCCACGACGCGGCCGCCAACCCCAATACCGCCGGCACCATCTTGGATAACACCGTCACGTACGACAACACTGCCCTGACGGTCACCATCAACCAGGCCGTCGGTCAGCTTGACCCGACCAATCTTTCGCCGATCAACTTCGCCGTGGTATTCAATAAATCCGTCGCGGATTTCGCCACCGGCGATGTGACCCTCACTGGCACGGCCGGGGCAACCACGGCCACCGTGACGGGCAGTGGCACCACCTACAACGTGGCCGTCACCGGCATGACCGCCGCCGGCACGGTCATTGTCAATATTGCCGCAGGCGTGGCCCACGATGCGGCCAACAACGCCAATACAGCCGGCACCATCTTGGATAACACCGTCACGTTACGACAACACTGCCCTGACGGTCACCATCAACCAGGCCGTCGGTCAGCTTGACCCGACCAATCTTTCGCCGATCAACTTCGCCGTGGTATTCAATAAATCCGTCGCGGATTTCGCCACCGGCGATGTGACCCTCACTGGCACGGCCGGGGCAACCACGGCCACCGTGACGGGCAGTGGCACCACCTACAACGTGGCTGTCACCGGCATGACCGCTGCCGGCACGGTCATTGTCAATATTGCCGCAGGCGTGGCCCACGATGCGGCCAACAACGCCAATACAGCCGGCACCATCTTGGATAACACCGTCACGTACGATACCACCGCTCTGACGGTCACCATCAACCAGGCCGTCGGTCAGCTTGACCCCACCAACATTTCGACGATCAATTTCACCGTGGTATTCAATAAACCCGTCACGGATTTCGCTACCGGCGATGTGACCCTCACCGGGACGGCCTTGGCAACCCTTGGCACTGTGTCGGGCACTGGCACCACCTACAACGTGGCCGTCACCGGCATGAGCCTCAATGGCACGGTCATTGCAAATATTGCCGCCGGCGCGGCTCACGATGCGGCCAACAACGCCAGTTTAGCCAGCACCACCACGGATAACACTGTCACCTACGATACCACCCCTCCCACGGTCACCATCAACCAGGCCGTCGCTCAGCTTGACCCCACCAACCTTTCACCGATTAACTTCACAGTGGTGTTCAGTGAAGCCGTCGCCGACTTCGCCACCGGGGATGTGATCCCGACCGGGACGGCCTTGGCAACCACGGCCACCGTGACGGGCACTGGCACCACCTACAACGTGGCAGTAACTGGAATGACGGTAAGTGGTGGCACGGTCATTGCGACCATTGCCGCCGGCGTAGCCCACGATGCGGCCGGCAACGCCAGTTTAGCCAGCACCTCCACGGATAACACCGTCACGTTCGATATCACCGGCCCGACTGTGACATTCGATCTTCAGAACGGTTCTGACACAGGTATTTCCAACATAGACAATCTCACCAACGCGGCCACCCTCGTCTTTGATGCCATTTTCAACAAGGCCATTGTCGGTTTTGTCCCGCTGGATCTTACCAATGCAGGGTCAGCCACCGGATGTATTTTCGCCATCGGTGTACCCGTCATAAACACATATCCCGTGACTGTCACCGCCTGCACGGAGGGGACGCTCATCCTCCGCTTGGCTGCCGCTGGAGTGACCGACACGGCCGGCAATCCCAATGCACAGACCGACGGTCCAATTGTGACCATCGACCGGACGGGACCGGCGGTCAGCATGAGCTCCACCACGCTGAACCCAACCGGGGCCAACCCCATCCCGGTCACGGTTACTTTTACTGAGGCCGTGGCAGATTTCCTCATTACCGATATCACCCCCACCAATGGAACTGTCAGCAACTTCACCGGCACCGGTGTCAGTTATGCCTTCGGCCTGTTTCCAAGCTTGCAGGGGCTCATCAGTGCCGATATCCTTGCCGGCGTCGCCACGGATGCCGCCGGGAATGTCAACACGGCTGCACTCACCTTCAGCCGCACCTACGACAGTGTCACCCCGGCTGTGAGCATGAGTTCTACCTCTTCGAATTCAACTAACCTCTCTCCTATCCTGGTGGTGGTCACATTTAGTAAACCGGTGGCAGATTTCATCATTACCGACATTACCCCCATCAATGGGACAGTCGCCAACCTTCTTGGTTCTGGCACTAGCTACACCTTTAATCTACTTCCTATTGGACAGGGCCCGGTCAGCGCCGATATCCTGGCCAACGTGGCTCATGATGCCGCCGGCAACGGCAACACGGCTGCGGCCACTTTTACCAGGATCTATGACACCGTTGCGCCGGTCTTCTCTCCTGTAAATCCAATGTCAAGTCTCTTCATTAACAGCATCACCACTGCTTCGGACGTGGGCTACACCCTCAGCGAATCCCTCGCCAGTGGGAGTATCACCATGACCTGGACTGGCGGAACGGTGGATCCTTCCTCCCCCAATTGTGAGCTCACCGGCACAGCCTTGAATATCGGCGCCCATAATAATTTGGACATGTCCGATATTATCAACGGCTGCAAGCTCGCCCAATCGTTGGTCAATGGCGCAGTCTACACATTTTCTTTCAGTGGGACGGATGCAGCCGGCAACGTGGCGGTTGTGGTGACCAGTACAGGTATAACTTTCGATAACACTGCGCCGGTGATCAGTGTTGGCGCGCCGAGCCGGCCAATCTCAAAAATTGGACCGGTAACATATACCATCACCTATGCGGATGCAAACTTCAACTCCAGCACCCTGGCGATCGGCAACATTACCCTGAATAAGACCAGCACTGCCAATGGCACCCTCAGCGTGGATGTCTCCAGCGGTTCTACTCGCACTGTTACCATAAGTAATATCACTGGGAATGGCACTTTGGGTATCACCATCGCCGCCGGCACAGCCAGCGACAAAGCCGGGAATCTTGCCCCCGCCTCCGTGGCGAGTGCTACTTTTATCGCCGATAATACACCTCCCTCTCTCGAATGGGTCACTCCGGTTATCTCTGGGTCCGTGTATACCGTGAGAGATCAGTCGGTCCAACTGGAGACAACCGTGAGCGATAATACTGGCGTTTCCACAGTCATTTTTTATCGCTGGTGTCCTGAGACTGCCTGCCCTCCCGCAGGGGAACTGATAGAAATTGGGCGGGTGACTGCTCCACCCTATCATTTGACCTTTGATGCTACGGTATTAAATCCTGGCTACAATGAGATCGACGCATACGCTTACGATGCGGCCGGGAATGAGTCTGCATATCGGTATATCTGGTTAAATCATCTCCCTACATTAATTATACAAAAGTCCGGCACAGGCAGTGGCACCGTCACCAGTACCCCCGCCGTCATTAATTGCGGCTCGGTCTGTGCATATGGCTTTGACCAGAATACACTGGTCACACTGACCGCCACGCCTATGGATAACTCCGTCTTTGTGGGCTTTATCGGTGCCTGCGACGGCACCGGCCCCTGTACCGTGAAGATGGACCATGACCATACTATGATCGTGGTTTTTGACTCTCGCTATAAGCTTTTTCTACCCTTTGTTCGCCGATAAGTAGTTCATCGAAAGAGATTTTACAAAAAAGTGCTCGAGGCGCCGTCCTCGGCGCTGTGTATTGAATGTTGAAGAACTTCTTCCTTTATAAAGACTTTCGACTATCTACATAGCCTGCAATAGGCTGTGACAGAAATCAGAAATTCTCATTTTATTGCTAAAAGCCAGCCGGATTACTGAATTAAGAATTATTGAGGATGGCCAACGGTCCGATTGGGGGATACTAAGTATCCACTGGGCCCTCCTAAAGTCAGGCAATGTCATTGCGAGACCGGCGTTCTGTGCCGGTTGACTTGTGCCGCACGTCCTTCGTGCAGGCAAGCAATCTCCTCGCCATATTGGTGGATTGCTTCAAGCTAGGCATGCGCTATGCCATCCCTAGCGCAAATTTAGGAAAGCCCTGTAAGGTTCCCCCTCCATTCCCTATCTACTCAGGTAGCGTGCTATACTTAATAATAGATCCCATTATTCTTGCAGCCTAATTTCTTGAATAGATAAAAGTCATTTCCTGCGAGGCATCCATTATGAGCATAAACACTCACCCGTCGCTTCCTGAATTTGATTATTTGCAGCCGGCGGCGCTGGCTGAGGCCAGCGAATTCCTGGCCGGCCACCCCGCCGAAGCCTGTCCGTTCCTGGGAGGAACGGACGTTTTTGTCCGTATGCGCGATGGTTTCCTGTCTCCCAAATTCCTGGTGGATGTCAAGAACCTGGACGGGATGAAAGACATTTCTTTCGATCCCCAGGCCGGGCTGACCATCGGTGCAGCGGTCAACATGAACCGGGTCATTGCCTCGCTGGATGTGCAGGCGCATTATCCTTTGTTGGCGGACGCCTGCCAGTCTGTCGCCAGCTATCAGTTGCGTACACGCGCCACCGTAGCCGGCAATATTTGCAACGCCTCTCCCGCCGGGGATACGCTTGGAGCCTGCCTGGTCTTCCAGGGTGAGCTTAATATTCACGGGGTGAACGGCCCTCGCCGGGAACCCCTGGCATCGTTTTTCCTCGGCCCCGGGAAAACGACATTAAAACCCGGCGATATTGTCACTTCAATTCACTTTCCTCCCTCCCCCGCCGGGTGCCGGGGGGCATATCTTAAACTGGGGCGCAACAAGTTGAGCGACCTGTGCATCGTTGGCGTGACGGTTCTCGCTTACCCTGACTCCGGCGTTCCTTCGGGTGTCCGCTTCCGCCTGGCCCTCGCCTCGGTCGCGCCTGTACCCCTTCTCGTCACAGATGTCGAAACAAGTCTGGCAGATCATGCCATCACCCTGGTTGCTCTGCAGGAAGCCGCTCTCCTGTGCGCGCAGGCCTGTTCGCCGATTGACGATGTGCGCGGCAGTGCCCGGTACCGTAGGCAGATGGTGAAGAATTTGTCCGCTAATGCGCTTGGTGAAGTTTGGGAAAAACTAAAAAACTAAACCTGGCAGCAGCTTGACCCGTTGGTAAATTTACCCGCTCATCCCCGGAGGTCGATATGACAGACCATAAAATAAACTTCACTGTAAATGGAGGCACCGAACAGGTGCTTGTTCCCTCAAACATGACCCTTATGCGCATGTTGCGTGAAAGCCTTTCGCTCACCGGCACAAAAAATGGTTGCTCTGCCGGTGAATGTGGCGCCTGTACGGTGTTATTGAATGGCGAACCTGTGAACAGTTGCATGGTGCTGGCGGTCGAGTGTGATGGAGCGGATATCATCACGGTCGAGGGCCTGGTGGATGACAAACGTCTCGACCCGATCCAGGAAGCGATGATCCAGGAAGGGGGCGTGCAGTGTGGTTTTTGCACGCCCGGGGTTCTGATGTCTTCCAGGGCGCTCCTGGATCGCAACTCGCATCCGGACGAAGACGAAATTCGCCAGGCTTTGGTCGGGAACCTGTGCCGTTGCACAGGGTATGTGCGTATCTTTGAAAGCGTGAAGAAAGCCTCCAAAAAGCAAACGGTCTCTTCCTGACCGTGATGCTCAAGTTGGCTCCTTTGCGACTGGAAAAATATATTTATTTATTCTGACCTTGCCAGAGCGGTAAGTTTTGTCAATTCCATCAGGAGATGACTTATGGCAGCCGACACACAAAATATTCGCAGCCCCATCGGTGAGAGTACTCCTCGTATCGATGCGCATGATAAAGTTACCGGTACGGCGCTTTACACGGATGATCTGCAGTTTGGGAATGCCTTGCTGCACGCGCGCATTAAACGCAGCCCCCACCCTCACGCCCTGATCAAGAAAATAAGCACTGAAAAAGCGCTCGCCCTCCCCGGCGTAAAAGCGGTTGTCACGGGCGCAGACTTTCCCGGTTATATCGGCTTGTACTTGCAGGACCGGTTTATCTTTTGCCGCGACCGGGTGCGCTATGTCGGGGATCCGGTCGCCGGTGTGGCCGCTGTCAGCGAGGAAATAGCCGAAAAAGCCCTCGCTTTGATCGAGGTGGAGTATGAAGTTCTCGAGCCGGTCCTCGACCCCGAAGTGGGCGCCTCGCCTGAAGCGCCGGTGATTCATCCCGACCTTGGCAATTATGTGGTCGTTAATTTCATCATGCCCAGGCCGGGAACGAATATCTCCAATCACTTCAAGATCCGCAAAGGCGATGTGGATGGTGTTTGGGACAAGTGCGTCGCCATCGTTGAACGTAAATACCGCATCCCGCATATCCAGCATGTTCCCCTTGAACCGCATGTGGCCATCGCCAAGGTGGATTCATCCGGCGAGATTTCTCTCTGGGGCAGCTCACAATCGCCCTTTGCGCAACGTGACCTCATCGCCCAATCCTTGGGGATCGATCAGAGCAAGATGCGGGTCGTCGCGCCGTTTGTTGGAGGCGGTTTTGGGGGCAAAGCCGGTGTGAGCATGGAAGCCTTGGCAGTGGCAATTGCGACAAAAACAAAAGGGCATCCGGTCAAACTGCTGCTGACCCGTGAAGAAGAGTTTTACACTGCATTTGTGCGCCAGGGCTTGGTCGCCTATTTCAAGATGGGCTGCGACAAAAATGGAAAACTGCTGGCCATGCAAAACACTTTTTACTGGGATGGCGGGGCATATACGGAATACGGTGTGAATATTACCCGCGCAGCCGGTTACAGCAGCACCGGACCGTACGAAGTCCCCAATGTGAAGACCGATAGTTATCTGCATCTATACCAACCACCCGGTCGGTGGACCCATGCGAGGCTTTGGGATGCCTGAAATGCATGCTGGTCTGGAGCAATGTATTGACGAATTGGCTCATCAAATTGGCCTGGATGCGGTCGAGTTCCGCAGGAGAAATTGCCTGACCACCGGGAGTATTCTGGCGACAGGCGGCAAGATGCACCCGACCGGGGTTTCCCAGTGCCTGGAAAAGACCGCCCTGGCGATTGGTTGGGGCAGAAAGGCTCCGCCGAGTGCTCCGAATAAGCGCCGCGGCAAGGGCATAGCTATCATGTGGAAGGCCCCCGCCATGCCGCCCAACGCCGGTTCGAGCGCCTGGATCGAATTATCTGAAGACGGCATGGTCACGCTGGGAATTGGCTGCCAGGATCTTGGGCAGGGTTCGTTTACCGTCGCCGCTCAGATGGCCGCGGCCGCATTTGGTGTCCCCTTCGAAAGCGTGCGTCTGGCCATGCCGGTCGATACCCGTTATAGCCCTTATGAGTGGCAGACGGTGGCCAGCCGTATCACCTGGAGTACGGGCAATGCCATTATCAACGCCGCCAAAGATGCCCGCCACCAGGTCCTCGAGCTTGTTTCCCGGGCCTGGGAAGAACCGCTGGAGGACCTGGATATTGTCAATGGCGTGGTGGTGTCATTCAAGACGGAGAAAGAGATTCCACTGAAGAAATTGGTGGTCTACGGTTTGCCCAAACCGGATGGCAAAGGCTGGATGGGTGGCCCGATTATTGGACGCGGCAACTTCATGCCCACCAACATTACCGGCTTGGATGCAGAGACCGGTCAGGGCGAGCAGGCTGTGGTCCACTTCACCACCGGCGCTCAGGCCATCGAGTTGGAAGTGGACATGGAAACGGGTCGGATTGAAATCCTCAAGGCGGTTGCGGCTTTCGACGTTGGCAAGGCCATCAACCCCGATATGGTCAGGGCGCAAATGGAGGGCGGCCTTGTCCAGGGTATCAGTTCGGCATTGTTCGAATGTCTCCAGTTGAAAGGTGGGGTCGTCCAGAATCCCAGCTTCGTGGATTATCGCATTGCCACCTCGGCAGACGTTCCGCTGGAAATGCAATCCATCATCGTCGAAGTTCCGCAGGGAGATGGGCCGTGGGGCGCACGCGGCATTGGGGAACATTCCATGGTTCCCACCATCCCGGCGATTGCCAATGCCATCTACGATGCCATCGGAATTCGGTTTGAGGGGCCTCCCTTTACCGCAGAAAAAGTTTATCTGGCCATGCTGGATGCGGGGATTGTGAAATGAGTACGCTGACCGTCAAAACTCTGATCAAAACCAGCGAATACCACGACTCTGTCAGTTTGATGCTGGTGGCTCGCGAGCTTTCCAACACGCCGGGGGTTCAGGACGCAGCCGTGGTCATGGCAACCGAAGCCAATAAGTCCATCCTGGCTGGCGCTGGCCTTCTGACAGATGCAGCCCGGGCCGCCACCCCCAATGACCTGGTCATCGCGGTAAGCACAGAGGCAGATTCTGTGGGGGATTTTGCCCTCCAAAAAGCAGAGGCATTGCTAAAAAAGAAAACCTCAGCCGGTGAAACCGGTGAATTTAAACCCAAAACTATTCGAGGTGCCCATTCCTTCTTACCTGCGGGGAATATGGCGGTCATCTCGGTGGCTGGCCGTTATGCTGCTGACGAAGCCTGGGAAGCCTTGCTGCAGGGCCTGCACGTGCTGTTGTTCAGTGACAACATCTCCCTGGAAGATGAAATCGCCCTGAAGGAATATGCCCGTGACCACGGCCTGCTCCTGATGGGGCCCGGTGCCGGCACCAGCATCATCAACAACGTTGCCCTCGGTTTTGCCAATGTGATCCCCGCCGGACCGGTGGGCATCGTCTCCGCCGCCGGGACCGGGTTGCAGGAAGTCAGCACTTTGCTGGCCCGCCACGGGGTCGGCCTCACTCAAGGCATTGGGACCGGAGGCCGCGACCTGAAAAAAGAAGTGGGAGGCATCATGATGTTGGAGTCACTCAAAGCCCTCCAGCAGGACCCTGCCACAAAGGTGCTTGCCTTGGTCAGCAAACCCCCCGCGGAAGAAGTGGTCCGGCTGATCCTCCAACAGGTTTCGGAAAGCAGCAAGCCAACCGTGATCTGCTTTTTAGGCGGGGAGGTGGGATTGCTGGCGGACCTTCCCAATGTCATCCCGGCTCGGACCTTGCAGGAATGTGCTTTCTTGGCCGCTAAAGCAGTCAAACCTGAAATGGGAGACGTAAAAACCTATCTTGAGGCTGAAAACGCCCGCCTGGCCCGCCAGGCCGGCGAATTGAAACCAAAACTAAAAACCGGCCAGCGCTATCTGCGCGGCCTTTTCTCCGGGGGTACGTTATGTTATGAGGCCCAGGTCATCTGGAAGGATCTGCTGGACAGTCCGGTCTATTCCAACGCTCCGCTGCCGGGTGGGCCATCTCTATCTGATTCCACCAAAAGCCAGGCGCATTCGGCTGTGGACCTCGGGGAGGAAGAATTCACCGTCGGACGCCCTCATCCGATGATAGACAATGACCTGCGTATCCGCCGCTTGCTCCAGGAAGCCGCCGACCCACAGGTGGCAGTCATCCTGCTGGATGTGGTCATCGGCTATGGAGCCCATCCTGATCCGGCCTCGGAATTGGGAAGAGGCATAGAGGACGCACACAGGGCTGCGCAGCGGGATGGCCGCCAGTTGCTGGTGGTTGCTTCGGTGACCGGGACGGAAGGTGACCCTCAATGTTTGAGCCGTACCAGCCTGGCCTTGACTCAAAAAGGCGTGATCGTCTGCGACAGCAATGCTGCCGCAGCCCGTCTGGCAGCAATGATCGTCTCAAACTGAGCCGGGAGAGATTATGACCAGGATCAACGATTTGTTTGGAAAAGAGTTGGTGGTACTTAACCTCGGCCTCGCCAGCATGGCCAGGTCGGTCAGCGATCAAAGGGTGAAGGTCGTTGACATTGACTGGCAGCCGCCTAAAGAGGGTGTGCCCCGCCTGCATAAGACGAAGGCTGGGATTAGTATGGATGCAGCCAACCAGGAAGTGGTGGATCGCATCCGCCGCGGTCAGGCCGTATTAACAGGCATGGGCATCGCCCGGGAGGTCATCCCCGGGATGCATAACCGCATGATCCTGCATGCCGGTCCTCCGATAGAGTGGGAGCGCATGTGCGGGCCGACGCGCGGTGCGGTGATGGGCGCGTTGATTTACGAAGGCCTGGCCGCCGACGAGGCCGCAGCCGAAAAGTTGGCCGCCTCCGGTGAAATTGAATTTTCGCCCTGTCACCATCATCACTCCGTCGGCCCGATGGCAGGTGTCGTTTCTCCTAGCATGCCGGTGTTCATTATTGAAAACAAAACTTTCGGCAGCCATGCTTTTTGCACACAGAACGAAGGCTTGGGAAAAGTTCTGCGGTATGGGGGCATGGGTCCCGAAGTCTATGCACGCCTGAAATGGATGGAAACTGATCTATATCCTGCCCTGGATCGCGCCCTGCAGTCCCTCCCCAATGGCATTGACATTAAGAGCTTGATCGCCCAGGCCTTGCACATGGGCGATGAGTGCCACAACCGCAACCGTGCTGCCACTTCTCTATTTTTACGCGCCATTGGCCCGGCCCTGGCGCGCACGAACCGGGATAATGAAGTCTTGGCCAGGGTCATTGAGTTCATCGACCGGAATGACCATTTCTTCTTGAATCTGAGCATGCCTGCCGGGAAAGCCATGCTCGAAGCTGCGGAGGGTGTTGCTGGGAGCACCATTGTCACGGTGATGGCGCGCAACGGCACCGATTTTGGTATCCGTCTGTCCAGCATGCCGGACCGCTGGTTCACCGCCCCTGCCGGGATAGTTCAAGGGTTGTATTTCCCGCAGTATACCGAGAAAGACGCTAATCCGGACATTGGCGACAGCACCATCACTGAGACTGCCGGGTATGGTGGCATGGCGATGGCCGCTGCGCCTGCCATCACCCAATTTGTGGGCGGCACGCCGCAAATGGCCACTCAAAACACTCTTGAAATGTATGAGATCACCTTTAGTGAGCATGAAAACCTGACCATCCCTGCGCTGAACTTCCGCGGCACCCCTCTTGGCATCGATGTGCGCAAAGTAATGGAGACCGGTATTCTGCCGCGCATCAACACCGGCATTGCCCATAAAGACCCGGGTGTGGGGATGGTCGGAGCCGGCATATTGCGCGCTCCTGAAAAGTGTTTTATAGATGCATTCGAGGCCCTGAAAGAAATGTAGAAACCACGTTCCCATTCATTTCGACATAGGAAAGGAGATATGTTATGAAATTCATCGACCTGACGATCCCCCTGGGTGTTGCCACCCCGCCCTGGCCTACCTACGAACCGCTGCAGTTGAAGTATTTCAAGCGCCTGGCCCCAAACGGGGCCAATGGGCAGGTGCTTACCCACTCCAACCACCTGGGTACTCACCTGGATGGCGAGATCCACTTTCACACCCCCGGCAAGGACATAGCCTCGCTCGACATGGATTTTCTCGTCCACGAAGCCGCCGTGGTTGACCTGAGTGACATCTGCGGCGATTACGATATCTATACCAGCAAGATGGTCGAAGAGCGCGTCGAAGTTCGCCAGGGCGATATTCTCATCATCCACACCGGCTACCATCACTTTGGCTGGGATTCACCCAACGCGGACGAAATCCGCTACATGGTCAAGCACCCCGGTCCCGACCGCGAGTTCGCCGAGTGGGCGAAAGAAAAGAAGCTGCGTTGGATCGGCGTGGACTGCGGCAGCGCCGACCACCCGATGAACACCATCATCCGCGACTGGATGCCGCGCCAGGCCCGCCAGGCCGATAAGGTCTTCAAGAAAAAATATGGGATGCCGTTGGCCGATTTCTTTGATGATACCAAATACCAGCTCATGCACCTGGAGATGTTCCCTTATGGCATCATTCACGCCGAATGCCTGGGAGGCGAGATTGACCTGCTGATCAACCGCCGAGTCACGGTCGGGATGTTCCCCTGGCGTTTTGTGGATGGCGAATCCTGCATCTCTCGCTGCGTGGCCATGGTGGAGGATGCTGAATATGCCGACCTGATGGCCCGGAAAGCTGCCATGCCCCGGACTAAATTCGGCGATGCCTATGATCCCGCTCATCTCGAGAGTATAAATAAACTCACTCTAAAAAATCTGGAATAGTTGTGAAAATCCTCTGTCCCGCGACGATGGACGGTTGTCAGTATCGTCGCCTTTACCTGACCAAAATTTGGTTCTCAACACTTTGGAGGTTATGAAATGCCAGTTGATATGGAACTCGAAATGGTTTTGCGGCCGCCTCAGATTCCCATGCCGCCCTACCCGCCAAAATTGATCACCCTGGCGAATGGCAAGAAAATGGTCGTCCGCCAGGCCTCTCGTGAGGATGTGCCTGAAATCCTTAAATCCGTTCATCCCTGTCTCTTCATCGAGCGCGATTACTACGATGTCGTCAGCGCCCGTTTATATGGCGAACTGCTCGCCTGGTATCGCTATCGCGTAAAAAGCGAATATTGCCTGATGGGCCAGGTGGATGGTTACCTGGTGGGTGTTGTCAATGGCCGTCTGGAAAATGAGAAGGTCGGCATGAGCTATCACACCCTCGCAATTGACCGTGGCCTGCGCGTTGGCTCACACCTGTTTGCAGCCAAGATGGAATACCACATGGATTACATGGGACAGGATGAAATCTTGATCGTGGCTGAAAGCCCCATCGGCTTTAGGCGCTGGATGGTCGAATATCCGCTTGAACCCACCAAAATACCGCACGAATTGGGCGGCGGTGACTCTTACCGCCTGACCCGGGATCTTTACCTCAAGGCCAAGCCGCGCCTGGTTGTCGGTGATCGCCCCGTTCCACAAGAACTGCTCGATGAGGCCATGGCAGATATCAAGTTTGCCGATGAAGATACCATCCGCGAGCGGATCGCTGGATTGAAAGGGAGATGAGACGATGAGAGATGTTGCTATCATTGGTGTCGGCATGATCCCCTTTGGCCGACGTGATGAAGATACTCTGATGGAAATGCTGGCCTATGCCTCCTTGAAAGCCCTGGATGATGCCGGCCTGGGGGATAAATCCGTCGATGCCGTCTATGTTGCCAACATGGGTGGCGGCATGCTCCAGCACCAGTCTGCCATTGCCAGTTCGCTGGTGGATCGCCTTAGCTTGCTGCCCGCGGCCGCTGAAACCATCGAAAACGGCCCTGCTTCCGGCGCCTCCGCCGTCAAGACCGGCTTGCTGGCGATTTCGTCCGGATATTACGATACGGTCCTGGTGGTCGGTGGCGAGAAAATGCGCGAGGTGACTGGCTGGCGCGCCACCGATTTTGTCGCCACCATGACCCATCCGCAAGCGGAGTATCCCTACGGCATCACCCTGCCAGGGATGGCCGGAATGTTTACCCGCTTGTATATGGAAAAGTACGGCGTGACCCGCGAACATCTCCTGGCCGTTACCTTGAAGAACCAGCAGATGGGCACCTTGAATCCTTACGCCCACGTGGAGATGGCCCTCGACCGCAGCGGTATCTTTGACAGCCCCCACGCCGTCGTCAACAATCCCCTCTCGGCTGATCCGTTGCACCTGTACGATCTCTGCCCGGTCAGTGATGGGGCCGCCGCCTTGGTCTTGTGCACGGTGGAAATGGCCAAAAAGCTCGGTAAACCTTACGTCGCCATTGTCGGTTTCGGCCAGGCCACCGATACGCACACGCTGGCCGAGCGCGACGATCCGACCGATCTCAAGGCGGTCACCCTGGCGGCTCAAAAAGCTTTCGCCATGGCCAAACTCAAACCGTCCGATGTGAACGTGGCTGAACTGCACGACGCCTTTACCATCCTGGAAATCGCTGAGAGCGAGCACGTCGGATTCTTCAAAAAAGGCGAAGGTGGAAAAGCCGCCGCAGCCGGGAAGACCCGCCTCGGTGGTCAGATCCCCATCAATGTTTCTGGAGGCTTGAAGGCCCGCGGCCATCCTGTCGGTGCGACCGGTGTGGCTCAGATCGTGGATATCGTCTGGCAATTGCGCCATGAGTTGCCGGAGACCCGCCAGGTAAAAAACGCAGAAATTGGATTGACGATCAACTTTGGCGGCTTTGGAAATAATGTCTTGTGCTTTATCCTCCGGAGGATGGAATAATGAAAAACGAAATTGCCATTACCGCCTACAAATGCAAGAAATGTGGCAAGTTGCATTATCCGTATCATGATCGCTGCCTGGAGTGCAAAGGCCGTGAATTCGAGCAGGTCAAACCCCAGGGGAATGTCAAACTCCTGACCTATACAACCATCTTCAACCTTCCCTGGGGCTTCGACCAGAGGTACTTGATTATTGGGGTGGCTGAATTCGAAAATAAAGTCAAAGCCATGGGCCAGATCAAAGCCGTGTCGGCGGATAAGCTCAAGGTTGGCATGAAAATGAAACCCAGCTGGGAGCCGGTTCGGGTTCAAAATGGCGAGGATGTGTATGGGTTGAAATTTGAGCCGGTGTAAAAGAAGTGCTCTGTTGCAACGATTCAAAAGGAGCAGTTATTAATGACCGGGGCCCTGAGCGGAGGCGCGTTCCTTGCGCCGCAGACGAAGGGCATCCATATGGTGAGGAAATGTTTGCAACACAGCATAACACAAGCCTTGTTTGTGCTCTTGGACATAGCCTGGGCAGAATTTCCCCAGGCTATGTCTATACGAAAGACAACCCGCATGGTTCTTGAAGCCCTTTCGATTGGCTGTGCCGTTCCGCGGACAGATTTCGACGCCACCGTCCACAGCCTCTTCCCTTCCGCCCTCAACCTGCGTCCCTCCAGTGGAATTGAATTACTGACTCTGGTATCTTCTGCTGGCGCTGATCTTCCCCGGGGGATTCGGGTGGGCACCCCGGAAAACTTTTCTTTTGAAATATTCCACGTGGGCGAACAGGCCACCTGCCGTGACAATATTCTGCGGATCGGTTCGCTGACCATTAAGTTGCGGCATGCCCGCACCTGGAAATGTGATTTGCCCACTCTGCAAATGGACCTTGCTAACCCGCTTGTGGATTCTGCCTGGAAAAGTGCCTGGCTTGCGCTGAATCAACGGCAGATTCGATCGAACGCTGAAATCATCGCCAGGGATTTGTTTCATGCGGATGGGAAAACGCGTTCCCCTCTGTCTGATAAGATTTACTTGGCTATGCGCAGTCTTTTAGATGCCGCCGCTCATCTTAATAGTGCTGCTCTGTCTTCCATCTGCAGCCTGATCGGCCTTGGCACTGGCCTGACGCCTGCGGGCGATGACCTTCTGGTTGGCTTCCTGGGAGGCCTTTGGTGTTCGGTCCGAGACAACCCTGAACGCCTCCAGTTCGTTTCTAACCTGAGCGAAGCCGTCATTCAGCATTCGCACCTCACGAATGATATCAGTCGCACTTACCTGAATTGTGCCGCTCAAGGCCAGATCTCGAGTCCTTTGGCTGATCTGGCCGCTGCCATTTCCCTGGGAGAGAATTCTGATCGCCTTCCTAATATCCTGGAGACCGCAATGTGTGTCGGACATACCTCCGGCATGGACGCTGTGACTGGCTTACTCATCGGCATCGCTGCCTGGGAAGGGGTTCGCTTCTTGTTCCCTTGAACTACAGTGTACTGCGTAAATATCAAAACTGAAACACGGTTTGTGGGAGCAATTTGGTCAACGTGGGTTTGCCTGTTTATGCAAGAAGCAGTATTGTTCGAGAAAAAACGAATGAAGCGCCATTCCCGCGCAAGCGAGGATGGCGCTTCTTCAATTGGATTTTTTTACGATCTCTGCACAAAAAGCAGGTCAAATACCTGCCTGCAGTCGGTGGCGAAAGGTCAACTGACCTTGGTTCCGCATTCGGGGCAGAATTTTGCCCCTTTCGTCTCTGCTCCGCAGTTCGAACAGAAACCTGCCTTTTGGGCCTTTTCCAGGGCTGCGCCGCAGTTCGGGCAGAATTTTGCGCCGTGGGTCTCCTGACCGCATTGCGGGCATTTGTCGGTTGCGGGTTGGATCATGGCGGTACCGCATTCCGGGCAGAATTTTGTCCCCGGGGCGGCCAGGACGCCGTCTTTTGGGCAGCGGGCCGCCTGGGCCGCCGCACTCTGGGCAGTCTTGGCAGCCTGTTGCACATTCTTCATCACATCCCCCAGGCCAAAGGCGCTTGCCAGGCCTTTTAAGGCTGCCCCGGTCTGCTCACCTCTGGCTTCGGCGATCTCGTTGGTGCGCGGGCTGTCTTCCTGGCAAAAACCGCTCTGGGTGTCAAAATCGGACAAGCACACGATTCGGTTGCATTTCGGGCATTCGCGGAACTGCACCTGCACCTGTTTCCACGCCTTATCCAATTGGGCCGGTGTCATCTTCATGCTGTAGCGGGGGTCCTCCCCCACCACATTATTGGCAACTGCATTTCCAAACAAGGGCACTTTGCGCAATAATCCGCCCGCCACCTGCCGCCCGAGGTCCTGCGCCACGGCCGTGCCCACATCCGCCTGGCTGCGGAACTCCCGGCTGCAGCAATCGCAATAGAAGATGGCATAGGGGCCCGTTCCGTCATTACGGATATCATACCTTGGCATTCTTGAAAAATCTGGCATCGTATTCTCCTTTGTAGGTATTGTCTTATCCACACCGGTCAGATAACTCTATTGACAACCCATTGGTATTATATCTTTCCTTCGAAAATAAGTGCAACAACATTGTTCTGGTGTTCGGACAGGAGTTCGGACATTTTACCTAAAAAAGTCGCGAAAATTCGGGACCGCACAGCATGCCGGAGGCTGAGGTGTAGGGGTCTTGCCCCCAGACATGGGGGTGAGGGCCGGAACTCTCCCTCCGGTCATGGCAGGCACCCGGAAAAGTCGAATGATTGAGCTGGAAAAAAAGGCATTCATGCATTAATTTTGAATTGCCCGATCTTAAGTCCGAAACTCAGCATTTATCGGACCGGGAGGAATTCCATCACGCACAAAGCGAGAGTGTGCTCCGGCGCAGAGCACCGGAGCACACCTCAGGAAGGAGAAGAACAGTTTTTCTCTTAGGAACCACTGTTCTGGGAAGTAGCTCTTGAGGGAACCCTCATTCCAACCGTCTTACCAGGTTTGTGGAATGCCGTGCAGCTTGCTGTTGAAGGGGTGGTACAGGCCACATGGGAGCGGTGGACATGATGAGCCTTTACTTTACCGGGGAATATTTTCAGGCGCCGGAGGGGCCGTGGATTCTCGTACGATCAGTCGCGCCCCCACATGGATGGTCAAGGGCGCGCTTAAGTCTCCTTCCATGCGCGCTACGAGACGCTCTATCGCCACCTGGCTCATGATTCTCCGGTTGATTTGCACGGTAGTTAGGAGAGGATGGATCATCTGGGCAATATCCAGGTCATCGAATCCCACGACTGAAATATCCTCCGGAACCCGATAGCCCATGGTGTATAAGGCCGAAATGATATGGGCAGCGTAAAAATCTACGTTGCAGAATATACATGGAATTCCCAAACCTACCTACCGCCTCTTTGAGATGCTCCATCATACAGGGAATTTGAGATTACCGGTGGAAGGCGGGAATGGTTCTACTGTAGAAATATTAGCTGTCCGTGACCATTCGAAACTCTCTCTCTTAACTTTTAACCATAATGTTCCCGGCGGGGAGACATCTGATGAACATGTTTCCATTGTGCTAAAGAATATCTCGCCAGATACACCGGTTACAATTGCCAGGATTGATCCGGATAACGCTAACCCGAAAAAGAAATGGATTGAGCTGGGCAGCCCTGAATATCCTGCGCCTTCAGAACTGGCCGAGATGGAACAAGCCTCCCGGGTAGTAAGCCGGGAGCTGGGTTGCGAAATCACTAAAGAAGGAATAACCCTTAATTTTCTCCTTCCTCAGCATGGTATTGCTCTAATTACATTGAATATAATTGGATGAAGCGCTAAGGTATTTATCGAAAGAGATTATACAAAAAAGTGCTCTATGCGCCGTCCTCGGCGCCGTGTATTGAATGTTGAAGAGCTTCTTCGTTGATAAAGACTTTCGACAATCTACATAGATTGTGATCTGGTTAGTAAATAAAGGCAAGATCCACACTATTTCCTGATCTAGTGAGGTATTACCGGAATGGTCGCAACCCCTGAAACTGGCGAAACCCGCCCATCCTTGGCACACCCGCCCTTGTATCTTGGCGCGGCATATTACCCCGAACACTGGCCCGAAGAACGCTGGCCCGAAGATATCCGCCTCATGCGCCGCGCCGGTCTGACCGTGGTCCGCATGGCCGAATTCGCCTGGTCCACCCTGGAGCCGTCTGCTGGAGAGTTTGAGCTCGATTGGCTCGAACGCATTATTGGGCTGTTGGCCGCCGGGGGGATTACCTCCGTTTTGGGCACACCCACCGCTGCTCCACCCGCCTGGCTGGTTCAAAAATATCCCGATCTGCTGGCCGTGGACGAAAGTGGCCGCCGGGTCCAGTTTGGCAATCGCTGCCACTATTGCGTCAATTCGCCGGAGTTCCATACCGCCTCGCAGCGTATCGTCAAGGCCATGGCAGAACGCTTCGGGAAAAACCCCCACGTGATCGGCTGGCAAATTGACAATGAATACAACCGCGTCTGTTATTGTGAGCGCTGCCAGGGATTGTTTCAACAGTTCTTGCAGGGGAAATTCGGTTCGCTCGGGAATCTTAACGATCACTGGGCCACCCGTTATTGGAGCGAGACCTACTCTGCCTGGGAGCAGATCCCCCTCCCCATCGGCCCCCATAATCCGGGGCTCATGCTGGAGTTCAAGCACTTTATCACCGCTAGCTACCGTAAATTTCAAAAAACGCAGCTGGACATTCTGCGTCAATACTTGAACCCGGATGTGTGGGTGACCCATAATTTCATGGGCTGGCACGATGGGTTTGACCACTACGAGTTGGCCAAAGACCTGGATCTGGCTTCGTGGGATTGGTATATCGGGACAGGTCATCCGGATTACCTGACGCTCCGGGGCCGTCCACGATCTGACCCGCGGCTTCAAACGCCGCAACTTCTGGCTGATGGAGACCCAGCCCGGTCATGTGAACTGGTCCCCTGTGAATAACGAACTGAACAAGGGTGAAGTGCGTGAAATGGCCTGGCATGCCGTGGCGCATGGGGCCGATGCCGTCCTCTACTGGCAATGGCGCCCTGCCGCCGGCGGGCAAGAGCAGTATCATGGTGCGCTCCTCGATCAGTCCGGCCAGCCTCGCCCCCTCTACCAGGAAATCCAGCAGCTCGGCCAGGATTTCAAAACGGCATCTGATCTATTGGTCGGTTCGGTGATCAAGGCCGAAGTGGCGCTGCTCAATTCTTATGACAGTCGCTGGTCGATCCATTGGCAGCGCCATCACAGGGAATTCAGCTATGAAGCCCATTTCAATAATTATTACAGCCCGCTGGCAAAACGCAACCTCGATGTGGACGTCATCTCCGCTGATGAACCGCTGGATGGCTATGCGCTAGTCATCGCCCCTGCCCTGCTGGTCTTGAACGACCGGCGCGTGGAACAAATCAAAGAATTTGTAAAACGCGGCGGCACCCTCGTCCTGACCTTGCGCACCGGCATGAAAAACTCATACAATGCCCTCCTGCCCACCCGTCCGCCTGGCCCGTTGGCGGAATTAGCCGGCATCGAAGTGGAAGATTATTATGCCTTGCAAGACCCAATTCCGGTGAAGGGCCAGTTGTTCGCCGGCACATCCAGCCTTTGGGCGGAAAGACTTAAAATAATTGATCCAGAACGAACGCTCCCGCTTGCACATTACGGGAGTGCCAATGGTTGGTTGGATGGTCAGCCGGCCATCACCGTTCATCCTTATGGGAGCGGGATGGTTTACTTTATCGGCGCTTGCCTGGATGATGCCTCCCAGGATATCCTCATGGACCACATCCTCTCCTCCGCCGGCATACGCACTTTCAAAACCCCCGTCAATATTGAAGTCCATAAACGTACTGGCGGAATGGGAAAAGAGTTTTTCATTATCATCAATCACGGATCCTCGGAACAGGCGGTCGAGTTGCCCTGGCCGGCCTACGAGCATTTGGCTCACCGGGAAGTGGAAAGAGTCATCACCCTCCCGCCTTACGGCATAGCCATCCTGACAGAGCAAATCAAGAGCAATTCAGGATCCCAGGCATAAGGAACCCACATTTTGCAGCAAAGATATTAAACACACGGCCTATTCCTTCGTGCCGTGAAAGTATTTATCGACCTTGCTCACCTAAGTCTAATTGGGATTAAATAATCTCTTTATTTCAAACGAACCTATATATTGTATTAAATCATTCCTAATATTTTCATTGGCGAATTTCACACCTGGCTGACCGTTAATTGGGTCAATGATTGCTATACCAATCGAATATGTACCGTTTTTGAGATCACCGACTGGCATATTAAAGGTGACATCATAAAACATCCCCGGGAGCACTTTCCGCAGATCCATTTGAGGTTGATGGGTGGTGATGGTATTTCCTTTTTCATCAAAAAGAGTAACCTTGCTTGGCCAGTCATAATACATGGGGGCGATACCATTGTTGGAAAAAGTAAATTTGATGTTTATGTTTTTGCCATAGAGAACCCATCGCGGCATCTGTACCTGATCAATATAGATCCTGTAACCAATTATCGTTAATACTTGGTCAATGCCAGCTTGTAAAGGGCCTCCATTTGGCACTTCATAAGGACTTCCAGGTCCAATGAATGACGTATGCGACTTCTTGAGCAATTGTATTGTTTGTGCTAGATCGGTGCCATAAATTCGTTCATTACTCAAATTGGGGGCTTGCTCACCTCCAATGGGAGCCTTCTGCCAGCCATTTGGCATTGGCGAAAGTACTTCTTGTGAAAGATACTCTCCTCCATTTTTGATCCAATCAAGCCATGTGCTAGTTTGAGTGGGATCACCTGTCATATCATTATATAAACCCAGGTCTAGTTTTTGAGCGATGGAAAAAGGGCGTCTCATTAACAGATGGGTATCTGGAAAAGCTTCAACATAATGATACACATATAAATTCCTGATATCTTCCATGGGAAGCGGTCTAATATCAGGATGTGTATGCCATTCACCCCAATGCCCCAGACTACCCAACTCGATGAACGCAAAAAAACCGTCCTTGCCATACCTATCCCCCAAAGCGTTTATAGCCTTTTTATGGTAGTCAATAAAAATAGGATTTGAATAATCAGGACTGAATCCCTTTCCATACTCGTTATCATAAAAATCCCCACTTCCATGTATTTTATCGAACAACCAGTCCGGGATATCCAGATGGGTCTCACTGCCAGGCGCATCTGCAACGAATCGAAAAACGACTCGCTTTCCTTCCTGGCGCCAGCGGGCTAATTGGTACTTCTTCTCAAAACCATCAAAGTCATAATTTCCTTCCTGAGGTTCAAAGTGTCGCCATGTCAGGTCAGCATATACGAGGGTATGCGGCTGATTGCTTTCTTCGATAAATGCCCATGGTGACCATCCCATCAGAGGATTTACGATAGGCCCGGATATTGTATTAAGTTTTATTATCTGTTTATTCGTTTTTAAAAGGAAATAGTAAGATAAGGATATTATTACGATAATGATCAAAAGCAAATATCTGATGATGATTGGTTTCTTGTTAATTTCCCTATTTATGGAATTGCTCATGATTCATTTGATGACTTAAACATTATATTCCCCGGTAAATTGTATCAAGGACAGGTCATTAACTGTGGAGAGGCTTTTTATCGGATCCATAAATGCCGTATTATTGTTCTTTACTTCAACCTCAATGGCCATTTCTACATTATCTTTCCTGACGGTTTTTGATTTAATCTGAAAACGTTTACCGTGCAATATACGTCGAAGCTCGTCTGCTATATCTTCGCCGGTATAGTGGACAATCAGTATATATATCTCGCTGGCAGACTTCCTTCTGCCGATGGCGATCAACATCAGAATAACGATCACTGCGCCAACCAAAGCCAGGTAATGGAGTTTGGCGCCGATGGTTATTCCGGTCCCTACTGCCCAAAAGAGAAAGATGATATCCGCCGGATCCTTGATTGCGGTCCTGTAACGGACGATGCTAAGCGCACCGACCATACCTAGTGATAGCGCAATGTTCGAACTGATCGCTAATGTGATCATCGTAGTGAGGATCGTCAGTACCGCCAGTGAAACAGAAAATGCCTGGTTAAATACAACTCCTCTGAATGACCTTTGATATACATAGTAAATCAACATCCCCAGAGCAAAAGAAACAAACAAGGCCACGATGATTGGAGCTAAAGTGGTCAGCGCACCCGATAGGTCGATCTGTAAATATTTTAATAAATTTTCCATTATATTTTCCTTTCAAAACCTTGATTAGAAATGGGAGCATCGACGGTGGAGTGTTTTATCACAGCCCAGGATATATTTTGAAACGGCAGTGTATTCGGAGGCCTTGGAAGGTAAAATTTTACGTATCATACTTGGTAAAAATTCTGTGAATTTTACCTCCATGATAAGCAGACCTGGCGAAAGGGCTTCAATCATTGGCATTGCGCCATTAAAAATATCGAATCCCTCCACCCCTCCGCGGATATTCTTGTCAAATGTTATTCGTACATCACCGGCCTCCATAATATATGGCTCACGCTCATAATCGACAACCACCCTCGGGCGCATCAGATTGGACACACATTCATGATAAAAGACTCTTAAGAGGTTGTTCGAGCTTTTTAATAAGTTTTCGAAATTCCCTTGAAGGACAGCATAAACCTCATCCTTCGTCATTGGAGCCGTCTGTTTGTAGTTATATTGCCCGGTTTTGTTCTTTCTTTCAAGGTTTATCGTCTGGTCCGAATGGTTATAGATACGAATGCGGTATTTAGACCTGTTAAATACACCCGCATACTTGTCATGATACGCATGATTATAATAATCATCAAAATACAGGCTGCGAACAGAGTATGAATCAGTAGCGTCTGCATGGGCATCCACTGAAAGCAGACTCTTTAGCCTTAATTTAATAAGCGTATAGTCCTGAAAATTGATGATGTATTTAAATTCATGCCGGTATCGCATTATTCCTGCACCTCGCCATCCGGGTTGATGGTGAAAAGTTTTAATCCAGAATATTGTATATTGTTGGTGTAATCAAAAATAGTATCGAATGGAAGTTGGGTTTTTCCCAATTGATTGGTCGCTTCTACCCGCCAGAAGTATTTCCCTGGGGCTGGCGCCTCGATTTGAATATTGGTGATATTTATTTGTGTTTTATCAACCACAATATCCTTAAATCCCCAATCCTTGGCTACTATAAAATGGTAGGAAATATCCTGGGCATGAAAATCGTACGCTTCGCCCCAATTGAAAATTAACGTTTCTCCATTTCTTTTAGGGGTTCCCAGAAAGTAAGGCATCGGGGTATCCAGGGATTTAAGGTACAAATCATAATTAATTTGTATCTCATTTGGAATTTCCTGATAAGACGTTTGGTATTCATCTAGAGGTGCATATAAAGCGTTCACATCCGGATCCTGCAATGTATATGCATCGGTTACCTTTTTGTAGTCCTGCAGCATTCCTACCAGTCTTTCAGGGGTCAGGAACGCCATAAGTTCATTGATTTTTATATCCAGCATTTGTCTGTATCGATCAATCTTTAACACCCGGTTGTGAAGTGGAACGCCCCAGTAATTTGAAATACCATACTCGAAATAATCATAATTGTAGAATTTCGCCTGCCGGTACATGCTTCCATCATAATCCCAGGGTAGAAAATACCATGTGTTTGAATTTTTTGGGCTGTAAAGAAAGAAATTTTGACTCTGCGTGTCTACATTTCCCACAAGGATATTGAATGCAAGCCATGTAAAATAATTGTCCGCATTGAAATACTTTTCGAAGGTTTGTTCGATGGGAATACTATAATTATTGACATCATCCAACATTTGGATAAGTTTGGTGTGATCATTGCTGCCTTTGATCTCAAGAATTTTTGAAAAAGCAGCTTCATCATACAGGGGATCACTCACCAGGCGAATTTGATCCGCATATCTAAAAAATTCAAAATAGTCCGCTTTGTATAATTGTCCTTCCGCATCCAAAAGATGGTTCCGCAAAAACCTTTTGTTTGGCTGTTCGATTTGGGTAAACAAACCATAATCCACAAAGGTTGTTTTAGGCAGATCTGTGGTTTCATCCTTAACAAATAAACGGACAAATTGCGTCCGCAAGCTTGTCATATTTGGGATCTGTTTCAGTAAATCGAAGGCAAGCTTATTTCTTACTCGTACATCGTCAAAAAGATGTTTATTTAGATCTAGCGTTGTTTGCCCCCGCCATTCCCCCGCCCCCGGTAAGAATTCAATCTTATAGTTCTTGGTGGGCTTTGCTGACGTGGAATTGCCGCGTATTTGAATTGTTGCATTTGGTACGGTTTCAGCATAACCCACCTCCCCAGGGAGGGGACCAGATTCATCTCCTATTTGAAGAATGACTTCTGCCTTGCCAACCACTATTTCCGAAGGGACTCCATCTTGCCATTTGCTATAGCTATTAACCTCCGCCCAGGTATGATCGGTGTTTTCCGCCGGATTTCCCTTTCGTACCGTTATATACATATAAACGACCGATGCCGGATCATCAGATTTGTATAATTCCTCATTGTCCTGGAAAGGAATGTCATTGATATCGGGTAGAGGGTCAAAGAAAACCGGGCTTGCAGAGGTTGGTATTTGTGTTGGCGTTCTTATCTGGTTATTTTTCGAATCTTGCGCAGGTAAGCTTTGCAAAGACGCAAATACCAGGAATATCAATCCAAGGCCGCATAAGATTATTTTTAAGAGTTTTATCATTTCAGTGTCTCTGGTCCTTGAATAAGGTTTTCAGGAAAGTAACCTGCCAAGGAAAATGGGCTCTGACGCAAAATTAAAAACGGCCGGGTACAAAATTTTTTTCGGTGCCTGAGAATTCAACCTGGCATATTATTCAACCTGGCTCACTCCCTGGTATTGGGTATTTCTATTTTTCCAGTAATTCGCCTTGGGGAGTGATGTAAAAGCCTTTTACTCCGGGATGGGCTATATCATTAGAATCCAGGAAGGTGTCATACGGAAATTGAATTTTCCCGGATTCATTTATTGCAGTTACTCCCCAAAAGTATTCTCCTGGCATTAATAGGTCAACTTGAGTGCTTGTGGCGTTCGACAGCATTTTATCAACCGCAACATCCTTGAGCGCAGGGTCCCTGGCTATTAAAAAATGATAGGCAACGGCCTGGCCGTTAAGATCATAAGATTCGTCCCATTTGAAATACAAAATGCCGTTTTCGACTTTCGGCACGCTCAAATGGAACGGCATGGATGTTTTCACGGATTCCAAATACAGCGCGTAATTATTTTTCACTTCGCTGGGTATGATCTCCAAATCCTGTTCCAGTTGCCCTTTGTTTGTCGGAAGATAAATCGCGTCTGGCATCTGTAATGAATATTTTTCCACCACCGGTTTGTATTCATCTACCATCGCTTTAATTTTTGGAGGCGCCAAGAATTCCATCAGTTCATTGATTTTGGAATCCAGCGCCTGCCTGTAGGCAGAAATTCTTAATACCCGATTGGTCAAATGGCTTCCCCAATAGTTTGCAACTCCATATTCATATGTTGCATATGGAGAATAGTCACAACATTTTTCGCGATTCTGTCTAAAAAAGGAATCATCGTAATCCCAGGGAATAAAATAGAACTTATTCCCGTTACGCGGGCTGTACAAGTAAAAATTCCCACTTGATGTGCTCACATTCCCGACAAGAATATTGTAAGCCATCCATGTAAAATAATTATCTGCGTTAAAATATTTTTCGAAAGTCGCCTCAATGGGTATATCCGGGTTGTTCACATCATCAAGCATATTAATGAGTTTGGAATTATCCCTGTTACCCTTGATCTCAAGCCTGGTGGAAAAGATGCTCTCGTCAAACAATGGATCGTCTACAAGACGGATCTGATCCGGGTATCGTCCAAAATCAAAAAAGGCTGCTTTGTATAATTGCCCATTCGGATCCAAAAAACGACTCTTTAGGAACTTTTTGTCGGGAACTTCAACCTGTGTATATAAACCATAATCCATAAAAGCCTTACTCCAAGGATCTGTTGTCTGATCCATTATATAAAGGTGGACTAACTGGGTGCGAAGACTGACCATGTTGGGGATTTGTTTTATCAAGTCAAAATTAAGTTTATTTCGCATTCGTGAAGGGTCAAGAAAATGCTTGTTAAGAGCAATCGTTGATTGCCCGCGCCATTTACCGGCACCTTGATTAATTTCGATAGTGTATGATTGTTGTGGATAGGTTAATGGACCTCGAACGCGTATGGTTGCGTTCGGCGCCACCTCGTCATACCCTGGCTCGCCCGGAATTGGTCCGCTATCGTCTCCAAATTGCACAATCGCTTCAGCCTTCTCATCTTGAACGACTGCATTATTTGTTAATAACCCTTTGGAAAAGTCATTCACCTGTTTCCAGGTGTGGTCTGTGTTGTCAGCAGAATTCCCTTTTCTCACTGTAATAAATACTGTCACTACCGAACCAGGGGCATCGTTCTGATAAATATCCAAATTATCTTGAAACGGCTGGTCGCTAATATCAGCGGTCGGCACAGTCACAATTGAATCCAAAGGTGTACTTAAAAATTTTGGCAGCTTTATGGCATTGTCTATCGGTTTTGAAGGAGCTAAGCTCTGTAAAGAAAAAAAGATCGCCAACAATCCAATCCCTGTTACAAATATTATCCTGAAGATCTTTTGCATATGAATACCCAACTCTCATAAAATGTTATCTACTCTTCGAGCTTTCGAACAAGGCGGGTAAGCAAGCCTTGTTTCCGTATAAAAAACACCGGTTGTTTGGTTAGAATATGATAATCCAAACGTTTTGTATATGAATATAATCGTTCCAGGGCAACAAGGTAAAAAATTGTACAAGCAACCACAAAGCCAAAACCATAAAATACTTCAGGTAATGTAAAAGTAAACCAGGTACCTACTGCATTAAAGATAAGAAGTGCTGTCGCAGCCCATAGTGCATCTGTATTGCTGGCAAAATACAACAAAAACAGCATCAGGCTGTTTCCAATTGCGTACAACCCGTATCCAACACATAGGACACGGAAAATTCCGATCATATTAGAGGTAAAACCAAGGCCTACATACACAAGGATCTCGCCAATCATTACGATTGCGAATAATGTGACAAAAACCTGCTGAATGGCAAGATAAAAAAGCTCCTGTTTTAGGACAGCCAGCATTTCCTTATAGGCCTCCTCAACGTTACTCAACGAGCCGTCTCCATTGAGCAGGCTGAAATATCGACGATATTTATTGTAAAAGCTGACCTCAACAGAGGTAACAAAATTGACGGTTGTTACAAGGGTGGTAATAAAAGCCAAAAGCGCGGGAATATCATGCGCAGGAGCTTGATAAAATAGGCCCTCCACTTTCATGCCCAAAGGGCTGGCCCACATCAGAATGATGTGCGTAAATAGGGCCAGCGTCGAGAAGAATCCAACAAATGGAAGTTGAGGATATTCATCGATCCATTGTAAGAACTTAAATGGGCTTCCAGATCCCATTGGAAAAAATTTATGCAAGACAATTGTGAAACTGATGATTATTACCCCATAAGAAACACAAGCACCAAACAGTAAGGAGCTTACAACATCGTATTTTATTAGTATCAACAAAAACCCGACTAACAGTCCGGTAAATAGACCGATGAAAAAACCAACTAGGATGGTGCGATATTCCTTTATGGCAGTAATATAATTTATCTGAACCCACACCACCACCCCCTCACAAAATAGGATGAATGAGCATATGCTGTAAACCAAATCTATCTTACTATAGTAAAGAAATACGAGCCACATTACAGAACCGACCACCAACAGCAGTGAAATAGCCCCATACATCGAGGGCAATATGCGGTGGTATGCATTTATATACAGCATGTCCGCTATATAGCGAGCCAAAACAAACAACAATGTACTGGCCAAAATTAGGGAAAATAAAATGGAATAGGTAATGATGATCACTATGAGGTCTTGTTGATGAAGGGTCGCACCTCCAAGTCTTGAAATCAACTTGGAACCTAATAGCAATAGGACGCCCAATATCATTGGTCCCGCAACCACTAAACCGGCATAGAGGTTCGCTCTTGCTTTAAGAAGTATCCCTTTTTTGGAAAATAATTTCTTTAATTCGAACCCAATTCCTGCCATTTGGCTGCCGCCTTTTCATAAACTTCAAGGTAATTTCTCATTACAGTCTTAATATCATAAAATCTCTTGACTCTTTTCTGACCGACTTCCCCCATTTTCTTTCGATTTGTTTCATTTTGACACATTTCAAGTAAAGCATGAAATATTTTTGCTTGGTTCATCGGGGGCACGCAAATTCCTGCATGACCTAAATCATCTCCGGCGTCTCCCTCGATCAACTCACGACAACAACCTACATCCGTCGCGATCACAGGCCGCTTGGCAGCCATCGATTCCAACACGGCAAAGGGTTGTCCCTCTGAAATACTCGTAAGAATTGTAAAATCGATTCCTTCCAGGTAGGATCTAACGTTTACATTCCCGGGCAAAATGACATCCTTAATATCCAGGTATTTAATAAGATCCAAACACTCTTGATAATATTCTTCCTCATCAACACCGCCAACTATATGCAACCGGACCTTGTCAAATTCCTCTTTTAGCCGGCAGAAAGAATAGATCATGGTTTTTATATCTTTGATTGGTGCAAACCGTATGATTGCAGCGATGTCCACCCAACCATCTTTTGGCTTATTGGGAATTGCAGAGAAGGATTCAAAATCAAGGCCGTTCCCGACAATATCGCACTTTTCTTTGGGACATCCCAACTCTTGTTGAACTAGACTTGCACGGCGATAGAGACTCGTGACTCGATTTGCTCGCTGGTATGCAAATCTGGCAAACATATAAAACATGGATATCCAATAATCCTTAAAATGCGATACCACCCAATCAGAACGCAAAATCTCTTCTTCTCTCTCCCTTGTATATATTCCATGTTCGGTAAGAACAAAGGGTTTGTGATAGTTCATGGAAGCTAAAGCAGCCAGGATACCGGCGTATCCCGTTGATGGGCTATGATAGAGGTCTGCTTCTGGCATGGGCTGCCCGATGAGGAAAAGCAAGGGTAAGAACATTGAGCGAACCGTCCAGAATAGGTCGGCAAAACTCGCGAAAGGAAATTGTTCCCTGGTAAATACCTTTAAAATATTTAGAAACTCTTCACTTAGAATAAATTCAACAGGTTTACTTGGCTGTAAACGGAATATATTAAGCAGAACGGTCCAATCCGGATTATCACATCTGATTAACTGCGAGAGTGCTTCTCGCTCACTGGCCGAAAATTTTAGATTGGGGTTTTTATTAATTCGAAGGTTAAATGACGAACCGAGAAAATTTTCCTTTACACTCACCACATTCTCAGGAAGCTTGTAGACAAACTGCCCGCGTTTACTTTCCAAATCTGTGATGGCCCATAAAACAAATTCATGCTCAGGCATGGAACGAATGAACCCGTCCACCCAGGTGGAAACGCCACCCCGAACATAAGGATAATTGCCCTCCAGAACAAAACAAATCTTCAAGGGTTTACTCCCTCAAAATTGAGTACGACTTTGGGCTTCACAGCTCTAATTAAATATAGGTTAGAGGCAACGGGCGAAATGGTCCCGCCCTCTATTACCCCGGGTTTCCTGGATGTACGCAGCATAAGCCAGGCCTCATCATAAAAGTTCCCAAGCGATATTTCATAGGCGCCATTAACAAACTGCGCATCCACTGCCAGTCGTGTAAACCGCTGTACTGCCACAGCGCCTTCTCTCGCAGTCATATTTCGCAATCCCGGGGCAGATACATTGATCCATTTTATATATTCTTCAAACTGATCGCGCAGGTAGTCCCAAGTTTGATTCTTTTCTATTCCAATGTCCAATACATCATTAGGATGAAAATAAAGTGTGTTCACATAATGCAACACCAACTCATTAATTTCCGCCCACCTTGCCATATTGTCGGGAACATAACCGGCAACGATTCTTGGAAGCTCAATAATCCCATCCGATGCTTCTGTAAATTCCTGTTCATATGCGGTTATTTCAGCCTTATTAAAATACACACCTGCAATTACCCTTAACCCGGGCAAAACGGTTGGCAGCCACAAACGAGAATCCGAACATAAGATATTGGAAGGCGGTACATATGTGGTAAAAACATAGTCTGGAAAGGACGATTTTGAAAACCTGTACAACTCATATATCGATAATTGCATGGATTCTGTGGTTGGCCAGGCAGGGTAACCGTAAGCCTGGTTAACCTGTGCCTCTGTCAAACAAAGTGGAACGTGGTTAAAACCCTGCCACCCAATTTCCCCGCCGTTGGCCAGGTTGAGTCCTCCAAAATATTTATGGCGTTCATTATTCAATTGAATATCAAAAGGGGCATCGACAATGGAATTATAGTCTTCTATCATGTCGCCAGTGTACTTAATATTGTAAGTCTTGGAAATTTTTGTTAGATCCGGCCACCAGATATTGGTATAAAATTGATTTATATCCATGCCATATTGATTTGTGATCAAATCATTGCTGCCGACCGGGATGGGGCTTGGAAAATCATCGATAAAGAAAACCGAAGTATTGATCACAGGATATACAAAAACATCCTGCAATAAACTATATGCCGCTCCAACCATGCCTCTATCATCTTTTTCGTTAAACTGATCAGTATTAATAAATACAAAACGACCCTTCTCAAAGTTGTACTCCCACAGAAGAGGCATTTTTAATTCGTCAGCGCTCACAATATGAACTTGGCTGCCATCGAATAACTGAACGGGGTAAACGCTGTGCACCAGGACGTCTGAAAAACTAATATCTTTTGCACCGGGTAATATATCTGTCGTAAACTCAACCCCTTTGACATAAATCAAGTTGTCACTTTTGGAAGCGACACCTACCTTATGATAAATAGCCGTAAAAGTGGCCGACGGTGTGGGACGTATGGAGAACAACACCCTTCCTCCAGTCCCTACCCAATCGACCAGGGTTAGAATCTGCGATTCAATTTTTTCCAGATTCAAGAACGATACGATAACCGTTTGATATTTCGCCGGATCAAAATTCCTCCCGGAATTTACATCAAAAGTCTCATATTTAACCTGCATGCTATCCATTGTGTCGAAAACAGTCTTGGCGTGTTTCGCAGACTCAGGATTGCGGGGATCAAATAATACAAGAGCCTCCACAGGCTTATCAGGAAAATAATCGGAAATATTTACAATTGCTTGAGGCAGTAATTGCGGGCCCCCATTATTCGAGCCTGCTTCATACTTAATTCCCGCACGCTGAATGAACAGGCCTAAGGCAAATGCTAATAAGAGAAATAATGGTAAAAGCATCAATGTAAAACTGTTGCTTTGTTTCACAGTGGTATTCCTTTCAGCCAGGGGGTGATTTGTTCTTTTCCCTGTTCTGTCCAGATTACTTTATTTTGTTGTATTTCTTCCAATGTTTCACGCAGCTTGTTAATATCTTTTCCCTCCACACACACATGTATAGCCTCTATCCATGTCTGCTCATCTTCAGGCCAATATTCTTTTAGTAAATCACTGGTCACAAAGGCAGTTGCATACTCCTTCAATTCAATGCTGTTTCTTAGCTTCCTGATCAGCATCTGTTTATCATTCTTTACGCTGTCAAACTTCTTATCCAGGATTTTTTTATAAACGGCGCGGAAATTCTTTAATAAATGCTCTTCCAATAGACCGCTTTCCATATACTTCCCAAGCGTTTCTATATATTTATCAAGCAAAACCGTGTCAGAAGGATAGCTCTCAACTGCTATCGCCAATTCCTGAATGGCAATCTGGAATGATCTCTGCGCATAAGAAATTGTTGTTGTTGCATAATGCGAAGTTTCCACATCCTCATTGTTCTTTGCCAGCATTAGTATATCCAAATACTTCAGAGGATCCTCATAAAGCGTTTCGAGCATGAACTTTCGCCGAATCCTCACATCATCGATCAAAATGGCTTCTTCCAGGGGCACGATGTTGCCTTTTTCGTGATAGCTCTTCAAAGTTTTCCAGAGAATATCTTCGTCGGGTGTCAGAGGCTCTAGATCGAGGGGTTTTTTACCCTGTGCACCCGAGATATTTAGCAACCCTATGACCATAGCCATAATAGGCCCAATAATGGGGATGATAATGACAGGAATAATAAGTTCCTTCCGCAATGAAGTTTTTCCAGAAAGAATAAAATAAATGCTTATCATGGAAAGAAATATATGAAACAACATAAGAATTAGTACTGGTTGAATCTTCACCGAAATATCTCCAGGAACCTTGGCTGGGAAGTTTTCAATCGAACTATGTCTTTGATTATTTTTATTTCTAATTGCAATTACAAATAAACCGCTGGCATACGTGGAACCTTGGAATGCTAATTGTCCCTAATCGGAAAGAATTTTATGGCCATTCACAAACTTCACCTTAAGGCCATTCTTTTTGAATCGAACAATAACATCATTGGCAGCCAATTTATCAGCTTGTGAAAGCAAAATATAGTAATTACCATCCCTCTGCATTCCCACTATATCTGTCGCACGGATTACTTCATTCACCTTCAAATCCAGTTGCTGAATATTTAAAGCGCATCTTTCAAGCATTATCAATTGATAATCTGCGATCTTATTTTTTTTCATTTCCGCGCGGGTTCTCACTATCTCCCTAAATGCATCTGGATTCAAAATTCTGGTCGAAGGGATGTACATTTTTTCAAAATTAGCATCCAAAAACTTGGCCGCTCGCACCAACGAGGCTTGAATTAATCCGCATATCACCTTGAAAAGATTATAGTAATACAATGAAAACTGTTCAAACTTTGCAGACCAAATTACGATAATTGCGACTGGTACATTAAACGGGGACGAATTATTGAGTATTGGAGCGATATAAGCCGGATAGTTCGGCAGTAAAGAAGTGTTCTGAAATATCATACCTTGTTCGATACTTTTCATCGCTTCTGGAAAATCAGACAACTTTATTGATTTGGCCAGCTTATCGCCGAACGCTGTTGAATTTACTTGGAGTCTGGCGTAATCTCGATCAGGCTCCAGGGAATAAATAGAAATACTATTATTCTCCATAAGATCTTCCAAAATGGTCAAGGCCCTGAAATAAACATCTTGTTCTTGTAATGAATCCAATTCCCGCGTAATGATGTAGATCTTTCCAAAACTATCCTTATATCCGATTACTTGCTCGCGAAACTCATCTTTTAATTTACGGATCTCACTAAAAACTTCATACAAGAATCCATATTTTTCATAGATGATTTTAGTTTGCTTTTCCTCGTTTTCAATTTTCGTCTCAGTTCTATCATGGTTGTATCCAATTATTAAACCCGTCGCAAAATACAAAGCTATCGGAAACCAGTTTCCAACATTATAGAAAAGCAAACTCCATTCAATCCCCAGCCTGTACCAGGTATAAATCAATGACAAAGTTACCAGTAACGAAGCCCAAAGGCCAAATCGAAGCCCATACACGGAAGCCATTACAACCACAAACAACAAGCGGAAGTCTACATATTTATATTGAATCAATGTGCCGGTCAATTGGCTTAGGAATTGTGTCAAAAGAGCGCCTAATATCAGCTCTACCCATTTTAACAGTTCAGTAAAGCGGGATAATTTGCTGATTTTTTCGCGCAGTCCTACTCTCGTTGGTGTGGAAGCTCCATCTATCAGATCCAAGTATTTATCAAGTTCAGTACTGAGATCATGCACGTCGACCCAGTCAAACACCTTTTTCGCAGTCGATACTTCAGCTGACCTGGTGAATGTTCTATCTCCATCGTCAAAATTAAAAATCAC
Organism: uncultured Chloroflexia bacterium; assembly: GCA_963831885.1. Classification (GTDB taxonomy): domain Bacteria; phylum Chloroflexota; class Anaerolineae; order Anaerolineales; family Villigracilaceae; genus UBA877. The sequence continues at coordinate 376,851 of CAWHSJ010000011.1, read as the reverse complement.
GTTCGGAAAATACTTATTGAGCAATTCGGAAATTCTTAAATTTGTGACCGTCGCGGAAGATGATAAATTTACCACTAGACTTTCTGAGGAATATTCTTCATCTGTAGCACGTTTTAGGAAGTCCGCAACATCATCCACATGCAAAAAGCTGCAATCTGTATCAGCGCTGCCAGGAATAACTACATCGTTTTGGTTTTTGCACTTCTGGATCAAGTTGTAAAGAAGGCCTGCCTTTTCGTCCGGCCCATAAATGTAGGGAACTCGTAAAATGGTCACATTAGACCCAAATTCATGTTGATGGAATTTGCAATAATATTCGCCTGTCAGTAAGGTTTGTCCATTGATCGAAGCAGGGACAGGTTCTATATTTTCAGACCGGTCCTCCATATTTCCATATACTTCTGTAGATGAAATGTAGAAAAAATGCTTCACATTTCCATGTTTACAGAGCCCCAACGTATTCCGCAATCCATCAAGTTGACTGCCCGTAGTAGGATCATCCTGTTCGTATAATTGCTCCTCACGGGTTGAAATGAACACAACCACATCAAATCGATACGAAGACATTGCATCTTGAAAAACATTCCCGGTGGGATTAGTTGAGTGTACGATCGTTCCCTTAAATTTAATGCCGAATTTCTCTGCATCATCGGACGCCAACACCACACGATTCTTCCGTTTAACTAATCCTTTTGCTAAAGTTGTGGCAAGAGAAGCAAGGTTTCCTGTAATCAGAATATTCATGATTCCTCTGCAAAAAGACAATATCTATAATCATCCAACGGGCCAACAATCGGTTTCGGCAATAACCACCGCCCGTTATTTCGGAGTTACCAGGTAAGAAACGCCTCTCTTAGGTTCACTAAAGTAAGACCAATTGCTATAAATGGAGTTCAGGGAAGTCTGCAATAATGTTTTCGCCGGTGACGCTACTGATTTTCGCTCCCAGCCTTCCAGGTGTTTTGCCAGTTCGCGAAAAATCGACCAGTTATGCCAATCTATTTCCCCGGAGCATTATTCCATATCGTCAAAAGTATGGAGTTATCCCCGCACCACTTAAAATTTTCTGCCCCAGGAGATGAACCAACTCATTAAGAACATGAAACCGGCCTGTAATTGGACCGGTTTCGCCATTTGCTCCCCAAGGATACTACCTCCTGGAAAATCACCAGGAGGAAGAGCGACCAAAAAATCCCTGGATCAATGCTTCCTTTTCTTTCCGAAACCTAAGTTGTTTCCGTAACTACTCTGCCAAGGTCAGATACATCTGAATATATTATACGATATTTTATTACTAACACAACCAGGAAAATTAATTCGTTTCTGTAACATGGACGGTGGGTAGTTTTTTTTATCCCATTCGATCTTCATAATAAGCCCCAAAGCCACCTTGTTCGTCCCACTTGAGAGGCCGGAATAGAGTGAAAATGCCGCTCTTTCTCCCACGATTCTAAAAACCCACATTATGTCACAAACACCATCTGACCACCCCCTTGACAATCCCTGAAAAAAGATGGATAAATAGATAGACAAACAAGTGAAATTTGTTTGGCCATCTTACCCAGGATCCAGGTGGGAAAAGCGGTAGTAAGCAAAGTAAGGTCCGCCTCTCCAGGCCTCCGCCCCCAAATCTCCGCATGGATCCCCGCTCAATCTCTGCTGGAGAACAATATGACGGGAAAATCCTTCCATGCCAGATTGACCATGATCGCCGGACCGCGCCCGGGGGAATGCATAGAACCAGCCAGGGATGAGTTCGTCATTGGGCGGTTGTCCCCCGCAGACCTGGTCATTAACCACCCGGAAATTTCCAAGAAACATGCCCTGCTTAAATGCTTGGGCGATACCTGGTCCCTGAATGACCTGGGGAGTACGAATGGCACGTATGTGAATGGCAAGCCGGTCCTCGGTAGCCAGGTCTTGGCGGATGGTGATGAGATCCTGTTAGGAAATGAGGTAAAACTGGCTTTCAGTCTGGTGCCCATCGGTGCGGATGCAGGTTCGGTTGCCAGGCGCGTGGACAAAATTCCTCCCCCACGAGAAGATTTCGCCGAGACAATCCTGGATGGCGACATTGTTAAGGAAGATATCCGCGGTTCGTTGCCTCCCGCGCTGCCAAGATTGCTGGTAACCATCGCCGGCCAGAATCCCTCGGCGTATACTCTGACCAAAGACCACATCACCATGGGCCGCGCCGAGGGGAATGATATTGTGGTGGCCTCCCAGATCGTCTCGCGCCGCCATGCCGTCCTGGAGAAGACGCCTTCCGGCTATGAGATCGTCATCGCTCCCGGAGCGACGAATACTCTCACCTGCCAGGGCCGTCCTGTCATCGACCGGCAGCGTCTCGAGCATGGTGACATGTTGCGCATCGACAGCGAAATCCCCGGGATGATGGTGACGATGGCCTATCTGTCACCCTCTCAAGCCGCCTCCCGCATTTCTGCAGTGCAATTCGGTGAGAAGGAAAGGCTGACTTTTGGCCGGGACGAAAACAATGATATTGTCCTGGAAAATCCTAATATCTCCCGCTTCCATGCACAGGTGACCCGCGTAGGTCGTCGTTACTATGTCTCAGACCTGCGTAGTGCCAATGGTACCTTCGTCAATGACAAACGCGTGGAGGGCAATGTCTGGCTAAATCCCCGCGACACCGTCCGCCTCGGCTCCTATAAATTCATCCTGGGGACGGATGAGTTTTCCCTTCACGATGAAACGGCTGGCCTGCGGGTGGAAGCCTCCCATCTGTGCAAATGGGTGCGCAAGAACCTCAATCTTCTCCAGGACATCTCGCTTGTTTTCCAGCCCCGTGAGTTTATCGTCATCGTTGGCCAAAGCGGTGGGGGGAAATCTACTCTCCTGGATGCCATCGCCGGCTATCGTCCGGCCACTCTTGGGCAGGTGTTAGTCAACGGGACCGATGTTTACCGTAATTTCGATGCCGTCCGCAATGAGATCGGCTATGTTCCCCAAAAAGATATCATCCACATGGAGTTGACCGTCTACCAGGCCCTCGATTTTGCCGCCCAGTTGCGCATGCCAAAGGATACCAGCAAGGCCGAACGCCACCAGCGTATCCTGGATGTTTTGAATGAACTGGATCTGGCTCACCGCAAGGATGTCCAGATCAGCGGGTTGAGCGGCGGCCAGCAGAAGCGTGTCTCTATCGGGGTGGAGTTGCTTACCCGACCGGGCTTGTTCTTTCTCGACGAACCCACCTCCGGCCTGGATCCCGGCACCGAGACGGCTTTCATGCACCTGATGCGCCGGTTGGCTGACCAGGGCCGCGATATCATCATGGTCACCCATGCCACCAAGAATGTCATGCTGGCAGATAAAGTGGTTTTCCTGGCTCGCGGCGGCTATTTGGCCTGGTTCGGACCTCCGGATGAAGCCTTGACCTATTTTGATCAATACCGCAGCGACCAGGACCGTCGCATCCACCCGATGGAATTCGACCAGATCTATGCCATCCTAGATGATCCCGCCAAAGGTCAGGGCAAGGATTGGGGCGATCGCTTCCGGGCCAGCCTCGCTTTTCAAAAATACATCGCTCAGCCGCTGAAATTCGATCAGACGGCTCCTAAAGAACCTGCGCCACCGTTGAAAAAGGCTGCGCGGAAGGGCGGCCGCATTTCCTCCCTCCGCCAATTCCTGGTACTTTCTGCCCGCAATGTGACCATTCTGACCCGTGACCGTTCCAGCTTGATCCTTATGTTGGCTGTTCCTCTCGGGGTCGGAGCGCTCTCGTTCATCCTGGCCATGGCCATGGGAAAAGATCCCTTCAATTATGTCGGCGGCGATCCCGCCAACGGATCCACTTCGTTGTTCCTTTTATCCCTCTATGCATTGCTGGTGGGCGGGATGTCCCAGATGCGGGAATTTGTCAAAGAAGCCGGTATTTATCGGCGTGAGCGCCTGGTGAACCTGAAGATTTTTCCCTACGTGACCTCCAAGATCTGGATAGCCCTTCTGCTTGCCCTCTGGCATGCCCTCGCCTATACAGGCATGCAATATCTGGCCTACAAAATGCCGGGGGGTCTCCTGGAATTTGGGATGATCTATGTCACCCTGGTCCTGGCAGTGATCACCGGCATGATGCTCGGACTGTTGGCCTCGGCCATTGCTCCCACCGCCGCCTCCGCCCCCATGACCTTGATCATGTTGATCGTGCCGTTGATCGTCTTGAGCGGCGCCCTGGCGCCTATACCCACCCGTATCAGCCAGTTTGCCTCCACCCGTTGGGCCTATCAAAGTCTCCTCGGCATCTCCGGTCAGGGTGCGGATGTGGCCGCAGATCCATGCTGGCACCTGAGTGGAAAGATGCGCGGCGCCATGACTCTGGACGATAAGTCCTTCTTCCAGTGCAAATGCATGGGCGTGAACGTATTTAAACGGAATTCCTGCAACTTCCCCAGTGCCGGCACTTATTACGTGGAAACGATCGACCTGCCTGCCCCCGCTGAACCGGCTTCCTTGCCTGCTCAACCGGCTGAACCGGTGATCCCCGTGGCTCCCGCTCCGCCGGAAGATAATTACAACCAGGTCCAGATCGCTCAGTATTTAAATTCGCTCACTGCGTACCAGGCCACCGTCAAGGCTATCCAGGATGATTATCGCCGCCAGATGGATATATATAAGATGAGAGCCGATGTGTACACCAACCAGATGGCCAAATATCAGGAAGATCTGGCAACCTATTATGTCAGCCGCATCTCCGCGGTCAAGTCCGTCGAAGGTATTATCGAGGCGATGAAGAAGAAATACTTTGATTGGGCCTACGTGGATAAGAACAATCCGGATATTTTCTACCCCTGGTTGTTGAGAACCTGGTTCGCTCAGGTGGAGATTGTCTTCGTCTATTTTGTGATCATCTTGTTCCTGATCAAGCGTAAAGATATTAAATAATATGGTGTCATTGCGAGGCGGCGTTCTTCCGTCGAACTTGTGCCGCACGCCCTTCGTGCAGGCAAGCAATCTCCTCGCCAATATGGAGATCGCTCTGCCAATAAGTGAGCGGATTGCATCGTGACAATATCCATATCCATAATTCAGGAAGAAGAGGCTCTGACATGCAAAAAAAGTTCCCTGCCATTCTCATTACCTTCCTGCTGGTTCTTGCTGCGGCCTGTGGATCGAAATCCGGATCGGCTGATTCAATGAGCCAGACCCTCACGCCGATGAATGCCGCCCTGGCAGCCACCCTCACGGCCCGTGTGGTCAATGCCGGCGGCGCCGGTGACCAACTGGCTACAGCCGTCGCAAACGCCACTCGCAGCAGTGGGGAGATCTATGCCACCCAGACTATCCTGGCCTCCCTCGATAACGAATCCAACGAGGCCACTGCCACCGCCATCGCCCCCGTCGTGGCGGAGCTGCCTCGCTACGGCGTGGACCCCGCCAATGGCCGTGTAGCCTGGCTCCACCGGCCGGTGGTCATTCAATTGAATGGCTACCAGCAGTTCGATTATGCCAATGATTACCCCCAGGTAATCGCGGCGGATTTTGTCATCGCCGCGGATATCCAATGGTTTACTTTCAACAGCCTGTCCGCTTGTGGGTTCATGTTTCGTTCGGATGGGAATAAGACCAAGCCCAACCAGTATATGCTCTTTATCACCCGCTATGCTACCGGTTATCTGGCCTTCACTGCCACTGTGAACGGTGAAGTCAGTAATGTGCAGACGTTTTTCCCCAAGCAGCAGGATAAATCCTTCAACTGGGCCAACAATGGCACCAATCGCCTGGCTGTGGTTGTCCGTGGGAATATGATCTACGCCTACACCAACGGCATCTTGGTCGCCACCATTGATATCACCCAGCCGCCCCCCGCTTCAATGCCCATGCCCCCCCTCCTCCCTCCTGTTTCGGACCTGCCCCCTGGCTTGGACGATTACGAGAGCCAGGTGGACCAGTTCAGCCAATCCACTTCTCAGTTGCAGTCCCAATTGGTCGCCGCTCAGCGCAATTTCGACAAAAACAAACCCCTTTTCTCCAATGGTCTGCTGGGATTCCTGGGTGTCAGCCAGTCCGGTCAAACCGTCTGCACCTTTTCCAACGCCTGGCTTTTCATAATAGAAAAATAAAACCGTCCGGGGATCAAAGATAATACAGAGCAGGCCATTGATACAGTACAAATGTCTTTACCCTGGCAAAATTGATGGGTCACGAAGGGATCAGTGTGTTACAGCGCTATCTGAAGCAAACAAACCTGGATACCGAAGCAGCCCATCGTCGGGATGGACCGGTGGATAATTCGGAGTTCTTTTCTCTGGCATAAGGGGGCTTTCTTTATCATCCTAAGTGGAATCGTAAATGATATTCTCATATTAACCAGCTCGCTTATCTTCCTTTCATTTCTCACTTTAATTACACATACTCTACTCCCTTTTACATAACCATCTTAATATCATACGGCTCCCGTAGCTCGTATTCCAGAAATGGCGCGATAATAGAAAAGGCAGCTCGTCGAGCATGCTGCTGATGGTGAGTCCTGCTCTTGGGCTCTTTGTACACATCGGAAGTAACGGAACTACTACAAAGGGAGTGTTGCGACGAAGAGCTGTTGAGTTTTAGGAGATGAAACTATGTATACTCGATCGCATTTCATCATTTCATCCTTTAGCCTGATTGTTATTCTCGTTGCCAATTGGATGGTTAGCGGTTTTGTGCCTCAACCATTGCAAGCAGCACCAAATACTTGGAGCTTAACAGGGGCGCTTAACATAAATCGTGACTCCCACACAGCCACACTTCTGCTGAGCGGAAAGGTGTTGGTGGCTGGGGGAATTAAGTGAGCAACGGCGAACAGGCTAGCGCAGAGATATATGACCCTGCGACGGGAACGTGGAGTACCACGGGTTCAATGAATACCGCTCGTTACTATCATACAGCTACACTACTGCCTAACGGGAAGGTATTGGTAACGGGGGGAGAGAATTACAGCGGGATTCTGAGCAGTGCCGAGTTGTATGATCCGGTCACGGGGATATGGAGTGTAGTGGCGCCAATGGCATCCAGACGCTGTTTTCATACAGCCACTTTGCTTCTCAACGGCAAAGTTTTAGTGGCGGGGGGCGGGGTTTCCACCGTGGAGCTATATGACCCGGCAACGGGAATATGGAGCGTAAAGGGGGAGCTGTCTGCCAACATTTTAGGCCACACGGCCACACTTCTGCCTAACGGGCAGGTTTTGGTGGTAGGGGGATTGCATGGCCCTTCCTCTTCTCTGGCCAGCGCGGAGATGTATAACCCGGAGACTGGAATGTGGAGCTCGACAGGGTCATTTAAAGATGCCCGTTACAATCACACAGCCACGCTGCTGCCCAATGGGCAGGTGTTGGTGGCAGGAGGCCAATCAGACGATGTTCCGCTGGCAAGTGCAGAGTTGTACAACCCAGAGACTGGAATGTGGAGATCAGCAGGGTCGTTAGGAGATGCCCGTTACCTTCACACAGCCACGCTGCTGCCCAATGGGCAGGTGTTGGTGGCAGGAGGGAATGGGAACAACGGCTTCCTGCACAGCGCAGAGTTGTATGATCCAATTACGGAAACCTGGGGAAAGACCAGTGGGTTGTATGCCAACATTTACGAACATACGGCCACGTTACTGCCCAATGGACAAGTGCTGGTCGCGGGAGGTTGGTATACAGGACCGTATAGTGCTGAGCTGTACGATCCGGCAATGGGGTCATGGAGTGCAACGGGAACACTGGTTAACTCCCGTTATGATCACAGAGCCACCCTGTTGCCCGATGGGAGGGTATTGGTAGCAGGAGGCTGGTGGGGTGACGCTTTGGCCAGTGCTGAGTTGTATAACCCAGAGACAGGTAAATGGAGTGCGACGAGGGCAATGAGTAATCCCCGTCAGGCATACACGATGACGCTGCTGCCCAACGGGGAGGTGTTGGTAGCCGGTGGTTGGAACGGCAATAGCTATCTTACCAGCGCGGAGTTGTATGACCCGGCGACTGAGACTTGGAGAGCAACAGGTTCCATGAACATCGCAAGGCACGCCCATACAGCCACGCTGCTGCCGAATGGAAAGGTGCTGGTAGCGGGGGGCTCGAATGGTAGCATTCTTTCCAGCGCGGAGTTGTATGACCCCGCGACGGGGACATGGAGTGTGACAGGATCAATGAGCATCGCCAGACAAGTCCACACAGCCACGCTGCTGTTCAATGGAAAGGTCTTGGTGGTGGGAGGACTCTATGGCGATATTGAAACCTATCTGGCCAGTGCGGAGTTATATGACCCCGCGACAGGGACATGGAGTACAACGGGGCCAATGAATACCGCTCGTAACTGGCATACAGCGACGTTACTGCCCAACGGACAAGTGTTGGTAGCAGGTGGTCAGGGGGGGAGTGGTTTTCTGGCTAGTGCGGAATTATATAATCCATTGATGGGTAATTGGAGCTCAACAGAGGTAATGTCCAATGCCCACATTTTTCATACGGCCACGTTGCTGCCTAATGGGAAGGTGTTAATCAGTGGGGGGCCGGGATAACGAGAACTCTTATCTTGATAAATCAGAGTTATATGACCCAGCGACAGGGATATGGAGCGTGACGGGCGCATTGGTTACTGCCCGGCTTGGGCACACAACCACATTGCTACTTAGTGGGCAGGTTTTAGTGGCTGGTGGTGATGGGATCGGCTCCCTTGGTGCGGAAGTGTATGATGTGGGACAAGAATTTCTATCGGCCTGGCAGCCTACTTTGAATACGATTTCCTCTCCGTTGGTTTTGGGCCATGAACTGATAGCTTCTGGTAACGGTTTTTGCGGCTATGGCTTCACCGAAGCCTCCGGTGGCGGCTTTAATAACTCGGCCAGCAATTACCCGTTGGTACAACTGCGGCGCATGGACAATGAACAAACCATTTGGTTGTCCACCCATACTTTCTCGGATACGGCCTTGACCACGCTGCCAACGACAGAGATAGCGCCGGGCTACGCTCAAGTCACTATTTTTGTCAACGGAATCCCCAGTGCCGCTCGCATCTTAGTTGTAAAACCCAATTGGATTTATTTGCCAATGATAACGAAGAATCCCTAAGGCATCGCACAGTCAATAATCCAGCGGTTAGGGTCACTCATCCTCGTTATGATGAATCAGGCTGGCTGAATTATGATGGACTCCGAGAGGTGCTCACTCGTAAGGCTGCTGATGCTCAGGTGGGAGAGCCAACCTTGCACGATTTTAGGTGGGCCTTCGCGCTCGCCATGCTGAGGAATGGAACAGATATATACACTTTGGCAAAACTTGTGGGGCAAGAATGGATTAGGGTTCTTGGGAATTATCTGAAGCAAACTTATCCCAATACTGAGGCTGCTCATCGCCGGTCTGGGCCGGTGTTAATTCTGAATTCTTCGCATTGGCATAGCAAATCTTCTACCGCGATACTGAAAGTGGAAATAAATCACGCTCAGGCTCCTGAGCGTGATTTTTAATTTTGTCGTATACTATACGTAAATATGGGTGTTTTAATCAAAAACGACACCCAGAGGACTCTACAAATTTTTTTCAGTGTCGTGTGCCCCTATATATGGCAAAATTGGCCGGAAATCCGGCCAAAATGTCATCTGTGGGGCGAGAGGGGGTCGAACCCTCACGGTATCTCTACCGGCGGATTTTAAGTCCGCAGCGTCTGCCAATTCCGCCACCGCCCCATCGACGCTATTATACAACTGTTTTTCGCCAGCGGGCATAAAAGGACGCGAAATGCACCCACCAGGGTGAAGTGCGCCCGCGCACCTGTCCTTGCCGGATGACCGCCTTCAATTCCTCCGGCCCGTTGAAAGGGGGAAGTTCCAACCGGCACACGCCTAATTCAAAAGCCGCGTGGGCGTCTGACCCGGCAGTGCCGGGCAGGTTGTGAGTCCGGGCGAACTCCAGCGCCAGGGCATTCGCCTCCGGTCTTCATGATGCGGGCATTGAACACTTCAATCGCGTCCACTAGCGGGACAATTTCCAGCAGGTCTTCCAGCGCCCACGCGCCGGAGCGGACATCGAATGGGTGCGAGACGCTGACGAATGCGCCCTGCTCGCGCAGGCGGCGGATCGTTTCCTGTGGAGTGAGTCCGGCGGGGATGGCTTCGCTCACATAAGCCGCCAGGATCTCCCCCCGTGTCGTCTTGATTTCCTCACCGACGATGAACCGGCTGGGGTCCAGCGCCTGCGCCGCCAGGGCGCCGGTGATCGTGTTGTGGTCGGTGATGACAATCCGGTCCAGCCCCTTCCGCTTTGCCGCCGCCAGGAGCTTTTCGGGAGTGGTAAGGGAATCTTTCGAAGCGAACGTGTGGGTGTGGAAGTCGATGGAAATCATCAGATAAATCACTTGACAATAAGGAGTCGGGGGTTATATACTGATTTTACTACTCCGGGAAGCGCCGGACCCGGTTTCGACGATAGCTCACGGATGAATTGGGTGTTATGCAGTTTATCTATAATATTCTGGGAATGTTCGCCAATGCATCAGATTACCTGAACCCGGTAATTAATCTCTGGTTCCCCGTGGTGATCCTCCTCCTGGTCGGGTTTGCCGACCTGGTCTGGTTGGTAAGGTGGATTTATCGCGACGGGGCCAATAAAGGCATGTTCTCCTTTACCAAGCTGGTATTCACTGAAGCGGGGATAATTTTTTATATCGTCATATTGCCCAAATTGATAGCCCTTTTATTTTTGTATTTTATATTTGTTTTACGGCGTGTGATCGTCCAGGTTCCCGAAGACGTGATCCGCTGGAGTATATTTTATCTGACCAGCTTTGTCGTCCTTTTATACACCCGCGAGCATGGCGAAAGGCGCGGTTTTTTTTCATACCTCGTCCAACTGACCGTCTTGCTGGTAGGCTGGCTCGTCGGAAAGTGGAGTGGGATCCTCTTCTTGTCCCTTCCACTGTTGGGCGTCTATTACCTGGCTTTATACTATTTTGCTCAGGCTGTCGTCCCGGTCTCTGATCCGGATTCTCCCGGGCTTCACTTCAAAGACCTCCCTTTGCTGAAGAAATCGCGGGCAGCCTTCCGTAACCGCCGCTCAAACCCGCATTCCGAAGGGTTCTTCCAGGGCCTGTTCCGCCTCCTGCTCATCTTTATAGACACTACCCAATTGGTGGGTGGGGAGAGGTGGCAGCGGTTTCTTATCCTGGTCTTGTACACCTGGGGGGCTCAATATCCTCTCATCGCCGTGACAGACTCTTTCGGGCGGGCGCACGAGATCCGCATCAACGGGAATATATTTAGATCGCTCGGGCGGCCTGGACTGATCCGCGCGGAAGCTCACCATGCCATCGGCATAACCACCGGGGTTCGCTTTTCCAGGGTGGATGGACCCGGGACCGTATTCATTAACCGTCGCTTCGAGCGCCTGTTTGAGGTGGTCGATCTGCGCACGCAGTTGCGGGCAAACGAGATCGAGGCGATTTCAAAAGATGGAAATCCCTTCAAGGCAATCCTTTCTGCTGCCTTTGCCATAGACCGCCAGGAGTGGTCCATTGCGGATTTCCATCGACTGAGGGTAGTGGCTCCATTGCTCAAGGAAGGCAAGCCGCTCAGTCATAATACAGGTAGTTTTCCCTTTTCACCGGCACGCGTCCGTGCCGCCTTGAGCATGACCGGTGTGGCCGTCGGGACCGCCGATCAGGAAACGGCTTCCCTCCATTGGGACAATCGCGTCATGAGCCAGCTCGAGGAGGCCGCCCGCTTTGTCCTGGCACAGCGTAACCTGGATGAGCTTTGGAGACCTCGGGATGACAAAAAAGGGGCGAGCGCCCTCAATGAGATCAGTGCTGAGATCGTTGGCCTTACAAAATCCATCCTGCAGGAAAAGGGCGTGAATTTATTCTCGGCCCGCATCGTGAATTTTGTCTTTCCTGAGAACCATCCCATTATTGAACAACAGATCAAGACCTGGAGTTCCTTGTGGCAGCAGCGTGCCGCCCAGACCATTGCCAGGGGAGATGCCGAAGCCGGGCGCTTGCAGCAGGAGGCCAAGGCTTATGCTCGTTCAATTCTGCTGACCTCCCTGGCAGAAGGGTTGCAGAAGACGAATGTTTCCCGGCCGGATTTGGCGCGTAACATTATTGCACTGCGTTTTATCGGCGCGCTGGAAGAACTGATCCAGCAGCAGCCTAGTGAAACCCGCGCGGAATACCTGGCGCGGTTGGAAAATTACAAACAGCAGATCCTGATGAGCCGGATGAAGGGCTGACGCTATGGCTTTTCCTTTGGATGAAACAGAAGATGTGGAAGAAGGGGAAGTCTTTCCCATTGAGGATAGCTCTATCGTCACAAAGAAAGAGGTTTCTTCGGTATCGATTATCATTTTTTCGGTGATTATTGCCATTTTATTGTCAGCTACCTACATTCTGTTTTCATTTTCCTTGCCGGGCTTATTGGGCAAGGATCTCTGGCTGGCCCTCACCGCCAGGACGTTCGTTCTTCTGCTGATCGGATTGTTCATTCCCTACGCGCTCGCATTTTTCTTCATTTTTAGGTTTGCAGGGAGTTTTTTCAATAGGTTTTATAATCCTCCCGATGCGACCAACTCTCGCGACATGATCGTCTCCCGCTTATCCGGATACGGTCCTTTCGTCCCCATCCGCAATGAAAAACTCTCCCCCAACCATGAGTGGCTGAATTGGTGGGGAGGCCCTGCCGGTCTCGTTGTCCATGATGGGTTTGCAGTCTATGTCGAAAAAGGGAACCGTTTTTCACGGATCATTGGGCCCGGTATCACTCATATTGAAACAACCGAGACCGTCAAATCGATCGTTGATCTACGGCCCATTGTCCGCAAAGGCGTGGTCAAGGCTTGGACAAAAGATGGGATCAAGATCCAGCTTGATGTGATGATGGAATGCCAGATCGGCCATGAAAGTAACAAACCCGACGAACCCGATAATCTGGTGTATCCATTTAGCTCGGATGATGTAAAGAAAGCCGTCGAGCGGATAGCTGTCCGGTTTGACCGTGACAAGAATTCCCTGGTCGAAACGACCTGGGTCGATGGAGTTCTGGGGAAAGGGTCAAGGGTTCCTGGCAACTTACATTTCCAGTCATACGGTGGATGAATTATTCCTCGCCGAATGGGGCCCCAGCCAGATGCTTTCCCAGAATGCGTCCAAGCAGGTCTTTCGGGACCTGAATCGCGGGCTGATCGAGTATGGAGCGCGCATCTCGAATCTTCAGATCACCAACTTCACCATACCTGAAGAGGTCAATCAGCAGCGTATTCAGACCTGGGAAGCCGAGCGGCAGAGTCTGGCTTCCATCACCGTTGGCCAGACGAAAGCCTACGAGATCCGGGAACGTGAGAAAGCCCGCGCCGAAGCGGAACAGGAGATCATTGCCAGTATTGCCAAAGATATGGAAAAGATCAACTTCGACCGTTTGCAGGAGACCATCCTGCTGTCCCTTTCGGGAATCCTGGACCAAAGCCTGTCGGACCCCTTCACAAGGACTCTGGTTACCAACGAAACCTTGGATACGCTCGAAAGATTAAAGAAACTACTGTAATTGCTGTGTTGCAAAGACCCAAAAGGAGCAGTTAATAATGACCAGGGTCCTGAGCTGCTTGCCCTTGTGTTTTTCAAGGGGAGGCTCTGAGCGGAGATGCGGTCTTTGCATCGGAGACGAAGAGTCGCAGACGAAGGGCATCCATTGCTGAGGAAATGTTAGCAACACAGCTACTCTAATCGCTACGATTTTAGGGAAAGGAGGAGAATTTGCACATTCCAATTGCAGAAATTCTTGGGTACTTGGATACCAAGGACGATTCCCTGAAATCGATGATTTACTCTTTCGCAAACTGCAAGACCGTCCGCAGGGCGGAACAACTCATGGAGGAAATAAAGTGTAAGGAGGTTGAATATAATTCAACCGTCCGTACCAAGGGGAATAAGCCTTTTTGCAGCATCTTTTTTGCCGCCACATTTTTCATCCGCAGCGATTATTCCCATGCAACCGCTCACTTGCAGGATGCCGAAATGGGTTTCAAAGGCACCGGCCAGCCGCGGAATTTGGCTTTGGCTCTCTGGATACATGCCCTGGTCTATCAGAAAACTGATCAAGCTGAACTGGCGAAGCTGGAATTTGAAAAAGCGATCAATATCCTCGAAAAAATATCTGCTGAATATCATCGCACCGGCAGATATGTTAACGGCGGCGAATTCCTGAGTATCCTCAAGCGAATAAAACAATCCGCCTCTGCACTGCCCGATCAATCTTCTCGCGCCGGCCAACCCGGAGGACAGCCTTCTCAACCGGAAACTACCCCCCCTCCTGTTCCTCCCTCCCCCAATCCCCCCCAGCCTCAGTCTCCGGCCTCAAAACCACCCCTCGTCCTGTTCCAGCCTGTCATCTTCCCAATTTATGATCCGGTCAGTGCCGGTAAAGGCGGAGATTTCATCTTTGATAGCCTTCCGCAAGGCCAGGCCAGCATCAGTGAATTGATCATCGATGAAAAACCATTTCGAGTATATAGTATGCGCGAAAAGCAGCCCACCATCCTCCAGCCGAGGATATACCGCTGGCTCTATGTGGTTGGGGACAGTATGAATCAGGCCAGTCCGCATCCCTTGATTGAAGGCGATTGTGTCCTCGTCGTGGAAACTGATTCGTCCGGCTTGAAGCCCAAAACAAATGATATTGTCGTTGCTGCATTGCTCGACCCGGCCATGTCAGTTGACCGGGCTGGTGTGGTGAAAAAATACACCCGCGCAGGCTTGTGCTCTGTGAGTACCCAGTCTTATCCTTCCATCCCGTTGAAAAAGGCTAAGGTGAAAGGCATTGTAGTTGCCGTCGCCAAGCCGGTATGATCATGGCTATACGAAAATAAGACCCAATGCAGACATCCTTCTCACAGGCACCTGGACAAGGTCCCACTTCCCAACCGCCTCTTCTCGCTCTCGAATCGACAGTCATTACTCATGGGCTGCCTCGGCCTCAGAATCTTGAACTCGCCCGCGCCATGGAACGGGTCGTCCGCGTCAATGGTGCCGCCCCTGCCACCATCGCCGTTCTGGATGGTCAGATCCGCATTGGCTTGACCGACTCGGAACTGGAGCGGCTGGCAAACGCAACCAATGTCCGCAAGATCAGCCGTCGGGATTTTGCCGCCGCTATGATCAAGAAGGAAAGCGGCGGGACCACCGTTGCCGGGACGATGTTCGCTGCCAATCGGGCCGGAATTAAAGTGTTCGCAACGGGCGGGATCGGTGGCGTTCACGAAGTGGAAACGCTGGATATTTCCACCGATCTGCAAGCCCTGGCGGATACGCCCATGCTCGTGGTCTGTGCCGGCGCCAAGGCCATCCTCAACCTCCCTGCCACATTGGAATATCTGGAAACGATGGGAGTCCCTCTGGTTGGCTATGGCACCAATGAATTTCCTGCCTTCTATTCAATTAACAGCGGCTTGAACACGACCATCCGCCTGGATTCCCCTCAAGAAATAGTGGAGTTTGCCTCGATCCACTGGGAGATCGGCATGAAAAGTGCCGTGCTGGTCTGCCAGCCCCTCTCCCCGGAAGATGAACTGCCGGGAGAGCGAGTCGATCAGGCCATTGAACAGGCTCGTCGGGAAGCCAAAGAGCAGCATATCCATGGCCAGCCGCTGACCCCCTTCCTCCTCGCCCGTCTGTCGGAATTGACCGGTGGCGCCTCCCTGAAAGCTAACCTGGCCCTTCTGCTCAATAATGCCCGCTTGGGCGCTCAGATTGCCTGCGCTTTTAAAGAAAAAGTCGCCAGAAACTGACCTGGCGGTTTTTTCTATCTCCTGAACACTTTCCTGCGTGCCTTTCATGGAGTGCAGGCTTTAGCCTGCTGACCGTAGTAACGACTTTAGTCGTTACCATAAAGCCCCTTTCATGGAATACAAGCTCCTTGCCCTGCACCTCTCTTGGTGCAAGGGTTTGCCTGCTGACCGTAGTAACAACTTTAGTCGTTACCCCCGTGCTAACTCACGGCACCTTCGTCGGCCAGCGCGTGTCTGTCGGTCGGTTGGTAAAAGTGGGCCGGCGAGTATTGGTGATCGTGGGACTCAATGAAGGGGTCTGCGTCCTGGAAACAGTCGGTGAGAAAGTCGGCGTCGGCGGGTTACCCATGACCAGATACTCACCCAGCACCTTCCATTCGGTCCCCACAAAGAAAATCAATTGATAAGTCCCCGCTTGCCATTCCTCCTGCGGGAGTTCCAAAGTGTACTGGCCGTATCCGCCCGTCCCCCCTTCCCAGGGAGAGGTCTCATACTTTAATAGCTCACCATTTCGATACCACAATGCCGTCCATTCGGCGCCATCATTCATAAAATTGTATGTATAGGTTGCGTAGATCTTCGTAAGTGGGTTTTGGAAAACCGTTTGTGGATCCACCGCCTGGTAATTTGCTACTGTCAATGAGAATGTCAAAGGACTGAAGACTGCGGCTGGATTGGGGGTAACCACGCTGGTAAATTGCAATTGAATGGTATCCGGCACAAAAGGCGTCAGTGTGATGGTGGGAGTATAACTCTCTGCCGGCGTCAGGGTGATGGTGGGCGTCTCGGTGATCGTAGGGGTAAGTGTGATTGTCGGGGTGAGCGAAATGGTCGGTGTAAGCGTATGGGTTGGGCTGGGAGGAAAATAATTGTAAGCCACCGGTTCGGCGAAAAATCCCACCACGAAGGCAAATCCAACCAAAACCACCGCAAAGAGAAGTGTCCTCCACCCTCCCGCGATCTGTCTCCGCGCCATGCGGTAATAGGCTATCTTGCGGCCCTTTCGGATTCTTCGCAGGCCGATCCAGATACTGAAGAAAGCTCCCAGGGCAGCCAGGATCACTGCCATTATTACAGCATCGTGTATATCCAGTTTCATTCGCCATGATTATACCCTCGCCTTCACACAGGACTTCGGACATTTTGCATGCTAAATAAACTCCCCTCCCCGCCATCGACTCGCTCTGGACAATTTCGAATCTGCTCTGGAAAGGATCGGGGATAGGGCCTGATGGCTCCATTTACGCTTGGGCAGCCTTAAAAGGGACGAGTATATCCAGCAGCTAATATCCCTTTACGGGATTTTCGGGCATCTGGGAACCATTTTCCGAACCAATGTCCCAAACCCAGGCATACCTTCTTGACGCCTGCGCTGTAACGTGCTACATTTTTGTCATGCCACTCATCTTTCTTAAACTTGGCGGGTCCCTCATTACCGATAAAGGCCGCCCTTACACCGCCCGTCTCGACATAATTGACGCCCTGGTCTCCCGCATGGCAGGTTCCTTGCGGGAAAATACCGCCCTAAAGTTGGTTCTCGGCCATGGTTCCGGCTCTTTTGGCCACCAGGCCGCCAGCCAATTTGATACCCGCCAGGGTGTTGCCGGAGCCGTAGCCTGGCGTGGTTTCGCAGAAGTCTGGTATCAGGCTTCTGCATTGAATCGTCTTGTCGTTGAAGCCTTGCACCGGGTTGCTTTGCCTGCCGTCACCTTCTCTCCTGCCGCCTCCGTGACCGCCCACGATGGGAAAGTCCTCATCTGGGATACCTATCCTCTTCAATCGGCTCTTTCAAATGGCCTGTTACCGGTCATTCATGGCGATGTCGTTTTTGACGACCTCCGTGGCGGGACCATCCTTTCCACCGAGGCCTTATTCATCCATCTGGCCCGGGAGTTGAAGCCGGATCGTATCCTCCTGGCTGGATTGGAAACCGGCGTTTGGGCTGATTTCCCGCTGCGGAAAAAACTGCTTGACAGCGCTCACTCCCGGCAATTCAGCTCCGCTGCTTTCCAACCTGGGAGATGCTGCCGGACCTGACGTGACCGGTGGGATGCGCTCAAAAGTCACCGAAATGCTCTCCCTGGTGGAACAGCTTCCCGGCCTGGAAGTCTTGATATTCTCCGGTGAAGATCCTCAAACTCTCGGGCGCGCCCTCGCTGGAGCGAGTCCGGGCACACGCTTGCATCGTTGACAACCCATCTGACCTGGATTAAACTCATATTCCGGACTATTTTGGGAGTATAAATAATGTATACCCGCCAGCAGCTTGAAGAAAACGAAGACCGCAGCCTTGCCCCTTATGGGATGCGTAGTAAAGATTCGAAAGGCCGTGCCTATTTGGATACCGAGCCGGATTACCGCACCTGCTTCCAGCGTGACCGTGACCGGGTCTTGCACACCACTGCTTTTCGCCGCTTGGAATATAAGACCCAGGTTTTCTTTAATTTTGAAGGCGATTATTTCCGCACCCGCCTGACCCACACGCTTGAAGTAGCCCAGGTGGGCCGCACCATTGCCCGTGCCCTCGGTGCCAACGAGGACCTGGTGGAGGCCATCTGTCTGGCTCACGATCTGGGCCACTCGCCCTTCGGTCACGCCGGCGAATACACCCTGGCAAAACTGATGAAGGATTTCGGCGGCTTTGATCACAACAAACAGTCCCTGCGGATTGTCACCGAACTGGAACAACGCTATCCGGAATTCCCCGGCCTGAACCTGACCTGGGAAGTGCGCGAGGGCATGGTCAAGCATGAGTCTGAATACGATATCACCGATGCTCGCGCTTTTGACCCCGACCTCCGCGGCAACCTCGAGACCCAGATCTGCAACGTCGCCGATGAATTGGCCTATACGACCCATGACCTGGATGATGGTTTGCGTTCCGGCATGATCACTCCGCAGATGTTGGAAGGGATTTCGCTTTGGGAAATCATCGTTCAAACCTTCAAATGGCATGGTTCCATTCTGCAAGACTTGGAACGTCACCGCATGATCCGCCACCTGGTGGGACTGATGGTGACAGATATGATTCAGGCTACCGATGCTCGCCTCCAGGAAAGCGCCGCCAGGTCTGCCCTGGATATCCAAAAATTATCCTATAATGTCATCGGTTACAGCGAAGACATGCAGAGGCGGAATAGGGAAATTAAAGATTTCCTGTACAACAAACTATATCGCCATTATCGTGTGGTGCGCATGCAAGTCAAGGCTGAACATATCGTCACAAATCTGTTCAATGCCTACCGGGCTGAACCCCTCAGTCTTCCTGATCACGTTCAGGTCTGGATACCTGCGCGCAGCTCTGGAACGGACCATCTGCGATTACATTGCCGGTATGACTGACCGCTATGCCATCGAAGAATACGACCGGATGAATGATCCTTCATTGAGGCCCTGACCCATGCCCGAAAAACAACCTATTTATTTGACTGCCGAAGGCGCCGCCAGGCTTGAGACCGAACTTGAGAGCTTGAAAGGCCCTCAGCGGGAAGCCATTTCTCGGCGTTTACGCGATGCCATCCAGATGGGTGACCTTTCGGAAAACGCCGATTACCACAAGGCCAAGGAAGATCAGGGTTTTCTCGAGGGTCGTATTCAGGAGCTCGATTACACCCTCCGGAATGCCATCATTGTTTCTGAGGCTGTCGGGCCCCAAACCGTGGTCGATGTCGGAGTGCATGTGACCGTGCAGGAGGACAATTTCGAACCTGAGACATATTATGTGGTCGGTGGAAAGGAAGCCGACTCGCGTAGCGGCAAGATCTCTAACGATTCCCCCATTGGTCGGGCTTTGATGGAACACCGCGTTGGCGATACGGTCGAGGTGGTCACTCCCGGCGGAAAATTAAAATTGAAGATCCTGAAAATCGAATAGGCTCATTTCACTATTCTTCTGACATTCGGAGAGAGTCACTCCATTCCTCCTGTACCTCGTCTTGCCAATACTGAAAATCTTATTGTATCCAGCAAAATGGAGATGGAACGGCAAAAGACGCCGTTCCATCTCCATTTTGCTGATTGAACCCCTCCCCGATTTTTGGGGAGGGGTAGGGGTGAGGGCTTTAACTCCGCAAAAACACCTCGATGAAAGGACTTCAGCGAAACGTAGATCGGTTGGGAGGCCCAAAAAGCAGGTTTCAACTGCCTTTGATTAATAGTCCGAATTTATGTCCGAACCCCAGTTATCCCACTTCGAGCCAAATAAATACCGGGCGAGTCTTTGCACTCGCCCGGTACATTTTTCGGTAACGATCCCCTTCCCTCTCAGGCTTGCAAGGGGAGATTGGCCTGGACTATCCTTGCGCCACCGCTTTCGGCCACACGGCGATCTCCAGGGTAAGCCGGTCAAAATAGCTTTCTTCCGGGAGCGCGCCCTGTCCGAATTCCATATCCGAAACGGTCGCCACTAACTGGAGCGCGGCTGTCTCCAGGATAACCTGCTTGCCGCGTTCCACCATGAACGGTTCACCTTTGGCTTGCAGGCGCTGGAAAGTGGCCGCATCATTGTAAGCGTGGGGGCTCATCAACACTTTCGTTACGGTCTGGATATCATTCTTATCGAAGAGCCACACTTCAAAGGCTTGCACCTTCTTCGGTTCGCCGACGCCGATCGTCTCTGAGATACCGATGCCGCACTCGCCCAGGAATTCACCCGCGGGAGAGTCGATGCTGAACGAGTCATCAAAAAGGTCATCGCCTAAAACATAAGTCGTTACGAACTGGGCGATGGGGGTCTCTTCACCCCGGGCGGCGTAATCCGTCAGCGTGGTCTGGCTGGTGATGTCGCGCGCTCGCATGGCCGCGGTGGGTGTGCCGCTGGCCGTATTCCGCAGGAGCGGGATCAAATACCGGAAGATCAGAAAACCCAGCACGGCAAAGGCAATGATGGCCCCAAAAATAATGACAAATGTCAGGGAGCCTGTTCTCGCCGGGGTCGTTGCTCCTCCTGTTGCGGCAGGCGTCGGCTGGGTTGTAACTGGTCCCTGGACAAGGTCCGAGAATTTCAGGATCGTATTCGCGTCCTGGGTCCCGGGGTTATTTTTGATCGTGCCCAGTATGGCCGGTCCGGCTGTGCCCAGGTCTTTGTAGCGCTGCAATGCCAGCCCAGCATCCGGCTTCGCCTGGTAGGAGTCGATCGCCATGCGCAGATACTGCTCCTGGTAGGTGGTCCCCAATTGAACCGGTGGGACATTTTTCCATTGGACCGGCTGGACTCCCCAGGCCCAAATAAGTCCGACGATTAGTCCGAGGATACCTCCAACCACTGCAGCCACCAGTGGCCTTTTAAAGACATCAAGAATTTTCATTATAGATCCTCCTCACAAAAGTCCAGCCTTCCCTGTGTCCTATATATTATACAAAGACTTGCAATATTTACGCAACACCTATTTTCGTTTCATTAAGTAGAGCCATCGCTCCGAATCACGGACCGTACTCGATTGGTTTATAGTGTACCACTGACTGAAGGCCTTTTCGAAATCACTCCGCGTGTATTCATTAAAAATATCCACCCGGCTGCGTAACAGTTTCTGGACCTGTGAATCGCTTTTCGGTACGAACTCGACGATCAGCCATTCTCCGCATCCGGCGAAAAATTCCGCCGTCTGGTCCAGGGGGACGTTATTTGCGATGGCCAGGTGATGGATCAGCGCCAATGCCAGGACGACATCCGCCGGCCCGCGTTCCAGGAAGGCATCTCGTTCGCGGTTGTTCCACCCGATGGCAGGGCTCGGATTGGTCAGGTCGATGACGAGTGGCAGTAGGTTTTTTTCTTTATTTTCTTTGCACAGGCGGTAATTTACCTCCACTGCGGCCGGGTCGATGTCGGAAGAAACAACGATAAGCGCCGGCTTCAGTGGCAAGTCGGCTGAAAATGCCCGTATTCGCACCCAGGTCCCAGGCAGTCTTTGGTTCCAATTTCGTCAGCCAATCCCCCACCAGCACTTTTTTATGTTCGAAGGCCGTGTCTGTATAGTTATTGGCTGCGTAATAATCTGCCCACTCCGTTCCCGTCGGTTTCCATTCCAGTTTGCGGATGGTCTGGCGCAAAGACTCGATCAGTCCCGTCAGTGCTTCTTTCGTCATTTTGCGGTTTCCGCGCGCCTCTGCCACGGCTGTGTCGGCAAAACGCCTTTGGGCGCTGGCATGCAAATGGATGTGCGTGGCCAGGCCGAGGTTGAAGCGTGTCCGCATGGGCAGCAGTTCGCTGGCCAGGTCCAGCGGGATGCCGTCGATGTAGACTCGCATTAACTGGCTCAGGCGGATGTCCCGGTACGCCATCAGCGCTAAGGGAGCCAGGAAATGCTGGCAGAACTGCCGGTATGCCACCCACGGCTCGCCTTCTTGGTAGGTCTCGAAGGAAAGCGTATCGATCAGCACCGGTTTGCCTTGGTAGTATTGGATGTTATAGGCGCTGGCATCTTTGAGTGTCATGCCCGTCTTCAGGGCGCGTTTCTGGATGGAGAGAGTCGCCAGGGCCGCGTCCTTTAATTCTCCGAAAGACCATTCGTACGGGTAGGAGATGAAGGGCACACCCTCCGGCCGGATGACTTTGTACGCCAGTTCCGGCTGGGGAGGCTTTAGGTCAGAGTCAATGTGTGGGATAAGCAGGCCGGCCTTGATGAGTTTGTCATAAAGGCCGGACTCCATCAAACGCGAGAAATCCTCTGCGTAGGCTTGGTTTACCTGTCGGTATAGCACACCCTCATGCGAAAAGAGAAAACCGCTGGGGTCCCGAAAGGAAGCGTTATGCTTCTGGCTGGTCGTCGTCTTCGTCTTCATCATCGTCCGGATCGACCTTTTTCTTCTTGCTAAAAAAGCGTTTGATCCTGGTCCAACTGACTGCTATGAAAAGGCCCAAACCTGCCAGGCCGGCAATGAGCAATTGGATCAAAAAACTACCTGAACCTGGGTCTAAATAGAGTAGGATCATTCTTACTCCTAAGCTGTCTCAGGAACTATATCGTCGATTAGGAAGGTCTCTTCACAGGCCATGCACTGGAGCTCCCGCTTGTTGGCAACCACCAGCATTCCGCCGCATTTTGGGCAGGGCTGGGCGATGGGACGCTTCCAGGAAGTGAAATCGCAGGCCGGATAATTTGCGCAGCCGAAGAAGATCCGGCCTTTGCGTGTCTTTCGGGAGACGACATCTCCGCCGTCTTTCGGGCAGGTCACCCCGATTTTCTCCAGCCAGGCCTCGGTATGCCGGCATTCAGGGAAACCGGAACAGGAAATGAATTTCCCGTATCGTCCGTAACGGATGACCAGTTCCTTGCCGCATTCCGGGCAGGCCCGCCCGATTGGCTCCGGTCCTGTTTTCACCACCGGCATCTCTGCCTGGGCCTTCGAGACGGTGACGGCGAAGGGTTTGTAAAATTCATCCATCACCTTTACCCAATCTGCCTGGCCTTCGGCGATTTTATCCAGGTCCTCTTCCATGCGGACGGTGAAGTTCAGGTCGATGATCCCTGGGAAATACTTCATCATGATATCGTGCACCAGGATACCTGTGTCCGTGGGAATGAGTCTCCTGTCCACTCTTTCCACGTAACCGCGTGCCTGGATGGTTGATATGGTGGGGGCATAGGTGGACGGGCGCCCGATTCCATATTCCTCCAGTGTCTGTACCAGCGATGCCTCGGAATAACGCGGTGGCGGTTGCGTAAAATGCTGCTCGGGGATCAGCCGCACCAGGTTCTGTTTCTGACCCTCCGCAATGGAGGCGGGGATGCGCACGTTCATTTCCTCGTCTTCCTCGGATTTCGTATCTTCGTTCTTGGCTTCTTCATAAACGATCAGATAGCCCGGGAACTTGACCGCCGAACCGGCCGCTCGCAGCGTGTATTCATGCTCCGTTCCCTTGCCGGTAACGTCCACCGAAAGCGTATCATAGACCGCCGCTTCCATCTGCGAAGCCACAAACCGCTGCCAGATGAGTTGATATAGCTTGAACATGGCTGGGTCAAGGAATGGCTTGACTTTGTCCGGGTCGCGTAACGCCGAAGTCGGGCGGATGGCCTCGTGGGCTTCCTGCGCGCCTTTTGCTTTGGCTTTATACTCAACCGGTTTTTCCGGTAGGAAATCATTGCCGTACCGCCCGGCGATATACTTTCGCAACTCGTCCAGCGCCACCTCGGCAATATTGGTCGAGTCGGTTCGCATGTAGGTGATCAGCCCGGTTGTGCCGCCTTCGCCTACATCCTGGCCTTCATAAAGGCCTTGTGCCAGCCCCATCGTCCGCTTGGCGGTGAATCCCAATTTCCGCGAAGCTTCCTGCTGGAGTGTGGACGTGATGAACGGAGCCGAGGGTTTGCGCCGCCGTTCGCCGCGCTTCACCCTGGTTACGCTGTAAGGCGCTTTTTCCATATCTACCAGGATGGGCTGGACCACTTCCTCTTTTCCCAATTCCGGGTCTTTGTCGTCAATTTTCGCTAATTTGGTGATGAAAGTCTGCTTCTGACCTTCCGGGCGCAGTTCCGCCCCGATGGACCAGTACTCCACCGGTACAAACGCATCGATTTCGCGCTCGCGTTCCACGATCAGGCGCATCGCCACGGATTGGACTCGACCCGCCGAAAGCCGGGAACGGACCTTCTCCCACAGGATCGGGCTGATGCTGTATCCCACCAGCCGGTCCAATACCCGACGTGCCTGCTGGGCATTGACCAGGTCCATGTTTATTTTACGCGGGTGTGAAAACGCCTCGTTGATGGCGCCTTCGGTGATTTCATGGAATACGACCCGCCTTGCAAGCTTCGGATCAATGGCCGCGGCTTCCAATAAATGCCAGGAGATCGCCTCCCCTTCCCGGTCCGGGTCTGTGGCCAGGTAGATCTCAGAGTGCTCCTTGGCCAATTGCTTGAGTTCTTTCACGACCGCTTTTTTCTCATTGGGAACGCGGTATTTCGGCGTGAAGTCATTTTCCACATCCACCGATAATTGAGAGCGTAGCAGGTCGCGCACATGTCCAACGGATGCCCGCACTGTGTACCCTTTGCCCAGGAAACGCCCCACCGTCTTCGCCTTTGCCGGCGATTCGACGATGACCAATTTGCCGCTGCGTTTGTCAACTTTTTCCGGCTTGACCATGCCTTCGTGGGCAGGCGTCTTGCCGATGCGGTACAAGGTTGTCCCACACACGCCGCAAGTCCCCCGTGTGACCGGTGCTCCGGCGGCATTGAATAACGCTTGTGGATCGACAATTTCCCGCTTGGTCTTGCATTTCATACAATAAGCTTCCACTAAACACCTCCTAGAGATAATCTTCTCGATGTGTTTTTTTGAGGTCATCGATCACCTGCCGCACTTGCTGCGCCCTGTCACGCCGGCAAACCAGCAAGGCATCGCCCGAATCGATGACGATCAAATCTTCCACTCCAATGGTCACTACCAGTTTCTTTTCGGTCGAATACACCAGCGTACGGTGCGAGTCCAACGACATATGCTCGTTGTTGACAACTACGTTACCTTGTTCGTCTGGCAGGATCACGTCAAAGAGTGAATCCCATGAGCCAACATCGCTCCACTCCAGGCCGCCTGCCGGCAGTACGGCCACATTTTCCGCATGCTCCATAATTCCATAATCGATCGTTTCCGGCTTCAATTGAGGCCATTCCGAAGCCAGGATTGCTTCCTGCTCGGGAGTGCCCCACGCTTTGCCGATGCGGTCAAGGGCTGTTTTCAAGGTTGGCATTTGCCGTTCAAATTCGTTCATGATGCGGTCGACCTGCCACACGAACATGCCTGAATTCCATGAATGATCCCCGCCTGCGATTAACGTGCGCGCCTTCGCCTCGTCCGGCTTCTCGATAAAACGCAGCACCCGGTAAACAGGGTAGTCGAACTTTTCCTGCAGGAGGATTCCACGTTGGATATAACCATACCCCGTAGCAGGAAAAGTGGGGGTAATGCCAAGAGTGACCAGGTAACCATCCTTTGCCACTTCGGTCGCGACCCGCATCACCAGGTGGAAAAGGTCATTATTATGAATGTAATGGTCCGATGTCAGGACTATCATGGTGGCTTCAGGGTCGCTTTTCATCAGCACGGCCGCGGCCAGTCCAATAACCGCCGCAGTACCGCGCGGCTGTGGTTCGATGAGAAAATTTTTCTGCGAAAGCCGCGGTGCTTGCTTTTTAAGTTCCTCGGCTTGTTCGGCTGTGGTGACGACCAGGATATCTTCCGGTGGAACAAATCCTTCCAACCGGTCCAATGTGCTCTGGAAAAGCGTCCGTTTTCCCAGCAAGGGTAATACATGCTTCGGATGTTTCTTGCGGGAGATGGGCCAGAGTCGGGTTCCGCCGCCGCCGGCCATGATGACTGCGTATGTATGCGTCATGGGTTCAAACCTTGTATTCCGCCTCTTCTTCCCTCACTGCAATGTAATTCATTCCGCCAACTTGTCGGACCATCCCTTTGAGTTCCATCATGACCAGGGCTGCGGATACGCGCTCGATCGGCAGGCCGCTCTGGTTGCGGATCTCATCCATATGCAGGGGTTCGTGGGTTAGGATCGTCATCAGTTTCGATTCGATTTCATCCACCGGCAGGATATTCCGCACAGCCCGTTGCTCGGTGACTCTCGTCAGGTTCAGGACATCCAATAAGTCCCGGGTTGAAAGCATCGGGCGCGCCCCCTGCGCAATTAATCGGTTTGTGCCCTTGCTTTGCAGAGCATAGATATTGCCTGGTACCGCAAATACTTCTCGTCCCTGGTCTATCGCAAATTGCGCCGTAATGAGCGCTCCGCTCGTCTCTCCTGCCTCAACGACGACCGTTGCCTTCGATAGCCCTGAGATGATCCGGTTGCGTGGGGGAAAATTGGAGGCATCCGGCGGGGTCCCTGGGGCGTAATCGCTGACGATTGCACCGTGGGCGATGATTTTTTCCGCCAGTGGTGCATGCTCCGGTGGGTAGATCCGGTCCACGCCGCAGCCCAGCACGGCAATGGTCCGGCCCCCAGCCTTGAGCGCAGACTGGTGCGCGATTGCATCCACGCCTCTCGCCAGTCCAGAGACAACCGTGACTCCATTGCCGGCTAATATTGAAGCCGCTTCCTCGGTCACCTGCCTGCCGTAAGCACTCACCCGCCGTGTTCCCACCACTGCCACAGCCCAGGCATCTTCAGCTGTTAATTCTCCCCGTATGTACAAAACTGGCGGGGGCTGGTCGATTTCTTTCAATCGCTCCGGATATTGATCATCTTCCCAGGTCAGGATATTGATGCCTTTGGAAGCGTATTGGTCAATGCACAGGTCCAGGTCGACGCTTGCGCGAGCTTGGGCAACTCGCTCAGCCAATTTTGGACTTAAGCCCGCCGCCTGGAGAGCCTCTACAGGAGCTTGCCAGGCCACGCCCAGGTCGCCAAAATGGTCACGCAAGGCTTGTAGGCGGACCGCTCCAATGCCTTTTACCAGGTTAAAGCCGACCCAGTACCGTTTATCGTTCATGTAGCAGAGGCTCCTGCCGTTTTACCTGGCCGCGAGATTGCTTTCCGGTGCAATTTGGTTATTCTTCATCTCCGAGAAGGCCCGGTAATAAATGTACACGCATCATTTTTCGATCCAGGTCTACATTCAGGATGACCTCGGCGATGGCCGGAAGGAGGATTTCATGGCCTCCCTCATCCGTCACCTCGTATACATCATTGGCGCCTGTCTCTAAAATCCCGGTGATCTTACCGAGAGAGTGACCAGCCTCATCTACTACATTCATATCCATGAGCTGGTATTGATAATACTCACCTTTGGATAATTTTGGGGCTTTTTTTCTGGAGGTATAAACGATCTGGTTGCGGAACCTGCCCACCTGTTCCGGGGTGGTATATTTCTCAAAGGCCAGCAGGAGTCCTTCATTATGGACGCGCCGGCGGCAGATCCTTACAGGGAGATGCTCCTCGCCAATGTACACTTCTACATCGGGCTGTAACCGTTCGGGGAAGTCGGTGTATATTTCCACCAGCACATCCCCAGCTACCCCGTGTGGACGGCGGACTTTCCCGACTTCCAAGAAAGCAGGCTCGCCAGCGGCTGGCGAGCCTGCCGGTCTTTCAGCATGCCCGGGCATGGATCAGGCTTAGGGCTCCACCACTTCGAGGGTGACCTGGTTGCCTTCGCGTTCCGCAGCCACCCGCAGCAACGTGCGAATGGCGTTGGCAACCCGTCCGCCTTTGCCAATGACGCGGCCCATATCCTCTTTTGAAACGCTCAATTCGAGCGTCACACGGCTGCCGTGGCGGATTTCATCCACGGCAACTTCTTCCGGGTGGTCTACCAGTGATTTTGCTATATACTCAGTGAGTGCTTTCATGGCCTCTCGTTTTACAAGTACGGCCTCAGCCGATTAAGAATGTCGGCTTTGGCTGTTTCTGACGTCCAGTTTGAGTCTGCGGTTACTCGGAGGTCTTGGTACTGACTACGCGGGCGGCTTTGGCTGCAGCAGCCTCGGCGACCAGGGTTTCAACTGTCTCGCCTTTCTTGAAGCGATCGAAACGCTCTTGGGTGCCGGCAGTTCTGAACAACTGTGCCACCGACTCGGTCGGTAGGGCGCCTTTGCTCATCCACTCATAGATACGGTCTTCCTTGATTTCAAGAGTGGCAGGTTGGGTGCGTGGGTTATAAAAACCTACGATTTCTATGAAACGCCCATCTCGCGGACTTTCTTTATCAGCAATGACGAGGCGGTAAGACGGCTGGCCTCTGGAGCCAGTACGGCGAAGACGAATACGAACCATCGGGATCTTTCTCCTTCAATTGAATTAAGTTTTTGGTATCAGCAATAAGCGCAGAGAGGGGCAGAAAGGAGTGCGCCACGCCAAGCTGAAGACCCTATTATAATGAGGGACGGCTTTCATTGCAACCCCTACATATAGACACTTATGTCATTGCGAGGGGTGTTCTTCCCCGATCTCGCCTGCCCTGGATGCATTTTCCAGGGTCCCGCACTGCGCAGTTAGCAGTGCAGGGAAGCAATCTCCTGGAACGAAGAGAAATTTGATTATACTAGCCACTTGATACTTTGGTAAAACAAAAACCTGGAGTGCAGGCTCCTTGCCCTGCACCTCTTTTGGTGCAAGGGTCAGCCTGCAAAGCCCACTTCAGTGGGCTTCCACTTCTGAGCCGGGGGCTTTAGCCCTCCGCGGTCTTTTCATGATAAAAATTTTAAAACTGCCGGGGAGTTTTGTAATATATCGAAAGAGATTTTAACAAAAAAGTGCTCGAGGCGCCGTCCTCGGCGCCGTGTATTGAATGTTGAAGAACTTCTTCCCTTATAAAGACTTTCGACTATCCACATAGTTATTATATTGCTATTACCCGAACAGCCGTGAAAGGCCCCGCCCCCCGCTCTTTTGGAGTGTCTTCATCAGCCGTTGCATCTCACGGAATTGTTTGATCAACCGGTTCACTTCCTGGACCTCGGTGCCTGAGCCTGCGGCAATTCGCCTTCTCCTGCTCGCGTTCAAAACATCCGGATCGTTGCGCTCTCCCGGGGTCATGGAACTGATGATCGCTTCCGTTCGCTTGAACTGGCGTTCCATATCTTCCGGTGGGATGTTCCGGGCCGCCTTTCCCATATCCCCGGGGAGCATATCCATCATCTGGCTCATTGGGCCCATCTTTTTCGATGAACGCATCATCTCAGCCAGGTCTTCGAGGGTGAATTGCCCTTTTGCCAGGCGTTCGGCTTGTTTTTGAGCTTGTTGGCCGTCAAAAGCAGCCTCCGCTTTTTCAATCAGGCCTATCACGTCCCCCATGCCGAGGATTCGGGAGGCTACCCGTTCCGGCTGGAATACTTCCAACGCATCTAATTTTTCGCCCGTTCCGATGAACTTGATCGGGATCCCGGTGACGGATCGGATTGAAATGGCCGCGCCGCCGCGTGAATCGCCGTCCATCTTCGTCATGATCAAACCGGTCAGGGGGATGGCCTCCCGGAAGCCTTCGGCCACATGCAAAGCTTCCTGGCCGATCATCGCATCTACGACCAGCAGGATTTCTGCAGGTGGGACATTTCGGACGATGGCTCGCAGCTCCCCCATCAGAGCCTCATCCAGTTGCGACCGGCCGGCCGTATCCACAATGACAACAGTGTAGCCGCCATTGCGCGCTTTTTCGAAGGCGCGTTTGGCCAGTTCAGGTGGCGTCACGCCTTCTTCGAAATAGACCGGCACATCCAATTGCTGGCCTAATGTCTTTAATTGCTCCGCTGCCGCCGGCCGGTAGGGGTCGCCGGCCACGAGGAAAACCCGTTCACCCCGTGAGCGCAAAAGCCTGCCCAGTTTACCGGCCGCGGTCGTCTTGCCTGACCCTTGCAGGCCCACCAGCATCACCATCCGGGGTTTTTCCCCTGAAAGGGCTAGCGGAGTCGCTTCGCCCAAAGTGGCGGTCAGCTCTTCATTAACGATTTTAATGACCTGTTGGCCGGGGTTGAGCGCCTTCGATACCTCAGAACCCACGGCGCGTTCACGCACGCGCGCAATGAATTCTTTGACCACGCTGTAGTGAACGTCGGCTTCGAGCAAGGCCAGCCGGACTTCCCGCATGGCCGCGTCTACATCCGCCTCCGAGAGTTTTCCTCTCCGCCGCAGCCTGTCAAAGACCTCGTTTAATCGTCCGGTAAGTGTTTCGAACACAGCATCTCTTCATTAAAAAGGAATTGCCCGAAGGCGCACAGATTTTAGCCTAGAACCAGCCCAGGGTCAAGGCAATCGGATTGGTGATTATCACAACCGGTTTTATAAATAATTTCCCGCCTGAAATGACAGCGAGAGGGTTATACTACGTAAAAAATAATAAAATATCTTTCATATGTCATTGCGAGGGGTGTTCTTCCCCGACCTGTACCGCACTGCGTACTTTGCAGTGCAGGGAAGCAATCTCCCGCCAATCAGGAAAACTCGCGCATTTCTGAATAAACGCAGCTATTTTCGGATAGAATGGTAACGAAAACTAAATCTCCAAGGAGGAGTAATGCATAAAGTTGCAATCGTCACCGACAGCACCGCTTATATCCCGGATGCTTTGTTGAAGCAGTACAGTATTACCGTCGTACCTCTTATCCTTATTTGGGGTGAAGAAACCTTCGAAGATGGGGTGAATATGATGCCGGGCGAATTCTATCAACGCCTCTCAGGTTCAAAAGTGATGCCCACCACCTCGCAGGCCACTATCCCATCCATGCAAAAGGCCTTCTCCGATCTCCTCGAGCAGGGATATGATGTTTTAGGTATTTTCCTCTCTTCGAAACTCTCCGGGACCGTGGATTCTGCCCTCCAGGCCCGCAAGATGCTGCCCCGCGGAGCAGAAAAAGTCGCTATCGTCGATTCCCTCGCTACGATCATGGCCATGGGCTGGCCGGTTTTGACCGCCGCTCGGGCCGCCGAGGCCGGGGAAAACCTGGCAGAATGTACTAAAGTGGCCGAACAGGCTCGCGACCACACCGGCGTCCTTTTCGTGGTCGAGACCCTTGAATTCCTGCGGCGAGGCGGGCGCATCGGGGGTGCGCAGGCCATGCTGGGGACCGCCTTGAATATCAAACCGTTATTGGAATTGCAGGATGGCCGCATCGAGTCTGTGGAGAAGGTTCGCACAAAAAGGAAAGCTCTCGACCGCATGCTGGACCTGGCCGGGGAGAAAATGGCCGGCCGCACTCCCGTCCGCCTGGCAACCTCCCACGCCAATTCAGAAGCCGATGCCCTGGCAGTACTCGAAAAAGCGACCAAACGGTTCAACCCGCTGGAGACGTATAACACCGCCCTCAGCCCTTGCATCGGCGCCCATGCCGGCCCGGGAACGGTGGCGCTTTCCTACATGACCGGATTCTAAGATACCTTGAAATTCACCCCAACAGGGCCCGCAAGTCTGGGTCCTGTTTTGTTTATGGATCGCCCTTCGACTACAGGCTCCGCGACTTAACCCGTTCGGCAGGGTTTATACCATCGCCGGCCTTCATTCCGCCAAAGGAGCAGACATGTCAAAAGTTGCGATTGTTACTGATAGTACCGCCTATATTCCGGACGACCTGCTAAAAAAATACGCCATCACCGTGACTCCGCAGATCGTTATTTGGGGCGAAGAATCTTTTCGGGATGGAGTGGACATCACTCCTGACCAATTCTACAAACGCCTGGAAAATTCCAAGGTGATGCCGACCACCTCCCAGGTTTCTATAATGGATATGAAAACCACCTTTGAATCTTTAGTGGAGCAGGGATATGAGGTCTTGGGCATCTTCCTTTCGGCCAAGCTTTCTGGGACCATGCAGTCTGCCGAACAAGCCTTGAAAATGCTTTCCAATATGGCAGGAAAAATATCCATCGTGGATTCCAATTCCACAGCCATGGCCATGGGTTTTCATGTATTGACCGTCGCCAGGGCTGCTCAGGCAGGCGCATCATTGCTGGATTGCGTCAAACTGGCCGAAGAAGCCCAAAAACATACCGGCGTGTTTTTCACGGTGGATACCCTGGAATTCCTTCATCGCGGCGGCCGTATAGGCGGAGCCCAGGCCTTCATGGGGACCATGCTGAACATCAAACCGGTGCTGGAATTACGCGACGGTCGTATTGAGCCCATTGAAAGAGTCCGCACGAAAAGTAAAGCCACTGAACGGATGCTGGAGCTGGTGGTTGCCCAGATCGGGGGCCGGACCCCGGTCCGTTTGGCAACCCTGCATGCCAATGCTGAAACTGAAGCCAGGGCCTTGCTCCATATGGCTGCAGCCCAACTTCTTCCCATCGAACAGGTCTTTGCCGCTGTAAGTCCTGCCATCGGCACCCATGCCGGTCCCGGTACCGTCGGTCTGGCATTTATGGCCGGAATGTAATTAATCTCCTCCTTTCATAAACGATCAGACATTTTAAAGGAACCGGCACAAAATAGGCCCGGCGGTCAAAGAACGCCCGCCGGGCCTATTTTTGCCGTTCATAACCCCTTTCCCGCAGGCATTTGTAAAGCACAGACATATGGTAAACAGGTGTACGGGGACATGGTAAACACCTGCATTTGTAAGGATTTCTTTGTCGTATTGATCTGACGACCATTGATTGTCCGCCTTCCTGTCCGAACACCATTAAACTCTTGGTCTCCGGATAGGGATTCGGACATTTTAAGGGAATCGGCAAAAAACAGATGGAGCGGATGCTTTTCCCCGCTCCATCTGTTTTTTGACATTCAAATCCCCTCTCCCGCAAGCATTTCAACGAAAGAAGTTTAGAAAATTCGGGATCGCGCAGCATGCCGGAGGCTGAGGGGCAGGGGGTGAGGGCTGAATCCCTCTCCACAGTCGTGCCAGACCCCTTTTTAAGCTGAATGATTGAGCTGGAATAAGAGGAATTCAAACATGGTTATTGCAATGTCCGATATTAAATCCCCGTTTCAGCACGGCTTTCCTAAAGCCAGAATATTCTTTTTCCCCGCCTTGGCGCGGGGGCAAGTAGCGGGGCAGCCACAGCCTCGGGACTTTGGGAAAGCCCTGAAACCTCAGAAACTCATGACCCTCGACTTAAAATCGGACATTTTTGCAGGAAACTCAAAAAAGCGGGCGAGCGAGGCAGCTTGCACCACGAAGTGGCGCTCTTTGCCCGCTCGCCCCTTTTTTGAGATTCTTTTCCCTCCCCCGGAACCATTCTGCCTGGAAAAAACTCAGCCTTTGCTCGGGGTCGCGCAGCATGCCGGAGGCTGAGGGCAGGGTGGGGGTCTTTATGCCTTATCCATGCCTTTCACAAGCTTCATTGCCGGAAAACAACCTGCCATCTGATCTAACCAGGCCATATTGTCCGAACTTGTGTCCGAATCCCGATAAACTCATGTTGACGCCATTACCCATCAAAGGTATAATCCGCCTTCGGCTCAAGTCCAGAAATAACGGGAGTACTGTATGGAACCAACTCAGGCGGCGCCGGATAGCGCGCTGCAACCGAAAGCACATTTGACAGGCAAAGTCATTAAAACCACCATAGCGGGGATTATTGTGGACGTCGGACAGAAAGTCCCCGGCGTAGTCCATATCTCGCAATTACAAAGTGAACCGGTCAACCGGGTCGAAGATGTGGTCAAAATTGGCCAGACCGTCGATGCATGGGTGCGCCGTATTCACGACGACCGCATAGAACTGACCATGATCGAGCCATTGATGCTTGAATGGCGCGAGATGAAACCCGATATGGTCGTAAAAGGGAAAGTCGCCCGCTTGGAAGCTTATGGTGCCTTTGTGGACATCGGCGCCGAGCGTCCGGGTTTGGTCCATGTGAGTGAGATTTCCCACGATTACGTCAAAAACCCCTCCGAAGTGTTAAAAGAGGGCGATGAAGTCGAAGCCAAGATTCTGGATGTCGACCGCCGTAAAAAACAAATTAGATTAAGCATCAAGGCAACTCTGCCGAAACCGGAAGAAGTTTTGGCCGAGGTGAATAAGCCCGAGCCTCATAAAGACCGGGCGAAGGGTAATAAAAAAGCCAAAAAACAGGAAAATCCCGTTGAGGATCCGGAAATTAGAGAGCTTGAATTGACCGCCTTCCAGATCGCATTTCAGGATGCGCAGGAACGGGCTCATAAGCGAACGAAAAATAAGAAGACAAAGGGCAGCGCCTCTCAAGAGCAGGAAGATATTCTCAACCGGACGCTCGAACATCGCCAGACCACCGGTTGATCCATAGGCTGAAACATGAACCTCGACAGGTTTTCAACTGTCGAGGTTTTTTATTTTTGGTCGCCCGCAGAAGGCCGGAACTGGATCAGTCTTATGGTTGTACCTATTCACAAGAGCCGTCTTCCTCACCCAAGTCCCTGAGCGGAGGTGCGTACTTTGCACCGCAGACGAAGGGGCCCATATGGTCAGTAGGGTATTTCGCTGTCTTTATCTGCAAGAATCCATTCCAAGATAACTTTTTGTTTTCTGAAAGTGTGAGTAGCTCGATAATGTTAGATTTAGCTCTGTTGTAAAGATCAGTGAATATTGTGTCTTTGCCTGCGCCAGTACCGCAGGTACAGGTGCGAGGAGGGTGCTCTCCCCGACGAACTTGTGCCGCACGTCCTGCGTGCAGGCAAGCTATCTCCTGTACCGCTAACCGTCTTATCCTATTTACCGATGCATTTGAGCATGTTCGCAACGGGGCATTAGATTTCGCTTTTTATCCTTTCTGCGAGTCTTTTTCTAATCTTTCTTTCCTTTGTGCTTCTTTGTGGCCGTTGTGGTGAAAATTTTGTATTTGAGTCCTTTTTTAATCTTTCTTCCTTTCTTTGTCTTTCTCCTGTTCGCCTGCCCCGCCTGTCCCGCGTACCTGGCGGGGCGCACTTCAGCGGGGTCGTGGTGAAATCTTTTCTTCGCTGTCTGAAATGTACCAGTGTTTGGATCACTCTTCTTATCTATTCTGCGAGTCTTTTTCTGATCTTTCTTTCTTTTTGTTGCCCTTCTTTGTCCTTCTCCTGTTCGCCTGCCCCGCGTGTCCCGCGTACCTGGCGGGGCGCACTTCAGCGGGGTCGTGGTGAAATCTTTTCTTCCCTGGCTAAAATGGTGCCTTGTCTAGGGACATACCTATTTCTAGTATATTTGCCCCTTTTCCTGCATCTCTTTCAGGAATTTCTCCCGGTTGGCCGACCGCGCCGTTTTACCGCTGGATGTCTTGACCAGCCAGTGCTTCCCCACCAGGTGGACAAAGCGTAAAGCCACTGCTGAACCGCGCGTGACCGCCGTGCGGATTCCATCGGCGATCTTTTGACGTTCAGCCGGGTCCTCGCTGTCCACTTCGGCCACTATGACCACGTCCTCGGTCCCGCTGGCGTCATTGAAAACGCCGAAAGCCGAAGCCCTGCCGGCATGTACTCCTGGTACTTCATATGCCAGTAGTTCCAGGTCCTGCGGATAGATATTCTTCCCCCCCACGATGATCAGGTCTTTCTTGCGCCCTGTGATGTAGAGTTCCCCCTCCACCAGGTATCCATAATCGCCTGTCAGGTACCATCCATCGACGAATGCTTTCTTGGTCGCATCCGGCCGGTGATAGTAACCCGTCAGCATGCAGTCGCTTTTCAAAGCCACTTCGCCCACGTGACGGTCGGGCAGGGCTCGGCCCTTGCTGTCCAGGATGTTGACAACGGTATTCGGGATGGATTTTCCCGTCCCCAACATGCGTAAGACAGGTTTATCCGCCATCGCTGGTCGCGCCACTTTCTCGACCTGCAGGCTGTCGCGGTCGATATCTTCAAAAACGACCGGTCCGTCAATTCCCCCCTGCGTGACGGCAAAAACATTCTCTGCCATCGCATAACAGGTGGTCAGGGCTTCATACCGCAGGCCCAGCCCCTTGAAGCGCTCATGGAAAGCCTGGTGCGAATCCCATCGCATCGGCTCCGAACAATTCGAGATGGCCCGCCAGGATGAAAGGTCCACATTGACCAGGTCACGGTCACGGATCTTCTGGGCGCAGAAATTATAGGCAAAATTTGGCAGCCAGGACAGGCTGCCTTTATACCGGGAAACGGCCTGCAAAAGACGATACGGCGCGCGGATCCATTCGAACGGCGACATGATCACCAGCGGGTAGCCCATCAGGATGGGCATGAGCCAGCAGGCGATCAGGCCCATGTCATGGTAGAGTGGCAGCCAGGAAACAAATACGTCATCTCGCTTAAGATGTAGCGTTTCGCCGTAACACTTTAATTGGTTTAGAACGGCCTGGTGCGAAAGTGCCACCCCCTTCTGCAGGCCGGTCGTGCCGGACGAATGTTGGAGCAGCACGATGTCGCTTGGGTCCCGTTTGATCCCCCCAAAGGTGCTGAAATCCGGTGCGCATGGACCGTCGACCTGGTGGCTGACGATGACCGCCTTGACCGAATCTTCACCGGGTTTCAGGGCTGCCCTCACCTCGGCTTCAAAATCCGCGTAGGTGACAATCGCCGTCGGCTGTGTCACCGCCACCAGCGCAGCCAGGTCGGCCCGGTAGCGCTCCGGCAGTAATTTCTCCGTCAGGAAAGGCATGATGGAGGGGATGGCCCCGTGCAGGACCGTCCCAAAGTAGGCATACAGCAGGTCAATTCCATGCTGGAGGATCAACAGAACTACGTCGCCAGGCTGGACCTCATTCCTCTTAAAAGTATTAACGTACCCTGCCGCCCCCCGCATCAGTTCAGCATAGGTCACTGGTCGGTCTGGCTGGCCCCCGTGGAGTATGGTGACGCACACCTTCTCGGGCGTCTTTTCGTAATGGGTTTTTAGCAGATCAGAGAATGTCGGCATTGGGAGTTTTCACTCGGCTGGGTTGGGGTTCATCCAACACCGGATCCTTATTGGCGGCCCTGGATAAATTGGGCCAGTTGATCCAGGCTGTCAAATGTCGAGGCATTCAGCTCCGAGTCGTCGATATGGACGCCAAAATTATCCTCGACAAATAAGGCCAGGTCCACCAGGTGGAATGAATCGATCAGGCCGCTGGAAAGCAGCGCTTCATCGGGCCGGATGGTCCGGTTGGGTTGTTTCAAAACGTCCTTGGTCAGGTATTCAGCAAGTTTGGTTTTTAATTCATCCGCGTTCATGGATTCCTCCTCAGTGAAATTTCAAAGCCCAATCATATCATGGCATCGGCAGCCAGGCAGCCCCGGTAATGAGCAAATAATCCGCGCCGGATTGTCCGATGGCATCGCTGTAGTCGGTCATTTGTTTGGATGTCCTGTTGACCAGTTCGGCCCCGATTTTGTAACCGTTATCTGCCGGCAGTGACCCGATCCAGAACAGGTATTGACTATCCGGCGACCACAGCAGGTGTGGATACAGCAGGTCTGAGTGGGGATACTCAACGATCGCGCGGGTGCGCGGGTTGATGGCAAAATTTCGGTTGCCGGATGAAAGCCCCGAATAATCGCTGACCTCTGCCAGTACCACTGCCAGCAGTTCTCCGCTGGGGGACCAGGAGTAATTGGTCAGCAATTTCCCCGGCAAAGGCACCTGTTGCAGGTTTGAGCCGTCCAGCCCCGCCAGGCCGAGATCGCTCTCCGTGCTGGTGACCGGAGAATTGTATGCTAGGGTGCTGCCATCTGGAGCCACGGCCGGATTAATTATGCCCGTCAGGGCTTGATTTAATCCTCCGTCTGCTCCGCTAACCCGGGCTCCCGTGCGTGTGCACACCTCCGCAGAAGTGCAGGAGCCGCTCTCCCAGTAGATGTGGTTTTCGTCCAGGGCTGGATAAAGTTCAATCGGAGAAACGTCTGCGCTTGGCAGCCACTTCAATATCGCCCCGTCTTCCGAGAGCAGGGCAATTTCGGTTCCTCCGCCTGGTCTATTCAGGATGACTGCTATCTGCCCATCCGGGAACCAGGTGGCCGCCCTGTCTCCCAAAGCGTAAAGTGAATCGGTGAATTGGATCGGAAATGCCCCGTCCGCGTTGGTCCGGTAAAGGGATGTTCCCTGGCTGACAAGGATGTATTTTCCATCCGGCGAGGCAGATTGGAATTGGATATCTGCGCCGAAGATCTGTCTCGTTTGGCTGGTAACCAGGTTGAGCAGGTACACACCCTCGTATTGGTATCCTTCGCCCTTCCGCCTCGCTATCCCAAAGACAATTCGGTCCGAGCCCCCCGCTGGGGTTGGGCCCGCAGTGGCTGTCAGGGTCGGCTCGGGAGTCTGCCCGGTGGCGGAGAGTGGTCCGCCGGGATTGGTCGGCTCGCTTGCAGTTGGAGTGATGGTCGAGTCGATCGATCCGGCAGCCACCAGCCCCCTCCAAACGCTGTCAAGCGCTTGCAAGCCGGTAAAACTTTGCACGCTCCAGGCCGCTGTCGAAATATGGAATCCATCATTGTGAGGTGGTTTGGTCTCCATCCCATGTGCCGGCATATCCTGGACCGCCGCCCAGAAATTCCACAGTGGCAAGTCGTATTCGTATGCCAGCCTGGTGGTGGTCAGGTTGAGGCTGTTGTCGCCTTCCACATTATCAGCCTTGGTCGCCAGGATGGGCACTGCCCCGTGAGAGATAATGGTATCCAGGATCCGCCGCATCAATACTTCATACTGCTCTGCCGTGCGCCCATCCCACCAGATTTCCATTCGGACAAATACGATGATTGGACGCGTGATGCGCAGTTCGCATTCCAGGGGGTTTTCACCTGGCAGGCAGGCATGCGGATCGGCCCATAGCGGCGAAAGGATGGAAGCGGCATTGAATCCGCCTCTGACTGCCTGGCCGTCCGTGTTGAAGTGGCCTTTGAAATGATCGACCGTTTCCTGGAGTTCGGGATAATTGGTTCTGAAGGTCGCCGGGTAATTACCCAGGTCAAGGTACCCCATGAACGCCGCTTTGACGCTCTGGCAATCTCCCGCTTTTGAAAAAGCGCCTGGGTCCAGGCCCATGCTCAGGCCGGTCCGGTAGATTTCAATTGCCCGCCCGGTGACCGCCGGGATGACCGGCCATTCTTGCCAGCGTTCGGGCGGCAGGCGGGTATCGGCGGTCGCAGTTGGGTCCGCTACCGGCGTCGGGATGACCATCGTCTCTTGTGGCGGGACAGCCGTATCCGTCTGGCTGTGCTGAACGGTCGGTTCTGTCGTTGTTGGGACGATCGCCGGACTGCAAGCACTTAAAATGAATATCAGCAAGAGAATGGAAAGAACTTTTTTCATAAAAGGGGTTACCCGCGATTGATCACATGCCTTACTGCTGGCCTGTCACACTCCGCCAGACCTCATCTAGCACTTGTAGGCCGGTCAGGTTGCGCCACGGCCAGGCCGACTTCATCCGCACCGGATCGTCAAAGTATGGTCCGGCCCACGTGAGGTGTGACCCGTCCGGCTGCAATCCATGCGCCGGTAGGGGCTGGACGGCCAGCCAAAAATTCCATAAGGGCAGGTCGTATTCATAGGCCAAGCGTGCAATTGTAGCATTAATAGCTTGGTCGCCTTCGAGGTTGTCCGCCTTGGTTGCCAGGATCGGCACAACACCCTTCTGGATCAGGGAATCCAAGATGGTGCGCATATTGCTCTCGAAGGTGTCCTGGTGATAAACATCGTTCGTCCCCAGCATGATCAACGCAAACGCAGGTCGGTTTACCCTCAGTTCACAGGCCAGTGGGGTTTCATTTGCTTCGCAGGCAGTCCTGTCTGCCCACAGGGGTGTCAGCGCATTGGCAGAGCTGAAACCTCGTCCGGCCGCCAGGCTGGTCCTCCCATAGGAACCGTGAAAAGCCTCGATGACTGCCTGCAGGTCGGCATATTTTCCCAGGGAATAATCGCTCGGCTTTTCATCAAAAGCTCCCAGGAACCATGTCGGCGTGGATTCGCAATCACCTATTTTGGAAAATGCCGCTGGATTGTTGCCTAGTTCTTGTCCGCGCTGGTAAATTGCGCTTGTCCTGGCGCTTACCCGTTCCGGGATGACCGGCCATTCCTGCCATCTTTCTGGCGGCAGGCGCAAATCAGCCGTACTGCTGGCCGGCGGAGCCTGCGTTTCCGTAGGGACGATCGTAGGGGATGATGTTGGAGCCAGGCTGGCTATGACCGTCGCAGCGGAAGGGACGGGCGTTTCGCTCGGCTTCGGTGCAGCCTCACACGCCGCCAATAATGCAAGGAGAATGATACTCACTAACAAAACTGCGTTCGCTGCCGAGGACGGCGGCGGGGCCGCCGCCCGCAGCGAGGGCTTGATAAGCGCTCTAAGCAATAAAAGGGCTTTCTTCATAAAATAGAAGCGGCCGGTCAGGGCTGTCCGCTCACTCTTCGATAGACGGCATCGATGACCTGCAAGGCGGTCAGGTTCCGCCATGGCCAGCCGGCTTGCATTCGGGCGGGGTCGTCAAAAAAATAGCGGGCCTGGGTCAGGTGGAAACCGTCCGCGGTCAGGCCATGCGAGGGCAGCGGATACGCTGCGGCCCAGAAATTCCACAGGGGCACCTGGTAATCGTAAGCGATGCGGGCCACCGTGGCATTGATGCTCAGCGTGCTATTTTCAGGTTCAGCTCGGGTGGCCAGGATCGGCACTACGTTCTGGGAAAGGACATATTCGACGATCTTGCGCAAATAGGAGTCGTATTTGCCGATGTCTCCCGACCAGGATTCTTCCATGCTGATGGTCACAATGCCCGGGTTATAGACTCGCAGCTCGCAGGCCAGCGGGGTTTCGTTGGGCTTGCACTGCTTTGGGTTGGCCCAGAAAGGATTCATGGCCGCGGCGACATTTAATCCGCCCTTGACCGCCAGGCTTTCCCGTGACCACGACCCGGCAAAGTGGTCAATGGTGGACTGAAGGGTGGCATAGGTCGGGCCTAGGCGGTAGTTATTGGGATGGTCGAAATCCGCCAGGAAATAGGTGGTGATATTCTGGCAGTCGCCGATCTTGGAAAAATGGGTCGGGTCGTGTCCTGCCGCCAGTCCGGCTCGATATATCTCCACCATGCGCTCGGAAACCTGTGGGACCACCGGCATGGATTTCCACGCCTCTGGCGCTAGTGTAGGCGTGGGAGGCGCAGGCGTTGAAGCTGCTGTAGCCGCTTCAGCCGGAGGCTGAGTGGCCTTGATGGCGGAAGGCGCGCTGTTAACCGTTGCAGATGGAAATATTTCTGGGGGCGGGATGGGCATGGCCACTTGGGGATTGGTCGGCAGTCTTCCCCAGGCTGGAGCCTCGCATGCGGAAAGCCCTGAGATCAGGAGAATTACCAGTAAGAAGGTTCGTTTCATCATCGACAGCTCTGCTGTAAAATCGCCTGTTTCACCGCCTCGGCCATGCTGGATTCTCCGGCAGGCGTCAGGTGGATGGCGCTGTTGGTGAATTGATCTGCCGGCAGGAGGTTCCACAGGTCAAGGGTATTCCAACCGTTGGCTTTTGCTTTTTCGTCCATCATCAGCCGGTACTGGTCGTAAGCCCAGCGCGGGTAAAAGAAATTATACCGGAGGTCGCTGTTTTCCCCGCTGCTGATCAGGATCGGTTCGTTGACCAGCAGCACGGGTACGCCCCCGGCGGCCCGCAATCCTGCTTCCAGCACATCGAAGGCTAATTGGCTTTCATTCAAGTCCGGTGGTTGCATCCCGTGAAAGGTGACATCCGTATTGTAATTGATCTGTGCCGGCGCATAATCTGCCGGATAAGTTTGGTCGATGCCCGTGGCCGCCCATAATACTCCGTACATCTGCAGTCGGAACAGGTCTGCCAGGGCCCGGCGTTGACCGATGAGACTCCGGCCGAAAAATCCGGGGCGGACCAGCGAGGCGTCATTGGGGTCAAGCGACAGGCCATATCGGCTGATAAGGTCATCCACCCGTTTGGCATTGTTGGCCACGATGGGTGAGCTCAACTGTTTATCGGCCGGGAATGCTTCCAGGGTCAGGGGCCAGAGGATCAGGTCCGGCTGGTAACGCATTGCATAATCCAGCACCATCAGGTCTTTGGTCAGCGAGATGGTCGGGTAACCCAGGTTGTAGACTCGTACAACCATCCCGCACATTCTCATATTCGCCCCCTCCAATTGACCCGCCAAGGTCTCCTCCGGACGCAGGAGCGTCCCCCACGTGGATGAGTCGCCCACGACGATCACCAGATATTCATCCGCCGGTTTCGGTCCGGCTGTGATCGTGTGGGACGCAAACATTGCCTCCAGGTCAAAAAGGCTCAGGTTGTACGATTGGGCTGAATCCTCCCCGAAAGGAAAGCGCTCCCTCCCGGGAAAAAGATGGTTGTACAACGAAATCTTACCCAGCCACGAGGGGTTGAGAGCGGCAAAGGCCAGGTCAAGCAGAAGGAACAGGATCAGGCCTTTAAGGACTACATTGCGCAGGAATTTTGGTGTCATTGGGCTCATGGGGTGGCAGCCTCTAGGCCTCGCCAAACGGAATTAAGGGTGCGCAGGGCCACATTGTTGCGCCTGTCCCATCCGGCGGGCGTCAGGTAAATATTATTCCGCTCTGGGTCCAGGCCGTGGTTGGGCAACGGATCGGAAGCCAGCCAGAAATTCATCATGGGGATGTCATAGTCGTAGGCCACTTTGGCCGTGGCCAGGTTGAGGCTGTGGTCGCCCTCCACGTTATCGGCTTTATTGGTGAGAATGGGCACCGAGCCGGCCGCGATGACGAGGTCCACGATCTTCCGTAGATAGGTCTCGTACGCATCCGCCGAGGCGCCGGCCTTCCAGTTCGTCCCCAGGTTGATGAAAACGATGGCCGGCTTGTACAGGCGTAGTTCGCACGCCACCGGGCTTTCCGTGGAATTGCAGCGGCTGGTATCCGCCCACAGCGGATCGAGCGCCGAGGGCGCGCTCAAACCGTCCCTGACCGCCGCGCTGTCGTGGTTGAACGAATCGTGAAACAGGCGGATCGTCTCGAGCAGGTCCGGCGAATCTGCGCCGATCGGGTTTCGGTCGGTGCCGAAAATTCCCATGAAAACGTCCGGCATGCTTTGGCAGTCCCCCACGACCGAAAAAGTATGCGCCGCAGAGTCCCATCCTTTGCCCTTGTTGGTAAATTTGGATCGCTCGCGCGCTGGCCTTGGGGATGATTGGCCAGGAGCCCCACGCCCGCGGCAGTAAGCGTGTATCCGCCGTCGGTGTGGGCGTCACGGTCGGTGAATGGAGTGGCGTGGGTGTGATGGTCGGGGTCAAAGTGGCCGTTCCCGTAACAGACGGCACGGGTAAAGTGGCGGTTGGAGTCGGAGTCTCTGTACTCGTCAGCCGCCCTCGGACTGCAGGCGGCTAGAATAAACAAGCATGGGACGATAAGGATGGGCGATAATTTCATGGTTCCGGCCGGTTAAAACAGCACCTTTAAGAAATGAAACGAAATGGATGGGTCTGGCAGGGCAAAAAAGACCCACCCGAGCGCGACAAAATGGAAGTTCAGCAGCGCCCCGCCGCCGTTCAACACCTTCTGGGTGCCCGTTGCCAGGGTCGCAAAACGTGCCTTGGTCAGGTCAGACCAGCGGTTGTGCAGGAAAAGTCCTATTCCATGCCACAGGCCCCACAGGACGAAATTCCAGGTAATCCCGTGCCACAGGCCGATCAGCACCATCGTGGCTAATTGGGTAATTAGTATTACGATCGGAATGGGCACCGCCTTCTTCCTGGAGCGCAGCCACCGTGTCAGCGGGTTGAAGAAATACGCCCGGAACCACTGCGTCAGGGTCATATGCCAGTTATTCCAGAACTGGGTCAGGTTCGGCTTCAGATAGGGCGAATTGAAATTTTCCGGAAGTTTGAACCCGAGCAGCCGCCCCAACCCTATGGCTATATCGGTATAGCCGCTGAAATCGAAAAAGATCTGCAGGGAATAAGCATACAGCAGTACCCATCCCCATCCCCCCGCGCGGACCTGTAGCGCATTGGTGGCATTCAACGCGATCAGGGCCAGCCCGTCGGCAACCGCGAATTTCTTGAACAGTCCGGTGGCAAGGCGTTTCCCTGCGGTCCCCATATCCTCGGCGGTCAATGCCGCCGGGCGGCGCAGGTCTCCGATAAAACGCTCGATCCGGTCGATCGGGCCTGCGGTCAGCGCCGGAAAGAAGATGATATAGACTACGTACTCTGCCAGCGATACTACCGGTAAGCGCCCGCTTTGGCGGTCACGGATGGTGTGTAAGAAACGGAACGCGATGTAGGAAAATCCCAGCCAGCGTAAATCCACCGGCGAAGCCAGTTTGACCGATTGGTGGTTCAGGTTTCGCAGTCCCACGCTGGCCAGTACCGATAGTGCCGGCAGTTTCAAAATAATAAATATCAGCAGGATAAAAATGAACGCCGCCGTTAGAATGGCTTTGCCCGGTTTCGTAAAACGCGCCAGGACGAAAGCCAGCAAAATGACGGCCGCCAGGCAGAAGAGGATCTGCAGGAATTGCGGTGGAGGCGAAGCCGTCAACGGCAGGGCGAATCCAAGATATCGGCTGAGGCCGAGCAGCAAAATGATTCCGCTTAAAATGGCCGCAGTGGACCAGTTGGCCTGCCAGTTTCGCTGCTCGCGTGGAGTCGTCAGGGTCCATGCCAGGACGGTCAATGCCAGGGTGACGGTCGGCATCCAGAAGTCCAGCCCGCGCACTGGCAGGGCCGGTTGGAGTGCATAAACCGCCAGTGTGCTGATAATGAGTAGTAAAGGCAGCCGCCAGCGGTTGCGCGCCTGTAACCCCAGGATCGCAGCTACGACGATGGAAATGAGAATGAATGTCAGGGTCATTAAAAGCCCTGGTAGATCCAGGTGGGAGTGCTGCTGGCTGTTAAAATGACGAGGCTAACCAGGATGAT
The DNA here is from genome assembly GCA_963831885.1 of uncultured Chloroflexia bacterium. Classification (GTDB taxonomy): domain Bacteria; phylum Chloroflexota; class Anaerolineae; order Anaerolineales; family Villigracilaceae; genus UBA877. Next base: position 331,901 of record CAWHSJ010000011.1, on the reverse strand, counting down.
GCAAAAAAGCAGTGCCCACAGATTCTCACGCGTGAAGAGCCGGGATTTCATTTGTAACCGCACACCAGGTATTCACCCCCCTGCTGATCTACTAAATAAGTCCGCACCGATAGGTCGAGTGTCTGGTCTTCATTATTATAGGTTGCTAGGATTTTCCCCGTACAATTAACATCGCTGGTCGTTCCATTCTTGCCGGCTGTCTGGCAGGTCAGGCCGTCCAGGCGGGTTTTTACTGCCTGGAGCGAATCCAACTCGAGCAGCGCGTTCGATTCCCAATCCGCACAGGAAAGGGCGGATAGCCGGGTGGCGTCCTTGTTGACCAGTGCATTAAGATAATTTTCCACAGCCTTTGCTGCCGGGTCAGCTGCTTTTCCTCCGCAGGCTGAAAGCACCAGGATCATCAGGCTCAGAAGGATAAGTACCGGGCCGAACTTGCGCATGTAAATCTCCTCAACAATAGGGAATGACTGGCGGGATTATACTGCTTCTTTATTGGAATAGGGTATTTACAATTATTTCTAGCTACCCGGCACTTTGGGTAAACAAAAACGTAGTAACGACTTTAGTCGTTCCTGCATTGCGAACTCGTAGTAACGACTTCAGTCGTTCTTCCATCGTGAACCCGTAGTAACGACTTCAGTCGTTCTTCCCTTGTGAACTCGTAGTAACGACTTTAGTCGTTCCTGCATTGCGAACTCGTAGTAACGACTTTAGTCGTTCCTGCATTGTGTACTCGTATTAACGACTTAAGTCGTTCCTGCATTGTGTACTCGTATTAACGACTTCAGTCGTTCCTGCATTGTGAACTCGTAGTAACGACTTCAGTCGTTCCTGCATTGCGAACTCGTAGTAACGACTTCAGTCGTTCCTGCATTGCGAACTCGTAGTAACGACTTCAGTTGTTACTAGACATAATTCGTCAGGGATCCGTGGGCTTCGCGCAACACCCTGGCTGCCCCCTTTGTACTTCTAAGAGGTGGATGAGCCCTTGCGACCATCGTGATAAGGCTTTTCATAATTTATAATTCAAAACGGTCGGGTAGTTAAGTTTTTTTCTTCACAAGGACCTGGCACAGGGAGTTTTCTCATCTCGATAATAGTATTACTCCTTACAAAAACAAAAGCCTTTTAATTTGACAAACGGTTCAATCCTGTTACAATGCTTCATACTTTTTATTTCAGAAAGAGGATCGAATGACAACATTGGTACAGACTCAGGTACAGACTCAGACCGTCTCCATTACTCCAGCAGCTGCCGTGATAGTGCGTGAGCTGATCAAGCAGCGCAACCTGGATGAAAGCTACGCCCTGCGGATCTATATCTCAGGCCGGGGTTGCTCCGGCTTCGAGTATGGCATGGGGCTCGAAAGCAAACCCGCTGAGACTGATTCGACCTTCGAAAGTGAAGGGCTGAAGATTGTCGTGGACGAAGTTTCGATGCAGTATATGCTGGGCGCGACCGTGGACTATATCGACGATGAACGCGGCAAGGGCTTTCTGGTGGAAAATCCCAATACCGCCCCCGCTTGTTCGTGTGAAGGCGGTGACTGCGGATCCAGTGAAAACTAAGCGGAAAGAAGATCGATCGAGGCCGGAGTTTCCGGCCTCTTTTTTTTATCTGTTGCTGGACTAGGAATCCCCGACAAAACTGCGTTCGCCGCCCGGAGCGAGGGCTTGTTAGGCGCTCTGAGCCTGTTATCGGCTTCCGCGTAGGAAGGAAACGATCGCACCCAGGATCCCGATTAATATCAGGCTAAAAATAATGAGACCATAAGGCACTTTTGAGGCGCTGGTGGTTGCTGCTGCAAAAGTGGGTATGTTTATTGAACCCGGGGATGTAAAGGTGGCTAATTGGGTCGGCTCTAGCGTTGATCCAAAAGCCGCCACGTAAGTGGGGTCGAGCGTCGGCGTGGTGGCTGGAGTGGCTGTCGGAGGTGAATCGACCCTGGGCAGAGTTCCCGTCGAGATCGAGACGTACGGCGCATAGATCCAGCCTTTCCCGCCTTGGACTCCCATGTACACAATTTGGATCCATTTATCGTCGGTCGAGTAACCCAGTGCCGGTGCGGTCTGGCCTGATACCAGGATGCCGATTTGGGGGTAACTGTCAAAACTGGGGCCGCCATAAACGCCGATCTCGTTTTGATCGGAATACACCGTCACGAAAGGGCCAGCCGGGGTGCCGGTGACGGTTGGTATTGATCCGGTCGGTTGTTGGGCTTTCACTCTGTCGGCGGGCAGGCTGAATAAGGACAAGATGACCGCCAGGCCGGTGATTTCCGCCAGGCCGAATAATCGCAACCAGAATTTTCTGTGACCAGACAGTGGGGTCATGAGTACTCGTGCTGTACCGGAGCGGTTAGCGCCGCCGCAGGGAGGCAATTGCCACGCCCAGGAGGCCCGCTATGGCAAGCCCGACGATGATCCAGCCTGTTTGGATCCTGCCGCGCGTCGTGGCGCCGGCGTTTACATAAGTGGGGATCACCAGCGGTGGCGGTGCCGTAAAAGTTGGCAGTCGTGTGGAGGTGGGCGCAGTTTGAAGAGCCGCCGCAAAGGTCGGGTTGACCGTCGCGGTCGTGGCCGGCACGGCGGTGGGAGGTGGCTCCACCACCGGCAGGAGCGCGTTTGCGGAGAGACTGACATTGGCGGCATACACCCACCCGACCCCCCGCGCCCCTCCGGGAAATTCGATTTGGACCCATTCTCCGGCTGGAGAACGGCCGACCGCCGTGGCAGTCCCCCCGACAGGGAGTGATCCAATAACGGGATAATCAAAAGAACCCGGTCCCGCTCGCACGTTGATCGGCTCGATATAGGTGACCGTGATGAACGCCCGGTTGGGGACGGATGTTGCGGTGGGAGTAGGCTCGGCTGCCTGCTTTGCGGAAGAGGCAGACCAGGAGAAGCGCGTGAAAAGCAGGCTTAATGATCCAAAAAAGAGCAGAAATTGGGATCCGGTTTTGAGGAATGGGCGCATTTATCGCAACTTATAGGGGAGATTTCTCGTAATTATAGGTGATCGAGGTTTCGTTCACAATGGATATTTGCCCGCTAGGGCAAAACGATTATAATCTAAATCATATGGACAGACGCATATTTCACGGCAACCTTACTCCCGGCGATGTAGCCCAGGCCCTAATGGCTGAATTTAACCAGGGCAATCTGCAAACCCAGCTTCTCGGCGGCAACGGGAATTTGACCGTCCAGATTGCCTCCTCCCAGTGGTCCCATTCCGGTGGAAAGACCGCCCTCACCGTCAACATCCAGCAAATTGAAGATGGCGTCATGGTTCAGGTCGGCCAACAGCAATGGCTCGGCGTCGCTGCCAGTCTGGGGCAGACCGCTATTGCGGCTTTAATGAACCCCCTGAACCTGTTGGGGCGGCTGGATGATATTGCTCAAGATGTAAGCAATCTGCAGTTGACCGAGAAGATTTGGCAAATTGTCGCCAAAGTCGTTAATATGGCCGGAGCCAGCCTGCAGTTATCTGAACGTCTCTCCAGTGTTGTCTGCGAATATTGTGAAACCGCTAACCCTGTGGGTGAGTCCGCCTGTATTGCCTGTGGTGCCCCTCTTGGGAAGGCCCAGCCGAAAACCTGTAACAATTGCGGCTACGTGATCGTCCACGACGAGAAATATTGCCCCAACTGCGGGCAGCCTGTTTAGGTCATTTGTTGGCCGGGATGGGGCGGGAGCGTATTTTTCCGCCGCCTCAGGTGAATAAATCCTTCGGAGACTACCGGGTATGGTAGTCTCCGTTCTTTTTCATATCCTTTCTGAACTCATTTTTTATCCTTCCCTGTTGCCACCCTTCGGACAAAAGACCGGACGTTTTGCAGAATACTGTCAAAACAAAGAATCGGCAAAAAACAGATGGAGCAGGTGCTTTTCCCCGCTCCATCTGTTTTTGACATTCAAATCCCCTCTCCCGCAGGCATCTCAACTGAAAAAAGTCTGGAAAATTCGGGATCGCGCAGCATGCCGTAGGCTGAGGGCAGGGGTGAGGGCCGAATTCCTCTCCATGGTCGTGCCAGACGCTTTTGTGTGCTGAATATTGCCGGAGAAGAGAACTCAAACCTGATTATTGGTATGTCCGATGTCATGTCCGCACCTCAGCACGGCTTTCCTAAAGTCGGGGCAGGCGATGAGCCAGCCAGCCTCGGGATATTTGCGGCAGCTCTGCCCACCCCGCCTGTTGGACTTGCAAAATCCCCCTCTCCCTTCTATAATTACTTCACACATGGCCACCCTCGACGATTTTGAATCCCACTTACAGTCTCTCCTGGAAGTCCATTTACTGAAATACCTGCCTGGTTATAAGGTGGAAGACGGTATTGCTCACCGCTTGGCCGTAGCCATGCACGACCATCTGAAAAAGAAAAGTGGCACTACCCAGGCCCCCAATATCTATATGATTGTGGCACACCCGTCCACCCTTACCCGCTGGCATGCCAACCCGCGCCTTTTCGAAGAACTGGCCAAAGTCTTGTACACTGCTGGGAACGAAGCCGGTTTTCAATTCTCGGCCAAACCGACGGTAACCGCTACCGCCGATACGAATATGGCCGAGGATGAAATGCGTATTCTGGTCTCCTTTACCGATCAATCCATCGGCGAGACCCGCGGGATGCCTCCCGAAACTCCCTCTGCCTCTGCTTCAGAAAAAGTCCCCAGTAATGCTTTCCTGATCATTGGAGGCACCCAGATCGTCCAGCTCAACCGTTCGGTGATCAACATCGGCCGCCGTTTGGATAATCACATCGTCATTGATGACCCCGCGTCTCCCGCGCTCATGCTCAATTGCGCATCGTCAAGGACCACTTCGTCCTTTTTGACCTGAATTCATCCGGCGGGACCTTTGTCAACGGCCAGCGTACGAACCAGTCTGTCCTCTATCCGGGTGATGTGATCTCTCTTGCAGGGATCACCCTTATCTTCGGCCAGGATGTCCCCACCGGGCGCGTGGCCAACGATGGGCAGACCGAGCGTTCCTCTACCATCTCCGCTGACAGGCCGACTGCGATCATTAGAAAAGAAGATCAGATCGAATGAGTGGGCCTGTCGTCCTTGTCCTGCGCCTCCTGCTGACCATCAGTCTGTATGCATTTTTAGCTTGGGCTTTCATTAGTCTCTGGCGGGACATCAAATTACAGGGCACATCCCTTGCAGCCCATAATATTCCTCCCCTCAGCCTGACCATCGTTAGAGGCGGAATGGCTCCGCAGGTCCGGAATTTCGTCCGGGCTGAAGTGACCATCGGTCGTAACCCGGCTTGTGAATGCGCTTTGGAAGATGATACTATTTCATCCCGTCATGCCCGCCTGAGCTACCATCATAACCAGTGGTGGTTGGAGGATTTGAGTTCAACCAATGGCACCCTGCTGAACGAGGAAGTGCTGACTTTACCAACTGTTGTCATTTCCGGGGATGAATTCTGTTGCGGTGATACCCGTATCTCCATCTCCCTTCCCGGTGATATCCTCACCTCGCCTACGAAAAATAACCTGAAAAGAATCGAATAATAGCTCGGTTTTTCATCCTGGCCGGGGCAAAAGGGGTTGATTACTAGAAAGGCTTTACCTATGTCTGAAAACATTATCCTTGCCATCATCGGCGGTTCGGGCCTCTATACGATGTCAGGTCTGACCGACACGAAGGAATATGATCTCAAAACACCCTTCGGCAAGACCTCCGCGCCCATCGTGGTCGGAACCTTGGAAGGCAAACGCGTTGCTTTCCTCGCCAGGCACGGTCTTGGCCACCACATTATGCCCACTGAGGTGCCCTATCGGGCCAACATTTATGCCCTCAAATCGCTCGGAGCAGAACGCGTGGTCAGTATTAACGCCTGCGGCTCCCTCCGCGAGGATTATGCACCCGGTCATATCGTCATTCCCGACCAGCTCTTTGACAATACAAAAGGTCGCCCTCAAACCTTCTTCGGCAAGGGCTTGGTGGCTCACGCCGGCGTGGCCGACCCGTTCTGCCCGGACCTTTCGGCTGCGCTGGAAAACTCGGTCAGGCTGACCGGGGCGACGGTCCATCATGGCGGCGCTTTCATTATCATCGAGGGACCGCGTTTCTCCACCAGGGCCGAATCCAATACCTTCCGCGCCTGGGGTATGTCCGTCATCGGCATGACCATCCGCTCCTGAAGCTTTCCTCGCTCGCGAGGCCGAGATGTGCTATGCCGTCATGGCTCATATTACCGACTACGATGTGTGGCATGTGAGCGAAGCTCCGGTGACCGTGGAAATGGTCGTCAGGATCTTGAACCAGAATACCACCCTCGCCCAGCAGGCTGTCCGCACTTTGGTAAAAGATCTGGACCCCGCCCGCTCCTGTGCGTGTGTGGATGCCATGGCTACCGCCATTATCACCGATCCGGCTGCCGTGCCGCCCGGGACTCGCCAGGACCTGGAGCTGCTGGTAAAAAAATACCTCAAATGAAACTGCAGAGAAGCCTGCCAACATCCCACCAAATTCAATCCCGCCTTCTCCTCCTGGCAGGTGCCTTTTTATTCTTGTACTCGCTCATCCTCACCCTTGCTCCGGCGGCCCGCGCCCGTTCCTGGGACGTGGAATACCGCTGGACGCAGTGGCTGGGGTTTGCCGTTTGGGCGGTGGTGATATTTTTCGCCAATTTGGTTGCTCGTCGTCGCCTGCCGGATGCCGATCCCTACCTCCTCCCTTTGGCTTCCCTTCTGACCGGTTGGGGCATCCTCACCATCTATCGCCTCGTCCCTGCTTTTGGGTTTCGCCAAACGCTTTGGCTGTTGGTTTGTGGGCTGATCTTTTTGGTTGGCCTCCGTCTTTCTCCGGATTTACGTTTCCTGCGTCGCTACAAATACGTCTGGTTGACCGGCGGACTGCTGCTCACCGCCCTGACGCTCGTTTTTGGCACGGATCCTGGCGGTGGGTATGAACGTGCCTGGTTGGGCTGCTGTGGGATTTATCTGCAACCCTCTGAACCGCTCAAACTTCTTCTGATTATTTATCTGGCCGCTTATCTTGCTGACCGTCTGCCCCTCAGCCTCAGGCCGTTGCCGCTGCTTGCCCCCACTGCTATTGTCATGGGCGTGGCATTGCTGCTCCTCGCCGTTCAACGTGACCTCGGCACATCTTTCATATTCATTTTTCTTTACACGATCATCCTGTTCGTCGCTTCCGGTAAAAAACGCATTCTCCTGGTTAGTTTAATTGGGCTTGCCATTGCCGGTATCGCCGGATATTTTCTTTTCGATGTGGTCCGTCTGCGGGTGGAAGCCTGGATAAATCCATGGCTCGATCCCTCCGGTCGGTCCTTCCAGATCGTTCAATCCCTCATGGCCGTTGCCAACGGTGGGACCTCCGGGCGCGGGCCCGGTCTGGGCAGTCCCGCTCTGGTTCCGGTCGCTATCTCAGACTTTATCTTTACCTCCATAGCCGAAGAAACCGGCCTGGTCGGGTCTTTGGGGCTGTTGGCGCTGGTTGGCTTCTTTGTCGCCCGGGGGCTGCGGGCAGCCTTGCGTGCCCCCGATAATTTTCGTCGCATCCTGGCCGCCGGATTGTCGGCCTATATCGGCGCCCAATCCATCCTCATCATCGGTGGAAATATACGTCTTCTTCCGCTCACTGGCGTGACGCTGCCGTTCGTCTCTTACGGTGGTTCGTCACTTTTGACCTGTATGCTGGCGCTGCTGCTCCTCCTTTTTATCTCCAGTCAGCCCGAAGATGAACCCGCCCCCTTGCCTTCGCCCCAGCCTTATCTGATTCTCGCCGCCTTGATCGGTCTGGGACTGTCTGCCCTGGCCGTTACGAATGCTTGGTGGGCCGTCGTGCGTGGTCCCGTCTTGTTGGCCCGCACCGACAATGCCCGCCGTTCCATCTCCGATAGGTTCGTCAAGCGCGGCAGCTTGGTGGACCGTGACGGCATCTCCATTAATCTCTCTGAAGGCAGTTCAAGCAATTACTCCCGCGTTTATCTTTACCCCCAACTGGGCTCGATTACTGGCTATACGCATCCCGTTTACGGTCAGGCCGGCTTGGAAGCCTCCCTCGATCCTTATTTACGCGGCTTGCAGGGCAACCCCGCCAGCAGCATCTGGTGGGACCATTTGGTTTATGGGCAGCCGCCCCCCGGGCTGGATGTCCGCTTGGGCCTCGATCTTTCCCTGCAGGAGCATGCTGATTTCTTGCTCGGGAAACACATTGGGGCTGTCGTCTTGCTGAATGCCGGCAGTGGCGAGATCCTCGCCATGGCTTCCCATCCCACTTACGATCCCAACCTGTTGGAGTCGCAGGCCGCAGCCCTGCTGGCCGATCCGCACTCACCCTTGCTCGATCGTGCCGCCCAGAGTCTCTACCCCCTCGGCGATATCCTCCAACCCTTCTTGCGTGCAGCCGGCCTCACCGGCCAATCACCCTCGGAAAAACTCCGCCAGCTCTATACCGACCTGGGTTTCTACACCACCCCGGACCTGCGTCTCCCCGTGGCCATCGCCTCAAAACCAGGCGATCCATTGAGCCTCAGTCCGCTCCAGTTGGCACTCGCTGCCGCTGCGATGAGCAACACCGGCCTCCGGCCCGCCCCTCGCCTGGCCCTCTCCGTCAAGACCCCCTCGCAAGGTTGGGTTGTCCTGCCTGCTTCCTCCGGCCCGGTCACTGCCATGCCCGCGAATGGCGTCAGGGAAGAAGTACAAAAATTAATGGTCACAGGCCAGCCCTACTGGCAGTGGAGCGGAGGCGTCCTCCAGGGCGAAAAGACCGTTTCATGGTCTATCGCTGGTACTTCACCCGCTTGGCAGGGTTCGCCCCTTGCGGTGGTGGTCCTATTGGAGGCTAACGACAAAGCTTGGGCCGCCTATATCGGTCAAAACCTGCTTGAAACGGCCACCACGCCCTGACTGACACATCTCCATCGAATCAAAATCCCCGGCATTTTGGAAATGCCGGGGATTTCTTAAGGGTCTATCCGGAAATTAATAGAATATCTTATGATTTGTCATTGCGAGGCGTCTTTTGCCGAAGCAATCTCCCGCTTCAAGATATTTTCGCGCAATTCAATGTAACTCTCAAGTCTTCGGACAGGAGTTTGGATATTTTGAGGTAAAAAATTCCATCGAATCAAAATCCCCGGCATTTTGGAAATGCCGGGGATTTTCTTAGATATTAATTCGCGTAATTCGATGCAGTCCTCTCCTCATTTCACCCGTACAAAACGCCTCTTTCCAACTTGCAGCACGCCTGGATGCGGAAAAACCGCATCGAATTTCTCCAGCGCTTTTCCATCCAGTTTCACCCCCTTCTGCTCCACCAGCCGCCGTCCCTCGGATTTGCTGGTCACCAGGGCTGCCGTCACCAGCACATCCAGTACGGTTTGGTTGGGCTCCAGTTTGTATTCAGGCATCTCCTCTGGCACGTCTTTTTGCTGGAATAGGCGTACGAATGCCTCTTCCGCCGCTTGTGCGTCGGTGGCCCCGTAAAAAATGCTGGTGATTTCACGTGCCAGTCTCATTTTGGCATCCCGTGGATGGATCTTGCCGGCGCTCACATCTTTTTCCAGGCTCTCGATTTCACTGGGCAGCCAGCGCGTCGCCAGGCGGGCATACTTACCCATGGCCATATCCGGCACGCTCATCACCTTGCCGTACATATCCTCGGCGGTGGTATTGATCGGGACCACGTTGCCGGTGGATTTCGACATTCTTTCAACGCCGTCGGTGCCCGGCAGGATTCCGCAGATGATGCCTACCAGCGGTTTCTGGCCCAGGGCTTCCTGCAGTTTTCGCCCTGCCACGATGATATTGAATAATTGGTCCGTTCCTCCCACCTGGACATCCGTCTGCATCGCTACTGCATCATACCCCTGCATCAGGGCATAAAAGGTCTCATGCACGTAAATCGGCTCCCCCGATTTCAGCCGTTTGGCAAAGTTTTCACGGGCCAGGAATTGCTGGACCGTAAAATTCTGCCCCAGGCGGATGAGGTCCACCAGGGTTAATTTCGATAACCATTCGCCGTTATACCGGATCTTGGTCTTTTGGTGGTCCAGTACCCGGAAAGCCTGCTCGGCATAGGTCTCGGCATTCTTGGCCACTTGTTCCTGTGTCAGGATGGGGCGGGCTCGGTTATGGTCGGATGGGTCACCCACCAGGGCCGTATAGCTTCCGATCAGGAACGTCACTTCGTGTCCCAGGTCCTGGAACTGGCGTAGTTTCCGCATGGTGATGGTATGGCCCAGGTGCAGGTCTGTCGAAGTCGGGTCGTAGCCGCAATACACCCGCAGCGGGCGGTGTTCATTCTCTGCCTCCATCAGTCGTAGGCGCAGTTGAATAGCCATGTTCTTCTTAAGTTCTTCATCGCCGTATTCGGTGCCTTGCATCAACAAGGCCACTTGTTCGTCAATATCCATAAAGGCCTCCATTTGGGCAATAATGCCAAAATAAAAACGCGCCTGCCACGGCAGGCGCGACAAACCCTCCGCAGCAACGGTCAGGGACGGACGTAATAATACAAAATGGGAACAAAAGCGCTCATAATGGCCCTATTATACAACATTTCGTTTTGGTGTCATTGCCAGCCGCTCGTCTTCGGACATAAGTCTTCATGAACGGCCTACACCGCCAACAATGAAAATGGATGGCTATTTTCAGAACAGATCGGACATTTGTGCAGGAACCTTCAAAAAAGCGGGCGAGCGAGGCGTTCTTTGCCCGCTCGCCCCTTTTTTGAAGTTCATTTCCCTCCCCCGGAATCGTTCTGCCTGGAAAAAACTCAGCCTTTGCTCGGGGGAGGGTAGGGTGGGGGTCTTAATGCCTGATCCATACCTTCCACAGGTTTCATGGCCGGAAAACAACCCGCATTCTGATCCATAGAGGCTATATTGTCCAAATTCATGTCCCAACCATAAGGGCCGCCCGTCCTGTCCACATTTGACAGGGCCGGGAACCGATCCCCTTATCGAATGCTGGGATTCATCCCTGCCGGGCCGCCCGGCGGGTGTTATCCTCCACGTCCAGGAAGATCAGCAGCAGTTGGGAGACTCCCATCAATGCGAAGAAATACACCACGCCGTGTAGCGGTTGCTCGAAGATGTACAGGAAATTCTGGAATCCATCAATAAATCTCATCCCCACCCAGGCCCCTTGTAGGATTTGCACAATGTTCGTTCCAATGGACAGTAATAATTGGACCCCATAGAATACCAGGACGATCCACGCCAGGACCTTGCTGGCTTGTGAGATCCGCAGGACCACATCCTTGTTGAAATAGGTTCCCAAGAAGTCGGTATGAGTATCTTTCATGCCCTCACTCGCTTTCCTTGTTATAATACGGAATTCCAGTCTAAATCTTTGCCGGGATTATACGCCAAAAGGATTCTCCTATGGATACCCCTGAAAAAGTAACTTCCGAAAAGACTGCCTCCGGCGGGGAAAGGCCTTCCAATTTCATCATCGAAGAGGTCGCCCGGGACCTGAAAAGTGGTCGTTTCAACTACGTCCGCACCCGCCTGCCTCCTGAGCCGAATGGGTATCTGCATATCGGCCACGTCAAGGCTTTCCTGATCGATTACAACACCGCCAAAGCCTTCGGCGGCGAGTTGGTCCTGCGTTTCGACGATACCAATCCTTCCAAGGAAGAGACTGAATTCGTGGAAGCCATCGAAGAGGACGCCCGTTGGTTGGGTATCCAGTGGGTCAAAGTGACTTTTGCCTCGGATTATTTCGACCGGTTGTATGAATGGGCCGTCCGCCTGGTCAGGAAGGGCCTGGCCTATGTCGACGACCAGTCGCCCGAGGAAATGAGTGCCGGTCGCGGCACGCTCCCCCGTGGGACAAAATGGAAGGACAATGAATCCGCCCTGAAACCGGGAGTCGAATCCCCCTTTCGGAACCGTTCGGTGGAAGAAAATCTTGACCTGCTCGAGCGCATGAAGAACGGTGAGTTTCCCGAGGGCAGTCGGGTCCTGCGCGCCAGGATTGACATGTCTCACCCCAACCTGGTCATGCGCGACCCGGTCATGTACCGCATCATGCGCCTCCCCCACCACCGCACTGGCGATAAGTGGTGCATCTATCCCATGTACGACTGGTCGCATGGCCAGAACGATTCCATGGAAGGGATCACCCACTCGCTCTGCTCGAACGAATACATCATCCACCGGCCGCTGTATGAGTGGTTCCTGGAACAACTGGGTGAGTTCAAATCCCGCCAGATCGAATTTTCGCGCCTCAATGTCACTTACACCATGATGAGCAAGCGCAAGTTGCGCAAGCTGGTGGAAACCGGCATTGTGAGTGGTTGGGATGATCCCCGTCTCACCACCCTCCGTGGCCTGCGCCGCCGCGGCGTCACCCCCGCGGCCATCCAAAATTTCATCGACACCGTCGGGGAGACGAATAATGACAGTTGGGTGGAAATGGGCCAGTTCGAGGCCATCGTCCGCGACGATTTGAATAAGCACTCCCCTCGCCGCATGGCCGTCCTGCACCCCCTCAAACTGGTCATCGATAATTACCCCGCCGACCAGGTCGAGTGGATGGACGCGGTCAACAACCCCGAAGATGAAAACGCCGGTACGCGCAAAATCCCCTTCTCGAAGGTGATTTACATCGAGCAGGATGATTTCCGTGAAACCCCTCCTCCCAAGTATTTCAGGTTGTATCCGGGCAATGAAGTCCGCCTCCGCTATGCCTACTTTATTAAATGCACCTCGGTCGACCGGGATCCTGTTACAGGCGAAATTTCAGCAGTGCATTGCACCTACGACCCGGCCACTCGCGGCGGCGATGCCCCCGATGGGCGCAAGGTCAAATCCACCATCCACTGGGTCTCGGCCGCGCACGGCATTAACGCCGAAGTCCGCCTTTACGAGCAGTTATTTACGGTCGAAGAACCCGATATGAGCGAGGACATTCAAACCATCATCAACCCCACCTCTCTCACAGTTCTCCAGGACTCCTTCCTCGAGCCCTCCCTGGCAGATGCCAAACCCGGTGAGAAATTCCAATTCGAGCGCAATGGCTATTTCTGCGTGGACCTGGATTCCGCCCCCGGGAAATTGGTCTTCAACCGCACGGTTACCCTGAAAGATACCTGGGCGAAGATAGAAAAGAAGCAAGGCTAAGTGTACCTACCTCGACAATGTTAGATTATGTTTTTTTCCCTTTCTGCGAGTTATTCTTGATCTCTCTTTCTTTATGTGTTGCTCTTCTTTGTGCTTCTTTGTGTCCGCCTGCCCCGCCTGTCCCGCGTACTTGGCGGGGCGCACTTCAGCGGGGTCGTGGTGAAATCTTTTCTTTGCTGGCTGAAATGGTACATTGTCTAATTAGCTCGACAAGGTCACATTAGCTTCTCTTGCACCTAATAATGAATATTTATCTTTTTTCTTCCTTGGTGTTTTTACCTTCGTGTCCCCTTGTGACCGTCGTGGTAAAAATCTTTTATGTGACATTGTCAAGGTAGATACGGATCAGCTGGATTTTTCACCGCCTCCCGGAAAGAAGCCTCATGAATACTGTCCGCATCAAAAAAAGTTACGACTTCCTCTGGTTGGGCATCGCTCTCTTTTTCGTTCTCACCCTCTCTTTCCTCCTTTCCTTGATGCCCACTGACTATTGGTGGAACCTGCGTGTCGGTCAGGAAACCCTGCAGGCCGGCCGCCTCCCCACCGTCGATACCTATAGCACCAGCCGGGCCGGCCAGCCGGTCGTCTACTCCGATTGGCTCGCAGGGGTGTTCTTTTGGGGGATCTATAAAGTCGGGGGCGTCCCGTTGACCATTTTCTTACGCGGCCTGCTGATCGCGGCCACCTTCGGACTCTTGTGGGCTGCTATGCGCCGCCTTTCCGGTCCGAAACTGGCCACACTCCTGACCATATTCGTGCTGCTGGCCAGCAGCCGCAATTGGCCGCCCGTCCGCCCGCAGATATTTGCCTTTCCCTTGTTCATCCTGACGATCTTGATCCTGCAGGATTGGCACAAAGGTGGCGAAGAAAAGTATCTGGTGGTTGCCCGTCATCGGCCTTTTCTGGGCCAACTTGCACGGCTCATTCATTCTAATTTATGTCCTGGAGTTTTCTGCCCTCCTGTTCGGCAAGGGCAGCCGCAAGCACCTGGCACTGGCAGCCGTGCTTTCCATACTTGCGGCCATGGTCAATCCCGCCGGAGCCGGCATCTGGGCCACCCTCACGGATGCTGGCAACATCCGCACTGTCAGCGCGGAGTGGTTGCCTCCTTCCAATGATGACTGGCACATGAATTTATTCTATGGCTGGTTGCTGGTTTTCCCGCTCCTGGCAGCTTTATCCCCTCGCAAACTCTCCTTGCTCGATTGGGTCTGGTTCCTCGGACTGGGCTGGCTGGCTTTGTCTGGCATGCGCTTCATCATCTGGTTCCAATTGCTGCTCGTCATCCAGACTGCTGACCTCCTCTCGGAGTGGGACCATCGCTGGCTGGACCGTGGCGCTGGCGCCCCCTTCCCAACCATGAACTATGTCATCGGTGCTGTCCTTCTGCTCTTGCCGCTTGGCCTTCTTCCCGGCCTCCGCGAGAAATGGTGGCCGCAATCGCCCCCTGCCCTCAGCGCATCGACGCCCGTCGCCGCCGTGGAATGGTTGGCCGGCCATCCGGAATTGCCCGGTCCCATGTGGAATGATTTTGGCTTCTCCAGCTACCTGATCTTTGCCCTGCCCTCTCGCCCGGTCTGGATCGATGCCCGCATGCATCAGGCTGGTTATACCGCTGCTCAATATGAGGCGTATACCCGGGTCCACTCTGCCAGGCCTGGCTGGCAGGTCGCCCTCGATGAAGAGGGCCTCAACCTGCTCGTCCTGGATACCCAGGAAGAGAAGATCCTGGTCGAAGCATTGAGAACGACCCCGGTCTGGTGCCTGAAATACACGGACGATATTTCAGCTATTTACTCGCGCCTGCAGTCCGGTGAATCATGTCCGCCTCTCGCCTCCAACCCATAATGCAGTCTTGAGGCGGTCTTCGGTTTTTCATGGACAAATCGCCCTCCATCACCGTCACAAAAAGGATATTTCATGCCATTGGTAAATTATCTCTTCGCCGCTCTTGCCGCCCTCGCCGCCGGATTGGTTAACGCCCTCGCCGGCGGAGGCACCCTCATCACTTTCCCGGTTCTGTTGGCCATCGGTCTGCCGGCCGTCTCGGCCAATGTCACCAATACCGTCGCCCTTTGCCCCGGCTTCCTCGGCGGGACGCTGGCCCAATCCAAAGATCTTCAAGGTCAGAAAAAACGCCTGTGGATCGTCCTGCCGGCAGCCATCTTGGGCGGGTTCGTTGGCGGCTACCTGCTTCTGCGAACCAGTGAAAAACTATTCACTAATCTCGTCCCCTTCCTCATCCTGGCAGCTTCCGCCCTCCTTGCAGTCCAAAACCCCCTGCGGAACTGGCTCTCCCGCCGCCTGGAACAGGGCAAAGACAGCCACCCTTCTGAATATTGGATCTTTCTGCCGGTCTTCCTGGGTGCCATCTATGGCGGTTATTTCGGCGCCGGGCTGAGTGTGATTATGCTCGCCGTGTTGGGCTTGGTCCTCAATGACAATTTGACCCGCTTGAATGCCCTCAAACAAGTGATTGCCTTTGCCGCCAATGTGACCGCTGCCGTCCTGTTCGCCTTCTCTGGCAAGGTCAATTGGCCTGTCGGATTGGTGATGGCCGTGGGAGCCCTCCTGGGCGGCTCGCTCGGCGGCCGCATCGCCGGGCGCATCAAGCCCTCCACGCTGCGTCTATTGGTCGTCATCCTCGGCTTTGTCGTCGGCACGATCTATCTGGTCAGGACGTACTTGTAGTGCCGGTCGGATACTCGTAGTAACGACTTCAGTCGTTCTTCCATTGTGAACTCGTAGTAACGACTTCAGTCGTTCTTCCTTTGTGCACTCGTAGTAACGACTTCAGTCGTCCTTCCATATGAGAACTCGTAGTAACGGCTTCAGTCGTTCTTCCTTTGTGAACCCGTAGTAACGACTTTAGTCGTTCCTGGACGTAATTGGCCAGGGTCTGTCCTGCCTGCACTAGCCTGCCCTTTATGTTTTTGGGGGGTTCGTGAGCCCTCCGCGACTATCTTGATAAGGCTTTTTATTATAAATAATTCAAAACTGTCGTATAGTTAGGTTACGAGGCATCTTTTGCCGATCTCATCCCGCACTGCGGCTGCGCAGTGCAGGGAAGCAATCTCCCGCTAAGCAGGAAAGCTTTCGCACTTATAATAAACAAATAGTTTTTCCGAGTAGATTGTAAGAAAAAGGGTGAAGACCATGAATCCTCCCGTTGAATGGCTGCTCGAAGGCGAACCTTGGCTGGCCTATCGCACCAGGATCGATTTGTTGGGAGGATCTGCACAAGATCCCCGGGTCGAGTCCGCCCGCCAGTCAATGTTGGCGCAGGCGAATATACAAAGTCTCCTCGCCGAACTATCCGTCTGGCCGTGGACGGTGATATCGAGCCATAAGAGCGCCGGCCAACCCTTTCACAAATTGACTTTCATAGCCGATCTGGGTCTCCAAGCCGGCGATCCCTGCATGGATGAGATCATTGCCCATATCGTGGAACAGCGGTCCGCCGAAGGTCCTTTCCAACTCACCGTGAATATTCCCACCCACTTTGGCGGTACCGGTCAGGATCAAGGCGCCTGGGCGCTGTGTGATGCGCCCCTCCTCGTGTATGCCCTGGCTAAATTCGGTCTGAAAGATGAACCGGCTGTGCATGCTGCCGTCGATCATCTCGTTGGGCTGATCCGTGACAATGGTTGGCCTTGCGCTGTCTCAAAAGAACTCGGTAAATTCCGCGGCCCGGGGCGTAAGGATGACCCCTGCCCGTTTGCGAACCTGGCCATGCTGAAAGCCCTATCCGTAATTGAAGAGTGGCGCCATAGCCCGGCCAGTCACTTGGGGGCCGAGACTTCTCCTCAAATGTTGGGAAGCCAGCCTCACCCGCCATCCCTACATGTTCTACATGGGCGCCGACTTTCGTAAACTCAAGGTCCCCTTCATCTGGTATGACCTTCTGCACGTTCTGGATGTCTTATCAAGGTTCCCTTGGCTCAAGCAAGATCCGCGCTTGCTCGACATGCTCAAGATATTGAAAAGCAAGATGGACGAGCAAGGCCGTTATACGCTCGAGTCGGTTTGGACAGCTTGGAAGGACTGGGAATTTGGCCAGAAAAAAGAGCCATCTCGGTGGGCCACCCTTTTGGCATGGCGTATCATCGCCAGGATGGAAACCGCATAAGTAGTAACGACTTCAGTCGTTCCTTCCTTGTGACCCCGTAGTAACGACTTCAGTCGTTCCTTCCTTGTGACCCCGTAGTAACGACTTCAGTCGTTCTTCCCTTGTGAACTCGTAGTAACGACTTCAGTCGTTCTTCCATGTAAACTCGTAGTAACGACTTCAGTCGTTCTTCCATTGTGACTTCGTAGTAACGACTTCAGTCGTCCTTCCATCGTGACCTCGTAGTAACGACTTCAGTCGTTCTTCCATTGTGACCTCGTAGTAACGACTTCAGTCGTTCTTCCTTAGTGAACTTGTAGTAACGACTTCAGTCGTTACAAAACGAAATTGGTCAGGAAGCCGGATGCTAGAGCCTCCGCGCCTATCGTGAAAAAGCTTTTTATGATTAAAATATCCACAACTGTCGGATAGTTAGAGTTGAATACGATGAAAATAAACAGAACCCTTCTTTTATATATCCTCGGGCTTTTGGCGGTGGGGCTGGCCGTTCTTCTTCCCGCCTTTTCCTGGTTGTCCCCTTTAACCTATGTGCTGGTGCTGCCCTTGGGAGCGGTCTGGAGTTGGAGAAGCCAGGGGCGATCGTTATGGGACCTGGGTTGTCGGTTTAACCGGGGATGGGCGGGCAGGTTGGTCACCGGGCTTTTGATTGGCTTGGTGATCCCGCTGTTTTTTCTAGGCGCCCAACTTGCCGGCGATTGGACGACCCTGGCAGTCAGGCCAGGCTGGCTCAATGGCCTGCTATTTTACTTTTTCACCGCTTTATTGAAAATGGTTTTATTGGTCGCCATTGAGGAATTTGTCTTCCGAGGCTTCTTTTTATCTTCGATAAGTCAAAAGCAGGCTATCGGGCTGGCAATTTTCTTGTCTTCTTTGCTATGGGGATTCGGACATTTGGCATCGATGGTGAATGAGGGCCTTTCGTTTCTGAATATACTTATTGGGATGGCCACTTTCATCCTGTGGGGCGTGTCTTTATGCGTGGCGTATTTGAAATCGGGAAAATCGCTGTGGCTTCCTTATGGAATTCATCTTGGCATAAACCTGGGGTTCAGTCTGCTTGGCTGGTTTTTTGTAACCAAGTACAATGCCCCCTCTTGGTGGGTCGGCCATCCTTCCTGGGCGCCTGAATCTGGATTGATCGGGTTAATTGGCTGGCTCTTGCTGGGTTTGTTGATCTATTGGTTTGTTTCTAGGCAGGCTGCACGACTGGGAGGGGTTTAACATGCATTACGCTTCGATATTTCGCCGTATCTTTGCCTATTTGATCGACTGCCTGCTGGTCTTCTTGTTTCTTGTGACCGTATTGCAGCTCGCCTTCTTTGTGCCCCTCCGTCACCTTGTCATTGGTTCGGAAGAGTGGTTCAAATCGGGTTGGCACACGGAAGCCTACACCTTCCTGACCATCTCGCTCCCGGTTTGGCTTTACTTTATCTTGTTTGAAAGCTCCTCCTGGAAGGCCACTTTGGGCAAACGCCTGCTAAAGCTGCAGACTGTGGATGGTAAAACCGGGGACCGGATTTCCCTGCCGCAGTCCATCGTGCGGACGTTCATCATGATGCTGCCCTGGGAACTGGCCCACTTTACCAACAATATACCTGTTCCCATGTGGTACGACCCCAATCCGGTCTTTCGCCTGGGGTTTGCCATCATTCCCTTGCTTGTTCTGGTGTATATCGCCGTGACTCAGTTTACCCGCCGTAAACAAGGCCTCCACGATTTGGTCGCAAAAACAGTGGTAATTTACACCGGTTAGTGCTGCTTCGTCTATTATTGGTAACTACTAATGGGAGTCTTCTCCCTCCCCAAATCGCCCGTTTTTTGGGCTATTTGGGGAGGGTGGCGAAGCCGGGTAGGGCTTCGTGGTGATATCTTTTCTTCGCTGGTTGAAAGGTTGCATTGTCAAGGTAGATAATATTAATGAGGATGAAGCCAATAAAAATTCCGCCAAAAGGGAAAGAAAGGGCATAATCTTGATATCCCTAAAATGGTCCCAGGTGAACGCCTGGCGGTTATCCCGCCACCGCATCTCTCCGCGTCTCGAACGTCAGGATTTCCTCGACGCTGCCAGAATCACCTGCGGCATCCAGGCCCAGGTCATGTCCGCTGCCGAGATGGCTCTGGCGGCGCGTGTCATTGGCCTTACCCCCCGGGATGTCCGCTCCGCCCTCTGGCAGGAGCGGACCCTCGTCAAGACCTGGGCCATGCGCGGCACTTTGCATTTGCTCACCGCCGCCGACCTTCCCTTGTACGTCGCCGCCCGTAGCGTGCACGCGGCTCGTAATTGGTTGAAATATTTCACCTTTTTCGGCATCAGCCCCGAGCAGTATGAGGCCATTATCGTTGCCATCCCGCAGGTCCTTGGCAGCGAACCCCTGACCCGTCAACAACTCGCCGCCGCGGTTGCAAAGCATCTTGACGTTCCGGAATTAGAAAAATTCCTGCAATCCTCCACTTGGGGCTCCCTGTGGAAACCCTCCGCCTGGAGAGGTGAATTCTGCTTTGGCCCGAATCAGGGTCAGAATGTCACCTTTGTCAATCCTCGCCATTGGTGTGCGGACTGGCAGCCCGTCGAGCCTTACCCCGCTCTGCAGGAAATTGCCCGTCGTTATCTGCATGCCTACGGTCCGGCCACGCCGAAAGAATTCGCCCTCTGGTGGGGAATAGGCGTCCTCCCGGCCCGGGAACTATTTCAATCCATTGAGGCCGGAACTTGAACCGGTCGAGGTGGAGGGCTGGCAGGCGTTGGCCTTGCGTGAAGATCTTGAATCGATGCAAAAATCCGAATTAACCGGTTCGGTCATCCTGCTCCCCTTTTTCGATGCCTATGTGCTCGGCATCGGCCGCGGCCGGGATATTGAACCGATCCTTTCACAGCCCTACCAAAAACTGGTCTACCGTCCCCAGGGTTGGATCTCCGCCGTTGTCCTGCTCGATGGGGTCATGAAAGGCACGTGGGAACTCAAAAGCCGTGCCTCTCAAACCGTTGTAAAATTGAAAATGTTCTCCAGCCCTTCGGCGGCGCTCCGGCGGGCCTTGGAAACTGAAGCGGAACGGTTGGGCGAATTCTTGAGCGCCAAAATCACCCTGGAGGTCGAGCTGCTTTGACCTTCCGGAAAACTGCAGGGAAAAGAGGCCTTACGAGCATGTCAAAACGATATTGCGCATCCCGGATCTTCAGTCTTTTCGTAATCATTTCCATGTCATGGGTGTTAATGAGTTGTGCTCGGCCTGAAGTTGGAACAACTTCGGTTGATACGCCCTCAAATACTTTGATCCAATCCTCTACCGAAACCACCCCGGTGAACCTCATGAAAAAGCCTTTGATCACCACCATCTTTACAGCCGACCCGTCCGCCCATGTATTCGAGAATAAGCTCTACATATACCCGTCTCATGATCTGGACCATAACAACCCCTCCACTCAAAATGGCGACCAGTATGATATGGAAGATTACCATGTCCTCTCCATGGAGAATATGCAAACTCCACCGGTGGATCATGGGGAAGCCCTCAACGTCAAGAACGTCCCCTGGGCTGAAAAACAAATGTGGGCGCCCGATGCCGCCTTCAAGAATGACACCTACTATTTGTATTTCCCTGCTAAGGATCACGCCGGTCTCTTTCGCATCGGTGTGGCCGTCTCCAAATCCCCCGCCGGACCGTTCACTCCTCAACCCGAGCCGATAGCCGGCAGTTTCAGCATTGACCCCGCAGTCTTTATCGATGATGATGGTCAGGCCTATATGTACTTTGGCGGCCTGTGGGGTGGTCAGCTCGAAAAATGGAGCTCCGGCTCATACGACTCCGCCGGAGTGGAACCTGCCAACGGGGAACCTGCCTTGGGTCCCCGGGTCGCCAAATTATCCGCCGATATGCTCAGCTTCGCTGGTCCCGTGGGGGAGATTTCGATCGTCGATGCGAAGGGAAACCCCCTGAAGGCCGGAGATCATGACCGTCGGTTCTTTGAAGCCTCCTGGCTGCATAAATACAAGGACACCTATTACCTTTCCTACTCCACCGGTGATACCCACTTTATGGCCTATGCCACCGGCCAGAGTCCCTTGGGACCGTTTGTGTTCAGAGGCTACGTCCTCAATCCGGTCCGCGGCTGGACCACCCACGGCTCCATCGTCCAATTTCAAGGGAAATGGTACCTTTTCTACCATGACGATTCCCTTTCCGGCATCGATTATAAGCGTTCCATTAAGGTCGCCGAGTTGTTCTACAACTCGGATGGCACCATCCAGACGATTTCTCCGTAGGTATGCCGTATCTACCTAGACAATGTTAGGATAGTTTTTTATTGCTCTGTTGCATACATCAAGAATAGGATTTTTGTGTCGGTGCGAGATGGAGTTCTTCCGTCAAAGCAATCTCCCAGACGGCCGGCTTTTATCTTGCAATTCCATATTCGATAGAGTGTGCACCACAGCTCTTTTTATCCTTTCTGTGAGTTTTTTTATTCGTTCTTTCCTTTGTGTATCTTTGTGTTCTTAGTGGTGAGATCTTTTTCTTCGCTTGTTGAGTCTGTCCTGACGCTCATCTGCCGATCAGCGGCAAATACTCTTCGAAAACCGCTTCCACCACGTGGAAATAGATGGGGGCTGTCTCCGTCCCTGCGGGTACCGGACCGGGGTCGTAAACCGTGACCGGGAAACCACCCAAAACACTCACGTCCGCCGCCTCGATGGCCGCGCTCAGGCGGGTGTCGCTGATAAAGGTGGTCGGCCGGTTGCTGCCGTTCCACCGTACCACGCTGTTATTGGTGAAACTGGTACCGCTCACGCTCAGCGTGAGGTTGGCGGCATCGTCCACATCCATTAATGCCGGGCTAATGCTCAGCAGTGTGAGCGCTGCGGCTCCGTTATCCACCAGGATCATGGAGGTGAAGGGTTGCAGCGTCAGGCTGCCTGCAACGGGGACTTGGTCCAGGTTCAGGTAGGTGCGGCTGCCCAGGTCGAAAGTGGTCGGATTCCGGCTGGGGTTGTAGAAGATACGGGCGCGTGAGGCTTCCCCCACCGGCTGCGTGAACCAGTTCGTTTTGGAGTGGCTGTCCTGGCCGCTCAGGCTTTGCCATCCGGCAAAGTCCAGGCGGGTCCATCCGGGTCCGTAGGCAATGTGCTTGGCTGCGTAAGGGTGGAAATAGTGGTTGTAGTCGGAGGTTAATAGGTTGCTCAGAGAATAGGCATACAGCGTCCAGGCGCTCTGTCCCAGGGCATATAAAGCGTTGCCGGTCATTGTCACCCTTGTCTCGCTCCCGCCCAGGTCCACTTGCCCGCTGAACTCTGTTCCCGAGGCGGCGTTGAAGACCGTGTTGTCAACGATCTGCCCCGTGGAACGCTGGAACAGGATTCCTGCGATGGTGGTGTTGATGACGGTATTGCGGCTGACCTCCACCTCGCGGCTGTAATTGTCGATATACAGCCCCATCCCGAATGGGGCCCGGGAGGCCTCGCATCCGTCCACGTTCCCCGGGATATCCACGATGATGTTGTCCACGATGTGGATATCATGGACGGTCGTCGTGGATAAATTTCCGCTGCCGAACACCCTCACGCCGCCGCAGTCCGCTTTCGAAGAACAGGCCAGGCTGATAAAATTCTTCTCCAGCGTTGTTCCCGGCCCGAACACATCCACGCCGTTGTAGCCGGTTTTCTCGAACCGGTTGTAGCGCAGGCTGTTGCCGAAGCCCGAATCCCGCTCATCGTACAATCTGATCCTCAGCCCGTCCCCGTTTTCCGTGCATTCGTCCGAGGCTATGCCGCAGCCCATGCCGGAGCGGCCCAGGTTCCCGATCAGGGCAATATTCTTGATCGTATTGCCTTCAAAGGTCGATTCGGAAAAGTATCCGCTGATTCCAAAGTCGTTGGCCCCATCGATGAGGTTATTGGTAAAGGTCATGTGGTACCCCCCTCGCAGTCCTTTCCTGCCGTTGGAGGGCCTCTCGAGCCAGCTGCTCAGATTAACGCCTGCGGCATCGGGGTCCTTGATCGTGACGTTCTGGACCGTGATGTCATGGTAGATATCCCCGAACATGCCCCCCGGCGTGCCGATCCCGTGGTTGAACCAGTTCTTGACCTCGATATTGTCGATGGTCACATAAGCCGTGGCGCTCCCGTCGCTCAGCATGATCCCCCCGTGCCGGAGAGTCTCGGCTTCCTCCTGGATGACCGAGCCCTCGATGCCTGTCGGCGGTTCCGGCTGTCGAGTACAGATAGACCCGCCGGAGGGCCGGGTCGTAATACCATTCGCCCTCCTGGTCCAGGGTGTTCAGGGAATTATTGATGAAATATCCCCACCCCGCGCAGGTGCCCCAACTCGATACCAGGCAGGAGAGCCCCCGGTTGAGCGTCAATGTATGTCCGCTCGTGCCGGTCACCTGGCGGTCGAGCATCGACCAGCGGATGTTCTTGATATGAACGATGGCCCCGTTCCAGTTTGCCGCTGGCAGCTCGTTGTCCGTGATCTGGTTGCTGCCCGTGCTGTGGCCGTCCACGAACGTGTACCCCCCGTTGCCGGCCCCCAGGTTGGGCCACCGCCCCAGCCTCAGCCGTTGGTCGTTCCGGAAGAGCTGGTTGATCCCCATGGGGAACTCCCCGCTGGGCAGGTCCGCCCTGTAAATGGAACCCGCCTCCGGCACCCAACCGCTGATCGGCCGCGAACCGGAAAAGGCCGGCTTGTTCGTGCAGCTCTCGGGGTACGATCCAAAGACGATGGGCGCGGCCTGTGTTCCGGATTTGCTGATCACCATCTGTTCCGCCCTCCAGGTGTCCCCGCACTTGAACCGCACCTGGTCTCCCGGCTGCAGGTCCAGCCCGTTCACCTTGCCTATTGTGGCGAATGGCTTCCCTTCGGACAGGCCGTTGTTTGTGTCATTCCCGAGCGAGCTTGAAACATAATAGGTTGTGCCCGCCGTGACCTGCTGTCCGGGAGAAGCTGCGCCGGTCAGGCTTGAAACGCCTGTCAGTGGTGTCGTAAATGTCCACAGGCACAGCACGCAAAATATGTTCCTGATTTTCATCGCAGTTGCCTTTTTATTTGCCGTTTTCAGGTGGGTGCAACAGGATTATAACTGAACCGGCCCAGCCAGTGCGAAGGGTTCCCCACGTCCCGAACAGTCCATAACCATGTTTCCCGCGATCCAGCTTAGGGATAAAAAAAACGCCCCGGCCTGCTCGCCGGGAATACGCCATCAAAAAAAATCGGGACACGGCTGCGCCGAATCCCATGGCTTATCCGCGCGGGGTTCCCGCTGCTGTCACCTTTTTTCCATGCCTGTGATGATCATGCTGCGCATGAAGAAACGCTGCGATAGCATCAGGACGATCAAGGGAATGATCAACAGCACCATGTTGGCGGCCTCGATCTTGTTCTCGATGGGACCCAGGGATGAGTATTGCTGGACTGCGAACGAGATCGGCCGAAAGTTGGAATTCGAGCCCATGTAAAGGGAGATCAGGCGGGTTTCATTCCAGGTATAGAAGAATTGCAGCAGCGAGATCGTCACGATGACCGGCCATGACTGCGGCAGGACAACCGAGAACAATGTGCGCAGCGTACTGGCTCCGTCGAGCATGGCGGCTTCCTCCAGGTCCTGCGGCAAGCTCTTGAAATTCTGCCGCAGGAGGAAGATGAACACGGCATTCCCAAAGAACAGGTGCACGAACAGCGGGTAGATCGTGCCGTGCCAGTGGAAAAAATTCACGTAGATATAGAAGGTGGGCAGCAGGGTTATTTTTTCGGGGATCAGGATCGTGGCGATCAACACATAGAAGAGCACGTTGCCGCCCGGTAGGGGGAAACCCGAAAAACCATACCCAACCAGGATCGACGAGACCAGTACGCCGATCTCCGCGAGCAGGACCAGCGCCAGGGTGTCCCCCATCATCTTCGGGAATGGCAGCCTTTTAAATAGCTCTGTGAAGTTCGACCAGGCCAGGGAAACCTCGTAGTAAGGGTCCAGGGAGGTGTAGTCCCCGTTCCACTGGATCAGCCGGGCCTCGGGGTCCCGCGGATCGATGAATTGGCTTGACTTCAGGCCCGGCACGGCCAGCGCCAGCCTTCGCTCGTCTGCCCTCGGTGGGCACGTCGATAGACATCAAAGACGTGACCCTGGTATGCATAGGTGACCCTTCTGGCAGGGTACCAGGGCGCATGGCTGTCTTCCAGTTGGGCGTCGGATTTGAAAGCGAGCACCACCATATAGGCGACGGGCAGCAGGTAGATCAACAGCAGGGCCAGGACGAACAGGTCGTAGGACCCGCTGCTCAAGGAACGCCTGAGCCCGGATGGGCGGGAGCTCTTCTTTATTGGGGCGGGAGGATTGAGCGGCCGAGCCAATCTCGAGATCATGCTTAATCCTCCCGGTCCGGGAAGTAGACCCAGTATTTTGAGGTGAAGAACAGGATCAATACAACCGCCAGCATAAAGAAGAAAAAGATCCAGGCCAGGCTGGCAGCCGATCCAAGGTGGAATGTATAGAACAGGAGATCATAGAGAAAGGCATCCACCGAGGATAGATCGGTTTTGAACGCATAGCCTGCATCAAACGTGATGGTCCCGCCGAAGAGAGTGGTCAGGTTGAGGATCAGTGTAAAAAAGATGGCCGGTGAGATCAATGGGATCGTGATGGCGAAAAAGTTCCGCAAACGGCTGGCGCCGTCCACCATGGCGGCTTCGTAAACATCCGCGGGAATACCCTGCATGGCGCCCATCATGATCAGGAACCCCGGGCCGATCGACCATAAGGTGCTCAACAGCTTCACGAGAGGAATTTATCCCAATTCCGATAAAGTTGACGAATTTTGCCAGGCCAAGCGGGTTGAGCAACAGTGGGTAGAGCCAGCCGGATTGCGGGTTGGTGAAGCCCGCCCACATGAGATAGGCCGGATAACTTGCAATAATGCTGGGCAGGAAAAATAACATTCGGTAGGTGTTTTTGAAGTGCAATTTCTGGCTGCTGAGCAGGGATGCCAGCGCGACGGCCGCCAGTATCTGCAGCGGAATGAGTACCAGCGCCGATTTGAACGTTCCGAGGAAAGCCACTCCCAGGCGGGGGTCGGTTAAAAGTTCGATGTAATTCTTGAGCCCAACAAATTTGTACTTGAAGGGTTCGAGCAGGTCCATATTCGTAAAGGACATGGCCAGCGTGGTCAGGATGGGGACCATCTTATAGAGCACCAGCCCGATCAGGAAGGGGGCGATCAACCATAACCCCACCCGGCGCTTGTAACGAAGCAGGCTCTTTTGGCGGCGCTTCTTTTCCACCGGCAATGGAGTTGCCACTAAGACCGGCACTACCTCCGCAACCGGCGCAATCATCGCCGGTTCGGCCGGGAGGGAGACTTCTGTTTTTCGTTGGGGAATGTTGAAATTCAGGACCAGTCCCGTTTTCCGGGCGCGTCTTTGGGCCTCGTTCAACCCATTTTGAGCCCGTTGGCTGCCTGGGTTGATTTTCAGGGCTTCCTGATAATAGTGCAGGCTGCCTTCGGGGGAGGCCAATTCCCCCATGATCAACCAGGGCTCTTCCAGTTCCGGGGAGTTGGATAATGCCTTCAGCGCCCAGGAACGAGCCGCTTGTTTCTTCCCCAGACGGAGTTCCTTCAATGCCTCCTGGACGGCGAATTCGGCGATGTTTTGGCCTGAGGGCATAATTATTCTAGTTACCGTTGTTTATTTCCCTTTGCAAATCCCTTGGGATGGCGCCGCGTGTGGTAAATGCTACGGCCGTGGACTGGCTGGGGGATGCGTTATTGTAATCCTTATTCATTTCTTCTGATACTCAATTTCCCGCGCTTATCAGTGCTCACTCTGGTGGTTATCTTGCTTTATGGCTGCTCTTGGCCTTCGGTTCGCAGGGTATCAAATCCAGCTATTGCCGTAGGATAGATCCTAACGACAGATGAGATTACAGCATTTTCCGCATTGGTTGCAATTTGGCGGATAAGTTTGCCGAATTCTATTTACCCCATTCCTTCCAAAATCTCGATCCCTCGCCTCACCCTCTCCAGCACCTTTTCCTTCCCCACGATTTCCATGCTCTCGAACAGCGGCGGGCTGACCGTCTGCCCCGTCACCGCCACCCGCAGGATGCCGAACACTTGCCCCGCGCTCAGTCCCGCGGTCTCCACCAGGCTCCGCATGGGCGGCTCGGCTGCTGCCGCGGTCATCTCC
Source organism: uncultured Chloroflexia bacterium (assembly GCA_963831885.1). Taxonomy (GTDB): domain Bacteria; phylum Chloroflexota; class Anaerolineae; order Anaerolineales; family Villigracilaceae; genus UBA877. The sequence goes on along the minus strand of CAWHSJ010000011.1, from coordinate 304,491 downwards.
GCCAGGCCCGCCAGCACCTCCAGCGTTTTCCGCAGGATCTCCGCCGACTGTGCCGCGCTCAGGTTCTTGCCCACCAATTCGGCCGGGTTGGGCTCGACCTTCTCCTTGAAGAACCAGGCCGCGAAAGGCAGGCAGTCATCCAGCGTCACCAGTCGCTCGCGGATGAGCGGGATGATCTTCAGCAGTTTGCCCTCCTCCACCTGCAGGCCTTCCCGCAGGAAATACGGGCTGAGCCTGGCCGCCAGGTCATCCGTCTTGAGCAGGCGGATGTGGGTCCCGTTGAAGTGGTCCAGTTTGGCAAAATTGATCGCCGCCGGCGAAGGGGTCAGGTTGTTCACGTCGAAGCGGGCGATCATCTCGTCCATCGTAAGCACGTCGTCTTCCGACACGCCCCAGCCCATCAATGCGATCCAGTTGAGCACGCCTTCCGGGATGTAGCCCAGTTCCTTCATATCTCCCACGAAAATGGAGTGGCCGTCCTTGATCGCCTCCGCCGCCTCCCGCTTGGACATCTTGCCCTTGCCGGTCGGTTTGAGGAACACCGACAGGTGCACGAACACGGGCTCTTCCCAGCCGAAGGCTCGGATGATATGCGCATGCAGCGGTAATGAGGGCAGCCATTCCGAGCCGCGGATCACGTGTGTGATCTCCATCAAGTGGTCGTCCACCATCGCCGCCAGGTGATAGGTCGGCAGGCCGTCCGATTTAAGCAGCACCGTGTCATCCAGGGCGGAGTTTTCCGTCGTGCTCGCTCCTCGCAGCAGGTCGGTCGTGGTGATCGAGCCTTCCTTCGGCATCTTGAAGCGAATAACGTGGCTTTCGCCTCCCATGGCTCGCCGCCGCGCCTCCTCCGGGTCCAGCCTCCGGCAGGTGCCGTCGTAACGCGGGTTCTGCTTGTTCTTGATCTGCTCCTGCCGCACCGCTGCCAGCCGTTCCGCTGTGCAGAAACACGGGAAAGCCTGCCCCAGTTCCACCAGCTTCCACGCATACTCGTGGTAGATCTCGCGTCGCTCGGTCTGCCGGTACGGACCGCAGGGGCCGCCGATATCCGGGCCCTCGTCGTAATCGATCCCCAGCCAGTGCAGCCCGTCGATCAGCTCCTCTTCTGCTCCCGGCACAGACCGCTTCCTGTCTGTATCCTCAATTCGCAGCAGGAAGGTCCCGCCGGTGCGCCGCGCCAGCAGGAAGGGATACAGCGCCGAGCGGGCAGAGCCCAGGTGCATCCTTCCCGTGGGTGATGGCGCAAACCGTGTCCGTACTGGTTTCTCTGTCAAAATTCTCCTACTCTTGGTCTATATGTCATTGCGAGACGCCGTTTTTTGGCGTCGTGGCAATCTCCCGGTTTCCAATGTCATTGCCTGCGCCACGTGTGCCGCACGCGGCCCAGTGCAGGGAGTACCGCAGGTACACGTGCGAGACGCCGTTTTTTGGCGTCGTGGCAATCTCCGTTTTTCCAACGTCATTGCGACACGCCGTCCGCCAGAACCGTCTCGGGATGAGGTGCTGAGCGGAGCGTTTTTTTTCGTCCGACTCTTTGCCGTAATCAAGCGGAGACGAAGTGTCTGTATTACCATTAAACGAATAAACCATCTTTCTCCTACAGATCCAATGGCTTATGCCTCAAAGCCACGCTTTCCACCAGGCCCACTCCCAGCATCAACGAGATCAACCCGCTCCCACCGTAACTGATGAAAGGCAGCGGGACACCCGTCACGGGGATCAGGTTCAGGTTGACCGCGATATTCACCGCCGCCTGGAAGAAAATCAGGATGGCCACGCCGTACGCGATCATCGACCCGAACGGGTCCCGCGCCAGCCGCGCCGTCCTTAGACAGCGGTAGATGATAAATCCAAGGATGAACAGCACGAAAATCGTCCCGATCAGGCCTAATTCCTCTCCGATCACGGAAAAGATGAAGTCGTTGGAGCGAACTTTCATGAAGCGCAGCTGCGTCTGCGTGCCGTGACCGTAGCCTTTGCCCACCAGGCCCCCCGAGCCCAGCGCGATCAGTCCCTGCAGCACGTTATAGAGGTCGCCGTAAGTGGCATTGGCCGGTGGGGAAATGAAGTTGGTGATCCGCCTCAATTGGTAGTCCTGTAAAAAATTGAAGACGATCACGACCAGCACCACCCCCGCCAGCAGCATGATTCCCAGCTTCTTCAGTTCCAATCCGCCCAGCCAGGTCATGGCCGCCCAGATGAAGGTGATGACGATAACGTTGCTCAGGTTGGGCTGGATAAAGATAAGGGCGACGATTCCGCCTGCCAGCAGGAAGCCTTTCAACAGCCATCCCCATGAGTGCGTCGTATCGATCCGCCTGTCAAAGTAATTCGCCAGCGCCAGGATGACCACGATTTTTGCCAGTTCGGTCGGCTGGATCGACACCAGCCCCGTCTCGAGCCAGCGGGTGGCCCCGAAACGCGCCCGGCCCACCACGAAAAGCAGCAATAAAGCCGCTACGATGACCACATACATGGGCACGATTGCCCCCGACCAGAAGCGGTAATCGATGATCGCCACCAGGAAAATGACCAGGAAGCCGAGGCCGCCGAAAATGATCTGCCGGGGCACCAGGTCTTGCTGGTAACCCGCCACCGCCGACCGGATCATGGTCACCCCGAATACCAGGGCCAGGATCACCGCCCCCAGCAGCCAGAAATCAAAGTGTCGCCAGAAACTGCTTTTTAGCATAACAATAAATTGTACCTCATAAATCTTCCTCCCCATTTTTGTAAAAAATGGGGGAGTGGATAATGTCGGGGGCTGACTATACTCTCACGACGGTAAACCGTAAAGCGCTCTGCATTAGCCCCGCAGGGGCTTTTGCAATAAGCCCGGACATTAATGTTCGGTCGGGACAAATGCAAGTCCACCAAATTATCAACTCCCCAAAATATGGAGGGCCAGGATCACCGCCCCCGGCAGCCAGAAATCATAGTGACGACAGATACTGCTTCTTAATTTATATTAAATTTACCTCATAAATCTCCCTCCCCATTTTTGTAAAAAATGGGGAGGGTTGGGGTAGGGCTGGGGGTCGGGCTATCTTACTCTACGCCGATTTTTGCCATTCAATTCATCGCATTCTTTTGCGATTCGCGCTCCTTAACGGGATATCCGCCACCAGTCGCTGGGCCCGTCCGTCCTGGGCGATATTGATGTTCACTGCCGATGGATCGATCTCGATATACCGTGAGATCGTCTCGATGAGATCATCCTTCAAGGCTTCCAGTTGCGCCGGCGTCAGGTCGGTCCGGTCGTGGATCAGCACCAGTTGCAGCCGTTCTTTGGCGCTGTTGGCGCTCTTTTTACGTCTAAAAAGGAAATCTATCATCACTTCCTCCCCAGGATACGCTGGAACATGTTCTGGGTGGTAAGTTCCAGGAAGGGCACGCGCTCCCCCATCAGCCGCCGTGCGATGTTCTGGAAGGCCTGTCCGGCCCTGTTCTTGGGATCCAACGCCAGCGGCTGGCCCCGGTTCGACGCCACGATCACGCTCTCATCCTCGGGCACGATCCCGATCAGGTCGATCGCCAGCAGGTCCAGCACGTCGTCCACCGACAGCATATCCCCCCGCTTGACCATGTTCGGGTTCAACCGGTTGATCACCAGCGCCGCCGGTCCTTTCTCCTCGGCCTCCAGCAGGCCGATCACCCTGTCTGCATCCCGCACCGCTGAGATTTCCGGGTTGGTCATCACGATGACCCGGTCTGCCGCTGCGATGGCATTTTTGAAACCGCGCTCGATCCCCGCCGGCGAGTCGATCAGGATCCAATCCACCTCCTGCTTCAGCTCGTCGCACAGGCGCACCATATCGCTCGGGCTGACGGCTGACTTGTCCCGTGTCTGCGCCGCCGGGATGAGGAACAGCTCCGGAAAGCGCTTATCCCGGATCATCGCCTGTCTTAATCGGCAGCGGCCTTCGACGATATCCACCAGGTCGTAAACGATGCGGTTTTCCAGTCCCAGCACCACGTCCAGGTTCCTCAAGCCGATATCACCGTCGATGCAGGTCACCTTTTGCCCGCGCGAAGCCAGCGCCACGGCAATATTCGCCACCGAGGTGGTCTTGCCTACCCCGCCTTTTCCCGAAGTCACTGTCACTACTTTTGCTGTCATTTCACCGTCCTGTTAGGAGTGCCATGGTTCGGCCGTCAGGTGCCCGTCTTTCAGACGCGCCACCTCCGGCTGGCTCTTGCCTTGTTTTTTCGGCGAGACCGCAATCTCACCGGCTATTCGCAACTGTGTCGGTAGCAGCTCCAGCGCGCAAACCACTGCGCTCTCGTCCCCTCCTGCCCCCGCGTGCACCACCCCCCGCAGCCTCCCCCAGATGATGATGCTGCCGCTGGCCACGATTTCCGCCCCTGGATTAACATCCCCCATCACCACGACATTTCCTTCATAGGAAATTTTTCCGCCCGACCGCAGCGGCCCCTTGACCCATTTCGCCGCCCCCTCCGGCAGTGCCGCCGCTGCCTGGACCTCGGGCGGGCGCGGCTTCGCAATGCGCGTCGCCAGCCCCAGGTTCTGCGCCGTCGTCTCCGTCACTGTCGACTCGCTCAGCACCGCCCACAGCGCCACCCCTCGCTCTGACAACTGGTCCCTCAGCCCCGATAAATCGGCTACACGCAAGTCTTGTGCCCCCACATCCAGCGCCACCCGCCCCCCCTGGAAGAACGCCAGCTTGTTGTCAATATTTTCGATAAATGCAGACACTAAGTCCGGCCACTCTGCACCGCCCAGCGTGACCAGCAATCCATCCCGGATGCCCTTGATTTGAATGAAGGAAGATGCCTCGACCATATGTTCGGGTTATTATACTTCGATTACAGTAATTCGTCTTTGAATCTGGTGGGGCGGGTCTCCTTTACTGCCCGTTTCTGTAGGGGCAGGTCTTCCTTGTCAGCTACAGCCGCAGCCCTCGCAGCTCCTCAACCTGACCGCCCCTCCGTTTGCACGCATAGACCCGCCCTTTCTGCCGATTCCCGACCTCCCTGGGAGGTCAATTATCAAATTGTCTCGCCTCTGCCACCTGCTGCCCCACCTGCCGCCCTGCGTTTTCTGGCAAGTCATGCTCCAGCGGAGTGTACAACCGGTCAGCAAACAGGCTGCCGGTCGAGCAAGAATTCTCCTTCCCATTTTCAACCTGTCCCGCTTGTCCCGCGTTCTTCAGCGGGGCCTGTCTCGTGTTCTTTAGCGGCGCATTCTTTCCAGTTCACTGGTGCCGAAATCGAAACCTTGATGGCTAAAAGGGTGAGCGGCGTCCTAAACAGAAATATTCTGTAAACTCTCGAAGAGAGACCCATAGGGTTTTGCGGGCTCGCCGCTCCTTCCCATTATAGTCAGTCCAAATACTCAGTTCAAGCCCATCGAACGAAGTCCGAGTCGGGAGATTTTCTGTTATTACGATCAGTTTTGCTCCAATGGCCTATGACGAGGAATCTCACACTGGGAGGAACAAGTTTTCAAAACGCGAGAGAGTGAACAGCGCTCCAGCTTTTTGTATAAGTATCGAATGAATGTGCAAGAATATCAAGAACAGATAAGTAATAATTGGCTTTATTTTAAGTCAAGTCTATCGTTCTTCAAATGACTAATGGCCTAATGAGTTTCTACATATATATATAACAATCATCAAAAGACAAAGAATTGCAGCAAGAGTAGTGACAAAACGAATCAACGATTTATTGCCATAATATTTTCTCCAAAACGGAGTATTAAGCGTTCTTTTAAAATGCCTGTTGTACCTTGCAGTCTTTTTATTATATTCATCAGGCATCATCCAAGCCTGATATGATGCTATTGAGGCTATTATAAAAAAGATTACCAAGATTATTAAAGATATGGGGTTCATACTTCTCTCTGTTTTTTTCTTTCTGATTAATTTGGATTATTTTAATGCCTGGCAGATAAATAATGATCCCGTATGATGGAATATAAGCACCAAATTCAACGGAAAAATGTGAAGGAGAAAAAGGATCGCTCCCTAAAGCCCACGGGCTCCAGGTGATTCCTGCACCACCTATATATCCTCCTGATGCATTTACTGATGGCCCACCGATCAGATAATTTATCACTTCTTCTTCACTTGGTACAGTATCGCGAGATGATAATATATAGCCACTGCTAAGTGAACCACTAACGTCAAATTTTCATTTCAAGTGCCCTTCGAATGAAATTCGAGCCGGGAAAGCTTTCTGTTGATAACGTACAGCCTTGCACTAGTTTTCTTTTGTTAAATCAGGATACCCCCCACAAAGACGGGCAGACCAGTACCGAATTGGCCGGCTCGACTTTTATAATGTTTTACCATTCGACCACCTGCCACCTATTTCTCATCAGGATGAAGATTATTGTCTCGATTCTCCCTAGAATATTTTTTTGAGAGTTCCTTGAAATGATTCTTCATAGCTGACACTCGTTTTATCTCGATTTTCTTAATTTCTTCTTCCTTCGAGAAATCTCCTCGTAATACTGGTTCGCAGTATCTTCGTATAAGCTTAGCCAACCTTAATACTTGGTTCTCGACAGAAGGGACATCATAAGGATTCTTCTTAGAAAATTGATAAACATCCATATCTTCATCGGACGAAAAAAATCGTACAATGTCGGTAATTTCAAACCATTCATTACTTGGTTTTGATCTTTTTCCGATTTTGCTTAGAACTTGACTTCGATCCAAAATAATGCTGATAACTGTATGATCAGATGTGAATAAAACAGAAGCATTTCCCATTTTTTCAGGAAAGTAAGTTTCTTGATAAATATGAAAACCATATTCATCAAGAAGAAAGGCGAATTCTTTTTCGACAGCTTCAAAGAAAGCATTTTTTTCCATATTAATCTCCAATTATTCAATCAATTAAGGTGGAGGAATCAACCATCGCTGAGAAGGCGATAAAGTGTATCCCAAGTTAAATAAGTAATCTAATTCCCATCGGAATCCAGTTCCTTCTACTGCAGATTCCCAGCCATGTGCTAAATAGAAATTAGTGCCATTTGCAGCTGCCTCATCCAAAGCTTGCTGATTAAGAGCTAATTTTTCCACGGCAGTTAATGAGTCCCATATCTCACTTGGTACGCTAAATGCAGTTCCTCCTACATCGTCCGCTACTTCAAGATAATTAGGATGTATGTCATATCTTCCCAACACCATAACGTTTCGAGATACTACTTCACCCACCTTATTTTCACAAGTGGGATTCATGGCACATGCCACACCGGTTGAAATAATAGCTTCCCATACCGCCATCGTTAATCCCACCCCCACAGCCAAATGGGAACCTCCGACAACGCCTATATAATAACCTGCTCCGAATCTTTGTCCGCATGACGCGTTGGGATTGTAAAGTATTTGCACCGCTTGATTGAGGTTATTGCATGTAGTTCCATTCGCGCCACCTATACCATCGCATGGTAATTGAGGAGGAGTATATGCAGGGGGATCATTTTTCTTCGAATTACAAGCCGGGCTTCCATCCGGGAAATCATGACCTCCCGCCCCAACACAATGGCCTGAAGGATCGTTATACTTATTGGGGTTGTTATTTGCATATAGCCAAGTATTAAATGTTATCGGCTGCTCATAATCTCCTCCCCACGTATCCCTTGTCAGAAACATCCCATCCTCGCCATCATAATACCTCGCCCGCAGGTACACCAGCCCGCTGGCATCCGTCTGCTCCGCCGTAAATCCATAAATGCTCGCCCCCTCCCCTTCGCTGGAAAGTACTTCCCCGTACGGCTCGTAGCTTTGCGTCAGCGTCACCGCCCCCTCGCCATCCGTCAACTGGCGCACGCTCCCCAACGCTCGCCCGAGGCGGCTTCGAGCCGCCATCAGGCATGTCGGAGCGATGACGCTCCGACGGTCCCCCAAAAAGTATTCCATATCCGCAGTCGAATCATCCACCTGGGCGATCCTCCCCGCGCCATACAGGTAAGTATTCGTTCCGTCAACCAGCACCTGCGTCAGCCCGGTATTAAGATCAAGTGTGTAATTTATGGTAGTTTCATTCACGGTTTGCTGAAGTCTATCACCGAGACTGCTGTAAGCATAGCTGCTGACGCTCGTCTCCCCAATTCGCCTCAATCAACCTCTTGGTACCAAACTCCAACTCCTCTCAAAACTCATGACAAAAGTCACTTGAACAATAAAAACATTTGTTCTATAATATCCCTAAGCGCGTGAAGGCCCTTATGGTTCTTCGCGCGCTTTTCTCATTAAGACCTTTGTTCTTTGACCTTCGACCTTTGACCTTTGAACTATGTCCTTTGCAACCCTCTTTCCCCCAATCCGCAATCCTCAATCCTCAATCATCAATCCCCATTCCGCCCCCATGCAACCCTCCTTCCCTCAATCTGCAATCATCAATCCCCAATCCACAATCCGCCGCGGCGCCCCTCGCTGCAACACCAACGCCCTCCGCCACGGCCTTTATTCCCGCCAAAGAACCTCCCACCTGGCAGCCCTCCAATCCACCCTCGCCTCCTGCCGGTCTCTCTCCAAAGAAAATCAACTCCTGCCCTCAGACAGGATCCATGAAATGCACTTAACTTTTATGCGCATCAGTCGCAGGCTCAATTCGCTGGAAGATATTCGCGCCTACTCGCTCGGCTGCAACCTGGTCGGTAAAGGCTTCCTTCTCCTCAACCGCCTGCGCCTGCGTAATTACAAAGCCGCTGAAGACCGGCGCATGCTCGAATTCGTCGCCTCCCACGACATCCGCCTCTTGGAGCTTCACTTTCACGACTATGGCATCACCCGCGACGCCGATGAATTCCCAACTACAAACACTGGTTCCCTTTCAGCGGCACCATCCCCTCTTCCACCCGTCCGGCCGTTGGACCTCCACGACCCAACCGCCCTGACCTTCCTGACCCCTGCCCAGTGGACCCTCCTCGCCCCTCTCCTCCCGCCTGCCAGTGTCACTGAGCCGGGTGACCGCAGGGAACGCAGTCGAAGCGTCGCAGCCGGGCCAATGCCGGTCAGCCGGGGTCGGGGTAGGGCACCCTCTGATCCGCGTGCCTTGCTGGACGCCGTCTTCTGGAAACTCGCCACCGGCCTGCCTTGGTCCGCCCTGCCTCCCTTTTTGCCCTCCGCCGCCACCTGCCGCCGCTACTATCGCCGCCTCTGGTGGAGTGGCCGCCTCATGACCGTCTATGCCGCCCTCTTCCATCATGCCCGTGAGCAGGGCCTCCACCTGTTCGACCTGGTCGAACAGAGCTGCTTCATCCTCGAACCGCGCCGGCGTCTCGCCCTCCGGCCGGACCTGGCTGTCACCTGGAAACACCGCACCGCCTTGCTCTTCATGCAGTTGGGCGCTCAAGTCTATCGCCGCCGGAAACGGGAATTCCAGCTCGAACAACGCCTGCGAAACCCCTCCTGCCGTCTACCTCCCCTCACCCGCACACCTTCCCTCGAGACCCCTCCTCGTCCCGCCCGTACGGAGGCGCAGGAAAAGCTGCGCCTGACCTTCCTCGAATTGTTCCTCAAATATGGAGAAAAAGTTGCTCATAAATCCCCTGAATTTCATCTTCCTGGCCTCGGAACCAACCAAACCCTCTTCGAATCCTGCTGCGGCCCCCCCGGTTGACCTCTCATTTTTTCCTTTTCACCATTTCCTCTTCTCATTCCCTTCCTCCTCTCGCAATCTTTTTGTAATTCAAGCCGTGTGGTAAACCATGGTATCATCAATCCGGAGGCGCCATGAACCAGATCCAGACTTTCGCCGCACAGATCACTGAAAACGTCGAACGCGTCATCGTGGGGAAAAAGGACACCATCGAACTCCTGATGGTGGCTTTATTATGTGAAGGTCACATTTTGATCGAGGATGTTCCCGGCGTCGGCAAGACCATGCTCGCCCGCGCCCTCGCCATCAGCCTGGGCGGGCAGTTCAAGCGCCTCCAGTGCACCCCCGACCTGTTACCCAATGACGTCACCGGCGTATCCGTTTTCAACCAGCAGAACAGCCAGTTTGAATTTCGTCCCGGCCCCGTCTTTGTCAATATCCTTTTGGCCGACGAGGTCAACCGCGCCACCCCCCGTACCCAGTCCGCCCTTCTCGAAGCCATGCAGGAACAGCAGGTCACCGTCGATGGCATCACCCATGCCTTGCCCCGCCCCTTCATGGTCATGGCCACTCAGAACCCCATCGAATACGAAGGCACCTTCCCCCTCCCCGAAGCCCAGCTCGACCGCTTCCTCATGCGGCTGTCCATCGGCTACCCCGTTTTTGCCGATGAAAAGACTCTCCTCATCCACCTCCAGCGTGAGCATCCCATTAACACCATCGGCCCCGTCGTGGATGGCAGTAAGTTATTGGAATACCAGCAGCAGGTCTGGGAAGTGAATCTGGATGATACCCTCCAGGATTACATCATCCGCCTGGTCACCGCCACCCGTTCCCATCCTGACCTGGCCCTCGGCGCCAGCCCTCGCGCCAGCCTGGCCCTCTTCAAGACCGCCCAGGCCTTGGCCTGCCTGCGCGGGCGTGACCACGTTATCCCCGACGACATCAAATACCTGCTCCCCGCCGCTATCACCCACCGTCTGATCGTCACCCCCGAAGCCGAACTGCGCGGTCACGATGCGAAGACCATCGTAGAAGACCTCCTCACCAACACACCCCTCGACCTCGGTTCTGTGAAGAAATAGTGTCGCCACTAGGAGTTTACCAACGAAGCATTATTCGGAATCTGTCATTGCGAGCCGCTCTTTGGCGATCTCGTCCCGCACTGCGTACTATGCAGTGCAGGGAAGCAATCTCCCCCAATCTCGTGTCATTGCGAGGCGGACATTCTTCGTCCGCCGAAGCAATCTCCCTCAAAACATGCAAACACATGAGTCTCCTCCTCTATCCGGGTGATCACTCTTGATTAGCGAAGCCGTTTTCCTCCTGGTCATCCTGCTCTTTGTCGCAGCCATCGTGAAGGGGGGGTTCGCCTTCACCATCTTCTACCTATTCCTGGGGATCTACATCGTCAGCCTCGTCTGGACCCGCCAGTCCGCCAACAACATCACCTGCGAGCGCAAGTTCGAAAAGCGCGCCTTTTGGGGCGAGGAAGTTCCCGTAAAACTGGATATCAAGAATAAGGGTTGGCTGCCCATCCCCTGGTTATATATATATGAAAGCCTGCCCGTCGAGCTCAGTGGAGGCAGCTTCGTCAAGCGGGTCATCAGCCTGGGCCCCCACGGTGCCATGCAGATCCAGTACATGTTGAGCGCCTACAAACGCGGTCATTATGCGGTCGGCCCCTTCACCACCCGGTTTGGCGATACCCTCGGCCTGGCGGAAGTGCAGGAACTTGAAAAACAACCCGATTACATCACCGTCTATCCGCGTATAGTTCCCCTCTCCAGCGTAAAACTGCCTTCCCGTTCTCCCATCGGGACCTTGCGCCACCATCAGCCGATTTTTGAAGACCCCTCCCGTATGCGCGGCAAGCGCGACTACACCGCCAGCGATTCCCTCCGCCGCGTCGACTGGAAAGCCAGCGCCGCCGTCGGCCGCCTGCAGGTCAAGCAGTTCGAGCCCTCCATCTCCCTCCAGACCTCCATCTTCCTCAACCTGAACTATCGTGAATACCCTCGCCACTACATCGATGCCACTGAGCTGTCCATTGTAGTCGCCGCTTCCCTGGCCAATTGGGTCGTGGAGCAGAAACAATCCGTCGGTCTCACCACCAACGGGGTCGACCAGCATGTCACCAACCGCAAGGTCCGCCCCATCTTCCCCCGCAAGGGCCGCGCCCAGCTCATCCGCATACTCGATACCCTTGCTCGTATCCAGGGCACCGAAGCGCAGCCGATCACAAGCCTGCTCAGCCAGGAAACACCCAACCTTCCCTGGGGCACCACCATTGTGGTCATCACTGGTCAAATTACCGACGCCCTCTTTGATGAGCTCTTCCAGATTCAACGCCGGGGTCAAAATGTGACCCTCATGATTACCGGTCATGGAGCCAATATCAAGCTGGCCCGCAAACAGGCCCAACAGTTCGGTTTCCCCATTTATGCCTTCGCCGATGAAAAAAGCCTGGATGTCTGGAGGCGGAAATAATGGAAACCTCTACGCCGGCCTCCGGCAGGCAAAATATCCCCGTTTATGCCAGCTATGCGGTCGTCCTCGGCATGGTGATTTGTTTTTCCATTGTGGCTATATATTTCTTGCAATGGATCGTCCCCTCCTGGGATGCCCGCGGCATGGTCTTGGTCTGTATTCTGGCAGCCTTCGAAGCGGTCGCCTCTCACTGGCTGATTCAACGGCTTCCGACCGCCCAGAGGCAACCCCTCTATTATCGCTTTACCGAATGGTTGATCATTCTCGTTGTCTTGAAATTATTCGTCGAATTGCTCGCCGGTCCGGCCGGCCTGTGGAACAATTTCAGGCTTTGGCTGGTAAATTTTCCTCTCAATATATTTACCACCCGTTATCTTCTGACCATCCTGCTGGTCTTCGTGATCTGGCAGATTAGCAATCTCTTTAATTACGATTTGTCTTTATTGGGCACCTTCGAATCCTCTCTCCTGGACGAGCGTGTCAAGACCACCCCCGTCCGTGACCTGATCCTGCGCCGCTTTTTGAACCTGGGCATGTTCGTTGTCCTGCTGGCAGGTGTCCCCTCCCAGGTCGTCATCCCGGGCCCCCTGCCGGTTGATGCCGGCAATGCTGTGCCGGCGGTTATCGCCTACTTTGTTCTCGGCATTATTTTGCTAAGCCTCACCCGCTACACCGGCCTGGTGACTGGTTGGAAACAGGCCAAAGTGGTTATACCCCCTCAGATTTCCCGGCGTTGGTTCATATATAGCGCTGTTCTCATCGGCTTCCTGGTGATGTTGATTTCCTGGCTCCCCACTAATTACGGGTTGGGCCTGATGGATACTCTCACGGCTATCGTCGGTCTTATCTATCAGGCCATTACGACCGTTTACATCTTTATCTTGTTCCTCATTAGATATATTTTCACCGTGTTGTTCCATCCTGAGAGAGCTATTCCCGCCGCCCCCATTTTGCCTGAACCTCCGCCGCAGGAAGCCCTGCCTCCGGTCACCCCCATGGGGATCAACTGGACCTTGATTAAATCGATCCTTTTCTGGGCGGCTCTTATTATCTTGGTCGTGATTGCATTACGCCAATACATTTTATTCAACAAGGACCTGGCCGAAGAATTGAAACACTTCCGGCCCTTCCGCTGGTTGGCCATTTTTTGGAAGCGCATCACCGCCTCGGTCAAGAAAGCCAACAAGTCTGTCGGCATCTTTGTCCAGAGCAGCCTGAAACGGTTGCGTAGCCTCCGTCGGTCTCCCGGGGATTTGACCGATTGGCAGTATATCAATCCGCGCCGCCTCAATGCCCGCCAAAAAATCATCTTTTACTACCTGGCGCTGCTCAGGCGGACCGGTGAGGTCGGCCTCCCCCGCCAGGATGGCCAGACGCCTTATGAATACGCTCGCTCCCTGACCTCCACCCTGGATCCCGCCTTGCAGGAAGGCCGGGAGGGGGTCGAAAACCTGACCGCCTCCTTTGTCGAAGCCCGCTACAGCCTCCACGATATTCCTCCGACTGAAGCTCGCCGGGTCGAGTCTCTTTGGGAGACGATCCGGCGCATTTTGCGTAACGTTCGTAAATCGCAGCGCGAAAAGGCTAAACAAGAACGCCAGTAAAGCTCTTCTAGCCGCCTCGAGTAACGACTTTGTCGTTCCTGCATTGCGAACTCGTAGTAACGACTTTAGTCGTTCTTCCATGTGCACTCGTAGTAACGACTTCAGTCGTTGTCCTTTGTGAACCCGTAGTAACGACTTCAGTCGTTCTTCCATTGTGCACTCGTAGTAACGACTTTAGTCGTTCTTCCATTGCGACCTCGTAGTAACGACTTTAGTCGTTCTTCCTTTGTGCACTTGTAGTAACGACTTCAGTCGTTCTTCCAACTTGATGACAGGCAGGTCGTAGTAACGACTTCAGTCGTTCTTCCATTGTGACTCGTAGTAGCAACTTTAGTCGTTCTTCCTTGCGGCGTCATCGCTCGCCGTAGGACTTCAGTGAACTTGAGTAACGACTTCAGTCGTTCTTCCATCGTGAACTCGTAGTAACGACTTTAGTCGTTATTATTGGCAAATATCCATCTCAAAGCAATAACCCCCAAAAAACTTTCCTTCGTGCTGCAAGCCTTTTCTTATCTTTCCAACAAATCGCGCAACGCAGCTTCAGCCGTCTCGAATTGAAAACGGAACCCGAGTTCCTGCAGCCGCTTCGGCTGGAGGTACATCCCGTCCAGCACCAGGGTCGCCATCCCCCCCAGGACCAGGTGTAATGCCCATCCGGGCACCGGCAGCCAGTATGGGCGCTTAAGTACCTTGGCCAATATCCGCAGGAATTCCCCGCTCGAGATGGGTGTGGGACCCGTCAAATTGAACGGTCCGCTGGCATCCCCTCTTTCCATCAGGAACCGGATCGCCCCCACCTCATCTTCCTGGTGGATCCAGGCCAGTCCCTGCCGCCCGCTCCCCAGTCTCCCTCCGGCGAATAATTTCACCGGCAGCATCATGATCGGCAGGATTCCATCCCCCGCATTAAGCACGATCGCAGACCGGAAAATGACCCGCCGTACGCCCATTTCTTCCACTGGCCGCGTGGAATCCTCCCATGCCTCGCAAAGATCGGCCAGATAATCCTTCCCACGTGTGTCTGCTTCGCTGACGGGCCTCGCATCACGCGGCCCGTAGTAGTTCACCCCTGAGGCCTGTAGCAGCACCTTTGGCCGCGGTGAAGCCGCCCGGATGGCCTCGACCAGTGCACGGCCTCCCTCCGCCCGGCTGTTCCAAAAACGCCTTCGCTGCTTTTCTGTCCATGGCCACTTGGAAAGACGTTCTCCCACCAGGTTGACCACCGCATCCACCTGGCTTATCCGTTCACCCCAGCCTGTCGTGGTCCTGCCATCCCAGCCGGTCGCTTCTGCCCCTGCCGGTAGGCGGGCTTCCAGTGGAGAGCGGGTCAGTACAAGGACTTGGTGTCCGTCTCTCAGGAGCGATTCCACCAGGGCCCTGCCGATCATACCCGTTCCGCCGGTAACCATAACTCGCATGATTTGGTCCTTTCTTTTTACCTTATAGGTCTGGAGTATAATACACGCCAACATATAAAGCTATGAACGCACCAGTTTTGGTACTGAATGCCAATTTCGAACCGATAAACGTATGTAATACCCGTCGCGCCGTTGGCTTGATCCTTTCAGGAAAAGCTGATTTGGTAATGAACGGTCGCGGCTATATCCAGACTGTAAGACTTTCCATCCCAAGGCCTTCTGTCATCCGCTTGGATCAAATGATCCACCGGCCTCGTTTTCACGTGAAATTGACCCGTCGTGAAGTCTTCCGCCGGGATAATTTTACTTGCCAGTATTGTGGGCGTCACATTGGTGATTTAACCGTCGATCATGTGCTGCCTAAGCATATGGGCGGAGAGCACGTCTGGACCAACGTGGTGGCAGCTTGTCCATCCTGCAATCATCGCAAGGGCGGCCGCCAGTTGGAGGAGGTTCACATGAAATTGCTTCATATTCCCAAAGAACCTCCCACCAGCGCCCATTATATATTTGGCCGCCATCTCGATCAAAATTCCGAATGGGAACAGTTTATTCAGGGCTGGTAAGGTGTAAGGTAAATAAATCAGGAGGTCGTCCAATGGGACGGCCTCCTTTTTTACCTATGTCAAAGATCGGGCTGATCCCGCTTAGTTGAAATCCAGTGACATATAATCTTCGGCTTGCGTAACCGGCCCTTGAAACTGGCTTTTGGCTTCAGAGATCATGTTATCCAGGCTGAATTGTCCGGTAGGGTAATGGATCAGGTACAACGAACCCGCCTCGGATTGCTGAGCTGCGGTTCCGGCTTGCGCCGCAGAGGAATGCCCCGGAAGCTTTCCCGACGCCTCGTGAATGAGCAGGTCCGCCCCTTCGGCCAGTCGGATAACTTGCGGACAAGGTTCAGTATCGCACGAGTAAGCTACAACCTTATTTGATCGCAGGAATTCAATCCGCAGGCCGATGTTGGGGATAAAATGCTGCACCGGGGAGGAAAGAATGCGGAATTCATCGCATTCCAGGACCATCGTCATTTCCTCCGCCGGTAGCCGGTGAAAAACCACTGGAAAAAAGTTTGGCCACTCCGACCAGCCGTAAAACCCCATTAAATTTTCGACCCGATCTAGGGTGTAATGCAATCCATAAACATCCAGTGGGCGGCGATGCCCCATGAGCCACATGTTCATCAATAACTGTGGCACACCTGAAACGTGGTCCGGGTGGAAATGGGTTACGATCAGGTCGGTCAAACTGTTGAATTCCACCCCTACTTTCTGGAGGCGTAGGATCGGACTATTGACACAGTCGATCAGGACCGTGCGTTCTTTGCCCACCACGACCATGTGGGTGTTTTCGTGAGTCTCGTCCGGGATGGCATTCGACGTTCCCAGAAATATTAGTTTTGGCATCGGAGTGTCTTTCTCTAATTCTAATCCTACTCCTATTTAATAGCCCATGACAATAGCACAGGAGTAACCCATGTTTCTATAATGGCAGCAATGGTCAACAATGGCAAGACCAACCCAAACCCAATTTTCATCCAATCAGCCACAGCCTCGATAAGCACTTCACCCAGCGTTCGTTGCGATCGCGGCGTGACTAAAGCAATTCCAATATAGAGGATGGCTGCGCTGGCAAATACTAGCGCCGGGATTTCAAAGATACCATGCGGCAGGATGCCAAATACGACCACCATCAAAGGCGATTTTCCCATCGCACCGATCAAAGGCAGAATGGCGCCGATAACACTCATATTCAGGAGGTATATCAGCGCCCCTAAAACGCCAAAAGAGAATAATCCAAGCAAAAAGATGACCGCGATTGCCTGTAGATTATGGCCCCAGATCAACTGAAAAGGTATTCCTGTTGCCAATGGGTCACCCCCCCCGGCAGAAACCAAACTTGAAAGATTGCCTTCCCGGAATACTTCCAGAACATCTTTTGTGTTCAAGGACACCCATGCATATCCCGCCAGGACTGCCAGCAAACCGATTGCAACAGTCATCAGGATAACTGTGGACTGTTTCTTCAACGTTTTCAGGATTTCAGATCGGAACCAGCCAAAAACAGATTTTGCTTCGCCTTTAAATGACCGCCAAAAAGTTTTCAAGATCCAGCGTACATTGAGAACGTCTATTTCGTGGCCTAATAATGCTTCCCGTTGGAAATGCGTGATCCCAACCCGCGCCAGTAATACCGTCAGAATGGTTACTCCTGCCACTGCCAGCCAAAGGATCTGGTCGTTGCCCCAAAAAAGCATGATGCTCTCACCCTGGATGAGCAAGGCCATCGGGATGACGATAAACGATGCCATCAAACTTGAGGCGCGGACCGAAGTCGATTGTGTGGAGATCAGGATGGCTCCGCTCACCATGAGGATGGCCTGAACGGTGGTCAAAATCAATGTCTGCGCCATTCTATTTGCATCCGGGAAGGGGATGTGTTGAAAATAAAGGCCGATTAAGTAAACCGTGATACCCAGGTAAGAAGTGAATAGGGGCGCTGCCGTCCCCGCGACAAGTTTTCCCAGGAAAAGTTGCTGGTCCTTAAGTGGACTGCTTAAGAGAGGTTCTATCGTCCCGCGTTCTTTCTCACCCACAAAGGATTCCAACGCGATGACCAATGAAACGGTGATGGGGAAAAAGCCCACCACCATCAACAGAAAAGGAACGAGTCTTTCAGCGATCAGGGGGGTGCCATATTTCGCCGTGAAATCTATTGCTGCCTGCGCGCCCAGGTCTGCCAAAAATGGCAGGACCAATGTCAGGATGACCATGGGAAAAATGATTCGCCAGTCGCGCAGTTGGTCGCGTAATTCACGCCACGCTACTAACCAGATCATGTCGAGATCTTCTTTCCAACTTTTAAACATGTTTCACCTGAGCCATGGCGGCCAGATAGACTTGTTCAAGTGTGCGTGGCAATTCCTGCAATGAGACCACCTCGGCCCCTTGTCTCATCAATTCTTTTAGCAAAATAGGATTGGCCGCTTCCGGATCCTCAACTCGAAATCGTGGTCCATGTTCCCCGGCCTCCAATGGCGTAACCCCATCAGGCAATTGAAAAGTCACATGTGGCCATTCTCCCCGTATTCGAACCTCATATTCTGTCGGCCCCAATAATCGCCGTTTCAACTCTTCAACAGGTCCGCTTATCAAGATACGTCCTCGATAAATGATGGCGATCCTGTCGGCCAGCATCTCCGCCTCGACCAGGTTGTGTGTGCAAATAATGATCGCCCGCTGCTCGGAACGTAGGCTGGCGATTGCTTTCCTGACCAATTGTGCCGACTCGGGATCCATGGCCGAGGTAGGTTCGTCCAGTAATAAAACCGGCGGCGAGTGAAGCAGTGTTCGCGCCAGGGCTAGTTTCTGGCGCATGCCTTTCGAATACTGTCCGATGGGACGCTTGATGACCTCGGTCAGGCCAAAGTATTCCACCCAATCCCGACTACATTTATATCGCTTGGCTGCATCCAGGCGATAGATTCGCCCGTAAAAATCAAGATATTCCTCCCCTGTCATGCGTAGATAAAGACCATGCTGTTCCGTCAATACGCCTACGGAGGCACGCACCTGGGCAGGTGATTGAACCACATCATAACCCGCGATATGTGCCCAACCACGTGTTGGGTTCAGTACGGAAGTCAACATGCGGACCGTAGTTGTTTTCCCCGCCCCATTCTGGCCCAGGAGTGCCAGCACCTGTCCAGGCTGAACATTCAAGGTGACGCCGTCTACTGCCCAGGTGTCACCAAATTGCTTGCTCAGGTCCTCGGTCTGGATCATCGGGACTTCGCTTGGCGAAGACGATGATTCAAGAACAGGATAACGCCCGCCACCAGCGCTACAACGACCATAAAAGTCTGGTTGAAATTGATGCCGCCCACTTGTGAAGCATCCAGGCGCAAGAATTCTAGACTGAAACGCCCAATCGCATACAAGATCATATAAGCCAGGAAGATGTCACCAGGTTTGAGCCATTTCTCCAAACGACGCGCCGCAAACAATAATAGCGCCATAATGAGCACATTCCACAATGATTCATAGAAGAACAACGGATGGAAATAGTCATTATTCTCATAACCTGGGACTCGGTGAAGTGGGTCGATATAGATCTTCCAGGGCAGGTTAGTCGGTTTCCCGTACAGTTCCTGGTTGAAATAATTACCCCAGCGTCCGATTGCCTGTGCCAATGCCACCCCGGGAATAGCAATATCCGCCCAGGTAAGGAAGGACATTTTCCTGCGCCGGCAAAGGATCAGCAGGGCCAGTGCGCCCCCGATGACCGCTCCTGGGATACCCAGGCCTCCATTGCGGATATTGATCATGTCCAGTGGATGCGTAAGGTACCACTGCGTCGTTATTCCCTGCTCGACCATGGAAGGAGGCGGAGTGAATATATGCCAGATCCGTGCACCTACTATCCCCGCAAGAACAACCCAAAAAAGTGCATCCCATAGAAAATTCGGGTCAAGACCACGCCTTTTCGCCTCGGCCTGTGCTATAAAAGCAGCCGCGATTACACCCGCCATAATGAGGATTCCATAAAAATATATATGGAAGGGTTGTAGTCCAAAAGGAAGTGGAATGTCAAAACCATTCGGCAGAGTTGGCATGGATTACTCCTGATTTTGTGATAGCTGGCGATAAGCATCCTGACGAACACGCATGATCCGCTGCAGGGCAGTGAAATTGGCAAGAATTGCGATAATTACCAGACCGACTAGCGGAAGATTGAAAATCAAGCAAGGGATGAGGACAATGTAGCGCTCAACCCGGGTTAAGAGTCCGACATTGGCATCTAGCTTTGACGCATCTGCACGCGCTTTCACATAAGAAACCAGCACTGAACCGGCCGCAGCCAGGTAAGCCAGCAAGATCCCTGTTGCGTTTGACTGCAGCATAAAGTGGATAAGGAAACCCAGGAAGAGGAACAATTCTGAATAGCGATCGGTCACCGAATCAACGAACGCTCCCCAATGAGTGGCTTCATTGCGTAATCGTGCCAGCGCACCATCCATGGCATCTACTGGTCCCATGATCAGGAGCAAAATGCCAGCCCAGGTCATGTGGCCAAAAGCGATCAAAACTGCGCAACCCACCGTTCCTGCCAGGCCGATTAAAGTTAAGGTATTGGGAAGTATGCCTAAGCGATTTAAAAACGAAGCAATCGGGTAATAGTACCAGCGGAACCAAACCCGCATTTTATCGGTGAAGGACATTTTCTTTTGGTCATTCGGTTCAGTCAAGTAGGTTTCCTCATCTGGCATTTATTTGAGACTGATTAAACGGGGCAATCATACCACATCAGGTTTTACTCATTTTCTTCCGCATCACCAATCTCTTCATCTGGTTCGAGCAGGACTTCCCGGTCGCGTCCCCCACCCTGGGAAGGTCCTACCGCTCCCATCTCTTCCAACTTATCCAGGAGGCGCGCCGCTCTGGGGTATCCTATTCGCAAGCGGCGTTGGAGCATGGAGGCGCTGGCACGCTGCTCTTTTTTCAACACTGTGATCGCCTCCTCAACTAATATATCGTCATCATCTCCATCCGGAGAATCGCTCAACAAAGATTCCCACGGTGGACGAATGTCTTTTTCTGGTGTCATCTTCTGCCAATGGGCAATGACACGTTCGATCTCCTGGTCCGTAACGATAACACCCTGCGCCCGCACGGGATTCCCCACCTCAGGATTTAAGAAAAGCATGTCGCCACGACCGAGCAATGTTTCCGCGCCGGGTAGATCCAAGATCACCCGCGAATCAACCCCTGAAGCCACTGCAAAAGCCAGGCGAGCCGGGAAATTGGCCTTGATGAGACCTGTGACCACGTCTGTGCTGGGGCGCTGTGTGGCCACGACAAGATGAATACCGGTGGCCCGCGCCATCTGCGCTAGACGCACCAGGTTGTGTTCAGTCTGGTCAGGAGCCGACATCATCAGGTCGGCCAATTCGTCAATTAGTACAACGATGCGCGGCAAAGCCTGAACATCTTTGCGGCGCTGGAGGCGTCGATTATAGGCATCGATATCCCGGGCTTTGGCAGCCTCCAATAATTTATATCGATGCTCCATCTCGACCACTACCCAGCGCAATACTCCAAGGATGCGCTGAATATCTGTTTCAACTTTTCCAAATAGATGCGGAAGGCCATTGAACCGGATCAATTCAACCATCTTTGAGTTGATCATGACCATCCGCAAATCTTCGGGAGCATTGTTCATTGCAAGACATGTCGCTATAGCTGCAATACAAACTGATTTGCCCGAGCCGGTTGTCCCCGCGATCAGCAGATGGGGCATTCTCGTCAGGTCAGCTACAAGAGGATTCCCTGAAACATCCCGTCCAAGCCCTATCGCCAGTGGTGAACCAGTCTTGTAAAATGCATCCGTCTCCAAAATCGGTCGTAAGCGCACCAATGCTGCTCTTGGGTTGGGGACTTCGATCCCAACATACGCACGCCCCGGTACCGGTGCTTCAATGCGCAGCCGTTCCGCTGAGAGCGCCAGGGCTAGATCCTTTTGCAGGCTTGCAATTTGTGCCACCCGCACCTTCATCTGTTGGGCATCTTCTTCATTGCCTTTGCGGATGAAACCCGGTTGTACGGCAAATTGCGTTACAGTAGGTCCGATCCGAAACCCCACGACCTTGGCTGGGATACCAAATTCGGAAAGAGATTTCTCGATCAGGCCTGCAGTTTGATTGATCGTCCGCTCATCTGGCCGGACATTCTGTTCTCCCAGCAGTACATTAAGAGGCGGCAAACGTTCCCCGCGTGGCGGCGGCGTAGCGGGACGGTTATCTTGTCTCTCCGAGACTTTAAAAGACTTGCGGAATTCTGGCGGTAACTTCTGAGGAGTTTTTTTACCGCCATTCCCTGGAACAACGGTCTTTTCTGCCACCAGTGGAGAAATGACCGGCACATCAGCAGTGGGTGATTGTGTATCCAAAGTGACTGGCTCTCCTGCCTGTTGGAGAAACCAAATTTCCAATGAACGCCAGAGTCCCAGTCCTGTAAGAAGCGCTAATCCCCACAGAATGAAGATGATTACACCCCCCCAAATTGGACCGATAAACTTGATCCGAATAATAAGCTGGGCGAGCCCCCACCCTAACTCACCGCCCCACATATGCCCCGTTGATAAAGTATTACTGCTTATTACTGACAATACTGCCAGGGTCAAGAAGGCGGCTATCTCCAGGGAGATGACACGTCCCCACTGAACTTTAAGCGGTTGGCGGCTCCGGCGAAAAGCCAGAACACCGATCACCACTGCGAGGAGGACAACCATTAATTCTCCCCACCCGAACCATAAGTACAATAAAGTTACCCACTCTTCAAGAAGAGTCCCTTTTGAAAGATTTAAAATCCCCAGCAGGGTCATCAAAGCAAATGAGAAAAAGAAAACGCCTAAAATATCCCAAAGAAAGCGTCCAAAATGTGTTTGAATACGCGCCAAACGGTCCATCCAATTTAAAGGATGGGCAAGTTCTGAATGATCGTTTGGGGTGGATGCTGCAGATTTCTGTGAAGAAGACGTCATGTCAATCGAGTTTCATGCTCAAACCAATGCGTTGGCGGGATGCATCTACTTGAATGATCCTCACCTGCAAACTCTGGCCGGGCGAAAGGGTGCCTTTTATTGTGCCATTAGGTGGAAGTGGAATTTCAGAAGCATGGATCAAACCTTCAAGTCCCTCTTCAAGTCGAGCGAATACGCCGTAAGGGACAAGCGCTGTAACCGTTGCCGGCACGATTGAATTTATTGGGAAATGATCCTCAGCAGTCTCCCAGGGATTGGGCATCAGACGTTTTAGGCTGAGTGCAATCCGGCAGCGTTCCGGAGCCACCTCCATTACAAGCACTTCTAAGTGCTGCCCCAAACTGCATATCTGGCTGGGATGGGATACTCTTCCCCAGGAAAGCTCGGAAATATGGATGAGCCCTTCAACACCCCCTAAATCTACGAAGACGCCGAATTCAGTGACATTTGTCACTTCGCCGGAGACCCTTTGCCCGGTCTGAATGGTATTAAAAAGCACCGGGCGTTTCCCCGCTTCCGCACGAGCGGCTCGTTCTGAAAAGATCATCCGCCCTTCGTCGGGCACACATTCAATGATTTTCAAACGCAATGTGCGCCCAACGTATGCAGTCAGACAATCCTCACGGAATTCTTCTTCAGGCTGAACGGGCAAATCCAATAAATGAGAACAAGGGACAAATCCGTTCAGACGATCACCTTCTACCAATAATCCACCCCGGTTGTGGCCGATAACTTCCAATGAGATGATCTCATCCTGGCGATAAATGGACATTGCCTGTTCCCAATCAGGAGAAGCCTTTGAAGCTGCCTCTACCTTCTGAGATTTAGTAACCGGCGCCGTCGCACGGACCTCTTCTTCTTGAAGTACCGATGCCCACCAACCATCATCTTGAGATGACATTTCGTGTTCCTCTAAATTGACCATTATATCTGCCCTACCTCCTCACTCACTTGTGCTTGTGTCTGGCGCTCCATTTCAAGAATAACCCGCGCCACTTCTTCAATAGCAACCCGTTGTTTTCGATAAAGATCCGCCTCAGACATAGCCAGGCGGGATGCTACTTCACGAACTTTACGCCCCTCGACAAACTTCATTTCAAGAATATTAAAGAGGATCCATTCACCTGTAAAACGTCGTTCTCCCTCCGGGCGGACATTGTCCATGGCTTGGCGTAAAATGGACCTCAAAGCGTTGGCAGGATTATCGTTGTGTTCCTTGAAAGCTTGTTGAACGATCTGGAGATTCAACAGAGGGTTCTGAGTCAATTTTGGGCCGCCCCAATAATGAGTTAGCGCATCGCGTACCCATTCTGCCATATCTGATTCTGGTGGCAAAGCTTCCTCTAATAGGCTGTTCTTAATATTAAAACGGCCAACTGCACGCAAACGCTGGAACATATCCATTTGTGGGCGTAAATCTTCCAAAGAGCGAAAAACACTTCGCTGCAAACGACGGTCTTGTAGAGCTACGGTAGCCCGGTGTAGCAAAATTGAGAGGGCTTCGCGCTGATCTTTTAAGATAGACTGATCCGATTGGTGCACCACTCCGAGGAGACCAAGTAAAACGGGTGCCCCCTCTATGGTCTCAGGGGTCAAATGAAGCGGAAACAGCCAATAATCACCCCAGATATACTCTTCACGATTCCCGTTCTCATCATTGTTCATGACTTGTAAGGCATCTGAGAGAGTGGATTCTTTGAGAAGTGGAGAATTCCCGGTGGTCACGATTAAAGACAGATCTTCGCCATCCAGAGCAGCGACAAAGGCCGCGGGCGATTGCAGGTGATCTCTTACAGCCGCCAGCACCGCCTCAAGGAACTGCCGCATGTCGTTCTGCGTTATCAAGCGCTCTTCCAGATTTTGTAATAAAGCCAGATCCTTCCGGTCGCCCCCAAAGAAAATTAATCTTTCCCATAATGGTGCCACCAGTGTAATTATATGTTCCAGAAGAAGAACTGTCGCCACCATCGCCACGGGAACTGCCGCGGAATATACTGTTCCGAAAAGTTCGCCGCTGCGGCGCACGATCGTCATAACACTAAGAGCAGCAGAGGCAACCACTGGGCCCCTCATGATCCACTTGAAAAGACGGCTTTTAACTACCCGGTCGGGCCAGGAGACGCCAAAAAAAGCCACTGCATATGCCATAATGATGATCAAACCGCCGATAAGCAAATTGCTGATAGTTGCCATTCCCCAAAACAGGAATGGGAAATTTCCTGCCAGGCTTGATCCATATAAAAGATAGGGGAATGAACCAAGTGCCGGCGCTGCGGCCCCAGCCAATAAATAGGCCATACGGCGACGCCCGGAACGAGTGATTGTACGGCGATATGAACGCCAAAAATTTATCCATGACAGGACCATTAACACAATGTAGTATGCAGTAAAGAGTTCCGTCCAAAGAGTACGCTGGAGATATGGTGCTGGCTGTTGATCCATTACAATCGGACCGAGGAGATAGCCTGTTGCAAGTAACAATAAAAACATGGTTGACACGGCGTACATCAACCGAACCAGCAGACGTCTGCGCCCGCGCGATGGACGACCCGTAGTCACTAATAGAGCGTCTGAAAGATGTAAATAAGCTGGTGGAAGAAAAACAATCCCGACCCATTCCAAACGGAGAAAGAGATTGATCACTTGCGGGTTTGTGGATGAACTTTCCAGCGCTTCTGATGTAAAAACCATGACTACACATAAAAGAATGATCGCGAATGAGCGCGCTACCCGGTCTCGCAAGTTAAATGAAAGTGCATAGAGAAATAGTGAAAAAGCCGTGATTGCTATCCCGGCTGTGAGAATCTCATTTACCGTGATAATCCCCTTCAATAAATCCTGTATCCAACCGCTAAGCATTAAAACCTTCCACGCAATTATTTAAATAAGCGCCCAAAAAACAAGGCGATATCATTCTTCTCGTAATATTTATCATTATAACCGCAGAATTCATAACCGAGTTTCCGTGCCATGGAAATGGCAGGATGGTTTTTTGAAGACATTTCAAGCAATGCGCGCTTATCCTTCCGGTCTACCGCCCAGGATTGAGCGGCAAGGACCAGGGACATTCCTACCCCTTGGCGCCGAAATCGAGGTGAAACGACAATATCCGACAACCAGGCTGTATGCGGTAAGACTGTATCATTCATGCGAATGTAACCTATTACCTCTTTACTTATAACGGCTGCCAGCATCCCTGATCGACGATTCCAGTTTTCGAACAGAGTTTCCACTTGCCGTGGATAAGGGATATCTACTGAGCGGGGTAATCGGATCTCCCGAAAAATCGCTCCTGCTTGGCTTTCTTCATGGATAAAATCCATTTGCCATACATAATCTGTTTGGCAGGAATGATCAAGTGCCATCAAAATCGGCAAATCTGCTGCAATCGCTGGGCGTATCTGAACTTCAGGCATTCATCACCTCATGGTGTCTTTATCCGGACTGGGATAACACAAGCCGGGAGTTCATTCCCTTGGTTGTCGGCAACTACCAATCTCAATTGGTAATCACCTTGTAGTATGGCCGATGTATCCCAATTCCCCAAATTGCCATTTATTACAGGCTTTCGGCTTGCCTCAACGGCAGACCAGCTATCTGATCCTAGCGGGGCAAATTCATATTTATAAAAACCAAAATTTGGGATGTTTGCATCTCCAGTAAGTGTGATAGAACCTTTGATTTCATCACCCGCTTTAGGTGAGGTGATATTTATAAGACCAGGAATACAACCGCCTAACTGAGCAGTGGGTGTTATACCGGGTGTTCTCGCATCCAGAGTTTCTATTATCTCAGGTGATAGTGTTCCGGTAGGTGCAAGAATCGCATTCATCGTTGGAGTAGACAGTTGGCCTAATGCAGGCAGATTAGGCACCAGGAAAACAAGTAAGACAAATTCCGCTACCGCCAGGATCCCGACCAGGGTCAAAGTAGTGATCGCCTGGCTGGTATGATGGTGAGCGATCTCACGTTCCAATCCATAATTAGCTTCGCGTGTCTCGGCGCGTGCGAGGATTAGCTTGCGAACACCGATTATTAATCCTACAGCCAGAAGAATATAAATAAAAGGAGCATAATGGATAAAAAAACTGAAGATCGTTTTCATCCAGCCCAGGCTAAATTGCACGAAGAATGCCGTGGATGAGCTTTTCCAGCTTTGGGACGATTGTTTGGCCGGCTTCCAGCACTTCCTCGTGAGAGGTGACAGTATTTCCGTCCAAATTGGCTTTGTTACTGATACCGGAAAATCCCAGTACTCGGGTACCACCGTGGCGGGCAACAATAACCTCCGGAACAGTGGACATGCCAACTGAATCCGCTCCGGCAATTCGAAGAAAACGTAAATCTGCGGGGGATTCGAACGATGGTCCACTCAGGCAGACATAAACGCCTTCACGGAGGGGAACCTGGTTATCCTTGGCAACTTTTCGAGCCAATTCACATAATGGCCGGTCATAAGCCTGACTCATATCTGGAAAACGCGGTCCAAGTTCATCCAGATTTGGGCCAATTAATGGATTCAGGCCGGCCATTCCAGCCAGATTGAGATGATCGGTGATGAGCATCACATCGCCGGGCTGAAATTCCGGATTAATACCCCCGGCAGCGTTTGTTACTATTAGTATTTCAATCCCCAGGCGTTGCATCACGCGGATAGGAAGGGTTACCTGCGCCATGCTATAGCCCTCATAATAATGGGCGCGCCCCTGCATCACCAGCAGGTGGTGACCATCTAACTCGCCCAAGACCAACCTCCCTACATGCCCCATGACCGTTGAAGCCGGCCAACCGGGTAGCTCAGAATAGGGAATAATCGTCGGTCTCTGAATTGCTTCTGCCAGCCCCCCCAATCCCGTTCCCAGTATCATACCGATCTGTGGCTGAGTTTTGATTTTTGAACGGATAATCCCCACGATACGATCTATTTCTTCCAGGGTAATTGACATTCCCTTCCTCCAGATTCCATTACAAATACCTCTTAACAGGCAAATTATATCTTAACTCTGGGAGGGATTGTAAATTGACGTCTCCTATGCTACCCTTCGAGTCTGGCCGGAGAGGAAATTCATCTGTTCGCACGAATATTTGCTATAGCCGGTGCCTCCGAAGCTATGGTCAATGATCGGCCATATAGAATGCCAGAGGAGTTAGCCAGAGACTATCTGGAATGTCAATCGGGGACATTCTACGATCCAGTAATCGTGACCGTATTTATTCAGATGTTAATAGATGATTGGTTCAGTGATCTGATTGGGTAGAATTAAGAAAGCTGCGCTTGCCTGGGCAAGCGCAGCTTGGTTTCAATTAAGGCGAATTACTGCAATGTATCGCTGAAAGCAGCGATAGTCTCATCCACCATTGCATCATTGATCCAATAATGGGTTACCAATCTGAAATATCGTTCTCCCGCCGCATCTATCAGGACCTGGCGGATCTTTAACTGCTCGATAAATGCACGAGTTGTAAAACGGACATCTGGTTTTAACGATAGGAAAACCATATTTGTCGCCGGCGTTCCTGGATCAAGGACGAGACCGGTAATTTGCCCTAAGCCCTCTGCAAGTCTTTTAGCTCGATGATGGTCCTCTATTAGCCGGTTGGTCATCGTCTGTAGAGCTACAATCCCTGCTGCTGCCAGAATCCCCGCCTGTCGCATTCCGCCTCCCACCATCTTGCGCAGTCGGTTTGCTTTGGCAATGAATCCTTTTGACCCGCATAACACCGATCCAACCGGTGCACATAATCCCTTGCTCAGACAAAAAGAGACCGAATCCGCTGGAGCAGTTAGATCTCTGGCCTTTACGCTCTGTGCTGCTGCTGCGTTGAAAATCCGCGCTCCATCCAGATGGACATATAGCTCACGTTGATGCGCAAATTCGCAAACCTCACGGATATACTCCGGTGTCTGGTAAGTACCACCGCAGGCATTGTGGGTATTTTCAAGACAAATCAGCCTTGTTTTGGGCTCGTGGGGATCATCCGTGCGGATGGCAGCTGCAATATCTTCAAGCGCTAGCGATCCGTCCGTCTGGTTATGTAACTGATATGAATGCACTCCTCCCAGCACGGATACTCCACCAGCCTCATATAAAAACACGTGATTTTTGTTCCCGACGATGATCTCATCACCTCGTTGGCAGTGAGCCAGGATGCCGGCCAGATTACCCATTGTCCCTGAAGCAACAAATAATCCTGCTTCCATCCCCATCATATCGGCAGCCATCTCCTGGAGACGGTTAACCGTTGGATCTTCACCATAGACATCATCGCCAACATCGGCAGTGGCCATGGCTTCACGCATTTCGGGTGTTGGTTGAGTAACGGTGTCAGAACGAAGGTCAATAAATTCCATAAGAGCTCCTATTTATTGCGTAAACCATTCAAGACATGCTGTAACTCTGCTGGTAAAGCTGCCTCGAATACAGTCGCTTCTTTTCTCCCTGGAAGTATGATCCTTAACTTATATGCGTGTAAAAAATGCCTGTCTAGCTCTATCGTTGATTTTTTCTTCCCGTAAATCCTATCGCCCACCACTGGGCATCCTAAAAATGCCATATGGACCCGGATCTGATGCGTGCGCCCGGTCAGTGGATGAACCTCCAGCAGGGTATGAGCAGGGAAACTTTCCAATGTATGATATTCACTGACCGCTTCGCGACCTTTTTCTAGCGGTACGACTGCCATCAACTTTCGGTGCGTTGTATTCCGCCCGATGGGGGCTTCTACGCGTCCCTTGGGCGTAGGTGGTCTTCCATCCACCAGCGCCAAATAGTGCTTTTCCACAGTCCGGGCGCGGAATTGGTCTTGGAGCCAGCGATGAGCTTGTTCGTTTTTTGCCACCACGATAAGCCCGGAGGTTTCCTTGTCCAATCGATGGACAATCCCCGGTCGTTCTTCTCCACCGATACCTTCCATCTCAGGTGAATGCCCCAGCGCAGCATGAACCAGGGTGCCGCTTTCGTGACCCGGCGAAGGATGCACCACCATCCCGGCTGGTTTGTTTATAACTAACAAATCGTTATTCTCGAAAATAATGTCAAGGGGAATATTTTCTGCTACCAATCCGCTTGGAACCGGCGCAGGTATTCTGATTTCGATCCGCTGGCCCGGCTCCAGGTCCCGCCCCGCCTTTGTAACAGTTTCTCCGTCTACAGTCACAAATCCATCTTTTATCAATCCCTGGATCCGTGAACGCGAAAATTCTGACAGACAACCTGTCAGAAAGATATCCATCCGTTCCTTTCCTTCTTTCGAATAAACGAAAGTTACTTGCCGGTCATTCACTCTTCGTTTCATCCTCAATAAGTGCAGCTTTGGCAGCTTTTTTCTTATCCGCCCGTTCCTTCAGCCAAATGCCCAGGATAAGCACTGCTACACCTACTGATATGCTTGAATCAGCGACATTGAAGACGGCAAAATTTCCCACAGAAATAAAATCCGTGACATGGCGAAAAATGAGACGATCGATCAGGTTACCAGTGGCACCGGCAAATTGCATGCCCATTGCCAACCGCAACCACCAATCCTGCCTGGGAGTACGTGGAAAATAGTAAATGATAAAGCAATCAACCAGGATTGCCAGAATGGAGAAAATTGTATTCCCATTCTGGAAAAAACCGAAAGCCGCCCCGGAGTTATACCAGTAACGGATACGGGCATAAGGCATCAACCAATTCAGCCAGGTAGGTAACCAATCGCCGGCCAGTGGAATATTAGCTCGTACCAGCGCTTTCGTCCATTGGTCCAAGCCGACAATGATTCCCGCAATCAGGAACAAAACAAGATAATCACGCCAATAACTCTTCATAAAATTGACCAATGGTTCAAACGTGAAACGTTTTGGCTGCATTGTAGATTTTGGTGTATCCATTAAACGACATCCTCCGAGATATAAACGCGTGGAACACGTGTATTGATATTCGTCAAAATTTCATACGGTATTGTACCAGCCCAATCAGCCAAATCCTGAACAGAAATGGTTTCGCCGTTCGATTCGCCGACCAGGATCACTTCATCCCCATTGAACGCTGAGTCGGATTCTATATTGACCATCATCTGGTCCATACAAATCCGTCCCACTTGTGGGTATTTCTTTCCGCGAACGATCACCTGAGCCTGATTGGAAAGGCTGCGAAAATATCCATCCCCATACCCAACCGGAAGTGTAATGATCCGCACGGGATGGTCTGATTGCCACGTGGAACCGTAACTGACAGGATGGCCGGCTTTGACCACCTTGAAGTACACCACCCGTGACTTCCAGGTGAGTGCGGGCCGCACCAGAACACTGGGCTCTATTGCAGGCGCTGGATACACACCGTAAAGCATGATACCCGGCCGCACCATGTCCAGGAAGCTTTCAGGCAATTGCAGGATTGCCGCAGAGTTAGCCATGTGACGGATGGGAACAGGTAAACTGTTTTTTTCGTAGAAACGCAAGACTTCATGAAAGCGCTCGAGTTGAAGGCGGGCGTGTTCCAGGTCAGGGGCATCAGCATTCGCAAAGTGGGAAAATATACCTTCAACTTCCACATTGGAATGGTTTAAAGCGGCTTCTTGTAAGGTTTGAGCGCTGTAATAATGGACACCAATACGCTCCATGCCGGTATCTATTTTTAGGTGAACTTTCGCCTTGATGCCCATTTGGCCCGCAACCGTATCAATTTGTTCCAAACGCTCTACTGACGAGGCCGTTAATGTCAGGCCATATTGGAGATATTTCGGGATCTGATCTCCCCAAATCCCGCCCAGGACAATTATGGGAGCAGTTACTCCCAATTCTCGCAGGAATATTCCCTCCTCCAGGACTGCCACTCCGATATAATCCGCATCAGGTGATAGGTGCTTCACCACTTCCGCCAGGCCATGCCCGTACGCATTGGCCTTGACAATGATCATCACTTTCGCCGGGGCGACATGGTTTCGGATGGCCTGCAAATTCTCGCTTAATCGGGTCAGGTTTATTTCAGCCCAGGTGGCCCGGGTACCATCCTTGAGGGTGATAACAGGTTCGTTAATTTGCATGAGCGTGATTGTAACCGAATTACACGGACCATTGTAAAGACGCTTCGCCATAAATACCTGGTTGGACCAATAAGTCCATTTGTGCTACTAATCATGTAAATGTAACGTCATAATTATTTTTTTCGAATATAATGAAAATACTAATCCAGAAAGTGAGGATTCTATTATGAAAATAGTAACCGATTGCGCTGCTGATTTGCCAAATGATGAACTGGAATCGTTGGATATCGTTCAGGCCCCCCTCTACATTCAATTCCCGGAAGGCGAGGTAAACGCGACAGAAATAACGGCAGATGAATTTTATGATCGCCTGGAGGCCATGCGTCCGGACATTCCTTCCACTGCCCAACCTTCCAGCGGTATGTTTAATGAGATCTATCAAAAGATCGCCAGCGCCAGTAAGAATATCTTGTCCATCCATATTTCCTCCGGCCTCAGTGGAACGATTAACTCGGCTCGTGTTGGCGCAGAGCATATCAAAGATGCTGTTGTTAATGTTTTTGATTCCAAGACCCTCTCCGGCGGGGAGCGCTTCCAGGTATTGGCAGCCGCCAAAGCGGCCAAGGCCGGGTGGAATTTGAAAGCCATTCTGGAATTGTTGGAAAAAATTCGAGATAATACCGAAGTGATCTATACCCTCGATACGCTTGAATACTTGGCCCGGGGTGGACGGATAGGTCGGGTCCAGGCCTTAATGGGCTCAGTCCTGAAAATCAAGCCGATCATCCGGGTGGATCACAAGGATGGAAAATATACCACGGTTGGCAAAGGCCGCACCGTTACGCAAAACCTCAATCTAATCGTAGATCATATCGCAGATATGTATGGATCCATTCCTCTGTGGGTCACCGTTTTACATGGTCGTTTTGCTGAAAGTGCGGATTTGCTGGCCAAATGCCTGAACGAGCGATTGAACGTCAAAAAGATTGAAATTCTGCGTATTTCCCCTGTTCTCGGTGTCCATACTGGCCCGGGGATTGTAGGTACGGCGGTTATGCCAATGGAATTGGTTGAAAAACTGAATTAAAAGTTCAGGCCCGGGAAAAAGACCGGGCCTGAACTTTTTTTTCGGCAGATTTATTGGACTGCTTTAACGAGTCCCACAGTAACCTTTTCACCATCGAACTCGTCCGTGAAAGTGCTGGAACCTGACACTGGCTCCGAAAAACTCAGATCCACAGTTAACGTCTCAGCGGTAACGTAATCCAGGTTGGCCTGGATGGCTTCTTTCAGCCCTGGAGTAGTCACAACATAAACTTTGATCCGGTCGGCCACATCCAGGTCAGCATTTTTGCGTAAATCCTGAACACGGCGGACGAACTCGCGCGCCAGACCTTCACGAACCAGGTCAGGGGTCAGCTCCGTCACCAATGCAGCCAAATATGCGCCGTCATTGGCAACCGCAAAACCTTCCTTGGCCTGGGCGCGCACTTCCAATTCCTCCGGCAGGATGTCGTAATTTTGCCCATCCAGAGTGACCTTGAGTGACTCTCCTGCTAATAGGCCCGGTGCGATGGTATTCGGATCCATGGTGGTGATGGCTTTTGCCAATCCTGGAAATTTATTGCCATACTTCTGGCCTAATTGCTTGGGTAATGGTTTGACAATAAATGAGGCTGCCTCACCACTCGCATCCAAAAGCCGGACCTGCTTCACATTCAATTCATCCGCCATCAAGTCAGCGAATTTTTTTACCGCTTGGCCTTCATCAGCATTCCCGACTGAGAAAGCCGCCTCAGCCAACGGCTGGCGAACCTTCCGGTTGGCTTTCTGTCGGCTGGAGTGTCCCAGTGAGACCAATTTCATCACGAGAGCCATGTCGCGGTTAAGGGTCGAATCGATACGGCTTTCATCTACCTTGGGCCATGTGGCCAGATGGACTGATTCGGGCGTTTTCTGATCGATGCTGCGGACCAGGTTCTGGTATAACTCTTCCGCTAGGAAAGGCATTGTGGGGGCAAGAAGTTTTGCCAGTGTGACCAGGGCAGTATAAAGCGTGCTGTACGCGGCCTGTTTATCGGTATCAGATTCAGATTTCCAGAAACGTCGGCGCGACCGGCGTAAGTACCAGGTTGAAAGCGCTTCGACGAACGACTCAATGGGTCGTGTGGCCCCTGGAACATCATAATTCTCAAGTGACTGGGTTACATCCTGCACCAATGCATTTAAGGAGGAAAGCAGCCAACGATCCAGGTCGTTTCCCGGCCTCACCGGTAAGGTTAGATCGGGTTTGTCCAGGTTGGCATAGGTGACGAAGAAGGAATAGATGTTCCACAATGTAAGAGTGAAATTCTTTACTACATCCGTCACCATGCTGGGGGCAAAACGACGCTCGGCGTTAGGCGGCGCGGAGGTATAGAAGTACCAACGGAAAGCATCTGCTCCGCTCTCGTTGAGTACATCCCACGGATCAATCACGTTGCCGCGGCTTTTGGACATTTTCTGTCCATCGGCATCTACCACGAGCCCGAGGCAGATAACATTCTTGAAGCATTCCGAGTCGAAAAGCAGGGTGCTGATGGCGTGCAAGGTATAAAACCAGCCGCGGGTCTGATCCACTGCCTCGCTAATGTAGTCCGCTGGAAATTGTTGCTTGAAGAGTTCCTGATTTTCGAAGGGGTAATGCCATTGGGCAACTGGCATGGAACCGGAATCGAACCAGACATCGATCAAATCGAGAACTCGATTCATCTTACCGCCGCACTTGACACATGTCCATGTAATGGCGTCTACGTATGGGCGATGCAGATCGAGTGTCGAAAGGTCGCGGCCAGCCTTCTCAGAGAGTTCTTTCACCGACCCTATGCACTCACGATTCTTGCAGTCCGGGCATTCCCATACCGGTAAGGGAGTACCCCAGTAACGTTCGCGGCTGAGTGACCAGTCAATGTTATTTGATAACCAATTCCCAAACCGTCCCTCCCTAATATGTTCCGGAACCCAGTTGATCTTGTTATTCAAGGCCACCAAACGATCCTTGAATTGACTGGTGCGGATATACCAGGAATCACGAGCGTAATAGATCAACGGAGTACCACAACGCCAGCAAAAAGGATAAGTATGCGTGTACGTTTCGGCACGGAACAAAAGGCCGCGATTCCGCAGGTCCTCTGTGATCGATGGGTCAGCATCCTTGACAAATACGCCTCGCCAGGGCGTGATAGGCTGAAGGAAAGCTCCATCCGGACCGACTGTCATCAATACTGGAAGGTTATATTCCTTGGACACTTCCATATCTTCCGCACCGAAAGCAGGAGCGATATGGACCAGGCCGGTACCGTCTTCTGTAGTAACGAAGTCGCCCAACACAACATAATGAGCCGGCTTCTCCAGGGGCATAAAGGTGAATAAGGGTCGATACTTCATTCCCTTTAGCTTTTTTCCTTTGAAATGATCCACCACTTTGACTTCTTCTCCGCGGAAGACTTTCTCCAACAGAGCTTCGGCCAGGATCAAGCGTTCCTTACCGCCGGATGCGCCGGTGGGATTATCAGACAAAGTGCGTTCAATCGTGACATAATCAACGTCGGGATGGGCAGCCACAGCCACGTTGGCAGGTAATGTCCAGGGTGTGGTGGTCCAAACCAGGAGCGACGTATCGGGCTTGTCCACCAATGGCATCCGGATAAAGACCGAAGGATCGGTCGCATCCGCGTAGCCCATGGCAACTTCATGATCCGAAAGGGGTGTCCCACAACGAGGGCAGTACGGGACGATCTTATAGCCCTTAAAAAGTAGATCTCGCTCCCAAAAGGTTTTTAAAATCCACCAGACGGACTCGATATAGTCATTGGTATAGGTCACGTAGGCCTCGCCCAAATCCACCCAAAAGGCGATGCGATCGGTCAATTTCTCCCAATCCTGGATATATTCGAAGACCGACTTGCGACAAAGATCATTGAATTTTTCGATACCAAATTCTTCGATCTGCTGCTTGTGGTTAAAGCCGAGCTTCTTTTCCACGGCGATCTCGACCGGCAGGCCATGCGTATCCCAGCCGCCACGGCGTGAGACGTGGAAACCATTCATGATTTTATAGCGCGGGAAAATGTCTTTGAAAGCGTGGGCTTCCACATGATGAACCCCAGGTTTGCCGTTGGCAGTAGGCGGTCCTTCGTAAAATACGTATTCCGGTCCACCTTTCCGTTGTACAACGGTCTTCTCGAAAATCTGGCGTGTTTTCCAGAACTTCAAAACAGCCTCTTCGAGAGCGATTACATTAAGTTTGGGGGAAACAGATTTGAACATAATTAGTCTCCGGTCATCAGTCTTTCAAACATAAATAAAAACACTCATCCCTACGCAGGGACGAGCGTTATCACTCGCGGTACCACCCAGCTTCCTGCTCAAAAGCAGGCACTCAGTTGAGTACGGCCCAGGGGCTTATACTCTTGCCCTTCTAACGGCGGACAATTCCGTCTCTCCTACTCTTGGCCTGACAGTCTTCTACCTATCCATCAAGCTAATTTCAGATCGCAGCTCCGGGAGGATTTTCAGCCCCTTTAGCCGGCCCGGCTCTCACTATTTCCAGGTTCGCTGACAGCAGCCAGGGCTTACTCGTTCCCATCATCGCTTTTATGGATGAATATGCGACATTATGCCATAGAAACATCCCGCCAGCAAGGCTGACCTTTGGTATACTTTTCCTGAAGACTATATTTTCTTCATTCTCATATGGCATCACAGCATTTATCGAGTCCCCTCACTACTTCTAGAAGGCTGTTTTATGAAAAATGAGCTCTTTTCTCAATTGGGAATTACCACCGAGACATCCACTCCAGCCATAGGTGGCGGTTTTATGCTTGCAGGCCAGAACGTAGCCGTTGACTTGCCCGGCGTACTGAAACGCTATCTCTATCATGGGTGGCAATCCTGGGCCCTGACCGCCTGGGTAGATGCAACCCGCCGGATGCCGGTCATGCGGCCTGCTAGTATGCATCCCATGCAAACCGACCCGGTATACGTGCACGACCGGAAACCCAATGGGGCTTGGTATGGGGCCGTTGAAATGGAGAATGGCCAGATGGTCTTCCTGGGCGCGCTGGGGCTGGAAACGCATGTTGGACTGGAGGGCAATTCCCTGAAAGGTGTGTCCGAAGCCGGAAGTAGTGATTGGTTCATGGCTATGGGAGATGAAACGGAAATTTTCAACCGATATGGCCGCCTGCTCAAAGAGCGGTTTGGAACAGGCCGGGCTCAAAAACCTCCCCGGAT
This sequence comes from uncultured Chloroflexia bacterium, assembly GCA_963831885.1. Lineage (GTDB taxonomy): Bacteria > Chloroflexota > Anaerolineae > Anaerolineales > Villigracilaceae > UBA877. The sequence continues at coordinate 267,626 of CAWHSJ010000011.1, read as the reverse complement.
CTGGTGCTCCTGGTACAGTCTCTACACGGAGATTTACGAAGAACAGTTGCTCAAGATCCTCAACGATCTTGGCAGCCTGCCCTTCGAGGTATTCCAGATTGACGATGGTTGGCAAAAAGGTATCGGGGACTGGGAGGCGAACTCCAAATTCCCTTCCGGCATGGGCGCGATGGCGGCCCGCATAAAAGCCTCTGGCCGTACTGCCGGATTGTGGCTGGCGCCTTTGCTGGTGGTGCCTTCCTCAACCTTGTACCGCGAACATCGCGACTGGCTGCTGCACGACTCCAAAGGAGGATTGGTGTCCGCAGGGTTCAACTGGGGCGAGCAGTTATATTCCCTGGATACCACCCATCCCGGGGCCCTGGACTGGCTGTCTGCTTTGATGAAGAAAATCCGCGGATGGGGGTATGATTACGCCAAGCTGGATTTCCTTTATGCCGGGGCGCTCCCGGGAAAACGCCATGTAGACATGCCGCGTGAAGCGGCTTATCGAAACGGTCTGAAAGTCATCCGGGAGGCGCTGGGGGAGGCTTACTTCTTGACCTGCGGCGCGCCCATCCTCCCTTCCATCGGACTATGCGATGGGATGCGCATTGGGCCGGATGTGGCTGGATACTGGGAAAGTCCACGTGACCGCGACTTGCTGAGGAACTTTTCAGCTCCGGGCGGGAAGAACGCGCTACGAACCTGCCTGAACCGCCTCTGGCTGCAACCGCTCGTCCACACCGACCCGGACGTGGTCTACTTCCGTTCCGTCCAGAATGCCCTCACGCCGGAGCAAAAATCCCTGCTCCAGGACCTGGCGCAGGTGGCTGGGTTCAAAGCTACATCGGATGTTCCCGCCTGGCTGGCAGAAACTGAACGGGCTGCTCTGCGTGAATACCTGGAAAGCAGCCCGAAGGTCCAAAAAACTGGAAGATATAAATATCGCCTCGATGAGCGCGAGGTAGACTTTTCTCCATCCATCACTATGCCGCCCTTACCGGGTTTCCTGAAAAATAGCTTTGGAGCAGTCTTGGGCGGGTTGGCCAATATACCGGTGCTGATGAAGTTATTCGACAAAATCAGCCGAAATTCGCTCAGGAAGAACATCGAGGCGACTTCAGGTCTGATCCATCCAAACTTCTCATGTTTTGCTTTTATTTCACCGCTTTTATTACATCTTTCAACCCATCTGGTCCTGGCAGATGCAAGCGCAAAATACGCCGTCCACGTCCGGCCAGGGCTTCATAATCTCCCAACGCCTGGGCCCGTTCGAGCGTACCGAAGGTCATATTCTGGGTAGGGATTTCCGCCTCTGCAAGCGGGTCGGCGGTTATTTGGAGGAAAAGACCCTCAGCGGGGCCCCCCTTGTGGAGCTGGCCGGTGGAGTGGAGGAAACGCGGCCCAAAACCTACGGTCGTAGCGCAGCCGGTTTTTTCTCCAATCTGAGAGCGCAGTTTCTGTAACGAGGCGGCTATTTCTGCATTACGAGGCAAAAACGCGTTAATGGCTATGTAGTCATTCTTCTTCGCGGCAGCCAGGAAAGCTTGCAGAGTCTGCCCCATCAACTTGCCTGGTAAAGGCATGGTCGAGTAAGCCCGTACGCCCTCATTTTCCCATAGTGCTTGACCTTCATCGAAAAATTTCTTTTGAGCAAATTCGGCAATCTTGGCCTTGGTGCGGTCTTTTGCATCCTGCACATCCGGCTGATCGAAGGCATTGACGCCCAACACTACGCAGGCAAAGGCTGTGGCTGCTTCCCAGCGGTAGAATTCTGCACCCAGGTCGTATGGATCGGGAATATTAAAATCGAGGACAGGTTGGCCAGCAGCGCGAAGTTTTTCGATCTGTGCGTCCAGGCTTCCATTCTGCCGCAAGTAAACGAATAAGCGGTCATTGCCATAGGCCTCTGGACTCGTAATTGCTTCACCGTCCACAGGCAGGATGCCTTTACCCAGTTTCCCGGTCGATTCGGCCACCAGCTGCTCCAGCCAGGCACCTAGCGGAGCAATGGGGCTATCCGCCAGGAAAGTAAGCTTATCCCGTCCATCCTGGGCTGCCTGGCCCAGGATCGCCCCCAGCACAAGGCCGGGATTACGCGCCCCGCTCACATCCGCCGCGCATTGGCGCATCATCCAGGACGACCGGTCAAGCAGGCGTTCAAGGTCGATCCCCATCAGTCCGGCCGGGACCAGCCCGAAATGGGTCAGGGCCGAATAGCGCCCCCCCACGGCTGGGTCCGCCAGGAAAGTCTTGCGAAAACCGCGCACATTGGCAAGGGCCTCCAGGGAGGTACCCGGATCGGTAATGGCAGCAAAATGGCTCCCAGACTCCCCACTGAGTTTCCAGAAGTAATTATATGAAGCGTTGATCTCAGCTGTCCCGCCTGATTTGGAGGCGACCAGATACAAGGTCTGCTCTGGGGGAAATTGCCGGGCTGCCTCAAGTAACTGGCCTGGATCGGTGGAGTCGAGGATGGCGAAGGCTTTCACAGCTTGCTCGTTCCCATTTGAAGAATAGGGAAAGATCAGAGACAGTACTTCAGGGCCAAGGGAAGACCCGCCCATTCCAAGCAAGAGGACGCGGCTGAGGCCATCTGCATGAACCTGGTCGGCAAAATCGTTGATTTCCTTCAGGGTAGCTCGGGAGGTGCGGGGTAAATCCAGCCAACCCAGTCGCTTGCGGACCTCCATTTGTCCGGCCGGGTCGGACGTCCATAGGGTGGGATCATGGCTCCACAGGCGGGCCGGAGCGGCATCAGCAACCAGGGCAGCAATCCGGTGTTTGACAGGAGCGGCCAATGGTCCGAGAGCACTTACGGCGGCCAGACTGCGTTCGTCAATGGTCTTGAGTAAGGCAGTAAAGGCATCCGCAAAGGATTTAACCCCTTCGGTTTCCAGTTCTGACGTCACTTTATCCATTGAAATCCCCAGTGATTCGATGTCCGCCAATGTCTGGCGAGCTCCATCAAGGTTGTCGAGGATGGTAACAAGGGCGGTTCCATGTTCGCTGAAAGCCTGCAGGGTCTGGGGTGGGACCGTGTTGACAGTGCCCGGGCCAATCAGCCCATCTACGTACAAGGTATCAGGGTAGGCCGGGTTCTTCGTACTGGTGGAGGCCCACAGGGGCCGTTGAGGTCGACAGCCGGCTGCCTGGAAACGGGCAAAGCGTTCGCCCTGGAATACATGCAGAAATTCGTCATAGGCTAATTTTGTATAGGCAATGGCAGCTTTCCCGCACAAGGACTGCGCCTGGGCTGAACCAATCCCGTTCAACAAGCCATCCACTTTTGTATCCATGCGGGATACAAAGAAAGAGGCCACCGAGGCGATTTGTGCAACCGGCTGATTCGCCGCCAAACGGTCCGAGAGGCCGGCGAGGTAAGCATCCATGACCTGGCGATAACGGGCCAGTGAAAAAATCAAGGTGACATTCACATTGATCCCGGCAGCAATCGCCTCACGCACTGCCGGAATCCCCTCGGATGTGGCAGGGATCTTGACCATCAGGTTGGGACGCCCGACCCGTTCCCACAGTTGCCTGGCTTGAGCCAGAGTCCCTTCGGTATTATGGGCCAACAGGGGACTGACCTCGAGCGAAACATAACCGTCGGCACCTTCGGACTCACGGTAAAGCGGAGAGAACAAATCGCAAGCGTCACGGATGTCTTCGATGGCAAGCTGCCAGAAAATCTGCTCGGCATCCCAGCCTGACCATGCCAACGGGATGAGGGCAGGGTCATAATCATTCGATTTGGCGATGGCATTGTGGAAGATGGTAGGATTGGACGTAACCCCACGGATGTAGCCATTCTTGATCATGGCAGCCAGCTCGCCATTCTCAAGCAGGCGGCGTTGGATATTATCGTACCAGAGGGATTGACCGAGGTGGAACAGTTGATGGATGGGTGTGGTCATAAGATGATTCCAGTCTTCAATTATTAGTCTAAAGTTTTCAGTTGAATGGGCTTATTCGATCACCCATTTACGGTTCAACAGATTATTACAAGGAAGGCAGCTACCCTTCCAGCTTCTTAATTTTCCCAACCCGGCGGACATGGCGTTCTTGGCCTGGGTCGTAGCCAATGAAGCGTGCCGAGAGAAAAACTGCAATAATCTCTTTGGCAATCTCCTCCCCAATGACACGCGCCCCCAGGCAAAGCACATTCATATCGTCATGTTGCACAGCCTGGCGGGCGGAATAGGTATCATGGCAAACGCTGGCATAGATACCTTTCATCTTATTTGCAGCGATGCATGCCCCCACTCCGGACCCGCACACCAGGATCCCCCTACCCGCCTGGCCCGACTGGATGGCCTGCCCCACCTTCTCAGCCTGATCGGGGTAGTCAGATGGTTCGGCGGTGTAAACGCCAAGGTCGACCGGCTCATGCCCGCAATCCTGGACGGTCCCGAGTACCAGTTCTTTGAATGGAAAACCGGCATGATCGCAGGCTACAGCAATTTTCATTAGGATCACTCCTCGAACCTAAAATCGGACTGATTCTACCATATTGAATTTAGGCACTTTTTTCAAGAGATCGCGGAACAAATCGTGAAGATTTTGGGAGAGGAATAGAATTGTTCCTGAGGAACAAAGGGAGGAATAATTCACTTCCCAACTGTATTCTTTTAGCCTGGGGAAGTTTGGCATTTTTAGTGCTTATCTCTGGAGCCATTTCAATCCTTACCGATAGGAAAGTGTTGCGAATGATCACAGAAATATTATAGAACTTTTGTTCTATCAGGTCAAGGACTAGTGCCACGAAATCACAAATAGCCGAAAATCTCATTAATCCTGGCCTTCGGACCTAAGATCGGACGATTTACAGGCTATCAGCAAAAAAGGATGTGTGGATGTTTTTCCCGGTCATCCCTTTTTTGCTGTTTAATTCCCTCCCCGATTTTTGGGGAGGGTAGGGTGGGGGCTTTCACTCCACAAAAAAACCTCAATGTCAGGACTTCAGAGAAATTCAGGTCGGTTGGGAGGCTCAAAGATTAGGTTCCAATTGCTATAAATAAATGTCCGGATTCATGTCCCAACATCAATATTATTCTTGTTGCCATCCAGCTTCAAGTGTGCAATAATTATTCAAGAAAACTATATCCGCCCCGCGCTCAAGGAGAATACGATGAAGGAAAACAGGCCCACCCCCACCCCTGCCCAATCCATTTCAAGTGAAATCAGCAGCCTGCAAACAAAAATCGGCTGGCTGCAGGAGAACGTTCGCCTGACCAAAGCACGGGATGCCGTCGAAGACGTACAAACGAATATCAATGGAATGGCGCAGCGGATCGCCTCCCTGCGGACACGTGGCTACTTCTTCGAGAAAGATCTCGAAAACCAGTCCAGTTCTTTTGTAGCCTCCTGGGCACTTTTATGCCCGAATATCCAAACGCAGATCAATGTACAATCCAATACGCTGATGAACTCTCTCCGACCCATCGAGATGCAGATGCCACAGCTATCATCCTCCGCCAGTAATCCGGCCCTGGCACAGGGACTGTTAGCAAGCCTGCAATCGGCAGTAAGCCAGCTGGAAGGCCAGGTCTCTGCCGCCGAACATACCATCAGCGGGATGTACGACAAATTTAATGGCGAGGTCTATGCGGCTAACAAGCATCTGGATGATATCGATTTTCTGCTGACACAGTTGGCCGAAGCCAGTTTCAAGCTCTTGCCCACCGAAGGGGGCATCGCGGCCGTCAAGGCAGTCTGGTGCAAGACGGGCAAAGAACAGAAAGATGACCCGCAAGGGATACTCTTCCTGACGGACCAACGTCTCCTTTTCGAACAGAAAGAAGAGATCGCCACCAAGAAGGTGCTTTTCGTTGTCACCGAGAAGAAGAAAGTGCAAAATCTGCTGCTCGAATCGCCGGTGGCACTGGCGGAGAAAGTGGATGCCAGTAAACAAGGCATGATGAAGAATGAAGACCACATCGAGATCCGCTTTGCCAGCGGCGCACCTTTCCAGATGGCTCACTTCCACCTCTGGCAGGATAGTTCCGCCTGGCAGGCATTGATGAACCGGGCCAAGACCAAGGATTTCGACCAAGGCAGGGCAATGGCAGTGGACCAGGCAGCAGTCGACAAGGTCAAGGCCGCCCCCAGCCAGTGTCCCTCCTGCGGAGGCAATATCAATACCATCGTCCTGCGCGGGATGGACAGCATCAAGTGTGAGTATTGCGGCTTCGTGATCAGATTGTAGAACAGTGATATAAGAGAAGATTGGAATGGGGCGGGGTAAAAACCCGCCCCAATAATTAAAGAAGGGAGGTTATGCCATGGTATTCGAGACGCTGGTTCAAGAACTTGCCAACGGCCTGGAAATCCTGACAGGATTATTGGCCGGCATTTCTCAAGTGGAGGCGCAGGTAAAGCCGGACCCGGAAAGCAGGTCGTTCCTGGAGGTGATCGGTCACCTGTATGACGAGGAGCGCGAAGATTTCCGTCAACGCCTGGATATCATGCTGCATCGTCCCAAAGATCCGTGGCCGCCCATCCGTCCGGATGAGTGGGTCACGGAACGTCGCTATAACGAGCAGGACCTGGAAACCAAGATCAGGAACCTCATAGGCGAGCGCCAAAAATCCCTGGACTGGTTGAGAAGGCTGGATGCGCCGGATTGGGAAGCTGATTGCCAGACTCCATTTGGGGTGATGAAAGCAGGGGACATGCTCTCAGCATGGGTGGAGCACGATGCCCTGCATATGCGCCAACTGGTGGAGCTGAGGCACGAGCGAATATTAGGGATCACCGAGCCGTATCAGGTGAAATACGCGGGGGAATGGTGAACGACAACTGGTGAGAAGCAAATCATTGTTTGAATGGGAATGGCTATCGGCGAGATGGAAATGATCTGGACCGTGGATGGAGACGAGACCAGTTGGGGATCGTGGGCGGATAATATAGGGTTAGCTCCGGCAACCCCTTTAATGCAGGAATTGATCGGGACGAATACATCGTCTCAGCCTGGTTGGGCGTTAGACCTGGGATGTGGCACGGGACGCGCTTTTCAGCCCCTCGTGAAAGCAGGCTATCGAGTGATAGGAGTTGATCCGACCGCAAAGGGAATTCAAATGAGCCGGGAGCGGGTGGATCAAGAAGTCCTCGATGGATTTCCACTACAGGCTTCGGCTGCCCGGTTACCTATCCGGGATGACGCCGTACTGTTCGTTTACGCTGTAGGGATCCTTTTTCACCTCAGCCAAAAGGAAATGACGAGCGCACTTCGTGAAATTTATCGTGTCCTATGTTTTGATGGGAAAGCTCTCCTGCATTTTCTCGACATAGATGACTGGCGGCGATCTCTAGCCGGCGAAATCCGCCCCGAAGAAGCGCCCAACCCAAGTTATCGCGCCGTGGTAACATGTTTTTGCACAAAACAGACGATCCAGGATTGGATTGAGGCAGCAGGATTGCGGCTGGAGTCCTTGGAATTGAGGACCAGCAAAAGCGAAGCCGGCGAGCAGCGCAATTGGTTCGCTTCATGCAGAAAGTAACTTGCTTTTTATTGGTTTTTCAAAAAGGCAAATGGCTTTCTGCAAACCGGCACATCGATGTAAATATCCAATAGAAAGATAAAATGATTATTAGAGAAGAATATGAACGTGCAGCGCGTGCACTGCCTCTCCTGAAAAAAACCAGCCCGGAGTTCCTGCGGGAATTCCAGCAGGCGGCTTTTTTTATGCGTATCCCGAAAGGTCGCGATGTTTTCGTAGAAGGTGACCAGGTCGATGCCATCGCCCTCTTGATCTCCGGGGTCGTGCGGGTTTATAAGATCGGGGAGACAGGCCGGGAAATTACGCTATACCGTTTCGGGAATGGGGAATCCTGCATTCTGACCGCCAATGCCATCCTAAGCCAGACGAATTTTCCGGCTGTTGCCACGGTCGAAAAGGAAGCCGAGGCGGTCATGATCCCTGCCGGAGTCTTCCGGGATTGGGTAAAGCGCTCCGATCTGTGGCGTGAATTCGTTTTCGACCTGCTCTCCCAACGATTATCCACCGTCATGGCGTTGGTCGACGAGGTGGCATTCCGGCGTATGGATACCCGCCTGGCCGGATTCTTGCAGGAAAGAAGCCGCACCTCCAATTTGATCCGCATCACGCATCAGGAAATTGCGGCAGAGCTGGGCAGCTCGCGGGAGGTCATCAGCCGCCTCTTGGAAGACTTTTCCGCCAACGGCATCCTGCGGTCAATCCGTGGAGAAATAGAAATCCTGGACCGGGAAGCCTTGCAAGGCCGTGCCGTTATGTGACTTTATCACATACAAAGAACTTACAACCGCCTATAATGAGCATATCTAACCGAATTAGACCAAATAGAATAGGAGAAATAAAATGAATCCGTTTATATCCTTTATGGCTTCTACCGCCGGTAGAATTACCCGCATCGTGGCCGGGCTCGTGGTCGTCGCACTGGGACTGTTTGTCGTCAATAATACTGTGGTTGGCATCATCCTGATCGTCATCGGCCTGGTACCGCTGCTGGCAGGGATTTTTGACTTCTGCGTTTTCGCCCCTCTCTTTGGCAACCCTTTTAGCGGAAAGAAAATCCGCGCGGGGAAGTAAAACCAAGAATTACGAATCGAAGAACTCCCGAAGAAGTTATACTTCGGGAGTTTCTCGTTTTTCCGAGTCAGCAATTTTACGTTATATGACAACTGATGTTATCCCTTACAATTCTTGTCAGTGGCTACTCAAGTCGTATACGTCATGACAAGACGCATTTGCCGCTTCTGGATCGTCCACTTATCCTGCTCGTTCTTGAATACTGCTAGTCCATCGTTTTAGGCCGGAGGTATTTGCCGACCTGTTTCCAGAAGCCGGATTTCGTAAATGGAAAATTATTTAACTTACCAATATTACTCAATATCGGTTGGATTTATGGTTCCAAAGAAAAATATTCGCTTCTTAAATCAACGTACGATCCAGTCAGGATGGCATGTTTTCTTTATCGGTCGCTTTAGCGAGGTGCGATGGCCGGTGCCGCCAGATCAGCACCCCGGCCGCGACCACCGCCACGATGGCAGAGAGAGTCTGGTTGGCGTTAATCCCTGCCAACCGGGATGCATCCAGGCGCAGGAAGTCCAGTAAGAAACGACCGATCGGGTAGAAAACGAGGTAACCCAAGAAAATGTCACCTTTCTTCAGGCGATCAGCAAAATGATGCGATACCCAAAGCAGGATGACCATATTGGCCAGATTCCACAAACTCTCATATAGAAAGAGTGGGTGGTAATAGCCAATGGTCTCGAAACCGGGCAGGCGATGGGCCGGATCGATGTAGATCTTCCAGGGCAGGTTCGTTGGAGCGCCGTACAGTTCCTGGTTAAAGAAATTACCCCAGCGGCCAATGGCCTGCGCCAGCGCCAGTCCGGGCGCGGCCAGGTCCAGCCAGGTTACAAAATCCAGTTTCTTCCTGCGGGTGTAGACCCACATGGCCAGTGCGCCCCCGAAGACCGCACCTGGGATACCCAGGCCCCCGTTGCGAATATCAATCATCAGCAGGGGATGAGTCAGATAGTATTGCGTAGTAATCCCCTGGGCGACCATGGAAGGCGGCGGGGTCAGGATATGCCAAATGCGCGCACCGACGATACCGGCAATTACCACCCATAATAGCATATCCCAAAGGACATCCGGGTTCTGACCCTGTCGTTTTGCTTCGGCGCTTACTAATATAATGGCTGCAATCACTCCCAACATGATCAGGATGCCATAGAAATAAATATGGAAAGATTGATTAAGAAAAGGAATAGGGATGTCAAAGCCGTTAGGCATGGTTTTTCTCCAGAATACTTTATTTCTCCCATAATGGGAATAATTTCAATATCCAGCGGGTCATGTAAATGCCCGCAAACGACGAGCCAGCCATAACCGGAACCATCACGGCCCAAGCCCTCCAGTCCAGCGGGATCACGCCGAAGAGTGCTCGCAGCGGAGTGTACAAGGCCAACAATTGTAGCCCGACCGCAACCGAATAGCTGATCAGCAGCGCCCGGTTCGACCAGATGGACAGGCTATCCATCTGCCGCACGACCATCACGCGCGTGAAGGCGTGCAAAACGATACTTGTGAACAACATGGTACGAGCGTAAGTTACGCCTCCGAATTGCAGCCCGACCCAGAAGATCAAACCATAGGCAATCAAGGTACGAAAGATGCTCCCCGCAATGGTGGCGTAGATGGCCTTGTTTAAGATCGGTTCGTCGTGACGGCGCGGTCGGCGTTTCATCACATGTGGCACAACAGGATCGGCCGCCAGGGCGCTGGCTGGCACCAGGTCGGTAACGACGTTCACCCACAGCAGCATAATTGCCGAAAGAGGAAAGTACCCTGCGATGGAGAGTGCGAGGACAACGACTACTTCTCCCAGGCTGGTGGAGAGCAGGTAGTTGGTGAACTTGCGGATGTTGTCGAAGATGCGCCGGCCCTCTTCAACAGCAGCCACGATGGTTGAAAAATTATCATCCAACAGAACCATGGCTGAGGATTCTTTGGCGATGTCCGTGCCGCGCAGGCCCATGGCCACACCCACATCAGACTGTTTCAAGGCAGTGGCGTCATTGACCCCATCCCCCGTCATAGCCACGACATGCCCGGCATCCTGAAGAGCCTGAAGTACCTGCTGTTTGATTTCGGGTGTGGCGCGCGCCACGATGTCCACTTCCTTCATCTTTTCGGTAAGAGCAGAACCGGCGATGTCTCCCATCGTGCGTGCATCCACGACGCGTTGCCCAATCCCAAGTGTCCCGGCGGTGGCCTGGGCGGTAAGGCCGTTATCGCCGGTGATCATCACCACCCGGATCCCGGCTCCTTGGGCGCGGGCGATGGCTTCGGCGGCCCCGGAGCGGGGCGGGTCGATCAACGCCAGCAGCCCTAGAAAGGTCATCCCGCTCTCAACCTGTGCAAGCGACTCATCTGCAGATAATTCCCTGCTCGCCACCCCCAGGACATAAAATCCCTGGCCCTGCAGCTCGGTCACCCGCTGACGTATAGCCTGGCAATGCTGGTCTGCGAGTGGATATTCTTGCGCCTTTTCCTGACAGGATGTGCAATGAGCCAGCATGGGGCCAGGCGCTCCCTTGGTGATGACAATCTGCCGCCCATCCAAGGTATGGATCGTCGTCATCATCTTGCGTTCGGAACTGAAGGGAATTTCGTTGACCTTTGGAGTGTCTTGGCGCACTTGCCGAGGGTCCAGACCGGCAGCCTGGGCTGCCTTGACAAGGGCTGTGTCCACCGGGTCACCCTGTATTTCGGGCTCGATCCCCTCGCTGAGGGTGGCTTCGTTACATAAAATGCCAGCCCGCAATAGTTCGAGCGCGGCAGGGTTATTCTGCAAGTCCTGCGAAAGCTCCACCAGCTCTTTTCCAACATATAACCGCTGAAGCGTCATCAGGTTCTGGGTTAGTGTGCCGGTTTTATCGGTGCAGATGGTATCCACTGAACCGAGTGACTCGACCACCGACAATCGTCGTACCACGGCCTTTCGTCTGGCCATTTGGCGGGCACCCAGAGCCAGAGCGAAGGTCAACACTATAGGCAGGCTTTCGGGGATGGTTGCAATCGCCAGGCTGAGGGTGTTAAGCGCCACATCGATCGGTGGTTCATGCAGGACGAAGAGCAGGATACCCGCCACGAGAACCGCCAGGACAGCCACGATGACGGTCATCTGGCGCGCCATCTTCTGCACTTCAACCTGGAAAGGGGTAGGGCGTTCGGCCATTTGCCCCAAAGATTCGGCAATATGACCGACTTCTGTGCTCATCCCGGTGGATACTGCCACCGCCAGGCCGGTCCCATGGGTGATGTAGGTCGAAGCGTATACCATGCTTGTGCGTTCCGCCAACGCGGCCTCGGGAGCGACCGGCTCAGGGGATTTGTCCACCCCGACGCTTTCGCCGGTGAGGGCCAACTCGTCCGTGCGCAGGCTGTGAGCCTCGATCAGGCGCGCATCCGCCGGGACCTTCTGCCCATGTACCAACACCAGGATGTCACCAGGGACGACCTCTGCCGCGTCAATATGTTGGTGAGCCCCATTTCGCAGGACCGTGGTCTTGAACACCAGTAGCTTGTCGAGGGCTTCCAGTTCCTTCTGGGCGCGGTACTCTTCAAAGAAACTCAAACCAACGCTCAGGACAATGATACCGAGAATAAAGAAAGCGGTCAGCCGACGTCCGCTTTCCCCGGGGAGGTAGCTGACCGCAAAGGCCAATATGGCTGCAAAGATCAGGACGAAGATGAAATAATTGACAAATTGCTTGAGTAACAACCGCCAGGGGCTGATGGGCTTGCGCCGGAGAATCTCATTACGCCCGTGCTGCGCCAGACGATCAGTAACTTCTACAGTAGCCAAGCCTTCTGGCTGGGCTCCAAGCTGACGATAAATTTCTGGAATGCCAAGGTTATGCCATGCTAATAATGCCATCTTATTTCCTTGTAAAAAAATAATTATACTTAAAAATAAAGACAAATATTATTTTGTATGGCATATTATTAAATGATTCTCATTTACCAATCACCTCGTAGGCTGCAGGTTTTTTTCTTCAAAGGCAAACTAGGATATATCGCAACCGACCAAACCCTTGCCAAGCCTTCAGTTTTTTATATCCATAGATAACAAATTCTGTAGTAGACTTCCTTTATGCTCACAGTAGCGATACTCTCCGGAGGGACATCCAGTCGGATGGGGCGGGATAAAGGTCTCATGCCCTTTCTGGGACACCCGCTTATCCTGCGAACTCTGGAGCGACTTGCCCCGATTGCGGATGAAATCATCTTATCCACCAATACGCCGGCGGACTATGCCTTTCTAAATATACCCATCCTGCCGGACTTGCAGCCCGGTCACGGGGCACTGGGAGGCTTGTATACGGCCTTGAATGCAGCCAAAAATCCGTACGTGGCGGCAGTGGCGTGCGATATGCCTTTCGCCAATCGAGCTCTGTTTGAATATGAACTCGACTTCATTATAAAAACTGAGGCCGATGTGGTCATTCCATCCACTCTGGATGGGTTGGAACCGCTGCACGCGGTTTATCAGCGGGAAGCCTGTCTGCCGGTCATTCAATCGGCGCTGCAGGCGAAGAGGTATAAACTAATCGGCTGGCTGCATCAAGTGAATGTCCAGCTTGTCCAGCCTGAAGTCATCCTCCAATTCGATCCCCATGGACTGGCTTTCCGGAATCTTAATACGCCGGAAGAATTCACGCAGGCAGAAGAACTGGTGAAATTGGAGAGCAATTAGGTCGAGCTAAAAGTACTCCACCTTTCCAAGGCGTGCTTAATGAAACTTAGGCCCCTCCTTCCCCTGCCCGATTTGAGGAGGAGAGTCTAGAATGAATAATAATGAAGCGCAGCTAACACTGCGCTCAATTTTTTTTGCATCCCCAGATAAAAAGGATTGTGGAAAACAAATCTATTTTGATCGATAGTAACTATCTCCTGCACAAGTGCGACAGAGAACCTGACCGGCTAAGTGCACCTGTCTTTCATTAATAATTTCCTCCCCGCATTGCATACATTTCGTCCGCAGGCCAGGCCGGCTGATGATCGTCTCCAGCGGGGGATCCAAAGAAACTTCCTGATAAGAAAATAATTCCTTTTCTGGCATGAGCTGATAACCTTTAAGCTGCGCGTAATATTTCTTCTTGATCTCCACCGCATACTCCCGTGCTCGCTGGCGGACATCCAATTGAGGCGCCAGCCGGATGGCTAATCCGGTTTCAATATTGGCAAAGGTGGCGGCGATCTTCCCTATATCCATCACTCGTAACGTTCTGTGCCCAACGGCTGCGCCGGTAGCGACCTCAATGCCGGTGGCAAAACAACCATCCGACTCGACCAGGACCAGGGCACCTTTATGAGGCATGGGAGCCTGGATGCCTATCACAGCCATCCCTGCCAGGCCCATACGGACACCCAGCACCTGGCGCGGGCAAAGGTGGCTGTGCTGGGAAGAGGATTGCTTGAGAAGATCGGACAGTTCCATAATTGAAGGTACTCCAAATTATTTCAGTATTTCAAAGGAGCAACGACTGAAGTCGTTGCTAAAGGCTTCATATTAGTTGGTGAACAAATGCAGGTGCCCATCCGAGGCTGTTTCAACCCGCAAGGCATTTAATGATTTGGCAGCAGGGCCTCGAACCAGGCGGCCCTGCGAGTTCGAAGCGGGAGCCATGGCAGGGGCAGGCAAAACCTTCCGGCTGGCTCGCCACCGTACAACCCAGGTGCGGACAGACCAGGCTCAGGGCGCTGAAACCGATATCAGAGCGAAACAGCACTGCCGGGACCTGTGGAAGGAGCGTGCGCGAGCCGGGAGCATAATCCTTGGCCGGACCAAGGTCAAATTCAATCGGCGCGGGCGGTTCGGTCTGGTAACTCAGGAAGCGCAAAAGGCCACCTAAGCCTATGATTCCACTGGCAGTCAGGAGGGCAGTTCGGGCCAATTTCAGAAAATCCCGCCGTGAGAGTGTGGGATCGCTCATCTTTGCACCGAATGACATTGATGGCAGGCGGCAGAACTTTGATCATTTGGATCCTGCTTACAACCGGACCCTTTCACCGGGCGGAAAGGTAAGGTTTGGCCGGTAGCCTTGCCGACCAGCGCATAAGTTCCGTCCGGAAGGAGGCGCGTGTTCCATAATGACTCGCCCTTTTCGGTGACCAGGATGGTGTCACCCAATTTCAGGTCCACCACCGGATTGAGCAGAGCCAGGCGGAAGGCCAGGTCGTTGGGATTTGTCAGTGTACGTGTTTGTGGAAGCTCCGTCAACGTGCCATGACAGGTCTTGCAGCGGGTATATTGAATATCGAACTTGCTGCTGTAAAGGCTGCCATCCCCCATTGCTTCGGTGCGTGTATGGCAGTCGACACAGTCCAGGGTCCACTCGCAGCGGGTAAACTGGGCAATGGGCTGGTAATAATCGTGCAACCGGTCAGCCGGCTGGTCCTGACGAGGCTGGTAGGTCATGCTGCGCAGGTCGTAGTTGCCGCGGTTGTGGCAGGTGTCGCACTGGGTGTACGAAATGGCAGTGGTCAACTTATGGACTTTTGTCGCTGTGGAGGTGTCCACGCTGGCCTGGTCGGGTGCTTGAGTAGGCGTGTGACAAGCAGAACAGCCGGTGAAGCGATCATACCGCCCACCTGTCTGCACAGGCTGGGCGGAGAGGTGACAGGTAAGGCAATTCTCTCCGAAAAGCCGGACTGCCGAATTGGTTTCCGTGGCAGGATCGAACAACCCCAGGCTGAGAATGCCGCTGGTACTTTGAGGGGCGTCAATCGCACTTGTGGCGAGGCGGGCAGTCAGGTCTGGCTGGTCCCCGAAGGTAAAGCGGATCATGGCAATCGCACCGGCATAAGTATCCTGGATGCTGGTGGTGGCGCGCTGGATGTGGTCCCTGTAGGCTGCAACCGGGCCGCTGTGACAATCCGAGCCGCCGCAGGAAGCCTGGACGACTGAAAAATCCGCCGGGTTCTTGCCGCCGCGCATGGAACTATGGGCCAGGTCCGCCTCCAGAGCCAGTGCTTCGCCGCCGTGGCAAATTACGCAGCCAAATGTCTTGACCGGATGGGAGGGGCTGATTTCCGCCAGATCACTGTGACACGTGAGACAATATTCCACCTGGCCGGTTAATACAGGGGTAAGTGCAACAGGTTTAATACGCCGACTCTCCCACCAGGCAACTGCAAGGATGGCAAGGAGAAGAAGGGCGGAGGCAATCACGATCAGACGGCGCATGAATGATTTGGTCACCAACACGCTAAAGCGTGCACTCCTGGCTGGTAGCACAAGTTTCAAGAAGGGAGAAGTGCCAGGACAGTCAAAACAAGGATGGATAAAACAATCAAAATGAAAAATACTTGGGCAGAACGACCGCTGCGAGGGAACCATTTTCCGAGCTCGCCGATGGCGGTTTTGGGGAAGATATAGGGAATCAAAGTCAGGGCTAGAAGAACAGCCAGCGGGACGATCACTCCCCACAGGAAGGGGCTGCCCCATTTAAGCATTTGTTGGACCCACAGGAAAAACCATGGGGCCCGGGTTGACCCAGCCATGGCAGGAGCACTCGTCATGGCCGGGGCTATTGGCGCTGGTGCAAATAACGAGAGCAGCAAGAGAGCTACCGAAGCCAGCAGCATGGCGGCCACCTCACGGCGTACAAGATCATAGCGCGAGATCCGCCCCAGGGTATCCCGCAATTTCGGTGGGGGGACGGCAATGCCTCCGTCACGGCGGATACGGAAGATGTGCCAGGTGAGTAAAATCCCGGCAATGAGCATTAGGCCAAATATGTGCCATCCGTAAAAACGGATCAAGGTGGCCGGTCCAGGTTCGGGGCCGCCTACCAGCATTCCATATAAGGTCTGACCGGCCAGTGGAATGGATTTGACCAGGTTGGTCCCGGCCACCAGCGCCCAGCGGATGCCTTCATCCCAGCGAAGGACGTATCCGGTGAAATCAAGCAAGACGGCAGAGACGAACAAACCCATCCCAAGAAGGTAATTTAAACGGCGAGGGGGAGAATAGGAACCGGTCAAAACCACCCGAAGCAGGTGTATTGCGGTAACCACCACGAGGAACTGGGCCGCCCAATAATGCAAATTACGAACGAGGTTCCCATAAGGGACCAGGAAGGTCAGAGTCTGAATGGATGCAGCCGCCTTGTCCGGCGTGGGAATGTAATAGAATACCTCCAGCAGCCCCGTGACGAATAAGACCAATATAAGGAACACTGCCAGCCCGCCTGCCGCCAGGGTGTACCTGAACCGGGCCTGTTTAACGGGGATGGAAGGGGGATGGAGGTGGTGGAAAAAGGACGGGCGCTTCTTGATCATGGGAGTAATGACGACAGTTAGATTATATACCGTACCTCCCGCTTGCCGGCGGCTCGCGGGAGGTCAAATGATCTGTATTTGGACAAGCCGGTCAATCGCCTGCGATGGTAGGAGAGGCTTGAGAAGCAACGCCGGAAACGGTCATGCTTTCCTTTTCGCCTGACCCATGTCCGGTCTCTTCGAAAACCGGCAAATACTTCACCGCCAGGCCAAAAGCGAGGATCCCACCCGCAAAGATACCGAATGAGATGGATATTTCCGCCAGTGAAGGAATATATTTAACGTTATTCATGAAAACGGGCATATAGGTGAGCGGATCAGGGTGGCGGACAGCGAACCAGCTTACATTAAAGCGGTTCAGGATCATGCCAAGCAGTAAAATGATCGAACCGAAGAATAATCCTTTTGGATTCTGGCGCACTTTGCGTAGGGAGAACAGAACGAATGGGATTCCCACGCCAATGAGTATTTCCAGCCAGAAGAGGAAGCTCATCAGGCCGCCGGTAAAAAGATACTTTATATTACCGGCAATTCCAAGCTGGACGAACCTGGTGACAATGTAAATCCCCAAAACAAAAGGAATATAGCGGGCAAGTTTCTCCAGCAGATGGATTTCCAGTCCGCGCTTGAAATAACGCGAACTCAACGAAGATTCGAAGATGATCATGGCCAACCCAATGGAAACCGCCGAAATGAAGAACAATACCGGCAGGATGGGTGTCCACCAGAGTGGATAGAGCTTATCCGGCTGGATCAGGAGAAGCGCACCCAGCGACCCCTGGTGAAGAGTGGAGATGACCGCCCCGACAATGACGAGGGGCTTCATAAATCGCCGTATCAAAGCGGATAGTTTTTGCCATTTCAGCCGCTCCAGGATGGCCGGGGCAAATTCCACCAGCATGATGGTCGCGTAGATCATTACGTACAAGCCGATCGCCAAAAGGAAAGAAGTGAAATTTTGATAAATGAAATAGTGCCAGATCCGTTCCGGATGACCCAGGTCGACCAGCAGGGCAATTACCTCCATGGCATAACCCAGGAAACCCGTCAGGAGGGTTGGGCGGATCAAAGGGCGGAACTGCTCCAGTTCGAGAATATAGACCAAAGAGGTGATAACAAACGCGCCCGAACTGATGGCAATACCTGTATAAAGATCAAAGCTGACCCAGAAACCCCAAGGATAAGCATTGCTGAGGTCGCTGATCGCGCCAATCCCATTATTGTAGCGGATCAAGGCGACAACAGCAGCAATCCCCATGAGGCCAAGCAAAATCATGACCAGCGGAGGGATGCGCAGGCGAGGGTTGAGTGCGATTTTCATTTTCATTCGGTCTTCTCCCTCGGCTCATCGACTTCAACAAGCTGTTCTGCGTTGGCTTCCTTTTTCTTGTTGATCATATGAACTCCAGCAGCGAGACCAGTCAGCACTGCCCCCCAACCAAGGGCAACTGGGATGGTCAATGCCATCGCTTGTTCACTAACCTGCCTGACCGGTTTTGGACCCAGATCCGGCAGGCCCAGCTCGGCAAAGGGGACATGCGATAGGATGAGATAGGAAGTGCCGCCGTTTTCGGTCTCGCCATACACATGGTCGATATATCGACCTGGGTGGGCCTGCACACGCGCATGGGCTTCCTTGAGCAAGTCCGCCCGCTCGCCAAATACCAGGGCGTCGGTTGGACAGGTGGCGACACAGGCAGGCTCAAGTCCATTATCGATGCGCTGGGGGCACATGGTGCACTTGTCAATGAAGGCACCCTCGATAAGACCCTTGTCATAGTCAAAATGGGGAACCCCAAATGGGCAGGCGTTCATACAGTAACGGCAACCGATGCACTTTTTGGGGTTGTACAGAACCGGTCCATCATCTCGCTTGGTATAGGCGCCTACCGGGCAGGCCGAAAGACAATCGGGAGCGGCGCAGTGCATACAGTGGTAGACCATGGAGGCGCGGGTCAGGTTGGGGAAATCACCCTTCAAGCCGACACCAGCCGCCCAGATGCGGGTTTTGTCCATTTCAATCTTGTTTTCCACGCTGCAGGCTACCATGCAAGCCCGGCAGTCGATACAGCGGGTGGCATCGAAAAGGAAGGCATGTTGTGTTATCGCAGGCATATTACCGCTCCAAACTTCAAATCTTCTTTACCGTTACAAATGTCTGGCTAAGTGCCTGGCCGCCGCTGATGGGGTCTGTGTATGTGACGTGCAAATCGGAGTCGCTGGCGCCGATGCCGTAAGCAGTGATCAAGCCTTTTGAAAGATGGCCATAACCGGGGGTAAGATAAACACAGTCAGGACGAATGGCCTGGGTGGCTTCCAGGCGGATGTGGATCTTTCCAGCAGGACTGGCGACTTCGACCTGGTCGTTATCTTTCAGGCCCAGGCTTTTGGCAGCAGTAGTATTCATCCACAAGCGAGGTTCATCGGAATACTTGTGTAGCAGTTGGTTATTTTGAGTGCCAAACTGGGTGGATTGGGCTACCTTGCCGGTCAACAGGTAAAACTCTCCTGGTTTTGGCGCAAGCGGTTCTTCCCATTGAGGCAAGCCGGCGAAACCACTATGGTCCAGGGTAGTGGAGAATATTTCGATCTTGCCACTGGAAGTGCTCCAATAAAACTCGGAGGCGGTACTGTCTCCGGAGGGTAGGTCGACGTAGCCTTTCTGGCGGACATCGGCGAGAGAAACGCCCAGAGGGGCCAACTGTTGTTTGAGGTAGTCCTCCTCGTCGGCGTATTGAAAGAAATCACTCAAGCCCAGGCGTGCACCCAGTTCCTTGTAGATCCACATGGCGGACTTCCCATCGCCCTGCGCTTCAATGACAGGTTGCCGGATAAACGCCTTATTCCCGACGATGTTCAGGGGGTCGTACCTCTCCAGATAGGAGGCTTCGGGAAGAACCACATCCGAGAACCAGGAGGTATCGTTCATGATGATATCGATCGTAGTAATGAAGTCCATTTTGTCGAACGCCTGCAGAGTACGGCCGCGATCGGGCAGAGACATGGCAGGGTTCTGACGCGCAATAAACCATCCGTGGGCCTGATAAGGGGTACCACTCAAGACTGCCTCGCGCATCTCCTGAAATACACCTATTTTGAGAGGGACAAAGGGATATTTCCAGGGAACACCATCCAACCGCTGGGCAGAAATTCGCGGATAACCGGGCTGGGGCGGTGCTCCAAGCACGCTGCTCCCCTCGCCAGCAGCCGGGAACATGGCCACACCCCAGTTCCCCACCAGGGCGTTCAGGATGGTGATGGCACGTTCGGTCTGGAAGGAATTCTGGAAATTGGAAGTGCGCCAGCCATTATGGGCCAGGGCATACTTTCCCGCGGCGGCAAATTCCCGGGCGATCCGGCGAATGGTATCTGCGGGTATTTCGGTGATGGAGGCCGCCCATTCTGGCGTATATTGTGTTATTGAACCGGCCAGTTTATCGAAACCAGACGTATAGTTTGAGACGAACTGGCGATTGTAAAGACTTTCCGATACGATCACATTCAGGAGTGCCAGGTGGAAAGCCAGGTCCGTGCCAGGCCGGATGGCAAGCCATTCTGAAGCCTTGGCGGCTGTCTTGGTGTAGCGGGGATCCAGGTAAACCACCTTGACGCCGCGGTCAATGGCCTTGCTGAGGGAGGACGTCTCGGAGGTGGAGATAGCTTCCATCAGGTTGCGGCCGGTCAGGATGATGTATTTCAGATCGTCGTATTTACGCCCCGGCTCTTCCATGCCATAAGTGGTCAAATTGGCGACGATCATGGCATTAAAGCACAGGCTGCGCTGGGTCCCATAGTTGGGCGAGCCGAAGGCGTTGAGCAGGTTTTCGAACTGGACCTGAGACAGGTTATGAGTGGAGGAGAATATCATCGCCTCGGGACCATACTGGTCTTTGATCTTTAGCATGTTCTTGGCGACGAGGTCGAGTGCTTCCTCCCAGGAAGCCTTGCGGAATATGCCTTCGCCGCGCTTGCCAACTCGAATGAGCGGCGTCAGAACCCGGTCGGGATCGTAAGTGTTCATCAGGCCAGACTGGCCGCGGGGGCACAAGTTGCCATTGGAGTGGGGATGGTCGGGATTGCCTTCCAACTTGACCACCCGCCCAGCTTCAACTTTGGCAAGCACGCCACAGCGCCAGACGCACATCTCGCACATGGTGGGGATATAACCGCTAGCGGTTGCATCCAAGGTTCCGCTGGCACGAGCGGCTTCGGCAACCGCTGGGGGGATGAATTTTCCAATGACCAGCGCCCCTGCTGTTGCCCCACCGACTTTCAGGAAGTCGCGGCGGGATATTCTAGACGCCATAAAGGGTTTCTCCAGTCGATAAAGGCGTCACTACTAGGTTTTATCACCTCGAAGTGACTATATTCGATATTCTATTATTTGCTTTTCTTCTCGCCGCGGTGCAAACCCATCCGGTCAATTGCGTAGAATAGGGCAAGAGCCATCAAAGCAAAAACAAAAACTACCAGGTAAGGATTGATATGCCAGAGGTCCGGGATGACCACATTACCGTAGTTGGCGATGGCAGAAATCTTGGGGAAAACAGACTGATATGTGAGACCATAGATGACCGCTCCGGTCAGGAAACCCAACAGTCCGGGGACTATATAATCAAGCTTGCCTTCTCCGGCTCCAGCCACCGCCGTACCCGGGCAGAAACCTGCCAGAGCCATGCCGACGCCAAAGATCAAGCCGCCTACCAGGTTACCGACGATGTAGGTGGCCGGGACCGTGGGGAATGTAATGATGCCCATGGCGCGCAAAGGGTAAACGCCAAGCATGGTCACCACCAGGGCGGTCATCATGAACTTGAGCACGGACATATCGGTTAGGCGGAATTGGTTGACAATTTTGGCATAGCGAGTCAGACCGGCTTTATTGAGGGCAAAGCCGAAGAATACGCCCAGGATGAGAGCAATTACGATAGTCTTGAGATCCATGGTAGTCTCCTAATATTTCTTTCCATAAACGATCTTGGCTGTAACAATGCCGGAGGCGAACATTCCGCCGATGAAAAGGAAAGCCGCCGGGGCAAGCAACATGCCACCTGAAATGGCCAGTCCACTGGTGCATCCACCGGCAATGCCGGCTGCATACTCGACAATGATGCCCCCGATGAAGAGCAACAGCCAGCGCTTCCAGGTCTGCTTGCCGTAGGCTTTCTTCCACTGTTCATCATCCATCTTGCGAAATTTAAAGGTGCCGCTTGAAAACGCACCCAACATACCGCCAAAGAAAATCCCAACCAGCAGGATGACAGGATAGGTGATACCTGCGGGCATGACATAATTAAAATAAGTGTTGGTGGGTTGGATGGCTTTCCCAATGTAACCGGCAATGTTCTCGAAGCCGCCAGACGCGCCCAACAGCGCATGCGCAAAGACGACGGTGAGGATGCCGACGATGCCCAGCAGGGCTCCGGCCGCATAGGGAGACCATAATTCCTTACTCAATTGATTTTTCAGCCAGTTCATAAAATTCTCCTTTCAAAATTTATCGGAAATGAAATATTGATAGAAAACTAATCTGTACTTTCAGAAGAATCATCGATAGCAGACTCATCTTCTTCTTGTTCAGGTGTTTCTAGTTGAGGAATTTCTTTCTGAGTTAGTTTATCAATGGAGCCGAACAAGTTGGCAGCCACGGCAGGTTTTGAGAGGATATTGTGAAGGGCCTTCCTGGCATCTGGCTTCAAACGGGTGATATCAGGCAATAATTCCACCACATCGGCAGGGTACTTTTCCTTCACAGTCACGCGCTTGGGATCTTCAAAAGATACATTTATAAAGCCTTCCCGCTTGAGCACAAAGAAACCACCTCCAAGGACAAGAAGACCCAAAATCACGATCATGATGATGTTGCCAATATTGGCTGGCTTCTTCCCCAATGCCACTTCGTCATATCGCTGTGAATAATCGACCATATCCGCGGTCAGTACAACCGGCGCCTGGGTGGCAGCCGGGGCAACGACAGCAGTGGCAGAGACAGGTTGAGTGGCAGCAGGCGCCGCGCCGCCCCCGCCGGTGCCAATTTGCTGGCCGAGGGTAGTGGCGTAAACCTGAGCTTTCGCCAGGGTATCAGCAGGATGGCATGTCTTGCAATTTGCATCTATATCCGCTAAAGGCGCCACCATGCCCGTATGGGCAGCAGTTTTATCGGTAGACTGGTTATTGCCGGCATGGCACAGATAACAGAAATCGCCGAAGGCATGCTGGGTGTGCCAGGCGGTTCCGTCATTATTGACCGGATCCTGCGCCTGAGTCTCGTGGCAGTTTTTACAGGATGAGGCCTGGGAGCCGCATTGCGCGCTGGCCGGGCTTGGCGGCAGCATGAAAAGCATTCCAACCGCTACCAAAAGAATGAAGCCCGCCCCCAGGAAGAAAAAAGCGTATTTGTTTGAACGCATGTCCTTCTCCTCGAAACAAAAACTAAATCAAACCCGCTTAGGCCGACACATTTTCCAATAAATTAGCGCGTTTTTGGATGCTGTCACGCATTATGCCGCGTAGAATATCCAATGCGTCGATGATGCGGTGATCCGCCAGAATATACTCCACCGTCATCCCCTGCCTGTTCGCGAGCACCATTCCACGGTCACGTAAAATCTTAAGATGCCGTGAAACGGTCGACTGAGGTTGGTTGAGTTCTTGAGTCAACTCGGTCACATTGCGCGGGCCGTCTGCCAGGGCGTATAAAAGAATTAGGCGGGTGGAATCTGCCAGGGCTGAACAAAAATCAGCATGAAGGAGGGTAATTTCTTGGACAAGAGTTTGATTAACCATGATATTATGACCTTATTCGGATAAGCGCATATATGCATTTCCATAATACACTTGTGACAAGTTGAACAATAGTGACGAGTGTCATATTACATGGTGCAATTAATCACAAATGATGAGAGTAGGATTAAAACAAAACAGCGGGAGGTTCCCGCTGTTCGTGTCATGGTCGTTCAGATTTTAATTGTATCTTTCCTTCAAATCTGCCACCGGCAAGGCCATCTGCCCTTCTTGTAAATCCCCGAGAAATTTCATATTTTGAGGATGACAATAGGCACTATAAGCAACATATGCGGCTACCAAAGTATCCAATTCTTCTGAAGCATAAATAAATTCCATCGGCAGAACCCCGCGCAGCAGTTTGTGCCTGGTAATCTCCTCGAAAAATTCCATGGGATCCCTGATCCCCACCCCCTGTTCATAAAGCGCTATCTGTCTTTGGAGTCGTCCTTCCAATGTTGGTTTGGGCAGCGGTAACTGGCCAAGTAAAGCACAGAAAGCCGCATGAGGATGTGTCTCCAACCAGCGGTGCGAGGCCTCCTCTGCCGAGTATTGCTGGAAACCGGCTTTCTCCAGGCGCCGATAGAAATCAAAACCCATCTGCATCCAGGCCGAACATATCTCAGGACGTGAAGGCGTGGGGGAAACTGAAATGCCACACTCGCGCAATTCGTATTCCACTTGGCGCATATCCGTTCCCCGCAAATGACCCAGGCTCAAGCTTTGCTGTTCCAATCTGGTGCGGACGATGCCCTTATTAGGACGCGGCGGAGCGTTGATAGCTACTACAACCGCCTGTTGTCCGGTCAGAAAAGCCAGCACCTCATCGATTTCACCTGAAGCCAGCGCGACCAGTTCACAATCCTGGTCCAGGGCAGCATAAGTGAATGGATGTCGTCCGGCGGTTGGGTCCACTCCTACGAATGTGATGGGTGAGAATAACATATCGGTCCCAGTAGAAAATAAGCGGTCATTAGTCTGCTCACTATTAATAGTGTAGAACAAAAACGATTTCCTTGCAACCGATTCTCAGTATGTTTTTTGTAACCGCCTGGTTGGGGAAATGGAAATAAAGAAGACATCTTCGAAGGAGGTGCCATAGTGAATGAATCAAAACCTGCGCCTGTATGATAAAAGCGCGGATTTTGATTGGAGATGTGTTGAGGAAGAATGGCAATAGCGGTAATATTTATAACTGGAGGGAGGCAGTCCCTCGCCTGATATTTTCCAGAAACTCCTGGCGGGTTGCCAGGCTTGATCTAAAAGCTCCCTGCATGGCAGAGGTGGTCATGCGAGCGTTGTGCTTTTGGACACCGCGCATCATCATACATAGATGCAGCCCTTCCACCACCACTGCCACTCCCAGCGGATCGATCAGGTCCCGGATGAGGTCAGCAATCTGGCGTGTCATACGTTCCTGTACCTGCAAACGGCGGGCAAAAATGTCAACGATACGAGGGATTTTGGAAAGGCCGACGACTCTCCCTTTTGGAATGTAAGCCACATGGACGCGTCCCATAAAAGGTAAGAGATGGTGCTCACATAAGCTATAGAACTCAATATCCCGCACAATCACCATCTCATCATATTTGACCTCAAAGATGGCATCGTTTAGGATCTGTATAGGATCGGTGTGATAACCAGCAAGCAGTTCAGCATACATACGCGCCACTCGTTCCGGAGTGCGTTTCAGGCCATCGCGTTCAGGGTCCTCTCCAACCGCTTTTAAGATTTGAGCGATTGCTGCCTGAATTTCTGGTGCATCAATTTTGCCCTCGGCACGTCTATCATCAAACAGGTTATCGTCAAATTCGAGCTTTTCCATATTGGCCTCAACAAACTGGCCCGTGAACTACCGGGCCAGTGATTTGAAAAAAATGGTTAACCGACCTTCGGTTCGATCAGGCCGTAACTATCATCTCTGCGGCGATAGAGCACATTGATCATTCTTGTCTCGATATTGTAAAAAATAAAGAAATTATCGTGCCCGAGTAATTTCATTTGTTCAAGGGCATCGGCTTCGCTCATCGGGATCAGTTCAAAAGTTTTGCGTCTTGAAATAACACCGCTTTCCTCGCCACTGACTTCATCCGGTACGGAGACAATTTCAGCCACTGTGCGGCCATTGCCACGACCACGGTAATGTTTCCCTTTATATCGTTCCAACTGCCGTTGCATTTTATCTATGGCTTTGTCAAAAGCCGCCATAACCTCATCCGAGCGTTCCTCGGTGCGCTGGAGAGCCCGATGGCCTCGCACAGTAATCTGTGCTACAAAGCGATCATTGGCATCTCGAGCCGCCTTAATATAATCCAGATCCACCTTCGCATACTCTATTTCGCCGAGATATCGGTCCAATTTAGTAGCTTTCTTGGTGATGTATGTCTTGAGACGTTCATTTACATCCATGTTGTGTCCAAATACTTCTACTTCAACTGTCATGGCTACCTCCTTATTTTGGGTTGTAGATTTTATCAAACAATTTGTAATCCGTGACGGGGCAAGGCTCTTGCCAGGGTCAGAGCAAATATATTTTTGGCGCCTGCCTGTAGCAGGGAATCGGCGCAAGAAGCCATGGTTGCACCAGTGGTAGTAACGTCATCCACTATCAAAATATTCTTTCCGGACGCCAAACCCGCATCTGCACGGAATGCCCCGGCAACGTTCTCCTTGCGCTCTGCAGGAGATAGACCTACCTGGGAGCGTGTTTCCCGGGCACGGGTCAGGATTTTTGGCAGGTATCGTTTACCCAGAATAGAGGCCAGCGGCTTGGCTACCAGGGCAACTTGATTATAACCACGTTCTGCCAACCGTTGCCTGCCAGAGGGGACAGCTACCATCACATCTACCGGCCAGCCCAGGCTATTCACAAATTCCGCAAAAGAGGGTGCCAATGCCTGCCCTAAGGCCACATTGCGACGATACTTCAGAGAAAGAAGCGCGTTGCGGATGGGGCCTTGGAATATCAGCCAGGAACGCATTGTTTGATAAGAAGGGTGAGTCCCGTTACATGAAATACACAAACCGGGGCGGGAAACCGGCAATCCACATACCTGGCATACTGGCTCAGGAACACGCTGAACCTGCCGCTGACATTCCGGACACCAGCGATATCCCACCTTTTTACAGCCTCCACAAACCGGCGGAAAAAGCCAGTCCAGACTGCCCCAAAGAAATTGATAGATCCGATATGTCCCAGTCACATCCTGCCAGATGTCTTAGCGGAAATATTGTAGAGAACCTGAGAGTTTAAGTGCCGCTGGAGTTAATAACACAATCATCAGAGCAGGGAAAATTAACAGGCCCATTGGGAATATCATTTTGATCGGCGCCTTATGAGCTTCTTCTTCAGCGTGCTGGCGACGTTTAACGCGCATTTGGTCTGACTGGATGCGTAAGACCTTCGCCATGCTGACGCCTAGCATTTCGGATTGGATCACTGCAGCCACGAAACTGGTCAACTCGGCTATACCGAGTCTATCCGCCATATCTCTTAGCGCTTCACGGCGGAGCTTACCCAGTTGGATTTCCCTGATAACACGGCCAAACGAAACAGCCAATTCATTTTCCCATTTCTCATTGACTTTCGACATGGCCGCGTCGAAACCCAGGCCAGCTTCCACACAAATCGTCAGTAGATCAAGCGCATCCGGCATGGCTCTGCGGACTGACTTTTGCCGGCTGTTAATCTTGCTTCGGATCCACAAATCCGGGAAAAAATAACCCAATACTGCAAAACCCAAAACCATTAACAGTTTGACCCCGACAGAATATTGTTTGGCAAACAAAGAAAGCATGAAAACCAGTCCCCCAAAGATACCCGCAGAGACAAAATGCACTACCAGGAATGTGGAAGCATCCATCCGGCCTGGATTACCGGCTAATTCAAGTTGTTTCCGCGTTTGTTCCAAAACATGTTGTGGCGTAAAGCGGGAAGATAAATCCCCCAAGCGACGCACCATCGGCATAATCACGCGATCCGTAAATGGCTGGGAAAGCTCGATTTGTTCCAGGGAAACTAAGTCACCGCGCTGGCTGTATTCAGCCAGGCGTTCCGCCAGAGGGTCTTCCCCTCGGGTTTTCGCTTTCTTGATGCCTGAAACAACAAGCAAAGCCGCGCCGATGATTATTACAAGAATGACGACAATTATTATCGCTGTGGTCATTTTATACCTCGACATTACCTATGCGGGTCATTACAAAATATCCGGAAACAATTAATATCGCGGCAACCCCCAATGCAATTCCGCCGCACAATGCATTCCCTTTGGCGAAGAATGTCATAACGTAGTCACGGTTCAAAAACCATAATATACAAAGGAGGCCTATGGGCATCAATGCAAGCGCACGTCCGGAATAAACAGCCTGAGAGGTAAGGGCACGAATTTCACCTTTGATACGGACTCGCTCGCGGATCGTGTATGAGATCACATCCATGATCTCGGCCAGATTGCCGCCTACCTCTCGTTGGACGTTAATTGCAGTTACAACAAAATCCAGATCTCCACTGGGGATGCGGCGCAATAGATTCTCAAGCGCTTTCTCCATGGGAATACCCAATTGCATTTCCTGCACAACTCGCTTAAATTCATCACATATGGGAGCTGGTAATTCCTTGCTCACCGCTTCCATAGCCTGCAGGGTGGAATAGCCTGCCCGCAGACCATTGACTACCAAATTTAGCATATCTGGTAATTGGTCATTGAAGCGAACCAAGCGTTTGGATTTTTGGCTCCTAACGTATAGACCGGGTAAAAACGCTCCGATGACGGCTCCGATGATGCCAGATAGAATGAGTCTCCCACCTACCAAGAAAGCGATCAAACCAACCCCTATGATCGCGATCACATATAAAGCTATGTACTCGCCCGGCTTAAATTTTAGATCTGCTCGTGCTAAATCACGGGCAATTTTGTCACCGAAGGACGATTTTTCGACACGTTTATTAACCCAATCGGTCAGCGCACCTTTTGAATCTTTGTCGCCATCTTTCTTCTGGTCTTCATCAAGATATTTATTTATGCGATCGTCGACTAAAGCCTTCTCACCAGAAGAAGAGACGACAATACCTATGATCAAGAAGAGAAGTGCGAGACCACCTCCAACCCATAGGATGATATTCATTTATCACCTTTATAGAAAGACATGATTCTTTTAATACCTTTGCCGGCTGCCCACACCAAAGATGGTGGGTGGTAAATGAATACCCGATGCCTCGATCTTATCCATAAATTTCGGGCGGAGCCCTGTCGGTCGCAGTCGGCCAAGCACTTTTCCATTCTCGAAACCGGTTTGTTCAAAAATGAATATATCTGTCGTGGTGATCACATCACCTTCCATACCGCTTACCTCAGTGATGTTGGTCACTTTTCGAGACCCATCCCGCATACGCTCTTGATGGATAACAACGTCAATTGCCGAGGTTACCTGCTCACGAATTGCGCGAATTGGTAACTCCATCCCTGCCATCATAGTCATCGTTTCAAGACGTGACAAGGTATCGCGAGGTGAGTTGGAGTGTAACGTCGTCATGGAGCCGTCATGGCCTGTATTCATGGCCTGGAGCATATCCAATGCTGCGTCATCGCGGATTTCTCCGACGATGATCCGGTCGGGACGCATACGCAGGGCATTAACCACCAATTGACGGATCGTGATCTCGCCGCGGCCTTCAATATTCGCCGGGCGGGATTCAAGAGTAACGACGTGCTCCTGACGAAGCTGCAATTCTGCGGCATTTTCGATGGTCAGAATACGCTCATCACTCGGGATAAAACTGGAAAGGATATTCAACAGCGTGGTCTTGCCGGAGCCGGTACCGCCTGATATGACCACATTCATGCGTGCCTCGACGCATGCTTTTAAGAATTGCAAAGCCTCTGCAGAGAGGGTTCCATATTGGACCAGCTGTTCAAGCGTAATCGGTACTTTGGAGAATTTACGGATGGTCAGCGTAGGGCCAACCAATGATATAGGAGGTATGACTGCATTTACACGGGATCCATCTGCCAGACGTGCATCCACGTACGGGCTGGATTCATCAATACGGCGGCCCAGTGGAGCAACGATTCGATCAATAATCCGCATCACATGATCATTGCTCTCAAACGTTACCGGAACGCGATGGATCTTGCCTTTGCGCTCGATGTAGATATTCTTTGCACCGTTGACCATGATTTCTGTGACCGACTCATCCTCAAGAAGAGGCTGTAATGGACCCAGTCCCAGGATTTCAGCTGAGATTTGTTCGAACAAGCGGGCTCTTTCGGGTCTGGAAAGAACGATGTTTTCTTCGCTGAGAATTTGCTCGAATAACGATTGGATGGTCTTTCGAACATCGTCAGTTTTTGTGATATCAATGGAAGGGTCAAGTTCAGCCAGAAGCCGGTTTTGGACACGCGTTTTCAAATCAAAATACGAACCCGCCTGGGGGGTGGCACTCGGGGCACTCACCCGCCTCGCCTGTAATGAGGATAGGCGGGACACATCTCCGCCAGAATTCGCGGGAGACCCGGCTGGTTGGTCGGGAGAGGATCCTTGCCCTTGTTCAATTCGTTTCAGTAAAGACATTAAAGCCTCCTAAACTCGCCGATTACCGTTTAAGTGTTTTTTCCAACTCGGCCGGTTCCCGATTGATCAGCCTGGCTCTCATCGCTTCGGCAAGTGTATAAATACCTCTCGCAGCCGGCTGGGTTTTATTATCGATCATGAAAGGAACGCCGCGATTGACTGCCGGGATAACCGTCCGCTCATCCAGCGGAATTACTGCCATCACTTCTTGTTTGAGGTTCTCGCCAATCTTTTCCGGAGTAATAGCGATCCTCTTATCAAATTTATTCATTACAAACGCTATTTTTTCCACAGGAATGCCCATTGTTGACAAAAGGTCCAGGAAAAGGCGATCATTTTTAATCGAGGGAATATCCTGGGTGGTCACTAGCGCAATTACATCGGCAACATCCAATACCGCCAGGGTAATATCATTCAGGTAAGAACTGGTATCCACTACGACATAGGCGTACATCTGGCGTAAATATCGGAGCACCTTCGTAAATTGATCCGGACTTACCTTTTCGCCATGTTCGGGGCGTGATGGTGATGCTAAAATTTGCACCCCGGAAAGCGCGTGTTTGATCATGACGTTTTCCACGATCTCAGGATCTAATTCTTCAGCCCGTGGTGCAAGATCAATAATTGTATTTTTTCCTTGTTCATTCAAAAATATGGCTACATCGCCGAATTGCAGATTCGCATCCACTATGACGACTTGTGTTTCATCATTTTTTAACGCCACGGCCAGATTTACTGCCAGCGTTGTACAACCTGTCCCACCTTTGGGGCTGTAAAACATGATGATCTTCCCAAGCAAATTCACCCTATCGGTTACTGTTTGGACGCCTCCGCTTGCTGCCACCGTATAAACTTGACTGGTTTTCGCCCGCTCTTCTCGAGACATTTTACCAGAGCGTCGAATGGCAGCGACCAATTCGTCAGGCATGGGAGGCTTTGTCAGGAAATCTCTTGCGCCGACCAACATGGCTTTACGCATGTAGTTTTGGTCGCCCTGGACTGAAAGGATAACGACCTGGACGAACGGCATTTTTTGGCGAATTATTTCTGTCGCCGCAATGCCATCCATGTCAGGCATATTGATATCCATCAGCACAACATCAGGGTTGGATTCCTGTGTTAACTGGATCGCCTCCCGCCCAGTCCGAGCAGCAGCTACGACCTCAATATCCGATTCAAATTGTAGTAACTTTCTTACATTTTCGCGTGTTTCAGCAACATCATCTACAATCAGCACGCGAATCTTTTCGCCATCTGCCATTCCAATTCTCCAAGCACTGTTTCACTATAATAATAATTGATCTTTCTTTTTTTCTTTACGGCACAGGAGTTGCATCATTAGGCAGCTTGGGCTGTTTGAGTTCATCCACTCGCGGCGACAAAGAATAAGGCAGCTTGGCCGGTACCGGTATATTATATTGAGTCAAGAGATATTCGAGCATCGCAGCATCCGGTTGAGAACCAGCCTCTTGGTCGTTCGGATTTCGTAAAGTCAGGTTGATCTGCACGCCGCTGTAAATTAAATAGGTCAAGGTCACCGCGTCCTGCGGAGTGACCATTACCGTGATAATATCCGGTCGGACAATTGTCGGAACTACGGTTCCGTCGCTTGACGGCTGAGGCGTCGCAGCTGGAGCTGCTGGTTGTGAAAGCAGGTCTGAGGTGGCTTCGCCCGGTAACGGGAAAGTCCCTACATGTAAAACCTGGATGTTCTGCATGATCATCTGGGTAACCATGCGAGGCCGCTGTGCTTCAGATGGTTGTACATATACCAACCCGTTGGATACAGGGTCCAGCACATAACGACCTTCAGCAATGGGGATGTCACTTCCGCTGATCGTGATCAAGTTATTTTGACCAAGCGTAAGACTTGCGACCTTGTTTGGTAAGGCGCTTTGCAAAGCAGGATCAACATCAAGCAGCAGCATCGAGACGATTACATCAACATAATCGCCATCGCGGACGCCGAAGGCGGTCGTAGAGAGGCGTGAAATCGGGATCGATACAGCTGTTAATCCCTGTGGGATGTAAGTTGACCACGAAGATCCGGGTAAATTGACGTTTCCGGGGATGGCCGAGACCTCTGAAGCGGTGATCGGTGCGCCTTGGGGAATAGCAATTTTGGCGTACATATTCACCACATCCTTCGGGTCTGTAAACAACCCCTGGACAAGGTTGGCTTCAGGCATTTGATAGGAACTAAGCATCGCCTCGGTGATTAAGGTACCGGGGGAAATGTTTTGCGCGGCAGAAATGACCTGAACGAAGCGAACGGCTGAAGTCGCCTGAGTCGCTGCTTGTTGCTGTGCGGTAGCGTTCGAACGAGACCGCAGATATAGCCAGCCTCCGACTACTGCAATGATGATTATCAGGGCCAAATAAATAAATATTCTCCCACGTCGCATAGTATTCTCCTTCCAGCTGGTTTTATAATAATATTATACAGTAAAAGTAATACCTGGGCCACTTACCCCAATTAATAAATTTGAAATGATAATAATAGCAAAAAAAATGTGGGACTCTGTCGAAACAGAGTCCCACCAATTTACTCGAATGAGCAAGCGAAACTACTGGCCAATGATAAGGCTTGAGTTGATTTTGGTGAATACATTGCCAATGATCGGGCCGAGGATCAACAAAACAGCAATAACAACGACAGCGACTAAAACAAGGATTAACGCATACTCGACCAAGCCCTGGCCTTTTTCCTTAGGGGCGAATAACATGTGGTGTCACCTCCTTTCCTTTTATGATTTCTCTGAAAGCCATTCAGAGATATTTGTATTATATACAGTATAGTTCGTTGAAACAAGAAATTATCATTGCAGACACTTAACAGTAATGTTAATCATGGACTGGAATGGAAAGTGTCACTCGCGTCCCCTTACCGGGAGCGCTATCAAGTTCGAATTTGCCCCCCAGCATTTCAGTCCGATCCTTGATCAATTTGAATCCCAGGTTGGGCTCCTTTTCGAGTTGATCGGTATCAAGACCTTTTCCATTATCATCCATTGACAATCGGACAGCTGCATCACCCATGTCCATTTGAATTTTTATGCTGGTAGCTTGGTTTTGATGAATTGCGTTACTAAGTAATTCCTGCATCGATCGAAATATCATGACTTCGAGATAAGATTCCAGGCGGCGTTCGGTACCCGAAATCATCACGTTGACCTCCACCCCGGCCTGCTCTTTAATTGTGTCTGCATAGCGCCGAATCGTTGGTGCGACTCCCAGGTCATCAAGCATCATGGGGCGAAGTTCAAAAATAAAATTCCGAACTTTCTGGAAAGTGCTCATTGCCGCAACTTTAAGGTTACCAAGTTCGCTACGTGCTTGTGCTGGATCCACATCGAGCAATCGCATTGCAATTTCCGTTTGTAGAATAAAATTGGAGAGGGCCTGAGCCGGACCGTCATGCATCTGGCGCGATAACCGCTGGCGTTCTGCCTCTTGTGCATTCACCAACATCTCTACGCCCGTCATGTTTCCCCCATCATTTTTAGGACCACCGGCTTTCCCGTCAGCACTGAGAGCACCTTTCAGTCGTTCCAACATTCCCCTGTACCGTTCCAAATGGGTCTGGTCGCTCTGTAACTTCTCCAATTGTCCACGCATCACGAAAAGGCGCTGCTGTGCATCCATAGCAGAATCATAGACGGTACGAATCTCTTCTGCAGGTATTCTTCCTATTTGATCATGGATCTGTTGCAGATGTGCAGTCACGGCCGCGTTACGCTGGGTCAATTTCCCAAGTTCCACGCGGCTTTGTTCCAACATGAGGGTGATCTCTTTCAGAGCACGGGTGGTATCGTCAAATTCTGATTGGATCAATTGCTTCGGATCTTCAATGGTTATACTGGTTTTTTCTTCTTCAGCTATTGACATAAATTACTCCTGATTGCTGACACGATCGTTTAACTTCACCCAACCCCGCTTGAGAGCATAGACAACTGCTTGAGTCCGGTCTTCTACACCGAATTTGCGCAAGATGGAGGTCACATGATTCTTTACGGTCTGGTGACTAATGCCCAGTGAAGATGCAATTTCCTTATTGCTCATGCCTCCAACAACACATGAAAGAACCTCCATCTCTCGATCCGAAAGTGGGTGAAAAGGGCTCCCTGGTTCGCTATAAAGATGATGGGCTTTTTCCATTTCCGCGCCGAGCCAATATTCGAGTTCTTTCTGACTGAAAACGTGATCCTCGATAACAAACTTTCCATCCGCAACTTCTTTGACTGCTTGGACGAGCCATTGAGGATCAACATCTTTTGCACAATAAGCTGCCGCACCAGCCCAAGCAGCGTGGATTACTTGTTCCTGGTCGTTATAGGCGGTCAGAAGCATGACCCGGGTTGGGAGTTTTTCCTGAGCCACCCGGTGAGTTACTTGCTGACCATTAATACCGGGCATATTGATATCCACTATGGCAACGCACGGATGCAAATTTCGAATTAACTTCAACGCAGCGATGCCGTTCTCTGCCTGGCCCACCACCTTAAAACCCGGTTCAAGCGAAAGTGTATTAATTACACCCTGCCGGAACAATGGATGATCATCTACCACGATAATAGTAATTTCTTCCATTTCCTACCATCACTTACTAAATAGAGTATAGCACAGGTCAACCAAGCCGACAATTAACCGGAGTCGTTTTATGGTGCCGGCCACCGGTATACTGCCATATTCTTTTCGCCAAAGATAGGAGCATAAGTACCGCCTGTTGTAAAGACCCTGGTCAGACCCTCAGTCAGGTGTTGGTACCAATCCGGGAATATGACCAGGTATTCTACACCTCGTGCGGACAAATAATGTGCAATCTTTTCCTCGTCACGCAGAAATGGGATGACGTCTGGAGATACCAAACCCGCCAGGTCGACCAGATCATGATCGCCAAAATATCCCAATGCACCGATGTCATGCGCCGCCACAAGTGCATCGGGTGGTAGGTTGAGAGACACCCACTTTGCCGTGGTCACCATTTCGCTTTCAATTACTGCCACATCCTGAGCATAGGCGAATGCGCCGCGTCCCCAAAATGCAAGCAAGATAAGTGCTGTAGTAATTTTCCAAACGGTTGTGATAAGCTGCCGTCCATGCAAGCCACGCTTCAAGTTAATTCCCACCAAACCGGACAGACCGAGAATGAAGAATATGGGCATGGCCGGGATGACGTACCGTCCATGTTGGTAAGTGACCGGTAATCTCCACGCGTAAAGCACCAGAAAACCTGCCAACCATAAAATAGCGGCCAACACACCCCAATTCCGTTTGCGGATGCTGGAAAAGGTGGCCAACACCACACCAGCCAGGAGCACAATCCCGGCGCCGATCAAAGGCTGCAAGGCTTCACTTCCCAACCGATTTATAAATGGGGTTTGCAAATAAACAACATACTCGGCTTGCTTGGCATAAAAGGTATTCGGCCATGGAGAGCCAGAGATAACCAGGTTAAAGAGTAAATAAAAAGCGAATAAACTTCCAAAACCCAAAGCTAGAGTGATAAGCGCTCGCAATCGTCCAGACCAGGTAGGCACACCCAGTAGGAGCATCATGATCACCGGGCCTAACAACGTAATACCATCTGGCCTGACCCAGACGGATAACCCCACCAAAAGACCCAGGCTGAAATATTTTTGAGAACCTGAAATGACCCATGCAAGCACAGCTGTTGCCAGGAAAGCATAAAGTAATGTTTCCATTCCCGAGGCAGCCGCCCAAACCAAATGCCATTCGAATGCAATCGCCGTGCCTATCCAGGGAAAACGCGGCGAATAAAATGGAATTAATCCACGCACCGTTTTTTCACCAAGCACGGAAATACCCCACAGAGTTGCGGCACCGAACATATAAGCCCATGCATAAGGGCCTAATTTAAGCAAGAATCCGATTGCCAGTACTGCCGACCAGAGCGGCGATGTAGAGCCACCTGAAGTTTTGCCGGGTATAAAAGCCCATTCTCCGCGCAGAGCCAAATTTCGCGCATAGGTCTGGTGGATCCAGGCATCGTCGAGTGGGAAACCCACCCGATACGTGACTGCACTCACAACCAGATAACTACCCACACTGGCTGCACTAATGAGCGCAAGGATTAACCAGGGCTGCAGGCCGGTGTGCCGGCCTTGTTTCGATTCGGAGGGTGATGAAATTGACATGCGGACCTAATATGTCTCCAGACAATCCCACAACGAGTTAAGACACATAATACGATTTTTAGTAATGGCGGATAAGAAAAATACGGGCATTGTCCATCTCAGCCATGTAAACCAGGTCCACCTGCCCATTGGGCTGGTCATAGACTGGCATCAATTTGGCAGGTACGCTTCCATCCTCAAGGATGAGATAGACAGCGCTATACCTTTTGGCAACCGCTAATAAGGTGCCAATGTCCCCGTCAGGCACTGCTATCGTTGGATTGCCGGAGGCCAGGTAATATCCTGGCGGGTTCGCAACCATAATGATGTCAGAAGGGGTTGCTCCTTTTTTAATCATATAATCATTAATTTTGCTATACGCAGTATTCTCTTGACTCCAGGTCTGTCCGCTTTGTGCCGTAGATGCAGTCGGAAGAGCAGACGATCCAGAAGTTGGCTCACCTTTCGACCCTGATTAACCGTCCCCAGGAGGTGCCTGCTGTCAACAAGATTGCCAGGACCACCAGGGCGGGTCGAAAAACAGCCCCGGCCTGTGTCACATCCCAACCACGTTTACGCCTGCCCCACTCAATGGTGCGCTCGAGTCCAATGGGTGCCAGCGCCCACCAGACCGGCTGCATTGCCGCCCCGGAATGGAAGAAACCTCCCCGTGCCCCTGCAAATGGAAAGGCAACAGTCATTGCACCGAATGTCATCAGCCAGGCCAGGCCTGCCAACTGCACCCGCTTGTCCCGGCGTAGGTGCCAGAAGCCCATTCCAATAAGAGGTAGCAGAAAAATTTCGCCTTGCTCCGCCAGGGTCCTTTCCAGGTTTATCCCCATCGCCCACAAACGGGATTTCAAGATCGAAGTAATCCCTGACTGCCACCAGGCCGTAAAGGTCAATTGGCTGGACGGATAAGCAAACAATTGATCATAAGTCGTGAGCCAGAGCATTTTCGCTCCGCCGGGACCCAACGGAGAGCCGAAGGCAAAATAATTCCGGACGAACCAGGGAGCCATAATGATGAGATATCCCACAAGTACAGGGAGAAGAGTGAAAATAAATGAAAAGAAGGGTTGACCAGGTTTACGGAAAAGAAAAATCGCTACAAAGGCAATCAGCAACCAGAGAAGACCATCAGCCCGCGTCAGGTGCATGAGACCGGCAATAACCCCAAGGAATAAGGAATTAACGATCAACGAGATACGAGTGGATGGCGAAGAAAAACGGGATAATAAAAAGAAGAAAATGCCACCAAAAAGCATGTAAAGTCCAAATGTGTCTGTAATCGGCAGGAAAACCAGGTAAAAAGCAGAGAAAACCGCCAGCAGTCCGGAAACAATGGCAAGGTTGCGCCGCGATGTAAAGGACCAGGCCAATGCGGCTGTCATAGGGGGAATGGCAGCAGCCACAGCCAGGAATCCAACCCGGGCTGCCTGCCAGGAACCAGGTCCAAAAAGAGCCGCCCCCGCCGCAGCAAGCAAGGAGGCCAGAGGCATCCAATATGCAAAGGAAGAGTGGGGCAATCCACCAGGATCGTCCAGGTAGTTCCAAAGATATGGTTCGGTGAAGCCATGACCATTGGCAAGTTGAAGACCCCCGGCATAATAATAATCCGCGTCCATGTATCCTGGTGCAGATTGAAATGAAGCCGCGATGGTCACGACGATCAATCCAAGCAAGGCTAGCAGAAGATAATTACGCCAGGTCATTGGACACTTCCCAACTCCGGGCCAGCCGGGCGGGTAAACCGCCAGCGCATCCAATAAAGGCAGGGAATGAGCAGGAGGGGTAATAAAAGGAATAAGGTTTGGGACAATGCCACCCACGCCTGGGCGGAAACCAGGATGAGTGTCAGGGCCCACAGACCAATAAAGAGGAGAATCAACGAAAATCCGGCCGCGCCCCACCGCCTGGGATTGGTCTGAAGCCCGGCGAGAATACCCAATAAAAGCATCAGCGGGACATACAGAATGACATAACTGGTCCAGTTCGTTGTAATGCCCATTAAAGGCATGACTGCAACGGTCAGGCAAATCGTCCAGAGAACATTCCGATATTCGTTACGTAAAGACGCCCCCCATTCCACAAAAAGCAGGAGCAACAAGGCACCGGCCAATACCCATGCCAGGCGGGAACCAACCACAGGCGACCATGAAGCAAAGATACTTGCTGATGAGAACGCCAGATTATGAGCAGCATGTGAGATCATGCCGCGCAAGAAGGGTACGAACCAACCCGGTAGGAAAAGAAAAGACAGCGCCAACAGAAAAACAAGACCCATAAGAAATCCCCACAAGATACGCCAGCGCCGGTGAGAGATTGTCCACCAAAGCATGAAAAATACAAGCAACCCGGTGAGGCTGGGCGTAAATCCCGTCAAAAGCAGCAACGCTCCAGCCAATTCATCATGGCCTCCTTTCAATGCCAGCAGGAATCCGACCATCGCCAGGGCAATAAAACCAGCTCCGCTGCCGTTGACAAGAGAATTCACGCCATAGACCCAGAAGATCGGAAAGAGCAAAACCAACGGCAGGAGCGTGCGAGCCGGCTTCCACTCGATCAACCGCAGAGATAGGAAAGCCAGAGCCACCAGAGCGATTTCAAGACAAGTCATCCAGATGGCACGGGCCAGGACATAATCTGTAACCAGGGCGAATGGTAGGTAAAACAATTCCACTGGGAATGGCAGCCATAGTATCAGCGGATCCTGTCCTTCAACAGCCAGGCGTCCATAGTAAACGATCTGGGCGCGTTGGGTTGCCGGGGTGTCGTAGGGGCTTTCGCCATATTGTAAAAATGTGCGCGCTCCCAGCCAGGGGATCAGAAAATTCTTCTCTACCGTCTGCGTACGTACGTAAAGCAGGTTTGCCCATACTAATCCGCCCAGGATGGCCAAGGCGACCAAAATAGAGACAATAATAAAGATATTGGCAAAGTGACGGGACATGATGAAGATATTCTACACTACAATTGCGCCTGAACTACTTGCAGCAATTTTACCTTCACACCTGGACAACTGTGGGTGATCTAGAACAGCACGAGAAATTAGTAGCCGGTTGCACGAAACGGAACGGTCTTTGCCCGATTTCATATATCCAGGTAATACCTGCATCGCCGTAAACAAAACTTCACCATCAAGCACCGTGCCAAATTCCAAGGACCGCGCTGAGTTGGCGGCTGGCCGCCAATTTATAAAAATGATCGCTAATATGGGAGTGTTATCTTTGGAATATAATAATAACAAGACCATTAGTCACGGCTTGAAATTTTTCGGCGGATCGACATCTCATTCAGCAAGGATTTTCCAGCTCTGATTGCATCTGGACTTGCAGTAGTTCTTCAACAAATTAGTATATAGGTAAATCTTTCGAGGAATGGATGATTACAAATGGCGGATTATGTTAGCTCGCATTAGAGGCATTTTTGCGCCGCCGGAATTCACGGATGACGAGGACAAGACACGCCTTGCCAAAGTGCTTAACACCCTCTTAGTCAGCGCCATGCTTCTCCTGGTTTTTTTGGGTGGCATAGCCATTCCCTTGTTATTTGTCGAAAAGCTATACAATATACTATCCGGCTTGGTCCTTCTGGTAATCATAGGGATAGCATTATGGCTGATGAGGCGAGGCCGGGTGCGATTCGCCGGTGCATTATTCAGCGGGGGGTTATGGGCGGTTTTTACGTTCTATCTTCTCTTTTCAGGTGGCATGACC
Organism: uncultured Chloroflexia bacterium; assembly: GCA_963831885.1. GTDB lineage: Bacteria > Chloroflexota > Anaerolineae > Anaerolineales > Villigracilaceae > UBA877. The sequence continues at coordinate 227,591 of CAWHSJ010000011.1, read as the reverse complement.
AGTGTTATCGTCATGTTCTATCTTGTGGGTACTGTCATCGCAGGTCTGCTTTTGGGACCGCGCGGTGCTTTGATCAATGCAGGTGCCTGCTGTTTGGCCGGCCTGGGCATGGTGATACTGGATGCCAGCGGCCATCCGTTGCCGCGCATCTTCCCGGTGCCTCCCCTCGCTGGCTGGTTGGATATGACGATTGCCTTGTTGAGTATCACGATCGTTCTGAGGCTGGCACTCGAAAGTCTCTGGAACTCTCTCGCGCTCACCCGGCAAAACCTAAAGGAACGTCAGAGGGCGGAGGAGGCGTTACGAGAAAGTGAAGAGCGCTTCTCAAGGTTATCGGCAGTAGCATCTGAAGGAATTGGGATCAGCGATCAAGAGATAATAGTGGATGCTAATCCCCAATTGGCTGCCATGCTGGGATACAGATTGGGTGAATTGGTAGGTATGAATGTTAATAGCTTCGTGGCACCTGCGTCGCGTGATTTGGTGAGGGCCAATTCAATCGCCGAAGTTGATGGCCCGTATGAACATCTGGCTTTAAAAAAGGATGGAACTATTTTTCCAGTTGAAATCCATGCCAGAACAATTCCATATAAAGGACGCCGCGCCAGAGTAGCCATTATCCGGGATATCACCCTGAACAAGAAGGCAGAAGAGGATATAGCCCAACAAGTTGAACGCTTGAGTGCCTTATCCACCATTAACAAAGCCATTACCAGCATTATGGATCTGGATAAGATCCTGCAATTGCTCGTCCGGGAAATCGTCAAACAGCTCCAGGTGGATGCAACCGATGTATTGTTATTGAACCTCCAAAAACAGACCCTCGATTTCGCCGCCGGGCAAGGATTTCGTACCAAAGCTTTGAGATATACAAAACTTAAAGTCGGATCCGGGCTGGCCGGAAGGGCAGCGAATGAGTTCAAGATTGTGCATGTTCCCAATTTGGCTGATATGAAAGACAACCCCATTCTTGCACAATCCATCATAAACGAGGAATTCGTTACGTATTTTGGTATTCCCTTGATTGCCAAGGGCCAACTACGTGGCGTGCTGGAAATCTTCCACCGTTCTGTACTTGCCCCCGATCCTAATTGGCTGAAGTTCCTGGAAACCCTGGCCGAGCAAGCGGCCATCTCGATTGATAACGCGCGTTTGTTGGAGATGACCCAAGCAAGCTTGAAAGAAACCAATGCGCTGTACCGTATCAATCAGGATTTGGCTTCAACGATAGACCCCGAACAACTGATGAAAAATGTGGTTAATTTGCTACAGGAGAACTTTGGATATTATTACGTGCAAGTGTTTGTTGCAGACCCGGAAACAGGCGACTTCGTTGTTCACGCGGGCAGCGGCAAGATCGGTGAGCAACTCAAAAACCAGGAGTATCGTCTTGCCGTGGGTGAAGGGATTGTGGGGTTGACGGCAGAAACAGGAAAGCCATTCTTTACCAATAATGTGGATGAAGTGATCTCCTTTGTACGGGCACCTTTCCTGCCGGATACAAAATCGGAACTGGCCATCCCCATTAAAACAGGTACCCGCTTCCTGGGCCTGCTGGATATTCACCAGGTACCGCCGGCATATCTCACAGAGCGGGATGTGCAATTGGTCAGCGGCATCGCCGATCAACTGGCAGTCGCCCTGCAAAAGGCACAGCTATACGCCGACTTGCAAAATTCCTTGCAACAAGAACAGGCAACACGTTCTCAACTGATCCAGGCTGAAAAGCTGGCTGTTGCGGGGCGCCTGTTGGCTTCCGTTTCGCATGAACTGAACAATCCCCTGCAAGCCATCCAAAATGCCCTTTTTTTGCTGCAGGATGAAGGCGAGCTCTCCGAGCAAGGCCAACAAGACATGAAAATTATCCTCTCGGAGACCGAACGGATGGCAACCCTGCTCGAAAGACTGCGCGTCACATATCAACCCGTGCGGGCGGAAGATTTCCGGCCAGTTCAGATTAACAATATCATAATGGACGTTCACGCATTGGTCGCCACACATCTGCGACATGCTCAAATATCTTTTGAGTTCCATCCCGACCCAGACTTGCCCGACATCCCCGGCCTGGACAACCAGCTTAGGCAAGTGATACTTAACCTTTTCATGAATGCTGTGGATGCTATGGCAAATGGGGGGAGTTTGATCGTGACGACATCCTGTCTGGCAGAAAACAAGGATATCCTGATCAAAGTAACCGATACCGGAACGGGCATCGACGAATCCATCCTGCCAAATATCTTCGTAGCATTTATCACGAACAAAGAAAATGGCACCGGCCTGGGGCTGGCCATTTCATCCGAAATTGTCCTCAAACATCGCGGGCGCATCCAGGCGGAGAATAACCCACAGGGCGGTGCCACGTTCAACATCTGGCTGCCTGTTGACAGTGGAGATGCACAATGACCATCCCCGATAAAATCCTGATCATCGACGACGAACTCGTCCTGCGCCAAACGTTGGCGCGCATCCTTCAACATTCCGGGTACGAAGTGACAACTGCAGAGAGCGGGGAACAAGGGCTGGCTTTCCTTAAGACGACGGATTTCGACCTGGTTTACTTGGACATTCGCATGCCGGGATTGGCCGGGCCGGAAGTGCTCAAACTGATCCATGCCAGTCATCCAGCCATTCCCGTTGTCCTGTTTACCGCCCAGCCGGATATTAATTCCGCCTTGGACGCATTACGGAGTGGTGCCACCGATTACTTGTTAAAACCGCTTAAACCGGATGCAATCATCGAAAGAACGAAAACGATCCTGGCAGTCCAACATAAGGAGCAGCGCAAGCGCGAAATACAGACCCAGATCGAAGCATTGCAGGCGGAACTCAGGAGCATTACTGGTGAAGACGCTGCGATGCCTGCCCCTGCACAAACCGTTACTTCTTTGGAACGCTATCTAAAGCGCGGTGCGCTCGTGCTCGACCTCCATACCCGCCGGCTGACCATCGGTGAGCGCGTCTTCAGCCTGCCCCAAACTTCATTTGATTACCTGCTTGTATTGGCACGCCACGCGCCGGAGGTGGTGGATTATCAAACACTGGTGGCTGAAGCACAAGGTTACCAGGCCGAGGCACATGAGGCAAAGAAATTATCCAAGTGGCACATTCATCATATTCGCCAGGCCATTGAGCCGGATGAACACGAATCCACCTACCTGTTTAACGTTCGCGGGGTCGGTTACCGTCTCCTGGCTGATTAACGCTCGGGATTGATCTGATCTTTTGGTTGGCAACCCGCTTCCGGTCCTGACCGGAAGCGGGTTTCTGATTCTCCAACCTTTGCCAACTTTTCTCGACCCAACCCAATCCGCCAGACGGAGAGAATATGGGAAAATGTCAGCAATGGATAACTCCTCATCTCCTATCAATAACACTTCTGTGCATATCCTTATCGTTGATGATCATCCCAATACAGCGAAAACTTTGGCTCGGGTGATGTCCCAGTTAGGTTCAGGGGTTGAGATCTTTACGGCTGAGAGTGGTGAAAGGGCACTGGAACTCGTCCACGACAGGACAGTGGATCTGCTTATCACCGATATGGTCATGCCCGGCATAAATGGCTTAGAGTTGATCGAGAGGATGCAGTCGCATCCGGGTGGTCGTCCTGCTTACACAGCCATAGTCACTGCCTACGATATTCCTGGCTTGAAAGAAAGCGCACGACGTTTAAAAGTGAACGATATCATTAACAAACCAGTTCGACCGGAGCGCATTTGCCAGATCGTTACCAAGGCAATAGAAGACCTGGGGCACACACAATCATCCCAAATACCGAACACAAAACCACAACTCAAGATCCTGATCGCCGACGACCGGTCCGATAACATCACTTTGCTTTCACGCTACCTTGAAAACGAGGGGTACATTTGCTTTACCGCCTCTGATGGAGAAGAAGCCCTCGCCGCAACCCGCGCAGAGATGCCCGATCTGGTGCTATTGGATGTGAACATGCCTGTGAAGGACGGCTTTGAGGCTCTCCAGGAAATCCGCTCAGATCCGGCGATCGCCCACATTCCCGTGATTATCCTCACAGCTGCCCGGCTCGAATCCATGGATATGCAATATGCATTGAATATGGGGGCCGACGATTATGTGACCAAACCGTTCGACCGGCGTGAGCTTCTGGCCCGTATCCGGACACGCCTGCGCGTAAAAGAGACTGAAGATATCATCCGCCAGCAAAATAAGGAACTTAACCTTCTTCCCGAGATCGGCCGGGATTTGAGCGCCCGCCTGGATGTAAATGAATTAACCGATTTGGTCCTGCGCCGTACGGTGGAGACACTGGGTGCCATACTTGGACATATCATTCTCTTGACCCCGAAAGGCCCCAGCCACAAGAGTTATTACTTTTCTTCCTCGGTCCCACCTGCATCACAAGCTCAACTACCTCCCTTGACAGATCTATTGGACCAGGTCAAAGATACCCGTCAGGGCATCCTCATAGGTGATGCCCACAAAGACTTACGCTGGCCGGTTGCACCAGACGATCCTACGAGGGCGGTTGTCATAGTTCCCATGTTTGGCCGCCTGGGTTTGCTTGGCCTGCTTGTCCTGGCCCACGAACGAAGTGACTATTTTCGCCTGAGGCATAAGCTCCTGCTTCAGGCCATTGCCGGCCAGGCAGCCATCGCAATGGAAAATGCCCAATTGTATAGTGGTGTAGTCCAAGAACAACAGCGTATGGCGGCAGTTCTGCAAAGTGCGGCAGATGCCATCTTGATGTTCGATCCGGATGATCGGCTTGTCTTGATGAATCCGGCCGGGGAGAAACTATTTCTCGATGGCTATGCAAAGATCAATTCGCCCATAACTCGTGGAGTCGGATACGATGTCCTCATCGAAAACCTGGAATCGACCCGCACGACCGGGAAGGCGCAAGAGTGTGAGATATCTTGGCCAGACCAGCGCACCTTCGCGGCCCTGTTCACGCCGATTGAAGCTGGAGGCTGTGTGGCAATCCTGAACGACGTTTCCCGCTTCAAAATTCTGGAGCAGGTGAAAAATGAATTCTTTGCCACCACCACCCACAGTTTAAAAAATCCCCTTACCAAAATCATGTTATTTAGTCAGCTTATTCCTAAACTTGGGAGTCTCAACGAAAAGCAGGCCGACTATATCCAGCATATTTGTGAGACCGTCGGTTACATGGACACGCTGGTGTTGAACTTGCTCGAACTGGCAAGAATTGATTCGGGTGACCTGGAATTCAAGCAAGAGACAGTAAAAATGAATGAACTGGCCTCCGATATAGTAGAGGAATTCCAGTTACAGGCAAAAACCAGGGAACAGGCCCTGCAGCTTGAGACAGCACGAGGGGAACCTGAAGTTCTGGGTGAAAGGCATCAATTGCAACAGGTGTTGCGCAACCTGGCGAGCAACGCCATTAAATTTACACCTGATAAGGGTTCCATTGTCATCTCCGTTCAAAACGAACAGAACACAGTAACCGTTAGCGTGAAAGACAGCGGCTATGGCATTCCGTCTAAGGATCTACCGTTCATTTTTGAGCGCTTTTATCGCACCCACAATGACCAGGTCAAAGATATCGAAGGTAACGGCATTGGATTGGCCATCGTCAAAGCGATTGTGGAGCAGCATGGAGGCCAGGTAAGTGCAGAGAGTGAATACGGGCAGGGTTCATGCTTCAGCATCTCGCTGCCATTGAGCCAACCGTCAGAACTCACGGCATAATTCGAAAACCGAGACACAAAGTAGAAAAATATGAGAATGTCTACAAAGCAACAGTCATAACAATACGAAGGAAAGGAATCCGAACATGTTTGAAAAATTCTTCCAGTCTTTCGAAAACAGGAATCAGATCCTTAACGATCTGGCAAATACCTCTAAGGGGCAAGAGAGAGCTGCAATGGTTGCGGCAGGGATCTTTGCTGTTCCTGATCCACGAAAAAGTCGGTTATTTTGTTGCCGACCGCGGTCTGCTCTTCCGGGCGATTGCCAGCCAGTCGGCCGTTGCGGTCGAACCTGATGCTTATACAGCAAGAACTACTTTTCAAACCGAATTCCAAAAGTGAACCTTATCAAGCAAGACCATTCTTGAAAGGAGAATGACATGTCAAACAAAAAGATCTCTCGAAGCAAGTCTCAAACGGGTTGGGCGCTGCTCACGGTGTTGATAGCGATTACCCTGCTCTTGAGCGGATGTGCAGGCCAGGCAAAATCAAAAAACTATATCATCGGCGTGATTAATCTCGCGCCAACTCTGGAAGATACTTTTACGGGTTTCAAGCAGGGCATGACCGAGCTGGGTTATGTTGAAGGTAAAAACATCACCTATATCAATGCAGGACCAGCTGGCAGTATTGATAAACTTGACGGGGTAGCACAGAACCTGGTAAAGGCAAAGGTTGATTTGATCTTCTCTATCTCCACCCCTGCGACCCTGGCAGCACAGAAGGCCACAGCCAGCAACCATATACCTGTGGTCTTTGGCATCTTGACTGACCCGGTAGGCGCCGGTGTGGTCGCCAGCCTAGCTCAGCCGGGAGGCAACATTACCGGTGTCACCTTCGGTCCCCAGGAGGTACAACGGCTGGAATGGTTGACGAAAATAGCCCCGGCTGCTAAGCGGATCTATATCATTTACAACTCCAATGACAGCAGCGCCAAGCTAGCCTTGAAAACCGTAAATGCGACCGCTGCAAATCTTGGCCTTGAAATCATCACGTGTGAGGCACGTAACCCTGATGAAATTGCGGCTGCACTGGCCAGTCTTCCCGAAAATATAGATTTCCTCTATCTGCTGCCGGATAGCCAGACTGAGGCGAAACTGGTGGATATTCTTGCTGTTGCCAACGCCCGTCACCTGGCTACATCAGTAGCCAACGTCGATCGGGTGAAAGATGGCCCGTTGTACAGCTATGCAATGAAACAAATTCCGACAGGGGGACAAGCAGCTCATATGGCCGATCAAATCCTGAAAGGCGCAATGCCGGCTGACTTGCCTGTAGAAACGACTGAGTTCTTTTTGGCGATCAACCTGAAGACGGCACAGACCCTTGGCCTCACCATACCAGACATTATTCTAAGCCAGGCAGATACAATCTACCGTTAGACCTCTGCCTCGGCAGCGTACCGTGAAGGCGTTTAAAGCCTTCAGGTCTGGCCATTCAGAAAGGTATATGATATGCGCAACAGTATTCGGGCACGATTAATCTTGGTCTTCATCGGCTTGGCTATTGGTCCCTTGTTGGTAGTCGGGGCCATCCTGGCCTGGCAGAGCTTTACCTCGCTTCAGCGGCAGGCTCTTATTTTGCAGCAAGAAACGGCCAAGCGCGTTTCCAGCCAGGTGACAGGATTCTTTCAGGAGCTGGAAAATGAGCTGCGTTTCACTATTCAGACGCAGGGGTTGGGAGAATTGGATCAGGATCAACAGCACACCGTTTTATCCAATTTACTAGCCTACCAAAATACTTTTGACGAGCTTCACCTGCTCAACAGCCAGGGACAGGAGCAGGCTGGTGTTTACCGCATTGGCCTCGCTTCCACTGCCCCGGTAGATCGCTCACACGCTGAGGAGTTTCTCATTCCCAAAACCAACGACCAGGTCTACTATGGCCCTATCCGTTACGACCAGGTCACAAACGAACCGCTTATGACCATTGCCGTCCCCCTGATCAATTTGCGCACTGGTTCAGTGGACGGCGTACTCGTCTCGGTTGCCCGCATCAAGAAAGTCTGGGATCTCATCGCAGGAATCCAAGTCGGTCAGGGTCAAAGCATCTACATAGTTGATGCCCAAGGAAAGGTGGTGGCCCATCGTAATCCTTCAGTTGTGTTGCGGGGCACCAGTTTTAAGGTACCCAAGCAGAATGGTATCCTGCCTGGCTTAAACGGCACACGGGCCGTTTTGACTTTTGAAACGATAAATCTGGGTCAGCAACCGTTTAGCATCGTTGCCGAGCAAACCCTCACCGAAGCATTGGCTCCTGCCTTCAATATCGTGTACGTCACCTTGTTATTGATGGTTGTAGTGGTGGGCCTTGCCGGCACGTTAGGCTTACTGAGTGTGCGCCAGATTGTCCAGCCCCTCCAGGCTTTAGCCAAGGCCGCAGAGAGGATCGGTGCTGGAGACCTGATATCGAAGGTCAATATCACCTCAAATGACGAGATCGGCACACTGGCCTCTATCTTCAATAACATGGCCGGCCAGTTACATGAACTGATCGGTTCCCTGGAGCAGCGCGTAGCCGAACGCACCGCAGCACTCGACGCCCGCACCAAAGCACTGGCTACATCCACGGAAGTCAGCCGCCGGCTCTCCACCATCCTCGACCAACAGCAACTTGTGAATGAAGTGGTAGAGCAGGTCAAAACAGCCTTCAGTTACTACCACACCCAAATGTATTTCCTCGATGAAGTCAGCGGTGATTTGATCATGGCGGGTGGCACGGGTGAAGCCGGCCAAACCATGCTGGCAAAGGGCCATAAAATCTCCAAAGGCAAGGGCCTGGTCGGCCGCGCCGCCGAGACAAATTCGGCCATCCTGGTGGCCGATGTTTCTCAGGACCCCGATTGGTTGCCCAACCCCCTGCTACCGGAAACCAAGTCCGAGGTGGCAGTGCCGTTCTCTCTGGGTGATCAAGTACTGGGTGTGCTGGATGTACAGCAAAATGTGACCGGTGGGCTGACAGAGGAAGATACCAACCTATTACAGGCCATTGCAAACCAGGTCGCGATTGCAATCAATAATGCGCGTACCTATACCGAATCACAGCAACGCGCTGATCGCGGGGCGTTGATCACTTCCATCGGCCAGAAGATTCAGGATGCCACGACAATAGAAAACGCCATGCAAGTGGCCGTGCGGGAATTGGGGCGCGCCCTGGATACACCCACAAGCGTACGCCTGGCACAATCATTCAAAAAAATGGAAAGCAATTAATCAGGACCATACAAAGCGTGGTTTTCCCTGGAATCTTAATGAACCGGGAAAGATGAAAGAGGTTGCTATGACTGAAATTGAACAAAGATCAACCGTAGAAACAGAAGAAAGACAGAAACGAATTGGCTTGTGGGCAGCGGCCACTTTTACTGTCTTGGGTTTGGCATTCCTGATCTTCTGGTTGGTCAACGTTTTTCTATTACAAAAAGGACAGGCCGACCTTTCGGATAAGGCCCTCTTACCCGTCGTGATCCTGATGTTCCTCGCCGGGCTGGGTGGTTACCTCATGATCCGGCGTAATCGTGTGGTCCTGGGACTTTGGCTGGTATATCTGGTGGTGCTTGTTCCGCCCGTCATAGCCGCCCTGGTGCTAAAAGACGTCTATTTGATCACATTCGGATACCTGGCTGTCTTTGCATCCATTTCGATATTTTGGGTGTTTCCCAAGGCCTCCAGGCGCGCCTTAATCATTTCTACAGCCGCGGTACTTCTGGCCTTGATTGCGATAGAAGTCTGGAATCCCGCCTTTCGCCTGGCATCGACCGCCCTGACAGGTTTCGCTCCCTATGCAATCGGTCTGGGAGGTCTGGGCCTGTTGGCATTTTCCATCCGTCAGGCCCTTATCGGTAACATCCGTACCAAAATGATTATCGCATTCCTGATTTCCGCCATAATTACTATTACACCTTTGACCATTTTATCGTATCTGACATCGGGAACAAGCCTTACCACCGTCACCGGTAATAATCTGGCCGGTTTCGCCACCGGAGAGGCTACGCTGGTCGGCCAAACTTTAAATAGCGAACTGGGTAAACTGAACGCACTGGCCCTTTCTAAAGCGGTGCAGGATCGGGCCGCCTTGGGTACTTGGTTCAATACCAGCAGCCCGGCCGAGATCCAGGCACTCGATCAACAATGGCAGGCTGCAGACAAGACCAACAACAGTTCCGATCCGCTGGTGGCAAGCATCCTTAACGACAGTCTTTCAGCCGAATTGCTTAAGTTCCAGGCGAAATTCCCTGAAAACGTTGAAGTCTTCCTTACAGATCTGCCGGGTGTCAGCCTCGCCTCGACCGACCGCACCTCCGACTACCTGCAATCCGATGAAGCCTGGTGGCAGGATGCTTATAAAAATGGCGAATACATCGGCCAGCCTGAGTTTGACGCCAGTACCAAGACTCTGGCTATCAATATGGCTGTCGCCGTGCGGGCCAGCGGGAGCAATCGAATTGTGGGCATCCTGCGCACTACAGTTAACATTACTTCATTAACGGATGTACTGCAGGCCGGCATCATTGGACAGACCGGGAGGACAGATATCTACCTGCCCGATGGCCAGACAATCAAGTTGGTTACCAACACAGCCGGTAAATCCGAACTTAGTGTAGAGAAATCAACTCTTGATTTAAAAACCCTATCCCAGTCGACCAAAAAGTACTCGACGGTCCTTCTCGACAAAAAACCCAATCTGTTGAGCCTGGTAAATGTCTCAATTGCGGGTGATACTGCAGAGGCCAACCTTATCAAAAACCTGGGTTGGTATACCGTCACTCACCAGGACCAATCTGAGGCACTGAAGCCTGTAACTACACAGACGCGGAATAGCCTGATCCTGGCTGTCATTATCGCTTTGGTGGCCGCCCTGGGTGGTGTTTTCTTTGCCCAATACCTGGCCAGCCCGATCGTTCGCCTGACCGCTGTGGCAGAAAAAGCGGCCGCAGGCGACCTGTCAGTACAGGCGAAAGTGGAATCAAAAGACGAAACCGGTACCCTGGCTACCACTTTCAATAAAATGATCTCTCAACTGGGCGAGCTGGTGGGCACACTTGAACAGCGCGTGACCGACCGTACTGCAGCCCTCGATGCCCGTACCAGAGCGCTGGCCACCTCCACCGAAGTCAGCCGCCGCCTCTCCACCATCTTGGACCGGGATAAATTGGTCAAAGAGGTGGTACAACAATTGGTGTCGGCTTTCAATTATTACTACGCCCACATTTATTTGTTTGACGAAGCCAAAGAAACCCTGATCATGGTGGGCGGCACCGGCGAAGCCGGGCAGACCATGCTGGCGCGTGGCCACACCATCCCGAAAGGCCGCGGTTTGGTGGGCCGCGCCGCTGAAACCAATGCCGTTGTGCTCGTTCCGGATACGTCCAAAGAGCCAGGTTGGTTGCCCAATGAATTGCTTCCTGAGACCAGGTCAGAAATCGCGGTGCCCATCTCGATTGGCAATGAGGTATTGGGAGTGTTCGATGTGCAGCATAATCTTGTCAACGGCCTGACAGATCAGGACGCCGACCTGATGCAATCCATCGCCAACCAGGTTGCCATCGCCCTGCAAAATGCCAATGTATATGTTGAAGCCCAACGCCGGGCCGACCGTGAGACCCTCATCGGTAATATCGGCCAGAAGATCCAGAGCGCTACAACCATCGAAGATGCTTTACAAGTAGCTATTCGCGAGTTGGGACATGCTTTGAAGGCGGAACGCTCCAGTGTGCAGTTGAACCTGCAAGCCGGAAGTGATGGCAATAAATAGCAGTATTCATGGATGAATCCCTAAACCAGATTGCCAAGGAACCCAGATGGAAGAGGTTGCTATGACTGAAAATGAACAAACATCAAAGAAAGTACTTAATGAAGGTCAGAAACGAATCGGCTTGTCGGTCATCCGTCAAGCTATTACCGGTAGCATCCGTACCAAGCTGATCGTCTCTTTCGTATTGTTCGCCGTCATTTCTATATCGACTGTGGTCTTCATTGTGGATCGGTCTTCGCGGACAAGCCTTACCGCGACCATCGGTAATAACCTGTCCGGGCTCGCCAATGGAGAGGCGATCCAGGTCGGCCAGACATTGGAAAACGAATTGGATAAACTGAACGAGCTGGCTCTCTCTAAACCGGTGCAGGATCGGGCCGCCGAGGGTACTGCAGCCAATACCCTCAGCTCGGTAGAAATCCAAACGCTCGACCAACAATGGCAGGCCGCAGACAAAGCCAATAACAATTCCGACCCTCTGGTAGCAGGCGTGCTGAGAGACAGCCTTTCCACCGAATTGTTGAAGTTCCAGGCAAAATTCCCGGAAAACGTCGAAGTCTTTCTCACTGATCTGCCGGGTGTCAGCCTCGCCTCGACTGGCCGCACCTCCGATTACCTGCAGTCCGATGAAGCCTGGTGGCAGGCTGCCTTAAAGGATGGCCAATATATCGCCCAACCGGAGTTCGATGCCAGTACCAAAACCCTCGCCATCAACATGGCTGTGGCCGTTCAGGCCAGTGGGAGCAATCGAATTGTGGGCATCCTGCGAACGACCGTTAACATTACTTCCCTCGCGAATGTGCTGCAAGCCGGTCTGTTTGGACAGACCGGAAGGACAGATATCTACCTTCCCGATGGCCAGCTAATCAAGTTGATTACCAACGATGCCGGTAAATCTGAACTTAGTGTAGAGAAATCAACCCTTGATATTAAAACCCTTTCCCAATCGACCAAGAAGTACTTGACGGTAACATTCGAAAACGTACCTAATCTGGCAAGCTTGGCAAGCGTTTCAATTCCAGGTGATACTGCAGAAACCAAGCTTATCAAAAACCTGGGTTGGTATACTGTCACTCATCAGGACCAATCTGAGGCGCTGAAGCCTGTAACTGCACAGACACGGAATAATCTGATCCTGGGCGTCATCATCGCTATCCTGGCCGCTCTGGCGGCTGTTATCTTGGCACAGTCCCAGGTCGGCCCACTAGTTCGCCTGACCGCTGTGGCAGAAAAAGTGGCCGCAGGCGATCTGTCAGAACAGGCGAAAGTGGAAACAAACGACGAAACCGGTACCCTGGCTACCACCTTCAATAAAATGGTTTCCCAACTGGGGAACCTGGTCGGTACCCTTGAACAGCGCGTGGCTGCCGCCACCCGCAACATGACCCTGGCTGCTGAAGTAGGCCGCAGCGTTGCGCAGGTGCATAACCTTGATATCCTCTTAAAGGGCGCAGTGGAGCTCATCCAGGAGCGTTTCGACCTGTATTACACCCAGGTGTACCTGCTGGATCCTACCGGACGCCAGTTGATGTTGCAAGCTGGAACTGGTGCGGTCGGTCAACAGTTACTTGGCCGCCGCCACAGCCTGCCGGTTGACCTGTCATCCCTGAATGGTACGGCCTCCATTGAAAAGCGCGCCGTCATCGTTGAAAACACGGAAAACAGCACCATTCACCGCCCCAACCCGCTGCTGCCTGAGACCCGTTCCGAGATGGTGGTCCCGTTGATGATCGGCGAACGCGTGGTGGGTACATTGGATATGCAAAGCAGCCAGGCAGGTGCTTTGAACAAAGAGAACCTGGCCGCCTTCGAAACCCTGGCCGGGCAACTGGCGATCGCCGTCGAGAATGCCGCCCTGCTGACCGAAACGGAAACTGCCCGTACTGCCGTGGAAGCTCAATCCCGTCGCCTGGTCCGCACCGGCTGGCAGGATTTCCTGAACGCGGTCGACCACAGTGAACGCATCGGTTATACCTACGATCTGGAAAATATATCCTCCTTTACCGAACCGATCTCCGCTGAACCGGATGGCCAGGCTTTGGTGGCAACCATCCCGGTCTCGAATGAGCCGGTGGGAGTATTCAAATTCGAAAGTGGTCAAGCCTGGAGCGAGGCTGATGCCACACTGGTAAAAGGCATAGCTCATCAACTGGGCCGCCAGGTCGAGAACCTGCGCCTGCTCGCCCAGACTGAAAAATATCGAGCCGAGTCTGAACAAGCCCTGCACCGGCTGACGCGGGAAGGTTGGGAATCTGAAATTTCCGTTCATCCCGAGGCTGAAACCGGCTTTGCCTACGATCTCAATACCGTCTCCGTACTTCCGGCTGACGAGGCAGGAAATAAGCTGCCCGTGATAACCCATTCCCTGGAAATATTGGGCGAAAAGATAGGTGAACTTTCCGCCGAAGAGACTAACCAACCCCGCAAGGAAATAGCCGAATTGCTCTCTGTTGTAGGTGAACAACTGAGCGCCCGCGTCGAAAATCTGCGTCTGTTTGAACAAACAGAACGCAGCCAGGTTGAAGTTGAAAAACGCGCCCGCCAGTTGGCGGCGGTGGCAGAGGTCAGTACGGTTTCATCCAAAGAAATGGACATAGATAAAATGTTGGACTCTGTGGTGCATTTGACTCAACGCCAGTTCGGCCTGTACCATGCCCACATCTTCTTATATGACGAAAAATCCGAGGAACTAAAGATTTCCGCCTGTGGTTGGAAAGAAGGCGATGATACACGAAGGTACTCATGAAACCGCTTCTATTCCACTAAACCAGGAGCAATCGCTCGTCGCCCGCGCCGCCCGCACCAGGCAAGCCGTCATCATCAACGATACGCACAATACGCCCGACTGGCTGGCCAATCCGCTCCTTCCCGATACCGCTTCCGAACTGGCCGTGCCGTTGATCATCGGCGATCAGGTGTTGGGCGTGCTGGATGTGCAATCCGAACGCCTGAATGCCTTCTCCGAGGAAGATGCCAATATCCAAACCACCCTGGCCTCCCAGGTAGCCATCGCCCTGCAAAACGCCCGTTCCTTTACCCAGGCCCAAAAGCAGGCCGAGCGCGAGGCCATGCTGAACCTCATCGGCCAGAAGATCCGCGGTGCCACCACCGTGGAAGCTGTGTTGCAGATTGCGGCGCGCGAGTTGGGTCACGCCCTGGGTGCTCCGCTTACAATCGCACAATTGGGAATGAAAGACAAGCAATAAACGCTGCCAGGTTCAGGAGAACTTGCCCCATGCCTTCCGAAAAGATATCCAGAAAACAGGTAAAAATGCAACCGGCAGATTGTGAAGATACTGCAGCCAGATTGTCTATCGGCCGTGCAGATAAAATCCGTGAGCGGTTGGATTCATTATTCGCAGACATCAAGCGCCTGACCGGTGACCCCGCCAGTGCTACCCCGGAAATACAGCATGAGCTTGAAGAATTACGCGCCCGCCTGCTTGAATTGGAAAAGCAGGTTCTTGAAAGCAAAGAAACCCCTATCCAGCCTGACACGATTATGCAGGCACCTCCTGCCGTGGATGTGCAAGTACCACCTGTTGTGGATATGCCGGCACTTCCTGCCGGCCCAATCCTGTATGAGCGCGAGCAAATAGGTTTTGTTTACTCCGAAGACAGGCTGCAGCAAGTTCGCGATACCAGCGATCTTTCAAATATTCCTCCTGCCATCACAGTGCCATTGACGGCCAGTGGGCAGCCCATCGGAAAAGTACAACTTGCCTCTCCAACTGAACGCACGTGGACACCGGAAGAAACCGGGATTGTCAATTCTGTAGCTCAGCAGGTATCCCAACAGATCCAAAGCCTGCGCCTGCTTGCCGAAACGGAACGCGCCCGCACTGAAGCTGAGTCGGCTACCCGGCGTTTTATGCACGAAGGTTGGGAATCGTACCTGGATGCCATTCACCAAAACGAACGCATTGGTTACGCTTACGACCAGGCCTCCGTCGCGCCTTTTATCGATAAATTCGATCCTGCTATGGGGATACAAGAGTCAGTCAATGTAATGGACGAACAGGTCGGCGCATTATATCTGACTCCAAATCCGGATCACCCCTTATTGGAGGGCGACAAGCAGATGATGGCGGCAATTGCCGACCAGATTGCACAACAGGTGGAGAACATCCGGCTGTTGGCTGATGCGTCTCGTGCCCGCGCTGAATCCGATGAAGTGGTTAAACGCGTCACACGCGCAACCTGGGAATCCTTTGCTGAGCAGAAAGAGGCAGGATCTCTTAGCTTTGCCTACGATACCAATCTGGTGACGCCATTTGGAAATCCTATGCCGGAGGATGTGGCACTTACCTTGCCCCTGCAGGTTCGCGGTGAAACCATTGGTCAGTTGGCTATCACGGGCGGGGGAATCATTCCATCGGAAGCGTCCGAATTGGCGGCTGCCATCGCCGAGCAAACAAGCGCCCATCTCGAAACCCTGCGGCTGAATGAGGAACTCCAGAAACGCGCCGCAGAACTGTTGGAACTGGACCGTCTCAAATCAGCCTTCCTGGCAAACATGAGCCATGAACTGCGTACGCCGTTGAACTCCATCCTCGGCTTTACGGATGTGATAATGGAAGATCTCGACGGCCCATTGACTGATAATATGGGCAACGACCTGCAGTTGATCCAGAAAAATGGCCAGCATCTGCTCCACCTGATCAATGATGTGCTCGACATGGCCAAGATCAACGCCGGTCGAATGAACCTGGATCCGGAAAAGTTCAGGGCACATGAATTGCTCGATGAGGTGACTAGCATCACCTCCACTCTCGCCAGTGAAAAGAATCTCGCTCTTTTTATTGAAGCTGATTCAGACCAGGCGGTTGAAATTTTCGCTGACCGCACCCGCCTGCGCCAGGTAATGATCAACCTGGTCAACAACGCCATCAAATTTACAGAAAATGGCCGTATCGCCCTTCGCGTTGCCAGGAAAGGTGATGAAAATATCCTGATCACAGTAAAGGATACCGGCATCGGCATCCCGCCGGAAAAACTGGAGGTGATCTTCCAGGAATTCACACAGGTAGATACATCCTCCACCCGCAAGGCCGGCGGCACAGGCTTGGGCTTGCCCATCAGCCGCCGCCTGGTCGAAATGCATGGTGGGGCTCTGTGGGCGGAGAGCACCGGCATTCCGGGAGAAGGCTCGACCTTCTTTGTGGAACTGCCTCTGGAAGCCAGGATCACCGATGTTGTTGAAAAGAAGGAAAAGTAAATGGCAACACCAAAATATGTCGAATGCAATCTTTGCGGTAACCAGCAGCCTTATGAGCCGTTTGTGCCTGCGATCTGCAAAAAGTGCAATTCGCAATGGCTGGAAGCTCGCTATGATTATGATGCCTTCAAGCGCGAGATCCTGCGTGGCTTGCCCGGGCGGTCATTCAACTTATGGCGTTACCAGGATATTCTCCCGCTCAATAACCCCGCCGCACTTGACCTCTACCCGGCGGGCGGGACTCCCATCTGGTTATCGCAACGCTTTGGGCCTTCACTTGGGCATGGCGCCATTAACATCAAGGATGAACGCTACGGTCCCACCAGTTCTTTCAAAGATCGTCAGGCTGCCGTGGCCGTCGCGGCCATGAACGAAGGCAATATCCGTGAGGCGGTGATCGCCTCCACAGGCAATGCAGCCGTAGCTTACGCGGCCGCCTGTGCCCGTGCTGGGATAAAATTATGGGTCTTCATGACCAGTCTGGTTCCGCAGGAAAAGTTGCGCGAAGCCGCCCTCTTTGGTGCGGAGGTCATTCGCGTTAGCGGCAACTACGACCAGACGAAGCAGATCGCAGCCCAATTCGCCCAACGCCGTCATTTATTGCTGGATCGCGGTGCCAGTTCCATCCCGGCGCGTGATGCCATGAAAACCATTGCCTATGAAATCGTGGAACAGCTCGGCTGGCGCCCCCCCGATTGGTACATCCAATCGGTGAGTGGCGGACTTGGTCCGTTGGGTGTCTACCAGGGTTTCAAAGAATTGTTCAACATGGGTCTGATCAGCCACATCCCCAAGTTGGCGGTCATTCAGGCAGAAGGTTGTTCACCCATGGTGAAAGCCTTCAAGGCCGGCCGGGAGACAGCCGAGGCGGTCATTCCCGATACCCGCATCATTATCCTGTCCACGGGTGATCCGGGCAAGTCTTACACCTACCTGTGGAACCTCATCCAGCAGTATGGTGGTACGATGGAGTCCGTTACAGATGCCGAGGCATTTAACGCCATGCGCGCCCTCGCTAAAAGTGAGGGCACGGCAGTGGAACCTGCAGCCGCAGTGGCGTTTGCAGGCCTGGAGAAGTTGCTAAAAGGCGGCGTCATCGGTGCAAAAGAGACGGTTGTTGTCAATTGCACCGGGCATACCTTCCCGGTTGAAAAACACGTACTCGGCGACCAATTTGCCGTGGATGTCCACCTGAGCGAGGGCCAGGCTCCTGCCGCACGCGAAGGCCTGCAGGCTGCTCTCGAAAACCTGGATGAGAAAACGACCACTGTTCTTTTGGTTGACGATAACGATGATGATGCCCTGCTCATTCGACGCTTGCTGGAAGGGCGCAAGGCATATCGCGTCTACCATGCCAGGGATGGATGGGAAGGTCTGTCCCAGGCGCGCCAAAAATTGCCCGATTTGATCGTAACTGATCTGATGATGCCAGGCATCGATGGATTTGGTCTCGTCGAGGAATTAAAATTGGATCCCCGCACAAAGAATATCCCCGTTGTCGTCGTCAGCGCCAAGGATATTACCCCCGAGGAACGGAAACGGCTGAACGGACATATCGAGGCAGTATTCCAAAAAAGCTCGATGCCGCCGCGGAAATTCGTGGAACAAATGGTCCAGGTGATCGAAGAAGATAGAAAAGATTTAGGTGAAGGATAAACTCCATGAAACATAATATTTTATACATTGAAGACAATCCTGATAACATGATCCTCGTCAAACGCGTTTTGGAGGCAGCCGGATATACCCTTTTTCAGGGTTCGACTGGGCTCGAGGGACTTGCTGTCGCTGAGAAGGAAGATATTGACTTGATTCTCCTGGACATTAACTTGCCGGATATTGATGGGTACGAAGTTGCCCGCCGGCTGCGTCATGACACAAAACCTAAATTAGCTCACGTTCCCATCATTGCCATCACTGCCAATGCGTTGAAGGGGGATGCTGAAAATGCGCTTGCCGCAGGTTGTGATGTCTATATGTCCAAGCCTATCAACATCCATGAATTAAGAGCACGAGTAGAGGGATTTATGTCGCCTCTCGACATAAAAACAACTTAAGAGAAATAATCTCATATCGACAGTTCTTAATCAAGGATATAAACCCTTGGGCTCAACTAATTTTACGTACATCACAAATCTTGTGTGCTCAGCTTGCGGAAAATCTTATTCTTCAAGCGAGGTGAACACCTATTGCCCGGATTGTCAGGCACCACTTCTTTCCAAGTATGACCTGGAGACTGTTCGCCGCCATGTTGACAGGGATGAAATATCCCGGCGCACAAAAGGGATGTGGCGATGGCATGAGATATTACCGGTTTATGAATCTCGGAACTGTACTTTTCTGGGCGAAGGGGATTCAGCCCTGCTGCACCTTCCGGCGTTGGGAAAACAAATTGGTTTACTGAATTTATTGGTAAAGGACGAAAGCAGCAACCCTACCGGAACCTTCAAAGCCCGCGGTCTTTCCGCGGCAATATCCAAAGCCAAAGAACTCGGCATCCAAAAAGTGATCATCCCCACCGCCGGAAATGCAGGCGGTGCCATGGCCGCTTATGCCGCCCGGGCGGGTCTGAAGGCACATATTTTCATGCCCAAAGACACTCCCATCGCAAATATCGAAGAGAGCCGTATGGCTGGTGCGGAAGTGGTCCTGGTGGATGGCTTGATCAACGAGGCTGCCGGTATGGCCGGTGAAAAAGCCCGCGCAGAGGGGTGGTTCGATCTTTCCACCTTTAAAGAGCCTTACCGGGTGGAAGGCAAGAAGATCATGGGATATGAACTGGCTGAGGCACTGGATTGGTCCCTACCCGATGTGATCATCTATCCTGCCGGAGGCGGTACCGGGCTTGTAGGCATGTGGAAAGCCTTTGCAGAGCTGGAAATGTTGGGGTGGTTGAAAAATCCAAAGCGCCCGCGCATGGTGGCTGTCCAGGCCGAAGGCTGCGCACCCATCGTAAAAGCTTTCGAAGCAGGCGCATCCTTTTGCGATTTTTGGTTGGGCGCGCATACCATCGCTTCCGGTTTGCGTGTCCCTAAAAGCTTCGCAGACCATTTAATATTGCACGACATTTATGAAAGTCATGGAACCGCAGTTGCTGTGAGCGATGAAGCCATTACCGCAGCTCAACGCCAGCTCGGGAAAATGGAAGGCATCTTTTGTGCGCCGGAAGGAGCTGCTACTCTCGCCGGTTTACAAAAGTTAATGGAACAAGGGTGGGTGCAGCCAGAGGAACGTATCGTACTATTCAATACTGGCTCTGGCCTTAAGTACCTACATTATACAGAACAGTAGAATCCTTACTCTTCCCATATTCCCACTATAATAGAGGTATGCCTCGCGTTCAGCTTTTTGTTACTTGCCTGATCGACTCTTTTTTTCCAGAAATTGGTGAGGCGATGGTGCATGTACTTAATCGCCTCGGCGTGAGTGTTGATTTTCCAATCGCCCAAACTTGCTGCGGGCAGCCTGCTTTCAATGCCGGATTGCGCAGTCAGGCTCGGCCCCTGGCCGAGCATACCATCAGGGTCTTTGAAAAAACGACTGGCGATATCATCATCCCCTCTGGCTCTTGTACAGCCATGCTCAGGTACAGCTATCTTGAACTCTTCAAAGATGACCCGCAATGGTTGGCTCGCGCCCGAATATTAGCTGAACGTGTCCATGAATTCACTGAGTATATAGTGGATGTGCGCGGCATCTCGGACCTGGGAAGTCGTTGGTCCGGGAAATTAACCTATCACCCCTCCTGCCATCTCCTGCGCGTGCTGGGCGTGGACCGCCAGCCGCGCCTCCTGCTGGCCAATGTTAAGGATGCCGAAATTGTCGAGTTGCCTGCCTGCGAGGAGTGCTGCGGATTTGGCGGTGTCTTCTCCGTGGAACATCCCGAACTATCGGCCGAGTTCCTGAAGCGCAAGATATCGAACCTGGAAAGCACCGCCTCACCTTTCCTGGTTGTCTGTGATACCGGCTGCCTCATGCACATTCAGGGAGGCTTGCAGCGCGGGAAGAAGAGTCCACAAGTCATTCACATTGCCGAGGTCTTGGACAACCGATGAATACCGGGAATCTCCGTGCCCGCATCCGCCAATCCATTGCGGATGAGAACCTGCAAATCGCCCTGGACGGGAATGCTCAGCGCCGAACGGTTGGTCGTCTTAAGGCTTTCTCCACCATCCCGGATTACCAGGATCGCCGGAGACGTGCCCATGCCATAAAAGCAGACGTTATTACCCATCTGGATGAATATCTCAGCCGGTTCATCAATCAGGTCACCGCGAATGGTATCCATGTCCATCACGCTGCAAATGCTGAGGCTGCCATCCAGATATTCCTAAAAATCGCCTCAGAGAAGAATGCCCACCTGATCGCTAAATCGAAATCCATGGTTTCGGAGGAAATAAATTTCAACCACGCCCTCGAGTCGACCGGGATGCGCGTGGTTGAAACCGACCTGGGCGAATACATTGTCCAATTGCGTGGCGAACGCCCCAGCCATATCCTGACCCCGGCCGTCCACCTGCGGCGTGGTCAGGTGGGCCAGCTTTTCCACGAAAAACTCGGCACCCCTTATACCGAAGATATTCCGGAGATGGTCGCCATCGCCCGGCGTACCTTGCGCGAGGTGTTCCTTGGTGCCGAAATTGGCGTATCCGGGGTGAACTTCGGTGTAGTCGATACGGGGACATTGTGTCTTGTCACCAATGAGGGCAATGGGCGGATGGTGACCAGCGTGCCGCCGGTTCATGTGGCTTTGATGGGTATCGAGCGTCTCGTTCCAACTCTGGATGACTTGGCGCTCTTCCTCTCGCTCCTGCCGCGCTCCGGCACCGGGCAGAAGCTGAGTGTCTACACCAGCCTGATCCGAGGGCCCAAACGACTCGATGATGCGGATGGCCCGCTCGAACGCCACCTGATCCTGGTGGATAACGGGCGCTTAGCTATGCGCAAGTCTTCCCTGGTCGAATCACTCTTTTGCATCCGCTGTGGGGCCTGTCTGAACGCCTGCCCGGTCTTCCGCGAGATCGGCGGGCATGCCTACGTGGGCCGCGACGGTTCCATTGCGCCGTACCCCGGTCCGATCGGCTCGGTGGTCTCACCCGGGCTCTTCGGCTGTGAAAATTTCGGCCAGCTTGCACAAGCCTCCAGCCTGTGCGGAGCATGTAAGGAAGCCTGCCCCGTGGATATCAACCTGCCGGACCTATTGTTACGGGTGCGTGCTGGGGAGTCAGCCAAACAGACGAAAGAATATAGGCCCAAAGAGGCCATTGGGATTCCGGGGGTAATCAAATTCGGATTGAAGGCCTACCGGCTTGTGGCGGGAATGCCTGGCTTGTTTTCGGTCGGACAACGTGTGGGCGGCTGGCTCAGCCGCTTATACTCCCCCCACAGTAAATATATGCATCTACCCGCTTGGACAGGCTGGGGCTACAGCAAAGACTTTCCACGGCTGGAAACGCATCCTTTCCGGGAACGCTTCACGAATATAAAGCAGGATGTCACTAATTTGAACCAGGGAGTCAGGTTGCCGGACAAGCCAATGGTCCCCATACCCTCCATTGCTCAATCTCTGGCAGACCAATTTACGAACGAACTGGTGGATATAGGGGTCATAGTACATCGCCTGCCGGAGAAGGAACTAAGCGCAAGGCTGGAAGAATTCCTTCGCGACCAATTTATTGAGAGGGTTCTTGTGGATGAGATTGGGGAAAAATATGTAATGCATACTCCCATCGTCCGCAACCCGGATCCGACCATTCGGGTGGGCATCACCGGTGCCCTGGTGGGAATTGCAGAATCGGGCTCGCTGGTGTTGGTTGGAGGCGCGCGTCATTCGCTGGCCACCTCCCTGCTGCCAGATATCCACATCGCCATCCTGCGGGTATCAGACCTCGTGCCAACCTTGTTGGATGCGTTGACCCGACCGGAAATACAGGCTGCTTCTGCGGCGGTTATCATCACCGGCCCCAGCCGTACCGGCGATATAGAAATGACTCTCTCCATCGGAGTACATGGGCCGAAAGAAGTCCATGTTTTTCTGATCGATTAGATAAGCTTGGAACTCCGCCGGATCCAATCCCCAATCCATAAATAGTAAAATTCTTTTCCCTGGTAGATTTGATAGGCTCCATATAGGGAGTAGAAAACACCGGCTCCCACGATGATGAAGCCTGCAAAGAAAACCAGGATCATCACCGGCACTGCCACGATGGTGCCAATGCCGATGGTCGCAAAGCTGACAATAAAGCCAACCACCCAGACTCCACCAACCAAGACTACGGCGATGAGCAGGACAGCCGCTTGAAAAACCAGCGACTGTAGGGCGTGGAAACCCACCCAGGGGTTTTTATCCTTCTGAGTGAGCCAGATGATGAGGGCGGCAATTGGCCCGCCAAAACCGGTGAAGAAGTTCAAGATGGCACTGCCATGCGCGAGGGCAGCTGTCGTGCGCTCATCAGGTGAGTGAGGAATTACTAAGGAAGGATTCGGAATCTGGGTAACCATCAATGCAATTCTCCTCTCGAAAATGATTTTTAAAATTCTATAACCAAGAATTTCTCTTGCAACTGCAGAGAAGCCTCTCAATATTAAAGTAAAACCTATATAATAATTCTAATATGAAGAAATCATACTTGCAAACCATTCTACTGATAATTGTCTTTGTCTTGATTATTGTAGCTATAATTCCTTTTTTCATTTCTTACTTAGTGCAACCTCGTAACCCTACACAATTCCCTGTTTTCCCTAATGCGACAAATCCAGAAATTAGTGATCCAGTCCAAAATGGGATGGGTCAAGACTATATTATTAAATATACAACCAATGCCTCGGCCGTAAAAATTATCAGTTACTATAAAAGGGTTCTACGGTTTATGGGTTGGGAATTTTATGGAATTGATCAATTATCCGGAGGCAGGAGATACCATCACTTCAGCTGTTGGACGACTGGGCTGGTTGAAGTAAATATTATTGTCCGAGATAATACAGGAAAACACACTGCAGTTGAAATAGAATATTATCATTAATATTGCAGATAGAGTCGTTATATCGCCTTTATCGAAATCAGATTGTGCTATAATACCGCCAACTTGGAGCAAGAATGACAACTATCCAATTCGCCAATAATAATTACGATAATGATAATCGGCCTCCGGCCGTTGGGCGAAGCTTGCAAGGTTAACCAGCTCTCGAAGCTAACCAATCGCCCAACGCATAAGCGGAGGGCGATTTATTTTATGTGAAGTTGAAATTATCCTTTGGAGGTATTCATGTATAAGACTCACACTTGCGGCGAACTGAAGCCCAGCCATGTAGGCCAAATAGTTACCCTGGCCGGTTGGGTCCACCGGCGGCGGGATCACGGTGGGGTGGTCTTCATAGATCTGCGCGACCGCTTCGGTCTCACCCAGGTGGTGGTCAACCCTGACTTGCCCAAAGAAACCCTCGACCTGGTCTCCAACGTTCGTTCCGAGTGGGTACTACAAATTGAAGGTGTGGTTGAGCACCGACCCGAGGGCATGGTCAATCCGAAGATGGCCACGGGTGAGATCGAGGTGGCGGCCAGATCCGTGGTTGTCCTGAACCCGGCCAAAGCGTTGCCTTTTATGATCAGCAAAGACGAGGACGTGGACGAAAATATGCGCCTCAAATATCGTTACCTGGATTTGCGGCGTGAGAAGATGCGCAGCAACCTGGTCCTGCGGCATGAGTTGGTTCTTTTCATGCGCAAATATTTAAGCGAGCGCGGTTTCCTCGAAATAGAGACACCGATGTTGTTCAAAACTACCCCTGAAGGGGCGCGCGGACTACCTCGTCCCCTCACGCGTCTATCCAGGCCAATTCTATGCATTACCCCAGAGTCCGCAGCAGCTCAAACAATTGTTAATGGTGGCAGGCATCGAACGGTATTTCCAGATCGCCCGCTGCTTCCGTGATGAGGATCAGCGCGGCGACCGTCAGCCGGAATTCACCCAACTGGACTTGGAGATGTCCTTTGTCCATCGGGATGATGTTTTGGACCTGGTGGAAGGGTTGTTTACAGCCATGATCCCGGCAGTTGCGCCCCACAAAAAAATGCTGGCTTCGCCGTGGCCGCGCTTCACCTATGATGAAGTGGTCGCCCGTTTCGGTTCCGACAAGCCCGATCTGCGTTTCGGCATGGAGCTCACCGATGTCAGCCAGGTTTTCAGCACGAGCGAGTTTGCTGTTTTCAAGTCGGCGCTGGAAACGGGTGGGATAATTAAGTGTATTGTTGCGCCTGGATGCGCAGGGTACACCCGCAAACAGTTGGACGAGATGACAGCCATGGCCAAAGACCAGGGAGCCAGGGGACTGGTAAATCTTGCGCTGACAGCCGAAGGCCCCAAAGGCTCCGCGGCTAAATTCTTCGGCGAGAATGAACTATCCGAATTGGTCAAATTAACCGGCGCAAGTACAGGCGACCTGATCCTGTTTGTCGCCGATAATGCCAAGATCGTTCATAAGGTCCTCGGCAATTTGCGGATATGGTTCCGGGATACTCTCAACCTGGCCGACTCAAATCTTATGGCCTTCGCGTGGGTCCTGGATTTTCCCATGTTCGAGTGGAACGAGGAATTCAAGAAATGGGATGCAGCTCACCACATGTTCACTATGCCGCGTCTGGAGCATCTCGATCGTTTCGAGACCGACCCTTCGTCCATCCTCTCAGATGCCTATGACATGGTCTGTAATGGGTATGAGATGGCCTCCGGCTCGATCCGTATCCATCGTCGGGATATCCAATCAAAGGTATTTTCCCTGCTCGGCATCGGAGAAGAGGAAGCTCAGCGCAAGTTCGGTCATATGCTGGAGGCGTTTGAATTCGGTGCGCCGCCGCATGGAGGCATGGCTCCCGGAATCGACCGGCTGGTGATGCTTCTCGCCGACGAACCCAACATCCGTGAAGTAATCGCCTTCCCCAAAAACCAGGCTGCCCGGGATGTAATGGCAGACGCCCCCTCCCCCGCCGAGCCGAGACAGTTGAAGGAATTGCATATTCAGATTAAGGAGAAATAGAGAACAGAGAGTATGGAGCATCCACTGTTCTCTACTTTCTTACAGGGATCAAATGGGATGAAAAACCAAGAGACCGCAAAAACCGAATTTACCATCGACGCAAACATGGTCAAGCATGTCGCCTTCCTGGTACGGCTGGGTATCCAGGATGAGGAAGCGCAGGCCTTCAGCCATCAGTTCTCGGATATCATCGATTACTTCCACCTCCTGAATGAAGTGGATACAGAGGAGGTTGCGCCGGCCAGCGAGACTTCAAGTACCCGCAGTGTAATGCGCGCAGATGAAGTGAAACCTTCGATGCCGCACGCTGATTTTTTAAAGAACGTGCCCCACCAGGATGGCAAAAATGTCCAGGTTCCGCTGGTCTTTGGGGAAGAGGGATGAATGGAACTCCATAGTCTCTCTATCCGTCAGGCTCACGATATGCTTTCCAGGAAACAGGTCAGCAGCGTGGAATTAACCACGGCCATGCTGGAACACATTCATAAAACAGACACAACTATCCACGCTTTTGTCACCGTCACCGATGAGGTGGCACTGCAACAGGCCCGCCAGGCAGACGAGCGCCTTCGTAAGAACGAAAAGGTGACGCCGCTGACGGGCATCCCTTTTGCAGTCAAGGATTGCATTTCCACCAAAGGCGTCCGTACCACCTGCTCATCGAAAATCCTGGAGAACTATATCCCGCAATATAACGCTACGGTCATCGATCGGCTGGCAGATTCAGGGGCTGTGCTGGTAGGCAAACACAATATGGACGAGTTTGGTATGGGCTCCTCCTGCGAAAACTCGGCTTTCTTCAACACCCGCAATCCATGGGACCTGGAACGTGTACCCGGTGGCTCGAGCGGGGGTTCGGCCGCGGCTGTGGCAGCCCATATGGGTGCTTTTGCGCTGGGAGAAGATACGGGGGGTTCCATCCGCATGCCGGCCGGATTCTGCAATGTAACCGGCTTGAAAACGACCTATGGACGCGTTTCCCGCTACGGGCTGATCGCGCTGGTCTCATCGTTTGATTCAATTGGACCCATGGCACAGGATGCTTATGATTGTGCCACCGTCCTGCAAGCCATCGCAGGAAAAGATCCACAGGATGCGACTTCCCTGCCTGCTCCAGTCCCGGATTATATTAAAGACATCGAGAAACCGGTCAAGGGACTTCGCCTGGGCATCCCAAAAGAATATTTTCAATCAGGCATGGAAGCCGGTGTGGAAAGCTCCATTCGCACTGCCATCCGCAGCTTCGAGGAACTCGGCATGGAAATCCGTGAGGTCTCCCTGCCTCACACCAAATATGGGCTGCCGGTCTATTACCTGATCCTCTTCGCCGAGGCCAGTGCCAACCTGGCCCGCTTCGACGGAACCCGCTACGGCCTGTCTGTCACAGAAGGAGCGGAAAACGTGATCGATCTTTACCTGCAGACCCGGCGGGAGGGCTTCGGAGCCGAGGTGAAACGCCGCATCATGCTGGGGGCATATGTGCTTTCAGCAGGATATTACGATGCCTATTACTTAAAAGCTCAAAAAGTGCGCACCTTGCTCCGGCAGGATTTCGAAGCCGCCTTCGAGCAATGCGATGCGCTGGTCGCCCCTACTTGCCCTACTACAGCCTTCAAGCTGGGTGAGAAGACGGATGATCCTCTGACGATGTACCTTTCGGATATTTATGTGGTTGCCACGAACCCGGCCGGAGTACCGGCATTATCGGTGCCGTGCGGTTTCTCCAATGGGATGCCGGTGGGGATGCAGCTGATCGGCAAACATCTGAGCGAAGATGTTTTGCTGCAAATCGGGCACGCTTTCCAATCAGTCACCGACTGGCACAAACGCCAGCCGCCGCTCAAGGAGGCGTGAGGAAATGCGCCGGACACTCGTGCAAGAGGCAAAAAAACTGATCGGCCAAAAGGTAGAACTAAAGGGTTTCGTTCAGGTAGTCCGCGACCAGAAATCGGTCCAGTTCATTATTCTGCGCGACCGCAGCGGGGCTTTGCAGGTTGTGATCGAGCGCTCCGAGTCGAATGCCGGGATCAACCAATTGGTCTCCACTCTGACGCGCGAGTCAGCTATCCAGGTGTCGGGAAAGGTCATCAACAACCCTTCCGTGAAACTTGGACAGGTCGAGCTCCAATTGGAAACGATCGAGGTGATTTCTTTGGCCGAAGCGACCCTGCCCATTGACATTACCGGCCAAACAGAAACTGACGTGGATCTACGCCAGGATTGGCGCTTCTTGGAGCTACGCCGTCCCGAAAACCAGGCCATCTTCCGCATCCAGACTACCGTCGAGCAGGCCATGCGAAACTACTGGCTGTCTGAAGGCTTTGTGGAAATTCATACGCCCAGTCTGATGGGAAGTCCGAGCGAGGGTGGGGCTGAGCTTTTCACATTGGATTATTTCGGGCAGACCGCCTCCCTGGCGCAATCTCCCCAGTTCTACAAGCAAATGGCCATGGCAGCCGGGATGGAGCGTGTTTTCGAGATTGGGCCGGCATTTCGAGCCGAGCCTTCGTTCACTCCCCGTCACGGTACTGAATTCACCAGTGTAGATGTGGAACTATCATGGATTGAATCCCACCATGATGTGATGGATTTTGAAGAAAGATGGGCTCAACGAGTCCTGCAAGAAGTAAAAGAAAAACATGGAGAGGAAATAAAAGCATTGTTCGGCGCCGAGATAGTTGTACCTGCCATTCCTTTTCCGAAAATCCCGATGGAGCAGGCGCAAGCCATCCTGGCACAAAAAGGTCACATTCCTCCGTCCAATACGAAAAAAGGGGATCTTGACCCACAAGGGGAAAAGCTGCTGTGCGAATATGCCCTGCAGGAATTCGGCCATGAGTTTATCTTCATCACCGATTATCCAATTGAAGTTCGCCCCTTTTATCATATGCGCTATTCCGATAAGCCGGCTCTGACGAAGAGTTTCGACTTGTTGTGGAAATCGATGGAGATCACCACCGGTGCTCAAAGAGAGCATCGTTACGATGTCCTGGTTCAGCAGGCAGTGGAAAAAGGCGTTAAGCCCGAGACGATCCAATGGTATCTTGATTTCTTCCGGTTTGGCTGCCCGCCTCATGGCGGTTTTGGTTTTGGATTGGCACGCTGGCTGGCCTTGATGCTTAACCTGAAGAACATCCGCGAGGTGGAATTCCTTCACCGGAGTCCCAACCGGCTGATCCCATAGCCGGCCACCTGTAGTTGACTGCTATCGAACAATTTTGGATGAATAATGATGCTCAAATATGAACCTGTTATCGGGCTTGAAATTCACGGGGAATTGCTGACCAAATCGAAAATGTTCTGCGGTTGTTCAGCTTCTTATTCTGAGGCGCCTGAGGCAAACACGCTGATCTGCCCGGTCTGCACCGCCCTGCCAGGTGCCATGCCGGTGGTCAACAAAAAAGCCGTTGAACAGGCCATCCTTGTGGGACTGGCACTGAACTGCACCATCAATGGAATGAACCAGTTTGCCCGCAAAAATTATTTTTATCCCGATCTACCGAAAGGCTATCAAATCTCTCAATATGACCTCCCGGTGGCCTCAGATGGCTTTTTGGATATCCCGGATGAGGCGGAAGGCGGGGTCCAACGCGTGCGGGTACGCCGGGCCCATCTGGAGGAAGATACCGCCAAGCTCTCACATCAAGGCGACCATGCCTTGGTGGATTACAACCGGGCCGGTGTGCCTCTCTTGGAGATCGTCTCAGAGCCGGATATCCACACGGTTGAAGCTGCCCTGGCCTATGCTACAAAAATTCGCGCCATCCTGCGCTACCTGGGTGTCAATTCCGGTGATATGGAAAAAGGCGTTCTGCGCTTTGAGGCAAACGTATCCGTGCGCCCGCTGGGAAGTAATGAACTGCGCACCCGCACAGAGATCAAAAATCTGAATAGCTTCCGCGCCCTCACACGCGCCTCTGCCTATGAGATCCAACGCCAGACCACCTTGTACGAGCAGGGGCAGGAAGTCGTCCAGGAGACACTCGGGTGGGACGATGTCAAAGGTGTGACCATTTCCCAGCGCAGCAAGGAGGAAGCCCACGATTACCGCTACTTCCCCGAGCCTGATCTGCCTCCCCTCGAGATAAGCCGGAAGTGGGTGGAGGAGATCCGTGCGCATCTGCCGGAATTGCCGGAAGCCAGGAGCCGCAGGTTCGTAACGGAATTCAGTTTGAGTTACAAAGAAGCCAGCTTGTTGACCTCCGAAAAATCGCTGGCAGATTATTTCGAAAAAGTCGTTTCGCTTTCGAAAAGCCCGCCCAGGTCCATTAATAATTGGATTGCAGGGGAATTCCTGCGCTATGTGAATGACCTTAGTCTCGACTGGGATCGCCTGCCGATTCCGGCGGAATATTTGGCTCAATTGGTGGACCTGGTCACCGGGAAAGTCATCAATGACAACAGTGCCAAAGTGGTCCTGAAGGAAATGTTCCAGACCGGCCAGGCGCCGAAAGTCATCGTCGATACAAAAAACCTGGCCCAGGTCTCCGACGAAAGTTACCTGGAAGGGGTAGTCGCACAAATCTTGGCCGATAATCCGAAAGAAGTGGCCTCTTATCTGGCTGGCAAGGAGACCGTTTTCCAATGGATGATGGGACAGGTGGCACGCCTGACCAAAGGGAAGGCTGATCCGCAAGTGGCGCGTCATCTGCTGGCACAGGCGCTCGAAGACGCCAGGAACAAATAGCTTCTGTTTACCTGATGTCCGAATTTAGCTGTTTTTTGTTTTCCCTATCCGTACGCTATAATAGGCTCACCAAGGAGAGAATCATGCCCCTTATTATCCGCGTGGAAGAGATCGCCAAATATGTCGGTCAGGAAGTCACCGTCCAGGGTTGGGTCTATAACCGCACCGATAAAGGCAAGCTCGTCTTTTTGCTCGTGCGGGATGGCTCAGGATTTGTCCAGTGTGTAGCCTTCAAAGGCGACCTGCCCGAAGATGTTTTCGATCAGCTTACCCGCCTGCCGCAGGAGTCCTCGGTGATCATCACCGGTCCGGTGCGGGAAGATAAACGCGCTCCGGGGATCCCCGGCGGTTTCGAAGTGGGCGTCAAGGAGATCAAAATCGTTCAACTGGCCGGAGATAATTACCCGATGGCCCTTAAAGAACAAGGCGTTGATTTCGCGCTTGATAATCGCCACTTGTGGATCCGGATGCAATCTCAGTGGGCCGTCCTGCGTGTGCGCGCCACTGTCATCGCCGCTATACGTGAGTGGTTCGAGCAGAATGGTTTCATCAACATGGATACGCCCATCCTGACCCCCGCTTCCGTGGAAGGGACAACAACACTCTTCGAGACGGAATATTTCGATGAGGGCAAAGCCTACCTCTCCCAATCCGGCCAGCTTTACAACGAAGCCGACATCATGGCTTTCGGAAAAGTGTACTGCTTCGGACCTACCTTCCGGGCCGAAAAATCCAAAACCCGCCGCCACCTGACCGAGTTCTGGATGGTCGAACCGGAAATAGCTTTTTGCGACCTGGATCAGTTGATGGATGTGGAGGAACAGTTCGTCACTCATATTGTTCAACGCGTCCTGCGCGAGCGCGGGCCGGAGTTGAAGTCGCTGGGACGGGATTTGTTAAAATTGGAAAAGATCACTCCCCCCTTCCCACGTATATCCTATGACGAAGCCGCCAGGAGTATCGAGGCATTTTACGAAAAAGAGGCGGATCCCGAAAAGAAAGAATTGCTCAAATTTGAATGGGGCATGGATTTCGGTGCTCCCCATGAGACCGCGTTAACTTCTTTATACGATAAGCCGGTCTTAGTTTACGGTTATCCGACCAGGGTTAAAGCTTTTTATATGGAACCTTGGCCAGGCCGGCCGGAAGTATGCAAGTCTGTGGACCTGCTGGCGCCGGAAGGGTACGGCGAGATCATCGGCGGCTCAGAACGTATGTCCAGCTATGACCTGCTGCTCGAGCGCATCCACGAACACGGCCTGCCCGAGGAAGCCTATAAATGGTATCTCGACTTGCGCAAATATGGCAGTGTTCCCCACAGTGGATTCGGGATGGGTGTCGAGCGCACCGTGTCCTGGATTTGCGGTATAGAACATATTCGGGAAGCCATTGCGTTTCCTCGCACGATCAAACGAGTATATCCCTAGTATTTGGTGGACGGAACAGGGTATCGTTGCAATAAAATGACGGTTTTAATGTTTCCCTACTCATGCCCTTGACTCTGTGGTATAAGAAATTTGCCCTGCTGTGCTCGCGATGCTGCACCTCCGTTCTGAGCCAACACCCACTAAATGGGCCCCAGTCTCATGGCAATGACGCGATAGGCCTCGGCCAAGGCGAAGTTGTCCGGCAGGAGCCCAACCTGCGTTAGCAGGTCCAGAACTTTGCAGCACACGACATGAGCGGGGTATTTTTTTAAAGAGAAAAACGACCGGTTTATCACCTGGTCGTTTTTTTATATGTTTAACCTTACTGAGTCTGGAATGGATTAAAATTCGTGTCCCGGTCGTAATAATCTTCCCGCTCTTTCTTTTTCAAGGTCGTCACAGCTGCATATGTGACCGGCGTCATCAACGCTTCCACCCCGCATTTGAAAAGGTAGTTTGTCAGTGTCAACGTGATGAAAAGATACCATGGAAATACCTTGAATACCGAAGCGATGGTCACAAATACAACCGTATCCACCAGTTCACCGACAATCGTGCTGCCGATGGTGCGCATCCATAACCAACGGCCTCGAGTCAGGAGTTTCATTTTGGCCAAAATAAATGAATTGGTAAACTCTCCTGACCAATAACCCGCCAGGCTGGCCAGCACGATCCCGCCGCTGCTCATCCCCCCCAGGATGGCAATATAAGCCGCATCACCGGCGTAACCTTGCCATTGGGCTTCACCTGGCAGGATGCGGATGATCGCAAAAATGCCCGCACTGAGTGCCAGACAGGCGAATCCTGCCCAAATGACCCGGCGGGATTTTTTATAACCATAGACTTCGGTGAGAATATCCCCAAAAATGTAACTGACTGGAAAAAGGATCGTGCCCCCATCAAAGGCCATCCGTACACCGAAAATGCTGAACCCCCAATCGACGATCTTTGCCGAGGAAGCAATATTGCTGACCACCAGGACTGTCACAAAGACAGCCATGATGAGGTCAAAATAATGATAGTGCCTGTCTGTATTCACGTAACCGCTCCTATGTTTTTTTATGGCGGGAACTCCGACCGCCGCAGGCTGTTTCAACCGGGGTCTGCAACCGGTGAAATGGAAAAATCGGCCATTTACTTCTTCACCATCCTGCAAAACGAACATATATTTGCTGCTGATGTCGGCTGCCCGCAAATGGGACAGGGATGTAGTTCAGCCTGGATCTCTTCACGGTCGGTGAAAAGGCCTTTCTTGCGCGCTTCGAGAAAATTTATATAAAATGTCAGCTTGGCTCCCGGGCGGTCATTTTCTATTCGATTGAGCATCTCTTTATAATAAATGGAGGTCGAACCTTCCGAGAGGGGACACTCATCGTAAATGTATTCGATCCTCCTTAACAAAGCATAGGCAAGCATTTCGCGCTCATAAAAACGACATAAAGGCTTGACCTTGCGAGCCAGGCCTGGCCTTTCTGAAAGCACCGGTCCCTGCCGGAGCAGGTATTCCCCCGCCCAGATGAGTGTATTCCCAAACAGGACAGCCGCTTCATCGTCTAAGTTATGTCCGGTTGCCAGCACATCGTAGCCAAAGTCGCGGGCAATGCGGTTCATCTCGTGCCGTTTGACCAGCCCGCAGATTGAACAGTCTTTCCCTCGTCCACGGCGGGATTTCAGGGTAAGAGCAGGAATGGCTTCTTTATATTCTTTTTGTATATCGACGACATGTAGTTTAAGCCCGCGCTCGATTGCGAAATTTTCAGCCAGGCGTTGAGATTCCGCCGAGTAATGTATCCCCTCATCGATTCCAAGACAGATATACAGGCCGTCCGCCTTGTAGCCAAGCCGGTGGAGAATATCCCAAAGCGATAAAGAATCTTTCCCCCCGAGACGGCCACCAATATTTTTTCTTCGGGGGTGAACATTTCATATTTCTTGATGAAGCGCGCGGTCTGGACTGGGACCCATTCCAGGTAATGTTCTTTGCATAGCGCCATATTATGCTGGCGCATATTGACCGATGCTTTGGTTCCGCAAATTCGGCATTTCATTTAGCCGCCGGAGATGGCCGAAATGAGTCTGATGACATCCCCCTCTTTCAGGATTTCATCTTCTTCGATCAATTCGCCCGCGCGGGTGGCAATGATCCCTTCTGGAAGAATGCCAATTTTCTGGAGCGCTGAAAGCAGCGTCATCCCCGCATGGACTTCATATTCTTGTTTTCGCAGGATGAGTTTAACCATAAATATATAGGGTAGGGACACTAGGTGAATCAAATAAAATGAAGATACTTCTGTGGAGGCGGATCGCAGTTGATATACTTGCCGCGATATTCTGCGGGCATCAATGCTGCAATCTGGTACATGATCTCATCCGCCATCGCCTCACGGACTTTGCCAATCGCTTTTTCGCCCTTGGCATCCAGTGTGAACGGCTTCCCTATCCGGATATGGAAATTAGTTCGCTTCAAGTGCTTAATGTTCTGGGGAAAAGCCTCCCCTCCCCAGTGGGCAATCGGCAGGATGGGTGCACCGGAATGCAATGCGATCACTACGATCCCCGGCTGGCCGGAAAGCAACTTACCATCATACGAGCGTGTCCCTTCGGGGGCAACTGCCAGGATGTCCCCGGCAGAGAGGCTGGCTAAACAACGATGGATGGCTTCCAAGTCCGCTTCGCCCCGGCGGATGGGGATGGACTCATACAGGTCGAACAACCAGCCCATGAACTTGTTGTTCCAGGTCTCAATCTTGGCTAAACCGATCATCCGCCTCGGGCTGAGGTTCGCCAGGAGCAAAGGTACTTCAAGAGAATTGATATGGTTAACTGCCAGGATCAACGGCCCATGTTGCGGCACCTGTCTGAGGTTAGGAGCATCGATGCGGCAGGAAATTCTTGTCCCTGCCCAAATCACCCCGGCGACAAACGATTGAAGCAAATTCATTCTGGTGGTTTTTGGGTAATGAATTCGATCTGGGCAGGCAGGATCTCGATTTCCAGTTCTTTGCCTTCGTAGCAGACCGTTTCTCCATCACAATGGACCGGCAGGATCCCTTCGACCGCTGTCGCTACAACCTTACGGCAGCGATCCATCTTGACCTCTTTCTGAGTGGCTTGTCGGCCTTGCATGAAATAAGGGATGAGCCCGAATATTCGTAACTGGCTGGCAGAACGGGCTATGCACATATCGAACCAGCCATCTGCGGGGTCACCGGAAGGCGCAAAAAAGAATCCTCCACCCATGCGCCGCCCGTTCATGATCGAGATCATCAGGGATGGCTGAGTCAACTCCTTGTCTTCATAGACCAGGCGGACGGTGGGCGCTTTGTAATATACAAAAATCGTTTCAATAGCCGCGATCAAATAGAGTAAAAGGCCGCGCGTCCAGCGGATCTTGGCCGCTACGAAGCCGGTTGCAGCATCGAAACCGATCCCTACCCCGTTCCCAAAGTATCGTCCATCAGGATAATCGCCCCCTTTGACAATGCCCACATCAGTACGGCGGCGGTAGTCCTCTGCAATGATCTTGCAGCCTACCTCGATCCCGCCAGGAATGCCCATCCCGTAAGCGAAATCGTTCCCCGTACCAACGGCGATTTGTGCCATGGCAGTCTTATCAAAGCCAGACTTGCGGGCGCGCATCAACCCGTTCAAAGTCTCGTTGGCCGTACCATCTCCACTCGCGACGATGACCACATCATACCCATCCCGGGCTCCCTGCTCAGCAAGGGCCGCTGCATGCCATGGACGTTCGGTCAGCACCATGTGGTAATCCAGGTTGTATTTTTTCATTTCCGCTTCAATCAAGGGAATGGACCGTCCGGCGAATCCTCTCCCGGAGGTTGGATTAATAATCAGCAAGTAGCGGGGCATCAAAAGGTCTCCTCAGTCAGAGTATGTTGTATTTTACTTGAGAACACCCAGATGAGGTCAGTGTTTCTGATACAATTACCGCGAATTATGCTTATTCTTTTACCCGTGTTCTTGATGCTCCTGACCGCGCTGACGCTGCTGATCTTGCGCTTCACCCGGCCACAATTCAAATATACCTGGATGCTGGCTGCTGGTGGGGCAACTCTGGCTCTGATCAGCGTTTTCCTTTGGCAAATCCGCTTTCCCCAAAGTATATCCTTGCCACCTTGGCGGCCGGTGACGGTTTTTTTCTATGTACCGGGATGGTTGGCTGATGGGACCTCCTGGCCTTATGCACTGTCTTTGGCTGCACTTGCCGCGGCGGTTATTTGGACCTCCGTTGTGCGCGCCGAAAATGAGTCTATGCCCTGGGCCGGGACACTTACACTCTGCGCGTTGGGGATCCTGGCAACCGCTTCTGCCAACCCCCTGACCTTGGTCCTGGCATGGTCGATCATTGATCTGACTGAGTTGGTGATCATGCTGCGCTCGACTGAGGGGGAAAACCAGAGCTTGGGAGTCGTAATTGCCTTCTCTGTCCGTCTTGCCGGGACCGGGTTATTGCTGTGGGCAAATTCAGCCAGTATTGCCGCTGGTACACCGCTTGATTTCCGTTCCATCCCCCCCGGCGCCGGGATTTATTTGTTGATAGCTGCCGGCTTACGCCTGGGTGTTTTACCATTGCACCTTCCATATCGAAAAGAAAATGTCGTCCGGCGCGGTTTTGGAACAAGCTTACGGCTTGTTTCCGCTTCTGCCAGCTTGATCTTGTTGGCGCGCATACCGGCTTCTGCCAGCGAGTCGCCTCTCACTCCTTATCTGCTCATTCTTGCCGCTATTACTGTTCTGTATGCCGGCTGGATGTGGTTACGCTCTTCAGATGAAATCCTTGGGCGCCCATTCTGGGTATTGGGTTTGGGATCGCTGGCTGTCGCAGACAGCCTGCGTGGCAATCCAACCGGGAGCACCGGCTGGGGAGTAGCCCTTATCCTTTGCGGTGGTTTGCTGTTCATCTTCTCTGCTCGGCAGAGGCAGATCAATTGGATACCTATCCTGGGCTTGTGGGGAATATCAACCTTACCCTTCTCCCTCACTTCAGCCGCTTGGCAAGCCGGGAACAATCTCTCCTGGCTTTTCTTCATCCCATTTATCCCAGCACAGGCACTTTTGATGACCGGATTTTTTCGTCACATATTACATCCTGGCGAGACGAGTTTTGAGTCTCAGGAAAAATGGGTAAAGATCATCTATCCGGCCGGACTTTTATTGCTGGCGGGAATTGCCATTCTCTTGGGTCTCTGGGGTTGGGACGGTGCACAGAAATTGGGTGTATGGTGGTTGTCGGTTCTG
The DNA here is from genome assembly GCA_963831885.1 of uncultured Chloroflexia bacterium. Lineage (GTDB taxonomy): Bacteria > Chloroflexota > Anaerolineae > Anaerolineales > Villigracilaceae > UBA877. Next base: position 190,526 of record CAWHSJ010000011.1, on the reverse strand, counting down.
GCCATTCTGCTGGCAGCCGGATTTTCTTTACTGGCCCAAAAATTCTTGACGCGGTTACATCCTGGAAACATATCTGCTCGATGGACCCAGATCTCTCCTATCGGCTGGCTCTACAACGTAATATTCACTATATACAATTTCCTGCGCAGAATTGCCGATATCTTTACCTCCTCTCTTGAGGGGGAAGGTGGGTTGCTCTGGTCGTTTCTGTTGCTGGTTCTCATCATTTCGATCATTTCTACGCGGGGTCAATAACCATGTCGGTTGTTATTACCTGGGCCGCCCTTTTCCTCGCCATCATCTCCGCAATCGGATTACTGCTTAGTCGGGATTGGCGTTGGCTACTAAGCTTTTTGGGAGCCCAGTACCTGAGTGCCTTCTGGATGATCCAAACGCATTGGCCTGTCTCACTGGCAGCCGCCAAATTGGTGACCGGCTGGATGGCCTGTGCTGTACTTGGCATTGCCCAACTCAATTTCTACAAGAGTGAAGAAAAAGAGACCACCCATTCGCAGGGACGGATTTTTCACTTTTTTACCGCCGGCATGGTTTTGGCTGTTACATTTTCAGCAGCATTGCGCGTCACTACCTGGTTGGGTCTTGATTTACCAATCGCATGGGGAAGTCTGTTATTGATTGGGTTGGGACTGCTCCATCTGGGGATCACAACGGACCCTTTTCGAGTAATAATTGGTTTGTTGTCAATTCTCTCTGGATTTGAGATCATTTATGCGATGGTGGAGAGTTCGATCCTTGTCACTGCGCTATTGACGATTGTAAACCTTGGGCTGGCATTGGCTGGGGCTTTCTTCCTTTCCACGGTAGAGGAGAAAGAGGCATGAGTGCGCCCTTGCTTTGGATCTTACTGCCGCTTGTGGTTGCCGGTTTATTATTGCTGCCGCGTAACCAGAATGTTATCACCCTTATCGCCTGTCTTTTTACGCTATTTCTAATGCTAGCTGCTTGTTTGATCCCTATCGATAGTACTCTTTCAATACGAAATTGGTCTTTCAATTTAGCCTCCTCCTTGGAAATCCTGGGAAGACGCTTAATTCTCACCTCTGCCGACCGGTCATTTCTTGCCCTGATTTATGGCTCCTGCCTGTTTTGGTTTATTCCAGCAGCCAGCCTGCAGGTCGCACGTCGTCTGATCCCATTGGGATTGGCCATTACCGCCCTTTTGGTGGCTACCTTGGCCGTGGAACCGTTCCTTTATGCAGCTTTGCTTATCGAAACCGCCGTCCTTCTTTCCATCCCCCTGCTCTCAACTCCCGGGCAAAAGCCCGGCAAAGGATTGATTCGTTTTCTGATTTTCCAAACATTAGCGGTGCCATTTATCCTGTTCTCAGGCTGGATATTGGCTGGTATTGAAGCCAACCCTGGTAACCTGAACTTTGTCAAGCAAGCCGCCATCTTTCTCGGCCTTGGATTCGCATTCTTGTTGGCAATTTTTCCCTTCTACACTTGGATACCTTTACTAACAGAAGAAGTCCATCCTTACATCTTGGGATTTATCCTGTGGATGCTCCCCACTGTGACGTTGTTTTTCGGTCTTGGATTTTTAGATCGTTATACCTGGTTGCGAGATACACCTACTCTTGGAGTGGTCCTGACCACTGGTGGTGCCCTGATGGTGGTCAGTGGAGGTATCCTTTCAGTATTTCAACGCCACTTGGGACGGATCATGGGATATGCCGTAATTGTCGAAACCGGCTTCAGTCTGCTGGCTCTCAGCCTGGTTGGGAGACTGGGAATAAATATTTTCCTTTTACTCTTTATCCCACGAACTCTTTGCCTCGGGATCTGGGCATTGGCCTTATCGATCCTGAAGGAACAAAAACCCAACCTGAACCTTGTTGATGTTAAGGGTTATGCACGCTTATGGCCATTCGCAGCATCTGGCCTGATCCTTGCTAACCTTTCCCTGGCCGGTGTTCCGCTGCTGGCAGGGTTTCCTGTTCATCAAGCGGTTTGGGAAGAATTGGCGCGGAATTCCCTTCCCCTCGCGTTTTGGGTCTTTTTAGGCAGTTTTGGCCTTGCTAGCAGCGCAATCCGTGTATTGGCCTCACTTGTGAGTGCACCTGAAGGAGCATATTGGGAAGCTTTTGAAACACGGTCCCAACGCCTATTTATGGTGATTGGCTGGGTGGCCTTGTTTTTACTGGGATTATTTCCTCAATGGGCTTTCCCCCTATGGTCAAAATTACCTGCCCTGTTTGGACACTTGGGACAATAGGTCCATTCCCACACCATTCGAAAAAACTTAATCTGAATTAGTTGATCCTGCTTCTTTGCAGGTTCAAAAAGTATTCCTTTACAAGGAATACCGGGAAGCAAGAAGCAGTATAATCAAAAAGGTGCATTCACCTTTAATTTGCATCGCCTCTAGGAGATTGAGCACATGGAATTCGAACAAATCATCAAGCGCCTGGATTGGCTCGACGAGGAACATCGAAAAGACAAAGCCGCGTCGGAAGCATTGTCTGAGCAGTTGGCTAAGTCGAACAGCGACTTAAAAATTGCCAACAAGAAAATCAAGGAACTCAATGCTGCGTTATCACCTTTATCTACCTTGGGCGCACGCATCGATTTATTAAATGACACATTGGCTCAACAACGTATCGATATCCTGAAATATGTTGACGAGATGGACAACAAGGATATTGATAAGCTGCCGGAGGCTGAAAAACGGATTCAAATGCAGATCGATAACCTGAGCAAGTCTATCCTCGATTTGCGCAAATTCAAAGACCCCATTGCCGAGATCAAACGTGAACTCAAGAACAGCGCCGCCGAAGAGATACGTCATGACAAACAGATATCGGAATGGGAGGCTCGCCTTGAAGTAGTAACCAAGACGGTTGAAGAGGTAAAACTTCTACAGAAAGCCGCAGAAGGGCCCCGCCGCCAGGATAGTAAACGTCTGGCCGATTTACAGGGGGAGATCAGCGCTGCACGTAAGCGCATGGACGAGGTCCGCGAAAAGAATGATTTATTCACTGATAGCATCCGGCGTGTTGAGACCCGTTTGAACGAAATCCTGACCAGCGAAGCGGAACGGCGACAGGCTCAATCAAACTTCATCGAATCCCAATCGTTGCTTCACGTGGAGCGTGAACGCGCCTGGAAAGAATGGGAGAGCGGTCTCGAAGCCATGCGCACTGAGACAGGCACCATGGAGCGTCACCTGCAGGAATGGGATGTCGCTCAAAGAGCTGTCAAACGTGCACAGGAGACTTATGAGGAGATCGTCCAAAAATTCGAACGACGGATCAATGAAATCTCTGAAATGCAACGATTGGCAGAAGATCGATTCCGCCAGGAATTGGTCACCTTTAAAGCCGACGACCAAAAACGCTGGACTAGTTATACTCTTTCACAGGATGAAAACCAGAAAGATGCCCGGTCTGGGATAACAAAACTGGAGGAGCGCATAACCGCTATGGAAGACCTTTTCCAGACTCAACAGGACGTGATCCAGCAAACCAGGGATGCCAACGAGCAGTTGTTCCAGGGCATGCTGGCTCAAATTCACGAATTCCTCTCCACCAACGAACGTATTATCAGCACCAAATAATCGGTAAGGGCAAGCCCTTTCATCACAGAGGGAATATGCGCGTCATCGGCACCGCCGGCCATGTCGACCACGGCAAATCAACGCTCATTGCCGCTCTAACCGGTATCGACCCGGATCGCCTCAAAGAAGAGCAGGAACGCGAGATGACGATCGATCTCGGTTTCGCCTGGTTGACGCTTCCAGACGGACAAGAGGTCGGGATTGTGGATGTGCCTGGTCACAGGGATTTCATTGAGAATATGCTGGCTGGTATAGGCGGCATCGATGCCGCTTTACTGGTGATAGCTGCCGATGAAGGCGTTATGCCGCAGACGCGCGAGCATCTGGCCATCCTTGATCTCCTGCAGATCAAGAACTGCATTATTGTTCTGACAAAGATTGACCTGGTAGATGACCCGGATTTGTTGGACCTGACCGAAGCAGAGGTTCGTACCATTTCAGATGGTACTGTCTTACAAGATGCTCCCATCGTTAGAGTTTCCTCTCGCACCAAAGCCGGCTTCTCGGAACTTTTAAGCAGTTTAAGCCTGCTCTTGCAAAACACAAATCCCCGGCCCGACCTGGGTCGCCCGCGCCTGCCAGTGGACCGGGTCTTTTCAATGGCCGGCTTCGGAACAATCGTCACCGGCACATTGACAGACGGTCATCTCACTACGGGCGAGGAAGTGGAAATATTGCCTTCACGACTGAAGGCGCGCATTCGCGGTTTGCAGACGCATAAGAAAAAAGAAGAAATTGCGATTCCGGGTTCACGGACAGCCATCAATCTCGCAGGGTTGGACGCCGAACATATCCAGCGTGGGGAAGTGGTGGTTCGACCGGGCCAGTACCAGGTCACCCAGCGCCTGGACGTGCAATTTAGGCTTTTGAAAGAAGCACTTGGTCCATTGCACCACCATAGCGAAGTCAAATTTTTCCTGGGTACTTCCGAGACCATTGCCGATATACGTTTGCTGGGTGCTGAAGTCTTGAACCCGGGAGAAACTGGCTGGCTGCAACTCGATCTTCACCAGCCCGTCGTGGCCGTACGGGGTGACCGATTTATCTTGCGCCGCCCATCACCTCCCGAGACGCTTGGTGGGGGCATCGTGATGGACCCATTCCCTAAAGATCGCCACAAGCGCTTTGATGGAGATGTGGTCAAGCGATTGGAATCGCTCCTGAACGGTACGCCCGCAGATGTACTTCTTCAAGCCAGCCTGACTTTAGGGCCGGCTATAGTGAAAGATGTCGTCACGCGCAGCCGCCTAGCAGTCCGGGAAGCCGCGCAAGCGTTGGAGGAATTGATAACCACCGGACAACTGATAAGTATGGAGGATGTAGCGTTGACAGTGGAAAGCACTGGAATGGTAATGGCATCGCCCCAGTGGTTGGCGTTTAAAGAAACTGTGGCAACAGCTTTAGCCGCTTATCACCAGACCTATCCCCTCAGGCATGGCATTCCGCGGGAGGAACTCAAGAGCCGGTTGAAATTATCCCCGCGTGTTTTTAATGCAATCCTGCATAAATTCGCTGCTCAAAGTGTATTAGTTGAAAGTGCCAAATGGGTTGCCCTCCCGGACCACCGAGTCCGTTTTTCTCCTTTCCAGCAGGTTAAAGTGGACCGGTTGATGGAAAAGTTCGTGGCGGCATCCTTTGCCCCGCCGACCATAAAAGAATGCCAGGCCGAAGTAGGTGAAGATGTCTTCAGCACCTTGCTTGACTCCGGCGATCTGGTGGCGGTTTCCGCTGAAGTTGCATTTCGAAAAGATGATTACGAGGTGATGGTGGGCAAAATTCGCCTGTTGCTGGAGCAAAAAGGACAGATTTCTCTGGCCGAAGTTCGCGACCTGTTCAAGACCAGCCGCCGCTATGTTCAAGCTCTCCTGGAATACCTGGATTCAACCGGCATGACCGTGAGGCAGGGTGATTTTCGGCGGCTGAAAAGATAAATCCACCTGGGAGGTTGGGGATATATCAATATTGGGATGGAAAAAAGTCAACAAACCGAAAGAAGCAAAATCAGATCTTTCATTCCCGCCGTGAACCTTTTGCCTTCAATCTCGTATTAGCTATAAGTGACTGAACAAAGACAACTGATCCGGAAGATTGAAGCAGCTAAAAAAATGATACGCTAAACCAAAATGGCTTTGTTCAGCGACGAACAGTTGGGATTAGGGATCCAGCAAGGGCGCGTGGATGATCTTACCTTGTTGGTGGAGCGATATCACGCCTCTTTGCTGGGATTGCTATTCCATCTGACGAGCGGTGACCGTGCCTTGTCTGAAGACCTCGTTCAGGAGACTTTCCTGCGTGTGATCAGCAATATTTCTTCCTATCGTTATCCTCGTCCCTTTAAACCATGGCTGTATTCAATCGCGGTCAACCTTGCCCGGGACCACTATAAACAGGCAGAATTCCGCCATACTGGCTCAATGCCAGTGAATCTTGAAATAAGTTCGGTCGCTACACCGGAGACAGAATTGTTCATTGCTGAAAAAGAACGACAAGTGTTAGCGGCAATGAATTTGCTTCCGGCGCTTCAGCGGGAGGTCATTCTCCTGCGATACAGCCATGACCTCTCCTTAAAGGAGATCTCCCAGGTTTTGCATGTGCCGCTGGGGACAGTAAAATCGCGCTTGAGTTTGGGTCTGCAGCGTTTGAAAGAAAAAAACAAAGGCTAATCCATGAAAGATGAAGTCTTGCTGGCTCGATTGCATGAGGATACAGGTTCGGCAGAAGAAGCGGCGCAGCTTTTACCGGTCCTCCGCATTTTGCAGGAAGTAAAGGATCCACTTCCAAAGGCAGAGGATACAGCTCGCTTGGCCGAGTCCCTCAGGCGTATCCTGGGGGTCCATCATAAAAACTCCATATATCGCCGCTTCCATTTTGCCTTGTTGGTTCTGTACAGTCAGTTACGCGTGGTTCAGCATGAGATCTGGGCGGCTTCAGCGATAGTGATGGGATTGGGAATGCTGGTAACGTTGACCTACGCTTGGTCGAAAACAACGGATGTGACTCTACCATTCGTGTTGGTTGCACCGCTCGCAGCCGCGGCAGGGATTGCTTTTCTATATGGGCCAATGGTGGATCCGGCGCTGGAAATCGAGTTAACCTTGCCGGTTTCTCCGCGCCAGATTTTAACCGCCAGGATGGCGCTGGTGTTTGGTTTTGATCTCATTTTTGGTCTGACCGGCAGTGCAGTGCTTTCTTTGCTGCGAGCGGATGTCTCGTTCTGGCTTCTCGTTTCAACCTGGCTGGCGCCCATGACCTTCTTAGCTTCATTGGCCTTTTTACTGGTTACTATAACTCTGGATTCGGGTGTGTGCCTGATGGCTTGTTTTGGCCTCTGGATCATCCAGAATTTATCCCGCCTTGTCCTTGCACTGAACCTGCCGTTTGTTTTTCCAGACCTGACCACCGCCTCCATCCGCCCCTGGCTTTGGTTGCTGACTGTTTTATTCAGCGGTGTGGCATTATGGCTTGGTGGAGGTGAAGAGCACTGGCTAAGGAAACAAGCATGAAAGGTTTCTATCCAACCATGTGGAGGATCAATCTTAAGTTGACAGGTTGGTGGCCGGTGGCGGTAAGCGCCCTGTTGCTGGGGATTTTCTATGTCTTGGAATCGCTTATGCAAGGATCGGCAAACACGCAAGACCCGAGCTATCCCCGCCGGGCAATTGAAACGATCGTACCACTGGCCTTCGCCTTGCAAGCAGCCTTCCTGCTGGGTCCGGATAATGAACCTGTCATGGAGTTGCTGCTGTCCACTCCTCGGCCACCCGAAAAACTGTTTTGGGATCGGGCTATCCTGGTAGGCATTTTACATGGCGGAATAGCCTTGTCCGCCACCCTGCTCTTCACAGCCTCATGGCACACTGAAAATTTACTGCTTGCCCTGGCGCGCTGGTTGCCGGCAGGGATTGCCCTCGGAGGCATCGCCGTCTTCACGACCCAACTCACCCGCCAGGGAATATTTGGGATGCTGATGGCTACGTTGTTCTGGGCCTCCAGCCTGTATGGAGGTGATGGGATCCTCAAAGTCTGGCGTTGGTTCTGGCCTTTTCATGTCTACTTACAGCCGGAAAAACTGGGGATGATGAACTATTTATTCAATCGCCTTTCTCTTGTTGCCATAGGCGTTAGCCTAACCCTGCTTGGGCTGACCCTGCTGAAAAATGAAGACCGCCTGCTGGGAAACCGGTAAACAGCTGTGAAAGCGATCAAATGATAACTCTCTGGCAAATCTTTGCCATCGCCCGCACCGAGTTCCGCTTTGGCCTGCGCCGCGGCGCTCCGGTCGTGGTAACCGCCCTGATCGGTCTCATCCTTGGCGCAGCTCTCTTGCTTGACCCTATCGCTAACCTGCAATTTTACAATCCCAGCCTGGATCAGTTTCCTCCCGAAAAAAAACAGGCTTTCATCCAGGCCGGTGTAACTGAGGCAGTCTTCCATTCCCTGGAGCGCGATGGTTTTGCTGATCTGACCGCAGGTTCTGCTCAATTTTCCTGGTTCTTCATTTTCTTGGCGCTCATTTTCCTGCCGGTCGCAGCCATTGGCGCAATCCCCGCCGACCATTCGTTCGGTGTGTGGGAGTTGTTCCGGAGTTTACCAATCAAGGGAAACACATATCTGGTCGGAAAAATCTTGGGGCTATCCGTAACTGTAGCCTTCATAGGCATTTTCCCCCTGGCATTATTCTTTGCCTTACTGGAGGGGATCCTGTTGGCGCACTTCCAGGTGGGTTTACCCTGGGGACTGCTCAAGTTCTATCTTGAGCTGGCTCTCCTCGATGGATTACCGATCCTGTTTTTCAGTGTCGCGGTTGGGGCGCTTGCAGGGGTGGTTTTCCGCAGCCGGCGGGCTTCAATCCTGCCGGGTTTTGCCCTCGGTCTGGTTAGCCTGCTTTTTTGGAAAGCAGTTTTCAAAGCGCCGCCCGTAACTTTCTACCAGTTCGACCTGGCGGCTTACTATGTTTTCCAGGGCTATCACTCCCTCAACGCCGCTGCATGGGCCCGGATAAGGTCGGACTTCCCTGCCTCAGAAAATCCACTACTGGGGTCAAATGCCCCGTTTGTGGGATTTTTCCAGGTCCTTCTCATGTATCTGGCTATCTTGGTCGTACTTGCCGGAGTGTTTTATCTTGCCGGTCTTTGGTTGAAATGGAAGGAAGGTTTATCGTGAATTCGCTGCAGCAGATACTGGCCATTGCCGGGACCGAGTTCCGTTTCAGTTTCCGGCGCAGCGCCCCGGTGGTGGTAACCGTTCTCATCGGGCTGCTCGTCTCCGCCGGAATATTGGTTGCCCAGATTGCCATGTTGCCCAACTGGATCACAGCAGAAAATATGACTCCTGACCAGCTTGAAAGATGGACCGCCAATGGATTTACCCTTGAGGAGCATCTGCCGTTCCTCAGGGAGGCCCTGGGTGACAGCCTGGTTGGCACCTCAATGCTGGCCTGGTTAACGATGTTGATTGCACTTCTGTTCCTGCCGGCAGCCACGGTTTCTGCCATACCGGCGGACCGAAAATTCGGGGTTTTAGAATTGTTGACGTTGTACCCCCATCACAGGCACCCGCTATCTGGCCGGGAAGATTTTGGGGGTGCTTTCTGCGGTTCTGTTGGTCAGCGCGATCATGCTGGCTCTTTTCTTTACAGTCTCAGAGATCATCCTTTTCTCCAGCCTCCATTTTGGTTTATCCTGGAGCGCCAGCATATACCTGATAAAACTCAGCTTGCTGGACGGAATTCCATTACTGGTCTGGGGAACCGTTACCGGCATCCTCTTAGGAGTTCTCTTTCGCAGCCGCCGGGCGGCCATTTTTCCAGGCCTGATTTCAGGCCTGCTGGGCATCTTCTTTTGGTTGTCCGTCTTCCGGGCCCCATCCACTGAACTGGGCCTCCCTGTGGTTGATAAAATCGAACAGTATCTTCTTCAGAACTACAACTCGCCTGCAATGGAAATTGAAGCCAGGATCATTGGCGATAAAGTCAATCTTTTTGGCTTCACCACCCAGGTCGGCTTCGGAGAGGTTATCCTGATGTATATCGCGATCCTGGTCGCACTCCTTGGGCTCGCCATACTGGCCCGGTTATGGCTTCAATGGAAGGAGAACTTCTGATGATCAGCGTCATACAACTCACCAAGAATTATGGAAAAAAAGTCCAGGCCCTGCGCGGTGTGGACCTGGAAATCGGTTCGGGCATGTTCGGGCTGGTCGGGCCGAACGGCGCCGGCAAGACCACCCTCATGCGCATCCTGGCTGGACTGCTGCGTCCTACCACTGGTAAAGTGACCGTCCTGGGAAACGATGTCGCCACAAGGCAGGGGAAACTGGCTGTCAAGTCTTTGCTCGGTTATCTTCCCGCAGGAACTCGGTCTCTATCCCGACCTGAGCGCTTACGAATTCATGGAATACATCGCCCTGCTCAAAGGAATGACCGATAAAGCCGAAAGACAAAAACAACTGGCCGATACCCTTGAACTGGTTGGGCTGGCGCAGGATGCCAAACGCCGCCTGCGCACATTTTCCGGGGGAATGAAGCGGCGGGTGGGCATTGCCCAGGCTTTACTTGGGCATCCGCAATTGTTGATTGTCGATGAACCCACTTCCGGCCTCGACCCGGAAGAACGTGTGCGCCTGCGGACGCTGCTCTCTGAAATGTCCAGCCGCTGCACCGTCATCCTCTCCACGCACATCATTGAAGATATCAGCCAGAGCTGCAACAAAATGGCGGTGATCAACCTGGGTCAGGTTCTGTTCCTGGGCAGTCCGCGTGAACTGATAGACAACGTCCGTGGAAAAGTGTGGCAGGTGACTACCAAAGGCGAACGTCCGGATGGAGGCGCGGGAATCGTTTCCAGCGTGCAGGTGCAGGCTGGTATCCAGTATCGCCTGGTTGGCGATCGCCTGAACGAGTATCCTGCCATACCGGTCGAGCCGAGCCTGGAAGATGGATATATCTGGTTGATGCAACAGTCCCGCTTGGAGCAGGTAAATCAGGGGTAGAATTGCCCTGAGTGTTCGTAAAGCAATCAAGTTGCCAAAACTCTGTGCAAACTTTGGCGACCTCAAGAGTTAGGTAAAACAAGATGACTGAAAAATCCGCGACCTACTGGTACGAGGCCAGCCGGAGTTTTGATTCGGTCGCCGCTGATTACGACGCTTACCGGCCTGGCTACCCCCGCGAATTGGTGGACAGCCTCATCGAACTGACCGGCATTTCACCCGGCGGGAAGATCCTTGAAATCGGGGCCGGGACCGGTAAGGCGACCCGACTTTTGGCAGAACGCGGCTTCTCGATTTTATGCATTGAACCGGGTCCGGCTCTGGCTGCTGTGGCCGCCCGCAACCTGCAGGCTTTCCCCGCGGTACAATTTGAAGTATGCAGATTTGAAGACTGGCAGGGAATGGCCAACAGTTTTGATCTGGTCTTCTCTGCACAGGCCTTCCATTGGGTGCCAAAGGAAGTTGGTTATGCCAGGGCCGCCCGCGCGCTCAAATCACAGGGATACCTGGCCTTGTTTTGGAATACGTACCCTGGTTTTAAAGGCGAGCTTGCGGCTGACCTTGACAAAATCTATCAGGAAATAGCTCCGGAATTAAAAGGCGGGTCGAGCTCCACGGAGGCGGCTATCCAAAATCGTGTTGGCGAGATGGAAGCCAGCGGTAATTTTGGCCCGGTCACGGTAAGACGATTCCCTTGGTCAATTCGTTACACATCCAGGCAATATCAGGGTTTAATGAACACTTATTCCGATCATCTTCTTCTGCCTGAAGCTACCCGTCAAAAATTATTCAAGGCGGTGGGAGATTTGATTGATAGTTATGGTGGTTCCATCGAAAGGCCATACGACGCCGTTTTATATGTGGCCCAAAAACTGCCACAATGATAGGAGAATAATATGTGCGGACGTTTTACATTAACAGTAGACCCGGCTGACTTAAGCGAAACCTTTCCTGAATTTGCTTTCCCGGCACAGGTAGGACCGCGCTTCAACATTGCTCCCACCCAGCCGGTCCTGGTGGTACCTAACGATGCCTCGAACAAAGCTGATTTCTTTATCTGGGGCTTGATCCCCTCCTGGGCCAAGGATCCGGCCATTGGTAACAACCTCATCAACGCACGGGCTGAGACTTTGGCCGAAAAACCTGCTTTCCGTTCTGCCTACAAGTACCACCGCTGCCTTATCTTTGCGGATGGTTTCTTTGAATGGCAGGCTCAACCGGGCACAAAGACCAAAATTCCCCACTACATTCAGCTGAAGTCAAAAAAACCCTTCGCCTTTGCCGGACTGTGGGAACATTGGCAGTCTCCGGATGGATCCGAAATAAAATCAGCCACGATCGTTACCACCGAGCCGAATGAAATGATGTCCACCCTCCATAATCGTATGCCGGTGATCTTACCCAAAGAGGCCTTTGCTCAGTGGCTTGATTCATCTCCTCGCCAGGCTTCTGACCTGCAGGGTTTGCTCGTCCCTTACCCGGCCAAAGACATGCAAGCTTATCCCATCTCGACAGCTGTAAACACTCCGGCCAACGATCGGCCGGAAATCCTTTTACCAGCCTGACCTCATTTTTACGGAAATTTCATTGAAAATCTCGGAACGTTTTCCCGCCCTTGCATCGCGTGATTTCACCATCTTCTGGGTCGGACAATTCATTTCGCTCACCGGCACCTGGATGCAGAATACTACCCAACCGTACCTGGCCTACCGGTTGACCGGCAGTCCCTTCATCCTGGGGCTGATCGGTTTTTCAGCCACACTCCCTACATTGCTTATAGCCTTGCCGGGTGGGGTGTTGGTGGAGCATGTAAACAAACGTAAAATGGTCATTGTGATGCAAATCATCATGATGGTTCAGGCTTTCTTGCTTGCCTTTTTAGCATTGAGCGGCTTGATTCAAGTCTGGCACATTATCCTGCTGGCTTTTCTGCTGGGAACAGCCAATGCCATCGAGATCACCGCCCGCCAGGCTATGTTGATCGAACTGGTCGGCAAGCCGGCTTTACCTAACGCAATCGCCTTGCAATCCACCATCTTCAACCTTGCCAGGGTACTGGGGCCTTCCCTGACCGGAGTAGTCCTATTGCTGGTCCAGAAACAGGGTGAGGGCTGGGCGTTCTTTGCCAATGGGATCAGCTTCTTGTTCGTGATCGGCGGGTTATTACTCGTGCGCACCCCCTACGGGAATACATCTCCCCCGGCCTCTCTGGCATCCACCGACATTCCCAAAGAATTCAAAGAAGGCTGGCGCTATATCCGTGGAAATATACTGGTCCTTCTCATCATCGTTCTGGCAGCCTGGATGGGTTTTTTTGGTTTCCCCTTTATCCAGCAACTTCCGGCCGTAGCCAGCAATATGTTGCACCAGCTTACGGATACTGACAAAATCGTCCAGGCTCGAAATAGCATCCTCTATCTTTCAATGGGCGTTGGCGCGTTTGTCGCCGCGCTTTTCGTTTCTGCCTTCAGCCACATGAGACGAAAGGGCCTGTTGATGATGGTCGGCGAATTCGTCTTTTCAATTATCCTGGTGCTCATCGCGCTGACTCGAAACATCCCCCTCATGCTGATAATGATTAGCGTCCTCGGCTGGGCCATGGTCTCGCAATTTATGATGATGAATATCCTGATCCAGTTGGATGTACCGGATGCCTTGCGGGGGAGAGTTTACAGTGTTTACTTGTGGGCAGTCCAGGGAGTGGCTCCGTTCGGAAGCTTGTTTATCGGTTGGCTGGCACAGGCTGCCGGGGTGCCGCAAGCTGCGCTGGTTGGAGGAAGCATTTGCCTGCTGGCATTGGTGTTTATCCATGCGAAATGGCCAATTCTACGGGAAAATCTCAGTTAATTCAGCCTTAATGCTTCGCTTGACTGCCTTTTTGGGGCATGTTATGATGCCATTATATGGATAATCAGCCTCTAAAGGAATTTCCTCAGGAGACCGAGGGGGAATCGGAGGAAAGCCCCAAAGCTCGAACCAATTTCCTGACAAAATGGATGGAATGGTTCTCTCGCCTCGGCCTGGGTGAATCTGCCGTGCGCATCGGGACGAATGTCCTTACCATCATTCTTGTCATCGCAGTCGTCTGGTTGATGCAAACGCTCTACCGTCAGGCGAATCTTGGCTGGACGCCCAGTGCAAAAGCTGCGGTTGAGCCAACCTCCGCCCCAGTGTTGGAACCTGCGCAGCTCCCGGCAGAAATTGCCATGTCGGTGGATGGTGTTGCGCGCCAGGCCGATTTACACACCACCATCCCGAGCCGGCCGCGGATCGACGTGGTCACCTATACGGTCCAGAAGGGTGACACATTATTTGGGATTGCTGATAAATACGGTCTGAATCCTAAAACCATTCTGTTTGGTAATTACGCCTCCCTTCAAGACCGGCCGGACTATTTGCCGGTGGATTTGCAGCTTAATATTCTTCCAGTGGATGGCACATATTACCAATGGGTAGAAACGGACAGTCTGATCACGGTGGCTAAATTTTTTACCGTAGCGCCGGAAGACATCGTTAATTTTCCCGGCAACCACCTTGACCCGGATGCCATCGGTGATCTTGGTCATCCAAATATCGCCGGAGGCACCTGGCTGGTGATACCCGGCGGGACGCGCCAGTTCACTTCCTGGACGGCGCCGTCTCAACTGGTGCGGGAAGATCCCTCCACACGTGTATGGGGACCGGGAGTTTGTGGCGGGATAACTTACGTCCAGGTAGGCTATGGCACATTCATCTATCCCACCGTCGAACACTGGCTCTCGGGAACGCCCTTTACGCCATCCATCCGGCACTTTGGGGTTGACTTTGCCGGGGCCGAAGGCAATGCCGTTTACGCCGCGGATGCCGGTACGGTGGTGTACTCGGGTTGGAACGACTGGGGCTACGGTAACCTGGTCATTGTCGATCACGGCAATGGTTGGCAATCCCTTTATGCCCACTTGAGCCAGATCAATGTGAGTTGCGGACAGGCTGTGGGCCAGGGCGATATCCTTGGGCTGGTCGGTATGACCGGCGGTACTTCCACGGGTCCGCACCTGCATTTCGAATTGATGAACAAGACCTACGGTTACGTCAACCCGCTGGATTGGCTGCCGTAAATAAGCTGAAACTGATCCATTTGCTCCCTCACCTTTGCCTCCCCTGACTTTTACAGAAAAAGCCGGGGGAGTTGTATACTTGGAGAAAATCAGAAAATAGAGAGGATGGGCCATGAAATTCAACTACGGACACTGGCTGCTGTTGCCTGGCACACAGGCGCTGTATCCCACCAGCGTGGTGGATGTTCAAACTGAAGCACAGGCACTGGTGGTGACTGGATACAACCGGGAGGTCCGCAGCCGCAATGACCTGACAGATGGGGCCACTCTCACAGTGCGATTCACCTCGCCAATGCCGGATGTGATACGGGTACAGGTGTCCCACCACAAAGGCAGGCGGGATCGGCTGCCTGTTTTCGACCTGGATTATTCACTCTCCAATCCTGATGCCTCCAGCGGCAGGGATGAGCAGGTTGCCTGGCTGAAAGCCGGCCGGCTTTCGGTGCAGGTGCCGCTCCAGGGCGAGTGGCGCGTCACCTTTCTGCGGGATGGGGAGGCACTGACCGAGAGCGAGCCGCGGGCGCTGGCTTTATTGACGCAAAATGGTGAAACCTACCTGCGCGAGCAGCTCAGCTTGCAAGCCGGAGAAAAGGTGTACGGATTGGGGGAGCATTTTGGCTCTTTCGTCAAGAATGGACAATCCATCGATGCCTGGAACGAGGACGGTGGAACCGACTCGGAACAGGCTTATAAGAATGTCCCGTTCTACCTGACCAGCCGCGGCTACGGCGTACTGGTGAACCACCCGGGAAAGGTTTCGTTCGAGGTGGCCTCGCACCATGTCAGCCGGGTCCAGTTCAGCGCAGCAGATCACAGCCTGGATTATTACATTTTTGGCGGACCCAGCCCGAAAGAGGTGCTCGATCAGTACACCTTATTAAGCGGACGCCCGGCCCTGCTACCGGCCTGGTCGTTCGGGCTGTGGCTGTCGACCTCCTTCACCACCAATTATGACGAAACCGCTATCCTGGCCAATATTGAGCGAATGGAAGCCAGTGGCATCCCCGTCAGTGTGATCCATTTCGATTGCTTCTGGATGAAGGAGCTCACCTGGTGCAGTTTCCTGTGGGATAAACGCTATTTCCCGGACCCGGCCGGTATGCTTAAGCGGATAAAGGAAAAGGGCGTGAGAGCCTGCCTGTGGATCAATCCCTATATTGCTGAAGCCAGCCCCCTCTTTGCCGAGGGGACGGCTGGGGGATTCCTGCTGCAAAGACCAAATGGTGACGTATTCCAGGTGGACGCCTGGCAGCCCGGCATGGGATTGGTGGATTTCACCAACCCGGCCGCCCGCGAGTGGTATGCGGGCAAGCTGCGGACATTGCTCGAAATGGGCGTGGACGCCTTTAAGACTGATTTCGGCGAGCGCATCCCTCTGGACGTGAGGTATCACGACGGCTCGGACCCGGAAAGGATGCACAATTATTACACCTACCTCTACAATCAGACTGTTTTTGACCTGTTGCGGGAGGTTAAAGGTGAAGATGGAGCGGTTGTGTTCGCCCGCTCGGCCACCTGCGGCAACCAGAAATTCCCGCTGCACTGGGGCGGGGATAATTCCTCCACTTATGCTTCGATGGCAGAGACGCTGCGGGGAGGGCTTTCGCTTGGACTGAGCGGCTTCGGCTACTGGAGCCATGATATCAGCGGGTTCGTCGGCACAGCCACACCCGACCTGTACAAGCGCTGGGTGGCGTTCGGTCTGCTCTCCTCGCACAGCCGCCTGCACGGGAATGACAGCCCGCGCATGCCCTGGTTGTATGACGAAGAATCGGTCGAAGTGCTGCGCTTGTTCAACCAGCTGAAAACACACCTGATGCCTTATCTGCTCGACACCGCCAGGGAAGCCCATGGACACGGCTGGCCGATGATGCGAGCGATGATGTTGGAGTTCCCGGACGATCCCGCCTGCCAGACCCTGGACCTGCAGTACATGCTGGGCGCAGCAGTGCTGGTTGCACCGATATTTAACTCCAGCGGGGAAGTAATTTACTATCTTCCCCAAGGTCGGTGGAAGAACCTCCTGACCGGCGAGAGTGCGCAAGGCCCGGTATGGAGAAAGGAAAAACACGGTTATTTCAGCCTGCCGATGTGGGTGAACCTGGAACGGGGCGAGGCGTGGGAATGCTTGAAGGAGTTCCAGGGGAAATAAAATACCACTCGCTAAAGAAATATCGATTCCTGGAAAATACAAGCGTCCCCCAAAAGGACGCTTGTATTTTAAGGAATTTTTCCATATACTGTTATTAGTGGTTAATAAAAGGGGTATTAGTTTTGTATCCCATCCAAGGTTGTTACTGGTAAGGGATACAGGCGAACAGATTTATTGGTCACCGGATAGTAGAAAAATACAGGTAATCTTATTGGGATCAATGTAAGGATTCATACGATCGTCCCTATTCTTTTGCCGCGGCTGTCAACGCCCACAACATCCCAATCCTGCCCGGCCCAATCATGGAAAGGAGAAACAAGATGTTCGTCAAATTCCTTCATAAGCGTTTTTCAAAACCGGTCATCATCCTCTGCATCGTGCTTCTGCTGAGTGTCCTGACCACCGCGATTGTATTGGCACAGGATGGCACAGGTTCCACAGAAGGCAGCGATCAATCAGCCCGGGGTGCAAATACGCAAAACTATTTTCCAGTCCAGGGGCGCCTGACCGACGCTGGCGGAAATCCACTCAATGGGACCTATACTATGATATTTCGTCTGTACGATGTCCCAACCGGTGGGACGGAGTTATGTTCCGATACAAACTCCGTGACGGTCACGAATGGGTTATTTAACTCCGAAGTCTGGGGGAATTGTCAGGATGACATCACCGGACAGCAGCTTTATCTAGGCATTCAAGTGGGGAGCGATGCGGAAATGGCGCCTCGCCAGCCAATCTTTGCCGTTCCCTATGCCTGGAGCCTGCGGCCGGGCGCTGCCATCGTCGGTTCGGTATCCAGCGACCCGTTTGCACATAGAGAATTCAGCGCATCCGGTCGAGGCCTGCGAGTCTATGCCACCGATACGACCAGTGTCAATTATGGGATTGTTGGGGCATCCACATCACCAAATGGATATGGCGGATATTTCTACAATAACGCTGCGGGGATCAGGCTTATGGGGATATAGTAATGCCACCGCGAAACCTGCCATTTTCGGATGTGTGAGCCGAATTCGGCAAGTTGTGATGCTGGCACCAATCCTGCGGGAGTAAAAGGCGCAAGCAATGCCGGTGATGGCGTAATGGGCTTCGCAAGCGACATTAACTTCCGCGGCGTTTACGCCACCAATACTGGTGCAGGCATCGCCATAGCGGCCGCCAGTAATTCTGTTGATGCCACCAGCCATACCCGGCCCACATTGTACCTGTTGCAGTCGAACAGCGCCGGCGATTTCGTGGTAGGTGTCGGCTCTTATTATGGCACCAGGTACTGGCGGGTAGACCGCACGGGGAAAGGATTCTTCAATGGCGACGTTCAAGCCAGCTGGAGCTGATTTTGCCGAACAGATCGCTGTGAAAGGCGATGAAGCCATCTATGAACCTGGCGATGTGATGGTCATCAGTCCGGATGTCGACCGGGTGGTCGAACTCTCCACCGAAGCTTACAGTACTGCCGTGATCGGCGTCTATTCTACCAAACCGGCCTTGCTGGCAGGCGCGCCGGATACAGACGATCCTCTCAAGGGTATCCCGGTAGCCGTTGTAGGGATCGTGTCCTGCAAGGTCTCGACTGAGAATGGGCCGATCCAGAGAGGCGATCTGCTGGTCACCGCCTCCAAATCCGGTTACGCCATGCGCGCTGGCGCTAATCCGCCACAGGGGACTGTCCTGGGCAAGGCGATGCAAGCGCTGGAAAGTGGCACGGGAACCATTCTCATCCTGGTGACTCTGCAATAAGGATGTGATCATGAGACCTCAAATGGAAAACATCCAAAAATCCGGGTGGCGCAGCATTGCCGGAAAGTTCATAAAGCGGAGTTGGATCGTCCTGAGTTTAGTGCTGACAGTCATCCTCCTGTTTACCCTCAGCGCGCAGGCCATGACTTCAACCAACTATAAATTGGATTGGTATGTACCCCTCAGCGGTGGAGGCGGCCATGCCAGTTCGGCCAGCTATGCCATCGATTACACGGTTGGCCAGACTGCCATTGGCAACGCCGTCAGCACAAACTACAGTACCGGATTGGGATTTTGGGCGGCGGTGTGGCAGAGGTGGATCTACTTGCCGCTGATATTTAGATAATTCTCTTCTCGGGGTGAGGCGAACCGGCAGGAAATGCCTGGATTGCTGCCAGAAAATTTGCAGGCAGCAATCCAGGGTATTGTGCTATTAAAGAATATATGATTGAATCCTCCAGGTCGTGTCCTACCCGGCCTGTCTTCCCTTTGAGATGCGGGCCGATCACCCTCCCAATACCTAGTGAAAATCTGGAAGAAAGATATCCAACGAGAAAATAACGATGGCCCTTGGAGAATATTATGGTTGACGATGTCAGTGATATTGCTGCCTTTTATGATGGCGATCCGGAGAGGGAACAACTCCGCTTGGAACGGGAGCAGCTTGAGTATGATCTCACCTGGCGCTATTTGAATTATTATCTACCGCCTCAAGGGTCAATTCTTGAAATTGGGGCAGCCACAGGGAAATATACCCTGGAATTGGCCAGGAGAGGTTATGTGGTTACGGCAGTAGATCTCTCCGCGGCACTCCTTGAGGCATGCAGGGAAAATCTTGCCGCTGAAAAACTTGAGAAGCAGGTCCGTCTCTTTGTGGCGGATGCGCGTGATCTCAGCGCAGTGACAAAAAATGATTTCGATGCCGTACTCCTGATGGGGCCTCTGTATCATCTCATCGAAGAAGCCGACCGGAAAATGGCTTTGAAAAAGGCATTCAACCGGCTCCGTGCAGGTGGAATGATTTTCTCGGCGTTTATCTGCCGGTTCGGCATACTAGGGGATATGCTCAAAAACAATCCGGCCTGGATTGAGAACCAGGCCGAAGTTAGGTCATTGCTGGAGGCCGGTAAACGTCCGGATAACGCTCCCCGCGGCGGATTTCGGGGATATCAAGCCCGAGTCGAAGAGATCGCTCCTTTACATGAAGCTATCGGATGTGCGACCCTGGCATTTGCTGCAGTTGAACCGGCCATCTCTGCGGATGACCAGAGCTACAATTCACTTGAAGGAAGGCCGCGTCAATTGTGGCTGGACTTGTTGTATGAGATCAGCACAGAGAAATCCATGCTGGGAGCCTCCAGGCACCTTCTCTATATTGGCAGGAAGAAAGGATAAGCAAGTGTATGTTCTGCAAAATCGCAGGGTGATGGGCGATATGAAAAATGGATGGCACGCCCTGCATTGACCGAAACACATGATGGAATCATTAAACGGAACCCGATTAATGGCGAATTCAATTGACCAGCTGCAACAAATCACCCAGGCGATGCTTCAACCGGAAGATCCCGGTAAGTGCCGGGAGGCGGCGATCGGTTTGTATTCCTTGTTCTCCAGGATATCGGGAGTGGATGATTCTTCCGGTTATCCGGCGGATTCACAGGAAACCCACCTCCCGGATGGAAAAGCTATCTCGCCAAGAGACGCCGCCAGGTGCATTCTTGATTTTGCCAGGACCTCGAAATTCCTTAGAGGCATCCGCTCGGCAATCCATGTGGCCCAGAAGCGGTTCCCTGACAGGTCCATCGAAATCCTGTACGCAGGCTGCGGACCCTTCGCGCCGCTGGCCTTGCCGCTGGCTACTCAATTCACCGCCAATCAGATCCGTTTCACTTTGCTGGATATCCACAGCCGGTCATTGGAATCTGTGAAGAAAATCGTTCAGGCTTTCGGCATGGAAGATTTCGTGAGAGAGTGCGTTCAGGAGGATGCGACAGTTTATGTTCATCCTTCTCCGGCCCACCTTGTTATCATTGAGACGATGCAAAGGGGATTGGAGAAAGAGCCGCAAGTAGCCATCACATTGAATCTGGCTCCTCAGCTTAGTCCGAATGGAATTCTGATTCCTGAAAAGATAACCGTCGATGCCTGTTTATTCGATCCGGCCAGGGAGTTTCAAATGTGGCCTGCGGGATCTGCCGCATCCGATCTACCGTTGGGTTCCTTTCAGAATGAGCGGGTCAGGATCCTGGCCGGAAGGATATTTGAGCTTTCAACCGCGAAGCTCAACGACATTTCAGCCAAAAAAGAGGTGCCATCGGTAACGCTCAATATTCCTAAAAAAACAGATAAAAACCTGGGGCTAATGCTCTCGACGAGAGTGAAGATTTTCGAAGAGGTGGAATTGGAGGAATACGAGTCAGGAATAACCTATCCAGTCATTCTGCATGATTTTAGCCAGGCGGAATTTGAGACACAGATGGAGTTCAAATATTTCACAGGGATTACGCCCGGGTTCAAACATCGCCTACCTAACGGCGAGTGGTCGACATAAATTGAGGTGAAGCCATAATGAATGCAAACGAAGTACTGGTGGATATCCTGGAAGATAACCGGCGGCGTTTATTGCGTGCCCTGGATGGAATGAGCGATGAATGCGAAAAATGGAAACCTGAAACCGGAGCAAACAATATCAGGATCACCCTGTGGCATATGGGGCGGATATTGGATGTCTTTCTGACCCTGCAGGCCAGGGGCTGTGGACCAGCAGAGGAATGTTGGTTCCGGAATGGCTGGGCCGAACAAACCGGTTATGATCCACGCGGCATCGGTCAAAATGGCTGGGGCATGCTTACTGGCTACGCGCAGGAAGAAGTGGCAGCCATGCCGCAGCTGACAAGACCACAGGTGCTCCATTATTTGAATGATGTTTACGATACCGCCAGGGAGTTCCTTGAAAAAACGCCTGAGAAAAACCTGCTATTGCCAGGAGCAGGTTTTGAGGGGAAATACAGCCAATACCAGTGCATCCAAATGGCCCTGCTCGATAATGTGCGCCATCTGGGTGAAATTTTTGCCATTGAATCAAGTTGGCATCGACAGGTTGGTTCAAGATGAACACAGCGATCATTCTAAGAGAAATGACTGTAAACGATCCTGCCATTATTGCTGAAGCATTTGCCGCGCAGGGGTGGGATAAGCCTACCAGCCAGTATGTGCGTTACCTGCAGGAAAGCAGGGCAGGCCGACGCACCAACTTGCTGGCAGATTATGAGGGGCACTTCGCCGGTTATGTGACCATCGTGTGGGAGTCGGATTATCCGCCCTTCTTGCAGGCCGGAATTCCGGAAATAACCGATTTCAATGTGCTGATCAAGTTCAGGCGAATGAAAATAGGAACCGCTCTCATGGATGAGGCTGAAAGACGGATCGCCCTCCGGTCGCTAGTAGCCGGGTTGGGCGTATGCCTCCATAGCGATTATGGAGCGGCTCAAGCGCTGTATGCCCGCCGGGGCTACATCCCCGACGCCCGCGGGGTTTACTACCATGGTCATTATCCCGGGTATGGGGAACAGGTGAAGCTCGACGATGATCTAACTTTGTATTTAACCAGGCGGTTGGGATAAAAAATCGCCGAATCCAATCCTTTTTTTTAATGGAAGGAACTGGTCATTAGCACCCAAAAAGAGGCAGGTCTGGGACCTGCCTCTTTTTGACTTTTCGATTTGACAAGGGATCAAGCTTTCGTGGCGCGATCGGTGATTTCCAAGGCTTTATCGATGATCTGGAAACCCTCCTTTAACTGTTCTTCAGTGATGATCAGGGGCGGAATAATGAGCACGGTATGCCAGTGAACCGACACGTATAAACCCTGGTCGGTGCAATATTTACGGAAAGCGGCCATTTCGGGTGAGGACGCGTTCCACGGGGTCAGGGGCTCCTTCGTCTCCCGATTCTTGACCAGCTCGATGATGCCGAACAGGCCAATGTTGCGCACCTCCCCCACCGAGGCATGGTTCTCACCCAGGTCGGCCAGAAGCTTGTGCAATACCGGCCCCATGTCGGCAGCATGTTCGATGATACGATCTTCCCGCATCACGCCGATATTGGCAATGGCTGCAGCCAGTGAAATGGGATGAGAGGTGTAGGTCAAGCCACTCTCGAAAACGCGCTCATCGAAGGCAGCTGCGATCTCAGGCTTCATCGCCACTGCTCCGAGCGGAGCATACGCTGAAGTAAGACCCTTCGCCATGGTCATGATATCCGGGACTACTCCCCAATTATCGACCGCGAACCATTTGCCTGTGCGGCCAAAACCTGACATGACTTCGTCCGCGATCATGACGATGCCGTACTGATCGCATAAGGCGCGCACACCCTGAATGTAACCGGCGGGCGGGATGATGACCCCATTTGTTCCGGTGACGGGTTCGATAAGTATCGCCGCAACTGTGTCGGGACCTTCGTAACGGATGATCTCTTCGAGATGGTTGAGGTAATCAAGGCAGAAATCCTCTTCGGATATATCCGGGTTGAGGCGGTGGAAGGTGGAACGATAGCGGTAAGGGTCGAGGAAATGGACCACGCCGGGCATCAGCATGGGTTCCCAGGCTACACGGCGAGGATCTCCGGTGGCGGCCATCGCCCCGGCTGTAGCCCCATGGTAGGAGCGGTAACGGCTCAGCACTTTGAAACGACCGGTAAAACCTCGCGCCAGTTTGATCGCGTTTTCGTTGGCGTCGGCGCCTCCGAGGGTAAAGAGCACCCGGGTCAATTTCCCGGCGGGAGAAACCTCTGCCACCAGTTTGCTGGCAACGGCACGGACCTTGGTGGCCATGCCGGGCGCGGCGTAGGCTAGTTCGGCTGCCTGCCGCTGGATGGCGGAAATGACCCGCTCATCGCCATGGCCGATGTTGACGCACATGGTCATCGAGTTGAAATCAAGATAGCGCTTGCCCGCCGTATCCCAGAAATACACCCCCTTGGCGGTCTTGACCGGAATCGGGTTGACCTTGGCTTGCGCCGACCACGTCCAGAAGACGTGCTCTTTGGAGAGAGGCAGGATTTGATCATCAGGAAGATCGAACATGGTCAACCGGCTCCGTTCTGTTGGATGAATTCCAGCACTTCCGCATGGGTCGGGCTGTTCATTACTCCCGGCGACGAGAGACAGACCAGGCCGGCCAATGCAGATGAATAGCGGATAATTTGATCATCATCCCAACCCTGAAGCAAACCATAAACCACCCCGGCCCGGAATGAGTCGCCCGCACCGGCAGTATCCACCGGCTTGATCGGATACGGGACAAAGGCTCTTGCAGGTTGCCCGCCGCGGCCATATAGGACGCGCTCACCTCCTGAGGTAAAAATAACCAGGCCAGGCACTCTCTGGTGGTACTGCTCGAACAACTCATCGAGGTTCGTTCCGGAATGCTCGCGGTTTCGATATTCACCGGATATGATCAACGCTGTCGGATTGGTCGCCAGTTTGTCTTGGGAATCACAATCGATCATTACATATGGGATGCCCAACTCAACCGCAAAACGGACCGCTAGGCGGCTTTCTTCCTGGAAAAAAGGATCGACGCATGCCATGCGAGCGCGGGCAACATCCTCCTTGCGCGGGATATTCCAATGCCGCCCGGAGAAGAGCAACTCCACATACTGGCCAAAGACGGTGCGGCTGCGATCGTCTGAGACAACCATCTCGGCCGGACCGGAATATCCGGGCGGAACCGTCAGCCGGGATATATCCACACCACGCTGGCGGACCGTTTCGAGCAACCATCGGCCGGTATCCGAATCACCCACCCAGTTTCCATCCAACAAACAAGTAATCCCCAACCGGCTTAAAACCATCGCAGAACAGACGCCCTCCCCGCCTATATTGGCCTGGTATGCAGAAATTTCTGCGTAACCATCCGGAATAGGGAAAGGGGTTCGGATGGTATAAACCGTACTATTCGCCATAATGCCATACACATACACATCGAATTCGCTCTTTTGTTTGGCATTCATAGTTGCATTATAATACGGCCCTCCCTGCTAACAAAAAGGAGGTAAATGGCAGATTTTTCTTCCCGGCGTATCTGCGTGGTTGGCAGCACCGGATCGGGCAAAAGCACGTTGGCGGAACAACTGGCCCGGCAATTGCATATTCCCCATGTCGAACTGGATGCCCTTCACTGGGAACCGGGCTGGAAGGAAGCAGACCGGGAACTCACCCGCGCCCGAGTGAGGGAAGTTGCCCGAAACGATGCATGGGTGGTGGATGGGAACTACGGCTTCCTGCGGGATATTTTGTGGGTACGCGCAGAAGTGCTGATCTGGTTGGACTACCCGCTGGCGCTGGTCTTGTGGCGGTTGTGGTGGCGAACCTGGAGACGCATCGTCAAAAAGGAAGTGTTGTGGGGGACGAACAGGGAACGATTGTGGGGGCAATTCTTCAGTAAAGATTCGCTCTTTTTGTGGGCTCTGAAGACTTATGGCAGGCACAAACGCACCTATACCGCCCTGCCCATGCTCCCGGAATATGCACATTTGAAAGTTTACCGTTTTAAATCTCCGCGGGAAACAGAGGCATGGGTCTACACTCTTTCAGAATGAATTATAATTCTACATACTATGTCCGATTTGACCTCAACAGGTACTGCCGGCTGCGAGGCACCGCTTCACCCCAAAGCCTTGGAGGGGTTGGAATTGTTCAACCGCGGGCAGTATTTCGAAGCTCACGAGGCGCTCGAAGCCGCCTGGCGGGATGAAACCGGGCCGGTCAGGAATCTTTACCGGGGCATCCTTCAAGTGGCAGTGGTTTACCTGCACATCACCCGTTGTAACTATCCGGGAGCGCTGAAAGTTTATCGCCGCAGTTTGAGGTGGTTGAACCCGTGGCCCGAGTGTTGTCGAGGCGTATCGGTTGGGTTGCTCCGGCAGGATCTGGAGGCAGTCATCCAAAAAGTATCTGCGCTTGGGCCGGAACGATTAAATATGTTCGACCTTTCCCTGCTAAAGCCGGTGTCTTATGCCAGCGCCTGACCCGACACATCCTGCTATCGGCATTAAATCCCGGCTCCTTTCATCACCGGTTGCGGAGAGACAGTTCATCTGTGACCGCTGCGGTGTGCGCATGGAAGAACGACAGTGCAAGATCACCTGTCCGAATTGCGGTAATCGGTTCGACTGCTCGGACCTCAGTATCTATTATGATGAATTGAAGCCAGCTCAGAGATAAGGATTCGAACTCCGGAGGGAATATGGATGAAATGACGTTCGCGGGAAAGATCGTTCTCGTCACCGGCTCCGGTCGAGGAATTGGTCGGGCGATCGCCCTGCATTTTGCCCGTCTCGGTGCGGATGTGGTGGTCAACTTCTTCCGTAACCGCGCCCCTGCCGAGGAGACTGCGGGCGAGATCGAGAAACTCGGTCGGCAAGCATTGCTGGTAAAAGCGGATGTAGGCGACCTGGATGAGCTTGGACGCTTATTTGAAGAAACGGAAAAGAAATTTGGCGGGCTGGATATTTTCATCCATAACGCTGCCTCAGGCTACAACCGTGCCGTACTCGAGCAAAAACCAAAAGGCTGGGATTGGACGATGAACATCAATTCCCGCTCACTGCTTTTTGCAGCCCAGCGAGCCGTCCCCCTGATGGAAAAACGCGGTGGGGGAAGTATCGTTAGTATTTCCAGCCCGGGGGCAAACCGGGTCCTGCCGGACTATGTGGTGGTGGGAGCCAGCAAAGCGGCCATCGAAAGCCTCACACGCTATCTGGCAGTGGAACTATCATCGCAGAACATCGTGGTGAATGCCGTTTCCCCGGGGATCGTTGAAACTGAGGCGTTGAAGCATTTTGCCAGCCTGAGCGATCAAGGCATCCTCGAAAAAGCCATTGCATCCACTCCGGCAGGCCGATTGGTAACGCCGGAGGATGTAGCCGGAGTGGTAGGATTTTTGTGCACGCCGGCTGCCTCCATGATCCGCGGGCAGGTCGTTGTAGTCGACGGAGGCTATATACTCCCGGCAAATTGATACGGTCGGAGGAGAGGCTTTGTGTTAGAATAGGTTCACTTGCAGTAGGATTTGTGTGCTGATCGGCCGCCAGCCCTGTTCAAGACTGGCGGCTTTTCCACAGCCTCACTGCCCCAAATCATAAGGAGAGAGAATTAGATGGAAACGAAGATTTATGTAGGCAATCTGTCCTACAACACCACCGAAGATGATGTTCGCACGCTCTTTGCGCAAGCAGGGACGGTAGCGTCGGTGGCTTTGATCAAGGACCGCGACACGGGGCAATCCAAAGGCTTCGCATTCGTGGAAATGAGCAATCAGAGTGAAGCCGAGAAGGCCATCCAGACCTTTAATGGCTACATGCTGTCCAATCGTCCGTTGAAAGTCAACATGGCCCGTCCGAGAGAAGAACGCGGTTTTGGTGGCGGCCGCGGTGGTGGTTATGGCGGTGGCGGTGGTGGTTACGGCGGCGGTGGCGGTGGTGGCGGCGGTGGTTATAATCGCGGCGGTGGTGGAAAAAGTCGTCGCGGCCCCGGTGGCGGCCAGCGCAGATATTAAAAAGAATCTTAAAGAAACAACTCCCGCAGTTTTAGCACTGCGGGAGTTTTAATTTAAATCCTGCTTCGGGATTGATATTGATTTATGCTACCAGTATGGCTCTGGCCGGCGCACCATCGGAACCAACCAGTTTCAGGGGAAGGCAATATAGAGTATAAAGACCAGGTTGGACAGCACTCAGATCCACTCCCTCTAGGATGACCATCCCCACCTCCAGTAAAGTCCGGTGCGTAGGGATGCTCTGCTTGTACGGTGCGACCGAAAGATAGTCGATTCCGACCAGCCTAATCCCCCTTTCCACCAGCCAGGCGGCTCCATCAGCTGAAATGCCAACAAAGCCGGTGAAAAAATCCTTCGCACGGCGCTCCCACAGTTGGGAATTGCTGGTTTTGAGCAGTAAGCGCAACGTCCCGGGTGAAACTGTAGCTTTTTCCAGTATCTCAGCAGTGACTACGGTAATGTCCTCTGGTAACTCGACCACTTGAACGGGACCTGTAAGTATATCCAGAGAAAGAGACTCAACTGTCCGGTGGTCATTCAGGAAATGGTGCGGCGCATCCACGTGTGTACCGGTATGTACGCTGCATGCCAGCCGGGAAACATTATCATGTGCGCCAGCATCCATTGAGGAGACTTGTTCCAGCACTATGGCTGGATCTCCGGGCCAGACGGGTAAGTCAGGGGAAACAGGGAGGGAAATATCATAAATTTTCATGACAGCCTCACAACCTACACCCTTTAAAGAAATCGCTCCAATCTCCTTCGGAGAAAGGATTAAGTACCAAACACACATCAATTGTAAATCGGTTTTCCAGATATAACCATACATTGCCGATCTGCGGGTCTTTCAGCGATTCCGGAAAAAGCAATGCCAATTCTTGATAACTTGCATGGGTGCTGAGATCAATTTGAATAAGCGGCTTGGAAGTTTTTTCAAACGAGACCAGTTCGAATTTCGGTTTGCGGGTGATCTTGTAATCTATTTCTTTACGACCCAGGATTTCATTACGATCGCCGGGTAGGATAAAATCCCACGCCTCACCGCTTGGGAAGCAATGATATAAGCACATTGATGAATAGGTCGACCTGAAGGCAGCAATCTGGGGGTGTAAATCCGAGCTGAACCAGGGTAGGTTAAAGCCGAGATGGTCGAGACCAACGAAGGTTAAGCCTGCTGACTCCAGCCGGCTGGCAACATCGGCTAGGCTTACGTAGCCATAGGCGTGCGGACTGCGCTTTTCAATCCCGGTGGAATTCTCGACCTTGATGGAAGTATGCTGTCCGTGAGAATTTGCAAAATTCACGCAAACATCTTTAGCCTTCGAATTAAAAATCCAGGCGGAGCCTGGGAGTAAACTCCGGGTTGGAAGAAGTGAACTCAAAGCAGCCTTCCTGACGAATTCCGAGAGATTCCAGAAAGGGAAAGAGTTGGCCGGCAAATAACGTATCATTTGGAAATACAATCGTGATACTTGCCAGGTATGGATGGTCCATATAAGAATGCATAAACTCGGGTGGAAGGACTACCATCCGGCGGCGTTGAAAATATATTGAAGGAAATGGGTCCGTTCAGGTTCCGTCATCAGGCGGGGACGGGCGTAATCTTCGATGATGTAACTCAAAAGTTCCGTTCCGATATATCTGCCGCCATAGAAAATGTGCCGGTCCACAAAAACATTGCGAGTATCATAGATAGTGGAGCCATCCGGCATGAGGTGGGCCATTTGATCGAAGAACAGGTTGCCGAGGCCGTAATGGATAAAGGCGTTGTTATCAAATTCCATTGCGGCGGGCACATGCGCCTGGCTGCCGCTGACAATTACAGCCCCCGCCTCCACCATGCTCCGAAAATCCCTTTGCTCGTAATCGGTGGGGTTCGGTTGATAGTACTCGTTATATTGGAATGTTACGATGGGAAGGTAGCCATCTGCGCGCAAGCTGGTGATTTCAGCGTGCATCTGATCGAAATCACAAGGCGCCGAGCCGGGGCTCGCCTCCGTGGCCCAATCACTGGGTGGACCGGCATAATTACAGCCGATAAAGGCCAGTTTATTGCCATTATGCACCATCTTGGCTGGCTGGAGGGATTCTACCAGGTCCCGGCCTCCGGCGAAATACTGCCAGCCGCGCCGGGTGTACATGTCGAGGGTATACAACAGGGCAGCCGAGCCATAGTCCATCATATGATTGCCGGAGAGTTCGACGATATCCACACCTACGTCTTCCAGCAAGGCTATATAAGCCGGGTCACTGCAAAATCGCAGGCTTTCCGTCCACGGATCGGGTTTGGGGCAATCAGGGTCGAACGGTATTTCATTACTCACATGGGTAATGTCGGCAGAACGCAATACACCGCGTATCTCTTCACCCGGATAGAGCACTCCTTTTTTTTCCATCTTATCTGCCGTGGCCCGTACGAGCGCCGTGACACCGGTCATCGCAAGGACGGTAAGCTGGTTCGGGTCGCGGTTCGTGGCGGGAAGGCTGAAGGCAGATGGCTGCAGGGAGAAAACAATTTTGAGAGGATAAGCCGCCGGATCGAAATCATTATGGACCGGCGACTGCCCATCCACGCTGAGGACCTTCCAGCGCGGCTCCAGCGCTTCGAAGGGGACAATCGCCCAGGCCGGCGACTGCTCCCAGGCGGAATCGACCAGTGTATCTGCAGGGGAAACACTCACGGCACCAGTAGCGGGGGAACCCCACAGAGCAGAAAATGCTGCCAGGGTGGATTCTTCCATCCATAGAGGCCGGCCCGCAAAAGGCCCGCCAGAATTACCGCTCCAGGCGCTTTGTATGTCAGCCAGCGAGACACCGTCAACTATGGTTGGAAAAGGGGTCACGAGAGCGTAGAACCAGGTGGAAGATAGTGAATTTTCGGTCGAGGCTTGCGGATTAAGAACATCCAATCTCGCCGTGGCCATGTCAGGAACCGTCGCCAACTGCATGCCCGAGGCGAGAGCAGATTCGCGCAGGCTTTTGGGTGCAGCAGAGGCGATCCATAGGTACGGCGTGAAAGGGGTGTGGGTCGGTTCGCCTGGGGTCAATGTATTTGTGGCAGTCGGGGGAGGCGTAAAGCCTTCCGGCTGGAAAGGGGTATTCGTTGGAGAATAAGCCGGTAAAACTGCCGGAGTCCCCAAGACGCCGGCAGTCTGCTTGCCCCCCAATGAGCCGCAGGCGGAAAGCAATATGGCACAAAAGCAGAACGTAAAGGCAGATCTTGTGCTTCGAGAATGAAAAGACATCAGAAGAGAACGTTGCGAATTTGGGCTCATTGGGCGTCCAATTTCACTTCCGCCAGGGTGAATTTCTGGAGGGCGTGTTTATTCACGCTCACACCCAGTCCCGGATCGGAGGGCACATCAATTGTACTGTCAGGATTGAGCGAAAAACGCTGATGGGTAATGTCTTCCCTATAGTAGCGATCTGAGGCAGAGATATCCCCCGGCAGGCTGAAGCCGGGTAGGGCTGCCAGCGCCAGGTTGGAGGCGCGCCCGATGCCTGTTTCCAACATCCCGCCACACCATACCGGAACCCCCTGAGCCTTGCAGAGGTCGTGGATGGCTACAGCCTGGCTCAGCCCACCCACCCGGCCGGGCTTGATATTGATGATCTGGCATGCCCGCATTTCGAGGGCGGAGCGGGCATGGCGCAGGCTGAGAATGCTCTCATCCAGGCATATGGGCGTATGAAATTGTTCTTGGAGCTTGTGATGATCCCACATATCGTCTTCTGCGAGCGGCTGTTCGATGAGGAGCAAGTCCAGCGAGTTCCAACGGTCTTAAAACCTGGGAAGTCTCCAGGCTATAGGCAGAATTGGCATCTACCTGTAAACGAGTGGATGCGAACGCCTTACGGACGGCCGTGGCATCGCCCACGTCGCGGCCGGGCTTGATCTTGATCTTGATGCGCGCGTACCCATCTGCTAGATATTTGCTGACTCTCTCGACCAGCGCAGCAGGGGAAGATTGTAAACCGACCGAAACACCCACCTCCACGCGGGTTCGCACTGCTCCGAGCATCTCCCGCAGAGATTTACCCTCACTCTGACCAATCAGATCCCATAACGCCATCTCAATGCCCGCTTTGGCCAGGTTATGCCCGCGGATATCCTCCACGCGCCTTTGAAAATCTGCCGCATCGGATACATTTTCACCGAGCAGGCGGGGAGAGATGAAATCCTTGAGAATGTGCCAGGCGGTGCCGGTGGTTTCATAAGAGTAGCCTGGGTCACGGTCGGCAGCACATTCACCCCAACCGGTGAGGCCTTTGGAGCGGATGGCAATGAGAAGACATTCGCGGTCAGTTGTTAGCCCGAAAGAGGTTTCGAAGGGAGAAACAAGCGGCATGGAGAGGTGATAAAGGCTGATAGAGTCAAGTTTCAAGGGTCGTCTGGCCTTATTGCAGAATCAATTATGAGGGAATTGTTGTAGTTTGGAAAAGTGGACACGGCGCGAACAAGGAAGAGCAGTCCCACCCAGTATAGGGGTCAATTGCCGTGAGGAACGCCGGATATAGGTTTTCAGTTTTCGCCCAGCTCCTCATCTACCTTCAACCCCCTCACAACCTCATCCATGGTTGTCCCTTCTTTCCTCATCCCTGGCACGGGTGTACCGCAGTAAGGGCAAATATCCCACGGTAATTCCATCAAGCGCCCGCAGGAATGGCAGGGTTTGCGCAGTTTCGTCTGGCAGGTGGGGCAGACCAGCCAGTCCTCACGGATGCGCCGTTCGCAACCCGGACAGACTGTCTGGTTTTCAATGGATTGGAGCAAGGCCTCTTCCTCCAAAGTCTGCTGGTATTCTTCTTCGAGCGTACGGGAAGGGCGCAGGATCAAATAGACCAGCACGCCCGGAAGGTTCAACAACGCCACCAGGACGGCCGCCAGGATATGCACCAGCCGGTCACGATGGCGGGAGCGGATGTCGCGATAGGTCCACACGATCAACGCCACCCAGACTGCCACCAGGAAGGCACCGGCAAAACCGGCCAGTACAAGGCTAAAGCCGCTTAGTAAGGTTGGGTCCAAAGTCATCTTCTGTCTCCTTAGCCGCCACCCCCACCCCCACCGCCAGCGATCCCGCCTTCGGTCAGGCGGCGAAGGTCATTCAGGGCCGCGTCGATTTCTTCGACGGTCACCGGCAATTCCTGGTCGCGATGTTTTAATTCGCCCGCCCTGGCCTTTTCCAAAGCCACCTCCCGGATGGTCAGGTCGCGTTTCAAGGCTTCCTTGACCAGGGTGGCACCTTGAGCGTAGCCGATCACGGGGTTTAGCGCCGTCACAACGATGGCATTCTTCGCCAGCCATCCGGTTGCTTTTTCGGGGTTGGCGGTTATCCCTGTGACGGCTCTCTTGGTGAAGGCCCTCACCGAACCGATCATCACCTGCATGGCTTCGAATAGATTGTGGGCGATGATAGGCATCATCACATTCAATTCCAATTGACCGGCCTGGGCAGCCAGCCCGACGGTCGTGTCACAACCGATCACGTGGAACATCGACATATCCAGCATTTCAGCCATGACCGGATTCACTTTACCGGGCATGATGCTCGAACCCGGTTGCACGGCCGGCAGGTGGATCTCATCCAACCCGGTGGAAGGCCCGGAAGCCAGTAAACGGAAATCGTTGGCGATACGGATCAGGGTCAAAGCCAGGGTGCGCAGCGAAGCTGAAAAATCGACTGCATCGGCCATGGATTGCATGGATTCGAACAGGTTATCGGATTCATGCAAGGTGAGTCCGGATAATTGTGATAATTTATTAACCATGCGGGAGTGATACTCCGGATGTGCATTCAAGCCGGAACCTACGGCCGTGCCTCCGATACCTAACCGGCGCAGCCCCTCGGCGGAATGACGGATGCGTTCAGCATCCCGCTCAACCGCCTTGGCATAAGCGCCGAACTCCTGCCCCAGCCGCACCGGCACGGCATCCTGCAAATGGGTGCGTCCTGATTTAACGATATTGTCAAATTCGGCGGCTTTGGCATTCAGGGCTTCCACCAGGCCGTCCACAACAGCCAATAATTCTTCCAGGCGCCACAGGCAGCCCAACCGGACGGCAGTCGGAATAACGTCGTTGGTGGATTGGGCCATATTGACATGATCGTTGGGATTAACACGGTATTCCCCCAATGCCCCACCCAAAATTTGCGTAGCCCGGTTGGCGATGACTTCGTTGGCATTCATGTTATGGCTCGTCCCCGCTCCTGCCTGGAATGGATCTACAACGAACTGGCCATCCCACTTGCCTTCAATCACCTCCTGGGCGGCCAGGGCGATTGCATTTGCCCTTTCATTATCCAAAAGACCAAGGTCGTGGTTGACCTCCGCGGCAGCCCGTTTAATGGTCGCAATGGACCAGATAAAGGCGCGCCAGGGCTTCAGCCCTGAGATGGGAAAATTTTCCACGGCACGCTGGGTTTGCACGCCGTAAAGCGCTGCCAACGGCACCTGCACTTCGCCCAGCGAATCGCGCTCGATTCGAGTAGAAGGTGTCACACTCATAGTCTATCATATCTCCAAAATCAAAAGACAGGCGGGAGGAATGAAACCAAAACGATTATACCCCGGTTAAAAAGAGAAACCCGGCGTTTCTCACAAACGCCGGGCTGTCACTAATCTTACATCCCATCGTCCTGGTCTTTCGCTCCATAACCAGGTCCGCTTTTATAGAAATCATAGTTCGGCTGGATGTCATCCCGCAAATTGACAACCTCTCCCGCATCCAATTGCCTGACCGTATCCAACGATACTTTTCCACCATGGTGGTTGGTGCCTTCGTAATGACCGGTAAGACCGACCTTGCTGACATACTCCCCGCCTTTGGCGGTATAAGCTGCCGGGACTTCATCTTCAGGGAAAATGGCCAGGTAAGGGCATTCAGGGATACACGCACCACAATCGATGCAGGTATCGGGGTCTATATACATCCAGGGCCATTCGGCCACAGGTTCACCAGGGACAATGCACTCCACCGGGCATACATCGATACAACCACGGTCACGTACGCACAGGCTTGTAATAATATGGGTCATCTCGTGTCTCCATTTATACAGAATAAGAAGAAGATAGACTTATTATATCTGTGTTGGTGTATTTATGCAATTAAAAAATATGGACGGGGGTTACCCGTCCGATGGTGTGAAGAAAATTGGAATTATTTTGCAGAAAACCGTTTGGCTACTGCGTCCCAGTTGACTACATTCCACCAGGCCGTGACATAATCGGCGCGGCGGTTCTGGTATTTCAGGTAATAGGCATGTTCCCATACATCAACGCCCAATAACGGCGTCATGCCCATGCCTTCTGAAAGCGGGCTATCCTGATTGGCTGTGGAGACAATGCTCAACTTATCACTCTTCTTGACCAGCCAGGCCCAGCCTGAGCCAAACCTGGCGCCGGCGGCTTTTTCAAATTCGGTCTTGAAATTGGCGAAACTGCCAAAGGCGCTATCAATCGCTTTGCCCAGGTTGCCGGTGGGTTCACCGCCCGCCTTCGGAGCCATGATCTCCCAAAAAATATTGTGATTTAAAGTCCCACCACCGTGATTCCGGACAACCGTGCGGATATCTTCAGGTACTGCATTTAAATTGGAGAGCAGTTCTTCCACCGTTTTGCCGCTCAGCTCAGGATGCTTATCCATCGCCGTATTCAAGTTATTCACATAAGCGGCATGGTGTTTATCATGATGGATCTGCATGGTCATCGTATCAATGTAAGGTTCCAATGCATCGTATGCATAAGGGAGGGGAACAAGTTGGAAAGCCATTAGATTACTCCTTTAATTATAGAGGACAATTATTATGATATATATCTTCTTTATTATATGCGTTCAATGCTATTGAGTCAATGAAAGGCGGGAATTTCTTATGTAACGCTTACAAAGATAACCTCAAAGCAGTATACTTTGCCGGATTGGAGAATGCTCCTTGATCTCTTCCCCGCGCCATTCCACCCTGGTCATCAGTCTTTTTACCGGTATCCTGGCGGTATCAACCGCTTCCATCTTTATCAAACTGGCCCAACACGAAGGCGCGCCTTCTCTGGTTATTGCGGCTGCCCGCTTGTCGATCGCGAGCGTGGTGCTGGCGCCGTTCGCACTGGCACGCCACCGGAAAGAATTGAAATTATTGTCGCGGAGTGAGTGGATCCTTGCCCTTCTTTCCGGTTTGTTCCTGGCCGTCCACTTCGCCTCATGGATCACTTCCCTGCAATACACCAGTGTTGCCAGCTCGGTTGTGCTGGTCACTACCACCCCTTTATGGGTAGCGCTGCTTGCGCCGCTGGTGTTGCGTGAACGTGCCAGCACTACCACGTACATAGGGTTGGCGCTGGCATTAATCGGCGGAGGGGTGGTCGGATTGAGCGACGGCTGCACCTGGCAGAAGGGACTGGTGCAATGCCCCTCGTTGCAGACTTTCTTCGGAGGAACGGCTTTCCTGGGAGACTTCCTGGCCCTGGCGGGAGCCTGGATGGCCGCTGGTTACCTGTTGGTAGGGCGCAAGTTACGTGCGAAAATGTCCCTCGTTCCCTATATTTTTGTTGTCTATGGAATGTCGGCATTTGTTCTGATAATCATAATGCTGGGCTTTGGAGAGAGTCCGCTGGGCTATTCTCCTTCCGTCTATTTGTGGTTCATCCTGCTGGCGCTCGTCCCCCAATTATTTGGACACTCCGTCTTCAACTGGGCTTTAAAATATGTGCCGGCCTCCTTCGTTTCCATCACCTTGCTGGGCGAACCGGTCGGTTCGACCATCCTGGCCTATTTCATTTTCCAGGAGCAGCCCGGCTGGATCAAGATCGGCGGGGCAGTCTTGATCCTGGCCGGTATCTGGCTGTCGGCGAAAACGGAAGAACAAAAGGAATATCCCAATGTTGAATGAAATACTCAGTGCATATGAATGGTATGACCATCCGGAGGGCCCCAAATTCGTTGAGACTCATCGGGATAATTATCGGACGTGTGGCCACTGGCTATTCCTGCCCGGGGCTATTTCCTCGTTTCATAAAGTACTCAACAACAACGAACTCTGGCTGATCCACACAGGGCATTTGCTGGTGCATTTACTTGGTCCGGCAGGAACATATCAACTCATACGGCTGGGTACCGACTTCCCTGCCGGAGAAAGACCTGTCGTGGCTATTCCAGGCGGTTATTGGCAAGCCGCGGAACTCCCCGAAGGGATTCCTTTTGCATTTGGATCAAACGTCTGCGCCCCACCATTTTCTTTTGATCAATTCGAAATGGCCCGCAGGGAGGATCTCCTGAGGGACTTCCCTAATTACGCCGATATACTCCTTCGACTCACTCGGGAAAGTTGATCCGACCTATATGAAACCATTTTGTGGTTTAAAGAACAACCTGCCTGCAGCCCATATAATCATCCGCCCCGGCTTTCAGCCGGGGGCGGTTTATGTCACCTCTTATACAACCAGTTCAATTCCTTGATCCTCGCCTGCAATTCACCACTCAGGTCAGCCTGAGTCAGGCGCCATTCCCAATTGCCGCCCAGGCGGCTGGGATAGTTCATGCGCGCTTCGGTGCCGAGGTCGAGCCAGTCTTGCATGGGAGCCAGGGCAAAGAGGCTGACGGAGGTCCAGGCCGCCCGGATTAAATCCCAGGTGAAATCGCGCCCGTTCACATTTAAATAACGGCGGGCAAAATCTTTCTCCTGCTCCGGCGCCGAATTATACCAACCCCGGCTTGTATCGTTATCGTGGGTGCCTGTATAAACCACGCAATTCTGAGGCAGGTTATGGGGTAGAAAGATGTTATCCGGACCTGAGAAGGCAAATTGCAGGATCTTCATCCCGGGCAATTCAAACCGGTCCCGTAATTCCACCACGTCTGGTGTTATTACTCCCAAATCTTCGGCCAGGATGGGCAGGCTGCCTAAATTGGCCTGAATGACATTGAAAAAATCCGCTCCGGGACCGGGTACCCACCGGCCTTGTTCAGCAGTTAGGTTGCCGGCGGGAATCTCCCAATAGCCGGCAAAACCGCGGAAATGGTCTATGCGCATTATATCCACCATCTTCAAAGTGGCATGGATACGCTCCAACCACCACGAATAACCACTGGCTTTATGCACATCCCAGCGATATAGGGGATTCCCCCATAGCTGGCCGGTTGGTGAAAAGTAATCCGGTGGGACACCTGCCACGACGGTTGGCCGGCCATTTTCATCCAGATAAAACAAATCAGGGTGCGCCCACACGTCGGATGAATCAATGGCAACAAAAATAGGCATGTCCCCAATAACCTTGATTCCAAGATCACCAGCATAAGCTTTCAGGGAATTCCACTGGCGGAAGAAAAGGAATTGAAAGAATTTGGAACGAAATATCGATGAAACAAGGGTCTTGCGAGCTTCATTTAAAGCATCCGCATCACGGCTCCGTAAAGCGGCCGGCCACTGGTCCCAGGGACCGCCGCCATGGAACTCCTTCAGCGCCATGAAAAGGCTGTAATCCTCCAACCAAAATGAATTTTCACGGCAAAAGAGGTCAAATTCCGCGCCGGCAGATAGCTCACCTTTTCCCAGTTTGATCGTAGGATTTGAAACAAAGCGGTTAAAGGCTTTTTCCAACAGAACCGGTTTCCATTGATAAAGCTGGCCGAAGTTTATCCGCCGTTCGTCCCAGGCCGGCATATCAGAAAAATCATCGGCTTCCAGGAGGCCATCCTCGACGAGAGTCTCCGGGCTGATCAGATAGGGATTTCCTGCAAAAGCAGAGAAACACTGGTAAGGCAAATCACCGTATCCGGTTGGGCCGAGAGGCAGCACCTGCCAGAGTTTACAGCCTGAGCCTGCTAGCCAGTCCAGCCAACGGCAAGCAGCCGGGCCAAAATCGCCAATCCCATAAGGACCCGGCAGGCAAGTCGGATGCAAGAGAATGCCCGAAGCGCGTTCAAATTTCATAAGGCTGCCTTTTAGTTTGAATGATCTCACCAGGTTTTACTACCTGGGCGGGGTAATCCGAAGCGATCACGTCGGCGCCTACAGTAGCACCGGGTTCAAGAACTGTTCCGGCCGGGACAACGCTGTTCTTGCCAACGACCACCAAACGGATGTCGGGATTACCAATGCCACCCCCAACACGGGCACCCGGCTCAATATGAGAGCGTTTATCGATTATGGCACGTTCAACGACCGCCCCTTCTTCGATGACTGTATCGGTAAGAATGACCAACTCACGCACCACTGCACCTGGTCGGATCATCACCCCGGGTGAGAGCACGCTGCTTTCAACAGTTGCATTTCCCTGGATAAAACTGCCATCTGACAGCATGCTTGCATAGATCCGAGCCGTTTCAGACACTCTTACGGGAGGACGCTCCTCGGTGCGGGTGTGGATCACCCAACTGCGGTCATAAAGCTTCAATGGTGGATTGGGCGAGAGCAAGTCCAGATGCGCCTGCCAATAAGAGCGAATCGTTCCCACGTCCATCCAGTAACCGCTATAAGGGAAGGCATAAACACGCGCTTTTTTCTTGATCAGCTCCGGAAGAATATCCTTGCCAAAATCATGTGAGGAATCTTGGCGCAAATGGTCTTCCC
Organism: uncultured Chloroflexia bacterium; assembly: GCA_963831885.1. GTDB lineage: Bacteria > Chloroflexota > Anaerolineae > Anaerolineales > Villigracilaceae > UBA877. Next base: position 151,845 of record CAWHSJ010000011.1, on the reverse strand, counting down.
ATAGGATCCTGTCGAGCAGTTCGCGGTTGAAAAGGTACACGCCCATATTGATCAGGGTGGAAGGAGGCTTTTTCGGTTTCTCTGTGAAAGCCCGCACACGGTAATCCTCACCCACAGTCACCACGCCAAAACGGGAAGCTTCCTCTTGAGATACACGGATGACGGCCATGGTCAAATCGGCCTGGTAATCCATATGGAAAGCGATCAACGCATCGTAGTCCATGGTATAAATTTGATCGCCTGAAAGGATCAGGACGAGGTCGGGTGAATTTTGTTTTATAAAAGAGAAATTTTGTTGGACGGCATCGGCGGTGCCTTCATACCAATCCGATTCCCGCCTCGATTTGTATGGCGTAAGGATGCGGATCCCGCCTGTGAAATTTCGGTCCAAATCCCATGACCCGCCCGACCCAACATGCTCGATGAGTGACTGGGGCCGGTATTGCGCGAGCACCATAATGTCGAAAATCCCGGAATTGACGCAATTTGAAAGGGTGAAATCTATAATGCGATATTTACCGGCAAAAGGGACAGCTGGCTTGGCACGCTTGATCGTGAGGACACTCAAACGGGCTCCCTCCCCACCGGCCATGATAATCGCACGAGTTTTCATGCTCACCTCTTTTTAGTAACCCATTTCGTATCATTACAATAAGGGAGGCAACAGGGGAGTGTGGGCGGTTTCGCCTCATGCACTCCCCTATCTTCCGTCATTGGTCGAAATTGAAAAGAGTTCCCGGTTTCTAAGAAACCGGGTTTGGCATTTTCACATCCGGAACCAATGCTTGATAGGCCTCGGCATATTGGCAGGCGGAATTCTGCCAGGAGAAATCTTCTATCATCCCATTGTACTGGTACTGGATCCAATTTTCCGGAGTGGCATAAACGATGAAGGCGCGTTGTAGCGCTTCAACCAAGGATCCCGCCTCAGCTGCCGGGAACAGGAAGCCCGTTTTGCCTTCATGAACGGTGTCTTTCAAACCGCCTGTGGCCCGCACCACCGGTACGGAGCCGTAACGCATGGCAATCATTTGCGCCAGCCCGCAGGGTTCATAGCGGGAAGGCATCAGGAACATATCCGACCCGGCATAGATCTTGCGGCCCAGCGGCGCATCAAAACGAATGGCCACCCGGACACGGTTGGGATAACTGGCTTGCATCTGGCGAAGGCGGTTTTCCAGTTCCGGTTCGCCTGTACCGAGCAAGATAAATTGCCAGGGGAGTTCGCTCAACTGGCGGAGGGCCTCCAGGGAGATATCGACCCCCTTTTGCATGTCGACCCGTCCGATCATCGCCAGGAGAGGCACTTTCGGATCCTCTTCGAGACCCAGTTGTTTTTGCAAAGCAGCCTTGTTGGCTGCTCGCGCTGGGATGTTTTCAGAAGTGAAATTTGCTTCAATTACCTTATCTGTGTCCGGATTCCAAGAGGTCGTATCCAGTCCGTTCAGGATCCCGGTGATGGATTCCCTGCGACTGCTCAGGTAAGAACTCGAGCCCGCAGCCGAATTCAGGAGTCAGGATTTCCTGAGCATAGGTCGGCGAAACAGGGATAATGGTATCTGCAGACCAAAGTCCGAGTGGAAGCGGCTGGGTACGCGCCCATTGTGGCAGGGAAGGCTCGTTCACCGGCAAGAGGCCATAAGCGTTCAATGCTTCTGCAGCATCACCACCCATATAAGGCAGGTTATGGACTGTAAGGATTGTGCGGGTACGCGCCAGGCTTGCATCGGTATGGCCCGAGCGCATTGCATAGAGTGCCAGCGACGTGTGCCAGTCATTGGCGTGGATGATATCCGGCTGCCATTTGAGGTAACGGGTCATCTCCAGGGCCGCCATGGAAAAGAAGCTGAACTTCTCCCTGTCCTGGGCCGGGTTCGTTGAGTATACCGAGGCTGCCGCTGATAGAGGTTCTCCGTTAATGAAATAAACCGGCATCCCGGACAACGGCAGAACAAATAATTGGGCGGTTATATTCCTGCCGCGTCTGTAAACCGAAAAATCAGCCACTGTATGAAGGGTGGCGGATTCAGCGCGGATGGCCCGGTGAAGGGGGAGCACCAGGCGCACATCCAGTGTCTTCCCGCTCATTGATTGTGCCGGGAGACGGCGCAGCGCCAAAGGAAGCGAACCAGCCACATCTGCCAGTCCGCCAATTTTCACAAACGGTTCCGCCTCAGCGGCAATGAAGAGCACTTTGATCGTAGAAGTCATTCCCACTCTTTCCTAAAAGGAGATAAAAAGTTATTCATTTGAGCAACACTACACAAATTAATTCAGCAGACCTTAAGAGACAAGCTATTGTACAATGAATTCACCCCAATACAATAACACTTTTAGGACAATTAGTAAACCGTCTTAAAACACTGGCCTTCGGACAAAAGATCTGACATCCTGCAAGCTGGTATAAAACCCTTCCCCCACAGGCCTTTTGACCGGAAGAAGCCTCCAATTTTCGGGGTCGCGAAGCATCCTGTAGGACGTGTGCCCTTCAGGGTATGCCGGAGGCTGAAGGGCAGGGTTAGGAGTCTACGAATCTACCTTCCAAAGCGAAAAACCGTGAGCCGTTTCTTCTTGAAAAAATGTCCAAAGTTATGTCCGAATTTCAAAAAACACTATATTATTACCTGATAAAAAGCAGTATACTTATGATTAATTCACGAGAATGACAGAACCAAATTCCTGTTTGATCCGTGTTTTTACCGGCAGCTTCATCGATTCATCCAAACATCCCTCATTCAGGAGCATCAGATGGAGGAGAAACGCAGGACAACGCGACGTTATTTGTTGTACTATATGCGCATTTATGATGTTTCCACTCGCCAGCAGATTGGAAATTTAGTGGACATCACTCCTCGTGGAATCATGATCGTTAGCGATCGCAAAATCGAGGTGGGAGAAGTTAGCCGCCTGCGCATGGAACTGACACCCGAGGTTTCTGAAAAACCCTACATGGAATTCTCCGTCCGCAGCCGATGGAGTAAACCGGATATCAATCCGCACATGTATAACACCGGCTTCGAGATCCTTGAACTCCCCCCGGAAGACGCTCAAATCATCCTCCGCATCGTGGATGAATTCGGATTCCGAGATAACAAACCGATCATTTGAAGTGCCTCACCCACTCTCCAATTTCTTGATAAAGTCCCTCATAAATTCCCCCTTGCATCCTTTACTGGGGAGAAGTTTTGCAGTTATAACCGTGACAGGAATCAAGACCGGCAAGAGCATCAGCACGCCGATCAATGTAGTATATGTGGACGGGATTCTGTCTGTAATCAGTATGCACAGGCGAACCTGGTGGCGGAATCTTCGCAAAGGTCGCACAGCCTCGCTCAGACACGCGGGGAAAAGATTCAAGGTGCGTGCAGAGGTCCTTGAAACACCTGTCCAAATTACTCGGATTTTAGAAAAGTACTTCGCTCAGTATCCCGGATATGAAATATTTTAAAGTGCCTTGCGGTCCCGATGGACGGCCTGATGCGGAAGGATTAAAGCGTATCGCCGGCGAGCGCGTGATCATCCAATTAATCCCTGTTTGATGCTGGTGTTTATGCCACGTCTCCCCTTCTTTATTTCTGGCCTCTTACGCTTGAAAGGAAATCCGTTCAAAGTGAATCATTGAAATCCAAATGGATTTAAGATTACACTCTTTCGACTTGAGGACTCCTGATAAAGGCAATTTTCCCGGAACCATTGAAACTTGTTTAGGTTTTCATTTTTGTTCGTATTGTTGATTTACATCTATAATTGCTATATACTAAGTATAATGTTGGGAAGGGTTAACCATGGATAAACTCACCGCAAACGAGAGAAGGAAGTTCGCAAGGCGAAATCTTTCCTATTATTTGCCGGTCTTGGACAATCAATCTCAACAGATCATTGGACACCTTGTTGATATTTCTCCTATAGGAATTATGATCGATTGCAAAAGAAATATTCCTTCAGCGCAGAATTTTAACCTTCGTCTGGACCTCATGGAAAAAATTGGGGGCAAAGACGCCATTGAGTTCATCGCCCGCTGTAAATGGTGCCGGGCAGATAAGATCCAACCCTATTTGTACAATGCCGGTTTTGAAATTGTGTCTATCTCTTCAGATGGAGTTGAGACTATTAAAAAGATAGCTGAAAGATATGGGGAAGGCCATTAGGTATTCTTCTCTCGAAAGAATCAAAATAATTCCTGCTTTGCAAATCGTAAACTCACCTAAATAAAATACATCAAATTAGTCAATAACCATCCCCGGGTAGCTGAGCGGGAGGCAGGACTGACCACCGAATTAATCAGTGGTCAATTCAGTTACCGCGTTGGGCTTGAGAATAATAGCTCCTGAAATGGTTACTCTTCTGGCCGGTAAAAGACCTGTACCGCCTCAGGAGGCGGTACAGGTATCGATCGTTTTCTGAAAGACAGGGGCGTCGTTGGGTGTTCCATTACCCTCTGCGCCAAAATCCAGGACGTCATTAATTGACATGCAATCTCTTAGGTTTCAGAATTGTGTTTTAGAAAATCCATCACTTCATCGATTTTGCAGAAAGCAAGTCCGGTAACCGTATCTGCCCCGCCATAATAAATGGCAATCCGTCCAGAAGGTTTATCATACAAGGATGCGCAGGGAAAGGCAACATTCGGCACGTCGCCCACGCACTCATAATAAGTCTGCGGGGAAAGCAGATACGAAGAACCACGATAGATGACTTTCCAGGGCTTATCCAGGTCCAGCAGGGCAGCGCCAAATGAGTAAACGAACCCATTGCAGGAAGTGAGTACGCCATGATAGAACAACAACCAGCCTTCAGATGTCTCGATGGGTACGGGTCCGGCACCAATCTTGGTACTTTGCCAGCCGTTGCTGGTACCCATCACAAAGCGGTGCTCACCCCAATGGATCATATCGGGACTCATGCTCAAGTAAATATCCCCAAAGGGTGTGTGCCCGTTATCACTCGGGCGGCTGAACATAATATATTTATCCTTGATCTTGCGCGGGAATGGCACGCCGTTGCGATTGTAGGGCAGAAGGGCATTCTCAAGGAAATAAAATTTCTGGAAGTCGAAGGTATAACCAATCCCAATGGTGGGACCATGGAAGCCGTTACACCACATTACGTAATAGCGGTCTTCGATCCAACAAACTCGCGGGTCGTATTTGTATTGCGAATGAGCGCTGTCCGGATCCCCATAGATCCATTGGATGGCCTCATTTTCAATCTTCCATTGAAATCCATCCTGGCTAAAGCCGCGATGGACATCCATGTGGCGGGCTTTATCGTCGCACCGAAAAACGCCGGCAAACGTGCCATTAAAAGGCACGACTGCGCTGTTGAAAATGCTATTAGATGAAGGGATCAGGTCACGGGGAATAATCGGGTTTTTACTGTATCTCCAGACAACATCATCTTCTCCGGCCGGACGGTCCTCCCATGGTATGTTGGGAAGTTCAAAAGTTGGAGCTGTGGGTTTCGTTGAGAGTCCTTTGATCATAAACACCATTATACCAAGAGAATCTTTTATGATTCCAAATTTCCTTTACGCCTCTTCCCGGGAAAGGATATCTGAAGTGGTTCGCCCCCTGGCCGGGTTTATTGCCTGAAAACCTTTTTGTATCAACCGAAGTTCTTATTTCATTTCCAACCCAAATGATTACAATAAAGGTTTGAACGAATGATCGTCCCGATAAATTAGTTGAAATGACGCTGGTTTTTCCCCAGACATATAGGGTAAAATACCTGAGAATATCCATTCCTAACATCAATGCCCAGCCGGTCGTTCGAAATAAAATTTTCATATCTGGATAAGACCGCTGAGAAGGAACCCTGGTAGGAAATAATCTTTCAGGAGTTCCGGGACTACCATCATGAAAGGATGTGGAATGAGTGAACCAAGTATTCAGGATCGACGAAAATATAAACGACGAAGTCTGGCGTATTATATGCTGGTCGTGGATGCCGGCACTCAAGAAACCGTCGGTCATTTGGTGGATATCACCCCTGATGGTTTCTTGATGGATTGCCCCAAATCGATTCCATTGGAGAAAGATTTCCGTCTTCGCCTGGACACCATGCCTGATGTGGCAGATAAAAGTTACATCACATTTACTGCCCGGAGTAAGTGGTGTCTGCCGGATGTGGTTGAACCATATTTGTTTGATGTTGGCTTTAAAATCACGAGCATCACTCCCCATGACGCCGAAATCGTCAGGCGTATCGCAGATAAATATGCCTCTCAGGATGGATTTAGCTACAAGCCAAGATAACTCTGAAGATCCTCCTTTCTATCGATAATCATATACAACCCCGGCCTTTCAAGCGCCGGGGTTCTCTTCATTAATTACAGCCTCCCTGAAATGGTAACCGGAACAAAACATATCGTTTATACTTGGCAGGAACCTTATCGAGAAAACCCATGCTGACCATTTCCGACAACCAATTCCTACTGGATGGCAAACCCTTCCGCATACTTTCTGGCGCAATCCACTACTTCAGAGTCGTTCCTGAATACTGGCGGGATCGCTTGGAAAAAGCGCACGCTTTCGGCTTGAATACAGTCGAGACCTATGTAGCCTGGAACTTGCATGAGCCGCGCCCGGGCGAATTCCATTTCGATGGCAGATTGGATATCGCCCGCTTCATCCAGACTGCCGGGGAACTTGGTCTGAAAGTCATCGTCCGGCCCGGTCCTTATATCTGCTCCGAATGGGAATTCGGCGGACTGCCCAGTTGGTTGCTCAAGGATCCTGCCATGCAGGTTCGCTGTACGTATCCACGCTATCTTGAAGCTGCCGGCCTGTACCTGGAAGCTCTTCTGCAACGCCTGGTGCCCTTGCAAGCCTCACATGGAGGCCCGATCATTGCTATGCAAGTGGAAAACGAATATGGTAGTTTCGGCAACGATCATGAATATCTGCAACTACTGGCAGATGGGCTGCGTTCACGTGGTGTGGATGTCTTGCTCTTCACCTCAGATCCTGCCTCTGGAACCTCCTTGCAAGAAGGCGGTTTGCCGGACCTGCTGAGGACGGTCAATTTTGCTTTTGGCGCCAGGTCGGCGCTGCGAAAACTTCGCCGGCATCAACCGGGAGGTCCTCAAATGGTAACCGAATTCTGGTCCGGCTGGTTCGACCATTGGGGTGAACGCCATCATATAGCCGCCGGCGGCATCCCTACCAGTAAGCCCAGCCTTCGTACTTTCAGAGAAATTCTGATGTCTGGCTCTTCATTTAACTTTTACATGTTCCACGGCGGGACTAACTTTGGTTTCTTGAACGGAGCCAACCTGGAGAAGAACCACTACCGTCCATGCGTAACCAGTTATGACTATGCCGCCCCGCTGGATGAAGCCGGTGACATGACCCCTAAATTCGAGGCGTTCCGGGCAGAGCTCCGCAACCATTTTCCTGATTTACCTCAATTACCCTTCCCGAAACCTATTCCTAAGCGATCATTCGGTTCGGTTCTGATGGAACAATCAGTCGGCTTGTTTGAGTCGTTGGAAAAGTTGAGCCAAAGACACGTTCGGCCTTCTCCTGAACCCATGGAAAACTTCGACCAGGATTATGGCTTTATCCTCTATCGGACCCACGTAACCGGTCCACGGCCCCAGGCGAGACTTGGATTGCAAGAATTGCACGACCGTGCCCAGGTCTTCCTGGATGGCAAACCAGCCGGTATCCTGGAACGTGAATTCCCGAAACGTTCACTTTCTCTCACTATACCGCCGCAAGGAGCCGGGTTGAATATTCTTGTGGAAAATATGGGCCGGATCAACTTCGGCCCGGCGTTGCTCGACCGAAAAGGCATAACCAGGAGTGTAACTCTCGGAGGGCAATTCCTCTTTGGTTGGGAAATTTACCCATTACCCTTCGAAGATCTAAAAGGTCTGGAATTTTCCCAGAGGCGGCCCACGGTCTTCCCTGCATTTCTGCGTGGCATCTTCGAGGTGGATGAGCCGGCCGACACCTTTCTGGAATTGTCCGGTTGGACAAAAGGCGCCGTCTGGCTGAATGGATTTAACCTGGGTCGTTACTGGAACCGCGGGCCTCAACGAACGCTTTATATTCCCGCACCGCTATTAAAAGAAGGCGGGAACGAAATCATCATCCTTGAATTGCATAAAATAGGAAAACCGCTGGTTCAATTTGTCAGCAAACCAAAGCTGAATTATTGAATCAGTTCAAGTATCCTCATCATTTTGGTCCGGAGAGAAAGCATGACGCTAAAGTCCGAAATTTTTGAACAACCCGACCGGCTGACCAACTTGCTGCATAACCAGCGCAAGACAGTCGAGAAAATTGCGCAGATTATCCGCGAGCGGGATATCCGTTCGGTTTTTTTGGCGGCTAGGGGTACATCCGATAATGCCGGACGTTACGCAAATTATCTTTGGGCAGCGCAAAACGGTCTGCCGCTGGCCTTGGCCACTCCATCATTATTCACCTATTACAACCAACCACCGAAACTGAACGGGGCATTGGTAGTGGGTATCTCTCAATCGGGTCAATCCCCGGATATTGTCAGCGTCCTTGAGGAAGGCCGCCGGCAAGGCTGCCTGACCCTTGCCATAACCAACATCCCCAATTCACCTTTAGCCGCCGCCTCCGACCTTGTCTTGGATATCCAGGCGGGTGACGAAAAAGCCGTCGCTGCAACCAAGACCTACACCACCGAATTGATGGCGGTAGCCATGATCTCGACAGCTCTCGCCAATGACCAGGCTTCCTGGCGTGAGCTGGGAAAGGTTGCCGGCTGGGTGGAAAAGGTGCTCAAGCAGGATGCACCCATTGCAAACATGGCCGAACGTTATCGCTATATGAGACAATGCGTTGTGCTCGGACGAGGTTTTAATTATTGCACTGCTTTTGAGTGGGCTCTGAAACTGAAAGAACTGACTTATGTGGTCGCCGAACCTTACTCTTCAGCAGATTTCAGACACGGTCCAATTGCAATGGTTGAAGGCGGATTCCCGGTGATGGCCGTGGCTCCCAACGGCAAGGTATTCGCTACCATGCTGGAGATGCTGGGGAGGTTGCACGATGAACAGGCGGCTGAATTGGTCGTCATTTCAGACGAAGAGAAAGCTCTTTCCCTCGCCCAAAGTCCCATTGTTCTCCCATCGGGTATCCCCGAATGGCTTACCCCCATAGTGGCCATCGCGCCAGCTCAACTATTTGCTGGTCATTTGACCCGTGCGAAAGGATACGACACCGAAAAACCGCGCAGCATTGGAAAAATCACTGAGACGCATTAAAGTCAATCCAAAACCTGATACTATAACAATAGGGCAAGAGATCATCTTGCCCTATTGTTATTAGGCAACGAAATTCCTTATTCTATTTACTACCATCCACAACAACCTGGTGGATGGCATTCAGTAGCGACACATCCCCCGGAGCATCATTTTCCAACGTCCAGAACATGATCCCTGAGGCTCGTTCCATTGCCAGTCGAGTCTTGGCCTGTATAGTTGGGATACCGTTGTAATTCACCTCGATCCCATTGCTGATGGTGGAATCCAGTTGAGCCGCCGCCGGGTCAGCCTTGACAATCCTGGCATAGGATAATTCGCTCTGCCAGGCCGTGGTACCGCGTGCATAGAACGGCACCCCCAGGGTGGCTTTTTCCGGCGGAAGGCCCCGCCCAAGCCAGTAGTCCAGGGAAGATTTGGCAAAATCCAGGGATGAATGTTGTGCGCCCGAATTGTCATATGCCATGATATTGACAAAATCCATCAAAGCAAAGGCCTCATTCGGTATGCCCATTCCATATTCACCCTGCGCCACGACCGCGGCAGTGAGTAACTTATCCTTTGGCAAAGCCGCCCGTAATTCTTGCATTAAAGCCAGGAAATTCAAGGAAGAGTCCCCCGGATCAGGATATTCCCAATCAATATCCGCACCATCGAAATGGTACTGATCGACCACTTTCAATAAATTCTGGACGAATTTTGTTCGCAATGCTGGATCGGCTGCCATCTTCTCGAACTGTGCGTCCCACCCCCAGCCTCCTACCGAGACCAGTACTTTAACTTTCTGCTCATGCGACCTGGTAGTAAGTTCTCCAACCATCCACGCATTCAGCAGAGGCACAAAAGTGCCATCATCATTCGGGATGAGGAATGCATAGTTGATATGGGTCAATTTATCATAAGGGATCACGACAGGCACGGCCGCATCTGTGGCATATCCGATAACCCGGAACTTAACCGGTTCAGGCGTTGGTGAAAGTGTTGGAGAGAGGGTTGGAGAAATTGTTGGGGAAAGTGTTGGTAAGGGAGTATTTTGAGTTTTCATCCTGCATCCGCACATAAAAGCGATAAGAAGCACTGAAATAGTTATTTTGGAGAAGTAAAACTGTGCTGAGTTCATCGGATAAATGGGTTCATCCTTTTAAAGTAAGGTTTAGTCGCTCAACCAGAGCATCAAGATGATCATGAAGGATGGTCTCTATATCCTTGGAAGGATTCTCGCGGACCTCTTGAAGGCACTGGTTCAACCCTTGGGCGATTTGATATTCCAGCCGGCGCCAGAGCGGTACGGCAGGATAGGCGCGCCCCAGCTCAGACGCTCGGGTAAATGCGTGGTTCAGTGGATTCCCGCTCGGATAGAGTTCATGTAAGACTTCGACTCGCGCCGGTAGGCTGTGGACCTCTTTCCCCCAGCGCAACTCGGCCTCTTTGCCGGTCAGGAATTTAACCAATTGAACCGCAGCCCGCTCACGGTCAGGATAGCCCTGGGTATGTCTCCATATAACCAGGCTGCCTCCACCGTACCAGGGCACGCTGGTGATAGCCGCAACACCCAGGTTTTTCTTGACAATTTCCTCGGCGCTCCCCAATAAGACGGACGTGGCAAAACGATTGTCTGCGACAACGGCTGCAGCCCTTCCCTGTGCAAACAGGTTCGAGCTCTCGAATTGGTTGAGCGAGGCATATGCTCGCGGAACCACGCGATACAATTCCAACCAGGCTTTTAAACCACGGTAAGCTTGAGGCGAATTGAAAACGATCTCTTCACCGGTTTGATCGATATGGATGTAGTCCCCCCCGGCCTCCCATATCCACGAAGCGGCCATATGGACAAGGTCGGAATAAGGTGACGGAGCGGAGGGCATCAGCCAGGGGATTTCAAAATTGGATCGTTCCAATTTGCGTACTGTGGAGGATAAGGATTCAATCGTGCCGAAGGCTGTTTCCCCATCAATGCCAAGCTGGCCTAGCAGATCCTTGCGAAAGCAAACCACGTACGTATATCCTGTCCATGGAATGGACCAGACCCGGTTATCATCATAGAGCAAACCGCTTTTCCAGGTGGGTGCCAGGTAAGCCTCTTCACCACCCATCTCTTCGATATCTTTGGGCGAAAACGGCCGCAGGGCGTTCATGATTGCCAGGCTGCTCACCCATGTCCCGCCGATATGCGAAAGGTCGGGCCCCTTGCCATGCGAGGCGATGGTCACAAAATCGGTCCAGGCCGTTCCCCAGGTCAGGATATTGAGCTTTACTTTAATTCCAGCTTGACTGCTGAAATCATCCAATAGCGATTTCATTACCTGAAGGTCAATTTCCGCATCCGGTATCACAGACAGTTCGATTTCAATCATGGTATCTCCACTGGTTATTGTCCTTCGTTCTTTTACACATTGTACACGCTGACCAAAACTGGCGCAACAGGGTTTTCTGACCTTCGGACAATAGTTCGGACATTTTTCGAGGAACCGGCACAAAAATGGATGAGCGGACGCTTTTTGTCCGCTCATCCATTTTTTGCCGTTCAAAACCCCTTCCCCGCAGGCATTGAGACAGGAAATGCACCGCTGCTCGGGGAAGGGGCAGGGGTAGGGGCCGGGATACTTCACCCGCTTTATTTGAAGAAGCCAATCAGTTGGATAATTGAGCTTGAAGGAAGGTGCTTCAAGCATTTTTTCTGAAATGTCCGAACTTAAGTCCGAACCCCAGGGTTTTCTTTTCACTAAACAAAGAGTGACGGCTTGCGTCGTCACTCTTTGTTATCCAAAATTTATTACAAGCTGATTGCCACAGGCAAAATCTGGATTATTTCTCCACACCGGTAATGACGATGCCCTGGACAAAGAACCGTTGAGCCAGGAAAAATACGATCACCGGAATAAGGATCGTCATGAGCGCGCCGGCCTGGATGTATTGCGGGTCCGAGCCGAACATATAATTGAAGCGTGCCAGAGCGACCGAAATTGGTTGGAGATCCTGTCTCGAGGAAAGGTAAATGAGTGGGTTGAAGTAATCGTTCCAGGCCCACACAATGTGGAAGATCGAGACCGCCACGATGGCCGCGTAAGACTGCGGGATGATCACCGACCAAAGTACTCTGAATGGGCTGGCGCCATCGATGTAGGCGGCCTCGTCCAACTCGCGCGGCAGGGTCATGAAGAATTGGCGCAGCAGGAAGGTATCGTAGGCATTGGCAAAGAACGCCGGGATGATCAGCGGCAGCCATGAACCCACCCACCCAATCTTGTAGAAGAAGGTGAATTGAGGGATGATGGTCACCGAGCCGGGTAAGAAGATCGTCGAGATCAGCACCACGAACCAGAAATCGCGGCCGGGGAAGCGGAAACGCGAGAACCCAAAAGCGACCAGGACGCAAGAGAGCAAAACACCGATGGTCGTCGAAATGGCATAGAAGAAGGTGTTCCAGAGCAGGCGGGGGAAATTGATTACCGACCAGGTGTGGGTGTAGTTCGACCAGGTGGGGGAAAGGATCCACGGGCGTTTCAGCGCTTTATAATAACCGCCACTCCACAGGATCGGAGCTGCGGTTGGATTGGCCGGGTCAAGGAAGATGGCTTCCTGCTGGAACCCGATGAGCACAGCCAGATTCTTCGAACCGCCTTCCAACGGGACCGTGTAGACTTCCAATTTCTTGTTTTTGAAATTGGCCATGTTCACGATCTGCTTGGCCAGATTGCCGCCCTTATGGACCTGGAACTCAAACTTCTCAGTGCTTCCGGCGGTATAGGTATAGGTGGGAATCTCGGCAGGCCAGATCGGCGTCCCCAGGACGGTCAGCTGTTGTTTGGTCTTCAGGGAGGTCAGGATCATAAAAAGGAATGGCGTCAGGAATAGCGCCAATATCGCAGCCGTAAAGGCAGTAGTAAAGGTGGAATTCCAGATACTATTTAATTTGTGCCTGCGTGCCCGGGCCGCAATGCCTGCATTCATGGTGGAACTTTGAATGGTGGTATCAGTAGTTGTCATAGTTGCACCTCTTATGGGTTCTCACTGGCATAATAAACCCAGAAACGGGCCGTCGAAAATAGAACGACAGTAGTAAGCAGGATAACGATAAACAAAACCCAGGCGAGTGTTGAACCGTACGCCATATTTTGATAGACAAAGAAGGTTTTATACAAATACAAATTATAGAACATCGATGCGCCGCCCGGAGCCCCGGTACCCTGGTTCAGCACCAATGGGACCAGGAAGTACTGGAACAGGCCGACGACGCTTAACATCAAGTTATAGAAGATCACCGGAGAGATCATGGGGAAGGTCACGTTCAAAAAGGTCGCAAAACTTCCCGCGCCATCTACTTTGGCGGCATCATAGAGATCACTCGGGACCCCCTGGATGCCAGCTAACATGGTCAGCATGGCATTGCCAATCCCCCATAATCCCATGATTACATATGAAGGGTAAATCCAGTTGATATCATTCGTCCAGCCGGGAGTGGATGCTTTTGGCACCCCCAGCGCCACCAGTGCCCGATTGATCCATCCGCTTTCCGGATTGAGCATGCCGCCCCACAGGAAGATGGCGGCGACGAAGGGAATAATGTAAGGCATGTAGAACATCGAACGGAAGAAATTCTGTCCCTTAAGATGCTTATTGTTCATCAGAAGGGCGATCCCCAGTGGAAGTAAAATACCGATCGGCAATGCAATGATCCCAAAGCGGAAGGTGATCCACAAAGCACCAGGTGACGACTTGGCGCCCACATTCCAGATCTGGCTATCTTTAAACAGGGTGATGTAATTGGCCAGACCAACCCATTTGGGTGCAGTCAAAATACCCTTGGTAATTTTGAGATCCATAAAACTGAAGGCCAGCGTTGCAACCATGGGTATAAGCGTAAAACCCAGGAACCCAAGGATCCAGGGTAGGAGGAAAAGCACCCCGTTCCGGTACTCGCGCTTGGAGAGCGCTGACATCTTCTTGGTCGAACCGAAGGCGGGTAGTTTGGGGAGATTGACTAAATTCTCCATCTAAGCACTCCTTAGGGATAAATTTGGGAGGCGGGCCAGCAATGCTGGCCCGCCTTTATTACACAACAGTACTACTTGTTGAAGATAACACCGAGGTCGGTTACGAGTTTTGCTTCCTCGGCTGCCAGATCAACACCCTTGGTGTTGACGAGCAGGTCACCAAAGGTCTGGACGCGAGCCCAAGCCTCGTTGATATTGGGCATGAAGCCTTCGGCACTCGGGACGTCGGCATAGTTCAAGCCGGCGAGGAGGGTGTCCCAGTTCTGGACGAACGGGAAGGCAGCCTTCTGAGCCTCAAGCCAGGGACCGCGCAGAGCGGACTGGCTGGGGACGGCGCCATAAGCGGGTTTCTGATCGGGGGTACCGACGACCAGCTTTTGGATGCCCGTGTCGATGAGGTAAGCAAGGACAGTGAAGGCTTCGGCCGGGTGCTTGGTGCCTTTCCAGATTCGGAAAGTATCAGCATCAATACGGCCAGCAACCTTGCCGTCGAAACTGATCGGCATAGCGCCGAAGTCGAATTCGCCACCGGCCTTGGTCAGGTCGGTGATGCAGCACAGGTACCAGGACGGCATGTCACTCATGGCAACCTTGCCACTGGCCATGACGTTGCCGCTGCCGAAGTCGGCACCACCGGCAACTGCGCCGTTCGGGATGAAGGGCTGCTTGCCCCAAATGCCATCATAGACCCACTGCCAGGCTTGCTTCCAGCCATCGGGGATCGCTGCGGCATAAGTACCCTTGGAGCCACCGGGGACCAAAAGTTGGCCACCATTGGACATGAAGGTGCCCCAATAGTTCGGGTGACCTTCCCACTGGAAGGAGAAACCGTACTGGACGGCCTTGGTAACATCAAAACCAGCGTCAAGAGCGGTCTTGCCAGCGGAATCGATGGTGAGCATCTGGGCGACTTTCATCAAAGCGTCCCAATTCCAGTCGACCGCAGTGCCATCGGGCATAGTGTACTTATCGCCGTATTTGGCAGGAGGCGGATTTACGCCAGCTTCGGTGAAGAGCTTGGTGTTGTAGTAAATGGCGGAGGGATACACAGCGAAGGGCAAACCAACAGTGCCTTCATCGGTCTGGTACATCTTCGTCAGGGCAGCTTCGAACTTGCTGCTGTCATAGTTGGTGGATTGCAGGTAAGGAGCAATGTCCAACCATTGGCCGCCGAATCCATTGGAGCCAATCCAGCCTACAGGACCGACAATGTCAGGACCAGCGCCAGCGGCGATTTCGGTCGCGAGAGTGTCACGAGCGGAAGCATTCGGGATGATTTCCATGGCCAGATGGATTGCATTCTGGGAAGCATTGAAGTCATCGACCACGCTCTGCTCAATGGTGACCTGGGCGGGATCAGCACCAGTTCCGACACCGATGAACCAGCGGATCTGAACGGCCGGGCCCACGGGGGCGGCGGTCGCAGGAGCGGCGGTCGCAGGAGCGGCAGTCGCAGGAGCGGCGGTCGCAGGAGCGGCAGTCGCGGGAGCAGCGGTCGTTGCAGCGGGGCCGCATGCTGCCAAAATCATGCTGGCAGCCATAACGATGGCGGCCAAAACAATCAGTTGCTTTTTCATTTTACTTCTTCTCCTCAAAATTTTTGGTTACTAGAAGGTTTGAATAGGATCTAAAAACCCAAGAAAATATACTTTCGTCCGCGGCGTTCACCTCCTTTCCAGTCATTAATTATATCTTAATCTCGGCTATTATATCTCTTTTTTAAATCACACCGTTTTTTTAAGGTTCGATCGAGCAGCCGCAGGATTGCCGGATCATGATATTCGTCGGTAAAACAGTTTCCTGTTCCACCTCTTGGCATTGCAATAGTCTTAAAAGCTGCCTTCCGGCCACTTTCCCCACTTCTTCGGTGGGTGCGTGGATGGTGGTCAGCCCCGGTACCAGGAGCGATGCAAAACGCTGGTCGTCAAAACCGACAACGGAAACATCTTCGGGTACGTTCAGACCTACATTCCGGAGGGCGCTGATGACGCTCGCCGCCAGGTCATCATCGCCCGCAAAGACTGCATCAAATTTGGGAGGATCATTCAAAAAAAATTGTTCCATCGTTTGGCGGGCATTCTTTCGATCGTAATTACCTCCGACGATCAATCCGGGGTCAGGTGTAATGGAATGAGCCTTTAATGCAGCTTCGTAACCCATCTCACGGTAATGCGCGTCTTCCTGATAACCCGGCGGCCGGACAAACATAATTCTCGTCCGGCCGTGAGTTTCGATCAAATGGTTTACTATTTTTTGAGAAGAATCGATATTTTCAACATTTACACATGGGATGGGAGAAGTGGCAGGGGTGGTCCGGTGAACAAGCACCATCGGAAATTGCATTTGATACCACTCAGCCAGCCGGTCTTCATCCAAAGTATTCGAGAATATCACCACACCATCGGCGTTATGTGGTCCGATCGGGGAGACTCTATCTTTCGATTCATTAGGTATGGTGGCGATGAGTAAATTATATCCATTCTCTTTTAAAACTTCCTCAAGGCCTGCCACCAGGGGTCCAAAGAAGCCGTATTCCACGGTAAATGAAAGCAACCCG
Organism: uncultured Chloroflexia bacterium; assembly: GCA_963831885.1. GTDB lineage: Bacteria > Chloroflexota > Anaerolineae > Anaerolineales > Villigracilaceae > UBA877. Next base: position 135,053 of record CAWHSJ010000011.1, on the reverse strand, counting down.
ATGGTGCCGGTTTTCCTGGTGGCAAGCTGCCGCGCCGCCAGGAGTGGCACGTATTCGAGGTCCTTCATCACCTGTTGTATTTTGGTTGAAATTTCATTCGAAACGGGAGCATTTTGGTTAATAAAACGGCTCACTGTTGCCACAGACACCCCTGCTTGTTTGGCAACATCACGAATTGTGATCGAATCGGACCGTTTGGTCATAAAGTATGTTTGTATAGTCAATCAACCATGTTTGGGTAACCGGTTACATTATTGCACGGAGGATACAGAAAGTCAAGTATCAATTACCTTAAAAATCCTCAAAAAGTGCGTCATCTTTAGATGGCGCACTTTTTGAGGTCGTTTTTTCTGCACTAAAACTGTTCTAATTGCCAATTGCGTACAATGTGATGGATTGAGCCGGCAAAATCAGTTTACCATCCGCTGGAAATGATTGTTGGCCCAGGTCAACTGCATTATGTTCCGCATCGAATAGCCACACTTCGGCAGTGGAGAGGGCTTTCCCTTCGACTTTGAGGGGAATCTGCTGTTCTGAATCCGTAAGGTTAATGACCAGGATCGTCAATGTGCCATCTTCCCGTTTGGACGCATAGATAGTTACATATTCCACGCCGGAATTGGCCAAAACTTGTTCGCTTCCAAAGTGGTTGTACATTTGGAAAACGTAATAAGTAGGCCGCAATTCACTCCCGAAGATCAACCCCAATCCACCCGTACGGTACGCAAAGACCCACTGGTTGACCATGAACACTTTTTCCTGGATAAGCCGGCCCAGCACATCCGCGTACCAGATGGCATTATAGAATGAATCGGGAGAGGCGCGGCCCCCCACCAAACCCGGGGTTGGGTCCGAATTGACCTCAGTGAATGCCACTGGCAGGTCCCGCCCGGTGATCTCGTGGATGACGCTGCGCAGATAAATGACATATTGGTTCCATTCCACCGTGTTCTCGCGCAAACGGGCTGGTGTGATCGGGATCGGGCTGGTGGAGGCGTACTTGGGATAGCGGTGTACGGCGACGATATCGACCAGATCTCCATTCGCCTTCAGAAACTCGGTCATCCAGTCCTGGCGTGTGGGTGCGGGAGTATCGATGGGTGGATATTTGGCTGTCTTGGCAATGCTTGAGCCCCATTGAGAAAGCTCAGGTCCCATGATCTTGATCGTTGGATCCACCGCCTTCATCGCCAGGGCAATGGCGCGCCAGCGCGGGTTGAAGTCTGCCGGGTTGATCTTCTTGCCCTCCTCCATCTCGTAATCCGGTTCGTTGCCAATGCTCCAGTAGGTGATCTTGTAGCCTTTCTCGATATTGGCATAGCGTACCAATTCAGCCGCCTTTTCAGGCGTTCCACCCTGGTAGCGTACGCTGATGGTAGGTAAGGCATTCATTTGCTTACAGAAAGTAATGAACATATCCAGGTTAAAGGTCAGGATGTCATTGGCATTGCCCCATTGCCCGCCTGGCCAGCGTAAGGCCGTCACGTGGGAATCCAGCGCGGCTTGCACACTTTCAGCCGGCACGGCTCCATACATACTGTAATTGGAGCCAAAAATATATGGGCTGATCGGTCCAAGGTCATGGCCAGGATCCACGTACAACTCACCTGGCACAGGCGTGGGCAGGACCGTTTCAGTCGGAGTTTCTGTTTGGGATGGGATTGGTGTAGAAGCAGCTGGTGTAGATGCAGCTGTTGGAGTGGCTGTTGGCTTTGCAGGAGTACAGGCGACGAATAGGATTGCGATGAGGATAACTAAGGCCAGGCGTTTCATTAATTCTCCTTCTTAAATGCGTCATTATGAGATTACATCTCCGGGTCGCCTCAAAGCGGCGTTATTGCGGATACACTCAATTATATTTGGAATCAGCCGGTCATGCATTGGCTGGAAGCAGGTTGGTATAATTCAAGGAAAAGAGGTGGGGCCTTACCATTCTGATCAATGAGTTGTCTGCATGTGAAAAGGAGTTTCCATGTCCCGATTAATTCCTGCTGCTGAACGCATTAAAAAGGCGCGGGCCTTAATCCAAAAAGCTCGTGACCTGCCGATACCTGCCCTCCTCGGCCGGAATGACTTTTCCTACATTGCCCAGGTCAAGGCTCACTTGCAGGACGCGCGTGACCTGGTCAAATTCATCCCCAAGACTCCCAGCGCCACTACCGAGATAAAAGCGGAAGTCACGAAGATTTTCCAGGAAGCTGACCAGGCTAACCAGGAAATTTTGCACCCGAATACTCCTTCCAGCCAATTGTGAATCAAGGTTGACCGGGAATCCCCTCGCTATTTTTTCTTCGATCGCTCCCCTAATAAATTTAATCCATCCAGGTGGTTCGGTCTTCGAACGACGGGCGTTCTGCCGGGGGGACAGACTGATCCTCATAGCCGATATACATAAAACTGAGCAGTTCCTGGTCGGCGGTAAAGCCAAGGAATTTCTTGACATCCGCATTGCGCACCGCCGTTCCCGTGCGCCACATGGCTCCTAGGCCTTCCGCGTGCGCAGCCAGCAACAGGTTTTCCACTGCAGCAGCCACCGCGCAGATATTTTCAATCTCCAGGATCCTCGTATCGGCCGGTTTGTCCACACCTACTGCAATCAGGACAGGCGCGCGCAACGGCTTGGCCCGTTCGATTTCCATGGCTGACTCCGGCAAATCCGGATTATTTTTCTTGAGTGATTGCGCCATCACTTCGCCCAATGCAACCCGGCTTTTCCCCGATAAAACTACAAAACGCCAGGGTCGCACCCGGTAATGGTTGGGAGCCTGGACCGCCGCATGTAGTAATTTTTCGATCAGGTCACGAGGCAAAGGCTCGGGCTTGACCTTTGCGACCGAGTGCCTGCTGACAATAGCCTCTATTGCATCCATGCGGTCATTCAACCCCCATCGTTCCAAAGACCCAATCCCACACGGGCGAACTGACCCCGAAACGTGTGGCGGGGTCTTTATAGTGATGCTGCATGTGATAACGCTTCAAGAATTTTGCATAGCCTGCGCGCATCGGAAAATGATGCGTGGCATAATGGGTCAGATCATATATAAGGTAACCGGTGATATACCCGGCCATGAGCGGCGCAACCCACTGCGGGGCTTTGAGTAAAACCGCCAGAATTAGGTAGAACAAACCCAGGAACATCGCTGCAAGTGGTAACGAAACCGGAAAAGGCATGACCAAACGCGTCTTCACCTGTGGCTGGGCATGATGGATCCCATGAAAAAGGAAGAAAATGCGTTCCTGGCGCGGGGTGGTGGGTTTGTGATGGAACAGGAAGCGGTGCAGTGTATATTCTGCAAAGGTCCACAGAAATAATCCGGCAATAAAGCCAACTGGTATGTAGATAAGGAACGACCGGGGACTCTTAATGATTGCATAGACAAGGAAAAGGCCAATAATGGGAGTCCAGAAACCGGTCACTACCGCCGGTGTGATATGGGTAAAAAATTCCATGAAATTGGATTTGAACAGGCGGATGGGTATTGCATCACGATTGGCATCGATTGGCAAATGCTCCATGGGAATTTCCTCTGGGACGATTGTACACCAATGTAATAAAAAAGACCCGGTTGCTGGTGAAGCCGGGTCTTTGGTATTCGCTGTTGCCCTAAATATTCCAGAATACTGCGTAAATATCTAACTTGAAAACACGGTATATGCGAGTAATTTGGTCAACGTGGGTTTAGTTATTTATGCGAGAAGCAGTTGGTTTGGCATCTAATTCCAGCATGCCGGCGAACCCCAATACGAGGGAGCGCACATAATTCCAGACGGGTTGAGTAATATCCAGCAGGTCATGTTCGCCCTGGACCTCTGCGTAATTGACCGGTCCGGCATACCGCCTTAGCAAAAGCCGGGTCATACTTTTCCTGGCAAGTGTATCCCGCGTACCCTGGACGGCCAGCACCGGAATTTTCACCTGCGCAGCCGCCCTGTAAGCAAACGCCCCTGCCCGGCGGATCTCATCAAACATACCTAAAGGCAGTTTGAACTCACGCATCTCCTGCTGGTCCATCGGATCATCCGGATCCATCCGCGGAAAAAACTTTCGCAAGATGGCGCGGACGTTGGAGTCCTTGTAATTGATCTTCATCAAGCGGAACGGCTTTAAAGAGGGAATGATCTTTCGTACAAGCGGCAGCAACAGCCAGGCCGCTGAGGCTAGCCTCCAAAACGGAGAGAGGATCACCAAACCATCGATCGGGACTTGCTCAACCACGCGTAATGAAAGCGCCGCTCCCATGGAATTTCCGACCAGCATGACCGGGTTATGCTCTGCCCTTAATTCGAGCAAGGCATTCTTTACCGCCCCTATCCAATCTTCAGCCCGGCGGGCTGGCAGTGTATCCAGGTCGGACCCGAATCCGGGCAGCAATAGCCCTCTCACCGTCCAGCCGCGCTCATTAAGCGCGTTGGCCAGCGGTCGCATTTCTGCAGGTGTTCCGGGGAAACCATGGACGAGCAAGGCTGCCGGCTTCGCCCCCGAAAAAGTGAAATCTATATGTTCAAGACCATTAAATGGATTGTAAGGTAGCATCAAAGCGAACTATATACCTTTAAGATACTAAATAGTATTACAGTGATATAACGAACAGGGGTGTACCAACGTACACCCCTGTAAGGAACGTCTAGTGAAACACTATTTGTCTTCGGCTAATTTCTTGCCGGCGTACTTCAAAGCCACGTGGGCCGCTGCCAGTCGGGCAATCGGGACACGGAAGGGCGAACAGGAAACGTAGTTGTTGCCGATGATATGGCACCATTCGATCGAGTTGGGATCACCGCCGTGCTCACCGCAGATGCCCACTTCCAAATCTGGGCGGGTCTTGCGGCCTTCATCGACGGCAATCTGCATTAAGCGGCCCACGCCGTCCCGGTCAATGGTCTGGAACGGGTTCTTGGGCAGGATGCCCTCAGCCACGTATGTGATGAGGAAGTTGCGCTCGGCATCATCTCGTGAATAACCGAAGGTCATCTGGGTCAGGTCGTTGGTCCCGAAGGAGAAGAACTCGGCCAGTTTCGCCAGCTCGCCGGCGGTTACAGCCGCACGCGGGATTTCGATCATGGTTCCAAATTTATAGGTGAAGTTGACCTTCTTCTCTTCCATTACCGCCTTGGCAATACGCACCAGGCGGGGCTGGATCCACTCCAATTCCTTCACGGTTCCGGTCAGGGGGATCATAACCTCGGGATGGACGACAATCCCGCGCAGAGTGCAATCCGCCGCGGCTTCGAAGATACCTCGTACCTGCATCTCGACAATTTCGGGCATAACGATGCTCAAACGGACACCGCGTAATCCCATCATTGGGTTGGATTCGTGCAGGCCTTTGATGGCAGCCAACAGGCTCTCTTTTTCCTGCAAGCCCTTGGTCTCGCCCTTGACGCGCATGGTGATGACTTCTTCAAGGAGCTTTTCTTCATCGGGCATGAATTCATGCAGCGGCGGATCGATCAAGCGGATAATGACCGGATAGCCGTTCATGGCCTCGAATAGACCGTCGAAATCTTTCCTTTGGGTCGGTAGAAGCAGGTTGAGTTGCTTGGTGCGTTCTTCACTGGTGTCCGCCAGGATCATCTTCTGGACGATCGGCAGGCGTTCGGTCTCAAAGAACATGTGCTCGGTCCGGCAAAGGCCGATGCCCTTGGCGCCGTAAGAACGGGCTCGCTGGGCGTCTTTGGGATAATCTGCATTGGCCCACACCTGTACGCCGGGGGCTTTGCGGCCATCGGGCAGGGTGCGGATATCCTTGCTGGCCGCAATTTCATCCGCCCAATTAAGCAGTGTCAGCAGATCGGTCTGCTCTTCGATCTTGGCTTCTACGGTCGGGATCTTGCCAACGTAGACCTTGCCGGTGGTGCCGTCCACGGAGATCCATTCGCCTTCCTTGACAGCAGTGCCGTCCACTTCCATGACCCGCTTCTCAAGGTCGATCTTGATCATCGAGGCGCCGACGACACAGGGGATGCCGAACTGGCGGGCGACCACTGAGGCGTGCGAGGAGGCGCCGCCTTCACTGGTCAACACGCCTTGGGAAGCGATCATTCCATGCACATCGTCCGGCTTGGTAAAGGGTCGTACCATGATGACTTTTTGCTTTTCTTCCTTGGCCATACGCTCAGCGGTGTCAGCATCAAAATATACTTGGCCAACCGCTGCGCCCGGTGAGGCGTTCACGCCTTTGGCGTAGAACATGGCCGCCTTCAATGCCTTCTCGTCGAACTGTGGGTGGAGTAGCATGTCTACAACTTCAGAACTAACGCGCAATACAGCTTCTTCTTTTGAGATTAGCCCCTCGTTTTTCATATCTGTGGCGATCTTAATCGCCGCCTTGGCGGTACGCTTGGCGTTACGGGTCTGGAGCATCCAGAGTTTACCGCGCTCGATGGTGAACTCGACATCCTGCATATCTTTGTAATGCTTCTCAAGTTTGCCGGTGATGTCCATGAACTGATGATAGACTTCCGGCATCGTCTTTACGAGATTCTCGATCTGGTCTGTATTGCGGATACCGGCCACGACGTCTTCGCCCTGGGCATTGAGCAGGTAATCTCCCATCATCTTCTTATCACCGGTGGAGGGGTTACGGGTAAAGGCTACGCCGGTGCCAGAGTCATCGCCCATATTGCCGAAGACCATCGTCACGATATTGACGGCGGTGCCCAGGTCATCGGAGATGCTGGTGGCCTTGCGGTAATCCATGGCCTTCTTTCCCATCCAAGATTCGAACACGGCCTTGGTGGCCAGTTCCATCTGCTTGTACACATCCTGCGGGAAAATCCGATTTGATGTTCTTTTTATAGACTTCCTTGAAGGTACCGACCAGGATCTTCCAATCATCGGCGGTCATCTCGGTGTCGAGTTTGTAACCCTTCTTGGCCTTATATTCGGTCATCGGGTGCTCGAATACTTCATCATCCAGGTTGAAGACTGTGGTTCCAAACATTTCCACCAGTCGGCGGTACGAATCCCATACGAAACGGGGATTATTGGTCAGTTTGATCAGGCCTTCCACCACCTGGTCATTCAGGCCGATGTTGAGGATGGTATTCATCATGCCTGGCATGGAAAACTTCGCCCCCGACCGGCAGGAAACCAACAACGGATTCGATGGATCGCCGAATTTCTTTCCGGTTTGCTTCTCAACCACTTTGAGGGCTTCCAGCATCTGGTCCCACTGGCCTTCGGGGAATTTGTCGGTCTTGCGGAATTCATTACAGGCTTCGGTGGTTACGGTGAAACCTGGAGGGACCGGTACCCCTGCCCGCGTCATGTCAGCCAGGCCGGAGCCTTTGCCTCCCAGGAGGCCGCGCACGCCCTCCCAGGAACCGGTGTATTTTTCTGCTTGGGCGACCTCTTCAAATAAATATACCCATTTCTTAGCCATTTTCTTCTCCTAATGAGTGAATTATGAGTTCAGGGATTCTTCTGGTTAAAACGCACCAATCGATAAGTTTACCACAAACTCCACGGGCTTTTGAAAGTTGGTCTTTGAGGTCTAATCAATTTCTCCACCGGGATATTACAGAGAGATTACAGGGGTATTGCAGGAAAATCCGCAATCTGTAAACAATCTGCAAAGCACATTCCCTTCTTCTTGAGATAATATTATTCCAGTCACATGGAGATAGAATGACTCTAAAAGTGCTTACCATCGATGATGATCCCGCTCTGACCGAGCTGCTCACCTTGCTGCTGAGATCCCGCGGCCACGATGCCTATAAGGCGAATTCCGGCGAGGAAGGTATCCGCTTGATCCGCGAGATTTCACCTGATGTGGTCATCCTGGATCTCATGATGCCCGGCATGGATGGTTGGCAAGTCTGCGCATCAGTTCGTTCCTTTAGCAAGGTGCCAATTTTGATACTTTCAGCGCTGGATAGCCCGGGCATGGTCGCCAGCGCACTGGATGCCGGAGCCGATGACTACCTCGTCAAGCCCGTTCCGAGCGGGGTTCTGCTGGCTCATTTGAACAATCTTAACCGGCGGGCCACCACGGATAAAAAACCTGAGAAATCTTTGCTTGTTGGGACTTCTCCTCTGCCTGTCTGATTTATGAACTACGGTGTGAAAATTTGATTGGTGTTCCTTGATCTACAAGTGACACCCTAAATCCTGATCAATCATCTGATTCTCTCCTTCCTCTCATGAATAGCGCAAGTCTCCACTCGTGCTATTCATTTATAGCGCGGTAAAATAGAATGAAAACCTGGAGGAAACCATGCAGACGTGTTCGGTATGTAATGCTTCATCCCCTGACAATGCCCTGACTTGTATCCATTGCGGTGTGAAATTAAGCGAGTTCTCCGTTACCTCCGTTGCGCTCAAGCATCTGCAGGAAAACCCCCGCGTCAGATTAATTCGGATCTCGGTCGCAGGCGATGCCTGTCCCCATTGCTATGAGCTCTTGAAAACCTACCCCAAGAATAAAGTGCCTCGCCTGCCCCACGAAGGCTGTTCCAATGGGAATGGTTGTCGCTGTTTCTATGAACCGGTGCTGGAAGATACGGCCGTCGTTGGAAAAGTGGCCGGTTGAATTAAGAAAAATTTCCCCTGATGAATATCGGGATGGGTAGGACCTCCCCCATTCATATTTGACCACTGGATTAAAAGCCGGACTTCATGACAAAGTCCGGCTTTTCTTATTTTCAGTTGCCAGTGCAGGTAACCCGCCTCAAACGATCAGTTTGAGTAGTTCCCCTGCAGTGGATTGAGGCGCTTCGATCATCGGTAAATGACCAGTGCCTTCGATCTCCACCAGGTAGCCTTTCCTCACCTTCGCCCGCACCTCCCGGGCCCGTTCGATCGGGATGAGCCCATCCGCCAGTCCATGGACAATGGCCACCGGAAAATCGAATTCCGGCAGGAATGGAGTCGAGTCGGGCCGTTCGGCCATCGCCCGCAAAGCCGTCGCCAGCCCCTGGGGGGATTGGCGTAAAATGAGCTCCTTCATTTTGGCTTGTAAACCGGTATTCGCCGTCAGTTTGCCGGACATACCGGTGGCCACCTCTCCGACTCCGTTGGCTAAAACACCTTCGGCTTCCTTATAGCGTGCGGCTTTTCGTTCGGGGGAATCGGCCAATGCCTGTGAAGAGACCAGTCCAAGCCCCAGGGTCCTGCCGGGATACGCGTGCGCAAAAGCCAGGGCCACGTACCCGCCCATGGAATGGCCGGCGATGACAGCCTGATCGATCTTTAATACGTCCAGCAATGCCAGAAGATCGGCTGCCAGGTCGGAGAGCCGGTAATCCGCCTGTGGAACAGCCGACTCGCCGAATCCGCGCAGATCCGGCATGATCACATCCGCCCTGGTTTCGAGCAGCGCCACGAGCGGTCCCCAGATCGTATGGTCGAGGGGGTAACCGTGGACGAGAACTATCGTCTTGCCCTTGCCGCCGCGTTCATAAGCAATTGAATTACCATTAACGGTTGTTGTCAGCATTTCCAATTTACCTTTACTTTCTGCTTGCTGCCCAATCTCGTATAGTATTGGACAAAACCAAATTCACATCCAAAATCGTATATGCGCCGGGTTACATCCACATCCATTTTGCAGTAATCGGCCAATTTTTCCAGTTCGCCCGCTCGCCACCATTCCACCGCCTGGAGTCCCGTGGCAGATTTGGTATCTCCGAGTGTAGCTCGCGCCACCGAGTCCAGCGGGAGGCGGAAACTGAGCGTGTGGAAGAGATCATCCATGATATCCAGCGTCGGTAGGAACTGCAATCGCTCATTGGGGGCATAAGGTCTGAGGACTTCGTAGTCGAAGCCTTTCAGGTTGTAGCCGATCACTCTGCCGGCGGTTTTCAACTCGACGATGAGCGCGGGGATATCCTCCTCCCAGTACACTGCGAAATCATTCCGGACTGATGACCAGGTGACCGCGCAGGAGACCCTCAGCGCGCCTATATTGGCCCTCCCGCCCACATCCTCGAATAGGTTCTGCGTTTCAAGATCGAATACGACGGTGTTCATCCTATTTCCTCGCCTCCAGACGTTTACGCGCCAGCACCAGCGCCTCCTCCCGGGTGGATACTTCACCGGCTGCCTGCGCTTCCCGGATCGCCTCGAGCAATTTGCCTAGTTTCGGTCCGGGCTGCAGGCTGAATTCACTGATCAGGTCATTTCCATCCACCAGAGGGGTCGGTGCCACCTGCTCTTCGTGTTTTTCGTACCAGGCTGTCAGCATCATCCGGATCACCTCCAGGCAGGCTGCCCAGGTTTCCTGAGGCAGGCTTTCCTCGTAGGTGGCGCGCAGGTCCGCCAGCGTAAGCAGGCAGATATCCACACCTGCCGGACCATTATCGCGAAAGTAACGGTAAATGGCGTGACGCGTAGGGGACTTGCCTTCCCGCACCAGCCGGTTGGTGTGGAAATGGATGCGCATATGGCCTTGAATGATGGTTTCCAGTCGGTGTAGTTCATCATTACTGAGCACCAGCAGGCGGCCACGATTGACGGCTATTTCCGCTCCCTGCTGGTCGTGGCCCCAAAAACGGAACTGCCCGTTTTCACCCATCTCCCTGGCTTGAGGTTTGGCTACATCGTGGTAAGCCGCTGCCAGGAAGAGCAAACTACGCAAGGTACGGCCGGTGATCAATGGGACGCAAAGATGCTCATTCAATTGTTGGCGGTAGCGGCCGATCTGCAGCACCAGTAAGCCATTGTACCAATCGCTGGCTTTGTCAGGGTTGTAATTGGGCCTCAGGGCGGCCAGGATGGATTCCAGGTGATTGACCGTGGAGAGCGTGTGTTCCCACACATCGTGGACGTGTGGCGGGACTTGTTCGACCCCTTTTAGAGCCGCTAGTTCAGGCAGGACCTTTTCCAGTACGCCCAACAAATCCAGGCTTCGCAAACAGGCCGCCGGCTTTGGACCGTCCAATATACGGAATAATTCATCCCGCAGCCGTTCCGCTGAAATCTTGTCCAACAGGCCGGCAGCTTCCTTCATCATTGTCCGTGTTTCCGGTAGGATATGGAATCCGAATGCAGCCGCCAGCCGGATTCCGCGCAGGATCCGCAATGGGTCATCTGTGATTGCTGTCGGAGAACAGGCCCGGAGCCTTTTCTCTTTTAGATCAACCACTCCGCCGAGTGGATCGTGGATCGTGTTATCGGATAGGTTATAGGCAATGGCGTTGACGGTAAAATCACGGCCCGCCAGGTCCGTTTCCAGGCTTGGTCCCGAGCCCGTCGAAGGATCCCCGCCGCGGAAAGCGGCAAAGTCAAGCAGAGTGCGTGAGCCATCTGTATCCGTCACGATCACGCGCCCGGTATCCCGCTCGGCATCCAGCGGATAAAAATCCGCTTTCAACGCGTTGGCAATCCCTCGGGCAAGCTTGATCGCCTCACCTTCCAGGGTAAAGTCGAGGTCGTGTGTGCTTCGACCCAGGAAAGCGTCCCTCACTGCACCACCCACCAGGTAAACGGTCAGGTCGGCCGGTAAAACCGCCCGGATGGAGTCAACCAGCGGAGAGAAGATTAATGGCATAGCTGTCGGCATAAAAACCACTTCAGGGATCTCTTTGTAGCGGGATTGTGCTGCCCGGCGTGCCTGATCCGGTGTGCCGCCCTGGGCGACAATTCGGCCGCGTAGGCGTGCTACCCAGCGACCGGCATAAGAACTATCTTTTTCTCCCACTATATTACCTTCAAAAAACTCTATTGGTCTTTCTTATATTTTTTCAGATCAACCGATGCAATGAAACGCAGGTGGCGATAATGCTCGTCGATATCGATGCCATAGCCAAAAACGTATTTGTCGGGCACGTCAAAACCGACGTAGTCCACCTCCACAGGCACCTCCCGCCGGTATTTCTTATCCAGCAGGACGCAGACCTTCAGACTCTTCGGTTCACGCGTGCGTAGCATTTGCAGGACATGCGCCAGGGTGCGCCCGCTGTCCACGATATCTTCGACGAGGAGGACATTCATGCCTTCGATATTCGTCAACAGGTCCAGGTTAACCCGCACATTGCCGCTGGTGGCATAGTGGCCTACCCCGTAGGACGAGAGCGACATGCAGTCCAACGTATGCGAGATGGTCATGGTACGGGTCAGGTCTGCCGCAAAGGTGATCCCGCCCCGCAGTAAACAAACGACCAGTAATTCTTCACCGTCGTAATCATGGCTGATTTGCGCTCCAAGTTCGGCTACACGCTTTTCAATGGTCTGCTCATCCACCAATACTTCATCTATAAAATCATGATAGTCTTGCATGGCATTCCTTATTCAAGCCGGGCGTACGCAGGTTATTCCGTGACCGGTTTATATTTATCCAGGTCAACCACGGCGACAAAAGGTAGATTTCTGTAATACTCGTCCAGGTCTAAGCCATAACCGAAGACAAATTTATTTTGAATACTGAAGCCGCGATAGTGGATGGGGATAAAGATTTCGCGGCGCTCTTCTTTGTCCAGCAACGCGCAAACCTTCAGACTCTTGGGCCGGCGTGTCTCGAGCATTTCCAGGACATGAAAGAGGGTGTGCCCGCTGTCTACAATATCTTCCACCAGTAGCACATTTTTTCCCTCGATGTTGGTCTGCAAATCTAGGCTCATGCGGATGTTACCACTGGAGGCGCGCCCCCCCACCCCATAAGAAGAAAGCGCCATGCAGTCCACCGCGTGCGGGACGGTGATGTGGCGCATGAGGTCCACCATGAATACGATCCCGCCTCTTAGAATGCAGATGAGAAGAAGATCCTGCCCCTCGAAATCATGGCTGATTTGAGCGCCTAACTCCTGGACACGTTTTTGGAGCGTGGCTTCGTCAATCAGGATTTCTGCGATGATCTCTTTGTAGTCCTGCATATTCGGCTCCTGTTGTTATTCTGACCTGAACGGTCCCTTCGTCTACATTCATTCTATAAAGGTACTGATGCCGTTAACGCGGGACTTCGTGATGGGCACGGCAGCGGGCTTCATATAATTCCGCTGCGCCCACGATAACCACCGGGTCGTCATAACGGGCGGGCTTGTTATTGACCAGCCGCTGGGTCCGCGAGGCTGGCTCTCCACAGACCATGCAGATGGCCTGGAGTTTTTCCACGTGTTCCGCTCGCGCCATCAGCACAGGCATCGGACCGAAAGGCTCACCTCGAAAATCCGTATCCAATCCTGCCACTATGACCCGGATATTTTTATCAGCCAGTTCTTCGACGATCTGGATGATCTCTTCATCGAAGAACTGGGCTTCGTCGATGGCAACCACCGTCGCCTCTTTATCCAGCAGCTGGCGTATCTCGGTCGATTTGCCAATGGGTATGGCGGCGAAATCGGTCCCTGCATGGGAGGTGACTTTTTCAACTGCATAACGCATGTCAATGGCAGGCTTAAAAACCTGCACATGCTGGCGGGCAATGGTCGCCCGTCGCAAACGCCGGATGAGTTCATCGGTCTTTCCACTGAACATTGATCCGCAAATAACTTCAACTGAACCGTGTATGTGGGGGGCCATATTCTCCTCGGTTGTATTGCCCATGACCTCTTTCCTGATATTGTTTGTTCTTTGAAGGGCGGAAAGGGCTGCAAAAAAATCAAACCAGCAGATGCAAGGCTCGCATCTGCTGGTTAAGTTTACCTGATTATCGATTTTCGACAAGCCCTAGGCAGCTGGAGTTTCCACCATTTCGGGGAGTTCATAACCGAGGCCGCGCAATTTCTTCTTGATATCGATCAACGATTTGCGGCCAAAACCTTCGATGGATAGAACGGCTGCCTCGCCTTGGCTGAGTTTCGCCAGGAACTGTCCGACTTCTGTAATGCCAGCTCTTTCTAACGCAGAAGTGGGGCGGTTGCCTAGTTCTAGTTCTGCAATCGGCCGTTTCGGCGACACCTTGGATTCGGCTCGCGTTTTCTTGTCTTCGACATAAGCCTGGCGGACCTGCAGCTTCTTATAGAAGCGATCCACCTGTCCTTCGATGTCCACCATGCGGGCGCTCTCGCCGGAAAAGAAGGGATGGCAGTTTGAACAAATTTCGACGTGGATTTCTTTCTTGGTCGAACCAGTTGTCCAGGTATTGCCACAGGAAGCGCATGTTACCTTTGCGTCCGTGTAATAGGTCGGATGAATACCTTGCTTCATAGTGTTTCCAGATCCTTTCGCCGGATTTATTTTTCAACCGGCATTACATTTATACGTTTGCGTCCTTTGACGACATCGCAAACGATCACGCCTTCCGCTGTAGCAAAAAGAGTGTCATCCCTGCCTACATCCACGTTCAGGCCGGGCAGGAGGCGGGTGCCATGCTGCCGCACAATAATATTGCCGGAAAGCACATGCTGACCCGCAAACATTTTTACACCCAGGCGTTGGGAATTCGAATCGCGTCCATTACGGCTGGAACCGCCGCCTTTTTTATGTGCCATGGTTACCTCACTCTCTACTTTTTCTCGCTCGGCTTTTTCGCAGCCGGTTTTTTGGGAGCCGCTTTCGTGGTGGCCTTCTTGGCCGCAGGCTTGGTCGCCGTCGTCTTCTTCGCCGAGGCAGCGCTCGTCGCTTTGGTGGTCGCTTTAGGCGCCGGTTTCTTTGCCGTCTTCGGAGTAGCTTTCTTAGCTGCTGCAGCCGGCTTCTTGGCTGGTTCGGCTTTTACCTTCTTTGTTTCCGCCTCAGCCTTCGCTTCAACGACCTTCTCTGCCTTCTTGACAGGTTCCTTCTTCACGAACTCGCTTCCGCCGATTTGCTCCACCGATAGACGGGTATAGTTCTGGCGGTGACCGGTCTTTACGCGAATGCGCTTCTTCGGGCTGTAATTGAAGATGGTCACTTTCTCGCCCTTGAAGTGCTCGAGAACTGTGGTCCAGACTGGAAAGTCCTTGACGATTGGTGTGCCGACGGTGACGTTCTCCCCATCCGCGATCAGCAGGATCTGCTCAAGTTTGACGCTCGTGCCGGTTTCCACCGGCAGGCGGTCCACTTCGATGGTGCCGCCTTCGACGGCACGATATTGCTTGCCGCCACTTTCAACAATTGCATACTTCATCTTTTACTCCTGGTCTTCGCTTCACCACCTTACCTGCGATACGGGCCGGATCTTCAGCCTGAAGGCCTTCTGGATCTGGTCCCTACGCCGGCAGGCGGGGAAGCCGGGATAAGAACAAACGGCTGCCCCGGCAACCTGCCAGGGCAGAAGCGGACGATATTATACATGCGAGGGGCACGCATGTCAACGGTAGTTTGATAAGAAATTTCTAATATTTGTTACATGGATTATTAAGGTAAGTATTGTCATATTATGCTATAATCACTTTTATCCAAACCACGGGGAGGCTTCCCCGGAGAAGAAAGGAGGTGAATCCTATGGCTAAAAAGATGGAACAAAGCGGTATGATGGATAAGTCTGAGATGAAGGAGCTGATGAGCCATCTTCAGAATCACATCATGTACCCCGCTTCCAAGAGGACCATCATCGAAAGCTGCAACAAGATGGAACATGTCCCTTCTTCTACCCGCATGTGGGTGGAAGAGAATCTTCCTGAAGGGACATATATGTCAGCTGACGAAGCGGTCATGAAACTTGGTATATAACGCAAGAAAAAACAAAAATTGAATATAGGTGATGGTCGCTTCCATGAACCGAAAACGGATCATGCTCGGTCCAGGGCGGCTGTCACCTTTTTATTTACTTGGACAATATTGTCTTTTGCCTGGAAAGTGAAAAACCCGCCTCCCCAGGTGAACTGGGTAAGTAATTTATCAAAGAGATTTTACAAAAAAGTGCTCGAGGCGCCGTCCTCGGCGCCGTGTATTGAATAATGCTGAAGAACTTCTTCCTTTATAAAGACTTTCGACTATCTACATAGCTAAAGGATCGCCGCTAGTGATCCTCTGAAAAGGCTGCAGGTGCAACCTTTTATTATAGGGAGAGAATTAAAAGCCGTATATGATGACCGCGCCTAAGAATCCGAGCACAGACACGATCCCAAAGCAGACCAAATAGGCTGCGACGTAAAGGGCTTTTCCGCTGCTATGGAAAAGGTTCGGGTTGCGCCATCGTACGATGGCCGTCACACTGGTGAGCACCAACAAAACGGTTGCAAGGATGATTTTGGCCAAAT
Organism: uncultured Chloroflexia bacterium; assembly: GCA_963831885.1. Lineage (GTDB taxonomy): Bacteria > Chloroflexota > Anaerolineae > Anaerolineales > Villigracilaceae > UBA877. Next base: position 118,994 of record CAWHSJ010000011.1, on the reverse strand, counting down.
GATTGGGGGCTTGGCCGCCGTAGAAAACAATATTATCTCGAATACCCATTACGCCGGTAACAAGAGTGCTTACCGAAGCCAGGGAAATATTGGCGAAAGCGACCTTTTCGAGCGTATCGCTCTTTTTCCATAGCGCCAGCAATATGAAGAACAATGCTGAACCGCACAGGGCGATCGGAAAGTGTACAAATAGCGTATGCGGGTTTTGGATATATAGATCGTGTATCACTCGAAGAATGAAAGCCATTATTTCCTCCTTTGCAAATCTCACTCCCTGATGGGAACGATTTCGAATGAACCGGAATTCCTGCTTGACAAACCGGTTCTTCTGGGGTTACCATTCATATAAATAATACCATATTAATCTAAATAAATCCTGAGAGGCATTATGAATAAAATAACACAAATGGGGTCAGTCTCCGGTTACCTGGCGAAACCTTCAGGCAAGGGACCTTGGCCGGCTTTGATTGTCATCCAGGAGTGGTGGGGTCTCGATGTTCAAACCAAATCCATCGCCGACCGTTTTGCAGCCATCGGCTATCTGTCCTTTGCCCCCGATCTTTTCCACGGCGAATTGGCCAAACTTGGGGATAGTCAGAAAGCCTCCTCATTGGTGGCGAAATATGGCCCCATTGCTCCGGAGCTATTGCAGAAAGTGTATGACGAGCTCAAAAATGATCCCGATTGTAATGGCAAGATTGGCAGCGTAGGCTTTTGCTTCGGCGGGCGCATGTCTCTGGCGCTGGGCATCGCCAGACCATTGGATGCCATTTGCACCTTTTATGGTGGAGGCATGCAGCAGCTCTTCGACCGGCTGGGCGGCATCAAGAGTCCCGTCTTGGGTCTCTTCGGTGACAAGGATGTTTCCATCCCGGCGGGAACCATCGAACAATTCGACCAGTTGCTTGGTAAGATCGGCGTGCACCATGAGGTCATCGTCTATCCCGATTCCGGCCATGCTTTTTTCCGTGATGTCGACCCCACCTCTTATAGACCCGAGGCAGCCAAAGATGCCTGGGTCCGGGTGACTCATTTCTTCGAGGAAAATCTGAAATAAAGGTCTGTCTGCTGGCTTAACCAGCTCCCGAAGGTTTTATTCATCGCCGTGATTCTGCGGCCCAACCAACCTTCTAGGCATTAAATTCAATACTCTTTTTGGCAATATCTGATCTTAGGACAATAGATCGGACATTAAGCAGGTATATGGCAAAATGGATATGGCGCAGCACAGAGTGCTGCGCCATATCCATTTTGCCAATAAATTCCCCTCCCCGATTTTTGGGGAGGGGTAAGGGGTGAGGGCTTTAACTCCGCAAAAACACCTCAATGAAAGGACTTCAGCGAAACTTAGGTCGGTTGGGAAGTTCAAAGAGGGTGTTCCAACTGCCTTTGAATAAATTGTTCGTACTCATATCCGCACCTCAACAATATTCCTTGACAAATTAGAACTTTTGTTCTAAAATAAGGGCAGGTGAATGAGGCAATATTCTCTATTCATCCAGCCTTGTTTGGTTCCGTGAATATTATTCATAAGGTCACCTGAACTCCAATGCCGGAACTTGCCTATCAATTACCACCCCGATCCCCATTGCATGCCGTGGGTTCCTCTGGCACCATGCTACATCGATGCTTAGCTTCTACGGCAGTAGTCGTTCCTCCTTCGATACTGAGGAACGACTACCGGCTGCCTGTCCGATCTCCCAAATACGCCGGAACAATTCTCAGAATTGGGTAAGTATTCGTTCCTCCTTTGTTCCTCAAAACGAAAACGAATATTTTCCCTTATTTACTGATTGACAAAACCTCTTCTTTCCGCTAATCTTGACCCGTGAACCTTACCGGTAATCAGCTCCACATTCTCGAAACCTCCATCCACTCCAGGGTCTTCTTGAGCGGACCGGCCGGCTGTGGCAAGACCACTGTCGGCGTGGAACACTTGCGCCTCCTGCTGTCCAGGGGCGTGCGGGCTGACACCATCCTGGTTCTCACTCCCCAACGGACCCTGCGGGCGGCTTATGAGAAGCTCCTGGAAGCCCCTTCTCTGGGATCGGTTGGGCAGGTGAATCTGGTCACGGCCGGTGGTCTGGCCCGTCGCATGGTCGACCTGTTCTGGCCCTTGGTCGGTGAAGCCGCTGGCTTCATTCATCCCGAACTTCCCCCCGTTTATCTAAATGTGGAAACAGCCCAATACTATATGGCGCGGGTAGTCCGTCCCCTTTTGGATGAGGGCTACTTTGCCTCGGTCAGGCTCGACCGCAACCGCTTATACAGCCAGGTCCTCGACAACCTGGATAAAGCCGCAGCTGTGGGCTTCGATCACACCGAGATCGGTGAGAGGTTGTCCAGCGCCTGGGTCGGCGATCCCTCCCAAAGGCGCGTTTACGCCGATGCCCAGGAATGCGCCATCCGCTTCCGTCGGCTCTGTTTGGACCATAACTTGCTCGATTTTTCCCTGCTGATGGAGATCTTCTGGAAGATCCTCTGGCGCACACCCGCTTGCTCTGAATACCTGACGGGCCAGATGCGTCATCTGATCTATGACAATGTCGAAGAGGATTTCCCCGTCGCCCACGACCTCATTTCCGAATGGCTGCCGGCCTTTGATTCGTCCCTGGTGATCCATGATTCGGACGCAGGTTATCGCAGCTTCCTGAGTGCGGACCCTCATTCGGCTTTGCGGCTGGGCGACTTGTGCGAGACCCGCGCCGAACTGACCGAATCTTTTGTGACTTCAGCCGAGATACAGGAATTGGAATCTGCCTTTGCCTCCAGGCTCTATCCCGACCAACCTGCCTCCATAACTCCGCAGAGTCTGAATGCTTTGATTTTGCCGCCTCCCGAAGTACCTGCTCACTTCTTTCCTCAAATGATAGATTGGGTAGCCGGGGAAATCCATCATCTTATTACTGATGAACAGTGTTCCCCTGCCGAGGTCGTCGTTTTGGCACCCTACCTTTCCGATTCGCTCCGCTTCTCCCTCAGCAGCCGCCTGGAAGAAATGGGTCTCCCCTGGCATTCGCACCGGCCCTCCCGCTCCCTGCGCGAGGAACCGGCCAGCCAATGCCTGCTGACTCTGGCGGAACTTGCCCATCCTGATTGGGGGTTTCGCCCAACCAAATTCGATATAGCCTATGCGCTCGTCTATTCCATTGAAGGCATGGACCTGGTGAGGGCTCAGTTGTTGGCCGAGATCGTCTACCGCCAGCGGGATTTCTCTCTCTCAAGCTTTAACGCCATCCGGACGGAGGTGCAGGAACGGATTACCTTTGTCTTCGGAGAATTGTACGAAAGGCTGCGCCAATGGCTGGAAGCTTACCGCCATCAACCCGGCCCGGATCCTTTCGACCATTTCCTGCGCCGGTTGTTTGGCGAGATCCTCTCCCAAAAAGGCTTCGGTTTTCATCGCAATAATGATGGCGCTCGCACCGCCAGCAGTTTGATCGAGTCCATTCAAAATTTCCGCCTCGCCATGGAACCTCTGCAGGCTGACCCTGGCAGCCTGGATATCGGCAGGGAATTTGTGGCCACGCTGCAAGATGGTCTCCTAGCCGCCCAATATGTCGAGGCCTGGAAATTCGAACCCGGCCAGGGCGTCCTGCTGGCTCCGGCGTATACTTTCCTGATGATGAACCGGCCTGCCGCTGTGCAATTCTGGCTGGATGCGGGTTCCAATGGCTGGTGGGAACGCCTGGTCCTCCCGCTCACCCATCCTTATGTGCTCAGCCGTTGGTGGGACCGTGACCGGCCGTGGACTGACGCTGACGAGCAGGCCGCCAACCAGCTTGCCCTGGCGAATCTGGTCAGAGGTTTGTTACGCCGCTGCCGGAGCCGCGTCTATATTGGCATGAGTGACCTGGGCGAATCCGGATTCGAGCAGCGCGGGGCGTTTTTGAAAACCCTCTGGAAGATGCAAATGGAAAGTCAATCCAATCATGTTTAAGCGACTTTCACCTGTTTATTTTGCGTTGCTATTAGGTTTGTTCATCACCGCCGCTGGATGCAGCAGCACCGTGGCAAAGCCTGACCCTGTTTTGACTGCTGTCACACCGGTACTCACCGCGACTTTCACAAGGTCTATGCCGACGGCTTTACCGCCTGAAAAGCCCACCTCCACACCGGTCCCTGCCTCCACACAAAGCGGGCAGGTGCAACTGGTCGCTGTGGGAGATATCATGCTTGGCCGTACCGTCGGAGAACAAGTGCTTGAGAAAGGCCCCTCCGTCGTGTTCGCTGGAGTTCAATCCGTTCTGGATGCAGCCGATCTCCGCCTCGCCAATCTGGAATGTGCCCTGACGGATTTGGATACGGCCGAGCACAAATCCTATACGCTAAAAGCTCCTCCCGCTGCGGCTGCCGCCCTTCGGGCAGGCAAGTTCGATGTGGTTAGCCTGGCTAATAATCATGCCATGGATTACGGTTTCCAGGGTCTGTTGGAGACGCAAAAAGCGCTCAGCCAGGCCGGTGTGGCCAGCCTGGGAGCCGGCGCCAATTTTGAGCAGGCTCATACGCCGGTCATTCTTCAACGCAACGGCCTGCGATTGGCCTTCCTGGCTTATATGGATGTGCCGGTGGAAAGGGATGGATTTGATGCCCGCGACTGGATCGCCACCGCTGCCCGCCCGGGTATCGCCTGGGCCGACCCGGACCAGATCGCGGCCGATGTATCCGCCGCCAGGCGCAACGCGGATGTGGTGATCGTTTTGTTGCACTCCGGTATTGAGATCGCGGAATACATGTCGATAGTCACAGGCGGTCAACGCTTGGAGGCCCATGCCGCCATCGATGCAGGCGCCGCTTTGGTCGTCGGGTCACACCCGCACCAGCTGGAATCCATCGAGCCGTACCATGGAGGTCTGATCGCCTATAGCCTGGGAAATTTTGTTTTCGATGATTATCGCGGCATTGCCAATGCCAGCATTATCCTGCAGGTGACATTGAATCAGTCCGGCTTTCAAAGTTATGAGTACGTCCCCGTGCTGATCGATAATGGCCTGCCGCATGTGATCTCCGCTGACCTGGCCCCGGCCATCGGGACATTGGTCGCGCCGGTGACTCCCTAGGAAAATGACTGTTGTCTGTAGGTAACCGAAGGTCTAAAGATGAAGGAAAAGAATAAGCTCCTCAGCCAGGTCACTGAAATTGATGAAAGCGAATTCGCGTTCAAACCGGTTTCCCCCGCGAATTGGACGGATTTGGAGACTCTCTTCTCCGAAAGCGGCGTTCAGAATGGCTGCTGGTGTATGTACTGGCGCATTCCTCGGACGGAATTTCAGGCGAACTATGGTAATGGGAACAAACGGTCGCTAAAAAAGATCAGCCAGGCAGACGTCGTACCCGGCATTCTGGCCTACCATGGGACAAAACCGGTCGGCTGGTGCTCGGTCGCCCCGCGGACGGATTTTTCAGTACTTGGGCGTTCTCCGACTTTGAAACCGGTCGACGAAAAACCGGTTTGGTCGATCGTGTGTTTTTACGTTTCCAGGCCCTATCGTCATGGCGGTATGTCTCGCCTGTTGATCCAGGCAGCCATCCGATATGCCAAAGAAAACGGGGCGCGTATTCTCGAAGCTTATCCAATTGACCCGCATGCAAAATCCATCGAGTACGAACGCTATACCGGCCTGACCACCACTTTCGCTAAAGCCGGTTTTAAAGAGGTCATTCGCCGGTCCGAAAGACGGCCTGTTATGAGATATATTATTGATGAGAATAATGGCGAAGACAGCGGCATGAGCGCAAATTCCCCAAAAAAGGAGCAAATCTAAAAATGGCCCCGTTGAATAAATCCTCCATGGAAGAGCTCGTTTTCAAACCGGTATATCCGTTGCGGGTTCGCTTTACAGTATTTCTTTATCCGATCGGCATTATTGCTTGTATATTCTTCATTTACTTGGCTATCTCATCCCGTTCAGTTTTTCCCAACATCATTTACGCTTTCATTTTTGGATTCACCACACTAAGCATGCCCATGATCCTCTTCCGGGAGGTTCACTTCGGGGATGTGATCACCTTGAAGCGTTATTTTCTCCCTCACAGGATCATCCGTTACGAGGATGTGGTCGATTTCACTCCCCGTGGTCTGGTGGCGAAGCACGGCGGCATTCCCCTATCTAATATACAAAATCGGGCCGATTTCGAAAAGATCATCAAGAAACTGGTCGCCCAGCATAGGATCAAACTGAAGAAATAAAACGGCTGGCTGTATAAATATTTCGTGCCCCGCCCCGGATATTCACTTCCGGGTGGACTATGGCAAGACAAGCGTAATTCTTATCCCGTAAATGACGCCTTTCATCCCCCGCCCCGCCCAATCCGAAATCCTCGCCTATACCGGCGGGAAAATGGGCATTTCTGCTGTACCCGGTTCCGGCAAGACCCATACCCTCTCTGCATTGGCTGCCCAGCTCATCCGCTCGGGCATCCTGGACGGTGAGCAGGAAGTGCTCATCGTCACCCTGGTCAACTCAGCGGTGGATAACTTTGCCGCCCGTATCAAGGAATTTCTGGCGCTGCCCATGCCCTTCGGTTTCCGCATCCGCACTCTCCATGGGCTGGCGCATGACATCGTTGGTGAAAAACCCGCCTCGGTTGGGTTGGAGGATCGGTTCGTTATCCTGGATGAACGCGAAACTGATTCCATTCGCAAGGAAGCCGCATCGGCCTGGCTGCAAGCCCATCCATATGACCTGGACCGGTACCTGCTTGCTGATCTGGAAGAGGACAAGCGGGATTGGATCGGCCGTAAACAGCTTCCTGAACTGGTAAACGATATCGCTCTGGGTTTCATCCGTTCCGCCAAAGATAATCGACTCAACCCGGATAAACTGCGTTCACTCCTGGACCAGGCTCCGGGACCTCTGCCGTTGGCAGAAATGGGTTGGGCTATTTATTCGGATTACCAGCGAGCTCTCACCTATCGCGGCGCGGTGGACTTTGATGATTTGATCCGCCTCGCGATTGATCTGCTTGAAAATGACGCCGATTACCTCGAGCGGTTGCGTTTTCGCTGGCCCTATATCCTCGAAGACGAGGCCCAGGATTCCAGTCAATTACAGGAACAAATCTTGCGCCTTCTCTCCGGCCCTGCCGGGAATTGGGTGCGGGTGGGTGATCCCAACCAGGCCATCTTCGAGACGTTTACCACGGCCTCGCCCAAACACCTGCTCGATTTCATCCACACAGAGGCCGATGCGCATAAAACCCTGCCGGATTCAGGCCGCTGCCAGCCCGGCATCATCGCCTTGGCCAACCAGCTCATTCGCTGGGTCAACTCTGAGCACCCAGTCCCGGCTGTCCGGGATGCGCTGACCATCCCTCTTATCCAGCCTGCCCCTGCGGGGGATCCTCAGCCCAATCCGCCTGAGGACCCGTCAGGAGTTAAATTGGTCGGGAAGAATTATCCGCCAGAAGAGGAGATCGAGGCGGTGGCCAAATCCATCGCCGCCTGGCTGCCTGACCATCCCGAATCGACTGTGGCAGTTCTGGTACCGCGCAATGCCCGTGGTTTTGAAGTCATTAACGCCCTCAAACGCCGCAATATCGATACGGTGGAATTACTCGGCAGCACAGCCTCTACACGCGCGGCTGCCGGCAGGCTGGGCGAAATTGTCAATGCCCTGGCCGACCCCCAATCTGCCCCCCGCCTGGCCAAAGCCTACCTGGCCTGGCGGCTCAGTGATGAAGAAGAAACAAATACCGACTTCCAGCATCAGGTGGCTCAATTGCTGGCCAGGTGCCCGCAGGTGGAAACCTTTGTCAGTCCCAAGACAAGCCGTGACTGGCTGGATGACATCACGGCAGACGTCTCTTCAGAGGAGTTACTTGCTGAGGTAAATGAAGAATTACTGCAATTTCGCGGGGTTATCAAACGCTGGCAGGGCACGACCGCCCTCCCCATTGACCAGATGATTCTGACCATTTCACAGGACCTCTTCACTACTCCAAGCGATCTGGCCCTGGCCCATAAGCTGGCGCTGGTGCTGCGCCAGGCCAGCGACGATCATGCTGAATGGCGTCTTCCCGAACTTAATGGAGAGCTCGGCCTGATCGCACGCAATGAACGCCGCTTCCTGGGTTTTGATGAAGATGATTCGGGCTTCGATCCGTCCCATCATGCCGGTAAGGTGGTGGTCACCACCATGCACAAAGCCAAAGGCCTGGAATGGGAACGGGTCTACCTTATGTCGGTGAACAACTATGATTTCCCCTCCGGTCTCGCCAAAGACCGCTATATCTCCGAAAAATGGTTCGTGCGCGATGAGCTGAACCTGCAAGCCGAGGCGCTGGCGCAGCTGGAGGCCGCCCTCACAACCGGCGAATACGAATTCTACACTGAGGGAACTGCCACCCAATCTGCCCGCCTGGATTACGTCCGCGAACGCCTGCGGCTGCTCTACGTGGGCATCACTCGTGCTAAGAAGGAATTGATCATCACCTGGAACACCGGCCGCCAGGGCAACCAGACCCAGGCGCGGCCATTTGCAGCTTTGCTGGAATTTTGGGAGGCTAGGAAGTGAGACTATCGAAATGATGCGTTATTAGGAGCAAGCATAGACCAAGAGGACCCGAAGGCAGGTCTGGTAGGTGAAATAATATTCCATCTGGTGCCGATACTACTTGGTGAAGATATCCCTTGTCTTTAATGCCCATGATCTAGCAAAATTGGCAGTCCAATGACCGCCAATTGTTTTGCTCCCTTGCAAAATGTTGTTCTTTTTCAAAATTAGGGCGTCTAAAGATGCTTTTTAGACAGCCTCAAATGTTGACTAAGCAAATAACTCCTTATAAATATTCTTTTAACTGCCTTGCCCTGCGTGGATGGCGCAGCCGGCGCAATGCCTTTCCCTCAATCTGGCGTATGCGTTCGCGCGTAAGACCAAATTTCTCTCCCACTTCTTCCAATGTAAATGGGACACCGGTATCCAGGCCGAAGCGCAATCGAAGAACGCGGGCCTCACGTGGCGAAAGGCTGCCAAGCACTTCGTCTATTTTTTCTTTGAGCATGGATTGGTAGGCACATTGAAGTGGCGTAGGGGTAAAATCGTCTTCAATGAACATGCCCAATTCAGATTCGTCGTCGTCTCCAACGGGGCTTTCCAGGGATAATGGCAGTCGCGAGACTTTCAGGATCCATTGAACTTTTTCGAGATCCATTTTCATCTCAGCAGCCAACTCTTCCATTGCCGGCACGCGGCCGAGGCGCTGTTCCAAGTCGTGGGTGGCTTTGTAAGCCTGCCGGATACGGTCGGCCATGTGCACCGGAACGCGGATGGTCCGGGCCTGATCGGCAATAGCGCGTGTAATTGTCTGTCGGATCCACCAGGTGGCATAGGTCGAGAAACGGAAGCCTTTGTGAACGTCATATTTCTCAACGGCCTTCATCAGGCCGAGATTTCCTTCCTGGATTAAGTCGAGGAAATGTACGCTATGACCCATATAACGTTTGGCTATACTCACGACCAGGCGCGTATTCGCCTTGATAATGTGTTCACGCGCCATGATGCCATCCTGGACCAGGGCTTCCAATCGCTGGCGTTCCAATTTTCGCCTGCGTCCTGAAGGACTCCTCAACTCCATTTTTGCTTTACGGCCATCCTCGATCCTGACCGCGATCTCATACTCTTCTGATGCAGATAGTAATGGAACGCGTGACATCTCTTTGAGATACATGCCGACCGTATCATCGCCGGAGTAGTCATTCGAATAATCGCAAGGTTCAGGTTCCCCAAAGGTTTGAAGATCAGTAGTAGCCAGGGTCTCAACTTGAGGGGAATCGTATTCGGGATCTACTACCTCCACGCCTCGATGGCGCAAGGCCAGCATAATGACCGATAAGCGCTCCGCATCTTCAGATACCTCCGGGGAGACATCCATCAAATCATCTGCAGTCAAATATCCTTGTATAGAAGCTTTTTCCAAAAGGAGGTCAAGTAGCTCTCGATTACGTCGTCTTCTGTCCAGTGGCGCCATCTTTTACCCTCCGCTCCAGATGCTTTCAGTCCAACAAATCCTTCAACACCGCAAACGGCGAAGAGGAATCGGGGCGGTGTCCGCAATCGGTCGTGTTCAAATTCTCCCCACAGACCGGACACAGCCCTTTGCAATCAGGTTTACATACGGGACTGATAGGTATTTCTAACAAAGCATATTCACGTAACAAAGGTTCAAGATCAATTTGGCCATCTTCAGGAACCAACAGGTTGGATTCTGAAACCGAACGCTTGTCAAAAGCATACAGATCGGTGAATGACCAATTCAAAGCCTGTGGAAAAGTATCCAGGCAGCGAACACATTCCAACTCGATATTCGCTTCGAATTTTCCTTGGAGTAACAATCCCTGGGGAGTACGATCGAAACGCGAAACCCCTCTCAAATCATTAACTTTAAAGTCCTCCCCCAACATCATTGTCGCGTAATCGAAATTAAAATCGCGGGTTGTACCGATCGATGAATTGATCAGAAATCCGATGTTGAGGCGTAGAGGATGGCGAGGATTGGTCACGTTTTTTCTATACGCAAGTTTTAAACCTCTTTTATTCTAGCACAGCGTAGACTCGAAGTCAAGAAGGCGCTTTATAAGTGTTTTACGCGTTTCTATACGAATATCTAGAGCGATGAAAATATCCTTTTCAAGAAAGCCCTGTTTAATTACCCCCACTTTCTTTTATTCATCCATCCCGGTGGATAGTCAACAAAGTGATGTCATCTTCCTGTGGTGTATTTAATTGGAACTTTCGTAATGCTTTTAGGATATTATCGCAGACCAGTTGGCCACTTTTCCCCTTCAATCTCACCATAGTTCGCTGGAGACGTTCATGGCCGAAAGCCTTCCCCTGAGGGTTGAGACAATCTGTCACTCCATCTGTAAAAAGCAACAATGAACTGCCCGCAGGCAGGATTATGGAATTCTCATCCAGTAAAAAATCATCCATAATCCCTACCGGCTGACCCACTGCCTGCGGGAGCACCTCGGTTTTCCCATTCCCGGTGAACAAGAGGGGGTGTTCATGGCCAGCCCGAGCGAAATCAAACTTGCCGTTGGCACAATCCAGGATTCCAAGCAGAACGGTGACGAAGAGATCGGATTGCGCCAATTGGATCAGGTGATGGTTGACACGCCGAAGGATCTCACCCGGTGTACCGCCGTGTCCGGCCTCAGACATGATCAAGGCATGTGTCCGCGCCATGAAAATGGCCGAAGGTATGCCTTTATCCGTAACATCTCCTATAACTGCACCTATTTGATCCCCATCGATGGGAAAAACATCATAAAAATCGCCGCCAACCATTCGAGCCGGGTGCATAATCGCTCCAAAAGTATAGCCGGAGACTTGCGGAAGCGACTGCGGCAAAATACTGACCTGTATCTCTGCAGCCAATTGCAATTCACGCTCCAAACGTTCCTTCTCGACAATCTGTGCATTGGCTGCCTTGAGTTCATCATAAGCCATCTGCAACTGGCGGTTTTTTTCTTGTAGATCAAGGAAGGCGCTACTGTTGGTTGCGTCCAACCGCCTGGTCAATGTCCTAACCAGTGTATAAGCTAATTTCGGCTGGCGCAGCAGAAGCGCCTCGAAATCAGCGCGAGTCATTCTCCATAGACGCGCACCCTTAAGGGCCTGAACAGAGGCTGTGCGAGCCCGTTCCGGAATCAATAGACTCATTTCACCCACGAACTCTCCTGGGCCGAGTATAGCCATTCTCTTTTCGTCCCCTGTACCGAGGGCAAGCAGCACCTCTAGTTGGCCTTCCAACACAATATAGAGACTGTCCCCCGGTTCGTTCTCACGGAATAACACATCACCCGGACGGAGCGATACAATTTGAAGCGTGGCGGCCAAGGTTTCCATTTCATCCCTTGGTAAATCACTCAGCAAGGGGACTTTCTTGAAGAGGAAGGTTTTTCTCATGAAACTCCTCTATAAGTGGATGAACCTACTTATGAATTTGCGGAAGCACTTTTTCCAACCATCCGGCTTGCACGCCGGTCGTAATGAGAATAATAATAGCCACGAGTAATATAAGAATGAAAAACAATCCGAAATAATTTAACACGAGCCCCCCAATGGCACGATTGCGGCCGTAGCCGCCTGCTCGTTTGATTTGACTGAGGGCTACATGCCCGCTCACAATACCAGTGATCCACAGCATGAAAGGTAGGACGTCTAATATCGTTCCACAGATTGCACTAGCACCCGCTGTTAAAGCGGCCAACGCCAGGCCAAGAGTCAAGTCGAAGCACCATTGTAGAAGATAGATCCCCCAACCCAGAATCCCCATGATGAGGCTGGTCGTAGCAAGTTTGTTTGAGACCGGATCAAGGTTCATGTGCTGTTTGAAAGACTGCGCAGTCTCACCCGCCTCCAAGCAAATTCCGATTATTCCATTTCGACCCAGATGGGCCGAAGTAGATAGATTAAGACTATGACTGCGGAAAGTTCAATTATTGATGGGAATATTGGAACGCTGCCGGCAAATTTGAGGATAAACATCAAAAATGCCGAGATGCCATATGCCCACATACCCCATCTAAAACCATTCCAGATTACCAGAACGAAGCCAGTATTCGCAAGTCCCAAGGCCGCCACCACTAGGAAGGTCCAGAATGCCGGTTGCGAGAGGATTATGGCTTTAGAGGCCACAGCCAAACTATTCAATGTTGTTATTACATTACTTAACAGGATCAGCACAATGACAATTTGGGGGACAATGCCAACAGGATTGTCTGAACGGTGGATCCCAATCATGCCATAGATGCAAACCAGGGTAAGACTCAGCAGAAACAAAAGCAGGAAAACGCCATATTGTTCGATGAAAGCGCGATCGGCACCAAATTGTTGAGGTAACTGATCGACTTGCTGAGGTGTACCCCCACCAGAGGTAACAGTGCGTGATATCTGTATTCCATATAGAACCAAAGAGCCCAGCAGAAGCAAGATGCCAATATTTAGGATGAGATATCTGCGCCAATTATTCATTCAATTTTCTTTCCAATATACATAACGATTTAGGAAGATTTTAAAGCCCACGATTAAGGATATAGTTTTTTGATTACCCGCGAAGATCAAGCTCTTCCTTACCGCCTAATTTCTCCTGAATATGGCTGACCACTACCTCCAGCGCCTGCGGCCTGTGTACAAAGTCAAGGTCATCGGTGCGGATGGTAAGCACCGGACACAAATCAAAGGCTTTCAACCATTCATCATAGAATGATTCGAGAAGTGTCAGGTAATCGGAAGTAATGCCAGTCTCCATATTACGCGCACGTTTTTGAATTCGATTCATTAACACTTCCACCGGGCATTTAAGATAGACTAATAAATTAGGTGATGGAAGTCCGCTTACAACCAGGTCAAATAATTTCCGATAAGCGAGATAATCGCGTTCTGACAGATTACCTAAATGATGCAGCGCCCGTGAGAAAATATAAGCATCTTCATAAATACTTCGATCGAGAATAGCCGGACGCGAATCACGTGCCGCATCCAGATACTGGTCAGCACGGTGACCAAGAAAGAAAATCTGCAGGTGGAAAGACCATGCGCGCATGTCAGAATAAAAATCCGGCAGGTAGGGATTATCGGCAACAGATTCGTAATCTGCCCTCCAACCCAAGCGCGAACCGATTCGCTCCGTGAGGGAGGTCTTTCCCACACCAATATTTCCCGCCACAACAACCAATCTTTTTGGCATATAACCTCCGATTCAGTTTATGAGTTGACAAATTACTTAAATAATTGTACACCTTCTTTTAGGTTGCTTTTCGGTCCAGCGTAAAGTATAGTATGAGAAAAGGAGATTTGCCATGGGACTTTTTGGAAAGAAACCTGTCTCTAATACCCCTGCACTATCAGTCGAAGAATTCCGCACCCGGTTGATGACGCTCAACCGACCAACTGCACCCTACCAGATCACAGATGGCAAGGCTGAAAGTGTGGATCTGATCGCAGAGTGGAAGATTGTTGATGCCCAATGGTATGAGGTTTTTGCCAAAGCCAATCTCGCCAAGGTCTTTCGTATTTATATGAAATTCGATGCCGAAAAGCACGAGTTGCGTGCCCAGGATCATGAGTACTCCATTTCCTGGCGGGCCGGTGTGCCCAGCCTCTCCCTGGCAGTCAGTTCGTTCAAGGGACAACAGGTCTCAGTCCAATTTGGCAGCGCTTTTGCCTTCACGGAGACTCTCTCCCCGGGCCAGGTCTACAAATATAAGTTCAATACCAACGAACTCAAAAAACCCATTCAGGACACTTCAGCAGCCTGCGGATGGAGTTATAAGGGAATTGCCTTTGGGAAACTCTAAAAAAGGTCCTGGTCTAGTGGGGAACGAATGATACTCGGCTACCACAAGAATGGCGAGGCCACGCATTGCCTCAAATTAAATGTTACTCTGCATGAAGTCGTTGCCTCAAAATAAATGTTACCCTAGGCAGAGATCAAAGCTCTGCCGAGGGAGATATGATGAGTTCAACGCAGCAAACAAGAATACCTGCAAGCGATCCAACCTCGCTACAAAAATGCCAGCAAAGCCCAGAAGAAGCAGATTTTGGACGAATTCGTGGCAACGACTGGCTGCCATCGCAAACACGCCATTCGGGTCCTGGCTCACGGCCCGATCCGCAGGCCGAAGCGCAAGCGTGGTCGGAAGAAGCTCTACCAGGGGGAAGTGGTGGTAGTCTTGGAGCAGATCTGGGAGATTTGCGGTCAGATCTGTTCGAAGCGCTTGCATCCATTCCTGCCAGAAATGGTGAAAGTCTTGGAACGCACAGGCCGAATGCAGCTCTCCGAGGAAACCAAGGCACTCCTGCTCCAAATGAGCCGTCCTTCGATCGATCGCTGCCTGAAAGGAGCCCATCACACCCATCCTCGCAGCCTGAGCACGACCAAACCCGGCACCCTGCTCAAGAAGTCCATCCCGGTTCGCACCTACACACCTTGGGACGAAGAAAAGCCGGGTTTCCTCGAGATTGATCTGGTCGCTCACTGTGGAAGCAGCTTGGAAGGCCAATTTGTGTATACTCTGACCAATACCGACCTGGCCACCGGCTGGACGGAATGCCTGCCGGTCTTCCCTCGCACCCAGGAGAACGTGGTCCAAGCTTTGCTTCAGGTCCAAGCCCGCTTGCCCTTCCCTTTGCTCGGCCTGGATTCCGACAATGGCAGCGAATTCATCAACGACCTCCTGCTGCAGCACACTCGCATCCACCAGATCACCTTTACCCGCTCCCGGCCTTACAAGAAGAACGATCAGGCCCATGTCGAGCAGAAAAATGGCTCTCTCGTCCGCCGCCTGATCGGGTATGATCGCCTGGATATTCCCCAGCAGGCTTTGCTCCTCGATAAAATCTACCAGGATCTTCGCCTCTATACCAATTTCTTTCAACCTGTTCTCAAGCTCATTGGGAAGGTGCAGCTTGACCACCACACCATCAAGCAATATGATATCGCCGCTACTCCTTATCAGCGTATCCAGGCTTCTCCGGATATCGCCCTGGATATCAAAGCTCGCCTGGCGAACCTGTATGTCCAGCTCGATCCCGTCCTGCTGAGAACGTCCATCGATCAGAAAGTCGACCGGCTATGGAAATCCACTCGGTAACATGATTTTTGAGGCAACAACCCTTCACAGGGTAACATTTTCTATTGAGGAATTACGGGCCATTCTTGTGGTAGCAGGTATTAATCCTGGTGGCGGATATCCGGCAGAAAGATCCAAGCGACTATTGCAAGGATCATTAATGCCACCGCGCCTAACTTTACAGTGAGTGGTTCACCAATCGCCTCTGCTACCGTCCCAGAGATCAGAGAACCGAGCGGCATAGCACCGAAGAAGATCAAGGTATACACACCCATTACTCTGCCACGTAACCGGTCCGAGACCAGGGTCTGGATGATCGCCTGGCTATTATTAATCAAAAGCATAAAGCCCCATCCCACTCCCACCAACATAATTAACGAAAGCGGAAGCCAACGGACCCAGGCAAAAATGAACAGCAACGCCGGCATTACGAAGGCGCCAACCGTCCACAGTCTTCCGCGCATCTTTCGACTGCCCCAATAAGCTAGCATGAGTGCGCTGACCATGGAACCAAATCCACGCGCAGAAACCAGCCATCCATTGGTAGTAACATCGCCATGCAAGATATCCTTTGCCCAGGCTGGCAGCAGGTTCAACATTCCTATCCCGAAGAGGCTGACCAACCCTACCGATATTGTCAGGCTAAGGATCAATTTATTTGCGAAAACATAACGCAGCCCTTCGCCTAATTCCGTAAAAGCAGTTCCTCGCCGGGTTGGCTGTTCTATTGGCGCGATATGCATCAGCACCAAAGCAATGATTACGGCGATGAATGAAATACCGTTTATTGTAAAACACCAAGCCGGACCGAATGCCGCGTATGTCAATCCAGCCACTGATGGACCAACAACGGTAGCGATGTTGAACATCGTTGAGTTCAAGGCAATCGCATTAGTCATATGTTCCCGGTTGACCAGTTCCAGTACAAAGGAAGTCCGCGCAGGAGCATCAAAAGCATTGGCAATCCCCAATAAAAAAGCCAGGATGACGATATGCCATGGCTTCACCAACCCAGAAAAGGTCAAGGCTGCCAAAATAAATGCAAGAATCATCATGGCAACTTGGGTGATAACCAGCAGCCTCCGTCTTGGTATCCGGTCAGCAACGACGCCTCCAAATAAAGTGAAAAGAATCGCCGGCAGTCCTCCCGCAAATCCAACCAGACCTAGATAAGCAGGCGACCCTGTGATTTGATAGATTAGATATCCCTGGGCCGTGCTCTGCATCCAGGTGCCCACAAGGGATACTATTTGGCCAATAAACCACAAACGGTAATTGTAATATTTGAGAGCTGCGAATGTCTCTTGCCAACCCCCACCTATATTTTTATCTACATGCTCATCGACGGCCAAACATCACCTCTATATGTATTGGAATTACTTTGCATGATTATAACCCGTACGGATCAGTTGTCTTTTACAACTGCTATCCAAAAGATTTTACTATAAGTCCCATTTCTACTAAAACTTCCATTGACGAACAGCGGTCACCAAAATTGGCGGCCGCTGTTTACTATTGGCTTATTTACTCGGCTCTACTGCTCGGAAAGCAAGCGATAATTATGCTACCCAGAAATTGAAGGCAAACAACATTGCCATCAATCCCATCAGTAAAATACTGGCAATCGTCCAGGCCCGGTCAAAGACAGTATTTTTCCCCCAATGCGCCAGCATGACAAAAACTGCCGGTGCGCCAATTATATAGCGGATGATACCTTGCACTGGTCCGCTTCCTACCGATATAAGTAAGACTGCCAGACTGAACCAGGCTATTTCCGGATATCGTTTAATGCAAGCGATACACGTCGCAACGCCGAGAACTAGGCCCAGGAATTCGGTGAAGAAATAGGCCGTTCGCTCAGGTATACCCAAGAACATGCTGCGGAGAGCCGTGGACCAGTTATAAAAAGCGGAGCCAAAATCAAGGACCTGGCGGCCAAAGTAATTCTGTTCGACAATATCAAAGTTCATTCCCAATCTAGAAAATTTCCAGATCAGATAGGCAATCAATGGAGCGAATGCAAGGAGCATTTTCCCGAAGGAAACCACCACGACCAGTTTTTTTCGGAGCCATGCCCAATCTGGGTCATCCGACTTTTGGATCCCGAAAATACTGCGAACAATTTTTCGAATTGCCAGGAACAACGCCCGCCAAGACTCTTTCCACCAGTAATAGATCTGGCGCCACTCCAGGTCGATATCCAGCCAGTCGCCGGTACGGAACCAGGTGAGCGCCATGGGAATGATAAGAGCGACTCCGACTGCACGCGTAAGGGTGGCGGCCGCGCCGAGCAATGCTGCCGGCAACCATTTTCCGCGCCGGAGCATCGCCAGGCAACTAAATGCCAGCCCAACAAACAATCCTTCGGTATAGATTTGAACCATGAAAAAACCGGTTGGAAAAATAAGAAGATAGAAAGCTGACCGCATAGCGCCTTCTTCACCCAGCGTATCATAGGTGAGGTCGTACAATGCCAACATTCCAAGGAGAGCGCCTAGCGCTGAGACGATCACCCCTGAAAGAGTGGCAGTGGAAAGCAAATCCAATCCGAACAATTTGAGAGGTTGGGAAAAGAGCCACATCACCCATGGGTAAAAAGGGAAAAAGGCGTAGTTGAGGGATGTGGATTCGCCGTTATAGATATCTCCGCCGATTAACATGCCATCCCGCCAATAAGTTGTAGAACCAAAGGGGGTCAGATGTGGTACCTTAGGGTCATCATAACCAGCCATGGAAATACTAAGGTAATATTCCGAATCCCAGCATACCTGGTCGTTCATAAATGAGCCTACAAGATAAGGGCGATTGACTTGATAGGTGGCTGGGAGTGTATATTGCGCCACCCATTCTTGGGAACGGTCTGGCCATTGAGGTCGGAAACGTGCGGTTGCCAGCGCCTGGAAACCGATAATGATCAAAGCCCAAGCAAACCAGATGAGAATAATATTTCGGAAAGCTTTTTTATTCATCTCTAATCTCACTTCTCTATTCCGGTGACAACCATATCCTGCATAAAGAACCGCTGAGACAAGAAGAGAACAACCAGCGGCACCGCCATCAGCATCACAGCACTGGTTTGCAGGACTTCCGGAGTAAACCCGTAGACTGTGCCGGTCTGACCTGTAAAAGCTATTGTCTGCAAATCGGGACGGATACCCAAATAGAGGCTGGCCATGCGCAGTTCATTCCAGGTATTGAAAAAGAATAGTAAGGCCACAGTTACAATCGACGGAATGGCCTGAGGGATAACTATTGAAATCAACGTGCGTAAAGGACCGGCGCCATCCAACATGGCAGCCTCATCCAGGTCCCGCGGGATGCTTTTAAAATTTTGGCGGAGCAGGAAAATATAAATGGCGCTGCCGAAAAACGCTGGGACGATGAGGGGATAAAAACTTCCATTCCAGTGCAAGACACGTGCAAAAATAACAAAGCTGGGGACCAACGTTATACTGTCTGGAATCACTATGGTGGCAATCAATAAATAGAAAAGGAATTTGCCCCCTGGAATTCTAAACCTTGAGAATCCGTATGCAACAGCAATAGATGAACACAGAATCCCCAATTCACCGAGGATCACAATAATCAAAGTGTTTTTTAAGTAGCGTGGATAGTCAACCACGCTCCAAATATTGGCGTAATTGTTCCAATAGATACGGAAGCGATACACACCGTCCAAAGCCCGCCACGAACCTTGCCAATCAATCAGTCCTGCCTCTGGGTTAGCCGGATCAATAAACTTGCTGGAAAGCCGGCTGGGGATAACCAGCGCCCAGTGATGGATGACACCATCCTCAGTGGGGACTTTATACAATTCATATGTTCTTCCATTATATTTATACGTTAACCGTTCAGATGGAAGTATTGGCGCAGTTCTTGTACGGAATTCGTCCGACGATTTAAGCGAAGTAACTGCCATATAAGTTAATGGCGAAAGGAAGATAATTAAGAAGATCCAGATGAACAGAGTTAATAATGATGTCCCGGTAAATTCCCACATCCGCAGGGTTAGTGTGGATGAATCCCTACGACGAGTTTGCTTAGATTTCATCATTGCTACTCTCCTCAGGGAAATGCACCCAATAACGGGTGGAACGGAACATGAGTATCGTGATAACCATCACCACAATGAACATTACCCAGGCAAGCGAACTGGCATATCCAAGATCTTGTCGGCTGAACATTTGATAGGTGATATAAGATTCCATAGGGGAGAGGCTTTGGCTGTAGGATAAGCCACGGTCAAGCAGAGCCACGCCACCAAAAGAACTGATCATATTGATCACCAGGGAGAAGAAAATAGCAGGTGAGCTTAGCGGGATAGTGATCGAAAAGAAACGATTGATTGGCCCGGCTCCATCCACGCGAGCGGCTTCGTATAGTTCTTTGGGAATGGCTTGCATAGCGCCTAGCATGATCAAGAACCCAGGCCCGATCGTCCAAAGAGCCAATATGATCGGAAATAAGTTTCCCAATGGCAATGAAGGGGACAAATGCAAAGGGGTGATAATGAGTTGATGAATCCAACCTGTTCTTGGATCAATCAAGCCAGATATAACAAGGAATATGGCCACCGCTGGGATTATGCTGGGCATAAAAAAAAGTGTACGCATGATCCTTTTCCCCTTCAAACGGTCACTGCAGAAAACTGCCGCCAGTGCTAGCGCCACCAGCATTTCAATCGGGACAGATAGAATGAAGTAACTGATAGAGCCAAATAGGCTTGCACCGGCGATTTGATCTTTGAAGAAAGAAACATAGTTCGCCAATCCAATGAAATGTGTCTTTTCGGGAGTAAGCATTTGGAAATTCGTAAATGAAAGCCCCAAGGCGGTCAGAATGGGCACCAGTTTAAATAAAAGGAATCCAATAATCCAGGGGAGCAGAAAAATGAAACCAACCGTTGCCTCATATTTTCTGAGTGAAAGGTGCTTATTGGATTTCGGCAGCCTGCGCCTGGGCGCAATGGCGCGTTTCACAGAAATCATGACTTGCCTCCTTGAATTTCCAGCGCAGGTTTACAGCCCTTCCTCATGCTAATAACCCAACTGGATTTCAGGCTTGAACAATAATGATTTATAGGCATTTGAGGAATAATCCCAAGAAAGGCCCTATTTTTCTTCATAACTATAGGTGGTAACTTTTGGGTCACCCTCCGCCGAAAGGAGAGTATTCACCCTGGTCAAGTGACTAGTCTTCACTTATTCAGCATAAAGGAATGACCTGCGAAATTATTGAGGGCATAAATTATTCATAGGAATAAAAGCACAACGAGCACACATCATATCGCGAAATGCCTCTCTGGAAAAGAGGAAACAGACAATGATAGTGGGAAAGAAAGAAATGGATGATTATTCGTGAGATTGCCTATTCGGAGTGACTTGCAGAAAAAAGAGGAGTGGATAAGATAGACAAAAGCCAGGAAATGCACTTCAATGAAGCCGCAAAGGTTCGGAATAAAACTGAAGGGATTTTCAAAAATTTATTTGAATTTCTTTCGAAGAAAGAACAAGGGTTTAGGATTGATGTCCTTGGACCAGTGAGGGCAATGTGGTGGAGTTGATATTATTTGGTGAATTAAAGTCACTCTTTTTAGAGATTCCGCGGAACGAATGGTGAAGGAAGTCGATAGTTATAATTCGAAAGTCGAGGATCAGATCATTAGCGGGGAATGATGCTGTAGCCTGTGAATCTTAAATTGTCGAATATTTAATCAACTCTCCTGAAAGACAAGAATTACCTGTAAGCGATGGAAAGCTGTAATGCAGGCTTTGGAGGACTATACGAAGAAACAATGAGGAAACACAGTGTTATCCATTTACATATTATAGTACAATTGTTCTAAAATACATCACGACATACTTAAAAAGCAGCCGGCGTCATCGACAGACACCGGCTGCTTTACAAGAGTAAATTAGCTAGCACTCGCTATATCCGCAGGTATAGCACTTGCGGCATCCCTCTTCGTTCACCATGCTGGCCTCACCGCACTCGGGGCAGAGTTCGCTCGTTTTGAGAGCCACCTGCCGGGCTGATACTTCGGATTGAGTTACCTGACCCGCTGAAACCGTTAATAGGTCCGGGACAGGTTCGGCGATACGACTTTGACTTTCCTTTTTTTCTTCGGACGCATCCACATGATGGATCGTCCGACCGGTCAGGTATTCGTCCAGCACCTGCCCCACCCCATCCGGGAGGGAACGGACGCGGTTCGGACCGAAACCAAGCGAACGTCCACCACCTATTCCGGAAAGCTGGCGTACCACCTCAGCCATACGCTCACGAGGGAGGATGGGAGAGGCCAACCGCAAGATATAAGAGATCAGCCTTCCAATCGCTTCCGATACAGCAGCTGTTTCTGACCCGGCCTTGGCAGTGTTAATGAAAACTTCGAAAGGATGGCCGCCTCCGTTCTCATTAACTGTAATGAACGCCTTACCAAGCGGCGTTTCCACCCTGAAGGTGCTCCCCACCAAGGTGCGCGGACGAGGTTTCTTGGTTTCATGCCAGGCAGCCAATTGGGTGGCAATTTCTGCATCGGCCACGGTGGCAGGTGCAGCATCTCCGGTAACGGACGGCCAATAAGGCATTGCCAGGCTGCTGCTAGAAGTAGTTTGCGGCTGCTTCTTCTCGGCAGTAGCTTTGGTTTCCAATACTACTTTTTCACGGGAACCGGTCACGTACACGGTTATGCCCTTGCAGCCTAACTCCCAAGCCAGCATATAGACTTCTGCCACATCTTCTGTCGTTGCATCTTCAGGGAAGTTTACTGTCTTCGAAAGGGAATTATCCACAAAGGCCTGGAGCGCAGCCTGCATGCGTACGTGTTCTTCAGCCTCTATATCTCCTGCAACCACAAATACATTCCGAATTGATTCCGGAACCGCCGGGATATCCTGGCATGTCCCGTGGCTCATCACCTGGTCGACGATTTCGCCTCGTTCTTTTCTGACGATACCGGCTTTCTCCAGAGCAAGATCGAAAAGAGGACTGGCATAAGTAAGTTGTAAATCTTTCCCTTTATCGTTCACATGGCGAACATAGGCCAGGGCAAAGACCGGCTCGCAGCCATAACCTTCGCAGCCAGCCACAGTTGCAATCGTGCCCGTGGGAGCCACTGTGGTTTGAGCCGCATTACGGATGCCGTATTTTTTCAGACCACTTATGACTTCTTCCCAATCCATCGTTGGACGGCCCCAATCATGAGTGTAGGCGGCAAGGGGTTGAGGCGGTGTCCAACGCAGATCTTCAAAATCATAAATGCTGCCCTTGATAGCCGGGAAAGCTCCCCGGTCCCGCGCCAGGGACACACTCGTCTGCATGGCCTGGTAGCGTACAAACTCCATCACCTGAGCTCCGAATTCTTGACCTTCTATAGACCCATAGCGTACACCCACGTGGTACATCAGGTCTGCCAGCCCCATGATTCCCAAGCCTATCCGTCGAGCCTTATGGGCAGCCTTTTTCAACTGGGGTACCGCAGGAACATAAGCATTCATATCGACTACATCGTCCAGGAAACGGGTGGATAGTTCGACGCTACGCCTCAAAGCATCCCAATCTACCGTTCCATCCGGACCGAAATGCTCGGCCAGATTTACTGAACCCAGGCAGCAATTTTCATAAGGCCCCAACCATTGTTCGCCACATGGGTTGGTCGCCTCCAACGGATACAAGTGCGGCACTGGATTGGAACAGTTGGCCGCATCCAGGAATAGCATCCCCGGCTCGCCATTGTGGTGCGCCTGATTGACGATCATCTGGAATAAATCGCGCGCTCGTACCGTTTTATAGGTATGAAGAGGTATACCCATTGCCACGGCCTGCTCAGGCGTTCCACTAAAACCTCGGTATTCCGGCGAACTAACATCGGGGAAACGCAACTCCCAATCGGCGTCCTCTTTCACCGCTCGCATAAAAGCATCGGTAATACCTACAGAAATATTAAAATTGACGATCTGGTTTTCATTAGTTTTACAGGTGATGAATTCCTCGATATCAGGATGGTCTACTCTTAATACACCCATATTGGCGCCGCGGCGGGTACCACCCTGGGCGATCTCACCAAAAGCATGATCGTAGACCCGCAGAAATCCAACCGGACCGGTCGCCTGCCCGGCCGATGATTTCACCAACGCGCCTTTAGGCCGAATGCGCGAGAACGAAAAGCCATTCCCGCCTCCGGTTTGTTGGATCAGTGCCGCATCCCGCAGCGATTGAAAAATTCCCGCCGCATCACGGCCCATATCGTCGGTAATAGGAAGGACAAAACACGCTGCCAGTTGTCCCAAGGGAGTGCCCGCACCAGTAAATGTAGGAGAATTGGGGAAGAATTTTTTGGAAGTCAATAAAAGGTAGTACTGGCGTGCATAACCAATCACATCACCACCATAAGCCTCTTCAGCTTTGGCGATATGGTAAGCCACCCTCCAAAACATCTCTTCAACCGTTTCTACAGGTTGACCGTCATCACCGCGGCGGACGTATCGGCGTACCAGTACCTGGCGAGCATTTTCAGTTAGATCTATACCGGGTAAATCTTCGGGTATGACAGGGGTAAGGAGTAATCCTTTTTTTGATACAGGCAATTCAGAAACCATGCGTTGAATCTCCTATGCTTCTAAATGTTTGTTCCGGTTGTTCCGGTGATAAGTGTATCCTATATATAAAAGAGACACAAAGAACGCCGATACTCTACCCATCTGATAAGACCATCGGCGAACAATATTTACTTATGATTCTAATAACAAATGATCAATTTCAGTACGCAGGGCATGCAAATCATCCAATCGCAGATAAACAATGGCGTAGCGAATGTAGGCGATTTGGTCCAATTCCTTCAACCCCTTAATGACCAAGTCACCGACTACGCGCGATGAAATTTCAGATTTTCCAAGCCGCTGTAATTCAGTTTCTACTTGCCCAACCAGGCGCTCAATATCTGCAGCAGAAACGGGTCGTTTGGCACAGGAGATCCGGATCCCACGTTCCAATTTTTCCCGGTTGAACTCTTCCCGAGTTCCATCTTGCTTGATTATTAATGGAGTCGCCAAGATCGGGCGTTCGTAACTACTAAATCGCTGTCCACAACTCAGGCATTCCCTACGCCTGCGGATCCCGCCATGACTATCATGAGTGGTATCAATCACTTTTGAGTCATCGCTTTGGCAATATGGACATTGCATCCTTATTACTCCATCATTAATAGAACATATGTAGCCGCCATATGTGGCGGTTAATAATAATAATTCCCCTATATATGGGGAACATTTTCACTTATTTTAACATATTGTTGAAGGCAAAACAAGAGGACGAATGGGTGATTTGCCTTAAATTTTCTCTTCTGACGCTTTAATTTAAGATTGTTGTCCTGATTATAGTATCATTAGCCTTTAGAACTGTATTACTATGGAAACCCTTCATTAACTTCACTGTCTCCTATGAAAATCATGCAGGGCTGAGTAAGGAGTAGATGCAAGAATGAACCAATCCATTATTATATTTTTATTCTTGATTCTCCTGCTTATATCGATTTGGTGGATGTATCGGACTACTCAGAAACAATTCAAGCGAGTCCTCAACGGGGAAAGGTTAATAGATGACGGGAATACTTGGCTACGAAGTAAACCCCTTCTGCAGGCGCGAGTGATCAGCAAAAAAGAGATGATTAAACCTGATGCTGCAGGTATCGCCAAAGTGGACCTCGAACTAGAAATTCAATTCCCTCAGGGTGCCCCAGTGCAAGTCACAACGTGCTGGCTGGTGGAAATTCCTTCATTGCCGCAACTAGAGGCGGGAAATAATGTGCAAGTGAAGTTCGATCCGAAGAAACCCAGGCGGGTCTTTCCCGGAGTTCCCTGGGCGCGCCTTTGGGTCCTAGGCAAATAAAAAACTTACTTTTTCTTAGCTTCCTGCCAGAGGGCTTCCATCTCATCCAGCGTCATTTCCTGCATTTTCTTACCCTGTTTAATTGCTCCCGCCTGAACGTAATCAAAACGCTTCTTGAAACGGATATTCGTTCCCCTCAATGCTGATTCTGCGTCCACTTTTTTCCAGCGTGCCAGGTTTGTCAGTGCAAAGAACATATCCCCCAACTCAGCGGTGAGCTCCTCTTCATTGGTAGCTTCCCTAACCTCGTGGATCTCCTCGATGATCTTATCTAAGACACCACTTATTTCCGGCCAATCGAAGCCAAGCCGTGCCGCCCGATCTTGATATTCCTGTGCCTGGATAAGCGCCGGCAATGCCAATGGAATGCCATCGAGCGGACCTTTTTCGCCTTCGCCATTCGCCGAGCGTTCATCTGCTTTGAGTTTTTCCCAATTTGATAGAACCCCTTTTACTCCATCCACCTGGATATCCCCAAAAACATGGGGGTGGCGACGGACGATTTTTTCATAAATACCTTTGATCACATCCGTCATGCTGAATTCGTTCTCTTCACTGGCTATCTGTGCATTCAATACAATCTGAAGCAATAGGTCGCCAAATTCTTCAGCCATCTTGACTGGTTCTTCTTTATCCATAGCCTCCAGAGTTTCATAAGCTTCATCTAAAAGATGGGAACGTAGGCTCTGATGGGTCTGCTCTTTATCCCAAGGACAGCCATCTGGAGCTCGCAAATGACCAATGATCTCTAGGAAGGCTTCGAAGGATGTACCCTCGCCTAATGATGGTATATAAAGAGCCGTTAGAAGCCCAATATGCTCGGAACGGTCTATTTCGTAAAGATGGATATTTTCCACCAACTCATTTTTTGTCCCGGCAGAATGGATAAGTCGGACCGGATGATCGTCCGGATAGATAGCATTCAAGGTCATCTTGACCTCTGCGGCTACAATACGAGAGTAGAGCTGCGCCACCAGGACTGGTGCATCCGGCGGGAAAGCCGGTACATGTGCCTGACTCAATTCCAATGCGTCCATTAAAGTCATGCGAGGGTAAGGGTCCAAACCAAGAGCGCTAAACACCGGCTCGAGGAAAGAAATTCCGCTTACGATTGTGATTGGTAATGCCTGTTGCCGGGCAAGTTCGGCAATAGATGGACAAGTGGCTTCTGCTATAAAAGGATCTCCCGGTACAGCATAGATCACGCCTTCCGGCCGTGATCCCAACTCCAACACTTTATCGATAATGGCTGAATAAACAGCTTCGAAAGAATCTCCTTCTTCATAAAGTGCATCGAAGGAATGGATTTTTAAAGTGGACGGTAAACAGGCTACGGTTGGATGGCGGTCTGTACGCAGCCAAATTTCACCAGCTGAGGCCAGCAAATCCCAGGCTTCACGTGTAAGCTTGGCCGGATCGCCGGGGCCAAGTCCGAGCAATGTAATTCCAGGCATAGCAAACTCCTAAAGATTAAACGTAAAACGTAATGCGTATGAGATTTTATACCGCATTACGTTTCTACGTGTATTTGTAACCTGCCACACTCATGCAGGCAAACGTATGAACGCGTTATTTTTAACGCTTGGTGTAAGTCGGAGCCTTGCGGGCACGCTTGAGACCGGGCTTCTTGCGTTCCTTAACCCGTGCATCACGTGTCATGAAACCGCCTTTACGCAATGCCGAAACATTTTCCGCATTCATCTTGACCAGGGCACGCGCAAGGCCAAGTTGCACAGAGTCAGTTTGACCGGTCACGCCGCCGCCATTGACGACGACTGTAATGTCAAATGATTTCTTATCTTGCCCTGTAGCGGTCATCGGAGCCAGAATGGCCTCCATATCACCGAGACGAGTAAAATAGGCCGTTCCTTCTTTATCATTGACGGTAAAACGTCCCGAGCCGCTCATGATACGCACACGGGCGATGCTTTGTTTACGACGTCCAACACCTTCGAAATACTGAACAGACATTTTCCTGCTCCTTTACGCGACCTTGATCGGATTCTGAGAGGTATTCGGATGTTCCGCGCCACCATAAACCCTTAGGTGCGTCATTAGATGGCGACCCATCTTATTGTGCGGCAACATTCCCCATACGGCAGTTAGAATGACGCGATCAGGATGAATTTGCAGCTGGTCGCGCAGGCTAACACTTTTCAATCCACCGGGATACCCTGAGTGATGATGATACATCTTCTCAGTGAGTTTACTGTGAGTACGCGTGCCAGTGACAATGATCTTCTGAGCATTGACTACAATGACGTAATCGCCCATCTCAACGCCGGGGGTAAAAGTTACTTTGTTCTTGCCCAGCAGGAGCGCTGCAATTTTGGTTGCCAGGCGTCCCAGGGTTTCACCTTCGGCATCCACCAGCAACCATTGGCGTTTTATCTCAGCAGCTTTAGGATAGTAAGATTTATACACTTTTATTTCTCCAAACTTACAGACTGAACAAATTCAAACCAGATTATCATAACGAACTTCGACCAATGTTAAGCCGCTTGCTGGGGCGAGGCTGGCAGGAATTTCGCCTTTAGCGATTATCCGCTTTTGCGGGTCACCATCCAGTGCCCATGCCAGCACATCGGTCGTTAGTCTTGCTTGCCCGACGGCCACCTGGGCATAAACCAGCTTTCTTACCATGCGGTACAGGAAAGCGTTGGCTTCGATCTCAAAGATCCATTCGTCACCGCAGCTCTTCCATTCGGCGGAAATGACCGTCCGCAGAGTGTTCCCTCCAGCCCGGGGTGGACTTCCAAAATGCGTAAAATCATGCGTGCCTGGCCAGATTGCTGCCAGGGGAGTCAGGTCGTCCACAGTTGGCCAGACTCGCCAGGCGTAACGCTCCCTTAGTGGGTCCCGTACACCGGAACAAAACAACCGGTAACGATAGCGGCGGGAAGTGGCATCAAATCTCGGGTGGAAACCATCAGCCGCTACTTTCATCTTCCAGACGGCCATATCTCTGGGCAAGTTGGCATTCAAAGCATCTTGCAGCTTATTCAAACTATGACCCCAATTGAGGTCGAAAGCTGCCACCTGACCACTGGCATGCGTGCCGGTATCAGTCCGGCCGGCAAGGAGAATACTTCTACCCTTCCAGCCGACCTTGCGCAAAGCCTTTTCAAGTTCAATCTGGACCGTGCGTGACCCGGCCTGCCGCTGGCTGCCGAGAAAATTGGTGCCATCATAAGCAAGGATAATCTGGTAACGTGCCATAAAATAGCATCAGGCAATAATAATGTAGGGAAGTGAGACTGGTCGCCTGATCACCAGTTCCCCGATTTCCTACTCTTCAACTAATTCAAGCAGGGCCATTTCCGCTTTGTCACCAAAGCGTGGACCGAGTTTCATTATACGAGTGTAACCACCATTGCGGTCAGTAAAACGAGGAGCAATTTCATCGAACAGCTTCTTCACGGCTTCATTGCTGTTGTTGCCAAGTCTGGCGGCAACGAGGCGACGTGCAGCCACTTTTTCTGATTCGCTGGCATCTTTGACTTTACGAGCAAGGGTAATCATTCGCTCAGCATCACTACGGATAGCCGCGGCTTTTGTCTCTGTGGTGCGGATACGTTCATGAGTGAAGAATTGCTTGATCAAATTACGGCGCAAGGCAATACGAGCGCCTTTTGTACGATTGAGTTTATAACCTGCTACTTGGTGTCGCATTGCTAAATTACTCCGACTCTTTCTTTTGTTCGTCCTTTAGATAGCCCTTTTCTTGCATCTTAGCGCGTAGTTCATCCAGGCTTTTCTCTCCGAAATTACGAATGGACATGACTGCCTGATCGCCTTTTTCGAGCAGATCAAGCACGTCACCCACAGTGGTAATACCAGTGCGCTTGAGCGAGTTGAAAACCCGCACCGAAAGATCGAGCGATTCGACCGGCGTCTCAGCTACTTCACTGGTCAAATGGGAACCGGTCACTTCTTTTTCCATTGTAATGGTAAGCGTCTCTTCGCTGATCCCGGCAACATAACGCAGGTGCTCGATCAACATTTTGGCAGAAGCGCTTAAGGCTTTTTCGGGTGAGATCGCGCCGTCGGTCCAAATCTCCAAGACGAGTTTGTCATAGTTAGTACTCTGACCCACACGTGCCGCCTGAACTTCCCAATTGACGCGCTTCACCGGACTGAAAATGGCATCGACCGGCAGTTCACCAATTGGCATTCGCCCACGTTCATTGGACGGTGCATAACCACGACCGCGCTCGACCGTAAACTCGATATCCAGGCGGGTTTTGGCATTATCTGCAGTGAACAAATACAGATCTGGGTTGATGATCTGGACTTCGGGGGAAGTGATAATATCCGCTGCGGTAACAACACCTTCCCCGCGTACCTCCAAGTGCATGCGGGTCGTATCCACACCTTCAAGGATCAGGCGTAGCTGCTTAACCTGTAACATGACCTGTAAAACGTCTTCACGTACACCAGGAATGTCGCTAAACTCGTGCAAGACATCCACTATGCGTATGGAAGTTACCGCTGCGCCTTCAAGCGACGAAAGCAATACACGCCGCAAGGCATTACCCAATGTCACGCCATAGCCGTGTTCCAGTGGGCTGATGACGAACTTGCCATAATTGCGAGCTTCCGCTTCGCGCTCGATCTTCGGCATCACCATGTTCGTGATTGTCACGATACACCTCTCCTCGGCGTACAAAACGGTACGCCGCGTTTATGAGAACAGACTCGGATTAGCGCGAGTAGTACTCAACAATCAACTGCTCATTCAGGTTGCCGTCGATCTCAGGACGTTCGGGCAATCGCAATACATTGCCTGAGAAGGAATTCAAGTCACGGCTCAACCAGGCTGGAAAATTACGAGTTTCCGCCACAGGGGCTAAGTCCTTAAAATAAGTAGTACCACGCGAACCTTCTCGGACGGCAATAACATCACCCGCTTTTAAAGTAGCAGAGGGAACGTCAGTGCGGTGCCCATTGACAGTGAAGTGGCCGTGAGTCACCAATAGGCGTGCCTGGGCGCGGTTCACAGCATAGCCCAGCCGGAAAACGACATTATCCAAACGGGATTCAAGGATCTGCAAGAGCATGAGACCGGTGATACCACGTGCCTTTATAGCCGTGCCATAATAACGACGGAACTGGCGCTCGTAGATACCGTAGATGCGGCGGGCTTTCTGCTTGGCACGCAATTGCTTGGAATAGTCGGATTCGCGGCCAGAGCCACCACGTCTTCCATGCGCTCCCTGACCACCTTGTCCGCCGGCCCGGCCATGTTGCCCAGGTGCGAAACTGCGCCGTTCAAATGCGCATTTGGGAGTAAAACAACGTTCTCCCTTCAAAAATAACTTTTCACCTTCACGCCGGCAGAGTTTACATGCCGGCCCTGTATATTTTGCCATACTTACTTACCTCTCTCACCTAAACTAGACGCGGCGCTTCTTGGGAGGCCGGCAGCCATTATGTGGAATAGGCGTAATATCCGAAATGGACTTAACCTTCAATCCCATCGTCTGGACAGCACGGATTGCAGACTCCCGTCCGGGGCCAGGACCTTTGACAAACAGGTCTACTTCCTGGATGCCGATGGTCTGGGCCGCCTTAATAGCCTGTTCTGCTGCCAAACGGGCAGCAAAGGGGGTGCTTTTACGAGAGCCCTTGAAACCAACAGAACCAGCGCTACCCCAACACAGGGTATTGCCATCTGGATCGGTCACGGTCACGATCGTGTTGTTGAACGATGCGAAGACATGCACCTGTCCAGCGGACAGGGTGCGCTTCCCTTTTTTAGCGCCGCTGGAGCGACGCGCAGAACGTACAGTCTGTGGCATAGTAACTAACCTCTCTTGATCCTGTTCAAGGATTACTTCTTACCGCCCTTGCGGCGTCCACGTCCGGCGACAGTCTTCTTGATGCCCTTACGAGTGCGCGCGTTGGTGCGGGTGCGTTGTCCATGAACAGGCAAATTTCGTCGGTGACGCAGGCCTCGGTAGCATCCAATCTCGACCAAACGCTTAATATTCAACTGTTCCTGGCGGCGCAAATCGCCTTCAACTTTCCAGTTCTTGGCGATATATTCGCGGATAGCCGAAACTTCAGTTTCGGTCAAATCTTTGACGCGTGTATCTGGATTGATTTTTGTCGCCGTCAGAATCTCGCGAGAGCGTGTTGGCCCAATTCCAAAAAGGTAATTCAGGCCTACTTCGACGCGTTTATTGCGCGGGAGATCAACACCTTCAATTCTTGCCATGTTTTACTATCCTTGTCGCTGTTTATGCTTAGGATTTTCGCAGATAATGAATAATCTGCCCTTGCGCTTTACAACCTTGCACTTCGCACAGCGCTTGCGAATGGAGGGACCTACTTTCATGATTGCAATCTCCTTACTTCAGTAGTTCAGCCAAAGGTTGAATTATACTTGTACTGCTTTATTCCGTCCAGCTTGATATTGTCTTTGCTGTCTGGTTACGGGACAGTCAGGACGAGAGGGTCGCCTTCGGTGACGGCTACCGAGTGTTCATAATGAGCCGTCAATGACCCATCAGCAGAGACAACCGTCCACTGGTTGGACAAGACACGGGTCCGATAAGTACCGACGAGAACCATTGGTTCAAGAGCAATCGTCATACCAGGTCGAAGCAGGACGCCAGTACCAGGGATACCATAATTCGGCACTTGCGGCCCTTCGTGCATTTTTCGACCAACACCGTGTCCGGTGTATTCCCGGACGACCTGGAACCTCTGCGACTCCACAAATTGCTGGATTGAGGCAGAGACGTCGCCCGTTTTGTTACCGGCACGCATCATAGCGATGCCAACATCTAACGCTTGAATGGTCACCTCGATTAGCTTACTGGCAGTCGGAGAGATCTCTCCAATGCCGGCTGTAAAAGCCGCATCTCCGACAAAACCATCCACGACTGCTCCGCAATCGATCGAGATGATATCGCCTTCCTTAAGTTTCCGTTTTCCGGGAATGCCATGTACCAGTTCTTGATTCACACTGGTACAAATGGAACCAGGGAATGGAGGTTGACCATAGTTCTTGAAAGGCGAGTAAGCGTTATGTTTTTGCAAGGTTTCCTCAGCAGCCGCGTTGAGGTCTGCAGTCGTAACGCCGGGTTGTAAAAGTGCTCGTACAGCCGCCAACGCTAATGCGTTGACTCTACCGGCTTCACGCATCATGGCGATCTCGGCCGGATTTTTTATATGAATATCACGATCCCAGGTCATTTCACTTACCAAGCACTGCCAGCAAATCAGCAGAAACTTTATTGATAGGCTGAGCTCCATCAATTTCAGACAATATACCTCGTTGACGGTAATAGTCGATCAAAGGCGCAGTCTGAGCCAAATAAACCTGTATTCGCCGGGTAACGGTTTCTGCTTTATCATCATCGCGTTGATAAAGCTCCGACCCGTCCAGATCACAAATTCCGGCTACTTTAGGAGGGTTATACTTCTCATGGAAAACATGACCATTCGCTTTGCAGGTCCATCGCCCGCTCAATCGTTCGATCAGAGTAGCCTCAGATGCTGTAACGTACGGTACGTAATTCACCTTGCCGCCAAACTCGGCCAGTAGTTTTTCCAAGGCTTCCGACTGTACCGTAGTACGCGGGAAACCATCCAGCAGAGCTCCCTCTTTACAATCCTTACGAGAAAGCCGGTCCCTGATCATCCCAATTGTTACTTCATCAGGTACCAACTCACCTTTATTCATGTACGACTGAGCCAGATTCCCAAGGTCGGTAGCGTTTTTAATATTCTCACGAAACAGATCACCGGAGGAAATGTGCGGTAAACCGGTCTTCTCGGCTATGATCTCTGCCTGAGTACCTTTGCCAACGCCGGGGGGGCCAAGAAGAACAATATAAACTGTCATAAAGCCTACTTCACCAACCTGGCATCATCATATCCGTGCAACTTTAGTTCCGCATCGATATTCAAGAAAGTATCACGCACCACGCCAACAACGATGAGCAGTCCTGCTGAAGTGACCAGGAAGAGGGTGTTATTTGATGCGCTCGAGCCAATCCCAATCACCTTCAGGATGATATTAATAATATATGGCAATACAGCGATAAGACCCAGGAAAAATGCACCCGGCAAAGTGACCCTGCGCTGGACTTTGGTCAAATACTTTTGTGTTGGAGTGCCGCGGTTGACACCCGGGATCTGAGCACCGACCTTCTTCAGGTTCTCGCCATAGTTTTGTTGGGTGAAAAGTACATCCGTATAAAAGAAAGTAAAACTAACCACCATCAGGAAGTACAAAAGCCAGTATATCCACGACCCGCCGTTGAATACAGATTGTGTTTCCGAGGCGATTTTTGCTACTGCTGCGGTTTTCGAATTTACGAAGTAACTGGCAATAATCGCAGGAAACTGCAGGATGGCGCTTGCAAAAATAAGCGGGATCATGCCTGCCAGGTTTACCATCAGTGGCAGTGTGCCTTTTACTGGCATGGACATACGGTTACCTACCCGCCGGCCCGGATACATAACCGGTACGTTCCGTCGCCCCTGCTGAACATAGACGATGGCATAAATGACTCCCACCATGATCACGATGGTTGAGATAAGCAGGATCCAGCCATGTTGTTTATCTGCCAAAAGTGCCCCAAGGTTGGCCGGGATCCTTGCGACAATGCCTGCAAAAATGATCAAAGACAACCCCTGGCCTCTGATACCGTATTCTGAGATCAACTCCCCCAACCATATGGCGAACATCGTTCCGCCAATCATTGTTACAAGGACGGTCAGGGAAGGCAACCAAAGAGCACTTGTAAACCCAAAGGGTACAACCTGGCCGCCAGTTGGAACCAACTGTGCATATTGAGAGTTGAACAGATTGATCTGGCCCAATGCTGAAAGTAAAGCCATCGGAACTGACAGGTAATAAGTCCATTTTTCCTGCCATTTGCGGCCTTCGCGGGGATCTTCTTCCATTTTGCGTTGGAGCGCTGGAAATATCGGGGTCAGTAATTGCAAGATAATTTGTGCCGTGATATATGGGTAAACACCCATCGCCAATAAGGAGAAAGTGGATATAGTGCCACCAGAAAGCAAATCCAAAAAGGCAAAAAAAGTTCCACCGCTTGAACTCTGTAATAGCGTTTTCAGGGCAGCCGCGTTAATACCCGGAACTGGGATATTAGCCGCCAGCCGAAAGATGACCAAAAGGATCAGGGACACAATCAACTTACGGCGAATGTCCTGCGATCTCCAGAGATAACTGAATCCTGAAAATGCGGTCTTCATAGAAGGTCTCCTCGACTAGACGAGTTATCCAATCAATTCCACGGAACCGCCGGCTGCCTCAATTTTTGTCCTGGCGCTCTTGGTAACACGATGGACACGTACTTTTAGGGCAGTCTTCAATTCGCCGCGTCCGAGTATCGCTACTGGGTTGCGAGGATCGCGCAATAAGCGAGCCTGCTCGAGTGATTCGGGATTTACTTCCATCCCAGTATTGAAAGTAGATAACTGGTCCAGGTTGATTTCATTAAACTCCACCGTATACGGTGGTGTAAAGCCTTTACCGCGTACAAACGGCAGGCGGCGGAAGAAAGGCAGGTTACCACCTTGCCGGTAGAGCCTACCACCCTCGCCTGTACGAGAGTTCTGGCCTTTTGTGCCGCGGCCGGCTGTTTTTCCCTGGCCAGCAGAGATACCACGTCCAACGCGTTTACGGTTTTTTTTGGACCCTGGATTGGGTATAAGATCGTTCAGTTTCATCTTTTCCCTATTCTTCGACTTTGATCATGTGGATCACTTTGCTAAGCATACCCCGTATGACCGGTGTATCCTTGTGTTCCACAGTCTGGTGCAAATGACGGAAGCCCAGAGCACGAATAGTTGCCTTTTGATCCTTTGGATATCCTATAGGGCTGTGCACTAAAGTTTAACTTTAGTGTCTTCCCTTCATCTTTCTTAGCCATGCTTCTTTCTCCTTTCCCAATACGGCAGTAACTCTTCGACCGGTTTGCCGCGGCGGGAGGCTTCTTCCTGCGATGACTTGAGCGCATCGAGTGCCTGGAGGGTCGCCTGGACAGAATTCAAGACATTCGAGGAACCAAGCGATTTGGTCAAGATATCGTGAATACCAACGGCTTCAAGCACGGCCCGCACACCACCGCCAGCAATAACGCCGGTACCTTGGGAAGCCGGTTTGAGCAAGATAATCGAACCGCCGACCTTGCCAGTAGAAAGGTGAGGAATGGTCGTCCCCGAAAGGTTTACCTTGTGCATATCTTTGCGAGCTTTGTCGGTAGCTTTCCGCATAGCATCCGGCACTGCGTTAGCCTTGCCAACGCCCATGCCAACTGTGCCGTGGTTGTCGCCCATGATCAGCGTAACACGGAACTGGAAACGGCGGCCACCTTTTACTACTTTTGCTACACGTGCAATTTCGATCACGCGCTCGTCAAGTGCTTCTGCTTGCTGTTCAGTTTCTGGTACCTGGTAATCCAACATGACATTCTCCAATTAGGCCTTAGAATTCCAGGCCGCCCTCACGGGCGCCATCGGCCAGAGCCTTGACCCGACCGGTATACTTGTTACCACCGCGGTCGAAAACGACCATCTGCACACCTTTGCTCTTGGCCCGTTCTGCCAATGTTTTACCAACCAACTTGGCCTGTTCGGCCTTCTTTAGACCGTTCATCTTGACACGCAATTCCTGGTCAATAGTCGAAGCTGATGCAATGGTCTGCCCGGCTTGATCATCAATTACCTGAGCATAAATTTCTGCAAGGCTGCGGAAAATGCTCAAGCGTGGACGCTGAGAATTTCCCTTGACGCCTATGCGCACGCGGGTATGCCGGCGGATGCGAGCCTCAGTACGATTCTTTTCAGCCATAGCTTACTTTGCTGCCTTTCCGGCCTTACCAGCCTTACGTCGAATCTTTTCACCCAGATAATGCAAGCCTTTGCCATGATAAGGTTCCGGGGAACGTACATTCCGAATATTCGCCGCAACCTGACCGACCTGCTCTTTATCAAAACCGCGCACAAAGACCTGGCGGGTCTTCTGATCCACATCGTAGGAAATACCTGCGGGCGGTTCCACTACTACCGGGTGTGAATATCCCATATAGAGAACAAGATTCTTGCCATTCATTTCGGCCCGATAGCCCACGCCATCGATTTCCAATACTCTTTCAAAACCAGCGCTGACGCCATGGATCATATTTGCCAGAACTGCACGGGTTGTTCCATGCAAAGCGCGCTCAGCTGGTTGGTCGGAATTGCGGGTGACCACAATTTCACCATTTTCCATCTTTATCCCGATCGTCGGGGAAAACGCGCGTTTCAATTCACCTTTAGGGCCCTTCACACCGACATTAGCGCCGTTGATTTCTACGTGCACACCTGCCGGGATGACCACGGGCATACGTCCAACTCGAGACACTTTACCTCCTCCTCTCTTACCAGACCTTGCAGAGGATTTCGCCGCCCACACCCAATTGGCGAGCGCGCTGACCGGTCATGATCCCTTTGGGCGTAGACAGAATGGCTACGCCGATGCCCGAAAGCACCCAAGGAATATCTTGTTTCTTGGTGTAAATCCGACGGCCAGGGCGGCTGACACGTTCAATACCGGTGATTACCGGTTTACGTTCCCTGCGCTCGCCGAAATACTTTATCTTCAGGCGTAAAACCTTCTGGCTTGGTTTTTCTCCATCGGCAACCTCGAGGTTTTCTAGATAACCTTCTTCTTTTAAAATCTTGGCAATTTCACCCTTGACCTTTGAATAGGGCATCGCCGTCATCGCTTGACCACTCATCATAGAATTTCGGATGCGAGTCAGCATATCAGCAATCGGATCAGTCATGCTCATTTCTTACCTCCACCCGGCTACCAGGATGACTTCATAACGCCGGGGATTTTTCCTTCCAGCGCCAGTTCGCGGAAACAAATTCGGCATAAACCAAATCGACGTATATAACCACGTGGGCGCCCACAACGAGCGCAACGATGACGCACTTGATTGGGATATTTGCGGCGGAGTTCACGATATTTCATGCATGTGCTTGCCATAATTATTCTTCCTTCTTGAACGGCATGCCCAGTAATTGCAACATCAACCGTGCATGATCATCAGATTTAGCTGTGGTCACTATCGTGACCTCCATACCTCTTACCTTGTCGATCTTGTCGTATTCGATCTCCGGAAAGATCAACTGTTCTCGTAAGCCGAGGGTATAGTTACCACGCCCGTCAAATGCATCCGGCGAAACCCCACGAAAGTCTCGCCAGCGTGGGAGAGCCGTATTAATTAACCGGTCCAGGAACGCCCACATCTTGTCACCTCGTAAGGTTACCTTAGTGCCGATGATGCGTCCTTCGCGCAACTTGAAATTCGCAATGCTAACTCGCGCTTTCGTCATAACCGGTTTTTGACCAGTAATGGTTGTCAGATCACCCATAGCTGCCTCAAGCGCCTTGGGATTGTCCATCGCTTCACCTAAGCCAATATTCAGTACGATTTTGGTGATACGCGGCACCTGCATAAAATTCTTGTATTGAAAGGCCTTTTGCAGGGCTGGGACGGTTTCCTTTTGATATCGTTCTTGCATTCTATTCATAAATTATTGCTCCACATTCGGCTAATCAATCAAGGCTTTGCACTTCTTACAAACACGGTGCACGCCATCGTCGTCACGCTGGATATGGACGCGGGCCGGCTGACCACACTTGGGACAGACCAACATTACATTCGAGATGTCAAGCGGAGCCTCAAACTTCATCCGTCCGGGATTAATCGTACGTCCCTGCGTCTGCACCTGTTTCTGGTGCTTAGTTCGAACGTTTATTCCCTGGACCACAACCCGCTTCTCATCTGGCAAGACTTTAAGCACATCGCCGCGCTTGCCTTTTTCTTCAATTTTTCCGCTGATCAATTCAACGGTATCGCCTTTTAGTATCTTGGCTTTCATCCTTCACTCCTCAACCGGCCTAAAGCACTTCGGGGGCCAGTGAAACAATCTTCATAAAACCTTTTTCCCGCAATTCACGCGCCACCGGCCCGAAAATGCGGCTACCTTTGGGGTTCTGGCCATCGGTATCTAAAATGACGGCAGCATTATCATCAAAGCGGATGTATGAACCATCTTCCCGGCGGTATTCTTTTGAAACCCGCACAATCACAGCTTTGACGATCTCAGACTTCTTGATCGCGCCTTGCGGTGTCGCAGACTTGACTGTAGCAACAACAATGTCACCAATCGAACCATACCGGCGGGTAGAACCACCCATAACATGAATTACCAGCAGTTCACGTGCGCCGGTGTTATCGGCGACTTTTAAACGAGACTCGTGCTGGATCATGACTGAGCCTCCCCAGGAGTTTCCTCAACTTTGGTGCCAGCTTCATCAGGTGCGGCCGCTACTTCTGCCAGACCCGCATCAGCTGTGCGGATTTCATGTTTGACAATCGTCTCCACTACCCACCGCTTATCTTTAGACAGCGGGCGGCTTTCCACGATCTGAACCTGGTCACCGATCTGGCAGCCAAGTTCGTCATGAGCTTTAACATGCTTGCTAAGGTGGACAACCTTGCGGTAGAGGGGATGGCGGAAAGTCCGACCGATCTCAACTACTACCGTTTTGGTCATCTTGTTACTGGTGACTATTCCAGTTATACGACGACGGTCATTCATGCTTCACCTTCCTGTACGGCCGCCCGATTGAGCTCATTCAGGATCGTTTCCATACGAGCAATATCACGGCGAAGTTGACGCAGGCGGCTGGTGTCTGTCAACTGCCCGGTTACCTGTTGGAAGCGGAGTTTCATCAACTCTTCGCGGGTATCCGACAGTTTGCCTTGCATTTCATCAGCAGACATCTTGCGAATTTCTTCAAGTTTCATGCCTGCTCTCCTACATTCACATCATGACGGGCAATGATCTTTGTCATTATGGAAAATTTCCGCCGGGCAAGGCTTAAAGCTTCACGAGCAGAGGCTTCGTCCAAACCGCCGACCTCGAACATAACCCGGCCAGGTTTGACCACGGCGACCCAATATTCCACCCCACCCTTCCCTTTGCCCATGCGGGTTTCCGGTGGTTTTTGCGTATAAGGCTTGTCCGGGAAAATACGGATCCAGACTTTTCCGCGGCGTTTCATCGCATGTACTAGTGTTCGACGGGCAGCCTCAATTTGACGGGCAGTCACCCATCCCGGCTCCATTGCCAGTAAACCGTATTCGCCGAAGGAAATCTCTACACCACGCGATTCTTTCCCTTTCATACGGCCGCGCATCTGCTTGCGGTATTTCACACGTTTTGGCATTAACATAGCATCAACCTCACTTCACAGACGCCGCGCCTACTCGCTGACGTAGACGCCTTCAGTCGTCTCAGCTTTTTCTTCAACATGGGCTTTCATCTCGCCGTTATAGACCCAGACCTTGATACCGATACGACCATAGGTAGTTCCGGCTTCCGCGCGTGAGAAATCCATATCTGCGCGCAGCGTTTGCAATGGGACACGGCCTTCACGAAGCGTTTGGGTACGGGCCATTTCTGCGCCTGCAAGACGCCCGGCGACCTCGATCTTGATCCCTTGGGCGCCCTGACGCATGGCCTGTTGAATGGCACGCTTCATGGCGCGGCGATAACTGATGCGACGCTCTAGCTGATCAGCAATATTATTGGCCACGAGATAAGCATCGCAATCAGGGGCTTTGATTTCCTTGATATCCAGGTCAACTTTTTTGCCGGTTAATTCTTCCAGGCTGACACGAATTTTCTTAATGCCTTCGCCTTTGCGGCCGATCAGAATACCTGGCTTGGCGGTAAATACCGAAACCTTTAATTTACCAGGGTAGCGCTCCACATCGATGCGAGATACGCCTGCACGGCCAGCTTCCTGACGGATCATGTCGCTGATGGCAAAATCCTGTGACAATTGCTCCCGGTACTGGTTGCCTTCGGCAAACCAACGGCCACGCCAGTCCTGATTTACATTTAGTCGAAAACCAATCGGATGTACTTTGCGACCCATAAGAATTCCTTCGTCCTTTCTTTGCCGGTTAGGCAGCCTCATGCTCGCGTAGGATGACAGTCACATGCGATGTCCGGCGCATAATCGGCTTGAAACGACCGCGTGCCCCGAAACGACGCCATTTACGGGTGGGCGCTTCATCGGCAAAGATCTTGGCAACAAAAAGGTCGTCACGGCTGACACCAAAATTTTCCTCGGCATTGGCAATAGCTGAAGCCAATAATTTGGATACAGGTTGCGCTGCGGCTTGTGGTGCAAAGCGCAAGATGTCCATTGCCCTGGTAGCATCTTTACCACGCACCAAATCTACGACCAGGCGTACTTTCTGGGCAGAAATGGAGAGGTAACGGATTTGTGCATGAATATCATGGGCCATAGGTTATCTCCTATACCGCCTTGGTCGATTTCTCGCCAGTTGCATGGCCACGGAATAAACGCGTTGGAGCAAATTCGCCCAGGCGATGTCCAACCATATTTTCGGTGATATAGATCGGCACATGCCGGCGGCCATCGTGGATCGCGATAGTATGTCCTACCATTTGAGGGAAGATCACACTGGCGCGACTCCAGGTGCGGAGAA
This sequence comes from uncultured Chloroflexia bacterium, assembly GCA_963831885.1. GTDB lineage: Bacteria > Chloroflexota > Anaerolineae > Anaerolineales > Villigracilaceae > UBA877. Next base: position 77,966 of record CAWHSJ010000011.1, on the reverse strand, counting down.
CCTTTTTCTCGCCTTTTTGGTTCATCGCTTCAATTTTCTTCAAAAGTTTCGGGGCTATATAAGGCCCTTTTTTCAATGAACGAGACATATTTTCTTACCTCGCTTGCTCTCAGCGCCTTAGCGGCTGGACTTACTGCGGCGGCGCACGATGTACTTGTCACTTCGCTTATTGCGGCGGGTCTTGAAACCGCGAGCAGGTCTGCCCCACGGAGTTTTCGGACCCGGCATACCAGCCGGTTGACGACCTTCTCCACCACCATGAGGATGATCTCGCGGCGACATGGCAGTACCACGCACCGTTGGGCGAATACCCATATGGCGTTTGCGTCCTGCTTTACCTAATTTAATGTTATTGTGATCCAGATTACCTACCTGGCCTATGGTTGCATAGCAAGTCTGGTGAACCAGGCGCACTTCGCCAGATGGGAGACGGATCTGAGCAAATTCGCCCTCTTTCGCCAATAATTGCGCTGCACCGCCTGCCGAACGCACCATCTGCGCTCCCTTGCCTTCCTTCAATTCAATATTATGAACCATGGTGCCGACAGGAATATTGGCCAGTGGGAGGCAATTCCCAGGGCGTATTTCGGCCTGGGGGCCGGAGAAGAGCGTATCACCGACTTTGATACCGAGCGGGGCAATTATGTAACGTTTTTCACCATCTGCGTAGAACAATAAGGCCAAGCGGGCAGTCCGGTTAGGATCGTATTCTATCGCTGCAACCTTAGCGGGGATGCTATACTTCTCTCGTTTGAAATCAACGATGCGAATATAACGCCGGTTGCCACCGCCGCGATGTCGTACTGATATACGGCCAGTCGTATCACGTCCACCATAGTTATGTGGGGAAATGATCAAGCTACGCTCAGGGCTGGATTTGCTGATCTCTTCGAATGTATATCCGGTCATCCCTCTCTGACCAGGAGTAGTGGGTTTATATTTCTTGACAGCCATTACTTTACCCCTTCAAAAATCTCGAGGGTGCTTCCCTCGGCCAGGGTAACAATCGCCTTCTTATAACCAGGTGTTCGCACACTTAAGCGGCGGTTGCGACGGCGACTGCGTTTGGCAGCCGTATTCATGATATTTACGCTTGCCACCTCAACATCGAACAGAGTCTCAATCGCGTCCTTCACCAGGGTCCGCGTTGCGGATGAAATCACTTCAAAGGAATACTGGCGAAGTTTGTTTGACTGGTAGTTCGATTTTTCAGTGACCAACGGGCGGCGGATTACGTCGTGAATAGTAGTCATGGCGCCCTCCTAAACCAAAATTGATTTCAAAACGTCCAATGCCGTGAGCGGCATGACGACTTTGTCATAACCAAGTAAATCCCGGATGTTGAGATAGCTCGCCATTAGTAATTTTGAGTCCGGAAGGTTATTGGTTGAACGGGTGACCATATCATAATTAGCATCTTTTTCAGCCACTAGAATAAGAGCAGTAGCTTCCCCAACCAACGTATTCAATGCTGCTGCCATAAGGCGGGTCTTGGGCTCTGGTAAAACCAGTTCATCCACTACAACTACACCAGCTTCGGCTGCTTTGGCAGATAAAGCCGAACGCAGAGCAGCCCGCCGCATTTTCACCGGTAAGTGCTGGGTATATTTCCGCGGACGCGGGGTATGAATTCTGCCGCCATGCACCCAATGAGGGGCTCTGGTGGATCCTTGGCGGGCACGGCCGGTCCCTTTTTGTTTCCAGGGCTTGCGACCACCACCAGAGACCTCACTACGGGTCTTCGTCTTATGAGTACCCAGGCGGGCATTAGCCATTTGTTGGACAAATGCCTGGTGCATCAGATCTACATTCACTTGGGCTTCGAAGATCTCCGCCGGCAGCTCCACGGTTTTAACCTTTTCGCCTTTCATGTTTAGGACATCTACTTTCATAGTACCCATACTCCCATCATCCGCGCCTATTGTTTGCGCGCGTCCTGTATCATGACCAGGCCGCCTCTTGGCCCGGGGACGGCACCATTTACACCCAACAAATTGCGCTCTACATCCACCAGGACAACCTTGAGGCTCTGTGCAGTGACACGCTCATTACCCATGTGTCCGGGGCGGCGGGAGCCCTTGTAAACACGGCCGGGGGTGGTAGTCTGGCCATTCGAACCGGGGGCGCGCAAGCGATCAGAACCACCATGAGTTTTAGGGCCGCCAGCGAAATGGTAACGCTTGACCACACCTGCAAAGCCCTTCCCTTTGCTTGTCCCAATCACGTCCACACGCTCGCCCAGGCCAAAAACTTCAACAGTGACCTTGTCGCCAGCCTTGAGTTCGGCGCTTTTAATGCGGAATTCACGCAAAAAACGCAGCGGAGGCAGTTCGTTGATTTTCAGGTGGCCTAATTGACCACCGGTCAGGCGCTTGGGTTTCGCCTCACCAAATCCGAGTTGTATCGCTGCGTAACCTTCTTTTTCAGGAAGGCGGACCTGCGTAACATAACATGGCCCAGCTTCGATCAGAGTAACCGGTACAGCCGCACCGCTCTCATCGAAGATCTGGGTCATGCCGATCTTCTTGCCAATCAGCCCTTTTAACATGCTCGGTTTTCTCCTTCAATAATTTGTTGAGACTGTCAGCCTGGGCATAGGCTGCATCATCTCGGTTTCAGCACAGTCAACCGGTCTGCCGCGGCACACGGAGTATTTGGGCCTACGAACAGATCCGTTCTTATGCTGTCCATCCAGTCAAATCGGTCTGACTTATTTACTTGTCAGACCGGTTGGACGAACAAGCCATGATTAAATTTTTATCTCAATATCCACACCTGCAGGCAGGTTAAGCCGCATAAGCATATCGATTGTCTTGGAATCAGGATCTAGAACATCGATAAGGCGATTATGAGTTCGAATTTCAAAGTGCTCATGCGAGTCTTTGTCGATAAAAGCAGAGCGGCGTATTGTAAACCGTTCTTTCTTGGTTGGCAAGGGTACAGGGCCAACGACTTGGGCGCCAGAGCGCTCGGCTGTTTCGACAATCCTTTTGGCAGATTGATCGAGCACACGGTGGTCGTAAGCTTTAAGGCGGATACGGATCTTTTGCTTCGTCATGTTTTATGGCCTATTGGATGATTTTAGTGATGACACCCGCGCCGACGGTGAGGCCGCCTTCACGGATAGCGAATTTGGAGCCCTGTTCGAGCGCCACCGGCACGATGAGGGTGACCGTCAGGGCGACATTGTCACCCGGCAGGACCATCTCCACACCCGCAGGCAGTTCCACGTCTCCGGTCACATCCATCGTGCGGATGTAGAATTGCGGCCGGTAGCCCGTGAAGAAGGCGCTGTGCCGCCCACCCTCTTCCTTCTTCAGCACATACACCGAAGCTTCAAACTTCGTGTGCGGCGTGATCGAACCCGGCTTGGCGACCACCTGGCCGCGCTCCACGTCCGTGCGCTCAATCCCGCGCAGGAGCAGGCCCAGGTTGTCTCCCGCCATGCCTTCGTCCATCATCTTGTGGAACATCTCCACGCCCGTGCACACCGAGGAGCGGGTTTCGCGCAAGCCCACGATCTCCACCGGCTCGCCCACTTTGATGACTCCCCGATCCACACGCCCGGTCACCACCGTCCCACGACCCTTGATCGAGAACACATCTTCGATCGGCATCATGAACGGTTTCTCGATCTCACGCTTCGGCTCGGGGATGTACTCGTCAATCACCCGCAGCAACTCTTTGATACTGGCATATTCGGGCGCATTCGGGTCGGTGGAAGTGCTTTCCAACGCCTGCAAGGCACTGCCGCGCACGATCGGGGTGGTGTCGCCCGGGAAACCCTGCTTCGTCAGCAGTTCCCGCAACTCCATCTCCACCAGTTCCAACAACTCCGGATCGTTCATCTGATCCACCTTGTTCAGGTAGACCACGATCGACGGCACTTCCACTTGCCGCGCCAGCAGCACATGCTCGTACGTCTGCGGCATGGGTCCATCCGGGGCTGCCACCACCAGGATGGCTCCGTCCACTTGCGCCGCTCCGGTGATCATGTTCTTGATGTAGTCGCGGTGTCCCGGCATGTCCACATGCGCGTAATGTCGCTTGTCCGTCTCGTACTCCACATGGGCTATGTTGATGGTGATGCCGCGGGCCTTTTCCTCCGGCGCATTGTCAATCGAGTCATAGGCCCGATACTGCGCCTTCCCGAGGAACTGGCTGTACTTCGTGATCGCCGCCGTCAACGTGGTCTTGCCATGGTCGATATGACCCATCGTCCCGACGTTCATGTGCGGCTTCGTGCGCGCATACTTCTGCTTCGCCATGAAAGATATCTCCTTCTAAAACTAAAAAACTAAGAGTTTAAGATTCTCTGCTGTACCGATTCAGGTACAGGCGCATAATGATCAAATTCCATCGAAAAAACGCCTCGCCCCTGAGTGGAGGAACGCAGTTCAGTTGCATAACCGAACATTTCACCCAGTGGAACTGTCGCATTTACCGCCTGGGCATTCCCCGGACGCATTTCCATGCCCCGGATGGTCGCCCTTCGGCCATTCAATCCACCGATAATATCTCCAAGGAATTCTTCTGGCGCCACTGCTTCCACTTTCATGATCGGTTCCAGCAGGACCGGTCCACCTTTTTGGACGCCTTCTTTGAAAGCAAGGCTTGCCGCCATCTTGAAAGACATATCGCTCGAATCAACTTCATGGAACGAACCGTCAAATAATGTCACTTTTATATCAACCACCGGGTATCCCGCCAGGACGCCACTTTCAGAGGCTTCCTTTATACCTTTTTCCACAGCGGAAATAAACTCGCGGGGAATGGCGCCGCCAATGATTTTATTCTCAAATACAATACCACTACTACGTTCGCCCGGTTCCAACGAGATGACAACATGGCCGTATTGGCCGTGCCCACCTGTTTGCTTGATGTATTTATAATTTACTTCAGGAACAAGCCTATTGATTGATTCTCGATATGCTACACGGGGTCTTCCAACATTAGCCTGGACATGGAATTCACGCATCATGCGGTCAACGATCACTTCCAAATGCAGTTCGCCCATTCCTTCGATTATGGTCTGGCCGGTATTTTCGTCCGAATGAACACGAAAAGTCGGATCTTCTTCGGATAGTTTTCGCAGCGCTTCACCCATTTTAGCCTGGTCAGCGGCTGTCTTTGGTTCGATAGCTACGTTAATGACTGGCTCTGGGAATGTAATGGCCTCTAGAACAACGAGTTTATTATCACAAAGAGTGTCACCGGTAAAAGTCTCTTTGAAACCCAGCACTGCAGAAATATCGCCCGCACCTACTTTAGTAATATCCTCACGATGATCAGCGTACATCCTCAAAAGACGTCCAATACGCTCTCGCTTCCCTTTAGTGGAATTGGTGACCATTTGACCCTGGCTGAGTGTACCGGAATAGATACGGAAGTAAGCCAGTCGTCCTACGTAAGGGTCTGTAACGATTTTAAAGACCAATGCGCTCAATGGCGCGTCATCCCGAGGAGGCAGTTCTACAGTTTCATTGGTACGAGGGTCAGTCCCAAGCAACGCCGGTACATCCAGGGGTGAAGGCAGGTAGTCAATTACTGCATCCAGAACGAGTTGGACACCTTTGTTGCGCAGAGAGCTGCCGCAAAAAACCGGGTTGGCCTTGCCGCTCAGTACGGCATGCCGGAGGGCTTTCTTTAGTTCCTCGACACTGATTTCATCGCCTTCTAAATATTTGACCGTCAGGCTATCATCCAGCTCTGCGATACGCTCAACCATCGTCCGGCGGCGTTCTTCTGCTTCTGCTTTCAAATCAGAGGGGATATCAATTTCGCGGGGTTCTTTTCCCAGTTCATCATCCCAAAAGATGGCCTTCATCTCCATAAGATCAATGACGCCTTGGAAAGAAGACTCAAAACCGACGGGCATCTGCATTGCAATAGGGTTGGCTCCCAAGCGCTGTTTAATGGTTTCGATCGTGCGCTCATAGGAAGCCCCGATTCGGTCCATTTTATTTGCAAAGCAAATTCTGGGTACACCATAGCGATCGGCTTGACGCCAAACCGTCTCACTTTGCGGTTCCACTCCCTGGACGGAGTCAAAAACGACTACGCCTCCATCGAGTACGCGCAACGATCGCTGTACTTCTGCCGTAAAATCGATATGGCCGGGAGTATCAATAATATTGATCTGATACCCCTTCCATTCGGCTGTAACAGCAGCAGAGACGATGGTAATACCACGTTCGCGTTCCTGTTCCATCCAGTCTGTTACAGTTGTGCCTTCGTCGACGGAACCGATGCGATGTGTCATGCCAGTATAAAAAAGGATTCTCTCTGTGGTAGTCGTTTTCCCGGCATCAATATGAGCTATTATGCCGATGTTACGATACCGTTCGAGAGGGAACGCGTTTGCCATGCTTGCCTACTTGGTAAGGTTCAGAATAACCAACTACATTCGATAATGGGAGAAGGCGCGATTGGCTTCTGCCATCTTGTGAGTCTCTTCGCGTTTACGAATTGATGCGCCTTCGTTTTTGTAAGCATCCAACAATTCATCCGCCAGTTTTTCAGAGAACGATTTGCCTGCGCGCGCTTTAGCTGAATCAAGAACCCAACGGATCGCCAAAGTGGTACGGCGGACAGGTGGCACTTCCATCGGCACCTGGTAAGTTGCACCTCCAACACGGCGAGGCCGGACTTCCATCGCGGGCGCTACATTCCTCATAGCAGTTTCAAACACTTCTACAGGATCTTTGCCACTGCTGCGTTCACGAATAATATCCAAAGTATCATACATCACATTCACCGCCGTGCTTTTCTTGCCGCGATGAAGCATATGGTGAATCATAGTCTGGATGTTCATGTTGTTATAGCGGATATCAGGAAGAATCTCGCGCTTTTCTGGTTTTGCTCGACGCATGGTTTTACTCCATCCAAAGATTAGAAATGACTAAGCAGCTGTTTCTTTCGGGCGCTTGGCGCCGTACTTAGAACGGCCCTGTTTTCGGTTATTCACACCAGTAGTATCGAGCGAACCCCGCACGATATGGTAACGTACACCTGGCAGATCCTTCACACGACCGCCGCGTACCAAAACGACAGAGTGTTCCTGCAATTGATGGCCTTCGCCCGGGATATAAGCAGTAACTTCTATGCCATTGGTCAGGCGCACACGAGCGATCTTCCGTAAAGCCGAATTCGGTTTTTTGGGAGTAGTGGTGCGTACGACCGTGCACACGCCGCGTTTTTGGGGGGCTCCTTTGGCTTGGCGCACGCGGCGTTGTTTCTTGGTGTTGAGTGTGTATAACAACGCCGGAGCCTTGCTCTTAACTTTCTTTGACTGTCGTGATTTGCGGATCAATTGGTTAATTGTGGGCACCTTCGCCTCCGAAACAGATTTCTAACGAATAACCGGTTTTTGTCAATAAGTGAGGCCATCATAACCATGCCGATGGCCTCACTCGTACGAAACTACGTAGTAGGCAGTGCGATGCAACAGCCCTTTTAGGCAACGAAAGGCAATTTTATCATGACGGTTGTTTGTCCGTCAAGTAATTTCCTAAGATTTTTCGCTGGTTGCAGTCTTAAAAAGGTCCTCGCCAATCTCCATCAAGCCAGTGGTGTACTTTGGCGGATGGACTTTTTCTTCATCTTTTCCAAACTTGATCACTTCACCAGTATCGGTAACGGCTTCCACGCCCAGCCCTAGTGACTGCAACTCCTTGACCAGAACACGGAAAGACGCCGGGATACTTGGCTCTTCGATGGGCTCTCCTTTGACGATCGCTTCATAGGCATTGACGCGGCCTTGTACGTCATCGGACTTGACTGTCAACATTTCCTGGAGAGTATAAGCCGCTCCATAAGCTTCCAGAGCCCACACTTCCATTTCACCAAAGCGTTGGCCGCCGAATTGAGCTTTACCACCCAACGGTTGCTGAGTAACCAGACTGTAAGGTCCTGTGGAACGGGCATGGACTTTGTCCTCGACCAGGTGATGCAATTTCAACATACTCATCACCCCAACAGTGATGGGCTGGTCATACGGAGCACCAGTTTTGCCATCGCGCAAGATTTGCTTGCCGAGAGTTGGTGCTGGAACGCCATATTCAAGGGTTATTTTCTGAACCTTGGATTGCAAATCTTTCTCAGCGACATCGTCCAAACCAAAGGTATGCAGCCATAGCTTGTGGCAGGCATTGATAGCATTATCGTTAAACAACTTCCTTTGTGATGGGAAGGGCATGTCCGTTGTAAAAATACTCGCCGGATCGAAACCACTATCTCGCAACCACTCGGTAACCGCTGCACTGCGGGCATAATCCGCTTCTTTCAAACGGTAAACATCATAACCACGCTCGCCCAGCCATTGCTCCAAGTACAGTCGACGGACTTCATCATCATCTTCAATTGACTCTACACTGTATTCTTGACTCTTAAGCCATGTCCAAGCATTTTCTGCTGTGACCTTCCAGACGTAATCCATCATCCAAGCCCGCGCCAGTTCAGCTTCAATTTCCTCTTCTCGAGAACCATCGAAGACTGGTGTTATGGCCCGGTAACCGAGTTTCTGCGCTGCCCACCCAAGATGGACTTCTAGTACTTGACCCAGGTTCATACGACCTGGAACCCCGGTTGGGTTCAAGAGGATATCCACAGGCGTACCATCTTCGAGGAAAGGCATATCCTCTTCACGAACTACGCGAGAAACAACACCTTTATTTCCATGGCGTCCGGCCATTTTATCGCCAGCCGTGATCTTCCGGCGTTGGGCGACTGAAACACGTACCATCATATCCACGCCGGCTGAAAGGTCGGAATTGTCTTCACGAGTAAACACTTTCACATCCACGACTTTTCCCCGTTCACCATGAGGCATTCGTAAAGATGTATCCTTAACGTCACGCGACTTCTCACCGAATATTGCCCGCAAAAGGCGTTCTTCAGGTGTTAACTCTTTTTCACCCTTGGGGGTGATTTTGCCGACCAGGATGTCATTCGGACTGACTTCTGCGCCGATGCGGATAATGCCGCTTTCATCAAGGTCTTTGATTGCATCCTCACCGACATTTGGTATATCGCGAGTGATTTCCTCAGGACCAAGTTTTGTATCGCGGGCTTCGACCTCATATTTCTCAATGTGAATCGAAGTAAAACGGTCCTCCTGGACCAAACGTTCTGAGATGACAATAGCATCTTCGAAGTTGGCGCCTTCCCAGGACATAAAAGCCACCGTGACATTCTGGCCTAGTGCCAGTTCTCCACTTTCGGTCGAGGATGAATCAGCAATGATATTGCCTTGGTGAATGACCTGCCCTTTGATGACCGCCGGGCGTTGGTCGATACAAGTTGACTGATTCGAGCGCTGATACTTGCGTAAATTGTACTGGCGAAGTTCACCGCCTTTTTCTTTGACGACAATTGTGGAACCGGTCACAGAAATTACATCACCGTCCGCCTCAGCGACAATAACCTGGCCCGAGTTTAGTGCGGCATTACGCTCCATCCCTGTCGAAACGATTGGGATTTCCGGGCGCACCAATGGCACAGCTTGAGCCATCATATTCGAGCCCATCAATGCACGGTTGGCATCATCGTGTTCCAGGAACGGGATCAATGCCGCACTGATTCCAACAACCTGGTGCGGGGCCACATCCATGTAATCCAGATTTTCAGGGGAGGTGAATATGAAGCCGGAATGGTATCGGCAAGAAACACGTGGGTTCTCATATTCGCGGTACTCATTCAGGACTGCGTTTGCCTGGGCGATTACATATTTGTCCTCTGCATCGGCAGAGAGATATTCATATTCATCTGAAACATATGGGACAACCGTTATGTCCCGTTTAGCCTTGGCGAGAGGCTTAAGCATTTTTGAGGTAATGCGCTCACCAGCCTTAAAGAGCACTTCTCCACTCTTAGGATCCACGAAATCTTCACGCAAGGCATGGCCTTCCAACGCTGCGTCGTCGCAAGCGATTTGCTTGATGACACGTCGATAGGGCGTCTCAATAAAGCCATATTCATTAACACGGGCGAAGGAAGCCAGTCGGCCAATCAAACCGATGTTTGGACCTTCGGGTGTTTCAATCGGGCAGATGCGTCCATAGTGGGAATGGTGGACATCACGGACGTCGAATCCGGCCCGTTCACGCCGCAGGCCTCCAGGTCCAAGAGCCGAGAGCGTACGTTTATGACGTAACTCCGCCAGAGGATTGGTTTGATCCATGAATTGCGACAGCTGGCTGGATCCGAAAAACTCACGCAAAGCAGCCACCACTGGACGGATATTGACCAGTGTCACCGGAGACAACTGCTCCTGGTCCCGGATGGACATACGTTCTTTGATAACGCGCTCCATTCGGCGTAAGCCGATGCGCAATTTATTCTGAATAAGTTCCCCTACTGTCTTGACGCGGCGATTTCCCAGGTGATCAATATCGTCGGGTGGTTCCACACCATTATTTATAAGGATCATCCGGCGTAACAGGCGGATAACGTCTGCCTTGGTAACGGTGCGATGCGGGATGGGGATTTGCAGGTCAAGTTTCTGATTCAATTTATAACGGCCCACCCGTTCCAGGTCGTAATGGCGCTGATCGAACAACTGCTCTTCGAGGAAACCGCGCGCATTATCCAATGTCGCCGGGTCACCCGGACGCATTCTTTTAAAGAACTCGATCAGGGCCGCTTCAGCAATCGTCAAGCCTCCGCTCAAATCCCATTCGGGTTCCTGTCTTAAAGTCGAAGCAATAAACATGCGTTCCGGATTAGTGTCGACGTCCTTGAAGAGATTGATGAGCTCCTCATCAGTGCCGGCGGTCAGGATTTTCTCACCCGTATTACCATCATCTACAGTCGATAATGCCCGCAGGAAAACAGTGATAGGCACAGTTCGCTTGCGATTGAATTTCAGTATGATGTAATCGCTCTTACGGGTTTCAAATTCCATCCAGGCGCCGCGATCGGGAATGAGCTTTGCCATTGCCAAAGGGCGACCGGTTGCACGGTCCGTAGGCGCTTCGAAATAAACACCTGGGGAACGGATCAACTGGGACACAACCACCCGTTCTGTTCCGTTTATAATGAAAGTCCCCTTATCGGTCATTTCAGGAAAATCACCCAGGAAAATATCCTGCTTCATGGGCTCAGGGACGTCTGCGCCTGCCAATAATACTGAAATATACAGTGGACTGGCGAATGTTAAATCTCTCTCGACGCATTCTTCAATGTCATGTTTCGGATCGCCAAACCAGTATTTTAACCCCCATTGTTTTGCCTCGGGACCACGACCTGGGAAGAAAAGCTTCATCCCCTTGTTATATGACTCAATAGGCGAAATTTCGTGAAGTAAATCGCCCAACCCATTTTCTTTCAAACGCTTGAACGAGTCAATTTGAACCTCAATGAGGTCGGGCAAGTTAAGCGTAACCGGGATACGTGCGTAATTCTTCTCGGGTAAAACAGATGCCATATCTATCTCCTGATTATGGGTACGCTAATGGAAAAACAATGAAGTGTCCTTCCCCCTTGCTTGGGGGTTCTGGGCACTACAAATATGCAAAGGTTGATTATACTAAGTCCATAAGACAAAGTCAAGTGGGAATTCGTATAAAATTGGTTTGATTTTGCCTGTATCGTTGACAAAAAAGCTTCCCCATAGTAACATCGAAGCCGCTCGCCGAGGTAGCTCAGTGGTAGAGCAGGGGACTCATAAGCCCTTGGTCGTGGGATCGACTCCCACCCTCGGCATGTATACCCACGCTAGTGGGTACAGAAAATCCCATTTTCATCCCACCCGGGGCCCGAAAACAGGGATTTTTTGCTTCCTAAGCCCGCTTTAAAGCCGGCGTTTTTTATTTTCCAAAATGATCTTATTAATGGATGAATTGTGAAATAATCATGTACAAGCCCGCTCCCACCAGAGCAGTAGTGGGAATGGTTAGGAGCCAGGCGGTTGCGATTTCTTTCGCGACTGTACAGCGCACCTTGTTCTTCCGTTCAGCCGCACCGACTCCCATGATAGCTGAACTGACTACCTGGGTCGTACTGACAGGCCCTCCGGCAAGCGAGGCTCCGAGTATGACCAGTGCCGATGTTAGTTGGGAGGCAAAACCATCCACAGGCCGAATTTTATAGAACTTACCTCCCAGAGTACGGATCAATTTCCAACCTCCTACGGATGTGCCGAATGAGATCATTCCTCCGCTGAGAAGAATGACCCACAGGGGAACTGCGAAAACTTTCAAATAGCCCCCGGTGACGAGCGCCTAATACCCATGGTTTTCTGGGCATCATTGGCGCCATGGCTGAGAGCTAAGGCTATGGCGGTTATGATTTGACTGCGTCTAAATAACTCATTAACTCTTGGGCTGGCCTTCCAGCATAACAACAGGATCAACTTAAGCAGGATGTAACCAATCAAAAAGCCAATCACAGGGGAAGTAAATAACGCCGCGACGATCTTCAATAACCCCTTCATCTGAATAGCCTGCCAGCCTGCACCCATTACTACAGCGCCGACAAACCCGCCTATGAGAGCGTGTGAAGAGCGGCTCGGAAAACCAGGTACCAGGTTATTAAATTCCATAAGATTGCGCTTGCCAGTGCCGCTAGTAGTACCTGTATGGTAATTGCATCGGCGGCAACCACATCATGACCTATCGTATTTGCTACCGCCACTCCGAAGATCAATGGGCCCGAAAATTCGGCAAAAGCAGTGATAGTCAATGCCACCCGCGGAGAAAGCGCCCTGGATGAAATCATGGTCGCGACGATGTTGCTGGAATCATGGATCCCATTTAGAAAATCAAATCCAAGGGCTGGCACAATCACAGCAATAATGACAGGAGACATGAATACAATACTCCCCCTATGCTATCTTCACCACAATATCGGCAATCACATTAGCGGCCTCATCACCACGATCCGATGCATTGCTCAAGTGGCGATATACTTCGCGTAACTTTAACATTTTAACGACATGGGAGATATCTTCTGCCCCACTGAAGAGATCTGCCAGGGCTTCACGATACACATCTTCCACCCGGTTTTCAAGTGCTTTAGCACGCTGCGCGTGTTCATTGGAAACGCTGGGATGTTCATCCAGCCGATTCGTGGCCATTGAAATTTCATAAGCCGCATCTCTAAGCAGGGAGGCCATACGCTGCATGAACGGGGTCGGCTCCACTTTAAGGATTTCCATCTCGCTCACAGTGCTGTAGGCATAATCAAGCACATCATCAATAGTACGTGAAAGGGTGAAGATATCCTCCCGATCGAAGGGAGTAACGAAAGTTCGATTCAACTCGTCGATTAAGATACGCCGGGCTTCATCGGCTTCTTTTTCACTCTTGGTCAGATTGGCAGCCGCATTGGGATCCTGTCCTGCCATATATGCTTTTAAAGCCTCCATACCTTGCAGTGTCAGGCTTGCTTGATCCTGAATCAGTTTGATGAATACATTCTGTCGTTTCTTGAAAAATCTTTTCATACCTTTCCTCTATCACGAGGGCTGGGGATTCAGCCCATCTATCATGATCGTAATTCTCAAAAAAGCCTACATTTATTACATTTATTTCATTTTACACGAAAAGAACAATCAACTCTTCAAAACCATTGACTTTTATCACAAGGATAATTACACTAAGGTTTCACTTGCACACGTGTGCATCACTACATAGCAATCGAAAGGTTTCTTAATAAATGGCGGTTACTATCAAAGATATCGCTAAAAGTGCGAAGGTCTCTCATTCTACCGTCTCGCGGGCGTTGCACGGAAGTCCTCTAATTTCGGAAAAAACTGCAGATCGAATTCGCCGAACTGCGATGGAACTCGGTTACTTACCTAGTGCAGCCGCCCGGACGCTTAAGACCAACCGTTCCGAGGCGCTGGGGGTTATCATCCGCAGTGTTGACGATCCTTTCTTTGGCGAGATTCTGCAAGGAATTGAGGAAGCTGCTCAGGCCAGCAATTACAGTCTGTTCATGGCCGCTTCGCAACGAACCAACGAACGGGTGCAAGCTATCGTCCAGGCCATGGTTGAACGCCAGGTGGATGGAATAATCATTTGCTCCACCCTTGTCAGCACTGACCAAAGCAATCAACTGGCCAGATTTGGCGTTCCGATAGTGATAATCAACAACCAGGCGGCTGAAGAGTATCGCTATTCGATATATCATGATGATATGGATGGAAGCCGTCAGGTGACCCGCCATTTGATCCAATTGGGCCATAAGAAGATTGCCTATCTCGGCAATGCTATAGCCGGACGCAGCACACTCAACCGGTTAACCGGTTTCCGCCAGGAATTGAAGGCGGCCGGCCTATTCATTCCCACAACTTACATTCATGAAGTCCCGGGCGGCGGACCTGCTGAAGGTCTCGCCGGTCTGGAACATTTCCTCCAACTTCCAGAGCCTCCCACTGCACTTTTCTGTTATAACGACATGATGGCTATCGGTGTATTGAAAGGGCTGGAACAAGCCCGTATCCGCGTGCCGGAGGAGATGTCATTGGCCGGTTTCGATAACATCCTTTTTTCAGCTTATACCAATCCGCCTCTCACCACTTTCGACCAACCGAAGCGTTACATCGGGGCTGAAGCGGTCCGATTGCTCCTGGATCTACTGAAACAGGAAACCGTGGAAACAGTTGACGCTGAACCGGAAATTCGAAAACTGCGTGGAAAATTAATGATCCGAAAAAGCACTGCCGCCCCGACTTCAATTTAAGGAGAGACATGTCCGCGATAATCTCATCAGGCTTTGATCTTTATCCACTCTCTTCTTTCAAGCAGGATAACGTTGAGTATAGCCTGATACGCACCGCTGCCGGACCGCGCCTGGCAATCCTGGCGTCCAGCAGTTGGACTGGCTTGCAGGCTTTCGAGGGGGAACCTTCCTTGCAAGGCAACCAGACAATGTTGGTTTGCCCGATTAATTCGAAAAACGCTTCCGCTCTACGCACTAAAATAGAATGGCTGCAGCCTCAATTACTTGGACTTAAGACATCGGCCGGTTTGGGCGACAGGTTAGGGCTGGCCACTCCTGGACATATACGCGCCATTCGTAAGATACAAGGGAAGGTTGCGCCCATCTTTGCCCAGCAATCCATGCGAGAAATGGCCCGGACCGGACGTACACCCCAGCAGGTGATGGATGATGCGATCTGGGGTATCTTCTCCGAAGGCTGGCAGGAAGGTTTCGGTGCAGACGCGGACCATCTGAAAACGCCAGAGGATATCGATGCATGCCTGGCAGCCGGTTTTACTTTCTTCACGATTGATCCCGGCGCTTATGTGGACAACCGCGCCGAGACAGTCAACCAAGGCGAATTGAGTGAACTGGCGGCTCTGTTACCTTCCGAAGTACAACCTTTTCTCAGCGGTTTGCAGGGCAAGAGTTACGACTTTGAGGGATTGCAATTAACTATCAGCGAAGCCACCCTGCTCAAAGCCGCTGTGAAATATGGACGTGCTGTTGCACACGTATCCAATATGTACAATCATCTCAGCAAGGCCGCCGGCGTACGCCACTTTGAGCTGGAGGTCTCAGTGGATGAAACCGATCAGCCCACCTCCCATGCTGAACACATCTACATCGCCAGCGAGTTAAAGCGGCTGGAAGTAAAGTGGGTCAGCCTGGCGCCGCGCTACGTTGGGCGTTTCGAGAAGGGCGTTGATTATATAGGCGACCTGGGAACCTTTGAAACCAATTTTGCCGGTCACGCCGCCATTGCTCGAAAATTCGGACCATACAAGCTTAGTTTACATTCCGGCTCGGATAAGTTCAGCATTTATCCGATCGCTAGTCGCCTTTCCCATGGGCTGGTTCACTTGAAAACCGCCGGCACCAGTTATCTGGAGGCCTTGCGTACTATTGCATCTTTGGATGTAGACCTGTTTCGCGATATATACGTTTTCGCCCTCCAACATTACGAAACCGATAAAGCCAGCTACCATGTCTCCGCTCAACTTAGCCGCGCCCCCCTGCCTGAGACAGTTACCGACTGGCCTGGGCTGCTCGACCAGTTCGATGCCCGCGAGATATTGCACGTCACCTTTGGCTCGGTGCTCACCGAGAAGGCTTCGTCTGGGCAAAAACGATTTTACAACCGATTATTTGCTGTTTTGAATTCAAATACTGAAGCTTATGCGGCCAATCTCGAAAAGCATTTCTTGAGACATTTACAGCCATTCACTTCCTCGCAAGTTGTGTAACAAATGAGAGAGCCATTATGGACACTATTTCATCACAAAAACTTTATGAACTATCTGGCAAGACCGCTGTCGTCACCGGCGGAGCAGGCGTACTCTGTGCTGCCATTTGCCGGGCACTGGCAGCCGCCGGGGTTCGTATCGCAGTCCTTGATCTAAATATTGAAGCGGCCGCGGCTCTAGCTAGAGAAATCCGTTCCAGCGGAATAGATGCAATCGGTGTAGCCTGCAATGTCCTGGATAAACCAAGCATTGAAGCCAGCGCTGAGGAAGTCTTGAAGCACTTCGAGCTTGTAGATATACTCATCAATGGCGCGGGAGGCAACAAGCCGCAGGCAACCACCAACCCGGATCAATCCTTCTTCGATCTGCCCGCGGATGCGTTGCAACTGGTTTTTAACCTGAATTTGATGGGTGCGCTTCTCCCTTCTCAGGTTTATGGCAAAATAATGGCCAAACAGGGATCTGGAGTTATCCTTAACATTTCATCCATGAATGCCTTCCGCCCATTGACTCGTATTCCTGCTTATTCAGCCGCCAAAGCCGGCGTGAGTAATTTTACCCAATGGCTGGCTGTGCATATGGCTCAGGAGTACTCCCCAGATATCCGAGTTAACGCCATCGCTCCGGGTTTTTTTGTGGGTGAACAAAACCGTCGTCTATTGTTCAATGAGGACAATTCATTGACGTCACGCGGCCAATCCATTATCAATCACACCCCGGCCGGCCGCTTCGGTACTCCGGAGGATTTACTGGGCACGGTTTTTTGGCTACTTTCGCCCGGGTCCGCCTTTGTTACTGGCATCGTAGTCCCGGTGGACGGCGGGTTTTCTGCGTACAGTGGTGTCTAATATATGCTGATCGGAAAAGGTTTCCCCAACCTTTATTTAGCGGACGAAGATGTCTGCATAATCGTACAGGAAGCACTAGCCTCACTGTCATTGGATGGCAAGCGCGTGCTCGTGATCATCCCCGACGGAACGCGTACAATGCCGATGCCGTTGATGTTCAGCCTATTCGAGCAAATTCTCAACCCGCGCGTAGCCGCGCTGGATTATTTGGTGGCGCTCGGTACGCACCAGCCCATGACCGATGCCCAGTTAAGCCGGTTGGTGGGTAGGACTGTTGTCGATGGACAGGCAGGCCAAAACCATATTTATAATCACAAATGGAATGACCCGGGTAACTTCAAGTATATCGGTACCATCCCTGCACAAGAGATCGACCAAATCACGGGAGGGTTGATGCAACAGGATGTACCGGTTAAACTCAACCGGCTCATCTTTGATTATGACCAGTTAATTATCTGTGGGCCGGTGTTCCCACATGAGGTGGTAGGTTTCTCCGGCGGCAATAAATACTTTTTTCCCGGCATCGCCGGACCAGAGATCATCAACTTCACCCATTGGTTGGGTGCAGTCATGACGAACTATAAAATAATAGGCGCCGGCTACACACCCGTACGGGCAGTCATTGACCGTGCTGCGGCTCTGATTGACCGCCCGGTGGCATGCTTCTGTCTTGTGGTTACTCATGCGGGTTTGGCAGGCATATTCTTCGGGCCAGCTCAGGAAGCCTGGCAAGCCGCTTCGGTCTTGTCAGCGCAAAAACACATCATTTACATCGAAAAACCGTTCCATCGCGTCATGTCTGTCATGCCTGAGATGTATGATGACCTCTGGACTGCCGCAAAGGGAATGTACAAAATGGAGCCAGTCGTAGCTGATGGCGGAGAAATCATCATTTATGCTCCGCATATCACCGAGGTCAGTTATACACACGGTAAACAAATAGATCAAATTGGATATCACTGCCGGGATTATTTTATGAAGCAATGGGATAAGTTCAGATATTTTCCTGGCAGTGTATTAGCCCATTCGACGCATGTGAAAGGGATGGGCCAGTACGATCCAAAAACAGGTTCTGAGACACCCCGGATCAATGTAACCCTGGCAACCGGCATTCCTCCGGGACGCTGCCGGGCAATTAACCTGGGCTATCTGGATCCAGCCACAGTTAACTTGAAAGAGTGGGAAAACCGTGAAGAGGCTGGGATGCTTCTGGTGCCGCGAGCGGGTGAAATGTTGTATCGTCTGAAAGAGAGGTCTCATGAAATATAAAATCGGTGTAGTCGGATTAGGCGTTATGGGGCACAACCTGGCATTGAACATGGAACGCAACGGGTTTCCCGTGGCCGGATATGATTTGGATGCCGGGAAAACGAAAACTTTCCTGGAAGGCCCTGCCGCTGGTAAAAATATTATCGGGGTCGATACCCCTGCTGACTTGATGGCGGCATTGGAAAAACCCCGTCGCATCCTGATGATGGTCCCCGCTGGCGACCCAGTGGACAGCGCAATTGCGCACCTAAAAGAGCAGATGGAGCCGGGCGATATCCTGATGGATGGGGGCAACTCATTTTTCTTGGATACCGAGCGGCGTAACAAAGCCCTGGAGGCAGAGGGCTTCAACTTCATCGGTACGGGCGTATCGGGTGGTGAGGATGGAGCGCTATGGGGTCCTTCCATCATGCCGGGCGGACAATTCCAGGCTTGGCAGGCAGTTGCTCCCATCTTGCAGGCAATTGCCGCCAAGGCCGAGGATGGGCAACCTTGCGTAGCCTACATGGGGCCGCGTGGTGCTGGTCACTACGTGAAAATGGTCCACAATGGCATCGAATATGGCGACATGCAGCTCATAGCCGAGATTTATGACCTGCTCCATCGTGGATTGGGCCTTTCAGCAGTGGAATTGCACGATATCTTTGCGGAATGGAATAAAGGCAGTTTGAAATCCTACCTGATAGAGATCACCTCCGAGATATTCTCCAAATTGGACTCGGAAACCGGTCGCCCACTGCTAGATTTGATCCTGGACGAGGCACAGCAAAAAGGCACCGGTAAGTGGGCTTCGCAGAACGCCCTGGATATCGGCGCACCCATCCCTACCATCAATGCCGCTGTGGAAAGCCGTATCCTTTCCAGTTTGAAATCGCAGCGCATCAACGCCAGTAAGATTATTTTCGGCCCCAAACTTGAATATAAAGGCGAAAAGCAGCATCTGATCGATGCCGCCCAACAGGCCCTTTACGCAAGCAAGATCACCTCCTATGCCCAGGGATTGGGATTGCTCAGTTCCGCGTCAAATGAATTCAAATATGATCTTGATCTGGGTGAGATAGCCAGGATCTGGCGGTCCGGTTGTATCATTCGTGCCAGCTTGCTCGACGAAATCATGGCTGCCTACAAACAGAATCCGAACCTGGTCAACTTACTACTGGATGAATCCTTCCGCACAACTGTAGAGAAACATCAGGAAGCCTGGCGCTTCGTAGTACAGACTGCGGTTGGAATAGGTATCCCAGTGCTGGCCCTCAGCGCATCTTTGGCCTATTTTGATGCCTACCGTAGCGAGCGCCTGCCCGCCAACCTGACTCAGGCCCAGCGCGATTACTTTGGTGCACATACTTACCGCCGGGTGGATCGGGATGGTACGTTCCATACCGAGTGGGCGACGAAATAGAAAGGATACCTTATGAAATATGGCCTGAACATCCTTCCCAATGGAATGCTGGACTTTCTCTCACTGGGTGCTTTGGTACACCGCCTCGATCCCGGCATCATTCCTTTCCGCAAGGCAACCGAGTGCAAAATACATGTTAGCGGCGGAGAATTCAATTGCGCCGCCAACTTATCAGACTGTTTTCGTCTGAAAACCGGCATCGTCTCAGCCATGGTGGATTATCCCATTGGTGACCTCATTGCCGAACGGGTGCGTGCCATGGGAGTGCGTCCATTCTACAAGCAGTTTAAGCATAACGGCGTCAACGGTCCCAATATGGCCACCGTTTATAGCGACCGAGGCTATGGAGTCCGCGCCCCTGTTGTTTTCTATAACCGCTCCAATGAGGCCGCGGCCCTAATCAAACCTGGCGACATCGATTGGCAAGCTATCTTTGCAGAGGGCGTGCGTTGGTTTCACAGCGGAGGCATATTTGCCGCCCTCTCTGAAACCACAGGCGAAGTCATTATCGAAGGGATGAAAGCTGCCAAAGCTGCCGGGGCTGTAACTTCCTTTGACCTGAATTACCGCGCCAAACTGTGGAACATTTGGGGAGGTCAGGAACGCGCCCAGGCAGTCATTCATCGCATTGTCGAAAATGTGGATGTACTGGTCGGCAATGAAGAAGATCTGCAGCTCGGTCTGGGCATGCCCGGCCCTGAGATGGCTGCCAAATCCAAACTTGATCCGGCCGCTTTCTTCGGGATGATTGGCAATGTAGTAAGCAAATACCCGCAAGTTAAAGTGGTCGCCACCACCTTGCGAGAAGTCCACTCGACCAATCACCATTCCTGGGGTGCGGTGGCCTGGATCGACGGAAAGTCTTACTTATCTCCGACATGCGAACTGGATATCTATGACCGGGTCGGCGGCGGCGATGGGTTTGCTTCAGGTTTCTTCTATGGCTTGTTGAGCGGTGAATCCGAGCAGGAAGCTGTCAACCTGGGCTGGGCGCATGGCGCGTTATTAACCACCTTCCCCGGAGACACCACCATGGCTACCTTGGAACAAGTGCGGGCTTTCGCCAAAGGCGGCTCGGCTCGTATTCAACGGTAACGCATCCTGACCTGCTTCCTGGTATCATTAACCAAGTGACTGGTAACCTGCAAAAACCAACTGAAGAACAATATCTGAACTGCATTCGCTGTGGGTTGTGCTTGGCCATCTGCCCCACCTATCGGGAATGCTTGAGCGAGACAGCCTCGCCGCGTGGACGGGTGGTATTGGCGCGCAAAGGTTTGGAAGGAGACCTGGAACTCGGCCCCAACCTGTACGAACAAATGTATGCCTGTTTTGATTGCATGGCGTGTGATGAGATCTGTCCGGTCGGGATCCATCCAGCTGAGCTGGCAATGGACATGCGACTTCTGCAAGAGCAGAAACAGCCGAAGCCCTGGAAGAAAACATTGTTCGAGGATCTTCTCCCCAAGCCGGGGCGGATGGAACTGTCCACCTGGCCTTTGCGACTTTACGAACGGCTGGGCATTCGGCGCCTTGTTTATGCAATGGGACTGCATAATCTATTTCCGGGCAAGCTCCGAGCCATGGAAGCCATGCTGCCGCATTTGCCACAGCGGCCGTTGAGACAGGTACTCCCTGAGATCACTAAGGCTGATGGCGTAAGCCTCCACCGGATCGGTTTTTTTCTGGGTTGCGCCCAAAGCCTGATGTTCGCCGATGAGAGTGCTGCCAGCGTGCGTGTGCTGGCTCGTAACGGCTCCACTGTCATCACGCCTAAAGAGACGGTCTGCTGCGGGATGCCGGCTCTGGGCTTTGGACGGATTGACCTTGTCCAGCAACAAGCCCGTCACAACATCGCCCTCTTCGAAAAGGCGGAAACAGAATTCGTCATCACGGATTGTGCCACCTGCGGTTCCACTCTTAAGGATTATGGCCGTCTGCTGTCGGACGATGCCGCCTGGTCGGCTCGAGCGGCTACGTTTAGCGCCAAGGTGCGGGATATCAGTGAATTCCTGTTGTCCATCCCCCTCGAAAAACCGCAGGGGAGGGTGGAAGCCCGGGTCACTTATCACGATCCCTGTCATCTTCGCCGCGGTCAGGGTGTTTGGAAGCAACCCCGTGAATTACTGAAGATGGTCGATGGTGTTGAATATGTCGAATTGCCCGAAGCAGATTGGTGCTGCGGTTCGGCTGGCAGCCAGCTCATCACCCATTATGAGACCTCCCTCAAAGTACTGAAGCGCAAAACCGAAGCTCTGGCCGGCACGAAAGCAAATTTTATCGCCTCCGGTTGCCCGGGTTGCCAAATGCAGCTGAACCTGGGCGTGCGCCGCGCCGGGCTGGATGTTCAGGTGATCCACCCTGTTGAACTGCTTGACCGGGCTTATGCTGCCAAAAGGGAAAATGATGGATAAGAACATCATTACTCAATTGGAAAAAATAACCGGAAAAGAGGGCGTCCTCGTCTCTCCTGAAGACCTGGCAGTTTATAGCTACGATGGAGCTTTCGATAAAGGCTGCCCCGAGGTGGTGGTGCTCCCCCGCACAACCGAACAAGTCAGCGAAATAATCCAGTTAGCCGCTGCGGAAGGCATCCCGGTGGTGACGCGCGGCATGGGATCTGGACTTACGGCTGCTTCCGTCCCTTTCCTGGGCGGGATGGCGCTGGCAATGACACGGATGAACCGCATCCTGGAGATTGACCAAGCCAACGCCATTGCCCACATTGAAGCGGGTATCGTCACCGCCGATCTACAAACAGCGGTAGAAAAACTAGGTCTGTTCTACCCGCCTGACCCTTCCAGCAACCGCCACTCTACCATTGGAGGAAATATTGCCTGCAACGCCGGCGGCCCGCGCTGTTTGAAGTACGGCGTCACCGGCGATTACGTGCTCGGGCTGACTGTCGTCCTGGCCGATGGGCGGATCATCCATACAGGCGGCAAATGCATCAAAGATGTGGTCGGGTATGACCTGAATGCCCTGTTTACGGGGTCGGAAGGGACTCTGGGTGTCATCACCGAAGCGCTTCTCCGCCTCATAGCCAAACCGAAGTTCGCCCGAACTGCGATGGTGGAATTTCCCGCCCTTGACGATGCTTCCCGCACGGTCAATGGTATTCTGTCTGCCGGCATTGTCCCCGCCACGCTGGAGTTGATGGACGAGACCGCCATTGCCTGTATTGAAGAGGCCATGCACCTGGGTCTGCCATTGGATGTGGAAGGGATCTTACTGGTTGAAACTGATGGTGCAGATGAATCCTCGGTGCTGCGGGAAATAGAAGCAGTCGCAGCCATTTGCAAGGTAAATGGGGCACGGCAGGTCAAGCTGGCAAGTGATGAGACAGAGCGGGCCAACTTGTGGAAAGCACGCCGGTCGGTCTCTGCAGCATTGGCGCGCAAGGCTCCCAATAAATTGGGCGAGGATATTACTGTCCCTCGTAATGCCATCCCCGCGGCGATACAACGGCTCAAAGCGATCAGCGCCAAATACGGGCTGCCAATCGTTGTCTTCGGCCATGCCGGCGATGGAAACCTGCACCCAAATATCCTCTTCGACCAGCGCATCGCCGGACAACGGGAGAAGGTGGAGCAAATGGTCCGGGAGGAGTTTGCCCTGTCTTTGGAATTAGGGGGTACGCTTTCCGGAGAGCATGGCGTGGGGGCCTCAAAACGTTCATACATAGAAAAGGCGCTGGGGCCGGTATCCATTGAGGTCCAAAAGCGTATCAAGCAAGCACTGGATCCGACTAACATTCTTAATCCCGGCAAGATTTTCCCAGATTGATTAAATAAATAACGAAAGCTCATCCATAGAGGGGGCCAAAATTGGCACAGGCCCGGTAATCTGCACCGTCAGGGTCATTGGCACCGAAGGCACTCCAAGTACTGGGGCGGAACAAAGCCGATTCATCCAAATTATGCATGCTAATTGGAATTCGCAGGAGCGAAGCCAGAGTAACCAGGTCCGCACCGATATGCCCGTAACTAAGGGCGCCATGATTAGCACCCCAGTTTGCCATGACCGAATACGTGTCCCGGAAGGCACCCTGTCCGTTGAGGCGGGGAGCAAACCAGTGGGTCGGCCAGGTAGGATCAGTGCGGTCGCTTAATGTTTGGTGAACTCCAGGGGGTAAATCGACCGTCCAGCCTTCGGCAAGTTGCAGGACGGGGCCAAGGCCTTTGACCAGGTTGATGCGGCTCACCGTGACCGGCATGCCGCCGCGGGTCAGGAAACCCGACGAGAAACCGCCGCCGCGAAAATAGTCCCTGGCCGGATACCAGGTGGTGGCTTTCAAACATTTTTGGACTTCGACTTCGCTGATCTCCCAGAATGGCTTCATCGCCGGAGCGCCATCTTTTTCCATTTGCCCGCTGGCATCCAGGGAGGCAGCGCCGGAGTTGATCAGATGGATGAGGCCGCCGTTGGCCGGGCCGTCCAGTTCATAACCGGCCACCCTCTTCACCGCGGCCGGACTCCAAAAGGTGCGCACGTCTGCAAAAACCTGGGCGGTATTGGTCAACAGCCGCCCGAATAGCATGGCCACACCGTTCAGGCTGTCATTCTCCGTGGCAAAAACATAGGGGGCACGAAGCCCATTCCAATCAAATGAAGAATTGAGCAGCGCTTCCATGAAATCGCCGTTAGGGGAATGGTCGGTCCATTGGCGCTGACCCTGGAAGCCACCCACGATGGCATTGTGTCCCAGAGCTTCTTCGCCCCAATCCAGGTCGGCCAGACGGGGATTGCCGATCATCAAATCACGGGCAATCAAGGTCATCTTGACTACCGTTTCCCAGTCCTTGTCTTTCTGAGAGCGGGACCGCTGTTTGCTGGCAGGGTTGGGGTCGCCGCCTTCCATGCAATTGGCTTTCGTCCAGGCCAGGGCGCGGGTGAATTCGTCCGGGTCATAAATCCCTTCTTCCACTCGGCGGGTAATTTCACTCATGTCGACCGTTTCCACGCGCATACCCAGGTAACTCTCAAAGAAAGCGTGGTCCACTATGGAACCGGCAATGCCCATGGATACGCCGCCCAGCGACAAGTAGGATTTCCCGCGCAGCAGGGCCACCGCCAGACCGGCGCGGGCGAAACGCAGTAATTTTTCCTGGACATCCGGAGGAATGGTTGTGTCAGTCACATCCTGGACGTCCCGGCCGTAGATCGAGAAGGCCGGCAACCCTTTTTGGTTGTGGGCTGCCAGGACGGCGGCCAGGTAGACAGCCCCCGGCCGCTCGGTGCCATTGAAACCCCACACTGCCTTGGGCAGGTGGGGATCCATGTCCATGGTCTCGCTGCCGTAGCACCAACAGGGTGTGACAGTGAGGGAAACGCCCACACCCTCCCGGCGAAACTTCTCAGCCGTTCGAGCGGCTTCGGTTACGCCGCCGATGCAAGTATCAGCGATAACGCATAGGACCGGTGAGCCATCCGGGTAACGCAAATTCGCGCTGAGGAATTCCGCCGTGCGACGCGCCATTCCCATGGTCTGTTCTTCGAGGGACTCGCGTATGCCTTGGCGACGCCCATCGATGATTGGGCGGACGCCAATTCTAGGGTGAGAAAAAATCTGCATTTCTGACATGCTTTCCTCCTGATCATATATTAAGCGGTAAAAAATTCTAAAGTAGATGGATGGAAACGAGGTAAGGAGATATTCGTTTCCTTTTTTTGAGGAACGAATACCCTCTTATTTTATTATTATTATTATCCTACATATACATATCTCATGACCAGGATGATATTCGGTAAAAATTCCAAACGAATGGGACGAATACGATAATGTAATTTAAGAGTGGATTGCCTGGGGGTTATATAAATGAGGTTTCAACCATATGATTCAGCACGCCGGTATTAAATCACTCATAAAAGCTTTGCAAAGGCGGCTCTTATATAAAAGAATCGTAGAACGATCAGGACTCTTGGACGAAAATAAAACCAGCCTCTGTAATCCATAAATATCACATAGTTGAGTAAATTCACTTATATTACAGAACAAATATTCGCATGAAAAACATAGCATTTTGGATGGAGACTATACCATTGAGCGAATAATTCCCAAGCAACTGACATTCATCTCTCAATAGACCGGTACAGCAATAAAAGCCAGAAATAAGATAAAATTGGTAGCTAAAAGGATGGTTATATGCTGCCGCGTGCATTGAAGTTTACACCTGAATACAGAGATTATGTGTGGGGAGGCCAACGGTTACGGCCAGGTACTCTTACTGCTGAAGCGTGGGTGATCTATGAAAATGACCAGATTGCCGCCGGTCCATTGGCAGGAAAGACCCTAGGAGAAGTGACGGCTCAATTTGGAGTGGATCTACTGGGAAAAAGGGCCATGGAACGGCGAGGCCCGCGCTTCCCACTGCTGATCAAGCTGCTGGATTGCAACGAGTGGCTCTCGCTGCAGGTACATCCGAATGACCAGCAGGCGGTGGAATTCGAGGGACCCGGACAAAACGGCAAGACAGAAGCCTGGTACTTTTTAGAGGCGGCACCGGAGGCCCAGATCATTGCAGGATTAAAAACCGGGACGTCAGTCGAATCGATGACCCAGGCTATTCGGCAGGGAACCATTCTGGATCTGGCTCAATTTATACAGATGAAGGCGGGTGATACCGTTTTTATGCAGGCAGGCACCATCCACGCCCTTGGGCCAGGTTTGTTGGTTTACGAAGTACAGGAGTCCTCCGATATTACCTACCGCGTCTTCGATTGGAACCGGCCGCAAACCGGGAGACGGGTCCTGCACATCGACAAATCTCTGGCGGTAGCCAGACCGGCTGCCAGGAGCCAGGCTCTGCCTACTCCGGCTTTGAGGGATGGAGAAACTTTAACGTTATGCAATTCCGAATACTTTACATTGGAAATACTGGACGCACAGAAACAAACATTGGAACTAGACACGCACCACGAGAGCTTCCATGCGTTGACAATAATCGATGGAGCAGCCCGATTTTCAAGCGGGGGCGAGCAGTTATTACTAAGCAGATTTGATTCAGTCCTCGTCCCTGCAGCCAGCGGAGTCTATCGCCTTGAGCCTCAAGAGGGAGGCTTCCGGGCACTCAAGTCAAGTCTTTGAGCAGCTTCAGAGCCACAAACGAATTCTTCATCGCTTGAATTAAAAAAACGCTGGTATTTTCCAGCGTTTTTCCCTTTATAGATCGAAACATGACATTTGTCACTTGAAAACAACCATGAATAATCATAATATATGATTGAAAATGATTGAATTAGATTGAATATGAGCGATTATGGAAACTAACTTTGTATCAGGGATCGACCGTCAACTCCAGATTCTGCAGCTGGTGGAACGCCACCAACGTATCAGCGTGGCAGATATTTGCGCCACGTTCGAGGTCAGTGAGGCCACCGCCCGGCGTGATCTGGAAACACTCGCCAGCGAGGGCAGGATCCAACGCGTCCACGGAGGCGCAATCGTTTTAGCCCAGACTCCCCCCGAACAGCCCATCCTCCAACGGCAGAGCGAACAAGCGGATGAAAAGAGCCGAATTGGAAAGGCCGCGGCGGATCTCGTGCAAGATGGGGAGACGGTCTTTCTCGGCTCAGGGACAACCGTCCTCGAAGCAGCCCGAAACCTGCGCAGTCGCCACAACCTGACTGTACTCACCAATTCCCTACCGGTAGTCAATGCCCTGGCCGGAGCCGAAGGGATCACGGTCATCTGCCTGGGTGGAATGCTGCGCGACGGAGAGTTTTCATTTATTGGGCATATCACTGAGCAGGCCCTGGCTGAGGTTCGAGCCGATAAGGTTTTAATCGGCACGCGCGCCATCAGCCTGGAGTACGGCCTGACCCATGAGTATTTGCCAGAAACCATGACCGACCGTGCCATCCTGAAAGCCGGCCGGGAGATCATCGTACTGGCTGACCACACCAAATTTGGACGGGCAGCTACTGTCCTCCTGGCCCCGTTGGAAAGTATCCATACCATCGTTACGGACAAACAAACACCCAAGGACTTCATCGTCGCCGTGCAGGCACGCGGACTCCGGGTAGTTATTTCCTAACCTTCTGGTTGTTTTAGCCCTTTACTTTAAGACATGGACCTCGAAAGCTTTCGACCACAATCTAAACTGGTCACCAAAACCACCCCAATCGAAAAGCCGCGCTTCCCGGCCTTCGACGCTCACAACCACCTGACCGAAGGGTTCGGCGGCGGTTGGGATCAAAAACCATTATCACAATTGCTGGATCTACTCGACCAGGCCGGCATCGTCCGCTACGTGGACCTGGACGGCGGCTGGGGTGAGCACCTGTTGAATGCCCACCTCGACTACTTCAAGGAGCCTGCCCCACAGCAATTCCTGGTCTTCGGCGGAGTGGACTGGTCCCAGTGGAAGGAGAAAGGCGACGGGTTCCCCGAGTGGGCGGCCGAACGGCTGCGAATACAGAAGGAACACGGGGCGGAGGGTTTGAAGATATGGAAGGGCCTCGGCCTGCAGGTACGGGACCAAGACGATCGGCTCGTCGATGTAGACGACACCCGCCTGGCACCGGTCTGGGAGGCCGCGGGGGAGCTCGATTTGCCAATCGTTATCCATGTGGCCGACCCGGTGGCCTTCTTCGACCCGGTCGACGAGACCAATGAACGCTGGGAGGAACTGGGCAACCATCCCGAATGGGCATTCACCAGCCCACCCTTTCCCCCTTTCCTGCACATCCTGGATGGCCTGGCCGCGCTTGTGACTCGTCACCCTCGGACCACTTTCATCGGCGCACACGTGGGTTGCTACGCCGAGAACCTGGCCTGGGTGGGGGAACTGCTTGAGCAGTGCCCCAACTTCTACGTGGATATCTCTGCCCGCATAGGCGAACTGGGCCGCCAGCCTTACACTGCCCGGCGCTTCTTCCTGAACTACGCTGACCGCATCCTTTTTGGCTCCGACATGGGCCCCGACCCGGATGCTTACCGAATCATCTACCGTTTCCTTGAAACCGAGGATGAGTATTTCAATTACAACGCAGCCCCCATTCCGATGCAGGGGCGCTGGTATATCCACGGCCTGTCCCTGCCTGAGGATGTGCTCGAGAAAATTTATTACCGCAATGCAGAACGAATTCTACTCAACCAAGGATAATACATGGAAAAAGGACTATTTACCCGCCAGGAAATCCAATCCCAACCAGATGCCTGGGCTGCAGCGCTCCAAGTGTTGAACGAAACCCGCCAGAACATCCTAGACCTGGACCCCGGCCACCGCTACAGCCAGATACTCTTCACCGGCTGTGGCTCGACCTACTACCTGGCCCTGGCCGCGGCTTCCCTGACGCAGGATTTGACCTGCCTCACGAACCGCGCCTTCCCCGCTTCCGAACTGTGGTTATCACCGCACAGTTCCTATGTGGAGGGAAAAACCCTGCTGGTGGCAGTCAGCCGCTCCGGCGAAACCACTGAGACCCTGCGCGCCTGCGAAGCCTTTCTACAAAATAAACGCGGCGACCTGCTCACGCTTTCCTGCTATGAAGATATGCCATTGGCGAAGATGGGCGCATTGAACATCGTCCTGCCGTCTGGGCAGGAACAATCGGTGGCGCAGACACGCGCCTTCTCCTGCCTCTACCTCGGTACGGTCGCCCTGGCCTGCCTGTGGGCCAGCCGATTCGACTTGTTCGATGGACTCGGCCGCTTACCAGCGGTGGGGCGCCGTATCCTGGATAATTACGCTTCCCTGGCCGTCGAGCTGGGCAGCGATCCTGGCCTCGAGCGCTTTTATTGGCTAGGCTCCGGCCCGCGTCATGGCCTGGCCTGTGAGCTCAGCCTGAAGATGAAAGAGATGTCCCTGACCCACAGCGAGCCATTCCACTTCATGGAATTCCGCCACGGACCCAAGTCAATGGTGACGCCACAGGCGCTGGTGATCGGGCTGCGCTCCACGGTGAACGGTTCGCAAGAGGCCTCCGTCCTCGAGGATGTAAGGGCTATTAAAGGCCGGACCCTCGACATAACTGAGGAGGGGTCTGAGGCCGAATTTGGAGGCGCAGATCGAGAGGTACGGTTCGATTCTGGCCTGGAGGAGGCCATCCGGAATGTACTGTACCTACCGGTAGGCCAACTGATCGCTTTCGAGCGGTCGCTATCGAAAGGGTTGAATCCAGATCGCCCAACCAATCTGGATACGGTTGTCAAACTTTACTAACTCAATAAATCGGGGAGCGAGGGTGCGGGCGGCGAAACCGTCCAAACATCCTAAAATCTCCCTTACTTATTGAGAAATTTTGTCAGTCTTTCCTAAGGAGGAAGAAATGAAAAAGATTCTG
This sequence comes from uncultured Chloroflexia bacterium, assembly GCA_963831885.1. Taxonomy (GTDB): domain Bacteria; phylum Chloroflexota; class Anaerolineae; order Anaerolineales; family Villigracilaceae; genus UBA877. The sequence goes on along the minus strand of CAWHSJ010000011.1, from coordinate 47,988 downwards.
TTTTCCTTGGCCATGGTCGTCATCTTGCTGCTCACCGCCTGCGGTGGAAAGACGGCCGGCACCACCGGCGGCAAGGCCGAGCTCAGCTTCATGATGTGGGGCGACCCGGCCGAACTGACGGTCTGGAATCAGATCGTCTCAGACTTCCAAGCGGCCAACCCCAATATCACCGTAAAGGTGGAGGTCTCTGACTGGGATTCGTACTGGACCAAGCTCAAGACCTTGCTGGCAGCCAAAACACCGCCGGACATGTTCGCCATCGATGCCCCCCTTTACCTGGATTACCAGAGCAAAGGGGTGCTCTTGAACCTGACGCCTTATCTCGACGCCAACCCCGGCATGCTGGACGGCCTGTACCCGCAGACCCTGCAGGCATACCAGACGCCGCAGGGCTATTTCGGCCTGCCGCGCGATTTCCAGACCATCGTCTTGTTCTATAACAAAGCGATGTTCGATAAAGCCGGCCTGGGCTACCCGAATGCTGACTGGACCTGGGACGACCTGCGCGCGGCTGCCAAAAAGCTGACCCTGGACACCAACGGTGACGGCAAGACCGACCAATATGGTTTCAGCTTCGACATGTGGGACATGGAACCCGGTTATAGCGAGGCTATCTGGTCGTACGGCGGCGACATCATCAGCGCCGATCACTCCAAGACCCTGCTCGGTGAGCCGGCAGCCCGCCAAGCCTGGCAACTGCTCTACGATATGACCTTCGTCGACAAGTCCGTCCCGGATTCGAACACCTCCGGTCAGTACGGAGGCGATACCTTCCTGGCCGGGGTCTCGGCGATGACTCCACTCGGACACTGGGTGGTGCCCGGATATGCGGATGCCAATCTCAAGTTCGATGCGGCACCCATGCCCAAGGGGCCAGCCGGACGTTTCACCAGCGTCAACAGCGCCGGATTTGTGATCGCCAAGGGGTCCAAGCATCCCGCCGAAGCGTTCACGTTCCTCAAGTTCGTCCTCAGTACTGACGGCCAGACCCGCCTGGCCGAACTGGGCTTTGCCTGCCCGGTGCTCAAGTCGATCGCCGAGAGTCCGGTCTTCCTGAAACAGAAGATCGATATCAACCAGCAGGTCTTTCTGGATGCGCTGCAATATGCCCACATCAAACCGGTTTTTAAGGGATATGATGAGTGGGCTTCAGCCGTGGGCGATGGTATGGCACCGGTCTGGCGCGGCGAAGCGGACCTGAACAAAACCCTCGACGAGGTCGTGGTCGCCGCCGATGCAGTACTGGCGAAAAACAAGTAGCTCCTTATATTCCATTGGGTGCAGGAAAATCCTCCTGCACCCAATCCTTACACATAGAGTCTATCTAGAAATTACTGAGGCGCGGTCTTCGGTCTGTGGAATTTTGCATGTTCAAAAACACATTCCGACTTCAGTATATGTAATTATTATTTCTTTATTGGAGGCCCTATGGAATTTGGCATCAAGCCACTCGGGCGGGAACGTCTTTGGCTGTGGATCCTGCTGCTGCCGACGTTATTCGGCTTGATTTTCAGCGCTTTTGGTTCCCTGCTGGCGACGATCGCCCTCAGTTTTACTCATTGGGACCTGTTGGGTTCCCCGACATGGGCTGCATTGGAGAATTACATTGCCCTCTTCACGGATGCCAAGTTCCTAAAGTCTCTTCAGAACACAGTCGTCTTTTCGGTCATGTACGTTCCGGGTGTGGTTATCATCTCTCTGCTGGTGGCCATCCTAATGAACCGTAAAATCCGCGGCATCGGCATTTTCAGGACAGCTTATTACCTGCCGGCAGTGACCTCTGCTGTAGCCACCGCCCTGGTCTGGAACATGATCTACGGGAAGGACACGGGCATTCTCAACTACGTGCTGGAGTCGCTCCACCTTGCGCCGGTCTGCTGGCTGTGCACCAGTCATGCCATGGTCTCGGTGGTCATTGTCAACATCTGGGGTGCGATCGGTGAAGGCATGATCATCTTCCTGGCCGGCCTGACGGCCATCCCGAATGAATATTACGAAGCCGCCACCGTGGACGGAGCGGGCGGGCTGCGCAAATTCTTCAAGATCACCCTGCCCCTCATCACCCCCAGCATCTTCTTCCAGGTGCTTTTGTCCACCATCAACGCCTTCCAGGCCTATGACTATATTTACATGCTGACTCGCCAGGGCCAGGGAGACAGTAACATCCCGGTGGTGGTCTTCTCGATCTACCGCAATGCCTGGAATTTCGGCAATTATGGCGGGGCCAGCGCCCAAGCCATCGAACTGACCGTCATTGTCGCCCTGCTCATGCTGGTTTACTTCTGGCTGGAAAAGCGCTTCGTGTTCTACGAATGAGCTGCCCGGGAGACTGATATGAAACAGAACCGAACACTCGATATCGTTACCTATGCCCTCTTGACCGTCGGCGCCCTCCTGATGGTGATCCCTTTCTTCTGGATGATCTCCACTTCATTCAAGCTCCCGGCCGACCAATTCACGAAAACCCTTATTCCTAACCCGTTCAGCCTCAACAATTACCGGGAACTCTTCGCGGTAGATCTGGATTTCCGGCGCCTGTTCATGAACAGCTTCTTCATTTCAACCATGATCACACTCGGCCAATTGCTGACCTGTGCGATGGGCGCTTTCTGCTTCGCGGTGGTCAAGTTCAAGGGCCGTGGACTGCTCTTCACAGCCCTCCTAGCAACCATGTTGATCCCCTTCCATGTGACCTTGATCCCGAATTTCATCATCTTCAGCTGGTTGAACTTGATCGGGACGAGTGTACCCCTGTGGCTGCCGGCTTTCTGGGGGGAGCTTTTGGCACCTTCTTGATCCGCCAGTATTTCCTGACCATTCCGCGCGACCTGGTGGACGCCGCCCGCGTGGACGGGGCCTCCCTGCCGCAGATCTTCTGGCAGATCTATATGCCGATGGCCAGGCCCGCCCTGGCAGCCCTGGGTATCTTCACCTTCCAAGGCGCCTGGAACGACCTATTGCATCCACTCATCTACATGCCGGCCGCTCCAAACACCACTCTGACTGTGGGACTGGCCTTTTTCCAACAACAGATGTCTCACGGTGGAAAATTTACAGTCCTGATGTCGGGTGCCTTCATCAGCATCCTGCCGCTGTTACTGGTCTTCTTCCTGGCCCAGAAACAATTCATCGAAGGCGTGGCCTTGAGTGGTGTAAAACGCTAGACGATAGCACAACTCCAGCTATGTAGGTAATCGAAAGTCTATATAAAGGAAGAAGTTCTTTAACATTCAATACCGGCGCCGAGGACGGCGCTTCGAGCACTTTTTTGTAAAATCTCTTTTGATAAATCACTTAGAATAGCGGCGTTCCAAATAAGTACGCCTAAAAATCATTCCATTTCGAGATCGTGATAAGGAGATCCCATGACCAAGATTGCTTTTATCGGCGCTGGCAGCCTGGGCTTCACCGCCGGGCTCGTGCGAGATGTGTTGACTTTCCCGCTGCTGGAAGATGCCCATATCGCCTTGATGGACATCAACGCCGAACGCCTGGATTTTGCCCATAAGACCGTATCCAAGCTCATCACGGCCGGCAAGTACCCCGCCCGGGTGACCGCCACTCTCGACCGGGTCGAAGCGCTCAAGGATGCCGACGTTGTCCTGACCACCATCCTGGCCGGGAGCACCGAAGTCTGGAAATACGACATCGAGATCCCCAAAAAATACGGTGTGGATATCAACGTCGGCGATACACGCGGGCCGTCGGGTATCTTCCGATTCCTGCGCACCCTCCCGCCGATGATGGACATCTTGCGAGACATGGAGAAATATTGCCCAAAGGCGGTCCTACTCAACTACACCAACCCGATGGCCATGTTGTGCGGCGCCCTTCAGCGGCAGACCGCCATCCCGGTCACGGGACTCTGCCACTCTGTCCAAGGGACAGCCATGATGCTGGCGGTCTGGATCGGAGCCCTGTACCCCGAGGTCAACTACTTGTGCGCCGGGATCAATCACCAGGCCTGGTATCTCAAATACGAGGTCAACGGCCAGGATGCTTACCCACAGATCCACAAGGCCGTGACGGAAAAACCCGATATTTACAACGAGGAGCAGGTCCGCAACGAAATGTACCTGGCACTGGGGTATTATGTGACCGAGTCAAGCGGACACAACTCGGAATACAACTGGTGGTTCCGCAAGCGCCCTGACCTGATCGAAAAATACTGCACACACGGCACCGGCTGGAACCCGGGCGAATACGCCTATATACTGAAGGAATACCAGAATACCGAAGTGACCTGGAAGGATGGCGTGCGGGTCGAGCTAGCCAAAGATGTCACCCGCGGCGACCTGGCACGCGGCCTGGAATATGCCGCTTACATTATCAATGCTCTCAAGGGTGGCGAGCCCTTCAAGTTCAACGGCAACGTGCCAAACACCGGCATCATCACCAACCTACCCCAGGGAGCTTGTGTCGAAGTGCCCGTCTATGTGGACAAGGCCGGTTTTCATCCTTTACATGTCGGAGCGCTGCCACCCGAATGTGCGCTATTGACCCAGCTCTCCAGCGGGATCGAGGAAATGGCCATCACCGCAGCGTTGACCGGCGACCCGGTCATGATCTATAGGGCCATCTGCAACGACCCCCTGACGGCCGCGGTGCTCTCACTGGCAGAGATCCGCAGCATGGTCAATGACATGTTCGCACAGAACGAAGCCTACGTGCCACAGTTCAAAGTCCATAAAGTGTAGGGTCGTGTATAAGGATCACGCGCCAAAGACACAACATCGTACCCGAAGAATAGGAGACATGAAGTACTTCGGGCTACCCTTCTTTCTTTTTGCACTTACCGCCTGTGCTCTCCGACCCATTACTGTAACCTCGGAACCCATTTCCATGACACCTGTTTCTCCATCTTCCTCAGTCAATTGGTGGCACCCCACTCCCGGCCTGACCTGGCAGTGGCACCTTTCCGACCCGCCGGTGGACCTGAGCGTGGATGCCCAGGTCTATGATATCGACCTGTTCGACAATGATGCCACGGTCGTGAAAACACTGCACGAACAGGGCCGGAAGGTTATCTGCTACATCTCCGCCGGCTCGCGTGAAGATTGGCGGCCCGACGCGGACCAATTCCCACTCGAAGTTCTTGGCAAAGACTATGATGGCTGGCCGGGCGAGAAATGGCTGGATATTCGCCGGATTGATCTATTAGCCCCGATCATGCTCGCCCGCCTGGACCTGTGCAAAGCCAAAGGCTTTGAGGCGGTCGAACCGGACAATATTGAGATTTACGACAACGATACCGGCTTCCCAATCACCTACGCCGACCAACTTGCCTACGCCCGCTGGCTGGCCGATGAAGCCCACAGGCGCGGCCTTGCGATCGGGCTGAAAAATGCCGCCGATATGGTGGCCGACGCGCTGCCTGTCTTCGATTTCGCCATCACCGAGGACTGCTACTACCAGGGCTGGTGCGACCAGGTGCTGCCATTCATCGCGGCCGGCAAGCCCATCTTCGCGGCCGAGTACACAGACACGGGCGTGGATTTCAATGCCGCCTGCGCCTGGGGTCGGGAGCACAATGTCAGCTTTATCCAAAAGAATCGCATTCTGACCGCATTTCGACGGACTTGCCCATAGCATCTCTTTCATATCCTTCTTATCTCCAGCCTTCTGTGGTTAAATCAAAGGCATGACAACAATACCTATCGGAAAACTGCGCGGCTTGCAGCAATGTTCATCCTCAAAAGCAACTTTCACCTGCCTGGCCCTTGACCATCGCCAGAATCTGCGGCGGGCGCTCAACCCGGCAGACCCGAATTCAGTCAGTGATACCGACTTGACCCGCTTCAAGCTGGAGGTGACCTCCGCCCTGGCCGGGGCGGCTACAGCCGTCCTGCTCGATCCGGAATTCAGCGCCGCCCAGGCCATTGCAGCAGGGGTCATCCCTGGGAGTATCCCTTTCGTCGTTGCGGTCGAATCAACCGGCTACGGAGGCGAGCCGACCGCCCGGCAGAGCCAGATCCTGCCGGGTTGGAGCGTGGAAAAGGCCAAGCGAATGGGCGCCAGTATGATCAAGCTGCTGGTCTACTACCATCCCGATTCTCCCACTGCAAAAGAGATCGAGGCTTTCGTCCGGCAGGTGGCGGACGAGTGCAGCCGTAATGACCTCGGCATCATGCTCGAGCCGCTCTCCTATTCGCTGGTAGCGGATAAAAAGCTTACATCTGCAGAAAAGCGTTATGTGGTCATCGAAACCGCCCGCCGCCTGACAATCCCGGGTGTGGATGTGCTCAAGGCCGAGTTCCCGCTCGATGTTGCGGCTGAACCACTCGAATCCGAATGGCGGAAAGCCTGCAGCGAGATCTCTGCGGCCAGCCGGACCCCCTGGATCCTGCTCTCGGCGGCGGTGGATTACGAGACTTACCTGCGCCAGGTCAAGGCAGCCTGCCAGGCGGGTGCCTCCGGCATCGCCGTCGGACGGGCTGTCTGGCAGGAGGCAGTCACACTGACCGGCCCGGAGCGAACAGCTTTCTTGAAGAACGTGGCCCGACCGCGACTCGAGAACCTGACCAAATTGTGCAGCGATCTTGCCAAGCCCTGGACGGATTTCTACACCCCGACCGAGATCACTCCGGACTGGTATAAAAATTATTGATTGTTCAGGTGGAACCATCGGCCTGCCCGATCGGGCTTTTCTACCCTTATGGCAAAAACATTTGACATCCTCGTCCCCGGGGAAATCAATCCCGACCTGATCCTGAGCGGTAACGTCGTCCCAGCGTTTGGGCAGGTGGAAAAACTGGTGGACTCGGCCGAGTTGACGGTCGGCTCCTCCTCAGCCATCTTCGCCTGTGGGGCAGCCCGCCTGGGGCTGAAGGTGGCATTCGTGGGTGTGTGCGGCGCAGACACCTTCGGGCGTTTCATGCGTGACGAACTCTCCAGCCATGGCGTGGACGTCTCCAATGTAATCATCGACCCTGCCTTGCAGACCGGTCTGAGTGTCATCCTCAACCGTGGCAGCGACCGTGCAATTCTGACTCATCCCGGTGCGATCGACCATTTGAAAGCAGGGCAAGTGAGCAATAGCTTGCTGCAGCAAGCCCGCCACCTGCACATCGCCAGCTATTTCCTGCAGTCCGGCCTCCGTCCAGGCCTTCCGGACCTATTCCAACGCGCTCGAAGCCTCGGCCTGAGCACATCGCTGGATACCAACTGGGACCCCTCGGGCGAGTGGAGCGGCCTGGAAGAATTGCTGGGCCGGGTGGACGTCTTTTTGCCGAACGAAAACGAGGCCATGGCCCTGACCAGCGCCCCGGCAATCGATACTGCCCTGCATGCGCTCGGCCAGAAATGTAAATCGGTCGCGGTGAAGCTCGGCGCTTCAGGCGCAATAGCCTGCCGAGGGGAGGAAGTTGCACAGGCGGGGGCGCCATCCATCCAGGTGGTAGACACAATCGGCGCGGGGGATACGTTCGATGCCGGGTTCCTGTATGGCTTTTTAAACGACTGGAGCCTGGATAAAACCCTTTCGCTGGCAGTAGCCTGCGGGTCACTTTCGACCCGGTCCGCCGGAGGTACAGCCGCCCAGCCGGCATTGGATGAGGCGATGAATTATGTCCCACTTTCTGGATGAAATCGTCCTTGCTCAGAAACGAGGAAACCCAAGGGGCATTGTTTCGATTTGCAGCACTCATCCGTGGGTGTTGAAAGCAGCCCTGTCCCGTGCTGGAACCGGGACTACCATGTCCCGTGCTGGAACCGGGACTACCACGTCCCGTGCTGGAACCGGGACTACTTCGTCCCGGGCTGGAACCGAGACTACCCCGCCGGGTGATGGTCCAGTTCTGGTTGAATCTACCTGCAACCAGGTCAACCAGTATGGCGGCTATACCGGCATGGACCCGCCTGCTTTCGTTGCCTATGTACATAACCTGGCCGCTGAGAACGGTTTTCCCATTGGGAAATTGATCCTGGGCGGTGACCACCTGGGGCCAAATGTCTGGCGACATGAGCCTGCCGAAATTGCCATGCAAAAATCGGTAGAGTTGGTGCAGGCCTACATCAAGGCGGGATACACCAAAATCCACCTGGATGCCAGCATGAACCTTAGCGACGATGACCCATCCCATCCACTCGACGTGGAACTGGCCGCCCGGCGCACTGCCTGGCTGGCGAAGGCTGCTGAAAGTGCCTGTTCGGACTTCGGGTTGGATTGCCAACCCCGGTACGTCATTGGCACCGAAGTGCCCATCCCCGGTGGCGCAATGGAGTACGAGGCGGGTGTCAACGTGACGAACGTGGAGGCGGCCAGACACACGCTCGAGGTTACCCGCGCCGCATTTTTAACCGAGGGATTGGAAGCAGCCTGGGAGCGTGTCCTCGCGCTGGTCGTCCAGCCGGGAGTCGAGTTTGGGGATGATTTCATCCTGAACTATAATCCCACTGCTGCAAGCAAGCTAGCGCGCTTTGCCGAGACAACCCCTTTTGTCTACGAAGCACACTCCACCGATTACCAAACGGTTGACAGCCTGCGGCACCTAGTCCGCGACCATTTCGCCATTCTAAAAGTCGGCCCGGCCCTGACATTCGCCTTCCGTGAAGCGGTCTTTGCACTGGCCATGATGGAGAATGAATTGTTCCAGCCTGAGAAACGCTCGAATATCATCGATACACTTGAAGAAGTGATGACCGATCAGCCTGAACACTGGCAGGAATATTACCGTGGAGAAGAGATCTTCCAACGCCTGGCACGCAAATTCAGCCGGAGCGACCGAATTCGCTATTATTGGGGAAATCCCCGAGTTCAATTTGCTCTCGGACGGTTATTGCAAAACTTCAAGGGGATAAAACTCCCCCTTTCATTGGTCAGCCAATTCCTGCCTGTACAATGTGAAAGGATCTGCGGCGGGCAGATCAATAATTCATCAGAAGCGGTCATTCTCGATAAGGTTAATTTCGTCCTGGATGAGTATGCCCTTGCTTGCAGTAAGTGAAAAAAGATCTCATTTTTCACTTCGACAAAACTAGAAGAAGGAGAAAGAATGAAAGCAGTAGTGTGGACAAATTACGGGCCACCGGCTGTTCTCCAGCTCAAAGAGGTCGAAAAGCCCTTCCCAAAAGACAATGAAGTATTGGTAAGGGTACATGCGACAACAGTTTTGATTGGAGACTGTGTACTCCGAAGTCTGAAAATCCCACTGTGGTTACGGCTGCCTGTACGAATCCTATTGGGTCTCAGAAAGCCGCAAAGAAGAACTATTCTGGGGCAAGAGCTGGCCGGGAAAATTGAAGCGGTCGGCAAGGAAGTAACCCGGTTCAAACCGGGCGACGAGATTTTTGCGCCCACCTTGTTGCGCCTTGGTTCTTATGCCGAGTACGTGTGTCTGCCAGAAACTTATCCTGTAATAAAACCGGCTAACATAACCTATGAGGAAGCCGCCACACTCCCGACAGGGGGAATTTATGGAGTGCATCTTCTCAGAAAAGCTGGCATCCAACCTGGAGAAAAGGTTTTAATCAATGGCGCGGGCGGAAGTATAGGCACCTTTGCAGTACAAATAGCCAAGTTCCTGGGGGCTGAAGTGACGGCTGTGGACAGTGCAGAGAAACTGGATATGCTGAGCTCAATCGGCGCAGATCATGTCATTGATTACACACGAGAAGATTTCACCAAGGGCGGCGAGACTTATGATGTGATTATTGACGTGGTAGGAAAGAGTTCGTTTTCAGGAAGTCTCAGATCACTGAAGCAAAATGGTCGTTATGTTTTGGGTAATCCAAGCTTTTTCGCAAAGATCAGAGGTCAATGGCCTTCCAGGACGCCGGACAAGAAAGTCATATTCGAGTCAGAAACTCATAGCACTGAAGAATACGAATACCTCAAAGAGCTTATAGAAGCGGGGAAGGTAAAACCGGTCATTGACAGGATCTACCCGTTAGAACGTATTGCCGAGGCTCACAGTTATGTCGACACGGGACAAAAAAAGGGAAATGTAGTCATCACTGTGAGCTTGTAAGAGCCCGGTTGCAGGATCAACTCCTTATCCAAGGGAATATCCCGCAGGAACCAGATCGATCCGGACCCTTTAGCCTCTCAGCCCGCTCCATACGTCCAATTTGGCTTTGACGCGCTGGATAACTTCATCCGTAAATTCCGTAGTTGCCAAACTGCCGCCCAGGTCGGTGGTGGCTTTCCCGGCATAGACAGCTTCAAAGACCGACTCATAAATGGCTCGCGACGCCTGCTCTGCTTCAGGAGTCCGCACATAAGTGAGCAGTGCGGCCTCGGCCAAGATCATTGCCATCGGATTGGCGATGTTCTTGCCCTCCAAAGCGGGAGCCGTGCCATGAGGCGCCTCTGCCAATACCGCCTTGACCTGGATCGCATCGTCGAAGGATAGCACCAAGCTCTCCGCCCCGGCAATGCTGCCGAACATCTGCAGGACCATATCAGACAGCAGGTCGCCATCCCGGTTGAGGGCGGGAATGACCAATGCCTCTCCACCACTTTTCATCAGGAGGGCAAGGGTGGCATCTATTAAAAGAGGCTCATAGATTACATTGGGATGCCTCGCCGCGGCGGCGTCGAGTTCCTCCTTGAACAGACCTTCATAGATAGGGCTGACCGTATACTTTGGGCCGCCGAAGACGCGCGCACCGGTGCGTTCAGCCAATTGGAATGAGAACTCGGCCACGCTCAGGCAGGTCTTCCGGCTGATCCTGGAAGTGCGGTACGCCAACTCATCTCCACCAGCAGTGGTCTCCCGCCACTCCTTCGCCCCGTAGGCATCATCCACGGCCATGCGCACAATGGCAATGGGGGCATGGACACCGCCAACAGGCTGCACGCGGGGGATACGCCTACCTATGCGCAAGATCACCTTCCCATCCATTTCCTCCCGCAGGATAGCATTGGGGCTGCCAACATCATCCGGGTTGATAGGCGTGATAGTGGCGGCTTTCAAGCCAAGGCCGGTGGTGCATACAGCCGCGGCGGCCTCTTTTACGACCCTATTTTGTGTTTCATGACGGTTCGTCAGGCTCAAATCGAAGTGTTGGAACTCCAGGTTGAACCCTATTACGTCAGGGACCAGTACGCGCAGCGCCTCCTGCAATAACTCTTCGCCGGTTTGGTCACCATGCATCACGACAATTGTGCTTACTTTTGTAGCAGACATTGCAGCAGACCCTCCTTTATTCTCATCTCACCCGAGTATTTTAAGACCGAAGATATTTTAGGTCTAATTTGTATCTTTCAATCCCATGATTGTATCATATGGAAATCAAGCCTTTGAGAGAAATTATAGTAAAAACAGATTCATAATCACTTGATCGCTGGACCGAATAACCTGTTGAGGCAATAGTCCATACAGACCTGCAGATGTATCGATGGTTAATAATTTATAATGGTTTCTTGAAAGGTTGACAAATGAACGAGAATTATTACTTGGAAGCATTAGACTCTTTGGTAAAAGGATACTTTGTTCTGGCTCAGGCTTATCATAATCATCATGTAAGTGGCTTCTCTGATTGGAAAAATGCTTTCCAGATGCATGATGTAGGGCAGGATGAACTAGCGAAAACCATTGTAGATAATATTAACGATGACGAATTATTCAAAGCTACAATTTCCATTAAAGAGCATTTGCAAGAACTGAAGGATGTGGATAAACAGATTACAATTTGGTTGGTAAGATTTGTAGGTTTGTCATCATTGCACGATGATAAGGATAAGGCCCAGTTTGAACAACGGCTACGCAAGATCGTTACGAATGGCCCCGATGGTCATCCTCAGGGGCCAATTTGGGCAATGCACCCGGACTATCTAGTGCTTGTTGAGAAGTCAGGAAATATCCTGGCTGATATGGGCGAGGTGCTACAACGGATTAGCCAGAGACTCCAGCATTTGAAAGGCTCCACCGCGTAATAATTTTTAATCTTGGAAAGGAATACAAACAATCGTATCAATGACCAGAGAGTGTACGCTGTCTAATTCCCGTCTTTGTATTGGAGGAATATGGTGACAAAAGCAATTATCACTCTTCACCAGGACCAGCAAATCGGCAACGTTGACCCGCGGCTGTACGGCTCTTTCATCGAGCATCTTGGGCGGGCGGTTTATGGAGGAATATACGAGCCGGGACATCCAACTGCCGATAAAGATGGCTTCAGACAGGATGTGCTGGAACTGGTCAAAGAGCTAAAGGTGCCGGTCGTGCGCTACCCGGGCGGGAATTTCGTCTCCGGCTATCACTGGGAGGATGGGATCGGACCAAAAGAGAAACGGCCCAGGCGGCTCGACCTGGCCTGGCGGACGTTGGAAACCAACCAGTTCGGACTGGACGAGTTCATTCGCTGGTGCAGAAAAGCCAACTCCAGCCCGATGATGGCCATCAATTTAGGTACACGGGGAGTGGAGGCGGCCAGGAACATCGTGGAATATTGCAACCATCCCGGGGGAACCTATTGGTCTGACCTGCGCAGAACCAACGGCTCGCCGGATCCCCATGCCGTTAAATTGTGGTGCCTGGGCAATGAGATGGACGGACCCTGGCAGATCAGCGCTAAAACTGCCGAAGAATACGGGCGGCTGGCCGGCGAATCTGCCAAGGTGATGAAATGGGTTGACCCGGGCATCGAACTGGTGGTCTGCGGCAGTTCGGGCCGCGGCATGCCGACTTTTGGAAGCTGGGAAACCACGGTGCTCGAACACACATTTCCTCATGTCGATTACATTTCCCTGCATACCTATTACGGCAATCGAAACAACGACACAGCGGATTTCCTGGCACGCTCCCAGGACATGGACAGTTTCATTTCGTCAGTGGTGGGCATCTGCAACTCCATCAAGGCCAAACAAGGCAGTTCCAAAACTATCAACCTGTCCTTTGATGAATGGAATGTGTGGTATCACTCCAACGAGGCGGACAATAAGAGGGATCCCTGGCAAGCCGCACCACCCTTGCTGGAGGATATCTACTCTTTTGAAGATGCCTTGCTGGTTGGCTGCATGTTGATCACCCTGCTCAAGCACGCCGACCGGGTCAAAGTGGCCTGTATGGCGCAGCTGGTCAATGTAATTGCACCGATCATGACCACCCACGGCGGCACCAGTTGGAGGCAAACGATCTTCTATCCATTCCTGCACGCCTCTCAATTTGGACAGGGGATTGCCATGAACCTGAACGTCCGGTGTGCCACGTACGAGAACAAAGAGTTTGGGGCAGTACCTCTCCTGGAAAGTGTGGCAACGCATAATCCGGAGGAGGATTCGATCACCATTTTCGCGGTCAACCGCAGCCTGATCGCTCCCATAGAGCTGACCAGTGACGGGATGGATCTATCGGGGTATTCGGTTCGTGAGCACCTGGTGCTAAACCACGCTGACTTGAAAGCATGCAATACGGCGAAAGATCCAAATAATGTTGTGCCTCGAACAGGCGGAGATGCTCAAATCAGGGATAAGTACCTTGATACCATTCTCGCCAGCCACTCGTGGAATGTCATCAGGTTGATGAAAAAATGAGGGTTGGCCAAAGAACACAATTATCTCTTTGAAATTTCCGAGAGATTGGAGTCAATCCGTCCCCACCCGACCTTACCAGCCAGCCTCCCCATTTTCAAGTGAAAAATGGGAGGCAAGAATGGATTATTTATCCCAAAGAATTGTCGTCCAGTGGGCAGGATGGTCACTGGCCGAATCGGGGGGCAGCAGGTAGGTAGGGTCTTTCACACCAAGATTAGCCGAGACGAAGATGTGATCGATCCAGCCTTTTCCTGCTCCTGTTTCTGAAGGGTGAAGGCTCTTCCAGGCATCGGTATAACTGGCGGCCACCACTTGATAGGCTTCTTGATCTTCCCGCAGGTTGAAATCGCCCAAGGCAATAACATTGGCTTGACCGGCCGACCGGTCCACCAGGCTGCGCGCAAAAGCAAGCTTGGCAGTGGCAGAGCCGTCTGGATGGACATCATGGATTGACAATACCTTTCCGCCAACTTCAACTTCCGCTTCTGCCGTACCAATTTCATCCATATCGCTGTACGTGAAGACTGAGCGTGTATTGCGCAGGGGATATTTGGACAGGATGGCGGTCCCAAAGGTGCCTGTGACAGTAGTCGGCCCATAATAAGAATAATAACCCAGCTTGCCAGCGAAATAGCGGACATAGTCGTCATTATTCAGGGCGATACGGGCTGTATCGGTTTCCTGCAACGCCAGGATGTCTGGAGAGACACGCCGGATCACTGCCAACTGGCGGTCATATGACTTTTCCGCGAATCCATCATTGCCTGCCTGGATATTGTAGGTCATCACTACCAGGGAGGTCTTGTCAGGATCGCCGGGCTGAATCTTTTCCGTAAACAGCGCACCTATGCAAGTGACCACAAAGATCACGACCAATTGCAGAACCCAGTCAAGGGAAAACCCTTTCAAAAGGGAAAAATCTGCGGACGCTTTCACTGGCTGTAAAAGTCCACACAATAAACAAAGCGCGCCGGTAATCAAAAAGAACGGCAGCCAGAACATATTCCGGAAGTGTGTGCTGACCGGGTCGATATAACCCCATACATTGGTGAAGATGGTTATAAAGACCAGGAGTACCATGGCCATACTCCCCAGCAGAAGGCCGGGGATCATGGCGCGCGGTGTTGGGTCAGCTTGGCGGATCTGTCCAAAAAGAAGATGCATGTCCAAAAAAATCACCGGGAATAGCAGCAGCATCAAGAAAAGGGGGACCTGCTGCATCCAAGTAGGTGCTCCCACTACGACTGCCAAGGCAGCGGGAGTTGGAGGAAATGGAATGCGGTGGACCAGGATAGTACCGGTCAGGGAAAGAGTGAACAAAATATTCCAGAGCACGACCCAGCGCCTGGAGATGCGCTCGATGAAAGCGGGAACTTTCAGAAACAGATAAGCTGAGACAAGCGACAAGAGACTTACCATTATTATGATAAGGGCATAGTTGCCTTCCGTCCAACGAGCCAATACAGCCGGGGCTGAAAAAACAAAATACAGCAGAGTCAAAATAAGGAAAATTCCGAAAAGCGCCGGCGTTACGCCCTTGCGATTATTTTTTACGGCAGGCACGCTCGCCCATTCCAGCCGCGTCAGCGCTGAGGCCAGGGCCAACCCCAGCAACCACCCAGACCAGGCACCGGAAGGGGTAAGAGAATAATCCACACTGAAATTCAACGTACGTAAAAACACGGAGAGGCCCACGGCCAAACCCAGGCCGGCAGAGGCCATGAAGCCAAACACGGTGCGGGCTGCCTCTTTTGCCTTGGCCGTGAACATCACAGGGATAAGCACGAGTGCAGTACCCACTGCAACGCCTGACGTGTATAACCTGCCCGTTGTCGATAGTGAAGGCGTTATGCCTCGGGAAATGATCAGCAGGCCGAACAAGACCCAGACTGCCCACCCGGGAAATTTCTTCCGGAAGGGCAGAAACAGGATTGGAGTGAAGAAGAACAGCACGCCCAAGGCTTTCGCATCCAGGCTGGTATTCATCAAGTCCAACACGTAAATAGACTCAATGAGGGTGCCTACCATTTGGATGAAAAATAAAAAGAAAAGCGCAAACGCCAACACAACCGGAATGGATTTCTTCATCAACAATCTCCTGGGATATGTGAGTTGGTTATATTAGCCTCGAAAATAGTTTACTAAAATAAAGAACACTCCCCAAGTATAAAAGTCACTTTTTGTCCTGTCTAGCTGTTGTTTTCAGATTATTGGTTATGGAAACCATGATTGAAACAAAGAGGTTGATATTCAATAGCTGGATGTTAGCTGTCCGTTAGGCAGGTTGAAAAAGACGGAGTTATACTCACCACCATCCACCCGGACAGGCTAATACCAATCCATCGGATGGTGCGTATATAGAGTATTCTCGATAAACTTACTGCAAAATTCCTAAGGAGGCTTTTTATGTCAATCAAACGTAATTTAGGTGCTCTCATCGCCGGGTCAATCCTGATCGTATTCGGGCTGCTG
Source organism: uncultured Chloroflexia bacterium (assembly GCA_963831885.1). GTDB lineage: Bacteria > Chloroflexota > Anaerolineae > Anaerolineales > Villigracilaceae > UBA877. Next base: position 32,039 of record CAWHSJ010000011.1, on the reverse strand, counting down.
GCCTTACTCAATCAGCTCTTCAGCGGTTTTAATTTCTGGGGATATTTATGGCCCTTGATCATTATCGCATTCGGAGGGCTGTTCTTTGTCGGCATGTTCGCCGGCGGAAAATCGGTGGCCGGCCTGGCCATTCCTGGAAGTATCTTTGGCGGCATAGGCCTGATGCTACTCCTCCAAAACCTGACCAACCATTGGGAAAGCTGGGCCTATGGCTGGACAGTCATCCTGATCTCGGTCGGCCTGGGCATTTTCATCATGGGCCTGTATACCGCTGACGCAAACCGCCGTCAAGCGGGGCTGCGCGTAATGAAAGTAGGGGCGATCCTCTTCATCATCTTCGGCGGCTTCTTCGAGCTGGTCTTTAACGCCTTCCACCTCAATGGAATCGCACAGTACGTTTTCCCTGCCCTGTTGATCTTGTTAGGCCTTTATCTGGTGGTCAGCCGTTCGGGCTTGCTTACCAAGAAGCCGGCGGATTCAAACGACCAGGTTGTTAGTCTTTCCAATGAAAATAAATAAGGAGATATCATGAGAACACGTTCTTTATTCTGGCCTTTCGTTTTTATCGCCACGGGAGTGGTGTGGTTATTAGTCCAACTGCGGACCATTCCTGTCGAAAACCTGTGGGCGCTAATGTATATCTGGCCGTTCGTCCTCATGGCCGTCGGAGTTGGATTGATCCTGCGCGCCCGTTGGCCGATTACCCGCATGCTCGTCTCGGGCCTGGTCGTCCTGGGGATGGTCCTGGCCATCCTCTTTGCCCCCCAATTGGGATGGAACAAAGCGCCTGCATGGAACTTCATCACCATCAACGGTATCACGGGTTCGGTGGCAGGCTCAGGGGTAGTTGTCACTCAAACCCGTCAGGCGGCAGATTTCAATGCCGTGGAGATCAATTACCCTGTTGAGTTGACCATCCGTCAAGGCGACACACCATTATTGACAGTTGAGGCGGAAGATAACCTGCAGCCTCAACTGGCCACGCGTGTGTCCGGCAACACCCTGTTTATTGAAAACAGCGAACGGGATTGGACGAAACGGGTCAACCCCACCAAGCCGGTCAGAATTAATATGACGGTCAAGGATCTTCAACAGGTGGATTTCTCCAGCGCAGGGACTCTACATATCGTGGCACTGAAGACAGAGAATCTGCGGATTTCCATCAGCGGCGCCGGAAGTGTGAGTTTATCCGATCTGCTCATCGCACAAAGCTTGAATATGAATCTCAGTGGCGCTGGCAACATCAACGCGACTGGCAAAGTAGATAGTTTGACCACGAATATCAGTGGATTCGGCAGTTTCCACGGAGATGACCTCTCCAGCCAGACCGCCCGCATCACCATCAGTGGCGCCGGTAGTGCCACCGTTTGGGTAAAAAACAACTTGAACGCAGAGATAAGCGGCACCGGTTCGGTGAGATATTACGGTTCTCCGAGCATCCAAAAGAGCGTCAGTGGTTTGGGCAGTGTGACCAGCCTGGGCAATAAATAGCTCTGTAAACCGATCCCAGATATCCATTAACCTGCCTTAGGGCAGGTTTTTTATTTTCAATAATCGTCAACCTGATTTTTCTTTCAGACACGGTTGGAGTAAAATATCATCAATGAAGTTCATCAACGCAAACCATACTTGTCTGATTAACTCAATTTGATACAAAGGGAGAATCACAACCTATGTATACCGATGAAAAACAACACCGCAGGATTTTACAGGAAATTGCACACAGGGTAATGTTGGAACGAGGCCTTTTACCTGATTTTTCCCCGGCGGCTCTGGCCGAACTTGACCGGCTCCATTCGCCCGAAATAAACTTTAAAACTGATCCTTTGAAGGACCTGCGTGGTCTCCTGTGGTCTTCCATTGATAACGATGACAGTCTTGACCTGGACCAGCTCACTGTGGCCGAAGCCATGTCCAAAGGCAGTGTAAAAATCCTGGTGGCGATTGCGGACGTGGACACCCTGGTCAAGAACGGGACTGCCATTGATAAACATGCCCGCCACAACACCACCTCCGTTTACACTGCCGCCGAGATCTTCCCGATGCTCCCGGAAAAACTTTCCACAGGCCTGACTTCTTTAAATCCAGATGAAGAGCGCCTGGCAATTGTCATTGAAATGGTCATCGACGAAGAGGGAACTGTTTTGGATTCAGATATTTACCGGGCGTGTGTTCGAAATCATGCCAAGCTTGCCTATAACAGTGTGGCAGCCTGGCTGGAAAGCGCCGCCCCCATACCAGAGGCGATAGCAGCCGTGGATGGACTGGCGGAAAATCTACACCTGCAAGACCGGACAGCCCAAGCACTAAAGAATTTCCGACACGTCCGGGGAGCGCTCAGCCTTGAAACCATTGAAGCGAAACCCGTTTTCGATGGAGATTCGATCCGCGAGCTGGCTCCCATGCAAAAGAATCAGGCAACAGAGATCATCGAGGATTTCATGATCGCAGCCAACGGAGTGACGGCGCGCTTCCTTGCTTCCAAAAAATATCCTTCGATCCGTCGCGTTGTCCGCATTCCCAAGCGTTGGGATCGCATTGTGGAGATCGCAGCGGAACACAAGTATGAGCTTCCCAGCGAACCCAACTCCAAAGCGTTGGATGAATTTTTGGTCAAGGTAAGGGCAGAGGATCCGGTCCGCTTTCCCGACCTATCCCTGTCTGTGATCAAACTCCTGGGATCAGGCGAATACGTGGCTGAATTCCCCGGAGAGGAAGCCCCAGGGCATTTTGGCCTGGCCGTTAAAGACTATGCCCATTCCACAGCTCCCAACCGACGTTACCCGGATCTGATCACACAAAGATTATTAAAAGCCGCCCTGCATGGCACCGCCATACCCTACAACCAAAATGACTTGGAACTTCTGGCCACCCATTGCACGGAAGAGGAAGATATTGTCAACAAAGTCGAGCGGCAGGTCGGTAAATCTGCGGCAGCGCTCCTGCTCGAATCAAGGATCGGGGAACAGTTCGATGCCGTGGTGACCGGTGCGGCAGACAAGGGAACGTGGGTGCGCCTGCTCAAAGTGCCGGTGGAAGGCAAACTGGTGCAGGGTTTCGGGGGACTCGACGTCGGTAACCGGACGCGGGTACAGTTGATCTCTGTGGATGTAGAAAGAGGCTTTATTGATTTCAAACGGATACGCTGATCAAATCATTGATGCTTTTTGGGATTGAGCGGAATCATGCCCTTGAGAGGTTGCTCAGGGGCATGATTTTTATCCTTATGATTCAGCGTTTCAATTCAAAGACTGAATTATTTGAAACGATGCACCCTGTTAGATAAGTTGATGCAAATATCAGAGCAAACGGGATCCAAGTACCGATCAGACTGGTGAACATATCCAGGCTTTTGTTGATCAATAGCGCAACAACTAAAAAGTCGATCGCGATCACAAAACCGACAAAAACCAAGGCAGTTAATAAAGGGGTGGTGTAATTGAAATTCTTAAAGTAGATCCAGGAAACAATTGAAAAGAAAACCGGCGCAGCGATTGCATGGACGATGAGAGCATTGTTCATCGACAGGGTAGCCATGCCAATTCCCATGGTCGCAAAGCAAAGCACCCAACCGATAAAGGCATGCACAAGAACCGTAACTGTTTTTTTGGTATTCACGGGAATCTCCTCCTGGATGAACATACGTATTTCTATGTAACTGGTTTTACCCAGATCAAATGGCCGGTCCAGCTATTTCCGCCAATTCCAGTGCAGTCTGGATAATTGGTCGATAAGAATGAGAAGAAGAGAACCTCCATTACCAGATCGGCGCGATAATTATGTCGTAATTTGTCATATATATCCCATAGAATTATGGAAGAAGGAAGATATGGCCACACCCGCCACCCGCCTCATAACCCTGATCACACTCCTGCAGCGACGTCCCAATCAGAAAGCTTCTGAGTTGGCCGGCGCACTGGGCGTATCAGTACGCAGCCTGCATCGCTACATTGAAGGGCTCGACGACATGGGTATCCCGGTTTATACCGAGCGCGGACCTTATGGAGGCTTCTCGCTCGTACGAGGCTACAAACTGCCTCCGCTCATTTTCACTCCCGAGGAAGCCGTGGTCATTTCCCTGGGAGCAGGTCTGGTGGAAGAGATGTGGGGGAAGTTATACAGACAGGCTGCCAACAGCGCCCTGGCGAAACTGGACAATCTCCTACCAGAGGGGCAAAGGCAGGAGGTAGCGTGGGCACGCAGGACTCTTCTCAGCACCGGCATGCAACGTGCCCATATGGAAAGTTTAACCCCGGTACTTGAAAAATTGCGGTTGGCAGCTCACGAGACGCGCCAAGTGGAAATAGCTTACCAGGGGCCAAACCAGTCCACCCCCACCTCCAGGATCCTAGACCCATACGCACTAGTCTACCGATGGGGCTGGTGGTATGTGGTCGGTTTTTGTCACCGCCGCGGGCAGATGCGCACCTTCCGTCTCGACCGTATTACCAGCATGGCCCTGCTAGACCAATGCTTCGAGCCAAAGGCAGATTTCGATGCCCGGGCATACTTCGACCAGGAGATAGCTGCTCAACCCGGCCTGGCCATGCGTTTACAGTTCTCTCCACAAATGGCTCCGGTTGCGCGCGCTAACCTTTTTACCTGGGAAAAGTTGGAAGAACAGCCGGATGGTTCGATCATCACTATCCTGCGGATCCCTGATTTGACCTGGGCTGCCAGCATGGCCCTGGCTTACGGTCCGGGTGTGACCGTACTGGAACCGCCGGAAGTCCGCCAGGAAGTGCGCAAATGGGCAGAGGCTATCTTTAAACAATATTCCTGATAATAGGAGAAAAAATGGAAACGCTCGATTTAAGAAAAAACCTGAAGTACCTTTATTCCCCTTCGGCCAAAAAGATCGAAGTAGTGGATGTACCTTCTTTCAACTTCGTGATGGTTGACGGCGCCATCGAACCGGGCCAGGGTCCCGGGACTTCGCCACTGTTCCAGGAAAATATGCAAGCACTCTACGGCGCCGCCTACACCCTCAAGTTTATGGTCAAGCAGCGGAAAGTGGAACCGGTCGATTATCCCGTGATGGCACTGGAAGGATTGTGGTGGGTGGAGGATGGCCAATTCGATATCAAGGTCAAGGATAACTGGTACTATACGGTAATGATTCTTCAACCCGACCTGGTTACCGGAGAAGTTTTTGCCGAAGCCATGGCCCAGCTGCGAAAGAAAAAAGGCGACCTGCCTGCCTTCGCCCGTTTACGACTGGAACGTTTCCAGGAAGGATTATGTGCTCAGACGATGCATATCGGGCCGTATGCAGACGAACCGGCCACGATGGCGCGCATGGAGGTTTTTGCGCTAGAAAATGGTTACAACCTCCGCCACAAGCATCACGAGATCTACCTGGGTAATCCTTTGAGGGCTGAACCATCGAAATTAAAAACCATACTGCGCCATCCAATAGAGAAGACGAGACAATAAGCGGAAGGGATAAAACAATGGCACTACAACCCATTCCAGACTTCTTCCATTTCAACACCCATCATTGTGTCACCGGATCGTTACGACACATTTATGCCTTCCATGGCTGTGATATCAGCGAGGACATGCTGCTCGGATTAGGAGAAGGGGTTGGCTTCAGCTACTGGCACTTCAAAGGGCAACCGCCATTCCTGGGAGGTCGAGGGATGCCCAAACCCAGTATGGAGGAAATTTCCGGGCTGCGCACCGGCGTGACTGTAAAGCTGCACACCAGCAACAGCCCGCGCACAGCCTGTAAGACACTTCTGGACAGTCTCACCACCGGGCAGCCCGTCATGCTCGGAGTGGATATGGGGTTCCTACCATATTTCGACTTTGGCGGTCAGGAGTACCACTTCGGCGGGCACGTTGTGGTGGTATGCGGCTTTGATCCTGATACAGAACAAGTGCTGATTGCCGATCGAGACGGGCTGCATTCGGTTTCCATGCAAGCCCTGGAAGAGGCCCGCAGTTCCAGTTTCAAACCATTCCCGCCTCACCACCTGTGGTACAGTTTTGATTTCAGCCGATTCCGTCCGCCCAACCTAGAGGAAATCCGCCAATCCATCACAGCCCAGGCGAAATTGATGATTGAACCACCCATCCGCAATATCGGTATCCGAGGCATTCAATTAGCTGCAGAACGCATTCCTTGTTGGCCCGAGCAAATGAACAAAGAAGAATTGCGTCTGGCCCTTTTCAATATATATATCTTCATCAGCCCGGTGGGCGGCACCGGCGGCGGGGCATTCCGGTACATGTTTAGCCGTTTCCTGCGTGAGGCAGCAAGCCTGAGCGGAGACAACCGTCTCGCTGAAAGTGCGGATCTTTTCCAGAAGGTAGGCGATCAATGGGAAACATTCGCAACCTGGTGCAAACAGGCTTCTGAAATGCACAACACCAGTACCATACTGGGGGAATGCACAGGGCTACTTTCCTCCCTGGCAAAACAGGAACAAGATGCTTGGATAACGCTGCTTGATTCACACAAATAAACATTTTATCGGAAGATTTCTCCAGTGAAATGATTCGATAAATAGATCAAGAACATATTTCGAGAGTTCGCCACAATCGTTCCAGAGGATATTTTTTTAGCCACCCAGCGAGGTGGCTATTTCTTTTTCGGTTACAATCGACTCTATGCCCGTCATCGTCGACAACCTTATCCGCTCCAGCCGCAAAACGATTGCTCTTATTATCCAGCGGGATGGCACATTAACAGTCCGGGCTCCCTTGCGAATGTCTGAATCACGCATCCGCGCTTTTGTCGAGACCCATACAGACTGGATCATCAAGAATAAGACTAAAATACGAACGGCAGTACCTCTCTCTCCAAAACGGTATGCCGAGGATGAAACATTTCTCTTCCTGGGGCAGTCCTACCCTTTGAAGATCGTTCCCCGCCAGCGCTTGCGGCTGGATTTCGATGGGCATACTTTCAAGATAGCCAAATCCGCTTTACCAATTGCAGAAGAGGTTTTCAAGAAATGGTACAAGAAACAAGCGGCCTTACTGCTGTCTGAGCGCGTCCACATCCAAGTTAAGAAACACGGTTTCCGCTATCAAAGAATCCGCATTTCCTCCGCCCGCACGCGCTGGGGCTCCTGCAGTTCCACGGGGGCGCTCAGCTTCACCTACCGGCTGATGATGACACCGTTAGATGTGGTGGATTACGTGGTGGTACACGAACTGGTCCATACGCAGGTAAAAAATCACTCCAAAACATTTTGGAGCAGGGTCGGAGAGATCATGCCGGATTACAAAACCCATCTAGCCTGGCTAAAAAAGAACGGTCGCTACTTGATGTAAGGCTCAACCTGGAGGTACCTGTGCACATCCATCCCGTCACTTCCAAAAAAGATCGGGCAGCATTCATTAACCTCCCTTACCGGATTTATAAAGATGATCCAGTCTGGATCCCTCCACTACGGGATGAGCAACGTGGTCAATTTGACCCGAAACGCAATCCATTACTCGACCATTGCGAATGGCAGCTCTTCCTGCTGGAAAAGAATGGTCAATATATAGGACGGATCGCCGCGTTTATTGACTTGCTGGCGATTGACTTCTGGAAGGAACGCATCGGGCTATTCGGATACTTCGAATGCCCGCCGGACGTGGAAGCTTCCACGCTTCTGTTTGAGGCGGCTCGTAATTGGTTGAATATCCGCAATTGCACTTCCATGCGCGGGCCGTGGTCCTTCGTATCTCAGGAATGGGGGCTGGTGGTGGAGGGTTTTGAACCCTCACCAGTCGTGATGTCACCCTATAATCCACCTTATTATGAAAAGCTCCTTACCGGCTTTGGTCTTGCGAAGGTCAAAGATCTGCTTTGCTGGTATATCTCCGCGGAGGATGGTTACCAGGTCCCCGTGCGAATCCTGCAGCTGACGGAGGCCGTCCAGAAACGATATAGCGTCCGTATCCGCGAGCTTGACATGAAACACTATGATGAAGAAGTCAAGATCATCATCGAACTGGCCAATTCCACCCTCATCGACAATTGGGGCTATTCGCCGGTGACCGAGGCCGAGGTTCAGGCAACCGCGCGTGACATGAAACCGGTGATCCAACCAAAGGGGGTGCTGTTCGCTGAGGATCCGGCTGGAAAACCGATCGGCTTTGCCATCACCCTGCCGGACGTCAATACACTTTTAAAAGGCTTGAATGGGCGTTTGTTCCCATTTGGGTTCATCAAACTTCTGACTGGCATCCCGCGCTTGCGGCGTTACCGCATGTTCGCATTGGGCGTAGTTCCCGAGTATCAGGGCAAGGCTATTGATTCCCTACTTTATCGTGCCATGCATGACCGACTCTACACAACCGATCTATGGATGGAAATCAATTACGTCCTGGAAGATAACTGGCCGATGATCAATGCCATCAAAAAATTGGGGGCCAACCCACTGCGGCGGTATCGGGTTTATGAGATGGATATTTAAGAAATGCCTTTCTTTTATTTTTCCATTTGTCTCTCAGCTTTCCTGCTCTTCCTGGTTGAGCCCCTGATCGGGAAAACTCTCTTGCCGTGGTTTGGAGGCAGCGCTTCGGTCTGGTCGACCGTCATGTTGTTTTTCCAGCTCCTATTGACCGGCGGTTATGCTTATGCCAGCTGGTTAAGCCAGCGAAAACAGCGCGGACTGGTGCACCTGTTACTACTCGGCCTTTCCTTGATCTTGATGACACTGTTGAGCCTGGTCTGGCGGTCACCCATCACGCCTCCGGATAGCCTGACGTTCATAGGTTCTGTCCCTCCCATCCTGGCCATATTTGTGCTCCTCACAGCCTCAGTCGGATTACCTTTCTTTCTATTGGCTTCCAATAGCACCCTCATCCAGGCCTGGTTCAACCGGCTTTTCCCAACCAGGACAGCGTATCGCCTTTATGCACTTTCAAACGCCAGTTCGCTGGTCGCCCTGATTATTTACCCTTTTCTGATCGAACCTAACCTCTCCTTGCCGAAGCAAAGCTGGGTCTGGTCTTTGGCTTATCTTTTATTTGCGGGGGTTACTTTTTTCTGGACTATCCGGACCATCCGCCTTCCACTGCCGGCAGTTGATGCGGAGGCCAAAGAACCTTACAAGCCTGTTGTCAAAGAGTATGGACTCTGGATTGGACTCAGTGCCTGTACCTCCATATTGTTGCTGGCTATTACGAATTACCTGACCCAACAAGTGGCAGTAGTCCCCTTCCTGTGGGTCCTGCCGCTGGTCATTTACCTGTTCACATTTGTTTTGGCATTTTCAGGAGAACGCTGGTACCCACGGCAGGCATTTATTTTTGGACTTTTACCAGTCATACTACTTTATGACCTGGCCATGGCCAACGGCGGCCGTCTTGGTATCCCTTTACAGGTGGTTATCTTCAGCCTGGTGCTCTTCACTGGCTGCATGATCTGTAACGGCGAGCTTTATCGTTCACGTCCCCCGGCGAACCATTTGCCAGCTTTCTATCTCACCCTCTCGGTTGGCGGTGCCTTGGGCGGTTTGCTGATCAATTTCGTCGCCCCCGCTCTCTTCAGGGGCTATTGGGAATTGCCGTTAGGAGTATCGCTATTCTGCGTTCTCTTCCTTCTGGTCGGCCGGGGTGCTAAGAAGGAAGATCTCAAGGGCGTGCTGTTTTCTCGCCTCGGTGTAGCAATTCTAGCAACGGCTGTCCTCATCAGCGTTGTGCGCTTCTTCTCATTTATCAGGGCCGATTTAACCGCCTCAATCCAATCTCAGCGCAATTTCTACGGGGTGGTTCGTGTCCGCAAGATTGGCACGCCTGATGCCAACGATTACTCCTACCAGTTGATCAATGGGAACACGATTCATGGGGAGCAATTTCTGGGTACCGGGGAGCGGATTATCCCAACTTTGTACTACGGACGGCAGAGCGGAATCGGGCTGGCCCTGCTCAACCATCCCCGTAATAGCGCCGGGCTGAAAGTGGGGGCGCTTGGACTGGGTATCGGAACGATTGCGGCCTATGGGCAGCCAGGCGACCTATACCGGTTCTACGAGATCAATCCATTGGTCATCCAGCTTGCTGAAGGCCAGGGAGGCTACTTTACGTTCCTGACGGACAGCCAGGCGAAAATCGAGATCATTAGCGGCGACGCCCGCCTTTCCCTGGAAAGGGAACTCAACGAGGGCAGAACGCTGTCTTATGATGTCCTGGCTTTGGACGTATTTTCCAATGATGCCATCCCAGTCCACCTCCTGGATGAGCAGGCCTTTTCCCTTTACCTTCAATGCCTGGATTCGGAAGGCGTCCTGGCTGTACACATCACCAATGCCTATCTGGACCTTGTACCGGTTATCTGGACACTGGCCGACCATTTTAACCTTAAGCGGGCTGTGATCGACGACCCGGGCGATGGGCAATACACCAGCGCCTCCACCTGGGTTCTGCTGGCGCGCGATCCTGCCTTGCTTTTAATCCCCGCAATTGGGGGGCGTACCAAAAACATGACCGGTTATTCTCCTTCTATCCGTTTGTGGACGGACAATTACAGCAACCTGTTCCAGCTTTTGAAGCGTTAGGATTTTTTGTTCGGAGAATAGAATTCCGGAACAATTCATCGTTCTCGATCGTCTAATAGATTGATATTCATCTTAAGACGATTTCCATAAGAGGTGGACCATGAGCATGTCACGCCGTGAATTTATGAAATTAGTGGGTATTTCATTCTCGTCCCTTCTGCTGACGAATTGCAGACCTCCCACCCCGATGACCTGTTACGCCCCGCTGCCGCCTTCCCAGGTCCCAAATACTCCAAAAACTCGTCTGCGAAAGTATTGGTTGAGTTTCAGTGAACTGGCCACGAAGACACAGGAGGAATCGGCCAAAAGCTCGACCGAGAACGCTTTCGGCCAGGAACTTTTCGCCGGACACCGCGCCGCCCTGGATGAACTCGTTTCAACCGGTGAACTCACTCCTGTCGTGGCCGACCTGGTCCAGGAAGCCTATGGCGCGGCCCTCGACCATATCTGGCGGTCCAATGCCATCATCACCTGCTACGAACCGAGGGTAGTAGACTATGCTCCGACGAGTGCCGGGATTCTAGTACAACAGTCCGATGTCTTGAACCAACTGGCCAGCCAGGGAAATATAGATCCTCAAACTCTTGAGAGCGCCCGCATGGCCTTAGAACATGACATGGCTTTCTACTCCCTGACCAATGATGAAGTCAACACGCTCTATAACCGCCTCGTTTCCGAATGGCAGGCGCAGGGGAAATCCATACCCGCATTCAGTGATCTTGATTTTGAGATTCCCCCGGAGGCCAAAGCCGCGGCCCAGTTCATCATCTCCCTGTTGGTAGTTAATTAGAGTTGAGAGGTGGAGCATGAGCATCTCACGACGTGATTTTATGAATGTTTTTGGGGTGACTGTCGCCTCCCTTTTGCTTTCCCGCTGCAAATGGGAAGAGTATATCAAATCCAATCCATTTGAAACGCCCACCGTTTTATGTTATGCGCCAGTCCAACTGACTCCCACCAGCACCCCTTTGACAGATACATTGCCCGCCCGTGAACGCCTGCGGATAAGCTGGCTAAGTTTCGGTGAAGTGGCTCAAAATGCCGTCGCCGACTCGAACCAAGGCAGTGAGTCCACGAATTCATTCCGCCAGGAATTGGCTGACAAACACCGCGCCGCCCTGGATGAACTGGTTGCCGCCGATTCACTTTCCAAAGCTGTGGCAGATTTGATCCAAGAGGCTTTCGATGCAGCTATTTATCACGTCTGGCGTTCGAGTGCTCCGATAACTTGTTACATTGCAATGGGCCTATATTATGCCCCGGAAAGCGCAGAACTGCTCATCAAGCAAGCTGAAACCTTAAACCAGATCGCCAGCCAAGGTAGCCTTGACCAGGAGACTTTATCAAAGGCGCGTACGGCCCTGGAACACGACCTGGCGTTCTATTCCTTGAGCGAAGCAGATCTGCAAGTCTTGTACAAACATCTCTCCGAGAACGGTCAATCTTATCCTCCATTTGAGGAAGTCGAACTGGCGCCAACCCCTGAAGCACAGGCCGCGGCAGAGTTCATCATCGAATTGTTGACCCAAAAATGACCGCCAAACCCCGGCTCCAATCACTTATTTTCGAAGTTACGCAACGGTGCAACCATGCCTGCCTGCATTGTTATAATGTCTGGCAAGGGGAAAACTCCTACCCGCGCGGCGAATTGGATACGACCCGCACCCTTGAACTGCTCACCAAAGCCCTGGATGAAACCATCTGCGGCCATGTTACCCTGACTGGCGGGGAACCGCTGCTGCGGAAGGATTTGCCCGTCATACTCGAGTTCCTGCAGAAACGCCATATCCAGACCACAATCATCAGCAATGGGCGGCTGCTGAATAAAACCAGGGCGGGTGACCTGGTTGAGCACGGTGTGGGTTTATTCGAACTGCCCCTCTTGAGCCATAAACGCGAAATTCATGATGAACTATCGGGAGCGACCGGAGCGTGGGATGCAGTCCTGGCCGCCATGGCAAATGTTCGCTTGCAGTATGGACAGGTCGTGGCTGCCTTCGTCGCCACCCGTAAAAATATTGAACATCTATATGAGACCATCCGGCTGGCATTTGCTTTTGGGGCGCGCGGAGTCATGTTCAACCGTTTCAACCCGGGCGGGCGCGGCCGGATATATATTGATGAGCTACTCCCGACCGCCGTGCAGGTCCGGCAAGCACTCGAAGTGGCCGAAGCAGCAGCGTTGGAATTCAGCCTGCCCATCTCCTGTTCCATTCCCATCCAGCCCTGCTTGATCGATACGAGCTTTTTTCCCCATATTAATGTCGGCTATTGCTCTGCTGGCACCGGTCGCGCTTACTACACACTTGACCCACTTGGGAATGTCCGTCCTTGCAACCATACAGATATTATCCTGGGCAACCTCTTCGAGGTTTCCTTCCCCGAAATGATTGCCAGTGAGCAGATGGAAGCGTTCAAATGCGCCATCCCATCTTATTGCATTTCGTGCTCCCGCCAGGAGGAATGCCAGGGCGGATGTAAAGCCTCCGCCCAGGTCTGTTACGGTTCCATCGCTGCTGAAGAACCATTTCTTCGCCGGAATCACCTTCCCATTGCCTAATAATTATCTTCTTTTCATTTCTTACTAAATCCTGATCAGTTATTACTGACCATTATTCTTTTTTCTCTACTCTCTCCTTATAGAACTCCACCACCTGTTCCGCAAAATCGACCAGGCTTTTCCGAAGCGGCTCAGGCTCGAGCACTTCCACTGCCCGACCAAGCCCGAGCAGGCGTGTCCGGGCAGTGACGAATGACTCGAAGGGCAGGTCGACGATAACCCAGCCCTGGCTATCTGGCGTTGAGGTGGCTACCACCGAAAGCTGGGCGCGCTCCTCCAGGTAAAAAGGCAACAAGGGCAGCGCCGAGGCAGACACCCGCACCCGGGCTACATATGGCGGCTGTGATTCGTACTCGGCACACCATTTTTCCCAAAAACCGGCCAGATCAAATTGTACCGGACGAAAAAATGTGCTTTCCAGCATCTCCGCCTCAATTACATTGGCTATACGCAATACATGAGAGCTGCCGCCGCGCCCATAGACAAGGTGCCAGACATTCGCCTTGGCCACCATCCCATACGGCTCCACCTCTTGATCGAACTCAGTATTGAAAAATTCATGCCGGATCTTGAGCCGCAACCGGTGGTCCTGCCAAAGAGCCTGTTGTATGACCGCGAGGCAGGGCAGGTCACCCCCTGCCTGGAACCACCAGGACGAATCGAGATGGATACGCTGGCGCGTGCGTGCCTCATCCTGACGGCGTGAATCCGGCAGAGAGGCAGAAAGTTTCAATAAGGCCTGTTTGAGTTCATTGCCAACCCCCAATTGCCGTAGTGGCGCTGGTATGCCCATCATGAACAAAGCACTCACCTCTTCAGGTGTAAGACCAGTAAGAGTAGTGCGGTATTCCTCGACCAGCTCAACACCGCCCCCAGGTCCACGTTCGGTATAAACAGGAACGCCTGAAGTGGAAAGGGCGATCAAGTCCCGATAAATAGTCCTTACGGAGACTTCCAATTCCCTTGCCAAGTCTTCGGAAGTTATCCGGCCGCGGGTCTGGAGCAACATGAGGAGGGAAAGTAAACGGTCTGCGCGCATTCAATCACCCTTCAAATTCTATCCTAAATTACTGACAAGAGATGTCAGGTATGCTACGGTATTATACGCACATCTCCGGAGACTCTCACATACTTTTCAAAAAGGAGCTTGATATGAGTAAAGATGACATTCGTACCGTCGAACTGCCCCCCTTGCGCGTCGTCTGCCTGAATGGTTTTGGCGATAGTCCAGAAGGGCAGGCATTTGAAAAGACGCTGGCCTGGGCGAAAGCTCACAACCTGCTCGACCTGCCCCACCGACTGTTTGGGTATAACAATCCGGATCCCACTCCTGGTTCGCCGAACTATGGCTATGACGTCTGGATGACGGTGGACGCGTCGGTAAATGCGGATGGCGAAGCTCGCATCATCGAATTCCCCGGTGGGTTGTATGCGGTCCTACGGATCGAGGTTAAATCACCTGGGGACGATATCCCGGCTGCCTGGCAGCGATTGGTCAAATGGCGCGAAAACGGTCCATACCATGAAGGCCGGCACCAGTGGCTTGAAGAGCATATAGGTCCGCTCAACAAGATTGGGAACACCCTTCCCCTCACTCTTGACTTATACCTGCCGATCCGTGCTTAAGAAATAAAAAGAACAGGCTTCCGAAGGATGGGGAATACTTCGGAAGCCTTGTCATCTAACCTCTCTTGGAGGTCTTTTCTTTATATCAGTGTAAATTTCGACTTCAGGCGGATATCGCGTGACGAACTGCCTACCAGAAGTTCGAACTCACCCGGCTCGGCCACCCAGCCCGCTTCATGCGGATCATAAAAAGCCAGCGAACGCTCATCCAGGGTAAATCCCACCAATTTGGATTCACCTGGTTTCAGCGACACCTTGGCAAAACCTTTCAACTCTTTCGGCGGGCGTGGCAGAGAGGATTTGGAGTCACTTACGTAGAGCTGCACCACTTCCTTTCCGGCTACTTTGCCAGTGTTCTTCACTTCCAGTGTTACTTTGACCGGTTCGCCGGCTTTTACCCTCTTTGCCACTTTCAAATCGTGATAGGTGAAGGTGGTATACGAGAGGCCATGACCAAAGGGGAAGAGTGGCATTACATCCCTTTTATCATAATAACGATAACCGACAAAAATGCCTTCTCCGTAGTTAACCTCTCGGCAGCCTGGGTAGGATGCGTTAATAAAAGCCGGGCTATCCTCCAGACGGACCGGGAAACTGACCGGCAACTTACCAGAAGGATTGACTTTGCCCAAAAGCACGGCAGTAACAGCATGGCCGTTCTCCATGCCGGGATAATACGCATCCACCACTGCAGCCACTTGATCGATCCACGGCATGGTCACCGGCGCGCCAGCATTGAGCACGACTACGGTACGCGTGTTGGCGGCCGCCACTGCTGAGATGAGTTCGTTTTGCTTTCCCATTAGATCGATGAAAGGCCGGTCGGTACCTTCCCTCTCGAAGGCATCCGGGTATCCTGCGAAAACCAGGGCAACATCACAGCATTTGGCCAATTCCACGGCCCGGGTCTGGCGTGTGTCTTTGTCTCCATCGAAGGTCAGCCCCATGCCCAGACCATAGTTCACGATGTCCTGCTCTTCATATCGCACGTAATCCATTCGGAATTCGTAAGATTTACCTGTCTGCAATTTCTGGACCGCTGTACTCAATGAGGGCATCTCCCTGGTGCTATCTTTCGGTGCGATGCTTTCCATAATTTGCTTGCCATCCAGGAAGAGCTTAACCTTGCCAAAGTGATGCAGGGCAATTTTATAGGAACCGTCCTCCGGCACTGTCAAATGGCCTGTCCAGCGCATTGCCATGGGCTTGATCTGTAATGGCGTCCAGGCAATGTGCCACCAAAAACCAACTCCAAACCCATCCCGTTCTTCGATCGGCTTGCCGCTAAAATCGGCTGCCTCATAGAAAGCGCCATGCAGGCCACCTTTAAGCCACGTGGTCGGCACCGTGAAGGGGGTATCTACATTGTCGCTGCCGCTTTCATATTCGATTTTGACCTTGTCACCCAGGCTTTCCTTCAACGCTTCCAGCGGACTTACCCGGTACAGAGGCGGCACCATGGAACTGCCACCACCTTCAATGACCGCCTCAGCCGCATTCGGCCCGATCACTGCAATAGACTTTACGTTCTTCCCCAGTGGCAGGAGGCTGCCTTCATT
The DNA here is from genome assembly GCA_963831885.1 of uncultured Chloroflexia bacterium. Classification (GTDB taxonomy): domain Bacteria; phylum Chloroflexota; class Anaerolineae; order Anaerolineales; family Villigracilaceae; genus UBA877. The sequence goes on along the minus strand of CAWHSJ010000011.1, from coordinate 15,792 downwards.
CTTCAGGAGGGTAATGGCTTCTTCGGCCAATTGCCGGGATAATTTCTGATGTGCAGGTGTATTGACTGAGCCCTTTGATACAGTTTTGTCCATGCGGCCCGAAAGCAGGACAATACGCAGGATGCGCCTCACGGCTTTGTCTACCAACGCTTCGTCGATCTGCCAGATTTGGACGGCATCACCGAGCAGTTTGTAATATTTAGCCGGACCGGGCATCTCCAGATCCAATCCTCCTGCAACGGATTCAAAAATGGTATGGTTGGCCGCCCAGTCGGAAACCACAGCTCCCTGGAACCCCCATTCGTTCCGCAAGATTTCATTTTGCAGGTGGTTGTTCTGGCTAGCATAAATACCGTTGATGCGGTTATAAGAGCACATTACTGTCCAAGGCCGGGCCTCTTTTACGGCCATCTCGAACTGCGCCAGATAAATTTCGCGCAGGGTCCGCTCGTCCACATTGGAACTGGCACGGAAACGTTCAATCTCGTAATTATTCACAGCGAAATGTTTGATGGAGGTGCCTACTCCCCGGCTTTGAACACCCTTGATGTAAGCCACTGCTGTCCGTCCCGTCAAGTAGGGGTCTTCCGAGAAAGTTTCAAAATTACGTCCACCGCGCGGGTCCCGCACAATATTGACACAAGGCCCGAGAAGGATATCACAATCCATGCCTCGGGTCTCCTCACCTAGCGCTTGCCCCACTTTCTCGATCAAATCCGGGTTCCAGGTCGCACCCATAGAGATACCGGTCGGGAAGGCAGTGACCGCACCCATTTTACGACCTGCTTCCGGCGCAGTGGAACGGACGCCATGAGGGCCATCGGTCATTGTGATGGAGGGGATGCCCAAACGGGGCACCGGCACAGTGTTCCAGATATCCCGGCCTGAAAGCAGCGAGACTTTTTCACCCAGGGTCATTTTTTTCAGCAGATCATTCACGCGTTGATCGAGTTTTTCTTCAGTCGCCATATACTCTCCTTAAGTTGGTTGACTCTGGCACTTTCCTAATGTAAGATTGTTCCAAGAAAGTGCCATATTGTGGTCCTATTCTACTTCTTCTTAAAATAAATTTGTGAAAATACCAGAATAGGATTACATTCGGGCCGAAAGACTTTCATACGGTCTCAAAAATAACGTCATGAACCAAAGTCAAATTGGTTAAACATCATGTTCCCTAGCCCTTCTTTTACCAAGATCCGCTTGCACAGCCGCCTTTGGCCGGTGCTGACCGTCCTGTTATTATTGGTGCAGCTGGTTTGGCCAAGCCGGGCCTGGATGACCTTGCTCATCATTATGGGTGGGATCTGGGTGATAAGTTTCCTGTGGACATTTTCCCTGGCACGCCATTTGTTCCTGGAACGCGCGTTGCGTTATGGCTGGGCACAAGTGGGCGACCAGTTGGAGGAACGCTTTACCGTGATCAATGACAGTTACCTCCCGGCACTATGGCTTGAAGTGGAAGATCATTCGACCCTACCAGATTACACCGCCGGACGGGTTACCTCAGTTGGGGCAAGCGCCTCGCTGGAATGGAAAACTGCCGGGGTATGCACCCGCCGCGGCTTATTCACCCTTGGTCCCACCACATTGCGGTCCGGCGATCCCCTGGGTCTCTGCAGCCTTGAGATTCAACATCCCAACTCAACCATCTTGCTGGTCCTGCCGCCGGTGCTGCCACTGCCGCCCATCGAGGTTGCAGCCGGGGGTCGGACCGGGGAAGGCCGTCGCCCTCGCCGGGCTGCCCTGGAAACCACGGTGAGCGTGGAAACCGTCCGTGAATATGTTCCTGGTGACCCGCTTAAAGCCATCCATTGGCCCACTTCTGCTAAAAGGAACATGCTCTACGTACGCCAGTTCGAACACACACCCTCTTCTGACTGGTGGATCTTCCTCGATTTGGAACAAAGTGTCCAGGCAGGTACCGGCTCATCTTCCACCAGCGAGCATGGGATCATCATGGCTGCCAGCCTCGCTGACCGGGGTATCCGCAAAGGTTATTCGGTAGGCCTGGTGACTTGCGGCCAGGAGCTGACCTGGATGCCGCCGCAGCGTACCTCGGGCCACTTGATGAGCATGTTGCGCACTCTCGCCCTGGTCCAACCAGGTGAGCTACCTCTTTCAGAATTGTTGAAGAGTGCACAACAATCCATCCGCCGCGGCGCCAGCTTGATCATCGTCACCCCTAACGTGAACGCTGACTGGGCTTTACCCATGCTGCAATTGCTTAAGAAAGGCATCGCTCCCACCGTACTGCTGCTTGATCCGGAATCATTTGGCAAGACCGAATCCGCTGTCCGGGATACTGACCTTGCTCACAGATTATGGCATCACTCATAACATCGTTCACCGTGAGTTGTTCGACCGGCCAGAAGCGCATCCCGGTACGCAAGGAAAATGGGAATGGCGAGTGGTCGGGCGCGGTAAAGCTGTGGCGATTCGCCGTCCGGCCGATACTGGTTGGAGAAAACTCGGATGATACTGGACATGTTCGCAAACGTCTTCCGGTGGATAATTCGTCGCCTGGGTGGATTGACGCTAATTCAAGTTTCCTTGCTCGTGCTGATACTCTGCAACGTGGCCTGGGGATTGATTGCCGTGGTGGGTCAAATGTCGGCCGGTCCGTTGATTGCAGTCGCGCTTGTCGGCATGCTGTTGAGTTGGCTATTGGCAAGCACGCACCTGCGAGGCGTTTCTTCTGCGCTCATTGCGTTTGGGGTTGGCTTAATTTACCTGGCCCTGACCATCGGCCGCCTGGGTAATCCGTTCCTGGCGTTTTTGCGAACTTTATCTCCGCTCTCCGGCCAAATCCTTCGCTGCAGTATCTGGCCTTCGCTTAAACAAATCCTCCCCTGTCAGGCACCCAATTTTCTCCCCATATTTGCCACCTCCCAGGCATTCTTCAGAAATCTAGCCACGCTGGTAAATCGTATTTCAGGGTGGTTCGAGGGCGTCCATTCCGGCATCCGGGTGGTCGATCCCTTGGTGGCACCTTTGTTGTGGGGGATGGCTCTTTGGCTCGTGGTGATCTGGGCAGCCTGGTGGGTCCGGCGGCGCAATTCGGTCCTCATTGGCCTTCTTCCAAGTATGGTCCTCCTGGCCTATAACATTTATTACACGAATGATCTCAGCGCTATCTTAAATCTGGTATGGGTGGCTGGCGGAATGGTTTTGCTCCAGGCAGCTAATGGGTATCTAAAATCTGAAAAGCATTGGATCTCACGTCGTATGGACCGGGTCGTTATCGAACCGACGCTGGTGCTGGCAGTGGTCCTTCTGGTCGGAGCGTTCATGCTCGCCGGCGGTTTGCTGCCATCCTTGTCGATTAATAAAATAACCACTTCCATCCAGCACATGCTTCATTATGGCCAGGATAAGACCCTGGCTGAGAGCCTCGGCCTTCAGCAAACACCTCCCACATCCAAACCGGGGATTCTCGGCAGTGGTCCGGTTGTCATCTCTGCAGTTCATGCTGTTGGAGCCGGACCGCATCTGACTCAAGATATAGTAATGTATGTATCCGTGGAAGGTTATAACCCTGTTCCGCCCGAGGTTGCCCGTGTAACCAATGCTCTGCAGCCGGACGTGAGTTATTACTGGCGCGCTCAGACTTATGACACATACAATGGTCACGTCTGGATCACCGATAACAATCAAACTGTGTCATTGTTACCAAATGGATCCTTTTACCCCAATCTTATCAACCTGCCGACTAATTACCGCCAGGTAGTACAACACGTCCAGCGTTTTAATCAAACCGGTGGAGTATTATTCTATGAGGGGGACCTGCTAAGCGCTGACCAACTCACCACCGCCGAATTCCGCGCACCGGGCGATATGATCGATGCCCAGACGCTTGCTGACAGTTATACAGCCATCTCACGCATGCAATATGTCACTGTAAATCAGTTGCGCGCTGCCAGTAATAATTATCCGGATTATATTCGCCGCCGCTATCTCAGCCTGCCTGATGAACTGCCTCAGCGTGTGCGTGACCTGGCCCTGGACCTTACTGCCGGACAGGTAAACATCTATGACCGGGCCAAGGCAATTGAAACATACCTGCGCCAGTTCACGTACACTCTCGATGTCCCCGCCCCACCCTCCAACCGCGATGTGGCCGACTACTTCCTATTCGATTTGAAAAAAGGCTATTGCGATTACTTTGCTACGACCATGGTTGTTCTGGCGCGCGCCGCCGGTTTGCCCGCCCGCCTGGTGACAGGATATTCCAGTGGTGAATATAACTACACCGACCGCAGATTCGTGGTTGTGGCGGCAAACTCCCATGCCTGGGTGGAAATCTACTTCGGCGGTATAGGTTGGGTGGAATTCGAACCCACTACCAACCTGTCGCCGATTCCCCATCCCGGTGAAGTAGATGCCCCCGAAAATACGGCTATAGCCATTCCAACTCCCATCCCCCCGTCGAATGCATTTACCTTCGACATTAATTGGAGCGATTTAGGTACGCCAGTAAAAATCGGGGGAGGAATATTAGCCGGGCTGCTAATTCTCTTTTTCATCCTGCCGGTTCAAAATTGGTTATTATATCTTCGCCCTGCGGATAAGGCTTTGATGGCCATCTATAACCGCCTCTATCAACGAAGCCATGTCTGGGGTATAACTGCAGACGCAACCCGCACCCCCGATGAATTCGCGGCTGTCCTCTCCACCCGTTTGGAACAATTTGGAAAAGATAAAAAGTTAGCTCCCCTCATCACCACCATGCTCAAAGACTTACGCTGGCTGACCGGGACATATAACCGCTTGCTCTTCAGCCCCATCCCATTGACGCAAGGTGACCACCGCCAAGCGGTTCAAAGCTGGAGCCGTATTCGCCGGGGCCTCTCCCGGTTGCAGCGCTGGTGATTATGCTTTATAATCCTTGCTGCCGTATTGATTCAGGAGCAAAAGGAATGACAGACACCCTGTAAAAAACCAATGCTTTCCGGGCAACTTAACCCGCTGGTTTTTGATTCCGGCCGGGGGCGTATGCCCCCGGTTTTGTTTTCTAATACAGGATCGTCTATGCTCTCTGTACATCACCTTACAAAATCCTACGGCATCCAGACCGTACTCCAAAATATTACCTTCAACATCTCCTCAGGTGACCGCATCGGCCTGATCGGGCTGAACGGCTGTGGCAAGACCACTCTCATACGTATCCTGGCCGGGCAGGACCAGCCTGATTCCGGGGTGGTCGTGACCACGCGCCTGGACACTCACATTGGCTACCTCTCACAAGGTTTCAGCCTCGATCCGTCCCTCACCATCGCCGAGGCATGTACCAATACTTCAACACAACACCCCGAGTTGGCGGTCGTAGAGTTGGCTTCGGCTTTGGCCGTCGAACCCTAAGAATACCGATCTCCAACTCGCCTATGATGAGGCTTTGCAATCGCTGGAACAAGCCTTTGTTCAACCTATTAGCATATTAACTCCCCTTGGCTTGGCAGACTTTCCGCCGGACAAACGCATCGGTGAACTTAGCGGCGGCCAGAAGACTCGATTGATGCTGGCTCAACTCCTCCTCTCCCAACCAAACCTGCTTCTGTTGGACGAACCCACCAATCATCTCGATATCGATATGCTCGAATGGTTGGAAGGCTGGCTGAACCACTTCCGTGGGGCAGCCTTGATTGTCTCCCACGACCGTACATTTTTGGATCGTACGGTTTCGTCCATCATTGACCTCGACTCTACTACGCACACTATCAAGCAGTATTCCGGCACTTATAGCGACTATGTCGAGTATAAAGAAATGGAACGCCAACACCAGATGCAGGCGTACCTCGATCAGCAGTCTGAGATTCACCAGATGAAAGCCGACATTGCCCGCACCAAACAACAGGCTGCATTCACTGAGCGTCAAGCCAGTTCCATTCGTATCGGCGGCAGCGACTTTAAGATCAAAGGTTATAAATCCTACCAACAGGGCATCGCCAAAAAGGTTGCCAAAAAAGCAAAGTCCCGCGAAAAGAAACTGGAGCGTTTCCTTGAATCTGAAGAATTAGTAAAAAGACCACTTACCGACTGGCAGATGAAATTGAAATTCCCTGTGCCGAAGCATCTGAGCAAAGACATCCTTATTACGGATAATCTGTCTGTGGGATATCCCGGTCATTCACCGCTGTTGGAAAACATCCACCTTCATATCCATGGCGGGCAACGCGTGGTGCTCACGGGTCCAAATGGTTGCGGAAAAACAACTCTGTTACGCACCATCGTTGGGAATTTGGAGCCAGTTTCAGGCTCTGTACACCTGGGAGCCTCTGTCAAACTGGGCTATATGGCCCAGGAGCAGGAACTTCTCGCCCCCCACAAGTCCCCGCTGGAGATTATTCAGGAGGCTGGAGCATATAGTCCCACCCGGACACGCACCTTCCTGCATGCCTTCCTGTTTAGCGGCGATGCCCCTCTCCGTCCATGCGGTGAGATGAGTTATGGCGAACGAGCCCGTTTGGAATTGGCTTTGTTGATCGCCCGCGGCAGCACATTCCTGTTGCTTGACGAACCCATCAATCATCTCGACATTCCTTCCCGCGCACGTTTCGAGCAGGCGTTGAAAAATTTTGAAGGCAGCGTATTAGCCGTCGTTCATGACCGTTTTTTCATCGACCAGTTCGCTACGGATATTTGGGCCGTTGAAAATGGGCAGATCCGTCAGGTAGTCTGGCAGTAATTTCATACGAGGCGCACTTATGCTGACCGCTCATCACATTACAAAATCCTTTGGCATCAACATGATCCTCAAGGATATTTCTTTTACTATCAATTCCGGGGAACATGTTGGTCTGATCGGGACGAATGGCTGTGGCAAGACCACGCTCTTGCGTATCCTGGCCGGGCAGGTCCAGCCCGATTCCGGGACAGTCGCACTCACACGCCCGAATACGCGCATCGGTTACCTCTCCCAGGGCTTCAGCCTCGATCCGTCCCTGACCATCGCTGAGGCATGTAATATCGCATCCACACAAGATCCCGAAAGAGCTGTGGCCGAATTAGCCTCTGCCCTGGCTGCCAATCCTTACGATGCAAGTCTTCAACTTGCCTACGATGAGGCCCTGCAATCGCTGGAACGTGCCAACGAACAACCCGTGGACATATTGTCCCCGCTTGGCCTGGCTGATATTCCTTCAGAAAAACTAATCGGCGAACTTAGCGGCGGACAGAAGACCCGTCTGATGCTGGCTCAACTCCTGCTTTCGCAACCGAATCTTCTCCTTCTGGATGAGCCTACCAACCATCTGGATATCCAGATGCTCGAATGGCTGGAAGACTGGTTGAACCGCTTCCGCGGCGCAGCCTTGATCGTCTCCCACGATCGCGCTTTTCTGGATAATACCGTCAGCCGCATTCTCGACTTCGATCCTGAGGCCCACAGCCTCCACGAGTATGCCGGCAATTACAGTGACTATCTCAAACAGTTCCTGGCAGCCCGCGAAAAACAATGGGATGAATATCGCGACCAGGTGGCAGAGATTCGCCGCATGAAGGAGGATATTGCCCGCACGAAACAACAATCCTTGCAGGTTGAATTGACCACCACTTCGCGCCAGCCCGGTCCTCGCCGTTACGCCAAAAAGGTGGCTAAAAAGGCCTTATCGCGGGAAAAGAAACTGGAGCGGTTCCTTGATTCGGATGAGATGGTCGAAAAGCCCAAACCAGCCTGGCAATTGAAATTGGATTTCACCGCTCCTGCACACCAAAGCCGCGATATTCTGGTGGCGGAGGACCTGTCCATCGGTTACAGCGGTCAGCCGCCGCTCTTGCAACACCTTCGCATGCACATCCGAGCCGGGCAGCGCGTGGCACTCACCGGTCCCAACGGTTGCGGGAAGACCACCCTGCTGCGCACCATCGTCGGGAAATTGGAACCTGTTACCGGTTCCGTAAGATTAGGCGTCTCAGTCAAACCTGGCTATATGACCCAGGAGCAGGAGCACCTCGACCTGGAGAAGTCCGCCTTGGAGACCATTCAGACTGCCGGCTTGTTCAACCAGACCGAGGCGCGCCATTTCCTGCATTTCTTCCTGTTCAGCGGGGATGATCCACTGCGCCCCGCCCGCAGCCTCAGTTATGGCGAACGTGCCCGCCTTGAATTGGCCTTGCTGGTGGCGCAGGGGTGCACCTTCCTGCTGCTCGATGAACCCATCAACCATCTCGACATCCCCTCGCGGGCCCGCTTTGAGCAGGCTCTCAGCAAGTATACGGGCACGGTGCTGGCCGTGATCCATGACCGCTATTTCATCGACCAGTTTGCTTCCGAAGTATGGAGATTGGAAGATGGGAAGATCAAGCAGAATTAAATTCATGGTTAACCACAAGCTTTCTCCCACCCCTTATTCCGAGGTCAATCGTGTACTGGATGTGCTTCTCCCGCAAATTCAGGCAATCCTTGGACAACATTTTATTGGTATGTACCTGGTCGGCTCCCTCGCCAGCGGTGATTTCGACCTGCATAGCGATGTGGATTTTGTGGTTGTTACTGATACAGAACTGCGAGCGCCTCTCTTTTCGGCCCTGCAAACCATGCATGCCCGCATCGCCAAGATGGACTCGTGGTGCGCCACACAGCTGGAAGGCTCCTATATCCCGCGCCAGGCCTTGATGCAATATGATCCGCAGCGCGCCCTGTATCTGCATATTGACCGAGGCCAGGAGGAGCAACTTAATAAGATGCAGATTGAAGATTCCGTTCTGAGCCGTGCCTGGTGGGGCGGCTGGGTAATCCTGCGCTCCAATCTCCGTGATCGGGGAATAACGTTGGCCGGACCTGCTCCGCATACCCTGATCGATCCTGTTCCAGTGGAAGAATTACGCCAGGCCACCCTGGCCGTCCTGCACGGCTGGGCCGAGCCAATTCTCACTGATACCGCACGCATCGACAGCCGCGGTTATCAATGTTATATCGTCCTGACTTTGTGCCGAATGCTTTATACGCTTCAATACGGCACCCTCGTCTCCAAGCCGGTCGCAGCTCAATGGGCGCGAGCGGCTTTGAATGAACCTTGGGCATCCTTGATCGATAAGGCCTGGGCTGGACGGCAGGATCCGCAATCAGAAATGCAGCCGGAAGATATATCTGCGACCCTAGGCTTTATCCGCTATACTTTGAATCATAATGTTGGAAAGGGATTGATTAATGAGACCAAAAGTGCGTAATTACAAAGACGAGAACGATTACTGGCGCATCCGTCAATTCCTGCGGGAGGTGATGATCGCCAACGGCTTGCGTGAATTCAGCTGGTCTGTGATGCGCCTGGACTACTGGCGTTTCTTTGGGATGAATAATATACATCCCTTTGCAACCCTGCCCGAAATCATTTTCATTTGGGAGACGCCGGAGGGCCGCATCGCCGCTGTACTTAATCCGGAAGAGCCGGGGGACAGTTTTATGCAGGTTCATCCCGCCTACAAAACGAAAGAATTAGAGGCGGAGATGATCGCAGTTGCTGAAGAACATCTGTCAGTGATTCAAGGCGGAACTCGAAAACTTTTCCTGTGGGCAGACTCGCTGGATACTCAACGCCAGGAGTTGCTGAAGGCTCATGGTTTCACCACGGTAAACTATGCCGAAAGCCAGTGGCGGCGCGACCTGGATAAACCCATACCAAGAGTAACAGTGGCAGATGGTTATACCATCCGCTCACTCGGAGATGAAAGCGAACTGCCGGCCCGCTCCTGGGCCTCCTGGCGGGGTTTCCACCCGAATGAGCCGGATGAGAAGTACCAAGGTTGGGAATGGTATCGAAATATCCAACGCTGTCCGCTCTACCGCCGTGACCTAGACATAGTCGCCATCGCCCAGGACGGGACCATCGCTGCCATTTCCACCTTCTGGTTCGACGATGTCACCCGCACGGTATATATCGAGCCGGTGGCGACCGTCCCGGAACACCTGAGGCGAGGATTGGCACGAGCGGTCATCACTGAAGGCCTTCGTCGAGTGCAACGCCTGGGCGCAGTGAGGGCTTTTGTCGGCGGGCTTGAACCGGGACCGGATGCGCTCTATTCTTCGACGCTATCGCAAGATTGTGACCGTTCCGAGCAATGGGTAAAAGAGTGGTAGCCTTTCTTTGCAATTACCCGAATATACAGGTTTTAATTGAAACGCTATTGGAAAATGTAAGGGCCGTATTAGGCGAATATCTGGTCGGTCTCTACATCCACGGCTCATTGGCGTATGGCGACTTCGACCCTCACACCAGCGATATCGACTTCCTGGTCGTTACCAGCAGCAGCCTCCCTACCGTGACCTTTGTCGCCCTGAAGGAAATGCACGCCCGCCTCTTTAATAGCCGCCTGGAGTCGTCGCAAAAATTGGAAGGCGCTTACATCCCCAAAGCTGATCTTCGCCGCTACAACCCTTCCCATCCACCGGTCCCCTGGCTTGGCGTTGACGGGCATTTCGACCTCGAGACTCTTGGGAGTGATTGGGTTCTCCAGCGCTGGATCCTCCGTGAAAAAGGCCTCGTGATCACAGGACCCCCGCTTCTCAACATGATTGACCCTGTCAGCCCGGCCGACCTGCAAGAGGCAGTGCGAGCCTCCCTGCGAGACTGGTGGTCGCCGCCCTTCCCCTCCCCGCAAAGATTCAAGAGCAGTGAATATCTTGCTTATACCGTCCTGACCATGTGTCGTTCCCTCTATGTGCTTGAATATGGACGTATCGCTTCCAAACCCGAAGCAGCGCGTTGGGCATTGAAAACGCTGAATACACCCTGGGTCAAGTTAGTTCGCCTGGCACTCGCCTGGCAAGAGGGATTGGCCATTGATAAACTGAATGGGACGTTCGAATTCATTCAATACACGCTTCTCAAGGCCGGTATTCTGCCGGAGAATAGAAATAAAACCTTACCAGGAGGAATGGAACATGAACCTGAAAGAACTTGTTAACCGCGCAACTTTCCCCGCACCCTGGGCCGAAGGCGATAAGATCCCCTGGAATGAGCCTGGCTTCAGCGCTCGGATGTTACGCCAGCATCTTTCGCAGGACCATGATGCCGCCAGCCGGCGGACTGCCATCATTGACCGCCAGGTGGAATGGATCTTTCATACTCTTTTGGACAACCGGCCCATCCGGCTCCTCGACCTGGGCTGCGGCCCCGGCCTCTATACCAGCCGCCTGGCCCGCCGCGGCTGCCGCTGCACCGGCATCGACTTCTCCCCGGCTTCCATCGCCTATGCAATCGATAATGCCCGCAGCGAGAAATTAGATTGCCGTTATATTGAAGGCGACTTGCGCACCACCGCCTTTGGAAGCGGATATGGCCTGGTCATGTTCATATTTGGAGAACTGAATGTCTTCCGCCCCTGGGATGCGCATGATATCCTGCGAAAGGCCTACGATGCCCTTGAGCCGGCTGGTCTGCTGGTATTGGAACCGCATACATTCGAAGCAGTGCGAAAGTTGGGACAATCCCCCTCCCACTGGTATAGTGCCCAGACCGGATTATTCTCGGAAACTCCCCATCTATATCTGCAGGAGGATTTCTGGGATGAATCCTCCTGTACTGCCACCAGCCGTTACTTTATTGTTGATGCTTTAAAAGGGTCAGTAACTCGTTACGCGGCCACCGTTCAGGCTTATACCCTTGACCAGTACCGGGCACTTCTCCTGGAAATAGGTTTTAAGGAAGTGGAATTCCATCCTTCTCTGGATGGGGAGGAGATTGAATTGACACGGGATTTGCTGGCCATTTCAGCCAGAAAGTGATCCTCATTCCAAAAGTATGTTAGTCGGGTGAGTTTTAGACCCCAAATGCTATCTGCAACCGGTATCTCCATGATACCGGTTGTCTAACTATACTAACACTCTTGACATACTGTGTATTATACAGTATACTGTCATCAATGGTGATGCTATGACAAATGAATCTTTCGATAATGTTATTCTTGAACTACGCCGTGGGGTTATTGTGCTGGCCGTCCTAAGCCAATTAAGCCAGGAGCAATACGGATACTCGCTCATAAATAACCTGCGAGAGTGCGGCCTCGAGATTGACCAAGGCACCCTCTATCCCTTGCTCCGCCGCCTGGAGTCGCAAGGCTTGCTCCAATCCAATTGGCGCATCGAAGCAGACAGGCCACGGCGCTACTACATGATCAGCAAAGAAGGGCAAGAACTTTTACCCCAGCTGAAACTAGAATGGAACAGCATCGTGACTATGATGGACAAGATGTTGAATTAAGAAAGGAGATTATTATGAATCTGATCGATATTTACGTGTCTGAGGTCGGGCGGCGACTGCCTTCAAAAACCCGCGCCGACATTGAGGCAGAGATCCGTTCCGCACTGGAAGACATGCTCGACGAACGCAGCCAGAAAGCCGGCCGCCCGGTGGATGATGAGATGGTTTTCGCGGTTCTTAAAGAATATGGAAATCCAGAAAAGGTGGCCGCTTCTTATTTACCCGAACGTTATTTGATCGGCCCCAGCCTGTTTCTCATTTTTTTGACTTTGGTCAAGGTTATTCTTTTGGTCACCGGCGTCCTGGCGTTGGTAGGCCTGGGAATCACTTTAGGGCAATCTTCCCTAAATATTCAGACGGGGTTCCAACTCGTCGGTAAAGCCATGATCAATTTCTACACATCCGCCCTGACCTCCCTGGCAAGCCTTGTTTTCGTCTTTGCGATCATCGAATGGGCACTCAATAATTCCGGCAAGAAAGTGGATGTTAAAGGGCTGCCGATGACGAAGGAGTGGGATCCGCATTCTCTAATTAAGATCTCACCACCGAACCGGATCAAATTGGGTGACACGATTGCCGATGTTGTATTCACCTTTTTCGCCATCCTCCTGTTCAATTTCTACCCGCAAGTGTTCAGCCTCGGCTATTCAACGGGTGGGAACTGGTACATTGGCACAGGGAATTGGACTTCTGTTCCGGTTCTTTCCGAGGCTTTCTTCCATTACGTACCCTATCTGACTGTTGTCTGGGCGTTGACAATTGTTCTGGATATAATCCTGTTGCGCCAGGGGTATTGGAACACACTCACGCGCATCTTCTCGATCGGATTAAAGGTGATCAATATCGTCATTGCAGCAGCCATGTTGGCCGGTCCTTCTCTGATTGCGTTGACGGCCAATAGCCTGCCGGCAAATATCGTCGACCCTGCGACAATCCAGCTTTTGATGACCTTGTTACCTCAGCTGGTGCATGTGGCTTTATGGTTGGGTATCCTCGGGAACAGCATAGAGATTATCAAAGCCTTTGCAGGCATGATCTCGAATAAACCTTTCCCTTTCATAATCCCGGGAAAAAGCTAAGGCGCTTCATCTTTACATCATAAAGCCGACTTTTAGGTAATCGGAAATTCAGGAAAAAGGGTGCGAAAGGTTGATAACCTGGTCGCACCCTTCTCCATTATTACCATGAAAACCTTATCAGCGAAAAAATCATTGATTTTTCACTAAATCCTCAGCTGGAATACGGATGGAAACTAGTTTGCCAATAACAGGCGTCAGGCAAGACATATCGGAACAGGCCTCGTAAGTAATGGATATCTGTTCCGGCATCCAACTTTTTCCTTTGGGTAATGCTATCGGCAGGCTTAATGTTACAGGTCCTGCCGGGTACACCAGTAAAGTACCCGGCCCCATGGAAGACACCACCGCATCCGCGCTTTCTGTCAAATCCCCAACCGCCTTGATGGTCGAATCGATTGGTAGTTCGAGGAGCGTAGGCCGACCTTCACCGTTCAATCCATTACGGGGAAGGCTATTACTGTAGAGGTGGAATCCGACTTGCTGGGGGGTATAAGTAGCGGCCAACCATGGCTGACCGGTGGAATCTATCACCAGGGCAATCATTACGAATACACCATTTTCTGAAAACGAGGCCAATTTTAAAGGTGTATCTGGCCCAAGGCTCACCCGGCTTACGCATGAAGCGAGTAGTAAAACAGTCAACAATGGGAAAACGAAAAATCTTGATCTATTCACTTCAATCCTGACCAAGTTAAATAATATAATTATTATCAATATTGTACACTATCGTCCTTTAAAATACCATTCTTTATTACATTCACTTTTCGTTCCATAGATACTGCCTGTTTGGATCTCCAAGGTAAACTCTTTCCAATGCCATACCGTTTTACTTTTGGCTTAACTTTTCAGGCTTTGAGACCTCAATTATTGCATTTTAGGGTACCTGACTATCAAAATTGTATTAACAACTGGTTTGTTCGTTCAGGATTGCTTATGCTTCTATGATTGGAATTTTGTCAATGGGTTTCTCGATAGGCGCTTTCTAAGAGCGGCCAGCGAGAGGTCGTTTTTTTCAAGAAATATCAAATTGGCGAACAGTTACAAACAAGAACAAACCGTTCTTCTTTCGAAGGAGTACTTTCCAAGACTATCTGGCAGCTTATGAAGCGTTGAGGGAGACTTCCTCCAACTAGCTTCTATCCGTGCTGGTCAAAGCCAGACACCCAATAATGTATTCGCCAGGAGGCGAGAAAAGCTTTTGAGGAACTGCCCCATCTATACTTCGGTCTCCGTTAGGAAAACCCGCATAAGGCAACGGGCAGTTCTCACCAGGGGAAAGCACACCAAAACTGGAAGCAGATCAACTGCTCTTCAGATACGCTCCTTCCGGAACGAGGCCGGTTTCCAAATACTTCCACAATTCGATCAACAATTTCCGCGCCAGGGCGACGATCCCGATCCGCCTCACCCGGCTGCTGCCTTTCGCAAAGCGCTGGTTGTACCAGCAGCTCAGTGCGCTGTCTGGCTGATAGCGTAGCCACGACCAGGCAATCTCGATCGCCATTCCCCGCACGGGCCGGTTGCCTGCTTTGCTTATTCCACTTTCCTTCGAGCTTTCTCCGCTTTGATATGGCGTCGGCGTTAGCCCAGCCAGCGCACCTACCTCCCGCCGATTGCGAAATCCTCGCCAGGCAAAGAACTCCATCACATACAACCAGGCTGAGTTCACACCAATCCCCTTCAGTTGCAGCAATTTCCGCACCTGCTCCATCGACTCCGCCGGCGAAGTACGGATCACTTCCTCCCGTTCCTTCTCCAACTGATCAATTTGCTGCCTCACTAGCTCGATCCGCTCGTGCTCCCGCTCCAGCCGCATTCGTAACCTCACAGGCAATGGCGAACCATCCCACAACTTCACTGTTCCGATTGCCTCCAGGAACCCCGTATCCACCTCTATCACCACTCCCTGGCTCGAAAGCAATCCCTTTATCCGATTGATATGCCGCGTCCGTTCTTTCTTCAAAGCCAGCAGTTCCCGATGTAACTGCCGCTCGTCTTCAGCCCCCACACTCGGTACGTGTACCACACTCCACACTTTCTTCTCCCCCAGGTGATATCTCATCAGCATCCCCAGCAGCCTCCCCACATCCATTCGGTCCGTCTTCACCCGCCGAAATCGCCGGCTTACCTCGATGCTGGCCGAGTCCACCACTAGATTCTTTACCCCCTGCTTTTCCAGAAAACGATGTATCCAAAATCCATCCCGCCCGGCCTCATAGCAACTCTCCACCTCCACATCCTTCCCCAGTCCGAACCGCTCGCATGCCAGCCGGATCTCTTCCATCAAAACCCCCAGCGCATCCCCAGGTACACTCCGCAGTCGCGGCGCTTGTCCGGGTCCCACGCTGAACCCCAGCTTCCATTCCTTCTGGCTCAACTCCATTGCCATGTAGAGCTGCCTCTTTTCCGTAGTATCATTACTCTTGCAGGTCGTTTCTGATTCCATTTGCTCCTCCTTTGTGAGCATTCTCTATTCGTCCAATGCGAGAGTATCACAATTCCTACAGTGAAACGACCTG
>CAWHSJ010000010.1:0-563744 GCA_963831885.1 uncultured Chloroflexia bacterium | reverse complement strand
TTACAATCTCATCAATTACCACTAACGGAGCAAACTAAAACCGGTTCTGCACTCATCCCACGTGATCGGATTTAAAAGAGTGAAGACGATGGCGGATGCAAAGAAGAAACCTCCGAATAGTCGGGCAGTAAGAGGTTTGATTCTCATCGGGGAGGGGTTTTCAACTCCCCAGTTGAGCGCAGTTTGTATCCAATCAATAGTTTGCCTTGGAAAGAATAAAGGAACACCTCCAACGATAATGAAAAAGAGCAAACCGAGTCCATTTTGCAGGCAATAATTGATATTTTCTTCAGCTAGCGGGTCGGATCTCGATTGATAAGGATTTAAGGTTGGTAAATGGCTTTTTAAAATACTTCCAGCGAAAGAAATTCCTATGACAATCAATAACAGGAAGAATGGCACGAATTTTTTCATTGGGCTATAAATCATTTAGTAATGCTCTGGCAGCTTTATTATGTCGGGCAATGAGCTTCTGTTCGTCAAGAGTGACCAGTTTTCCTTCACGAACCACGAACTTCCCGCCGACGACAGTGTAATCGGCGCGCACCGGCTGGCAAAAGATGGCAGCCGCTACGGGGTCATGCAGCGCCCCGGCAAAATCAAGGCGGTTAAGATCGATGGCAAAAAAGTCGGCGCATTTACCCGGCTCAAGTGAGCCAATATCGGAGCGTCCGAGCACGTCCGCGCCTCCGCGCGTGGCCAGTCGCAGAGCCGAACGGGCAGTCATGAGATTGCGGGAGGGGTCATTGGAAAGGGAAAATCCGGTGAGGCCCTCCTTAACCCTGGCCGCCAACATGGCCTGGCGGACCTCGGCCAACATATGCGAGCCATCATTGGAAGCCGAGCCATCCACACCCAGACCCACTTTCACACCGGCGGCCAGATATTCTTTGACCGGGGCAATGCCGGAAGCGAGGCGCATATTCGAGGTGGGACAGTGAGCCACGCCACACCCATGCAGAGCGAAGGTCTTTACCTCTTCCTGATTTACATACACTGCATGGGCAAACCAGACATCCTTCCCCACCCACTCCACCGATTGCATATAAGGGACAGGCCGGTAACCGAACTTCTGTAAGCAGAACTGTTCTTCATCCTCCGTCTCAGCCAGGTGGGTATGGAGTTGGACCCCGTATTGCCGCGCCAGCGCAGCGGACTGTTTCATCAACTCGCCAGTGACCGAGAAGGGCGAACAAGGTGCCAGGACTATCCGTACATAAGAACCGGGTCGTGGGTCGTGATAGGTCTCGATCAGGCGCTGGCTGTCTGCCAGGATCTTATCTTCGCTATCCACCACAGAATCAGGCGGTAGCCCACCCTGGCTTTCGCCCAGGCTCATCGAGCCTCGGGAAGCATGGATGCGCAGGCCGACCTCTTTTGCCGCGGAGATCTCATCATCCAGGCGCGAGCCGTTGGGAAACAAATACAGGTGGTCCGAGGCGGTGGTGCAGCCCGACAGAGCCAGTTCCGCCAGGGCGGTCTGCGTGGAGATGTGGATATCGTCCGGAGTAAGACGCGCCCAAATGGGATAAAGAGTCTTCAGCCAGTTGAACAGGTTGGCATCCTGCGCGGCCGGGACGGCCCGTGTCAGTGTCTGGTAAAAGTGATGGTGGGTATTGACCAGCCCCGGCAGAAGGAGATGACCGCTTAAGTCGAGCACCTCATCGGCTGTTTGCGGAAGTTCGATTGTCGGTCCGGCCTGTTCGATGAGGCCATCCCGGATAAAGAGACCACCCTGGGGGACCTCCCGCTGGCGGTCGTCCATGGTCACTAAACATTCAGCGTTTTTAACAAGAAGAGTGGGCATGAATTTAGAAGAAGACTAGATGTCTGACAACTACGCCCTTAGTGTAGCAAAAAAGAAGTGGAATGTCAATTGTCGGACAATTTTGATAAGGAAAGCGGCTCGAGAAAATGGAGCGGTTGGAGAAGGTAAAGGAAACTTAGTCGATCAGATCATGACATACAACGTCTCGGAGGTGCGCCAGATTCTCACATCGATATGTATGTTATGATTATCAAGGAGGCGAATCCTGGAATGTGGCGGCACAAAACACACCTATCCTGGTTCATTGTGACGATACTTCTGTTAGGTTGCATGATTGCCGCCTCACAAGGAGAGAATGTCCATGCAGCCCAGGTGGCAACCTCTCCCACCAGTACGCCTACATCCACCGATTCCCCACATCGACCGATACATCCACGCCTACTTTCTCACCAACAACGACCTCCACATCAAACGTTACCTCCACTCCCGTAGCCCCTGCCCACGTTGTCATCAGTGAGTTTCGTACACGCGGTCCGAACGGTGAATCTGATGAATTTGTCGAACTCTATAACCCCACCGGCGCAGCGGTCAACATAAGCAATTGGACTATCAGGTGGTCTTCCGATTGCGGGATTTCCAGCTCTTACCTGGTTGTCATTGCCGGCAATACGATCCTACAGGCAGGACAACATTATTTACTGGCATCCACCACTGGCGGGAGCATAACCAATTTTGACCAACTCTTCCTGGCAGGCTTGACCGACGCCGGCGGCCTGGCATTGATCAACACAGCGAATGCGATCGTCGACCAGGTCGGGATGTGCATCTCCACTTTATACCGTGAAGGAACGAATCTGGAGCCAATCACAGGAGATGCCGACCAGAGTTACGAGCGCAAACCTGGCGGCGAAACTGCCTGTTATGATACCGACAATAATGCCGGTGATTTTGTCCTTATCTCCCCCTCCAACCCGCAGAACCGGGTCAGTCCCATCACATTATGCAACGGGGTATCACTTTATACGCCTACCAGTACAATCACACTTACCCGCACCAATACTCCCACCCTGACGCGCACTCCGACACACACGGCTACGACCATCCCAGGTTCAGTTGTGATCAACGAGTTCCTGCCTCACCCGCATTCTGATTGGAACGAAGATGGTTCGATCAATGTCGGCGATGAATATATTGAGCTCCTGAATATGGGCACCACCTCCATTAACATCAAGAATTGGAAACTGGACAATGGCCCCAATACAACTGCTTACAACCTGCCGGATGTGAACATGCTGCCGCACCAGATCCTGGTCTTCTTCCACTTCGAGACGGGTGTTCCCCTTAGCGATGGCGGAGGGTCAGTCAGACTGAGGAAATCCGATGGACGCACGGCCGATAATTACAACTATCCCCCGGTGGAAGCGGTCGACCGGACCTGGTGCCGCCTGCCAAGCGGGAGGGAACCTTTGACCTTCGCCTGCCGGCCCAGCCCGGGAAGGCCCAACATTCCCTTCAACTTTGGTACCCCCACGCCGGTACCTGAGCCCGGGACGAACGAAGAGAGTAATTGCAATTTATCGGATATAGTCCCACCTGAGATGGCTTCAGTCGAATGTGGCGGCAGTGGCGCGGGTGTATGGAATCAACCACTAGAAATTCAGTACTGGCTGCCGTCCCGCTGGAAATGGGCCGTGTTCGTGGAATAATGACCTGGCTGGCACTGATCCGAACTCTAAGGCTCCAGGCAAAAGGGGATGGAACCACTCTGCCCAGCGGGAGTCTCTGTTTCTCCATTTTGATCATAAATTTTGACCCACTTGACCTCGGCGAATTGCTTTAAATTGGCATCGATAAGATTCGCGATCGTATACGTCGCCCCTTTGGAATCACAATTTCCGGTCAAGTAGACGCGGGCAACGCCGTCGCCTAGGGTCAGTTTGCTGAAGCCGGTGGCTCCACTCAAGAAGACATCCAGCCCCTGGGCTTTTTCATCAGCCGTTGGGCCAAGGAACAACTGCTCCAGCACGGCCTCTTGCAATGAAGGAGGTGTTGGGACTATGCGCGTGACCGCTTTTTCGTATGGTTCAGTGCCAACCTGGAAATTAGCTAAATTAGTAAAGTAAATTGTGAGCGCAACTGAAGGTGGGGAAGGTATGACAGAAGGTATGGTGGAGTTTGGAGAAACCAGTCCCGAGCTACAAGCTGTCAAAGTCACAAAAAGGATGAGGATGGAAGAAAATAAACCTCTCATTTGAACCTCTGTTTGCAACCAAAACGGACGGATATTATGATAATGGGATCCGTAAGGCGCTTGCATGACTAATTATATGCGCAGTTCAACAAAAAATTGCTTTTCACGATTAAGTCCAGGGTGATTGGTTCTGAGTTATTGCTTGGTAACAATTCCCCCTGACGCAAAATGTTCCGCAGGCCTGCATAATTTGCGGCTCAATTCTTGCAAAACGGCGCATGAAGGTGCTTGCAAAATTAATAATCAGACTATTAAGCTCCTTTAACTTCCGTATAATGTTGAAAATTTACAATTATTTTGTAAATTCCCTCAGGCATACGCTTGCCTAACCTGACAAAAAAATAAAGGATTGAAAAATGAGAAACAAAATCATGTTTTTCGCGCTAGTAGTATTCGCTCTGGTACTCTCTGCCTGTGCGTCCAACACGCAGCCATCCCCAAACGGGACCGGTTCGCCTGCAATTCCAAATACTGGTCTGGGGACAGGAACCCCTGGCGCACCCGCAATCGTAAATATCAGCCAGAATACTCCCCTCGGTTCCTTTCTGGTCGATTCGAAAGGGATGACATTGTATCTCCTCACCCAGGATACACCTAAAACAAGCAACTGTTACGACAGCTGCGCGGCGGCCTGGCCGCCTTTACTGACCGACGGCGCTCCAACTCCGGGAAGCGGCGTGGATGCCAGCCTGCTCGGTACCACCACGCGAACCGACGGGTCCACCCAGGTGACCTATAATGGCTGGCCGCTGTATTACTTTGCAAACGATAAGGCCGCCGGTGATACCACTGGTGAGGGCGTACAGAATGTTTGGTATGTAGTCACGCCAGAAGGGATGCAGAAATAAGGTTTGAACCCATAATAATCTGGGCAGTTCATTTTCCTGGCCATCTGGAAATGGCCCACCGGGGAAATGAACCAATAGACCGACAAACTCCTCCTGTGGAAAATACACAGGAGGTTTTCGTTTTTAACCTGATATCACATTTATATCAAGACCTGTAAGGTCTTTTGCCGGTCAAGCCTTCTGTCACTTTACCGAAAAATGGACACTCATTTCCGCCGAATTACCCGCCCGGTCGGTCGCAACGACGCGCAAGGTATGTTTCCCTGTTTTCGCATTCCACAGTACACCGAAAGGCAACTCAAGGGATTTCCCCACTGAAGCTCCGTCAATAAAAAACTCCACCTTCGAAAGGAAGGGGTCGCTGGCCTGGGCCTGCAGCGCCACATGAGATTCCTGCAGCGGGTCAATCACTTGTCCATCCAGCGGATAAGTGATCGCCACCTGCGGCGGAATGTTATCCAGCGTCACCTGTACCACAGACTGGTCGACGCGTTGGTCGCTGCGAACCACCATCAAGCGCAGAGCATAGAGACCGTTCAGATCATGTGTATCCCACTTTCCAAGTAAACCTTCCGTGACCGGGGTAGTATTATCCGTACCGATCTGTACCCATGTTCTAGGATAAAGGCCCTGGCCGTATTCCAGGCGGTACGACAGGAAATCTGCTCCTGCCGCAGTGCCGCGGATGTCCATCACCTCCCGCCCGTCTGCAAACATTTCCGGCAAGGAAATGTGCACATCGGGCAAAACGGGCGGCTTCTGGACAGTATCGTAGGCAGTCGGCGGAGTGGGGATGCCGGCGGTCCTGGCCCAGCTGCGCGCCTGGGGAGGCACCACCATATAGGTGCGCTTTTCAACCAGTTCCGGCTGAGTAAAAACGGTTGCCAGGAGGCCGGTCTCAATATTTACTTGCACAGTCTGGTAAAGGTTATCTGCCTGGACAGGCTGGCGCCCTTCCAGGAAAATTTCGCTTACCACATTTGGACAAGCCGCCGTTGGCAATAAGCCCGAGGGATCACAGACTGACACATTCACAAGCCCGGCGGGCAACTCCCAACTTTCCACTGGCAACTCACGCAGCGTATATTGCATCAGCGCATGCCATAGCTCAGCAGAGAATCCAGAAGCGGGATTCGTTTCGCCGGTGTTTTGCGCCTCTCCTGCACCAATCCCCAGCCAAACGACAGCCAGCCGCTGGGGCGTGTATCCCACCGTCCAGGCGGAGGAATGGTCCAGCGCCGGGGATAGTTTTGCACCGGCAGGGCGGCCGATCTCGAGTGGATTGGGGTGACCCAGTGTAGGCCAACGGGCAGTCTCATCGCTCAGCACCTGGTTGACCAAATAGGCCAGCTGCGGGCTGACGACGGAGCGGCTCTGAGGAATCGTCCAATCTGCCCACATGGAATGGTCCACTCCATTGACCTGGAGCACTGTCACCGGCTTGATACCGTTATTAGTAATGGTTTGGCCGGCCTGCTCTCCACTGTCAGCGAAGATGCCGTATGCCTCGGCAAGGCTGAGTGGCGAAAGGTCGAAATCATCCTGAAGCAGAACCCCTTCGGAAGGAAATTCCAACCCAAAAGAGGCGGCAATGTTTCTTACGCTATCCTGACTCATCTGGTCGAGGAGAGTGACAGCCGGGGGAAGATAGTCATTTGCCAACGCGGTTCGCAAGCGGACGGGACCGTGATACACCTGGCCGAGGGATGGCGTACTGCCGGGAATGTCCCAACCGAGTGTGGCCGGGTTAAGTCCGCGTGAAAATCCTGTCAGATAGATGAACGGCGTGATGACCGTCCCAGCAGGATGAGATGCCAGGGAGGCGGCCTGGCTGCCTCCGTGCATGTCACCAACTGCTGCCAGGATCTGTCCGCTTTGCGGGTCGAGAAGGATGGCACTGGCGGAGGCATCCGGCAAAGTCCTGCCGGCCTGAACCGCGGGAAGCAGACGGCCGGCCTCACAGGGGGTACCGTCGAGTGTAAGAATGGTCCGGGTTGCGCCGGCCAACTGCGCAATTTCCGTTTGAACTGCACAAACAGCCTGGAGTTGCAGGTCATAATCGAGGCTGGTGAGAATGGTCAGGCCGCCGCGTTCCATCCGGCCCGCGCCGTAACGAGCATCCAGTTGAGAAAGAGCAAAGCTGATGAATGCGGGAGCAAGCTTTGCCCCACTTTTGGAGTCTTCTTCGGTGGAAGGAGGGGTGTGGAGCGAGGGCCGGTTCAAAACCGCCTGGGCGGTTTCTGCCGGTGTGATCAGACCCTGCTCCATCATGACTTGCAGAACATGGATACGGCGTTCTTCAATTCCCTGGGGAACATCGATCGGATTGAGGGCGGGTGCCTGGCTGATGGCCGCCAGGAGTGCGGCCTCCCCCAGGTCGATCTGGGTGACGGATTTACCCAAATATAACCGGGCGGCTGTTTCTGCACCATAGGCATAGTGGCCGTAATCAGCAGTATTGAGATACCACTCCATTATTCGTTCACGACCATAATTGGCCGTCATCTGGGCTGCCAGCATGCGCTCATGGATGGCGCGTCCCGTGGAAGCCGGCTCATTCCACAAAAGCAGACCATAAGCCAGGCTCTGTGCCAGGGTGGGATGTGTCAAAGGGTCCCGCCAGCCGGCAATACGATAACCCGGGGAAGTCCAAAAATCCGGGTCTGCGAGGGCGAGGGTGGCGTTCACCAAAGACCGGGGAAGTTGACTGAAAGGAATATATTTTCGTTTCGTATCAGTCGGAGAAAGCACTGCCAGAAGGTGCTCACCGGTGCGGTCATAGAGGCGGGTCGGCTGAAGGAGGAGACCACTATCCGGATTCAGCAGGACGGTCATTTCCTCCACCGGAGGCAGGCCGCTGGTCAAGCCGGCATAGATCAGGACGCCGGCCAGGATGAACACCACCAAGGCTGCGCTGACAATAAAACCGAAGCCTAGAACCGCCCGCTGAACACGCTGTTGTGCACTGGTGGAAGTTTTTTGGCGGCGATGACGCCGCTGACGGGCGAGGGTGAGGGTTGAAGACATAAATTAGTTATTTGCCCCGCAGGATAGCGTCGGTCATGCGCACCACCCGCAGCATAAATTCAACGTCATGCACGCGGACAATATTGGCACCGCGCAGAATCCCTACACAGACCGCTGCAGCCGTCCCTTCCAGGCGTTGATCGGGCGGCAGGTCGAGGGTATAGCCTATAAAGGATTTACGCGAAGGTCCCAAAAGGACGGGGAATCCCAGGTCACGGATCTCCTGCAGATGATTGATCAATGCCAAATTTTGCTCGACTGTTTTGCCGAAACCGATACCCGGGTCAAGGATAATATGTCCATCAGGGATTCCGGCTGAGCGGGCAAGCTGAACAGAGTCCATCAATTCCCTTTTGACATCTTCGATCAAGTCCCGGTATTCTGCACCGTGGTAGGCATTCCCCAAGCGCTGACGGACCTCGATATTGGCCGGAGTGGAGCGGTTATGCATCAACACCACCGCTGCATTAGCCTTTGCAGTCACGGCAGCCAGGTCCGGATCGGCGCGCAACCCCCAAACATCATTGAGAATGCTTGCACCGGCTTCAAAAGCGGCCTCTGCCACGGCGGCTTTATAGGTATCGATGGAAATCAAGGCATGGGGGAATTCAGCCGCAATGGCGCGGATGGCCGGGATCACCCGGCGCAATTCTTCCTGAGCTTCCACCGGCTGCGAGCCCGGGCGGGTGGATTCGCCGCCGAGATCAAGTATATCGGCACCCGCGGCCAGGAAACTGCGGGCTCTTTCCAGGGCACCTCCCACCAGATCGGCTTCCATTTCCTGCGGATCAGCAGGAGACGTGCCAGCGGAAGCAAGCAGACCATCACCTGAAAAACTATCAGGAGTTAGGTTCAGTATCCCCATCACGTAGGTGCGGTCCGCCCACGTCAATGTGCGATCGGCGATCGTCAGGGAGGTCATCGGGTTGGTTTGCGAAAGTCGCCTGGCCGTCAAAATATTGAAGGAAGGATTCCGGTCAGGCCGCCTTATTTCATGTTTTACACCATCTGGTCAAGCGGGCGGCTCAACCAGGCTTCAGCAGCGTCAATATCGGTAAAAATCTTGATTGCAGCGGAGGTTTCCGGTAAGGACTGGTAATACAATTCCCGGATGGAGGCGGAAACTTTTTCGCTGTTGACTACCACGGCGACGCGGATATTACGAGCGGCGGGATCGCTGTTGACTTCAATCGCCGCATGAACGGCTTTTTCAGGAATGTCTTTCACCTGGCGCAAATCGTACAGGTTGCGGGTCAGGCGATCCATACCAAGCAGATGCTCGAGGGCGAAATCACGCCAATGCTGGATGGTGGCATCCGAGAGTTCGGTGAAGGTGAGAGTCATGCCCCCGTCAGGACGGCGGACAACCGAGTAGCCAATACCAGGTGCGGGTTTCCAGTATAGGGGTTTGGATTCAGTCATGGGTGGTCTCCTGTCAATACGATTATACTGCTTTCAATGTCTAAACCCGACTGCATCAGCCCGTTTCCCGAATAAAAAACGTGGATTCCTACGGATGGTTTCCATATCATTCCGTAGTTCAAGGTTGAGATCACTATTTACGACGACCGGCCAGCCTTAACACATACAGGGCGTCGGCAGTGACAAAAGGATTCAGATTCTTTCCTGAGGTCCCACCCCAACCGACGGGTGAATATCCACTCAATTGAGGCCGGGTTGGGCGAGCATAAGATTCTTCCGCCGGGAAGCCGCCATCCGGCAAGCGTTTGGATTCAAGCAGGTCCAGCGCGGCGGCGCAGCGCGGATCGTCGATAAAACCCGCCTCGGCCATCACCTTCAGCCCAAAGAGGATGTCGTAATGCCAGTAAGCGGGATAATGCAGGCGGACGAAATGCTCGTCCATCAGGGCACCGTCGCGGCAGGCGCTTAAAAAGCCGGCGGGTCAGGAAGACCTCCGCTGCCCGGGCTGTTGCGGCCTTTATCGTTGCGTCCCCCGAAACGGAGGCGTATAACGACAGCGCCCGCAGGGGAATGAGGGTCTCCATGAAGGAGGATTTATTCGCTTCAGGACGTTTATCACAATTCCAGCCGCCATCCGGCCACTGCCACTTGAGCAGGCGGCTCACCAGCTCGTCGGTGCGGCTGTCCGCGAATCCCAGGCGCAGCGAGCTCCAGACGGCATAGCCCTCCTGGGAGGCACAGCGGCGGACGCGCCCGTCCAGCACGCGCACGTGGTTCTTTTCATGCACCGCGCTCAACCAGGTATTGAGTGTATGATCCATCAGGGGGCGCAATGTTTCATCCCCGGCCGGATAGCCCAGATCAGCCAGAACGGACAGTACCCAGTGGGTTCCATCCCACTTTTTGTAGGCGCCATGACGGCGGTCACACTTCTCAATCAACTCCTTCACAAGCGGGGCCTGCTTGACCTGCGCGCGGGCCTGGTCTGCCTCGCTGGATGAATCACTCTTGCCGAGAATATTCACTGCCACCTTCCAGGCCAGGGCGGGCTGCCGGCGAAGCCCTTCGATCACGTCATCCATAGCGTTTTACTCCCGTGGTTTCAATTCCTGTCAAAAGTTCGCGGATAGGTTTCCGGAGGACCGGATGAATGAAATCTGCTGCCAGATCAGCCAAGGGAACGAGGACAAAAGCCCGTTCATGCAAATGGGGATGGGGGATGGTCAGTGCGGGGGTATTTAATATAAGGTCGTTATAAAAAAGGATATCGATATCGATCAGGCGGGGACCATAGCGGATGGAGGGACGGCGGCCCAGCTTGGTTTCCAGGCTCTTAAGATGCAGCAGGAGCGGCCCGGGTTCAAGGTGGGTCTTTGCCTGGATGACCATATTCAGGAAGGCAGGTTGGTCGGTAATGCCCCAGGGGGGCGTCTCATAGACCGGCGAGCGCTGCAACACTTTTACAGCAGGAGGCAATGCCGCCAGGGCGGCTTCCAGATTGGCAAGCCGGTCTCCCAGGTTAGAACCAAGAGCAAGGAAAACGAGTTCAGGTTTGGCCATAGGTAACGGAATCGTGCCTAATAATTCAATATTATTTTACCCCTTCGACTTTCTAAATTGAACAGAAGTGATCGCCAGACTTCATTGGTATTTTGTGAGAAGGCAAGCGGTCGAGTCGTTCCTCAGGAACGACTGAGGAACGACTATTCTCTGAAAATTCTTACGATTGTCCTTCATTATATTGAATAATAGTGCGTAGTCTTAATGAAATGGGCAAAAATAGTGATTTCGGTGAAATGATGCGGGAAAAAGTTAGAGGAAGAATGGGGGCCATTTTCAATAAGGCAAGCCAAAGATAAATAAGTGATAGGTGTTTTCATGCGGCAATGATGTTTATATTATAGCACTAATGTTCTAAATAGTGTTATTTCTTTTCTTGCGGGAAAAATCTCAAGAAAATGTAAAGTGGATAAGCAGCTGTGTTGCAAACATACTTTATTGTGTCACTACGAGTTGGCTTATTTTCGTCGAAGCTGTCTTCCAGCCATCGAGGGGATTGCTTCACCGCCCCAGTACGGCGGTTCGCAATGACACTACAATATGAATCTTCTGATCTTTGCAAAAGGGCAGGATAAGCCATTATTTTCATGCGGTAAAATGGATGGGAAGGAAAGGAGAACAAATGAAAATCTATATCAGCGCGGATATCGAAGGGGTCACCGGCGTGACGCATTGGGATGAAACCGACCTGGGCAAAGCTGAAAGCAGCCTCTTCCGGGAGCAAATGACGGCTGAAGTGGCGGCTGCCTGCGAGGGGGCCATCCAGGCAGGCGCGACCGAGATCTGGGTCAAGGATGCCCACGACAGCGCCCGCAATATCATCGCCTCCAAACTGCCGCGTGAAGCCAAGCTCATTCGCGGCTGGAGCGGACATCCCTTTATGATGGTACAGGAATTGAATGAATCATTTCAAGGGGTATTCCTGATCGGCTATCATTCCCGCTCCGGCGTGGGGGCCAGCCCACTGGCCCATACCATGACCGGGATGGTCACCCGGATGACCATTAACGAGCGTCCCACCTCCGAATTCCTGATCCACACCTATGCAGCAGCTTCAGTGAAAGTGCCGGTCGTGTTTGTTTCAGGGGATAAAGGGCTGTGCGATGAGATTGCCACAGTCAACCCGCAGATCGAGACCGTGGCTGTCAAGGAAGGCATCGGCAATTCGACCGTGAGCCTCCATCCGGAGCTGGCTATTTCCAGGATCCGGGAGGGCACAGCGAAAGCGTTGAAAGGAGACCTGTCCTTGTGCCAGGTCAAGCTGCCGGCCCATTTTTCCGTGGAAATCCAATACCGGCGGGCATTTGATGCCTACCATTTCGGTTTTTACCCGGGCGCCGTACAGAAAGATGATACGACGGTCCGGTTCGAGAATGATAATTATTATGAAGTCATGCGGTTCCTGTTGTTCGCGCTCTGATCTTTCCCAGGTGAAATAGAGTCTAAAAGTAGAAAAGACCGGGCAGATCCCCTTGACGACCGTGCTATACTATTTATGACCAAGGAGATATAAGATGGAGAATATCAGAAAGATCCACAAGGTGATCAAGAGCATAGCCACCCTCGAGGGAGCCGGCGTCCACTTGAAAAGAGCGTTCGGGTTCAGGGAGGTGCGCGCATATGACCCATTCCTGCTCCTGGACGATTTTCGTTCGGACAACCCGGAGTATTACCTCAAAGGTTTTCCCTGGCACCCACACCGCGGTATCGAGACCATTACTTATGTGCTGGAGGGAAAGGTAGAGCATGGGGACAGCATGAAGAACAAAGGCGTGATCAATCCCGGGGACGTACAGTGGATGACAGCCGGCAGCGGCATTATCCATCAAGAAATGCCGAAAGGGGATGAAAATGGCCGAATGGGAGGCTTCCAACTATGGGCAAATCTCCCGGCCACTCATAAAATGATGGACCCGCGCTACCGGGATGTGAAAAGCAGTCAAATCCCGGAAGTCTCCAAGGACAATGGGGTGAAAATCAAGGTCATCTGTGGACAGGTCAATGGGATACAAGGACCTGTGCGGGACATTATCACCGACCCGGAATATCTGGATGTGACCGTCCCGGCCGGGACAGAATTCACACACCCGACCAAAGCAGGGCACACCGTCCTGGCTTATGTGATCGAGGGCAAGGGACGGTTCTGCCAGGAAAAAGACCCTTTCAGTTACGAAGCCGAGGGAGTGAACTATTTCGACCTGCAGAGAAGCCCATTTGCCGACAACGAGAGCCTGATCCTGTTCGAGGATGGCGAAAAGTTAGTTGTTGTCACGGAAGAAGAGCCGGTCAGGTTCCTATTTATCTCCGGGAAGCCCATCGGCGAACCGGTGGCCTGGTACGGTCCCATTGTTATGAATACGCAGGAAGAATTGGAAACAGCCTTTGAAGAATTCAATAACGGTACATTTATCAAGTACAAGAATAATTAAGGTTCTGTGGGAGTTAACCGAATGGAACTCATCAGCGTGAATATCGGCCAGGAAAGAAGCATTGAGAATGGAAAGGCCTCCGGCAAGACCGGCATTTACAAGCTGCCCGTGACCACACCCGTGCAAATCACCTCGCTTGGCATTCCAGGCGACGCGATCTCCGACACAAAAAATCACGGCGGCCCGGACCAGGCGGTCTATGTCTATGGGGCATTGGACTACGCCTGGTGGTCGAACGAATTGGGACAGGAGGTCACGCCGGGCACATTTGGGGATAATTTAACCATCAGCGGCCTGGAAAGCGCAGCCTTATCCATCGGCGATACCTTGCAGATGGGGGAAGTTGTTTTGCAAGTCAGCTCTCCCCGCACCCCCTGCAAGACCCTGGCGGCGCGCATGGGTGATCCTGATTTTATCAAGCGTTTTCGGGAAGCCGAACGCCCCGGCCTCTATTGCCGGGTCCTCCAGGAAGGGCGGGTGCAGAGTGGGCTGCCGGTCAAACTTGACCGATATGGCGGCAAGACGGTGGGCGTCCTCGAAATGTTCCGGGATTTCTATGAGAGGGAAACGACGGAGGCAGAGATCCGGCGTTACCTGGCTGCACCGATCGCCAGCCGCAGCCGGATGGATAAGGAGAAGCAATTACAGAAACTTTTGGCGCAAGGCGCTTCCTCTGAAGTTCAGACATGACTTCAGACAGTCCCTTCCGAAGGTATGGAAGACTATCCTGTAGATTGGGGATCGACTGAATTAGCCCTGAATGGGTCTGCCAAAACAGCGTTTTGAGCACACCCGCCCCATCCCCTGCCCTTCAGCCTACGGCATACCCTGAAGGGCACGCGTCCTACAGGATGCTGCGCAATGCTGCGCGACCCGAGCCTGGTAGACCTTCGTTCAGACCGAATTGAGTCCGGGGAAGGGTTTAATAACGTGCAAAATATCCGAATTCATGTCCGAAGACCAGGCTTCCTAAATATTTCCCCAGAATTAATTTCAGCCTCAGCAATGCCTCCAGGTAAAGGTCCACCATCCGATCCAACCCGAAGGCGGCTTCGGCGCGTTGGCGGGCGGCGGCCCGGAACCGCTCCTGATCGACCAGGATTTCCGCGGCAGCCTTTGCCAGGGCGGGTAGGTCCGGCTTTTCCAGTTTCCATGGATCGCCCCCATAGGGGACGAGGCGGCCCGCGCCGGCAGTAACCAGTTCCGGTAATGCGCCGGTGGAGAAAGCCGCCACGGGAAGGCCGCAAGCCAGGGCCTCGATGACCGAGTTGGGGCAGGCGGCATTCAAATCGGCGGAATAGAGCAGGTGGGCCGAACGGTCGATGGCCGGAATATGATCGCGCGGGACAAGGCCAGCCCAGCGGAGGGGTACCCGGCTCATTTGCTGATATTCCCGCTGCTTTTCCGGTTGGAGGCTGCCCGCCACCATTAATTCCAACGGATACTTGTCGGCCAGCAAGCCGGCCAGGCCGATGGCAGTTTCCAGACCGGTCTCATAGCCGCCTTGCAAGCTGCCTTCCACCAGGAGCAGGCGAAAGCGGTCAGAGGGCCGTTCTTGTGGCCCCGCGGGCGTATAAACGGACAGATCCACACCGTTGTGAATGATGGAAGAAGGGACACGTTCTGCGCCGAACGACTCCCGCCACCAGCCACGAGCAAACTCAGACTGGTAAACCACCCGTGTGACCAGCCACGCCCGCAACAGGGCGAGCAAACGATTGCCATATTCCGCCCTGATGAAATGACGCGGGCCGGTGGGAAGGCGGCGATGGAGCCAATTGATGCCATCCAGCCGCTGGACGAGGCGGACACCTCGACGGCGGAGCCTCAGCAAGCCCAGCAGGTCCCGCACGCCGCCGGTGAGCAAGACTGCATCAATTGGAGTCTCCTGGAGACTATAACAGACCTGGATGCCACGCCGGGCCAGCCCTTCCGCCAGCTTAGCCTGGAAGGAAGTAACGCCGCCGGTATGGGTGGCTTTGGGAATGATACAAATGCGAGGCACGCTGGGATTATACCGTACGGCAAAGTACTGCTGTCCGGGGCAAGTTTTGTCAGAGCAGGCTGTAAATTAATACCCGGGTAATAATTGATTAATTTTTCTGTAATTTCCCAATGTTATAATAATCCGGACAGGAGTTATCATAAATGTTCAACTTTACCCACCCTGAACGAAAAGAAGAAGAGAAACGCCTCATCAATGAGGGTCGTCTCCCGCCAGGACAGGCCTTAACGCTTAAATTCCCGGTTCTACACTACGGTCCGGTGCCATCGTTCAATCCGGCCACCTGGGATTTCCGCGCCTGGGGAGAAGTCGAAGAGGAGAAGCGGTGGACATGGGATGAATTCAACCAGTTGCCCCGCACCAGGGTCATGATGGACATCCACTGTGTGACCCGCTGGAGCAAAGCCGATACCACCTGGGAAGGTGTGTCTGTGAGAACCCTGGTGGACCAGGGCGTGGTCAAGCTAAAACCGGCAGCGAAATTCATCATGCAGCATGCAGAGTATGGCTTCACGGTCAATCTGCCACTGGAAGTGGCCCTGCAAGAGAACTTCCTGCTGGCGACCCACTTGAACGGCGAACCGATCACACCGGATCATGGTTTTCCCCTGAGAGGCGTGGTGGGAGCCATCCCCGGCAGGAACGACCTAAAATCCCCTTATTTATGGAAGGGGGCCAAGTGGCTGCGAGGGCTGGAATTCATGAGCCGCGACCGGCCGGGCTTCTGGGAGCAGGCGGGCTACAACAACAGCGCCGATATTTGGAAAGAAGAGCGCTATGCCTGAAAAATACGGGCCGGGAGATCCGGCCCGTATTTATTTCCTTATGGACGTACTCCCAGGGTCAAGGGGATATCCTTTTTCTGGTCGCCGCGCAAAACGGTCAAGGTGATGGTATCACCAGGCGCTTTATGCAAGATAACATAGCGCATCAAATCGTTGAATTGCTGCACGGGCAGGCCGTCCACCGCGATGACAAGGTCACCCCCGGATTTCAGAGTTCTGGACGGTGGTTGGAGTGGACCCACCTACCAGGCCGGCTTTTTCACCCGGCCCCCCGGCGGTGACGTCGGTGATATAAGCACCGGTGGTACTTTTCAGACCCAACGCATCGATAATGGTCAGATTAAGGCTGCCGGGTAAAAAGGAAAGGCCCAGAAGGGGATAATCGAATTTACCTTTCTTGATGAGTTCCGGAACAACACGCTTGACCACGTTGACCGAAATGGAATACCCGAGTCCGGAAGGCAAGCCGCTGGAGGGGTCAAGCTGGATGGAACGGTTCACTCCGATCACCTGCCCCTTCAGGTCCAGCAGCGGACCGCCGGAATTGCCGTGGTTAAGCAGGGCATCCGTCTCAATGAAATCACCGGCAGCAAAATAATTCCCGCCGGTGGTGGGGGAGTTGGAATCCTCACTTTGTCCCAGCCCTGCAATGATCCCGGTGGTCATGGTGGTCCCATTCAACGCCAGGGGATCACCGATGGCGACGGCGACCTGTCCCACCTGGAGTGCATCAGAATCGCCCAAAGGAAGCGGGTGAAGTTGGTCTGCCGGGACATCCACCTTGATCACTGCCAGGTCGGAGTTCAGGTCAGAACCGACCACATTTCCATAAACCTTATTCCCATTGGTGAAATCCACCTCCACCTTTGTCTCGGTATCCACCACATGCTGGTTGGTCACGATGTAACCGTCACTGCTGTAAACCCAGCCTGAACCCAAAGCATTGGTGGTCAGGATGGTCACGACTCCCGGGCGGACTGACTGGTAGAGCGAGACAAGCGCATCCTGCTGGTTGACCAGGTCTGCAGCCAAAGGCTGGGAGGGGACGGAGGCAATGGTGGGCGCACCTACCGCGGGAACCGTTGGAAGAAAACTGCTTGCCTGGCAGGCCAGGATGGAAGCGACCAAAAGGGTCACCGCCACCGTTAAAAGAACTTTTCGATTCATACCTTACTTATCTCCATTCCGGGCCATGAAAAATTTGAAATAACATAAAGGGGAATACCGGCGCTGGTGGTTACTGAATATTCTCGAACCGGTGAATCCTCCTGCCTCATTTTGTCCGCGCAGCCTCTTCCAGCAGGGATTTCTGCCGGTCATTCAACTGGCGGGGGATTTGAACTTTAACGCGTATATAGAGGTCACCCCTGGTATTTGCATTTTTCACATGCGGCATGCCTCTGCCGGATAGCCGGAAGACCTGGTCGGTCTGGGTGCCAGGGGGGATGGTCAGGATCACATTGCCGGACATCGTCTTGACCTCGGCCTCGCCTCCCAATACGGCTATGAACATATCGACCATGACCTGGGAGTGCAGGTCATCCCCCTCCCGCTCGAAGAAAGGGTCCTCAGCCACGTCCAGGATCAACATGAGGTCCGAGGGATTTCCATCGGTTTTGTTTGAGGCTGCGCCGGGTACCCTGATCCGGCTGCCTGTGCTCACCCCGGCAGGAATCTTTACTTCGACACGGCGGTCGCCGATTTGAAGGATGCGGGTTGTCCCGCTGAATGCCTCTTTCAGGCTAATGGTCACCTGCTGTTGATAGGAAGGAGCCCGCCGGGAGGTGCGTCCCCGTACCGTCTGACCCATATTCATGCCTCCAAACAGGGAGCTGAAAAAATCCGAGAACCCGCCTTCTCCGAACAGATCATCCATATCCACCGGCCGACCGGCGGGTTGTTGCGTGGCCCAGCGGCTCCAATCGAAGTTTTCGGGAGCGCCGTTCTGCTGCCACTGGGAATAGGATTCACCCACCTGATCATAGCGTTCGCGTTTCTTGGGATCGCTCAGCACCTGATAGGCTTCGTTAATTTCCTTAAAGCGGTCTTCGGCCTTTTTATCCCCCGGATTACGGTCGGGGTGATATTCCATGGCCAGTTTGCGGTAAGCAGTCTTGATATCGGCCGCGCTCGAATCCCGTGAGACGCCCAGGATCTTATAATAATCATGATATTCCATAAATTATGCCTTTTCCAACCAAGACCCTTATTCTAGACCGCGCCGGAAGGTAGGTCAAGCATGGGGGAATGAGTCTAATACAACTCTAACGCAGGTACCTATCACCCAAATGGGCCAAAAAGCAACTGCTGAACTTATGTTATACTTTTATTATCCAATTATTCCAATCTGAGAGGAGAAAACACATGACCACCCGTAAAAAATTCTGGCTGGTGCTGGTCGGCGTAGTTGCCGGAATGATGGTTATTGCCTGTTCATGCAGCTCGCTCAGCTCGATCATCCCAACAACCGCACCTGCGACTCCACAACCAGTAAATAACCAGCAGGCGCTGTCCGGCCTGGCAGGAAAATGGATCGATCCCGACTCCAGCGGCGGAGGAACCGTATCCACAATCGAAAATCAAAACGGCGAATACGTTGTCACCTCGGTGATTAACACCAACAGAGGCCCGAACGAGTTGACTAAAACCTCCTGGTCAAACGGTGTCTTGACCTGGGAATATTGTCCCGAGGGAATGCATTGCATCACCCAGAGCACAGTATCGCTGGACGGCGACAGCCTGACCGTTAGCTGGGCCTGGTCGGATGGAGGAAGTTCCGGCACATCCGTACTCCAGCGCCAGCCGTAAAACCGCTTGAACGAATAAATATGAATGCCCTG
Organism: uncultured Chloroflexia bacterium; assembly: GCA_963831885.1. Lineage (GTDB taxonomy): Bacteria > Chloroflexota > Anaerolineae > Anaerolineales > Villigracilaceae > UBA877. The sequence continues at coordinate 544,809 of CAWHSJ010000010.1, read as the reverse complement.
AGGGGTGAGCCTCCTCAGGGCATTTTACTCTGATGTGTTCAAAGGTCGGACGATAATTACAGGTAAAGAGGCAGCCGTATGAGTGAGAAACAACTATTCAAAGCCGTTCTCGAAAATGCAGGGGGCGGAGGCGCCTACGTCAAAGTCCCTTTTGAGGTCGAAAAGGTGTTTGGAAAGAAACGTGTCAAGGTGAAAGCGCTCATAAACGGCGAACCTTATCGAGGGTCGCTGGTGCGGATGGGCGCACCTTACCACGTCCTGATCGTTCTTAAGGGAATTCGGGAAAAGATCGGCAAGACTTTTGGCGACGAAATCGAGATAACGCTTGAAGAGGATGACGAGCCGCGGGTGGTCCAGCTCCCGGCGGATTTCCAGCAGGCGTTGGACCATGAGGCGGCTGCCAGGGCGGCCTTCGAGAAAATGGCGTACAGCCACCAAAAGGAATATGTGCAATCCATCCTGGAGGCGAAGCGGGCTGAAACCCGGCAGGATCGGATCGTGAAATCCATCGCGCGGCTGAAGAAAAGTAAAACAAAATAAGACCCCATAATGGATGAATAATGTGGTACAACTATTTAAAAGGTTTTCCTGTTGAGGAGCAAGAGGATGAAAAAGTCAGTCTTTGAAAGCATGGTAGACAAGGCATTTTGGGGCCTGGAAGCCAAATACGGGTTCAAAAAAACCGAAACCAATTATGTAAAACGCACCTGCACGGTTCAATTCCAAAATATGACCACTCAAGTACTCTTGAACTATGAGCTCGGCATCAAGCCCTGGCTGGCCATTGCCGATGTGCACAACGCTGAAAACAAGTCCACGCTGGGATGGTTACTGGTTGAATTAGGCAAGGATGAAGCCCCGAGACCGGAACAGGCATTTCATCCTGCCACAATTAAAGAAGGTGAGCTTGATCCCACTCTCCAAAAAATGGGGCGAGAAATATTGGATTATGGGGCTGATCTTTTAAAGGGTAATTTTGCAATCATGCCGAAATTGCAGGACCGCGCCAGAAAGTACGACCTGGAATGCAAACGCTATCTCTCCATCCATAAATCATAACCAGCGCATGTACTTCCTCTTGCGGCCTCTTCTTTTCAAACTCGACCCTGAAACCGCCCACCAATTAACCCTCCAGCTCATCCGCCTCGGAGCGCTCCAGCCCATTGATTTTTTCCTGCGCAGAGTGTTTTCTGCGCCACAAAAACCAGTGGATGTTTTTGGGCTGCATTTTGCCAACCCGGTCGGACTGGCAGCCGGGTATGACAAGGATGGCCTTGCCTGGCGAGGTCTTTCCACGCTTGGTTTTGGCCATATCGAGATCGGCACTGTGACGCCGCTGCCGCAACCGGGCAATCCCAAGCCACGTATTTTCAGAATGGTGGAGGATGAAGCCGTCATCAACCGGATGGGTTTCCCCGGCAAAGGTTCAGCATCCGTGGTCATGGCCCTGCGCAAGTCGACCAGCCGGCAGGCTATTAACCTGTGGACGGGGGCGCGCAGATCCATCGTCACCCGCCGGCCTGCCTCGGTGATATTGGGCGTCAATATAGGCAAGAACAAGCAAACTCCCAACGAAGAAGCGGTCTTCGATTACCTGGAACTTCTCCAGAATTTTGCCCCATTCGCCGATTACCTCGCCATTAATGTCAGTTCGCCCAATACGGTTGGCCTGCGCCGACTGCAGGGGCGGGCAGCCCTGGAAGAACTCCTGACACAGCTCGCCTCCCAGCGAAAGCTGGAGCAGAAAAAACTGGAGAAACATATCCCTCTGCTGGTCAAACTTGCCCCCGACCTGGGAGAGGCGGAACTGGAAGATGCATTGGATGTGATCCTGCGCACCGGCATGGATGGCGTGATTGTCACGAATACCACCCTCAGCCGACAGGAATTGCAATCAGCGCACCGGGATGAAACAGGCGGGTTGAGCGGCAGGCCGCTCCGCAGCCTGAGCGAGTCTGTACTGGGATCTACAATAAAAAAGCTCGAGGGCCAACTGCCGGTGGTCAGTGTGGGCGGGATAATGTCCCCTGAAGACGCCAAACGCCGCCTGGAGTTGGGGGCGGCGCTGGTACAGGTATACACCGGCATGATCTATGCCGGGCCGGGGCTGGTGAAAAAAATAATTCGGGCGGTGTGAACCGCCCGGATGATTTTATTTGGCCTTGCGGAAGGCGATCTCGATATTTGTGCCGGGTTTGCCGAAAAGTTGGGCAGGCACCGGGAAGGGTTCGTAACTTGCACTTGTGCCTAGCGACCCGTAAGGGATCAGGTAAAGTTTCGGGCTGCCGCCCGCATCAATATCCTGATAGGCAAACATTATGAAGCTCCCATCGGGACTCCAGGCGGCACCTTGATAGCAACAGAATTTAAATGGATTGATGGGCACGGCCGGAGCCTTGGTCTCATAGTTATAACTGTAGAGGTAACCGGAGTTATAACGGAACATACTATTAAGCAAGAAGAGAGACTGACCATCCCAGGAAAAGAATGGGATCACCGGTTTCTGGGTAAAGCCGGCCATCTCAAAGCGGTTGCCGGGGAAATTATCCAACCATGAAGCGACGTTCCCATCGCACTTGGAAATATCGAAAACTAGGATCAAGTCCTGCCGCGTGAGGGTCTGCGTTACGCCAACGGTATTGGCGGCAATCCTTTTGCCATCAGCGGACCAGCGTACCTGTTTGATCATGGGCTGGCCGTATTGATGGTCGCTTCCGTAAATGAGGCATCCATTCATATCACGCAAATAGGTCCAATTGCGCGCGGCGGATAACCTGACTACGTCGAATTTGACCACGTAGAGAACACGGTCCAGGCTGATGGCCACCTGCGTGCCGTCCGGTGAGATTTCAAACGAATCGAAGTAGGTGACGGATGTAAAACAAGCCAGGCTGACATCCTTCCCATCCGGGACGGTCACGTAATGGACGCATTTACCGCTGATATAGAATAGACTCTTTCCATCCGGGGACCATTGCAGGTCGTGTTTTTCGGCGCCGTCTTTGGTGAGTTGCTTAAGGTCTGCGCCGTCCACACCCATGGTCCAGATATTGTTATCGCTCAGGAAACCAACCTGGTCGGCGCCGCCGAGGATGGGCGGGCCCTGCAAGGTGGGGGTGAGGCTGGGAGCCAGCGTATCGATCGGAGCAGGCGTCTCGCTGGGCGCCAAAGGAGGGACCACCACGGGAGTCGAGACGACAGGTGTAGCTTGCAACGTGGGTCTATCGGGGACAACAATCTGCGTCTGCGTGGGGAGCGGACCTGCCAGGAAGGGGATCTTGTTTCTAAAAAGCAGGAGCACGGCGATGATCGCAACAATTAATAGCACGCCTCCTGCACCGAGGCCGATCCATAATCCGCTGCGTTTAGGCGGCGCGGCCGGAGCCGGGGTCGGGGTCGGTGGAGGGGTCTGCTCTGGCAGCGCTTTTTTGAGCGCCACGGTTTCCGGGAGAGTCTGAAGCGGGCGTTTGCCCTTGACTGTGGTGGTGCCGGACTCAATCAAGGTGGCATCGTCAGAGGGTAGTTTGGGGCTTTCGCCGCGCGTGACCGCATTCAGATCGTCCGCCAGGGCCTTCACGGTCTGGTAGCGGTCGTTGCGGTCCTTCGCCATGGCCTTCTCGACCACCCTTTCGAGATCGGCCGAGAGGTCCGGCTTGATATCCAGAATATGAGGGACCGGGTCGGTGATGTGCTTGACGACCACGCTCATGGGCGTATCGCCGTGGTAAGGCTGCTGGCCGCTCAGCATTTCGAAGAGGATGACCCCCAACCCGTAAATATCGCTGCGGCCATCGATACCCTCACCCTGGGCCTGCTCGGGGCTCATGTAGGCGGGCGTACCCACAATGGCGCTGCCGGTAACATTGGACTGTGCCTCGGAAAGCTTGGCAATGCCGAAATCGGAAACGTAAGGCGCGTTGTATTGGTCGAAAAGGATATTCCCCGGTTTCAGATCGCGGTGGACGATGCCCTTGGCGTGGGCTTCATCAAGAGCAGGAGCCAGGTGAGTCATCAAACGGGCGGCTTCCTGGACGCTCAACGGTCCCAGCTTCATCCGGTCTGAGAGGGAGCCGCCGGTCATGTAACGCATGACGAAATAAGGCTGGCCATCCTCCTCGCCGAAATCATAGACCGGTACAATGGCCGGATGTTCGAGCATGGCGATGGTCTTGGCTTCGCGTTCGAAGCGTGTACGGAACTGCACGTCATGCAGCATCTCGTGCGGAAGGACCTTGATCGCCACTTCGCGCTCGAAACGCGGGTCGTAGGCATGGTAGACAGTAGCCATCCCGCCGCGCCCGATCTCCCCTTTGATTTCGTACCGTCCAAACTTTTGTGGCTTCGTTGACTCCATTGCGCCTCACCTGATGCCTAGAGTATAGCAACGCTTTAGAGGAAACGCAAGAAGCTGATATGATTTCGTACGATTCCTGACAAAATTGAGAAATCAGACCCGGGTGAAACCCCACGTCGGCATCCACAGCCTCCGAACGGCATCGATTTGGTATAATTTACTTGCCGCCCCAGTAGCTCAAATGGACAGAGCAGAGCACTCCTAAGGCTAAGGTTGTCGGTTCAATTCCGGCCTGGGGCACCAAACGAGACCCATCTCGAACTACACCAGATAGGTGTTGAGCAGTTTCTCGAAATGCTGCATTTTGAGCAGCGAAGCAAACTGGAGGAATTGCCCGTCACCCTGAGACAAGTTCGGGATGATTTCTTTAATCAAGCAGGTTTCCCCCAAGTTCTCAACAATCATATTTCTGTGCAAGCTGCAAGCCCGAGCAGGAGGACTAAGATGAATATTGCATCTTTCATGGCAGAATTCTTTTCCAAAGATAAGAGCAAGGGCGGCACACTATTTCTCATTTTCCAGCCGCAGTTTCAGCAAGGAAATCGTATCTGCGCGCAGGTTCGACCTGGCCCAGTCTTTTTGACCGGCGGTTATCAGTTCCCCCACCCCGTCCAGGATATGCTTGTTGCTCATATTTTCAAGCTGACCGATACATTTTTGGAGGGTTTCACCGAAGGTCATTTTTGAGCGTTGTTCAACGATCTGCTTATTGATCGGAAAACGATGCTGTAAGAAAAACCAGACGTCATATATGTCCCGACTCGTCTGGCCAATTCGCTCGACCATGGCCATCAGTTTATGGGCAAACATATCTTCGGGAACCATCACGAGCATGGAAACGCCCAAATAGGTTTTTAATTCATAGCGTGACCCGAATTGTCGTCTGTTTATTTCGACTTTTATGTTGTGCGCATTATCTTCATAGGAAAGCAGGCAAAACAGGCTAAAGCGCTTTTTATGGCTTTCTTTGAGGATTCCATGTCTTTTTATTACTGAGAGTATCCGCTCGAAAACATAATCTTCTTTTGTTTCATCCAAAAGATCAAAATCAAGATCGACAGAAAAACGATTAAGCCCATAAAACATTAAAGCCGCCGTTCCCCCCTTAAATCCTAGAAAGGGCGAAAGGGTTGTATCCGAAGAAATACCTTTAAGTATTTGGAAAAGAACGGTTTTATGAGTGGCAATATCGAGTGTCATAATTATTATTTGGTGTCATGAACTTGTCGATAAAGCTCTTTGACCTTTTTATCCATTCTCTTATTCCCGTAAATCGACAGTATTTCCAATACTTTTTCCCAATCTGCCCCATTCAGGTTGTCAAAATGATAATCAGTGTTGAGGTAGAGCGTATCTAAAAAGGCTCGCTCTTTTGTAGCGAGAGAGCTTTCATCCTTCAGCTCCACTCCGCTGGAATCGGTCAGGAGAGAATTTTTCATTTTCCTGAAGGAATAGAGTTGGCCTTCAATGGTAATTTCCCGGGTTAAATAAGAAGCAACAAAAATCTGGCTGTAGAATTGGAAGATAACACCTTCTTTAGAAAGAATCGTTTCAAAGCTCACATAGGCAGGGGTAAATATCCGGGTTGCCAGTTCCAACTTGTTATAATTTTTATCCTTGGCGTATAAACCCCTGCGGATCCGATGCAAATTGCCTTGTTTTACATAATAATTAAGCCGTACTCTTACGGCCTCAGAGCTTGGTTCTCCCCACAACATGGCGATATCTCCATAGGAAAATACGGACTTTGGGGATCGCAGTATTGTCGTTAGATAATTGCCCTTACGCATATATTTGACCTGGACATTAGTTTAAAACTAACTTCCAGTTCCTATAATAAGATATTGCGCTTTCTTTGTCAAGAGTTGTTTGAAAGGGATTGGTTTTCCCTGATACGAGGAAGGATGTGGTGCAAAACAGATTCACGCAGGGAATCATGCAAAACAGCCAGAAGCCTGGCTGTTTTGCGTTTTCAAGGAGGAAGGGTTATCTAATCTGTGCGGTGGAGTAGGATCATTGCTACTCCAAAGCAATTATTTAATATGGAGCAGGATTCCTCATTACGGATTCAAGTACTCCGCCAGGGCCGGCAGGGCCTTGTCGTTGTAATCAAACAGGGCCTGGTTCTCCCAAGAATCACCTGAAGTGGGGTTCTTGGTGTCCCAACCGTTGCCCGGCACGGCCGTCCAGGTGGCATCCCAATAGAATAAGCCCAGGCCGCGCTCATTCTTCACTCCGCGGATGACCGACATGACATCCCTCATCATCAGACGCTGACCTTCGGGAGTAAAAAGGTATCCCTCGGTAGCCATTCTCGGTTGAAGAATATTGGCGAGGCTGTCCCCCTCCAGGACCGTGAAGGCATAGGCAAACTCGGCCACGACCACATCTTTATCATAGGTGGCGGAAAGATCATCCAGGTTGTTCTGCAACTCCGCCAGACTGCCATGCCAGAAGGGGTAATACGAGACGCCGATCACATCGAAGGGAACCTTGCGGGAGGTCATGTTATCAAAGAACCAGCGGTTCATCGTGTTGTTCCCACCTTCAGCCACGTGCAACATTACCAGGGTGGAACTGGAGGCAGCCTTGACTGCTTTGTAACCCGAGGTCAGCAGGGCAGCCAGGTTATCCAAATGGTTGTAATCCCCATCGGGCCACAGGATGCCGGCGTTGATCTCGTTACCGACCTGGACCATATCTGCCGGAGTCCCCTGGGCGGCCAGGCTCCTGCAAACATCATAGGTATGGTCATACACAGCCTGCTTGAGCTGGTCAAAATCATCATTCGCCCAGGCGGCAGGCTTATACTGCTTGCCGGGATCGGCCCAATCGTCCGAATAGTGGAAGTCCACCAAAAGCTTGAGCCCCAGTTTCTTCAACCGGGCAGCCATGGTTAAGATTTCGGCTTTATTGTGATACCCGTCGGCTGGATCCACCCATACGCGCAGGCGGGCATAATTGAGGCCGTTATCCTTCAGGATCTGCAAAGCATCGGCCTGGGTCCCATCGGAGTATTTATACACTCCGCCTTTATCTTCAGATTTCTTCAAGCTGGATATGTCCGCCCCCAGGATGGAAAGCGCGGCCCGGCCCGGGACCAACTCAATATCGTCAAAGCTGACCCAGCTATTCGCAGTCCCAAACGAGTGCAGGCCGATGGTGCACTGACCGCTGACAGCCTGGTTAGACACAACCAGATGGATCCAGCGATAGCCGGGAGAGGTGGAAGGCACATTCACCTGTCTCTCCTGGTCCCCGCACTTGAGGGCCAGGGTAACCTCAACTTGCTTGCCGCTCGAACGGACCCAGGCACCCAAAGTGTACCAATCGTTGGCCAACCCGGAGACAGACTGGGATGTATCCACCCGGTAGGTCTTGGCGGCCTTGTGGGTCAGGCGGAAATTACCGGAATGGCCTTTGTCCTCCAGAAGAACTGCATCCACGGCACCAATGCTGCTCCAGCCTGCCGGCGCCCCGCTGGCGTCTTTCTCCTCGAAGCCGGGATTGACCAGGTTCGCCGGGCCTGAGGTGGGAGCCGGTGTCGGGCTGGCAATCGTCCCGCCGGAGGCCGGTTCGGTGCCAGGTGCAACCTCATCAACAGGAGCCGCAGGTCTGCACCCAACCGTACTGGCTAAAATTCCCCAAATAGCCAGGAGGGCGAGCCATGATCTAATTTTATTAAGTAACTTCATCGTTTAGCCTTTTACTGCGCCGGTTGTCAGACCACCTACAATTTGATCCTGGAGGGCAAGATAAATGATCATGATTGGCAGCGCCCCGATCAATGCGCCAGCCGTAAACACCCCCCACCTCTGATCAAAACGTGCGCTTGTGAAGATCTGCAGTCCGACCATCAGGGTGTATTGCTCGGTGGTCTTAAGCAGGACGCGTGCCAGGACGAAATCTCCATATGTCCCGATATAGCTTAAGATGGAAATGACGATCAAGATCGGACGCAACAATGGCAGGATCAGTTGGGTGAATATCTGCCAATCGCTGGCTCCTTCCACCATGGCGGATTCATCTATATCATGCGGAATCGTGTCGAGGAAACCCTTCATGAGCCAGATGTTAATCCCCATGGCGCCACCCAGGTACACCAGGATCAGACCCGCATGGGTGTTCAAGCCCAGGAAGGAGATAACATCCCCCAGCTGGGAGATCATCAGGAAGGTGGCGACGAGAGCCAGCAGGGTGGGGAATGCATTGATGAGCAAGAGCGCCTTAAGCATGGTTACCCGGCCACGGAAGCGAAAGCGCGAGAAGGCATAGGCTGCGATGGTGGTAATGGAAAGCGAAAGCACGGAGGTGATCGAGGCGATCTTGATCGAGTTCCAAAACCACCTCCAGAAAGGAAATTCAGTTGAATTAAACAGGGCACGGTAGTTCCCAAAGCCGGCGTTCCTGGGGATCAGTGTCTGGGTGGCCAGAGTGTCGGTTGGATTGAGGGAGGCCGAGAACATCCAGAGAACCGGGAAGATCGAAAAAACGATCAGGATCACCGCAATAACCAGGCGAATAGCGATGCTGATCCTGCGCTGTGCACTGGCAGATTTCTGGACTCGTCCAAGGGAAAATTTACTAGACATTTTTACTGACCTCCTCCCACATGCGCGTATAGCGGAACTGGAAAAGAGTGATGGCGCCAACGATAAAGAAGATGACGATCGTGATGGCTGACGCAAAACCATAATTGATCCCACGGCTGCCGGAGAAGGCCAGGTTATACACATAGCTGATCAGAAGGTCCGTGTGCCCGGCCGGGGTGGGTGTACCGGCAATGGGCGGGCCGCCCGCATTGAACAGGTAGATTAAATTGAAATTGTTGAAGTTGAACGTGAACGAGGCCACCAGCAAGGGTCCGACCGCGACCAGCAACAGCGGCAAAGTGATATACCTGAACTGCTGCCAACTGCTGGCGCCATCCACCTGGGCAGCGGCGTAGTAGTCTTCGGAGATGGATTGCAGCGCCCCGCTGCAGATCAGCATGAAATACGGGTAACTCAGCCACAGGTTGACCAGCAGAATGGCGATCCTGGCCCACCATGCATCGGTGAACCAGGGTGGAGACCAGCCGAACAGACTTTGCATGGCGCGGGAGATCACTCCCAGATCAGGATTCAGCATGCCGCGCCAGATCAGGATGGTGATCAGGGCAGGCACAGTGTAGGGGATGATCAAGAGAGAACGGATGATTTTCTTAAAGGGGAAGAACTTGTCATTGAATAATATGGCAATGGCAAGCCCCAGGGAGAAATTCAGCAGCAAGCTGAAGAAGGCAAAACCAAAGTTCCAGGCGGTTACTTCCAACAAAGGTCCCCGCAGAGCGGGACTGGTGAAGAAATCCCTGAAGTTGTTGAACCTGATGGTTGCGACGAAACCGGGTTGAAGCACTACGCCATCTGGAGATGAAAATGCGCCCCGGATGTTTTGATAAACAACGCCAGTCTCCTGGCTGGTCATGACATCCCGCTTGGAATCATATAGATATAATGGCAATAACTCTGCGGCTTCGGATGGCGAGCGGATCTGGATGGTTTTTCCAGCCTCGCCAAACAGGATTTCAGTCAGGTTTTTATCCGTAGCAGCCAGGATGCCGCTCAATCTTTGATAACCTTCGATCGTTTTGGGGATACCCTTGGAATCAAGCTCCCCCACCCCCGCTTCACCCGGCTTGGGTTGGCTGAGTGGTTCACCCGGCTTGGCCAGGTAACCATTTCCCTGCGCGTCTTTCAGCCAGAGAGCATACTTCCCCTGAGGATCCTTATAAGCCGTCCAGGAGTAAGACATCCCTTTTTCAGGGAGATATTTCGCTTTTAAGATCTGAGTTATCGCCTGTTGTTGAGTGACGAGATGACCCTCGCCATAATTTGTAAAGGCAACCCAGATGGTAAATATGATCGGGTAGATTACAAACAATCCCATCAACACCAGCCCCACCACCATCCAGCGTAGTGGGTAGGCTTTCTTAAGTAGAAGAATGAGATTTACAACAATCGTAATAACCAGCAGCACAGCTGCAAATGGAAAATACCCCAGGGATATCAGTTTGGAGATAATCCAACCTATGGCAGCATCTACAGCGATAAGGAACACCACTCGCAGTAGACCAGACAAAACCGGTCTCGAAGAGGCCGCACGTCGTTTGCGGATATCTGTGGATGAAATGGAAGCCATGCATTCACCTCCTTGTATCCATTTTGTAATACATTGTAATACAGGGATGAAAAAGAAGGCCGGGGAAATATCCCCGGCCTTCATTCCAAGAAAACTGATTATTTAGTTGCGACTGCCACCATATGGGTGTTGGAGTCGTAGGTGAAGGTAACTTCACTATCGGCAGCCAGGCTGAGCTTGTAGTTAGGCCCATCCTGTTTTCCATCTGAACCATAGTTGACAGTCCAGGCACCGTCCATGGCGACCTTGTACTCGTAGTCTCCTTTTGGCAGTTGGACGGTGAGTGTGTAGAGCCCACCATCACCCTTCTTCAAGGAACTCTTCGGGCAGGCGGGGTCCCAGGTGGCACCGCAGCCAATTTTATCCTGGAAGGTACCAGGCAGGTTGACCATACCAGCCAGGGCGCCGGCGATCAAGCTGCGAATCTGGGTGGCGGCATCTTTCAAGGCAGCATCGGGTGCTTGCTTGCCCGTCACAGCCAGGGTGATCCCATTATCCGTTGCAGTCCACACGGACCCCATCTCGGGAATATTCGGCATCGGGATGGCGTTAATGCCAGCCTGTCCCATGGCTTTCAGGTCAGGATCAGACGTCTTATCAAGAACAGACTTGAAAGCGGAAGGACGATTGCCGGTATCGGCGAGCTGCTGCATGACTGCGTCGGTGGCGATGTAATCGGTCAGGAATGTCTGCGCCAGCAGTACATTTTTGCTGTAAGGATTGACGAAGAAGCCTTGCACACCGCTGAAGGGAGCACCGTTATCCGGGAAGCTGGTCGCGACGGCATAGGGCACTCCGGATTTCCGGATGGCATCCAGATCCCATGGACCATCCATATAGAACGGGATCTGGCCGTTCTCGAACATTGCGGCGGCGGCGGCGGAATCGAGGGTTTCAGGTACGAGGCCATCTGTGACAGCCTTTCTCATCCAGGTAACCCCTTTGATGAAGCCTGCACTATCAATGCCGACGTCCTGGGGATTCCAGGCACCACTGGCAGTCTTGCCGAAGACATAGCCGCCATTGGCTGTCCAGACCGGCAATGCGTTGTACAACGGCCCCGCGTTTAAAGCGAAGGCATATTTAACCTTGCCAGCATCTTTGAGGGCTTTACCAGCCTGGAGCAATTCATCCCACGTGGCGGGGACTGTCTTGACCAGGTCGGTGTTGTAGAACAATCCGATGTTCTCGGAGGCGTAAGGCACGCCGTAGAGCTTGCCGTCGGTATAGGTGAAAGCTGCCAGCGTAGAGGGGACGAAGCTGGCGGCCTTGTCGCCCAGATCGATGGGAGCGACGAGTCCACTGGTAATCAGCGCACCCAGCCAGTCATGGACACCAACATAGATGTCGGGGCCTTCACCGGCGGGTATGGCGATGATCGCCTGGGAGCGGATGTCCTGGACTTTGCCAATATCTTCAACGACGAGCTCCACATTATTGTCCTTGAGGAACTGCGCTGCCAGCGACTGCAGGATCGGCGTGCGGGTGTCGTCGGCCCAGATTCTCAAGGTAGCCGCAGGTGCACTGGTGACGGCGGGGGCTGCGGTGGCCGGTACCGTTGGCACTTCAGTCGCCGGCGCCGGAGTGGCTGGCGCTGCGGTTGCCACCGGGGTTGCTTTTGGTCCACAAGCGGTCAGCGTCATGGTTGCAATGGCCAAAAGTGAGAACAAGGTAAACCACAAGCGTTTCATTTTTGATCCTCCTATCATGTGAGACGAATTTTTTAAGTACGCCTGGATCCTTCCAAACGTACCTGGAACCAAAATAGAACTCGCCGAACCCTACCGCTAGAAATGTGAAACCCCTTATCAACTCGTGTTGACATCACGTGTAATTAATATTATACTAATTTTGAGATGAAAGTCAAGTTAATTTAATGAAAAAATAAATCAACAGATCGGTCTGGCAACAGACCAGCATTCGGGTTGGAAGATGAGGCCGGGTTAAAATGTCTGATAAAACAATCATCACGCAAAACGATGTGGCAGAACGGGCAGGTGTATCCCGCGGGGTGGTTTCATATGTCATCAACAATGGCCCGCGTGAGGTTGCACCAGAAACGCGGGAGCGTGTGCTGGCAGTTATTCAAGAGTTGGGTTATCGCCCCAACAAACATGCCCAACGCCTCAAGCTCGGTGGAAAATCAGCCCAGAAAACGCTCGGAATTGTGGCAGGGGGACAAAGTTTTGATGTGTGGGAAAGGCCCTATTACAACATCATTTTGGCAGGTTTATTTGAAGAGGCTCACCGCCTTGGGCAGGAAGTCCGTTTTTTCAGTTCCTTCGAGGCATTAACAGATCCCGTTTTCTTCAATAAAAACATTCACAGGGATGAAATTTCATCCTTAATCTTAATCCTGCCTGCGATGATCACTACCAACCCGGATTATGTAGATATTCTCGATCAGATTGCGAAACGGGTCGATAATGTGGTTTGTCTGGAAGAACCAATCAAAGGCTGGCCCACGGTTATATTTGATCGGGCTATGGCAGCTCGCCAAGCTGTTGAGCATCTCATTAAACTAGGGCATCAACGGATCGCTTTTTTGGCCATCCAGGATGCCCGATTGACCGGCTACAGACAAACGCTCCTGGATTACAACCTGCCGTATGATGAAAGTTTGATTTTTACCCCCGACCCGGCGGATGTATTATCGTCAGCTTATGATGCAACTGTGGAAATTCTGCAATTGCAGCCACGCCCCACGGCTATTTTCGCCGCGAATGATGAAAGTGCGATAAGCGCTATCGCCGCTTTACACGACAATTGCGTCAAAGTGCCCCAAGATATCGCCATAGTTTCAATCGACAATATAGAGATGGCTAAAATGATTCGCCCACGCCTTACCACTGTGAATGTTCCGAAAAGGGAGATGGCATATTACGCAATGCAACTTTTATTACTAAATGAACAAGTCAAAGATAATCATTCTGCCTCAATTGTGGTCCCCACAGAATTGATCATTCGAGAGTCTTGTGGGGCAATTAAACCCGATTGTGACTAATGGCCTTTCCTCCCTATGGGGTAAATTACAAAACTCTTAAGTACAATTAAGACATCTACTCTTGCATTTTTTATCAATATAATGTAATATATCCCCACGAACAGTTGGGTGCCCCCCTCACCCAGCTGTTCGTGCTTTTTAAGCCCATTTGAAGAATATGGTCGCCACCGTGAATACCGCGGCAACCATAATGACCACAGTGCAGCCAATGGCGAAATATTTCTGAAAGGCATTGTTGACGAACCCGCCCATCAGGTTCCGGTTACCGGTCAACCTGATCAGGTAATAGAAGACCGGGGGCAGAGTGAAGGCACTGATCACCTGGGTGGCAATAATGATCTGGAACAACGACACCTGGGGGAACAAGGCAACGCCTCCTGCAATGACCAGTTGCAACAAGAAAATGAAGTAAAAAGATTTGCTGCCTTTGAAGGAGTTGTTCAGGCTGCCGGGGACGCCAAAGAACTCGGCGAAAGCGTAAGCGGTCGAAAGCGAAACCACCACAAGGCCCATGAAGCCGGCATTCAAAATACCAATCCCGAACAGTGTGCCGGCCAGTTTCCCGGCAAAGGGCTGGATGGCCATAGCCGCTTGTTCACCCGATTGGAGCTGGATCTGGTGGACAAACAGCGTCGCTGCAGTGGCCACGATCATAAAGAACGAGAAGAAATCTGTCAGGAAAGCGCCCCAATAAGTTTCAGCCTGCGCGAATCCCACCTTGCCTTTCTCGATCTTTTTGTCCTGGGAAAAACTGCTGATAAAGAATTGTCCCCAGGTCGTTATGGTGGTTCCCAACACGCCCATGCCGATAATCAGATAATCTTTCAAATATTGTGGCGTGAGTTTTACCCCGTGCGGGTAGAGCAGGTTGCCGACAGCCAATTTCCAATCCGGCATGGACTTGACTGCCGAAAAGATATAAACCAGGAAGAACAGGCAGGTAACCAGCATAAAGGTTTGGGTCAATTTATAGTTGCCCTTGACAATCATCAAGTAAGACAAACCGATGACCAGGATGACGACGGGAGCGGGCGGCAGCTTAAAAATCTCGGCGGTGACTTTTACTGCCGTGGCATCGACCAGCAGGATACCCATGTTGGCAATCACCAGGGCGGCAAACATGAACACTGCCGCGCGTATACCGAACTGTTCGCGGATCAGGTCGGCAAGTCCCTTGCGGGTGACCACCGTCAGGCGGATGCCCATTTCCTGGGTCACGCCAAGGAGTATGGTAACAATCACCAGCAGGAACAGGACCGGATATCCCAGTTTCGCACCGGCAACAGCATAGGTGGCGACTCCGCTGGCATCGTTATCCGCCATCGCGGTGATGGTCGCCGGACCAAAGACGGACAAAAACAACAGGATTCTTTTCCACCATTGTCCCCAGAAGTGGTGGAAATTATTTTTCATGGCCAGGATGTTGTTCATGATTACCTCCAAAAAAATTCGGTAAAAAAGGTTTTCTCTTTGCGAAGGTAACGAACAAAAAAGCCGCCTTCGCGGCGAAGGACGGCGTTCCGGGAGGGCCTTGCGTTTGCCCCGGATCGAACCTGGCTCGATTACCGCAGGCAGGTCTTAGGAGATAAGCGCATGAAAATACGGCCTCGGAACGAAAAAACCTTCGCCCAGTCTGGATGATGACTATGACTATCTGAATCCATGCGCTCACATCCTTTCTCACCATGTTTTGGATTAGGCGGAGATCTGCTTCGCCTGGCATGATGGCAAAAAGAAAGCCCTCTGTATTACACCAGAGGGCACGTAAATCAAAGGACCGCATTATCGTTGCGGGCCGGCCTCTCTGGTTGAGCTTTGGCACTGCGGGCTGTAAGGGTTTTGCTTCCCAGCCACATCGAGCAGGGCCTTGAGCCGGCCCGGCCTGGTTGACCCCTTGGCGTCTCTCGACGTTTCGGGGCAATGGCTTGTTTTCCACGCAGACGCCTCGCCTAACGAGGTTTCAATTTGCGAAGGCGGTTATACCCCCACGGGAAAGCATCGTCAAGGGATTGATTAGCTGAGCATTAAATTCTGACGGAAATTTATCAATTTAAGGGTCTTCCTCCTTGCATCCTATACGAATCCAGCCGATCAAATCCTTTTCTCCAATCCCGCTCAATGCAGTCGAAGGGTAGTGCCGGTGGAGGGGGCCTTATGATTTTATTTCCTTATTCAGTATTATTCTTCTCCCCCGCCTCGCAATACTTCTGATAAAATCTTCCCAATCCTGATCAATATATTCCCGTCCCCAAATATTCAGATCTCTCATAAAAAACGATATGGCAAATTTATTCGAAGTTACAAATGAATGGAACTCCGCTTTCCCCGGCGCCCACGCCGGCGTTCTCGCCATGCGCAATGTCACCAACCCTGCCTTTCATGAGGATCTCGCACGCCATAAAGAGGAGATTGTGCAGCAGCTGCGCATCCACTATGGCGGCCTCGACCGCAGCCGGCTCGAAAAGCTCCCGGCATTACAGGTCTATGGCGAGTACTACAAGCGCTTCAAGAAGACTTATCACGTCCAGCTTCAGCTCGAGTCAATCCTGTTCAAGGGCAAATCCATTCCCAGCGTAGCGGGTCTGGTGGAAGCCATGTTCATGGCGGAGGTGAAAAACATGCTCCTCACCGCCGGGCATGACCTGGACAGCCTGCAACTGCCGCTGCGGTTGGATGTCACCACCGGTAACGAGACCTACACGCTCATGCGCGGCGAGGTCCAGCAGGTCAAACCCGGCGATATGATGATCCTGGACGGGCAAGGCATTATCTCCAATATCATTTACGGCCCGGACCAACGCAGCCAGATCAAGCCATCCACGCGCAACGTGGTTTACACCACCTATGCACCCGCCGGCATCAATGTACTGGCCGTGGCGGATCATCTCGGCGACATCGAGCATTACGTCAGGCTTTTCGCCCCCGACGCTCAAACGGAATTACTGCAAGTATTCGGATAGGAGGTTGCTATGTACGAGCACCGCAGTCAACCTTTGCTCCCCCGCCTGGCGTTCATCCGGCGCATCCTCCTGCACGCGGGAGTGGCCGTCGCGGTCATCGTGGGCTCGCTCCTCCTGGGGGTTTTGGGGTATCACTTCCTGGAAGGGCTCGCCTGGATCGACGCGCTGGTCAATGCGGCCATGCTCCTCGGCGGCATGGGACCCGTGGATGCCCTGCATACAGACGCCGGGAAACTTTTTGCCTCCTTTTATGCCCTCTATTCCGGCATGGTATTTCTCGTGGCAGTGGGGATCATCTTTGCGCCGGTCTTCCACCGCATCCTTCACCGCTTCCACCTGGAAACGGCCGATGACACATCCAAAGATTCTACGTAAACCTCATCTCACTGCTCACTGTTCTTTCCTTTCATCTCCCTGATTGCCTTATTATCTGATTCCCTGTTTACCTTTTTGTTTCTTTTCTCCTTTCTTGTGATAAACTAGCCCCCAACATGAACTCAAATGCCTATACAAGCATTGTGGTCAAGTTGGGCACTTCCACCCTCACGGCCGGGACATCTGCCCTCTCCCCCGCCCGCATGGTGGACCTGGTCCGCCAGATGGCCCAAATGCACAGCCAGGGCTGCCAGGTTGTCCTGGTCTCCTCGGGGGCCATGGCCGCCGGGCGGGAACGCCTGGCCTTTCCGCGGCTTCCCAAGGATATCCCCGCCAAGCAAATGCTTTCCGCGGTCGGGCAACCCCGCCTGATGGCCCTATACGAACAACTCTTTGATATTTATAAACTGGTAGTAGCGCAGGTATTGCTTACCAAGACCGACCTGGCCGACCGGTCCCGTTACCTCAACTCCCGCAACACCCTCAGCGCTCTCCTGGCCCAGCGGGTCATCCCCATCGTTAATGAGAATGACACTGTTGCTACCGAAGAGATCCGCCTGGGGGATAACGATAATTTATCCGCCCTGGTGGCCAACCTCATTGAGGCCGACCTGCTGGTGATGCTGACCGACCAACCCGGGCTTTTTACCTCCGACCCCCGCACCGACGCTTCAGCCAGGCTGATCGGCGATATCACCACGCCCACCATTCCAAAATCCATTTGGAGAGCGGTCGGAGGCGCGGCCGGAAAGCTGGGCACGGGTGGGATGCTCACCAAGCTGCAGGCAGCCGATCTGGCCAGACGCTCGGGTGTAACCGTGGTGATCGCGGCGGGGGATGAAGAAAACGTGCTCACCCGCCTGGTGGCAGGTGAATCCATCGGCACGCGCTTCTCACCCCTGACCACTACCATGGAAAGCCGCAAACGCTTCATCCTGGCAGGCGGAAATAATATCCATGGCACCCTTAGCGTGGATGCCGGCGCCGAAAAAGCCCTCCGCAAGGGCGGCAGCCTTTTGCCGGTGGGGATCACGGACTTAAAAGGGAAGTTTGACCGCGGCGACACGGTCAGGGTGGTCAACTCAGGCGGCAGCGAGGTGGCCCGCGGCCTGGTGAACTACACCGCCGCAGAGCTTGGCCGCATTGTTGGAAAAAAATCCAAGGAGATCGAAGCCATCCTTGGTTCAGATTATGACGATGAAGTTATCCACCGCAATAACCTGGTCCTGTTGTAGCAAAGTTTCTTAAAATCATAAATATTTTTGCAGGTCATTGCGAGGCGGTGTTTTTCCGCCGACCTTGCCTGCCCTAGATGCGTTTCCCAGGGTCTCGCATTACGAACCTTGCAGTGCAGGCAAGCCACCTCCTCGCTTGGTTTGGAGAGTGTCCTATGTTGATCGAAATGGGTAAAGAGGCCCGCCAGGCCTTCCGTATCCTGAGCCAGGTCTCCACCGAACGGAAAGATGCGGCTCTGGCTGTTCTGGCCGAAAGACTGGAGGCGGAATCCGTCCCCATCCTGGCTGCCAATGGCCAGGATGTCGCCGAAGGCCAAAAGGCCGGTCTTTCCACGGCCTTGCTCGACCGGCTCACCCTGAACCCTTCCCGCCTGGCCGGCATCGCCTCCGAGCTGCGCCAGACCATCTCCCTGCCAGACCCGGTCGGTGAAAAATTCGATGAAACAACTTTGCCGAATGGACTGAAGCTCCACAAGCAGCGCGTGCCGCTGGGGGTGTTGGGAGTGATCTATGAGGCCCGCCCGAATGTCACCGTGGATATCGCCAGCCTGGCGTTGAAATCCGGCAACGCCGTGATCCTGCGGGGTGGAAGCGAAACCCTGCACACCAACCGGGCGCTGGTCATGCTGATCCATTCCGTGCTGGCAGAGGCAGGGCTTCCGCCCGAGGCAGTCCAATTCATCGACAGCCCCGACCGCTCACTGGTGCTCGAACTCCTGAAATTGCATGAATATGTGGATATCATCATCCCCCGCGGCGGGGCCAGCCTGCACCAGTTCTGTCGTGAGAACAGCCAGATCCCCGTCATCACCGGCGGGACTGGCATCTGTCACATTTTTGTGGACGAGAGCGCCAACCTGGAAGCCGCATTACCCCTCATCCGGAATGCCAAGACCCAGCGGCCATCCGTATGCAACTCGCTGGACACCCTGTTGGTTCATTCGGCCGTGGCAAAGGTCTTCCTGCCACGCGTGGTGGAATTTTTGGCCAAAGACGAAGTCACTTTCCGGGCTGACCCCAGGGCCATCGACATGCTCAAGAGCCTCGATCCGGCCCTGAGGAACCTGGTCGACCCTGCCGGCGCGGAGGACTTCGATACCGAGTGGATGTCGCTGGTGCTGGGCCTGAAGGTAGTGGAAGGCCTCGACGAGGCCATTGCCCACACCAACAAACACAGCCTGGGCCATTCTGATTCGATACTGACCGCGGATACCGGCAACGCCGCCCGTTGGGTGAATGAAGTCGATTCGGCGGCGGTCTACGTGAATGCCAGCACCCGCTTCACCGATGGCAACCAGTTCGGGCTGGGGGCGGAGGTGGCCATATCCACCCAGAGGCTGCACGCGCGCGGCCCCATGGGCCTGCGCGAGCTGACCACCTACAAATGGGTGGCAGTGGGAAATTATCACATCCGGCAATAGTCAAGAACCCGTTTCCTTTTAGGAAACGGGTTCTTGCGAAAGGTGGAAAGGGAGCTAACATGGATCTAAAGGTTGCGGTTGCCACGCTCTGGGCGGACGACTTTGGCGGACGACTTTGAAGGAACGGTTTAATCGATTTCCATACTGAAAAGCTGGCATGACTTTGTGGGGCTATCAATGGAATATAATTCGGGTATCCTGATCATGCTCAACTCTTGAAATAGGGAGAACAAAATAATATGGCCGAAAAATTAACTGGGAAAGTGGTCGTGATTACAGGCGCCAGTTCGGGAATAGGCAGATCCAGCGCGCTGGCCCTGGGACAGGAAGGCGCAAACCTGGTCCTGAATGCGCGTCGCCAAAATCGGTTGGAAGAACTGGAAGCAGCCATCCGTCAGGCCGGAGGCAAAGCCATCAGTGTTGTCGGCGATGCATCTCAGGAAGAGACCGCCTCGCAATGTGTGGCCAGGGCTGTACAAACATTCGGCAGACTGGATATCCTGATCAATAACGTCGGCACAGGCAACTATAAAAACCTGGTGGATACCAGTGCCGCCGAATATGATGAAATGATGGATACCAATGTCCGCTCCACCTTTTTATTCACCCGTCATGCCGTCCCGGTGATGATAGAGCAGGGCTCGGGAACCATATTAATGATTTCGTCCATGGCAGGGATTTATGGCTTTGGCGGTGAAGCCGTCTATTGTGCTACCAAGTTTGCCCAGGTGGGTTTTGCGCAGGCGCTCGACAAGGAGCTCCGCCCGCATGGCATCAAGGTGGGTGTCATTTGTCCGGGTGGGGTCAAGACGGAGTTTGCTCTGGGGAAGGGACGCACCGAGCAAGGCGTGGCCGAGTCCGGCATGTTGGACCCGGAGGACGTGGCCGGCGCGGTCCTGTTGGCTTGCACCCAGTCTTCCAACTCGCGGATCATAGAAGTGCAGATGCGAACGATGAAGGAATCCCTTACCTGAAAAAGGTGATGCAAGGTCGCCCGGTGTTCACTATGGCTACGGATTGGGAAGACGATGGTTGAAATTGTCCCTTATAAGAGCACCTGGCCGGCGGAGTTTCTCGCTATTGCCTCGGTACTCCGCCAGGGCCTGGGACCGCTGGCGCTACGGATCGACCACATCGGTTCCACCTCCGTGCCGGGGTTGGCTGCCAAGGATATCATCGATATCCAAGTCACGGTGGCGGCCCTAGACCAGGAGCTATTATCAGCCATGGCAGCCCTTGGATATACCTGGCGGGAAGATTTCTCCGGGGACCACCGGCCGCCTCTTGCAACAGGGCCGGATAGCGATTGGGGAAAGTGGGTTTTCGACCCACCGGCAGGCCAGCGGCCCACCCATACCCATGTGCGCGTTCCAGGCCGGCCCAACCAACGCTACCCGCTGCTGTTCCGCGATTATCTGCGCACCCACCCGGCAACCGCCGAGGCCTATGCTGAGCTGAAACGCCGTCTCGCAGGGCAGATCCCTGACCGGACGGTCTATTCAGTGGTCAAGGACCCGGCGGTGGATCTGATCTACCTGCCGGCCGAAGAGTGGGCCGCGGCTGCAGGCTGGCAGCCAGGCCCATCGGACGCATAGCATAAAGAAATGTCTTCATCCAGGTTGAAAATTCCTGTAATTATCTTTGTGGTTTGGGCACTGCTGGCCCTGGCAGTCCTGCTGCCGATTACACAGTTGCTTAAAGGCGCCTTCCCCATTTTCACCGCCGCCTGGATCCTGGTCCCATCGATAGCCGTGCTCTTATCGAAAGATGCCGGCCGGGTCGGCTTCCGCTCCATTTCCTGGCGTGATTTGGCCCCGGCAGCTATCATCAACCTGGGCGGGCTGCTCCTGCTGATGTTGTTATTTGAGTCGTGGTCACATACCTACCGTCTGTTGCTCGGGGCAGCCCTGGCCGGTCAGACGCCGGATACGACCTTCGCCTGGTTACTCCGCTTTCCTAAAATACCTGGGTTGGGTTCGATGCTGCTTTATAGCGGCCTGGTCACGCTTTTCGGTGAAGAGCTTTTCTTTAGGGGTTGGCTCCTGCAACTTCTTAAGCGGCGTTGGGGAGGGGTCTGGGCCATCTTCATCCAGGCCTTGTTGTTTACGATCCCCAATCTGCCGGTTGCTTTTTTCCTCCCGCCACTCCAGGGCATACTCTATGCTGTGGTTTATACGTTCGTGGGAATTGGCCTGTTCGGTGGTTGGGCCGCCTCACGAACGGATAGCATTTGGCCGAGCCTGGTCTCGGCGACGATTTGCAATCTCATTCTGGTAGCCTTGATCATATAAACCAAGGAGCTACCAGGGTGACGGAAGTAACCTTACCCGCGCTATTCCGTATACTTTAAGGCAGGCTTGATATGAACAGACATGAGCAAAAGCGAAAATTGGTCGGCCCCTGGCGTAATTTGCATGCAGCCGTATGGATGATCGGACTGGCGGTTTTATTCTTGAAAGGTTGGTGGTGGCCGGGGATCCTCGTCCTGTGTGCCCTCAGCCTGGTCCTGGAAGGGTTGTTGATGCAGTTCGCCCCGCATGCCTTCGAGAAGGAAGAACAGCCGCCCGCCCCCACCCCCGCCATACCCGTTCCGCCATCCGCACCTTCGCCAGCCGCCCCTGCGGCGGGTGCCTTCGATGACCGTTTCGAGTTATTACCCCCCGTCTGCCCGAGATGCGGTGCCCCTGTCCGCTGGCAGGAAGTAAAGTGGACCGGTGCGCGCACGGCCAATTGTTCCTATTGCGGCTCCAACCTGCCTTTGAAGAAGGAATAAGCCCCGAGCCGGAACGATCGAGGCAAGGGTTTATACCTCAATATAGGAAGTCTGTTATAAAACGCAGGAGACTGGCACTCTCAGCCGTTCCCACTATTTGTCTTTAGTTTGTCCTGGCGGTATAGCTTCAAAACCTTCCACCCCAGCAGTTGCCGGTTGCTTTCATCATAAAGCCGCAGACTCATACTCTTAAAACCGGAGAGCAAAGTCAGTGTTTTGGCCTGCTGCAACACCGGGTTTTCCCGATAACATTCTTCAAGCCGGTAATTGGGGATCCTGGCACTCAAATGATGAATATGGTGAAAGCCAATATTCCCGGTGAACCACTTCAACAAGCGAGGTAATTTGTAGAATGAACATCCCTTCAACCCTGCCTCGAAGAAATTCCATTTGGCGTGTCTTTCCCAGTATACCCCCTCGAATTGATGCTGCACGTAGAACAACCAGACCCCCGTCCACGTTCCGAGCAGGAAGATGGGAGCCTGCACTAATAAATATGCCTTCCATCCGACCAGCCAGATAAGCAGACCGATCAATAATACCAGGGCAAGATTTGTCCACCAGACGCTGGCCCGTTCGCGTTTGCCATCCTTCCGCCCGGGGATGCGCTGGGTCACTCCAAAAACAATTGGCGCACCGATCACAAATAAATCGAAAGGATTGCGCATTAATCGGTAGGCGGCTTTCTTCCACCAGGGCGCCTGCAGGTATTCTTTGACCGTCATGACATACACGTCCCCCACCCCGCGCCGGTCAAGATCGCCAGCCGTGGCATGGTGTACGGCATGGTCATGCCACCAACGGTGCCAGGGGGTAAACGTCAGGATGCCAGTGACGGCGCCGACAATCTCATTGGCCTTTTTGGACTTGAAGAAGGAACCATGACCGCAATCGTGAAAAATAATGAAAACCCGCACCATAAACCCCCCCGTCGGCAGCGACAATACCAATGTAAGCCAGTAGGAGACCTTCAAGCTGAGAAACATCAGCGCCCACAATGTAAAGTAGGGAATCAGCGTATTCGCCAACTGCCATATACTACGCCAGGCATCCGAAACCTGGTAGGGTGCGAGAAGTTGATGCCAAAATGCTTTCACATCTTGTGGAAGGGAGTTCATATTGCTCATCATTTGGCTTAATTTTACAACAAACGCGGCAAAAATTCTGCGCCATTTTAATGGCAGGGCTTTCATAAAGTCGGGATTTGGGACGCTGGCGGCGTACCTCCCCCGCCCTCGACCTCGGCGCATTTCCAGATATGCGCGATAATAACAAATAGAGTCTCGTCGGTTCCTTTTCCAGAGGAGGTTTTCATGATTGACGTATCCATTCAGGCAGACAGGGTCGTCTTTGAAGTCAAAGAGTTGGATCAGCTCTGGTCCCTGCAGAGTCGCCTTGAGATTCCAATAGCTCATATCCGAGCAGCCCACGTGGATACGAATCCTGCCATGGGATGGTTCCAGGGATTCAAGCTGGCCGGCACGGATATCCCCAACATCTTCAGGGCAGGGACCTTCTTTCAGGATGGCGGCCGGGTATTTTGGGATGTCAGCCGCCCTGACCATACCATCGTTGTCGATCTCGCTCACGAGAGATACCAGAAGTTGGTCATCGAGGTGGCCGATCCGACAGCTACGGCGGCCTTGATAAACGCTGCCGTCTCCTGAGCTCATGCCTGACCCCATTACTGAGACTGGCGTGTCCGCCGCTCGCGCCTGCAGCATATTTCCTCA
The DNA here is from genome assembly GCA_963831885.1 of uncultured Chloroflexia bacterium. Taxonomy (GTDB): domain Bacteria; phylum Chloroflexota; class Anaerolineae; order Anaerolineales; family Villigracilaceae; genus UBA877. Next base: position 520,774 of record CAWHSJ010000010.1, on the reverse strand, counting down.
ATTGCATAATATTTTCAAGGGAAAATAGGATGAACAACAACGTGGACTTGATGAGTCTTTACTGGACCACCGCCGGCATATTTCCTGGCCAGGGTGAAATAAGCCGCTTTGATTTTAAAGACCGGGTCCAAGCTGCCGCCAAGGCCGGTTTTAAGGGCATTGGGATCTGGCATACCGACCTGGAGCATATCCTCCAGTTTAGAACTCTTAAAGAAATGAGAAGAATCCTGGACGACAATGGCATGAAATACGTCGAGCTGGAGTTTCTCACCGACTGGTTTCTCGATGGTGCCAGGAAATCAGAAGCGGACAGCCGCAAGCATCGCTTGTTCGAGGCCTCCGAAGCGCTGCACGCCAAGCATGTCAAAATAGGCGACTTTTACAATTCCACCTGTCCCATGCCCCTTATCGTTGAGGCTTTTGCGGCCTTATGCGCTGAGGCGGAGAATTACGGCGCCACCATCGGTTTCGAGATCATGGGCTGCGCCATGATCGACAATCTCAAGGAGGCCATCTCATTGGTGGAAACCGCCGGGGCCCGGAATGGCGGGCTCATCATTGACATTTATCAGGTGGCCAATCTTGGCATGACCTTTGAGGAAATAAACCGTATTCCTCTCCAAAACTTGATCAATGTTGAGCTAAACGACGGGACTCTGCCCGGCAGCCCTCATCACGACCCTGCCAACCGCAAGTTCTGCGGCGAAGGCGAGTACGATATTCGCGGTCTGATCGATTGCGTCCAGAAAATGGGCTATGCCGGTCCCTGGGGAGTGGAGGTCATCTCGGAAAAATTGGCCCCCTTACCATTGACCGAGTTGAGCACGCGGGCCTTCAATACCACCATAGCCGAATTCTAATTCAATCTCATCGGGAGCCTCTAATGCGTTCCCGGCGGCATGCCGATCCCCCTGCATATGTGGCAAAAGTATCCTTAAAATTCCGTTGCCCTATCAGCCACCCTCAGGCTGATCTTTTCCACTTTTCTGCCGTTCTCGCCACTGCTCCTGCAACTGCTCGAAACTGATCCCATAGCGGACGGCAATCCCTTTGGCGTAACTCAGGCCGCGCGGCGGCCCCGGTTTTATCTCGTAGGTAGACACGACATTATCATCGCCCGCCTCTTTTTCTCCCCCGCCATGGCCACTCCCGCCACCAGGCTGACCACGCGGCTGTCGCCCTTCACTTCGGCGTTGACCGAATCCAAGTCCTCAGCCAGCTCATGCAGATGGGTGGCGTAAATAGCGCGCACGCCGAAAAGCCGCAAGGCATGCACGATATCCCGCGCCAGGTAGAGGCTCTCACCCGGACTGGTGCTGGAGAGTGATTCGTTCAGCAATACCATGCTTTTATCCGTGATCGAACGAAAGATATTATTGAGGCGTTCCGCCTCCTCCGCCAGGCGGCCCGTACCAGAATCTGTCTTTTCAAGCCTGGAAAAATGGGTATAAATACCATCCACCGGACTCATACGGGCAGCCTGGGCGGGTATATACAAGCCCGCCTGGAACAAGATTTGCGACAACCCGACCGCCTGAGTATAGACCGTCTTCCCGCCCTGGTTGGGTCCGGTCAAAATGAAAATCCTGCCGGCCGGGCCAAAATTCACCTCATTCAAGACGATCTTGCTGGCGACGGTTTCAATATCTGCATCCGCCAGGCTCAATGCCAGGATCAGGTTATACATTCCCTGGAGTTGGCCGATGCGTTGATCGATGGGATCGGCCTGCGGGCGGCACATCGGTAATCCGGCTGCCTGCATCCGCTGGATCAGCGCGGCGGCGCCCAAATAAAAAGCAATCTCTGCTTCCAATTGAATAAGAAGGCGGGCATTCACCTGGGCATACTGTTTCAACTCAACCGCCACCGGCGCCAGCACCGTCCGTAAAATTTCGTACAGGTCCCTGAAGAGCGGCACCAGCATAGGGTCGTAGCGGTCTTGTAGCTTGACCACGCGGGCGTCAATCCCTGATATATGTTTATGCGGTACTTCGTGCATAGGCCCAATACCCTGGTCCGGCTTCCGTCCAGTTTTTCTGCCCAATAACCGGTCAAAATATGTACCCCCTTTAAAGGGCTTGTCGTGGATGGCAAGCAATGTCGCCTCCACGGGGACCAATTCGGAATTCAAGTTGATCCCTATGGTGATGCTGGGGATGGTGTTCAATTTTGCCAGCAGATCCGGCAGGCCTTTTTCAAGCGAAAGGAAGGTTGGATCCTGAGCAACCTCCTCCAGCAGGAGGCTAAACTTGGTTAAACCCTGTGAATGGGCACTCGAACCCGCCTGTGCCAGAATATGTTGGAGATTGCGAACGCAAGTGATATAGGTATTGAGTTCAGTCAGCCGGCTTAATGTTTCCTGGAGAGGAATCTTTTGCGCACCTGTTTCGGCATAGCGTTTCAGTTTTGCCAGAACGGGCAGTTGTTCCTGCAAACCGCCGGTGAGAGCGGGGTTTTTCAAGAAATCATCCAGAATTTCCTGCCTGTACGTGATGGTATTAATATCGGTACATAATTCCAGCAGGATCAATTTGATCGCATCATGGTATTTGTTATCGATACTGAGAGTCCAGGCGAGCTGCTCCAGCCCCATATCATCGACCGTATTCTCTCCCCAACGGTTTGCAGCCCCAGGCCGGTCACTTTTAGTCGGGTAGAGCAAACTGAATTCTGAATCCGCATTTAGATCATTCATAACACCCTCAACGGAAAATCGGAGGATTTCCGCAAGATTATAACATTTCCGATCCGGGCAACAATTCTCCCCTGAGTAAACTAAAAGGCACGCGCAGGGGTTTTAATTTAAAGTCACGCTTTTGGGAAGGCCGCGGAACGAATCAAGGGGAATGAAGTACAGGAATGCCCAGATCTTCAGCATTCAACTTTATCAGCAATCCATCTCTCGAAATTCCGCCACGTATTTCACCACCCCCTGCGCGCCTCTCAGCACCCCCGGCTTGAGTTCACGGGCCATGAATTCAGCCTCCACCCCATACTCGTTCCCCAGGCCGAACTCACTTGCAGGGATAAAACCGAAGCGACTGTAATAGCGAGGATCGCCCAGCAGGACGACGAAGTCGATGCCTTGCTGCTGGCACATCTCCAGGCCTGCTTCGATCAGGCTAGAGCCGATGCCCATGTGCTGGAACTCGGGCAGCACGGCCACCGGTCCCAGGCCCAGTCCAAACCAACCCGGGCAAGGCGGATCCAGACTCACCGGCGTGAAAAGGACATGACCGGCCAAGCGCTTGTCCCGCATGGCCACCAGCGAAAGGCTCACCTTGCCGCGTTGCCGGCACAGGTCCACCAGCCCGGCCTCGGCAGTCCGGCCGAAAGCAGCCTCTTCCACTTCCCTGATTGCGGGAATATCTGCGGGGGTTTCCTGGCGGATGCCGGAATTGAAGTAGTCGAGCAGGTTTTTCAGCGGCATGCTCGCCAGGGAAGAAATCTGCAGGTCGGAATCTCCCATCGTTCCATGGGCGGTGACGGGATTGGGAACCGCCACCACCCTGATGCCGGCTCGTTTGGCGGCCAGGATGCCATTGGGCGAGTCTTCGAAAACCAGTGCCTCGTCTGGCCGGACCTTCAACCCATCGAGGGCAGCCAGAAAAAGGTCAGGGTCGGGTTTGATGTGTTGAACATCCTCCCGGCAAATATTGACTGGAAAATTTTCAAAAAGGCCCAACTGGCGCAGGTATCCATCCACCCAGGCATGTTGGGAACTGGAAGCGATAGCCAACCGCAAACCGAGGCGTTTGGCCTCTTTTACATAATCCATCACCCCGGGCAGGGCTGCGAGCTGACTCTGTTTCGCCAGGCGCTGGGAGTATGCACGGGCGTGCAGGCCCGCCAGGTCGATATTCTCGCCGGAAATGGCCGCCAGATGGGCAGCCGGGTCGAAGTTATTGGCGGTGGAACCGACCACATCGCGTACCCACGTTTGTAGTGGAAACTGCCGGCCATATTCGGAGTAAATTGCCTCCCAGGCTTCCACTTCGGGAGATTCGGTATCCATAATAAGACCGTCGAAATCGAATATCAGCGCCTTGATCATTCAGCCTCCGGGGATGGAACTGGGCCATTATACCCGAGGCGTTATGGTTTTTTAATTCGCAAGGAATCCAGATACACCTCTTCCTTTCCGGAAGTCCTCTTTTCGAAATCGGGTAAAATCAAGTTCGCTTCCGGCAGGAATTTAATGTCAGAATTAAAGATGAGGAGAAAACCAGGCCAATGAAAGGATTGCATCGAAATCGTTTGGGGCGGGTCTTGCTGCTTTTGCTTGCCACCTTGATCATGGTCTCTTGCAAGAACGCTTCCCCGGCGGGAATCCTGACAAAGATCCCTCCTACGCAGAGGAATCCTCAAGGAACTGCCATCGTCGTCCCTACAGAAACACCTCAAGTCCCGGCCTCCAGCATGGAAGACGTTATCCCCAGGCCGGTATCGGTGGAGCCCGGAGACGGCACCTTTAATCTCACTGCTCAAACCGGCATCTACATCGAAAACGGGACTGATGATTTGAAAGCCGTGGGTCAATACCTGGCTGACAAGATCAATCCTTCCACCGGCTACAACATCCAGGTCCAGACAGCCGCCGGTGCATCTGGAAAGGGAAATATTCTTCTGACCATCTCCGGAACAGACCCGGCCCTGGGCGACGAAGGCTATGAGCTGGTCATCACGCCAGATCTTGTAAAGGTAATAGCCAACCGGCCTGCCGGTGTTTTCTATGGAATCCAGACCATCCGGCAATTACTGCCGTCTGCCATTGATGCTGCTTCAATCCAGCCTGGTCCATGGACCCTGAGAGCAGGAAAGATCAGGGATTATCCACGTTTCGCCTGGCGCGGTGCCATGCTGGACGTGGCCAGACACTTTTTCAGTGTAAAGGACGTTACCCGTTATATCGACCTGTTGGCCTATTACAAGATCAACCGCCTGCACCTGCATCTCGCCGATGACCAGGGCTGGCGCATCCAGATCAATTCCTGGCCCAACCTGGCACTCCATGGCGGCAGCCTGGAAGTGGGCGGCACTGCCGGTGGTTATTACAGCCAGGATGATTATGCTTACCTGGTTACTTATGCTCAAAGCCGCTTCATCACCCTTATCCCTGAAATCGAAATGCCGGGTCATATCACTGCCGCTCTATCTTCCTACGCCGAACTTACCTGTGATGGGATCGCCCCGGACCTCTATACCAGTATTGAAGTGGGCTTCAGTTCGCTCTGTATGAGCAAGGATGTTATCTATAAATTTGTAGGAGATGTAATTTCCGAACTGGCTGCACTGACGCCCGGACCGTATATCCACATCGGCGGCGACGAGACCCAGGCCACAAGCCTTCCGGACTACATTGATTTCATCCAGAGAGTGCAAGCCATTCTCCAAGATAACGGCAAGCAAATGATCGGTTTTGAAGAGATTGCCCAATCCCGCCTCCTGCCCACCACTGTCATCCAACATTGGAATCCTGGGGATGGGTTTGCCAGGCAGTCCATCCAGCAGGGAGTAAAAGTCATCATGTCCCCGGCAGATAAGGCTTATATGGATATGAAATATACAGACGCCTCCACGCTTGGGTTGAATTGGGCCGGTAATATCAATGTCGAAACAGCCTACTCATGGGACCCTGCCGGCCTTGTCAACGGCGTAACCGAAAATTACATCCTGGGTGTGGAAGCCCCGCTTTGGTCCGAAACACTGAAATCGATTGATGATTTGGAGTTTATGGCTTTCCCGCGTATCCTCGGTTATGCAGAGATGGGCTGGACCCCGCAAAGCGCGCGGAATTGGTATGAATACAAACTGCGCCTGGCGAATCAAGGTGCCCGGCTGGAAATGCTTGGTATTAATTTTTACAAGTCCCCGGAAATATCCTGGCCGTAAGTGGTTCGGGTTGGCATGGAGGAAAACCCGGATTTTTCATGTTAGAATAATTTCACCAGGAGAATTACATGCCGCAGAAATTAATGATCTCGTTGATGTTCCATGCCGATAAAACGAACAGCATCAAGGCAGAGTTGGACCGGTATGGAATGGACAATGGGGTTGAACTTCTGCGGCAGGAGTTCGACTATATAACCGGCTGGTCTGATTTCAAGCGTTTGGCCATCTACGGGGGAAATCTGGATGTGTCTGAGATCGGCTCTACATGGGTACATGATTTCGCCGCAATGAGTGTTTTTCGACCTTTCTCAGCGACTGAAATAGAGAGACTTGGAGGTTCGAAAACTTTTCCCCCGAGTATATGGGCCAGCGGCGAGTCTCTGGGATCAGTATGGGCAATCCCCTGGATGATAGATCTCAGCCTGGTCTATTACAGGCGTGACCTGCTGGCAAAAGCCGGCATCGAAGAAGAAAATGCCTTTCAGACTCCTGAACGGTTTGAGCAAACTCTCCAACAACTGAAAGAGGCGGGCATCGCCGCGCCCTGGGTAGTGCCGACTCTAAGGTCTTACATCAACGTCCACAATCTGGCGATGTGGATCTGGCAAGCCGGAGAAGATTTTGTAGATGTGGACGGGAAATCAGTCCTGTTTGACCGGCCGGCCGTGCGCTCGGCGATCATCTCCTTCCTTCGGTTGCACAAGTTCATCCCAAAAGAAATGTATCATCTAGCCGATCAGGATGCGGACCAGATGTTCAATGACGGCAAAGTCGCAGTTGTGATTGGCGGCCCTTGGGATATCATCCGCAGCGCCCGCAAGCCAGAAGTAAGCGCCAATATAGGTCTGGCAATCCCGGTAGGTTGCTCCTACATTGGCGGATCCAGTCTGGTGATGTGGAACCGGACTGACGAACCTGTTGCTGCACTGGAGTTGATCGCTCACTTGACCAGCCGGGATTTCCAGATCAATTTCCCAAAAAGAATTGGGCTGCTGCCCGGGCGCCTTGACTCGTTGGAATCATTCCCTTTGCCAGATCCATCTCTTTATCAGTTGATGCTGCGAGCGCTCAAGAGGGGCCGTTCGCTGCCCAACCTAGGATTGTGGGGGTTGATCGAAGACCGTCTCGTCAATGTATTGCCGGTATTATGGGATGACATTCTTGCCAGCCCTCAGCCGGACCTGGAAGCGCTATACGATAAATACATCACGCCTCTGACACAACGGCTGAATATTATTTTGTCACAATCGTGAAATTTATTATTCCCATTTGCCATAATAAGAAATGGCCGGCAGATGTTTTTTTTAATTATGGGCGATTCGCTACAAGAGAAGGCACGGCGGGAATTGAAAGGTTGACTGCAGATTTTTATGGTGTCGCAATGAGAAACCTTGTCATGTAATGATAGAATAATTTAGACAAGGAGATTTAAGTGCCGCGTAGAATAACCCTTTCCACAATGGCGCATTCCGCCGAAGGATCCGCCAATCTCCAGGCCGATCTTAATGAGTTCGTAAAGGCGCGGGGTTTGGATATTGCCTTTCAGGAACTCGATTACAGCACCGGCTGGTCTGATTTTATGCGCATGTCCATTTATGGGGGCAATCCGGATGTGTCAGAGATTGGCACCACCTGGGTCAACGACTTCGCTTCGATGAACACCCTTCGTCCTTTCTCTGCAAGCGAGGTTCGTAGTCTTGGTAGTGAAGAAGCATATGTCCCGGGAGTATGGAAGAGCGGCACCGCTTTGGGGGTGGTCTGGGCAATTCCCTGGCTTACCGACCTCAGCCTGGTTTGCTACCGGCGGGATTTGCTGGCAAAAGCACACATAAAAGAAGAAAATGCCTTCCAAACTCCGGCAGCGTTCGAGCAAACCCTTCAACTGCTTCTGGAGGCCGGTATTCCTTCTCCCTGGGTTGTGCCGACACGCCGTTCTTATATCAATGTCCACAACCTGGCAATGTGGGTCTGGCAGACCGGAGAAGACCTGGTCGACACTCAAAATAAAGTCGTTCTCTTCGACAGGCCCAAGGTTCGTGCGGCCATTATTTCTTTCTTTAGCCTGTACCGTTTCTTATCGAAGGAAATGCGTAATCTTGAGGAGCGGGATGCGGATGGAATGTTTATTAGCGGTAGAGCCGCAGTTACGATCAGCGGGCCCTGGAGTATCATCAATTCCATCACCCAAACGCCCGAAGTGGCCGCCAATTTTGGGCTGGCCAGTCCATTGGGATGTTCTTATACGGGTGGTTCCAGCCTGATCATCTGGCAAAAAAGCGACCAATCTGCCGCTGCCCTGGAATTGATAGCCCATCTCACCAGCAGGGAATTCCAGACTGCATTCCCCAAATCGATCGGCCTGCTGCCCGGAAGACTCAATTCATTGGATACTTTTCCTCTCCCCCATCCATCCCTTTATCCAATCGTCTTACAAGCCTTAAAAACCGGAAGGTCGCTGCCGAACTTGGGTCTATGGGGGCTCATCGAAGACCGCCTTGCTCATGCAATCCCCAACTTATGGGATGACATTCTCGCCAGCCCAAAACCCGACCTCGAGGCCCTTTTTGATAAACATATTTCCCCGCTGGCGAACCGGTTGAATATCACCCTTTCACAATCGTAGTTAGATAAGCTATATCTATTAAAAACCTTCAAGGGCAGCACTATTGCTGCCCTTGTGTTTATTAAAATGCTTTTTTGAACCAGAATGGCCAAAGTTGGAAAGGGATACTTGTTGTTCGCTTGATTAACCCTTAAAATATCCCGGCATGGGAAACCCAAACCTTTACGATGTGATCATTGTAGGAGCCGGTCCGGCAGGCATCTCCACCGCCCTTCACCTGGCACAAATTGCGCCAGAAATGGTGGCGCGGACACTGATCCTGGAAAAGGCCCATCATCCGCGCCCGAAACTTTGCGGCGGAGGCATCTTGCCAGATGCCGAATTACTGCTTCGCAATCTAGGTTTGGATGTCACTGAAATTCCTCATTGCGACATAGATTGGGCCCATTTTGATTATGATGGCAAAGGCATGAGGATGCGGGGGGAGAAGAGAGGCAGCATCGCTTTTCGCACCATTCGCCGGCACGAATTCGATGCCTGGCTGGCCGATAATGCCCGCCAGCGTGGTTTTCTCATTCAGGAAGATACGACCGTAAAAAGCCTGACTGCCAGTGGGCCGGAAGTGGTCCTGGATACCGATCGAGGGGAATACCGGGCTTCCGTTGTGATCGGGGCGGATGGGTCCAAAAGCGTTGTCCGCAGGGCAGTCGTCGCTCAAGAAAAAACCCATACCGCCCGCCTGCTGGAAGTCGTCACCAAGCCACAGCCGGGAAAATCTTTCCATATCCAGGCTGATTCCTATTTCGATTTTCTTTATGTGCCAGGCGGGATCCTGGGATATTCATGGGATTTCCCTGCCCTGGAAAACGGACAGGCGGTGCGCATGCGCGGGATCTACGATAGCAATGTCTATCCCGTCAAAACAGATATCTCTTTGCGTGAAGCCCTGGCGGATGAATTCCGCCACCACGGTTACAATCTTGACTCCTACAAGCTGGAAGGCCATCCTCTGCGATGGTTTGAGGCAAAGAGCATTTTTTCAGCCCCGCGTATCTTGCTGGTGGGAGATGCGGCGGGTGGAGATGCACTCTTTGGGGAAGGTATCAGCATTGCGTTGGGTTACGGGGAAATTGCAGCGAAGGCCATCCGCGCAGCATTTGTCCAGGAAGATTTCACTTTCCGGGACTACAAACGGAGTCTTCTGCGGTCTGAACTTGGCAAGGCCCTTCGCCGGCGCACCTGGCTGGCCAAGCTCTTTTACAGGTTGCGCAACAACCATATCCAAGCTTTTTGCTGGCGCAATCTCGGTCCGATCATCGAATGGGTCATGCAGACCTTTATGATCGGATGGGCGCAAAGACAAGAACGCCAAAAAAGAACGGACACCTAGGTTCGTTTTTCAATTTTTGATCTTTTTGATAAATGCCGGGGAATTCAATCCGCGTTCGAGCAAGTAAGTGAAATATTTCTGCATCAAGGTTTCGAGTTCGTCCTGCACTTCATGGGTGGGACGGGCGCGCTTTGCCTCTGCATATGAACTGCGCTGGAAATGGCGGAAGTGTTTGAGCGTATCCATCGATATATGCCAGGCTCCGGGCAGCCCGGCACCGCATTTTGGACATAGCACCCCGCCTGCAGAAGGGGAAAAATACTGATCTTCCGGCTGGATCTTTTTCCCGCAATTGGCACATTCGAACAGGTGCGGACGATAACCGAGGAAATCCAGCAGCCGTACTTCGTAGTAACGGATCGCCAGCCAGGGATCCGTTTCAACAGCAATACGGTTTAGTATTTCGGTCAGGAGGCCGAAGATGGGATAGTTTTCACTTTCATCTTCGTAAGTGAAGCGGTCCAGGAGTTCTACCACATAGGAGGCGTATCCGGTCTTGACCAGGTCGGTACCCAAGGGGAGATATGCATCCAGCGTATCTGCCTGGGTAACAATCAGCAGGTCGCGGCCTTTTGCCAACTGCAGGGTTACACGCGTGAACGGCTCCAGATGCCCCGCCTTGCGAGAACGGATCCGGCGAGCGCCTTTGGCGATGGCACGCACTTTCCCGCGTTCGCGCGTGTAAAGGGTGAGCATGCGGTCAGCCTCCCCCCAATCTGCATGACGAAGCACGATAGCCTCAACACGGAAAGAACGGGCTTCACTCATAAGCAAAAAACAAAATTACCCATACATGCCGGCGGGAATCCCGCATGCCTACTTCTCTAAATCCCTCGGGACGAATGCCGCCGGAAGCAATGCGTCGACAGTCGTTTCTTGCACAACGCGGCCTTCGCTGTCACCAATCAGTACGATTGTATCCAGCCCGAATTCTGCCATTACCTGGCGGCAACTACCGCATGGCGAACCGCCGTTAGGGGTGGCGATTGCGATGACCTCAAAATCCCTTTCTCCTTCCGATACGGCCTTGAAAATAGCGACTCGCTCCGCACAGATGCCCGTGGGATAGGCAGCGTTCTCCACATTGCAGCCTGTGAAGATGCGGCCGGACTTTGTACGCAGGGCGGCACCGACGGGATAGTTCGAATAAGGCGCATAGGCCAGGTGGCGGGCTTCATTGGCCAGGTCAATCAAGGCGCGGCGTTCTTGATCAGTCAGTGCTGTCATGCTTGGCCTCATTCAACTTCCTAATCGGACGCGCCGGCACACCGACCACCAACGTATCCGCTTCCACATTTTTCGTCACGACTGCCCCGGCACCAGTCTTGGCACGCGCTCCTATTTTTACAGGCGCAACCAGCATGGTGTCTGAGCCGATAAAAGCGTTTTCACCGATCTCAGTAGGGTTCTTATGGACACCGTCATAATTGCAAGTGATTGTACCTGCCCCTATGTTGACATTTTCAGCAATGGTGGCATTCCCGAGGTAGGAGAAATGCCCCATCTTTGTCCCCGGTCCAAGGGTGGAGTCTTTTACTTCGCCAAAATTGCCCATGTGGACACCTTTGCACAGGCGCGCTCCCTTCCGCAGCCGGGCAAAAGGACCAATGCCCACATTGTCTTCGACGACTGCGTGATCCATCACTGCGGCCAGGATCTCGCAGTTATTTCCGATGATCATATCTTGCGCAATCGTATTCGGCCCGATGACACAACCTTTGCCTATAACCGTTTTGCCGCGCAAATAAGTATTTGGCCAGATGACCGTATCGCTGCCAATGGTCACGTCTGCCTCAATATAGGTTGTGGCCGGGTCTGTAATAGTCACACCTGCCAGCATATGTTTCCGGTTGATACGAGACCGCATGACGGTCTCAGCCTCGGCCAAGTGAACACGCGTGTTAATGCCAATGATCTCGGTCAAGTCAGCGCAAGGCAATGCTTGCACTTCCAGGCCGGCATTTACAGCCAGTTCGAGGGTCTCGGTAAGGTAATACTCCCCTTTTCTGGAAAGGGGAATGTGATGCAAGGCGTCCCAAAGCCAATCTGCAGTAAAACAGTATGCCCCGGCATTCAGTTCATTGATTGATAATTGTTCGGGAGTTGCAGCAGCTTCTTCCACGATGGCCTGCACCCGACCGGCGTTAGCCCGGATCACCCGCCCGAACCCACGCGAATCTGTCGAAATAGCAGTTAACATGGTCATCGGGCCGGAATTTTTCTTTTGCATTTCGATGAGTTGGGAAAGGGTCTCGGATCGTAATAAAGGCATGTCGGCATAGGTGACCAGCACAAGGTCGGCTTTACCTTTCAAAACGGATTCGGCTTGCATCACCGCGTGCCCGGTGCCCAGTTGTTGCTCCTGTACTACACAGCGGGCCGAATCTCCCAAATAATCGCGCAAGGTTTCCCCGTGGGCGCTAATGATAACCACCGGTTTCTCAGTGCTGACCGAAGCAGCCGCGTCGAGGGCATATGCAACCATCGCCTTCCCACAAACAGGATGCAAGACTTTCTGTGAAGCAGATTTCATGCGAGTTCCCTGGCCCGCAGCGAGGATGACAGCAGCAATCTTCATGGAATTCTCCTACTGCTACTAATATAAATATATGAACAGAATATTGGCAAATTGCCTGTTAACCGACACAATTGGATCAAATATTTCCGCAGTACTGTGTAAATAAAAATGGACCTGTGCTGCCAGCAAAATGGCGCGAGGCCCATTCTCAGAAAAAAAGCCCCGCTTGCAGGCGGGAAAAGCAGGCTGGGGCGCCTGGATTCGAACCAAGATAATCAGCTCCAAAGGCTGACGTGCTGCCATTGCACAACGCCCCAAAGCGGCGCGAATTGTATCACAGGCCCTGCGACCGGACAATCCCTGCCAAGGCTTGGATATGTTATCTAGTACTGGGTCAAACCTGATAATGTAATATCGCCAGGGCAATTTTGCAAAGCAAATTGCCCTGGCGATATTCTACTTTAATGTTTGACACAGTACTAGGTTTCATCCTCTGGGGTTAGTCCAAGTTGTTTAGCCTGCTCGTAGGAAAGCATATCCGGTTTGGTCGGCGCCTTGTGGTTATCGGCGGCCTTGTCCCAGAAATCATTTACATCGGCAGGTTTGAGTTTCTTCTTGGCCTGTGTAAATAGAGGTTCCAGATCCCCGGCGCTTTGTTCCACTACTTCCGTCGGTTTCGTGGGCGGTTCCATGGAGGCAGGCGTAGGAGTCGCGGGTTCACCGAGCACCGGTTCAATTACCTTGCGCGCAGTTGAGAAGAGATCCACCGTCTTCAACACGCGGGCTTCTTCGGCCAGATCTTTACCGATGACCAGCATGGCATGGGTCATCCCGACCGGCGCAAAAATTAAATCGTAATCAGCTCCATCAAAAATATACCAGTTCGAGATCACTTTCTGGCCGATGAGACGCGAAACTTTTTGACCGGCACTGTAAATGGAAAGCAAAGAGGAAAGCAAGGAAATTTCATCATTTGAATCCGGCAGGTCGCCGGCACGGGCCAGGATACGCCCTGTATCACCAATTAAGAAGACAGCGATTGCATCCAAATCCAGGCGCAGGTGGGCCAACACATCCGGCAGGTTAGAGGGGGCTTCAACGCTGACAATGGGTGCGATTGGTTCAGGTGGGAGGATCGTTTCAACCAGCCCGAGGTGTCGTTCCACCGCGTCAAGAAAATCTGCCATGGGAACAGGCTTTATAAAGAATGCATCCGCACCCGCTTCGGCGACATCTTTTCTCACCTTCGGGTCGGTTTGACCGGTGATCAGCAAAACCTTCATCTCGGGATGGTATTTCCGGACTTTCACCATTAGTTCGATGCCCGTCATCCCCGGTAAACGAAAATCAGAAACCAGGAGATCTACAGGGTTACGAGAACTATAAAGAATGGCCTCTTCTCCTGAAGGGATTTCAATGACATCCATTTTGTGCTCCAGCGTTTCCAGGGCCGACCGCAAAAGGCGGCTGACTTCGCGCTGGTCTTCAACGATCAGGATTTTATAAGAGGACATATGCCTCCAAGGAAACCGCGAACCCGCCAAGTAATAATCGAGCAAATGGTCTCATTAAATTTTTCTCTTTAGCCTGTCAATAAACAAAGGCAATTAATTGCTAGAAGGGGCTCAAGCAGAAGATAATATTATGATAACACGACTTTCAATAACCTATGCCCACCTTACAAATTCAAAGAGTCAAAGGGGTTTATCTGATCAGCAGGAATAGCAACCGGACCCAGCCATTCTCAAGGCGGTCAGAATTATGTTATTTCTTTCTTCTATGTCTCACATAACCAGCGGATCCTATCAGCCCCAAGAATAATCCTACCAGAGAAGCACCGTAGCTGAAAAAGTTCAAGAAGAAAGTCGACTCAATGACGTGAAGCACCATCAAGAAAGGGAGAACGACCCCTAATACCACCAGGCCAAGGCCAATTAAAATGATTGTTACAGGGCTTAGGGACATGTTCTATTGGTAAAGCCAGCAAGCCACGAGGTGGCCCGGTTCCGGCTCAAATTCAGGTGGGTACTTCACTTCACAAAGTCCCTTGATCATCTTGGAACAGCGTGGGTGAAATCGGCAACCCGTGGGCGGGTTCACCAGGCTGGGCGGTTCACCTGGCGGTAATTCCTTGAAAGTTTCGGCATTTTTAGCATCGGGCTCCGAAGTGCCGGTGAGCAAAGCCACTGTGTAAGGATGAAGGGGGTTGTCCAATACCTGGCGCACTTTGGCTTTCTCAACCAGGTTACCGGCATACATGACAAAAATGCGCTCAGAGAAGTAACTCACTGTGGACAGGTCGTGAGTGATGTAAATAACCGAGAGATGGTGCACTTCCTGTAAATGACTCAGGAGCTTCAATATTTCCACGCGCACCGAGGCATCCAGCATGGAAACAGGCTCATCGGCCACAAGGAATTTCGGCTCCATGATCATGGCACGGGCGATGACCACACGTTGTTGTTGTCCACCGCTCAGCATGTGAGGAAATTTCTGCAAGAAATCATTTACGGGAGTGAGCTTCACCTCTTCCATGGCTTTATGAATGCGTTGAATACGATCTTCCTTATCTTTGATCCCGCCGATGATTAGAGGTTCTTCCAGGATTCTATGAACCGACATGAAAGGCGCCAATGCACCATAGGGATCCTGTTGTACAAAACCCACATTTGAGTGGTACCAGTGCAAGCCTTTATTATCAAGCTCTGAAAGATCCTTACCGTCGAAGACGATTTTCCCCTTGGTTGGTTTATAAAGCGCCAGGATGGTCTTCATCAGGCTTGATTTTCCACAACCGCTCTCGCCCACAACCGCAATCGTTTCACCCTCATGAATATCAAAGGAAACGCCATCGACAGCCTTCACATATCCAGCATGGCCAAACCCAAATCGTTTGAGTTCGAACCAGACATGAAGATCATCAATAGACAGAATGGTTTTCCGTGCTGTCTCTTTCTTCGTCAAATCTATAACCGGGGAAACAGATACCATAACCATGCTCCTGACTCAGGAATATAACCAGCACTTGACTTTCCGACCATTTGTCTCAATCGTTGGAGGATCTTCAACACATTTTTCGAACCGGGAAGGGCAACGATCCGCAAAACGACAGCCCTTCGGGAGGTTTATCAGGCTGGGAGGTTGGCCCGTAATGAAATCGGGTTCCATATCGCCATGCAGTCTTGGCACACTGGCCATGAGTTTCTGCGAATAAGGATGGAGGGGTTTTTCAAAAAAATGATAGGCGTCATTTACTTCAACGATCTGCCCCGCATACATGACGGCCACATCGTCTGCCAGTTCACTGGATGTGGCTATGTCATGGGTGATCAGAATGAAACTGATGCCCAACTCCTTCTTCAGGCGCTTCAAAACGTTAAAGATATTCGCCTGGGTCAGGACATCCAACGCGGAGGTCGGCTCATCGAGGATAATCAAGGTGGGAGATGTGACCAGGGCCATCGCAATGGCGACCCGCTGACGCATCCCGCCACTCAATTCAAACGGATAGCGACTGATAAAATCTTCCGGGACTCCCACATGCTGGAACATCGTCTTCACCATCGAGATGGCTTTGGTTTTATCCACGCCAAGATGGACAATGGCGGGTTCCGATACCTGATCGCCAACCCGGATGACCGGATTTAAGGCATTCATGGCGGCCTGCGGGACCATCGAGATGGCCGCCCAGCGAATATTCTGCCGGAATTCCTCCTCGCTCAAGGCCATGATATCGTGTCCATCCAGATAGATGCTGCCCGAATAAGTCCCAGCATTCCGAGGCAGAAGGCGCAGGATGGCTTTCGCCAGTGAGCTCTTCCCGCAACCCGATTCGCCCAGGACCACCACTGCGCGGTTGTGGTCCAATTCGAAATCGACCCCATCCACGGCCTGGACCGGTCCGTGGCTGGAGTTAAAATAGAGGATCAGCTTTTCAATGCGTAAAAGTTGGTTATCTTGTGTCATCGGGTTATGCATCCCTCAACCTAGGATTGAAGATACGATCCAGCGCGAATCCAAGCAGCGCAAAGCCAAACCCCGTGAGCATCAACAAAATAAAAGGCTCCAGCATCCAGTAATAGCGCGCCTGATAAAGCGCCCCGTCCCCTAACGCATCATTGATCACTTTTCCCCAAGTGGGCAGGACCGGATCCCCCAGGCCAAGGACTGCCAGCGAAGCCTCCAGAAATACGAATGAAGGGACGGAAGAGACCAGGGCCGGGATCAACAAGGGGATCATGCGAGGAATCAAGTACGAAAAGATAATGCGTGAACTCGAAGCGCCATACGCCCGGGCGGCCTCAATATAACTTGATTCTTTGGATTGCAGGAAAATGGCGCGGTAAGTTTTGATCGATCCCGAGAAAATGCTCAACAGGATCGTAACGCCCAGCATCAGCCAGATACTGCGTGAGTAGAACGTGCCCACCATGATCAAGATGGCCAAAAATGGCAGCACCAGGTTGACTTCGGTGATGCGCTGGATCAATTCATCTATCCACCCGCCATACCAGGTGCCGATGGCGGCGATGATCATGGTCAGCAAGGACGTTCCCAGGGCAGCCAGCAGGCCAAAGGCCAGCGCGATCGGCGTGCCATACAATAACGGGAGGAGAAGATCCCGCCGGTATAAATCGGTGCCTGCCACTCCAAAAAGTGTGCCCTGAAATACGAATTGGACATCGAGATCTGAACCCGCCTCGAAGGTGGTCCCACTGATCACCAGTTTATACTGCCCTTTCAAAGGCGTTGGAGTTTTCACTTTGGGGTCAGCAAAGAGGCCCTCCATCACCTTGTCGGTTTTCAACCGGGTCTGCAATTTTTGATCCTGGGAAAAGCGGAAGGTTGCATCGTATCCAACGGCCGTGTCCGCGATGCGGATCTTTCTGCCATCCGGGGTGAACCAGGCAATGGAAGCAAAGGGAAATTTCTCAATTATTTTGGGGTTGAAATACAGGACCATCTCCTGTGGAAATCCATCATAGTTGTAATCGAAGGAGTATGTGATATCCACAGTAGAGATTCCCTGACTACCGGGGGTCACGGTCTTGGCCATACTCCCTTTTGCTGTATCCACTGTAAACGACACCGGCTGTTTCTTGCTGCTGAAAAAGTTAAACCAGGCTGGAGCCGCGTACTTCGGGTTTTGATACCATACGCTCTCCCCCCCACGCCATAGACGAACTGCCTCACTGTATGGGATCGTAACCAACGCGTAAACGGCAACACCCAGTAATAACAGAATGATTACCGAGCCGAAAATCGCCGAGGGATAATGGAGAAGGTTGCGGATGGCGTTCTTAAGGGAGTTCATTGTGATCTCCCTGATGAACCAACTTTAACCCGGGGGTCAACCAAAGCATACACAAAATCAAGCAGGAAAACAGTCATTGCCAGTAAATAGGCATAAATGATCGTCGTCCCCACGATCACCGGGGTATCGTAGGCATTGATCGCTCGATAGATGGTAATCCCAAGCCCGGGCCACAGGAAGACCGTCTCCGTTATCGTAAATCCGGTCCACAGGGTAATGACCAGGAGGGCAAAATTGGTGACGATGGTCGGCAGGGTGGGGCGCAGAATGTAACGGCGCTCGACATCCCGCGGCAGCAGGCCTTTCGCCTTGGCCATTTCCACATAATCCTCGCTGGAATAGATGAGGAAAAAAGTTCGCCAGTTGTAAATGCTCAGGAAGATCGAACTGACGATCACAGCCGTAGCAGGCAGGATGAGATGCTTTAAAATATTCAGGCCATAATCAAGCTTATTGACCGGCGGGGGCGAATCCACCAGGCCCCCAAAGGGGAGGATCCTAAAAATCGCCGCAAAGATCAGGATAAAGAAAATGCCGTAAAACCAGGGAGGCGCTGCCGAAATAGGCGAAAGGGCGATGGCTAGCTTGTCCAGCCAACTGCCGTATTTTCTTGATAAAGAAAGAGCAATAAAAACACTGGCAAAGAATAGAAAAAGCTCGGATGTGCCCGTCAGGAGCAGGGTGGCAGGCAGGCGTTCGAGCAGGATCAGGCGCACTGACTTGGAACCCTGATCGCTGGTCATGTGTAAGGCCCGCCCCAGGTTCAAAGTGAGCGCGTTGGAAAGGAATCTAAACGAGCGAACCACAAATGGCTGGTTCAGTCCCAGGCGGTCCACCTCCGATGCGATCCTTTCCTGGATGAGTTTCGCCCGCACATCGGCATCCAGGTTGCGGAAGTTCGGGTTCGCAATCATGGCCTGGTTGACATTATCACGGATTTCATTGCGCATGATCGTGTCCACATACCCGCCCATGTTGGCGATCAAAATGGTGAGATAAACACCGATCGTGACGGTAATCGCCATGGTGACTAGCCTGAGGGCCGTGTATTTTGCCACGCGCATGAAGGTGCTGCTGGCAAAATTTTTCTTGACAATTGGTGTAACAGGTGCCGGCGTGGTTAAAGTTTCTGTTGTCATATCGTCCTCAAGCTATTCTCAATAAGAGTATGAGGGGCAAGGACTAACCCTTGCCCCTCATATGAACAATATTGAAACTTACGCAAAATCCTGTTTTAACCACCAGGCAGGAAGGCCAATTTCTTTCAAGAACATCATCGATGCGTGCATGCTCATTCTGCGTAAGTCCAGAACAGGTTATAAACTGGCGCTACGGCACAACCGTATAGTCAAGCGTGGTAAAGGCCGGGATAGCCACGGGGATAAGCACCGCGGCTGCCTCGATCCTGCCGGTGCCCGCAACCAGTTTGGAGGTCACATCGGCCGGTACGGTGAGCGTGTATACGCCATCCGATCCACCTGCCGTTCCCTCGCCAACGTAGACGGTCTTGCCCGTATCATCGTAGATGAGGAACTTGACTGCCTTGACATCGGCGCTGGCATATGGAGAACCATCGGACTTTTTGGTCAAAGTAACGGTAAAGGCTGTTTCTGCGCCGATCTTGACCTGAGCCGGGCCATCCAGGGCGGCTACTGCGAGAGGAGCCAGGCCAAACCTGGACCAGCGGTCAGCCGGATCTACGTATTTGGGGTTGGTCTTCACCACCGCGGACCCAGCATTGAGGTCCACAGAGGCCAGATAATAAGGACCGGTACCATCCCAGAAGTGACCGCGAGCGGTGTACCAGGCCTTGAAGGGCGGCATAGCGGGCAGTAGCGTCTGCTGCGGTGATGTAGGCGCCCAAAGTGGGCTCGTAGGGAATGGTGTTATTTTTAATAGCCTGGTCCAGGTTGTTCTTCAGGAGACCCAGGCTCGGGCCGCCGATGAAACTGAGCCACTCGACCTTATTCCGGTCGGCTGCACCTGCTCCCCAGGCCAGCGACTTGTTCGCAGTGGCCTGGTTGCCGAGGGCAATGGATTCCCAGGGGGCTTCGCCGTAACCATATCGAGGCCACCAGGTACCAATATTACTGGCATCAAGCTCTGCATCAGCGTAGAAGTTGTCGTCGTAGGTCTCGATCACCAGGGGGTTGGTCGAAGCGATCTTCACGCCCTTGAAGTGCGTCAGTAAGGCATCAATGTTTCCGGCAGCATCCTCATCATAAATGGGGCTGTCCTTTTTGCCCTGATCAAAGGTCATGATCATCTGCATGACAAAGTCGGCCAGGGAAAGATTGGAGCCATCATGCCATTTGACCGTATCGAACATGTCAGCCGGGTAGGTGACGACGGCTTTCACCTTGGCGGTGGTGCCGCTGGGGAACTTCTCAGCGGCGGTGATGAATTTCTGGGTCTTGGCATCCCAGTCGGACCAGGCATCTGGTGGGACTGTAATCGTAGGCGCGGTGGTTAGCGTAACCCAGGGGAGGCTTGAGGAGACCGGGAGATCAGCCTGCACGGTCACATCGGCCTTCTCGGCGCGCAGCGGCCAGGAAAGGCCGGTGTACGGGTCGGGCATAAAGGCGTTGCCTTGTACCGCATTCTGGACAAACGCACTTGTCACCCAGTTGCTGCCGTTGACCGGATTCCAGGGGTCAGTGAAGAGGGTGGCGGTGGTGGCGGATTTTACCTGGCCGCCCACCTGGTCCTTAATGCGCAAGTTAAACGGAGCCATCTGGGTGGTTTCGACACCTGCACCTACATCAGCACTTACCTCGAGTTTGCAATTGAACGGAGCATAAGTCTGCAGGTCAACCGTCCACACCTGCAGGGAATCCTGCAGTGCGAGCGGGAGGGCCTGGGCGATCATGTCGTGGCGCTGCTGGAGAGTGGTGAAATTGCCAGCATTCAGGTCATCGCCAAGTTTCTGGAAGGCAGGATCGGGGACATTGAAGGTAAACAGCGGGATGCCCTGCGGGCTATCCGGCAGGTACATTTCACGGAAGATGGTCTTCTCGTCACGATTCAGACCATTGGAACCCCATCCACCCGTGTATATATTCCACAGGCCGTCCGGCGGGTTGGAGCCGATCCAGAGGGGCGAAAGCTCGGATGACTTCTTTGCCTGACGATCAATGGTGAAGCCGAGTTTTTCCAATTGCTGGGAAACGTATTCACCCTGGGGAAGACGAGTTCCGTCACCGTCGTTACGGATCAGGAAGATGAGGGTAACGGGCTTGCCACTGAACTCCCATTTGCCAGCTGCACTCTTCGTTGCACCCATGGCAGCCATTTCGGTATCAACGACTGCCTGGGCCTTGGTCAGGTCATAGGCATAATAGGCTTCGAGGCCGCGGGCTACGTCAATCACGCCGGTGTAATCCACCAGTTGGGTGGTCAAGGGGGTGAATTTCGGCAGGGCACCACCGGCATAGATTTCCTGGTTGATGTAATTGCGGTCGATGGCCCAGTTGATTGCTTCTCGCATCTTGCGATCCGAGAAGGGGTTCAACTTGGCTTTGTCAGTGAAGGGCGCCGGGTTGAAGATGAGACTATAGTAGGTGCCATAGGACTGTGAGTAGCATAAGTTGGCTGCCTTGATTTCGGCCAGCTTATCGGCCGCCAGGCCGTAGCTGAACAGATCAACAGCGCCGGCGCCAATCTGGGTGATCACCGAATTTGCATCGACGATCGAATAATCGATCTCATCCAGCCAGCCGCCATGGCGAGCGGGGATGGGGGTTGCGGTCGGTAACGGTGCAGTGGTCGCGGGAGGCACCGTGGCTGCAGGAGTTGCGGTTTTTGCAGGCGTGCAGGCAGTTGCAATCATAGCGATTGTCATCAGCACGCCAAAAATCGACATTAAGCGATTTTTAGACATTGTCTTTCTCCTCCGAGAAAATTTAACAGGATAGGGTTATCTTATTTTAAAAAAATAAACACGTAAACTGAGGTTATTCCCGAGAATCACCTCCTTTACTAGCCAATTTTAGCTTTGAGGTTGTAAGACATTTATAGGTATATCCTTTGGAAGGTTAGCACAAGAGACATCAAAAGTCAAGTGTACCTCTTCCAGGATTCGTCATGACGCCCAATATGCTATGGCTGACAATCCTTACCACCATCAAAAGCCTCTATATTCCACAACGAACTGGAGGCCGTTGGGTCTAGCGCGAAATTACATATATCGGGACGGGTTGCGGCGGTCTTTATCCGCCAATAAAGTGGAAGAACCGGTAGATCCTCTGCAAATATTGATTGAGCCTGGCGATAAGCGGCTGCATGATCCGGTTCATCAGCCAGGGATTGCTGAGCCGATTGACAGGCGTTATCGAAAGCGGGATTACTGTATCCGCTGACATTTGTACCCACCCAGTGATTACCGGCGTCAGGGATCTCGGAACTGCTGAACCAATCACAGGGAGGTTCTATCCCTGTAGTACCCATCGCAAACTCAGCCAGGTCAAAATTGCGTCCAAAGAGCGGACCATCCGGCCCGACGCCATATAAAGCAGTCTGGTCAAGATACTTTATATTTACCTGGATCCCACAGTGCGCCAGCGAGTTGGCTATTATTGTAGCAACCTGGATGCGCTGGCTGGCTTCTGTCGTAATGTAGGTCACTTCAAACGGAGTGCCATCAGGGATATTGGCTATATTCCTACTCAGGCGAGGCTTGGTAAGATCATTGCTGAGGTTTTTCCAACCGGCTTGTTCCAAAAGTGTATTCGCTTCGGCAACATTGAAAGAATAAGATTTTGCGTCAGGATTGTATAGTGAATACTCAGCGGGGACGTAGGAGGTCGGAATAGAGGACAGGCCATAGAGCACCGTATCGACCACTTTCTGCCGGTCTATGCACATCGCCACTGCCTGACGCACACGCACATCCCCAAAATAATTTGGACGGTCATAGCCCGGATTGTATCCATTATCATAAGCAGCCGGACGGACACCGAAGGCTAATTGCTCCATTACTGCCGGGGTGGAAAAGAGGGCGTGAATTTGATCATTTGCAGCCATGGACCGCAACAGGTTCACCTGCCCGTCCAGGTTGATACTGGGATCGAGGATGTCACAGGTGCCGGAAACCAAATTGCTTACCGCCATTTCAGGGTCGGGGACAAATCGAAATGTGAGCGTATCAAATTTTGGCAAGCCTTCACCGGCTCTAAAATAATGAGGGTTTTTCGTTAAGCTGATATGGTCGTTTTCCGCCCATTCCTGAATGATATAGGGGCCCCAGCCAAGCGGGGTGCGCGAGCTTTCGCTGGCAACGTTCAGATTGTCACTGGGAAGTTGACTCCACTGGGCCTTAGGGAGGGGAAACCAGAAATTAGTGTAATAGGTTGGGTCAATAAACCCGGGTTTGCCC
The DNA here is from genome assembly GCA_963831885.1 of uncultured Chloroflexia bacterium. Lineage (GTDB taxonomy): Bacteria > Chloroflexota > Anaerolineae > Anaerolineales > Villigracilaceae > UBA877. The sequence goes on along the minus strand of CAWHSJ010000010.1, from coordinate 497,723 downwards.
CACCATTGGGCGGTTACATCATCGGCGGCTTCGTAGGATTGGGTGCGCTCGACGAGATAATCGGGTACGGAATTAACCAGATGGGTGGAGACATAATCGAAGGAATAAACAGAATCTGCGGCGGTAAGTGGAGCGCCATCCGACCAGGTCAGGCCGGGGAGCAGCCTGAAGGTGACCTGCATTTGGTCCATTTGGATTTCAGTCTTGCCATCATAAACGACTGCACAGGTATCATTCCGGCACCCGGCCGGGCGGACCTTCATTCCCGGAGCCAGCGTAACCGGTGTGCCACTGGCATCCACCACCTCGTCGCCCACGTAGACCGCTTTCGTGAAAAGCTGGGCATCGCCATTCGCCAGGGAGGGGAGACGCTCCAAGATTACAGGCTGATAGCCGTAAGAATTTGTATCTATCGGCCCATCATAAACCGCGGCCAGTACGCTGCGCGCCGCCGCGGAAGGGTTGTTCAGAGGGAATAAACTGGCTGGCTCCTGACCCAGGCAGATAGTGAGGGTGCGAGGAGGAACAGCAGTGGGTGTGGATGATGCTGCAGGTTCGGGCGTGGGAATAGCTGTGACCGTGGGCGTGCTACCATTACAAGCGACCAGTAAAAGCAGAAAGATTGACAAACTCAAAACAATAAATACGGACCGCCGCCAGAACATGGTGGCTATCCCTGATAAGAGTATGGTCATGACACGATTATACAACAGAGATGTTATTCACGAACTCTAAAATACCCGTCTTTTTATCTCCAAAATCGCAGAAGTGAGGTTATTGCAGCACCTGCGCGGAATCGTCTGAAATAGTGCCTCGCGTTGACAGCCATCCACCCAGACGGTACAATCACACTGTCAACTAATCAAAAGGAGGCTGGTTATGATCAAAGAATTCAAAGCGTTCATCATGCGAGGCAATGTCATGGACCTGGCTATCGCCGTGATCATTGGTGGCGCCTTCGGTAAAATCGTCACATCCTTTGTAAGCGACCTGATCATGCCAGTAATCGGCCTGATCATCGGCGGCATTGATTTCTCCGGCCTGGCCTTCACAATTGGCAAGGCCAGTATCACGTACGGGAATTTCATCAATAATGTGATTAACTTCCTCATTATTGCCCTGGTGATTTTCCTGATGATCAAGGGGATTGACAGCCTCAAGAAAAAGCCAGCGCCCGTCGTTGCCGAACCCGTCACCAAAGAATGCCCGCATTGCTATACCATCATTCCCATAAAGGCCACCCGCTGCCCCAATTGCACCTCTGAACTCTAAAGAAAAGTAAGGAAAAAGGGAACAGCTTCTCTTCTGGTAATGCTGTAATTATTTGTTCCCTATCAACTTATCGTTATGGATTTCCTCGACAAACTGAACCCTCAACAGCGCCAGGCCGTGACCGCCGGCGCCGGTCCCGTTTTAGTGCTGGCCGGGCCCGGTTCCGGCAAAACCCGCGTGCTGACCCAGCGCGTGGCCTATCTGATCGCCTATGAGGGCATCCGTCCGTACCAGATGTTGGCCGTCACCTTTACCAACAAAGCTGCCCGCGAGATGGGCAACCGCGTGCGTGACATGTTGGGTGAATTAGCCGCTGACGGGCTATGGTTGGGTACGTTCCATGCCATCTGTGCCCGTTTGCTGCGCCGTGAGGCCGAGCACCTGCCGTTTGACGAACGATTTGTCATCTATGACGATGATGACCAGCAACGCCTGGTCAAGGCGGCCGTTCGTGACTTGAACCTCGACGAGAAGACCTACCGGCCGCAATCAGTCCACGGAGCGATTTCACGCGCCAAGAATGAATTGATATTCCCGGAAGATTATCCCGTCCAGACATACCGGGATGAAGTGGTCAAGCGCATTTATAAACATTATCAGGAATTATTGAAACAAAACAACGCGGTGGATTTTGACGACCTCCTTTTGTGGACCGCGCATCTGCTTTCCGAATTCCCGGCTGTGCGCGAGAAATATGCGCAACGTTTTCATTACGTGCTGGTGGATGAGTTCCAGGATACTAATTTTGCCCAGTACGTTTTGCTCAAACACCTGGCCTCGATCCACAATAATATTTTTGTAGTTGGGGACCCGGATCAATCGGTTTACCGTTGGCGTGGGGCGGACTACCGCAATGTCCAGCGCTTTGAGCAGGATTTTCCCGATTGCCGCACCATCTTACTGGAGCAGAACTACCGCTCAAAGCAAATCATTCTGGATGCAGCCATGTCGGTAATAGATCGCAATCCTCACCGGCATCGGAAGCAGCTCTTTACCGAGCGAGGCGCTGGGGAGAAACTCTTTTTTTATGAAGCTCAGGATGACTACGCTGAAGCCTCTTTTGTGGTAGACACCATTGCCAGCCTGGTGGCCGGGAAACAGGCCGAGGCCGGTGATTGCGCCGTGATGTACCGCACCAACGCCCAATCCCGCCTGCTGGAAGAGGCCTTCCTTCAAGCCCGCCTGCCTTACAGGCTGGTGGGTGCACAGCGATTCTATGGGCGGCGGGAAGTCAAGGATGTCATCGCATACTTGCGCCTGGTCCATAACCCGGCGGATGAAATTTCACTCGACCGGGTCATTAATCTTCCGCCGCGTGGCATCGGCGATAAGACCATCCAGGCTTTACATACGGCGGCTCACGCGGCGAATACTGGTCCATCCGCGGTATTAATGGACCTGGCCCGCGGCGATGCTTCACCTTTTTGGCCGCAGTTCACAGGTCGATCGGCGCTGCTTCTGGCCGATTTCGGCGCACTCCTGTCAAACTGGCATGCCGAGGCGCCGCGCGCAACCGTCACGGAGTTGTTCGACCGCATTGTTAAAGATATCAATTATCAGGCTTACATTGATGATGGTACTGAAGAAGGCGCCGAACGGTGGGAGAACGTCCAGGAACTGCGGCGGTTGACAACTGAATACGAAACCCGTACCTTGACAGATTTTCTGGAAAACGTGGCTCTCATCTCTGACCAGGATACGCTGACCGAAGGAAAAAATGCGCCCACCCTGCTGACCCTCCACGCTGCCAAAGGCCTGGAATTCAAAGTGGTTTTTATCATCGGCCTGGATGATGGCCTCATCCCCCATAGCCGCTCTTTCGATGAACCTGAAGCAATGGAGGAGGAGCGCCGGTTGTTCTACGTCGGCATCACCCGCGCGGAGGATCGACTCTACCTGCTGCGCGCCCTGAGGCGCGGCGGACGAGGGTACGCGGAGGAGACCATCCCCTCGCGTTATCTGGATGATATTCCCGCCGGACTGCTTACCGGCAAAACCCGCGCCGGTCGTTCCTTCCGTAACAATTCTCACTATCAGACTCCCTCCTGGCTGCGGGCAGAGGCGGCGCCCGTTTCTGTAAAAGAGGCGCAGTTTAGGGCCGGGATACGTGTCAAGCACCCTGTCTGGGGCGAAGGAATTGTGTTGGACAGCCGGCTCCAGGATGATGACGAGACCGTGGACGTGGTCTTCGAATCCGTTGGTATCAAACGTCTGGCGGCTTCACTGGCAAACCTGACCATACTGAAATGAGCGCTTTTAAGAAATTTCTCTATGATGTTTACAAATTACAGTGGGTTGTGACCAGGCCCGTCACGGTGGGCGTGCGCTTGCTTCTGATCAAGGATGAACAGGTTTTACTGGTGAAGCATACCTACCAGAATGGCTGGTATTTTCCAGGCGGCGGCGTTAAAAAATATGAAACGCTGGAACAAGCCGCCCGCAGGGAAGCCCGAGAAGAAATCGGCGGTGAACTGGGGATGTTGGAATTGTTTGGAATATATACACTCTTCAGTGAATCCAAAAGCGACCATATAGCCGTATTCAAATGTACCGATTTCACTTTCACCGGTAAGTCTGATTTTGAAATCGAGCAATCTTGTATTTTCCCCATCGATTCTTTGCCGGCTGATTTAGCCCCCGGCCACGAACGCAGAATACACGAATTCCTGGAAGGGCAAAATAGTCCAAGATACGGCGATTGGTAGTTGCCCTTATTTGGTTGGCATTATTCAGGAGACTCTTATGCTTAGCAATTTACCCTCCACCCCGCAAGAGATCATCAATTGGACCTGGCCTTCTATACAAAAACACTATCAGGAACTGGATGCCCGCCAGCTCGATGCCGCCACCGAAGCGGAGTGGCTGGCAGATTGGTCAAGTGTCGGCGAACGCCTCGAAGAGATGTACTCCCGCCTGGCAGTAGCCACCTCCACCAATACTGCGGATAAAGAAGCCGAAGAACACATGAACAAGTTCCTCGACACTATCTTCCCGAATGCGATGGCAGCCGACCAAAAACTTAAAGAAAAATTACTCGGAAGCCAGCTCGAACCAAAAGGGTTCGAGGTTCCGCTGCGAAATATGCGCGCCGAAGCCGGCCTGTTCCGTACATCCAACCTTTCCCTGTTGGCCGAACAGCAAAAACTGGCCATTGAATATGACAAAATCTTTGGCGCCCAGACGGTTAAATGGGAGGGGGAGGAAATCACGCTGACACGGCTGGCCATGAACTTCCTCCAACCCGATCGCGCCAGGCGGGAAAAAGCCTGGCGGCTCAAGGCGGACCGCCAACTATCGGACCGTCAGGCTATCAACGATCTGTGGAAAAAATTCATGGATTTGCGCGCCAAAATTGCCGGGAATGCAGACCTGCCTTCTTATCGTGAATACGCATGGCAGCAGAAACTTCGCTTCGACTATACCCCCGCAGATTGCAAGTCGTTCGCCAATGCCATTGAGGCAGTTGTCGTCCCGGCCGCGACGCGAATTTATGAAAAACGGAAGCGGGCCCTCGGTCTGGAAACGCTGCGCCCGTGGGACCTGGTCGATGGCTGGTACAGCCGCCCAACCTCCCCCGCGAATGTTCCGCTGCTAAAGCCGTTTGCATCCGTGGACGAGTTGAAGTCAAAAACTTCGGTCATTTTCCACAAGGTTGATCCGGTGCTGGGCAGCTATTTCGATACGATGCTGGCCGAAAACCTGACGGACCTGGAAAACCGCAAGAACAAGGCCCCAGGTGCGTACTGCACCTCATACACTTCCATCCGCAAGCCATTCATATTCGTCAATGCAGTCGGCATACACGATGATGTAATGACCTTGCTGCACGAATCCGGACATGCCTTCCATGTCTTCGAGACGGCCAGGATCCCTTATATACAACAACTGGCCGTGCCGATGGAATTTGCCGAAGTGGCTTCGCTGGGCATGGAATTACTGGCTTCGCCCTATATAAGTAAAAGGGAAGGCGGCTTCTACTCGGACTCCGAGACTGCCTTTGCCCGCCTTGAGCATCTCGAAGGCATGATCCTTTTCTGGCCCTTCATGGCCGTAGTGGATTCTTTCCAACAATGGGTCTATGAGAATCCGACAAAGGGTGTAGATCCGGAAGCGTGTGATGCCAAATGGGGTGAATTATGGGACCGCTTCCTTCCCGCCGTGGATTGGCGCGGATTGGAGGACGCAAAAGTCACCGGCTGGCACCGGAAACAGCATATTCACCAGGTGCCATTTTATTATGTAGAATATGGCCTGGCGCAATTGGGAGCCGTTCAGATTTTCGGCAATGCCATCAAAGACCAACAGCAGGCTGTCCTGGATTATCGCAAGGCGCTCGCGTTGGGTGCCACCGTAACCCTGCCACAATTATTCGCTGCTGCCGGAGCCAAATTTGCCTTTGACTATGCCACCCTGGAGACCGCCATTGGTCTGATGGAAAAGGTCATCGGCGAGTTAGAGACAAAGATCTGAATTTATTGTTAGCTTCTGGAGGAAACTATGGAGTATGTAAAACTGGGTAAAAGCGGTCTAAAAGTCTCACGCCTGTGTCTCGGCATGATGACCTATGGATCGCCTGAATGGCGTGAGTGGGTGCTGGACGAAAAACAGGCGCTGCCATTCGTGAAGCGCGCGCTCGAGGCCGGCATCAATTTCTTCGATACTGCTGACGTCTACTCTAACGGAGCCAGCGAGGAAGTGCTGGGGAACAACCTCAGGACCTGTAAGGTTAAGCGAGAGAACGTCATCATTGCCACCAAAGTCTTCAACCCGATGAGCGATGACGTGAACGACCGCGGTCTCACCCGCAAACACATCATGGACTCGATCGACGGGTCCCTTCAACGCCTGAAGATGGACTACGTGGATCTTTACCAAATCCACCGCTGGGATTATGACACCCCCATCGAGGAGACGATGGAGGCGCTGAATGATGTGGTCAAGTCAGGGAAGGCCCGTTACATTGGAGCCTCTTCCATGTTCGCCTGGCAATTCGCCAAGGCCCAATTCACCGCCGACCTGCACGGCTGGACTCGTTTCGCATCGATGCAAAACCACTACAACCTGGTCTACCGCGAGGAAGAACGCGAGATGATCCCGCTGTGTATTGACCAGGGCGTCGGATTGATCCCATGGAGCCCGATGGCGCGCGGGTTTTTCGCCGGCAATCGCTCCCGCAAGGGCGGCGGCGAGACCGCCCGGGCCAAAGCCGATCCATTCGCCGACCAGCTTTATTTCCGGGAGGAAGATTTTACTGTCGCCGAGCGGGCCAGGGAAGTGGCGAAGAGCCACAATGCCTCAGGTCCGCAAATTGCGTTGGCGTGGCTATTAAGCAAACCTTACATCACTGCACCCATTATCGGAGCCAGCCAGCTGGAGCACCTCAATCAGTCCCTGGAAGCCCTGGAAATCAAACTTGCACCTGAAGAAATCGAGCGTCTCGAGGAACTTTACCAGCCTCATCCCATCCTGGGCCATTCTTAGAATGGAGGCTTGACCCCATGAATTGGAAACTGCTCGTACAAATCTTTTGGACCTTTACAAAGATTGCCATGTTTTCATGGGGCGGCGGGCCGGCCTCCCTGGGTCTTATGCAGCGCGAGACAGTCACGTTGAATTGGGTTACGCCTGCCGAATTTGCCGACGATATTGCCTTGAGCAACGCCCTACCTGGACCGACTGCCCCACAAGCCGCGGCCTATATAGGCTACAAGATTGCCGGTTTGTGGGGCGCCATTGCGGCTACTCTCGGCACCGTGGTTCCCACGACGGCGTTGATGCTTGTTCTCATCGTTGCTTTCTTCAGCTTTAAAGATAATATTTATGTCAAAGCTGCCATTTCCGGCGTGCGTCCTTTTGTAGTCGGGCTGCTCGCATGGACTGCTTATCAGATCGGCGTAACGGTATTTGGCCTGGAAAAGCAAAGCCTCGGCACTTCCCTTTTGCACAGCTGGGATAAGTGGTTGATCGCCCTGGGAGCCTTTCTGATCCTGACATTTACAAGCATCTCTCCCATTTGGTTGGTTATTGTTGCGGCTGTCATCGGCCTGATCTTTTACAGGTAAACAAGAACATAGCTGGCTGTCGCAGCCCACTGCCCACCATGGCCCATTTTCGACCGACAGGGTCATTCTCAGAATAATTGAAAATGGAACAGAAGTGAGAATATGCTGAAAACACTGAAAATTGCGATCCCCACCGCCGGACTTGCCAAGCGTATGCGGCCTCAGACTTGGTCCAAACCCAAACCATTGGTCAGCGTGGCAGGTAAAGCCGCCATAGATCACTTGCTGGAAAGTTTTCGTACTCTTCCCGAGGGGATCGATGTGGAATACATCATCATCGTCGGGCCAGGCATGGGCGAAGAGCAAATCCCTGCCTATCTAAAAAAGCATTATCCTGATCTGAAGGTGCATTATGTATTGCAGTCAAAGATGCTGGGCCAGTCAGATGCGTTTTACAATGCACGCAAATTTCTGAGCGGGCCGGTAATCACCATCTATGCCGACACCCTTATCGAAACAGATTTCTCTTTCCTGGCAGACGAAGAAATGGATGGCGTAGCCTGGGTCAAGCCGGTTATTGACCCAAGGCGCTTTGGCGTGGCAGAAGTAAACCCCAATAATTGCATTTCCCAGATCATCGAAAAACCGGATACAAACAAAAATACCCTGGCAGTTGTTGGCTGCTATTTCTTTCAAGAGGGGGAAGCACTGATCTCCGCTTTTGAAGAACAATTCCGCCTGGAGAAAAAAATCAAGGGCGAGTATTTCATGGCTGATGCCATTAATATTATGATCCAACGCGGTACCAGGATGAAGCCTCAGAAAGTGGACATTTGGCTGGATACCGGGACAATAGAGGCGATATTGGAAACCAACTGCTATCTGCTGGACCATGGCTGTGAGAATGCCGCCAGTACGGTCGGCCCAGACGTCAAGATCATCCGCCCGGTTTTCATCCATCCGGATGCTGAAATTAAAACATCCACCATAGGTCCGCATGTCTCCATCGGCGCCAACTGTGTCGTTACCAATAGTCAAATTGAAAACTCCATCCTGGAAGACGGAGTAAAGGTGGATAAGGCCTACCTAAAACACTCATTTATCGGCCGGAACGCCAATGTCGAGGCGCGTTCCAGGGAAGGTTTTCAGTTAAAGTTGAATGTTGGTGACGATAGTCACGTAATAATCAAATAATATTTGGCTCTTTAACAATTTCAAGGAGTTGGCCACAAATCCTACAAACCACCCCCAGCGCCTTCCCTCTATATCCGTTCCGATCCCGAGTAAGACGTATAATAAACGAATGGCAAATAGCCTCGCAAATCTCTCATTCTCTCACGTCGCCCAGGGAATCATCGCCGGCTGCGGGCTGTTGTATCTCACGGCAAAGGAATAAAATAATAATATGAATAAAATATACACTTACTGGGCAGCCCTCGTCGGCGTAATCTGCGGCTATTTCATCATCAATTCATTCATCCTCGGGCATTTCTTTACCAGTTCTAGAACTGTGCGAAATGACGTGGTGCAAGGCATCCTCATCGGCTTCGGGCTGGCGTTTGTCACGGCCCAGGTTTACGCAAGGGTCAAGGCCAAGAAGGTCAACGGCTGGATCACCATGTTCGGATTAGGCGAGCCCGGCAACGGTATGTTGCTGCGAGCCGCGCACGCCCAGTTATTTCCCGGCCCGGTGAACACACCAGAAGAGGCAATGTATTGGTGGACGAACTCAGATGGCGCTCGCCATGCGCTCTCCGGAGAGCACGATTACAGCATGCACTTTCCGGCAGGACAACTTCCGCCGAACAAGGCCTTCTGGTCGATTACGATGGGTGATGCGAGAAATCACTTTGTGGCAAATCCGCTCAATCGGTACAGCGTCAGCGATCGTTCCGGCCTCACCCAAAACCCCGACGGTTCGGTCGATATTTACATTCAGAACGCTTCTCCGGCGGGGCGCGAGTCCAACTGGCTGCCCGCGCCTTCGGGTAAGTTCATCCTCTGGCTGCGCGTGTACATACCCGGTCAAGCCATTCTGGACGGCAAGTATACGGTGCCGCCGGTTGTCAAAGTGAGATGATGCATATGAAATACGAGCATTTGATTATATTCGGTGGGTTTTGTGTCGCGGCATGGTTCCTTTTCACTTACCTTTGGCCGCGCTTGCTTCTGTACGTGTTCAAGAGAGCGATTCTCGCTAAAGGGTTCGGCGATGGCCCCATCCCGGTCAATACGCTCTATACGGAGCCCCAAACGCTTTTTGCAGATCCCCTCCACGCGCCCGCCTCGGCCTCAAAATTGGCGACCACCGGCGTGAACCACGACACGCTCATGACGGCTGGCTGGCTCGATCTCTCAAAAGGACCGCAAGTCATACACGTGCCGGACATGAACGATCGCTACTACAGTGTGCAGTTTACTGATCCGTCGAAAAACACCAATTTCGCCTATGTCGGCACGCGCACCACCGGTACGCAGGCGGGCGACTATCTCATTACGAGGCCGGGTTGGAATGGACAGGTGCCGGGCGGAATGAAGCAGATATCCTCGCCGAACAAATCGGTGCTCGTGTTCGGACGCGTGCTCGTGAAAAGCGACAGCGACGTGGCGACGGCCTATGATCTATCGAAGCAGATCCAGCTCACGCCGTTGAGCCAATGGAAACCCGGTCAGTAGCAGTTGCACAGCCGCCCGACACCGGGTCCACCCGACAGGGCTACGACTATCGAAACCGGGGTGCGATGAGATACGGGGCATAATGATTTCGTCGGGTCGCCGGTCCGCCCCGCCGATGAATCATTCTGTTGACCACCTCCCTGAATCCCAAAAAAAGCCTAATATGTATATTATTCGAAGGTAAGATAAAATCCTGGCTGGCACCTTAATGACTTAGCAACAGTGTAAAATATGTCTGACATTGTAGAATGTCATTCCGATTATACTTATGCTGAAAAGCCAATTGCGCTGACCTGGGAAGGGCAGCGCCTGAATATTGTTGAGATCCCGCTTCAATGGCGTACTCCGGCTGGAAAAGGTTTTAGAGTTCGCACCAGTGATGGACAGGAATTTGAGTTATTCTACCGTGAGGCGACCAATGAATGGCAAATTCACCAACCTTAGGAGGCTGGATGCTGGAAAATGATAGACGTTACCTGTCGAGGCGCGTGACCGGGTTAAGACCATCGGGCATTCGCAAGTTTTTCGATATTGCAGCTACGATGAAAAACGTCATCTCATTGGGTGTCGGAGAACCGGACTTTACCACGCCCAAACCGATCCTTGAGGCAGGTGTTCGGTCGCTACGAGCCGGTGAGACCCACTACACCAGCAATTCCGGCAAGCTGGAGCTGCGGCAAGCCATTGCAGATCACTTAAAGCAATTGTATGGCGTGCAATATGATCCGGTTAATGAAATTATCATCACGGTCGGCGTTTCTGAGGCGTTATACCTGGCCATGAATACGCTGCTCAACCCAGGCGACGAAGTTATTATCCCCACGCCATGTTTTGTTTCATTCCAGGCGGAGGCGATCCTGGCAGGGGCTGTACCTGTGGAAATCCCCAGCAGGCTGGAAGACAATTTCCAACTGGATCCAGAAAGAATACGGGCTGCGGTTACACCGAAAACCAAACTTATTTTTGTTTCCTATCCCAATAATCCGACCGGGGCGGTGGCTACCCGGGAAACCCTGGCCGAAGTGGCAAAAATCGCCGAGGAGCATGATCTATTCCTATTTTCAGACGAAATTTATGACCAGTTGGTCTATGGCCACCAACATGTTTGCGTCCCTTCACTGGGCGAGGCTATTCAAAAGCGAACCATCCTGATGGGTGGATTCTCTAAAGATTATGCCATGACCGGCTGGCGCATCGGTTACGCAGCCGGACCCGCGCACGTTATCCAGGCGATGACACGCATCCACCAGTTCACCATCATGTCCGCTCCCACCACGGCCCAGGATGCTGCTCATGCTGCCCTGCTAAAGGGAGAGAAATACGTCCGGGAAATGGTAGCCGAATATGACCTGCGCCGCCACTTGATTGTGGCCGGTTTTAACAAACTTGGCTTAACCACCTTCGAACCGCGCGGGGCATTTTACGCCTTTCCGCAGATCACCACTTCCGGCATGGATGATGAGACCTTTGCGGAAAAATTATTGCACGAGGAGCAAGTGGCCGTAGTGCCAGGTAATGCTTTTGGCCCCGGCGGGGAAGGATTTGTTCGTTGTTGTTATGCAACTGCTTACGAGCAAATCGAGGAAGCCCTCCATCGCTTAGAAAAATTCATGAACCGGCATGGATAAAAGAACTTATGAAATATAAAGAGTCTGGCTTCTTCTTTTTTATGGATGCAGTGGAAAAATCTGGAGGCGGAACATGATCTTTCAAGTGGGAGTTGAAAACAATAATGAGGGGCGCTCCATTGCATGGGCACTGGAACACCCAGGCTGCTTCGCTTATGGCATCAACGGCAACTCGGCTGTACTTAATTTGGAAAGTGCCTTGACCAAATATGCAGGTTGGATCTTACACCACGAGACGCATACCTGGCTGACTTTTTCGGAGGACGAAATCGAAATCGTCATCAATGGGAAGTGGGAGGTCTATTACATCAATGACAACCTGGATAAGGTAACTGAGACCGATGATGGCTATAGCATAGAGTCTTTCTTCCCTTATGATTGGAAGCCTTTGACCACCATCGAGATAAAACATGGCCTGGATATGCTTTCCTGGAGCCGGGATGACCTGATCAAATCATTCCGGGGATTGAGCCCTGAAAAACTGAACGCCACTTATCCGGGAGAACGCTGGAGCATTAACGGCATCCTTAGTCACGTCAGTGGAGCAGAATGGTGGTATCTCAATCGTCTTGGGTTGGCATTCCCAAAAGAACAAATGCCGGAAGAACCGGTTGCCAGACTGGAAAAGGTTCGGCAGAACTTAAATACAGCCCTGTTTAGACTCGAAGGAGTAAAACAAGTTGTTGGCATTGACGGGGAATTCTGGTCTCCGCGCAAGATTTTGCGCAGGGCAATGTGGCACGAACGAGACCATATCGAGCATATTCGGAAATTATCCTAATCAGACTATAATAGCCCCCCGATAGTTTGCTTCCTATTTGAAAGAGGAAAAGAATTAATGAGAAGGATCCCCATACTTATCGTTTCTGTCTTAATGGTTGCATTGATCAGCGCCTGCGCAGGCAGCACATCAGCAAGTTCAGCACCGGCAAATGCTCTTTATTTTGACAATTTCACCAAGAACGACAGCGGCTGGACGCGCCTGCAAAATGATCTGGGGACCACTGATTACTCCAAAGGTTACTACCATATCCTCATCAATAAAGCCAGTACCCTCCTTATCGCCAACCCAGGGCAGACCTTCGCGGGAGATGTCAGCATCGAGGTGGATGCACGGAAAATAGGCGGGTCGGATGACAATTTTTACGGTGTGGTCTGCCATTATCTTGACGCGGACAATTACTATTTGTTCTTGATCACCAGCGATGGATATGCCGGTATTGCCATGCGCAAAGGCGGGCTGGACACCTTACTTTCTCCCGGCTTGAAATTCCTGAAAATGGAAGGAATTAAAAAAGGGAATGCCACCAATCACATTCGAGCGGATTGCGTGGGAGAAAAATTGACCTTGTATGCGAACGGGGCGCAGGTCAATCAGGCTTACAACAAAAGTTTAAAGGGCGGTGATGTGGGGCTGGCGGTGAGGTCCGGCAGCCTGGAGGGCGGAACGGATATCCGTTTTGATGATTTCACCGTGTTACCACCTGCCCAGCCGTAGATTTTACAACCGAAGACAAAAAAGCCAGGTTTCCAAATGGAGCCTGGCTTTACTGTTTGTTAATTAGCGCTTCTTCTTGTTTTTCCCACCATGATAGGCAGGAGCCGTAATAATGCAAATGACACACAGCCTTTCATCCACCAGGCGGACACGCAGACGTTCATCAATTGACTCAAATGTCTCCGCGGCAATGGTGAGGACCGTGGGCAGTTCGGCGTTGTAACGATAGGTGAAAAGCTGGTGCAGTTTTTCCCTGGCCCAGGGGGAGGCAGATTGGGCGCCCAAATCATCCAGGACCAACACGGGGGCAGTGCGGATCTCGTCAAAACGGCGGTCATAGGAGACGCTGCTAGTAGGGCTGAAAGTGGCGCGCAAGTGGTCGAGCAAGTCGGGGACCATGATGAAGAGAGGCGGGGTGCCCTTATCGGCAATGGAGTTGGCGATGGCAGCAGCCAGGTGAGTCTTGCCGGAGCCATAGGGACCGGTGAGAACCAGCCAACCGCGCGGCCGGGTGGCAAATGAGGTGGCCGCTTTGATGGCCTTTTCCAGCGAGCGGACTTCATCAGGAGCCAGACCTTCATCCCGGCGGTCCGTAAACGTGGCAAAGGTACGGGAGGCATGCAGATCAAGGGAGGAAAGCTCCGGATGGCCTTTGTCAAAGGTGGGACGGCGGTAATCTGGAGCAGAAATGCGAATTTTACTGACCAGTTCGGGGTCGGCCAGACGGGAACGAATTCGAGCCTCAATATCATCCAGGTCGAGGTTGGTGGTCACGACCAGAGGTAATTTATTGATGTAGCGATAATTGGTGATCTGGAACAGTTTTTCCTGCGCCCAGGCAGTGGCATTCTGGGTGCCAAAATCGTCCAGGATCAGCAGGGGAGCATTGCGGATCTCGTTAAAACGCTGTTCAAAGGTGGTATCTTCGCTATCGTAGGAAAAACGCAGGGTGTCCAGAAGGTCGGGGACGGTCAGGAAAAGGGTGGGCACACCCATGCCGACGGCAAAATTTGCGATGGCCGCAGCAAGATGGGTCTTACCGCAACCATAGCCACCCTGGAGCAACAACCAACCCTCCAACTTGGCAGCATACTGCCTGGACTGGTTGAAGGCCCATTCGAGTGAATTGGATTGAAGTTCTCCCAACCCTGGGTAGCCGCGCGGCTGGAAGCTTTCGAAGGTCAACTCTTTCAGTTCGTCGAGATGGCTGAGGGAATAGAGGCGATCGCGCACTGTCTGGGCCACCTGCGACTGGCGGCAGACGCAAATGTCCAATTTGCCGAAATCGGGCGAGCCAAGCTCGGCCTGGCGGCGAAGATAGCCGACGCCATGACAATAGGGGCAATCCGGGTCGCCCAACGTGCCAGCCGGAGAATCAGCGTTTGAGGAAGTCTTCGACTTTGCGCGTGACGTCGCGCCCATGAAGCCCTTCAACGTCTCGTCTATCTTGCTCTTTGGCATGGCCTTCATCCTTCCAACGGCGTAAAATCGCTTCCACGTACTTCCAACTGCGCTTATTGTTCAATACCGCTTCAGCCAGCGCTTCCACGATCCACTCCGGCGGATAATTCAGCTCGGCATCTTTCAAGGCATCCGCGAGCAGGGGGGTAAGCGGGCCGATGTTTTCTTCGTAGATCTTAAATATGTTCGGGCGCTCCGGCGGCGGGAAAGAGGCGGGTTCATCGGGCGACCAGGTGCCCTGCCCATAGGCCCCGGCGGCGGCGCGTCCACGGGGAGAGTTCAGGAAGTAAAGCACTTCTTTGCCTCCCCGATTGTTCTTACCAGCCGGGGAAGGCAAAGCTTTTAAAAGAGAGCCGCGCTGAACGGCTTTTTCCAGCGCCGCAAGCGGGTCAGGGACGAGTCCCGCAAAATCCTTTTCCCGCAAAAAACGGACCCGGCTTTCCATGTGCTCAAACCGCCAGATGGCGTAGAGCGTCACCTTCAATTCGTCCGCCGTGTCGATCCCGGGCAGTAAATGACGGAAGAAGGAGTCCGGCACGCTGGAGAAGGTTTCGTGGTCGGTAAAGCCGGTAAATTTCTTCATTTTCTCCCGCACGGGTCAACCCAACGACGCCTACATTTGCGAGAGGTCAACCGTACGAGTGGCGGCGTCGACGAATTTGGCCAGGTGGCTCATAAAGACCATCTCGACCGAGCCGGTGGGACCGTTGCGATGCTTGGCAACGATGATCTCGGCCAAATTCTGTTTGACGGTATCCTTCTCGTACTGGTCGGGCCGGTAAATGAACATGACGATGTCGGCGTCCTGCTCGATGGAACCGGACTCGCGCAGGTCGGAGAGAACCGGGCGCTTATCGGTCCTTTGTTCCACGGCACGAGAGAGCTGGGCGGCGGCCAGGACCGGGACGTTCAGCTCGCGTGCCAGCACTTTGAGGTTGCGCGAGATGTAGGAGACTTCCTGGACACGGTTCTCATTGCGGACATCACCACCCATCAACTGGATGTAATCCACGAGGACCAGGTCAAGGCCGAACTCCATGTGGAGGCGGCGGCATTTGGTGCGGAGGGCCAGCGGGGTAATGGCCGGCGTATCATCCAGGTAAATATGGGTATCGCCAAGCACCTCAATGGCATGGGTCAACAGAGGCCATTCGTTCTCCTCCAATTTGCCGTTGCGCAGCCGCTGGCTGTCAATGCCGGTCTCCTGCGCCAGGAGACGCTGGACCACCTGTTCATTGGACATTTCCAGGCTGAAGATGGCCACGTGCTTCTTGTGGAGCAGGGCGGCATTCTTGGCGACCGTCAGGAGGAAACCCGATTTCCCCTGACCAGGACGGCCGGCAATGATGAGCAGGTCGGAGGGCTGCAAGCCGGTCAGCAGCCGGTCGAGGTCCTTGAAACCGGTGGGGACGCCGAAGATATCTTCGGGTCGTTTGGCGAGTTCGTCGATCCGATCATAGTATTCGCTCAGGACGGCGGAGATCGGCAGCAAATCCCTCTTGAGGCGGCGCTCGCTCACGTTAAAGATGGATTTTTCCGATTCCTCGATGACGTTCTCGACCGATTCCTGCTCGTTATAGGCCAGGGTGGCGATGGTATTGGCGGAGGTCAACAGGCGGCGGCGGATGGCGGCTGCCTCGACCATCTGCCCGTAAGCCTCGGCATGCAGTGAGGTGGGGACCTGGTTCAATAAGGCCGTCAAATAAGCCGGGCCCCCGATCTCGGCCAACTGGCCGGCGCTCTCCAGTTCTTCGGAGACGGTCAAGAAGTCGAGGGGAATGCGCTTCTCGTGCAGGCGGGTGAAGGCCTCCCAAATCCAGCGGTGGCGGACGATATAAAAATCATCCGCCCGGAGGAACTGGGCCAGGTCATAATAGGCTTCCGGATTAATGAGCACTGCCCCCACAACGGCTTCTTCGGCTTCACGGTTGTGGGGGATGACGGAGGTAGAGGGAACAGAGGTCTCTTCAGGAGGTGGAGTGGCCATTTTCTATTTTCTTTACGGAGGCCCAATTTCCCATTCCGGGAGGCCGGGGGAGGTCAGCCGGACAAAAATGAGGGTGTATTTCTACGACTTTGGTTTTTCTTCGTCGCCAGGATCATCTTTAAGCTTTTTCAGAAAATCCTCAAAAACATCCAGGTTTTGGTCGCCTTCCGAGGGGGCCGGCGGCAGAGGTTTGTCTTCCTCCACCGACGATTCAGCAGGAGGTTCGTTCTGTAAATCCCGTTCGGGGACCACCCCGGCCACATCCATGACGTCCTGACTGACCAGAATAGGAACGTGGGCACGCACGGCCAGGGCAATGGAATCGGAGGGACGGGAGTCGATATCGACCACCTTCTGGTTCACTTCGGTCACAATATTGCCGTAAAAGACATCATCTTTCAGGCTGACAATCTCAACACGCAGAATTTTCGCTTCGAAGACACCGAAGAGATTTTTTAGCAGGTCATGAGTCAACGGGCGACTTATTTCCACTTCCTGTAATGCCACGGTAATGGCCTCGGCTTCAAACGGACCGACCCAGATGGGCAAATATCGCTCGACACTTGTCTGGCGCAAAACGACCACCCGCTGCGGGGACATTAAACTGACGCGTACGCTGTCTATTACCACTTCGACCATGTCAGGCATAGATACTCCAATGAGTGGGGGTATTCTACTGCGTCTTATGTGATTGTGTAAAGTGGCACTCTGAGAATCTCCGCAAATCGCAGATGCGGGCTTCGAGCAGTTGTGCAGTACTCCGTAACACGGCGAAGGGGCGGATGCAAACAGAATTGGCGGGTCATGGAGGTGAATTGTATTTGTTTGAGGAACCAAAGGAGGAACAATTCATTTTTGGGAGTTCGCAGCCGCAGGCAGGTAGTCGTTCCTCAGTCGAACCTGAGGAACGACTAGGGGGGAGAAGGGCGGACAAATTCCTATTTTGATCTTCCAGGGTTGAAGATGGAAGCTGGAGGCGGATGGAAGAGGAGAGTTCCTTCATATCCTTATTATAGCACAAATGTTCTGAATTACAAACAGTTTTGCTTTGAGGTTCGGACATGAATTCGGACAATTGCTCAAGAATGCCTGGATCACGGCCGTTATGGCATCATTATTTCAACCAATTGGCTTTTTCAAGAAATAGATGGAGAAATCCCGGCCCTATCCCCTGCCCCTTTTCCGAACCGGGACGGATAGCAAGGCTCAATGCCTGCGGGAAAGGGGATTTGAACGGCAAAAAATGGATGAGCGGCCTAAAAGCGTCCGCTCATCCATTTTTGTGCCGGTTCTTCGAAAAATGTCCGAACTATTGTCCGAAGGTCAGGTTTTCTGATGTTCGGATATGAATCCGGACAATCCTCCAAAATCATGCGGGGGATTGTGTTTCCAAAAGTGTCGGAAGAGAATCCAGCCCCTACCCTGCCCTCCCCCGATATGTCGTCATTCGCCAGAGTGAATATCTGCGGGGGAGGGTTGTGAACGGCAAAACAGGTATGAGCAGGCAAAAGACGCCCGCTCATACCTGTTTTGCCGATTTTCTGCTAACTGTCCGGCCTCTTGTCAGAACCTCAGGGCTTGTTCTGAAATTCAGGCGTCATGCGAAAAGGGCTGCTCCGGGGCCAGGCAATATTTTTTAATGTCGTACTGGCTGCAGCAGGCGACTCTCATCCCCCTGCCCCGTTCAGAAAATATGTATTGACCGGAGGGAAAGTTTACCCGGCAAATTCAAAGGTGGGCATGCCCTGGATGTCCGTGCGGAGGCGGAAGAGGCCGCCGGAAAGAGGGTACTGGCGCAAATGCTCCGCATCCAACTCCTTGCGGGCAGTGGTGACGAAGAGATCGGTCAGATCGGAGCCGCCGAAGGCACAGGAGGAGACGTTGAAGGCCGGAAATGGAATTTCTTCCAGCAGCTTGCCGGAGGCCGGATCCCAGCGGGTTAATTTGGCCCCGCCCCACATGGCCACCCACAGCATGCCTTGCCTATCCGAGGTCATGCCGTCCGGCCAGCCCAGGGCAGGCGGGACGAGAATGACCGGACGCGGGTTGGCTATGTCTCCGGAGGCGAGATCGTAATCATAGGCCATGATGGCACGCGTGGGCGTGTCAATGAAGTAAAAAGTGTTATGGTCCGGACTCCAGGCCAGGCCGTTGGAGATACGGACGCCGGTGATGAGCGTCTTCACATGGCCGTCCGGGGCAAGAGAATACAAAGAACCAGCGGCCTTTTCTTCGGCATTATCCATGGAACCGGCCAGGAAGCGGCCGGCCGGATCGCACTTGCCATCATTGAAACGGTTGGCCGGCAGGTGCGGCTCGGGATTGAGCAGGCGCTGCGGCTCGACCCCTGGCGCAAGGCCATCTCCTTTTTCAGGAACTGGCCGTGAGAGGTGGGCGGAATCGAGCAGGGCGAAGCCGCTGCGCAGGCCGAGGACGACCCCGCCCGATCGGCGCGGGGCCGCACAGCCGACCGGTTCACCCACATCGAATTGAAGGTCGGTTTTATCCTGCGGATTGAAGACGTGAAGATGACCGAGGCGGATATCCACCCAGTAGAGCCGGCCGAGGCCGGCCGCCCAGGCAGGGCCCTCGCCGAGGTCGGCGCGGGCATCCAGGAGGAGTTCGGGGGCGGAGATCATGGATTTATTCTCCACGAATAACACGAAGAAAAGATAAAGGGAATGCAGCCTAAGGCTGCATTCCCGGTTGCGTGTGAGACGGGATCAGGAAAGCAGGCCGACCTGTTTGCCGACCCTGGCCATGGTCTCCAGGACGCGGTTCAACTGGGCGTCGGTGTGGGTGGCCATGTAGCTGGTGCGCAGGAGCTGGCAGCCTTCGGGCACGGCCGGGCTGATGACCGGATTGACAAAAATGCCTTCGTCGAAGAGGGTCTTTGAGATCATCAAAGTACGCATATCGTCACCGATATGGATGGGGATAATGGGGCTTTCGGATTTGCCGATATCAAAGCCGAGGCGCCGGTATTCCTTGCGCATGTAGGCAGCCAGATCGATCAGGCGCTGGATGCGCTCGGGCTCTTCCTGCATCACGTGCAGGGCCGCCAGAGCCGCGGCAGCGTTGGAGGGCGGAATGCTGGCACTGAAGATCATGGAGCGGGCGGTATGTTTGATGAAATGAATAACATCATCACTGCCGGCGATGAAACCACCAAGGGAGGCAAAGGACTTGCTAAAAGTGGACATGATCAGGTCGACATCTTTAGTGACGTTGAAGTGAGCCGCCGTGCCACGGCCACCGCCGAGAACGCCCATGGCATGGGCATCGTCCACCATCAAGCGGGCATTGTATTTCTTACACAACGCGATGATGGCTGGCAAGGGGGCGATATCGCCTTCCATGCTGTAGAGCCCGTCCACCACGACCAGCTTGCCGGCCTTTTCGGGAACCTTCTTCAGGACCCGTTCCAGGTCGCCCATCTCATTGTGGCGGAAGCGGACCGTCTCACCCCAGCTGAGGTAAGCCCCATCCACAATGGAAGCATGGTCCTGCTTGTCCAGCACGGCCACATCACCCCGGCCGACGATGGCGCTGATGGTGCCCAGGTTGGTCTGCATACCGGTCGAGAAGACCAGGGCGGCTTCCATGCCGACCCATTCGGCCAGCTCCTTCTCCAACTGCTCGTGCAACTCTATCGTCCCGTTCAAGAAACGGGAGCCGGTGCAGGAGGTCCCAAAGCGATTAATGGCATCCAGGGCGGCCTGGCGAACCTTGGGGTGGGTGGTCAAGCCGAGATAGTTGTTCGACCCACACATGATCAGCCGGTGACCGTGGTAAACGGCCTCGGTGCCTTCGTTTTCAGTCAACGGGATGAAATAGGGATAATACCCGCTCGCCATGGCCTCCCTGGCCACGGTATATTTGAAGCATTTTTCAAAGATATCCATCGTCTCTCCTCCGGTGTTTCAGTTATATTTCCCTTGCACAAAACGTCCCACAGGTTTTATGGCTCAAATGGGCCGATCCACTCGGACCTGCGAGACGGCAAATAACGACCGTAAGTATACCTTCCTCTGGTGAGATCTACTGCTTCTTGCAAAAATGACCAAACCTGCGTTGACCTAATACCTCGCAACTATCCTGTTTTCTGTTTAGATATTTACGCAGTACTCTGTGGCTTTATTTAATCATTCAGAC
The DNA here is from genome assembly GCA_963831885.1 of uncultured Chloroflexia bacterium. Lineage (GTDB taxonomy): Bacteria > Chloroflexota > Anaerolineae > Anaerolineales > Villigracilaceae > UBA877. Next base: position 477,044 of record CAWHSJ010000010.1, on the reverse strand, counting down.
GGATGCATTAAAAACGCAAGGTCGAGGGTGGCTTAGCACTGATGGATTTCTTGGCCGAGGCGGCCATCCCGTCGAGGATGGAAAAGACCAGACTCTTGGGCAGTTTGGAAGACAGCAGGTAAAACAGGCGCGAATCCGTCCCGGGGAAGATCAGGTAGCGGCCCTTTTCGGCCTGCTGCAGGATGGAGCGGGCCACTTTCTCGGCCGAGAGCGCCTTGGCATTACCGGAGATGGCTTTCGTTTCGGCCGGCTTGTAAGGCGCCTCATAGGCCAACTGCGGCGTATCCGTATCGGGCGGGAAGGCCACGGAGACGCGGATGCCGTGGGGTTTCATCTCTGCCCGCAGGGCTTCGGAGTAGCCGGCGACGGCATATTTCGATGCGCTGTAAGCAGTGTAACCGTACACGCCCAGGTAACCCGCCATCGAGGAGATATTGATGATATGGCCAGAACCGCGCAGCAGCATGGCCGGCAAGGCCGCGGCGGTCACATAGACCGTACCGAAATAATTGACCTGCATCAGCTCTTCGAAAATATCCAACGAGAGTTCATGGACGTAGCCCGGCTGGGTACTACCGGCCGAGTTGAAAATCACATCCGGTGCGCCGGCAGAGGCTGTCACAATCTCAACCGTCTCGGCGGCCTGGCGGGAATCCGTGATATCCGCGGAAACGATGCCACATAGCTGGGAGGGGTCCCGGCGGGCTGCCTGGACTTCCTTCAGGGCGGCTTCCAGGACTTCACGGCGGCGGGCGGCCAGCCAGACTTTTGCACCGGCAGAGGCCAACTGTTTGGCCGCGGCCAGGCCGATGCCGCTGGAGCCGCCGGTAACGAGGACGACTTTGTTATTCCAATAAGATATTTTTGCCATATGGATCACCTAGAGAAATTTCACCATAAAGAGTTATGAAGGAACGCGAAGGAAAAAAAGCGCAGGAACGACTGAAGTCGTTACTACCTATACACCTTCCACACGGGATAATACGCCTTCGAATTTGTTCAAGGCGGCGTCGATGACCTCGTCGGTATCGGCCATGGAGGTGTACATGCGGCTGCCGGCGAGAGTGATGAGGCCGCTGGCCATGTAGGCTGCGCCCATTTCTTCCATCATCTCCTTGCGGGGCTTGAGCTCTTTCATCAGTTTCAGCGGATTGTGCAAATCCAGCAGCATCACCGCGGATGTTTCGAGATGGACAATGGAGCCCTGGTTGAAGGCCACAAAGGGCAGGTTATGTTCTTCGATGATATCCTGCAAGCCCTTGGTCAGGCGGTCACCGGCGCGGCCGGCCAGGACCGGGGCATTCGTCCGTTCCATTTCGAGCAGGGCATAATAACCGGCCACGCACGAAAGCGGGTTGGCTGAAAGCGTCCCACCGACATACGCGCGTTCCCCTTTCCCGCCAATGCCGGCGGCGAAACTCGAGATCACATCCGCACGCCCGCCCACGCCGCCAGCCATGGGATAACCGCCGGTAATGCACTTGCCGAAGACGGTCAGGTCGGGTTTGACGCCGAAATAACCCTGGGCGCCACCCAGGCCGAGGCGGAAGCCGGTGACGACTTCGTCAAAGATCAACAGGGCGCCAAACTCGTCGCATAACTCCCGGACCTTGCGATTGAAATCATGGGGGACGGGGCGGGTGCCGCTTTCCGGTCCGACCGGCTCAACGATCACCGCGGCCGTCCCGCCGAGCAGGCGGTTAAAAATCAACTTGGTCCGCAAAGCGCCCAGGGAATTGGGGAAGAATTCCTGGGTGTTGGCGGTGGCGCCCCAGGGGATGCCCTTGGCTTCCATCCGCCCGGTCCCGGGGACATGCAGGCCATAGACCATGGAATCGCTCCAGCCGTGGTAAGCCCCACCGACCTTGATGATCTTCTTTTTCTTCGTGAAGGTGCGGGCTGCGCGGATGGCGGCCATGACGCCTTCGGTGCCGGAGCCGAGCATGCGGAACATCTCCACGTTGGGCATAAAACGGTGGATCAACTCGGCCAGTTTCAGTTCATATTCATGGAACAGGCCGGTCACAGGCCCGCAGGTCTGCAGCATCTCGATGACCTTGTCACGCACGGGGGCATAGTTGCTGCCGAGCACGGTTGGCCCGCCCGCCTGCAAGAAGTCGATATATTGGTTCCCATCCACATCCCACAGATAGGCGCCTTCGGCCTTTTCGATGGCAATGGGGAAAGGATAGTTGAATGCCAGATTGTGCTGCACGCCGCCGGGAATGAATTTTTTGGCCTCGATGTTCAGCGTTTTCGAGCGGGCACATTTCGTCTCGAAGTAATTCAAAACCTTCTGCATTTCCTCGTGGCGGACGGGGCGCATGGGCTGGTCGATCAATTTCTTCAAGCGGGAGTAGACTTCCTCCGTGTCAGGATATTGAGAAATTGCATATTGTTGTTCGGTCATAATTGGCTCCGGGTAAATCTTATCCTTTATTCAAAATTTATATTGAGATTGGCTTCTTCGAATTTCCTCTGATCCTTGCGCAGTTTCGAAAAAGCGATCTCGCGAACAGGCAGGGGAATCCGGGTGACTTTGCGGTTGGTGCATAGCGCCAGCAAGTAAGCCAGCGCACATTTCTCCAGGATCTCAACGTTATGTTCGGCGCGCTCCACGTCGTGACCAAAACACAGCGCACCGTGATTTTTCATAATATAGGCATTGTTGTGGTCCTTCACATGCCTGGCAATGGTGTTTTTCAGCAGGCCAGTGCCGGAGGGAGCGTAGGGGATGAGCTGAACGGAACGACCCAGGAAAAGGGCCTGCTCATCGAAAAGGGCGGGGATGGAAACATTAAGCAGCGCCAGCGTACTGGCATAGACCTGGTGGGTGTGGACAACGGCATTCACATCGGGACGGGCCTGATAAATGGCAGCATGCATGGAGGTCTCGACGGAGGGTTTGCGGGTGCCTTCCAGAGGATTTAACCCGAAATCGAGCACACAGATGTCATCCGGGATCATTTTCAGGTAATCGTAATTGGAAGGGGTGACGGCAAATGCATTCTTTCCGGAGATACGCACCGACAGATTACCTCCCGTGGCCATGAGATAGCCTTTTTGGGTCAACCTTTGGGCCGTATCGACAATCTGTCCCTTGGCAGAATCATAGAGTCCCATTGCTGTCTCCTTCGTGAACCGTTCTTGCTGCGAGCCTGCGTTCAAAGAGCAGGAAGATTAACAAGCCTACCAATACCAGCCCCCCCACGCCGGCGTACATGACGGAGGGAGAAAAGCGATCCATCAAGATGCCGCCGAGCAAGCCTCCGGCAGCCGCACCAAATCCCATCAAGGTGCCGTTGAACATACCCTGAGCAGTAGCCTTCATCCCAGGGGGGGCGACCTGGTCGGCAAAATAGACACCGGCCGTATAGACGGCTGCAAAGGTAAGACCATGGACGACCTGGATAAGCAGGGCTACCCAGGGGATAGCCGTGATGGAATACGCCAGGAAGCGCAGTCCGATGACCGACATGGCAATGATGAGCATGCCGCGAGCGCCAAAGCGGCGCAGAATACGGTCGCTGAAGAACATGGCGGGAATCTCGGAGGCCGTGGCAATGGTCAGGGCAAGGCCCATCAAGGCGCTACTGGCACCGAGGCTCTGCATGTACACCAGGAAGTAGTTGTTGTAGGTGGCCATGCCGGCGCCGGCAATGAAGACCATCAGGAGAAAGAGCATCCAGGCCCGGTGGCTGAAGAGAAGACGCATTCCACCCAGGAAAGAGCCATTGGAATGACTCTGGCGAAAAGGCAGGAGGAGGATGACCAGCAAGCCGCCCACCATGATCAGGGCATAACCCCAAAAGGCCCAGCGCACGCCGTAGCGGCCGATCACCAGGCTGGCCAGAGGCGCCACGACGCCATAACCGACCGTCCCCCACAGGCGGATGCGCCCGTAGCGTTCCTTGCGGTCCCCCAGCAAGGCCATCACGGCGCTGTCGGCAAGGGAACCGGTAGGGGCATTAAAAAAGGAATACAGGCAGATCATCAAGAACATGCCACCAAAGGTGGCAAAGCTCGGAAAGATGAAAGCGATGGTCACCACGCCAAGATTGGCCAGAACAGCCACCAGCTTGTGGCGATGAGTGGCATCCGCAACGCCGTTCCAAAGGGGGGCGCCAAAAAAGGAGATGAGGGGGGAAACGGCTGCCAGCAAGCCAATCTGGCTGCCAGTGAGGCCCTGGGCTTTATAAAAGAGCGCCAGGAAAGGGAATAAGAAAGCAACCGCACCGAAATAAATAAAATAATAGATGGAGGGAAGGACCATTTTTACCGCAATCCAGCGGCTTACCCATTATAATTGAGCATTATCGTTCCAAGGAGAAATACCATTAACAAATTTATCGAACGTCTCGACTCCGGCGAGACCCTCATCGCCGATGGGTCCACCGGGGCCAGCCTGCAGAAGATGGGCCTGAAAGCCGGCATCCCGCCGGAGGACCTGGTGCTCGATGCTCCCGAAATGGTGCTCCAACTGGAAAGCGCCTTTGTGGAGGCCGGCTCGAATATCATCCTGACCGATACTTTCGGCGGGACGCGAGTGCTCATGCAGAAGTCGAAGTACGCCGACCGCGCGCCCGAGATCAACACCCGGGCAGCGGAACTGGCCCGACAGGCGGCCTCCAAAGGCAGCGGCGTGCTGGTGGCGGGTTCCATCGGGCCGACCGGACAGTTGATGAAACCTTATGGACCGCTCACAGTGGAGGCGGCCACGGCGACGTTTGCCGAGCAGGCCAAAGCCCTGGCAGAGGGCGGGGTGGATTTGCTGGTGATCGAGACCATGTTCGCCTTCGAAGAAGCAGATGCCGCCTTCAAGGGGGCACGCTCGGTGACCGACCTGCCCATTGTGGTCTCCTTCAGCTACGACCGGGGAGTCCGCACGATGATGGGTGTAAAACCGGCGGATATGTTCAAGCATTATAAAGAGATGGGGGCGGTGATGATCGGCGCCAACTGCGGGACCAGCCTGGAAAACATGGAAAAAATCCAGCAGGAATACGCAGCCATTTCAGAGGGCTTCCCGCTGTGGGCCAAGCCAAATGCCGGCCTGCCGCACCTGGTGGAGGGAGTAACCGTCTTCGACGTGACCCCGGCGCAGATGGCGGAATATGCAGTTAAATACGTGGCCCTGGGCGCACGGGTGGTGGGCGGCTGCTGCGGGAATATGCCGGAGCATATCGCCGCTATTGCGAAAGCGGTGAAGGGATAAAAAAAACTTCACCACGAAGGAAGCGAAGGAGCACGAAGAAAAAAAACAATAACATCGCCCGGCGAATGCCGGGCGAAACTTTTGGAAGGATTTTCTTTAAATATATGACAGTCATCTATCGTCGCCTGATCAATAACCCCTCTACTCGAGGGGTCTTTCTTTACGTGAAGATGCGCAAGCTCAAAAGCGACCAGCGTTCGCTATTGACATCCCAACGGAAGAGGAGTATATTAATAGCGACCGTAAGTCGCTATTGGGAGTGAAATATGCCAAAGGGTATCCCCCTCACCGAGCAAGACCTGGACCGGCGCCGGCACCAAGTTTTCAACGCCTCCGTCCATTTATTCCTGGAAAAGGGGTTCCAGGAAACGACCATGCAGGAAATTGCCGAAGCCGCCGGCATGGGAAAATCCACCCTCTACGACTACTTCAAAACGAAGGACGAGATCCTGTTCTCGGTGGTCGAAGACGAGATCTACGACCTGACCGAGCAGGCCAAGGGTATCGTCACCCGGGACCTGCCGGCAGCCGAAAAACTCAAGCAGGTCATGCGGGCCCACCTTGAACACCTGCTGGAGCAGAAGGACTTTTACACCAACCTGTTGTTTGAGGTCCAGCGCCTCAGCATCGAAGACCAGCGGCGCTTGCAGGTCAAGCGGCATGTCTACCAGGACCTGCTGTGCAGCCTGGTCGAGCAAGCCATCCAGGAAGGCGCATTCCGGCCGGTCACCCCGCTGCTGGCAGCCCGCACCATCCTTTCCCTGCTGACACCGGCAGTATTCACCAGCCGCCCGACCGGCACCCCGGAGCAGATGATGGAGGAGGCCATCGATATCTTCTATCGAGGCGTAAGAGCCTGATTTTTTCGATCGAACGCAATCTTAGCTCGCTTTAAATTACTTGCGGGTTGGCCCTAAACAGCGTAGACCTGAAGGTCAGGGAGGGGCAGCAAGAGAGACCTTTCAGGAGGCACCCATGACCAAGTACATCCTTCCATTAGCGGACACTGATGCCACACTCGAGCACGTGGGCGGAAAAGGCATGTCCCTGGCAAAGATGAGCCGGGCCGGCCTGCCCGTTCCGGGCGGGTTCTATATCACCACGGCAGCTTATCGCCGATTCGTGGCGGATCACGATCTGCAGGGACAAATTCTAGCGGCTGTCTCCGCGGCCATCCCCGATCAGCCGGCCACACTCGAAGAGGTCTCCAGCCGGATCGGAGAGCTCTTCCAACAGAGGGCGATGCCGGATGAACTGGCCGAGGCGATCCGCCAGGCCTATGCCGCACTTGGTGGGGGTGATGCGGCCGTCGCCGTGCGGTCCTCCGCCACGGCGGAGGACCTGCCGGGAGCTTCTTTTGCCGGCCAGCAGGAGACCTACCTCAACATCCGCGGCGCAGAAGCCGTCCTGGAAGCCGTCCAGAAATGTTGGGCTTCCTTGTGGACAGGGCGCGCCATCGCCTACCGGCTACGCCAGGGCATCCCCCCCGAAAGCGTGGCATTGGCAGTGGTCGTCCAGTTGCTCGTCCCGGCCGAGGCGGCAGGGGTCTTGTTTACCGCCAACCCATTGACCGGCAGGCGGAGCGAGGCGGTTATCAACGCCGCCTGGGGCCTGGGGGAAGCCATCGTCGGCGGGCGGGTGACGCCTGACACGATAACGGTCGATAAGCTCAAAGGAGGCGTGATCCGGCGCGAAACAGCCGAAAAGCAGCTCATGACCATCCGCCGGGAGGACGGCACCGAAGAGCGCCCGGTTCCCAATTCCATGAAAAACAAAGCCGTCCTCAGCGACAAGCAGGCGGTTGAACTGGCGCGTTATGGCTCGCAGATCGAGGAGCTCTACGGCATGCCGATGGACATCGAGTGGACGCTTACCGCCGGCAAATTTGCCATCCTCCAGGCGCGCCCGATCACCGCGCTGCCGGAGCCGCCGTTGGAATGGCCTGCACCCGCGCCCAAGATCGTGCTCACCCGCAGCAGCTTTGCCGAGTTCCTGCCCGACCCGGTCTCGCCGTTGTTCGGCACGCTGGCAACACCCATCGCCGCCAAGGCAACCTGGTTTTGATGAATCAATTAGCCGGTGTGGACGATCCGGATTGTTACCTCATGACCACGATCAATGGTTATTTCTACGTCGGCATGAAAATGACTTTCAAGGTGCTCTGGCAGATGTTCTTCCAGAACGTCCTGGCCATGAAGAAAATCTTCGGCTCGGCAAAGGACCGCTGGGAGGTGGCAGGCGAGAAATATCAGGCCATGGTACGGAACTGGCAGGAGCGCGAGGTGACGACGCTGACCGGCCAGGAACTGCTGGCCGGCGTGCGGGAGATCTTCGAATTGACGGCGGAGTATTACACGGTCATCCAGTCTGGAACCATCGGCATCTCCAGCACCAGTGAGATCCTCTTCGGCAAGTTTTATGACTCGCTGGTGAAGCGCAAGGGGGAGGCGGCCGCGCCTGCTTTCCTCTTCGGGTCCGAAAACAAGGCCTTGCGAGCCGAAAAATCCCTTTTTGATATAGCCTCTTGGATAAAAGAGAACCCAGCTGTGCTGGAGGCAATGCTCAAAGAAACGGCCGAACAGGCCTGCCAACACCTTGCTGAGCCGGACGATGGCACCCGCTGGGATGAGTTCAGGGACCGTTTCAAAACCCACCTGGCGGAATACGGGCACTCCATCTACGACCTGGATTTTGCCAAGCCCGTCCCGGCGGATGACCCCCTCACGGCAGTACAGACGATGCGGGCCTACCTGGACGGCACGGCCGCCAACCCGTATGAACGCCAGCAGGCAGCTCTGGAGCGGCGGGAAAACCTGACCCGGAATGTGACCGGGCGGCTGGATCCACTGCGGCGGAAGTGGTTCCTCAAAGCACTGAAGTGGGCCCAGGAAACTGCCCACTTGCGGGAGGACAGCATCGCCGATATCGGCCTGGGATACCCGCAGATCCGCAAGATGCTCGGCGAGCTGGGCAAGCGCCTGGCTGGAAGCGGAGCCATCGCACAAGCCGATGATGTCTATTGGCTGGAAGCCCGGGAGGTCGACGCCCTTGCCGCCACCCTGGACCAAGGCGGGGGGCCTGTGAACCATGCCGAAGCCATCGAAGCGCGCAAGTCCAAGTGGCAAGCCATGCGCAAGATCAGCCCGCCGGGCGTGATCCCCAAAAACTCCTTCCTCTCCAAGCTGATGCCGCATGAAGACCAACCCGGCGATACTCTGAAAGGCATTGGAGGCAGCGCCGGCAAAATATCCGCACGCGCCTGCGTGATGCGCGGGCCGGAGGACTTCAGCCGGATGCAGCCCGGCGATGTGATCGTGGCGGTCACCACCACGCCGGCCTGGACGCCCCTGTTTGCGCGAGCGGCGGCAGTCGTGACCGACATCGGCGGTCCGCTCAGCCACAGCTCGATCGTGGCGCGCGAGTACGGCATCCCGGCGGTAATGGGCACCGGAGTCGCCACCCGCCGGATCCAAAATGGGCAGGTTATTTGCGTGGACGGCAGCGCGGGGACCGTGACGTTGAAGGGATAGAAGTACCGATGGAGGCAATATGAGGCGCACCTTCCCAAAATTCGGCTACAACCCGGTTACGGGCGACTGGAATGACAGCCTGAAAGGAGATTATTGCTGGTCCAGCGTCAACTTTCGGGAAGCCATGCCGGATGTGACCACGCCCTGCACCTGGTCACTCATGTGGATTTACCTGAACGAAACCTTGCCGGTACATTTTCCTGGCGAGCACCCTGCAGGCGGGAATATCGCCGGGCGGCTCTATTTCAATTTAAGCTTGATCTCGTCCCTTTATCATGCTGTGGGCATGGACGCCCGCAAACAAATGTTTGGGGACCTGCTCGGTTCCACCCCGCCTGAATTGAACATTCCCTTTATTCCCTTTTCGCCCCTGGCTGTCATCTGGAATGTGCTGCCGGGAATGATCAAAGACCGGAGGCTGACCCGGCGTGACACCAAACAGTTCCCGAAATACATTAAATTCCTCCCGGAGTGGTGCCGGAGGATGCGACCGCGCATACAGCAATGTACAGATGCGGCAGGGCTGCTCTCCCTGTGGTCTGAAACCATCTTTCCCGCCATTCTCCGCGACTACCGGATGTTGCGGAGCGTAACGATTAATTTTTCCGAACCTGCCACCAAACTCAAGCTGGACCTGACAGCCCTGGCCGGTGAAACCGAGGCGACCCTGCTCTGCTCCAATCTTTCCGGCGCGGGCGGAGACCTGGAGAGCCTGGGGCCGCTGGTGGGGCTGGCCAAAGTGAAGGATGGCCGGATGAGCCGCGCAGAATATGCCGAACGATACGGGCACCGCGGCCCGCATGAAGGAGAGTTGTCCGCCCCAATTCCCAGCGACGACCCGGAATGGTTCGATAAAAGGCTCGCCGATTTCACCCGCGCGGGTGTGGATGTGGAAGCACTCCTGGCGAAACAGCGGGCTGAATTCACCTCCGCCTGGCAGCGTTTTGAAGCGCGTTTCCCAGACCAATACGAGACCTTCCGCCGGAGGCTGGAAGTGGTTGCGGCAGCAGCGAAAAACCGCGAAGCCTTCCGCTCCGAGGGGATCCGCGTAAGGCAGCTCACCCGCCAGTTTCTTTTGCAAGCAGGCAATGTGATGGGAACGGGCGACGACATCTTTTTCCTGTCGGTGGATGAAATGGCCGCCCTCCTGGCCGGCGATAAGACGGCTCTCAGCACCATTCCCGCCCGGCGCACAATGTACCAACGCACCTGCGCCCTGCCGCCTTACCCGGCGATCATCTATGGGCGCTTCGACCCGTTCGCGTGGGCAGCAGACCCCAACCGGCGCAGCGATTTTTACGATGCGCGGCAGGCAAGCGGCACTGCTTCCCCTGACACGATCAAAGGATATGCGGGAGCGGCGGGCTGCGTGGAGGGGATCGTCCGCCGGGTCGACCGCGTGGAGGATGGAGACCAGATCCAACCGGGTGAGATCCTGGTTACATCCATCACCAATATCGGCTGGACACCGCTCTTCCCCCGCCTGGCAGCCATCGTCACGGATATAGGCGCGCCGCTTTCCCACGCCGCCATCGTGGCGCGCGAGCTGGGCATCCCGGCCGTTGTCGGCTGCGGCAATGCCACCGCCAGACTGAAGAGCGGGGATCGAGTGTTGGTGGATGGAAGCACGGGGAAAGTCTCGATCCTCAAACCATCCTGAGTGAGATTTCCAGGCAGCCAGCTCAGCCTGTCACCCGATAAGAAGGCAAGAATGAAAATCCTGGAGCGCAAGAATATCCTTATCCTGGGATTTACCCTGCTGGTGGTCATGCTCGGATACGGCATGATCCAACCCATTCTCCCATTCCTGATCACCAGCCTGGGAGCGGGCGGACGCGACCTGGGCATGCTGACTTCAGTCTATGCAGCCATGCAGCTGGTATTTGCGCCGATCTGGGGCAGCCTCTCGGACCGGGTCGGGCGCAAGCCCATCCTGATGGTCGGCGTGCTGGGCTACGCCGCGGCGATGTTTGTCTTCGGCCTGACCACCCGCATCTGGATGCTGTACCTGGCGCGCACATTTTCGGGAGTGCTTTCCTCGGCCGCCTTGCCGACTGCCATGGCTTATATCAGCGACAACCTGCCCGAAAAGGAACGCGGCGGCGCCATGGGCCAGCTCGGGGCGGCAGTCGGGCTGGGCGTGGTCCTGGGGCCCATGTTGGGCGGCCTGCTCTCGACGGACTCACTCTCTTTGCCCTTCTTTATTGGATCGGGATTGGCTCTGGTGGCGCTGTTGCTGGTCCACCTGCTCCTGCCCGAGTCGCATGGTGCGCCTGCTCAAACCAACTCCGCGGCGAAACCCGGCAATTTCTGGCAATGGGGCGCCCTGAAACAAATCCTCTCTGGCCCCACCGGCGTGCTGATGCTGCTTATTCTCATCCTGAGTTTCGGCATGACCAACTTCCAGGGCATCGTGGGCCTTTATGTAGTGGACAAATTTGCCTTTGACACCCGCCAGGTGGGGGCAATCTGGATGGTCATCGGGGCGGTAATGATCCTCGGGCAGGGTGTACTGACCGGCCCCCTGACCAAACGCCTGGGCGAGGTGACCGTCATCCGCCTGGGGCTATTCATAGGCGCGGCCGGTTTCGGTTCACTGTTGCTCGCCAATGGATTCGGCCTCTTCCTTCTGGCAACCGGCATTTTCACACTGGCAGTGGCTTTAATCGGCCCGGCAATGAACTCTTATCTATCGGCGTTTGGCGGGGTACACCAGGGCGCGCTAATGGGTCTTAACACCGCTTTCGCCAGCATGGGGCGCGTGATCGGTCCGTTGTGGGCAGGTTTCATCTTCGATGTGAATATCGCTTTTCCTTTCATCAGCGGCATGGTGACTCTCTTCCTGGGAAGCGTTTTCAGCCTGGCAGGCTTGAAAAAACGGGCGACAACCAACCCGTCCGTTCTCCAGGCTAAAGACAAAATGGACACAAAGACCGGTTTACCATAAAAAAACCGCCCGGCATTTTCCGGGCGGTTTTTTATTGGCGGAAACGCTCAAGCCGCTTTAGCGGATTGGATGTAGTCATCCACCACCTGCTCCAGCAGAATGAGGGGCATGGAGCCATTATTCAGCACAACATCATGGAACCGGCGCAGGTCGAATTTATCCCCCAGGGCATTCCTGGTCTTTTCACGCAGTTCGACCATCTTTATCTCGCCAATCTTGTAGGCACAGGCCTGTCCGGGCATGACAATGTACCGCTCGATCTCGCTGACCACGCTCTCGTGGGCGCTGGCGGTATGAGCATCCATGTAATCGATGGCCTGTTCACGGGTCCAATGCTTAAAGTGGATGCCGGTATCCACCACCAGGCGGACGGCGCGCAAGAGCTCCGAGTCGAGGTAGCCCAGCTCGCCGTAAGGGTCATCCTTGTAGAAACCCAACTCGCGGGCCAACTTTTCAGCATACAGGGCCCAGCCTTCCACGTATGCCGTGAACGGCACCAGACGCCGGAAGAACGGCACACCGCGTAATTCCTGGGCGATCGAAAGCTGGAAGTGATGGCCGGGGATGCCTTCATGATAGGAAAGTGTCTTCATCCCGAACTTCTGGACTTCCTTCATATCCCGCAGGTTGGCATAAAAGACGCCGGGGCGCGCACCCGAGAGGTCGCCCGGCTGGTAATAAGCCCCGGCGGAAGTCTTTTCACGGAACTCCGGCACGCGCTCGACTTTCAAGCTTGATTTTGGACGGGTATTGAAGACAGTACCCAGGGCTGCATTCATTTCGTCCAGGATACGCTGGTATTCGGCCAAGGCGGCGGCCCGGCCTTCGTCCGTGTTGGGATAAAGGAAACGCTCTTCCTTGCCGAACTCAGCCACTTTTTTGGGCGGATCCTGGATGCCCCGGTAACCCTGCTGTTCCAGAATGGCCTTCATTTCACTTTCGATGCGCTCCACTTCCCTCAACCCAATTTCATGGACCTGGGCGGGCGTCAGGTCGGTGGTGGTATTGCTGCGCAGGCAGTGGGCGTAGTAGGCGTCGCCATCGGGCAGCTTCCAAACACCATCATCGGTGGTAGCTTTTCCTTCGAGGCCGGTGAAATAAGCAATTAATTTTTGGTAGGCGGGATAGACCGTCTGCTGGATGCCGGCCTCGACCGCGGCGAGCAATTTATTTTGGTCCGGCTGGCTTATTTTCAGCCCTGCCAGTTTATCCTTAAAAACGGTGTAGAGCGGATTCTCACTGGCAGGCTGGCCGATGAAGGCGGTCATTTCATTCAACACCAGGCGGATGACGAATTTGGGCGGGATACACCCTTTTTGCTCGCGGATTTTCAATCCCTCCAGGACCTGGTCAAATTTAACGCCAAACTTTTGCAGGCGTTTAATATAGTTGCGCGCCTCCAGCTGGCTGACCAGGGGATGGACGGTCATCATGAAATTGGGAAGCTCGGACTGGATGCCAAACATCTGGTTGAGGGGGTAATTGTGGTGGCGGAAGGGCTCAGTGCGTACCTGGTCATCCAAAAAGTAGTCCATAATATCGGTGGAGAGCAGGGTGGCACTGCCCTGGCGGCGGCGGTTGTAACTGCGCAGGAGGCGCAGGCCGCGCTTGACCTTTTCCAGCAGCTTGACTTCGTGGGCATCGGATGCGTCGGCCAGTTTGGCGTTATGGCCGTGAAGGCCGAATTTCTCCAGCAAGCCTATGTAGGTCAACAGCTCCGGGCTGTCGAAGGCTATGCGGAGAAATTCGCGGGTAAAAAGCAGTTTGATGTCCCAAGGTTTGCCCCAGATCAGGCTGACCAGGAACCAGACCAATAGAACGGCAAGAATTGCAATCAGGATATAAACAAAGACCATGGGAGACTCCTTTCGCGCCGGAACGACAAGGGTATTCTACCCAATATTTCATCCCGTGACAGAGTTCCATGGAACTGATTACTTCCAGTAGTCCAGTGGTCTCCAACAAGGATCGTTATATGGCCGCGGCACGCCGCCTGGATAAATAATCCCTCACACTCCAGAAAAGGGGCTCAGTCTCCCGACCCACTTTGTAGATAACATTGGTAACCGGTATTGGCGGGGGTACGAATACCCACCGGCCAATCAGTGCTCTCGACCTCGTATTTATCCAGCTTGCTTTGTACCTGTTCCATCGCCCGGTCGGCCTGCCAACGGGAGATGGTAAAGCTGCGCCAGTCCCCTGCCCTTCTTGAATCAATTTCTTCGTGGCAGACCAACACTGCACCAACCCCATCCCTGGTCATTCCTGGCAGTGACTGGTCCTGGAACTCCCTCACCAGGGCGGGGATCGAATCCGGTGAGAGGGAGGCGAGATAAGGCACATCCAGCCCCTTCCCTTGGGGAGCACGGGCCACATTCTGGTGAACGATGGCCGCATCCACATTCAGCAGTACCAGAGTGGCGGCGAAGCCGATGGAAGCCAACAAAGCTGCGAGGGCGAAGAAACGCTCTTTGCGAAGAATCTCCAGCAACACCACGACCCCCAGCAACGCCCCCAGCCAGATCATGAAAATGTGAGTGTACATGCGCAGGCGGGTAAAACCAAAGGCAGCTTCGTAGAGCAACAGCCGCTGAAAGGCCGAAACCAGGATCACGCCCACAAGCACCACCATCCCAATCCCCAGGCCCGAAAAGATCCAGCGTTGGGTGGAGGATTGGCGTTTGACAATGGCACTCAATCCCAAAAGGAGCAGCAAGCTGAAGAATGCCACGGCAGCCAGTTCGCTGAAACCTCGCCGGGCATATTCAGAAAAAGTATAGCCTTCGATGCCAATATTGGTTTGCCCGCCAAAGAAATATTGGAATTGGACTGCCACGAATGCAGTGAACAATAGGACCACTGCCCCCAGTACGATGACTGCCTCGGTGAAGCCCAGGAACGGCGCAACCAGCGGTTTATCCATGCTTACCAGTTTCTCGTCCTGGCTTTTTTGAGCCGCATGCAGAATCACACCCACCAGAGCGTACGCGCCAATGAGGATGTATGCCGCGCGGAAGATGTATTCCGGCAATTTCTCCAGTCGGAATAATTTGGTGAAATCCTGCAACCGCTGGGCAAAGACCAGGTCGGCAGAGGAGAGCAGCGTGGCAAAAAGGACGATGATGGGCAGCGCAATCGCGACCCCGCGGAAGATCGCCCAGAAACGCTTCCTGCCCCTCTTCGGAAGAATCTGTGGCAGCGCCCACCAGCCCCTCGGCTGCGGCCTGTTTCTGGCGTTCAGAGCGGAATGAAATCGGGCGGGCGATCATACTGCCGATCAGCCTGAATGCATTGACTACGTAATCCGACAGGCTGTACCAGGTCCAGCGGCCTCCGAGGAAGGTGACGGCCAACACCCCCATCAATCCGAGTGTTAGAACGAAGGAGAGGAAAAGACTCAACGGCTCCTGGCGGATAAAAGTCATCGAAGCAAAGAACAGGATGGGGATGAGCAGGATAAGGGATTTCCAGGAGGGCTTGATGCTGTTAAGACTCAGCACCAGAAGGCCTCCGGCGAGACATAACGCCACGTAAATGGCAAAATTGATGCCTGCATTAGCCTTCCAGAACAGGAAATCAAAGAACCAACCCAGTACCAGCCCCGTGATCCAGAGAACATTCGTGCGTTTCATGTGTGTCTCCTCCGTTGAGAGCGTGTGCAGCAACGACTAAACGTCCCTACACAATTTGCATTGCATAGAATATTTGGGCAAGGATAACGATACAGGACTGGCAAGAACTGGCGCACGCCTATCAAAAGGTATCAGAAGCCATCAGAGAGGCCGCTGAACCCGGCCGGCAATCAACCTCCCCGCAACAAGTACAGACCCCCGGATACCCCCGGCAGGCGCAACAGCCATTGGTCCCCGGCCTGCTGGAAGGGGTCCTGTTCGCCGTAAAGCGTTTCGGGCGGCTGCTGGAAGAGATCGGCCGGGAGGACAACCTCGCAGGGCTTGCCGGCAGGATTGAGGGCGATGAGAAGCGTCTCCTCGGCGGAGGTGCGTTTATACACAAACGGGTATTTGCCCGCTTCGGCGTACACTGTTTCAAATGCGGCGCTGGCAGCCAGGGCCGGATGGGATTGGCGCAGGGCGATCAAACTACGCACATGATTGAGCAGCGAACCGGCATCGGGCTGCTGGGCCGCCACGTTGGGCCGGTCGGGAGCTGCCTCCACGGGCAGGTAAAGCTTGCCGGCAGGTGCAGTGGAGAAACCGGCATTAAGGTTGTCATCCCACTGCATGGGTGTACGCGCCCCGGTGCGGCCGTAACCCCCCTCTTTTGACTTCAAGCCGTCTGGCGAACGCATGCCGATCTCATCGCCATAGTACAGGAACGGCACACCGGGCACGGTCAACAGGAACAGGAAGGCCAATTCAACATCGGCGGGAGTACGGTCGTTACCCAGCCTTGGAGTGGTGTCATGGTTGCCGCTCGGGATGGCGATGAAGCCCTGAGCGCGGGTCGCATGGTAATTCGACAAGTATTCGTCCAGAAAGGCACGCACGTTCCCGCGGCCGGCCGGGTGGAAGAAGCTGACATTGCCTTGGTCAGGATCGTGTTTGCGAAAGAGCACTTGATAACCATTTTCTGCAAACGGCAGCATGAAGTCCATGTGGAAACCGGCCGGGATGGCCACCCTGGGGTTGGACCATTCCGAGACCAGGGCGGCCTCGGGATACTCGCGGTCCAACCAGAGGCGTATCTCCTTCCAGATGGAGGCGGTTGCCTTGCCCTCCGGGTCGCGCTTGACCAACGACCCGGCCATATCCACCCGGAAACCGCTGGCGCCCAAGCGGAGCCAGAATTTCATGATATTCTTCAATTCCTGCCGCACAGCCTGCGGACCGGGAGCATCCACCGGCTGCTGCCAGGGATGATCAGGGTCGGGATTGGCGAAGCCGTAAGTTCAGGGCCGGTTGGAAGTGGAAGAAATTGGTGATGTAATTGCCGTCCCGCTCGGCATAGCCGATGACGGTCTGTACACCGGGCGCGTTCCAGGTCCAGATGCTGTTTGTCCAAATGTACCAGTCGGAATACTTATTGCGTTCCACTTTGCAGGATTCCTTGAACCAGGCATTTTCGATGGAGGTGTGCCCCGGCACCAGGTCCAGGAAGATGCGGATGCCCAGACGACCGGCCTCATCGAAAAGCTTCTTCAAGTCGGCATTTGTACCGTAGCGCGGAGCCACCTGGTAATAATCGCTGACATCATAACCCGCATCCTGGAACGGGGAGGCAAAACAAGGATTGAGCCAAACCGCATTGACACCCAAAAATTGGAGATAGTCCAATTTTTGCAGGATACCCGGCAGATCGCCGATGCCGTCTCCGTTGGAATCGAAAAAGGATTGAGGATAAATTTCGTAAAATACAGCTTTTTCCAGCCAGGAAGGAGTGTTGGGCATAAGGGGGTCCTATAATGGAAGGGTTTGTAGGGAAATTGTACTCCGAGATGAAGGTTCTGAGGAGCCGCTTTCCTCGCCCTGGCCGTCCCGGCGGGAGAGGGCTTTACCGCTCACCAAAGACCGGCAGCAATTGGGTCCAGGCGGCGCGGCTTGAGAGCAATGGCCTGGCGATGGCAGGCAGCCCGGCAAACACCGCAGCCGTAACAGGCACGCGGGTCAACCAGCACTTTTTTGTTCACAGAGGAATAACGCATCGCCCCGTACTGGCACTGGCGGATGCAGACCTTGCAACCATTGCAGCCGTCAAGGTCCACCCAGGCGACATACTCAGCCCGAAACATGAGCGGGTAATCCGCGCGGGTATGGGTGATACGGTAAGCCATGCAGTCCTGGTCGCAGTTGCAAATGCCGCCTATATAGGGCGTTTTAAACGTCCAGACTGAATGAACCAGGCCTTCCCGGTCATGCGTGCGGATCGAGGCAATGGCTTCATCCACCGACAGGACCTCGAGACTGAGGCTATCATCCAATGCAGAATGCAGTTGCCGGTCGAAGTTCAGGCCATAGCAATAGCGGGCGTTCATGTTGCCGGTGGTGACGCGCCGGCAAACGCAGGGGAGGCGTACAGCGCCGTTCACCATCTGCAAGATCTTCTCCACATCCTCCAATGGGACCACCTGGCCGTAATGGCCGGCTTTCGAGCGCCTGACCAGCACCGATTGCACCAACGCTTGCAGCGGCAGGCGGTTGAGTGCATCGAGCCGGTCGAACGCATCCCCGTTGCGCTCTGTGAAATTATTGAGAAAATCGACCATATATTCGCGACGTCCACCCCTCTCAAAGAGTTCGCGTGAGTAATTCTCTGCCGCCAGGTACCACTGCCGGCCTTCGCCATGAAGGGTACAGAATTCACACATCGAGACCTCCTTCGGGCTACCGATATTTGTGCCAATAATTTAAAGAAAGGTCCCCGCGCAGGATGGGGTTACGCCGGCTCCTTGAGATCATCCATCTCGCCGGCCGGAGATTTGGCCGGACGGAGGCGGAGCATACCGAAGAAGGCCAGCAAAGTCATTGCCAGGCTGCCAAAAATGAGATAGACCATGGCCCGCGGGCCGGTAGACTCGATCACCTGGCCGACCGCACTCGGCAGGACCATGCCGCCGAAGCTGTCGCCGAGCAGGATGACGCTGGTGAGACGTCCGGTCAGTTGGATGGACTGGCCGGCCAGGGTAAAACCGGTCGGCCAGATAGGCGCCATGAAGAACCCCAGGCCGGCGGCCATCAGCCAAAGGACCGCGCTCGAGTTGAAAAAGATGATCCCAAGCGCCAGGATGGACAGACAACAGAGCAGGGCAGCCAGAATGACCTGCCTTGGCTTGAAGCGGGTGGCGGCCGGGATGGAGATCAAGCGTCCAATGGTGAACGCCAGCCAGAACGCGGAGGTGAGATAGGCAGCCCCGGCAACACTGGCCAGTTTGAGCGTGACGGCATAAGTATAGACCCAGCCGCCGAAGGTGATCTCCGCGCCGACATAGAAGAAAAGGAACAGCATGGCTGAGATTACGAGTGCAATGGGAATCGGACCGCGAGCGGGGCGGGCCGTATCGCCAGAGTGAGCATGGGTGGAAGTGGGACTGCCTTTCATGGTCAACATCCGCAGGCCGACCAACGCCGCAATGGCCGCCATGGCCCAGTAAGCCCAACGGTAGCCGCCCTGGATGCCCACCACCTGAGCCACCAGGAAGGGCGAGAGAAAGGCCCCCAGGCCAAAGAAAAAGTGCAGCCCGTTCATGAACGGACCCACTTTCTCGCCGTGGGTCCAGACCAGCAAGATGTTGGCGCCGGTATTGATGAAGCCTTCGGCGAAGCCTTTGCAAGCCAGGATGACCAGCAACAGCCAAAACCAGGGTGTCAATGGGACGAGAATGAGAAGGGCGGCGACGAAAAGCTGGGCGATGCCCATGACCGGATGGCCGCGGACCCGGTCAAAGATCCGCCCGCTGACCATTGTCCCGAGGGTATAGCCGATCGAACCCGCCAGGAAAAGGAGGCCCATCTGACCCAGGCGGGAACCGGTTTGTTCGGCCAGGGCAGGCAGGGTGGGGCCGGTGATGGCGGTGTCAAGGCCCAGGCAGATGAAAAGGAAATAGTAGCCAAACGTGCGGCGGATGGCTTCATTTTTCGTCGATGCAAGCAATTTTGTCAGCATAATAAGGACTATTCTAGGATTGGTTTTCAGGCCGGTAGGCAACCGAATTGATATCGCCGACGAATTCAGGCAGGTTCGTATGGCCAAGCATCTGGCGGACGGCGGCAGCCTCACCGGTATGGTACCAGTAATGATAGATGTTGCGCATCAGTAACGTGCCGGTGCTTTCGTCCACCGGCTTACCATTTCGCATCAGGAAGAGCTGCATGATCTCAGGCGTAAGCGTATCCAGGAACTCGTCTGCAGCGGCGGTCACCTTCCGCCAGATGGCCCACATCTCTTCCAGGGGAGGGGTGCTAGCGGGCTTGCCATAGCCGACCAGATCAACCAGGCCGGGCGCGATGTCTTTTTGTTGGGCGGTGATGACCCAGTAACGATGCTCCTGGTTGGCAAGGTGACCGACCATCCAACTGATGCAGTTCATGGGCATCAACCGGCGGCGGGCATCCGCCTCTGAAACACCTTCAAGTCCGCGGGCGAATTCACTGCGGGCGAAACGCAATTGGGCTACAAGCAAATGAGGCTGCATGGGAGACTCCTTAAACCGGGGGTGACAACAGGAGATATTTTACCTTAGTTGGAGCGCCTGACAAAACCTCGCTCTGGGGCGTCCTCGCCGCCGAGGACGGCGGCGAACGCAGTTTTGTCAGGAGTTCTTAGCGACTGATGGCCTGAGGACAGGATTTAGATCCGAATCCCGAGTATTTAAATTCAGGAATTCTACTGCTGCTTGCATAAATAAACCCGCGTTAACCAAATTGCTCGCATATACCGTGGTTTCAGTTGATATATATGCAGTACCCTGCAAAAATGTACCCGTGGAAATTGGGTATTGTCGCCCTCCTGATTTCGGGCTACACTATATCTGGCAGGCATCGATGACTACCGCTAATACCGACCTCCGTTACATGGCAGAACAGATGGCGCGTTTGATCGAGGTGAGCGTTACGCTCAACTCGACCCTTAACCTGGATGAATTGCTCCAATTCATCATCCGCAGCGCGGCGGAAATCCTGAATTGCGAATCGGTCTCCATCCTGTTATATGACGAGAAACGCTGCCGGCTGGTTTTTGCAGCCGCCACCGGGTCAGACCCAAGCCGGCTGGCCGAAACCCCCGTGCCGCTCGATAACAGCCTGGCGGGCGCGATCTTCCGTGAAAATAAGAGCATCAGCCTGTCTGATGTGCAGGTCGACTCGCGCCATTACCTGACGGTCTCAAAGCATGTCGATTTCGAAGTCAAGAACCTGCTGGGCGTACCGATGCGCATCAAGGATAAGCCGACTGGCGTATTGGAGGCCCTGAATAAGCGGGGCAGGGACTTTGACGAGAGCGACGCAGATATCCTGGCTGTGATCGCCTCCCAAGCAGCGGTCGCCATCCATAATGCCCGCCTGGTCAAGGCCTTAAAAGATGCCTACGATGAGTTGAATACCGCCGACCAATTGAAAACCAATTTCCTGGCACTGGCTTCGCACGAACTGCGCACCCCGTTGGGAGTTATTATCGGTTACGCCACCTTCCTGCAGGAGGAATCGCCGGGGGAACTCTCAGAACATGCCAAGCAGGTGCTTAATGCTGCCATGCAAATGCGCGTTCTGGTGGATGCCATGACCAATTTGGATATGCTGCGCTCGAAAGAGCTGGTCATGCACCGGTTGGTGGTCCCCATCCAGCAAGTACTACGGGCGGCATATGGGGAAGTCAAAAGACTGGCAGATGCCAAATGCCAGCATCTGATACTGGAAATCCCTGAAATTCCCATCCCGGTGAAATGCGACCCGGAAAAACTCACCTCGGTTTTCATTAATTTACTGGACAATGCCGTCCGTTTTACACCCGAAGGCGGAACAATCACGGTGGGCACGAACTTGCGGCCCAGCGGTGACGTGCTCATCTGGATAAAGGATACCGGCAAGGGCATCCCTGCCGGCGAAACGAATAAAATTTTCAAGGGGTTTTATCAGGCCGAACAGCATACCACCCGCAAGCACGGCGGGATGGGCATCGGGCTCTCCATTGCCAAAGGGCTGGTGGATGCACATGGAGGCAAGATCTGGGCTGAAAGTCCCGGCCCTGGGAAAGGTTCCACCTTTAATGTGCTCTTACCATTCTTGAGCACCAAGGCCCTGCAGACGCAAAGACAGTGACTTCTACCTACATTAGAGCCTATTAATAGTTCTATTGACACAAAAATATATCTATGTGATACTTCTGCTAGCGCAGGTTGTTTTAGTTGGTTAGCCTGCCTTAAAACCGCCATCCTTATAGAAGAGGAGGTGGTGCCTACAATGGATAGTAGTACGAAACGAAGCGCTGTGGCACCCCTCCTCGTCCTGCGGTAACATTCGCAGAGCGTAAAGGTGCCACAGCGCGCAAAGGAAGACCGTCCATCGGGACGGCCTTCCGCTTTAAGACTGGAGAAGTAACGAAGCCATTTCATTGCAAGGAAACGGCTTCGTTAATTATTATGGCATTAGATGGGTAAACCGCCAGCTCTGACCGGTCTGCTTTACAACAGTAGAATTTGTCCCGACCACTTCAAACCAGGTGGGACCGGGCTTTAAGGCGAACGGCGTTCCGTCCGGATTCTCCAGGGAAACCACGGTGGTTGGGTCGCGCACCCAAATGACCGGATAGATCTGCCCATCCCGGATGGCATAGCCGTTGCCTGAACCGATCAACTTGATATCGTAAATACCCGGGCTGTAAACCTGATGGTCAACCAACAAAACAACGACATTCTCGAAGGCAATGGGTTTCTTCGTCAGGCGGTCGGATAACTGAACATACTTTTCCGTATCAGTAATATTGATTGCATCAGCGGTATCGGAGAAGCGCAGGTATTTCCCCGTAGCGGGGTCGTAATCCCAGCGGTTATAGATTGAGCCGGAATAACGCACGAAAGCCTTGGCAGCCGGCTGGCCTCCAGCCGGGACCTCCGGTTTGAAGAACATGCCATTCACGTCCTGGCGCCCATTCTCAACGCCTTTTTTCGTGAGATAGGCGCTCAAGGCAGCCGTCCCTACGATCAGAAATTCAGAAGTTTTCGGGTCATAATACTTCAAGGGGCTACCCGGGCCCTCCACCACGATGCGGTTGGCAAAATCCGATTTCATGAAAGAACCCATCTCAGTAGGATCTGCGAAACCGAAAGCAAAAATTGCCTTATAGCCGCTCACCAGGTGGGCGTCAATAAAACGCCCGGAGCGGATGGGGCCAACTATTTCAGCGTCATTGGCGTAAAATACGGCGGCGAAGCGGGTGGAGCCCTCTTCGGTGTAATATTCAAAAACCAGATCCGCCAGGGAAAGCCCCCACTGCGGGCGGACGTAACGCGGCAGGTTCGAGACTTTGATGACCATGGGGCGCCGGTCCAGCAGGGCCGGGTTGGCAACTTTTAGTCCGGTCAAAGGATCCACATTCGCCGGGAAATTAGCCGGACCGTACTGTCCGGGCGGTATGGTTGGAGTCTGCGTAAGAGTGGGCGTTCCGGTGGGGAGCGGGGTTGGCGTTTCGGTTATCGTGGGAGTCAGGCTCGGAAGTTGAGTTTGGGTCGGCTCCGGGGTCGCCTGTCCACAAGCCGGCAATACCATCGATAAGAACAGTAGTATCAGAATGAACTTTTTCATGTGTGATCTCTCATTGTTTCTTTGGCATCAGAGTGGTTTTCCACATAAAAAGAAACAACGAACCCGTTTTCTAAATAAAACGGGTTCGTGAATGGTTACGGCATTAAATGGGTAAACCGCCAGCTCTGGTCGGTCTGCTTTACAGTTGAATTTGTCCCGACCACTTCGAACCAGGTGGTACCGGGTTTGAAGGCAAACGGCGTTCCATCGGGGTTAGTGAGGGAGACCACATCCGTATTGTTGCGCTGCCACTGGACCTGATAAATCTGCCCATCCCGGAATGCATATCCATTCCCGGAACCGCTGAACAAAATGTCATAAATTCCCGGGCTGTAAAGCTCATGGGTTACGTACAGGACCACTACATTATCAAATGCGATGGGTTTCTCCGTCAGGCGGTCAGTTAATTGAGCATACTTTTCCGACTCGCCGGCATTGAAAAGATCGGCCGTATCGGAGAAACGCAGGTATTTCCCTGTAGCGGAGTCGTAATCCCAGCGGTTGTAGATCGAGGCCGAATAGCGTACGACCGCCTGGCTGGCAGGCTGCCCGCCGGCGGGTGCTTCCAGCTTGAAGAACATCCCGTTCAAATCCTGGCGTACATTCTGCATGTTCTTTTGGGTGGCATAGGCACTCAAGTCAGCCGTGTTCACGACCAGGTAATCAAAGCCGTTGGGGTCATAGCGCTTCAAAGGCGTGCTGGGGCCTTCCACCACCAGCCGGTTGGCGAATTCTGAATTCCAGAAACGTTCCATCTCGGCGATATAAGCCGAACCGAAAGCGAATACGGCTTTATAGCCGCGCACCAGGTGGGCATCAAAAAAACGCCCGGAGCGGATGGGACCAACCATTTCAGCGTCATTGCCATAAAATACGGCGGCGAAGCGGGTGGAGCCCTCTTCGGTGTAATATTCAAAAACAAGGTCGGCCAGGGAAAGCCCCCACTGCGGGCGGACGTTACGCGGCAGGTTCGAGACTTTGATGACCATGGGGCGCCGGTCCAGCAGGGCCGGATTGGCAGCTTTTAGTCCGGTCAAGGGATCCACGTCTGCCGGGAAATTAGCCGGGCCATAGCCTTCGACCGGATAGAGCGGTGTTGGCGTGAGCGTCGGCGTTTCGGTGGGGAGCGGGGTCGGCGTTTCGGTTATCGTGGGAGTCAGGCTCGGAAGTAGAGTCTGGGTTGGCTCCGAAGTAGCCTGTCCACAGGCAGGCAATACCATTACCAGGAGCACAAGTACTAGAATGAGCTTTTTCATGATTGAAACCTCTTATATTCCTTTTGAAAAAATTCGAAGAGAATAAAGCCGAATCACTTGTGAATTGTGAAAGACTCAGCCATCAAGTACGCCGTTCTTTTTAAATACCAGGGGCAACTGGCGAACCGTCCCCAAGGGAAGAAATAAAAAGCCTCTCAACTACCGCAGGTAATGACAGGAAACTTATTTGTGGTTTTTCTTGAATAACTGCGCATTCTGCTGGATGTCGTGCGCAGAACGCAGAGTCCCTTCTGTTACATCACCCAGCATCTGCGCCAATTCGAGCGTGCGTGGTTCGCCGCTCAGTTTGGAAAGGCGCGTCAACGTGCGATTGTTCTTAACGACCTTCTGCACCTGAAAATGCTGGTCCCCGAAGGCTGCCAGTTGCGGCAGGTGGGTGATGACCATCACCTGGTGGGCGCGGCCAAGGCTCCAAAGTTTTTCGCCAACCGTACCGCCCACGCGCCCGCCGATGCCCTGGTCGATCTCGTCAAAGATGAGGGTGGGAATCTGGTCGGCCCTGGCCAGGACATTCTTTAGAGCCAGCATCAAACGGGATGTCTCTCCGCCGGAGGCTATTTTCGCCAGCGGTTTAAGACCTTCACCCGGGTTTGGCGCCACGAGGAATTCCACTTTATCCAGGCCGTTCGCGTCAAAAGCGACCCGGGCACCGTCCGGTAACGACACTCCAGCGGGGTCGGGCTTCGTCTGGAAATCCACGGCGAAGCGGGCGGCATCCATGCGCAGGTCGCTCAGTTCCGTCTCAATGGATTTGCTCATCTTTTCGGCGGCATCCTTGCGCTTCTGAGAAAGTGAAACTGCCTGTTGCGAAAGTTTTTCCAATAATACAGATTCCGAGGCTTCCAATTCGGCGATGCGGGTCGAGGCGGTTGAAATGGTCTCCAATTGTTTGCGGGCCTCGGCCGCGAAGGCGATGACGGCTTCGATGCTGCCGCCGTATTTGCGTTCCAGGCGGCGGATCAAGTCGAGGCGTTCCTCCGCCTCCTCCAGCCGCTTGGGATTGTATTCAATGGCCTCCAGATAATTGCGCAGGCTGTGGGCCAGGTCGGCCAGGTTTTCTTCGACCGCGGCCGATTGGTCCGCCAGAGATTTTTGGGTCGCGTCAATCTGGGCCAGTTTTGACAAGGATTGGACAACCTGCCCCACCAGGTCCGTGACGGCAGGTGATTCGGGTGTGCCATCATCCAACAGCGTCAGGGCTTCCTGGGCCAGCGTTGCAAGTGTTTCGGCATTTGCTAGACGATCACGTTCCTGTTTAAGTTCCGCCTCTTCCCCGGTGCGCAGCCTGGCTGCTTCAATCTCCTCGGCCTGAAAGGTCAGCATTTCGGTGCGACGTTCGGCGTCGCGCTGGCTTTCACGCAGCTGCTCCAGTTCACGGCGCAAAGCGAGCAGGTCCTGATAGGTTTTACGGTAAGCGGCCAGGGTGGATTCCACGCTGGCATAGCGGTCGAGCAGGCCGAGGTGGGCCCGGACGTTGAGCAGTGAGAGATGCTCGGATTGGCCGTGAATATCGACGAGGACCTCGCCCAATTCTTTCAACAGGGCCAGGTGGACGGTGCGGCCATTGATGCGGGCCACATTGCGCCCTTCCCGGCGGACTTCGCGCATCAGCGTGACGTAATCCGGATCGTCCAGCAATTCTTCCCGCTGGAGAATTTCATGCGCAGCCGCACGCTCGGGACCTGCCAGCTTGAATGTGCCTTCCACGCGGGCCAGCTCCTCGTCCGAGCGGATGGAGGTCACCTCGGCCCGGCCGCCCAGGAGCATATCGAGCGCATCCAGGATGATGGATTTGCCTGCGCCTGTTTCGCCGGTAAGGATGACCAACCCCGGCCCGAATTCCAAGTCGAGGTGGTCAATGATGGCGAAATCGTGAATGTGCAATTCGGTAAGCATGGATCATCTGGTCAATTGAATGCCCGAGAGACGGGTGTAGACGATGGGTACGGCAATGAATAGAAAAATTCCCTGGAAAATCAGGCCAAAAACGGTCATGTGCAACAACTGGATAAGAATGATCGGCAGGGCACCCACCACTACGGCTGCTGCGATAGTAATGAAGAGCGGGCGTGAACGATGTTTGCGGGTCACGAAGCGCACCGCTTCGGCAATGACCATCGCGGCAGTGGGCGCCCCCACAATGATCAGAATCCAGCCGATAAAGCCCAGGCCGCTGATCAGATTGGCTAACAGGCTGGCAAGAAAACCCAGGATGGCTGCGGTGGCGGATCCCAGGAGATAGTCATACCATAAGGCAGTGTTAAAAACCTTCAGTTGGCCGCGCACACATTCCTTGCAGCGGTAGCCGGTGGGAGTGCGGATGGCGCACCTGGCGCAAATCGGTTTGCCGCACTTGTTACAGCGCAGGCTGGTTTCAACGCCAGGATGGTTGGCGCAATAAACAGGCGTGGAGGCTTCGGTCATCGAGGAAATCCTAATGATGGACTCTGGTTCATGTGGCTGGTCAGATTGCGGTAAAAGTAACCGGGGTCGCTAAAGCGTACGAAGCGGGCATTGTAATCCCCGGCGCGCACATCTACCACATCTCCTTCGGCCAGGCCGACCGGTATCTGCCCGTCAATGCTCAGGACGGCGTCGCCGCCGCGCAGGGTGATGCCGACCGAGGTCCCTTCCGAAAGGACGACGGCCCGGTCCACCGAAAGGTGCGGCGCGATCGGTACCAGGAGGATGTTACGCAGTTCCGGCGGGAGGATGGGACCTCCGGCCGCCAACGCATAGGCGGTGGATCCCGTCGGTGTGGCGGCGATCAGGCCATCCGCCACGTAATTGGCCAACAAGCGCCCATCCACGCTGGCCGAGAGGCGCACCGGCCGGACGGAAGGACCGCGCGTGACCACCGCTTCGTTGAGCGCATGCCAGACGCCCAAAGATTCTCCCGAACGTTCATGCTTCGCTTTCAACATCATTCTATTTTCAATCCAGAAATCTCCCCTCAGCAACTGATCAAGGAAAGGCTTCCATTCTTTACGGTCCACCTGGATGAGAAAACCCAGCCGGCCGGTATTGACGCCCAGGATGGGCAGGCCGCTGGGAGCGCATAAATGGCTGGCCCGCAGCATCGTCCCGTCGCCGCCGACGGCAACCATGAGGTCGAAGCCGCTGTCCCGCACGCGCTTGCGCAGTTCCACGTCATCGAAGGTGCCGTGGACGGAATCCAGGTCATGCTCTTTAAAAAATGCGCAGATGTCCGCGGCTTCCGACACGGCTTCCGGGATCTTCGGATGCGCGGCAACCACAATACGGTGAAGCGTTGGAAGGGAGTCAGACATCGGGAATATTATACCGTAGGGGCCGGTTCCCCATTCAAGCCAATCTTTGGTCGCAAGCATCCCGGAACCCACAGCGGCGGCAGCGCTGCACTTCGTCATGGGAACGGCCGACCTCGGCATGGCGCTCGTTGATGCGCATTTCGGCAATGAGGTCCAGGAGGGCATTTTCGAGTTCGGAGGTGTAATCCACGGCAAAGTCGCGGCCGCTGTAATGGATGATACCTTGCGGAGGGCGTTTGCCGGTGGCTTTATGGACCAGGTAACAGTAGGCCGCCACCTGGAAGATGTGCGAGTCGTAGGGTGCTTCCGGAGTCCGCCCGCTCTTGACTTCCACAGGGATGATCCTGCCGTTCTGTTCCACCAGGTAATCCGGCTTGCCGGTGAGGCCGAGGTCTGCGTCGAAAAATGGCTTCTCGACCGTTCCCCAGGAACGCGTATCCGTGTAGATGACCCGTCCGCCGGGGAGGCCGGCCGCGTGGCGCTGGCGTCCTGAAAGAAAGAACAGGAAGAGAGCCAGCAAGAGAACCGCGAGTCCGATATAGAGGGAAGCCATCAATTATCAGCCTGTTTGGGCAGCTTTGAGGGATTTCTTCAGGCGGTCCAGGCGGGAACCGCTGGCGGATTTCATCCACGTCTCGAGGATGTGGATGAATTCTGCTTTGTAAGCCCGGCCCACCGCAGGCGCAATCCTTTCGGCATAGCGGGGGGCATCCACCGGGCGGGAGGCAGCCAGATGCTGGAGGAGATAGGGAACAATTCGAGGGCGGTAAGCTTCGTTGCTGGCAGCTATATCGGCCAAAATCTTGATCCCGGCGTCATTAGTGATGACCGTACCTCTTTCCATCGTCTGGATGATGTCGGGCACGTGCTCGAAGAGTTCATCCGCTTTCAATTTGGCAATGGTGGAGAGGGCGATCATGCCGCCCCAGACCATCCGGTTGTTGCGCTGTTTCAGGAGTTTGAGGAAGTCGCCGGCGTATTCGGCGATCAATTCGGGAGCGAGGTAACCCAATTCGTAGAGCACCTTGAGGCAATCGCTTTGGATGTTGGCCTCTTTGTTCCACAGGTTTTCGGCGATTTCGCGGATACCGGCAGTATTGCGCGTTTGCGCAAGCTCACGCGCCAACTCCTGGTTGGGGACTTCGTCGCGGCGATCCTGAAAATAGGCAATTTTATTTAATACCGTCATTTAAACCCCTTTCCTAAATAATGCGCGCGGTACAAAAGGCCACCAGCAGCGCCAGCGCCACCAACAACAGGATCAGCGCCAATGCCCGGGTCAGGCTGGAGGCAAGCACCTGCCGCCCGTGGCGGCGATGAAGTTCCGTCCCGCTGGTCATTTCGGCCTGGTTGGACGATTGAACGCCTTTTTGTTGGTACCACCAGGCGCGCGCACAGTAGAGATAAGAGCCAATTTCAGAGGCACGAATGGGTTTCATAGTCTTTTTCCAAATAGCACATTTATTCTAACACATTTGCCTGTTGATAAAGATCTCCCTTAATTAATGACTGCTTCGTATTAAAGCCCTTTCCCTCTTGACTCTTACCATGCAGGAGGGTCTATACTAGCCTCACTGATGGCCATCAGACACAGACACAGGTAGAACATGATCAAGATCGGTGACTTCTCCAAGCTGGCGCACGTCTCTGTCAAGACCCTTCACCACTATGGTGAGCTGGGGCTGCTCAAGCCGGCCCACGTTGACCGCTACAGCGGCTATCGTTATTACGCACTCGACCAGTTGGCGGTGCTGAACCGCATCCTGGCGCTCAAGGACCTGGGACTCTCGCTCGAACAGATCGCCCAACTGCTGCACGAAGACCTCACCCCTGCCGAGATGCGCGGCATGCTGCGGATGAAGCAGATGGAGCTGTCGACATTAGTCGAAGAAGAACAGGCCCGCTTAAGACGAGTGGAACAACGCCTGCGCCAGATCGAACAAGAGGGCCATGCCCATGGAACAGAAGTTGCCCTCAAGCAGGTACCCGCCCAGACCGCGCTGGTAGCCCAGGTTGTGGCCGCCAATGATGAGATGCTCGCGCCGGCCAGGCAAAGCCTGCAGCACCTGCTGCTAAATGCTCTCGATGAAGCCGGCCTCAAGCCGGAGGGCCCCTGGTTCTCCCTGCTGGACGACCTGCCCTACGCCGAGACGGACCTCGAGCTGACGCTGGGAGTCGGCGTCCAGCTGCGAAGCAGCCAGCGTGCCGGTGATTGGAATGGAACTCCCATCCGCCTGCAAGAATTGGCTGCGACACCCAGCATGGCCAGCCTGATCCACACCGGGGAGCCGGTTACCCTCCCGCAAACCTACACATCTCTTTATGCCTGGACGCAGGCAAATGGTTACCAACCGGCCGGTCTCTTCCGTGAACTCTACCTGTCTGCCAGTGAGGCAAGCGCGCCTGCGCCTGCCACTCCTGAGGCTGGCCTGATCGAGGTGCAATGCCCGGTCGAACGCGCCAGCATACCCATCTCCGTTCGTTCAAAAAAGGAAGAAATTATGCAACCAAAAATTGTCAACCGCCCGGCTTTCAAGGCCGTCGGCCTCTCCTATGTCGGCAAGAATGAAAATGGCGAGATCGGCCAGATGTGGGGCCGCTTCAACCAGATCAGTCGGGGTATCAAGAACATCAACCACCACGAAGCCTTTGGGTTGTGCTTCAGCACGGTGGAAGGGCCCTCCCGGCCGGGTGAGTTCGAATACGTGGTCTGCTTGGAAGTGACCGATGACAAGGACGTTCCGGCCGGCATGGTCTATCGCCAAGTGCCAGCCTACAAGTATGCAGTTTTTACTCACAATGGCAAATTGGACAGCCTGGGTGAGACTTACCAGTACATCTACAACACGGGCCTGGCCCAGGCCGGTTTGAAGCCGCACCCCGACAAGTACGACATGGAAGTCTATGACGAAGACTTCAGCCTGGGTTCAGACGAGTCAAAGTTCTACATTTACGTGGCAATCGAGTAGCCACTGCATCACAAGCCAAACCGAATATTCGGAGGCCGCCAGGTCTGGCGGCCTCCGAATTCGTTTTTAATGGTGGGCGGTGGGAAGCCAAGGGATATGGGTCCCAGGATGGCCGGCATTAATTTACTGTATAATCTCACCAACCACCATGAAAGAAAACGCATATAGTACGCCGGGCCGGGCGATAAAAATGACCCGGATCCTCCTTTCGGCGGTATCGTTTTTCATCAGCCTGCTCTCATTCGGATTCTGCCTGCTGCCATATGGCTTTCTAAAAAGCCTGGGGGACCACCTCTCTTCGGATGGCAACTACAAGTCTTTCACGCCCGCCTTTTATGCCTCCCTGCGCCTGCCGGCCGCGCTGGCTGGAGCGGTACTCCTTTTGGTCGGGATCGGCTTGTTCTTATTTTCCGACAAGGCTGAACGCGGCATCCTTTCTGTTAAGTCCATCCTGGGCAGGACCAGCGCAGATGCGAAAATCTTATTACAGGACCTCAAAACGCTGCGCCTGGATTGGAAAGAAAGCCTTCCCCTGTTCGGCCTCTTCATCACCGGCCTGGCGGCGCGTCTCCTGCTGCTGAACCGCCCGATCGAATACGACGAGGCCTATACATTTACTCAATTCGCCCGCTATCCATTTCGCGTCATTGTGAGCGATTACAGCGCCCCCAACAATCACATCTTTCAAACCATCCTGGTGCGTATCGCCTATCTACTACTTGGCGACCAGGCCTGGCAGATCCGCCTGCCGGCTTTCCTGGCGGGGTTATTCATCATTTTAGGCGTTTATTTGCTTGGCCGCACCCTTTATGGCAAGGCTACTGGCGTTGTGGCCGCCGGCATAATTGCCTTCCTGCCAGACTTTATCATTCGTTCTGTCAGCGCGCGTGGCTACCCTTTGGTGGTGTTGATGTTCCTGCTGTGCTTTATTCTGGCAGGATATCTCCTCCGCCATAAAAACTTGTTTGGTTGGTGTCTTTTCAGTCTCTTCAGTGCGGTCGGTTTTTATTCCGTGCCGGTCATGCTGTACCCGTTCTGTGTAGTATTCCTATGGCTGCTGCTTTCGACAGCGGAGGCGGCGCCCCGGCATTACAGCCGGGCCGGCTGGATAGAATATTTGAGCATTGCGGCGGCCTTGACAGGCGGGTTGACGGCTTTCTTTTATTCGCCCATCCTCCTTTCCCCCCATGCGGGCCTCTTTTATCGCCAGAATAATACCCTCCACCCACTGGCAATGGCGACTTTTTTACAGACATTCCCGGCCAGGTTTCAAGCGCTCATTACGGAATGGCAGAGGTTTTTACCGCCTGTTTGGACCTTCGTCATTCTCCTGGGTGTGGTCCTGTCGCTGGTGTGGTTGTGGAAAAATAATAAATTCAAGATCCCCACTCAACCGGTATTCCTGCTGGCGTTAATTATCGTTCTATTGATCCAGCGCCCCGATTCGGTCACGCGGATCTGGTTGTGGGTCGTTCCGTTGCTGGCAATCTGGAGTGCAGCCGGGATCGTTACATCCATCCAATCCCTGCCTGCAAAGCGGATAAAGAACCTCCTGGTCGTGATCCTCCCCGCCATCCTCATCGGCGGAATGGCCATCAATGCGGTCAGTTTTTCATATACAGCCAGAGTCAACCATTGGGGGGAGGATCCCGTGGCGGAGGAGGTCACGCAGGCAATCCTCCCCCATGTGACACAGAACAGTTATATTGTGCTGAATGGATGTATCGACGCCCGCTATTGGTATTATTTTTTTATTCACGGCGTCCCGCTGTCGGTATTTTACAAGCGGGATGAGCCAAGACCTTTTGACCGGGTGATCGCGATCGTTTACGCCTCGCCCACAGCCGGCTGTGGGACCGAGCCCATTGCAGACACCTTGCGCCTGTTTGGACCGGACCCGGACTTGCTGGAGTTGAGCACACTCAAACCCATTGAAACGGTGTATTATGTGACCGTCTACGAAGTGCTTCCCCGCCATTAATTAAGCGAGGTGACATGACAAAACTGCCTGAGATAGACACCGCCTTCCTGCTTGAATTCCTGACCAAACTGCTGAATACGGCCAGTCCCACCGGGATGGCCGGACCAGCCATCACCTTAACAGAGAATACTCTCAAAACTTTCCCGGCCCTAAAGCTGGCCCGTACCCGCAAAGGGGCGCTGGTCGCTACCTGGAGCGGTGAACGGGAAGATGCTGCGTGCGCATTAACGGCTCACGTGGACACGCTCGGGGCAATGGTAAAAGAGATCAAATCCAGCGGGCGGCTCAAGTTGAGCCGGATCGGCGGGTTTGCCTGGAATGCAATCGAGAACGAAGGCTGCACGGTTTTTACATCCAAGGGACGGCAATTGCGCGGCTCCATCCTGCTGACCAAGGCCTCCACCCACGTCTTCGGGGCGGAAGTAAACGAAATGAAGCGGGGCGAGGATACACTGGAAGTCCGGTTGGATTCCCGCACTGCCTCCGAGAAGGAGACGCGCGACCTTGGCGTGGAAGTCGGTGATTTCATCGCTTTCGATGCGCGCGTGGAGATCACCGGTGGATTCGTCCGTTCGCGTCACCTGGATGATAAGGCCTGCGTGGCCTGCCTGGTCACAGCCGTCAAGGTATTGTCAGAGGCAGGGTTGAGACCCACCCGCACGACCACCCTGTTCATAAGCAATTATGAGGAGGTCGGTCACGGAGCCGCCGCCGGCATCCCGGCGGAGGTGGAGGAATTGGTGGTGGTGGACATGGCTGCCGTGGGCGAAGGCCAGACCTCGGACGAGTTCCATACCTCTCTGTGTGTCATGGATAGCGGCGGGCCTTATGACCACGGCCTGTCGAACAGGCTGCGTGGCCTGGCCGAGAAGCATCAAATCCCATATAAGGTGGATATTTATCCCCACTACGGCTCGGACGGCGAGGCTTTCTGGACCGCCGGAGGGGATGTGGCCGTGGCCCTGATCGGACCGGGCGTGGACGCCTCCCACAGCTACGAGCGCACCCACACCGAAGCCCTGGTGGCAACGACCAGGTGGGTGCTGGCATATTTGCTGGAAGAATAAATCGAAATAGACAACCTTCGAGAATTTCTAGCCGCCGAGGACGGCGGCTGGAGCGAGAGGAAACCATGGACTTCGCCGATTACCAGACCAAATCCCGCAAGACCGCCAAATACCCTTCCATCGGGCACGGCGTCATCTATCCCACCCTGGGCCTGACCAACGAAGCCGGCGAAGTGGCCGGCAAGATCAAGAAGATCTTCCGCGATAAGAATGGCATTATCGGCGAAGACGAGCGCGCCGCCTTGCAAGGTGAACTGGGCGATGTGTTATGGTATCTGGCCCAGGTCTGCACCGAGCTGGATCTTTCTCTTGACGAAGTGGCCGAGCATAACATCGAAAAGTTGTATTCCCGCCTCGAACGCGGCAAGATCGGCGGGGACGGGGATAACCGCTGATTTTTGGAGGAGACTATGAAAACTTTTGAAATCGCCGCCGCTGTAATCGTCATCCTCAGTCTGTTTTATTTGTCCTTTGTTTTGACCCTGGCCGATTGGCTGGCTGCCCTGCGTAAAGGACAGGCGGTCACCTTGCTGCCTGAACGCAATGGGCGAAAATATCCATTTTGGATGCAGGTTGCCATAGTCATTCTGGGATTGGTAATTTGCGCGGCCATGTTCTATTTCCTGTGGATCCCGCTTTTTGCGGTCCCGGTCAGTATTGCTTTCATCCTGGATGTGATTGGGCTGAGCCTCTATTTAGCCGGTTGCGCCTTCGTACTATGGGCCCGTCGCACGCTCGGGAAAATGTGGGGCATCAGCACCAGCCAAAACGTCAAGCTGCGTGACGACCACCAGATCATCCGGAGCGGGCCGTATGCCTTCGTCCGTAATCCGATGTATTTCGGCTGGTGGGTGGCCATGTTCGGCCTGGTCCTGCTCTATCCGGTCTGGATGGTCTTGCTCATGTTCTTTTTTTCGCTGATTGCGTTCATCGGTCGCGCCCGCCGCGAAGATGCAGCCCTGACAGAACGCTTTGGCGATACCTGGACGGAATACAAAAAGGGTACAAAATTCCTGATCCCGTTCATTTACTGACCTGATTACGCTCGCTAACATTCCTGTGTTTGTTCTTAAACTCTAATCTTACTCATACAAAAACCCGCCCACTTTTTGGTAGAATCAATCCAGACACTTATTGTCCAAATGCGTAGGGCGGGATAGCCTCTCGCCCTACAGGAGATTAATATGGCAAGCATGGAAAAGTTCACCCAGCGGGCCCGGCGTGTACTCTCCCTGGCCCACCAGGAAGCCGAGAGCGCCCGCCAGGGAATGATCGGGACAGAGCATCTATTGCTCGGTTTATTGGAAGAAGATGGCGGTGTAGCCGGACGGGTTTTACGCGAACTCGGCCTTGAATCCGCCCGGGTGCGGGAGATGGTCCAGCGCGTGAGCGGCGAAGGCCGCTATACCAGTGACAAGATCGAACTCGCCCCGGATACCCAACTCGTTCTCGAATACGCCATCGATGAAGCCCGCAAAATGGGCCATCATTATATCGGCACCGAACACTTGCTGCTTGGACTGGTCCGCTCTGAAGGCGCGGCGATGGATGTGTTGAAAAAACTCGGCGTGACTCCCGACCAGGTCCGCCGCCAGACCCGGCGGGTGCTGCAGGAAAGCAGCAGTTCGCAGGCTTCGGCCGTTCCGGAAACGGCCAAAAGCGGGGGCAAACAGGAACCCAAGACTCCGCTGGTAGACCAGCTGGCGACCGACCTGACCACCCTGGCGGAAGAAGGCAAGCTGGACCCGGTGATCGGCCGCGTGACCGAGATCGAGCGGGTCATCCAGATCCTGGCGCGCCGCACCAAGAATAATCCCGCCCTGATCGGCGAGCCGGGTGTAGGCAAGACCGCCATCGTCGAAGGGCTGGCCCAGCGCATCACCGATGGCGATGTCCCTGCGCCGCTGCTCAACAAGCGGGTTCTCAAGCTGGATGTAGGTTCGCTGGTCGCCGGTACGATGTACCGCGGCCAGTTCGAGGAGCGCTTGAAACGCGTCATTGACGAGCTCAAGTCCACCAAATCCATTCTTTTCATCGATGAATTCCATATGCTGGTGGGGGCCGGTTCCGCCGGTTCCGCCGTGGACGCGGCCAATATTCTGAAACCTGCCCTTTCCCGGGGTGAACTCCAATGCATCGGCGCCACCACCCTGGATGAATACCGCAAACACATCGAGTCCGACGCAGCTCTCGAGCGCCGTTTCCAGCCCATCGTGGTGGATGAACCGTCTGTTGAGGAGACGATTGAAATTCTCAAAGGCATCCGTCACATGTACGAGGAGCATCACCATCTCGTCATCTCGGACGAGGCCCTCGAAGCGGCTGCGCAGCTCTCCTCCCGTTATGTGTCGGACCGTTTCCTGCCGGATAAGGCCATCGACCTGATCGATGAGTCGGCCTCGCGCGTGCGCATGTACAAGTCCGGCGCGGCCACGTCTGCCAAGGATATTTATAAGAAGCTGAAACTTGCCCGCTCCAACCTGAATTTAGCCCAGGAGGAAGGCAAGCCGGAAGATGTACGCACCTGGGAACTGGAAGAAGCTGATCTGAACGAACAGCTCAAAATCATGAAATCCAGCTGGGAGCGTGCCACCAGCCCGGTCGTCACCGCCGAAGATATTGCCGAAGTGGTGGCCATGTGGACCGGCGTGCCGGTCATGCAGATCGCTGAAGCCGAGTCGAAGCGCCTGCTCAAAATGGAAGAAGAACTCCACAAGGCTATCATCGGTCAGGAGGAAGCCATCAAGTCCATCGCCAAGGCCGTCCGGCGGGCGCGGGCTGGGCTCAAGGACCCGAAGCGGCCAATCGGCTCGTTCATGTTCCTGGGACCCACCGGTGTCGGCAAGACCGAGTTGACCAAGGCATTGGCCAAGTTCATGTTCGGCAGCGAAGAAGCCCTGATCCAGCTCGATATGTCTGAATTCATGGAAAGGCACACCGCTTCCCGCCTGGTCGGTGCCCCGCCCGGATACATCGGTTACGACGACGCCGGTCAGCTGACCGAAGCCCTGCGCCGCCGCCCGTACTCCATTGTCGTCTTCGATGAAGTCGAGAAGGCCCACCCCGAGCTGCACAACATGCTTTTGCAGATCATGGAGGAAGGTCATCTCTCCGACGCCAAAGGACGCCAGGTGGATTTCCGTAACGCCATCATCGTGATGACCACCAACGTGGGCGCAGAGGAGATCAAGAAGCAGACCAGCCTCGGTTTCCAGTTGAAACGGGATGAAAAGACCGAAGAACGCACCTCCTACGAAGAGATGCGCAAGAAGCTGACCGAGAGCCTCAAGAAAGTTTTCCGTCCCGAGTTCATCAACCGGCTCGACAGCGTGATCGTCTTCCGCTCACTCAACAAGGAGGATATCCGCCAGATCGTTAACCTGGAGTTGAACAAGGTCACCACACGCCTTTGTGAACACGAAATAACACTGACGGCCAACGATGCGGCTCTCGACCTGTTGGCCCAGCTAGGCTACGACCCCGAAATGGGCGCCCGTCCGTTGCGCCGGGTTATCCAGCAAAAGGTGGAAGACCCGCTATCAGATGCCTTGCTCGCGGGCACCTTCCAGGAAGGGGATAACATCCTGGTGGAAGTTGCCGAAGGCGAAATCGCCCTGCGCCAGAAAGAAAAGGCGCCGGAGACTGAAAAACTCGAAACGCCAAGCCTATAGCGTTGAACTCACCCTGCAAGGACCCGTTTCTTTGAACGAAACGGGTTCTTTTTATTTGGGAAAGAAAGCGTGTCCTTGTTACGGGGATATAATTTGCATATGTCCCGCACGATCCTGCACCTCGACCTGGATGCTTTCTTCTGTTCGGTCGAAGAACTGCACGACCCGTCGCTGCGCGGCATCCCCTTCGCCGTGGGCGGGCGGCCGGAGGAACGCGGCGTGGTGGCCTCCTGCTCGTACGCGGCCCGCAAGCTGGGAATCCGCTCGGCCATGCCAATGAGCCGGGCGCTGCGTCTATGCCCGCAGTTATTGGTCATATCCCACCACCGCGGCAATTATGGCGAGATGTCTGAAAAAGTGATGCAGCGCCTGCGGGACCTGTCAGGGCTGGTCGAGCAAATCTCGATCGATGAAGCCTTCGTGGATATCAGCGAACTGCGGGAACCTTCAGCGACCATTGCCCGCCGCCTGCAGAAGCGCGTCAATGACGAACTCGGCCTGCCGTGTTCGATCGGTGTGGCCGCAAATAAACTGGTCGCCAAGATCGCCACGGAAGTGGGCAAGAAGAAGGCCCTCTCTGCAGCAAAGCTGCAGACACCGGTAAGCGGGACCCCGGCAAAACCGAAGGGTGGAGCGCCCAATGCCATCACGATCGTCCCGCCGGGGACGGAAGCGGCCTTCCTGGCGCCCTTGCCGGCGGACATGCTGTGGGGTGTTGGGCCCAAGACTGCCGCCAGGCTGGCGGAGTACGGCTTAAAAACCATTGGCGACCTGGCCCGCCGGCCCCCGGCCGACCTGGTGCGCTGGTTCGGCGAAAACGGCCGTGACCTGGCCCACCGCGCTCGCGGCGTGGACGACAGCCCGCTGGTCACCGAGCACGAGGTCAAATCCGTCAGCCAGGAAACGACCTTCGCCCGGGATGTGCGCGACGATAAAGCCTTATTTGCCACCCTGCGCGAGCTTTCGGCAGAAGTGGGCCGGCATCTGCGCGAGGCGGGGATTGCCGGGGCCACCGTCAGGATCAAATTACGCTGGCCCGATTTCACCACTCTCACCCGCCAGGTCACCCGGCCTCAGCCCACCGACCAGGACGAAGAGATCTATATGACTGCTCTTACCCTGCTCAATAAGGTGCGCTCGAAAGGGAAAGCCGTCCGTTTGATCGGAGTCGGCGTGAGCGGGCTCGGCGCGCCTTTGCGCCAGATGGAACTATGGGGCCAGGATTCCGAGAAACGGCGCAAACTGCAGGTGGTGCTGGACGAAGTGCAGCAGAAATTCGGCGCGAAGTCGATACGGAGAGGAAAGAAGTAGAGAGTGGAAGTGACGGAGATTTATACGCGCACATTTTCCACCATTCGACGCGGTTCGAATAAATTGGCGCCAGGAGGAGTAATATCATGCCTGTCAAAACGGGAAGCTTGACCCTGAACACCCGCGGAAATACCGACATTCACGACATCACCGGGGAGGTGGCCCGGTTGGTCGTACAGTCCGGGCTGACGGCTGGCACCGTGACGATCTTCTGTTCGTCCTCCACCAGCGGGCTGACGACGGTCGAGTACGAACCGGGGGCGGTGGCCGACCTGAAGCGCATGTTCGAGGAACTCGTCCCGTCCAACCGGGACTATGCCCACAATGCCACCTGGGACGACGGCAACGGCCATTCGCACATGTGCGCCTCCCTGCTGGGCCCGTCGCTGACCATCCCCTTCATCGGGAAAAGCCTGACCCTCGGCACCTGGCAGCAGGTCATTTATGTGGATTTCGATATCCGCCCGCGCCGGCGGGAGTTGGTGGTGCAGATGGTGGGGGAGTAATTGTCGTTAAGGACCTGTAAACTGGTCGTCCTTCCCATTTC
The DNA here is from genome assembly GCA_963831885.1 of uncultured Chloroflexia bacterium. Classification (GTDB taxonomy): domain Bacteria; phylum Chloroflexota; class Anaerolineae; order Anaerolineales; family Villigracilaceae; genus UBA877. The sequence goes on along the minus strand of CAWHSJ010000010.1, from coordinate 437,987 downwards.
TTGTATAATAATGCAAACCAACCTGGCAAAGGATTGACACTATGGAGTGGACAACTGAATTACTCGCGGACAAAAACATCGTCGTCATCAAAACCTCCGGCGTGGCGGACGGGATAAGCTCCATGGAGATGGCGAAAAGCATTGCGCAGATCATGCAGCAGCACAAAACCACCCGCTGCCTGATCGACCACAGCAGTCTTTTATCGGTTTCAGGTGATTCGACCGAGATCTATTATCGCCCGGCCGGCATCCGCAAAACCGGCGCGCCTTCGGGCGTGAAGATCGCCGAGGTGGTGCAGCCGGCCCATCAAGAGCACTTTCACTTCCTGGAGTATGTCTGCCGCAATAATGGCTTCGGCTTCCGGGTCTTCGAGGACCGGGACGCCGCCATTCAATGGTTGTCGTAACCTGCCCTGAGCCGGTTACGCATTTGGGGGAATCATATACAATGAGGATATTCCAGATCTGATCACAGCAAGGCCGGGCCGGTTGGGAGGCGGCGGGCATGAAAAAGGTCATCGCGATTTTTATAGCGTTCATCCTGGGCGGCTGCGCCGCGCCAACGCAGCCGCCTCTGCCCACGCTTCCACCGAGCCTCACCCCTACCTGGACGAATTCGCCCACCAGCACCTTCACCTCCACACCCAAGCTCACTCCCACTCCCACTCGCACGCCTCCACCCGGCCCGCCTTTTCTGGCCGGAACGCCCTTTCCACATAACCCTGGTGCAATCCAGTTGGAGAACGCGGCCCAGGTGGAACCATTCGCGTTTGGGGAGTGCTCCCATAAAATTTTTCTATAATCAAGAGAAATCATATGAGAACATTAAATATCGCTCTACTACAAATGCTTTCGAACGGACCCGACCAGGACGCCAACCGGGCCAAAGGCGAGCAGTTCTGCCGGCGGGCCAGGGAGATGGGAGCTGATATCGCCCTGTTCCCCGAAATGTGGAGCAACGGTTACACCATCCCCGAGCGGAACCGGCCAGAGGAAGTCCCCCACTGGCAGAGGCAGGCCATCGAGCGCGGCAGCGACTTCGTGACCCATTTTCGGGAGCTGGCGCGGGAGCTGGACATGGCCATCGCCCTGACTTACCTGGAGAAATGGCCGACGTCGCCGCGCAATTCGCTCTCCCTGATCGACCGGCATGGTGAGATCGGCTTCACTTATGCAAAAGTCCACACCTGCGATTTCGACCGGGAGGCCTTCCTGACCCCCGGCGAGGATTTCCACGTGTGCGAGCTGGATACGGCTGCAGGAGCGGTAAAAGTGGGTGTCATGATCTGTTATGACCGGGAGTTCCCCGAAAGCGCCCGCATCCTCATGTTGAAAGGCGCCGAGATCATCCTGACCCCCAATGCCTGCGAGCTGGAAGCCAACCGTCTCGGCCAGTTCCGCGCCCGGGCCACCGAAAATATGCTGGGGGTGGCCATGGCGAACTACGCTTCGTCGCAGGAAAACGGCCATTCGGCGGCCTTTGACGGCATTGCCTTCGATGAGGCCGGTTCGAGGGATACCACGCTCGTGCAAGCCGATGGCCATGAAGGCATCTTCATGGCCGAATTCGATCTGGACAGGCTGCGGGCCTACCGGGCCAATGAAGCCTGGGGCAACGCCTACCGTAAACCCAGCCGGTACGGGCTGTTGGTCAGCCCGGCTGTCGAAGCGCCTTTTATACGGAAGGATAGCCGCAGATAAAGGGCAGGGTAAAAAAACGAATGAACGACTGAAGTCGTTTACAGGAAATAGAATGACTGAAGTCATTACTACGCTAATCGGATGAAGTCGTAACAGGATATAGAACGACTAAAGTCGTCACTACGAGTCGTTACTACGAGGATGCAACGACTGAAGTCGTTACTACAAATCGTTATTACGATATGAACAAACTTAAAAAGGGTTGCATATTGTTCGACTGGGGGGATACGCTCATGCGAGTCTTGCCGGAGTATCACGGCCCGATGAAGGACTGGCCGCAGGTGGAGGCCTTGCCTGGCGCGGCAGAGATGCTGGCTGCCCTACATGAGGAGTGGATCCTGGCCCTGGCGACCAATGCTGCCGATTCGGACGAGCAGGATATCCGGGCGGCGCTGCGGCGGGTGGACCTAGAGCGCTGGCTGGACCATATTTATTGTTTCAAGAAGATCGGCTTTCGCAAGCCCTCACGGGAGTTTTTCGAGTTCATCCTGAAAGACCTGGGGCTGCCGGCGGAACAGGTGATCATGGTGGGAGATGATTACGTGGCGGATGTGCTGGGCGCCCGGCAATGCGGGTTAAGGGCGGTATGGTTCAAGCAGGGGACCTGGAAGGGTTTCGACTGGGGCGAGGTGGGTATTCGAGCCTCAGGTTCGAACCCCCAAAGTACCCCTGAAGAACAGGGACAGGCGGGGGCAGGGAAGAAACGAATATTTCCTTAGAATGATAAAGGGTGGGGAATTGAACTTGAGGTTCAAAGCCTGAAGCGGATATCCCTGCCGCTGGTGATCAGAGGGTAGAAGGAGAAAATTTAAGGCGGGCCGGGCCGGCAACGGGCATCCGGGAGCGCCAGGAGGCGGGTGCACTCGATAGAACCGAGTACAGGCGGGGAATGAAGAGGCGGAGGAGGGTAAAATGTTTTCAGGCTCCAGGGAATAGTGGTTGTGCTAAAATTTAATCATCCAGGACCAATCATTTGCCAGCCAAGCGCACAAATCTTCAGGAATTATGCGGACGGCGATACGCCGCCGGGCGGTTCGATCAGGTCGAAGAGGCAAGAGAAAGAACCCGGACGAATCAGGAGGAACCGACCATGAAACAAAAGCAGGTATTGCTCATGCTGGCCTGGCTGCTCAGCCTGACGATGAGTTGCCAGTGGCTCAGCAGCCCAACCCCGGCCCAAGTCACACCTTCCCGCCAGGTCCAAATGACGCGGGCGGCCGCCACATTGCCGTCACCGACGGTTCCAGATCCAACCAGCAGGCCGATCCCGAGCCAGACCCCAGCCGCTCCGACTGCACCCATCAGCGTGACCGAGGTGGCCGGCACACACTGGGTGGGCCAAATATTCGACCAAGACAAAAGCGGTATTTGGGAAGTTTTCGAAATCATCTTCCTACCGGAGGGAAAATTGCGTTATTACATCCCCAATGACTGGCACGAGGATGGCACCTGGGAGCAAAAAGGGAACGATATTATCCTTAAAACAGGAAATGGCGCCTGCAATTATTACGGCGTCCTTTATGGAGATGCCATTACGGGGGCGCGAAAATGCGGTGAGGGGAAGACCTGGGGATGGTCGGTGCAAGTGAAGGTCCCTTAGGGGAGGCGGCGGGAGCAGGCGGGGGCAGGCAACTTCGAATATTCCTAGATAAAGGTTGAAAGGGCGAATTGAACTTGAGGTTCAAAAGATGGACAAGTCGCTAAAGGTTTACTTATGAAAATCGACATTTCAAAATGGGAAACTATCCATAACCGTCTCACTTGAGACCCCTAAGCAATAGTAAATAACCGGCCCGGTGATCATTCCCGGGCCGGTTATTTACTATTCACCAGTCAGCTGAAGGGCACTTTCAAGCCGCAATGCTCGAAATGCACCGTCTACCGCCCACCTACAGCTTCCCCGGGGACAATCTCGTTCACCTGTTTGATTCGGGGGATGATTGGAATATAATGAAATTGATCGGTCAGAACAGAGGAGGAGCCATGACCAGTCTTGTCGGACAGTCTTTCGACCGCTATCACATTCTGGAACAACTGGGGGAAGGCGGAATGGCGGTCGTCTACAAGGCGTACGATTCTCACCTGGACCGCGCCGTGGCGGTCAAGGTCATCCTGCCGGGTTTCGAGCAATCCGAAAATTTTCTAAAGCGCTTCGAGCGTGAAGCCCAGGCAATTGCCCGCCTGACACATCCGAACATCGTGCGGGTGCTGGATTACGGTCACTACCATGGACTGCCCTACCTGGTGATGGAATACCTCCCCGGCGGCACATTGAAACAAAAAATCGGCCAGCCCATGCCCTGGCAGGAAGCCTCCCGCCTGCTGACGCCAATCGCCCGGGCACTGGCCTACGCCCACCAGGTGGGCATCCTCCACCGGGACATCAAGCCGGCCAATATCCTGATCACCCATTCCGGCGAGCCGATGCTTTCCGATTTTGGCCTGGCCAAACTACTGGATGTGCAGGATGGGGTGGACCTGACCGGCAGCACCGGCGTGATCGGCACACCGGCTTACATGGCCCCGGAACAGATGACTGGCGGCAAGGTCGACCGGCGGGTGGATGTGTACGCATTGGGGGTCGTGCTCTACGAGCTGGTGACGGGCCGCACCCCCTATCGGGCCGACACACCGGCAGCCATCATGATCAAAGCGGTCACGGAACCGCTGCCCCGGCCGACCACTTTCATCGGGAATTTACCGGAGAACGTCGAGTTTGCGATCCTGAAAGCCCTCGAAAAGGAACCGGAAAACCGCTTCCAGACCATGGAGGATTTTGCCCTGGCGCTGGAGAGGTTCGCCACCGAACGAACTCCCGCAGCCCCCGCCCCTGCGCCCACCCCAACCCAGACCGGCGCCAAACTTGCCTCCGCCAGCACGATGCCGGCCAAAGCAGCCGGGCCGGAAAGTGAACCCGCTTCCCCCGAGGCGGAACCGCCTCTGCCTGAAATGCCGACCGAAGTGGAAGCAGCACCCGTCCTGCAAAAACCTGCCGAAGCAGCGGGGCCTTCCCTTCGCCAGGAACCGGCCACAGCGCCGAAGAAAAAGTGGCCCGCCTGGGCAATCAGCCTGGCAAGCATATTGGGTGTATTGTTGATCGGCGGAATGGCGGCTGGAATTTACTTCCTGGGAGGGTTTGGCGGGAACAAGAATGAGCCCGTTCCATCCCCGACCGTGCAGCAACCGCCTGTCTTCATCCCGAGGCCCGCTTTCACTTCGACCCCGCTGCCCCTGGCGAGATCGATCTTACCCTACCAGTTTCAAGAAGGCGATAATTACCCGCCCCTGCAGAGATTTGCCATTGGATGGCAAAACTCCCTGGAAAGCGCAAGGAACTGGGAGGTTCGATTGAGAGCCAACCAGTCCACCTTGATCGCAACGGGCTGGTGCGCAAGTTCAGCGGATCTCTTGAACCAGAATTTCCCCCATATCCAATTCCTGATCGAAGCAGATGGTTTGCCCGTGGATACGAAAGGGCTCCAGATGGTGGAAGAGCCAAACGCCGAAACGGTCTGCAGGCGATTCATGGGCATCATCCAAAATTGGCCGGAGGGCGGTCATGTACTCCGGATGGCCTTGCACCTGGACACACGCCTCAACAACGGAATGAATGAGCTGCCTGCGGGTGATTATGTTAACATTTTCAATGTATCGGTCCTGCCTCCAACCCCATTGTCCCTTTCCATTGTCATCCTGCCTTATGAACCGAATGCAGGGGATAATACTCCCACCCTGCGGTCGCTGACTCCCGGATACAAGCTTTCCGCCACTCCCAGGGTGCAAGACTGGAGTCTTACTGTGACCGCCGACCAGGCGGCGATCCTCACGCAGGGCTGGTGTTCCAAAACGGAAAAAATCCTGAAGCAAAATTTCGAGCACATTCAATACTTCTACGAATTTGATGGAATGCGCATGGATGAGCAGCGAATGTATGTAATGGTCGAACAAAATGACAAAGGAGCTTGCAGGAAAAGCTACGGGATCATCCGTTACTGGCCTGAAGGGATCCATGTGATCAAATCCATCATGCACCTCGATGCAGATGTAAACGACGGATCGATGGTCATCCCGGCGGGCGACTATGTGGATATTTTCAATGTGCTGGTCCTGCCACCGAAGTGAGACTGAAATTCCACCCAGGAGAAAAGAAAACAACAGGGTCCGGCCGCGGCCGGACTCTGTTGTTTTGGTAGTAACGAATAAATTCGTTACTACAATTCACATTATGATCCTGCTACCAGTCGTCGTTATTAGCAAGAAAGTCACCATCTCAGGGGCCTGGAGGACGTCGCCGCCTGGATCTCGCCGGTGGCCGATCTGGCTCAGCAGCAGGCCCGCGGTCTGTCCGGCTTCGGCCTGCGAATAAAGAATCTCACCACGACGGTCACAAAGGAGCATGAAGGAAGAACAAGAAAAGGGAAAAGTTAAATCTTGTTCAACTTTATTTACGTTTCCCAAGAACAAAATCCCAATCTAACATTGTCAAGCTAAATACATCTTGAATGGTGAAGCGGAACAGGCTTTTATGATCCAAATGGATCACTATAGTGGCTAAGTGCTCTCGACTGGAGACCCGGTTGAATCTTAAGGTCTCCGAGCGCGCCAGGTAGCGAATGGGCTTCCCGCCTGCGCTCTGGAATCCTCCTGCCGCGTACAAATTCCCCTCGGGATCGTACGCGAGGGAACTCACCGAATAAGGATCGATTTGATCGTCGACAAGCAAACCGCTACCCAGTGACTCCCACTCTTCTCCATTCCAAAAAGCCACGCCATAAACGCATTTATTCCCAACGGCAAGAATATACCCGCCGATGGTGACCTGACCGGCGCGATCCACTGCCAAGCTTTCGATGGAAAACCTATCGTAAACTACTATACCACTGCCCGTTTTCGATCCGAAGCGGGTCAGACCGCCGTCCAACCCGCTCCAATGGCCTCCGGCGTAGCGAGCGATCCCGTTCGAGCCGGCCGCCAATTCATCCCGACCCGAAACATACAAACCGCCTGAAGGATCCAGCGCCAGATATTTTGCCGACGCATATTTTGCCAGGGTGATCATCGACCAGCCCGGCTGGTCCTGTTTCCATGTCGCCAGGAAAGGATGAACACCATAATAGCTTTGGGCACCGCTTGCATATAGGATCCGACGTGTGGCATCGAAAGCGATCCCGCTGATGCTGATCGATTGGATCCCGGTCTGCTTTGCCAGACCATCTGCCAGGCCTTCCGGGTCATCCCAGGCCTTGCCATTCCAATGCGCGATCCCGGTGGAACGAAGACCAGCCACCTGGATAAAACTCCCACCAATATACAGGCCACCGTTGCCATCCAGCGTTCACACGTGAATCTCTCCATCCATCAGTCCCCCTTGCAGGCTTGACCAGGCCTGCCCATCCCAAAGTGCGATCCCGTTGGCGACCTGCCCGCCGGCGGAATCGAAGCTGCCACTGACATAAACTCGATCCTCCGCGTCCACCAAAAGCTTCAAACCCAATAAGGATTTGTCCTGGCTGAGCAGCCCACCTGCCAGACCATACCAGCGCTGAGATCCAGGGTCCCAACGGGCGATCCCGTTCGCCGCCAGACCGCCTATCTGGGAAAAGTTGCCAGCGACATATATTTGACCTTTAGAATCGATCGCCATGGCCTCCAATCGCGGCGTACCGTCGTAGAAATTCCCGAACCTTGCCAGTTCCCATCCTTCCCAGGAAGAATCGGGCACAACCGCTGACCAGCCGGCATTCGCCGGAAGGGTGTTGTCGGGTGTGGAGCAGTATGAGTATGGTTTGTAGGGTGGGTTGGGGGCAAACAAACCCGTGTCATGCGACCACATTTGGTACAGGATCAGGCAAGAAAGCACGATTACGAGGGGGATCAGGCAGCCCAGCCACCAAAGGTTGTGCCTGGGGGCTTTTCTCATTTTTCCTCCATCTTCAGGAATGCAATGTTTTGGACAGGCAGCCCACCAACGGCTTCCACTCGAAATTCATCTCGGAGCCGAGGATGACGTCGCCGCGCTGGATCTCGCCGGGGCCAACCTGGCTCAGCAGCAGGCCCACAGCCTGGCCAATCTCCCCCATCTAATGCATGAATTCATGCAATGGTCTTGATCACCAGGGCAGACCGCACAAGTCGATCATCCCCTCAGGCCAATTTTCCCTGGACACCGGCAATACCATCACAGGGTAGTTCAGCGGCTTCTTCCCATCCTCTTGCTCCATCAAGAGGGAGGCGGCGACTTTTTTCCAACCCATCTTTTCGTAATAGGCGATCATCGGCTCCGTGCAGATCATCAGGCCAAAATCCACTTTCAGGGGATCTGCCAAAAATTCCTGCGCAACCTTTAGGGCGGCACTGGCGAAACCCCGTTTGCGCCATTCAACCTTGGTGGCAACATTCCCGATCCCACCCAACCGTACCGTTTCTCGGTCCACCTGCGCCAATCTCTCGATGATGTGGACGTTGCTGACCAGTTCCTCGTCCTCCCAAACCATTACGGTCCAGTCGGCGCTGGCCCACTTGATGCCGGTATGGTAGGCATACAGGGAGCTGGTTACGACGCAGTCGGTGCGCGCTTTTTCGAACTCGCTCATTTGATTGGCGGCTTTGGTTTCAATTCTCACGGGAAAAGTCCTGCCGAAGAATCACGGCCCTTATTCTTCTTTCAAAAAGGCCACTGCTTTGCCGGTTTCGTCATTCATGACGAGGGACAAAGTGCAGCCGGAGGAGAAGTCCTCCACCTTGATCAGGCGCAGGCTGTCCAGCAGGGCTTCATCCGCGTGGATGAAATCGGCCAGATGATTGGGGGTTTTATAGAAGAAACCCCGGTTGAAGACGGCATCGTGGTCGTCCAGGTTGACATTCAAGGGGTAGATATTCGACTCCACCAGGTCCTGGAAGAAATGGGTGCCGAAAGAGGGTTCCAAGTCCGGGCCGACGCCCTTGCCGGTCAGTTCCACCAGGGCGCGGGTGCAGTAAACATCCCCATAATCCACACCCACTCCCAGGTCGGGCGTGGATGTCCCCCAGCGTCCGGGTCCCACACAGATAAAAACCTCCTCTTTCAAGGCCGCGTTGAGATTGCCGATGGCGCGCTCCAGGCGGGTCCGGTCGGCCGTGGAGGTCAGGGCAAAGTAACCTTCCGGGGGGACGAATAAAACCCACTTAATGCCCATCACGGCCCCGCGCGGCACCATCCGGCGGGTCGAAAAGATGACATCGGCCAGGTCGAGCTTGGCAGGCAGGCTCACTTCCATGGCGTCATTCAGGTGACTCTGCGGGCGACATTGAAGCAGCGTAATGCGGACATCAGGTTTCGCTTCGGAGGGGTTGACAATTTCGGCGGTGAACTCGGTATCCACCGGCGAGCCGTAATGCTTTTCAAGCGTGGTCAGCAGACTCTTAATCCTTTTCGGGAAAGGTGTCTTGCGCAGCAGGCCATCGAAGGTGACGACCAATTTGCTTACATCCACCATATTGCTGTTCAAGGTGCTCAAATAACCACCTTCATTCAACTGGGTAACATAACGTAAAAGCGGATAATCGCCCGTCAGCGCCTCCCTGACAGGCAGGGTCTGGAGAACATTTTCCTCCAGGTCGATCAGGTCCACGCATTGCTGGGAATGGCGGCAGATCTCTTCGACCGTATCGGAGGGTTGCAGCAAGGGGTGGCTGAGCGCCACCAGGCGGGGGTGCTCATCGCCGAAGGCATCGACGGCGCGTGTGCCCAGCCCCCAGACCATGCGCAGGAAACCATCCTCCTTGCGGATCTGCGGCGACCAGCGGTAAAGGTTGCGACTGAAAGCCACGCCGGCCGCGTGGGGCATGAAGTAATGCCCGAACTGTTCCCCCTCGACGAGCTGGAGCAAGACGGCAATGCGCTCGTCGTAATCCACCAGCCCTTTGGCGTGGCGGTAAAGCAGGGCGTTCGGATTGACACAAGAGGCGTAGACGCGGGCAATGGCCTCGGTAAGGTCTTTCAGGTTCCTTTCCGGCGTGCCCTGGTTGGGGCAAAAATAACTGCTGTACTTGCCGGCGAAAGATGTGCCGAAACTATCTTCGAGCAGGCTGGAAGAACGGACGATGAGCGGTCTAGTCCCCGCCTCGGCCAGAATTTCCTGCAGGCGCTCGACGATATCTTCGGGGAATTTCCCCGAGACAAAATCATGCACGATGCGGGGATATTCCGAGCGCATCTGCGCCTCGGGTTTATATTTTTGATCCGACCAATGCTGCAAGCTGTTATTGGCAATGAAGACATAATATAGGTCGGAGGCCAGGAAGTAAGAGACGGGGATGCGAATAGACTCGCGCACCTCCGCCGGAGCCGCCTCCAGCAGGATGCGGTAGGCCAGCATCATCCCGGCGGATTTTCCGCCAATCTTGCCATAGCCGACCTTGCGCTGGTAGATATTTTTTAGATCCGACACCGTGAACCATTTGCGGGCGATATTCAGGTAAGCCAGCTGGTCGCTGATCATGGTGCGGATGAGCACCACCTTGATCTCCTGCAGGCGGGCTTCGAAATCCTTGCGCTTTACCGGCGGCATGCTTTCGATTTCTTCCGCCTGCTGGAAGAGCATATCCTGCGGGGCGAGCTCGGGATTGAAAGTGATCAACTCCGGCGTCTCGCCGCGCTCGCTGAAAGCCTGGCGGACGATTTTTTCGAAGTCTTCGTAGGGCAGATTGTAGGCAAAATAGAAATCGGTCAAATGGTCACGCACCCGCCGCAGACGTTCCCCCCAGGTATCGGCGGCTTCTTCTCCATAGGGATCGCGTATCCCTTCCCGGAATTGAGACTGGATGGCTTTCTGGCGCGCCTCCGTATCAAAGGCTTCACGGGTGAGGATGCCGCGCGCAAAGAGCTGCTTGCGCATGAGGTGGCGGATGCGCCCGCTCAGGATGGGGTATTCGCTAAGGGTTAGATAGATGCCGAGTATACGGTCGGAAGAATAGTTGGTCGGTAACATCACTTGCCTGTGCGTTAATTAAAAAACCGGGGCTCAGCGGCCTTTCCAACTTTCACCTGCCTGTCCTGGACGGTCTTTCCAGGGGACGTACGGACCAGATGTAAAGGATGCTGCGCCCCAGCCGATCTCTAAATTTTCATCCGAGATGCATGGGCATGATGACGTGCAGGAAATTATCATCGCCCACCGGGCGGATGCAGCCGGGGGCATTGGCGGCGGAGGTCTCCAGGGCTACGTTGGGCGATTTGACCACCTCCAGCACCTCGCGCATATATTTGACATTGAAAGCGATCAAGAGGCCGATGCCGTCAATGGTGGCCGCCACAACCGTCTCGTTCGAGCCGGTCTCTTCGGATTGAGCCGAGATCTCGACCGAGCCGGGTTCCAGGTCCCCGGCAGATTTGATATCCAGCCGGGCTACATTTGAGCCTCGCGCGCAAAGATTTCAGCCTGCTTGCAGGCCTTCAGCAAGGCCGGAGTAGAGAGGATGGTGCGGGATTTGTAGGCGCGGGGGATGATCTGCTGGTAATCCGGGAAAGTCCCATCGATCAACTGCGAAACCAATTCCACTTCCTTCATGCGGAAGACCACCTGGCCGCGGCCCCTGGGCAGCACCATCATGATGATCTCATTGCCATCCGCAGCCACACGCGCAAGTTCGCCCAAAGCCCGGGCCGGGATAATGGCCGATATCGGTTCGGCGGCGGGCTGTGAAAGGGTGCCCTTTCGCACGGATAGACGGAATCCGTCCGCCGCCGCCATGGTAATGGTATCCTTCTCGACGGTCACCAGCACACCCATCAAGACGGGGCGGGCCTCATCCGACGAAGCGGCGAAGATCACCTGCGAGATCATGTCTTTGAAGTCGGCCACATTCAAGGCGATGGCCCCTTCCATCTCGGGTACCGGCAGAGGCGGGAATTCCTGGGCATCGATGCATTTAATATCGGTGTTGGATGCTCCGCAGCGAACGTTGAGGGTTTGAGTGGCGGTCGCCAGACTCAGGTTGACTTGTTCCTGAGGCAGCGTTCCCACCAGGTCCACAAAAGTGCGCGCAGGTACCGTCGTGGAACCTTCCTCTTCGATCTTGGCGCCAATCCAGCAGGTGATACCCAATTCCAGGTTGGTTGCCGAAAGACGCAACCGGCCCTCGTCGGTGGCGACCAGCACATTGGAAAGCACCGGCAAGGTGCTGCGCGGTGAAACAGCTCGCGAGACGATGCTCAATCCATGAGCAAGACTCTCTTGTAAGACGGTTACTTTCATGGCAGTCCTCTCCTCTATGAAATAAATCCTGAGAACCTATAATGAAGTATATACTGAGAATTCAAAAGTGAAAAGGCGACAGGTGCCGCAACATTTAAAAGAGGAGCATTTCTTTGATTTTATTCCTGCTTTACCTGGAATGCCAGCCGGCTTTCAAACCTTTTGCCTTTCCTTTTTACAATATCTTTATGTGGCGGGGTAGTAACGACTTAAGTCGTTACTACGAATTTTGGCGAAGGTATTGTTTTTTAACGACTGAACAATGATATTCCGAGGGCGACCAACGCTCCTACGAGTTGCAATCCCAGGAAGGCGGCGGCGATATAAACCACCACCATCCAGCCGGAGACTCCGTTCTGCTGGCGGACCGCCTGTCCCTCGGCCAACTGGCGGATCACCTGGGCAGCCTGGGTGGACGCCAGGGTGAGAGGGCGCACTCCGCCGGCAATGAGCCAGGCGTCCTTCCCATCGTTCAAATGGTCAGGTCCGACCACCGGCACAATCAGCCGGTCCCCCTGATATTTTCCCAGCCAGGCCCGCAGCAGTTCGGGCGGATCCACCGCCAGGCCGGATGGCAAAAGGACCGCCCTGGGTGTCATTCCCTCCGGCACAGGCTGACCGGCTGCCTGAATTACAACCGGCAGGCGCGGGGCCTGTTTATGCAAGGCAGCCAGAATAGTTTGCCCGAAGGATCCGTCACCCGGTTCGAATACCAGTACGGGGAAAGCGGCGTGTTTTTCCGCCAGCGCCTCCGCTGCGCGTCTGCCATCCTGGCGGAGCAACCACCCATGATAGACACCCAGGCCAACAAACAGGAAAAGCACTTCGAGATCTTTAAGTGCCTGCTGGAGCAAATTATCGACCGTACCGCCAAAGAGAGAGCGCAGGAGCAGATTCAATAAACTGACCGCCACGACCATCCCGCCCACGACGCTGGCGAATAAAGCCAGGTAGAGATAAATTTTTCGGATAAGCGAGCGGCGGGCATGATCGCCGGCATCGCCGGCGGCCAGGGCTTCAGCCTGCATAGGCTGCCAGGCCAGCCACCAGAGCGGTAATCCCACCAGGAGGGTTGCCAGGGAAGCCGCCAAGCGCGGTCGCAGCACATCCGCCCAGACTATATTCCCGATGGCAGCATCCACCACAAATGCCAGCAGCAGCGAAAGGCCGACGAAAGTGGCGCCTACACCGATGGCAGAAAGGATGTAAACATATACCCTTCTCATGCCGGCCCGCCTGGGCGCATCCGGGGCTTCGGCAATGGCGCCGCCCAACTGGAGCCCATAATAGGCCCATACACCTGCCAGGGGAATCCCAATGGATACCGGCACGGAAATCCTTGACATAAAACCATTCAGGCCCATGGATTTGCCAAAAATGAGGCGCAAGATCACATCCACCACCACGCCGGCCGAAGACAGGACGGTGATCACCCCCGCAAGCGAGTAAAGATACAGCACCCCCAGCCTCAAGACCGACTGGCGTTCGGCTTGATCGGCCAAGGCAGTTTGGATCTGCCTCCAAATGAAAAACCACAGGGGTAAGCCGACTAGCGCCAGCGCGATGCCATGGGCTCCACTGGCGCGATAAATGAGATCAAAGAAGGTGGGAGCGATCGTGAGAATAAAGCGCAGCAGTTGTTCCACCGCCGCGACCAGCATGGCCAGGCTGTAAGTCAACCAGACATAGCGATAGAAGCGGCGGATGTCGGCGAACGCCTCTTTTGGATCGATCACCCGCCAGTCAGCCTGCAGGACGGTGAAAAAGTAAGCCGCAAAAATCGCATTCATGACGACGGCGATGAGGTTGTCGGTCCAGATCTGGTTGGGGCCAAAGAGGGCCTGCGCCGGCGAAAGGTTAACCGCTTGCAGCACCAGGCGGTCGAGCAGGGAAATGATGTTTTGCACGATGGGGACAAGCGTAGCCAGCAGGATCCCGTACAAGAAGACGGCCCGCACTCCCGAGGTCCGCTCTTCCTCATCCTGGCGGGCAAAACGCTGCGCCAGTCCCCAATGGACAGCAAAGAAGGGAATGCCAACCAGGATGGCCGCCAACCCCTGGGTCAGTATGGCAGCCACCCCGCAGACAGACGTCCCTTTGCAAACAATGGAACGCGCCAGTCCAATCGTCCCCCACAGGAGGACCTCCAGGCTGATGAAAGCCACTGCATAAACATAAAGACGACGGACAGTGCGCATGAAGCCTCAGCTCGGTACTACTTCACAGGCGCGGGGGTCGGCTGATACCAGTCATAAGCCCAGTAAGGGTTGGGCAGGTAGGTGATCTTCCAGGCACCATTTTGTTTGACCAGGGTGGCTTTGTCGGGGAGGGAATAACCACTATTGAAGACCCCGCTCCCGGCATATTGGATGGTCACATTCACCCAGGCATCACCGTTCGCCAGCATCTGCACATCGCCGATTTGCAGCGCAGAGGCGCTGGTATCCAACTGGCGGGCGAGGAAGGCGTGCTGGAAATTATCGTAGGATGGCTGGTTGTCTTTTTTTGCCAGGTAGCCATAGGCGCGGGCATAGTCATTCAGTTGCAGTGCCACGGCATAGTTATATACCACTCCCTGGGGAGTGTCCTCGGGGCCATAGGCCGGCGCGTGGTTGCGGACAATGAAGAGCGCCACTGCTGTTACAACCAATACGCCAATAAAGATCAGGATGCCGAAGAGAAAACGGTCCTGTTTCATACTTCACCTTCCGGTTGGTCGGGAAAAATGGGTGCGACGAGGGCCCGCAGGCTTGTACAGAATGACCAGGAAAGGTCCCAGAGCCGGGACGAATAAGGCCAAAATTCCCCAGGCAATGAAACGGCCGAGGCTCAACGGGCGCCGGCGTAACGACAGCATCGCCAGAATATACATGGCGACCAGGCAGCCAGCCAATAAAACCCGCAAGGTCTCGGCAGTCATTCTGGATTTATTGTATCTTTATTCAGGGCCGGAAGCAAGCGAAGGGTCTGATGGAGTCTGTAACATACACGGTGGGCGAATTTTGGAAATTGGTAAGGCAAACAGGTGGTGGTTTCATAATGGTTTTTCAAAACCAGTTTGTCCCTGCCAGGAGCATGCCGGTTTGCATGCCCGTCCAGGTTTTGTAGCCTCGCACGGTGCGAGAGCGCATTTTCATCCGCCCAATGGCCTGTTCGGTGGCATTATTCGTCCAGGGAACGTCGTTTTCATGCTGGAATGTGCAATACTCCTGCCAACGCTCACTCAAGCGCAGGACCATATCCCGCAGTTGCTCAAGGGGCGAGAGAGGTTTGGCTGGACCCGATCGCCGAATGGTCATGCGCTTCCACAAGGCGTAGAGTTGCTTGTCTCCGTCTGGAGGCAAGATATCGATCAGTTCTTTGACCTCTTCCAGGACAAACCGCCATTCTTCCGGGATGGCCTCTCGGAACTCTCTCAAAGCTTTGCCTACCCAACGGCGGGCATGGAATTGGCACACCTGATGGCCGAGTTGCAACCGCTCTGCAGCCACCCGATAGGTGAAAAGATCGTCCGTCACGATCAGGCAGACCCCTAATCTTTGCTTCAAGTCAGCCAGGAAACGCTCCAGGGCAGGCAGTTCTTTCTCATCGATATTCGCCAGAGCGATCGGCTCTCCAGTTCCCAGATCGACCGCCACCAGCACCGATTGTTTCTCTCCCCAACCCAATACCGCCGCCCCATCCACTCCCACCGCTCGGACTTTCCGCCACTGATTCCTTTGCCTGATCTGGTCCGCCTGTGCCTGGGCATCCCGCCAGACGCTCATGGCACACAAACGAATCCCCAATCCACTCAGGATCAGGCTGACTTTGCGATGGCTCATTCCAAAGACCCAACACAGCACCGCCAGGGCCTGCAGCCGTTTCGTTTGAGCTGCCCGGCTAATCCCTTCTGGATAGTGTCGAAAGGTCCGCTTGCAGCGGCAGCAACGGTACCGATATACCTGTACTCTCCGGCAGCGGATATCCCGGATGGGCTTGCTCGTCTTTCCCCACCGCTGAAAGGTCTCCCCCTGACAGTATGGACATGCCTTCGGACGAAGTTCGGTTTTTCTCTTGACAGATGCGAGCTTCAGGACAAGAATTGCCATGGCGAACTCCTTGCAATGGTTGACTTAGACAATCACCATCTTACAAGAAGTTCGCCTTTCTTGTCAAAACCCACCACTTATGTGACAGACACTTTAGTGGGGTTCGGTCAAAGATCGGACATTTAGCAAGAATGCCTGGATCACGGCCGTTATGGCAACATTATTTCAATCAATTGGCTTTTTCAAGAAATGGATGGAGAAATGCCGGCCCTATCCCCTTCCCCTTTCCCGCGTCAGGATGAATACCATGGCTCGCTGCTTGCGGGAAAGGGGTTTTGAACGGCAAAAAATGGATGAGCGGACAAAAAGCGTCCGCTCATCCATTTTTGTGCCGGTTCCTTAAAAATGTCTGAACTCCTGTCTGAATTCATGTCTGAATATCAGAAGGGTGGATTTACTTGATTTCCCTCAGAAAAACTTTTACCACCTCCGGATCGAATTGCTTCCCGGCATTTTCCTTCAGATACTGGCGGGCTTTGGCCTGGGTCCATTCCTTCCGATAAGGCCTTTCGGAAGTGAGCGCATCCCATACATCCACCACCGCAAAGATGCGCGCAGAGAGAGGGATCTGGTCCCCTTTCAATCCACGGGGATAGCCGCTGCCATCCCATCTTTCATGATGGCAGTACGGAATATCCAGGGCGAGGTGCAAATAGGTGATGGGCGAAAGCATATCATAGGCGTATTGAGGGTGCCTGCGCATACTGACCCACTCCTCTTCGGTCAAAGGATCGCGCTTCAGCACGATGCTATCCGGCACGCCCATTTTTCCAATATCGTGCAGGAGGGCGCCCCGGTAAAGGTGCACAATATCGCTGTCTTTTATACCCATTGCCCGGGCGAGGCGAATGGTCAAGTCGGTCGTGCGGCGGGTATGGCCCACCGTAGATTGATCGCGCAGTTCCAAAGCATTAGCCCAGCCTTCCAATGTTTTTTCATAAGCCAGGCTCAGATCGGAATTGGAGCTTTGCAGGTTATCGAACAATTCGGCATTATCGATCGCGATGGCAGCCTGTCCGGCCAGTATTTCAAGGAAGCTATTCTTTTCCGGCTCAAACCGGACCGGTTCACGGTGGAAAACTTCAAGGACGCCTCGGATCTGACCTTTGGCGATCAGGGGGATCCCCAGATAAGTCACAAAGTGTTCTGAAGATAAATCGGGAGAACGCTGCAGGCCATCCGGACCGGCGTTGATGTCCTGGATATTAATCACCTGCCGTTCCCGCACTGCGCGCCAGACATAGCCGGTGCCATATTTTAGTTGGACGTGGCGAAGGGTTTGAAGGCGGAAACCCCGCTCGCAAGCGAATTTGAATGTCTGGGTGGCCGCGTTGAAGATCAAGATGTCGGCGGCGTGCGCCCCCAACTGCCCCATCACCTGGTCCAGCAAGACGCCCAGAGTCAGGTTGATATCAAAACTGCCGCTGATGGCCATATCGACCGTGCGCAGGGCCACCAACTGCTGGATGCGTGTCTCCATCTGCGTGCTCAGGCGGCTGTGCTCGAGAATAAGGGCGGCCCGCTCGGCGAAAATGGTCATCGGACGTTCGTCATCCGGGCTGAAGGCATTGAGCTGCGAGCTTTGTACGTCAATGGCGCCAATCACATTCTCCCCAATTTTCAGCGGGATGGCCAATTCAGATTGAGCCTCATCCCAATTGGGGACATAATCCGGCTCGGCGTGGACGTCCGGAACGTTGATCGTCTCCCCTTTTTGGATGGCCCGGGCCACCAGCCCATTCCCATCCAGGGTCAACTTTGCATTCCTCACCTGGTCGGCATAAGGGCCGGCCGTGGCCAGGCGCACCAACTCGTTCGAATCCTCCTGGATGATGAATAAGCTGCAATTATCCTGGCCAAATTCCTGTTGGACCACCTCGACGATCTTCTGGGCCTGTTCGCCGGTGTTCAGGAAAGCTCCCGAGATCAGGGCAGCGGAGGCGCGGTAGAGGCGGGCCAATTCTTTATTACTTTCCCGCAGGGCTATCTCGGCCCGCTTTATTTCTTCAATATTACGAGTAATGGAAAGGATATGCGGCACACCTTGCAACTGAATCACCTTGGCAGACATCAGTCCGGTCAATACCCGGCCATCCTTCATGCGGAATTTGGCTTCCAGGTTGTTTACCTGACCGTCCTTCTGCAGCCCTTCCACGAGACGGCGCCGGTCGGCCAGGTCAACCCAGATGTTTATCTCCGCAGAGGTGCGGCCGAGGGTCTCCATCGCGGGTATAACCGGTCATGGAAGTAAAACCGTCGTTGGTATCGACATAGAGCCCGTCTTCCAACCGGTTTATATTGATCGAGTCGGGGCTGGTGCGGAATGCAGTGCGGAAAAGTTCTTCGCTTTGCAGGAGAGCTGCCTCTGCCCGGCTTCTTTCAGTAATATCCTGGGCAATACCTTTGATCATGGCCGGCTTACCCGCCTCATCCAGATTGAATTCGCCGGTCTCTGCAAGAATCAAATGAACAGACCCGTCCGGCCAGAGGATGTGGAATTCATGAGGGGCCGGTTTCTCCTCCCGGGCGATCGAGGCAAAAATCTCCTCGACCACATTCTGGTCATCCGGATGAATGGTCTTTATGAGTGCATTGACCGTTAAATCAGGGGCACTCTTTTGCTTGAAACCGAAGATACGGTTCAATTCATCCGAAAACTCCAGCCTGCCCGCTTGCAGGTCCCAGGCAAAACTCCCAATATGGGCAAAAGATTGGGCCAGTTTCAATTCTTCCGCCGAACGACGGATCATTTCTTCGGCTTGTTTTCTTTCCGTAATATCCCTGGCTATCCAGACTACCAGCTCCTCCGTCATGGGTGAGATGGAGGCGGTAAACCAGACGATTTTCTCTTCGATGACCAGGGAATATTCCAGATGGAAGGTGCGGTTTTCCTTCAAAGCCGTCCGGATGGAGACAAGAAATTCGGCAGCCTGCTCCTGCGGAAAAACATCTGCGATGGTCTTCCCAATCAGTTCTTCCGGCGGTCTATACAGTAAATTGTGTGCAGTTGGAGCGATACTGGTATAACGGCCGTCTTTATCGATCACCATGACCAGGTCAGGCATGGCGGTGAAGAGGGCACGCATTTCTGCTTCCGATTTGCTTAAGGCGTCTTCTGTCCGTTTGCGATCGGTAATATCCTGTTGGACAGAGATCATGCGTTGTTCGCCAGCCAGATTGATTAAATCAGCCGAAGTGAGCAAATCTCCAATTTCCCCGGATTTTCGGCGGAATTTGGTTTCGAAATTTCGCACCTGGCCCCCATTTATCAGCGTTTTCATCATCAGCCCGCATTCATCCTTTGTCAAGCAAATCTTCAATTCACTCAAAGTATGCCCAACGACTTCATCGTGGGTGAAACCATACATTTCCTGGAAGGCAGGGTTTACTTCGATGAGCCGGCCATCCTCCAGGCGGGTGATGCTGATACTGATGGGGCTGGTATTGAAAATGGTCGTAAAGCGCGCCTGACTCTCCTGCTGTGCCTTCTCGGCCAGCTTCTTATCCGAAATATCATGCATGACACCCTGCCAAAACAAAGCCCTCCCAGCATTGTCACAGATAAGGACGGCTTCATCCAATATCCACAAGACATTCCGGTCGCGCGTATAAATACGGTATTCAGCGCGGAACGGTTCTCCGGTGAGGTTGGTGCGGGCATCTTCAGCATCTAAATATTCCCGATCTTCCGGATGGACTATTTCGTCCCAGAAATTGGGGGAACTCATCCACTCTGCCGGTGTGTAACCGGTAATGGCTTCGATCTGCGGGCTGATGTAGATGGTTTTTCCCGGTTGATCCGCCAACTCGGTATAGATGATCGCCGGCACTTGTTCTACCAGGGCGCGTAATTCGGCTTCGGATTTACTCAAGGCCTCTTCCGCCTGCTTGCGGGCAGTGACATCCCGAAAACTCCATACCCGCCCAACTATTTTTTCCCCCAACCGGTGCGGCTGGGAATAGCGTTCAAAAATCCGCCCATCTTTGAAATCCAACACATCAAAAAACTCAGCCTGCGGATGGGAGTACAGTTCCTTGACTTTCGAGAGAAAAGCTGAGGGGTCTTTTAATTGATCCAGAACAAATGCAATCGCTTTTTCATCTTCCCCCGTTGCTAAAATTTCTTGAGGGATGTGCCACAATTCTACAAATTTCCGGTTGAACTGGGATATTTTCCCTTTTAAGTCAACGATCAGCAATCCATCCGCAGTCGAGTCAATCGCAGCTTCAAGGAGGGAGTGGGACGTCTCCAAATCCTGCTCAGCCTTTGTGCGATAACGTATTTCACTTTCGCGCAAAAAGCTTTCCTTTTTAAGATCACCCGCCTGGCCTTGCGCGGCTTTTGGACTTTTACTGATTGGCGCACTACCCCGCCCGGGGTTACTTGTTTTTACCGGTTGTAAGTCTGTTTTCTGCCCGCCCCTGTTTTTCTTTGCCGTGGGTTTCGAGGAGTTTTTCATTCTACAGCCCTCACGAAAAAGAACTTGCCGATTGAAGCCAATACCTCATTAAACATACTATACCACCTCAGCCGGGAAACCAATCCCACAAAATCCCTTTTAATATAGTTTTGTCAGCAACCAAAGATCCATAAGAAATGATCAGTGATGCAGTTCTTTGTTCCAACCCCTCTTGATTTTAAGCCGGCAGAAAAGAGTTAAGGTCTCTTTGCCGCAATCCTCCGGCTTATTTTAGTCATGGCTTACTTCTCGTAAAAAGATTTCCACCACCTTCGGATCGAAATGGATGCCAGATTGTCCGCCGATATAGGTGATGGCTTTCTTTTGAGGCCAGGCTTTCCGGTAAGGTCTTTCGGAAGTGAGCGCATCCCATACATCCACCACCGCAAAGATGCGCGCAGAGAGCGGGATCTGGTCCCCTTTGAGCCTACGGGGATAGCCGCTGCCATCCCATCTTTCATGATGGCAATAAGGGATGTCCAGCGCCAGCCGCAGGTATAAGATGGGCGAAAGCATGTCATAGGCATATTGAGGGTGCCTGCGCATGTTGATCCATTCTTCTTCCGTCAATGGGCCGGGTTTCTGCACAATGCTATCGGGCACGCCCATTTTCCCGATATCGTGCAGGAGGGCGCCGCGGTAAATATGCACGATATCATTCTCTTTTACTCCCATGGCCTGGGCTAATTGGATGGTCAATTCGGTGGCGCGGCGCGTGTGCCCAGCCGTATCTTGATCGCGCAATTCGAGGGCGCTGGCCCAGCCTTCCAGGGTGCTGTCGTAAGCCAGGCTAAGCTCGGAATTGGAGCTTTGCAGGTTGTCGAAAAGCTCGGCATTATCGATGGCGATGGCAGCCTGTCCGGCCAGGATTTCCAGGAAACTATCCCCTTCCGGTTCAAAGTGGAACGGTTCCCGGTGGAAGATCTCCAGGACGCCTCGGATCTGGCCTCTGGCGATGAGTGGTATGCCCACATAGGCAGTGAATTGTTCCCCGGATAAATTGGGGGAGCCATAGCTACCAGCCGGTTCTTTCTCCAGGTTGGAGATGGAAACCGCCCGCCTCTCGCGAACGGCCCGCCATGCATAACCCATGCCTATATTGAGCTGAGTTTGGTGGGAAATTCGAGTGCGGAAACCACGTTCACAAGCCAGCTTGAGAGTCTGTGTGGCCGCATGAAAGGTCAAGATGTCCGCCGCATGCACGCCCAATTGCCCCAGCACTTGATCCAACAGGATGCCGAGGGTCAGGTTAATGTCAAAGCTGCCGGTGATGGCCATATCGACGGTGCGCAGGGCCACCAGTTGTTGGATGCGTGCCTCTGTCTGCGTGTTCAAGCGGCTGTGTTCAAGGCCCAGGGCAGCCCGTTCGGCGAAAAGGCTCATCAGGTGTTCGTCGTCGGGGCTGAAGACGTTCAGTTCCGAGCTTTGTACATCAATGGCCCCAATCACATTGTTCCCGAATTTGAGCGGAACAGCCATTTCTGATCGCGCCAAATCCCAACCCTGGACATAATCCGGATTCGAGTGAACATTACCAACGTTGAGCACCTTGTTCGTGCGGATAGCGAGTGGAATCAACCCCGGCCCATCCAGGGTCAGGGCTTGATATTTCACCTGGTCGACATGCGACCCGGCTGCAGCCAGTCGCACTAAATCATTCGGATCCTTTTGGATAACGAGCAAGCTGCAATTGTCCTGACCAAATTCCTGTTGGACCACTTCGACGATCCTCTGGGCCTGCTCTTGAAGATTCAAGGAGGCGCTGGAGATCAGGGAGCCGGATGTCCGGTAGAGGCGGGCCAATTCCTCGTTCCGTCGGCGCAGTTCATCGGCCTGCCTGGCCAGTTCTGTCTCGGTCCTTTTGCGCTCGCTGACATCGCGTACGATTGAAACATATAAATTACCTTTGGGATGTTCAATCCGCCCGACGCTGATCTCGACCGGGATGGTTCGCCCGCTCGAATGATGGTTCAATCCTTCAAAAATCGAAGTCCCATGCTCCAAAAGCTCATTCCTGAGCACGTTGCCAGGTGATCTTACCTCGGGAGCCTGCAGGTCTGTGACGTGCATTTTCAATAGTTCATCAGCACTAAATCCCATCATCTTACAGGCACGTGGGTTCACCGAGAGGATCTCATCTTGATCATTCTCGAAAAAGATGGCGTCGTTGGCATTTTCAAAAACGATCCGGAAGCGTTCCTCGCTTTCACGTAAAGCCTCTTCTGCCTGCATACGTTCGGTGATATCTGTCAGAATTCCCAGGGAACCTATTACATCACCATTATCTCCATATAAAGGTACAGCGTGGTCTGCCAGCCAGACCAGGCCACCGTCTTTTCGCTCGAATTCATAATCTTCACGCCATTCTTTCATGCCTCCCTGCCTGGCCAGGTTCACACGCTGCTCATGGGACAGGTCCTTATGTTCACCATATGCTTCGATACGCCGCAACCGGCTGTTGAACAATGGCCCGGTCATTTCTGCGGGAGCATATCCTGTCAGGTTTTCGAAGCCCTCCCCCAGGAAAGTGTACTGTTTACTTCGATAGTCACTCTGATACGGAACACTTCCGGCCTGAGTGATTGCCCGGCGGTATATTTGCTCGGTTTTCACCAGGTTTTCCTCTGCCCGCTTGCGCTCGGTGATGTCACGGTCAATACCGATAACCAGTTCACGCTCGCCGATCTTGATGAGCGTTGTCGAGACCTCAACAGGGAACACGGTGCCTTTTTTGTGGCGATGACTGGTTTCGTATTTCAGGTTACCCACCTCTTTCAACTGCTTCATATACTTAAATCTCTCATCCCGTGTGCCCTGGGTTATGTTCACTTTATCAATGGACTGCCCGATCAATTCATCGCGGCGATAACCGTTCATAAGACAGGCAGCCTCATTGCAATCAACGATTGGCCACGAGACCTGGGAGTCATGCGGGTCCAGGAGCATGACGGCATCCGGCGAGAGCTCAAACAGCGCCCGGAATTGGATTTCGCTTTGTTGCTGCGCCCGTTCCGCCTGCCTGCGCTCGCTAATATCGCGAAAATTGACCACAATAGCCTGTACGCCAGGTTCAGAAAGCAGGTTTTGAGCCACCCCCTCGACCCACAGCCACGAACCGTCGGCGCGCCGGACGCGGGTTGGCGGCAAGGCAATCTGGCCAGGCTCTTGCAATAATTTCGTCATGAGTTTAACCACATATTCCCGGTCATCGGGATGGACCAACTCAAATGTATTCCGCCCCTGGCGTTGTTCTCTGGTATAACCTAATAATCGCGTGTACGAGGAGCTGCTATATGAAACGGTTCCCCTGGCATCGATCAGTGAAATGGCATCTGTGCTGTTTTCAATGAGGGCGCGGAAACGCTTTTCGCTCTGGCGCAACGTATCCTCCACCTGCTTGCGCCCGGCCAATTCTTTCTGAACTGCGTTGTACAAGCTGGCCTTTTCGATGGCGATGGCCACCTGGTTGGCAAAGGTCGTCAGCAAGGGCATCTGATTATTAAATGTACCGGGATGCAGGCTGTGCAGGTAAAGCACGCCCACAATGTGTTCTTCAATCGTCAACGGCAGCCCGGCGAACGATTTGATCCCCATCTCCGTAAGGTGCGGGTTGATGGCGCGTGGGGCTCCTTTTCCAACTCTGGGTCTGACAGATCCATCTTCACTGATCTCATCCACCACGACCGTCCGACGCGAGCGAATGATCCAGTTGGTAAAACCTCTCTTCCTGGCGCGGCGATCAAGCGACAGCACGCCCGGCATGTTTTCCATCCCCCGGCTGATTCGACCGGCTTCATCCACCATCACGATACTGACGTAATCGGAAGCCGCCACCCTGCCGGCCAGGTTCATTACCTCTGCCAGCACCTGCTCAAGATCAAGAGAGGTGGCTACCGCCTGCGATACCTGGTTAATGGCAACCAGTTGTTCCACCCTGAGTCTCAGTGACTCCTCCGCCTGTTTGCGTTCGGTGATATCACGGGAAATGCCGAAAACAGAGACCACCTCACCTTTTTCATCCTTGATGGGGACCAGCCAGGTGCCCACCCAATACTTGCCGGCAGGAAATTGGGTTTCCCCTTCACTATAAAGAGGTTCGCCGAACTCAAAAACCTTTCTGAGATTCTCCTCTTGACGATTTAATGCTTGACCGTTGAAATATTCCGCTGTATTTTGCCCGACCACATTCATTCCGCGGCTACCTACCATCTGAGCAGCATACTCATTGACATATTCAATCTTCCCCTGGCGATTGATGACAAAGATCATGTCATGCGCCGTCTCAGTCAGGGTGCGATAGCGCACTTCGCTTTCCCGCAAGGCATCCAGGGCCTGATTGCGTTCGGTGATATCTTCGAACACGGTGGCAAAATAGCCCTTCCCTGGCGAAAAAACTGATATGCTGAAACTCTTTTGACGGCTTTCGAAATTCGCTTCGAATCTGGCTGATTTACCCGTCGCCGCGACGGCTGCGTAGACCTCTAGATTGGGCGGTAAACTCTTATCATGGGCTTCACTGGCTTTCGTGGCTATGATTTGATCCCTTTTCAAGCCCACCAGGTTTTCGAAAGCCGGGTTGCAATCCAGGCAGAGATAGTCAACGGCTTCACCGGCCGGGTTATAGATCATTTGGAACTGGGCCACACCTTCTCTCATGGAAATATAGAGGGCGCGATACCTGGCCTCGCTTTCAATCAAGGCTTGCTCTGCCCGTTTGCGCTCGGTGATGTCGCGGGTTGCACTGCCTACCAGGAAATGGTCGCCCACCCGGATGGGATAAATGGTCGATTCGATATTTCGGATGGTTCCATCTTTTCGACAGATCTCTGCTTCGATCGTTTTTCCGAAATATTCCGAGTGGGGATCCTGCAGGATCCGCAAGATGCGCTGCCTGACCTGCTCGAATAATTGCGGAGTCTGTTTTTCCGGTAAAGCCGCCTTGAATTGGGCTTCCCAAAGAGGCTTGCCCAGGAATTCGTCTTTCTCATATCCCAGGATCTCTTCCTGTTTTCGATTCCATTCGATGACAATTCCCCGGTCATCTGCGATGACGATGCCATCGGTGGATTGTTCTGTCACCTCTCTAAATTTCTCCTCGTTTGCCCGCAGCGCCTCTTCGGCATGGTTGCGCTCAATCGCATAGCGGATGGAACGGACCAGCAGCCTGTTGTTGATCTGGCTTTTCACCAGGTAATCCTGCGCCCCTTCCCGGACTGCACGGTCGGCTTGAGCATCATCCTCGCGATCCGTCAACAAGATAACCGGCAAATGCGGACCCTGGGTCTGAATCAATTTAAATGTCGCGAAACCTGTGCTCTCTGGCAGGGTCAGATCCAGCAGGACTACGTCGACAGGGTTTCTCTTCAAATAGGAAGAGCCGCGCGTAAGAGTCTTGGCGACTTTCAGGTTGAACCAGGAGTCCCCCGCCTCTTCCAGGGCTTGCCGGACCAGCCGGGCATCGCCCGCATCATCTTCAATCAGCAGGATATTGGTAAGTTTTAAATTCATCGATATTCTCCAGCTGTCACTGATCAGCCAGCATTAAAGCGAACGAACACCTCCTAATCATCCAATGCAGGAAGGTGTTCATCTTCTTGATTTGAAAGTTCGTCCGGAAGTAACCACCGGGAACAGAGTAGATTTAAACTATAACACGTATTCGCTCGAAAAAGTGCCCGCTTTTACAACAGTTGTGTCTGTAACTTTCCAGCCACTTCTTTATACTCGGCCAGGCGGTCACGTTCTTTCTGGACAACTCCGGCCGGAGCCTTGTTGGCAAAGTCGCTGCCGAGCAACTTTTCCAACCGGTCTATCTGGACCTGGGTATCGGCCAATTCCTTCTCGAGCCGCCTGCGCTCTTCTTCCTGGTCCACCATGCCGGAGAGGGGGATATAGATTTCCACCGGGCCGGCCACCAGGGTAACGCTGTTGTCAGGTTTGGTTTGCACGGATTCAAGGATGGAGATTTGAGAGGGCTCCAATCCCGCCAGCAATGAAATCATGGCAGCCTGTTCTCTGAACAAAGCGGCTTTCACTCCCGCCACCAGCGTTGCCGGGATGCGTTTGGCCGGGCTGACTTTCTTCTCAGCCCGCAGGTTGCGGATGGAACGGACGATCTCCTGGATCAGCATAAAGTCGGCCACTTTCTCGTCTTCCCAGCCTTCCAACGTTTGCGCTTTCGGCCAGGGAGCGATGATGAGTGCCGACGGCCAATCCTTTGCCAGCGAGGCCAAAATGGCATTTTGCCCAACCGCCCGTCTCAGATGACCCCACAATTCCTCGGTCACAAAGGGAGTGATGGGGTGCAGCAGGCGCAGTGAGATATCCAATACCCGGGCAAGCGTAGCCGCAGTCTGCGCCTTGATTTCCGCATCCTGCAATTGCAGTTTGGCGGCTTCCACATACCAGTCGGCAAAGTCATTCCAGAAGAATTCGTAGATCTGGCGCCCGGCCTCGCCGTATTGATAGGCCTGGAATAATCGTTCCACTTCGCGAATGAGACTCTGCAAACGCGCCCAGATCCACGAGTTGGCCAGAGTCCAGTTCCGCATGGGTTCTGAAGCAGGGAGTTGGGAGACTTCCCAATACCCCCCCTCATTTTCCCACCTGCCTTCCTGCTCCCCCATCCCATCGGGATTTATGCCCGTCAGCGAATTGATCGCCGAGATGACGAACCTGCCGGCGTTCCAGATCTTATTGGCGAAGTTCCGGTTGCCTTCCACCTTCTTCAGGCTCAGGTTCATATCGTTGCCGGGGGTGGAACCAACCAGCAAGGTAAAGCGCAGGGCATCCGTGCCGAACTCTTCCATCACCGGCAACGGATCGATGCCTGTGCCTTTGCTCTTGGACATCTTTGCCCCCTCTTCATTGCGCACCAGTCCATGCAAATAAACGGTGCTGAACGGTACCTGGCCGGTGAACTCCAGCCCGTCCATGATCATGCGCGCCACCCAAAAGAAGAGGATATCGTAACCCGTTTCCATCATCGTGGTGGGGTAAAAATACTTGTAATCGGGTGTTTCCTCCGGCCAGCCCAGCGTGGAGAACGGCCACAGGCCCGAGGAGAACCAGGTATCCAGCACATCCGGGTCCTGGCGGATGTTTTTCGAGCCGCAGTGGGCGCACTGGCTCGGATCTGTGCGCGTGCAGGTTTGTTTGCCGCAATTGTCACAATACCATACCGGCACGCGGTGACCCCACCAGAGCTGGCGCGAAATACACCAGTCGCGGATGTTTTCCATCCAGTTGTAATACACCTTTTCGAACCGTTCCGGGATGATCTTGATGCGCCCGTCTTTCACCGCAGCCAGGGCAGGTTCCGCCAGGGGTTTGATCTTGACGAACCACTGCTCCGAGATCATCGGCTCGACGATCTCTCCGCCGCGCTGCGAGCGGGGCACGTTGAGGGTGTAGGCTTCTTCTTTAATGACCAGGCCGGCGACTTTCATATCGGCCCATAGTTTTTCGCGGCAGACAAACCGGTCCAGCCCGGCGTACGGCCCGCCGACTTGCGTAACTTTTGCCTCCCGGTCCAGCATCGACAGTACCGGCAGGCCGTGGCGCTGGCCAATCTCATAATCATTGGGGTCATGCCCGGGAGTGATCTTGAGCGCTCCCGTGCCAAATTCCCGGGTCACATAATCATCGGCGATGACGGGAATCTCGCGGCCCAGAATGGGTACGACGGCTTTCCTGCCGATGAATTTGCGGTAGCGTTCGTCCTCGGGATGGACGGCCACGGCGGTATCCGCCAGGATGGTCTCCGGACGCGTGGTTGCAACCGGGATGAATTCGGAAAGATCGGGGCCATCCGGGACCAACATATACTTGAAATAAAATAACTTCCCCGGTTCCTCCGCATATTCCACTTCCAGGTCCGAGACGGCCGTCTTCAGGCCCGGCGACCAGTTGATCAGGCGGGGACCGCGGTAGATCAGGCCTTTTTCATACAGGCGCACGAAGGCTTCACGGACGGCTTTCGACAGGCCTTCGTCGAGAGTGAAGCGCTCGCGCTCCCAATCGCAGGAAGCGCCGATCTTGCGGACCTGGCCGGTGATGATGTCGTGGTACTTCTCCTTCCAGGACCAAACCCGCTCCACGAACTGCTCGCGGCCAAGTTCCTCCCGCGTCACCTCTTCCGTGCGCAGGAGGTCCTTCTCCACCTGTAATTGCGTGGCGATGCCGGCGTGGTCCGTACCGGGCACCCATAAGGTGGGGATGCCTTTCATGCGCTGGTAGCGGATCATCAGGTCTTCCATGGCCACAAACATCACATGGCCCAGGTGCAGCTCCCCGGTCACATTGGGTGGAGGGATGGAAATGACGAAGGGCTTCTTCGTCGGGTCGAAATCCGGCCGGTTCGGGTCATTGGACGGTTTGAAATAGCCGCCTTTCTCCCACATCTCATATATGCGCGGCTCGGTGGATTTAAAATCATAGGCTTTGGGTAATTGATATTCGGTCATTCAAGCTCCTTACGGAAACAGGTACTTCAAGGCATTTTCGAACGATCCGCCGAAATCCGGCGGGAAATCGTGGCCCAGGTCGGGATGGACCTCTTCTTCGACCGGGATCTGATTCTCCTTCAGCACAGCCTGGATCTCCCTGGAGCGGTCCAGAGCTATGGTCTTTCAACCCGCTTACAAAATAACTGCGGCAGGCCTTGGCGTTTTTGGCAGCGGATCGGATCGACTCCACCTCTTCCCACCAGGTGGCCAGGCTGAGGGATCCAACCGCCGGGATCTGCGGAGAAAGCGCTGCCAGGACGGCCATCCCGCCCCCCTGGGAGATCCCGCCGACGATAATCCGCTCCCCATCGATGCGGTAACCATGCCGGACCTCGTTGAGATGGTAAAGAATCTCCTCCATCCCTGCGCGAGGCGTATCCCAATAATACTGCGCCTGGATACAGCGGCTGCCGGGATTGCGGAGACAGGACCAACCAGCCTTTCCGGCAGGCGAACTCCCAATATTTCAGGTTCGAAGTCCTTATCGCCGCTGTAACCATGCAAGGCGATCAAGAGCGGGTAGGGACCAGAGGCGGTGGGAACCAGGATCGTGCGGTCAGGCTTCACACTTTTCCCCTCCGTCAGCCAGCGCTCTTGCGACTTTTCGACCAATTCCTTGAATCCGGGCAGGTCACGGAGGGAGTCAAGGTCGGCATCACGGAATTGAGACTCGTGCCACCAAAGGCCTGTCTCCAGTCCATTTGCCAAAGCCGAGAGGGCTTCATTGCCACGGCCGCAGCGACTGAGCAGGCAAACACGCCAGAAAGTGATGCGTGCAGCCTGTTCAGGGTAAACTGCCGCGTTCTTATCGACAAGCTCGAGCGCCTGTCCATATTCTCCAGCTCGATAAAGATCGAACATCGCGTCTGCCATCGTGGAAAAATCGACTGGTCTGCTCATAAACTCTCCACAAACAAAAACGCCCGCATCCTGCTGAGGACGGGGGCGCCGCGGTACCACCTCAATTCGCTTTTCCCTGTTTCTGCATTGGAAAAAGCGCTCTCTGTGCCTGACCATCATCAGGCCGGCCTGTAACGGGACCGCCCGTGCCGTTCTACTCGTTTAGGTGTTACTAAACTTTCTTCAGCAATATTCCGGGCGACTTCAGTGGGGGGATTCTGCGGAAGCTTCCAGCCAGCGGCTTCCTTCTCTATCAGCGTTCCGGCCACTTACTCCTCCCGGAGGAGTTGTAGGGAAGATTATACATTTCCGCAGGGAGCGAGTCAAGCTCGGATTTTGACAATCCTGGGTTTTCCTGCGCGTGGACAGCCATTATCCCTGGCCCATTGAAGCGGATTTCCGCTAACGATCAGATTAATAGAATGCTGTCCATTCGCCCAGCCTCCAAAATATGGTATCCTTGGCTTACATTTATCTGCGGGAGAGATCATGTACATTGCCATCGAAGGTGTCATTGGAGTTGGAAAGACCACCCTGGCGCGGCTGCTCGCGCCGGCTTTCGCGGCAGACCTGTTGCTCGAAGTATTCGAGGAAAACCCCTTCCTCTCGGACTTTTACTCCGACCGCCAGCGCTACGCCTTCCAGACCCAGATATTCTTTCTCCTCAGCCGGTACCACCAACAACGCCGCGGGGTCACGGCCATCCTGAATTCCGGAAAGTCGCTGCTCTCAGACTACACTTTTGCCAAAGATTCCCTTTTCGCCCGCATCAACTTAAGGGGGGACGAGCTGGATATGTACTGCCGCGTCCATGAAGCGCTGGCCGAAAAAGTGCCCATGCCTGACCTGCTCGTTTATCTGCGCGCCGATACCGATGTCCTGATGCAGCGCATTGCCATGCGCGACCGCAGCTATGAACGCAACATGGAACGAGGGTATATTGAAGAACTCAACCAGGCATACGATGAATTCTTCTCCCAGCCATATGACGGCACCTCCATTCTGACGATAGACACCAATCCGCTGGATTTTGTCCATCACCAGGACCACCTCAGACACATCGAAAATCGCATCCGTGAGGCCCTAAATATTTCCCCCTATCAGGCAGAACTTCCGCTCGACAAGTGAGGCCCAATGCGAATTACCCGTGAGAACCTCGTCCGTATCGCCAAGGAAACGGCGCAAAAGCAAGCCTTCTCCGATCATGGACTGGTCGCGGCTTATCTGACCGGCTCACTGCGTACTTCTGATCCTTTCCTGGGCAACACCACCGACATTGATATCGTCTTCGTCCATTCCGAACCGTCAAAGGTGCGCCGGGAAATCGTTCCCCTGACTCCCGAGATCCATTTGGATATCCTCCATAACCCGCGCAGCGATTATGATAAGCCCAAGGCTTTGCGCGTCCATCCCTGGCTCGGGCCGGAACTTTACGACCCCTTACCGCTGTATGGGACCCAACACTTCTTCGAATTTGTCCAGGCCGGGGTGCGGGATAAATTCAACGAGCCTGAAAGTTACATCCTACGTTCCCGCAAGCTGGCAGAGAATGCCCGCCAGCAATGGAGCGGACTCCAGCTCAGCCCGGCCGAAGGTCCGGAATGGCTGCTGGCTTACCTGGCTTGCCTTTACCAGGCCGCCAACGGCATTTCCTTGCTGGCGGGGGGACCACTCTCTGAAAGGCGTCTCCTGCTGGAATTCCCCGCCCGGGCCGAGACCGCCGGGCTGGCAGGTCTCGTGACCGATCTTTATCAACTTTCCGGGGCTGGCCGGGTCGATGTAGACACCCTGGCAGGACTCCTGCCGGAATGGGAGAATGCATTCATAGCCGCCGGCACAAACCCGGCCGTTGACCAACGGATTGTCACTCCCCGGCTGCGGTACTACAAACTGGCTTTCGAATCCATGCTGGCAGGCGAGATGCCCCAGGCGCTCGTCTGGCCCATGCTGCTGACCTGGTCGTTATCGGTATCCGTTCTCCCGCCCTCCTGGGAAGAACACTGGCGCTCGGCTTGCAAGTTGCTTGGATTGGAAGGGCCTGCCCTGGAAGAAAAAGTGGACGGGTTGGACCATTTTCTTGACGGCCTCGAGGAGGCACTTGAAAACCGGTCCGTCGGTCAAGGACTATAGGACCTGTATATAGGCCCGCCAGTCTCACCAGATTCTCTTGCAACTGTGGATAACTGACCAAAAACTGTGGATAACTCGCGCGTATTGTGGAGAAACCGCTCAATTGTTCGGTTTTAGGACCCCCATATCTGGCACGTGCTGCAAGCTAAAACCTAAATATGGATTGACCGTTTTTTCTATTTTGGAGCCTTCCAAGGCTCGCCTTTTTCCCCAAAAGTTTTCCACAGTTTGGAGGGTGGAATTTCAATAGAAATTGCCTATCTGTGGAAGGCAACTGCATGAGCTGCCCACAGGTAGGGTAGATTTCAGGTTATCCACTTATCCACAGTCTCTACTACCATTACTAATTAACATATACTTATATAAATGTGTGGAGGATAGAATGCATCTCTTCCCCTTCGAAGAACTGACCTGGCCTGAGGTTTCCGCACTGCCGCGTGATATTCCCCTGGTATTGCCGCTGGGTAAATTCTCCGGCCTGGAACAATTGCAGACTCTGGTTGGGACTGTGCAAGATATTGGTCTCCTGCCGGGCATCCCTTTTGGCTGGGCTGACAGCGGGGTGGAAGTTCCAGCCAAAATATTTACGGACCTTGTGCACAGCCTGGTGGGAAATTTAATAGAAGATGGCTTCACGAACGTAAATGTGCTGGCCCCCACAGGTTTGGAATTACCGGCGGAAATTCCCCAGATGCACCTGCCGGCCGGTCCGGCGCTTGTTCCCACTTTCTCCACCCAGGATCTCCAAAAGGTGCTCCTCCTGCCCATCGGCCATACCGAACAACATGGCTACCACGCGCCTCTCTCCACCGATACCATCATCATCGAAGCCATCGGGCAGGGCACGGCGAACTCCGTGCCCGCTCAGGCCCTCTGTTTACCGGTCTTCCCGTACGGGGTCAGCACGCACCGGCGTTCCTTCCCGGGGACTTTCAACGTGGGCGGAAGGGTTTTCGAGGATTTCTGGCTGGCGGTGGTGGATACACTGGTTGCCCGGGGGTTTACCCGCTTCTATCTCATGAGCGGGCACGGGGGCAATTCCTCCTTCCTGGTCAACGTGGTCAAATATGCCGGGGAAAAATACCCGCACATCTTCTGCGCCACCTCCTTCCTGTATCTTTCGGGACCGAAAGGCGTGGCTGCCCTGGATGCCAGGCGGGAATCGCCGCTGGGCGGCATGGGCCACGCCTGCGAACTGGAAACTTCCCTCGTCCTGCAGCTGCGCCCCGAGCTGATCCACCTCGAGCGGGCCGTGGACGAGACCGATTTCATCACCACCCCCTCCTATTACATGGACTGGATCGAAGGCGGCGCCCTGACCGCCAATCCGCCCTGGGAGGACGACACCCGCACGGGGGCGTACGGAGCCGGCAGCCTGGCGACGGCTGAAAAGGGGGCCTACTGGTTAAAGGTGGCCATCGATGAGAAAGTGGATCACGTGGGTGAAATACAGGAGCAGTACCGGCGGAGGATGGAGCGGAGGAAGATGGGCAGGTGAAATAAAGAACGCTCTTCTAAACGCGTGCTATACTGGTTTAGTCATGTGAAGTCAATAATTTGTCCCGTCTCCACAGGCCAATGAGCTGCCAAACATAGCTGAATACACAGGTGGGCCACCTTTGACAACAAAGGGAGTAAAACGATGAACCGCAGATGGACGAATTTCGGAATTGCGCTTATTTTGTCTGCGTTTTTCGCAACACCAACAGGTGTTGCGAAGCCGCCAGTTGTTGCTGCGCCAATCGCAACGGAAACCTGGCAGATGGTAGGGCAAATCGGCGGACCGACCAACGCCGTTGTTGTGCAAGGGAATTATGCATACGTGGGGGTCGGCTTGCGCTTGATCGTGCTGGACATTTCAAATCCCGCCACACTAGTAGAAGTGGGCAGCACGACGCCGTTCCCATACTTTGTGGAGGATATTGCGGTCAGCGGTACGCGAGCATATCTAGCCGATGGGTACGCAGGTTTACGAGTGGTGGATATCTCCGACCCAGCCAACCCCAGTGAGATGGGCGCCTGGGACTCGCCTGGTTACTCCAAGGGGGTGGCTGTGGTGGGTAGCACTGTCTATCTGGCAGATGGCCCATACGGCTTGGCCGCTGTGGATGTCTCTACGCCGTCAAACCCGATCGCACGAGGTTCCGCATATGAGATGAATTACGCCTTCGATGTGGTCGTGGCCAATAACCATGCATACATTGCCGCAGCCGGTGCCGGCCTTCTGATCGCCGATGTATCCAACCCGGCAGATCTGATCGAGGTTGGCTCCCTGGATACTCCGGGCTACGCCTATGGTGTGACAGTTGTCGGTAACATGGTATATGTGGCAGATGGTTGGGAGGGTGTACGACTGGTCAATATCACGAATCCAGGGCAGGCGGTGGAGGTCAGCAGCTATAAGACACCGGGGTGGGCCTTTGGGGTCGCCATTTCCGGGTCACGCGTATATGTGGCAGATGCCTTCAATGGTCTGCAGGTGCTGGATTTTTCTGATATTAACAATCCAGTGGGGCTGGGTGGCTACGAACCACCCTACGGAAACGCCGCCAGTGTATCGGTAGGCGGCAACACGGCTTATGTGGCGGATCGCAATTGGGGTCTGCGGTTGGTCAATGTATCTGATCCCGCTAATCTTGTAGAAGTAAGCGCCTACAGGTCGATGGCTTCTGTGGATGCCGTGGATGTCGTTGGGAATTATGCCTATTTCGTTTCCAGCGGCATTGGGTTGCATATCGCGGACGTGACCGACCCTGCTAATCCCAAATGGCTTGGCGCAACCGATATCCTCAATCCGAATGATTGGCGTGACATTGAATCAGTGTCAGTAGTTGGTAGCTATGGTTATGTGGGCGGTGGCAATAAACTATTTGTGGCGGACATTTCTGATCCCACCCATCCCTTCTGGAGTGAAACCATTAATTTGAAAGGGATTGTCCGCGACATGACCACCGCCGGGGGAATTGCTTATATTGCAGACGAGGGTGGGCTGCAGTTGGTCGATCTTTCTACCCCTGCTCACCCCGCCTTGCTCGGACGCATCGTGCTGACTACTGGAGCAGGAGCCGTCTGCGGTATAGCTGTGAACGGCACGTTAGCGTATGTGGCAGCAGAAACAGACGGTTTTCACATTATTGATGTAAGCGACCCAAACAACCCCAAACGAATTGGAGGAATTTCGACATTCTCCTATCCAATCGATGTGGCAGTAGCCGGGAATTGGGCTTACGTATTGGACCGGGGCGGCGTCTCCATCGTGGATGTATCAAATCCTGCCAGCCCGCAAGAGGTCAGCCACATCCAGACATTCAATCCCAGGAGAATCGTTGTATCTGGGACAAGCGCGTATATAGCGGACGATGGCCGTGGACTCTCCGTGGTGGATGTGTCCGATCCGTATCATCCAGCATATGCAGCAAATTTCGATACACAAGGCGATGCCATTGGCATCATTCTGGCCAACAACCGGGTGTTCCTGGCCGATGGGCAAAACGGCCTAGTGATTCTTGAAAAGGTTTTGGCAATTGGTGCATTTACAACCAAAGGAGAAGATCCCGCTGGTCAACAAGTACCCACCTTACATACGATAATCGATTTTGACGGATCCTATTCGCACTTGCCTGGATCGGGGCAGACGACTTCCCTCGCGGTGCCCCGGTTGAACTCCCAAGCTGATTCGTTTCGAAGATTCCCTTCACGAAATGGGCAATCAGGAGATGATTCCAACCACCGGAACTGCCATTACCTGCGTTGTCAGGTCCTCAGCCGATAGCGGTCCGGGAAGCTTACGGCAATGCCTGGCGAGCGTCGCTAGTGGAGATACGATCACCTTCGACCCAATTATCTTCCCACCAACCAATCCGGCGTCCATCAGTCTCAGCAGTCCACTGCCATCCATTACCCAAGGAAACATTACCATTGACGGCAGCAATGCCGGAGTGGTGCTGGATGGCAGTGCTCTCACGGGCACATCTTCCTTTGGATTATTGATACCTTCAAATAACAATACTATTATGGGTTTACAGATAGTGAGTTTTCCATGGAACGGTATACAAATTGATGGGGACAGTAACACGATTGGCGGCGATCGGAGCCTAGGAAGGGGGCCGCTTGGTCAAGGAAATCTCATTAGCGGAAATGGGGGCGTGGGTGTTAGTATACAAACCGACAACAATCTTGTCGACGGGAACCTCATTGGTACCGATGTGACCGGCACCAGTGAATTCGGTAACGGATATTCCGGCATAGGCATGATTGGTTCCGGCAATATCATTGGGCAAGCCGATCCTCGCTACCGAAACATTCTCAGCGGGAATGGGCAAAATGGTATACAAATGGGTCCCGGTGCTTCTAACAATCGTGTCGTGGGTAACTATGTAGGAACTGATATCAGCGGCACGGCAAATCTGGGAAATCATGGATGGGGGATCTCCATGGAGAATGGAGCGTTTGGTAATTTAGTTCAAGGGAATCTAGCTAGTGGTAGCCAAGTTGGGATTGCCATCATTGGATGGGGGAGCGATTTCAATACAATCGCTGGCAATCTAATTGGCACAGATGCCAGCGGTATGAAAGCTATTTCAAATATATATGGCGTACTCGTGGGTCGGGGCGCGGCGTTCAATAGAGTAGGCG
This sequence comes from uncultured Chloroflexia bacterium, assembly GCA_963831885.1. GTDB lineage: Bacteria > Chloroflexota > Anaerolineae > Anaerolineales > Villigracilaceae > UBA877. Next base: position 401,328 of record CAWHSJ010000010.1, on the reverse strand, counting down.
GTACCGCCTTTGGTGAAGCAAACTTGATCAGCGGCAATAGCAATTTAGGGGTTTCTGAGAACGAAAGAGGACAGGGTAACCTGGTTCTCGGAAACCTGATCGGCACAACCATTGGCGGAGATGCGGCTCTAGGGAATAGTGTTGGCATATATTTGGCAACCTCTGATGTCGAAACGATGATTGGAGGTGCCAGCCAGGAAGAAGGGAATCTCATAAGTGGGAATCGAGGGGATGGGATTGATATATTCGGCGACGCCAACTTTGTCAATGGAAACCGCATCGGAAAAAATGCCGACTCCAGTGGCACTGTGCCCAATGGTGGTCATGGGATTTATGTTGCTGGAGAACGCAATATACTCCAGGGAAACCTGATCGCCCATGGCATCTGGGGTCACGGCGTGGTGGTGGAAACCTGGCCTTACAATACCATCCGCCGAAACTCCACCTACAACAACGGGGGTGAGGGCATTCACCTCGAATCTGGCGGCAATCAGATGCTGCCAGCGCCGTTCATCTTATCCGTCACTCTCAGTGGTGTCGCCGGTACCACCTGCCCTGGCTGCATGGTGGAAATTTTCTCCGACGATGAAGAAGAGGGGCGGGCATATGAGGGCAGTAGCGTGGCGGATGCTTCGGGCAACTTCACTTTCAACAAAGGCAGCCGGCTGGTTGGCCCTCATGTCACCGCTACGGCGACCGACAGCAATGGGAATACCTCGGAGTTCTCAATAGCCCAGATGGTGTTGAGCCCGATTTACCTTCCAATTATCATGAAATAACAATAAACGGAACCAACTCAACAGTTGGGTTTTACCAATCCAGATATTCTGATGGGGAGCGTACGCTTTACTATTTCCCCGGGCTGATGATGACGGGCTCCCCCAGGACGGCCCAGTCATAGAGCCATTTCGCATCTGCCGGCGACAGGTTGATGCAGCCGTGCGAGCCGGCCGCGCCGAAGCTGTCGTGCCAGTAGGCGCCGTGGAAACCAAAATTACCGGCGTAGGTCATGAAGTAGGGCACCCCTTCGATATAATAATCGCTGGTCGAGTATTCCGGCGGGGTAATGGAACTGTATTCCACTTTATATAGAATGGCAAAACGGCCCTCGAACGTCCAGGAATTTTTACCGGATGAGATGAGGGTGGCAAAGACGAGTTTGCATTGATCGTAAACCGATAGTATTTCCGTGTTCAGGTTGGCATAGATGAACCGGCAGGTATTTGGGCCAGCATCCGGCGGGACCTGGGGGCTGGTCAATGCCACTGCCGCTTCCGGCAGCCACTCATTATCTCCCACCGAAATGTAACCGGGCTTCTGGACGGAGGTTGGAATTTCGTGCACCACCTGGTAGCGTTGATAGACTCTGCCGGGCTCCCCGGCCGCGCTGACGGACTCCGTCTCTGCCAGCACCCAGCCGAAGCGGAAAGACACCTCCCGCTTCAGCAGGATGCCCGTGAATGTGGAGGGGGTCAGCGGGCGCAGGTCTTCGGCGGCCATCCAGCCGTAATTGACCTGGTAAAAGGTGCGGGCATCGTCGCTCATGCGGCTGCCAGTGTAAGCCACATAAGCGGGGTAATTGGGCAGGCGGCCGTAATTGCCTGTCTTCCCGGCCGCATCCTCGAAACTGGCGTACACCCGAGCGCGCTCATTGATCACTTCGGCATACTGGTATTTCAGCACCCCGTAAGACGGGTCGAGGGGCTGATACCAGGCCGGCTCGGGCGTGGTTGTGGGCGATGGCGTCTGCGTCTCCGTTGGGACTAATGTCGCAGTCTGTGTCTCAGTGGCGGCAAGGGAGACCGTTACGGTCGGCGTTGGCGCGGCTGCCAGCTTTGCCTGGCAGGAGGTGAGGAAGATAATGAAAATTAAGATGAATCTGTAGTAACGACTTAAGTCGTTACTACAATCGTTACTACACTTGCTGATCATCCCAACCTTGGCCTAATTCTTCGGGGGGCATGTTGGAGTTCCAAACTTCCTGAAGCCAATTAACTCCTTTACTTTCTTCATAAAGCGCATAACTCGACCAGGGCCATTCTTGAAAATCGTTAGCATAACCATGTTTTATTGGATTGTAGTGCAGGTAGTTGAAAGTTTGATACAGTTGTTTTTCACTGCGCATCAGCCGGTCAGAAAATTTGTACCAAACGCGACGTTGACCGGGAAGACCATCTTCAATATTCCATTGACGGGACGTTGCTCCGTGTAAATGCTTTATGGCTGCCGAAACCGGATCCAAGGAATTGATATCTACCAGAAAGTGGTAGTGGTTGGGCAAAACCACCCAGGCGATCATTTCACCATGGATGTTTCTCATTGCTTCAAGAAGGAGCAGCTCAAATTCTGTTCGCCTGTCTGGATGCTCCATCACGAAAGCATGTTCAAATATTGCGGCTGTGATCAGGTAAACTCCAGCCTCTCGAAAAGGATGCGGAGGTGCATGAAGAGGATAACCGCGTTCGCGCCGGTAACGGACGATTTCTGCGCGTTCAGGGGGAGTAAGTTTACGGTAATCGTAAGGCATAATTTTGGTTTGATGAGTATGGTAACGACTGAAGTCGTACTACGGGGACGGACGACTGAAGTCGTCACTACGGGGGGGGCAACGACTGAAGTCGTCACTACATGGGCCAATCCAGCAATAAGCACTTCTGCCAGCAAGCGGGCGTTGACATTCCTCTCCAGCTTGTCGATGGCCTCTTCGGCCTGGTTGACCAGCTTCCTTGCCTCGGGCAGGGACATTTTTTTCGCCAGGGCTTCCACCTCGGCGCGGTGGTCCACGTTGACGAGCGGGGCAGCCGCGCCGCTGGTGCAGAGCAGCACATCCCGCCAGAACGAGAGCCAGATCTGCAGGGTTTCCCGAAAGCGCTCTTCGGCTTCTTTTTTCCGGTCGGTCAATTTCTCGGCATACGCGAAGCGCGCCACCCGGTGCGATTGGAGCAGCCTGTTCAACTCCTCCAGCCGCTTGCTGCGGAAATCCAGGGCTTTCGGATCCTGCATCAGCCGCAGGGCGTAACCCGGGCGGCCCCCGGAGATATGCGCCAATAACCGGGCGGAGTCTTCAGCCGCGGCGTGTTTTTTCAAATAGGCTTCCACCTGTTCCACCGGCAGCGGGCGCAGGCGGATCACCTCGCAGCGCGACACGATGGTGGGCAGGAGTTGTTCGGGGCTGCCGGCGGTCAGAATGAGGATGACATGCGCCGGGGCTTCCTCCAGCGTCTTGAGCAGGGCGTTGGCGGAGCTGGCGTTGGCCTCCTCGAAGCGCAAAAAGAGCGCCAGGCGGTATTTTCCCTGGTACGGCTTGAGCACCAGGCTCTGCCGCATGGCCCGCACCTGTTCCACTTTGAGCGTGCCGCCTTCCTTTTCCGCCTGGATGACGGACAGGTCGGCGTACTGCATCCGGTCGATCTGCTGGCAGGTCTTGCATTTGCCGCAGGGTTCGCCGGCTTCTTTCTGATTGGGGCAGTTCAGGGCCTGGGCAAAGCGCAAGGCCAGGGTCCGGCGGCCCAGTCCGGCGGGTCCGCAGAAGAGATAGGCATGGCGGACCGAATCGCGCCGGAGGTGCTGTTTGAGCATCTCCACCGCCCATTCGTGTCCGACGAGGCCCCAATTTTCCGTGGTCATTCTTCTCCCGCCCGTAACCTTAAATAGGAGTCGTACCGCTGCGGATGGACGGTGCCCGCCTCCACGGCGGCCCGGACGGCACAGCCCGGTTCGCTCTTGTGTTCGCAATCATTGAACTGGCATTTCTCCACCAGCGGGGCCAGTTCAGGGAAATATCCATCCAGTTCCTCCGGCTCGGTGTCCCATAAGGCCAGCGAGCGCATCCCCGGCAGATCGGCGACGTAACCGCCGCCCTCCAGCGGGAATAACTGCCGCACGGAAGTGGTGTGGCGTCCCTTTTGGAAAGCCTGGCTGATCTCCCGCACCGCCAGCCCCAGCCCGGGCTGGAGGGCATTCAGCAGGCTGGATTTTCCCACCCCGCTGGGCCCCGCCAGGGCGGACACTTTCCCGGTCAGGTGGGTCCTCAATGCTTCCATGCCTTCGCCTGACTTTGCACAGGTATACAACACCAGGTACCCAATGGCGGGATAAAAGCCGAAAATCTGTTCAGCCTGCTCCTGCCCCACCAGGTCGATCTTGTTGGCGACGATAATGGCCGGCAGGCCTTGTTTTTCGGCGATGACCAGGAATCGGTCGAGCATGCGCAGGTGCGGGCTGGGACGGGCGCACGAGAAAACAAAGACAGCCTGGTCGGGGTTGGCCAGCAGCACCTGCTGGTACACGCCCTGCGGGCGGGGGTCCAGGCGCACCAGGGACCTGGTACGTGGTTCGACCGACTCGATACTGCCGCTGACATCGGACTGGCGGCTGACCAGCACCCGGTCGCCAACGGCGGCGATGTCGCCCACGTGCTTGCCCTGTTTAAGCCGGCCGCGCAGGTGACAGGTCAGGAGACCGTCCGCTGTTTGGACGGCGAAAAAACCTGATTGGGAGCGGATGATCAGACCGGGTTCGGTTACAGCAGCCACAGGTTCGCCGTTTTGAATTCTCAGGGTTCCGGAGTGGCGGTTGGAGCCGGTTGGCCGTAATTGAGGTTGCGCACGCCGAGGGTGGATTCCCAACGGTAGACCGTTTGCGGGTGACCGTAGAAATAGATTTCCATCATGCGCCGGAAGATGGGCGCAGCCCAGATGGCACCCTCGCCTTGCTTCTCCACGACCACTGCCACGGCGATATCGGGTTTGTCGGGTTTGCCCGCCAGGCTGTACCCCGCGAACCACGCATTGGGGTCCACCGTACCGGTCTCGGCTGTGCCGGTCTTGGCGGCGGTGGGGATGCCGAAGTTGCCGAGGGTGTAATAGGCCGTCCCTTTTTTGTTAACGGCCACTTCGCGCATGGCATCCTGGATCGATTTCAAGTGCTCGGACGTGACCGGCAAAGTCCCGTTGGCTTGCGCCTTGAACACGCTGACAGGGTCGCCGCTGACCGGCTGGATCTCCTCGACCAACTGCGGCCGGTAAAGAGTACCGCCGTTGGCGACCGCAGCAATATAGGCGGCCACTTGCAGCGGCGTGACCTCCACTTTTCCCTGCCCAATGGCAATGCTGGTGGCGTCCAGGCCATCGGTCGCGTCCGGGATATTGCCGGCGGATTCTTCTATCTGTTCGATGCCGGTCTTCTTGCCCAGGCCAAAGGAACGGGCCATATCCGAGAGCAGGTTGTGCTTCACCGAGCCTGCCTGAGCATCTTGCCATAAAGTTAGCCCGATGTGATAGAACCACGGGTCGCAAGAACGCATCAACCCTTGAAATAAAGTCAGCATGCCGCTGGGCGGCCAGGAGGGGCAGGTGCCATCGCCCCTTTGGGCTTTTTCATCATTGCAATCCATCCAGGTCCAGTCGTGCAGGGTGATGCCGGGAACATCCGTGAAATCATACTGGCAATCCAGGGTGCTGTCTGCAGTGAAGACGCCGCTTTCCAAAGCGGCCGCCATGCTGATGATCTTGAAGACCGAGCCGAGTGGATATTTCCCCTGGGCGGCATTGTTAAAAGTGGATGGTTCGGCGACCAGGTTGTGGTTGTAGTTATTTCCATCGTACCAGTTGGCGTCAAAGCCGGGGCTGCTGACCATGGCCAGCACCTTGCCGGTATTGACTTCCATCACAACGATCGCGCCTGGCAGGCCATCCATGGCGGCCTGGGCTTGCTGCTGCAAGTCGCTGTCAATGGTCAAACTAATGGAAGAAGACGGCGTTGAATTGACCTGATTCAATACCGTGGAGCTCCCATCCGGCGAGACGACCGAGAGGGTGGCCGCATCCCGGCCGCCCAGATAAGGCTGGCCCCAGTCTTCGATGCCCAACTTACCGACCTTCTCGTTCTGGTTGATGCCCATGCGCTGGTACGTTTCGACTTCCTCCGGAAAAATGGGCTGGACGTATCCGACCACATTGGGAGCGGTGTTGGGTTCGTAAAATCGGGTTGTGTAAGGGTCACTGGCTTGAACGCCGCCGAAATTCAATATGCCGGATTTATTGACGGCATCAGCGCTGGCTTCGCCGACAGGAACATAATCACCGGCGTTGTAATTTTCATAATTGTTACGAATTTCCACCCTGGAAGCGCCCGTTATACGGGCCAGCGTGTTGATGACCGCATCCTCCACTTCGGGCGAAACCTCGCCGGCGACCAGTCCGAGGGCGTAGGCTTCGGTGGTGGTGGCGATGGCATTGCCGTTGCGGTCATAAATGTCACCCCGCGCCGGCGCGACATAGTCCGTTTTCAGATGCTTGCCTCCCGCCAATTCCGGCAGGATGAGGCTGTCGTCCCATTGCAGGCGCCATTCATTTTTTTCCAGCACCAGGGCGACGTTGAAATCCCGCTGGATGTCGCCGAAAAGGGCTGTCTTATAGACCAGGTGGAAAGCCACCTGCGCCGATTGCGGGTTGGTCAGGGATGATTGGATGGCATATTCAACCTTGCCCTTCTGCACCCCCAGGGCGTCCAGGGCATCCTTATAATGTTTGGTGAAATCGGCCTCGCTGATGGCCGCCTGGCTGGCCCGGCTGAGCTGCTTGTACATGATGGCATAATCTTCCGCCTGCAGCGCGTCCAAAAAAGTTCGCAGGGCGGCATCGGTACTGGGGGCGGGGATGGTCGTGACGGCTGCCGTCGGCAGCTTTGAGGGGGTGCTGCCGGTATTGGTGCCCCTGCCGCCGCAGGCGGTGAGGAAAACAAGCACCAGCAACAAGCTTACCCATCGAGGAATTTTCATTGCAGAACACCTTTCATTTTTATCTTCACCCAACCATTTCCCCTCGGAGTATCGCCGCAGTGACCGGACAATCATATTTCAGGGCAGACTGGCATTCGGCAGAAATATCAGTGGTGGGAGCAATGTCCAGTTTGCGCAGGCTGCGGGCCAGGTGGCAGAGCGGCAGGCCCATCACGCTGGCATAACAGCCCGCCAGTCTTTCCACCGGGTGAAAGCCGGCATGCTGGATGGCGTAGGCGCCGGCTTTGTCGAGCGGATCGCCGCTGGCTGCGTAGGCCTCAATTTCATCCTGGCGGTAGGCCCGCATGGGGACATCGGTGATGCACAGGTCGGTGGCCAGTTTGCCATCTGCAAGCCTCAAAATGGCGATGCCGGTGTATACCTGGTGGGTGCGACCGCTCAACCGCCGCAGCATTTCCACCGCTTCGGCTTTATCCACCGGCTTGCCGAGGATATCGTCCCTGTCCACCACGGCGGTATCCGCGCCTACAAGGATGGAGCCTTTCCGGCCGGAATCTGCGCAAGCCCGGGCTTTCGCCTCCGCCAGGCGCAGGACGTAAGAAGCCGGTGCTTCGCCGGGCAGCCGCCTTTCATCCACATCGGCGGGGCGCACGTCGAAACTCCAGCCTCCCAACGCCAGCAGTTCGCGCCGCCGGGGGGAATTCGACGCCAGCACCAGGGATGGTTTGCTCACGGGCAGGATTCTAACACAGAGGCAGGGGGGATTTGAGGTTGGTGATTGGAGGAAGGGGTCTGGGAGGAGAATAAGGAGCAGAAAATACTGGCGGGTTCTGGAGGCTCGTTGTAAAATGACCTTTATCCAGAACTTATCCAGACAATTTTTCAGCGGAGGCAATTGTGCAAGCACTTATTGACCGTATCCGCCGTGACAGCCGCAACCTGGGCAACGGCATCTTAAAAGTGGACGGCTTTATCAACCACCAGGTCGATCCGGAACTGATGGACGCCTGCGGGAAGGAACTGGCCGCCAGGTTCGCCAATTTAGGCGCCACCAAGGTACTCACGGCGGAGATCTCCGGCATCGCCCCGGCGCTGATGACCGCCCGTTACCTCAGGCTGCCGGTGGTCTATGCCCGCAAGACCAAGCCGATCACCATGCCCGACCAGGTCTTCCTGACCCTGGCCCCCTCGCACACCAAGGGCCGCATGGTGGAATTGATCATCTCGCCCGAATACCTGGCAGGTGAAGAAAAGATCCTCATCATCGACGACTTCCTGGCTTCCGGCGCCACCATCATGGGCCTGGTGCGCCTGGCGCAGACCGCCGGGGCCACGGTGGTCGGCATCGGTGCATTGATCGAAAAGACCTTCGAGGGCGGCCGGGAGGTGCTGAAACCCATCGGCGTGCCGGTCGAGTCGCTGGTGTGCATCACATCGATGGAAGGTGACCAGATCGTCATCGGCGATTGCGAGTGAACCTGTTCCAGCGGCTGGCCAATACGCCGCCGGGAGCGTTCCTGATCGGATGGATCTTTGCGCACATGAGTTTTGTGATCCCTGTCCAACGCCTGCGTGAGACGGATACGTTGCTGGCTTTTTATGCTTCAAAGCCTGCCTATCCTTTCCACGTGATCCTGACGCCCAAGAAGGATATCCGCGCTTTCACGGACCTGGCTCCGTCCGACCCTTTCCTGGCAGAGTTGGTATCCACCACCCAAAGCCTGGTGGATGAATTCCAGCTCACTTCCTGGCGGCTGATCGTCAACGGTGGGAAGAACCAGGAGTTCCCGCACCTGCACTTTCATTTGATTTCAAACGATGCCCATGCATAATTCCATCGCCATCCTCGATTTCGGTTCCCAGTACGCCCAGCTCATCGCCCGGCGGGTGAGCGAAGCGCACGTGTACTGCGAGCTTTTCCCGTGGGACGCGCCGGCCGAACAAGTTCTGGCGATAAACCCCAGGGGCTTCATCCTTTCCGGCGGACCCATGTCCGTCTATGCCGAAGGCGCGCCGACCCTGCTGCCCTACGTGCTTGCATCCAAATTACCGGTGCTGGGCTTGTGCTATGGCATGCAACTGCTCACCTACAGCCTGGGCGGAGAGGTGGCCCATGCCAGCGAACGCGAGTATGGGCCGGCCGAGATCCACCCGCTCATTCCCGGCACCATGCTGGACAATATCTCCAAAGTATGGATGTCGCACGGCGACCGGATCACGCGCATGCCGGCGGGTTTTGTCGCCCTGGCGAGTTCGGGTAACAGCCCCATCGCCGCCATGGGCGATTTCGAGCGCAAGTATTTCGCGGTGCAATTCCATCCGGAAGTGAAGCACACGCCCAACGGGGCGGAATTGCTGAGGCATTTCGCCACCGACATCTGCAGCTGCGCGCCAGATTGGACCCCCGCCTCCATCATCGAAGACAGCCTGGCCCGCATCCACAGGCAGGTCGGAAATGAGCGCGTGCTGGCGGCAGTCAGCGGCGGGGTGGATTCGTCGGTGGCGGCTGCGCTGGTGCAGCGGGCTGTCGGCGACCAGCTGGTGGCCGTCTTCGTGGATACCGGCCTGCTGCGCAAGGGCGAGGCGGAACAGGTGGTCAGCACTTTCCGCGGCCAGATGGGGGCCGAGCTCGTGGCCGTGGATGCGGCGGAGGAGTTTTTTACGGCCCTGAAGGGGGTGTCTGATCCCGAACAAAAGCGGAAGATCGTGGGCGAGAAATTCATCCGCATCTTCGAGCGGGAAGCCGGGAAACTCGGCCAACCCCATTTCCTGGTGCAGGGCACAATCTACCCGGATGTGGTCGAATCGGCCGCTCCCGACCGCAACAAGGCCGCCAGGATTAAATCGCATCACAATGTCGGCGGACTGCCGGCGGATATGGAAATGTCCCTGGTGGAGCCGCTGCGCTATCTCTTCAAGGACGAGGTGCGGGCAGTGGGCGAAGCCCTGGGCCTGCCGGAAGCCATGGTCTGGCGGCAGCCTTTCCCGGGACCGGGCCTGACCGTCCGCTGCCTGGGCGAGGTGACGCCCGCCCGGGTGGCCTGCCTGCGCGCCGCCGATGCCATCCTGCTGGAGGAACTGTCCGCAGCCGGGTTGATGGGCAAGGGCGCCGAGACTTCACAGGCTTTTGTGGTTCTGCTGCCGGTCCGTTCGGTGGGCGTAATGGGGGACGAGCGCACCTACCAGGAGGCGGCAGCCATCCGGGCGGTGGTCACGGACGATTTCATGACCGCAGATTGGGTGCGCCTGCCCTATGATGTGTTGGCGAAGGTGGCAAACAGGATCGTCAATGAAGTCCACGGAATCAATAGAGTGGTGTATGATATTACCAGCAAGCCTCCCGCGACGATCGAATGGGAATGAGCTCAGCATGATGGAGTTTTAAAGATGACAAACCAAACGAACCCACAGGTCCCGCTCCTGCCAGCCGGCCGCAGCCGTGTACCGCCGGCCCCCATCCACCCAATGGCGGCCCTGGCAACGATCGTGCTCGACAATATCTTTGGGGTGGTCGAGATCGTTGATCCATTGGCGCTTGTCCTGACCAGCCTGGGTGTAGGCGTGCTGGGCGGGGTGACGACCATGTTCGTCCAGCGTTATATGGCCAAAGACAGCTGGGGGGTTTCCGTTGCAAAGGGGTTGGTCATGGGCATCATCGCCGGCGTGCCTTACCAGGTGGCCGGTACCGCGGTGGGCATCCCGCTGCTGGCGTGGGCCGGCCTGCACGAATGGGTCAAACTGCCGTCGGCGCGGAGGTCGCCTGAACTCCCGCCGGAGGATGATATCGTGGAAGCGGAAGTCAAGGATATTAAGTAGATCTTTTATTGCATGCGCCAGTACTGCGGGAGCGAGTGCAGGATGACAACCTCCGTAATAAGCAGGGAGATTGCTGCGGGCCGAAAACCCTGACAGGCCCTGACAGGGAACGTCTGGGCGAGACAGCGGCCCTCGCATGACAAGAAAAGGTACATGCGCAAAGTCTTTATTCTCTTTCTCAGTAGCACTCTACTATTTGCAGGGCTCATTCCAGCGCGGGCCCAATCCAGCGCGCGCCTGGAACTCTACGATTTTCGCAGCGGTGCCTTTCCAGAAATGACTGCCGGCCTGGACGTATTCGATTCGGCGGGAAACCTGGTCACCGGTCTGGCGCCCGCTTCGATCACCCTGCTCGAAGATGACCAGCCGCGGCCGGTGGATAAACTGGAAGAAACCCAGCCAGGAGTGCAGTTCGCCCTGGCGCTCAACCCCGGCCCTTATTTCGCTTACCGGGATGCCAATGCCGTCACCCGTTACACTAAAATTTATAACGTCCTGCAGGAATGGGCCGCCACGCACCCGGACAGTTTTGGCGATGATTTGAATTTTATCCCCACGGAGGGGAGCCTGTCCGCCCATTTATCTTCGACGGCGACTTTTTCAAAGGACCTGGAGGCCTATTCGCCTCCCCTGCAGCTCATTAAACCCAGCCTGGAAACACTTTCCCGCGCCATCGACGCCGTTACCGAGCAGGCGCCTCAAGCCGGCATGAAGCGCACCATCTTGTTCATTGCCTCGCCTCCGGAGCCGGAGGCCATCCCCGCCCTGCAAAACCTCACCCAACGCGCCGCGGCCAATTCCATCCGGGTCAACGTCTGGATCGTGATTTCGGCTGATTTTTTCTCCACCTCGGGCGCGACTGCCCTGAAGGACCTGGCCATCCAGACCGGCGGGCAGTACATCACATTTTCCGGGGAGCAACCTCTGCCAGGGCTGGAGGTCTATCTGGCGCCTCTGCGGCATACCTACCGCCTGACCTATACATCCTCCATTCTTATCTCTGGCGTGCATACGCTGACCGCCCAGGTCAATTTGGATGGCGAAACGGTCACCTCGGCCGGCCAGAATTTTAACATCAATGTCCAACCACCCAACCCGATCCTGGTTTCCCCGCCTGACCAAATTGTCCGCCAGGCTCCGGATGAACGCACCACGGCGACGACGGCATTCCTGCCTGCCCAACAAACGATCGACATCCTGGTTGAATTTCCGGATGGGCGCACGCGTCCGCTTTCACGGACCGTTCTTTATGTGGATGACCAAAAAGTGGCCGAGAATACCGCCGCGCCCTTCGACTCCTTTAGCTGGGATTTGAGCAGCTATGCCGCCAGCGGGCAGCATGTCCTCAGCGTGGAAGCGGTGGATGACCTTGGCTTGAGCCGGACCAGCCTGGGTGTGCCGGTGACTGTCACGGTGATCCAGCCGCAGCGCGGATTATTGCCATTCCTCTCCCGCAATCGTTTGTGGGTGATGCTGGGCGCGGTCCTGCTGGCAGGGGCTGTCCTGGGATTGATCCTGGTCTCGGGGCGGATCCGGCGGCGTAAACCCCGGGCGGATCGAGATGCCCGCCGCGACCCGCTGACCCAGCCGGTGCGGAAAGCGGGTGTTGACCGGCGAAAAGGGCGCTTCTTCCCCTGGCCGCGCCAACCCAAACTGCCTGAGGCTTACCTGGTGCGGATGAAAGAGGACGGCCAGTCACTCACCGCCCCGCCCGTGCCGGTCATTGTCCCCGAAATGACCTTCGGCTCGGACCCCCTCAAGGTCAACCGCATCCTGGATGACGCCTCCGTTTCTCCCTTGCATGCGCGTATTATCGAGGAAAAGGGGGAATACATCCTCTATGATGAAAAAACTGCTGCCGGAACGTGGGTCAATTACGAACCAGTGAACTCACCCCGCCGCCTGCAGCACGGCGATGTGCTGCAAATCGGCAGGTTCTCCTACCGTTTCTTATTGCGCAAGCCGCCCGAACGGCTGGCGCCGAGGGTTATCCCCACAAAGCCATGATCCGGACTGGTGATTCTCCCTTGTATATCGCCGCAGTCACCCATCCCGGCATGGGCGGCAAGCTGAACGAGGATCGCTTTGCCGTCTCGTCTTATCGCCTCAGTGAAAAAGATTCCACCAGCTCAGTCTTTGCCATTGTTTCGGATGGGATCGGAGGCCATAGCGCAGGGGAAATCGCCGCCGAGATGGCCGTGGAGACCATCAGCGACATGGTGGCCCGGTCCGATGCCCGCTACCCGCTGGATATCCTCGACCAGGCCATCCAGGTGACCAGTGATGCCATCGCGAAAAGAGCCAAAGATGACACCCAGCGCCTGGGCATGGGAACCACCTGCGCCTGCGCCTGGATCATCGGCGATAAACTGTTCACCGCCTCCGTGGGAGATTCGCGCATTTATTTGCTGCGCCAGGCTGACCTGACGCAATTGACCATTGACCATACCTGGGTGCAAGAAGCGGTAGAACGCGGCATCCTTAAACCGCAGGAGATCCGCAGCCATCCCAATGTGCACGTGATCCGCCGCTACCTCGGCTCGCCCAAGACACCCCGGGTGGATACCCGCTTGCGCCTGGCAACCGATGAGAGCGATACCCAAAGCCGGTCCAACCAGGGGCTGCACCTGCTTCCGGGCGACCTGATCCTGCTGTGTACGGATGGCCTGACGGATGTAATTGAAGATGGAGAGATAGTACCAACAGTGCATGGGCTATCCATCGAGGCCGGCGCGCAGACCCTGGTGGACCTGGCCTGCGAGCGAGAGGGCAAGGATAATATCACCGTGGTGATGCTGTGCGTCCCATGGGGCCTCCAACAGCCGAAAGGGATCCTAATTGAATTCTGGCAAAAGGCGCTGTTGGGCCTGCTGGGTGTGTTCATGGCGGCGCTCATCATTTCCGGCCTGGCCTGGGTGATCCTTCGGTTAATCCCCGCGTCTGTGCCTTGAGATTTTAAGGAGGAAACATGCGTTTTGGTATCATGGCGATGCAACTGGAAGCGCTCATCCCGCCCGGCTTGCCGGCGGAAGAGATCATGGCGAGCCTCACCCATTTCAACCATGGCAAACTGGCGGAAGGCCTGGCGGCTAAAGGCTTCAACCCGGTTGAACTGGGCGGCGACCTGGGCATGTTCCTGCCGGATGTATACGGCCCGGCCTCCATCGAGGCGCTGGCCGCCCTCAAAGCCGGCGGCCTGGCCTACACCGTCCATCTCCCCCTCTGGTCGGTGGAGCCTTCCACCCCTTTGACCCCGGTCCGCCAGGGTTCGGTGGAGGCGGTGGTGCAGGTCATCCAGGCCACCCGCCCGATCGCGCCGGAGGTCTACGTGCTGCATGCCACCGGCGCGCTCGCGGCCGAATTCTATAATATGAAAATCTCCGAGATGGCCCGCGGGCTTATCCTGCAGCAATTCCAGCAGGGGGCGCGTAAAAGTATCCAGTCCATCCTGGAACAGACCGGCCTGCCCGGCCGGAAACTTGCCATAGAAACCATAGAATTCCCGCTCGACCTGACCGTAGAACTGGCGCAGGAGTTCGACCTGTCCTTCTGCCTGGATACCGGCCACGTCCTGGCGGGTTTTCCCGGCTGGCACGATTTCTTCGAAGTGGTGGAGAAACTCCTGCCGCGCCTGGCGGAAGTCCATCTGCACGACTCAAAGAAGATGCCGCCGGGCGTGCGTGGATATGGCGAGGACCATAAGCCTCTCGGCCAGGGCGATCTGGACCTGGGCCCCTTCCTGGACCGGTTGAATGCAGCCAATTTCAACGGTCCCATCATTTTCGAACTCAGTGTGAACGAAGCCCTCGAATCATTGAAGGTCATCAAGTCTATCCGCCCCCAATATCTTTAATGCCATTACGCTCCATCGCAACGACAATCAAGGAGACAGCATGAAAAAAATATCCTACCTGCGGATGCTGGTCATCAGTTTGCTCGGCTTCGGCCTGACCTTCTCCTCCAACATCCAGGACCCGCCGCTGATGACGAACAAGGTGCGTGAATTGGCACCGAACCTGCCCAATACGACCCTGGGCCTGCTCGGCTTTTTCGGCCTGCTGGTTGCCATGGTCGTCCAGCCGCTGGTGGGAGTGTTTTCCGACCGGGCCAGGACGAAGCTTGGCCGGCGCTTACCTTTCATCATTGGCGGAGCCGTTTTGATCGCCCTGTCGCTGTTCACGCTGGCGGCCGCGCCGGCTTTGTGGATCCTGGTGGTGGGTGTCATTCTCATCCAGTTCTCCTCCAATATCCTGCAGGGCCCCTGGCAGGCGCTCATACCGGACCTGGTGCCTGAAGCGCAGCGCGGCACTGCTTCCAGCCTGAAAGCCGTCATGGATATCATTGCGACGGTCGTGGCCGGGGCAGTGGCCGGCATCCTGCTGGGGACGACCGGCCAAAAATTGTTTGGGGACAAGGCCATCTTTGTTACGGCGGGCGCGCCGGTGGTCATCTTTATCCTGTTTATCATCCTGACCTCCATCTGGGCGCGCGAGCGCCCGGGTGCCGTTATCGAAGAGGCCCCGACCCGTTCCATGGGCGAGGCACTCAAGAATGCTTTTTACGTGAATTTCCGTGAGACCCCCGTCTTCGGCTGGTGGTTTGCCAACCGCATCCTCTTTTGGGGCTCATTCATCGCCATCAACGCCTTCCTCATTAACTACCTGGTGGACGTGATCCGCATGACCGAGACAGATGCCCAGAGTTTCTACGGGACGCTCAAGGTCATCCTGGGAGGCGCATTGATCGTGCTGGCGCTGGCCTCCGGCTGGTTGTCGGACCGTTTCGGACGCAAGCCGGTCATGCAGGCGGCGGGAGTCCTGTCATTCCTGGGAGCGCTGATGATCCTCTTCGTCCGCGACAGGACCCTGATCATCATCGCCGGAGCCATCGTCGGCATGGGCGTGGGGGCGTTCCTTTCGGCCTCCTGGGCGCTTGCCACCGACATCGTGCCGCGCCAGGAAGCCGCCCGCTACCTGGGGATCGCCAATATCGCCACCTGTATCGGCTCGGGCGTGGCCCGTTTGCTGGGGGGCGTATTGATCGACCCGCTGAACCGGCTGCTCGGCTCCAGTTCTTCGGGATACCTGCTCCTCTTTGCCCTGGCCACCGCCTGTTTCCTGGCCAGCGCGCTGGTCATCATCCCCTTGCCCAACAAGCGCGCCAAGGCCGCGCCCGAAAGCGTACCAGCCCCATAAGCCTGAAAACCGGCGCGGCTCTGATGGCCTGATTTGAAGAGGATTCGCTTAGAAAAACCGATCTTTTATTGGAATTTACCCTTCCGGCAGGCCTTTTATTCTCAAAACACCTGGTTTAAGGTCAGAACAAATGTTCTAATTCAAAATCATTCACTTGTCTGAGGTTCGGACGCGAGTTCGGACATTTTAAGAGAATCGTCAAAAAACAGATGGGGCGGGTGCTTTTCCCCGCCCCATCTGTTTTTTGACGTTCAACCCCCTCTCCCGCAGGCATTTCAACGAAAAAAGTAGCGAAAATTCGGGAGAGGGCGGGGGGTGAGGGCCGGAACTCTCACTCCGGTCGTGGCAGACACCCAGAAAAGTCGCATTATTGAGCCAGAAAAAGAGTGAATTTGCATTAATATTGAATTATCCGAACTGTTGTCCGAAGATCAGACTTTTATATACAGGGTTTATCCATAAGAAGAGTGCATAAAAAAGCCTTCCAGGCGTATTCCTGGAAGGCTTTCATGTCTGTTATAGGGTTTCTTTATATTATTCTTTGAGCCCCCTGGCTGAGAAGAAGATGGCCAGCGACACGGCGGCATACCCCAACGAGCCGATGATTCCCACCGGCAGCGGGCCCAATAATGGATTGGGGTTGCCGATGACCACCAAAAAGGCGGCTCCGGCAATGCCGTTGATGGCCGCATGACCGATGACCGCCGGCCAGACGCTTTTTGAGCGCAGGGTCAGCCAGCCCAGGAATATCCCGAGCCCGAAGGTCACCCACAGGAAAAGCAGCGGGCCAACCCAGGGATAGCCGGGATAACTGAAGCCGTATTCGTAGCCCATAAAGATGACCGGCCAATGCCAGATACCCCAGATCAGCCCGATCAGCAGCATGGTTTTGCGCCCTCCCAGCGGCATGAGTCTGGGCTGTAAATAAGCCCGCCAGCCGAATTCCTCGCCAAAAGTGGCGATCGAATTGAGGATCGGCGAAAGCAAAATACCCTGGACCAGCTGGATGATCAATACAACCCAGGGGGATAAATTCCCCAACGAAGGCGATTTGGCTGTCATTTGCCTGACAGTTGACAAAGACGAGTCGAAATAGCGGGGAAAAAGGACGAAAAACAGGGCCGCGCCTGCAACGGTCATGAGGGATGGCAGGATCCAGGCAATCAGCCAGTAGAGCCAGCCTTTCTTGAAGTGGGGACGCAACCCCATCTCTTTCCAACCCTCGCGCGTGATCAGGCGGGTCAATATGTTTGCGAGGGCGGGTGCCCACATGTAAACCGTCGCCATTAATAGCAGCGCCAGGGTAAAACCGGACCCAATCTGCGGGCTGCCGACCAGACCGCCGGTTAAATAGATCACCAGCGCGGCCGCCCAGGCGATCCCGAAGGCGAAGGCGAGAAAAATGAGGATCCGGCGAATATCAATTTTAGTGGTCATACTGGCATCCATTCGTAGTTTCACGTGAAACGTAAGCAAAGCCCGGGCATTAAATTTCCTGGCGGCGAAAAACGAGGCAGGCGACGATTAAAGCTGCGACAATGATGCCCAGGCTGATCCCCAAAGCGGGCCAGGCCGTCCCGGTCCCACCCAGCAACATTCCCGCGCCCCAGCTGAACAGGCGGGCGGGTGAATACTCTCCTATGGAAGGCAACGCCCCCAATACGCTGATGACGATCAACGCCACGACTGCCAGGCCGACGGCCATCCCCTGGCTGCGGGCGAGCGTGCTCCCCAGGAGAGATAAGGCCATGTAAACCAGGAAAGCCACCAGCATCAACCCGTTCATGGCCAGGAAGGGCCCCCAGGGCAGGGGCTCGAAAAGCACATAGGTGTAATACCAGCAGCCAATGGCGGCGATGGATACGCTGGCGATGAAAATGACCGCCAGGGAGGCAAATTTTGCCAGCACGAAGGTTTCACGTGAAACAGGGCGGGTCAGGAAAAAGGCGGCCGTGCCGTGTTCCTTCTCCTGCACCACCATGCCCATGGCCACAAACAAGGCCAGAAGAATACCGAACTGGTTCATATTCTTGATGTACTGGCCGATGGCGTCTGCCACAGTAGGAGCCGGCATGGACTCCAGCAGGCCGGCCGGCACGCCCGGGATGGCCTTGAATAATTCAGGCATGAATTTCGCCAGTAAAGGCGAGGTCATGCCGAAAATGACCAGCACGGCTGCCACGATCAGGAAGCGGTAGGTCCGCCATTGTTCCATCATTTCCTTGCGAAATACAGCGAAAAAGTTCATGCCACACTCTCCGTACCGACCAATTGCAGGAAAACATCTTCCAGCGAAGGCCGGATCTCTTCATAACGATTCAAGACCAGGCCGGCGTTTACTGCCTGGTTGAGCAGGGCCCGCTTGGCGGTTTGCACGTCCTTGACGGTGACCCGGATGGCCCCGTTTTGAGGAGCCACGGCGGTCACCCAGGGGAGCTGCCGCAGTTCTTCCGCCCAGCGCAAAAGAGCCTCGTGATCGTCCGCTTCGACTTCGAAAGCCGGGACGGCATAACGCTCCAGCAACTGCTCGCGCGGCGATTGGACCAGCATGCGCCCCTTGGCAATGATCCCGACCACGTCGCAAACCCTTTCCACATCGGCCAGGATATGGGTGGACATGACCACGGTACACTGGCCGCGCAGGTTCTCGATCAGGTCCAGCACTTCCTTGCGGCCGGCCGGGTCGAGGGCGCTGGCGGGTTCGTCCAGGAAGAGCACTTCCGGGTGATGGATCAAGGCGGCGGCGACACCCAAGCGCTGGCGCATGCCGCGTGAAAAGCCGCCGATACGACGTTTGGACACATCCTCCAGCCGGATCAATGCCAGCAGTTCCTTCGTCCGGGCCGCCCGGGCGGAAGCCGAAAGCCCGTACAACCGCCCCAGATAATCCAGGAACTCCCGCGGCGTCATCCAGGGATAGAAGGCCGGCTCTTCCGGCAGATGGCCAATGTGGCGGGCCAGCTTGTGGCCGTCTTTCAACACATCCACCCCGGCCACCTGCGCCTTCCCGGCAGTGGGATGGGCCAGCCCCGTCAAAATGCGCAGGGTGGTGGTTTTCCCGGCCCCGTTCGGGCCGAGGAAGCCATAAACTGTTCCCGCGGCCACATCCAGGTCGAGGCCGTCCAGCGCATGGACAGTCCCGTAATATTTTTTCAGGTTTTCAACCGAAACGCTGCTCACTGGAGCCTCTCATTCTTCTTTGCGGCCGGCAACGAAATAAACGATCGGGCCGATGATGTTGACCAGGACGATGACCACTGCCCACAGCCATTTAGGGCCGCGCGTGTGCGGCCGGCGGATCAGGTCCACCAGGGCGGTGATCAGCAAGCCAAGCTCGATCAGGACGACCGGGATCAGCAGGGGTAAATATTGTTTAATGATCGCCAAAACATCAATGCTTTTTTCCATGGTATCTCTCCTTTTTTCTTTATTATCCGGGCCAGCTGTTGCGCCGGCGGGCCGACGCTGTCAGCAAGCGCCTGGCCACGATGGTGACCTTGTTGCTCCCGCTGGCCGTGTAAACCTGGGTTGCTTCCCAACCCTCCAAACCCCATTCATTCAGGGTGGCTTCGATTTGTTCGTCCCTGGCGCCAAGAATATTGCCGATGGTCTGGACGCGGTACTCCCATTGTGTGGTTTCAGACATTTCTACCTCCAAGAGGATACTTCAGAGTTGCTCTTTCTTTCCCTGTCAAGCGGATGGTTGCCGGCTGACCGAATGGATGGTTTTTGTTTGGATAGCTTCCCATTGAAACCAGCCTTGCAGAGATTGCCTCCCTGCTAGGCTGGCAGGTGTACGCAGGGGAGGAAGAAGGCTATTCCTTGTTCGCTTTGGGCAAGTGTTGCTCGGCCAGGCTGACCATGCCGGACAATCCGCCCAGGTTCATGGTGTCGACCGCGCTGCTGGGGACGATAACGAGGGCGCCTTTTTCCTTCAGACCTTCGAAGAGCATGTTCATGGCGCGCAGGTGCAAGGCGGTCGGGTTGGTGATATAGGCTTTCGAGGCTTCGGCGAACGAGCCGGCAATCTGCATTTCAGATTCGCCCAGGATGACGCGGGCCTGGCGTTCACGTTCGGCCTGCGCCTGGCGGGACATGGCATCCTCCAGGTCCGGCGGGATGATGACATCCCGGATCTCCACCGATTGGACGGTGATGCCCCAGGGGGTGGTGCGCTCGTCGATGATTTTCTGCAAGTCGGCATCCATCTTGGCGCGGCCGACCAGGATATCGGCCAACACGCTCTGGCCGATGATCTCGCGCAGGGCGGTCTGGGCAGCCCAGGCGATGGCGGCCTTGTAGTCGGCCACCTCCAGGGCGGCTTTTTCGGCATCCCAGATGACCCAGAACAGGACCGCGTCCACATCCACCGGCACGGTATCCTTCGTGAGGGTCTTTTCGGCCGAGAAGGGCGTGACCATGACGCGTTGATCGATCCAGTTGGCCAGGGTTTCTACGATTGGTATTATCCAAAAGGCCCCAGGTCCGGCCAGTCTCTTGAATTTGCCAAAGTGCAGAATGACCGCTTTTTCCCATTGAGAGGCTACTTTGAGGGAGAACAAAATATACATGCCGATGATCAGCCAGGCGATCGTCCAGAGGGAAGGCCACACATCGCCGCCGATTTTTTTTACGGTCAGGTAGGTGGTGCCCAAAAAGCCAATCAGAATACAGATCCCGAAGAGGAAACCTGCCGCTCCTGAAATGTGCAGGTCGGGCTGCTGGCGCTTCAGTAACATGGAACCCAAATTTTTCTTATCATTGGATGGGGACATAATTTTCTCCTTTGCTTATTTCAAAATATCAGGGCAGGGTAAAGGCCCTGGTTAGTTGGGCTGTTTGCGCAGATTGACGGAATCCATGAAAAAGCCTTCGATCTTTTGCCCGCCAACCAGGAACGTGGCCGTAACATAGACGGTCTCGTTTGCATATTTCGCGGGGAAACGGTAGACGGCGTAGCCCTGGTTGTTGGTAAGGGTGGGTTTGTCGATGGATTCGTAATTTCCGCTGGCTGTTTGCACCAGGGTTCGCAGGCTGGCAAACTTTTCCTGTGAAAAGGCGGCATTCATCTGGTCGCTGAAATCCTGCGAGAATTTCTGAAAATCGTTGGCATCGAGGGCCTTCAGGGCATTCTCGGTCATGCTGGTAACCTGCTCATCGGTGAGCCCGGCCGGTTTGGGCGCGGAACAGCCGCTGGTCAGGCTCAGTATGAGCGCTAGAGCGAGAATGAAGAAATAGTGGATCTTTTTATTCATGGGTATTCTCTCCTTCTTTTTGCGAGCTTAACTGGTCTTTCAGGGTCTGGATTATTTCATCCGGCGAGGCGTTTAAACGCCCTGCATCGGCGAGGAACCGCCGGGTCAGCTCTTCCAGGGCTTTTTGGCGCATATTTTCAGCCACGGCGGGCGGCGGCAATTCCATGATGTACGTGCCGCGGCCTTGCTGGGTGGAGATGATGCCGGTCTCGTCCAGGAGGCGATAGGCGCGGGCGATCGTGTTGAAATTGACGCGCAATTCCAGGGCCAGCGAACGGACCGTGGGCAGCTGGTCGCCGGGTTTGAGTTGTCCGCCGGCCAGGCGGTCTTTGATGCGTTCTACCACCTGCAGGTAAATGGGGATGCCGGAGCGAAAGTCAATTTCGAGGTTCATCTTTATATACGCACAAATTGTATCATTGTATTATTGTCTCATTGTATCATTGTACTAATTGTATACTATTTTTGAGAATTGTCAAGATATAAACGGGGGCGACCGGCAGGCCTGTTCCGCCGTTTTTGGCGGGGTCGCCCCGGCCCCGCCCATCCCCCAATGAATCCCAATGATTCCTCATGCTGCGTGCAATCAATGAATTTAAAATGAAATGGTGCGCAGATTTCAGATTCGAATCAGGAGGAAAAATGACGGAACCAATGGATGTGATACTGGCGTTCCACAACGCCTTTCGGGCGGATATGACGACGATCGACGCAGCCGCACTTGGCGCTGCCGCCGGCACTGCCGGGCTGGAAGCGCAGTTGGGACGCTACCGGTTTTTCAATGAGATGCTGGTCTGGCATGCCGATGGAGAGGAAGCAGGCATCTTCCCGGCTGTCGAAACCGTGGCGCCGCTGGTTGCCGAAGCCTACGAGCGTGACCACCGCGGCCTGGATGCGGCTTTCGACGCCATGAACGCAGCCGTGGTCGCAGGCAATGCATTGGAAACTGCCCGCGCCTCGGCTGCTTTTAAATTCCACCTCGACTTGCACCTGGCCAAGGAAGACGCGCACCTGTACCGCATCGTCAGGGAGCGAATTTCCCTGCCTGACCAGGGCAAGGCGTTGGGGATCGTGGCAAGCCATGTCCCCCAAGAGAGGTTCCCGGAAGTGATCGCGTGGCTATTCCCGCTGATCAATAACACCGACCGCGAGAATACAACCCGTATCTGGCAGATGGTGATGCCTGCCCCCGTTTTCGAGCAGATGAAAGGACTCATCCGGAAGGCGCTGGGCAGCGACTGGGACGAACTGACCCGGCGGATCCCGACGCTGATGTAAAAGGTGGCTGCCGGCTTCGCCTGCCTCCCACAACACCGGGAGGCAGAATTGCCTGCCCCCGCCTGTCCCTGTTCTTTAGGGGCACTTTGGGGGTTCCTCGCCTGCCCCGGTTCTTTCGGGGTTGTTTGGACCCGAAAATTTTTATCCCCCTCCTCTGCAAAAAATCTCACTTTCTGCCAAAAAAGCCCTCTTTTTCGCCCAAAAGGGGCCTTTGTTTGGCAAAACAAGCCGTTTTCTTCAAAAAACGGCTATTTGCCTCTTTCCATCTGCTGAATGGCTTTCCCCAGCCTCTTCATCCCCGCCTCGATCTCTTCCACCGGCTGCGAGACAAAATTGAGGCGCATCCACTCGCCCCCGCCGCGGCCGTCCAGGAAGAAATGGCTGCCAGGCGCAAAAGAGACGCCTTCTGCGCAGGCCAGCGGCAGCAGTTCGTCCGCCCGCATGCCTTCGGGCAGGCGCAGCCACAAGAACAGGCCGCCCTGGGGCGGGTCATAGGCAACATCCCCTGGCAGGTAACGCTCGATGGCTGCCAGCATGGCATCCCGGCGTCTGCGGAAAAGCTGGATGGAGCGGCGCAGGTAGGCCTGGTAGCGGCCGACGGTGACATAGGCCTCCAGGCCGCGCTGGATCAAGGTGGAAGTGGCCAGGTCGCTCAGGCGTTTGAAGCCGAGCAAGCTGTCGTAGACCGGCCCATCCGCGGCCAGGAAGCCCACCCGGATGCCCGGCATCAACATCTTGGAAAACGTGCTGACGTAAATGACCTGGCCGCCGGTGTCGAGCGATTTGAGCGCCGGTTGGGCCCTTCCTTCGTAACGCAGGTCGCCGACGAAATCATCCTCCAGGATGGGGACGTTATAGCGGTCAGACAGGACGATCAACTGGCGGCGGCGGGCGCCGCTCAGGCAGGTGGCGGTAGGGTTGTGGAAGTTGGGAATGGTGTAAATGAGTTTGGGGTGATGCTGCTGGAGCAGTTTCTCCAGTTTTTCCACCTGCATGCCTTGCCCGTCCACGGGGATGCCCACCACCCTGAAGCCGAAGCGGTGGAACAGGTCCACGGCAATGTTATAGGTGGGGTTTTCCACCAGGATGATATCCTCCGGTTTCAACAGCACCTGCACCACCAGGGAGATGGCCTGTTGCGAGCCGGCCGTGATGAGGATATTCTCCGCTCGCACTTGCAGGCCCTGGCTGGCCAGGATATGGGCGATCCCGGCGCGCAGCGGACCATAGCCGCTGCGTTCACCATACTCCAGGGCGTCTATGCCGTCGCGGCGCATCACGGTCTGGAGCACTTTGCGGAAATCCTCCGCCGGGAATTGGCGGGAATCGCTGATGCCGTTGGCAAAGCTGACCGGATGGGCGTGACCGGCGGCCTTGAGCATTTCGTCCGGCAGGCCGGCTTTTGTCACGATGTTCCTGGCCTGGATATCCTGCTGCCATAAAGGCCAGGGAGCCTCGGAGCTGCTTTTGGAGACCGGCGGGAGCGGGGTGGGCGGCAGGACGTAGGTGCCGCTGCCCACGCGCGCAAAGACCAGTCCCTCCGCCTCCAGTCCGGAATAGGCATTTTCCACGGTGATGCGGTTGACGCCCAGGTCGCGCGCCAGCTGCCGGCAGGCGGGCAGACGCGTCTCCGGTGCCAGGCTGCCCGAAAGGATGCCCTGGCGCAGGTAGGTCTCGATTTGCTGGTAAAGAGGCTGTGTATTCTGGCGGTCAAGGGGGATGCGCATCATTTATCTCCTCAAATATTGGTATGATGAATATATCATTATCTTGCTGGTTATAATAGGGACAATTCTGTTTGAATAGCACCAATCCATTAAATTGGCCTATATGTCATTGTCTATTATTGGCCCTTAACATATACCAATTTTGATTTAGAATCAAGGTCGGTGATGAATGTAGTAACGACTGAAGTCGTTACTACAAAATGGACGACTAAGTCGTCACTACAACTGTTGTCGTACTGCAAGTGGTAAAATCACACCCAATTGCCTGGACCTCAGCAATAATTGGGCTCGCATAAATCTGCAGGAAGCAGTAGGAGTGAACCATGGAACAAGAAACTGGTACTTTTGCCGTTAAAAAGGGACTTGCACAAATGCTCAAAGGCGGCGTCATCATGGACGTCGTTACCCCTGAACACGCCAGGATCGCCGAAGAAGCCGGCGCCTGCGCCGTCATGGCCCTCGAGCGCGTGCCGGCCGATATCCGTGCGCAGGGCGGAGTGGCCCGCATGTCGGACCCGGACCTTATCCTGAAGATCATGGACACGGTCTCCATTCCGGTCATGGCCAAATGCCGCATCGGGCACTTCGTCGAAGCCCAGATCCTGGAAGCCATCGGCGTCGACTACATCGACGAGTCCGAGGTGCTGACGCCTGCGGACGAAGAGAACCACATCCTCAAGCATAATTTCAAAGTCCCCTTTGTCTGCGGCTGCCGTAACCTGGGCGAAGCCCTCCGGCGCATCGGCGAAGGCGCGGCCATGATCCGCACCAAGGGCGAGGCCGGCACCGGTGACGTGGTCGAGGCTGTCCGCCATGCCCGCACCGTGCTGGGCGAGATCCGCCGTCTCACCACCATGGCCGACGAAGAACTGATGCACTACGCCAAGGAGATCGGCGCCCCCTACGAAATCGTCAAAGAGACCAAGGAATTGGGACGTATGCCGGTGGTCAACTTTGCCGCCGGCGGCGTGGCCACCCCTGCAGATGCAGCCCTGATGATGCAGCTCGGGGTGGACGGGGTCTTTGTCGGGTCAGGCATCTTCAAATCCGGCGACCCCGCCAGGCGTGCCGCCGCCATTGTCAAGGCCGTCACCCATTACAAAGATGCCTCCATCCTGGCCGAAGTGAGCCGGGACCTGGGCGAGCCGATGGTGGGCCGCAGCATTGCCGTCATGCCCGAGCTCGAGAAGATTGCCGGGCGGGGCTGGTAGGGGCACGATATATCGTAGGGCAGGATTTATCCTGCCCCTACGGACGACCGATCATGAAAATTGGAGTGCTCGCCATTCAGGGCGATTTCGCCGAACACATCGTCATGCTCAACCGCCTGGGGGTGGAGACGAGCGAGGTGCGTTTGCCCGCCCACCTGGCCGGGTTGGACGGCCTGATCATGCCCGGCGGTGAATCCACCACCATCGGCAAACTCGCCGTGGATTTCGGCCTGCTGGAGCCTCTGCGTGAATTCGGCCGGGCCCATGCCATCTGGGGCACCTGTGCCGGGGCCATCTTCCTGTCAAAAGATGCGCGCCGGGAACAGCCCCTGCTTGGCATCATGGATATCACTGTCCAGCGCAACGCCTTTGGCCGCCAGGTGGACTCTTTCGAAGCCGACCTGGATATCGAACCGCTCCTAAAAGCCACCCATTCGACCGCGCCTTACCACGCCATTTTCATCCGCGCTCCCATCATTGAATCGCTGCGTGCCGGGGTCGAGATCCTGTCGGCCTTGCCCGACGGGCGTATCGTGGCGGCGCAGCAGGGCAAGCTGTTGGCCACTTCGTTCCACCCGGAATTGACCCGGGATACACGTTTCCACGAATATTTTCTGACCCTGGCAGACGGTCCTGCCGGCCAACCGGACCTTTGAAACGTGGTATATTCAACCTGATAGAAATATAAACGTGGAAACGTTGTGACCGTCCGTTCGCTCGACTTCCTCGATTTACCCCTTTTGTCGCGCTACCGGCGAGATGTGCTTCCCCTGGACAGCGCCCGCATCTTGACGCGCGGCAATCCGCTGGGGGCGGCCGCCATGTTTTCCTATTTAAATCCTCGGCGCAACATCTACACGGCCATCGCCTCGGAAAACGGCAGCTCGCTCATGGGACAGATCACCCTGGGCGACGGGGAGACCTCCGCCCGCCTGACTTTCCTGGCCCCGGCTGCAAATATCGACCCATTGGCCCTGCCCCTGCTGGATCATATCGTCGGAGAGGCAGGAGAATGGGGGGCTTTCCACCTGCTGGCTGAAGTGGATGAAGACTCACCCACCTTGCGAACGCTGCGGCAAGCCGGTTTTACCATGTACGCCTGGCAGCGCGCCTGGAAACTGCCCCTCCTCGACCCTGTGGAGGGCGATTTTGGCACCTGGCGGCAGGCGGAAGAAACGGATTGGCCCGCCATCCAGTCCCTCTATGGACAGATCGTCCCGGCCCTGTTACAACCGGTGGAATCTTTGCCGAAACAGGTTACCGGCCTGATCTGCCGTCCGGAGGGGAACCTGCAGGCCTACATTACGGTAAAAAGCGGGCCGGAGGGAGTGTGGGTCCAGCCGCTTATACCGCCGGATTCCAATTGCGCCGCCGAACAACTCACAGGTTTGGCCAGCGGGACCACCGGCTGGCAGCCCCGCAACATATATGTTTGCGTACGCTCCTACCAGGCCTGGCTGGAGTCTGTCCTCGAGGACCTGGGGGCCGAAGCCGGCCCGCGCCAGGCCGTCCTGGTCAGGCGCCTGGCGAAAACCGTCAAGGAAACGCAAACTGTACCGGTCATGGAAAAGGCCATGGCAAAAGTGAAACCTGCCGCACCCATCAGCCAGATGGAAAAGGGGAAGTAAATCCCGCTATTCTGGGGCATGATACAATTTGAAAGAAATCCAAAACCTAAATATCGATAACCACTATTTCTATGACTCAATTACGTATCACTGACGATCTCGATGCTCTCCTGGGGGTCCTGCCCGGCAGCATCGTCGAAGCCGTCCATAAATCCAACGATTACGATAACCTGCTCGAGATCATCCTCGACCTGGGCCGCGTCCCCACGGCGCGGTACGTGCAGGGCGAGGTGGTGCTGAGCAACAAGGAGATCGCCCGCCCCGAGCTCGACCATGTGGTTGAGCGCATCGGCGAGTTCGACGCGGATAACCGCGCCGGCCTGGAACGCACCCTGCACCGCATCTCCTGCCTGCGCAACCGCCGCGGCCACATCGTCGGCCTCACCTGCCGGGTCGGCCGGGCCGTCTACGGCACGGTGGATATCATCCAGGATATTGTCGAATCGGGCAAGTCGCTGCTCATCCTGGGCCGCCCGGGCGTGGGCAAAACCACCCTCCTGCGCGAAGCCGCCCGCATCCTGGCCGAGTCCAAGCGCGTCATCATCGTGGACACCTCCAACGAGATCGGCGGCGACGGCGATGTGCCCCATCCTGCCGTCGGCAAGGCCCGCCGCATGCAGGTGCGCGAACCCATGCTCCAGCATGAGGTGATGATCGAAGCGGTGGAGAACCACAACCCTGAAGTCATCGTCATCGACGAGATTGGACGTGAACTGGAGGCCGCCGCCGCCCGCACCATTGCCGAGCGGGGGGTCCAGCTCATCGGTACGGCCCACGGCCGCACCCTGGATAACCTGCTGCTCAACCCGACCCTCTCCGACCTGGTCGGCGGCATTGAAGCCGTTACCCTCTCGGATGAGGAAGCCCGCCGGCGCGGCACCCAGAAGACGGTGCTGGAACGGCGCTCCCCGCCCACTTTCGACGTGCTGGTGGAAATACAGCAGCGCGACCGCTTCTCGGTCCATGTGGATATTGCCGTCTCCGTTGACAGCCTCTTGCGAGGCTACCCCCTCCCGCCGGAGATCCGCAGCCGCGATGCCGAGGGGAAGATCCATATCGAGAAAGCCAAGCCCAATCCCAGGTCCAGGCCCGAGTCTGAATTCAGGATTGAGAATGGGAATACCACCGGGCCGCGCCGGCCTCTCCGCCAGCCGGATACCAGCAGCAGCACTTCCATGATGGGTGCGGGACGTCCGAGCTTCGACAGGCTCGGCCAGGCCGCGCCACCGGCTGCCTCGTCCACAGAGATCGATCCTCCGGCCGAGACCCACCGGGCACCGCTCCAGACCGTGCGCGTCTATCCGTACGGCGTGGCGCGGGACCGGTTAATGCAGGCGGCCAAACGGCTGGGCGTGCCGGCGCTGATCGTCAAGGAGGCCGGGGAGGCGGACGTGCTGGTCACCTTGAAATCGTATTACCGTGACCGCCAGCAAGCCGTGGTGCAGGCCGAACAACGCGGCATGCCCATCTTTGTGCTGCGGGCCAACACGATCAGCCAGATGGAACAGTTCCTCAGCGACCTGTTCAATCTCTCCGAGATGGCACCCGCAGCCGGTGAATTGGAAGGCGCCAAATCCCAGGCGCAGGCAGCCATTTCGGCCGTCCTGAACGGCGAGCGCTGGGTGGACCTGCCGCCCGGCTCCGCCACCGTCAGGCGCATCCAGCACGAATTGGCCCGCGATGCCGAACTGGTTTCCCATTCCTACGGCAAAGAACCCCGCCGGCATGTAAGGATATTTAGAGAATAATCCGCGGGGGCGGTTCGAAGACCGCCCCTATCACCCCTCCTACGGTCAGAAATCCATGTTCATCACCCTCGAAGGCCCCGACGGTTCCGGCAAGACCTCGCAGATCAAACCCCTGGCTGAATGGCTGGAGACGCTGGGATACAGCGTCCACACCGCCCGCGAGCCCGGCGGCACGGTCATCAGTGAACAGATCCGCAATATCATCCATGATCTAAAAAATACCGAGATGCACCCGCATACCGAGACCCTGCTCTACCAGGCGGCCCGGGCCCAGATCGTGGAACAGATATTTCGACCCAAACTGGCCGAGGGCTGGATCGTGCTGTGCGACCGCTATGCCGATTCGACCATGGCCTACCAGGGTTACGGCCATCAACAGAACCTGGAAGAGGTGCGCACCCTGGTGCGCTACGCCACCAGCGGCCTGACCCCCGACCTGACCTTGCTGTTGGATGTGGATGCCGAGACCGGCCTGAAACGAGGTTCGCAACGGCACTACAACGGCGGCGAATGGAACCGCCTGGATGCCTACAAACTCGATTTTCACCGCCGCGTCCGGGAGGGGTACCTGGAGTTGGCCAGGCAGGAACCGGCCCGCTGGGCGATCATCGATGCCGGTCAGGCCTGGGAAGTAGTCCAATCGAATTTGCGG
Organism: uncultured Chloroflexia bacterium; assembly: GCA_963831885.1. Classification (GTDB taxonomy): domain Bacteria; phylum Chloroflexota; class Anaerolineae; order Anaerolineales; family Villigracilaceae; genus UBA877. The sequence goes on along the minus strand of CAWHSJ010000010.1, from coordinate 372,076 downwards.
GCAGAAATCTTGCGTCATTTGAAGCGACCTGCGGGGAAATGAACCCTTTTTGATGCTTTTTGCAAGCCTCTGATATGGCGGGACAGGTAAACTTTGTCGAAATCTGACAAAGTTTCGTTTTTTTGGAAGGAGTTCGATGAAAGTAAAAATGTTCCTGCCTGCCCTCACCGAGGCCACCAGCCCATTCTGGCGGCCGATAAAATACAGCCTTTTTCCTCCGTTGGGACTGGCGACACTGGCTGCTTACCTGGATGAAGAGGACGAGATCACCATTCAGGATGAGCATGTCGAGGCCCTGGACCTTACCGGCCGGCCCGACCTGGTGGTCATCCAGGTGTACATCACCTCCGCCACCCGCGCCTACCAGATCGCCGATCTTTACCGTTCCCGCGGCTGCTTTGTCTGCCTGGGCGGCCTGCACGTGACCTCCCTGCCGGAGGAAGCTGCCCGGCATGCCGACGCGATCTTCCTGGGCCCGGGAGAAGATACCTGGCCGGCCTTCCTGGCGGACTACCGCCGCGGGGAACCCAAAAAAGTCTATCAATCCACCCGCAGGACGCTCCTCCACGCGCCTTTGCCTCGCCGGGACCTGCTCAAACGGCGCCTGTATCTCGTCCCCAATTCGATCGTCGTCTCGCGCGGCTGTCCCTACCAGTGCGATTTCTGCTATAAATCCTCCTTTTTCAAGGGAGGCGCCTCTTTTTATACTCAATCGGTCGATCGCGCCCTGCAGGAAATTGAAAGCCTGCCCGGCCGCCACCTGTATTTCCTGGATGACCACCTTTTCGGGAACACGGGCTTTGCCGCCTCCCTGTTCGACGGGATGCGCGGCATGGGCCGCCTGTGGCAGGCTGCCGGGACGGTGCAATCCATCCTTGCGCCGGATCTGATTCCCCGGGCCGCCGAGGCAGGGCTGCGCAGTTTGTTCGTGGGTTTTGAAACGCTGGATTCCAAGAATTTGCGGGAGCAGAGGAAGTTCCAAAACCTGGACCGGGACTACTCTGCCGCCATACGCCGCCTGCATGACCACGGGGTCATGGTGAACGCCAGTTTTGTTTTTGGGATGGATGAAGACGATGAAAGTGTATTCGATCGGACCGTGAACTGGGCGGTCGAACAAGGGATCGAGACTGCCACCTTCCATGTGCTCACCCCCTATCCTGATACACCGCTTTTCCGACACATGCAGCAGCAGCAGCGCCTCACCAGCCTGAACTGGGACTTGTATGATACCCGCCATGCCGTCTTCCAACCGGCACGCATGTCGGCCGGGGCCCTGGAAGCAGGCTACTGGCGCGCTTACAAGGATTTCTACTCCTGGTCGAATATCCTCCAGTCGACTGCTCAACAAACGAACCCCTTAAGCAGCCTGCGTCACTTCGCGTACAAGACCGCCTGGAAAAAACTGGAACCTTTTTGGGATTGGATCATCAGCCTGAAACGCGTTTCGTCTTTTACCCAATTGCTGGAGTTTGTTCTTTCGGGAAAATCCCCTTCCACCTTTGATAAAGTCGGACAAAATCTCGAAAGCCCTGCTTACAGGCTTGAATAGGCTACCTGCCATACTGTCCACGGCGTGATTGGGCCAATCCCAGCCGATAAATCTCCACAATAAATTCACATAAATTTAATGCCGTGATGGAGGGCAGGTGCTATACTTCTTATCCCGCAGGCTGGCATGAAAAATACATTTAGGCGAGTCCCCTGGTTTTACGTTCTGTTCACTTTTTACCCGTTGTTATTTCTGTGGGCGGTCAATATTTCCCAAATTGATCCGGCAGTGGTCATCCGCCCATTTTTATTTACCTTCCTTGGATCGGCCATTTTATATGTGCTTCTCTATCTCGTTTTTCGGGATTCGCTGAAGGCAGGCCTGGTCGGCACCCTGTTCCTGATGGCTTTCTTTTCATACGGCCATATCTATTATTGGGCCCGCGCCGTCCCGGCATTGAAGATCTTGAACCACCATACCATCCTGGCTCCGCTTTACCTGGTCGTGTTTGGATTGGCCGGTTGGGGAATTTTGCGGGTCAGGAAGTTCGGAAATTCCATCCTGTATTTGAATGGCATCAGCCTGTTGCTGGTGGTTATTCAAGTGGCGGAGTTAAGTTACGCTTATATCCGCAGTTCCTATGTAGCCAGCCGGCCGGTAAAAGTGCAGTCAGGCCTGATGCTTACAACGGCTCCGAAAAACATGCCGGATATTTATGTGGTTGTCCTGGATACATATATGCGCTCGGATGCGCTGAAACAGGACCTGGGTTACGACAATTCCCCCTTTATCGACCAACTGACTCAAATGGGCTTTTATGTGGCCGCCTGCAGCCGCCCGAACTATACTTTTACATACGCCTCGATTTCGGCCATGCTAAACATGAGATATATTCCCCAGGCCTATGAGAACGATATCTGGTCCGAATTTTCCAACAGCGGCTACTGGGGTATTTTGAAGAACGATGAAGTCCGCCAGCAATTAAAAAGCGTGGGTTATAAGACGGTCGCATTCCAGGAAGAGTATCCGCTGCTCCAGTTTGACGATTCGGATGTGCTTATCGGCACGGATCATCCGACCATCAATTCCAGTTACCTGTACCCCTTTGAGGTTCTGTATAAGCAGAGCACTGCTGCCATCATTCTGAATGCCCTCGACCCAAATGGAAAGATCGCCGGATATTTCTCGGTAAAGCCCCAAAACCGGCCAACGAGTTCGGTGGATTTGTCCGGCTTGAAAGGCGTGAACAAGGATCTCGTCGCCACCCACATTATTTCGACGCAGTTTATCCTCGACCACCTGGTGGACGTGCCCGCCATTGCCGGCCCAAAATTTACCTATGTGCACCTTTTCATCCCGCATTATCCCTATGTATTCGGACCGGATGGCCAGATCCTGACCGACCCGGGCTATTACAGCGGCGACCGCGGCAGCGCCATCAACAGCACCTATGAAGATACAGGCTATGTAAACCAGGTGCAATATATCGACCAGCGCATGGTCCCCATTTTGCAGGCGATCATCCAAAAATCGAAGAATCCTCCCATTATCATCCTCATGGGCGATCATGGCTTGAACGGCAGGACCCGGGAGACCGATTTGCTGGCGTACTATTTACCTGGCGGAGGCAGTGCAAAACTGTATCCCGCCATCACGCCGGTGAATTCCTTCCGCCTCATCTTCAACGAATATTTTGGGGCAAATTATCCTCTGCTGCCGGACGAGACGTATATCACCGATACCGACACCGCCCCCGACCCTTATCCGAACTGTATCCCGTAAGCTTCTCAGTTAGTATAGGTTTAATGCCTTTCCGCTCCTCGGAAGGCATTTTCTTGCATATTTTACTTTTTCGGCGTACACTTGTTCTAACCAGGGTTAAAGAAAATCAGGCTATGGAGGTTGTGAATGGCAAAACGCGTGCTGCCCACCAATACACCCGAACTGTTGGATGAGATCCAACACGAATGGCTGGAATTGCAAAAAGTGGTCTTTAAACTTTCGCCGGAAAAGATGCTCGCACCCGATCAGGGCGGCTGGTCTCCCAAGGATAACCTGGCCCATCTGTCCGAATGGATGAAGATCCTGATCGGATATCACCTGGACAACCGCCCCGAGCATGAAGTTATCGGCGTGGCGCCGGAAGTGGCCGCAAATTGGGATTTCGAAAAAATAAACCAGTTCCTTTTCGAACGCAACCGGGATCGTTCCGTTGAAGATGTGCAGGATGAACTCAAGCTGGTCTATGCCGAAGTCGTCGCCCGGTTGGAATCCATCCCGTTTGAAGCGCTGCTGAAACCGCGTTTCCCCGATGACCCCGAAAAGCAGCCGGTCCTGAATTATGTGCGCGGCAACACTTCCGAACATTTCGCAGAGCATCGGGAGACCATCGAAAAGGCCCTCTGAAGTGAATCTCCATTTGTTCTCCACCCCCGGCAAGGAGGATATCCGCTATATCCTCGCGGCCGCCCGTCCATACCTGGAAGGCCGTGAAGAGCCTCTCGTCGCTTATCTCCCGGCGGCCTCCCTGGCGGAACCCTGGCAGGAATATACCGAAAAAGCCTTCCACGGCCTGGCGCGCGTGGCAACGATCAACACTGAACTGATGACCTTGCCGGAAATGGAAGCCGTTTTGCGCAGTGCCGCCCTCCTGTATATCCCGGGTGGGAACACCTTTCTCCTCAACCATCGCCTGCACCTCAGCAAGATCATCGACTTCCTGCGCAAAAAAGTGACCGGCGGGATGCCGGTGGTTGCCTTCAGTGCCGGCACGATCCTGTGCGGGCCGAATATCCTCACCAGCGCGGATATGAATATGGTGGAAACCGGCTATTTTAACGGGCTGAACGCCACCCCTTTTAATTTTTCGGTCCATTACCCCGAGGATGTTGTTTCCCGCGCCTTGAAAGATGATTGGCTGGTGGATTACCATGTTTTTCATGATAACCCCATCCTCCTCATGGCAGATGATGCTTACGTGAAAGTGGAAGGAAAAAAGACGACTCTCGTCCGTGGAGACGCATGGATCCTGCGCAAAGGGCAGGAAAAGCAAAGGCTGGAAGAAGGCCGGGTCATCCAGGTAAGTGTAAATACCTGAAGTTCGCCCCCCAGTTACTGAAGCGCGGTTGTACCTGGTCCGGACTGCGCGGGAAGATAAGATGCTGCAGGAGGAATTGCCCGGTTATCGCGAGTATGCCCTGAAAGTGCGCTACACCTGTTCCCCGCATCTGGTGATCATCGCCCCGGCAGGGCCCTGACCCATGACCGAGGTCATCTTGCCGCCCGGACATATTGTGATATTATTCATCCGAATAGGAGGCATAGATATGCGCCATACTCGTTTATTGATTATTCCCTTTGTGATGTTGTTCATCCTCGCCTGCGGTCTTTCCAATGGAATCCAGCAGCTCCAGCAGGCAGCCACGAATCTTCCCGACCTGTTGACCAGCGCCCCGACTGCTTTCGGTGCCATCGAGACTGCCGTGGCCAGCGTCGTGCCCACCAGCAGCTGTGTCGGCACACCCACTGCAGGAAGCCTGGGCGTCCAAATGGATCAGGCCAGGTCCGTTCTGCAAGCGACCGGCCAGTTCACCTTCACGGATGGCAGTGTGAACGGGCAGCCTGCCTCGACCGCCACCCTGGCCTCGACTGCGGCCGGGACTTTTTCGGCGATCTCCAACGGCTTCTCCGCCCAGTTCATCGGCGACCCGTGCAACCTGAGCGAAATCAAAGTCACCATCCCCCGCACGGACCAACAGGCCACCGTCGATGAAGGCATCGCCGTGTCGACGACTCTCTTCTCCGGGATTTTACCTCCGGAAGTGACCCTCGGATCTCTTCACCTGGATGGCCCAGAATTATGGGAATATCACCGTGGGAGGCCAGCAGCAGACCACCTTCGGTAAGATCCAATTCACCTTGCAGAGGGATCAAACCAACATGGTGGTGGATGTGCTGCCGGCCAAGTAGATTTTGCAGATGAAGCAGACAGGGCGGCCAATCCGGCCGCCCTGAAGTATTTAAAGGTCCTCGCCGCCGCCGGCCATACCCTCCCCCAGGTCCGGCATTTCTTTTTCGATATCCTCCGGCGATTGTCCTTTCTCCAACCGGCCGACCACTTCGTCGAATTCCGGCGGCATATCCTCCCCCATTTCTTTGCCCATTTTCCGCATCATCCGCCCCATGGCTTGCGGGTCGTTTTCCAACCCTGCCAGGGCAGAAGGATCGGAGAAATCACCCGCCAGCGAGTCCATCCGGCTGTCTTCTGATTTTGCCACCCGCACGCGCGGAAGACGCCGGCGGACATTTTTGCTCCGGCAGTGGGGACAGGTGACCGGCTTGGCGCCGTATTCGGCGTAAGTCATAAATACATCAAATCGTTTTTGGCAGTTCAGGCAAAAGTAATCATAGAGCGGCATAGGCGTATTTTACTGCTTCTTGGTTGAGAATGCTAATTCCTCTCATAAACTCCTTCAGACTCTCAGCCCCGGGAGTTACTACAACTTGCTCAACCTGTATCGGTTACAATAAGCCCATGTCTGAAGTCGAATTTAATTTACACAACCTCCAGCCGCTTTTGATCGTCATCTCCGGACCCTCCGGGGTGGGCAAGGACAGCGTCGTCCAGGGCATGAAGGAAGGCGGCCTGCCCGTACATTTCGTCGTTACCGCCACCACCCGCCCGCGCCGTGAGAACGAAATCCATGGCAAAGATTACTTCTTTGTCTCGAAGGAAGAATTCGCCCGCATGATCGAGGCGCAGGAATTGATCGAGTACGCCTTTGTCTATAATGATTACAAGGGCATCCCCAAGCAGCAGGTGCGGGATGCATTGGCGTCGGGAGAGGATGTGGTCATGCGGCTCGACGTGCAGGGCGCAGCCACCGTCCGCAGGCTGGCGCCGGAGGCGGTGCTGATCTTTCTGACCACCCGCAATGAAGAGGAGTTGGTCAGCCGCTTGAAGGCGCGCAAGACCGAAAACCCGGACGAACTCTCCCTGCGCATCGCCACCGCCCGCCAGGAATTGAAGCGGGTGACGGAATTCGATTATGTCATCGTCAACAGTGACGGCTGCCTGGATAATACGGTTGAGACTGTCAAGGCGATTATCACGGCCGAGCATCAGCGGGTCATTCCGCGCAAGGTAAGTTTATAGGACTTATTGGAGAAAAATGAATCAAAACCCGCCCCCTGAACCACAATATCCGCAGACACAATATCCACAACCACAACAACCGCGCCAAATTCAAGTGGCTGTGCCTAATGTAAAACCGACAGTGACGTATGTCATCCTGGGTGTAACCGTCTTTATTTACCTGTTGCAGCTGGCCGGAGTCTACCTGCTCCAAATTGACCTGGCAGCCGCCTTGGGCATGAAGGTGAATTCGCTCATCCGCGCCGGCCAGATCTGGCGGCTCATCACGCCGGTCTTCCTGCACGATTCGACCCTGCCTTACGGCCTCCTGCACATCGGTTTTAACATGTATGCCCTGTTCTTATATGGGCGCGGCCTGGAAGCCCGCTTTGGCCACGCCCGCTTTGCCCTGCTGTATTTCCTCTCCGGATATGCCGGGAACGTGCTCTCCTTCCTGGTGACACCCGGCCCCTCGCTGGGCGCCTCGACGGCCGTCTTCGGCCTGTTGGCCGCGGAAGGGATGTTCATCCTTCAAAACCGCGCAGCTGCTCGGGAACCGCGCCGGGCGGGCTTTGATGAATATTCTCTACATTGCCGGCATCAACTTGTTGATCGGTTTCAGCACCAGCGGTATTGACAATTTCGGTCATATCGGCGGAATGATCGGCGGCGTGCTCTTCTCCTGGTTTGGCGGCCCGCGCTGGAAGCTGGAAGGTTTCTCCCCCGCGCTGAAATTGATCGACGAGCGCGAAGGCCACGGTGCCCTGGCCGGGACCACGGCAGTGCTGTTGTTTTTCATCCCCCTGACGGCGCTGGGCTGGTTTTGGATCGTGAAATAGAGATGTCTTTGCCGGTAAAAGATGCGGACTTGACCCCTAAAAAGCGTCGCTTCCGCATCCTGCTCGGAATGGGGGGTGTTTTCCTCCTGGGGGTCATCCTGGTCTTTGTTTTTCGTGCATCCATTCTGACCACGCTGGCCGACGGCCTCATCGTCAATGAGGTTCCGCGTCCGGCCGATCTCATCTTCCTGCTCAACGGCGATTTTGATACCCGCCCGTTCCGGGCCAGTGAATTATATAAACAAGGCCTGGCTCCCCTGGTTGTGATCGCCCGCACCAGGGATACACCCGCGGTCAAGATGGGGCTGGTCCCCAATGAAACTGATATTTCAGTGAGTATATTGGAGCGCATGGGTGTTCCCCCCGATAAGATCGTTATCCTGCCATTCTCGGGGGGAGTCACCAGCACTTTCGACGAGGCCGAGGCATTGCACCGCTACATCGATTCGGTCCACATCAGCCGGGTCATGCTGGTCACTTCCGAATTCCATACCCGCCGGGCCAAATGGATTTTTGAACGGGAACTGTCCGGCCTGCCCGTCACGCTGGAGATGGTGGCCGTGCCTTACTCCACCTTCGACCGGGCCAGCTGGTGGAAAAACGAAGCCGGCTTGATCACCCTCAATAACGAATACATCAAGCTTGTTTATTATTTTTTCAAATACAGGTGATCCGGGCCTTTTTCTTTAAATCAAAAGGCAGCCATCGGGCTGCCTTTATTTTATCCAATGGCTTCTTTCAGCCGCCTGGCCAGTTCCCCAAAATGGGAGGTATAGCGGATCTCATCCGGCCGCGGGCGAGGCAGGTCCACTGCCAGGTCCAATTTGATCTTGCCGGGCCGCTGGGTCAGCACCAGGATGCGGTCGGCCAGGAAAAGGGCCTCGCTGATGGAGTGCGTCACCATCAGGACCGTCTTCTGCCGCGCCTGCCAGATGCGGGAGAGCTCGGTCCACATGCGCTCGCGGGTCAGTGCGTCCAGCGAGCCGAAAGGCTCATCCAGCAGCAGGATATCCGGGTCGTGGATCAACGCCCGCGCGATGGCCACGCGCTGCGCCATCCCCCCCGAGAGGTCGCGCGGCCAGGCAGATTCGAAACCTTGCAGGCCCACCAGGTCGATCAATTCCTGGGCTCGCCGGCAGGCTTCCGCCCCGGAAACCCCCTCCAGTTCGAGCGGCAGGGTGATGTTTTCAATCGCCGTCCGCCAGGGCATCAGGTTGGCTTGCTGAAAGACCATACCGATCCTCGGCTGTCCATGGGCGAAGGTGTACCTCCCTGCAGTCGGTTTGAGCAGCCCCGCCAGGATGCGCAACAAGGTGCTCTTGCCGGACCCCGACGGTCCCAGCACGCAGACGAATTCCTGCGGCTGGACGGTGAATGAAGCCGAATTGAGTGCATCCAACCCGCCGTTTTCATCGGGGTAGGTCACGCTCAGGTCCTGCACAGTAAGGATTGGCCTCAAGGTGTCCATTTTGCCGTTACAAAGTTTCTTTCATTATTTTTTGGCCCTGAGCGGCTTGCCCTTGTGTTTTTCAAGCGAAGAGTTCTTGGTCGTGAGCGGAGACGCGCTTGCATCTGCGCGTCGCAGACGAAGGGCCGCTCAAGGAAGCCGGTCAAGGTTCTCACGGCACGAATTGGTTGGTAAACGCTTTGCTCAGGTCCTGCGGCTGGGTCAGCAGGCCCATGTCCAACAGCACCGATTGCATATTGTCCCAGGATTGCGGGTCCGAATACCCGGGCCGCTCTGCTTTCCACAATTCGATGGTGGTCGCCAGGACCTGTTTTTGCGTGACGGTGTCGGCCTGGGCCAGGTTCTCGACGTAGGTCAGGCAGGTCTGGTAGGCCGCTTCCGGGGTCGGCAATGGTATCGGCAGTGCCCCGCAAGATGGCTTTGACCATGCCTCTGACCAGGTCGGGATCCTCCGCAATGGTCTTCTCGTTCGTGAGCAGGCCGTTCGAAGCCAGTTTGACATAATCCGCCACGCGCAGTTCGGTCAAATCGTAGCCCTTGGCGCGCAGTTGCACCGGCTCATTGTTGGTATAGACCGAGACGGCCTGGTCATGGTCCGCCGCCAGCGCCTCCACTTGAGTGTATCCAATGGAATCGAGTTTCACATCCGCCTCGCTCAGCCCGCCCGCATGGAGCAGGGCCCGCAGGCCGATGTAATTGGCTCCGTACAATCCCGGCAGGCCGATGGTCTTTCCGCGCAGGTCGGCCGGGGAATGGATATTTTGACCTGCCTTGGCCGCCACCGAGACCGGGTACTGCTGGTACCAGGCGGCCACGTAAACCACCGGCAGCCCCTTCGCCCGCGCCAGCAGGACCTGTTCACCCGATACCACCCCGAACTGATTCTGGTCCGCCCCCACCAGGGCCGTAATGTCGTTCTCCATCGAGTAATCGAAATCGACCTGGATACCGGCATCGGCAAAATAACCTTTCGCCACGGCCACATACAAGGGGGCAAATTGGACGTTGGGGATGTACCCGAGCGGCAGGCGGACGTGTTTCAGGCTGCTGGAGGGTTTTTTCCCGCAAGCCGTGAGAAAGAATACGATCAAGAACAGCGCACTCAAGGTTTTTCTCATGCTAACTCCTCTAAATTCCTGTCCTGCCAACTTAAACGCTTAAACACTCTACCGCCTTTCATCCCGCCAGACCAATAATTTATTTTCAGCAAAGGCGACGATCCCATACAGGATCAACGCCAGCAGGATGAGCGTAATGACGGCGACAAAGACCAGGGCGGTGTCATACTGCCCGCGGGCCACGTTGATGAGGAAACCGAGACCCTGGTTTGACCCGACCAGTTCTCCGACGATCGCGCCTATGACCGAGAGAGTCGCCCCGATCCGCAGGCCTCCCAGCAATATCGGCAGCGCCGCCGGGAGCTCGAGGTAACGCAAGGTCTGCGCCCGGGTGGCCCGCAGCGAGCCCATCAGGTCATGCAGCGGCCCGGGGACCGCCCGCAGCCCGACCACCGTGTTGACCAGCACCGGGAAGAAGACGATCAGCGCGCAGATCAATACTTTGGAACGCATGCCCGGACCGAGCCAGATGACCAGCAGCGGTGCGATGGCCACGATGGGGATGGCCTGCGTGGCCACCAGGTAGGGCGATACCAGTTGATCGAACAGGCGGGACTTGGCAATGGCATAGGCGAGCACCACCGCCGCGCCCGTGCCGGCCAACAGGCCCAGCAGGACTTCTATCAGCGTGGCCGCAGCATTGCCAAGCAGGTTGCCAGCAATGATTGCCTTCCAAAAGCGGACGGCCACCTCTGCCGGCGAAGGCAGGATAAAAGCCGGCAGGTCGGTCAACCGTGTGATCAACCACCACAGAAAGACCGCCGCCAGGAGGGAAACCGGCGCCGTCCAGCGCAGCGAGCTGCGGGAATTCTGGGAAGGTTTGGGGGGAAGTTTTAAATCCATGGGGACATCACAATAAAATACTTGCACTGCAAAAAAACACTCCGGTCAAGGAATAAAAAACGCCTCACAGAAGTGTACCTGCGGGGCGGATGGATAGATACATGGACAGGGCCGGCCTGCCATAAAAAAAACCGAAAACAGTTTCGTTTTCGGGGCGGCCTTGGCAAATTTAACCCTGGCTGTACCTCTGTGCCGCAATGCCGTTGGCACAGATGCCTGGGTCATGTCACCACCTTCTTTTATCCGGACTGTTACGGTCGGCCCCGGAATTGTACCGGGTCATGCACTGGTGTGCTCGCGGGCTATACCGCCGGTCGGGAATTGCACCCTGCCCCGAAGGTTGGATATTCAACTGGCGAAGATTATAACTGCCTCACGCACCAAAGTCAAATCCTCCCTTTAAATCAAGAAACCCCGCTGAGGGGTAACTTGATTAAATGAATGGTGACCGTTATGCTTTGAGGATGGCCGTATCGGCAACCGGACAAACGGCTACACACTGCGGAGAATCGAAGTGACCTTCGCACTCCACGCAGGTGGCCGCATCGATGATGTAGGGGGTTCCCTCGGTGATCGATTCGGTTGGGCATTCCGGCACGCATGCGCCACAGGCGATGCATTCGTCGGTAATTTTCATTGCCATAATTGTTCACTCCTTGGTGAAAGAATAAAATGAATCGCTTAAAAATACTTTATCGACGCTTCCCTGTCAAATGACAAATGTCTTGGGTTAAGTAGATTTTGTCACTGACTCCTTTCTGCCCGCTTTTCGTTATTTGCCTCTCCGCTGCAAAAGCAGGCTTTCATTACCCGGCCCGCGCCCCCATAGTGGATAAGATCCGCCTTCGTCAGATATTGATCATGCCTCTCACCCGCCTATTTTGCCGTGTATCCTCTGCCAGACCGCCATATTTTGGGCCTGGAAATTATTACCCTCTCCATATATGGGGTGTGTTTTTTTTATACCCCCATATATGGGGTCGGTATTCAAAAAACTTACTTGCTTGTAAACCCGGCCCGTGATACACTTCACAAAGATGGTAGCCTTGCTGGTGGTTACATCAGATATTGGGTTCGGGAATCTCGTCCGGCAAAGTTTGGAAGGGGCGGGGCGCTTTAGTGTCCTTGTGTCCGGAGAGAAGAAAACAGCAATTGAATACGTCATGGAAACCAACTGCCCCCTGGCCTTCCTTGACACTGGCATGACCGACCAAAAAGTCCTCGAGATCGGTATATTATTGCGCCAGGCCAATCCGCAGATACGTTTTATCGTCATCTCAGAGGCCGGTTGGCACTCCACCCTGGAAGAACTTTCTCCTGAGAATTACCTGGAGAAACCATTTCACCCGCCAGACTTGATGGAAATGATGGACAACCTCTTCGGCAAACCAAAACCCCTTACATCGCCCCTCCCCAGCCAGCCGGAAGAAGACCTGCCCTGGCTCTCGGATGTCACCCGGGCCGCCCAGCATCTTACCCGTCTGACTCTGGAAACATCCGCCCAGGCGGCCCTCATTACCCGCAATGACCAGTTGTGGGCCTATGCCGGGCAATTGCCTCAATCCGCCGCCCGTGAATTGGCCGATGCCGTCTCCCGTTACTGGGATCGTCAGAAGCAAAATGACCTGGTTCGATTCCTGCGCCTCAACACCACCGCGGCGGAGCACATGCTTTACGCCACCCGCCTGGCCAACGACATGGTCCTCGCCTTGATTTTCGATGCCGAGACCCCCTTCAGCACCATTCGCACCCAGGCGAACCAGTTGGTCCATTCTCTTTCGGCCTCACCCACTGAGAGACAGACTGCTCCTATTAATGAGGAAGAGGAAGATGACGAGGCCCCTCTGGCCGCCATTTCGGATATCCTTTCGGACATCCCTTCCCCCAATCCAAAACAGAGCGATGTGGATGATTCGCCCAGACCCTGGAAAGAACCTGGCCAGGCCAAGCCGCTCGCCTTTGGGAAATCGCTGCGCTTCAGCCGCGAGTCCTCCCCGGCCATTCCATTTAATCGGCTTTCCACGCCGGAGACCTCTGAGACGACCCTGCCTGACCTGGATAAGACGGTCGAATCCGCCGCCATCAATCGTAAGAGCAAACCCCGCAAAAATGAAAATCAGGAAACGGAATTTGGCGAGACTCACCCCAGTTCAGTTCCCGAGATAGCCCGCAAGATCGTCCTTGAGCCCATCTCACCCGCTGTCTACAACCTGGATTACGCCTGCCTGCTGATCCCCCGCCTCCCCCACCACCACCTCACCGGCGATCTGTCCGAGCAGGTTTCTGATTGGGTGCCTGAAATATGCGTCGCCTTCGGCTGGCGTTTGGAGTATATATCAGTCCGCCCGGAATATTTATTGTGGATTTCCAATGTCCCGCCGGCCACGTCACCCGGTTATCTTATGCGCATCCTGCGCCAGCATAGCTCGGAGAGGATATTCTCGGAATTTCCTCGTCTAAAGAAAGAGAATCCCTCCGGCGATTTTTGGGCGGCCGGTTACCTCATCATGGGCGGATCGCAGCCACCTCCCGGCCAATTGATCAAGGATTTTATCTCCCAGACGCGCCAGCGCCAGGGATTTGCTCACTGAATCCGCTAATTCTTTTAGAAGCGGTCGTGCATGCCCCCTACTCTTTACCTTATTGACGGTCACGCTCTGGCCTATCGCATGTATTTTGCGCTCACGGCCGGAGCTGCCTCTGACCGTTGGCATAATTCCAAAGGCGAACCTACTGCCGGTACGTACGGCTTTGCCCGCGAGCTTATCCGCATTTTCGAGCAGGAAAAACCCGATTACCTTGCGGTCGCTTTCGATACGGGCAAGACCTTTCGCGATACCATTTTCCCGGCTTATAAGGGTACGCGCGCCAAGATGCCCGATGAGCTGATCCCCCAGATCAAACGGATACGCGAGCTGGTGGACGCGTTCAATATTCCGCGCCTGGAGATGGATGGCTTTGAAGCAGACGATGTCCTCGGCTCGGTGGCCCATTGGGCTTCCCGCCAGGGCCTGGGCGTCAAGATCATCACCGGCGACCGCGACCTGCTGCAATTGGTGGACCCTCGCATTATCGTGTATCTTGCCGGTGACGACCAGAACTATATCACCACCGAGGATGTGGTCAAAAAACTCCATGTTCGCCCCGACCAGGTGGTGGACTACAAGGCGCTGGTCGGCGACAAGTCCGATAACATCCCCGGCGTGGCCGGCGTGGGAGAGAAGACGACCGAAGCTCTCTTGTTGAAATACGATTCGCTGGACGGCATCTATGCCCACCTCGACGAGATAGAGCCGCGCTGGCGCAACAAACTCGAGAGCGGCAAAGAGTCGGCTTACATGAGTTACAAGCTCGCCGCCATCCGCACGGACCTGCAGGTCACGCTGGATCTCGACCATGCCCGCCCCATGATCGCCGAACCGGCCCGGGTGGAGGCTTTGTTCCGCGAACTGGAGTTCCGCACGCTGGTGGATAAGGTCAAGAAAATGACCGGTACGGCCTCCGAAGGCGCGGCCGGGACGCAGCAATTGAGTCTCTTCGGTGAAGGCGCACTCCCGCCCCGCCGCGTCCCGTTGGTGAGCCGTCCCGAACCGGCGGAAGCGCCGCCGCCTCCCTCGAATTTAAAAACCATACTCGTGGATACCCCCGCCGGCCTGGAAGCGCTCGTCCAGGACCTGAATGCCGCCAGCGTCATCTCTTTTGACACAGAAACCACCTCCACCGACGAAATGACCGCTGCCCTGGTGGGTATTTCGGTGGCGGTGAAACCCGGCCAGGGATATTACATTCCGGTGGGACACACCTCCGGGACCCAATTGCCGCTCGAACAGGTCCTCTCCGCTTTACGCCCTCCCCTCGGGAATGCCCGCATACCCAAGATCGGCCATAACTTGAAATATGACTTCATCATGCTGGCGCGGAACGGCCTGCGCGCCGGGCCGCTGGCTTTCGATACCATGATCGCCGAATGGCTGCTTGACCCCGCCTCGCGTAACCTGGGGCTGAAGAATCTGGCCGCCGCCCGCCTGGGGGAGAGCATGACCCATATCGAGGCCTTGATCGGGACCGGCCGGAAGCAGATCTCCATGGCCGAGGTGGCCATTGCCGATGCGGCTCCTTATGCCGCCGCCGATGCCGAGACGACCCTGCGGCTCATGTCGCTCCTGGAGAGTGAGCTCAAGGGCTTCCCTAAATTGTGGGATATTTTCGTCAATATCGAAATGCCGCTCATCGGCGTGCTGGCCGATATGGAAATGGCCGGTATCCGGCTGGATAAAAAATTCTTCGCCGCTTTTGCCCTGGAATTGAATGAACGCCTGGCCGCCCTGGAGAAAGAGATCTACTCCGCCGTGGGGAAGACCTTCAATATCAATTCCACCCAGCAGCTGTCCTCCGTCCTCTTTGATACCCTCAAGCTGGAACCGCCCGACCGCGGCAAAAAGACCGCCTCCGGCCACTATTCCACCGCCGCCGGTGTGCTGGATGAATTGTCCGGCCAGCATCCGGTCGTGGATATGATCCTCGAATACCGTGAGCTTGCCAAGCTCAAATCCACCTACGTGGATGCCCTGCCGGCCCAGATCCATCCTGAGGACGGGCGGGTGCATACCTCCTACAGCCAGGTCGGCGCGATCACCGGCAGGCTCTCCTCCTCGGAACCGAACTTGCAGAATATTCCCACCCGCACGGACCTGGGCCGGCGCGTCCGCCGCGGCTTTATTGCCGGGCCGGGTAATGTGCTCGTCTCATTGGATTACTCCCAGATTGAATTGCGTATCGTGGCGCATATGGCCGATGACGAGGCCATGTTGAACGCATTCCGCGCCGGTCAGGACATCCACGCCGCCACCGCCGCGGCCATCTATGCTGTCCCGCTCGCAGAGGTGACCCGCGAGCAGCGCCGCCATTCCAAGGCCATCAATTTTGGCCTCATCTACGGCATGTCGGCCTTTGGCCTGACGCGCACCACCGATCTCACCCTGGCGGAATCGCAGAATTTCGTCGAGACTTACTTCAAGCAGTTCCCCGGCGTCAAAAAATACCTGGATGGGATTCGCAGGGAGGCCACCCGCAGCGGTTATGTGGAGACCATGCTGGGCCGCCGCCGCTACTTCCCCAACTTGAAGAGCGGCGCCAATCCGGCCATGAAGAACCGCGAGGAGCGTGAAGCCATTAACGCCCCCATTCAGGGAACGGCTGCTGATATAATGAAAATCGCCATGATCCACATCCCCTCGGCCCTCGCCCAGGCTGGCTTGCATGGCAAAATGCTTTTACAGGTCCATGACGAACTGGTGCTAGAGTGCCCGCAGGCCGAACTGGCTGAGACAGTCAGGCATGCCCGCCAGGTAATGGAAACCGCCTACCCGCTCAGCATCCCCTTGACCTCCGAAGCCCGCTGGGGTTCGAATTGGGATGAGCTTCAGCCGGTGGGTTGATTTCACCTCCATCTCGACCGGTTGGCTTTTGCTAGTCAATTATTTTCGATAACTGTTATTTCGTGCAATTGAAATTCAATGCAAAATATTCCTTTTAAAGGTATCATTATCTAGTTATGGTGAGTAAACATGCCCGGACGTGAAGACGTTTTCCAAAAGGCCATGAGCGAAGGCCATTCGGCTGCCTGGGACCAGCAATGGGATAAGGCCGCCGCCGCCTATCGCAAGGCCCTCGATGAAATTCCCGGCCACCCCAAGGCTCTCACCAGCCTGGGTCTGGCCTTGTACGAGTTACAGGATTACCCCGAGTCGCTCAGGGTTTACGAGAAAGCCACCCAGGCCGCCCCCAACGACCCGGTTCCCCTGGAGAAGGTGGCGCTCCTATCCGAACGCCTGGGCATGATCCCCGAAGCCATCCGCTCCTCCATGAAAGCGGCCGACCTCTATATCAAGAACCAGGACTCTGAAAAAGCCCTCGAGAATTGGGTCCGTGTCACCCAGTTGGATGCCGACCACGTGACCGCCCGTTCTTACCTCGCCATGGTCCATGAACGCCTCGGCCATGCCCAACAGGCTGCCACTGAATACCTGGCGGTGGCCAGTTTTCTCCAACGCTCCGGCAACGCCCCGAAAGCCGCCGAAATGGTCGCTCGGGCGGTGCATTTGCTGCCCAACAGCCCGGAAGTCCGCCGGGCGGAAGCGATGATCAAGAGCGGGCAATTGCTTCCCAAGCCCATGCGCTCCCAGGGCGGCACGGCCGCGCTGCGGCTGGCCCAGACGAAACAAACCTCCGTGCCCAAGGTGGCTGTAACGGAACTGGAACCTGTTGAAGAAGCCCATAAAAATGCCGTCGCCCGCCTGGCGGAATTGTTGTTTGACCTGTCTGAGGAGGCCGACGCCAGTCCCATGTCGCCTCGGCGGGGCTTGCAAGCCATCGTCCAGGGCGGCGGCTCCGACGAAGCGAAACAACCGGCCGCGCAATCCCTCGGCTTGCTTCATATCGGCCAGGCAATCGATGCCGAGTCAAAAAATCAGGAAGCCCAGGCCGCCACTGAACTGGAGAAAGCCCTGGAAGGCGGCCTGACCGATTCGGCCATCTACTTTGAACTTGGTTTTCTTTGTTCCCGCCTTAACCAGGCCGATAATGCCCTGGCCCATTTGCAGACCGCCGTCAAACACGAAGATTACGCTTTGGCCGCACGCCTCCTGATGGCGCAGACCCAGCGCCAGGCGGAGCATTTGCTTGAAGCCTCGGTGGAATATCTTGAAGCTCTTAAGATCGCCGATTCGCTCGTCGTTCCGCCCTCCCAGTCTGCCGAGATCAACCAGCTTTATGAACCGATCATTGAAGCGCAGGTTCATGAGACCGAACCTGACAAAATGGCGCAATTGTGTGACAACGTCCAGCAGCTGCTCCAGCGCGCCAATTGGCGCGATGCCCTGAACCAGGCGCGCGAACAGCTGCCCAAGTCTGAGGAAGGCTCTCCTCCCATGCCCCTGGCCGAGATCATGACCCAGGCCCAAAGCGGCCAGGTGATCGAAGCGGTCGGCAAGGTCCGCCAGCTGGCCCGCTCCGGGCATTTGCGTTCGGCCATGGACGAAGCCTTTGATTCATTTGAAATTTGCCCCCACCTATTTGCCGCTCCACACCCTCGTGGGCGATTTGCTCATCCAGGAAGGCCGCACCCAGGATGCCATTGCCAAATATACGGTCGTGGCCCAGGCTTACAGCGTCCGTGGTGAATCCGCCCAGGCAGTGGACCTGCTCAAGCGGATCGTTCAGGTGGCGCCGATGGACCTGGCAGCCCGTTCCCGCCTGATCGACCAGCTGGCTGCCCATGGCCAGATGGACGAAGCCATCGCCGAATACCTCGACCTGGCCGATATCTATTACCGCCTGGCGGAACTGGATATGGCCCGCAAGACCTACACCACGGCTTTACGCCTGGCCCAGCAGGGCGGCGCCAACCGTGCCTGGAGTATCAAACTCCTCCAGCGCATGGCGGATATTGATATGCAGCACCTGGATTGGCGCCAGGCCCTGCGCGTCTTCGAACAGCTCCGCACCCTCGAACCGGACGATATTTCGACCCGCAAGAACCTGATCGACCTGAATATCCGCCTGAACCAACCCTCCCAGGCGTCTGATGAACTGGAGAACCTGCGGGCTTACCTGGAGGCAGCCGGACGGAGCAAAGAAGCCATTCCGTTCCTGGAAGAAATGGTCGCCGACTCTCCCCAACAGCCCCAACTCCTGCGCGCCCTGGCCGAAGAATACCGCCGCGCCAACCGGACCGCGGATGCCGTGGCGAAACTCGATGCCCTGGGTGAAACCCTGCTCAATGCCGGTGACCGCGATGGCGCCATCCAGGCCATCGAAGCCATTATTGCCATCAACCCTCCCAACCAGGCCAGCTACAAGACCCTGCTCGCCCGCATCAAACTGGGCCCCCTGCCCGACAAAAAATAACCCTGAACAGGCTGGGATATCCTCCTGCCCTCGTCCCACCTGGACGCTGACGAAAAAAGGAGGTCGAACTCGTAGAATTCGACCTCCTTTTCGGTTACTTTACCAGTAGGGTAAGGGGGCAGGGGGATAGGCGCGCCAGTAACCCCCTCTCACATCGTCATCAATATGATTGCCGCCAACGCGGCAAAAATCCCCGCCCATTGCGACCGGTTCAACCGCTCGTGCAGCACCAGCCCCGCCAGTGCCACCGTCATCCCCGGATAAAGCGATCCCAGCACCGCCGCCACATCCAGCCGCCCCGCCTGCCCTGCCAGGATATAAAAAGTATTTCCGCCGATATCCCCGGCTGCGTTCAGGAACACCAGCCGCCCGATGGCCTTCCCGGGCCAGTTCAATTCGTGTTTGGCCAGCGCGAACCATAACAGGAAGAATGCCCCGCAGGTCCTCGCCGCCAGCATTGGCCAAACGGTTGCCGTTTGGCTGCCTTTGTTCATCAGGATGAAGTAGATCCCGAATAATACGCCCGAAAGGAGCGGCGTCCGCAGGTCGGCCAGGTGGAGATGGAATTTCGTCTGGTGCCCCTCCCCCTGCGAGATGAG
Source organism: uncultured Chloroflexia bacterium (assembly GCA_963831885.1). Classification (GTDB taxonomy): domain Bacteria; phylum Chloroflexota; class Anaerolineae; order Anaerolineales; family Villigracilaceae; genus UBA877. Next base: position 352,675 of record CAWHSJ010000010.1, on the reverse strand, counting down.
CCAGATGGCGACCAGCGCCAGGGCGAACCCGGCGTACTTGATCGGGCCGGGCCATCCCTCTGTCAATGAACTGGCGATGACCGGCAGCACGGCCGCCATCAGCGCCGAGACGGGCGCGGCAATGCTCATCTTGCCGCCCGCCAGGGCGCGGAAAAGCAGCAGTAACCCGGCCGACCCCATCACCCCTGCGATGGCGCTCCAGCCCAGGTCGGACCAGGCCGGCAGCGGTTCCCGCACGACGGCCAGCATGACCGCCAGGAAGATCAGCCCGGTCGCCTCGCCATAAAAAGCGGCCCGGTAAACGCCCGAGCGCCGGCTGACGATCCCGCCGGCGAAATCGCCCGCCCCCCACGACAATGCAGAAAGGATGCCAAAAAGACTGGATAACATGAGAAATGCTACGCTTCGTAGTAACGACTTTAGTCGTTACCACCCTAACGACTTCAGTCGTTTCTTCGTCTTACGACTTAATTCGTCCCATTATCCCACAACACCATCTTCCGCCCTTCGTCCCCCCCGCGGGTTCCGCCTCCACCGACTTCTCGATCACGCTGGCGCCGCTGTGGCTGATATTCAGCGGGAAGATGCGCGCCGTCAGCTTCGCCTGCTCGAACGCCCGCTTCATGGCCAGGCCGATTTCGGTGTCCGCCGGCTGTCCGGAGAACGCGATCAGGCTGGGCCCTGCGCCCGAAAGCGCCACCGCGTTGGCGCCGGCTTTCCTGGCAGCCTTGATGGCATTCAGTGCCCCCGGGATGAGCGGCAGCCGGTAGGGTTGGTGCAGCGAATCTTCCATGATCTCCCCCAGCAGGGCCAGGTCGCCCGTCTCGAGCGCCTTGATCACCAGCACCGCCCGGCTCAGGTTGAAGATGGCGTCCTCGCGCAGCACGTATTCGGGCAGGATCTCGCGGGCGGCCTTGGTCGGGAAATAGAAATCCGGCATCACCACGGTGATGGACATCGGGCTCACCATCAGCTTGCGCGAGACCACCTCCCCATCCTTGATCGCCGAAGCCACCAACCCCCCCAGCATGGCCGGCACCACGTTATCCGGATGGCCTTCGCTCTGGGTGGCCATCGTCAGGATCTCTTCCCGCCGGAAGGGGTTGCCCAGCAGGCGGTTAGCGCCCAGCATCCCGGTCAGGAGCGCCGCCGAACTGGACCCCATCCCCGAGGTCAGCGGGATGCGGTTGATACAGTGGATGCTCAAACCGTCCGGATTTTTCCCCATTAGCTTGTATAACTGCAGCGCCGCCCCCGCGATGGCGTTGGTTTCGTCCTGGGGCAGCGTATCGAAGCCCTCCCCCGTGATCGAAAGGTTTATTTTTTTGTCCCCCGCAGGGGATCTTGGGTCCACGCTGAATTCCGCTTCATTCCACAGGTCCAGCGCCAGCCCCAGGGCGTCGAAGCCCGGGCCCAGGTTGGCGGTGGTGGCCGGCACGCGTACGATGACTTTTTTCATGAAAGGATCGCCTCCTCCAGCGCCTCCAGCCGCGGCTGCACCACCACTGGTTTGGTCATCTCCCTGGTGATGATCTCGGGATCCTTCAGGCCGTGCCCCGTGCAGATGGCCACGATGCGCTTGCCTTTGGCCTCGAAGCGCCCGGCTGTGATCTCATGCGCCAGCCCTGCCAGCCCTGCCGCCGAAGCCGGTTCCACCCACACCCCCTCCAGCCGTGCCAGCGCCTTTTGCATGGACAGGATCTCCCCATCGCTGACGGCGATGATGCGCCCGCCGGATTGCTCCGCCGCTTCCAGCGCCTGCTCGCCCCGCGCCGGCCGTCCGATGCGGATGGCCGTGGCCACCGTCTCGGGTTTGTCCACCGGGTGACCCAGCACCAGCGGGGCCGCCCCTTCCGCCTGCACCCCCAGCACCTGCGGCAGGCCCGTCCCTTTAAGCTCATCATATTGCTTGAACCCGGCCCAGTAGGCGGTGATATTGCCGGCGTTCCCCACCGGCAGGCACAGCCAGTCCGGCGCCGACTCCAGCACGTCGCAGATCTCGAAGGCTGCGCTCTTCTGCCCCTCGATCCGGTAGGGGTTGAGCGAGTTGACCAGGCAGATGGGATGTTTATTCGTCAGTTGCACCACCATGCTCAGGGCGTCGTCGAAGGAACCCTCCACCTGCACCACTTCCGCCCCGTAGGCCAGCGCCCCTGCCAGCTTGCCCGCCGCCACCTTGCCCTGCGGGATCAGCACCACCGCCCGCATGCCGGCCCGGGCCGCGTAGGCCGCCGCCGAAGCGGCCGTATTGCCCGTCGAGGCGCAGATGATCGTCTTGACCCCCCGCCCGACCGCCTCGCTGACCGCCGCTGTCATGCCCCGGTCCTTGAAGGAACCGGTCGGGTTCAACCCCTCGTACTTGACGAACAACTCGAACCCGCCTCCCATCTGTTCCGCCAGGTTCAGCGCCGGGATGAGCGGGGTATTCCCTTCCAGCAGCGTGACCGTGCGCGTATGCGGCGGCAGGTCCAGCAGCAATTGATAGCGGTGTAGTACGCCCTGATAATTTTCCATCATCTCTCCCATATAATAAAAAGCATTCAAACTATTTACCACGACGGTCACGACGGACACAACGGTTAAAACTTTTAATTTCTTTTTGTTTTCGGTGCTCCAACTCCGAGCGGTTCTGTTGCCTGACAGGCTTCATAAAAGATATTAATCTTTTCCGTCGTGTACGTTGTGTCCATCGTGGTTTATTCTCTTCATTTCCAACAAAAAACTCCCGAAGCGAGCGGACTTCGGAAGCCTATGATCATTCCAGGTACGGCCTGCAGTCCGCTCAAACAGGGGCGGGAGTTGTAGTCGTAGTGGTGGTGAAAAACACATCTGGTCTATACATGGCCTGTGCTCTTAAGCGGGAGATTATATCTCGTTTTCTTTCCTCTGCCGGACGAATTATCTAATGCGCCTTCAGGAGATTGACTAATGCAGGTGCATGCTATTAGCAATTTGTTCAATGGTATCTGTAGGCTGATAGCCAATGTTTCCCTCTAAGGAAGCCCAGTCGCTGTAGAGGGAAATATGGAAATTGATTCCGCCCTCCCTCCAATCTATAACGTTGGTAACGCCACCGGGGGGAAAGGTTATCCAGTAATAGGCATCTTGCTGATGAACATTGATTAAATCAATCGGATTGGGACGGTTCGTTTCCGGGGCCACGTCAGGTAAATGGAATAAGGATTCCAATGAAATTCCTTGGCTTGTTTTCGTTGTGACAATGATTAACTGCTTGAGGGGATTATTGACAGACTTTCCGGGTACGGTATAGACCAGCCCCACTTGCTGGCTGCCGTCGGCATATTCTGCCACCCAATTCTTGGTTGGAGAGAAGCCTTCGGGCATAAAAGTAGGCAGCCACAGGCGGAAAGGCGCATGGGTCAAAAGCTCATTTATGTTAGTGTATTCTACTCGGCTCGTTTCAGTCGGCGGGAGGAAGAATTCAGCCGTTTGAGTGGCCATGGCCACCAATGACGGGGATGGATCGACGAAGCGCAGGGAAGCCAGGATCTGCCGGCCGGTCTCCATAAAGTCGCTCTTCTCTTCCGCGTCGATCCTGATGACCAGGATCTTCTGGCTGGTGGGGAATGGAATAAAAGCAGTAGACCCCTGATAAAAATAATTCCATGTCACCAGCATACCGTCCTGGCCGGTCGAGCGGATTGGCTCTTCGGATATGGATACGTCCGGGCCAGTGAGGTAGCCGGGCTGTTTCAGGCTATATTCCATTTGATCTGCGATTTCTCGGATGGAGAGACCCTCGCTGTTGAACTTTACCTCAACGTTTAAACCGTCCCGAACAGTATCAGTTCGCCAAAGACAGGCATCCTTGCGGAGAAAGCTCGCCACCAAACTCACGTCTATTTCTGGATAACCAAAGGACTGATGGCAGTCGTAGAGGTTCGGATGGCTGAAGGCAAAACCGTATTCCTCGTTCCAGTAGACCCCCCATCCGGGTGGGACAGGCAGCGGCAGTGCGGGCGTGGGAGTGAGAGAGGGCACGGGCGTAAGGCTGGGGACCGGCGTTGCCGATAGGAACGCCTCCATCGTCCCGGCTACGATCGTCTTTACCAGGTTTTCTTGCGGAGAGGCCGCTGGCGCTGCTTCCGGCAGGCTGCAGCTTGCCGTTATCATGCCAACTAAAGAAATGATGAATAAGGGAATTGCAGCCCTGCGCATACCCAATCCTCCACTATTCCCGGCATATTTTGGATAATGTTGTATAGACTTCGGTTCGGTCGAATTAGTTCCTGCGGGGAAAAGACTGCCTGGCACTAGATACTGCCATTATAAATCTCAATTCTTGCAATGACCTGTGCTGCACTGCGCCTGAGCCGCCCAAAGGGCAGGTGTATTGTTGTGCGGGTGGCTCCCTCCCCATTTTCGGCCTGTGAAAATGGGGAGGGACGGGGTCTCGCCCCCAGACATGGGGGCCTTGCCCCCCGGACATGGGGATAGGGCGTAGCTCTTTTCCCTGTTTGCCTCTTCGGGTCAACGTATATGTTGTAAACCAGAGCATCGAACGTGGTTACGGCGTGGTCGTCACGATCAGCTCCACCCGGGTCTCCGCCGGGGCAGGGGTTGGCTGCACCTTTGTCATGCTGCACGTGGCCATCACGATCATCAATAACAGGAACATTAAAGAAAGAACAAGCTTGCGCATAAGGCACCTCCGGATTTCTCTTTTCCTTCTAGTTCGGCGTTTGTGATATAGACTCCTGCTCTTGTGATAAAGTTCCCTTGAAGTAAAATTGTGGAATAATCCTCAGGCAGCCGGATTTTCCCGCAGGATTCGATAAGAGGGCTTGGTATGATCATCATTATCAATGGTTCCCTGGGCGTCGGTAAATCCAGTGTGGCCGATGAATTGCACTGGAAGTTCGACAAATCCGTTCACCTCGACGCCGATTACATCGGGGACGTTCACCCATTCGAGATTTACGACGATGCCCGCATCGACCACCTTTACCGCACCCTGGAACTCCTGGTCGGTTTCCATCAAAAGAACGGCTATCGCAATTTTGTGATCAACTATGTGTTCGAGTCGCCCGCTTCGCTGCAGGCCCTGCTCGACCTTTTGCGCCCGCTCGATCCGGCCATTCACACGTATTGGTTGACTTGTGACGCGGAAGAACAGGCCAAGCGCATCCAGGCCAGGCGGCGCAATGAACTGGAATGGGAATTAGGCCGCTTTGTCGAACTCCACCGCATCCAGGCCGAAGCGGCGCGGGCCGGCTTTATCGGCAAGGAAGTGGATACCACCCGCCTGACCTCGGCGGAGGTGGCCGAAGCAATCTGGAAAGATATCTTCAACCGCTAGGCTGCCCGCCGCCGCACTTGTCCCGCACGGCCTGCACCGCCCGTAGGGCAGGTGTTCTTTGTGCAGGGATCAGCAATATCGAGCTATGAAGGCTCGCTGCTCCCCCGCTCGCTGCTGACCTTCGGACATAAGTCCTCATGTATGGCGTACACCATCAATGATGAGAATCGAGGGCTATTTACAGAACAGATCGGACATATAGCATTAATCAGGCAAAATGGAGTTGGAGCGGCGCTTTTTGTCGCTCCAACTCCATTTTGCCAACAAAACCCCTCCCCGATTTTTGGGGAGGGGTAGGGGTGAGGGCTTTAACTCTGCAAAGACACCTCAATGTAAGGACTTAAGCGAAACTTAGGTCGGCTGGGAGGCTCAAAGAGTAGGTTCCAACTGCCTTAGATTAAATTGTCCGAAATTAAGTCTGGACTTCAGCTCGCGGCCCTCACCACCTTTCCAGAATTGTGCGATAATAGAGTTACTACCGCCGCACCTATACCTGACAGGAGACCCGCATGGATGAACAACGCAGGGAAGAACGCAAGGTATTGATCAAATTCACGCCGGTATACGATATTCATAGTGAAAGACTGTTGGGTTATTTCAGGGATATGTCCTTGCACGGCGCCAAGCTGGTGGGCAACAAGCCGGCGGAGATCGACAAGAAAATGACTTTGACGGTCGAATTCCATGAGACCCCTGACCTCCCCGCCACCCGCATGACCATTCCCACCCGCGTGAAATGGTGCAAACAGCAGGAACATTCTCACTTCTTTGACACCGGCATTGAATTTCTGGAATTGACCGACCAGAACAAAACGGTGATCGCCGCGAATTTGGAAAGGTATCAATTCCGCCCCGAACAGCCCGCCTGACAGTCCAAACGCTCCCGCTAATGGAAGCCCCTTCGTCCGTCCCGCCTAAACTGCGGGAACTGCCCCGACTTTATTGGTCGGGGCGTACTTTTTTGCGTGGCCCATCCTGGCCAGGCCAGGAACAGCTGCACGTGGAAAGAGAAAGACGACACGGCTTTCCTAAAGTCGGGGTCTGGGGTGGTGATGGCAGGCTTTGACTGCCATCACCACCCCGCCTCTGGCATTTGCCTCAAACCGGGCTATAATAATTCAGCATGCCCATGTTGCCAGCCCATGTAGCCAGGAGGAAATCCAATGAAACGCATCTCTGCTCTCCTTATCCTGCTCCTCTGCGCTTTGCTGTTGACCGGTTGTCCGGCCGGCTTACCCGCGCCGGCTCCGCTCCCGCTTTCCGGCGCCCCTTACCAATCCACTGACGATGCCCAGCTGGCGATTGCCGTGGATGCCAGCGGCGCGCAGCACATTGCCCACATCGAATGTGATATCGCCACGGGGAAGGCCTGCCGTGTCATCTACGAAGCCCGCCGAATGGGTGTGAGGCTGGCTTATCAAGCCTATTTGCCCTCCACCAATTACCTTTTCCGCAACCCGGATATCGCCGTGACGAACTCCGGCACAGCCTATCTGACCTGGCAAAACTGCCCGGACAATGATCCCAACACGCGCCTGTGTTCCACCTGGTACGTAAGCAGCGCCAGCCTGTTTACGCTGCAAGTTCTCGAACTTGGCACCCATAGTCTCTCCGCCCCCGTGGTGGTCGGGCGCGGCCAAACCGTCTACGCCGTCCACGAGATCACCAACGGCGCAACCGGCGGCGCGCTGCGCTATTGCCAGGTCAGCCCTGCTGTCAATCCCTGCCACTGGGTCAGTGGGCATCCCGACCCTGCCACCGACACCCTTCGCCGTTGGCATGCCGGCGCGGCAGTCAGTTCTTCCGGTGCGCTCTACGTGACCTGGCTGGAGAATGCCGGAGGCGCTAACAGCAATGCCTATTACAACGACAATTATGGTGCGGTCAATTCCGATATGGTCCACAGCCTGTCATTCGGTTCTAATCTTCTCTATTTTCCCCCTGCCATCGCCGTTGAAACCGATAACTCCTGGGTCCATATCCTGCAATCCGTCGATAATACCCCCGGCAGCGGCAGTGACCGGATGGACATCTTTTATTGTAATCCGGCCAATTGCGCTGGCAACGGAGGCGGACGAACGGTCGATATGCCCGCCGGGAAAAGCTGGAAAATTCATGGCACACCCTCCCTCACCGCCGGGTCAGCCTGGGCGGTGGCTGCCTTTTCCGCCGAAAACAGCGACTACAGCGGGACCGAAATCTTCTCGTTCTATTATTCCGGGGGTGCTGTCGCCCCCACCGCCTCCGCCATTCCGTTGCACACTGCCTTGAGCGCAGGCACGACCGACTGCGACCCGCAGGTGGTGCTGGTGAGCGGCACTTATATGAGCATCGGTTGGCACATCTGCGGCTTTCCCCCTCGCGGGGTGATGTTTATTTCTATAGCACGGGCAATGGCCCGGATGGCGTGATCCATTCCCCCGCCACCAGTTTTGCCGGGCGCGGCGGGCTGGAGTTGGCCGCCAACGGCGATTATATCGCCGGGATATGGAACGAAGTTCAGTCCGACGGCCGCATCGCCACCTGGCTGGCCTATAACAGCTACGTGAACTACCTGCCCGTCATTATAAGGTAAGAGAGATCTGTGCTGGCGTAGGAAAGAGTGACGAATGGAGCAGGCGAAACGTGAAATGACCCTGAACGGCGGCTGCTGGCTTTGTCCGTTGAAGCAGTCTTCTTCCTAACCCTGTTTCCGTTAGTCCTCATTGCTCTTCTTAGTGTTGAAATCTTTTTCTTCGCTGGCTCGAAATGGGTGGGCAAAAGTTTTAAGAAAATGGGCAGGTGTATAATTCTATGACAAACCCTTTGTCACAGATTAGTAGCTACCAGGTTCCGTGTCGAAAGCGCCGGGGCCAAAATTGTTCACCTATGACTGGCTTTTTGCCACAGGGCGAGGCAGGGATATTCGTTCAATCATCTATGTGGAGGAAATGGACCTATGAAACTTAATCCGCCAAAGAAAAATACGTTATATATTGCCGTGATCATCGCGGTTGTCGGCGTAGTTGTCTACGCTGTGCATCTGTTCGCACAGAATGTGCCCTATTTGCAGCCGGCTGCCTTCCTTTTGGTCATCATCGCCTTCGTTCTGCTGTGCCTGGGTGTGACTCGGGAAGGCTTCTAATCTTTTTCCCCGCTTACAAGGAATCCGCCTCCTGCTGGTCGGCCCTGCCGGGAGGAGGATTCTTTTTCAGTTTAATAAACCAGCCTGAACGCTGGTTTTTTCTTGGTTGCTCCTTTGAAGCTATTTCGGCGGACCGGGGTCCGTCGTCGCGCAAGGAGCTTTTTTGCGGCAGCCTCCCGCCTGCACCTCCCCCGCTGGCGGCCCCGCCTCACATTTCCATAATTGCGCGACAATTTCTGTCATTGCGAGCCGCCGATGTTTTTTCGGCGGCGTGGCAATCCCCTCGCATCATGAGCTATAATTGCCAGCTTGCCCTTCTCTGGCCGAAAGGGCTCTTTTCTTCCCCGCTCGCAACCGCAGCACGTTTCCAGATTTCCGCGATAATAGGTAAAGCCTCGCTGCCACAGGATGGCTGAATGCCTGGTTGGGTGGCTTGTGATTGGACAGGGAAGGAGTAAAAAACCATGTCTGGTTGGTTTTCTGACCAAAGGGTGGGGGTCAAAGCAGCTTTCATAGGAGGGATATTCGTTATTATTGGGGCTATCATAGCGGGAATATTTACTCTTATCGCGGCCATAATTAAACCAGTAAGCGGTACACAGCCTGCACCCACAAATACGCTGATAGACACTCCGACATCAGTCTCAAATTTAATCCCGACGCCTTATTCTGGGAAAATACTTTTCAACTCCCTTGACAACTTAAATACTCTCAGTGCGGATTTGCAATGGGAAGCCGGTAGTTCCAAGTTGAGCCAATATACTTTGTCCGCCGGTACCATCAATTTAGTGGCCGGCCCGTTTACCTGGCCCGGTATTCCTATGATCAATTACACACAATATCTTGCTGGCGATTTTGAGGTGCAAGTTAAAGTTGTTTTTCAGTCTCCATATTCGACACTTCCTACGGCTCAGATGGCAGGACTTATAATCCGGCCAACAGATAGTCGCCTGGTTTCAGGCAATTCGGTTTTTCCTCCAGATTGGGTGGTCATCGCAAAATCTATTACGGACGCTGGGCGTCTGGTGGATTGCCGAGGGCAACGGACAGGTTATTCTGGGGATACCATTTATCTTAGAATTGAGCGCATGGCTGATTCGTGGTACTGTGCTTATGGCGATAATGGGGTAAATTGGGAGCGGTTTGCACCAAAGGTGGATGGTTCTCAATTGAAGGACCGGCAATTGCAAGTGGCACTTTTCGCTTATTCTGACACTGACGAACCAATAACAGTTGAATTTGCGGATTGGTTTATAGATAGAAAGTAAAGGCTTGCCAATAAAGTGGTGCCCGGCATCTTTCCCCCGCCAGCGAACCGCGCACCCCATCTCCAGAATTGCGCGATAATGGTGAGTGTCCTCCCGGCTCCGCCGCTGCCTGCCCCCCAATACTTTGAAGGTGCGGGGAGCCAATCCGTTCGCCCGCTCGTCAGGATACATTGTTCATGCGACCTTCATCCAAACGCGTTCTCGGAGTAATCCTTGTCGTTATCTCTTTGATCACCTTGGCTATAGCGTTATATCAGGTCGTACCGATAGGGTTTGTTGATTTTCCTTGCATGGGACAGCTGATAGACCAGCCGGCCATCGTTTCAGATACACGCCTGGCTTACTGCATCAGTATCTGGCCTCGTCAAGCCATCAGTGGCGGTGGGATCTATGGTTGGGGGACAAGCGATCAGAATGAGATTCGAGTTGACCCCCTTAGCCTCAGGCGGGACGAACTAATGCTATCCGTCAACGGCCACGCAATCAATCCCGGCCAAACCTACACGACAACTCGTTTCGCTACTCTCAATCCATGGGTTGTGCTTACAAGCAGGTTTGAAGTGAGAAATGATGGCCTGATACAAGAGGAGTTGGCTTCATCGGCCAGTGTTCTCTACGTCTCCGGCGACGTCCATGAAGGCTGGTTTCCGAACCCCCTGGGTCTCATAGTCTTGATCGGTGGCACCTGGTTGATTCGTCAAGGAAAGAAAGAGGCAGAGCCTCAGGTTACACAAACAAAGACAGCCTGACACCACCTCCCCCGCTCGCGGACCGCACCGCATTTCCATATTTGCGCGACAAAATATGTTATATCGAGCCGCCGAGGCTTTCCCGCCTTCCGTAGGGGCACGATATATCGTGCCCCGTCACGGCCACCTTGCCCCCAAACATGGGGGCCGTATCCCCCCATTGGGGTCGTGCCCTAACTCCCCCACCTTTGATATAATCCCCGCTTAAATACCTCTCCGAAAGGAAGCCCCCATGCCGGTCAAATTTCCCAGTCCCGAATGGCTGAACAGCCTGGATGAAAAATTGAACACCGATGAGCGCTACGCCAAGATCGCCTCCAAGTGGGAAGGCGATATGGCCATCGTCATCGACCCCGCCGGTCCGCTGACGGAAAGGCTCTATTACTACCTGGACCTCTGGCACGGAAAATGCCGCAAGGTCGCGGTCCTGTCCGGCCTCGACGGCCTCAAGCCCGCCTTCATCCTGACGGCTACCTACGACAACATCGTCAAGGTCCTCACCGGGCAGCTCGATCCCATGGCCGCCATGATGACCCGCAAGCTGCACGTGCAGGGCAACATGGTCATGATGATGCGTAACGTCCCCACCGTGCTGGATTTTGTCCGCTGCGCCAGGGAAGTGGTCGACGAGATCCTCTAGGTCCCTATGCAACCCATCCTGAAGATCGACCTCTCCACCGGCGAGACCGGTGACTTCCTCATCCCCCCGGACTGGGAACGTCTCTTCATCGGCGGATCTTCCCTGGCTGCCCGCCTCCTGTATCCTTTTCTCACCCCTGACCTGGATCCCCTCTCCCCCGCCTCGCCCCTGCTCTTCCTGAATGGCCCCCTCTCCGGCACCATCGGACCGGCGGTGGGCCGCTTCGTCGTCTGCGGCAAATCCCCCGCCACCGGCTTGTGGGCCGAGTCCAACTGCGGCGGGTCCTGGGGAGCCGAGCTGCGCTTCTGCGGCTATGACGGCCTGTGGATCACCGGCCGGGCCGAGCGCCCCGTCTACCTCTGCTTGGACGACGGCCGGCTGGAAGTGCGGGATGCTGCGGCAGTCTGGGGCAAAGACACCTACGAATCCCAGGCCGTCATCAAAAACGAGATCGGCCACCCCAATGCTCACGTCCTCACCATCGGCCCCGCCGGCGAGACCGGTGTGTTGTTTGCCGGCCTGTTTTGCGACCACGGCCGCACCGCCGGGCGCACCGGCCTGGGAGCGGTGGCTGGATCGAAAAATCTCAAGGCCATTGCGGTCAAGGGATCGAAGAAGATTCCCCTGGCCCTGCCGGACGAGTTTAACCGTCTTCGCTCCGAGGCCAATAAAGAGGTGAAGGCGGATAATGTCGCCGAGGTCACCCACGCCCTCGGGACGGCCGGCGTGGCCGATTACGCCGACTATCTCGGCACCATGCCGAAGAAATATTACCACCAGGGCACTTTCGAGAACGTGGATAAGATCTCCGGCTCGACCATGGCCGAGACCATCCTGGCCGGCTACAGCGCCTGCCACGGCTGCGTCATCGCCTGCGGGCGCGTCGTCCGGCTGGAGGACGGGCAAAAGCGCAAAGGTCCCGAGTACGAGACCATTGTCGGCTTCGGCCCCAATATTTTGAATGACGACCTGCCTTCCATCGTGCGGCTGGGCGAGATCTGCGACCGCTACGGCATGGATACCATCAGCGCCTCCAACACGGTCGGGCTGGCCCTGCACCTGTTTGAGCAGGGAGTCCTGACCGAAGCCGATACCGGCTTCCCCTTGCGCTGGGCCGACCCTGGCGTGGTCGAAAAACTGCTCCACTTGATGGCCCACCAGGAGGGGATTGGCCAGTGGCTGGCCCAGGGGTCGCGCCGCTTCGCCGCCCATTTCGGCGCCGAGGCCGAAGCCGTCCAGGTCAACGGCCTGGAAGTGGCCTACCATGACCCGCGCGGCGTTTCGGGCATGGCCCTCGTCTATGCCACCAGCCCCCGTGGCGCCGACCACAACCAGTCCGATTATTTCTTCGTCGACTGGGGCCAGGCCGAAGCCAGCCTGGGCCTGCAGTATTTCCCCATGCGTGCCGGTGCCGAGAAATCCGCCAATGTGGCCCGCCACCAGGACTGGCGCACCGTCTCCGATGCGCTGGTGATGTGCCTGTTTGCCAATGTTCCCGTGGAGACGGTGCTGGCCTTGGTCAACACCGCCTGCGGCTACGATATGGGCGTGGACGAACTTCTCCGCTCCGGTGAGCGCGGCTGGAACCTCAAGCGCGCCGTCAACAACCGCCTGGGCCTGACCCGCGCCAACGATAAACTCCCCAAAGCGCTGCTCGAGCCCTACCCCGACGGGCCTTCGGCCGGCTACGTCCCCCCGCTGGAAGAAATGCTGGCTGCCTATTATTCCGCCCGCGGCTGGGATCCGCTCACAGGCAGGCCGCTCCCCGGCAAACTGGCCTCCCTCGGCCTCGCCGATGTCTCCGCCGATCTGTGGCCATAAAGGCGCGATTTATCCGTTGGTGCACGAAAGTCCCGTTGCTTGGGATATAACTTGCCCCCAGTTATGGGGGTCGTGCCCCAACAAAGATTCGCCCATAACAACAAAGGTCAAGAACATGGAGATCGACCCTCTTCATCACCGCCGCTCCATCCGTCTAAAAGACTATGATTATTCCCAGGCCGGGCTGTATTTCGTCACTGTCGTCACCTTGTGGCCGGGAATGCCTTTTTGGCCAGATTGTCGAGGCGGAAATGGTGCCTGATCGATGCCGGGGAGAATTGTCCGAGGAATGTTGGAACGAATCCCATTTCAGTGTCCAAGGTATAATTGGAGGCCTTTGTGGTCATGCCAAATCATGTCCACGGGATTTTGAATTCTTCACAGGATGGTGGTATACCGTAGGGCGCGACCCGTCGGCCTGTCCCGACGGTCCTGTCGGGGGTCGCCCCTACCCAAACATTACGGGCCGACCGTCGGGTGCGATCATGGCCCACCATCCTTGAATCCATTGTCAGCCAAACGTTATCCACCTGCTGACGTGAATGAATTCGGGCATTCCGGTCTGGCAACGGAATTATTACGAACACATCCTCCGCGACCAGGCCGATTACGAACGCATCGCCGGTTACATCCTCGCCAACCCGGCCAATTGGAACGATGACAATGAGAACCCCGCCACGTAGGGTCACGATAAAACTTGCCCCCAGTTATGGGGGTCGTGACCCTACCATAATTATCGTGACCCTGCAGAAAAAAACGCAGTAAAATCACTCCTATGCTCCTTCGCCGCGGCGCCCTTTTATTGGTCCTTTTATTGGTTGCCTGCCAGCCCTCCTTCCTGGCCGTCCCCCTGCCCACCCTGGCTACCTTCCCCCCTTATTCCCCTCCACCAACTCTCACCTCCAGCCCTTCCCCCCTGCCCTCCCTGCCTCCCACCGAGACGCCTCTCCCCGCCGACACCCTCGTACCCTCGCCGGTCTTGCCCGCCGGTCCCACCCCGCTGCCTGTCTCCCTCGGCCTCGACCCCGCCGACTGGAAGCACTGGCCCGTCCTCCCCATTGTGACGGACCGCGCCCGCCTGATCTACAAGATCGGCCAGGGCCTCGGCAACGACCCGCATTCCTTTTCGATTTTTGGCGACTGCCAGTCTGAGCCGGACGTCTTCATGGGCGTTTACGAGACCGACCCGGCTGCCGTCGCCTCCCTCTCCCCCGACCTGCAGGAGACCGTCAGGTGGTTCACCGGTTCCTTCAACCGCCTCAGCCCCACCGTCAAACCCGGTACCACCACCGGCGGGCTCTTGTGGTCCGCCTGGCATCAGAACAAATTCACCTGTACGGAGTACGAATCGCCCCTCCTCTGCGAACTGCGCCTGCATAAACCCTCCTTCGTCATCATCCATGTCGGCACCCACTACGAGAACCGCAACGCCGACTACATGCGCAAGATCATCGACCAGTTGATCAAGAAGGGGGTGGTCCCCATCCTGGCCACCAAGGCCGACGACCGGGAACTGGACGACCGCGTCAACACCGCCTATGCCGCCCTGGCCGTGGAGTACAACCTCCCCTTCTGGAACTTCTGGGCCTCCGTGGATGACCTGCCCAACCGCGGCCTCTACACCCGCCCCGACGCCGCCTACCAGGGCGACCTCTACCTGACCATTACTGCCGCCGCCATCCACCGCCTCTCCGCCTTGCAGGCCCTCGACCTCGTCCACCGCGCGGTCACCGCCCCTTGATATGGAGTGCGGGCTTAAGCCCGCAAAATTTAATTTTGAAACCATACTGAAATTGCCAGCGCATGTCCCATATGGTAATATTGCCCCCATGGATTTTTCCCGCATCACCGACGACCTCTTTATCGGCGACACCCCCAGCGCCATCGATTACGACTTCCTGCGTGACCTGGGCGTACAGCTTGTCATCAACATGCGCATCGAAAAGCGCCCATTCTCCGACAGGCATACCCCCCCGCTCCGTTTCCTTTGGCTCCCCACCTTCGATAACCCCGGCCTGGTCATCCCCATCCGCTTCTTGATCCGCGGTGTCCAGGCCGCCCTCACGACCATCCACGACGGTGGCAAAGTCTATGCCCATTGCCAGAAGGGCCGCCATCGCGGCGTTGCCATGGGCGCCTCCATCCTCATCGCCCTGGGATACGATCCCGACCAGGCCATGCAGTTGATCAAAGTCCAGCGTCCCATCGCCGACCCGGACATCTTCTACATCCGCAGCCGCATCCTCCGCTTCGCCCGCGCCTGGCAGCGCATCGAATAAAAGGAAGTCCAAAGGATGACCCGGAAAAGAATTGTCCTTCTTTTGATCGTTCTACTGGTGGCGGCTTATTCCGTGGCCGGTTGCGCGCCGATCCCCACAGCAACCACCCCCCACGGCAACCCCCCCAACAGCAACCCCCCTGTTTGATATGGGACCTACCCCCGCCCTCGAACTCGCCGGGACTTATACGGCCGGCACGAATGATATTCCGTCCGGCAAGTATTTGGTGGTGGAGGCCTGGTCCGACAGCAATGGGGTCAGCTCGAACGGCACCTGCCCGTATGCGTCCATGGTCGACATGCCGATGTACTATATCAGTGGTGGCAAACTCGTAAGCTATATGCAGCCCGCGCGGGAATATTCGGAAGGCGCTCCGCAGGAGTTGGATTTATCGAAAGCGGTCGGTTTTATGGGGTATGGGTTCAGTCATTCCGGGGACATGGGCGGCGGTGCTTCCAGCGACCTAACGGTCATTGAAAGTCTTCCCGTTAACCCCAAGAAATCAATCTTCACCATCTTCAGTGCAGCCGCAGACGGGACCATTGTCGTCCAGATCGGTTCCCAGGTTTACCGGATGAAGCCCGGAGAGCGTTGGGTCCAGTACAGCCAATCCCAGCCGGATGAATACTGCCACCTGCTCGATACAAGCACATTTACGAATCACGGCCTCCTGGATGCCAGCCGGATAGAAATTGCCAACATGCCCCTGGCCCCGGCTTCCACGCCAACGCCATAAAAAAGAGCTTGCCTGCCCCGCCCTCATACTGCTGCCGGGAATTTAAAACTCTCTGGGCGACCTCATGGTCGTCTTTTGTATTCTTGTTTGCGGAGAAGTGGAAAAGTGGTATAGTTCGTGGGAAAATGAATTCCATTGCAATTAATCACCCTTGCTGGCTTTAGAAAGAGCACCATGACAAAAACACCCGGGTCAATTGATTCGCTGTCCGAAGATATGAAGGAACTGCTCTTTGTGATGAATGAAGAGTCCGATTTGGCGGCTGTGCTGGTCGGCACCTCCTACCTGGACCAATGCCTGGGCACCTTGATCAAGCGCAAGCTGGGCACCACCCCCCTCACGCTAAAACTTCTCGGACCCGAGAAGGGCAGCCTGGGTGAATTGCAGTCTCGCGCCGAAATTGTTCATTCCCTGGGTCTGATCGCCAGGCCGATCCATGATGATCTGATCAAGATCGCCGAGATCCGCAACCACTTTGCCGGCGGCGATCTGATGGCATCTTTTACAGACCAGAAAGTGAATGAATTATGTGAGGGCCTCGTGCTGATCCGGCTGTTCGATCAGACCTGGTTCGAGGCAAACGGCAAAGCCACCGATAAATCCGCCCGTTCCCGCTTTATTGCAACGGTTGCCTTTATCTGCCAGCGCCTTCTGATCGACGCTTTCGGACCAAGGATAGAAAAAAACAACGATTTGCCGCAAGCGTAGAATATAACATTTGTCCGTCTTTCCCATAAATTACGAAACTGGCCAGATGATCGTCGCTTCATGGTGACCGTTCCATAACCCGCATTTTTGGGGGTACCGTGACTGTAACATAAGCGGTGGGTTTTGACGAAAAGGACGAGCTTCTTGTAAGATAGTGTTTGCTGAGAACACGTCTGCAAGGAGCTCGTCATGACTATTCTTGTCCTGAAACTGCCAGATGTCAAGAGAAAGACCGAAGAACGGCCGCAGGAATGCTCCTGTTGTGGTGGGGAGACATTTCAGCGCTGGGGAGAAGTGACGAAGCCGGTGAAAGATACGCACTGTCGAAGAGTGCGTGTGTATCGGTATCGCTGCTGCCGATGTGGGCGGACATTCCGACATTATCCAGAAGGGACGACGAGAGCGGACCAGACGGAGCGGTTGCGGCTATTTGCAGTGATCTGCTGGAGAATGGGATTGAGCTATCGGGGTGTGAGTACGATCTTGAGCGGTTTGAGGATCAGCCTGTGTGCGATGACGGTCTGGCGGGATGCACAGGAACAGGCGGAAAAGCTGGGGAAGCAAAACCAGTGGAAGCCGGTGCGGGTGCTGGGGGTGGATGGAGAATATGTATTGGGGTGGGGAGAGAAGCGTCCAGTCATGGTGGCAGTCGACCTTGGAGAAGGCCAGCCGGTGGCAGTGGGGTATGTAGACGAACATGACCTGCAGGCCATCCGGCGTTGGTTGGAACCGCTCGTCCAAAGACTGGGGGTGAGCGTGATTGTGACCGATGATCTGGCCCTCTACCGAACAATTGCCAGGCAATTGAACTTGGAGCACCAAATTTGCCAATTTCATGTGCGCCGTTGGGTGGGAAGAGCACTGAAGGAATTACAGAATTCACTCCCCCAAGAGTGGCTGTGGGTGGTGGAGGAGATCAAGGAACTGATCACTGACTTGCCGCCCGATGGCGATCGGCGCCTGTATGCGTTGTGGAAACAAGTGGCAGTTCGCAGGGGGAAAGGGATGGATCATCTTACTCCTGTTGACCAGCTGCGTGACTTACTCATCCGGTTGAGCGAAGCCTGGGAAAACTACTGTGCTTTTTACTCCGATGCGGAGATCCCCTGGACCAATAATGGCACCGAGCAAGTCATTGGCCGGATGAAAATGCGCGCCCGCACGGTGAGAGGCTACAAAACCTGGCCGGGTATGCAGACTGGCCTGATGCTTGCTGGTACCAAATCAGAATGATCGTGAGCTTGTCTCGGATATATCATTTGTCCCACCAATTTCTCTAACTCGCCCACCGCTGATGATACAAACACGGGGTACCCGGCGGGTTGTATTCACTCCATGAAATTGCTATACTGGGAGTAGATCGCCTCTTCCAAGGAGAGCAACCGTGATCCAAGGCACATCTGGTTACTTCGGCACCGGTATCTGGCCGTATCGCCTCAGCCGGTTCATCGAGGCTCGCAATATGCGGGTCGAGTCTGGAAGCACAAATATCGACTACTTAAGCCGTGATTACCTCTCCGTGCTTTACCTGCCGATTTTCCCTTTGGGTCTCTCTGCCCTGGCGGGCTTTGGTCAACAGCGCCTCTTCCTCGACCGCGACGGCAAAGCCGCCGTGGTGGGGGCAACCATGAGTGTGCATGGCTCCCGCGAGAGAGACAGGGAGCGCAGGCTGGCGCGGGTGCGCGCCAGCTGGCCCCTGGCTTTCATCGTGACGGTCTGCGGGGTGGCGATGGGAGTTTGGGTGGGGGGTTATTTTGCTAACAGTTGGCAGCCCGGCCTGTGGACGGTCCTGGGTGGACTGCTGGGCTGCTGCATCGTCAACCGCTTATTCCTGGCTGCCATTGGCTGACGTTTTCCCCCTGCTTTCAACTTAATCTCTCTCCAGCTTTGCCACCGTCACACCTGACCCGCCTTCTTTATCCCCTCCCTCCTCGAACGAGGCAACATGCGGGTGACCTTTGAGCAGGCCGCGCACTTCCTGCCTCAGCTTGCCCGTGCCCTTCCCATGGATGATGCGCACGAACGGCAGCCCGCTCATATAGGCCTTTTCCAGGTAAGTCTCCAGCATGTCCAGCGCCTCCTCGGCCCGCTGCCCGCGCAGGTCCAGCTCGATGCCGGGCGAGGCCGCCAGGAGGGAAGCATGGCGAACGATGGGCGCGGGTTCGTCCTTAACAGGCTGCTTTTTACGTTTTTCCACGGTCTCCTCTCCCCCGTCCCCGTTGTCCTCATCCTTCCGCCTTAATTCCTCCAGCGACACCCGCAGCCTCAGCGCCCCTGCCTGGACCTCCGCCTCGTCCTCGTCCAAGGATATGATCTTCCCCTCGTTGCCAAGTCTCTGCAGCACCACTTTATCGCCCACGGCCAGCGGACGCTGGATTCGGGAGGCTGGCCTGGGATGAACGCTCCGGCGTCTGCTCTTGACCGGTTCCTGGATGGCTTCCTCCACGACCTCCACCTTTTCCTCGATTTCCTTGATCGCCTCCAATGCCTCCAGCGGCTGGCGGGCTTTTCTTAATTCATCCTTGAAGGTCTTTAACTGGGCCTTCAAGATCTCCACTTCCAGTTCGCCTTCGGCGCGCGCCTGTTGGAGCACCTTCTGGCGCTCCTCCTCGATCTTTTCCAACCGCTCTTCCAGTTGCCGTTCCAGCTTGCGGGCCTCCGAGCGGGCCTTCTCGGCCTTTTCGCTCTCCTTGAAGGCGATCTTGCGCTGCCGGTGGATGTCGCCGATCAATTTGTCCGCCCGCAGGTCGTTGGGGTCGATCTCGCCCTTCGCCGCCTCGATGATCTCCTGCGGCAATCCCAGGCGCTGGGCGATGGCCAGGGCGTTCGACCGGCCGGGCAGCCCGATGGTCAGCCGGTAGGTCGGGCGCAGCGTCTGCACGTTGAACTCCAGCGAGGCGTTGACCACGCCGGGGGTCGTGTGGGCGAAGGTTTTCAATTCAGGATAGTGTGTGGCCACAAAAGTGGTGATGCCCTGTGCCAGCAGGCTCGAAAGGATCGCCCGCGCCAGCGCAGCCCCCTCCTGCGGGTCCGTCCCGGCTCCCAGTTCATCCAGGATGACCAGCGAGTGCCGGTCTGCCTTCTTCAGGATGTGGACGATATTGGTGATGTGACCCGAGAAGGTCGAGAGGGACTGTTCGATGGATTGCTCGTCGCCGATGTCGGCGTAGATGGCCTGGAAGCACGGCAGCTCCGAGCCGGACTGGGCCGGGATGTGCAGCCCGCTTTGGGCCATGACGGCCAGCAACCCGACCGTTTTCAGCGTGACCGTTTTCCCGCCCGTGTTCGGACCGGTGATCACCAGCGCGAAAGTCCCCGGGTCAGGGTCGATGGTGATTGGCACCACCGTCGCCTGTTCCAGCAGCGGGTGGCGCCCTCGCAGAAGTTGGATCGTCGGCAGGTCAGGACCGCTTGACGTCTGGCCTTTGACCTTCGACCATTTTTTCAAGAGGGGCTCGCTCGCCCCGATCTCATCGGCGTACTTGGCTTTGGCAAAGACCAGGTCCAGTTCGGCCAGGGCCTCCACGCCGGGGACGATCTCATCCGCCAGCAATCCCACCTGTCCCGAAAGCTCGGTCAGGATGCGCCGGACCTCATCCCGTTCGGCGATCTGCGCCTCGCGGTAGGAGTTATTGAGTTCCACCACCGCCAGCGGCTCGACGAAAAGCGTCGCCCCCGTGGAGGATTGGTCGTGGACGATCGCCTTGACCTGCCCTTTGAATTCGGCTCGCAGCGGGATGACGTAGCGCCCGTCCCGCTGGGTGATGACGGCATCCTGCAGCTTGGAGGCGGTGGACGAGTTGGTCAGGTAGCGCTGCAGGCGGGTCATCAGGCGGTCGTGCGCCACCCGCACCTGCCGGCGCAGGTCGTAAAGTTTCGGCGAGGCGCTGTCCGCCACTTCGCCGTTATCGGCAATGCAGCGTGAAATGGCCTCGATCAGTCCGACCGGGGCAGGCAGGCGGTAGGCGATGCCGGCCAGGGCTGGGAATTCTTTGGCGTGTTTCTCGAAGAAGCGGTGCAGGCTGCGCATGGAGATCAGGGTGGATTGGACGTCCAGCATTTCCTTGGCGTCCAGCACGCCGCCGTGGGCGGCCAGGTTCACCTGCTCGCGGATATCGTGCGCCCCGCCGATGGTCACGTCGCTGGTGACGATCAGTTTACGGGCTTCGGTCGTCTCGGCCAGGCGGGCCACGGCTTCTTCGAAATCGGGCGTGGGCTGGAGCGACTGCGCCAGTCCTGCCGAGGCCGAGAAATCGCAGAAGTCCGCCAGGCGGGAGAGGATCTTGGGATATTCGAGCACGTGCAGCGTTTTAGTATCCATGGCAGGAGTATTTAACCACAACATGCAGGATTAGAGAATGGAAACCAGCCGATTGGGAAGAAGTGTTCTTGATCCTGCATGGGTGTTATTGGAACTGAAGTGTGCGCGGATCGAAGCGGGAGGAATTGGTGATGAGGTCCCTCAAATCATCCCACGGCGCTTCTTCGTAAGAGCGTAAACGGAGAAATTTTTTGTATATCGCCTCGCCCTCGAGCAGATGCTTTGGATCGGGCAGGAATCCCCCATGGATGAATGCCAGGCGGATATGGTCCTCGAAGATAATGATCTGGCAGACCCCCGCGCTGACCGGGCCGCCCCGCTCCTTGTAATAATAACTGAAGCCGCGCCTGTGTACTTTCTCGGTGACGCCCGGCGCAACCGCGACGATGATATTCCTCAGTTCGAGGATGATATCCTGCAGGGCTGCAGGTGTTTTCTCAAGGTATTTCTCCAGAAAACGGGAAGGAAGCATGGCTTATACATTATAGATGCTCCTGGGGAAAAATGAAAACAAAAAAGCGACCGGCCAGGTCGCTCCTCCGACAGGCTAAGACAAGCTTTACGAGAAGAGTGGTTTGCGGCAATAGTTGCAAACCGCCTGGCCCTCGGCCAGCGTTTGGGTTGCACCGCAGAACTGGCAAACGACCACTTTCTCAGGCGCCTCCACCGGGATGTGGTCAACCGCCACCTGCTTGGGGTTTTGTGGGTCGTATTTGACATAAATTGTCTGCCCGGCCGCAAATTTGGGCCGTGAATTGTCCGAGACGGCCTGCTGGGTGGCGGCATTAAAGGCGGGCAACTCCTCCGGAAAAACCTCCACGTAGAATTGCAGCATGGACGCGTCTTCCCCGATGCGGATGCCCGTATCCGTCAGGCTGATGATCTTGGCAGGCGCTTCAGCGCCGGTTGCCCTGAGGTGGTTGTACATCTGTTCCTGGGCGCGCAGTTTGTTTTCCAACTTGGGGTCGTTAAAATCAATGAACATGGCATCTCCTTTTTATACTAATCGAAGGTCCTGTGCGACCAGTATCGTTGAAAGCCGCAATTGCGGCGGCTTACTATACAGGAGCAGCTATGGAGGCGGCTGTGAAGTGAAATTCGGACAATTGTAGTACAAAATTAATTCCCCTGGCCTCCCCCATTTGTCGGATGCGTTCCAGCCATCTGGAGGTTGCTGCTATTTCCCAATTTCCAACAATCCGTGGTATACTCCCGTGCCGCTCGAAAGTGGAGCGACCACACCAGGGAAATTGTTTTGATACTTCAGATGATGGCCCGGAGAAATGACCGGGCTATTTTGTTGGGCCGGAGCGCCCGTGAGAGCGCCTCGGAGTCGCAAGAACTTCAGTGGAGTCATCAGAACGTCCCATCAACCATTCATTACGAGCCGCCTTGGGCAGCGCGGCAATCCTCTGCAAGCAGGAGATTGCTTCGGGCTGGGAATAACCTCTGTCCCTCGGAATGACATTTTAGAAGAGGAAATTGATGACTACCCAATTCAGTGACTTGGTCCTGCGTCCCGAGCTGATGCAGGCCATCGCCGCGCTTGACTACGTCGAGCCGACGCCCATCCAGACCGCCGTGATCCCGCTCATGCTGAGCGGGGCCGACGTGATCGGCCAGGCCCAGACCGGCACCGGAAAAACGGCTGCCTTTGCCCTGCCCATTTTAAACAACCTTCGTCCTCAGGAACGCCATGTGCAGGCGCTGGTGGTTTGTCCCACCCGTGAACTGGCCTTGCAAGTGGCCAATGCCTTTTATGATTACGGCAAGGTGCAGGATGTGCGCGTCCTGGCCGTTTACGGCGGGCAGCCCTACGGCCCGCAGATCAGCCGGCTCAACCGCGGCGTGGACGTGGTGGTCGGGACTCCCGGCCGCTTGATCGACCTGCTTGAACGGAATTCCCTCAACATCAGCCACGTAAAAACGGTCGTGCTCGATGAAGCCGATGAAATGCTCTCGATGGGCTTCATCGAAGATATCGAGACCATCCTGGCGCAGACTCCCCCGGAGCGCCAGACTGCCCTCTTCTCCGCCACCCTGCCGGCCCCCATCCGCCGCCTGGCCGACCGCTACATGCACGAACCGCAGCCCATCCTGATCCAGCGCGAACAGGTGACCGTGGCGGCCATCGAACAACGCTATTACCTGGTCAACCAGTCGGACAAATCCGCCGCGTTGTCCATGCTTTTCGAGATCGACCCTCCTGCCAGCGCCCTGATTTTCGTGCGCACGCGCGCCGGTACGGCGGAACTCTCCAACGAACTATCCCGGCGTGGATTTCCGGCCGAATCGCTCAATGGCGACTTGAGCCAGGAAGCCCGCGAACGTACTCTCAACCGCTTTCGCCAGAACCAGATCAAGGTGCTGGTGGCAACCGATGTCGCCGCACGCGGCCTGGATATTGAAGATATTTCCCACGTTTTCAACTATGACCTGCCGGATGACCCGGAGATTTACATCCACCGGATCGGGCGGACCGGGCGCGCCGGTAAGACCGGCATCGCCATCTCCCTGGTTACGCCCAGGGAAAAGCGCTTGCTGCGCCAGATCGAGTCCTTGATCCGCCGCCCCTTGACGAAAACCACCTTGCCGACGGTGGAGGATATCAAGGCCCGCCGTGAGAATGAACTGCTCGAGAAGGTAAAAGTCTGGCTGGGGCGCGCCCGCTACCCGCGTGAACGCGAGCTGGTGGCGCAGCTGGTGGAAGAAGGTCACGATCCGCTGGAGATCGCCGCGGCTGCCTTGCGCCTGTCCCGCGCCGATGAGAAACAACGCCCCATCGCTTCGGTCAGTGAAGTGCAGGATGCGGGTCCGCGCCGCAAAGACAGGGACTTCAAACGCGGCGGCCTTCATCGGGATTCCTCCGACCGCGACAGGGTCTCGCATGAACCGGGCATGGTCCGCCTTAGCTTGAGCATGGGCAGCCTGCACGGCATCCGTCCCAACGATATTGTCGGTACCATTGCTTTCCATGCCGATATCCCTGGCAGCACCATCGGAAAAATCCATATCCATGATAAACATACATTGGTGGATGTTCCCGAGAAATTCCTGGCCCAGGTGCTGGCGAAGAACGGAAACTACCGCATCCGCCAACAGCCGGTCAGCTTGAAGCCAGCCTGATCTCACAGAAAATAAAAAAGGGAGCCGCGAGCGTATTTTGCGGCTCCTTTTGATTCATGCGAAGCGGATTATTTTGCCATGCCGGCCGGAGGGCAGCCTTTTACATCCAGCTGAAAATAGCGCTCAGGATCATCAAGGCTCCATACAAGCTGAAAAGGATCATGAGCAGGCGCGGCAGCCAGGCTTCCTGCAACGTGAAGCTGAATTTCTTCTTGCCGGGAGTCGGTTCATAAAACTCTTTATTCTCCCGCGTCAGGATCATGGAATTGCCCGGTATTTCCTGCTCCATTTCGCGCAGGCGGTCGTACTGCCAATCCAGGAATTTCTCCAGTTTTTTGGCGATCCCCAGCCAGATGAAGCAGGCCAGGATGCCAACCAGGAACAAGGGCAGGACGATCAAGACCAGGGCCCCTCCCCGCAGGCCGGAGTCCTTGATCAGGAAGGCAACTGCCCCAAAGATGGCGGTATTAATGGTCAGGTAGGTCTGGGTGGTGGTCTGGCGCCGCTCCGACAGTTTCTGGGCGCGCTCGTTCAGTAATTTGTATTCCTCGAATTTGTCCATTACTCCTCCTCGCCTGCTTCATGAAACAACTTTCTGATCACCACGGCCGCCCGCACAGATCGATCTCTCCCTGCGGCCAGACGGTTTTGCATACCGGCAGGATCATGATGAGCGCCTCGAACAAAACCCTGCCCTTGGGTTGCTCGATCCACATCCGGTTGGCGGCCAATTTCCAACCGAGTTTATTGTAATAGTGAACCAGGGCCTCGCCGCAGATCAACAGGCCGAAGTCCACCGCCAGCGGATGCCGCAGATGTTCACCAGCCGCCTTCAAGGCCGCCTCGGCCAGCCCGTGTTTGCGCCAGGATTTTAATGTGGAAACGCCCCCGATCCCGCCCAGACGGACGGGTATTCCACCTGCCACGGCCAGGCGATTGACGATCTCCACATGGCTGATGATCTCGTCCCCTTCCCACACCAGCACATGCCAGTCGCTTTTGGACCAGTGCATATCGGTCCCGTCTGGAGGAAAGGCCTCCGCCGACAACCGCTCCAGCCCCACGCGTTCGGGCTCGGATAATTGGTTTTCGGCTTTTAATTCGATGATCATAAGAATCCCTGACAAAACTGCGTTCGCCGCCGTCCTCGGCGGCGAGGACGCCGCCCAGAGCGAGGTTTGGTTAGCCGCTCTAAGGGCTCTCTCGCTGGATTGTATCATGCCCGCCTCCAAGACCCTGTTGCCTCAACGAGGCCTTCCTTAAGAGAACAGGTTCCCGGAATACCGAATAAAATAAAAGCATATCCCGTTAATATGGTGAAAGTAGAGAACGCAGACAACAAGATAGAAAAGGAATCGACTGGTGGCAACAACACTGGCGGAAACGGTAACCGAAAGGGACCTGGTGACACAGGCCCAGCAAGGCGACCGCAATGCCTTCGGAGAGCTTGTTCGGCGTCATTATCAGGGCGTAGTCGGCGTGGTCTATCGCATGTGCGGCGACACCTCCCTGGCTGAAGACGCAACCCAGGAAGCCTTCATTCGGGCCTGGGTGAATTTGCCCACCTTCCAGCCATCAGCTCCCCTGCGGAACTGGTTGTACCGCATCGCCATTAACGCCGCCCTGGATGTCTTGCGTAAAAAACCGGAAGAATCGCTCGAGGAGAACCAAGTCACGATGATCGCCGACCAGGCCGCAAGCCCCGAAACGGCTTTGATAGAAAAGGAACGGATGGCGCTTGTCCAGCAAGCCATGAAAGGCCTGCCCGAAGCCTCCCGCTCCGTCCTGGTTTTGAGGGAATACGGCGAGCTGTCTTACCAGGAGATCGCCAAAGTCCTTGAGATCCCGGTTGGGACGGTGATGTCCCGCCTGAATTATGCCCGTACCCGTTTGCGGGAGACCCTTAAAGGTGTTTTATTTCAAATGGAGAGCGAACATGATTGAACATGTGACCGACCTGCTCGGTGCTTATCTGGACGGTGAACTGCACGGCCTGCGCCTGCGCCAGGTGGAAGAGCATCTGGAAAAATGTGCAGCCTGCCGGAAGGAATTGGCAGAAATGCGCCATCTTTCCAGGCTGCTGCAGGAAAGCTATCCGGTTGAGTCCTTCATGCCCGCTGATCGCTTTGCGTCCAACATGGTGCTTCGTCTGAGCGGTCAGGAAGAGTCACGCCGCCTGCCGCGGCGAGCTGGAGCTGCTCCGGGCCGGAAGCCGCTGGACTTCATCTGGTGGCTGGTGCCCGCGGGAATGCTGGGCGCCTGGGTCTTCGTGCAGGCCGTCTTCACCGTGAGTTCGCTGTTTTCCACCGCTGACCTGGCCGGGCTGTTTGGGAATACCACCGCCTGGCTGCAGAGCGGATCAGGGCAAAGCCTGTGGTTCTCGGCCAGCATGAGCCTGTTCGGCAACCAGATCCAGGGGAACAGCCGGGCCATCCTCGACCTGCTGAATAATTTCAGCGTTTTCGGGACAAGCCTGGCGGTGCAACTGCTTAT
Organism: uncultured Chloroflexia bacterium; assembly: GCA_963831885.1. Taxonomy (GTDB): domain Bacteria; phylum Chloroflexota; class Anaerolineae; order Anaerolineales; family Villigracilaceae; genus UBA877. Next base: position 326,090 of record CAWHSJ010000010.1, on the reverse strand, counting down.
ACAGGCCGGCATCGCCCTGGTGTACTGGATCTGGCTGGGACTGTGGTGGAAACGCCGGCAGGCAGCTGAAGCCCAGCCTCTATCTGCTTTGCCCTTCCATTCGTAGGAACAAACGGGTCTTAATCAAACAAAGAACCCGAGTATATAAAAAAGGAGAGTGTACCATGATCGATTTTGGAAAGATTTTGAAACGTGCCTGGCATATCCTGTGGAGCTACAGGGTCCTGTGGATTTTCGGCATCCTGCTGGCGATTTTCGCCGGCGGCACCAGCGGCAGCACTGGCAGCAGCGGCTCCGGGCTCCGTGGGAATATTAACAACGGCTACAATGGAACGATTCCCAGCCAGAGCTCGAACCCGGATATTCAGCGGCTCAACCAGTGGTTCCAGCAGAATCTTGAACCGCTTGTGCAGCACCCTGACCAGCACGTCTGGACCTTCGTCTGGATAGGAATCGCGTTTTTTATCTTCATTCTCATCGTTGGAGCGGTCTTTGCCTTGATCCGCTACCCCACTGAAGCAGCCGTCATTCGCATGGTGGACGGCTACGAGCAGAGTGGAGAAAAAGTCGGCTTCCGGGCCGGTTGGAAATTGGGTTGGAGCCGGCGGGCCTTCCGCATGTGGCTGATCGACTTGATCACCAGCGTGCCTTTCCTGATCTTTGTAGCGATCATGGTGGGTCTGGGAGTGGCAGTCTTCTTCAGCGTAGTTAACGGCAGCCGAATTGCCATCGCGAGCAGCGTGATTGCCTCCATAGGGTGTTTCTTCCTCTTCATCTTCATCATGATCGTGCTGGGTGTCCTGCTTGGCCTTTTACGGCAGTTCTTCATCCGCATGGCTGCATTGGAGAACACCGGCGTGGGAGACTCCTTCCGTAAGGGTTGGGAAATGTTCAAGCTCAACTGGAAGAGCGCCGTCTTGATGTGGCTGATCATGCTCGGGGTTGGCATTGGCGTGGGGATCGCCACGGTGATCGTCTTCTTCCTGCTCATCCCGGCGTATATCATCCTGGCCGTGCCGGCCATCATCGTGGCAGCCATTCCCGGCTTGATCGCCTTCGGGATCACCAGCCTCTTTATAAATGGAGTGTTGGCATGGATTGTGGGTTTCATCATCGCCCTGCCGTTCTTCCTCACGATCGTATTTGCCCCGCTGTTTTTGGTCAGCGGCTGGGTCAAGATCTATGAATCCAGCGTCTGGACCCTGACTTTCCGGGAGATCAAGGCGCTCAATACGGTTGCCCCGGCTGAACTGCCTGCAGTAACCCCGTAAATTTCAGAAAAAGTATGCAAGTCACGAGATCAGCCCGGTTCGAGAAGAGCCGGGCTGATGCTTTCTCCCTTAAAGTGCAAGAGCCGGGCGCCCGATCCCGGCTCTTGCGTTTCCAAGGAGAAGAAAATGCTATTTCAATAAACTCAGGGCATGTTCGACAATATTTTCAACAGTAAAACCGAACTCGCGATAAACTATTTCAACCGGGGCGGACGCACCGTAGCGGTCAACCCCCATGATCGCGCCTCCGTCCCCTGTCCAGCGTTCCCAACCCATGGGAACGCCTGCTTCGACTGCCAGCCTGGCCTTGATCGTTTCCGGCAGGACGCTCTGGCGGTATTCCGCAGTTTGCGCAGCGAACAATTCCCACGATGGAAAGGATACCAGGCGAACATTCACAGACCGGGCCGCCAGTTGCTCCCCGGCCGCCACGATCAGTCCAACTTCGGAGCCGGAGGCCATCAAGATCAGCCCGGGGGTACCGTTTCCCAGGTCAGCCAGGATGTAGGCGCCGCGCTCCAACCCTGCGGCCGGTGCGAAGCGAGTCCGGTCAAGGGTGGGGACATTCTGGCGTGTCAAGGCCAGCAGGGTCGGGCCGTGACGGCGTTCGACTGCCACTTTCCAGGCAACGGCGGTCTCATTGGCATCTGCCGGGCGGATCACGACCAGGTGCGGGATGGCCCGCAGGGAGGCCAGTTGCTCCACCGGCTGGTGGGTAGGCCCGTCTTCGCCTACGCCGATGCTGTCGTGGGTAAAGACCCAAATACTCGGGTATTGCGAAAGGGCTGACAGGCGGATGGGTTCGCGCATATAGTCGGCAAAGGTCAGGAAGGTGGCCCCGAAGGGGATCAACCCGCCGTGGACCGCCATGCCGTTGACGATGGCTCCCATGGCGTGTTCGCGCACGCCGAAGTGGAAATTGCGTCCCTCGGGTGTCTCGGCCTGGAAGGCCGGGAGGCCCTCCATCCAGGTCTTGGTGGAGGGGGCCAGGTCTGCCGACCCGCCCAGCAGTTCAGGCAGATGGGTCGCCAGGGCATTGATGACTTTCCCGGAGGCGATCCGGGTAGCCATGCCTTTCTCGTCTGCCGGAAATACTGGCAAAGCGGTTTCCCAGCCTCCAGGCAGCTTCCCGCCCAGGCGGCGCTGCAGCTCGAGGTGTTTTTGAGGGAAGAAGGCCTGGTAGGCCTTCAGGCGCAATTGCCAATCGGCTTCGAGTTCGCGGCCCCGCTCGACCGACTTGTGGAAGAAGGTTTGCACATCTTCAGGGATGAAGAAGCGCGGCTCTTTCGGCCAGCCGAGCTTGTCCTTGGCACCGTCCAGCTCCTTGTCACCGGGCGGCTCGCCGTGCGCCTTGTTTGTATCCTGGCGGGTGGGCAGTCCGAAGCCGATATGGGTGTGACAGGCGATCAAAGACGGGCGCAGGTCCCTTTTGGCCGCCTTAATGGCCGCATCGATGGCTTCCACATCATTACCGTCATCAATGTGCTGTACATGCCAGCCATAAGCTGCAAAGCGGGCGACCCGGTCTTCGGTGAAGGCGATGTCCGTTGATCCGTCGATGGAGATATGGTTGTCATCGTAAAGGTAGATCAGCTTTCCCAACTTCAGGTGTCCGGCCAGCGAGGCGGCTTCGGAAGTGATCCCCTCCATCAAATCACCGTCGGTCACGATGGCGTAGACATAATGGTTGATGACCTCATGGCCGGTCGCATTGAACTCGGCCGCCAGGTGCGCTTCTGCAATTGCAAACCCGACTCCATTGGTGAAGCCCTGCCCCAGCGGACCGGTGGTCACCTCCACGCCCGCGGTCAGTCCGTATTCGGGGTGGCCGGGCGTTTTGCTGCCCCACTGGCGGAATTTCTTGAGCTCCTCCAGGGGGAGGTCATAGCCGGTGAGATGGAGCAGGGAATAGAGCAATGCACAGCCATGCCCGCCGGAGAGAATGAAACGATCGCGGTCCGGCCAGGCCGGGTTGCGCGGGTTATGGCGCAGGTGGCGGGTCCAAATGGTATAAGCGATCGCCGCGCAGCCCATCGGCAGGCCTGGATGGCCTGAATTGGCCTGCTGGACCATGTCTGCAGAAAGGAAACGAAGTGTGTTGATGGCACGTTCCTGGAGCTCAGTCATTTTGGAATAACCCTCGTCAATGAGATTGCCCGTACTCTTCTAGGTAACGGCGATGAGCCCGGGCGACTTCTTCGGCGGGAATCTCATCCGGTTGGCCAAGCTGCAGGGCATAGAAGACCGTGCGGGCCACATCTTCGACCATCACGGCAGCTTTCACGGCTGCCTCGGGAGTCTTCCCCACGGTAAAAACACCGTGGTTCTTCATCAGGATGGCCGGACTGTCTCCAATCGAGCGGACGATTTCCTTGCCGATTTCGTCGCTTCCAATTTTAGCATATGCGCCCACCGGGATGGGACCGCCGAATTCATCGCAGATGGCGGTCAGCACTGGCGGAATGGGCCTGCCGGCAGCCGCCCAGGCGGTGGCAAAGGTGGAATGAGTATGCACCATCCCGTTGACCTCGGCTCGATGGCGGTAAACGTAGACGTGTGCGAATGTGTCCGAGGAGGGCTTATAGCTGCCTTCGACCACCCTGCCGTACAGGTCCACCACGACCATGTTTTCGGGAGTCAGGTCTTCATAGCGGATTCCACTGGGTTTGATGACCACCAGGTCGCTCTCCGGGTCCCGCCCCGAGATATTGCCGCTGGTCCATGCCACCAGGTTGTGGCGGGGCAATTCGGCGTGCAGGCGGCAGACTTCCTGGCGCAGTTTCTCAAGCAGCATGCCTGGCCTCGGCTTTGATCTTCTTAAGGGTCTTCATGACATTATTTTCACCGCGCCCGAAATAATCGTGCAGGCGCAGGTATTCGGCAAATAGTTTCTCGTAGATCTTTTGGTTTTCCGGGATTGGCTTGAAGGTCTCTTCCTTGAGGTGTGCCATGGTGCGGGCGGCCTCATAGATCGAGTCGTAACCGCCGGCAGCTTTTCCCGCCGCCACCGCGCCGAACATGGCGGACCCCAGTGCGGGAGTCTGCTTCGAGGCGCTGACTTTGATCTCGAGGCCGGTCACATCTGCATAGATCTGCATCAGGAGTTTGTTCTTCTCGGGCAGGCCGCCGCAGGCCACCAGTTCACGGATTGGCACGCCGTTTTGATTGAAAGTATCCACGATCACGCGGGTGCCATAAGCTGTGGCTTCGATCAAGGCGCGGTAGATTTCTTCTGCTTTCGTTGCCAGGGTGGCGCCCAGCAGCAGACCGGTCAGGTCCACATCCACCAGAACGCTGCGGTTGCCGTTCCACCAGTCCAGGGCCAACAGGCCCGATTCACCCGGTTTCAGTTTGGCGGCTTTCTCTTCCAGGAGCTGGTGGATGTCCATGTGACGGTCCCTGGCTTCGCTCTCATAAGCTGCCGGGACGCAATTCTCCACGAACCAGGCAAAGTGATCTCCCACGCAGGATTGGCCGGCTTCATAGCCGAAAAAGCCCGGAATGATTCCGTCTTCCACGTAACCGCACATGCCGGGGACGACGTGCTCCTCATTGCCCAGCACCATGTGGCAGATACTGGTGCCCATGATCATGACCATGCTGCCAGGCTCGGTCACCCCGACTGCGGGTACGGCCACATGGGCATCCACATTGGCAATGGCCACCGCAGTGCCGGGTTTTAGGCCGGTCCATTTGGCAGCCTCTTCGGTCAGCCCTCCGGCCCGGTCCCCGATGGGCTGGATTTTGCGGGTCATTTTCTCATCGATCACATTTTCCAGGCGTGGGTCCAGGGCCTTGAAATAGGTGCTGTCCGGGAAGCCCTCCCGCTTGGACCACAGGGCTTTGTAGCCGGCCGTGCAGGAGTTGCGCCTCTCCACCCCGGTCAACTGCCAGACGACCCAATCGGTGGCTTCCAGCATGCGGTCGGCTGCCCGATAGATCTCAGGGGCTTCATCGAGAATTTGCAGGACTTTGGAGAAGAACCATTCCGACGAGATTTTTCCGCCATAACGGTTCAGCCAATCCAGTTTCATCTGGCGGGCGGTGGCGTTGATCCTGTCTGCTTCCGGTTGGGCGGCATGGTGCTTCCACAATTTGACCCACGCGTGCGGTTTGTCCCGCAATTCGGGTAGGAAGCACAGCGGCGTGCCGTCCGCCTTGACCGGCAGCATGGTGCAGGCAGTGAAATCCACCCCCACCCCAATAACATCCGCCGGGTTTATGCCCGACTCTTTCAGGACGGCCGGGATGGTCGTCTGGAAGGTGCGCAGATAGTCCTGGGGGTCCTGCAATGCCCAGTCAGGCTCGAGCAGGACGCCGCTCTCCGGCAATTTCTCGTCGATGACGCCATGGGAATAAGGATAAACGGACGTGGCGACCTCGCGGCCGTTGGCTGCGTCCACCAGGACGGCGCGGCCGGATTCGGTGCCAAAATCAACGCCGATTGCATATTTCGCCATAAGTTCTCCTTGGTAGGGTGAATCCCTACGGGGTAACGATTACTTTCAACCCTTCCCGCCGCTGTGCCACAGTGAAGGCCTCTTGCGCCTCGCTGAGCGGGAAAGAGAGTGTAACCAGTGAACTCACATCCACCTGTCTGTTTTCCACCAGCCGCATCGCCCGCGGGTAAGTGAATTTCATCCGCCGTACCAATTTGAGGGTCAATCCTTTTCGCCGGGCCGTCGAGGCTGTAAAAAAAGTCCGGTCCTCTGCCGGGATCCCTGCCAGAAGGACAGTCCCACCCGGTTTTACAGCCGTAATGGCAGTCTCCACAGCCTCGTTCTGGCCGGCGACTTCGAAAGCCACATCCACCCTTTGGCCGGGCTTCCATTCCTTCGCACCAAATTGCAGGGCGGTTTCTAACCGGTGTGGCAGCGGCTCGGTCACGAGCACCTGTGCGGCGCCTGCCAGCCGGGCTAACTGGATGATAAGCAGACCGATCGGCCCGCAGCCAAAGACACCCACCGACATTCCCACCCGCAGGTGAGCCAGGTCTACTGTATGGATGGCCACCCCCAGCGGCTCGAGCATGACGCCGTCGGCATCCGATAATGTTTCGGGCAATGGGAACAAGCATTCATCCGGCCAGGCGATGTATTCCCGTAATGCCCCGTCTTCATTACCGTGGCCGGCGAAGCGCATGTGCTCGCACAGGTTGGGATTCCCCTCCAGGCAGAATTCGCAGCGTTGGCATGGGATGGCCGGGTCCACCGCTACCCGCCTTCCCTCCTGTGGACCTTCGGCGATGACACCGGCAAACTCATGCCCCAGGACAAGCGGTCTTTGCAGCTTCGCATCACCGATGCCGGCCTCCCCAAACCAATGCAGGTCGGAACCGCAAATTCCCACCGCCATTACCCGTACTAAGGTCTCTCCCGGGCCGGATTCAGGCCGGGGCTCATCATTTTGCCGTAAATCTCCGGGACCGTGCAGGCGGACAACATTCATAAGTTATCAGGTTACAAACCTTTGGAGAGGTGATAATACAGATCGTTCCAGCGGAGTTCCTTCTTGAACTCCGAAAGATTAGTTTCCTTGTTGATCACCAGGAATTCCAACCCGGCCATATCGGCGAAATCCTCGAGATGTTCGGTGGTGATTGCCTGGCTGAAACAGGTATGGTGCGCCCCGCCTGCCAGGATCCAGGCCGCTGCGGAGACTTTGAGATTGGGCCGTGGTATCCACACTGCGCTGGCTACTGGAAGTTTTGCCAGCGGTTTTTCGGGTTGGACAACATCCACTTCGTTCACAAGCATGCGGAAGCGGTCGCCCAGATCCAGCAAGGTGGCGTTGACCGCCGGGCCATTATGGACATTGAAAACCAGGCGGGCCGGATCGTCCTTGCCGCCGATCGAAAGCGGGTGGATCTCGAGGGCAGGTTTCTTTCCTGCCAGCGAAGCGCAAACTTCGAGCATATGCGCCCCGAGTACTTTTGCAGTGGAGTGATCGAAGTCGTAAGTGTAATCTTCCATGAAAGAAGCCCCGCCGGTCAACCCCGCGCCCATTACTTTTATGGCTCGCACGAGAGCAGCCGTCTTCCAATCTCCTTCTGCTCCAAAGCCATACCCATCTGCCATCAGCCGTTGGACGGCCAACCCCGGCAGCTGCGTCAGTCCATATAAGTCCTCGAAAGTGGTGGTGAATGCAGTGAAACCACCGCTTTCCAGGAAGGCGCGCATGCCAATTTCGATTCGGGCGGATTCGCGCAGCGCCTGGCACTTGCTTCCCCCGGGACGTAAATCTTCAGCAACGGCATAGATATCTTCATACTCATCCACCAGCCTGTCGATCTGCATCTCGGTAACGTCATTCACGAATTTAACCAGTTCACCGACCCCATAACCGTTGACCGAGTAACCCAACCGCATCTGGGCGGCGACCTTATCGCCTTCGGTGACGGCCACGTCGCGCATGTTGTCGCCAAAACGCGCCACCCGCGCACCCTGCATATCCTGCCAGGCGCAGGCAGCCCGCATCCAGGTGGCAATGCTGGCAAGGACATCTTCATCCTGCCAGAAACCGACCACCACTTTGCGGTTCAGGCGCATACGACTGCCGATGAACCCGAACTCCCTGTCCCCGTGGGCAGATTGGTTGAGGTTCATGAAATCCATGTCGATCTCGGACCAGGGCAGGTCATGGTTGTATTGCGTATGCAGGTGTAAAAATGGTTTGGCGAGCAAGCTCAGACCGGCGATCCACATTTTGGCCGGGGAGAAAGTGTGCATCCAAGTGATCAGGCCGATACAGGCCGGGGCATTATTGGCTTCACGGCAGAGGGCTGTGATGGCAGCAGGAGTGGTCACCACCGGTTTGAAAACAACCTTCACCGGCAGCTTGCCTGATTGTGTCAGCCACTGGGCCATTTCCTGGGAATGTCTGGCCACCACCTTGAGAGTCTCTTCGCCATATAAATGCTGGCTGCCAGTGACAAACCATATCTCGAACCCGTTGAAATCGATCATAGTGGCCTCCTGTATCTGACTCAGGTATTACCCTTTTACTGAGGTGCTTTCGCGGACAACCAGTTCGGTCGATAGCCAGACCGTTTGTGATTTTATTGATTCGTCGCGATGGACGGCTTCAATTTGTATGACCAATTCCTGCACGGCCCGGCAGCCCAGCTCATTATGGTTATGGTTAATGGTGGTCAACGCAGGCCAGAAATAAGCCGATTCGGCGAAGTTATCGAACCCTACCACGCCAAGGTTTTTGGGCACAGCGATCCCGCGCCGATTGGCGATTTGCAGGACGGCCAATGCCATCTGGTCGTTGGCAACAAAGACGGCATCCATTTCGGGATATATTTTCAACAATTGTTCGAATGCTACTTCCCCGCTGGAGGAGGACCAGTTCCCTTCCGTCCAGTGATCTTCGGTTACTTCAATTTTGGCTTTCTCCAGGGTTTCCGCCCAGGCCTTTTTTCGCTGGCGGGCTTCCCACCAATCCAGCGGGCCGGAGATGTGACCGATATGGCGGTATCCCTGCTCCAATAAATGCTGGGTGGCCATTACTCCACCCTGGTAATTATCAACTGTCACCGTTGTTATCCCCGGACGGGGATGCATGGTCATAAAAACCACCGGGACCGGTACATCGTTCAGGATCTCATCCACCCATCGGCGATTATCGCCCACTTCAGGAACCGCCCACACGATTCCATCGACATGCCGGGAAAGCAAACTCTGCAAAAGGGGTTTAATATCTTCTGTATCGAAACGGGGGATTTCTTCCAGTTGAAGCGCATACTTCAATTCTTCGGCCATGCCGGTGATCCCATTCAATGTACGCGAGGGCCCGAAGTATTTCAATCCGGCGGTAACAACTCCCAGGGTAAAACTGCGCTGTTGGATCAAACTGCGAGCCAGGGCGCTGGGCTGGTAATTCAATGTCTCGATGATTTGCAGGACGCGCTCCCGCGTCTCCGGAGCGACATCCGGACGGCTGTTGATCACCCGGGAGACTGTTTGAGTAGAGACGCCGGATGCTTTGGCGACCTGCTTGATGGTGGCACGTTTGTTAGTATTCATCGCGGGAGCCTTTTTTGGACTAAATTCTCGATGTTCGTTATCGTTCCCGATAACGATAACATAGTAACAAATCCGTAAAGATTTGTCAAGTGGTTTCTTGAAATCAGCAGGAAGATTACTTAGAGTTTAGCACAAATGCTGGCAATTTAGCCCAAAATGGCCTTTTGGCTCCTGGATTCATCGTTTTTGGTGTCTACGAACCGCTTCTGCCTCTTGACACGCCGCCTTTTTTTTGCTAATATATTGATGCCGAATGTGAACGATAACGGGAACGTTATCGGGAACGATAGCGGAACAAGATTACCGGTTTGCCTTTGTTCCCTTCTTTTATCACTAAAACGATTTAAGCCGGCACTGCTTTCAAAGTGCAGCACGACCACCATAACAACCACAGCAAATTCTTTACCCTGGAGGTGACCGATCTGAAGAACTGAAAACATTCGCCAAAGGAAGCACAGTCCAAAGCAGTTCCGTGCGCAAACACCATCGTGAATATTTGACATTTCAGCGCACGATATCAATTGCGAAGCTATTCTCCCCGGGAAAATGCTTCGTCCGCACCTGATAAAGCCTATCAAAAGGAGAGTGTTAGATGAAAATCGCGAAAATTCTAAGTGTCTTAGTCGCAGTGATCTTTGTTCTGACCGCAGTAGGTTGCGGACCCGCTGCCACCACGGCTGCGCCGGCAACGGCCAAGCCAGCTACGGCAGCCCCTGCCAAGCCGACGACTTCCGGTGGTTACGTCATCCCCGTTGCGGCATGCGCCCCCAATTGCAAATATTCTGACATGACGGTTGGTTTTATCCAGACCGGTTCTGAGAGCGGCTGGCGCGCGGCCAACACATCTTCCTTCAGGGAAACTGCCACTCAACAGGGTGTCACTCTGAAGTTCTACGATGCGCAGAATAAGATCGAGAACCAGGTCTCGGCTTTCCACCAGTTCAACCAGGATCCCGCCGTGAATGTGATCGTCCTGGCGGCCCTCGATGTGACTGGTTATGATGATGTCCTGGCCGAAGCCAAGACGAACGGAAAGATCGTCGTTTTGGAAGACCGCCGTATCGATGCGGCCCCGTCCACTTATTACACCTACATTGGCTCTGACTTCATCGAAGAAGGCCACAAGAGCGCCAAGGCCATGTGCGATCTGCTCAAGGACAGCACCAAGAAGAATGTCGTTGAGATCTCCGGCGCCGTAGGCGCTTCCGCAGCCATTGACCGCGCCAAGGGATTCCGCGAGGATATGGGCGCCTGTGGTATCACCATCACCCAATCACAGACCGGTAACTGGGGCGTCCCAGAATCCAAGGCAGTCATGGCTGCCTGGCTGCAGCAGAGCACCGACATCCAGGGCGTATTTGCCCACAATGACGAGGAAGCCATTGGCGCCATCCAGGCCATCGAAGAAGCCGGCCTCAAGCCCGGTGTGGATATCAAAGTCCTCGGCCTCGATGCCACGGCTAACGGTTTCAAGTACTTGATCTCGGGCCAGTTGAATGCCGACATTGAGTGCAACCCGCTGCTGGCTCCACAGGTCTACGAAGCTGCCCTGAAAGCCATGAACGGCGACACGACTGTGCCTACGTGGGTTCCTTCGCAGGAAGGCGAATTCTTCGCCGCCCAGGGCGCAGATGCCCTTAAGGCCATCCTGGAGACCCGCAAATACTAAACTTCAAGGCCATAGCATGTGACTTTCCCGGGAGTCACTAGCCAAAAAAATATAGATACGTGATAATGGAGGAGAAGCGGTACGAAAGCCGCTTCTCCTTTCACAAAAGACCAAAAGGTTGTTCATCCAAGACCGAGGTAGAGCATATGGCAGAATCTGGCAACGAAATTGTTACGATGAAAGGCATACACAAATCCTTTCCAGGTGTAAATGCCCTCGAAGATGTGGATTTTTCTCTCAGGAAAGGCGAGATCCATGCCCTGGTGGGAGAGAACGGCGCCGGTAAATCTACCCTGATCAAGGTTCTGACCGGCGTGGAGCGGCCGGATAAGGGCACGATCATGCTGGATGGAAAAGAAGCCTCGATAAGGTCCACTCAACATGCTCAAGAACTGGGCATCAGCACGGTCTACCAGGAGGTCAATCTCTGCCCGAATTTAACGGTGGCGGAGAATATCCTCATCGGCCGCCAACCCATGAAGTGGGGCAGCATCGATTGGAAGACGATGAACGCCCAGGCCAGCCAAATTTTACAGGGATTGGATGTCAATATTGATGTGACCCAAACATTGGGCTCGTGTTCGGTGGCCATCCAACAAATGGCAGCCATCGCACGCGCATTGGAGATTTCATCTGCCAGGATCCTGATCCTGGATGAGCCCACCTCCAGCCTTACCACCCATGAAACTGAGCAACTCTTTGGAGTAATGCGAAAACTGAAAAGCGAAGGCATGGCTATTATTTTCATCACCCATTTCCTGGAACAGGTGTATGAAATTACCGACAGAATTACCATCCTTAGAAATGGGAAATTAGTGGGGACTTATCCGACGGCTACTTTGTCCCGTCTGGAATTGATCACGAAAATGATCGGGCGAACTTTGTCCGAGTTTGACGATATGACAAAACTCAAGCTTGAAAGCAGGCAACACATTAAAGGCGATGTACTGCTTCAGGCGAAAGGACTGGGGCGTTCAGGCTCCATCGAGCCATTTGACCTTGAAATGCATGCCGGGGAAGTCGTTGGCCTGGCTGGCCTGCTCGGTTCCGGGCGGACCGAAATAGCCCAGCTTTTATTCGGCATCGACAAACCGGATAGTGGTTCTATTACGATGGATGGCAATCTGGTTAAGAATTACTCTCCCATCGGTTCCATCGAGCGGGGTGTAGCCCTTTGCCCTGAAGACCGGAAAGATGCCGGGATCGTGGGGGAACTGACGATCAGGGAAAATATTATCCTGGCCATGCAGGCCAACCTGGGCTGGTTCAAGCACTTGAGCTCCCAGGAGCAATATGAGATCGCGGAGAAATATATCAAGTTGTTGAATATTGCCACGCCTTCGGCCGACCAGCCGGTCAAGAATCTCAGTGGCGGCAACCAACAAAAGGTGATTTTAGCACGTTGGCTGGCGACAAACCCGCGTCTTCTGATCCTGGATGAGCCCACCCGAGGGATTGATGTAGGCACAAAGGCCGAAATCCAGCGACTGGTGCTCTCGTTGGCCGAGGAAGGCAAATCTTGTATGTTCATTTCTTCCGAGCTGGAAGAAGTATTGCGCACGAGTCACCGTATCGTTGTATTACGGAATCAGGAAAAGGTAAACGAGTATTCAGGCAATGTACCCGAACGTGAGATCATGCAATCAATTGCAGGGAGTGATTAACCATGAAACGATCGAAATCTCCTTTCGAGTGGAAAAAGATCACAGAGAGCATGCTCTTCTTTCCTCTTGTTGCCTTGTCGCTCATTCTGCTCTTTGACCTGTTTTTTATCCCCGGTTTCTTTCATCTGGAGATCAAACAGGGTCATCTGTATGGAAACGTGATCGACTTTCTGCGGAATAGTGCGCCGACCATCGTGCTGGCCATGGGCATGACCCTGGTGATCGCTACCGGTGGAATTGACCTCTCGGTGGGGGCTGTCATGGCGATTGCGGCTTCAACGGCCTGCATCATGCTGAACCCCAACCTCGTCGGCCTTAAACTGGCAGATGTAACCCGGGAAGCTGATCCCACTTACAGCGCTTCACCGCTATTTTTGGTGTTCCTGGTGCCGCTGATCATAGGTGCCATCTGCGGCCTGTGGAATGGGTTGCTGGTGGCGTATGGAAAAATTCAAGCCATGGTGGCTACTTTGATCCTGATGATCGCCGGCCGGGGCATTGCTCAACTCGTTACAAATGCGATCAAGATCATCATCTATAATGACACGTTCTTGCATCTTGGGAACGGCTGGCTTTTCCTCTTCCCATTTGCTTTGTACATCGCTGCCATTGTGTTCGCCATCGCCTGGTTTTTGACTCGCAAATCGTCAATTGGAATGTTTATCGAGTCGGTGGGCATCAATGCTCGCTCCAGTTTCTTTAGCGGTATCAACGCAAAGAAAATTAAGCTGTTTGCTTATGTATTTTCCGGCATATGCGCCGGCATAGCCGGGTTGATCGCCGTATCGAGTATCCGCACATCGGATGCCAACCAGGTTGGCCTTTACTATGAATTGGACGCCATCCTGGCAGTGATCATCGGCGGGACCTTATTAACAGGTGGCCGGTACTCCCTGCTGGCCAGCGCCATCGGGGCATTGGTCATTCAGGCTACCACCACCTCCTCGTTATCGATTGGCGTCCCTGCAAGTGCATTGATCGCCGTTAAGGCCCTGGTTGTCATTGTCGTGATCCTCCTTTATTCTCAGCAGGTACGGAACTTTCTCCGAAAAATCACCACACGAACAAAGCAGAAGGAGGAGGTGAAACCATGACTCTAAATTTAGGCACACGTATTACCAGATTCCGGAGGTTCCTTCCGCTTTCGGCGACGATTGTGCTGTTTTCTATTGTTTATGTCCTCGGCGTGATTTCTTTCAAAGGCATGCGTGATGCACAGGTGTTTTTTACTTTGTTCATCACCACTCCATTCCTTCTGATCAGTGTAATAGGCGAAACATTTGTCATTATTTCGGGCGGCATTGACCTGTCCGTGAGTGGAGTGATCGCACTGACGACCACGGCTACTGCTGCATTAATCCGGGCGGGCTGGAGTCCCTGGTTGGTAATACCGCTCATGCTGCTCATGGGAATGGCTCTGGGCGCTATCATGGGTGGCCTTATTACCTACATGAAGGTACAGCCATTCATTGCCACCCTGGCAGGCATGTGGTTTGCCCGTGGGATGTGTTACATCATCAGTGATGCTGAGATTCGTATCCATAACCCGATCATTACACTTCTTTCAGGGACAAAGCTCTTGATCCCGGGATTAAGCAACCCTGTCACCCAAAAGGGCGACTACGTGACGATCCTGGTGGTTGTCAGTGTGGCTTTCTTTGCATTAGCCCTTTACCTTGCCCACTATACCCGTTTTGGCCGGACAATCTATTCCATCGGCGGGAATAATGGCGCCAACGAACAATCCGCCCGGCTGATGGGCCTGCCGGTTGACAGGACCAAATTATTGGTCTACACCTTCAACGGATTTTGTTCGGCGCTGGCAGGCATTACCTACGCCATCTATGTGGGCTCCGGGCATGGCACACATGCCTCCAATGGCTTTGAGATGACCGTCATCGCCGCGGTGGTCATCGGCGGCACCATGTTGACCGGCGGTGAAGGTTACTTGTTCGGCAGCCTGTTCGGCGTACTCATCACTGCCCTGATCCAGACCCTGATCCAATTCAACGGGAAACTCAGCTCCTGGTGGACCAGTATCTCCATCGGCGTGCTTACCCTCGTTTTCATCGGTGTACAAAGCCTGGTTGCGAATATGGGCAGTAAGAAATTGATCGGCCAGGCCAAGGGAGCCGCTCAAGAGGTACTATCAACCCGGTTGCGAAACCGCCGGAATCTGCTGTATGGCGGCGGCGCGCTTCTGGTGATCATCATAGGCGTATTTGGTTTCGTCTTTGTCCGGAATGCAACCAAAGGACCGGCTGGCGGAGATTTGACACCGGCAGCCGCCGGGTGCCAGTTGAAACCCAACCGGCCAGATCAGGTTAAAAGCCTCATGCAAGCCGGGGCGGTCATTGTCTACGAGCGCAACGGTGGCATTAGCTGTATTGACGAATTGTATGCCATTTATCCCGATGGACATGTCACAGGAGATAATGGCACGCAAAAAGTCGAGAAACAAGTACCTTCTGCAAATGTGGACAAATTGCTTTCGGATATTACCAACCTGGGATGGTTTACAGATAATATGTATTCTGCCTACCATATCCCCTGCGGAGCCTGCTTTACCTATTATACGAACGTCTCCTATAATGGTCAGGAAAAGCTCGTATCCTGCGTAGATGGTGGAGTAGATTGTCCTTCAAATTACTGGCAGATGACCGCTCTCTTAAATCCATTCCTTCCAGCATATGCCCCTGCTCCATAGTAGCTCCAGAAAGCCGAGGCTCAGGTTGGCACCCGGCTTTCCCCCCATTGCTGGCATTCCATTTAGCGAAAAGGAGTAAGGAAGATGAGGATTAGAAAAAAGAACCTTATTCAAATATTACTCTGCAGCCTGTTTCTCTATGCTTGTGCATACGTCGTGACCCCCGCCGTGGAGGTTACTCCCACATCGACCTCCGCGAAGGGTTGGTTGGCTCTGGTTACCAAAGTGGACACATCCAGCGCAGGCGATTTGCATATTGATATTACCATCCGGAATGAGACCGGCGATTGGAGTAAGATGGATGCTGTGGCCGGACGCCCGGCAGTACTCACCAGCGGCGGCAAGACCACCAACTGCGAAACTGTCTTTGTCAGCACGGGCGGCAACAGTCTCGCTCCCGGCTTCCAGATGCGGGGTTACACGGGCGGGACCGTCGCCGCTCCCAAGACCCAGCTCCTCTATGTGGAATGTAAAGGGGTGACGGCGGCCCCGGCATCCAGGCTGTCCATCGACTATAACTTTGTCACCGGAAAATATAACTATTACGTTGCAGCCCAACCGGTCAGCGGAAAGTTGGTAGTGAACCTTGACGAAGTCGCCTCGGACCTGAAGTATCCGCTGGCGGATCCGATTGAGGGTCTGGTCGAGCCATCCGGTGCCAAGATTGTGGCCATTAATGATTGCATTCTCACCCTCACCGATGCCAGGCGGACCGATACCGGCCTGGAGTTGGCCTGGGAAACGAATAACCCCGGCGCATACCCCACCTATGTTCATATTGGCATCCCGCCTGTGATCGGTTCGGATGGTGTCATCTATGGTTTCTATACGGACCCCACTCTTGCAGACGCACCCATAACCCTCCCGGGCGAGAAGGCAGACTGGAAAACCAGTGTAGCGGTACCGAAGGATTCTACAGGTTTGTATATTTTGGTAAGTGTTGAGACGAAACAGCAGAAGAATTTCACCAGCCACGTCGTTGATATCACTGATAAGTAACCCTTATAAGTTGGTCCTGAATACCAATGATCAGACCGGCCCATCGGCCGGTCTGATTTTTTAAGATAAGATTTTGGCAGCTTACCGCCTGGCACATCGGTGTAAGAAACTCAGGTTTACTTCCACGTTACACTGATATTTGTCCCCTCCCCGGGTGCACTATGGATACTAAATTCCGCCCCGATCGCTTCGGCTCGTTCCCGCATGATCCTGAGTCCAAGATGATCCGCCGTGACTGCGGCTGGGTCGAACCCAATACCGTTGTCGGCAACGGTCATCCGCAAAGGTTCCTCCAGGTGTATTGTGAGAACTGCCTGCGTTGCTGTGGCGTGTTTCACGATATTGTTGAGCGCTTCCTGTGCAATTCGGTAAAGACCCACTTGCACATCCGCAGGGAGTTTCCTTTCCCCGCTGCAATTTAGTTGAATGTCAATCCGGGCCCGTCCGGTCAATGCTTCGGTAAATTGTTTCAGCAATGTGGGCAGAGGCACTTCGACCAGCGCATTGGGTCGTAATTCGACCAGCAAAGTGCGCATCTCCGCCAAAGCGCCGCGGGTTAATTGGCGTAATTCTTCCAGTCGACGGTTGCCTTCAGCCAGGTTTTTTCCCCACAGGTCGGGGAGCACATCCGCAATCAATGTGGCCGAGAAGAGTGTCTGGGTGACGGCATCATGCAGCTCACGGGCAAGGCGTGTGCGTTCGGCTGTGACTGCATCCTGGGCGGCTTTTTCGCTCAGTAATTTATTGGCCTTGTTCAACTCTTCGGTACGTTCGGCGATGCGTTTTTCCAGTTTTCGTTCGTTTCGTCTGACCTCCCTCAAACGCCACTGGAAACCTGTGAAGACGAGGGCGATCAATCCGATCACAAAGATAGTCTGGTATTGCCACCTTTGCCAGAAAGGCGGGGTGATCTGTATTTTTAGGGTGGCCTCACTTTTTCCCCAGGTGCCATCACTGTTAGCCGCTTTCAGACGAAATGTATACTCTCCCGGTGGCAGGTGGGTATAACTGACCGAGTGACGCGTTCCGGCTTGGATCCAGGTCGGATCGAACCCCTCCAACATATAGGCAAAAGTGTTCTTGGCCGGTGCATGGAAATCAAGGGCGGCGAATTCTAAAGAAATAAAGTCCTGGTTGTAATTCAAGTTGACGGTTGTTTTGCCTTGCGGGTCAAGTGGATAAGGCTCTCCAAATACATTAAAACCGGTAATGACCGCGTTCGGGGAGGTAATGTTGGCATTCAGCCTGGGAGGGTTGAAAACTGTAAATCCATTCGTACCGCCAATATATACCTCGCCGGTGGTGGGGCTGATGAAGCAGGCAGTGGATTTGAATTCATTCCCTTGCAGGCCGTCACTTTTATCGAAATTGCGGAAGGTTTCTGTCGATGGCGCAAAGCGCGCCAGGCCGTTGCTGGTGGTGATCCATAGATATCCATTCGAATCTTCGACAATCCCCTGGATACTGGAACTGGGCAGCCCGCTCTTCTCGGTGTAGATTTTAATCTTTCCCGTTCTGGGATCATAACGGTTCAATCCGCCCGCAGTGCCGAACCAGAACAGCCCGTCGGGGGTCTTATAAATGGCCCAGACGCTATTTTCGCTGAGTGAGTTTGGATCGGAAGCATCATGTAAAAGCGTGGTTATAACTGTAAATCTTGAATTATTTGGCGGCAGGATCCCGGGAAGAGCCAGGCTCAGGCGGGAGGCTCCGCCTCCCCATGTTCCGATCCACAAGTCACCGCCATCCGTCATGAGCGTGACAGGCGCCCCGCTTAACCCGCTGTAATTTACGAAATGGTCGCTGCCCTGGTCAAGCCTGGAAAGCCCGCCCATGGTAGCCACCCACAGGATACCGCCGTTATCGCGTTTGATGTAGGTGACTTCATCATCGAACAGGCTGGAAGGATCGGCAGAGTCATGCTGGTAATGCTGGAATTTACCGGTTGCAGGGTCGTAATGGTCTAAACCGCTGTTTACCGTACCCACCCACAATGTGCCGTCAGAATCTGCATAAAGTGACATGATCCGGTTGCTGCTTAAACTATCGGGGTTGGTGGGGATGTTGCGGTAATGGGTGAATTGGCCCGTAAGGGGATTAAAACGGTCCAGGCCCGCTTCCAGGTTGCCGACCCACAGGTCTCCATTACTGGTTTCAGCAAACGCACTGACGCGATTGCTGGCCAGGCTGGTGGAATCGGCCGGATTGTTTTGGTAGGTGCGGAACTGTAGGTTATTCAGGTTGAGTTTATTGAGGCCCGTATCGAATGTTCCCACCCACAACACGCCGGAATGGTCTTGCAGCAGGGCAGAAGTATTATCGCTGGAAAGGCTTTCAGCGTCTGCCTGGACATGGCGGATATTTGTAAAGATACCCGGTTCGGCAGGTTCCATGCGCAATATGCCGCCGCCCCAAACCGTCAACCACAAGCGGTTATCCCGGTCGAAAAGCATGTCCGTGATGTTGTTATTCGTGATCTGGCTGCTGGTCTGGGCCTCGTAGTGATGGCAGCGGCCGCTGGAGGGGTTGAATTCATCCACGCCGCCCCCGGGAAGCCCGCTGCCGCCGTGCCCGATCCACAAATTACCTTCAAGGTCCGTTGCGATGGCTGAGATATTCGGCGATAGCATGCAGGAGCCTAAAGTCCCGAAGCGGACGGCCTTGCCTGTTGCCGGGTCAAAGCGGTTCAGTCCATTTCCGAACGTTCCGAAAGCGCCGGTGCCGATCCACATCGTCCCATCTCCGGCGGGAGTGATGACGGAAATGGCATTGCTGCTGAGGGTGGATGGCTCGGCTGGATCGCTGTGATAATGGATGAATTTTCCGGTGGCAGGATAGTAGAGGTCCAATCCATCTAGCGTGCCTACCCATAACCGCCCATCCTGGTCCTGGGTGATCGCGGTGACAACTGAGTTGCTCAAGCTGGCAGGGTCTTTGGAATCCGTTACAAAGCGGGTGAATTTCCCGGTGTTTGGATCGTAGCGGTTTAACCCTCCGCCCCACGTGCCGATCCATATAATACCCTCGTTATCTTCATAAAGTGAGATAACGCTGTTAAAACTGATTGAATTGGGGTCTTGAACGTTATTCTTGAATTGTGTGAATGTATACCCATCATAACGGTTCAGGCCGTCCTGCGTACCAATCCATAAATAGCCCTGGCGGTCCTGCAGCAAAGCCAGGATGGCATTCTGGGAGAGGCCCTCTTCCATGGTAATTTGCTCGAACCGGATGCTTGCCCCCGGGTAAAAGGTGGCATTTCCCACGGCCGGAGCTGAGCTGGCAGGCCGGGCGAGTAACAAAGTGGAGAGCAGGGTCATGAGGGCGGGCAGAAACCGACGACGCATTACAACTCCGGGATCGAACGCCCCAATTTATGGAAGCGCGACCATTTTTTGATCTGAAAAAGGGATAACTGTAGGGGAAGATAATTCACTTCGGGCAGCTATAACGAGGGTATCATAAACCGGTGATTTTGTTATTCCGCTTAATTATACAACTCTCCCAACTGGGGAGAGTTGTAAAGGGAGGAGAAGAAAATCGTGCTCGATTGTTAATAATAGTATAGTCCGTGGCTGGGAGCTTGTCCTCCGCCAAGCGGAGAGTATGCTACTGGTCAGGTGGACAGTCTAAGTTTCATTCAACCTGCTGATTAAATAAAAAAGCCGCCCGGCCTTCATCCGGGCGGCCTGCATCTTCGCCTTTTTCCCCTTGCTCTGGCTAGATTTAGATTGCCTGCAAAACCTGCACCATTTGTTCGGGTGGTTCCGATTTGCTGATATAAGCATCTGCATGCACGGCCAGCGATTGTCTGCACGATTTCCGGTTGGGAACCAATAACGACTACTTTGAGGTCAGGATAAATCTTATGCAGAAAGTCTATTCGGTTATCTTTTGGCGTCCCGGGCAATTCCCAGTCGAGGATGACAATATCTGGCCGGCTGACCGGCAAATTAGCCAGCAGGTTCTCCATGCTGTAGGACTCGCCCACAATGTTTGCATTGAGACGTGTCTCCAGCAAGAGCGCCAGGGCGGAGCGCAGGGCTGAATTGTCATCGGCAAGCAGGATACGGATCTTCCTTGATTTCTTCATATCCACAGTGTACGCCTATGATGCTTCCGTCACACTGTCCTCAGGATGAGTTTCTTTACTGGTCAAGTGACCAAACAAAAACCCCCTTTCGGCAAATGAAAAAGGGGGCTTGAGCTTCAAATCATTTTCAGAAAAACTTATATTAGCTTCCTCTGGATCGCCATCGTAACCGCGGCCACCCTGTTCTCCACCCCCAGTTTCATCAGGATGTTGCTGATGTGGTATTTGACGGTCGAAAGGCTGACCACGATCCGCTCTGCAATTTCAGCGTTGTTCAGGCCCTCGACCATTAACTTCAGGATTTCCTGCTCGCGGCTGGTGAGACTCTCGGTCTCGGCCGCCTGTTGGGTGGCCCGCACCAGGGATTGGGCTGCTTCGGGAGAAAGGACCATCTTGCCCGCTTTCGCCGAGCGGATGGCCGCTTCCAGTTCGCGCACCGAGACATTTTTCATGAGATAGCCAATCGCCCCGGCTTTCATCGCATTCTGAACCAGTTCATCTTCCTGGAAGCTGGTCAAAGCAATGATTTGGATGGCCGGGTTGTATTCCTTGATCGTTCGGGTGGCAGTCACGCCGTCCATGCCCGGCATCATCAAGTCCATCAGGATGACATCGGGCTTCAGGGCTTTGGAGCGCACGACGGCTTGCTCGCCGTTCTCGGCCTCGCCGACCAGCTCCAGGTCGGGTACAGCCGAAAGGAACGCTCCCAACCCCGAACGGACCACTGCGTGGTCGTCCACGATCATGACACGGATTTTCTTTTGTTCGCTCATTTCAGCTCTCCAGGCCGGTCACTATTTTCTATTGGGTAAGAGGGCTTTGAACCCCAACCATTGGGGGCCAGGTGGCCGCTTATATTCGGAATCAATCCCGGGCAATTACCATTTTATCTTCAATCGAACCTTCTTGTGAAGTATAAAGGTAGTGGCTACTGGCCTGGGGGGGACAGGTCAATAACCACTGCCCTGATTATATCAAATATCACAAAGTAAATCTAAACAGTCTTACTGACTTTCGGAAAGGAGTTCGGACATTCTTAAGGAACCGGCACAAAATTGGCCCGGCGGACGTTCTTTGACCGCTGCAATCATAAGGCCAGTGTTAGGCTGACCGGACAATGGTCTGAGCCCATGATATCGTCATGAATATCTGCAGTGATGATCTTGTCTTTCAGATCGGGGGAAACCAGGAAATAATCCAGTCTCCAGCCTACATTGCGTTCTCGTGCCCGTGTCACCATGTCCCACCAGGAATATTTGACCGTATCCTTATGCAGATGCCGGAAGGAATCGACCAGCCCGGTTTCAAAAAACTCTCCCAGCCCGGCCCGTTCTTCCGGCATGAAACCGCTGTGGTTAACGTTTTCTTTGGGTCGGGCCAGGTCGATTTCTGCAAAAGCGGTGTTGAAATCACCGGTGACGACAACCGCACGACCTGCCTGCATGTAATCCTGTATCACCTCGATGCAGCGTTTATAGAATGCCAGTTTGTGTGCCACCCACTCCGGACCGCGGCCGCCGTTGGGGAAGTAAATATTGAACAATACAAACGGGTCGAATTCATGGATAAGGGTGCGGCCTTCCGTATCGAAGCGGGGTTCGCCCAGGCCGGTAATAACCTTGAGCGCCTCGTGGCGGGAGTATGTTCCCGTGCCGCTGTATCCTTTTTTCTCCGCCCAGTTCCACTGGACCTGGTACCCGGGCGGGTTCAAAAGCGCCGCTGAAAGCTGCTCGGGCTGGGACTTGGTCTCTTGTACTGCCACCAGGTCCGCCTCGCTGGAAGCCAGCCATTCCAGGAACCCTTTTTTCTCGATCGCCCGGATGCCATTCACATTCCACGAGATCAGTTTCCAATTCACATAAGCCTCCTTGAAAGCTGTTCAAGAACGCCCGGCTTCAACATGCCATTTCCAATATGCCGTGCTATCGCCCGCTAATTATACGACCAGCTGCTTCTTGCATAAATATCTGAACCTTAGAACTCCATACAAAAATGCGTTCGCCGCCGTCCTCGGCGGCGAGGACGCCGCCTAGAGCGAGGTTTTGTTGGGCGTTCTTGGTGTTCCTTCGTTACCTTCGTGGTGATTGTTTTCCTTATGAATATGATTTCATCAACTCGGATAATATTTATCAAATTACTGATATAATTTTGGGGAAGTTATTCTATATCTGCGCCACGTATTCACAAAAGGAGGAGTGATTCATGAGTTTGCCTCAAACCGTTTTGCTCGGCGCCATCGCCGGGTTCACCATTTATTTGGGATTGCCGGCCGGCAGGATCAAGAGGCTGGGCGAGAAAACGCGCGCTTTCCTTGCGATGAGTTCGACCGGTATTCTCCTTTTCCTTTTCTATGATATTTTCGCGCAGCTTGCAGGTCCGGTGGAAGCGGCCGTCCAGGCAAAAAATGTTGCTGATTTCGCTTTGCTGTTGGGGATCTTTGTTGTCGGCTTTGGGCTGGGTTTGATCGGGCTGATCGCTTTCGAGCGGACCTTTATCAAGACCGCCGCGGTGGAGGGCAAGATCTCCATGCCTGTACGCCTGGCGTTGACGATTGCCACCGGCATTGGCCTGCATAATTTTTCCGAGGGTCTCGCCATTGGCCAGTCATCCGGGCGAGGCGAGATCGGTTTTGCCGTTTTAATGATTATCGGTTTCGGCCTTCATAATGCCACTGAAGGCTTTGGGATCATCGGTCCGATGGTGGGGAAGGAGATCCCTTCATGGAGATTCCTGGGGCTGGTGGGTCTTATCGGCGGCGGTCCCACCTTCCTCGGGACGCTGCTGGGTTATTTCATGGTCTCAGACGCCATGTCGGTGTTGTTCCTGTCACTGGCCGCCGGGGCGCTGGTTTACATTATCAGCGAGTTATTCCACCTGGAGCGCAGACCTGACACCCGCCTGGCGGGAGGCTGGGGCATCCTGGCGGGTTTCCTCTTCGCCTTCCTGACCGACCTGATTCTTCACCTTCGCTGGTGTCTAGGCTTTCAGTTGCTTTGTTGCAAAGATCCGAAAGTCAAATTTCAGTGTCGTTGCAAACCGGTACTTTGCTGCGCAATAATTGAGCTTTGCGAAAATACGCTGCAGTGAGACAATAAAGAACGTTTGCAACACAGCTCTTTCAGCGATTACTGTACCATCGGCCTGAACAGGAGACCGAGAACATAGGTGATGATGGCCTCGCCCAACCCCACCAGGGTCATTTCAGTGCCGCTTTTCCAGGGGTTTAGACCGGTCACCACCGTTTTGGCCGCCCCGATGAGGAAATGTGACAGGGTGCTGATGGCGAATGAGGCAATGATGGCCGGGTAGCCGCGGGCGAAAAAGAACGGGATGATCGGGATAAAGGCGCCCACGGCGGTCGATAGGGTGGCTGAGATGGCCTCGACCCACGGGTTGGATAAGATCTGTTCGTTGAAACCCAGCTCTTCGCTTGTAAGGGTGCGCAGGGCCTGGTCAGGCTGGGCTATCAGGTGCCCGGCCAGGGCATTGGCCTCGTCTTCGGGCACACCCTTGAGCTGGTAAAACAGCGACAGCTCCTCCATCTCTTCTTCTGGATGCGTCTCCAGCTCACGCCGCTCCCGATCGATCTCAGCCTGGTTGACTTCGCGCTCGGCTTTGCTGGCGAGATAGGCCCCCGACCCCATCGACAGGGCCGAGGCCAGCATGCCCGCCAACCCGGCTATCAGGACGGCCGGTCCGCCGGCGGTGGCGCCGGACACCCCTGAAACGATGCCAAAGACCGAACCGAGGCCATCATTGGCCCCGTAAATGGCCTGGCCGATCCAGCCGCCGCCGCGCTTGTGCCACGATTCGCGGTGCAGGATCGTGTCCAGGCGGAACTGCGGGCCGGCGACTGTCTCAGCAGATTTCCCCGCCGTGCGCATCAGCCAACTGTGGCCTTGCTCGTCCTCCCGGACGGATTGGATGGCCTGGCCGTCGGCCGGAGTGGGAGCGAATTCGAGCAGGCTGGCGTATTGTTCTTCGTCCCTATCCTCTGCGGCCTCGATCTGCTTGAGGGCGTTGTCGGTCCCGCTCTGGACCAGGACCCACCGCCACAGGCGTTGAGCCAGGCTCTCGCGGCCGGAGGGGATGGGCGCGTCCAATTCTTGCAGGCGGGCTGCCCACCGGTCGGCATGGCTTTGTTCATTCTCGGATAGCTTGAGCAGCACGTTACGGCGGGAAGGGATCTTTTCGTGCGCGGCCAGGTCTTTGTAAAGGCGCAGGCTGGATTGTTCCGCCAGCCAGGCGCGCTGCAGGCCTAGAACGAACTTTTCAGAATGGGTGGGTTCCATACGTCGCTCCTTCTAACTCATGAAGGCATTATCCTCCCTGAGAGAGGCGTGGCAGATGCCTGGCGCAATGTTACCACCGACCGGCCCTGCATTGGTCTGGCCCTCATGTTTCCTTGAGTACGAAATGAGCCTGCCGGTTTTTAGTCGCCAGTCACATGAATCTGGAATAGGAGGTGAAAGCCTGCCTTTAGGGAATGGAGGCCGGTCCAGGGGCGGGGTCATCCGGCAGAACCAGTGCCGGTCGGGGGGGCTGGCTGAAGTCGAAATCCTTGAGCAGGTCGCCCAATTGAGCCGCATTTTCGCGTACGGTCGGGCGTGGATCCGGGCGGCCGTCGGTCTTGGGATCGAGCCGTTGCCCGCCCAGGAAGAGATCCTCGATGAATTTCAGGTAGGCGTCGAAGCTGAGGGTTTGGTGGTCGATGAAACCCTTGCGGGCATACGGGCTGATCACCAGTGCCGGAACGCGCAGGCCGTAGCCGTTTTGGTCGATGGTGGGTGGAACGACGTGGTCGTAAAAACCGCCCCAGTCATCCCAGGCCAGGAAAATGGCCGTGCTGTTCCAGTCCGGCCCTTGCATGGCCGCGTTGATCAGCCCGGTGACATAGGATTCGCCTGTGCTGATGTTGGAGGGCGGATGCTCGCTGACCTTGTTTTCGGGCACGATCCAGGCGACGGAGGGCAGGCTGCCATCGTGGGCGGCTTTAAGGTAACTGTCCACCGTCTGGATGTTGCCCAGTTGGCCATCCTGCTTGACCGTATCGAACGCCGGCAGGGGGTTCCAGATGCCGGGGACATTCTTGTTTTGCGGGTTGGTCACGCACAGCATGGCGTCGTCCGAACAGTCCGGCTCGCTGCCCTCGCTTAAGTAATAAGCCCACGAGACGTTTGACTTGTACATCAGGTAGGTCAGGTCCGTCCAGGCATAATCGTTTTTGGAAGTATTCAACGGGCTCGGAGCGGATTTGGGTCCATCGATGGCATTCACGCAACTCTGCGGGTCGCCGGGGATGGAGCACTGGGCCGACCAGGCTGACACCATGAAGAGGTGAGCCGGCAGACTCCAGGATGAATTCGGTTCGAACATGGCATCCTGCAGGACGAAATTCTGCGCGTAGGTCCAGTAATTGGGGATCTCGCGGGCATCGTGCCAGCCCATCACGTCCGGCGTCGCGCCGGCGGCACAGCCAGGGGTATTCGGGTTCTTGCAGGCCTTCTGAGCCTTGCGGAATGTGGCGATAAAGCCATCCATCTTCCCGCCGTTGATATCGGCGGCAGCCGAGGCCGCTGCATGCGGACCGCCCGCATTGATGTCGGCTGAGTTATGGTAGGGCTTCACACATTGGCCCGTCTGCGGGTCGGGCACGCACACGGTCGGGACGCCGTTCTGCATGGGGATGCCGTTTGCTCCGGGGTAGGTGCCAAAGTACTGGTCGAACGAACGGTTCTCCTGCATGATAATGATAACGTGTTTGATCTTCGAGCGAGCCGTGGCCAGATCGTTCGAAGTTGAAGAGAATAGAGAAAAAGGATTACCTGCACAGGCAACCAGCAAGGCAAGAACGAAAAATAACGTCAGGACATTCCCTCTTCTGGTCATGGGCCCTCCTTTCAATATAACGGGATGATAATTGACCAAGGTTAGAAGAATCTGAAAGGAAGACTAAAGCAGGATTAATAGCCCGGGTTTATTTCAAAGCCGCCATAAAATTAGATGAAATTAATATTCTATATCCGCCAGGGTTGCCTATAATATGGTATGGAACGACTTCCCTTGATTGAAGCCTGCTATCAAATAATAACCCAAGAGGAGATATCATGCGACACAATAAAAAAATCTTGTATGCATTCTTTGTAATTCTTCTGGCAGGCATCATCCTGGCCTGCGGCACCACCACGCCTAAAGCCAGCATGGCCGGCAAGTGGCTGGACCCGGATACGTCGGGGACGATCACGACCATCCAGGCAAATGGTAGTGGATTTGCTGTTGTTTCGGTCATGAATCCCGATCGCGGTGTGAATGAGCTCACCGACTCCAGCTGGGCAAACGGCGTGTTGACCTGGACGTACTGCCCGCAGGATATGCACTGCATCGGCTCCAAGACAAAATCCGTCACGGCAGACAGCCTTGTCGCAGACTGGTGGTGGGTGGACGATACCACGAGCGGCGGCACGACCACCTTCAGCCGCGTTCCTTAGTTGACCCGGCTAATCAAATCAGGCAAGAGTATTTACAGGGAAGTTCAACTCAGAGCCCCGCCTAATGGCGGGGCTTTACTTTTAGTCCATTCGGCAAGTGTGACTTTATTCCAGCGCCTGGTAGGCCAGCTGCGCAAAATCCTCCACGATGGGGATGGTGAAGGGCGGCATGTATTGCAGCATGATCAGGCACTGCAGCTTTTCCGCCGGGTCGATCCACCACTCGGTGTTGGCGGCCCCGCCCCAGCCAAACTTGCCGGCAGAACCCGGCCGCTGGGACAGCCCCGGATGGAGCAGGACGGCCCCGCCCAGGCCGAAGCCGTTGGCCGCTTCGTCCATCGGATGGATGCCTTCGGGCAGGTGGTTCTGCAGCATCCATTCGACCGTCTTGCGTCCCAGCAGGCGGATCCCCTCCAGCTCGCCGCCGTTCAGCAGCATCTGGCCAAAACGGAAATAGTCGCCGGCGGTGGAGACCAGCCCGCCGCCCCCCCACGGATTACGGTTGGGTTGGGTGATCTCGCCGCCTCCCAGGGGCGTGACGACTTTCAGCCCGCCCGCCTCCGCCGGTCCGTAGAGAGCGGCCAGGCGGTCGACTTTTTCCGGCGGCACCCAGAAGGCCGTGTCGACCATGCCCAGCGGCTCGAAGATGCGCTCTTTGAGGAATTCGTCGAATAACTGCCCCGAGGCCAGCTGGATGATGTAGCCCAACAGGTCGATGGACATGCTGTAGCGGAAGCCTGTGCCGGGATGGAAGGCCAGCGGCAGGCGGGCCCGGGCAAAGGCCTGCATCCATTTTTCCAATACCGGCTCTTCTTCTTTGTCGATGCGTTCCAGGGTCTCGCGGTAGAGCCGGTCCAGGGGGGATTGCTCGTCGGAGCCATAACTGAGGCCGCCGGAGTGGGTCAGCAGGTCGTGGAGGTTGATCTCCCGCCGGGCGGGCACCAGGTCGTAGTCCGCCCCGCCCCGGCTGACCATCACGCGGGCATCCTTGAACTCGGGCAGATAGCGCGAGAGCGGGTCCGACAGGCGCAGGCGGCCTTCTTCACACAGGATCATGGCGGCCGCGCTGGTGACCGGCTTGCTCATCGAGTAGATGCGGAAAATGGTGCCGGCGTTCATGGGGCGCTTCGTCTCAAGGTCCTGCCAGCCGAAGGACTCCAGCTGCGCCACCTGGCCCTGGCGGGCGATGAGCGTGACGATGCCGGCAAAGATGCCTTTGTCCACATACTGCTGCATGACGCCTTTGAGACGCTCCAGTCGGGCTGAAGATAATCCTACGCTTTCTGGTTTGACGGTTTGCATGGTTCCCTCCGGAATAAAATGATAAGGCAAGTATAACAAAAAAGTAAAAGCAAGAAGGTAATCAGGTGATCGGGTAAACAGTAAACGGGGAAAGTATTTGAGAGAAAGTAGTCGATCCTCAGGTTCGAAGGAGGAACGACTAGGGCGAAAGACCGATCGACCAATCGTCTCGTGTCGGATCTTGAATGCAGGCGTTCCTGCGGGTAGGTTGTTTCGCGAAACAACAGGAGGAACAACCGGCAGGTGGTAGAGAAAAGCGAAATGAGAAGAGATTTCTATTCTCTTCCGGCGCGCAACAGGGGATATGAAGACTCATCTCCATGCCTATATATTAGAACATTATTTCTAATAAGTCAATAGGCAATTCCTGATGTTCGGACGAGTTCCGACATTTTTCGAGAACCGGCACAAAATGGATGAGCGGACGCTTTGTCCGCTCATCCATTTTGTGCCGTTCAAAACCCCTTTCCCGCAGGCAGCTAGCCATGGTATCCATCCTGATTCGGGATCGCGCAGCATGCCGTAGGCTAAGGGGAAGGGGATAGGGCCGGCATTTCTCCATCATTTCTTGAAAAAGCCAATTTGTTGAAATAAATGATGCTATATAGGGAGTGATCCAGGCATTCTTGCGCAATTGTCCGAACTCGCGTCTGAACTTGAGGCAATTCCTGGGTTTCGGACATTTTGCGAAGAATCGGCAAACAACATATTGAAGGGATGCTTTTCGCCACTTAATATATTGTTTGACATTTAAAACTTAGGTCCGGACATCAGACAATCGGTTTTTTAAGGTCGGAGGCTAACGAAGAGCGCGATAATATGGAGATGAGTCTTGCCGGTCACGCCGGTGGCAGGTGCCCATTGGAGGCTATTGAAAGGAGCATCAACTATGTCTTTTTTACAAGGGCTGTTCAGCCCACCAGATGTTGAGAAGCTGAAAGCGAAGCGTGATATGGTCGGGTTAGTTAAAACACTGAGTTATCCAAAGGATGAGAAAATTCGCGAATCAGCTGCGCTAGCGCTGGGGGAACTAAGCGATGCCAACGCTGTCGAGCCTCTCATCGCCGCACTCGGGGATAGCCATAAAGATGTACGTTGGGCTGCCGCCCGGGCGTTGGGGAAGATCGGTGACACCCGCGCCGTGGAGCCGCTTATCGCTGTGCTCAAGGATAGCGAAAAACGCGTGCGCTGGGAGACCGTCGAGGTGTTGGGGAAGATTGGCGACACCCGCGCCGTGGAGCCGCTCATTGCTGCGCTCCAGGATGGCGAAGCGGATGTTCGCGTGGCGGCTGTGGAAGCGTTGGGCAAGATGGGTGGCGCCCATGCGGGGGAATCGCTCCTTGCTACGCTCAAGGACAGTGACCCAAAGGTGCGCTTAAGTGCGATCAAAATGCTGGGGAATCCCGGTATTGCCGGTGCGGTCGAGGCGCTCATCTCTGCGCTCCAAGACAATGATCAGGTTATCCGAAAGGCGGCGGCAGAGGCGCTTGATAAAATCGGTTGGAAGCCAACTGAGAATTCTGCCGGTGTGACCTATTGGATAGCCACCCTGGAATGGGACAAGTGTATTCAAGTTGGCTCGCTGGCCGTGGAGCCGCTCATCGCGGCACTCAAAGATAGCGACCGTAATGTGCGCGCAGCTGCAGCCGACGCCTTGGGCACAATTGGCGATCCACGGGCAGTCCAGCCGCTCTGTGCGGCCATCCGGGACCCAGACGGTTACGTGTATATTGCCGCCGGAAAGTGGCTGCCCAACTTTGGTGTTCTTGCTGTTGAGCCGCTCCTTACCGTCCTCAAGGACCCTGATGAGAATGTGAGCAAAAGAGCCCCTGAGATATTGGGAAGCATTGGTGATCCACGGGCAGTGCAGCCGCTGATTTATGAGTTTGAGAATAGATTTGACCGGGGTCAGGACCAGGATTGGGGGGGTGATCAGGTCTTGTATCGACAGGCTTGCGCGGATGCGTTGGGGAAAATCGGCGAACCTGCTGTAATGCCTCTCATCGACGCCCTCAAGAACAGGAATGCCACAGTGCGTTGGATGGCTGCCGACACGCTGGGCAAGATCGGGGACGCGCGCGCCGTGGAGCCGATTAAAAACGCCTTGAACGATAAGGATAGTTATGCGTCTGGAAGAATTGCCAAGGCACTGGCCCTATTCAGCAGTGAAGAGAACCAACGGGATTGGACGGAGCCCGAGATGCTGCAGGTATTGAGCGGTTTGTGTGATGCTTATGCAGCCAATGATCAGGCCGCGATTTCGAGGCTGGTGCTGGAAGCTACAGCAATTGGCGAGACACTCAATAGGCGCGGCGGCCTCAACGAGATGCGGCGTATTTTTGCCAAGCTGGGTGACAGGCCCGGCTCGCGCACATTGGAAATGCATTGGGGAGGCATAGGCGACTGGCGAGCTTAGTCGACGGATTTCACTTTTCCGGGAGTATGTCAGCCTCTTCCTGCAGCTGCTTTTCCCTTTCGACCTCGAAAAGTATCTCAAGTTCCATTACCTGAAGACCAGGGAGCAGACCCTGACCTTGTTGGATGTTTCCTTCAAACCTGTCCGCCTCGAGAGCGCCTGCTTGAGGCTGTCATTTCACTGTGCCCGGAATAAGCCTCGTGTAGTACTACCGGACGGCAGCCCAGTTCACCATAAATGTGCAATAATGGAGAAGGAGTCTGCCCGGTCACATGGGTGGAGGTGAGCCCATCCGTGGGGCCGCTTGTGCCAAATACGCAGGAGGCGACGATGAAAACCCAACTCAGAAAAGTTACTCTTACCCTACAGGTTGTCCTGGTCGTGATCATGGTCCTTGGTGAGATCATCTATCCAACACCTGCGAAAGCAGCCGGCACGGTGGGGACCGGAACTGCTGGCAGCTGCACGGAGGCCGCCTTGAACACGGCCTTGTCCGGCGGAGGCACGGTCACATTCAACTGCGGCACTGGTTCCGTCACGATCTTGTTCACTGCCCCGAAAGTGATTACAGTGACCACGGTTATTAACGGCGGCGGAAATATTACCCTTAGCGGCGGCGATACCACCGATCTCTTCACCGTCAATGGCGGAGCCATCCTGATCCTGAACAACCTGACGATCAGCAACGGCAACGATCTCCTGGATCGCAATGGCGGGGCGATATTTAATAATGCCGGCGGCCTGTTGGTCATCGCAAACAGCACCCTTTCCAACAACAAGGCTCCCGGAGGCACCGGCGGTGCGATTTATAACGACGGCACGGTCAATATCACGGGGAGTACTCTCTCCGGCAATCTGGCCTCGGCCGGGCTGGCTGGAGGAATTCAGAACAATGGCACCCTGACCATCAAAAACAGCACTCTCAGGGACAATTTCGCCGGCTTTGCGGGTGGCGCCGTCATCAATAATAGTGGCGCTACGGCGACTATTGATCATACCGCTTTCATCACCAATCAGAGCCCCGGTGGGGGAGGCGCCATCGATAACTTTGGCACTCTGACCATCCGTAACAACAGCAGCTTCTCCACCAACACGGCTTCCAATGGGTATGGGGGAGCGATCTACAACGGCGGCACGGTCCCAATAAATATTACCGGCAGCACGTTTTTCAACAACTCAAGCGGCAATGGTGGCGGAGCCATATACAACAGCGGCAGTGTGACCATAACAGGAAGTACATTTGAAGGCAACTCGGCCGCTGTCAGCAAGCAGGGTGGAGGCATTTATAACGATTTTTCCAGCCAACTGACGGTCCGGACGAGTACGCTTATGTTCAACACCGCCCCAGGTGGGCTTGGCGGCGGTATCTATAGCCTGGGCGATACTATCCTTGAAGCCGACACTCTCTCGGGTAACACAGCCAGCGCCGGATTGGGTGGCGGGGTCTTTAATGACAACGTAGGCACACTGACCGTTACAAACAGCACTTTTTCTGAAAATTTCGGCGGCCTGGCCGGTGGAGGTATTTCCACGACTGGAACTTCGGCAACCATCACAAACAGCACTTTCTACGGTAACCAACCCGCTGGCCTCGCCAACGGGGGCACGGGTACAATGAACGTGAAGAACACGATTGTAGCCAACAACATTCCTAATAACTGTAACGGGACCATTACATCCGCAGGCTACAATCTCGAAAGCGCCAACACCTGCACCTTCACTGCAGTCGGTGATATTCGCAACACGGATCCGCAGCTGGGGCCGCTGGCAAACAACGGCGGTCCCACGCAGACCCGCGCCCTTCTGTTGGGTAGCCCGGCCATCAATGCGGGCACCAACACAGGCTGTCCCCCTGCCGACCAGCGGGGTGTGCCGCGGCCGCTGTTCGGAACTTGTGACATTGGCGCATTTGAATTTGGCTTTGGGATATTTCTTCCGCTCGTAAGCCGATAACACGAGGGAATGTTGAATCGATATACTGTGAAGGTCAAAGTCCTGCACAAATCGGTAATGGCCGATGGTTTTAAGAAGGCTATCGAGGCTATTCTCTTGCGTATTTCTCCGCCAATCATCTCAAGGTTTGGCCTCTGAGACGAAACCGGCTCCGTTATATTCTCTTTATAAGCCTGACATTTATGCTGATTGAGGTTGATCATATTCGACCCCAGGAGTTCGTTGCATGGAATGAGCTTCCAGAAAGGAATAACCGCCGATGTTTTATAAGAAGGATAGCGCTGGATATAAACAAGTCTTGCCGGGCATAAGGCTGAAAACATTGGTCTATGGGGAAAAGACCCTTTTCACGGAATTTCGGATGGATCGGGGCAGCCTGTTGCCGGACCATTCCCACCCGTATGAACAAACCGGCTATTTAGTCTCCGGCCAGATGCGGCTGACCTTTGGGGACGAAACCTTTGAAGTGACCCCCGGGGATAGTTGGTGTGTGCCTGAAAATGTCAGGCATCACGCCGAGATTTTGGCCGACGTGGTGGTGATCGAAGTTTTTTCACCCGTACGGGAAGATTACCTGCCGCAAAATCTGAAATAAAGCCTCACCCATGCGCCGAATGTCACCCGGCCGTTCCAAGCAGCCTCCCCGAAAACCGCCTCGAGGCACCGCGTGAACCGTTTTGTGGGAGTTATCCTGGTCGTCCTCTCCGCCGCGGCATTTGCCACGCTCCCCATCTTGAGCAGGTATGCTTATGCAGAAGGACTGGATGTCCTGTCGCTCATGTCCTTGCGCTTCTCCTTGTCGGCCCTGGTGCTCCTGGCCCTGCTGGCCCTCCGCCGCGAGCGGCTGCCGCGCCGCGGGACGTTGCTCCGCCTGATCGGGATGGGTGCTGTCGGTTATGTGGGCCAGGCCTTTGCCTACCTGACCGCTCTCAAATACGCTTCACCGGGGTTGGTGGCCCTGTTGCTGTACCTTTATCCGGTCTTCGTGGCCATCCTGTCAGCGGTCTGGCTGCGCGAGTCTCTCAGCCGCCTGAAGATCCTTGCCCTGGGACTGGCCCTGGCCGGCCTGGCGCTGACCGTGGGGCCGGAGGGCGGCCGGTTGGCCGGTATCCTGCTGGCGGTCTCGGCGGCAGTCATCTATTCGGTTTATATTATCGTCGGCACAAAAGTAATGCAACAGGTATCGGCTGTCCAATCCTCGGTGGTGATCTTCCTGTCCGCCGGCGTAACCTCCACCCTTCTGATGAGCCTGAACGGGGCTCATCTGCCGGAGACCGGCGCCGCCTGGCTGATCATCGCCGGGATAGTCCTGATCGCCACGGTGCTGCCTGTGGTCGCCTTTCTGGCAGGTCTAAGCCGGATCGGCGCCACCAATGCGGCCATGTTTTCCACCCTGGAGCCGGTGGTGACGGTTCTGCTGGCGGCGTTGTTATTGGGTGAAACCCTGAAACCGGTTACATTAGTGGGAGGCGGGCTGATCCTGGCGGCCGTGCTCCTGATTTTACGAGGCGGAATGAACCGCCCCTCCCTTGAGCAAGCCGGGGAACACAAAAGCGCACTATGAGACTCAAACAGAAAGTCAGAGGCCTCGTTCAAATAGTCCGGCCCGAGCTGCCCGCCGCGGCAGGTGTATGCGTGGTGCTCGGTGAAGTGCTGGCCCTGGGTGCTTTTCCTCCGCTGCGGGCGGTCGCGCTGGGATTCCTGTGCGGCTTCTTTTTATCCGCTTCCGCCCTCGTCACCAATGATTATTTTGACCTGGAAGTCGATAAGATCAATGCGCCCACCCGGCCCCTGCCTGCAGGTCTCCTCTCCGGACCGGAGGCCATGGTTCTGGGCCTCCTGTTGGGTCTGCTCGGGTTGCTGGCAGCCTGGATCCTGGGCCCGCTCGCCCTCCTGCCCGGCTTGGTTCTGTGGGCCCTGGGATTTTTATACAACTGGAAACTGAAATCCACCGGCCTGCTGGGGAACCTGATCGTAAGCACCTCCGTTGGGGCCACCTTCGTCCTGGGAGGCATTGCGGTCGGGCAGCTCTGGAATCCGCTCGTGTGGGTCTTCAGTGCGATCGCGTTTTTCTTTGACCTGGCGGAAGAGATTGCCGGCGATGCCATGGATGCCGAAGGCGATCAGAAGCGCCGCTCCAGGTCGTTCGCCATCCTGAGAGGCAAACAGGCGGCGCTGCGCCTGTCTGGCATTCTCTTTGGATTGGTGGTCATCTTGACCTTTCTCCCTTTCGGGCTTGGATGGCTGGGGCTGAACTATCTGATAATTATTTCTATTACGGATATCCTGATCCTTTATTTCATGATCAAACTTCTGAAGAGCCAAACACCTGCGGCTGGCCGGCGGGCCATGCGCGGGCTCTACCTGAGCGCTTCTCTGGGATTTCTGGCTTTTCTGATCGGTTCGTTTTTCGCTTAGAACTCCTGACAAAACTGCGTTCGCCGCCCGGAGCGATGTTTTGTTAAGTTATTTATCAAAAGAGATTTTACAAAAAAGTGCTCGAGGCGCCGTCCTCGGCGCCGGTATTGAATGTTAAAGAACTTCTTCCTTTATAAAGACTTTCGACTATCTACATAGCACTTTTAGTGTGTAAAATATCCTCCGGTTCCTCGCACCCTGAAGTACGAGGCTCGCCAGAATTGGTTTTTACGGTAAGCAGATTCCGCCACTGGAAAATATCCAGATAACTGAAAGGAGTAAAATCATGATCTCATCCGAACATTGCCAGCAGTATGCCATTTTGTTGCACATCCGCCAGAAAGCCGCCCGCCGGGATTCGTTTATCCTTGGCGCCATCTGGGGGATCAGCCTGGCCGCGGCCTTCGTATACAACTTTTTCAGTGAACTGAATAGTGCTGGCGTTTTTCTGGCTGCAGCGATGTTGATCCTGCTGGGCTTTGGCTTTGTCCTCCAGTTGGCCCGTTTGGAGATGCTCCGCCACATGTTGGAAATGGTCGACTTCCTCCAACGCGAGAGCCAGGCAGGATAAACGGTTTGGAGGTGTTATGACTGAGGCAACCAAAACCCACAGCGGCATTGCCAATATCGAGGGAGCGCAGCTTTACTATGAAACCGCCGGGAACGGCCCCTGGCTGGTCCTGCTCCATGCCGGCATCGCCGACCGGCGCATGTGGGACGGCCAGTGGGCGGCCTTCGCCGGTCCTTTCCACGTCCTGCGCTATGACATGCGCGGTTTCGGCCGCTCGCCCATGACGCCGGGCGCATTTTCCAACCGGCAGGACCTGGTCCATTTGCTATCCTTCCTGGGCATCGACCGGGCCAACTTTGTCGGTTGTTCCATGGGCGGTGCTACCCTGCTGGATTTCGCCCTGGAGTATCCTCACATGGTCAGTTCGCTGGCCCTCGTTTCGGCGACGCCGGGCGGTTTCAAGCCGGCCGGCCAGCCGCCGCAGCAGATCTTCGAGCTCATCACGGCCCGCAAGGAAGGCGATTTCGAGCGCGCCGCCGATCTGCAGGTGCAGATCTGGGCCGACGGCTTCAAGCGTGGAGAAGGGCAGGCTGAGGCCGGCGTTCGTGAACTCGTGCGCCGGATGAGCCTGGATGCCCTGACCAACCAGGACGAGTACCTAAAGGTCACCAGCTTCGTGATGGAAGAACCACCCCAATTCGCAGCCATCGATCGGTTGGGCGAATTGGATATGCCCGCGCTGGTGATCGCCGGCGACCTGGACGATGACAACCTGCTGTCGGCGGCGGAATTACTGTCGACCAAATTGCCGCGTGCCCGCAAGGAGATTATCCATAACGCCGCCCACCTGCCCAACATGGAGAAGCCGCAGGAGTTAAATCGGCTGACTCTGGAGTTCTTGCAATCCTCGCCGGGAATGTAGAGGCGGACTGACCGATGAAAAGGATCATAGTCTGCGACAACGATGATTTCGATATGCTGCTCCCTTTTTGTCTCTCGAAAGGTCTGGGGATCGAGTTGCAGTCTTTCTGGAACCCGGTCCAGCCGGAGTCATATCCTCAACGCATCCATTACCAACTGGAGAAAATCAAGGCAATTGACTTCAGGGCTTTCCACGGACCCTTCGGGGACCTCAATTGCGGCAGCTATGACCCTATGATCCGCGCTGTATCCAGGCAGAGAATGGAATTGGGCTTCCAGACTGCCTGCGCCCTCCAGGCGACCCACATTGTTTTCCATCATGGCTATGTGCCCCATACTTCCCCACCGAAAAATTGGGTCCCTCGCTTTGTCGAGTTTTGGAAATCCTTTTTGGAAGGGAAGCCCGAAAATCTCCATTTCCACCTGGAGAATATGCTGGAACTCTCTCCGGACATAATCATCGACACAATCGAGGCAATATCCGACCCGCGCGTAAGCGCCTGCCTGGATACCGGTCATGCGCACTGCAATTCCAATACTTCAGTTTTAGAATGGATCGAAAAGCTTGGGGATCGCATTGCATATGTCCATTTACATGATAATGATGGGACTTCCGATCAGCACCGGGCCATAGGAGAGGAGACAATTCCCTTCAAGGAGGTCTGCAGAGCGCTAAATGAATATTCGCCGGAAGCCATCTGGGCTTTGGAGTCAGAGACCCGGGGCATTGAAAAATCCTATGAATGGCTCAAAGTGAAGGGTTTTGTGCCGTAAGCGCGAAAGGGTTTCATGAAAGACCTGCTCAGGAACTGGGATATCGGAAACGTTGCCGCAGTCGAACCAATATCTTCCTATGGCGGAAAAGCAACCTGCCTCCGGACCGTCGATGGGCGGGACTTTATTTTGAAAGAGAAACCTGACCTGGTAAAAGCCGAGCAGGAATCCAACCTCCTGTTCAACTTGTCGAAAGCCGGCGCGCCCGTGGCCGTACCGGTTGCCACCGTTGACGGGGACTGGTGCGCCCCGGACAACGGCAGGATATTCTGCCTGTACCCCCGCCTCCCCGGCGAGGCCATCCGGGAGCATTATGCCGGTAACGCCGCCGCCCGGGCGGAGATGTTTGGGAAAGCGATCGGCTTTCTGCATGCGTGCCTGCTGAAATGCGAGTCATTGGAGGACTATCCGGAATTGCACCTGCTGAAACAGATGCGCGAGTGGGCCCTTCCCTGCGTCCACACGCATAAAGGCAGTGTGGATGGAGATTCCCTGGAGCGAGCCTGGCTGAAAGTGGAACGGAAGCTGGAGCCGCTCTACGACCGGCTGCCGAAGCAGTTGATCCACCGGGACGCCCACCCGGCCAACATGCTTTTCGATGGAGACAAGTTGGCCGGTTTCATCGATTTCGAGCTTGTCGTCAGGGGTCCGCGTATCTTCGACGTGTGCTACTGCGGCACCAGCCTGCTGGTCAGCGGATTCCCGCAGGCGGAGAAGATGCAGGCGTGGCCGGGCCTCTTCCATTCGCTGTTGAAGGGCTATCAGGAGATAAATCCGCTGACCTCCGCGGAGGTCAAGGCCCTGTTCGGCATTTTGACGGCCATTGAGCTGTTATTTGTGGCGTTCAGTTTGGAGAACGGCGCTGAGTCCGCCGCCAGGTGCAATGAAAGCCTGTTGCATTGGCTGTCAGCCAACCGGGAGCTGTTGGGAATTTGATCCACCTGGGAAGTAACAACTTATTCAGGTAGAAAGTCGTATATCTGAGTGATGAAAAGGAGCCTCCATGAATCCCACTCTAATGGTCACTACAACCTTTACCTTTGATGGTTACAAGATCGCCAGGCATCTCGGCGTGGTCCGCGGCATCACCGTCCGTTCCCGCAGCATCGTCGGTTCGTTTGGCGCCAGCGTACAGCAAGTCTTCGGTGGAAATATCTCCATCTACACCGAGCTGTGCGAGCAGGCCCGCCAGGAAGCCTTTGAGCTCATGATGACGCATGCGCAGCAGATCGGCGCTAATGCCATCATCGGCATGCGCTATGATGCCAACGAGATTGCCGACGGCGTGGCCGAAGTGCTGGCCTACGGCACGGCCGTGGTGATCGAGCCGGTATAATACCCCCATGCGTAAATTTCCAGGGTTGTTCTGGCTGATGGCGGTGCTTTGTCTGGCCGCCTGCCGGCCAAGAGGACCGGCCGGTGCAGCCCTTCCACCCGGCCTGACCGTGGAAGAATATGAATTGAAAGCCTACCCCGAGCTGGAGCCGCTGGCCTTCGACCCTGTACTGGGGACGCAGCAGGAAATCCTGTCGAAACACACCCTGGAAAGGGCCGATACTTTCCCGGACAATTCTTTCTTCGTGGATTACCGGCCTGGCCTGATAGTTCAAACGGGCACGGGAGCCTTGGTGGCCATTGAGTCTTTTACGACAGGTACAGTGACCAGTTCGGGCGTGTTCCAAAAGGTCACCGTGGAAGTTTCGCGAGGCAGCAATGGGATTTATACCATTCCGGCGGGGGATTCGAGCCCGATCAATACCTTGCAAGGGCTGTGGGCCTTTTCCGATCATTGGGTCCTCGAAATTGCTCATGTGGATCAACATATTTCCGGGAATGAAATCTCGCTCGATTCTTTCGGCCAGGTCATCCAGGACGGCGTGATCCTGAATGATCGCTACGGCTACCAGGAGGCTTTCGGCTTCCAATTGATGAACGGCAAGCCGTTCTACTTTTTCAAGCGGGATGGCCGGATAGGGATTTCCTACGATAATCAGGAAGTGCCATTAGGGTATGACCAGATCCCTCACTATGGATGCTGCAGCGCCGCCGTGGCGAATCCCAGGCATGCCCAAAGGATGATGGCCTTTTTCGCCCAGCGGGACAGCAAATGGTATTACGTCGAAATCGGGGCTTATAAATGATCACGGCGGTGGAATAACCCCCACGTTCACACGGCGTCTACAACATTCAGCCTATTTCTCTTTCCCCTCTTCATTCTTCTTTTCTTCCGTGTTTTTCTGCTCCTCCAGCAGCTTGTCCATATCCACCTCATAATCCCCCCATTTGCTGCCGCTGGCGCTGGCAAAGATCATCTGGTTGGTGATCTCTGACTGTGCCTCGGCTTTTTTCACATCCGCCCGCCGTTTACCCGCCGCCTCCCCCGAGACGGACCCCTCCGCGCGTTCCACGCTCAGGATGCGCACTTCCTTCAGGTCCCCCTGCCGGTAAGGGATGGTCTGGCCGGCAAAGCGGCCCAATAATGCCCGGCCCAATGGCGCGCTCTCATCCAGCAGCCCGGACTTGAAATCGGCCCGCTCAGAGGCGACCAGCGTGAAGGCCCTCTGCTCGGCCTCCCCGGTAGAATCGATCAGTTCCACCAGGACAAGGCAGCCCGCTTCGATGGAGATAGCTGACGTTCCCATGGCTCCATCATACCAAAGAAATCGCTTGTAACTTTTCCTATTTTCGCGGCTATTATATATAGAGTGAAATAGATGATCACAAACTTCCACGAACTCTATCAGCGCTATGCACAGGACGTTTATCGTTTTGCTTACTGGCTGTGCGGCGACCCGGCCGATGCGGAAGATATAACCTCCGAGACGTTCGTACGCGCCCTGACTGCCCCGGGCGATTTGGAAGCGGAGACCGTCAAGGGCTACCTTCTCACCATTGCGAGGCACCTCGTTTTCAAACGCAACAAAGCCGGACAGCGCCAAACCGTTTTGGAAACCGACCTCGTCGATGAGCAGCCCGGACCGGTCAGGCAGGCCGAGGCGGACCTGGAATTGGAAAGCACCTTTCACCAGATCCGCACCCTGGCGGAGATCGATCGAACCGTGTTCTTGCTGCGCATCCGGGAAGAATTGTCCTATGAGGAGATTGCCAGGATAACCCACCTATCCCTGGCCGCCGTGAAAGTCAAAATCCATCGAGCGCGTCTCAAACTGAGTGCGGCGCGCCAGAAACAAGGAGACCCCTTATGAAGATCACCCGTGACGTCATCACCGACCTGCTGCCGCTTTACGAGTCTGGCGAAGCCAGCCCGGATAGCCGCAGCCTGATCGAAGAATATTTTCAACAGGATCCGGACTTCGCCCGCCTGGTCCAATCCGAAACCACTCAATCGTTGCCGCCCAATTCACCGGCAGCCCTGCCCAGGGAGCTTGAAATGCAAACACTTTATAAAACCAAGGACCTATTGCGCCGCCGCACCTGGTTGCTGTCTTCCGCCATCCTGTTCAGCCTGTGGCCATTCTCATTCACCTTTGACTCTCACGGCCTGTACTGGGCGTGGGCACAGACCCCCCTGGCCGCACTGGTTTTCATGATAATAGCCGTATTCTTATGGATCATGTACTTTGGAACGGTCCGGCGCATCCAGAATTCCGGGCTATAAATGAAAATAGCAGGCCGGGCGGAGAACTCTCTCCGCCCGGCTTTTGATTTGGAAGGCGTTTTGGGTCAGGCAGCCCGCTTCGATGGGGATATAACGTTCCCATGGCTCCATGAAACCATTCCCGAGCGTCTTGTGGACTTCCATGGCGCAGCCGATGATCTTGCCGGTCAGTTCGGAGTGAAGGTATTTTTCGTTAATCATTGTTTGCTAGTCTGGAACTATGATTGGAAGGTTTTGAATCATTCCGGCTCTAATCATAGTCCATCCAATAATCATTTTAATCATAGTTCAGCTGTTTAATCGTTTATAGATGCCTTTGTTCTGCTTGTAGAAGTGGACAAATTCCTCGAAGAGTTTGTCGTAGAGAGCCCGGTTCTGCGGATCGGGCTTGTACACGCCCTTGAATTGGACCTTCTGGGGGATATCCTTGAAGGCCAGGTATCCCAACCCGACCGCCGCGATGAAGGCCGCCCCGCGGGCATTGGCCTGGATGGGATCCTGCATTTGATGGATCTCCACATTCATCACGTCCGCCAGGATCTGGCTCCATACATCCGATTTGGCCCCCCCGCCGATGAAGTTCAGGTGGGTCAGTTTGCGCCCTATGAATTTCTCGGCCGGCTCGATCAGCCAGCGCGTGTTGAGCGCCACCCCTTCCAGGAAGGCCCGCACTAGATCCTCGCGGGTGTTATCCAGCGACATATTGAAGATGGCCGCCCGCAGATTCCGGTCGTCCACGGGGGCGCGCTCGCCGTAGATCCAGGGCATATACATCAGGCCGTGGCTGCCGGGCGGCGTTTTGGCGGCGATGCGGTCGAAGATCTTGAAAACATCGGGCGACTTTTCCCCATTCATCAGCTCATCCTTGTGGAAGATGATTTTGTCGCGCAAATAATTCAAATTTCCTCCGGCGGTGGTCTGCAGCAGGATCAACAGGTATTTATCCGGGATGGCGCAGGGGACCGAGGCGATAAAATACGAAAGGTCGGTCTTTTTGTAGGGTACGTGCGCCGCCACCCAGTTGGACGTGCCGATGTACACGTGCGCATCGAAATCCTCCACCGCCCCCGACCCCACCGCGGCCGCGCTGACGTCGATAGCTCCGGCGACCACCTTGACCTCTCCCTTCAGCCCCAGCGCCCGCGCCACCTCGGGCTTCACATTTCCGATGACGGTCGTGCATTGGACCAGCTCGGGGAATTTCTCCGGGTCAATGCCGCAGCCCTTGAGCAAGGCTTCGTCGTAGGTGATGTGTTGGGGATTGCGGTTGTCGGTCACCCACGAGGTCAGGATGGAATCGGGGGTGGCCACGAATCTCCCCGTCAGGCGCACGTTCATGTAATCCAAGGCCGTCAGGAACTTGTAGGTCTTTTGATAAATTTCGGGGTAGTCGTAGCGGACCAGCAGCATGTGCGCGGCCGGGTCCGTGCCGGTATGACTGGGCACGCCGCCCGTCAGGGACAGCCAGCGCGGCAGTTTGAAAGCGTTATATCCCACCACCTTGATCAAGCCGCCGATGATCTTGTCCAGGTGTTTGGCGCCGCGCATATCCAGCCAGGAGATCACGTTCATCAAGGCGTTGCCTTCGGCATCCACCGGGACGGTGCATTCGCCCTGGGTGGAGCAGCAGACCGCCACGATATCTTCGGGGCGCACCAGCCGCTTTTGGACCAGGTGTTTGGAGGTGGTCATGAAAGCATTCCACCAATCCTCCGGATCCTGCTCCGCCCCGCCGTCCGGCAGGAGCTGCAGGGGGATATCCTGGACCTCCCATCCCAACACTTTTCCAGAGACCGAGATGAGGGCTGTTTTAAGGGCTGAAGTGCCCAGGTCAACGGCCAGGATGCAGGCTTCTTTTTCCATGTGGAACTCCTTTTGGCGAGTGAAGAACTTTTACCACTAAATACGAAGAGTTGAATAAAAAATGCGCACTGGCAGGATTATCTTCTGGAAAAATTATGACGGTCTGACAGACTTGAATAACACCTTGCGGACCCTTGTGTTTCGCACCTTTTTTTATGCTCTACCTTTGTGTAACTTAGAACTCCTGACAAAACTGCGTTCGCCGCCGTCCTCGGCGGCGAGGACGCCGCCCGGAGCCAGGGTTTGTTGGATGCTCTTGGTGTCCCTGGCGGTGGATCTCTTACTATATACCCGCCAGGGCGATCAACTTCTCCGGCTGGCGGGAAAATTCCGCAATGGGGATGTCTCCG
Source organism: uncultured Chloroflexia bacterium (assembly GCA_963831885.1). Classification (GTDB taxonomy): domain Bacteria; phylum Chloroflexota; class Anaerolineae; order Anaerolineales; family Villigracilaceae; genus UBA877. The sequence continues at coordinate 283,042 of CAWHSJ010000010.1, read as the reverse complement.
CGCACCATGGCCAGCAGGGTCTCCGTCAGCAGCTTGCACACCGGCGTGGGGACGCCCGCCTTTTCCCCATGGCGCACCACCGCCCCGTGCAGCCACTCGATCTCGCTCAGCTTGCGCCCGGCATGCAGGTCGATATGGAAGGAGGGCATCTTGCCGCCCCGGCCCCCGCCGACGGCTTTGGCCAGTAAAGGCCGGGCGATAAAGGCCGGCAGGCTGGAGGCGAGCGCCAGGAGTTTGACCGGCGTGCCGGGTAGGTTGACGGCTTTGGCCCCTTCGGCCGCCATGACCGCCTGGGCCTCCCTTGAGAGTCGCATTTCCAATTGGAACAGGCCCGGGTACGCATATACTTCCGCGGCAGTCAGGTCGCAGATGGCGGAGGTGGCGCCGGCGGGCAGGTTCATCAGCACCTTGGACCACTTCATATCCGCCGCGGAGGGGTAAAGATGGGCGTTCAAGGTGGCTCTATTCAGCGCCGCCGCCAACCGTTCCGAGAGCGGATGCCCGGCTGCCACGCCGATCCCGCGGGCTTTTTCCAGGACGATGTCGCCGGGCCCATTCTTGCCCACGGAGCAGGTCACCGTGCCCGCGATCACGCCGCCGGGTCCGAGCACAGCCTCGATGGCAGGCTCATTATCAATCCCATTTTGCAGGCACAGGATGGGCGGGAACTGGTCGGCCAGGGGCTTGAGCCCTTCCAGTGCCGCCGCGGTATCGAAGGATTTCATCGCAAAGACGGCCACATCGAAAGGCCCGTGTGCCAGGGCTTCCGCCGGCGAGGCCACCACCTCAAAGGCGGCGGCCGGGATGACCCATGTTCCGGTCGTGTTCCGGCGTTTATCGATCGAAACGTCCAGCCGCAGCCCGCGCTGGCGCAGTGTCTCGGCGACGGCTGGCTGCTCGATAAAGACGGCCCGCTGCCCGCTCTGTACCAACGCTCCGCCGACGTAGGTGCCGATGGCTCCTGCGCCGAAGATCAGGAAGGATAGGGGTGAAGCACTGGTCATGTGGTTCTCTCCGCTGCTGAGGCTGTGTTCTGGAAATAATTGGGCCTATCATACCAAAGAAATGGGATTAATTCGCCCCGAATGAGGCGGTAACGCCGGTAGCTATGAAAAGAGCCCCCGGACCGATGGGTTGGCCGGGAGCTCTTTTAGAACACTTGCTCAGGGTTGGAACTATTTAAGCAGGATGATGGTCCCCCCTCCAAAAGGTAGCAGGGTGAGGTTGTCGTAGAGAACAGTCTCCGCGCCGCCTCCACCGACCGACCAGATCTTGATCCTGAAGGTGTTGGGATTGCCGGCGAAAGCCCACACCATAAACTGGTATGTCCCGCCGTTCCTGACCTTTCCCGTTCCCTTGATCTCGAGAGCAGAGGCGCAAGGTTTGGACACCCCACACAGCGAGGCGGGTGGATTATGGATGGTCATCCAGGCCAGGGAGGTGCTGTGGAATTCCAGGAGACCGGCCGGCAGGATGAAATCGACCGTGCCGGTGGGTACCGCTGCGCCTTTCCTATATGCCGCCACAAAATTGAAGACGGCTTTGCCCTTCACAGATGGTTTCGGCACATAAGCGCCAGCCGGCGAATTGAACCAACCGACGCCGACGACCGAACCGCCATTCGGGTTGTAGACCACGATGGTCTCGAAAAACACTTGCGAGGCGGCCCCATCCTTATCCGTAACGGTCAGGGTGAGTTTGTACTGGCCGACTGCACTATAGGTATGACTGCCGGCGACCGAACCCGAGCCATTGGTTTCGGTGACGGTCCCTGCGGAAGTGGAGCCATCGCCCCAGTCCCATAAGGCCGTGTGCGTATCGAGCCTGCCCGGGTCGGTGAAAACAGCGCTGGTGTTCATGACCGTGTTGATCAAAACCGGCGCGGTGGGAGCAGTGATCGGCCCCACGCTCGGGGCAACATTAGCAACGGTCACGGTCGCCGAGGCAACTGCAGTCAATCCGCCGTTGTCCGTGACCTGGACATTTACGGTCGGGCTGGTCGGACCATCCACGCCTGCAAAGCTTACGCTCTGACCGGGAGTCTCGAAGGTGCCGTTATTATCGAGGTCCCACGCGTAGGTGAGCGGCTGTCCTTCGGGGTCCGTGCCGCTGGCGTTCAATGTCACTGAACTGCCTTCGTTCACAGTGTAAGGTCCGCCTGCATCGACGGTCGGAGGATCATTCAGGCTGAACACAGCCACGTTCGGATCATGGTCGCTGGTGCCGCGGGCCGTATCACCTGCAAACTCGGCCGGGAAATCGCTGTTGATGTGGGCGATGCGGAACTGGACCAGGTCCGTCAGCATGGCCTGGTTGATGAACATCTGGTCGAGCGTTTGCGCCTGGCCCAGGTAGACGTAACTGTAAGCCGCTTCGGGCTTCTGGCTTACCAGGACATCCCACAGGTTCGTCAGCCCCAATGTTGGAGCGTAGAGGGAGCCAAGCTGGTCAGAAGCACCCAGAGCGATATCGTCAGGGCGCGGGTAAACGTTAAAGTCGCCGCCTACAACCACGCGGGCGCTCGGGTTGGCCGCCTGGATAAAGGCCACCAGGGCGGCATTGTAATTGGCCTGCTCGGTGCGGTGAGCCACGCAGGTGTCGGGGCCGCTCTTGAAGTGGTTGTCGATCGCGTACACATCCCGGTAGCTGCCCACACCAATGCTGGTGCTGTAGATGCGGAAGAGGGCCACATCGGGAGCCCGCGGGAAGACCCAACTGGTCTCGCAGGCGGCAACGCCGCTAGGCAGGACCGCGTTGAAGGTCTTCGGGTTGGAGACGTCGCTGTCATACGGAACGGCGGTGTAGCTGCCGATGGCCGGGCTTGCACCCAGGACAGGGTCGCCCTCAGGCGGCAGGGAGTTCCACCCGGTCGGTGCGGTAGAGGAAGGCCGGGGCGATGCCGCGCAGGTCTGAGCTGTCACGGTCGAAGGCGGCCTCGTAGGCCGGGCCTCCGTTCGACGGCGATCTTAAGCGCCAGTTCCTGCAGCACGTCCGGCTTACCGTCGGCGTTGTCGGTTGTCCCGCAGGTGAGGCTCCCACTCGTCACGGTGCAGATGTCCTGGTTTTCCACTTCCTGTACCATCAGGATATCCGGGCTGTGCAGGTCGTTGATGATCTGCAGGGAGATGTCGTTCAGGCGGGCCTGGTAGACGCCATCGTTGGCCGGGACGTAATCGTAGGGCGGAGTGATCGGCGAGGGGAAAGGCCCACTGGCGGGGCAGCCCGGGTTTCCGGCAAAATCACAGCCGGAGAAGGGGTTGTCGCGGTAGTCGTACAGGTTCTCCAGGTTGTAATCCACGATGGTGTAATGGATGGTGCGGTCGAAGACCGTCGGCGGGTTGTTCGCTGCCGGGTCGGCGCCCTCCGCGAAGGTGGGATGTTCAGAGATCTCGATGCGGTATTTGCTGAAAGTGTAATTCAGGCCGCCGGAGGGGGCGTTGGTGACGGTATCGAAGGTGCGGGCCGCATCGATCAAGGTCTGGGCATCGTTCTCAAGCGCCTTGATCCCCAGGCTGCCCATCAGGATGCGGTAACCGTTGCCGTCCCAATTGGTCGGGTCGTAATTGTCGTCCAGAGGATGGGCATCCCGGAAGGCTCGATTCGTGTATAAGGGCAGTGCGTTGTCCCACCTTACTAGTCGGGATTCGCCACCCAGATCTCTGCAGTCCGCCGGGCTGAAGACGTTGCGGCCGCCCAGGACAACGCTGTTCTGCGGCACCTGCACGCGCATGCCCTGCAGGCGCTCCCAGTAGCGGTTGGCGTCTGCCAGGCTGTCCGGTGGGTTTGCCACGACCGGAGCGACCTCGGTTTCGATGTCCACTCCGCTGCGCACGACCTCGAGAACGTTGAGGCCGGCCGACAGCTCGGTCATGTTGTAATATTCGCTGACCCTGCCTAAAAGAACGATCTCATCCCCCACCTGGGGGGTATAGCTCCCGATGGTACTGGCGCCGGTCATGAAGACGAAAATGCCGTCGGAGGTGTTCGGGTCGGTATCGGCAGTTGCGGCAGTGTTCTGCAGGAAGAAACCTTTGTAGGTGAAGGTGGGATCGTCGGTGGCCTGCAGGGTCTTTTCGTAGATCACGCCCTGGATGACGGCCACGGTGTTGCCGGCGCTGTTGCCGCTGGCCGGCGCATAGGCTGAGCGGTGGGAGGTCCCGTCATCCGTATTCAGGACGGGTCCGTTGACGGTGCCAATGGGTACCACCACCAGCAGCGTAATAGAGATGGAGGTGGTATCGGTGCGTCCCTGTGTATCGGTAAAAGTGCAGGCCAGGTTCTGCGAGCTGGAGGCTGTCACAATTGCAGCATAGGAGAAAACATTATCCCCGGCGGTTGCGTCGCCGTTCGTGCCGTCGTCGAAAAAGGCCTGGGCGGCAGATCCACCGATGGAGCTTAGATTACATGAAACGTTGATGCCCGTGCTGACCGGGTCGGCTCCCGGCGTCACGCTGACCGTCAGGAGGCTGTGCCCGCCCGGGATCACCGAGGCGGGCGTGGCCAGGCCGGTGGCAGCGAAAGGATAGTTGCCGTTGCGCGGGCTCGGCGGGCCGGCCACAAAATCGGCGCTGTTGTTGTTGGTATCCTGGGCGCCATTGCCAAGGCGCAGGTCGGCGGTGGTGTTGTTCAAAGCTGGGGCTGGGCGACTGCCTTCATAGCAACTTACGGCAGTTGGACCGGTAAGAGTGCCATAGCCGACCAAATCACTAATGTTGTTGCCTGTCGGGCATGAACCACTGAGCGCAATATTGGTATTCACCAGCGCAACTTTGGCGCTGGGTGCCGCTCATGGCTATTGTACCGCTGGCATTGGGTGTGGGCAGGTTGTGAGTTCCACCCGAACCAGCCGCTTCCTGGATCAGGTAATATTTTCCGGGCTGCGATCGAGCCTGACAGGGTTGTTTTACTGTCCATGAAGTGCCGGTCCGCAGAAGCATATTGCACCGACCAGCCGGTCAGGTCCACCGGGATGGTGCCGAGGTTATATAGCTCGATGAAATCGTTCTTCCAGGTGGCACCGGAGTTACCGCCGCCGCCGTAGACCTGGCTGATGACGACACCATTGAGATTGCAGGTGCATCACGGTGAGTGGGATGGATGCACTGGCACTACGGAACTTCTGCATCGGTGATTGTGCAAGGCAGGCTCACTGAGCCTGCGCCTATGCTGCTGTCCACCGTGGCTGAGAAGGAGAAGGTATTATCCCCCGCGGTGACATCCCCGTTCGTGCCGTCGTCAAAAAGAACCTGACCAGCCGTACCGCCGATAGCGGTTAGGTCGCAGGTCACTACCAGGCCGGTGCTGGCCGGGTTGGCTCCCCGCGTCACTGCCACGGTCAGCAGGGTGGGGTCGCCCGCCAGAAGTGTAGTCGGGGTTGCCGCGCCGAGGCCGGAGGGATTGGTCGTGGCCGGTCTGCTGCATGGAAAGGTCGAGGCCGTATTGCGTGGGTTAGGGACATGCTACACTGAAATCTGAATTATTATTGTCAGTTTCAGCTGCAGCCAAGTGAGCCGCGGAAAATGGCAGTCGTAGACGAGACCGGTACCGGGCCTACGCCTTGAAGACCGTAGCTGGTACCATTCCTCGGTCAACGATGACAGTGCTGGTACTACAAGGGTTTCCGTGGCGCCACAAGGGACAGTGACAGAGTTCCGTTCGTAGCTCAAGAACTGACCTTGCCCTACTGCTGGCACCCAGGGCCAGAGTGCCTTGTCCGGCGTAACCGGAGGGCTCCCCTTCTCCGGCTGCCATTGCCACCAGGTAATAGTTGACGACGGCCGCCAAAGCCTCCTCCAGGTTAGGGATCGTTCCATCTCCAGGCATTGCGTATTGTAGCGAAGCACCGCCGTTGCCGTTGAAGAGCCACGCTCCAATAATTCAATAAAATCTTGGTGTAAGTGGCTCCGGCGATCTCGTCGCTTGCGCCGTGACGCTGGCTGATTACGTAGTGGATTTGGTTAAGAAAACCGCTTGGGCCGTCTGTGTTTGTTCCGGCAAAAAACTGAATACCATTGCCAGTACCAGCGCAATGGCAAAGACCTTGGGCATAGTTCTCGTCATGGTATTCTCCTGTTTTTAAATTCAAATGATCTCAGATTGAAAAATAGGGGGGATTCTTTTTGGAACGAGCGGTCAGTTATTTGCCAGTGTTTTCTCCTCGTTGTCAAAATACGAATCTGTAATGATATTAATATATTTCTCCCGCTTCAACATTCTATAACAGACGCCGGGAAAATACAACGGTCAACCGTCCGATTGGGCTGGGATGAAAGTCATTCGTTCAGGGTATCCCGAAGCAGAGCTGAGGGACCTGACCTTTAGGGTCTCTCGATGGTCCTGGGCGGCTCCAAGACTCGCCGTCGCGACGACCCGGAAATGCGCGATAATATTCGATGAGCGGCATCGATCCATTCTGGCAGCTTGTGCAAGCAAAAGAGGAGGTCATTATGATCCGGCAACCCAGGTCCATCAACTTATTCCGGCGTGGATGCATCCTATTCATCACATTGCTCGCTGCCCTGGCGTTCGTCCAGCCGGGCGGGGCCGCCTACGGCGTCATCAACCGCAAGATCAGCGGGACCTTACCCGATTTTGGGTCCGTGCGTGAGTTTCAGGTCAGCCCGGAGGGCGACTATGTCGTCTTTTCGGCCGATGCGCGCACCGAAAATATGGTCGAGCTTTTCTCCGTGCCGGTCTACGGCGGAGCCGGGCCGCTCCGGCTGAGCGGGGATATGGTCAATGGCGGCAGCATCTCGTGGCCGACTTTTGAGATCAGCAGCCTCACCCGCCGCGTGGTCTATCTGGCGGACCAGGAAGAAGATAACAAGATCGAGCTGTACAGCGTCCCCCTCACCGGCGGGACGGCGGTCAAGTTGAACGGCGCATTGGCCGCGGAAGGGGATGTGGTCTCCTTTTTGATCTCGCCGGACGGGCAGAGGGTGATCTACCTGGCCGACCCGGAGGCGGATGGTCTCAGAGCGCTCTACAGCGTTCCCATCGCCGGCGGTGTCCCGCCGGTGCCGTTGAACGCGAGTATGCCCGCATACGGCTCTGTGATGGATTTTTACAAAATCAGCCCCGATGGTGCCTGGGTGGTTTATCGGGCCGACCAGGAAACTGACGCGGTGGGAGAGTTATACCGGGATTCGCTCACGGGCGGCGCCCTGGCAAAGCTGAACACGGGCGCGTTATCCGGCCGCTCCATCCCGGACTTCAAAATCACCCCCAACAGCGAGGGAGTCGTCTTTCGCTGCGATCCCGGGACCGGAAAAGGCGAGCTGTACAGTAAGTTTATCGATCAGCCCGGGGGACCGTTCAAATTGAGCAATATCGTACCCGCCGGCGGTTCTGTACATAGTTCATATTACGCGATCACTCCCAACAGCCTGGGGGTGGTCTATGTCGCCAACCAGGACGCTGCGGATTTACAGGAACTGTTCAGCAACTCCATCTTTGGAGGTACGGAGAACATGCACAAGCTGAGCGGCACGCTCCCGCCCGGCGCGACCCGTGTGGACGGCATCTTGATCACCCCGAATAACGCCGGGGTCGTGTATACGGCGCGCGGCCCTTCCCCGGTGCCGGCAGAACTGTACAGCAATTACACTACCGGCGGCGATCCGGTCCACTTGAACTCCGCCTCGGTGACGGGCAGCAATCTGATCAGGGTTGCCATGAGCAACAACGGCGCCCGGGTCGTTTACGCGGCCGTCCAGGATGTGGTCGGCACGATGGGGCTCTACAGCGTCCCCGTCACCGGCCTGGCTGCGCCCGTCAAATTAACCGGGGCGGCCGCGCCGGAAGATGATATCAAAGACTTGCATGTCGCGCCGAACCAGGCGGCGGTCTTGTTCATTGCCCACGAGATTGCACCAGGTCACGACGAGCTTTTTAGCGTTTCCACTCTGGCAGGCCCGCCCATCAAGGTGAACGGCCCGCTGGTGGATGGGGGAGGTGTCGCGGATTTCAAGATCACGCCCGACAGCAAGGTGGTGGTCTACTCGGCCGACCAGGAAGTGGCTGGAAAGGACGAGTTGTATATTTCTTACCTGGGCTGGCAGATTTACCTGCCGCTCAGCATCCGCTAACGGGTGAGCCGGCCCTGCCCCCCCCTCCGTTTTCACTTCGGGGGGTAGGGTCAGCCCCTGCAATTTCATCCTATTGTCCTGTACTTCAGGCGCGAGTTCGGACATTTTAAGAGAACCGGCACAAAATTAGCCCGGCGGACGTTCTTTGACCGTCGGGCCAATTTTTACCGTAAAGTAGAATATCGCATCGCACAGGCAATTTTGCGTAGCAAATTGCCTGTGCGATATTACTCTATCAGGGCTGACACAGTGCTAGAATACTTTCATGGCCCAAAATCTGCTCACTTACCCCCGTTTTCTTTTCCTCTTCTTCCAACTGAAACTCCTCCACCTGACCTCCCGCTTCCCGCCCCTGCCGGGCGGAGTCCTGGATGAGCAAACCCGGCTGATGCGGCGGGCGCAGGTCGTGCTGGGCGAAGGCCCCCTGGAGCAGGTCTCCCCGCCACAGGCCCGCCTCAACTTTGACAACAGCATGAAGATGCTCAAAAACGTGGGCGGCCTGTTCGAGAAAGTGGAGTCGATCCGTCCTCTCGAGGTCCCCGCCCCGGCCGGCCATCTCCCCGCCCGCCTGTACCTGCCCGGTCCGGGGAAAGGCTACCCGCTGTTCCTCTTTTTTCATGGAGGCGGATTCGTCATCGGCGGTCTCGAGACGGGCGATAATATGGCCCGCTTCATCTGCCGCAGAGCCGGCTGTGCCGTCCTGTCGGTGGAGTACCGCCTGGCGCCGGAATATCCCTTCCCCGCCGCGGTGGAGGATTGTTACGCCGCCGCCGGTTGGGCCGCGGGCCATGCGGACGAATTGAGCGCCGACCCCCGCCGGGTCCTGCTCGGCGGCGATTCCGCCGGCGGCACCCTCGCCGCGGTCGTCTCCCAGCTCAGCCGCCAGAAGGGCGCGCCGGCGCTGGCCGGACAGGTCCTCTTCTATCCGGCCACCAATGCGGCCCGGCTGGACAGCCCCTCGTATAAGGAATTCGGGGAGCAATCCCTGGGCCTGCCCAAACGGGACATGGAATGGTTCCTGGACCAATATACCCCCGACCCCCGGGCGCGGCTGGACCCGCGCGTCTCCCCGCTGCTGGCCGAAGACCTGCACGGCCTGCCCCCTGCCCTGGTGGTGACGGCCGAGTTCGATGTGCTGCGTGATGAAGGTGAGGCCTACGCCCGCCGCCTCGATGAAGCCGGTGTGCCGGTCCAACTGCTGCGCTGTAACGGCATGGTCCACGGCTTTTTGAGCCTGCCGGGCTTGATCCGCCGCGCCACCGATTATTTCGACCAGGCTGCCGCGGCCATCCGCCGCATGGCGGCTGGGCCCACGATCGCCGGGGGTTGAAACCCCCGTCTCGTAGCTCAAGGTCGGTAAACCACCTCTGTTCAGCCCCAACAGGGCTTTAGCTGCGCCTGCACCGACTTTTTTCGTCGGCGAGCCCGGGGATTAACGTGTACCCCGCCTGGGGTATCCCCGGGCTTTTTGTTTTTCCTTCGTGTTCCTTGGTGACCTTGGTGGTGAGATCTCTTTTCTTTCTATTTCGTGTTTCTTGGTGGTGAAATCTCTTTTCTTCCCTCAACGATCTGCTATATTGCCGTGGCCGCCTGGATCATCCCTCCGAAATCCAATCCTTTGGCCCCGTTGATGGCCGGGTAGTAATGCGGATCGCTGTACGGGTAATAGCACGGCAGCGCATACGGGTCCGGGTCTTTGAAGCGCACGCTCCGCTCCATGCGCGGGCCGGCAAAGCCCAGGCTGTACCCGCACGCCTGCAGGAGGGTTTCCGGGTGGTTGGGGACCGAGTCCTTGGGGAATCCGAAAAACGCGATCGGGTGACCCAGCTTCGCCTCGATCAGGCGCTTGCTTTCGCGCGCATCCCACAGGCGCGCCGCCGGGGGGATCTGCTGGTAGTCCGGGTGGTTGACCCCGTGGGAGGCCACTTCGATCAGGCCCGCCTTTTCCCAATCCGCCAGGTTCTGCCAGGAGACGCAGCCAAAGGAATTATCGTCCCGGGTCATGCTGGTCAGGGCGAAGAAAATGGCGCGGAAGGAATATTTTTGCAGCGCCGGCAGGACCACGGCTTGCAAATTCGGATAAATGGAACTGCCCAGGTCGAAACGCAGGACGAACGATTTCTGCGGCGGCCTGGAAATCCCCAAAACGAAATCGATCAGCTTTTGTCCGCTGAGACTCTGGTAGCCGTTGTCGCTCAGCCACTTGAGTTGGGCCAGGAACCAGTCCGAGTGGATCGCCACGGTCGGTCCCTGCGTGTATTCGGTATTGTGGTATTCCACCACCGGGATACGGCTTGCCAGCGGACCTGCCACCGGCGGCACTACCGGCGGTGGCACGACCGGCACCGGCACTACGACCGGCGGTACTACCACCACCGGCGGGGCCGGTTCGGGCGGGGGTACCACCGGGGTCGGATTTTCCTTGACCGGCACCGGCTGGCCGGTTGCCAGGGCCATTACTTCGTGACGGAATTCCTCCATGGGGAAAGCCGGCCCCGGGTCCCACTTCCGCTTGGGAGCGATCTCGTCGTGCCCTACGATCGCCTGCAGATTGTATTGCTTGACCAGGGCCACCGCCACATCCTTGCAGGCCTGCAGCTGCGCCGGCGTATAGGTCTGCCATCCGTACATGACCGTCCCGAATTGATGCACCGCCTGGATCACCTGGTCCGCCGGGATGAGGTGGTTGAACGAGGACACCCAGCCCGGCGGTATTTTCGTGAGCATGCCGGCATTGTCCAGCTCGATCCCGATGGAATAGCGGTTCAGGTTGTCCAGGCCGCCCCAGCTGCTGACGCCCGCATGCCAGGCGATGCGGTCGAAGGGTACCATCTGGACGATGGTGCCGTCGCGGCCGATGGCGAGATGGCACGACACGCCGCTTTCCTTGTTGGTTAGCCACAGCACCGAGCCGTCCAGGCTGGCCCCCTCGGTGTAATGGATGACCAGGAACTTGGGGTAGAACGTGCCCTGGCCGATATTGGGCGATAACTGAAAACGGAACGGGGTATTGTCGTCGTTGACCAGGCGCTGGTCCAGAATTTTCATGGGGAGCCTTCCTTTTCCGTCTGCCGGGATCGCCCGGCTCGGACTGAGCCCACTGTAGCACAAAACCAACCCCCATTTCAATCCCCCGCTCGTCTGGCCTGCCCCCGCCGTGTTTGGTCGGGGCCCTTGCCCCGGCGTTTCCTGTTCAGCCCCGTAGGGGCTTTAGCTATGAGCCCGGGGATTTACGTGTACCCCGTCCAGGGGTATCCCCGGGCGGTCTCCGGGCCAAGGTAAGCTTAAGGGCGGTGAACCGCCCTTCTGGTTCAGCCCCAACGGGGCTTTAGGGCGTTACCTGCCACCTGCCACCTGCCCTGTGAGCAATCCACAGGGTGACGTCCTTGGTCAGGGTTGGTCGACGAGCCCGGGGATTCACGTGTACCCCGCCAGGAGTATCCCAGAATGTCCTCTGCCATGCCAGGGTCGCCGGGGATTAAAATCCCCGCCTTAGTGCTTAAGGGCGGTAAACCACCCTTCTTGTTCAGCCCCAGCGGGGCTTTAGCTGCAAGCCCGGGGATTCATCCCCGGGCGGTCTTGTAAAGACTTGTAAAGACCCATTCTCATTTCGATTTTGGTTATCCAATTAATTTTTAATCGGTATTTTCTATTTCATCAGGCAACCCAAAGAATTGTTGAAAATCAAACTCTCCTTTTTCCATTGTTATCTCATTTCCCTTTTCTTCTAATTTGATAAACATGTTACTTATCATTGAAATCATTAATTCATCCGTAATAAGGTTATTTTGAATTAGCCTCATAAAAAATACGAATTCTTTAATAGTTATTTGAATGCCATTTTGATTCTTAAATATTGATAGGTTATTTTCATGAATAGTGCCCTTAGCTTTCAGGCCTACCTCGGCCAATCTCCGTTGTATATGCGTTGGATTAAATAATGTAAAAACAAGGATATTTCGAAAAATAATATTTCTTATACTTTCAAGGCTAATTGGCCAATAAAAGAACGGTATGGTTCCTGGGATATTTATAAGGCTTCCATCTTTCCGATATAAAAGTGAACTAATATATAAAGAATTATCATGCCGGGACGGATCGAGGATGGATATCGCCATTTTCTCTAATCCGGAAAATTTTTCCATACCAACCGTTTCAGCTACATTAAGAAGATTGGATGAAAGGGATTGAGGAGGATTTTTATACGCGACTAGTAATAAACTTGGAAGGGCAAGCTTATAGGTAAACCGAGATTTTTTGGCATTACCACACAACTGATCGAGCTCGTGGAAGTGATAATTTGCGATAATGGTTTGATTTATTTTGGCCGTATCTTTTTTCTCGCGATTTGCTAGTGATAAGGAAGTATTCTTCAATTGGCGGAGCAAGCGTTCTTTGATTTGCGGATAAAGATCGGCAGCAAGGTTAAGATTTCTTTCCCTTGAATTATTCTTTGGCAAGTTCTTCCGTAATGTTTGGTTTATTTTCTCAACATCAAGGGAATCAAGGCCCGCAAAGAAAATCTTCACATCAACATGATTAGGCCCAGTTCTCTTAGTTTTTAGTTCTCCAATTGAAACAATTCTTTTTTTCTTAAGATCAAAAGAGGCTTATATCGCCGTGTCTTAAAATTGATGTTATCCCGTGATAAATAATAAAACAATCTCCAAGTTTCTTAACCCCTTTGATAAATTCTAATTCACCAAGTCCACCTATTCCAACGGGTAAATGGCGAATTTCCTTGTGTCTCAAATGTTCTCTTAATAGGACTCGTTCATTCTGATAGAAAATCCACACGAATGAGTCGCCGAGTGATTTACCAATATATGTACATTCAGTGAGAGCTTTTTTATATTTATCAAGATCTTTCATTCTCTTGTCAAACCATTTTTCAGATAGATTTGCTTTTCTATCTATAAGTCCTCTCTTTTCTTCTAATATCCTATAGCGGGTTTTTTCCAGTTCAAGCATACCTTTACACAATAAAGGTTGAAAATTTATTAATCTCGTTAAGAAATCGTCATTGTGCTTTGCACTCTTAAATTCACAAAGGGTTTCCCAGCAGCTTTCATAAGCAGTTGCCGCGATGTCGAGAGTTTTCTTTACCTCTTTTTTTGCAATCATGCCTTCATCAATCTTTGTTAGTTAATGGCTAGCCCACAAAGGTTTATACTCGACGAAGATGAGGTTCTTAGCGGTTATTGTATGGTTAATTCTAGTATACAACAATCCAAATATCTTCAATCGTCGATTGATTCCGTTCTCCCTCAATCAGTCTTTTCTTGTCGGCTCGTGAGCCGCAGAGAGGATTTACTGGATATAAAGGTGCACATCTTGCGGTAAGATGTGCACCTCTCTTCAGATGCTAAGTGATTTTTTACTTACCATCTTTATGCTTGGTTTTATCAACCAAGGTATATCCTTGACCCGGCTTGGGGGTCGGAGGTAATGGTTTACCTTCAACCGCTGTTACCTCAAAATCCTGTTTTACCGCCTTTAGGTCCGACAATTTGATATTGTCCCGACTTAGGAGTAATCTGACCAGGTCTCTGAATGGTCGGCTTCTTTGCCATTTTCACATCACCACCTTTAGCAAAGGGTAGTGAGGATGATATAATACGCGCACCGCAATCGCATCACCAGCATTACCTTTTTGCAGGCGTCCTAATCTTTACCGAGATTGGGACGTTTTGCATCTTTGCTAAAATTATTCTAGCACCTATGTTTGTCTTAAAAAATGCAAGTGATATAGATGCTAATACCATTTTCCTCAAACAGTCTTTTCTTGTCGTCTTATTGGCCGCTGGGTGGGTATTCTATATAGTTGTAAAGCACCGAAGGAGGGGCTGAATGGAATCACAAAACCACCCCCGGCCCAACCCCGCATACCGCCCCAAATACCCCCACCACCGCCAAGCCCATCCCCCGCCTCCGCCGGCCGCGGCCGCTTTGGCCGACAACGGAAATAAAAAGCAGACCTTATCTCCTATAAGGTCTGCGAATGTCCCCATCACATATTTTATCCGCTTGTCTTGTCCAGAAACGTCTTTACGATCGCGTTTGCCTGCTGGGGTCGTTCGAGCGGCAGGATATGCCCTGCGTTCGGAATGATCTCTAATTCAGCTTGCATCCCCCCATCGTGTGCCAGCTTCACCGCTCTCTCCATCTCGTATTGTTTCACCAGGACACTGTCTGCTCCTCTCAGCCATAGGCTGGGGCATTTTATCAATGGGATCCTGTTCAGGAGGTTCCACTTCACCTTGAACGGTCCGATTCCACTCAGCTGCCAGTCGTCCATGTCATTTTCGCTGTACTGGTATTTACCCTTTACCTCATCCTCGAGTATCGCGATCAACCGGTCCGGATCGGTTGGCTTTGAGCCGCCCACATAAATGGATTGCAGCGTTTTTCCCATGGCCTTATGGTCTCTCTTAATGTACTGCCGGCTGAGCAGCTTGAGCATCCCGGGGACCTTGATGTAGAGCCAGGTAATGAATTCCATGTCCACCTTCTCTCCCAGCCCGCCTGGTTCGAAGAGCACCATCGACCTTACTTTTTCAGGGTGCAGCGACGCAAATTCAATGCTGAGGCCGCCGCCCATCGAAAGACCCACCAGGCTGAAGCGTTCAAGCCCCAACTGGCTGACGGTATTATCCAGGATGTCCATCAGCCTGGCGCGGTCCATATACCCTTCCCATGGTCTCGATTTTCCATGGCGTGGGGTATCCAGGGCGAATAAGTGATAATCCCCGCTCAGGAAAGGAAACATCTGATCCCAGATGAACCTTGCCTCGTCGTACATCGCGCCGTGCAGCATCACCACCGCCGGCTTGTCCTGATCGCCCGCTTCGTAGACCGACAACGGCCCACCGCACACCTGCAGAGTGTAGTGCTTCAAACCGGGCACGTTCTCAATCCCACCGGCGATTCCTTGCGTTTTCATCGTTTCATTCATATTTTCACCTGTCTTTCTGTTCTTTTCCAGCGACGATTGTGTTATTGCCTTTCAGAAGGATCTCCAGAACGTCGATCCACTTCTCGAAGCCTCGTTCAAGCCCATCCAGGTCGATATCCTCCTGGTACAGCCTTTCTTCCAGGTAGCCTTGCGAGATCCAGAAGATGATCTGCCTGCTGATGGCCGGGGGAATATCCTCTCTTAGTCCTTTAAAATCATCCGGAACGCCTTGACGATTAAGCTGGTTATTATTCGTGCTTGCTTGTCGATAATTATCAAGCTCCCTTTTCACAAGCTCCCTGACAAATGGATCGCCATCGAAAGCCGCCGTATACGAGAACTTGTAAATCCATGGATATTCCTTGAATAGAGACAGCCTGGTCTTCGCGCTCCGTCTCATCAATGAAAACATGTCGGAGTCTCGCTCCCCCTGTGCGCGTGCAATGGCATCCGCTTCGCTGATGCTGTCCGACGCCAGTCTGAAGACCCTCACGTAAAGATTTTGCTTGGTGGAGAAGTATTTGAACAGCACGCTCTTGGAAATCCCGGCCATCTCGGCGATATCCTTCATTGAGCCTTTTTTATAACCGTGCCTGGCGAAAACTTCGCAGGCGGCGTTGATGATTTTGTTTTGTTTTTCCTTTTCGAGTTTTTCAAAGGCCATATTGTCAGGTTCCTTGTAGTTCATGTGAATAATTAATCGTGACCGATTCGGTCACGATTAATATAGCACGGCCTATGGTCGTTGTCAATTGGTACATTCGTTCCTCATCCGGTTCCCTCCTTTTGCGTGGAAATCCTCGTCCCCCGCCTCCGCCGGCTGCGGCAGCTTTGGTACATTCGAACTAATGGCATCCGCTTCGCTGATGCTGTCCGACGCCAGTCTGAAGACCCTCACGTAAAGATTTTGCTTGGTGGAGAAGTATTTGAACAGCACGCTCTTGGAAATCCCGGCCATCTCGGCGATATCCTTCATTGAGCCTTTTTTATAACCGTGCCTGGCGAAAACTTCGCAGGCGGCGTTGATGATTTTGTTTTGTTTTTCCTTTTCGAGTTTTTCAAAGGCCATATTGTCAGGTTCCTTGTAGTTCATGTGAATAATTAATCGTGACCGATTCGGTCACGATTAATATAGCACAGCCTATGGTCGTTGTCAATTGGTACATTCGTTCCTCATCGTTCCCTCCTTTTGCGTGGAAATCCTCGTCTCCCCCCTCCGTCGGCTGCGGCGGCTTTGGTACATTCGAACCGCGTCGAATGGTGGAAAGTGCGCGGCGTAAATCCTCGCCGCCCGCCTCCTCCGCCTGCGGCTGCCTGGCTGATCCGGGCCCGGAAAGTGCAAAATCAAAGCCTGCTATAATAGTTTCGATGCAAACGCCTCTGCTCAGGACCAGTTTTGCCATGCCTCCCCTGCGCCCGGGGGCGGTCCCCCGGCCGCAGTTGCTCGAAAAATTGAATTCCGGCCTGCAGGGGAAATTAACCCTGGTTTCAGCCCCGGCCGGGTTCGGCAAAACCACCCTGGTGGTGGCCTGGCTGCATGACCTGGCGGAAAAAGGAGCGGGGAAACGGATTGCGTGGTTCTCGCTGGAGGAGAGTGACAACGACCCGGTCCGTTTTTGGAGCGGCTTGGTGGCCGCTTTGGGATCCGTCTGGCCGGGTATCGGGCAGGAAGCCCTGGCCATGTTCAAATCCGCCCGGCCGGTGCCGGTCGAGGCCATCCTGACCGTATTGATCAACGAGATCGCCCTCCTGTCCGAGGCGGGTCCCTTCCTTCTGGTATTGGATGACCTGCACGCCGTCACCGCCCCCCGGATCACCTCCGCCCTGGCATTCCTGCTGGAACACCTGCCCGCCGGGCTGCACCTGGTCGCCACCACCCGCGTCGATCCGGACCTGCCGCTGCCCCGCCTGCGCGCCCGCCAGCAGGTGACCGAGATCCGCCTGGCGGAACTGCGCTTCACCCCTGCAGAAACGTCCGCCTTCCTGAACCGCTGCATGGGTCTGCACCTTTCCGCAGCCGATCTCGGCGCCCTGGAAACCCGCACCGAAGGCTGGATCGCCGGTCTGCAGATGGCGGCCCTCTCGCTGCAGAACAGTCCCGATACGGCCGGGTTCATCCGCCTCTTTACGGGCAGCAGCCGCTATATCCTGGACTACCTGCTCGAAGAAGTCCTCCAGCGCGAGCCGGAGGATGTGCAGGCCTTTTTGCTCAAAACCGCCGTCCTGGACCGGTTGTGTGCAGAGTTGTGTGAAACGGTCACCGGCCGGCCGGGGGGACAGGCACTGCTGGAACGTCTCGAGAACGCCAACCTGTTCCTGCTCCCGCTCGACTATGAACGTCGCTGGTACCGCTATCATCCGCTCTTTGGCGAACTCCTGCGCGCCCAGCTGGAGAAGTCTTATCCGGACGAAGTTGCCCTCCTGCACAGGCGCGCGGCCGCATGGTTCGAGGCCCGCGGCGACCTCGAAGAGGCCATCCGCCATTTGTTGGCCATCCGGGATCACGACGGGGCGGCCCGGCTGATCGAACGGGCGGCCTTTGGCCTGCTCGAGCGCAGCGAGGTCGGCACCCTGGTGACCTGGCTGCACCTCCTGCCCGAAGAAACCCTGCGCGCCCATCCCTGGCTGTGCGTGCTGGATGCCTGGATGCTGATCCTGACCGGTCAGGCCGGAGCGATCGAAGCCCGCCTCCAGGAGACCGAAACCGCCATCCGCTCGGCGGGATTGCCTGCCCCGCAAGCCGAACGGGTGCGCGCTTATGCTGACGCCATCCGCGCCCAGGTGACCTTCATCCAGGGCGGCGCACCGGCCGCCATCGAATTTGCCAAATCCGCCTTGGCCCACCTGACCGCCGCCGACCATGTGATCAGTGCCACCACCGCCACCATCCTGGGCGCCGGTTACGGCTACATCGGTGATTTCAACTCCGCCGTGGAGGCTTTCGAAAAGGCCAAAGCGATCAGCCTGGCCGGCGGGAACCAGTTCAACGCCATGGTTGCCAGTTCCGCCCTGGCGCAGATCGCCGCGGTCAATGGACACCTGCGGCAGGCCCACGGGATCTATCAGGATGGGCTGCGCCTGGCCGGCAAGTCCGCCTTCATGGCGCCGGGTTACACCTATGCCGGGCTGGCCAATGTTCTGTGCGAGTGGAACGAACTGGATGCCGCCCTGGAATACGCCCGCCAGGGCGTGGAGCTGTGCAAGCTGATCGCTCAGGCCGAGATCCTGATGACGGCTTATACCTCCCTGGCGCGCGTGCGGCTGGCGCGGCGGGAGTTCGAGGCGGCCCTGGCCACGCTTGAAGAAGCCCGCCGGGTGGCCAGCGAGATTTCCGCCTGGTCGCTGGATACGATCCTGATCCTGCAGGCGCGCCTCTGGTTGGCGCAAGGCGAGCTCGAGCCTGCCCTCCGCTGGGCCCGGGAGAGCGGTTATTCCCTGGATGAACCCGCCTCGTTCCATCGGGAACAGGGCCTGCTGACCCTGGCGCGCCTCCGCATGGCCGAGGGCCAGCCCGGGCAGGTTGCTCCCTTGCTGGAACGCCTGCGGCAGGAGGCCGAAAAATCGGGCCGGACCGGCAGCCTGATCGAGATTTGTGCTCTTCAGGCTTTGAATTTACGGGCCGAGGGGGATACCAAACCGGCCCGTGAGCTGCTTGAAAAAGCTCTCAGGTTGGCGGAACCGGAAGGTTATCTGCGCATCTTCGTTGACGAAGGCGAGCCCATGCGTTCCCTGCTGGAAGACTGCCGCAAGCAGGCGCACCAACCGGACCCCTATCTGGACAAGTTGCTGAAAGCTTTCCCCGGCGGGCAGGCGGCTCCAAAACCGGCGCTCATCGAGCCTTTGAGTGAGCGCGAGCTGGAAGTCCTGCGCCTGCTGGCCGTGGGCCGTTCCAATCCGGAGATTGCCGGGGAGTTGTTTGTCTCGCTGAACACGGTCAAGGCGCACGTGAAAAACATATTCACCAAGCTGGGCGTCCACAACCGCCTCGAAGCCGCGCAGCGGGCCAGGGAGATGCAGTTGATCTAGCCGGTGTGATTTCCTTGCGCAGGAACCCTTCCAATTTGAAATACAACAGAAGTGTATAGCACACATAGATGGCAAACAGGTGTACAGGGACATGGGTAACACCTGGATTTGTTAAAATTTCTTTGTCGTATTGATCTGACGTATCTTGATTGTCCGAATTTTTGTCTGGATCTCCGCATGGTTCCGGCCTTCGGACAGGAGTGCTGACATTTTAAGAGAACCGGCACAAAATTGGCCCGGCGGACGTTCTTTGACCGCCGGGCCAATTTTTGCCGTTCCAAACCCCTTTCCCGCAGGCATTGAGCCATGGGTTCCGTCCCGACACGGGAAAGGGGCAGGGGATAGGGCCGGCATTTCTCCATCCATTTCTTGAAAAAGCCAATTGGTTGAAATAATGATGCCATAACGGCCGTGATGCAGGCATTCTTGCGTAATTGTCCGAACTTGCGTCTTAACTTGAGCTATGTGCAATACAGGAAGGCCGGATTTAACTCCGGCCTTCTGCTTATTTCCGAAATCACCCCTCGCGACTACCCGATCGGGTGAGCACAGATCACCCTCCTGGTTGATAAGATGGGCGCATTCAACCGGTCAGGAAAGGAAAGAGCATGGAAAACGGAACTGCCATTCAACTCCACGGACTGCACAAGCATTACGGCGATTTCACCGCCGTGCAGGCGCTGGATTTCACCGTTCAGCAGGGCGAGATCTTCAGCCTGCTTGGCCCCAACGGAGCCGGCAAAAGCACCACCATCGCCATGCTCTCCTGCCTGCTCCCGCCCAGCGGCGGCGACGCCAGCCTGATGGGCCACTCGATCAGGACTGAGCCCCGGGCCGTCAAGCGGCATCATCGGCGTGGTGCCGCAGGAGATCGCCATCTACGAAGACCTGAGCGCCCGCCAGAACCTGCTCTTCTGGGGCCGCATGTACGGGCTGAAAGGCGATCATCTCCAGCGCCGCCTCGACGAAGCCCTCGAACTGGTCGCGTTGACCGACCGCCAGCACGACCGCGCCGGTCACTACTCGGGCGGGATGCAGCGCCGCCTGAACATCGCCATCGCCCTGCTGCACGAACCGCAGATCGTGATCCTGGATGAACCGACGGTTGGCATCGATCCGCAAAGCCGCCGCAAGATCCTGGACGGCATCAAGGAACTCAACCGGCGCGGCGTCACCATTCTCTATACCACTCATTACATGGAAGAGGCCCAGGAACTGTCGCATCGCATCGCCATCATGGATCACGGGCGGTTGATCGCCCAGGGCACCCACGCCGAACTGGTCAAACTGGTTGGCGGACTGGGCCGTATCCGCCTGACCCTCAGCCGCAAACCGGCAGATCTGCTCGGGATGTGGCGCATGTTGGCCAACGTTCACTCGGTCAGCGAAGAAAACGGGAATGTCTGCCTGCTGACCAAAGACAGCACCCTGGTCCTGCCTACCCTGTTCGAATCGGCCTCCCGCGCCGGGGTCCAGGTGACCGCCATGGAACTCCAGGAACCTGACCTGGAAGCGGTCTTCCTGCACCTGACCGGCAAGGCCCTGCGGGATTGATCCCATGAATATCCTTTATATCACCCTCAAAGATTTAGCCAACTCCCTGCGTAAACCGCTGGTATTGGCCTTTATGCTTGTTCTGCCGCTCCTGCAAGCCGGTCTGCCTTATCTCGCCTTCCAGGGTATGTCCGGCGGAATGGAAGTGCAGACCACCCGCGTGGTGGTCGTCAACCTGGATCGACCCGTGGCGGCCTATCCCGATTTCCGGGCCGGGGAACTGCTCTCCGGGATGCTGGCTGACGGGAAATTGGGCAATCTGCTGGATGTCACCCCGCTGGAGAGCGAGTCTGCTGCCCGCCGGAGAGTGGATGCGGGCCAGGCGGATGTGGCCGTCATCATCCCGGCAGGACTGACCGCCTCCCTGTTTGAACGGGAGGACCGGGCTGAGGTGGTCATCTACCACGACCCGGCCCTGACCCTCGGCCCGGGCATCGTCCGCGACGTGGTGACCAACTTCCTGGACGGGTTCGCCGGGTCCCTGATCGCGGCCGACGTCACCAGTCTGCAATTGGAAACCCTGGGCCGGCAGGTGACCGAGGCCACCCGCCGGGAAGCCATGCAGGCCTACGGCGATTGGGCGCAGGCGATTGGGGAAAGCCTCAGCCGGGGCGTTCACCCGGCCATCCGCTCCGGCGGACAGGTCAAGGTCCGCGCAGCCGGTTCGGTCATGCGCGCCGTCATCGGCCCGTTAATGGCCGGGATGCTGGCCTTCTTCGCCTATTTCGTCGCCGCCTTCGCCGCCCAGTCCATCCTGCGCGAAGAAGAACAGGGCACGCTCAAACGCCTGTTCCGCACTCCCATCTCGAAGGGCGGCATCCTCACCGGCAAGTTCCTGGCCGTGGTCAGCCTGTTGATCCTGCAAACCCTCCTGCTGCTGGCCTTCGGAAGCGCCCTCTTCGGCGTCCGCTGGGGCGCGCCGCTCCCGCTGGCCGTCAACGGGCTGGGTCTGGCCCTCTCAGCGGCCGGTTTCGGCATCATGCTGGTCTCGTTCATGCGCACCACCCGCCAGGCCTTCCTGGTGATGGGCGGGGCGGTCATCCTGACCGGCATGGCCGGCGGGACGATGACCACCACCTTCGCCAACCTGCCGGCGGCCTTCCGGACGCTCAACCTGTTCACGCCCCAGGGCTGGGTGTTGCGCGGGTTTACCGCCACACTGCAAGGCGGCTCGCTGGCCGAAGCCATCCTCCCGGCGCTGGTCGCCGCCGCCGCGGGGATGGCCTTCCTGCTCATCGGCTGGTTCAACCTGAACCGGCGCTACTCCTAGGAGTTCATCATGCGTATCCTTCACCTGGCCCTCAAAGACTTGTCGCAAATCCTGCGGCAGAAGAAATCCGTCCTCTTCCTGCTCATCATGCCGCTGCTCTTCACCTGGCTGATGGGGGTGATCTTCGGCCAGAACAGCCGCGCCGACCCGCGCCTGCCGGTTGGCCTGATCGACCGCGACGGCGGCGGCAGCTTGAGCGCACATCTCTCCACCCTGCTGGACAGATTCCCACAGCCTCCGCCCGCTCGCCCTCAAAGATGCCGGGGAGGCAGCCCTGCAGGAACAGATCCGTTCGCAGAAATTCGCCGCCATCCTCATCATCCCGGACGGGTTCAGCCGGCAGACCCTGGCCGGGGAAATGCCGCAGTTGACCCTGCTGGTGGACTCCAATACCCCGGCCGGTCAGATCGCCGAGGCCGCCATCAGCCTGGCTGTCACTCGCCTGCTGGGCGCGCTGCAAGCCGGGCGGATCAGTCTCGACCTGGCTGCAGGACCGGCGGATGAATCCCACTTGTCGGCAGCAGTGGAACAGGCTGTCGCCCGCTGGCAAGCGCCACGCGTCACGGTCGCGCTGCAGGCCTCCGGCGCGGCGGATGCGGCCGGGGCCCCGGGCGGGTTTGCCCAATCCTCGGCCGGGATGATGGTCTTCTTCGTGACGATTGGAATGATCACCCCCGGTTACATCCTCCTTTCCGAACGCCGTTCCCGCACCCTCAGGCGCATGTTGAGCACCTCCATGAGCCGCCCCGGGATCATCGCCGGGCACATCCTGGCCATGTTCGTACTCAGTTTCGTTCAACTTTTGCTGCTGACCTTCTTCGGCCAGTTCGTTCTGGGCGTGAAGTACTGGCAGCAGCCGCTCGCCATGCTGGTCATGCTGGTTGTTCTGGGAGTATGGTCGGCCAGCTTCGGGCTGCTGATCAGCGCCCTGGCCCGGGATGAGAACCATGTAGTTCTTTTCACCCTGAGCGCAACGCTGGTCTTCGGCCTGCTCGGCGGGACCTTCTTCTCGCTGGAGTTCGTTGACCGGACCTTTGCCCTCATCGGCCGCCTGACTCCCAGCGCCTGGGCCATCCAGGGGCTGCAGAACATCCTCCTGCGTGCCGGTGGAGTGGAGAGTATCCTGCTTCCGGGCGGGGTGCTGCTGGCCTTTTCAGCTCTGGCCTACGCTCTGGCCATCTGGCGTTTCAAGTTCGAGATGGGTTGATTCAGCCCTGCAAAATCGAAAGCGCCGACCCCACGGATCGACGCTTTTGCGTTTGGATAACAATACGGATACAGAGTAATTTATCGAAAGAGATTTTAACAAAAAAGTGCTCCAGGCGCCGTCCTCGGCGCCGTGTATTGAATGTTGAAGAACCTCTTCCTTTATAAAGACTTTCGACTATCTACCTAGACAATGTTAGATTGGGTCCTTTTATCACAATTCTTCGATAGAGTCACACGATTATGTTTTTTTGTGCTTTCTTTACTTTCCTTCGTGCTCCTTTGAGGCCTTTGTGGTGAGAGTTCTTAGCACTTTTCTCGAATGGTACATTGTCGAGCTACATAGGCAAGCTCATCTGGTAAATGGTGCAGGGATGGCTTAAATATCTGCATGGAGGCGTGCCCCAAGGGGATGCTGCATATACGGATTATATAAAGTTGAGAGCAAGTATTCTAAGATCCGGTCGGCAGATTGGTACTGAACTTCTTCCTGTCCTTCTTGCAGAGCATGCGGATCACGCGCCAGCCCGACAGCGCCGAGGCGGACACACCCCCGCCTGGCTCTACCCATTGCCCGGCCATATAGAAATTCGTCAGGCCGGGCAGCGTCTTGTCCATGCCTCTGCCCATGATCATGATTGTGTCGGGCGTGATCAGCCAGCCTTCCTGCGAACCCTGCCAGTTGCCGGTGTAGCGTTCGACGGTCATTGGTGTCGAGACGTCGACCACCTCTACCTGTCCGGAGATACCCGGCAGCCGGCGCTCCAGAGCCGCGATGACTTTGGCGGCAATCTCCTTTTTCTCCGCCTCGTAACGCTCGTGATCTTTGTAGAGCGGCTTCCAATATGCGTGATCGGAATCGAACAAAACAACCACGACCGATTTGCCGGGAGGCGCCATCGAGGGGTCCATGGTATAGTGGCGGAAATTGATGCAATCGATCTTTTGGCCCGCGATATCGATCGGTTCGTCGAGCCAATAGCTGACCCTGGGGGCTTCATTGGAGAGGTCGCGCGCTACGCCGAGTGAGACCTGGATCCAGGATTTATAGATAGGCAGATTGTCGTAATATGCCGCGTACCTTGTCGCTGGCGTACCGGCCTTCCAGCATGTCAAAGATCGTGGCATGACCGTCAGCGGCAGAGATGACAACATCCGCGCGCTGCTCGCTGCCATCGACGAGACGGACGCCGACGGCGCGATCGCCCCGGCCGGCAGGGTCGGCCTCCACCAGTATCTTTTCGATGCGTGACTTGTAGTGCATCTCGCCGCCGAGATCGAGATAGCGGCGTTCGATGGCTCGTGCGAACTCGAGCGAGCCGCCGATGGGATACCCGGCGTCACGGATATGCGCTGAGGCCGGCATGTACATCAGCCCTGCCACCGGGATGCCGGTGCCGCCGTTTACGTCAGCGAAGGCCATCAGTGCCTGGCGCAGGAAGGGGTCGCTGAACCGCGCCGCGAATGCTTCCGCTGTGATCTTGCCGTACTTTAGCAGGATGCCTATGAAGGGCATCATCCCGATGCTCATCTTGAGCGTCTCGAGCAGGCCGGAAGGATCGACCAAATCGACGAACGGGGTGAGGCGGCGTCCGACGTTGCAGAGTTCCTCGATCGCAGGGGAATCGGTGGGCGAAAGCTCCTTCATGTGCCGTTCCAGTTGATCGATGTCTGAGTAGATGGAAAGGGCCCGTCCGTCGCTTCCCTCGATGCGATGGATCACATCGTGGTTGAAGAATTGCCGGCCTTGCACGGCGCCCAGTTCCGCAAAGATGCGGTTAACCTCGCTTCCTGCCTTCGAGCCTATCGTCCATTCGATGCAGCCGTCAAACGTGTATCCCTGGCGCTTCCAGGAGGTGCACAGCCCGCCGGGCTTGTCGTGCAGCTCGAAGATGCGGGTCTTGTAGCCGTTCATTTGGGCGTAGCACCCGGCCGAGAGGCCGGCGATGCCGGCGCCGATGATGATGATTTCTTTCATTGAGTTGGTATTCCTTTCCAGGGACACGGCTTGTTTCATTCGGGTTTCCCGGTATTGCGCAATACACTGGTTAAAATCTGCGGAGTAATTTTTTTCTTCATCTCATCGTCATTGAGCAAAAACAGAACAAAACCCTGTACCAGGGCAACATATGCCAGGAAAAGCAATTGCGGATCGCCCTGCGCCGCTTCTCCCGATTTCTGGGCTTCGACAATAAGCTGCGGGAGCTCGCTGTAATAGTCCATGCGCTGATAGATATGTTCCATAAGCCCGGGGATCCCTTTTCCCTGGGTCGTAGCCTGCACCATGATCAGAGAATAGAGCGAAGATTCATCGGTGAATGCAATCTTTACCACGTTTTCGGAAAGCTTTTCTATCTTTTCCCAGGCGGTTCCGGGAGAGTCCAGGGCATCCTTCCAGGTGTTCCTCGATATATCCAGCGCAGTATCCACGAGATGAAAAAAAATCTTCTCCTTGGAAGGGAAGTAATGATAAACAAGCCCTTTGCTTAATCCCGAAGCCCGCATGATCTGTTCCATGGTGGTGCCGTGATAGCCATATTCTGCAAAAACTTCCAAAGCCGCTTTTGTAATTTTGGCTGTTGCGTCGGCGCGCATTTGCTCATTCAGTTTTTTCCCGCGTGGAGACATGGTCACCTCTTGTTCAATTGGTTGAATGGTTGGTCAATGAAATTATAGTTGATCATTTCTCAGATGTCAAGGTAACCCGGGGGAAATTAGCTGTAAAGGAGGCATCCCCTTCAAGTTATGATGTGGACGCACAATCCCCAGCCTCGCACACAGCCCCAATCCCCCGCCACCGCCAAGCCCATCCCCCGCCTCCGCCGGCTGCGGCCTCTTTGGTACATTCGTTCCTCTTCGTTCCCTCCTTTTTCGTGGAAAGCCTCGTCCCCAACCCTTGTCCTGAAAGCGCACCATTTCGCCTGTATAATCAAAACGAGGCAACCCTGGTGGAAGCGGGGCACCCCGTCCTCGGCCTCGGTGGCTCTGCAATCCACACATACCAGGATCCCTGAAGCGGATGGCATTGCCCGGGAAAAGATCGACGATCAGCAAAAGGAGACAAAAATGAACAAAGAGTTGATGATTGAATATCATCTGGCGCAACTGCAGGTATTTAGTTTCTACGATCCGGGACAAAAAAGGACAACCGCGCAAACCTTGGATGAGTATGGATGGAAACCCGCACAGGATACATTGGCCGCCTGGTACTGGATCGCAAAAAAGAACTTTGAAGAGTGTGTAAAAATTGGAAAACCGGCGGTTGGTCCCTTGATCGCCAACCTTGAATCATTTGATGAAGATATTTGTGCAGGAGCTGCATGGGCTCTAGGAGAAATTGGCGATCCCCGCGCGGTCGACAGCCTCATAAAGACAAGCCGGAACGGTTCACTCTCCAGCAATGCCACCCATGCTGCGATGAGCGCATTGGAAAAGATCGGCCATGCCGGGCCGATTGAACGGATCGATCCACATATTAGCGCTGATGAAATATCGACTGCGAAAGCGGCCTTGCATGACTCTTTGGATAAACTTCACAGCCTGATGGATTTTCTCAAACAGCCTGCGCCCTCGGACCCGGGATATTTCATCGATACTAATATATTGGTGTTGAGTCTTCTGGAAGGCGCAAACCTGCGCGGGGCTGACCTGGCGGGTATCGATCTTGGGCATCCGGCCTGGACGCCTCCAGACAACATTGCCACATTTGTGAAACTTGGGGGGGCTGACTTGCGGGAGGCGAACTTAACCGGTGCCAACCTGTCTTTTGTGGACCTGGACGGGGCGAACCTGCACGGAGCGGACCTGAGCAATGCCAACCTGAAAAGAGCCGGGCTGGAACACGCCAACTTGAGCGAGACAAATTTGTCAGGAGCGAACCTGGAAACCGCCTGGCTGCAACACGCCAACCTGAGAAAGGCGAACCTGAGCGGAGCCAATCTTGTTACCGCGTACCTGGATAAGGCCAAACTCGATGGGGTGATCCTGCGGGGGGCCACCCTGACTCAGGTCAGCCTGAGGGACACAGACCTTCGCAACACTGACCTGAGGGATGTAAACATGTATTATGTCTATTACAACAATTCCACCAAGTGGCCCAGTGGTTTTGATCCGGTTGCCGCCGGGGCAGCACTAGATTTTGATTGACGGGTATCAAGATCCGGGTTATTAGGGATCAACAAGTGATCAAAAGTTGACCTAACGGCATTTCCAACGTTTCCAGGACCGGCTTGATGGAGGGCGGTTTTGAGTCCCCTGGGTGGGAAAATCGAAGAGTTCGTCTTGTCGGGGTGAGTTCCCCCAGGTGCGGGAATCGTGCTCCCCGGCGGATTCGAACCGCTGTTCGGGCATCAAGTTGCATTTTTTTAGTTCCGTACCCTCCCACCACCCTTCCCAATCCCGCATACCGCCCAAAATTCACCCAATTAGGCCAAAAACGCCTCCGCCGGCTGCGGCCTCTTTGGTACATTCGTTCCTCTTCGTTCCCTCCTTTTGCATGGAAATCCTCGTCACCCCCACCCAAAACTACAATACCCCTGCCGCCCCAAAGACTTCCATCCCCCGCCTCCGCCGGCTGCAGCCTCTTTGGTACATTCGTTCCTCCCTGCCTGTCTTGACGTCCTTAGTCAAGGCCCTGGTGTTTTCCCAGGGTTCGTTCCCTCCTTTTTCGTGGAAAGCCTCGTCCCCAACCCTTGTCCTGAAAGCGCACCATTTCGCCTGTATAATCCAAACGAGGTGACTATGATGGAACGGAGCGAATGGCTGAAAGAGATGCGCCGCAAGGCCGAGGCCTTGTATGACCACGGGGCCCCGCTTTACTGGGTCACCTGGGGATTGGACAGCCCGGATACACACCTGGCGTATCTCAAGAAGTTCCTGGAAATGATGCCGCCCGGCGGGAACATCCTCTCGGCGGCTTGCGGAGCCGGGCGCTTTGACGGCCCCCTGCTGGAAGCGGGCCACCGCGTCACCGGCATCGACCAGTCTGCGGGGATGCTGGCGCGGGCGCGGGAGCATTTCCCGGCGGAGCGTTTCCCCCGGCTGCGTTATGAGAAGGTCGGGCTGCAGGAGATCGCCGCCACCCCGGCCTTCCGGGCCGCCTTCGACGGGATCATCTGCATGGACTCGCTGGAGCATGTCCCCCCCGAGGACTACCCGGGCATCCTGCGCGGCTTCCACGATGCGCTCAAGCCGGGCGGCCGCCTCTATTTCACCGCCGAGACCCATGAGACCGCCCTGGAGGACGGGGAGGACCTGGCCGCCGCGTATGACCGGGCCAGGGCTCAAGGGCTGCCGGTCGTCCCCGGCGAGGTAGTGGACGAGTTCGACCGCGCCTACCCGCTGGCGATGGGACAAGCGCAGGTGGACGGCGAAGCCGCCCACAATGCCGTTTACCGGTTCTATCCCCCGCTGGAGCAAGTCCGCACCTGGCTGGCGCAGGCCGGTCTGGCCGTCCTCGAAGAAGGCCACGGTGACGAGTTGCACCATATCCTCGCCAGAAGAGCCGAGGCATAGCCGCAAACAAAAATCCGGATGGGGATTGCCAGCCAACCCCATCCGGATCGATTTACTGTCGCGCTATTCCTTCACCTGCAGGGAAAGGTACATCTGGATGCCCATCTGGGCGATCTGGTCCTTCTGGGCCTCGAGCCAGTCAATGTGGCCTTCCTCTTCCGTCAGGATCGTGGTGAGCAGGTCACGCGTGCCGTGGTCGCCCAGGTCGGTGACCTTCTGGATGGCGGCATTGTAATTCGCCACCGCCCCGGCTTCCGCCTCGTGGTCGTGGGTCAACTGGTCTTCCACGCTGTTGCCGATGTGCATGGGATTGATCTTGCTGACCGTCGACATGCCTTCCAGGAAAAGGATCCGGCCGATCAGTTTTTCCGCATGTTTCATCTCGTCCACCGCCCGCCCCTCCACGGCCTTGTGCAGCCGGGCGTAGCCCCAGTTGTCGCACATCTCCGAGTGGACCATGTACTGGCTGACGGCGGTCAGCTCGTCGGCGAGCAGCTCATTCAGGGTCTGGATTACCTCTGGGTTGCCTTTCATGTTTTATTCTCCTTTTGTATCTACCTTGACAATGTTAGATTGCAGAGTACTGCGTAAATAACTAAACTGAAAACCCGGTATGTACGAGTAATTTGGTCAACGTGGGTTTAGTTATTTATGCAAGAAGCAGTAGGTCCTTTTATCACGATTCTTCGATAGAGTCACACGATTATGTTTTTTTACTTTCTTTTACTTTCCTTCGTGCTCCTTTGAGGCCTTTGTGGTGAGAGTTCTTGGCACTTTTCTCGAATGTAACATTTATGTTTTTTTGTACTTTCTTTACTTTCCTTCGTGCTCCTTAGAGGCCTTTGTGGTGAGAGTTCTTAGCACTTTTCTCGAATGTAACATTGTCGAGCTACTTACGAAAGTCTTCTCCCTCCCCAAATCGCCCGTTTTTTGGCTATTTGGGGAGGGCTTGTCCCGACGCAACCTGCCCTGATGTACTTGGTCAGGGTTGGTCGGGACGGCGAAGCCGGGTAGGGCTTCGCTGCGATCAGGCCAGGTCGAACCGGTCAAGGTTCATGACCTTGTCCCATGCCGCCACGAAGTCGTGCACGAACTTCCCGGCCGAGTCCTCGCAGGCATACACTTCCGCCAGGGCCCGCAGCTGGGAGTTCGAGCCGAAGACCAGGTCAACCCGGCTGCCGGTCCACTTGAGTTCGCCGGTGAGGCGGTCCCGCCCTTCGAACACGTCCTCTGATACGGGCTGCCAGACCGTGCCCATGTCGAGCAGGTTCACGAAGAAGTCATTCGTGAGCGCCCCCGGCCGTTTGGTAAACACTCCCTGCCTGGAGCCGGCGAAGTTGGCCTCCATTGCGCGCATCCCTCCCAGCAGGACCGTCATTTCCGGCGCGGTCAGCCTCAGCAGCTGCGCCCGGTCCACCAGCATTGCTTCGGCCGGGACGGCGTAGTGGGCCTTCTGGTAGTTGCGGAAGCCGTCCGCCTTCGGTTCGAGCACGGCGAAGGAAGCCGTATCGGTTTGCTCCTGCGAGGCGTCCATGCGTCCCGGCGTGAAGGGCACGGTGACAGCGTAACCGGCTTTCTGCGCGGCCTGCTCGACGCCGGCGCAGCCGGCCAGGACGATCAGGTCGGCCAGCGAGACCTTCTTGCCGTCGGAATGGGCCCCGTTGAAGGCGGCCTGGATATCCTCCAGGGTCTTGAGCACCTGTGCCAGTTGGGCCGGCTGGTTGGCTTCCCAATCCTTCTGCGGTGTCAGGCGGATGCGGGCGCCGTTGGCGCCGCCGCGCTTGTCGGAGCCGCGGAAGGTGGAGGCCGAGGCCCAGGCGGTCGAAACCAGCTGCGGGATGGACAGGCCGGAAGCCAGGACCAGGCCCTTGAGGGAGGCGATGTCTTTTGCATCGATCAGCTTGTGATCGACGGCCGGGATGGGGTCCTGCCAGATCAGTTCTTCGGCCGGGACCTCCGGGCCGAGATAGCGGGCGCGCGGGCCCATGTCACGGTGGGTCAGCTTGAACCAGGCCCGGGCGAACGCCTCGGCGAACTGGTCGGGGTGCTCGTAGAAGCGGCGGGCGATCGGCTCATAGAGCGGGTCGAAGCGCAGCGACAGGTCGGCCGTGGTCATCATGGGCGGGTGCTTTTTGGACGGGTCGTGCGCGTCCGGGATCATGTGTTCCGGCCTGACCTCCTTCGCGGCCCACTGGTGGGCGCCGGCCGGGCTTTTGACCAGTTCCCACTCGTAGGTGAACAGCATTTCCAGGTAACCGTTATCCCATTGGGTCGGAAGGGGCTTCCAGGCGCCTTCGATGCCGCTGGAGGTGGTGTCCACGCCCCTGCCGCTGCCCAGGCTGTTCTTCCAACCCAGGCCCTGCTGCTCGATGGGGGCGCCTTCCGGCTCGGGGCCGACCAGTTTTGGGTCGCCCGCGCCGTGGGCCTTGCCGAAGGTGTGGCCTCCGGCGATGAGGGCGACCGTCTCCTCATCGTTCATGGCCATACGGGCGAAGGTCTCGCGCACATCCCGGCCCGAAGCGGCCGGGTCCGGATTGCCGTTCGGCCCTTCCGGGTTTACGTAGATGAGACCCATCTGCACGGCCGCCAGCGGATTCTCGAGGTCCCGCTCGCCGGAGTAGCGCTGGTCTCCCAGCCACTTGTCCTCCGAGCCCCAGTAAATGTCCTTTTCCGGTTCCCAGATGTCCTCGCGGCCGCCGGCGAAACCGAAGGTCTTGAAACCCATCGATTCCAGGGCTACATTTCCGGTGAGGATCATCAGGTCGGCCCAGGAGATCTTCCGGCCGTACTTTTGCTTGACCGGCCAGAGCAGCCGGCGGGCCTTGTCGAGGTTGACGTTGTCGGGCCAGCTGTTGAGGGGCGCCAGGCGCTGGCTGCCGTTGCCTGCGCCGCCGCGGCCATCGCCGGTGCGGTAGGTGCCGGCGCTGTGCCAGGCCATCCGGATGAACAGGCCGCCGTAGTGACCCCAGTCGGCCGGCCACCAATCCTGCGAGCGGGTCATCAGGTCACGCAGGTCCTTCTTCACCGCTTGCAGGTCGAGCTTCTTGAATTCCTCGGCGTAGTTGAAATCCTCCCCCATCGGATTGGATTTGGATGAATGCTGGTGCAGGATATCGAGGTTCAACTGGTTCGGCCACCAGTCCTGGTTGGTCGTGCCGCTGCCGGCAGTGTGATGGTGGATTGGGCACTTGCTTTCTTCGTCCATCGCATTTACTCCTTTCGTTGGCTGAATTATTGACCAGCGTTCTTACGGCTCTTTGCACAAATATCCAAACTGGAGTTGCCACGAAGCCAGGCAGAAACAACGATTTTGGTTGAGATATTTATGCCTTACTCTGTAATTATAATCGGCAGGTACAGCCAATAGACCGGACTCATCTCCGAGGTATCGCCGGTAAAAACCGCGGCCGGCTTTTGAGCCACCAGGGAGACCTGGCTGCGCGTCACGCCGGCTGGCAGGGTCGCACTCCAGAGGCCGGACCCATTCGAGCTGGTTTGGCCTATGGGAGTTCCACCGCCGCCGCCAGCAGCCGGGTTGCCGATCGCCCGGTAGATGATCACGTTGCAGTTGGCGCAAGCGCTTCCTGTGATCGTCACTGGATTGCCGCTTGAGGCGGTAATGACCGGATAAGCCAGCCAGTTGTTGGGACCGGGCGGGCTGTGGGCGCCGTTAAGTGTGGCCCCATCGTTGCCCAGATCGATCGGCAGGCCGCCATTGCCGCGGGCATTATAAAGATAGATCTTGTTGCCGGTGGCGCTGAACCCCACCATCGCCACCCCCGCACCGCCGTTGTACGACAGGGTGCTTGGCGAGACGAATGTATTGCTGGCGCCGTTAAGCATGATGCCCTGCATTCCGTTGCCCCGCCGGCTGGTATTGTCTATCGCTACACCAATCTGGTTGGTCGGGCCGATGAAATTATTGCTGGAGTCCTCGATGTAGATGCCTTCACGGGTATTCCCGGAAATGTACTGGACCACCCCCCCAAGATTTGAGGTGCCGATATAATTATTGTTGGCATTGAAAATGCAAACCCCCGCCTCCGCGTTGGGGAGGCCGGTCATGCCGCTGGTGTCCAGGCCGATCAGGTTGTAATCAACTATGTTATTGGTCGAGCCATCGCGGATGCGCACCCCGCAGTAGCTGTTGCCGCTGATCACGTTGCGGTTGGTGATGGCGGTGGTTCCCCCGACGTAGTTGTTCGCCGCCCCGTCGGTGATCGCCACGCCATCGTGGCCGTTGGGAATGGCCGCCGTCCCGGCGATGTTCGTGCCGATGCGGTTGTTGGTCAGCCTGGCGCCGGAGGCGTTGAACAGCCACACCCCCGCGGCTCCATTGCCCGAAATGGTGTTGTCGGAAATGGCCGTATTCTGACCCTGTTGATCGCGTACTCCCTCGCCGGCATTGGGCATGGCTCCGGTCGAATCCACTCCGATATTATTGTAATTAATGACGGTACCAGTCGGCGCGCCGCCGCTGCCATTGATCCAGATGCCGTTGTAACTGCTGCAGGCGATGGTATTGCCACCGATCGATGTATTGGTTGCATTTGTATCAATATAAACCCCATTCCCGCCGTTGCCTTCCCCGGCGACACAGCCGGCCGCATGCACATCTGACAGGCCGATGGTATTATTGATCACTTGATTGTTTTGCCCGCCGCCGCTGGCACTGCCGTGCACGTACACCCCGGCTGCGCCGTTACCGAGCAGGCGGGAATTGATGATCAAATTATTATTGCCCTCTCCCACCCCCGAAAAATCACCCATCTGCACGCCATCCCAGGGCGAATTCCGGATGGTGAGAGCATTGATATTATTATGGCTGCCCGAGATGGTAAAGATGCTTTGTCCGGCAGAGAGACCTGAACCGCTGATGGTCATATTATTGGCCCCACCGTCCAGGGTTACGTAACTGGCCGCCCAGTTGATCGTCCCCAGGTTCAGCGTGAGCGTACCTGCAATTCCAGACCAAAAATTAATGGTGACCGGGTTGCTCACCGAACTGACCGAGAAGGCCTGCTCGATGGCGGCGCGCAGGCTGCACCCGTCCACCCCGTTATAACAGGTGGCGTCTACCAGGTTGCTGTCGTGCGCATCGGTGGGCGTGTCAACCGTGAACGTCGTTGTGAGCGCTAATGCCGGAGCGGCCCGGAACGATCCGACCAATGTCAAAATCAGGATAAGCACACAAATTGAACGCACAGTTTTTTTCATCTCAGCCTCCCGTTTTTTCTTGGATGGTGGTTACAAATAGCTGTGTTTGCCGCCCAAAGGATGGACTTGATGCCAGCAGCGGGGCTGGCAAGGTTTTACCAATTCATTATCGCGCATTTCCGGGAATTTATTACACAAAGAGATCTGGTCTTCGGACAGGACTTCGGACCTTTTGCAAGCTATCAGGTATAAACTCCCTTCCCCGCCGTCAACTTGTATAGCACACATAGATGGTGAACAGGTGTACGGGGGCATGGGTAACACCTGGGTTTGTTAAGATTTCTTGGTCGTATTGAACTGACGAATCTTGATTTTCCGAATTTTTGTCTGAATCTCCGCTTGGTCTTGGTCTTCAGACAGGAGTTCTGACATTTTAAGGGAACCGGCACAAAATTGGCCCGGCGGACGTTCTTTGACCGCCGGGCCAATTTTTGCCGTTCAAAACCCCTTTCCCGCAGGCATTGAGTCATGGGTTCCTTCGCCGTTCGGGATCGCGCAGCATGCCGTAGGCTAAGGGGCAGGGGATAGGGCCGGCATTTCTCCATCCATTTCTTGATAAAGCCAATTGGTTGAAAGTATTAAGCCATACCGGCCGTGATCCAGGCATTCTTACGCAAATGTCCAAAGTCATGTCTGAACTACAGAAAGAGATAAGGCAACCATGCACTCGCCTGCTCTCGCGCTTGCCTTTCCCCGCCCATCGGTATACACTTATTAAGGAATTGTTTCCTCTCCCCTGTGGAAAGGCTGGCGAAAATGGATGAACAAACCCAGAACGAAGCTCACGCTCCTCGTGAAGAGATCTTTGCCCATCTGCGCGCCCTCTTGAACGAAGATGCCGTGACCGTCTCGAAAGAAGCCGCCGGTCTCTATAGCGCCGGCGAACATGGATATGCCATCAATTTCCTCAAGAAATACGATGCCACCATCGGGGGGATTGGGATTTACCGCAGCGGCGGGATGAAGCTGCCGGGAATATATCGGCCCCTTTCTTCCATTGAGGCTCCCATCCTCCACGGACATGCCGATGAACGCAGCCGGTCCATCGTCCATTCTTCCTGTGCTTATCTCGAAGCGCTGATCAAAAAACTGGTCTTTCTGTGGCCGTGGGAAAAGAACCGGGCCACGGGCGTGCTGCTGGGATCGCTGATCGAAAGAATAAAAAAACGGCTGCCCCCCGAGCTGGAATCAGAGCTTCGCTGGCTGGACCAGCGCGTCTATGCCTTTGCCGAAACCCTGATCGACCTTGGACACGAGCCGGGATCCTCCAGGCAGCCGGCTGCCTCTTTTGAACTGGATGAATCCGTGGCCGTCTATTTCATCGTGCGTGCATTGGGAAGAAAGCTTGAAGAGCTGAGCGGCAAGCCGCTGGATGCCTTTTTGGAAGGCGGGCAATTAAGCGACCTGCCTGAAAAATAAAGTCCCTCTGCCATCCCCCCGCCTTATTTGTCTGCCACCCCCGGGTTAAGCAGCCGGTTCGTTGGGAAGGACCGCCTCTGCCAGCGCGGCGGAGGCAGCCTTTTTACGCGGTTCGCGCACCCCAAAGCGCAGCAGCGCCCAGCTGAGCCCCCCGAAGGCAGCCGACAGGATGAACATGGCCTGGTAACTGACCGCACCGGCCAGCCAGCCGCCCAGGAGCGGCGCGATCCCCCCGGCGATGCCCGGAATGGTATTGGCCAGGCCGATATAAGTGGGCCGGTTTTCCGCCTCGGTGAACTCATACACGATCGAAATGCCCGAGATGAACATCCCCGCGTTGACGGCGCCCCGCAGGAAAAAGATCGGGAAGAACCATAGCGGGCTGGGCGCAACGATCGCCAGCCCCAGGGATAGGAGACTCAGCAGCAGGCAGATCTCCAGGCTTAACTTATGGCCTTTGCGGTCGGCGAAAAAACCAAAGAACAGGTTGGCCAGTGTCAGCCCGATCTGGAGTGCAATGGTGAAACCGCTGGCTTGCGCATCCGGCAGCTTCCAGGTCCGCACCGTATAGACCACCAGGAAACCGGTGGCCATGCCGCTCAGTGAAAAGAGGATCTGCGCCAGCAGGTACTTGCGGAAGTTGTGATCCTTGCGCAGCGCCTCCGGCAGGGAGCGCAGGTAATCCAGCTGCGAGACGGCCGGCTTGGTGTTGGGCACAGCCGGCTCGCGCGCCTGGGCCAGGAACACCCATGAAAGAAAGATCAGGACGCCGGCGGCTGCAAAAGCCAGCACGTATCCATTCGGGAACGTGGATCGTTCGATGACGAACGGCACCGCCAGCGCACCCAGGATGCCCGTGCCGTTGCCGATGAAGTTGGTAATGCCGAAGAAACGGCCGCGCTTTTCGACCGGGAAGATTTTCGCGATCATATCCTGCCAGCCGACAATGATGGCGCCTGCCCCAAAGCAGTGCCAGGCATACAGCCCAAAGAACATTGCCAGGGCCAGGCCGGGCTGGCGGGTCGCCAGGAAGTATGCCGCCGGGGCCAGCAGCAGGATCGGCACCCGCTCCAGGAAAAAGCCGAGCGTCACCGGGAAAAACTTCTTCCGGGGGGCGCGTTCCACCCAGTTGGCCGTAAACAACTGCGGCAGCAGGTAACCCGCCGTGGAGAGGAACGGGATCAGGCCGATCAGGAGGGGATTTTGGGTAAAATGGCTGACGTAGAGGGGCAGGATGACCGTGCTTGAGATGAAGCTCATCCCAAACCAAAAACTGGCCCCGTCCAGGGCGTTGACCAGGAAATTCCAGCGATAATTTCGTTCAACTTCCTGTTGTACATCGGTGGGTGGGGCTAAGGGCTCGGTCATCGGGTTCCTGCCGGGATATAGTCAGATGGAAGGCTGCAGGATTATAACATCTGAAAATGGATGGGGCTATAATACCTATTGAAAGCCATGTGTTGAGGCACGAATCGGATATGTTCAACTTGCTGGCAACCAAATTACACCGGCCGTCCCTGCCTCCCCAACGGGTCGCCCGCCCTCAGGTCATCCAACGGCTGAATGAAGGCCTGGAGTCTGGCCGGCAGATCGCGCTGGTTTCGGCGCCGGCCGGGTTTGGGAAGACGCTTTGCGTGAGCGAATGGATCCATGCCCTGGAACTGCCAGTCACCTGGCTTTCCCTGGACCCGTCCGATGATGACCCGGGGCGTTTTTTTACCTACCTGCTGGCCGCGCTGCAAAAGGTGGATGAAAATATTGGCGGGGAGATCCAAAAGATATTGCTGGCCGGCCAGCTGCCTCCCGGTGAGATCATCTCGGCCACTTTGATCAATGAGATGCAGCCGCTGGAGGCCCGTTTCGTGTTGGTCCTGGATGATTTCCAGGTCATTCAGGATCG
The DNA here is from genome assembly GCA_963831885.1 of uncultured Chloroflexia bacterium. Lineage (GTDB taxonomy): Bacteria > Chloroflexota > Anaerolineae > Anaerolineales > Villigracilaceae > UBA877. The sequence goes on along the minus strand of CAWHSJ010000010.1, from coordinate 245,894 downwards.
TTTCATCCTGCAGGTCCTGGAAAACCTGATCGACAACCTGCCCCAAGCGCTGGTGCTGGTCCTGGTGACTCGCGAGGACCCGTCGCTGCCCCTGGCCCGCCTGCGGGCGAATAACCAGCTGACCGAGGTCCGGGCGGGAGACCTGCGTTTCACCACCCCCGAGACGGATGCCTATCTTAACCAGGTGATGAAACTCGGCCTCTCCCCGGGGGATGTCGCTGCCCTGGAGAGCCGCACCGAGGGCTGGGTCGTCGGGCTGCACCTGGCCGGCCTCTCCATCCGCGGCCGGGATAACCCCTCCGCTTTCATCGCCGGCCTGAGCGGCAGCCATCGCTTTATATTTAATTACCTGACCGAAGAAGTCATCAGCCGGCAGCCGGAAGAGATCCAGCGTTTCCTTTTGCAGACCTCCATCCTTGACCGGCTGAACGGCAGCCTGTGCGCCGCCGTCACCGGCCGGGCCGATAGTCCGGTCCTGCTGGAACAACTGTATGCCGCCAACTTGTTCCTCAGCCCCCTGGATGATGAAGGCAATTGGTATTGTTACCACCAGTTGTTCGCCGATTTACTGCGCGACCGCCGGGGGACTCTGGCTGATGAAGACCTGGCCGAGCCCCACCGCCGTGCCAGCCGCTGGTACGCCGGGGCAGGCATGGTCAGCGAAGCCATCCGCCACGCCCTCGCCGCGGCGGATTATGGGATGGCCGTCAATTTGATCGAAAGCCATGCCATGGACATGCTCATGCAGTGGCATGTCAAAACGGTGGACGGCTGGATGCAGTCCATCCCGCCGGAATGGTGCGCCAACAGCCCGCGGGCGAATTTGTCCTTTGCCTGGCTGAAGTTGATGCGCGGCAGCCCGGAGCAGGCGGCCCCGTATCTGAACCGGCTGGGGGAACTGTTCGCCGGGCCCGGTCCGGAGGCGCCAGACCCTTCCATCCAGGCCCGCTGGATGGCGCTCCAGTCCATGCTGCTCAATGCGCAGGGCCAGGCCCAGGCGAGCCTGGACCTGTGCCAACAGGCCCTGGAGATCCTCCCGGAGGGGGATGCCCAGGCGCACATCATGATCGACCTGGGATTGGCCAATGCCTACCAGCAGAGGGGGGATTACGAGCACGCCGCGGAAACCTTCCAGGACCTCATCCGCCTTGGCCAGGCCACGGGGAATGCCGTCTCCGAACTGCTGGGGATTTCCGCCCTGGCGCTGCTGGCCATCCAGCACGGCCAGCTGCACTTTGCTTACGAACTCGCCTGCGGGGGCATGGAGCGGGTGGAACGTTCGGGTTCACTTCCGCCTCTCTGCACGGCCATCTATGGTGAGATCGCCGTGATCCATTACCAGTGGCACCAGCTCGACCAGGCCCACCGTTTTTTTCAGCGCGCCATTCAATTGGGCATTTTGTCCGGTTACAGCGACGCGGAGTTGTTTTACAGCGTGATCCTCTCGCGCCTGTTCCAGATCCAGGGGGACCTGCAGGCCGCCGACCGGGAGATCCGCAAGGCCGTGGACAGGATGAACGTCCAGTCTGCGGTCGTGGTGCGGGAGGAAGTCATCTCCCAACAGGTGCGCATCCACCTGGCCCAGGATGACCTGCCTGCGGCCGAGCGGGCGCTCAAAAGCTACGGTGAACCGTTCAAGGATGGCTTTTCTTTTGCGGCCGTCCAGGGTCAGGCCGTCCAGCCTCAGCTGGCGGTCCTGTACATCGCCGCCTTGCGCATCCTGCTGCACCGCGCCCGGGCGGAGCGGGGCCTGGCTGACCTGAGGCCGGGCATCGCCCTGGCAGGCAGCTTGATCGAGGCTGCGCTTCAGAACGGGTATGTCCCCTTTGCGCTGGAATTGCTGCTGGTGCGTGCCGGACTGCACGCGGCTCTCGGCGACGAGCCGGCCGGCCGGGCGGATGTTGCCCGCGCCCTGGAGCTTGGCCAACCGGAAGGGTACATCACCATTTTCGTCGAAGAAGGCCCCGCCCTGGCTGCCGTCCTGAACGACTTGCTTGAACGGGGCCGGACCGGGAAGGTCAGGCCGGAATACATCCGCCAGATCCTGGCGGCTTTCCAGGTTTCCCCGGCCGTCTCCCGCCTCTGCAAACGACCAATCCGCCTCGGCATCCTTGACCGAACGGGAGCAGGAGGTGCTGGGCCTGATGGCGGGAGGCATGAAGTACGAAGAGATCGCCGCCAGGTTGTTCATCTCCCTGAATACAGTCCGCTCCCACGTCAAGGCCATCTATGCCAAGTTCGGTGTCGACAACCGCACCCGGGCCATTGAAATGGGCCGCCAGAGGCGGATTCTGTAGTCCCCGACTTAAAAAATCACATCTTTTTTCCCGGCGCAGATCACATCTTCATGTGGTTTGCGCTTTTTTATATCCATATAAGATAAGGCTGTGAAGAATAGATGCCGCCAGATAGGAACCGGAAAGCATGGATGAACTTCATAATTGCCAACTCGAGATCCAGGGCCGGGGGGATGCAGACGACCTCAATGCCAGCAGTCCGCTCCAAATGACGCTGGTCCGGTCGGAAGCGGGATCGACGCTGCTGGCCGTCCGCACGGATGCATCCGGATTGATCGGCCTGCTGCGTCATCTTCACGCCCGAGGACACCGGCTGGTGTCCATCCACTATGGAGAAAGTCTGTTTCTTAAGGAGGAACAAATGTCAGCAGCAACCTTTACTCATGAGAAAACCGTCCTTGCAGCAGAACCGCGCTGGAAGGATCTTTACACTGTCGGCGGGATCACTTGCATTCTGAGCGAACTCATCATCCTGTTCGGGATCGTCGCCTATTTCATCTGGCCGTATATGCCCGGTTACACCACCGCGGACCAACTCTTTTCGGTCATTCACAATGACCCAATGGCGGGTCTCATGGCGCTCGATTTCTTCCTCCTGGTGGGCAACCTCGTTTCGATCCTGTTGTTTCTGGCCTTATATGTTTCGCTCAGGCGGGTCAACCAATCCTATGGATTGATCGCCCTGGCGCTCGGCTTGATCGCGGCGGCCCTGATCGTCCCGGCCCGGCCCATTGTGGAGATGTTTAATCTTAGCAACCTTTATTCGGCCGCAACCGGCGAAGCCGCCCGCAGTCAATTTCTGGCTGCCGGGGAAGCGCTGCAGGCTCTTTTCAATGGCACCTCCTGGGTGGCGAATACGGTATTGGGCGGGACTTCCCTGCTGGTAAGTTCCCTGCTCATGCTGCGGAGTAATGTTTTCAGCAAAACCACCGCCTGGGTGGGCATCGTGACGAATATCGCAGTCCTCCTTTTCTTCATCCCTGGCAGGATAGGGATGATCTTATTGTTCCTTTCGCTTCCCGGCTACCTGGTCTGGTACATCCAAATGGCTCTCAGGTTCTTCCGCATGGGCAGGGCCGCCGGCAGATCTGTACCCGGCCAGGAACAGCCAGTGACCGACCTTTTGACCCCATGAACTGATCGTTTCGAGGCTCAATGCTGGAATGGCAGGCAAAGGAGAATAAAATGTCAGCAATAATAGGGAACCCGCAAATCCAGAGCGCCGGCTGGAAAAAGGCTTGCAAGACCGGTGGTGTGGCCGCCCTGTTGCAGTTGCTCTGCGGCCTGGTCACAATGGTCGTGGTCTTCGGAGTAGGCCCGGAACCCGCCACGGCGCAAGAGTATTTCGACCTGCTCCAAAACAACCGGCTGGTCGGGCTGATCCGCATGGATTTCGCCTCTGTTCTCACCGTGGGGCTTTATACCCTGACGCTGTTCGGACTGTATGCCGCCCTCAAGCAAGGCCAGCGCGCCTCCATGGCCCTGGCCGTCGCCCTCGGGTTCGCCGGTGCCGTCCTGTGGCTCGGCAAACATTCCGCTTTCTCCATGATCTGGCTCAGCGACCAGTACGCCGCCGCCGGGACCGAGCTCCAGCGCTCCCAGCTCCTGGCGGCCGGCCAGGCGGTCATTGCCTCGGATATGTGGCACAGCACCGGCGGATTCATGTCCGGTATTTTCCTGCAAGGTGCCACCACCCTGATCTCTTTCCTCATGTTGCGAAGCCGGGTCTTCAGTAAAGCCACTGCCTGGGTGGGTATCCTCGCCCATGGATTTGACCTTGCCCATGTCCTGTTCATTGTCTTCGTCCCCCTCATCGGCCAATGGCTCATGGTCATCGCCGGGCCGCTCTACCCGGTCTGGTTCTTCATGGTCGGACGGAGGCTTCTCCAGCTGGGGAAGGAGCCTCAGACCGAGGCATAGCCTTGAATAAGGATCAATGGAGATGGAAAGGGACCGTGTTTGATCTGGCTGATCCTCCTGCTGGTCGCGCTGGCTGCCTGTACCGTGCGACCGCAGGATCGGCCAATTCGGCCGGTCTCCTCATCATCAACGATGGACACCAGCCCGCGGCCTCGCCCGCTAAAAGATCCTCTCTGAGAGCGCCTGACAAGCCCTCGCTCCAGGCGGCCTCCTCGCCGCCGAGGACGGCGGCGAACGCAGTTTTGTCAGGAGTCCTTCGTATTACTTTGTGTAATTCGTGGTGAAAAGAACTCTCACGCCACCTTCCCGCCTCGTTTCACGTATTCCCCGAACGCCCCCGCCAGGCTGGTGAACAAATTCGGCACCAGCTTGATCAGCCCGCCCAGGGCTTCGTACGTATCGAACACCAACGCCACGTCCATGTTCTTCTCGATCTCCAGTTGGACCTTCCTGGAGACATCGGTGATCCGCTGGCGCTGGTCGCGCAGCTGGCCCAGGATCAAATGGCGTTCGTAAGCATCCTTCTCGTCGGTCCCGCGGATATCGTTCCATTTTTTATATAGCCCGGTAAACTTTTCGATCTCATCGCTGATGTTTCCCGTGAGAAAGCCGCCGCTGGGGATCTCCGTGCTGGCGTTGATGAAATATTCCAGCCCGGTGGAGAGCATGTCGCAGTAACGGTCTTCCAGGCCGGTCTGTTCCAGCGCCACCAGGTCGTTCAGCAGGGAAGTCAGCATGCGGGTGCGCATGTAATTGTATGCCCACAGCGGCGAGCCCTTGCTGTTATCCACCAGCCGGTTGCCATCCGTGGCGGCGGCCTTTTTGGTCTTTCTCTTTTTTGCCATATTGAATTCCTCCATGCGAGAGATCATAAGTATAGCTTAAAAATATCGGCCACCAGGGGCATCACGCCCCATAAAGACATTATGCCTGAAATTGTGCCACAATCGATGTTTTTCGTTCGATTTTTGACATCAGGTTTTATGGGCAGCCGTTGATAAACGTAATAAATGTCCTTTGTGAAAAATATGCAGAGTTATTATTCCCTATCCACTAATTTCCTATTCTCCAAGCCTCACCACCCTCTCCGCTCGCAGCAGCGGCTCACCTCGGGAGGCATCCATCTCCACCACTCCCGTTACCAGCAGCGGCTCAGAAGAATGGATGACCCTCTCCGCCCGCCGGTAGGCGTCCGGGAAAAGCACCACGTCCAGCATGCCGGAAAGGTCCTCCAGCGTCATGAACAGCATGAACTCCCCTTTGGCCGTCCGGCTGCGATGCCCGCTCTGCCGCAATCCTGCCACCGTTACCCGCTGCCCTACCCGTCCCGCCGCCTCCACCGTCGTGATGGCACCGGCTGCCCGCACTTTTTCCTCCACCAGCTCAAGGGGATGCACCTGCGGGCTCAGTCCCAGCAGTTCCACCTGGGCGGCCATTTTCTGCTCCAGACTCCAGTCTGCCTCGCCTTTCGTGTCCCCTTCCCTTGCCCCGCTAGGGGAAGGGGATGATGGATCGCCAAGAGGCCTCTTCTCTGCCTCATGTTGATACTCGAACAGTTGCGGCTGCAGCGCATGTTCGATCTTCCCGGATCCTTTCCGTGGCTGCCAGCCTTCCACCCGCCGGAGGATGGCCGGGATCGTCCCAAGGCCTTCCAAAGCGCCTGCACGCGCCAGGTTGAGCGCCTCCTGAGGGCGCGGGTCCGCCCGGGCCAGGAAATCTTCCAGCGAACCGAACGGCCGCCCTCGCAAAATGCGCTCGATCGTGCGGCTGGTCAGGTCCCGCACCTGGTCCAGGCCCATGAAGAGCATTTTCTGCCCCTCGGCTCCCGCTGCATACACAAAATTCCTCCCCGAATAGTTGACGTGCGGCGGGCGCACCGGCAGCCCCAGCCGGCGAGCCTCCGAGAGATACACCCGCTGGCTGTAGTAGCCGCCCCAGTTGGCCAGCACCGCCGCCATGAACTCGCCCGGGAAGTGCGTCTTGCACCAGGCCGATCTCCACGATACCTGAGCGTAGGAAGCCGCGTGGGCCTTGGGGAAGCCGTAACCGGCGAACGCCGCCATCATTTCCCACACCCTCTCGCCTGATGCCCGGGTCGATGCCGTTGCGAGCCTGCGCCTCGCGCGATGAACTTTCTGCTTCAAATGCCTGCATCTGCTTGCCGGGATCGAAATGGCTCATCGCCCGCCTGAGCAGGTCGGCCTCCGCCAGGCTGAACCCGGCCAGCTCGTGGGCGATGCGCAGCACCTGCTCCTGGTACAGGATCACCCCAAAGGTCTCCGAGAGCAGCGGCGCCAGGGCCGGGTGGATGTGCTCCACCGGCTCCTCGCCTTTGTACCTGCGCACGAAGGCATCCTTCAACCCGCCCGTCAGCGGACCCGGCCGGTAGAGCGCCAGCGCCGCCATGATGTCGTCCGGCGTGCGGGCGTGGATCTCCCGCAGGGTGGCGCGCATGCCCGGGCTTTCGATCTGGAAGCAGCCGATGGTCCCGCCGCTCTCCACCCGGTCGGAGGTTTCCGGGTCATCCTCCGGGGTCGAATCCAGCACAGCCAGCGGGTTGGCATACTCCCCCGGCCGACTCGCCTGGATGAACTCGGCCACGTCCCCCTGAACCGTCAGCCCGCGGATGCCCAGCAGGTCGATCTTGACCAGCCCGAAGGCTTCCACTGCTGCCAGGTCGAACTGGGTGATGGTGATGCCCTTGCTGCCGGAACGCATCACCGGCACCAGGTCGGTCAGCGCTCCCGGTGCCACCACCACTCCGCCGGCGTGGACCGACAGATGCCGTGGCAGCTTGAGCAGCGCCTCGGCCTCGTCGAAAATGCGCTTGAACTGCGGGGAAGTATATGCAGCCCGCAGCTCTGCAAAGGGCGACGGCGGCACAGCCCCCTCCTCCCCGGATTCTTCCATGCGCGCCCAAAACCCATAGGGCAGGCGGCCCGTCATTTCCTTGGCTCTGGCGGGGCTCAACCCGTGGGCTTTGGCTACGTCTCCCAGGGCCGAGCGCGGTCGGAAGCGGTTGATCGTCCCCACCATGGCGACCCGCTCCTGCCCGTAGACCTCGAATACATGGCGGATCACCCCGTCACGCCGCCGCGAACACAGGTCCGTGTCGATGTCAGGCGGGGTGGTGCGGGCCGGGTTGAGGAAGCGCTCGAAGTACAGGTCCAGCCGCAGCGGGTCCGGGCTGGTGATGCCCAGGCAGTGCGCCACCAGCGAGGAGGCGGCCGATCCCCGCGAAGAGTAAGGCACACCGGTCCGATGGGCGAATTCGAGCAACTCCTCCACGATCAGGAAGATGGGCTCATAGCCCATGCTCGAGATCACCTCCAACTCGTGGTCGAGCCGTTCTCTTGCAGCCGGATGGATGGCGCCATACAGCCGCCGGGCCCCTGCCTCGGCTTTGCTGCGCAAATATTCGGCGGCTGACCTTCCGGGCGGCAGCGGGACGGTCGGCATGTGGGGGAGGCCCAGCGGCAGCTCGAAGCGGCAGCGCGCGGCGATCTCGGCCGTGGCTTCCAGTGCGGCGGGGAAGTGCTCGAAGCGGGCTTCCATTTCATCCGCCGGAATGAAATGAGCACCTGCCGGCGCGGCGGCCGCCTCCGGCAATCTCCCGACCGGCTGGTTCAGGCGAATGGCCGCCAGCGTCCGCTGCAGCCCGGCCTGGGCGGGCTGCAGGTAATAGAGCGGGTGCGTCACGGCCGCCGGCAGCCTTAGTTTACGTGCCAGCGAGACTGCCTGCAGGGCGGTGGCGGGGTCCTGCAGGGCAACGTAGAGCCTGTCGGGGAAAAGCTCCGCAAGCCGTCCGAGCCGGTCGATGGCCGCCTCCCCGGCCTCCACTCGCAGGGCGATCAGGCCTTCCGAACAGGCGGCCAACAGGTCCGGGGGGCAGGCCGCCTCGGGTTCATCCCGCAAGGCCAGGGCGCTCGACAGCCGGCACAGGTTGGACCAGCCGTCCATATTCATGGCCAGGAGCGAAAGTGGACCGGAATCCAACTCGATCTCCAGTCCCAGCAGCGGCTGGAGGCCGTTCCTTTTGCAGGCGGCGACGAACTCCACCGAGCCTGTGAGCAGGCGATGGTCGGTCAGCCCGAGGGCGGGCATGCCGGCGGCCGCGGCTGCCTGGGCCAGTTCAGCCGGCAGCGCCAGCCCTTCCTGCAGCGAATAAGCCGAGTGAGCCGTGAGGTGGATGAACATCGTTACTATTCTACTATTCTTAATTAATGGGACAACCCTGAATCTTCGATTTCTCCGGGGTACTATTGGTGGAATGATGAAACCAAAGGACCGCCGCTATAATAGTGATTCTGTTCCTACCGGTACAGAATTGAGGCAAATATGATCCCACTTGGTGACGCTTCCCGCAGACCGCTGCATATCCCCATTGCCACCATCCTGATCATCCTGGCGAATGCCGGCGCGTTCCTGCTCGAGCTGACCGGCGGAGATGCCTTCGTTAATCAGTGGTCGGTCATCCCGGCCCATATTACGTCCGGACGAGATTGGATCACTGTCTTGACGGCCATGTTCATGCACGCCGGCTGGCTGCATATTATTGGGAACATGCTCTTCTTATGGGCTTTCGGTCCCCAGATCGAGGACCTGATGGGTCCGCTGCGTTTCCTGATCTTCTATCTCGCCGGAGGCGCGGCAGCGATGCTGGCACAGGTATTCATCGCCCCCGCCTCCACCATCCCCAACCTGGGGGCCAGCGGCGCCATTGCCGCCGTCATGGGGGCTTTCCTGATCACTTACCCGCGCGACCGCATCCGCACTCTCATCTTCCTGGGCTGGTTCATCGATGCGGAATTCATCCCGGCCATCCTGCTGGTAGGGATCTGGTTCCTGCTGCAGCTGCTCAACCAGTTCGCGGCCATCGCCCAGGTGCAATCCGGAGGCGTGGCTTACATGGCCCATATCGGCGGGTTCGTTTTTGGCCTGATCTTCAACCGTCTCTTTGAATCCGCTTCCCGCCGCCGCAGCCAGGGCCTGAGTGGTTAAAGTTCCGTAGCAACGGCTTCAGCCGTTCCCCGCTGCCGGGCGAGTTTGACTAAAAAAACCAGCTTTCCATAGCAGGCGCTTTCAATCAATCTCCGGATGGCTGATCAAGCCTGTCACGGGCTGCGACAAAAGCCGCCACAGAGCGCTCCACGTCCGTTTCGGTCGTGGCCCAGGAACATACGCTGATGCGAATGACCGGTTCATCGTTCCAGACGGCTCCGCCGCACCAGCACTCGCCCGACCTCTGGATATTTGTCCAGCGTGGCTTGCGTGTGTTCCGGCGTGTCGCAGGCCACCAGCACCTGGTTGAAAACCACCTCGTTCAAGATGCGAAAACCCTGGTCATCCAGCAGCCCGGCGAAGCGGGAGGCATGAGCCGCACAGGCGGTCCACCAGGTCCTGCACGCCCTGTTTGCCGAGGTACTTCAGGGTGGCCCAGAGTTCGACCACCCTGGCCCGGCGGGACATATCGGGCGCATAGAGCATGCCATCGCGCTGGTCGCTGTAGGCCAGGTAGGAGGCGCTGGCCTGCATGGCCGAGTTGAGCGCTTCCCGCTCCCTGCAGAAGACGATCCCGCAGTCGTAGGGTACATTGAGTGTCTTATGTGCGTCGGCCGACCAGGAATCCGCCTTTTCAAGGCCGCGGGTCAGGTGGTTCGTGGAGGCAGAGGCGGCTGCCCACAGCCCAAACGCTCCGTCGATGTGCAGCCAGGCGTGAGCCCGGTTGGCTGCCGCACCAATCGCCTCGAAGGGATCGAACGCGCCGGTATTGACGTTGCCCGCCTGGGCGATGACCAGGCAGTGCTCGTCCAATGCGGGCAGATGGCCGGCCAGCATGCGCCCCTGGCTATCCACCGGCACCACTTCGAAATGGGCCTTGCCGAGGCCGAGCAGGGCCAGCGCTTTATACACAGAGGCATGGGCCTGCGCTCCCAGGATGACCCGGATGGCCGGTGCGCCGATCAGTCCCTCGCCGGTCACATCCCAGCCCTGCCGTTTCAGCAGCGCATTCCTGGCGGCCGCCAGGCCGGTCAAATTCGCCGTGGTCGTCCCGCCGACGTAACCCGCGGCCGTCCCGGAGGGCAGGCCCAGCAGATCCACCAGCCATCTCTCGCAGACTGCTTCCAATTGGGCGGCCAGCGGCGACATGACATACATGGCCGCGTTCTGATCCCACACATCCGCCAACCATTTGGCTGCCAGGCCACCGGGGCTTGAACTGCCATTCACAAAACCGAAATACCTGCCGCCGGTTTGAGCCACAGTGGCAGGCGATCCATACTCATGCAGCATTCGCAGTCCTTCGGCGGGATTCCCCGAGGTCGTTGGCAACGGTTCATCAAAAACACTCAGATTTTTTATGGCCTCAGCGGTGGGGAAAACTTTCCGATCATAGGCAGAATTTATATATGCAAAAGCATAGTCTTTGGCCTGCTCGAAAAGCTGTTTGCCTTGCATTTGTGAGTACATTTCTTTTTGAAGATGCGGCTTTTTTACCATTAAACAACTCCTTCTTTGAGATGTTGGTTGGAATATTCATTCAGGTGTTCCGTCTACCTTTGCAATCACGACTTCTTGATTTTCTGATCTTGCAACAGCAACTGGATGCAAACATTTTCCTCCCATCCTTCGTCTGCGGCGAAGAACGCCGCCGTGCTCAGGGCCCTGTTTATTAACAATCTACTTCAGTCGTTCTCCCGCCCGCCCGGATCGCCAACCCGGCGACCACGCTGCTGAAAGCATTGGAACTCTTCACCTTGTCTGCGCCGAACAGGCGCTCCAGTAAGCGGGTAAAGAGGGGAATGCTGGACGACCCGCCGGTCTTGACCACCGCATCGATCGAACCGGGCTCCAGGCCCGAGGCTGCCAGCGTGTCGAGCAAGGTTTTCTCCACCTGGCCGATGTATTCGTGGATGTCGGCTTCGAACTGGCTGCGGGTGTAGAGTTCCCACAAGGGGATGTTGCGATCTTCCAGGCTGATGACAGCCGCGCCCGCATCCGATAGCGCGATCTTGGCGGCCTCGACCCGGTTGTAGAATGTGAAGGCCAGGTCGTTGTAGATCAACCCCTGCAAGGCCTTCAGCCGCACCGGGGCCAGCCCGGCCCGGACGGCTTTCTCGAGCACATGGCGGTTCTGGGGCGTGGCCAGTTCGGGCAGCGCCATCCAGTCAGGCACCGCCTGGATCAGCTCCAGCACCTCCGGCTGGTGGTGGACCTGGCCTTCGCCGAAGTGAGGCAGCATCCGTTTGCGGATGATGGCCCGGTCGAAATCGCTGCCGGCGATGTCGACCCCGCCGCTGGCATAAACGGTGCGATTTTTTCGGTCACCCAGGCGCATGACGGCGATATCCAGCGTGCCGCCGCCGAAGTCGAAGATGACGACGTTCTGAGGCGCGGGGATGGACTGCTCGTAATCCAGGGCCGCCGCCACCGGCTCCAGCTCGAAGTCCACCTCCTTGAAACCGGCGGCCAGGGCCGCCTGGCGCAGGGTTTCTTCGGCGCGGCGATCCTGTTCGGGCGTATCGGCGAATTTGACCGGCCGGCCCAGGGTGACCCCGTCGATGGATTCCCCCAGGATCTCTTCGGCGCGCCCCTTGAGCAAATTCAGGTAGACCTGCACCAGCTCGCCGACCTTGTAATAGCGCTCGAAGATCTGTGTCCCTTCGTAGCCGCCGGAGGAACTCTTTCGCAGGGCCGTCTTCAGATACTGCATCAACCGGCCGGGTTTGAGCTCATCCACAAAGACATAAATATCCCGGACGTAGTGCATATCCGCCCCGCGCACGTCGATCTCCCCGGCCCACTGCCGAACAAAACGGCGCTGGCGGTTGACATTGTGGAGATAATACTGGCGGATGGCTTCCTGGCCGATGTAGGCCTGATACTCCCGGGTGATGTAAAGGACCGTCTTGACCACCTCGGGCAGGACGTTCTGGCGGTCGATCGGCAGCAGTTTCACCTGGCGGCCATCATAGACGGCCACACCGGAGTTGGAAGTGCCGAAATCGAGACCAACTTTCAGACTCATGGTTGAACGGGCTTTTCCACCGGCAGGGGAAGGATGCCGAATGCCAGCAGCGGGGTCTCGCCCTGAACCGAACCGGCGGAGGCCAGTCTCCGCCCCGGCATGCAGGCTTAACTGCCCGGCCGCATCGAGAACAGCCACCCGGTCGCCTTGCCTGACAGGGGCCGCGCCGATAAAGCGCACGCCCTGTTCCAGGCGGGCCGGCGGGATCAACGCCTGTCCCCGGGAGATGGAGGATTTCACCGGGTCGACAAAACCGGCGCCCTTGGATATCACCTTGCCGGTCTGGGTGAGGCAGAGGATGAGTGCCTCAGGCCGGTAAATAAATCCGGCCACCACATGGTCGGTCCCATCCAATTTGATGCGTTCTTCGACCGAATAAGAGAGGTCGTCGACCTCCAGCCCGAGCAAGCGGCCCGCGTGTGTCACCAGGGCAAAATGATCTGTTTTCCGGCAAAGGATCACGTCAAGCGGCTGGTCCATTTTCTCGATGGTGCCCTTGCCGATGTAATGGTTGGTGAAGACTGTTTCCGCCATGGCGGTCATGGTCTTCTTGACGCAGCCGCGCCGGCTGGTCTGCAGGAAGAAATCCACCAGAGGCAATTGGGAAAGCGGCATGATGCATGCCAGACGCTCACCCGCGTGAGGTTCGTCCGGCAGGGCACCCTGCTCCCAGGTCCAGTCACCGCCGGCCTGTTGCAGGGGTATTGTCTCGACCGGGCAGGCGCCGACCCGACCGGAGGTGAAGAGCAGGAGCATCTCTTCGTTCCCGGAGATGGCCAGCAGGCGAGGCAGCTCACCTCCGGCGGATATTTCTCCGCTCAGATGGCCGAGAGCCGTTGCCTGATCATCAGGTTCGAGGCGCAGGATGCGCCCGCGGGCATTGTAAACCAGCAAGGAAACCGGCACCGGGATGGGTGCGGCAGTCAGGGCCGCCAAAGCCTGCGGGTTCAACCCAAAACGGCGTTTAAGCAGGTCAAGTTGGTATTCCAGGTGGGCGATGGTCCGCTTATATTCCTCCACGCGGCTGCCATCCTGCAGGGCAATATTCTCTGCCAGCAGTTCCTCGTTCCGCTCGGTGAGGTCTCTCAAGCGTCCGGCAATCAATTTCAAAATGGCCAGGGCTGATCCCGGGCGCTCTTCGACTTCCTTGATCCATTCTTCGATTTTTGGAGGGGTCATGGTGGAAAGTCCTCAACCAGTAATTATACTAGGGCTGTGTCAAACATTAAAATAGAATATTGCAAAGGCAATTTGTTGCGCAAAATTGCCTTTGCAATACTACAGTCTGAACTTCATACACGAGTTCGGACATTTGCGCAAGAATGCGTGGATCACGGCCGTAATGGCTTCATTATTTCAACGAATTGGATTTTGCTAGAAATGGATGGAGAAATGCCGGCCCTATCCCCTGCCCCTTAGCCTACGGCATGCTGCGCGATCCCGAAAAGCGACGGATAGCATGGCTCAATGCCTGCGGGAAAGGGGTTTTGAACGGCAAAAATTGGCCCAGCGGTCAAAGAACGTCCGCTGGGCCAATTTTGTGCCGGTCTCTTAGAAATGTCTGAACTCCTGTCCGAAGTGCAGTCTGTAAATGTCGAGCCACCGGTTTTCCCCTCCACCGGTGGCTCAATCGGAGTAACAATGTCTATACAGACTTTTGCTTCTTTAACTATACAATTTTCTAAAAATAAATAAATAGGCTGGTCTCCATTCTATATAGGCATTTGTACCTATTTTGGCACGCCTTCTCCAAGGCGTTATGACCGCAGCGGGTGTTGGCAGCGAATATACAACCCACCGGCGTTCTCATCCTGGAGAGACGCAGGGGCTGCCGGAAACAGACGCATTTATCAGTCACGCGGAATAGAAAAACATGCGGAGACTACCACTGCTGGCGTCTCCGCATGTTTTCTACTTCAATTTTAGTTTTTTCAGCGGGGTCCTCCCGGACATCCGCCTGAGAATTCTAATTAATTTGTCTATCTTTCCTGGGGCGCAAGCCCAGATAAATCAATGCCAGGCCGCCTGCGATCAGGGCGATGGTCAAGCCGAATTGGGTCAATGAGCCGATTACCAAGAGAACTGCGGCGACGATGACGCAAATCGTTGCGGGGAGATGCGCCCAGGCGGTGGGTACATTACTGCGTTGGCGCCACAACCAGCCAAATGTGGCCGCCCAACCCAGGAACATGATACCGGTCGGGATGGAGGATTGGGCAAAACGGCCGAGAACAGGAACCGTCAGCAGAGCATTAACACCGATGGAAGCCATGAATCCGGCAGGGATGAGGGCCCACCAGCGCTGCTCCTGCTTGAAGTATATATAGAAGAACGGCAGGGAAATGGCGAGAGTAACAAAGGCACCGGCCCACTGGCTGAAGAAGCGGCTCAGCAGGGTCAAGGTCCCAAGGGCGGCCAGTGTAAAAGCCGGGATGAGGGCCCACCAGTTTTTGCGGTCAACAAAATAAACGGCCAGGAAGGGGAGGCCGATGGCGAACATGAACGAGGCGCCGATCACCTCACCCGGCACCTGGTCTGCAAATATGATCACGCTCCCGCACAAGATCATGACGAAAGCCGGGATGAGCGCCCACCAATTCTTGCGAAAATCCACCGCGAAGGCGACCAGGAAGGGCAAGGCAATTGCGCCGAAAAAGGGAGCCGCGACCCAGGCTTCCCGGTAACCGGAATTGTTCAGCCATAATATGCCGGCCAGAGCCAGAAAGCCGCAAACCGGGAAGAGCCAGCCCCAGCGCCGCAGCCCCGCCAGCAGGTAGCGGATGAAAAATGCAAGGGCCAGCCCTGCGAAGACCAACATCCACACCTGCGGAGTGAATTGCCCCACCCAGCCTTCCTGGTGGGCCAGCGTCAGGCCGGCAGCCAGGATCAGCAGAATCCCCCAGAAGATGCTATCGTATCTATTTTTCATTTCTCTCTCCTTATAGCAAAATAAATTTATTACTGTTTGCATTATAGGAGCGAGGCGATTAATCCACGCCTACCGATCGGCGGGTTTCCGCCTATCCACCTGGACAGGTTATGAACCTGACCGGCGGCGAATGCGCCCATCTTTGACTCTACAATAATGTCGCCAATTCACTCTCAGGGGCGCAGCGAAAGAAGCAATTGGATTGCTCTCACCATCATAAACAGACCTGGTGAGGGAGACAGGAATTGCGCTGTGAAATACGAACCCTCACGCCCGGACCAGGGCCGCCGGGAAGAAAACAGGCAGGTTCCATTTCGAATCCTTCGCGGCTTGAAACAACCCTTGTGGGGGTATATAAGCAGCTATTCTTTTTTCTTTTGAACGAATCTATAGATGCCCAGCGCTGCCAGTGCAACCACCGATATTCCCACCGAGATGCGCGGATCCCACATTGCGCTGAAGAGAACCAGTAGTGCGGCAATGATTGCCAGAATGCCTTCTGTTTTTGCATTCATTTTGATCTCCTTTTCTTAAATCCGAATATTTTTAAGCAATCAAAGGGTCGGGCCATCAGTGGCCCGACCTGTGCCTCATATCAGTCAGAGACTCAGGGCGTAATCGAACCTGAGCCGGTGACGTTCTTGCTCACATGGGATGGATTGCCCTTAAACCGGATCGAACCGGAGCCGCGGATGCCCGCATCCAGACTCTCACTGGCATAGGTGGTGATGGTGCCGGAACCATCCAGGGTGACGGTGGCGGAGCGAGCCTGCAGGCCGTCGCAGTAAATGTTGCCGGACCCGGGCAGGCTGATGTTCACACTGTCGGCGGTGCCGGTCACGTTAATGTTGCCGGAACCGGCCAGCCTGATTTCGACATCATTTCCAACCAGGCCGGTTGCATCGATGCTGCCGGACCCTTTCAGGCTGAGGCTCTTGAGCGATTTCATCGTTACAGTTACCAGGATGCCGTTGCTGGTGTTAATACCGGTGTTCCCCTTGATGCCGATGACCAGTGTCCCATTCTGAACATTTGTCTCGATAAGGGGGACGATATTATCGTCCGCCTTGACGACCACCGATTCGTCGGTTCCGAAGGTGATGTTGACGGCCCCGGAGCCTTCCAGGGCAACCGAGTCAAAGCCGCTCACGCTGCGGGTCTCGCTGATAACCTTGCCCGAGCCCACCACCTGGTTGGTGCCGATGGATACGGTCGAGCAGGCCAGAACGGCCAGCATCAAAACGGTCAAACTGAAAAGCAATTTCTTGTTCATGTTAAGTTCTCCTGTTGATAGAGTTGTAGTATGTTATCGATCCAGTGTAGCCCCGGACGTGCCAAAAAAGTCCCCTGCCGCCGGGAGAGTTGTGGGCTGTCCGATCGGACAGGTTGATTTCATAGGGGCGCAATTTGGTAGGATCGGTTTCACATTATCCGGTGATTCAGGTTCATCACGATGATTTCAGCATCGACGTAAGACTGGCCAAGACTGCGCGCTACCGAGATGCGATGATGACCATCGCGGACGTAATAAATTCCGTCCACATCGAGCAGCTCCACCGGAGGCAGGTCATGGCCGAGTAATTTTTCGCGAGCGACGCTCAACCAGCGGCTGCGGGTGGTCTCTTTGGTGGGATAAAAGGCCGCGTCGAATGCATCGGACTTGCCCTCCGTCCCACGGATACGATTGATATTCACTGAATGGAGGCCGGCGTAGTGGCTGTTCTCTACCCTGGCGCGGCCCAAAGTTTCATCGAGCTCAAGCAGATGTGAAGTTCGGTGAGTCACCCACGCCCATAGCCGGTGCCACCAGCCGTTAATCTCCATCCGCCAAAAGAGGTGGATGATTTGCTGGGATTGGTCTTGAGTAAAGGTCGGATTTTGCATCATGGCAGCTCTCCAATATTCTCATTTACCAGTTTATATTTTCTCGTCGGTTTTTGCCTCTGCCAGAGGGTTGGTTCCTCGCTGGCCTTGTGGACAGGTCAATGTCCTTGTTGCCTCGCTTTCGTGACCACGACCTGAAATTACCGATAAACTTGATATTTCAGGCATCTTACTACGGCAGGGGCAATTCAACCTATTGGGTGGCTAACAATGAGGTATCAGAGACCGGAAAAGAGGCGACCAATATGGTGATTTTGTGGAGCGGCACCAGTTTATGCCTTTGAGCCGGGGTTTGCCTCCGACGCAGGGTTGGTTTCCGCCTCGCCTGATGGACAGGTTTCCGGGATGCGGGTAAAATCGGTTCGAAATGAAAGGCAAAGACACTTCACGGGTAAGCAGGGGTTTAAATGTTTGATTCTTGTGCCTTTTCCATCCCTTTTGGCAATCTTGCAGATCAAAAATTCACCTTTTCAAAGGCAACCATCTGTGCTATCCAAGAAACCCTCCGCCATAAAACCCCTTCAATCCCTGGATGAACTGAAACGATCCGAAGCCACCTTCCGGGCCATGTTCGAGACTTCCGCGGTTGGCATCGGCATTATGGGTCTGGACCGCAAGATCATGGATGCCAACCCCTCGATTTGCCGTATGTTTGGCTTGACGCGGGAGGAATTCATCGGCAAGACACCGGCAATAGCCACGTATCCGCAGGATTACCCAAAATCAACGGAAGAATTCCAGGAGCTGCTCGACGGTAAACGCGATTATTACTGGGATGAGCGCCGTTACGTCCGCAAGAATGGCGAAATCTTTTGGGCGCATGTCACCATGAGTGTCGTCCGCGACGAAACCGGCACGCCGCTTTATATGGTTGGCATGGTGATTGACATAAACGAGCAGAAACATATAATGGCGGAATTGCAAACTTCCGAGGCGCGTTTCAGGGCCATGTTCCAGAATGCCGGGATCGGGATTGCCCTGGTCGGATTGGACCGCCGCCCATTGGAAGTCAATGACAGCCTGGTGCGAATTTCCGGCCGGACCGAGGCAGAGCTGCTTGGGACAACGGGATTGTTCATCAGTCACCCGGACGATGTTGACATCGACAAAGCTGAGCTGGCGAAGCTGGTGGCCGGGGAATTGAACTCCTACCCGGTGGAACGGCGCTACATCCGCACGGATGGGGTTCCGTATTGGGTCAGGCAAACGATTTCAGCTGTACGGGATCAAGACGGCAAGTTGATGTACCTGGTTGTCCTGGTGGAGGATATCGACCAACAGAAAAGAGACCAGGAGACACTGCGAGAATCGGAAGCCCGCTTCAAGGCGATGTTCGACAACACCTCTGTGGGCATTGCCCTGACCGGTCTCGACCGGGAAATAGTGCAGGTCAACGAAGCCGCCGCCCGCATCACCGGCTATCCTCTCGATGAATTGACGAAGATAAATCCTGTCGACCTGGCCCTCCCGGAGGACCGTCATCTGGCCGATGATGCCCTCAAGGACATGATCTCGGGCAAGCGGGACAGTATGACCGTGGAACGCCGCTATAAGCGAAAGAACGGCGATATTTTCTGGGGCCGGGTCACCTATTCGCTGGTGCGCGGACCAGACCGCCAGGCCATGTATTTGATCGGCCTGATCGAGGATATCAACGAGCAAAAACTGGCTGCCCAAAAGTTGGCCGAGCAGGAAGCGGAATACCGGCGTACCCTCGAGCAGAGAGTCCATGAACGCACCCTTGCATTGGAACAGACCAATCTAAAGCTGATCAACGAGATCGAGTTCCGCCAGAAAGCCGAGGAAGCCCTGGCCAACAAGGCCGCCGAGGACGCCATCACCGCCGAGCGGACCCGCCTGGCGCGAGACCTGCACGACGCCGTTACTCAAACCCTCTTTTCTGCGAGCATAATCGCCGAGGTCCTGCCGGAGATTTGGGAAATGGACCAGGATGAAGCGCGCAAGACCACCGAGGAACTGCGCCAACTCACCCGCGGCGCCCTGGCCGAGATGCGCACCCTCCTGCTCGAACTCCGCCCGGCTGCCCTGACCCAGGCGCGTTTTCCTGACCTGCTCAAGCAGCTCAGCGAAGCCGTGATCGGGCGGGCACGCCTGCCCATCCAACTGGATGTGAAAGGCGATTATGAAATGCCGCCGGAGGTCAAGGTGGCGTTCTACCGGATCGCCCAGGAAAGCCTGAATAACGTGGTCAAGTACTCCCGCGCCAGCCATGTAGAGATCCAGCTCAGGCAGGAATGCTGCAATGTCCATCTGGAGGTGCGGGATGACGGCATTGGTTTCGATCCGGCCTCGACCAAGCCCACCAGCCTGGGCATGCGCATCATGCGCGAGCGGGCCGAGGCGATCCATGCTCATTTTAAGGTGAACAGTGCCCCAGGCCAGGGAACGACCGTCAGCCTGGACTGGAACGAAGATGAATTGATCCCAATCTCAAAAATTTTAACGCGAGGTGATGCATGACAGCCATTCGTATCCTTTTGGTGGACGACCACGCCGTTGTTCGCAGCGGCCTGACCAAGTTCCTGATGGTCAACAAGGACCTGGAATTGGTCGCCGAGGCGTCAGATGGCGCGGAAGCAGTCCAACTGGCAGGCCTGCACAAACCGGACGTAATCCTGATGGACCTGATGATGCCCGGCATGGACGGCATCACTGCCACACGGGAGATCCGCCAGAAATATCCCCAGATCAAGGTCATTGCCCTGACGAGCTTTTCCGAGCAGAACATGATCCAGGGGGCTTTGCAGGCGGGAGCCATCGGCTACCTGCAGAAAAACGTCACAGCCAGTGAATTGGGCAATGCCATCCGCTCAGCTTACAATGGGCGGATGACCCTTTCCCAGGAGGCGGTGCAGGTGCTTGCCAATACCAACTCCCAGACTCACCTGCCCGGCAATGAGTTGACCGAGCGGGAGCGGGATGTGCTCAAGGGGATGGTGGAAGGGCTGAACAATAATGAGATTGCCGATAAACTGGTCATCAGCCTGGGTACGGTCAAGTTCCATATTTCCAATATTTTCCAAAAGCTGGGAGTCGACAGCCGGGTTGAAGCAGTAAAAATGGCCATAGAGCAAAAGATCGTCTGATTATTCTTGAGCCTGGCAAGGGAACCCTGCCTTGTTTTAAGGGAGGCTATTATTACGATTGTGTCCACCAAACCGGTGGACACATTCTTTTTCGTCCTGCAAATGGAAGCATTTCCCCACCTTTCCATCCACCTGTCCAAACGGCTAGGTAAAGCCCCTACCTGGGAGAGGTGCGCGCTTGCCTGCCCGGGCGTAAACTACCGGGGAGGTAATATGAAAAGAATTCTGATCGCCGATCCAGACCTGGCTTTCAGAAAAGCCCTGGCTCTTCTGATCGCCCGCAGGCTGGATATCCGGCACATAGACGAAGCCGCCGATACCGGTACACTGATCCAAAAGTTGGCCGATGACAGGCCGGACTTGCTCCTTTTGAATTGGTCCTTACATGGGGTTCCCGGGCCTGAGACCTGCGTCCTGGTCCGGAATACCTATCCTGATTTAAAAGTCGTCCTGCTCAGCCCGAATCCTGAAGACGAAGCCGCGGCACGTTCAGCCGGAGCCGCCTTTATCTGCAAAGGTGCTTCCCCGGAGGAGACTTTGGCGATGCTCACCACGCTAATTAAGGAAGGTGAAAAGCCATGAAAAAGAAAATCCTTCTTTTCTCTCTGTTCCTTTTCCTGGGGACGGCCTCCTGCAGCCTGTTTGGAGCCAATGCCACCCCGTTGAGCCCGACCACCACACCGGCGCCGACCACTACGCCGGAAATATTCCAGCCTTTACCGGCCGACCAACGTGCCCTGGAAGCCGTGCGGGTATATCTGGCGGGGAAACTTGGCGTAGACCCTCTCGCCATCACTCCAGTGGACGTTGAGCCGGTCCAGTGGCCGGATAGCTGCCTGGGTCTGGCGGGCCCGGACGAGCTGTGCGCCCAGGTGGTCACAGACGGTTTCCGTGTGCGTGTCAGGGACGGCGATGCCATTTATGAATTCCATACGGACCAGAGTGCATCCCAGATCCGACAGGTTCATTGAGCGTACCTGTCGACCCTTGATAAGAATTCCCCCGGCAACGGGGGAATTCTTAATATTATGAGAGCATTCTGCAACCAGCCGCGCGCCCAACCCCCTTCCCGGAGGGATGCCAATGATGGAGAGAATTTTTGTACTCTCTCCATCCTTCATAAACGAGGAAGTTACAGGCTCAGGCAGGTGGAATAAGATAGAGGTAGCGGGCGTGCAGCCCGGCCTCGATGGCCTGGCTGATGCCTTCCGCATCGCCCATCCGGTTCTCGTAGATGAAAGTTGTCCCTTCGGCATCAAACTGCGGTTTTAGCCCGGTTAAAACCTTTTTTCGTTTTTGGGCCAACTCATACTCCTGTTGGGTCAAATCCCACGTGCGAAAAGGCAGGTCATTGGCTCTAAGAGATTCTGCCAGGGGAGTCCTATCCGGGAGGATGGTCTCTTTACTGAATTGTTCCACGGGGACCCAGGGTTCACGACCGTGCGAATACAGGAAGACCATTTGACTGCCGGGGTGAAGAGCGTTTTTCAATTGACGCAAAGTAGCGCCGTAATCCTCGCTGAAATAAATAGAGTCGATCGACAGGATAACATCAAAAGAGGCTGGTGACAGCTCCAGGTGGTTTATATCCCCAACGACGAAAGCCAATCGTTTTGATTTTATGGCTGTACGCTTCTTTGCCTGACTGATGGCCTGAGGGATGTAATCCAGACCGGTGAACTGCGCACCGGAGCGGTCGGAAAGATATTCGGCGATCAACCCGTTACCGCAACCCAGGTCAAGAACGTGCTGGTCCGCCCTTAGCCGGGTAACTCGCAGCAGCAAATCGAGTTGTTCCAGGTCGGCGAAGCCATGCTGGCAGAGATCCATGCCGAAGACCCGCTCACAAAAAAGGTGATGCGCCTGGCTGTGTTCCGTGGCAGCATAATAAGCTTCGTAGAAATCTTTCATGGGAGTTTAACGGGCCTTTTTGGGTCGATCAAACCCGGTTAAGGCAGACCATATACGTAGTCCGATCCACTTACCTGCAACAAGCGCAGTCCAAGCGATTGGATGGTTTTGTCCACCTCGGGGAAGTTCGAATATTGGGTTGAATCCACTATGACATAGGCCACCCCCAGTTGTTTGAGCAGCTCCACACTATCAGTCGAGGGAAACCCATTCATTACCGGAGTAATCCGGACGTATTGTTCGGGCTGGTTGGCATTGAAGTATCCCCCCAGGTAGGGCTTTTGATTGATCAGGGTGGCATAAACCGGAGTTTGGTCTGCTTCCTGGCTGAAGGGAAACCTTGCCACCGAGCCTGTGTTGGGTTGTGCAGCCAGCCAGTAATCCGCCGGACTGGCATCATTGGGGGCCAATTGAAGCGGGCCGGGGTAGAAATCAATGAAAATCAAGATGAGCAGGCCGGCGGTGATAGCTCTTTTGTACCTGGGGGAAAAGGATTTAAGCAATGCATCGGTCCCCAGTCCGGCCATGGCGCTGAAAAAGACCAATGTAAACAATCCGAAACGCATCATCACGCGCATCTTGGAAAAGAAAGGCAGGTAAAGGAAAAGATAATAAGCCGGCAGGTGAATTTCCGGCACAATCGTGGTATGGAAAACAGGTTGCAAGGCCCTGGGAAGAGACACGATCTTGCTGCCCAACCAGTGCGGATCGATCCCCAGGGCCAGAACGAAGGCAACCAAGGCTGATAAAAGGGCAATGCTTAATAGCTGCGGGTGTGAAACCTGCCGCCGCTTCACCCAGGCGATGATGGCCAGGATGAAAGTGACCGCGCCGATATATAAAGTTGACTCGTGCCAGATCTCGGGGCTGAAACGGTCATCGATCCATTTTCCCCACAAAAATTGTTTGATGGAAGGGAGGACGAAATCGGTCGGGCTGGCTGAATACTCCGATGCATATTCAACTGAACGGGTGGCCAGCCCGCTCTGGGCGTTCAAGCGCAGGTAAGGGAGCATGGATATCCCCACCAGCACGGCCGCAAGGGCGCCAAAGACCAGAACACTTTGCCACAACGCCCCATTTTTCAGGCGCGAATATCCTCTAAAGATCAAAAATCCAACGACGAATACAGCCGAGATCAGGGCCGTCATGTAAACGTAATAAGGACTAGTCAGGCCGATCAAAAAAATGGAGATGGAGGCCAATAAGACGGGTTTCCACGAAAATCTCTCCTGGGAGAGGAGTTTATACAATCCCCAAAAATAAAAGGGGAACCATTGCATCCCGGACAAGCTCAAATGGCCGATAATGTAGTGGGCCATGTGAAAGGGCAGGAACCCATAGATCGTCCCTGCAACCAGGCCGGCAGAATTATCTTTGGTCAGATCCCGTATCCACAGGTACATCCCCCAGCCCGAGAGGGCAAAACTGGCCAGCATCGAGAAGTTATATCCCCAGGCCGGCCCGAACAACAGACTACCGGGGAGAGCCAATGCGACCATCCCTGGTGTAATGTCGGTGGTAGCCAAATTCCAGCCCTGCGGGTAATTCATGAAGGGGTTAAAGAACGGAGAGATCTTTAAACTAAAAATCGCTTTCTGGTACCAGCCGACGAGCCAGATGAAGTATGTCCCATCCCCGCCGCCGCCGCCGATCAACTCGTTCATCCGGAATATGACCGGATAGGTCATCACGCAGGTAAGACCGGCAAAGTAAACGAGTGCCAGGAAAGATGGTTTGCTTACAAATTGGAAGAAACGTCGTAAAAACGATCGCACATTCGCCTCTGGGAAGCCAAACTGGCCGGCCTTACGTTTTCCCTGTCCGTTTATTTTCCTGGCCCAGGATCAGGTCACATAATTCCCTGACGGCCGCGTGACCTCCGGACCGGGCCAATACATAATCAGCCTGACGGGCAACCGCGGGCATGGCATCAGCCACCGCTACGGCCCAGCCGACCAGGGGGAAACAAGTCAGGTCGTTAATGTCATTGCCGACGAAAATAACCTCCGCCGGGTCGATCTTCCGTTCAGCCATCATTCTGGTCAATGCCGAGGCCTTGTCATTTTCTCCCTGGATGCAGTCAATTTTCATTTTCCGGCAGCGGGCTGCCACAACAGGGTTGGTCTCCGTCGAAATGACTGCCGTTTCCACGCCCTCCTGGCGAAGCATGAAAACCCCCAGGCTGTCGCTGCGGTTGGCAGCCACCATCTCGCCTCCGTCCTCGTCCACCCAGACGCGATTATCGGTCAGGACACCATCAAAATCAAGCACGAGCAAGCGAACCTTTGCAGGCATGCTGCGGCGTGGGTTTCCCGGCCAGACCATTTTTTGTTCGCCGTGAAGAACGACTTGCTCGGCGCGGGCCCAGTCTGCCGGAGTGTCCAGATCGGCGGCATAGCCGGGATCGAAAATGACCGGCAGGATCGTTTTGCCGCTCATCGAGTCCAACTCCAGGATGGTGGCCGGGCGGATCACATCGATCAAGCCCGTATGCTGATAGGCGGCCGGCAAGACCTGGCGGGGGGCATTATATGATTCGGGGATGCCTGGAACAGGCGCAAGCGGTTTGATCGGTTTAGCCTCGCCTTCCAACAACCACATCTTGAAGGGGTTTTCATGCGCCGGAGTGATGCCCCGCACCGAGTCGGCTTCCGGGTGGCCCAGCAACAGGCGGACGGACCTGTCCACCAGCCCAGGCGGGCGGATGGGAGTGGTCGGGCGCAGGTGAACAACGATTTCAGGATGATAAGCCTCGTTTTCAGCCAGCCAGTTGAGGGCATGTTGGAAAACCGGCAGGTCGAGGGTCCGGTCCCCGGCCAGTTCGGCCGGACGCAGGAAGGGAGTCTCAGCGCCGTAGCAGCGGGCGGTTTCGGCGATTTCGTCATCGTCTGTCGTGACGATCACGCGCGTCACCGTCTCGGCCTGCAAGCCTGCCGCAATGCTGTAGGCGATCAGCGGATAGCCCGCAAACGGACGGATATTCTTGCGCGGGATGCCTTTGGAGCCGCCGCGCGCCGGGATGATGGCAAGGATTTCGGGTTTTGGCTTGGTCATTGAGCAGGTTCTTCCAGGAATTTTTTTAATTTCTTCGCCATGAATATTTCTGTGGCGGCCATGGATTCATAGGTGGCGCCGCCGATATGGGGGGTGATGAGCAAATTGGAATGGTCACGCGCATAGCGGATAAGCGCGGAAGCCGGCAGGCTGCCCCTTCGTTCTTCGGATAACACATCCAGCGCAGCTCCTGCCAGGTGGCCGGATTCCAGGGCCTGGAGCAGGGCGGCTTCGTCGATCACCTGGCCGCGCGAAGTGTTGATCAGAACCGCCCCACGCGGGAGCAAAGCCAGTTCGGTTGTGCCAATCAAGGCCGTCGTCGAAGGGTTTAGCGGCACGTGGATGGTCAGGACCTGGCTTTGCCGGAGAAGGTCGGACTGGCTGGCCAGCCGTTCGACCCCGGCGGGCCAGTTTTTCCGTTCGGTATCAAAAGCAATCACTCTCATATCAAAGGCGCGTGCATACACCGCCACCTTTTCGCCGATCCTCCCCAGGCCCAGGATGCCCAGCGTCCGCCCGGCCAGATCGTGTCCTTTGAAAAGGTCACGCTCCCACCGGCCGCTTGTGACCGATTGGGCTGCCGCTGGAAGATTGCGGACCAGGGCCAGCAACAGCGCCCAGGTGAGCTCGGCTGTGGCGGGGATGCTGCGCAGGAACTCGGTTTCGCCGCGCAGGCTGAGCACGGCGATCCCCTTCAAGCGGGCGTATTCAAGGTCGATATGGTCCAACCCGGTGGTAGCGGTGACGATGGCCTTGAGCCGGCCGGCCTGTTCCAGGGCCTCCCGGTCGATCTGGTGGGCCAGGCGGACGATCAGGATGTCAAGCCCTGGCAAGGCTGCCAGCAGATCCGCGCGCTGGAGCGGACCGTTCACCACTTCACCCAATCCTGCCAGGATGGAAGCGGCTTCAGCCGAATAATTCTCCGGTTCGGCATTTAAGATCCTGAGACCCGCCATGACTAAGAACGAACCGCCTTTCCAGTTTTTATTTTCTCAGCCAACAGACCCAGGCTGATCCACTGCCAGATGTAGAAGCTGTTATCGCCCTGGCCTGACCGGTAGTCTTGCCAGGCGGCCCTGACCGTCGCAGGTTCGAGCCACGTGCCGCCAAATTCGTCCAGGGCAGTTTCGATGCAATCAGCGGCCCAACCGGCCAGCGGCCCACGCAGCCACTCGCGCTGGGGCGTCTGCAGGGGCCGCTTGGGGGCCTCGACTACGCCGGCAGGGAGAAGTTTGGAGGCGATCTGCCGCAACATCCATTTGCGTGTTTCACCTCGAAGCTTCCTCTCAACCGGCTGGCGCAGGGCCAGTTCCACCAGGCGATGGTCGAGGAACGGTTCCCGTAGTTCGGTGGAACAGCGCATGGAAATGCGGTCATTGAAACGAGTGGCGCGGGGGATCTTGGTGTACACCAGGTCGCGGACTTGCAAATTGCGGAGCGGGTCGGGCGTTTTTTGCGGCGGCGTGAAGGCTTCGGCCTGCAAGCGGAACCCGGATGTCAAACTCTCCGCGATCACAGTGCGCCCTTTTGTCCCCTGGACCAGCCCGGCTTGTTTGCCCTGCAGGGCAGACAGGTAATAATCGTAGCCGGCCCACTGCTCATCCATGCCGTTTCCGTCCAACAGGACGATCACTCCCTCGGCGCGGGCCCGCTCGAAGAGGCGGGCGTAGGCCAGGGTTGGCAGGCCGGCAAAGGGCTCGTCTTCGTGATATTGGACCGAGCGGGCCAGGTCCGGCACTTCTTCGGCTTTGAGCAGGCAGACGATGGAGGGGTGATGTGTCTGGGCCAGCATTTTCTGTACCCAGGGAAGTTCGTCGTAAGCCGGGTCGCCAGTGACGAACGTGAAGGCTTTGACATCGCTTTCCGGTCCCTGGATGGCGCCCACCAGGCCCAGCAGGATGGACGAATCCAGGCCTCCGCTCAGGTTGATCCCGACCGGCACATCCGAGCGGAACCGGAAGGTGATGCTCTGCTTCAGCAGTTCCAGATACTCGTCCATTACGACTTCGAGCGGACGTTGATCGGTCTCGCCGGCCTTTTCGTTCAGGTCGTACCACTGGCGCACGCTGACCTTGCCGGCTTGCCAGGTCAGGGAGTGACCCGGCCGCAGAGCCTCCACTCCTTCCCAGAAGGTGCGGGAGGAATGGTCGTATAAGCCGGTAGCCAGGTAAGTTGCCCAGGCCGCCGCATCCGGCTTCACTTCCACGCCGGCCGCGTGCAAGGCCTTGATCTCGCTGGCCAGGAACAACGTCCCATCCGGCTTTTGATGGAAATAGAGCGGCTTGATGCCGAACCGGTCACGCACGGCGAAAATCTTTTGATTGGCCTCATCCCAGAGGATGAAGGCAAACATCCCGATGAAGTGATCCAGGCAGGCCTCGCCCCAGCGTTCATAGGCGGCCAGGATGACTTCGGTGTCGGTGTGGCTTTGATAGGGATAATCCGCCAGCTCGGACCGCAACTCGAGGTAGTTGTAAATCTCGCCGTTGTAGACGATGCGCAGCCGGCCGGAGACATCTGCCATCGGCTGGCGGCCGGCTGCAGAGAGGTCGATGATACTGAGACGGTTATGGCCCAGGCCCACACTTCCGTCCGGGCTGACAAACAGGTCGTGGTTATCCGGCCCGCGATGGGTCATACTGGCGATCATCGCTTCGAGAGATCGCTTTTCCCAGCCAGGTCCTGCACAAGCGGAAATTCCACACATAACAATTCTCTCTTCAACCGATAAGGATCAATCGCCGTTGGTTTGCTGGCGTTTCGAAAGCATTTGTTCGGCGATCAGGAAATCGATCTCGCTGTCAATATTCACCGATCGTTCTTCAGGCATCACGTATGGCCGGATCGTTTTGCCCCAGATGGAATCATTGTCCATTAACCCATCCCTGCGGGTCAGGTAGATGGCACCGTTGCGCATATAGGCCGGAGGTTGGTAATCCTGGCGGCGGGTGCCTTCCTTTTCCTCGATCGAAAACGGCACAAGTTGATCGTTCTCAATCCGCTTCATCAGTATGGGGTGGACATGAAAGACCTGGACCACGCTGATGACCGAATCACAACCGCCCGCCCGGGCCAACCGGAGAGCCGCGCGGATATCTTCCGCCGCCCGGTAGGGGGTGGTAGGCTGGAGCAGCAAGACCCAGTCCAGGTGAAGCTGGTCCTGGTCTTCCACGAAGCGGACGGCATGCTGCAGGACGGGGACCATGCGGGCCTTGTCGGCGCCCAACTCGGCCGGGCGCATGAAAGGCACCTCCGCACCGTACTGGCGGGCGATGCCGGCGATCTCTTCATCATCGGTGCTGACGATGACCCGGTGGAGCCTCTCCCGCACGGCCAGCGCTGTCTGGATGGTATAGGCGATCAGCGGACGGTCGCCCAGCTGGCGGATGTTCTTGCGCGGGACGCCTTTGGAGCCTCCGCGGGCAGGGATTACGGCAAGGATTTTCTCGTTGATTTTCTCGTCCATACGCCTCAATAGGTCAGTCGTTTGGTGAACTTGAGCGGGACATCCGCCAGGAGGTCGGCAATGCGTTCACCGGCATGGCCGTCACCATACAGGGTCACACCCTCAGGGCGGGAGGAATTGATCTGTTTCAGGATGGCTGCCTCGATGTGGGCCCGGTCGTAATCGACGTCGATGACATTCGGCCCGCGTTCCCGCCCGAACTCACGCGAGCCGATGTTGACCGCCGGCACCCCCAGGTAGGAACATTCCCGGATGGCCACGCTGGAATTGCCGACAATGCAACTGCTGGCGTTGATCAGGCGCAGAAAATCATCGGGAGGCATGTTCTTGAAGAAATAGATCCGGTCAGGGTGCTCGAGTTCCCGGAAGACGCGGATGCCCTTGGAGGTCCCATCCGAGCCGGCATCCACATTCGGCCAGAACCACAAGGTGGGCAATTCCAGCTCGCGAATGGCATACAAGGTCTCCGTGACCTGCTGGCGGGCCATTTCGTGTTCCGAAGTCACCGGATGCTGCATCACAACCACATAGCCTTTGGAAAGGTCCACTTCCACGCCCACTCCGGCATATTTCTTGAATGGATTAATGGTCAGCGCCGGCGATGCGAGCACACTTGCGGCGATGTCAATCGAGGGACAGCCGGTGACGAAAACTGCCTGGGGATCTTCGCCCATCCGGATCACTCGTTCGGCCGCTTTCTGCGTGGCGACCAGGTGATAATCGGCCAGTTTTGTAATGGCATGGCGGACCTTTTCGTCGATGTTACCGGTCACCTCACCCCCCTGGATATGGGCCAGCGGGATGTTCATGAAAGAGGCGGCGATGGCGGTGGCGATGGTTTCGTACCGGTCAGCGATTGTGACGACAATATCCGGACGCAGGGTATCGAACACCGTTGCCAGTTCCATCAAGCCGACGCCGGTCGATTTGGCCGACGTGACCAGGTTTTCGCCTTCGACGACCATGTAAACCTGGGCATTGACCTCGAATCCATCCTGCTTGATATTCTCGATCACCTGGCCGTACCGTTCCAACAGGGCCGAGGCTGCCACCACCAACTGGAGCTCGATCTGGTCGTGCCCCTTCAACGCTTTCAGGACGCTGCGGATGCGGGAATAGCTGGGGCGGGCGGTCACTACCACGCAAATCTTGCGCTTTTCGGTCATGCCTGGGCCTCCAGGTCGAGATCGGTCATGTGCAGGAATTCATCCCGGGCGACGTTCCGTTTGATGGCTTTTCCGAGGAGGAGGTCGATTTGGGCTGCCGGGATGCCGGTGCCGGGCTTCCTGGCGGTCAGATCTGCACGGGTTAGCCGCTGGCCGGCTTTCAAATCCCGGGCGGCCACCAGGCTTTTCCCGAACATTGTCCGCATGTTGGTGAGATCGGTATCCAACTCATCTTTGCCGACCGGGTTGGCTTGCATCTTTTCGATGAACCGGATTCCCTCCACCAGTTGGCGCAACTCCGGCGGTGTCAGCGACACAGGCACATCCGGCCCGAACAACTCCCGGCTGAGAGTCACATGCACTTCGACGATCGAGGCGCCCAGGCTGGCGGCGACCAGGCCGGGGAAGATCTTGCCCGAGTGGTCGGAGAGTCCCACCGGAACGCCATAGCGGTTCCGGTAGACTTCCAGCATATTCAAGCCGATGTTCTCCGGCAAGGAGGGGTACTTGGAAGTGCATTGGAACACGGCCAGCGGCAAGCCCTGCTGTTTAATTTGCTCCACGAGCGGATCGATCTCGCTCAGGAGGCTCATGCCTGTCGAAAGGAGGACGGGCTTGCGGGTTTTCATGATCCTGTCGATAAGAATGGGGTTGCTCACCTCGCCGGAGGCGATCTTCCAGGCCGGCATGCCGATCCGTTCGAGCAGATCCACGGCTGCCTCGGAAAAGGGTGAGCTCAGGAACAGCAGGCCCCGTTGGTGGGCATGTTCGCGCAAACCGGCCCATTGTTCTTCGGTAAATTCCATCCGCTTCCAGTAATCGTAACGGGTGGCGTCCTGCCGGCTGAACTTGACCCGGAACTGCTCTTCCGGCGAGCTTTCGGCGTGGGCGATATGGGTTTGAAATTTCACCACTTCGGCGCCTGCACCGGCGATGGCATCGATGAAGGCGTGGGCGGTCCCCAGACTCCCATCGTGGGCCTGGGCGACCTCCCCGATGACGAGACAGGGCGAACCGGGTCCGACCGTGCGATTTTCGATTTCGAACTGCAATTTTGCCATGGGTCAGTCCAATATGGAAACCAATTGCCCGGCCGTTTTCTCGACCGCTTCGCCGACCTTGATGTACGTCAATTCCTGTTCGATAAATTTCCGGCGGCCGGCCGCGTCGATCTGCGGATCCTTCAGATACATATTCAAGATGCCGGTCAATTCCTCCGGCGTGTATGCCGTCCGGCTGGCGTTGCATTTGACCACCCGGGCCGCCGTGGGCCAGCCGGGGATCTCCGAAAGCGGGATCCAGAAATTATTCGGCCAGCCAACCGGGGTATCGATGCAGGCGCTGACCACCGGCTTATCATGCAGGGCTGCTTCCAGCACCATGGTGGAATAGATCGAGATCACAATATCACTATTGGCCAGCATGGAGGCTTTTTCCTCGAAATCTTCACCGGAATAGCGCAGCACGCTGCCCGCCAGCGGACGCGGGGCGACGACATGGATGTTCGGGTCACCCTGGGCGAGTTTATAGATGGCTTCCCGCTCGGCCTCGTAATGGGCCATCGGCCTGAAGTGGTTGGGGTGCAGGCGGACCAATAATTGCGAGGGGATCTCCAATTTTCCGGAGGCGAGGATCTCCGCCAGGGCTTCGATAATGTGCAGGTTGGGCGTGATACTTAAGGCGGTGGCAACGAAGGTGAGCAGTTTTTTGTCCGGGTCGAGTTCGTGGAGCTTGAAATATTCCGGGCGGGACATCGTCCATTTCCTGGAGAGGTAGTTGTCATAGAGCGGCATGCCGCCGATATGGATCTTCTCCAGCGGCCAATCAATGCCCGCATTCAATTCCCATTCGTGGATCTTCGACCAGACGATCACCGAATCCACATAAGCTCCCGGCAAGCCGTTGGCGGAAGGATTATCCCACCCGACCGTCACGGCGGCAGTTTTGATGCGCTTGCGGTTGGCTTCCCGCAGCATATAGCGGTCAATGCGCCAGCCGCAGGTACTGGCAACGACCAGGTCAGGCTTATATGTATCGAGATAATCCCCGTAGATATCCGGTGTCAGGGCCCAATTCTGGAAACGCAGGAACAATTTCCGGGCCAGTTTGGATTGCCGCAGGATGTAAATGACAGGCTGGGCAAGTTGTAAAGCCAGCTTCCAGCGCCCGCGGGCTTCGTAGATCTTGCGCTGACGGTGAGTGTCCACATACGTCAGGGGGATGCGCGGCGAAGCGCTGGCGCCGCGGATATATTCAACCATCTCCTGCAAGCGCGGCCGGAAAGTCTTTTGATACTTGACCAATTGATCTTCGCGCAAGCTTTCGAAAACCAGGTTGGGGGTACCGGCATAATCCTGCCGTAGTTTTGGCAGAAGGTCATCCTGGACCAGGAAGACAAGGCGCAGATGCCT
Organism: uncultured Chloroflexia bacterium; assembly: GCA_963831885.1. Taxonomy (GTDB): domain Bacteria; phylum Chloroflexota; class Anaerolineae; order Anaerolineales; family Villigracilaceae; genus UBA877. The sequence goes on along the minus strand of CAWHSJ010000010.1, from coordinate 213,717 downwards.
CTCCAGCAATTTCTTTGCCAGATCGGTGTAAAGGAAATACGCCAGCGCCAGTCCATGGTCGACGACCAATAAAATTGTCTTCAAAAATTCACCTCTTTATTGATTACAAACCCAAAATCATTCCACGTTAAAAAAATACAGGCGGAAGATGCGGTTGTTGAGCCACAGCAAGGCATGCCGGATACCGGGCAGCCACAGAATCCGCTGGAGCAGGGTTTTCCGTCTCGGCGCAAGAGGAACCGCGCCGGTGGGTCCGGCCAGGCGGTTGCCGATGTGCCAGACCAGGGCCTGGTCGGTGGTCAGGCGCAAATACCCCATCTCATTCACGGCCACATCCAGGGCCCGTTCGCCCCGCATGGGCTGTGCGGAAGGGAGAGGAATGATCTGTTTCAGCACCTCGGTGGGAGCCATGAACTGGAAATGGGTCGCGCCGATGAAAGCGGTTTTCCCGCCGAAAACAAGGCGATGGTCGAGACCCTGGGGGAATTCGGCATGGGCCTTCTCTTCCGTGTAACCGGTGCTCCGGGCGTGTTCCCAGTAAGTTTCCCAATCCAGGAATTGACCTGCCGTCGTAAACACCTGGCGCCTGCTGGCGGGCCCATGCCTGGGTGGCGGCGGAATATTCCATGGGCGTCCTCAGCGGGCGGGCCGTTACCATCCCGACTTTCGGGAAAGCCTCGAAAAGCGCCAGAGAAGCCGGCAGCCAGCCGGGGCGAAAGCCGATGTCACCGTCGGAGAAAACGACATACTTGCCTTGAGCAGCTCCAAACATGGAATTCCAGGCCCCGATCTTGCCGATATTCTTTTCAGATAATATCAGGTACTGGATCATGCCCTGTTCGTAGGCATCCTGCAGGTACTGGCGCACTTCACGGCAGGAATGGTTGTCGAATACCATCAGGTCATGCGGCTCGGGGGTGTTGGCGTGCAGGCTGCCGATGCAGGTCTTTAACACATCCAGGCATTGTTCGTAATAGCCGCTCAGGAAAGGGATGCAGTTGACCACTGCCACCGTTATTTCGGCGGGCTGCAGGACTTTTTCGACAAAACGGGCAGGATTGTGACCGACGCGCATAAACTATCTCCGCGGTTTGGATGCCAGAGGACGCTGCATGCGTTGGAGGCGCAACGATAATTCCCAGCCCAGGCCTTTCTGGTTCTCGCTGATGAACATCCGCTCCCACCGGCGCAGCCAGCGTACCACCCGCACCTCCGGCCTGCGGATGCGTCCATGCACCAGTTCGCGGTTGGTGTCCAGGATGTTATAAGCATGCTTGCGGCCGCCGGCTTTGGCAGTATTTGTTTTGGCCACCTCCGAACCATATGGCTCCCGGTTGCCCGGCAGATGGCTGTAGTCGTGGTTCTGATGAACCGCCAGGATATCCCTGGTGGCATCGATCGCCATGCCGAAGTCCGTCCGGGCGTGATAGACCATCCAATTATCCCAGGCAGGGCGGCCGATGGTGAAATCCGGTACGTCCGTATAGAGGTGGCGCGGGAACACGAAATAATCTATTCCCCAGGGGGAGTAGAATTTGCCGCGCTGGGCAATATCCAGGCGAAGGCGGGATTCCCAATCGCCGGTGAAATCATAAGGTTCGGTTATATCGAGGTTCCAACGCTGGCCCACCAACAGAAAATCTCTTGCCTGTTCGGAAACCTGCCGCGCCGCCCGGATCAAGTCTGACATCAGGATCATATCCGCATTGGCAAAGCAGAGCAGCGGGCTGTTGCTATAAGCATGGCCGATTTCCATAACCGAATTGACCAGGGGAACGCCCTTTTCATCCCGTTGGACCTGGGGAACATTCCTGAGGCCCAGTTCTTTGGCCGTCTCGGGAATGCCAGGCTCATCACCGATCAGGATCACCTCAACATCGGCCAGGCGCGTCCAGGATTGAATTGCATTGCGCTGGATGATATTGATGTGCGGATTGGTGAACGGCTTGGAGGCGGTGAAAAAGGTCAGAAAAGACATGCCTACTTCTGTTCCGCCGCTAATTTCAGGGCCACCTGCTGTTCGATCCAGGTGTAGGTCCGTTTGAGGCCTTCTTCCAATGAAATCTGCGGCTCCCATTTCAAGACCTCCCGCAGGCGGGTATTATCCGAGTTGCGGCCGCGCACGCCCATCGGCCCGGGGATATGCTTGATGGTGATCTCGATCCCGGCAATCTTGGCAATTATCCGCGCCAGTTCATTGATGGTCACCATGCGGTCCGATCCCAGGTTTAGCGGGGAGAGATGGTCGGAGCGCATCAGACGGTAGATGCCTTCCAGGCAATCATCAATATAGCAGAAGGAGCGAGTCTGTTCGCCATCGCCCCACATCTCGATCTCATGATTACCGGTCAATTTGGCCACCGCGACCTTGCGGGATAATGCCGCCGGGGCTTTTTCACGCCCGCCGTCCCAGGTCCCATAGTCACCGAAGATATTGTGGAAACGCACGATCCGCGTTTGGAGACCGTAATCCTCCCGATAGTGGGTGCACAGGCGTTCCATGACCAGTTTTTCCCAGCCATAGGCATCCTGCGGTTGGGCCGGGTAAGCGTCTTCTTCCTTGAGCGGGACCACATTGGTCTCGGTTTGCTTATATTCGGGATAAACGCAGGCCGAGGAGGTATAAAAGTAGCGTTTCGCGCCGTTCACACGGGCCGCTTCCAGGGTATGGGTGTTAATGAGGGAGTTGTTATGGAGGATCTGCGAGTGGTGAGAGGAGATGAAGCCCATCCCGCCCATATCGGCAGCCAGACCGTAGACTTCCTCGATCCCGCGGGTGGCCTGGAGGCAGTTGTCCCAGCGGCGCAAGTCGAGCAGTTCGAATTCGTCCGCGTCGGAGGAACGATATTCGGGAGCTTTAATATCCACGCCTCTTACCCAATAGCCTTTTCCGCGCAGAAATGTAACCAGGTGATGGCCGATAAAACCGCCCGCACCGGTTACAAGAACGCGAGTTTGATCCATAGTTGCTTCTCCTTGAACAATATTATCGGAACGAAGGATATTATTTTCAGGTGTCTCGTTCAGCCGGTCCATTATCTGGAAATTCGTTCCCGTTTCCAGGACACCCCGGTTTTTATCACTTTGGCCGGGTTTCCTCCCACGATCACACCCGGTCCACAAGATTTGGTCACCACTGCGCCGCTCGCCACGATGGAATTTTCGCCGATATTCACACTTTTCAAAACCACCGTGTGCGGTGCGATCCAAACATGCCGGCCTATCGTCACATCGCCGGCAAAGTTTAGCCGTTCACCGGAGCCGGCATCCACGACGGAATGACTGTCACCGGTGCGGATGTCGATATCGTTTGCAAACATGCAGTCTTCCCCAATGATCACTTTGGAATTCTCTGTCACGGCGATGTGAACCTCAACCATGGTCGTCCCGGGACCGACTTGTAAAAGCCCATCCTGATCTTCAAACCAGAGCATGGCTCCCCGGCTCACCCGGCAATTTTTTCCAAATTCAATATGGTGCCCGGAGCCGCGTATTCGGAAGGTGACATTCGAGAGTACACAGCCTTGTCCAACTTCGATCCGGTTATTGTCGCCGATGATATCCATTTTCACGCCCGAAAGCGTCGCGCCGTCTGCTTGAATGACATTTGCCTGTCCCCGGATGTTTTTTTGGACCTTTCCCGCCTCGCCGACCAACAATTTCCGTGCCAATGAGACCGGCGCAGGAAAGCGTTCTTTGAGACTTTGGTAAAGCGATTTGGACATTTGGAATTCCAATCCTCAAAGAGGTTTACCAGTTTACAGGTGCGCCGGCCAGTTCCTGAAAGGTAGCGCCATATTCCTGGCGGCCTTCCCGGCTGAGCACATAAGAGACTGGACGTTTATCCAGGTCGGCCATGATCTTCTCCAGGTGCCAGGGAAAAGGCCGGGCGAACTCGTGGAAATAAGCGTAGGCATAGTTCCTGGCCTGCTCAATTTGCCCGGGTGTCAGGCGGTGCCCCGGCAAGTCTGCCAGCGCCTTTTCCAATTTTTGGAAATACTCTTCCCAGGTATCCGCGTCGATCGTAAAGCCGCGTCCCCGATACGTGGCCAGCCCGCTCACCAGTACCGGGATGCCGCGAGTCGCCATTTCCACCCCGGCAGTGGTCGTGTACACCAGCGCCAGGTCGGCAATATCCATCAAGTCGTAGGTGTTGACTTTCTCTTTTGGCCCAACGAGATGGATGTGGGCCGGCAGGTCCGGCAGCACGCTGCGGATAATTTCAGCCACAGAGGGGCCCACCGTCCAGGTCTCAGCGGGATGGATACGGACCACCAACTGGACCTCGGGCTTGTCCGCAAAGAAGGGGACCACCCGCTCGATCCACTCGGTCATTGACTGGCTGAATACCGTCCTTCCCAGGGTGGCCGAATCACCCAGCACATTGGTCGGCAAGAGTACCACCGGACGGTCATCCAGGCCCAATAAGGCCTTTATTTTCGCACCGCCCTCGCGGCCGGTTTTTTGCCACAGGTGGGCGAATTTCTCTCCTTTGGCAAGTCCCTGGCGGGCCGCCAGGAATTCTTCCAGCCAGGAATGTTGTTCTTCATTCAACTTCCGGCCCCGGCACGTTTCCCATAATTCGTTGAAAGAATCGCAAAACATGACTTTGTGATTCTGGCTCAACCATAAGCGCTGGTCCTGTTCCCCGAATTCGTAGGTGACGACAGGGATGCCAAGGGTACGGGCGGTTTCATAGATTGCACCATACTCCAGGATCATGCCGTTCGGAACAATGACCACATCCGGCCGGTACTGTTGAAAATAGGCCAGTGCCCGGCGGGCGGCGTCCACGTTCCGTTTTTTGCGCAACCTGTAGATCGGTTCTGCTCCGGCGATATCTTCCCTCTGGCGGATATATTGGGCGTCAATCCGCGTGACCTGTTCAACGGCGTTGGATAATTCCACGGGAAGTTCAGGCACAGGCCTGACATCCAGCAAAGAGACGGTTTTCAAAAGAGGCTGCGCCGCCTTCAAGACCTGCCGAGCGTACAAATCCTGGCAACGCAGATCGAAACGGGCGGTGGGCTCATCGTAATCGCTATATGGAAGGTAAGCCAGGGTCACATCGTGCCCCAGGCCTCGCAGGGTAAGGCCGCTCAGGGCGGCGTGCATGATCCAGTAATGCCAGGAGGCAAAGTAAAAAACTTTCCTGCCTTGCGGAAGAGTATCGGCATAAGGCTTCACCTGGGCTGTTACTTCCGGCAGGCGCGCGGCCAGGTCGTCCAAGTCAAAGCGGCTGTGAAACTTTCTGATCTCGCTGCCATAATGACCAGTAAATATCGGCCGCGAATGGCAAGCTCCTCATCAAATTATTGATAAGCGCTTTCGGCTTCATATTGTTTCGATCTTCCATTCGAGGCGCGGGCGCAGCAGCCCCGGCCGTGCTTCGGACCATTGCATGCCGGGTGCCCCGGAGGTGTTTACGTTGAAGGATAGCGCCTGTTCATCCATGAAATAACGCCGGACGCGATAAGAACTGGCATTGACACCCACCAGATACCGGCCACCGTTCAGAAAATCCGCTGGAATGGTGCAGCGGCTGACGTAATGCCCGGCCGGGCGCGACCCGTGTTGTTCATAAAGATGCTGGTCGTCAGTGTCGAACGAGGTCAGGACAAACTCTCCCCGGGAGGTGCTGATATAGATACCAATCCGCAGGCCGGTAAGCGGAGCGGAGAGGTTGTATTCCATTTCAACCGTAAATGGTTCGATCGAACGGACGGTGTCCACAATATTGCCGGTTTTATCCTTCAGGCGCAAAGCCATGGGGGAAAAAGGTGCGGATTCCTGCGGTACTTCATCCTTATCCCACACACGCTCACCCGCGTCCGTATTGCCGGCCGAAAGGTAAAAATCCACCGCCTCAGAGGAGGGCGCTCGCAAAACCAGCCGGCCTTTTTCCAGGACGATCAACTCCTGGGTCAGCCGCAGGACGGCCGACATATTATGGCTGACGAACAAGACCGTGCGCCCCTGCTGGGCTACATCGCCCATCTTCCCCAGGCATTTCCTCTGGAACTCGGCATCGCCCACCGCCAGGACTTCATCCACCACCAATATCTCCGGCTCGAGGTGCGCCGCCACGGCGAAGGCCAGGCGCAGATACATGCCCGAAGAATACCGCTTCACGGGTGTATCGATGAACTGTTCCACTTCCGAAAAAGCGACGATTTCATCAAATTTTCGCTCTATTTCGGCCCGTTTCATGTTCAGGATCGCCCCGTTGAGGAAGATGTTCTCCCGCCCGGTCAGTTCCGGATGGAAACCTGTCCCGACCTCCAACAGCGAGCCGACCCGGCCCCGGATTGTTACTGAACCGGTTGTTGGTTCGGTGATGCGGGAAAGGACCTTCAGCAGCGTGCTTTTTCCGGCTCCGTTGCGCCCGATAATGCCGAGCACCTGTCCCTGTTGGACCGTGAAATCGATCCCCTTCAATGCCCAAATGGTATCCAGCGCATCCCCCCGCGGGGTTTGGACGCGCCGGATGGCACGCAGCGGCGCCTTCAATGCATTGGTAATATTTTCGCTCAGAGTCTGATATTTTTGCGGAGCCAGACCAATGCGATAGCGCTTGCCCAGGTTTTCGGCTTGAATGGCAGGTTTCATGGTTAGATGGTATCCGCGAAAGTTTTTTCCATGCGGCGGAAATAGGCCAGGCCGCTCAGCAGAAGGAGAACCGCCACTCCCCCTGAGATGAGTAATTCGGGGCCGGGCCCGGTGGGGGTCCCCAGGATGGCCCAGCGGAAACCATTCACGACACCGGCCATGGGATTGAGGGCATACAAGACCTGCCACTTTGCCGGAATCAGCGTGGTGGAATAGACGACCGGCGAAAGGATGCGCCAAAATTCCGCCAGGAACGGAAGGATGTACCCCACGTCATGGTATTGCACATATAATGCCGAGAGCCACAGGGCCACTCCCAAAGCCGTCCCCAGGGCCATGAGCAAGTAGAGGGGCAAGGTCAACATCTGCCAGCTAAAGGTCAAATGGGTAACGCCGGTGAGGTTGTAATACAGGATGATGCCGACGAGCACGAGGGAAGCAATGGCAAAATCCACCACACCTGCGATCACCGACGAGAGCGGAAGCACCAGGCGTGGAAAGTAGACCTTGCTGACCATGTTCTGATTGCTGTAAAGTGACCGGCTGGCGTTCAACAATGCATTGGCGAACAGGTTCCAGGGCAGGAGCCCGACAAAGGAAAAAATAGGATAAGGAATGCCATCCGAGGGGATCTTGGCCAGGCCGCCAAAAAACACGCTGAACACGACCATGGTCAGGAAAGGATTTAAGACTGCCCAGGAAACACCCAACAATGTCTGCTTATAGCGCACCTTTAAATCGCGCCAGGTCATGAAGTAGATCAGTTCGCGATAAAGCCACAGGTCATGCAGATTGAGAGCGATCCACCCCCCGGTTGGGCGAAGAACAACCGTGTTAAGCTCAGTTTTGCTAATTGCTTCTCTTGCCATGATTATTTTCTATTTTGCTTATACCATTCTATCGTCCGGCGCAGGCCCTCTTCGAATGGGGTGCTGGCCTTAAAGCCGAAGAGTCTTTCTGCCCGGCTGACATCCAACCCGCGGCGAGGCTGGCCGTTGGGCTTGCTTGTATCCCAGACCAGTTTGCCGGAAAAGTTGGTGAAACGAGCGATCATTTCGACCAAATTTTTGATGGAGATCTCATACCCTGAACCCAGGTTCACCGGCTCTGAGCCATTGTATTTCTCGGCTGCCAGCAGGATGGCCTCAGCAGCATCCTCCACATACAGGAATTCACGCGTGGGCGAGCCATCACCCCAGCCAACGATCTCCTTTTCACCACGATCTTCGGCTTCCAGGCACTTGCGGATCAAGGCCGGGATCACGTGCGATGAGGCCGGATTGAAATTGTCGCGCGGCCCATAGAGATTGACCGGCAACAGGAAGATGGAGTTAAACCCGTACTGCTGGCGATACGCCTGTGACTGGACTAATAACATTTTTTTGGCCAGACCATAGGGGGCATTCGTCTCTTCAGGGTAACCATTCCACAAGTCATCTTCCTTAAAGGGCACAGGCGTAAATTTGGGGTAGGCGCAGACCGTGCCCAGGGCAACGAATTTACCAACTCCGCGCTGCCAGGCCTGGTGGATCAATTCGACCCCCATCATGAGATTATCGTAGAAGAACTCAGCCGGGTATTCCCGGTTGACCCCGATCCCACCCACGCGTGCGGCCAGGTGGATGATCACCAAGTCTGAAGGGTTAAAAGATGATTGGGAAGCAGGCTTGTAAGCGGGAAGGTTCGACGGCGAAAGATGAGAGGGACGTTCCGCCGCAGGCAGCATGGCTTCATCCAATAGACGATGAATATCTGCCCGGTCAACCAGATTGTAATTTTCGATATGCGGGATCAGGATATCTCCAGCCCCGCGGTCGGCCAGTTTTTCCACCAGGAATGAACCCAGGAAACCTGCGCCACCGGTCACAATGACTCTTTTATCCTGCCAGAAATTATTCGCCATATTCTCACCTCCTGGATTACTGAACAATGAAACGCGCATTGGTATATTTTTCGTCTTGAGGGTTACGGATGATGCCGTTTTGCAGTGCATATACAGTTTCACGCACACTATCGTCCACGTTCAATTCTGCCTTGAATCCGAGCCCGGTGCGGATTTTTTCGAAGGAAACGGAAATATCCCGCGCATCGCCTCCGAATGTAAGGTCTTTATATTCGACCTGGGTTTCAGGCAGGCGCTTCAAGATCAACCCGACGATTTCGTCCTTCGTGTAATTGCCATCTTCGGTGCCCAGGTTGTAGATCTGGCCGCGGGCTTTTTCATCCGTCGTCTCCAGGCCAAGAACAATCCCGCGGGCTACATCGCGCACATGAATAAATGAGCGTGTATAGCCTCTTTGGTAAATGACCATTTCGCGCCTGAGGTAGGCATCAAGCACAAACTGGTTGACGGTCAGGTCGAAACGAGTCCGCGGCGAGATGCCATAGAGAGTGGCCAACCGAAAAATGAGCACCGCCGGTCCGGAACTTTCAACTGTCTGTAAATATTCCTCCGCGGCCACCTTTGTTTCGGCATAAAGGGACTGGGGCGAGAGCGGCGCCGATTCTGTGGCGGGCTTGCCTGCCTCGGTGGCACTATAGCTGCTGTAGGTGGAGGCATAGATAAACCGGTTGACACCCAACCCGGCTGCATCTTCAAAGACACGCCTGGTGCCGCCGACGTTGTGGTACCAGGCGGCCTGTTTTCCGATGGCCTGGCAGGCAGGGAAGCCGACTATGGCGGCCAGATGGACAACGGCGTCAGGACTAGGCCAATCCTTACGTATGCTGGAGCGCACCGTGCCAGGCTCGGTGATGTCGGCCCTGGAAAAGTGGAAATTGGGATGAGAAAGGAAGGCCAGCAAGGATTCGCCGCCATAGAGCAGGTTATCCAGCACGGTAACGCGGTAACCAGACCGCAGCAATTCCGCCGTCAGCAGCGAACCAATATAACCGGCCCCGCCAGTCACCAGGATATGCCCCTTTTTACTCATGCAGGTTCTCCTTGTCCAGTAAAACCACTTTCAGGCCGTTGATCTCGAGCACCGGCGCATCGCCAACCGGAACGACCAGGATACCTTTTTCGAGACAGGATAGGCGGCAAATATCGGCCACATCCCCTTCGCCCTGGATCGAAACCCTGTCGAAACCGGCAGCTTGCACCTGGTCCAGCTGCTCCCGGACGCGCTTGCGCGTATTGCGATAGAGCAGGAATTGCTGTTCGATATAATCCATGGTCAGGACTGCGCGCAGCGCGATGCCTTCGGGCGTGATGATATAGCGCAGTTTCTTCCGTTCGGCCCGCTTGATTTTGACATACCCCTTTTCGATCAGGCGCTTAATATGCCAGTTGATCGTTCCGACCGCCACATTCAGCTGCGTTGCAAGAGTAGCCTGGGTTACGTCCGGGTTATTTTCAATATTCTCGAGCAGAGCCAGTTCGCGCGCAGTTTCAGAAGATGTGTTCATAATCCCTTAGCGGCCATTTTTTAGCCGCTTTAGATCCGCCTCGACCATCATTTCGACCAAACTGTTAAAGTGAACTTTCGGCTTCCAACCCAGTCGTTCGTTCACCCGGGTAGGATCGGAAATCAATTGATCCACTTCCGAAGGGCGCAGGAAACGCGGGTCTGCGACCACGTAATCCTTGTAGTTAAGGCCAACGCATTGAAAGGCCTGGTCGACGAACTCGCGAACCGAATGCGTCTCGCCGGTGCCGACCACAAAATCCTCGGGCGTCTCTTGTTGGAGCATCATCCACATTGCCTGGACATATTCCCCGGCGAAGCCCCAATCGCGGCGGGCCTCCAGGTTGCCCAAATGGAGGTCTTTCGACAATCCCAGCTTGATACTCGCGACGGCATGCGAAATCTTGCGCGTGACGAACTCCAGCCCCCGCCGCGGACTTTCATGGTTGAACAGGATACCCGAGACGGTAAACAATTTATAGGACTCGCGATAGTTGACCGTGATCCAGTGCCCATATACCTTGGCGACGCCATAAGGGCTGCGGGGGTAGAAAGGCGTCGTTTCTTTTTGAGGCGTCTCGACCACTTTTCCGAACATCTCGCTGGAAGAAGCTTGATAGTAGCGTGCGGTCGGTATGACCAGGCGGATGGCTTCGAGCATGCGGGTGACACCCAGCGCAGTCACCTCGCCGGTCAGGACTGCCTGACTCCACGAGGTGGCCACAAAAGACTGGGCTGCCAGGTTATAGATTTCATCCGGTTTGTATTGTTCCAGGCAGGCGACCAGCGAGCTCTGGTCGTGCAGGTCACCCGGGACAATGTCAATGTCGTTCAGGATGTGTTCGATACGCTCATAAGTAACGGTGCTGGACCGGCGCACCATCCCAACGACGTGGTATCCCTTCTCCAGAAGGAACTCCGCCAGGTAGGAACCATCCTGGCCATTTACTCCAGTGATTAATGCGGTAGGCATATATTCTCCTCCTTCAAAATTCAGTTACTGAATTATAAACGCGATTGGGAATACGTCAAGCAAAGCCTGACAGGTAATGAACTGTCAAAAAAGAATAATTTAACCCCAAAAATTTATTCTCATTGTTTTGACCGCCCTGGCGAATGTGTCTTGCGCCTGTCTCTCAGCCATCCGGCTATCAGAATGATGCTGCTTAAGAAAACGATCAAAGCGATGATGACAAAAATATGCACCTGCCCGGCTTTCCAATGGGTATAACGGGCTGCATACCAGTAGCCAAAGAATAACAGGAACACTGCCTCCACTGCCAGGAAACGCCCAAGCCAGCGGTCATGGACAGAATGCTGCCAGATCAGAGCCTGGGCGGCCAGTGCAGCCTGGAATATCAATAAAATAACCCGGTAGCGCGGGTTATCCCATTGGTCACCGCCGGCGCGGATGGAGGAAAGAATTATCCATCCCCACGAGGCGGCCCACAACCATAACCAGGCCAGCCGTTGTCTTTTATCTTCGATTTTTAGGACCGAGCGCAGGCTGTAAGCCAGGAATGGAAGGAGAGCATACCATCCCAGGCCTCGCAGAACTCCAAGGAGGCGCATGGGCCAAACTGCCGGATCAGCGATGGCCGCCGGCAAAACCGGTTGAGCAATTCCATAGCCGACTATGAAGGGGAAATGCAAAGATTGGGGGAGAATGCTAAAGACATTCTGGAGCCAACCGGAATTTGATTCGAGCAAGGAGGCGTCATAATTGACCGAGAAGCGGATCCAGTCCAGCAAGCTTGCCAGCAAGCCTCCCTTGACCGGAGTACTGCCGCGCAAAGCCAGGATAAACATCGCCCCCGCCAGGGCCACCAACCCGAGCGCTCCGGCCCATACCCACCACTTTATGTGGCGTTCCTTCCGGCTCAGCCAAAACCAAATTGACAGGACAATAATGGCGGCCACAGCAACGCCCGAATTAAAGAGCAGCAGCCCAATGATGCTTCCGGCCATCCAGGCTGCGGCTTTCCGGCGGCTGTCCGTCCAGCTGATCACTCCCCAAAAGCTCATGGAAACGAAGGCCATTAAAAATGGCTCGCGCATTTGTGAACTGCCCAACAGGATTGCCTCGGGGTAAAGAGCCATGATCCAACCAATTATCAAGGCCGTACGGTCACCCCAGTTTTTTCGGGCTGCCTGGTAACTCAGCCCGACTCCTAATCCGGAGACAAGCGCTGCCAGCAGGATGATCAACCAGGGGCGGTGCGCATCTGGGCTGGTGAAACGGTACAGAAGACTGCTGATGAACAGAAGCCCGCCATATTGATCACTGGAAGAGGTCTTGTTAAAAGCATTCAAAAGAGAATCATGGGAGGCGGCTAATTCCCAGGCTTGCGAATCACGTTGATAGGCATCGGAGAAAACGTAGCCGGCGTTTTGAACAGGCGTGTCATTCCCGTAGGCTGGCAGAACAAACGATAAGGCCATCCCCAGGCTCAGGCGAAGGATCACTGCCAGGAGTAGCATCAGCCCAACGGTTTGGGATGAACCGCTGGAGCGCCAAAGAGCGGACAATGCCGACAGGCCGACTCCTGAAAGCAGCGTATAGGTCAGCCAGCCTATCCACCAGGTTCCCGGGCCGAGGAGAGAAAGTGCCAGTCCCAGGCCGAGGCTGACAGGGAGGATCCAGCGGAGATCACGCAAGAGCTTTTCCATGCTATCCAGTCCTTGATTCGAACCCTGCCAGTATACGCCTGGCCCGCTCCGTCCAGGAATATTTTTCCACGCAGGTGCGTGCGTTTTGACCGAGAACCTGCCGCCGCTTTTCGTCGCCTAGCAACCCTTCCAGGGCGGATTCCCAGGCCCGTTGATCGTCCGGAGGGCAAAATACCGCCATCGAATCGTCCAGCACTTCGTGCAAAACAGGCAGGTCGCTGGTCAGGATGGCCCGGCCTGCTGCCATGTATTCGAACATTTTCATCGGGCTGCAAATGGAGGCCGTATTTCCCCCGCTCGATGTGGCTACTGTCTGCTGGTAGGGCATCAGCAATACATCCGCAGCCGATTGATAAAGGGGGATATTCTCGTTGGGTATAAAACCCGTAAAAGTTACATTCACCAGTGAGCGCGCATTTGCCCGGTTTTTCCAACTCTCCACATCGGCAGGGCGGCCGCCCACCCAGACAAAGCTGGTTTGTGGGAATTTTCCAGCCAGGGTGAGGAAAAGGTCCGCGCCGCGGCCTTCGTACAGGTGGCCTGTACACAGCACGGTCGGAGCCGCCGTTAAAGCCAATTGCTGGCGGGCCGCGGCGGGATCTGGCAGGGAGGCATAGCGTTCCAGGTCCACGCCGTCGGGGGCGATAACCACCTGTCCCTCCGGCAGACGGTGATATTTTTGTTCCAGGGAGGTTCGCAAGGCGTTCGTGATCGGCAGGAGGCGTTTTTGCCCGCCCAGCGACAGGAATAACCTGAACCAGAGCGGGCCGAAAGAACCCCCGGGAAAGTCGTGTACTTCAAGGAATGAAGGCACTCCAACCAGCAGGCCAAGAGCAGCCGACTGGACCGGCCAGCAGTGCAGCAGGTCGGCGCCTATACGGCGGGCGCGGCGGACAGCCTTCCACGGGAAAAGGCGGCGGTTGCGGACGGGCAGCCATTCGATATTGAAGAAGGTCCGCAGGCCGTAGTGTTTTTGTAATGCTGCCGGCTGCAAGCCTGCCGGCTGAGACCCCGGTACAAGCAGGATGACCTCATGCCCAATTTGGGCATAGGCCTGGCAGACTTTCATCACCTGGATGCTGTTGGCCGTGTCGGAGGGAATTTGGGAAGCGGCGATGCATACGATTCTCATGGCTGGGGTATCGCCTCCCTTCGCCTTCGGCGGATTTCCCATATTCCCCGCAAGCTGATCATGCCGATGGAAATGATGAAGTAGCCCGTAAAAATTGCACCCATCGCCAGGTAGCCGTAACGCGGTGCCAGGGAGGCCAATAACGCCAACTCAATGATCCCTGTCAGGATGGAAATCAAAACCGGATAACCCGGCTTGCCGAAGGAGAGAAAAAGGGAACGATTCCACTGAAAAACACTGGCGAATCCATAACCCGCTATGAGGATCAACAACAGCGGATAGACCGGCAAGGCTTGTTTTTGGTAAATGAATGGAATGAGCCACTTCCCGAGCAGCGCCCAACCGCTCCAGATTGCCAAAACAATTCCTCCCGCGATGATGGTTAACCGCTTGAGCAGGCGCAAGGTCGTGTCCCATTGGAACCTGGCAATTGTGCGGGAGATCTCAGTATAAGTAGGTGCGATAAAGGGATCGAGGATATACGTGATGGGGATGATCAACGTCAAAGCTGCCTTGAAATATCCGGCGTCCTCCAGGGAGAGGAAATAGGCTGCATAAAGGAGCATATTATCCCGGAAGAACAGGTTCACCGTGCTGTTCAAGTTGGTATTAAGTGCAAAGGTGATCAGCGAACCTTTGCCGGATAATGTCCGCATGGGCACCTTCCACCAGCCGGCTCCCAAAATCTTGTTCAGCTCCCGCACGGCTGTGATGACATAAGAGAGCCCCACATAGGTCTTTCCAAGGATATAGGCCAGCAGGATGGCCGCCAACAATAAAGGGGTTGCGGTCAGGTTTCCCCATTTATGCAGAATGAATGTCACCCCGATGACCGAACTGGTGATGATACTATTAATGAGGTTGGCCCGCGCAAGATGACCGAAACGGTGCGTGGCCTGCAGGACGCCCAGAGAGGTTTCGAAAACCAGGTTGCTGAGCAGGATCAGACCATAGAATGCAAACAGGGGAGCCGTGCCGGCGTCTCTGGCAAATGTCCTCGAAGCCCACGGAACGAGGAGCAGCAGGACGACAAAGGCTGCCACCGAGGTGACCGCTTCTACCAGGCCTACGGCTTTTACCAGTACAGCCGCTTCCCGCTTCTTTTCGTCCGTATCCAGCTGAGCGGGCGCCAGGTGTTTGACCACCACTTCGCTCATCCGGAAGGATAAAAAGCGATTGATGTTGGAAGCGAACGTTTGGATGGAGCCGATCAAACCCCAATAAGAGATATCGATGATCCGCAGCGCCAGCATCGTCTGGATGAAGCTTAGTATTGCGGAAAGTACGTTGCTGCTGAAAAGATAACTGCTGTTCTTAACCACCCGTCGCAGCAGATTATCCTCATTCCAGATTGCCGAAAGTTTCTGAATTATGGTCACGGCTTTACGGTTTCACGCGCCCAGGCGCGCTCGGCGTTATACCAGTCCACCAGGTAGCCAATCCCCTCTTCGAGCCCCACTTCAGGCTGCCAGCCGAGCAGCCGCCGGGCCTTGTCGACGTTTGCCAGGCTGGCGCGAATATCCGCCGGGTTGGCCGGGAGCTGTTTTACCCGGGCTTTCTTGCCAATGCGTTTCTCCAGAATGCGGATCAACTCGTTCAAATTAAGTGGCTGGTGCCCGCCCAGATTAATGATCTCGTACCCCATCGGTTTGAGGCCGGCAATCGTGCCGCGCACAATGTCATCCAGGTAAGTGAAACCGCGCGATTGTTCGCCGTCACCGAACAATTCCACCGGCTCTCCCTCTGTGATCCATTTGGCGAAACGGAAGATGACCATTTCCGGCCGTGGGGCTGGACCGTAGACATTAAAAAAGCGCACCACGGTCACATCGATGCCGTGTAACTTATGATAGGCATGTGCCAGCACTTCAGAGGCCTTTTTGCTGGCCGCATAGGGCTGCAAGGGGTGGTCCGTATCTGCTTCTTCGGGCGTGGGGCGGGGAGCCTTATCTCCATAAACCCCGGCGGTCGAAGCCGTCAGGAACTTGGGTATGCCGTTCTGGCGGCATAACTCCAGCAGGTTGAGCGTTCCCATTACATTGGCTTGGTAAAAAATCCACGGATCCTCTACACTTGCCCGCACCCCCGCACGCGCAGCCATATTGATGACTGCATCGAAAGGAACCGGCTGCGAACCTGCTAATTCTTCTGTATTCTTTCGTTCAGAGATGTCCAATTTGTGGAAAGTGAAACCGGGCAGAACCTGGAGACGCCGCAGCCGGAATTCCTTCATGCGGACATCATAGGCATTGTTCATGTTGTCCACGCCGGTAACCGTGTGACCTTGCGACAGCAGCACTTCTACCAGGCGTGCGCCGATGAAGCCAGCGGTTCCGGTGACAAGATAATTTGCCATAATTACATATCCTGCTCTTTCAGAGGATGGTCTTCACAGGAGCATCGCTAGAGTCGCGCTACTTTTTCGCTTTCTTTGCCCATTTTCCCCAATGCATTACGACTATCGTAAATGAATTTGGCTGCCCCGAGAATGGCCTTGTAATCATAGGATTTATGGTTCGTTACGATAACAACACAATCCGCCTCGGCTACTGCTTTCATCAAATCCGGCACGCTGTGCATTACAACGTCATCATGAGTTTTCAGTGTCGGGATGTATGGGTCGTGATATTCAACCCTGGCGCCTTTCTTCTGAAGCAGGCCGATGACATCCAAAGCAGGCGACTCGCGGATATCATCGATATCGGGCTTATAGGCCACCCCCAGGACCAGGCAGCGGCTGCCTTTCAGCAACTTGCTGCGTTCGTCCATGGCATCCAGTATGCGCGCCACCACGTAGCGCGGCATGTTGGTATTGATATCAGAGGCCAGCTCGATGAAGTGGGCGGTATATTGGTAGGCTTTCATCTTCCAGGACAGGTAGAGCGGGTCAATCGGAATACAATGCCCCCCCAGGCCGGGTCCGGGTGTAAATTTCATGAAACCAAACGGCTTGGTGGCCGCCGCATCGATGACTTCCCATACATCCACGCCCATGCGGCTGCACATGATCGCCAGTTCATTGACCAGGCCGATATTGACCATCCGGAAGGTATTCTCGAGCAGTTTTGACATCTCGGCGGCCTCGGCTGTAGAGACCAGGTGGATATGTTGGATGGCTGCCCCATACCATGCTGCCGTCACCTCCCCGCAAGCCTCGGTGATGCCCCCCACCACCTTGGCGGTATTCAGGGTGGTGAAATCTTTCCGGCCCGGATCCACGCGCTCCGGCGAGAAAGCCAGGAACCAATCCTCCCCGACCTTCAAGCCGTTCTTTTCACCCAGCATTGGCAGCAATACCTCACGGGTGGTGCCCGGATAAGTGCTCGACTCCAGCACCACCACCATGCCTTTGTGCATGTACTTCGCCAGTTCCTCAGTGGCAGACATGATGAACGACATATCCGGGTCGCCGGTCTGGCGCAACGGGGTCGGAACGCAGATACTGGCTGCATCCATGTCTTTCAATACCGAGAAATCAGTCGTGGCTTTCAGTTTGCCTGCAGAGACCAATTTTGCCAGTTTCTCAGTTTGCACATCCGGGATATAACTGACCCCTTTATTGACCGAATCGACCTTGTGTTTGTCCGGATCAATGCCGGTGATATCGAATCCTGCCTCTGCAAATACCACTGCCAATGGCAGGCCCACATACCCCAGCCCTAAAATGGCAATCCGAGCCGTCTTATTTTTAAGTTGATTCAATAAAGTATCTTTAATGGTCATTTTGTCTCCTTTTATTCCTCACCTCAATTTTCTCCTGCTGGAGAAAACAGGTATTCTATATTAATAAGTGCACTTAGAAATCCTAACAAAACTGCGTTCGCCGCCGTCCTCGGCGGCGAGGACGCCGCCTGGAGCGAGGTATTGTTCTTAGAAGAGATCCAATTGCTTCGGATCTTCCTTATCTTTCAACGGTGCGGCCGGACCGGAGCGTTTCGATGCGGAACGCGCCTGCTCCAACAATTTCGGTAATTGGGCGAAATCTTTCATGATGGCAGGTTTTAAGGAGGCCTGATGCAGCGCGGCGGCCGGGTGGAACATGGCGATCACAAACCTGTCGCCAATTCGGCGCATTTGTCCATGGACGGAGCTTATCTTGGCTCCCGGCATGTATTTTCCCATCGAGAAGCGGCCCAAAGTGATGATGATCTTTGGGTTGATGGCGGCGATCTGCCTCTCCAGGTACTGGTTGCACGTGGCAATTTCTTCCGGCAATGGATCCCGGTTGCCCGGCGGACGGCATTTTACCACATTGCCGATCCATACCTCTGAACGTTTTAGTCCGGCTTCCGCCAGTAATTCATTCAGGAAACTGCCGGCTGCGCCGACAAATGGCCTTCCCTGCTCATTTTCGTGAAAACCGGGTCCCTCGCCCACGAACATGATTTCAGCGTTTGCCGGTCCCTCCCCCGGGACAGCATTCTTGCGCGAATGGTACAGCGCACATTTTTTGCAAATGACCACTTCCTTCGCCACCTCAACAAGGGTTTCTTCGGCGCTCATGTTCACTCCAATTGAAAGATCTCGTGTGGGTCAATCCTGCGTGTGCGACTCGGTTGTTGCCTCGGGCAGGTGATCCAGCCCATCCAACGACATAAGAATTGCATCCTCGTCATTATCCCTGTAATATTTTCGCCTGAGACCGTCTACAATAAAGCCATACTTCTTGTACATTGTTTGCGCTGCAATATTCCCGGCCCGGACCTCAAGGAAAGCTCTGCGCGCCCCTTCGACATGGACAGCCCGGAGGGCGTGCAATAAGACTTGCTCCCCTATGCCTTGACGGCGGAAATCGGGATGGGTAGCGATAGTAGCAATATGCGCTTCGTCAACGATGAACCAAAGCACCAGCATGGCGGCGATGCGTCCGTCCACTTCTGCCACCCAGCTGCGTGTCACCGGATTCTCGGTCATCTCAAAACGGAATGAGCGCTCCGGCCACGGCAGGCTGAACGAGAGCATATCGATCTCGTGAACGGCGGGGACATCCTCCAATGTCATGCGCCGTATGAGCGGGGTCACGCTGGAATGCCTCCAGCCACATGCAGGTAAATCGGGGCGAGTGAGGCGGCCGTATCCACTTTACCGGCTTGCCATTTTTGCCAGGCAATTTCTGCCAGGATGGCCGGCCTGCGAACGCATTGCGCAGGAGATGCCAAAACCACGTTCTTGAATTTTCGTGCCAGCCGCTGGCGGTCATCGCCGGTCAACTCGCCGCAGATGATCACCGGCTTGTGGATTTTTTCGGCCAGTTCGTCGGCAGTGGTCACCGTGGCCGGACCATCAGGCTTCCATTCGTTTTCTTCGGCGTGATACCAGCCAACGGCTAACCGGCCTCGACCGGCCTGCACAATGGCGGCCAACCTGCGCGGCTGGATTTTGCCTGTTGAGGGATCGGCGAGTGGGACCGATGCGGCGACTACGTCGAGCGTGGGGACCCCCATCACGGGGATATGCCGGGCCAGCACAAGACCCTTGGCGAACGCGAGTCCGACTCGCAGGCTCGTAAAGGAGCCGGGACCGAGCGCCACACCCACAGCTTTTATTTGCTCTATTTTTAATTCAACCCGCGCCAGAAGATCTGCCAGCGAGGGAGCCAATTCCTGGGTGTGATGAAGACCGCTATGCCAGACACATTCACCGGTTACTTGAGTACCGTCGTAAAGCCCCAGGCCGATCTGTGCAGTGGATGTATCGATGGCCAGTAACATCAGACCACTCCATAGAGTTGCCTTCGAAGGTCATCCAGCAAAACTTCATACCGCTTCCCGCAGGCTACAAAACGCATGGCGCGGTGTTCTTCGGATTCATATTGCAGCCAGACCCACAGCCGTTCAGAAGGCAATATCGCTTCGACATGTTCCGGCCACTCAATAACAAGAGGCCCCTGCTCCATTAAATTATCCATATCCAGTTCTTCGGCTTCTGCAGGCGAGTTCGATCCGGTAGGCATCGAAGTGGAATAGCTTGCCTGATTTCGGGCGGCGGTAGGAATTTATCAGCACAAAAGTCGGGCTCGAAACGCCATCGAGGGCACCCCAGCCCTGCGCCATTCCCTGGACAAGGGTGGTCTTTCCCGCCCCGAGCTCGCCCTGCAGGCACACCACGTCGCCAGTTTGCAATATAGAGCCCAGGCGCATCCCCAATCGGCGAGTCTGCTCCGGGGAACGGCTGAAGAATTCAAGCGCGTGCGCGTCCAGAATGGGCATGGCTAGAAGATTATACTACAGGGCTTTTGTGGAAAATTTGGTCGTAGGGGAATCGTAGTTTAGCCGTGAGATGAATTTCATCGCCGGCTTCGCAAATTAAATCCTGGGATCAAAATACAGAGATTTCTCTTGGCTGGCCGGTCAACCCCAGTTGTGCCCCCAAAATGAGAGCAATTTGATGGGATGCATCCGGGCGGGCAGCCCGGCGGCAGTTTTCAGACACTTTTTCCATTTCGCGTGGTTGGCTTGTCCACAGCTTCAGCGTTTGGATCACCTCCCGTGGTTCCGGCGCCCACACGCCCACTTGCTCGGATATGACATAGTCGACATTACCATCTTCCTGGCCGGGCAGCTTGGAGTACAGGATGACCGGTAAAGCTGCAACGAGTGCCTCAGCGATCGTTCCCGGCCCGGCCTTTGTGACGATTATGTCAACAGCGTGCATGAAGCTTGACATATCCCGAGTAAAGCCATAGATAAAAGTCGGTTTGTTCCAGGTGCGGCTTTTGAGCTCGTTTTCCAGTTTCGCGTTTCGTCCAGCCACGACTACCAGGCAAACGTCCAGGTCGGATTCGTCTATGGCATGAGCCGTTTCGGCCAGGGGTCCCATCCCTTCACCACCACCCACTAAGAGGACAAGCAGCTTGTCTTGTGGCCAGCCAAACTTTGCGCGCAAGAAAGATTTATTACCTTTTGGAGCGCTGCAGCTTTCCGATACTGGCTGTCCTACCACGCGGACTTTCTCGGGCAGCATGTGGCATTTCAGCGCGTGCTGGCGGGCCATTTCTGTCGGGACGAGGATCAGGTCTGCCCGCTTGTCGAACCACAAAGCATGCGTTGAGACCAGGTCCGTCACCACGGTGACAAAGGGTGGGCGGTTCTTTCCAAGCGCTTTCAGGGCAAAGGAGGTTGCCAGCGGGTGGACGCTGACAAGCATTTCACTGTGGTGGTCGTTCACCAACTTGCGGGCAGCCTTCCGGGCAATGGGCCAGAGCGTGGAGGTCACGATGCGCGCTTGCGGGCGACCATCGCTGATATCGAACATGGCTCCCCACAATTCGGGTACGCGTACCAGGTCGGGGTAGACTTCGGGCAAATGGTTGAAGGGTGTCGGGGCGTAATCCTTCAGGAAATCTATCATTTGAGTGGTTATGCTATCCCCGAATTCACAATGGATGGCCTCGATGATAGCCTCACTGGCGGCGCGATGCCCCCCGCCCGTATCTGAGAAAAGGAAAGTGATGTGGGGCTTTTCAAGCTGCATCTGGGGCATTGGTCTCCTCCTGGAGGATAGCTTTCAACCGCCTTGACAGTTCCCGCCTCGTCAGCATTACCCGCCGCCCACAACCTTTGCACTCCAGGCCGATATCCGCACCGAGCCTCACGACCGTCCATTCATAGGACCCGCACGGGTGAGGCTTGCGCAGGCGCAGAAGTGCGTTGAGTTTGAGATCAGGAAGCATAAAAATATTCTAACTCGCAAACATTAATTTGTGATAAACTTTTCCTGCCCGAATCCGAAGTTGGAGGTAATTCCAATGCCAAAAACTGAAACTTATGATATCCAGATTGCCGGTATCCAGCGTAGTTTGCGGTTGTTCGAAATTAAACCCGGTCTTAAGATTGCCATTCTCAATATCCTTGGTGATACTGAACTGGTCCAGGCCTGCGCGGCGGCCCTGAATAAAAAACTCAAAAATGTGGCCTTCGATATCATCGTGACGGCCGAAGCCAAGTCCATCCCCCTGGCGTATGCGTTATCGGTGGAGAGCAAGAAGCCCTATATTATCTTGCGTAAATCCTATAAACCCTATATGGGCGCCGCCCTGATCGCGGAGACGCTTTCCATTACCACCGGCGAACCACAAACTCTGATCATGGACGAAAAAGATCAGGAGGATGTGAAAGGCAAGCTTGCCTTGATCGTCGACGATGTGATCAGCACCGGTTCGACCTTGCAAGGGATGCGCATGATCATGGAAAAAGCCGGGGCGAAGATCGTCGCCGAGGCCGCCATCTTAACCGAGGGCGAGCGCGCCAAGTGGGAGCACATCATTTCCCTAGGGCATTTGCCCTTGTTTACCGAATAATCCTATCTGCGAGGTTTCTATACCTCGGATGTCTCGATCAATTTCTTTTTGCGCAGGCGGGGAAGGGCTTTTATAGCCCTTTCTCTTTTTAATGCTGCGCTTTTATCCGCACAGTCTTCCACATACACCAAGCGGACCGGGCGGTGGCTGCGCGTATAACGGGAACCATTCCCGCTATTATGCTGGCGCAGGCGTCGCTGAGGGTCTGTGCTCCAGCCGGTGTAATAAGTGCCGTCTGCACATTCGAGAATGTAACAGTAAAAAGCCATCGATGACCGGGCTACTCCGTATTTGACTTCTTTTTGCGCCGCCCGAAGAGCTTATCCACACCCCCCACCTGCTGTTTCAGGATGTCGCTGACTTTAGGCATTTCCTGCCTGCCGATCTCGATGGCCTGCCAGTTTCCTTCATAACGTTCATGTTTCCATTTTTCCAGACCCTTGCCCGTTTCGCCCAGGCGAAGGCGCAGACCCTTTTTCTCTCCCGCAGCGACTTCATCCCGCAAAGATTGAAGGGTGGCAATGTAGCCATCCAGAACACGCACGGTATTCCCCTTGTTTTGGAGGACTATTTCTGCCAGAGCTTCCGGTCCTTCCATTTCGAACAGGCGCATGGCGGCCATGAATGGTTTTCCTGCCAGCTTGCGGATGTCAGGCCAGCCCGGTTGGCTAATGACCGCCTCCGTCAACATGGCCGCGGCCAGCCCTGGCAAGAGGTGTGAAGAGGCCATGATGCCATCCACCTCCAGCGGATCTACAAAATAAGGCTCTGCCCCCAAAAGTTTAACCAAATTGACCGCCAGGTTGAGCGCATCTTCAGGAGTATCTGCAGGGGTACTGACTGCCACAAGCCCTTTGGAAAACAGGTCTGCCCTGGCTGCCTCCAGGCCTTTTCCGGGATCTTCCAGCGCCCGGGGACCGAGCGCCGGCGTCAGGCCGACATAATGTCGTTTTGGCGGCAAGAGTTCTTTTATCCAGGCAGCCACCTCTGTTTTTGCCGGAGCGGTATCCATGACAACTGCTTCCTCGCGCACATCCTGGGCGATGAACTGGAGCGTCTCGTAAACCTGGTCCATCGGCAGGGCCAGGATGACCACATCTGCGCCCTCGACGGAGGCGGGCAGGTTGTAAACAACCGTATCCACCACGCCCAGCTTGTGAGCCTGCCGGGCTATTTCCACAGACTTGTCGTGGCCGGTGGTGGCCACCTGGTCCTTGTGATTCGCCAGGGCCAGACCGATGGAAGCGCCAATTTGACCCAGGCCGAGGATGGTGATTTTGACCGTCATTTCAACTCCTTCTGCCTGCAAAACTCCAACACTTCAGCCCCGTTCAGTTTTCTTCATCTGCCGTCTGCAATACAGCCAGCAGGCGCTCCCTGCGAGTAGCAGGCTGCGGGTTCAGCGGGTCGTGATGGTGCCGGATCAGTTTGATGACCGCCTCGGTCGCGCCTGCCTGCTCGGCCAATTCTCCACCCCATTCGGCATGATATGCCGCCACCACGAACGGCCGGCGCAGTCCATTGGCCGTTCCCTCGCCCCAGCGTTTGGCAGCCTTCGGAAACAAACGCCTGCCTATCACAATGATCACCCGATCGAATACGGAGAGAGGCGAAAGGACCTTGCCTACATCATGGAGTAATGCTGCTGCCAGCAGGTCAGCATCCTTTTCTCCCGCTTTTTGCAGGTGTTTGAATACCTGGTACGCATGCATTTGTTCGGAGGGTTGCAGTTGGCGGAAAAGGACAAGTTGAGCAGCGGACAGATAGGGGAGAATGGCCTCGCTCGTGACGTGAAGCTCAGGTCTGAGCAGGGCATTCCAGAATTGGCGGGAGCGATAGGCGAGGCGGGGGAAGATCATCATTTATCCCAATGGTGGATGTCGGCAAAAGGATTATAACATCGTGATAGAATCGTGAGAGCCGGGGACGCCGACCCCGGCTCTCTTGAAAGGAGGAGAAGAGAAATCGCCTTACGCTCATATAATACCATCTTGGTCTGAGAAGTACATGACGGCTACCCTACGCTTTCCCTACTATTGTATGACAATTTTGTAAGCGGTTTCACAATGAAAAAGCAATTATTTTACGGATTTGAGAAGCGAACGGGTGGCCCCTGACCGCAAGGAGTGGCATATGGCAGAAAAATCGAGCCTCTATATTGGCGGTACCGGCCAGACGGCCATTGGCAAACTCTGGCTGGCGGTATCGGACCTCGGCCTGGTGGCGATTGAGTCGAACCTTACCCGGGCCGAATTCGAAACCTACCTTACCAGGCGTTTCAAAAAAACCGTGGAATTTGCCCCCGAGCACATCCGCGAGGCGGCGGCTCAATTGAAGGAATATCTTTCCGGCAAAAGACGGGCCTTTACCCTGGTGATCGATTGGACGGTCCTGCATCCCTTCCAGTTGTCCGTCCTGAGAGCCACTTACGAAATTCCCTATGGTGAAATCAGGACATATAAAGAGATTGCCGAGCACATCGGCCGGCCGCGTGCCGCCCGTGCCGTGGGCCGAGCCGAGGCTACCAACCCCATGCCGCTGGTGCTGCCTTGCCACCGCGTCATCGGCATGGACGGCAAGTTACACGGCTACGGCATGGCCGAGGGTCTCAAGACGAAAGAATGGCTGCTGAAAATGGAAGGCGCAGTGATGGCATAATCTTCAAAACATATTTACTTTGAGCATGTACTTTTTATCAATCCTTTGAACGCAGATCACTTGAACAGAACACAGGACACTGAATACTAATGACTGACTTCCGCTCCGGTTTCATCGCCATCCTTGGCAAGCCCAATGTGGGCAAATCCACCCTTATTAATGCCCTCCTCGGCCAGAAGATAGCCGCCGTCTCCCCCCGCCCGCAGACCACCCGCCGCCGGCAGCTTGGTATCCTGACCCTGCCGGAGGCTCAACTTGTCTTTGTGGACACCCCTGGGATCCATAAGCCGCGCCACAAGCTCGGCCAATTCTTTAACCAGGAAGCCGAAGAAGCTCTGGATGGCGTCGATGTGATCCTCTTCCTTGTGGATGCCAGTATGGAGCCGGATGACGAAGATAACCAGGTGGCGGAGTTGTTGCGAAGGATGAGACGCAGGCCCGCCATACTCCTGGGTTTGAATAAATTAGATAAGATCCCTGCCGAGGCATTGGAGCCGGTTCGAGCCATGTACCAGACCCTGGTCCCGGACTTTCCATCGCTGGCATTTTCAGCTGCCACTCGCCAGGGTCTGGACGAATTGCAAACGACCCTGATCTCCCATCTGCCTGTCCGCCCGCCGGAATACCCTGAAGAACAGATTACCGACCTGTACGAGCGCGAAATCGCCATCGAGTTGATCCGGGAGGCCGCCCTGGTATTTCTACAGCAGGAAGTGCCCCACGCGTTGGCTGTTCGCCTGGACGAGTTCAGCGAACGGGAAAACGGGAATGCTTACATTGCGGCCACTTTGTTGGTGGAACGCGATTCACAAAAAGGGATCGTTATCGGTGAAGGCGGGGCCATGCTGAGGAAAATCGGCTCGGCCGCCCGAAAAGAGATCGAAGCCATGAGCGATCGTAAAGTTTTCCTTGAATTGCGTGTCAAAGTGGAAAAAGATTGGCGTGATAATGAAGAGGCCTTGCGCCGGTTGGGTTACAAGATCAAGAAGAAAAGATAATGCTTATGAGGCGAAGACTCTGATTTCGTTCTTATAAGAGGAGGCAAAATGATCCCGTTTTTCATCCTGTTCTTTGCCATCGCCATATTGGATTGGGTGGCGGTCGCAAAAAACTTGAAAAGGATCGAATACTTCGCCAAACCGGCGGCGATGGTCTTGCTTTTGATTTTGCTTCTGTTTTTGCTGGTCACAATGGGGCTGCGCTCCCTTCCGCTCTTATGCTTCGCCCTGGGCATCTTCTTTTCGTTGGCCGGCGATGTGTTCCTGATGCTCTCTTATGCCCGCTTTTCGGACCGCTGGTTCATCCCCGGGCTGGCTGCCTTTTTACTTGCACATGTGGCTTACATCACCGGGTTGAATATACCCTTGCCGCAGGTTTCGCCCCTTTGGTCGGTGGGCATCGCCCTGGTTCTGGCGTTGACCGCGGCGCGGGTATTGCGGCGCATTATCTCTGGGATTTTGCAGAAGGGGCTCAAACGGATGGTTGTCCCGGTCGGATTGTACGGCGTGGTCATCACGCTGATGCTCCTGGCGGCGTTCCTGACCCTCTACAACCCGGATTGGAACCTCTCGGCAGCCGGCCTGGTGGCCCTGGGTGCCACACTCTTCTATTTTTCCGACATTATCCTGGCGTGGAATAAGTTTGTGAAACCCATCAAGAACGGCCGCCTGGTGAACATGATCCTTTATCACCTGGGACAGTTTGCGCTGGTGGCAGGGGTGGTGCTCCAGTTCGGTTCGTGAGGCGGCTCAGGTTATCTTAAGAATAAACAAGCCTGAAAATTTCTCTTCAGGTTCCTCAGGCATCAGGAACTTCAAGTCCCTTGTTTTTTGAACGCCTGAAACCCCTCCCCCAGCGCTTCGTGCGCCACACCGATGACCATGAATGCTTTCGGGTCCGCTTCGTGGACGATCGATTTCAATTGCTGCACCTCTGAGCGGGTCACGACGCAATAAAGCACCGGCCGTGCCTCGTTGGTGTACGCGCCGGCTCCCTCCAGGATGGTCACACCCCGTTCCATCTCGGTCAGGATGCGCTGCGAAACGATTTCCGCATGGTCGCTGATGATCATGGCCGTGCGGACGGTCCCCGTGCCTTCCATGGTGGTATCCACCACCAGGCCGCTGACGTAGAGGGTAATGATGGCATACAGTGCTTTCTGCCAGCCGAAGATGAATCCGGCTGCCAGGATGACCACTGTATCGGTCAACAGGTAGCTCTGGGTCATCGAGATGCCTCGCCAACGGTGCAGGATGCGCGCCAGGATATCGGACCCGCCGCTGGTGCCCTGGCCGCGGTAAACCAGGCCATACCCGATGCCGCTGACCACGGCCCCGTACAACGAATTGAGCACGAGGTCATTGGTGATGCCGCCCCTGGGGAAGAAGGAAAGCCATAACAGTGCATCCGCAAAGAACGAGTAAGCTGCCACCGCCACCAGCGTACGCAGCGCGAAGCGCCGTCCGCCCAGCTGCTTCCAGCCGAGGATAAAAAGCGGCATGTTGCCGATGAAGACCATCAGCCCGATGGGCCAGCCCGCGGAAGTGGGAGTTTTCGTCAGATGGTTGATCAACTGCGAAATGCCGCTGATGCCGCCGCTGGCCAGTTCCGCCGGCACCAGGAACAGCCGCAGGCCGATTGCCTGGACCAGCGCGCCAAGCAGGACAAGGACGTAATCACGAATATCAGGCCAATATTTTTTCACCCTATCCATTTTTTCCTTCCCTTGCCGTTTGCCCTGCGGTTAATGCGAGGGTTCCTGCGGCGAGGTCGTATTTAGCTTGATCCCCGCCAACACCTCGATCATCCCGATCACGGCCGAATTGTCCAGCCCACCCATGCCGTTCTGCAGCATGGCGTTGTAGAGTTGCGCATCCACGGCCGCCGAGGGCAGGGGGATGCCGTATTCCCGGGCGGTCTCCAGGATGATGTTCAGGTCCTTGGCCTGCATGGAGGCCTTGAAACCCGGTGCCCGGTTCCCGCTGAAAAGCCGGGGCGGTTTGACGTCCAGCGTCCAGCACTGGGCGGCTCCGCCCTTGATCGCCTCGATGACTTTCAGCGGGTCCACGCCGGCTTTCTGCGAGAAGATCAACAACTCGCCCATGGCCACCATCTGGGCGGCCACCATGATCTGGTTGGCGGCCTTGGCCACCTGCCCGGCGCCGGCTTCACCCACATGGGTGATGGTCTTGCCCATGGCCTGGAAGACCGGCATGACCTTTTCCAGCGCCTGCGCCGGTCCGCCCACCATGATCGCCAGCGTGCCGTCCCGCGCCCCGATGTCCCCGCCGGAGACGGGCGCATCCAGCGAGAGCACGCCTTTTTCGGCCAGCCGCTGGCTCAAGCTCCGGGCCGCGGCGGGTTTGATGGTGGAGTTGTCCACCCAGATCAGCCCGGGATGTGCGCCGGCGAGTATTCCATTTTCACCCAGCACCACCTGTTCCACGTCGGGCGTATCCGGCAGGTTGGTGAAGATCACCTCCACCTGCCTGGCCACCTCGGCGGGAGAAAAGGCGGCTTTCGCCCCTTCGGCGACCAGTTCGTCCACGGCTGCCCGCGAGCGGTTATGCACCACCAGTTCGAATCCGGCCTTGCGAATATTCCGGGCGATGGATTTGCCCATCAACCCTAATCCAATGTATCCGACCGTAAGCATGGGAACGCCTCCACTAATAGATGGAGAGATTATAAACCTTCTCCTTTGTCGCCTATTTCGAACCCCAAGTTCGGCTACCCCGCCAAACCTGAACCCTCATTACCTTTAAAACCAAGCCCCTGCGAATCTGAGAGGTCCGCAGGGGCCTGGTTTTAGGACTAGATGGTTTTATTTCAATCCATAGACGATGGTCACGGTGGTCGATATCTGCATGGAGCCGGCCGAGATCGGCACGCTGGCGCTGTCCAGTGCAGCGGCCCGGGCCAACGGAATGGCAATGGGAGGCGTGCTATCGGAGTATGAAATGGTCTGTACTTCGCCCAGTTTCACGCCGGTCGCCGAGGTCAACTCATTCGCCTGTTTGCTGGCCTGATCGACGGCAGCCTTGCGAGCCTGTGACAGGGCCGCGGTTTTGTCGGCTACATCGAACGAGATGCTGCTGACATTGTTCGCACCCGAGCTGACGCTGGCATCCAGCAGGTCGCCCAGCTTGGTCAGATCCCGCACGGTCACGTAGACGCTGTTGTCCACCGCATAGAGGATACCGGTCAGCTTGCCGTTATTATCGTACTGCTGCTGCGGGTAAATGCTGAAGTTGGTGGTCTGGATATCCTTGTCGGCGATGCCAAATTTCTTGATGGCGGCCATGACGGCCTGCGCCTGGGTATTATTCTCGGCCACAGCATCCTTGGCGCTCGCATTTTGGGTGTGGACGCCGATGGTGATATAGGCGATGTCAGGCGTCAGGGTGACCATGCCGGTCCCGCTGACGGTGATCGTCCGCTGTGGCGGTTGGGGCTGCACAGTGATGGTCGAAGGGACCGAGGGGCCACAAGCCACCAGGACGGCGCCACCCACCAGCAGGGTGATTAGAAATAGAAGTTTGGTTTTCATAACGTTCTCCTTAAAACATTTTTCATTAATTGTACATGTAAGACGATGGATTGGTGGATAAGTTCCCGTCGACTTCTTGTGTTGATCATCCTCCCCCATTTTTTTAAAAAAATGGGGGAGGATGGGGTGGGTTATTTGACGTTGTAGCTCACGTTGACCGTCACGGAGATTTGCGTCTGTCCCGGCTGGATCGGCACAGAGGCGTTCGGAGCCGCCGCGCCGCCCCCGCCCATGCCATAATAGGGTATGGGGGAATTGTCGGAGTAGCTGATGCTCTGGATGCTGCCAAGCTTTACTCCGGCGCTCTGCGCCAGTTCGGCGGCCAGGTTGCTGGCGTTGGTCATGGCCTTCTGGCGGGCCTGGGCCATGGCGGCGGTCTTATCGGCTACGTCGAAGTTGATGCCGTTGATGCTGTTGGCGCCCGAAGCGATTCCCGCGCTGAGCAGGCTGCCCAACTTGCTCAGGTCGCGCACGGTCACGTAAACCGTGTTGTCGACGGAATAGTATCTGCCGCTGTCGATTGACTGGCCGGTCGTCGGGTCGAAGGACTTGTTGCCGTTGGTGTAAACGCTGAAATTGCTCGTCTGGATATCCGCCACGGCAATACCGGCATTTTTCAGGGCATCCACCAGTGTCTGGGTTTGGGTGTTGTTCTGGTTCACGGCGGTCGCCAGGTCCGGATTGTCGGTGTGAACGCCGATGTTAATATAGGCGATATCGGGAGTCAGGGAAACCATCCCATTGCCGCTGACGCTGAGGGTGCGCGGCTGGGTCGAGGGGGAGAGGCCGCAAGCACTCAAGATGAGTGCCAGGACGACGACAGAAACGAGAAGTGAAAATTTGGTGTGCATAAGAACTCCTTTTAGATGGGTTAATGGTATAACATTATTGCAGACGTTTAACAATAGGAAAATGTTCCCGCTCAACCCCATCCTTGTTATTTCGTCCATTTCCCCTTAAAATAAAGACAAATGTTCTAGGAAAGACCGATCCATCAGCAGGAATGAGACCATGGCGTTGAATTTCCAGCAAGTGTTCGAGAAGATCCGTGAAATTGGCAGCGGAGCCCGCCTCCGTCAGGAACATTTGGAGGAATTACGCCAGCGGGCTGCCAGCCTCATGACGGATTGGGCGGATAAGACCGCTGAACTGCAGGAAAAGGTGGAGCGCGCCCTGCAGACCGACCCCAACCTCCGCTGCGCTTTGCCTCTCCAGGAGCCGCTGGACTTCCACGAACACTGTGCCTCCGTTCCTACCGATCAGGTCACGCTGATCGCTGCCGATGGTTCACAGATCGTCCCCGACCGCCATGCCCCCGTGCTCTTTGGGCTGATCAATGTAGGGGCCGTCATCCTTTCCGCGGGAAGCGGTGAGGCTCCCCGCGTGGAAACGGACAGCCAGCTTTCCTTTGATGAAGAGGTGATGACCTGGACCGAGGCCCTGGTGGCCCTGCAGCGGGACCTGGCCGAGCGCAAGAAACTATTGGCCCTCTCCAAGGAATACCCTGCGCCTGTGGTGACCCTCGCCGACGGCCCGTTGCAGTTATGGGAAGCCCGGGAGAGCAATGAGGTGATGGGGTATGACAAAGCCCTGAAGCAATATTTGTCCGTCCTGTCGCAGCTGCAAGAAAGCGGCGCCATCACCGCCGGGTATGTCGACAAGCCCAGCTCGAACCTGCTTGTGCGTCTCCTGGAAGTTGCCATCACCCCCGAAAAAGATCTGCGCGAACTCCATCACCAACATCCCTTGCAGGGAGTTTCCGACCTGTGGCTGTTCGACCGGCTGCTCCTGCCGGGGGAGCGCTCGGCCGTCTTTGCCCTGCAGGCCAAATCCAAGGCAGTCTACGAGGGCTCGCTGGCCTTGCATTTCTTTTACCTGAATGTCGGCCAGGCCGACCATCCGAAATCTGTGCGGGTGGAAATCCCGGCCTGGGTCTCCGTTCAAGAGACGCAAATCGACCTGCTGCAGTGTGCGCTCCTGGAGCAGTGTGCCATGTTGGGCGCCAGGCCGTACCCTTACATCCTTCATCGCGCCCACGAGACTGCCGTCATCACCCTCCAGGAAAAACAGCAGATCGAGCAATTGCTGCAGATCGAACTGCGTAAATCCGGCGGGGAAGTGGGAGAAATCTCGGCTAAACAATCGGCGAAAGACTTGCCAGGAAGGTCCGCGCACAAATGACAGAAACGGGAACCGGGTACGAACTGGTCACATTGACCGAAGATAACCTGGGCAAGGTGCAGATGTTTTGCGGTCATTCGCCCACCTATCGGCAGGGATATGTTGCCAAGGTGGAGTGGATGCGGGAGCGTATCAAAGAAGGGATGCGTTATACACTACTGCAGGTGAATGGTTACAATGCCGGTTTTATCGAATACATTCCGGCCGAAAAAGCCTGGCGCGGTGTCGATGCGGCGGGATACCTCTTTGTCCATTGCTTCTGGGTGATCGGACGGAACCGCGGTCACGGTTATGGAAGGATACTGTTGGAATCCTGCCTGCAAGATGCCAAAGGAACGAATGGCGTGGCCGTGATGGTCAGTAAAACCCACTGGCTGCCGACCCCCAGGATCTTTCTGAAAAACGGTTTTGAACTGGCCGACCATGCCGCACCCTCGTTCGACCTGCTGGTCAAACGCTTCGTTCCGGAGGCGCCCTTGCCCCGTTTTAAGAAACCTTCCGCACTCCTGCCGCCCGGGTTAACCCTAACTCTTAGTGACCAATGCCCGTATACCCAAAATGCAGCCGCCATCGTGGCGCAAGCAGGCGAACAATTGAAGGTTCCGGTGAATATCCTCCAGGTGGAGAATGCCCAGGCAGCGCAAGCATCACCCTGCTTGTACGGTACGCTTGGTTATTTCTATGAAGATGAATTGCTTACGTACTGTCCTGCTGGAACGAAAAAACTAATGGAACTGATCGGGCCGAAACTGGCCGGTCGCACAAGCTGATGCGGAGATAAGTATGCCACCCATTCAAATTGGACATTTACTTCGTGCCGGGACCGCCGGTTTCGTCGCCGGCTGTTCTGTTTCGCAAATGGAAACCCCCTCCTTTGGCGCTCTGGTGCGCGCCCCCTCACGGCAGGCTATTGCGTTTATGGGCTGATCTATGATATTCACATTGATGACGACGGGCTGGTGCGCCAGTTGGTCACTGCCGGTGAGGTGCGCGAGAGAGTCATCGCCGACAGCCGCGTCAACCGCATTGTCCCGGTCGAAATGTCCGTGCTGGCGGTCGGCTACGAACAGGATGGAAAGATTTATCACCTCCTTCCGCCCCGTCCGCCCTTAAGCCTGGATGTGATCTATCTTTGCTCGGAGGAAGAATTGGCTGCGTTCACCGGCGCAGGCAAGTTCGGCTACTTCCGCCACATCCTGCAGGCGAAATATCTCCCCATTGGGGAGGTCCTGGCGGCGCATATCCTGGAGGTGAAGAATAAGACCAAAAACGAAAAATGGGTGGCCCAGGCCACCCAGGAATTGATCACCCTTCTGCGAGACGATTACCCCACGCTGATGTCTGTCCTGGGTGCGTTGGGGGAAGTTGTTTGAATTCCTTTGTGTCTTTCGTGTTTAAAAAATGACAAAACGTAAAACCACCAAAACTTCCTCCTTCGGCTCCCCCGGCCGCGCCGGGCATGATTCCTCCTCATTCTACGCCGGCAAGCTTTATGACGGCCAGTTGCAGGAGCAGGAGTTTGTTCCCATCGAGAATCCGATCCTGCCGGAAAACCTCGACCGCATCTTCAGCCACTCCGCCGAGGACATGAGCGAACTGCCGGATTGTTCGGTCCACCTGATGGTCACCTCCCCGCCATATAATGTCGGTAAAGAGTACGACGATGACCTGACCCTGAACGATTACCTGGCTTTCCTCGAGCGCGTCTGGATCGAAACCCGCCGTGTGCTCGTCCCCGGCGGACGGTTGTGCATTAACGTAGCCAACCTTGGCCGCAAACCTTACATTCCCCTGCACGCCTTTATTGCCGAGCAGGCCATTCGCCTCGGCTTCCTGATGCGCGGCGAGATCATTTGGAACAAGGCTGCCAGCGCCTCTCCCTCCACCGCCTGGGGCAGTTGGAAATCAGCCAGCAACCCCACCCTGCGGGACGTGCATGAATACATCCTGGTCTTCTGCAAAGACACCTTTAAGCGTTATAACCCGCAGAACCGCACCAGTACCATCGGCCGGGATGAGTTCCTGGAATACAACAAATCCGTCTGGAATTTGCCCGCCGAATCGGCTCACAAGGTCGGTCATCCCGCTCCGTTCCCGCTTGAGCTGCCACGGCGTTTGATCCAACTCTACACCTTCGAGTCTGAGATCGTGCTGGACCCGTTCATGGGCTCCGGGCAAACGGCCATCGCCGCCTTGAAAGCCGGACGACATTTTGTCGGCTACGAAATCGACCAGAAGTATGTCGAACTGGCTACCTTGCGGATCCAGGAAAGGCTCCATGCCACCCAACATGTTGAATGACCGCCAATATCTCAAAAAGCAGTATAAAGATTCTGCAAACGTTGAGGCGCGAATTAATCTTCATCAGCGCTTCAGCGTGAACAAAGTTGGCTGGCATCCGTGGGTTTTCGACCATTTCGACCTTCCGCCTCTTTGCCGGATATTGGAACTCGGTTGCGGACCGGGTACTCTATGGCGGGATAATCTGAGCCGTATTCCCGCAGGGTGGGATATTACCCTGTCGGATTTCTCTGCCGGGATGTTGGAAGCGGCCCGGCGAAACCTTGAAAACCAGCGCCCTTTCCAATTCAAAGTGATCGATGCCCAATCCATACCGTTTGAGAATGAGTATTTCGACGCGGTCATCGCCAACCATATGCTCTATCACCTCCCCGACCGGCTGGCTGCATTGACCGAGATCCGCCGTGTCTTGAAACCTGCCAGCCATTTCTATGCTTCCACCGTGGGTGATCGACATATGATAGAGATAGTCGACCTTCTTAGAAAATACGATCCTGCGCTTTCCACCTGGGGCAGGGCAGCCGACTCATTTACCCTGGAGAACGGCATGGCCCAGCTTTCGCCTTTGTTTACTAATATTGAGCTATACCGCTACGAGGATGCCCTGGAGGTAACCGAAGTCAATCCGCTGGTGGAGTACATTTTGTCCGGCTGGGCTCAGATACCGCTGGGAAGAAAGACGGAACAGTTCAGGCAATTCGTAGGGAGCGAGTTTGAATTGCAAGGCGGTATTTTCCACATCACCAAGGACTCAGGCCTGTTCGTATCAGTTCTTAATGGAGAGTGAGAAATGAAAATCAATACAATCGTCCAATGTCTCGATTTTCCATGCCTCGACACCCGCCGGGAAGCCTACCAGGTCCCGGATGCCGAGATTGACCCAGCCAAGGTCAATATCCTGCTCATCTCCGAAGCTGCTCCACA
This sequence comes from uncultured Chloroflexia bacterium, assembly GCA_963831885.1. Taxonomy (GTDB): domain Bacteria; phylum Chloroflexota; class Anaerolineae; order Anaerolineales; family Villigracilaceae; genus UBA877. The sequence continues at coordinate 178,987 of CAWHSJ010000010.1, read as the reverse complement.
AAACCCCGCCGACTACTACTATGCCGGGCCGGAAGCCCTCTTTGCTCAGACCACCTTGCTGGCTTTCCAGGACGCCGGAACGAAGGTCCAGTCCATCCAGGACATTCTCGACCTGGGCGTGTATATGACCACCGCAGTCAAGTGCGGCAAGACCGGTTACGGCCTGGCTACGCCGACCATTGAGCATTGCTCCCATTTGCTTGAAAAAGAACTGGCCCTCTTTCCCAATGTCAAAGTGTACTTGTTGATGGGGGATGTGGCTATCAAAGCGGTGAACATGATCACCAGGCGTAATGGTGAGCCGCGTGTCATCCCGGCGGGGGCCACTTACAAGATCCGCGGAGGCGAGTTTACCTTCCGCGGCGCCCGCGCCCTGCCCTCCTACGTCCAGGCAGGCCCGGCCTTCTTCGTGGAAAAGGTCAAACGAAAAACGATTGCGCTGGATATCAAAAATGCATTGAGTATTGTTGAAAAAATTAACCACAAAGGGTACTAAGGAACACTAAGGAAGAAAAAGATGGAAAGAACCATACCGAAACGATTTGCACCTATCCCGGCTGAGGCTGAAATAGTTGGTAAGAAAGTGCTTGATGCGGCTTATGCAGTACACACAGCTCTAGGACCAGGGCTTTTAGAAACGGTATATGAAGCTCGCCTGGCTCACAAACTATATCAGCAGAAAATTTTAGTCGAAACACAAGTGGGTCTGCCGGTGACGTTTGAGAACGTAGAAGTAGAAACTGGATTGCGTTTGGATTTACCGGTAGGTAAATTGGTGATTGTTGAATTAAAATCCGTAGAGACTATGATTCCTCTCTATGAGGCGCAACTACTCACCTATCTCAAAGTTACAGGTTTACGACTTGGCTATTTAATCAACTTCAATGTCGCCCATCTTAAAGATGGCATCAAGCGTATGGTGTACTAAGACTCCATGATGCACAATTATTTATAAATCCTTTGTGTTCCTTTGTTACCTTTGTGGTGAAAAAATGACAGATAACTTGAAACCAATTGGCTATATCGTCGGGGGTGGGCTGAAAGAATCCTTCCGGGCCCGCCTGACCGTACCTGCACAGGAAGTACAGGAAGGCGCCTTCGTGGTCATCCCCAGCGGGAATTGGCAGTTCTATGGCCTGGTGACCGACCTTCAGCTCGGCGCCACCGACCCGCGCTTCGCCGACGAGCAGACCGAGACCCGCCTGCCGGCGGGCCTGTCACAGGCTCTGCATGGACAGACGCTTTATACAACCCTGGAGATCCTGCCTTCCCTGATGCTCGAGCGCGGGCCGGAGCCGGAAGACCCGGCTTATACTGACTGGGCCAGGGAGCATGCTGATAATCCTCCGCATCCCCTGCCGGTCAAAACTGTGCCGCCGCACCATGCCCCGGTCCAACTGGCTTCCGGCGGTGACATCGCCGAGATCTTCGGTGACCCGGCGAAGAAGTCCAATTTCACCATCGGTTACACCCGCGAACAGGGACATCCGGTTTGCATCGACCTGGACCGCTTCGTCCAGCGCTCGGCCGGAGTCTTTGGCGCCACCGGCACCGGTAAGTCCTTCCTCACCCGCATCGTCCTGGCCGGCTTGATCAATTACCAAAAGGCTTCCCTGCTGGTTTTCGACATGCACAATGAATACGGTTTTGACGACACCGCCTCCGATACGGGCTTGCGCGTCATCGGCTTGAAAACCAAATTCGCCAGCCGTGTCCGGGTGGTGGGACTGGGAGCCGGCACCACCATCCGCGGGGCCACGCCTGATTTCAACCTCGAGATCTCCATGTCAGATATCACGCCCGCCGATATCGAGTTGCTGACGCGCGAGCTGAACCTCAAGGAGACCACCCCGACCACATTGCATGCCCTGACGACCTCTTTCGGCCATGACTGGTTCCGCCGTTTCAAGGGCATGAACCGCGACGAGGTGGAGGTGGAGGACGAAAAGACCGGCAAGGTCAGGAAAGTGCCGCACCCCGATAGCGTGGCCGCCTGGGCCGATGAGGCCGGCGTCAACGTGATGGCCGCCGAGGCCCTGCACGACAAGCTGCGGCGCCTGTTCGACAAGGAATACATCGTCGAAAAGCCCGCGGCCGACAACATCGGTGAGATCATAAAATCGCTGGAGGCCGGCAAGCATGTCATCCTGTCGTTCGGGCAGGCCTACGAGACCGATCTGGACTACCTGCTGGCCTCCAACCTGCTTACTCGCAAGATCAAGCAGGTGTGGGAGAACAAGACCAATGCCTTCCGTTCCAGCGGCAAGAACGAGCCCCGCCAACTGGTCATTGTGGTTGAAGAAGCCCACAAACTCTTGAACCGCGAAATGGCCGGGCAGACCACTTTCGCCAGCATCGCCCGTGAGATGCGCAAATACTACGTCACCCTGCTCATCATCGACCAGCGCCCCTCGCAGATCTATGATGAGGTGCTATCCCAACTGGGCACGCGCATCTCCGGCTGGCTGGGCGATGAGGACGATATCCATGCCGTGCTCTCCGGGCTGGCCGGGCGTGAGTCCCTGCGCGGCATGCTGGCGCGCTTGCAGCCAAAAGAGGAAGTGCTCCTGCTGGGTTGGGGCGTCCCTATGCCGTTACCGGTGCGGTCGAGGCGCTATGATGACAATTTCTGGAAGGAACTCTTTGGCGCGGGCGGCAAGAAGGACGAAGCCCAGATCATGAAGGAGTTGGGATATTGACGCATGTGCCCGGAGGCAAGTGCCCGGTATCCTAACGAGTTATGTGCCCGGCACCTTAAAGGTGCCGGGCACATGCCATAGCGGAGGTAAAAATGCCCTGCCGTATGATTCCTTTTACTGAAGGCCAGTTTTACCACATCTACAACCGCGGCAGCGGACGTCAGCCAATTTTCTTTGAAGAGGAAAATTATCATTATCTCCTGCGATTGTTCAAGAAGTACATCCGGGCCACGGAGACTACGGTCATCGCATATTGTTTGATGCCAAACCATTATCATTTTCTGGTCAGACAGGATGGCGAAACTTCCGCAGGATTGTTGTTCCAACGTGTCTTTAATGCCTACACAAAAGCTATCAATAAGAAATATGATCGCACTGGAACATTATTTCAAGGCCGTTATCGTTGTATCCTTTTAGTTAAAACGAATTATCTTTTTCATCTGTGCCGTTACATACATGCTAATCCGGTGGTAGCTGGTCTGGCAGCATCCCCTGAACAGTGGCCTTTTTCAAATTTTCGAGAATGGATAGGTCTGCGGGCAGGGACTTTATGCGATCACGATTTCGTCCACACAAATTTTGGAACTGCAGAAGAATATAATGAATTTGTTCAGGAATACCTTGCCAATAAAGCCGAGATCCCAGCGGAGATAAAGCCATATTTGCTTGACGATTAAATCTGAAAAGCATCGAATGTGCCCGTCACCTTTAAGGTGACGGGCACATATTTAAAAATACTCTTCCAGTCTAGACGGTCGTCGCCACCACTACGGCGGCTGAATCATTGTGCATCATGACGATCAAATACCACCCCAATGTCACCATCCAGGAAAGTTCAGGTATCTCTCTGGCATTCTCATTGATCATCACCTGGGCTGATGGACGGACAAATCCGCCATTCTGGTAATGGATGAGAGATTTTTCATCTTCAGTCTTGAATTCAAATTGCGTTTGCCAAAAATTGGTGCCTGCAGGATACTTCCGCCCATCCGGAAACAGGAGGGTACCTCCGCCGCTCCAGGTATTATTTTTAAAAGCGGCTATTTCTTCATCAGAATTGCATGGATGGATCGTCACCCGGGTTTGCCAGAACCCCACTCGCTTGAATGTCCAACAACCGTCGGCGCTTTCGGCCGTTGCAAAAGTCCCCCATGAACTGCGGAAGCGCAGCGTTGCAAACAGGACCTCCCCGGAGCTCAATTCGTATTCCATTTTGAAGGCATTAGGCTGCTGCCACTGCAAAGGCAGGCCAATGGAAGTGCGTAAATTATTCATGTTCATCATTATCTCCAAATAATTCGTCAAAGAAAGATGGTGCTTCTTGTTTTTTCCTCATCATTGCCGGTCTCTGAATGGATGGGGTGCTTGCTCATATTATTGCACATTTCCGGCGCTTGAGTCGAGCCTGTCGTCGCCAATCGCACCGTTTTTCGAGCAGCGGGGCGTGGTTTTAGGCGCTATTGCTCAAATCCTCCTTTACAGAACCGTATATTTTTTGGCCCATATCCTCAGGTATGATTATGGCATCTTCGATTGGAGGCAGGGATGCACCTGAAAGGGTCCGAAAAACTGTTGATCATTGCTGGGCTTTGGCTGGGTTGCATAGTGTTTGCAGCCTCGTTAATTTCCGCAAGCCCTGGCGCTGCGGCCGTTTTCCCCGACAGACCCAATCAGGCTCTTCCAAATAATGCAAGCGCCCGCCAGAATGGTCCCGCGGCACTTGGCGCGGCGGATGTCTATTTACCCCTGGTGATCAAATCCACGCCGCCACCCGCCCCGACCCCTTCCTATACCCCCACTCCTACAGTTCCGGCTTGTTTGACCCATAATGGCGACTATGAGCAGCAGTTATACAACCTGATAAACGATATACGTGCAGAGAACGGCCTGGTGGCACTTACCGTGAATTATTCCCTGGAAGTTTCAGCCGGAGCTCACAGCGATGATATGGCCGTGAATCATTTTATTTCCCATACCGGTTCGGATGGCTCCACTTTTTGGGAGCGGGCCGTCCGGGCCGGCTATACCGGCCGTTGGGGAGGTGAGATCATCATGACGGCCAATTCCCCCCAGGCGGCAGTGGACTGGTGGATGAGCGACGGCCCTCATCGGGATATGATCCTGAGCGATACGAATGATTTCGGCGCTGGCTATGCTCACTGCACTGCGGGCTATTTCACGGTCGACTTTGGCCACCGCTGAACGGAGAGCTTTCCATCTCTTCAATCTTCTGTCTCTCCACCTTGCGTTTGATCGCCCGCAGCCACAGGACGCGGATGAAGGCGCTGCCCATCGAGATGATCCGCCAGTAGAACGCGAACTTGCGCCACGTCGATGGTTCGGCCACATGGATGCGCGTTTCGGTACTACAGCGGACGCTCCCATTCATCTCTTCAATAAATAGATTTGCGGCTACTTTGGCGAAGGCAGCATCAGTGAATGAGAGAAAGCCCTTCGGTCCATCGACGTGATGCGCTTGGCCTCCATCCAGCTTCCAGAACTGACCGATCAGCCCGAAGACGACCTCGCGGCCCGGTCCTTCCGCCAACGGGATAAAGCCTCCCCGGTACATCTGCTCCAGGAACGGGCCGGGTTGTAAAGGCTCATGAGCCTTCCGCGTGAGCAGTCTGGCCGGCAGGCTGCGAATATCCATCAACAGGAAGACCAGGGGGCTGAGCTCGGCGGCGGTCAGTTCTTTCAGCGCCTTAAAGACCTGGTCCGGGGCGGCTTTGATCGTGATCGAGTGGACCTCGTGGAATTCGTATTCCGGCATGAATTGGTCGAGAAGCATATTTCCTCCTTGCTTATTCTTTACCGGATCAATAGCCCAATTCCAACCAGCGCCGGCGTCAATACATTTACCAGCACGTTCATCCCAAGTGCGGGCGCAAGGCCGGTGAGATCGTCGGCGTGCCGGAAGGCCCGAAACCCGGCCGGGATGGCGATGACAGCGCTTATCAGCCCGAGCAGGCTGACCGGAGGCAGTACTTTCGAAGGCCACTCCCGCCACAACAGTCAGGTAAGCCCCCAGCAGGAACAGGTTATAGACCAGGCTGGCTCTCTTGCGGCCAAACAGGATGGGGATGTGGCGTCTCCCCACGCTCCGGTCGGCTTCCACATCCGGGAACTGGTTGAGCAGCAGCAAGTCGCTGACGAGGAAGAAAGGGATCAGCGAGACCGCCAATGCCGTCCAGGAGTATCTGCCGGTCAATGCGAAGGCGACGCTCATCACCATCAACGGCCCGAAACCCAGCCCCGGCGCGATCAGGCACAGGAAGGGATCGCGTGTCAGCCAGGGGGTATAGGCGATCACAATGAACAATCCCAATGCCCCCAGCAGCAGGATGGACGGACCGCGCAGCCAGCCGAAATACAATCCGATCAGCGCCGTCGCCGCGAACGTACTCCAGGCCGTGATCAACGCCAGGCGGGCTGCCTCAGGCCGGGCCTGCAGGGTGCCGCTCCCACCACTGAAGGGCGTGCGTTGGGTGCTCGAGTCCAGCCCGGATTTGTAGTCGAAATATTCATTGAATGTATTGACGCTGATGTGTGCGCACACTGCCCCGATCAATAATAGGGCAAAGTGCAGCCAGTTGACCTCAGCATTCGTCCAAACAGCCGCGGCCAATCCCAGGAATACACAGGCGGGAGTCAGCACCAGGAAGGGGAGGCGCATAATTCCGAACAGGATTTTCTTTTTCATTCCATTTTCCTCGAGTGATATCCTTCGTCCTCTCACGATTCCCGTTCGGCGATCTCCAGGGCTATCTCCGCCAGGGCAAATCGCTCAGGGCTGTCGGGCAGATAGGCCAGGTCTTTCAGGGCTTCCCGAATGAAATCACTGGCCATTTCCAACGACCGGTCGATGGCCGCGCTCCGGCAGATTCGCCCGATCAATCCCTTGAGCGCCGGTTCATCCAGGCGTTCGCGGTGGAGGACCGTTCCCAGGTCCGGATCGTAAGGATGATCCTCTCTATAAATGAGCGCTGGCAGGGTCAATACGCCCTGGCGCAAATCATTCCCGACCGGCTTTCCCAGGCGGACCGGGTCGCCGGTGAAATCCAGCACATCGTCAACGATCTGGAACGCCATCCCAACCCCATGACCGAACCTCCTGGCAGGGGTGAAGGCTGCCTCGCCTGCCTCGCTTAATAATGCGGGCGCGCCCGCAGCCAGTTCGAACAGGGCGGCGGTCTTGGCACCGATCCAGTGGAAATAATCTTCCCTGCCGGATGGACCGCTCTTCCGGCCCAGCTGTGCTACCTCGCTTTCCACCATCAGCGACATGGTGCGGGTGAACATTTCCACCACTGGAAATGAGTGAGTGTTATTGACGAGTCCGGCGGCCCGGGTGAAGGCCAGGTCTCCCACCAGCACACTGGCTGCGGCCGGCCAGCGGGCGTTGAGTGTTTCCACTCCACGGCGCAGGGAGGCACCGTCCACCAGGTCGTCATGGATGAGCGTGGCAGTGTGCAGCATCTCGATGGCGGCTGCCAGGTTCACTAAGGCCCCTGGCCTGGCTCCCAGGGCTGTTCCGGTCAGCAGGGCAATGCGCGGGCGCAGGCGTTTCCCCCCGACCGAGATCAAACTTGCCAGGGCCGCCTCGAAAGGGGTGCGGGCAGCCTCCACCTGGGCGGCCAGCAGCGCTTCCACCTGCTGAAATTTATCCAAAACTGGATCGAGTAGAGTGATCGTTGCAACCATATTTCTCTTTCGGATATTTCGGTAGAAATCGAAATTTGAGTTTAAAAAAATTGGCCTAATCGGGAAAAAATTTCAATGCCTTGCCGACCACATCCCCCATTTTTGCAATGCGGGCGATCTTGCGGGTGGGGATTTTCTGGGCCTGCTGGTAAACTGAATCCAGCGTAGCGAAAAGTTCGAGCATATCGTGCAATTTCTTCGTGGTTTGGGCCTCCTCGCCGCCGGCTTCCAAGTCGGACACAGCATCGCGCAGCATCTGCAAAGTGGGATCTACTTCCCGGCGTTTGCGGTAATCGATGATAAAGCGGAACATCTCATAGACATCGCCTTTGACTTCAAAATGGTCGGTGCGGTCGCCTAAAATTTGGACCACCCGGATGATGCCCCAGCTTTCGAGTTCGTGCAATCCCACGCTGACCGTGGAGCGGGCCAATTCCAACGTGTCTGCGATTTCTTCGGCATTGAGCGGTTCAGGGGATAGGTAGAGCAGCCCATGTATCTGAGCTACTGTGCGATTAATACCCCATTTTTCCCCCATCTCACCCCAGTGGATGATGAACCGCTTTGCAATCGGAGTCAGTTGAACCATATGCGCTTCTTTCGTTTATTTCGGTTATAACCGAATATACCGTAATTTCATTCCCATGTCAATGATAAATAGCCAGTTTGTAGCTTGACAATGTCACATTAATGATTTTTACCACGACGGTCACAAAGGGACACGAAGGAAAGATTGTTTTTGGCTACTCAGCTGATATTTATGAGCTTTGGAGGATTTATTGGTAATAAACATTCCTTGAGTACTGAAATGTTACATTCTCGAAGTAGATAGGGGCAGGCCTAAAACCTTCGCCAGGATCTGCCTTTCATATATCCGCCCGTTCCCCTTATCTCCTTTCTTGACAAAACTTTTCTTTGGAGATACTATTACGTTATACGATATAACGTAATACGTTGCAACGTGGAGCGTAATATGAATCTCTCGGACTTCGGACGTTTTTCTGACCCTTCCCTGCTCATTCTTTCCAGCCTGGCCGACGGGCCCAAACATGGTTACGGCATGATGACGGATATCGAGACCATGACCGGAGTCCGCCTGGGTCCCGGTACTCTTTACGGCGCGCTCGCCCGATTGGAAAAATTTGGGTTGATCCGGGCCATCCCAGCTCAAGACCGGCGTCGCCCCTATCAATTGACCGCCAGAGGGATTGCAGCCTTACGCGAGCAGTTGTCGCTCCTGCAAAAACTGGCTTCCACCGGCCTGAAGAGGTTGGCAGTGGAATGAACGCGCGCGCGTGGCTGGTCCGCCTCTATCCGCGCGGCTGGCGGGAACGCTATGGCGACGAATTTGAGGCCTTGCTGGAAGAATGCCTGCACTCTCCCCTGGACGTGGTGGATATCGCCCTGGGCGCGCTGGATGCCCGTCTGGGATTTAGCCATGAATTTAATTGGAGGTTGCTGAATATGGTAAACAAGCTTCGCACCACCATCCTGATCGTCTTTGTCGCTTACATCGCCTTTATCGTTGGCGGCCTCAGTCTGGTTGGCCTGGTGGACGATAGCCCGGCGGCCGTCCTGATGAAGACCAATGCAGCCCTGTCCTCGGCCTGGATGACCATTGCTGTTGCTTCCGTGATCGCCCTGCTGGCGGTAGTGGCCGGAGGGATGCCCTTGGCCATCACTCTTATCCGCCGGGCTCTCACCACCTCCCGCCGGACGCTGCGCCTGCTGCTGGTCCCGCCCGTCGCCTTTTTCGCTCTCTCTCTTTACGGACTGTTCATGGCCTCACTCGCCTTTGGCTGGCTGCATCTGCCGGGGGTTGTCCGGATCGTGTCGCCGGACAATTTTCCCCCGGGTAACCGGCTGCTATTGGGCGGCCTCATGCTTGTTTTTGTGTTGGGCGCCATTGCCAGCACTGTGGCGGTTTGGAAGGCGGTCAGCGGATTGAATGAGGCAGCCGTAGACAGACAGGGTGGTGAGCGCCTGAATTCGCCCAAGGTGTATCAATACGCCTTTGGGCTGGCGGTTGTCACCGGCCTGGGCATGCTGGTGATGCTGGCCGGCACGCTCGTCTTTGGCTGGCTGGCTCATTCCGCCCTGCCGGACTGGTTCGCTTCGGACCAGGGGCTGCTGCTGATGAACACCAGTTTTTCCTATGGCACGACCGTAACGATCATGGCCCTTTCAACGGCTGTGGCTTTTTTGGGGTTATTGCGCGGTTTCTCTGCCCGCAAGACGACCTAAAGGACTTTTCCTCTTCAAGGGCAACCGTTATGGTTGCCCTTCATCTTTTCTAATAGGCAAGTGCCGAATAAAATCCTTTTAAAAAATTCGATGGACGCGTTGCCAGCAGGCGTGGCTCACTGAAACCGGCCCGTGGTGCCAAAAGGCGATAGCTGTCGAATGACAAGGGATGGGGAACCCATAGATTGCCGGTGTCAACGTTATATTCCACCAGCAGTAAGCTGCCACCTGGCTTCAAGAATGAACGCACATGCCGTAGTACGCTTTCCTTATCCCTGTAAAAGTGCAGCGAATTTGCCATGAGCAACCCGTCCAGTGGAGGCAAATGCAGCGTACGTGTGAAATCTCCAGGATGAAGCTGCAGGCGGGCATTCTTCCCCAAAACGAACTCGAAAGTTCTGCTCCAACTCCCTTAACCTGGAATTGTTCCTGTCTATCGCGTAAATAACAGCCTCAGCGCCTACCAACTCGCGCAAAGCCAGCGTAAAAGCGCCTGACCCGGCTCCCAGGTCCGCCCAGGTTCCTCCGGGCGGGAGACCGGCCGGGCGCAAAAGGTCCACATGATCGTGATGGTCCATATACTTTAGGAGGAGGATATCATACTTTGTCTAGAGAAAAGAAGGGATTGGGGTATCGGTAATACAAATAGCCAACCGCTGTTATCACCAAATCTTCTTTTCGCGGCCCTGGGGGGCCAGGAGTTGGACCGCATGGGTTTCTGTCTTTGAGAAAACCGTGGGTATCATACTATCGGCGGATGGATTGAATTATTATTAATAGTAAAATTATGAAAATAGGAGGCTTATAATTATGGGTACTCGACGTTTTAGAGGTTTACGGATGCTGGTTATGATAATCCTGGCCCTCCTTGTAATTCAATTCGAATTTGGGATGGCCGTCAATATTTCCGATCCGCCTCATCTGCCTCCCTTCGGTTTTTCGATGGTGAAATTCAATGACGCCCTCAACCAGGTCGGTATGATGGCCCAGCTGCATGCAGGACTGGGGACCTTGCTGGTAATCCTTGCGCTGGTCATTTTGATCGTCTCCCTCCGGTCCGGGGTCAGGAGTGTGCAGATATTTGGGTCGCTGGCCTTTCTTGCAGTTCTCCTGGCAGCGATCATGGGTCAGCTCTTTGTTCAATCCGGCTTCCAAAATGATAATTACACTCACGGGATGGCGTCTAATTTCATCCTGTCGCTGGTATTTTATTTCCTGGAATTGTATTTCCTGAAGCCCGTTCCCCAGGCTGCGAAGAGCTGATCCCTGTTCATTTTTCTGCCCAATATCGAGCAGGAATATGAGTATGTTAAGAAAAGGGGTTCATCATGAATAATAAAGAATTGGCTGACATTTTTACCCTCATCGCAAATTTATCCGAGATCAAAGGCGAGAACATCTATAAAACCCTGGCGTATCGCAAAGCCGCCGAGAACCTGGCCGGGTTGGGCCGGGATGTGAATGAATATTGGAAAGAAGGGCAACTCGAAGACATCCCCGGGGTGGGCAAGGCTATCTCTGAAAAGATCGACGAACTCCTGCGCACCGGCAAACTGGAATTTCTCGAGAAACTTAAGAAAGAAGTGCCGGTCAGCCTGGCAGACTGGCTGCAAGTCCCCGGGCTGGGTCCCAAGAAGGTAGCCCTGATATGGAAGGAGCTTCATATCACCACCCTGGCAGAGCTGGAGCAGGCGGCCCGCGCCGGAAAGCTGCGGGACCTGCCCGGCATGGGCGAGAAATCCGAAGCCCAGATCCTGGCGGGGATCGAATCGCTTTCCCGCCGTTCCGGCCGCATTCCCATCGGACAGGCTTTTCCGCTAGCCCGCCAGATCATCACCGCTTTGTTGAAAGTCCCCGGCGTGAAAGCTGCCGAACCGGCCGGCTCCCTGCGGCGGATGCGCTCAACCGTCGGCGACCTGGATATTCTGGTGGCTGCGAAGGAGTCTGCCCCGGTGATGGAAGCCTTCACCTCCCTGCCTGGGGTCAGCCGTGTGCTGGGGAAGGGACCCACCAAGGCCAGCATTGAGTTTGGCGACGGTCTGCGGGCCCAGTTGTGGGTCCATCCACCGGAGCATTTCGGCACTGCCCTGGTTTATGCCACCGGCTCGAAAGACCACAACGTGCGCCTGCGGGAGCTTGCTCTCAATAAAGGCCTGTCACTTTCCGAACACGCCCTCCTCCGCACCGATGGTTCCGGCGAGATTTTCTGTGACACCGAAGAGAAGGTGTATGCCGCCCTGGACCTGCCCTGGATCCCTCCCGAGATACGGGAGGACCACGGTGAGGTCCAGGCCGCCCAGGCCGGGAAATTGCCGAAGCTGATCGAACAGGCTGACATCCATGCCGACCTGCAAGTCCATTCCAACTGGAGCGATGGGAAACTCAGTATGCTGGAGATGGCCCGCGCCGCTGCCAGGCGCGGCATCAAAGTCATTGCCTTCACCGACCATTCGGTCAGTTTGGGAGTGGCCAACGGGCTGAGCCTGGAGCGCCATGCCGAGCAACAGGCCGAGATCAAGAAGACCCAACGCGCTCTGGGTGACAGCATCCGCATCCTGCACGCCACAGAAGTGGAGATCAAGGCCGATGGCACGCTGGACTATCCGGATGAATTCCTTGCCACGCTGGACCTGGTGCTGGCCTCGCTGCACTCCTCTCTGCGCCAGCCGCGCCAGAAGGTCACGGAGCGCCTGCTGAACGCCGTCCGCAACCCTCACGTGGATATTATCGGCCATCCCACCGGACGCTTATTCCCCGACCGTGAAGGTGCTGACCTGGACATGGAGGCCGTCCTGGCTGCCGCGGCCGAAAGCGGCGTGGCCCTGGAGATCAATGCTCACCCTCTCCGCCTCGACCTGGATGATGCCACTGCCCGCCGTGCAAAAGAAATGGGTATTCCCCTCAGCATCAATACCGACGCTCACTCCGAAGCCGACCTTGACCTGCTGCCCTTCGGCGTGGCCATTGCCCGGCGCGCCTGGCTGACAAAGACAGATGTGATCAATGCCTGGCCGGTGGATAAACTACTAAGCTGGTTAAAGAAACGCGGGTAGATATCAGGTAAGGGAGATACATGTGACTGTCATCAATACCGGTCTCTTCTTCATCCTGGTACCTGTGATTTGCCTGGCAGCCGTGGTGGTCTGGATGGTACTAACGACCTCGGTTCTATTCGTTTATCTTTACGAAGAGCCGCACCTGCGCAAAACCTTTGGAGCGGCCTATGAGGAATATTGCAGATCGGTGCCGCGCTGGATCCCGAGGTTGAAATAAAATGCGCAGGCATGGTGAAGACATCCTGCTTGGCATCCTGTGCGGCGGCATAGGCGCATGGCTGGCCATGACTGGACTGGGGAACATCATCTCAAAGACCGCCGGACCCGAGGGCGCCAGGCAGCTGATCACTGGGTTAGTGTTTTTCTTTGCCGGAGCGTGGTTATTCTTCCAGAGCACCCTCGGGGCGGGCGGCGAGAATTTGCCTGTATATGGCTGGATTAGATATTTCATGATCCTGCCCATCCTGGCAGGCCTGGGCCTGTTTTTCATCCTGGAAGGGCGCGGGTCAGGTGAATTCATGCTTGTGTTGATCGGCCTCCTGCCGTTGCTGGGGGCACTCTGGTATGCAATTGCCAGGTTCCCTGCCCGTGGAGGCAAACCTTGATCGAACGTCCCCTGTTGGTCAACGTTGTCCTGTTCCGCCTGGCTGATGAAACTCTGCAAGTGCTACTGGCTTCTCCCGTGCAGGCCTGGGAGCTTCCCGGCTCTGAATTGGGCAGCCAGGAAGGGCTGGAACATGCAGCCGAACGCGCCATTGCTGCTTTGCTCGACCGGCCAAAGACCTACCTCGAGCAACTCTTCACTTACGGCGCTGAAAATCAGGCACCCGTCTGTGTCGTTTATTTTGCCATCATCCCTGCGGAGGCCGGTCTCGTCCCGGGTAAGCCTGTCCGTTGGACACCCGTGTGGCAGGCTCCTTCCCTGGCGCATGAACATGCTGAGATCCTGGCTTACGCCTTGCGCCGCCTGCGCTATAAATTGGAATACACTGCCGTTGGCTTCCAACTCTTGCCGGCCGAGTTCACCCTCTCCGAATTGCAACATACTTATGAGATTATTCTGGATGAAAAATTAGATAAGCGCAACTTCCGGCGGCGTATGCTCCAATCCGGCATTATTGAATTGACCTCCCACCTGCGTACCGGCGAAGGACGCCCGGCCCGGCTGTATCGTTATCGTCCCGATGCAGTGGCCGAGGTCAAGGCAAGAAGATTATTTCCCTGATAATGCCATTATCGTCTGCCTGCATTGACATAAAGTCAGAACTGATTATAATATCAGATTCTCGATAACGAAAGCCGATATCATGTTCCGCGATATTTTCCAGGGCTTTGTGAAACTTCATATCCTTTACCACGCCGCCAATGAGCCTGTCTTCGGCCTGGAATTGATGGTTGAATTGGAGCGCCATGGTTACCGACTAAGCCCCGGTACGCTGTATCCTCTGCTCCATTCGATGGAAAAAGAAGGCTATTTAATTTGCGAAAAGCAGACTGTGAATGGCAAGGTACGCAAGTATTACACCGCCACTCGCAAAGGCGTTCAACTGCTCGCCAGGGGCAGGCAAAAGGCGGACGAACTTTTGAATGAAATCTCTCCCAAGGAATAAACCATGACAAACAATGCAGAAAAGAAATCCGGCCTGCGCAGCTTGCCGATCAACGTTTGGGTGGTGACTGCAACCTCTTTCCTCACTGATATTTCCTCTGAGATGATCTTCAACCTGGTTCCGCTCTTCCTGGCCAATGTACTCAAGGCCGGGACGGCCGTCATCGGATTGATTGACGGCCTGGCTGAAACTACTGCCAGCCTGATGAAGATATATTCCGGTGGCCTCTCGGACAGGCTCGGCGAGCGCAAGTGGCTGACCGTTCTCGGTTATGCCATCTCTACCATTGCCAAGCCTTTCCTGTACATTGCCAATGCCTGGGGATGGGTGCTGGGAGTGCGCGTGGCCGACCGGTTCGGCAAGGGTATTCGGACTGCTCCGCGCGATGCTTTGGTGGCGGATAGCATTGATGAAAAACAGCGCGGCCTGGCCTTCGGTGTTCACCGCGCTGGCGACACGGCCGGGGCCTTTATCGGCGTGCTGATTGCCGCCGTGATCGTCTGGCTGACCGAACGCAGCTCGGCCGTTCTCACCCGCCATACCTTCCAGATCCTGATCTTAGTCAGCATCATCCCGGCTGTGCTGGCTGTCATAATTCTGGCTTTAGGGGCTAAAGAGACCGGCGTTCGAAAAAAATCAGAATTTCCAGTATTAAGTCTTAAAGGCATGGACAATCGTTTCAAGCTTTTCATGCTGGTTCTGATCCTCTTCACGCTTGGCAATTCCTCCGATGCTTTCATTATTTTGTTGGGGCAGAACCGCGGCCTGAGTGTCTTGCAGATCCTGCTCATGCTGTTGACTTTCAACCTGATTTATTCGGTTCTGGCCGGCCCGTTGGGAGCCCTTTCCGACAGGATCGGACGGCGGCGTCTGATCATTGGCGGTTGGATCGCCTATGGCCTGGTTTATCTGGGTTTTGCATTGTCGAAGACCGGCTGGGAGATCTGGACCTTCTTCGGCCTGTATGGGATCTATTATGCCGCCACGGAGGGCTCCGCCAAGGCATTCATAGCTGACCTGGTGCCGGCCGACCGGCGTGGTACAGCCTACGGCCTCTATAACGCCGCCATCGGACTGATGGCCTTCCCCGCCTCGGCAATTGCCGGTCTGCTCTGGCAGGGTGCCTTTGGTTGGAACGGCTTTGGCCCATCCGCGCCATTCTTCTTTGGCGCAACTTTGGCGCTTGTGGCCGGCTTCCTGTTCTGGTGGCTCGTTCCGGCCCCGCAGTCATAGATTTTTAAGAAGAAAAAAACGAGTGGCGGATTTCTGCCACTCGTTTTGCTTTGTCCTGCACCTGCCTGTAATTGTGCGATCAGGGCATACCCTTATTTTAGTCCAACCAGCTCGTATACTTCCACTATCTGGCTTTTCCCTTTGACATGCAGGGGGGCATACGGTCTTGCCTCAACATCATTCTTAACCCGCTCATAGGCTTCCTTGCTTATCAGGATTTGCGCCTTGGCGGCGTTTTCCTGGATTCTTTTGGAGGTGTTTACGCAATCTCCGATGGCGGTATATTCGAGACGTTTCTCTGTCCCGATCCAACCCAGGACGGCCTTTCCATAATGAATGCCCACTCCAAACGAAAGGTGCGCCTCCGGGGGAAGTTCGGTATGAAGCTTTTCAACCGCACTCTTGAGGCGAAGTGCCGCACGTACAGCCCTCAGGGTATGGTCGGATTGTGGCAGTGGCGCATTAAACCAGGCCATGACCGCGTCACCCAGGAATTTATCCACCGTGCCTTCCTCGGCCAAAACGGCGTCGGCGCCGGCAGCCAGGTAACAGTTCAGCACGGACACCAGTTCCGCCGGAGATTGAGTCTCACTAAAGCCGGTGAATCCACGGATATCGGCAAACATCACGGTGATGTCGCGTTCCTGGCCGCCGATCTGCAGACTATCGGGATTGATTTGGCTGATGACTGCCGGGGAGACCATGCGCTCGAGCAGGCGGCGTTGCGCTTGGAGGCGATTGTGCTCGGTCATGTCATCAAGGACAATGGCAACGCCCTGAGTAGCCTGGTCGGCGTCCTTGAGCGGCGACAAATTGAGCCGCCAATCCTGGTTTCCACGCTCCGGGTTTTTGTGAGTGATCTCCAGCCCCAGCAT
This sequence comes from uncultured Chloroflexia bacterium, assembly GCA_963831885.1. GTDB lineage: Bacteria > Chloroflexota > Anaerolineae > Anaerolineales > Villigracilaceae > UBA877. The sequence continues at coordinate 162,566 of CAWHSJ010000010.1, read as the reverse complement.
CGCCTTATCTGTCTCGCGGACAGTGGCAAGGTGCGGCTGGATTTCTCCGGCCAGGGATGGCAATACTTCGTTCAAACGATGCCCCACCAGTTCGCTGATGGTCTGCCCGAGGATGAATTCGGCGGCGCGGTTGCAAAGTGTGATCTGGTCTTGCACATCCGCAGTCAATACACCGCTGGCGATGGAGGCAAAAATATTGTCCATCAGGTTCTTGAGCCCGGTGACTTCGTCCAGCGTGTGCCGTACTGACGCAAAAAGGCGCGCATTTTCGATGGCAATGGCAGCCTGATTGGCGAACACTTTCAATAAATCCCGTTCTGCCTCCGTGAAGATGCCCGAGCGGATGCGGTTATCTGCATAGATGAGACCGATCAAATCGTTTTTGGCTTTGAGAGGCACGCACAGGATCGAACGCAGGTTATAGGCCACAATGCTCTCATGCCCGCCAAAACGGGGATCCTCCTGGGCATTGGTGGTCAATACAGGTTCGCCAGTGTCGATGATACGCTGCATCACGGTACGGCTGATGGCGAATTCGTTGGGGTTGATAGACTCCTGCTCCCAGTTGCGGGCCACGCGGATGACCATATCCCCCCGGTTGTCCCGCAGCATCAGGAAACCGCGCTCGGCTTCGGTCAGGCGCACAATGGTATCCATGACCAGTTGCAGTACCTCGTCAAGTTCGAGGGACGAGTTGACGGCCTGAGTGGTACTGGCAAGAGCCAGGAGCTTGCTGCGCTCCTCCTCTACCGCCACCACCTGCTTGCTGACCTGGAAGAGCCTGTTCTCCAAATTGGAAAGTCCTTCCAGGGTATCTGGCGGCAGGCTGGAACGGACAGTCTGGAGGGAACTACGCATCTGCCCGGTCAATTTGCTCAAGGCCTGGATCTGTTCATTCAATGGCGCGTGGGGTTCGTTTTTCATTGCTTTCTCTTAAGGTTCCTCGCATGGTTTGCAAAACCGGCCTGCGTCCGGTCATCCCAAATTATCGTATCCCAACTGGTTTGGTTGCAGCAGGATGTAATTTAACCGCGAAGCGGCCGAATCATCAAGGTGCATCGGGATGTTTCTTTTGCCTGGATCGCAGCTTAAATATACCCCTGAAAGCTCTCAAGCGTGCCTGGATTGCCATCCGCCATGACACCCGCCGGATGTGTTCAGCCGCGCCTCGGGCGATGGACAGGTCGGTCGGGCCCAGGCTGTAAAGCGAAAGCTCGACCTGCTCCAATAAGGTATGGATTTCCTCGGTAGCTACCGGTATCAACCCGCTCAAGGCTGCCGCGGCTTCGGCGGGAGTTTGGGCAGGCGAAGCCTTTCCGCCCAGCCAGTGCAGGCTCCGATAGACAATAGAAAATGCCCTCTCTGCAGGAGTCAACTCGCTGAGGTAGGCCCACCGGACCAGCCACACCGGCGGTGTCAGGGACAGGTTTTCGATGGTTTTTTTCAAAACAACCGGCACGGGTTTTTGGAATGTTCGGCGGAAATAGGCGATTAATTTGTCAAAGGTACCCAAAAAATAGGCGATATAACCGGCTATGAGGAGAATTATGGTGGATAAAAGGATGTACATCAATTGGGTCACCGAAATTTGTGCAATTCCGGCGCCGGGACCGGCACCTTCTCCCACCGGGTGAGGCGTACCTTGTGAATTGTTGCCTGCGGGTGTCCCCTTCACAGTGGGAGTGGGTGTCTGCCCATTGGATGAATTATCACCTGCCGGACGGATAAGCGGAGGCTGGCTGGCTGTCGGCTCGAATTCCACCCAGCCATTGTCGGGGAAATAAACTTCCGGCCATGCGTGGGCATCTTTTCGCCGGACCGTGTACAGGTTGGGCGGTTCATACTCTCCCTGGGCAAAACCGACGGCCATCCTGGCGGGGATTCCCAGGCTGCGCAAGAGCACGACCTCGGCCGTGGCATAATAATTGCAAAACCCCGTCTTTGTGACGAAGAGGAACCAGGATAACACGTCGCGCCCGGGTGGAGGTGTCCCGATGGTGGTTGAATAAGTGATATTTGTGCGCAGGTAATTGGTGATTGCAACCGCTTTATCATAAGGGGAGTCGAATCCGGCTGTAATCTGGCGGGCCAGGTTGCCAATTGCAGGCGACAGGTCTGCAGGCAATTCAAGGTAATGGTCGCTTACCCAGGCAGCGTAGTTGACGCCGGCATTCCGCAGTTGGGCTTCCGTTGGTTGGAAGATATTGGAATGGACGAGGTAATTCTGGCCCGCCAACAGGGTTGTGTCGGCCACGAACATGAGCGGGTCTATTCTTCCCGGCGTGGAGGGCGTAAACGTCAAGCGCGAAGCCCGGCTGATCCAGATTGGCCGGTCCGGCGTGACCAACGTACTCAGGTTCTGGTTGGGGGCGGAAATGACGAATTCGGCCGTTATCCCCTCAGGATCGGTTACCGTCAGGGACTCCTGGTTTGGCGTGAAGGGTTCATCGAAAGCATAATTCGTATACCACTGGTCATTCTGATACTGGTCGTACGTGCGCACGCGCCAGTAAAATCGGTCGGCTCTGATGATAAGGGGGGCGCGGATGCGCAGGTATGTATCTTCGCCTGTCTCGGCTTGCCGGCCGAGACCAAGTGTGTCGCCATAGAATTCAACCACGCCTTTTTGATTGCTTTGGAGACTTTGGATCGTCCGGTTAAGGTCTTGTTGTTTTTCCCTGATAGGGCGGGTGAGATTTTCCCACATGACCCTGGCAGAGGTAATTGGCCTGCCTGAAACCGGTGCAACCCAGGCTAACACAACCAGTGCCAGCGCGGCTGCGCCAATCATGATATTCAGGTCGGTGATTGATTCTGCCGATACCCACACTCGCTTTTCTTTCCACAGGCTTCGCTTGCGGACATAACTCAATCGACCCAACAGGAGCAGACACAGGAACACGTAAACTGCCAGAATGAAAACACGGTCCCCTATCCGCATATCAAATAATTGAATGATGACCAGGACCACGCCGGCAGGCACAACCGCGGCCGCGAAACTGCCGTAGCGCGTCAGCCTGTAGCCGGCTGTCAACCCAATGATCCAATAAACAATACAGGCAAAAACAATGAATAATGTGGATTCCTCGACAGGTTGGGCAGTGAACAATTGAACGAGCGAGATTGCCAGTTGGTCGGCCAGGCTGACCAGGCGCAACATCCAGGGCATGGTTTCATTCCGGTTCCACACGAACAACATCGGCAGCAGGACGAGGCTGTATCCAACTGCCAGCAGGAGAACAGCCGGAAGTTTGAACTTGCTTACGCCGAGGGTCAGGCCCAGGAACGTCCCCAGTATGGAAAAAAGCAGCACTATCCCCAGGCCGGTGGTCCAGTTTGTGGCATAGAGTCGTTGGCTGGAAACCAGTATCAAAACCATCAAAAGGATTGCGGAAGGAAGATCCCGCAATCTGACGGAAGTGCGTTGCATCCATTGAGTGTACAATAAAGATTGGCAGTTCGTCAATTGCTGTGAGGAGACCTTATGGGACCTGTTTTGGACTTCGGGGTTCGGTTAATTGTCATGTTGCAAGGGCTGGGAACCTGGTTGGAAGCACCTATGAAATTCTTCTCTTTCCTGGGGACGGAAGATTTTTTCCTGGTGGTGTTGCCAATCATCTACTGGTGTATCAGCACCACTTTGGGGATGCAGGTAGCCGTGATTTTAATGGTCAGCAGTTCCGTCAACTATTTCTTCAAAGTCGCCTTCCATGGCCCTCGCCCATACTGGATTAGCTCCATGGTAAAAGGGCTGGCTTCGGAGACCTCCTTCGGAGTCCCATCGAATCATGCCCAGAGCGCTACCGTAATTTGGGGGATCATCGCCGCTTATTTGAGAAAATGGTGGGCCTGGTTGGTTGCCATCCTTCTCATTCTATTGATCAGCCTTTCACGGCTGTATCTGGGTGTCCACTTTCCTCATGATGTTTTACTTGGATTGTTGCTGGGAGCCGGGCTGCTCTGGCTCGTGTTGCGTTTTTGGGAACCCGTAACTGCCTGGGTTAAAAAGAAGAGCCTTGGCCGGCTGATCCTGCTTTCCTTTATAGCTTCCCTTGTGCTCATCCTGCTGCCGTTCATTCCAGTGGCCTGGTTGAAATCCACCAACTGGCAACCACCACAGGAATGGGCTGCTTATGCAACCCAGGCGCTTGCATTCCAGGATAATTTTACTTATGCAGGGGCCGTCTTTGGGCTTTTTGCCGGCCTGGCCTGGATCAATTTTCAGGGTGGATTTCAGACGAAAGGTACCTGGGGGCAGCTGCTCTTGCGCTTTTTGGCAGGCGCGGCGGGCGTTCTAATCATCAGATATGGTTTGAAATTTATCTTCCCCGCGGGTGAGACGGTTCTGGCTTATTTTTTTCGTTATATCCGTTATCTATTGATCGGTTTTTGGATAGCCGGAGGGGCGCCGTGGTGTTTTATTCGGCTAAAGTTGGCAGAAAAGGTCAACTAGAGCAACATTACGGTTTCCTTACTGTATGATACGGGAACCGATACCTCTGATATATAATTAGTCTATCATGGGATCGACTCTTGAAAGAGGAGCACTCCTCCATAAACGCTATAGAATAGTCGAGATCCTTGGACAGGGGGGCATGGGATCGGTTTACCGCGCCGTGGATGAAAATCTGGGCGTGGATGTGGCGGTTAAAGAGAATCTCTTTGCCAGCGATGAATATGCCCGCCAGTTCCGTTTGGAAGCCGTCCTGCTGGCCAACCTTCGCCACGCTCACCTGCCGCGCGTAACCGACCATTTCGTCATCGACAATCAGGGCCAGTACCTGATCATGGATTATATAGAGGGGGAAGACTTGCGCCAGCGGATGGAGCGTTTGGGCTTCATTTCGGAACAGGAAGCCCTGTTGGTCGGCGTGGCTATGTGTGATGCGCTGGAATATCTCCATACCCGCAAACCATCCGTCATCCACCGGGATGTCAAACCCGGCAATGTCCGCATCGCGCCGGACGGTCATATCTATCTCGTGGACTTTGGCCTGGCAAAACTGGTTAAAGGCAGCCAAGCGACGACGACCGGTGCGCGTGCCATGACGCCCGGCTATTCTCCGCCCGAGCAATACGGCACGGCCCGTACGGATCCGCGCACGGATGTTTATTCGCTGGGTGCCACACTCTACGCCGCCCTCACCGGGGTCATCCCCGAAGATGGCCTGGCGCGGGCCATGGATAATGTCGAGCTGACGCCTCTGCGCAAACGCAACCCGAATATCTCCCGCAAACTGGCTTCTGCCATTGAGAAGGCCATGGCGGTCCGCCCGGAGGATCGCTACCAATCCGCCGAGGAATTCAAGCAGGCGCTTGTCTCCACTAATGTCAAGACTCAAAAGCTCGAGGGAGATATTATTATCGAGCCGCCTCCTCCGGCCAATGAGGTTAATGAAGACGCTAAGCTAGCTCGCGAGATGCCTCCTCCCGAAAGCGAGCCTCCAGCGGTCAAGCCGCCTTCCCGGCCGCGCCGGAAAAAGCGCCGGAGTTCCGGTTGGTGGGCTTTCTATTCCCTTATCATTATATTGCTTATTGCGGCAGTGGTTTCGGCGGTTATTTTTTGGACCCCGATCTCCAAAACATTACTGGCCATGTTGGTTACTCCCACCCCTACTACAGAGGCGGTGGCGCTCAATTCACCTTTGCCGCTTGTGAATGATCCTGTTGCGGTAGAGCGTACCTCCACCCCCACTCAAAAAGCCGTCCAACCCTTATCTTCTTTAACTCCAACACTCTCTCCTACGCCGACCGAGCTCGTATTGCCGTCCATAACGCCGACCAATACGACTACGGTTACGCCAACCTCCACACCTGTGGGAGGCGGCAGCGGCCAGCTTGCCTTTGCATCCGACCAGACCGGCGCGCCTCAAATATTTATTGTGAATATCGATAGCAGCGGCATGCAGCAAGTCACGAATATGCCTGATGGCGCCTGCCAACCGGATTGGTCGCCCGATGGTTCGCGTATTGTTTTCGTTGCTCCATGTCTGGAGCGGCAGGATGAACATCCCGGCGCAAGACTATATATCATCAATGCCGATGGGAGCAATTTACTCGAACTCCCATTCTCCGAGGAAGGCGATTTTGATCCGGCCTGGTCACCCGATGGGCAATACATCGCCTTCACCTCCCTGCGGGATGGGAGTGCTCAAATTTATAGCATGAAATTGCCCGAATATACTGTGACGCAATTGACCCAGGCATCCACTGACGCTTTTATGCCGGACCAGTCTTACCAGCCCTCCTGGTCACCCGATGGAGGCCAGATCGTCTATACCGGCCATAGCCGGCTTACCGATGCCCCGCAGATATGGGTAATGAGCTATGTTGGACGCGGTCAGAAATTGTTGATCCCGCGCGGCCCAAACAACTTTGACTTCCTCCCCGGTTGGTCTCCCGATGGGAAAACCATTCTGTTCAATGAGACCAACGGTCAAACACTGGGTTGGTTGATGCTCTTCGATTACGAACACCGTGACAAAACAGAGGCGACCCATCTGCGCAGCGGCACTAGAGCCAACCATAGCGGCTATTCACCGGATGGTTCATGGGTGGTCTTTGAAAGTGTCGATATGTTTGATGTGAACAAAAAAGGTTACAATATTTATATTATGAAAATCGAGGCAGGCAATTCGCCCATTCAGATTGAGGCCATTTCGCCGCTGAACTTCGATGCGGATTGGCGCCCCCTGGCTTCCCCATAAAGACAATCACGACAGCTAAAAAGCGGAGCGGGATTACATCCCGCTCTCGCATTTTGAACATCAATTATCCGGAGACCGCCGCAATGGGCGGTCTCCGTTTTTTCCCTGATTACAGGAAGACCAAATCCTTGTTTTCCTCTATTGAAGGCTAAATCCTAGCCCGGCGTAACCGTCTCCGTTGGCGTTTCCGTTGGTACAGGCGGCACGGTCGGGGTATCCGTTGGGAGCGGCTGCGGCGTGGGCGTTTCGGTCGGGATCGGCGTCGAAGTTGGCGTGGGGGTTGAAGTAGAGGTTGGTGTCGCCGTGGGTGTGGGCAATACCAGATTCAAGCGGATGTTCTTATCGGCATAAGAATTCCCGCTGCCTTTCATATATAAACGCAAGTTAACCTGCCCATCGGGCATCCCGGTCAAATTCCAGGTGTAAACCTTGGTCGGTGAGGGGATTGGAGCAGCCACATCCCCAAAAAGAATCGTCAGGTTTCCGGGATCCGTCCCCCATTCCAAACGCCATAATTGGAATCCGCTGGTGGCATCGGCCACAATGCTGATATCCACTGAATCCTGTGTAATGGTTTGCCCGTCCACTAATCCTGCAAACTGCAGGTGTGGGCGTGGATCGCTGGCAGTACACTTCCGGTCAGGGACAAAGATGGCACCACTGAATCCCATATCCTGGGCCCATTGCTGGCCCTGTGGCTCCTGCCGGATCCAATTTTTTGCCCATTCCTCGGTAACATTGATCGCCATTACTTCATCGGTAAAATCGGAAGTACATTCAGGGCTGGCTTCCAGGTTTGTCCAGGTATCTATCTGGACTTTACGCCACAGATCATTTTCTGGAGGCAGTGGTAATTGGTCAGCGGCGAAATACTCTTCACGTTGGGTCGGGCACCATTGAGATGGCTGCGTTCCCGAGACCGTGCAGATGGTACGCTGCTCGATCCCTTTTGGCATCACAAATGAGGACGGATGCCCGCCGGTAACCAGGTTGACGCCGTAAGTCATGAATTGAGCCCAAATGGGACCGGCGCCGGTCACGCCGGTTGTATTTTCCATGGGGGTGTAATCGGCGTTTCCTACCCATACTCCCACAGCCAGGTCGGGCGTGAATCCAAGCGTCCAGTTATCGCGCGAGTCGTTTGAAGTTCCGGTCTTGACTGCCGCCTGGAAGGGCAGGTTCAGGATCGAGTTCGCCCCAAAGGTGGGGATGCGGGCGGCGCTATCCGAGAGAATGGATTCCATCAGGAAGGCGTGTTCGGGCCGCAGTACCTGCTCGCCGGCAGGCGGCTGGTATTCATAGACTGTTTTACCCTGGTAATCCACGATTTTCAAGATTCCCACTGGCGGTACCTTCATCCCGCCATTGGCAATGACCGCGTATGCGCCTGTCATTTCCAACAGGCTCACCTCCCCGCCGCCCAGCGTCAGGGAAAGCCCGTAGTCGTCGCGGGTCAGGCTGGTAATGCCCAATCGCTTGGCCATGGCGATCATGCCGGTGTCTCCGTACACGCCCACGAATTGCAGCGTTTTTACGGCCGGTACGTTAAATGAATTTGACAGGGCCGTGCGCACGGTCAGAGGGCCGTGGAATTTATGGTCGAAATTGGTCGGAACATATTTCGGATTCGGGTCGTTGGGCAAACCTGAAGGCGGGAATTCCGAAGGCACGTCCCAAATGAGGGTAGCCGGTGTCCAGCCTTTTTCAAAGGCAGCCAGGTATGTGATCGGCTTGATGGACGATCCCGGTTGGCGCGTAGGACTTACCGCCATGTTGATCTGCCCGGCGTTGGCATCGTTGTAGAAATCGGGCGACCCGACCATTGCCAGGATCTCTCCAGTGGCGGGCCTGATGGCTACGAGTGACCCATCCGTGACGTGCTTGTCGGCCAACGCATTGACCTGGGTTGAGACTGCCTGTTGGGCGGCATCTTGCATGGTTGGATCGAGCGTAGTGTAGACGTTAAAGCCTGAACGATAGATCGTCTGCGCGTCGTAGCGGGATTCAAGCTCTCCCCGGATGAATTGGACCCAATGGGGATAGCGCATCGAGGCGGTTGGAGGGTTGAAGGTCTGGTTCTGTATTTCCTGGATGGCGTTGGCAGCCGCCGTACCGTCCACACATACCGGGGTGGGATTATTGCTGACATAAATGCAATGACGGCTGGTGCTCAATGAAAGCATCCCCATGATTACGCTTTGGTAGCGTACCATGGTAACGTCCTTATTGGAGTAAATATCGTACACCGACGGGGCTTGAGGCAGGCCGGCCAAAAATGCCGCCTCGGCCAGGCTCAATTGGTTGGCGCTTTTGTTGAAATACGTCTCGGAAGCAGCTTCTATGCCATAAGCCAGGTTCCCGTAATAGATTTCATTCAGGTAGAGTTCCAGGATCTGGTCTTTGCTGTAACGGCGTTCGACTTCGGATGCCAGGATGGCTTCGCGCACTTTGCGTAAATAGGTCTGTTGGCCTCGTTCCTCCGGCGTAAAGAGCACCGCCCGCGCTAATTGTTGGGTGATCGTCGATGCACCTGAGACGGTCTCGCCGCTGGTGAGGTTCTGCCAGAAGGCTCTTACGATTGCAAGTGGGTCGAAACCCACGTGTGAGTAAAAATCCTTATCTTCGGTGGAGACCGTCGCCGCAACTACAAAGGGGGAGATCTCATTGAGAGGGATGTAGGTACGCCGCCCGGCATTCGGGTCGATGATCTCATAGAGCACATTCCCGTTTCGGTCCAGGATGCGGGTTGTCTCGAATTGGGAAGCGCGCTGCTGTAAATCGCTTACGCTTGGCAGGGTGGAGGCAATGGAGTAATACTCAAAAACTCCCACTGCGGTCATGACCAGTCCCAGCGCGATAACAAGAAAGAGGGAAATGATCAATCCGCGCAGCAAACAACCTCCTGCTTGTGGCCAGTCCATGGACCGCTTGGGGAGGACGGGTTGTGCCCTGCTCCACCTCGTCTGGCCCATCTTGGGACGCTCGGAAACTGAGCGGCGCGTGCCCGGCGTGGGCGTGCGCTCATACGCGGCCGGGGTAACCCGCGTGGCATTTACGTCTATTTCATCCACCCGGCGTGGGAGGGGCATTCCATTTTCATCTATCGCCGGGAGGCGGATGGGAGGTGTACCTCTGGAGGGGGTGACTTCCTCGGCTGGCGGCTCGTTCTGCGTTTCAGCCTCGGATCGAATGATGCGATTGAATTTCTCGGGTGGATCTTCAGACTCTGACATGCGATTCCTTATCGGGATGCAGCGTTCGCATCTCCGTTCAGACCAAATGATGATTATTCTAGCACAAATCCTTTGACCTTCTGTGCAAAGGCCCGTATACTTTACATATGCGTGAATGGACTCTTGGACCAGGTGACCCGCTGGAACTTACCATTGCAGCTGACTTTCGCCTGTGCGTTCCGGATTTTGTCAACGATCATATTTGGGAGCTTGTAACCGGCGGCGGCGACCCGCCTGCGCTGGCTTTGCGCACGACCTATGGCTTGCGCGCACGCTCCATGCGCATCTTTCCCAGGTTTACACTCGGCAGCCAGACCGTATCCGACCCGGCCATTTTTTCTCTCGCGCCGCGCCTGCGCCGCTTTTACCCAAACTTCCTCCTGCTGGATTTTTCACCATTCCACGGTATAGACGTTGTTGCCGAATATTCGGTTCCCAGTTCCCATACCTGTGCCGGCCGTTTTACCGTGACAAACCACACCAATGGCCCCGTTTCCATTTTTTTGGAACTATGCGTACAGCTTGTCCCGCTGGACGAAGGCATCCCTTTTGCCCCCTTGCCAAAGCAATCGGTGAATGTCCTGGCCGGGCGTACCGCGGACCTTTGCCCGGTGATTTTCCTGACCGGGGGACCTCAACCCGGCCCCGGTCTCTATCCGTCCCTGGCCCTCAATCTGGCCCTGGAAAAAGGCGGCGTGCGCTCGCTGACATGGGCCCAGGCTGCTCTTGGCACTCCGAAGGAATCCCTGGAACAGGCTCGCCTCACGGTGGCCCTTCCCTGGGATGCCAACCGTGCCAGGATCGAAGGGATCAACGCGGCTCACACGGTGGAGATTTTCACCGGCGATCCGGCCTGGGACGCGGCCTTCGCTTTCAGTCAGAAGGCGGCATTCAGCCTGTTCTTTGGGGCCAGTCGCCATCTCCCGTTCCCTTCTTTCGTTCTCTCCCGCCAGCCGGATCAGGGGTATTCTCCCCGCGGAGATGGGAACGATTATTCGCCTGCCTGGAGTGGGCAATCTCCGCTTGAAGCCGGCTACCTGGCCGGGTTGCTGCCCGGAGCGCCGGAACTGGCTGCGGGCCTTGTTCGTAACTTCCTCGCCACCCAGACCCCCGACGGTGCTGTAAATTGGAAACCCGGTCTGGCAGGCCAGCGCGGGCGCTGGCTGGCAGCTCCACTTCTGGCTGGTCTCGCCTGGCAGACTTATCAACGCACACAGGACCTCAACTTTTTGCATGAGGTCGAGCCGGGATTGAACGCCTTTGCCGACTCTTGGTTCGGCCCGCAACATGACCGGGATGGCGATGGCTTTCCGGAATGGGATCATCCCCTGCAGACTGGCCTGGAAGATAACCCGGCTTTTACAGTCTGGCGGGCAGGCAGCCAGGGGGCTGAACTCTCAGCTGTCGAAAGTCCGGCCCTGGCGGCCATGCTCTGTTATGAGTTTCAATCCCTGGCAAATATTGCGGGGGCTCTTGGCCGGCTCCAGGAACGCCAACGGCTCGAACAGAAGATCGGAGAACTCCGCCGCCTGACCGAAACATGTTGGAATGAAGAGACCAACCTGTATCATAACCGTGATCGCGAGACTCATCTGAGCCCTTCAGGCAAATCCCTCGGCGGTTTGCGCAGCAGCGGAACGCTGGCGCTGAACTGGTCCTTCCCACAGCCTGTCCGTTTGCTCGTGCGGATGGATTTAAAAGGCGAGACCACCCGCCGGCCGGAAATCGTCCTCCACGGGAAAAATGGCGAAACCTCCCTGACCGAGAACCTTGGCCGGATGGATTTTCAGTGGGGATCCAGCCTGGCGGTGGCCACCAGTCGCAACTTCTATACCACCTTGAGCCAGGTTGAAATCGCCGGCCTGGAAAAACGCGACCACATCTCCATAATGGTGGCGGATTTTTCTGCTGAAGATATCACCCTGTTCCTGCCGCTGTGGGCCGGTATCCCCGACCCGCACCGGGCTGCACTGCTCACTGCTCAGACGCTTTTTAGTCCCGGCCGCTTTGGCAGGCCGTTTGGCATTCCGGCCTGCCCGGCCTCCATCTTTTCTTATGGCCGTAAACTTGCTCCGAGAGATATCGAAGAGATGGATCCGATCTGCCGGGCCGTCCACCTTCCCTGGAATACTCTCGTCGGCGAGGGCCTGCTGGCCTATGGCATGCGGGCTGAAGCGGCTCAGCTGTGCTTCAGGTTGATGTCGGCCGTTATCCGGAATCTAAAGAAGCAGCACACTTTTTCGTCCACCTATCACGCCATGACCGGTGCGGGTATTGGGGATCGTAATCCGCTTCAAGGTCTCGCGCCGCTGGGGTTATTCCTGGAAGTATTGGGGGTCCGGATTGGTTCACCGCGCCGCATTACCTTGAGCGGAAAGAACCCATTTCCATGGCCAGTTACGGTAAAATATAGAGGCCTGACGGTAACTCGCCTGGCCGAACAAACGGTTGTCATCTTCCCGGATGGGCAGACGCTCACCCTGGACGACCCAACCGATGCAGTTGTCACTAATGATTGATGTAAGAAGGCTCCAAACAGAGATGCGCCTGGCATCAGAAGTGAAGAGCCGGACTTAAAAGGATAAACTTCCTCATTGTGATAAGGGCGAATCCATGTACCCGCCCTAAGGAGGCCTCATGGACCATCCTCAGATCCGTTTTCTAATGACCGCCATCGTCCAGGAACAGGACGTGGACGTGGCCGAGCGTGCCCTGGCCTTGCTGGAAGTGCCGATCTTTCATCTGGCCAGCACCGGTGGATTCCTCGGCCGCCGGAATGCCACCCTGCTAATTGGCCTGCCGGAGGGGATGGAGGAAGAGGCTTTGTCGGCCCTGCGTAAATCCTGCCGCCAGCGCGTGGAATACCTGGCCATTCCGCTGGAGGGTTCGCCGCTGCCGCTCCCGACGCCGGTGCCGGTCACCGTGGGCGGAGCCAAAGTGTTTGCCGTGCCGGTGGAACGTTATGAGGAGATCTAGCCATGAAACTGATCCTTGCGATTGTCCATGATTTCGACTCTGAAAACGTCACCCAGGCGCTCACCTCGGCCGATTTTCGGGTCACCCGCGTAGCCTCCACCGGCGGATTGCTCAGGCGAGGCATGACCACCCTGCTCATCGGCCTGGAAGCCGAGCAGGTGGACCCGGCCATCCAGGTGCTGCGCCAGACCTGCACCCCGGCTGCCGAGGGCCAGAAACGCGCCACCATCTTCGTCATCCCCGTTGACCATTTCGAGCAAATATAGACAGTTTTGCTTGAGTTACCAGCAAGATTTTTGTAGAGTGCATCACAATACATGGAATTGATGAAACTCTATACCATCGGCTTCACCCAAAAATCCGCTCAACAGTTCTTCAGCCTCTTGCTTAACCATGGCGTTCAGCGATTGATCGATATTCGCATCAACCCTCACGGACAGCTGGCCGGTTTTGCCCGCCAGGAGGATCTTCCCTACTTCCTGAATGAATTGGCCGGAGGCTGCCAATACCTCTATTTGCCTGTTCTGGCCCCCACCAGAGAACTCATGAGCAGCTACCGTGAAAACAAGGATTGGACCGATTACGCAACCCGTTTTGAAGCCCTCATGGATGAAAGGAATATCCCCGCCGCATCTGGACCGCTCAATATTTGAAACCGTCACAGGCTGTCTGCTCTGCAGTGAAGCGACGCCTGACCACTGTCATCGCCGCCTCGTCGCCGAGCGCCTGGCCAGGGCTTGGCACAATCTGGAAATCGTGCATATTTAAGTAATAAGTTTTTTCCCCAAGGAGACCTCATGAACCCCTCCAACCCCGACTCTGAAGCCCCCATCTTGAGAAAAAATGGCGTCACCTTCCGTGACTTGAATAAGAACGGCCGCCTCGATCCGTACGAGGATATCCGCCTGCCCATCGAAGAGCGCGTGGCTGACCTGCTCTCCCAGATGACCCTGGAAGAGAAGGCCGGCCTGATGTTCCATACCATGATCGGCATGAACATGGACGGCACCCTGGTCGAAGAGTTCGGCCCTTTCAATCCCATTCCCACTTCCGATCTGGTCGCCGGGCGCCTCATCAACCACTTCAATGTCTATCAGGTCGCCCCGCCCAGGCAGATGGCCGAATGGCACAACCACCTGCAGAAACTGGCCGAATGCACCCGCCTGGGCATCCCTGTGACCATCTCCTCCGACCCGGCTCACGCCTTCAGCAAAAACCCCGCCACCGGCTACGGCGGCGGAGCCTATTCCCGCTGGCCAGAGCCGATAGGCCTGGCCGCCACCGGCGATGCCGGCCTGGTGCAGCAATTCGGTGACATCGCCCGCCAGGAATACCTTGCCGTTGGCATCCGCACCGCTCTCCATCCCATGGCCGATCTTTCCACCGAGCCTCGCTGGGCCCGCATCAACGGCACCTTCGGCGAAGATGCCGAGTTGACCTCCCGCATGGTCTATGCTTACATTAGCGGTTTCCAGGGCCAAAGCCTCGGCCCACAGAGTGTGGCCTGCATGACCAAGCATTTCCCCGGCGGCGGCCCGCAGAAGGATGGCGAGGACCCTCATTTTTCCTATGGGAAGGACCAGGTTTACCCCGGCAATAATTTCGACTACCATCTGATCCCCTTTGAGGCCGCCTTCGAGGCCGGCACGGCCATGATCATGCCCTACTACGGTCGTCCGCTCGGTCTCCCGCTCGAAGAAGTCGGTTTCGGCTTCAACAAGGATGTCATTACCGGCCTGTTGCGCGAAAAATACGGCTTCGATGGCGTCGTCTGCACCGACTGGCTGCTCATCCATTCGGTGGAGGTCAACGGGCAGGTCATCATGGAAGCCAAATGCTGGGGGGTGGAAGACCTGACTCCGGAAGAGCGCATTAAGAAGGCCATTGACGCCGGCGTTGACCAGTTCGGCGGTGAGGCCTGCCCCGAAATTGTTGTCGCCCTGGTCAAGAGCGGCCAGATCAGCCTGGAGCGCATCGACCAGTCCGTCCGCCGCCTGCTCAGGGATAAATTCCGTCTCGGCTTGTTCGACCGTCCCTATCTGAAACCAGAAATAGCCGATCAAGTTGTCGGCAAGGCCGAGTTCCGCCAGGCCGGCGAGCTGGCCCAACGGAAATCCATCGTGCTTTTGAAAAACGCTGAAACTCCGCAGGGAAAGGTTCTCCCGCTTCAAGGCAAGCCTCGCATCTATGTGGAAGGCATCCAGCCCGAAGTAGCCGCCCGGTATGGTCAGGTCGTCCAGACGGTCGATGAGGCCGAGTTTGCCATCATCCGTCTCGACGCTCCTTTCGAGCAGCGTCAAGGTTTCCTGGATAGTGTCTTCCATGCCGGCGACCTGGATTTCAAAAGCCCGGAAAAGGAGCGCATCCTCAGCCTGCTTGACCGCCTCCCCACCATTGTGGATATAACCCTGGACCGCCCGGCGGTCATTCCCGAGATCGCCGGGAAGAGTGCGGCTCTGCTGGCCGATTTCGGCGCCGCCGATTCGGCCGTGCTCGACATTGTCTTCGGCCGCTTCCACCCGGGCGGCAAATTGCCTTTCGAAATGCCTTCTTCCATGGAAGCGGTCAGGAAACAAAAGGAAGATCTACCCTGCGATTCGGAAAACCCGCTCTTCCCCTTCGGCCACGGCCTGACTTATTAAATTACCTGCAAAAGGAATTTCTTTCTATTTCCGTTGTGCCCGTCGTGTTTATCTTTTAGGAGTCGTTTTTATGGATGCATTGGAAGCTATCAAAAAGAGGCGCAGTGTCCGGGTTTTTACCGGCGTGTCCATCCCTCGCGAAGATCTCGAGAAAATTGTCGATGCCGGCCGCCTGGCTGCCACCGGCAGCAACCGCCAGCCGTGGGACTTCATCGTCATTACGGACCGGGAGATGATTGACCGGCTCATCGTGGTTGGAAAATGGATGAAAAAGGCCGGTGCGATCATTGCCGTTGTACTCGACCCTTACTCGCGCTGGTGGGTGGAGGACGGTTCCGCCGCGATCGAGAACATGCTGGTTGCCAGCACCGCCCTGGGATACGGGTCATGTTGGGTGGAAGGGGATTCGCTGCCCCATGAAGAAGATTTTAAAGTCCTCCTGGGGGTTCCCAAAGGGAAACGACTGCTGGCCCTGGTTCCGGTTGGGGTGGCTGAGGAATGGCCGACTATCGAGAAGCGGCCGCTGGAAAGCGTCCTGCACTGGGACAAATATTGATATTAAACAGAGATGGTCATATAGTTCATAGGGGCGGACCGAAGGCCTGACTGCTCTTCTCTTCCCTAGCGCCATTTTTCGCAAGAGTGACTGGCCGCCTGCCGCCTGATCCATATGCACTTCAGGGGTGACATTTTTGGACAGGGCTTCCCCTGCAGTATTACCCCAGGACGAAATTATCGATCAATCTTGTCTTCCCCATATAAACTGCCATCGAAAGCAGGCTTTTTCCCGTTACCTTCTCCAGTTCCTCCAGCGTATCGTAATCGGCGCAGGAGACATACTGCATCCTTGCCAGCGGCTCTGCCTCCAGGCTCTTTTTCATGAGTTTGTCGCAATGTTTCCGCATCTCGCTCCCCCTGATCATATGCAGCCCTGGCCGCACTCAGGGACCGGAAGAGCACCGTGGCCGCCCGCCGTTCCTCGGGATTGAGATAAACATTCCGGCTCGACATGGCCAACCCGTCTGCCTCCCGTACGATCGGGCACACGATAATGTCGATTGGGAAATTCAAGTCTTTCACCATCTGCCGGAGTACGGCCGCCTGTTGGGCATCTTTCTGACCGAAATACGCTTTGTCCGGCTGAACGGCGTTGAACAACTTGGCCACGATCGTCGTTACGCCGCGGAAATGGGTCGGGCGGACTGCGCCTTCCAATCCCCTGGTCAGCCCCTCCACCTCCACCCAGGTCTGGTACCCGGCCGGGTACATGATTTCCGCTGTGGGTGTCCAGACCAGGTCTACGCCGGCAGCTTCCAGCAGGGCCAGGTCATGCGGCAGGTCACGCGGGTATTTCGCCAGGTCTTCCGTGGGAGCGAATTGGGTCGGGTTGACGAAGATGCTCGCCGCCACACTGGCGCACTCCGCCCGCGCCTGCCTGGCCAATGAGATGTGGCCGGCGTGCAGGTATCCCATCGTCGGGACCAGGCCGACCGGTCCCTTTAGCGCTCCCCGCGCCGTTCTTAGTTCTGAAAGGGTGACGACAGTTTGCATAGGTCTCTCCGTTTTTGTGAACTCGTAGGAACGACTAAAGTCGTTACTACGAGTTCCTTATGGACAACGCGGGTCCGGCCGCGCCGGCGAGGTTAATCCGAAAGCCTCGTAAACCGGAATTCCGTCCCAATTGGCCGGGAGGGGCAGCCCCAATGCCCACGCCGCCGTAGCCGCCGTGTCGGTGGTATTCACCGGCACTTTCAACTCTCCGGGTTTGACCCCTGGCCCCGAAATCACCCATGGAATGGTCATATCCAGGGGATCGTTGGTGTAATGGCTCATGCCATGTCCGCCATGGTCGGCTGTGACGATAATCAAAGTCTCATTTCGCAGGCCTCTATCGTCCAGCGCTTTGAGCAGGTCCGCCAGCGCTTTGTCAGCCTGGCGCAGCACATCCCAATACTCCCTGGAGGGCCAGCCATATACATCTCCCATGGCGTCGGGAGTGGGGAAGTGGATGAACAGCACGCCGAAATTATCCGGGAAGTTTTCCAGGATCTTCTGGGTGATCACTACATCCCGGTCGTTGATGAGGGTGAAGTGGGTTACGCTGGCCGGGTCGGTCACCTGGACCAGTTTTTGCTTGCCCACCACCATATCCGTTTCCAGCCCGGCGGCATGTGCCAGGTCGAAGAGGCTGGGCCCCTTGGCAAAGCCGCGTTCCGGTAAATAATCATTCCAATCCACTCCATGTTTGGCGGGGCACAGGCCGGTCAGCATGGAGGCATGTGCCGGCAGGGTGGCACTCGGAAATATTGTTTGAGCATTGAGAGTATAGGCGCCATTTTGCATCAGTGCCATTAAGTTCAGCATCGGCGATTGTGTGACGGCATCGGCTCTCAGGCCGTCGAGACTCAGAATAAGCACTCGTTTCGCCAATGGCGCCGGTGTGACTGTGGCCGTCGGGGGCAGGGAAGTGGCTGTCTCCGTGGGTGTGGAAGTCCCGGTAAAGGTCGCCGTCAGGCTGGGAAGGAGTGTTGGAGTGGGTGTCGCCCCTGGAATGGCGACCTGGCAAGCCGACAGATATAACGCCGCCAGGAAGATGATGCAAAACAGCCGGGTCCGCATACGGTTCATTACAATCCTTTTACAATATACCTTACCTACTTGAATTCTTTCTAAACGTCATTAAGCTATGTGGATATTCGAAAGTTTTTATAAAAGTAGAGCGGTTCATTGAGAACCGCTCTATTATTTTCACATTTTTTCAAGCTGGTCTATCAGACCATTGATCACGTCGAAACCGCCCTGCCAGAACTTTTCCGAGCGGATATCAATGCCGGCTTCGGATAATATCTTCGCCGGAGCCTCGGAACCGCCGGCTGAAAGGATTTTCACATAACGCGGCTTGAAAGCCTCGCCTTCCGCCTTGAATTGTTGGTAGAGCGAAAAGACCAGCAGCTGTCCGAAAGCATAGGCATAAACGTAGAAGGGGGTGTGATAAATATGAGGGATGGAGACCCACTCCCACTTGAACTCTTCGCTGATTTCCACCGCCTCGCCAAATTGCTTTTTCAAATTCTCCATGTAGGCGGCTGAGAGCTCATCCACCGATGCATTCTGTATGACCATTTCATGCGCCTGTTTCTCGAACAAGGCAAAATAGGCCTGGCGTAAAATGGTGGCATAGGCGTCGTCCACCTGGCGGAAGAGCATATCCCGCCGTACCGATGCGTCTTTCTCGTCGGACAGTAAACGGTCCACCAACATCATCTCGCCGAAAGTTGAGGCGGTCTCTGCCAGCGGCAGGGAAGAGTGAAACGTGAAAACGCTGTGGTGCGAAGCCAGCATGGAATGGATGGCATGGCCGAGTTCGTGAGCCATGGTAGCCACGTCATCAGCTTTACCCTGGTAATTGAGCTTTACCCAGGGGGTTATTTCCGGCGTAACACTGGCGCAAAAGGCCCCGCCCTGCTTGCCCTTGCGGACCTCGCTGTCGAGGTGGTTGGCGTCGAAGACACGTTGGGCCAGTTTCCCGAACTCGGGGTTGAAAGTGGTGAATGAGTCCAATACCATTCCGGCTGCCTGGTCAAATTCGTAGGTTTTATCGGATTTGACCAGCGGTGCATAAATGTCATACCGGCGCAGGCGCTCCATCTTGAGATGTTTCGCCTTGAGCCGGAAGTACCGCTGGAACATTTCTGCATTCTTCTCACAGACTTTTAGTAATGCCTCCACGGCTTCGTCCGGGATGTCGTTGCCAAGGTTGCGCGCCGCGATGGGACTGGCAAAGTTACGCATGGATAGGTTTTCATTGCGCCAGTCACGGGCGGCGGTCTGGTACATCTGCCCCAGGATGGGTCCGTCTGCGGCATAGACTCGATAGAGCTCCTGGTAAGCTTTGGCGCGCAGATCCGGATCAGCCCCGCGGATATACACATTTAATTCACCCCGCGTCAATTCCTTCTTCTTGCCATCCACTTTAATCGTGTACACATACCGGTTTGTGATGGCGTCATAAAGCGTAATGAGGGCATTCGAGCCGGTCACATTCTTCAGGTTGATGACCTTCTCTTCCGCCTCGCTGAGCGTGTGCGGTTTGAAATGGCGGATCTCTTCCAGGTAATAACGGTAATCTCCGGAAGCTTCCATCATGCGTTTGGCATTGGCATCGTCCAGGTCTTTCCACCACAGGCTGAAAAACAGGACGCGGTTCTCCATTTCTGCCATGAATTGCTGCATGCGCCCCAGCAATGCCTGGATGGATTGGTCCTGGGTATCGGCTGCGAAGGCCAGGCTGGCAAAGGAATAGAGTTTGTAGGCCAGCCTGGTGGATTCTTCGGAATCCTTGACAATTTCCAGGAAACTGCTGACTGGCATATCCGCTTTGAGTTGCGGGCGTAATTTCTCAAAACTGGCCACCTGCGAATCCAGGTCTTTAAAAGCCGCTTCCAGCTCCGGGGAGTCGAGTCCGGGGAAGAGGTCGTTCAGGCTCCAGGGCGAAAGTTTATAAGTCATTCGATACTCCCTTCTTCGTTAGAGAATGGTACCAATAAACAATGAATTAAATATTAAATCGGACGTGCATGATATCCCCATCTTTAACAATATATTCCTTGCCCTCCAACCGTAATTTACCTTTGGCCTTGGCCTCGGCCATACTGCCCAATTCGAGCAGATCCTGGCAGGCCACCACTTCTGCGCGGACAAATCCTTTGGCGATATCGGTGTGGATCTCCCCGGCGGCTTCCCAGGCCGTGGCCTGCCGTTTGGTTGTCCAGGCGCGTACTTCATCTTCCCCCACTGTAAAGAAGGATTGCTGGTTGAGCAGGTCGTAGGAAATGGCCACCATCCGGTTGAGGGAGAGTTCAGTGATCCCATATTCCTGCATGAACATGGCCGCGTCGTCTGGCGGCAATTGCGCGATCTCCATCTCTAATTTTCCTTGCAGGGCAACGACCGTGGACCCGGTCACTTTCTCCACATCCGGAGCAGCCTGCCCCTCTCCCAGGTTCAGCAACACCAGCAGAGGTTTGCGTGTCAGCAGCCCAAAGCCCGAGAGCATTTTTTCTTCTTCGGCAGATATCTCCACCCCTCGCAGAGGTTTTTCGTCCGAAAGGATTTCATGAAGACGTGTGAATAATGCGGTCTGGCGTTCGTTGGCCACTTTGTCCGTGCCACCCTTTTTACGTTCCTCGACCAGACGTTCGAGCTTGCGTTCTACCGCGATCAGGTCATTGAGCAGCAGTTCGCTGTCCATGGCTGTGATATCGCGAATTGCATTAACGCTGCCCAATGGGTGGGGCACATTTTCATCTTCGAAACAGCGGACCACGTGAATAAGGCCATCCATTTGCGTTAACTGGTTCAGCAGTTGTCCCGAAATGCCGGTCTTGGCCGAGCCGCTATCCAACCCGGCAATATCAGCATAAGTGACCTTGGCATAGATGGTCTTCCTCGGCTTGAACATGGCCGAGAGGGTGTCCACGCGTGGGTCGGGAACGTCGACAACAGCGGTATGGACTTCAAAGCGGCCGGCCGAGGCGTTCGTGGGCGTGTTGCCGCGTGTGACCGCGTTGAAAATGGTTGTTTTACCGGATTGGGGGAAGCCAATGATTCCTAATTTCATCTTGACCTTATAAAAGGGAATGATTATACTGGGGGACGCTCTTACGCCGGAGTGGCGGAACTGGCATACGCGCACGACTCAAACTCGTGTGGGCTTAGCCCATGAGGGTTCAATTCCCTCCTTCGGCATTATCGACTAAGCATTTTACGGACGGGATTATAACATACCGATATTTCCTGCTTGTCGGGGAGTAGCGCCCGTATCCACGGGATAGGTTATCGTCAAGACGGAGCAACTGCACCTGATACGGGCCGTTGCTCCCGGTAGCCTGTGCGCTTGCACCCAGCCTGGGTGATTAGGTTGCGCTCGCGAGACCGCCATTTGGTGGTCTCGTATTTTTTTATGGCTCCATTGGATATTATTGAGCCCAAGGAGAAAATTTGTGCCAGGCTCCTCGGAACTTTTTATGGAAATCTCTGATAAAGATGTTATGGCTAATAACTGGCGCGTGTGCTTTATCTGGATTATGATATTAAGGAAAGTAAATCCGGGATTGAGGAGAAACCTATGCCTGTCATGAATGACATTTTGGCGGTTGTCCTGGGGGGTGGACGTGGTTCTCGCTTATATCCGCTGACCAAACTTCGGTCGAAACCGGCCGTGCCACTGGGCGGAAAATATCGCCTCATCGACATCCCCCTCAGCAATTGTATCAATTCGGGCATCTACCGGATCGATGTCCTGACCATGTACAATTCCCATTCCCTTCATCGCCACATTAACCAGACCTATAACTTCGATAATTTCCACACAGGTTTTGTCGAGATCCTGGCTGCGGAACAGACCCCTGTCTTTACTCAGGGTTGGTATCAGGGCACTGCCGATGCCATCCGGAAGCAATTATTTCAGATAAAGTCTTCACGCGCAAAATATGTCCTGGTATTGGCAGGCGACCATCTCTACCGGATGGATTATGTTCCGATGGCCGAATTCCACTGGGAAAACAAAGCCGACATTACTGTGGCAGTACAGCCGGTTGCCCGTAAAGAAACCGCTGGCCTGGGGATCTTGAAGCGTGGCGGCGAAAATCGGATCACTGATTTCATCGAAAAGCCAAAAGACCCGGCAGTATTGGATACTTTTGTCAGCCGGGAGGATCAGGAAAGACCCTTCCTGTGTTCCATGGGAATTTATCTTTTCAACACGGAGAACCTGATTGAGCTTTTGCTGGACAACCCCGGTTTTGATGATTTCGGCGGTGACATCATCCCCTATGCCATCAAGAACTGTTCCGTGTTCGGTTTCGATTTCGACGGTTACTGGCGGGATATTGGGACAATCCGCTCATTCTATGAGACCAACCTGGAATTGACAACCTCCCAGCCTCCCTTCAATTTTTACGACTCGGAAAACCCAATTTATACGCATTCACGCTTTTTGCCTGGTTCCACTGTCGAAGACAGCCGTTTGGAAAATGTGCTGCTGGCAGAAGGTTGCCAGATCCAGAAGTCAGACATCACCCATTCGGTTGTCGGCTTGCGCAGCGTCATTGCCGCCGGCGCCAGGATCAAGGACAGTGTCCTGATGGGTGCAGATTATTACGCTGCTGAAATACCCTCTACCCCACCTATCGGAATTGGTCCCAATTGCACTATTGAAGGGGCGATTATCGACAAGAACGCACGCCTGGGTTCGGATGTTGTTATCCAGCCATTCCCGCGCGGAACTGACATTTCAGAAGAAAACTGGGTCGTTCAGGATGGCATTGTCGTCATTCCGAAGGATGCTGTCATTTTACCTGGCACCCACATTGAACCACAAAAATAAATACAACGCCTGCCGCTCTTTGAGCAGAATTAACAAGGCAAGTCTGTCCGCAATGAATTTCGACCGAGCGTAGTGCCTCTTGCATGGTGCCTGGACCGATATCTGGCAGATTTGCGCCTCTGGAATAATAAATTAATCGACTGGAGAATATTTCAACATGGCAGATGATACCCCCTTGAACGCCTCCCCTCTCAATCCCATCGAAAAGAGAGAGTGGCACGCGCTTTCTACCCAGGAGGTTCTAGAACACCTTAAAGTACAGGAAAGCGGCCTGACCACTGAGGAAGCGGCTCGAAGGAAGGAGCATTACGGTCCAAACCAGTTGACCGAGGCTCCTCGGCCGGGCTTTTTTAAGCTCTTGTGGCAGCAGTTCAATAATTTTATAGTCATGCTGCTCATTGTAGCTGCAGTGGTTTCAGCCGTACTGGGTGAGTGGATCGATGCTGCGGCGATCATGACAATCGTTGTTCTTAATGCCGTTTTGGGGATCGTCCAGGAGCAGCGCGCCGAGGAAGCCCTGGCGGCCCTCAAGAAAATGGCTGCCCCGGATGCCCATGTCATGCGCGATGGAAAACGGGTCACTGTCCCGACCCGTGACCTGGTGCCAGGGGATATTGTTTATTTGGAGGCCGGTAATCATGTTCCTGCCGATGTCCGCTTGCTCGAGGCGATAAACCTCCAGGTTGAAGAAGCCGCGCTCACCGGTGAATCCCTTCCTGTGCAGAAGAACGCAGTCTTGCAATTGGAAAAGAATATTCCCCTGGGCGACCGCAAGAATACCGCCTTCATGGGAACGCTGGTCACTTATGGACGCGGGAGGGGTGTCGTCATAGGTACGGGGATGCATTCTCAACTTGGCCTGATTGCCGAGATGCTTCAGGGTGTGGACCAGGAAGAGACTCCCCTCCAGAAACGCCTCGACCAGCTAGGCAAAACGTTGGGCGTGGGCGCACTCGCTATCTGTGGGCTGGTCTTTGTCGTTGCGGTCTTACGCGGCACTACCCTGTCAATTATTACAGAACCGGGCGGAGGAATTCTGGCCTATCTTGGCCACGCTAAGAAACAGCTTATAGATATGTTCATGTTGGCTGTTGGCCTGGCAATTGCCGCTGTTCCCGAAGGGCTGCCGGCTGTAGTGACCATCACCCTGGCGCTTGGAATGCGCGAGATGATCCACCGGCACGCCCTCATCCGCCGGCTGTCCTCGGTCGAGACTCTCGGTTCGGCTACGGTCATTTGCTCAGACAAGACCGGCACTCTTACCCAAAACCAGATGACAGTCACCCAGATTTGGGTGGACGGCCAGTTGATATATGTCACCGGCACGGGCTATTCCCGCAAAGGTGATTTCGAGGTCAGAAAGAAGAAGGTTGATTTATCCAATTATCCCGCCGTCCGGACTGCCTTGTGGGTGGGCGCTTTGAATAATGATTCGGAACTGGAGCCAGTGGAAGGCGATGAGGACAGCTATCGCATCGTCGGGGACCCAACGGAGGGGGCTTTGCTGGTGGTGGCTGCCAAAGCGGGCGCTCTCCCGGTCGAGGTGAAGGAATCTTACCCGCGTGAGGGCGAGGTGCCTTTCGACTCGGAGCGGAAGCGTATGATCACCATCCACAACGTGGACAATCCGCGTGCCGACGATCTTTCCCCCTTCTATGATAACAAGTACCTGGGGTGGGATGTAGTTGCCGTCAAAGGCGCACCCGACATGGTGCTGGACCTGTGTAACCGTTACCAGGGGATGGATGATAAACCGCGCTTGCTTGACGAGGCTGCCCGCCAGCGGATCAGAGACTCCATCGACAGGATGACGGAGGATGCCCTGCGCGTGCTGGGGGTGGCCTGCCGGTTCGAGGAGGATGTGCCGGAGGGTGAGACTCGGGTTGAAAAACTGGAACACGACCTGATCTTTGTTGGCCTGGTCGGCATGATCGATCCTCCGCGTGAAGAAGTCAAACCCGCACTGGAAAAAGCCAGGCATGCCGGAATCCGCACCGTTATGATCACCGGCGATTACCCTAATACAGCCCGGGCAATTGCCGAGACGATCGGACTTATGCAACCCGGCCATAAAGTTCTCACCGGTTCAGACCTGGACCGTCTGAGTGACGACCTCTTGAAAGACCAGATCGAAGAGGTGGATGTTTTCGCACGGGTTTCACCCGAACACAAGATGCGGATTGTGGACGCCCTGCAAGCCAACGGCGAAGTGGTCGCCATGACCGGTGACGGAGTCAACGATGCTCCCGCCATCAAGCGCGCCAACATCGGTGTGGCGATGGGCATCACCGGCACCGATGTCGCCAAGGAAACCGCCGATATGGTCTTGACCGACGACAACTATGTCAGTATCGTTTCGGCAGTTGAGCAGGGACGCATTATTTATAACAACATCCGCAAATTCGTCTTCTTCCTGCTTTCGTCCAATGTCGCCGAAATCATGGTTATTTTCCTGGCCACCCTGGCCGGATTACCCTCTCCTTTAACGGTCATTCAATTGCTCTGGCTTAATCTGCTTACAGATGGCGCACCTGCACTGGCGCTGGCAATGGAAAAGGGCGACCCGGATATTATGACCAGCAAACCCCGCCCCAAAAACGAACCCATCATCAATTCTTCCATGCGTCTGGGTATCACCATCCAAACTATTACCCAAACGGTTGCAGTTCTGACGGCATTCTCCCTCGGATTATTGTGGGAACTGCAGGCCTTGGGATACGGTGTACCGCAGGGCACAAACCCGCTGGCCTTTTTACTGAAATTTAACTGGCGCTCGGTCGATCTTGCCGATGTCCGCACGGCTGAGACGATGGCATTTATCACATTGTCCTTATGCGAGCTATTCCGCGCTTATACGGTCCGGTCTGAGAGAGCTTCCATCTTTCGTATCGGTGTCTTCTCCAACAAATGGATGCAATATGCTGTAGGTCTTTCCATTATTTTACTTTTGCTGGTTTGTTCGGTCCCGTTCCTGCAGACAATATTTAATACCCACTTCATGACCCTGCGCGAGTGGGTCGTTGTCCTTGGTCTGGCACTACTGCCTGCGACATCTGAGGAACTCACTAAACTTTACTTGCGCCTGCGGAAACGCTGACGCACTTTGCCCGGATCAATCAAAGGCGGCCCGCCCGGGCCGCCTTTGATTTTCAGATATTCACCCCGTCTTTACTCCAACCACCTGGTTGATGATGGCCAACAACACACTCAGGTTGGGAATGGACGCGGCCGAGGCTGTCGCGCCGCTGAACCAACCACCATCTTTTTTGGTCACCTTCAAGGTTCCCTGGTGAATTGACACAACATTCACGTCTGTCCAGGGATAAGTCTTCTTTCCGATCTGGATCCCAGCCTTGCTGGTGATCACCGGACCAAAGGCAAGCAGTTTCCCTTCATTGTAATCTTGCGAGGCGCGCTCATACAATAATGGAAAGATGTTCTGCCCGATGGCATCTGCCAATTCATTCACCTTACTGAAGACATCATTGATCACCAGCCGTCCGTTTTGCCGGTTGAGCAGAGTGTACACGTGGGTCGTGCCAGAGTAAATTCCGTTGGTGTAATGTCGCGTTACTGCCGCGGTCATGGAGATGATGTCTTCCCAGCGCCAGGTTTGAATATCCTTGCGGCTGCGGACAGCAAATCCACGTTCATAAAGAAGCACGCCCCGGTTCCAATTCACAAAAGCCGACCAGGCTGCCAGGAGCCCGAGCAGGAAAAGTACAATGGCGATGATCATGGGCACAATCAATTGGTCATCGATCACCGCCAGGCCGTGTTTTTGATAAGCCGCATAAGCGGCATAAATGCCATACAGGAATGCCGCTATCGCTCCAGCCACGAAAATAATACAGGCCACCAGGCTGCCAATCCGGTTCAGATTTTTAATGGGAAAATACCTTACAGGTGTTCCTAAACCGGTCACCGTCGTAGAGAAAGCTTCGGGAATTGGGGTCTCTAACATGGCATTGCCTTTGCTCCAATGGGTTTTGTTTCTGCGCGGCCGGAATAAAAAATGACCGGGTTTTGCCCGGTCGATCGTTTAAACTGGAGGCAGGTTTCGTTTCAAAGTAGCGTACATCCCCAGCGCCTTGACCGCTCCTTCCACAACGCAGGTGGTCGGGTTATCCACCAGGTAAGCCGGGATGCCTAGAGCTTTCGTGAGCAGTTTATCGACCCCGCGCAGCCTGGCGCCGCCGCCGCAAAGTGCCACGCCGCGGTCGATGATATCCGAGACCAGCTCGGGGGGCGTCTTCTCTAGAACATGACGGCAGGTATCGATCATCTGTTTAAGCGGTTCCTGAAGTGCCTCAACCACCTCGCCTGTGGTCAATGTAACCGGACGCGGCAAACCGCTGACCTGGTCTTGCCCTTGAACTTCCAAACTTTCTTCTTTATCCTGGGGGACGGCCGCGCCGATCTTGATCTTCATTTGTTCTGCGGTAGCCGGGCCGACGATCACGCCATACTTCTTTCTTACATAAGTGACAATGGCTTCATCCAACTGCAGACCACCGGAGCGCATTGTTTCAGCGGCAACGATGCCGTACATTGAAATAACGGCTACCTGCGTTACCCCTCCGCCCAGGCAAATGACCATATTTCCGGATGGCGAACCGATCGGCAAATCCACGCCGAGTGCCGCAGCCAGGGGCTGTTGGATGAGGAACGCATCCCGGCTGCCGGCCTGGAGCATCGCCTCGTGGACCGCCCGCGATTCCACGCTGGTCACGCCGTAAGGCACAGTGACCATCGCCCGCGGCCGGAAAAAGCGCATTGGACTGCTGACTCGTTGCAGCAGGTAATGTAACAAGGCTTCGGTGATCTCGTAATCTGCCACCACGCCATTTTGCAGCGGGTGTGCCACCTCAAGCGTCTCGGTTGAGACACGCCCTGACATGCCCTGCGCCTCGTTCCCTAGTGCCACGATCTTTTGCTCGGCGATGACAATGGCAACAATGGTTGGCTCGTCCACCAGGACCCCGCTGCTGTCGGCTATGCGGGTCTGGATCGTGCCGAGATCGATCCCCAAATCTTTGGAAAGGGAGGGCATAGATTACCTCTATTCATCGTCTGTATTTCGGGGCTGCCTGGTAGAGCCGCGCCGATAGCGTTTGACTGCATCCAAGCGCAAATTGGATTTGCGCAGGGCAGCATCCATCTTTAAATAAGCATCAGTATCTGCTGGAACGCCCTTGGCGAGGGTTTCTTCGGCGCGCTTGCGGGCATTCTCAGCCCGGGCAATATCTATCTCTTCCACATTTTCGGCCGCATCTGCCAGGATCGTTACCACATCCGGTTGAACCTCCGCTATCCCGCCGGCGACCGTGAAGAACTGTTCCTGTCCGCGTGATCTTACCTTGATAACACCGAATTTCAAAGTGGTCAGGAGGGGGGCATGATGAGGCAGGATGCCCATCTCGCCGTCCGCGCCGGGCAGGAGCACCATGTCTGCGTCGCCCTGGTAGACGACGCGGTCTTGCGAGATAATTTCACAACGGATGGGCATATCGGTTCTCCGGTGTCAACACACCATTCTCATGCGGCATGGAAATACAGGACATGAGATGCTCACGCATTTTTGGTGAGTTTTTCCGCTTTCTCCCGTGCGTCATCGATCGTACCGGCCATCATAAAGGCCTGTTCAGGCAGGTCGTCACATTTTCCGTCCAGGATCTCGCGGAAGCCGCGCACTGTCTCTTTGATGGGGACATATTTGCCGGGCAGGCCGGTAAAGACCTCCGCCACGAACATTGGCTGGGAGAAGAAGCGCTCCACTTTGCGGGCCCGGGAAACCACCAGCTTGTCGTCTTCGCTCAACTCATCGATGCCGAGGATGGCGATAATATCTTGCAGATCCTTGTAGCGCTGCAGAATCCGCTGGCATTCGCGGGCGGTCGTGTAATGCTCCCCGCCGACGATATTCAGGTCGAGGATGCGGCTGGTCGAATTCAGCGGATCCACCGCAGGATAGATGCCTTTCTCGGAAATGGATCGTTCCAGCGCGATGGTGGCATCCAGGTGTGTGAATGTGGCCACCGGCGCCGGGTCCGAGTAATCGTCCGCCGGCACGTAAACAGCCTGCATGGAAGTGATGGAGCCGTGGCGGGTGGAAGTGATCCGTTCCTGTAATTCGCCCATCTCCCTTGCCAGAGTCGGTTGGTACCCCACTGCAGAGGGCATCCGCCCCAGCAGCGCCGATACTTCCGAGCCGGACATGGAAAAGCGGAAGATATTGTCGATGAAGAGCAGCACGTCCCGGCCCTGGTCGCGGAAGTACTCGGCCATCGATAGCGCCGTCAATGCCACGCGCAACCGTACTCCGGGCGGCTCATTCATCTGCCCGAAAACCATCACGGTATCCTTCAAGACCCCCGATTCGAGCATTTCGCGGTAAAGCTGCGTGCCTTCACGACTGCGCTCGCCCACTCCGGCGAATACCGAGTTGCCCTGATGGACCGTGGCAACCGAACGGATAAGCTCCTGGATGACCACGGTCTTGCCCACGCCCGCGCCGCCAAAGATACCGGTCTTACCGCCTTTGGTGAAGGGAGCGATCAGATCAATGACCTTGATGCCGGTCTCGAAAATTTCAGTCCGGGTGGATTGATCGGCGAAATTCGGAGCCGGGCGGTGGATCGGATAACACTCATGGGCTGAGACCGGGCCTTTCCCATCCACCGGCAGCCCAAGGACGTTGAATATCCGTCCAAGAGTCTCAGGCCCCACCGGCACCATGATGGGCGAACCGGTGGCTATGACGGGTAAACCACGCTGCAATCCATCGGTGGTATCCATCGAAACACACCGCACCCGACTCTTGCCCAGATGTTTCTCCACTTCCAGGATCAGGGGGCCTTCGCTTGCGCGTGGGATTTCGAGAGCTTCATATACATCCGGGAGGTTGCCTTCCATGAAATCTACATCCACAACACTTCCCAGGATTTGGGTCACACGGCCTGTTGCTCTTGCCATTCAATTCCTCCGGTAACGTTACTATTCAATGTAGTAACGACTTTGGTCGTTATTACGGTTTGGTCGTGATAAAAATTACGTTGCCACTTTCGCCAAAGCTTCGGCGCCGCCTGCGATATCCAAAAGGTCATTGGTAATGCTCTGCTGGCGGACCTTGTTATATTCCATTTGCAGGTGACCTACAAGCTCGATTGCATTATCGGTGGCATTGCGCATGGCCACCATCCTGGCCGCGTGCTCCGAAGCCAGCGATTCCATAATGGCTTGATAAACCTGCAATGCAGTAAAGCGCGGGATGATCTCATCCAGTAATTCCTCTTCAGCCGGCTCATATATGTAAGCCGCGGTTAATTGCTGGTGACCAAAATCCTGCACTCGGCCGCCTTCGCTGGTCAATTCCAAAGGTAGCAATTTCTTCATCACTGGTTCCTGCCTGGCCATGGTGATAAAGTCAGTATAGACCAGTTGGACTTCGTCCACATCCCCTTTAAGGAACTCTTCCACTGCCAGCCGGCCGATGGCAGAAACATCCGCAAAAGAAGGCGCAGCCGGCAGTTCGCTGAACTCGGCAATGATCTGTTTGCGCCGCCGCGCCAGCATATCCCGCCCTTTGCGGCCAACGGCAATATATTCCACCGGCACATCGAAATGGTCAAAATGCTGGATGACGTAACGGATAATATTGGTGTTGTAAGCGCCAGCCAGGCCTCGGTCACCCGTGACAACCACCGCCAACACATTTCGGACAGTGGGATGGCTTGCCAAAAGCGGGTGCAGCGTGGTGCGCCCTGGCTGTGAGGCAAGGTGTTCCAATACCTGCCAGGCTTTGGTGGCATAGGCGCGCGTCGCTGTCACCGCGGCCACGGCTTTGCGGACCTTGCTCGCGCTGACGGCCTCCAGGGCGTGAGTCACCTGCGAAATGTTTTTAACACTGCGGATCCGTAACCGCATTTCACGTGCTGATGCCATTCGATGCCTCGTTTACACGTTCGCTGGTTGCCAGTTATTCAGCTCGTGCTGACATTCCCAACTTGACCTTAAGACCACGTCGCTTTGAAAGCTTCCAGGGCTTCGCGCAGTTTTTTATCGGTTTCTGGTGTGATTTGTTTTTTCTCGACGATGTCCTTGCCAAGTTCCGGGTGAGAGGCGTTCAGGCCGCGGATCAGGTCGGCCTCCCATTTCATCATTCGCTCAATGGGAACAGTATCCGCATAGCCGTTCGTCCCGGCAAAAATGACGATGACCTGATTCTCCAAAGACATTGGCTCGTATTGGGGTTGTTTTAGGATTTCCTGCATACGCTGGCCGCGAGTCAACTGCGCCTGCGTGGATTTGTCCAGGTCGCCGGACATCAGGGCGAACGCTGCCAGTTCACGGTAAGAAGCCATGTCCAGGCGCAATTTACCTGCCACCTGCTTCATGGCCTTGGTCTGGGCGGCAGTGCCCACACGCGAGACGGATATGCCTACATCCACAGCCGGGCGAATACCGGCATTAAATAGGTTGTTAAGCAGGTAGATCTGCCCGTCCGTGATCGAGATAACATTTGTGGGAATGTAAGCTGAAACATCACCGAGCAGTGTCTCAATGATGGGGAGGGCAGTGAGCGAACCGCCCGAACCGGCCAGTTTGAGCACTTTGTAATCATTGGGATTCGGCAGAGCCTTGCGGGCAGCCTCTGCGTCATGGGCTGCCATGGGTCCGCCAAAGAGACGGCCATCCAGGGCATCACTTTCCGCGGCAAGATTGCCTTTTAAATCCTTTTTCACGAGGACAAACTTGTTCGCCAGGCGGGCAGCCCGTTCCAGCAGGCGGGAGTGCAAGTAAAATATGTCTCCCGGATAAGCTTCACGACCCGGCGGGCGGCGTAACAGCAGCGAAACCTGGCGATAAGCCCAGGCGTGTTTGGAGAGGTCGTCGTAAATGATCAGCGCGTCGCGGCCTTTTTCCATGAATTCTTCGCCAATGGCGCAGCCCGCATAGGGGGCAATATATTGCAGCGCAGCCGAGTCATCCGCCGCGGCCAGGACCACAATCGTGTGCCCCATGGCTCCATGTTGGCTAAGAGTGGCCACGGTGCGTGCAACCGCCGCCTTTTTCTGCCCGATGGCTACATAGATACAGATCAGGTCCTTCCCTTTTTGGTTGATGATCGTATCAATAGCAAGTGCTGTTTTCCCGGTCTGGCGGTCGCCGATAATGAGTTCACGCTGGCCTCGCCCGATGGGGATCATTGTATCAATGGCCTTGATACCGGTCTGGACCGGGGTATCCACATCCTGGCGTTCGACCACGCCGGCGGCGATCCGTTCGATGGGCCGGTAGTCTGTAAACTGGATCGTGCCTTTGCCGTCTATCGGTTCACCCAGGGCATTGACCACGCGACCGATCAACCCTTCCCCGACCGGCACGGAAGCAATCCGCCCGGTGGCCCGCACGCTCACCCCTTCGGTAATTTCGGAGTACTCGCCCATGATGATGATACCGACGGCATCCTTCTCCAGGTTGAAAGCAACACCCATCACACCGTTGGCGAACTCCACCAATTCCTGTGACTTGACTTTATCCAACCCGGAGGCGCGGGCGATACCATCGCCTGCCTCCAGCACCGTACCGACATCGGCGAGTTCCACCTTCGGTTCGAAGGATTCGATCTTCTTATGTAAATCGCTTGTAATCTGTTTAACGAGATCTGCCATTTCTTCTCCGTGGGAAGCTAAACCGTCAGCGCTTCAACCTGTTCCTTATCAAGGCGAGCGATCAATTCAACCAATAACTTCACCGCATCATCATAGTCTTTGCGGTGGATGATCGAGCTGTGGGAATGGATGTGCCGGGCCGGTACGCACAGCACTACCGTCGGTACACCCGTCTTGAACAGATGGATCGCTCCGCCATCCGTGGCCCCGCCTTCAATGGCAGATAGCTGCACATTTACCCCAATCTCCTTGCCAAGATTGATCACCAGGTCCCGTAATTTCAAATTTG
The DNA here is from genome assembly GCA_963831885.1 of uncultured Chloroflexia bacterium. Taxonomy (GTDB): domain Bacteria; phylum Chloroflexota; class Anaerolineae; order Anaerolineales; family Villigracilaceae; genus UBA877. Next base: position 129,658 of record CAWHSJ010000010.1, on the reverse strand, counting down.
GGATCATGCGTGCATCGTAAATGACCACCGTTGGTCCGCCCCCCAATTTGATGGATGACTCTTCCGGCTTGATCCCGGGTACATCCCCGGCAATATCCGATTCAAGGACAATGGCCACATCCGGTTGGACGACTTCCACGCTCGTGGTTGCCCCGCGTATCCCCACTTCTTCCATCACAGTTGCGGCAGCATAAATGGTATTCGGATGAGAGCGGTCCTTCAAGGCCTGCAGCGCCGAAATCATCAGCGCCACGCCGACCCGATCATCGAAGGCCTTGGACAGGTAAGTCTTGCCATTCGCCAGGATCTGGAAATCAGACCGCGGGACGATCGGGTCGCCCAACTGCACGCCGGCCTCCTGGACTTCGGCCTCGCTCGTCGCGCCGATATCAAGGTACATATCTTTGCGCGTCACCACCTTTTGGCGTTCTTCTGCGGTCAGCAGATGCGGCGGTTTGGCCCCAATGACGCCGGTCACATCGCCTTTGGAGGTCTTGATGAGCACGCGCTGCCCCAGCAAAACCTGGTCGAACCATCCGCCCAGGGGGAGGAATTTGATAAAGCCCTCTTTGGTGATCTGACGGACCATAAAACCGATCTCATCCATGTGCCCGGCCAGCATCACGCGCGGTGAAGTGGAGTCGCCTTTCTTTTCGCAAATGACACTGCCGATCTTGTCCTGTGAAAGTGTTCCAAATGGTTCCATGTATTTACGCACGACTGCCCGGATGGGAGATTCGTATCCGGGCACGCCGTGGGTTTCAGTTAAATCTTTGAGGAGCTGTTCAACTTGGTCCATGAAATAATTACCTCCATCACTTAATACCAATTTGTCAGGCCGAGTCTTTCAGTAAAAACAGAAGAGTTGGGGATGCAGGTGGGTGTATCTCGCCTACATCCCCGTTCCCCGGTTTCTTGAGAAGACAAATTTAACAATAAAATGACATAAATCGAAGTAATAATACCTGAAAGGAATTATCTTGTCCAGTTGAGTAAACCATGGTTCGGATAAAAGTTCGGGGATACAATTAGCATTACCCGAAAGCATTCCATATTTCCCCCCACTACTTGCTACAATCATTTTATGGTCAAAACCTTCATCCTTTCCCTCGTGTTCTCAGCGTCTAAATTCGGCATGGACGCCTGAATACCCCCCACGAGCTTCGTAGCTACTGAGCCCGATTCTTAAAGGAGTGCATAGAAAGCAACTTTTATGTCCTACTGGCGACTCTACTACCACATGATCTGGTCTACCAAAAACCGTAAACATCTCATTAACCCGGACTGGGAAAAAGACCTTTACAGCTATCTCGGTGCCAAAAGCCAGGCGCTCGGATGTATTCCCCACGCCATTAATGGCACGTCCAACCATATCCACCTCATCCTTACCATCCCGCCGCGCCTCGCCGTCGCTGATATTATCGGTCAGTTGAAAAGCGCCAGTTCCCATCGCCTCAACACCGCTCATCCCGGTGCCGGATTCGCCTGGCAGGCCGAATACAGCCTGTTCACAGTTTCCGAATCCGGCCTCAACCGGGTCGTTGGCTACGTCAAGGCCCAAAAACAGCACCACGCTGGCGGCACGTTGATCGCCGGCTTCGAGCAAACCGGGGACCCCGATCAATAAAGGTTGGAATTGTGCCGACCCCGCCTCGGTCGAAACTCTTGCCCCCAAAAAAGCAATCACGCTGAAGCGTCCTCATTCCTTAGCTCCGTGTCAGGGGGTTGATCTCAAGGCGCACAGAGTCATAAAATTCCCCCCTCATTTTCGCGTTCCCGCAGGTTTATTCCTTCTTCGAATCTCACAAGTTTATTATGAAACGACAATGCTTCTTTCGAGTATTTGCTCTTGACAAAAAGTTAAGTTGGTAATAAAGTTAGGCGCTCTTAACTAATTAAGGATGTTGATTATGTCGTCTACTAAAGTATTACCGGAAGTTATTCGAGAATGGTCTGAAGTATTCATGCACCATTCAGGTCGGGATTTCAGGCAGTTCATGGGTCAGAACTCCCTGTCTTTCTCGCAGTTGACCGTCTTGATGCGCCTTTATCACGGCGGCAAGAGCGGCGTCTCTGAAATGGGCGGGGAAATGGGAGTTTCCAACGCGGCTGCCAGCCAGACGATTGACCGGCTCGTCCAACTTGGCTTGATCGCCCGCAGCGAAGATCCTGACGACCGCCGGGCGAAGCAGCTGGTCCTGACCGAAAAAGGTTGTGACCTGATCAAGAGCGCCATCGAAGCCCGCGGCCGCTGGGTGGAAGGACTGACCACCGCCCTCAACGGAGAGCAGCAGGAAATGATCATCTCGGCGCTCACGTTGCTCACGGATGCTGCCAGGAAAATGGACAACTGACCCCGGCACAAACTCTCCTTGATCTCTTCATAATTGCTACACATTCCCCCGCTATACTATTGTTTGAAATTTATTCTTAAGGAGCCCACACCAATATGCTTCGTCTCGTCAAATATTTGAAACCTTATTTGTGGCTGATCCTGATCGCAGTAGCCCTGTTGTTCGTCCAGGCGAATGCCGACCTGGCCCTGCCGGACTACCTCTCCAGGATCGTCAATACCGGCATCCAGCAGGGAGGCATCGACGGCGCCGTCCCGCTGGCCATCCGCCAGACCGAGATGGATCGACTCTTCATCTTTATGAGTGCAGAGGACAAAACGGCCGCATTGGCAGATTACACGCTGGTGGACAAGAACTCAGCCGACTATGCCACCCAGGTTAAAAAATATCCGGCGCTGGCAGATGGTCCCATCTACATCCGCAAGAACCTGGATAAGGCCGAGATCACCCGCATGGACCCGATTATGGGCAAGGCCATCAGTGTCGTTTGGGGCCTGGAACAGGCGCTGGCCGACCCGGCCGCGGCCAAAACCCTTGGAGCCAACATGGGCTTTGACCTCTCCAAGATCCCGGCAGGGATGGATATATGGGCCATGCTGCCCAGGCTGCCTGCCGCCACTCTATCCCAAATGATGACCGGCATCAACCAGAAATTTGACGCGCTGGGCTCCAGTGTGGTCGTTCAAATGGCTGCCGGCGGGATCAAGGCCGAATATGCCGCGCTGGGCGTGAATACCAACCAGCTCCAGACCAATTACATTTTGAATGTGGGCGCACTGATGCTGTTGGTGACGCTGCTCTCTGGCGCTTGCACCATCGCGGTGGGCCTCCTGTCGGCGCGGACCGCCGCGGGCTTGGCGCGAGATTTGCGCCGGAACGTGTTCCAGCGGGTGGAGAATTTCTCCGGTACTGAGTTCGATAAATTCTCCACGGCCTCACTGATCACCCGCTCCACCAACGATATCACCCAGATCCAGATGGTGGTGCTCATGATGCTGCGCATGGTCATCTACGCGCCCATCATCGGCGTCGGCGGCGTGATCCGGGCCATGGCAAAAAGTGTCAACATGTGGTGGATCATTGCCCTGGCGGTGGTGGTCCTGCTCGGTCTTATCCTGACGGTCTTTGCGGTGGCACTGCCGAAATTCAAAGCCATCCAAAAACTGATCGACCGGCTTAACCTGGTCATGCGCGAGAACCTCTCGGGCATGATGGTCATCCGGGCTTTCAATATGCAGAAATTCGAGGAGGACCGGTTCGACAAGGCCAACAAGGATTTGACCGGAACCATGCTCTTCATAAACAGAGTCATGGTGGTCATGATGCCCTTGATGATGCTGGTCATGAACGTGGTCATGCTGACGATTATCTGGGTGGGGTCGCACCAGGTGGCCGACTCGACCATGCAGGTGGGCGACATGATGGCGTTCATGCAGTATGCCATGCAGATCCTCTTCTCCTTCTTGATGCTGGCAATGATGTTCATCATCCTGCCGCGGGCCTCCGTATCCGGCGACCGGATTGCGGATGTGCTTGAGACCGAACCGGTCATCAAGGATCCGCCGGCCCCGGCCAAATTCCCGCAGCCCTTCACAGGTTCAATCGAATTCCGCAACGTATCGTTCCGCTATCCTGGCGCGGAAGAGGACGTGCTTCACAGTATCAGCTTTACCGCCCGGCCCGGCCAGACTACGGCCTTTATCGGCACCACCGGCTCGGGGAAATCCACCATTGTCAGTCTGATCCCGCGCTTCTACGATGTCAGCGAGGGGGAGATTTGCGTGGACGGGACGGATATCCGCACCGTGGCGCAGCACGACCTGCGCGATCACATCGGCTATATCCCCCAAAAGAGCAACCTGTTTTCCGGCACCATCGAGAGCAACCTGCTCTACGCGGATGAGAACGCCAGTCCGGAGGATTTGAGGTTGGCGGCGGATATTTCCCAGGCAAGCGAGTTCATTTACTCCAGGCCCGAAGGATTGGAAGCTGAAGTCTCCCAGGGCGGCGCCAACGTCTCCGGCGGGCAGAAGCAGCGCCTCGCCATCGCCCGGGCGTTGGTCAAGAAGGCGCCGATCTATATCTTCGATGACAGCTTCTCGGCCCTGGACTACAAGACGGATGCGGCCCTGCGCAGGTCCCTCAAGGAGCATACCGGCTCCAGCACCATTTTGATCGTCACCCAGCGCATTGCCACCATCAAGAATGCCGACCAGATCATCGTCCTGGATGAAGGCCGGGTGGTGGGCAAAGGCACCCACTTGGAATTAATGGAAGATTGCGAAGTTTATAAAGGTATTGCTTTATCGCAATTGAGCCAGGAGGAATTGGCATGATGCACAGTCCTACACCTACAAGCAGCTCTCAAGGTGGCAGGCCGCAGGTTATGCGCGGCGGTCCGATGGGCCGCGGCGGCCCCATGGCAATGATGAAGGGGGAGAAACCTCGCGATTTTAAAGGCACCGCCAGGAAACTGTTCAAATACCTGTCGCAGTACCGCCTCCTGATCCTCTTTGTATGGCTTCTCGCCATCGGCTCGACGGTGGCCTCCATCGTCGGTCCCAAGATCCTCGGACAGGCCACAACCAAGCTGTTCGAAGGCGTGATGGCCAAGATCGCCGGCACCGGCACGATCGACTTCGCCTACATTGGCCATATCATCGTGACCGTCCTGCTCCTGTACCTTCTTTCGGCCCTGCTGGCCTATATCCAGGGATGGCTCATGACCGATGTGGCCATGAAACTCACCTACCGGTTCCGGAAAGATATTTCCGAGAAGATCAACCGGATGCCGTTCAAGTTCTTCGATGGCACGAACCACGGCGAGATCCTCTCCCGCATCACCAACGATGTGGATACGGTCAGCCAGACGCTCAACCAAAGCCTGACCCAGATCATCACTTCGGTGACCACGGTCATCGGCGTGCTGGTAATGATGTTCACCATCAGCTGGCAGATGACCCTGGTGGCGTTGATCATGCTACCGATCTCTTTCGGGATCATCATGCTCATCATCAACAAATCGCAGGTCTTCTTTAAGCGTCAACAGGACTACCTGGGCCACATCAACGGCCATGTTGAAGAAATGTACGGCAGCCATCTGGTGGTAAAAGCCTTCAACGGCGAAGCCAAGAGCATGCAACAGTTCGATTCCATCAATGGGGTGCTGTATGACTCGGCCTGGAAATCGCAGTTCCTTTCGGGGCTGATGTTCCCGATCATGAACTTTGTTGGCAACCTGGGCTATGTGGCCATCTGCATCATGGGCGGATACCTGGCCGTGAATGGGAAAGTCACCCTCGGTGATATCCAGGCGTTCATCCAGTACGTGCGCACCTTCACCCAGCCGATCACCCAGATCGCCAATATTTCCAATATCCTCCAGCAGACCATGGCAGCGGCGGAGCGTGTGTTCGAGTTCCTGGCTGAAGAAGAAGAACCGACCGATTCGGTCGTCTCCATTCCGTGCGAGGCGATCACCGGGCGGGTGGATTTCAAGAATGTCCACTTTGGTTACAACGGCAAGGTCATTATCAACGACTTCTCGTTCTACGCCGAGCCCGGCCAGAAGATCGCCATCGTCGGTCCGACCGGCGCCGGCAAGACCACCATGGTGAAGTTATTGATGCGCTTCTACGATGTCAATGACGGTGCCATCACGGTGGACGATCATAATGTCAAGGAGTTCAAACGGAACGACCTGCGGGATATGTTCGGGATGGTCCTGCAGGACACCTGGCTCTTCAACGGCACCATCATGGACAACATCCGCTACGGGCGTGCCAATGCGACCGATGAAGAAGTGTACGCGGCGGCGAAGGCTGCCCATGCGGACCATTTCATCCGGGCGCTGCCGGGCGGGTATAACTTCGTACTCAACGAAGAGACCACCAATATCTCCCAGGGCCAGATGCAGTTGCTCACCATCGCCCGGGCCATCCTGTCGAACCCGAAGCTGCTCATCCTGGATGAGGCGACCAGCTCGGTGGATACGCATACCGAGGTGCTCATCCAGAAGGCCATGCTTGACCTGATGAAGGACCGCACCAGTTTTGTCATTGCTCACCGCCTGTCCACCATCCGCGAGGCGGACTGGATCCTGGTGATGAAAGACGGCGATATCGTCGAGCAGGGCAAGCACGAGAAACTGCTGGCGAAGAACGGTTTCTACGCCGAGCTGTATAACAGCCAGTTCGAAGGCAAAGAGATCTAATACGATAAAACAGAAATAAGCCGGAGGCAGACCATGCCCCCGGCTTATTTCTTTCAAAATGTACCGGCCGTTGTTGGAAATATAGGAGTGGAAAGGAATTACAGTACTAAAGACCGGGTTACCAGTTCTTAAAGCCGTGCGATAATGCGGGTAAATCTCCCGGCTGCCTTTGGACCGGTTACCAGGCAGCCCGTTCAGCCATTTTGGTGAGGTAATATGGATGAAAAGAAAAATAACCCATTCGCATTGGAAGTGATCGGTCAGATAGCGGTGCCCGTTAAAGACATTGACCGGGCGATCTCTTTTTATCGGGATGTTTTGGGCATGCACTTCCTTTTCCAGGCCCCTCCGGGTTTGGGCTTCTTCGATTGCAACGGGGTGCGGTTGATGCTGGATGCGCCGGCCAAGGCCAATGCGGCCGAAAACTTTAGCTCCATCATTTACTATGAGGTGGCGGATATTCAATCCGCTTACACTGCCCTCATGGGCCGGGGAGTTTCCTTTGAACAAAAGCCTGAGTTTGTCGCTCATATGCCCGACCATGATCTCTGGATGGCTTTTTTCCGGGACCCGGATTCCAATCTGCTGGCCCTTATGAGCGAAGTCCGCTAATAGGGGCTTTATAATGTCCAGGGAGAAAAGCGAAAGATGATCAGTCGAATCTGGCATGGATGGACCACTCCCGCGAATGCCGACCGGTACGAAGCCCTGCTCAAAGAGGAAATCTTTACCGGTATTCAAGGCCGGCACATTCGTGGTTTCAAGGACATTCAATTATTACGTCGCCAGGTTGGGGAGGAAGTTGAATTCGTCACCATCATGGCATTTGATTCGCTGGAGGCCGTGCGTGAGTTTGCCGGAGAGGACTATGAAGCAGCCGTTGTCCCTGCGAAAGCCAGGGCCGTATTATCTCATTTCGACGGACGTTCCCAGCATTATGAGGTCAGGGAAGAAAGACAAGGGGAAGTCCAGAATAAAAAGGAGTATCCAATGGATAAAAATCTCATCGCCCTCTCGACAATCACTATTCAGGCTTCCACAGCCAGGGTCTGGAATGCACTGGTGGATCCGCTTGCCATTAAACAATATATGTTTGGCACCACCGTGATATCGAATTGGCACGAAGGCAGCCCGATTGTTTGGAAAGGGGAGTGGCAGGGGAAAGCCTATGAGGACAAGGGTATGATACTGCAGTTCAAGCCGAGAGAGAGGCTTCAGTACAGCCATTTCAGTCCCCTCAGCGGACAAGCGGATAAGCCGGAGAATTATCACACCGTGACCATTGACCTGTTGGCGGATGGCGATCAAACCCGGGTCACCCTGGCTCAAGACAATAATTCCACAGAAGAAGAACGGGACCATTCTAAAGAGAATTGGAACATGATGCTGGCAACTCTCAAGAAATTCCTGGAGCAATAGGTCCGCTGCTCCAGGAGAAGTAAAATATTTATATTTTCTATCGAGGAGAAAACCGTGAAAACGATCGGCCTTATCGGAGGGATGAGCTGGGAATCCTCCATTGAGTATTACCGCATCGTCAATGAAAAAACCAGGGCGAAGCTGGGGCCGCTGCATTCGGCGAAATGCCTGATGGTTTCGGTGGATTTTGCCGAAATTGAGATCCTGCAGCGGGAAGGCAGGTGGGATGAGGCGGCCCGTTGCATGGTCGAAGCGGCGAAATCCCTGGAAAATGGCGGAGCAGATTTTATCGTCCTGTGCACGAATACGATGCACAAGGCTGCCGGCGAAATCCAGGCACATACCCACATTCCCTTCCTTCACATTGCCGATGCGACCGCTCTACAAATAAAAGCCGCCGGTCTCCACAAGATCGGCCTGGTGGGGACGCGCTTCACGATGGAAGAGGCTTTCTATAAAGACCGGCTTGTTCAAGATCATGGGCTGGAAGTTATCATTCCCACTGCCCAAGAACGAGAGGTCGTGCACCGGGTGATCTATGACGAGCTGGTTGTTGGTAAAATATTACCGGCTTCAAAGGAAAAGTACGTGGAGATCATCCGGCGGATGGTCGAGGCGGGCGTGGAAGGGATCATCCTGGGATGCACCGAAATTGGCCTGTTAATCCGGCCCGAGGATTGCTCCGTGCCTCTATTTGATACCACCAGGATCCACGCAGAAGCCGCAGTCGCATACGCGTTGGCGGAGTAGCAGGAACTCGTTTTCTCAGGGGAATCTATCGGACGATTTTGGCGCGCACGAGCAGCTTATCCACCCCGCCGAAGCGGTATTTGTAGTCTTCATCGCCGCGCATGAAGTCGAACTCGCTGCGTTTGTTCTCGTTGGCCCACTGCAGTAAATACCCCAACAACACCCACCCGATCGAGATATCCATGAAGCGCCGGCTGAAGCCGGAGTTATAGACCCAGATGCGGTTCTGATAGTCGAAATTCAGGTAGGCAGCTGCTTTCTGACCGTCCACCTCAAGGAAGACCAGTTGCAGCCAGCCGTTTTCAAAGGCAGCCTGGCAGGAAAGGCGCATCTGTTCGCACATGGGCGGGGTCAGAAACTCTGCTTTTTGCGGATCTTCCCTCATCAGGTCTAGGAAAGCCTCCACTTCGGCATCCACAGTGGAGGCGTCCTTCACTATATACCAGCGGAGATTGTGCCCGCTTTCTTCTGCCCGGCGGATCTTCCGGCGGATCTCATGGCGCTGTTTTTTATCGATCTTGCAGAGGTAAGTTTCGAAATCTCCTGCCAGTGGAATGGAGGGAGCGTGGTAAGTCTGCTCGGCAGTAAAAGCCCAGCCGCGTTTTTCGGCCTCGGCTTTAAGCACCGCCAGCGTGGCTGAGGTTTCGAGCAGGTTGTGCCAATCTAGGACGCGCCCGTCCGCTGCTTCGGTATGGTCGATAAAATCCAACAGGCCGGAGAGGAAATCGGATAGGTCCTCCGCCCGGACGATCACATCGAGGTAGTCTGATATTTCTATGCTCCCTAATAAGAGGAGCGCCGCCTGGCCCTCCCGGTTGCGGGCAGAGAACATGGGCGCGACGCCAACCAGGCGTCCATCCTGTGTCGCTGTAATGATGGCCAGGTCGGACTCGGGCCATTCGCCTCCGCCGCGGGTGGACCACCACACTTGCAAATATTCATGCCGCAAAAAAGGGACATGGGTGATGCTTTCCGCCAGGAGCGAATTCCATTCGCTGGCCAGGGAGGCCAGTTCTGAAAAATTGTAATGAAGGGAAAAATCCATGCGGCGATTTTACCAGTATAATTAGTGTGTGACCGCCGAGTTCGATCTAAATCTGCTCCCTTTCTATCGTATTAAAGGCCAGGAATTGCCGCAGTTGCCGGGTCTCCTGGCGGTGGCGCCTCCAAAACGCGCCGCCCGTGGCCGTACGGACGATCAGTTATTGATCTACCTGACCATCTCGGGCAATACTCCCGTTTCAACCTCAGAATACAGCCAGATCACCTCCCAGGTGGCCCAGCATTTTTACAAGACACCCGGGTCTCTGACGTTTGCGGCGCGCGCCGCGGCCAACTGGCTCAACCAGTTCCTGCTCAACCGCAACCTGGGCACCACCGGGAAAGGCCAGTACGTGGTCGGCAGGCTGATCCTGGGGATCTTGAGAGGCTCCCAGTGTACGTTTGCCCAATGTGGGCCTACACATGTATTTCAACTCTCAGGTACTGAAACCCGCCAAATCCATGATGCGGAGATTGCCGGGCATGGCCTGGGGATCGGCCAATCCACGCCACTTTTCCTTGCCCAGGCTGATCTCCATGCAGGGGACCTGCTGGTGCTTTGTTCCGACCTGCCGCCTGGATGGGATGCCGCTCTGCTGGCCGAACGCAACCTGTCACCCGAAATGCTGCACCGCAAATTATTGGGAATCAATGGCGACGATCTGAATGCGGTGATGGCACAGGCCTCTGCAGGCAAAGGGAATATGAACATCCTCAAAGGCCCGCATCCTTCGGCGAAGAAGGTTGCGCCGGAGACCTCAGTTCCAGTGCCTGATCTTGCGGCTGCCGTCGACATCCTTCCGCCGCAGCCCGGCACCAGGCCCACTGCCCGGGTGGAGAGTGACCTTCCCGCCAGCCGCTTCTCCCGCCTCATTGCGGGGGAAGAAGCGGCTGCTTCAGCAGCCACGCCGGTAACCACCATGGCAGATCAAAATGCGGAAGCTTTGAACGCGCCGGCAGAGAAGCCTTTCGTTAATACGGCTGCAGTCCCGCCGGCGAGGCCTGCCCCATCGACCAGCCGCATGGGCCGGTTCGTCTCCCCGCGCACGACCACCGATATTCCCGAGATCAAAAGGCCTCCTTCCCGCCGGCGTCAAAATACCTTCCGCGGGCTGGCGAGGTTCATCCAGGCAGTGCGCGGCGCCGGCCAAAAGGTGGCTGACCGGTATTGGAAAGTTCCTGCCCATCCTGGTGCCCAACGTGGAAGGCGATTCCGAAGAGTCCGGCTCAGGGGGGTGGCTCCTGGCAGTTGTCATTCCCGTGGTGATCGTCGCCATCGCGGCGACGGTCTATGTCCAATATGGCCGCACCACCCAGTTCAATCAGAATTTTGGAATGGCTGTGGAACAGGCCTCGCAAGCCCGCGGCCAGACAAACCCGACCGAGGTTCGCCGTGCTTGGGAAAGCACGATCTACTACCTCGACCAGGCCGAAAAAAGCTTAAAAAAACAGGATAAAGCCATTACTTTGCGCCAGGAGGCGCAGACCGCCCTGGATAATTTGGATGGCATCCTGCGCCTGGATTTCCGCGCTGCCATTGTGAATGAATTAAGCCGTACCGTGCAGATCGCTCAAATGGCGGCCACCGATACTGATCTCTACATCCTGGACGCCTCCCGTGGCAGCATCATCCGCGCCTCCTGGGCCAATCAGGTCTATGAGGTGGACACGTCCTTCAAATGCGCGCCGGGTATCTACGACTCGACCTCTGTGGATGCCTTGATCGGATTGGTGGCTCTACCGATGAGTAATATTTACAATGCCCGCGTCGTGGGAATGGATGCCAAAGGGACATTGCTCTATTGCGGCCTGTCCGACCCCGTCGCGGTGGCACTTGTCCCGCCGCAGTTGGGCTGGCGCAAAATAGCAGCTTTTACGCTGGATACGGACGGAAAGAATCTCTTCGTGCTGGATCCCGGCAGTAATGCCATCTGGCAATACACCGGCAATTTTGGCCAGTTTGCCGACCTGCCGGTCATGTTCTTCGGCCAGCAGGTTCCCCAAAACATGAATTCTGCCATTTCACTGGCGGTCAATAATGCGGATATGTATCTGCTCTTCCAGGACGGGCATGTCACCGCCTGCCCGTTGACGCGCCTGGCTGTAGCTCCCATGCGTTGCACCGACCCGGCTACATTCAAAGATAATCGTCCGGAGCGCCAGGCCGGTCCAAAGATCAACGATGCCATCTTTACCCAGATGACTTTTGCATCCGCTCCCGACCCTTCGCTATACATGCTCGAGCCGCTCACCCGGGCGGTCTACCGCTTCAGCCCCCGGGCCGATTCATTGGAGCTGCGCGGCCAGTTCCGGGCAACCATGGAGCAAGAGCAAAATAATACCGGTCCGGCGACCGCCATGACGATCAGCCCCAACCGTTTCATCTTCTTTAGCGTAGGAGATCAGGTTTTCTTCGCCACCGACGTACCGTAAGGAGGAGAGGTGAGTAACTCATCTGGCAATAAAAAATCATCCTTCCTGGATGTATTGTTCAGATTGTTGGGTATCTCCAGACCTTCCGGGAGCGTAAATGAGCCGGTCCAGCCGGTCGTTCCACCCGATAACAGCACTGAACCGGTGCGCATCATTACTTCGCGAGTGTTGCTGGTGATCTACGATCCCATCATGGACCCGGATACAGGCACGAAGCTTTCCAAGAAAATGAATTGGAATCGCGCCGACGATCTGGCGAACACCTACATCCAGGATATCATGGAGGTCAGCGGCGGACTGGCGCGCTACGAGATTGCCCAGCGGGTCGAGCTCAATGAGTTCCCGGCATTGACCGATGGCTTCCGGTATAACCCCCAGACTTACCTGGCCGTGTTGAACAAAACCGCGCCGCCTCACCAACCTCAATATGTGGATTATCAGGCCATCCTGACCGGACTGAACGTATTGCCTCGGGTGGCCAACCGCGAAATCGATGACGTCTGGTTATTCGCCTTCCCTTATGCCGGCTTCTACGAATCGACCATGTGCGGCCAGGGTGCCTTCTGGTGCAATTCCCAGCCTCAGGCCTGGTCTGTAGGCTGCCCGAGACGTTTTATCGTGATGGGTTTCAATTACGAGCGAGGCGTCGGCGAAATGATTCATTCGTTCGGCCATCGTTGCGAGTCCACTCTGACCCAGGCGTTCGCCAAAACAAAAGGAACCAACAACCTTTACGCTCAGTTCTCGCTTTACGACAAGGTTGCCCCGGGGGAAGCCCAGCTTGGGAATATCCACTTTGCTCCCAATAGCGATAAGGATTACGACTATAACAATCCACGCAAGGTCCTCAGCAATTGCGACGACTGGTACCATTTTCCGGTCTTCCAAAACGAGGTCCGCCTGGTGAATGCCGACGAATGGGGGAATGGCGATATGCGTCTCCTCCATAAATGGTGGTTGAGGCATCTGCCCAAAGTTGCCGGGCGGAAAAATGGCATCACCAACAACTGGTGGCAGTATGTGATGGATCCAAACCTGATCAACCTGTAACGTGATTGTAATTTCAAGCCGGTCAGGCAGGTATAGAATCTAGAGAATTCTAAAATATTGGAGACGAATGTTCAGGAGCTCCCTGAGAGGGGCCCTCCATGCGTCTCCTTACTTTAAATAAACTGCCATGAGTAACTCTGTTAGCCTAAAAAAACTACCGGACCATTTCCTGACCCCGCGAGGGAGGTTATTGATCGTTGCGGTGTCTTTTACCATTTTCCTGGCAGCGTTTTTTCTTTTTTACCCCAGCCTCGGCTTACCGATCATTATGCTGGGAATTATTCCTGTCCTGGTGGGGGCATGGTTTTATGGGATGTGGCCGGGCATCCTTTTTACCCTGGGGCTTTACCTCATTTATATGTTGATCATTGCGATGATGGGCTGGGGAAATATCCGCCTCGCCATACTCCCTGAAGTATTGCTGGGGCTGGCGACCGGTGCGACTGCAAGTTTAATGATGGGCAGGCTGGGAGAAAACGAAAGAAAGAATCGGGAGACATTCCGTCAGCATGAAATGCTGATGGAAGAACGCAACTCCCATTCCCGCTTCCTGAGCCTGTTAAATGATATTTTGCTGGCCGCCATGGAAACGGACGACATGTCCTCCATGCTGAAAGTTTTGGCAATCCGCACCGGCGAACTCTTTCAAACCGACAATTGCTATATTACTTTTTGGGACGATAAGGACCGCAAGCCCATTCCCATGGCTGCTTACGGATCGGCGAGTGACACTTTCTTTAGCCGCCTCACCCGTTTCGAATCCAACGCACGAACCATCACTGCGGCTGTTCTGGACACAGGTCATGCCATTGCCATTGAAGATATAAAATCCCCTGCTTCACCGGTCAGCCTCGATGAGGCTGAAGCACCTATAAGTCGTTCGGTGCTTGGCCTGCCTCTCATTTCCGGCGAGCGAAACCTGGGCGCACTTATTCTTGCTTATAACGAACCTCACCACTTCAGTGAATACCAGACCGACCACGGAGAACTGGCTGCCAAACAAATTTCACTGGCGGTTACCAAAGCCGTTTTATTGGAAGAGGCTCAGCAAAGCGTCCACGAACTTGCCGGTCTTCACGATATCTCTCAGGCTTTTTCGCTGCACGGGGATGCCGGCCGGACCTTCGGTTTGCTGGCCGAAACAGTGGCCGGCTTATTGGGCGTCAAAATGTGCATGATCAGCCTCTATAATGCCGCCACCAACGAATTACAACCACAAACGCCGGCTTTTGGCCTGGATGGAAAATTACTGGTCTCCTTCCATTACTCCGCCGATGTCGGCCAAAGATCGTGGGATTTTTCAAAGTCTGGGACGTTTAAAGCCAACTCTGAGGCGGAGATCCCGGTGGAGTTCCTGCCCATGGCGCGTTCCTTTGGCGTAGAGTGTGTCCTCGCCGCGCCGCTCTGGGATTCGGGAAACCACATGCTCGGGGTCATTTTCGCGGCCAATAAACCGGGCGGTTTCACGAATGATGACAACCGTTTATTGGAGGTTTTTGCCGGCCAGGTGACCGTCGTCATCCAGAATATTCATCTGCTGGATACCGAGCGGACGCTGGCCGAAAAATTGGCCGTCCTTTATGCGATCGCTACAGCCACAACGCAGGCCGCCAACGAGGACCAGTTGATCGAACATGTTACCCTGATCATCGGGCAAAGGCTCTATTCGGATAGCTTTGGCATCCTGCTGCTGGACGAGACCACCCACGAACTTTACCTGCATTCATCTTACCGGATTGGATCGCATGAGGGCTTGTCCCGTGTGCCCCTGGGAGTGGGGGTAACGGGGTCGGTTGCCCGGACCGCCAAGCCGTACCGGGTGGATGATGTTTCCGTTTCCCCGGAATATCTCAGCCTTTATCCCCTTACCCGCTCCGAGTTATGCGTACCGTTGAAAGTGGAAGATAAATTGCTCGGCGTCGTCAATGCCGAAAGCACGAAAGTCGGAGCCTTTACAACGGAAGACGAAGAACTTCTCACCATTATCGCCGGCCAGCTGGCAACTGCTATCTTACGACTGAGGATTATACAGGCGGAACATTTCCAGACTCGACAACTGGAACACTCGAATTCATTGATCCGGGCTCTTTCGCAAGTCAACACCCGCGCTGCCACAGCCGCCGACCTGATGGGTGTGTTGAAAACGCTTGGAAATGAATTGAACAAGCTTGGGCTGCGCTGTGCGGTGGCGCTCCTCGATTCCACCAATCAGCATCTTGTTCTACGTTATGCATCTTTGCCGGAAAATTTGCTTAAGGCATTGGAACGCATCGGCACCTTTAAATTAAAGGATTTTTCCATCCCGGCCGAGCAATTTGACTCTATTCCGGATTCGCTCCCGCACTCTTGTCTCGTCAAAGATCCTCTGGTGATGATCACAGGCTGGGTGCCTGATTTTCCCCAAAAGGTGGCTCAAAAAGTATTGCGCCTGGTAGGCGTAATGAATACCACTTCAATATGTGACCTCCCCCTGATCACGGAAGGGAAATACATGGGCACGCTGTGGATGTGGGGGGAGGGCCTGCACGAAAGTGACCTGCCCACCGTCTCGCTGTTTGCCAGCCAGGTGGCTGCGGCACTTCAAAAGGCCAACCTGCTGACCGAGGTCGGACGCCTGGCCATCACGGATGAATTGACCGGCATTTATAATCGCCGTCATTTCTTTGAAATGGCCGAAAAGCAATTTGTCCTGGCGGAGAAGAATAAACATCCGCTGTCGGCATTGATCGTGGACCTGGATCACTTTAAACAATTCAATGACACATACGGTCATGTTATCGGCGACCAGGTCTTGCGGGAAACCGCCCGCCTGATGTGCACGGCCATGCGTGAAAGCGATATCATTGGGCGCTATGGCGGGGAGGAATTTTCAATCATCCTGCCGGATACGACCACGAAAGCCGCCGTCTATGTAGCCGAGCGGTTGATCTCGCAAGTTTCAGACAAGCCCATCGAAACGGAAGCAGGGAACCTGACCGTCCACCTGAGCATTGGGGTGGGAGGCAGGAGCAAAGAGACTCCCACTTTGCATTCCTTGATCGTGCGCGCAGATCAGGCCATGTATCTGGCCAAACGCGCCGGGCGTAATTGTGTGGCGGTAAAGTAAGCCGGGGAAAGCCGATCAAAGAATAAGCCAGATACGGGAACGCATGTTGCTTTTTAAACGGAGCAGGGACGGTGCTTAATTTCCGTCCCTGCTGAATGAGCAATATCTTAGAGAACCTTATTGTTTTTCGTAAACCGCCCCATCCGCCGCAGGTGGGTGGACGCCTCCCACCAGGCCGGCTAACACGATGATCGTCACGAGATAAGGTGCCATTTGCAGAAATTCAGAGGGAATGGGGGTTTTCAATATCTGCATCTTGACTTGCAATGAGTCGGCGAAACCGAAGATCAAGGAAGACCCCAGTGCTCCGATGGGATTATAGTTGCCAAAGATCATGGCCGCCAGACCGATGAAACCTTTTCCGGCGGTCATCAGTTTGTCGAAGCGTCCCACCGAACCAATCGTGAAATAGGCTCCCCCTATTCCCGCGATCAAGCCTCCCAGGATCACATTCACGTAACGCGTCAGATAGACATTGATGCCCAGCGTATCCGCCGCTTTTGGATGTTCGCCTACCGCCCGGGTACGCAATCCCCAGGGGGTGTAGAACAGGAGTACAAAAGTGGCCGCAACCAGGATGAGCATGATATAAACGATGATGTTATTTTCAAAAACCACCGGCCCCAGGATCGGGATTTTTACCAGCAACGGGATCGGGATATTGGGGAAAACCCCGGAGTTATTGAGTTTTTCGGTGAGCGTTTGCATGTAGCGGTTGGAAATGAAACTGGTCGCACCCGTCCCAACGATATTGATGGCCACGCCGCTGATGATCTGGTCAACCTTAAACTTGATGCACAGGACCGCATGCAGAGCTGCCACGAGCATCCCGGTCAGTATTCCTGCCAATAATCCCAGGTAAAGGTTATGGGACAGTGTGGCTGCCATCACGGATGCCAGGGCTGACATGAGCATGATTCCTTCGATCGCAATGTTGATCACTGCCGCCCGTTCGCTGATCACCCCGCATAGGGCTGCCAGGGCAATCGGAGTGGCCCTGACCAGGGAGGTGCTCATCATCCCCACCAGGTCCATCGAGTTATCCTTGGCCGCCCAGATCAGGAAAGCGGCGACGAAGCAGAACGCCACCACCCCGGCCAGGATACCGGTTGAACGGATCCCGCGTGCCAGCTGCCAGCCTCCCACGAAGAACGCGATCAGCGCCAGCACATAGATGGCGGGTTGGACCGGCAGGATTAAATCCGGGATGGGAATAACATTTTTATCCCCCAGGGGGGTGAGTCCGAATGTAGTTAACTGTCCGGGCTTGGTGCTCAGGCCAAACAGAAGCAAAATGGCCAGGCCGGTAACAACCAACAAAATTCCAGCGGCCAGGCGGGTACGGAAATTGGTCTTTTTATCGTTCTTTTGGACAAGGTTGGTTGTCATGCAGTCCTCATAATAAAGTCAGCTATTGATCGTTGGTTCAAGGCCTATTTTCCCCAGCCGCGCGTCAGCACGGTTGTTTCCGTTCGTATCGCGCGGATGCGGTAGATCCAGCGGATGACGGCTGGTGCGGCCACGAAGACGATCACCAATCCCTGAATGATTGAAATAATCTCGATTGGCACGCCCGCCAGGGACTGCATATTGGTCGCGCCGCTGCGCAGTGTACCCCACAGGAGGGCTGCCAGCACCACCCCCACAGGGTGACTCTGGCCCAGCAGGGCGATCGCGATTGAATCAAAACCGTAGCCGGCTGAAAAGCCCTGTCCCACCCAGTGATCTATGCCCAATACCTGGGTCGCTCCAGCCAGGCCGGCCAGCGCGCCGCTGAGGGTCATGGCGATGGCAAAATTCTTGACGATGTTCATCCCGGCATAACGGGCCCCATCTGGATTGGCTCCCACCGCCCGGATTTCGAATCCTAGCGTGGTCTTAAATAAGAACCAATAGACAAATAATGCCATCAATAATGCCAGGATAAACCCCCAGTTGAAGCGCTGTGGGTCCGGGAAGAAGCGCGGCAGCATGGCTGAATTCTCAATGACCGGCGTCAGGGGCCGGAAACCGGGCGCTTTCATCGGTCCGTTCAACAGCCAGTCGCTCAAGCGGAAGGAAATATAATTCATCATGATGGTGGTGACGACTTCATGTGCGCCGGTGAGACCCTTAAGGAGGCCCGGTATCGCCCCCCACAGGGCGCCTCCGGCTGCTCCGGCCAACAATGCCAGCGGCAAATGGATATACCAGGGCAGCCCGTGAATACTATAACCGACGAAAGCAGAACACAATGCCCCGATGCCGAACTGTCCTTCTGCGCCGATATTGAACAGGCCGCACTTGAAACCCACAGCCACGGCCAGGCCGGCCAGGATGTAAGGAGTAACTGCAGCCAGGCTTTCTGTGAATGGATAGATCGCCAGCAGGAAGGATTTGCTGTCACCGGTTGCAAAATAGCTCTGGATGCCAGCGATAATGTCAGGAAGGCTGCCGAGTGAGCCTTTTAACAGTGCCCCGTACGCGGTGATAACCGCATTGAACGTGGCGGCCACTGCTGCACCGGGAGCATGAAAAAAATTCTGATACGCCGCCACGACCGCATCATTGGACAGCACGATCACTATTGCACCGATAATGAAGCCGGTGAGTAAGGCCAGGGCTGGCACCAGCAATATCTGCAGGAATTTCGGAGCTTGCCTCCGCTTTCCCTCGGATTTCGGGGCTTCCTTCTGAGCGGATACTTCAGGATTGGTTTGAGTCGCATTTGCGTTCAAGCTAAAATCCTCCTAAAAAACGCGCTCCACATTGGTGTCCTGTGTAGTAGCTGGAGCTGCCTCGAGCGCTTCTGACGGTTTGACTCCCGCCATGAGCAGACCCAGGTAAGTTCTATTAACTTTGGCGGCGGGCAAAATGTCCACGATTTTACCCTTGTACATCACGGCGATGCGGTCTGAAAGGGCAATAATTTCATCGAGTTCAGGCGATACCAGTAAGACCGCCGTCCCTTCGTCGCGTTTTTCGATGATCCGATTGTGAATATATTCGATTGAACCGACATCCAATCCTCGCGTCGGTTGGGAGGCGATCAACAGCTTGATCGGGCGCGAGGATTCCCGCGCCACGATCACTTTTTGCTGGTTGCCGCCTGAAAGCGTCGAGACCGGCACAAATACGTTGGGGGTGCGCACATCGAATTGCTTGACCAGCTCTTCAGCAGTCTTAATGATTACCTTCTGTTGGAGTTGTACTCCTTTTGCAAAGGGGCGCTGATAGTAGGTGCACAAGACCATATTATCGTGTACGGGGAAGGTGAGTATCAGCCCGTGCTTCTGGCGATCCTCCGGGATATGTGCGACCCCTCTTTCCAGAACGTTGCGCGGGGAAGAATGGCGGACGGGTTTGTCCATGATGCTGATGCCCCCGCTGACAATCGCTGCCAGGCCGGTCAGTGCATAAACCAGTTCCGTTTGGCCGTTGCCTTGCACGCCCGCAACGCCCAGCACCTCGCCGGCGCGAACGTCAAAAGAAGCACCATTCACCGTCAGGTTTTTCCGTTCATCCCGCACATACAGATCCTTCACACTCAGGACCACCTCCCCGGGCGAGGCGGGTTTCTTCTTGACCACCAGGTTCACATCCCGGCCTACCATCATGGAGGCCAGTTTCTCCTGGGAGGCTTCCCCCGGTGAGACTGTGCCAACGACGCGGCCGCCCCGCAGGACCGTGATCTGGTCGGCGATTTCAAGGACTTCCTTGAGTTTATGGGTGATGAAAATGATTGATTTCCCGCTGGCAACGAGCGAACGCAACACCTTGAAAAGTCCTTCGACCTCCTGGGGCGTCAGGACTGCGGTCGGTTCGTCAAGGATCAAGATATCGGCTTGACGATATAAAACCTTGATAATTTCGACACGTTGTTGTGCGCCTACCGGCAGATCGCCGATATAAGCCTGCGGATCCACATCCAGGTCATATTGCTTGGAGATTTCCAGGATGCGCTTGGCAACCTTGGGCTTGTCCAGGAAAATCCCGTTGCGGACGGGTTCCACACCCAGC
Source organism: uncultured Chloroflexia bacterium (assembly GCA_963831885.1). Taxonomy (GTDB): domain Bacteria; phylum Chloroflexota; class Anaerolineae; order Anaerolineales; family Villigracilaceae; genus UBA877. The sequence goes on along the minus strand of CAWHSJ010000010.1, from coordinate 109,293 downwards.
ATGACATTTTCCGTGGCAGTCATCACCGGGATCAGCATAAAATGCTGGTGGACCATGCCAATCCCGCGGGCGATGGCATCGTTCGGGCCATGGATGGCCACTTCTTCTCCGTTGATCAATATTTGACCTTTATCAGGTTTATATAGACCATAGAGAATATTCATCAGGGTCGTTTTGCCTGCGCCGTTCTCACCCAGCAAGGCGAGGATCTTGCCTTTCTCCACAGATAGATCGATGGAATCGTTTGCCAAAACGCCCGGAAAAGATTTCGTGATCCCACGCAATTCCAGTACCGGTGGCATGCAGTTTTCTCCTGGACTTAAACTTTATAATTGGGTTTCCCCGTTTTTACGGGAAGGACCATCTCTATCATAAAGGACACAAAGAAGCACGAAGGTAAAATTTTAGAATCGAACTTATTTCTCCCTGATGCTACTTTGTATCCTTGGTGATAAATTATTCACGCAAAAAACGGTAGAACAAAAAATGCTATGAAAGAAGGGCCGAGGAATCCCTCGGCCCTTCTTTTAAGACATACTGATTATTTTAGAGCGCCATCAACGGTCAGAGCGCCGCTGATGATATCAGCCTTGGCCTTGGCGATTCCGTCTTTCAGGGCCTGAGGCACCTGGCTGTCGAAATTGTGGTAGGGGGCCAGATCCACACCGCCATCTTTGAGGGTGTAGGTGACCGTTCCGCCGGTGAACTTGCCATTAACAACGTCCTGGATGGTCTTGAAAACGGCCACATCGATCTTCTTCTGGACGCTGCTCAGCTCGACGCTGTTGTATTCCGGAGCCGAAACGAACCAGTCGGTGTCCACGCCGATGATCAAGCACTTGGCGCTGGTCTGGCAGTAGGCTGCAGAGCCCAAACCGACCGGGCCGGCTACCGGCATGATGATGTCGGCGCCTTCCTGCACCAGCGAGGTGGCGAAGGACTTGCCGTCATCGGTGGAGTTGAAGTTGCCGGTGAACAAACCGGTCTGTGTGGCTTCATCCCAGCCCAGCACCTTGACGCTTGTACCGTTCTTCGTGTTGTAGTACTTGACGCCCGCCTGGTAACCCTTCATGAAGATGGTTACGGTCGGGAGCTGGATGCCGCCAAAGGTGCCAACGGTGCCGGTCTTGGTCATGCCGGCGGCCAGGTAACCCGCCAGGAGACCAGCCTGATCGGTCTGGAAGGCCAGGCCGCGCACATTGGTCAGATCAACGGAGGAACCACAGTCCTTGCCTTCTACTGCACCAGGATAGCAATCCGGGAAAGTGTAGTCGATGATGGCGAACTTCTGGTTCGGATTGGCCTTGGCGACGGTGGCGGTATCAACGCCCAGGAGGAAGCCGACCGTGATGATCAGGTCTTGCTTCTCGCTCAGCAGCTGCTGCAGGTTCTTGGCATAGTCTGACTGCTGGCTGGATTCCAGGTACTTGCCATCCACTTTCAGTTGGGCCACTGCATCCGTCACGCCTTTCCAACCCAGGGCGTTGAAGGACTTGTCATTCACACCACCCAGGTCGGTCACTTCGCCGACTTTGATCTTTGGAGCGGCGGTGGCAGCCGGGCCGCATGCGGTGATCAGCATCATGGCCACGAGCAAAAGCGCAAAAATGGTACTAATTTTCTTCATATTCTTCTTCTCCTAATTTAGTTGAATTTGGATGAGCCAGGGATTGCATGTAACGAGTTGTCTCTTGTAGATCACACCTCCTTTACGGGCCTGCTGATATAGGCACAACTCATAGAAATAGTATACATTTTTTCTGCCTTATAAACAAGATGAACAATAACATATTACTGAGTTCATCTGTCATGCATTTGTCAGGGCACTCCGGTCTGGACATCGCCTGAGCGTAAATTATTGACAAGGTCCGTCATGCGCACCTTTAACTCATCCGGCACACTCGACTCCAGATCGTGATAGGGCGCCAGACCGACCAATCCTGTATAGTTTCCGCTCGGGAACCCGGAGGTCTGGGCTTGGGCCTTCTTCGCCGCATCGACTAATTCGGCGACCCCGGGTGCGATCAGTTTCATCACGCTGGTGTAAAGATGCGGAGCCGCAACCGATAAGGAATAGTATTCGTCCGTATCCGCGCCGATCCCGTAGGCGCCTCGCATCACTGCCGCCACCAGCGCGTTACTCCCCGTGGTGCCCCCTGCGCCAAAGAGGATGTCCACTTCAGTGTCCACCAGGGAATTGGCCTGTTTTGCGCCCCACTCTGGATCATTCAAGGACTTATCCAGGCTGACATCATTATGGTAGACCACGGTTGGAATAATTGCGGGGTCGATGGAACTGGCCCCGTTGGTAAACCCCTGGCCATACTGCTGCATGGCTGGGGAGGCATCGCTGCCCAGGACCGCCGCGATCTTGCCGGATTTCGTCAATGAAGCTGCCAGCGCGCCGGCCAAATAGCCGATCTGGTCTTCGCGAAAAATCAGCCCTACCAGGTTGGAGGTGAATTCCTGGTTCGCCGATTGGTCCTGGTCCACGCCGATGAAATACGCCTGTGGATAGGCATTGGCCTGGGTGAGCGTGGCATCCGCCATGTCAGGCCCAACCGTCACGATCACGTCATAGCCGGCCTCTGCAAAGACGCGTATGTTCTCTATGTAATCCCGTATATCGACCGTTTCAATGGATGCGATCCAATCAGCCGTCCCGGCAGTGCTGGCCTGGCGGACGCCATCCCAGGCGGCCTGGTTGTACGAATTATCTTCGAGCCGTCCGACCTGCGTTACCAGGCCGACGCAAAAGACCCGTGTTTCGCCGCAGTTGGCAGATTTGGGCGCACAGCCGGGAACGAACAGCCCGACTACCACCAACGCCGTGAACACAAGAAGCAGTCTTTTCATTAATTTCTCTCGGATGTAACTATTCAACCTCATGACGGTCCGGCATCTGCAGGCTATACAGCCGGCATGGCTTCGCCTCGGCGGACGCCCAGCATGAGTACCAGGGCTATCACCATGAAGATGGGCGCCACTATCATGATGTTATTGTAATTATTGTTGGACAATTGAATGATCCAGCCGTTGACGTTTGGCCCAATGATGGCGGAGAGGGTGGAGAAGAGGTAATACAGGCCGGTGTAAGTTCCGATCCTGGCCATGCTGGTCAAATCCACGACCATTGGCAGGGAGTTGATGTTAATAAAAGCCCAGGCAATACCGCCAATCATGAGTAGTACGCCGGCGACCGTCAGCATGCGCGGCCCGCCTTCTGCCAGGGGGATGCCGACCAGCGGCAAAGGCGCAACCGGGCCCAAAAGCGCAGAGGCCGGAATGAAGTACAGCCCAAGCAAGACACCCACCATGAGGACAATGCCGATGGAGATGGCGGTCCTCCGCCCGATCTTGCTGGCGATGATGCCGGAGGGGATGGCAAAAATAACGAACAATAAAGGCAGGACAGAGAGCAGAGTCGCGCCGTCTCCTTCATTCAAACCCAGGTGCTTTTTTGCATATAGCGTGAAGAAAGTCTCCACGGCGGCATAACCGATGAACCAGAAGAAAATCGCCAGGAATAATCTCAAGGCGCTTTTATCTTTATCCACCCATACTTCTCGCAGACTGGCGAACATGTTGGGTTTTTCTTCGCTGGCTTCATAATCCTTTGGTTCTTTTATGAAGATGAATACCATCAGGGCTGCCAGGATGACCAGCGCCGAGCCCAGCCAGAAAGGGAAATTGGGGCTGATCTTGTAGAGCATCCCGCCCGTCTGCAGAGCGATGATCGTCCCGATGCCGCCCATGAAATTGATGATCCCGTTGGCCTGGGAACGTTTCGCCGAAGGGGTGATATCCGGCATCAGGGCTACCACCGGTGTGCGCCAGATCGCCATGGTCAGGATCAGGCTGCTGGTGCAGGCCACAAACAGGGGCAGCACGGCTTGCATGGGGATCAGCCCGAAAAAGAGGGCGGCGATGGGCGCGCCGATCAGGATGAAAGGCATGCGCCGCCCGATCTTGGTCCGCAGGCGGTCCGACCAGGCCCCCACGGGTGGTTGGATGAACAGGGCGGCGATATTATCCAGGGTCATAAAAAAACCGATGAAGACGGGTGAAAGATTGAAGCGGTCGGCCAGGAAGATCGGCACGAAAGCGTTATACATCCCCCAGATTACGCTGACTCCAAAAAAGCCAAAACCGAGCAGGAAGATCTTGCCGTAATTGAACTTCATTGAGTATCTCCTTCTCCCTTGATTTTTTTCAGTACCAGCAGGTCTGTCTCGCTCAATGGGGCCTTTTCCAGCAGGTCGGGCCGGCGCTGGAGGGTCCGGCGGAGGGATTGTTCCCGCCGCCACTTTTCTATTTTCGCATGGTCGCCGGAGACGAGGATATCCGGGACGCGCCACTCCCGAAATTCGGGCGGGCGGGTGTAATGCGGGTACTCGAGCAGGCCGGCCGCGTGCGAGTCATCGAATGGGCCGTCCGGGTCTCCCAGCACGCCGGGCAGGAGCCGGCTGACTGCATCGATCAGGATAAGTGCCGGCAGTTCGCCGCCGGTGAGGACGTAATCGCCGATGGAGATTTCATCCGTGACCAGGTGCTCGCGGATGCGCTCGTCCACCCCTTCGTAACGCCCACAGATGAGTGCCAGGCGTGGATGTCCGGCCAATTCCAGGGCTATTTTTTGAGAGAACGGGCGTCCCTGGGGGGTTAGCAGGATGAGGGGGAAGGCCGGTCCGGAGGCGGCGTCGAATGGGCCGCAAACGCTTTCCACCGCGGCAAAGACGGGTTCCACTTTCATCACCATCCCGCCGCCGCCCCCATAAGGTTCGTCGTCGGTAACATGGTGCTTGTCGGTTGTCCAATCGCGGATATTATGGATACGGACGTCAAGCAGCCCCCGCTGGCGGGCTCGCTGTAAAATACTGCTATCTAGATAAGGTGGAAAAACATCGGGGAGCAGCGTAAAGACGTCGAACTCCATCCTTCCATTCTAGCCGGAAGTGGGTTGTCTGACAAGAGGAAATGGATTTTTTAGGAACGGCATGTGCTTTTTGTCCGCCTTTGTAACTGGATTCCGAGGGAATCCGAGGGATTGACGCCTGTTTGCCTCAAATGGTAAGATGATTGCGGAGTACTGCGTAAATATCTGGTCCAATCCCCCCGTCATTTACAGGCAATCCAATATAAATAAGTCCAGGGATTATTGCAAGGAGCAGTAAATGTACTTACGAGGTTCAAAATGGAATATGCGCCAACGACGACCGAAGATCAACTGGTTCCTGGTCGTCGTTGTGCTCGTACTTATTGGTGGCATCACTTACATTGACCGGTTCATCCTGCCGACTGCCCAGACCCCCTTCCTGCCCACGCTTACGGCCACCCGCGATCCCGAGTCTTATGCCACCGAGGCGGCCGCTTTGTTCGACCAGGGGAAACTACTCCAGTCGATTGACACGTACATGGAAGCCATCCGCATCCAGCCGGAAGACCCGGCTCTTTACCTTTCCGTGGCGCGGGTCCAGATCTTCGCCGGGAAGTATGACGAAGCCCTGGTCAACGCCGAAAATTCCCTCTTGCTCAACAATAACAATTCAATGGCTTATGCGGTGCGCGGCTGGGCGTTGACCTATAAGCTCGATTACACCAATGCGGATGACTCGCTTAAGAATGCGTTGCGGCTGGATGATACGAACGGGCAGGCGCATGCTTATAACGCTTTTCTCTATGGAAAAATGTACGCGAATAATGAAGGCCCGTACGTTGATCCCATCCAGACGGCCATCGATGAATCCAATGCGGCCATCAGCCTGGCACCCAACAGCCTGGAAGCCCATTGGGCCCGCGCTTACATCCTGACGCTTACCTCCAGCGACAACCTGGAAGAGGCCATGAACCAATACCTGCTGGCGATTAATATCAATCCGAATATAGCCCAGATCCATCTGGAACTCGGAGTGACCTACAGGTTATTGGGAGTGGTCGATAAGGCTTTGCAGGAATATACGCTCGCCAACACCTATAATCCCTCCGACTACCTGCCTGAGCTTTATAGTTCCCGCGCCGATATCTCCATTGGCGAATATGACAAGGCCCTCCAGTGGGCCGAAAAAGCCGTCCAGGATGCGCCTGAAAATCCCGAATTGATTGGCAATTATGGTTATATGCTTTTCAAGAAGGATCAGCTGGCTGCAGCCAATGATCAGTTTGCCCTGGCCCTGGATGGCGGCACCACCCCCGCCGGGCTGACAGTGAAACCTCTCTCCCCCATAACGCCGGACTCGTGGGTCTCAAAATATTACTATGCCTATGCCATATCACTTTCCCAGACGGGTCGTTGCGGCGAGGTGGGGCCGCTTACCCAGAAGTTCCTGGATTACTTCCGCTCCGATCCCTATGCAGCGGTCAATGCCCAGATTGCCGTGGATAACTGTACCGAGAGTCTTCTGACTCCCTCTCCGCCTTCTGTCAAGACACCCGGGACTACCCCCACCCCATGAAAGTTACCCGCCGCGGTACGCTTTTCTATCGACCCCCGCTCTGGCGCCGCCCTTCCAACCTGTATCGTCTTTTCGCCCTGGTGATATTAATTATCGGGGGGATCTGGCTCTCTACGCGGCTGCAGACGAAGGCCATCCGCAATCCTTTTGATCCCACCCCCACTTCCACGCGCACGTTCAATTCATGGATTCAGGAAGGCCAGGCCTATTTCGCTGCCGGCAAATTGGATGACCCCAACTCGGATCAGGATGCCATCTATTCTTACCAGCAGGCTGTCCTGGTGGATCCGAAAAATGCCAGCATCTGGGCCGAATTAGCCCGCATCCAGGCCTATTCCTCCCGCCTGCTCTCCAACGATGCCGACCGCCTTGCCAGGTTGACCGAAGCGGAGAAATCCATCGAGCAGGCGGTTGCCCTCAACTCAGAGGACAGTAATATCGAGGCCGTCCACGCTTTCGTGCTGGATTGGAATGCCGATCCGGCCCTCGATAGCTTGCGCAGCGGGGATAAGTTTGCCGCCGATTACCTCTTCGAAGCCGACCAGGTGGCCAATAATGCATTGAGGTTGGACAATAAAAATCCCCTGGCCCTGGCGTTCTACGCAGAGATCCTGGTTGACCAGCAAAGATGGGACCAGGCCTCTCAATATATCCTGCCGGCGGTGGAACTGGGCCAGCAGTACATGGATGTTCACCGTGTCTACGGCCAGTATCTCGAGTCTGTCGGCAGTTATTCCCAGGCCATCGAAGAATATCAAAAGGCCCTGGATATTAATCCAAACCTGACCTTCCTTTACATTTCCATCGGCCAGAACTTCCGCACGCTTGGCTTTAAAAGTCTCATAAAAGCCGAACAGGCTGAATACTACCGGCAGGCTATTGTCAGCTTTGCCAGGGCAGTCACGATCAACGACCAGTTGCAGATAAAGGACCCGCTGCCCTACCTGGCCATTGCCAAGGTTTATGCCCAGGAAGGCCAGTTCTTAGCGGCTTCCTTGAATGCCCAGAGAGCGGTTGAACTCGACCCAACCAATGCCGACCTGTACGGGCAGCTGGGAAACATCTATAAACGCGGGCGCAACTTCGAGACCTCCATCATTGCCCTCAAATGCGCCGTGGAGGGCTGCACTCCGGCAGAATCTTGCGATGCCCGCAATGGCTGCGAAGCCGGCGATCCCGGCGTCCAGGTCCAACCTCTGTCTCTTAATCCCAACAGCGCCACCTATTACCTGGACTATGGCTCTGTTCTCTCTGCCTTCGCCCCGGTCAAGCCGCAGTACTGTCCCACAGTGGTGCGCGTGTTGACTCTGCTCGAGCAGACTTATCCCGATAACACCACGATTGTCCGCAATGCCGATGTGGGCCTGGCCATCTGTTCCGAAGTGACGGCCGCGCTTACCCAGGCACCGTTGCCCACTTTGACTCCCGGCTCGGCTCAGGCAGCCACGCCGCGCCCTTTACCGACCGTCACGCCTACGCCGGGATATACTCCACAACCTTAAATTGTTACAGATTTTCCTGCCCACCTTGAGGGGGCGATGCTGCGCCGGTTGAGTCCATCTTCACTGGCATGGTTCTTTTATCAGAGTTCCGTTAACGTTCATTTTCTTCTCTTGACGTTCATCCGGAAGGGATGTATCATTGGATTAGCACTCGCACTAGGAGAGTGCTAAAATTCTGCGCTAGACTAATTCAGGAGGCATATATATATGGCACTTAAACTTAAACTAAAACCCCTTGGCAGCCGTGTAGTGATCGAACCCATCGAACAGGAAGAGATTACCGCGGGCGGCATCGTACTTCCCGAGACCGCTAAAGAAAAACCCCAGCAAGGGATGGTCCTGGCCGTCGGACAGGGCGATCGTGACGAAGATGGCAAGCGGATCGTTATGGATGTTTCCGTTGGCGATAAGGTATTGTTCGCCAAGTATTCCGGCACCGAAATTAAGATGGATGGCAAGAAACTGCTCATCCTGCGCGAGAGCGATATTCTCGCCATTGTTGAGAGCAAATAATAACCCCGAAACTGGAGAATGAATTATGGCAGCTAAACAACTCGTTTTTTCCGAAGATGCCCGCCGGCGTTTGCAGCAGGGCATTGATATGGTCGCTAATGCAGTCGGAACCACCCTGGGTCCCAAGGGACGCAATGTAGCTTTGGACCGGAAGTTCGGTTCCCCCACCATCACCCATGACGGCGTGACCGTGGCCAAGGAAATTGAACTCGAAGATCCCTTTGCAAATATGGGTGCGCAGCTTCTGAAGGAAGCCGCCACCAAGACCAATGACATCGCCGGTGATGGCACCACCACTTCCACCGTCCTGGCCCATGCCATTGTCACCGAGGGCCTAAAGACCCTCGCCGCCGGCGCCAACCCCATGCGCCTCAAGCTTGGCATCGAACAGGGCGTGGATGCGGTCGTCGTCGCCCTGCGCAAAATGTCCCAGAAGATCGATACCAAGGATGAGATCGCTTCGGTGGCCACCAACTCCGCCGCCGATGTCGAGATCGGCAAACTCATCGCCGATGTGATGGACAAAGTCGGCAAAGACGGCGTCATCACCGTGGAGGAATCCAAGTCCCTCCAGTTCGAGACCGAGTATGTCGAAGGCATGCAGTTCGACCGTGGGTACAGCTCCTCCTATTTCATCACCGACTCCGAACACATGGAGACGGTCATTGCCGAACCCTATATCCTCATCTACGACAAGAAAATTTCTGCGGCTGCGGATATCGTTCCGCTGCTCGAAAAGCTTGTCCAGATCGGCAAGCGTGATCTGGTCATCATCGCCGAGGACGTGGACGGCGAAGCCCTGGCTACCCTCGTGCTGAACAAGCTCCGCGGTATGTTGAACGTTGTCGCCATCAAAGCCCCCGGCTTTGGTGATCGCCGCAAGGCCATGATGCAGGATATTGCCGTCCTCACCGGCGGCCAGCTTATCTCGGAAGAGACCGGCCGCAAGCTGGAGACCACCACCCTGGAAGACCTCGGTAAGGCCGAAAAAGTCGTTTCCGATAAAGACAACACCACCATCGTCGGCGGCAAGGGCGATACCGCCCAGATCAAGGGCCGCATCGAGCAGATCCGCGTCGAGATCGACAAGTCCACCAGCGACTACGACAAGGAAAAACTCCAGGAACGCCTGGCCAAGCTCTCCGGCGGCGTTGCCATTATCCGTGTTGGCGCAGCCACCGAGACCGAACTGAAAGAAAAGAAGCACCGCGTCGAAGACGCCCTTTCCGCCACCCGTGCAGCCATCGAAGAAGGCATTGTCCCCGGCGGTGAGATCGTCTTCATCAATGCCATGTCTGCCCTGGATAAGGTCAAGATGGACGGCGAAGATGAGACCATCGGCGTCAATATTGTCCGCAAGGCCCTCGAAGCCCCCATCCGCAAACTGGCCCAGAATGCCGGCCAGGATGGCGCCGTCATCATCGAGAACGTGCGCCGGCTTGCCAAGGAACAGAACAACAAGCACCTCGGCTATAACGTCATCACCGGCGAATATACTGACATGCTCAAGGCCGGCGTCATCGATCCGTTGAAGGTCGTGCGCGGTGCCCTCGAGAATGCCGCCTCCATCGCCGCCATGATCCTGACCACCGAGTGCCTGGTCACCGACGTCCCCGAGAAAGAAAAACCCGGCCCCGCCATGCCTCCCGGCGGCGGAATGGATTACTAAACAACCCTGCCAGGGTAATCTCAACCAACACCGTAGGGGCGAACAAACCCTCGCCCCTGCTGGTAAACAAACGGACCCGTTTCCCCAAAGGAAACGGGTCCGTGCGTTTGTTGAGGGCAACCGGCCGCCTGCGCTGGCGTCCTTTGTCGGTGGTCGCCCCCCACTTTATTTCATTGGTATAATCCTTTCCAATGACCCCTTCTAGACCAAAAATTTTCTGCCTCCTCGCGGCCGGGCTGCTCGTGCTGGTCCTGGCTGCCTGCAACATTCCCCTGGTGACCCGCTCCACCTCCACGCCTGCTTTCACCCTCACTCCTACCATGACGCCCACGGCGACGCCCGTCCCCCTGGAGATCACCGTCAACGGCGAGGGCATTACCGTGACGGAATTCGAAGCCGCCGTAGCCCGTTACCTGCAGGCCCAGGCGGCGCTGGGGAAAACCGTCTCCCGCGAGACTGCCGCCCAGACCGTCGGACAGGACCTGATCGACACGCTCCTGCTGGGGCAGGGCGCGGCCGCCGGCGGCAAGACGGTGGATGACCCCGCCGTCCAGAGCCGTATCGAGGCCCTGGCTGCCCAGGTCGGTGGTCCAGACGCGCTGGCGGCCTGGGAGACCGCCCATGGTTATACCGAGGCGGATTTTCGCGCCGATCTGAAGCGCCAGATGGCTGCTGCGCTGATGCGCGACCAGATTGCCACCTCCGTCCCGGCTGCGGCCGAGCAGGTACACGTAAAACAAATTTTGCTCTATAATTCAGATGAGGCGCAGAAAGCCCTTGGTTATTTGAAGGCTGGCACTGATTTTAATGACCTGGCCGCCCAGTACGACCCGGTCACGAAAGGTGAGTTGGGCTGGTTTCCGCGGGGTTATCTGCCTGAGGCAGTCATCGAAGAGGCCGCCTTTGCCCTGCAAGCCGGGCAGTATAGCGATGTCATCCAGACCCAGGCCGGTTATCACATTTTATTCGTGGTCGAACGTGACCCGGCTCACCCGCTCTCGCCAGACGCCTTGCTGACCCTTCAGCAGCACGCCATCACGGATTGGCTGACACAACAGCGAAACAAGAGTACAATTCTATTTGCACCTTGAGGTTTTACCGGGAGAGGAACGATGGACAAATACGATCTAAAGCCTGAACCAAAAGTGAAACGGAAATCCCCCCTCTGGAATATCCTGACGGTCTTGGTACTTCTGAGTACCTGTGGTGTGCTCTATTACTTTTATACTGTCTTCACCAATCCCTACTCGCGCTTCAATCCCTTTCCTCCCGTGGCGCTTCCCACTAAATTACTGACAGCCTCCCCTACGTCAACTTACATACCTCTCGCGCCCACTTGGACCTCCACCGCCACCATCCAGCCTTCGCCCTCGCGTACCAAGGCGCCTACCTGGACCTTGCTCCCGGAATTGGTCACGCCATTATTTACTTATACTCCCACGGAAAAACCGAATTCCGGCACCGAGACCATTACCCCCACCCCTATGCCGGCTACCGCAGAGATCACGTATGTGGACAGTTCTACCATTCATCCCGACCTGGCTTGTAATTGGATGGGCGTGGGCGGTAAGGTGGTCGATACGGAGGGAAAACCGGTCGTTTTCCAGACCGTTCAATTGAGCGGTACGCTGAATGGGAAACCGGTCAACCAAATGGTATTGAGTGGCCACGATTCCAATGCGGCCTATGGTTCCTCCGGGTTTGAATTTACATTGGGCACCAAGCCGGTCGCCACCACGCAGGAACTGTGGATCATGCTCTTCGATAACACCGGTCAGCCCCTCACCAGTAAGATTTACCTGGATACTTTCACCGAATGTGACAAGAACCTCGTCATGGTTGTCTTCACCAAGAACCGGTAGAGTCGGAGTTTATCTCGCTCTAAAGTAGTAACTAATTCAATCCGTCCGGTCACAAAAAAGCACGGTTCCCCCCGTGCTTTTTGATTCCGTATAAACAGGATCGGCTATTCCGCTTCCTTCGGCCGCCCACTATTTTCTGAATTGTGCGATAATAAAAAGAAGTCTCTCCCACTCCGTCATTGCTGCTCATCACAACCGCTATCCATTCGACCACATTGTAGAAGGAGAAAAGTCATGGGATTCTTTAGTCAATTGTTTGGGAAAGAACAGGGGCCTAAATGTAAGAGTTGTAAGAAGACTGTAGTAGGCCGGGACAGTCTGATGGCGACACAAAGTTACGCCATTCAAGCCGGACTTGCACAAAGGGCCCGTGAGTTGGAAAAAACTCAGGCATATGTGTGCAAGAATTGCGGGAATCTATATTGCAAAGCCTGTCTTGAAAAGCACGTTTCTGATTCACAACAAGGGGCTATGTGTCCAGGCTGTGGCGGCTCCTTCGCATATCTCCCCTGATTTAGCCATTCCTTATAAACCACTTTCCGCCTCCGCCATGTGATTCGGGAGACATGCAGGCGTTTTTTCTGTTCTCTCTCCGCCTGTCTGCAACTATCCGACCGCGCCTCCGCTGCCCCCGGCGTTCCTAAAGTTGGGGTCTGGGCAGCCACAGCCTCGGGACTTTGGGAGAGCCCTGCTCCGCTGCTCCCGGTCGTAGCACATTTCCAGGATTGCGCGATAATAATGGCAAGGAGTATTGTTCGGGGTCTCTTGTCCCCCAGGGAAGCTGCGCCGGCAGCGAGGGGCATACCGTTGAACCACCTCCCGGGATAATAAATGCAGAAGTATGTGATCAAAGAGTATCAAAAGGGATTCGAACAAGACCAGGTCAAAATTGGCCTTGAGGTTGCCCGCAATTGGATCTGGCCTTACGCTTACCATCTGGAAGGCCTCTTGAAACTTCATGCCCAACCTGATTTCGATCCTGCCACCCGCCATTACTGTTTTCTGGGCGATGAAATGGTTGGGTACATGGTTTCGCTGGTTGTGCCGTCCGGTGACGGTCCACCTTCCACGGCCAACCTGGATTTTCCTCGCATGCTGCCGGGACATGAACAGGCCGCCGGACTGTTGGTAGAAAGGGCTTTTGAAACACTTAAGAAAAAAGGGGTTTCCCGTGTGGTGGGCAGGGTAACAACCATGTGCCCCGCTGATATTCGCCTGGCTGAAGAAATGGGATTTTCCATCCAAGAGTGGGGCTATAAAGTCTATTACGCCTACGAGATGGGCTGGGGCAAGCTGCCCATTCCCGCGGATGCAGCTGAGGCAGTGGACCCTGAAAAAGACCTGGATGAATGTGCGGAGCTTGCAGCCAAATGGTATCAACGCCCGCCGGAGTGGTGCCGTTCAAACCTGCAGGAATGGCACGAAGCCGGCTTCATCACGCATTTGAGCGTGCGCGCACACGGCAGAATGATCGCCGCCTGCCTGGCTGCCCCCAACGATGTGCGGCCATCCACCGCGGCTGTATTTTATATCTATGCACCGGATAAGCACAGCCTGAAACCAATGCTGGCAAAAGTGGTGGAGAAATGTATTGATTTTGGTGTTCACAATGTCATCGCCGACCTGATCAACGAGCATCGCCGCTATGAGCCCGTCTATCAGGAACTTGGACTTTAAGAAAGTGGCCGAGTGGGCTCGTTGTGAAAAGATGCTTGCCTGAGCATTGTGCTACTCACCAGGGTGTCCTTGCAACGAGGTGCACGGCCCCGCCCATGATCGCAGAATATTTCCTGAAATGCGCGATAATAAATAGACTCTCCCTATCTTCGCGGCTGTCGCCAGGACCAAAAACATTACGAAAGGATGGGTGGGTCGGAGGAAGAAGGCGAGGGCTGACAGCGGCTCCCGAAAAATTATGATCATCAAAGAAGTACACCCAAAAACCATTCTGTCCGTTTCGAAAATCTACCCGTACGTCATCAATCCTTATACGGGCTGCCAGCATAATTGTTCCTACTGCTACGCCCATTTTATGAAAAGGTTTAGCGGGCACAAGGAACCCTGGGGGCAATTTGTCGATGCCAAGGTGAATGCGCCGGAGCTATTAAAGTCGGAAATCGCGAAGAAAAAGAAAGGCAGGGTGTGGATAAGCGGAGTATGCGACCCCTACCAACCGCTGGAAGGAAAATACAGGCTGGCACGCCAATGCCTGGAACTGCTGGCCCAAAATGACTGGCCCGTGACCGTCCAGACGCGCTCCCCGTTGGTCCTGCGCGATATGGATATTTTAAAAAGGGGCAAAGAGTTTGAAGTCGGCCTGAGTGTCACCACCGCCGAGGATGACATCCGAAAATTATTCGAACCGGCGGCTCCCCCGATAAAGGAAAGGATCAGGGCCCTGGACGAATTACACCGGGCCGGGATCAGGACTTTCGTCATGATCGCTCCGATGCTGCCGGGGGCGGAAGGCCTGGCGGAGCTACTGGCGGGAAAAGTGGACCGGGTGATTTATGACCGGATGAACTATCACTATGCCGACTGGGTCTACCGGAAATACGGCCTGGAGGAGTTTCTGACCGACGCTTATTTTGCCCGGACGGAACAGAGCTGGCACTTGCTTCAAGAAATTCGCGGAATTGGTAGGGTTAGCCTCGAGAACGGAGCGTATGTTCAGATTCGCGATAATAAATGAAGCCTTGGCGCCCGCAGCATATTCCCTATTTACAGGGTTGTTTTTTTTCCCAATAGATACACAAACATTCCATCATCGAACTTGGCCGGCCGGGGGATACCCGCCAGCGCATCTTCGCGCGCAACCCAGGCGGCTGGCTGATGTATCCAGCCATTTTTCGACCAGGGCCACGGCGGCGATGGAGAGGAGCACGCTAAGAGCGTCCAGCAAGCCGAAGAAGGCAATATCATTGCTGCCGAAAAAGACCGGCAGTGTAAAACGACCGAGCAGATGTTTTATCCATAAGCGGTCAAAGCCTTCACTATACAGGCCAAAGAATAGACCCATGCCAAGGATATTCATGAGGCGCGGCCGCCGGCGCACGGTCTGCAAGCCGAGGCGGAATGTCCGTAGCATGCGTTTGAAGGAATTGCTGATCCTCCTGCGGGGCCGGATGAAAGCCGGTCTCAGGCATGCTCAGAGAAAGTGTGCCTGCCAGAAGAACGAAGAGACCCCCACTGACCAGAATCGGCAGGTTGATCTGGCGACTGCCGACGAAAACAGCAAACCCCAATCCTGCCAGCGAGCCACCCAGACTGAACTTATTGGCGCGCAGAAAGGCATGGTTGGCGGTCTCTTCACCGATCTCATCGGAAAGCCAGGCCTGTCTCGAGCCGCTGGTGAAGGTGTAACCCAGTCCCCAGAGCATCTGGGCGATCAGGATGGTCCCAAATAACGGTATGAGCCCTTCCAGCAAAAAGCCCAGCCCGATGAGACAAAAGCCTATGATGATCGACAGACGGCGGCTGTACACGTCTGCCACTACGCCGGTGGGTACTTCGCAGAGCAGGACGGTTAGTTCCAGCGTCGTCCCAACCAGCACCAATTGGAGAGGAGAAAGAGCGGCGACGCGGGATCTCATACAGAGACATGGCGGTAAAAGCCAGGCTGAAGAGCAAAGAACTGGCAGTCTCGGGGGATACTTGTCAGCGCATCTTCGCGCGTAACCCAGGCGGGCTCGACCCAGGCGGACTGGCTTCCAGAGTCAACTTGCGGGCGGTCACGTTCCCTTGCGGCAGGGCCGAGGTCGTTGTCGTGGATTCTCTATCCCATTTGGTTTGTAGATTCTATTTCTTGACAAAACCATCCCTTTCTGCTAAAATCTATTTCGATACATATCTAATTAGTTTTATGAAGGTGAAATTATGAACGAAGAAGAAATGCTCGATTTCGTCAAAGCCCTCTCCCATACCGACCGCTTGAAGATCGTCGGTCTGCTCACGCACAAGCCCCTGCGCGCGGCCGAGATCGCCGAGGCCATGAACCTGCCCCTGCAGGATGTCATCAAGCACCTGTTCCACCTGGAGCAAGGCAGCATCGTCCTGCGCTCGGTGGACGGTCTCTACAGCCTCGATAAGGAGGGCCTGGAGAATCTCGCCCGCCACAGCTTCGAAGGCACCCGCCCGGCCTATATCCCCGATTCCATGATGAAGGAAGATGCCCGCAAGGTGCTGGCCGGCTGCCTGAAAGCCGACGGGAGCATCATCCAGATCCCGGCCCAACCCGGGCGGCGGCGGGTCATCCTGGATTACGTCCTCAACGCCTTCGAGCCGGGCCAGGTCTATGCCGAGCGGGAGGTCAACCTCCTGCTCGCCCGTTTCCACAAGGATACCGCCTCCCTGCGGCGTTATTTGATCGACGAAGGGCTGCTCGCCCGCGAGCGGGACGGTTCGAAATACTGGCGGCCGGGATGAGCGAGGAACTGGTCACCTTTTTCAAGGCCCTGGCGGATGCCAGCCGGCTGAAGATCGTCGGGCTGCTGGCCCAGCGTCCTTACAGCGTGGAAGAACTGGCCGCGCTGCTCGACCTGAAACCTTCCACCATTTCGCATCACCTGTCCAAGCTGGCCGAGGCGGGCCTGGTGACTGCCCGGGCGGAGGGGTACTACAGCGTTTACCAGCTCGACCAGGCCGCCTTGCAGGCCTCTGCCCGCAGCCTCTTCTCGGCCGAGCAGATGACCGCCGCCGCTGAAAATGTGGACCTGGACGCCTACGACCGCAAGGTCCTGGCCGATTTCAGCCTGCCGGATGGGCATCTGAAGGAGATCCCGGCCCAGCGCAAGAAGCTCGATATCATCGTGCGACACGTGGCGGAGGCCTTCGAACCGGGCCGGAAATATGCCGAAAAACAGGTCAACCAGGTCCTCAGCCGCTTCCACGCCGACACCGCCACCCTCCGCCGCGAACTGGTCGGCTCCGGCCTGATGGAACGCAAATCCGGCGAGTATTGGCGAAAAGAGGCATAAAAACTCCTCCCCAACAGAAGATGGAAAAGGCAGGTAAAAATGGATTTCTCCGAGATAATCTCCAAACGCGTCGTCTATGCCCTGCCCGGCATGGAGCAATCCCGGGTTCGCCCGAACATCGCTTACAAGACGGCGGGCGGTGCGGATCTCTGCCTGGATGCGTATTACCCGCCTGGATTTACATTTAAATCTACCCTCCCCGCCGTCCTGTTTATTCACGGCGATGGGCCGGCTGATCTTATAAAAGATGTCAAAGATTGGGGCCAATATATTTCCTGGGGGCAGCTTGCGGCCGCCTCCGGCTTCATCGGCATCCCTTTCAACCACCGCAGTTCTGGCGGCGAGCCGGCCGGCCGGGAAGCGGTGGCCTCTGATGTTCACGATCTCATCACCTTTGTACGCGCCCATGCCTCCGATTTGAACCTCGATCCGGACAGGCTCTGCGTGATGGCCTGTTCTGCCGGCGTGGCTTATCTATGGGAAATGCTCGCCTCTTCACCCACTTTTGTCCGCTGTCTGGTGGCTTATTATGGGAGCATGGATTTCGGACAGGTGCTCGATGCCGCCTCGCCGCTTTTCATTGTGCAGGCCGGCCTGGATGACCCCGGCGCCAATGCCACCATCGATCGTTTTTACTCGCAGGCCCGTTCACTCGGGGCAAAGGTGGAGCTGGTCCGCCACCCTTCCGGCCATCACGGTTTCGACGTCCTCGATGATGATAATACCAGCCGAAAGATCATCCGAAGAAACCTTATCTTTTATGAAGATTCATCTTCGATGCTAACAAAAAACCTTGCGAAGGTTTTAAACCTCCTCGGTTCTTTTTAACCTTTCTCTTGGCGTAGAATGCTCCTAAATATGCCTCGGCGCCAGCGTAAACCGCCTTGAGTCCGCCAGCGGCGTTCTCAGCGGTTCCGCCTCCAGCGCCATTACCCGGCTGTTGGCAAAGTATTCGAACTTGAAATCGGTCGGCTCCCCCGCCTTCTTCCCCGGGATGGGCAGCAGCCGGGCGGTCAGGGATTTGTCGAGCCGCAGGGCCAGGGCCGAGACATCCAGCAACAGGGCGGAGATCTGTTCGGCGCTGGTGTCGCCCGGCAGCGGGACCGTATCCAGCCCGGTGCCGCATACCGCCGAATAGAGCAGCAGGTCCTTGACCGTCAGCGACCCCTCCGCCGCCCGTTGGGCCAGGGTCGAATCTTCCAGCACCGGCAGCATCAGGCCGCTGAACCCTGTCCGCCGGTAGCGGGCCCGCTCGATGCATTCCGTCAGGATCGCCGCCGCGGCCAGGGAACCGTGCAGGCCGGCCCTGAGCACGCCCAGGCGTTCCATCGCCGCTCCGATGGAGACCGCTTCCGTCGGGAACGGCGCCAGGGAGAAATCGATCCCGCTGAACACCATCGAATAACGCTGGCCGAGCATATCGCCCACGGAGGTTAATTGCTGGGTATGCTTTTCAAGCTCATGCGCCATGGACCATTGCCCGTCGCTCACCGAGCGGCAATTGGTAAAGGCCGTCACGGCCAGGTCGGCTGCTTCCGTGGCGATGCAAAACGCCGGGTCGTAGTGGTTGTGATATGCGGCCGGGAAGAACGGCGAGCCGGGTTTTACATTCGCCAGGGCGGCAAAGCGCAGGTTGGCAAAACCATCCGGAGTGATGCTGCTGCAGCGGACGATGATTTCTGCGCAGGCCTGCAAGGCCGGCATTGAAATGCCGAAGCGGGCATCTGCCATGACGCCCGAGAAGAAAATGTTCTCGGAGGCGGCAATGGCCTCGGGGATAACGCCATAACTGTTCAGTAGCTCCGGTTCCGCCGGACCGAGGGAGGCGTAGCCGATCCCAACTGCCCGGATGGCCTTCTCCATTGCCTCGGCCAGCCGGGGGGCTTCGCTGTAGTGATCCGCTCCGAGGATCTGGGTGAAAGGCACGGTCGCCAGCCGCGAGCTCTCGACCTCGTAACCGATGGCCTCGTAAGCGGATTTGGCAAACACGAGGAAATCCCCCGCCGCCTGGAGCTTTTTCTGATCCAGCGGCCAGCCCGGGTTGACGAAATAGGTGATGGAGCGTATTTTCATAACCGTGCCTCCCAAGGACTTTCTTTCAATGCGTCAGAGTCATTAAATCGGTCAGGTTTCATTTCAACTGGAAGGAAGAAAATTATGGCATGCGTTCCATCGTGGTGGACCCTGAATACCCCTGGTCGTTTGACCACTTGGTATTCAGGCTGCCGTAACTATAAGAGACCGTCTCGGTGGTAACGCACGGCCCCCCGGAGACACAGTAGGTCCAGGTGAGCACGCCCTCCGCCCAGGTCGAGGTGGTCACTTCATTTTCACCTGTTTCCGGGTTCAGGCTGGCTGCGACGATGTACTTGCCGTTCTCCCACACGATCAGGTGGTAAGTTCCGGTCGAGTCCGGATCCAGCCATCTGCCGGCCATGCCCGGGACCGCTTCCCGGCCCAGGGGCGGTGGGGAAGCCACGCGTCGCATTTTGGTGGAACCGGCGCCCCCCTGGTCGTCCCGCCAGTTGGTTTCCAGGCTGTCGCCGTTCAAGGAGATTGTCTCATTCGTAACGCAGGCTCCCTGGGGGATGCAATAGGTCCAGGTCAACACGGGCTCGGTCCAGCTCGAGCTGGCATATTCATTTCCGCCTCTGTCCGGGTGAATGACCGAGTTCGATGGTATACCCCCCTTCCAGGGCCATGATGGTCGTGACGGTGCCGCTCTCCGGGTCCAGCCAGCTCCCGGGCAGTTCTCCGTTTAAAACAGACTTGATCGGTGGCGGGTGGTTCCGGAGTGAGCAACTGGCTCGGAAGTCGGCGCGGATACCGTTGCGGGGGACGGGGGCAGGATCGGGGCGGATGTAGGCGCTGCCGAGGGGAGGAGAGAGTTGCAGGAGCACGCGAGGATCGCCAGGCCTGAAATGGCTGCGATCAATACAAGCCAGAACCTTCGCGTGGTGTACATCGGTTTTCTCCTCTCGGGATTTATCTCATTATAACCATTTGGAAAGCGGATGTTCACATGGTTTTTATTTCAATAACTTCTTTCACCCGCCCCACCTGCCCATCGGCCAACCTGACCTTGATCCCGTGTGGGTGCGTGGGAGAGTTGGTCAGGATGTCCTTGACGATCCCTTCCGTCAGCTTGCCGCTGGCCTGGTTTTTCTTCAACACGATCTTCACCCGCAAGCCGGGTTTAATGTTGGAGCGGGTATTTCCATCCATCTTACTTCAGCAACCCTTCCGCAAACGTCAAAAACGCCTGCACGTCCTCGAAATTGCTCACCATCCCCAGCGAGACCCGTACCGCTCCCGAAGACTTGCCGTCGATGCACAGGCGGAAATCATCCAGGCTCAGGCGCTGGGTATGGCCCGGCTCGGTGAAACAGGCCGCCAGCTCCGGCTTGGACAGGCCCAGGGCGATCTCGCCCGCCCCCGGGTTGCAGAAGCAGCCCGATCTTAAAGAAATGTTGGTCTTGTTGGCCTCCGCCTCGATCAGGCGGTGGTCAATGGGCGAGCCGTCCCGGTGAAAGAAATTGGCCGTCACCGCCCCGCCCCGTTGGACCGTATCCAGCGGCCCATAAATGCGCGCCAGCGGCACGCCGGTGGAATGCTTCATTTCCTTCAAATTATCCAGCAGCCAGCCGGTCAGGCAGCGCACCCGTTCGTGGATGACCTCCAGGCCGATCGAGCGGAGGTGTTTCAGGCCGATCTCCACTGCCGGGATGTTGAGATAGTCCAGCGTGCCGTCCTCGAAGGCGGCCGGGGCCTCCGCCAGGTAATACTTATCCCCCTGCACCGAAGCCACCGTGATCGTCCCGCCGGCGAACCAGGGCCGGTGCAGTTTCTTGAGCGATTCCTTCCGCGCCAGCAAAGCCCCCACACCCGTGGGGTAGCCGAACATCTTGTAGAACGAGAGCGGGACAAAATCCGGTTTATAAGTGGATAGATCGAGAGGGTTGGTGGGTGCAAATGCGGCCGCATCCAGCAGCACATCCCAGCCTTTTTGTTGGGCATGCTGGATCCATTCCAGCGGATGCACCACCGAGGAGAAGTTGGACTGGGCCGGGTAGGCGAACAGGTTGCTTTTTCCATTTGATGCCCGCTCGAGCGAGGCGTAGAGCGAGTCCGTATCCGCCCGCATGTCCGGCAGCGCCACCGGCACGTAGGTCACCTCGGCGCCTTTGGCGTGGGCGAACTCGCGGATCCCGTTGACCGAGTTGTGGTTGTCGAAGGTCAGCAGGTAATGGCTGCCCGGACCGAAGGGATAGGCTTCGCCCACCAATTTAAGCGCCCCGCTGGCATTTTGGGTGAAGATGACCGTGTACTCGTCCGGGTCGGCCTGGAAGAACCGGAGCACTTCCTGCCGGGCGCTTCCTATAAGCCGGGTGGCTGCCGCCGAGCTGGGATTGGAGGAATGCGGGTTGCCAAAGATGTTCCCCGCCAGCAGTTCCTGGTGGGCGCGGATCTGCGAATTGGCGTAAAGTCCCCCGCCGGTGTAATCCAGGTAGACCTGGCCGAGCTTGTCCAGGCGGGCGTAATCACGCGACCGCAATTCATCCAGGTCGTGGGTTTTATCGTAAGAGGGGTATTTCTGAACGAATTCGGCGTATCCGGTCATGCCATCTCCTGGCTTTTCATTTCATAGGCTCTGACTTACAGGCTCTGAGCAGCTTGCCCTTGTGTTCTTCAAGGGGAGGCGCTCCTGGCGTTCCTTGCCAGGACACCGCAGACGAAGAGCTTTCATACTTCCTAACGTGCCGGCCAGAAGATCTTTTCCCATTCCGCAAAGCCGCGTTTTCCCACCGAAACGATGTGGGCCGTGGAAGGTTCATCACAGCCGGCTTCATCCGTGATCTTTGTAGTGATGGTGCCCACATTTTCCTCGAAGGTTTTGCTCACGAAGACCGGCAGGTGTATATGCTGCCCGTTCTGGCAAACATAGGCGTCGATCAGGTACCCTTGGATCTCGTCCGCCGACATATACACCGCTTCCCAGCTCAGCACCACCTCGTCTCCCTCCCGCCGGACGATGGGAGTGGGAGAGCCGAACTCGTACTCGCTTCTCGGCAGCAGGATGGTCGCGACCGGCAGGTCTTCCACCCGGGTGTTTTGAAGGTCTGCCTGGGCTGGCCCGGATCCAGCAGGAATTCCAGCCGCCCACCTCCTCGATGGCTATCCATTCGCTGTCATCGCTGCGTCCCACCACCTCCACCTGCTGTCCGGCCGGGAAACTGGTCTTGTACTGGTAGAACTCTGCCGGGCCGTACAGGCAATCGGTATGGTCAGGCAATGTTGCCTGTGGCAACACCGAAGAACCGCTCATGCCGGAGTCCGGCGTGGAGGTGGGTGCCTGTCGAGGCCCCGGTGTCACGGTCACAGGCACCTCGACAATGCGGGTCACTTCCTGGGATACCTCCTGGGTCACCACGCGGATGACCACCTGCGTCACCAGGGTCGTTGGACCGGCAGGATTCACCTGGGAGGGCGAACAGGCGCTGCCGGCGAGGAGGACGAGTAAAGATACGGTGAAGATCTGGCAGATTTTCAAGAGCAGGGGTTGTTTGTTCATGAAGTCTCGGAGTCTTTGTGGAGGATCACCGGCACCATTATGGAGTTGCGGTTGCGGTCGGTTCGAAAGCCGGCCAGGGGACCATGTTGTAATTGGTGTAACCGTGTTTTTCAACTGCATAAAAGCGGGCTCGCGAGGGCAGGTCGCAGCCGGGCTCATCGATCACCTTGACGGCCAGGATGTCCTTGTTCGCAATGTTTTTCTGGTTCTGGGCATAGGAGGTGACATAACCGATCGGCACGAAGACCTGCTTGCCGCCCTGGCAGACCCACGCTTCGATCATGTAGCCGCGGTAATCGTCCTCGGTCATCCAGATCGGCTGCCAGAAGATGGTCACCTCGTTCCCCACCCGGTTGGTGCTGATGGCCGACGGGGGCAGGTAGAGCACCGAATAGGGCAGGGCGATCCATAGGACCGGGACATCCTTGACCTCCCCGGAGAGGAACTTCACCTGGGTGGTCTTGACCCAGCATGCATTGGAATCCCGGTCGTCAGTGGACTTGAGGGCCAGCCAGGAGCCATCCTCGTTGCGCCCGATCACCCGCATCCAGACGGTGGCATTCAGCCCGTATTTATAAAGGTAACCCGACCCGGGTCCGTACAGGCAGGCAGTATGTTCGAGGATGCTCACCCGCGGGGCAGACCACGTCGGTGTGGCCGAGGGGATCCTGGTGCGGGTGGGAGAAAGGTAAGGGGTGGCGGTCTGCTCCAGGGTGGGCGTGGGTGTGTTGGTGATGGGCACTTCCACCACCTGCGTCACCTCGGCAGTCACGACATGGGTCTCCACCTGGGTCACTTCCACCGTCTGGACGACGGTCTGCGGGGGTTGCGGGACAGCCGCCGGCGCGCAGGCGGCCAGGATGAATAAGAGCAGGAAGGTCAGTGTTGCCGTGCGATGGCTCGCTATTGGTTTGATCATGGTCGGCATGGGGTCTCCGGAACTCTATTTTAACATGCCTTGGAGATGGAGCTTTTCAAAAAAGTCAGGTGTCAGGTGTCATTAGTATACTTAAAGCGAGCACGGCAGATCGATTGTCATTAGGTCGCTCGAGACCGTCTCGCAACAAGGATCGCCGTGCTCGAACACATTATAGCCCGAACAGTTGATAGGTCCATAGAGGCCGTATTCACGCTAACGCGGGCAAAAGGAGCACACATGACAAGCGAAGCGGGAATCTTTGTAGGGATTGATGTTTCGAAGGCCTGGCTCGATATTGCAGTGCACGAACAAGAGACGTACTTTCGAGCCAAAAATGATGACCGGGGGATTGTAGATCTGGTTGAAAAGTTGAAGCAGTTGACGCCTGCGTTGGTCTTGTTGGAGGCCACGGGTGGTTTCGAAATGCTGCTGGTGGCGGGGCTGGCACAGGCGGGATTGCCAGTCGTTGTGACCAATCCCCGGCGGGTGCGGGCCTTTGCCCGCTCGACGGGCCGCCTGGCCAAGACGGACAAGCTGGACGCCAAACTGCTGGCCCATTTTGCTGCGGCTGTCCGCCCGCCAGTCAGGACTTTACCAACAGAAGCCGAAGAGCAACTCACCGGCTGGTTGACCCGTCGACACCAGATCGTGGAGATGCTGACGGTGGAAAAGAACCGTTTGCATACTGTCCGGCCTGCATTGAAGGACGATATTGAAGAACATATCCGCTGGCTAAAGGAGAAACTATCCAAATTGGATGAAGAGATCCACCACTTCGTCCAGACCACACCCATGTGGAAAGAGAAAGATGCCATTCTCCAAAGTGTCCCAGGCGTGGGCCGGATCACCTCCAGCACTCTTCTGGCCATGCTGCCGGAGCTGGGGAAATTGGATCGCCAGCAGGTGGCCGCCTTGGTCGGAGTAGCCCCGGTCAACAAGGACAGTGGCCGCAAGCAGGGCAAGCGCAGAGTATATGGCGGTCGTGCCGAGGTAAGGAGTATTTTATACATGGCGGCTCTATCGGCGAAAAAACACAATCCGGTCATCCGAAATTTCTATGAAAGGCTGATCCATCAAGGGAAACAGAAGAAAGTGGCCCTGACGGCGTGTATGCGTAAATTGATCGTGATCCTCAATGCCATGATGCGTACAAATCAGCCTTGGAGAGTTCAGGCAATATAAAAACACACCTCTTCCTCCTTGACATTCAACACAGTTGTTGCGAGGCGTTCTTTGCCGAAGCAATCTCCTCGCCGAAAAAAAAGATTGCTTGATCGGAGGGAGCACCATCCTCCAAATGAGATGTGTCATTTTTCGAATTGACGTCAATTTCCACCTGTGGTAAACTCCCGCCAACAATTCAATAGCCCTAATCGGCACTCTTATCCAGAGAGGTGGAGGGACCGGCCCTGTGAAACCTCGACAACCACCGCGACAGCGGATGGTGCCAATTCCGACAGAAAATCTGGAAGATGAGAGGGCAGCCGTGCGCCTCGCGCAATTGCCCTTCCGCCAGAAAGGGCAATTTTATTTTAAGAAAGGATAAATAATGGCAACTACTTTCATGACTTCTCCCAAGCTCCTCTTCACCTCCGAATCGGTCACGGAGGGGCACCCCGATAAGGTCTGCGACCAGATCGCCGACTCCGTCCTGGACTCGTGTTTCGAGCAGGATCCCCTGAGCCGGGTGGCCTGCGAAGTGGCCACCAAGACCGGTTTCGTGATGGTGCTGGGCGAGATCACCACCAACGCCTTTGTGAATTTCGACGAGCTCGTCCGCCGGGTGGTCAAAGAGATCGGCTACGACAGCAGCGAGAAAGGCTTCGACGGCAACACCTGCGGCGTCCTCTCCGCCATCGCCAGCCAGAGCCCGGATATCGATATGGGCGTCAGCAAGTCCCTCGAAGCCAAGGACGGCGACCAGGACCAGATCGACCTGATCGGCGCCGGCGACCAGGGCATGATGTTCGGTTATGCCTGCAACGAGACCGCCCAGCTCATGCCCATGCCCATCTACCTGGCCCACAAGCTCACCCGCAAACTGGCCGAGGTCCGCAAGGCGGGCACCCTGCCCTGGCTGCGCCCGGATGGCAAGTCCCAGGTGACGGTGGAATACGATTGCGGCAAACCCAAACGCATCGACACCGTCCTGGTCTCCACCCAGCATTCCCCGGATGTCTCCCATGCCGAAATCGAAGAAGGCGTGATGGAGCACATCATCATGCCGGTCATGCCGGAGGGGATGGTGGACAACAAGCTGAAGGTCTATGTCAACCCCACCGGGCGCTTCGTCATCGGCGGCCCCATGGGCGATGCCGGCGTCACCGGCCGCAAGATCATTGTCGACACCTACGGCGGCATGGGCCGTCACGGCGGCGGCGCCTTCTCGGGCAAGGATCCCACCAAGGTGGACCGCTCGGCTGCGTATGCCGCCCGCTGGGCCGCCAAGAACGTGGTCGCCGCCGGTCTGGCCGACCGCTGCGAGATCCAGGTGGCCTATGCCATCGGCGTGGCCCACCCGCTCTCGGTCAATATCGAGACCTTCGGCACCGGCAAGATCGCCGACGAAAAGATCGGCCAGCTCATCCAGGAGCACTTCGACCTGCGCCCCGGCGCCATCATCCGTGACCTGGACCTGCGCCGCCCCATCTACCGCAAGACCGCCGCCTACGGTCACTTCGGCCGCGACGATGTCCAGTTCCCCTGGGAGAACACCGACAAGGCCCCGGCGTTGAGAGCCGCGGCGGGGTTGTAAATACCTCCATCCATTGTTCAATTGAATTCACTGTAGGGGCACGATATATCGTGCCCCTACATTTTGTTGTGCCCTACGGGGATATCGTGCCCTAACTTACGGCCCCAGGCCGTTCGCACCTCTATGGCATGGTAAAAATCAGGGTATGTTGTTCGTCCGAGTTGCTGAAGGAGCAGGAGACCTCTCCGCTGACGACCCAGCCTGTGGGTTCGTTGAACAGCATTGAATTGCCACTGGCATTGGCTGATTTGGGAGTGTTGCAATCTTTAAAGGTAACTTCATGATTGTCCTCATCATAAGTGCCATAGACCACCAGGGCACACTTGTTGGCAGGATTGAGCTGCTCGCATGCGCCGGATTCATAATGAACGGGGTCACCCACATAACTCAGGGAGAGGCACGCACCCCGCGCTGTCAGGACCGCCTCATTGTATTCATTGATCGTCAGTAACATCTCATCCTTGGTATCGCAGGTGTATTTGCCCTGCTCCCAACTCCAGGTATTGGTGCCGGTGCCTGAAAAGGATATGCGAGGGCTGCCGGTGTTTGCACGGGTAGGCTGAGGCTTACCCTCTTGGTTAAGAGTGCAGGCAAGAATGCTCAAGCCAACTACCAGCAGGGCAAAAGCGAGCGCAACCACATCATTTTTCTTATGCATGGGATCCTCCTCTTGGACGGGATTTCTTTTCATCTTTAGTTGAGCCGCCTTACCCCATAAAGCGGGCCGTTCAGCATGCCTCAGCCAGCCGGTGAAACCAGCTCTTCTTGACCGCACCAATCTCGGAAATTATCGTTGGGGCACGATATAACTTGTCCCCTTTAGGGGATCGTGCCCCAACGGGATTTCGTGCCCCCCCGGCCGGGGCTTACCGCTTTACCATCGGCAAAAAGCATTGGCTGATGTTGATCGTGGCCGGTACGGGCAGCTGCCCGTTGATGTTCGGGATGAGGCCCGGGGCCGTCACGCTGATATGGTCCGCAGCCGCCAGGCTGGTCTTCTGGTTGTAATAGATCTGGTATCTTAACGAGCAGTAGGATATGGAAAAATGGGCGTGGTAAACGCCGGTCGGCAATCCGCGCGCCAGGTACTGGCCGTTAACGTCCGTGTAAATCCACTCGAACTCGTACCCATCGACATCCAGGATGGACACATCGACATCCTCCAGCGGCGCGCCTGTAATCGAGGATGTCACTGTGCCGCTGATGCTTCCGCCGCGCGCCAGCACGGCGTTGGCGGTGGTCAACCCCGGCCCGCTGAGCGTGATGGCATCCGCGCTGGTCATTGAGGCTCTATCATTATAGAATTCGCTCAGATAATCCAGCGAATTCCCGTATGATGGCGCGAACTCCAACCGGTAGCTGCCGGGGCGGAAGCCGGTGGTGGTGTAGACGCCGCTGGCGCTGGTGGTCGCAGACCCCTTCCGGTACCCCAGGTTGTCATAGACCACGACTTCCACACCCTGCAGCAAAGCGCCTCCATCCGCCGCAGTCACCTGACCGGTGAACTGGCCGCCCCGCGCCAGGACCGCGTTGATGCCGCTTACCACTGCGCCCGCGCCGACGTTTACCAGATCGCCCAACGATAGGGTGGCCTTGTCATTGTAGTATTCTTCTATGTAGGCGATTGACGGTCCGGCCAGGGATGGATGGAACTGCACCTTGTAGCTGCCGGCTGGGAGCGCCGTGATTGAATAGGCTCCGGCGGCATCCGTCTCCGTATCATCCACCCACCCTCCCTGGCTGGTGTAAACATCCACGTAGACTTCCTCCAGCGGCGCGCCTCCATCCGCTGCGGTCACCTGCCCCGTGATGGTCCCGCCCTTCGTCAGGGCCGCATCGATGCCCCCGCTGGTCTGGCCGGCGGTGACGCCGATGGTAGTCGCTGAACTGGAGCTGGCTTCTATCGTTGTAATATTCATCCAGGTAGGCGGCCGAACTGCCATTGCTGAGCGGCCCAAAATGGGCCAGGTAATTTCCCGTCCCTAACCCTGTGACGGTGTAATCGCCGGCAGCATCCGTAGTGTCCGAGGCGACATAGTTTAACTGCAGCACTCCGCAGACTCGAATGTAGTTGTAAATGGTAACCTGCACATCCTTGAGTGCCGCACCTGTCCCCTCGGCAGTCACATGCCCGCTGATCCTGCCTCCCTCGGCGAGGGCCGCGTTGATGTCGCCGGTCACACCGCCCAGCGTCACGCTGACCCCATCGGCCTCCGCCAGGCTGGCCCGGCCGTTGTAGTAGCTGGGCAGATAGTCCGTCTTGGCAAATCTCAGGTAGTAGGTCCCTGCCGTCAGGCCGCTGAGCGAGTACACCCCGTCCGCGCCGGTGTAGTCATAAGCCACGTAGTCGTAGGTGGCAGCGGTTTTGTTGGTGTAGGCATAGACTGTGACACTTCCAGGAGTGCGCCGCCGGCGGCTGCCGTGACCGTGCCGGTGATCTTCCCCCCCAGGACGAGCGCCGCATTGATGCTGCCGGTCACGCCGCCCAGCGTCACGCTGACCCCATCGGCCTCCGCCAGGCTGGCCTTGGCGTTGTAATAGCTGACCAGATAGTCCGTCTTTTCAAATCTGAGATAGTAGGTCCCTGCCGTCAGGCCGCTGAGCGAGTACACCCCGTCCGCGCCGGTGTAGTCGTAAGCCACGTAGTCGTAGGTGGCGGCGGTTTTGCTGGTGTAGGCGTAGACTGTGACATCCTGCAGTAGTGCGCCTCCGGCGGCTGCCGTGACGGTGCCGGTGATCTTCCCGCCCAGGACGAGGGCCGCGTTGATGCTGCCGGTCTCAACGCCCAGTGTCACGCTCACCCCGTCCGCTTCCGCCAGGGTGGCCTTGGCGTTGTAGTAGCTGGTGAAATAATCCGTCTTGGCAAATCTCAGGTAGTAGGTCCCCGTCGCCAGGCCGGTGAGGGCGTATTTGCCGTCTGCGCCGGTGTAGTCATAAGCCAAGTAATCGTAGGTGCCGGCGGTTTTGCTGCTGTAGGCGTAGACGGTGACATCCTCCAGGAGCGCGCCGCCCACGGCCGCCGTGACTGTGCCGGTGATCTTTCCCCCCAGGGTGAGGGCCGCATTGATGTCGCCGGTCACGCCTCCCAGCGTCACGCTCACCGCATCCGCTTCCGCCAGGCTGGACCGGCCGTTGTAGTAGCTGGTGTAGATAGTCCGTCTTTTCAAATCTCAGGTAATAGCTGCCGTCCGCCAGCCCGGTCAGGGCGTACGTGCCGTCTGCGCCGGTGGAGTCATAAGCCGCGTAGTCGTAGAGGGCGGCGGTTTTGCTGGTGTAGGCATAGACTGAAACACTTTGCAGCAGGGCGCCGCCTGCGGCTGCCGTGACCGTGCCGGTGATCTGGCCGGTCCCGGCCGCGCGGGCATTCCCGGGAGGCGGACCAACCTGCGGGACCGTCGGAAGGGCCAGCCTCAAAACGACCTCGAACCGCCCCGCCTGGCCCCCTCCCCGGACGTCCGCCTGGGAATCGCCCGTCAGGGCCAGCCGGTGGCCGCGGGCATCCAGGACCTGCAGATGGTACTCGCCCGGCGGCAGCGGTTCGAATTTAAACTGCCCCCGCGGGCCCGCATAAGTCTCGGAGGCCAACTCGCCGTCTGCACCCACAGCCTGTACCCGCACGTCCGCCGGTGCATCGATCACCTGCCCGCGGATCAGGACCTGCTCCGGCGGGTCCGCTGAAGGAGTCTGCGCCGGTTTTGCGGCGCCCGCGCCCGGCGTGGCGAACATGGCCAGGCAAACGATGACGATGAAAATGCGAAGGGCAACTTTTTTCATGGCTTAATCTCCTGATCTTTTTCATGCCAGCCCAAAGGATACAAATCGATGAAAGCAGCCGGCGCGGCTGTGCGCCGGGTTGCGGTTACGTCAAGGGGATTTTCCAGGAAGGCGGGAGATGGCCATTAGCCTCTGTCTGCCCGCCTGGCTGATTTTAGCCATTAAAGGGGAGGTAAAAACCGGTAAAAACTAACCAAAGTATAGCAAAATCCACTGCCCGCTACAATATGCAATCCGTTCACAATTTGGCCCATCCCGGCCGGGATGGGCTTCAGTAGGGGCACGATACTTCGTGCCCCACTTTCGTAAGGTCGCCGGGGCGTTTCGCTTGCATCTGCGCTGCCGCGCCGGCCGGACAACGGCGGGAAGCGTCCCGAAAAAATTTTGGCCTTCGGACAGGAGGTCAGACATTTTTCGAATAACCGGCATAAAAATGGATGAGCGGACGTTTTTTGGCCGCTCATCCATTTTTTGCCGTTCAAATGTCAAAGACTTTTGGACCCGCCTGGGTGGAATACTGTCGCAAGGTAATACTGCCGTGGCTGTGAGACGCCTCTTGAGCAAAGTTCATAACACTCTCTAGTGCTGTGTCAGACATTAAAGTAGAATATCGCAAAGGCAATTTTGCGCAGCAAATTGCCTTTGCGATATTACATTAACAGGTTTGACACAGTACCAGCCTGCACCATGGTGTGGCGGAGCGCAGCGGAAAGGGTCTTGCCCCCTTGCCCTGCCTGAAGCCTCCCCGTTTACTCAGGGAAAATGAGGCGGCAGAATCTGGCCAGCCGGCGAACGAAAATGAGGGGATGCTTTAGCGTATAACTAGCGGCAGGTACACTTTGTAGTTGGCGAAAATGTAAACATTGAAAGTGGTATTGAGCGGGATGGAGCTGGAGCTGCCATTCTGGTTGACGATCGCCCACCGCCCTAGGCCAACATCCCCCACAAAACCTACGCCGATTGGAAAGTTGGCGTTCATACACGCGCACTGTCCATTGGGGTTGTAGTTCGGCGTGACCAGGATGATCGCGTTGGGGTTGCCGTTCGCCAGGGGATTGTCGATGGTGGTGAAGTTACTGCCGGTGTTGCCCGGAGTGGCGGTGTGAACGAAGACCGCCACCCCCGGGCCCGCGCTTGGAACGATTACGTTGAACGCCGCGCCGACCGGCATGGCGACGAGGTCCTCGTTATAGATCCACCACTTTCCGCTGAAGTATTCCACGCCCAGGGGGTGGTCATCGGACGATCCGCCCACATTTCCGGGATTGAAGTTCTGTGTCACCAGGAGAATGGCGTTCGGGTTTCCGTTCGTCAGGGGATTATCAATGGCTGTGTGGTCGAGAGTGATGTTGTTGGTTGTGGCAGTGTGGACAAAGACACTCGCATCTGCATCGGGTACCAGCACATTGAACGCGGCATTGACCGGTATGGATGCGCCATTTTCGTTAAAGATGCGCCACTGGCTTCCGTTATAAGTGACGCCGGTGTTGTGGTTATTATAAATTCCGCTGCCGCCGCCGGGATTCAAGTTCGGCGTGGAGAAGATGATCGCGTTAGGGTTGCTGTTCGTCAGGCCGTTATCAATTTTTGTGAAGTCGCTCAGGCTGTTGGCCGCGGTAGCCCTGTGGACGAAAATATCTGCACGGGGGATGAGCACCATCACATTAAACGCCGCCCCAACTGGCATATTCACCCCGTCCTGGTTAAAGATTTTCCAATAGCCGTTGGAGTAGAGTACGCCGGTGGGGTGTTCGTCCAGCAGGCCGCCGGTGGTCAGGTTCGGTGTGACGAAGACGATTGCGTTAGGGTGGCCGTTCGTCAGGGCATTGTCGATCACGGTATAGAACCCGCCAGTGCCGTTTAATGCAGCCTTGTGAACGAACGCGCCCGCGCCACCGTTTAGGATTAACACATTGAACGAAGTACCGGCCGGCATCGTCGCGCCGCTTTGATCGAAGATTGCCCAATTGTTGGTGATGTTGTTATACAACACGCTGAGTGGAAAGTTGGCGTTCGTGCCGCTGACCCCGCCACCGGGATTCCAGATCGGCGTGACCAGGATGATCGCATTGGGATTATTGGTCGCCATCGGATCGTTAATAATGACGGAATTGGAAACGCTGCTGGCCGTCTGGACAGACGCGCCTGTGCTGCTGGTGGGGACGAATACATTGAACGCCTCCCCAACGGTCATGGGGGCATTGTCTTCATTGTATATTCCCCACAGGCTGCGGTTGAAATTGTAAAAGACGCCGATGTGGTGGGGTTCGTACATTCCACCAACGCCGCCGGGATTCCAATTGGGTGTGACGATAAGTAATGCCAGCGGATTGCCGTTTGTCAGGGGATTATCGATAATGGTCGTATGCGCGTCGATATTTGCCGCGGTCGCAACGTGGACAAATTGGACCCCCGGCGAACTTACAGGTGGGATGAGCAGGGCCGGGATGTTGAGGGGTTGGTACCCGGCTTGGTGCAGTTCGGGCTTCTGTGAACCGGCGCTGGTCGGCGTGGCGGCATCGGCATGCGCGACCCCGCTGGTTCCGGCGATACTGGCGATAATTGCCAGGGCTGCAATAAATCGAACGAGTTTTATGGACATTTCTGATTTCTCCCATTTCTGGATTGCTGGCTGTAAAGCTTGCTCCGCACCGTACCCGTGGGGGGTGGTGGGGTTATATTCCCGCCCTGTAATGGCTCGCTTCAGAATGGAGATTGAATACAGGGATGTCGCTCTGCGAGGTTATGAAAAGGGTCAAAAAGAATTTTCGACCCTTATCGGTCCCGATCAAGGCAGATTGGCGAGCATTTTCTCTGCCAATGCCTTTTCAGTCGCCTGCACGACCGCCGGGTCGAGTTCCTGGTAGTTCAAGTCGCTCATGCTGAAGAGATATTCAGCATCACCCTTGAGTACGAACAATGCGCTGGCAGAATTGGTATTGTAGAAAGCCTGATCGCCCAATCCCGGAACGACCAGGGCCAGTTCGCCCAGGTTCGCCAGTGTGGTACTCATGGCCTTGGCGCCGCCCGTATACCCGGTAGTTGTAAAATCGATTTTCAAATTTGAGGTGGTGTAGGTGCAAACGCCGCCCAGGCCGGATAATTCAGCCGTGAGAACCGGTACCCCTAGAACCTTGCTGACATCGTCCTTGGAGAGCAAGGTACACGGGTCGGGCGTGTTGGCAGAAGAACCCGCCGGTGTCGGAACCTGGGTGGGAACTGCAACCGCTTGCGAAGTTGGGGCAACGTTGCCCAAGTCGACCGTAGGATTCGCAGGCGTGACGGCGGCACTCCCACAGGCAGTGGCAAGCAGGATGACACACGCCATTACACTTATCATCCGGAACCGGTTCGGTTGGATGGATGAGATCTTCAATTTTTTGAACATTTTGGATCTCCTTTGTTTGTCCCCGTAATCTAAGGGAATAGGTCAATTAGTTAATTAGACTTACATTATCTATTATATCAAATATATCTAGATATAACAAGTGCAATCCTGCACTTCGGACAGGAGTTGGACATTTTAAGGGAACCGGTACAAATTGCAATCCTGCAGCCAGTTTTTTGACTCGTGCACGTTCCGGTTCGTCGGCTGGTGTCACTTTGAGTGCCTTAAACAGGCCGAAGGGGTGATTTCAGTAGCGCAGCCAAAGGATTACAATTAACGGATAAACGCCTGCCTGGGGAGCGGGCGAAGAGCTTATTCGGAGTGCAGATCCAGTTCAGGTGGTGAGATATGAAATCCAGAACCCTTTTCGTCGCAAAGTTGTTAGTGCTATGTCTGTTTTTGTTCTCGTGCGGCTTGCCGGGGACGCTGGTGCCACCATTGGCCACTGACACCCCCACCTCCGTCCCGCCTCCCACCGAGACGGTCCCACTACCCGCCACGGTTACACCCACATTCACGGACACCGACACACCCCCCGAGCCTCCGACGCCAATTCCATTGACGCCCACCCTGGCAGGTCCGGCGATCGCTCACTTTGCCCTGGGCCAAAAGATCGATATCACCACTATTCACATGGCCGATGCAAGTCAGGGTTGGGGCATCGGCGGGCTGAACAAGGCCTCCGACCACGTTTTCCGCACCAAGGATGGCGGTCAGACCTGGCGTGATGTGACCCCGCCCGAGCCTGCCCCGGGTCCGGATGCCTCGACCTCTGCCCTGGGATATTTCCTGGATGCTAATACGGCCTGGGTGGCCTATGGGCCGCCTGCGGATGCCGCCGGCACGCCCCCGTACATCCAGGTCTGGAAAACAAGTGATGGCGGCGGCGCATGGACCTATGCCGCGATCGATACCAGCCTTGTATCCGGTCAGGCCTTCAGCCCTTATTATTTGAATTTTGCCGATGCCCAGCATGGCTGGCTGCTGGTTTTTCTGGGAGGCGGGATGAGCCACGCCTACGTGGCGCTCTACATGACCGCAGACGGTGGCGCTACCTGGGCCGATATCCTTGACCCCTCCATGGACAACGACATCCAATCTTTCTCGAAGACCGGCATGGTCTTTTTGGACTCCCAAAATGGCTGGCTCACCCGGGATTCACAAGGGGTCGATCCGACCCCGCACCTCTTTCGCACCACGGACGCTGGGGTGACCTGGACGCGCCTGGATCTGCCGGCGCCGGCGTTTGCGCCCAACCTGTATGACACCTATGCGTGCAACAGCTACTCGCCCAATGCTTTCTCGGCGCTTTCGGTGACCCTTGCCATGAAGTGCCTCGATACGGACACCTTCAAGATTGAAAAGGATTATGCCTATTCCACCACCGATGGCGGCGTGACCTGGCAATCTTATCAACTGCCGGCAGATTACAAGCTCGGCGAGGGCTTGTTCTTCTTCTCGCCTCAGAGCGGGCTGGCACTGGGCCGCAAGATCTACGCCACCGCCGATGGGGGCCAGACCTGGAAATTCGTCCAGCAGGTCTTCTGGGATGGGCAGTTCAGCTTCGTGAGCAGCGACCTGGGCTGGGCCTATGTGATCAACGACCTGCACGAAATCGCCCTGGTCAAGACCATCAACGGCGGCAAGGCCTGGGCCATCCTTCATCCGCTGGTCGGGCCATAAGGGTTCCGGGGAGGCTGCAGGCGCCCCTTCTTCCGGCTGCCCTTCCTGCCGGGTTCCCGCGCTATAATAAAAACAGGATCCTTCTGGGGATGCTGTTTTTATTCGGATGGCTGTTTCTTAATTTGGGAACACCTCATGTCTTCTCTCGAGATCTTCTGCCCGGCCTCCGTCCACGAGGCCATTACCATCCTGGAAACGAGCCCGCTGCCGGTCGATTCACCCACCCAGCGCCGCTACCGCACCAGCGCTCACTTAAGCACCACCTTCGCTTCAGGCCGCCGAAAACCGGAGTGGGTCTGGGCTGCCCGCGCCGCGGACGGCACGGTGGTTGGGCATGCGGCCGCTTTGTCGCCGTCAGGCCAGGCGCCGGAAATACTGGAGCATTTCGGGCTTCCCGCCGATCCCGCCCAGGCCCGGGAACTCATGGCTCGGGCCACAGAGGCGGCGCGTTCTCTGGGTGTCAGTCAGGCGGGCATCTTCGCCCCTCCCGGTTCCACCATTGCCGACCCGGCCCTGCAGCCGTTGGTGGACCCGTTGTGCGCAGCCGGATGGAAGTTGCTCGTTGAGCGCAGACACTACGAATTCGAGCCGCCGCCGGAACTGGGGCAGGGGATCGAGACCCGCCTCCGCATGGAACAACTGCATGACCCGGCCGATCCCCGCCTGGCGGCTGTGCACCGAGAAGTAATGCGAGGCACCCTCGACGCCACCGACGCGGCGGACATCCAGCGGCTCGGGTTTGAGGCTGCCTGCGATAAGATCCTCGCGGATAAGCTGGACGCTGATCCGGTGGACTGCATCCGCCTCGCCTTCGATGAAACCGGCCAACCGGTCGGGATGGTATCGGGTGTCGTGACGGGGTCCGGCCGGGCCTACGTGTGGTTTGTAGGGGTTGTGGCGGCTTCCCGGGGCAGAGGTTACGGGCGGGAGCTGCTGGCATGGATGACGCGGCGGTTGATCGCCCAAAATGCCACTACGCTCATTGCCGATACCGACAACACCAACGTGCCGATGGCCAAAGCATTCTCTTCCGTCGGCTGGATCCAGACTGAGACTCGCATTGACCTGGTGCCCGCACCGTGAGGGTGCGGGGGAAGAATTTAGGCCCGAAAGAAAAAAGAAAAAGAGAACCTCCACCTCAACCCTGCGGAGGTTCTTTCTTTATTCAACGCTGGCGGGTTATCCAGCTTGACGCCATCATCGGGGGTAGGCCAAGTTTAAAGAAAATGGGGCGAGACGGGAGTTGGGTATATTGCCTGTACTTTTTTACACCCTGCTCTAGCAAAGTGTGTTGATTGTCATCCGGGTGGATTAGTTATATACTGAAATCATGGACGAAGCCAACTCTTGTGCCACCCCGCCGTCTCAGCGGCGATGAAGGGTGACAGGAGAGGTTCGATTTCCTCAGACGGTCGTGAAAGGAAATGGTTCCATGAAAACAAAAACGCAACTAAACATCTTTTTGGCGGCACTTGTGATCTTTGCTGTTATTCCAGCGTGCATCTTCACAGCTTCTCCAGCGCCATCGTCGCAGCCAGGCGGGAATTCCACTTCCGTTGTCCCCGGCGGGGATCCGCAAGCGCCGGTGGACCTCGGAACGATAGGTTATACCCTCGATACCACCCGGCAGGTGAGTGATACCTTTGACTTTAATTCGGGGGAGGGCCTCGTCCTCACAGCCGCGGATGCCAACGGTTATGGCTGGATGCTTTCGATCCCTGCGGATGCTTTGCTAACGACCATAGAAATAAAGATGACGCCTTTTGCCACGCTGGATGTCTCCCAATCGGGAGCCAAGATCATCAGCGGGGTCCAGCTCGAGCCGGATGGGCTGCAATTTGTGGATGCAGTTCGATTGTCCGTCACCGCTCCCGGCGACAACCCCGGGGTTGGGCTGATCTTTTCCTTCCAGCAGGATGGCTCGGAGGTGGCTTTTGCGCCCACCGACAATACCAGCGGCGGAAAAACGGCCATCGCAACGATCTGGCACTTCAGCGCGGCCGGTTACGTCAACGGCGAAACTGCCGGAGATGATGGCCTGAATGCAATCCTCCAGAAGGTCGAAGAAGATTATAGATGGGCCCTGGCGGCCGCCAGGCTATTCATTCGGAACGGCGCGCCCACGCCTCCTACACCGCCGGTCTTCAGCCAGTTCTGCCGTGGCACTGAAGTCAACCCGGAAGCACCGATACAAGCCGAGCTCTTTGAGTTTGGGCGTACCTTTCTCGATCCGTATAACGAGATCAACAGTGTCTTGTTGGCGGCGATGAAGAATATGGAACTTGTAGGCTCGCAGGTGGATACCAGCGCGGGGGCGGATGCAGCCCAACAAATAGCCAAAATGGCCGAAAATTCCATCTGGCAAATGGGTACGCAGGTCCAGGGAGAAAGGCCGCCCGACCGGCTGTTTGCGGTGATCGCCGTGGCACTATCGGTTGAACGCCAGCTTGAATTGTTGGGTAGTTCCGCCGAGCTGTTGCCAGTGATACCCGATTGGGCCGAGACCATCCGCGATTATTACCTCGCCCAGCTTGAAACCAACCACGACTATCGCGCCTACCCGACCCTGATGACCCTTGAAAAATACGTTCAACTTCTTGGCGGTATGGATCGCCTGGGAGACATAATGACGGCCATGACCTTTGAAGTGATCGTCGATACCAGTTTCGATGGCACCTGGTATTCCGGTGAAAAACTTTTTGCCACTGGCAACGTGGTGCAAAATGCAGACGTCACAGATCTAACCAATCTATTGAACCCGCCGAATTTTCTTTGGGGAACGGCGAACAACATGATATTAAAGGCTAAAAGCGGAACTTTTACAGATTCTACTGGAAACTACCCGCTGGCTGGTCAAGAGGATACCGCTACCGTCTGGTTGTTAAATTGGGACGCCTGCGTGACGAAGACCTTCGACGTGATGCTCACCGGTTTTTATGGAGATGGGCAAAGTAAAACAGGAACGGTCGCCGGGGCTGCGTCCGCGGTCAGTTTAAAACAATACTGGTGGCAAGGTGCTGGTGCTTTCATGTTCACGGTCCCCATGCAGAACCTGAGCCCCACTCTTGGCGATGGGAATTATTCCGGTTCCGGCTCCGCAGCAGATGGAGATTTTACCAGCAGCGCCCAGATCCATATTGTGATCAAACATACGCCTTGAAAGACCATGAACGGCGGTTGATCTGAATGTACCTTGAGGTACCGGATGGCAGGATCCAGAGCATACATCCATTAATCCTGGTGAGAAAATGCCTGCGTGGGAGGATGGGTGAGGTTACAAGGCGTTGGAAGTGTAGCACGTGCATAACCTAGAAACAACAAGCAGACAGTCGCCGTAATGGGGCGACTGTCTGCGTTGCGGGGGCAGTGAGAACAGGAATGCCTGCCCAGACCCGCGCACGCGGCGTACCTGTGCATTAGAGCATGTTTGTTAAACGGGCCTGGAGCGGCGATCGGCTTAAGTCCCGCCTTTCAGGACGCTTCTTTTCACATTAATTTGATATTACAGAACATTTGTGCTATAATATATCTATGGAGAACCTCGCCCCTTCATCCCGCCATACCCTCCCTCATCCCCATCTGCCCCATCGGCAGAAAAGAATTAGCCTGCCCCCGCAGGGGGTTCCTCCATATATTTCTAAATACATTTTCCCCTCAATCATTAATAAGCCGAATTGTTCCTCCTTTGAACCTGAGGTTCAATTCATTGCCTCCACCCATCCTCCAAAGTCCATCGTTCCACCTCTTATTCGTTCCTAGCCTGCCCTGCCTGTCCTGATGTTTTTTACCAGGAGTGCTTTTCACAGGGTCGTTCGGTTGACCTTCTCTTCAACATAGCTTCCCTCACCCTGGCCTATTCTCCATGATACAATTCTCGCACAATAATTCCCAATTTTTCCCAATTTTTCCTGAACTCCTGCTCCGTATAATTAAATCATCTTACCGGTATCGCGGCGGGCGTCCGTTACCCATCTTATTCTGAAAGGGTCCGATGGTCAAAAAAGCCTCCCTCCTTATCGGTATTCTCATTTTAATGGCAGCCCTGGGAGTCTTTGCCTGGGTAACGGACGCGCCCGCCTACCTCGGCCACGAAGCCGCCACCTGCAACAACTGCCACGTCATGGACGCCCAGTACGAGAACTGGACCCATGCCGCTCACGCCCGCGCCGCCGTCTGCACCGACTGCCACCTGCCCCACCAAAACCTGGTCAGCTATTATCTTTATAAAGGCTACTCTGGCATGAAGGACGTGCTCTCCTTCACGTTCAAGACCTACCCGGCCGCCATCCGCGCCACCAAGCAGACAGACGGGATCATCCAGGCCAACTGCATCCGCTGCCACGCGGACACGGTCAACTCCATCGTTTACGCTTCGGACCAGCCCTTCGACCGGGATTGCTGGGACTGCCACCGCTCGGTGGCCCACGGTCAGAGGGGCTATTCGCTCTCCCCGCAACAAGAACTCGGAGGTTTACCACAAATGAAAAAATATGCCGTCACCCTCATCCTGGTCGGGATCATCGTCGTGCTGGCGGTCGTCCTGGGCGGGGTGCTGATCTACCTGAAGAACCAGCCACCCCAGTCGCGCACCTTCCAACCGGTCACGGCGGTCAAGCTGCTCGAGCCGGACTCGTCCATCTGGGGACAGAACTTCCCCAACGAATACGCCAGCCTGCTGCTGACCGCCGGCAATAAGACGGCCACCACTTACGGCGGCTCGGCCCAAAAATCCTACCTGCTGGAGGACCCGCGCCTGGTGATCCTCTTTGCCGGCTACTCCTTTGCCAAGGACTACAACCAACCCCGCGGCCACCAGAATACGCTCATCGATGTGCGCGCTACGAAACGGGTGGATGCCAAGACCCACGCCACCTGTTATTCCTGCAAGTCCTCGGATAACCCCGGCCTGTGGGCGCAGATGGGCATGGAGACGTACGACTCCAAGCTGTTCTCCGAGATGACCGCCCAGATCAACAACCCCATCGGCTGCGCCAACTGCCACGAGGCCGGTACCATGCGCCTGGTTATCACCAACCCGGCCGTGGAAGCCGCC
The DNA here is from genome assembly GCA_963831885.1 of uncultured Chloroflexia bacterium. GTDB lineage: Bacteria > Chloroflexota > Anaerolineae > Anaerolineales > Villigracilaceae > UBA877. The sequence goes on along the minus strand of CAWHSJ010000010.1, from coordinate 69,175 downwards.
CTCAAGGACGAAGGCATCGATTGGACCACCTACACCCGCCAGCAGATGCGCTCGCTGGTGTGCGCCAACTGCCACGTGACCTACTTATTCAAAGGGGATAACAAGGTGCTGACGGTCCCGTGGGCGAATGGGATGCGGGTGGAGGACATCATCAAGTATGAGGATAACGTCAACTTTGCCGACTGGACCTATCCCGGTACCGGCACGCCCATCATGAAAGCCCGCCATCCCGATTACGAGCTGTTTGCCGCCGGCAGCACCCACTTCAATGCCGGGGTGGCCTGCGCCGACTGCCACATGCCCTACGTCCGTGACGGGGCGATGAAATACTCCAGCCACGACATCAAGAGCCCGCTGCTGGACCCGCAAGTAGCCTGCGGCCAATGCCACACCGACGTGGAGGACGTGCTGGCCCGCGTCAAGACCATCCAGGATACGGTCTATACGGCCAAGCTTGCCACCGAGGATGCCCTCATCGATGCCATCACCGCCCTGCAAGGCGCGGCGGCCAATACGGGTGCCGACCCGGCCCTGCTGGCGGAGGCGCGGGCGCTCCACCGCCAGGCGCAGTATATGTGGGACTTCATTTCATCTTCCAACAGCATGGGCTTCCACAACCCCGATGAGGCCCTGCGCATCCTGCAAAACTCGGCCGACCTGGCGCGCCAGTGCCAGATGAAATCCGCCCAGGCGGCCGGCGACCTGTCCCTGCTGAAGACGGGCGTCTACGAGGCCATGAGCCCCAAGCCGACCCCGGCGCCGTAAAAGAAATCCCTCTCTCAATCCGGCGGGGCGACCCTTGGGCAGGAATGTCAAGAAAACGGCCGGGAGATACCCGGGTTTTCACGATACGCGCTTACAAAAAGTGCGTATCGTTTTTTTATATGTAACGACAATACTCGGCCCTGTAAAAATGATGTATAAGTAAGTTTAGACTTGCACTCATTGAAAAGGAAAACAGCTTGGTCCGGGAAATATTGGCAATCAAAGGATTGCCGCTGGAAGCCCTTATGTCTCTAATTGCAGCCGCCGGGTTTGTTCTGACGGCTCTTTATGTTGCCCTGGCACGCAGGCACAGGCCCACCTGGGTGGCCGGCGTCATTTTACTGTGCGCCTGTGCAGAAATAACCGCCGCGCACGGACTCCAGCGCATCATCCCCGATCAGGGAACCAGGAATCTCTTATACAAGCTGGTCTATCTCGGTTTTACGGTGCCTCCGACGGCTTTTCTCGCGCTGGCACTGCGTTTCAGCGGGTTGGGGTACGTGCTGACAAACCGGACCCGGCTGCTGATGTGTATTTTCCCCGGCCTGATGGCGGCCCTGATCCTCACCAATGAGGCCCACGGCTTGATGTGGGATCCCGCCACCACCGCCTTTTATGCCATCTCGAGGGAGTTCCTGACGTTCGCCGACGCGGGCATCGGGTATTGGGCCATGGTGGCCTACTCCTATCTGGCCATGGGGGCAGGCTGCTATTTCATGATCCGTCTGCTGGTGCGCGCCCACCGGGTCTACGGGTGGCAGACGGGCCTCGTCATCGGCGCGGCGGCCTATGCCATCATCGGGACCGTGCTGGACATATTCAGGGTGAGTCCCCTGCCGCCTTTTACCTCGACCGAGCTGGGGATCACCATTGGCAGCCTGACGGTGGCTTACACCCTCTCTCCGTTCCGCCGCCAGGACCTGCTGGCGGTGACCAAGGCAACGGTCTTTAACAGCATTAATGATGCGATCATTGTCATAGACGGGAACAGGCGCATCATGGATGTAAACCTGACCGCGCAAAAATTGGCGGGCAGGACCTCTTCACAGATGCTCTCCCGCCCCCTGGATGAACTGCTGCCGGAATTGACGCCCCTCCTGACCCACACCGCCGACATCAACGGCGAAGTAACACTGGACCACGGGAAGGACCAGAACACCTACGACCTGCGCCTTTCTGCCTTGCAAGGCTGGCGGGGGCACCTCATCGGTCACGTGATCGTCCTGCGCGACATCACCGAGCGCAAGCAGTCGGAGAGGGCGCTAAAGGAATACTCGGAGCGGTTGGAGGAGATGGTGGCGGAACGCACGACCGAACTCCAGACCGCTCTGCAAAAGGCGCAGCTGGCCGACCGGTTGAAATCCGAGTTCGTGGTCAACGTTAACCACGAACTGCGCACCCCTTTGACCAACCTGGTCCTTTATTACCAATTGCTGAGCGCGCACCCGGCGGATAAGGCGAAAGAGCGGCTGGATGTGATGGGACGCGAGATCCAACGGCTGCGAAACCTGATCGAGAATTTGCTCGACCTTTCCCGCCTGGACCTGCAGACGGAAACCATCCACGCCCTGCCGTTCGACCTGAACAAACTCGTTCAGACGCTCATACAAGACCGCCGCTCGCTGGCGGAAACGCGCGGGCTGACCTTGAACATGGAACTGGCCCCTGACCTTCCATCCGTGTGGGTGGATGAGGCGATGATCGTGCAGGCCTTGTCCAACCTATTAACCAACGCCATGAATTACACGCCTCCCGGCGGAGAAGTAGTCATCCGCACGAAGGCGGTGGATGACCCCTCCGGCAAGGCGTGGGTGGCGATCCATGTGGAAGATACCGGTCATGGAATAAATGAGGCGGACCTGCCCCATATTTTCGAGCGCTTTTACCGGGGCAGCGCGGGGGTGAAAACGGGCGCGCCGGGCACCGGGCTTGGCCTGGCGATCGTCAAGGAAGTCGTCGACAGGCATCACGGCACCATCGGGGCGGAAAATGCCGCCGGCGGGCACGGGGCGGTTTTCACGGTGCGGCTGCCGGTCGAACAAGAACAGGAGCCGGGTTGACCGGTTTTTGTTGAGGACGGGTGTGTAGGAAACCGTGTAGTAGGGGCGGGTCTCCTGACCAAGTACGTCAGGACAAGTTAGACCCGCCCCTACTACAATTTATGATTGTTTAATCATAGCCCGCTGACCAGCATCTCCGCCGCTATCCCAGATGAAATGGTGCGATAATAGTAGTACATTGGAAAAGGGGCTTACAAACATGAACCGAAAGTGCGTCTTCTTTCTAATTATCTATCCCATAATATTCTGCAGTTGTGTTCCGGCGAAAATTACGGAAACAATAATACCAACATCGACGGCCACAGTGGCAGTACCTCCATCCTTCAGTCCTACGTTGAAACTTACCGCCACTAAACGTCCGACATGGACACCTTTTCCGACCCTGACATTTACCGCCACTAGCCAGCCGACATTCACCAGAAAGCCGCCATTGACGCCCTTTCCCACGCATTCTTCTTACTATGAGAATGTTCATGCATTCGAGCAGTTATATGCTACCAACGCGGGCTGTGATCTTCCCTGCTGGTGGGGAATAACGCCGGGAATTACCACCTGGGAAGAAACAATGCAATTTATAAACAGATTTCGCGATTCTAATAGTGTTGATAAGATACCTACTAATGCGAGTACATCATACATTTGGCACTCATATGCACCCAACATAGACTATGCTCCAACAGTTTTTTTCGAAGTGAAAGACAGCCTGGTGGAATCAATTTATGTTCCGGGTGAAATGGTCCAGCATCAATTTTCTTTACATGTCATTCTTGGAAAGATTGGCATTCCCAGCGAAATATATATTGGCCCCACTCAAAATCAACTCAATGATTCGGAAAGTACAAGTATCACTGCATATGTTCTTTATAAAGATTTACATGTCATGGATATTATCCAACTGTTTGGAGCAACGCAAAACCAATTATTTGTCGGAAAAATTGTCAATAATTATTTGAGCCCGTGTGAATTTCAACGATCAGGTGAAGAGCTTTTCTTATGGGCACCGGGTTCAGAACTCATATCTCGATTACCTGACATCCTCCGATACAAGACCATTGGATGAAGTATCCCCCATGACAGTGAATGGTTTTTATGAGAAATATAAGTATCCGTTGTCGTGGAATAGAATTTGTATTGATCTGGCCAGCAATTACTGGAAATAATCTGGTTATATGAAAAATTAATCAGGGGCGGTTCGCGATCCGCCCCTACCGTGATGACAAAAGATTCTATGTGTCCGCCCCTGTTGGCACAAATTGTGTGATCTGAAGATCTATCGATTCAACACTGCCGCCAGCGGAGCGGGGGCCTGCACCTGCATGCTGCCGCCGGAAGCCTGGGCCTTCTCCACGTCCCGCGCCCACAGGTAAAGGCAGGTGTGGTAAGCGGTGGAGGTGTAGGAGGTCACCACGGTGGCGAACATGATGAAGATGCCCGCCAGGATCACGCCCAGGCCGATGCCGCTGATGAGGCCAAACGTGGCCAGGGTGGTCGAGGTGGTCAGCGAGACGATGCCGAACCCGGCGCCGAACCCCAGGGCGATGCCAACTGCGCCCAGCAGGAAACCGATCAAGCCGTTGACGGCGCGCACGCCCACCGTGCTGATGCCGACCAGGAGCAGGTTGTTCTTGACGATGTGACCGGCGCGCAGGAGGGCGTTCTTCAGGTTCATGTCTTCGATGACCATGGCCGGCAGGATGAGGAAGGCCGCCTCGGTCCAGACCGTATCGACCAGGCCGGCCAGCATGTTCCGCCCGCCGGAACGGCCTTTGCCCCGGATGGCGCTCTTGAGCAGGCTGACGGCGGTGGAGGCGGCTGCCAGGCTGAGGATATGCCACCACTCGCGCCTGACGATGGCCCAGGCCTTCGACATGACCCCGTCCCCCTCGGCCAGGAAGCCATAGACCAGGTAGATGGTCATGGCCGAGAAGATGTACCCGACCGTATACTGGACGAAGATCAGCACGGCGCCGAAGACGAACATCAGCACCTGCCCGACGGTGTTATCGCTGCCAAACATGAAGGCCGACCCGATGATGGGGATGAGGAAGATGACCGAGACGATCAGCCCGGCGAACAGGGAATAGATGGATGGTTTGATCAGGTCCCTGTCTTTTACGGCCATTTGCCAGGCCTCTTTAAGGAACGACCAGCCGCGCGAAAATGAGTTCATGTGTACACCTCCAGGTTAAGAAATCATTTATCAGACAATTTTTTCCAAAGTGGTGATGAGAATAGGCAACTCTCCGGCGATTATCTGCCAGAGGATATCAAAGTCAACCGAATCGTAGCCGTGGATCAAGCGATTACGAAGCCCCACAATTTGAAGCCAGGGAATTTCAGGGTGAGCAGCCTGTGTTTCGCCAGTGATTCGATGAGCAGCTTCACCGATGATCTCGACCAAACGAACCAAGGGCCAGGTTGAGGAGTCGATCCCGGTCAAGATCCACCCGGGATTTGCCTTTAACCAAGGCTGTGGCCTCGCGGGAATAATCCAACATATGTCTTAGCCGGGTATGGTCCTTTTCATTGAGCATACTGGACCTTGGCTTCATGAGTAACCCGGTCGCGGAAATAAGGACTCAGGAATTTGGGAGTAACTAAATCCACCTTGCGGTCAAGGATCTTGGATAATTCTGCCTCCATACCGAAGAAAGCCAACCCTGGAACATGGCCCGGTTCAAATTCCACCAGAATATCAATATCGCTGTCAGGGCGAAAATCGTCGCGCAATACGGAACCGAAGAAGGCCATCCGGATAATATGATTTCTCCGGCAAAATTCGGCAATTTTTTTTTGAGGGACCCTGATCTTTGAAGCAGCCATTCTACTCTTATTATAGCAAATTCTATGTAGTCAACCGAAAGTCTTCATAAAAACTTACGTTGACAAGTCAGAGTGGACGGCGGCGTGGACGCCGCCTAGAGCAGAATTAATAAAATTTCTTTCGACCAGTGACATACCTTGATTGAACTATTTTCTATAAGCCACCACCATTCCATCCCGCACGGGCACCAGCGAGACGATCCACTCCGGGCTGTGGGTGAGCATATCGGTCAGCTTGCGGATGCTGGCGGTCTCGGGAGTTTCGTCTTTGGAATCAAACACCCGCCCATGCCAGAGCATGTTGTCCACGATCAGCACGCCGCCGCGGCGGAGTTTTTCTTTGATCACCGGCAGCGAGTCGGCATAGCCTGCCTTGTCGATGTCGTTGAAGATCAGGTCGAACTGACCGGTCGTTTCCTTCAAAGTCTGGACGGCCTCGCCGACGTGATAGCGGATCATCCAGTCATATCCCAACGCAGTCAGGTGCTGGCGGGCCTGCTTTGACAGGGCTTCATCCCAGACGACGTGGAAGACTTCTCCGCCGCCGTTCTCGGAAACGGCCCTGGCAAACCAGGCGGTTGAATAGCCATAGCCTGAGCCCAGCTCGAAGATGCGCTTCGCGCCGGTCATGCGGGCGATCTGGTAACAAACGTAACCGGACGCCGGACCGATGATGGGGAAATGGATCTTTTCGGCGTGGGTTTCCATCGAGCGCATTTCGGCCGGGCGGGGAGGCACAAGAGCATCCAAATAACTCATGACGTAATCGGGGAGCAGGGGTTTGTCCATCGGGTTCTCCTTTACTGATAAATAATAAACGGACCTCTATATTCGGACAATTCTACTCTTGTTTCATTAAAATCGTGAGAGTTTATTGTAAAAATAGGACCTGCAGGTCAAAAGTGGTATCGCCGCCTCCACCGGTGTCATTTATTTCGGCGGGTTGGATGGGAATTTGTATGCGGTAAAGGAATGATCTTTTCGATGTAGAGTGAGATATTATCTCGCTCTACTCGCTCCACTGTTACCCTTTTACAACAGGCTGAGCGGGTCCACTTCCACCCGCCAGTCGGCCAGGTATTTGCCGCGCAGCAGCCCGGCCGGGTCGGGCCCCCGTAAGACGATCTGCCAGCGGTAGAGTCCATTCAGGCGGGGGTAAAAACACGGCACCGGGCCGATCAAGTCCGTTTCAATGCGTTTTTCGGCTTTTATCTCCGCGGTCAGCTTCTCTGCCATCCGGCAGGCCTCCGCTTCGGCTTTGACTGGGTCCAGGTGGCGGTATTCCAGCCGCACCAGCCGCGCAAAGGGCGGATAGCGCAACTGCCGGCGGTACTCCAACTCACGCGCATAGAAAGCGGCATAGTCGTGCCTGCCGGCGGCCTGGATGACGTAATTTTCAGGCAGGTAAGTTTGCAGCACCACCTGCCCGCCCAGGGACGAACGCCCGGCCCGGCCTGCCACCTGCGTGAGCACGTCGAAGGTCCGCTCCGCCGCGAACGGGTCCGGCAGGTTCAGACCCAGGTCGGCCAGGACGATGCCCACCAGGGTCACCAGCGGCAGATCCAGCCCCTTGGCCAGCATCTGTGTGCCGACCAGCACGTCGGCCCGGTGAGCGCTGAAATGGCCCAGGATGATCTCGTGCGAGTCCTTCCGGCGGGTGGTTTCCCAATCCCAGCGCAGAGTCCGCGCCGAGGGAAAGAGCCGCCTCACTTCGGCTTCCACCTTTTCACTCCCCAACCCATAGGCCCGGATCTCATTGCTGCCGCAATTGGGGCAGGTCACCGGCATCTGGCGGGCATAACCGCAATGATGGCAGATGAGCGTCTGACCATTTGCAGAGGAGACGGCCGGCGGGTTCAATGGTTCAGCATGCAGGGTGAGCGGCGTATCGCAGCGGGGGCATTTGAGCGTATGGCCGCATTCCCGGCAAAAAATATACGTTGCCAGCCCACGCCGGTTCAGGAAGAGAATGGCCTGCTGGCCCTTTTTGAGCACCTCTTCCAACCCCTCCGCCAGCGGGCGGCTGAAAATGTCCCGGTTGCCGGCTTTCAATTCCTCGCGCATATCCACGATCCGGACCGGAGGCAGACTCCGCTGCCCGATCCGTTTCGGCAGCTCCAACAAATGGAAGGCTCCTGTGCCCCGTGCGTCTTCCTGGCCAAGGCAGGGGTAAGCTTGCTGGCGAAACCCGACCGGCGGGGTGGCCGACCCCAGCACACAAACGGCCTCGCACCGGCGGGCGTATTCCATGGCCGCGCTGACCGCCGAATAGAAAGGCGGCTCGGATTGGTAATAGGAGCCGTCGTGGCATTCGTCCACGGCAATGAATCCCACCTCCGGCAGGGGGGTGAACAAGGCCGAGCGCGGCCCGATGATGACTTTGAGCAGGCCAGCGCGGGCGCGCCGCCAGGTATCGTAGCGTTCCCCTTCAGAAAGCCCGGAATGGACCAGGCCCACCTGACCGGGGAAGCGTCTCAGGAAGCGTTCCACCGTCTGGGGGGTGAGGGCGATTTCCGGGACCAGAATAATGGCCTGTTTGCCCCGGCGAATGCACTCCTGCGTACAGCGGATATAAATCTCGGTTTTTCCGGAACCGGTCACCCCGTGGAGCAGGAAAGGCCGGCGGGGGAACTGCGGCGCGAAAGCCGGCAGGACCTGCTGCAGGGCCGCCTCCTGGTCGGCGGTCAGCACCAGCTCCTTGTCTGCGGCCGTCTCAGCCCCTGTACCCCGGGCCGCTTTTTTCCCAAGCGGGTCGCGCCATATTTCGCTTTCCCGCAGGAGGATCAATTCCCTTTCGGCCAATTCCTGCAGGTCGGCCAGGTTGCAGCCGGATTCGGCATATACCCAGGCCACATCCACATCCACCGGTTCCCGCATCAGGAACTGCAGGGCGGCCTGGCGGCGTTTCTGCGTTGCGGCGGTTTTGCCCAGGTCCGGCAGGGCCGCTTCGGCGGCTGGCAGAGATACGGCCAGCAGCGCCTTGCGGACGAACTTCGGCCGCACGGAGGCCGGCGGCAGGACGGATTGAGAGATGAGGCTGCCTTGTCTTACCAGCACGCCGGCAGAGCCGCGCCAGTCCACCTGGCTGAAGTGGCGGTCGATCTGACGGCCCCGCAGCGGGCCGCGGCGGGTGAGCAAGTCGACCAGGCGGCGCTGAACGACGGAGAGCGGCCGCGGGTCAAGGGTCCGCGGCCCGGGGTCGGCCAGCTGGTATAACACATCGGCTTGCTGGCTCAATCCCACGGGGATCATTAAACCGATGCAGGCTGCCAGCGGAGAGAGCGTCTCTGCCGAAAGCCATCCGGCCAGGTCGACCTGCGCCGGAGTCAGGATGGGCAGAGGGTCGAGCAAGTCGAGGACAGTTTTTACCTGCGGGAGGGAAGGCTCGTCCATGAGACGAAAAACCACCCCCTGCAGCGTCTGCTTGCCGAAAGGCACGGTGACCAGGCTGCCGAGGCCGGCCTTCCCCTCCAACTCAGGCGGAAGGGCATAGTCAAAAAGACCCGTGACTGCCGGCAGGTTAACGACAATTTGGGCGTAGATGGTCATCAGATTGATTATAACGTAGGGATGATTCGGAGAGCGGTTACTTATTGGCTTGCCGCTATTTAGCGCCCGTTTTTGCAGAATTCGGATTGCGCCTGTGCAAGAGTTGTATCCCGGCCGGCTCCGCCTTGAATTTCGGCCAACCGGGTCCAGTTGTTGCACAGGCTCGGCTCAAGGTCCTTTGTGGTTTTTTGAGCGGCCAGGCTCAGATCAAATGCTTTGGCCCATTCGCCCGCGCGGGCATTGGCTTCGATGAAAGGAAGGTATTCTGCGCCAAGCACTGGCTTATACCCTCCGGCTTCCGCCTGCGCGCCCAGCTGCAGGACCGTCTGCCAGTCCCCCAGTTGGCGGGCCAGGTCGGCTTTTTCAAAGTAATAGCACCAGCCATGCGGCGGCTCCGCGCCGAAGATGGCCGGGTCGGGGCTGACCGGATCGCCGCCCGCCCCGATCAAGTCCACATTCGAAATGGCGGTCAATTGATCCAGCCTGTCATTGGAATTAATATCATTGGTTAAATTCGGGTCGCCGCGATACACCTGATCCAGGATCCTGACACAGCCTCCCGAAAGGTTGAAATACATCCCGATCGCCTGGGAGGTGTTGCCTGAGAACTGGCCCGAGCGGGTGGTGAACGAAATGGGCAGGGTGGGCCGGTATTGACCATCCTCAAACGGCGGTAAGTGAAATACATCGAAATAGCTGTAAAGAGGATTGGCGGCGGGATTTTTGGCGAAAAGAAAGTTCATTATGTAAGTGGCATCATAGTATGAACTTTTATCGGTAAAGGTGCCCTTCCCGATGACGGCAGTCCCGGGTTTCAAAGCAGGAATCCGCCAGGCCAATTGCCAGTAAATGTCCCGTTGGAGGCCCCAATCCAGGCGATAAGAATTGGCGTTCCAGACCTGAGCGGATATTGAGAATCCGAGCAATAAGATCTGCAGCCAGTACTTTTGTTTCTTCGTTCTAAACAGCCAATCGATCAAATAGACCAGCAGAATTACAACCCCCAACATGGGAGCCAGCGAAAAACGGTCCGACCATTTGCCAATGCTGACCTGCCGGTCCGTCATCCACACCGGCAAGCCGCCGGCCAGAAAGGCGACCATCCCGAACATTACCGGCTGAAAAATGGATTTATCAGGATTGGCGGGATCCTTTTCAGCAATTGTTCTACTGTATAAGCCAAAGAAGATTGCCACCAGAAGGCCCAGGAACCAGGCCGCCCACAACACTTTTGCATGCAGATCATCCACCGCCAGGTTAAAAAACGCGTTCACCCAGATATCTATCAACAAATAGCGGATGTCACCGAAAACTTTGTTCGCCAATGAAAAAAGGGCATCCACCGGCGTATGAAGGATCGATTTTAACAAGGCCGGATTGTTCGGGTCTGCCGCCAGGAGCGTGGAGGGGAGATAGGCCAGCCGCCACCACAAATACACCCCGAGTCCGGCCAAAAAAGGCAACCAGTAGAGGAAAGTTTTCAGGGGAGCGTCTTTCCTGTTCGCCTGTTCGCTGCGGAGGATGAACCAGATCAGCAGGGGACGGAGGAGCTCCATGACCACAAAATATTCCATCATGAAGATCTGGGTGAGGCCCAATAAAATCGACAGGGGCATCCATAGCCAGAACCTCCGGCGGTCCCTGAGGGCGAGGGAGGTCAGGAAGAGCGAACAGGAGAAAAGGAGAAAAGTTGCCAGATGGGGGGTAAAAGCGACTGCCACCTGCTGGTCGAAAAAGCCCGGAAAGACGAACAAAAGCGCCCCAATCCACCGGTGCAAGCCTTTCCTCCCGGGCCAGACCAGGTTCAGCATGGAATAAATAAACAACACGCCGCCCCAGCGCAAGAGCAGTGCCAGCGCTTGCATCACGACCGGGGTCATCTTGATCAATGGGAAGACGGCCAGGAATACCAGGGCCGAAAGCGGCCTTTCTGCATAAAAGTGAAAGCTGATGGCCGGGTCGTGAAGCCGGTAAAGGTAAACGCCCTCCCAATCGTCCCAATAAAAACCCAGCCGGGGGAGCATCAAGCCGTAGGCAATTATTCCAATGAATAGCAAAGCCAACGGATAGAACCAGGGACTGGCGATGGCGCTCGAAGTGATGTTCTTAATGTTTTTCAAAGAACCCCTTATCCGGTCAGGAATTTTTCGTTTTCATCACTACGGCCGCCCCGTAACCCACCACGGACGAATAATCGCCGGTCACGTCACCGGAAGTGGCGTGGCGCAGCACTTTCACCGTGTCGCCGCCCAGCTCTTTGGCCGCCCACAAGACTGCCGTCAGCGCGCCCAAGCCGCAGGCAAAGCCCTTGTTTTCCTCTTCCGCACAGAAGACCTCCTCCGGCGAGAAAGATTCGATCCGGCGCAGCATCTCGGTATCGAACGCCATGGCCATTTTCTGGGTGTAAAAATGGGACAGGTCGGTGGAGGCAACCAGCAGGACGTTTTTGCCACGCAAGGTTTCCGCCAGGACCGAACCGAGCTGGCGGGAGACTTTTGCCGATTGCGTGCGCACCATTACCGGCAGGAGTTTGAAGTCGCCGTCCAGGGCGCGCTGGAGAAAGGGTAATTCGATCTCGAGGGAATGTTCCTGGTCGTAGGCCACCTTTGCCAGGCCATATCCCAATTTCTCCATGAGGCGGGAATCAAGCGCCGCAAGCACCTCCGTGTCGACCGGAACAGTCCCAAGCGGAGTCCCGTAGGCTCCATGGGCGGTGGTGAGCAAAGGCTCGTAATAAGGCTGGTGCATGGGGGAGATAACGGCGACCAGGTCAAACGCCCGGCCGCGCACCGCCGCAAAGGCGTAACCGGCCACCGGGCCCGAGTAAATGTGGCCCGCATGCGGGGCAATGACGGCGGTCACCTGGCCGGGCAATTCGGGCAGCTCGGCCCGGTCAAGGTACAGCTCCACCGCGCGGGCGAGGGCTTTCGGGTCGCCTTCATACCACGCGCCGGCAATGGGGGAAGGGCGGACAGGTGCAATCGTTGCCATAAACACCTCCGGCCTTATTTTACTGCTTCTTGGGTAAGTAGATGAACCTTTGGAGCATCTTCCCGGCAAAAACAGCAGGCTAGTTCAGAGGCTTGCGCAGGCCGCTGCAGCCAGGACGGAAGAAAAAATTTCCGCCGGGGGTTCTCCTGTGGACGGTGGAGAAGGCCGGCGGAAAATCAACCCTGGATGCGCTCCCGGGCGTTATTTAGGTCTTGTCCGCCTGGCAAAGGCGAGCCTGTTCAACCAACGGATGAGCAAGGCTGCGCTGACCAATAGGACTGCCAAGGACAGCCAGATGTACTGCCACGGGATGGTGCGTTTTGGCTGAGGCCTGACCGGCGGCGAAGAGGTCGTGCTGTTTGCCACCGCTTGCTCGGTTGTTTGAGTCGCGGTCGGGCTGGAGAATACCGGGGTTGTAGCGGCTGACTGGGTTTCGTTTCCAGGGGATTTGGTCATGACCGTCGCCTTTCCCGGGATTGGCGGCACGGCGGTGGCGGTGTCATTTGGAGGCGCGACGAATGCGGGTGCGGTGGCGATGGGTGCGGCCGTAGCCGGGGCAGCCGTGGCGGGCGCAGCCATAACGGGTGCGGAGGTGGCGAAGGGCGCCTGGCCGCCAGCACCGTAGCGATCAGATGCTCTTGGTGCGGCAGCGCCAAAGCCTCCCTGGGCGAGCAGGTTGAATCCGAATGTAAAGAAGAACAGCAGCATGGCAATGGCCGAGGCCCACGAGAGCGCCGGGACAACCCGCGGCACCGGCGGCCGGATCCCTGCCATTTTGGGTGTCAGGGTGAAATTACGGGGTGACCGGCGGTGGGGTGTCTGTTGCAGGAGGGCTCGCACCTGGCGGAGCTGTTCCAGCGCCTCGGCCAGGTCGGGGTCTTTCACAATGCGGGCTACCAGGCGCGTTTTTTGAGACTGGTCCAGTTGTCCGTCCAGGTAGGCCGAAATTTGTTCGATATCGTGAAAAGTAGGCTTGCTCATAGGTTGCTTTCCTCTTCCAGACGGAAGGCAGCCGGTAAAAGTTCCCGAAAGGCCTGGAGGCATTCGCGTAGTCGTGAGCGGGCTCTGGCCAGCCTGGACCTTATCGTCCCTATGGGACTTTTTACGGCCACGGCCACTTCGCTATAATCAAGCCCCTGGATATCTGCCAGCACCACCACCGTCCGGAATTCGGTCGGCAGGTTTTCCAGGCAATGCTGGATGGCATGTTCCAGCTCGGCCTGGTCCAATTCTTGTTCGGGAGAGGCAGAAGGGTCGGCCAGCCAGCGCGGGCTTTCCATGTCCTCCCCCTCATCCGTCTCAGGTTCGAGCGGCGTGGTCGGCCGGCGTTTCTTCCGGCGAAGTTCATCATAGCAGGCATTGGTGACCGTCCGCAGCAGCCAGGCCCGGAACGAGCCGCCTCGATAGGAATTCATGGCCCGAAAGGCGGAAAGGAATGCCTCCTGGGCAGCATCGGCAGCCAGGTCTTCGTCATTCAGGATGCGCAGGGCCGTATTGTAGACAACATCCTGGTAGGCCAGCACCAGGGTGTTGAAGGCATCCAGGTCCCCGCGCTGGGCGGATTGAATGAGAGCAGGTTCGTCCATCGGAGTTATTTTACACTATGACCCACAAAGACGGGATGGTAAAAAACAGGCTGCAAAAATTCAGAGTGCAGGCTTCAGCCGGCAACCAACCCTCCAGGACTGAAGCCTGCACTCTGTCTATTCGAATGGATATTGGTGTGGAGTCCGGGTCTCTTAACCGCAGGTACCGCCGAGCAATGGGACCAGGAACGGGACCACCTTGCACCATAAGTTCAATTGGTCGATGGCCACGAAGGCGACCACGCAAACACAAATAACCAGAAGCAGCAGGAGGACGATGATCAACCAGATGGGGAACTTCTTCTTGGCCGGAGCCGCGGCAGGCGGGTGCAGCGGGCCGGTGGGTACCTGGCCGGAGTAAGCCGGGGCGGGTGCAGGAGCCGGTTCTGGCATCGGAGCGGGTGCGGCAACCGGCGCGGGCCTGGGCGCTTTGGACGACATCATGGTGGCGTTTGGATCAAAAGCCGCCTCGTACGACAAGATGATGCCTTCGCCAAAGGAGACCGAATTGCCCGGGTTCAGGGGCTGCACGCCGGTGACACGTTGCCCGTTCACGAACGTCCCATTGGTCGAGCCGAGGTCCTGGATCACATAAGAAGACCCCTGCAGTTCCATGCGGGCGTGCCGGCGCGAGACTTCCACGTCGTTGATCGATAACATGTTGGTGGTCTCACGGCCGATGGAAATTTCTGGCGCTTCGAGAGGAAATACTTTGCCGACGGTCGGCCCTGCGCGCATGACGAATTGAAATTGAGCAGCCATTATTCCTCCTGATAAATGCAAAATAAGTTTGATATTAGTGTACAGAGTTTATTTGAAAAAGTCAACTTGTTTCCTCCTCGAATACCCTGCGGTACAGATCCGATTCCAATAAATTGTTCGGGTCGCAGCGCTTCTTGAAGGCGCGGAACTTTTGAACGGTTTCATCACCCAGGAACCGCCGGGCCGTCTCGGCGGTGGTCTCGCTGTTCTTGGCAAAGTAGAAGCGTCCGCCGGCAGCCACAACAATGCGGTCGAAATCCTGCAGCATGGTGGACAGGCGGGCGCGGTTCCGCTCCGTGATCTTGAAATCCAGGGCCAGCGAGAACCCGTCCACCGCGTGGGTGAGCAGGAAATGATCGGGGCGGTGGCGCTTGGTCACCCCCAGATAAGAGGGGAGGCCGCGCCGGAGGGAGAGAGTCAGCATTTCGGTCCAGGCATCCAGGGCGGTTTCTTTTGGCAGGAAGGACTGGTACTGGATGAGCCCGCCGCGCCCATAGGCCAATTCCCAATCCGGAATGTAATCGAGTAAAAAGTGATAGGCGGCATGGGATTGGCGATATTTTTTTTCCCGCAGCCCCATGATGTATTTGGCCGTGCTCACTGTTGCCCAACCCGGGTTTGTCCCGAAAGGGGCCATAAAGTAATGCAGGATGGATTTGGGGACCAGGCCGAAAAATTTATCCGGCAGGGTCTGGTAATCCACCCGCAATGTCCGCTGCGGGTCGGGGTCATCGCCTTCGTGCAGGTAGTCGGCGGTATGGAGCTGGCCGCGGCCCAGGCTTTTTCCCCCGGCAGTGGCGTCCAGCCAGCCGACCGTGTAACTGTGTTGGGGAGCCACCTCCAGGATCCCCTGCAGGTGTGTTTCCAAATTTGGTACCGGCCAGGCGTGTATGGCCAGCAGGCCGGAATATATTTTTTTCATTTGCAGGGTAACGGAGGTGAACACTCCCAGCATGCCCAACCCGCTGATCATGGCGCGGAAGAGATCGCCGTTCTTGGTGGGAGCACAGGTAATTTCGGCCCCAGTCGGGAGCAAGGCGGTGAATTCAACCACATGCTCGCCGATGGGCCCCATCCTGAAGTTGTTTTTTCCATGAATATTTACCGCCAGGCAGCCGCCCAGGGTGGTGGTCATGGTGCCTGAGACGACCGGAGGCCACCAGCCATCCGGCAAGGTGTGTTCCCATAACTGTCTCAAGCACACCCCCGGCTCCGCTCTTATCAGGCCGGTGGCCGGGTCCCACTCCAGAATATGGTCCATCCGTTTGAGGTCGAGGACGATGCCCCCGCCGTTGAGAGCCGCGTCATTGTAACTTCGTCCTGCCCCGCGCAATGTGATGGTCAGGCCGTTCTCTCTGGCGAATTTAAAGATCACGGCGATTTCTTCCGCACTTCCAGGCCGGTACACATAAGACTGGGCGCGCAAAGAATGGCCAAAATTTTCAAGGGTGGTAAAGCGGTTATTGGGAAGGTTAATGTTCATGGGCCTGTATCAATCTCTAGAACGATAAGCGCCGGAAGATCACCGAGGGGATGTTTCGGATCACCAGCATGACCAATCGCCAGATGGGAGCCGTGTAGATCTCCTGCCTGTGTTTCCGGATGGCTTTGCAAATATCAGCCGCAGCGGCTTCAACGGGAATGATGAAAAGCGGGTTCTTCACCGCCGTGGTCATTTCGGTTCGAACGTAGCCGGGTTTTACCGTCAGCACATGGACGCCCCGGCGGGTCAACCGGTTGCGCAACGCTTCCAGGTAACAGGTGAGAGCCGCCTTTGCAGCATTGTAGGATGGGATCGCCACCCGGCCGCGCTCCCCTGCCACAGAGGAAATGCCCACGATCTGGCCGGCCTGCAGATTATAGAACAGGGAGGCAACCGGGTTCAACCAGGCCAGCGCACCCATATAGTTGACCTCGGTTACCTGGCGGTCCTTCTCGAATTCGTAATGCTTCATCCCTGATGGGATGGTTATACCGGCGCTATAAATGAACAAGTCCAGCCCGCCCAGGTCGGTAATGACCTTTTGGAGCAGGTCCGGGACAGCGGCATAATCGGTCACGTCATGCTGATAGTAGATGGCCCGGATTTCTCCGGCAGCAGAATTGATCCCGGCGCACAGGTCCTTCAGCAATTCCTCCCGGCGGGCCAGCAGCGCCAGGGTGTAGCCTTCCCCTGCCAGCTTCTTTGCCAGCGCCGCGCCGATCCCGCTGGAGGCGCCGACAATGATCGCCCGCCGGCGCGGTTGCAGCGGCGTAGCCCGCGGCGGTAATACAGCTTTAAGTTTGGTCATGTATTCTCCTCAGATTGAACCATTGTATTATAAATCCTGTCTGACCATTTGCCAGACCCTCCCTGGATGATAATGTCTTTGTCAGGTTCGTGACATGCTTGAGCAGAGCGATTGCGGGAATTGCAAATATCCCCTCGTTGTGAAAAATTGCCTGAAGTCCGTACTTAAGATCGAACAATTTATTCAAAGGCAGTCGGAACATCCTCTTTTAGTCCTACAACCGGCCTAAGTTTCGCTGAAGTCCTTTCATCTAGGTGTTTTTTGCGGGGTTAAAGCCCTCACCCCCATGTCTGGGGGCAAGACCCCTGCCCCTCAGCCTCCGGCATACCCTAAAGGGCACACGTGCTGCGCGACCCAAAAATCGGGGAGGGGTTCAATCAGCAAAATGGAGATGAAATAACTTTCAATATAGGCAAGACAAGGCATCGGAGGAATGAATTGTATCTCTCCGAATGTCCGAACTATTGTCCGAAGGTCAGAAATTGCCTCTTTTCGCATTGAACAGAAATAGGTATGATTGTTTTTAACGCCGAAAGATTGTTATAATTTGGTTCGACCTGAAAGGACCAAGTGAAATCACAACCTGAGGTTCTCCGCGAAGCCCACCAGCGGCTGGAAAAGAGCGAGCTGCCCGCCGATGAGCAGGGAAGAATACTGGATATGATCAGCTCGTTAATATCCAGTATGGATAATGCGACCATCCAGGATAGCAATTTTCTCACCCTTCTCATCGAGACATTCGCGAACCATGGGAATCTCTTGATGATCATTGAGCGGCAGGCGGCTGAACTGGATGCTCTTAAACGCATCACCTTCAACCTGACCTCCAACCTGGAACTTAAATCCGTCCTCGATGGAGTTGTCAATGAAGCCCTGCACCTGGTCAAGGATGCTCATGAGGCGCACATCCACCTGTATGAAAAAGACAAGTTGATCTTTGGAGCCTCCCTGGATGAAAACGGGACAAAGGACCGGCAGATGTCGATACCGCGTCCGGATGGACTGACCTATACGGTTGCCAGCCAAAAACAAATGGTGATCGTCGAAGATATGCAAACTCATCCCCTGTTTGTCAACGCGCCCATCCACCGCTCCGGTTCGATCATCGGGCTGCCCTTGATGATGAACGGGGTGGTTCTAGGTGTCATGAACCTGGTCCGTTCGCAGCCGGGGGAATTCTCTTTATCCGAGATCCGTTTACTGACGCTCCTGGCCGACCAGGCTGCCATTGCCATCCAGAATGCCCGCCTGCATCAGTTCGTCAACGAGCAGGCCCGCCGGGATGCGCTTACCAGTCTTCCGAACCGGCGCGCCCTCGACGAGCGGCTGGACGAAGCCATTGCACAATCCACCCTTTCCGGTCGTCCGTTCAGCGTGATCATGATGGACCTGGACAACTTTAAAACCATCAATGATACATACGGCCATGAGATTGGCGATGAGGTCCTGCGGCAGGTGGCCGAGTTTTTAATTCAGTCGCTGCGTTCCACGGATTTCCTGGCCCGCTATGGTGGAGATGAAATGACCCTCGTTCTTCCGGATACTGATCTCCCCCAGGCGATCCACGTGACACACAAAATTCAAGAATACTTGCAGTCCCGTTCCGTGCGCTTACCGGGGGGACAGACGACCCAGGTGGATGTTTCCGGCGGAATCGCACTTTTCCCCAAGCATGCCAATACGGCGGCAGGTTTGTTGCGCGCCGCCGACGAGGCCCTTTACAAAGCCAAAAAACATGCCCGCGGGACGTTCCAATCGGCGCGGACCCAGACGGGAGATTTATCCCTCATGTCGGACCTGCCCGAAGGATGAGCCGCACCCGGCGCAGTTGATCCGGCCTCCATTTTTATTATTCAAGCATAAATTCGTTCAGGCTCTGCGGAGAAACCTGCAATGCCGTCCAAAATTAAACTCATCCTGAACCCCATCGCCAACCACGGCCGTTCAACGCAAATCGCCTCCGACCTTCGCCCCATCATCGCCGGTCTCGATGCCGATTGGAACGGCACCGAATACCCGGGCCATGCCGCCGAACTGACTCGCCGGGCCGGGGAAGAGGGTCACGACCTGGTCGTGGCTCTCGGCGGCGACGGGACGGTCCACGAGGTGGTCAACGGCCTGATGCAGGTCCCACCTGAAAAACGTCCGGCTCTCGGCATCGTCCCGCTTGGCTCCGGCAACGATTTCGCCCATATCCTGGGCCTGCCCGTGGATCCCGCCAAGGCTTTGCTGTCTGCTATCAATGGCCGGCCGCATCCGCTGGATGTGGGCTCGGTGCGTGACGAGAACGACCGCCTGGAATATTTTAATAACACCATCGGCATCGGTTTTGATGCCGTGGTCAATATTTATACCCGTAAGATCACCCGCGTCCATGGCTTTATGATGTATTTTCTTGCCCTGATCCGGACCATCTTTCGCAGTTTCGAGGCGGTCGACCTGCACATCGAGACCGATCAGGAAACCTGGGACCTCAACACGCTCATGCTGGCCCTCGGCAACGGTCCGCGGGAAGGCGGCGGTTTCCTGGTTACACCGGAGGCCAAATATGACGATGGCATTTTGAATTATGTGACCATCCATAAAATTTCACGCCTGATGATGCTCCGCCTTGTCCCTGAAGTGATGAAAGGCACGCACGGGCGTTTCAAGGCAGTGCACATGGGCACCTGCCATAAAATGGCGGTTTCCGGCAAGCAACCGCTCTACGTCCATTGCGACGGTGAAGTCTATTCCGGTTTCGGTACCGATATCCGCAAACTGGCCATTGAGATCCTGCCTGGCGCCATTCAATTCATGAGGGAATAATGCCTGATCTGGTGCACTCTCTTCAAAACCGTGACATCGGCCATGTGCGTATTGTGGCCGGGCTATGGGGGATCGAACTCAAGTCTGCCGAATTGGATGAAGCCTTGAACGAACTGGCCGCCGCGCTGATGGACCCGGCGCTGGTCCGCGAGGTGGTGGAAGCCCTCCCTGCCGATGCCCGCAGCGCCCTGGAGGCGTTGGCCGAGGCGGAAGGCAGGCTTCCCTGGGTGGTTTTCGCCCGCCGTTTTGGGGAGATCCGCGAGGTCGGCGCCGCCCGCCGTGACCGCGAACAGGTCTATCTCAGCCCGGTTTCCGCGGCAGAGACCCTTTTCTACCGGGCTCTCCTGGCGCGGGCCTTCTTTGACACTTCCAATGGCCTGCAGGAATTCGCGTATATACCCGATGATCTGACCCTGTTCGTCAGCCCCGCAAAACCCGTCGAAGTGCCGGCCGAAGAAAAAGCGGAGGCGCCGGCGCCGGCAGCCCCACCCCCGGCGGTAAAAGCCGTCGAAGAACCCCTGGGGAGGCCGGCCACCCCCATCGAGCGCGCCGAGATCCTCCTTTCCACCGACCACATCCTCGACGATGCCTGCACTCTCCTGGCTGCCATGCGGCTCGGCTGGCAGGGGGTGCCGCTGCCGCAAAACCTGTCCATACCGGAACATATATTGCGGGAGTTCCTGGCGGCGGCGAAATTGACAGTGGAGTCCGTGCCACAGCTCGAGCCGGTGCGGGTCTTTCTGGCCACGCCGCGCCGCCAGGCGCTCTCCCTGCTGGTGCGGTCCTGGACCGAATCGGAAACTTTTAACGAACTGCGCCAGTTGCCGGGACTGATTTGTGAAGGGGAATGGACCAACCAGCCCCTGGCCACGCGCAAATTCCTGCTCGACCTGCTCTCCGCCATCCCGCCCGGGCAGTGGTGGAGCATGAACGCCTTTGTCCGGCTGATCAAGGAGAAATACGCCGACTTCCAACGGCCGGCCGGCGATTATGATTCCTGGTTCATCAAGCGGGCCTCCGACGGGTTATTTTTGCGCGGCTTCGCCTCCTGGGATGAAGTGGATGGCGCCCTGGTCCGCTATCTCATTTCCGGGCCGCTTTTTTGGCTGGGCATGGTGGACCTGGCCTTCCCCGAGAAGGGAATGGCTCCCAGCGCTTTCAGGCTGTCGAACCAGGAATACCGCATTTCCAAGACCGAAGCCGAAAAACTCCACGTCACCTCGCAGGGCCGCGTGGATGTCCCCCGCCTCCTGCCGCGGGCGGCGCGTTACCAGATAGCCAGGTTTTGTGAGTGGGGGGAGGAAAGGGAAGACGAGTACCGCTACCGCATCACCCCGGCGGCATTGGTGAACGCCAAAGAGCAGGGACTGAAAGTGGGGCAGCTCCTGGCGCTGCTGCGCAAGTACGCGGCTGCGCCCGTGCCTCCGCCGGTGGTGCAAGCCATCCAGCGCTGGGAGGAAAAAGGCACGGAGGCCCGCCTGGAGACCCACACTGTCCTGCGGGTCAGCAGCCCGGACGTGCTGGAAGAGCTGCGCAAGTCCCGGGCAGGACGCTTCCTGGACGAAAGCCTCGGCCCCACGGCGGCGGTGGTCAAACCGGGGGCGGGAGCAAAAGTATTGGCGGCCCTGGCCGAGCTGGGTCTGCTGGCGGAAGGGGAACATGAACCGGCAGAGAAAAAACTGTATGAGGCAGGTGGCGAGGCTTTGCAGCAAAACTCCGGCGGTTGAGCCATGATTTGAAATGAAGCAGTGGGAGGAATGTCAATGAATTACGCTCAAATTATCTGGCAAGCTTGGCAGATCATCAAACGAACCAGGATCTTATGGGTTGTGGGATTAATCAACTTTATTCAATATTTAATTAATTTCAGAAATACGAATAATTTAGTATTAGGGTGTATCTCATTTTTGTACGTATTGCTAATTTTATCTATTATTGTGTTGTTTTCACCTTTTGCATCAATTTTATCTGCTGAAAAAGCGTTTCAAGGAGAAAAACCTCAATTTAAAGAAATATGGGCTGAATTCAAGAGTATGCTTATGCTTGGACGTCAATTATTATTCTATTTGGCTTTTATTATCCCTGGCGGTCTTATCTTCTTATGCTCTCTCTTATCTGTGGCAATAGCAATAAATATAATGAAAATAGATATCCCCGATACCAATGCGAGATTTTTCTTGGCCAGCTTTTTTAGCAGGTTGTTCTTTGACGGTTTTTTATACTTCAGCCTCTACGGACTCTTTATCCATAAAATGGATGTCATAAAAAGCCTCAAACACGGGATTGGTTTATTTAGTATGAATTGGTTCAAATGCTTCGTCCTCTCTTTATTTCTTAAAGTTCCGATCATCTTGACTTACTTGATCATCTGGCTGATTCTTTATCTCCCAAAAACCCCCTCAATAACAACAGCTTTTTTCCGGGTTTTGGCGACATTTCCTGGCAATATATGGATTGCTGCTATTTCATCTTTTATTTTCTTGTTGTCCATCGTTTCATTCCTGCTCGCATATCACCAATTCATCCAGGAATTCGATTATGAAACTTTAAAACCGGTACTTTCTAAAACATAACCTATATGATCAATGGCGGGGGCTATAATAAAAAAGACAAACGCTATAAGGAGAAACCATGGCAAAAACTGACTGGATCACCCAGGAAATCGAAGCCCTGAAATCGGCGGGGCTGTATAACCGCATCCGCACCATCGGCTCGCCGCAGGGCGCCTGGCTGGTGGTGGACGGGAAAAAAGTGCTCAATTTCTGCTCGAACAACTATCTCGGCCTGGCGGACCACCCCGGCCTGATCGCGGCGGCCAAAAAAGCCGCAGACGAGATGGGCGTAGGCCCCGCGGCCGTGCGCACCATCGCCGGGACGACCAGCCTGCATCTGGAGCTGGAGAAGCGCCTGGCGGCTTTCAAGGGCGTCGAGGCGGCCATCACCTTCCAGAGCGGCTTTACCGCCAACCTGGCTACCATCCCGGCGCTGGTGGGCAAGGAAGATGTCGTCTTTTCAGACCGGTTGAACCACGCCAGCATCATCGACGGCTGCCGCCTGTCCGGCGCAAAAATCATCCCCTATGAGCATTGCTCGCCGGCCTCGCTGGAGGCGGTCATCAAGGAGAACCTGTCCAATTACCGCCGCGCCATCATTATTACCGACGGCGTCTTCAGCATGGACGGGGATGTGGCCCCTCTCGACAAGATCTATGAAGTTGCCAGCCGGTACGACATCCTGCTCATGGTGGATGATGCCCACGGCGAAGGCGTGCTGGGAAAAGGCGGGCGCGGCATCGTGGACCACTTTGGCTTGCACGGCCGGGTGGATGTGGAAGTCGGCACGCTTTCGAAGGCCTTTGGCGTGGTCGGGGGCGTGGTGGCGGGGAATGCCGTTATTATCGAATGGCTGCGCCAGCGCGGCCGCCCGTTCCTTTTCTCCTCGGCCGTCACCCCACCGGATGCAGCCGCCTGTATCGCCGCCATTGATCTGCTCGAAGCCTCCACCGAACTGGTGGATAAGTTGTGGGACAATGCCCGCTATTTCAAGGCCGGCATGAAAGAGCTGGGTTTCGACACCGGCTTAAGCACCACGCCCATTACCCCGGTCATGCTGGGGGAAGCCCCCCTGGCCCAGCAGTTCAGCCGTGATCTCTTTGAGCAGGGTGTATTTGCCATGTCCATCGGTTATCCCACCGTCCCGCAGGGTAAAGCCCGCATCCGTGTCATGATCTCCGCCGCGCATGGCCGCGACGACCTGGATAAAGGCCTGGACGCCTTTGCCCGGGTGGGCCGGAAATTGGGCGTGATTTCGTAAACCCATTGGAATACGATCCAAAAATCCATCAGCGCCATTCCATCCGCCTGCAGGGATACGATTACACCCAGGCCGGGGTGTATTTTGTCACCGCGGTCGATAGGATACCCCTGCTCGCCGATATTTCCCCCACATTTGTAGTAACGACTTAAGTCGTTACTACGGACTACTTATTCGTTCGTCCGCATCCCGGCCCGGCGATATCTCTTCTTGATCTCCGGGATGAAATATTCATCGAAGAACCTGTCGGGGTCGTAATCGGGCTTCCACCCCCATTCCTCCCGCGCCAGCGAATCATCCACATCCGCCGGCCAGGAGTCCACGATACCCTGGCGGCGCGGGTTCGGCTTGAAGGTGACCTGCGCGCTGGGAAAGGATTGCAGCGCCCGCCGGCGGAATTCGCCCGCAGTCAGGCTGAACGAGCCGATGTTATAGACCGCGTGGCTGAGTTTCTCCCGCGGCGCTTCGGCCAGCTGCAAGAGCGCCTTGATGGCATCCGGCATGGCCATGAAAGAGATTTTGGTGTCCGACCGGACGAAACAGGCATAGGAACGGCCCTCGGCGGCGCTGTGCAGCATATCCGGTCCATAATCGCTCGTCCCGCCGCTCGGCAGGGTGAAGGCGCTGATCAGACCCGGGGAAGCGGATGGCACGGAAGTCGCACATGACCGGTGGATTTTCATCCAGGTGGCGCTGGCCATTGTAACGGCTGTAGTACAGGCCGAGTTTTTCGCAGTACAGCTTGTTGCAGCCGTACATGGTATGCGGCGCATTCCACTCATCCTCCTTTACCCGTCCGGCGGCCAGTTTGGCTTCCAGGCTGGGAAAACCATACACGGCAATGGAGCTTGGGAAAAGGAATTTGACCGCTTTGCCGTACTTCTCGGATTTATAGGCCGCCAGCATAAGCAGCTGCATGGTCCCTTCCACGTTGATGCGGTGGGCTTCTTCCGTGGCAATCTCAGCCTTCGAGGAGAGCGAAGCGGCCAGGTGAAAGATGAGGTCAAAGTCGTAGTCGTAAAAGATCTTGATCTTGTTGACCAGGTCCCCCTGGATATGTTCTGCCGGGAGCCGTTTGATCGACTCCGGCAGGGCGGCCAGGTCGGCGGTCACGATGCGGTAATCGCCTTGCCGGGCCAGGTGCTGGACCAATGCCTGACCGATCTCGCCACATGCTCCGGTGACCAGGACGGCTTTTTCGCTCATCAATTTCTCCTTTATGCCTCACGAGGCGGGATTTCTTCCCAGCCAGGCGGTTTGTTGGTGCAAAATGTGGCTAATCCTGATTGTCAGATTCATGCAATGCGAAGTAGAATGAAAGTCACGGGTTTCTTCCATTGCCTGAATCGATTGTACAACAACTTGCAGGAATAATTTTAAGAATTTTACCCTGATGAAAATCACGATTTTATCTGTTGTCAAAAAACGGGGCGGCAGGCTGAAGCCTGCACTCCTATACGGCTTTTTGTTCTGCATTTGCGGATTCCTCCTGGCCTCCTGCTCGGACTTCTCGCCTGCGCCCACTTACACCCTGACGCCGGTCCCTGCCACGGGTACCCCCACACCTACCATCCTCTGGTTCCCTCCCACCAATACGCCGCGCAGCAACCCCACCCAACCGGTTCTCCCGACCGTGGAATATAATCCCGGTATAGGCTCCCTGCTCTTCTCCGATTCTTTCGACCGGCCGGATTTGTGGAACACGTCCACTTCCGCCCAGGCCAGCGCCATCGTGACCCGCAACCGGCTGGTCCTGTCCTTCTCCGGGCAGGGACCGCTCTCCGTCCTCAGCCTGCGCAGCCAGCCGCTGCTCGAGGACTTCTACGCCGAGGCCACGGTGGATGTCAGCCTGTGCAGCAGCAATGACCAGTACGGTTTGCTCTTCCGCGCGGCCCCCGGGATGAACTATTATCGTTTTGCGGTCAACTGCAGCGGCCAGGTCCGCCTGGAGCGCAGCCATAACGGCTCGACTTATCCCATCCAGGACTGGGTGGCTAGCGGGGATGCCACCTTCAGCGCGCCCGCCCATGTCAAATTGGGAGTGTGGATGGTGGGCAATGAGATGCGCGCCTTCCTGAATGACAGTTATCAGTTCAGCGTCCGCGATCCGCTCTTCCGCAGCGGTTCGATTGGCTTCTTTATTTACGCCAGCGGCAAAACCTCCGTCACGGCCTCCTTTTCGGACCTGCTGGTCTATTCTGTCTCCTATATTCCTCCCACTCCCACGGCCACTCCCACCCGCACTCCCAAACCCTGATACCCATGCCCAACAAACTCAACGACCTCGACTCCAAGACCTGGCTTAAATTCCAGAAATCCTGGTTCATCCATAACCCGCCGCCGCGCCGGAAGGGTGTGCTCGTCCATCCGGCCAAGTTCCCCGAGACCATGGCCCAGGAATTCATCGAGTTCTTCACCCGCCGCGGCGGGATCGTGCTGGACCCGATGGCCGGGACCGGCTCGACCCTCATTGCCGCCCTGCGGGCCGGGCGCAACTCCTGCGGCATCGAGTTGAACCCCAAATATGCCGGGATCGCCCGCCAGTTGGTCGTCGAAGAACGCGCCGCTTTGGGTCAGAGCGTCGAAAGTCTAACGTCGAACGTCATTACGGCCGATGCGGCTGTTGCTCTCAGTCTTGGGCTTCCGAGCTTCGACTATGTCCTCACCTCGCCGCCGTATTGGGACATGCTCCATGCCAGGGGCGCCGAGACCCAGAAGAAGCGCCGCGGCTCGGCCGAACTGGACGTGTTCTATTCGGACGATCCAAACGACCTGGGCAACCTGCACGACTACGAAACCTTCCTGGCCAGGCTGGTGGCGATCTATGCCGGGCTGAAGCCGCTCCTGCGTCCGAAAGCCTACCTGACCATCATCGTCAAGAACGTCAAGAAGGGCGGCAAGATCTATCCGCTGGCGTGGGACCTGGGCCGCGAGCTGGGCAAGGTCTATGCCCTCAAGGATGAAAAACTGTGGCTGCAGGATAACCAGCGCCTGGCCCCCTACGGCCTTGGCTCCGCCTGGGTGAGCAATACCTTTCATCATTATTGCCTGCAGTTCAGGAATGAATAAGTAAGGTTCAAAGGAGTTTTTTGAAGCAGACGCGCATCTATCCCATATTACAAGCTTTGCTCGCGGCTCTATTATTTGGGGCCAGTGCCCCAATTGCGAAATTGCTGCTCGGAGAGATTGACCCTATCCCACTCGCCGGTCTTCTTTATTTTGGAAGTGGCCTCAGTTGCCTGGTTGTCCTGGGTGTTCTGCGTTTGGGGAAACGGCAAGGTGAAACCGAAGCGCAATTAAAGGCGAAGGATTTTCCGTGGCTGGCCGGGTCAATTCTCGCCGGCGGTATTGCCGCTCCGATCGTATTACTCTTCAGCCTTCACAATACCCCTGCGGCGACCGCATCTTTACTCTTGAATTTTGAAGGCGTTGCAACCGCGCTTATTGCGGTCCTGTTGTTCAGGGAAGCTCTCAGCCGGCCTGCATGGTGGGCAATAGCTTTGATCACCACTGCCAGCATAATGCTCTCAACAAGCCTGAATGGAAAATGGGGAGTATCCCCTGGCACGGTCGGGATAATCGCCGCGTGTATATTCTGGGGATTGGACAATAATTTCACCAGGAATATCTCCGCGAAAGATCCTTTGACCATCGTCACCGTTAAAGGCCTGGTCGCAGGCCTGTTCTCGCTGGTTTTGGCGATCCTGCTCGGCAGGCCGTTACCTGCCCTACCAAGTGCATTGGGAGCCATGGTCGTGGGAAGTTTATGCTATGGGTTGAGTATCTTCCTGTTCGTTCGCGCCATGCGCGGCCTTGGGGCAGCCAGGACCAGTGCGTTATTCGGGACATCTCCTTTGGCAGGCATAACCCTTTCTTTATTTCTGTTCCACGATTCCATCAGCGTGTTGTTCATCGTTGCCATACCATTGATCATCGGGGGGACCATCTTGCTATCTATTGAAGAACACCGCCATCTGCACATTCATGAAATTGAGAACCATGAACATCGCCACCGTCACGACGACGAGCACCATCTCCATGAACACGACTCCAGCCAATTACCGGAAATGGAACACTCGCATTTTCATGAGCATACCCCGGAAGCCCATGAACATCCCCACATGCCGGATATTCATCACCGGCATGTCCATTCGGGGAAATCTTGAACGATGGCCGTGTCCACCGGCCAGCCATTTTACTTTTTACGCATTTCATTTTATTCATAACTTCCCTTATGCTCACCGCCTCCGACCTGCTCCACCTGCCCTGCACCCCTGACCTGACCGAGGCCGGCATTGCTTATGCCTGCCGCTCGCTGGCTTACGCCCGCCAGCATATGGGAGGATCATCCTTCGCCCAACTGCGTCAAACTGTGGCAAATGTAGCGGTGGAACTGGCCTTTCGCCGTTCGCTCCGCCAGCAGGCTGTCCCTTTCAAGGTCCAAAGAGCCATGCCTTTCACCGATCCGGACAGGTATGATGTTTCACTGGGCGGCCATCGCTGTGAAATGAAAAGCTATGTCCTTTCCCGCCGTGAGCAGATCACTTCTGTTCGCCAGGACCCTGCGCAACTGCTTCAGGCGCCTGCCCTGCTTCCGCTGGACGAGTTTGCCGGCGAGGAGCACCGGCCGGACGACCTGTATATCTTCGCTTTTTTGCTGGGCCTGCAGGCCGCATCCAGGAAAGACGTGGAAAAGGCCCTGGCCGCCGGCCAGCCGGCCCATTTTATCCACCCGCTGCCAAAAGCCTGGGCCAGCCCATCCGCCTGGCTCCCCCTGGAAGGTCTGACCCTGGTAAGTCGGTGCCCGCTTCCGCTGACCGTCGAGCTGGGCGGACTGGAGGCCGGGCGCGAGTTCGCCACTGCCAGGATGGAACTCCCGCCGGGGCAGCCCCTGCACGTGGAACAGGCCTTTCACAGCCTGGCCTATGTGCATGCCCTGGAATCGCCCGCGGCCCCTCTCGAACTGCACAGTCCGCGGCTGGGCGAGGCGCATCTCATTGCCCCGCCGGAATGGGGCAATATCTGGGTCTATGGGATGGAAATCCTGCTCACAGGCTGGCTTTCCCACGAAGATTTCCGCCGCCGGGCCTCCGATCTCAATGCAGGCAGGCGCACTTTTCAATATGCCCGCACGCACACGAAGAACCTGCTCGTGCCGGTCGCCGGGCTTCAGCCTCTGGGGGAATTGTTCGAAAAAGTACGCCTGTGGAAAACGCGG
Organism: uncultured Chloroflexia bacterium; assembly: GCA_963831885.1. Classification (GTDB taxonomy): domain Bacteria; phylum Chloroflexota; class Anaerolineae; order Anaerolineales; family Villigracilaceae; genus UBA877. The sequence goes on along the minus strand of CAWHSJ010000010.1, from coordinate 40,509 downwards.
AAAGCCTGATCTAGTTCTTTTTCTTTACTTTCAGCCGCAGTCCCTCGGCTTTTACCACCTCAATCCTATCCCCCCTGGTGATCTTACCTGCGCCGTCGGCCAGTTCGGCGGTCCATAATTCTGAACCCGTCTGGACCTGCCCGGTCGGATTTATATCCATGGTGGCATAGCCGGTCCGCCCGCTCATAGCCTCCTGCCCGAAGAGGATCGGCCTGCGCTGCGCCCGCAGGGCATACCCCAGGATGATGGCGAAGATCGCCCCGATGAACAAGCCCACGCCGATGACCAGCGGCACGGATACCCGCTGCAACCTGGGCGTCCCCGGCGAATTAAAGAGGACCAGCGCCCCGATAATAAACGAGACCACTCCGGCGACGGTCAACGCGCCGTGCGTCGGCGTCTTGATGTCCACGATGAATAAGACGAACGCCATGACGACGAAGATCAGCCCAAACCAGTTGACCGGCAGGAATCCCAATCCGTAGGCCGCCAGGCTGAGGCAGACCACGCTGAAGAAGGCCGGCACCCACGCCCCCGGATGGGTGATCTCGATCAGCAGCGCTTGCACGCCGATTGCCAGCAGCAGGAAGACAATATTGGGATCGATCAACAACTGCAGCAATTGCTCGATGAACGAGATCGGCAGAGGTTGTTGCACCATCCCGGCAGTGTTCAGCTTGATGGGACCGTCCGGCATTTGCACGGTAAAGCCGTCCAACTGTTTGAGCAGATCAGGGACGTTGTTGGCAATGAAATCCACCAGGTGGGCATTCAGCGCTTCCGTGGCCGAAACGGCCTTTGCATTCAAGATCATGTCCTTCGCCAGACTGACCGCCTCGGGTCCGCGCCGCTCGGTATAGGTGGTCACCAGCGCGGTCATGGCGTTGGTTATTTTGGCTTGTTCGGTCGAGTCCAGGTTCGTCCCTCCCGCCGCGACCGGGCTGGCCGCGCCGATAATGGTTTCCGGCGCCATGGCGGACGCATGGGCAGACATGGTGATGACGGATCCGGCCGAGGCGGCCATGCTGCCGCGCGGGCTCACGTAAACCACCACCGGCACCTTGCTGGCGCGGATGGCCGAGGCCATGTTGGTCATGGAAGTGATATCACCGCCGGGAGTATTGAGCTGCAGGATGAGCACCTGGGCGCCTTCCTGCTCTGCGGTCTGGATGCCGCGTTTGAGATATTCCTGCGTGGCCTGGGTAATGGCTCCGCTCATGGTCATGACCAGGGCCACGGGCGCCTGGGCCGCCGCCTGGAACGGTTGGAGTACGAAAAGGGTCAGGAAAAAGAATACCAGTAGGGGACGGATGGTTTTCATGGATCACTCTCCATGGATGATTATACGCCTCCCATATTATGGATTCAACCCTGCTCACTATCAAAAGAAGCAGTATACTCGCAGCATGCACATTATAGACCGTAAATGGACCGAACTCGCCGCCGGTTACCAGGCGGCCCGCTCCCTCCAGGCCAGGTTGGAAAACGAATTCAGCCGGGCGGTCGAGGTGGGTTATCAACAACAGCATCGCAAGGATTTGACCGGGTGGCAGAAGAAACGCCGCGTCTTTTTTGCATTCGTGGCAATCGCACCGCTTTCCATCCTCACTTTGTGCCTGTCGGCTTATTATTTCCGCGATGTAGCCTGCGTGATTGTCTATTGGACGGTGGTTGTCCTGGTCATCCTGGTCACACTGGCGGTGGCTGCCCGCGGTTACATCGTGGAAGTCATGAACCGGCCCAGGTTGGGGCCGGTTGATTCGCTGCCGATGGATTTGGAGAAACGCTGGTGGACGAGCCTTCGCCCCGAGGAATTGATGGTCAGCCCGGCGAAGGGCGGAGCGAAAGCGGATTTCCTGGGCCAGTTAATGGACCTGCCGGATACCTGCCTGGCGCGGCGCGGCCCGCCGGTCGAAGGCGAGGCCAGCTTGTATATCTTCGCTCCCTCCGGACCGTGGATCTTTACCCTGCGGGATTGGAACGGCGAGATTGCCAGGGAGGGGGACCAGTGGAAGCAGGTACGCAAGCGCGGCGAGGCGGTCGTTTACAGCCAGGCTCCCGATGACCAATGGCTTCGGATGAAAGAGGTGCTCGTTAATATTTTCATGGAGCGGTTTCCGCAGACCGGCGGCAAGATCCAGGGCGGGGCGGTCTTCACCAACCCCAAAGCTCATCTCGACAAAACCCTCATCCGCGGCAATACGGCCGCTTACGGGCCGGCCGGCTCCTGGGCCGAGCGCCTGCGGCGCGTTCCCATCGCCGGGGACGGATTCACCCTGGAAATGCAGCTCGAAACTCTGGATGCCCTGACCGCATTGGAAAGTAAGCCCGCTGAACCGGTGGATCAGTCGACTTCGGCAAAAAGCCTGGCCACGCGTCTCTACGAGGAAGCTGTGACGGAACTGCGCGCCTTTGTGGCGAAAATGGTGGGATGACGGGTTGACCGTCCGAACTCCACACGGTAGAATAGGAGTTCACGCGGGCGTAGTTCAGTGGTAGAACGCTTGCCTTCCAAGCAAGATATCGCCAGTTCGAGTCTGGTCGCCCGCTCAAAAAGACAAGGCGGTTGGTCATTAGCGATTAGCAACTATAGCTAACCGTTGGTTACCAACCGTTATTCATTTATTGCATACATTACCTGCAGTGAATTCGGACGGCGGATGAAGTCAAAAACCTTTTTTTCTTTTTTGATCCTTTCATGGGCGGAAGGCCTCCTGGCCCTGCTTGCCCTGCTGGGGATGACCTTCACTCCGGGCAGAGGCGGGACCGTCAATTATGCGACCTTGAAATGGCTCCTGGCAGGCGCCTCCCTCCTAGTTCTGGTCGCATTGGCAACCATGATCCTCGGCTTGCTCCTCAGACCGGCCTGGAGGGTCCGCCTTTCCACCCTCCTGGAGGAACGCCTGCTGGCAGGCGGGAAAGGCTTGTTTTTCATCCAGCCGGCTTTGATCCTCCTGGCCGTTTTCCTGCTGGAATGTTTTTTCCTGACCTACCTGGCTTTCCCCGAACCGGCGCGGCCATTTTTCTTGTGGGCCTGTCTCATCTGCCTGCAACTCTGGTTGAGTTTTCGCCTCGCCTATGCCGGGGAATATCGCCGGCACCCCTCCCTGCTGGCTAAACTGGCCTCCAAATGGGCCGCCTGGCAGCCCGTCCAGCGCAAAGTGTTTCTGGTCATTGCAGTTCTCGGCCTGCTTTACTTTTTGGCGTTCATCCCGGCCAATCTCCTGCGGGACGAAGCGGGCAACTTTTACGTTCAAGGCGATGAGCAGGTGCTGTACCCGGATGTGACCGGCGGGATGGTCTTTCCTCCCACCGTATCCGGCATGGTCCATAGTGTTCTGGAGGCCTGGCCGTGGCAATATGGGTATCCCTATTTCACCGTCTCGGCGCTGGTCTTGTTAATCCCCCGCCTGGTCTTTGGGGAAGGCTTTGCCGCCCATATTCAACTCAATCTCTTCCTGCTGCGCCAGTTCGTGAACGTGGTCCCGCTGATCCTGGCAATGGTGCTGGTCGTCTACCTGGCCACCCGTTTCAAGAACCTGCCGGTCTCCGCCGGCGCGTTCGTGTTCCTGGCCGCGGTCCCCGGGATAGTCAAATTTAACCACCGCTTCTGGCATCCCGACGGCCTCATCGTGCTGCTGGTGGTCCTGGCGATCTATGCCTTACAAAAGGACGATCTGCGCTTTGGGCGGTATTTCTATCTGGCGGCGGCGTGTTGTGGTCTGGCCGCCATCCTCAAGTTGTGGGGCTTGTTCTTTGGGCCGGTCATTGCCGGTTACCTGATAGCCGGCTATATCAAGAAACGGCTGACTCTCGGAAAATTATTCTTATCGGGGTTGCTGTTCCTCCTGGCCATGCTGGCGGCGGCCATCCTCTCCAGTCCCTCCCTGATGGCGCCATATATCGCCCGGGTGGCCCTGCGCGGCTGGCTGCCGCGCCAGGGCACGCTGGTGGCCGGCTATGGGCCGGACACGACCGGCGAATATGATACCGGCCTGGCCAACTGGCTGAAGTACTTCGGCTTTCATTTCATGAAAGGCTATTTTTTCTATTTCTCGATCTTTGCCCTCCTGGCCGGCTCGCTGTGGGGCTCCAGGACCGCCCTCAACCGGATCCTGTTGGGCTGGTGCGCCGTCACGGCTCTCTTCCTGGCTTATTTCGTGGCCTTGAAGAATTTCCAATACATGCTGCCGCTGGCGCTACCCCTTTATTGCGGGGCTTTGCTCTTCCCGGCGGTGACGCAGGCGCCGCCCACTTCGAAATGGCGCGCCTTCCTGGCCAGGCCGGCCACCCGTAAGGCCGTTGGGGGAATAACTATACTGATGTTCGCCAGCCAGTTTGCCATTAACCTGGTCATTTTGGTCCTGTACGCTTTACGCGGGCGCTAGTACTGTGTCAAACCTGATAATGTAATATCAGCAAGGCAATTTTGCGCAGCAAATTGCCTTGCTGATATCCTACTTTAATGTTTGACACAGCACCAGTCATGCTATAATTTCGAGATTGGGGCCCGTGGCGCAGTGGTTAGCGCAGGCGACTCATAATCGCTTGGTCGATGGTTCGACTCCATCCGGGCCCACAGATAAAAGATCTCCTGACTGTTACTTTAGTCAGGAGATCATATTTATCCGGGAGGATGAATACTCCGAATGTGATCGACCGTTACCTTTCAACCTCGATGCGGTCCACCTGGACCTGCGAGCCGTTATAGTCGGGCATGTTGCTCAGTAATGTGCCATAAAGATGAATGATCTTGCCACTGTCACGTAGCGCCTCGATTTGAGACTTTACTGCCGGGTCCATTGAATTGATACCAAAATAGATGATTTGCCCGCTGATCCACAACTCAAAATAGTCATCATACTGCGCGCCAGGTTCCGCACTCTTGATAACGCCCCGCCAGTCCGCGATCTCTTCTGTGGAACCGGGTGGCATGTAACCGCCCGAGCCATCTCCACCAGTACCACCACTTCCTCCTGGGCCGCCACCACTTGCTTCTGTGGTCGCATCAGCAGTCGTGTCAGGTGTTGGGCTTTTTTGTGCTGCGGGACCACACTCTCCCCGGAAATAGGCCCATTCGTCACAAGTGTTTCCATCCGGAAATACGCATACTCCGGATTGGCTGCCATCGGCAGCAGTGTGAATTTCGAGTGTGTTGCCGTTCTGCTCGCAATAAACCGAGGCAGGATTCGGCATATTTGGCAGTATTTCCGTCGCTGCAGACTCAGATGTCTGGACCCGAAATGACGTACAGGCTGTCAGTGCCATCAAAATTATTGTGAATGTTAAGATCCTTTTCATTATTTCCTTCTTTCTGTTCTTAATGCGTTTTCCTGTGACTTGCCACCTTCCCTGAGGATCTGGTAATAGGCTAGCCCACGTAGAATGCCTTCAATCAAGTGACGTTGAAGAGCATGATTATTGGGACGCTCATGGTTCGAGAAAAGTTCCCGATACCTTGCAACGACTTGCTTGTAGCTTTCATTGCCATACCAGCGAGCAGCAAGCCGCTATCCGGAGCCGTTATTAGGCGCGCCACTTACCTGACACTGCAGACAACATCAGCCACGGTTCGATAACAATATTGATCAGTACATGGGCAAATATACAGGGCCCCAAGTTGCGCCCGCCCGCGAGATAGATGATAGCCAGAAGAATCCCTAAAACGGATGTCGATAGGATCGCCGGAAGCGTAGCCTTGAAGTCGCGCTTTGCGAGTAGTGTCCAACTCCAATGTGCCAAACCAAATGCGAGGCCGGAAATGATGACCTGGAGGATGGGATTAAAACCACCATTCATGAACATATCCATGGTCCAACGTCGAAAGAAGACCTCTTCGACGATGCCGCCGACCAGCGCCGAGAGAATCCCCAGGAGTTTAAACAGTGAGATTTCTTTCTGTTTAGCTAAGACCAAAGGGATGGCTTTCATTGTGTATAAAACATAGGCGATTGCTGTGATCGTGGCGAGTATCCACGCCAATGGAGGAGCTATTGATTCCCTCTCAAAGCCGAGATTTTGAAAAAGGGGGATTGGATGCCAAAAAAGGCTCATCGCCAGCGGGCTGAACATAAATAATGAGGTCATACCTAAAATCAATGCGGTTTTTCTTCGATCAGTCATTTTTTACAATCCTTCTTTCATTCGTCAATGATGTAATACACCTAATGGTTTGTGGCAGTGGCGTAAAGACCGATTTGAAACGCCGGTACCAAGAAACACTCAGACCCAATTCCACGCATACCAGATCGTGACCACATTGAACCCCATGCTGACCGCCAGCAGGAATTTGTCATATAACGATGCGTAGGTGGGCAGGCCAACCAGGATGAACAGGAAAAAGAAAGCGGCCACGATGATATTCACCCAGCGACTCACAGACTGGGGCATTACCAGGGGCAGGAAAACCATCAGGATGGGCGTCAACATCAGAACCGCGATCGCCAGCCAAACGAACTGGTTTAAATTCTTGTCGGCCATTGGTTTTTTTGCCAAGTCGCCGCTGCAGATGCGCAAGACATCGCCATAAAGATAAATTAGCGTGACGACCACCCAGGTTGCGGAAAGAATGATTTTTGTATCCATTGTTTTATTACTCCTGTACCGAGATAGTGATGACCACTTTGCCTCGGGCGTGGCCTTTTTCAAAATACCGGAAAGCTTCAGCTGTTTTAAATAACGGGTAGCATTCATCTATAACCGGTCTGATCTTTCCTTCTTCCAAAAGATCTCTTATGAAGAGCAAATCTTTTTGATTTGCTTTTTTCTGAGAGCTTGTCATCTTCCTGCCATCGCTTTTTGACATTACGGGTCCCAGGAACAGTGACTGAACAATTTGCGCTGGTAAGCCACCCACGAATACATAAATGCCCTGGGGAGTTAAAGCACGCTTGTACGCGGAAAGCGGATGATAGCCATTCACCGCAAGGATGAGATCATACTGCCGTCCATTTTGGGTGAAATCCTCTATGGTGTAGTCAATGACGTGGTCTGCGCCGATCGAGTGCGCTATCTCCAAATTCCGTGTGCTGCACACGGCAGTCACTTCCGCTCCAAACGCCTTGGCAATCTGTACCGCAAATGTCCCCACCCCGCCAGACGCTCCGTTGATCAGAACTTTTTGCCCGGGCTTAATCTGCCCTTGATCACGCAAGCCTTGCAGGGCAGTGACAGCTGCCACGGGTGCAGCCGCAGCTTCCTCAAATGAAACATTGGACGGCTTTAGCGCCAGAGCGCTTTCAGGAACAGAAACATATTCGGCAAAACTGCCACTGCCAAGCCCAAAAATATCTCCAAACACCGCATCCCCTGGCCGAAACTGTTTGACGTTTCTGCCAACTGCTTCAACGCACCCTGCAATGTCAGCGCCGAGGATTGTGTTCCTAGGTTTGAAAAGCCCAACGCCCGTCAGACGCAAGGGGAAAGGGTCGGCAGTCAGCAAATGCCAATCCCCTGCATTGATGGATGCTGCATGGACTTTTACCAGCACTTTTTCTTCATTTAGAAAAGGCTTTTTCACTTCTTCGAGACGAAGAACATCTGGCGGTCCATATTTTGTGTATACAATCGCTTTCATGGTTTTTCTCCTAATTCTTTTGACCGGCATCATAAATCAGGGCTAACCTTCAGGGTTAGTCCATTTCCAAGCGTACCAAACAACCAGTAAGGCAAACACAAGTTGGCCTGTGGCCCAAACTAGCTCATAACCAGCGGATCGCGATACAAGAACCATAACCCAAAAAACAAGAGTAATAACCGCATAGAAAATGCCCATAATGCGGTTTGCCCAACGACTCACGGGAGACCTCAATGTCAGGGTCAAGACACTCATAAAAACGTGACCCACTATCACCGCCGCGAACACCGACAACCATTTAGGGTTTACTCCGATAGGTCCGGTAGCCGCAGATAAGCGGTACGTATCCCCATTTAAACTACTTAACATTCCAGCTACCCATAGTACTGCAAGGATTATTCTCACATCCAACAGATTTCTTGCGGTCTCTTTGTTTGTATTCATTTTTATCTCCTTCTTGAACGATAAGGATGGGTTTCATTAATTTGGACTTGAATAAAATTGTGGTCGCCACCCGTTTACCGGGGGTTGAAATGGGCTGGGAATGTTATCAAAGGCAAACCTCCTTTCCAAGTAGCTCTATCCATTTACTATTTGACGTCTGACCGATCCGCCTGGCCAGTCCCGCGAAGTCCCCGAAGGGGGAGCGTATTCGAGGGGCCGGGTCCGAGAGGACGAACTGAGACCAATGGCATGCCTAAATCACGCACTTTTTTGAGCAAACCATGCAACGCGGCCTGGTCAACCACGGGTCCGGTTAAGAGCGTATCGCCGTCCTCTTCCAGCGAGATAGCCAGGCCCTCAAACCAGTCTGTCCACCGGTCATCCAGGTGTCCCTTGAGGCGGATTTCGTAGCACTGATTTTGGTTATGTTTTTCGTCGAATGTTTGTTTGTCACTCATCATGCGCCTCGCGTTTTTCCTTTCGTTGTTTATCTGCCCAAAGGATACCGCCCGATGTGGTGAGACGTCATCACCACATGATGTGATTGAGGTTGTGATTATTGGTGAAAAAACAAAAAGACCCGGCAGATGGTTTGAGGACACCTGTCGGGGTCGGAGTTGGGGTTTTTGGGTCAGTTAGAACAAATCGAGTTCCTCGGCCCGTTGGACAGCCGCCCGGCGATTATTGACCCCCAGTTTGTTGAAAATGTTTTTGGTGTGGGTACGAAAGGTGTTGAGCGACACGATCAGTTGTTGGGCAATTTCCGGGCCGCTTAATTCGCTTCGAAGCAGCCTGAGCACTTCCAGCTCGCGTTCGCTCAAAGGCTCTATCATGTCTGATTTTTGATGGATGATGGCTGATTTTGGCGCAGCCACCGGTTGTGTAAAGGCAGCCAGGAGTTTGTCCGCATAACCGCTCAGCGGATGGTCACGATTGCGCGATTGTTTTTCAATCAACAATCGCATCGCTTCACCTTCATCCACGAATATGCGAACATAGCCTTCCGGCTCGGCCAGGGCCATGGCGCGTTTCAGCGCGGCGAGAGCCTGGGGGTGATTGCCCTGCGCCTCGTGGGCCAGCGCCTGCACCAGCAGGATGTCGAGCGCGCTGCCCCGGCGTTTTTGCGCTTCGGCGGCTTGCAACAGGCGTGCGAGCAGGACGTTGACCAGCGGGTTGGCGATTTCCAGCCTGGCTAGGGTGAGGTGCTCGAACTCATGCAAGTAGCTGACTTCATCTACCAGCGAAAGCCCGCGTTCTGCCGCCCACGCCTGGGCTTTATCGGGCCGCCCCTGTTTAAGATGGATGCGTGCTTTCAGGGCCGCAATGGGGCGAAGGTCAGGTATGAGAGTTTGGATATAGACCCGTTTGGCCTCGTCGAGTAGGGCCAGGGCGGTTTCCAGATCGCCTGCGGCCTCTTTCAGTTGGGCCTGAGCCACATTCCAGCGGTACAGCCAATCCACCAGGGTGGTTTGCAGACCCAATTCGGTGGCTCGTTTCAAGTGATGAGCGGCGAGGGTGTCATCTCCCCGCTGACGATAGATCATGGACAAGCCAAGATGATGGTGGGCAGTGATGTGTTCAGCCTCCGGGCCGTATTGGGCGGCCAGTTGTAAGGCATCCTGATAGGTCCGCTCGGCTTCGCTCAGGCTCCCCAGACCTACCAGCATGTCGGCTACAGCAAAGGCGCTGGCAACCACGAAGACGTGATTGCCCTGCTGGGTCATGCTCTCCATCCAATCACTAAGCCCCCGGATGGCCGACTCCAGGTTGCCGCTGGCCCAATGGATGACCTCCAATATGTTGATTGCTCGGGCGCGCCGGTCAAAGTCATCTTCTGGGATGAGTTGGAGGGCCAGTTCGGCGTATTTCACTGTTGCAGCGGGATCGCCCTGCACCTGGGCGTTGTAGGCGCGGGTCAAAGCGATCATCGCTGGCAGGGGCTTAAGCTGCGCTTCGTTCGCTAATTCCGAACCATCCAGGCATCGTTCAGCGTCCTGCAGGCGCAACTCGCTGGCCTCCAGCTCGCCGGTATCCGTAAATGCCTGGGCAATCTGGGTACAGAGCACAGGTCTGGTGCGGATCAGCTTGTCTGGCAGCTTCTTCACCCAACCCAGCCAGGCGGCAGACTGGAAACTTTCATTCATCCCCTGCCAGGCCGCTTCAGCCAGCCCCGCCGCCCGGACAAAATCCCCGGCTGCGATGGCGTGGTGAAACGCCGCGCCCAGGTCGCAGTTCTCTTCATGCCACTGGCTGGCGCGCAGGTGGAATTCAGCGAATTCTTTGGGTTTTCCCAGGCGCTGGCGCAGCAACTCGCCGAAGAGATGGTGATAGCGATACCAGCGCCGTTCGTTATCCAGCGGGACAATGAACAGGTTGGCGTGTTCGAGATATTCCAGGGTTTCCTGCCCGGAAGCAGAAGGGGAACCCAAAACGGCATCACAAAGAGCCCCGCACATGCGATCAAGGATCGATGTGCGCAGTAGGAAGGTCTGGATGCTTTCGGACTGCTGTCCCAGAACTTCTTCAACCAGATAGTCCAGCACGAAATGGTGGCTGCCGGTGAAAGATTTGATGAAACTCGCGGTATCTTGATGTCCCTGCATGGAAAGCGCGGCAAGTTGCAAACCAGCGATCCAGCCTTCGGTGCGGACTTCCAATGCAGCGATGTCTTCCGCTGAGAGGTTCAAGCCCATCACCTGATTGAGAAAGTCAGCAGCCTCGGCGGGGGTAACGCGTAAATCAGCGGCGCGTAGCTCGATCAATTGTCCACGGGCGCGTAACCGGGCCAGGGGCAACTGTGGATCCTCACGAGTGGTGATGACCAGGTGCATTTTGGGCGGCAGATGCTTGAGTAGAAAGGTGAGGGCTTCGTCAACCGGTTTGGAATCGATCACATGGTAGTCGTCCAGTACAAGGACGAAATTATCCGGGAGGGTGGTGATCTCGTTGAGCAGGATTGTCAGGATCGATTCGATGGACGGCGGCTGAGAGGATTGGAGCGTTCCCAACACCCCCTTTCCGATGTTCGCCATAATCGTCTGTAAAGCAGCAACTAGGTAAGTCAGAAAGCCCGTGGGGGCGTTATCCCCTTCGTCCAGTGACAGCCAGGCAACTGGTCGCTCGCAACCGGCGACCCATTCGCTGACCAACGTGGTTTTACCGAAGCCGGCGGGGGCAGAAATGAGAGTAAGTTTGCACCCCATCGTTAGCCCTTTGTTCAATCGCTCAACCAAGTGCGGGCGCGGGACAAGGCCGGGCCGTAGCGGGGGGATGTACAGTTTTGTGGCCAAAATTGGCACGGGCATAGATCAATTATAAGGCATACACACCAAGGTTTATTAAAAGGAACTTATCACGCGGGTTGAAAAATTCCTGCCCAACCTTAATAGGCATACCCTGGTCACGGAGCCCGCCTCCCCCTGACCTATGAACGCCACACCTCGAACTGGCACGGCAGAGCCGCACCTTTCACAAATATAGTCTGAAATCTCGGAGTTTGGCTCCGAGATTTCGTGATATAATGAATTCATGATCAAACGCCCAGATTATCTTGAATTATTACAAACAGCTGTTCGTCGTTCCCTGATAACCGCGGTGCTGGGACCTCGGCAAACGGGGAAAACCACCCTTGCGCACATGTTCGCTGAAAACAATCCGGTGACTTTTTTTGACCTGGAATCTCTTCCAGATCAGCGCCGACTTCAGAATCCCGAACTTGTGCTGGGAAGTATTGAAGGCTTTGTTATTCTGGATGAAATCCAGCTAATGCCGGAATTGTTTGGATCCTTGCGAGTGTTGGTGGACCGTCCGGGACAAAAAGCGCGTTTCATCATCCTGGGCAGCGCATCGCCCGAAATCATCCGGAATGCTTCAGAAACCCTCGCAGGACGAATCGAATTTGTAGATCTAAATGGTTTCGATCTCGCAGAGGTCGGGAGTTCGAACTGGGAATCACTCTGGATGCGGGGAGGATTCCCACGCTCTTACCTTGCGGAAGATGAAGCAGACTCCTTGACCTGGCGGGAAGGATTCATCCGCACCTTCCTGGAACGGGATATTCCACAACTCGGCATTCAGATCCCTGCCACTGCCATGCGGCGTTTCTGGACCATGCTGGCACACTACCACGCCCAAACCTGGAATGCCTCTGAGCTCAGCCGGGCAATGGGGTTATCGGATAAAACAGTGCGCGGATACCTGGATGTCCTTACCGGGGCTTTTATGGTCAGGCAGCTCCAACCATGGTACGAAAACATGAGCAAACGCCAGGTGCGATCACCGAAGGTCTATCTGCGCGACAGCGGCCTCCTGCACAGCTTGCTCAACATAAATGATATGAATACCTTATTAGGCCATCCCAAGGTTGGCGCTTCCTGGGAAGGATACGTGATCGAACAAGTTCTGCAAATAATCCGTCCGTCAGAAGCATACTTCTGGGGAATCCATAATAGTGCGGAGCTGGATTTGCTGTTCTTCTATAAAGGGAAGCGTTACGGGATCGAAGTGAAGTTCAGCGAAGCACCTGAGATCACCCGTTCGATGCAAACCGCGCTGCACGATCTGGATCTATCTCATCTGTGGGTGATCTATCCCGGTGGGGATACTTACCAGGTTGAAAAGAAGATCTCTGTCCTGCCTTTGCAGAAAGTCCCAGATTTGATCCATCAACTTTGATCGGTTCAGATATGAGTTGAGCGGATGGGTATTTCAGTTCCCTTTAATACAGAATCGGCGCTAAATGATAATAACAGCTCTTGCTATTAACATTTAGGTCACGAATTCCAAAAGTGAATAAGCCATAGACCATATAGAACATATGGAATTTGCTTTGCTTGACTCCAGAACATCTGTTCTGTATAATGACTCTAAACTTATATTGCCTATTGTCCAGTTTAGAGAGATAATCACGATGTCACCGCAGCACCTTACCAATCGAATAGCACAAGCTTCACTCGTTTCTCCTCACTGGACCCCCAAACAGTCACAGAAAGGAGAAATGAACATGGCAAAGAAGCGCGGCAACAACGAAGGCACGGTCTACAAGCGGAGTGACGGGCGCTGGTGCGCCCAGGTCAGCCTGAGCGGTAGGCGCATCACCAAGTATGCCAAGACGCAGCGGGAGTGTCATGACTGGGTTCGGGAGATCACGAACAAGATCGAGCACGGTATGTCTTTCGATGCCACTCAGTTGACCCTGGAACGTTTCATGCAGAGCTGGCTCACCGGAAAGGATCTTTCTATCCGCCAGAACACGGCACGCAACTACCGCCGGTATGCTGAACAAGATATCTTGCCCGTGATCGGAAAGATGCGGCTCCAGAACATCCAACCAGCCCATATCCGTCAGTTGTACCTGCGGATGCAAGCGGAAGGCAAAGGCGAGCGCACCATCCAGTTGGTCCATTCGACTCTGCATTGCGCACTCAAGCAAGCGGTCAAGGAAAGGTTGATCGGGTACAACCCGATGGACGCCGTGGAGCGTCCCAAGGTGGAGACGAAGGAATTTCACATCTTCACCGAAAGCCAGGCGCGCACTTTCCTGGAAGCAGCCAGGGGTCATCCTGATGAGGCTCTTTTCTACCTGGCCCTGACCACGGGTCTGCGCAAGGGGGAATTGCTCGGTTTGATGTGGGATGATGTGGATTGGGATAAGGGTACTCTGCGTATCGAACGGCAGCTCCAACAGGCATACAACAGCAGTGCGGTGCTTGTCCCGACCAAGACCAGGTCCGGGCGCCGCCAGATCAAACTAGGCAAGATTGGCCTGGCTATGCTGGAAACACATCGCCAAAGGCAGGAAGCCCAGAAGATCCTGGCTGGAGACAGTTGGAAAGAGAATGGCATGATATTTACGACCGGTATCGGCACCTACGCCAGCCAGAGCAAGGTCTCCAAGGAGTTCAAACAGATACTGAGTGAGAACGACTTGCCGGATATCCGCTTCCACGATCTGCGTCATACTTCGCTCTCCCTGCTCCTCGATATTGGAACACCGGTCAACACGGTGCAACATAGGGCAGGGCACTCCAAGGCGAGTGTCACTACCGACATCTATGGGCACGTAATGGCCCATTCCCAGGATGCGGCAGCCGAAAATATCGAGCAGATCGTGAAACCGCTCACAATCGTTTCGCAGTAGGGTCGCAGTGGATTTTGGCCAAAAAACGCCATGAAAGAAGCAACCCCCCATATTTGGTACGGTAGCCTACAAAGAAACCACCAAATGTGGGGGTGATAGAAAAGTGTAGAAGCTATGGAAGGGAAATCAAGTGGCTCATAATCGCTTGGTCGCAGGTCCGACTCCTGCCGGGCCCATTTTATAAAATGGATATCGTAAAAGCAGCTTGTTGTCTGTTTACCCATCTTTTTTAGCAGACTCAAAGAGTATCGGGCAAATAAATGACGCGGGGTGTACCCCGCTTAGCCAAACCAGTGATTAGGTTTCCTTTGGATGCACCTATATACGGGCAAAAGTTTTGCATGAGGATTTAAAGAATTTGTCGGAGATTTCTTTTCTATAACAAGAAGATAAGAAATGTCTCCAAGATATAAAAGCGTGGGGGATTTGTATGGCAGAGCGCAGTTTTGGGAAGAAGAGAGCGCCGGATCTACAAATCTACCAAAGGAAGTTGCATTGGTTTATTGTCTTCTGGTAGCTCGATTTCATACCCAAGCGCCTTATAACCGGCTCGCCGCTTACCATGCATCCTGACTAATACAGGCACTTCGAAATCCACATAGTCGTAGATGACCACTTCTTTCTTGACTGCGTTTAAGCGGTGCAAACGGCCAGCATACTGGGTTAGCGTGCCACGCCAAGAAATCGGTAAAGCCAGAAATAAAGTATCCAACCGCTCGTCATCAAAACCTTCGCCTAAGTAACGACCCGTTGCTAAAATCACACGGGACTGATCGGCCGGAAGGCTGCCGATTCGGTCTTTCAATTCCTGACGCTCCTTCTTGCCCATTCCACCTTTCATCACAAAGACGTGAGCAACTCGTTTGTTCAACAACTCTGCCAAAGTTTCTAAATGCTCCCTGCGCTCAGTAAGCAGTACAGGAAAATGATTCGACTGAATTACAGATACCACATCCTCAACGATCATCTGGTTCCGGTCATCATCTTTTTCCAAAGATGAATACACTTCTTGAATAGTTTGGGCCGCAATATTTTGAAGATGGGATGGCAACTGGAATCTTGTTGGTCGTACGATAACTTTATGGTTGAAAGGCCGTTTATCTGCCTGATCTCGATCATTTACCATATAACGAACTGGACCGCATTGCATGAAAATAATTGGCTGGTGTCCATCCTTGCGTGTCACTGTCGCGGATAAACCGGTAAGATACTTGGCTTTGCTCTGGCGGACCACCTGTTCAAAGCTGACCGCAGAAATATGGTGACACTCGTCAATGATCAAATAGCCGTAATTGCCAACCATGTCATTCACAACTCCTTTCTGGATTAGGCTTTGGATCATCGCCACATCAAGATTTCCATTTGCTTTGTGTTTACCACCCCCAAACTGACCGATGTCTTTTGAGGAGATGCCAAGAAACTGGCTCAAGGCCTGCACCCATTGATCGAGCAACTGCTGGCGGTGCACAACCACCAGCGTATTCACCTGACGTTGCGCAATCAAATAAGCAGCCACGACGGTTTTCCCGAAGGCTGTCGAGGCAGCCAGCACACCCGTTTCATGTTGCAGCATGCTATCGGCAGCTTGCTGCTGTTCTCCGCGTAAAGCACCATAAAATTGAACATCCAATCGAGTGCCTGCGAAGCGTTCGTCGGTCAGGTTTGTTTTTATCTGCAGCGATACGAGCAATGTGGTGAGTTCATCTAAGCAGCCGCGTGGCATTCCTAGGTGTTTGGGAAAATCCTCACAGCAACTGATGATGCGTGGCTTCCCATAAGTGGACAGTCGCATACCTTGCGCCCGATAAAAATCTGGGTTTTGAAAGGCGGCCAGCCGGATCAGGCGATTCCGCAAAGAAGGCGTCAATCCTGCCTTTTGTATATAGATTTGGTTACCCATAACCAAATCAAGACACTCAGGCAGCGGCCCAATTACTGGCGGTTCCTTATGTTTTTTGGATGGCGGTGCAGCCCATGGGCGGTCGCTATCTTCATCTGTTACGGGAAGTCGAATACCCAGCAATTCACCCTGCTTCTCAGCATGCCTGACCACAGCCAGTACTTCTGCCCGGGTCATCCTGTGTAGGGAAGCAAGAAAGGCCCATTGATCTTCATAAGGAATGAAATGCTCATTTACAAAGAGGCTGTTGCCGTTCTCGCGAGGCTTCTTTTGAAGTGGTAATGCAATTAGGTTACCGAAGCCACCTCTTGGCAGCGTATCCTGACTGGGGAAAAAGCGATCATAAGAGTTCAACCCAATCTCTGGCCGGCGCTCCATTGTTTGAGAAAGGAGGAAAGTACCCATCCGGCGCGCCTGGGCTGCTGGAACAGGCTCAGAAAAGAACATCCAGACATGCCCTCCGTTACCAGAGCGCGACCGCTCAAGAGCAGCCGGAACATTTAACATCGAACAAGTTTCCAAGAAAGCGCGGGCATCATCCTGCCAGGAGGCTTTATCGAAGTCTGCTGCCAAAAACCAGCAGGTCTCATCCGGTAGCATAGGATAAACGCCAATCGTAAAGTTGCGCCCTAGTCTGTCCTGTGGATCGAAACCTTGTAAATGATTGCGCATCACCTGGTCTGTCACTGGAAGGAATTTGCGCTGTCCGCAATCCTCACAGCGAATTTTCGGTTTTTCGCAAACCCCACGGATCCACTCATTTTGACAAACTGGCTGGTAGCCTTGTTTGCCGGTTTTCATGCTTTCGAAACGCCGGGGATAAACATCATCGCGTCCGCGAAACAAGCCTTGAAATAGGGTAATCTTTTCATCCTGGGACGATTGATTGGTCACAGTTTGATTGTGATTGACATCGGAGGCGCCTGGCGATTGGATCAAAGCTGCTTTATCACCCTGCAACTCTGCAAGACGCGACAGCAATTTAGAACGGCTGCTTTCCAGTTCTATTAATTCTGCTTCAGTTGAAGCGATCAAGCGATTAATTTCATCCAAGGTTTTCATAAATGTGTTTTTAAAAGAGCGAGTAAAGTTTTTCGCAACGTGTAATTCACGAAGCTGCGTCAATCAGTACGCTATTACGTATCAGTAAGGATGCACCATGATTTGATTTTTACAGTCCAGCATGACTGAATCTTGACATCAAGGTCGGACGGTTGTTGTACTTCTCTCTGATTACCAAAAAGCGTTCCTGAAATTTGGGGAGCTGATTCTGGTATATTGCCAGATCGCGCAGGTCGACCAATAGATTTGTAGCTTTATCATACGGACCAGCTTGTTTTTGCCCGATCAGGCTTTCAATCCAACGCCAGGTGGCTTCTTCACGCCTGGCTAGATCAAGCAACTCCTGGATCCGCTTTTGCTCGGCTTCAGCCTTCTGTTTGCGAAAGGTTTCTTTTTCTAACTGCTCGGCTTCTTTGAACAGATTACCGGCTTGACGTTGGCCCTGTCCAGCGCTCACAGGTTTGGTTCCTGCCAGTTGCTCCAACCGCTTTTGCAGTGCCAATCTTACCTGCGGTTCGTTGTTCAGCACCTGCTGCAGGAAGGTTTCACATTCCTCTCGGCTGAGTTGGTTGAGGGCTTGCACCATAGGTGCAATGGATTTAGGCTGTAATGGAGGGCTAGCTTTGGCGGCAGCTTTGACCAGGTGCGGATCCAGTTCAAAAAACTCTATGAAGGCTTGTTGGCTGCTGTTCAGCTTGCCCAACCCGGCCGGGACGGGCGGTTCCGTTTCAGCGTTGTCTTCCTCTGGGTCATCAATAGAGACAGCCTTCAACCAACTCAGATAAAGTGTGCGGTAATCGCCTTGCATAATTTGCTCGCGAATGGGTGTCAATTTGCCAAGTGTGCCTTCCGGTTCTAACCATTCATAATCTGGCTCTTCATCATCCAACGAAAATTCAAGAATATAGTAGTTGCCTTTCAATTCAAGTGTCAGAAATTCTTCCCGGCAATAAGGCCGGATGGTATGTGGATCAATCACAGATTTCGGGAAGCGAAACAAAAGTCTGCGCGTGCCCCAGTTTGCCAAATAGAGGTGAGCATCAAAATACTGTAGCAGCACCTGGCGTGGATCGTGTTTGAAATCCCCCCACGAGTAGGTCACAATCGCTTGAGTGGATGTAACTGTATCCATGTGGCTGGAAAGCCCAGAAACAGCCTCGGTTTCATGCGGACTGAGTGGGCGGTCGATGGTTTGCCATTCGTAATACTGGTATTCGCTCATTCAAATGCCTCAAATTAAGATGCCCCCACTATACCATTATCCTCTTTGGCAACCAAAAAAATATAAGGCTAACACCATCTTTACTATTCTTTAAAATTGTGGGACCTAAAAGGGATTTATTTCTTGTATCCAGGAATGTGGATATTTACAACTATGCTCATATAATATACAATATAAGCATGGTTGTAAATGATAAAGCAAATCCTATTGGCAAGATTCGAGATATCCTAAAAGATCAGAACGGGATTCTGTTGACCTCTGATCTGCTCAAATATGGAATTCCGAGAACATACCTTTCCATTCTGGAAAAGATTGGTGAGGTACATCGCATTTCCAGGGGAGTTTATTTAGCGACAGGCAATATGGTTGATGAAATGATGGCTCTTCAAGCAAGATTTAAAGAAGCCATATTCTCTCATGAGACAGCTGCTTACCTTTTAGACCTCACGGATAGAACACCGCTATTTTTTTCAGTAACAGTCCCCAGTGGTTACAACGCAACTTCATTGAAAACGATTGGAGCAAAAGTATATTTTGTTAACCGTAAATTTTATTCGCTGGGATTAATCACAGTGAAATCGTCTTTTGGGAATGACATTCAGACTTTCAATCTCGAAAGAACCATCTGCGATCTATTGCGAAGTCGAAACCAGATTGACATCCAACAGATCAATGGATCATTGAAGCGGTATGTGAATACGAAAGAGCGAAACATTGATCTGCTCTATCGATATGCCCAACAATTCAGAATCCAAAAAATCGTCCGGGAATATCTTGAGGTTCTTTTATGAGCAAAGCAATGCAGCTAAAAGACAGGATAAAGAACCTGGCTCTGAAAAATCATATTCCCGCTCAAGCTGTTTTGCAGGATTTCATGCTGGAATGTCTATTGGAAAGAATCTGTATCTCAAAATACAGTGATAAGTTCATTCTCAAGGGAGGTATGCTGATCGCCTCCATGGTGGGGATTAGCAACCGGACGACTATGGATATGGATGCGACTCTGAGAGATTACCCGCTATCTGAAGACACCATCCGGGAAATATTTTCGGAGATCTGCGCCATCCAACTCGATGATGAAGTTACGCTATCCCTGGACCATATCCTGCCTATCCGGGAGGAAGATGAATATGGCGGTTATCGGGTGGCAATCGTTGCCAGGTATGAATCAATTAACACGCCTCTCAAAATAGACATTACTACCGGCGACGTTATCACGCCGAGAGCTGTTCGTTATGAATTTCACTCGATCCTCTCGAATAAGCGGATCAAAGTCTGGGCGTACAACCTCGAAACGGTCCTGGCAGAGAAAGTGGAAACCATATTACGACGAAGTGTACTCAATACCCGGCCGAGGGATTTTTACGATGTCTACATCCTTGTGAAAACCAAGCACCAGGAGATAAATACGAATACATTTATTGCTGCGTTGAATGCTACTTCCGAAAGAAGAGGATCGCTGCAAGCGCTGCAGGGCAAGGGTAGGATATTGGCGACCATTCAATCGGATCCCACCATGCGACAAAGGTGGGAGCGGTATTGCAAAGAGAATTATTATGCCGAGGGCATCGAGTTTGATGGTGTGATTGGATCCATGATCGGATTTTTGAGTTTGGAATGATCCCCATAAGGTAGAGTCAAAAAATAAAAGAATCGGCGGGAAGATACTTCTTGACTCAATTCCGAAGAACCATTATTCACAGAAATGGCCTTTAATGTTAATAACTCGTGACGTTATTAACATTAAAACCACGAATCCTTCAAAGTGTATAAGCCATGGAAGCAGTGGAAAGAATTTAACTTGACGGACGAACATATGTTCTTTATAATGACTTCATCTTGTATTGTCGAATTTCGAGATATTCCTGATGACTTTCCAGCACCTTAAAAGTCGAATAGCACAAGCTTCACCACTCGTTCCTCCGACACCGATCCCCCCAATCACAGAAAGGAGGAATCACTATGGCTAGTAGACGCGGAAACAACGAAGGCTCGATCTATCACCGCAAAGATGGCCTCTGGTGTGCTCAAGTCAGCCTCGCGGGCCGGCGCATCACCAAGTACGCCAAGACCCAGCATGAATGCCGCCAGTGGATCAAAGAGACCCTTAACAAGATCGAACACGGCCTGACCTTTGAAGGCTCGCAGCTCTCCTTGGAACGATACATGCAAAGCTGGCTCTCTGGTAAGGAACTCTCCCGCCGGCCAAACACGGCCCGCAACTATCGGCGCTACTCCGAACAGTACATCCTGCCGGTTCTTGGCAAGATGCGTTTGCAGGCAATTGCTCCCTCGCATGTCCGCCAGCTCTATTTGCGGCTGCAAGTGGAAGGGAAGGGTGCCCGTACGATCCAACTGGTGCATGTGACCTTGCATTGTGCCTTTGCCCAGGCGGTCAAGGAAGGCCTGATCGGCCACAACCCTCTCGATGCCGTTGAACGGCCCAAAGTGGAGACGAAGCAATTCCGGATCTTCACCGAAGAGCAAGCCCGGAACTTCATGATGACAGCCAAAGGGCATCCATATGAAGCGCTCTTCTATCTGGCCTTAACCACGGGAATGCGCAAAGGCGAGATCCTGGGACTGATGTGGTCGGATGTCGATTGGGAAAAGAAGCATGCTGCGAGTCGAGCGCCAGCTCCAACCGGTCAGCTTCAATGGCGGTGCGCTTGCGCCGACCAAGACCAAATCCGGCCGCAGGCAGATCAAGCTGGGCAAAGGCTTACTGGCCATGCTGGAATTGCACCGCCAAAGACAAGAGACCCAAAAGCTCCTGGCAGGCGATCGTTGGAAAGAAAACGGCATGATCTTCACGACCAGCATCGGCACCTACATTGATCAGACCAAGGTCTCACGAGAGTTCAAGCGAATTCTCAAAGAGGCCGACTTGCCGGACATTCGCTTCCACGATCTGCGGCATACCTCGCTCTCGTTCCTGCTGGACAGAGGCACCCCGGTCAACACAGTCCAGAATAGGGCCGGGCACTCGAAGGCGAGTATCACGACCGATATCTACGGACATTCCATGGCTCATTCTCAGGATGAGGCTGCCGAAGACATCGAAGAGATTGTGAAACCGCTCACAAGCTAGTTGCAGTAGGGTTGCAGCCGATTTTTGACCCAAAAGGGCGAGTAAGCAGCGAAACCCCCATATCTGGTACGGTAGCCTACCGAGAAACCGCCAGATATGGGGGTTGGTAAAAAGAGTGGAAGCTATGGAAGAGAGGCGATGAAACTCATAATCGCTTGGTCGCAGGTCCAACTCCTGCCGGGCCCACTTTATAAAAAATCCCCGTGAGGGGATTTTGTCTTTTAATACTCTTTACCTTCTCCTCTCCCTAAATCGTCCACCATTGGCGATTTTGAGGTGCTTAAAAACAAACGTTCTTAAAACAGTTCTCTGGGAAATGATATACCTTTCCGCCCAGAGCTGTGCACGAGGAACATAAAACCGCTATAAAGGGCGGATTTTGATACCTGAGCATCTTCTTTGTAAAGCCACTCTTCGCTCCCCGTATATTCATGGGCACATGGGTTTGAGTTTGTTAGTCTTGTTCTCCGCATCATTCCAAGAGAATTCATTGTTGTCACTGAAATAATAATAGATTGACCCATTGGGCATCAACACGACCGAAATGCCACCATAGCCGGACATAAAGGGGGTCCAGAACGAGCAGGAATACTGGCGTGCTTCCGAATGTGTCCATTGTTTCGCCCAGAAGGCAGCTTTATATTTGAAGACTGGCACTCCGGTGGTGCCCAGGCCGCGGTCGTTCGGGTCTCTTTGCAAGGCCGCCGTCAACATACCCGGTTCCCTCATCCCCAATTTTAAATTTCGTTACCGCTTCGCCAATCGCTCGCGCCACCCCGGCTTCGTTACCACCCAGGATTACGGGAAGATGGTCGGGGTAATAACCACCCTTTCGGTGTAGTTTATAGTCAGTCGGGTTCAATCCGCCGGCATGCAGGCTCACCATTACATCCAGAGGGTCTTTTATAACCGGAGCAGGAACCTCCCTGAGTTTCAACATTTCGGTGCCGCCCGCACCGGTCAACATGACTGCTTTCAAATGGCTATCTCCTCAATGGCAGAAAAAACCGAAGCTCATTTTCCAATTTCGTTGCGAACGAGAGACCTGCACCTGCAGTGTAGGCAGGTGAGCAATTTCCCATTTGACTTAAATAGCAGATAGAAAAGGGGATTGCCACGCCACCGGAAGAACATCGGCGGCTCGCAACTGCACTTTTGTGGCGATTCGGAAGAGGTCACGGGGCTTGGATCTGAGCCGCTCGCAGCGTGTTCTTCATGAGCATGGCAATGGTCATTGGGCCGACTCCACCAGGGACGGGGGTGATAAACCCGGCCACTTCAATTGCCTCATTAAAATTGACATCGCCGACCAGACGATGACCGCTCTTTTTTGTGGCATCCGGCACAGAATTGATCCCCACATCAATAACCGCCGCGCCCGGTTTTATCCAATCTCCTCGCACCATCTCAGTCCGGCCAATAGCGGCAATGATGATATCAGCCTGACGAACAACGGCAGGTAGGTCGCGTGTCCGCGAATGACAGACTGTGACCGTTGCATTTCGGCTGATAAGCAGCAACGCAGCCGGCATTCCGACGATATTCGAGCGACCCAGCACCACCGCATTTGCTCCTTCGATCTTGATCCCCATCTGATCGACAAGGTAGATACAGCCATAAGGCGTACACGGAACGAAGAGAGGCTCGCGTCCTTTTTGGGCTAGGCGGCCAATATTGATGGGTGAGAAACCGTCCACATCTTTTTCAATATTTATAAGGGAAAGCACCCGCTCTTCATCTACTTGCGCTGGCAGGGGTAATTGCACAAGGATGCCGCTGATCTGCGGATTGGCGTTTAGTTTTTTGACCATTGTCTCGACCTGTTCCTGGGTAGCATCGGCAGGCAGGTGTTCGCTAATGGAGCCCATCCCCAGTTCCTGACAGGCCTTTCCCTTGGAAGCAACATAGGCAGCCGAATCCGGCCGGTCACCCACTAATACGGTCGCTAAAACCGGCTGTGGTTTCCCTGCGGCAGCGCGTTTGGATACTTCTGCCGCAACATCCTTGCGCACTTTCTGGGCGATCGTTTTTCCATCGATCAAGTGAGCCGTCATGATGTTTCTCCTCTTTCCTAAGCGTACTTCTTTATGTGGGCACCGCGCAAGTGTTTACCAAAGCCACGGTTCTTGATGCTTCGGAAGACTTTTCCGGTCTTCCCTTTCGATGCATGTACACAGCTCTCCCTTAATTCCAATCGGTCCGGCTCTTGTCGCGCAGGTAAACGAACCAATATATCAGCGCCACCAACCCCGCTCCGCCAATAATATTTCCGAACGTCACCGGCAACAGGTTTTTCAAGAGAAAAGCACCCCAGGTAAGGTTGGAGAGGTCGGGTGCCTTGGCTACCAAACTGGTGACAAAGGCTGAATCGAAGTTCTTGATGAATAGAGCATATGGCAAAAAATACATATTGGCTATGCTATGCTCAAACGAGCCCGCCACAAAAGCGGTAATCGGAAAAACAATTGCCAGGATCTTGTCACCGGTGGAGCGGGCGCTATACGTCAGCCAGACAGCCAGGCATACCAGACCGTTGCATAAGATGCCTAGTGCCACGACCTGGAGTAACCCGTAATTCATTTTTGAGGCGGCAATCTTCAGGGCGGCTGCCCCGACACTCCCGTCGCCAAAGGTATACTGCTTACTAAAAAACACAAGTGTGGCTGTACCCAGCGAACCAACGAAATTACCCAGATAGACAATAACCCAGTTGCGCAGTAGGGCGTGTGTGCTAACCTTGCGGCTGGCCCAGGCCATCACGATCAGGATATTGCCGGTAAACAACTCAGCACCACCTATCACTATCAAGATCAAACCAATGCAAAACGTCATGCCGATAAGCATTCGTGCCACCCCATAAGGAAGGTCTGATGATCCTGCGGCAGTGATTGTAGCGAACATGGCTCCCAGAGCGACAAATGCCCCTGCCAGCACTGACAAGACAAACAACTTCCAAAACGAAAGTGCAGCCTTGCGGACTCCAATGGTTTCTGCCAGTTCGGCCATTTCCAGCGGCATCAATGCATCGACAGAAGTATCTTTGAACATGGTTCTCCTCTACTAACAGACTCTGCAGGGGCGAAACTTGCTTCGCCCCTGCAAGAAAATCAGAACAAGCCAAGCACCTTGCCAGTTGCAAGATCCAGGTCCACATCATAGAAAACCGGACGGGTCGGCAAGCCCGGCATGGTGCGCATTTCGCCCAAAAGCGGGTACAGAAAACCTGCGCCGACGGAGGCGCGGATGTCGCGCACGGGGACCCGGAATCCGGTCGGTGCGCCTTTCAGGCTGGCATCGGTGCTGAAGGACAGATGGGTCTTGGCCATGCACAAAGGCAGGTTGGCAAAGCCCAACCTGGTGTAGAGCCTGATCTTTTCTTCAGCTTGCTCGGAGTAGTCCACACCTTCGGCGCCGTAGATCTCTTTGCATATGGTCTCAATCTTCTCTTTGATGGATAATTCGAGGGGGTAGAGAAATTTGAAATTGCTCGGCTTCTCAGCGGCTCTGACCACGGCTTCAGCCAGTTTTAACGCGCCCTCTCCGCCGTCCATCCAGTGGGTCGAGACCACGGCATCCATTGCTCCGGCGTCAACCGCTGCTTTCCGCACCACTTCCAGTTCGGCCGGTCTATCATCTTTGAAGGAGTTGATCGCCACAACCACATTCACACCGTATTTCAATGCATTCTTGATGTGGCGCTCCATGTTCGGCAAACCTTTGCGAACCAACTCAATATTCTCTTCGGAATATTCAGACGCCAGCGGTTTGCCGGCCACGACCTTGGGTCCGCCGCCGTGCATCTTGAGTGCGCGCACTGTGGCAACCAACACCACTACCTGCGGCACCAGGCCCGAATAGCGACACTTAATATCGAAGAATTTCTCCATGCCAATATCGGCGCCAAAACCCGATTCTGTGATCACGTAATCCGCTAATTTGAGGGCAATCCGATCGGCAATGATGGAGGACTGTCCATGGGCAATGTTGGCAAATGGCCCGGCATGCACCAGAGTAGGTGTGCCCTCCAGGGTTTGCATCAGGTTGGGCTTGATGGCATCCTTCATCAGGACTGTTAACGCACCCGCCACGCCCAGATCTTCCGCAGTGACGGCAGCACCTTTAAGATCGGTGCCAATGACCATGCGGCCCAAACGATCGCGCATATCCGCCAGATCGGTTGTCAGGGCCAGAATAGCCATAATCTCACTGGCCACTGTGATATCAAAACCGGTACGACGGGTTTTGCCCTTTTCTTCCGGGCCGAGACCGACTTCAATCTCGCGCAAAAAACGATCATTGGTGTCGATGACGCGCCGCCAGGTGATCGAACCCCGATCTATATCCAGGCGGGCGAAGCGGGAACGCTCTTCGGGGGTAAGGGTGTTTGGATCGGTCTTCTTTATCCCCAACTTCTGCAGACGGCGCAGCATGGACGGGGAGAAACAGCGGTTGCCCTGCTTATCGATTGGGCAGAGTGCAGTAAACAACTTCTCGTCATCCGGTTGCTCGCTTTCGTGGAACATGCGGGCGTCAATGGCGGCCGCGCAGAGATTGTTTGCGGCTGTGATAGCGTGGATATCGCCGGTCAGGTGCAGGTTAAAATCCTCCATCGGGATGATCTGCGAATACCCGCCGCCGGCTGCGCCGCCTTTAATACCAAAGGTTGGCCCCTGTGAGGGTTGGCGGATGACTGTAAATACCTTCCTGCCGAGACATGCGCCCAGTGCCTGACTGAGTCCGACTGTGGTAGTGGTCTTGCCTTCCCCGAGCGGCGTAGGCGTAATGGCTGTCACGTCAATATATTTACCATCTGGACGGTCCTGCAGGCGTTTTAAGACCTCAAGTTTGACCTTGGCTTTGTATGGGCCATAGAATTCCAACTCCTCGGGAAGGATCCCAGCTTCCGCGGCCACCTGGGAGATGGGTTTGATGTCCGATGCCTGGGCAATATCAATATCAGATGGCACCGGTCGAACCAGTTTCAACTTTGTGGGAATGAATTTTAGGGTCACATTGTTTTCCTTGGCCACCTGATGAATGGGTTTGATGTTCGATGCCTCGGCGATATCAATATCGGAGGGCGTCGATCGAACGAGGTTCACCTTCGTAGTGGGGATTTTTGAGGTCATATCGTCTCCGTGTAGTTAATGGTATTCAATTTAGAAATCTCCAAGTAATTGAGGATATAAGTATAGGTTTATCGTGTAAATTATTTGCCATGAGCGTGCAACAGTAAAAAGGCCTCGGCTGCGAATTGCATTATGCTGTCCTATGAATATTGGCCATATTGGCGCAAAGTGTGCAGCATGGCGAGATAATTCTCAGGTTTGACCGCCGAGTGAATGGAGTTGCTCGAAGAGAGGATAAAACCGCCACCGGGCATGCCTTTGCGCAGAACCTCTTTGGTGGCCTCCACGACTTCATCCGGCGTGCCAAAGGTCATAAGATGGGCGCAGTCCACGTTTCCCTTCAGCGCGACTCGCTGCCCATACTTTGCTTTGACTTCAGCCAAATCCATACCCGCCTGCGGATCGATCGGGTCGAGGCAATCAATGCCGGAATCTATAATCATGTCAATGATCGGCCAGAGATTACCATCTGTGTGCTTGATCACATACAGGCCGAGTTCCTTGTAACCCCGCATCACGCGGCAAAGACCGGGGTAAAAGAACTCGCGAAAGTGCTTGGGCGATATAAACGGTCCCTTGTTATAGGCATAATCATCGCCGGTATAGACGATTTTCACCCCGCGGGCAACAAGTTCCTGAGCCAACTCAAGATTGACCGTCACCGACATCTCCACCAGGCCCTTGACCAATTCGGGCTTGGTTATGATCGCCATGAGCAATTCTTTCATGCCCATGAGATAGCGTGGAAGTGAAAAAACATCGTTCAGATGGACAATGACAGCTTTGTCTCCCCGGAATTCTTGCACAGCCTGCTCTACTGCGATAAACCGTTCGGGAGCATGTGGATTTGGCGGAGTGTAACGTTCAAGATCAGCCAAGGTCTTGATCGGCGATTCCACTTCGACACCATGCTCTTCATTGGTATCCTGTCCGACATATCCCCACTCACTAAGCCAACGATTCGTACCAATTCTTTCCTTCTTATAGATCGGATCAACAATGATGGCATCATGCCCCATCTGCACTGCAAAATCAGTATAGCTTTTACTCCCCGGGCAGAGAGCTTCCCGGACCCGATGATCCACTACCCATTCGAAATGCGGTACTCGGTCCGGCACCTGGCGTTGAAGCACGCACCGGACTCGCTCTTCCGAAGTCATTTCAACCATGAACGTCTCTCCTGTAAAAAACCGGTATTCTGGCCTTCGGATCACAGATTAGAAAAATTAGCAGGTGGGTGATATCGATTTGCATCCACAACCTCTATTCCAGATTTGCGTGGCGCTCAAACATCTGTGCAATATTTACACCAGTTCGCTGCATCAACCCAAGTATGAGGCTGTCGCAGAGAACAAACATGGATTGTTCGAACAAGCTGCCCAATGGTTGCACCGATTTGGGACCGTTTATTCCTTCAACCTTCTTGAGGGACGGAGCTGGAATCACTACACAATAGTCGGCCAATTCGGCCAACGGTGAGGCTGCATCTGTAGTGAAGAGCAGGATAATAGCACCCTGGCGGCGCGCCTTGCCGGCCATCGCTAACAGGCCGAGCGTTTGCCCGGAGCCAGAACCCAGGATCAATAGATCTTCCGCAGCGATACTAGGGGTGGTGGTTTCACCAACTACATAGACGGTTTTACCCAGGTGCATCAGCCGCATGCTCAACGCCCGCATGCATAGGCCGCTCCGGCCGGCACCGGCCACAAAGATGCGCGGGGAAGTCTCCATGAGTTCCTCGGCCCGGGCCAGGTCTTTGCTTGGGACCTGGCGCACACAGGCCGCCACTTCTACCAAAATCTGCTCAAGCGCCACACCAATCGGATCTGTGCTCATCGTTTTTGGTTGCCTCAACCGAGTTTGCTCAGTGCTTCCCACGGCGCTTGCATCACACTTGCCAGCCGCTGATACTCGGCATAGCGCTCCAGGTAAAACGGTGTGTTGGCTGGATTCGGTTCGTGAACGCGCACGACCGACACAGCTTCCTGGATGGCTTCGGCGTAGTTGTGATAGATGCCCGCGCCAATACCGGCGCCCAGGGCTGCGCCGCGCGCGCCGATCTCATTTCCATCCGGGACTTCCATCGGCACCTGGATCGTATCGGCAAATATTTGCGACCAAACCGGGCTGCGCGAACCGCCGCCAGTCAGTCGCGCGTTGTTGATCTGGCCCCCAGCCGAGCGCAGCTTCTCAATATGACTCAGGTGGCCGAACACAACGCCCTCATAAAGAGCGCGGAGTAAATGAGCCCGAGTATGCCAACCCGCCACACCGTAAAATCCCGCCCGGGCGGTCGATTGCACGTTCGAACCGTACAGGAACGGGTGGAAGATAATATTTGTGCTGCCCGGAGGCAGGCTGGCGACTTCTTCATTGCAAACATCATAGACCGATATTCCGCGCTTTTTGGCCTCAGTGCGTTCATCACCGCAACACTGGTTCACAAACCACTCCAGGTTGGTGGCTGATGTGGCGCTGCCTTCGATCGTCAGATACAGGCCAGGATCAGCAAAGAGGGTCGTCATGAACAGCCCAGGATCAACTATCGGGTCGCGGGTAATAACTTCGTTGATGCTCCAACTGCCCGCCACCAGGCAAGCCTGGTTCGGATGGATCGCCCCGGCGCCTATGGCGCTGGCGTCCACATCGAACATACCGCCGACGACCGGCGTTCCGACTGCCAACCCTGTCTGCTCGGCTGCGGTGGAGGTCACCTGGCCGACAACTTCACTGCTCTGTTTTAAAGGCGGTAAGGCATCATAAGCTTCCGAAAGGTCATACTGTGCCATCAACTCGCGGGAGTAACATTTGTTGCGCACATCCATCAGACTGGATGCACTCATATCGGTATAATCGCCTGTGATCTCACCGGTCAGGCGGTATTTGATAAAGTCCTTCACCATTAAAACTGCACCGAGACGTTCATAATTTTGTGGCTCATTCTGCTTGAGCCAGGCAAGCAACGCGTTCGGCTGCGCAGGCCAGAAAGATTGGATCGTGAACGGAAATACTTGCGCGTGGAGGTTGCGCTGGTTCCATCCGGCCATCACGCCCGCAGCCCGCGAATCCATCGATTGAATGCCATTCCGGAGCGGATACCCTTGCTTGTCCAACAGGTAAGCGCCGTTGCCGTGCCCGGCATTGCCAATCCCGGCGATCTCTTCCGGCCGGACACCCGACCTGGCCAAAACTGCGCGAATGGCACTGGCTGTGCTCTGCCAAAGCATTTCCATATTGCGTTCCGTCCACCCCGGGTGTGGGTAGTCGGTATCCGCTTTACAGCTTCCGACTGCTATTTCTTTGCCATGCAAATCGAAAAGAGCGGCTTTCGAAACCGTACTGCCGTTATCTATACCCAAAAGATACTGACCCATGGTTAGCCTCCAAACGCCTAATATGCGTATTGTGTAGCCTTGCCAGTTGAGCCCAACAAGCGGTTCTTTTGGCGGATGACATCGAATGCCGCCTTTCGCGCTGCTGCTAATACCTCGGGCACATCGATCTTTTCAATGGGGCCATCCAGCTTTTCCTTTATGCTCCGCAAATAGGGGATGCGCACATCGGTCCAGATATTGATCTTATCTATCCCGGTTTCGATGGCGCGTCGAATATCCTGGTCCGGGGTATCCGACCCGCCGTGCAGGACCAGCGGTATCTGGCAGACAGCGCGCAGCTGGGCAATCCGCTCGAAATCAAGCTTGGGTTTGCCGCGATACAGCCCGTGCAGCGTGCCGATGGAGACAGCGAGCGCATCCACACCGGTTTCATTCACAAAGAGTTTGGCATCTTCCGGACGGGTCAGATTTGCCTGTTGCTGGTCCGGGCTAATAAGATCACTCCCGACGCCTACGTGTCCCAGTTCAGCCTCAACCGAGGCTCCGCATCCGTGCGCCAGCTCAACCGCGCGCCGGGTGATGGCGATATTTTGCTCCAACGGCTCCAGGGATGCATCAATCATTACCCCGGAAAAACCGAGTTCGAGCGCATTTTCAACCTGGTCAAGAGTCTTGGCGTGGTCAAGCACCAGCGCAGCCGGGATATGTGCGCGTTCAACTTCCGCCTCGATGATGCGCAGTAAAGTAGGCCATTCTGCCTGCAGCGTATGATGGGGGTAGATCATGATGATGGCGGGAGCCTGATCAGCCGCAGATGCATCGACAATGGCCTGCGTAATCTCCAGATTGCAAGTGTCATACGCACCTACAGCCCAGTTTTGTCTTATACACGGCCGCAAAATTTCTGCCAACGTCAGGTATTTCATAAAGCTCCTTTCCTCTGGGCTATCCAGCAAACTTGGGTTCGATCAACCCTTTGACATCCATTTTGATGTGGAACAGATCGCCAGCCAGGGGTTGTTGTTTCCGTTTCTCTTCTTCAAAACCCCACGAAGCGGTTGTGATAAAGAGTTCATCCAGGTTATCACCGCCAAATGCAAACGAGATGACATTCTCTACAGGGAAACGGATCTGGCGTTCGATCTTGCCATCCGGGTCATACCGGGTGAGCTTCCACCCGCCTTGATGCCCATTCCAGATAAAGCCTTGCGCGTCTACGATCAGCCCATCGGGTTGCCCTTCATCCTTCGGGATGCGGGCAAAGATGCGACGATTACTGGTCGTCCCTTTATCTGGGTCATAGTCCAGAGCCAGGATCTCCCATTTCCGCTGATCAGCCACATAAACCGTCCGGCTGTCCAGACTGAAGCCGATCCCGTTCGCAGTGGCATAACCCGAGTCAAGCTCATGGAACGAGCCATCGGGGTCAAGGCGGCAGAGCGATCCTTCTGGCAAAAAGGGATCCTGCATATTGACCGTCCCCACCAGCAACCGCCCCTGTTGATCCACTGCAGCATCGTTGTAGATAATCTCCGGCCTGGCGGGCTGTGCCGGTCCATGGATCAGCTCGTACTCATTGGTTTTCGGTTCCCAACCATAAAGTCCGTTCTGGGCTATGGCAATCCAGCCTCCTGAAGCCCGGCGCGCCAGAGATGTCACCGGATGAGCCGTCGGATATGTAGAGAATTTTCCAGTTTCCGGCTCAAACCGGCAGGTTGGCAATCCGCCCCAATCAACCCAGTACAGCGCCTTCTCATCGGGTTCCCAGATCGGGGTTTCCCCCAACCTGTTCTGCGCGGACACAATTTGTTTCGGTTCGTTCATGGTGTTGTCTCCTTGGCTCAGGCTCTGAACTGATCGTAAAGCTGATGACTGATTGGCTTGAGAACCGGATAAAGTTGTCTATAGATTTGATACCACTCGGCATACCGGGAGGTCAGTTGCAGGTCCGGATGATAAGTCTTGCCCGTTTTGTAAACTTGTTCGAAAGCATCCTGTTCGTTCCGATATAAGCCGATCCCAATCCCCGCCAGTATGGCCGCGCCGAGCGGAGTGGCTTCTTCCACTTCAGGCACATCAATCGGTAAACCGGTGATATCGGCCTTGTTCTGCATCCAGAACGAATTACGGGTGGCGCCGCCCACCGCTACCAGTCGGTCTGGGTTAATCCCCAGACCGATCCTGAGCGCCGTGACAATATCGAGTACCTGGTAATCCAGCCCTTCGATGATTGCCCGGAGAATGTCACCATGTTGGACAAAATTGCTCAACCCCACAAATGCACCCAATGAGCGGGCATCAACGACCGGGCAACCGGCTGCCGACATGTGCGGCAGGAACATGACACCCCTGGCTCCCGCAGGCGAGGTGGCGGCATTCGCCATCAGGTAATCCCAGTCGATACCACCCTCTTTTTCCGCTCGCAGTTGGGCCTCAAAGCCGTATTCTTTGCGATACCATTCAAGCATATCCGAGGCAACCGCACCGCCCCAAACAGCATAGGTATCGTTGGCGACATGGGTTTCAACCGTCACACCCAGCTGCTGCACTTCGGGAGTCAGGATTGGCGTGGGGATTCCCGCCAGGACGATTTCCCAGGTGCCGGTCACATCCAGCACAACCCCGGGCTTAAAGGCTCCCACCGGCAACGCGCCGCACAAATAATCATGCCCGCCCAGTATGACCGGTGTCCCCTTAGGAAGCCCTGTGGCTTCCGCTGCCACGGTCGTCACCTCTCCCAGGGGCGTTCCGCTGGGAAACGCATCGCACAACAAGCGGCGCTCGATGCCGGCTTGGGACAAAATCTCCTCCGACCAGTCGCGTTTGCGCTGGTCGAATAAGAGCGTGCAGGAGGCCATGGTATAGTCGGTTGCCCGGCGGCCACAGAGCTTGAAATTCAGAAAATCTTCGATCAGCAGCCACTTATCGGTACGGGCCAGAATCCCGGGCTCGTGCTCGGCCATCCATAAAAGCCGCAAAGCGGTGCTAAAGCGCCATAAGGTATTTCCGCCAACCCGAAAATTCCATTCCGCGCCGATCTGGCTCTCCCACCAACGTAGCTGCGCCTCGGTGCGGGGGTCATGCCAACTAATGAACGGATATAGCCAGTTGCCGTGCTCATCAATGGGTACACCATCCATACCCATCCCCGTCACAGCCACGGCTTTGATCTGGCGGGGATCGCCCAGTTTGGCAACCGCATCTTTTATGGCTGCCGCAGTGCCGCCCCAAATTTGCTCCGGCTGCCAGACTGTCCATTCCGGGTTATCCGGATAAGGGTTAAAACGCTCTGTCGGACGGGAGGCGCTGGCAACGACTTTACCGGTGAGATCGTAGATCACACATTTGAGGCTGGTCGAGCCCAGGTCAATGCCCGCGAGATAGTCCATTTTCATCTCCCGTGCGCCTTTTTACATTCATCTGAGAAGATCATTGCCCAGGCCGTGATGCTGGATGATTCCAGGTTTCCAATAAATGAGCGATATCGTTGAAAATCAGATCCGTTCCGATGGCTTCAGCCTCGGCGCGATCTGATGAACCCGATAAAACACAAATAGTGGTCAGGCCGGCCCTTTTCCCGCCCAGAATATCCGTGTCGACGCGATCGCCGAGGGCGGCAGTCGTCTCGGGGCAGGCGCCCATCTGCTCCATCGCCAGTTGGTACATGGTCGGCTCCGGCTTGCCAATGGCGGTTGGCTTGGTTTCGGAGGCAGCCGCGAGGGCAGCGATCATGGCGCCGGTGCCGGGAATTAATCCTTCTTCCGACGGATTGGTGGGATCAAGGTTCGTGGCAATGAAACGAGCACCGCCGCGGATCAGCAAGGTGGCCCGCTTGAGTTTTTCATAGGTGACGCTCCGATCCATGCTGGCGACCACCAATTGAACATCTTCATCGGCAAGAATGAAACCTTCATCGGTCATGGCCTGTTTGAGTGCTGGCATTCCAAAGACATGGACACGGGTTCCGTGCGGATATTCACGAGCCAGAAAGCGCGCCGTGGCCTGGCCCGAAACCAGGATTTCATCGGGAGAGACCACCACGCCCATCCCAGCCAGCTTGTCTGCGTATTCCTGGGATGTGCGGGTTGAGTTATTCGTCGCCAGTATAAAAGGAATGGGACGCTCGCGCAGGAAGGCGAAGAATTCGCACAAGCGGGGCATGGGTTGGTCGCCCCGGTAGAGGACGCCATCCATATCTATAATGAGGTGAGTAATTTTCGAGAGTAGTTGCATGAGATTTAATTGAACGCCATCAAGATACGATCGCTGTCATCGTCACGGGCTAGGGATGATAGGCAGCACAATGTACGAGGCATGATCGGCATCTCGATACAGGTGAACTGTAGGTGGAGGATCCAACTGCGGGGTCAGGGCAGTATCCTTATCCGCGCAGGTGATCGTTACCCGAATCCGGTGACCGGCATCAAAGATATAGGATGTGGGTATTAAGTCGAAGACCAGTTCTACCGGCTGGTCGGGCAAATCGGCAATATCTTCCGTATCGCTGCGATGAAAAGGCAGTCCCAGGTACTCAAAAGGCGCCGTGGAAATAGCCCGGTGGGAGGCGCGTAGATTACCCTCGGTTATATATTTTGAAAAACTGGCTTCGGAAATATCTTCCAGATACACAAAGAAATCTCCATCCCTGGCGGAAGAGGTAACCCAAAGATGGACAACCGGGTGACCGGTAACTTCGACCTCAGAAGTTAAGGGCGGTGTCGTATAGGTCAACCCTTTCTCATCATTGTCCATCATCGTGTAGGGATAAACGGGCGACATTACGTTGTATCCGGCTGTCCAACGTGTGCCTGTGCCGGTAGTCGTAGAGTAATCCACCTGATACTCATCTACGCCAGCAGTCGTTACAGGCAAAGCCAAAATGAGACTCCCGTCATTTACAGAGTCTACGCTGCCTGCTTTTGTGCCATCGAAATAAAAGTTGGTGAGCTTTTCTTCGGGTAATGGCCACTTCCAGGCCGAATGCCAACCGGATTTCTTCCCGTCTCCCATGGTGTAGTAATAAATGGGCGCTTCGCTCATTACCCCATTGTCAATTCCTTTGAGCCAGTAGTCAAACCAGCGCACTTCTTCTATGGCAAGATCGAGGTACCCCAGTTGCGGATGTGCCCAGGGGCCGATCACGACCTTTTGAGGGTTCGTCAGGTTGCTGTACCACAGGAATGCATCCTTAGGAAACATGTCATACCAGCCCCCCCAATGGTAAACGGGTATGCCGGAACTCCGGATCGCTTGCAGGTAATTCGCCGGGTTGTTGAGGGTATAGGGCTGCGTGCCGGTCAGCTCAGACACACTATCCCGATAATGCAAAGGCGAATATGTATCAAACCCGTCCAGATTGTCTGCATGTCCCTTTAACGCTTCCTGCAGCATGGTCCTATCCGGATCTTCATTTACAGGTAAACCCTCCGAATCTAACTTGTTTACCATATTTCCCCACTGGCGGAAGAAATCTTCATGGAACATGCCACCCGGATATATAAAGGAATAATGATCAAATTCAGACATTTCGGGGAAAATTGCCTTCAGGTGGGGTGGAGCTGTACTGGCCGCCATATACTGGGTAATGCCCCAGTAGGACCGGCCAAACATGCCAATATTCCCATCAGACCAGGGCTGTACTGCAAGCCACTCGGTAATATCATAAGCGTCGCGTGTTTCTTCTGGCGAGAATAGACCTCGATAAGTTCCATATGAAGCCCCACTGCCGCGCACATCCACCGCTACAATCACATACCCAAATTTCAATATATTTTGCATGTATGGCCAATTAAATATTCCCTCTCGATGGTATCGAGAATGTGTCCAGATTACCGGCAAGGGAGTGCTCACCATCTGTCCATCCTGAGCAGGACGGAGGATGAGTGCTGCTAATTTTGTTCCATCCCGCATAGTGATGTATTGCGATGATGAAGTCCCTTCGCTATAAAGCGGTAGAGAATAGCCTTCGTATTTACCCGGTTGTGATACACGCACACCCAGGGTTTTCGTCGGCAGACTGGCGGGCGTGACCGTTGGCGACGGGATTGTCGAGGCGGGGATGGCAGTTTCACTCGGCACAGGGCTGTTTGTTGAGGCCGGGCCTGCGCAGCTATTGAGTAGTATCAAGAAAATTACAAGATACAAAAGTGACCGCGTTTGTTTAGCGTCTGTCAAGAACTTTTTCATAGTGGAAGTATCCTGGAAGTGAGTATGGATTTTCTCAATCTATGAATTGACCGCAAAAAGAATGCGTCCAACGAACACTCTGCCAGCAGACGCTGCCACCCTGTGATAGATTCAGTCAATTGAGCCTGAATCAGATCAGCAAATACGGGTTTTCCAGCGTCGTCTTGAGTTCAGCCAGGAAGCGCGCCACAGTGGCTCCATCTGAAATGCGATGGTCAGCGCAGGCGGTCAATTCCATCATGGGGCGCAGCACTATCTGGCCTTCATGTGCAACCGGGGTGTCCACCATCTTCCCCACCGCCAGTATGGCCGATTCGGGGGGATTGATAATGGCATTGAACGTCTCAACGCCGTACATCCCCAGGTTCGAGATGGTAAAAGTACTGCCAGACATTTCGGCGGGCATCAGACGCTGGCTGCGGGCGCGCTCAGTCAAGTCGGCCAGGACAGTGACGATCTGCCCAAGGCGTTTGTTTTGTGCCTCGCGGATCACCGGCACGATCAGGCTTTCTTCGACGTTCGTGGCAATCCCAAGATGGATATCCTCCCAAAAGATCAGATTTCCATCGGCCAGCGAAGCGTTCAGGGTCGGATGACGTGGCAGTACGAAGGCAACTGCGCGGGCAAGGATGGCCGTATATGACACCCGCTGTCCGGTTTGGGCCTTGAGTGGCTCCAAGACCGATTCACGCAAGCGAATCGTCTCGGTCATATCTACCCGCAAAGACAGGTTGATATGCGGGGCGGTAAAAGCGCCATATGTCATCCGCTCAGAAATGATCTTGCGCGCGCCGGCCAACGGGATTACCTGTTTTCGACGGGCATCCGGCAGTTGTATCGCTGGCGATGAAACGGCGATAGCCGGCGCCTTGGGATGCGCTGGCAGGACCGGCGCGGGTGCGAGAACTGGAGGGCGCTGAAACTCGCCGGCCAGCTGAGGTTTCTGCAAGGCCAGAACGTCTGCCTTGTGGATCCGGCCGCGTGGTCCGCGCCCGGTGACCTGCTTCAAGTCGACACCCAATTCTTTTGCCAGGTGCCGGGCGATCGGGGTGACCCGCAGCTTGCCCGGATCAGCGACTTCAGCGGCAACTGCCACCGGCTCCACTATTGTTGCGATCTCAGCCACCGATGGCGTAACTGCAACCGATACAATTTGAGCAGCTGCCTTCACCGGCAGGGCTTCACCGGGGGCGAGGATATAGGCAATCACTTCAGTAACCGGGATAATATCATCCGGTTGAGCAGTTATCCCTGCCAATATGCCATCTGCAGGAGCTTCCACCTCAATCGCGGCTTTATCTGTGGTGATGACAAAGAGGGGATCTCCCTTGCTGACCTGTTCATTTTCCTTCTTGAGCCATTCCACAAAGGTGCCGGTCTCCATAACCATATCAACTTTGGGCATGATCACTTCGGTCGCCATTTTTTACTTTCCTTCCAGTGCCAATGCTCGCGCTGCGGCGACAATGTCCTCTACTTGGGGCACGGCCGCCCGTTCCAGATTCCGGTTGTAAGGAATGGGGACATTCAATCCGGCCAGGCGACGAATGGGCGCATCCAGATAATCAAAAGCTTCACTACCGGCAATCACGGCGGCCAGTTCACCTCCAAAACCGCCGGTCAACGGCGCCTCGTGTGCGATCAATACACGGCCGGTCTTGCATACAGAGCGGATAATCGTTTCAGAGTCGAGGGGTTTCAGGCAGCGCGGGTCGACCACTTCAACCTCAATTCCTTCAGCCGCCAGCTTTTCTGCGGCTTCCAGGGCGCGCGGTACCATGATCGAATAGGCGACAATCGTCAGGTCACGGCCTTCACGCTTGACATCGGCCGACTGAAAGGGAATGCTATACGACTCTTCCGGCACCGGACCCTTGAGCCGATAGAGCAACTTGTGCTCCATGAACAGAACCGGATTGTTATCTCGAATGGCAGTGGCAAGCAATCCCTTGGCATCATACGGACTGGAAGGCGCCACCACCTTGATCCCCGGCACATTTACAAACCAGGCTTCCAGGCTCTGCGAATGCTGCGCGGCAGCGCCAGTGCCCGAGCCAGATGGGGCGCGAATCACCATTGGGATGCTGCACTTGCCGCCAAACATGAAGCGCATCTTGGCCGCCGCGTTAACCAGTTGGTTCATCGAAATCGTGAGGAAATCCATGAACATGATTTCCATGATCGGCCGCATGCCCATCAAAGCGGCTCCCGTGGCTGCGCCTGCAATAGCTGCTTCGGATATAGGGGTATCGCGGACGCGCTCAGGCCCGAACTCTTCAACCATGCCCTTGCTTACGCCAAATGCACCTCCATAGGTTCCAACATCCTCTCCAATGAGGAAGACCTCTTTGTCGACGCGCATCTCCTGAACCATCGCCTCGCGCAAAGCTTCCAAATAGGTGATTTCGCGTTTCGTTTCAGCAGTCATAGCGCATACACCTCGTCTTCCATATTCTCAGGTGACGGTTCGGGAAAGGTTAGCGCTTCCTCAGCGGCGTGATCAATAGCCACTTTGGCTGCCTGATCAATAGCCTCCACTTCATCGCCTGTCATCAAGGCTGCATCAACCAGAACCTGCTTGAAGCGCCGAATGGGGCATTTGTGTTTCCATTCATCAATTTCCTGAGACGTACGGTAAAGATTGCGGTCGCTCTTGGAATGCCCGCGCCAGCGGTAACTCAGACAGTCGATGAGCGAGGGCCCCTTACCGGAGCGGGCATACTCGCCGGCAGCCATTACCGCCTCATAGACCGCCAGCACATCATTGCCATCCACAGTCTTGCCGGGGATTCCGTAGCTGGCGGCTCGAGTGGAAATATGCTGGATGTTCATTGATTTCGATACATGCATCGACATGCCATACTGATTGTTGTCACAAATGAAAACCACCGGCAGCTTCCAGATGGAGGCCATGTTCAACGACTTGTGGAACTCACCTTCGTTCGAGGCTCCGTCTCCAAAGTAGGAGAGCAGGATCTTTTCTGAACGCCGCATTTGCAGCGCCAGCGCAATGCCCACAGACGTGGGAATCCCACCGCCGACAACTCCCGTGGCGCCCAGGTTGCCACCAGGAATATCGGCAATAT
Organism: uncultured Chloroflexia bacterium; assembly: GCA_963831885.1. Taxonomy (GTDB): domain Bacteria; phylum Chloroflexota; class Anaerolineae; order Anaerolineales; family Villigracilaceae; genus UBA877. Next base: position 1,339 of record CAWHSJ010000010.1, on the reverse strand, counting down.
GCATCGAGCCGCCACGTCCACGGCAATAACCCGCCTCTTTACCGAGGAACTCGGCGAACATCGTTGTCAGATTGGCGCCCTTGGCAATGGTATGGCCGTGGCCCCGGTGGTGGTGGATGATCAAATCCTCCGGCTTAAGGGTCGCAATGCTGCCGACAGAACCCGCTTCTTGTCCAATCGAAAGGTGCATCGTGCCATGCACCAACCCTCGCACATATAAATCCTCTGCTTTTTCTTCGAAGTAACGGATTTCGCACATCCGTTGCAGCATCCAGACCAATTTTTCGCGTGGCAAGGTATTCAATAATTGCTGGCTGCCGGACACAGTAACTTTATCGACTTTATTTTTAAGAGTAGTCATTAAATCCTCACTATCTTCAATGTTCCTGTGATCGCTGGCCATATTCATTTCGATACAAGTTCACCATATAATCGATCTGATCCGGCGTGAGCGAGATAGGCTGCCCACGCAACATTGCCAGGTGCGTGATCTTGGCAATCTCTTCAACTTCAACAGCCATCTTGGTTGCTTCTTGCGGTGAGGACCCAATCGTAAAGACGCCATGGTTCTGCATGACGATAGCTAACGCCCGACCAATTTTGTTGATGATCTCCCGGCCAATATCTGCCCCGCCGATGGGTGCGTAGCCTCCAAGAGGAATTTCACCGCCAAGCATGGCAGAAGCGGTCAGGCAGGCCGGAATTGGTTTCCCCAGTACGGCAAAACTGCTCGCATACGGTGAATGAGTGTGGACCATACCGAAAATATCGGGCCGATGGCGGTAGACAAATAAGTGAGTGTCTGTATCCGTCGAGGGCTTGAGATTTCCCTCGACCACCCGGCCATCTGGATCAACCACAACCATGTGTGCTGGTGTCAGTTCCTCAAATTTGTAACCGCTTGGTTTAATGACTACCAATCCCGTTTCGGGGTCACGTCCACTTACATTGCCGCTGGTCATCTTGACCAGATCATTCTTGGGCAATTCCAAATTGCATTTCCAGACGGTCTCACGAAGCTTCTCAAGCAGCATGAAGGGCCTCCAATTCTTTTGGCGTTTTTCGAAACTCTTGGTCGAAATATCTGAGAATTCCGGCGCGCAGCTGCTTCATCAGTAATGAGCGCATGCAGGTAACCGCCACGCAGCGCGCCATAAATAGGTAGTGCTTTGGCTGCTGTAGCTGCCACACCTATTCTGAAAGGAATATTGTGAATCTCGGCCAGGGTCAGCCCGATGACCCGGTCGGTATATTCCTTACCGCAAGGTTGACCATCAAGGTTGTAAATGTGGGCTGCGATTTCACCCACACCCTCGCACTCTTCAGCAATCCGTTTCAT
>CAWHSJ010000009.1:0-217058 GCA_963831885.1 uncultured Chloroflexia bacterium | reverse complement strand
TGATGCTCCTCTTGACAAATTGGATAAGGCAGGTAGAATATTTCCGGCGCAAGCCTGTTTTTATTTCATCCCAATAAGTGTAAAAATGACACTAAACACAACTCTTTCCATCGGAATAGTAGAGACGATCCGGCAAGCCCTGGCCGAAGATATCGGAACGGGCGACGTAACTACGAATAGCATCGTCCCGGAAAACGCGGAAATGCGCGGCCAGATCATTGCCAAGCAGACGGGCGTTATAGCAGGATTGGACATTGCCACGGCGGTTTATCAAACGGTGGACCCGCAGGTAAAATTCGAGTCCCGTATTGAGGAAGGCGCCATTGTGGTCAACCGCCAGGTACTGGCACTGGTTTCCGGGCGGACCCGCGCCCTGCTGACCGCCGAACGGACCGCCCTCAATTTCCTTGGACGCTTGTCTGGCATCGCCACCCTGACCCGCCGCTTTGTCGATGCTGTGGCCGGCACCAAGGCCGTTATCCTCGACACCCGCAAAACCGTCCCGGGCCTGCGCCTGTTGGACAAATTGGCAGTCACCCGCGGCGGCGGGCAGAACCATCGCATCGGCTTGTATGACATGATCTTGATAAAAGACAACCACATTGATTATGCCGGTTCAATCACAGAAGCGGTGAAACGCGCCCGGTCTGCTGCGAGCGGACTCGAGGTTGAGATCGAAGCCCGCACCCTGGAAGATGTCAAAGAAGCCCTGGCAATCTATGTCGAACGGATCCTGCTCGATAACATGACTCCGAAAATGATGATGGAAGCCGTCAAGATAACCGGCGGGCGGGCCAAACTGGAGGCCTCCGGCAATGTCAACCTTGAGAATGTCCGCTCAATCGCCGAGACGGGTGTGGATTACATTTCCATCGGCGCATTAACACATTCGGTTAAGGTGTTCGATGTATCATTTGATTACCTCGACCGCTGAGCCTCGACCATGAACCAAAAGATGATCCCGTCGATGGCCGGCGGCCTTATTTATTGGAGACATAATGAATAATGAAGTTCAAGAAATGTACGAAAAGATGAAAGCCCGGCTAGAGAAAGTCGTGCCGGAGGTTGAACTGCGGATCAAGGCTGAGATTGCGGTGGAGATCAATAAACTGAAAGTAGAGAAAAACGCCGTCATACTCGGCCATAATTACATGGAACCGGCCTTGTTTTATTCGATCCCGGATTTTACCGGCGACTCGCTCGATCTGAGCCGCAAGGCTGCCAAAACCGATAAAAGCATCATCGTCTTTTGCGGTGTGCGCTTCATGGCCGAGACAGCCAAGATCCTCAACCCTTCCAAGACCGTCCTCCTGCCGGCCGAAAAAGCTGGCTGCTCGCTGGCGGCCAGCATCACGGCGGAAGATGTGCGCACCCTGAAAGCCAGGTTCCCGGGCGTGCCGGTGGTAAGTTACGTTAACACCTACGCAGATGTAAAAGCCGAATCCGATATCTGTTGCACCTCTTCCAACGCCAAGGCGGTGGTTGACTCATTAAGGACGGAAACGGTCATTTTTCTACCGGACGAATATCTGGCGAAGAATGTGGCCAATGAAACCGGCAAGCATATCGTTTTTCCGACACAGGGAGCGCGCAGCTTCGAAGATTCCGGCCTGGATTATCAAATGATCGGCTGGCACGGCCGCTGCGAGGTTCATGAAAAGTTCACCGTGGCAGATATCCAGGCTGTGCGCGCCCAATTCCCGGATGTAGTTGTCCTCTCCCATCCGGAATGCAGCCCGGAAGTGGTGGCAGCCTCGGATTTCTCAGGCAGCACCAACGCCATGATCCGCTACGTCCAGGATACAAAGGCTTTGCGTTACCTGGTGCTGACCGAGTGCGCCATGGGCGACAACATCGCCGCGGCCAACCCGGAGAAGGATATGCTGCGGTTGTGCATGGTGCGCTGCCCCCACATGAATACGATAACAATGGAAGAAACCCGTGACGCGCTCAAGTTCAACCGATATGTGATCGATGTACCCGAAGAAATCCGGGTGAAAGCCTATCGAGCTGTTCAGAGAATGATCGAAATAGGGTAAAGGAGACAATCACGCCAAAAACTTCAAAAGCACCGGATCGGGAACCAAGAGATATCTGCGTTTTTGAAAACTTTGGCATATTCCATCATGAAAACCACCGATGTGCTCATTATCGGATCCGGCATTGCCGGGGCTACAGCCGCTTTGCGGCTGGCGCGCAATCCAAACCGCCGGATTGTACTGCTCACCCGTGCGCCTGACCCGCGCGAATCGAACAGCCGCTACGCCCAGGGCGGGATCATTGGCCGTGGACCGGACGACAGCGCCGACTTGTTGGTAAAGGATATCCTGGCTGCAGGTGCAGGAGCTTCCCTGCCCTGCGCGGCGGAGATCCTGGCCGAAGAAGGACCGGCCTTGCTTCAAGAGATCCTTGTCGAAGCAGCCGGGATCCATTTCGACCACAAGTCGGATGGCGATCCGGAATATGGACAGGAGGCGGCCCATTCCCGGCGGCGCATCCTGCATGTGGGGGATGGGACCGGCCGGGCCATCATGCAGGGGCTGGTCGAGGCACTTCAAGAAGCTGCCCAACGTGGAAATGGAAACCAACTACACGGCGGTGGACCTGATCACTTACCCTCACCATTCGCGGGATCCCCTCTCTGCCTATGACCCGATCACCTGTCATGGGGTCTACGTTTTCGACCGGGCTGCTCACACCATTCATCGCACCCTGGCCGCGGCAACCATCCTTGCCACCGGCGGCCTGGGACGTATTTACCGCAACACGACCAATCCAATCGGCGCACGCGGGGATGGCCTGGCCATGTCCAGCCGGGCCGGCGCGCGCATCATCAACTCCGAATACATCCAGTTCCATCCCACCGCCCTGGCAGTTCCGGGAGCAGAGGGGTTCCTCATCAGCGAGGCAGTGCGCGGAGAAGGGGCCGTATTGCTCACGCCGGAAGGCGAACCTTTCATGGAGAAATATTCGCCGGAATGGAAGGACCTGGCTCCCCGCGATGTAGTGGCACGCGCCATTCATACCGAGATGGAAGACCACAATTACTCCTACGTCCTGCTGGACATTGCCTCCCATATGCCAGCGGCAAAGATCAGGGAACGCTTCCCCAATATCTACGCCGAATGCAAGCGCGTGGGCGTGGATATCACCCGCGAGTCCATCCCGGTCGTCCCGGCCGCCCATTATTTTTGCGGCGGAGTAGCGGTGGACGAGTGGGGACGCAGCAGCATCCAAAACCTTTATGCCATCGGCGAGGTCAGTTGTACCGGGCTGCATGGAGCCAACCGGCTGGCTTCCACTTCCCTCCTGGAAGGGCTGGTATGGGGAAACCGCGCTGCCATCAATGTCGAAGCGCGTCTTTCTTCTGGCTCCCTGGGGCAAACGCCTCCTCTTCAGGAAGTTCCTCCCTGGGATGAATCCGGCCTGACCGAGGATTCCGATCCGGCGCTTATCCAGGGGGATATGCAGACCATCCAGAATATCATGTGGCACTATGTGGGGCTGGTCCGCAGCAGTGACCGCCTCTCTCGGGCCATCCGCGAACTGCGCCATATGCAAAATGAGATCGAGACCTTTTACAGTGTCACCAAGCTGAGCGACGGCCTGATCGGCCTGCGCAATGCCGTCGAAGTGGCTTTGATCGTAGCCCAGGCAGCCCGCCATAACCGCCAGAGCCGCGGCTGTCACTTCCGCAGTGACGCCGTCCAGGTGGGAGACAGGTTGTTGTAGGAAGTTTATTGCAGGGGATCCCAATTGATTGCAGGGGTTTGTTCTCTGATAAGATAGGATCATGCGCATCACTCTGCTCACGTATGGCTCACGCGGCGATTTTCAACCTTTCCTGGCCCTGGCAGCCGGGTTGCAGAAAGCCGGACATGCCGTCAAACTGGCGGGGCCGGGTCGTTTTGCCGAGCTTGCCTCGCGACATCAGCTCTCGTTCGTGTCGTTGGCCGGTGATCCAGCAGAACTAAGTGCACATTTCAACAATGCCGGAGCGAATGTCTTCCGCATGGTCAGGGCTATGCAAAGGCATGTCTTAGCCATTGCCCCGCAAGTAGTGCGTCAAGCGCATGCCGCCTGCAAGGGAGCAGATCTGATCGTCCATTCCTTCCTTTTCACTACCGGCGCACACACTTTCGCTCGTCAGCTGGGTATCCCGGATGTGTCAGTCCAAACCTTCCCGATATTCGCTCCAACGCGGGCATTCCCTAATGTGGCCTTTGCGGATGTACCACCAGGTTTATTGAGTTATTTCTCCCATAGGCTGGCGACCCTTGTTTTCTGGTATGGTGGGAATAGCGGCTTTCAGCGTTTGCGTAAACAATTCCCGGCGGATTTTCCTGCAAAATTGTACTGGCCTTTCAAGCAGGTGGATCATCATCCGCTTTCCCCGCTCCTGTTTGCTTACAGCCCGACGGTGCTCCCTCGACCCATCGAGTGGACTGCAGACAACATCCAAGTCCCTGGTTATTTCTTCCTGGACCAGCCGGATTATCAGCCACCCACTGAGCTGGAGCATTTCCTCCAAAATGGAGAAGCGCCGGTGTGCATCTCATTCGGAAGTATGGTCAACCGGCACGCCGAAAAGATAGGCCAGACTGTGCTCGAGAGCCTGACCCGAACCGGTCAACGCGGGATCATCTTGACCGGCTGGGGAAATTGGAAGCCTGACAATACCCCGGCGAATGTGCTCTATCTCGAATCTGCCCCCCATTCGTGGCTGTTTCCGCGCTGCCGCGTTATCGTTCATCACGGCGGTGCAGGAACGACAGGCGCAGGCCTGTGGTCGGGAAGGCCGAACATCGTCGTCCCCTTTGCCGCCGACCAACCCTTCTGGGGCAGGCGCGTGGCAATACTCGGCGCCGGCCCCGACCCAATTCCGGTCAAGAGGTTCGAGGTCGGATCGTTTACCGCTGCATTGGAGTACACCCTTGGTGATAAAACCATTCAGGATCGAGCTGCGGAAGTCGGCGCAAAAATTCGTTCCGAGGAGGGAGTCGGGAACGCCATCCGTGTGATCGAATCTTGTGCATCCAATTTTCGTTTGTAAACCATTTCTATTTCCAAATAAGGAAAACTGCCGCGCACCTGGATGATGCGGGGCAGCTACGGGCGAAGGAGACCCTGACAAAGAGCGTCAGATGAATGGCAGCCGGGATTTGCATTCGCAGACGGACAATTCAATGAGGTTCAAATGTACCCTCTCCGAGGCGGGCAGACGGGACACACGATGACGCCGGTGAGCATGTACAAGCTCGAGCGTTGAAATAACAAAGCAGGGATGGTTTCCACCATCCCTGCTTAAATTTGCTGAAAATAGTTGCCGCTTTACATACTGCCGTCGCCGGACTCGATCTCTTTCATCTCTCCAGTGGCAATGAACACGGTCCTCTCGCACAGGTTGGTGACGCGGTCGGCAAAACGTTCCAGGTTATGGGCCGCCCACAGCAAATAGTTGGCCCGGTCGATGGTCTGCGGGTCTTTCACGACGATGGTCATCAGTTCACGGTACACCTGTGTATATAGCCCATCCACCTCGTCGTCCTCGGCCGGGATGGCACGAGCAGCATTGACATCTTCATTAATAAAGGCAGTCAAAGCCCGGTGGAGCATATCCGAGGCCTTTTGGGCCATGCGGGGGATGTCGATGAGCGGTTTCAGCAGCTCTTCTTCACCCAGGCGCACGTTGATGGTGGCGATGCCCTTGGCATAATCGCCCATGCGTTCCAGTTCCGCGCTCACTTCCAGAATGGAGGCCAGCAGGCGCAGGTCATGGGCCATGGGCTGCTGGGTGGCAATGAGGATCATGACTTGCTCCTCAATCCCATATCGCTTGGCATTGATCTTTTCATCTGCGTGAAAGATTCGATGGGAAGCCTCGATATCTCTTCTCTTCATGGCATCCACGGAGTCGAGCAATTGCTGTTCCACCATGCTCCCCATTAAGAGCAGCTCGTCCTTTAACTGTTGGATCTCTGTCTCGAACGTCTTGCGCATGATTGCCTCGCCTTTTCTTGAAGTCGAATCTATTATAACCATATTTAGTCCTTTCGGTTCAGCCAAAGCGACCGGTAACGTAATCTTCCGTACGTTTGTCTTTTGGGCGGGTGAAAATGATGTTGGTCCGGTCGTATTCGATCATCCGACCGGCGCGCTGTTCGTCGATCATCATCATGGCGGTAAAGTCTGAGACACGGGCGGCCTGCTGCATATTATGGGTCACGATGATAATGGTGTACTCCCTGGCCAGGTCATGCATCAACTCCTCGATTCGCAGGGTGGAGATCGGGTCGAGGGCCGAGGCCGGTTCATCCATCAGGATGACTTCCGGTTCCACTGCCAGGGCGCGAGCAATGCAAAGGCGCTGCTGCTGCCCACCCGAGAGAGACATACCTGACTGGTGAAGTTTATCCTTGACTTCATCCCATAACGCGGCAGATTTCAGGCTGCGCTCGACGATCCCATCCAGGTCAGCGCGCCGGCGGAGGCCGTACAAGCGCGGGCCATAGGCGACGTTGTCGTAGATGGATTTTGGGAACGGGTTGGGCCGCTGGAAGACCATCCCGATGCGCCGGCGGATATCCACCACATCCACTCCGGGCGCATATATATCCTGGTGATCCAGGATAACTTCCCCTTCCACACGCGCATGGGGGGTTAGGTCGTTCATGCGGTTGAAGGAACGCAAGAGAGTGGATTTTCCACAGCCGGAGGGTCCGATGATGGCCGTAATTTTCTTTTCGCGCACGGAGAGGGTTATATCGGCCAGGGCACGAAATTTTGCATAATAGACCGCCAGGTCTTTAATTTCAATCTTGACCGGCGTACCCTCGCCAGTCTCATGTCTTTCGGAGGTCATCAATTGCATTGTCATGGTCGGATTTGCCTTTCGGTTGTTTTTAAGTACGTCAATTTGTGCGGACATATTCTTTATCCTGTTAGTTTGCGTGTGCGCGCCTGTATCCAAAGGCGGGCCACGATATTTATCATCAAGATGAGCACGATCAACACAAGCGCAGTCGCCCAGGCCTTGGCATGCCAATCAGGATAGGGAGAAATGGCATAGACAAAGATGGTGTGGGGCAGAGTTGCCACCGGCTGGCTGTAGTTCGAATTCATAAAAGGGTTGCCAAAGGCGGTGAAGAGCATCGGCGCAGCCTCGCCGGCGGCGCGAGCAACCGCCAGCATCACTCCCGTAATCACGCCGTTGAGAGCGGCGGGCAGAACCACCGAAAGGGAGGTTTTCCATTCGGTTGCTCCCAGCGCCAGGGAGCCTTCCCGCAGGGAGCCGGGCACCAATCGGAGCATCTCCTCGGTGGTGCGGATGATGATCGGCAGCATGATAAAGGCCAGGACCGCCCCGCCGGAAAAGGCCGAAAAATGTCTCTGCGGCAAGACGATCAGGGTATAGGCGAAAATTCCCATCACGATCGATGGAACGCCCGAAATTACATCGGTGCCGAACCGCAATGCCACTCCCAATGGAGCATCGGGATGTGAGGCAGCGTAAAAACCAGCCAGTACCCCGATTGGCGCGGCGATGAGAGCCCCTAGTCCCACGGTCATCAGGGAGCCCAACAGGGCGTTGACGATACCGCCGCCCGGCACACCCACGGGAGTGGGCAGCTGCGTCAGGAATTTCGAGGTGATGGCAGGCAGCCCTTCCCGAATGACATATCCCAGGATCCATATCAGAGGCGAGACCACCAGGAGGGTGGCGACCGCCGTCAGGCCAAGCATAACGACATTAATCGCCTTTCGGCGGTTCTTGTGAGCGACCGGATAGTTCTTCATACGCGCACTTCGGTTCTCGTTCGCTGTGAAACCCGCCAGATCAACAAGCGGGCGAAAATGTTTAGTACCAGCGTGATAACAAACAGAATCAAACCTACCTCGATCAGAGCATTTAAGTACAGGTTGGAGGTGGCTTCGGTGAACTCGTTGGCGATCAAAGAGGCCATCGTATAGCCCGGGTGAAGCAGGGAGGCGGTCAGGTCGAGGTTGTTCCCGATCACCATGGTCACTGCAATGGTCTCTCCCAGCGCACGTCCCAGGCCCAGGATAATCGCGCCTAAAAGACCGGAAGTCCCATACGGGATCAACACCTGCGTGATCATCTCCCAGCGGGTGGCTCCCAATGCCATGGCTGCCTCACGCTGGTTGCCAGGGATGGCTCTTAGAACATCCCGGCTGATGGCAGTAATAGTTGGAAACACCATAATCGCCAAAAGCAAGCCTGCGGCCAGCCGGCTGGGACCGAAAAGAGGTCCTTTGAAGAGGGGTAGAAAACCCAGTGTTTTATTGAGCAGCACGGAGAGCGGGCGCACGAGCACGGGGATAAACACGAAAAGACCCCATAAGCCGTAAATAACGCTCGGGACAGCTGCCAGTAATTCTGCTAAAAAACCGAGCGGCTGCCTCAGCCAGGCAGGTGCCAATTCCGACAGGAAAACAGCCGTACCCAGCCCTAACGGAACAGCGACCAACAAGGCGATAAAAGCCGTTATCAGGGTGCCCAGGATAAAAGGCAAAGCTCCAAAGGTGTTGGTTAAGGCCGGGTCCCAATTGGTTGTAACAAGGAATTTCAATCCAAATGCCTGGCGGGCGAGGGCGGAATTCTGCCAGAGTTCATAGCCGATACCCAGTACCAGTGTAATGGTGAGTAACACCGCCAGCACCAACAAAACCCGGTAGGGCTGGTCACCGTGCCGCAAAGCTTTTTGCAATGGCCCAATTGATGAGCGTGAATAGGTTCTACTGTTTTGCATGATTTTTTACCTTAATGACGTGATGGTATGAAAGTGTTAGTCTCCGCAGGTGGAAGCCATTCCCATCAAGGTGAGGTCCCTTCACTTTGAGATGAATCCCTTCTCTTGCAGATTTGTGGTCGGAAGGCCCCCGTTATTCCGGGGACCCTCTTTGGGACCAAACAGGGATTATTTATTGGTTATTTCGTCAGGGGCTGACCGTTGCAGGTGACCTGGGCCATTTTGGCGAGGACTTGCTGCTTGACGGCGTCCGGTAAGGGCACATAGGATAAGTTGGTGGCGTCCTTGGTACCATCCGGACCGTACGCCCAGGTCATGAACTGGATGAGTTTTTGGGCCTTTGCACAGTCGGTCTGATTCATATAGAGCAACAGGTAGGTGTAACCGGCGATCGGGTAACTGCCGGCACCGGGGCCATTCACGATCGAAAGGGCCAGTTTATCGCCAAGCTGGGTGCCAAAGTCATTGATGGCAGATTGGGTCGAGTCGGCAGAAGGAGCCACGTACTGTCCGGCTGCATTTTGGAGCAGGTTGATCACGGCCTTATTCTGGATGGCGTATGCCAGTTCAACGTAGCCGATGGCGCCATCATTTTGCGATACCGTACCGTACACGCCTTCATTGCCTTTTCCGCCCAGGCCGACCGGCCACTGCACCGAAGTGGAGTTGCCGACCTTGGTCTTCCATTCCGGGCTGGCCTTGGAAAGGTAGTCGGTGAAGATGTAAGTGGTCCCGGAACCATCCGAGCGATGGACGACGATGATATCCTGGTTGGGAAGCTTGACATCGGGGTTGGCCGCGGTCAGGACAGGGTCATTCCATTTGGTGATCTTGCCCAGGTAGATATCTGCCACAGCGGTGAAGGGGAACTTGAGCGGAGTAGTGATGGCATTTCCATCCGCATCCTTCAGATTGACCACGAGTCGCTTCCGCACCGGCTACGGTGGGGAACATCTGGATGCCGGGGGCGGCCGCGAATTGGTCAGCATTGAGGATCGCATCGGAAGCGCCAAAATCCACGGTCATGGCAGTGATCTGCTTGATGCCGCCGCCCGAACCGATGGACTGATAATTGAATTTCACCGAAGAATCTACAAAGGCATAATCATAGAACCACTGGCTGTAGAGTGGGAACGGGAACGTTGCGCCTGCCCCGGTGATCTGGATGGAGCCGGTCGCCTGCGGTGCGGTCGCGGGTGTTGAGACGGGCCCGGAGGTTGCTACGGCGTTGGGCACAGCCGTGTTGTTACCGGTGACGGGGACTACCTCAGTAGCCGTTGGGGTTGCTGATGACCCGCAAGCGCTCAACACGAGCGCAGCGGCCATTAGGACAAACAGGGATAAGTACAGGTTTTTTCTCATTTTTTCTCCATTAGTTTTTATCATAATGAAATCTTATCAGCAGCTGTTTAAGGCCCGGACAACGGTTGGTTAACGTTGGGTTAAAGCTTTCGGTGACTTTCAGGCCTTATCCCCTTTGCTCCAATTCTGGCCTTTTCGTGACAAACCTGCGAGGTCCAACTACGTTTAAAACAAAAAGCGGCCAAGGCAAAGCCTTGGCCGCAGAAATAATACAGGTGGGAAAAAATTACTTGCGCCGTGTATGCTGGTGGATTTTTTGACGCGTATCAATCACGAAGACAGCCAGCATAGCTATTGTCAAACAGATCAAGAATCCGTATGTCATAAGATATCCTCTCTTTTCTACAAGTTAAAGATACCATAGAGTAACTTTTAAACCGTAAAAAATACATTTCAGAAAAAAGGAGAAAAATACTCGATTCATTACATTTCTGTTAGCTCGATAGAATTCTCGGCGACTTCGTACAACCAGGAAAGTATTTTCACCCGGATCTGGTCGCGTACCTTACGAAACCGATCCAGTTTTTCATCCTCCGGACCTTCAAAAGCTGCCGGGTCTTCAAACGACCAGTGCAGGCGCTGGTTTACTCCCGGCCAAACGCGGGGACAATTCTGTTCGGCGTCATCGCAGAGGGTCACCAGGTATTGAAAATGGACTTTGCCGAGGAATTCATCAACCCCTTTTGACCGGTGGCCCGACATATCGAACCCGCTCTCCTGCATGACTCGAATGGTGAGGGGATTTATTCCTTTTGGCTCAACTCCAGCGCTATAAGATTCGAACCGACCGTCTCCGAATTCCCGCAGGAACGCTTCGGCCATCTGGCTGCGGGCAGAATTTCCAGTACAGAGAAAAAGAACCTTCGTCGTCATCCAAACATCTCCATAAATAAAAACTGGCGGTCATTCACCACCAGCTCATTGTAGCCGTCGATTTTTAACGGCCAATTAAAGACACGTCATCCTTCTGTTAAGGTTTTATGGATGCCAACGGGAGCGTAAAATAGAATGTGCTCCCCCGCCCTTCTAGACTCTCCACCCAGATCCTGCCGCCGTGCGCTTCCACTAAATGGCGCGAGATGGATAATCCCAGCCCCGTCCCGCCGCCAGAACGGGCCCGGTCAGCCTTATAGAAGCGTTCGAAGATGCGTTCGAGATCATCGGCAGGAATGCCTGCGCCGGTGTCCTGAACTGTAAAAGCGAACAAAGTCTGCCTCCACCTGAGCTGGACAAAGTCACCTCGCCGCCGGGAGGAGTGAACTTGATGGCATTATGAATGAGATTGACCAGCACCTGTTCCAGGCGGGGCGGGTCGGCCTGCACCTCGGATGAATCCGGTGGTTCCGCCAACCGCAGCGACACCCCGGCCCGTTCCGCCTGGGCGCGCATCCGGTCGGCTGCCGAAACCAGCAGGCTGGCGGCCGGGACCGGCTTGAATTCAAGGGGAACCTGGCCCGATTCGATGCGGGAGAGTTCCAGCAATTCAGTCGCCATCTGCGTCAGGGCATCCACTTCGGTCTCGATGCGCCCGAGGAAGCGGCGGGCCGCCGGCGGGTCTTCCAGGGCGCCTTCCTGGAGGGTTTCGGTGAGGGCCTTGAGCGAAGCCAGGGGAGTTCTCAGTTCATGGGAAACATTTGAAATGAAATCGCGCCGCACCGTTTCCAACCGGCGTACGCGCGTCAGATCCTGGACGAGCAGGAGGCTGCCGCCGGTTTCCCGGTCAGGGATGGCGATCAATTGGACGAATTGGCGCTTGCCCGGGCGTTCGACTGTCTCTGTCTGGAGTTCGCCCGTCTGCTGGCAACGCTGCCAGGCTTCGATGAGCTGGTACTGGCGAAATACCTCCGTCACGGTCCGGCCGATGACATCCCTGGTCTCGAAAAGTCGTTCAACGGCGGGGTTCGTAAACTGGATGCGGCCGGCGCCATCCGCGATAAGCACGCCGTCGGTCATCCGGTCCAGCACGGCAGCCAGCCTTTTCCGTTCAGCCTCCACTGCGGAGGTGCGCAGGCTCAAAGTCAACGCCAGGGTTTTGACCGCATTGGACAATTGTTCCAGGCCGGTAATATCTTCGGGCAATTTCGCGATCGGTTCCCGCCCAGCAGAAACTGTTTGGATCTTCTCAGAATATCTTTTCAACCTGCGTTTAAGCGCGATGTAAGTCCAAGCCAATCCAATTACGGCCGCCGTCATTAGGACCAAAAGGAGTGACCAGAACCAATTCATGCCGTATGCTGGAGAAATTTATATGAGAGGTGCAATGAAACCAACGTCAGGACCCAATTTACTGCCAGCAGCGCCAGCCCGCCCACGAAAATCAAGGCGAGGATCATCCCCTGGGTGACCTCGAATCCCAGCCCGAGCATCCCCTGCAGATCGGAAGCAGTCGAACTGCTAAGGAGGGCTATAAAAGCAGAGGCTGCACAAACGACGAATAGCACAGCGGTGGTGAACCCGGCAGTCCGCCGGGCAGCCTGCCGGACCCGGCCCGGATCGCCGGTTTTTTGTTGCACCATCTTCGCGGCGGCAACGAAACCGGCCGGCAGGGCCAGCAAGGCATTGAAGACCGGCACGCCCATAAAAAATCCAAAGATGCCCACTGTATAGAAAAGGAAAACCGCCGCCCAAAATATTGTCTTTAATTGATGAGCCCGGTCGATCAATTTCTTGAGCAGGAAAATATCGGCAAGGATACCGAGGAGGAGGCCTGCGATCGTCCCCACGGGGATCCATTTTTCGGGCAGGAGGGAAAAAGAAGCCCACCAGGCGGCCAGAAAACCCGCTATTGGCGTCAACGGTGCCAGAACCAGACCAAAAAGGAAGCGTTCGAGTTTTGGGTTCATGCCGGTATTTTCAGGGGAAAATCCTATCAGGGACTCTCTTTTACTCTCGGATTATCCTTCGAAGCGGTACCCGCCACCGCGGACGGTGACGATCCGCTGCGGATTGCCGGCGTCCGGCTCGATCTTCTGGCGCAGCCAGCGCACGTGGACATCCACGGTGCGGCTGTCGCCAATGTAATCCCAGCCCCACACACGTTCGAGGATGAATTCACGGGAAAGCATCTGGCCCTTATGCTGGGCAAAGAACAATAACAGCTCATATTCCTGCGGCTTTAGCGCCAACACCTGTCCGGCCAACAGGACCTCCCGGCGGGTGAGATTGATTTTGAGGTCATTGAAATCCAGTATCTCCTGTGCGTCGCCGACCGGAGGAGTTTTGAGCCTGGCCATCTCGTCGCGCAGCATCCCGGTCCGGCGCAGCTGGGCCTTGACCCGTGCCAGCAGCTCGCGCATGGAAAAAGGCTTGGTCAGGTAATCGTCTGCGCCCACCTCCAGCCCCACCACCCGGTCGATCTCATCGTCCCGGGCAGTCAGCATCAGGATAGGGACGGTCATCTCCTTGCGCAGGATCTTGCAGACCTCGAAGCCATCCAGTTCGGGCAGCATGATATCCAGGATGATCAAGTCTGGATTAATCCGCCGGGCAGATTCGACGCCGGCGCGCCCATCCCCAACGGCTTCGACGGTATAGCCCTGCTTCTCCAGATTGTAGGCCAGGGTTTCCTGGAGGGAGGGTTCATCTTCCACAACCAGTATCTTTTCAGGCATGTGCATATATTATCACAATCGGGGTGGTATTGCTCTTTTTATCACAGTCCCCGCCAAGCTATTCATTTCTCTTTTGTATTTTGATCAACTGAATGATTCCTACAATCAAACCCCACTTCTTTTGCCGCAAGAAAACTCTCTCGCGAAACCTGCCTTTCCCCGGCGATTATCCTTTAGCAAATCGGGACAATCGCAGGAGAATATTGCTCGAGGATTTTATCGACCAGGGCGCTCCTGGGGATGGTCAATTCCTGGTTTTGCCCTTCCGGATCGCGATGAAGGGTGACCAGGTAGATAAAACCATGCTGGTCACAGGAGGGTTCCAATTTGACCTTGGCGATATCCCAGCCGTTGTCGATTGCCATGAGCAAAAGGAGCGCACTGGGAATAAATGTAGCGTGACCATCTCCCCCGACGGTATTCCAAACATTTTTTGTTTTTTCATTCGTTTCTGCTAACATCTCTACACCTTTCTACTAGTAATAGTTTATTATCTGATATAAGGATAAACCCGTTTGATTGTCGTTGCTTTAATGCCTTGTTAAAGGTTTGTAAATGCCTGGAAGAAACAAACACCCCTCTCCCAATGGGAGAGGGGTGAGCGTCACCCGAGACAAGGCACTTATCGCCTTAAAACATTTACACTACAAAAGCGTTGAATTTCTACCCAAACCTTCCCTCTACGTAATCCTCCGTACGTTTGACCTTTGGATGAGTGAAGAGCTCCTTGCCTTCGGCCGATTCCACCAGTTCTCCCTGCAAGAAAAAGGCTGCAAAATCGGCCACCCGGGCCGCTTGCTGGACCGAGTGCGGCACCAGGATAACGGTGTAATTCTTTTTTAGCTGCTGCAGGGCCGTTTCAACCTTGCCGGTCGAGATCGGGTCCAGGCCGGAGGTCGGTTCGTCCAGCAGGATCACTTCCGGCTGGTTGGCCAGCACGCGCGCCAGGCACAGGCGCTGCTGCTGCCCGCCCGAGAGGGCAATGGCCGGATCGTCGAGGCGGTCTTTCACTTCGTCCCACAGGGCAGCCAGTTTGAGGCCGCGCTCCACGGCCTCATCCAACTTGGAGCGGTGTTTCTCGTTGGCCAGTTCCAGGCCGTAGGTCAGGTTTTGGCGGATGCTCATGGGCAGGACCACCGGCCGGGCGAAGACCATCCCCACCCGCCGGCGCAGGGCGATCACATCCGTCTGCGGGTCGAGCACGTTTTGCCCGTCCAGCAGGATTTTGCCAGTTAATGTCTTGATCTCCACAATGTCATTCAAGCGGTTGATGCAGCGCAGCAGGGAAGACTTGCCTCCGCCGGCCGGCCCGAACAACACCGTGATGGCATTGGCAGGAATATTCAGGTTGATATTCTTGAGGGACTCATTCCCCGTAGGATATCGCAGACTTAAATCTTGAATGACAATTTTATCTACCATTGTCTTTTGGCCCTCGCCCGCGACCGGATAACCGTTGCGATCAGGTTCATTCCGAGCACGAAGATGATCAGTACCAGCGCGGTCCCATACTGGATCTGGATGGGCATCCCGGGCACCTGCGTGGAGATGACGAAGAGATGGTAGGGCAAAGCCATGGTGGCATCCAGGGGGCTGTTAGGCAGGCGCGGCAGGAAGAACGCCGCACCGGTGAACAGGATCGGGGCGGTCTCCCCGGCGGCGCGCTCCAACCCCAAAATAACACCGGTGATGATGCCGGGAATGGCCTGCGGAAGGATGATCTTGCGGATGGTCTGCCAGCTTGTGCCGCCCAGCGAAATGCTGACCGTTCGGAATGCCTGCGGGACGGCTCGCAGGGCCTCCTCGGAGGCGCTGATGATGACCGGCAGGGTCATGATGGAGAGCGTCAATGATGCCGCCAGTATGCTGGTGCCAAATTTCAGGAAAAGGACGAACAGCCCGAGCCCGAAGAGACCGTAGACCACCGAAGGGATACCCGCCAGGTTGATGATGGCGATGCGGATGAGCCGCGTCAGCCAGTTCTCTTTGGCATACTCGGAGAGATAGATGGCCGCAGCAATCCCCAGCGGGACTGAAAAGACAGCCGTCCCGAGCGTGAGATAGAACGTACCGACGATGGCAGGCAAAATGCCTCCGGCCCGCATCCCATTGCTCGGCATGGCAGTCAGAAATTCCCAGGAAAGGGCCGGGCCGCCTTTTCCAATGATATAGGCGAAAACACCGATAATTGGGATAACCGTCAGCAAGGCAACCAACGAGATAAACGAAGTTCCCAGGCGCTGGATCAGAAAGCGGTCAAAGGTGAAACGGCGTTTCATGACAGCACCCTCTCAGCCCGTTTCCTGGATTTAAAAACCACCGATGAGGCAACGATATTTACCACCAACGAAATGAGGAAAAGCACCAGGCCAATGAAAAAAAGGACATGATAATAAGTGCTGCCATTGGCAACCTCACCCATTTCGGCGGCAATCGTGGCCGTCATGGTGCGGACCGGCGAGAAAATGGAGCCCAGTTTTAACGCCATCACGGGCGCATTCCCGGTGACCATCATGACCGCCATGGTCTCTCCGATGGTGCGGCCGATGCCCAGCATGAGCGCCGTCAAAACGCCTGAGCGAGCAGCCGGCAAGGTGACCCGCCAGATGGTCTGCCACTTGGTGGCGCCGATGGCCAGCGCGCCTTCGCGGTAACTCTGCGGAACCGAGTCGAGGGCATCTTCGGCAATCGATACGGTGGTCGGGACGGCAATGCCGCCGAGCAGCAGCCCGCCGGCGAGGGCGGTCAGGCCGGTGGGAATATTCAAGAAAGTTCTTAAATAAGGCGCCAGTACCAGGATCCCCAGGAAACCCAGCACCACGGAAGGCAGCCCTCCCAGCAGTTCCACCAGCGGCTTGAGGATCTCACGCAGCCAGCGCGGGGCGATCTCGGAAAGGAAGACCGCCGTCCCGATCCCAAAGGGGATGGCGATCAGCATGGCCGTCACTGTCACGATGACCGAACCCGTGATCAGCGGCAATATGCCGAAATGGCTCTCGATCGGATACCAGCGGGTGGAAAATAATTCGCCGAGTTTGACCTCTGCCAGGGCCGGCAGCCCTTCCCGCAGGAGAAAAAAGAAAATAAGCAGGACAAACACGATGGCCGAATAGCCGCAAGTTTTAATGATTGCAGTGATAAGTGTTTCGGTCCAGGAAAGTGTTTTTTTCATAAGACTCCTGCCTCGCTCCTGGCCTTCCCCATCGGAGAAAGGGCCAGGAGTGAGGGTTATTTTTTGATCGGCACAAAACCCAGGTCTGTCACAATGCCCTGGGCTTCTGGAGACACGATCCAGTCCAGGTAAGTTTTTACCTCGCCGGTCGGTTGCCCGGCAGTGTACATATATAAGTCACGGGCGATCGGATAGGATTTGTCGTTAACGGATTCGACGGAAGGTAAAACATAGGGGCTGTTCGTATTTGGAGCCACCGCGATCACCTTTAAATCCTTGGGCACATAACCCAGCCCGTCATAGCCAATGGCATTGGGGTTCAGGCGGATCTCGCTGACAATGCCTTCGGAAGAAGGTAGGAGCAGTGTATCGGTGGCAAAGAGGGTTTTATTATTTTTGTCGCCTAGGCGGATGACCGTATCGCGGAAGTAAACGTGCGTGCCGGAATTGACCTCCCTCGATAGGCGCACGATCGGTCTATCCTCCCCCCCACCTGGGACCAATTGTTATATTTACCGCTGTAAATATCGGAAATTTGCTGGATGGTCAGCTTGCTGACCGGATTGGCCGGGTTGACGATCACGGCGATGGCATCCCTGGCCACCACGAACTCGACCGGGTCAAACCCCTTGGCCTTGGCCTGGTCGATCTCGCCGGCTTGCATCTGGCGGGAGGCGTTGGCAATATCCACAGTCCCGTTGATCAGCGAGGCAATGCCGGTCCCCGAGCCGCCGCCGGTCACAGAGATGCTGATGCCGGGATTATCCGCCTGGTAACGCTCGGCCCAGGCCAGCGCCAGGTTGACCAGGGTGTCGGAGCCTTTGTTTTGAATGTAGCTCGATGCCTGAGGCTTGGAGGAGCCTGACCCGGATGATGGTTGGCATGCAGAGAGAAGCGCTAAAAAGATAATAAAAGAGGTGATCCGAAAGAATTTCATCCCCCGAATTATAAGGCATTTAACAGGTCTTTCCGTACAAAAGAAAGGTAGAATTGGGATGTTCCAATGGGTGCGGATTTTTATATAGCGCTTATGCCGCCAACAAACAGGGACAACTAACTCTACCGGAGAATACAATGATTGGTTTCCTGGAAATCCTGGGGGGATTGGCGCTTTTTCTCTACGGTATCCGTTTGCTCAATTCGGGGATGGAAAAAATAACCGGCGCGAAAATCCAAAAATGGCTGGATAAGGCCATCAGCGGACGTATAAAAAGCACCCTCTTTGGAACTGTAGCCACCGCCTTGATCCACAGCAGCGGCCTGCTGATGGTCACCATGATCGGGTTGATAAATGCCAACCTGATGACAGTCGAGCAATCCATCAGTGTCATGCTCGGTCAGGAAATTGGGACAACGCTCACAGCACAGATCGTTGCTTTCAAAATTGGCAACTTCAATATGGTTTTCGTTGTTCTGGGAGTGATATTACTGGAATTTTTCCAACACCGTGACTGGAAAAAGTATGGGGAGATCCTTTTTGGTATAGGAGTCATTTTCCTTGGAATGACCATCATGTCGGGGGCATTGGGATCGTTGATAGAAATCCCCTGGGTGGCGAGTAGTATGCTGGCGATGGGGAAGTACCCCATGGTGGCGATCCTGGCCGGGTTGATCATGACGTCACTCACACAGAGCAGCACAGCTGTCACCAGCATGACCGTGGCAATGGGGATGAGTAACAGCATTACGATCCAAGGCGCGGTGGGAATTATCCTGGGGGCCAACATCGGTTCCTGCGTTACAGGGTTGATCGCCTCCCTGCGCCTCTCCAGGGCCGCCCGCCAAGCATCGCTGGCTCAAATTTCCATCAATGTGTTCGGCGTATTGCTGTTCCTTCCTTTCATCTCACCATATGCCAATCTGATCAGCCACACATCTTCCGACCTGGCGCGCCAGGTAGCCAATGCACACACAATTTTCAATGTGATAGTGACCGTAATCCTATTTCCCTTTGTTAAACAGATTGCCTGGGTCGCAAGAAAATTGGTCCCAGCCAGTACGAAGGACGAGAAGCCCAAACTGACAGCTTATATTGACGAAATGCAATACAGCGTCCCTTCCGTGGCATTGACCGAAGCTGCGCGCGAGCTGACACGTCTAGGGGAAGCCTCCGCTGAAATGTTCGAACAAGGATGCCAGGCACTGATCAATAAAGATGAAACGCTAGCCCGGCAGGTGCTTAATCGAGAGGACGAATTCATTGATCCAATTTATAAAGCTTTGAACTCCTTCATTAACACACTCATGCAAGGCGACCTGAGCGTGGACCAACAGAACCGCTGTTTCCAGATCAAAAACCTGTTGATCGACATCGAGCGCGTCGGCGATCTTTCCGAAGATCTGGCCCAGTTTGCACTGGAACGCATCGATAACGATGTGGCTTTCAGCCCACAGGCGATCCAGGATATGGAAAAATTATCTCAACACGTACATAACACGTATGCACTCTCCATCCAGGCTTTCCGGGATAGTGACCGAACCCTGGCCCACAAAGTCTGCCGGCTGGAACATGATTTTGACCACCTCTACTCACAAACCCGCCAGAAACATATCGAACGGCTGGCAGCAGGCGTTTGCTGCCCGGAAGCAAACGTTATCTTTACTGAAATGCTGCGCAACCTGGAACGCGTCAGCGACCATGCTGACAACCTGGGTGTCAGCGTCCAACGCGTGAATGTCTCTCAAATCGTGTAAAATGAATGCTGTGGATAAATCAGGCTCCGTTTTTTCTGTTCGCGAATTAGATTTCTATTACGGCCCGAAACTGGCCCTGTCCAAAATCAATCTGGACATCCTGCCGCGCCAGGTCACAGCTTTGATCGGACCTTCGGGCTGCGGCAAGACCACCTTTCTGCGCTGCCTGAACCGGATGAACGACACCATCCCGGGGACACGGGTGGAAGGGAAAATCCTGCTCGAGGATAAAGACATCTACGCGGCGGATTACAACGTGGCCGAACTCCGCCAGCGGGTGGGCATGGTCTTCCAAAAACCGAATCCATTCCCCCAATCCGTCTACGATAATGTGGCCTTCGGGCCACGTGTGCTCGGCATGGTGCGAGGCAAATCGCAGTTGGACGAGATCGTCCAGAAGAGCCTGGAAGATGCCGTCTTGTGGGAGGAAGTCAAAGACGATTTAAACGCCAGTGCGCTCGGCTACTCGCTGGGCCAGCAGCAGCGCATCTGCATCGCCCGCGTCCTGGCGGTCAAACCGGAGGTCATCCTGTTCGATGAATCCACTTCGGCGCTCGACCCCATCGCCACCGGCGGCATCGAGGATTTGATTGCCGAGTTGAAGCAAAAATACACCATCGTCATCGTGACCCACAACATGCAGCAGGCCGGGCGTGTCTCGGACTACACCGGCCTGTTCTGGCTGGGTGAACTGGTCGAGTTCGCGCCGACGCATAAACTTTTCACCCGCCCGGAGAAGGAACTGACCGAGTCCTACCTGACCGGCAAGATGGGGTAATTCAGACTCATGGAAGAAAGAAAGCCGAGGTCTATCGCCTCGGCTTTTTTATTGTAAATGGTCAAACCTCCATCGATCCTATGATTTAAGTTCCACTTCCGCCCGCACCACCCCGGCGCGCTCGTGCCGGGCGACCAGGCTCACTTTTCCGCCATTGGGCGCATTCACCACCCACTCCACCTTCAGCCGGTCGTCCGTGCTGCCTTCCCATGGATCGGAAAGGGCGGATTTGTATACCTTTCCTTCCAATTGAGCCAGGTCCTCACGCACCTTGCCGGATTGCAGCGTCGCCCCTTCCGGCAGCTCGATCTCGCAGATCACGCCGCGCGAGACCTTCTTCTCCACGGCTTTCTTGGTGACGTAAGTCGGCAGCCAGCCGGTATTTTCCACCACCAGCCGCACCCGATAAGTCCCGGCCCCCAGCGGCTTGACCTCCACCTGGCGCAGCGCCAGTTTCGGCGAAATGAGCAGGTGCCACAGCACCCACTCGGGGAAGAGCGCCACTTCCTTTTCCAGGAAATCCAGGGGTGGATTGGTCCAAGAGTTCAGCGTGTCCCACCCGCCCAATTCCACTTTGCCCAACTGGGGATGGTCGAAGGGATACCAATCGACGTAGGCCTTTCCGCCAAGAACTTCATCATTCCATTTCATCAGCTTAAGATCGTCCTCCAGCGCATGCTCGCGGAACCAGTCGATGTATTTATAGTCCTTGATACCCGCCTGGCGCATGGGACTCCAGATTTCCACCGTCCAGGCGAACATGCCCAGGTGGTCGTACATCCAGGTGTCGAAGCCGCCGGTGGTGACCGTCTTGGGATGGTAGCGGAACTCATGGAAAGTGGAGACGTTCGGGTAACCGGTCAGCGTCGTGCCCTTCTCGCCTATCTTCTTATAAGTCCACAAGTCTTCAGCCGGCAATTCCTCATCCGCGCGGTCGTCGTAGGGCCGCAAGATCACACCGCTGTAAGTATGGAATGTAACCACGCCGGTGAGATTGGGATGCCGGACGATGAAATCCACAATATTGCGCGACTCCGGTTCGCTGACCGGGTAAGGGCCCGCGCCGGATTGTTCGTTCTCCTGCCGCCAGGCCACCGGGAAGTTGCGGTTCAGGTCAAGTCCTTCCTTGGGACCCCGCACCTGGATGGTAACACCGTCGAAGTTTTTCATCAACCCTTCCGGCAGCAGCCGGTAATAGGTCCCGCCCGTTTCCACCGGGTCACGCCGGATCATCAAACGGGGGTCCTCCGGATGGGCTTTCCAGGCCCCGTTGGGGTCGGCCAGCCGCATGGTCAGGACGCGCCCATCGCCATCGATGTCCTCATTGGCGATGAGACCCTCCGTCTGTTCCTCGTTATAGGGATAGGGCCGCGTGCTCGAGCGGATGATCTTAGGCCGGTCGGCCAGCGCCCACTCGGCCCCGTCCGGGTTGACCCGCGGGACGATGTAAAAAACGCGCGTGTCCAGGCATTCGGTAACCGTTTTATCCTTGCCGTAGCGGTTGACCAGCGATTGAATGAAATACAGCGCGGCGGTCGAACCAGCCACCTCCGAGGCATGCAAGTTGCCGTCCACCCACAAGGCCGGCTTCTCCTGATCCGGCCCGCTGGCAAAATTCGTGGCTGTCAGCAGCCAGACATCGCGTCCCTGGTGGCTTTTCCCAATGGATTCAATTTTGAGCAGGCCCGGATATTCCGCTGCGTATTCGTGCAACAGGCGGGTCAAGTCGTCGTAGCGATAGAAGCGGTCGAAGCTGATGATGGGCATATAATTCCTTCCTTTCAGACAAATTATACAACCCCGCCGCCAACCGGGTAACCAGCGTTTTGTTGATATTCTGGGGGGCAGCAGGCAATCGGTTATTTACGCCCCAACAGCATGGCCCCTATCAACAGCACCACCCCGGCTGCATCGAAAACGATAAAGCGGACCAGTGACGTATGCAATAATGGATATCCCACCTGGATCGACAGCAGGATGAGACTTTCCCCGATCAGCCCCACAACTTGCATCGCCAGCGCTTCCCACAGCGAGACTTTGTGCAGGCGGGGCTGCCGCAGCGCCACCAGATAAGGGATGTTCCACATCACGAACAATACCGCCATGCCGCGCACCGACGCTTCCCCCGGAATTCCCACCAGTTCGAATGCGGGTGCATAAGCCCCCGGCTTAAGCAAAAAGACCAGGGCGCATTCCAGGTTCCAGCCCACCACCATGGCGATCAGGAGCCGGGCCGCCCACAAACGGAGATCGAACTTCTTCATGCGCCCATCCCCTCGAGAATACCGGTCAGTTTCTCTGCAATGGCTGCCCGGCTGAAATGTTCCTCCAGGTACCTCCGCCCCGCCATACCCATCCGGCGGGCATTGCCTCTATCCGCTGCCAATGTGCAGATCGACTCTGCCAATGCGGCCGGATCCCCCGGTTCGGTGAAAATTCCGCCACCAGCCGCCTCCACCACCTGGCGAATGACTCCATCTATCGCCAGGACCACCGGCCTGCCGGCTGCCATGTAATCAAAGACCTTGTTCGGATAAGTGGTCTTGTATTCTTCGATCGGCTTGAGAATGGCCAGGCATGCATCCGCGCCGGCAAGGGCCGCCGCCATTTCGGATTTGGCCACCGGCGGCAGGAAGAGCACGTCTTTCAGCCCCAGCGCTTCGGCTCGTTTTTGCAGGGCCGGCTTTTCTTTCCCGTCGCCGAGAAAAACGAGGCGAATTTCAGGTGCCTGCGATTGCAGCAAACGGGCCGCGTCCAAGACTACATTCAGATCGTTGGACATCCCGTGTGCCCCTGCATAAAGCACGACGAACTTGCCCTGCAGTTGGTGGTCCGACCGGAATGAGGCTCCATCATCAAGAGGGTCGAACATCTCCGGATCGGCCCCATTCGGAACGAGTTCCACCCGCCTGGCTCCCCGCTCACTGACGTGCGCCACGTACCCGGGACTGTTAACGATCACCCGGTCAGCATGGCCGTAAAGGAACCGCTCCAGCCAGAGAGATATTTTGATCAGCAAAGGGTTTTTGAGTATCCCCACTGCAATCGCGAAGGTGGGCCACAGGTCCCTCACTTCGAACAGGAACGGTTTTCTTTTCAACCGCGCCAGCGCCCACGCCGTCACCCCCTGGAAGATGGGGGGGGAGGTGCCCCACACCAGGTCCACCTTCTTCACGCCCAGGCCGGCGAAGAACGAGGCTGTCATGAAAGACAGGAAAGCGAAGACCCTGTGAACGAAGGATTTATGCAGCGCTTGAACCGTGTAAACTCGAAGTATCCTGATACTTGCATCTGCCGGATCGCGAAGCACCTGACCCCGAGAGGACAGGCCGGAGGCGGAGGGGTCGGGAGGGAGGGGTTGGGGGGAAACAGCACTTCCGGTCAAGTAACTCACCCGGCTGGTGATGACCGTCACCTGGTGACCATGCCCGGCCAGGTAACGCGCCAGTTCGTGGTGGCGCGTTCCGCCGGGCTCATGGAGAGCTGCGAAGGCCTGGTGGATCAAAAGGATATGCATGTTATTCTTCGTCGTGGAGAACGATCGCCGGTTCAGTCCAGCCGGAAGACTGGGCCTCTACAGTGAGCTGCGCCATGGAGCGCGGCAGCACCGGCTTATCCAGCAGGTCCTTCAGCGGCATCCAGATGGGTTTGTACAGCCCCTTCGTTGGCAGAGGCCCGAGCATTTCTTCGCCTGTGCCGGTGCCGAAAATTCCCCCGATGGCATCCACCAGATAGTAATACTGAGGTTTATCGTGCCACCAGATTTCAGCGACCAGGCGCCTGACCGCCACCTGCAGGCCAAGTTCCTCTTCCGTTTCGCGGACGGCTGCCTGTTCGGGCGTCTCATCCGGCTCCACGTGCCCGCCCGGAAAGGTGAAATAATGCCGCCCCTGGCGGTGACGCTCCACCAGGGCGATCTGTCCATTTTCAATGAGGACGATTGCCGCTCTATAGCTCATGGAAAAATATACTCGCTGATGAATTGTACATCATCTGGGGAACTGGCTTCAATGGCCAGGGAGAGGGCCGGAACTTTCACTCCGTAAGTGGGCGACACCCACCCCCGGGTGGGGTCGTCCGAAGCCGGAAGGTCTCCATAGACCGGCTCGCCCGCCCGGAAGAGAGTGATACGGGAGTCCTGGGGGTCGGATTGCGACCGCCCCCGGAGGGTCAGAGTCACCCAACCCTGGGGGGATTTGAGCCGCATTTCGAAGAGCGACTCACTTTTCTCGGCCTGCCACTCCCAATCCGGCAGCAGCCACTGCAGCCGGAAAAGGGAAGGCGGATGAGGAAAAAGAGAGCGCAGCCATCGCAACGACAGGATCTCATCCTCGATCCGCCAATGTCCGTCGGAAAAAACGGTCACAAGGCGCGTATGCCGGTAGCCCTGGCGGGGGTTCCGGTAGCGCCCGCGCACGCGCTGGAGGACGGCCGGGTCGGGTTCAAAGTTACTCTGGCGGTAAGCGTTGACCCAGCCCAGGTAAAGAAATCGACTGGCACGGTCCATCTGGTCGCGGTCATTGACCGTCACCGTGTTGTGCACCCTCGCAGTGGTCAGGCTGTTATCCCAGGGCGCCTCGGCATTGTAGGCGTACGTTCCCGCATCCTGGGCGACGTTCAAACCACGCCACCACAGGTCAAGGTGTAGCTGGTCGGCGTGGGAGGGCCGGGTGGTGAACTGCGCTGTCCGCAAATACGCCCATGAATCTTTGCCATAGATCTGGTCGCCGATATAACGCGGAAATTGGACATACTTCTTGTGTACCAATGGAATGTCAAACCAGAGGGACAGCTCATCCCATGGCCCGTGAGGCAGGTCATAGTTCAGGAAGGCGCGGGCGGCGGCATAAAGGACGGGCCGGTAATCGCTGAAGGAGCCAGTGGTTAAGGGGAAAATATATCCCCCGTCATTGGCGCCCAGGTTGGGAGTTCGGCCGGAATCGGGGTCGAGCAGCGCCAGCAGCCAATGGATGGAGCGGGTAATGGCGTCGTTCGTCTGGCGCGGCCAGCGGTAGTAACGATCTACATCGTTATTACGGACCAATGCATTCGCCCATAACACCAGCTGGAGCATCACTCGGTGGTAATTGGTGCTGTGCTGGGAATATTCCCCGTAGCCGTCTATTTGTTCCCTGAGGCCGCGGTTCAACCATTCCCAGCCCATCCTTTGCCATTTAAGCGCGGCCGGATGGTCCGGCAATGCCAGCCCGGCGGTGAAAAGACCGGCTGCTTCTGCCAGCAGGTGATTGTTTTGCTGCGAACGGGCATAGACGAGTGTGGGCGGGAGACGCCGTGCATGTTCTGCCACGGACCCGGCCAGCCGGGCCTGCCTTTCCGGCGTGGAGGCTTGCGCCGCCGCGAAAGCCTGGCCGGCCCAGGCAAATGCCATCAACCTCAATGCCACTTCCTGACCCGACATCCACTGCGGGCCTAGATAAGCGGGATTGGAGTCTGTAAACTGCTCGAAATAATGCCAGAAGGTCTCGGCCGTTCTTTCAGCGCCTGTCAGCCAATAGGCGCGACCAAGCGTGAAGGCCCAGCCAAAGCGGGCCGGTTCCCACAGGAATTTAACATCCGAGGTGAAAGGCCGCAGGTCAGCCTTGCCAGTCTCATAGGCGGTCCAATGTTCCAGTTTTCCAGGAAGGCTGAGCGTTAATTCCACCGGCTCGCCCCCAAAGAGGCGCACCTTTCCGGCCATGATCTCTTCAGCCTGGGAAAGCAGGTCCGCTTTTCCAACGTCCCCTAAAATAATTTGCAGTTCTGCAGGTGTTGGGAAGGTGAACAGCTCATTCAATTGCCTCTTGCCAATTTCCCCCTTACCGTTTACCAATTTCTGGTCCCTGCTCTCCAGCCTCTTATAATGTCCCGTCGCCAACCCAAACCGGTAGAGGGCGTTGAGCGCCACGGGTTGGTAGCCCAACTCATTTAACGCCTGGATGGCATTGATCAGGGAAGACGACATGTCATCCTATCCGCTTCAAATAAGCCAGGGTAAAGAAGACCGCGCTGACCTGCATCGACTGGAGCAGGTCGCCATTTTTGGCCATGCAGATGACCTCTTCCAACGGTTTCAGTTCTACTTCGATCTCTTCCGTATCATCCAGGTGTTGTTCGGCCACCTTTTTTACATCCAACGCCAGGAAGAAATATATGAAATTGGTCTGGTTGGCCGGGTTCGGGCAGACCTTGCCGATTTGGATGAAATTGTCGCTGGCATAGCCGGTTTCCTCCAGCAATTCCCGTCTGGCCGCCGCCAGGGGGCTTTCATCGGCCGCCTCCTTGGCGCCGCCCGGGATTTCCAGGATCGTTTTCTGAATGCCGTGCCGGTATTGTCTCACCAGCACGACTTGCTTGTCCGGGGTGAGCGGCACCACCGTGGCCCAGTCGCCAAACTCAAGCACAAAACCATCGATAACCTTCCCATCCGGCAGTTCGCATTGGTCAATGCGCACGTTCTTATGGATATGGTTGGATGCAAGGATTTTCCAGGGTTTGACTGGCATGGGGGGAATCCTAACTCAGGGGATGGATTTCTTGAACTTTTCAATGACTGGTTTGATCGGCGGGCTGAGATCTTCCGGTATTTCCGCAGGCGCGAACCAGCCCCATTCGGTGTGCTCGTGGTTCAGTTGCACCTTTCCAGGCGAGGTGTGAGTCAAATAGACAATGGTGACGTTATAAACCTCGTCGCCGTTAGGGTAGCGGTAAAAAAGGTCGGGGCCGGAGAAAACCCCGAAAAAACTCAACTCGCCCAGTTCCAGTCCCGTTTCTTCACGAACTTCGCGGCGGGCAGCCGCTTCGAGAACCTCGCCCAACTCCACCGCCCCTCCCGGCGGGCCCCAGCAGCCGCTATCAGAACGCTTCATTAGGAGCAGCCGGTTTTCTGCATCCACGATCAGGGTGGCCGCGCCCACCATCTGCAGGGGAGCGTGGCCTACGAATTTGCGTAGATTTAAAAGATAATCCATGCTCACAACCGCTTGACCAGGATCAGGCAGGGATTATTCTCATCCCAGATCTGCTTGAATTCTTCCAGCGGGCGGAACCCCAGGGCCTGGTAGAAGGCCCGCGTGCCTGCATAACCCTCATCTTCACGGGACGGCCCCAGCGTCTTGACCTGCATATATTCGATCCCCAGCCCGCGCGCATATGCCTCGGCCGCCTCCACCAGTCCCCGCCCGATGCCGCCGCGATGCACTTCGGGGTGAACAGCCATCACGAGAATTTCCGCCGAATAAGGGGTATGCTGCTTTACGCTGATGAAGCCGACCAGCTTCTCTCCGGCCCTGGCCAGGAAGGTCGGCAAAGATCCGATCTCCCGTTCATATTCCAGAATGCTTTCTTCCATGCCGAACCACCCCGGCAGGAGCCTCAGGAGGGGAACACAGACCTCAGATTGACCCAGCAATGGACCTTCTATGACAGCAGGTATCAGCTTACTCTCCATCCTCCATATTCCTTCCGGGCATTCTGGTCGAGGGATTTCTCTAGAATATGCATCTACTCCACCTCAACGCGCTTCCCACTGCGCAGAGATTCTATCGCTGCAAAGGTGGCTTTTGTCACCCCAATAAGCTGTTCGTAGGGGATGGTCGGCCCTGCGCCGGTGCGGATGGCCTTCGAAAAAGCCGCCCACTCCTCAGACCAACCCTTGGCCTGCGCCTGCCTGATCGTCTTGCGATGTCCATCTCGCACCATTTCCAGCGAGCGGAAATCTTCCAGCACGGCAATGCGCCCCCCGCAGAACACCTCCAGCCTTTCTTTGGGGAAAGACTTGTCGCCGTTGGCGAGATAGTCCACCACGCCGATCGAACCATCGGCAAAGGTGAAAGTCATCGAAACATTATCCTCCCGATATTTTCCACCATCCGGCAGTGCGCTGGCGGTCACGGTGACCGGGACGGACCCGACCAGGAAAATGATGAAATCCACGAAGTGACAGCCTTCACCGATGATCCGCCCGCCGCCTACCGCCGGATCCTGGGTCCAGTGGTTGAGCGGGAGAGCACCGGCGTTGATCCGGTAGTGGGCATGCAATGGTTCCCAGCGTTCCGCCAGGAAACCGACCAGTTCGCCCGCCAGAGGGGCGAAACGCCGGTTGAAACCAACGGTCAAAAGAGGACAACTATCCACCATCAACGCTTCGCTGACTGCTGATAGCTGCTCTCGATTAATTGCCAGCGGTTTCTCCACGAATACATTCTTTCCCGCCTGTAGAGCTTTTAGGACCAGTTCGGCGTGGGTGTTGTGACGGGTCAGGATGGCGACCGTGTTTATTTTCGGGTCGTTCAGGAGCTGTTCGTCATCCGAAGCGGCATAGGCGAAGCCAAACTTCTGGCCGGAGT
The DNA here is from genome assembly GCA_963831885.1 of uncultured Chloroflexia bacterium. Lineage (GTDB taxonomy): Bacteria > Chloroflexota > Anaerolineae > Anaerolineales > Villigracilaceae > UBA877. The sequence goes on along the minus strand of CAWHSJ010000009.1, from coordinate 188,325 downwards.
GTTGTGCATGCAGCCCGCTCACGGAGGCGATGCCGACCAGGTCGACCTCTTTTTGCTTTTTGATCGCCGGCAGCAGGGTGGCGTTGGCAAACAGCCCCGCCCCCAAAACTCCCAGCTTCACCGCCGCCTGCGGCTGCCTGGGGGCGTCAAATTCCACCCGGGCCGCCATTTTTCCGTCCGGCGCATCACTGTATTTCAACAACACCCCCAGGAACGACTCCTTCTTTTTTCCGGTGATAACCTCATACGCTTCTGCAGCTCTTTCAATCGGAAACCGATGGCTGATCAAGGAGGCGACATTTAACCTTCCACTTCCCAATAATTCCACAATGGTCTGAAAATTGCGTCCCTCGGTCCAACGCACGTAACCGATGGGGTAATCCTGCCCATTTTCTTCGTAGGCCGGGTCATAGCGGCCGGGGCCATAAGAACGCGAGTTGATAAAGTTCAACTCTTTTTCATAATAAATCTTCCGCGGCATGGTCAGGCCGACCGCGCCGGTGGCCACGATTTTGGCCCGGTTGCGGGCGATCGCTCCGGCCAGTTCCAGCGGGTCATTGGAGGGGGTATCCGCGCAGATCAGGACTACATCCGCCCCCAGGTTGGAGGTGAAGGCCTGCACCGCCTCTTCCGCCTGCTCACGGGGCACAGCCTGCACACCGAAACCCTTTGCCAGCTCCACCCGCCTGGGGTCAATATCCACCCCAATCACCCGGCCGCCTGCTGCCGCGGCGATCTGGACCGCCAGCAATCCCAAAAGGCCCAATCCTATCACCGCCACGCTTTCCCCCACCTGCGGCTTCGCCAGCCTGAAACCGTGTAAGGCAATCGCGCCTAGGGTGGTAAAAGCGGCTGCCTCGAAATCAACTCCATCCGGCAGAGGCGTGAGCAGGTTGCGCGGCACCAGGTTATATTCGGCATGGACGGCATAGCCGCCGCCCGCACATGCCACCCGCTGGCCGATCTTAAAACCCTCCATTTCCGTTCCCACGGCGGTGATCGTGCCCGCGGAAGAGTAACCCAGCGTCATCGGCTGATCGAGACGGTTGAAGGTCGCCCGCAGCGTCGGGGCGATGCCCTCCCGGCGGGCTTTATCGAGTACCTGGCGGACCAGGTCGGGTCGTGACCGCGCCTTGCCGGCCAGGCTTTTTTCAGCGAACTCGACCAACATCCGCTCGGTCCCTGCCGAAACAAGGGAGGCGGACACCTTTACAAGTGCCATTCCGGGTGGAGGCGTCGGTACGGGCACTTCGGCAATGGTGGTCTTCCCGTTGCGTATGTTCTGGAGGAGTTGTTTCATATATAATAATCCTTGGGGATTGCTCAGGCAGAGTATACCCCAAGAAAGGTTGCCGATAGAGTTAACCTGCAACGCGGCCCGGAAAAGGGTAAAATTGTCCAATCGGATATGACCTCAACTGAATTACCTCTCAGCCGCACAAAGATCACCGTCCCCGCTCTCCGACCGGAGATCCTGCACCGGGCGAGGCTGTTGGCGCTTTTCGATGATCTGCTTGACAAGAAACTCATCATCGTTGCTGCTCCCGCCGGCTACGGCAAGACCACGCTGCTGGTGGATTTTGCCCGCCAATCCAGGATGCCCATTTGCTGGCTCTCGTTGGATGCCCTCGATAAGGATCCCCAGCGATTCTGCGCTTATCTCATTGCCGCGCTGGAGCAGCGCTTTCCAAAGTTTGGTAAACAATCGAAAACCGTCCTGAGAAGCCTGACCGGTATCGAGCAGGAAACAGAACACCTTCTTTCTGCCCTTGTAAATGAGATCGACAGCCAGATAGATGAGCATTTCGCCCTGGTGGTGGATGATTATCAATTCGTGGACACCATCCCCTACATCCGCGACCTGTTCAGCCGGTTCGTTTACCTGGCGGGCGAAAACTGCCACGTGATCCTTTTGTCCCGCCGTTTGCCGACCTTGCCGGACATCACCATCATGGTAGCCCGCCAGCAGGTCAGCGGGTTCGACCTGGAACAACTGGCTTTCCGATCATCCGAGATCCGTTCTCTCTTTGAAATGGATTACAAGATCACCCTGGCCGATCACGTCCTGGAAGAGCTTATGCGCCAGACCGAAGGATGGATCACCGGTTTGCACCTTTCCGCCAACAGAGCGACCAGCGGAATACCAGATTTAACGCGCGCCTCCCGCGCCGCTGGTGTGAACCTGGCTGATTATCTCGATCAACAGGTCCTTTCGCCACAACCTCCTGAATTACGCCAGTTCCTCCTTCTGACCTCTTTGTTGGATGAAATTGATCCTGATCTGTGCACGGCAGTTTTTGGTCCGGGGCACTGGAAAAGGTTTGTGAAGACCGTCCAGCAGAACAATTTATTCGTCCTGCCGGTTGGTGTGGATGGGAAAGTGATCCGCTACCACCATCTCTTCCAGGAGTTCCTGCAGGAACGCATCCGCGAGGAAGAGCCGGAAAAAGCCCAGGCGGTTCTTACCCGTCTGGCCGAGATCTACAGGGAGCGGCATGAGTGGGAAAAAGCCTATGCCATCTATCGCCAGTTGGGCAACCCCGATTCAATGGTCGATCTGGTGGAACAGGCCGGAACAGTTTTGCTTGTCAGCGAGCGCCTGATCACCCTGCAGACATGGCTGGACGATCTGCCTGCCGGTTTGAATGAGGCCCGCCCGCATTTGCTTTCCCTCCAAGGTGGATTCCTCAATGCCGTAGGTGACGCGCCTGCCGCAGCGACTTTGCTCGATCAGGCCATCCTGAAATTTCAACAGGCAGAAGATCTCGGAGGCCTGGCGCTTGCCCTGATCCGCCGTGCCTCTACGCGGCGTTTTTTGGGTGATTACGCCAATTCACTCCTGGACTGTGATGAAATTCTGCGTTTGAGTAAAGCTCAACCCGCATGGCAAGCATACCTGGCTGAAGCAGAACGGCTCAAAGGGCTTAACCTTTACCAGTTAGGGCAGATCGCAGAAGTGATCCCCTCCCTGGAAAATTCCCTGCGATTATATGAGCGATTGGGGGAGGAACAAAGCATTGGACGATTGCAAATGGAGTTGGGGCTGGCTTTCAGTTACATTGGAAATAATTCCACCGGCCTGCATTATTATGAACAGGCGCTGAATACCTTCAGGAAAGGAAACAACGTCCTGGCCCAGGCGAATGTGCTGAACAACATGGGGGTGATATATCACCAACAAGGTGAGTATGAACAGGCTGTCCGGGCATACGAGAAGGGAGTGGTGAGTGCCCGTGAGGCTAATTCACCCCGCCAGGAAGCCTTGCTCCTCACCAGCCTGGGGGATATTTACATAGATTTGGATGAATTCGAATCTGCCGGCCTGACGTATGCCGATGCGGCTGAAATTCTAAAGAAAATACATTATCAATTTATTGCGAATTACTTGAGATTCGTCCGGGCTCGTCTGGCACGGTTGCAAAACCGGTTCAAGGAAGCCCGGTTTTACCTCGATGAGGTGGAGACGTTGATCCGGGCAGCCGGATCCAATTACGAATATGGCCTTTTCTATTTGGAATACGGTTGCCTGCACCTGGCTGAGGCAAGGCCTGCGGCGGCCATCACTGACCTGGAGCAGGCTCTGGAATTCTTCCAAAAGGGGGACCTGGCCAATGAAGCAAATATGGCTCATATCTGGTTGGCTGCAGCCTTCTTAGGCATCAAAAATATCGAGGCAGCCCGTTCTCACCTTAAAATTATGCTGGAGGCTGCACAGTCCCAGCCAATGTCGGTCCCGGTCATTCAGACCCTCCGGCGGGCGCGTTCACTTCTCACCGGTTTAATGGACGTAGAGGAAATTGAGCCGCTCTTGAGCCCCTGGCTCTTGCGTGTTTCCCAGGCCGAGGCTCATCTGCCGGCTTTGCGGAAACGTCTGCGCCGGTTGCTGAATACCGTCCCCATCCAGGCCCCCCATCTGACCATCCAGGCCTTCGGAAAAGCGCGCGTGCGCGTCAATGGAAAGATGGTAACATTATCACAATGGAAGACTTCATCCGTTCGGGAGCTGTTCTTTTTCATCCTGTCAGCCACACACCCCCTCACAAAGGAGGAGATAGGCGAAACCATCTGGCCGGATATGGATGCCGCCCAGCTCAAGCTCCGCTTTAAAAATGACCTCTACCGGCTGCGGCATGCCCTAGGGCAAAATGTGATCCTGTTCGAAAACAACCACTATCACTTCAATCAACTCCTTGATTACGAGTATGATGTCGAAAACTTTACTGCCCATTTGGCCAGGTCCAACGCCACCTCGCGGGTGGGAGAAAAAATATCTCATCTCCGGGCAGCCGCTGAATACAGGAGCGGACCCTACCTGCAGGATATCGACGCCACCTGGGTTTGGCCCGAACGCGAGCGATTGGACCATGTTTGTGTGGAGGCCTTGGAACAATTAGCTGAATCACAACGCCTGGCTGGAGATTTACAGGCTGCCTTGCATTCCTGCCAGGAAGCCCTGAAGATCGATCCTTGCCGGGAAGATATCCACTGTCTGGCAATGCAGCTTCATGCCGATCTGGGAGACCGCCTGGCGGTTATCTGGCAATACCAGGCTTGCCGGGCCTCCTTGTACTCACAACTGGATATGGTACCTTCAAATGAAACAGAAATTTTGTACCACCGACTAACTGCCTGAGAAACATTGCAATCCATCATAGCCCGGGGGGAAATTAATTTTCGAAACCCATTTTGAAGCCACTTTTGCAGCCTGCCGGGTTGTATCATTTTGTACATACTGATCAAACGAAAGGTGGCCCATGAAAACTCAACTTTTTAAACTCTCTGTATTCGCCCAGAAAATTAACCGCCAGCACATCCAGTTCGCTTTTGCTCTGCTTGCATTGGTCCTGTTCGTCCTTGGCGCTGGCGCACCAGCTGATAGCGCCCTTGGATCGCGCTAAAATTTGATACTACTCACCGCCATTCTGGTTGGGATGGCGGCAGGAGTGCTCCTCGCCCGCTGGCAACACCGGTCGTGGACTCTCCCCCGCTTCGTGGCGTGTGGCTGGTCATAGTCGGCTTCATTCCCCAATTCATTGCTTTTTACTTGCCAGCCACACGATCGCGTCTTCCCAACCTGTGGGTTTCTGTCGGGCTCGTTAGTTCACAAATATTGCTGCTGATCTTTTGCTGGCTTAACCGGCACCTGGCTGGAACCTGGCTGCTGGCCCTCGGGCTGGCGCTCAATTTACTCGTCATTGCTGCCAACGGAGGCTTCATGCCCATCAGTCCACAGACTGCAAGTCGTCTAGCATCGCAGGAAGCCGTTGAATCGATCCCTCTCGGCAACCGCGTCGGCTTTAGCAAGGATATCTTGCTGGAGCCGGCGCAGTCTCATCTAGAGTGGCTTTCGGACCGTTTTTTGCTGCCCAAGAGTTCCCCGTACCAGGTTGCTTTTAGCCTGGGAGATATCGTCATCGCAGCCGGAGCCTTCTGGCTAATTGCCAGCCAGGGCAGACCATTGCGAACAACAGGAAAGATTTTAAAGGAGGCCGAATGTTACCGACCAAGACGTACCAACCCACCATCTCTTTAATGCTCCAGGATCAACCGGATGACCGCATGGAATTAAGCCGCCTGATGGCAGCCGCGGTCATCAACCCAAAATTCTGCGACTTGTTGCTTAAAGATCCGGATACGGCCATCAAGGGCGGTTTCCAGGGTGAAGATTTTTCGTTCTCAGATGGAGAACGCGATCTTATCCTTTCCATCCGCACCAACTCGCTGACCGATCTTGCCGGCCAATTGTCGCGGACCTTCGAAGAGTATCTACCTGCTAACGTGACTTCTTCCGTTCAGAAGACCGACTGTTACGTACTCTGAGCGGCCAAGACTTGATGCGCGGCGGGATGGGGCGCGGTGATCCAGGGGGATCATCGTGCCCCGCGTGCACTCTATCGCTCAAGCAGTTCGGTTTGAAATTGGAGAAATAATCCTGTGGTCGCCTCTGATGCAGTCAAACAAGAAAAATCCGATGCCACCCTGCAACTGGATGCGATTTTCCGCGCTTTTCCGGACCTTCTGTTTTCCATAGATGGTGACGGTCAAATCCTGGATTATCGGGCAGGGAAAACATCTGCGCTTTATTTACCCCCTGAAAAGTTCATTGGCCGGAGGGTGCAAGATGTCCTTCCGCCGGAAGTTGGCGTGAAATTTACCCACGCTCTTCATGAATCTCTTAAAACGGGCAAGGTTGTTTCGGTCGAATACATGCTGAAAGTTCCTGAGGGGGAGCGTTGGTTCGAAGCCCGCCTGTGTACATTATATAAATCACGCGCAGTCGCCATCATCCGCGACGTGACCGAACGGGTAAAAAACGCCGAACAGATCCAATGCCAATTAAGGCGTCTTTCTGCCTTGCACGCTGTCGATGCCGCCATTACATCCAGCTTTGATCTGAATGTAACCCTTTCCGTCATTTTACGGCAAATGATCAATCAATTGGGGATCGATGCAGTCGATATCTTGATATTTAATCCTGTCACCCATATGTTGGAGTTTGCAGCCGGCCAGGGTTTTCAGACGAAAAAACCTCAGACCATGTCCTTGATGATCGGACAGGGCTTTGCCGGGAAAGCAGCTCTCGAACGCCGAACGATCAGCGTCCCCGACCTTGGCAGCCAATCAGCAGATTTCCTGTTTTCACCCGTCCTCGGCCAGGAAAAATTCGCTAATTATTACGCTGTTCCATTGATCACAAAAGGCCAGGTGAGGGGAGTCCTGGAAATTTACCAGCGCACCCTTTCTTCGCCTGACGATGAATGGCTGGATTTTCTGGCCACAATAGCCGGCCAGGCGGCTGTAGCGATTGACAGCTCTTCCCTCTTCCAGGACCTGCAGCGGACCAATGCCGAATTAAGCCAGGCCTACGACGCTGCCATTGAAAGTTGGGCGCAGGTGCTCGAAATGACCAACCGGGAGAGTGGGGCGCATGCCTACCGCGTGGTGGACCTGACCATCCAACTGGCCCGCTACATGGGAGTGACTGAGGATAACCTTGTCCATTACCGCCGGGGAGCATTGCTGCACGATGTTGGAAAATTGGGGATATCAGAAAATATCCTCAATAAGCCGGGTCCATTGGATGAAGCCGAGCGGAAGATCCTGGAAAGCCATGCCAACCTGGCGTACCAGTTGCTTTCCTCTGCAAGTTATTTGACGCTTGCACTGGATATTCCGCACTACCATCACGAACGCTGGGATGGAAGTGGTTATCCCGACGGACTCCGCGCCGATCAAATTCCTTTCCCGGCACGCCTCTTTGCCGTCGTGGATGTTTATGACGCCCTGACTTCCATTCGTCCCTATCGGACCGACTGGACGCACAAAGCCGCAATTGATTACATCGAAAAACACTCCGGCAGTCTTTTCGACCCGGATGTGGTCAAAGCCTTTATTAAGATGATGGAGGGAAGGTAAATAAGAATTATAGGTGGGGGAGATTGGTTTGGAACTTAGGTCGGATTAGCTGTCATCATTATTTTCTGCCGTATTGCCAGGAAATGAAATGCCCCTTGGCACTTTCAGGTTGGCTGCATATGCAAAGTGGAACAAAAAGGTGGGGCATTATTTGCTGAGGGACTTTAACTTCTCAGCGATCGCCTTGAACGCAGCCGGAAAATCATTATTTTTTTCCGGCTCAATGAACGGCACCGTTTGAACAAAAGTGACCTCGTAGACCTGGATCGGCTTATCACTTATCTTCAAGGAAAGACTGCCGGCTTTTTTCACCGGGTACTTATTACGGATCGCCTCCGCCGTCGCTTCTCCAATGAAGATTCGATTCGGAAGGGCGTATTCCTGCATTCTGTAAGTTATTTTTATCAGGTTCCCCACTACATTGAACTCTGCCCATTCCTGGGTGCCGACGTAACCGACCATCGCCTTCCCGGTATTAATGGCAATCCCGGCGACATATGCCTGGTCAATTCCAGCCGGGTCAGCATTTTTTACAAACTCGATAATATCCCTCGCCGTCATGGCAGCTCTTTCTTCATGACTCGGTTTATTCTTTACCTCCATAAAAACCGCCAGCAGCCCATCACCCAATAATTTAACCACCCCGCTATTCTTGAAGACGATTTGCGTTGCAGCCAGATAAAAAGTATCGAGATAGGACAGGAATTTTTTCGATCCCATTCGGGCGGCCAGACCGGTCGAGTCGGCAATTTCAGCAAATAATACCGTCACTTTTTTCTCGGTAAGACCCGGCAGATCCCCAGTCTTTAAGTAATCTTCCAGAATATCATCGGCTTCGACCGGCGAAACAAAACGCAACAGGAGCTGCTTGATCTGTCCCTCTATACGGACCTTCTCTAGCAGTTCAATCCTCTGCAGCGTCAGGGCGGTTTGATGGCTGATTCCTACCAACAGTTGCATGTCTCTTTTATCAAAGGGGCGCGCCTCCGGACGATTCCTTTCCAAATAAATGATCGCGTATGGTTTCTCTCCACTGATTACGGGAACGCACAGGGCCAGCGGGGTAGCCTCAAGGGAAGAATTTTTGAGCGTCCGTACCATCAGGTTATCTGCATTATTCGTGTTGATCGTATTGAAGTTGGAAGCCAGGGTGATCTCACAGACATCCACTCCCATGGTTTTTTTGATCACATCGATAACGAGATCGGTGGCGGAGTCGACATCTACAACTGTATTTAGTTCCTCAGTGAGGTCATTCAAAGCGATGGGATGCTCATCGACAGCCTCCAGGACCAATTCACGTGTAAATAAAGTTGTGCCGGAAATATCCTTCTGTCCCGGTGCCGCGTCGGTTATGTTCACCAGATGCATTTCATTTTGGCCGATGCGAATAACATCGCCGTCATGCAAACGATAAAACCCATTGATCCTCTGGCGATTAACATAGGTTCCATTGGAGCTTTTCAAATCGTTGATCGTGATCATTTCCGTGATCGAGTCGAAATAGAGCTCCGCGTGCCTCCGCGAAGCCGCGGCATCATTCACGACAATGTCACTGGTAACCATACGTCCAATGACCATTTTTCCAGATTTTAATTTAATTTGCAGAGGTTCACTTTTTGGGCTTGTAATAGTGAGAGACCACATGGTTTCAACCCTGATAATCAACTCATGGATGGCTTGATCACGGAATTGATCAACGCCTGTAGAATGTCTATCAATAGTATAGAGCAGATGACATTTTATTTCAATACAATTTGATATTAGAATCCAAGACCATTGCATCAGCCCGGTCCCGCCCACTTTTAGGGCCAAACGAAATACGGCTGTCCCCTTTTTGTCCGAGGTATATTTTCTCTCTCAATATGCCCTCCTGAAAAAAAAGCCCCAAAATGGGGCTTTACTATTTATTAAGATCGAGTATAGGCCTGGCTGCAGGCCAATCATCAGCGCAGTTGCATCCATATCACGATCGCCGATGAAAGAAGGGCCAACGATAACCAGGCACGGGTCAGCAACCGGACCAGGAGATCGATCCCGTTATTTGTGGAAACACTTCCTCCCAAAGCGCTGACCGATATAACTGGATCGGACACGGCCTCGCCATCCAGAGCGGATGAAGAGGTAAAAGTGGGTGTCGGACCCGTTATCACAATCTGGCCAGCATTGGTCAGTGTAAGGGCGGGCGTTAAGATAAAGGAATGTATTTCATTGATTGTTGAGAGATGCTTTCCCGTGTCTGCGGGAGTTATGAATAGGTACTCTCTGGCTGTATCGGCAGGTGTCCTGGACGGGTGACCTTTGACGCCATAGGCGGGGGTCCTGGATGGGTGAACTTCGTGTGTATAGGCAGGTGTCCTGGACAGGTAAGCTTTGACTGTAATGAAGGGAGTCCTGGATGGGTGAACTGCGTGTGTATTGGCAGGGGTTCTGGATGAGTGAGCTTTGTGTGTATTGGTGGGAGTCCTGGACGGGTGAACTATGACTGTAATGGTAGGGGTTCTGGATGAGTGAGCTTCGTGTGTTTTGGTGGGAGTCCTGGACGGGTGTGCTTCGAGTGTATTGGTGGGAGTCCTGGATGGGTAAACCTTCGCTGTCTTCGTAGGAGTCTTTGTGGCACTGGGTGCCTGTGTGGAGGTGAAAGTTCCGGTCGAAGTAGCCGTAAAAGTAGCCGGCGTATTGGTCGGCGTGTCAGTAGAAGTAATCGATGTATTCGTCGGCGTATTGGTCGGAGTGTCAGTTGACACAGTTGTTGTATTCGTCGGCGTGTTGGTCGGCGTGTCAGTAGGGGAAGTCGGCGTATTCGTAGGCGTATCGGTCGGTGTGGCAGTAGGTCCGTTCGATGTGTTCGTTGGCGTTGCCGTCGGCGACTGGCAGAAAGTGGATACCGTTGCCGGGGCTGTCCCCCCACCGGATGTGTCCAGTTCCAATGTCCCGAAAAGGCCGCTGGTGTTGATGCTCGTGGATGCGTCGGCATTCAATTGAAAGCTATTGCTGGCGATGGGAGTGCCGTTCAGCAGTAAGGTCCACGTGCCGGGGCCGGTCATGTTCGAACCGATGTTGGAGATCGTGAACACCCCCTGGGCGTCCGGGGTGCAGCTGGCCGAAAGCGATATAGTCGGCGGGACAGGCGTGGGCGTAGCCGTCGGCGACTGGCAGAAAGTGGACACAGTCGCCGGGGCCGTTCCTCCGCCTGAAGTGTCCAATTCCAGTGTCCCGAAGAGGCCGCTGGTATTGATGCTCGTGGACGCGTCTGCATTCAATTGAAAGCTATTGCTGGCGATGGGAGTGCCGTTCAACAGTAAAGTCCATGTACCCGGGCCGGTCATGTTCGAACCGATGTTGGAGATCACGAACGATCCCTGGGCGTCCGGGGTGCAACTGGCCGATAGCGATATAGTCGGCGGGACAGGCGTGGGCGTAGCCGTCGGCGACTGGCAGAAGGTGGAGACGCTGGCTGGAGCTGCTCCTCCGCCTGAAGTGTCCAATTCCAGTGTCCCGAAGAGGCCGCTGGTATTGATGCTCGTGGATGCGTTCGCATTCAATTGAAAGCTGTTGCTGGCGATGGGAGTGCCGTTCAGCAGTAAGGTCCATGTGCCGGGCCCGGTCATATTCGAACCGATGTTGGAGATCGTGAACACCCCCTGGGCGTCCGGGGTGCAGCTGGCCGAAAGCGATATAGTCGGCGGGACAGGCGTGGGCGTAGCCGTCGGCGACTGGCAGAAGGTGGACACGGTGGCTGGAGCTGCTCCTCCGCCTGAAGTATCTAATTCCAGTGTCCCGAAGAGGCCGCTGGTATTGATGCTCGTGGATCGCGCCTGCATTCAATTGAAAGCTATTGCTGGCGATGGGGGTGCCGTTCAACAGTAAGGTCCACGTGCCGGGACCGGTCATATTCGAACCGATATTGGTGATCACGAACGATCCCTGGGCGTCCGGGGTGCAACTGGCCGATAGCGATAAAACAGGGGTGGATGCCTGAGCCGCTACCGATAAATGGAAAACCGGACTGAGTGCCAGGACCAGGGTAAAAAATAATGCCAGGAGGGAATAATAGATCCGTTGCTTCCGAATAATACCGCCGGACAACCTGAAGATATTTTTAGTCATGATTGCAGCCCTTTCGGCTGATTGTGCAGCCAACAGGCGTAAAAATACAAAGGTAATATGATTATAAGATTATAATAAGATAAAGTCAATCATAATTATCCGAATTACGTTCCTGTCCGACCCATCCCCCATTCGGATGAGATGTAAGGGAATAGAAAAACCATCTCCACTGCCGGTTTCCCATTCTCAACACTCAATTAAAAAATCCTCTCACTCGAGAGGATTTTTTGAGTTTGGTGAGGCGTGCCGATCCTGCTGGCCGCCTCACTATTTGCTCGAATTCGCCCAAGACGGCCGAGGCCAGCCCGAAAATCAACCAAAACCGGTCGACCGGTCAGCGCTTTGGCCTGGCCGCCAGTGCCTGTTCGATATCCTTCGCCCGGTGAAAAGTAGAGTGACCGTCAAGGTCATTAGGCCATTCCGGCTTACGTTCCCTGCCGCTGAACCATTTTTCAGGCGCTTCCTTCAGCGCGGCCAGCACATCCTTTTGGACCTGCCTGTGCCAGGCCAGGACCTCCTGAGGGGAACGGTCGTGCCAGCGGATATAAACGAGGTGGTTGCCCGCGGTTTCATTTAACCCGCGTTCCTCGGGCGGCACGCGCTGCCCCCGCATGGACCGGGCAACGTCGGCTTTCCAGTGGGTGATATGGGCCACTGCGTCCTTCACGGTCCAGGGGTCTTTGGTCTCAGGCCGGGGGAGTAACCGCTCCCAATCCTCATCGGTCAGGGCTGCAACCAGTTGGTCCAGGGCCTCAAATTCCCGGATTGTACGCTCTATCACTTCATCACGGTTGTGACGCATGGTTATGGACCCTCCGATCTTTTCAATTTTTTTCATATCGAAATATTACTTTGCCTTGATAGGTGTTCACATTGTCTATTGGATAGGCCGCGTTAATCCACCGTCAGCGTCTTCGACAAATTCCTCGGAAAATCAGGGTCGAACCCGCGCACAACGCTCATCTGGTATGAGAGTAATTGCAGCGGGAGGACCGTTAGCAGGGCAGAGATTTCCGGGCTGGCTGCGGGGATGGTGATCAGGTCCGTAGCGTTGGCTCGCAGGCTTGCATCCTCCTGGCCGATGGCGATGGCGCGTCCCCCGCGGCAGGTCACCTCGTTGATGCCGCTGACGATCAGCGACACATCGCCTGGCGGCGTGACGAACAGGACCGGGAAGCCGCTGATGACCGCTGAGAGCGGCCCGTGCTTGAACTCGGTCGAGAGCATACCCTCGCAGTGGGCGTAGGTGATCTCCTTGAGCTTCAGCGCTCCCTCCAGGGCTATCGGATAGGTGGCGCCGTAGCCCAGGCAGTACAGATCGTTCCACACGTTGACCGAGGCGACGATCGCCTCCACTTGCGGGGCACACATCTCCAGCGTCTGTTCCATTAGCGCTGGGATCGCATCCAGCGCGCCTGTGTCCTTTCCGGCCAGTCGATAAGCCAGATAGAGGAAAGTCACCACCTGGTTGGTGAAGGTCTTCGTTGCCGGGACGGAGATCTCATAGCCGCAGCACAGCGGCAGGGTGAAGGCGGTCGCCTTGGTCAGAGTCGAACCGATGACGTTCGCCAGACCGTAGCAGGTCATGCCTTTTTCCTGGGCGATCTGCAAGGCTTTGAGCACGTCCTTGGTCTCGCCGGATTGGCTGACGAAGATGCCCACGTCGTTGTAATTGACCGCCGGGGCATACTGCGGGATAAACTGCGGCGCCAGGACCGGGATGGCGGCCCGCCCGGCGATATTTGCAAAATAGACCGAGCCCGCCAGGCAGGCGTGGTAGCTGGTGCCGCAGCCAATGAAATAAAGATGGCGAGCTGACCGCATCTTGTCCATCACCGCCTGGACCTCAGGGCTCCCCTCCAGCATGTGCAGCACCTCGCCCGCCACCTGGCTCTGCTCATGGATCTCCTTGAGCATGAAGTGCGGGTAACCCCCCTTCTGGACCGCATCCATCGTTTCTGTGATGGTCTCAGGCTCGCGGCTGATGCGGCTGCCGTCTTTGACCGAGCGCAGTTCGATCCGGTCGTGCCAGAGGGTCACGATCTCGGCGTCGTTCATGCGGACAATCTGGCGGGTCAATGGAAGGATCGACGGCAGATCGGATGAGACGCAGGTGAAGTCCTCTCCGATGCCGACCACCAAGCCGGAACCCTTCTTAAAAGCATAGAGCTTGTCGCTGTTCACCTGTCCGATGACGAATGCGTAGTCGCCCTGCAGATCGCCGTAAGCCAGGCGGATGGCGTCGATAAAATCATAGCCCTTGTTGACATAGCGCTCAACCGCGTGTACGCAGGACTCGCCATCGTTTTGCGAACGGACGGTCATCCCTTCGGCCGTGAATTGCTGGCGCAACTCGATGTTGTTGACCACATTGCCGTTGTGTGCCCCCACCAGGTCGCCGTCCGAATCCAGGTGAGGTTGGGCATTGACCTGGGAGGGTTCGCCGAAGGTAGCCCAGCGCAGCTGGGTGATGCCGCGCGAGCCAGCCATCTCGCTAAACTTGTATTTAACTGCCACATCTTCCACCCTGCCGACATCCTTGCGCAGGTCGATCTTCGCACCCGAGAGGGTCGCCGCGCCGACCGAGTCATAGCCACGGTAGGTGAGCCGCCGAGCCGCCTCGATCAAGATCGGGCCGAGAGTTTTTTCGTCTTTGGTCACTATTCCGAAAATTCCGCACATGGAAAGGTCTCCTGAGAGGGAATGGCAGAGGCCAATTATATCTGAGATAATGGCAAAGAGTTTAAGACCGCCAGACGCCTTGGAGGAACACCGCCCCAGCGAGTCTTACCAAAAAATCCCCCGGACGGAAGGATTTTAAGGAGGACCTGATCATGCTCCCATTTCTCCCTTTTTCTAATAGGAAAACAGGGGTTGAACTAAGAGCCTGTCGAGCGCGGCACCAGTTTGATCGTCGCGGCTCTCGCCTCGGAAGTCACGACGGAACCGACGATACTCGCGCCGTAGCGGCGGTACTTGGCGCGATAAGCGGTGTCGATCTGGTCGTTGATGCTGGCATCAGCTTCCTCCACGAAGGCGACGTCTTTGTCCAAGCCGCCGACCTGGATATGGCCCTGGTGGCATACCTGGGTGCCGCGGAACCAGGCGGAGGTGCGGCCCTTATAGGAACGGACATACAGGTCGTTACCCAGGCGGACGACCCAGATCGTCACCGGCCTTTTCAGGGTGCCATCGCGCCTCTGTGAAGCGATCTCCAATTCATCTGTTTTTTCGATCTTATTGAGCTCCTCGCTCGTCCAAGTTGTCATGCCAATCTCCAAGTAAATTATCATTGGTCCGGCCTGGGAGTGTTCATCGCTGACCTTTTCCATCCTATCGGTGGAATTGCCTTCGAGCTGTTCCTCCGATGGTATTGCTGATGGTCTTGGTTTCTTCTGACCAGGAGGGGCGCTTATTGATAGGTTAGTTTTTCCAGCGCTTCGGGATAACGGTCCCCTTCCACCTTGATCTTTGATACGACGCTTTCAATCTCGCGGAGATCAGCAGGGGTCAATTCGACCGCGGCTGCCCCGATGTTCTCATCCAGGCGCTCCAGCCTCTTTGTGCCCGGGATTGGAACGATCCACGGCTTTTGGGCCAGCAGCCAGGCGAGGGCGATCTGGGCAGGCGTGGCCTGCTTTTGCTGCGCAAACCTGCCAAGCAGATCCACCACGGCCTGGTTCGCTTCCCGGTTCTCCGGTGAAAAGCGGGGAATGGCACTGCGGAAATCGGTTTTGTCGAGCTGCGTGTTTTTGTCCATCTTGCCGGTGAGGAAGCCCTTCCCCAACGGGCTGAATGGGACAAATCCGATCCCGAGCTCTTCCAGGGTTGGCAGCACCTCTTCCTCCGGGCGTCGATACCACAGGGAGTATTCGCTCTGGACCGCCGTGACCGGTTGGACCGCGTGGGCACGACGGATGGTCTGTGCACTGGCCTCTGAAAGGCCGAAATGTTTCACCTTGCCAGCCTGGATCAGGTCCTTCACCGCCCTGGCCACGTCTTCAATCGGCACATTGGGGTCAACACGGTGTTGATAAAACAGGTCGATGGCCTCTACCCTGAGCCGCTTGAGCGAGGCTTCAGCAACTTCTTTGATGTGCTCCGGCCGGCTATTCAGCCCGCCCAGATTCACTCTCGCGACCGGATCCAGTTGGAACCCGAATTTGGTGGCGATCACGACCTGTCCGCGGAAAGGTGCCAGGGCTTCGCCGACCAGTTCTTCGTTGGCGAACACGCCATACACTTCAGCGGTATCGAAGAATGTGACGCCGCGTTCGACGGCGGTGCGGATCAGTGAGAGGCTCTCCTGCTTGTCCGGAAAGGGGGGGTAACTCTGGCTCAACCCCATGCAGCCGAACCCGATCGCCGAAACTTCAAGGTTGCTATTTCCAAGTTTACGCTTTTGCATTTTCTGAACTCCTGTCTTTTCGTGAATCATATTACTTGTCGAAATCGACATTTATTAAATGATTTCTTTCTCTCTGGTAAGGACAGCATTTTGATACACCTCAATTTTGTGGTCCAACAAGTCCAGTGTTTTTTGCATTTCCTTCATCCTGGCTGCAAGCTGTTCCCGCTGCTCTTTCAAGATCTCTTTGCGGGTCTCAATGGTCTGATCGCCCTGCTGAACCAGGCCGACATACTCGATCAGCGTTTCGATCGGGATGCCGGCGCTCCTCATGCACTTAATGAATTCCACCCGCCTTATGTCCGCATCGCAGTAATCCCGGATACCGCTTCTGCCTCGATTGACCGGCGAGAGCAATCCAATCCGTTCATAGTAACGCAGAGTATCCGCTGAAAGACCATAGTGTTCACTTACTTCCGCGATCTTCATAGGTTCACCTCGCAGGATAGTGTACCACCTGGAGTCGACTCCAAGTCAAGAGGTGAATCTTGATAAAATAAAGAAAGGTGCCACTCCTGGTCAGTAAAATCCGCTCAACACTTTTGCCCAATGGATTGGCTACCGATTAGATGAGATATTGCTCAAAAACTGGGCCACTTTCAAAAGACTATTCGGGTTTGCTTGATGATATGAATGTGAGTACAATAATATTTAGCACCAATAAGAAAAATTAGTCGATAGGGACCTCATGCAAAGCTCCCTTCTGGCCACTAAATTGTACTTTCCGCCGGTCCGCCGGGTACTTGTCCCGCGGCCTCACCTGGTTGAACGGTTGGAGAGGGGGCTGGATGGTCCCCTTACGCTGCTTTCTGCGCCGGCTGGCTGCGGTAAAACCACCCTTCTTTCGGAATGGCATGGCGGCCCCGGGACCGGGATCAACGTCGCCTGGATCTCGTTCTCTTCCGAAGACAATGACCTGGCGCGTTTCTTCCAGTATCTCTCTGCCGCGCTGGATATTCTCCAGGCAGGGCTGGCCGAAGAGTTCCAGCCTTTGTTACAAACCCCGGAAATCCCCAATCCTGAAATCCTATTGACATTCCTGGTCAATCGCTTGGGCAACCTGAAACAGGACGCGGTTCTCGTATTTGATGATTACCACCTGATCAAACTCCCGGCAATCCATCAGGCGATGCTGTTTTTGCTCGATCATTTACCGCCGCGGTTGCATCTCGTTATTGTGACGCGGTCTGATCCGGACCTGCCACTGGCCCGGCTGCGGGTGCGCGGCCAGTTAACCGAGATACGGGCCGAGCATTTGCGCTTCAGCGTGGATGAATGTACACATTTTTTACATCAGGTCATGGGGCTGGAATTGACCCATGAGCAGGTCGTTGCGCTGGAGAAACGCACCGAAGGCTGGATAGCCGGCTTGCAGCTTGCGGCCCTATCGATGCATGGGGCGAAGGATATCAACGCCTTTGTTTCAGCATTTACGGGCAGCCACCATTATGTTATGGACTACCTGGCCGAAGAAGTGCTCAAGAATCAACCGAAGAAGGTGAGTGCTTTCCTGCTGCAGACCTCGATCCTGGACCGGTTATGCGGATCTCTGTGTGATGCTATCGTCGATGACAGTACTACCGAACCGGTCGATGGGCAGGCGATGCTGGAAATTCTGGAAGAGATGAATCTCTTCGTCATCCCATTGGATGACGAGCGGCGCTGGTATCGCTATCACCATCTCTTCGCCGACGTTCTCAGGAAACGCCTGGAACACCAATTCTCGCAGTTGGTCCCCGGGCTGCATCGCCGCGCTTCCCAATGGTACGAGCAGAACGGATTTATCGCCGAATCCATCCAGCATGCCATTACGGCGGGCGACCAGGACCGGGCCGCACAGCTCATCGAGCAAAATGGCTGTTTTCTACTGATGAGCGGTGAGGTTGCGACATTGCTGAATTGGGCCAACTCCATCGAGTTCCAATCGGAGACCCGTCCCTGGTTGGCCATCCAAAAAGCCTGGGCCCTCTCCCTGACCGGGGATCTGGACCGCATCGAGCCAACCCTGCAAGCACCGGAAAAACTGCTCGCCCCTCTCGAACCCACGCTCGAGGTCAGGACGATGCGGGGAACGATCGCCGCAGCTCGAGCTCATAGTGCAAACTCGCGAGGAAATACGCAACTGGCTGCGGAATATGCTCAGGAAGCGCTGCAGCAGTTGCCCGACTGCAGTTCCATTTCTCAAAGTATACGCAGTGTGGCCACTTCAATCCTTGGGGATGCCAGCTGGATCAACGGGAATTTGGAGCAGGCCATCCAGGCCTATACCGAAGCCATTAAGATCGGCAAAGAGGCCAATAACCTCAACATGGTCATCATCGCCAACTCAAATATTGCCGATATTTTAATGGAACAAGGCCAGCTCCACCGGGCGGCGGACACATATGCCCGCTCTTTACAAATGGCAGTTCGTCCGGATGGGCAAAGATCGCCATTGGCTGCAAAGATCTTTGCCGGCATGGGAAGATTGTCTTATGAGTGGAACCGGTTGGACGAGGCGGAACAAAACATTCGCCAGTGCATCGAGCTAAGCCGGATCTGGGGGGATATCGGCCAACAAGCTTACGCCTATTCAATTCAGGCGCGGCTGGCGCAAGCCCGCAACGATCCGGAGAAAGCCCAAGAAGCCGTGCGGGAGGCGGAGCTATTAACCGGGCAGCATCCACTTTCCCCCCATTGGTTCATCCAGGTGAGGTCCAATCTGACGCGGGTATGGCTTGCCCAGGGAAATTTGGAGAGGCCTTCCCAACGCATTCAAAAGAGGGGTTTAAAGATCGAAGACGAAATCCCCTATCAGCGAGAGAATGAATATGTCCTCCTGCTGCGAGTGCTCCTGGCTCGAGGCGATCATGAGGCAGCCATCTTCCTGTCCAACCGGTTGCTTCAACAGGCAGAGACAACCGGGCAGATGAGATTGATCATCGAAGTCCTGATCCTTCAAGCGCTGGCTCTTCAGGGAAAGAAAGAGACCGAGCCAGCCCTGGCTGCCCTGGAAAGAGTCCTCGCCATTGCCAGGCCCGAAGGGTATATCCGATCCTTTTTGGATGAAGGCGAAGCAATGACCCGATTGCTTTGCCAGGCTCAGTCACGCCATGCAAGCGGCTATGCGGCGGAATTGTTGTCCAAGATCAGCCAGATTCCCGCCATGACACCACCATCCATGCAGCTCTTGATCGAGCCGCTGACCACGCGTGAGCTGGAGGTCCTGAAGCTCATCGAAGCCGGCTGTTCCAATCAGGATATTGCTGAGAAATTTGTCATTTCAATTCCCACGGTGAAGCGTCATATCAGTAATATTTATGCCAAGCTGGGGGTAAAAAGCCGCACCCAGGCCATAGCTATCGGGAAAGAGCTGAAAATATTCGAGTAAGTGACAGCAGAGCGGATTTTTCAAGAAGCTGGCAGTGGAAATTTACCACGGCCGGCTTTTTTTGTTGCCTGAGTTGGTGAAAGATCCGGGGGGAGACTTTCTCTGTTTCTGCAGGAATAAATACAACCCCGGCTACAACCTTCAGACGATGAACCTTTACAGGAGAAATGCTAAATTAGAAGCAGAGGAAATATGATGACCAAGAAAGAAGAAAACAACACTCAATATCAGGGCACCCTTTCCGGCGGCTCTCAAAAAGGAAACTTCGAGATCCACCTCAAAGGGCAGCTCGATGAAAGCTGGTCGGATTGGTTGGAAGGACTGGAGGTGAAACTACTGGAGAATGGCGAAATGATCCTTTCCGGGCACATCGGAGACCAAGCTGCTCTGATGGGAATGCTGAACAAACTGTACGGGCTGAACCTGACATTGTTGTCAGTGAACGAAATCAAAAACCAATAGTCAAAGGAGATAAAAAATGGAAAACACACGAAATTTCAATCCTGATCTTGGCAACCTCGCCTGGAGCGCATTCGTCATCGAAAAAGTCCACCGCTGCGAAGATTGCCCCATCCGCAAGGCTGCGATCAAACAGCCGCACTCGATCTTCGCCCGCCTCCACCGCTGGCACAAGACCTGGTGGCCGGGCTGGAAGGCCCACGAGGCGAGGAGATGCCCGTACGCGGCCAGGGTTGAAGGCGCAAGCCTGATCATATTCGAAATCAGACAAGACCTATTCGGAGGAAGAAATGGAAAACACGCACAAGTTAAACCTTGATCTCGGTACGATCGCCTGGGGCGCTCTCTTCATCCTGTGGGGGATCACGGAGTTGTTCCCGTCCCTGCCGAAAGGCATAGGAGCGATCGGCATCGGACTGATCTTGATCAGCCTGAATGCAGCCCGCTCCTGGACAGGGCTGCCCACCAGCGGCTTTACGACCACAATCGGCATACTCGCCCTGTTACTGGGCGGATTGGAACTGGCGAGCCCATTCCTGCACCTTTCCTTTGAACTGCCGATCTTTCCGATCCTGCTGCTCGCGCTGGGTGCAATTTTGCTGGGCAGCGCTTTGAAAGGAAACAAGAATGGATAGGACCCTGCAAGGGTTTTCGCTGGCGGAGGGGCACGGTAAGCGTGCCCCTCTCGCCAGGGGGATCGCCTGGGGATTGATCGGAGGCTTAGCTGGAACGATGGCCATGGATCTAGTCCTCGTGGGAGGATTATCCGCACTAGGACTGCCAACCTATACCTGTTATTTATCCATTGGAAGCACAGTCGCACATTTCTTTTCTCTCCTGGGAATAAAGCTATCAGGAGACGTCATCCTGGGTGTGGCTACGTTCCATCTGCTGGGTCCGGTGCTTAGTGCAATCTATGGCTTAGCCGTGAGCCAGATCGGTGCCCTTCAAGGGATAACCCTGAAGAAGAACGTCGTAGGCGCGGTTCTTTATGCTGAGGTTCTTAGCCAGCTAATTCTTACGACGATGCCTATTCTATTGAAAATGTCAGGATCTGAGACCGTGCTATGGTTCGCTGGATCCTTTGTCTTGCATCTGACATGGGGTATTGTCCTTGGATTTGTGATGCACTATGGGTTGCTGGCGGTAGTTCCGGGTTCTGTCGTGAGCCTCGGTCTGCGGCCGGAATCTGCATCCCGGTCAAAATTAGTTCGGATCCATTCCATCACAAGGAGTTGAATTATGGCAATCGCAATTGAATCCAAAGCACGAAAAGGCCTGTTGGCTTTCGGCATCGTCTGGTTCGGGCAGGTGATCTCCTTCATCGGCTCCGGCATGAGCAGTTTCGCACTGGGCGTGTGGATCTACCAGAAGACCGGTTCCGTTACCCAGTTCGCGCTTACGTCTCTGTTCATCGTCCTGCCCAGAGTGGTGTTAGGCCCGTTGGCCGGCGCGCTGGTAGACCGGTGGGATCGCCGGAACGTCATGATCCTCAGCGACGCCGGCGGTGGACTCAGCATCCTTGCCATTGGATTGCTGAGCCTGGCCGGGCGGCTGGAGATCTGGCAGATCTACCTGGCCATCTTTACCTGTGGAATCTTTGACACTTTGCGCTGGCCGGCCATGACGGCGGCAACGACGCAACTGGTTCCCAAAGAGCACATCGGCCGCGCCAGCGGGATGCTGCAAATCGTGTCGGCCGGCACAATGCTCGTCTCCCCTCTCTTCGCGGGGGCGCTGATGGGCAGCCTTGGGCTGCAAGGCGTGCTGCTAGCGGACTTTGTGACCTTTCTCTTCTCCATCCTCACGCTCGTGTTTATCCGCATTCCGAGGCCCGAGACGACCGCCGAGGGGCGGGCCGGCCAGGGCTCACTGCTGCACGAGGCAGTGTATGGCTGGAAGTACATTACAGCGCGTTCCGGACTTCTCACTCTGCTGGTTTTCCTTGCCCTGGCAAATTTTCTGATGGAAATGAGTGTGGTGCTCTTCACGCCGATGCTCCTGTCTTTCGCAACGACCGCCGTGCTCGGCCGGGCCATGGCGCTGGGCGGTATCGGTTACCTGGTCGGCAGTGTGGTCATGAGCGTCTGGGGCTGCCCCAAACGCCGTATCCATACCGTCATGGTTTCCATGCTGTTGATGGGAGTGTTCATGACCCTGATCGGGCTGCGCGCCTCCCTCCCACTTATCATGGTCAGCATCCCCTTATGCATGTTTTTCCTTCCCATCACGGTCAGCGCCAACCAGGCAATCTGGCAAAACAGGGTTGCCCCGGATGTGCAGGGCCGGGTTTTTGCGATCCGGCAAGCATTCATCCAGGCGACGCCGCTGCTGGCTTATCTCCTCACCGGGCCGCTGACCGATAAAGTTTTCGAACCCTTGTTGAAAGTAGGCGGTCCCTTGGCGGGGAGCGTTGGACAGATCATCGGCGTGGGAACGGGGCGCGGCGCAGGCTTGCTCTTCGTCTGCGCGGGTCTATTCCTCGTACTCGTATCGGCGATCGGCTACCTGTTTCCACGCCTGCGGCTGGTGGAGGCCGATTCGTCGGCTAAAAAGCCCGAGATCGTTGCTGTCGTGAAATCTCGGGATTTGGTACTAGCCGGCCAGAATTCGGCTGCCGCCTAAGGTGTACCTTACCCGAAAGAACAAAGGAGAATTTCATCATGACTAAAACACCCTGGTGGAAAGGTACACATGGCGAGTGGTACGTGGTCGCCCAGATCGCCTTGATCGTGCTGGTCTTCTTTGGGCCGCGCAATCTCCCGGCATGGCCAGGCTGGAAGCCTCCCTTTACCTGGCTGGGTTGGATTGGGGGCGGCTTCATCCTGTCGGCCGGCGCTTTCCTGCTGGCGGTGGCTATATTCCGGCTGGGACCGAATTTGACCGCCATCCCCTACCCCAAAGACGAGGGGACGCTGGTCGAAACCGGTCCCTACCGGATCGTGCGCCACCCGATGTACTCCGGCGGGATCTTGATCTCCCTCGGATGGGCTTTCCTGGTCCATGGCTGGCTTACGCTTGGATACGCTATAATAATGTTGGTGTTCTTCGATATCAAGTCACGCCGGGAAGAAGAATGGTTGAAGGCAAAATACCCTGGCTATAGGGAGTATCAAAAACGAGTGCGCAAATTGATCCCGTTTGTTTATTAGGGTTCCCCTCCTTTGGGAATGAAGGCAGATGCCTTAAATGAAAAAAGAAAAATATCCAATCCTGGAGTTCGATGATGCGCAAGTGGCAAAAATTGAGCCATCCTTTTCCATTAAGAAAACTGAAGGATTTGAATATTGTGTGATCACTTTTTTTCGTGAAGTTCTTGAAGCCATGGAAAAAGAGGGACGGATAAAAGCAGTCAAATTTTTGAATTGTGAGACCATGGATGTTCCAATCTATGAAATGGAGTACATGGGGAAGAAAGTTCATTTATCCCTGGGATATTTAGGTGCGGCCGGATCGGCTGCTTTCCTGGAGGAGTTAATTGCCTGTGGATTCGATAAATTTATCGTCTGCGGTGGCGCAGGTGTACTGAAAAAAGATATCGCCGTTGGGCATCTGATCATTCCAATTTCAGCAGTAAGAGATGAAGGCGTTTCTTATCATTATCTTGCACCGGCTAGAGAAATTGAATGCAACCCTGAAGTAGTTGGAAAGATCGAAGAAGAATTCAATAAGAACAAGATCGATTATAGAAAAGCAAAAACCTGGACTACTGATTCGTTTTATCGAGAGACGGAGAATAAAATAGAACTGAGAAAATCGGAGGGCTGCGTCACGGTGGAGATGGAAGCAGCGGCTTTTTTTGCCGTAGCCAAGTTTAGAAATGTAAAATTAGGCCAGATACTTTATGGTGGGGATGATCTAAGTAAGGTCGAGTGGGATAGTAGAAAATGGCAGAATAGAGCGGATATTCGGGAAAATCTTGTAGAAATTTCCATCAGGATTTGTCTTTCGTTGTAAATAGGATGATCGCCGTTCGGTTATGGCAGGAGCCCGAGCCGGAGGATGAGAACATGAGCGAACAAGCCTCACAACGCAGCCTGGAACTGTTCAGGTCAGGATTTTTCTGTGCAGAGAGTGTGCTGCAGGCAATAGCCGAGAGCCAGGGCATCCACTCCGATTTGATTCCCAGAATTGCAACAGGGTTTTGCAGCGGCATTGCCCGCACAGGTGGCATGTGCGGAGCGGTTAGCGGGGCGATCATGGGGATCAATCTCGTCGCCGGCAGAAATTCACCGGCGGAATCGATCGAGCTCAGCTATGCTCTTACCCAAAAAATGATCGGCCGTTTCGAAAAGCAAGTTGGTTCCGTCAATTGTCGCCAGTTGATCGGTTGCGACCTGGCCACCGAGGCAGGGCAACGGTATTTCATGGAAAATAACCTCATGGAACAGTGTCTGCAATATGCTCAGGCTGCAACAAGCATAGCCATTTCCCTCATTGCTGAAATACATGATTGAAGAGCCTTTCGACTGCACCGCCCGTTGGGACAGGTGTTTACCATGTCCCCGTACACCTGTTTACCATTAATCTGTGCTATACACCCATAAGAGGAGCCTGGTCATAAGGGTGGAGGGACTCGATTGCCTGTAATAACGTACTCGGTCAGGGCACCCGCCAGGCCGAACGGGTAACTCTCAATCAACATCGTAAAAGGACCGTACTAGCTTATAAACGTACTTCGAGGCGGACAGCCGCTTCGTCGCCTTCCTCAAGATTTTCTGCTTTTCGAACACTGGCTTTTATGGGAACAACGTAACGGTCATCTTTGGGAAACAAGGAAGTCTCCCACTCGGTTTTGCCGATCCGAACATGGACCGGAATCATTCCCCAACCATACGTCACGATTTCTGATATCGTGCTCAGGTCGCGGCTCTGCTCTTCCGGAACGGTAATAAAGTACCAGGGGGCGGGGCCATGCCAGAACCAAATTATCCCGTTGAACTCGATTTCCATATGGAAAATCCTGAATCTGAAAATTCACATTTCCTTTTGTTGTTATTTCTCATCCCCATTATAGTGCGTTGGCACAAAGCGCCGTAAAAAAAAATACATTCCCAGCACTGCCCAACGCTTCCCCGCTTATGGTTCGCAGCTCGATATCGATTCCACCGAAAGGCTCCCGCTCAAAAATTACATCCCCTCCACCCGCAGAGGTACGGGCACCTCCTCCTCCACAGAAAGCTGCCCCGGCCGGATGCGGCTGGCCGCCAGGAAATTCAGCCCGGCAATGAGGATCCCGAGCAGGAATACATACTGGAAACCGAACAAGTTCCAGATCACCCCGCCCAGTAAGGCTATGCTGATGGAAAAGATGTGATCGATGGTCACGCCGGCTGTCAGGGCCGGCTGGATATGATCTTCTTTTATCGCGATCTTTTTCATATACATAGACCGTGCCATGGTGACCGACATCAGCATCTGGTCGAGCAGATAAAAGCCGCAGACGAACAGGAAAGCCGTGCGTTCGGGGAACAGGAACGGCGAGAATCCATAGCCCAGGCAGACTACTGCCAGCGTCCCGGCCTCGATTTGCAGGATTAGCTTTTCGCCAAAGCGGTCGATCGCCCGGCCCAGCACCGGTTGGAACAGGATGCCGATTACCCCGCCGATGGTCAGCAAAGTGGCGATCGTCTGTGTAGGCTGTTTGAAGATGGTCACGATCACCCATGGCGCGAAGGTGATAAAAATCTGCTTGCGGGAGCCCGAAAGGATGTTCATGATGTAGAAGAGGCGGTATTCCTTATGGAGTTTCAGGAATGTCTTTGGCTTTCGAACCGCCTCCGGTTTCATCAGGAACATGAGCAGTGCTGCCAGTCCCAGGCCGACGGCGGTCAGCAGGAATGCATGCTGGAAACGAAACCCCAGGAAACGGAACCCCAGAAAGACCAGGAAACTGCCCAGGATGGCGGCGAAGTTGCGGATGGCGTTCAACTGTCCCAGCCGCCGCCCGGTCCGGCCTGCGTGCGCCAGTTCCATCCCGATGGAAGAAGACAATGGGAGGAACAGGTGCATGCCCATGCTGTAAATGAACAGGCACAACGCCATGACAGTATAAGTGGAAGGGATGTATCCTATCAGCAACGCCCCGGCTCCGCCTAGTACAAGGGCGAACGCCCCCAACCTGCGGCTGCATAGGAACCACAGCAGGGCGCTGACAAAGACCACCAGAAACCCCGGTAGTTCGCGTGGAAATTCAAGCAGCGAGCGCTGGAAACCAGTCAACGGGAAACGCTCATTGATGAAGTTGTTGAAGGTGGAATCAAATATGCTGTAGGCGATCCCCATCATCATGGATGCAGCCGCAAACAGCTTGAGTTCGCGGGGCATGCGCATGATCCGCTCGAAAATGGTCATCTTGTTTCCTTTACTTGCAGGAATATGCTGTTAATTATCAGCCGTGTGCCGGAAAGGCCCTATCCCGCCGCATTGCCATACAGCGGGATCTGCGCACCATTGACAACACGAGCCTCATCCGAGCATAAGTAAAGAATGGCCGCGGCGACTTCCTCCGGCGTTGTCCATCCAGCGGTTTTCGGCGAAGGTTGCCGGTCCCGCTCGTGCCGAACATCAATCGAACGAACCCGCAGCACGTTGGCAGTGACGCCGGTCCCCTTAAATTCCTGAGCCAGTGTCAATACCAACGCTTCCTGGGCTGACTTGCCGATTGTGTAAGGTGCGACCTTTGCAGGGGTGGTGGCGACGTTCGGCGAGGAAACGACCAGGATGCGTCCCCAGCCGTTTTCGACCATGAGCGGGCCAAATGCCTTTGCCAGGTGGAACGTCGTCCACAAATGCTGTTGGAGCATGGCTTCAACGTCATCTATGGTGACCTCTGCCACCGGCTTGCCCCCGATCCATCCACCGACGAAATGCAATAGCAGATCGGCTCGACCAAACTTTTCCAAAACCATATCCATCACCTTTTGCGCACTATCCGGTTGGCGTAGATCTACTGCGATGGATAAATGCCGGTCCGGGGGGAGATTCAGCCCGCTTTCGAATGCTTCCAACTTTTCAGCGCTCGTACCGACCAGGGCCACCCGCGCCCCGTTTTCTGCCAGGCGGGAGGTAACCACCAGGCCCAATCCTCCCGTCGCACCGGTGATCACTGCGACCCGATTTTCCATTCCCATGAGATCATTCTCCTGATTTTGGTTCCTCGGCCTGGTGCAAAGTGCCGATCTGGTCGGGCGTCATTCCTGCCACGATAGGCCGGTCCATCTGTTCAAGAAAACGATCGTCCTTGCCGACGGTCATCATATGCCCGGATTTCGTGGCTTTGGTCTTCAAGTAGAACTCGTTGTAGGGGTTGGGAGGAATGATCAGCGGAATACGCTCGTTGATCTTGATCCCATAAGAGGTCAGCTCGTTGATCTTCTTGGGGTTATTGGTCATCAGGCGGATGGATTTCACCTTGAGCGACTCCAGCATGTGGGCCGCGACACTGTACTCCCGCTCGTCATCGCGGAAACCCAGTGCCAGGTTGGCCTCGACCGTATCGTAACCATAATCTTGCAGGCCGTAGGCTCGGATTTTATTGATAAAGCCGATCCCGCGCCCTTCCTGGCGCAGGTAGAGCAAGATCCCGTTCTCCATTTGGCCGATTGTTTTGAGGGCAGTTTCCAATTGGTCGCGGCAGTCACAGCGCAGTGAGCCGATGGCATCACCGGTGAGGCATTCGGAATGCAATCTCACCGGCACATTCTCGGCCCCTTCAATGTCCCCATGCACAAAGGCAGCATGCTCCTTCACATCGCGGTTGTTGTAAAAAGCCACCACCTGGAATTGCCCGAAACGGGAGGGTAATTCGGCGATGGAAACAATTCGGACACAGATGTGGTCTTTGCCGTAGCCTTCGCACTGGTGCGAGCGGTTTTCGTCCAGGATTTCCTGAATTTGCAAGTGATTTAGTGACATCGTTATTCTCCATGTTTGATTATGTGGTCTGGATTGGACTTCATGCTTTGAACAGCGTAATGTAAAACAAATCCACCGTCAGTGTATTTCTCGATAGTGGTCAAATTTAACGGTATGGCTGCATCCCGGTCCATGCCGGCTCCGCTCACAAATGTTGGCGCCGTTGCACCGCCAAAAATTAAAGGCGCAACGTAAATGCTGATTTCATCGACGAGATCGTCCTTCAGCAAGGCTTCATTCAGCGTCCCGCCGCCTTCAACCAACAAGCGCTCCACACCAAGCTGCTTTAGTCGACGCAGAGCCCCTTTCAGGTCGACCCGCGTGCCTTCAGTTACAAATAGTTTGGCGCCTTGAGCACTTAATCTTGCAAGAGTTGCAGCATCTGTTTGGCATGTAGAAAATATAAATATACGGGCAGGGCCGGCAGTCAAAAAACGGCTGTCCGGCCGGATGGCAGCATCGGTGACAACGCCGATTTTGATGGGGTTCTCCTCCAGGCCGCGACCAACGCGCTCTGCCCGCAGCGCCTCAGATTTTATCGTGAGGCGGGGATCGTCGCCCAAAAGAGTGCGGCCGCCGACCATGATCGCGTCGCATTGAGCCCGCAGACGGTCAACCCTTTCCATATCATAACTGGAGGAAATGGATGCCCCTCGCCGGGCGGCGGTATCGGTTTTGCCATCCGCAGTCATGGCAACATTCAGAATGACATAGGGACGGTTATTCATTATTATTTTCAATCGTGAAGAATTGGCGGAACACTTTTTTTATGATCAAATTGAAATGGTTCGAAAGGCTTTCGCATCAGAGTCTACCCCGTTTTGATGTGATTGGACAATGAAAGTTGCTACCTGAGGGCCAGTCGCAAAGCGTTGTAAGGCCGCTCATTGCCATAGGCGAGTCATTGACGATAACAAAGCAATTTCACCGGCGGCTTCGCCTGCCAGGGATCAGACGTCACGCCAGCGGTGAACACGGGTCGGGAGGTTCTCCTCCCCCAATTCCCGGCAGACCTCCTTCAAACGGGGGTATGCGCCCTTCCATTCCAGATCCTCCAGCTTCTCCTTGAGCGGAACATCCTCGCGCAGCGTGGCCAGCCTCCTGAAACAGCAGGGCCTCCTCGCCTCTGGCAGCCAGCGTCTCTGCCAGGCGCGCGGCCCGACCGGGACTCGCCGCACCTGTTTCCCACCTTGCCGGATCATCCGGGATCGACTCGATGTGCCTGTATCTGGAAAGCACGGCCGCGGCAGTCTTGGCGCCCCAGCCGGGGAGGCCCGGGTAGCCGTCGGCCGCATCCCCCACCAATGCCAGCCAGTCCGGGATGGATTCCGGCAGCACACCGTACTTTGCCAGCACGCCGGCTTCGTCCAGCACGATCTCCCGCCGGCGGTCCCAGCACACGACCCGCTGGCCCGAGACCAGCTGGGCCAGGTCCTTGTCCGGCGAGCAGATGACGATCTGCTCGACTGCCGCGAGCCTCTTGAAACGCCGCGTGGCCGCCGCCAGCGCATCGTCCGCTTCGAACTCGACCATCGGCCAGACGACCATCCCCAGTGAGGCGACCGCCTCTTCTGCCAACGGGAACTGTGCCAGCAAGGCCGGATCGACTCCCTGGCCGGTTTTATAGCCGGGATAGAGATCGTTGCGGAAGGACTCGATCACGTGATCGAAAGCCACCCCTATATGGGTCACCCCGGCTGTGGTTACAAGGGCATACAGGCTGCGCAGCAATCCGACCGTCGCACCTGCTTCACGACCATCCGGCGCTTTCCGTGGAGGTGCGCCGAAGTGATGTCGAAACAATTCGTACGTGCCATCTACCAAATGGATCTTCATGGTTGGTTCATCGATCTGGTGTGAATATACCCTTAGGAGCAACGGATTCTTTTTACGGACAGAATTTTGGGAAAGGGATTTGGCTTAGAATGAGCCTGTTTTGACTTCCCCGGCACGCCGAAATGAAGCGATGATCACGCCGCTTGGTGAAGATTTCGATTCGATCAAAGCAAATGAAGCCGGAATGGTGCCGTTATCGAATAAGCGTTTTCCTGAACCAAGTGTGACCGGAAATATTTTGAGCCAGAATTCATCCACCAGGTCATTCTTCAG
The DNA here is from genome assembly GCA_963831885.1 of uncultured Chloroflexia bacterium. Classification (GTDB taxonomy): domain Bacteria; phylum Chloroflexota; class Anaerolineae; order Anaerolineales; family Villigracilaceae; genus UBA877. The sequence continues at coordinate 158,536 of CAWHSJ010000009.1, read as the reverse complement.
CAGCGTCTGGATCAGATTGCCGCTGCCGTGAACCTGCAGGTCAGGCCCATTTTGCTGTTTAAGCTTCTTGATTTCACCTGCTACGTCGCCCTTTAGAAAAACCGATTTCTTCCACTCATGGCTTTTCAGCGTATTTGAAGCGACGTATTTTGTAGCCTGGTTGATCCCCGGTCCTTCCTCCGGATGCTGCGGCCAGTACGAAGCAAAGATCTCGAACGTCTTTCGCCCCAATAACAGGTCGAAAGGCTGGCTCATTTGTTCCGCCATCACCTGGCCGCCGAATTCATCAAAGAACGGAACTGTCCAGCCGCCGAGAGTAAAGTTTCCGCTGGTATCTTCCGTCGGTCCGCCGGGCGCCTGCATCACGCCGTCGAGTGATATAAAAGATAACACAATTATTTTTCTCATGCTTTAATTTTACCATTAGTATAATAATTGTACGATTTATTCATTGGTTTGGAAGCCTGTACTCCCACTCCAATTCCAGGCCAGGTACACCTCAAACCAGATCCTCTTTGTTATTCGATCTTCTGGTCCTTGAACGCAAAGTCCGATAAGAAACCCGCTGTGCCATGCCGCCTATCCCAGCGGGTATCCAGTGGCCCCCACGCTAATTTTCTTACCTCCTTATCTTTTCGCTCTTTCCGCCAAGTCGGGACAGTTCTCCCCTTGATCTGGTTCGTCTTCGAGTTTATATGCCCGCTTGGTAAGCCGGTAAGAGACATCCAGGACCATCTCAACGGCTTCATCCATATCAATCACCCCGCGCACATGCAATCCGGCAACCCAGTTGGCTGCGGCGCGCCGCCAAACATCATGGCGGGCCGGGATGGAGCAAAAAGCGCGCGTATCGTCGTTAAATCCGGCTGTATTATGGAGCCCGGCAGTCTCCATCACCTGGTCGAAGTACCTTTCCATTCCATTCAGGCTATCGTGGAACCACCAGGGCGGGCCGAGTTTTACCGCTGGGTAGACACCCGCAAGCGGAGCCAATTCGCGCGAGTATGTCGATTCGTCCAACGTAAAGAGGATCAGGGTCAAGCGTGGGTCAGAGCCAAAACGGTTGAGCAAGGGGCGTAACAAGCGCGTATATTCGGCAGCGACAGGGATATCCACACCCTTGTCCAGGCCGAACCGATCATGGATAAAATTGTTATGATTACGAAGTACACCGTGATGAACCTGCATCACCAATCCGTCCTCCACGCTCATGCGCGCCATTTCCATAATCATATGGCCTGAGAAACGGGCTATATTTGAAGGCGTGGCTTCCCCATGAAAGGCCTCCTGGAAAATGGCTTGGGCTTCCCGGTCGGACAGTTTTTCGATGGTTGGCGTCAGGACGGCATGATCGGTGGCGTGAGCGCCAAATTCTTTGAAATACGCACGGCGTTGTTCCAATGCCTGAATATAGGACGGGTAATCAGTAACGTCGACATGGCTAACTTCGCTCAACCGTTGGATATTTTCCCGCCATCCGGGATCGTCAAGATTGATCAGCGCATCCGGCCGGAAAGTCGGCAGTATCCTTCCGTTCCAGCCGGAAGCGCGGATTGCACGATGAGCATCAAGGGTATCCGTCGCCGCATCGGTTGTGCAAAGCACTTCAATATTGAAGCGTTCAAAGAGGGCACGTGGGCGATATTCGGGAAGGGTCAATTTATCAGCGATCTGGTCGTAGATCGCCTGGGCAGTTCTCGAGGTCAACTTCTCCTGGATGCCAAAGATGGACTGCAGCTCGTGATTGAACCACATCCCGGTAGGTGTGCCTCTGAAAAGGTAATAATGGTCGGCAAAAATTTGCCAGATCCGGCGATGATCGCTTTCGACCGGTCCGCCGTCCACGCGTGGAACACCCAGGCTCTCCAGCGGGACTCCCTGGGAATAGAGCATTCGAAAGGCATAATGGTCGGGGATGATCAGTAGATCCGTCGGTGTCCCAAAAGAAAAATCCGGATCGGAGAAAAGGTGCGGATCGACGTGACCGTGCGAGCAGACGAGCGGCAGACCGGCCACTTCCCGGTAGAGTTCCTGTGCGATCCCTTTTTGGACCAAATCCGGCCCGAAATAACGATCTTCCGGTAAGACCAATTTTGAGTTGGTTGTTTTCATGCAAAACCTCATCGGCTCCCCATTGAATAATTTTAATTGAAAGTTTCGTCAATCCTTTTTTAGGTGAGGGGCTACCTCGTCAAAATTCCAGCCGTTCTGCTCACATATCACCCGCACATGGCTCTCCCAGGTGGGTTCAGCCGCCGGTCTACCGTGTAAAAAGCAGTCAATGCTCAGGTAAACCAGTGGCTCGTTTCCATCGCACCGGATGCAGTGGTAAGTGTGCGGAGGAATGCGTACAAGGTCACCGCGCTTGACCTCGAAATAAGCCGGTGGGTCGCTGCCGACCTGGAGCGTCCCTTCTCCCGACCGCACATAAAAGACCTGCTCCGTATCGTCGTGAACGTGCAGCGGGGGAGCTTCGCCCGGCTCCAGCACCACCAGAAAGGCTTCAGACGTCTCGGCTTCGGCGCGGTCCATGACCAAGGCGTTGACGTGGGTGGGGAAGCGGTAGCGGACGGTTTGAGCGGTACTGAAAACGTAACGGGTCTGGTTGGTCATATCCGGGTTTCCTTTGGATGGTCAGCGGACCAGGTGTGGGCGGCTTGCAGGAGGGCGTCTATATTTTCGGGCGGAGTATCCGGAGAAACGCCGCCGCCGAAGGACAAGATCAGGCCGCCCCCGGCGGCGCTTTTATCCAGGCAGGTACGGGCCCATTGAAGCACATCCGCAGGTTGGCCGCGCGCACCGACCTCCAACGGAGGCACGTTACCCATCAGCGCCACCCGGTGCCCCATCCTGGCTTTGAGATCGGCGAGATCCACTTTATGGCTGAAGTTGAAAACATCGAAGTTTGCCTGAGCCAGGCTTTCGGCCAGGTGCAAGCAGGGCGTGTCGTTATGAAAGACGCGCACCAACCCATCAAATTCGTCGAAGATGCGGCGCAGGTGAGGCTGCACCAGGGAGTCGTAGTGTTTTTTAGAAACCATGCCGACGATGTCGTCCAACAGCAGGATGCCCTCCGGCTGGCGGAGAGTATCCAGCTGCGCGTGCAGCCAGCTGATAATGGTGGTCGTGAGGGTTTCCAAAAAGTCGGAGAGTTTCTTGGGGTTGGTTGCAATCCCCATCATCAACGGGGTGACTCCCATCAGCCAGGAGGCGACCGTCATGGGCCCTCGAGCGGCCGCCATCCGGATGCCCAGGCCTTCGGCCAGGAGGCGCTCGTCCATGACCTTTTGTTGCCGTAGGATCAGCGGCATCAGCCCGTCTTCCTGCGGATCCGCCGGCTTTATTTCGGACCAGAAGTCTAGATCGGTTACCAGGGGTTCCATGGCGGGCGGGCGGTTGGCGTAAAAGTGCAGCCTGCCCCCAAAGGCGGAAGGTTCCGCCGCCATGCCATACTCCACCCAAAAGCCCGGGATCCACACGACCTCTGGAAAGCGGGTCAATAACCCGCGGTTGATGTCGAGCCACTTCTCCGGAAATAGAAAATAATCACGCGTGTCCAGGCCGGCATAGCCGGGCAGCCAGGGGCTGTCCACGATCAGCGCAACCGGGACGGGCTCTGGTTTTTCAAGGCGCGCGGCTTGCTTAAATCGTTCCCAGGGTGTATCCATGGATTGATCAGACCTCACACATTGCTTTCCACATGGCCAGGATGTTTTCGGGCGGCACATCTGCCTGGATGTTGTGCACAGTATTGAAGACAAAACCGCCGCCGGGTGCCAACGCCTCGACATTCCGGCGCACATCTTCCCTGACCTGCTGAGGAGTGCCGTACGGAAGCACGGTCTGGGTATCGACGCCGCCGCCCCAAAAAACGAGCTCGCGGCCGAAATCCCGCTTCAGTGCCAGGGGTTCCATGCCAACCGCCCCAATCTGGACCGGGTTGAAAATATCCACACCCAGCTCGATGAAATCGGGTAGGAGCGGCCGCACACTTCCGCACGAATGAAAGAAAATCCTCGCCTGTGGAGCCAGTTGCTTGATCCGCTCGAATAATACCTTGAGCCTGGGCTTTAGCTGCTTGCGAAACATTTTCGGTGAGATGAACAGGGAAGTCTGGGTGCCATAATCATCGCCTTCAGCGATCACATCCACTACGTCTGCAAGGCTAGGCAGCGCCATTTCCCAGAACGCCAGCTTCAGTTCCAGCATTTTATCGAATAAGGCGCAGATGGCGGCTTCGTTCGCAACCATGTCCATCAGGCAATTTTTCATTCCCCGCAACCGCTGTGACATTTCAAAGATCCCCGCCAGGACGCCTTTCAAAACCACCGCTCTTCCCTGGGAGCGGTAACCCAGGGCTTGCTGGCGCAGTCCGGCAATACGCTGCGGATCGCCGGTATCCGGCCAGGGGTAAGTGGACAGGAGGTCAAGGTTGAGAGCTGTCTCGCTGAGCGGATTTTTTACTACTGAGTAGTACAAGCCATCCGGTTTTATCCGTCGATGTGTGATGCCCCATTCGTCGACATACTCGAAGGCATTGCCACCGTCCAGGTTTTTTATCTGCCAGTTATGGCTGTTGAGCGGAAACAGCCCTCTTACATCCACGCCCAGCCGTTCGATGAGATCCTCATCCGGAAGGGCCAGTTGTTGGATGACATCACTCATGAGCGGCCCGGCGGCTGGCAGCCCCATATAAGCGCGCAGGTTGCGGTACGCCTGAACGTGGATGCCGCTCACCTGTGTCGAGCCCAGATCGAATGGCAGGCGGTCAGGCTCACGGTGTTCCAGGGCGGCGATAATGCGTTCCCTTGAGTTCATTGCCCATCCTTCCGAAATGCCCGGGCAGCCGAATCGACATCCAGGAAAAGCCTGGCATGCGCGCAGTTGCGCAAGATGGAAGCCGGGCAGCCTGGACTGAACGGGCCGCGTAAAGCCTGCTGGACTGCCCCGGCCTTGCGTCCTTCAGGCACTACCGCCAATACCTGCTTGGCCGCCAGAAGTGCCGGGATGGTCAAGGTCAGGGCAAGTGTGGGTACTTCCTCAAGGGCAGCGAAGTGGCCTTCACCAACCTGCTGCCGGCGAGATTCTTCCGCCAGCCGCACCACCTTGACCCAGACCGGGTCTTGAAAATCGGCATAAGGCGGATCGTTAAAAGCCAGGTGGCCGTTCTCGCCGATTCCCAGGACGCACAGGTCAGCCGGGAATTCATGCAACAGGGCTTCATAATCCCGGCAGGCTTTTTCAAGGTCGGCAGCCTGGCCAGGGACCGGATAGAAGGCCCGCGGTTTGACCTGGTCGAGGAGATGCCGATGCAGAAAATTATGGAACGAAGCCGGGTGTTGCGGCTGAAGCCCGACATATTCATCCATGTGAAAGACCCGCACCTGCTCCCAAGGAATACCGGGGTCTTGCCGCAACGCAGCCAGAAATGTTAACTGGGAATTGCCGGTTGCGAGGATGATATTTGCCCCGCCCGTCTGCCGAACAGCCCCTAAAATAACCCTGGTCGCCTGCGCAGCCGCCGCATCGCCCAGGTCCTTATTCGTCGGGTATATTTGGACAGTCAGGTCATCGATCTTAGCGGCTTGAGGTAGCGCCATGCTCCTGACCAATCCCCTGCAGATGCAACTGCCCCGCCAGGTGGCAACTGACAAAGTGCTCCGGCGAAATCTCCGCCAGGGCGGGTGTCTGTGTCCGGCAAATATCCACAGCAAAAGGACAGCGAGGATGGAAATAACACCCTGAGGGAGGATTTGCCGGGCTGGGAACCTCGCCTTTGAGGACAACATCGCCTATCCGCAGGCGTGGATCGGCTACGGGGACCGCGGCCATCAAGGCCGCCGTGTAGGGATGCTTGGGTGAGTTGAAGATCTCACTTGTACTGGCCGTTTCCACGAGTTTACCGACATACATCACTGCCACACGGTCGCAAATGTGTTTGACCACGCTCAAGTTATGGGCGACAAATAGATAAGTCAGGTGGAGCTGCTCCTGCATTTCCAATAACAAGTTGAGCACCTGCGCCTGCACGGATACGTCCAGTGCGGAGACCGGTTCATCTGCCACCACCAGACGCGGGTGCAAGATGAGGGCGCGGGCAATCCCGATGCGCTGCCGCTGGCCTCCGCTGAAGGCATGCGGGAAGCGCTGCATATATTCGGTACGCAAACCAACCAATCCAAGCATCTCCGCCACCCGCTCGGTGCGTTCCTTGCGGTTCGTGACCCCGTTGACCAGCAATGGTTCACCAACGATATCGAATAACGTCATGCGCGGGTTAAGCGAACCAAAAGGATCCTGGAAGATCATCTGCATCTGGGGACGTACGGGCCGCAATTGTTGACGTGAGAGCCGGGAGAGATCAACCACCTTGTTTTCGCCCATACGGAACAAGATCTGGCCGTCAGTAGGCTCCATGGCCCTTAAGATCCAGCGCGCGGTCGTCGTCTTCCCGCAACCGCTCTCTCCGACCAATCCCAGCGTCTCGCCTTCGTGAATGACAAAGCTGACATCATCCACAGCCCGGACGTTCCCCACCTCGCGCCGGATGAAACCTTTCTGGATCGGGAAAAATTTCCGCAGATTCTTGACTTCAAGAAGTGCTGCATTGGACATCAGCTGAGAATCGCTCAAAACTGGACCTCCAAAACGCGAGTAGTACGACTTTTACGACTTTTCTTCCACATCGGAATAAAGGAAACAGCTGGCGAATTGGGATTCGCCCACCGGTTGAAGGCTTGGAACTCGCAGGTCGCATTTGCCAGCCATGAACTCCCGGCAGCGCGGATGGAACGGACAGCCCGGCGGTCGATTAAAAGGATGTGGGATCGAGCCGCTGATGATAGGCAGCTTGACCCGCGGAGTGGACTCCACGCTTGGGATCGAACGCAGCAGCGCCTGGGTGTAAGGATGTTTGGATTGAAGGAATATGTCATTTACGGGACCCTGCTCCATCACACGGCCGAGATACATTACAACCACATAGTTGGCCATCTGTGCAATAACGCCCAGGTCGTGGGTAATAAAAATAATGGCGGTATTGCGCTGCTTCTGCAGATTCCGCAGCAGGTCTAAAATTTGCGCCTGGGTCGTCACGTCGATCGCGGTGGTCGGTTCGTCGGCAATCAAGAGACGGGGCTGGCATGATAGGGCCATGGCGATAATGGCCCGCTGGCGCAGGCCGCCGCTGAGCTGCCAGGAGTATGCGTTGATCCGCTGCTCCGGGATCGGGATCCCCACGTCGCGCAGCAGATCCACTGCGATATCCAGTGCTTCCTTTTTACTTACACGGCGATGCAGCCTGATTGCCTCGATGATCTGGTTCCCAAGGGTATGCACAGGGCTGAATGAAGACATTGGCTCTTGCGGAATAAGGGCAATTTCAGCGCCGCGCACCTGCCGCATTTCGCTGCCGTTGGGTTTAAATTTTGCCAGGTCGATCACCTTTTCGTTTTCTGTACCATTCCTGCGCTGGCTGAGCAGGATCTGCCCCCCGATGATCCGGCCGGGCGGCTCGATAATCTGCAGGATGGCCTTCATGGTCACACTTTTCCCGCAGCCGCTTTCCCCGACAATGCCCAGGACTTGCCCGGGATACACATCGAAGCTCACCCCATCCACAGCCTTGACGGTCCCTTCGTCAAGGGGAAAATAGGCCTTAAGATCGTGAATGGCGAGCAAAGGTTTATTGTTTTGTTCCATGGATCGACTCTCAAAATACTAGCAGGTGGTACCATCCGAGTGGTGAATCAAGCCTTCGATCCTTTTAATGACCATAAGGATCGGCGGCATCTCTCAATCCATCGCCAACCAGGTTAAAGGCCAGTACGGTCACTACCACCATGATGCACGGGGTAAGCAGCCAGGGGGCCAACGCAATCGTCTGAACGTTTTGAGCTTCTTGTAATAAAACGCCCCAACTGATGGCAGGAGGTCGGATCCCCAGGCCCAGGAAACTCAGGGTTGTTTCGTTGATGATCATCACAGGGATAGCCAGGGTGCTGGTGGCGATAATATGGCTCATGAAAGCAGGGACCATATGGCGGGTAATGATACGCAGGCGGCTGCAGCCGGCCAACTCGGCAGAAAGGACGAAATCTTCCTCGCGTAATGATAGGAAGCGGCCGCGTACTTCCCTGCCGAGGGTTGTCCATCCGATGAACGCCAGGATGATCGTAATGGCGAAGAAAACCTGCGTGGGTTTCCAGGTTCGGGGCAGGGCAGCTGTCATCGCCAACCAGATGGGAATTGTCGGCAAGGATTGTAATAACTCGATGATGCGTTGGATGATCAGATCAGCCTTCCCGCCGAAATACCCCGAGATACCCCCCAGCAGGATCCCCAGGAAAACGCTCAAGGCAACGGATAACAAACCTACAATCATGGAAGTTCGCGTGCCCAGCATCAACCGGGACCATTGGTCGCGGCCCAGCCGGTCCGTGCCCAGGAGAAATATCTTGCTGCCTTCAGTTTGGTCAGCAGTTCCTAGTAAATGGATATCTGCTTTGAATAATCCCAGAACTTTGTATGTGTAGCCGTGGGCGAAAAGCCGGACGGATATTTTTTGCGTGCTATCCGTCTTCCATTCCATCCCCAGAGTGACCGGGTTTCTCTTTCCGGTGATGGCAGGGACCCATAGACGGATCCTTGAGCCGTCAATGAAATGCAGCCTTTGTGCCGGTACAAAAGTCAGGCGTGCGTCGGTTACTTCGGGGTCGCTTACGGCAAATAAATCCGGGAACACCACGATGGTGTAGAAAAGGATCAGGATTGCCAGGCTTAATAAAGCCAGGCGGTTCTTCCGGAAACGCCACCAGACAAGTGTCCAGTTGGATGCAACTGAAACGCGCTCCTCCGATAGTGAGCCCTTCAATCGAGGCTGAATGGGCACGAATTCTTCCGTAGCTGTATTTTCAGACATGGCTCATGCACTTTCCATGCGGATGCGCGGGTCCAGCCAGGCCAGCAGGATGTCCGAGACCAGGGTCCCAACCACGGTGAGGAAACAATAGATCAATAAAATCCCGCCCGCCAGATACATGTCCTGTTGGGTCAAAGCCCTCAGCAAGAGCGGTCCAATATTAGGCAGGCTCATCACCGTGGCCACGATCAGGCTGCCGGAGAAAAGCTGCGGAAGATACCATCCAATCGTGCTGACCAATGGATTCAGCGCCAACCGGACAGGATATTTGAGCACCAGTGTCCATTCGGAAAGGCCCTTGGCACGGGCAGCCACTACGTAAGGCTTATTGAGTTCATCGATCAGGTTTGCCCGCATAATCCGGGTCAGGCGGGCAGTTCCGCCAACGCCGAGAATGATCGTCGGCAGCCAGATATGCTTGAGCATATCCACGATGCGGGCCCAGCTCCAGGGGGCATCCATGAACTGCGGGGAAAATAGATTTGTGATGCTCAAGCCAAAACGATCATAGGCAATCCACATTAGGATCAAAGCCAGCATAAAATTCGGGACAGCCACTCCAAAATAATTCAGCACGGTGAACGCATAATCCAGCAGGGAGTTTTGGTGCATCGCCGAATAAATGCCGGCCGGGATCGCAATCAGCCAGGTAAGAAAAAAAGCAAAGAGTGCCAATATCACGGTAAGGACCAGCCTCTCACCGATCAATTCAGAATTCGGTCGCTGGTATTCAAGCGACAAGCCCAGGTCACCCTTGAATAAATTCCCCATCCAGCGGATATATTGGATGTAGACCGGCTGGTCAAGGCCAAATTGCTGCCGCAGGGCCGCCACTTGCGAATCGTCTATCGAAGACCCCGAAGAGGCCAGGTTGGCAACATAGCTGGTCAGGAAATCTCCGGGCGGCGCCTGTACCAACCAGAAGACCACCACTGAAAAAACCAGCAGCAGGAGAGGTAAGATCAGCAAGCGTTGGAGGATGACTCTGGACACGGATGGACCTCGCTTCTGAGAGAAGGGTATCGAGTGACGGGGGAGATGCCCCCGTCACCCGACTTTTGCCTTGCAGGGATTCCCTTACGGGGTCAGGTAGAACTGTTCCGTCCGGGCATTTCCGGGCGTGCGCAGCGGCCAGTCCTTTGCCAGGGTGGTGGGCACATTGTGCATCTTATTGCTGACAATGACCACGCCCTGGTCCATCGGGGTCAGGCCGATCGTCCCGATTTCGTAGCAATTGTCCACCCACAGTTGGAACATCTGCTTGGCCAGGACTATCTGTTGGTCGGGGCTGGCGGACTTGGCCTGGTCGACCAGGCTGACAATTTGCTTCGCATCCGCGGATGGCTCCAGACCTTTTTCACCGTTGCTGTTGTACCAGGTATTATACAGCGGCCATACGGTGATCCCGCTGGCGAGGGTAGTGCGCGGGTCCATCTTCGGCGCCCCGGTGAAGGGGAAGCCGGTCGTGTCCTGGTTCCAGATCTCGGTCTGCAGGTCATTCGAAGCCCGCAGCGAGAAATGGAGAGCGCGTTCCCGCACCTCGACGATGGCATTGACGCCGACCGCTTTCCAATCCGCGGCCACCATCTGGGCTACATCCGGCCAGGGGCCGAAGGCCGGGACGACCGAGATCTCGATCTGGACGGCCTTGTTGCTGTTGGGATACAGGCGTATCCCATCCGCGTTCTTCTTGTCCAGGCCGATGCCGTCCAACAGTTGGTTGGCCTTGGCCATGTCGTATTCTGTGTATTTCTTGGCCCACTCGTCGCCCGGATAATACAGGCTGATGGGTGAGGGCACGGGCTGGCGCGGTTCGCCCAATCCGAGGAATGCCGTCTCCTGGATCTTGCTGCGGTTGATGGCATAGGACATGGCGATGCGGAAGTCTTTGGTCTGCATCAACTTGCCAAGGTCGGCATCCTTCGTATAGGTCTGGTTGAATGAAATATCCGCATCTGCGCCGCCGTAGGCAGGCCAGGTGATTACCTTGTAATTACCTTTTGCTTCATTGGTTTTGAAGATCGGATAGTTCATCAAGTTGATCTGTCGTTCCTGCTCATCGAACGTGCCGGCAATGGCAGCCAGGTTCAGCGACTGCGCGTCTGCAAAGAAAAGCATGTCGATTTCATCGATATAGGGCAGTTGGTTGCCCTTTTCATCCACACCGACATAATAGGGGTTGCGCTTCAAGATCAAGACCGGATCGCTGACGCGTGAGGTGGGGATCCAGGCTGCCATCCCGGGGCGTTCAGGATTCTCGGCCTGGTTCTTTTTGGAAGCGAACAACTCTGCCCAGGTCTTGAACTTGGCATCGGTCACCATTTTGTCCAGGGCGGCTTTATCCGCATAGGTGGCGTGGAACTGCTTCATATACTCAGCCGGCAGGAAGACGGGGTAGGCTTTATCCCCGTTATCCTTGTTGGCCAGTTCCAATGGGAAGGTGGTATTCGCAGCGGCGTACACCCAATTGACGGTGTAGGCATCCACTTTAACCACCTGGACAGTCGAGCCGTCTCCATTCTTCATCCAGGCAGGAATGGAAGGTGAAAGGTCTTTGTTCAGGAGCACATCGTTATACCAGAACATAATGTCATCTGCGGTAAAGGGTGTTCCATCTGACCACTTGGCCCCTTCACGCAATTTTACCGTCCAGGTTTTAAAGTCCGCCGAAGAGGTGACAAATTCGCAGACCTTGGGTTCCACCTTGGTGCCATCCGGCGAAAACCGGACCAGGGCATCGTCCACAATGCGGACGTAACCGTTATAGTCGGAGGGACCAAGGAATCCACGGCGCCAGACGCCGCCGTACTGGCCGATGCTGTCCGTGACCGGGACGATCAGCGGATTTTTCGGCAGGCGTTCCTCTACGGGCGGAAGTTTTCCCGCTTTGACCATATCGGCCAACATGGGGGCTTCACTAAATTTCGGGGCAGCCGGGGCAACCGTTGCCGGGGCTGTTGTAGCGGTGGGACCAACCGGAGCGGAAGTCGGAGGGGTTGTTGGGGCCGGAGTGGGCGTCGCCGCCGTATTACATGCAGAAAGGATCGTTGATAGGATCAAGATCCAGGCTACTGCAATCGTGAGGGTCGTTCTTGATCTTGTTGCCTTCATAATTCTTCTCCTTCTAGAGTAGAGAGAGTCTATATTCGGAAACGAATTCCCTTTCTGGACCAACCCATCACTCAACGCACCAAATTCAAACAGGGATTTATTGTTGGGCCAAATTGTGCGTGCCGGAATTTCTGTGGGTCCGGTCCCAAAAAGGGATGGACGGTGTACGCAAGACTTTAGAACATCACCTCCTCTCCATTTTTATTTTTTCCTTACGGAGCGCTGGCACGGATGATCAACTCTGGTTGTAAAATGCGTTTCTCGCAATTCTCAGTACAACCAGCCAGACGCTCTAATAATAAACTCGTTGCCAACCCGCCCAGCTCTTCACGGGCCACCCGGCATGTCGTCAGAGGCGGAGTGACCAGGGCCGCAAGCATGATATCGTCATAACCGACAATCGCCAGGTCAGCGGGAATCTTGCGTCCCAACCTGGCACAAGCCTGCATTGCTCCAATGGCAGTCAGATCGTTATAGCAGAACAAGGCAGTGATCTCCGGATGAGCGGTCAAAAGTCGGGCAGCCGCCTCCTGCCCACCTTCGACCGTGGGCAGGCAGGCTAAAACCAGCTCTGATCTAAAGGGCAATCCAGCCTCGGTTAAAGCTTGCCGGTAACCAAAATCCCGCCAACGACTGCTTTGGGCTATGGTCGGTCCGGATAGAAATCCAATCACTGTGTGACCCCTCTTGATCAAATGGTTGGTCACCATTTGCCCGCCGGCTTTGTCGTCTATCATGGCGGATCCGATATTGACAAGTGCATCCTGGCCCTCGAGTTGGTTGTTGATCAGTACTGCCGCAGGATATTGCACTAGGATGGAGTGGAGTTTTCGTTGCTCAAGGCGCGTGCTGCAAAGCACAAGACCATCCACCCACTTTTCCAAAAGCAGTTCCAGTACATCCATCTCGCGCTGCGGATCTTCCTCGGTATTGCAGACCAGGATACTGTAACCCTTCGAGTAGGCGGTTGTCTCCACGCCGCGGGCAACCCCTGAGAAAAAGGGGTTGGAGATATCCGGCACGACCAGTCCAATGGTGCCCGTGCGCTGGGTGGCGAGGCCACGGGCGAGGATGTTAGGGCGGTACCCTAATTTATGAATGACTTCTTCGATTGCCTGGCGCGTTTCTTGACTGACCCCATCTTTATCATTAACCACTCGGGAAACGGTCATTAGCGAAACCCCCGCTTCCCGAGCCACATCCGCAATGGTCACACGACTTGACATAGGTGTCTCTCCCTAAGTTAGCGCTACCGTTAGCGCTATAGTTAGCGCTAACTCATTATATGATATTATAAAGAAAAGTCAACTTAAAGTTTTCCGCGCATCGGTTTTCGGTGCCAAGTAGACCCTCCAGTGGAAAGTAGTCATTATTTCTCCGGCAGTCCGTGGTGAGTCCGCTTACCCGAATATGAGGCTGGCATGCGTCTCATTCTCTAAGGAATTTTGAATGTGAGTTACATCAGTTGGCTGCTGTCAAAAAACACCCATCAGCTGACCACACAGCCAACTGATGGGTAAAATGACAATGAGCGTGGAGCGCTACAGGATACTGCGTGAAGGCTCGCACTTGCCCCACTGTGTAGTTCATGGGGCGATGTCCCTTGTCAGGGCACACGGCACGGGCGAACTCTCAACCAACGACTTAAAAGGACATCACTAAAAAAACACTCTGGACGTGCAACGGACTGATGTTTTAAGCCAATCCGTTATACGCCTTTTCCAGCCAGCAAAGTCCAGTCAACACTTTAGAGCAGCAGAACCGGTTTATCCCAAAACGATCGATCGCTTGGTCCGGAATTAGGGAATCCAATTCACCGTTCCCGCGCTGCCTCCGAGATTACCGATCATCATCGTCAGATTGCTCCCATCCGGACTCATCACAAAAACCCCGTCTCCACTGAAACTGGCGACATATCGGTTGTCCGGTGAGATGGATGCATAAAGGCTGGCCGCCTGGATATGGGTTAATTGTGTGACTGCCCCGCCGCCTACCGGCACCGACCACCAATCCGAGGGGATGGTGTGGGCCGAAACCTCCATCACGCCGAAGAGCCGTTCCAGCCATTGAGTGGCCGATGATTGGACCGGGGTAGGCGCGCTGAACAGGATGGTCTTCCCATCCGGTAAAAAGATCGGCGCGTCGATGATGGTAGGTGCATTGGTTCCGGTTAGCATGATTTGCTGAGGATTACTGCCGTCGCTATTGACCATGTAAAGTTTGTTCGTCCCATCATCCGGGTTCTCGGATACATAGATCAGACGACTACCGTCTGCTGACAGCCTGGGCCAGTAAGCCTTCTCCAGTAGCTTCTCTGGCTGGCCTTTCGGAAACGCCACCCGGAAGATCTGGTCGATGGGGAAATGTTGGTTCGGTTCTTCGGGGGGCAGGCCATAATTGGCCAGCACATAATACACGTACTTCCCATCCGGCGACCAGACCGGTTGCAGGAATTGATCGTCCTTCAACGGTAGCGGAACCAACTCTTGCGGAGGCTGTGATCCATCGATGGGGAACGTGAATAAACCCAACGGCGTAAAGTGCGCCCCTTGCTGTAAAGCCGGGGTGGAGTAGGTCATGACGATCTGTTTGTGGTCCGGCGAAATAACAACGCTATCGATCCACCCATCCGGCACCGATTGAAAAATAGTCGTGATGCCCCCGCTGACCAGATCGAGTTCCTGCACATTCATATAATTATTATTCCTATCCGAAGTGCTGATCGGAAAGATCAACTTCCCTGTCAGGTTGAGGCCGGACCAGGTGACCGGGATGCTATGAGGGGTTGGCCTGCCCGAGGCATTGCTACCTGCGTCACCTGATGGCGCAAGAGTGTTCAACGCTTGCGGGCTTACACCGCCGATGGGCTGCTGGTTGGTCGAGATAGTACAGGCGCTAAAAAAAAGAAGCGTCAGGAGAAGAACAAGCAATGATTTGTGCGGCATATTGTTTTTCATTTTCCGACCAGGGTACTGTCATGGCGAATAAATTAATGAATGTTATTGTGCAGTCTGGGCCAGGTAGCGCATGTAATTGACCAGGTTCCAGCGGTCGGTGTCGGATAGCTTATTTTTCCATGCCGGCATGCGCGTCCCCGGCAAACCGCTCGTGATCCAGTCGAACAGTTGGGCATCCGTATGTACTCCCGGGACGCCATGCTTGGTCAGGTCGGCCGGCCGCGGGTTAAGGTTCAGCCCGTTCGGACCGTCGCCCCTGCCCGAGACCCCGTGGCAGCGGGCGCAATTCTGCGTATAAACCGCTTTTCCGGCCGCAATCGATTGACTGTCCGGTGGGATCGGATTGGCCTGTGAAGAGGTCACCTTTACAGGCAGGGTCAGGAAATACAGACCCAGGCCGAGCATCAACAGGTATGGCAGGGCTCCGGCCGCCAGGCGCGTCCCCCCCCTGGCAGGTAACGCCAGCGCCAGCAACACCACGATCATCGCCATCACAAGGAACAAGACCCCGGCTATTCGAGGTGTGAATGCCGCCGGATTGGTTTCGCCGGGATTATGCAATGCAAAGTTGAAGTTGGCATAGGCATCGAACTTATTTTCCCGCCGTACAATGGCTTGAACCTGCCATTTCCCCGGCTGGCCGAAATACGTGCCCTTGGCGCTGTAAATTCCATTTCCCTGGGAAAGCAGCTCTCCCTCAGATGGGGGGAGGTTGACCGATTGCGGCGTAAAGCGCAGCAACACCTGTTTGACGGTCGTCACTGGGATGCCGTTGGAGATCAGCTCCAGTTGGAAGACGTTCTCGCCCACTTCTCCCGGGGCGATGGTCAGGACCATTTTCAAGTCGTCGACCTTGGCAGTGGCGTGCATCCCCTGGCTGGGTGGGTTGAGGCGCGCCCGCGGGAGATACGTCAGCAGGCTGACAGCCATGAGCAGCAGCGCGCCAAGAATTGCTTCGGCCAGGACTGTCCGGCCGAAGCGGGCCACCACAGGTGCATTTGCCTCCCCATTTAGACGGCTGCGCTTCAGTCGTGGGGAAATGAAAACCAGGTTGATTCCGGCCAGGGCCAGCAGCGCTGCCACAAAGATCTGTTTGAATAACAGGGCATGGCCGTAGATTGAAGTCAAAAGGGCTTGCAGCGTGCCGACCCGCAGGCTGGCGGAATACAACCCGGTCAGGCCGATGATTTCCCACTGTGACCAACGCCATGCCCGAAAAACGCCCCATGGAGAGAGAGGTCAGGCGGGTGCGCAGGCGGGGTTCTAGCTGGGCCAGGGCGCGCAAGCCGGTCAACAGATAAGGCAAACCTCCCAGCCAGACAGTCATGCCGATCAGGTGGAGCCAGTCATCCAATATGGGTAACAGCGGTCGCGCTTCGGTGGCAGCATGGCTGGTCAGGCTGATGCTCAATAGAAGCCCGAGACTGGAGGCAAAACCCAGCCAGACCTTCCAGGCCGCCGGGCGCCCCATCGCCAACCAGGTCGCCAGCAACGCCAATGCCAGCCGTGTCAGCCAGATCAGACCCAGGCGGGTGGTGGAGAGCAGCACCACCATCGCCGGCGCCCATGGCAGCGCCAGTTCGGCTCCACTCAATTCACCGGCCTGGGCCAGCAGACCGAGCAGGATCGCCAACAAGGCCCCGCCCAGCCCGATCCACCTCAGCCGGTTCCACACCGCCGGTTGCAATATTGTTGCAGGCAAGTCACCACTATCGGATTTAAGCGCCGGTCGCCAGACCAGCCGAAAGAAAGGCATCTGCCCGGCCATCAGGGCAAGCGATGCCAACAAGAGCCACTTGGAAAAGAAGGCGCTGCCCGGCAGGCTGGCGCTGGAGGTTTGCTGGACAGGCTGGGTCGTGGAGGCAACACCCGCCCCTATGCTGAAAGTAAAGGCCCCCTCCGTCTGGTGCCCGTCCGTGGCCGAGACGGCTTTCCAGCTGACCGTATAAACTCCTGTCTCGAGCGCCGGCAGTGAAACGGTCATGCGGGTGGAGTCAGACGGGTCGACCCGCATGTCCTTCTGATCAGCTTGAATTCCGTGTTGATCGAATACAACCAGGCTGCTCAATCCTTGCGCCACCGGTTCACTAAAGAACAGTTCTACCTGCGCCGGTGAAGTCGCCAGGACGGCATTTGGAGATGGGTTGGAACGCAATAACATCGCATGGGCAGATATCGGTACGGCAATGACCATGCAGAGAACCGGGATTGTTAGAAGCAGGAATAGCCGCTTGTAGTTCATGCTAGGCAATCGGGACGGGTTAGCGTGATTTTCGCAGCCCCAGTACCGCCAGCGCCAGGGCTGCCAGGGCAGCGGCAAGCGCCGTTAAAGCCACCCAGCCAGCCAGGCCGAGGCCGCCCGCGCTCGATGTTGTGGCCACTATCGGGAATTGAACCGAGGCAGCCGCATCCACCTCCTCCGGCTGGACCTCGACTTTTACATCGGTCACCCCCAGTTTACCGGTCACATCCACAGTGTAAAGACCTGGGATGGTTGGCAGCATCGGGGCGACATATTGCCCCGGCGTATCCTCCCCCAGCGGTTGCAAAGTCAGAATCCTGCTCTGCCCACCGTAGGAAACGCTCATGCTCAGGCCGGAGATTGACTCCGTCACCGGAGTGTCGTTTCCATCGCTGGTTGAAAGATTCATCACGATGGCATTCATCTGCCCGACGATGGGCGGCTCGCTCAGCCAGCCGATCTCCACAATGTATGGTCCGACGGTGACGGTTTGGTGAGCGGAAACTAGGCTGAAGATAAAAAATGCCAGGAGCAGTGCAAGCAGGCAAGCTGTTGCGAGTTTATTTAATTTCATGGCGAGTCCCTTTCTATATTTATTTGGCCACTTGATATAGGTTCGGTCAAGAACATTGAACGGGATCAGTCATATTTGGGGATAGCATCTCGTTTCATTAGCAGCCCATTGCGCCATAATTCCAAGGACATAATATCAAGGAATGGTTAGGTAATCGTTAGAGTGCATTTGAAAAAATTGGAGACGCTTGCCCTACTGGTTCCGATCAATAGACAGTGTTTCGGATACCGTTCATCGAACCACGACATTTCCGCCATTATCTTCCATGACCGCGTGGCTGTCAGGAGGCATTAACCAAAAAAATCCTCCCATCCGAGAGGATTCCTTTTCATGAGTGTGGAGCCCTACAGGCTGCTTCGCCAAGGCTCGCCCCTGCCCCAGGTGTGCTTCTAGGGGTGACGACCTTTGTCAGGGACCCGGCATGGGCGAACTCTCAACTAACGGCTTAAAAGGACATTACTGAAAAAACACTCTCATAATTGTCTTCCAATTCACTTTTGAGGGTAGTATATTCTTTACGCCCCTTCAGGAGTAGCCCTATTCTGGTTTTACAATCCCCATTTTTTGATAACCAGCCCGAAGGAAATACTGGATGTCTGTGCATGTTTCAAAACCATCAATTATCCTGATACTTCTCCTGGCAGCCTTCTATATCGGTGGTCAATCCCTTGTCCCTGCGGCTGCCCAAACCCCACTGTCCACTCCCACCGATACGCCAACTCAAACGCCTACTCCAACACCCACGGCTACCACGACGAGCAATATCCTGCTCCTGGGCAGCGATATCTGCCGGTATGATTATGGCGGAACGGACTATACCCCCAATTGCAAAAAGACCGGCGACTTGATCCGCAGTGTGCTGGCGGCCAATCCCGCTGCGTTGGTTCAAACGGCCGGCGATAATGTCAATAACGAGCCTTCGCCGGCCTCGTATGATGCCCAGTACATGGATGTGTATGCGCCGAATTGGGGTAGCTTCCTGAGTGTCACCCATGCAGCCATGGGCAATCACGATCTCCTGCCTCCCAGCGGCGCAACACCTTATTTCTCCTATTTCGGCTCCGCCGCGGGGCCGGCGCCGGGTGGATATTACAGTTACAACATTGGCAGCAGCTGGCACGTGATCGTGCTCAACTCAAACTGTTCCCTCGCCGGAGGTTGTGGGCCTGGTTCAGCCCAGTACATTTGGTTGAATACCGACCTGGCAGCCAATTCCGGCCAGTGCATCCTGGCCGTCTGGCATCATCCCCGCTGGAGCAGCGGCCAATTCGGCGGGCTCTACCGTCTCGGCCCCCTGGTGGGATCTGCTCTACCAATATAAAGCGGATATCGTGGTCAATGGGCACAACCACAATTATGAACGCTTCGACCTGATCGATCCATCCGAGCAAGCCGCTTCAGACGGCATCCGGGAGTTTCTTGTCGGCACCGGCGGAGCGCCTGGACACACCTATACCTATGCCGAGCATCCGCTGGATCCGAACGAGGCCATCCGCAATCAGTCCGGCCTCTATGGGGTCCTTCAACTAACCCTCAACAGCAGCTCCTATAGCTGGAAATTCCTGCCGGCCGCGGGCTATACCTTCACCGATTCCGGCACAACCGACTGCCATGCCGCAACACAAGTTACCCCAACCCCGCTGTCCACTCTCACCGACACGCCAACTCAAACGCCTACTCCAACGCCCACGGCAACCGGCACGCCAACTCAAACGCCAACCCCGTTCCGATTGTATCTGCCAATGACTTTCCCGTAAAATGAATTCCCCTAAAGTGAACGAAAACTGCGCTTAGTGGGGACTTCTCAACCAAAAAATCCTCTTTCGCGTGTCATTGCGAGGAGCCGTTTCTTGGCGACGAAGCAATCTTCCTCCCCATCCAGCCAGGATGTCCTCAACAAAAGAAACCTCTCAATCGGAGAATTTTGTTTATGAGTGTGAAGAGGCTCGAATACAATCCCCTTCTGGGGGCTCTCAACCAAAAACTCCCCTTTTCGGTGGAGTCCTATTCATGAGTGTGGAGAGGCTAGGATACAATCCCCTTCTGGGGGCTCTCAACCAAAAAATCCTCCCAATCGGGAGGATTCCTTTTCATGAGTGTGGAGAGGCTCGAACTCTCAACCAACGGCTTAAAAGGCCGCTGCTCTACCATTGAGCTACACACCCGGTGCGGAGGCCATTCTATCATGCCCATCTGGACGCGTCAATCATTCCTATCGGGCGGCTGGCCTCACTCCCTTTTTTATCTGGCCGCCTGAAAATTTGATAAAACGAAAACCTGGAGTGCAGGCTTCAGCCTGCAAAGCCCGCTTCAGCGGGCTTCCACCCCTGAGCCGGGGGCTTTAGCCTCCCGCGAACGTGATAATAAGGTTTCTTATGGTTAAAAATCAAAACTGTCAGGTGGTTAATTTTTTATAAAGAAAACGGTTCCTGGAATAACCTGAATTCAGTGACATATCACACTTGCATTAAAGAACATTTGTGCTATCATGATAATATCCCTATTCGTACCAATCGGATGCCCTCATGCCGCCGCTCCCGCCTCTTTCGCCCCTCCACTCCAATTGCGCCTCTGGATCCCACCTTCCATACGGAATTGCGGCGGAGCAATTGTTCCTCCCCTGCCCTGGATGGTTTTACAGGGATTGATACTGAGGATCAATTCCCTCTCTTTTTACGGCCTTTTTGCCCCGCCCAATGAACCAGCTATTCGTTTCAATCGTTTTGCAAACAGGTCCTTACCGCCCATCTATTATATAGAAGCGCCTTGAGAGAGGTTTTTCGTTCCTCAAGATTTTTCCAAAACGAATACCAATTTCCTCCTATCCCGGGTGCCTTCTTGCCCGCTGACCGTTTTTTTCCAGAAACAATCCCGTTCATCTTTCGACCTTCGCCTACTTTGACCTTTGACCTTTCACCTTTCACCTTTGACCTTTCACCTTTGACCTTCATTCCCCATCAGCCGCCCGCCAACCTACGGTATAATTTCCTTCTGCTTTTATCCTTTTCACCTGATACCTGATTCCTGATACCTGATCACCGATCCTGATCACCAATCAAAATCACCCGATCCCCATGTCCTCCTCCTTCCAATCCATCATCCTTAAACTCCAAGACTTCTGGGCCGAACACGGATGCCTGATCTGGCAGCCCTACTACACCCAGGTCGGCGCAGGGACGATGAACCCGGCCACCTTCCTGCGCGTGCTCGGACCCGAGCCGTGGAACGTGGCGTACGTCGAGCCGTCTGTCCGCCCCGATGACGGGCGCTACGGCGAGAACCCCAACCGCTTCCAAATGCACTACCAGTTTCAGGTCATCCTCAAGCCCGACCCGGGTAACCCGCAGGAACTCTACCTCGAATCGCTCAAGGCCCTCGGCATCGACCCGCGCCAGCACGACATCCGCTTTGTGGAAGACAACTGGGAACAGCCCGCCATCTCCGCCTGGGGGCTGGGCTGGGAGGTCTGGCTGGACGGGCAGGAGATCACGCAGTTCACCTACTTCCAGCAGATCGGCGGCGTGACGCTCGACCCGGTCTCGGTCGAGATCACCTACGGGCTGGACCGCATCCTGATCGCGCTCAACAACGCCACAGCCATCTGGGACGAACCCTGGAACGCGACGCATCAAATACGGGGAGGTCCGCCGCCAGGAGGAGTTCGAGCACAGCAAATATTATTTCGAGATCGCCGATGTCGAGCGCCTGCGCCAGATGTACGACCTCTTACTCGGCCGAGGCCGAAGCCTGTCTGGCGCAGGGGCTGGTCCTCCCCGCCCACGATTACGTGCTCAAATGCTCGCACGCCTTCAACAGTCCTCGATGCCCGCGGCGCGATCGGCGTCACCGAACGGCAGGCCTTCTTCAGCCGCATGCGCGAACTGGCCCGCCGTGTGGCGGTGGCCTATCTGGAACAGCGCAAGGAACTGGAATATCCATTCTTGAAAGAAGCCGTGACAAGCCGATCAGACTGGGACAATACAGGTTCACCGGACCTCCAACGTGCGAACCTGCATCCTGCAACCTTCCTATCCCTGGTTTCCTGCCCCCTTCCTCCTCGAAATCGGCGTGGAAGAACTGCCCGCCTCGGACCTGGAGTCTGCGCTCGCGCAGCTCGAAGCCCGCCTGCCTGCCTGGCTGGACGAGTCTGCGCCTGGACGCACGGTGAGGTGTCGCATCTTCGGCACCCCGCGCCGGCTGGTCGTTTACGTGGAGATCACTCGCCCCTCGCCAGCCCGACCGGGAGGACCTGGTCAAAGGCCCGCCCGCTGAGCGCGCCTTCGACAGGATCGGCGCACCCACCCCCGCCGCCGTTGGCTTTGCCAAGAGCAAAGGTCTGACCGCGAAGGATCTGCAAGTCCGCGAGCTGGAGGGCGGGCGTTACGTGGTGGCCGTCGTCAAACAGGCCGGCCGCCCCGCCGGCGAAGTGCTCGCTGAGGCGCTGCCCGGGCTGGTCGCCGGGATCAAGTTTGAAAAGTCCATGCGCTGGAATGCCTCCAACGTGGCTTTCTCCCGCCCGCATTCGCTGGCTGGTGGCGTTGCTCGGGCAGGCGGTGATCCCGTTCGAATATGCCGGCATTCTCTCGCGGCGAACATCTCCTGTGGGCTGCGCTCCTTACGAGCTCGCCTGAGATCCAGATCAGTCCGCTGCGGAATATTTCGAGGCCATTGCCGCACAGAGGACTCCATCCTCCTGGGCGTGGAAGAGCGCCGCGGCCGTCATCGAAGCCGGGGTGAAGAAGCTGGCCGCCTCGGTCAAGGGCGAGGCCATCCTGCCGACCCGAACTGCTGGCCGAGGTCGCCAACCTGGTCGAGTGTCCGACCGCCCTCCTCGGCTGCTTCGACCCGGACTATCTCGCCCTGCCCGAGGATGTGCTTGTTTCGGTGATGAAAAAGCACCAGCGCTATTTCCCGCTCCGAGCCTCCCGCCGCAGGCAGACACGGCTCACGACAGCTCCCTCCTGCCCTACTTCATCGTCATCCGGAATGGTGACTCCGAGCACCTCGACCTCGTCCGGCAGGGCAATGAACACGTCCTGCGCGCTCGTTTTGCCGATGCCAACTTCTTCGTCCGCGAGGATCTGAAACACAAGCTGGAAGAATTTCGCCCCCGCCTGAGTGCGCTGACCTTCCAGCAAAAACTCGGCTCCATGCTCGACAAATCCGACCGCATGCTCAAACTCGCCGAAGCCCTGGCGCCCATGCTGGGCTTAGCCGGGCAGGAACATGCCGAGCGTGCACCGTGCAGCGTTTTTGGCCAAAGCCGACCTGGCGACCCAAATGGTGGTCGAAATGACCTCCCTGCAAGGCATCATGGGGCGTGAATATGCGCTCCGCTCCGGCGAGCCTCCGGCCGTGGCGGAGGCCATCGGCGAGCAATACCGCCCTGTCCCGCAGACCAAACCCGGCCTGGCGCGTCGCCCTGGCTGACCGCCTGGATTCGCTGGTGGGTCTGTTCGCCGCCGGCCTGGCCCCCACCGGCGCCAGGGATCCCTTTGGACTGCGCCGCGCCGCCATCGGCGTGGTCCAGCCTCTCATCGAACACAACCTGACCTTTGACCTGTCCGCCGCTCTGAAATCCGCCGCCGCCCTGCAGCCTCTCCCGGCCGCTGACCCGGTCATGGCGGGGGTGATGGATTTCCTGAGCGGGCGTCTGCGGGTCGTCCTCATGGAGGATGGCTTCAAGTACGATGTGGTGGATGCCGTTCTGGCCGCCCAATCGAAGGATCCCGCCGGGGCCGCCGGGGCTGTCCGGCAGTTGTCCGCCTGGGTCGACCGCCAGGATTGGAACACGCTCCTGCCCGCCTATGCCCGCTGCGTCCGCATCATCCGCTCGCAGCCGGCCGACGTAAGCTCCATGAAGGTCAATGAGTTCCTCTTCGAGGACCCGGCCGAGCGCGCCTTGTACGCTGCCCTTCAATCGTTGGAAACCAATCACCCAATGTCGGTCGATGAATTAATGACCGTAGTCGAAAAACTCCTCCCCTCCATCAACACCTTTTTCGATAAGGTGCTGGTAATGGCTGACGATCCGGCAGTCAGAGCCAACCGCCTGGCCCTGGTGCAGAGAGTGGCCGCGCTGGCGGATGGGATTGCAGACCTGGGCAAATTGGAAGGGTTTTAGATAAAATCAAGAGCGGCCGGTTGGCCGCTCTTGATTTTATCGCTTCATTTTTGGATCAACACCATTCCTCCCACGATCAGCAGCATCCCGATCCATTGCGTGGGCGAAATGGTCTCATGGAAGAATAGTCTCGCTGCCACCAGCTGCACGCCGATAATGGCCAATCCCTGCACCATCGGCTGGGCCACATGCAGCGGCAGGTACTTGAGCAACCCGGTCAGGGTAAGTACGGTGACGAAACCTGCCAGGTTGCCGGCCACCTGCCACCACCACCCTTCCGTTTCCAGCCGGGCGGACAGTGGACCGGTGCCTTATTCTGCTTTCGTCTTTTTCTGGAAACTGTCGATATAGACTTTAATTTCAGGTATGCCGGTCAGCTTTTCATAGAAGAAATTATTGACCACATTGATGACTTCGGCGCGGGCGGATTCGGCCTCGCGGGTCAATTTTTGATTGGTCTTTAAATGGGAGATTGCATCCCGCAGGCGCAGGAGCAGCCGCACGATCTCCGCCTCTTCATCTCCATCCAACGATTTGATCACGGCCAGGATCAGGCTGTCGGTCTGGGCCACCATCTGTTCAGCCGTGATCGGTGAAGCCGGATTGCTGCAATCATCGATGGTGCGGATGAGTGACCAGACCTGGTAAAGCATGGAGGCGGGTTCATCGAACAGTTCGCGGATGAAGGCTGCCTCCCCATACCGTCCGGTCAGGCGGAAGATGTTATACATCCGCTTGGCCGCCTTGCCATAGTTGATATCCTTGTTCAGGTACTTGTTGACCTCGTGTTCCAATTGACCCACATAGTCATCCATCGCATTGGCGGAGACGTGCTGGGCCAGCTTGGAGAAGATCGGGATCGATTCGGCATCCAGGTACACTTCCTGGAAATAAGGATCAAGGTAGCCGTCCAGGGGCGTTATCGTCCCATCCGGTGATTCCCAGGTCACATCCAGCATGTTACTGGCATTGGCGAGGGAGCCTCTGACCGGGTCTGCAATGATCCAATCCAGTTTGCACCAGCCCGGTTCTGCGCCGACCTCCTCCCAGCGGATGACGACCGGCGAGCCGTCCGGTTTGAACGCCTCAATCTGGCCGGCACGGATTTCGGCTGCCACCCAGGCGATGGGGGAACCGGCCTTTTTCAGCTCGCCGCCTTTGACGGTATCCTGGGGATAGGAGCCATATTTCACTTCGATGAGTTGGTAGGTCGGCCCCTTCTCCTTGTCCATTGCCTTTTCTCTCATGATCCTGGCCAGGATACGGCAGGATTCTTCCTTCGAGTCGGCCTTGATATTGATCCGCTCGAAATAGTCGCAGTCCCCCGGGTAAGTCTGGATCTTGGACTGCGCCGCCGACCCCGAGAGGGCCAGCGCCGTCTCCACCACGCCCGCCTCGTCTGCGAACTCGATCAGTTGGCCGATTTTGCGGAAATAAACCAGGTCTTCGGGGCTGAAATCGAGCATGCTGACTTTATATCCAAAAACCCCTTCACGCCGATCGATCACGATGTCACTGCTGGTTTGGGCCGCTGCAATGGCCGTCAGCCATTGCAACGCTTCTTCTTCATTGATCTTGACGCCCAGGCGTTTGGCAGACTCGATCAGGTGAACCAGATCATTGGATGGTGCGGTCTTGTCCATTTTTCTCTCCTCGACTTGGCTGGTTACTCTCGGGATTGTCTCAAGCACAGGTGCTCTTTTTAATCGCAATGAGGCAAATCCCCGATAGAGTAATGGGGAATGGCGGCTGATCCTAATCCCAATGGGATTGGTTGGCCTCGTTCAACATCCTGTGGAAGATGATCGCCTGGTCGATGGCATCGCGCAGGGCATGGTGACTGAGGGCTTGCTGGTTCAAGTAGCGCGGTCCCACATGGCGCATGGTGGTTTTGCTCCAGGAGCCCTTGGTCAGTCCCATATAATACGATTTGATATCCAGCGCCGCATGTCCAAATGGGTTCTTTTTTAGAAAGCGTTGGAAGTAATCGTTGACGAACATCCAGTCGAAGGGAGCATTGAAGCCGACGAAGATCGGCCTGGCTTCTGCCGGAGTGATCTCCTCAACCCAGGCTGCGAAACGTTGCAGAGCCTCGGCTGGTTCGACTCCCTCCGCGGCCAATTTTTCCAATGAAAGGTTACAGGAGGCCAGCGCTTCGGGCGTGAAATCCATGTTGACCGGTTTTAGCTCGATATAAAAAGTTTTGTGCGGTTCTGTGACGGTGCAGGCGCCGATGGACAGCATTGAATATTGCGACGGCGCCGGCCCGGCCGTCTCTACATCCACCGATATGAAAAATTCGCCGGGCGAACCTTTCTCCATGAGGAATTACTCCTGAATGTTTTCCACGATGATTCGTGTTTCAATTCAATTTCTGGCGACGATGCCCTGATTGGGTAAATTATACGACCACATTCCCCCAATGGATGCCTGTTCATCCGGCGGAAATCTTCCTCCTTTGCCCTGCAGGGATTGGCCAGGGCTCTCACCCCTGGAGAGCCTTTCCCGCCAGGATCTCAGGGAGATGCGGTAAGGGCTGAAGGCCAATTCCCGCTTGCGCCTCCTCCTTTGTGCGTCTATAATTCATTCTGGCCTTTCTCCGCAGGAGACATCATTCCCCCCTCCGCCCATTTCCTGTCAATATTTTTCGAGACTGCTTATCCATCCACTATTTTCCATTCTCTGATCTCTACCCTCTTTCCTTTCCATGTCACAGATTGACGAAATTAAATCCCGCATCGACATCGTGGACCTGGTCTCCGAGACCGTGAAGCTGCGCCGCACCGGCAAGAATTATTCCGGCCTGTGCCCCTTCCACAACGAGAAGACCCCCTCCTTCATCGTCTCGCCCGACCGGCAAAGCTGGCGCTGTTTCGGCCAGTGCAACGAAGGCGGGGATATCTTCAAATTCGTGATGAAAAAGGAAGGTTGGGATTTCAAGGAAGCCCTCGGCTTTCTCGCCGAGCGGGCAGGGGTCAAACTGGAGGCCTTCAAGGCCGAGAAGCCGGAAGAAAAAGAGGCTCACGAACGCCTGCGCGGCTTGCTGGAAGAGGCCCTGACATTTTACCGTCACCATTTGTCCACCCCGGCCGGCAAATTCGCCCTGGATTACATCCACGAAAAGCGGCACCTCACCGACGCCACCATCGAAACCTTCGGCCTGGGTTATGCGCCTCCTGGATGGGATGTTGCCCTGAAATATTTCAAGGAAAAGGGTTATACCGAGCAGGAACTGCTGGATGGGGGTCTTATTACGCAGCGCGAGTCCGGCGGTTTGGTCGACCGTTTCCACAACCGCCTCATGTTCCCCATCCGCGACGAAAATGGCAAGATGACCGGCTTCGGTGCGCGCATCCTCGATCCGAATGACTTCCCCAAGTTCATGAACTCTCCCGAGACGCCGCTCTTTAGCAAGAGCCGTCTGCTGTACGGCCTTGACCGGGCTCGGAAAGCCATCCGGGCAGCCAACCAGGCAGTCATCGTGGAAGGGTATCTCGATGTGATCGCCGTCCACCAGGCCGGCTTCGAGAATGTGGTCTCGCCCATGGGCACTGCCCTCACCGAGGACCAGCTGCGCCTGCTCAAGCGGTTCACCCGCCGCATCGTCCTGGCGCTGGACCCCGATGCCGCCGGCCAGAAAGCCGTCTTACGCGGGCTGGAGGCAGCCCGCCAAACCCTCGACCGGGAAGATGAGCTCGGCTTCGATGCGCGCGGGCTTCTCCGCCACGAGGCCCGTCTCCAGGCAGACTTGCGCGTGGCCAGCATGCCCGATGATCTGGACCCGGATGAGATCGTCCAGCGCGATCCGGACCAATGGAAAACCCTGATCGAAAACGCCCAGCCGATCGTTGTCCATGTGATGGAAGCACTGGCTGTAGGCCGCGACCTGGAGGACGCCAAGGTCAAATCCG
The DNA here is from genome assembly GCA_963831885.1 of uncultured Chloroflexia bacterium. GTDB lineage: Bacteria > Chloroflexota > Anaerolineae > Anaerolineales > Villigracilaceae > UBA877. The sequence continues at coordinate 130,697 of CAWHSJ010000009.1, read as the reverse complement.
AGATCGTTTCCCAGATCCTTCCAATCATCGAAGATCTGCCTAATCCGGTCGAACGGGACACTTATCGGCAACGGCTGGCGCGTTTCTTGAAAGTGGATGAACGTTCGATCACCGGCGGGCACGCCCAAACCATCAGGATACGCCGGCCTCGCCCGCAGGCCGAAACCCCTGTGCAGGAAGTCCCGCCTCCGCAGGAGGGGAAGCCGGTCGTCACTGCCTCGCGAAAAATTGAGGCTCACATTTAAGCCTGCTCATCCGCCGCCCCAACCTGTTATACCGCCTCGACCGGGCCTTGCAGGAGGCCTCTTTGAACCGCATGGCTGCCGAAGATTTCGGGTATACTGACCACCAGGTGCTGTTCCGGCTGGTGCGCCAATCGTTGGAACAGGATACTGACGATGCCGACCAGTACCTGCGTCAGAATCTTCCTAGTTCGCTGGAAAGCCTGGTGGAAGACCTGGGATCCAAAACGGGCGAATTGGACCCGGTCGACGATCGCTTGCTGGAAGACCTCTTTCGCGGCATAGTCAAAATCCGGCGCAACGCATTGAATGAAAATATTAACCAGTTACGGTTTTTGCAGGAAGACGCTCAACAATCCGGTGACTTGCGGGTTGAGTCCTATCGCGAGATGGTTCAACAATATTCCACGCACTTGCGCAGTCTTGACCAGGCGAAAATGACCCAGAACGGACGTCGCAAAGAGGGAAAATCATGAATCGTAAATCAACACCTGCCTCCCCTCCTTCCCGCCGCTCAGGCAAACCCCAGCCTCCCGGCTCCAAGCCCGGTCAGGCCGTACCCGGCGGTCCGCTGCCGGGGGCCGAGGAACCCGAGGAAGAGCTCGAGGCCTCCCCCGAAACGGAAGAAGGTTTCCCCCCTGCCGAGGAATTGAACGATATCGTGCTGGATGACCCGCTCGAACTTAACCGGGCCGAGCTGGCCGCTGAACTCTCCGAAGACCCGGTGCGGCTGTACTTGCGCGAGATCGGCCAGGTAAAGCTGCTGGATGCAGCCCGTGAATTCCGCCTGGCAGCCATGATCGAGGGACGGCGTGTGATCCTGCAAACCATGCGGCGCCGCCAGACGGGGCAACTGGTCCTTGATTCAACCTCAACATCCGCCTATCGGGTTCTGTTCAGCGATCTGTTGACGGCCTGGGTTCGTCTTGGGGAAGATGCCGAACGCCTTGGGCTGGCTATTCCAGACGCGGCGCTCTTGTTGACGGAAGCGCAGAGCCTGCATCAGGGCTGGGAAAGCACGTCCCCTTCCTACCTGCAGAGTTATATGGAACATGAGTTGTGGGGGTCAGACCCGATCTGGGACAGCCTGGTCGGTCATGCCTACAATGTGTTCGTGATTTTCTATATCATGCCCGAGAAATACGCTGCCTGGCTTGTAAATCATATCCAGACCCACCGCGACCTGCCCGCCCAGAGGACGCTCTTTCACAACCTGCCGCCCGAAACCGATCTGGCCCGTGAGATTGAAATCATTCGCGATCGCGCCGAAGAAGCCAACGCCGCCATCATCCGCGCCAACCTGCGTCTGGTGGTCAGCGTGGCTAAGCGCTACCTCGGACGCGGCATCTCCTTTCTGGACCTGATCCAGGAGGGCAATCTCGGCCTGCTGCGGGCGGTCAATAAGTTCGACCCGCGCCGCGGTTTCAAATTCAGCACGTATGCCACCTGGTGGATCCGCCAATCCATCAACCGTTCGATTGCCGAACAGGCCCGCACGATCCGCATCCCCGTGCATCTGTTCGAGTTCGATCACACGCTTATTGCGCGTCCAACGCTCCCTTACCCAGCAGTTAGGCCGGGATCCGACCAACGAGGAATTGGCCCTGGAAATTGGCTATCTCTCGCCTGAAGACGTCCAGAACATCCTGCGGGCGCGCGCCGAAGAGACCCCCCTCGACCCGGCCCTGCAGATACGCTGGACCCAGGCCACCACCAAGGTGGACCGCATCCTCCGCTCGGCCGAGGAACCCATCTCACTGGATGGGCCTGTCGGAGGCGATGAGGATTCCAGCCAGTTGGGCGATTTCATCGAAGACATGGACGCCCTGGAACCGCTGGATGCGGCTTCGCGTGAGATGCTGCGGGAGACGATGCAGCATGCCCTGGCAGCCCTGTCGGAGCGCGAACGCCAGGTGCTTGAATTGCGCTTCGGCCTGACCGATGGAAAAGATCATACATTGGAAGAGGTCAGCCGTTACTTTAACGTGACCCGCGAACGCATCCGCCAGATCGAAGCCAAGGCATTGAGGAAGCTGCGCCACCCCACCCGCAGCCGGCATTTGAGGGACTATCTGGGCTAATTTTCCTTATAAGAAATAATTAAATAATTTATTTCGGCAAAGCAGGTTGGCAACGAGTTCGCTTCCAAGATATCAACCCCGATTCGGAGAAAATCCTTGAGCCCAAAAGTATTTGTCAGTGGATGCTACGATTTGCTGCACAGCGGGCATATCGAGTTCTTTAGTGAGGCTTCCGCTTATGGAGATTTGTACGTCGCCCTTGGATCGGACAAGACCGTCTTCGATTTAAAGGGCCGGGTTCCAATCAACAATGAGCAGGAACGCCTGTTCATGGTGCAGGCTGTTTCCTGCGTAAAAAAGGCCTTTATCTCAAAAGGGTCAGGGCTGTTGGATTTTGAACAGGAACTGCGTGAGATCCATCCCGACTACCTGATCGTCAACGAAGACGGCAACATCTCGGAAAAACGCAAATTGTGCGAGGAACTGGGCATCCAGTATATGATCCTGAGCCGGAAGCCGCATGCCGGCCTGCCGCCGCGTTCGACCACGGCCAACCGCCAGCGCGTTTTAATTCCCTACCGTATTGATCTCGCCGGCGGCTGGTTGGACCAGCCCTGGGTTTCTCAGCATTATCCGGGTCCGGTGATCACGATCTCGCTGGAGGCTACTCTCGAATTTAATGACCGCAGCGGCATGGCTTCGAGCACCCGCCGCTCTGCCATTGACCTGTGGGCCAACCGGATCCCTACCGGAAACTACGAGAAGCTGGCTAAAATACTCTTCTGTTACGATAATCCCCCCGGGACAAAAATTATCTCCGGCTCGCAGGATTCGATCGGGATCGTCTTCCCGGGTCTTGCCAGGGCCTATTACGAAGGAAGCTACTGGCCGGCCCATATCGACCATGTCCGCGATCCGCAAACGCTGCAATTTGTGGAGAATTCGCTCTATCTCCTTACATTAGGCCCGCGCCAGCCCGAGTTCGATGTGCTGGCGAATACACACATTGACGCCGCGGGGCGCGCGCCTTGGCGGAGGCAGCGGAGAATTGCTGGCAGGCCATCCTGGCCCATGATATTCAGAAGTTTGGTCATTCCTTTCGACAATCCTTCGAAGCCCAGGTGGCGATGTTTCCCAATATGATGAATGATAGAATAGCGGAGTTGATCGAGCAATATCAGGAGAAAGCCCTGGGTTGGAAGATATCCGGTGCCGGGGGCGGAGGGTATCTCATTTTAGTCTCAGATACCCCCATCGAGAACGCCGTGCGCGTGATTGCCAGGCGTGAGATTGAGTGATCCAAAATTAGGAGAATATATAATGAAAAAAGCATTAGTTTGTGGAGCCGGTGGGTTCATTGGCGGTCATCTCGTCAAGAAACTAAAGCGGGAAGGCTACTGGGTTCGCGGTGTGGATATCAAGAAACACGAGCATGCTCCCACCCAGGCAGATGAATTCCTCCTGCTGGATTTGCGCGAGGAAGCGAACTGCCAGGCCGCCTTGACTCTCCCGGAAGGAACTTTCGATGAGGTCTACCAGTTGGCCGCCGACATGGGCGGAATGGGTTTCATCCACAGCGCAGAGTGCGAGATCATGCATAACAGCGCCCTGATCAATATCCATATGACCCATATAGCCTCGAAAATGGGAGTGCCGCGATACTTTTTCTCTTCCTCGGTGTGTGTTTACCGAGATATGCAGGTCGGCGAACCAGAGATGACCGAGGCGGGTGCGGTCCCTGCCAACCCCGACAATGAATACGGCTGGGAGAAGCTGTATTCCGAGCGCATGGCCCTGGCCTACGAGCGCAACCGCGGCATGGAGGTCCGGATCGCCCGCTTCCAGAACTGCTATGGTCCCGAAGGCACATGGACCGGCGGCCGCGAAAAGGCTCCCGCAGCCCTCTGCCGGAAAATTGCCGAAGCGGACGATGGCGGCACCATTGAAGTGTGGGGCGACGGCTCTGCCGTACGCTCCTATACCTATGTGGGTGATATGGTTGAAGGGATCTACCTGCTCATGCATTCTGACCTTCACACAGCCGTGAATATCGGCTGCCCTCAATATGTAACCGTGGACGAGCTGGCCGAGACGATTGCCGGGGTTTCCGGCAAGAAGATCCACCTTAAACATGTAGCCGGACCTGTCGGCGTCCACTCGCGCAATTTCAGCAATGCCCGCATCTATTCCATCGGCTGGAAATCCGATTACAGCCTGGAAGACGGAATCCGTCTCACCTACCCCTGGATCGAGCAGCAAGTAAAACAATCCCGCTCCAGGTAATGCAAGGTCACTCCTTGTCAGGATATCAAACAGCTGCCACTCCCCGCATCGGGGAGTGGCAGGGGTGAAGTTTGTAGTGGAACAATCCCCCTTTTTTCATGAACCATCTCGGCATTTTTGGTTTTGCAAGCGAGGTCAACTTCCGTTCGTAACCATTTTCGCAAACCTGTGTTTTTCTTAAAACGCTTTGAACACTTTGTGAAAATTGACACTTTTTCTCACATGACAGATTTGTTGTGTTATACTTTCACCCCGGTAATCAGGTCCACTTTTTCATTATTGAGGAGAACCTATGCTGCTCCAATACGCTGCGATTGCCGCGTTCGTGTTCGTCACCATCCTGATCGGGTTTATCGCCATCGGGTTGGGCACCCTCTTCGGACCTAGACATGCTACTGTAAAAAAAGCCATGCCGTATGAATCCGGCATGAATCCCATCGGCCCCGGCACCCGGCGGATGCCGGTGCGGTTCTATTTGGTAGCCGTTCTCTTCATCCTGTTTGACATTGAAACCATCTTCTTCCTGCCCTGGGCGATCGTCTTTCGTCAATTGGGCATGTTTGGATTGGTCGAGATGTTCCTCTTCATTGTCATTTTACTGGTAGGATATTTTTACGCCTGGAAGAAAGGAGCACTCGAATGGGAGTAGAACAGAAACTTGGTAATTTGGGCGTCGCCACCACCACGCTGGAACAGGCCGTTGCCTGGTCCCGCACGAACGCCATGTGGCCGATGCTGTTTGGTCTGGCCTGCTGCGCCATCGAAATGATGTCTGCGCAAGCCGCCCACTATGATATGAGCCGTTTTGGGATGGAGTTGATGCGTCCCTCCCCGCGCCAGTCTGACCTGATGATCGTGGCCGGGCGGGTGACCCGCAAAATGGCGCCCGTTCTGCGCCGGTTGTACGACCAGATGCCCGAGCCCAAGTGGGTCATCTCGATGGGCGATTGCGCCTCCTGCGGCGGCGTGTTCAATAACTATGCAGTCGTTCAGGGGGTGGATGAAGTCGTTCCGGTGGATGTCTATGTAGCCGGCTGCCCGCCCCGCCCCGAGGCGCTCATCCATGGAGTATTAACGTTGTACGAAAAAGTCAAGGCGATAAAGTTCGCAGAACCAAAGTAAATTAACTTTCAAGGTACTCCTTCGCTGCGTTTGGGAGCGGTTTTAGCGCACGAAGAAATTGCAAATGATGGATGTGAAGAGTGCATATGAATGAGAAACTGCAACCCATCGTTGATCAACTTGTAGCAGACCTCGGTGCCGCCGCCTCGGAATTTCGCGGCGACGCCGCCCTGATGGTCCCGGCTGAGAAGATCGTCTCTGCCTGCCAGCAGCTCCACGGCCTGGGTTTCGAATTGCTTTCCGCCCTCACCGCCGTGGATTACTGGCCGCAGGAAGATCCCCGTTTCCACGTGATTTACCAGTTCAGTTCCATTGCCAAAAACCTGGTTCTTACCCTGCGCGTACCGGTGCCGGGGATCAACCCTTCCCTGCCGACCGTTACCCATATTTACCGCAGCGCCAACTGGCGCGAACGGGAATTATGGGACATGTTCGGCATCAAGTTCGAAGGCCATCCCGACTTGCGCCGCATCCTCATGCCGGCCGACTGGGAAGGCCATCCGCTGCGCAAAGATTACCCCTTGGGGTATGAGGAACCTCAGTTCACCTTTAACTTTGAAGAGATCAATCTGCGCAAGCCGTATGCAAAAGAATAACCCTGCCGCCGTGGTCGATCTGGAGTGCAGGCTTCAGCCTGTGTGAAAGTATCCGGTCAGCACTCCTGTGAGGATTTTATGCCTGATATCCAAGAAGTAACCGTTGATGATCTGAAGCACCTGGTCTCAGACCGTGCAATAAAAGGGGAGACCGTGCTGCTGAATATGGGCCCGCAGCATCCCTCAACCCATGGCGTTTTGCGCCTTTTACTAGAGTTGGATGGGGAGACTGTGATCAATTGCATTCCGGATATTGGCTTCCTTCATACCGGTGTAGAAAAGAATATGGAGGCCAAGACCTACCAGAAGGCCGAGGTCATGTCCGACCGGCTGGATTACATGAACACGGTCGGCAATAACCTGGCCTACTCGCTGGCCGTGGAAAAGCTGCTGGAATTGGATGTGCCGGAGCGAGCCCAAGCCATCCGCGTGATCCTGACCGAGCTGACCCGCTACCAATCCCACCTGGTCTGGCTGGGCACCTCTGCCCTGGACCTGGCAGCCATGTCCATGTTCCTCTATTGTTTCCGCGAACGCGAGTACATCCTGGACGTCCTGGAGCTGTGCTCCGGCCAGCGCATGATGACCACCTATATCCGCCCCGGCGGCTTATGGCGGGATGTGCCGGTCGAGTTCGAAGCGGCCGTGCGCAACATCCTCAAAACGTTTCCAAAGCGTCTTGACCAATATGAAGCCTTGCTTACCCGCAACCCGCTCATGCTCGACCGCACCTATGGCATCGGCAAACTGACCGCCGAAGAGTGCCTTAATTACGGCGTGACCGGCCCGATGTTGCGCGCCAGCGGCGTTAAATGGGACCTGCGCAAGGCCCGCCCTTACTCCGGTTACGAACAATACGATTTCGAGATACCCACCCGCACCGAAGGCGACGTGTACGCCCGTTACCTGGTCCGGATTGCGGAGATGCGCCAGTCGCTTAAAATCGTGGAACAGGCTTTGGATAAATTACCCTACGGTCCTGTGCGTTCGAGCAACCATAAATTTGTTCCCCCGCCGCGGTCGGAGATCGGCGTCAGCATGGAAGCCCTTATCGACCATTTTAAGCTGTGGACCGAAGGATTCAGGGCTCCAAAAGGCGCCGTCTACAGCGCGGTCGAATCACCCCGCGGAGAACTGGGCGTTTACCTGGAATCGGATGGCGGCCCGAAGCCGTACCGCATCCACTGGCGCACGCCTTCTTTCGATAATTTGGGGGCGCTGCCACTGATGGCCAAAGGTGTGCTGGTGGCAGACCTGGTAGCCATAATCGGTTCCGTTGATATCGTCTTGGGAGATGTGGACCGTTAGGTTCTTCGGCGTCATGATCACAGAGTCGCGCGTGAGGAGTTATGCTTGCTGAAAAATACCCCGCTGAAGTGAAGAAAATCCTGGCCAAATATCCGCCGGAGCACAAACGCTCGGCAGTCATGCCATTGCTGTATCTGGCTCAAAGCCAGAATGGTTATATCACCAAGGAGGCAATGTCTGACATTGCCAAAATGCTGGATATGACCACCACCGAAGTGACCTCGATCGTTGGTTTTTATACCCTTTTCCATGACAAGTCCGCCGGCAAATATCGTATGCAGGTATGCACCGATCTGCCCTGTGCCATGCGGGGCGCGGATAAATTCCTCGAAGAACTGTGCAGCAACCTGGGCGTAAAAGTCGGGGACACCACACCGGATGGACTGGTGACCATCGAAGCCGTCACTTGCCTGGCAGGTTGTGACCGTGCCCCCATGTTCCAACTCCAGAGTCCTGCGACTATTGAATATCATGAAAATATGACCGTGGATAAAACCCTGGAGCTGATCGAAACACTCAAGAAGAGCGGTAAGGAGGTGAAATAATGGCTCACCTTCTTCTCCGCCATCGTGAAATTCCCGATATTGGAAAAATAAAAACGTATCAAAAAAACGGCGGCTTTGAAGCCTTCAAAAAGACCGTGACCGGCATGAAGCCTCAGGAAGTCATCGACCTGGTCAAGGCCTCCGGGCTGCGAGGCCGCGGCGGGGCAGGCTTCCCCACCGGGGTCAAGTGGTCGTTCATCCCGAAGGGAGTTTTCCCGACCTACGTGGTCGCCAATGCCGACGAATCCGAGCCCGGCACTTTTAAGGACCGCGAGATCCTGGAAGGGAATCCTTACCAGTTCCTGGAGGGAGTCGCCATCGCCTGTTATGCCGTCCAGGCCAAGGATGGTTACGTCTATCTGCGCGGAGAGTTCTGGCAGATCGCCCAGCATCTGGACCGCTGCATCGAAGAGTTGGAGAAGGCCGGCCTCCTGGGAGATAAACTGTTCGGGACGGATTATTCCCTGCATATCCATACGCATCTGGGCGCGGGCGCCTATATCTGCGGGGAAGAAACCGCCTTGCTCGAATCCATCGAGGGCAAACTGGGCCAGCCGCGTCTGCGGCCGCCCTTCCCCGCCACTTCCGGGCTGTTCGGCAAACCGACCGTCATCAATAATGTTGAAACGCTCACCAACGTCCCGCTGATCGTCGAAAAAGGTGTGGACTGGTTTAAATCCCTGGGTACGGTCGATAGCCCCGGGGTCAAGATTTTTTGTCTTTCCGGGCGGGTCAAGAAACCCGCTAATTATGAATTACCCTTCGGCAAGACCTTCCGCCAATTGATCTACGAATATGGCGGCGGCATCATGGATGACCGCCCCATCAAAGCCATCATGGCCGCCGGAGCCTCTTCATCGCTGATCGTCGCTGACGATAAGGCCCTCGATACCCCCATGGATTATGCTTCGGTGCGCACACTCGGCGCGGACTTGGGCTCTGCCTCCGTGATTGTCATTGACGATACCGTCAGCATTGACTGGGTTATCAAGAAAACCATCCATTTCTTCGCCCACGAATCCTGCGGGAAATGCACTCCCTGTCGGGAAGGCACCTATTGGATGAGGCACCTGATCAACCATATCGAAAATGGTGAAAAGACCGCCGAGACTGTGGAGCTCTTGCGTACCGTGGCCAGCCAAATGCAGAATAAATGCTTGTGTGCCCTGGGAGAATTTTCCACCATGGCACCCACCACCGGCATCGAGCGCTTCCCGGCCGACTTTGCGCCCTCCGCCAAAGGAGGTAACCATGGCTAAACAGGTCTCGTTGACGATCAACGGCAGCCCGGTCACTGTCCCGGAAGGAACCCTGGTGGTGAATGCCGCCAAGATGCTCGGGATCACCATACCGGTTTTTTGCTTTCATCCCAAGATGGAACCGGTCGGCATGTGCCGCCAATGCCTGGTTGAGATCGGCCGTCCAATGATGGATCGGGCCACCGGCCAACCCGTGCTGGACGAGAACGGCAAACAGAAAGTTCAAATCGGTGCAAAATTGGAAACCTCCTGCACCACGCCTGTCTCCGAAGGCATGGTGGTACTGACAGACTCCGCCAAAGCCAGGGCGGGCCAGCATGACATCCTGGAATTCCTTTTGACCTCCCACCCGCTGGATTGCCCCGTCTGTGACAAGGGCGGCGAGTGCCCACTGCAAAACCAGACCATGGCCTTTGGGCCTGCCGAAAGTCGTTTCATCTTCGATGAAAAGATGCACCTCGCCAAGGCTGTCCCCCTGGGCGATCTTATCTACCTGGACCGGGAACGCTGTGTTCAGTGCTCCCGCTGCATCCGCTTCCAGGATGAATATGCCGGGGAGGCGGTGCTTGGATTTTTCAACCGCGGCCGTTCGATGGAGATCATCACCACATCCGAGCCCGGCTTTGATTCGATCTTTTCCGGCAACACAACGGATATCTGCCCTGTCGGTGCACTGACCACGGCGGACTTCCGTTTTGGCGCTCGTCCGTGGGAGATGAAGGCCGCCGCGTCAGTCTGCGGGCAATGCCCGGTTGGTTGCAACATCGTTTTCAATACCCGCCGCGAGGCCATGTCTGCGGGCAAGGTGGCCATCAAAAGGGTCATGCCCCGACAGAATGAAGCCGTCAACGAGATCTGGATCTGCGACAAAGGTCGTTTTGCCTACCACTTTACCGAGAGTCCCGACCGGCTGGAGCATCCGCTTGTTAAAAAAGAAAAGGAACTGGCCCAGTCTTCCTGGGCAGAAGCCGTGGCAATGGCAGCCGGGAAACTGGGTGAAGCTAAAAAAGAGTCAGTCATCCTGGCCAGCGGACGTCTCTCCAATGAAGACCTCTTTAACTTGAAACAGTTATCCGAAAATCTGGGCGGAGAGGCCATTCTTTACACCGATATGGGCGGCGGGGACCAGACTTTGCACGCGGGCGTCACCCCGGGTACGAACCTTGCCACCCTGGGGAAAGGCTCCGTCATCCTGGTGGTCGCGTCGGACTTGTACAACGAAGCCCCGGTCTGGTACCTGCGCATCAAACAGGCAGCCAAACGCGGTGCCACGTTGATTGTTGTCAATCCGCGTGAGACCAAATTAGAAGAATATGCTGCCCAGGTTGTCCGCTATGCGTATGGCGATGAGGCCAAGACCGTGGGCGGCTTGCTAAAGTCGAAACCGGCCAGCACCGCCGCCGATGCGATCAAATCGGCCGAAAACCTGGTCATCCTGTACGGCAGTGAAGGCCTTGGACTTCAGGGTTCCACTGACCTGGCCGCGGCCTGTGCGACCTTGCTCGCCGAAACAGGCCATGTTGGGAAAGTGAATAACGGTCTCATCGGCGTCTGGCCGCATGCCAATGACCAGGGCGCCTGGGAGCTGGGTTTCAAGCCGGCCGCCGATCTCACCCAGGCCTTTAAGAACAAAACCGTCTACATCGTTGCCGCCGACCCGGCAGGCGACGATCCCCGCCTTGCCAAAGCGCTTAAAGGCGCCAGGTCCATCATTGTGCAGGAACTCTTCCTTACCGAGACCGCCAAACTGGCGGATGTAGTCCTGCCGGCTCAAGCGTTCACAGAACGGGATGGCTCGTTCACTTCCGGTGAACGGCGTGTCCAGCGGTTCTACCCCGCCATCCCGCCGCGCGGCGAAACCGGCGCAGACTTTACCATTACTTCCGCAATCGCCCTGGAAATTGGTTGCGAAATGGAAGGGCACTCTGCCCTGGTGGTCATGGACCGCCTGGCAGCCTCCGTCGATGTTTTTGCCGGCATTTCCTACCGTAAACTCACCGAAGTGACCGACCAGTGGCCGATCGTCGGCCGCGGCGACCTCTATTACGGCGGCACTACCTATGAGAATAAACAGGGCCTCGGGCTCCAATTGCCTCTACTCTCGTCTCCTGCTGAGGAAAAATCAAGCAGCAAGAGCAAATCCCTACGCCCTGACGAATCCCACCTCCTGGCCGTTCCTGTCACATGTCTCTATGATCAAGGCATTACGGTTCGTACTTCTGAACTGCTTCTTCCGCATATCGAAGAACCTGCCATGCGGCTGCATCCTGATACAGCCGGTAAGCTGGGGTTAAATGGGCTGGCCGAGATCAAGCTCGATGGCGGGGTGGTTAAGCTCAAGGTTGTTTTGGATGAGACTGTCCCGGTTTCCGTGGCCTTGCTGCCGCGCAGCATGGGCTTCCCCATCCATGAGCCGGCGGTAATTACGGTCAATTCTGTAAAACAGAAAGGTCACCAATGACTTTACCTCACGTAATTGAGTGGCTTATCAAAGGCTTTGTCTGGGCTATGATCCTGCTGGGCGGTTTTGCCTACCTCACCCTCTACGAGCGCAAAGTGCTTGCCTGGATGCAGTCACGCATTGGCCCCAATCGGGCCGGACCATGGGGTATTTTGCAGCCTATCGCCGATGCGGTGAAGTTGATTTTTAAAGAGGAACTTACTCCCGCCAATGCCGACAAGTTGATCTTCCTGCTTGCCCCGGTGATCACGGTGGTTCCCGCCGTCGTCATCACCGCCGTTGTGCCGTTCGGGCCGAGTTTCGATATTTTCGGCTACCATGTTGACCTCTATATTGCCGACATCAATATTGGCGTGCTCTACATCATGTCGGTCGCTTCGATCGCCGTATACGGCATTGTCCTGGCAGGCTGGTCGTCGAATAACAAATATGCCATGTTGGGCGGATTGCGCTCCACCGCCCAGATGATCAGTTATGAGATTGCACTGTCGTTGTCCTTCATCTCTGCCATCCTCCTGGCCGGTTCAATGCGCATGTTGGATATTGTCAACGCCCAGGCTGGCACCTGGTTCCACCTCATCCCCAAATGGTTTGTGGTCCTCCAGCCGGTTGGGGCGGCCATCTTCCTGATCGCCACGCTGGCGGAGGTCAATCGTGCCCCCTTCGACATGCCCGAAGCGGAGCAGGAACTCACCGCCGGCTACCATACCGAATATTCGGGCATGAAGTTCGCCCTGTTGTTCATGGCCGAATATACCAAGATGATCGCCATCAGCGCCATCGGGGCGACCTTGTTCTTTGGCGGTTATAACGGCCCGCTGGTGTATAAATATCCCTGGCTCGGCCCAATCTACCTTCTTATAAAGATCCTCATCCTGCTCTTCGGGATGATCTGGGTGCGGGCCACCTTCCCGCGCATCCGCTATGACCGTCTGATGGCCTTCGGTTGGAAGGTGTTGCTGCCGCTCTCGCTGGGGTTGGTCTTTATCACGGCGGTCGGGTTACTCCTGGCTCAACAAGTCAACCAAGCATTCATCATACTCATTCCGGTGGTCTCTTTATTGGTAGGACTATTTGCGGTTGCCATGATTGACCGCACCTTAAGGAGAAAAGATTATGCGCGTCGTTGAGCCTATTGTTGAGTTGGCGCGCGGTCTTTGGACCACGCTTAAATACCTTTTTGAGAAGAAAGTCACCGTACAGTATCCGGAGAAAAAGAAACCGGTCAAGACACGTTTCCGCGGCCGGCATGCGTTGAAGCGCTACGAAAACGGCCTGGAAAAATGCATCGGCTGTGCCTTGTGTGCGGCCGCTTGCCCGGCAGATGCCATCTTCGTTGAATCGTCTGAAAATACCGACGAAAACCGGTTCTCGCCCGGCGAACGTTATGCCAGTACATATGAGATCAATATGCTCCGCTGCATCTTCTGCGGTTTTTGTGAAGACGCCTGCCCCACCGAAGCCATCGTCCTCGAAGACAATTACGAACTCTCTTTCACCGACCGGCGGCAGGCCATTTATCCCAAGGAAATGTTGATCGATCGGGTCCCGCAGGGCGGGAAACCCACCCCCCAGAAAACGGAACCCGGCCTGTATACCCGCTCGGTTCCCGAGATGATAGATCCGCAGGATTAGGTGCCCATGAATCTGACACTCATCCTCTTCTTCGTGCTGGCCGCAGTGGCGGTCGCCTCGGCTGCCGGTTTGCTGATCAGCCGGAACACCGTCTACGCAGCCTTGTTCCTCGTGCTGAACTTCGCCTCCGTCGCTGTTTTTTACCTGCTGCTGGGCGCTCCTTTCATCGCCCTGGCCCAGGTGACGGTGTATGCCGGAGCCATCATGGTGCTTTTCTTGTTCGTCATCATGTTGCTCGGTGGTGAAAAACTTCCACGGGTCAGGGTTCTTCCATGGCAGCGGCCGGTTGCGATCGGGTTGTCAGCCATCTTGCTTGTGGAAGCAGGTTTTCTCCTTTTCCAGCGGGTTCAATTAACGGCTAATTTGGCCAATCCGATTGCCTCGGTCAACACCACCGAATATCTGAAAATCTTTGCCGCAATGTTGTTCAACCAGTATCTCCTGCCATTTGAAGTGACTTCCATTCTGCTGCTTGTGGCAATGGTCGGGACCATCGTCCTGACCAAAAAAGTGAAAGGAGAAGAGGCCTAATGCCCGGTTCAGTTCCTCTCTCTTACTACCTCGCAGTTTCAGCGCTGCTTTTTATCATGGGCGCTCTGGGCGTGCTCATTCGCCGCAATCCACTCGTCATCTTCATGTCGATTGAGTTGATGTTGAATTCGGCCAACCTCGCCTTTGTGGCTTTTGCCCGCAATCTGAACGTGCTCACTGGCCAGATCATCGTCTTATTTGTGATGACCGTGGCTGCAGCCGAAGTGGCGGTCGGCCTGGCGCTTATCGTCATCATCTTCCGCAACAAGCACAGCATTGATGTGGATCTGATGAGCAGTCTGAAAGGATGATGCATGGATACTTCCAGGCTGTTCTCTCTCGTACCCCTCATTGTCCTCCTGCCGGTGCTCGGCTTGTTGATCAATATCATTTTCGGCAAGCGCATGAGCGAAACGGCCGTCGGCACCGTGGCAAGTCTGGCCTCCGGGCTGGCTTTTGCCGTCTCGGTCCTGATGGGAGTCCTTTTATGGACCGGCGGCGGCGAGGCTCACGTGGTCCCCTTCGCCGACTGGATCCATATTGGCGACCTGAACGTGGGTTGGAATTTTCGGGTGGATACGCTTTCGGTGCTGATGATGCTGGTCGTCTCCGGCGTCGGGACCTTGATCCACATCTACGCCATCGGCTACATGCACGAGGATGTCCGCTTCAAGAATGACCCGGGCCGCTTCCCCCGCTTCTTCGTCTTCATGAATCTCTTCATCGCCATGATGATGATCCTCGTCAGCGGGGATAGTTATCTCATGCTCTTCGTCGGTTGGGAAGGCGTCGGCCTCTGCTCCTTCCTGCTCATCGGCTTCTGGTTCGAAATGGACACGCTCGGTCGGCCCTCCTGGGCCAACTCGAATGCGGCCAAGAAAGCCATGATTGCCAACCGCATCGGCGACTTCGGTTTCCTGCTGGCCGCTTTCACCATGTTCTGGGCATTCAAAGACCTGTCTTTCGATGGTGTCTTCGCCCAGGCAGGCCAGGTTGCTCCGGGTATTATCCTTTTCATCACTTTATTCCTGCTCATCGGCGTGGCCGGAAAATCCGCCCAGATTCCCCTCTATGTCTGGCTTCCGGATGCAATGGCCGGCCCCACCCCTGTCTCGGCCCTTATCCATGCTGCCACCATGGTGACCGCAGGTGTTTATCTGGTGGCGCGTTCTGCTCCCCTTTATACGCTCGTACCCGCCGCCCAGACTACGGTTGCGCTGGTGGGCGGTATCACCGCCCTGTTTGCCGCTACTATTGCAGTCGGACAGTATGACCTTAAAAAGGTCCTGGCGTATTCCACCATCAGCCAGTTGGGCTTCATGGTCGCCGCCGTTGGCATGGGCGCCTTCGTGGCCGGTATGTTCCACCTGGCCACGCACGCCTTCTTCAAAGCCTTATTATTCCTTTCGGCCGGTTCAGTCATCCTGGGGGTGGAACGCGGCCATCACCACCTGGCTCATGCAGAGCATGGGGAACACAAATCCGAGGAAGTTTTTGACCCCAACGACATGCGCAATATGGGCGGCCTGCGCAAGAAGATGCCCGTCACCTTCTGGGTCTATGTGATTGGCGCCCTGGCATTATCCGGCATTTTCCCCCTGGCCGGTTTCTGGTCCAAGGATGAGATCCTTGCAGACGCCTACATGAAATTCCCCGCCGTCTTCTGGCTGCTGCTCATTGCCGCCTTCTTCACTGCCTTCTACATGGGACGGCAGATCTGGATGATCTTCTTTGGCCAGCCTCGCCATGCCGCTGCCGAACACGCAGAGGAAAGCCCCAAGGTCATCACCGTTCCCCTCATGATCCTGGCCGGCCTTTCCATTTTAGGGGGTCTGCTCAATCTGCCCGGTCTGCATAGCTTGACCGTCTGGCTCGAACATACCATCGCCGGCGTCGAGGCAGGTGAGTTTAACGTGGTCCTTGCCATCGCCGCCCTGGCCCTGGCTTTTCTCGCCATTTATCTTTCGTGGCTGCTATATGGGCGCAAGCCGCTCCTGGCCGGGCAGAAAGACCCGCTCAAGCAGCCCCTTGGCTTCATCTTCACCGGCATGGAACATAAGTGGTATGTGGACGAGTTCTACAATGCGGTCATCTTGAAACCTTATTCCGCCGTCTCCGCCTTCCTGGCCGATGTGGTGGATGGCCGCTTCTGGCACGATTGGTTCCACGAGAAAGTCATCGCCGGCACGTACAATTGGCTCTCCCGCACAGTGTTGAGCCTGCGCATCGATACCCAGGGCATTGATGCCTTCTTTAATGGCCTCGGGAATCTGACCAAACGCATTTCCGCCGATCTTCGCCGCCTGCAAAATGGATTCGTCCGCAGTTACGCCCTGGCGGTTTTATTCGGTGTTGTCCTCATAATTGGCTATCTCTTGTTGAAATAATTCCAAATGTCGAATGCACGCCATTTGACGTGACCGAGGAGAAAACATGGACTTTATTACCAATCCTCTGATTCTGGTGACCTTCTTCCCCCTGGTGGGTGTCCTGGCCCTGCTATTCATCCCTCCGGAAAAGAAGAATGCCCTCCGTTGGACAGCGCTGGTCACCTCGCTGGTGACCTTCGGCCTCTCCATCTGGATGCTGACGCAGTTCGACAAAACCAACCCAGACCTGCAGCTCGGCTTTTCCCTCCCCTGGATCCAGGTGGCCGGCTGGAATATCTCCTTCGCCATGGGTGTGGATGGGCTTTCGATCCTGCTGGTCCTTTTGACCGCTTTCCTGTCCGCCATTTCCATCCTCTCCACCTGGACGGCGGTCGAGGATCGCGTCAAGGATTTCATGATCTTCTTCCTACTCCTTGAAATTGGCATGACCGGCGTCTTCCTGGCCCAGGACTTGTTCCTGTTCTACATCTTCTGGGAATTCACCCTGGTTCCCATGTACTTCCTCATCGGCATCTGGGGCGGCCCGCGTCGTATCTACGCTGCCCTCAAGTTTTTTCTCTACACCATGGCCGGCTCCATCCTGATGTTGGTGGCCATTCTGTGGCTTGGCATCAACCAGGGTACCTTCTCCGTTCCTGACCTGATCGCCAAGGGCGGGATTCCAGACAACATCCAGATGTGGCTGTTCCTGGCCTTTGCCGCTGCTTTTGCCATCAAAGTGCCCATGTGGCCGTTGCATTCCTGGCTGCCGGATGCACATGTGGAAGCCCCCACGGCTGGTTCTGTCATCCTGGCCGGTGTACTGCTAAAAATGGGAACCTACGGTTTCCTACGTTTCAACCTGGCCATGTTCCCCCAGGCTGCCTTGAAAGCCGCTCCCTGGATGGCGGTTCTGGCTGTGATCGGCATCATCTACGGTGCGGCCGTTTCCTACGCGCAGAAGGATATCAAAAAGCTGGTCGCTTATTCGTCGGTCAGCCACCTCGGCTTTGTCATGCTTGGCCTCTTTGCCCTCAATGCGCAAGGCATTCAGGGCGGCATCCTCCAGATGATCAACCACGGCTTGAGCACCGGGGCGTTGTTTCTTCTCGTCGGCATTATTTACGAACAGACTCATACGCGTGATTTCAGCGTCTACGGCGGCCTGTGGAAGATCACGCCTGTCTTCGGGACACTGTTTTTGATCGTATCCCTTTCCTCCATGGGCCTGCCGGGGTTGAACGGTTTTGTCGGAGAGTTCACCATCCTGCTCGGTGCCTTCGGCTCTGCTGCTCTCCGTTCCCCCTGGTTCGCCGGGATAGCGGCAGTCGGTGTGATCATGTCCGCCGTTTACATCCTCTACATGTTCCAGAAAATCTTCCTCGGTCCGGAAGGTTCGATCGTTGAAGAAGTGAAAAAACACGGCCATGCTTTGCGCGACATGAACTGGCGCGAGATCGTCACCATGGTGCCTCTGCTGGTCTTCATTTTCTGGATCGGCCTTTATCCCAAGCCTTTCTTCGATCTAATGGCCCCTGCAGTGACCAAACTTCTAACGGTATTTCATTAAGAAAATACTTGTACTTTATGAATTGCGATGAAGTAGTTGACCTGAGGAGGCTTCCGTGAAACAACCGGATCCTGAAAGTATCCGCTTGGCGATGGAAATAGCCTGGCGCGACCATCATCATATGCGAGAACAGACCTGGAGGGTGCTTCAGATTGAGGCTGTCCTTGCCGCCGGCCTGATAGGAGTTGACTGGCAGATCCAGAACATATACGCAACTGTTGCAGCCGGACTATTGGTGATCATTGCTGCCATTTTTGGTGTTCTAATTACGCTGCATCATCGAAAAGCCGAGAGACGCAAATTTACCTTTATAAATAATTGCGAAGAAGCGTTGCTTCTCCATGGTCCCAATTTGCTTCCTGAAGAGAGCTGCCAAATCCCATCCGAACTCCATTTTATGGATGCTTTCAATTTCCGCGTACAGAATACAGCCGCATTTATTCTCCGGATGAATATTGCGATCATGTTCTTCGCAGTTTTGTATATTATTGGACGAATCTTTGTGGGATATCTTTCCAAAGGCATTCTATGAATTACTCAGATTTCTACACAATTCTGCCGCTGCTCATCCTGCTGGGTTGGGCCTGTTTGCTCCTGCTGGTGGATCTCTTCATTCCCAAGGAGCGCAAAGGTTGGACGGCCGTCCTGGCTGCGGTTGGGCTGGCCGGTGCATTGGGCGTGACCCTGGCCCAGGCCGGCCTGGAAAGGACCGCCTTCAACGGCATGGTCACCTTGGACGGCTTCTCGTCCTTTTTGAACGGCCTTTTACTCACCAGCGGGCTGTTGGCTGTCGCTATTGCCTATGGCTACCTCAAACGCATGGACATCGAGCGCGGCGAATATTATGTACTGATCCTTTTCAGCACCACTGGCATGATGTTGATGGCTCAAGCCGCTGACTTGATCGTGGTCTTCCTTGCGCTGGAACTACTCTCCCTGCCTTTATATGTCCTTGCGGCCTGGGCCCGGCCCCACACTGAGTCAGAGGAAGCCGGCATCAAGTATTTCCTCCTGGGTGCGTTCGCCACCGGTTTTGTGGTTTATGGGATTGCCCTGGTCTATGGTGGAACCGGCGCCACCTCCTTGACCGGCATCGCTGCCGCGGTAACCGCGGGAACATTTACAAAATATCTGCTTTTGATTGGCGCCGCCCTCATTCTGGTTGGTTTCGGGTTCAAGGTGGCAGCCGTCCCCTTCCACATGTGGACGCCGGATGTATATCAGGGTGCGCCTTCTCCGGTGACCGGTTTCATGGCAGTAGGGGCGAAAGTGGGCGGGTTCGCAGCCCTCTTGCGCATCTTCGTCACCGCCTTCCCCTCCATTGAAGCAGACCTGGTCCCTATTCTGTGGGGTCTGGCCGCTTTGACCATGGTTGTCGGCAACGTGCTGGCCATCTCTCAGACCAATATTAAACGCCTTTTGGCCTACTCAAGCATCGCCCATGCCGGCTACATCCTCATGGCCTTCGTCACCTTCGGCAATCCAAAGTTCGGGCCGGATGCCGTCGCTTCGGCGCTCTTTTACCTGGTGACCTATGCCATTACCTCCTACGGAGCCTGGGCGGTCGTCATTGCTCTCGAAAAAGCCGATAACCAAGGCCTCGAGATTACCGACTTCGCCGGCCTGGGCAGACGGAAACCCGTACTGGCTGCCGCCATGACCGTCTTCATGCTCTCGCTCACCGGCATGCCGCCCACCCTGGGCCTGGTAGGTAAGTTCTACCTGTTCCGCACGGTCATCGAGGGTGGATTTATTGGTCTGGCGATAATAGGCGTCCTGACCTCCCTCATCTCCGCATACTACTATCTGCGGGTGGTCGTGGTCATGTATATGCGAGAAGGCGAACCTTCTCCAGCATCCGAGCCCTGGTTGGACCTGACCACTATTGGCACGGCCATTGCCACGGTGGTATTGAGTCTCCTCCCGGCAGCCCTCTTCACCCTCGCCAGCGGTGCTGTTTTGAAGTTGTTCTAAAGTTATACAAGTTTATGTACTTTCTGGTTGATTAAAAACATTCGGAGACCTGAAAAATCAGTCTCCGAATGTTTTTTCCCCAGGCAGGCTTCCCTGGGTAAATCCTGCCTCAGGTTAATCCCAAGACTTGACCTTTCATTCCAATTACGGGCTGGCTATAAGATACGCCTCCGCATCGGCCAGATTGGTGAATACTTTTCCCACGCCGCCTCGATTCACGGCAACGGTCTCCCCAAACATGTTCGTGCCATTCTGTTCAATATCCTGATCTACAAACGCGATCCTCAATTGTGAAATGGGCATATGCGCGATGGCTTCTGCCAAATAGAAGGTATCAATTGTGGAAAGCGGAATGGGAAAGTATTGCTCGATCAGAAGTTTTTTGAAACCGCGTTTATTGCATTCATTGATGGCGGCCAACCAATACCGCTTTGCATCAGGGAGACCATTTCTCTCCCCTGATAGAAAGGCATAGAAGTAACCATTCCTTTCTTCGAAGCGGATACCAAGATCCTCGTCACTGTTAGGTTGCATTTTATACTCCCTTTGCCAACCAACATGGCGTGAAACGCGCTTGAAACGAGACGGTCACTTACTTAGTATTATCGCGCATATTTGCCGAATCGTATCCATATCCTTTGGATATCCTCAGGGTCTTTAATCAATTGACCGGATCCGGCAAAATTCCGAGAATATTACGATCCAATAAGCGATCGTACTTTGGGCAAATACCCACCGGGAATAACAGGAGACTCGGCTCTATTTCATGACCGGATAATGGATCCGGGGCTTTGGATTCCTCACCCAGGGTAATTTATCCCGCGTGAGTATTTCTTCGCTTTCATAAACCGCCTTTACAGCTTCCCTTTCCGCCCACAGGGAGGATGGGTCTCCCCACAACATGAACCATGTCCAGCGGGGTTGGTCGTGCAAAATATCGGGCGGTGGCAGCCGGCCCACCTCCCCCAGCGCGATGGGTTTATCGCCGGCCAGTGCCAGCAGACCTTCATAATCCTTCCTGGCAAACCCGCCCCGGTAAACATCGGTGGCCAGGATGTCCACAATATCCGTCCTGGGAAAATACAGCTCGTATGGATCGACATTTTCCCGCACTTCGTTTGCGTTGAATACCCACAGCAAATTATTCAAGCCATGGAAATTCGCCAGGCGCTCGAAAAGCATCTGGTACAACTTCTTATATCCAGATGCCCCGGTTTTCTTGCCCCACCAGAACCAGTCCCCGTTCATTTCGTGGTAAGGGCGCCACAACACCGGCACAGCGGCTTCCCGCAATTGCTTCAGGAACCAGGCGATCACGTCCACCTGCGATTTCCACCGCTCGTTGATCTCGCTCCCCGCCGTGACCAACTCTTCCCATTCCCGTTCCGTCAGCCTGCCTTCGATGGACTGCTCGAAGATGACCGGCTCCTCGTCCGTAGGCCGAACCGCGTGCCACATCAGCGTGATAATAAATCCTTCTTCATGCCTCCGGATGGCTTCGTCAACGATCTGCTGGCGGAAGTTGATCCCGTCCCATGTGCCCGCCGCGCTGAACCCGAAATCCTGCCCGAAGACTGCCGGGTAATGTCCCGTCAATTTATGGATCCCGGCTAGCCGGGTGGACCCCGCCAGGGGATTGCAGTGCTGCCCGCTCAGGGTTTGCTTGCCGGAAATGCGGTATAAGAATTGCAGCAACTCCTCTGCCTCCGGTGACGCCTTTGGGGTTATCGGTGAGGCGTCTTTGGATGAATTCTTCATGAGACCTCTTTCTTCATCTTTTATGACCTCTCAGGATCGAATCCAAAGGTATTTTCAATGACCCCTGGCAAAACCCTGTAAATGGATCCCCCGATGGCTTTTTCGAATTCCTTCTGCAGGCTCAAATAGGCTTTCCAACGCGGCACACTATACTCGTTTATGCCATATCGCAATGCCACATCCATTAACCGTTTTTCGATCAGGCAAAAACCCGTGGGGAGCGCCAGCGCATCACAAAGCTGGATCAGCCTGTCGTAATCGTCGCATTCCACCTGCGCAATATAATCTTCAATGAATCTCAATTCTTGTCTGGAACAATCCCATTTTCCTGCCACACAGCGAATATCCTTGATGGGAAATGAATGGGTCATACAGATTCGGGCGGCATCATCAAAGCCTTTTTCCTTAAGGAAGGAATAGCCATCAAGTGCGTGCCGCATATCTGCGACCCCGGCACGGCGGCCGATATCATGTAGACATCCCACCACAAACGCGGCCTCAGGGTCAAGGCTGGGATGGTGTTGTGAAATTGCCTCCGCCGCTCTGGCGACATAGCGGGAATGCTCCGCCCAGGGTCCAGGATTCATGCTTTGCGCTTCTGCGATTAAAGCTTCGGCTTCCGTCCTTGTGGGAATTTTCATCGATAGCACTCCATCAACCGTTAAATCAATCTTTCTTCCAGGAAATCGATATTTTCCATCTGGTCGGTTCCCAACCCCAGTGCAGCCGCGTTCTTCAACCACTCGGACGCTCTTTTGCGCGTCGGCTCTGTTTGGATCCCATTGGCCGCCTGGACTTCATTTAGAACCTTAAGTCCCAGCGCGTCATGCGCCACCGGATCGAAACTCATGCAGATAAAATCGCTGTCGAAGGCCGCATACCAGCTGTCCTGGACAATCTTGAGCGCATCCCCGATGATCAACCGCGTTCTGTCCTTGATTGGACTCAGGGCATTTAATCCCGGCAGGCCTTGCAGCAGCTTGTCTCCATGGAAGTTCTGCGGCTGGTCGAAGGTCCCGTAATGATTCTTCAGCGCAAAGGACATTCCCGCTCCATCCATGGAGTGTGTTTTGAGGATCGGCATATCGATCAACGCATCGCAGCTGAGCAGGATCTCACTGAGGCCGACGCTGACATCTCCAATCTTCCATCCGGAGTCGTAACTACCGTCCGTACCAAAGCACTGCACCCCGGGGCCGTCCTTATTAATGGCAAACCCGCCTCCCTTGAGGTCGCTGGAGGCGCGGTCGTAGATGATGATCTGCCCGGCTGGAACCCCCGCCTCCTGCAAGCGCCCTGCGACTGCCATTACCAGAGCTGAATGCGTCCAGAAGCTGCCATATTGAAGTGTGTTCACCTTGATCGCAATCCGCTCGGAGGGGTCGAACAATACCTTCCAGGCCGACAGTGCATCTTGCAGGCCGGTCAGCCGGGTGACGGAAACATCCAGCATCTCCTTCAAAGCCTGCGGGTTGAGCGCGGCTCCATCCCACACACCTCGGTGATGGGTATGGACGACCCGGCTCGGAACCGTCGGATAGAACTTGAGAATATCCGGCCGGCGGAGAGGCCGGGGCGTGGAGGTGATCGTGGCTGTAGCAGCGGCGGTATTGGTCGTGGCCTGGGTCAGGCTGGGTAAAACGGTTGCCGTTGAGGTGTTCGCCGGAGGCGTGGGAGCCTCCCCGCAGGCAGCCAAAAAACGCCCTCCCACCAAAGCTCCCAAACCGGCGGCGGTCAGGCGAAGGAATTCTTTGCGCGTGATTGAAGCCATCACGTTCTCCTGATCTCTATTTTTGAGCCTTTTTTAGAAAGAAACTGGTTCTTGCCAAAGCTGAATTATTTACTGAGATTCTCAGCCTTTGCCTCGATCCATGCCAGGACCTGTTGAGCTGTTTTTTCCATGGGTTCATCTGTCGTGTCGATCAACTCGATCACAGGCTGCTGATGATAATCTTTGAACCACCGGTTGAAGCGTTTTTGCTCTTCGATAAATGCCGGTCTACGGGTGCCGCGCCAGGCCGGCCTATTTTGGAGGCGTTCGGAAAGGATTCCATCCGAACAGACCAATGCAAGATAATCTATCTCTGTGAAATACCTTCGTTCTATACAGCTTTCAAGATTCTCGGGTACGCCGGCACCTGCTCCAAACAATACCACCGGGCGGCCTGACTGCGAAATATTCTTGCAGACTCGCAGCCAGGTTTCAAAGAAATCGCGATACTTTGTTTCCGGCGAATTGAATTCAGGCCGCCAGAGAATATCCGAATCCAACAAAACTGCCTGGGCGGCCCGCTCCAATAAATTTTGGCAAATGGTAGTCTTCCCTGAGCCGCTTGCTCCGGAAACGATCAGGAGCGGAAGTTGCAGAAAAGGATGCTTAAATCCGCACTCTGGACAGATGGCATAAGGGCCGGAAGGGTCAATTTCCTTGTCAGCCCGATAGATTCCGCATTGATGGCAAATATTTATCATAATTGGCTATTGGACCATTATCGCACATTTTCCACTAGTGCTTCACCAGCCAAATCAAATATCCATCCACCAGGAAGGAAAATATCGCCAGCGAGACCACAATTCCCGTTGCGATTCTCGTCGCCTCGTCTCTTTCCAATGGCCGTTTCGCCATGCCGGTCAAGCCTGCGCTAAGTGGCAGCAGGGACAGGAGTCCCACCACCCGCGTATCGAAAAATCCCGGAAGTGTAAAAAATGTGGGCGCCAGGAAGAAATATCCTGTCGCGGCGATCAGCACTCCGCCGATGGTCGTAAATCCCGCCGCCCGCCCCATCCGGGCCAGCCAGGTGCCTTTGTGTGCCCGGCGGTCGTCTTCCACGTCCGGGATCTCCACGCTCAGGATGCTTGCCAGGCCATACAAGAGGAGAGGCGTCAGGAAAAACAACCCGTCTGCGTCCAGGCTTCCTTTCACAGCCAGGTAACCCATCCCCGGCACCAGCAACCCGGCGATAAAGGCATAGCACACTTCGCCCCAGCCGCGCTGCGAAAGCCTGAAAGGCGGCGCTGAATAGCACCACCCCAGCAGGTTCCCCAGGATTATAAAAACAAACAGCCACGCGGGTATGGCATAGTTCCACAGGAAAATGGTCCCCATCACCAAAGATGCCAGGATCAACCCTACTGCGATCCATTTGACCGGTTGCCTCAACTCAGGATGTTCCAGCAGCACGCCCCCGCCTCCGCTAATGAGCGTTGGCCGGCCGGGCCTGTCTGAGCCTACATCGAAGTAATCATTGCTGAAGTGGACCGAAAGCTGGGCCGGCAGGATCACCAGGTAACCCAGCAGAAGCCGCATGAATGAAAAAGACCCGCCTGCAAGTACCGCCTGCATCCCTCCGAGCACAAAAAGGGCGACTCCGGCAACCAGGAATTGCAGCCGTGCCACTCGAAATAAACCTTTCACCTTATTAGAAAAGGTCATTCCGGTGTCCTCAGATGTTGGCGCAGGCGCATTCCCCGCTAATGTACGGCGACAGCAAAGGCAAACGTTTGAGCTATAACCGCCCCGCCTTTAAACCGTACGCCAGCAGCAATGGCCAGGGGTGCCACGCCATCCGGCCAGGAAATTCCGGGTATGGGCCAGTCGAATACCGCCGGCAAGCCAGCCGTCGGATTTTTACCTTTCACGGTAAGGTGTAACACAGCCGAGGTGGACTGTGTTGCCCGGTCGCTATCATGCCAGAAAACGCCTCTTCCCGGAAAAAAGGCATTGGGCAATGCCATGGCTAATACAAAGGGTTCGTTGCTCGTGATAAGGATGTCAAAGGTGTACTTTTCCCCTACGCCCAATTCGAGCACGCCGGAAGGCGGTGCGTTCAGCAAAGTGATGGTGGCGGTAGGAGTGGGCTTCGCTGCAGAGACAGGGGCAGCCACAAGCAGTACTGACGTAATGAAGATTCCGAACACGGCCAAAAATCTTTTCATCTTCAGCCTCCTTCAAGCTTCTCAAAACCAGCACGGTTCCAGCCGTTTGCACGCTCCTATTTTACATCGTAGCCGAAGGCAATTCTACTCACTTTATATGGTTATACCAATCTACGTAATTGTTCACAAGAAATTTAATATAGCATTTATCCCGTCCTGGCGTCATAGCCATTCAAACTCCCTTCCCCTCCGGGGGAAGGGCCGGGGATGAGGGCTTGATTCTTAGGACTCTTTCAACCGATGCAGTAATACCTGTTTTTCTTTTCCGTGTGTCCGTCGTAACCAGCTTGTCCCGCCTGCGTCAGTACCGCAGGTACAGGTGGCTGTTTTTTGCCAGGACTAACTTCCGTGAGGTTGTGGTGGATTCTCTTTTTCCCATATTTCCCATCCCTTTTATTGCTTCCTCTTCACTTCCATCACCGCAATTTTCGTCGAGTGATTGAACGGGGCCGGGTCTGTGATCGGCGCGCCAGCGCGGGTCTCCGGGTAACCCGTGAAATCCTCCGGCACCGGGATCAGCTCGGATATTTTCAGATACCCATCTGCGCACAACCTTTCCAGGTTCTCCATGTACGCTTTCCCACTTACATAAAGAGCATTGTTGACCGAAACCAGCCGCCCGCCATCGTTGATCAAGGGTCGGACCTTGTTGATCAGCCGGGAGGAGTTTTCCGCCAGGTCCACTACGCCCCCGGAGGTCGTCGAAAAGAAAGGCGGGTCAAGCATGACGCAATCGAAGCGTTCTCCCGCCCGCTTGAGCCGGCTGATCTGCGGCCAGAAATCTCCCGTCAAAAAATCGGCTTTGTGGATGGGGAAACCATTTAGGCTATACGAAGTTTTGGCCTGGTTGAGGAATTGCCGGCTGAGGTCAAGCTGGACCACCCGGCCCGCTCCCCCTGCACAGGCTGCCACCCCCAGGCTGCCGGTGTAGGCGAAGGCATTCAGGATGATCTTTCCACCCAGGTTCTGTTTTGCCCACGTGCGCAGGTTGCGCGTGTCCAGGTACAGGCTGGCATCCTGGTTCATGCACAGGTCCAGTGCGTACCAAACCCCCTGCTCTTGTATCTTCTGGTCTGGGTTCTCTCCAAACAGGAGTTTTCCTCTCTTCTCCTCCGGTCGCGGGCCATTCCGCGTTTTAACGATCCCCGCCCTCAGCCAGGGCAGGCGGGCCTGCAGGAATTCCAGTGCTTGTATCACCCATGCCATCCCCTCTTCCGGCGCCTCGGCATAATTAAATAAAACAACCGTGGTCCCATAGACATCCACCACCAATTCAGGGAAGCCCTCCAGGAATCCGTTGAACAACCTGAAGGCGTTCTGATGCCCCGCCTCGAACAATGCCTCCCGGGCCTTTATCGCTTTTTCCAATAACGGGATAATCGTCTCTTCCATAATTCCCGAGTGCAGGCTTCAGCCTGTACTAGATTTCCTCCCCATTTTGTATTTCAAAATGAGGAAGGCAGGGTAGAGCCTCATTCAATCACCGAGAGTCCGGCCGCCTCCGGCTCGGGCGCAGTCTTCCCCGCCAGCCAGCCCTCGTAGACTCGCAGGAAAACCACCCCGCTCAGGATCAGCAATCCGCCACCGATCTGGGCCCAGTTCATCCTCTCATTCAGCAGGAAATAGGCGATCACGACCGTGAAAGCCGGTTCAGTGGAAACGATCAGGTTGGCCACACTGGAAGGCAAATACGTCAGACTGACGTTATACAGCCCATAACCTGCCAGGGTCGGACCTGCCGCCAGCAGGAACAAGATCCCCCAACCCGCCCACGAGTTCCCCAGCCAGAGGAAATCGGCTGCCTGGGTGATCGCGCCGGGCAGGAACCCCCTCCCGAGCACATTAAATCCCAACAGGAAGACCGCGGCAAAGCCGAAAGTATATAAGAGGGTCGTCCAGGGGTTAAGCCCCCGCTGGGAAGCCGACCGTCCCATCAGGCTGTAGATGGCGTAGAAAAGCCCGGAGAAAATGCCGGTCAGGATGCCCGCCAGATTCGCTCCCCACGCCGCCGGGACATAGGCGCCCGAGACCAGAACGCAGCCCCCCAGGCTGGCTGCCACCGCCAACCCTTTGCCCCAGTCCAACCGTTCCTTCAGCAGCCACCATCCCAGCAGGGCCGTAAAGCCCGCCGAACAGTAGGCCAGCACCGTTGAAACCGCCGCCCCGTTCAGGGAAACAGAAAGGGTCCATAAGGAATTGAAAAGCGCCAGTACCAGCCCGTAAGCCACCAGGAAAAGCAGGTGCCCTCGTCCGATTCTGATCAGGGCCGGTCGCACCAGTCCCAGCACCGCCAGCATGGTCAGGGTGACCATCACGTCCCGCCAGAAGGCCAGCACCAACGCCGGCAGGTTGTATGTCTGGGTGAGATAACGGATAAAGATGGCTGTCGTCGAGAGGACGAACGCGCTGACCAAGGCGATTAGATAGCCCCGGCCCAGGGCTGTTTTGTGGGCTGCAATTTTGGACATGGCCCGATTGTAGGGAGAAATCGCGCAGTTGTACAGTGCCAATCTACGTTGATTTATTCTACAAATTATCCCATTGCCGAGGCCCTGAACAGTACTTTGGTTTGAATTGAAATATGGATAATTATGATTTATAATATCCAAATATCCCCAACAATATGTCCTGCTTCAGGAGGAACAAATGCAAACTAAATTAAATCCTTATATAAACTTTAAAAACAATGCCCGCCAGGCCATGGAATTCTATCATGGCGTCTTTGGCGGCGACCTGAAGATGCAGACCTTCAAAGAGTATCATGCCTCCCAGAACCCCAGCGAGGATGATCTGATCATGCATGCAGAACTGGATGGCAATGACTGCATGACCCTGATGGCTTCCGACACCCCCAGCGGGATGGAATATCGGCCGGGGACGAACGTCAGCCTGTCACTTAGTGGTGATAGCACGTTTGAGGAACAATTGAAGACCATCTTCGATAAACTCTCCCGCGGCGGAAAAATCACCCAGCCCATGGAAAAAGCCATCTGGGGCGATATCTTCGGCATGTGCACCGACAAGTTCGGCATCAACTGGCTCGTGAACATCGCCGCACCAAAAAATGTAATGTAGGAAACGTTCCCCCATCAAATGCTCGTCAAGAAAGAAACTCACCTTCCAGGGTGAGTTTCTTTCTTCCTTCTTTCGCTGCTTCATTTCCATCCCAGCGTCTGGTTCTTTTCCAAACGTCCGATCGCTTCCTGGATGCGTTTCTGTCGTGTCTCTTCCCTCCTGGCATTCGAGATCCAGCCAATATAGTTGCGTTGATGCGATGGAGCCAGCTTTTGAAAATTCTCCCATGCTGCCGCATTGGTCATCAATCCTTCCTTCAACCAATCCGGCAGGGCTAATGCAGGTCGTTTTGGGCGGGCTGCCGGCGCTTTTTCGAGAGGAAAATCCGCTTTTGCCAGCCCGGCCTCCGTCATACGCCCTTCCTTGGTCAGCCTGGCCACCAGGTGCTGGTTGAGCTCCGACCACCTGCTTCCCAGCCTGCGCGGCGTGAATTTACGGGCATATTTCTCCTGGTCAATCTTCTGGATGATGCTGTCCACCCACCCGAAACACAACGCCTCTTCCAGCGAGTTCTTGATACGAAATGGTCGGCTTGCCTGTGGCGGCCTTGTAGTACACCAGCCACACTTCCGCTTCGTTGCTGCCATGCTCAACCAGCCACTCGCGCCAACTCTCCCGGTCGGGAGCAGTGAAAGTATGGGTGATTTTCATCTTAGTTCCTTCCTCAATGCAAAACGGTGAATCCGGCGGAATGGTCGGGATAGGCGTCTCGCTCGGGTTTCAGACTCAGCGGTGATTTGGAAGAATTTTGTGCGCGCGAACGCTTTTTCTGTCGGATCAGGATGCCCGGCTGGTACTGGAGTTAATGTACAGGCGGTCAGGATACAAGGTAAAATAAGGAGTAAGATGCGCTTAATTGTATCCATATCCTGATTTTACGCTGTTCTCCGGCAAAATGTTAGGTGGCTTACTTATATGGATGAAACTGCCCTCCAACAACGTTACGAAGAACTCAAAAAAGAGATCAACTTCCACAATCACCGCTACCACGTCCTCGACGCCCCCGTTATCAGCGATGCCGAGTACGACAAGCTGGTGGTTGAACTGCGCCGGATCGAAAGCGACCACCGTGACTGGGTCACCCCTGACTCGCCCACCCAGCGCGCCGGTGCCACCCCCTCCGAGAAATTCGAGAAAGTCCGCCATCCCCGCCCCATCCTCTCTCTGGCCAATGCCTTCGGGGCGGAAGATGCCTGCGCCTGGTATGATCGCATCCGCCGCCTGGATGACCGGGTCGAAAACGCCCGTTTCGTGGTGGAACCCAAGATCGACGGCTTGAGCGTGGTGCTGCATTATCGTCATGGCGTATTCGTTCAGGGAGCCACCCGCGGCGACGGCGAGATTGGCGAAGATATTACTGCCAATTTACGCACCGTCAAAGCCATCCCCCTGCGTATCCCCGTCGCACAAGGAAATCACCCAACCGGGAAAAAAGGTTCCACAGATCAACTTCCCCTGGTTCCTGATCCCCAGGTGCCTGATTACCTTGTAATTCGCGGCGAAATCTTCATCCCGATCAAAGAGTTCGACGAGTTGAACCGCAAATTGGAGGCAGCCGGCGAAAAGCCTTATCTCAACCCGCGCAACACCGCCGCTGGGTCACTGCGCCAGCTGGACGCCTCCATTACCGCGTCCCGCCCCTTGACCCTGTTGGTCTATCAGATCGTCTATTGGGAGAACTCCTCAGGATCTCCGCGGGAACCTCGCACTCAATGGGAGCTCCTCGCCTACCTCAAATCCCTCGGTTTCCCCGTCACCGATGTCGCCCGCTGCTTCGACGATATTGAATCCGCCATCGCCTATATCGAGCCCTGGGACAAAAAACGGGATACTTTGGCCTATGAAGCCGACGGCATGGTCATCAAGATCGATGACCTGAACCTGGCGGCTGACCTGGGCTTCGTCGGCAAGGACCCCCGCGGCGCCGTCGCTTTCAAGTTCCCCGCCCGTGAAGTCACCACCAAACTCCTGGCCATCACCGTGGAGGTCGGCCGAACGGGCGTCCTGACCCCGGCCGCTTCGCTCGAGCCGGTGGATATCAACGGGGTGATCGTCAAGAACGCCACCCTGCACAACTTCGACTATATTGCCGAAAAGGATATCCGCGTCGGCGACCGGGTGCTGGTCAAGCGCGCCGGCGAAGTCATCCCTTATGTCATTGGACCCATCCCCGACCTGCGCACCGGGACGGAAAAACCCTATGTGCCACCCTCCACCTGTCCTGCTTGCGGGCAGCCGGTGGAGCATCTCGAGGGCGAAGTGGCCTGGTTCTGCGTTAACGCCGCCTGCCCTGCCCAGCTCATCCGCAATGTGGAGCACTTCGTCTCCCGCGGCGCCATGGACATCAACGGCCTGGGCATCCAGATCGTCACAAAGCTCATCGAGACCGGCGCGGTCAAGGATGTGGCGGATATCTTTACCCTTGAACGCAAAGACATCCTCGCAGCCGTTACCAAGAAGGACCGCAAGACTGAAAAGGAACCGCCCGGCAAGATCGCCGATAACCTTCTCGCTGCCATCGAAGTCTCCCGGCAGCAGCCCTTGAGCCGCCTGCTCACCGCCCTGGGTATTCGCGGCGTGGGCGAGGTTTCCGCGGTCGACCTCAGCCGGTCCTTCCCCTCCCTCGACCTGCTCGCTGCGGCGGACGAGGCTCAACTGCGCATGATCTCGGGGATCGGCCCCAACATCGCCGCCGGCATTGTCGACTGGTTCAGCCGCGAGCGCAATCAAAAAGTGCTGCAAAAACTCAAGGCAGCCGGCGTCTGGCCAACCGGATCTCCCGCCGCGGCTCGTCCTCAAGTCGGACCGTTTTCCGGCCTGACCTTCGTCGTCACCGGCACCCTCCCCAGTCTCTCCCGCGGGGGCGTAAAGGATTTCATCGAATCCCATGGCGGCAAAGTCACCGACTCGGTCAGCAAGAACACCTCTTACCTCGTCCTCGGCGAAGCCCCCGGGTCGAAATATGACAAGGCCAAGACCCTGGGCGTGAAGATCATAGACGAGAATGAATTGAAGAAGTTGGCTGAATAAAAACAGTTACCTCCAATATTGGTTCAGTAAAGGAGCTTCCCATGTCCCGTCCCATCCACCAAACCGTCACCTTCAAAGTCTACCCTCACGATGTCTACGAGGCTTTGATGGATTCGAAAAAACACGCCGCCTTCACCGGCGGAAAGGCGAAGATCAGCCGTGCAGTCGGCGGCACATTCGCAGCATACGACGACTACATTGCCGGCAAGAACATCGAACTGGTCCCCGACAAGAAGATCGTCCAGGATTGGCGCGCCGTCGATTGGCCTGAGGGCTATTTCTCGCGCATCACCTTTGAGTTCACTCCCATCCCTGAAGGCACCCGCCTCGATTTCAGCCATACGGACCTGCCGGAGGGCACCGAGGATGAATTTACGCAAGGCTGGATCGACAATTATTGGGAGCCGATGAAGAAGTTCTTTCAGAAATAGGTTTTTCTTCAAAGGTAGGGCGAGATATTATCTCGCCCAAAACTAGAGAGCACAGTTACTGGCAGGCTCAGAATAATTCCGTAATATATAGGGTAGGCCACCACGGCCAAGGCAAAATTGTGAATACATTTTTCTTGAAAACCTTCATGGCAATCAACACACTCGCCATCCGGCTCAGCCGCGGTCGCCTCGGTACCCGGCTTGGTACCCAGACCATCCTGTTGCTGCACACGGTCGGCCGCAAATCCGGCCAGCCTCACGTCACCCCCATCGCATATTTCTTTACGGATGGTTTCTACTTCCTCATTGGCTCAAACTGGGGCAAAGATACTCACGCAGCCTGGTACTACAATCTGGTGGCCCACCCCGGGACAACCATCGAGGTCAAAGGCCGGGAAATCCCGGTCGAAGCCTCTCAGGCTGAAGGCCAGGAGTATGATCGCTTGTGGAAATACGCTACAGAACATCACCCGCCCTATTTGCATTATAGAGAAATGACGAAGCGCCATATCCCCATCCTCATCCTGAAGCCGCTGGATTGAGCCGCCAGGAACTTTTCAAGGGCGGAGAGGGTCTTTTGTAGAAATAAGGAGGTGGTATGAAAAAAATGAATCTTCTTCTCATCCTGGTCCTGGGCCTCGCAGCTTGCGGACCATCCACACCATCCGGTCAGACCACCATTTCCGGCTGCCAGGCCGCCTTGGACGGTCTCTCAGCTCTAATAAATAAATATGAACTCCCTCAACACTTCATGACCGATAATCCTGCCAAACAGGGCGGAGAGTTCGATGTAATGGATTATTTCACCGTCTTCGACCATCTTTCGATGAAATCCGGTTATTTGCTTGACTACGTCTATCACTTCGATGGGATGGGCGGATACCCGGTCCTCTACGCCCGTTCAGCCACCCAGCCGCCTTACGCCACCGAAGCGGACCTGCAGGCAGTGGGCGACCAGCCCGGTTACCTGGATTATGTCCAGGCGGAGGATACGCCGGAGGGTTATTTCCAGTTCGCCCTCCTGGCAACGGTGGGTGGAAAATTTTACCTGAACTGGCATGCCAACTATAACGACACGCAAATCGTCTGCGATAAAAAAGGGTTGAACGGAATCGTCTCCCATATCGGGAAAGATGATTTTGGCCTGCCTCTGCCGCTCACCTCCCGGCTGCGCACGATCCTGTTGAATGACGTGGAGCCTGTCGTCAGCCTTGGCGAAGGGACCGTCGAGGTTCGCCTCATCACCTTCACCAATTGGGGCGGTTTCTATCTCACCACGTATTCCATTGATCGTTCATCGCCGCATACTATCCTGGATGTCCAGGAAAAAAACCTTATTCCTTACGACTGCGGCATCATGTTTTAAGGCAGTGCCCGGCCTCTGTTGCCTCGTTTGACAGAACCCCCCCTCTCGGCTACACTTACGCAGATTTTTCTGTCGAAGGAGTAATCATGGATATCCACCACACCGATGATGCTGTCACCCGCCGTATCAGCTTCTTTACCGACCGCGTCGCCAATCTCAAAGCACATGACTTGTATTTCTATAATATGCCGGTCGAAGAGATCAAAGGCGGGGCGTGCGTCATCGTCAATGGGCGGGAAATGGGTATGTACGCCTCGTACAGTTATCTCGGTCTCATTGGGCATCCTCGTATCAATGCAGCCGCCAAGGCCGCCATTGACAAGTTCGGCACCGGTACCAATGGCGTCCGCCTGCTCGCCGGCACCCTTACCATTCATACCGAGCTTGAAGAAACCATCGCCTCTTTCAAACACACAGAGGCTGCCGTCACTTACTCCTCCGGTTATTCCACCAATTTGACCGTCATCTCCACCCTCATGGGCCGCGGCGATTACGTCATCTCCGACAAGCTCAATCATGCATCCATCGTGGATGGCTGCCTCATGTCGGGGGCGGAGTTCCGCCGCTTCAAGCATAACGACATGGAAGAACTTGAACGGCGCCTCCAGCAGGCCCCCTCCGATGCCGCCAAGCTGGTGGTTGCAGACGCGGTCTTTAGCATGGATGGGGATGTGCTCGACCTGCCCAAGACGGTCGAGTTATGCCAAAAATACAAGGCCTGGCTGATGATCGACGAAGCTCATTCCGTCGGCGTGTTGGGCAAGACCGGCACCGGCATCGAAGAACACTTTGGCCTGGGTGATGTGATCGACATCAAGATGGGCACTCTAAGCAAAACCATTCCTTCCGTGGGTGGATACGTGGCCGGGAAAAAGGATCTCATCCAATACCTCCGCCATGCCAGCCGGGCTTACATCTTTTCGGCCGCCCTCCCGCCGGCGCAGGCTGCCGCCGCCAATGAGGCCTTTAAAGTCATCCTGGATGAGCCCTGGCGCATTAAGAGCGTCAATGCCAACGGCCAGCAGTTCATCGACGGCTTGAAGAAGGCCGGCTTCGATACCATGCTCACCACCACGGCCATCGTCCCGGTGTTGTGTGGCACGGATGATCAGGCTTTTGCCCTGACCCAGACCTGCCAGCACAAGGACTTGTTCGTCCTGCCGGTGGTCTCCCCGGCTGTTCCTGAAGGGCAAGCCCGCCTGCGGGCTACCGTCACCGCCGCCCATGACCCGCGGGATATAGATTATGCCATCGGCGTGATCGCCCAGGCCGGCCGGGAGATTGGTATCGTTCACTAATGTGTTATGGGCGACCTGCTGGTCGCCCTTTTCAATTCAATCGGGAGTGATCCAAACCTTGGCAAGGCGCGATTGGTATTGCGAAGACGTGCTCTCTGGAAAGATTGAGGTGGATAAGGTTTGGGAGGATGAGTTGGTACTGGCATTTCACCACCCCAACCATCATCCGGATGTTCATGTAGTGGTCATCCCCAAAAAGCACATCCCCTCGATCCTGGACCCGTCCGCCCTGGATGGGGCCTTGCTCATGTCGATGGTTCAAGCCGTCCAGAAAGTCGCTGGAAGTCTCGGCCTCGACCTATCAGGTTTTTACGTTCGCACCAACGCGGCCGCACCCGGAGTTACTCCCCATATGCATTGGCATATTTATGGACCTGGAATACCGTGAAAGAAAATTCGATCCAATCACACGCTGATCCGATTCTGGTTCTCAAACCCGGCCGCGAAAAATCCCTCCAGCGCCGCCATCCGTGGATCTTTTCGGGAGCCATCGGCCGCGTCGACGGGGATCCTTCCCCCGGAGCCACCGTGGACGTCCTTTCATCCACAGGTGAATTCCTGGCCCGGGCGGCCTACAGTCCCGCCTCCCAGATCCGCGCCCGCGTTTGGACCTTCGACCCATCCGAAAAAGTGGACGAAGAATTATTCCGTCATAAAATCACCCGTGCCATTGCTTTGAGGGAAGCGTTGTTCCCGGCTCAATCTTCTTCCCATTCTGCTTTTCGGCTGATCTATGCCGAATCCGATGGCCTGCCCGGCCTCATTGTGGACCGTTATGACACGACCCTCGTGGTCCAGTTCCTCTCCGCCGGAGCGGAATACTGGCGCGAGCCTATCACCGGCCTCCTGGCTGAACTGACCGGCTTGTCACAGATCTACGAACGCTCCGATGCAGATGTGCGCGAGTTGGAAGGGCTGCCAAGCCGGGTTGGCCCGCTGTGTGGAACTCCTCCCGAAAAACTGGTCATCACCGAAGATGGCCTGCAGTTCCAGGTCGACCTTGTCCGAGGCCATAAAACCGGCTTTTATCTCGACCAGCATCTCAACCGCCAGACCGTCCGCTATCTGGCCCTGGAGCGGGATGTGCTGGATTGCTTTTGCTATACCGGCGGCTTTACCGTCAACGCCCTGCTGGGTGGTGCCAGGTCCGTTCTTTCGGTGGATGCCTCTGCCGACGCGCTGGCTCTCTGCCGGGAAAATATTGCTCTCAACTCACTCCCTGATTCCCGACACTCTGTCCTGGAAGGCGATGTCTTCCAACTCTTACGAAAATTCCGCGATGAAAACCGCTCTTTCGACTTGATCGTACTCGACCCGCCCAAGTTCGCCCCCACCGCAGCCCAGGCCGAAAAGGCCTCTCGTGGATATAAGGATATCAACCTGCTGGCTTTCAAGCTCCTGCGCCCCGGTGGATATCTGCTCACATTCTCCTGTTCAGGCGGTGTGGATGCAGCCCTCTTCCAGAAGATCGTCGCTTCGGCAGCTCTCGATGCAGGCGTGGATGCCCAGATCCTTGAGCATCTCGAGCAAGCTCCCGACCATCCTGTGGCCCTGCACTTTCCCGAGGGAACTTATCTTAAAGGGCTGATCTGCAGGAAGAGCTGAAAATCAAATGGTCGTTTCGACCGGCCTTTTGAATAAATGGCGCGTTAATGGTTGCTGCGATACCTTCATCGGTCTGGCAACTGTGCCGTTGAACAAATTGGTGGATCATATTTTTGCGACTGATTGATAGCGTCTGCATTGACCTAAGTAAGTGGATCCCTACGGCGCGAGCCTCTCCTTAAAAATTTATTGTGCTATACTTATTTGGCAGACTTCAAATCCATTTTCTTGATTTTTATTGGTGGGCTTTTTTGGTTTGGATCATTATATTCTTGATGACGAATGCTTCTGATGCGAAATGTCTATCCTTCCCTTGTTTTCTTTTGCATAAATGGGCGGTTATGAAATACACAAGGTCGTTGATAACAATATCGCAAACAGGTCCTGCCGGAATATAGAAAGGGGTCTTGACAGTGATAAAACGGCCAACAATCTTCTCAGATCGCCAATTCAGGTTGGTAACCATTATTGTTGTCACCCTTACGGCCATCCTCTTATTGGTCAATCTATTCCTGATCGGCGGGGACGCATTTGTTTTTTCTTTCAACAGTGCCATTAATGCTCCGATGGCGATTGTCATCACGATCGCTGCCATTGCCACCTGGCGCAGGATGGGCAAAGAAAAACATGACCGTCTTATGTGGGCAGGGCTGCTGGCCGGTTGGGCATGTTGGGCTCTTGCTGAAATAATCTATAGCCTCTACACCATTTTAGGCCAGGAGGCCCCCTACCCTTCCATCGCTGACTTTTTCTGGCTGATCGGTTACATCCCTATGGGTCTTGGTCTTCTGGCTCGTAACCGCACCATGCCGGTTAAACCAAAGAGTTCTCAAGGCCTGATCATTTGGGGAGTTTCAATCATTACGATCCTCCTCGCGACTATCTTTGTTTTCCTGCCCACTATCCGGACCTTTGATCCCAGCCGGCTTTTGGAGAGTTTGCTCAATATTGCTTATCCGGTGGAGGATTGTTTCTTATTGATAGTCGTGTGGCGCTTATTTTTCACTTATGAGAAAGGCGAATATGGATTTGGGTGGAGATTATTGGCCGTTGGTTTTATATTTTTAACCATCGGAGACCTGGTATATCTTTATGCAAATTCCACCGATCCGGTTTTATATTATCCTGATTTGAAGGCGAATCTGATCAGCCGTTTTGGCGCAGATGTTCCTTATTCGCTTTCTTACCTGTTATGGTTCCTGGGTATTTTTGCTTTACGGATACAGCCAAAGGAATCCCAACCGGTTGAATCGCCTATTCTGTTGAAGAGACCTCAAAAATATTGTCATATCCTGATTTTCACCAAGTTCGACAATAATGTGATCGATGTCAGCTCAAATTTTAGCCGTCTATTTGGGATGCAATCCGTCCTGGGGAGACCACTGGCAGAGATCCTGAACATCTCGGAACAAACTGCTCTCTCCGTTTATGAAAAATTACGAACCGAAAAGAAAATTGCCGATCTGCCAGTACAAATTCAAAAAAGTTCGATCGGACCGCAAGCGGCCGGGTTGTGCGGAGTAGCAGTTTTCAATCCCGAGGGAGGTTATTCCGGCGCAAACATCCTGCTGAGTGTGCCGGTCGAAAACG
This sequence comes from uncultured Chloroflexia bacterium, assembly GCA_963831885.1. Classification (GTDB taxonomy): domain Bacteria; phylum Chloroflexota; class Anaerolineae; order Anaerolineales; family Villigracilaceae; genus UBA877. The sequence goes on along the minus strand of CAWHSJ010000009.1, from coordinate 92,692 downwards.
ATACATTCGATGAGGCTTTAATTCCAGAGCACAGATTAATGGTAAGACGTTTATTGGACCTGACCGGCAGTCATTTTAAAGAGGAGATCAGTGAATTCCTGGTAGGTTATTATCTTCCTTTCTTCAAAGGGTTGATCGATATCACCGATAGTCAGGGAGGACAGAATATGACCAAAGCCCTCCTGGATGAATTGAAAAAAACTGCCAGCCTGCATTCCTGGCAAATATACTTTAACCCCGATACAGTGCTTGAAAATATTGATAGTTCGAATGAGGTTTTGAGTAAGGCTTTACCGGTTTTACTTGAAACCGCCAGGCAATTTGTTACCAAAATAACGGATCAAGGTGTGGTCGAGGCTCAAATGCAGAGAATATCTGCACGCTTTGATAAGGACATTCAAAAAGATGTAATGTCGTATGGGAATCTGAACTAGGCTGCAAAACCTGACGAAACAAACAAGAAATAAAGATAGCTGATTAACAACAAAAGGTCGAGGACAAGTTCAATCCTCGACCTTCTTTTTCCTTATAGCTGTACTATTGCCAGGTTTTACCCAGCTTGTCGATAGCCTTCGCCTATTCCTCTCCCAGTGAGAGGATCGACCTCAAAACACCGGCCAGCAGCACGCCCAGCTGCAGACCTTTGCCAGTGCTGATGGACAACGTAGTGCCTCTCTGCTCCGCCCGTTTGGTCAGCAGGTAGGCCGCGCCGAGCCCGGTCAACAATCCGACCAGACCGCCAATTACCAGCGTCCTGAATTTCCATAAATCGTCGACTTGTCCTTCGTCCGAGTCAATATATTCTTCTTTCATGATTGCAATCCTTTCATTTACTGGCATATCGGTCCGGTTCTAATGTTTGAAAATGGATTTTATAACTGCGCCAGCCTGGTGGGTCCACATAATTGGTTTCGCCGTTCCATCAGCGACCTTGCGCGTCCCCGCCGCAACTGCAGCCAGGTAGGATTGGGCCTTTCCGGTATATCTCGGCATAGCTTTCAGCAGCCTGGCGACTCCATAAATGAGGAAACCCAGTACTGTCAACAATACAAGTGCCAGGATCAAGAATGGGGCGATGAGCCAGATGGTTGAAACATCCGCCCAGGCGCGCGTCTCCGAAGTTCCTCCGGTTGCAACTAAAACTGCCGCAGTAATAATGAGGATGGCCAATACAACAACCGGGATAAGGATCTGCCAGGCAAACTGGCGTTTATGAGTACGTATGGTGGGAGAGTCAACTTGTGGAGTGGCGTTCATGGGCATATTCTAGCACAAAAAAGACCCGACAGGTCAGGAAATAACCTGTCGGGCAAAGGGTTTTGTAAATAGGATACAGTTTTTGGCTGTGGTGTTAATCGCGACTCATGGCATCCATGGCTGCTACTGCGGCCATCTGGACAATGGAATCCACTTCGTCACCGGTTTGCAGAACCTGGATGGGTGCTCCCGTGCCAAGCAGGATCGGGCCGATTGCCTTGGCATTCCCAAGTCGGGCCAGTAATTTGTAGGCGATATTGGCCGATTCGAGCGAAGGAAATACCAGCACGTTGGGATTCCTAACTGCGCTGAATGGGTACCGTTGCTCGATGATTTCGGTCACCACGGCAGTATCTGCCTGCATCTCGCCATCTACGATCAGATCTGGATGGTCCCGTTTAACCAGTTCCACCGCCTTGCGGACCTTGTCCGTGAGCGGGTGCGGGGTGGATCCAAAGTTGGAGAAGGATAGGAAGGCTATCCTCGGTTCGAGTTCGAGTGCTTTGGCAAAGTTGGCTGCCCGCAGGGCAATCTCCGCCAGGTCTTCAGAAGTCGGTTCGATATTGACCGTCGCGTCGGTGAACAGGAAGACGCGATCCTCCACGATCATAATGTAGACGCCGGTCACCAGGCGGGCGCCCTCACGCGTGCGGTGGATCTGCAGGGCAGGTTTGATGACTTCCGGATATTCGTAGGTCAGCCCGGCCACATAGGCATCCGCATCACCCATCTTGACCATCAGCGGCCCGAAAACGGTGGATTCGCGCACGCGCTTGTTAGCCTTCGGCTGGATCATGCCCTTGCGGGCTCGAAGTTCGTGGAAAGCATTTACATATTCCTCGAACCGGTCGAAATTGTTCGGGTCCACCATTTTACAATCCAGGTCGAGCGCCAATTCCTGGATCTTCTTTTTAATGACCTCCGGCCGGCCGATCAGGATCGGGATACCGATGCCTTCATCCTGGACCTGGGCTGCCGCGCGGATGATCTTGGTCTCCTCCCCTTCCCCAAAGGCGATGCGCTTTTTCACCTTGGCCGATTGGGCCTTGTGCATGATGAAGTAACGGACGCGTGCTCCCTTGCCCTGGCGGTAGGCCAGTTGCAAGCGGTATTCGTCAATGTCGATCGTCTTGCGGGCCACGCCGGTTTCCATGGCCGCCTTGGCCACCGCCGTGGATTCCCACAGCATGACGCGCATATCCAGAGGCTTTGGGATGATGTAATCAGGGCCGAATTTGAGGCTGTCCAGCCCATATGCCCGCAGCACGTAATCCGGCACATCTTCCCGGGTCAGGTTATAAAGGGCCTTCGAAGCGGCAAATTTCATCTCTTCGTTGATCGCCCTGGCACGCACATCCAGGGCACCCCGGAAAATGAATGGGAACCCCAGCACATTATTGACCTGGTTCGGGTAATCTGAACGACCAGTGGCAACGATGGCATCCGGGCGGGATTCTTTGGCAAGTTCATAACGGATTTCAGGATCGGGGTTGGCCATGGCGCAGATGAACGGCCGGTCAGCCATGGTCTTGACCATTTCCGGCGTCAGAACGTTGGCGACCGAAAGTCCAAGGAAAACATCACAACCGCGGACGGCGTCAGCCAGGGTACGCTTGTCCGTATCCACTGTAAATGCTTCCTTGTACTTGTTCATTCCTTCAGTACGGCCTTTGTATATGACACCTTTACTGTCCAGCATCATGATATTCTCGCGTTTAACCCCCCAGCGCATGGCGAGATTGGCGCAAGAGATGGCCGAAGCCCCCGCGCCTGAGATGACCATTCTAATATCGGCATGTTTTTTGCCGACCACATCCAGTGCGTTCGCCAGGGCCGCCGAGGAAATGATGGCTGTGCCATGCTGGTCATCATGGAAGACCGGAATGTCCAGCATCCCTTTAAGGGTTTCTTCGATGTAGAAGCATTCAGGGGCCTTGATGTCTTCAAGATTGATCCCGCCGAAAGTGGGGGCGATTGCCTTTGCCACCATGATAACTTCATCTGGATCATGGGAGTCCACTTCTATATCAAAGACATCTACATCCGCAAATTTCTTGAACAGCACCCCTTTACCTTCCATGACAGGCTTGCTGGCGAGCGCGCCGCGGTCGCCCAGTCCAAGGATGGCTGTGCCGTTTGTCAGGACGGCCACCAGGTTGCCCTTGGATGTATATTCGTAAGCCGCCTCCGGGTCTTTCTCGATATCCAGCACCGGGACAGCCACGCCGGGTGTGTACGCCAGGCCCAGGTCACGCTGGGTGTCCATCGGCTTGGTTGGAATGACAGCGATCTTGCCCGGTTTTCCATTCAGGTGATGGTATTCACGAGCATCTTGATCAGTGATCTTGGCCATAATACCTCCACAAGGAAATGAGGAAACTCATAGGACGTATTGATTATTGCACAGGTTGGACACCCTTGATAGTTCCTTTTGTCACATTTAAAGGGAACGCCTTACCTTATCAATAACAAATAACGTGAGTATCACAACATTCCATCGCTTTCGTGTATAATAAACATATATTCAGCCGCTTATAGCAAGTTTTTTATAAAAGTGGTTACGGCTTGTAAGTGAAATCCTTGGAAAATCCTGGGCACGTCTCTGACCCGAATTCAGTGCACCTTCTTTGGGAAGTCTGAACGTCTGAACTGATTATGATTTTATGTAAAAAACGGACAGATTCAACTGTAAGACAAAATGACATCCCAACTCCCTGTAACAGTTCCAAACCTGGCACCGTTTACAGATAAAAATTAGGTATATCCCTGCCCGGGACGGGGTGCAGGTGTAGCACATCCAGGTGTAATTTTCCACAGCCGTGGCCTCTATAAAAAAGTGGTCTGCGGCTGTGTTATTTTTTACTGCCCCTTGCCCTGTGATACACGGTACAGGGGAAACAAGAAATGATATGCGCATAACAGCCATTGAACCTCAGCAAAAGAACCCCCAAAGGGTGAACATTTACCTGGATGGGGAATTCAGCTTCGGTCTGGCCAGCATTCTGGCCACATGGCTAAAGGTTGGCCAGGAACTCGGTGAAGACAAAATTGCCGGTCTTAAGGCCGAGGATGAACACGAAATTACATACCAGAAAGCGCTCCACTTCCTCAGCTACCGGCCGCGCTCCTCGGCTGAAGTGCTGCGCAATCTGATCAAAAGAGGTATTTCAGAACCGCTTGCGCAAGAGACGGTCAAACGCCTCCAAAGCTCCGGTCTGGTCAATGACGATGCTTTTGCCCGAGCCTGGGTGGAAAACCGCAACACCTTTCGCCCGCGCAGCAGGTCGGCATTGCAAATGGAGCTGCGGCGGAAAGGTCTCAGTGATGAGGCCATCCAGTCCGTCCTGGCTGAGCAAGTGGACGAGGAAGCCCTGGCGTCCGAGGCCGCCCGTAAATATGCGCGGCGGCTGGCAGGTCTGGATTGGCCTGTATTCCGCCAGAAATTGAGTGGTTTTCTCGCTCGCCGCGGCTTCTCGTACACTACTATTGCCCCGGTAGTCTCTGAAGTCTGGAAAGAAACCCAGACGGCGGACGCCGGGAGAACATCTGATCACGAGGATTAAACATGGAACCCATCGTCGTTTTCGTAATTTCCGCCTTGACCCTGATCGTTGGTCTCGTTATTGGCTTTTTCATCAGCCGGGCGCAGTATGAGCGGATCCAACGGAAGAACCGTGAAACTGCCGATAAGATTGTGGCAGACGCAAATGAACGGGCACGCGCCATAGAAATTAAAGCCCGTGATGATGCGCTAAAGGTTTCCCAGGCTGCTGAATCCGAGATCAATCGGCTTCGCTCCGAACTGAACAAGGAAGAGGAACGTCTGCAGCACCGTCGCGCCGAACTCGACACCCGCGTGGAACGGCTGGAACAGCGGGAACAGGCGGTCAATAAGCGTCAGAGCGCAGTGGATAAACGCGCCAACGAAATCGAGAAGCTGCACGAACAGCAACTCGAAGAGCTCCAACGGGTGGCCCAATTAACCCCCGAAGAAGCCCGGGCGATCTTGTTGAACGAAGTGGAAAAAGATGCCCGTAACGATATGGCCCGGATCATCCGCCAGATCGAGACCGAAGCGCGTGAAGAGGGTGAGAAACGCGCCCGCAAACTCATCGCTGATTCCATTCAACGTGTCGCCACGGAAAATGTGGCTGAATTCACCACTTCCCTGGTACCTTTACCGAATGAAGAGATGAAGGGCCGCATCGTGGGACGTAACGGGCGCAACATTCGCGCGTTTGAACAGGCCGCCGGAGTGGATGTCATCGTGGACGATACTCCCGAGGCTGTCACCATCTCATGTTTCGAACCGGTGCGGCGTGAAGTTGCCCGGCGGGCCTTGTCAAAGTTGATTTTGGATGGGCGCATCCATCCCGCTCATATCGAGAAAGTCCTGGATGATGAGCAGAAAGCCGTGGACAAGATCATCGTCGAGGCAGGTGAACAGGCTACTTTTGATGCCGGCTTGGCCGGTCTGCACCCTGAAGTCATGCACATGATGGGACGGCTCAAATATCGTACCTCTTATGGACAGAATCAACTGGCGCATGCGGTTGAAGTGGCCAAATTGTCCGGCATCCTGGCCGCCGAATTGGGCGCCAATGAGGATATTGCCCGCCAGGCCGGCTTCTTACATGACCTGGGCAAAGCCATGGACCACAACCAGGAAGGCACGCATGCCCTGCTCGGGGCAGAGTTTGCCAAACGTTATGGCGTGAACTCGCAGGTGGTGAACGCCATCGCCGCCCACCATCACGAAGTGGAGCAGGAAAGCGTGGAAGCGGTCATTGCCGAGTTCGCCGATGCCATTTCCGGGGCCCGCCCGGGTGCACGCCGCGAGGACCTGGAGGCTTACATCAAGCGCATCCGCACCCTCGAAGACATGGCCACCTCTTTCAAGGGTGTCAGCCAGGCCTATGCCATCCAGGCGGGACGTGAAGTCCGCATCATTGTGAAGCCTGAAGAAATAGACGATCTCGAGGCCACCCGCCTTGCCCGCGACATAGCCAAGAAGATCGAGGAAACCATGCAGTACCCCGGTCAGATCCGTGTGACGGTCATCCGGGAAACCCGCGCCACCGAATACGCAAAGTAGGCCTAAACAAAGGAGTGCGAGATTTCCCTCGCGCCTCTGACATAGAAAAAAGGCGGAGACCACCAGTTCAGTCCGGTGGTCTCTGCCTTTTCTTCTTGTTCTTATCAATAAGTTTTATTTTGGTGCCTCATGCACCTCTGCGGTTGGCTTGAATTTACGGAGTGGGTGTCTCGGTAGGAACTGCTGTTGGAACCTCGACGGTGGGAGAATCTGTTGGAATAACAGGCGTTTCCGGCGGAGTACCCTCCAGGGTGGCAGTGGGAAATTCAGGCAGTGGTTCCAGGGTAGGTACGATCGGGTTCATTGCTCCGGGAGGTACATAAAGTATCCGACCGACATGCAGGACGGTAGCTGTGCCCATACAATTAGCCCGTTGGAGGTCGGCGATGGAAACTCCGAAGGCTACGCTCAATCGAAAAAGGGTATCGCCTGGTTGGACGGCGTAAGTTGTCCAACTGGCGGGCCGTCCACAGCTTGTTTGTGGTGGAGCCGGTTTGGAAGTGTTAGCAAGGATGATTGGCGGGGTGGGAGTTTCTGTCGGCGTATCGGAAGGTTGCTGGGTTAGAGTGGGGAAATGAGGCAGCGTTTGAGTGACACCCGGTGCAAAGGGGGTTAATGTCGCTATGACCGGAATCTTCGCCTTCGTATTGGCAACGTTGCTCTCATTAATTGATTTGGATAGTCCCGCCACTCCAAACCAGCCGATCATAAAAACGAGCACTGCAATAAGGATCGCGCCTAAAATCCGCAAGAGCGGGAAAATTTGAATTGGGCCTCTGCCTCCATTTGCCTTTAACTGTATATCTGCCGGCAAAGGGCCTTTCTCTTTTCCCGCATAGACGGGACAAGCTGAAAAAGAGGCCGTCAGGCAGTGAGACATTTGGTAATCAGGCCTTGGAACTCCCGGCGGGGTGGCGCAATGGCAGTAATTTTGATCCGAAGGAAATGCCAAAGAGGTCTCCGGATCGTCAATTTGTCCCAGGAAAGGACAAATGCGCCGCAAGTCTTTGGGAGGCTCTGGCAAATTGCTGTTGGGTGTATCCATGATGTTTAGACAGGCATTATATGCTGAAAAATGATTTCGAAACCATTAATTTCAATAATGATAACTTGTACACAAGAATTATAGTACGACTTCCTATTATTCACACAAGGGCTGGCCCTGATTCTTCACGCATCGAACCCTTTTCCAAAGGGTTATCGCTTACAGTCCAACCCAAATTGGCGAGGAGTATCCATTGGAGAATCAAATGGAATTTAAAGGTTTTCAGGCGATTGCCGGGATTAACTGGCAAGGGGAAGAAAGAAACATGGACTCTTCGGAGGCAAATATCCGTTCCGCTCTCCTGGAGCTCGAAAAAAGCCTCTGGGTGGTTCGCGATCACGAAAAAATTAATCTGATTTCAGCAGAAAAAGCTTGCCCATCTGCCGATGGGTTTTCCATTCTGGGAATGGTCCCTGCCATGGCAATGGGGAAACTTGGTGATGTGGATTTTTGTAAAACGTACGGTACAAGCTACGCCTGTTATGCCGGAGCCATGGCGAATGGGATCTCTTCGGAAGAATTTGTGATTTCCCTGGGAAAAGCAGGCTTCATGGGCTCCTATGGAGCCGGCGGCCTGTCTCCGGCCCGGATCGAGTCAGCCATCCAAAAGATCAAAGAAGCCCTTCCCAACGGGCCTTATGCATTCAATTTATTGAACAGCCCGAATGAGCCGGCCATGGAAGAACGGGCGGTTGGCCTTTACCTGAGTCATCACGTTCCAGTGATTGAAGCTTCAGCGTATCTCGCTTTGACCGCTCCACTTGTACATTATAGGTTAGCCGGGCTTTCCCAGGCTCCGGATGGTAAAGTTGTGATTGGAAATCGCATCATCGCCAAAATTTCCCGGTTGGAAATGGCCCGAAAATTCCTGGAACCCGCTCCCTCCGACATTATCAAGACCCTTCTCGAGCAAAAGAAAATCACGCCTGAACAAGCTGAACTATCGCAACGTGTTCCGATGGCTGACGACATCACTGTAGAAGCCGATTCTGGCGGGCACACGGATAACCGCCCCCTGGTATGTATGATCCCGGCTTTCCTGGCCCTCCGGGATGAAATCCAGGAAAAATACAACTATCAACGACAGGTGCGCATCGGGGCAGCCGGTGGGATTGGAACGCCTGCGGCCGCTTTGGCAGCTTTTATGCTGGGTGCTGCATATATTGTGACCGGTTCTGTGAACCAGGCCTGTGTCGAAGCGGGTGCCTCCGAGCATACCCGCAATTTGTTGGCACAGATGGAAATGGCGGATGTGGCTATGGCTCCGGCAGGTGATATGTTCGAGATGGGCGTCAAGGTGCAGGTGCTCAAGCGTGGTACCATGTTTGCCATGCGGGCGCAAAAATTATACGAACTCTACACCCGCTACAATGCCTGGGAAGAAATTCCCCCGGCCGAGCGTGAAAAATTGGAAAAGACCGTTTTCAAGCGTGATTTTGAATCCATCTGGAACGATACGGCCAAGTTCTTCTTGGAAAGAGACCCGCGGCAGGTTGAACGAGGCAATTCAAACCCCAAAGATAAGATGGCGCTGGTTTTCCGCTGGTACCTGGGCTTATCCTCGCGCTGGTCAGCCAATGGCGAAAAAGGCCGCGAAATGGATTATCAGATCTGGACTGGACCGGCCATGGGCGCGTTCAATAAATGGGTGAAAGGGACCTATCTGGAAACTCCGCAGAACCGCTCTGCCGTGGATGTGGCCAGGCACATTCTGCGCGGTTGTGCTTATTTATATCGGCTGCGCTCGCTGGAAGCCCAAGGGGTTATATTCCCATCTGGCTTGCAAAAATACATTCCTGAACAGTTTTAACTCCTCATTTTACTGTCACAATCGTCCGGTCCTTGCCTTTGATTTGTCGCGCCACGTTGATTATCACCACCGATCCCACGATCACCAGGGCAGCCAGCAAAATGTGTGCCGTAAGGACTTCCTGAGCCAACAGGCTGCCCAACAGGATGGCTACCAGGGGATTTACATAAGCATAAGTGGAAACCAGCGGCAGCGGCGCGTTTCTTAGAAGCCAGGCATAGGCGGCAAAACCGACCATTGAGCCGAAGATGGTCAGATAGATCAAGCCAAGCCAGGAGCGCAGGCTGACTGCGGCCAGCGAGAACTGCCGCCATTCGCCCGTCAGCGTCCCTGCCAGGTACAGGCCGGCCCCACCGGCGAGCATCTCAATGCTGGTGGATAGCAGAGATGATCTGGGCAAGTCAACGTTTCTGCCCATGACCGACCCTATCGACCAGAATAATGCCGCGAAAAGGGCAGTGATAATCCCGATTGGCTGGGAGTTCACCTGCGCGGGCTGGAGAAGGGATGGACCGACCAGCAAAACAATCCCGCCGAATCCGAGCAATAGTCCGATCACGCCCAATACGTTTGGCCGCACGCCGCCCGGACGCAAGGCTTCTATGGTAGTCATCCACAACGGCGCAGATCCAACAATTAACGCGGCAATCCCTGAAGCGACGTTCTTTTCCGCCAGGGAGATCAATCCATTGCCTCCCAACAATAATATTAAACCCACCAGTCCGGCTCGCAGCCATTGGCCGCGCGTCGGCGCCGGGTCACCAGCCGACCGTCGCCAGATGTAAAAGATCGCTCCCGCCACCAAAAAACGCGTTCCGGCCATCAGGAAAGGCGGGATCGTCTCGACTGCAAAGCGGATGCCGAGATACGTGGCACCCCAGATAATATAGACCAAAACCAGCGCAATCCATACCTTTAATTTCATTTCATCAACCTTTCCTTACATTTATTGCCCCCATTATATTAATTCTCAGGAGTTCAACAACCCGATTCTTGCTTTTCTAATCCACTGCTTATTATGAAAATTGTCCGCTGACCTGTCCATTGGCGCTGAAAATGTGTCACCGGCTCTCCTTGTTTGCACTTGCCCGATGTGCTACAATATTTTTTGCCCTTCGTCTGGGTAGATTTTCCTGATGGTTCGTTATAAACCGTTCTTCCCAAAAGAGGAGTATACAAAATGAATGATCACCGTTACAGGATAAGAATGATCAGCTTGGCCATTATTTTGGCCTTGCTTGGCAGCGGGGTATTGATTCCCCCGCTTCAATCACGAGCCAATGCCATCCTTCCAAATATGACCGTGACGCTTTCCTCCGGCAACAGTACCTATGCTTCCACAGTCCGGGCCGGCACAGCACTCATCTTCAGAGCGCAGGTCAAAAATACCGGAAATGTGCCTCTACAGGTCACAGCGAACCTGACAGTGCCGCAAAATTGGGACGTGGATCAAGATAAATACAGCGACTGCCCCGAAAGTTTAGCCGTTCGCGGCGTCTGCACGATTAGTTGGTACTTTACTCCGCAGGCCGCCGGTCAGGTATATTTGAGGGTCTATGTCCGCGGTTTTTATACCGATTCCACCGGCGCTTCCAACCGGATTACACAATCTCCCGCCTTCATATTTAATGTAGTACCTGCCAAGGGATCGACGGGAAATGCTGGCAGCACCGTTTCTTCCACACCGGTTGTCAATCCTTCCACCGGCACGTTGCCGAACATGGCAGTGACACTTAACTCCGGCAACAGCACCTATGCCTCCACCGTCTTTGCCGGCAATTCGCTTATTTTTAGGGCTCAAGTGAAGAACACCGGCAATGTTCCCTTGCAGGTCAGTGCCAACCTGACTGTCCCGCAGGGTTGGGATGTGGACCAGGATAAATACAGCGACTGCCCCGAAAACCTGGCAGCTCGGAGCACCTGCACGATCAGCTGGTACTTCACTCCCCAGGCCACCGGACAAGTTTTTTTGAGGGTTTATGTGCGGGGTTTTTACACGAACTCCGCCGGAGTATCCAATCGCATCACCCAATCCCCGGCCTTCATATTTTAATGTAAAGCCCCCAAAGGCCTCACAGTAAAAAAAACGTTTTCAATTCCTACCGATATTAAAACAAAGCGGCACAAAGTTGTGCCGTTTTGTTTTATCCAATGTGACACGGAAGAAATTTTCCGTTTTTTGCTATTTCCGGGAAACTCCTTTCTTACAGCACTTTCTCCACCAGATGGGTGGAATGAAGGTCCATCGGCGTGCAAGCGAACCCCGCCAGCGTGATGACAAAATCTCTCCGGCACAGCCACCAGCCCGCCCATTGGCGGCCTCTATCCTGATAATCGACCATTTGCATTTTTTGCCACTTGTCGGAATTGGCGCTGGCAGGAAAGAGTCCCTCCAGCTTTTGGACTTCCACCTTTCGAGTGTCCCAACGCAATCCCACCCCCAATGCCTTCAGCATGGATTCTTTCATGCTCCAAATAAGGTTGGTTGCCGTTTGCCTGACCTCCTTGGGATAAAAAGCCACCAGTTCCTGCTCCACCGGTGTAAAGTAATCTGCGCTGAACGCCTCTGAGCGCGGCTCGATTTTCTCCAGGTCGGCGCCGATACTGAAGTCTGGCCCGAGCGATAGCGCACAAACGGCGAAACGGTGGCTGTGACTGATGCTCAGGCTGTCGGCCAAAACTGCACCGTCCGGCTGCTGGATGAATGGCGCGCCGTCCTTCGTATTGCGGATTTCGAGCTCATCCAGGGAATAACCCTGATAGGGAGAAATGCTCTGGACCAGGCATTTTGCTGCCCAGCGCCCCAACAGCCATTCATCCCTTCTTTTGGGAAAACGCAGGCCTGAAAGTTTCAGGAGTTCCGGGTTGGAAAGAAACTCCTCCGTATAGTCCAACGGCATCTGTCTGGCTTGAACAAGGGTCCAGTAAATGGCAGGAGACATTTTTTTAACCTCTTTTCTAAGAAATCAGCGGTTGCTTTGTTTCAAGGCTGCCAAGGCGAATACTCGCCTGGTAAAGGGATCCGAACTATCATCAAGACCTCTCGACCAATTCTTTCAGCGGCGTCAACAGATTCTTTTCGACTGAAACAGGCAGCGGTGTAGTACGATAATCTACTAATTCAAGATACAACCGCCCCTTGGAATCCACCACACGTGCGTCAAAGTGCAAGCCATCTGCATCGGTTTGGATTGGCTTCACTTCTGCGTATATGTGGGCTCCATTAATGCTCTGCCGGTAAAGGGTAAGACTTTCGATGGAACGCGGCAGGCCCATTGTCCCCGTTTTACCGATCTCCCAGATCCCGGCAGTCTGGAAACACAGCTCAACCAGGGTGGGGGTGCTCAATAGGGCATGGTCAGTATGCAGGATGGAGGGCAGATTCTTATTCAATTTACCCAATACTGAGGTGCCCGAAAGCTGCACTCCTTCCAGTACCTGGAAAGCCGGGCCATGGAAATACAGCCGGTAGATATCTTCGGCCTTGACCGTGTAACTGCCGTTCCATTCCGGCGCCTGAGTCGTGATTTCCTGTAGTTCCGTTTCCTTTTTCACCAGGTGAACCTTGCCCGTGAAATGGCGCATGTGTTCACCTGCATGATGCTTAAGCGCCCGCGTCGATTCGAGCGTCACATATACTACCAACCCGGCTGGTTCGCGCACGGCTCGGACGATCCAGGTGACACGCCGGGGCTCGTTGCGATAGAACTTGAAAGCAGCCAGGAAATGGATATCTTCCAACTTGCCGACCACTAGTTCGCTCTTGCTGGAGGCCAGTACAGTCCCGATATGCTTGGCAGCGATCGAGAAACCTTCGATGCCCATTACACCTGGCAGGACCGGTATGCCGTTCATGGCATGGTCATGCAGGAACGGCTCATCCTTCGGGTCCAGTTCGGCTTCCAGCACCAGGCCAGCCTGCAGATCGAACCCGGCAATATGGCTGAGCATGGTGTGGATGGGCGTCCCCGCCCGCAGGGCCTGGTTGGCTTTCTCCAGGTCCATGCCGCCGTGGGGAGCCCGTGGTTCCAATAATGCCCCCAGGGAACCGGCGATAACTGCCTCACCGGTCCCGGCCTGGAGTTCGGCCCGTACCATCGGCGCGGCCTGTTCCGGCGGGACCATATCTATTCCTGCCATCTTCATCAGGGTCGGGATGTTACCGCGGGTGGCCATGCCCACTCCGCCCCAGGCGCTCCAGTCGATGGCGACAGCCTTAAGCCCCGGGTACTGGTTCCGCATGGCGTATGCGGTCTTGCAGAGCAGGTCATTGGCAGCGCTGTAATCAGTTTGGCCGGAGTTACCAAAGCGGCCGGCCACCGAGGTAAAGAAGAGCAAACCGCGCGGCAGGATACCTTTGCTTTCCATGGCTTTGAAGAGATTAAAGAAACCATTGGCCTTGACCGATACCACCAGGCGGAATTCCTCCATGGGTTTCATTTCCAGCTTGCGGCTGCGTTCCATCCCGGCCGCATGCAGGAAGGCGTCAATGTGGCCTTCGGCATCCTTGATCGTCTGGATGGCTGCCTCGATCAGGCTGGGATCGGTCACATCGCAAGCCAGGTAGTGAGCTTTGCCGCCCAGTTGTTCGATGATACTCAATGTTTGCAAAGTGGTGGCAGACCGCTCGATACCGAACAGTGCCCCTTCCACCTGTACGGGGGTCGGCTTTTTGCCGTCTTTGGTCAGGCGTCCGATCAGTTCGTTCTTCAAGCCCTCCCGGTCGGTCGCCAGCCGGGCTACATCCTCATCATCTGCGGCCGGCAAGGGAACCCGGTCAAGCAAATAAAACGTCCCATGAGTGGCGCGGACGAGATCTTCGACGATTGGGCGGATGATTCCGCCGGAACCGCCGCTGATCAGGAAGACGCTCCCATTTTCCAACGTAAAGTTATTTTCTCCCGGCAGAGTTTCTTCCACGGTGGCAATGCCATAGCGCAGGTCGTTTCTCCCAGCCGATTTCCAGCGCCCCGGCGTCACTGCAGAGTTTCTTCGATCAGGCGCGTGGCGATGACTGTTGGGCTGGCGTTGGTTTCGAAGTCCACCACTTTGATAAAAGCCTTCTCGCGTTCACGTGCAAGTGCCTTGGCAAAGCCGCTGACCGCCCCGCCCATCGGTGCGGTCGCACCTTCTTTCGAGTACCCATGCAATCCTCCCATGCGGGTGGCGCACACCAGGAAGGTCTCTTCGGGCAGGGCTTTCATGATGGTAAAGAGACTATACAGGCGTTCTTCCAGCGCGGATTGCCAATCCGCGGCAGTCATGTTGGCTAATTTTGGTTCAATTTCCAACGCTGGCAGGAAATACACCCCCGCGACAGGACCTTCCGCCAGCCAGGCAGCTATTTTTTCAATGATAACGGCCGGGGCAAGTCCGGCATTCAAGCGCAGGGGTTGTACCTTGCGGGAGGCCAATTGGGCTGCCAGAGGTTCGCCGGTCCCGGCTTGGCTTTCCACCACCAGCACGCGCTTCCCTTCCGTTAGTTCCACGCCTGTCGGGAGGCAAAGGTCAAGTTGAGGGCGCAAGTAAGGCTGCGGAGCGCGGCGCACGATAACGTTTCCGGGCTGGTTCACTCCCAGGTCTGCAGTTGCGGCCGGTGCAGTAACAGTTGCGACCACCTTCTTCTCTGCGCTCTTGCGTTTCTTCAGTTCCACTTCCACAAAGGCAATGACCTTGGCCAGCGTGTTGTAATCGGAGAGACGCAGGTCTTCCCGGCGAGGGATGTCGTATTGGCCGCGGATGGCTGCAAATAATTCGGCCTGTTTCACTGTGTCGATACCCAAATCAGCCTCCAAATCCAGGTTAAGGTCGAGCACTTCCGTAGGGTAACCCGTCTTCTCACTGACACTCGAGAGGATGTATGTTTTGATCTCTTCAGGGCTGGCTTCCTTGGCATCACTCGAAGCTTCGCCTGCTGCCGGTGCATCAGGAACAGGGACCGGCACAGGCTCAAGCATGACCGGTTCAACCTTTGTTACTGGAGCAGTCGGGGGGTTAATTGCCTCCTCCACAAAGCGGATGACCTTGGCCAGCGTGTTGTAATCGGAAAGGCGCAAGTCTTCCCGCCGTGGGATGTTGTACTGGCCGCGGATGGCGGCAAACAATTCGGCCTGCTTGACCGTGTCGATGCCAAGATCGGCCTCCAGGTCGAGGTCAAGATCGAGTACTTCGGTCGGATAGCCGGTTTTCTCGCTCACAGCCGAAAGAACATAGGCTTTGATTTCTTCGACGCTGGCCGGGATAGTAGCTGTTGGAACTGCTACCGGGGCTGGCATCATCATCGACCGCTGCCGGCGCCGCCTCAGGGGTGACCGGTTGTGGGTATGGATGGGGCGGAGGTTGACCCGGCTGATTCTTTTACGAAGGCGATCACCTTGGCCAGCGTGTTGTAATCCGAGAGGCGCAGGTCTTCCCGGCGGGGGATGTTGTACTGTGCCGCGGATGGACGCAAACAATTCGGCCTGCTTGACCGTATCGATGCCAAGATCGGCCTCCAGATCGAGGTCCAGGTCGAGCACTTCGGTGGGATAGCCTGTTTTTTCGCTTACCGCCGCCAGGACATACCCCTTGATTTCTTCGTCGCTCATAGGGGCGGTCGCTGTTCCCTGGGTCTCAACGCTTGCCACCGATGTGCTTTCTGTTGCAGCAGTCTGAGGCTCTGGCGGAGGGACGGTTAGGTTGAGTGAATCCTTGACAAAAGCGATCACCTTTGCCAGCGTGTTGTAATCCGAAAGGCGCAGGTCTTCCCGGCGGGGGATGTCGTACTGGCCGCGGATGGCCGCAAACAGTTCGGCTTGCTTGACCGTATCGATGCCAAGGTCGGCTTCGAGATCGAGATCCAGGTCCAGCACTTCGACGGGGTAACCGGTCTTTTCACTGACCGCGGCAAGCACGTAAGTTTTGATCTCTTCCGAGCCTGCTGTTGGATGGATTTCGCTCACCTGCACCTGTGTTTCAGGGGATTGAGAGACGGCCGGTTGCAGAACCGGTTGGGGAAGCGCTTCCGCTGCTGGAGCGCTGGTCTTGGCCAGGCTTGCCCACTGGGTGGGACCCTGTCCATACTGCCACCTTGAAACTGCCGGTGGTTGGGCTGGCACGCCCTGGTTCTTGATGTGCAGTGTGCGTTTTGAGATTTCCAATTCGACGGCGGAATAGCCGGAAACATCCGAGAGCCAGCGGTTGTAGCTGGTTTTATCCACGCGCTCGCCCACTCCGGAGATCTTGCGCAGCAAGGTCATGGCGATTTGGGAACCGAACCCGGCGCCGAGGCGCAGCGAGAACTGGACCGGGTACTTGCCGCCGTGCGACAGGTTGAGGTCGCCCAGTTCAGGATCGGGCTCGAACCCATCCTGGATATTCGCGATCGGGGGGACGATACCGTACTCGAGCGCTTTTACCGCCACCACGTCTTCCACGCCCACCCCCATGGTGTGGCCGGTAAAGCCCTTGGTGTTGGCAATGATGACCCGGTTGGCCTGCTCGCCAAAGGCATCCCGCAAGGCATGGATTTCCGCGGCCGCGCTGCCGCCCCTTGCCGGCGTGTATGTCTCGTGAGACACGAACATGGTTTCTGCCGCGATCTTGTTGCGGGAGATCCCGAAATCGGTCTTCAGCGGTCTTGAGCAGTGTCTCCATCACATGGCTGACATGCTTGACATTCAAGCGGGTGCCATGGAAGGCAGAATTGGCAATATGGGTAGCCAGCACTTCGCAGATTCCCTGCATGCCGCGCTCGCGCACGGCGTCTTCGGATTCGACTACCAGGCCGGCCGCGCCCATGCCGATGATCATCCCGTTGCGACGGCGGTCGAAGGGCAGCGCTGCCAGGCGCAGGTCGCCTTCGGGCGTGGCTGCCCCGCTGGCCATGAGCGAGGTACCGATCCACTGGGACAGGCTGCCGCTGATGACATCATCTCCGGCGACAACGATCACCCGGCGGGCGCGCCCGCAGCGGATCCAGTCTTCGGCGATGGCGACTGCATGGGTGGTGGAGGCGCAGGCAGCATTGACGTGCGTATTCGGCCCGCGTGCGCCGATATATTCCGCGAATTGCGAATGGCCCATGGTCAGGACCCGGAAAATGTAGCGCCGGTCAAAGTGGTAATCCAGGCGGGCCTGTTCGGCTTCCAATTCGAGAATGCGTTTCTCAAAAGCCTCTTTCAAATCCATTTGCTGCGCCGGGATCAGGCTTTCCATGTGCCGCAGTTCTTCTATTTGCTTGATCAGGGTCTCGTATTTATAGAATTTATCCGCTTCGTCGGCAATACGGTCCTGACCGGGGAAGGCCGAAGCGAAGATGACCCCCGTCTCGTCCGCCAGGGCTTCGGGCAGTTTCCAACGGTCGGGCAGGTACGAGCCGGTGCTGGTCTGCTTGTAAGCCATTACGAGGGGTATTCCTGCATCCCGCAGCGCCTCTATGCCCGCGGCAATGGCCAGTTGGGTGGATATATCGATGGATTCCAGCCGGTCCTGCGGCATGCCGAACTCATTGACCGGGTCGAACTCGCCGCGCTGCCCGGCCAGTTTGAGCGTCAGGTCCATCGAGTCGATCGTCTGCATGATCGCGCCGGCGTCGCTCTTGACCAGGCGGGTGGGGCGTTTTTCGAGCATGCCCCGGCGGGTTTCATCCGGCAGCGGCTCGATGCGCATTTCGCCGTTTAGGATGTCGAGAATATTGTTGTCGTCAAAGACATGCTTGCTGCGCCCGGGCAGGCCCAGGCCGGCCCCGCTGATGACGACCGAACCGGTAAGAGGGATACGACCGTCCATAAAAGCTCCTTGGGCGGAATCTGGCTCCGTCCCTGTGTTGGAAGTTTGGATTTCGCTAAGAATAGGTTCGGCGGCAGGTGAAGGCTGGCTGACTTCAATTGCAGGCGTGGGTGGAATCTGGTCAGCGAAAACACCATGAGCGCCATTCACACCTGCAGCATAAAGCCGTCCGAGGGCTTCGTTGATACTGGGGATATCGCCCTTGCGCGGATGGTTGGTGGAAAGCACGGTGACATCCTTGTGTTCCTTCAGGATGTCGGTTGCCAATCCGCTCAGGACGCGCTTTGGGCCTACCTCGACGAAGATGCGCGCTCCCTGTTCGTAGAGCGTGCGAATTCCCTGCACAAATTGCACCGGTGAAGCCACCTGTGCAGCCAGGATATCAAGGATCTCCTCCCGTCCGGTGGGATACGCTTTCCCGGTCACATTGGCCACGATGGGGATCTTCGGTGAGTGGATGTTCATCCGGGCAATGACCTTGCGCAGCGGTTGGCTGGCCGGCCCCACGATCTTCGTATGGAAGGCATGCGAGACGGGTATCTTGGTGGCCTGCAGTCCTTCCGCCAGGAAAGCCGCGATGGCTGCTTCCACGCCAGCCGTAGCTCCGCCAATGACGCATTGGACCGGGCTGTTAATATTGGCGATGACCACATAACCGTCAATGCTTTTCAGGATTCTTTCCACTTCATCCAGAGGTGCAGAGACGGCGGCCATGCAGCCGTTATCGGCGACGGCCACTTTGTTCATCTCCTGCCCGCGGGCGCTGACCACTTGCAGGGCTTCCGAAAGGTTGAGCACACCCGCGGCTACCAGGGCGGCATATTCGCCCAGGCTGTGGCCGATGACCATGTCGGGCTTGAATCCGAACTTATCCAGCACCCGCAGGAGCGATACATGCACCGCCAGCAGCGCCGGTTGGGTGATATCGGTATTGCGCAATTTCAGTTCCGCCTGCGTGATGGCGTCCTCTTTCCCATCGACAAATACATAGCTCGAAATGGGCCGGCCCAGAATGGGGGTCATGACCTCATCCGCCTCGCGGAAGGTTTCCGCCACCAGCGGTTCAATGGTCCGCAAATCACGCAGCATGTTGACATACTGCGAGCCTTGACCGGGGAACAGGAAGGCCACTTTTCCCGGCCGTCCGCAGCCCCGGTAGATTCCCTGCACGCCCAACACCTGCCAGCCGGCAGGAGCGTCGCTCTCGAGTGCCTTGATGGCTTTTTCCGCCCGGCCGATCAGTTCCCTGCCGTTCTCATATTCAATCACCAGCCGCTCAGGTTGGTCCAACTGGTCCGGGGTTGGACAGAGGTTCTCGGGCAGGTGACCCAATTTTGCCTGGTGGAGTTTTTCGTTCAACATTTGCTGCAGCCCCCCCGCCGAATGGCTGCCCAGGAAGAGTAAGCCCCGGTAAGGCCTGGCATTCACAGGCTGTGGCAGGGCCGCCGCAGCCTGGGCTGCATGTTGCAGATCTGCGCCCGGGAAAATGGCATGTTCCCTGGTCAGCACACCCGGCAGATATTCCTCCAGCACCACGTGGAAATTGGTCCCCCCGAAACCGAAAGCGCTGACCCCGGCTCGGCGTACCTCGCCGGGAGTCACCTCCCACGGTCTTGTCTGGGTATTGACATAGAATGGCAAATTATGAAAATCGATTTTGGAGTTGGGCTGCTCAAAATTGACCGAAGGCGGCAGGATATGGTCGTACAGGCTCAGGGCTGCCTTGAGCATGCCGGCTGCGCCGGCCGCGCTCTTCAGATGGCCGAAATTGGATTTGACTGAGCCGAGCGCCACGCTCTCCGGCTGGATACCGGTCGGCCCAAAGATCGTATTGAGGCTGTTCACTTCCGCCAGGTCGCCCACCGGGGTGGAGGTGCCATGTCCCTCGATCAAGCCCACGCTGGCAGGATCCACCGCGGCGTTCTTCCAGGCCCTTTGGATGGCACGCTGCTGTCCCAGCGGGTTGGGTGCGGTGATGCCTTTGCCCTTGCCATCGCTGCTGCCGCCGATGCCGCGGATGACCGCATAGATCTTATCGCCGTCCCGTTCGGCATCTATGAGACGTTTGAGCAGGTAAATGGCTGCGCCTTCGCCCATCACAAAACCGTTGGCTCCCTCCGCATAAGGGCGGGATCCGTCCGGGCTGAGCGCGCCGATCTTGCTGAATTTGACGAAAGACTCCACGCCCATGTTGCGGTCCACCCCGCCGGTCAGGACGGCGTCGAATTGGCCGAAATTCAGGCCGTCCACGGCGCTTTGCAGGGCCGCCAGGGAAGAAGCACAGGCGGCATCGGTGACGAAATTGGGACCGGTGAAATTAAAGACATTGGCTACCCGTCCGGCGATAATATTGGACAGTTCACCCGGCATGGTATCTTCGGTGATCGCCGGGACCATGGATTGGACTCCAGTGGTCAATCCCTGCACCAGTTCAGACTGGACCTGCGGGGAAAGGTTTTTGAATGCCGGGTTGGCGGACAAGGCATCAATATATTCCGGCAAATGGATGCGGATGGTGGAGCGATAATGTTTCTCGCCGGCCATGGCGTTGCCCAGGATGACCGCCACGCGGTCCGGGTTCAGGGATCGCGACGGATAGCCATAATCCTTCAGCACCTGGTAACAGGCTGAAATGGCCCATTGTTGGGCCTCATCGATCTGTTCCAGGATGCGCGGCGGGATGGCAACCCCCATTTTGGCGGGTTCAAATTGAAAGCCGCGCACCCATCCGCCGATCTTGCTGTAGGTCTTATCCAGCGCGGCCGGGTCGGGGTTGTAAAAGAGCTCCGCCTTCCAGCGGTCATCGGTTACATCGGTGATCGAATACCTGCCTGTCTGAATATTCTTCCAAAATGTTGCCACGTCCGGGGCGTCCGGCAGGATGGCTCCTACTCCGACGATGGCAATAGCGGTTGTTTCACTCATGGCACTCCTGTTTTCTCATGTCAAGACAAACCACGTTCTTACTGGCGAAGTAAATCCCCCCTGCCAAAAATATGGCTTCGTTGAGCCCTGACACGAACGACATTCATTATGGCTGGCCTGACATTCTCGTACTTTTATTCGAACTGGACCAGTAACGCCCCTTTTTCGACCTGGTTTCCGGCCTGGATGGTAACCTTGGCAACCTTGCCATCTCTCGGCGAACGCAATTGCATTTGCATTTTCATGGATTCGAGCACCACCAGCGTCTGTCCCTTGGTCACAGCCTCCCCCTCCTGGACCGGTACATCCACTACGAGTCCATGCATGGGGGCAGAAAGGCAGCTGGCTCCGTCAGCATCGTTGCAAGCCCGGGCTCGCTTCCCAAAGCGGTTGGTGATGCGCGTGATGATCCGCCTCCCGCCAAACATATTCATCTGGTAGGTATCTGTTTCCTGCGTGCTCAGGAACACCTCATGAGCCTGCTTGCCGTGGTGCAGAAGCTGCAAACCGTTCTGGTTCAGTTGGACCATCCGGGCGTCAACATCCTGTCCGTCGACGGTATTACGGTCTCCGGATATATTTACTTTATAAGTGTGGCTTCCGATTGTGACAGTGTAGAGAGACATGATTTCTCCTATCGTATTCCCTTCCCTGCTCTCGGAGAAGGGGTAGGGATCAGAGTTTCTCATTTATTCATTTGTTCTTTCCAAGCAACCACCTGCCAGTTGCTTCCCTGGCGGGGTTCCTGGTTTGCACGTTGGGAGCGAAGCTGGTGGACGTACATGGCTGCCGTCCAGGCCAGGTCACGCTCCAGTTCCGGCTCGGTGCTCGGCGGGGTAGGCAGGAAAGTCTCCAGGTAGGTGGTGGTGACATCCCCGCTCATGAACTTCGGACTTTCGATGATCTGCAGGATGAAATCGATATCCGTGCTGAGACCGCCGACCTGGTACTCGTGCAGGGCGCGCCGCAGGCGCTGGATGGCCACCGCCCGCTCTTCGCCCCAGACAATGACCTTCGCGAGCAGGGAGTCATATTCGGTGCCGACCGTCATCCCCTGGTAAAGTGCCGAATCGATCCGGACGCCCGGTCCGCCCGGCTCTTTCAAGTAAAGCACCTGTCCCGTGGAAGGCAGGAAGCCTGTCTGTGAATCTTCCGCCAGGATGCGCGCCTCGATGGCCGCCCCGCGCGGGTGGATCACCGGCGGGAATTTGCGCATGGGTTCACCCATGGCGATGGATAATTGCTCCTTGACGATGTCCACGCCTGTAACCATCTCCGTGACCGGATGTTCCACCTGGATGCGCGGGTTGACCTCGATGAAGTAAAAGCGGTTTTTCTTGTCCAGCAGGAACTCGACGGTGCCCAGGCTGCGATATTTCAGTGTCCTGCCCAGTTTGAGCGCAGCCTCATGCACCTGTTGCCGAAGTTCCGCCGAAAGGCCGTTCGCCGGGGCCTCTTCGATCAATTTTTGGCGCCGCCTTTGGATGGAGCACTCGCGTTCGCCCAGGCAGACCACATTCCCCTGCCCATCCCCCAGGATCTGCACCTCGATGTGCCGGGCCTGCTGGACCAGGGATTCGAGGAAAACCGTATCGTCACTGAAGGCCGCCATGGCTTCCCGGCGGGCTGCTTCGATCATGGCAGGCAGTTCCTCGGGCGAGCGCGCCAGGCGGATGCCCCGCCCGCCTCCTCCCGCAGAAGCCTTTACCAGCACCGGGTATTGGACTTTTTCAGCCATATCCAGGGGCAGCTCGACCGGCAGCGGTTCATCCGTTCCCGCAATGACCGGCAGGCCGGCCTTGCGCGAAACCCGCCGGGCAGCCAGTTTATCGCCCATCATCGAAACGGTCTCAGGCCGTGGACCGATGAAGGTGATCCCCAGTGCCTCCGTTGCCCGGGCAAACTCTGCGTTTTCGGCCAGGAACCCGTAGCCCGGATGGATGGCGCTCGCGCCGCTTTTGCGGGCCGCCTCGAGAACCGCCTGAATATCAAGATACTTGCCTTTATCGCCCAGGGGGATGGCTTCGTCTGCATAGCGCACGTGCAGGGCGGATTCGTCTACATCCGTGAAGACTGCCACCGATGGCAGACCCATCTCTCTGCAGGCACGCAGGATTCGGACGGCGATTTCTCCACGGTTTGCTACCAGATACCTTGATCTTTTTCATTGTCACCTGTGCCGCTAGAGCGGGATATTCCCATGTTTTCGTGCAGGCGTGACCTGGCGTTTTTCGCGCAATGCTTCCAGGGCGCGGATGACCCGCACGCGGCTCTCGGATGGGTCGATCACATCGTCCAGGTAGCCGCGGCTGGCGGCGATGAGCGGGGTCGCAAATTCAGTGCGATAGTCTTTGATCAAGCGGTCCCGTTCGGCAGCCGGGTCTTCCGCCGCCTGGAGTTCTTTCGAAAATACAATGCTGACGGCCCCTTCCGGGCCCATGACGGCAATCTCCGCGCTGGCCCAGGCCAGGTTGATATCCCCTCCCAGGTGCTTGGAGCCCATGACGATATATGCGCCTCCGTAGGCCTTGCGCAGCACCACCGTGACCTTGGGCACGGTCGCCTCTGAATAGGCGTAGGCCAGCTTTGCCCCATGGCGGATCACGCCGCCGTATTCCTGGTCTGTGCCCGGCAGGAATCCGGGGGTGTCCACCAGCGTCACCAGCGGGATGTGAAAAGCATCGCAGAAACGGATGAAGCGCGCCCCTTTGTCGGAGGAGTTGATGTCCAGTACGCCCGCCAGGTGCAGCGGCTGGTTGGCTACGATCCCCACCGGATATCCGTCCAGCCGGGCGAAACCGATCACCAGGTTGGCTGCGTACTCGCTTTGGACTTCCAGGAATTCCCTGTCATCCACCAGCGCTTCGATCACGCTGCGCACGTCGTAAGGTTGTTGCGGATCGGCAGGGACGATCTGGGCGAGTTCCGCCAGAGTCCGCAGCGGGTCGTCGCTGGGAGGCAGGTAAGGCGGCGGGGTCAGGTTGTTGGGAGGCAGGTAGGAAAGCAGCCAGCGCACGTTCGCGAGCAGGCTCTCTTCATCCGGGGCGGTGAAATGTGCCACGCCGCTTTGCTCTCTGTGAATAGCCGCCCCGCCCAGTTGGTCGAAGCTGACCTCCTGGTGGGTGACGGCCTTGACCACTTCCGGACCGGTGATGAACATGTGCGCGGTCTTTTCGACCATGAAGACGAAATCGGTAATGGCCGGCGAATAGACCGCCCCTCCCGCGCAGGGTCCCATGATGACCGAGATCTGCGGAACCACGCCCGAAGATTGGACGTTGCGGAAAAAGATCTGCCCGTATCCTGCCAGGGCTTCCACGCCTTCCTGGATGCGCGCCCCGCCCGAGTCGTTCAGCCCGATGACCGGGGCTCCGTTTTGCCGCGCCATGTCCAGCAAGGCCGCGATCTTCATTCCATGCGCCTCGCCAACCGAACCGCCCATGATGGTGAAATCCTGGGCAAAGACGTAGACCACCCGCCCGTCCACCTTGCCCCAACCGGTGACAACGCCATCGGTATAGGGATGCGACTTTTCCATCCCCAGGCCGGTGGCTCGATGGGTGACGAAAATGCCGACTTCCTGGAAGCTCCCGGGGTCAAGCAACTGCTCGATCCGTTCGCGGGCCGTTTGCTTGTTCTTGGCATGCTGGGCCGCGATACGGGTTTCTCCACCGCCAAGGGTGGCTTCCGTCCGGAGCACCGCTAAAGGTTTGGTTGTCTGCGTCATAAAATCGGTTTTGCCTCAGTTCCTTCGCATTGATTTTTCATTGAATGGCAACATAAACCTACCAGCTGTAGCCCGTACAGCTGTTGAAAAAACAAATAACTTGATCTGGGTCAGGATTGTTCGATGTGCGCTTTTACATACACGTGCTCGAAAAGGACATCTTGTCTATACACATTTTTCGGTAACTCGTGAGGTACAACACTCCATGCCAAGGACGGTTACGGGTAATTTACTTGACCAATTTCCATGCAGCCGGCAGGGCCAGCGCTGCCGCAGCAAGTTTGATCGCATCTCCGATAAGGAATGGCAGCAATCCGGCAATGATCGCCCGCCCGAAGCCCAGGAAGACGCTCAACCAGGCTACACCGCACAGATAAATGACCGCCTCCCCTGCCAGGAATGCCAGTAATGCACTGGGGATGCGCCGGTCCAGGCCGCGTGCTGCCAGGGACCCGATCAGGGTGGCGGCCGCAACGAACCCCACCAGGTAACCGCCGGTCGGCCCCAACAGGACTGCCAGGCCGCTTGTGCCGCCGGCAAAGACCGGCAGGCCGAGCAGGCCTTGGAGTAAATAGAGTATCAGGCTGGCCGCGCCTTTGCGAGGCCCCAGGGCAGCTCCCACCACCAGAACGGCAAAGGTCTGCCCGGTTAACGGGACCGGCGTAAATGGCAGCGGGATCTTGACCTGCGCCATGGCGGCAACGAATAGACTGCCGGCCACCACCAGCAATACGTCGCGCAGGCGGCGGTCCACCCGCGGCAGGGTTCGGGAAAGCAGGGTTGGAGCCAGGGTTGTATCCATATGTTACATCTCCTCTCGGACGAACAGGTATTTCATGTGCCATATAACCCTGAGAGGTGCGCATGCGTTACGGGCGATATTGGCCGCTCGGGGGTGGCAGTAGTACATATTACCTATTTGTCTTACATTTAGATTTCAACTATTTCCACCCTCATGGACATTTTCTTTGCGAAATGGAATAAATTGCATCCCTGGCGTGAAATTGGCGGGTATAATGGAACGAATTTTGCAGCACGTCCAGGGACAATTTTTGTTTATGAAGACGAAAAAACAGGAATTTTGGAGCGGTGTAAGGGATGAAGCCCCCATCTTATTGGGAGTTGTCCCATTTGGATTGCTCTTTGGTGCCCTGGCGATCAGTTCCCACATTTCCACATCTGCAGCCCAGGCCATGTCTTCGATCATTTTTGCCGGATCGGCCCAGTTCATTGCCGCCCAATTGGTCGGTACGGGCACAGCCGGCCTGGTGATCCTGATGGTCGTCTTTGTCGTCAACCTGCGCCATGCCTTATACAGCGCTTCAGTGGCGCCTCACGTCAAGCATCTGGGTACCGGCTGGAAACTGCTGCTCTCCTATCTCCTCACCGATGAAGCTTATGCCGTCACGATCACTCACTACAACCGGGACGGGGATGCCGAAAACAGCCACTGGTATTTCCTGGGCGCCGGCCTGACCTTATGGACCTCCTGGCAGATCAGCACGGCCGTTGGAATCTTCATCGGAGCCCAAATTCCCCCCACCTGGCCGCTCGATTTTATCCTGCCTCTCACCTTTATCGCCCTGGTCGTCCCCGCTCTCAAGGACCGGGCCGGTGTGGCGGCTGCCCTCGTCGCTGGCGTGGTCGGCCTGCTGGCGCTTGGCTTCCCCTATAAGACCGGGCTCTTGCTGGCCGCCATGATTGGCATCCTGACCGGCCTGCTGGTCGAGGGGCGGCCGAAATGAATATCTGGCTGATTATGATCATTGGCGGACTGCTTACTTTCGCCACCCGCCTATCCTTCATCCTCCTGCTTGACCGTATTAAAATGCCGGATTGGTTCCGCCGCGGCCTGCGCTTCGTCCCCGTGGCTGTCCTCTCTGCCATTATCCTCCCCGAATTGACCAATCCCAACGGGACTCTTTTCCTATCCTGGCGCAACCCCCAGCTCCTGGCCGGAGCCGTCGCCATCCTGGTCGCCTGGCGCACCCGCAGTGTCATCCTGACCATCGTGACCGGAATGGCAGCGTTGCTGATCTTCCAGGCAATTCTGGGGCTTTTCTGATTTCCTTTTCGTATTTGGTAATTTATTCGGTCACGCCAAAGATTTATCACCGAGTAAAACCAATTAGTTACAATATGAAAAGGTGTTCATCAGGCGCGCACAAAGGGGTTGTCGCGCTTCTCTTCCCCCACACTTGTTTCAAGACCATGCCCCGGCAACAACGTCGTCGCCTCCGGCAGGGTGAATATCTGCCTGCGGATGCTCTCAACCAACTGCTCCCAATCCCCTCCCGGCAGATCCGTGCGGCCGACCGAGTGTTGGAAGATGAGATCGCCAGAGAAGCAAACTTCCGCCTGCGCGCAGTAGAAAACGCACAGGCCGGGAGTATGACCGGGCGCATGGCGGACTTCAAACTGCAAACCGCCGAGTTGCAGGCTCATGCCGTGGGCCAGGTCGAGGCCGGGCGCAGGGGCTGGAGCCAGGGTATAGCCGAAATGGGCTGCACCACCCTGGGTATCCCACAGGAGCCGGTCAGATGGGTGCAAGGCGATGATGGGAGCGGGATCCAGCCCGCGCGCCAGGTCACCCGCACCGCCGATATGGTCGAAGTGGGCGTGAGTGATCCAGAGCTGGCCAACGTGCCAGCCGCGCTTCTTGGCTTCGGCTAAAATAAGGTCCCCATTCCAGGCCGGATCGATCACCGCCGCTTCACCCAGACTCGGCCTCGGCAATCAGGTAGGCATTCGTGGCCGCCGGGCCAAGGATGAGGGGGACGATTGAAAGCATTTCACACCTCCGGGGGGGCTATCACCGTCATCTGTTCACCATGGGTTGCCAGGCGCGGTGTAAGAAATCCCGATACCACCACCATCACTCCCAACAATCCCACGCTGACCGGGTACACCAGCGGTGGGTCTTTTGTATAGAGCACCCCCGCCAGCAGCGGCGCCAGCATGACTCCCAATGCGCTGAAAGTTTCGGCCACGCCGTAGGCCAGCCCCATCTGGGCCGGGTGGATCAGCGGGCGGATCAACGCCATAATGAATGACCGCGCCGACCGGAATCCTCCCAGCAGGAAATACCCCAGCATATACCATGGCAAGCCCGTCCCCTTCCATAAAAGCAAGGAAAAAATTGCCACCGAGACTTGCACCAGCAGGAATCCGCTTCGGGCTGCCAGTTGTCCCACCGCCAGCGCCACCAGGCTGTTCCCCAGGCTGCCGACCGAACCGAGCAGGCCGATGGTTTCGAGGGAGAGAGCGCGTTCATTTTGCAGAAAGCGAGGCGTCAGCGGCTGCGGCAAATACATCACGAACATCGCCAGGAAGATGATCCCCAGGAAACTGACCAGGCGCTTGTTCTGCCACAGGCTGGTTGGAGGTGCGCTGGGGTCATGGATTTCGCGAGCTTGTTTCCGCAGGAAAAGCAGGATGGCCGTTGAGACGATGAAAATACAGGCCGAGATCACGTAGATCCTCTGGAGGCCGTAACGGTGGGCAATCCATCCGCCGGAAATGGGGCCCAGAACTGCTCCAAAATTGTAGGCGGCCGAGACCAGGGTCATGGAACGCACCAGTGATAGTTTCCCCCGGGCGCTGGTGATGTAGCTGTTCATCGGCGCAGAGACAAAAGCGGTGAAGCCATAGAAAAGCATTCCGGCCACAAAGACCGGCAGCGTCCGTGCCAGAGCCATCACCCAGGCCGCCAGCAATCCGGCCACCCAGGCGGCCACCAGGAGAGGTTTGCGCCCGATCCGGTCGGCCAGGTAACCGGCCGGGATGTGCGCCAGCATCATTGCCAGTCCAAAGAAACTGAAGACCACGGCAATGGTCATCGTATTTGCCCCCAATTGCTGCAAATAGATGGGCTGGAAATAGGTGAACATGCCCTCTCCAATCCCCCAGGTAAAGAGGGAGATGGAGAGCAGGATCAGGTCAACGCTCATGAAAGGCTGGAAACTCGTTGGATGAAATCGGCCGCGGCTTTGAAGACAACCTCTTTGGTCGGCTCTTCGGTGATGACGTGGCCTCCGCCTGTCACCCACAACATCTGTTTATCCGGCGTGGTCAGGCTGTCGTAGATGGACTGCATGCTGTCCTTGATGACGTAATCGTCGTCCCGCGAGTGGATGAGCAGTACCGGTACCGTAATCTTCGGCAAGGCCTCGTGCATTTCTTCCATCAGGCATTTCAATTCCACCCCTGAACGCAGTGGGTTCATCGGGTAAGAGACGTGTTGCTTCAAGGCAGCCGGGTCGAACCAGCCGCTTCCCGGAGTCTTGCCTTTCGCCAGGTAGGGTTTGAAATGGCTGAGAAAGCGGACAGCCCACAGCGGGAGGGAAATGGGCGCCAGGTCGTAGGGCGTGGACATGGCCACCACCCCGCGGACCGGCAGCAGGCTGGCCGAGGTCAACGACAGGATCCCCCCCATCGAAAGCCCCAACAGGAAGATCTCGTCCGTACAGGCCCGCAGCAGGTTGTATCCATCCTCCACCGAGAGCAGCCAATCCTGCCAGCGGGAACGGATCATATCCTCCGGTCGGGTGGCGTGACCGTTGAGGCGGATGCCGCAAACGGTATAGCCCTGCTGGTTGAGATACTCACCCAGCCAGTGCATTTCCTTGGGCGCGCCCGTAAATCCGTGCGTCACCAGGCAGCCGGTGCGGGCAGTCTTTCCCTGGCCGGGAAAGAAAAACGGTTCTGCAGTTGGGATGGTTTGAGGCATATTCAGATTATATCCTTGGGTGGATTTTTCATCCAAGCGGGCTGCAATTTGGCGATCTGCTTGTACACCGGGCAATCCTGATCATGCGCCCCCGGCAGGTAACCGCTGCTGACGAGGAGTTCCTTCACGATTTCCCCGCCGGTGAAGACAAAGGTTTTTTTCAAGAACTGAACGCAATAACTACGAGAGAGGCTTTGTACTTTCAACGGAAATCATACTTCAATAGACAAGTCGAGATCATTTCGAATACCAAAGTAGATACCTGGCAACGGCCGGGCGTCAGCCGCCCGCCACCGACCCGATCGCCAACCGTCAAAACGGATGCCTAACTTCGACAGCTGGGCGAGTCGGCTGCACGCCGTGTTAGCCCGCCGGTTGAGGTTTCTTCCAAACCAATTCCTTGAGCCGCTTATCCGCACCGAGGCTGATCAAGATCAGCGCGACGGTGTCGATCACGCCATGCACCAGGATGGGAAGCCACAGATTGAATCCGCTCAAAATGTAGACGACTCCCAGACAGACACCGATGATGCCAGTGCTCCATGCCCCGCTGCGACCTTGATAGGAATGAGATACGCCGAAAATGATGGAAGTGATGAGCACATTCGACACGAGGGCCAGGAGACTGGTGCCCAACACCTTACTGACTTCACTCATCAAGAAGCCACGATAGAGCGCTTCTTCCCCGACCGCCGCCACGGCCCAGACTGCGACTAGCCACGAGAGCAAAACTTTCCAGTTTCCCCGAACGCCTTCCACCACGCTCACATCGTGGGGTTGTTTGGTGATGTTTTCAACCAGCGGCTCGATCAGCATGATGGACAGTAAGCATAATCCGCTCCCGATCAACAGTCCCAACAGCACAGTGCTCAGCCAGTTGTCAGGTTGGACGAAACCGATTTGAGCGAGGCTGGTTTCCCCCAGCCGGGCGGCAATCCCGATGAGGATGACCGAGAGGATAATGCCCACCCTCGGCTTGCGTCTGATGCCTGAGACGATGAGGAAGATGGCTGCCAGACTGATGAATGCGAGTGTGACCAGTGATGAGGTGGGCATAGTCCGCTTCTCCGATGGATCGTGATCAGTAGGCTAACTTGCGCTTAAGCGGATCGTATAATGGCTTTTGGACGATCCGTATAAAGCCCCAATATTTTTCGGGTTTTATACAGCGCCAGATTAAAATAGAATGATAAAAGTATATCATACGTCTGATGTGAAATCGAAAAGTTATTGACGAAAAGAGGGAATGCCCTCAAGATAAAGTTGCGACACCTAATCTTGAAAGGACATTCCCCATGACAAGTATAACCATTTCTGACATATTGACCATTATTTTTGTTCTCGTAGATGATTGGTATCAAGCAGAAGGTATCAAGTTACTCCGAGGAAAGCCTGGCAAGAAACCCGAATTTACAGATAGTGAAATGATGACCTTGATGTTGGCACAAGATTACATTCCTTATCCAAGCGAGACACAGTATATCGAATTCATTCGCGCTAATCACTTGGACATGTTTCCGAAGCTGATCGATCAAAGCCAGTTCAATCGCCGGGCACGGGCTTTGCGGCTTCTGGTTGAGCAGCTACGCCGATATTGGATCGTCCAGAAAGGCTGGAACCGCCAGACATGCTATCTGATGGATACCAAACCGGTACCAGTGTTGGGCTACAAGCGCAATAAAAAGCGTAGTGATTTCCTTGGGAAAGCTGGTTATGGTGTCTGCGTCAGTCGTAATCTCAAATATTTCGGCTTCAAACTGGTTGCCATCAGCACTATGAGAGGTGTTCCTGTGCTGTATGATTTGGTTCCGGCAAACTCGGATGAACGCTTGGCAGCGGAAACTACCATAGATCAGCTTTCTGGTTGTGACCTTTTCACTGATAAAGGTTTCATCGGTCTGGAATGGCAGACTCAGATCTTCGACCAGACCAACAACTTGATCTGGACTCCACGCCGTTCCAACCAGTATCTCCAGAATACTCGTAACCTGGATCGCTGGTTGAGTAGTGTCAGAGAACGCATCGAAGGCGTCTTCCATGAAATCCAGAATACTGGCCGGAATGTTGAACGATTACTATCTAAAACAGTGATTGGCTTGTGCACACGAATCATTGCCAAGATGACCAGCCATCTCTTGCGTCATTTGTTATTGATCGATTTCGGTGTTAATGTTCAAACCTTTGAGGCTGTTTCGGCCCTTTAGGTTCAATTCACATCAGACGTAACATAGCCCTTTCCATGAGGTAAAAATGGATTCCAAAGCTCCCAAATTATTGGATCGGGTTCGCGAGACACTTCGCGTGAACCATTATTCGTATCGAACCGAACAAACGTATTTGGATTGGATCAAGCGCTTTATCATTTTTCACAACAAGCGTCCTCCGAAAGAGATGGGGGCAGCGGAGGTGCAGGGGTTCATCACTTACCTCGCCAGTGAACGCAATATTGCTGCTTCCTCACAAAACCAGGCGCTCAGCGCCATCGAATTCATATACAAATACGTTCTTCAGAAAGAAATCATCGTTCCATTTGATGTGGGATGATCTACGGCAGGGAAGCTGTGTCGTTGTGTTCGACCAGTTCCACATTCTTCATCCCTCTCGTCCAGGCTGGCTGCAGGCGGGCGATGTGCCAGTAGACCGGGCAATCATGGTCGTGCGCGCCCGGCAGGTAACCGCTGCTGACCAGGAATTCGCGTCACGATCTCCCCGCCGGTGAAGACAAAGGTCTTTTTGAACAGGCCCGTCCATTCCGCCAGGCTGAGTGGATGGTGCGCCTCCAGCCAACCCTTGAATGAGCCATACTCCCCTCGCAGACCCTGGATCCGCCGGGCGTTTTCGATCACCGCCCTTACCTTCAGGCGATTGCGAATGATCCCCGCGTCTGCCAGCAGCCGGGCCACATCTGCCTCGCCGTAAGCAGCGACGATATCCACGTCAAAGCCATCAAACGCTTTATGGAAATTATCTTTCCGCTTCAACATCAAAGTCCAGGAAAGTCCCGCCTGGTTGATCTCGAGAGCAAAACGTTCGAGCAAGGCGGCATCCGATTCCAGCGGAAAGCCGTATTCGCCATCATGATAGAGCTTATTGAGCGTGTCCTCCGGATGGTCACGCAGGTATTCACAGTAGCTCGTCATCGTCTTAATCCATCTTTTTTGCCCAGGAACCGTTCGGATAGATGTGCTCGGGACCTTGCGGGTCCACCTTTAGCGCCAGTTCCTTGCCCACTTCAACGAATCCCAAGGATTCCTTGTCCACCAGCCAGGTGACCCTGGCCGGGTAGACCGGATTTCCCGGCAGATGCACGTCGAGTTCCATCTCCACTTTCGACACGCCAAAGGAACTCACCGGCCCCTGGTTCGAGCTAAGGATGTTTGCCCACGCCCACACCGCCCGTTCCTGGCGTGTGTGCTCATCCACCTTTTCTTTTTTCGGTTTTCGCTTCTTGCGCAGCCGAAAAATGTACCAGATCGCTATCACTACGCTCAGCAGGGGTAATGCGAATGCAAGGATTTCCATTGGGCGCCTCTCCACGAATCAGATGAGTCTTAAAGTCATTCAAAAAGGCGGGCAAAGCCGTCGTAAGGGGCCAGGGGGATAAGTTCGAACTCGATCAGTCCTGCCGACACCAACGGCAGGCTCGCGAGTACCAGCCGCGCTTCTTCCACTTCAGCGCATTCCAGAATAAGAACTGCATTGTGTTGGTCAGCGTCAAAATAGATTTCGCGCAATTGGCCGGATTGCTGCATTTCCCACACGCAGCGGGCTTCGTCTTTCAACAGGGGCTGGAACTGCCCTGCGGTCGTACCGGGAAGATCTCTTTCGAGGGCCAGGATCTTCATTTCCAACTTTTCTACGGTGTAGGCGAGCCGAATACGCCTATCTCAATATAATACCATGTCGACCCTTTACGCGCAAAGAATGCCACCATATTTTGGGCGACTTTGGGATTAAGGGTGGCCGCGCTGCAGCAGCCGTAGTGCAGCACTTCATCGTATCCGAGCGGGATTTCCACGCTATTATAGGAAATGCCGATCTTATCATCCCGCTTGAAGAAGAAGAACGGCTGGCCGTGCATGGTCTGGAATCCGAAGGCTTCCTGGTAATCCAACTGCTTGTTGAGCAATTGGCCGTCCACGCTGACCTGGCCGGTGGCCTGGCTGTCGATTTCGTTCCCCTGCTGGTGGTTCTTGACATAAGCCGTTTCCAGCGCCCAATGGCCGGCGTAGGTCCATAAACCGCGCAGTGCGCCGATGGGACTGCTGTCGCCCACGGGAATCTTATAGATCGGACTGCCGTTCAGGGTCACGGTGACGCTGCCGGTTCCAATCAGGTTGATCCCGTATTCCTCCCAGGCAGCTATCTTGGCCTCGCCCAGCAGCATGCACTGGCCGAAGTGGTCATCCACGGTGCAGGACTTATCCATTAAATTGATGATCTGTGACCGCTCTTCCGCATGTTTCGCCAGGATGCCTTCCGGCGTGCTTTCGGCAAAATACAACTGGGTGTATTCCGCTTCCGGCTGCCTGGCCAGCGCATGTTCTTCGAGGCTCAGTTCTCCCGGGATGGGCGCAGGAGTGCCTGGAGAACGGGCGCAGCCTGCCAGTACAATAAATAAGCAGGCTGCAAGGCGATATAAACCAAGATTCAACTTCATCCCACCACTCGCAACTCTCTGGCCATATCGCTCAGACACTCGACCCCGGCCTGCGTGGCCACCATATTATCTTCAATCCTCACCCCATTAAGGCCAGGTAAATAGATGCCCGGCTCGACCGTATACACCATGCCCTCTTCCAGCAACTGGGAATTGTCACCGCGCATATACGGATCTTCGTGCGCCTCCATGCCGATCCCGTGGCCCGTCCGGTGGGTAAAATATTTGCCATAGCCGGCCTTCTCGATTACATCTCGGGCGGCCTTATCCACGACTGAGCAGGTTCCGCCCGGCTTGCCGGCTGCCCGTCCGGCCGCGGCGGCCTCCAGCACGATCTGGTGGATTTTCTTGAATTCCGGCTCCACTTCCCCTGCGGCGAAAGTGCGCGTCAGGTCCGAGATATAGCCGTCCACGACCGCACCCCAATCCACCACCAGCAAGTCACCGGGTTGAAGCTGCCTTTCCGAGGGCACGGCATGCGGATTGGCGCCGTTCGGTCCGCTTGAGACGATCGGGAAAAAGGGCAGCTCCGGCTCCGACCCGTGCCTCAGCAGCTGCAGCACCAGTTCCGAGGCGATTTCTTTTTCGGCCATGCCGATTTTGACGACCGGCAGGGTCGCTTCCAGGGCTGCCTGCGCGATTTTGACCGCCTTGCGGATGGCCGCGATCTCGTCTGCATCCTTTCGCAGCCTGAGCGCGCCGACCAACTTCCCCGCGTCCCGGCATTCGGTTTCTCCTGCAATGGCTTTAATGAAATTGAATTCCAGCAGGCGCATCGAGCGCGGTTCAACCCCCATCACCTTGCCTTCCAGCCCCAGGGCTTGGCCCGCCGCCAGGAAGATCCCACCCCATGCATCCGGATTTTCACCGTATGGAAAAGCTCTTATCTCAAATGGCACATCTTTTAATTTGAGCATTTCCAGTTCGGGCAGGACGATCCCAGGCGTCCCTTCTGCCGTAAAGAACATCACCACCGGCCGCTCGCTTATATGGAAATGCAGACCGGTCAGGTAAGTCAGGCTGGGCCCCGGACCCAGCGCCAGGGCTGGCAGGGTGGAGCTTTGCAGAGATTTGCGCAGATTGGAGAGGCGGTTGGAGATCATGGAAAAATCCTTTTATTCGTATTCGTTCCTAAAAATCGAGGAACGAATATTTTTCTCATTCGCTCTTGGTGAGCTTACATATACATCTTATATCCTGGAGGCCGAAAAAGGGTCCTTGTCCAAACGAATGAAACGAATACCGGCAGCAGGCCAACCAATTGCGAATACAGGAAAGTAAGGGATGGGAGGGCTTCATTGTTTGAAAGCAGTATTTTTGCGGAGGATGATTGGACTACCTACATTGTAGCACAAATGTTTCATTATTCGGCGTTTTTTCCTGAAAATATCCTGCAGAAGAAGCCGCCTTCAGGAAAAGTCCGCCTGCCATTTGCATTACTATTTTAACGAAATAAACATGCCGTACATCATGGGTATGGTAAGAACGCCCTGGCTATCTTTTTTGGATTCAAAATAAGCATTCATTTTATCCCGATTGGACCTATCAATATGGCACATGGACGACATGGAAAAAATATATTCAACCAAATCCATAGTTTCCAACACTTCCAGATGATTATCGTATGTCTCTTCTTCAACCGCTGAAAAATGTCTTCGAAGATTATCCCTGCCATTCTCTAAACTAAATGAGATTTCGTCTAGTTTCTTTGAATCAGATAGTCCCATTTCAAACATGGCATTATTGATGTAATTTAATTGACCATCTTTTCCAAAAGTCGTCGCATAGAATACACCTTCGTCGCGCAAAATACACTGAATATTTTTCAGCGCCGAATCCACATCATTTACATGATACAACATCGAATTCGCCACGATGATATCAAAGGAATTAACCTCAAAAGGCATGGACAGGACATCCATAGCTTGAATTTGGATGTTTTTTCTTCCCGCAAATCTTTCCTTGACAATATCGATCATTCCCTGGGAAATATCGGTCAGGACCAATTCGGAAAAGGTATCGATTAATTCCGTAGAGTTCTCCCATAAGTTCCCTGTTCCGCAACCCACTTCCAAAATGCGACATCCTTTAGAAAACTTGATCTTTGATAATATCCAATCGGTATATTTTATTGGATTGGTGCTGTATTTCTTGTGAAAATTTTTTCGAATATCCAGATTGGAGCTATCCTTATATTGCCTGGAAAGGACCTTTTCATCTTGCATATTCGATGTTTTCATCATTTATGAACTCCCTCCCTGCTTTTTCATCTTTTGTCCAACAATAGCCTCTGGTTGACAATAAACGGAAAGCGCATCGATACTTATTAAGGAAGCTAATGTATACCAATGGATCCGAAAATCTGAAAAGACTAAACCCCGTGGGTCCTCTTCACGAAGGCCACCTTCAAGAACCAATCCACCACCCCCGGGAAGAGCATATCGAAGCCAACCACGACCCGGAACCACCACGGGATAATCAGGGTCCGGCGCGGGTGTTTGGCCAGGCCGACCGTCCGGCGGGCCACATATTCCGCAGACAAGGAGATCCAGCCCGGCAGCTTGAGGCTTTTTTTCAGGCTGCGGTTGCCGGTGTGCTGGCTGAACTCAGTCTCCGCCGGGCCGGGATAGAGCCCCGAAACGCGGATGCCGAAGGGGCTCACCTCCCGCCGGAGGGCATCGGTGAAGCCGCGCAAGCCATACTTGGTGGCGGCATAGATCGTGTAGAGGGGTGCGGCGATAAGGCCCGCCACCGATGAATTATTGATAATGTGGCCGGAACGTCGTGCCAGCATGGACGGCAAAACTGCGCGCGTCACCTGGATCGACCCGCGCAAGTTCACGTCAATCTGGGCATCTATATCCGCGGCAGGGTCCAGGCTTTCCAGCCATTTCAACCTGCCAAACCCTGCATTATTGAACAGGATATCGATCCGGCCAAAATTATCCAGGACGGTCTGGACCGTTTCATCGATCTGGGATTGCTCGGTGACATCCAGGCCGATGGCGTAGGCCCGCTCGCCCGCTGCGCAGATGCCCTCGGCTAATTGGGTCAACTTGTCCAGCCTGCGGGCGGCCAGGATGACGATGCAGCCTTCCCTGGCGAATTGGCGGGCCGCCTCCGCGCCAAAACCAGACGAGGCCCCCGTGATGAAAACAACCTTATCTTTGAGGGAGGTGGACATCCCGGCTCCGATGTTTGCACAAATCTTTGGATTGAGTGCTGTTCAAATCACACATGCCGGTCACTGCTGACTGGTGGCGGTTCATTCCTCTTCCTCTTGCCGTTCCTCTGCCTCTTCCTGCCTGCGGCGAGGCCGCGGCGGCTCAAGCACGACCTCGGGGGAAATGGCAATCTCGACCACCTGGTCCATGTGTTGGAGCGGGATGATCTTCAAATCCTCCCGCACCTTCTTGGGCACATCCACCAGGTCCTTCATATTCTTCTCCGGTACAAGCACCACCTTCAAACCGGCGCGATGAGCAGCCAGTATCTTTTCACGCAGCCCGCCGATGGGCAGGACGCGCCCCCGCAGGGTGATTTCGCCGGTCATGCCCACTTCCTTGTAAACCGGGCGCCCGGTCAGCGCCGAAATCAGCGCCGTTGCCAGGGTGATCCCCGCCGAGGGTCCGTCCTTCGGGATGGCCCCTTCCGGCATGTGCACGTGGATATCCATCCGTTCGAAGACTTCCGGGTCGATACCCAGGCCCCCCGAGCGGGATTTGACGTAGGTCAGGGCGGCCTGGCCGGATTCCTGCATCACGTCGCCGATCTGCCCGGTCATTTGCAGGTTGCCCTTGCCATCCAGCACGGCTACTTCGATGGACATGATCTCGCCGCCGTTTTCGGTCCAGGCCAGGCTGGTGGCCACCCCCACTTCATCCTGGCGCTCGGCTTCCGTCTGGAAGAATTGCTGCGGTCCCAGGAATTTCTCCACCAAATCCGGAGAAATGACGGTGGGATAGCGTTTTTCTTCGGCCTTCCAGCGGGCCACCTTGCGGCAGACGCGCCCGATCTCACGCTCCAGGTTGCGCACCCCGGCCTCATAGGTATATTCGCGGATCATACGCTGGAGCGCATCCACCGAGAAAGTCAGGCCGAGGGTATCGATCCCGCTTTCTTCCAACTGGCGCGGGATCAGGAACCGGTCGGCAATGATCAGTTTCTCCTCTTCGATGTAGCCGGGGAACTCGATCACCTCCAACCGGTCCAGCAGGGCCGGCGGGATGCTCATCAGCGTATTGGCCGTGGTAATGAACATGACCCTGGAAAGGTCAAAGTCCAGTTCGAGATAGTGGTCCGAAAAGGCATGGTTTTGTTCGGGGTCGAGCACTTCCAACAGCGCCGAAGCCGGGTCGCCGCGGAAGTCCTGCCCGAGCTTGTCGATCTCGTCCAGCATGAAGAGCGGGTTGGCGCTCCCGGCGCGCTTCATGGTCTGGATGACCCGGCCCGGCAGCGCCCCGATGTACGTCCGGCGGTGGCCGCGGATCTCGGCCTCGTCCCTGCACGCCGCCCAGCGAGACGCGCACGAACTTCCGTCCCAGCGCCTCTGCAATCGACTGCCCCAGGGAGGTCTTGCCGGTGCCGGGCGGGCCCACAAAACACAGGATGGGCTGGCGTTCTTTCTTTGGTTTAAGGGAGCGCACGGCGATGTATTCGAGGATGCGCTCTTTGGCTTTTTTCAACCCGTAGTGGTCGCGTTCCAGCACCCGGGCGGCATGTTTGACATCCAGATTATCCGCGGTCATCTCCTGCCAGGGCAGGTCAAGGATCCAATCGATGTAGGTGCGGATGATGCCCACTTCGGGCGCCATGGGCGGCATCTGGTTCAGGCGTTCGAGTTCCTTCATGGCCGTGCTGCGGGCCAGTTCGGTCAGTTTGGCCGTATCGATTTTCTTCTTCAAGTCGATCAGGTCGCGGGAGAAGATGTCGCCTTCGCCCAGCTCGGTCTGGATCTGCTTCATTTGTTCCCGCAGATAGAACTCGCGTTGGCTCTTATCCACTTCGTCCTGAACCCGGCTATGGATCTCGTCTTCCAGTTCCAGCACATCCAGTTCCTGGGCCAGGAGCTTGTTGATGCGTTGCAGGCGCTGGCGTGGATCCTTCATCAGCAGCAGTTGCTGGCGTTCGGTCAGGTTGATCGAAACAGCCGTGGCGATCATATCCGCCAGCCAGCCCGGCTCCGAAATGTTCATCGCAAAGAGGTGCGCCTCTTCCGGGATGGCCCGGTCCAGCGAGACACAGCGCTCAAAGAGGTCCAGGGCGTTGCGCATCAATGCCTGGGTGGTCCTGTCGGCCGTGATGGGCTCCTTGACGACGCGTGCCCGCACTTTGAGCACCGGCGTCAGGCGGGTGAACTCGACCACTTCCACCCTCAGCCGTCCCTGCACGAGCGCAGAAGACGAGCCATCCGGCATGGAAAGCAGCCGTCCGACCGCCAGTTCCACCCCGATGGGCATGAAATCCTGCGGGCCGGGGTCTTCTACTTCAGGGTCCCGCTGTGTCAGGCCAATTACGGTCAGCTCGCGTTCGTGAGCCTCCTGGATGGCCAGCAGCGAACTCTGGCGCACTACAAAGACCGGCGTGACCATGTGCGGGAAAATGACGATGTCGCGCAGCGGCAGGACCAGCGCCTCGATACAGCCTTCGTCATCCGGCGTCTGGTTTGGCACCCGGTACAATTCCTCCGTTCGTTGTGTCAACGCTACATTAAAGGATTCATCTTCCTGAAAAGACCAATCGTTTTGACTCATATCCTTCTTCCAGTCTCTTTCATGCGGACGTTTCGACGTGTTACCGTTCTAATGTTCAAACGTTCTCACGTAATTCTCCCATTCCGTCTTCACTTCCGCCGTCACAAACATGCTGCCGGCGGATAGAACAATACTACCATCTTTTGCTGCCAGTTCCAGTGCCCGCCTCAAGGCGGCTTTGACCGGCACTGCCGCTTCGGCCGGGACCTCCAACCCGTTCGCCGTTTCGACGATCTTTTCCGGCTCCAGCGCGCGTGGGTGGGCTGCTTTTGTGCCGATCACCCGGCTCAAGCACGGCTTGAGGCTGTTGATCATACCGGCGATGTCCTTGTCTTCCGAAGACCCGAACACCAGCGTCACTGCCCTGCCGGGGAAATAATCCTCCAGCGTTTGCATCAATTTCTCGAAAGAGTCAGTGTTGTGGGCCGAATCCAGGACCACCGGCGGCTCGCGCCGGACGATCTCGAAACGGCACGGCCAGGTGACCTCCGCAAAACCCTGGCGGATGTCGTCATTGGACAGGACCAGGCCGCTGGCCTTGAGCGCCGCATACGCCGTGGCGGCGTTGACCACCTGGTGGGCTCCCAGCAATGGGAGCGTGAGTTTAACGGGTTTCCCGCCATCCGTCCAGACCTGCAAAGCCTGTCCGTCGAGCGAATGCTCGCCGGCTTCGTAGAATACATCCCGACCCACCAGGGTCAGCGGAGCGCGGCGTTCATCCGCCACCCTTTCCAGCACTTTCAGCGCCTCCTCCTTCTGGGGAGAAGACACCACCGGTATCCCTTCCTTGATAATGCCAGCTTTCTCTCCGGCAATGGCGGTGAGGGTGTTGCCCAGCACCGCCATATGGTCATACGAGAGCGAGGTGATCACGGCGGTCTGCGGGCTTACCACGTTGGTCGCGTCCAGGCGCCCGCCCAACCCCACCTCAATCACCGCCGCCTCCACCTTTTGTTGGGCAAAGTACAGGAATCCCATGGCCGTGGAGATCTCGAAGGTGGTCAGCTTCGGTATTTTCACCACTGCGCCTTTGATCTGTTCCACCAGCCCCACCAAACCCTCGTGCGAGACCGGCTGCCCGTTCACCTGGATGCGTTCGACATAATCCTGCAGGTGCGGCGAAGTATACAAGCCGGTCCTGTACCCACCCGCCTGTAACGCCGCTGCAGCCAGGGCGGAGGTGGAACCCTTGCCCTTCGTCCCGGCTACGTGGATAATGGGATAGGCCTTCTGCGGGTCGCCCAGCGCCTCCATCAGCGCGAACATGCGGTCAAGGTGGAAATCGGCCTTGGCCAGTTCGGAGGATTTTTTCAGGCTATAATCTACGAACGAGTAGAGATAATCGAGAGCGTTGTTGTAAGCAATATCGGATTCCATCGTGAAGTCATTGTAAAGCGTATTTCATTATTCGTAAATCACAATTTGCCATGGTCGGAATTCTCAGCCTCCACATCCAAATTCCCGGCTGCGCCTCCCTGAAAGAAAAGCGCAGCCGCCTCAAGCCGCTGCTGGCGCGCCTGCACAAAGAGTTCAATCTCTCCGTCGCCGAAATGGACTTGCAGGACAAGTGGCACGAGTCCATCCTCGCCTGCGCCATGGTCGGCAATAGTCACGTCCAGGTCGAGCGATCCCTGCAAGCGGTTGCCAGATGGGTCGAGCAGAACTGGCCTGATGTGGAATTGTTTGAGGAACACCTCGAACTCCTGTAAACTCACTCTGATCAACGGAGGAAAACATGAAAATAGCCATCTTTGGCACCGGAGGCGTGGGGGGTTATTTCGGCGCCCGGCTGGCGCAGGCAGGCGAAGACGTCACTTTTATTGCACGGGGGCTGCATTTGCATACCATCCAGGAAAACGGATTGCGCGTCGAAAGCATCCTCGGCAATTTTATCGTCCGGCCGGCCAAAGCCAGCGATGATCCAGCCAAAATTGGACCGGTGGACCTGGTTATCCTGGGCGTCAAGGCCTGGCAGGTAGCCGAAGCAGCCGAGGCCATGAAACCCCTCCTCGGCCCGCAGACCGTCGTTCTGCCGCTGCAAAACGGCATATCCGCAGCCTCTCAACTGGAGGCAGTGGTGGGGCGTGAACATGTCTTAGGCGGCTTGTGCCGCATCAGCGTCCTGGTCTCCGCACCGGGGGCGATCCGGCATGTAGCCATCTCGCCGACGATCGCCTTTGGTGAGTTGGATGCCCGGCCATCGCCGCGGGTAGATTCCCTGCGGCAGGTTTTTGCCCGCTGCCAGGGGGTAACTGTGCAGGAGCCGGCGGATATTAACGTGGCTTTGTGGGAAAAATTCATTTTTATCGTCTCCGTCGGCGGGCTGGGTGCAGCCACGCGCCAACCGATGGGCGTTTTTCGCAGCCTGCCCGAGACTCGCAGTTTGCTGCGGGGCTCCCTGGAAGAAGTCACAGCCCTGGCGCGGGCAAAAGGCATTGCGCTTGCAGACGATACCGTCGATCGCACCCTGTCTTTTATAGACGCAACCCCGCCCAATACCCTTGCGTCCATGCAAAATGACATCATGAACGGCCGCCCCTCCGAATTGGACTCGCAGCTCGGGACGGTGGTGCGGATGGGGCGCGAAGTGGGCGTCCCGACACCGGTGAATGAATTTCTGTATGCCATCTTGCTGCCGATGGAAATAAAAGCCCGCCAGGACAAAAGTGAGTGAGTTGCCACAGTCAATTTAATGTATAATAATCTTGTCCCGTAATGAAAGGCAACCGATCAGAACGACCAGTGTTTAACTGAGTAAAGGTCACCTAAAATGGTTTCCCCGCGCACGCTCGTTACTCCTGCACCGGGTATCCTTGACGGAAATGATGGATGGTCTTTTCCGCCGATAAGATGATTATGCGCCAATGAGCCTTACGACTCATTGGCGCTATTATTTTTCCTCTTTTTATCGCGTACCAGATTAATTTATCAGGTAGATTCCGGGTTGTTTTTTCGCCGCTGCTTTTCCAAAGCCCGGGCAGCGCTGCGGGCGTATTCCGAGGCTGGCAGAGTGTCTATCGCCGAATTGAACGCCACCGTCGCTTGCCCATCCATGCCTTTCCGCAGGTAAGTCACGCCCAGGTTATAGTACGCCGCCGCTTCGTACTTGCGCCCCAGGAAACCGGAGCTTTTCTGATCAAGTGTCTCTTTGAATATGCCGATGGCCTCATCCAGTTTTCCTGATTGCAGAAGCGCCGTGCCGCGGTTGACCTGGAGGATGAGGCTGCCGGTCAGGTCGGGCCACAGGTGCGCCGCCAGTTGATAGACTTGCTCGGCTTGCGAAAAGCGGCCTCTCCTGGCGAAGAGAGTGCCAACATCCACCAGCAGGCGTACCCGCAT
Source organism: uncultured Chloroflexia bacterium (assembly GCA_963831885.1). GTDB lineage: Bacteria > Chloroflexota > Anaerolineae > Anaerolineales > Villigracilaceae > UBA877. The sequence continues at coordinate 49,583 of CAWHSJ010000009.1, read as the reverse complement.
GGTAACCAGGTAGAGGCCCAGCAGGAAAAACACCGGATGAATGGAGATGCCCGTCAAGGCCGCCAGGCCGCTCACCAGGCCGGTAAACACCACCGCTTCGAGGGCAAACCGCAACGAAAGGCCCTCCCGCCTGAGCAAAGACAGCCCGCCGAAAAGGACGATGTAAGCGAAACCAACGAGAAGAAGCAAGACAGGTAAAGTCACAGGATCATCCTTGGAAAATTGGTCAATAACTAGTATACGGCTCTTATCCAGTTTGTCAATGTAAACGGTATATCCTATAGTGAGGAGGTGACTTTTTATAAAGAGCGATAAGCAGAGACTCTTTCTACAGGCCCAAAACCGAAAATCAGAAGGAATGTCGATCATCAATCAATTCTTCGCGAGAGGAGGATACTTTTTATGAATGCCGTATTCACACTGATCATCGGCGTTGTTGCAATTGCCCTGGGCTATGGTTTCTATGCCAGGAGCATCAACAAGCGAGTGATCCAGCCGGATGACAAGAAAGCAACACCGGCCAGGATGTACATGGATGGCGTGGATTTCACCCCCGCCAACCGTAACGTCTTATTCGGCTACCAGTTCAAATCCATCGCCGCCCTGGGACCCATCACAGGCCCGATCGTTGCGGTCCAGTGGGGCTGGCTGCCGGCACTGCTGTGGATCATATTCGGCACATTCTTCATCGGCTGGGTGCAGGATTATTCCAGCATTATGTTGGGTGTGCGCGAGGAAGGTCAATCCTTTGGAGCGCTATCCTACCGTTTCATCTCGCCGCGCGCACGCTCGATCCTGTTGACCTTCATCTACTTCTATCTGTTGCTCATCATGGCCGCCTTCGGCAAGATCGTTGGCTATGACCTGATGACCAACCCGGCCGTCCCCCTGGGCTTGCTGCTTGTCATCGGGATTGGTCTTTTGGCCGGCCAGATGACCTACAAGTGGAAGATGGACATCATTGTGACCAGCATCCTGACGGTTGTGCTGGCTTTCGTTGGCATCTGGCTGGGCACGCTGACGGGTGTCAAGAACCTGTTCTTGAGCATCAATGGCGGCGCCACGTCTCCCATTTTATTCGGCTCGGTCACCCGGGCCCAATTCATCTGGAGCCTGGTGGCGTTGATCCTCTGCTATTTCGGCGCCGTGCTGCCCATCTGGCGCTGGGCTCAGCCGATCAACTACGTGGCCTTCTGGATCGTCTTCCTGGGCATCCTGGCCGGCACGGTTGGCCTGCTGATCTGGCACCCGGCCTTCCCGGCAGACTTCCCCGCCTTTACCAACTGGAACGGCAACCTGTGCGCCTCGACAGATTGTTCAGGGATTGACGCAGGTTTGCTGAAGAACATGGTCGCGCTTGGCCCCCTGTGGCCGATCCTGTTCGTGACCATCGCCTGCGGCGCGGTTTCCGGCTGGCACAGCCTTGTCTCCTCTTCCGGGACGGCCCGCCAGTTGGAGAGGGAAACCGATGCCCTGTATGTGGGCGGCGGCGCCATGTTCCTGGAAATGTTCCTGGCCACGCTTTCCCTTCTGACCGCAGTCGTCGGGGTGGGAGTGACCAAGGGCTTTGCCGGCTATGTTGGCATGATCGCGGCCGGCAAGAACGCCGGCGTATTTGCCACCGGCCTGAGCGAGATGATGGCCAAGATCGGTATACCGACCTCGTTCGGCCTGCCCTACGGCTCGGTCTTCCTGACCCTGATGGGGCTGACCATCATGTACCTGGTGGTGCGCTTCATGCGGGTCGCCTCGGCCGAGTTCCTGGGCAATAGCGTGCCGTTGTTCAAGAATACGACCTTCGGCACGATTGTGGCCCTGCTGCTTTCGGCCCTGCTGATCTACACCGGCTTCTGGGCGCGCATCTGGGTGCTCTTCGGCGGCGCCAACCAATTGATGGCCTCGCTGGCCCTGCTGCTGGTCACGCTGTGGCTGATGTCCAAGGGCAAGAAATACATGTGGACATTCATCCCCTTCATCTTTATGTTCGTGACCACCATCGCGGCCCTGTTGATCACGGCTTATAACGTCATCAAACAGGTCCTGACGACACCGAACCTGCCGGTTGACAAGGTGATCGGCAACTGGCTGGCCGGATTGATCGCGATCTACCTGGTGGTCGCGGCGGTCATCCTGGCTGTGGACGCCTTCAAGGCCTTTGGCCAATTGCGAGCGAAGGCCCAGCTCGCAACCGATAAGGCGAAATAGGCATTTCCTCACGATGTGCGACGTGCCCCTCTCCTGAGAATATCGCAGGACTGCCGATACGTCGCACATCCTGTGGCGATAAAAAATGATGGCGCCCGTTCAAGTCGAAGTGATCATGCCCTTGCCGGAAGGATGGGGCGTCTGCCTTTCCTGTGAAATGTTGATGGCACAGGCCGAACTGGACAAAGGTCCCTGCGAGCGCGGCCTGGACGAGTATCCGCCCGAGTGGCTGGCAGAATTCCAGCGCTTCTCCGAGGGGTTGTTTGACCTGTCCTTGCGCTATGGCGATACCGTCACGTTCCGCATTTTTGACCCCCGCTCGCTGCAGGGACTGTTCAAAGCCATCCGCCACGGCATTCACCGCTACCCGACATTTATCGTAAAGGGCAGCCAGAAGATCAGCGGGCTTGACACACAGCCATTGGAACAGGCACTGCAAGCCGCCGGTGCCATCCTACAGACCGAACCTAACGTTGCGTCGTAAACATGACCCTAAAAAACACTTATTATCGATCTCTCAACCTTGCCAAAGGATCCCTCAGAGCCCTGGGGGATATCATCTACGGGGCGTCCGTCTACGAGATGAGGCGTGACTTGATGAAGCAGCGTTCTCATCTGGAGCATTTATTCATCCTGATCGTGTTCGGCGATTTTCTCGGCATTCCCGTATTGCCGCCTTATTACACCCTGCGCCTGCTGCCTTACGCCATGCCAAACATTACCGGCTGGAAGCGCAGCATGCTGCGGGAACGGGACCTGACCGACTTGTGCGACCAGGAAATCACTTAGGCATTATTGCAATCGATATGAATCCCAATCCAAGATAAGGAGTACATCACAATGGCAGAGAAGGACAAGAAAGATAAGAAACCCGGTATGCTGGACGGCTTCAAGAGCGTTCTGTACGGCATGGCCGGTCACGATATGGCTCGCTACGCCCTCAAAACGCGCGGGAGCATGGAGCACTTGTTCATCCTGATCACCATGGGGGACCTGCTTGGCATTCCCATTCTGCCACCCTACTACAGCCTGCGCCTGCTTCCCTACGTGGTGCCCCAGATCAGCACCTGGAAGCGCCGCATGCTGCGTGAAAAAGATCTGACCGACGCTCTTGCATAGGAGAAAATCATGTCAATGCGCGAAGTCTTTGATCAGAATCCGGATCGACGCTACATTATGTTCGGCGGCAAAGGCGGCCTGGGGAAAACCACCTTCTCGGCCGCCACTGCTTACTGGCTGGCCAAGCAGGGCAAGAAAGTGCTGGTCTTTTCCGTGGACCCGCAAGCCAGCCTGTCCGACATCTTCAAGCAGGATATCTTCGGCAAAGGGCCGGTGGAGATCATGCCCAACCTGTTTGCCCAGGAAATTGACGCCGACCGCCGGATCAAGGATTATCAGGAAGAGATCCGCCAGAAGATCCGTGACATGTACGGGATGACAGAAATTCCTGAAGAGATCGAAAACTACATTCAGGCCGCCGCCGCCGAACCGGCCATGGAAGAGAGCGCCATTTTCGACGAAGTGGTGGATATTGTCGGAAGCGCCAACTATGACTATTACATATACGACCTTGTACCGTTGGGGCACGCCCTTTACTACCTGAGCATGGCCTCGGTCTATGATCAATGGATCGACAAGATCACCGGCCTGCGGACCGAGATGGAAGAATATTCCAAGGTTGCGGCGGTCATGCAGCGGGATAAAGTGAGCGAAGAGGACCAGATCCTGAAGGAACTGCAATTCATTAAGCACCGCATCAACGTATCCTCGAGCATCCTGACCGACAAGCTCAAGACGGCCTTCTTCTTCGTGGTCATACCGGAAGAAATGATCATCCTGGATACGAAGAAAGCTGCCGGCCTGTTCGAAAAGTTTGATGTGCCGCTGGCCGGCTACATTGTCAACCGGGTCATTCCACCTGAACTGGCCGGCCAGGACATCCCCGCCTACCTGCGCAACCGCATGGAAATGCAGACGAAATATCTGAAAGAAATTGACCAGGTTTTCTCCGGCGAAGTCCTGGCACGCATACCTGAATTCGAACGCGATATCACCGGCCTGCCCATGATCGAACGCATGGCAGAGGTGATGTTTGGAGGTAAGTGATGATTGAGACATCCATGCAACAATACATGGCCAAGAACTCGAAACTGAAATACATCTTTTTTGGCGGGAAAGGCGGGGTGGGTAAAACCGTGATGGCCGGCGCCGCGGCGATTTGGGCCGCCCAACAGGGTAAAAAGACCCTGCTGGCCTCCACCAACCCGGTCCACTCGCTGAGCAGCCTGCTCGGACAGGATGTCTTCGGCAAGGAAACCCCGGTCGAGGGAGTCCCCAACCTGACTGCCTACGAGATCGATACCCACGATACCATCGAAAAATCCAAGAACGAGATCCGCGAGAAAATCGCCTGGTTCCTGAAATATGCCGATATCAAGACCAAGGCGGATGAGTTCGTCGAATCGGCCACGATGAACCCTTCCTTCGAGGAATCGGCCATGTTCGAGAACATGATCGACCTGATGTTCGACAACGAGTACGAGGTCTATGTCTTCGATACCGCCCCCACCGCCAATGCCCGCCGTTTGCTGGGCATGACCAGCGTCTATTCCATGTGGGTCAACAAAATGGTGCAGAGCCGTGAAGAAGCGACGTCATTGAAAGATTTGCTTTCTTACAGCAAGAAAAAGAAGGAAAAAGACCCGCTGATGGACTACCTGCTCAACCTGCGCGAGCGCATGGCCCGCGCCAAAACCCTGCTGACCGATGACAGCCTGACCTCGTTCTTCTTCGTCACCCTGCCCGAAGCGCTGCCCATCGCCGTCATCACCCGCTTCATCGGCTGGTTCAGCGAATTTAAAATCCCCGTCGGCGGCGTGATCGTCAATATGGTGATTGACAAGAACAGCGTAAAGAACGATACGCCTGATTTCGTCAAGAACCGCGTCGCCATGCAGGACGAGCACATGGAGACCATCTGGAAGGAATTTGACGGCCAGGTACGCTCCATCCTGCCGCTCTTCGAGACCGAAGTGCGGGGTGTGGAAATGCTCAAACGGACGGCCGGGCTGCTCTACGCCTGATCCAGGCGACCGCTTAGAGGATTGCGGAATGCGGGGGTAGGCGCGGAGTTGGTCACCGAAACCTTCTTATAAAATAAAGGCCGGATTCAGCGATGAACTGAATCCGGCCTTTGCGTTTAAATTGGTTAAGCAATAAGATCCACCAGCGAGGCCAGGAATGCCCCTGTGCTGTCTGCCAGGAGCTCTGACATATAGGCCCGGGCGATCAGGTGCGGCGATTCGCGCCGTAAAGTCAGGTGAGAATAGGTCCGGCCGTGCTGCACCAGGAAAGGCGCCCATTTTTCTTCGGTGCCCTGGCCCTGGAAGGTGAAGTCGGAACGCCATTTCCGCCTGGCTTCCAGCCTGGCCTTGGGCGCCTGGGGCAGGCTGATCCTTAACACCAGCTCATCGCCGCGGCCCTGCACGCGTTGGAAGAGCCAAAAAAGCAGGTTCTCGCGCGGCGCCAGCAAATAAATCGCTTCGATCTGCTGGAAAGGTTGCCTGGCCTTCTTGACGATCATCCGCCCCCCGGTCACCATCCCGGGGAGTTTTTCGCCCGTGCTGACGGTGCCCCATTTCTCCAAAGATGAGCGCAGCCAGGTCTGGATCCGCCCGGCCTGCTGGCGGTTATAATAGTATCCGAAGATATAACCAAGAACCAAAATTGCACAAATTCCGATCACCAGCCATTCCGACAGGGTCAATTGCATCCAAACCTCCTGGGGTTGCTTCAAGTTTAGTCCTGCCCGGCGATTATGTCAAAGCGAACAGATTCAAAACCCTTGAAAGCATTCAGACAAACCCCTGCGCATTTTCCCCGGCAAAGGATCAACGGGCGGCTGCGCAAATAACTGAGCCGAAATCTTGTTATTTTCAAACGCTTCGATTCAGGGAAAATAAATGTTTGATGCAAGGAGCAAGAGGAGGAGGTCATGGATCTTCAATTAAAAGGCAAGTCCGTCCTTGTCACTGCCTCCACGCGCGGGCTGGGTTACGCGACCGCCGTGGGCCTGGCGCGTGAAGGCTGCCGGGTGGCGGTCAACAGCCGCGACGAGGCCGGCACTGCCGCAGCGGCGGAAAAGATCACCCAAGAGACCGGCGCCAGGGTTATCGGTCTGTCCGGCGACGTGTCCGACCCGGATGTAGCCGAACGGCTGGTCGGGGAAACGGCGCGGGCTTTCGGCGGCCTGGACATCCTCATCACCAATGCCGGAGGTCCGCCTGCCGGAGCCTTTGAATCTTTCGATGAAGCCGCCTGGCAAAAGGCCATCGACCAGACGCTGATGAGCCACGTCCGCCTTATCCGGGCAGCCCTGCCGCATCTGCGCAAGTCCACGGCCGCCAGCGTGCTGACGGTCACCTCCTACTCGGTCAAGCAGCCGATCCCCAACCTGATTCTCTCGAACAGCATCCGGGCCGCCACCGTCGGGCTGACCAAGTCCCTGGCGCTGGAGCTCGGTCCGGCGGGCATCCGTTTCAATTCCATCCTGCCCGGCTGGACTGAGACCGAACGCGTTTACGAGCTGATGAAGACCCGGGCTGCCCAGAACAATTCCACCATCGAGGCGGAGATGGCCAAACAGTCCAAGGATAGTGCGCTGGGACGCATGGGCCGGCCGGACGAGTTTGCCAATGCAGCCGTCTTCCTGGTCAGCCCGGCGGCCTCCTATATCACGGGTGTCATGCTGACCGTGGATGGCGGAATTTACAAAGGAACCTTCTAAATGAAAACCTGCTTGAACTGCCGCAAGACCGAACATGAGATCCCCCTGGTGACCCTGCAATATCAGGGCCAGCAGGTCTATCTCTGCTCCCAATGTTTTCCCATCCTCATCCATTCCCCTGCCAAGCTGGCGGGTAAAATAAAGGATGCCGATAAAATCCAGCCTGCGGACGACGACCACTAACCCACATGTCATTGCCTGCACTGCCTGCGCCAGTACCGCAGGTACAGGTGTGCAGCAGGCACACGTGCGAGCCACGTACTTTGTGGCGGTGCAATCTCCTCGCTATTCAGTGCGAGGAGCGTTCTTCGCGACGTGGCAATCTGCTCGAAATTCCGTGCGATTGAACCTCCATTCAGAATTCTCGAAACGAAAGGACTCCTCCCATGCCCGATCCCCGTATCACCAAACTTGCCCAGGTGATGGTGCATTACTCCCTGGCGCTCAAGCCCGGCCAGCAGGTCCAGATCCGCACCCACCCGCTGGCTGAAGAACTGACCCTGGCCGTTTACGAAGAAGCCGTGCGGGCGGGGGCCAATGTCTTCCTGCAGACCCTCACCCCCGGCGCCGACGAGATCTTCTACAAATACGCCTCCGAGGCCCAGTTGGACTACGTCTCGCCCGTCCGTAAAATGATCACCGAGACCTTCGATGCCAGCCTGAACATCTGGTCGGAGCACAATACCCGCGCCCTCTCCGGCATAGACCCGCAGCGGATGGCGCGGGTCTCCAAGGCCAGCGCCGGCCTGCAAAAGCTTTTCCTCGGCCGGGCCGCCAAGGGCGACCTGCGCTGGTGCCTGACCGTCTATCCCACCAATGCCATGGCGCAGGAAGCCGACATGGGCCTGGCAGATTACCGCGAGTTCGTCTTCGCCTCCATGATGCTGAACGAGCCCGACCCGGTGGCTTTTTGGAAGCAGGCCGGGCAGGAGCAGCAGAAACTGGTGGACTGGCTCAAAGGTCATGAAAGGGTCGCCTTGAAAGGCTCCAACGTGGACCTGCAGATGTCGGTCAAGGAACGGGTCTTCATCCCCTGCGACGGGCAGCTCAACTTCCCCGACGGCGAGATCTTCACCGGCCCGGTGGAGGATTCGGTCGACGGCTGGGTGCGTTTCAAATATCCGGCCATCGAATACGGGCAGGAAGTCACCGACATCCAGTTGTGGTTCGAGCACGGGCGGGTGGTCAAAGAGACCGCCAGCAAGAACCAGGAACTGCTGACCTCCCAGCTGGACAGCGACGCGGGAGCGCGCACCCTGGGCGAGTTCGGCATCGGCACCAACTACGGCATCACCCGCTTCACCAAGAACATGCTCTTCGACGAAAAGATGGGCGGCACCATCCACCTGGCGGTCGGAGCCGGTTACCCCGAATCCGGGTCGAAGAACAACTCGGGCATCCACTGGGACATGCTCTGCGACATGAACGACGCCGAGATCCGCGTCGACGGCGAGTTGTTCTACCGGGACGGGAAGCCGGTGGTGTAGGCAGGGACGGGTGACCGCCCGCAAAAAAACAAAGAGGAACGAATGTACCGGCCAACCGGTTACAGGCGCCGGGCGAGGCTTTAACACAGCCGGCGTAAAATTGTGCGTTTGCCAGAGCAATGCTATACTTTAGCAGATAAATTGAACGAGCAGATCCTTACGAGAGGGGAGCCGGAAACCCGGTCCGGCAAGCTTGTCCGTGCGTTGAAATGACCCAAGAGATATTTTCCGCCTTTTTAGGTTTCATCCTGGGGATCGCCGTCACCGTCCTGACCGGGCGGTTGTGGCGGTATTTGCGGGCCGTGCAGGCGCGCCGTAAAGGGAAACTGGGGCAGCTGCAGGCCGTGCGGGAGTGGATGAACTCCTACCAGGCCCTCTTCAACGGCATCTACCCCGAGTGCCCGGAGCTGATCCTGGCCCACAAAATGCTTTCCCCCAAATACCCCCATTACGACGAGACCGCCCCGGCCCGGCTCTATGTGGCCTTGAAAGATTACCGGGACCTGCGGGCCAGGCACGAAGAACTCACGCAGCGCGCCAGCGCCTCGCTGGAGGCGCTGGCGGATAAAAACCTGGACCGGCTTTTCGGCCTGAACCGGGCGGTCACGGCCGTGCTGAAGAAGCTGAAGCTGTTCCGGGGCGAGTACCTGCTGCCGGTCAGTTTTCCGCGTAGCATCGACAGCCATCTCAAGCTCATCGACGACTACCAGGAGAAAGTGTTCGAGGCGTTCCCGCGCAAATTCATCCAGAAGATCGACTGGGATAAACTCGACTTGATCGACCCGCAGGAGCTGGCCGGCATCATCCGGCCCCGCCTGAAGTATTTCAAGGGCGACGAGGCCACTTCCGCCCACCGGGAGACCGAGAGCCGCCGCTTCGATGAAATGCAGAACCTGTCCTTCTACCGCATTGTGGCGAAGAAGGAGATCGAGCAGGTGCTGGAGAAGATCCGGGGGCAGGAAGAGCTGTATAGTAAGCCCTAAAAGGCACAAACAGACCTTGAAAGCCTCCCTTAATGGTCCATCTTCTAAAAGGTGGACCATTCACATATTCCCGCCAGGGAATGGCGCGGCATTCTTTATTGTGCAGGCGAGCAGCCGCCAGGTCTAACCCGCCCCCCATCCTTTTACGGGAGGGGTGCGTACACTTCCACTTGAGTGCTCTTGACGATGGTGAGGGTTTCCTTTTGTAGGGCTTGCATTTCCGGATCGGCAAAGGCCTTTTCATACGTGGCTTCCATGACCGCCAGGCTTTCCCATTGTCTCTCGATAACCAGGGTGTTTGAATCGAGGCCGCTTATCATGGGCTGGAAGCGCTTCTTATTGGCAGGAAATCCCAAACGACTCTCGACGGCATTGTAGCGTTTGTCGATCGCCTCCAATTCCGCCCATTTGCCAGGGTAGATTTTCTGGACCATGCGTTCAATAGCAATCATCGTATTCTCCCTTCATCAGATATGGGAATATGATAGCTTGTGTGAGGAAGAGATGGCTTCTTTGGTCACCCGCTGCTTATTGCACAAAACCATCCGCTAAAATCATTATAGCGGCCCTATTGGGAAAGTCAAGTAGGGGCACGATATATCCCAAGGTACGGGACTTTCGTGCCCCACCATTTCACGCCCCAATGTTTCGTGCCCCAACGTATCGTGCCCCAACATGTGCCCTACCCCGAATCGGCAGATTGGTCGCGCCTCGCGGGTACTCTGATATGCCCCTGTTAGCCCCCGGATAGGTTGGATTCCCCCTCCCATAGTAAGATGCTTGAAATTTCAAGCGCACCTGTATATACAGGTGGGCAACCCTGAAAGCGAGGCAACCATGTTCAGCAAGAACCACTTCCCCACTCTCTCCGGCGGCAACGGGCACAAGTCCCTGATCCACTTGAACGGATTGAGCAAATCTTATTACTCCGAGGCGGGCGAGTTCGCCGCCCTGAAGGGCATCGACCTGGAGATCGGCCCGGGCGAGTTCATCAGCATCGTCGGCAAATCCGGCAGCGGCAAGACCACGCTGATCAACATGATCGCCGGCATCGACCGGCCCACGGCCGGCGAGATCTGGGTGGGCGGGACCGCCGTCCACAGCCTGAGCGAGGGGCAGATGGCCGTCTGGCGCGGCCGCAACATCGGCATCGTCTTCCAATTCTTCCAACTCCTGCCGACCTTGTCGATCCTCGAAAATGTGATGCTGCCGATGGATTTCAGCGGGGCCTACGCCCCCCGCCAGCGCAAGGAGCGGGCCCTGTACCTGCTCGACCTGGTCGGCATCGCCGGTCACGCCTACAAGCTGCCCTCGGCGGTTTCGGGCGGCCAGCAGCAGCGGGCGGCCATTGCCCGGGCCCTGGCGAACGACCCGCCCCTCATCGTAGCCGACGAACCCACCGGCAACCTGGATTCGAAGACCGCCGAGGCCGTCTTCAGCCTGTTCGAGGGGCTGGTGGCGCAGGGCAAGACCTTCGTCATCGTCACCCACGACGTGGGCCTGGCCAGGCGCGTCCACCGCTCGGTGGTCATCAGCGACGGCGAGATCTACAACGGCCAGGTGGCCAAGGCGGTCCTGTCCGCACCCGACCTGAGCCCCGCGCTGGTCCATTAGCCCGGGCATGGCACCAAAGGAATATGGAGGTGATACTATGACTGCACCACGCTGGCACAAAGTCCTGGCCGACCTGCTGGGCAACAAGACCCGCACGATACTGGCGATCCTCTCGATCGCCATCGGATTGTTCACCATCGGTTTCGTCTCGGCAAGCGGGGCCATCATGATGCCCGAGATCGACGCCAATTACGCGGCGGCGAAGCCTCACAGCGCCATGATCTACACGGAACCCTTCGACGAGAGCGTCCTGCAAGAAGCGCAGGCGCTGCCGGGGGTGGGGAGCGCTGGAGAGCCGCGTGAACCTGACGGTCCAGCTGCAGACCGGCACCGACCGGAAGCTGAACCTCAGCATCGACGGCATCCCGCCGGTCTCGCAGATCCACATGGACCTGTTGAGCCCGGTCGATCCGCCCGCCCTGCCGGCCCTGGCCGACGGCGAGGTGTGGATCGAGAACAGCTCGCTGCGGCTCTTCCCGGTCAAGCCGGGCGAGACGATCGAAGTACAGTCGTCCGGCGGGGAGACGCGCCGGCTGCGCGTGGCCGCCATCGTGCGGGACGTGTCCATGCCGGCGGCCATGTTCGGCGGCCCGCTCTCGGCCTTCGCCACGCCCGCCACGGTCGAATCGCTGGGCGGCCCGGCCCTGCCGAACAAGTTCCTGCTCTCCGTGGCCGAAAACGGCCACGATCCAAAACACGTCGAAGAAGTCATCGGAACGGTGTGCGGGTTCCTGCGCGCCGGCGGGCGGACAGCCTGCGGCACCTGGATGTACAACCCGGGCGAGCATTTCTCCCGCCAGATCTTCTCGGGCATCATGATCGTGCTGAACGTGCTGGGCGGCATGGCCGTGCTGCTGAGCATGTTCCTGGTCATCAACACCGTCAACGCGCTGCTGAGCCAGCACGTCCGCCACATCGGCATCATGAAAGCCATCGGCGGGCGCACCGGCCAGATCGTCGGCCTGTACCTGGTGCTGGTGGCCAGTTACGGCCTGCTGGCGCTGGTCATGGCTGCGCCCCTCTCCGCCCTGGCGGCTTATGCCACCAGCAGGATGCTGGCAGACATGGTCAATATCAGCCTGGGCGGCTTCCACGTGGTCCCCCTGGCCCTCCTGGCCCAGGCGGGCATGGCGCTGCTCATCCCCCTGGCGGCCGCGGCCGTGCCGGTCTTATCGGGCACGCGCGTCTCGGTGCGCCGGGCCATCAGCACGTACGGCATGGGATCTGAAAAAACGGCCAAAAAGTCGGGGCGGGGCCGGCTGGGACGGCTGCTGGAGCAGGCGGGCTTCCTCTCGCGGCCGATGGCACTGGCGCTGGGCAACGTCTTCCGCCGCAAGGGCCGGCTGATCCTGACCCTCTCCACCCTGACACTGGGCGGGGCCATCTTCATCTCCGTCTTCAACCTGCAGGATTCCATCCACAAGGCCGTGAACGACCTGAGCGGGTTCTTCCCGGCCGACGTGACGGTCAATTTCTCCGAGCCGTATTCCACGGTCAGAAGTGGAGAAGCTAGCCCTGACCGTGGCGGACGTGACCGGCGCCGAAAGCTGGGGGCAGGCCAACGCCAGCCTGTTGTCGGCCGACGGTTCCGAATCGGAAACGGTCAGCATTTACGCCCCGCCGGCGAAATCGACCCTGATCCAACCGGTGCTGGAGGCAGGACGCTGGCTGCTCCCCGGGGATACGAACACGCTCGTGATCGGCCCGAGCCTGCTGGCGAAGCGCCCCGACCTGGGGGTCGGCGACAAGGTCACCTTGCCGTTCGGCGAGGTGGAGACGACCTGGACGATCGTGGGCATCTACCGCATGAGCGGGAACGTCAACCCGCCCCTGCTCTACGCCAATTACGAGAGCCTGGACAGGTACATGCCGGAGCAGGGATTGACCACCATGCTGCAGGTGTCCACGGTGGACGGCAGCGTGACCACCCAGCGGCGGGCCGCCCAGGCCCTGGAAAAGGCCTTCGGCGGGCAGGGCCTGCAGACCGCCATGGTCCAGGTCAACGAAGACTGGCTGGCGCAGCAAAGGAGCTCCTTCAACGTGATCATCTATTTCCTGCTGGTGATGGCGGCCCTGATCGCGCTGGTGGGGGTGCTGGGGCTGACCGGCATGATGAGCATGAACGTGCTGGAGCGGACGCGCGAGATCGGCGTGCTGCGGGCGGTGGGAGCCTCCAACGGGGCCGTGCTGGGCATGGTCATCGCCGAGGGGACGACCGTCGGGCTGGTGAGCTGGCTGCTGGCGCTGGCGCTCTCCTTCCCGCTCACCTCCATCATGGACAGCGCCATCGGCACGGTCATGTTCAAGCGGCCGTTCCCCTACGTGATCGGCTGGCAAGGCTGGGTGATCTGGCTGGCGGGGGTGCTGGTGCTCTCGGCCCTGGCGAGCGCCCTGCCGGCCGGCCGGGCCGTGCGCCTGACCGTGCGGGATGTGCTGGCGTATGAGTAGGGGGGCACGACATCCGGCCGGCTCCGACCAGAATAAATGATATGTGCGCATCGCTTGTTCCTCAAAAAGGCGATGCGCACATTTTTTATGGTGCCCTGCACCATTCCCCGGCATTGGCGCTGCCGCCCGCAGCGCATCGTATTCATAAATTTCTCAAGCGGCGGTGCGGACTATGAAAGTATGAGACATTACGCGGCGGGGTCGCGCTTGACGATGCCTTTTTTCCAGGCATAGACAGCCACCTGGGTACGGTCGGCCATGTGGAGTTTGCTGAGGATATTGCTCACGTGCCCCTTGACAGTATTCTCACTGATGATCAATTTCTCGGCAATCTGGTTGTTGGATAAACCGCTGGCAATCAATTTGAGCACATCCAGCTCACGCTCGGTCAGCTCGGTAAAGAGCGGTTCGGATTCGGGATTTTCGCCGCGGATATTCTGCAGGACGCGCACTGCCACGCGCGGGTGAAGAGTCACCTCGCCCTGAGCGGCGCGATGGAGGGTGTCCACCAATTTATCCATCTTCATATCTTTCAAAATATAGGAGATGGCTCCTGCCTTCAAGGCCGGGAAGATGTGGACATCTTCGTGGTAGGAAGTCAACACAACCACCTGCGTGCGCGGGCTGATTTTCTTGATCTGGCGGATGGTCTCAACGCCGTCGAGCCCGGGCATGATCAGGTCCATCAAGGCGAGGTCCGGGATAAGGTCCGAAACGAGGCCGATTGCCTCGTCGCCGGAGGCGGCTTCACCGACCACTTGAAAATCAGGCAAGGTTTCCAGGTAAGCCCGGACACCGTTCCGGACTACTTCGTGATCATCCACCAGAATAATGGTAATCGGACTAGACATGGCTTTCTCCTTTGCCAGGTTTACGTCTTGACTTGAGCGGAATGCAGGCGGTCAGGCAGGTGCCATCCCCAGGTTTGCTTTCGATCTGCATGATTCCATTCAGGGATTCGGCCCGTTCCTTAATGGAACGCAGGCCGATCCCGGCCGGCCGGGTTTGACGGTCAAACCCGCAGCCATTGTCAGCCACCTTTGCGTTGATGGAGCGGCTGTCGCAGGACAGGGTTACGTCGACGTGGGTGGCATGGCTGTGCCGGGCCACATTGGACAAGGCTTCCTGAACAATGCGGTAAATGGTTTGCTCAATTTCCAGCTTGAGACGCTTTTCGCTTTCAATATGCAGGTCCACAGGGATATCCGTGCGGTTCTCCCATTCGAAGATATATTCGCGCAGAGAGGTTGCCAATCCCTTTTCTTTCAAAGCCAGTGGATACATCTCCTGGATAAGGAAAGTCAGCTCCTCAATTACCTCATAAACCAGGTTCTCGGCTTCATCAAGGTGATCCTTGGCCGCCCGGGGGTTGCTGGCAATGATGCCGTTGGCGGTACCGAGCTGCGCCAGGGCGGCAAAGGCCTTTTGTTTGGCGCTGTCGTGCAACTCGCGTGCCAGGCGGTTCCGCTCCTCTACTACGGCCAGTTCCTTGGTCTTTTCGAACAGGCGTTCGATCTCGTGCGTCCGTTCGGTGACCTGGCGTTCAAGTTCTCGATTGTTGGCCTGGACACCCTTGAGGCGGAGCCAGTAACCGGCGAAGAGCATGCCCAATATCCCGGCCACCATAAGGATGATGAACCAGGCTGTCCGCCAGAAGGGTGGAACGACTACAACCTTGATGGCCAACCCGGATTCATTCCAGACTCCATCCTGGTTCGAGCCTTTCAGTTGGAGGGTATAGGTACCCCCGGGGAGATTGGTATAACGCCCGTTGCGCCAGGTGCCGATACCATTCCAATTCGGGTCGAAATTTTCCAGCCGGTATGCATACTGGTTGCGGGCCGGGTCGGCGTAGCTTAAAGCGACAAACTCAAACTCAAAATTATTGTTCGGCCAACGGAGGGCGATTTCCGGCATTCCGGTGGAGCTTTCCCCCAATGCAAGAGGGACACCGTTGCGGGTTACGGAAACCAGCTCGATGGGCGGGATGAAAGAGCTATCAGTGATCGCCTCGGGGTGGAAAACCGTCAACCCGTTCACGCCTCCGAAGAACAGAGTCCCATCCGCGGCGCGGGCGTAGGCATTCATATTGAACTCGTCCCCTTGCAAGCCGTTACGGACCGTATAGTTGCGGAACGTGCCATCCTGTGAGTTGAAACGCGATAGACCGTTGTTGGTGCTCAACCAAAGGAAACCCTTTTGATCTTCAACAATACCATTGATGACATTGCTCGGAAGTCCATCGGCTTCGAAAAAATGGGCAAACGAGTTAGTTTCAGCATCGTATCGGTTCAGACCGCCGCCGTCCGTGCCGATCCAGAGAGTCCCCTGACCGTCCTGAAAAATCGACACGGTGGAATCATTGCTCAAGCTGTCCGGCGCCTGCGGGTCGTGCCGGAAGTTGACGAACGTGCCGGATCCAGGGCTGAATCGATTGAGACCGTCGTAAAAGGAGCCCGCCCATAGAACGCCATCCATATCCAGGAATAAATTGACGATTTCATTGCCGCTGAGACTGTTCGGATCCTGAGGATTATGCTGGTACTGGGTAAATGTGTCGGTTTCCCGGTCGTAGTAGCCAAGGCCGGCCCCTGTCCCGAGCCACAGGTTGCCTTTGCCATCCTCCAGAATATCATATACGGGCGCGACGCCCGGGCTCTGACCGCCATTTTGAGCGGGTGAATACTGGACGAATTTGTGCGAGTCCGGGCTGTAGCGGTAATGGATAAATGTATTCGAGCCCGCCTCGCGGCGGTCCAGACCAACGGAGGTACCCGTCCAGAGTGTTCCCTGGCGATCCGTATAAACAGACCAGACCGCGTTATCTGACAGACTGCCCGGATTGGCAGGATCGTTGCGGGTTTGGGTCACCGTGCCGGTCTTCAGGTCGAGGCAATCCACTCCCTCTCCATAGACGCTTAACCAGGCTTTTTGATCGGTATCCACGTGGATCTTGAAGATCACGTTTCCACTCAGGCCGGATGAGCTGCCAGGTTGTTCCGAATAATAAGAGAAGCTATCCTGCCCGCGGTAGTATTTGTTCAACTCTCCGCCAAAGGTTCCCACCCATATCACATTGTCGCGGCTCTCGTAGACGGCAGTCACATTGTTGTTGCTCAGGCTGGATTCGATATTCGAGTTGTGCTGGTAGTGGATAAAATGCCCCGTGCCGGGCTGGAAGCGGTCCAGGCCGGCATTGGTGCCGATCCAGAGATTACCGGAGCGGTCTACGTATAAGGTCTGGATCGCATTGCTGGCCAGGCTGTCCGGGTCAGAGGGAATATTTTGGTAACGGGCCACAATTCCGGTAAGCGGGTCAAAAAGGACGAGACCATCGCCAGTGGCAACCCATAAAGCCTTCCCCTTGGCCGGCTGGATGGCGCGGATATTGTTGCTGTTCAACGAGACGGGACTACCGGATTTGGGTTGGTTATTTACAAATTTTCCCAGGTCGCGGTCATAACGGCTGAGGCCGAAGATGGATGAACCCACCCACAGGACGCCGCCTGGATCCTCGAAGATGGTCGATACGAAAGAACTGAGATCATCCGAACCGCTGAGGGTATTCAGGCTGTAATGCAAAAATCCGGCCTGGTTTGGCAGGTAACGGTCAAGTCCTTCCTCCGTCCCCACCCACAGAAATCCGTCTGTGTCCTCGAAAATGGAGGTCACATAGTTGCTCGAAAGGCTGCGCTCATTTTCAGCCGCATGCATAAAGCGGGTGAATTTTCCGATGGCGGGATCGTATCGATTAATACCGCCCAGGCGCGTGCCCACCCAGATAAATCCCTGGCGGTCCTCGAAGATGGAGGTGATCCAGCGGTCGCTGATGCTTCCCGGATCCGCCGAGTTTGGCCTGAAAACGTTGAAATGGTATCCATCGTAGCGATCCAGGCCGTCCTGAGTCCCAAACCACATAAAGCCCTGGCGGTCCTGAAAGATGCAATTGATGGAACTTTGTGAGAGTCCGGATTCAACCCCAAGGTGGGTAAAGCGGATAATGGAAGCCGGTTCCCCATAGGAAAGAGCCGGCTGGATCAAGGTGCCGGCGGATGCCAGGGCCGGGGTGGCAGTTGCCTGACCCGCGCCGGATCCATCGGTCCTGTGGGTACAACCGGTCAAGCCTGCCAGACTGATCGCAATGATCGACAACGCCGCCCAGGTTTTCATCTTAATTCAATTATACATACTCCCCTTCCAGTATAGACCAATTCGAACCCGGCGGATTATTCCCCAGGAACGAATTGTCCCCCCTCTGGTGAAGGTATTTATGATCGCGCTTTCCCCCTCCAGAGTAGGGGAAAACAAGCCTGCGGATAGTTCCGCAGGAGGGCCAGAAACCCGCCCTGGGGTTCGTGCGTTTCCGGTTGCCATTTGCTATCCTGAAACTGTGTATCCACAGGCACACGACCAGCATTTTGGCAACCCAGATGATGCCAAACAGGTGTCCCGGATCTTTCCTTGTCTTTCTCCTCCAAGAAACTCGGGCTGACCCACGGTGGAATTGCCGCGAACTACCCTCTTTGCCCAGGATCCTGTGGAAAAGATTGGGTGAAAGTGGAGGCTGGTTGCGGCAATCCGCCTGTCAAGGGCAAAAAAATTCCACGCCGGTGCGGGTTACACCGGCCGGAAACCGGATACGGACCTTTATTGGGTCAGTTTCCGGGGCACCTGCTTGATCTCATCCCTGGCTTTCTGCGAAGGAGGTGGTCACCCAACCATTTTGGTCGCCTGTCCCTTTTTTTCATTCCTTCAATTTTCTGAGAGGAGAAACAGAATGTCTCGTAATCGCATCATGTCGTTCCTTGCGCTCCTGGTGATCATGAGCATGGCGCTGGGCGCCTGCGGTGGCGGAACCCCCACGGCACCGTCGACGGCCGTCCCGGCTGACGCAACAGAAAACGCAGCAAATAACGTAACGGAAACAGCCACACCATCCGGCCCGCAGTACTACCACGGCGGCTGGGTGGACGAAATCGACTTTTCGGTGGTTTCGGCCGATACGGCTGTGACCCAACTGAAAGCCAATGCAATCGACCTGTACATTACCTCCCTGGCACGCCCGGTCGACCTGCAGGCCATCAAGGACGCCAATTTGAAGCGGTCCAGCCAGTATGGCACATTTTACGGGCTGCTGCTAAACCCGGTCGCCTTCACCGATACCAGCGTACTAAATCCTTTCTCTGATGTCCAGCTCCGCCAGGCAATGAACTGGCTGGTGGACCGCAACTATATCAACCAGGAGATCTACGGCGGCAACTCGCTCCCGAAATGGGTGGCCATCACCAATGGTTTCCCGGATTATGCCCGCTATATCGATGTATGCCGCGCCATCGAAGCCAAGTATGTTTACAATCTCCAAAAGGCGCAGGAAGTGATCGATGCACGCATGGCTGCCTTGAAAGCGACGAAAGCCGGCGGCAAATGGCAATACCAGGGAAAGCCCGTCACGCTGAACTTCGTCATTCGCACCGATGCCGACCAGACCCGCCGGCCGGTTGGAGATTATGTGGCCAACCAACTTGAGAGCAGCGGTTTTACCGTGAACCGCATGTACAAGACCTCCACCGAGGCCTCGCCCCTCTGGCTGCGCAGCGATCCTGCCGAGGGGCAGTGGAGCCTTTACACCGAAGCCTGGGGGGTCACTTCCCTGCAGCGCGACCAGGGCAACAGTTTCCAGTTCAATGATACTCCCGAGAGCAGTTACGGGTTCTCTCCGCTCTGGCAGGCTTACACGCCGTCGCCCGAATACGATGCCGTCGCGACGAAACTGGCCAACAACGACTTCACCTCCCTGCAGGAACGCGCCGATCTCTTCAAACAGGCGCTGCAGGATTCGATGGACCTGGCTTATCACATCTGGCTGATCGATGGAAAGGGCGCCTCTGCCTGGCAACCCGGGTGGACCGTCACCTATGACATCGGGGCAGGCATCGACACGATCCGCCTGTGGCCCTATACCGTGCGCAAAGTCGACCAGGATGGCAATACGGTTCCGGGCGGCAGCGTCCGCATCGGCCAATCCGACCTGTATGTGGACCCCTGGAATCCGGTGGGCGGGAGCAACTGGACCGTCGACTGGACGGTCAAAAACGCCATCGCTGACGCCCCCGTCATCTCCGACCCCTTCACCGGCCTGTCCTGGCCGCAGCGGATCGAGAGCGCCAAATTGTACCTGGTGAATGGCACGCCGGTGGCCAAGACCAATCCATGGGCCGATCTGCAGTTCGTGGATCAGAACGTTGTCCCTGCAGATGCCTGGGCCGATTGGGATGCGGTGAACCAAAAATTCATCCCTGCCAGTGTAAGATTCCCGGATGGCGCCACCGCCAAGGCCAAGGTGGTCGTGACCTACCCCGCAGATCTGTTCAAGACCGTGAAATGGCACGATGGAAGCCCCTTTACCCTGGCTGACATTGTCATGTCCTGGATCGAGAATTTCGATCCATCCAAGCCCGAGAGCGCCATCTACGACGAATCGCGCGTTTCGAACGCCGAGGCCTTCATGCAGACATTCAAGGGGCTGCGCATCGCCTCGCAGGACCCGCTGGTCATCGAATATTATACCGACACCTGGTATATGGACGCAGATTACAACGTAGCCAATGCCTACACGTTCATCTTTTGGCCGAATTATGGCTTCGGGGATGCCCCCTGGCATTCGGTCGCCGTGGGGAACCTGGCCGAGGCAGCCAAAACCCTGGCATACACGACCGATAAGGCCGATGCCCTGGGGGTCGACTGGATGAGTTTCATCGGCGGCGCCAGCCTGGCGACATTGAGCCAGAACCTGGACCAGGCGCTGGCCGCAAAGACCATCCCGTATGCTCCGACCATGGGGACCTACATCACCGCGGACGAAGCCTCCGCCCGCTATGCCAACCTGAAAGCCTGGTACGGGGCCCACCAAAACCTGTGGGTCGGAACGGGTCCCTATTACCTGGACAAGGCCCTGCTGGTCGAAAAGACGGCCACGCTGAAATCCAACCCGTCCTACGTGGATCCCCAGGAAAAGTGGATGCAATTCACCGAACCCAGGATCCCGGATGCCGAAGTCCTTGCCGCCGGTGACGTGACGGTCGGGTCGCCTGCCAACTTTGACGTGAATGTCTCCTTCAAGGGCACGCCATACCCGGCCGGCGATATCCAGGAGGTCAAGTACCTGCTCTTTGACTCGACCGGTACCATCGTCTCCTCCGGCGATGCCAGCCTGGTGGCTGACGGCCAGTATAAGGTCGGCCTGAGTGGAGCGGAGACCGCCAAGCTCCAGGCCGGTTCCGCCAAGCTGGAAGTGGTTGTGCTCGCCATCCCGGTAGCCCTCCCCACCCTGGTTGACCTGGTCCTTTCCGTAAAGTAAAGCGGCTCTAAAAAATGAAATGATAGGGGCAAGGCGCTTTTCCCTTGCCCCTATCCCAATCCTGCCGGCAGTTCTCCGCTGTTGATGGAGAAGTATGAGCACAGAGACCCGTACCATTGAATCCAATATAAGATCCGCCCGCTTGATCCCTCCCGCCATCAGCACCTTCCTGCGGGTGGTGCAGTACACCGGTGTCAGGATACTGACATTGTTTTTGACCGTGGCGGCAGGCATTTTCCTCACCACCCTGATTGCCAACATGGGCGGGTATGTGGACCAGATCCTGCGCGGCCAGGTGGAGGAGACGGTCTCGGTCCAGATCATTAATAACCCCGCCTACCGGAGCATGGCCTCCGAAACCAAGAACCAGCTCGTACAGGAACGCATCGCGCTTGAGACGAAACGGCTGGGGCTGGATAAACCCGTCATCGTGCGGGATTTGAGTTTCCTGGTCCATGCCATTACCCTTAACCTGGGGCGTGCGCAGAATATGAACAGTGACAGCGGTTCCCGCCAGGTGCGCGTCATTATCCTGGAACGCATGACCCCCACCCTCCTGCTGATGGGCACTTCGAATTTTTTCCTCTTCTTCAGCAGTATTTTCATCGCCCTGGCCCTTTCGAGGAATTATGGCAATTTGTGGGATAAGCTGATCGTGGCGCTCTCGCCGACCTCTTCCATACCGCCCTGGTTCTTTGGAATTTTCCTGATCGTTATTTTTGCCGCCTCGCTGAAGGTCCTGCCGTTCAGCGGGATGGTCAGCTCGCCGCCTCCGGATAACCCGGTCAATTTCGCCCTGGATGTATTGAAGCACCTGGTCCTGCCGGCGTCTTCCATTATTTTGAGCGCCATCATGGTCAGCATTTACCAGTGGCGGACATTCTTCCTGATCTATTCCGCCGAAGATTATGTTGAGATGGCCAAAGCCAAAGGCCTTAGTTCGCGCGAGATCGAACGAAGTTACATTCTGCGCCCAACCCTGCCGAACATCATCACCAATTTCAGCCTACTGCTGATCAACCTGATGAACGGCGCCATTATCACCGAAACGATCTTCATGTGGCCCGGCCTGGGGCGGACCACATTCCGCGCCATCGGGCTGTACGACGTCCCCGTCATTGTCGGGATCACTGTCATCTATGCGTACCTGCTGGCGATCACCGTTTTCCTGCTCGACTTCGTTTACGCGCTGGTGGATCCACGCGTAAAAATTGGAGGCGGCAAGAACAGGGTATGAAAACATTCATGAAGAATTTCCACGAAATGCTGCGCTACCCCTCCGCGCTGGCCGGGCTGGCGATCATCCTGGGGCTGGTCGTGCTGGCCGTCTATGCAACCATCCACATTCCATATGGCAAGGCCATCCAACTCTGGCGCGGCAATGAAGCCGACTGGTACCGGAACCCGAAGAATGCCCAGCCAATCTGGATGAATTATTTCCTGAAGAAGAAGCTGCCTGTCTCGTTCAGCCTGGCCTCCACGGGTGGTTCGAGCGGGACCGTGACGGGGTCCGTTTCCAAAGATAGCGCTCCCAATGGCAGCGGCGTGGATACCACGCTTCTCTATACTTTCGATTTTCCCTACGATGAATTTCCGCAAGAGCTGATGCTTTATTTCACCGCCCGCTTCGATGAAAAAAAGCCGCTCGTTTCGATGCACTGGAAAACCCCGGACGGACGCCGTATCCGCATGGACAATCTCACCCTGGAACCCTTGACAACCTACCGGTTTTCCCAGGACGGCCGCCTGACGACGCGCCTGGGGGATGTTTCTCCGGAGCAAGGCCTGTTCGCGGATCCGAACTCGCATCAACTCGTCCCCTTGAAAGGGACGTACCAGTTGGAGGTCAAGATCTCCACTTTCGAGACTAGCTCAAAAGCGGAGGCCGAGTTCGTCCTGCACGGGAAAGTCGCCGGGCTGGCCGGGACGGACCACATGCGCCGCGACCTGATGGTGGCCTTGCTGTGGGGGGCGCCGGTGGCGCTGGCTTTTGGCCTGATCGCCTCGGCCGGGGTGACGGTCCTGACCCTGACCATTTCCGCCATCGGCTCGTGGTACGGCGGCTGGGTGGATGAATTGATCCAGCGCATCACCGAGATCAACCTGGTGCTGCCCTTCCTGTCCATTTTGGTCATGGTCGGGACCTTCTACTCGAAAAGTATCTGGCTCATGCTGGGGATCACCATCCTGCTGAGTATTTTCAGCGGGACCATCAAGGCCTACCGGGCCATCTTCCTGCAGGTCAGGGAATCCCCTTATATCGAAGCGGCCCGTTCCTATGGCGCCAGCAGCCCGCGCATCATTTTCCGCTACCTGATCCCCCCTTTGATACCGCTGCTGATCCCCGGATTGGTCCTGTCCATCCCCGCATTTGTGTTCCTGGAAGCGTCGCTGGCCGTCCTCGGCCTGGGCGATCCCTCCCTGCCCACCTGGGGAAAGATCATCTACGATGCCCAGGTCAACTCCGCGCCCTACCAGGGATATTACTATTGGATCCTCGAGCCGGCGGTCTTGCTGATGATCACCGGACTGGCCTTCGCCCTGCTTGGTTTCGCCCTGGACCGGATCTTCAATCCGAAGTTGAGACAGGCGTAAGGACCGGAAGACCGACCATTGGATCAGGATAAATAAAAACAACCCCTCCAAAAGCCAGGAGGGGCAGGATCAGGTCAGAGTCAAACCGGTTGGGGCTTGTTTATACTTCGTTCAGGAAATAGACACTGGGGTGTCCTTCCACACCCGCTTTCTCCATGGCTGCCTTCAGATCAGGAGACTGGGAGAATTTCTGCGCGTTGGCCATTGAATTCCACTTGTTAACGATGGTTACCTTGTTGGGATCGCCTGCATCCTGGTAAACCTGGGCCGATAGTTCTCCGCCGGATTTGCGCATTTCAAACGCAGAATCAAACACTTTTTTCCATTCTGAAAAGTTTTTTACTGTGTGCTGCATCAACATGGTTGTCATGATAATTTCTCCTATTATTGGATTGAGGCTGAAAATGGACAACTTCAGCAAATGGGGACATTAATTACATAAAACCGACCTAATTTATCTATATTATATCACGGACTATTCATTTCCTTATTAGAATGGTGAGAACACCAGCCTCAAGCGTTCATACCCTGGCCATGCCATCCGGCAGCAGGTGGGCAAGGCGAAGAAAGTGTGCTACAGACACCATCTCCTATGGTCGTGGCCACCTTGTGCAAGAAGCATGCAGATTGGGGTTGTCAATGATTGGATGGCTAATTGTCTGACATTAAAATGCCAGGCACTGTATGGGCAACAGCCAACCATTGGCAACCATGGAAATCAGATGTATAGTTGAAAAAGAACCACCGATAAGCGGGAGTAATTATTACCAATGTCAATCGCTTTACCGCAGAATATCGAGGAACTATTAAGACCGGCCAGACGCTCATCCTGAGATACGAAGGCGAGGACGATCAATCGTTTTTTATTTCCGCCGCCGACGGAGGGCGATTGACCGTCCCGAAGAACCGGGCCATTCCAAAGCCGTTCATCGATCAACCCTCGCAACCGCTCACTCCGGCGTTCCGCCTGTTGGCGGTGGCCGTGGTGGGGTTGGCTCCGGCCGGGCTGGGTACGCTCGTTCTGGCACCGCTCGCGGCGTTATATGCTCTGGCGATGTTGATCACCCGCCGCCTGACCCGGGATGACCGCAGACGTGTGTTGGTGGTATGGGGGATTTCCGCCGGGCTGCTCGGACTAGCCATCCCCATGAGCGCGCTGTTACTGGCGCGTCTCTCTTCATAGAAAGCCTCCCATGATAACCCGCGCGTTGTATCTGGCCGCAGCCTGGTTTACCGTCAGCCTGGTATTGATGTTGCTGGGAGGGACACGCCTGCACCGGACCCATGTTGCGCTCTCTGTTGTCTGGCTGGCCGTTGTATTGGGGATAGGCGACGGCTGGGCGCTGACCACCTTCGGCAGGCTACCGGAAGTTATTGTCCTCACCGTGATTGCCGCCGTGCTTGGGCTTGTCTTCATAGGCTGGCTGCGCGATTGGAACGCCTTCGGCCAGGTAGCCTGGCTAACGACGATTATCATCACCCCGCTCTTTCTGGCATATGCCTATTCCATCACCATTGCCGCCCACCTGGCGCCCGCCTCTTTCCTGGCGGCCCAGATGTTCCTCTTCCTTCAATCCGTCGCTTCCCTGGTGGCGCTGACCCACATGTTTGAAAATATCGACATCACCTGCCGCGTGCACTGGCGCAACAGGGTTGAACGGATTGATCCGGCGCCGGGTTTTATGCCGATGGTCTCTTTGCATTTGCCGGCCTATGACGAGCCGCCGAAGGTCGTGGAGGAAACACTGCGAGCGCTTGCGGTCCTGGACTATCCCGCCTTCGAAGTGCTGGTCCTCGACAACAACACGCCGGAGGAAAAAAACTGGCGGCCGATCGAAAAACTTTGCCAGGAGCTGGGGCCGCGTTTCCGGTTTATCCACCTTGAAAATTGGCCCGGGTTCAAGGCCGGCGCCCTCAATTTTGCCCTGACCCAGACCTCGCCCTTGGCGGAACTCGTCGGGGTGATCGACGCGGATTACCAGGTGGACCCGCTTTTCCTGCGCGAATTGGTTCCGGCGTTCACCGATCCGCAGTTGGCTTTCATCCAGGCTCCACAGGATTACCGGGATTTCGCACCGGGATCCTTTTCGGAGGCAATGTATTACTCGTACGAATATTTCTTCGAAGTGCCCATGCCGGTCCGCAACGAGCACAACGCTATCATCTTCTCCGGGACGATGGGCCTGATCCGCAAGTCGATCCTGCAGGAGATCGGCGGTTGGAGCGAGTGGTGCGTCACCGAAGACGCCGAGGCCAGCCTGCGCGTCCTGAAGCTTGGCTACAAATCGTTGTACTTCCACCGGAGCCTGGGCCGCGGACTGATGCCTTGCACCTTCGCCGGGCTAAAGAAGCAGCGCTTCCGCTGGTGCTTTGGCAACGTCCAGATCTTGCGTAAACATTGGGAAGCCCTGATGCCGTGGGCGCACTGGGTCGACCCGCAAAACCAGCTCACACAGGCGCAGCGCTACTTCTATCTGGCCGGGACCGTGCAATGGTTCTCCGATGCGTTCAATTTCGCCTATGTCTGCTTCCTGGTGGCAGGGGGGATGATCAAGCTGGTCTCGTCGCATTTCACGATCCTGCCGATCACCGGCCCGTGGATCAGCCTGGCCTTCATTTTCATTCTGCTGAACCTGTGGCGGCTCGTCTGGGTGATGCGCAACGCGCTGAAACTCTCGTGGGGGCTGGCGTTCCGCTCCATGTACGGCATGTTCAGTGTGGGATGGGTGGTCACCCTGGCCAGTTTTCAGGCCCTTATTCGATCCAGGACCGCTTTTTTTCGCACACCCAAGATGGTGAGTAAAGTGCGGGTGCTCAATGCCTTATTTGCAACCCAGTGGGAGGCGGGCATCGGCCTGCTTTGCCTGGCATTAGGGGCAGCGGTCCTCACGCTGGTCAACCGCACTCCCAACACTTTCTTCATCGGCGGGCTGCTCCTGTGGCAGTCGAGTCTCTACTTGACCTCGCCGATATACGGCCTGTTCTATAAATCCTGCGATTAGTGACCGTCCGGGAATAAAAAGCCGCCTTTGGGGCGGTTTTTTAGCCGCACAGCTTGCACCGCCCGAAGCCTGTCCCAACGTTCTTTGTTGGGAGGCAGGTGTTCTTTGTGCACCAGTACCTGCGATACTTGCGCAGGCAGGCAAGTCTGCGGCATGGCTGGATCGCACCACCTGCCCTGGCCTTCGCCCCGCTCGGTTCCGCCCTGGACCGCATCTTCAATCCGAAGTTGAGACAGGCGTAAGGCCTGAGAGACCGGCGGCTCCTTGCGGGTTTGCTGCGAATAAAACTCCACAGGGAGATTCAAATAGACGCGCACGCTTTCCACCATTCGACGCGGTTCGAATAAACGCGCACGTTTTCCACAAGCGGGGATAATATTAGTTACCTCCACCACCGCCTCCCCCGCTAGCGGCGGTAGCGCATTTTCAGAATGGTGCGATAATAAATATTGTCCCTCTAATTCTGCCGACCTGCCCTGACGTACTTGGTCAGGGTTCGTTTGGTTGACCTGTTTTCCGCCGGGAACGGACGCTATAAACCATTCACCATTCTCTCACTGTGCTATACTGAAAAAGGTACAGATTACAATCCTCAATCTTCAATCCTCAATTATCAATCCTCCTAATCTCTTCCCAAGGAACCTCTCTCATGGAAAACCCCGTCCTCCAAACCCTGCTCGCCCACCGCTCCGTGCGCAAATATACCGACCAGAAACCATCCGACGAAGTCCTGCAGGCGGTCGTGCGCGCCGGCCAGCAGGCCCCCTTCGCGGCCCAGCTCTACAGCGTCCTGCTGACGCGCAAAAAAGCCCCCTACGCGGCGCCGCTGTGGTTTACCATCTGCGTGGATCTGTACAAGCTGGAGCGCTTCATGAAGCTGCGCGGCTGGGAGGTCGTCTCGAACGACCTGTCCATGCTCTTCTTCGGCCTGCAGGATGCCGCCCTGATGGCCGAGAACATGGTCATCGCGGGGGAAAGCCTCGGCCTCGGCTCCTGCTTCCTGGGCAACACGCCCTACATCGCCGGGCGCATCCAGAAGAAATACAAGCTGCCAATGCGGGTCTTTCCGCTTGTGGAGCTGATCATGGGTTACCCGGCGGAGGCGTACCCGCCGCGGCCGCGCTTCCCGCTGGAATTCACCCTGTTCGAGGACCGCTACCCCGAAATGGACGACGCAATGGTCGAGCGGGCCATGCAGGTGATGGACGAAGGCTACCTGGCCCAGGGATACTACGTCAAGCAGAAGGCCAAGATCCGCCTGGAGCATGGGAAGAAAGAGACCTATACCTACGACAATTACTCCTGGACCGAGCACATCTCCCGCAAGTGGGGCCAGTGGCTGACGGACCCACAGGAGCTGCTGGAGCAGTTGGAGAAGTGCGGGTTCAGGGTAGGAGAAAAGAAAGAGATCTCCACCCCGCGGGAAAACGCCCTGCTAAAGAACGCAGGACAAGCGGGGCAGGCGGAGAACACGAAGGAACACGAAGGAAAAGATTAAGAAATTAGCGATGACATTGCCTGCACTGCCTGCGCCAGTACCGCAGGTACAGGTGGACCGCGTGCGGCACACGTGGCGCAGGCAATGACGTCGGAAAAAGGAGTAAAGGAAATGAGTAAAAGCGCTCGCAGTGTCTTTGTATTTGGCCTGTATCTAGTGGTGCTCGGCCTCCTCCTGCTGATCGTGCCTAATTTTCTGCTGGGGATATTCTCCCTGCCCGCCACCACGGAAGTATGGATCCGGGTGGTCGGAATGCTGATCCTGATTTTGAGCTTCTACTATACCCAGGCGGTTCGGAAAGAAATGACCGATTTTTTTCGCTGGACGGTCACTGTCCGCTCTGTCACCATTCTCTTTTTTACCGCCTTTGTGCTGTTGGGCTACGCCAGGCCAGTCCTCATCCTGTTCGGAGTTGTGGATTTGTCGGGAGCCATTTGGACTGCCCTGGCGTTGCGAGCCTCGAAAATCGCCTAGCTACGGGGAGGGGAAGAAACGACTGAAGTCGTTACTACGGGTGTGGGAGGGAACGACTGAAGTCGTTACTACGGGTGCGGGAGGGAACGACTAAAGTCGTTACTACGTGCGTGGGAGGGAACGACTGAAGTCGTTACTACGGGTATGGGAAGAAACGACTAAAGTCGTTACTATAAGTCGTTAGTACGGATTGACGAAGGAGAAAATCCATGAAAACCATCAGTTTGCGGCCACCGTGCCCGGAGCGTGACTTCGGCCAGATCGCCGCCTTGATCACCAGCCAGGAAGATGAAACCACCTCGGAAGCGGACCTCTGCAGGGATTACGAAAAGAACCAGGACCAGCTCGTCCGCTTCAGGGTGGCCGAGGACGAGCAGGGCGAACTGCTGGGGTTCAGCTGGGCGTACCGTCACAAGATCACCCCGGGTTGGGTCTCCTTTTACCTGGTGGTCAAGCCGGAGCAGCGCGGACAGGGGGCCGGCCGCCGCCTGTACGCGGACCTGCTGCCGGCCGTCGAAGAGGCCTGCACCAAGAATTTACGCGTGCGCGTCCTGGACAACTCCCCTGAAAGCCGGGCCTTCATAGAACGGCGCGGTTTCAGCGAACAGCGCCACAATTTCAGAATGGAGCTGGACCTGGCCGCGTTCGATGACCGCCCCTACGATGCGCTCATTACCCGGCTGAAAAACGAAGGCTTCCGCTTCACTTCCATGGAAGAATTGGGGAACACGGAAGAAGCCCAGCGAAAGCTTTATGAGCTCAACAATACCACTAGCCTGACCATTCCCGGCCAAAATGCCGAACCGGTGTGGGCGTCTTTCGAAGATTTCCAGAAAAGTCCCTGCCAATCAGACTGGTATAAGCCGGGCGGGCAGATCATCGCCATCGAGGCGGCTAGCGGCGCGTGGGCGGCCATGAGCGCCATCACCCGCATGGAGGGGGTCGATTACGCCTACAACCTGTTCACCGGCGTAGGTATCCCCTATCGGGGGCGCAAGCTGGGGCAGGCGGTGAAGGTGCTGGCGCTGCGCTATGCCCGGGAAGTGCTGAAGGTGAACTCGGTCCATACCCGTCACAATACGCAGAACCTGCCGATGATCGCCATTGACCGCAAGTTTGGGTACAGGCAGACCCGGGGGACATTTTTGATGGAGAAGATCCTTTCATGATGACGCGCAGGGGCGACCCGTTGGGTCGCCCCTACAAGGAGACGAGGCCTTTTTTCTTATACGCCTCTAATAGCGCGGCTTTTCTGCCCATGCTATAATCTCCCCGAAAGGGACACTCCATGCTCCAGAAATTTGTCAAAGCCTTTGGGGGCGACCCCAATAAGCGCGAAATCGAAAAAACCACCGAAATTATAGACCGGACCAACGACCTCGAAGCCGAATTTGAGGGCCTCAGCGACGAGGCCCTGCGCGCAAAAACCGAAGAGTTCCGCCAGCGCCTGGCCCAAGAGCTGCCGCCTCCCGCCGAGCCCATCCCGGATGAAAACGAGGAGGATGCAAAGGCGGAGGCCGAAGAACTCCGCAAGGTGGAGCAGGAAGTGTTAAATGAAATCCTCCCGGAGGCCTTCGCGGTCGTCCGTGAGGCGGCCAAGCGCACCATCGGCCAGCGCCATTACGACGTGCAGCTCATCGGCGGGATCGTCATGCACCAGGGCAAGATCGCCGAGATGCGCACCGGCGAAGGCAAGACCCTGGTGGCCACCCTGCCGCTCTACCTCAACGCCCTGGCAGGCAAAGGCGCCCACCTGGTGACGGTCAATGATTACCTGGCCCGCCGGGATGCCCGCTGGATGGGCGCCATCTACCATTTCCTGGGCCTGTCCGTCGGCATCCTGCAGATGGCCGCCGCCACCGAGAACGGCAAGAAAGCTTTCCTGTACGACCCCTCCCGCCAGTCGCCGCGGGAAGACCAGGACAGCATGCGCCTGGTGGAGCGGGCGGAGGCCTATCAGGCCGACATCACCTACGGCACCAACTCGGAGTTCGGCTTCGATTACCTGCGCGATAACATGGTCTACCGCTACGAGGACAAGGTCCAGCGGGGCCATTATTATGCCATCGTGGACGAGGTGGATAACGTCCTCATCGACGAAGCCCGCACCCCCCTGATCATCTCCGGACCTGCCTCCGGCGACGTGGAATGGTATGGAAAGATGGCCATCCTCGTCCGCCAGTTGAAAGAGGAAGATTACGAGGTCAGCGAGAAAGACCGCAGCATCGCCCTGACCGAGATCGGCACCGCCCACGTGGAACAACTGCTCGGCCAGCCCCTGCGCGACCCGGACCGGCCCGAGGACGTGACCCCCGAACAGGCGCACCTGCTCGGCTTCCTGGAGCAGGCCCTGCGGGCCCAGCACCTCTTCAAGCGCAACAAGGATTACCTGGTGCAGGGCGGCAAGGTCATCATCGTGGACGAGTTCACCGGCCGGCTCATGCCCGGGCGGCGCTGGTCCGACGGGCTCCACCAGGCCGTGGAAGCCAAGGAAGGCGCCAAGGTGGAACCGGAGAACGTCACCTACGCCACCATCACCCTGCAAAACTACTTCCGCATGTACAAAAAGCTGGCCGGCATGACCGGTACGGCCCTGACCGAGGCGGAAGAATTCGACAAGATCTACAAGCTGCCCGTCCTGCCCATCCCGACCAACCTGGAATACCAGGCCATCGGGTCTGAGGCCCCCCTCATGGAAGTGAAAGCGAAGGATGAAGACGGCTACGAATACGCCTACTTCACCCGCCGGGACGGGTCCGCCTCCACCAACGAGAAAGAGGCCGAGGCAGAGGAGCAGGTCGTCTTCTGGCGCCGCAAGGATTACCCGGACGTCATCTACCGCACCGCCGAGGCCAAGCTGCGCTCCATCGTGCGGGAGATCGTCGTCTTCCACGTGCAGGGACGCCCGATGCTAGTCGGGACGAGCTCGGTCGAGAGTTCCGAGCGCCTGTCGGGGCGGCTGCGGGCCGAACCCATCCGCCGCCTGCTGCAGATCATCCTTATCCGCAATGTCTGGCTGGAAGCCAACGACCGCATCGAGGATGGAAGGCTGATCAAAGAACTCGAACCGCTGAACAAACCCATCGACCAGCTCCGCCCGGAAGACCTGCGCCCGATGGCCAAGGAACTGGGCCTGTCGCTCAACCCGGAAGACGCATCCAACCTGCCGCGCCTGCTGGATGCCCTGGGGCTTGCCGCAGAAGATGGCGAGCGCCTGAAGACGGTGCTGCAGGGCGGCGTGCCGCACCAGGTCCTGAACGCCCGCAAGCATACCGAGGAATCCATGATCATCGCCGGCGCGGGCGCGTTCGGCGCGGTGACCATTGCCACCAACATGGCCGGCCGCGGGGTCGACATCAAGCTGGGCGGCGACCTGGCCGAGGAGATCCTGAACGGGGTGAACCGCATCCTGCGCAAGGCCGGCATCAAAGACCCCTACGACATGCCCTTGCAGGAACGCCGGGAAGCCCTCCAAAAAGTGGACCCATCCCAATATGGAATTTACGAGACCGAAGCCACCTACTTCCTGAAATATTTTGACGACATGGAACGCGTGCGCGAGCTGGGCGGCCTGCACATCATCGGCTCGGAGCGCCACGAAGCCCGCCGCATCGACAACCAGCTGCGCGGCCGGGCTGCCCGCCAGGGCGACCCGGGCTCTTCGCGCTTCTACCTCTCCCTGGAAGATGACCTGATGCGCATGTTCGGCGGCGACCAGGTCAAGGGCGTGATGGAGCGCTTCAGCATCGATGAGGACTACCCCCTGCAGGCCCGCCTGGTCAGCAACATGATCGAGCAGTCGCAGCACAGGGTGGAGGGCGCCAACTTTGACATCCGCAAGCATACGCTGGAATATGACGATGTGCTCAATGCCCAGCGCCAGCGCATCTATTCCCAGCGCGACCGCATCTTCGAGAAGGAAGACCTGGTCGAAGATGTGAATGAACTGCTTTCACAGGAAGTGGAGCGGCGGGTCAAGGAAGCTCACGAAAGCGAGGAATACTGGCGCCTGCTGGCCTGGCTCGAACAGGTCCAGCCGCCTTTCAATACCCCGGAGGGAATCTTCCCGCCGTTCACGTACAAATTGCTCCTGGATGAACTCAGCCACTCCACCGCGGACCTGCCCACGGCATTGCACGACCTGGCCACTCGCGCCATCCAGGCCGACCAGGAGCACTTCCTCAATACCGTTTTGGAAATGGTCGACCGCGCCGGCACCGATCTAAAAACGCAGACCGAAGAACGGCTGGAATCCCTCGACACTGCCCTGGACGGTCTGGCCGACAACATCGAAACCGAGGAGCGCCGGCCCAATGTTATCCTGGAGGAATTTTCCGGACTGGTACGGGCGCCCTTAAAGCTGGATGCCACCCAGTTGACCCAACTGGTCAACGACCCGAAAGACCTGACCGATGACCTGCACGCCCAGGTGGAAGCCTATGTAACCTCCACCTCCATCCTGCGGCTGGCCAATACGATCGAATTCCGCCTGGGCGAGCCGCTCGGGCTGAATGCCGATGAACTGCAGGAGCTCGACTGGGAGGATGTGGCCTACGAGGTGGAGGCGCACGTCCGCCAGGCCCTGGCAGCCCGCCAGGAAAAACTGCTCGGCAAGGACGGCCAGATCACGCGTGACCTGGCATTAACGCTCGAGCGCATGACCGAATACGACGACCAGGCCAAGCTGCGCCTGCTCGGCCTGATGGCCCAGGGTACAAGCACCTCCTTCGACGCCAGGACCCACCGGCAGGTGCGGCAGGTTTTCACCCGCCTGCATTACGTCTACCTGGCGGGGGAAATCCTGCGCAATTCCGACTCCGAAGACCTGGAAGACGAGGTGCTCGAGCATCTTCAGAATGCGCAGGCGGCCCAGCGGCGCGCCTGGGGTCAAAGCGAACAGGTGCGGCTGGGCAACCCCTCCACCACCCCCCAAATTGCCGCGAATACGGAGGGGGAGGATGGCAAGGAAGGAAAAGACCCGGTGGATGAACTGGGCCACAGCATCCAGACCCAGATCTACCGGCAGGTACTGCTAGGCGCCATCACCGAGCTGTGGGTGGATTACCTCACGCGGGTGGAAGCTTTGCGAATATCCGTAGGCTTAGAGGCCTATGCTCAATCAGATCCGCTGGTAAAATATAAGAGTCAAGCGTCCGAAATGTTCCAAAACCTGCTGGCGGATATCCGTTCGGCGGTCATTGGCCGGATCTTCCTGTACCAGCCCCGCGCGGCCGCCGTCCAGACCGAACCAAGCGCAGGTCCAAGCGCTCGTCCTGCCCAGGTGGAGGCAAATGAACCTGGCCCGACCCCGGCTCCGGCGCAGAACCAGGATAAAAAGCGAAAACGACACAGGCACTAGTCCGTGGAAAACTCAAGAATTTTTTACCAATCACTTCCCAAGGTCGAACTCCACCGTCATCTTGAAGGCTCTCTGCGTCTCAAGACCATGCTGGAAATTGCCCGGGCCGGGGGGATCACCGTCCCGATCAATACCGGCCCGTTAAGCAGTCTCGTGCAGGTGCAGAAGAGCGAGCCATCCACCTACCAGAACTTCCTGGCGAAATTCTCCACCTTAAGGTTGTTCTATCGTTCACCCGAAGTCATTTACCGCATCACCCGCGAAGCGGTGGAAGATGCGGCCAACGATAAAATCCGCTACCTGGAACTGCGTTTCACCCCGGTGGCGCTCAGCCGGGCCGAACATTTCGCGCTGGGGGACGTGATGGACTGGGTCTGCGAAAGCGCTCAAAAAGCCGCCCAGGAATTCGGCCTGAGAGTCGGCCTCATCGTCAGCGTCAACCGGCATGAAATCGTGGAACTGGCCGAGCAGGTGGCCTGGCTGGCAGCAGACCGCATCGGGCGCGGGCTGGTGGGGCTGGACCTGGCAGGGAATGAGGCTGAATTCCCCGCCCAACCGTTCGCAAGCGTCTTCCGCGAGGCCCGGCAGGCCGGGCTGAAATTGACCGTCCACGCGGGGGAATGGGGAGGGGCGGCCAATGTCCGGGAAGCAATAGAGGTCTTCAATGCCGAGCGGATCGGCCACGGCGTGCGGGTGGTGGAAGACGCCTCGACGGTGGCAATGGCGCGTGAGCGCGGGGTGGCCTTCGAAGTCTGCGTGACCAGCAATTATCAGACGGGCGTGGCGCCCATCCTTCATTCCCACCCGATGATGCAAATGCTGAGAGACGGCCTGTGCATCACCATCGGCACGGATGACCCCTCCATTTCGCAAATCACCCTCAGCGATGAGTACCAGCGCGCCTGCGAGGAGCTGGATATGCCCCGGCTGATGCTTAAGGACCGCATCCTGGCAGCCGCCCGGGCCGGATTCCTGCCCGAGGCCGAGCGCGAGAAGTTGACAGGTGAACTCAGGAAAGAATTGAACTGAACCTCAACCCGCAGCCCCTAGCCAACCCGGGCGGGAGCTGATGGGCATCCGGAGCACAAGCCGGGTGCCTTTTATATCTCTGCAGGAGCAGCTATGGATAACGATATTTTTAATTCGCGCGGCATTTTACAGGTCGGAAACAGGCAATATATCATTTACCGTTTGGAAGCGCTCGAAAAAGAGGGCCTGGTAAAACTGGCCAAATTGCCTTATTCGATCCGCGTTATGCTCGAAGCCGCTTTGCGCCAGTGCAATGGCAACGAAATCTCCCAAAAAGATGTCAAGAATATCGCCGGCTGGGTCCCGGACGCCTCGACCGGCGGGGCCGGGGGAGGCCGCCCGGGCATCCCCTTCCTGCCGGCCCGCGTGATCATGCAAGATTTCTCCGGCCTGCCGGCCGTGGTGGACCTGGCGGCGCTGCGCACAGCGGTGGCCCGCCTGGGCGGGGACCCGAAATCCATCAATCCGCTCGTCCCGGTCGACCTGGTCATCGATCATTCCGTCCAGGTGGATTTCTTTGCCAGCGCAGATGCACTCCAGCGCAACGCAGAAATGGAATTCCAGCGCAACCGGGAGCGGTATGAATTCCTCAAATGGGGTCAAAAAGTATTCTCCAACTTCCGGGTTGTCCCGCCGATGACCGGCATTATCCACCAGATCAACCTGGAATACCTGGCACCAGTCGTCATGACGAAAACCCTGGCGGCGGAAGTTGTAGCCTTCCCGGATACGGTGATCGGCACCGATTCGCACACGACCATGATCAACGGCCTTGGCGTGGTGGGCTGGGGCGTGGGCGGCATCGAAGCCGAAGCGGTCATGCTGGGGCAGCCGATGGACATGCTCCTGCCGGATGTGATCGGTTTCAACCTGCACGGCAAACTCAAAGAGGGGGTCACAGCCACCGACCTGGTCCTGACCGTCACGCAGATGCTGCGCAAGAAAGGCGTGGTGGATAAATTCGTCGAATTCTACGGCGCGGGCCTGGAGAGCATGTCCCTGCCGGACCGCGCCCTGGTGGCAAACATGTCGCCTGAATACGGTGCCACCATGGGCTATTTCCCGGTGGATGCCGAAACGCTGCGCTACCTGGCCCAAACGGGCCGCAAGAGCGAACAGGTGGAACTGGTGGAGGCCTATTACCGGGAACAGGGACTGTTCAGGGAAGCAGACAGCCCCCAGCCGGAGTACACAGACACACTCGAGCTGGACCTGGGAGCGGTTGTGCCATCCCTGGCCGGGCCCAAGCGCCCACAGGACCGGGTGGCTCTAAGCGAGATGAAGTCCGTTTTTGAAAAAGCGCTCACCGCACCGGTCAAGGAACGCGGTTATGAACTCAAGCCCGAGTCGGTAACCCGCAAGGCGAAGGTTGGCACGAACGGCGGTTCTTACGAGATCGGCCAGGGCGCAGTCGTCATTGCGGCCATTACTTCCTGCACAAACACCTCCAATCCATCCGTGATGGTGGCGGCCGGGCTGCTGGCCAGGAAAGCCGTTGAGAAAGGCTTGAGCGTCAAACCGTACGTCAAGACCAGCCTGGCTCCGGGATCCCGCGTGGTGACCGACTATCTTAACCAGGCCGGTTTGATCGAACCGCTGGTAAAGCTGGGGTTTAACGTGGTCGGCTATGGCTGTACCACCTGCATCGGCAACAGCGGACCACTGCCAGGGGAGGTGGCTAAAGCTGTGAGCGGGTCCGACCTGGTGGCGGCGGCGGTCATCTCGGGCAACCGGAACTTCGAGGGGCGCGTCCATCCACTGGTCAAGGCCAACTACCTGGCCTCACCACCCCTGGTGGTGGCATATGCCCTGGCCGGCACGGTGGACATTGACCTGCTGACCGAGCCCGTCGGGATGGGCAAAGACGGGCCGGTTTACCTCAAGGACCTCTGGCCAACCACCGGCGAAGTGGCGGAGGTGGTCGGGGCCAGTTTACACAAAAACATGTTCGAGGAGCGTTACTCCAGTGTGTTCGAAGGCTCTTCGATGTGGAAAGATATTAAAGTCTCCGGCGGCGACCTGTTCCAATGGGACGAGGCATCCACGTATATCCATCACCCGCCCTTCTTCCAGGAGCTCACGCGGGAAGTCCCCTCCATCCAGGATATCAAGGGTGCGCGGGTGTTGGCCTTGCTGGGCGATTCGATCACCACCGACCATATATCCCCGGCCGGCAACATTGCCATCGACAGCCCGGCGGGGCGTTTCCTGCAGGAGCGCGGCATCCAACCGCGGGATTTCAATTCCTACGGCGCCCGCCGGGGCAACGACCTGGTGATGGCGCGGGGTACTTTTGCGAATATCCGCTTGAAGAACCTGCTCGTGCCCGGAGTGGAAGGCGGCGTGACGCTCTATTTCGGAAAACCGGGCGAAGACGAGACCCAAAAAATGTCCCTCTTCGACGCCGCCATGAAATACCAAGAGGCGGGAGTACCCACGGTGGTGATAGCGGGCAAGGAATACGGCACCGGCTCCAGCCGTGACTGGGCAGCCAAAGGCGCGTTGATGCTGGGAGTGAAAGCGGTGATCGCCGAGAGTTTCGAACGCATCCACCGCTCCAACCTGGTCGGCATGGGAGTGCTGCCTTTGCGTTTCGTCGATGGGCAGAATGCGGAGTCGCTTGGACTT
Organism: uncultured Chloroflexia bacterium; assembly: GCA_963831885.1. Taxonomy (GTDB): domain Bacteria; phylum Chloroflexota; class Anaerolineae; order Anaerolineales; family Villigracilaceae; genus UBA877. Next base: position 12,118 of record CAWHSJ010000009.1, on the reverse strand, counting down.
ACCGGCAGGGAAACCTTTGACATCGCCGGGTTGAGCGATAGCATGGCACCGCAGAGCCAGCTGACCGTGAAGGTCACGCAGGCGGACGGGAAAAGCTTCACTTTCAAAGCCCAGGCGCTGCTAAATACAAAAGTCGAGGTCAACTATTACCGCAACGGGGGAATCCTTCATACAGTTTTACGCAATTTGGTCCGTTGATTAGAAAAGGGCACGGTAGTATCATCCATACTAGCGTGCCCTTTCTCTAATAAACCCCCTGCCTGCAATATTTCATGCCAATAGCCTCTATATCAAAAAGAACGATCGCGTCATTTTTAATCCAGCTTGCGGCCATTTTCCTGGCCGTCTGCCTCCTATTGGAATTGACCGCCCGAACGACCTGGGCGCAAAAGACCTTCCCTTATCGTTCGGTCGGCAATTTTGATTATCAGTTTGAGATTAAATGGTTTCGATTACAGGATTATGCCAGGCAAAACGGAGGCGTGGATGTAATCCTGCTAGGCAGTTCATTGGTCAACACCGGCATTGAACCGTATATTATGGAACGATATAACTTCGAACAGACGGGCAAGAAGTTAAGGATATTCAACTTCGGCGTCGAGGGGCTGACGGTCACCCCCAATTCATTAATAGCCAGGCTCCTGATCAGAAAATATCACCCCGCCCTGCTAATCTACGTGACGGAGATGAGAGATTACATGGCCTCGGCCGGGCTGGAATATCAAGTACCTTTCTTATCCAGCCCGTGGACAAGATACCAGGAGGGAAACTTCAATGTAGTCGGATGGTTGATCGATCATTCGAAGGCGCTCCAATATTTCCTGCCTTACAGAAATTGGATGCGGGCCGATTTCCCTCAAACCTATTTCTCACTCACGTCCCGCAGCCAAAAGACGTCTCCCGACGGATACGAGCCTGAACTTGTGTGGGGAAATAACGTGGACCTGCCACCCAACCCGAACAATCCCGAAGACGCCAAAGATTTTGCCCTGTATGGCCATTTCCAGATCTCTCCCGAACGGCTGGATAACCTGGGAAAAATCCTGGCACTCAAACAAGAGGGGACAGATATCGTGGTGGTTGAAATGCCGGTCGACCCCACTTTCTATGTGTTTGTGGGGGGAGAGACGATCCATCAGCAATTCCAGCAGACCATCGCTACAGTTGTCCGGTCAGACGGCGGAACCTTTATCCCGGCCGAAGCGTGTGATATTCCAGTAAAAGGACGGGCAAACCGCTGGCACTTGAATTATATGGGCGCGCCAGTTTTCAGCAGATGCCTGGGAGAGCGAATTGCTGTCCTGGCCCACCAACTAAATACAGATTTCATCCATAAAGGGAATGGATCGAAATGAGCATCACTTCCCTCCTATTTGCCGGTTTCTGCATAGCCGCAATCGGGGTCTACTGGCTTTTGCCCGCCCGTTTTCGCGGCGGGTGGGTATTGGCTGTTTCCGCAGCCTTCGTCATCAGCTGGTCGTGGGAATTAGCCGGCATTTTATTGGCCGTGGCTACGATCAATTATTTCCTGGGAAGATGGCTTGAAAGGGCGGAAAAAGGCCGCCGGGCAATATTGTGGAGCGGGATCTTATTCAACATTTTTGTGCTGGCGGCACTTAAGTACAGCAATTTTTATATCCCGGCCTTGATCAGCCTGCTGGCACGGGCAGGGATGGGGGCCGGCCCCGGCGGCTTGCAACTGCTGGCGTCGATCGGGATATCCTTCATCACTTTACAGATGATCTCATACCTGGTGGATGTTTCCAGGCACCAGCTAGCAGCGGAAAAGAGGTGGCTGGAATTCAACATTTATGTGCTCTATTTTCCGAAATTCCTGGCGGGGCCGATCGAACGCGCGAAAGCCTTTCTCCCAAAACTCGATGAACATAAATCCCTCACGCAAGAGCAGGTCTTGCGGGCGGCGGGGCTGATCGTCATCGGGCTGGTGAGGAAGAGGCTTTTGGCGGACCCGCTTAATGCCCTGATCCCGGCAGATGCATTTATTCACCCACTCAATTACTCCGCTACGATCCTTTTCACCTGGCTGATAGCCTATGCCTTTGCGCTCTATAATGACTTTGCCGGTTATTCGAGCATTGCCAGAGGCATAAGCAGTTTATTCGGCATAGAACTCACCAACAATTTCAACGTGCCCTTTTTATCCCGCAGCTTTTCCGAATTTTGGAACCGCTGGCATATCAGCCTTTCGAACTGGCTGCGTGACTACATATTTTTTCCAATCTCACGGGCCTTACGGAAAAGGACGCCGAGCGGGGAACAGATCCTCAACAGCCTCATTCCTCCGGTCATCACGATGCTGGTGAGCGGCCTGTGGCATGGAGCCTCCTGGAATTTACTGCTGTGGGGCGGCATCCAGGGGGGGTACCTGGCCCTGGAGCGTCTTACCAGGTTGAAAGGTCCAAATATACCGCCGGATGAACAACCAAAGTATCGCCAGATCCTGGGCACGGCAATTGTGTTTGTGGCCGTGACTTTAGCCTGGATCCCCTTTCGCATGGACCTGGTCACGGCCAAGCGTTTTTTGGCAGGCTTGATCCTGCCTTCGCATTGGGCGGGGCCGGACTGGGTGTGGCTGCATGAAATATGGGTGGGGCATCTTCCACTGGGGGATATAACCGGCTGGAATATACCCGATCCGCGCATCATCCTGGTACTGATCCCGGCGATCCTGCTGGACTGGGCCCAAAACCGCAAGAAAGATGAAATGATCTTCTTCAAATGGCCCAGGTGGGCCCAAGTGCTGGTGTCTGTCCTGGTGGTCTTTGGGCTGCTGATGGTGGCATTCTCGGATACGGGCAGGGCTTTTGTGTATCAAGGGTTTTAAATATGGAGTGACTAGCTCGACAATGTACCATTCGAGAAAAGTGCTAAGAACTCTCACCACAAAGGCCTCAAAGGAGCACGAAGGAAAGAAAAGAAAGCACAAAAAAACATAATCGTGTGACTCTATCGAAGAATCGCGATAAAAGGACCCTATCTAACATTGTCAAACCAGGCAACCTGACAAATCTGTCAAACAGCGAAGGCGGGTCAATTTTCACAGGTTCCTAGGCTATACTAGGGACCAAATACCCTGTTGTGGAGTCTGGCTCTAAATGATTCAAAAAATTTTTTATTTCGCCGCATGGGCATTCCTGTGGTTCTATGGGTTTATGCTACTCAGATTATCCATCCGGCGGCATGTGACCCTGCCGGCGGGCTCGAAGATCTTCGTCTCCAATCACCCCAGCGCTACCGATCCATTCATGATCCATATCATCTCGCGGAAGCAAATGAACGTGCTTATCACCGCCAAGGCCTTTTCCGTTCCCATATTTGGCTGGTTTCTGCACAAGGTGAAGGAAATCCCCGTACCCTTACAGCAGGGAAGCAGCGCATTGGAGCAAGCCGGCCAGTATATCCAAAACGGCAAATCCGTTGCCATTTTTATCGAGGGGCATATCAGCCCGCTGGATGGGAGTTTCCTGCCGCCGCGGACCGGGGCCGCCCGCCTGGCCATAAAGACCGGCGCGCCGGTCATCCCGATCGGGATCTGCCTGCGCCACGACCTCTGCACTCATATCAGTTCGACAATCGATGGCAATCCGATGGAGGCAAACTGGTATTTGCGTGGTCCTTATGCAATCACAGTGGGGAAACCGATGCAGTTTGAAGGCGACGTGGAAGATCACCAGCACGTCCGCAATGTCACCGAGAAGATCATGGACCAGATCCGCCTGCTGGCCGATGAAAGCAAGGGCCGCATACAGCGGTTGAAACCAGCGGCAGCTTCCGGATGATATAAAGGGCCCGGCAAACACAGCCTGTGGATAGAATCAACAGACCGGCATATAAAACATGCCGGTCTGCATTTTAATCACGATGTGTTCCCGGATTTTGCGAAGCGTCCGCTTAGCGTTCCACCCGAGGTTTGGCAACATTGACTTTCAATTCATGTTCGGCCAAAGAATACGCATTGAACATGCTGATGGCTTTCTCGGCTTCAGCCTGAACGGGCATGGTTACAAAGGCAAAACCCTTGTTTTGGCCGCTTTCACGGTCTTTGATGACCTCAACCGCGGTCACGTTCCCGGCTTGCGCAAACAACGTACGAAGTTCACCTTCGGAAGTCGTTTTAGCCATATTGCCTACATACAGTCGTACATCCATTTTTTACTTCTCTCTCCGGCGAGATGCCGGTCTACAAAAGAAAATACCGCCACCCAATAATTGGGTTGGCGGCAGAGTTGCCACTGCTAATCCAGTTATTTAACTCTGGAATCATTGTACCACAGTAAAGAGACGCAGCCCGACCTCTTTAGAAACCCGGTTATGCCCAGGCTAAACAGCTATCCGGACGTTTTCCATGCCGCCACTCACATAGCTGTGGATCGGGCCGTCCACCCGCAGGCGATCATCTGATTGGTACAGGAGGCGAAGCGCATCGAAGTCGGGGACATCGGCGCAAGTCAGACCGGCCAGGTGATCCAGGAAGGCCAAATCGGCCGGGTCGGCCAAAGCGGCCTTTTCAATGATGCCCCAGCAATCCCATGGAAGCAGTTCCACTTTATTAAGCGAGGCCACGTCCCTGACGAAATCACCGCGGATGAACCCCAGCCCATGCATGTCAAAGATGCCGAAACGATGCGGGTCCGCGCCTTCGCGGCGGCACAGCTGCCAGGCCCTTCCACCCAGGATGAACTGGTCACGGGGCACATCCAGCGGGTCAAAGGGAATCTTCAAGGCATTGCACTGCAAAGAGTCCAGCTGGGCATCCACCAGGACCCAACGCTGCTGCTGCGCATTCCAATACTCTGCCACCCAATGGTCCTCAAAATGATCCGGGAGGAAGTAGGCGCCAAACCCGCAGCGGGCGCGGGCGGGGATACCCTGATGCCGCAGGATGGACACCAGCAATAACGAGAAGTCACGGCAATTGCCCACCAGCTTTTTCTCCTGCGGGCGCGCTTCCGTAAGAGGGCGAGGATCCAGCTCCAGGGTGCGAGCCAGCCTGCGCTGAAGGGTACGCAACTGCACTTCCGCCTGGCGCGCCTCCGGCAGGGTGAGACCGTAGCTCTTTGTCCAGAAGATGTGGATAGTGACTCCCTGAACGATTTTGCACAGTTCACCGATATCCGCGGGTAAATGGTCCAAAAGACTTGCAAAGGGACCCGGCTCAGTGATCGAGCCAGGCTGGCGGTAAAAGTCCAAAGCAGCGCTCATGTCAGCCTCCTATTCGAAGAGAGTGTACACCCTCCGGTAACCGAAGAGTCAAGGGGTAAAGCTGAAGTCCGGACTCAAGTTCGGACAATTCAAAATTAATGCAATAATTACTCTTTTCCAGCTCAATTCATGCGACTTTTCTGGGTGTCTGCCACGATGGAGGGAGGGTTACTGCCCTATCCCCTTCCCCTTTCCCGAACAGCGAAGGAAACCATGGCTCGCTGCCTGCGGGAAAGGGGTTTTGAACGGCAAAAATTGGCCCGGCGGTCAAAGAACGCCCACCGGGCCAATTTTGTGCCGGTTCCTTAAAAATGTCCGAACTCGCGTCTCAACCTGAGGTGATGGGCAAAATTCGTATGCCGGCACTGCCAACCCTGCACAAGCTGGGAGAAGAGTTACTGCATTTTTAACCATATTCTGGAAATTGAATTCATCCCGCGGTTTCGCGACAAAGAATTAGAGACGGATGTACCAGAAAAAACTGACCGGCGGTTATCCGCCGGCCAGCAATTGATTAATGCTGCTTCGTCTTTTCGAAAAACTCATCCTGCAGTCGTTTCGTTTCCTGATCGTCTTTAATGGCCCGGACAACCTTGGCAAGCGCATGGCTGCGATCCTCCATCCAGCGCTCGCCCTTCTCAGCAGTGGCCGGGATGCCATCGCCGCAGTAGTGGGTCGGATGGTCGGCGTACCACCAGATACCCACATCGGTGCCCAGCTCACGTATTTTTTTCAATCTTTCCAGCGGCATCCCCTCGCCGTCCGTCGGCAGGGCTTCCCGCCTGACCAATTCGGGGCGGATGGCCATGATCATGCTGGTCTCGCGTTCCCCGGCGTGACCGTCCACGGTCGTCTCCCATTGGGCGGCCGTGGCGGGTGCCTCGGTCACATAGGAGGGCTGGGCCACATACACCACATAATCCCGCGGGCTGGCAAGCTGGATCTGAGCGAAGTAGTGGATCAGGTTGTCATTACCGCCATGAGCGTTGACGATCACGATCTTGTGAAGGCCGTTGCGGGCGATCTCGCGGCAGGCGTTTTCCAGAAGACGGATAATCAACTCGGGCTCGATACCGATGGTGCCAGGCATGTGGCGGGCTTCCAGGATCTGAGTAAAGATGAAGTCGGGGAATACGACGGCAGGTTCGAGGGCGGCAGTACGGTTGCACAACTCCCTGCCGATGAACATATCCGTACCGAGCGGGAGGTGATGCGCGTGGCGCTCGATGCAGGAGAGCGGCAGCAGGCAAACACCTTCCGATTGCTGGACAGCTTGTGGAAACAGGTCACCGGTCAATTCTTCCCAACGCATAGTAGTTTATCCTTTCTCGAAAAGTGAAATAGATTCAATGTGATAAGTCTGAGGAAACAGGTCAAACGGCGTGACCTCCACCAGCCGGTAGCCACCGGCAATGAGACGGGCGGCATCCCGCGCAAGCGTGGAAGGGTCGCAGGAAACATAAGCCAGCCTGGGCGGACCTTGCGCCACCACTGCATCCAGGACACGCCTATCCAAACCGGCCCGGGGCGGGTCCACAATGACCGCGTCTGCCATAACGTCCAGGCCGGGCAGCACGTCTTCCGCCGGGGCCTCGTAGAGCTCGACATGGTCAAATTCATCCAGATTTACCCCAAAATCGTCGCACGCCGAGGCAGAAGATTCAATCCCAATCAGCCTGCCCACGCGGGAGGCGAAGAAAGCACTGAACAAACCAACTCCACAATAAATATCCAGCAGGGTCGTTTCAGGTGTTACGGGCAAATTGGCGAGCAGGTATTCCACCATCTTCCCGGCCATTGCGGTGTTGACCTGAAAAAACGAGGCGGCCGAAACTCGGAAGGGGCGGCCGTTGACCTCGATCAGCATCACCTTATCGCCCGCCATCACCACCACATCTTCTTCCGTCATATGCACCACCGAAAGGTCCGCTTCGAGTTCCAATTCAGGGATTTCGGGGGAGTTCGATTCCAGTATCAGCAAGATCTCGCCACCGGCACCCAGACGGAGGGAGACACGCTCCAAGCCCGAGTTGGGATCAAATTCCAGCCTGGGCCAGAGGTCGTTCAACGGCTTTTCCGGAAGATGACATTCGCTGATCGGGATGATATTTCGACCCTTCACATCGACATATCCCAATTTTCCGGAATGCGTCAAATGGAATTGCATATGGTTGCGATAATTCCACTCACGAGGCGAGGGGACGACCGGCCGCACCGGCGGGCTTTCAATTTTTCCGATGCGGACCAATTGGTCACGGAGGATTTCGGTCTTGGCGAGGAGTTGGGCCGGATATGAAAGATGCTGGTACTGGCACCCGCCACATATTCCATAATGGATGCATTTTGGGGTGATCCGCTCAGGCGAGGGGTCAAGCACATCGACCAGCTCGGCGCGGAGGTGGCCGGGTTTTTCCTCGATGAGGCGGGCGCGGACGGTCTCACCCGGCAGGCCAAAACGCACAAAGACTACCCGGCCCTGCAACTCAGTCAGCGGGTCGGATAGTCTACCCAAGGCATCGCCTCCGTAGGCAAGTTTATCCAGTTTAACGGTCAGCAGGTCCGAGGTCATGGACACATGCATAGCCCTATCAATGCCGGTTGGAGCGTGGCCCGGCGGTCATTACCGGTCCATGGGTCGTGCTATTTTACAAAGAGTGCCAAAAGCTGGTTCTGGAAGATCGACAAAATAATCAGTACGCCAACAAAACCCCCGGCGATAAAGCCTATTCGCCGCAAATCATGTTTGACGTTGGTGTAATCCGGATTAAATTCCGTTGTCCTGGATGCCTGAACGGGAGCCGAACTGATATACTGGCGGGATACCTGACGCTTGCTCTTCTTGCTCATACATTCTCCTAAGGATTTTGAAGTTTCGCAAATACCACGATGCGTTTATTATCAACCATATAAGGATAGCAACTGATGAGAGTTGCAGTTGGTTCAGAGGTGGGATTCATCACTTCCACCTGCGTCGGCGAAACGATCTGGCTGCCGGTCACAACGTAAACGTATTGTTGCTGCGCCGTGAAGATGAGCACCTGATCTCCCGGCATCAAGTGGTCAAGATTGCGGAAGATCTCACCAAAAACATCGTCATGCGCAGAAAAGACCACGTTGCCGACCTGACCCGGGTCTGCCGAACCGACATGCTGGCCCACACCTTTCTTCAACTGGTCCCAATTATCACCCTGGACGATGGGAGCGTCCACGCTGATGGCCGGTATCTGGATGCGCATTGCCTGTGACGGGCCCGGTGTGGGGACAGGCAGGTTGGCAATTGACTGCACCAGGGGCAGCAAGTGGGCCGGGATCTCAGCCTCGTTGAATTTTGGCCCGCCCGCCGAAGAGGGCGGCGTATGACCACTCGGGAGGATAATCGCCGTGATCAACGGCGTGGGCGTGAGGGTCTCCTGGTGGAGCGCCGAGGCGACTTCCTGATTCAATGATTGCAGCAATCCAAACCAATTGAGCATCAGGCCAGCCAGGCCAAGTATGGCCAGAATTTCGATGGTCAACAGGATACCGTCGTACCAGCGTTTGCGGGCCGAGCGCGGCGAGGGGACTGAAGCCCTTCCTTCCGGTGTCTCCACTGGAGGCTGCGTACGCCAATCTTCGATGGCGGCCGGCGGGAGGTCCGGTGAAAGTGAAACTGCCCGTCCGGTCCGGCGGAAACGCTGCAGGCGTCTCTGGCGGGAATCATGGCGCTTGTCGAGCAAGAGGCGGCGTAATTCCTGTTCCGAAAGGTCTTCGGGGCGCTTCGGGGTGGTCACGGGCGTGATTATACCGCACCTGAAACGGCGTTTTCAGTAGTACCTTAATGCTGTATAATATCGAAATACTTTCACCTGTGCCTGGAGCAAACCCTGGTACAGGCCCTTATGCCGAAATGGAGGTTCTTATGGCATTCAGCTACACAAACAATCGCGGAGTCATGTACTATTTGCACGCCAAGGTAACCACAACGAAGACAGGAAAGACCCAGACTCTTTATTACTTCGCAAAAGAGAAGAAGGCGGGCGTCCTGGAGGCCGTACCCAAGGGTTACAAAGTCGCCGAGACAGCCAATGGTCTGCCGGTTTTGAAAAAGGCCTGATCATAACAACGAGATCAAAAGCTCCCCGAAAGGGGAGCCGTTTTTTTAAGGTCCGGCCTATTTCGATGGCAAGGGCAGGGCTTTCTCAAAGATCGAAAACCCTGCAAAATGGGTGCCTGACTCCCGCCCAGGAGCGTGGAAAGAGAGATTCTTGGGGTAGTTGGCGGACGGCAAAGCCGTCCGCCAACTACCCGACTTTGAGAAAGCCATAATGGCGAGGGTATATTCTATTGCCAATTCCAATGACCCTCGTTTATAATATGCCCCGCTGTCGTAAGCGGATGTAACAGACAAGCTGCAGCGCTTGTGACGGGCGGGTAGCTCAGTTGGTTAGAGCACTGCTTTGACATAGCAGAGGTCGTAGGTTCGAGCCCTATTCCGCCCACAGAAAGAAGCCCAGGTGATGGGCTTCTTTCGTTTTAATTTCTCCTGCGCAAATCGCTAATATATAATATAATTAAGATTATAATTATCTTGTTTGGTTAACCACAATCGAAAGGATACGGGGATGTTTATCGATTATCTAACTCTCATCATGATCAATTTGGTAGCCGGCACGGCGTTGCTGGCATTTTATATCTACAGCGGCATGGATGCAAAGGACCAGCGTCCCTATGCGGCCGGATTTGGCATCGTAGGTTTGCTGGGGGTGATACTTGGCCTTACCCTTAGCTTCACCTGGCCCCTGCCGGGCAGTTATAACATCGGGTATGGAGAAGCCACCACCCTGTTTGGCGCAGTCTTCCTTGCCTCGGGAGTCGCACTGAGCCAGGGCTGGGACTTGATGCCAGTGACCATTTATGCTTTCTTCGCCGGTGTGGATGCAGTGGTCATCGGCATCCGCATTTTTTCACTCGGGCTGACCAAGGAACCCCTTGTCTCCAGTTTCGGTTTTATCGCCGCCGGCCTGGGAGGCGTATTAGCCTACCCCTTTTTGAAATGGTTCAAACAGAACAAAACTCTTCGACTGGTCGCAGCCATCATCGTAGGGCTGACCGCCGTCCTGTGGGCCATCACTTTCTATACATCGCTGTGGGGGCACCTTTCCACTTTCTCGACCTGGGTGCCGGCGACGATGAAGTGATGCGGGATTTGAACGGCAAAAATTGGCCCGGCGGTCGAAGAACGTCCGCCGGGCCAATTTTGTGCCGCCTTAAAATGTCTGAACTCCCGTCAGAAGACTAGCCTGGGTGTGGCATAAAATTTCGGGAAAAGGAGGAGTAAGATAGGGGGAGGTGAAAGGAGGCGGCATGGACGGCGAGGAAATGCGCAGGAAATGGAACGGGATGAGTGAAGAGATCATCAGCGGGATGGCGGAATGGCGGCAACAACATCCGAAAGCGACATTTCGAGAGATTGAAGCGGAAATTGACCAACGATTGGCGGTGCTGCGGGCGAAGATGATTGCGGATGCGGCCATCAGTAGTGCGGGAATGATTGAAGTGGCATATTGTCCGACGTGTGGGATGAAGTTGGAGAAAAAGGGGAAGAAGAAGCGCAAGTTATCTACGCGGGGAGGCCAGGCAGTAGAGTTGGAGCGGGAATATGAAGTTTGTCCACGGTGTGGGCAAGGGATTTTTCCCCCTGGATGAAGCATTGGAATTATTGCCGGGAGTGCTCACGCCGCATGGGCATGAGTGCCTGGTGCGATTGGCGAGTTGGATGCCATTTGAGAAAGCGACAGAGCTATTGGCGGATTTCATGGGGATCGGGGTGAGTGAGATTGTGAGCCAGCGGTACACTGAAGCAGCTGGAGGGGCGTATGAGCAAATGCAGAACGAAGAGGTGGAGCGATTGGAGCAAGAAACGCCGCTGGCAGAAAAAGGGGGTGAGAAGATTCAAATCAGTGTGGATGGAGCCATGGTGCCATTGTTACATGGGGTGTGGGGGGAAGCCAGGACGTTGGTGATCGGGGAGGTGCAGCCTGCGGTGGAAGAGTGCGGGGAAAAAGTGGTTCATACGCACCACTTGAGCTATTTCTCACGCAAGGTGAATGCAGAAGAGTTCCAACGCCTGGCTTTAGTGGAAATTCATCGTCGGGGAGTGGAACATGCAGCCGAAGTAGCCGCCATCGTGGATGGAGCCGATTGGGAGCAAGGCTTTATCGATTATCACTGTCCGGATGCGCTCCGCATTCTGGATTTTCCCCATGCGGCCGAGCATGTGAACGAGATCGGAGAATTTCTATATGGTGAGCACACCCCAAAAAGCCAGGCCTGGTTGGGAGAACATCTCCATTTCCTAAAACAGGCAGGCCCAGATAAGTTGCTCCTGGAATTTCACCACCTCCAGCAACAGCACCCTGATGCGCAAGCCATTTCTGGCAATCTGGCGTATTTGGAAAAACGAAAAGATCAAATGCAGTATCCCCTTTTTCAAGCCCAAGGCTGGCCGATTGGGAGCGGGATTGTGGAAAGTGGCAATAAGCTGGTGGTGGAAGCCCGCTTGAAAGGCTCCGGCATGCATTGGGCGGAAAAGCATGTCAACTCTATGCTCGCCTTGCGCAATATCATCTGCTCTGACCGTTGGAAATCAGAATGGCCAAAGATCGAAGCCAGGCTTCGTCGACAGACCCGACTGCGGCGAAGCCAATTGCACCAATCCCGGATCAGGATTCCCCCAAACCTTCCACCCCGTTCAGCGCCTGCCCTGGATCCGAAACTCGTCCAATCAGTGTCGGCCCAACTCGAATCACAGAAGATATCCAAAAAGCCCAAAGATAATCCTTGGCGAAAGTTCAAGGTCGGTAAAGCCCTCTTTCAGCGCCCTACTCCCCCGAAAAATTAAACCACACCCGCGAAA
>CAWHSJ010000008.1:0-400026 GCA_963831885.1 uncultured Chloroflexia bacterium | reverse complement strand
CTTGGAGTTCCCCCACGCTTGTGTCATACCTGATCTCGATGGGATAGCCTTTGGCGACCTCTTCCAAAGATTGAACATAATTAATACTGGCGTCGTCAGTATGTTTTCTGCCCACCAATATGAGCTTCCAATCTCCTGCCCAGCCTTTATCACACATCTCGATAAAAGCTTTTACCATGACATCCTGCTTTTTATTGTGCCCGCTTACAAAGAACCGTCCGACGCTGATAATAATGTTGTCTTTGTTTCGGTTTATGGAATTTTTGATGGTTTTAACTGGTGGGTAGAGCACATAAGAGTTGACCTTCCAGAAATTATCAATCCAGTTCTGGGTATATTGCGAAATTGCTAAAAACATGTCATACGACCTAAGAAACATATCAAATAAAAACCGGCGCGGCAAATCCAGGTATGCGAGCCCGGTATGCTCAAATCTCATTGGAAACATACAGGAATAGATGTTCACTTTCGCGCGTGCCGGCAACGTACTGGAAAACGTGTTATTTATGAAAAGATCGTACTCCCTGGAGATGGTGGAAAGTTTGATCAAGCGCCTGATTTTACCCAGGGTACTTTTGGGATTAATATGAAAATTTTCGAATCTGATGGCCGTATTTTTTAAAGAAAGGTCGAATTCACTTTCAAGCATTCTGACAAACTCTTTTCCAGAAAACCGGGGGGCTTCATAGGCTTCGGACACATGGCAAAGAATGTCAATGGATGCGCCTGGAAAAGCGCTGTTCAAGAAAGCAATGGTATGAGCTGTGAGCTTTTCACCGCCTCCCATCGTAGGCAGATACGCGTTATACACGCAGATTTTCTTTACCGAAGCTGCATTCACCTTGCGTTTCACATGGGCGAGTCTGAGCAATACCCGGCTGTCACTTTCCCTCTTAACGCCGACTTTGACATGAAACCTCTTGATGAGGAATTTTGGAAGTTTCTTTGCAAAGGAAACCAGTACTTTAATGTGCGTTTTCCTGTTTATACCCCTCACAAATTCGTCATAAATAAATTGTGAAAAATACAAAAAGAGTACTTTAAACAAAAAACCTGGACGCGAATTTTTCAAATGCAAAAGCAGTTTGTTCCTCAGAACCAGGAAAGTAAAAAGCGGCGACCATTCTCCCGAAGTGGCCGCATGAACATGGTAAACGATAGATCGGGGAGCGAAGACGATTTTCTTGCCATAGAGTCTGGTTCGATAGCATAAGTCTGTATCCTCGTAATATGCAAAAAAATCCTCATCCAGAGCTCCAATTTCCTCAATAAGCGTTCTCCTGACCAACATGCTGGCCCCGCATACCGCCATCACTTCTCTGGTCGTATTGTACTGGCCTTCATCGGGTTGGGAAGATCCCATATCCCCGCCATCCCCTTTACTGGTCAAAAAACTCCCCGCATTCTGAATCTCGCCTGGATTCTGCTTGTACAGTAGTTTTGAGCCGACTATGGCTACTTCCCTATCGCGCTCGGCCACTGCTACCAACTCTTTGAGCCAGTTTTTATCAACGAGTGTATCGTTATTCAATAAAACGATGTATTCTCCTCGAGAATTCTTTATCCCCAGATTGCAGCCGCCTGCAAATCCAAGGTTTCTTTCAGTTTCTACCAGCACCACATCAAGATATGTGGAGAGAATAAAACCTTTGGAATTGTCAGAGGAGGCATTATCAACCACAATTATCTCGTATTGGTCACGTGGGAAATCCAGGCGGTGGAGTGAATCCAAACACTCTCCCAAATATTTCTGTCCATTGTAGTTGGGAATAATGATAGACACTTTCCTGGATACGCTGTAGGGCAGCCTGGTCCCAGGCCGGAGGCGATCCTTTTCTTTCAATAAGAACCTCTGCAGGCGTGCGATGCCAAGCACTTCAAGACTTCGGGCCAAAAATCCGCGAATTTTTCGTCTGTTCGATAAAACCAATTTATTGACCGACGGATTGGTGTTAATCAAGAATTTCTCCAGTTGATGACTGTTCGGGAAGAATAACGACCTGACACGCCAGAGTAATCGAACAAGCCGCTAAACGCGACGCCTATGGATTTAATCTAACGTTGTGTTCAACGTCTACACAGGCTGCTCTTTCACCGCCATATTTTGACAGTAAACCATTCCATTGAAGCGTAGAGATACAAGGTGAAAAAATATATCGCTGCTATGCGTGTCTCTTAGTTGTCATCCATCGCTGATGCAAGCGCGGCCTGCCAGGGGGGCATGCTCAGGCCAAAAACATTTTTAAACAACCCGCAATCCAGCGCCGAAAACAGCGGGCGTTCAGCCGGGGTGGGAAACTCGACTGTCGAAGCTGGCAGGATCTCCCGGCAGATTTGTTCTTGCCGGCGGGCGTCAAGTTTCAGGATCAGGCGTGCCCATTCTAAACGGCTGGTAAAACCATCGCCAGACAGGTGGTACAGCCCTGCGTGTTCACGGATATACTCACCGCCGCGGGCTAACACCTGGGAAGTGATTTCCGCCAACATGCGCGCCCAGGTGGGGTTGCTGATCTGGTCATCCACCATGCGCAGGGTTTCCTGCTGGCGCGACCATTGAAGCACCTTGCGAACAAAGCCTCCCTGCTGCCGCAGGCTGTACACCCAACAGGTACGGAAGACCAGGTTGTTGGCACCGGCCTGTTGTACCAGGCGTTCACCTTCCAGTTTGCTCTGCCCGTAGTAATTAAGTGGTTTGGGCGTGTCTGTTTCTATGTAAGGGGACCCTTTTTTACCATCAAAGACATAATCGGTTGAAAAATGGACAAGAAACGAATCTAATCGACGTGCTTCTTCAGCCAGAACCCCGGGGGCGATTGCATTGATTTTCCGGCAACGTTCCCGCTCAGTTTCGGCTTGATCCACTGCGGTATAAGCAGCTGCATTCACAATCACCTGGGGGCGAATCTGGCGAATTAAAGCCTGCGCAGATTCAGGGGTCTCCAGGTTAATTTCCGGATAGTCAACCGCGGTCAATTCTCCCACTGTCGCCAGCGTGCGGTGTAATTCCCAGCCCAATTGTCCATTTTTTCCGATCAAGAGAATACGGACCATTTGGCTTACTCCACCAGGCGGCGCAGGTAGGCACCGTAACTATTATTTTTCATGTTGGCAGCCAACGCTTTCAACTGCTTGCGGTCGATGAATTCCATCTCGTAAGCGATCTCTTCGGGGCAGGCGATCATCAAACCCTGCCGGTCTTCCACCGCCTGGACAAAATTAGCCGCTTGCAGGAGGGATTCGTGGGTGCCCATATCCAGCCAGGCAATACCGCGCCCGAGAGGGACTACCTTCAGTTCGCCCATTTCCATGTATAGACCGTTCAGGTCAGTGATCTCCAATTCGCCGCGCTTGGAAGGCTTGAGCGATTGCGCAAACTGCACCACCCGGCTGTCGTAGAAATACAGGCCGGGAACAGCATAGTTGGAGCGTGGCTGCTTGGGCTTCTCTTCCAGGCTGAGGGCGCGGCCATCGGGACCAAATTCAACCACCCCATACCGTTCAGGGTCGCGGACAGGGTAGGCAAACACCCTGGCGCCTCGTTTCAGTGCGGCCGCTTTTTTAAGTAGGTCGGCCAGGCCATGGCCAAAAAAGATATTATCTCCCAGGATCAGGCAGACGGCCTCCCCGGCGATGAAATCACGCCCCACCAGGAAAGCGTCTGCAAGGCCGCGCGGTTCGGCCTGCTCGGCATAGTCGAAATGCAGCCCCCATTGCGCACCATCCCCCAACAGCCGCTTGAAGGCAGGCAGATCGTCAGGAGTGCTGATGACCAATATTTCTCGTATCCCCGCCAGCATTAACATGGAAAGAGGATAATAGACCATCGGCTTATCATAGACCGGCAGCAATTGTTTGCTTATCGAGAGCGTAAGTGGATTGAGGCGCGTACCTTTGCCTCCGGCCAAAATAATTCCCTTCATTTATCCTCCAATTCTTACCGGCGGGTGTAATTCTTTTCCAACCAGTCCTGATATTCCGCCTGCCCGCCAATGGCAGACACCCAATCGGCATGTGCCAGATACCATGAAACAGTTTCCAGCAATCCTTTTTCCATGGTGTGGCGTGGACGCCAGCCCAATTCCTGGTTGATCTTTTGAATGTCCATGGCGTAACGACGATCATGCCCGGGCCGGTCTTTGACAAAGTGGATCAATTGCCTGTGTGGTTTATACTGCGAATCCGGCAGCAATTCATCCAGGATATCGCATATTGTCTCAACGATCGTCAGGTTGGCGGGCTGGTTGCCTCCGCCGATATTGTAACTGCTGCCTGGCAAACCCCGATTTAGTACCAGGGAGATGGCTTCGCAATGATCTTCGACATGCAGCCAATCCCGGACCTGCTGGCCATCTCCGTAGACCGGCAATGGTTTACCAGCCAGGGCGTTCAAGATCACCAGAGGGATCAGTTTTTCAGGAAACTGGTAAGGGCCATAATTATTGGTGCAGTTGGTTAGCGTGTAAGGTAAACCATACGTGTGTCCATAAGCCCGCACCAAATGGTCACTGGCTGCCTTGGAAGCCGCATAAGGGGAATTGGGAGCATAAGGCGTTTCTTCGGTCCAGGCAGGTTCGCCGGGTGCAAGTGATCCGTAAACCTCATCTGTGGAGACATGGTGGAAACGGAATTTATCTTTCGCAATTGGAGGATTTTGAAGCCACACCTGGCGGGCGGCTTCCAAAAGTGTGAAAGTTCCCACGACATTGGTCTGGATGAAGCCGCCGGGGTTCGAAATGGAACGATCAACGTGGGTTTCGGCGGCGAAATGGACGATGGTATCAATTTCATGTTCTCGCAATAAACGCACCACCAGCTCCGAATTACAAATGTCACCTTTTACAAAGGTATGAACAGCCTCATTGGGGAGATCTTTCAGGTTCTCGAAACTGCCTGCGTAGGTGAGTGCATCCAGATCGATGATCCGTATCTCTGCCTCAGTACGGAGGAGGTAGCGTACAAAATTGGAGCCGATGAAACCTGCGCCGCCGGTAACCAGTATGTTTTTCATCCCACTCATCCTAATCAAATAACTCTGCTTCTGACAACAAACATCCTTGTGCATCTTTTCCTGAGAGCATTGGAGGCTGTCCTTTAATGAGCGGCCATTCTATCCCTACAGCCGGGTCATTCCACAACAAGGAGCGTTCCCAGGTCGGAGCGTAGTAATCCGTAGTTTTGTATGTTACTTCAGCCCATTCACTTAATACATAAAAACCATGGGCGAACCCCGGCGGTACCCACAATTGTTTTTTGTTTTCCGCGGAAATCCGAATGCTTTCCCAGCGGCTGAAAGTCTTTGAACTACGGCGCAGATCGACCGCCACATCAAAAATTTCCCCTGAAATCACCCGGATTAACTTCCCTTGCGTCTGGTGAATCTGGTAGTGCAGGCCGCGTAAAATGCCTTGCTGGGACCCGGAATGGTTGTCTTGAACAAATGGCCCGGCAATTCCGGCTGAGGCGAATTCATCTGCCCGGAAGGTTTCCATGAAAAAACCTCGTTCATCCCCTTTTACTTTTGGTTGAAGCACTATCAAATCTGGAATGGCAGTTCGTAGAAATTCCATTTTCTCAGCGTTCCTTTTCATGGTATGCCTGGATAACCTGGGCAGGTTCCCCCATAGCCATTAATTTTCCGTGGTCCAACCAGGCCGCCCTCTGGCACATTCTTTTTATCAGGTCCATGGAATGGGAAACGAGAAGTATCGAGGTACCCAGTTGGCGGAACAGCGCGATGCGATCGGCGCACTTTTGTTGAAAGGATTCATCCCCCACTCCTAAAATCTCGTCCACGATCAAAACATCAGGCTCGTGGGCGGTAGCCACGGAAAAACCCAGGCGCGCATACATGCCCGTGGAATAAGTCCTGATTGGAGCCTCAATAAACCCGCCGAGTTCGGAAAAATCCACAATCTGCTGGTATTTTTCTTGCATCTCAGCATGGCTGTAGCCCAACAAAGCGCCGTTCAGGAAGATATTCTCTTTACCGGTCAGTTCAGGGTGAAAACCGGCTCCCAATTCCAACAGGGGTGCCACTCTCCCCCTTACAATCACCCTGCCTTTGGTGGGGCGCAGTACGCGGGCAACAACTTTCAAGAGCGTACTCTTCCCCGCCCCATTGTCCCCTATAAACCCGAAAACCTCACCTCGATTTACTTCCAGAGTAATGTCGTTCACGGCCCAGAACATCCGCATTTGAATTTTCCGCTTCAGAGTGCGGATCATATATTCCTTAAAGGTACCAATACGCTCAGTGGGCACGCGATAGCGGACGGAAACATCCTCCAGATGGACAGCAGAATCAGGATGAGGAGTATTTACTTCGGTCATTGATTTATCGATTTCAGACACGGTAAGCAAATTCATCGGATTTTGAAGTAAAGAAAAACCATCCCACCAGCAGCATACCAATCGCGATGAGAACAGCCGGCCAGGTTTCGCCCCATGTAGGCCACTTTCCGTCATACAAAGGCAAACGCCAGAGCTTGACCAGGTAGTACATGGGGTTCAGGCGTAGGATGAACTGATATTTTGCCGGAATCGTCGCTTCAGGATAAAAGATCGGAGTCAGGTACATCCAGGCAGTTAAGAGGATCTGGTACATTTCGGCCACATCGGGAAAATAGACTGCCATGGTCGAGATCGACAGGCCCAGGCCGAGTGAAAAACAAGCCAGTAGAATTATTGGAATGGGCAAAAAGAGCGCCGTGATCCGTATCGGTGCTTTCATTATGGCCATGACAATGAATAGGGGGCCTAATGCCAGGAGGAAGTTCACCAGGCCCGATCCAATTGCTGAAAGGCCAAAAGAAGCCCGGGGGACATAGATGCGCTGCAATAACCCCCCGCCCCAAACCAGGCTGCTCATCGCATAGGTTGTGCTTTGGGAAAAGAAATTCCAGGCCATTAAGCCACTTAGGATATACGCCGGGTATGCGCGGGTGGTTGAGCCAAACAAACCCGAAAAGACAATGCTGAGTATTAGCATCGTCCCCAGCGGACTCAGCATGGTCCAGGCTACGCCAAGAAAAGAGCGCTTATAACGGGTAAGCAGGTCGCGCCGTATCAATTGAAATAACAGGTGACGGTATTTCCCCGTTTCCTTAAGCTCCTGGAGAGCATGCGGGATTAGTTGGGCCGAATCATAAATAGGCGTTTGCTGCATGGGCATCTGATGAAATTATCGCAGGATTGGAAAATTTTACCACGAAAGGGTAGCGGAGCCTCATGCGTTGCGCTTATATAAAATGTAGCTCTACCCCTTGCCTAGTAGCCTCTTGCGCAGGCGCTCACTGATCAATGGCACGACCGGTTAGGGATAACCTCTCGCCCTACTTTAGCCGGCGGCGGAGACGGGCATTGAGGAGCGGGGCAAGGAGTTTGCGCAGGCGATATTTGAACGGCATGATGCCGAACTTCGAACCGCCGTCACGATAATAGACTCTGAGCATCTCCGGCCAGCAGCGATCGTCCGCCGCCATGGTCTTCCCTTGAGTATGCAGGCGGAAATTGGCCCATAATTGCGGAGTGTATTGTAAGGGAGCCAGCGCGGCCAGGCGGACCCACAGGTCATAGTCCATCGCAAAATAAAATGAAGGGTCCAGCGGGCCAACCTGCTTCCACAAGTGGGCGCGCCAGAAAGACGCCTGCTGGGGGATGTGAACATAGCCCTGGCGCAGGCGGCGCAAATCGGTCTGGGCCGCCCGGAAGCGCCCGATGGTGCGCCCATTCTCGTCAATAAAATTTGTATCGCCATAGACCATGCCCGCCTCAGGGTGGTTTTGTAAAAACTCAACCGCCTGTGCAATGGCATGGGGCTGGTAAGTATCATCCGAATTCAGCCAGGCCAGAACCTCGCCGTTGGCATGGGCGAAGCCTTTGTTGATGGCATCGGTCTGGCCTTTATCCTTTTCAGAAACCCACCAGGCCAACCGGTTCGCATAGCGCTGAATGATATCCACGCTGCCGTCAGTGGAACCGCCATCCACGATGATGTATTCAAGCCTGGGGTAATCCTGTTCCAGCACCGACCGGATGGTGCTTTCAAGGAAACGAGCCTGCTTGTAAGAAGGCGTGACAATCGAAACGAGAGGCAGGTTGGGATCAGCCATGGGTCAGGGTTTCAGATTATAAATGAGATAGCCATCCCCCTGGGACATGACCGGGTAATGGGTCGAGAGATAATCCCGCAGTTGCGGCTGCCGGTTCAATTCGTCCAGGGAAGTGACCACAAACAGGTCCATGCCGGCCGTGTAGTTGGCGAACTCGGTCGAAAAATCCGGCGCATTCTGCCCGGCCAGTTCGCGCAGACCTGTGTCCATGGTGGCCGGCCAATAAACCCCTTGCACCCAGCCGAAATAGGCCAGGCGGTAGCCGTAATCGCCGGAGACTTCGATCACTTTTTTGTCGTGACCGATCAGCCGGCCCAGTTCCTGCCAGTAGGCCGCCTCCGGCCGGTAATCGGCCACCGCCATGGAGTTTCGCGACACCCACATCTGCATGACCACGCCAAACAGGAGGATCCCCACGAAAGCCAGGCGGGCCCACCGATTTGTCAACTGGGCGATGGATCGGAAGAGGAAATTTCCGACCGGGATGAGCCCAACAGCCACCACCAGGATCAGGGGAAGATGGTAATAGTCATGGGTAATGAAATAATAGGCAAACACAAAACCATATAAGATATAACCGAGCCACAGGCCGATGGCAATGGCCCGTTGTTTGTTTGAGGGGAATAATAAGATACCGACCAGCGCGGCCAGCATGGCCGCGAAGCCGGAAAAGCCGGCGGCCAGGAACAACCAGCGGCCGTAAAAGGAAGGGTCCTTCCAGTAAGTTGGGAAGAAGCGCAGGCTGAATTGACTGCCCAGGTTGCTGGTGGTGAGGCCATAGATGTAATAGAGGATTGTGGGAGCCGCTGTGATCCCAATCACCGTCCAGGTTTTCTTATCCGCCAGGATGCGTTTGAGGGAGCCGCGGCTGAATACCATCAGCGCCGCTGCTCCAAGCAGGGGGAAAACTGCCACCGACTTTACCAATATCGCCAGCCCCATCAATCCTCCGGCCAGGAATGCTGAGCTCCAGGTCTGGCGCATCTCCCAGCGGTAAAGCCCCCACAGCGCCCAGGCACACAGGGCCACCATCAGCGGGTCGGGTATGAAAACACGGCTGACGGTCACACCAAAAGGAACGAAGAGATAATACGCCAGGGCCAGCAGGCCGCCCTCCTGCATGGAGAATTCTCTCGACAGCAGCAGGATGGCAATTCCGCCCAGAAGCCAGAACAGGGAGGCGTAAAGACGGCCCACCCAGATATGTTCGCCGATCAGGCCGTAGGTCCAGGCGGTTACTCTCTCCATGATGGGAGGTTCGATCAAACCCTCCTGTTTCCATTGAGCGACGGCCATTTCCCGCTGCCACTCCGGCGCCGACGATAAATGCTCATAGTACATGCCGCGGGCGATCAACAAGGAGTGATAGGACCGCACCATATAGAAATCGTTGGGCAAGTCGGTCAGATCGTAAAGGCGGAGGCCGAGCGCCGCCACAAAAAGCACTGCGATCAAGGCTGTTTTCTGCCAGGCTTTGCCAAATAATTTGCTTCCGGTCTCGCTTAACATTTATTCACTAAGGTTGAGCTTGAAGGGGATGTTCGAGGTCAAAGATAATATATTCGTCCGTCTGGGCATAGACGGGATAATTCTGGTAGAGCAAGTCCTTCACCTGCGGCTGGTTATCGAGCTCGCCGAACATGGTGACCAGGAAATATTTCTTCCCGGCGGTATCCTCGCGAAAGTTCTTCAGGATATCCACATTCTGCCCCGCCAGGTAACGCACGCCCAGGTCGGCGCTGGTCAGCCAGGCCGCGGAAGGCTGCCAGCCCCAGTAGGCCAGCCGGTAGCCGTAATCCTGGGTCAGGCCGATGACATTGTTGGCATGGCCAAGTTTATCGCCGATCTCAGCCCAGAAGGCAGGTTCGTGGCGGTAGTCCGAATTTACCATCAGGTCGCGTGAGTACCACGAGGGGACGGCAATCCCTACCAGCACAATCACCAGGAGTGCCAGGCGGGCGACGATCGTTGGGCTGCGGTCGTAAAAGCGGTCCAGGAGAAGCCTGAAGCCGGGGGCCAGTGAAAGCGCCACTATGGGGATGAAAGGCAGCTGGTAATAGTCATGGGTATAGATATGGTAAGGAAAGGTCATGCCAAAAAGAAAATAGCCAATCCACAGGCCGATGAGGAGCGGGCGCTCGCGCGGGGTGGATAGAAATATTCCCAGGGCTGCAAAGAGGGTCACCGCCAGGCTGATATTCACATTGACGGTAAAAGCCCAGCGGAAATAGAAAGCCGGGTCGATCCACATGCTCGGGAAAAAACGCAAGGCAAATTGGCTGCCCATGTTCAACTTAAGCATGCCGTACAACATGTACAGGCCCATCGGCAAGATGAGAAGGACGGCCATCACCCACACCTGCGGGTCGCGCAGGAAACGCTTAATTCCCCTGCTGCTGAGGACCACCGCCGCAAAAGCCCCCCCAATGAAAAAGGCGGAATAGTTCTTGACAAACAGGGTGGTGCCTGCCAGAAGGCCGAAGAGGATGGCCCATTTCCATGTGGCGGTATTCTGCCAGCGAAACAGCGCCCACAGGGTAAAAATGATCAGGCAAACCATGAGCGGATCCGGCAGGAAAGTGCGGCTGGCAATGACTCCGAAAGGCAGGAAAAGGTAGAACAGGGTCCCGATAAGAGCGGGGCCGGTGGAGGCGAACTCCCGCATGAGCAGGAAGAGCGCCAGCCCGCCCAGGATCCAGAACAACGACGAATAGATCCGGGCGATCCACAGGTGTTCACCGGCGAGGCGGTAGGTCTGCGAGACAAGAGTCTCCAGGACTGGCGGCTCGACGATGCCGGTATCTCCCAGGGCCATGGCCAGCTGGCGTTGGGATTCAGAAACATTGGTTAGATACTGGTAATACATACCGCGGGCTTTAAGGGCCGAAAATAGCTGGCGGGTGGAAGCGAAATCCAGCGGAGGGTTGGTCAGGTTGACCATCCGCAGGCCAAAGGCTCCCACGAGCGCGAGTGTCAAAGCCAGTATCCACATCCAGGGACGTTCACGAAGGATGTGCTTCAGAAAGTGTTCTTTCATATCAATGCCTACTTATGCGCCATTTCGAAAACCTGCAGGTCACCGAATGTATCCAGGAGGCTGGCAGAATTGACTTCCAATAAGTCGGGGGCAGGACCGCGGGCGGCAATCACCGAAGCCGGAGTCTGCCCCTCAGCCAGGTCGACCAGGACGAGCGCGCGCTGGAAGTCTGAATTGCGGGAGTCAAAATAAATATCCGGAATTCCGTGCAACTCGGAATAATACCATACGGCAGCATCCACGGTGGGAGCCACGACGATCAAATCCTTCTCCTGCAATTGGTCCTGAACAAAGAGGACGGCCTGCTCTTCTGGGCCTTTGATAGCCCACAACTCAGGCAATTGCGGCACAAGCCGGATGGCCTGCCAGACGCCGGCAAAGAGGACCAATCCAAAAGCAACCGGCATAAGCAGCCGTCTCTGAGCGCCGGGAAGATGGACTTTTTGCAGGAGTCCAAAGCTCCCGCCGGCAGCCCACAGGAGCATGAGCGGTTGCAGGAACACCCACACTTTTGACCAGGCATTGGGCCGTTGAATGAGCAGCAAGGCCGCAATCCACACCAGGGCGGCCAATTGCAGGGGGATGCGGGTGTTTGAAATTTTCCGGTGGAAGATCAGGCTTAAAGCCCAGCCGGCGATAAGCAGCAAAATGAAGACCCACGAGACCCGGAAGGTCCACTCGGCCCAGGTCTCAGCAAAGCGGTGCGAGAGCGTCTCGAGCAGATCCGGCCAGGCCAGCGGGGTGACGAACCCATTGGCAAACAATTTATCCGGGCCGGTATAGACCAGGATGGGCAGGTAGAACAGGATGGTCAGGAGGGCCGTCCCCAAACCGGCGGCCAGCCAGCAGGAGAGGAACTCCATCCTGCTGTGGTACGAGGCGGGGCCGATCGAAACGTCCCTGAACCAATATTCCAGGAACAGCCAGACGAACAAGACGCCGAATGGGAACAACATTACCGGTACGGTATAAAGGCCGAGGGCGGAGAAGAGGCTGATGAGCCCCCATGCAAAAAGATTTTTCCTCCGCCGGACCTGATCGCCCAGGGCCAGGGTCAACACGGTGAAAAGGGCCACCAGGGTATAGCCGCGGGCGTTGTTGGCATAGCCGATCAGCGGCGGAAACCAGGCCACCAGGAATGCCGCCGCCAGGGCCGTCCAGCGGTCATACAGGCGTCTGGCGAGCCAGTACGTGGCCGGGACAAGCAGCACGCCGGCTAGAAAAGCTGGCAGGCGCACCGCCCACGGCTGAATGCCGAATAAGCGCGTGGAGAGCCAGACCAGGATGGAATGGAACACATGGTTATTGGGAAGGTGATAATCCGTCAGGGCCGAGAATAGGGAGCGGCCAAAGGCCACGTAGGTATAGGCTTCGTCATGATGCAGGGGCGAATACACGTGTTCCAGCCGGTAGATGACTGCCAGTGCCATGATGGCCAGCAGGGCGGCCAAAAAGCCGAGTTCGTCTTTCTGAGGATAAAGAGAGGCAAAAAAGGTACGCGTGTCAGCCCCAAGCTGCCGGAAGAAAGCGCCAGTCTTTTTCCAGGGCCGGAGCGCAGACATGGCGGAGAGACCCAGGACGGTCAAACCGCCGGCTGCAAATAGGCCTTTAAAAACAACTGCGTTCCAGGGCTTGAGGGAATTAAAATTTCCATCAGAGGTGAAAGAATCCAGCAGGGATTTCAGCGCAGGATAAGGGAGAAAAGCCGGGATGATCAAAAACAGGCCGGGCAGGGCAATCAGGCCAACCGGAAGCCACAATAAAAAACCGCGGCGAGACAAAAGTTATTTCTCCATTTTTAAACGGCGGGTGCGGAAGCGGTCGTACAATGATCTCGCCTTCTGGAGACCCAGCAGGGATAAGGCCGCCAGGAGGATATGCTTCCAATCGGCAAGGGCGGTGGATGGATGCAGGCGAAAAGAACGCCCGTAAGCCCGTAAAGCTTTCCAGGATTCCCCGGCATCTGTTAAATAAAAGGCGTCAAAGCGTTCCACCCCTGCCCGGATGCGGCTCTCGTCCTGCGAGATGACTTTGGCAAACTCGGGGCGGGAGTTCAGGTCATTCAGGAGTACGCGGGCTTCACGCCCGTAGGCGGCGCCGCGGGTACGATTTTTTGCCTGGTCGTGGTAGCGGGCCGCCGCCCATGTTTGTGGCACATAGACGATGGGGGCCACCTGGGCCATGTCCATCCACAGCAGGTTATCCATCAGGAGTTGATATTCAGGGTTGAGATAATTGACCTGCTCCAGCACGGAGCGGCGCATGAAAGCCGCCGGCTGGCAGATGATCTGGAATGCCATCAGGTCCGCCAGAGTGTACTGGCGGGCGCGCATCAGGTTGAATTCTTTGCCATCCGCATCGATGGCCAGGGCATTCCCATAGACCAGGCCCGCCTCAGGGTGAGCCCGGAAAGCCGTCACTGCCGCGGCGACCGCGCCGGGCAGATAAATATCGTCGGAATTCAACCAGCCCACGATCTCGCCCTTGGCCCGCTGCAAGCCCTTGTTGATGGCCTCGGATTGGCCGGAATCGCGTTCGGAGACCCACCAGGCCAGCCGGTCGGAATAGCGGCGGATGATATCCACGCTGCCGTCGGTGGAGGCCCCGTCCACGACCAAATACTCGATGGCGGGGTAATCCTGCGTGAGGACCGAGCGCAGGGTGGCCTCCAGGAAACGGGCCTGGTTATAAGAAGGGGTAACGATCGTGACTAGTGGTTGCATAATCCTCAAGTATTAAAACGGAGGCCTTGAGATGGTGATGAAAGCATACACATAATAGGCGATGCCTGCCAGCAGGTGCAGTGCATACGCAAAATACGCAATAAGTTCCCTCGTTTTTACGGAAAGGAGTCCGGGGGCGATCTTTTCCTGCCAGAGGAAGCGCACGGAGATCACGAACAAAATGAAAAGCATGATCTGTGCGCCCCACAGGAAATTCCCATCCGTATAGCGGTCGCCGCTTTCAGCCAGGCAATACATTTGCACCAGGGCCACCAGAAAACCCGCCCAGGCCAGCAGGACCCCGTTATCCCGCGCCAGCTTGCGAAAGTTTACCACCAACACGGTCAGCGGAAAAAGGATGGAGAGCAGGAATTTTGGTAATAAATAATTGGAATAGCCTTTCATCACCCCAAGAAAATCGAAAAAGATCCGCCCCTCTGCCTCGCCTGGCAGGAAATAGGTGACGAGCCACTGGATCGCCAGGACCAGCACACCCGGCACAAAAAAACCAAAGATCAGCAGGCGTAAGTCGACCGGCTTTTTTGCGACCAATAACACCACGGCCATCAACCCCAGGGCCGGCAGAATGCAAAGGGCATAATTTGGTTTTATCAGGGCCGATGCGATGATCAAAAAAGCCGAAAGCAGGCTCAACTTCCACGGGCTGCGGCTGGCCGAAAAGGCCGGCACCGCACAGATGAAGCTGGCCAGGGCGATGGGGCGCAATAAGGGTGTGGTGGGGTTGTGAAAAATCTCCAGGCCTATGTAACCGAGATAAAAAAGCCTGTCCCAAAATGCAAGCAGCATGACCGGGGCGACCAGGACCAGGGTGATAGCCAGGACAGCCCGGAACCAATCCCAGCCTTGTTTGGGCGGCTTTCCAAGCAAATAATAAATGATTACGACTGTGACTACCTGGATGGCGATCTGGACCAGGAACGCCAGGCCAAACAGACCGATCTTCTTTAGGGTCAGGGAATAAAGCCCGATCAGGAGCAGTTGATAGAGAGGATGGGCATAAACGGCCGCTGGTTCTTCCTGGAATTGCCGGTTGAGCAGTAAATTGGTGAACTCGATGTGCAGCTTATAATCATTTTGCAGCACCCTGACCTGCCTGGCATAAACCGGCGCGCTGACCAGGATTGTCACGAGGATCATGAGCAGGATCATCCGCCAGTTTTGTTTTTTCAGGTCCAGGAGATCAACCAGGGGTTGCAGAAATTGGTGTCTTTTCATTTTTTATTGCCGGGCCAGGCCTTTGGAAAAGAGCTTCTATTTATTCTGAAACAAACCGGCGTATTCGATTTTTGGAAAGACCGTCAATTTGCCGCCGATGGTTGCATCCACCACCTGCCGGCCGGCGGCTTCATAGGCCTGCCGGGCCAGGTGGTAACCGATCTCGGACATTTCGAAATCGGGGAGTTGCCAGCGGAAGCCGCCTCCAAAATAACGAGGATCGAAGTGGTTGGGATCATCGCCCTGCAGGACGACGGTGGAATTGGCCTTGCCGGCCACGCTGCCGCTGTGGTCGACTCCCACCAGGATGACCTGCTCGAACCCCATATGGAACGCCAGTTGGAGGGTGACATAGGTGACGGTTGCGCTTTCCCAGACGCGGTAACGGACATCCCGGGCGAAGGTGGGGTTGTCGTAGGTGGTATATAGAAACGTGGCCGGGAGGGGACCGGTTGGGAAGAAGCGGTGCGAGCGCCAAGAAAGGAACTTCGGCATGGGCAAGGCCGCCATGTCATCCCTGAACTGTTCGATGACCAGGTCGTTGACCGAGACAAAATAAGTGGTCCCAAAACCCAACTCGGGGAACATCAGGTAGATCCGGTTGAGGCCAAAGGTGAATTCGTCTTTGAGTTTGGACAGGTCGGTTTGTTTCAGGCTGGGCCCGTTGCCGATGATAAAGGCGCGCTTGCCTTTATGGATATCCTTCAATTCAGCCAGGCGGGCCATGCTTTCACGCCTCCAGGGATGCAGGTAAGCCCCGGGGAGGTCCGGCAGGTGGGTCAGCCCGCTGTATGTTTTCCGCAGGAGCGTCCAGGCCGGAGCCGGAATGACCTGTTTAAGGGTCTGCTTGAGGGCCATCAGAGTTGTCCTTTTATTCCGTGCTCAACCGGGCGGTGGCGCCGCCATCCACGATCATGGCCTGGCCGGTCATGAAAGAAGACTGGGTATTATCGGCCAGGAAATAAATGGCATGGGCTATCTCGGCGGGAGTGCCGACGCGGCCGTTGACCGTCCGGCGGGCCAGGTTATCCAGGCGGGTATGGATATCCTCCCCCTGCAGGTGGCCCCGGTCCAGGCCGGCGCGCAGCATGGGCGTATCCACCGCGCCCGGCAGGATGGCATTGACGCGAATATTATCCCTGGCGAACTCGATGGCGATGGCGCGGGTAAGCGCCAGCAGGCCGCCTTTGCTGGCCGCATACGCGGCGATATTGGTGGAGGTCTGCACGGCGTGGACGGAGGAAACGTTGACGATGGCCCCGCCGCCGGCCTTGAGCAGCGGGTGGGCCAGTTTGGCCAGCAGGAAGGCCGGCCGCAGGTTGTTGGCAATGACCATGTCCCATTCTTCGACGGATGTATCCACCAGCGGTTTGGCTACCTGCACGGCCGCGTTGCTGACCAGGGCATCCAGGCTTTCAGTGAACTCCCGCACCTGCGAGAAAATGGATTCCACCGATTCCGGGTCGGAGATCTCGGCCTGAAGGAAAAGGCCGGCGGCCGGGAAAGTTTCGCCGAAGGGGGAACGGTCCACGCCGATCACGCGCCAGCCTTTTTCGGCAAAAAGGGCCACGGTGGCGCGGCCGATGCCGCCCGCCGCGCCGGTGATAAGGACAGTTTTGGATGAGCTGTTGGCCATACGATTGCTCCTGGAAAAAATATAAGGGACACGTAGTAACGACTTCAGTCGTTCTCCGCAACCGTAGTAACGACTTTAGTCGTTTCATAATTCGGGACAGCCGCGGGAATTTCCCCGCTGCTGCCCTTCTCCTGTTCGATCAGGCATTCTCTGCGCCGTGCGGCGCAACGAACTCCAGCCCCAGGCCCTCCAGCAGGTTGCGGATGGTGTTCCAATGCACCCGTTCCCAGGCCGACGGACTGGAATTGGAATTGTGCGGGGCCAGCATCACATTGTCCATCTGCACGAGGGGGCTCTCCCCCGGCAATGGTTCGACCTCGAAGACATCCAGGGCCGCGCCGGCGATCGTGCCTGCCTGCAGCGCCACGACCAAAGCCGTCTCATCCACAATGGGACCGCGAGCCGTATTGATGAGCACCGCCGCAGGCCGCATGCGCGCCAGCGTGCGGGCATTGATGAGATGCAGGCTGGTCGGGTTCAGGTCGCAGTTGAGCGAGACAAAGTCAGACTGCTCCAACAAGGAGTCCAGGTCCAGCATGCGCAGGCCCGTCTCGGCGATAAAGACGTGATCGATCTCGACAATATCGTTTCCTACGATATTCATCCCAAAGGCTCGCGCCCGCCGGACCAGCGCTTTGCCGATATTACCCACGCCGATGACTCCCAGGGTGCATTCGCTGAGGGCGCGCCCGGGGATCTTTTGCCAGACGCCGGCCCTGACGGCTTTGTCCATCCAGGGTTGGCGGCGGGCGAAGGCCAGGATATAGCCCATGACCGTATCGGCCACCGGCAGGGTGAAGGCGTTGGTGGTCCGGCAAAGTTTCACGCCCAGGCGGGTGCAGGCAGCCGCGTCGATTGAATCGATGCCGGTGCCCCACTTGGAGATGACCTTCAGCCGCGGCAGGCAGGCTTCAATGACGCGGGCGGTATAACGGTCATCCCCGCAAATGGCCCCATCGAACTGCCCGGCGTATTTCAACAGCTCGGCCTCTTCCAACCGTTCATGGACGACCGCCACGAGCAGGTCCAGGCCGTGGCTTTCGAGCACCGGGCGAAAACGGTCGAGAGAGGGGATCATGTAAGGGGCAGAAAAAAGAATGGTGGGCATGGCTTATTGTCCGCTGCAGCTATTCGTAGACTTCGTGAAGTTGAAGACATAGGGGACGGGCGATTCGTAACTGATGTCGTCCAGGAGAGGATAATCCGCTCCCAGATAGGCGTCCAGGATCAGGCGGAAGGTGTTAACCGGCGAAATGGACGGATAAAGCAGGCTATTATGACCGGGGAGGTAATACGCATTGAGGATCTTGAATTGATCGCTGCCGTTTTGAAGCCAGGGGCTGTGGTCGCCCTGGATAACGATGACCGGCGGATGGGCAGACTCGGAAATAAGCGTGGAGGTGGCTTTTTCCATCTGGGTGTTAATGAAGTCGGCCTGATCGCGATAGCCCTTGTAATAGTTATCCTTTGAGTAGATCCCGTTCTCGTCCATATAGAGGGACGGGTCGGTGGGTGAACCATCCGGGGCGAAAACAAAAAGCGGGTGGGGGATGACCATGTGGATAAAGACGAACTTGGGTCCGGGCATGCGGGCCAGCCTGGACATGCTGTTCAGGACGAGCAGCGTCCGCTCCCGGTAGCGTTGCCCGTCGATCTGCTCCAGGTTGACCAGGCCCAGGTCCTGCAGGTGGCGCAGGGGCGTGGTCCGGAGCATCAGGACCTCGAACTCGGTCATGGGCGACCAGACCGGCGAGGGGGTTATATACACATCCGCATTGGTCATCTCGGTAAAGGCAAAACCGGTGGCAAACGCAACCGTCTTATAACCTCCGCTTTTCAACTCATCCGCAACGGTGCTGTTAAGGATGGACTCCCACAGCGGGGTGCGGTCCTCATTGGCCGGAGTAAATTTATCGTTCAGCTTCTGCAGGTAATCCATATTCAGGGAGGAACCCAGCGACACATCGGTGCGGGGATAGTTGCTTTGGCTGCAACTGGCCACGTAGAAACCCTGCTCCTGCAGGTTGGAAATGAAGGCGCTGTTATCGTATTGAAGGGACTGCTTGAGCAGGTCAGAGCGCCCGTATGAATCCAGGATGAAATAGTATATATCCGGCGGGGTCTGCCCGGCGGGAATATGCAGCGCCTGGATTGAAGCATGAGGATCGGCAGGCACATCCGTTTTCGCGGCCGGTGGGATCTCCGTGATCACCTGGACCACTGCGTAGAGGCTCAGTCCAAGTGAGACCACATTCAGCACCAGCGCCGCGCTTTGGAAGCGGGTGCGGCGGCGGCTCCCCCACGCCACTACCAGGACAGCCAGGAGGATCCAGGCCCCGCCCAGCCAGGCGGCCAGGTACGGGATTTTTTTCACGCTGAGCACGCTGTAGACCTGCCCGTAGGAATAAAAAAGCAGTGTCAGGCCGGCAGTGACGAAAGCCGCCCGGTGCCAATCCCGGTAGATCAGGCGGAAGAGGAAAGAGAGCAGGAACGCGCCGAGGAGTGAAATTCCCAGCGGGCGGATGCCGGCGGTATACCGGACCTGGGAAATGTTATTGGCCAGCAGGGCCAGCACCGGATAGGCGGCAAAGGTGGCCCAATACCAGGGAGCATTTAAGATTTTGAGAAATATTTTTTTCAAGAGGAACCTGCAAACGTAGTAACGACTTCAGTCGTTCTTACTTTAGTGGCGACTTTAGTCGCTCCTACCGTAGTGACGACTTTAGTCGTCCTTACTGAATTACCGATTAAGTCGTTGCTACTATAGTTACCACAAAACCCCTCTATTTTATCCTATGCTGCATTAAAAAGTCAGTGATGGCAAAGTCGAGCTCTTCGTCGATGTCCCAGGCCTCAGCCGCCTCCATCTCGAACATGAGCGGGCGTTCACCCAGGCGGTTGCGCCGCCGGGCCAGGTTCTCGCGTGTAAAAATATACATGCAGGAGTTCTCTTCATAGACCGGGGGCAGGTCCTGAGTCTGGATGAGCACCTTCGGGTCGTGGTTGAGGGCATGGCCGCCCGCGTCGTAGAGACGGGTCTGCAGGCGCGTCACCGAAAAGAGCGAGTCGTGCGCCGGGTAATCGGCCACAGAAGGCGCGGATGGCTTTCGAGATAGTCTCCGGGCGCAGGAGCGGGTTGGTGCTGTGGGTCTGCAGATAAAAATCCGCCTCGGCCAGGGAGGCATCGTACAGCAGGATCTCGTTCATCGAGACAGTATCGGCGCGCAGAGTGCTCGGGCCGTTCCACCACCCACACATCGGGGAAGTCGCGGTGCAGGCCGTCCCGGATCGGTCTCCGAGTTCGGTATCCACCAGCACCTGCCCGATCTCCGGGACGGAGAGCAGCGTTTCGATGATGTGCTGGTAGAGGGGCTTACCCGCCAGCAGGCGGTAGTTCTTGCCAGGGACACGCTGGCTGTGGTGGCGCATGGGGACAAGAGCAAGGAGCTGAGGCATAGTGGCGTGAGGATTGATAATATCTGAATAAAAATCAATGAATGTTGATGGAGCATTTTTTATAAATCCTCCTCATTATACCGAATCGATCACTACTATCCGAGTCCATTCCCGTGGCTTTCTTGGAGATGCTATCCTCTCCAGCCCTGTATTGGGAAAGATATGTGACCGGCCCGATTTGGAGAGGGTCCAGGCTCAGCTTCGCGATCACCCCCTCCAATGCGGAGGGGGTGATCGGAGCTCTGACTGTACTCGTTTTGGGACCGGCGGTTCCTACCTGATAATTAAGGGTAAATAAAGTTTGTTAGAGGCAGCGATCGTGAACGTCCAGGTGTACTCGTTGTTGGCCAAATTCGGGTCAGGCAGGGTACTGGAGGCGATCACCCCGCGCAGATGGTAAACACCCGCCTTGGCGGGGATAAAGGAGCCCAGCCATACTCCGGTCGAGAACGGCTGGAGCGCCCGCGCCTGGCTAAATAGCGGAGTCTCGCTCTCACCCGGAGCCGTAATCCAGAGCGACACTGTGGCCGTGATAGGCACCCCCACCCCTTGGGCGCTCAGCTCCAGTGAGTTGGTCACTCCCTGCTCCAGCGTGAGCGCCGCCGAAGCCGCCGGGTCACTACTGCTCGGGATCAGCCTGAGCGAGTTCTTTCCCAGGGCCAGGTCGGCGCTGGTGACCGGGCCGACGGTGAGATGGATCTGTGCGCTGGAACTCAACCCGCCTTTATCCGTTGCTGAAAAGGTGATCGTATGCAACTCCTGCGCTCAGGGTGACCTCCCCACAGGCTGTTGCCGGACCCCAGGGCGCCATCGATGGAAGAGGACCAGCTCCCCGTGATCTGGCCGCCATCTTCCACATCAATGACGCGGCCGCGCAGATCCCAGGCCGTCGTTTGGGGTGCACTGTGCGCCTTCCGTCGGGGAGAGGATCGTAAGCTGCGGAGGATGGTTGGGCATATTGAGCCCATTGATAGTTTCAGTGACCTGCTGGAAGCCGTCCGAGCTGATCGTCTGCAGGCTGATATTGTTCCCGGCCTTGAGGAAATCGGTATCATAGGTCAGGCTGGTTGCATCCGTGGGCAGGCCGGCCGGCTGCCAGGTGGTGCCGCCGTCGCGGCTGTACCAGACCCAGTGCATCACCGAACCCGAGCCGCCGGTCCAGCCCAGGCTGAATTGGTCGCCCAGCGTGCTGCCATCAGTTGGATGAGTGCTCAGGGTTCCCATTTGAGCCGCCCGTGGTTGGATCATCATGGAGGGGCCGTTGAGCCCTTCGATCATTTGATAGCTGGCTGCTCGATCGAGGATGGCTTGGGGGATCTGGAACACGGTGCAGAAAGGCATTACGTGAGGCAGGCTCGTATCCGGCGGGACCGAGTTGGTCCACAGGTTGAGGATCATATTTCCCTGGCCGTTGAGGACATTCAGGTTATAGGTCAGGGTGGGGTCGCCGGGGATCGCATGAGTGCAGGTACCCGTATCCCAGCGGCTGGCGTCCAGCCCGGTGATATCGAAGACCTGGAAGGACCCCGGGATGAAGTGGTAAAAGCCAGGTGTATCCGCCTGCATCACCCCCCAAAAGAACATCTCGCGTGGGTCCACCGCCTGCGCCTCCATTGGCTGCGCCTTGGAAGCAGGAGCGGAAACCTGAGCAGCCAGGCCGCGGCCTATGTCAAACTTATCAAAGGTAGAAGGGATTGGCCAGGCCATATCGGGAATACCCATGATGTCCCACAGGTAGGGTTCCTCACCGCTTTTTAGCATTGGGATATGGAGGAATTGTCCATGCATGCCGTTCGCTGCCAGCCAACCCTCCGGGGCAAAGGCCGTCGCGTTCTGGAAACCCAGGCCAAGAAGGGGAAATAAATCGTACTCTTCACCCCAATGAGCCGTGTATAAACCGTAGGAATGACCCAGCTCGTGGAATACTGCGGATGGCTTAAGCTCATCCACAGCCAGGGTACCTCGGGCAAACCAGCCATTGATCCCATCCGTCCCCTGCCCAACTCCCAGGCTCTCGGCCGGAAATACTCCCACCGTCCGGTTGTACGTGCTTCCGGCTGCGGTGGAGAGCATGGACAACTCCGCCAGGATCGCTTCCCCGAATAAGCCGGTGGACAGGGCTGACCCCGGCCAGCACTTGAAGTGATAGACCGGCATCGTATCCACGGTGAGATTGCCCGAACTGATCGGGAACATGGCCGGCAGTTCGTCCCGAATAACCCCGACCACACTCTGGACCTTGGCTGTCTTTGGCGCGCATAAACCGCCCAGTTCCACCGGGTACACCTCGATCGAATACGGCCTGGCCGGTTGGAAAGTGAGGGTTGAGGTAGTGTAAATAGTCAATTTATTGTCAACAGGACGACCTTTATCCGGCCCGCTGACCCCGCTGGTATCCAAGATCACCTCCAGGGTGGGGGATGGATTGGCGGTGCCCGGCAGGATGATATTCACCGTGGTCTTTCCCATGACCACATCGCTGACGGAATAGTCGGCGCTGTCCCGATGGATGGTCCCGATCGGTTGGGAGTAGATTTTCTGGCCATCGAAATTTGCATAGGCCTTCAAATTCGTCATCGTTTTGGCAGCCACACCCAGGTCAATGCTCACCAGCGTACCCCGCCCCTGGACCATCCGGGAGGTCGTTACCTGAGTGGGATCATGCGCCAGCACATTTTGGCCAATGACGAAGCCCATCGTCCAGATGTCCGGGAAGACTTTGGGATCATCCGGGTATCTGCCGGTGAGCTGTGGAGCTGCCACAGTCAATTTCGAATAACTCGTTCCCAGGTAGCGGGCGCCGCGTGTTTCAAGGAACACCCCCTGAGTATGCACGAGCCCGCTTTTATCTCCATAGTAATTAGACCCAATGTCCAATGAATAGGTCCCCTCGTAATTGATGGCTTTGGACCCGATAAATGAATTATCTTCGATCTTGAGGGGGTCTTCAGGTGTAAACCAGTTCGGAAGAGTAATCCCGCCGATGAAAATATTATTTTGAATGGTAATTTCAGCCGGATGTTCCACCACAAGGTCCCGGTAGAATGTGTTGTCAGTGATCTTGGCGGCACCGGCCAGTTTGACCTGGCTCAGGAATCTGTTGTTCCGGAGGATTAATGCGCTCTGGGGGGTTTCGGGGGATTTAAAATATCCGCCGTTGGTCTCCATATGATCGAGGATCAGGGTGCCGCCCGTCTGCACCTCGAATTGCGCCACCGAGGTCGCGTCGTAAGTACCATAATCGAGTTCCATGGTCAGCCCGGATGGAATGACCACCCATGTAGTCTGGCTGACGGCCGGGATGGTCACAACCTCACCGAAGAGCAAAGTCCCGCCCATCGACCCCACTATCGTGGAGCCAGTCAGGAAACCCAGCGTATCCGTAACCCCGCCCGGGTAATTAAAACGGAAGAAGTAATTGACATCCGCGTAGAGCGGTAAACCGATGTGACGATATTTTCCATTTGTAATGCCCGGGATCAATGTGGTAGTGGCGCCATCCACTGTAACCCTGAGATCCACACTTGTCGCTCCAGCAGTTTGACTACAGCCGGTGGAATCATAGATCACATGGGTGGTATCCATGCCGGTGTAGGATACCTCAATGCCGCATCCGCCGGTGATGGTACGCAGGGGAGCCGCCCGGACGCTCGATTGATTAAAAGGGAGGGCGCTCTGAAAGACCAGCAGCGCCACAACAATGAACCCAAAACGAGTTTGCCAGGAATGGTGGATACCGTCAGTTTTCACATCGCCTCCATTTTTAGACACACCGTTACGAAAATATCCCGGTTTGTTATTGTTGATAAAGCAACAGCCGGTTACACCGGCTGTTATATTTTAACTTTTAGAATTACCAGCGAAGTTACATTACCATATTAGAAAGGCAGGCTTCGCAAAAACCGTCGAAGGACGGCTACCACTCCAGTTCCGCCCCGCTCGAGTCCACGAAGATCGGCCCTTCCAGCCCCGGCGGATCCAGGATCAGTTTCACGATCGGCTCCGCCGCCGCGGCCGGGCTGATGGGCGCGTCGGCCCCGCCCATATCCGAGGTGAACCAGCCCGGGTGCAGCGCCAGCACCTTGATGCCATCTTCCTTCACGGCATTTTGCAGGATGCGGCTGGCCATATTCAGGGCGGCTTTGGTCATGCAGTAGGAGTACTCGCTCTTGCGCCAGCATGATCCGATGGAACCGGCTTCGGAGGAGAAATTGACGATCAGCTTCTTCCTTCCGCTTCTCAGGCAAGGCAGGGCATATTTGGCCACGATCAGCGGTCCGACTGAGTTGACCTGAAAGGCGGGCAAATAGACCGAGAAATCAACTTTTTCCAGCGGCAGGCGGGCCTGGTCGAGATGGACGGCCGCGTTGTTGAGCAGGATATCTAGCCCCTCCGCCTGGCGGGATACTTTTTCCAGCGCCTGGCGGACGGAGGCCTCGTCAGTCACATCGGCGCAATAGCGCCGCAGGGTTTTGGGATATCTCGCCTCCAACTGTGTAAGGCGCGGGCTGTCATGGCGGTTGAGCGTATGGACGGAGTGGCCGTTTTCCAGCAGGCATTCGGCTAGCGCCAGTCCGAGTCCGCGGTTGGCGCCGGTGATTAGGATGTTATAAGCCATTGTGATTTACTTCCTTGTAGTCGATGGGATCGATATCGCGCCGGACGGGCTGGTTCTTCTCCCAGCCGACATGGTAATAAAAGGTCTGGCGGAGTTCGGGCGTAAGCAGGCCGGAGTGGCGATAACCCTGGTAGGTGCCCCAGAACTGGGCCGTGCGGAACCAGAAGATGCTCGCCAGGCTGCGCAGGAGCACCTTCTGCCGGGCGGCATGCAGCAGATCAAAACTGATGCTGGCGAAGGTGTTGCGCAGGAAGTCATACAGGTTGAAGTGCGCCTCCGGGTAAATGCGCTTGAAGGCCATGCCCTCGCGGCGATAGCGGTTCAATACACCCGCGGGAGTCTCCTGATGGACATGCACCACCTCGGCCTGCGGCACATAAGCAATGGAGTAACCCTTTCCCTGCACCTGCTTCGCCCAGGCCAGGTCCTCCAGGCCGGTGAGACTCTCGTCATAGCGGTGGCCCTCCCACACCGAACGGCGGATGGCGGCATTGGCATTGTTGCAGAAGGGGCCGGCCTGCTGAGGGATAGGCTGGTCAGGGTACCAGCGGGCAAAGACCTGCTGTTCGGAAAACTTGGAGTTCTCGTCGCCGCGCTGCTTCCCATAGGCCAGCGCCAATTTCGGCTCCGCAAAGGCTCCCAGCAGGCATTCCAGCCAATCCGGGTAGACCGGGTACACGTGCGCGCTGGCGAGGAGGACCAGTTCACAGGTGGCGGCTGCCAGGCCCTGGTTCAGGGAACGTCCAAAGGTGAATTCCGCCGGGTCGATATGCACCACTTTCGCCCCATACTGGGCGGCGATGGCCGGGGTCGCGTCGGTCGAACCGGAATCGACCAGGAGGATCTCCACCTCCCGGACGGTCTGGCGGCGGATGCCCTCCAGCAGGCGGCCGATGTGGGCTTCTTCGTTATAGGCGCGTATGACCAGCGAACAATTCACGCCTCCCCCTCCGGCTCCTTCAAAATAAAATCGTCTCCGTTCAAAATCCCATCCACCAGGGCGCGCATGGTGGGCGAGGCGGAAGGAGACAAGGCGTCCAGGCTGAACGGCTTCCACTTCACGTAGCCCCGCACATTGGCTGGTTCGATAAAATCGCCAAAGGGCAGCGAGGCAATGAAATAATGGAAATAGAAAAAACGGCGGGCGTTGAGACTGTGTTCCGGTAGGGCCTTCACCTCCCCCGCAGAAAGCCAGCTTTCAAGTTGGCGGAGATAGGCAGCCTGGTTCTCCGGGAAGACCATGGTATTGAAGCTGGTGAAGCGGGACCTGCCGGCGCTGAGAACCGGCTTGCCCATGATGGAGGCTTCCAGGCCGATGGTGGAGTTGTAGATCATGACGAACTTAGACCGGCGGATCAGGTCGTAGGAACTGATGTACTCCTCCGGGGCGACGAAGATAAGGTTGGGTAGTGCCGCCGCGTCGTTCTGCTGGACCCACATGGCTACGCTTTCCCGGCTGACTTTGCCGGGCCGGTCTTCATCGGGGTGGGCCCGCAGGATGAACAAGATCTCCGGGTGCCGGCGGACGGCTTCCAGGACCGCCTCCAGCCAGGTGAACATATCGGAGAAAAAAGCATTTGAATGCTGCTGGGTGGTGTCAAATATAACATTGGTAAAGATGGGGACGATCTGTTTGAAACCGGCCGCTTTTTGCAAAAAAGCCTCGTCCAACCCCTTCATCTGCGGGAAGAAGCGGATGCCGGCCATGCTGACCTGCCCCTCGAAACGGCTTTGCATAAGCGCATCCAGGCGGGCATCCTGTTCAGGGGTAAGTTCAAAATCGGCCGGGATGGGCATGGGTAGAGCCGTGGCCTCCCCCTCGGTGAAAAAGGCGCTGAGAGGCGCCATGCTGACTTCATGCGTGATCACGCGCAGGCCGCGCCTCACCGCCAGCCAGCGGACGGCCGCCTCGGGGAAAGTCTGCCCGTTGAATATGACCACGGCCTGCGGGTTTTGGACGACATGGAGAAACCGGTCGAACTGGCGCAGTACGCTCCAGGCTGAGAGCATGAATTCACGGTAGAGGAAGCGCGTGGGTTCATCGTCCGGCAGATGCAGGCAGCGTAATCGCCAGCGCATGGAGGGCAGGACGAGCTGCCCCAGAGGGAGGATTGCATCGCCGTATGGGCGTTCGTATTGCATCAGCTCGGAGATATTCCGATCTGCCAAATATTTTTCGAGAATGATATTCTGGTCATATGTGAAACCTTCGTAGGCAGCATCGGTAATATTAAAGTCCGACTGGCGTATGCAAAGATCGCAGGGCATGGGCTTGTAGACATCGTCCTGGTCCGTGCCTTGCAGGCAGCGGCTCATGCCGGCATGACAGATAAAATGGACAACGGACACGCCCTGCAGCCGCAGCGCCCAGGAGGTCAGGAGCGAAAAGGCCGCGTTGAGGCTGTGCCCGCGGATACGCGTGGAAGCATTAAAGAAGATGACGGGGCGGCGGCTTTGATCGACTATGTATCTTTTTTTCACCGATTGCGCCAGTCGTATAGTCCGCCAATCAACAGTTAAGCTATGCGCAGCCGTTTGGACTCGCCGCACGAGGCGGGTGGGCAAAGCAAGAAAATCCACTTTGTTTATTTCTCTATTTTTCTTCCCGGGATTTGAGATACGCATCCGAGAGACGCCGGATGGCCAGGACAAACCCCTGGCCGTTGTGCTGGTGGCCCCGCCAGATCTCGGGGATCATGGTGCCGTGATAATCCCTGGTGATGCGGAAGAAATGCGTCCAGTCGATATTGCCTTCCCCGATCTGCAGCCCTTCCCCATCCAGGCCGGCGCCATCCGAGATGTGCAGGTGATGCGTGTAAGGCAGGAGGGTTTTCACCTGCTGGTAAAAATCCACGTGGGCCCAGTTGGAATAAAGTTTTGAGTGAGATGTATCGAAACAGATATTCAGGCCCCTGGGGATGATGAAATCGCAGATCTCATTGGCATCCATGAAGGCATTGGTGATCCATTGGCCGCCGAAATACCACGGGTGCGGCGGCAGGTTTTCGAGCAGGACCTCCACGCCTTCAGAATCGATCTTCTCCAGCGAGCGGGACAGGTTTTCATACAAAATCTTGTTGTCCTGGATGTGTTGGTCGAGGGTCATCCCGCCGGTATGGACGATCACCTTGGGCGTGCCCTTAAAATGGGGCGCCATCGCCCGGGTCTGGTCGATGGACTTTTGTATCAACCTGATGGACCCGTTGCGTTGTTTTTCGTCCAGGGCGCACAAATCCACCAGAGTCCGTTCCCAGAATTCGGGGGCATGCACCACCAGCGGCATCTCATAATCCTGGCCGGGATACTTTTCGTTCAAGTCTTCATCGGTGAAATGGAATTCCAGGAATTGCGGCTTGTGGACGAGCAGCTCCTCAAAGTCACGGAAGCGCACGGTGAAGCCCCATTGCATGGGCAGGGTATGCTCGATATCCAGGTCGATACACCCGCCCAGGTCATTTTCCACGAACGGTTCATCCACCTCGATGGCGCGTTCGATGCAGCGGCCGATCAGGTCAGGGTAGCGCTGGGGGGAAAGACCCAGCCCCGGCCCCTTGACCGTCACCATCTCCGCGCTGACGAATTCCCCCGGTTCGATGCGGCGGGTGGCCACCAGGCTCTTGGCGAGGGACTCGCGGTTGAGGATCTCCCCGCGGGAAAAGAATTTTTCCTCGCCGGTGCCCATGGCCAGGGATACCATGTGAATATCGCGCACCATTTTCTTGAAGCCCTGCGGTTCCAGGCTGGCGGCATGGTCCGGGCCGTCCATGGCACGGTCCAGGGTGATGTGCCGCTCGATAATGCTCGCGCCCAGGGCGGCTGCGACCGTGGAAACGGCAATACCGCGCTCGTGCCCCGAGTAACCCACCGGGACGCCGTATTTGCGCAGTTGGTCCATATAGCGCAAGTTGATATCCTCGAAGGCCGCCGGGTAGGTGCTGTTGCAGTGCAGCAGGGCAAACTGGGCATGATGCTCTTTCAAATAATTGACGGTAAACTCCACCTCATGGGGATGGGACATGCCGGTGGAGAGGATCAGCGGTTTGCCTTTCTTGATCAGGTGTTCGATCAGGGGCAGGTTGGTCAGGTCCGCCGAAGCCACTTTATAAGCCGGGACATCCAGGGTCTCCAGGAAGTCGACGCTTTCACGGTCGAAGGCGCTGCACAGGAAGGTGACGCCCCGTTTACGGCAATGCTCGACGATCTCGCGATAAGTATCTTCCGGCAATTCCACCCGCTGCAGGATGGGGAGAAGATAACGCAGGCTTTTTTCGCCCGCATTGACATTATCCAGGTATTTTTGCGGGTAAAGTTCTTCCAGCTTGCGTTTTTGGAACTTGACCGCGTCCACACCGGCATCGGCGGCAATATCGATCAACTCAAAGGCCAGTTGGGGGATGCCGTTATGGTTGACGCCGATCTCTGCGATGATATAGGTGGGATGCCCATCGCCGATCAGGCGGTCACCGATTTTGATCTCTGGCATTAAGACCTCCAAACAATAAATGATTTAAGAGATAAGAAGGAATATTGTAATTCAGAAGAGGTTCTTTGTGGGGAATGGAGAGAAAGGGCAGGCTGTTGGTAATTATGGATATTCCATATCGCTTGTCCTGAGTCTATTTCTGTTCTACAATAGATGAAGCATTCCTTATTCCAGTCGATTCAGGCCGCCGCTGAGCGCGCCGTTGATTTCAAGACAGAATTCGCTTCCATTCCGATGGTTGTTCCGCTGCGCCTCAACTCGTCCAAGGCCGGTTTGAAATCGAAAGGACTAGTGCGAATAAAAAAAATCCCCCTTCTCCTGGCTTTAGCGCTCCTCCTCTGCATGCCCTTCCCTGCGGCTGGTGCTAGCGGGGCTGCGGCACCCCTTAAGTCGCAGGTCGTCTATACGGTCAACAACCTGCTCGACCCTGGCGGTGGCACCTGCACGGTTTCAGCTTGCTCCCTGCGTGATGCAATTGCCGCCGCCAACACTGACGCGGCCGGCAGCTCGATCAATTTCAGCCTCAGCGGCACCATCACCCTCGCCAGCCCGCTGCCGGAGATCACCGATACGAATCTCTTGCTCATTACCGGCCCGGTGGGAGGCATCACCATCAGCGGCGACCATTTATATCAGATCCTATCGGTCCATTCTGGCGCTTCGCTCACCTTATTGAACCTGACCATCGCGAACGCAAAAGCCGGCACGAACGGCGGCGCCATCACCAATGCAGGCACCCTGACCATTAACGGGTGCAATTTCGTTGAAAACCAGACCACCTTTGGACACGGCGGCGCCATCTACAATGCCAGCCCGGGTATCCTGGCGATCAGCCTGACCACCTTCCAGAATAACCAGGCCGCCTGGAACGGCGGCGCCATCGCCAATGTGAGCTCGGTCGGGGCGGGCATTATTACACTCGCTGTAAGCCAGTCCATCTTCCAGGGCAATCATGCCACCACCACTTTTGGTGGGGGTGCAATTTCCAATAACGGCGCTCAATACACCCTCCTGAATGTAAGCGAAAGTCTTTTTAACGACAACACAACCGGCGGGACGGGTGGGGCCATCTACCAGGGAGGCGGTACAGCGACGGTGATCAACAGCACCTTGACGGGTAACACTGCCGTCCAGGGCGGCGCCGTCATCAACTCGATGGGCTGGACCGTGATCCTGGTCAACGATACCCTTTTGAATAACTCCGCCACGGAAGTTACGGGATGGAACCTTCAAAACCAGAGCGGGAAAACATATGTACGCAACACGATCATTTCCGGTACCGGCAACCCGGAAAAAAATTGCGGGGGAGGTATCGCGAAGATCATTAACGACGGTAATAACATTGACAATGGCACCTCCTGCGGCTGGGTCACAGGCGCTGTCAATAGTAACGGCTCCTTGAGCGGCACAGACCCGCTGCTGGCAGCGTTGGCGGATAACGGCGGCCCCACCCAAACAATGAAGGTGGGTCCAGCCAGCCCGGCCCTCAATGGGGTGATGGTACCCCCCTCTCAGGTAAGCATCGATTGCCCCTCCACCGACCAGCGCGGCATTTCCCGCCCTCAGGGTCTCCTCTGCGATATAGGCGCTTATGAGCTCGAGTTGCGAATGATCTTCCTGCCGCTGGTGGTGCGCTAGGATTTATAAGCGTTCCCGCCTCGGCCTGGCCTGGTTGTGGAAAGAGTGATTGTGGAAAGAGAGTGAAAAGTGAAGAAACTCCTCTATGCCATTAGTGTAAGCCTGCTTCTCCTGGTCACCCCCAATCCCGCCGCAGCGGACCGGTCCCGGGCACCGCTGAAACAGGCGGCTACCCTGACGGTCACGAACCTGCTGGACCCCGGCGCGGAAGGCTGCACTGCCTCGGACTGTTCCCTGCGGGCGGCCATCACGGCGGCGAACGCCGACGGCGTCGACAGCGTGATCACTTTCTCGGGCGGGCTCACCGGCGGCACCATCACCCTGGCCTCCCCGCTGCCGGCCATCACCGAGGCGCATCTCACGGTCATCACCGTCCTGTCGGCAGGAGGCATCACCATCAGCGGGGCCGGCCTGCACCAGATCCTGACGATCAATGCCGGCACGACGGTGGGCCTTAAATACCTGACCTTCTCCGACGCCAATTCCACCACCAGCGGCGGTGCTATTTACAACGCCGGCACGCTGACCATCCAGTACTGCGTCTTCGAGAGGAACCAGAGTACCGGCGACGGCGGTGCCATCTACAACGCCACGCCGGGAGTGGTGGACATGAATGTCGTTATTTTAGATGGAAACAAGGGTTCCCACGGAGGCGCCATCAGCAATGCCAGCTCAGTGGATAACTCCGGCGCCGGCACCATGAACATCGACTTTACCTGGTTGCAGGGTAATGAAGCCACCGGTGAAGGCGGCGCCATTTACAATACCGGCGGCGATCATACCT
This sequence comes from uncultured Chloroflexia bacterium, assembly GCA_963831885.1. GTDB lineage: Bacteria > Chloroflexota > Anaerolineae > Anaerolineales > Villigracilaceae > UBA877. The sequence continues at coordinate 368,304 of CAWHSJ010000008.1, read as the reverse complement.
CTCTTCATTTATACAAAGGTTTCTTCAGCTACAATAAATCCGGCAGCAACGGCGGGGGAGTTTACCAGGGCAGCGGCGCTATGATGATCGAGAACAGCACCTTTACCAGTAACAGCGCTGTAAATGGAGCGGCCTTTTATAATGGATCCGGCGGGGCGTTGAGTGTGAGGAACAATACCATCTACGGCAACAGCGCTTCCGCCGGCAGCAGCGTTCATAACGGCAGCGGTTCGCTGGACCTGCGCAATACGATCGTAGCCAACCAATTGAAGGGAACGAATTGCTCGGGAGCCATCACCAACGCCGGCAACAATATCGATTCACTGACCTCCTGCGGCTGGGGCTCGGTCAATGGCTCGTTCAGCAACACGGATCCGCTCCTCGGTCCGCTGTGGGACTACGCCGGAGCCACCCGCACGATGAGGCCCTATTCGTACAGCCCTGCCGTCGATGGGGTGGTCTATAATCCTCTCGATTGCCCGGTAGTGGACCAGCGCGGGCATCCCCGCCCCTTCGACGGCAACTTCGATGGGACTGCCCTTTGCGATATCGGCGCGCATGAGCTGGATGAGCATCTGTCCCTGGTCTTCCTGCCGTTTTTGCTGCGTTGATGGGGTTTGCCGGTGATCGTTTCAACCTTCGCTGCAGCCTGTCCGGAGGTGATTGAATGAGCCCACCCAAAAAGGCGGATATTCCCCCTTCAGGTTCCGTTCAACCCTGTCCCGATGACCGCTACTCCAGACTTAATCGCACCTATGCCCTGTTAAGTGCCATCAATCAGACCATTGTGCACGTGCGTGAACCGCAAATGCTTTTCGAGTATGCCTGCCGGATCGCCGTGGAAAAGGGCGGTTTCCGCATGGCCTGGATCGGATTCCTGGATTCAGAGACCAACCAGGTGAAACCCATCACCTCTGCGGGCGTGACGGAGGGTTACCTGGAAAAAATGAATATCACCCTGGGCGGCCGTAAAAATAAAGGCGGGCCTACCGCCCTTGCCCTGCGGACCCGCAAGTACGTGGTGGTGAATGACATTGCTGCAGACCCGCTCATGGCCCCCTTGCGCGCCGAGGCGCTGCGGCTGGGATACCGCTCTTTTGCGGCTTTTCCCTTGATCGTTTCGGGCTGGAAAACGGGCTGTCTCAACCTGTATGCCTCCGAAGCTGGCTTTTTCGATCGGGATGAACTGGTACTGCTGGATGAAATGGTCCACGACATTGTCTTTGCGCTGGAATTTGCCGGGCAGGAGGAGCAGCGGCGCCGGGCGGAACAATTGCTGCGCGAAAGCGAGCAGCGCTACGAAACCCTGGCCAGGATCTCCCCGGTGGGGATTTTCCGGACCGATATGAACGGGGTGACTACCTATGTTAACCCGGAATGGTGCGCCATCTCGGGTTTATCTGCCGCGCAGGCGTTGGGCGACGGTTGGCTCCAGGTCGTCCATCCGGAAGATAGGGACCGCCTCATAAAAGGCTGGCAGGTATCCACCCGCTCGCATAAAGCCTCTTTTTCAGATTACCGTTTCGTCCGCCCGGATGGAACGCTTGTCTGGGTGATGGGGCAGGCGGTGCCGGAATTGAGTCCCAAAAACGAGCTGCTCGGATACGTCGGCACGATTACCGACATCACCGACAGAAAACAAGCCGAGGAGGAAACCCACCGGTTCAACGTCGAACTGGAACAGCGCGTGCGGGAACGCACTGCCCAACTGGAGGCGGCCAACAAGGAACTCGAATCGTTTTCATACTCGGTCTCGCACGACCTGCGTGCGCCGCTGCGCGCCATCAGCGGCTTTTCCGAGATCATCGCCCGCCGTCACCGGGCCGCCTTGAACGAGGAAGGCCGGCATTATATCGACAACATCGTCCAGGCCAGCGAACGGATGGGGGCGCTCATCGATGACCTGCTCACCTACGCCCGCCTGGGGCGGACGGGCGTGCGCCATGAGCCGGTCTCGTTGGCCGGCCTGGTGAATGAGATCGGCCGGCAGCTGCAAACGCGGCTGGAAGAAACCCGCGGCAAATTAACCTTTCCGGAAGATCTCCCCAGGGTGTTGGGCGACCGCACATTGCTAGGTCAAATATTCACTAACTTAATCGAAAATGCACTAAAATATTATAAAGTGGGTGTCCCACCGGAAGTCTCACTGACCTATTTCGTTGAAGAACGCCATGTGGTCGTCAAGGTGAGCGATAACGGCATCGGCATCCCTTCTGAATATCAGGAAAAGATCTTTAATGTATTCCAGCGCCTGCACTCGGACGATGACATTCCCGGGACAGGTATTGGCCTGGCCAGCGTCAGGAAATCCGTGGAACTGCTGGGAGGCAGCGTGTGGGTCGAATCAAAAGCCGGAGAAGGCAGCACGTTCTTCGTCCGCTTGCCCAAGGAGTAATGTAAGATGAATGAGCTTGCCCACATCCTGCTCGTCGAAGATAACCGCATGGATGCAGAGTTGACCCTGGACGCTTTCCATGAGGCCAAGTTGGTCAATACCATCCATGTGGCCTCCAATGGAGAAAAAGCGCTGGAGTATCTTTTTGGGCGCGGGAAGTATGCGGATAGGAACACGTTCCCCATGCCCAACCTGGTGTTACTGGATTTGAAATTGCCCGGCATCGATGGGTTCGAAGTCTTGCGGCAGGTGAAAACCACGCCCATTCTTAAACGCCTGCCAGTGGTCATTCTCACTTCTTCTAAAGAAGAAGGTGACCGGGCCCTTTCCTATGATCACGGCGCCAATAGTTACCTGGTGAAACCGGTCTCGTTTGAAGGATTTCTGGGCGTTGTCCGGCAGATCGAAGGATACTGGCTCTCGTTAAACATTGCTCCCCCGGAAGGTGAACCATGAACCGACCTCTTCGCATCCTTTATGTTGATGATTACCCGCTCGACCGTGAACTGGTCCGAGACGCACTGGAAAAAGAGGCCGGAGGCTTCGAAGTCATCGAAGCCTCCTCGCGGGAAGAGTTTGAAAAGGCGCTGGCTCAAGGAAGTTTTGACCTGGTTTTGAGCGATTTCAACATTCTCGGATTTGAAGGCTTGCAAGTCCTCGAGACCGTCCATAAAAAATCCCCGCAACTGCCCGTGATCATCGTGACCGGCACCGGCTCCGAAGAGGTGGCTGCAGAGGCCATCAAGCGCGGCGCCGCAGATTATGTCATTAAAACTCCCAGCCATGTCCAGCGGCTGCCTCATACGATCCATACTGTGCTCGAAAAAAAGCAGCTGGAGAATGAACGCCTGCAGGCAGAAGGGGCTCTGCTGGAAAGTAAAGAACTGCTCTCCCTGATCATGAAGCACTCCCCCATTTACACTTACATCAAGCAGGTCACCTCCACCGAAAGCCGCGTGATAATGGCAAGTGAAAATTTTCAAGACCTGGTCGGCATTGCGGGTTCCAAGATAATCGATATGACCAATGAGCAGCTGTTCCCGCCGGATTTTGCAGCAAAAATGACGGCCGATGACCAGGCCGTAATTTCAGACGGCAATGTGCTGAAATTGAATGAAGATTTTAAAGGCCGCACTTATACCTCCATCAAATTCCCGATCTTCCTGGGCAACAGGCGTCTGCTGGCCGGTTATTCCATCGACATCACCGAGAGCAAACGGGCAGAGGCGGAGATCCACCGCCGGCTGATGGACCTGGAGGTGCTTTATGAAAGCAGCCTGGCGCTCAGCAGCCAGCTCGCCCCGCAGGAGATCGGCCGGCTCGTGATCGAGATTATGGAAGACCATCTGAACTGGCATCATGCGCTCGTCCGCCTCAGGCGGGAGGAGAGCAATGACCTGGAAATCATTGGATACACTGCGCCAGGCGTGACCCGGGAAAATTACGCCGCGGAAATCAACCGCTTGCAAAGCCTGCTCGGTCGCGAAAACAAGGGGCTCACCGGCTGGGTCGTCCAGCACGGCGAGGCGCTCCGCTGCGGCGACCTGCCGGCGGATCCCCGCTACATCGAGACTCACGCCGGCATCCGCTCCGGTATGTATGCACCCATGATCGCCAGCGGAACGGTGATCGGAGTCATCGGTGTGGAAAGCGAACTCCCCGAGGCTTTCAACGAACTCGACGAACGCCTGCTGGCCACCCTCTCGAAGATCACTGCCAGCGCCATCCACCGCAGCCGCCTGCGCGAGCAGACCGAACACCAGTTGGAGCGCATGGGTGCCCTGCGCGCCATCGACCAGGCCATCAGTTCCAGCTTTGATCTGCACATTACTCTGGACATATTCCTCAGGAACGCCGTCGCCCAGCTCGGCGCAGATGCCGCCCTGCTCCTGTTGGTGGATCCGGCATTGAACATGCTGGAATACGGTGCGGAATATGGTTTCTATAGCACCGCGGTGAAGAAGATCCGCCTGCATTTGAGCCAGGAGGGTGCCGGGCGCGCCGCCCATGAACGCCGCATCATCACCATCCCTGACCTCCGCCAGTTGAACAATCTATTGGTACACCCGGAACTGGCGGCCATCGAGAAATTTATCACCTACCACGCGGTTCCTTTGATCGTGAAAGGGCAGGTCAAGGGAGTGTTGGAAATCTTCCAGCGCACTTATATAGCCCCTGATGCAGAATGGCTTGACTTTCTCGAGACCCTGGCAGGCCAGGCAGCCATCGCCATCGACAATAACCAGTTATTCGAAAGCCTGCAACGCACCAACTTCGAACTGGCCATCGCTTATGATGAAACCATTGAAGGCTGGTCGACCGCGTTGGATATGCGCGATCACGAGACCGAGGGCCACACCCAGCGGGTCTCCAGGGCTACCCAGCAGCTCGCCATCTCCAGAGGCATGGCTGAAAACGACCTGGTGCATATCCGCCGGGGGGCGTTGCTGCACGATATTGGCAAGATGGGCGTCCCGGACAGCATCCTGCTCAAGCCGGATACACTCACCCCAGAAGAAATGGAAGTGATGCACCGGCATCCACGGCTGGCCTACGACATGCTCGCCTCCATTACCTACTTGCGGCCTGCGCTGGATATTCCCTATTGCCATCACGAAAAATGGGATGGCAGCGGTTACCCGCGCGGCCTGAAAGGCGAACAGATCCCGCTGGCGGCACGCTTATTTGCGGTGGTGGACGTGTGGGATGCCCTCCGGTCCAACCGTCCCTATCGTAGTAGTTGGCCCAGGGAAAAAGTGCTCGATTACCTCCGTTCGCAAGCCGGGACGCACTTCGACCCCAACGCGGTGGATTTATTCTTCCGCACGCTGGAGAAAATTCCCGAACAGGAGGTTGGTTAATGGGGGTAAACAAGAAATAACAGGCTTTGCGTGAGGGGGAGATTGCATCTACCAAATTGGATGGAATTTGTCTATAATAGGGCGATTCTTCCGAAAAGGAGATGCGCTATGTCTATGTCAATGAATGCGCGTGAGTTATGGACTGTGATCCATGGCATGGTCTTCGGCTTTATTTTCCTGCTGGGATTCAGCGGCGCCTTGTACGCCGTTTACAGCCTGAAATCCGAATGGCAGACGGCTGAAGGCCTCGCCAGGACCGTGAAAAATATTCGGGTTTACATGTGGGTTTTAGCCGTCTCCGTGTGGGCGGCCGTATTGACCGGAACATATATCGTCTATCCCTGGTACCGGGCCACCCCTCCCGCTGGAGCCTGGGACCTGAGCGCTTTCCCGAAGTATTTCCTGGTCTCCAGCGGCTCCACTGGCGGGTGGCACGAGTTTGGCATGGAATGGAAAGAGCACGTCGCCTTTCTGGCTCCCATTGCTGCCACGGTGGTAGCCTATGCCGTCAGCTACTACGGGCCTGCATTGGCAAACAGGGTCGGTGAGCGCCGGGCTGTCATGATCTTCTTCATCTTTGCCTTCGCAACCGCGGCCGCCGCAGGCTTCTTCGGCGCCTTGATCACCAAGGCCGCGCCGGTCCATTGATTTCCTCGAATGACCAGAAAGAAAATCCCATGGCAAACAACAACGGAACAGACAAACCGAACGGCCCCCTGGCCGCCGCCCTTCTGGCCGGCGGTATCGGCTGTGCGGTGCTGGGGGTGGTCACTTTCATGAACCAGACCGACCCGACCAGTGCATTCTCAAGAGCGCTGGTCTGGGTCAAACCCGTGGGGGCTCTATCCGGCAAATCAAGTCTGGCCATCCTCGCCTTCCTGCTGGCGTGGGTGATCCTTGGCCTGGTCTGGCGAGGCCGCGAGGTGAACTTCAAGGCGGTTTCGATTTTAGCTTTCCTGCTGCTGGCGGTCGGGCTGATCGGCACCTTCCCGCCCGTGTGGTACCTGGTTGCGCCTCTGCCGCCGCCGTCCTAAAATAACAATCCCGGAGTTCGAACTCCGGGATTTCGTGTTTACTATCTTTGTAGAGCGAGAGTATATCTAGCTTCTACAATCGTTTGAGGGGATGGGTAGAGAAAAATACCATTTTGTGCTAAGTTTGGGCTGGCGTCAATTTGGTCTCCGGTTTGCGCCCGTTCCCGCCGTGTTCGAGTGCCTCAATGAACTGGGTATCGCTGCGGAACTGGCTCATGTACAGGTTGTAATAGAAACCCTTCTTTTCCAGCAGTTCGCTGTGCTTGCCGCGTTCGATGATCTCGCCCTCGTTGACCACCAGGACCAGGTCGGCATTGCGGATGGTGCTCAGGCGGTGCGCGATGACGAAGCTGGTGCGCCCTTTGAGCAGGACGTTCAAGGCCTCCTGGATCAGCCGCTCGGTGCGCGTGTCCACGCTGGAGGTGGCCTCATCGAGGATGAGGATGCGGGGGTCCGCCAGCGCCGCCCGGGCGATGGCCAGCAACTGGCGTTGTCCCTGGCTGAGGCCGGAGCCGCGCTCGCCCAGGATGGTCCCATATTTTTCCGGCAGGCGCTCGATGAAATTATCCGCATGCGCCAGTCGGGCCGCCGCGTAGACCGCCTCATCGGAGGCCTCCGGCTTGCCGAAGCGGATATTCTCCATCACCGTGGTGTTGAAGAGGAAGGTATCCTGCAGGACAATGCCTTCCTGCCTGCGCAGGGATTCGGCCGTGACCGTGCGGATATCGATGCCGTCGATGAGGACTTTCCCGCCGGTAACATCATAGAAACGGGAGAGCAGGTTAACGATGGTGGTCTTGCCGGCGCCGGTGGGACCGACGATGGCGACCGTCTGGCCGGGGGACACCTTGAAATTGACATCACATAGGACCGGCTGGCCTTTTTCGTATTCGGCCGTTACATCAACGAACTCCACCTCCCCGCGGATGGGAGGCAGGGCCGCCGCATTGGGAGCATCCTGGATGGCGGGAGTCTCGTCCAGCAAACTGAAGATGCGCTCCGCCCCGGCAACGGCGCTCTGGATGTTGGTCCACAGCACCGCGATCTGCTGGATGGGCTGGTTGAAGCGCTGGACGTAGCCGAGGAAGGTGATCACCAGGCCAAGGGATACGGCTGTGCCAAAAAGAGTTCCATTCCCGAGCAGGGCCAGCCCGCCTGCACAGGTCACGATGGCCAGGGCCAGGTAACCCAGGGCCTGGAGCGTAGGGCGCCAGGGCAGCCGAAAAAGCCACCGCGCTGACATTGGCATCGCGATAATCCCCGCTGGTGACGCGGAACTGTTCGATGTTCTCTTCGGCGCGGTTGAAAGCCTGCACTTCCCTGACCGCGGAAATGTTTTCCTGCAATTCGGCATTGACGCTGCCCATGGACTTGCGCGATTTACGGAACATCTTGCGGGCCTGGGCCGAGAAATACAGCGTGGCAATGAGCATGACCGGTGCCACGACCACGCTCAGGAGTGCAAAGGGTACGTTCGTGATGACCATGTTGTAGATGATCCAGCCGAGCAGGAGAATACCGCCGGCCACATTGACCAGCGCAAAGTTGATCGCCTGTTCAATGGCAACCGCATCGTTGGTAATGCGGCTCATTAGATCACCGGCTTCGTGCTCAGCGTAAAAACCCATGGGAAGCTGGTGCAGGTGCTCGAACACGGCGATCCGCAAGGAGCGCAGGACGTGTTGGCCCGCCCAGGTCATACTGAAGAAGGTCAGCCCGGTCAGCACTCCGCTGATGACAAACAGGCCCACCAGGATCAGCACCATCCGGAGCAACCCGGCAATGCGACCGTTCGCATCCATGTTGCTGCCGTCTGTTTTCGGGCCGGAAAAGCCTCCCAGGGTGAAAGCGTTCTTGAGCAGCGTTTGAGTCAACCCGGCCGGTTTACCCGCTTCGGCGAACCAGCAGTTCGTGGCGGATGAACTCACCAGGTTGGTTATGCCCGGAAAATTGCCGAAGGCGCTGCCCGCCGACGGGGTGAGGTAACAATCCACCAGTTGACCGGTCAGCTCGGGGGTGGTCACCTGCGCCCAGGTGGAGATGACGATGCAGACCAGCGAGAATAGCAGCATCGGCCACCATGGGCGCGAAGCGTTGGCCCAATCGCGCCAGCGTGCGGCTTGTATTTTGAGGTTTGCGGGTTTCGCCCGCCAGGAACTCTCTACCACCAGGACCACCAAACATAGGTTTTCTCCTAAATTAATTATGCAAGTACTCTCACCACGAAGGTTTAAAGGCACAAAGATGAACGGACTCCGCTGATCAGTGGGATCACTTCGCCGGTTCAGATATTTCGATATCGGAGGTGACATCTCCGACCAGTTGGGAGTTATAGATCTCAGCGTAGATGGGGCTTTCCTCCATTAATTCCTTGTGCTTGCCCCTGGCAACCACTTCACCTTTATCCATCACCAGGATGAGATCGGCGTTCATGACCGTGCTGATGCGCTGGGCAATGACGAAGGAAGTCCGCCCTTGCATCAATTTGTCCAGCGCCTGCTGGATCTGCGCCTCGGTCGGACAGGTCAACCGAACTGGTCGAGTCATCCAGGATGAGGATGTGCGGGTTGAGCAGCAGGGCCCGCGCAATGGCAATGCGCTGCTTCTGTCCGCCGCTGAGGGTGGTGCCGCGCTCGCCCACGCGGGTATTGTATCCATCCGGGAATTCCATGATGAAATCATGGGCGGCCGCGGCTTTGGCTGCCGCCTCGATGTCTTCCTGGGTGGCATCCGGCTTGCCGAAGGCGATGTTGTCCCGGATCACGCCCTGGAAGAGGGTGGTTTCCTGCAAGACGATGCCGGTCTGGGCGCGCAGCGATTGGAGGGTTACATCGCGCAGGTCATAACCATCGATGGTGATGCGGCCCTCGGTGGGATCATAAAAGCGAGGCAGGAGATTGATGATGGTGGTTTTACCCGAGCCGGTGGCGCCCAGCAGGGCCACCGTCTGGCCGGGCTCGGTCTCGAAGCTCACGTTTTTCAGGACCGGGTCGCCGCCGCCAAAATAACGGAAGGTGACGTTCTCGAACTTGATGTTCCCTTCAACAGGCGGCAAGGGGATCGCGCCGGGTTTGTCGGTCACATCGCTCTTGGCGTCCAGGATCTCAAACACACGGGTGGCGGAGGCGGAGGCCTGGCTGAACTGGGTGATGATGAAACCGAATTGGGCGATGGGCAGGAACATGAAAATCAAATACAGGCTGAACTCCTGCCAGTCACCGATCGTCATCGTGCCATGGATGATCTGGATGCCGCCGGCGTACAAAGTGGTGGCCTGTCCAAGGTTGGCGATCAGGAAGATCACCGGGATCAGGAAAGTGAATACGCGTGCGATCACGAGCTGCTGGCGCATCAAAATATTGGCCTGGTCTCTGAATTTGGCTTGTTCGCTTTTTTCACGGGTGAAGGCTTTGACCACCTTGATGCCGGCCATGTTTTCCTGCAGGGTGGTGTTCAAAATGGAGAGCTTTTGCTGGACCTTGTTAAAGAGTGGCCGGGCCAGCCCTCCGAAGACAAAGAAGAGCACCAGAGCCACCGGCAGGATCCACAGGGTAACTAAGGCAAGCTTGGCGTTGGTGGAGAAGATGATGATGAGCGTGCCCCCCAGCAGGATGAACGCGCCTACAAGCTGGATGAGGCCCTGCCCGATGAACAGGCGCACCTTTTCCACATCGTCGGTGGCGCGGATCATCAATTGGCCGGTCTGGTTCTGGTCGTGGTAGGAGAAGGAAAGGCGCTGGATCTTGGCAAACAGGTCGTTACGCAGGTCAAACCCCACCGCCTGGGAATTCTTCTCGGCCCAGTAGGCCTGCAGGAAGGAAAATACGCCGAAGACGATCCCGAAGCCCACCAGGATGACTCCGCCCCAGATCAGGTCGTGCGGGGCATTGGTTTTCGTAGTAGTCAGTTTGTCGATCAGCTGGCCCTGATTCAAGGAGGCGGGGTATTTCAGGAAACTCAGGATGGCCGGCAGCGCCTGCGAGATAAAGGCCGCGGGGATTTTGGGCAGCGCTTCGAGCACCGTCTTGGCAATGACTCCATTGGTGACCGCATTGATGATATTGGCGACCAAACGGGGGACTGCCAATTGGGCCAGGGTGGCGATCAGCAGGAAAATGTATGGCAGGGCGGCCTGGCCTTTATAGCGCCACAGGTAACGGGCCGCTCGGGAAATGCTGGCCGGTTGGCCCGCCGGACGTTGGTTCATGGATCGGCGTTTGTTCAAAGTGAATATCCTTTCGAAAATACATCGTAGTGACGACTTAAGTCGTCATGACCTCCATCGTCACGACTAAAGTAGTTACTACATGCTTTTGGGATCAATCTTCGAGACTGCGGGCGGCCTCGGTCAAAGTCTGCAGTGCGCTGGAAATGTTCTCCCGTTGGTCGGGCGTCAGCGAGTTGGTGAATTTATCCATCCAACTGCGGCGGATATTGACCAGTTTTTCAGCCAGGGCATGCCCCGCCGGGGTGAGGGCCAGCCGTTTGATGCGGCGGTCGTCGGGATCCTCCCTGCGCTCCAGCAAGGTCATTTTGACGAGGCGGTCCACCAGCTGGCTGGCGGCGGCATTCGAAATGCCCAGCTGCTCGGCAATGTCGGATACGTCGGCCTCGCCGGTAAAATGAAGGCGCATGAGTGTGTTCACCTGGGAGAAGGAGAGCCTGGAATCGCCCATGAAATTCTTAAAATCCTGGCCTGTGCGGCGCATAAACACCTTGATCCACTCGTGTAAGACTGAAGAAAATTCCTCGACGGAGGCCATGCTCGTTCTCCCGAATTAGTTAATTGCGCTTATATATAACAAAAAACATCCTAATTGTCAAGAATAAAGATGGGAGTAGATTACTGCTTTATTAGTGTTCTAAAGTAGAATTAAGAATGAGGAGTTTGTCCATGAAAGAGAAAAAGCACAACTCATTCAAGTTGAGGGACTTTCGTGGGATCGACCCTACCTTCGTCACAAAACTGGCAGCCTGCGGCATCAAGAATGTGGACCAGATGCTGGCAGCAGGCTGCACCAGGGCAGCAAAGAGCTACCCTGGCTAATGAGACGGGTGTGCCCGGGAAGGTCATTTTGGAATTGGTGCGACTATCCGACCTGGCGCGCCTGCCAGGGGTCAAGGGAATCCGCGCCCGCCTGTATTACGAGGCCGGAGTGACCGGCGTTGAAAAGATGGCGGAATGGGAGCCGGAGGCCCTGCGGCGGATGGTGACAGAATTTGTGGAGAGAACCGGTTTTGACGGAATACCGCCCCTGCCAAAGGAAGTCAGCTCCACCGTGGCAAATGCCCGCAAGCTGCATGCAATAGTAGAGGATTAAGTGGCCAGCCTTGCGCGAGACCTCTCTGCAAGCGCAATCCTGAACTGATCCTTAGAAGTTCCATGCCCGCCATCCCCAACCTACCCGTTTTCCTGCTGGCAGCCTTGATCCTCCTGCTCACCCCCGGCCCGGCTGTGCTCTACATCATTGCGCGCAGCCTGGATCAGGGCCGCTTGGCCGGGTTCGTCTCGGTGCTCAGCATCGAGACCGGTAATTTCGTCCATGTGCTGGCTGCCACGCTGGGGCTGTCGGCCATCCTTTTATCTTCTGCGCTGGCCTTTTCGGTCGTCAAATACCTGGGCGCAGCCTATCTGGTTTATCTGGGAGTGCGGCGGTTGCTCACCCGCGCCTCGGCCGTTAATCCAACGGCAGCCGGGCAAAAAAGCCTGGGGCGCATCTATCGACAGGGCGTGGTCGTGGCAATCCTCAACCCCAAGACGGCCCTGTTCTTTTTGGCATTCTTGCCCCAATTTGTTGACCCGTCCCGGGGGCCGGTGCCCCTTCAACTTTTGACGCTCGGCTGCCTGTTCGTGCTGATGGCGGTAGTGACGGACGGGTCTTATTCTTTGCTGGCAGGCACGGCCGGGAAATGGCTTAAAAGTAACCGTTCCTTCCTGCAAGCCGAACGCTACGTGGCCGGCAGCATCTACATCGGTCTGGGGTTAATGGCCGCTCTGGCTGGCCTCAAGCATCAGTAAAGAACCATCCAAAAGGTGGCCCACAAGAACAGAGTTAAAATACCCGGACTTTTCCGGGCGTTGGTGAAAAGAAGCAAAATATTAAGGAGGTTTGACGATGATGGATAAGCTGGCTCGACTGGTTGTCGCTCACTTTGACAGCGTTTTCGCAGGTCCGAACGATGATTACCCGGCCGTGCTGGAAGCGCTGGAGGGTACGTCCGCGGCTCAGGCGCTCTGGAAACCGGCGCCGGACAATAATTCCATCTGGCAGATTGTGGACCACCTGACCGCTTCCAAAATATGGCAAATGGAGGTGTTGGAAAAAGGCCAGGCCGCCCCGCCGGTGTGGACCGAACCCGCCGGCGGAGAGAGTGCCTGGCAGGCCTCGCTGGCGCAGCTAAACGGGACACATCTGAAACTAAAGGCCGCCCTGGGAAAGTTGTCGGATGTAACTCTGCTTTCCATTCCTGTGCCGGAATGGGGAAAAACCCTGTTGGAACTCCTGCTTTCATCAGCCGCCCATGAAGCTTATCACGCCGGGCAGATCGATTATCTGAAAGGAATGAAAGCGAGCACAACCGGCTGACAGGCTGAAATAATCCCCCCTTTGTGGAAAATTCTTATTTGCCCGGGTGCAGCAGGATCAGCGGAATTTCCCGCCTGGTCTTCTTCTCATAGGCGGCATAAGCCGGCGCGCTGGCGATCACGTGTTGCCACGCCTGTGCCCGCGCTTCGCCTGTCAGCACCTCGGCGGTGGCGGGCATGACCTTGTCCAGCACCTGCACGGTCACCTGGGGCTGGCTGACAAGATTATGATACCAGGCCGGATGAGTGGGTCGCCCGGCGTTGGAAGCCACGATCACAAACCCTCCCTGCCAGTCAAAACGACCCAGGGGCGTCGTGCGCCTCTTGCCGCTCTTGCGCCCGGTGGTGGTGAGCAGGAGCACATTGAATCCGGGCATCCTTCCGCCCAACCTGCCCCCTGTAAGCCGGTACAGCCCTATCGGTATTGCCGAAAATAACCTGAACAGTGTTTTCATTTTTTATACTTTTCCTTTCTCGGATCGTGTTCCCCCTCAGTTATTCTAAATATTACCCCCATTCTACAACATTGCGTCTTACTATATGGCTCACCTCGTGCCCCCTTAAGGGGAAGCGCGCTGCAGGCTGCATTCACGCCGGTCCGCGGTCGGGCGGCTATTGGACCTTATCCTGATTCCTACAATAAACTCTCTTCCGGTGTAAGGCTGACCAATCGGGCGCTTGTCTTCCATAGCTCGAACGCTTTTGGCAATTCATAGGATTCTTTCGAAGACGGCACTTCTTTCAGTCCGGAATAATATTTGCCTGAAACCTTTTCCAAAGATGGGTCAAGTACCAGCCTTGCCAGGGCTTGACCAGACTCCTGTACGCTATTCATTGGCACGAAAAACCGTGCCATTGGACGGAGGACAGGCAGGATATTGTTCCAGAAAAAACGCAGGAGTGGACCGTAATCTCGTGCCAGGCCGGTTCCGGGCATCAGCCCGGGGTTGAACGCGTTGGCGGTCAGCGGTTTTTGGTCCGTGCTCAGTCCTTGCTGCTCAAGCCGGCGGGATAGCTCGTAGGTGAAAAAGATGTTGCACAGTTTTGAAGTCGTATATCTCTGCCGGCCAATCGCGCCTGCACCTTCTGCCGCAGCGGTCAGGGCTGGGTTTCTTTCAGGCCGGGCCAGTAAAGCCGCATTTTCATAAAACGGCACAGGCATCCCGGTCTTTAGGGCCGGGTCATGAGTGTCGCTGCTCACAACCACGATTCTCGCAGGGGCAGCGAGATCCCTGATCAGCAAATTCACCAGTAAAAAGTGCCCCAAATGATTCACGCCAAATGTTGTTTCAAAACCGTCTTCGGTGAAAGTATCCCCCGATATAACCTGGATTCCCGCATTGCAGACCAACGCCCGCAGCGGCGGGAAACCCTGGGCGGAAAGCTCCTCGACAAAATGACGGACCGACCGTAGGGAAGCCAGGTCTAGGGCCAGCGCTTCGACCTGCGGATCGGACGAACCCGCATTTAATTGCTTCGCGGCTTCTGAACTTTTTTGGCTGTCTCTGCCCGCAATAACAATACGCCATCCTTTTCCGGAAGTGGCGATGGTCTTTGCACATTCGTACCCTAATCCGCTATTACCGCCTGTAATAATGATCGTTTTATCCAGCATTTTGGTTCGACCTTCCCTGTCTGACTGTCCAACCCGCCGGAGCCGGAGTTGGAAACAGCCATAACAACGCGGCGCTTATGCCGTTGACTGGCATTTTCTCTAAGGATAAAAAACATGTTGAGGTTCACTTTTAGTATAGCATGGCAATCCTCGAAGGCAATGCCCGGGGATAGGCTAGAGTAAAATTATCCCACCTATGTAGGGTCTTTTCTTCTCGTAAAGCGGTCTTCTTTCTGGTAGAATGCGCGCACGTCATTACCGGTAAAAGATCCGGCCATACATAATCCATCGTGAACAAAGCCGCGTCAGAGAGAAGTCAACCATGAAAGAACTGCATTCAGAAATCGAGATCCACGCCTCCGCCGGCCGGGTCTGGCAGTTGTTGACGGATTTCGAGCATTTCCCCGAATGGAATCCTTTTATCCAGCGGGCGGCCGGGCAGGCGAAAGTCGGAGCACGACTCGAAGTATATATCCGTCCGCCGGCGTCGAGTGGCATGACCTTCAAGCCCACCGTTCTGAAAGCCGAAGCAAACCATGAGCTGCGTTGGCTTGGCCACTTGCTTCTCCCCGGCCTTTTTGACGGCGAGCACATTTTCATCATAGAAACCCTTGGAGCGGAAAGTGTGCGCTTTACTCAGCGCGAAGTCTTCAAAGGGCTTTTCGTTCCCTTTCTCGCCAACAGCTTTTACAATAAAACGCAGGCCGGTTTCGAAGCCATGAACCAGTCCCTTAAAGCCCGGGCGGAGCAAGTCTGATCAGCAAAGGAGAGCCTATGGCAATGCCAAAAGACGATATCAGTTCGATCGATGCATATATTGCAATGTTCCCTGCAGATGTGCAAAAGAAACTCCAGGAAATACGGGCAGCCATCAAGGCAGCCGCACCGCAGGCAACCGAAAAGATCAGTTATAAGATGCCGGCCTTTTACTTGGACGGCAATCTGGTCTATTTCGCCGCCTTCAAAAACCACATCGGTTTTTATCCCATCCCCAGCGGGATCGAGGCCTTCAAAGAGGAATTGTCCCGCTACAAAACTACGAAAGGGGCCGTCCAATTCCCGCTGGACGGACCCATGCCCCTGGATCTGGTCAGCAGGATCGTTAAATTCAGGGCCGCCGAAAATTTAAAAAAGGCGAAGAGCAAAGCCCTGAAGAAAAAGTGATAAGGAAACACGAACGAATATGGCCAAAGTCAACCGGGAAAAAATCCTGGCGATCAACCAAAAGGGTTGGAATGCGGTCGCGCCCCAATTCTACGGCGGGACGGCCCTGCCCAAATATGGGCCGTTAGCCCAAACCGAAGATGACCTGCACCTGATCGGCAGCCTTGAAGGCAAAGCCGTGCTGGAATTGGGCTGCGGCAGCGGGCACTCGCTGGGCTACCTCGCCCGGGTCAAAGGAGCGGGGGAATTATGGGGCGTTGACCTGTCGCAGGAACAGCTCCGCTACACCCGGGAATACCTGCAGGCGGAGAAATTTTCCGCGCGCTTGTTCCTGTCTTCCATGGACGAAAACCCCGGCATCCCGCCAGACCATTTCGACCTGGTGATTTCGATCTACTCCCTCGGCTGGACGCCTGACCTGGCGCGCACGCTCTCACTGGTGTATTCCTACTTGAAACCCGGCGGCACCTTTATTTTCAGTTGGGAACACCCGCTCTACAGGTGCCTCAGGTATGACGCGGATATCGGCGGCTATGTCTTCAATCAACCCTATCTGCAGGAAGGCCCTGAGATTGATTCCTCCTGGAAAGGTGTGGAGATCGTTTTAAACTCGCGCACATTCTCCACCTATTTGAACGCGGTCATCGAATCAGGTCTGCTTCTGGAAAAAGTGATCGAAACCCAGCCGGACCTCAAACTGGCCCGTGAAAAGGATAATGACCCCTCCAAATGGTACAGCCTCCCGCGGGCGCGCTTGTTGCCGACTACTTTCATTGTCAAAGCCCGCAAACCGGGCTGAGGCGGCTGCCACCCGCTCTTTCATCCACCCGATCATTTTAGGTTCGGCGCATCCTTTTGGAATGCCTGCCCGAAAATGGCCTCCACTTGAGGAGCGAAAAGACCCATCCACACGCACAGCACCAACACCGGGATCCATGCGTCTTCACGCATGTAAGTTCCCAGCCGCAGCTGAGGCACCGTCAAGGTCAGCAGCAAGAGGGCGGAACATGACATTAATATCACCTTCCAAACCGGCTTCCTGGTGAAGAGCAGGATTCCCATCCCTGCCACGCTTCCCAGGAAGGGCCAGGCCAGCCACTCGGTTGTGAAGGGATTGTCTCCGTCGAAAAACAGATAGAATACGAACCCAATCGCCAGGTAAATCAGTATGGCTGCAGTTGCCAGGGTCACGCCTCCCAACCGGCGCACCAGCAGGGTCAGGAGTACCAGCATCAAAAGGCTCGCTGCAACCATCAGCCCTGCTATCCATGCGGTGCTGGCTTCGAAGCGGCCGTTCAGCCCTGCTGCAGGACCATTGGCTTTCAAAATCGCGCCCCAGGCAAGATAAGAACAGACCGCCATCAACACTATTCCTAGCAAAAGGCCGAGCAGGCCCGCCAGGAAACGTCCGAGCCTGAGACGACCCTGCCTCCAGGCCAACACCACAAAAACCAGCAGGGCCAGGAGACCCAGGCCGCTCAGGACCGGCATCACCCAGCCGGGATAGGCCACCAACTTCAGCAGCGGCAAGGTGAAGAAAATCAGGTCCGGGGAGTGGGTACCGGTTCGCAGGTCAAGCTTTCCGAAATGACCCGCCAGGGCAACCATGGTCCTGCCGAAAGATTGCACCATATTTGCAGAAATAGCCTCCGCGGCATCATTGGAGGTATGGTAGCTGGCTCCGGTTTCCGCATTTTCGAACTCGGTCCCGCTGTACCCGGCCGCCATGAAGACCGAGCAGTCGGTGTCGATCTCCCCGCGCTCGTCTTGGTTGGTCCAGGAACCGGCATACATCGAAAGCGGCAATCCGACCATTTGACGGACCAGCCAGCCGTCTTCGGGGGAAGTTTCCATCAATGCCAGGGGAGCGGTTCCAGGGAGTCCATCAAAGCACAGCATCACCCCGGTCTCATCCTTTGCTTCCGGGTGCATTTTAAGATAGGCATAGGCGCCCAGGTAGCCCAGTTCCTCGCCATCGGAGAAGAGGAAAAGCACGTCATTGCGAAGGGCAGGGCTTGCATGCAGGACGCGGATCGTCTCGAGCATGGCCACCGTGGAGAGGCCGTCATCGCCGGCGCCGGGGGCGGGTGGGTGCGAGTCATAGTGACCGGTGACCAGGACCGTCTGAGTTGAGTCTGTCCCCGGCAGGCGCACCAGGATGTTCGAGATCTGACCGCTGGTTTCTATATCCGCCTTCAGGCCGAGTTTTTTCACTTCCCCGATGATATAGGCGCGTACCCTCGCCTGGGCCTCGGAGCCGGCCGCGTGTGGTTCTCGGGCCACCACCTGCAGGTCAGACATGGCCCGCCCGGCCGAGAAGCGCGTGGCAGGGGCATCCGCGGAAACGGCCCGGGGCGGGATCATTGGCAGGGCAGCAAAACCTGCGACCAGGATCAGCAATACGCCTAAAGTGATCCGATGGATCAGGGTGGGGTGTGCTTTCATTTCATCTCTCCATTTCAAAGACTTCAATTCCATTCCGGGGACAGCCTTGTCCAGGGTAATGGTTGCGGTTATGGAGCTTGCACATGGCCCTGGAAGGTAGCGGAGGCGTCGCTGCCGCGTTCGACCGCCCGCAGGCTCACCTGGTCCCCGTCGAACTGCAGGTCCAGTTGGTAGTAAAAGCGGTCGACAATGGTGTCATATTCGAGCCGGAAAGTGCGCTGATCCACCCAGGCGCCGCGCAGCCCGACCGCCAGGTTCTCGAAATCCTCGAACGGGTGGAAAGCCCGGTCCAGGTCCAGCCCGACGGTCATCCGATAGAGGCCGTCCAATCCGACCGGTGCCGCCTGAGTCTGGCGGCCATCCGTGAAACGGAAGGCGACGGTCGCCTCGACCGGGTTGTTGAAATCCAGGCGCAGGCTTTCGAGCCGGAACGCGTTCGGGTCGAGCTGGATGGTCCTGCCGGAGATCATCCCGGCCAGGACGGGCAGGGACGCAGACGGCTGGACCTCCGGCGGCTGCGGCAGGCTGGCCAGCACTTCCGCCAGGCGGGCGTTCCCCTGCGGGTTGGCCGGCAGGGGCTTCTCCAGGTCCAGGAAGGCGGCGGTCAGGTAGGGCACCACCTGGTCGAATTCGAAGCCGCCGCCGGTGGTCACCACGACCGCGTGCAGGCCCGGATCGATGGCGATGCGCTGGCCGCCGCTGCCGTCGGCGTTGTAGCTCAGCCCGGCCATGCTTTTGCTGATCCACCAACCGTAACCGTAGTAATCGTCGCCGGTCTGGAAGCGTTTGGCTACGGACTGCTGCACCCACCGGCTCGAAACGACCTGGCGGCCGTCCCATTCGCCCCCGTGCAGCCATAGGAAGCCCAGCTTGGCCATGTCCTGTGGGTACAGGCGGGCGTTCCCGGCGCCCAGGTTGACCCCCTGCGGGTCGGCCGGCCAGGCGGCCTCCTGGATGCCCAGCGGTTCGAACAGGTATTTACGGGCGAATTCGAGCTCGGTCATGCCGGTCGCTTTTTCCAGGATGGCCGAAAGCAGGTGCATTCCCAGCCCACAGTACTCCCAATGGGTGCCAGGCTTGTAAGCCATCGGCCTGTCCAGGGCAAACTGGACCCAGTCCGGGCTGGCTTCCATTTCCCGCACCGTCACCTCGTCCGGCAGGCCGCTGCACTCCATGCCGGCAGACATGCTGGCCAGGTCGCGCACGCTGATGGCCTTCTTGCGGTCATCCAGGTTGGCAATGGTGGTTTCGGGGAAGAAGGAGACCATGCGGTCGTCCAGGCTCAAGCTGCCCTGGTCGGCGGCGATGCCGATCAACGTCGTTGTCAGGCTCTTGGTCACTGAGGCGACGTTGTGCAGGGCCTGGCCGTCGTAGGGGTAGAAATAGGCCTCCACCACAATACGGCTGTTGCGGACGAGCAGCAGGCTGTGAATGGGGATGTGGGCCTGGCGGATGGCCAGCAGCCCTTCGGCCAGCTTGCCCGAGTTCGAGCCCCTGCTCTTCGGGGGTGCTCGCCCGCCAGCCTTCGGTCGGCCAGTAGTCGGGCGCCGCCGCGGTCGGGGTTCGCTGCCGGGAAAAGGATACATAGGCCAGGAAGGCCAGCCCGATGAGCAGTAGGGCCGCCGCACCGCCCCACCACCAGCCTTTGGAAATGCGGGTGTTCTTCATGACAACCTCATACTTTCACTGTTTTGCGGCCCGGGTTGACCGGCATTGGTTTGGTGATCGATATGGTGCATCCATTGTTCCTTCTCCTTCCATTCCCTGTTGCTGCTAATTCTGCGCCTGGCAGGCGATGGTGATCTCCAGCTCGGGGAGGAGGACCTGCAGGCGGTCGCCTTCGAAATGCAGTTGGCGGTGGAGCACGCCGATGTCGAAAATGTCGTACTGGAAAGTCTGTGCATCCTTCCAAAAGCCGCGAGAGGCATCTCCATTGGGAGCCTGGCGGTAGCGCCCGTCCATGCCGATCGTCCAGGAATAATCGCTGCCGTTCAGCCTGGCAGTCACCAAAGCCTGTGCCGGATCATCAAGAGTCAAACTGACTGTCTCGGCCTGGATGGGATTGCTTTCACATTGATAGGTCCGGCCGGAGATCGATTGGACCAGGTCCTGGGAAGGAACGGCCGAGGCGGTCGCATCACCCTGCTGGATTTCAGCCAGCGCCGCTTCGAGCGCCGCCTGGCCGGCAGGATTCACCGGCCGCACATTTTTCACGGCGATCAAGGCCGGGAGCAGCCACTTTTCGATCTCTGAATAATCGAAATTCTCACCGGTGACGACAATGATCGTGTTGCGGGAGGCGACCACTCGAATTGTCTGGCCGCCTCTGCCCGAAGCATAATAATCCTGCCCGGAAATCCACCAGCCGTAACCGTAGCCGAGATCGCCCTCGACGAACTTGCTGTGCATGCGCACCGAGTCCAGCACCCAGGCCTCCGGCACGATCTGTTTCCCCTCCCAATTTCCACGGTGGAGCCACAGGTATCCGATCTTGGCGGCATCCTCCGGCAGCAGGTGCAGGTCGCCCCAGCCGCGCGTATAGCCTTGCGGATCGACATCCCAGATCGCCTCATGGATACCCAGGGGTTCGAAGAGGTTTTTGCGGGCAAAATCGAGCTCGGTCATGCCGGTGACTTGTTGCAGGATGGCCGAAAGCAGGTGCATGCCCGGGCTGTCATAGCAGTTGCGGGTGCCCGGCTCGGCAACCATGGGGCGGTCCAATGCGGCCTGGACCCAGTCCGGTTGGGAGCGCATGGCATCCAGGGTGGGTTCGTCGCCTTCAAGACAGCCCGATTGCATCCCGTTCCTCATTTCCACCAGGTGCCGGACGGTGAGACGCGCCTTGCGTTCATCCAGGTTGGCGATGGTCCGGCCGGGGAAGTAGGAGACGACGGGCCGGTCCAGGTCAAGGTAGCCCTGGTCCGCCGCGATGGCGATCAAGGTCGTGGTCACGCTTTTGGTCACAGAGGCAAGGTCGTGCGGGAAGGTTCCATCATACGGGGAAAAATAGGCGTCCAGCACCACGTAGCCGTTGCGGATGAGCATCAGGCTGTCGATGTTCTGTTGTTTTTCCCGGAGGGAGCGTAATCCCTGCGCCAGTTTGGCCGAATCGAAGCCTTGTTCCTCCGGGGTGCTGGTCCGCCAGCTGTTGGTGGGCCAGTAATCCGGCGCCGGCGCCCGCACCGGCGTGCGCATGCCGCCAGTGAAAAACCATACCAGGGGAGTGATGGCGGCGAGTGCCAGTGCCGCCAATATCCACACGCCATATTTGAAAATCCGCCGATTCTTCATGCCTGCACCTGCACATTTTTGGCCGGGCGGTCGGTGCGGAAGATAGCTCCGCCAATCAAGCCGCCAATGATCCCGAGGAAGACCTCAAATACCACGCCCAGCAGGTTGAAGAGGATGGCGCCCCAGGCGGGAAGATCGTTGGTACCCAGATCGGCATCGGCGGGCAGGAAGGCCTTAGCCCCATTCATCAGTCCCTGGATGCCGGCCAGGCCAACGAAACTGAGCAGAAAACCGATCCCCCAGGCGATCAATCCGCTCATGGCGCCGATCTTCAGGCCATCCATGACGGTCACCGATCCGTTCAGGCGGCGGTACATCCAGACGGCAAAGACGGCGCTGACCCAGAAACCGGCGCACAACAAGATGTTGATCAAGTTGAGGAACGGCACGTTTGCCAGCAGCAGGCTCAAAGCAGCCCCGCTCAAGATGGCGATCCACATATTTTTGGTGTTCATGATTTTTCTCCTTTTTCGAAAGAATGGTTTGGACCATCCTTACCAAGGATGGCATTTACAAGAGTTTGATAGTCGGCGCCCTTGGTGACGAAACGGTCGGCGCCGGCAGCTCGGGCGCTTTGTTCCTCCGCCGGTCCTGCGTGGACGCTGAGGATCACCACCCAGGGGGCAGGAGCTTGGAGTTTGATCTGGCGGGTCGCCTGGATCCCATCCAGGCCGGGCATTTCCAGGTCCATCACGACCACATCCGGGGAGAGTTCGGTGGTCAGGCGGACTGCCTCCAGGCCATCCCCGGCCTCGCCCACCACCTGGACCGCTCCGGAGAGCTCGAGGAGTTGTCGCAGTTCGTGGCGGACGCGAGCAGCATCATCCACGAGCAGGACTCTCACCAGGCGGATTTCAGGGTTGATTGGGGAAGTTACGGGTGACATCATGGCGGCCGGATTCCTTCGCTCTCATAATGCCACACCGGCCGCGAAAAAACAGCCGGCCTGCGGTGTATTCTTACGCAGGCCGGGGACGTATCTTGTATATCCGGCTGGGGGAGAGGGGATCTAAGCCTTACGGCGTAAGCCGTTGGCCGGGTTCGTTCTCGATCGGACGGAGGTCGGCGATCAAACTGCGCATCTCCGCCAGCGCGTTCTGGGTAAGCGCCTGGAGCTGTTCCAACTGCGGCCGCAACCGTTCGGGGTCACGCTCGAGCAGGATGCGGGTGGCCCGGCTTTGCAGGCTGATGCTGAACATGGTCTGGGAAACCGAGTCGTGCAATTCACGCGCCAGGCGGTTACGCTCCTGGATGATCGACAATTCTTCCACCTGCCCGGCATGGTCGGTCAGTTGCCGGTTGGCTTCCTGCAGTTCGGCCAGCATTGCCGTCCGCCTGCGCTGGACGGCTTCAATCTCTTGCATAATGGCCACGTAGGCCGGGAAGACGGTGGCTACGGCTGCCGGTAATAACGAGAGAGCCAGGCCGTATGCTCCCAGAAGGATCGTCATCGAAAGAACGATGATCATGATAAAGATCACCACCCACAACCAGCGCTTCCAGTCCGTGAAGATCTGGGCAGCCTGGAAGGATAGCAGCACGAGCAGCACATTGTTGAAATCCAAGGTGGGATGCATGGCCACCAAAAACAGTACCAACAGGGATTGGAAAATGAAATAGAGATGCGGCCAGGCGCCGCCTCGAATGGGACGCCATAGTACCAGTAGGAAAAGCACTCCGAACAGGAACTCCAGACCCAGGTAAACCGGCAGCCAGGAGGAGAGGAACTCTGACTCAGCCAGGGTGCGCAAGACCACCGTGATGTAAAAAAAGCACACCGCTCCCAGAATGATCGGTCCGGGCCGGGAACCAGGGAGCGTGGAGGTTTTATTTTGTCTCAAGGAGAGCTCCTACAACTGGTCCAGGCTGACCAGGCCGGTCTTGATGGCATAGATGGCCATTTGGGTGCGGTCTTCCAGGCCCAGTTTGCCCAGGATGTTGCTGATATGGGCCTTGGCGGTTTTCTCGCTGATGACCAATGTTTCGGCGATTTCGCGGTTGCTCTTTCCCTGGGCCACCAGGCGGATCACTTCGCCTTCCCGCCCGGTGAGCTGTGGACCGGCCTGCGGTTTCACACTCGCCGGCTGGGCGGCCGCCTGTTCCATCAGCTTGCGCAGCACATCCGGATGGAGGCGGGCTTCCCCGCGATGGGCCGCCCGGATGGCTTCGACCAACGCGTCCGGAGAAACATCCTTGAGCAGGTAGCTGGAGGCTCCCGCCTGGATGGCCGGGAAGACTTTATCGTCTTCGGCGAAGCTGGTCAAAGCGATCACTTTCGTTCCCAGCCCGAGTGCCTTGACCCGGCTAGTCGCGGTGATCCCATCCATATAAGGCATGACCAGGTCCATCAGAATGATATCCGGGGTAAGTTTCATGGCCAGATCGACAGCTTCCTGTCCATCGCCGGCCTCGCCGACCACCTGGATATCCTCGTTCAGGTCCAGGAAGGTACGCAGCCCCTGGCGGACAACCTGGTGGTCGTCCACGATCAAAATCTTGATTTTCTCAGCCGTTGCCATCATTTCATCTTTCTCCTCCCAGGCCCTTTTCGACCCGGATGCGTGTCCCCTCACCCGGGGAGGCATCCACCTTTAACGTCCAGCCGATCTCGGCAGCCCGCTCGCGCATCCCCGCCAATCCCATCCTGCCGCCGCCGGTGGAAAATTGAAGGTTGAAACCGGCCCCGCCGTCCTCAATTTCCATCCAGGTTGGTTCGGAAAAATGCAAACGTACGACCGCTTGCGAGACTCCGGCATGTTTGACGATGTTGTTCAGCGCTTCCTGGGCGATGCGGAATAGACCCGCCTCCTCGGCCAGTTCGAGCGGTTGGTTGCCTTCTATCTTCAGTTCCACCGAAAGGGCGTCGAGCCGTTGGCGTTCATCCAGGTGCCGCTGCAGGGCGTTGACAAAGCTCCCGCCGGTGAGGACCTGGGGAGCCAGGTGGGTGATCAATACCTGCATTTCCGCCAGGGCGCTCTGGGCCAGTTGGTCCAGCCGGTCCAATTGAGCCGGTACCTGTGCCCGGTCACGCTCCAGCAGTAGCAGCGCCGACTGGGTGGTCAGGGTCATGCTGAAAATGGTCTGTGTGACTGAATCGTGGAGTTCGCGCGCCAGGCGCTGCCGTTCGTGGACAGCAGCAAGTTGTTCCTGCTGGCGGGCATGCACCTCCAACTGCCGGTTGGCCTCCTGCAGCTCCCCTACCAGCGACTGCTGCTGTTCCTGGGCGGCTTCGGCTTGCCGGGTGGACCAGATGTATGCTGCCATAAAGGCTCCCAGGGCAGTATAGCTCAGAGACAGGGCTAACGCCTGCAGCACGCCTATTGGCCCTCTCAGGATCAGGAAGGTGAGTACACCCGCCAGGCCGATCAGCACTCCCACAACCCGGGGGGAATATCGCTGCATGGCCTGCATGCCGATAATTGCAAACAGGAATGCAAAGAAGTCGTGCCTAGAGACCAGGAGCGAGTAAAGGGTCAGTCCGGCCTCCAGGCTGAGGAAGATGGCCGTCGACCAGGGCAATTTGCGCGAGACGTAGCTGTTCCCAATGAATAGGAGCAGCCAGGCGCCAAATATAAGCAACACCCGGCCCAGGGTAGTCTGAAATATGAGGCCGGCACGCAAGGCGGTTGCCACGAACATAAAGCCCGCAGCCAGATAATAGATCCAGCGGCGAAGCCATGTGTTGGTTGGGATTAATCCCCGGGGCAGTCCAATGGCAGCCAAGCGGATTCTTTCCAGCCTTTCATGTTGGATAGTGGCCTGTCATTGGGGTGCGGTAATGATGGTTCTCCGGCCTGCATATACTATACAATTTTTATGGGCTTGGGTCAAGCCGGTTGATGACCTTCGGACATAAGATCGGACATTTTTACAGGAAACTCAAAAAAGCGGGCGAGCGAGGCGCTCTTTGCCCGCTCGCCCCTTTTTTGAGATTCATTTCCCTCCCCTGGAATCATTCTGCAGGGAAAAAAATCAGCCTTTGCTCGGGGGAGGGTAGGGTGGGGGCTTTGATGCCTGATCCATGACTTACACAGGTTTTATTGTTTAAAAGCAACCTGCCATCTGATCCAACCAGGCCATATTATACGGATTCATGTCCGAGCCTCAGGGTTGATCTGGTCTTCGGACAGTAGTTCGGACATTTTAAGGGAATTGACAAAACGGAGATGAGCGGGCGTCTTTTGCCTTTTCATATCCGTTTTGCCGTTCATTACCGCTTCTATCCTCCCGGCTTGACTGAACCCAGGGCGATGAAGAAAAAGATGACCGTATCCATGCAGAAATGGATGAACCAGGCCCAGGTGAACCCGCGCGTCTCCAGCATGGATTTTCCCATCAGCCACCCGGGGATGAACGCCAGAATCACTCCGAGAACGCCGTAAGGGACGCCGTAAAAATGACCGAACCCGAAATAGACCGCTGTCATCAGCAGCGCCTGGGCTGCTCCAACGGGGACCTCCAGTGCGCCCAGCCAGGGGGCGCGGTAGAGCATTTCCTCCCCGAAGGAGTTGGTCAGGGCAAATAGCAGCACGAAAGGCAGCAGGGGCAATGCGCCTTTCAGCGCCTGCACCGAGGGGAGACTCCCGAATGCAAAGGTGAAGACCACCAGGCCCAGGCACATGGCCCCGGCGATGGCCGGGCCCAGGATGCGCCAGGAAGAGGGCCTCGTCATGATCAGCGGAATGGGCGCGGCGGGGGCATCCAGCTTGCCCTTCACCAGGAAAAAGCGGCTGAACCGCCCCATCAGCGCCAGCATGATCAGCACCAGCAGGATGCCGGTGGTGGCACGGGGGATCTGCACCGAGCCGATATTTTGTACGAAGGGGCTTGGCAGTTTGAAGCCAGGCCGTATAGTTCAGCGCCTGGTAGAACCGGCCCACCAGTCCTTCCAGCAGGTAGACTGCCAGCAGGACCGCCGCGAACAGCCACAAGGGCCGCAGGCGTTTCCACAGCAGGCAGGCCAACAGAAAAGCCAGGATCAGGCCCACCTTGGCCCCATACAACCAGGCCGGTAATGCACCGGTCAGTTCCGCGGAAAAGGATATCCGGCAGCAGGGAAACGAGCAGGGTGATCGCCCAGGCAACGGGGATGAATAGTTTACTTTTTGGTTCCGGGTTCGGTGTTGTTGCAAGCATGAGGTTTCTCCTGGTTGAATCATAAATTGTCATCTTTTCGTGTTCTCTCACCAACTGCTTTTCGCAGGGGCGAACCACCTGTCAGTCAGCCTCTTTGACTAGTCTGGCAGCTTTGTTGTATACTAATGGGGTGATCACCCAATAAACGATGGCCACATAGATCAGAATAAAGGAGAAGGCCTTTGGCCCAAGAACCACTTGCATGGCAAAGGCGCCCAGGGAAACTGCAAACGCAAAAACAGTATAAATGCGTGTACGATGGAGCCAGGCATAGGGGAGGAAATGCACCCCGCCCAATGAGGCCAGTGCCAGCGGTATGCCGCCTGGGTTCAAGCTATAGACAAGGATCAAGATTGGCAGCCCCAGCGCCTGTGACATGGCCATCTGGGCCGAGAGCGGGCGCAGCGGGTTGTCTGCCGCCATCCTGCGTGAGCCCATTTTCCGTTCCAGCCAAAAAGCTGCCGGCAAAGCCACGCCGCCTTGAAACATCGCCATCAACGCTATTGTTTGCTTTGGGAGGAAGAATGACAGGATGCCCGTGATAAGAAAGGTAGCCCCATAGGCGATCAAAAACGGCGCTCCCCCGGCGGAACTGGCGCTGACTTCGGTAAATGCCTTGTTGAGATCGTTCGAGTTGTCTGTCATTCCATGGTCTCCCGTGTTCTGCTATGGTTGCTAGAATTTCGCGATGAACATCATCATGCTTCTTATTTTCACCTGGCGATAAAAGCATCATATCATTGCGGTTTAAACACCGAACCTCCCGAAGGAGGAGGTTATACCCTATCCGAATGGACAGGCCGGCCTGGTCAGGCAGGCCTGCCAGGTTTCAAAGATCTATGAATTCTCTCTTACCGCAAGTTCAAGTCGGTAATTGCGCAATACGAATGAGCATATTTCTTTTTTCGTGTAGGGGCGGTTCGTGTACCACCCACCCTTTAACTCTCCTACATGCTCCATTTCTCGGCATGGATGTCGAGCTCGTCCGACCAGCGCGTCTGCAGGGACTCGATCTCCTGGATGATGTCCTCGGGCAGCGGCCGGATGTTCTCTTTTGCTGCCAGGAACTCACGCAGGTTGTCGATCTTGCTGGTCGAGCCGACCGTGGCCCTGACCAGCGGAAAACTATGGGCAAAGCGGACGCAGAATTCCGTCCAGCTTTTGATGCCGGACCGCTCAAAAATAGGCGCCACTTCGACGGCCCGCTTCTGCAGGTAATCCTTCCAGGCAAAGCCCGCCACGTCCCGCAGGCTGTGGACTGGTCCGCCGGACACGGTCCGCATGGCGATGATGGGCTGCTTCCTGACCACAATTTCATTCCAGAGGGCGTTGGAGGCAAACCGCTGCAGCGGGTTCAGGTAAAAAATAAAGCCGTCAACGATGCCGTCGGTATAACCGCCGCGCAGGGCTTTCACGGATTGTTCCGAGGTCCATGGGAAGGCTTCGACGACGTAGCCCTGCACCAGGCCTTCGTCCTTCAACTGCCTGAAGACCCGGTAGCAATCCCCGCCGCGGGCATAATCCTCCGCCAGTTCCCCGCCCAGGCAGAGCTGGCCCAACTGCATCCCTTTCAACCCCATGGGTTTCAGGTTCTCCTCGATCACCCCCCGCAGTTGGCCGATGTTATCCCAGCCGATCTTGATGATCAGCCTGGGGATTTTTGCGGGCCTTTCCGCGAAAGCCTCGCCGAGGACTTCGAGTGCATCGCCATACATCCGCGATGTATGGAACCAGACGCCTGCATCCATGGCTGCGCGGGCCACTTTGAGCCGCTCCGCCCGGGGGATCTTTTCATCTCCCAGGCGGGTGGTGCCATAGATATAGGGGGTAATATTGCTCAATGCAGATGGGGTATCGGTCATAGGATAAACCTCTCAAGCGTTCCTCAAAATTGCGTTCTATATATGTTGTTGTCTTGCCGCCTGTTAATGAACCTGCAGGTTATTTTTCATCCACCCGGAATGGCTGAACAGGTTCCGTAGCAATAATATTCCGCCGATGGCGGTGACGACCAGCGCCAGGATGAACAAAATAATACCGGCCAGGGTGATCACCCACCAGATTCCGGCCGGTTCGATTGCACCTGAAGCCAGGCCGCTCACCTGGGCCACCACCATTGAACCGGCCAGCAAGACGACGGCGGCCAGCATGCTCCCGCCAATGACTCTTAGCCAGCTGCGGGCCCGGGTTGCCGCCCAAATGAGCAGGCCTCCGCCCAGCAAAACCAGCGGGAACAGTTCGGCCGGCATGAGATAGTCGAACCGAAAGATGCGCGCGCGGAACAATAAAAGCAGGGAGAACACCACCGGCGCCAGCAGCGGCAGCCACACCAGGACGGTGCCTGCAATAGCCAGGATCTTGGTGAAAGTGTCTTTTTTTTCCATGTTGCGGACCTCCTTTTCCTGCCAAAGGCGGCAGCGGAACAGACCTAACGGTACGGCACCGTGTTGCTGACGAAGGCCAGCCGGCTGCCATCCGGCGACCAGGAAGGCACGTTCATGGTGCCCTGGCCGCCGTAGAGATAAGCCACTACTTTTGGAACGCCTCCATTTAGCGGCATCAGGCGCAAATAGACCCGCTTCGCCGGCGGATGGTCACCCGCCTCTGTTTCGCCCGGCAGGTAGGAGATGAAGACGACCGATTTTCCATCGGGCGAGACGTGCGGGAACCAGTTGTTGTACTCATCCTCCGTCAATTGCTCCAGGCCGGTTCCATCCGGCTGCATGCGCCAGATCTGCATGCTCCCGCTGCGGATGGAATTGAAATAGATGAAGCAGCCATCGGGAGTATATTCGGGACCGTCATCCAGGCCGGGAGAATCCGTCAGTTGGATTTCCTCGCCCCCCTCCGCCGGGATGCGGTAAATATCGTACTGGCCATTGCGCATGGCGGTGTAGACCAGGAACCTGCCATCCGGCGACCAGCCGTGCAGATAGGAAGGGCCGAGCGGCGTGATCAGCTTGGGCTGGCCGCCCTTCAGCGGGACGGTAAACACCCTCGAAAGGCGGTCCGTCGGGCTGTGGCTGCTGATGGCAAGCATGGAGCCGTCGAACGAGAGCACGTGGTCGTTGTTGTTCAAAATAATACCGGCCGTGTTGATGATCCTGCGCCTGCCGCTAGCCAGGTCAAAGCGGATCAGGCGTCCGTCGGCGTTATAGACCAGGGCTTTGCCGTCGCGAGTCCAATTGGGTGCCTCGAAGATACTTTCCGAGCTGTAAACGATGCTGCGGCCGCCGTTCGCCAGGTCCAGGATCTCCAGGTGGCTCCCGCAGGGATCCTGGCCGCGCTCAAAGCCCTCTCTCACCGGCACGACAATACGCACATCCCGAAAAGATGCCCGTTCGGCCGTTTCAGCCTGGTGAGAACAGATGAACAGCCCCACGTAAACAGTCTCGCCCAGGTCAATCTCGGCCGCCTCAACGGTGGTGAACGGCTGGCCGTATCTGGCCGCAGACATGCTGAAGGAATTGCCTTTGCGTTCCAATTGGAGAACATCTGCGCCGGCGAGTGCCGCCTGCACCTCCTCTGTGGAGCCCGCCGGGGTGCGGCGGAACTGGAGTGAAACCAGGCCGTCGCCGTGCAGGGCCGCGCTGGCGTGCGCAGAGCCGGCCGTGAGGTCCGCCCTCGCCATCCAGCCGATCTTCCTGTGCGGATTAGTCCCCTCCCCGATAAATGCTGCGCGCGCCGTCAGGATGAAATTCCCGCTGATACGTTTCCAAACGAAGTGGAAGGCATCCTGCTCTCCCCATATATTCGCGCCGGACCCGCACAGGCTGTAGGCCTGCTGTTTGGCGTCATATTCGCTGGAGCCTGGCTGTCCGGTCTGCCCGATGTCTGTCTGGCTGTCAAACTGGCCGAAGAAAAGGTTGTCAGATAAAGCGGTCATGGAGCAGCCTCCCTGAATAAAAATGGCCGTACGATCTTGTCTGGGAATATTATACTGCCCAACCTCAGGTCTGGTTCTTTGAATGATCCCGTCAGTGGAATTTTCTGCCGTGTTGATAATCGTATTGTCTGGGTGAAAACATGAGCTGGGGATCTTTCGCGCAGGCCTGGCTGCATGTAGCCGCCCCATTTCGATTACCCCCATTTCCTCCCCATGATCTGGTGCCAGGGCAGTGGAGCAGAACAGCCATACTTGCACACCCCCGCGACTTATTTACTGAATAACAGGTAAAGTAGATTTTGTTCCAGGAATCCATTCGTAAACAACAGCCAAAACCCTACGGCCACCACCCCCAGCCAAAACAACGCCGGGAATAAAAAGCGGGTCTTGCTCCAGGCTGAGCCGGTGAATTCCTTGAAAACAGTCTTTTTACCCACCAGGCCCGTGATGGCAGTTATCAGCCGCCGGACCGGCAGTGAAACTGCCGCCAGGCGTACCAGGACCATGAAAACGCCAAAAACGATCACATAGACCCACATGCCGAGGAGAAAAAAGACGGCCAGGTTGACGGCTGAAACGATGAGGATCAGACGCCAGAAGGATTTGGATTTATACAGGTCCCACACTGCGCCGGCCAGGGAGGGCAAATCCTCCTTCCTGCCGGCATTTCCTGTTTGAATGGTCCGTTCTGGTTCTTCTGGCATCTACAGAGTACTGCGTAAATATCTTAACTGAAAAAACGGTATGTGCGAGTAATTTGGTCAACGCGAGTTTAGTTATTAATGCAAAAAGCAGTATTTCCCAGGTTGGTCTGTGCCTCTTTCAATCCTCGGCAGGAGGCTCCTTGGGAGTGGGTTCCGGGGCGGGTGCAGGCAGCGCGGGCGGGGTGGCGGGGGGTGTATCGAACAAAGCCGCGAAGGAAGGCGCAGTCGCCAGATCAAACGGGGGTACGCCAGCCGGGGGCTCTAGAGCAGGCGCGGGTGCCGGCACGGGGGTGAGCGCGGGCTCCTGGGCAGGCTCCATCGCGGCCGTCTGATCGGGTGCAGGTTCCGAGACAGGTTCCGGTGTCGACGCGAGGGAGGCTGCGCCAGCAGGCTCAATAACAGGCTCAGAGGCGGGTTCAGAAAGAGGTTCGACCGACGGGTTCTGTGGCAGCCGAGAGATCGGGCTCGGAAACAGGCTCGAGGCCGGATTCGAGGACCTCCACAGGTGCAGCTTCAGGCCCGGGTTCCACATCACGCGGGAGATCGGCTTCAGGCTGAGGTTCCGCGGCAGGTTCGAGAACAGGCTCGAGGCCGGATTCGAGGACCTCCACAGAAGCAGCTTCAGGCGAGACCGAGTCTGCCGGTTCGGCGGCGGACGTGAGCTCGGCTTCAGGCTGGGGTTCAGCGTCAGGTTCGAGGCTGGCCTTGGGGAGTTCCATGGGAGCCGCTTCAGGTTCAGAATCAAGATCAACCGCAGGCAATGTCGCTTCCGACGGTTCAGTCTCTCGTGAAAGAAAAGGCTCTGGGATCCACTCCGCAGGCTCGAGGCTGGCCTTGGAAAGTTCCACGGGAGCCGTCTCAGGCTCGGACTCGAGCTCAACCGCAGGCAACGTCACTTCCGGGGGTTCAGTCTTTAGCGGAAGATCAGGCTCGGGGACCCACTCATCCGCCATGGCGGGGGCGAACTTGGGGAGTTCCATGGGAGCCGCCTCAGGCTCAGAATCAAGATCAACCGCAGGCGATGGTGATTCTGCAGGTTCAGCCTCAGGCGAGAGATAAGGCTCAGGGATCCACTCATTCGCCATCGCCAGGGGGAACTTGAGGCGTTCCATGGGGGCTGCCTCAGGCTCAGAGTCGAGCTCAACCGCAGGGGATGTTGCTTCCGTGGGTTCGTTCACATGCGGAAGATCCGGCTCGGAGATGGGCTCTGCCGTTGGCTCGAGAGTGGGCTCGAGCACATCATTAGGAACAGCTTCAGGCATACTTTCAAGATCAGCCGCAGCGAGAGGCGCGGTGTCAGGCACAACATCGAGTGGTAGATCGGTCTCTGGGATGGGCTCTGCCGTTGGCTCGAGGCTGGACTCGAGTACATTAGTAGGAACAGCTTCTGGCATGCTTTCGAGATCGGGCGCGGAGAGTGGCGCAGTGTCTGGCACAGCCTCGAGCGGTAGATCGACCTCAGGGATGGGCTCTGCCGTTGGCTCGAGGCTGGACTCGAGTACATCAGTAGGAACAGCTTCAGGCCCGCTTTCGAGATCAGCCGCCGCGAGTGGCGCAGTGTCTGGGACAGTCTCGAGTGGCAGATCGCGCTCGGGGATGGGCTCTGCCGTTGGCTCGAGGCTGGACTCGAGCATGTCCATGGGAACGGCCTCAGGCCCGCTTTCGAGATCGGTCGCAGAGAGAGGCGCAGTGTCTGGCACAGCCTCGAGCGGGAGATCAGGCCCCGGGATCCACTCATCCGCCAGATCGCGGGTGGACTCGGGGACCTCAATGGGAGCAGCCTCAGGCTCGAGATCGAGCACAGGGGATGGCGATTCAGCGGGTTCCATGTCGAGCGGCAGATCGGGCTCGGGGATCGACTCCGTCGGCTCGAGGCTGAACTCAGGCACCTCCAATAGAGTTACTTCATTGTCAGGCTCGAGATCAAGCGCAGGCAATGGCGATTCAACGGGTTCCATGTCGAGCGGCAGGTCGGGCTCGGGAACAGCCGCGGGAACGGTTTCAGGCTCAGCTTCAAGGTTGGGTGCAAGTTCGGGCGTGGAAAGAGGTGCAGTGGCTGGTTCATCGACAGGCGTGAGATCGGGCTCGGGGACAGACTCCGTGACTGGCTCAACGGTGGCCTCAAAGAGAGGCGTTTGGTCGGGTTCAGGAACCGGTTCAGCGGCAGGCTCAACCGGCTGGGTTGGAACATCCGCAGGTGCGAGGGCGGAAAGCCAATCGGGCAAAGCCTCAGGTTCAGGGTGAGGCGCGGGGGCAGGACCAGTGACAAGGGGCTGATCGGTTTCAGGGAGTGCCTCCGCCGCGGGCTCGAGGCTGGACTCGGGCGGGATGGGCGCAGGTTCGGCCCCAGGCATGGGTTCGAAACTGGCCGCGGTGTCGGGTTCAGGGGCCGGCTCAGCGGCAGTCTCAACCGGCGGGATTGGAGCGGCGGCTGGTGCCAGGGCGGAAAGCCAATCGGGCAATGGTTCAGGCTCAGATACTGGCGCGGAGACAGATTCCGTTGAGGGCGCGAGTTCAGCCGCATCGGCATGCAAGCCGGTTATTTCACTGGCAAGCGGAAGATCGGATTCGGGCGTAGTGGGTGGGACTTCCTCAGGCGTGGATTCGAAATCCGGCAAAGGTTCATGTGCAGGTAGAGGCTCCGTGACCGTCTCAGGAACAGCAGCAGCGGCAGTTTCAACCGGCGGGATTGGAACATCCGCAGGTGCAAGGGCGGAGAGCCAATCAGGCAAAGCCTCAGGCTCAGGTGCAGGCTCGGGGGTAGACTCCACCGAAGGTGCGAGTTCAGGTGCAGCGGAGGGAAAGCCGGTTATCTCACTGGCAAGCGGAAGATCGGATTCGGGTGCAGAGGGTGGGACTGCCTCAGGCGTGGATTCGAAATCTGGCAAAGGTTCATGTGCAGGTAGAGGCTCCGTGACCGGCTCAAGAACTGCTGCAGTGACAGTCTCAACCGGCGGGATTGGAACATCCGCAGGTGCAAGAGCAGAGAGCCAATCGGGTAAAGGTTCAGACTCAGGTGCAGGCTCGGGGGTAGACTCCACCGAAGGTGCGAGTTCAGGTTCAGCGGAGAGTAAGCCGGTTATCTCACTGGCAAGCGGAAGATCGGATTCGGGAACAGGTGCCGGGGCGGGCTCAACCGGCGGGGTTGGAGCCTCCGCAAGCGCCAGGGAAGAGAGCCAATCGGGCAAAGTCTCAGGCTCAGGAAGGGGCGCGGGGCCGGGCTCGGGCACCGGCGCGGAGGCGGGCCTGGGCGAAGGCATTGGCACGGCGGCAGGCTCGGGTGCCCGGGCAGATAAGGGCGCCGGCTTTACCGTAATGTTGGGTTTTGACTCTGGAGAAAGGATGCGCTCGAAGGTGCGCACACGATCAATTTTGGGGGTGGATTTTGGTTTTGGCGCGGCTGCAGGTTCGGGGGTCGGCACCGGCGCGGGTGTGGGAACGGGTGCTTGAGTTACAAAAGGCTCGACAGCAGGCTCAGGGGCGGGAGAGGTGAGATTCTGAGGAAAGGCACGTACTGGTTGCGGCTCAGAGATGGGCTGGGAGACACGCTCGAGGATCTGGTTTATCTGGCGTCTCACCGCCAGCGGCTCGGCGATGGCAGTGAACTTCTCCCTGGTGCCACCCGTACCGGTCACGGTAATGGTGCCGTATTTCATCATCCTGCCGCTTATATCCTGGTTCACGGCCACGCTCTCGATCTTTTGCAGAAGTATTTCGAGCGTATGCCGGCGGATGAAACCGGTCTTGGCGATGACCCGCCGGTTGGTAATGGCAAATTCGGTAGTGCGCCGGACGAAAAATGCCTGCAGCAAAATTATTATTGAAAGAAGTACACACAGGCCCGCCAGGCCCCACATGGCCGGGCCCAGGAGCGGGCCGTAGGAAGCGAAGCGTTTACCAAGGAAGTATTGAACAGCGGCGATGGCGGCGCCGATCAGGAAGGCCAAAATAGCCGGCTGGTAGATGGCCCAGTGGATGCGAGCCGAATAGAGGACCTTCTCATTGGGCATCAAATTATCTTGGACGTAACTCATGTTGCACTCTCCTTGAAAATCTTGCTCCCAACACTCCCTCAGTCACCGCACCGCGCCTCTGGAAGCCGACGAAGCCGCACACTGGGGGAGTCTTTCAATTAAGATCAGTCTTTGAATCTCATTTTCCAGCGATATCAGTTCTTTCAGGCTTCGAGGTCCGTACCAATAAGCGTACCACGAGACAATCTCCCGGGAAATAATAGATTAATTGCAAAGTTCTGCATTTCCGGCGGGGCCTTGGAAGCCGGATGGGTGGTTCTGAACGGGTGCCGTTTCTTAGTTCGTAGGGCTCATCCATTTCTGGCCTTTACCTTCTGCCAGTTTTGGTTTGATATGGAATATAGATAACAATATTATGCACCAATTCTGGGAATCGCGCCGAATTGTCATCTTACAGAATTAAAAGGAATCAACGCGCCGGGCGCGTCATGTTGATGAACTGATATTGGAGAGAATCCTGGCTTGGAACTAAAAACGGAGCGCTATTCGCCTCTTTCGCGTTTACTTAATTAACCCCCATATTTCGCAACGATCTTCTGGACCGTCTTTGACCCCCGGATGGTGAACGGCCTGTTGAGCGTCTTCTCCAGCGGCGCGGTGGTATAGGCGGGCGCGCCGGGCGGCCTGTGCCGCAGCCAGTAGATCTCCCGCCCGTGGACCTGGTACTCGTCCAGCTCCGTCCTCAGCCCTTCCACCTGCTCCTGCAGGGGCCGCTCCAGCTCGTCCGCCAGGAAGATGACTTCCACCAGGTCCGTCGACTCGAGCCGGGAGGCCGGGAATGGCTCGTAGGCGGCGATCCGGGCCAGCTCGGTGACCGTGCGAATAAAGGTGGGTACTTCATAACCCAGCGCCTCGCCCAGGCGCGCTTCGATCTTCCTTTCCAGTGTACGCGTATCCTGGGCGGTCGTTTCGAAGATGACATTGCCGCTGCCGATGAATGTGGCCACCTCGCTAAAGCCGAGCGGCTCGAGCAACTGGCGCAAAGTCTCCATGGTGAGGCTGCGGCCGCCCACATTAATGGCCCGCAGAAAAGCAATATAGCGTGTCATGGAATTAATTATAAACTCAAGGGACACTAAGGGTCGCGAAGGAACAACCCTATTTCTTTCACGTTTTTCCCCTAGTGTACCTTGGTGACCTCAGGGTTGAGATTCTTACTTCGCCGGCGGGATATTCTGGTTGAGGCGGAAGAGGTTGTCCGGGTCGTAGCGGGCCTTGATCCTCGCCAGTCTATCCCAGGTGGCGCCGGGGTAGGCCGCCCGCAGGCGCGACTCGCCTTCTTCGCCGAGGAAATTGACATAGACGCCGGGATCATCCTGCGGCAGTGCCGCCGCGAAATTCTTCACCCACGCCTCGTGGACCGGCTTTTCCTCCATGTTTTGATATAAGGCCGCCAGGTTGACCATGATCCTGGACTTGCGGTGTGCGAAAGCAGTCGCCTCCACCGGCACGCGCCTCATCGCCCCGCCCATGACGCGCAGCTGCGCCACCGCCATGGATGCGGTCGAGACGCGCAAGTGGCCGAGCACTACCTCCGCCAGGCTGCGGTCGATCGAGTTCGACAAACATATTGCGCGCCGCTGCAATCGGATGGTAACCGGCCTCTTCGGGCTGGTAGATCTCCGGATAGCGCATGGGCCGCACCATATCGGCCAGCGGGGTGGCAATTGCCCGGAACGGGACCATGGCTTGCTCCCCCGCCCCCACCGGCCCCGCGTAGACCAGCATGGCCATCACGATCATTTTTCCGTGCACCTCTGGCGGCAGGAACGGCATGGGCGGTGCCTTCATGACAGTAGCGATGGAGGACAGTTCCTCCGGCGCATTTTCGGCCTCAGTGATGAACCCTGCGATGGTATCCGCCGTGGCCGGCAGGATCAAAAGGCCTCCATACACTTCCGCCAGCTCGTGCAGCCGGTACTGGAAACGTGTGGCAACGCCGAAATTGCCCCCGCCGCCGCGGATGGCCCAGAACAGGTCCGGGTGCGAACTGGCGTCAGTACGGAGGATCTGGCCGTCCGCCGTCACGATCTCCGCCCCCAGCAGGTCGTCGATGGTGAGGCCATGCTTGCGGATCAGGTAACCTACCCCGCCTCCCAGCGTCAGCCCGCCGATGCCCACCGTGCCGGTGTCGCCAAAACCGGTGACAAGGCCATGGGCGGCGGCAGCCGTCGTATACTCGCCTGCGGTCAAACCCGTTTCGGCCCAGGCGGTCCGCTGTTCGGGGTCGATCTGCAGGGCTTTCATGCCGGAAAGGTCCAGCACGATCCCTCCTTCGGTGACACCAAAACCGGCAGTGCTGTGGCCGCCGCTGCGGACGGCCAGCTCCAGGCCGGTCTCGCGTGCCAGGCCGATCACGCGGGAAACTTCGCTAGCATCGGCAGGGCGGAGGATGGCCGCGGGACGCCGGTCAATGCCGCCGTAGAAAACGGTGCGGGCCTGGTCGTAAGCGGGGTCACCCGGGGCGGTCAGGCGGCCGTTAAAGGCGCGCCGCAGTTCAGGGATCGAAAGGACTGCTCCGTTTTTAAACGTAATCGTTTGTCTGGTAGTGGTTGTTGCCATGGTAAATTCTCCTTATCCGAATCTTTGAGCCGCGCGCGCCCTGGCCCGGGCAGCCACTTCCTGGCGGTTCTTCGGCGCCGCGGCGGATTCGAGCGAGGCCAGCAGCCGCGCCGATGCCCGGGTGATCTCGTCCACGGCCGCCTCGAAGGCGGCTTCGTTTATCCTGGAGGGGTGGTGGAAACCGCTGATTTTCCTGACGAACTGCAGCGAGGCCTCATGGATGTCCGTCTCGGTCGCGGGGGGCTCGAAGTTAAAGAGTGGTCTGATATTTCTACACATCGAAAGCCTTTCTTTTGAAAACAGATGTAGCTGGCACAGGGAAATTATGCCGATTATTTACACCTTATTTGTCTTGTTACCGGCTGATTAAAAACCCTCGGTACCACACGAGGGTCTTTGAACGGGGAAAAGGTTACGCCAGGGCTTTGACAGCCACAATGGTCACATCGTCTGCCAGGTTCCCGCCGCCGTGGAATTCATCCAGCCCCGTGCGCAAAGCAGAGACCAGTTCCTGTGCGGAAAGGTTAGCGTTGGCAGCAATCAAGTCTGCCAGGCGCTGCGGGCCAAAATATTCCCCGGCGGGATTGGCCAGCTCGGTCACCCCGTCGGTGTAAAGCAGCAGGATATCGTCCGGTTGCAGGGCCACCAGCCCTTCGCCGAGCCTGTAATCTTCCATCACCCCCATGGCTGCCCCGGTGGGAGCCAGCCAGTTGACCGAGCTTTTTCCGTTGTGATGGTAGAGCAGGGGCGGGTTGTGACCGGCGTTGGCGTATTTGAGCACCCGCCTTTCGGGATTGTATTGCCCCAGGAAAAGGGTGATGAAGGTGGTCAAATTCACATTGTGGAGAAAATACTGGTTGATCCGCCGGATCACCTCGGTGAGCGAGTTGGAATCCGCTGAAAGAGTCAGGAGGGCGGTCTGCAGGCTTGACATGAGTAGGCTGGAAGAGAAACCGTGCCCGCTCACATCCGCAATAGCCAGGCCGTGCGACCCATTCTTGAAGTGAAAAAAGTCGAAGTAATCCCCGCCGATGATCTGGGCCGGGCGGCTGAAGGCGCCGATATCCAGGCCGGGAACGTCGGGGGCATTCTGCGGCAGGAGCGCCCGCTGGATCTCGGAGGAGAATTCCAGCTCCGTCTCCAGCTCGCGCCGCTGGACCTCTGAAAGACAATCCAGGCAGATCTCAGCCGTGTAATCGATCTCCAGAACACTATCCTCTATGTGTCCATGGCAGACCACGCAGACTCCCAGGGTCTCATCTTCGACCTTTTCGAGCGTCTCGTCGAGGACGGCCAGGTGTTCCAGGACCGGCGCATCATCCTTGCAATCCAAGCATACCTGCTTTTCAGGCTCGGGGGCCGTTTCCAGCCAGTTGCTCAGGTTGTTGTGTTTCTCCCGCACGCTGGTGCGGATTTGGGATAATACTTTCTTTTCCATAGGCGCCTCGGTTCTTGCCCATAATTAGAACAAATATTTCGGTATATTCTACTAAAATTATCTGAATTCAGCAAGGCTTTTATGAGGGTACGAGGGTACAAACATTGCGGGCCGGGCTGCTGCAGGTCTTGGATTCAAAATAATGTGGCCCCGAGGATGCTGAATCCCGGGCAACTAAACCGGGGATTCAGTGCTTTCACAGTGAGGAGATATTATATAGAACATGCGTTCTTTTGTCAAGGAGAAGGATGTGTAAATTTTATTCTTCCTCCCCTTCCAGCCTGCGGCTGCATACCCAGGTAGGATCACCGAAGACACACCCACCAGGGGAGCGGAGTGGGGTGTACACCCTCAGGGGGCAATGGCCTGTGAAAACCGGTAAGCTTCCCATCCGGTGGCAATCAACAAAATCGTAATGGCCAGCAAGATGCCCGCAGTGCGTTCCCGGATCACTGGTTTTGCCTGGGAAGGAGCGATACCTTCAATCGTTTGCCTGGGCCATTTTCCCACTAAACGATATTTCGCAATCGATGCGGTTGCGGCGGCCGCAAGAACATAGGCGATAATTTCATACAGTCCGGAACTCCCAAAGATTGCCGCTGCCGGCGGTAATTTACCTCCCAATGATATGGTAAAGGAATTAGTCCCCAAGGTAACGCCAAAGACTATTGCCAGGAGCGTGACAGTGCCATACCCGAGTGGATAATCGCCTTCGGTCCGCAACACATTTGGTGCAATAATCAACAAAAGCATTACGCCAAGATTGATTGCGAGGATCCGCAGCCACTCCAGCCAAATGCTGCCTTCTGCCAAATCATTACCGGCTAATATCTGAGCAACATTGCGCCCGCGCAGTACCTCTTCCGGGAGAAATGCGTAGCTTAATGCCCAGGCACCCAGAAAAATCAACAAGACCAGCCCTAATAGCGCCCCAAAACGAACCAACAATTTTTCATGCAATAGAAAACGTTTGAACACTTCACTTCTTCCTAAAGTGTTCTTTCGGAGAGCCCGAGTGCGCTCAATGGAAGGCTTCGCTAATTGCCGCGCCTGCGCTCGATGAGGCCAGAGAGCGCGAGAGTGGCGCCAAGCCCGGTTAGCATCCCGACCACGAATCCTATCAGGAATCCCCATGGGCGTGGAGCAGCCGTCCAATCCAGAAGCAGAGACAACACTATCGCGAGCGCCCCGAAAGTTGATAATACTGATCCCAAGGCAAGCTTGGTCTGTGTGCTAAGGTTCATACGTACCCCTTTCCCGTCCATACCAGCGTGTATCCTTTGGATTGTAAATTCAATCGCTCTCCTGCCTGTGCCCTTTCGGATTGCGGGCGAGGGGAGGAACGGCAACTTGCATGTTTTGCAGCATCAACCTCAACCCCGGGTCGCATCACACTTATTTTTAATCTATAAAATATTGACGGATGGCCTCGATGGTCTCTGTTTTATAGGGGATGCTCAAATGATTGGAATTCATGATTTTTTGTAGATCACAGTGTGGGATCAGGCCGGCCATTTTTTGGATGTGCTCTTCCTTGATCAAATCTTTTTCGGCATGGAGGATCTTTATCTTCGTAGCGATACCTTGCAGATCCGCCTCGGTCAGCCCAATATCATTCGTCATTAATTGGATGCGCATGACCATTCTTTTAGTTGAAAAGCCCGCACGCTGCAGGAAGGAGAATATCTTTTCGGCAATTTGAATGCCGCTGAGAAATTTATCGTTCAACCCCTCTGCCAGATAGTTGGGCGAGATGGCGGCGATCTTCTTAAAAAGTTGGGGGGCTTTTTTAGCCAAATGTAATGATAGATTGCCTCCGTCGCTGTAGCCGATGATATATGCGCTGGTAATGCCCTTGCCGGCGCATAAAGCCAGCACATCATCGCTGTATTGATCAAAACTATAGGCCGTGTCGGCTGATTTCGTTTCCCCGTGGCCGCGGCTGTCGATGGCGAGGGTACGAAAGTCCTTGAAATACTCTTGTTGGTACTTGGTAAATTCTTCCTTGCTGGCAGAGTTTCCATGTAACAGCAGCAGATCCGGGCCGCTTCCGTTCTGTTTATAAGCGATCCTGGCATCGCCGCAATCGAAATATTCGGTCGTTGGTTTGTTCATATTTTCTCACGATCCTCGCGCCATTTCTGATAGAAGGAAAAGAGCGGAAAAACCAGCAAATAAGACAAAACCAGCGTCAATACTTTCCACAGCAGGTCCCCGCCGATTTGCTTTAGGATCGAACCGGCCCCAAAGTCAAAATCGGATGGGATGGGCGTGAGCACCACCTGCTGCAATAGGCCGTAAATGATCCCCGCCGCCACCCACCGGACCAACCCCTGCCGCCCGTAATGAGATTCGTTGAGTTGGTAGATGACCACTGAGAGAATCCCCAGACTCACCAACAGGATCGCCAGGGCCATCAAGGCCGGGCCGATGCCGGCAAATCCGTTCGATACGTTGGGGTTCCGCTCCGCCGGAGGCAGCAGAGAATAGCGCACCTGGCCCACCACCATGGCAATGACTGCAACGGGGACCCCAAAAGCACACGCCATCAGGAAGGCGTTTTTTTTGCTTTTTGTCAACATGACTGCCATCCTTTACGATTGCAAAGACCGCTGTTGGCTGCGACCTTACGGTCTTATCTACAAAATTATTTGTGGATATCGGCCCCTTTGCGTTTTTTGCTCCAGCCCTGCTCCGATGGCAGCGCCCACGCCAACCCCTATGGCAATTCCTATGGCGATATTACCGATGGCAGCGCCGAGGCCGGCCCCGAAAGCTGCTCCCAGGGCAATCCCAATCCCGATCAGGCTGCCCGGCGTTGGTTTTCCCTTTTTGTCATCTGGTCCTGAATTCATACTTCTCCTCCTTTTTTGGTATGGTTATAGAGTTTCTCCAATTTGTGGAACCTCGGAAATCTGCAGCCCGGGTTCCACCAGGGGAGAGGGGCAGGCCGGGTTCAGTCGCTTAGCTGTCTTTAGGCAGGATGAACAGGAAGGTGGCATAAGCCAGGGCCAAAAAGCCGTACAAAGCCAGGCTGGCCCAGCCAAAGGCGTTGACTTGCCCGGTCAGTTGAAAAAGGAGGGAAGCCACACAGCCGACTGTATCCTGGATCAGCAGGGCCAGCGCGATGGCCCGGCGGGCCTCGGCGGTGGCAGTCCTCCAGCCGTACCACATGAGCGTACCGAAGCCCAGGATGGAACCTCCCACCAGGCGGGTGGGCCAAATGGCGGCTTCATCGGGGACCACGCCGTACAATTGGAAGACAAAACGCGGGAAAAACGTGCAAAACACGCCAAAGAAAGCCGCAAAGAAAATATTGATCAGGAAAAGATGTCGTAGTTTCACGCTGACCTCCACTTCAAGAAAGA
The DNA here is from genome assembly GCA_963831885.1 of uncultured Chloroflexia bacterium. Classification (GTDB taxonomy): domain Bacteria; phylum Chloroflexota; class Anaerolineae; order Anaerolineales; family Villigracilaceae; genus UBA877. Next base: position 325,785 of record CAWHSJ010000008.1, on the reverse strand, counting down.
CATTCTCCACAACCTCCTGCAGGACTAGCCGGTGATACCGGTGCGAGGTGAGTTTACAGGCTGTGAATTCCGCCTGTGCTCGCCGGGGAATGACCACGAGGTAGACCGGAGTTAGAGCAGGATTTTCCTATTTTGAGTTTTTATCTTCGGACAAACTCCGCCCCTGTAAAAGCGATGCCATGAATCGGCCAATAGCAAGGAGGATAAACAGGATGCTCACCAGGCTTTGCCCGGCGGCTGCGATCCGGAGGCCTCGGTATGCAAATACATCCCCCGTTCCGCTGGTCAGTTGGGTCATAATACTGAAATAGTAAGCTGTGAGCGGGCTTCCCGCATGGGCAAGGTCAGGCAGGTTGACGGCATAAATGACGCCAAAACATAGGATCAATTCGAGGAAGTTGATCCCGGAAAGTATGAGCATTCTGACGCGCCATTTCGACAGCTCATCCGGAAGGCCGCCCAGGGCATCCACCACGGCGGCGTTAAGGGTTACTTGAATAATTTCTATGATCCGTAAAGAAGCGATGATGGTAAATATAACCGCCAACCAGCTATTTCTGGTGAGGATCCATGTGAGCACGAGCAGGATGATCTCGACCACCCACCATAAGAACATGTATAACTCAATAGCCCGGCGGCGCAGTTTGACGAAATCCTTATCTTGAACCTGCCCTGGGGCAAGAGTATTGCGCGATTTGAACAATGGGTTGGAGAGACTTAGCCATTTCGCCGGAGATAGCCATTTCATCCATTCGAACAATTTGAGTACCCAGTAAGTAACCGGGCTGTATTCCGCGAAAGATGAAGATGATTGTTTTTTATTCATGACCGCTCCTCCTGAAGGTGACTTGATTTGCCCGCTTTCCCGGGAATTTCATGGACTTCCTGTACGGCAAACGCGACGCTGGTGCCTTAATGTCCAATGTCAGTCATGATGTAAGCCTGCATGTTTGTATCAGCGGGAATCGTTTAAAGTAGTATAGCAAGTTTCAAACCCGGATACAACAGTCTGTGGCCTGATCTTCGGAAAGGATTTCGGACATTTTTAAGGAACCGGCACAATTCTATATAAGAAACCCGCACAAACAGGTTCCTTTCGCGCACACAGCGCCTTTATCGTTATAATGAATTTATCCACCCGAATCAGACAGAATAAACAGGAGCAGAATATGAATTCAGTGATATCCTTTTTGGCTTCATCCACCGGCCGGATCGTGCGCATTGTGGTCGGACTCGTGCTCATCGCACTTGGCTTTTTCGTCGTAAACAATAACACGCTCGGCGTCATCATGATCATCATCGGGCTGGTGCCGTTGCTCGCGGGGATATTTGACGTTTGCGTTTTCGCCCCGCTCTTCGGTAAACCTTTCAGCGGAAAGAAAATCCGCGCAGGTTAGTAGCCCCAAGAACTGGTCATCAGAAAAACAGCGGTCTTCAGAAATGAGACCGCTGTTTTTGCATAATGGTGGCAAACCCCGCGAGATTCACCGTCTGCTGGATCTTACGGTCCGGCGCAATAGGCCGTATTGCTCAGGATCAGCCACGCGCAGCCCGCGCTGCCGTGGGCGATGCATTGGCGTTGGGTGGTGAATTGGGCGCAGTAGCGCACCGCCGTCGGCGTGTCGGTGGGAACGAATACCCTGGGCACCTGCTCTAGGCTCCCAAAGATCGCCCCCGTGCCCTTGCCCATCCAGCAGCGCAGGGTATCATCGAAACGCACCCGCACCCAGTTGTCATCCGCGCTGACGGCCTCGATGTGGTAAGACTTGCCTGCCAGGCCGTTGGTGACCGCCTCGAACTGCGGCCCCGGCCCCTTGCGGCAGTAAGCGTTGACATCCAGGGTCAGGAACGGCGGCTCGGCGGGTAACAGCGTCGGGGTGAAGGTCGGCTCGAGGGTGAACGTGGAGGTGAAAGTCGGCTCCAGTGTGATCGTCGGCTCAAGGGTCGGCACGGCCTCGTCATAATCCCAGCCGAAATCCTGCCCGGGCAGGGTATGGTTGGCCGTCAGGGTGATGGCCCGGAAGCTCATGCCCTCGTGCCCGCTGGGGATGACCGTCCACTGGCCGGGCATGAGCAAGGGTTCGTTGGGCGAGCCATGATCGGGGTCGATCCTCAGGCAGTACTTGCCCGCCGCAAGCCCGCTGAAATAATAGTAGCCGTTCGTGTCGGTGACGGCAGTGGCCAGCCCGGCCGAGGGGCAATCCCCCGGTCCGATGTCCACCGTGATGCCGGCGATGCCCGCCTCCCCCGCCTGCTTGACCTTATCCGCATGGACGCCAAACGCATCGTTCACGCAGCCGGCCGGCAGCGGGTCGGGGACGGGGTCGCCCGGGTGATAGACGCACAGGTCGCTCCACACCTGCCCGAAGACGGTCGCAGAGGTGTCGCCCCAGGGGGTGCCCATCTTGTACCACCAGCCGAAGTTGACATTATTGGCCTGCTCGCCTGCGCCGACCGTCACGGTCTGGCTGGCCAGGGTCTGGCCGGCTGACTCGAGCGGGTAGGTCCAGTTGCCCGGCAGCAGGTTGGGGCTATTGAGCCCATAGGTGGAATCGATGCTGAGACAATACGTGCCGGCCGTGACCATGTAGAAGTGATAGGTTCCGTCCGGGCCGGCGGGCACGTCCCGCAGGGTGGTGGTGGAAGGACAGGCCCCCTGGTTGAGGCTGACGATCGGCCCGGGGATGCCGGGTTCGCCGGGGTCGTAGGTGCCGTTGGTCCAGATCTGCTCCCCGTTCAGTACGCAGCCGAGCGGGAGCGGATCGGGGATGCCGGGACCCGGGTTGACACACTGGTCGTCCCACACCGTCCCCCCGATCATGCTCTGCACTTCGGGCGGGCAGCCGCCGGAGATCTCCACCCTGAAGGTGTAGACCTGCGAATAAGGCCCCAGGCTGTCGCCGATGCCGGGCCGGACCATCCAGTAATAGCGGGTGCAGTCGGTCAACGGATCGCCGGGGGCCCAGCGGGTGGAGGGGTTGCCGGTGCTGCCGGACAAGGGCGAGCCGTTAAAGTCCAGGTTGGTGGTCAGGCCGACCCAATAATACTCAGGCAGGCACTCGTCCGGGTAATCCCACGTGAGGGTCAGGTCGTTCAGGTCGTGGACGGTCCAGTTGTTCAGCGGGGACAGCAGGCTGACCGCTTTCATATTATCGGCGCTGCACATCGGCCCGGTGAAGAAATACCGCTCGCCCGCGTAAGGGCCGGTAAGGCCGTTATCCACCGCCTGGACGCCCCAGGCATATTCGCTGCCGGGCTGCAAGTCATTGGCAGGGACCCACGAGGCCACATTGCTGGAGGAGCCCAGGTCATCCTGAAAAAACGGCCCCGTTCGCAGGTGAACGAGGTAGGAATCCGGATAGCAGTTGGCGTTCTGATAGCCCCAGGATAGGGCCGGCTTGAGGTCATCCAAAATGGCCCACATGAGCGGGTGGGTCTGGATGGGGGCATCGGGCGTACCGCAGCCGCCTCCGCCGCCCTTGGTAACCACTGTGGGGGTGGCCTTTTCGAGGTTGCATCCGGAAACTGCCAGCAGGCAGCCGGCAATGATGATGAGCACGGACCTGGTGATTTTCATGGTCAATCCTTTCCCCGGCGATGAAGTAGGCGCCAAATCATTGTCGCGCTTGCCTGCAAGAATTACAAGCGATACTCATCTCCCCCCATAAATAAAAATAGGGATTAACCTGGCTGCCGGACCCTTCGCTGGATGCCTCTTTTAGCGCAAGGGTTAGCCTGCTGGTATCACAGGAGTCTTGGGGGTACTTTGATCACTTCCAAAAATCTGAAGCAATTTCAATGAGATTCCCCTCCGGGTCCGCGATCATGGCCGAGCGCATTTTCCACGGCTCATCCCTTGGAGGATAGATCTCTTTGCCTCCCCCGCGGATGATCTCCTGGAACTTGCTGTCCACGTTTTCCGGTTTCCCGACATTGATGGCCAATTCAAAAGTCCCGTTCAACCTTTGAGGAAACTCGGGTGCGCGCCCCAATAGTTTGGGCAATTCCTTGCGCACGAACATGGAGAAGCGGATGCCCTCATGCTTGAATTCCGCATAAGGGCCTTCGCCGTTCCACTCGATCTCAATCCCAATCACATCCTTGTAAAAATCGACCATGGCGCGGATATTTTCGACAAAGATCCCGATCATATCGAATTTCATTTTCATCACACTATCCTCCAGTTTTTTTCGGCCTGCCGCGGGGGAGCCTGCCCTGGCTTACTTTTCCCACTCGCTGAAATCCCAGTCAGCCAGCGCCTGCCGCAGGTTGGTTTTGCCGTGCAAGTTGAACTTTACCAGCAGGTTGCGCATGTGGGTCTTCACGGTATCCTCAGCTATCATCAGTCGCACTGCAATTTGGAGATTGGTATAGCCGAGGCAGGTCAGGGCGGCCACCTGCTGCTCGCGGACGGAGAGGGACTGCCAGCGTTTCACCCATTCATTTTTGGATCGGCGTTGGGCCAGGCCGGCTTCGATCAATTCGGTTTCCAATTCCCCCGCCGGACGTTGTTCCTCTGCGGCGAGATCCAATAACTTCGTTTGGAGCATCTCCTCCAATTCAAAATAGCGCGATCCCGCCCCGCGCTTTAGTCCCAGCCGGACAAGCAGATCATTCAACGCCTTCATAGTGAATGATATTATATAGAACATGTGTTCGTGCGTCAAGAGATTGCCCGGTCTTCGGACAAAAAAAGTGGCCACCTCCCTACCGGATAACGCCGCCGCGTCCTTAAGAACTCGCACATCCGCAATATCGAATGATATTTAATTTTTCCCGTCAGGGGTGGATGGGCCGGATATGTTGGAATTCAACTTCAGGCCAAATGCAACCTGCTCGCCGCGTAAACGTGCCCACCCGGTCATCCCAAAATAGAGGATCAGGACAAATGGCAGCGTATATGGACCGGCGTTGAGAAAACAGTGAATGATGGCCCCGGGGAGGATGGAGCGGGTCGAAACGAGCAGCAGGGCCAGACCCAGCGCGATGATGAACACATTCAACAGCCGCTCGAAAATTTTATAAGCGATGGGGGTGGTTGCAGCGCTGTAGCCGTTTAGAAAAGAAGCCTGGAATGTCTGTGTATGCACCAATGTAAAGAGAACAGACGACAGGACGGCCGCCCACAGCCACGGCCGGCGTTGGTTCGCAAACAGCCGGCTGAGGAGGAAAATCAGAAAACCGCGGAAAAACACTTCTTCGCCCGTCCTGGCATAAGCTTCATAGGCCGCGCTGCCCCAGGGGAGCCTGACCGAGGCCGTCATGGTCCCGCATAAAACGGTGAACAGAAGACCCACGAGTGCAAGCATTGGGTTGAGAGTAAAACCAAGCTCCGTGACCTTCCATTTTGCGAGCAGCGGCAGGGCGATGACAGGCAGGTAGAGTAATCCCCACATTAGGATCATCCAAATCGTCGGGCTGGTGACAGGCTCGTTGGAGTAGGGTTGGCTGTAGTTCAAAACGCCGCCGAGGACAATCACGAAAGCGGCGTAAAGGCTGCTCCAGAGCAGCCATTTCTTGTCAGCGGATCCGTTCAGTTTTTTGTCCATGTTGTATCGCCTCAGCTAACAGAATGGACGGAACGGGCTTCGTGTAACATATTCCCTCCTCCAAAAACAGCTCAGACCTGGCTCATTTCCGGTTGGGTGGCCGGCTCCTTCCGCGGTGAAAGAAACGCCGGCACGATCCATGTCGCCAGGCTATAGATCAGGCCTATCCCGGCCGGTGTAAGGAGCAAGAGGGCGTGTTTTTGACGGTACAACTGCGCCAGTGTTGGCATGATTAAGGTTACCAGCCCTATAACGATCAAGACCGCCACCGGCCACCACGCGGACCGGGGGTAGGTCCGCCGAAGGACCAGCCACTGGGCCAAAGCGAGTGTGAACGGGGAACAATATTCCGCGATCATGAAGATCAAATTGAGCCGGTGGGTTGAATCATCCGGAAAGCCGATATTTAATTCCAGGATGAAGGTAAGGAACAGGTAGATTGCCAAAGGGAGCAGCCCCATCATGGTTGCCAAAATCCACCCCTTGCCATTTTGGGCCAGCCGCCGGGTCAGGAGGATGCGCTGCAGCGCCCCCACGAGCGCCCCCCATGCCAGCCCGCACACCACCGCCCCTATCAATGTGCTGCTGAAGAAATCAATCCGGGCAAGAGGATACAACTTGAATATGAGATTGGAGATGGCCGTACTCTCGGCCCACCTGGACAGTATGGCAATGATGTAGAAAACGCCCCAGGCGAAGACGTTTGCGATGATCCACCCACCTCCGAAGACCCACTTGCTCTTTTCCTCGTTTTTACTCATAAGGTCTCCTGTTCACCAGGATCGATCGGCTGAATTTATCCTGGCCGGCCATATTGGTTACGATGCCGTCAATTTGAGCAGCAAGGAGGGCGTCAGCGCTTTGTGTTGCTGTGGGGGCGATAGTTGGCATTTCCGTCGCTGTAGGAGAAGGCGATACCGTCACCGGCGAAGCGCAACCCGCTTCCAGCACGGCGATTATCCGTGACATATTGCCTCCTTTGGCATATTCGTTATGGCACCTCGATCCACCCATCCGCTGGGGAACAGCTCAGGCTAACGACAGGTCGCGGGGAGGCCAGGTATTCATACGGGCGCAGGCGGCGGACCGATAACCCATAGGATTTGCCCGCCTCTGAGACGACTACATCGCCACAAGGATTATTATGCACCAAGAACTCGAATACAGCCTCGGCATCTTTTCCCTGCAGGATCAGGAGGGGGTCATACCACTTCCGGTCCCAGTTGGCCGACGCCAACGCCAGGCTGATTGATGGGAACGGCCACGGGATTGCCGTTTCGTCTGGGCCATAACCGGAGATCCAGACTCCCAATCGATCGGTTCTGGTGTTTTCCATTTTCGCTGGACGATAGTCCGCCAACAGCCGGTAGGTTTTGTAGATGGACGACAGGAGGACCGGAAAAGACGAAGGGTCGCAGCCCTGGCAATCATCGATAAAGTTGTCCAATCCATAAAGATCGACGGAATTCGACCGCCAGGCTTGCACGCGGATCCGGGTGGTATCCATCCCAAATACGCTATAACCAGGTTTCGGGTCAAAGGTATACGTGGCCGGGTCATAGTCGAAGAAACCGGACTGATCGATCGAGTTCAACAGCTGGCAGGTCTCCTGTCGGGAGAGCCGAGTCGTCTGAATGAGAAACACCTGCTGTTCATAACTGAACCTTTCAATGAACAACTCTCCATCCGGAAAAAGGATCAGTTCCGGTGGACGTGGAATGGGCTGGCAGACGCCATCCCCGCCATACGATTCAAGGACGACCAGTGCCTCACTCTGGCTGATTTCATGGGCGACGAGGGTTGGTACGGGGGTGGTTGTAAAAGCCCATGCGCGGGTAAAGGTGGGTGTGAGCGTTGGTAATTGGGTGGCGCTGGGGATCCTGGTCGGTGTGCTGGATGGTGTGTTCGTGGGTGTCGCGACTGCCTCTGCCGTCTGTGTGATGGTAGGCGAAGCAGATACGGCCGGCTTGCCGTTGCAGGATACCAAGAGGAGTGCAATGAAAGAAAGAAAAAAGGTTTTGCGCATGAAAAACACAATTCTCAATTGTCATTGCGAGGGCTGGTGTTCTTCCAGCCCGAAGCAATCTCAAAGCATGAGGAGATTGCTTCGGCAAAGAACGCCTCGCAATGACAGTTTAATCCTTTTTCCTCATGATGCCTTCGCGCCAGGCGTAAACGGCCGCCTGGGTCCGGTCGGAGAGGGACAGTTTGCCCAGCAGGTTGCTCACATGGGCCTTGACCGTCCGTTCGGTGATGACCAGTTTCCCGGCAATGTCGGCGTTGCTCATCCCCTGGGCGATCAGGTGCAGTACTTCCAACTCGCGCTCGGTCAGCGCCTCCACCAGTTTTTCTTTCGCTTCCTGTCCCTTGGTGGGGGTGCTGATCTCCGCCATCAGGCGGCGCGCCACCCGCGGGTGCAGCACGGCTTCGCCCCGGCTGGCAGCCAGCAGCGTATGCAGCAAGTTTTCGGCGTCGGTGTCTTTCAACAGGTACGAGATCGCCCCCGCCTTCACGGCCGCAAAGAGCAGCTCGTCCTGGGAGAAGCTGGTCAGCACCACCACCTGGGTATGCGGGCTGGCCTGGCGGATCTGGCGGGTGGCCAGGATGCCGCTCTGGTCGGAGGCTTCGCCCCCGGGGATGAGCGGCATCACCAGGTCCATCAGCACCACGTCGGGCACCAGGCGGGCCGCTTCGGCCACGGCGGTCTGCGCATCCCCGGCTTCGCCGACGATGGTCACCTCGGGGCGGGCGTTCAGGTAGAAGCGCAGGCCTTTACGCACCACGTCATGGTCGTCCACCAGCAGGAGGGTGATCGAACTGGCCTCAGCCATTCACTTTCCCGTCCGGCTTGCTTTCCGCCATCTTCAAGGGCAGCTCCCCCAAAAACAGGGTGGGGGTGATGCCTTTATCGGTGACGACGATCTTGGCGTTGTCTTTCAACGAGGTTTCCACCATTTCGATCTTCTTGAGAGTTTGGGCATTGCCGGTGAAATATTTTTCAGCGGCTTCGTTCACCAGCCGGATGGCTTCGGCCCTGCCTTCGGCCACCATGATGGCGGCGGCGCGATCCCCTTCGGCTCGCTGGATGGTGGCCAGTTTCTTTTGTTCGGCCGCCTCGAACTCGCCCGTGGCCAGCAGGCGCATGGAGCGCCTTTCCTGTTCGGCAGTTTTTTGCATATGCATGGCCCTTTTGATGTCTTCGGGAGGGTCGATCAACATGATCTCGACCTTGCTGACCGACAGGCCCCATTCGACCGAAAACTTGGTCAGGATGGCCTGCAGGTTGTGGGCGATTTTCTCGCGTGCTACCAGGCTTTCATCCAGGGTCAGGTTGCCGAACTCCTGCCGCAGGTTGGTGATGGCCAGCTGGGTAATGGCATGCTTCCAGTTATCGATGTTGTAGAATGTTTTCTTGATCGATTCTTCGTCGGTGGCAGGGCGCACCCACATGACGCCGTCCACCTTGAGCTCCACGTTATCGTGGGTGATCACCTGCTGCGGCGGGATTTCCATGGTATGTTCGCGCACATCCCGCACGCGCACCAGTTGGAAGAACGGCACTTGAAAGCCCAGGCCGGGCATGACCAGGCCGGCGTATTTGCCCAGGGTTTCGCGGATGCCGCGCTCGAAGGGTTTGAGCGTGTAAAAGGGGGTGATAACAATGGTTCGCATTTTTTTCTCCTTATTGAAAGGTTGTGCCAGGCCGGGTTGGTTCGGCGGCCTGAGAATTACCGGAAAAGGCTGCGTCGCATGGAACGGTCCGGTTCAGGCGGGAGTTGCCGCGGGGACCGCCGCGCCGCTGCGCTCTTCCAGCAGGCGCAGGATGGTCATATTCAACAGCGGCAGGGGCAGCGGTCGCAGCAGGTTGATCTCGAGGGCCTGTTCGTCCGAACTATGCAGCAGCTCCTGCCCGTCTTCGTCGGTCAAGCTGAAGGGACTGTCCGGGCGGTTGCCTCCGCTCAGGCGGTAACCGTGTCCGGCGTAGATGAACTCGCTCCAGGTATTCATCTGCCGCCCCTGGTATTGGACCGCCGCCAGGGGCTGCCCATTGCGGTAAAGCACCCGCTTGCCGCCCGGGCCGGATATTTTATTAAAGCTCCAATGGCCTCCGTCCGCGCTCCACTCGCTGCCGGAGAAAGTCTGGCTGAAGCGGGCAACGACCGCACCGTTGGAATCGGCCTGGATCAGGCTGCCCCGCCCAAACCCCAGGAAGCCGTCCTTTTTTTTGACCAGCAGGGGCGCCTGGGTGGTTTCGACAAGTGGTTGGCGCAGGTAAATTTCCTCGGCGGGCATCCACGGCCAGGTCTGCCCGACCGGGATCGTCAGCTTTTGGCCGAGCCAGGCCCAGTTCTCAATTTCGGGGAGCGGCCGGTTTTCGTCCAGGCGGGAGACCTGCGGCGAAGCAGGCAGAGGCCGGGCCAGCCCCACTTCAGCCGCCACCAGCGTGCCCAGGCCGGGCTGGCTCTCCAGGCTCAGGCGGCCCCCCACGGCCAGCAAACGCTCCTGCATGTTCGAAATGCCCAGCCCTTCGCGCGGGTGGCTTTGATCGAAGCCGGCCCCGTTATCGCGCACGGTCAAGGTGACCTGTTCGGGAATGGTATTCAGTTTGACATCCACCCGCGTGGCGCGGGCGTGGCGGGCCACGTTGGCCAGGGCTTCCTGGGTGACGATGTAAAGCGTTTCAACCAGGGAGGGAGGCAGCAAAGTCGTATCGCCCTGCACCTCCAGGTAGATCAGCAGGTGTTCGCGTGCGCCGAAGAGCAGGCAGTAATCGTTGAGCGCCAGGGCCAGGCCGCGCTCCTGCAGAGAAGCCGGGCGCAGGTCCTCGATGAGATGCGCCATCTCGCGCTGGACCGTCTGGGTGGTGAGTTCCATCTGGCCGAACATCTCCGTCAGGTCGGGCGGCATGCAGGCGGGGTCGGTCTTCAGGCAGGCCTGGATGGCGCTGGCAGTCATGGAAAGACTGAACAGGTGCTGTTTCAGACCGTCGTGCAGGTCCCGCGCCAGCCGGTTGCGCTCTTCCACCACCGAGAGTGCCCGCACCTGGTCCGACAGGCGGGTTTCACGGGCGCGCAGCTCGGCCAGGTCCTGCTCGTCCTGGGCAAACTGGCGGGTAAGCCCGTCCAGCTGGCGGGCGATCCGGCCGAACTCGTCGGAAGCCGGGTCGGCGATGCGCGGGGACAGGTCGCCCCGCAGCCAGGCCAGGCTGACCGCCGCCGCACGGCGCAGGCGCTGCAGGCTGCCCCGGCTGGCAGCCCAGCCCAGGATTGCCGCCACGGCCGCGGCTCCCGCCAGCATCCACCCTACCGCAGCCAGGCTCAGGGGGCGCGGAAAGACCGTCGGGGTCAGTAACCAGGCCGCTCCCACGATGATTAAGATGGCGGCTAGAGTCACTACAACGTACGAGAAGATCAATCTGCCAGTGGTCATGAGAGTCCTTTATGAGAAGGATATCTCTATTCTACAACTCTCCCCCGGTCCGTGTCATCCGGCGACTGGACAATATTTTGATTGTACTGGAGGCCTAGGCGGGAGACTTCTTCCTGGACCTCGGTGGTCATGGGAGAGACCTTTTTCATTATCGCGCAATTCTTGAAATGCGCTCGCCGGACGCGGCTGCCAGGACCGCTGGAATTGGCCCGGTGCTACTTCGCGATCTCCCAGATATGACCCCCGGGATCAACGAAGCTGGCGGTTCGTATTCCCCAGGGGCGGTCCATCGGCCCGTTCAGGAGTTCCACTCCGCGTGCAGTCAGCTCTGCGCACATTGCATCCACGTCGTTCACATGCAGGGTGAAGACAAAGCGTGATCCGGCCTGCGCGGCTGGCCACTTGTGCAGGCTCCACGAGTTCTCGCGCCGCGGTAGTCTTCAACAGGTTGATCAGCGTGTCTCCGAATTTGAACACGGCCGAATTTTCATCTTCATAGTCGACTGGCAGGCCGAAGACTCGCACATAGAACTCCTTCGCAGCCTGCAAGTCCTCGACGAAAAGGGTGATGGCGAATAGGCCTGTTACCCAGGCACCCGTGCCTTCTGTTTTTTGATTCATAAGTGAACTCCTTTTGTGTCCATGCTGAGCCGATCTTGGTACATTCGAACCTATTCGTTTTCTCCTTTTTTGCGCGTGGCGCAACCTGCCGTACCGAAGTGAGCTGACCGAATACAGGCAGGTATTTCCCATCAAGACGCATAGATCCGTCGGTATTCGCTGACGGCTATCCTGTCCACCTCAAGGTCAAGTGTGTCTGATTCATCCAGTGGAATCCAGAGCAGAGATTCGGCTTCATTACACTCAATCTCCCCGGACCAGGCATCAACAACGAAATAATCGATCGGATAAAGCTCGTCCAGCTTCTCTATCAGCGAGCAAACGAATCGAGGCTTGATCAGCGTGATCCCAAGTTCTTCCTTTGCCTCCCGGAACAGCGCCTCTTCCGGGGTTTCACCGGGATCTATAAACCCACCTGGAATAGAGGTGGCGCCCGGGTCCACCAGTTTCGTGAGTTTTCTTTTCTCTGCTAAAAGCTGGTTGTTTTGGATGAGCATAAAGGCCACGCATTTCCTGATTTCCATCGGGTCTCCATTCGACATTTATCTGCTTGCAAGGCCTTCACCGACCACAATGGAGGCAAAAAAATCGATGATATTCCCGTCGGGGTCTCTAAACCAGACGGATCTGCTTCCCCACGGATAGCTCTGCGGCAACTTGACCATTTCCACCCCCAATTCCTGCAGCCGTTCATATTCCCGGTCCACATCTTTGACCTCGATCCCGATGGTGAAACTTCCATGACCGGCTCCTTGCATGGAATGTGGAGCCATTTCTTCCATTCCTTTAACCGAGAATATCGTAATTCCCGCCCCCTGGGTCTTCAGCTCTACATGAGTATCATCCCCCTCCGCTTTAACGCCCAGCACTTTCATGTAAAAAGCTGCCAGTGCTGGAACATCATCGGTTACAAGGCATATCCCTACAAACTTCATTTTTATCTCCTTTACTAGACTGGTTCAGCCTGGCTTTGGGCTTGCGGTAACCGGTACTCGCTTCTGAAGGGGACCGATAAGACACAAACCGTTATGGCATCACCGTTGGAGCAACGGTAGGAACACCTGCCAGAGCTTGTCCGCAATAACGACCGTGGCTGGCCCATTATCAGTCACGCCGGTCCAATACAAGCACTTGCAGACCTCATCATACACCTCCCCGGATGCGGCCGCGGTAAAAGTCACCACACCGGCGGTCAATGCCCGGAAAGATATAGCCGTACAACCGTTGGGATGCTGGTCGTATTTGCACGGCATCGACAACGGCGGCTCGTACGCAACCAGGCCAGGAGGGTCGATCAGGATGAGCGTATAAGGAAAGCCGAGGTTGTGATAAGCAATGTACAGTGTGACCAGCTCTCCTGCATGAACCATGGAAGGCTCAACCGAAAGCTCAAGATATGCAGGCGGGGTAATTTGGACTGCAAATTCCTGCTGGTGTGCGGTGGCAGCCTGTGAGGCGGGCAGAGCCAACAATAAGAAGGCGGTAAGCAGCGAAGGCAGCAACAGTTTTGTGGTGAACCTGCGCTTGGAGCTGAACATGAGTATTCTCTCCGGGATGGTCGATCCTGTGGACCTATATCTGAACAGGATCACGACCCCACGCTGGGCCGGACCATCTCCCGGCGGCCCATCTTTGTTTCAGGCATTACCATATCCATGGGACGATCTTCTTTGTATGCCGCTGGTAGTCTTCATATTCAGACCCCAGCGAGGCGCGCAGTGCCGGTTCTTCCACCTGGATCCGATAAACCAGGGCCGCCAAAGGCAGGAGCACGGCCACAGCCAGCGAGAGCCAGTTCTGAACGGCGATTCCGTATCCAAGGCACATCAAGAGTATTCCGCTGTAGGACGGATGCCGGATCAGTTTGTACGGCCCGCTTTTAACCACTTTCTGGTCTGCGTGTGTTTCCACGGTCGTTCGGAAGGACGTCCCCAGGGTGGAAACCGCCCAAATGCGCAGCCCAAGCCCCAGCAGCATAATAATAATGCCGATCCAGAAAACGCTGCTGGTCCTTCCGCCCGGGAAAAAGAACCTGGAAACACCATTTAGGACGGCCGCGGCGGATATTCCCATGATGATGGCAATAAAATTCAGAAAGCGCGTGCCCCGATCGATCCCTGCATGACCCTTCCCCTGCTTCCGGTCGATCAGAACCAGCCAGACCTCATAAGCAACCCAGACCAGCGACATGAAAGCCAGCACGATCCAGAAAACAGCCAATGTCATTTCTCTCCTTCAGCGGAACTCCATTACCGGCTCAACTCTACTCAGGCTTGACTATTTCATCTCCCAGGGTGACCCTCAAAACGCAGGCCGTTCCGCCGCGCAGGATGGAAGACTCGACCTCGACAGAGGCCGGCCTTCCCCAGGATTGCTCCAGGTTCTCGCGCAGGTTGGCGGCAGAACATTCGCACAGCGCCGGGGATTTCACCAGTCCCAGCCTGACCAGGTCGCAACCGCATGTATTGTAAGTGGCCTTGATGGTGTTGGGTCCCGTCCGTTCATAGATGGCTCCGGGACCCCGGGCGGATAAATTCTGAAGGAATGCATCCAGGTCGGCGCTGTTTTGTTTGACCTGGCGAAATATCTGAACGGTATAGGAGCGCGCGCACGCCTTTCCGCATTCGCCCAGCACTTTTCTTCGGGAGGCTTCATCCAGCGACTCCACGCCGCGTAGAAAGCCCGCATACCAGTAATCCAGGAACTCTTTAACCCTGGTTCAATCTCGTCCATGCTTATTCCTTTCTCAGGCCGGCGGCGGCGCGGGTTGGCGCAGCCAGGTCAGCCACACCCAGGCCAGCCCGGCCAGGATCGCCAGGACCAGCCCATCCAGTAGCAAGGCGTTCCCCAGCCCATCCAGGTTCGGAAAGCCCCACCAGCCGCGTGGCCAAGCCGATGACATGCGGATTGGTCATGTCTCCGCTCAAATTGAGCAGGTCGTTCTCGACGAAATCCCAGGCAAAGTGAATGCCGATGGGCATCCACAGGCTGCCGGTGCGCAAATAGACCCAGCCGAACAGCAGTCCAAAGGCAGCCAGGAAGAGCAGCGCAAAAACCACCGTCAAAGGCGGACTGCCCTCCAGGCCGGGGACATGCAGCAGGCCAAAAGCGGCCGTCATGACGGCCAGCCCGATGGCTTTTCCCCAGGCCTGGATCAAGCCGGTCAATAGATAGGCCCGGAAGATGATCTCTTCCATGAGGGCCACCAGGATATTGATGAGCAAAGAGACCCACAACTTACCCAGATATACATTTGTACTTAAGGATTGCCAGGCCCGCCCTTCGATCACCAGCCAGCCTGCATTGACGGCAACGAGGAAGACGACCGAGATTGCCAGGACGGCTATGCCTGTACCTATTAAAAGGTCCAGCCACCAGCCGGGGTGGAAACGGAAAGCGATCTCCCCCAGGCTGCGCTTCAGCACCAGGCGGGTGAGGGGGATCCATAAGAACATGCGGATGAAAGCAATGCCCAGCAGGGAGACCGTGCTGATGGTGGTGTCGCTGAAATGCAGCTGCCGGCCAAGCAGGGTGGCGGCCACGCCCCAGGCCACTCCGCCGGCCCACACCACCGCGAAGGCTAGCCGCGAAAACGCCCAGCACTTTCCAACCCATGGAATTATTGTGAGCTTTTTCCATGAGCTATCTCAAGTCGCCTGAAGTATTTCTCGAACCTTGACGGCAATCCCATTCATCACATCCTGGCTCACCCGTTCCTCTTCCGGAACACCCAAATAGCCAAAGATCAGCGTGCCGGTGCGCTCTTCGGGTTGATCCGCCATGCGGGGGATGATGTGAAAATGCACGTGTGGGTGCTCGGCTTTCTCCGCAAATTGGATCACGTAGGTTTTGATGCAGCCGGTAACCTCTTTCAAGGCGGCCGAAGTGCGGCGGATAAGCTGGCCCAATTCGATGGCTTCCGCCTCGGTCAACTCGTCCACGGCGGTGATATGGCGGCGGGCCACCAATACCAGCCAGCCGGGCAAGGCGGTGTCATAGCTGTGAGCCACATCCCAAAAGGAAGTTTGGTAGATGCAATCCCACAGGGGGGCAGCCCCCGCACTGCGCCGGGCGACCAGTTCGCATGTTTTACAAGTATTCATCTAGGATGTTTTCCTTTGCAATCTTGCGGCACTTTGAGTGGGTGGTCAGTTCGAGATTCCGGGTTCTGTTTCAGCCAGCAGGGCTTTTGCACGCTCGGCGATCCGCTCTGAGATGGTCTCCAGCAGCTGCCGGCCTCTCTCGACACTGGCGGTCAGTTCCGGGTCGTTCGATCCGTCCTCTGCATCCGTGAAAATACCGATGTACTTGTTTTTCGTTACGCGGCGGCGCTGCAGGTGCTCGGGCTGGCCCGCATAATAGGCTCTCAAAACCCCGTCGGTCTCCAGGGTTTTGCTCAAGTCCACCAGGTCCGGCCGGATGGCCATCAAGAGCGACGTCTCGCCGCCGGCGGCATGTTCCGCGGGATAATGCAGGTCGGGCACCATTTCCTGGTCGGTCATGAAGAGCCATTTCATCCCCGGATGGTTGGCCAGAAACGTCCGCCCGCTTTCCCGCACCAGCGGCAGGTGGGCCACGCTCGACCAGTGTCCGCTGACAACCATAATGACCTTGAATCCCCGCCGCCGCGCAGCTTCGTAAGCATCCAGCAGCAGGTTGCGGAATGTCTCCGGCCGGATCCAGAACATGCTGCCGGGCACATGATAGCGTTCACCGTCCTCGATGCCGCCGGTGAGGTAGTTGCCGTCTTCCAACTCCTCCCGCGAATCCGTGGCCCAATAGAGCAGCGGCGCGACGATCCCGCCGGAGCGTTGCGCCGCCCGGACGCAAACGGCATGGGCCTTGAGCGCGTCCAGGCCGACCGCATTATGCTCGCCGTGCCATTCCAGGACGCCCAGCGGCAGGTAGCAAATCGGTGCGGCTGCCAGGGCCTGGGCAAATTCCCATGGGAACATTTCTTCGAACTGGACTTTCATGGGCTTTTAGCCTTTCTGCGTCTGACCCAGATTCGATTCCGTTGCCTCAACCTTGCCACTCCCGCCTCCCTTGCCGGAAAACCAGTGTCAGCGATCATTCTGGTACCGGATGAGGATAATGCTGGATCCGGCTTTTTGATCATATCCGGAAGTGACAGAACCCCAATCATATTTTTTTCCGGGAACAAGACCTTTGCCGATCAGCCATTGATCGTTTGCATTTTTTCGTTTCAATTCTTTTTCTTCGCTCCATTCCTTCCATCGATTTCCAAACTTTGGATCCGCGATCGACAAGTGGATTGATTCCAGATTATCGCTCTTAAATAAAACGGTGCACGCGATGGTTTCTCCGATTTCTTCGAAACGGAATGAACTCCACCGCTCGTTTTTCACTAACAATTTCGCTCGCACGCCTTCCGGTGTTGAAAGAAAGGCTGGGCGAGTGGTCAGGGGCGATAGCACGAAGCCGCTTTCTAAAGTAAGTTCACCGGTTTCTGGATTCGTTTTCATGGATGAATGATAGCCTATTATTATTGAATATGTCCGTCCTGCAGGGACCCTCGCCTCATGCGCCGGCGAACAATTCCGGCGGCCAGGGCTGGCCCTGCCTGGCTTCGATCCCGCCGCCCTTGAAAGCGCCTCATTCCTCCCGCCCCGGCCTGGTCGCGATGACCGTCATCCGCCGCGAAGTCGCCGAGAGCGGTCGGCCGTCCTCTCCCAAAAGCTGGTAGTCCGTCAGGCCGGCCAGTCTCAGCAGAGCGCAAATCTCCGTGGCATTGTACAGCCGGATGGAGTAAGGTTTGTCCTTGCGGACGCCGTTGCGGATCAAGATACGCCGGTTATGGAAACGACCGGTCACCACGTCGAAGGAATAGCGGTTGATCAGTAGGTCCTCCCCCTTCTCGATCACATCCGCGGGGGAAATGTGCTTGAGAAAGGCATCCCGGTTCTGCGTATCGAACAGCAGGCAGCCGCCGGGTCTGAGTGCCCGCGCCATGGCTTTCAATACCTGCTCATTTTCGGCATCCTCGAAATAACCAAAACTGGTGAAAAGCAGCATAACTCGGTCGAATTCTTCATGATACCCGACCTGGCGCATATCCCCCTGGACATATTCCACCTGCACCCCCATTTCAGCCGCCTTCTGGCGGGCGATGGCCAGAAAACCCGCCATATAGTCCACCCCGGTGACCGTGTGACCCAGCGCCGCCAGGCGGTTCGTGTGCCGTCCGAACCCGCAGGCCAGGTCAAGGAGCTTCATGGGCGAATCGAGGCTGAGCCATTTCACCAGGGCGGCCACTTCTGCCTCCGAACGTTCATCGGTCAGGTCGTCACCGTAGGCGAAAAGATAGTCCTCCACATCGAAGACATCTTCCAGCTTGAAAAGGGGTTCAGCCGGCGTTTTTTCACTCATATGTGCTCCTGCCATTTCTGCATCTGCCTGAGGGTGTCTTTTCTCTCTATCTCTTCCGCCCCACCGCCCCGATGGATTGAATGGCGGCCAGAAGTTCCGCTTCCGAGGTCGGAGAATTGTTATCAATTTCGAGGTCCCAATCATAGGTCACTGCGGCCGCGATCTTATTATATTCGCTGACTTTCTCATCTGAAACGGCCAGTTGGTCATCGCGGTTTCGGCTCTTTACCCGGGCCAGGCAGGTATCCGGGTCTGCCGTCACATGGATCATCTTAACGACATACTTCTCTGCCAGGGAGTGATGAAATCCGCCGAACCCTTCACCAGCTCCCAGGCTCTCTATCATCACCTTGTCGTGCGTCTGGAACAACGTGTCGATGGCTGCTTCGACCTTTTTCCATCCATCCTGGCCGGGTCGCAGGCCCAGCCAGATCCGCTCGACCTGGAGGAAGGTGATATCGGTGAGTCGATCGACCAGTTTCCCTATGGTGGTTTTACCGGACCCCTTGGGCCCGATGAGCATATAGAGCCTCTTTTGAGCTGTCATACTGGAAACACAATTCCATCAATCTCGTACATTGTGCGAATACTTGTCCGGGTGTTTTCGATAGTCGTGAGCCGTATCAATGGCCGCCTTCAAGTGCTCCCAGGGCGTATCGCCCGGCACCGTGCAGTCCGCCGCCAGGATGAAACGCTCCGGCGCTTGCGTCAGCATGCCTGTCACCGCCTGGCGGATCTCGGCGAGGTTCCCCGTGGCGATGACGCCCTTTCGTTCCAGGCCGCCCATGAAGGGGCGTCCGAACATGTGCGCCACCTCTGCGGGGGTCAGGCTCCGCTCCTCCAGCTTGAGACTGCAGTTCACCACCTGACCGGGATAATCCAGGAAAGGCGCCAGGTCCGCATATCCGCCTTCGTAGTCGCAGATATGCAGGACATTGAAGGGACAGGATTTAACCTCCTCCCACACCGCCAGGTCGGTGGGCTTGATGTACTTGCGGAAAATTTCCGGGTCCCGGAAGCGGAAGGATTCTCCGCCCTGGGTCGAGACATAAAAGCCGTCTATGCCGGCCTGCTTGCAGCCGCGCACGAGCCGGAGCACATTTTCGGTCATGATCTCCAGGCCTTTCCGGACCGCTTGCGGGTTTTCCTGCAAATGCTGAGCTAATTGCTCCTGTCCGCCCAGGTGCGCCGCCCACATGAAAGGTGAATACAACGTCATGATCACCAGGGCTTCGGCGCGGACGGCTTCCACCAGCCCCCTGGCCACACTGACCGGCGCTTCGAAGAACTCCGGCGGATAAAGCGGCGCATGGGCCCAATCCCCCGGCTTGTGGATGGGGCCGAAAGGAGGTTGAGGGTTTTCGTATTGGATCTTTACAAAATCCATGCCGGTGGCGCGGAAGAATTCCAGGTGTTTGTCCACTGCTGCCTGGCCTCGCTGGTGGGCCGGGTCGAAATGCATAAAGAAGGCGGCCGGGATGGTTTCAGAAAAGGCTTCGTTATGGATCAGGTCGAGAACAATATCGCGTTTATTCATGGGTTTCACGCTTTCTAAAAAGAATCTGCTGCAAGAGCCACGTTAATTTTTCCTTTTGGTCATCGCAAACCGGTATCAGGCAGCCTTTGGCTTTATCCGCTTTCTAAGAAATGCGCCGGCTGATCCAATTGAACAGGCCAGTCCTTTTCATTATAAGGACCACCAATAATACGGAGCCGTAAAAGGCAAACTCTGTCAAAAGGATATGGACCGTTTCAGGCGTGAACGGGAACGACTTGTCTTTCACCACCGAAAACCAGGGGATGGGCAGCGCCAGGCGTTGATCTGAAAGCGGCCAAAACATTCAACAGCCCTTTGCCGTGGTTATAGAAAGTATCCAGCAGCAAATGGCTGAGCCAGGCCAGGGTACCGCCAATGATGATGACCCATCCGCCCACCTTTCTTCTAAACCCTTTCAGGAAAACCAATGCGGAAAGGACGAGAAGAATTAAAAGCAAATTCACGAATAAACTGTGGCTAAAATAATAAAGATCATGCCCCCAATTCTTCAGCGGAAAATCCGGTATGTTTGCCAGCAAGCCGAACACGACCAGGTGGAGCAGTCTTGCAGGCGTGGACTTTTTATTCGGCAGGCAAGCCACGCCGATCGCAATTCCCGTGAACGTATGTCCAACCTGGGTCATGGTCGTAAAGCCTTATCACGCTCGAAAGGAGTATATCCATTTTATTACAGGATTGCCAGATCCACCGGGGGATTCGCGTGTGCCTCGATAAGGATCTCCTCCGGCGAAGTAAATTAACCTTTTTCAATTCATTCCCCTCTTTTATTCAATTATCGAATAAATCCATCTGGCTAACCGACTCAGATATGCTCACAAAATCCCCATTTTCATTTATCCCTGCCAGCAGGAATTAAAACAGAAGATCCCCGGAGTCTACAAAGCTCCGGAGATCTGAATTTAACCTTCACCTATTTGGCAGCAATTGCATCGGCAATATGCTCGGCATCCTCGCCCATGCCGAAGAGGTGACCCGACTTGAACTTGTACAACCACGGCAGGCCCACAAAGTATAGGCCGGGGTGGTCTGTCGCGCCGCGCTTCTGCAGCGGATACCCGTAGTTGTCGCACACCGGCAGCCGCACCAGGCTGAAGTCGAAGCTGTAGCCCATTGCCCAGATGATCGTTGTGATGCCGGCTGCCCGCAGGTCCAGTTCGGTGGTCTCCTCTTGCTCATACCCGTCCTGCAGGACAGGCAGAGTTTCCTCCGGCGCATCCAGGCCGCTGCGGGTGATATACCCATCGACCATTTTGACGATTTCGGCTTCTTTTTGGTCGGCCTTGGCCAGGTTCTGTTGAAGGTCGGGCGCCAGCCAGGCCCGCTCTTCCCGCGCCCCCTGCAGGCGTCCCAGCAGCGCCACGCCGTCGCGGGCGAACTGGTGCAGGTTGAGCGAGCGGCCCCCGTCCCGGCCGGTCACCTGAGGGTTGGCGTCGAACCGGGCTGCCGGCGAGGCCAGTTGGTCCGTCGTCCGGTCCAGGAACCCGCTCAGGTGGAACCATTCATAAATATCCTTGCCGCGGTAGCGGCGAGGGACACGCGGCGCAATGCCGGTGCACAGATAGACCTTCCGCCCGCTCAGATACAACTCTTCCGCGATCTGGCAGCCGGACTGCCCACTGCCGACCACCAATACCGCCCCTTCCGCCAGCGTCTGAGGATTCCGGTACTGGCCCGAAGCCACCTGGGTGATGCGGGAGGAAATGGTTGTGCTGAAGGGAGGCTTCTTGGGTTTCTGGTAAAGCCCGCTGGCGATGACCACGTTGCGGGCATGAAGCACAGTTTCGCCGGTCCCCACCCGGTACCCTTCCCTGCCTGCGGCCGGCTCGACCGAGGTGACCCGTGCCCCGTAGCGGACCGGCAGGTGGAAGCCTTCGACATACTGCTCGAAGCGGGCCACGATCTCATCCCTCGGCATGAAACCTTCCCGCCCCTCGCCCTGGTACTCTGCCCCCGGCAGGCGGAAGGACCAGTTGGGCGTCAGCAGGGTGAAGGAATCCCACCGGTCGTTGCGCCAGGCGTTGCCTGCCTGGGCAGCCTGTTCAAGGACCACTTGCTCGCAGCCGCGCTGTTTTAAATAATAACTGGTGGCCAGGCCGGCCTGTCCCCCTCCGACGATGATCGTTTCTATTATTTCGCTCACGTGCGTAATGATCCTTCCTGAAAATCCGGTCGAACCCAATGGAAATGATTACCAATTTTATCCTAATAGTTTAAATATATCATAATCGGGCTCTTCGGGAAAGGCTGAAACTGATTTTTGTGTTGCCGGGAGTACAAAAAGACCGGCATACAACCCGGTCTTTTTGTTTGGACGTACACCGACCCTGCCTTTTGAGGGACAAGCCGGCCGGTTTACCTGACAGTCACCGGCAGAAATAACTGGTCGCCCCAGAACCGCCCAAACAGGTCGGCATTCGCAAAAAAGGTGGTGTCTTCGAATATGCCTAGAAATTGGTCCCCCGGGCCTGAAGCGACGGCAGACATGCCGGCTTTGATCCCACCGACCCAGGCTATGTCCTTCAGGCCGCCTTGCAGGGAGACAGTACATGCCCTGACCCCGATATTGGCCTGATAGGGCGGCAGATAGGTGGAATTCCACGAAACCAGGAATAAATTATCGTGGATATTCCCGGTCACGGCGGGGGCGCGCTCGTCCAGTGAAGTGCCGGAAATCGAGGCTAGGTCAACAATGGTACCGTCACCCTGTACAAAGCGGCCGACTGTATCACGATCATTTTGGGCATACTGCATCTCCCACACCACCAGGTAACGACCGCTTTCCGGAGCCGGGGTCGGGAGGGCTGCCACGGCCGGAGCATAATCCTCCACCGTGTTAAAGCCAATGAGAAGGACGCCGCCCAGCGGAACCAAGTCATAGGTCAACCTCCTGCCAATGACATCTCGATTGAGGCCGGAGGGGGAAGGGGACTGATCGGTCCAAACGACCAGGTATTCGTTGCGAGCCGGGTTATAGGCCACGTCGGGGTCATAGGCGTTCTCCGGTCCGGACCCCAGGAAGACGGTGTAATTCCCACCCAGCTTTACGCCGGTGCTCGAAAGCCGCTGGGCCCAGATGCTGTAATTCCCGCCATACGGCTGGCTGGCCCACACCACCAGGAATTCGTTCGAAGTGGAGCTGTACGCCACCGCCGGATAAACGTAATTGGAGCTGCCCGAGCTATCAAAAGTGACCTCCGCACCCATGGCGCCCCCTGGAGTGAACAAGCGGCCGTGCACGCTGAATTGTGGCCCGCTGATGATATTTTCCCAGACCACCAGGTAATTGTGGGTGGTGGTATTGTAAGCCACATCCGGCTTACAGCGCTGGATGTCGGTGCTGGTCTCAGAGACCGGGTAGATGCTGGAAAGAACGCCGGCTATTGAGATAGTCTGGGCATAAATGGCCACGCTGCCCGCCAACTGATGGCACCACACCAGCAGGTATTCCTGGTTTTGCGGATTATATGCCAGGGAAGGATAGGTGGCGCCGGCGGCCTGGCCGTAACTGACGGCCAAAAAAGGCGCATAAATTGGAACGACTGCTTGGACGGAAACAGGTTTTGCAGACCCCGCTATCAAGATGCACGTGAACAAACCGACAACATATTTTCTCCACCTGGACATTCTTGCCTCCCAGGGGGATTAATCGTAATCCCTGCCATGCGGTTTACAGATGATTTATATTTAACAGTATAGGTTAAAGATTCGACTTGTCAATAGGAGGTTCTGAGATTCTTATAAAAGATCGGACATTTAGCTTGTATCCGCCAAAATGGACTTGAAATGACGTTTTTCCCTGCTCAACTCCATTTTGCCGATTGCCCCCCTCCCCCGCACGCATTGGATCCTAAGAGCAAGGGTTATTCAGCCTTTAGTCTTGCTGGAAAAAGAAACGAGCGTAGCCTCAGCTTATTTGTTGCGGCGCAACAGCATCAGCGAAATTTTTCGTGTGGTCTGGGTCTGCTTCTCATAAATGGCATATTAAGGCGTGGTGGCGATTACTTGTTGCCCGGCTCTGCCGGGCCGCCGCGCATCGGTTCGGCTTACGAAGTAGGAGAACGCCTCAGGAAGGCCAGTGTCCGATCCCACGCCAGGCTCGCGGCGGCCTGGTTGTAGGCCTGCGGGCGGTCCGGTTCAAAGAACCAGTGTCCGGTGCCGCTGTAAGTGTGGAAAGTCACCGGGCGGCCGTTTCCCCTGAGGGTTTTCTCCAGGTCAGCGACGTTGGAGGGCGGCTCAAACTGGTCCTTCTCGGCAAAGTGGCCGAGGTAGGCTGCTCTTGACCTGCTGAAATCGCCGCCCCCGGTCCCGTAAAAGAGGACGACCGAACGGATGTGGTCAGGATCGGCGTCGGCGAGACCCAGCGCATAATAAGCGCCCAGGGAAAAGCCGATCACGGCCAGGTCGTAGCCGGTTAGCCCGACACGTTTGCTGAGAAACCTGGTTGCCTCCGCGATCTCGACCTTGGCCTGGAGATGGTTGGCGTCGAGAGCTTTGCCAAGGGTTTCCGCATCGGGGATGTTGTCGGCGACCTTGCCATGATAGAGGTCCGGGGCGAAAGCCGTAAAACCGGATCCGGCCAGCCGCGTGCAGAAAGCCTTTATGGTGTCGTTCAGCCCCCACCAGGCGTGCAGGACCAGCACGCCGTTGCCATTGCCGCCGGGGGGAGTGGCAAGATAGCCGTCGGGTTGAAGTTGTGGCATTTTCATCTCCTCGATTTGGTCTATTCGTGCTGCTTAATATCCTGAGAGATCGTGATTGCAATGGAATTAGTACTTATATTACCCTAATTGTTCCAATATATCATATTTCGGCTCTCCGGAAAAGACTGAAGAATTTCGAGAACAAGCATAACTCCCACTCGACCAACTCTTTCGGCCGGTGATTAGGAATAAGAAGAAAAAACAAATTGCCCTGGCAAAGTATGTCAGGGCAATCTAATCTTCTCCAGGCTGTCCTCGGTGTTCTTCCAAAAGGTCACCGCCAGGCTGCACCCGGCGAAGTTCCCGATTCTTTCGGGGGGACTGGCGGGTGTCCCATCTGCCTACGGTTTTGGTCGGGACGACCTTTATGGAACCACCAATGTCAGGGCTTGTCTGGTTCCACGATGATGACTAATTTCCCGCGGACGTGTCCTTCTTCAAGATAGCGGATAGCCTGGCCGGTCTCGCTGAGGGTGTAGCGCCGTTCGATCACCGGCCGGATCTTTCCGGCTTCGAGCAGCTCTTTGAGTTGAAGCAGATCCTTTTGGTTGAATTTTGCGATCCCCATCATCCCAACCGTCTTGCCGCCCCTCTCTGAAAGCAGCCGGCCGAATAGCATGGACTGGAAAATTTGCGGCAGCTTGCCTCCCACCACCACGTAGATCCCCTTGGGAACGAGCGCCTTCTTGTAATCCTGTATCGAATGGTACCCGTTGACGGCCAGGATCAGGTCATACGTCTGCCCGTTCTTGGTGAAATCCTCTTGAGTGTAATCGATGACGTGGTCTGCCCCCATTGAACGGGCCTGCTCCAAATTCCGCGGGCTGGTCACGGCCGTGACCTCGGTTCCGAACGATTTGGCGATCTGCACCGCAAATGTGCCCACGCCGCCCGAGGCGCCTTGCACCAGGACCTTTTGCCCGGCCCGGATCTGGCCTTTGAGCAGTCCCTGCAGGGCAGAGATGGCCGCGATAGGCATGGCCGCGGCGGCCTCGAAAGTGGCATTGGTCGGTTTCGGCACCAGCAGGTCTTCTCGGGCGCAGACATACTCGGCATAACTCCCGGCGGCAGCCCCGAACACCTCCTCCCCCGGCCGGAACTGCGTCACGTTGGCGCCCACCGCTTCCACCCGCCCGGCCAGATCGGTCCCCAGGATGCTCTGTTTGGGCTTGAGCAGCCCTGTCCCGAACAGGCGGGCGATAAAAGCGCCTCGGACCGGAGCCACATCGGCCACGTTAACGGACGAGGCCATGACCTTTACCAATACCTGGTTATCTTTGGGGACGGGCTTTTCCACGTCTTTGAACTGTAAGACCTCCAAAGGGTCCCCGTATTTTTCGCATACGATCGCTTTCATGGGTTACCTCCAAGTCTGACTTGATCCGGTCTATTTGAAATAGTATACGCTAATTCAGCCTGCAAGGTTACAACAATAAGCATTGCCGTAGCGGGCCGCCTCCCCTCCTGCCCCTGAAGAGATGCATGGGATGGCGGTAGCGGGGGGCCAAAGTCCTGGTTACTTCTCCATGGGTTGGCATTCTTTTTCAAAGGTTATTAGATCGGGCTTGCGTACGAAACCCAATCTTTTATTCATCGCCAGCATTGGGCTGTTTTTGGCGTCATTCTCCGCCTTGATGAGGCTGTGCCCGCTAGCCTTGGCATACGCTATCCCCCGTACTTTCATCGCTATTCCAATTCCCTGGCGCCGATAACGAGGGCTGACCCCTGTCAGACCCTGATAAAGGGAAACGCCTTTCTCGGACGATAAAACATGGCTCAGACCAATGTATTCGTCCCCTTTGACTGCAACAAAAAAGCCTTCCGGAAGAGCAGAAGGTCCCGTAATGGCGTACTCGACATATTTCTCGAGTCCCCTGCGTCCAATGCCGGCCGCCAGATCTCCCGGCACACTCAGGCTGAGTTCCCAATCCAGGTCGTACAGTTTGCGATTCCGCTCAGGGTCGTTTTCCAACTCAGGCAGAGTCTTGATTTCAATGCCGTTTCCACGAAAATGTTCCTCCAGACCTGTGAAGCGAGTCAGGTCAAAGGCTTTTACATTTAGTTCTGAACGAATATCACGGATGACCTCTTGAAAGCCGCGCTTTTCTAAAAAATGCAAACTTTGGGGGCAGTCCTCCGTTGCGGTGGCCCGCAACGCCAGGGGATCAAAAGGCTGTAACCCGTGTATGATCGTTTCATACAGGCTAGAACCAATGCCGCCTCTCTGGTACTCGGGCTGCACTCCAATCCAAACCATGAATTTTTGAGGGTGAGCGAACCAAATGGTCTGGCTGTAAGAACCCATTGCAATAATTTGATCCTTCTCGATAGCTATCCAGCGCTGGGATCTGAATTTCGGGTCTCGTCGCTTGTCTCCTTCCGCGATATCCAATGCGGAGGTGTTTCTTTCCGGGTACAGGGAATTAATGACTACGGCAATTCCCTGGTAATGAGCAGATGTCGCTGGAACGATTTCCATTTTGTGTCCTTGCTGCTAAAAGGAGCTAAAAAGGCTTTTCGTGGATAATTACACTTCCGGATGCCCGCGGGCCGTCAAGGATCAGGTCGTGGGTGCATCAGGTGCTGCTTTCACTTCCTCGCGCACTTTCGTCATCGATAATCCTTCACGCAGCATGAACCAGGCGCCCAGCAGCGTGATCGGCAGCCACAGCGCGGCGTGCAGTACGACTGTGTAAGCCGTGGCCACTCCCTTGTCCACACTGTAGGCCGTTAGTACCGAAATGCCGGCCGCTTCGAAGATGCCGATGTATCCTGGCGCGGCGGGAATCGTGGTGACCAGATTGGAGATGCCGTTCATCAGCATGAGCGCGAAAAAGGAAACGGTGAAGGCGAAGCCGTGCATGAGGAACCAATATTTCCCGGTTTCCAGCAGCCAGATGACGATCGAGGTCAGGAGGATCATGATGGCATCGCGCGGCGAGCGCAGGCACGCCAGCCCTTCGAGGAACTTCTCGGCCAGCCCGTCAAGCTTCGGGCGGAAGCGGGCGGGGGTCAGGTGGTCGATCGACCAGCCAACCGCCCGGGTCGTGACCGTGGGGAACATGGCCGCCAGCAGAAATACGAGCAGCGCGCCGAAGAACACCACCGTTCCGACAATCGCCAAATCCTGGATGTTCCCGACCGTGCTGGAAGTGCCGCTGAGTTTGGCGAGTTCCGGCAGGTTGACGAAGATGAAAAGCATCATGACGACGGCATCGAACATGCGCTCGATGAGCACGATCGCCAGCGAGCCGCTGATCGCAACGCCTTCCTTTTGCTTGATGACATACGGGCGCAGCAGCAGCTCGCCCGCCCGGGCCGGGTAAATGTTGTTGCCCATGTACCCGATGCAGACGATCGGGAACAGCGTCCGGACCGGCACCTTCTTGATCGGGCGCATCATGTAGTGCAGCCGCCAGGATCTGACCCACACTCCGATAAAATAGACGCCGATGCCGGGGATCAACCACAGGTAGTTTGCGCTGCGCAGCGAATCCCACAACTGTTGGAAATTCTGCCGGGGAAGCACGAGGAAATAGATACAAGCGATGCTGATTAGTATGCCGAGCCAGAATTGCCAGCGTTTCATAATGTTCCTGTGAGCTGTTGCATAACCCTTGATTTATGACTTCGCTCTCTCAGAGTTATTTTCCGGGAAAGGTTCAAAGACCGCCTGCTCACCCATGAATCCGAGAAACCGAAGTCCCCCAGGGCGAGTTTTTCCGTTTCCATAGCATACGTATCTCCACCCCCGCCTCCGGTCGGTCTTGAAGTCTGCCCTGTCAGGCGGGTGGTTCCTGGCGGAATTGATATCTTTCCAAAATGGCCCCGAGTACCTTTTTATTCTCGTCGGTCAATTGCACGAATTCAAAGCCGGTGTTGTAGTAGATGGAACGCTCCACATGGTTGCACCACACCACGCGGGCGAGAATGGTTGTGCGGGTGGCGGGGATCTCAGAGGTTTCATGGAATTCGATCGCCAGGAGCAATTTATGATCGACTTCCACCGGCCTGTTGCCCTCCAGCATGGCACCTCTGACGGTCAAATCCCTGAGATAACCCATCAGGACGTTCTTACGAAAATCGTACACCGGCGTGAAGGAGATTAATGTCTTGCGTTCTTCCTTGCGTTGTTCACTCATGAGCGCCTCTCATCAGGGTCGGTCGATCCCGGGGGATACTGTAGCAGGCTCAAGTATATCCTTTTCCCGCTCCACTGTCCCCCCTTTCTCTCCAGCCCTCGGAGGCTTGAAGTTAAACAAAGCCGGGCAAGAGGCTCGCATCAGCGGATCCACTGCCTTTGTTTGGCGATGCGCAGCAACAGGCCGATCACCAGGCCGTATAGCGCGCCGATAGCGGAAGCCAGGATCAAGGTCAGCAGGAAATTGAAAATCGCCCCGGGAAGGCCGATGCCCTGGGCGGCTTTGACCTGCAAAATGGCCCACAGGCCCAGGTAGGTCCCAATGGGGACCAGGGTGATCGCGCCGACGATGGCCCCGTCCTTGGGGGAGGCGACCTTGGCCAGATAAGCGCTCACGATCACGCCGATGACTGCGCCAACGCAGGCCGGCTGGAGGTAAATGGTGATGGCCAGCCCGCCGAGCATGCCCACCAGGATCGCGATAATGAACCGCCTGGACTTAATCTCCATCTTCTTCGCCTCGCTGCCTCTCCGCAGGCTGGCCTGCCTGCACGCCTCTTGATCTCATCGTCGGTACGCCGGGGGTGGCATCCTGGCAGCCGCCGCTGGCCTTATTTGCGTACCTCGTTTACCACCTCGTCGATGGCATCGATGACCAACTGGGGTTGCTCGAGCTGAATAAAGTGACCACTCTTTGGCACCAACACCTGCTTGCCTTGGGGTGAGAGTCTCGTCAGTTCAATTTGCAGTTGCAGCCAGACTTGCTCTACCTGCGTCAGCACCCCTGACGATATATTGGCGCCGGGAGGAAGATCGTGCCGCCCCGCGCTGAGGACGACCAGCGGGATGTTTCCCAGAGTAGTGATCCGGGCTGCGTCCACTTGAGCGAGATTTGACTCGGCCGCCTTCGTTTCAGCAATGATTGTTTCGAGGACTTTGGGATCTGCGAAGAGGGCTCGATAGGTTTCCCGGGTGGCTAAGGGCAGCTTGTCGCTCGCCGGAACCAAGGAGGGGTCCAGCGCCACTACTCCCATTGCCACAAAAAACTTGTAAAAGTCCAGCTGCGAAATCTGCTGTTGAGCGTATAGCTTCGAAAATTCCGCGTATGGTGCGGGAAAGCGCAAGGACTGTTCTTCGTGAGACGAATCCACCAATATCATCCCGGCCACGTCCTGCGGATACCGGTGGGCATACAGGCGCACGTACGCGCCCCCGATCGAGTGCCCCACCAGCACATAGGGACCGGCTATGGCGGCATCCGTCAATAAAGTATGCAACTCTTCCACAATATTTTCAGCGGTGCGCGGTCGCGGGCTGAGATCGCTCCAGCCGAGGCCGGCCCGATCATAGACGCAGGTGCGGGTTGTTTTGGCGATCTCCGGGCGGATGAGCTCCCAATCCAACGACGAGTCACCCGAGCCGCTTTCCATGACAACGGTCGGGCTGCCCGTCCCTTCGCAAAAGAGGTGCAGGCGGTAGCCGCCGATGTCCACTAAAACTCCCGGCGGTGGGTATTTCGCTTTCAGATCAGACCTGGCTTTGGCACCGGCTACCAGCGTGATCATGAGCACAATAACCAGCAGCGCCGCCAAGCCAAGCAGGAGGCGGCCTGCCCACCATAAACATCCGCGCTTCTTGTGTCGAGGTTGAACGTCTTTGTCCATATTGGTTTCGCTTTCGAAATTTATCCGGCGGCCCAGCCGGGGCCGGCGCGCAGGAAATTATCCTATTTGCTCTTTCTGTTTGACATGTTCTTGTTCTGTTGCCGAAAGTCACGGCTTTCGGATCTCTTGCACCATTTGAGTAATCGCATCGATGATGATTTGGGGTTGGTACAAGGAAATGAAGTGGTTCCCTGTTGTGGCGACCTCGAGGACACCCTTCGATGACAGCTTCGCCTGATCAGCCAAAATCTTTAGCAGCGTTTTACCTAATATATCCAGAGTAGCCGGATCGACCCCGGGGAATTCCTGCTGGCCGAGAGTACGGCCGATCACGACGAGGGGAATATCCCCCAAGCTGCCGGCCTGCCGGACCTGCTCGTTGCTGGCTTCCATGTCAAGTCCGTCGTACGACGGCAGCATACTCCCTGAGTATACGTTGGCTTCAGACATGCGATTCTGCGCAATGCCGGCCGTTTCATCCGGCGAGTATGTCGGATAGGCTGTGGCGTATGTGACTGCCGCATCCGGGTATGTAGGGGTGGTATCCACCAGGATCATGCCCGCCACTTCTTGCGGATAAAGATGCGCAAAAACGCGCGCATGCCAACCGCCGAGGGAGTGTGCCACCAGGATGTAGGGCCCCGGCACCGGGATCTTGCCGAGCAGAACGTGCAGTTCCTCTGCAACGTCCTGACTGGTAAGGTGGTTGGCGCGATCATAAATGCAAATGCGCGTGGTGGGAAGCACGCCCAGAATGACCGCGCTCCAGGTCAAAGAGAGCGTCGGTTTGTCGCCTCCCCCGGCTTCCACGATCACTGCGGGGCTGCCTTCCCCAAAGCATTGATAGCTCAAGCTGTGCCCACCCACATCCATGTAGCCCTCCAGTGCGGGAGCAGGCAGGGATGGCCTTTGCTGCAGTTCCAGCGTTGGCGGTGCAGGAGGCAGCGGAGTGTATTCCGGCGTGGATGTGGCGGTAGGCAGCGGAGTGTTTGTCGGCGTGGGCGTCAAGGCCGGGGCACCGGATCCACAAGCCGCCGCAGCCAGCGCGATCAGTATTGCCAGTATTGCAGGGATGATCCGTTTAAGGGCTGACATGATGTACTCCTCCAATA
The DNA here is from genome assembly GCA_963831885.1 of uncultured Chloroflexia bacterium. Lineage (GTDB taxonomy): Bacteria > Chloroflexota > Anaerolineae > Anaerolineales > Villigracilaceae > UBA877. The sequence continues at coordinate 294,620 of CAWHSJ010000008.1, read as the reverse complement.
CCTGAGCTGGTTGGATGGGTCTCTTTGCCTCCTGCGCGCGGCGGGCGAGACTTCTTGATTATCGCACAATTCCGGCAATGTGCTGCTGTCGCGGGCGGAGGAGCATCCAACGGGCATCGTTTACGGGCCGGCCAGTTCAAATCAACGTCCGATCATGCTGTCTTTGCTGGAATCCCCTGCACTTTCGCCTTCTGCTTCTCCACCTTCAATCTTGCGGGTGCGGTATCCCTCATAATCAGGTACCAGGCGATCATACTCTCCATCCATCAGAGGAGAGGAAATCATGAAATCAGCGGAAGCCCGATTGCACGCAATAGGGATATTCCATACCACTGCCATGCGCAAGAGCGCCTTGACATCTGGATCATGCGGCATCGGTTCGAGGGGATCCCAGAAGAAAATAAGAAAATCTATCTCGTTACTGACTATCCTGGCGCCGATCTGCAAATCACCGCCCAATGGCCCGCTTTGGAGTTTCGTAATCCGCAAGCCAAGTTCGTGTTCCAGGAGCTCGCCGGTGGTGCCGGTTGCATATACTTTGTGGTGCGCCAGGAGATCAGAATTATATTTGGCCCATTCCATCAAGTCCTTTTTTTTATTATCATGCGCGACAAGGGCAATCTTCTTATCATGTTCCATGGCAATTCTTCTGTTAGTCATAAGCATTCCTTGAGCCTTTCTACAGTAGGATGAAAAGAAATCCGAGAGTTTGATGATTTGAGTCAATGGCCATGTTACACTTCAAGGGACAAGCAAGCGAACAGTAAGGCTCACCCTCCTGATGGGAACGGGCAGATTTTGTCTTTCCTGCCCTTGATCTACCGGCGGATGCTCACAAATTGAAGGGGAGGGTTTGGATTGTTCATCGGGTTGATCCAGCCTGCCGCCTGCTGCAAGGCTTGTGAAACGGGCAGGTTCGAGGCGGTGTAGTTGAAACATTCATCAAAGGCGGGGACAGACGGATATAAGTCGCTGCCCCACATGAACACGGTCACGCCCGTTTCGCCGGCCTCGAAATAGCGATGGATGGCTTTTCCCAGCACATCCGCCTGCCACGTATAATCGTGGCAGATGCTTTCCCGGTCCCAGGCGCCGGAAGTGAACGAAAGCATCATCACCACCGGTTTATTGAGCAGGAACAGCTTGAGCGGAAAATCCGCCGCGGCATTGGGGTCAAAATAGTTCAGGATGCGCAGGTCTGCATCTTCGGCATAGATAAAATCCAGTTGGGGGACGTCGAAAGCGCTCAACCAGTTTTGTCCGAGGGTGTCGATGGCCGGCGTGGCGGCCACGGTGACCAGGTGGTTGGGGTCCAGGCTTTTGACGAAAGTCCCCACCGTGGCGAGCCAGGTATTCAGCTGGGCCGGGGTCACATTGGGCGGCCCGCCGGGATAGTTCCAGGGTGCGGAGATGGGTTCATTGACCAGGATCCAACCGAGGATGGTGGGATCGTCCCGGTAAATCCGTTGATTGAGCGTGTTCCGGCGGTTGACCAGGGCCTCGATGCGGTGATTGAATGCCTGGGCCAATTGTGGATCGTTTATCAGCCCTTCGATGCCATGGGGATGGTAATAGGGGTTGTCGGTTTGGGTACCAATATCCAATCCGTGAATGAACTCGATCATCACGTACATGTTATGGGTGGAGGCGGTATTCAGAAAGCTGTCCAATTTGGCCAGCTCGAACTCATCATATACCCCCCGTTGTTTCTCGAATTGAGGCAGCATGATATCCAATACCGTCAACCCATGCTCCCGGGCTGTGCTGATCAGGTCGGCGTCGGTGGCCGGGTTCCACCACTCCTGCCCCCAGTGCCACCCCGGCACAAAACCGCCGACGAAGCGAAAGGGCATGCTGCCGATGGCAAAGCCGGGCAGCGGCGCGGGCGGAGGCGGTTGGTAGTTTTTCAGCACAAGGGGTAAATAAACGAAGTTCTGATTGGCAGCCTCCCTGTTTTCCAGTTCTTCAGCAGAGGTTCCCCCCTTCTGGTTGAATATATTTCCCAATAATACGAGGATCAAAAGAATTCCCGACAGCCTCGGTAGTCGCCTCATTCAGACCTCCTGACTATATTGTCCATGCCCCAGTTCGCTCCAACCTCACCCTGTTTCGCCCATTCCTGCCACAACGCGCCGGTTCTCGCAGGGCGGAAGCCCTTGCGGGGTGATCAGGCTTTAATGTGGATACCCACCCGTTCCAGGAGGGCCTGGCTCAATTCAGCCGGGTACTTGATGGGCGGCTTCTCCGGGCGGTGCGAGTCTGAACCCGCACTGATCAGCAAGCCGTGTTTCCGGGCATAGTCCAGGTACAGCGCCGTCTGGTCCGGCGTATGCTTCGGGCTGTAGACCTCCAGGCCGTCAATCGGGATATCCTGGCGGAGTTTATCCAACATTTGAGCATCATAGGTCACAAACCCGTCTTTGTGTCCGGGGTGGGCGATGAGGCACACGGCCCCGCTCTGGTGAGCGGCCTCCACCACCGCGGCCAGATCGTTCGTCACGATCGCACAGCCCGCCTCCAGAAGGATTCTCCCCGCTGACGGGTCGCCGGTGCCGTAGCCGTGTCTTTTTAAGAGGTCGACCAGTGCAAAGGGCTGCTCTGGGCCGGGTTGTTCCAGGATGGCTGCCAACGCATCGGGTTCTTGAGGAAATGTGTAGCCCTTCCGCAGCAGGTTCTCATAGACTTCGCGGGTGTTCTCCCGTTGACGGCGCAGCAGGTCCTGGGCTATGTCGTTCAAGGCATTCGGAGGTGGGTAGAACCCATAGCAGAGCAGGTCCGTCATGTTGTCCTGCCCCGACATTTCGTCTTTCCCCGCCATTTCGTCCTTCCACAACGTGGTCATTTCGGCGGCCACGAGCACGGGCTGGTGCTTATCCAGCGCCAGCTGCTGCAGCGCAGCAACGGTATCGGCTCGATCGTGATCGGCGATGGCCGCCAGGCCAAACTGCTCTTGCACCAGGTGATCCAGTAACTGCCCGGGCGTCCAGGTGCCATCACTGTAAGTGGTGTGAAGGTGAAGGTCAATGGCAGCGTCGGCCGCGAGAACAAGACCAGTTGTGGATGAGTTCATTGGAATTTTCCTCCTTGCCCATATCCTGGTTGGCGGCTGAATTTATCCATGGACTGCCCGCCCCACAAGCCGCTTCCGAACGGCAGTCAGATCTTCCTGGCTTACCCCGCTCATGCCAAGGTAGCTGTCAATATCAAGCCCTGCCAATGTGTCGAGGATGGCCTCTCTAACAGACGAATGCTCGCGCACAAGCAGCTCATCCCGCTCAGGGTCGGGGAGGCTTATCTCATAATCCGCAATGATATCCTCCGGTGTAACACCGGCGAGGGCGAGCAGTAACAGGGCAATGATGCCCGTCCGATCATTTCCGCGGATGCAGTGGAAAAGGATGCCGCCGGGTCGGGCCTGCGCGGCGGCAGTAATAACGGCCGCGTGCCGCTCCGGCCAGCGTCGCAGCGCATCCTTGAAATAGAGCGGCGTGCCCCAAAGGTTGGAGGCAGCCCACTTTTGCAAAAATTCCATATCCGTAATATCTTCTATGGCTGCTTGAACCGTGACGACATCCGCATAAGGGGTCGTAAAGTTGAGCTCGTCTTCCACCATGCCCACAGTGCGCAGGGTGATGATCGTACGGATGCCGTATGCATGGAGCGCTGACCATCCCGCCTGGGTGAGCCTGGCTGGAGTATCCGCGCGGACAAAGGCTCCCCAAAGGGTCTTGCGGCCATCGCCGGTGCTTAGTCCGCCGAGATCGCGCACATTATTACATCCGTCCCAGGCAAGAACTCGTTTTTTCATGACCAACGTCTCCTCCACAACGCTTAAATCCCGGCGGCGAAAGGTTGGACCGGTCAACTGGCTTTTACGCCGCCCGTATCAGGCGGCATTGATCGAAACTGTGATGACCGGGCCAAATGATCCTTCTTCTTCACCGGTCACTTTGAAACCTTTTCCATATGCTTCAAGATCATGGGGATCCTTGACGCCAAAATCCCAGGCCACATCCAGGCCCCAATCCATTTTGGAGTGCAGGCGGATAAATTGTCTCCATAAACCCTTTGTGTATTTCTCGGGGACCATATCCAGGACAAGCTGCGAGCGGACAAATCTATCATCAAATTCTTTAAATAGCCTGGCAGCCTCTGCTGGAGGGAACCACATGAATAATCCTTCGGCGATCAGGAGGAAATCCGCGTTCCCATGAGCGGTCACTTGATCGATCCATGAAGTATCCAGGGCCGAAACACCCATCATTTCGTATCCGGGGTCATTCTGCAGGATCTCTTTTTTCAACGCCACCACTTGCGGCAGATCAATTTCAACATATCTGCAGTTTTCATTAGCGATCCGCCAGAAGCGGGTATCGAACCCGCAGGCCAGGTTGATCACGGTGCATTTTGGATGTCCGGCAATGAAACGGTTGGCAGTATTGTCGAAAGCCTTCACTCTGCGGGTGAGTGCTTTTGCATCGCGCCTGCCTATTCCTTCATAAATCCGCTTCCTCTTGGTGATCCAACGCTTTTCTCCTTCCGATGCGATGGACAGCAGTCTTTCCAAACAGGGCCCTGCCATGGGGTCATTGAATCCGGAGGATTTCCTCTCCGCTTCAACGGCATGACAGATCAATGTAAGAATGGCGGTTCGCGATACCTGGGATAGGTCCATCATTCATCTCCTCCGGCCTCAATTTCAACGACCATTCTCATGCGTGGATAAGAACTCTTCCACATCCTGAATGAATTTCAGGGCCGCCTTCTCGATCTGTTGGGTCAAAGCCTTCAGGTTGCTAAAATCCGGATCGGCCGCTAAAACGGACTCCATTATCGAATCAACACCTTTCGCAGGGGTGACGAGGGGATATTTGTCCCAACCGCTATCCTTGAACATTTTCCAGTATTTGGACTGAACCTGTTTATTGATCCCTGCCAGCCAGGCTTCGAACCTGCAGGTTTCATGAACAAAAACGATCGCGACTTTTAATTTACGCTGCTTCAAGGATTCCGGAACAATGGAAAAATAGGTCATATCCATGTATCCGAAATAAATGCTGCCGGGGACGGAATAATCTGGATATTTCTTCTGAAAATGCGTTCTCAAAGCCAGGATATATTCCATCAGGCCTTTATAGGCATTTGGCACGGCGCCCCGCTTCATCTGTTTTCTATATTCATCCATATATTCATGAAATGGTTCCATATAATTCCTCCTCCTGACCATGTGGGGTTCAGCCTGTGATTCTATCATACTGCTTTTTGAACTGGCTGTATGCAAGCCTGCCGGCATCCCTTCCATGTCACTGCCAGCTCTGCCTGCGCCACGTGTGCCGCACGTCCTTCGTGCAGGCAAGCGATCTCCTCGCCATATTGGGGGATTGCTTCAGGCCAGGCTTTCGTTATGCCATCCGAAGCACGACTTTAGGAAAGCCGTGCCGGCTTTATTCAATTATATCCACGCAAGCCGGCGCGATGATCGTAAGCGTGTACAGCGAATTGTAACCATCGGCGCCGGAATGCCTGGAGCAAGTCAGCCTCCAGGTCGTCCCATCCCGCATGGATGTTTCGACTTCATAAGGCCGCCAGAACAAGTAGGCGATGGAACAAGAAAAGGTGATTTTGGGTTCCAGCCAGGTGGAGGCGTAGTCAAGCTCGGAAACGGGCGCAATTGCCGCGCCTTCGAGGGATCCGACCATTTTTTCGTGCCCGCCGCCCATCCTGAAGTGACTGGAAGCAACGGTGGCGCAGACGCACCCGTCCGAGGTCAGGCTGGCTGATAACGTATGGGTTCCACCTTCATCTTCAATCACCCACTGGAACTGATAGGCATTGACTGTCCGGCTTATCATTTCCCACTCCGGCCGGACGTTCATCACTTGCTCAATGACAGAACTATAACTATAGAGGTGGACGCAGACGGGCCGGTTATTTATTTCTGAAACGGGCCGCCTGGAAGAGCAGCCCGCCAGGACCAGGACGAAAAGGCCAGCAACTCCCATGCAGGCAATAAGACGTGCGCTGATTCTCATCTGTAACATCCTGCCTGGTCCAGGCGGCTCACGTCAGGCGGCCTTATTTTTACCCGCGATCGTTTCGAGCAACTTCTTGTATTGACCTTCTGTAAATCCCATCACGCTGATGATCTTGCCCTGGGTGGATTTGATGTAGTAAAAACCAAACATACTCAATAGCTGGTTGTTGACGATATGGCTGAATTCGGTATAGGGGATTTCGACTTTCCTCCAGCCAAATCCAAATTGCGAAGGTCCGGTTACGGACGCTTCTCCCAGCTCAATTACAAAATAAGGCAAATTGCAGAACACCAGCATGAACACAAAGCACTGCATCATTAAGACGAGCAGGCCGATCAACAGGATGCGAATATCTTTAAATGCATTGTCAAGGATCAGCAGCAGGACAATGCTTTCGACCGCCACCATGATGGCCCAGTAGAAAATGATCATCGAAAAATGAGGCCGCATTTTAGACATGACTTTCCTCCTTCAGTAATAGACTGCCCAATCCAGCCGTCAGGCGGCTCTCAAAACATTTGGTCACCGCCGGGGATTCGACTTCGGCCGGTGGGGGGTTCACCGGCTTGCCCGGCCGTTCATTTCTTTTTATCCTTTTCCAATCCCTGCTTTACTTGCTCCACCGGAATGCCGGTGAGTTTTGAAATTTCCTCCACCGTATTCCCGCTCTCCAATAATCTAAAGTAAACGGCTTCCATTTTTTCAGCTATTTCCAAAACATGCTGGTCATGGTCATAAAATCTGAAGTTCCTCTGTTTCCACGGCTGTTCCCTGATCCCGTGAATGAACTCGAAACCATTTTGTGCGATCTCCTTTTCCATTTCCTCCAGACCGTCGATTTCAAAATACAGCACAACATTATGATGTTTGCCCAGGTCGACCCGGCCGCCGATCAATTCCTCGAAGAAGGCTTTTCGATACAAAGACAACCCGCCTTCGAACGCGACGTTATAAATGCCAAAATCGGCCGTCACTTTTAAATGCAGGATGTTTTCGTACAGCCGGCGCGACCGGGGAATATCCTCCACCACGATAATCGAAGAAACGAAACTCAACCTTCCTCCATGGTCGACCGCATTGGAATCGAGCTCTCCAGGGGAAGTTGGGCCGGCTGGATGGATCATTGGGACTCCTGGAGAGGCGATTGGCTTCAATCATGATACAGCAAAATCAGGTGCCGCGCAACCGGGAAAGGCTCATCCTCCGCATCCGCCGGGGGCTTGGCGCAGCACCCTGCCTGCCCTGACCAGGAACGGCTGGGGCTTCACGAATTGAGCCAGGGTTCAGCATTTCTGCTCACTGACCTTCGTTCGTCTCGCCCTCACGCGCATTCCATGAGACATATTGTATGTTTGCCGTAGAAGAAGACAGCACCTCAAATGATTCTGCGTTTTGTCGCATTATCTCAAATTCCCCGTCTCATTTTCTTTGCCACAAACGAGGGATGATAAAGGGGGTTTGTTTTCTATACTCTCGATAGGCTTCGCCAAACCGCAATTCCATTTCTTTCTCTTCAAGCAATTTGATATATATGAGCAGGAGAATTGCAAGAATGAGCACCAAGACCACCGCTGAAATCGAACCTGCCAGGGCGGCAACTCCCAAATAAGCCACAATTGCTCCTAACGCCATCGGGTTGCGACAATAATTGTAGGGTTTCTGGATGATCAACTCCTGGGTAGCCATTACGGGCACGGGGGTGCCTCTACCGATTGTAAATTGAACATAGATTGCCCACCATCCCAATAGGAATCCCGCTGCCACAAAACCACAACCAAGGATTATATTGATCACCCCAAATGCCAGGGGCGGCCATCCAAATTGATGGTCAAGCCGCGGGCAGAAATAAACGAGGGTAACAGGCAGGATGCCTAAAAAAAATATACCTGCGATCATGAGCAGCATGATCCGTTTCCCGGGACTGTACTCGCGCTTGGCTTGCTCAAGAAATTTCTCTTTCATCTCACACCTATTCCTTTCCTTTGTCTAAGCCTATAACGGATCAGCAGGAAGATGGCCGCAAATACCATGAAGACAACGCCCCACAAGCCATCCAGGGCATAATTATTCCAGTACGGGTTGGTGATCACACCGGCCTGGACCAGCAGCCAGATCGTCCAAATGGCCCACGGGACATGGACCAACCAGGCAGAAACCATGCCCGGGTTGAGAAACCGTTTACCGGCTATCCCGAGGATGAGATGGATCACCGCCTGGAAGATGAAGAAGTAGGGCATCCAGGCTCCCTGGGTCAAGTCGGTGATTGCCCAAAGGCTGTAGAATGCGAAAATGATCCAGACGGCCATGTTGATCCCGAAAATCGCGGTCGAGTCGACCAGGCCGGTTTCAGGGTCCATCTTGTAAATATCCTTGTTCATAAATTGGGCAAAGCGGCCCGGGAAAATATATTCATCCACCTGGTGAAGCATGTAGAGCGGGGTGGACATCAGCAAGGCGAACAAGAGCGTACTTTTTGGCAGGACAATGACGACCAGGTAGATCGTCAGGAAAAGGCCAACCATCACGCCGGTCTTTGGCCAGTTTTCCTTGAACCAGGAGAAATACCCTTTGAGAGTCATGGCTTCCTCCTATTTTCCATGCGGTCGAGCGCGTTTTGATAGAACTGGTCGAAGACCCGGCTTACGGTAACAATATCTTCCGGAGAAACACCGGCGGTGATGATCTCGACCCATTGTCGCATGGTCTCGATGACCCGTTCTGCAATCTGCCGGCCTGATGTTGTCAGGGAGATGCGATAGGCGCGCCGGTCCTGTTCATCCTGAACTTTATTTACATAACCCAGGGCGGATAGTTTTTCAACAGCTCGTGTAGCATAAGCATTGTCCACGCCTACTGCAGCGCTCAAATCGGACATGTTCAGCCATTCGACCTGGCTCAGTTCAATAATGAAGTAGACCAACCCACTGCTTATATCGATATCCTTGAGCTGCTGGTTTGCATAAGACATGCCCAGGCGAAAAATTTTGAGCACTTTGAAGTTGGGTCTTGACATAAGAATTCTTTTCCTCGAATATTATTTGACTTGTCAAATAATATCGCGATTTATTTGACTTGTCAAGCAAACACACCAGGATGGATCCCTGGTTTTGACGCAGCCAGGTACGCCACCAAGCCACAAAGTGGTTTGCAGGGACCAGCATCGGCCTGATAACCATATTGAGTGGTTTTGGTCTTATTTCTATCCTGAGCCTCCTCACCAAGATGCCGTAAAGCCGCCGGGGTCTTCCCAGCAGTGTTCCTTGAACTCCCGACAACCTGTAAATAAGACCTCTGAGGCCATCAGCCATATCGAGCCTCGAAGGCTCGATGCTCGGCTGAGGCAGCCTCCAGCCGCCATCAGCCATATCGAGCCTATGAAGGCTCGATGCCGCGCCCGTGCTCCATTTCCACCATGACATAATATTGATTGTCCAGAGGCATAATTGGTTATATACTGCACTTTATATATCAAACCGTGCCTGCCAAATATTATTGATAAAGATTGAGCATGAAGAAAAACGAAGATACGCTGAATACTGACCCACAATCACAAACAGGTCTTGTTGGAGAAAGGAGAAACGCCCTCCGAAAGTGGTTATTCATAAGTGTTGCTGGTATTGGACTACTCATTGTTATTGCACTGATCGTCTTTCCACACTTCAATTTTTATCAAGCGCTGGCGCCAGGGAATGGCCAGACCGCTACGCCAACGGATCCTGCGCCAATGGATGCTGCTCCTGCCCTTGGCCCGCAGACCGCTCCAGTCACCATTATTGAATATGCCGATTTTGGCTGTCCTTCATGCTGGTACTGGTACAAGCAGGGTATCCTCAACCAATTGCGGGCCAGGTACGGGGATCAAATCCGGTTCGTTTGGCGGGATTACCCGGTCATCACCCTACTCTCGCCCAAAGCTGCGGAAGCCGGTCAGTGCGCCAACGAACAAGGCAAGTTTTGGGAATTCCACGATACCGTTTACGACCATGAGGGGGTTATTGAAGCGAGCGAACTAAAATCGTACGCAACCGCAATTGGGTTGAATATGAGCCAATTCAATGAATGTGTGACCTCCCGCCGCTATAGGGATCGGGTGAACGCTGAGCAGCATGAAGCTTTTAGTCACGGCTTCAATGGCGCACCTTTTTTTCTGGTGAATGACCAGCTGGTGATAGGTCCGCAATCCCTGGCTTTTTTCGCGGACATTATCGATTCGCTGCTGGCAGGCAGGAAATAGCGCCTACACGGCTCCCAGGGTTGCCTGCGCCAAATGCAGGCCCCTGCGCATGGCAGTTCCCCCGCTCCACGGTTTTCCTAAAGTCGGGGTCTGGTGTGGGGCAGCCACAGCCTTGGGACTTAGGGAGATCCCTGTCACCTGTACGCGGACTAACAGCCACATTTCCATAATTGCGCGATAATAATAAACACCGTCTCGGCGCATCTACTCTCTTCATAATATACAGCAAATGATCAACCGATAGCTGAACACTGCGTTACCACACAAAATAGTTGAACAGGACAAATCGCAGGACTGAGATCTTTATTTCAATAAGGAGGCTGGGATGAACATCAAACGGGGTACCGGTTATCGTCAAACCATGTTTCGCATCCTGCTCATCGGAGTGGTACTTTTTACCTTCGGCGCAGGCAATCTGCCGGTTGTCCATGCCCAGGATTTCATTCTCCCGCATCTTACTCCTTATTTATCTGCAGATGGGCTGACGCTGTATAACGCTGTTCCCCCTTTACTCGTTAAGGTCGATACAAATCCAGCCATGCAGGGAATAAAGATCCCCGGCCCCAAGAGCGGGGGTGCATCGGGCAACCTCTCTGCCGCCACAGCCACTTTTTCGATCACCTATGTCCCTGCCGGCGGTACAGACCTAACGGGCCGGACTTGTTTGGATTTCCCGCCAAATGCACAGGTTGCTTTCAATGCGGCTGCCGCAATTTGGTCCGCCGTCCTCCAATCTGGCGTGCCGATCACCATCAAGGCTTGTTGGGCAAACCTGGGTTCTTCGAGCACCCTGGGATATTCGGGGGGTCAGCCTCTCATTCGTGATTTTAGCGGCGCGCCCCAGGCCAACACCTGGTATGAGGGTTCGCTTGCCAACGCTCTCTCTGGAAGTGATATTCTTCCTAGCAGCTTTGACATGCAAATTACCTATAACAACGGATTTTCATGGTATTTCGGCACCGATGCCAACCCCCCCGCAGGACAATATGACCTGGTGACGGTTGCTGCCCATGAAATTGGGCACGGGCTCAACTTCTCCGGGTCAGCCGACTATGTGGGTGGAAATGGCAGTTATGGATATTCAGGATATCCAGTTATCTACGACAAGTTTATCGAAGATAGTGGCGGAACGAAACTCACCGCATACACGAATCCATCCACAGCATTGGGTACGCTCCTGACTTCTGGCAGTTTGTGGTTCGATGGAACCAATGCCAATGCTGCCAACGGTGGTTCGCGGGTGAGGATCTATGCGCCTAGTCCATGGAATGGTGGATCGAGTTATTCGCACCTGGATTACAGCACCTTCGCAGGGACAATCAACAGCATGATGGTCTACGCCATCGGTTCAGGATCGGCAAATCATGATACAGGGCCGGTGACCAGGGGAGTCCTGCGGGACCTGGGATGGCCGCTGCCGAACCATACCGTCACCTTCAACGCCAACGGCGGGTCAGGCGCGATGAGCAGCCAGACCGCCAGCGTCCCCACCTCCTTGACGCTCAACACCTTCACCCGCACAGGCTTCTCGTTCAGCGGCTGGAACACGATTGCCAACGGCACGGGCACACCCTATGCCAACGGCGCCACCTATTCCTTCTCGGCGGACATCACTCTCTACGCCCAGTGGACGGCATTGCCGAACCACACCGTCATCTTCAACAGCAACGGCGGGACGGGCTCGATGGGCAACCAAATCAATAATGTATCAACGGCTTTGACCCTCAACTCCTTCACCCGCACAGGCTACTCCTTCAGCGGCTGGAACACGGCTTCCAACGGTTCGGGCACGGCCTATGCTGACGGCGCCACCTACTCCTTTGCGGCAGATGTCACCCTGTACGCCCAGTGGACGGCGCTGCCGAACCACACCGTCACCTTCAACGCCAACGGCGGGTCGGGCTCGATGGGCAACCAGATCAACAACGTCCCAACAGCCCTCACAAGCAACGCCTTCACCCGGACAGGCTTCTCGTTCAGCAACTGGAACACGGCTGCGAATGGTTCAGGCACACCCTATGCCAATGGCGCCACCTACTCCTTCGCCGCCGACATCACTCTCTACGCCCAATGGACGGCGCTGCCCAACCACACCGTCATCTTCAACAGCAACGGCGGGGCGGGCTCGATGGGCAGCCAGATCAACAATGTCCCCACGGCTTTGACGCTCAACACCTTCACGCGGACCGGCTTCTCCTTCAGCGGCTGGAATACTAATACTGGCGGCACGGGCACACCCTATGCCGACGGCGCCACCTATTCCTTCGCCGCGGATGTCACCCTCTACGCCCAGTGGACGGCGCTGCCCAACCACACCGTCATCTTCAACAGCAACGGCGGGACGGGCTCAATGGGCAACCAGATCAACAATGTCCCCACCGCCCTGACGCTCAATACCTTCACCCTCAGTGGGTTTAACTTTGCCGGCTGGAACACGGCTGCGAATGGTTCAGGCACGCCCTATGCGGATGGTGCCACCTACGCCTTCTCGGCAGACATCAGCCTCTATGCCCAGTGGAGTGCGCTGCCCAACCATACCGTCATCTTCAACAGCAACGGCGGGTCGGGTTCGATGAGCCCGCAAGTCGCGCCTGTTCCCACTGCCCTGGCACTCAACACCTTCACGCGGGCAGGCTTCGCGTTCAGCGGCTGGAACACGGCCGCCAATGGTTTGGGCACGCCCTATGCGGACGGCGCTGCCTATTCCTTCGCGGCGGACATCACTCTCTATGCCCAGTGGACGGCCCTGCCCAACCACACTGTCACCTTCAATGCCAACGGCGGGTCAGGCTCGATGGGCAACCAGATCAACAACGTTCCCACCGCCCTGACGGCTAACTCCTTCACCCGGGCAGGTTTCTCGTTCACCGGCTGGAACACGGCCGCCAATGGTTTGGGCACGCCCTATGCGGACGGCGCCACCTATTCCTTCTCGGCGGACATCACTCTCTATGCCCAGTGGACGGCCCTGCCCAACCACACTGTCATATTCAACAGCAACGGCGGGTCAGGCTCGATGGGCAACCAGATCAACAACGTCCCCACCGCCCTGACGGCTAACTCATTCACGCTGGCAGGCTTCTCGTTCAGCGGCTGGAACACGGCTGCCAACGGCTCGGGTACCGCCTATGCCGATGGCGCCACCTACTCATTTGCGGCGGACATCACCCTGTATGCCCAGTGGACGGCGCTGCCCAACCATACCGTCATCTTCAATGCCAACGGCGGGTCGGGTTCAATGGGCAACCAGATCAACAACGTCCCAACAGCCTTGACGGCTAACACCTTCACCCGGACAGGCTTCTCCTTCAGCGGCTGGAACACGGCTGCCAACGGCTCGGGTACGGCCTATGCCAATGGCGCCACCTACTCCTTCGCGGCGGATGTCACCCTCTACGCCCAGTGGACGGCGTTGCCCAACCACACCGTCACCTTCAACAGCAACGGCGGGTCGGGCTCGATGGGCAACCAGATCAACAACGTCCCAACGGCTTTGACGGCTAACACCTTCACCCGGGCAGGCTTCTCGTTCAGCGGCTGGAATACGGCTGCGAACGGCTCAGGCACGGCCTATGCCAACGGTGCCACCTACTCCTTCGCGGCGGATGTCACCCTGTACGCCCAGTGGACGACGCTGCCGAACCACACCGTCATCTTCAACGCCAACGGCGGGTCGGGCTCGATGGGCAACCAGATCAATAACGTCCCCACAGCTTTGACGGCTAACACCTTCACGCGTGCAGGCTTCTCGTTCAGCGGCTGGAACACGGTTGCCAACGGCTCAGGCACGGCCTATGCCAACGGCGCCACCTACTCCTTCGCCGCGGATGTCACCCTCTACGCCCAGTGGACGACGCTGCCCAACCACACCGTCATCTTCAATGCCAACGGCGGGTCGGGCTCGATGGGCAACCAGATCAACAACGTCCCAACAGCTTTGACGGCTAACACCTTCACGCGTGCAGGCTTCTCGTTCAGCGGCTGGAACACGGTTGCCAACGGTTCGGGCACGGCCTATGCCAACGGCGCCACCTACTCCTTCGCCGCGGATGTCACCCTCTATGCCCAGTGGACGGCATTGCCCAACCATACCGTCATCTTCAACAGCAACGGCGGGTCGGGCTCGATGGGCAACCAGATCAATAACGTCCCCACTGCCCTGACAAGCTAACACCTTCACGCGGACAGGCTACGCGTTCAGCGGCTGGAACACGGCTGCCAACGGCTCAGGCACGCCTTATGCCAACGGCGCCACCTACTCCTTTGCCGCGGATGTCACCCTGTACGCCCAGTGGACGGGGCCACTGGACCACTTCATCTTCCTGCCGATGATCCTGCGATAACCGCAAGAATAAACCCGAATTCACCATCGATATCCAAATAAGGCATGTCAGGCAATTTATAATAATTGCCTGACATGTATTTATTGGGTATGGATCTTGAGGGAAAAAGTCAGAATAAGAAGGGGGCCTCCGGCAGGATCATTCCTGGATGACCATTTTGAAGGCAATGTCATCCGTAAAATCCGGCAGGGTGATCGTGACCTTCGTACCTTCCCGGGTAACCACGGCGGAACTGACGATATCGGTCCCGGTGTTGGTATCATAAAAATCGATTTTCCAGTGGAGGGCTGAGCCGGGGAGGGAAAGGGTAACCGTCTGTTTGGATAGGCCGGGCTTCGGCTTCCAATCCGGCGGCTCGCTGGTCGCGTCCCGGTACCAGCCCAGGACCATTTTCTCGTTGCCAACCGCCGCACCCCGCACGCCAGGGCTGGAGGTTGCAGTCAGCGGTTGGAAGCCGCTGAAATCCACGCCTCTGGCGAAATTCGCTGCCGGCAGGTCCGCATTGGCATATTTCTGAAGAAAGGGCATATTCAAAGCCGGGAAATAGATGGCGACGCCATCTTCCCACCACAGGGAGCGGCCGTTCATGGCACCTGAAACCAATGCCGCCCAGATGGCGTGTTTGATACCCAACTCGGCCCCCTTGGCAGTGGTCAGCGTGGTCGGGATGCTGTCCGGGGTCAGGAAACTTAAGCCGGATTCGCCGATCATGACCGGCTTGCGGTAGGTTGCCAGCATGGAACGCACTTCGTCCAATATCGTAATATCCAGTCTTCCGGAAACCGGGTAAGGATGGATGCTAATGAAATCATTGCCGTCGCTGCGAAGGAAGCCGGTCCAATCGCCAAAATCTGCCAGGGAAGCATTCACCGGGCGTTGCTGCGGGTCGGCGCTGCGGATAATGGCTGCCCCGCGGGTCACAAAATCAATGGCTTTAGACTCGGTGGTGCCTGGGACCATATTTATCTCGGAAAATATTTCCCAGGCGAGTATATTTTTCCGCCCCTGCCAGCGTTCGACCAGGGTTTCCATCCAGCCAAACCACATTTTTTGGGTGGGCGTGTCGGAGGTGAATAAATCCAGTGCTGTCCCGGCGGGTCCGCCTTTTTTCTCATTGAGGGGATTGGAGTTCCAGGTGGAGTAATCCTTTCCATCATTCCAATCGTACCAGGCGCTGAACGTGGGCAGGACATAAATTCCATAGGAGGCGGCTTTCTCAAAAACAAATTCCCATTTCCTGGCCCAGGACTCGTCCACCACCCCGCTGTTTGAATAGCCCATCCCAAAACTATCCAGCTGAAGGCGGACAAACATGCTGCCGCCGCTGCCGGTCAGGTCGAGTAATTGAGAATATTGGGCCGGTTCGTAACCGGCCACGTTCCGCGAATACAGGAAGCCTGGCTGGCCGTCGATGCTGAAATAGGTATCGCCTTTTTTTAGGGTAATGCTGGGAACGGGTATGGGAGTGGGAGTAAGGCTGGGTATAAGGGTGGGGATGAGGACCGGTATGGTGATGGCTGTTGGAGACTTTACCTGGGGAGGAGGTGCGGCCGTGGGGGGCAAAGGCGAGGCCGTTGGAACAGTCTGGGCGGGTGTGCAGCCCGAAAACAGGCCGCTCAAAATGGCCGCGATGGCAAAAATGGGTATGAAGTGGGTATTGGTTTTGTGTTTCATCTTTCCGCTCCCTCATGATCGATTTTGTAATTCATTATCGTTCATTGCCATGACCGCGCTGCCTGCCCCCAGACATGGGGGTTAAGCCATTTTACGCTCAAAGAGAATTTCATTGTGCCGGCGATAATCACTTTCCGAGTTGTACCAGATAATCACCCAGCATGTAATCCATCCGAGCATTTTCATCGCTCCGTAGCGCGTGTTTCCATCGCGTATGCTCAACTCGCCTGCTCGATACTCAGCAATCAATGGCGGGAGTGATGCCGGATTGGAAAACGATTTTGCCAGCCTGCCGGTCCAGGCGCACCAATTATCCTTGTCAACCACGAATTCCATGCCCGGATCTGTTCCAACTGCGGGGGATAGATCATTAAGACTGAGTTCAACAGGCCCATTCCACCAGCGTTTTTCGCGTTTCAGACCTTCCGAAAATTCCGGATCTGACTTTCCTCCTTTTCCGCTCAAAAGGTATTTGTGAACCCATTCTTCGACCTTTCCATCGTTCGCCCACTTTTTTGCGGAGAGAGCGTCTAATTCCAACAGTCTCATTTCGTCTTCTGTACTTGTTTTGTTTGACGTCATCGATTTTCCTGCTAAATCCGATTGGGTACGGCCTAACAGTCTGGCTCAGGCGCAGCGGCGGTGCCGGTGTCAGGCGCGCGGTGCGTTCACTTGCTTTGCGAGTTTTTCAAAGGCTATTTCCCAGGCGCGGTCTTGCCATTGCCTGGCTTCCTCCCAATCTGCCGAGCCGCGCCAGCCGGAATGAATTAGATGGACTTCCGTCCCAGCGGGATCCGGAATGAAGAAGGCCACCGCATGAGTCAGCGGGTCGGCGTTATTGGCAAAATGCTTGTACTGTTTGGGACTGCGCCATTCGAAAGCAATAAATTTATCCGCGTCGACCGCGGTGACTTTGCAGCCCAGGGTGCTGTTGTTCTCCCAGTCGGCGGGTTCCCAGAACAATTCATACTTGCCGCCGGGGACCGGTTCAACTTCTGCCAGGTCAACCAGCCAGGACTCCAGTAGTTGATTGACCGTGAACATCTCAAAGGCGCGGTGTGGGTCGCAATGCAGCTGAACAGATTGATGAATGATCTTATCCACGGCCGGTTCCTTCCCATTTGTCCCAGACAGAGCGCGTATATGCGGATTGCATCATGGACGGTCCGCACCTGCCCTCGAAAGGGGAGCTTGTCCCCGAAATAAACCTGATTTACATAACCTGGTGGCTAAAAGCCCCTCGGGCTGAAGGTAATGGATGTAATAATCATATAGCAAAAACGGGCGGGGTGCAACCGGCCTCCGCCCCTGTGGTTCAGACACGAATGCGGACATTTTTTCAAAGGCAGTTGGAACCTACTATTTGAACCTCCCAACCGACCTAAATTTCGCTAAAGTCCTTTCATTGAAGTGTTTTTGCGATGTGAAAGCCCCCACCCTGCCCTCCCCAAAAATCGGGGAGGGATTCAAACGTCAAAAAAGGATGATCGGGAAAAACACCCGCTCATCCCTTTTTTGCCGATTGCGTGCAAATCGTCCGAACTTATGTCGAAGGTCAGCTGTGATGAAACCAAAAAAGATCGATGTGAGTGGATGGCAGAGGCGACCCCCGACATGGACCGTCAGGACAGGCCGCCGGGTCGCCCCTACTATTTGAACGGGGGTCGCTTTGTCAGGGGTAAGGCCCTCCTACCTGGTCGTCAACCCATACCCGAACGGGAAGAGCGGGCCGGCATCGCCGGTGGGCAGGTTGGCAAAGTCGAAGGGCAGCTGGGCGTTGCTGCGCGGCCAGGTGAAGGAAAGTTTCCCGGTGAATGGACGGCTGCCAAAAAGCACCTCCGCCACGCCCTCGCCTTCGGTCCCCGGCAGCCAGGCGGCCACGAAAGCATCCCAACCCGCCAGTTGATCGGTCACGACCAGGGGGCGGCCCGAGACCAGCAGGACCACCAGCTTCCCGCAGCGCGGCCGCAGGTCGGTTGTCAGTTGAATATCGGAAGCGGAGAGGGAGAGGTCGGCCTTGTCGCCCACGCCTTCGGCATAGGGCGTCTCACCCACGGCAACGATGCAGGCATCGGCCTGGTCGGTCCCGGGGAAATTGCCCCTGGGGTCGTACTGCACGGTGGTGGAACTGCTGACCTTTTTCTGGATGCCCTGCAGGATGGTGGTGCCGGGGGTGATGTCGCCGGCGCTGCCCTGCCAGGTGATGGTCCAGCCGCCGGACTGGATGCCGATATCGTTTGCAGCCGCACCGGCCACATAGATCAGCCTGGTCGACTGGCTCAGCGGCAGGGCCTGGTTGTCATTCTTCAACAAGACCAGCGATTCACTGACCGCCTGGGAGGCCACGGCCCGGTGCGCGGGCGAGCCGATCAGCGCCTGTTGGTCCGCGTTCGCCATGGGATGGCTGAACAGGCCCATCTCGAACTTCACCCGCAGGATCCGCCGCACGGCCTCGTCGATCCTTTCCTGGGAAACATCCCCGTTGGCGATGGCCTTGTTCAGGGTGGTGATGAAACGCTTGTAGTCGTACGGCACCATGTTCATGTCGATGCCGGCATTGATGCCCGCCACCACGGCGTCGTAGTAGTTGGTGGAGATCTGGTCGATGCCGCCCCAATCCGAAACGACGAAGCCGGTGAAGCCCAGCTCGCCCTTGAGCACATCCGTGACCAGGTACTTCTGGGCATGCATCTTCAGGCCGCCAAAACTGGAATAGGACACCATGACGGTGCGGGCGCCGGCTTTAATGGCGCTGGCGTAAGGCGGCAGGTGGATGAGGCGCAGGGCGGCTTCGTCCACCTGGGTGACGCCCTGGTCGAGCTTGTAGTTGGCGGTGGTGGAGGTCCCCCAGGTCGTGCCGCCGTCGCCGACGTAATGCTTGATCGTGGCCACCACCGAGAGGGGGTCGGAGAGTTTGGTCCCTTGTAATCCCTTTACATAGGCGGTGGAAAGCGAGGTCACCAGGCCGGTGTTCTCGGAGTAACTTTCGTAGGTGCGGCCCCAGCGGATGTCTTGCGCCACGGCCACCGTGGGAGCGTAATCCCAATAAATGCCCGTGCCGACCATTTCCTCGGCGGTGACCCGGCCGATCTTTTCCATCAGGGCGGGATCGTTGGCGGCGCCCAGCCCGATGTTGTGCGGGAAGATGGTGGCGCCTTTCAGGTTGTTATGCCCGTGGACCGCATCGACCCCGTAGATGATGGGGATGCCCAGGCGGGTCTTCAGGGCGGCCTGCTGGAACTGGCTGACCATGCTGGTCCAGGCTTTGGGCGTATTGGTGACCGGGTAGCCGCCGCCCCCGCTGAGCACTCCGCCGATGAACAATTTGGACGTATCGGCCAGGGTCAGGCTGTTCTTCTCCGCCAGCGTCATCTGGCCGACCTTTTCTGCCAGCGACATGCGGCCCAGGAGGTCGTCCACCCGCTCTTCCACCGCGGCGGAGGGGTTTTTGTAGAGGGCATCGGCGGCCACTGGCGGGAGGGGGGCCGGCGGAGGCGAGGTGGGGGTGGCCTGGAAGGTAAGCTTCTCGGTGCTACCGGCATTGACATAGATCAACTGGCCGAAGACCGACGGATTTTGATAGGAAGAATCACTCGTGTCGGCGGCGGACCAGATCAGCTTGGTATCCCGGTCGGTGGTGGAGGCGCCGTTCAGGTGGACCTGGAAACCCAGGGTGCGGCCGTGGGCGGGGGTCAGATCCCAGAAGGAATTGGCCAGGGGCAGGGCCAGTTCCAGCGCGTAGCCTTTGGCCGTTTTGACCACCACCGGCTTCGCCCCCACCTTGTCGCCATTGACCCCGCCGACCACGGCCTGGTCGGCCGGTTTGCCGATATCGACTGCCGGGATGGTGACCTGGGCCACGCCGTCGAAGTAGCTGCCCAGACCCAGGTCGCCGGTGGCGTTCAGGTACACTTCCACCGAATCCTCGTTCCAGTAATTGGTGTCATGGGTGCCGGCCACGATGGTGGCCTTGGTGACATCGGCCATGAAATAAAAGTACTGGGCGTCCGCGGCGGCAGCGAACTGGAGCGTCACCTGGTTGGGGCCAGCGGCCGAGGCCAGGCTGACCCGGGGGACGCCCTGCCAATCGCTCAAGTCCCCGTCGAGGGTGATGGGGACGGGGAAGGGGGCGTAGTAGAGCTGGTTGGGGATCCCGTCCGGGGCGAGGGCGGAGGCGGGCGCGGCCGGGATGGCCGGGGCAGCCGTTACAGACGGGAGGGGCGAGATGGTGGCGGCCGGCTGTGCCGGAGATGTGGGGGGAGTTGTGGCCGGGCTGCCGCAGGCGCTCAGCAGGACGACCAGGACGAGCAGGGTGCGAGCGAGAGCTCGCAGGGCGGGGGGATGGATGGGTTCGGACACGGGGATTCTCCTTTCCTCAATGGATCCCGGCCGGAGGTGCGGCGGGGATGCAAGTTGATAGTAGCAATTAACGCCGCCTCAGGCTAGCAATTCTGTTACCACTTTGGAGAAGATAAGCATGAGAAAAGGAGGGAACGAAGAGGAACGAATGTACCAATTCAGGCAGCGAAGAAAAGATTTCACCACGACCCCGCTGGAGAACGCCCCGCAAAACGCGCGGGACAGGCGGGGCAGGCGAACACAAAGAAGCACTAAGGAAAGAAAGATTAAGAAAAAACTCGTAGAAAGGATAAGAAGCGTAATCTGACAATGTAGAGCTAATTACTATAATTAAAGGCAGCCTATCCAGAGCGAGGGGGCGCGTATACCCTCACCTCAATCTTGATCGCCTCTTCCGGCAACGGCGGGGGATAAATCCCCGGCCTCAGGGCTAAAGGACGGTAAACCGTCCTTCTATATAAAAACCAATATCGAGTTGTGGTATACGTTTCATACCTCTTCCTTTTCATGCTTGCTGATTACTTGTTGCTAATAGGATAATGACTTTTTCACATGATAGTGCAAGGTTTTTTCTGTAAATTCGGACAAGTGCATCCTCAGTTTGGTTAGTTCGAACATTCAAAACTCAAACATGTTCTGCCGGTCAGCCATTCCTCGCTGATCTCACTCAAGATGGCGGAGACCAGCCGCAGACACGAAGCCGGATTGGGGAAGATGCTCACCACTCGAGCCCTTCTTCTAAGCTGAAGTTTCATAGGCTTGTAGAAACATGCCATCAGGACGACAGCAAAGCTTGATATCGTGGCTATTGATCAAGGAAGAAAGGCTTGTAGGAAGCGATTCCATGTTGTTTCATTTAGGCAACCAATATTTTATTGGAGTAATAATGCATTCATTGCCATCAAAACTTTTGAAATCCTCGTAGAATTTTTGGATAGTCATGTTTGTAACATCTTCCAAGGGTGTTGGTTTTATTACCAAACTAATCCCGCCCGGATACATCTCTTCGAGCAGGGATTCATCCGTCCAAGAAAAGTCTGGATCTTTTATCACAAGATATATCCATCCAGTCTGAATACATGATACCCCATTTTCCCCTCCTGTCTGAAGATTTTGCTGTGTCTCGGCCTCCCACTGATATTTAATGACAAACTGTTTCTCTGGATACGCCAATATCAAATCCATTGGTATATTTGTATATGGAACAAATTCCAACAGAACTTTTTCAGGTACTCCATAATTGGTAAGTATTTGATCAACCCTCAACAAAGGTGAAGATGGATTTCCTCTAATGATTATTGAATAAACAGCCTCATTGATTCGGCTGTTAATCTCACCGCTAATGTTTGGTAAAGAACGGCCCTGCCAGAAGAGCTCATTACATTTGCCTAATTTGCAATCAAAATTCTCCTCATCATTTGTAACATTTACAATCTGGCTTATTATTCGCTTTGCATCTTCCCAATTCGTCACTCCAGGTATTATTCCTCCCCAACATGGGAAAAGGCAAGTAGGGGACCCCCTCAACCATTCTGCGAATATCTTATCTGCTTCGGCTTCAGTTATTGTAGGTGAAAACGTATGAGTATACGTCTGAGATGGTTTAGGATTTATAAATACTGTTGATGTTGCGGTATTTTGAACCTGCTTCGTATTCGAATTTGAAGATAATTGACTAGTTTTCACTCCTACAGTATTCGGGGTTGATGTGTTGCCAATTGCATTAATAGAATTACAACTAGCCAATAAATAAAATAATGATGTGATAAATAAGCCTGAACATAAAATATGGATAATATAACGTTTTGATTTGATCAACAAACAATTCATAACTATCTCCACAAAGAATAAGAAATTAGAAATCCCTAATAAGTCGACAGGCACAAGGATTTTCACATCTTTTTTTCAAGTAATAGAGTAATTAAGAAAGGATATATCGTTATTTTTCGCCATGTATCCCCCTCCCATAAAAGGATCCTCATCCTAAACATATGCAACTGGCTATTTTAGTAACTAATTGAGTATTTATATTATATAACCATTGTTTTATGTATACATTATTTTCTTTCACTCGACTTCCCCGCACAAACGTTCTCTACTATAAATGTGGCACGGCAAGGCCCAGCCCTGGCCGTGTTCCCGTTTAAGCGGAGACCTTGCCCCGCCCCTGCCGCCGCAGCGGGCTCCCGGCTGGCCGGGCCAGCCGCTGCCTGTCCAGCCTGTCCCGCGTACCTGGCGGGGCTTGTCCTGCCTGCACTGTGCCGCAGGCACACGTGACGTTCTTTGTCAGGGCTCACTTTGCGGGGGAGCGCGGCCGGCGTGAAACCGAAGTCGAGAGAATAACCAGTCTGGCTTTACATGCCTGCCCACGAGTAAGCAAAGAGAACAGGTCGGCTGGACGCGGTTGTCAGGCCACCCATTGGCCCACCCGGTTGCTGATTTTTAAACCCACACCAGCGAAACAAATCCTCGTTGCTGACACCAAACAGGTCGTCCGCTCAACGATCCATTTGGATCTCTGTACTGACGCTTGCTCTTGGGGCAAGTTTCTGCGTATCACGGTAAGTTAACTCGAAGCGGCATAAGAAAGTAAACGCCTTGTTGGTTGTCCCCGTGAACTTCTGGTTGTACTCCAAAACCCAGAGACAGTTTGATATGATGATTTGCTTCTCGGCCATAACTGCTATAAGACGCGACTTGAAAACAGTCAAGTTCCCTGGCACGCTCAATGGCCCACCTCTGCAATGCTTTGCCGATGCCCTGACCGCGCCGTTCATCCTGTACCGCAAAGGCATGTATCTTTGCCTCGGTGAGTGCGACGCCATTCAGAACCAATGGGGGGCAGTGGGCTTCAGGGCCAATGGGCTGGACCCCGAAGCGCAGGAAGCCCACCACCTGCTCATCCTGCAAGGCCACACAAAGGTAGCAGGGCAGATGGCGGGAATACTCGCCCAGAACAAACGGGGACTGCTCTGGGGCAATCTGCTCCAAGCACTGCACAAACTCTCCCCAGCGTGGGTGTGCATTGTTCCATTCCTGAAGTATGAACGTTTTTGGGTTATGCGTATCTGTCACAGCACTATCCTCTCCATACGGTTAACTCCCAGCTTTGAACCCACCCCTGTCAGGTGACCAACTATGATTCTATAAGTGAAACTTATAGTTCATACACGTTTGGCATAGTATAGGATTGTTCCCGGAGCCGGTCAACGCCCGTGAAGAAACCGCAAAGAGGTCTACCCACGCCCCCGCCGCCGCAGCCGGCTGCAGGCTGGCCGAGCCTGAACGCCCCCCGCCCAGCAGACAAACTCCCCGGCATTGACAACCGCGGCGGCGATGGGCGCTATACCCGGATCATGGCAGCAGGCCATGAGGCGGGATTTGCGCCGCCGGACCACGCCGAAGGTGTCCGGTGGAGCATCGAGCCATCATAGGCTCGATATGGCTGACGGCGGCTTGCCTGCACAAAGTACACCTGCCCTCGAGGCGGTGCAAGCTGTGCGGCACCCTGGACTGCCTGCACTGTGACGCAGTGCGGCACACGTGTCCCTCCAGGACAGGCAGGTGAGGCCGCCTCAGCCGAGCCGGTGTTAACCGGCTATTGGGTTGATTTGTGTATTGCTGTGGCCCTTACCTGTGCTGCGATACAGCCAATAGGCCAGCAGCAGACTCAAGCCTATGCTGATTGTATAGGGAATTGCAGAGAGCCATATGATCAATGTGAAATCCCCTCGCACAATGCCGGAGACCACAATGTTGATCACGACGGAAGCACACACAGCTCCTATTAATCCAAATAATTGTCTGCGCGTCCCCTTCGCTCGGAGGAACAACCATGGTCCGATTACAATGAAAAGGAACCGAACAATAATGAGGTATAACCAAAACAATTCCGAACTACCAATATTGGAGCTAACCTTGTATGCATTATCGATCAGCACCTGATACCAGGCAAAGGTTGCTCCCAGTGCAAACAAAACCGTTGCCGCACCAAATCTACGAGCCAGAACCCCCACTGCGATGATGGGTAAAAGCAGGGTTCCAGCAGACCAGAGCGACACTCCCAACATTTCCCAAAGAACTGACCAGGATACCCCAAATAATAAAAAGTACTTCACCCGGACCAGGATGTTACACACTACGATAGTTGCAGCCAGAAGCCAGGTTCTCGTACCATGCTGGCTATTTTGTTTTATGTAAAAGGACAATACAGCTATCCCGATCCAGGGAAGCGCCAGGACAAAGGGGGACGAAGCCGGTGATGGTGGCGTTCCAGTTGCCAGCGCTATGAGTACGCCGATGAGGCCGAGTACGACCGGCTGTAAGATTCCCAGCACAATACCAACAGCCATCAGACTCCAGCCAGGCAGTTGCCTGTTATTTTGCATCCAAGAAGCGGCTATAAAAAGCAATAAAAGGGTGGCTCCGAGCATTGTCCAGATTGATGGATTTACGCTCACCAAGCCAAGCGTTGCAAGTACCCCCGGAGTGACTGCCAAGAGGATTCTATTATCGGGAACAGGGAGCCTATCAGTGTTTGATGACAACACTCTTTCCTTTACCTTTGGAAGCCAGCCAACTATGATTCTATAAGTGAAACTTATAGTTCATACACGTTTAGTAAAGTATATGATTATTTCCAGAGCCGGTCAACGCCTGTGAAGAAGCCGCAAAGAGGTCCACCCCCGCCCCTGTCGCGGCAGGCGGCTGCTAAGCCCTACCCCCATGTCTGGGGGCGAGACCCCCATGTCTGGGGGCGAGACCCGGCCCTACGGGCCACCCTCCCCATTTTCTGAAGGTCGAAAATGGGGAGGGTGGTTGAACCGACGTAATTGGCCGGGATGCCGGGAGGGCGGGGCACGATATGCAAAGGGCACGATATACCCCAAGTAACGGGGCTTTCGTGCCCCTACAGTGGGGTGATGGCTGCGGGAAGCCTGGCTCCGCCCCTGCCGCCGCAGTCGGCTGCTCAGCCCTATCCCCATGACTGGGGGCGAGAATCCGGCCCTACCCCCATCCCTCCCCTTTTTCTGAAGTACGAAAATGGGGAGGGTGCCTGCCCGATGATGGTCGGGGTGCCTGGAGGGCGGGGCACGATATGCAAAGGGCACGATATACCCCAAGTAACGGGGCTTTCGTGCCCCTACGTTGGGGAGGTGGCTGCGGGAAGGCGGAGGTGGAGTTGCCCACCATCACATCATGTGTGTGGGCAGCAATGGCGCTGTAACGCAAAATAGGGATTGAAATCGGATCTTCATTCATGATACACTCCTTATGTAGATGCGGCAGGGGTGCAGATTTATGGGCAAGGAGTTTCAAAAACCAATTGGGGCTCAGTACGCCAGTACCGTCCCGGATGAGAAAATGCGGCGGGGAGCCAAATCATAAAACGGGCTTGTTCATCCCATATCGCGCACGGCTCGCCCAGACGTAATTAAATTCTATGCAGATAGTCGAAAGTCTTTATAAAGGAAGAAGTTCTTCAACATTCAATACACGGCGCCGAGGACGGCGCCTCGAGAACTTTTTTGTAAAATCTCTTTCGATAAATTACTTAACAATGATCATGAAGGTAATTTTTTAGTGGTGGAATTGCGGAAATAAATAGATCTTCAGGGATCAAAACAATTTATTCTGTTCCGCAGGTTCAGTTCCGTGCTTCAGGCGTTGCACCCTGGCCCACGCGCGTTAGACAAAGGAGGAATCACATGCTGCACGCACCCAAACTGCTCAAGTTCTTCTCCAGAGGCTTTCTGATCCTTGCGTTCATCTGCCCAATGGGAATTGCGTCCGCGGGCAACCAGCCGGTAAGACAAATGCTCCTGCCTGCAGGAAAAGCGCAGGAAATCCTTGGTGACGCCGCTTACAACCCTATTCTTGATGTCTGGTTGGGGGTGAGGGGCTTCCATGTCGATGGAGGTGATTGGACTGTGGGAGACACGATCACACTGACGGTCGACGACCCGGGCACCGCCCCGTCGCCGGATTACACCGCCAGCGCCATCGCTCAACCGGCATCCTGGGATGCGACCAGCGGGAGGGTCGTATTCGTGCTGGATGGCATCATTGAAATCAAGCCGGGTTTCACAGTGACCCTGAGCGACGGGACGGTCACCAAAACTCTTGTCGAACCGTTGATCGAAGTTACGGTGATCAACCCGCTCCAGGATACTGTTGCGGGAACGGCAACAGCCGGCGCCCGGGTGGCCGTATCCCCCTACGATGACAACAATGCCCGCCGTTACGCCACCGCCAGCGCCAGTGGGGATTGGGTGGTGGATTTTTCCACGCCTGGCAGCGAATTGGACGAACAGACCCTGTTTGACATCCAGTTTGGGAACTGGGGGAATGCCACCATCTATGATGGAGATGGCGATAGTACTGCCTATGAATGGCAGGCCGCCACGAGTTTCTACGTGTTTTTTGCAAACTGGGGAAATCCGAACAACGGCATCAGTTTTGATGTCCATGGCTACAAGTGGCCGTTGAACACTCCTGTGACCATGACAGTGGATAAACTTGAGACTGAGCTGTCGCCTGATTACACCAGGATCGCCTACATGGAAGTGCAGGACTGGGGCGGAAATCCACAGCTTGTGTTCGATACCGCCGGCATGATCGTCCATACCGGCGATCTTATTACCGTTACGGATGGCAAGATGACCATATCCCATACGATCACTGCATTAACCATTACAGAATTCAATGTGGATACCGATACGGTCTCGGGTACGGCCGGACCCAACTCGGTCGTTGATCTGAACCTGCGTAGCGTACCCGGAACCCGCCATGTAACCACAGGGTCAAATGGAAACTGGCTGGCAGATTTTTCCGAGGTCGGGGACGAAGCGGATGAGCAAAACATCGTCGATCTTGTACCCGGGTCAGATTTCTTTATCAGCCAGAACAATCCCGGAAATAAAGGGGCTACAAACGCCTATGGCATTAATATCCCCAATCCTTATATTGAAGCTGCGCCTGTCAATAATTGGATCCGTGCATGGAATTGGCCGCCGGGCACTGTATTAACCCTGCTGGTCGATGATCCGAATACGGCCCAGCCGGTGGATTACAGTGCGACGGATGTTGCGGCGAATGAGGGGCCGTGCGAAAATCCCGATTGCACGATCGGATTCTTTCCTTTGGAAGGGTTCGATCTGCAGGCAGGCCATATCATCACGATCATGCACGGGACCAAGGTCAGGAGCTATACCGCTCAATCCCTGCGGATCACCAGGTTCGATTTCGATGCCAATACGATTTCAGGGAAAGGCGTGATTGCACATCAATTGCGCATGTGCATCGATACGCCGGATCCGCAGGTATGCCGGACCATGACCGTCAACGGGGCAGGCAACTGGTGGGCGGACCTTCAAAATCCGGGGGCGAATCCGGATGAGCAGGAGACGTATGACCTGCAGCCGGGTTCCAGCGGACAGGTGACCGATGGCGAGGCAAATGGCGATCGGACCGTCGTGAGATGGCTGGCCCTCGCAAAAATTTTCCTGCCGCAGATCGTGCGATAGCCGGCCGCTGCCGGGACTATTCCCCCGGAAAGGTAACCCGGGAGCATGGGAATTCTAATCGGTGTTCATTTCAAACCAGATCATCAACAAATATTCGAATGAAGGGCATCCATTAGAGAACAGATCTATCTTGAATGTGGATCCACGCTCTACTCCGTTTTCAACAGACGGGAGGAAGTCTTCGATGAGATTCATATTTGGCATATTCATCGTGCTGCACGGTCTGATCCATTTGTTGTATTTCGGCCAGAGCAGGAGGTACTTTGAGCTGAAACCCGGGATGCTTTGGCCCGATGGGTCATGGGTATTCTCCAGACTTCCTGGTAATGAAGCAGCTAGAAACCTGGCGAGTATTTTATTAATCCTGGCTGCCATGGGTCTCATTGTTGGTGGAATAGGAATCCTGGCGAGCCAGGCGTGGTGGCGACCGGTGGTCGCCGGTGCGGCTGCATTTTCTTCGATCGTGTATATTGTTTTCTGGAATGGCAGAATGCAGAATCTGGATGCCCAAGGGGTGGTGGCCATTCTCATTGACATGGTGATTCTGCTGGCGGTGCTTGTATTTCGATGGCCCTCTACCAAATGAAATCAGATGCGCCTGACACGGCCTGCACCCGACCGGTGGAAGTGGCCGCGTTTTCAGGCAGTTTTATGGTCTCAAAGCTGATCCCCCAAAGAAGCGCGATCCCGTCCTGCCCGCGCACCGCGCCACACATCCAGAATTGCGCGATAATACATAGATGGGGTCTTGCTAGCTCCGATGTCGTCGTCACGAACCAAAAGCTATTTAGCCCCAAACTCCTCGCCCGGTTTGGGCGAAAATGATGGCAAAATGATTTCGACGTGGAATCTCGGTTTAATTCCTAAAGGAGGACGAAATGACAGTCAATACAGTCTCAGAAGTTCAGACGACCCAAAAAGAACCGGAAGGCGAACGACGTATTTTTACATCCCAGATGGTCTGGCTGTTACTAAGCATATTCGAAGTATTGCTCGCCCTGCGCTTCGTCTCGAAACTGATCGGGGCCAAACCGGCCAGCCCGTTTGCCGCGGTTCTTTATGGTTTCACCGGCTTTTTCCGGTTGAAGGTCTTCCAGGTTTGATCGGGACACCCGCAGCCGGCGGCATGGTACTGGAAGCCTCAACCTTGATCGCCTCTTGCGGCAACGGCGGGGAACAATCCACCGCCTGAGGGCTTTCCAAAAGTCCTGAGGCTGCGGCTGCCCCACCCCCTTGCCCCCGCCCCAAGGCGGGGGAAAAAGAAGATTCTGGGGAGTTGATGGCAGGCTTCGCCTTCCATCAACTCCCCAGACTCCGACTTTAGGAAAGCCCTGCCTCCACAATCTTGATCGCCTTTTTCGGCAACGGCGGAGAACAATCCACCGCCTGAGGGCTTTCCAAAAGTCCTGAGGCTGCGGCTGCCCCACCCCCTTGCCCCCGCCCCAAGGCGGGGAAGATTCGGGGAGTTGATGGCAGGCTTCGCCTTCCATCAACTCCCCAGACCCCGACTTTAGGAAAGCCCTGCCTCCGCCTGCGACCACGGCGGGGATGAATCCCCGCCTGAGGGCTAAAGGGCGGAAAAACGCCCTGCTCGTATGGCCCCGGCGGAGGTTTCGATTTCAGCACGCGTTCCCGCCAGGGCAGCCACCGCCCGGCTGAGGCGAATATAACAAGGGCGGAAAAATGCCCCTGCCGCCGCAGCCGGCTCCCGGCTGGGCGAGCTTAAGCCCTACCCCCATGTCTGGGGGCGAGACCTCAACCCTCCCCATTTTCTGAAGTTCGAAAATGGGGAGGAGTTTGTCCCGATGTAATTGGTCGGGATGCCGGGAGGGCGGGGCACGATATGCAAGGGGCACGATACGTAGGGGCACGATGTATCGTGCCCCTACGTTGGGGCGGCGGCTGCGGGAAGCCTGGCTCCGCCCCTGCCGCCGCAGACCGGTCCCGGACGGCCGAGTCCAAGCTCCGCCCGCTCCGCGGAAAAAATTAGCGTTGTATGCGGGAGGCGGCGGGGGCTGACCCCATTTTCCCATATCCCGGCCCGGCTTTAATATGATATAAATCATAAATATTATCCTGATAACCTTTTCCAAAGGCAGAAGTTAGGCGAGGTGGACCATGGGCAAACGTCGGTTCGTCCGGCTGATCGCAGGCATAGTGGGCGCGCTGGCAATGTTGACCGCCGGCGGGGTCGCCCTGCGTCCGCTCAACGCGGGCGCGGCTGCCCGGGTGGCGGCGCTTGCGACCAACCACGTTTACCTGCCGGTCGTCTTCGAGAAGCCCGCTCCGGCGTACGATTGGCTGCAATTCAACGGCGATGCCTCCCACAGCGGCAGCAATACGCTCGAAAAAACGCTTTCCCCCGCGAATGTGACCCTGCTGCACCTGCTGTTCCAGGTGGCGCTGCCCGACGTGGCCGATGGCGCGCCGGCAACCTTGAGCAATGTCGCCACTGCCGGCGGGATCCGCAATCTCATCTTTGTCACCACCCGCACGGGCGGCGTGGCTGCGTTGGATGCGACCACGGGCGGGACCGTTTGGTCGCATGCCAGCCAGGCGCCGGCTTGCCTGATCAATAATAACAGCGGGCGAAATGAGGCCTGCTATACCACCTCCTCGCCCGCCATCGATCCGAACCGGCAGTTTGTCTACAGCTATGGGCTGGATGGCTTCGTCCACAAATATGCGGTCGGGAATGGGACGGAGGTACTGGGGGGCGGCTGGCCCGAGCTGGCATCCCGCAAGGTGTATGACGAAAAGGGCTCCTCGGCGCTCAGCCTGGCCACCGCTAAAAACGGGACCCGTTATCTCTACGTGACCAACGGAGGCTATCCCGGCGATGCCGGCAATTACCAGGGCCACCTGACCGCCATCAATTTAACGGACGGCACCCAGAAAGTGTTCAACACGCTCTGCAGCAACCTGGCCGACCACTTCCTGGACAGCCGCGTGACCGGCGGGACGGATTGTTATCCGCAAACCCAGTCGGCTGTGTGGGCCCGGGCCGGGGTGGTCTACGACCCGGTCGATGACCGCATCTATGCGGCCACCGGCAACGGCGACTTCGCCCCCGCCCAGTTCGATTGGGGCGAGACGGTTTTCAGCCTGCACCCGGACGGCAGCGGGGCCGGGGGTGGCAACCCCCTCGACAGTTACACGCCTGCCAATTTCCTGAGCCTGACGAATGCCGATGCAGACCTGGGCAGCACCGCGCCGGCACTCCTGCCGGCCGCCGCCGGCAAGTACCCCCACCTGGCTGTGCAAGGCGGCAAGGACGGGGTGCTGCGGCTGCTCAATCTCGATAACCTGAGCGGGCAGGGCCAGGCGGGCAAGAGCGGGGGCGAAGTGTTCTCGATGAGCCTGACGGGCGGGAGCATCTTTACGCAGCCCGCCGTGTGGGTCAACCCGGCGGACGGCCGCGTGTGGGTGTTCGTCAGCAATGGGCCGATCCTGACCGGGTTGGAGTTCGTGGTGGATGGGGCCGGGAACCCGGGCCTGCAAAGCCGCTGGACGGGCGGGCCGGGTACGTCGCCCCTCGTCGCCAATGGGGTCTTATTCATCGCCCGCGCCGGGTTGGTCTCGGCCCTCGATCCCGTCAGCGGGAGCACGCTCTGGTCGAGCAGCCAGATCGGGTCGATCCACTGGCAAAGCCCGGTGGTGGCCAACGGCGTGCTGTACATCGAGGATCTAAGCGGCAACCTGACCGCCTTTTCATTGCCGTAGGCAGGCATTCCGCTTTGTGCCTGAGGCGGTCCTCGCGCTGCCGCTGCCGCCGCGGCGGGAGGCGGCGTCCTTTAAAATTACGCCTACCTCGTCAGGCTTGGGCAACCGCCTGATTCTCTCTCTGCAACTTTTTGCGGTGAACCCATCCCAGTAGAAAAGGCAACCCCAAACCGGCCAGGAACAAGAGCGGGCAAAAGTAGATCATGAATCCGGTGAATTCCGTGCGCGGTATTCGATAGAACCCCCAGGCTGCAACCAGGTTAAATACTCCGCCGATCATCATCAACGGCGTGGTGATGCGTAAATACTGCAAACGCAAAGCGGGTTTCCAGAAAATATAGAAAGCGGCAAGGGCAAAACCGACCGGAAAAACAACGAGAATTTCGCCAATCTTATGCCATAGGATCGGTTCTGATAAGAACTGCAGGAGGGGCTCCTGGTGTATGCTCGCAATGGCTTTGTAAGCGTCAAGCACCATCCAGCCGGCCATGCCAGTGACGATGAGAATTTGGAATATTCCCATCACGATAAAGAACGTGCGTTGATTTTTCTGCATGTGTTATTCCATCCTTCAATCGGGATGAGCAGCCCAATCCCCATGTCTGGGGGTGTGCCATGATTCGATTTGATAAGAACAGGCAATTTTGTAAAACTATAAGTGGAGTATATAACCAATGCCTCTTCCGGGCAATAACCCTCCTGAAGTCCGGACATAAGCTCGGACAATTCAAGATTACTGCATGAATACCTCTTTTTCCAGCTCGATCATGCGGCTCTTCCGGGTATCTGCCACGACCGGAGGGAGAGTTCCAGCCCTCACCCCTGCCCCTCTCCCGAATTTTCGCGGCTTTTTTCGTTGAAATGCCTGCGGGAGAGGGGATTGGAACGTCAAAAAACAGATCGAACGGGGAAAAGCACCCGTTCGATCTGTTTTTAGCCGATTCCCTTAAAATATCCAAACTCCTGTCCAAAGAACAGCCATGGCGCAATTGTGGAAATGGACTGCGGCCGCAAATAAGGGAGGCGGTAGTCCGATCGAACTGGTGGTAGACGCTTTTCAATTCTCGCGAGATGTATGCCAGGGCTGCCTTTTTCGTTATGACTTCCCGGTAAACGGCGCACGCGCTACGATCCAGGACAAGCCGGAACCGGCCAATGACAGGACCGCCAGCCACAGCAGCGCGAAGCCTCCAGGCAACAAAAAGGTCGCCACCGCGCTCAAAAACAAGAAGCCCCCTGAGCCCCACAAAATGCCATTGATTACCCGGTGCTTGCGAAGCAAGCGGATGAGGCCGAGTTTTTCCAATACCACCAGAATGCCAAATAACAAGATCAGGCTAACGATAAAGCTTGAAATCCGCAACATCCAGCTTTGCCCCGGTAGAAGCAAGCCTGATGCCATCAACAGTTGAAAAAGCATCACCACACAAATAAGTGCAACCAGGGCAAAACCGGCTGTACGCGGACTGAGCAGTTTCTTCACGGATTATTACCTCACCTTTTCTTTAGATTATTGCAGCTCTACAATAAGTGGAGTATATAGTCAAAATCCCCTCAGCGCAATATCCATGGCGCAAATCCGAAGATGCGGCGCGGGCCACGGGCGGGGCTTTGATCCTGCTGAATGAGGGGATAGGTTCGACGTTCTTATAAAGGGCGGAAAAACGCCCCGCAGTAGGCTCCCGGCTGGCCAGGCCTAAGCGCCACCCGCCCTACCCCCATGACTGGGGGCGAGTATCCGGCCCTACCCCAACCCTCCCCATTTTCTGAAGTACGAAAATGGGGAGGGTGCCTGCAGCGCGTTCTTGGCGGTGTGCCTAAATGGTGGGGGCACGATGTATTGGGGCACGATAGGTGGGGCACGATGTACCCCAAGTAACGGGGCTTTCGTGCCCCTACCAGTGCCCCTACGAGGCCATTACCGGCACCGCATCCGGCAGATGGACCAGCCCGGCGCTGACATCCCACAGTTTCCTGGCGACAGTCGCATCTGCAGCCTGTGGGGCCGGTTGGGTTACCTTGCAATCAACGAAGTATTTTCCGGTAACGCCTTGCACTTCCGGTGAAGAGGCCAGGTAGATGGATGTTGCCGCACCTTTTTCCGGGGAACGTGCAACCAGGGGGATGATGAGCCGCATTATTTTCATGAAGAAGCCGGAGTTGTTCTTCCCGAAGCCTGTGTTCACAAGGCCCGGGTGCAGCGCATTCACGGTCACGCCCGTCCCCTGCAGGCGGCGAGCCAGTTCGGTGGTGAACAGGATGTTCGCCAATTTGGAATTCCCATAGGGCCCGAAACTTGAATAGGACCGTTCGCCCTGAAGGTTATCGAACTCAATTTTGCCGCCCGAATGCGCATCGGAGGAAACATTGATGATCCGGGCCGGAGCGCTGGCTTTGATGGTATCGAGCAGCAAATTCGTTAAGAGGAAATAGGCCAGGTGATTGAGCGCAAAGGTCATTTCGATCCCATCCACGCTCAGCTGGCGGGTCGAGAAGGTCCCGCCGGCGTTGTTGAGCAGGACATGCAAGTGCGGATATTTGCTTTTGAACTCGCCTGCCAACCGCCGGACCTCCTGCTGCGAGGATAAATCAGCCAGGAGCGAGTCCACGTGCTGGTTGCCGCTGGCGAGGCGGATCTCTTCGACAAGCTGAGCGGTTTTGGGGGCGTCGCGGCCGACGATCACGACCGTTGCGCCCATCTGCGCCAGCGCCCGGGCGGCTGCCCGGCCGATGCCGCTGGTGCCGCCGGTCACGAGGCAGATTTTGCCGTCCAACTCAGTTTTCAGCTTATCATTCATCGGAGTCACCTTGCTTCCCTGATCTCTATTCGCCGGTACCGGCCAGGTTTGGCGGTCATGTTCCCACAGTGATGACGACTTTGCCTCTGGCATGGCCTTCTCCAAAATAGCGGAGAGCCTCAGGCACTTCATTTAATGGGTAGCGTCTATCAATTACCGGGACGACCTTACCCGATTCCAGCAGCTCTTTGAGGAGCGGCATATCCTGTGGATTTGGCTTCAAGGTCAAGGCTCCCAGCTGCTGGCCACCTTTTTTGGTCATCCCGGGTCCCCGGAACATGGCCTGTAAAGCTTGAGACAAGGTGCCTCCGACCATGACATACACGCCCGCCGGAGTTAGGGCACGCCGGTAATCTGCAATGGGATGATATCCACTCACGGCAAGAATCAGGTCGTACTGCTGCCCATTCAGGGTGAAATCTTCCTTGGCGTAGTCAATGACGTGATCCGCCCCCAGCGTGCGGGCCAGGTCGGCATTGCGGGCGCTGCACACGGCAGTGACATCAGCCCCGAAGTATTTGGCCAGCTGCACGGCAAAGGTCCCCACGCCGCCGGAGGCCCCATTGATCAGCACCTTTTGGCCGGCCTGGATATGCCCCAGGTCACGCAGCCCCTGCAGGGCCGTCCTGGCTGCCAAGGGCACGGCCGCGGCTTCCTCAAACGACAGTTTGGCCGGTTTCAGGGCCAGGGCACTGGCGGGGACGGTGACAAATTCGGCAAAACCGCCGTAATTACTCCCGAACACATCTCCGAACACCGCATCACCGGGCTTGAACTGCTTCACATCCCTGCCAACCGCTTCAACCTGACCGGCGATGTCACAGCCGAGGACCGTGTATTTTGATTTGAACAGCCCCGCGTTCAGCCGGACCAGGAAAATGTCGGCGGTCAGCAGATGCCAGTCCGCCGCATTGACGGAGGTCGCGAGGACTTTTACCAAGACTTCATTCTCCCTGGGGGTCGGTTTCTCAACCTCTTTGAGTTGAAGGACGTCCGGTAAGCCGTATTTTGTCGCTGTAATTGCTTTCATTTTAGAATCCTTTTTTAAGAATGAGTGGAATGGATGGCAGAGCAGGCTGAAAGACCTCGCCGCGATCCATTTTCCAGCTCTAGGCCGCGTTCAAGAGCGCGGTTGTTTCCGTTTTTGCAGGCTCGGAAGCGATTCCAGATGGATTGAACCCTTTTGCATACAACCATACCGGCATCAGGACGATTTCCCAAATTGCGACGGGAATGGCCAAAAGCGCTACCGGAGCGCCGGGGGCGATATTTTGAACACGCAACAGGGTAAGGATGGCGCTCGGCAACAACAAGGCGTATCCAACAAACCCGAATACGGCAAAAAACCGCGGCACGAGTTTTGATTTATACAGCAGGGACGTAAGAATAATACCGCCCAGGCCGAGGGGAATTAACTGCATGGTGTCCATGAACCAATGTTGTGCCTGCTTGAGCACCGAGCCGATCGCTTGAAACGAGGTGGAGTCCGCCGCGCCTGCATTGATGAAGGCCTGGCTTAACGGGATGAGCATCATGGCGAAGATCACGCCCACGATCAGGAAGATGGACTCGAATATTCTCATGCTCACATACCCGAGGGCCATGCTTTCACTCTGCTTCTTCAAAAGCGGAAACATCAGCACACCGATCAATACAATGCCGAGATCGTTGATCAACCAGAGGAGCATTCCGCCGGTTGCGGTGGCGCTTTTGGCAAAAACCGTGGCCAGATAGTCCGGCGCATTTACAACCCGACTCAAAAGCGTATTGCCGACGATGGCGCCAAAGGCTGTGAGAATCCAAAGGGAGGCCACCCATATTGCCGTTCTTCGGTAGGAGGGATTGGAAGTCATTTTCTTATCCTTTTTTGAACGATAGGGATGGGTTTCAATAGATTGGCTTTGAGCCCGTAATGAAACATCCGACACCCGAATGCATCCACCAGTCGGGAGATCTAGTTCGATAACCTGATTGGACTGATCTGTAGAGTGGAGACGATTGCGACCAAATCCCCCGGTGGGGCTGTCATGCAGAGCTGTATCTATATAGAGAATTTATATCATATATATCTAAATAAGGCAACACTGATAACGGGAATAGAGGGCTAGTCTGGGGCTGCCTAGCCGCCGGGGGGTGAATCCCCCGGCTCAAACCAAGCCCGCTAAAGCGGGCTGAAAGCAATTTGAAATACCCGAATATAGGGTCGATCACTTCTGAGTTGAGCCAGGACATTCATGTTCGGGCGGCAGGGATGACAAGCCCACTCAAGTATCCACTCCCGGGGTAATCGCATTATGCAGGGGCACTGGTAGGGGGCACGATATATCGTGCCCCTACTCCGGCGAGCATCGTCTGAACCTTCCCGGCAACCTTGGCCGCGATCGTCTTGCACTTTGTGTTCAGTTCCCCCTCGACATATTTGGACACGCCTGCCGGGCCTGAGAAATCGCATTGCGTAATTGCCTGGCATTGGGTGCTGCCGAATTCCTGCACAAACCATTTGGACATCCGGTAGCCGTTGTTCATGCTCCGGTTGAATTTGTTGATCCGGTCATCAAAGGCGTTCCCGCCAAAGGTCATGAGGGCAAGTAACCTGATGACCCGCGGGATGCTGTTTTCTATCTCACCCGCCCTCAAGCCGATCGCCATAACCCCCGCAGTGAACGCGCTGCAGGTCCTTCCCATGAACAACGTCCCGCCAATAAAGGCCGAGACGGCATCGAAGAGCTCCTGGTGTTCGGTGGATGTGTACCCCAGGTGGGTGAACACAGCCTGAGCGCAGTGAAAATCATTTTCGACCAGGTGCGCATACAGCCGGGTGTAGCCCGCCCTTCGAGCCGCCGGGATGGCATCCTGGTGGTTGCCGTCGAGGACAGCCTGAAAAAGCTCCGGTGAGCGCGTGACCGGCGCGATGCAATGGTACGGAAAGCGGTCCTTTCCGCGGATCTCCCGGCACTGAAAAGTTTTGTGGCAGGCGAGAAAATCCTGGCAAAGCCCATGTCCTTTGTCGAAGATCACCGGCAGCCCATCGTCGACCTCGTGCAGGCCGTAGCGTATCCCCAACAACGCCAGGGGTGAAGTGACCGCGCCGCATTCAAATCCGGTATTGCCGATGCCTCCCGGCATTCCAGCGCTGAGCTTGACCAACCATTCCTTCTCTGTCGATGAAATATCCAGGATCGACTTCATCACTGTTGGAGCGCAGTGCCCCATCCTGAGGAGGTTGGCGAAAGACCGCCTGCGGTAGTCCCAATTTGGAGCTATTTCCGTTTTGTGAGGTTGATTTTGATTTTCCATCTGGACCCCTTCCGAAACTCGCCCAACTTTGATTCGATAAGAATAATTTTATAGCATACGAATTGGAATGATATTCAGTATAGCAAATTTTAACTGTTATAACACACCTATTTTCAGAAAGGGAAGTGTCCTGGGACACGATATGTCGCATTCAGGGGCACGATGTATCCCAAAGTAACGGGACTTTCCCAAGTAACGGGACTTTCGTGCCCCACAATTCTCTTTGGGACGGCGGCGGATGGATGCGCGCCTGCGCCTGCAGACTCGTGCAATGTGTCAGAATTGCGCGATAATGGTTAGAGTCTCCCCTACCAATAATATAGGTAAAATCATTGTAATGAAAATAATCGCTGAATTTCCAACTAAATCTATATATTACCTTCGCTTTTTTTGAATATCCTGTAGGAGATCATTATGTTAAAAGAAATGGAAGATAAACGAAAATGGATTTCTGACAAATTAATTCAATATGTAGATATTTTGTTTGGTGTTGTGGTTGGGCAATCTATTATCAAATACATAGATCTAATTCGAAATCCGACATTGTATCCTTTTGCTTTTATTGCCTTAATCGTTGTAATAATTACTGTTACATTAAGCTGGATAGGTTATCACAAGTCATTATATAAATATCCATATACGGCAGAAATATTAACAATTAAAAGAGTGCTTAGGCCATTTAACGATTTTTTAATTGTAGTTTTATATACACTGTTTTTATTCAAAATTGAAGACTTTAAGAAAGTACCTGATCAAATAAATATTTATACTTTTATACTTTGTTTTGCCGGGATTTTCTTCCTTTACATTACTGATGGCTTTATAAGAGTTAAAGAATATAAAGATCATGGCGCTTCTATGTTATCTCTTAGTACCAAGTTTTTCGCAGCGTATAGTGTTCTGGGTATTATCTACCTTATCGTTATAAAATATCTACTTTCTTATATAGTAATCATTAATTGGTCCATTTTATTAATTTGTTTATCGTTGTATATCTTCTATAGAATACAAAGAGAGCCTCGTTATCCTGAAGTAAAATCTGCTCCTTTGATTGTTGTTGATGTGGATGGAGTGCTGGCAGATCAAGTTACCCCGATTTTGGAATCGCATAAATAAGAAATTTGGCTCGAAGTATATCTAAGAGTGATATTCGTAGCTGGGATCAACCACTACCACTCGCAAAAACAGACATTAAGATAGCTATAGAGAGTTCTCATGTTGATCCATCTTATATAGCAAGTATGAAACCAATTCAAGATGCGCAGAAGGTAATAAGTGAATTATCAAGATGTTTTCGAAATAACCATCGCAACAAATCGAACACCAGTTGCTGATAAACCTTCAAAGCAGTGGCTAAGAAAAAATAACATTCCTTATGACCATTATATAAATACCAGCGTAATGGGTAAAGGGGCGGCTAAAGGAAAGCTCCTGATAGATGACTATCCAAATAATATCGTGGACTTTCTTTCCGCAGAAGAAGGAAGAATTGCTTTATTATGTACCGGGGGCACGATGTATCGTGGCCCTACTTGAATTTGGCGGGGGTTTCATGCTACACTCTCTGTGGGGCTGCGGCCGCGCCGCAGACACAGGCGGGCACTGAATTGCAGACACGAATCCCAGCTAAACGCCCACACATGCATGTACCGAATGAGGGAAGGATGGGCAAAATGAATATCAGGCGAACTCTCACCAGGTTAACCTTGAGCCTGGCCCTGGCCGTGGGCCTGGGACAGGTCATGAGCGGGTCCGGTCCGGCCCGGTTGGGGCACGATATTCCCAGCGTACGGGACTATAGGGGCCCCAACGATATAGCGTGCCCCAACAGGGCCGCGCCGCCTCATCAACGGGCTGGAAAAAGGTCTCGGAGGGAATGTTCGGCGGGACGATCACCGCCCTGGCGTTCTCGCCCGCTTTCTCCAGCGACCACACCGCCCTGGCAGGCACGTCCGAGGGCGGGGTGTTCAAGACCACCGATGGGGGCACCCATTGGACGGAAGCCAACGAAGGCATGTGGTTCAAGCAAATGACGGCGGTGATCTTTTCACCCGCCTTCGCCAGCGACCAGACCCTGTTCAACAGCGCCTGGCACGGCGGCGTCAGCAAATCCACCGACGGCGGGGGCACGTGGGAGCAGGTGAGAAGCGGGCACACCCTGTCCCTGGCGATCTCCCCGGCGTATGCCAGCGACCACACGCTTTTCGCGGGGACCTACAACGGCGTGGTCCGCTCGACGACTTCCGGCAGCGGTTGGAGCGACGTCTCGGTCGGGCTGACCAACCTGGTCATCCGCGCCCTGGCGATCTCGCCCAACTTCACCAGCGATCACACTCTCTTTGCCGGCACCAACGGCGGCGTGTTTATCTCCACCAACAGCGGCGATGGGTGGACGCCGGTCATTAACGGCCTGACGACCACCACGGTCATGGCCCTGGCGATCTCGCCGGGCTTCGCCAGCGACCAGGTGATCTTTGCGGGGACCAGCGGCGGGGGCGTGTTCAAGTCCAGCACGGGCGGGAGCGCCTGGTCGCCGGTGAACGGCAGCCTGGCCGACCTGTATGTGAATGCGCTGGCCATCTCGCCGGGGTACTCCTCCGACCTGACCGTCCTGGCCGGTACGAACGCCGGCCTTTTCAAGACCACCACCGGCGGCACCTCCTGGAGCGCCACCACCGGCCTGCTCAACCCGACCCTGCACAGCCTGGCGGTTTCTCCCGCCTATGCCAGCGACCAGACCGCATTTGCCGGGATGACCTACAATGGAGTGGCCAAATCCACCAACGGCGGGGATGCGTGGGTCCATTCGACCATCGGCATCACCAATATTTATATAGAAAACCTGCAGGTCTCGCCCGCCTACGCGTCCGACCAGACCCTCTTTGTCGGGACACAAGGGCTGGGCGTTTACCGCTCGTCCAACGGGGGCGACCTGTGGCAGCCCGCCGGCGCGGGGCTGCCTCCGGCCATAGAGGTACGTCAGCTTGGGCTTTCACCAGCTTACGCCAGCGACCACAGCCTCTTCGCGGCCACGTACGGACAGGGAATGTTCAAGTCCACCGACCGGGGCGACAGCTGGGCGCCGGCCAACAACGGGCTGACCATTAACATGCTGACCAGGCTGGCCGTTTCACCGGCCTACAGCACCGACCAGACCCTCTTCGTCGGCGACCTATAACGGCCTGGTCTTCAAATCGGTCGATGGGGCGGGCAGCTGGACCCAGGCCAGCAGCGGCCTGCCGGGCAAACAGGTCACGGCGCTGGTGCTCTCGCCCAATTTTGCCAGCGACCAGCGGGCCTTCCTGGGGACGCTCGACAGCGGCGTGTATGCGACCTCCAATGGGGGCGGTTCGTGGACCACCTCCAGCACTGATATGACCGACCTGAACGTGAGGGACCTGGCGGTTTCTCCCGCCTTTGCCAGCGACCAGACTATCTACACGGCCACCGATGGGGGCGGGATCTTCAAATCCACCAGCGGCGGCGGGAATTGGAGCGCCATCAACAGCGGGCTGCCATACCCGTATATCAACCGGCTGGCCCTTTCGCCGAATTACACCAGCGATGGAACTCTCTACGCCGCCTTTGGCGATGTTTACATGTCCACCGATCTGTGGGGCGACCTGGACCACCGTGGGGATCTACCTCCTGGGATGGCAGATATGTGCTGGCGCTGGCCCTGACGCCGGGGGCGGCGCCGGGGCTGTTCGCCGGCATTGACGGCGAAAGCCTGTGGCGGTCGCTTAACCTGCGCGTGTATCTGCCGCTGGTGGTGAGGTAAGGCGGGGGGCACCCGCCTGTCTTTCGCCTCCCGCTGGCCACTGCAAAAACAGCCATGGAAATTCGAATAAATCTATTTTCCAGTTTGGAGGTAAGCATGAAGGTTTATAAGATTATTGCATACTCTTCGTTAGCGATTGTCCTCCTAACAGCCATCGTGATCGTTTCTCTCCCGTTTCGATTTCCGAACTCAATCATCGCCTGGAGACCGATCATCCTTTTTTCCGTACCTGCGATCACTCTTGCCGGACTCCTTTTTGTAAAACCCATTATGCCCTTGAAAACATTTCGCATTTTGCTGGCGATACTCGCGATCCTCTCCATAGTCGCAACGTTGGCTGGTTGGATGGCTTTCATTATCCTGGGAATATTTCTCATTGCACTGGGGGCGTTGTATCTTCCCTTTGGAGCAAATACTTTCAAGGTAAGCAGGGATAAGCCGTAGAGCAGCTACATCACG
The DNA here is from genome assembly GCA_963831885.1 of uncultured Chloroflexia bacterium. Classification (GTDB taxonomy): domain Bacteria; phylum Chloroflexota; class Anaerolineae; order Anaerolineales; family Villigracilaceae; genus UBA877. The sequence continues at coordinate 252,391 of CAWHSJ010000008.1, read as the reverse complement.
CGCTGAAGGGATGCGAGAACACGCTGAAAAAGGAAAAGGGAGTAATCGCCCGAACTACATTCTCAAATCAACCGGGACAAACTTCCCGAAGGAGTGGGAATTCCTCTGGAGACACGGGAAGAACGCGTGTGTTATTCACCATGCAACCAATCATGGCGACGCTGTTCCCGCTTTTCACCTTCACTTAGAAAGGATTATGAATGCTGTTCCGAAAAATTCTCGCCTTTAGCCTGACGCTTGTTCTTACGGCTTGCGGAATTCAGCCAACGCCTCATCTATCCCCTACACCTTTCACGGGTACAGTGCGTCCCGTCATCATTGACACGGATATGGCGGCTGACGATTGGATGGCAATCCTGTACCTGCTTAATCGTCCAGATGTAAGCGTAGCAGCGATCACAGTTTCAGGGACAGGCGAAGCGCACTGCGAGCCGGGTATAAAAAATGCCATGAGCCTGGCTGCTTTGGCCGGACAACCAGATATTCCTGTCAGTTGCGGGCGTACCACTCCCCTGCAAGGAAATCATGCCTTTCCACCGGATTGGCGCACCAGTGTGGATGCCTTAGCCGGACTTACCCTTCAAAGCAATCCTGCTTCTGTTACGCCTCAATCTGCTGTAGATTTGCTCACAGCCAAAATCAACTCAATGCCCGCCAAAGTGACGATCATCACGCTTGGTCCGCTCACCAATCTGGCTGAGGCGCTGCAATCTGCTCCTGAAATCAAGGAAAACATAGAGATGGTCTATATCATGGGCGGCGCGGTGGATGTACCCGGCAATGTGGGGATTTCCCACGCGGGCATCGACAACCCGGTGGCTGAATGGAATATTTATGTGGACCCGCGCGCAGCTGCCATCGTTCTCCAGTCCGGCCTGCCGGTTACCCTCGTCCCGCTGGACGCGACCAATCACGTTCCCATTACTATGAATTTTTATAAACGCCTCAAGGATGATCGTACAACGCCTGAAACCATGTTTATCTTCAAGGTGTTGTCACAACCGCAATACTACGATTCCGTTCAGTCTGGAGGGTACTATTTTTGGGATCCACTTGCAGCCGCAATTCTCACCGATAACTCGCTGGCTGTTTTTGAGGCCCGGACAGTTACCGTTATCGAGGAAGAAGGCAATCAGAGCGGGCAGACTCGAGCGAGTGAGAGTGGCGCGCCGGTCCGTTTGGCTGTGGACGTTGATGCTGAAAGATTTGAGCAATTATTTCTGGATACGCTGAATACTCCTGAGAAATAAGGCTCTTTAACAGCAGGGCGGGCCACGATGTACCCCAAGTAACGGGAGTTTCGCGACTTTACTATGGGAGGCTGCGGCCTGGCGGGCCGTTTTTCGGGGTGGGTCCCGGGGGCTCTGCGACAGGGCCGGAACTTATTTGGCGCGGAGACGTTAAGAGAATGAGCCCCTGCGGCTCTGAGCGGAAAGGTCTCCCTGGCCCGGGAGACAAAGAGCTGCCCGCGCAGGCCACTTTTAGGAGGAGATCCATGCAAAGTATCTGGCAACGTATCTGGACCAGCGCCATCTTAATCTGCCTGGCCGTCCTGTTCCTGGCGGCCTGCAACCTGCCTTCCGGCAGCCCCGCCGTTCCCCTTGCCCCGGCCACGCTCCCGCCGGCCGCCACCGCCGTCCCCACGGCGGTCCTCCCGCCTGCAGAAACCCCCGTCCCGGCCGCTTCTCCCACTGCCGCCGTCACCCTTTCTCCCGACGATTTCTTCCAATCCATGGTCAAGGGCGGGCGGGTGGCCTACGATGCGTCCAGCGCCGATGTCGGCGAAGTCTGCGTCATGGACGCCGGCTGGTCCGGCCGCCTCTGCAATCGTCCCGAGTTTCAACCCTGCCATCAGGGGGCTGGCCTGGTCACCCACGGGCGACCGCCTGCTCATCGACGACGCACACTTCAGATTTGAGATCTGGACCCTGGGCGGAGGTGTAAGCCTGTTCCTGGAGGCCGGTCTGGGCCAGTACTTCCAGGACCCCGACTGGTCGCCTGACGGGAAGTCCATTGCCTACGCGCACCAACTCGCCCGGGCCGCAAAGCCGGCGAGACCGAGCCTCTATGACATCTTCATCGTCAATGTGGACGATGCGAAGGCAGTCGTGGCTGACCGCCAGCAAAACGGCCGACAGCTGGTACCCGCGCTTCTCGCCCGACGGCAGCAAGCTGGCCTACATCTCCGCCCGCATCCTGACCTACCCCGACGGCACCACCCGCCCGTCCACCTACCAGGTCACCCTGCAAGATATGAAGGATTTGACCCGGCCTCCCGTCGCACTTACCACCGGCGAGGCGTACAAGCTGGGGCCGGAGTCCGTCCTGGAATGGTCGCCGGACGGCTCGCAGATCCTTTTCTCCGGGGAGCGGCTGTATGTGATGAACGCCGACGGGACCGACGTGCGCCCGGTCGGCGGGACGGACTACGGCCGGATCTCCAATCTCACCTGGCTGCCGGGCGGGAATTTCGCGCTGGCGAATGAGGAACTCTTAATAAACTTGCTGACGGGCGACCCGATGAAATTCAGCTTCCCTTACCCTGTATGGTACACGACGATGGATCTTCCCCTCCGGCGGGACGGCCCTGCAGCCCCTGCCCGCGCCGACCTGCGCCGCCGGCTGGACGAACCTTTATGCCGGGGTGACCGCCATCGTGACCGGCGGGCCGGGCGACCCGCCCAACCGCGTCCGGGCGGGGGCAGGCAGCAGCTACGAGGTCATTTACCAGATCTATCCGCAGACACTGGTGAAGGTGATGGATGGGCCGGTCTGCGCCGACGGGCTGGTCTACTGGAAGGTGGAGTATGCGCAGATCCCCGGCGGCTCCGGCTGGACCGCCGAGGGTGACTTCGCCGAATACTGGCTGAAACCGTACCGGCCGTAGGAAGAGGTGGGTAGGATCTCCCGGGATCTCCAGGAACCGCAGTACCCTGGTTCGAGCGTTCGAACGCGCTCAAATCCGCGGGCTGCCAGGCCGATCCATTGACAGGTCAGCTAGGGCTGCCAGGCCGGGTCAACAACCATGCCGGCCTCCGGTGCTTGCTTAACCCCGGAGCCATCCGCGTTCACGATAAACAGCGCCGAACCGCCCCTCCACGCATCCAGCGAACTCTCCCCCAGGACAACCGCTTTCCCATCCGGCGACCAGGAGAGGCGGACATCATCACAATCAAAAAACGCATCCAGCAGCAGGACCTCGTTCCCGGAAGCGCCGCGTGGGTGCACCACGATTTGGTGGGCTGCCCCCTTGTAGACTGCCAGGCTCTTTCCGTCGGGCGAAAGGGCGAAGCCTCGCAGGAGTTCATTTTCCGTCAACTGGGCGAGGCCGCTGCCATCCGGATTTATGGCAAACACCTCGGACATGGTATTGGGGGGAGTTGCCCGCAGGAAGAGGATCGTTCCTTCCGGCGTCCAGTTCGGATAGAGATCATTCGTGCCTCCGCTGGTCACCTGACGGACGTTGCTTCCGTCGGCATTCATCGCAAAGAGGTGCAACCATTGGTCATCATTTGAGAAGCCAGAAAAGGCGATCTGCCGGCCGTCCGGCGACCAGGCCGGGAACATACCGTCTCTGGGGAGCTGCGTAAGCTGGACCTTGTCCGAGCCGTCCGCGTTCATGACCCAGAGGGTGGAGGTGTCATAAGTCCCGTACGCATCATCAGTTCCGGTCATCGATTGATAGGCAATTTTGGTGCCGTCCGGAGACCAGACCGGGTACTCCACAAACATCCCCGGGTCGTGCGCCAATAGAGTCAGGCCTGTGCCATCGGTTTTGATGACGTAGAGATCCCGTTCCGTTTGGGTTTCGGAGGTGAATTTCGCGAACGCAATCGTGCCGGTTTGCGGCGGCAGGGTGGCCGTGGCTGCCAGTGTGGCAGAGGCGGCAGGTGTGACGGTGGGAGCCGCTGTGGCAGTGGCCCGGGCGGCGCCCGGGCCGCATGCGGCCAGCGCCAGCAGGACGGCGCAGGCGAAAAGGGTGAGAATAAGATGGATGGTCTTCATTTTGCTACCTCCCATATTACTGAACAATCGATGAATATATTAAAAGCCGCCAGGGAAACTCTGGCGGCTTCATCAAGCAACATTGAAGCAATATTGGGCTACATTATCATCCGCAATTAAAGTGTGGGTGGTGGAACTCCCGCTTCATATACAATACATCCGATCCATGCGTATGTCAACTTAAATTTTATGGGGTTGGGACATTGGTTCGGACAATGATGCCCATATGTCCGAAAATCCTGAAAAAATGTTATAAGCAGGAACTATTCGCCCCTTTTGAGGCCGCCCAAGCGTAAATGGGGTCGGCAGGCTCTACCCCCATGTCTGGGGGCGAGACCGCGGCCCTACCCGGCCCTACGGGCCACCCTCCCCATTTTCTGAAGTACGAAAATGGGGAGGGTGGTTGTTGGAACGCCGGGATGGCTGGAGGGTGGGGCACGGTATATCCCAAGGAACGAGACTTTCGTGGCCTTACTATGGGAGGCTGCGGCCTGGCACGGCCAGGGGGCTGCCCGATTTTTTGGACAGCCCCCTGGTGTTATAGAATAAACGAGGTGGGGGTGGTTAGTTGAGCGGCCGGACGGGACGGCCCTCGATGTAGCCCCGGTAGCCCTGGGGCTCGAGCTGGAAGCGCGGCCCGTCTTCGTCGGCCCAGCGGAAGCCGTATATTTCCGGCTTGTAGTTCTTCATGGTTTCCCACAGGCTGCCGATGGCGGCCTCGAAGTCGGCGTCATCATAGGGCTGGCCCTGGAAGACCATCACCTTGCAGGCCGGCAGGTCGATCAGGTCGAAGCCTTCCGGCAGGGGGCCGGCATAATCCAGGGGGACTTCCACTCCCTGGGCATATAGGGAGGTGCCGGGTTTTTGCAGGTTCGGCCGGCAGCCACATGCCGATGGGTTCATAGAGGGCCTGCTGGATGCCGGTGAGGACATCCCACACCTCGCAGCCCACTTCTTCGCAGTAGGCATAGTAGTCGGCGGCCTTGACGCCGCGCTTGAGGATCAACTTCCTGGCCGGGCGGTCCACCACCTGGACGAAAATAGCGCCGGTTTTAGGGGTTTCGGTCATAGTTCGCTCTCCTTTGAGCAAGGCGAGGTAGATTTCACGGACATGGTTGGGCATGAACAATTTGACGGGGGGCTTTTCCCGGGAAAATCGCTGCGGGGTGCAGCCGAACTGTTTGGAAAAAGCCCGCGTAAAGCCCTCGTGGGAATCGAAGACAAAATCGAAAGCGACGTCCACGATCTTGACCTCTTCATCCCTCAGCCGGACGGCTGCTCGAGACAGCCGCACGGCGCGGATGTATTCGAAAGGGCTTTTGCCGGTCAGCGCCTTGAAGGTTTTGGCGGCGTGCCATGGCGAATATCCCGCCGCGCTCGCCAGCATGTGCAGCGTGATCGGCTCCTGGAGATGCTCTTCGATATACTCCTGCATCCGTTGAACGGCATTTACGGGTTCCCAACGATCCATGTGCTCACCTTGGGCCAAGGATAACCTCCGGTGGCGGATCGCGCTTGACCCGGGTTGTGATGGTTTTGATGGAATGGAGCATAGTCTCCCCCGGCTAGACTTCCTTCAGCCAATCGAGCGCAGCCTTTTCTTCCAGGAATACCCTCAAGCTCATGCCCAAATTATGCGTGACGGTCTCATAGAAGCCGTATATCCTTTCGTGGCTTCCAGGGGAGATGACCAGGGCGGTCTTAATGGCGCGTATTTTTGCGTTCCTGAAGACAGCCAGCGTCCTCGGCAGGAAGAACCAATCCGCCAGGGACACCTTGACTTCGGCTTGCCTGACATCGCAGAGGATATTGTAATGATGCTCGGCTGCCGTCTCTCTTGCCTTGGTAATGATCTCTTCGCCCAATTCCTTGGACAGGTCGCCATGAGCCACAACACGCACAATCTCGTTTTCAGCGTCCGGGGTGATTGTGTATTTTGGCTTGCTCATTTCAGCCTCCATCATTCTCTTATGAGGGCCGGCATGGGTGACAAAATGCGGTTTTGAGTTCGAATCCTGTAAGAGAAATAATTCCTGAATTAGGCTGGCGGGATATTTATCATTATCGCACAATTCAGGCCATCGTGTCCAGCCGGTTTCACCGAGATTCACACTAATTCGGAAAATACCCTAAGAATCGTCAATTTCCTGCCCAGATTCCTGGGTCCACTACAACCCCATCCCCTGCCCCTTCAGCCTCCGGCATACTGCGCGACCCGAACCGGGTCGACCTGCCGGATGCAATGCGTGCGGGGAAGGGGTAATGAATTCTCTCAAAATGTCCGATCTATCGCGCCCGGGCACATTTGATCTTACTGGTGTGGCTCACCTACCGCCGATGATGGCGGGACGAAGCTGCAGGCGCGCGTCAGCCGGCCGAGGGCCAGGACGAGGGTGTTTATTTTCCAATTCCAAGCACAGCCATGATGAGGAGAACCAGGGGGAGAAGGAAATTGCCAAGCCAATGATATACCATCGCCAGGGGTAGGCTGCCCAGAGGTCCGGCCGCGAAGGCAAAACCGAGACCGCCCAGCAGAATGCCGGGATACAGCCAGCGCTGGTAGATGTGCTTCAGGGTGAACAACACCCCATTGGCCACCCAGTCCCACCTGCCGAATACCCCCCGCATCCGCGGTAATAGAACCCCACGATAATAGATCTCTTCGCCAAAGATGTTGAACACCAACCCGATGACAAAGTACAGCAATACAAACAAGAAGTTTCCCGGCAGATGGACATCGGGAAACACATCCGCGGCGCGGCTGACCTGGATGGCAGGATTGCTGGCGGCGGGCCACCAGGCGGGGGGCGTGAACCCAGGCACCGAGGCGAGCATACGATTGACCGGTCCCATGGCCATGCTGATGCTCAAGCAGAGGATAAACACGATCACGACCACCGTCCAGGCTTTCCAGCCTTTTGGCCAGCGCAAGCGGAGGCGGTCCCGCAAGGCCGCAATCGACAGGCGGTAGCCTTCGCGGCGCAGAAGGAGCAGGCCGGCTGCCAGTTCAGCGCCGCTGCCCAGGACGGTCACCAACAGCAGCAGCCAGGTGGGGGTTGTGCCGCCTGCAGGGATAAACTGCCGCCCGATGACATAGATCAAGAATGTGTACCAGGCCGCAGGCCAGGCAAACATAAGCAGGATGGTGCCCAACTTGAATTGGGGTGGTTCCACCTGAGGGGTAAGCGGGGTGTGGGTATTTTTTGCCATGATTGTATTCCTCCTTCTCTGGTTGGAAAACGAACGCGGTTGGCAAACGACCTTTACCCCGGCAGTATATTATGATCCTCCTTTCCTCACCTGTTATATGGCTAATAGTCACCTACCAATGCGCTGAAAGTTTTGTGCCTGTAAGCCCCCAACAGCTGGAGGAAGGCTTGTGTTCTTCACGGGATACCCGCGGCAAAATCTATAATATCGTTTGTAGCAACGACTAAAGTCGTTACTACGCTCAGCTATTTATTTTCCCATCGAATTACCGGTCATTTAATCCCTTGCCATTGAGAATTTGCGGCATGCATTTTTCAATCCTTGACTCGCGGGTTTTGGATTGCTTGGGGGCGGAAAAATAAAGGATGTAGGCCCTTTGCCGTCCCGGCGTCAAGGCCTCAAAAGCGTCCTGCAGGCCGGGAACTGCCTCCAGCTTATTGATCAATTCTTCAGGCATGTTGAATTCCGTCGTCTTTTTATAATCCACCTTCAAACCGGCTTTTTCCGCTTCAACGGCTTCATGAATATAGGCTTTCAAGATGGGTTCCAGCTCAACCACCTGGCGGAGATTCGTGAAGCGGACCTGGCGCGCCGCCTGCACATTCTCCGTTTGTTGGATCAGAATACCCTGGGCATCCTTTAACAGGGCGCCTTTGACAAACAGAATGGCGCAGTATTCTTTAAATTCATGTAATAAAACGATGTTGCTTTGCTGAAACGTGTAACAGGGAACCCCCCACTTCAATTCTTCGGTCAGCCCGCAGTCAAGAATGATCAGCCTCAATTTCTTTAATTCTTCCTGCCACTTTTCGGACCTGCTTATATAAAGATCAACCTTGGGATTCTTTGTGTTCATTTTTTGATCCTTTGAAATAAAGTGAGTTTCTATCAATGTTACATTCCTAATTAGAATGAAAAACAATCACCACGAAGGTAACGAAGGAAAACTAAGGATAAGATCAAGAAATAAAATGCAACACTTTTATCACATCTCTAATCGCTATCGGAAGCCTAATGCCCTCATCTAACATAGTCGAGTTCTCTACTTGCCATTTTTTATCTTTTAGGCGATGCGGATAAAATGTAATTATATTGGATTTGAGTCGGAGTATGATTAATTAATGATGAAACCTAAATCAGGTCCTTGACAGGGTTGTAACGACTAAAGTCGTTACTACTCTTGACTATAGAACGATGGACATGTTAGAAAGGCAAGGGAGGAGGAACCATGCTGGTCCCAGGATGTGTGTCTTGCGATATTGTGGCAGGAAAACGAGTCGAGCCCGGCGGGGTCATCTATGAGAATGATCACTGGCATGTCGGGACAATGGATAGTCTGCCGGTAGTGTGGCGCGGCTTCCTGTGCATAAAACTAAAGCGGCACTGTGAACACCTGGCAGAACTCTCGCCTGAAGAGGCGCTGGCGCTGGGCCCGCTCATACAAGCCACGTGCCTGGCCCTGACGGAAGTGCTGAAACCGGCCAAGGTCTATGTCTGCTCGTTCGGCGAGGGGGTCAAGCATGTGCACTGGTGGGTCCTGCCGCGGCCGGCGGAGATGCGCGCGGGGATGCATGCGGTCATTTTCAACCTGGATTTGCGGACGACGCTTACGCGATTATTCGGCATCAAAAAATGGATCGTGAGCGAGGCTGAAGTGGCCGGAATAGCCGGAGAATTGCGGGAATGGTTTGGCCGGCAGGAAAACCACGGCAGGGCCTCTTAGTCCCCGGTAGGGGATCGGGCAACGGCGGGGATGAATCCCCCGGCGATGAGAGTTCACCCCGCCTCCAAAATCTCGATCTCCGCCTCCGACCACGGCGGGGAATAAATCCCCCGCCTCAGGGCTAAAAGGCCGGTAAACCGGCCTGCTCGTCCGGCCCCAACGGGGCTTTCGGTAAGGCTGTCCCGATGATACCTGCCACCTGCCCTGTGAGCAATCCACAGGGTGACGTTCTTAGTCAGGGTTGGTCGGGAAGTCAGGGGATTCACGTGTGACCTCTAGAGTATTCCCCTGCCCGGCTTTCTGTACCTGCCATTCACTCAAAAATAACAGGCGAACAGGCTCCAGAGCCCAACGGCATTCGTCCAACATAAGCACGCGGGGCAAGGAATTAACGCGAATCTGTATTGATAGGTATCTTGCCGGGAGAACTTCAGCTGCCCAGGGTGATATCCAGGCGCGCGGCGAGCGCATCGAGGTGCCGCGATAGGATCGCATCCAGGCTGTCCTCAGGCCGGTTGAATATGTCCCACCATACCTGGATCAGGCTGGCGGATAGCTTATCTTCCACCATCCCCCACAGCGCAAAACCGGTGGCGCTGCGGCCTTTGTGCAGAGCTTCGACCAGGACTTTATAATGCGGGTCGGCGGAATAGTACGGTTCAGCCAGGGCTTCCGTGCGCACAGGCAGCAGGCCTAAAATGGGACAGTACTGGCTCTGCGCTGCGGGGGTGACCAAATAACGGATCAGCTCGATACATTCCTGGAAATAGCGCGCATGCTGCCAGACCACCAGATGCATTCCGCCCACGAAGGAGGGTCCGGGCGGGAGAGCGATCCCGAGCCGGGGCAGCAGGCCGGCCGGCGAGGCCTGGCCTCGCAGGTTGGTCAGGACCCACGGGCCGGCCAGTATGGCCGCCACCCGGCGCTCCCTGAACAGGTCCATGACCCTGTCCCCGTTCATGGGTTGGCCTTCGGCCGGCATGAAACGATGCAGGCCGTAGAAACTCTTGAGGGCCGAGCGGACGGCCGGCGCGGTGAGTTGCGTACTCTGCCCGTCGGGGCTGATGTAATCGCCGCCGGCTCCCCATACCCAGGTGGAGGCGTTGTAAAGGGTATCGTGAGTCGATTTATCCGTTGAAAGCGCCCAGGGGGTGGGGACGACCCCTTTCAGCCGGCCCAGCGTCTCTTCCATGTTCCCGATGCTGGAGAAGGCCGTCTCTTCGGCCACCCCGGCTTTTTCCAGCATATCCCGCCAGTAATAGATCACCCGCACATCGGCCAGGAACGGGATTGCCAGGACGCGGTCATCTCCCACCAGGGAAGTGGTTTTCCAGGCGGCGGGCAGGAATGCCGCCTCTCCGCCGATCTGACCGATCTCGGCGGGGGTGAAAGCCCGCAAAGAATTCATGGAGATGAGGCTGCCCAGCCAGGTGGTGCCGATCTCCGACACATCTGCCCCGCGCTGATAAATGCCGATATTGACCAGGTCTTTCCAGATCGTATCCCATTCCATGACGGTGATGGCGACCGAACTGCGGCGCTCCTGCTCAAAGTGTTCGAGGATGGGGCGCAGGGTCTGCACGATGCCGGTGTGGTTGGCAATGGATAGTCCTAGTGGTGTGGGCATACTTCTATGATAGCATTTTCCGGGGGCCGGTTCAATCTTTCTCCATCACCTGTCACGGTATTAACATTTTTATGCGGGGAGCGAAATAAATGCCTCTCAGGGCAGAGCCGGGGGAGGGCCAGGGAGTTTCGCCCTGGCGAAGCGGATGGAGGCAGCGCTGGCGGGGGCGAGGCTGGCCGGGGCTGCGCCGCCAGCACACCGCGCCGCATCTCCGCAATGCGGGATGGTTATTGCTCTGAGATGGCTTTGATAATATACTTCATTTGTGTATCATGCAAAATTGCATGGCTTGCGAATATTTTTATTGAATCATAGTTGGGCGCGTTGGTAACAGCTTAGGACCATTGGATGTGAGAAAAATCATACTAGTTTCTGCCCTACTCACAATCGCGTTAGCTGGATGCCAGCTTATACCTGCTGACACGGGGATTAGTTTTCCTAAAAGCGATTTTGATATCAGCGAACGTTGCCCACATGTTTGCTGGTTGGGAATAAATCCTGGGAAAACGACGATTGACCAGGCAAAATCTATTATCAATAGTTCTGATCAGATAGACCAAAGTAGTACTGAATTCTTTAATGACTATATCTACACAAATTGGATTTGGGGAGGGATGAAGGATGAACCCGGCTTAGTTTATCTCCATTTTGAAAACGGCGTAATAACAACTATTTCCATCGGCTTATTGCCTTACAAAATGAAAGATTTCATTAGTCTTCTCAGAGAGCCAGATGACATCCTTGCCTGGGACTTATTGAGAGCTGATGGTTATGAAATTGGATATCAGGTTTATTTCCGAACAAAAAATGTTGTCATTCAAGTCATGGCGGGTGGCGAGAATGGTAAATGGAATGGACCTGATCCCAATGATTACGTAAAGGGTATTTGGTTGAATGCTGAATTAGATGAAGACATCGTTCCAGATGGTTTAGGGATGATCAGGCCATGGCAAGGTTATGGTCATGCACGGGATTATCTACCTGGTGGAATAATGTATCCGCCTACTGATCTCCCTTCTACCCCACTGCCTTGGCCCACATGGACATCTACTCCGAAAATTCAAGCCTCACCCAGTCGTACAAAGGCTCCCACATGGACGCCATTTCACTGAAATTCGCCTAACACCGCCTCCCCCTCTCGCCCGAGGCGGCCTTCGCGATCGCGAAACATCCCCGAAGTGAAACGGAGGGGAAGCATCCCCGTGGGACCAGCCGCCAAAGTCCCCTTCAGGGGATCAGCCATATCGAGCCTATGAAGGCTCAATACCCGCGGACAAGCGCCGCATTCCCACAATGGCTCGAGGGTTATTGCCCTGAGGGGGAACTTGGTATACACTGGATTTAAATATTATACCGAATTGGATGGCAGGCGAATATTTTTATTGAAGCATAGTTGGACCCGACATCATGGCGGTATTCATAATACAAAGAGAAGGAGGTAGATCAGGACTATGATATTTGCAATCAAAGCCGAGGTTGGCGATGTGGGAGCAAATACATTCGCATTCAGCGCGCAGAAGACGATGTACGGCGGTAAACACATTGCTGCAGGCGATACGATATTCATCTTCGCAAGCGAGAACGAAGGAGGTCCAGGTCTTATCGCAAGCGGCATCGTCACCTCGGCCAAGGCGGTCGCAAAGAAACCCGGGATCGCCCGGCAAACGCCGCGCGTGAGCATCTCCATCAGGCGCACCGCGCTGGCGAGGCGACCCCTGGGGCGGAACGAGCTTAAACATTTTTCCGACTGGAACGACGGTCGGCCAGAGACTGAACTTAATTTCAAGTTTTATCGCCAGGCAACGAACAAGATTGTCGGCATTTCGGATGAAGCAGCCGTGTTCCTCGGCAGATACTTTTAACGCGGCCAATTTCAGCATGACCAGGAGCGAGCCTACCCCCATGTCTGGGGGCGAGACCCCCATGTCTGGGGGCAGGTGAGCCATACCGTTGCCCATGAGCTGCACGAGACCCGCCATGTCTGGGGGCAGGTGAGCCATACCGTTGCGCAATGTGACCGATAACCAATCGCGAAGATCCTACCTCGCACGGGGTGATCCAAGGGTACAATGCTCAGGCTCTGGTGACGCCGAGCATCAGATCATCGTGCATGCCAAAGCTTTCAGTTCCCAGGACCATGAGAACCTGGCGCCAATGATAGCGGGAGCGAAGAAAAACATGCAGGCGGTCGGTGAAGATGAGAACTATTTCGAAGGCAAACAGATCACCGCAGACAGCAATTATCACAGCTATACCAGCTTGGCCTTATGCAAGGCCGAGGGCCTGGACGCCTACATTCCCGACATCCAATTTCGCAAGCGCGACAGCGCTTTGCCAGACAGCAAAGATTCAAAGATGGATCCATCCCGGCAGCAGTCACAAAGCAAGAAAACAGGAAAGAAGGCTTTTTACCAAAGCCGATTTCTTCTTTGATAAACCTAAACGAGCGTTTATCTGTCCGCATGGCAAGGTCTTGAGTTGCAATGCCCATGCCATGCATTGGCGGATACGTACTTAGCGATAGAATGGATTTGTGCCTTTACCGTCTGGCTTTGGTAGTCTCGTGCTGAAAGATTGGCGTATACCGAAAGAAATAGCAATCCGCAGGAGTCCCGCTATGAAAGATACAAACAAGGGTTATTCTCTTGGTGCCTTTATACTAATGTCCCTTTTTATTGTTATATTATTTCCGGCCATCATAGTTTTATTATCGGGAAATCTTGCGTGGACAGAAGGATGGATATTAAGCATCTGGTTTGATGTAATGATGCTCTCCAACATGATATACATGTATAAAAAGAATCCAACGCTGATTTCAGAGCGATTAAATGTACGTGGTTCTCAAAATCAAAAAAAGTGGGATAAGTATCTTCTCGCCTCATTGTTCATCCTGGCAGCATTTTGGTTTGTCGCTATGCCCTTGGATGCGCAGATTCTCGGTTTATCTCCGCGCTTTCCGCTAATAATTAAAATTATTGGTTGCCTGTTATTACTTCCCGCTTTGTATCTCTTGATTGAAGCTACCATTTCCAATCCATATCTTTCAACAGTAGTTAGAATACAATCAGACCGTCAACAGAAAGTCATCTCAACGGGAGTATATGGTGTTGTAAGGCACCCTCAGTATCTCGGGATAATAATGCTGATCATTGGGGGACCGCTCTTGTTGGAATCAATAATGTCTATCATTATTGGAATGTGCATAGCAATAATCCTTATAATAAGAATAAAGGGTGAGGAGAAAATGCTTGTTGAGGAATTGGACGGATATATTGAATATATGCAAAAAGTGAAATACCGCTTATTTCCAGGTATTTGGTAAACGATACATCTGCCCAACACCTGCCTTTGAGCCATTCCGTTCGGCCGCCGCGCAATCAAGGGTGAAAAAGGCGGGTAACGGAAAACTGGCAAAAAATATCCCATCACTACCGAAGAGTATAGGAGTCGTCGATGGCAATGGCCGATCACAATCCGAACCCCGGCCGGTCCGCGGATCATTCCGTCCGCCGGATTTCAGCAACGGCCCTCGCCGCGCGCCTGAAATCCATTCTTGCCCGGCCGCCTCTCATTCTCAATCCACTCTTGTTGTTCCTTTTCTCCGCCGCCTGGATCCGCGATCTCCTCTACTGGCTCCCCAAGGACGCCTTCGGGACCAGTCTGAATTATTGGGCTTTTACCGACTGGCTGATCGACTATTCCCAGGGGTTTATCCGCCGTGGGCTGTCGGGTGAATTTTGGCGGCTGGTCCCGGCCTCCGTTCCGCCGCTGGAATTCGTGGCGGTATTTTCCTGGGTCCTGATCCTGGCCATCGCGGCCGGTTACGTCCGGCTGCTGGCGCGGTCCTGGAAAACTTATCATCCATTGACATTGTTCGGGCTGCTGTTCCTGCCTTCGCTGTTCATTTTTTACCTGCATGACCACAACGCCATCGCCCGCAAGGAGATCCTCGGGTATGTCACGGTGCTGCTGCACCTGCTCATCGTCGAAAAATCGTTCCCGCTCGGAGACGGCTCGGCGCTGCCGCAGGGGGACCTGCGGCGCTACGTGGGCTGGCTGGCGCCCCTTGCCGTGATCCTCCTCCCGGCCATCATCCTGGTCCACGAGGGAAATTTCCTGATGTTCGTCCCGCTGCACGGGCTGATCACACTGGCGGTCCTGCGGATGAAGGTCCGTGGCGGCTTCATGCGGGCCGCCCTGTGGACCGGGCTGCTGTATCTTCCTGCGGCGGTGACGTTCGGCGGCGTGTACCTGGCCGGCACGCCCGGCTATTCGACCTTGCTCGGCATCTGCGAAAAATGGGCGGCCGCCGGCGCGATACGGGAAGGCTCCTGCATTTTGCCTCCTGAAAAGCTCAGCGGATCGACCCTGCCCGGCTCCTTCATTCCCATGCAGTGGTCGCTGGCAAAAGCCGCCCACATTACAAGGGTTATTGTTTCCATGAACTGGAGAGCCTGGATCCTGATCCTCCCGGCGCTGGGAATTTGCCTCTGGTATCTCGCCCGGCAGGCGGTCTATTCCGGCCTGCGCTCCCGCTCCTCGGAGACCTTCCACCCGCAAGCGGCGCAGCGGTATGCGGGCGTGTTCTTTCGCAGGTATTTCCTGATACCACTCCTGCTTTCCCTGCCGGTCTACTTCACGGCCTACGATTACGGCCGCTGGTTCACGGTCACGTGCATTAATTTCGCCATGCTGGCGGTCTCGCTGAACCTGCCCTGGCGTGAGTTCGCCCTGCGGAAGAAGGCGGGCGCTGAAGGATCCGCAGCAGCCGGTTCGCCGGAGCATCTGGATAACCGCCTGGTCTTTTACGGCGTTTCGGGTCTCATTTTCATCCTGGTGCTGGTCCTGTGGCTGCCCCATTATTGTTTGTTCAGCTGCGAGATCGTCAGGAGCCCGTTTCTATTTTTCTCGCATACATTTAATGCCCACTAGGGCTGTGTCAAACATTAAAATGAACGATCCTTTGTCCGAAGGTCAGCGCGAAGATTATTGCCGTGCGGGGGAACTTGTACTACACTGGACCTATATATCATGCAAAATGCTATGTTTCGCAAATATTGTTATTGAACCATAGTCGGGCCGCAACATACGATTCTCTAGTTTTGGAGGTGAAATATGGAATTATTCCCTGCTCTCCGACTGGGATGGTTGAATGGGTGGCTCTTCTTGCCCTTCGTCTATCTTTCCACTGAAGGGTTTGCCAAGAGCCTACCTAAAGCTATTTCTCCCAGGCTCTTTGATCATGGGGCCTGGACCCGCAGAGATGAAACCATCGCACTCCTCGCGGGTATCCCCACTTTGGCCTACTTTATCCTCCTGATCCTTACTCCCCTGAAGATCTATTCCTGGCTGCTACCCACTGGCATAGTCCTCTTCGCAGCTGGCACAATAGCTTGCGTGCTTTCCATCTGGATGTTCGCCAAAACCCCCGAAGGCGAACCAGTCACGCGAGGGTTGTATCGGATTTCTCGCAATCCTCAAACAGTGGGTATGTTCATTGCTATCATCGGCGCGGCCATTGCCATCGGTTCTTGGATCGCATTGGGTGTCGTTCTTGTCTGGGGTGTCTTCCTACATCCGCGAGTTCTGGCAGAGGAAAAGACATGCCTGGCCAAGTATGGTGATGCGTTTCGACAGTTCATGGAACGCGTTCCTCGCTATCTAATCGTCTAAGCCCTCCCATGGATGAATAGTTACTCGCTCACATTGCTTTAAATTCTTGAAACACGGCCCCACCCCCATGTCTGGGGGCAAGTCCCCCATGTCTGGGGGCAGGCACCGGCTCCAGCTGACGGTGGGGATGCTCCCCGCCCGCGGTCCCGCACCGCATCTCCACAATGAGGCGAGGATTATTGCCCTGAGGGGGAACTTGGTATACACTACACTTATATCTCCTGCAAAATTGCATGGCATGTGAGTATTTTTATTGAATCATAGTTGGGCTACATTCCGAAAATGGGTGAGATAGAAAATGATTGAAACCGCTATTCAGATTGAAGTAATTCGATGTCTCTCAGAGAAACTGAGAGCCTATTACATTTTCCCGGATGTGGCGGAAAAAATCTGCGCATGTCTCCAAAAACACTCCGATGATGGGGATTACAACGATATAACTGAAGGAGAGTTTTTTGCCTACGCACTTACTACCCACATGCAAGAAATATGTCAGGATGAACATCTATGGGTCAAGTGGCAATCAGAACCTTTACCAGCTGGAGAAGAAGCTCTGCGGTTGAGTAAAGAATGGAGAGAAGAGCAACAACTCCAAGCCAAGCTTAACAATCATGGTTTTCATAAAGTCGAAAGATTGTCGGGAAATGTAGGATATGTGGATATTCGTTACTTTCACCGCCCATCATGGGGTGGAGATATTGCAGTTGCTGCAATGAATTTTCTGGCTAATATGGGTGCGATAATCATCGATCTGAGGAAATGTTCGGGGGGATATCCAGGAATGGTTTCTCTGGTCAGTAGTTATTTTCTTGGTGAAGAACCTTTACTTCTATGTAGCATTTACTGGCGGGATGATAATAAGACAGAACAATATTGGACACTGCCGTATGTTCCCGGGCAAAGGCTTGATGATAAACCCCTTTACATCTTGATCAGCAAGGAAACATTCTCGGCTGGTGAGGGATTTGCATATGATATGCAAGCCCGTAAACGAGGAATAATTATTGGTGAACAAACAGATGGGGGTTCGCATCCAGGTGCCTCCTATCGTTTGAATCAACATTTCGAAGCCTTTATTCCAATTGGTTGCCTGACACATCCAATTACAAAACGGAATTGGGAAGGTGTAGGTGTTACTCCTGATGTTCCGGTTTCATCAGAGCGAGCGTTACAAATAGCGCACAAAATGGCATTGAAGTCGATCATTGAAAACCTTGGAGATCCATTTTCGGAACCGCTAAAGGCCTTATTGGTTGAAGCTCGAGGGGCTTATGAAGAAATAGCAGATAAGTAGTAAATGCAGCCCGACCCCCATGTCTGGGGGCGAGACCCCGGCTCCAGCTGAGCCATTCCGTTAGCACGCCCCGCATACCAGCCCTGGTGAGGTAAATATGTTTTATAGTCCCGAAGCTGTCAGAAAAGCTTACGACGCGATTGCTGAAAGAGAAGATCGCTTTGAAAAAGGTTTCGCTTTACGCAACGAGATTCCCAGGGAGTTCATCAAGAAGTATCTTGGCGCATCCGACATTGTTCTGGATGCGGGTGGCGGGTCGGGAATTAACGCAATTATGATGGCACAATCTTGCCAGAAAGTGACGCTGATAGACATTTCATCTAAGATCCTTGAATTAGCTGCAAAGAATATTCAAAACGCTGGATTGACTAATAAGATCAATCTGATGGAGGGAGATATATCTGATCTTGGACAATTAGGGGAGGCTGAGTTCAGCTTCGTCGTCTGCGTTGGAGGGACGTTATCCTATGTCCTTGAGAAAGGCCGGAAATCCATTCAGGAACTGGCTCGAGTAGCGAAGAGAGGCGCTATCCTGATCATAGGATGTGATTCCAAGTATGGCTTTGTAAGGTGGCTTCTCTCTGAAGAAGGCCAGCTTGAATCGGCAAAAGAGGTTTACGAATTAAGTGAATATCAAGCCGGAGAAGGTGCATTTGCGCGCCTTTACACGGCAAATGAACTAACGGCATTAATCAAGGAAGCAGGTTGTGAGATTATTGAGGTCGCCTCGACGCCCATCCTTGTTAACTCATGGGAACAGAGTTCATATCCCAAAGAAAATCAGGAAGCATTGAAAGAACTGGAATTGAAGTTCTGTACTGTACCTGAACTGCTTGGAACGGGGCATCACCTTTTTTGTGTTGCGAGGAAAGCGTAAGAGCGTGCAAATCCCCATTTCTGGGGGCAGGCACCGGCTCCCCCGCAAAGAACACAGGACAGGCCCGGCGGGAGAGCCTGCCAGTTGACCCGCGCCGCATCTTCAGATCGGAGGTCAAATGAAACCAGACATTTCTTCCATCCAGAATCCCCAGGTCAGAGTTTTCTATTCATTATGGTGGCCGCAACATCAGATACTGTGTGACTTCACAGCCTGCCTTACCGAAGAACAATTTGATTTTCGCATGGTGGATTCAGCCTCAAGAAAGGCCGACACGCCTCGCGAAAGTGCCGCTCATATCCTCTATGTGGAATTGGTTTACTTGAACGCAGTCAAGACCGGGAAACTTGAGTTCAAGTCCATGGGGACTGAGCACTATGCAACCATGGCGAAAGAGCAGCTTCTGGCCGAATGGGAGCGCATTGACAGCGAACTGTTCACTTATCTCACGGCGGAGACATTTGATAGCCAGGGTCAAATAGATGTTCCCTGGGGCGGCAAGATGAGTGCAATTGATATACTCTTCTTCCTGAGAGATCACGACATTCTTCACATCGGATGGAATCTGGCACTGATGGATCACTTGAATGTGCCGCGCTTCGAATCGCTCATTCAATACTGGGGTCCATGAGCCGCTGACCCGCATCAAAAAGCGGCCCAATCCCCATGCCTGGGGACAGGCCCCCCATGTCTGGGGACGAGACCCCCATGTCTGGGGGCAAGTCCCCCATGTCTGGGACAGGCCCCGGCTCGGCTGAGGCGGTCTCCAGCTGCCGTCAGCCATATCGAGCCTATGAAGGCTCGATGCCGCCGGTGAGCCGTTCCGTTGGGCGTAATTGCATTCTGCCAAAATGGTAAGAGAAAGGCAAACGAGATGATCGTTGAGGAGATCCGTAAAATTGCCGGGGATGAGCATGTTCCAGTATGGGGTATCAGCCACGCTTCGAAAATGGTAAACGAACCGCCTGGTCACCGGCCGGACGATCTTTTGCCGGGAGCCCAGAGTCTGATTTGTTTTGGCATACCGGTTCCTCGAGCAGTATACCGAATGCCAACTTACGCGGTAGAAA
This sequence comes from uncultured Chloroflexia bacterium, assembly GCA_963831885.1. GTDB lineage: Bacteria > Chloroflexota > Anaerolineae > Anaerolineales > Villigracilaceae > UBA877. The sequence goes on along the minus strand of CAWHSJ010000008.1, from coordinate 232,912 downwards.
CGATCTGGCGTTCCCAGAATCTCCATTACCGGCGTCTTGATACACTATCCATTCGAATTGCTGCCCTTTTGGAGGAAAGCGGAGAACGTGCGGTTCCCACTTACGGCTGTATGCCTTTGGGAATGAACAAAAAGGGTGTGGTCGTAGGCTACCTGAACCAGATCCGGATGGGAGAAGTGACTGGAATCGGGGTTATCGGCAAGAATGGTTTGCTCCTGCATTCCAGATATGGAGCCAGATTAATGTTGGGAGGGTTATTAACCACTGCGGGACTGCCTGAAATACACCATCCTGACATCAAAGAACCCGGCTGTCCACCGGATTGTCGCATCTGTGCGGAAGCTTGTCCGGTGAATGCCATCCTGCCTGACAAAAAACAGGTCAAAATTATGCGCTGTCTGGGCTATACGGCGCGGACACCTTCAATGTCCAGAATAAAGTTTTTTCTCCTGCGAGCATTCAATCCCCAGGCAGCAGCCAGGTTCATGAGCTTAACTTCATTCGATGAGCACACCTTCCACATTTGCTCTCAATGTGTCGCGCTATGTCCTTATGGTGACTAGAAGTAAGAAGCACGCCCACCCCCATATCTGGGGGCGAGACCCCCATGTCTGGGGGTAGGCACCGGTTCCCGCTGGAGAACGCGGGACAGGCGGCTACGCCTGTGCCGCACAGCCTGCACCGCCCGTAGGGCAGGTGTTCTTTGTGCAGGCAAGCCGCCGTCAGCAATATCGAGCCTATGAAGGCTCGATGCCCCCACCCGCGGACCCGCGCCACATCTCCAAATTTGCGCTATTGGGGGTAATGGTTATATACTGCACTTATAGATCAAAGCGATTAGTAGGTCATGTAAATTATTAGATTGATTCTTTGGTGGGCGGCTGAACCTGGAAAATAGTGAGGCGCGAATTTGTCCTATGAGCATATTTTCTAAAGCACGTATCCTGTTTCTTGTCCTCATGACCCTCATGCTTGTCATCTCATCGTGCAGTACATTTTTGCCACAGTCAACGCCCGCGTTCATAAATATTACCTCTACTGAAACACCGGTCTCCAGTTCTACTCCCACCGTGAGCAGCACACTCACACCGTCTTTTACATCTTCTCCCAGGCCAACGCACACCCCGACAGCTCAGCCCGATTGGGTAACCGATTTCGCTCAGCCAATCATCGCTGCCATCGCTGATCGTACTCCGAGTTTTCAAGACGATTTCGGGCTTGGATCAGCCGGCTGGGAGAAAGATTGGTGTGAAGGGAGCATAGAATACATTGAAGGAGAATTGGTTATCACAAATTGCAGGATTTTTCGCCCCAATACTGATTGGCGCGATTTTGCCCTGGAAATTGACATGCGTTTCCTGGAAAGTACGGATTCTTCCACCGAGTGGGCGATTCACTTCCGGGATCTGGGCAATTCCGGCCATGTCCTCAGTTTATATCATCATGGCTCTCTCGCCATCAGTTTCACAAATGCAAAGGGGACATCCAACCGCACGGAGTTTGGTAATTCATCATTATCAAATGATCAAATCCATCACATCCTGCTCATTGGCAAAGGCAACCGCTTTGCCTTTTACCTGGATGGCCAGCCTTTATACTATGCAGAAAATGACGCGTACCGTTTTGGCAGGTTTGTGTTTTTTGCTGAATCCGGAGCGGCAGCAATGGACAACTTTAGGATTTGGGATATTTCCAATATCCCCTCTCCTTGACAGCCCGGGAACGAACAGCCGCCCAATCCCCATGTCTGGGGGCAGGCAGCGGCTCCGCCGCTCACACAGGCGCACTTTGCCAGAAATGGTGCATAATTGAGAAGTGTCCCGGCGACTCATGTCGCCTACCAGCCGATGGCGGCTTGCCTGCACCTGCGGTGCGGCACCCCGGACTGCCTGCACTGTGACGCAGTGCGGCACACGTGTCCGTCCAGGACAGGCAGGTGAAACCGCCTCGGCTAGTCGCCAGTCCCGCCGCTGAGCCAGGCCGTTGGGTCTCTTAATCTTGTGATGAGGAGTAAGAATAGATGACCACGAACCGACAAACAGGTCGAATATCACGAACTTCGCTGGTAATTTTTTTCTTGCTTGCCTACGGGATCACCTGGGGATTGTCAGTAATAGCAACCAAGGGTTTATTGCCCTTTACCATTCCGCCGCTCCTGATGAATGCGAGTGCGGTTTTGCTACACTATGGGCCGACCATCGCCGCAATTATCATGGCAGCTATTGGGGGAGGAGGCGGTGGGATTTTTTCATTATTGGGAAAAATGGGACGTTGGCGGGTGGGTTTGAGGTGGTATCTCTTTATATTCTTTTTTCCTCTCCTGGTTCGCCTCGCAGCAGTTGGCATCGATGTGCTCTTGGGAGGCAAGCTGCCATCTTTTTTCAGCGCCGAGGGTGTGCCCGGCGGAAATCCGGCCTTGTTGATACCCGTTGTATTTTTGGCGGTGTTCTTTCAGGCCGGGTTGGCAGAAGAAATAGGTTGGCGCGGGTATGGATTACCCGGGCTTCAACAGCGCTTCAGTGCTCTGACGGCCAGTCTGATTTTAGGGGTAATCTGGGCGCTGTGGCACTTCCATCCGATAAACTTCGCCATTCTATGGCCGCGAGCCTTTTGGTATTTCTTCAACATCCTTCCCTTCACAGTATTATTGACATGGGTTTACAACAACACTCACGAAAGCCTTCTGCTGGCTGTTCTTTTTCATACCGCCAGTAACGTTAGTGATTGGATAGTACCAACTTTGCCGGTGGTAGCGAATGCCAGTGGAATACGCCCCTTTATTATCCAGGGAGTGTTGGTATGGATAACAGCGATTGTGGTTGTTGCGATTTATGGACCGAAACATCTTAGCCGCAACAATCCGATTCAGAGCTAAGAGCGGGACAGGCCCCGCTGGAGAACCCCCCGCCAGGTACGCGGGACAAGCGAGACAGGCAACTGACCGCCTTCGGCGCGGGCATGCGGTGGCCATTTGGCAGAAAAAGTGATTTCAAACCGTCTGGCCGCTTTCAGGAATGAGGAACAGCATGAAAATTGAAATTGGCAATACAAAGCCGGAAAATTTTATCGACCGGTGGCCGGGGGAATTCAATATCTTTTCACATTTTGAAATGGCGCTGGGCATCCCCCATGCTCTTTTTCTCATTACCACTTTAAAGGATAATGGATTGCCGAACGCCTGTTTCCAGTCCTGGAGTTCTTTCCATGGAGATGCCGGCGGGTACTATGTTTTAACTCCGCTGGTCCAGCAAACCCATACCTATCACAATATTCTCACGAGAGGGGAGTTCTGTGTCAATTTTGTGAGCGCCGGCTATTTCGATGCGTGTTATCAAACGGTGTTTAACAACGATTATGAGACCGACGAGATCGCCGCGGGCGGTTTTACCGCGGAACCGTCCCGCTGCATTGCCGTCCCCCGCATCCAGGAAGCCTTCCTGTCGCTGGAGTGCCGGTTCAAAACCGAGATGGACTTATCCGGGAAAGGCATCCAGTCCCTGGTGATAGGCCAGGTGCTGTCAGCCGCCATGGAGGAAGATTACCTCAATGGGTCGGAAAAAAAGTATGGACAGGATGGTTTCATGTACTACGGCTACGAACTGCACAACTTTACCTGCGGCGATCAAGGGGAGCGAAAAGTGGCTTCCCTGAATGTCCTCAGGAAGGCATAGGCGAGGCAGATATTCGGCAGGCTTTCGCCGGCGGGCAGCCGCCCAACCCCCGCCCGGCAGAGGCAGCCTGCACCTTTGAATTCAAAATGGAAAAAATGAAACGCTTCCTGATCCTCCTTAGCCTGCTGATGCTGGTTGCCTGCCAGAGGCCGCCGCAGAGCCACACGGGGGACGTCTGGCTGGTCGCATGGTCGCCGGACGGTCGCGTCATCGCCACCGGCTCCTGGGACCACACCGTGAATCTGTGGGATGCCCGGTCCGGTAAACCCATCCATACCCTGCGAGGCTATTCCGATGTAGTGGTAAGCCTTGCCTGGTCGCCCAACAGCGCGCTTATCGCCGCGGGTGATAAAAGCGGCAAATTGATAATATGGGACGCCGTGAGAGGCGCACCCAAGCGTACCCTGGAAGGAGAAATGGCGGCCTGGTCACCGGATGGGAAAGCCTTGGCCACCTGGTTCTTTTATTCAAGAAAAGGGGATACGGTCTTTCTGCGGGACTGGCCGACCGGCAGGCAGCTCTGCAAAATGGGACTTGGGTATGATCGACCGGTATCCAGCGCGGCGTGGTCGCCGGATGGAACAAAACTGGCTTACGTCGTCCTGCTAAGTCGCAGCATCGCTTTATTGGACGTGGCATCCTGCCGCTTGATATGGCCGGGGCCGCCGCCGCCCATGGTCAGCCATGAGTCAAGCATCGACGTAATAGCGTGGTCACCCAACGGAGAGATTCTTGCCGGAGGCACGTACGATGGCCCTGTATACATATGGAATGTGCAGACAGGGGGAGAGCCAACAACAACTTTACTTAAGCACATGGTGGGCATAGGCAGCCTCGCATGGTCGCCAGATGGCCGGTCCCTTGCGAGCGGTGCATACGATGGAAGTATTATTATCTGGGACGTAAAGGCCGGACAACCGCTTCTTACTTTGCTGGGCTGCCCTCAACCCAAAGGTGATCCTCCACCGCCTCAGCCACCCTGCGAACCGAAAACGAGTTCTGAAATCCTGTCAGGTTACATTGATGGAGGAACTTCGGTTGCCTGGTCGCCTGATGGCAAGATGTTGGCAACTGCCGGATTTGGGTTGCATGCATCTCAAGAACCTGTTGAAGCAGTAAAGTTATGGGATATTAACGCCGCCAAACTGGTCGCCACCTTCAAGTAGCACACGTGGTCAGGCCGCCCGGCTAACTCGCGCTGCATTTCCACAACGGTGCGATGGTTATTGCCCTGAGATGGCTTTGATAATATACTGCATTTATATAACCTGTAAAATTGGCATGGCATGCAAATATTTTTATTGAATCATAGCCTGCCCCCAGATATGGGGGTCTCGCCCCCAGACATGGGGGTTGGGCCGCACAACGCCGAAGTGGTTTAGGGAAGGCTCAAGTTCGTGGGTTGTCCGATGTTTCAGATAGCAACGGAAGGAGCACAAAATGGAGACCGTAACTTCAAAAGACGGTACAAAAATCGCATATGACAAGACAGGTCAGGGCCCCGCGCTGATATTGGTTCTTGGAGCTCTGAATTCAAGAAAGTCTGGAGCCAAGTTAGCCAAATTGCTTGCGGCCCAGTTCACCGTCATAAGCTATGACAGGCGCGGGCGCGGTGATAGTACAGACACTGCACCATATTCACCTCAGCGTGAAGTCGAAGATATTGCAGCGCTGATGGGCGCGGTTGGTGAACCAGTTTGCCTTTATGGCCATTCTTCCGGGGCCGCTCTCGCGCTGGAAGCTGCAATTAAACTGCGCAAAAAGATTGGGAAGCTGGCTATTTATGAAGTGCCATATGCTCTCGACGACAATGCAAGCAAAGCTGCCACTGAGTATTACAAGACGCTCAAGAAGTTGCTCGCAGCCGGACGTAAAGACGAGGCTGTGGCCTTATTTGTTCGGTCCGTGGGAGTATCTGACAACCAGATTCAGGCCATGAAGCGCCTGCCGATGTGGAAAGGATTGGAAAAATTAGCTCCAACATTGGCGTATGACAGCGAAGTTCTAGGTGAAGGACATGCTCTGCCGGCCGCTCGCTTATTACGTATTACCATCCCGACACTTGTTATGCACGGAGGTGCTGGAGCACCGTTTATGCGTGATGCGGCTAGAGCGATCAGCGAAGCTATTCCTCAGGCGCAACTTCGTACTCTTGCTCACCAGACACATGGTGTAAGCCCTAAAGTTCTCGCACCAGTATTGGAAGAGTTCTTCTTGTAAAGTAATTGTCTCAAGACCAAGATAAAAAATGCAACCATGCTCCATGTGCAAAGCCAGGTGTCCAAGTTACAGCGAAAATTTCAAAAGCTCTAGCGTAGGTTTCACACAACGCCTACGCCAACACCGTAAGGTATCGTTTAAAGGCTGCCCCCGCCGCCAGCGACTAGTTTTCCTTAAGCCATTCGAGGGCTTTCTTTTCATCCAGGAATATCTTCAAGCTCATCCCCAAATTATGCGTGACGGTCTCATAGAAGCCGTAGGTCCGTTCGTGGCTACCAGGCGAGATCAATATGGCTGTCTTGATGGCGCGCATTTTTGCGTCCCGAAGGATGGCCAGCGTCCTCGGCAGAAAAAACCAGTCCGCCAGAGACACTTTGACTTCCGAGTGCCTGACATCGCAAAAAATAGGGTATTGATGCCCGGCGGCGGTCGTTAAGGCCCTGGTGATCACCTCTTCGCCCAGTTCTTTGGGCAGGTCGCCGTGAGCCGCCACGTAGACAATCCCGTTTTCAGTATCCAGGGTAATTTTATACGTGCCCTTGCTCATTCCAACCTCCATCCTTCCCTTTTGAGTACCGTCGAGCTTTCCACAGAGCCTGCACCTGTGCAGGCCGGCGGGACACTATTTATTATCGCGCATTTCAGGCAAATTATGACGGGTCATTACCCCCCGGGCGGCGGGGGAACAATCCCCCGCCTCAGGGCGAAAGGACGGTGAACCGCCCTACTCGTCCGGTCCCAGCAGGGCTTCGGCTATGAGCCGGGGGATTCACGTGTGCCCGCCAGGGTATCCCCCTCGGCGCCCGCGGACCCGCGTCCCATCTCCAGAATGAGGCGGTCGTTATTGCTCTGAAATGGCTTTGATAATATACTGCATTTATAGTTCCTGCTAAATTGCATGGCAGGCGAATATTTTTTTGAAGCATAGTCAGGCAGCCGGAGCGTACGGAAAGGAGACCACGATGAGTAATGAACAGACAGCACCTGAGACGAAAGGTGTCATGGTGAAGCTGCTGGCAGCGCTTGACCTTGGCCTTGAAATCGAGGGCATGGCAGGGCGCCAACTTCGAATGCGGATGGTGACCATCGAACCTGGAGGCGTCTTCGGCCCGATCCACGACCATAAAGACAGGCCGGGCATGGTCTATATACTGCAAGGAACGATCACTGACCATCGAGATGGAGTGGCCAAGGAGTACGGGCCGGGAGTGGGCTGGCCCGAGGATAGGAACACCACCCACTGGCTTGAGAATAAAGGCACGACGCCGGCGGTGGAGATCTCGGTCGATTTAGTCAGGGTAAGCTGAGGCCTGACATCTGACACGGTCGCCGCTTCAGGGCGAAAGGGCGTTGACGTCCTACTCGTCCGGCCCCAAGGGGGATGCACGTGTGCCCGCCAGGGTATCCCCGGCGATGAGAGTCTAGCCTGCCTCCACTATGAAGGCTCGATGCCCGCGGGCCACGCGTCCCATCTCCAGAATGGCGCGAGGGTTATTGCCCTGAGATGGCTTTGATAATATACTGCATTTATAGTTCCTGAAAAATTGCATGGCATGTAAATATTTTTCTTGAATCATAGCCAGGTGGCTTGTATGTGAACTTTGGGAGTATTAAGTGTGGCAACTCTTCATTTGATGGTCGGACTTCCCTGTTCAGGAAAAACAACGCTTGCTCAAAGACTTGAGAGTGAGAAAGCTGCGCTTCGACTGACACCCGATGAATGGCAAGTACGTCTCTTCGGTCAAGATGCAGAAGAGCCTGAACACGACGCCAGGCATACCCTTATCGAGACCATGCTTTGGAACATAGCCAGTAGGGCACTTGCCCTGGGAATAAATGTCATCCTCGATTATGGTTTCTGGGCACTAGAGGAACGCGAAGATTTTCGATTGCGAGCGAAGCAGCTTGGGGCCAGTAGTGAAGTACACTTCCTCGATGTGCCGGAGGATGAACTGATGCGACGGCTGGCGGTAAGGAATTCGCAGCCCTCGCAGGCAAGTTTCCACATTTCCGAAGATATGATGAAGCCATGGATTGCGTTCTTCCAGAAACCAACACCCGCTGAACTTGAGCGCAGAGAATAGTGGAGTTTGTAGAAAACCGTCCCACTCGTTAAAGCATGGGGGAATTACAGCAACGCCACCTGACCCCCATGGCTGGGGGCGAGACCCCCATGGCTGGGGGCAGGCAGCGGCGCTCTCCCTGCCTTCCCCGCCCGCGGACCCGCGTCACATTTCCACAATTGCGCGATAATAAAAATAGTTTCGCGATCCCTTCCGTTTCCGATCTGCCCCAAAGTACCCGGAATGGGCATACAATCGGGTGAGCCAAATCGTCGGGCGGCGCTCTCTGAGACCGACAGATACGCCATGTTGCCAGTCAGTGAAAGACATGGAGATGAAATATGCCACTATTTGGAATTAGAGATCACATCTATCGACACCAATGTCCGCACTGTGAAAGTCGCGATACAGTGCGCACAGGCAGGACCTCGGATGGCACAAGAACCATAAAATGCAGGAAGTGCGGCTATTCAGGGCCAATTAACAAGATAAAGATCCTTATGGATCCGTCTGATATGTATGCCCACAATAAGGACGACGAATGAGGCTGACTCTCAAGCATTGAGAAACCAGGAACAGCCGGCGTGGGTAACGCCGTCGACATTTGCATTACTGCCGTCTCAGTGACGATTTTCTCGCCCGGACTGATTGGAGAAAGCTCCAAGACTCGATGCACGCGGACCCGCGCCACATCTCCAGAATTGCGCTCTCTCCCGCCTGGCTGAGGCGGCCTCCTTGTTCAGCCCCAGCGGGGCTTTCGCGATGAGCTGGGGGATTCATCCCCGGCGATGAGAGTCTACCCCACCCGCTGACTCGCGCCACATTCCTTCGGATCTGGTAGTGGGCAAAATTTAATTTAGCGTTAGGCTCATTACTTCGAATATGATTTGTGCCTTTGAATCGCATCTGACATCTGACTTGTATCAGTAGAGAATCTTGCCCAGAAGCCTAATCCAACAGAGTATAAGAATAGGGTGGCATTGATGATGATGAAAATCAGATCGAAAGTAGGTATTGGCTGCAATCTCTCATAAGCAACAGCGAAATAACCACATATTGAAAATGCGGCAGCAAGGAGGTTTACACCATAATTTCCTCCCGCAATCGGTAATAGAATCAGGCGATGACGATGATCGGCAGCACCTACGTAGGCTTCCCAACTCATTATGGAATCGAAACTTCGATCTTTGTAAGGGGAAAGGTCTTCTAACACGGCATGAATTCGCGGGATTAGAACAGTCAATAAGTATTGACTCAGAATATCACTGATATACAGATACCTTATCTGAGACCAAGCTAAAGGATAAAAAATGAGAGGTGCTATTAAGAACAGGATTGGTAACTTATATTGAATGATGAAAGGAACCCCTACGACCAGTATACTGGCGGCTGTTAAGGTAATGTTGATAATTTGTCTCGATTGACCAACATCGAACAGCATGTTCTCTCGAGCCGTCTTGAATTCTTCCAATAATGTGGCATGTTCTAGTTTAAGCAGTTCATCTTTGGTCATTTTTCCTCAACTCTCACACATTTGGAGATGTTGCCCAATGAATGGGCTCACCTGCCGCCAGGATTTGCAAGACACGAAATAATGGTAGCACGAAACTTCGCAAACCGCGCGGCGCTTCTATCCTCATCCGCAGGAGACTCTTGCCCCACTTTATCCCATAATGTCGGCTTCGCCAACTCAATCCGCCCGCGGACCCGCTCCACATCTCCAGAATTGCGCGATAATAAATAGACTCTCACTGCCCTCGCAAGGAGGTGGGCCACCAAACGACGACTGAATACCTAGTTGGACGCCTTGTCAGCGAATATGGAAGGAGTAAAAAAGTCATTGTTTACTTGGTTTAATAACCGAAGAGTAGGAATAAAAGCGGCAATCATAGGTGGATTATTTGTTATTATCGCGGCTTTTATTGGAGGAGTATTTGCTCTTGTCGTGGCCAGAGGCGAAACAACGGTTGTTGTTCGATTTGCTCCGACAAATACGCCTATCGGTACTCCAACCACGCAGTTACCATTATCTACATCAATATCGACATCGGCTTCAACAGTTTCGATACCGGTGCCAAGGTCAAATACTTCCATACTCACAATAACTCCAATATCAACTACTTCCATTCCTACACAGTCAACGACGCCAACATTATTAGGGCTTTTACCCAAACCCACCTCTACAAAGACCCCCGCAAGTATATTAATGGCTAATATAGTTTCTCAAACTGGGGAGCAATTCCAAATACCAGCAAAGTTCCTGCTATATGAGCCACCATTGCGGGGTTTGCAGGAGGGACTGCCATTGACTAATGAAGAGGTGTATTTCAGCGATATGGAAAAATTTGAAATCAGCGGTGATCAATATGGGCCAATAACTGCAACCATTACTTTACTGGATGACCAAGTGATAGTTGACCAATTGGCTTATAGTCCTGGTATGTTATCCGGCCCGATAAGTCTAGGGAAACTCAATTTACACATACACGAGGTGAGGCGTGTTGAGTTTCTATTATCAACATCTGAGATATATATCCCTATGGCACATGTTACTCTCTTAGATGGGACAACTACTCAAATTCCAGAATATTGCCTAGAGGCAGCATGGCATAGTGGAGGGACACCTGAGTGGTTTAATGAATTACACCTGAGTAGTGGTCAGAGAATCCCTTTCAAGAAAATAGAAAGTTTTGAGATCTCAAATCCTTCTGATTTAGAAGTAACTATAGTAATGGTGGATGGGAATGTAATTAACGCCAACATCTCATATGGGTATGGAATTAGAGGACCAACAGAGATAGGTCCCTTTTGGGTGAGCTTTGAAAAATTAAAACGAATTCGAATTTAACTGGTAGACTCAACGTAAGATAGCATAAAGACCACTACGAGGCATTTCATAGAAGTCAACAGCCACCCACCATTGAAACGCATACAAACAGTCGACGAATGGATAACCCAATAGCCGCTCATCCCTCTCCCCTAGCAGACCCCCGCCTCCCCTGCCCGCGGACTACGCGCCGCATTTCCAGAAATGCGCGATAATAAATAGACTCTCGCCTGCTTTTCTTCTCCCGTTGAGCCAATTTCTAGCCCTCTTCCTTTTTATAATACTATTCATAAAAAGGGAATTAAAATGAATAAAGTATATATGGCATTCGTTTTCGTCAGTCTTCTCAAAAGATTGATCATGTCATTATAAGGAAATAATATGATTCATAATGTTCTTGATTTCATTAGAACGGTGGAATCAGACTTAGAAAAATGGCCTTCGAATATTCGGCCTTGGTTTAGGGGTGAATCAGGAACTGAATGCCTCCCCCTAACCCCGAAAATACAAAAGTATACAGCAACGCAAGAGAACTATTTGCTACAATCCTTTCGTCGTAAAGCTGGTGGACTTGCTAACACTCCTCCACGAAGCTTGCATGCTGATCTTTGGCTTTTTCTCGCTCAACATTATGGTATGGATACTCGCCTTTTAGACTGGACTGAAGGTGCCCTTATAGCACTATTTTTTGCTGTAAATAGAGAAAATCCAAAACCTTGTGTTTATATGCTTAATACATATAAACTAAACTCTTTAGCATATAAGATTTATTGGGAAAAACATGGAAAAGAAAAGAAGAATTGTCCAGAACCACCCGATTTTCCACTTACCTGGCCTTATGCTAATTGGCTTAATTATGACATAAAAACTAATTGCAGAATAACTGCTTACGAAAATATAGCTTTGGCCTGGGAATTTCGCAATGAAGAATATGGCTTTGATTTACCGATTGCTGTCCCAGCAACCTATCAAGATCAAAGAATGATAGCGCAACGTAGTTGTTTCACAATTCACGGTAAAAGACTCGACAGTTTAATAACTATATTACAGGAATATAGTGAAAAACCTTCAGATTATATAAAGGTATATAAATTTTCAAATAAAGATTGTAAACAGATAACCAATCAATTATCATATCTTGGCATTTCACAATCTACAATATTTCCTAATCTCGATAGTTTAACGATAGATATAATGAAAGAAATTAAGAGTCAATAAATATTGCCACTTATATGATTTGAACTCGAACTTCTAGTCTAAGATAAATTATGTTTATCATAACTAATCCAATAATAACGACTCACAAATAAGTGCCACCTTAGCTTGACAAATATGCCTAAGAATTTCTTACTGACCAAGTATTTCTTTCCTATTCAACAGCGAATCACTTTATCCTCTCATTTCGGATTTGAGTTTGATAATCCAAGGACAGAAAAAGAGATTGCACATGTCAAACGCATAATAACAAACACATATAATTCTGGAATAGTCGGCGTATTACCACCTTATTCAAAAGACGAAGATATAGTTACCCTGGAATTAATAATTAAGAAATTTAGAGATACTTATTCTAAAGATGATCAGTATATCAAGAGTTTCTTTCGTTCTTATAAAAGGAGATATTTATTCGATTATTTAGCCAGAATGTGGTGCATTATCCGCTTTAATGATGATGGTGTTTCAGAAGATCTCGATACTATTTATCAAGAAATGAAAGAGAAAGGACAAAAAGGATTTGTTCTTTTAGATGATAATAATCCTGCTTTAGTTAATTCCGAATCTCTAATTAATTATTGCCATCTTTTATCTTTACTTTCTCATAGTGAAGGTAATAATTATTTTGGAAGGATATTTATATTCAATCCCGATCAATTATTTCGACCAATAGTACTAGATGACCTTACACTAGATTTAGCAATGGTATATAGCGATCTCCATGATTTCAGGGAAAGACCGGAACATCGTGATTTAATGGATTGGATTTTTTGGAGATTTGGCTCAATAGAAATTATTAAGAACGCTGAAACCCTAGAAAAAGCATTTGATAATGGACGTGCAGAGCAACTCTTATATGTTGGCGGACTATTAGGTATTGCAAATCAAACCCCAGATATTCGAATAAGGCTGTTAGTTCTTACATCTATTATCGAGCTTTTAGTAACACATAATCCCGATACAAATCGATTCAATATTGAAGATTCAATAAATAAGCAATTCATATTAAAGGCAAGTATTCTGATATATAAGAATGATAAGGGAAATGATATTGAGTTAATAAAAAAACGTTTAAAGTTAATTTATCAACAACGCTCAAATATTGCTCATGGAAATTTTGAAGAAATAAATAAAATCACTCGAAAAGAAGGATTGCATGATTACTTCGAGAGTCTAGTTGTTGATCTATACGCCTATGTTCGTGCAATCCTAGAGGTATATCTAAGTGATATTAAGTATGTCGAATTTATAAAAGCTGGTTAGTATTGCGTAAAAATGTAACCTGTAGATATTGAAACGTGAACCGCTAGGTTAAAAGTTCACCTCCATTTCATTCATTTTTCCCCACTTTCTACTTATCTCTAATCTTCCATAGTCAAATACTGCGCGGGCAGGAGGGCGATTTTCTTCTGCGCGCCGATGGCAGTCATCCCCCCGGCTCCAGCCCCTTATTTGCGCTCCAGCAGGCTGGACCAAGCCTGGCGCATGCCGACCAGGCTGCCAAAGACCATGGCCGCGCCGTAGAGCAGGGCGGAAAAAGGGCTGAGAAGAAAACCCAGGATCACGTTGAAATAGGGAAAAATGGCCGGCTGAAGCGCCGAGAGTGGGTCGGCGCGATTCATGATCACCGGCAGGAGGTAGGACATCATATCCCGCGGCCCAACTTCCCCCCGGACGGCTGCCAGCGCGGTGAAAATGGCATATATCCCGTATGCGCACAGGATCAGCCCGGCCGCAAAGAAAAATAACGCCACCCCCAGCAGGCGAGGCATTTGCCTGGCCGTGATGGCGCGCTCGTCTTCGGCGTGCACCCGGTTGACCAGCCCTTCGGCTTCCGGCCAGGAACGACCGCTCTTCTGGCAAATATCCAGGATGATGTCGTCCGGGTCATCTGCGTCGCTTAAACGCTTGACGATGTTTGCCACCACTTCAGCGTGATCCTTGCGCTTTTCGCTCAATTCGGCCTCGCTGGTTCAGGGGTGCCGGAGCGGCTGCCCGGGTCCGTCTTCCCGCCGGCTGCCAGTTCCTCGAATAATTCTCTGTTTTTATAGCTGGCGGCAAAAACCGCCTCCACTTCCTTGATGCGGATGAATTTGAAGCGGGTCAGGATGATGATGATGGCAAATAAATAGGCCGCCGCCACAAAGATCAGCCCTCCCGATAATTGGCCGGAGTTGAAATAGATCGAAAGGATCGTAATAACGAACAATATAAATGCGAAGGCCAATGCATAAAACATGCCGGAAATATAGCGGGTCAATGCCTCGGCCGCATAGATTTCAGCGGCGGCCTGCTCATCCTTGGAACTGATGACCACCTTGGAAAAATTGAAGAATTGCTTGTTTTGCCCTTTCAAAATTCTAAGACCCCAGGTTTTATCATAAAAGTTTCTAACACTGGTGGATAAATAAAGCTTGCAGGATTCCCCAATCCAGCCAATATAGGGGAATTCTTCGGTGGCCCACAGTCTGGATTCCTGCGGATTTTCCCGCCGTTTAGATCTTCGCAGCAGGAAAACGGAGGCGTTATCGGCCCAGTCCGTTTTGAACAATCGCAGCAGTATGCCGATCAAATAGCCAAAACTGACCGCCAGGATCACCGCGATGGCCGGGCTGGTGGCGCCGGCGGCGATCAGGCGGCGGGTCTCGGCATCGGTAAAGGGCGACATATATACAAAGAAACCCAGGTTGAGCAGAAGGAACGTGCCGGGCACAAAGATCTCGAAAATCCCCCGGGCGCCGCCAATCGTAGGTATGTTCATTTTTTCGCCTCCACGTAGAAGAATTGGCAAAACGAATGGTCAGGGCCGGCCGGTCGGTTCCGCCCTGAATCAACACCCACAGGACCGTTTTTTCTTTTCCGAACAGGTCCATTCAAACCCGCCCCCCGGCTGGCAGGCGCAGGCTGTAATAATGATAGTGCAAAAAGCGAACTGGTGCAACAGGGGGAACTGATCTCCCCAATCTTAAAAACGGCAGAGGGGGTGTTGACTCCATAAAACATATGTTCTATAATATTAATTGCAAAAGCTCGTTCTGCTTTCTCAGTTTCTCGATCGATTTGAGAGCCTGAATCAGTTGCTCTTCCAGTTCAGCAATCCGCTGGTCTTTCGTACTGGGTTGAGGGTTCTTGATCCGCTTGTGGCTCATCAGACCAAGTGTACTGCTTTCAGCTTTCTTCGGTTAGAGTCATTCGACCTCCGTTTTTCTGAGGTTTGACCCTATTCATTTTTCGACTTGCACGCTAAACAAGTACATATTAATAAGCACGGGAAGGCTGCCACGCCTTCCCGCGCTTAACTTAAGCGTCCAACATTCCCCTGGACTGGCAGCCTTCTCCGTGCGAAAAAAGGAGAGAGAGCATGTCAGACGAAATCCCCCACACGATCCCGCAACTATGGCACCTGCTCGACCGGCGCCTGACGATCATCGAGGAAGCCCAGAAAGCCCACTGCGACACGCACGTGCAGGTCACCAAGGAACTGGACGACCACGAGCAGCGCCTGCGCTCGGCGGGAGTGCCGGGCATCGTCGCCGCCACGGTCAACTCGTTCGTTTCGCTGGCGGCGATCCTGAAGGTGCTGCTGCCATGAGGCCAAAAACGGGCAGGAAGCGGGGGGCGCAAGCAGGGAACCACAACGCCCTGAAGCATGGTTTCTATTCCAAGTCCTTCACGAAAGAAGAAAGCCTTTACCTCGATATGACCAGGCTGGATAACCTGGACGAGATCAAAAACCTGCGCGTGCGGGCCTTACGGGTTGGCATCTGGCTGGACAGCCAGCCGTTCAACGAATTGTATTTTTCAGCTCTTAATCTGCTGAACAGCGTCACCGCCAATATCTCCAACTGCATCAAAAGCCAGGTCCTTATCTCCGGTAAATCCCCCGACGTGGACAAGGCCATCGAGGACGCCATGATGTTTTACTCCCACAGATGGGCCAAGGTATGACCAGTGATGCACCTCCCATGGAAAAACATTACCGGCATTTTTTCCGAACCTTCCAGAATTTCGCCCGGGACGGCTGCGGCTTCCGCATGCGTTCCTATCAGGCCGCACCGGCGAAAGCCATCCTGTATTCCATCGTGGAAAACCTCGGCCTGGATATCGTGGTTATCATGCCCCGCCAGGCCGGCAAAGATGAACTACTCGCTCACGTAAAGGCTTACCTTATGCGCTCCATGGCATACAAAGACCGCACCATCGTCGAAGTCAACCCCACCTACAAACCGCAGACCGTCCAGGCTATGATGCGGCTCGAGAACCGGCTCGAAGCCAATCTCATCACCCGCAAACGCTGAGAGCATGTCCAGGAAAGGCAATTGTTACGACAACAGTGTGATGGAGAATTTCTTTGGCCTGCTCAAGACTGAATTCTTCTATAACCAATCCTTCTCATCGGTGGAGAATTTCTTGGAAGGCCTGGCCGAGTATATCGATTATTACAATAACAAGCGAATCAAGGTTAAACTAAAAGGACTGAGCCCTGTTCAGTTCAGAACTCAGTCCTTTTTTTCACCATAACTTGTCTAACTTTTGGGGTGCACTACACGGGGGCATCAGTTCGGATTATGCAGTTTTCGCAGTAGAGCATGAATTAGCCGGTTATGTTCCGGATATTGCATTTTACGAATTTGCTGCAAATGATGTGGGCCAGACGGAAACTTATATTAGAAGGAATGTTGAAGGTCTTATTTATAAACTTAGACGCATAAATTCAAAAATGTTAATCTTTTCAGTATTGACTACAAGAGTTCCTGATATGGAATTTTATGAAGCCGGTAATTTGCCTCCCACCGTAGATATACATATGCGGGTTGCCTCGGACAACGGTGTCCCCGCTATTAATGTCGGTCAGTATTTATGGGAGTATATATTTAAAAACGGAGCAAATATACAAGATTATTTGACAGATATTGTTCACCCAAATGATCTTGGACACCAGCTCTATGCTGAAGCCATCATTGAATTCTTGATGCCTTATTTTGAGAACAACCCTACGATACCAGATGGAGAAAAATATCATTACAGCGGAGATTTAGCCAATGCCACCCTTATGGATATGTCAGAAATGGTGACAACCACCTGTAACAAGGTCATGAATGAAAATGAAGTGACTCTACTTTGTACAAAAGGACAGGCTTTTTCTGGATCCTTTACAGGGGATATCCTTGGTATTATAGGAGAAATCCGGTCTGATGGTGGGAGGCTTGAATGCGTAGTTGATAATTCCACAGAAAAAGTAATGGACTTCTGGGATGATTATGCTTTGAGCTTTAATCGAACGTCCTATTCTTTCTTATTTGACCACCTGGAAAAATCCCAACATGATCTTACTTGTACGGTTCTGGACCAAATAATCTCAAGTGGTGCCGGACAGTCGCAGGGTTATACTGTGAAAGTATTCTATTTGATGGTTAACCCATTGTATGGTGTACATTTTCCGCTGATACTGAGATAAATCTTAGCGGCTCTTCGAGAGAAGAAAGCCGGCTAAATTCCGACCGGCGGGGTAATGGCCCACCCGATCGACACTAGCGCAAATCGTTCGACCCATATTTTCGTCCACTCAACTCCCCCGCCGCCCGGCGGGGGGATTTTTTAACTGTGTCCTGCAAGGGGGCCGCTAGATGGAAAGAAAGTCAGCTAATATCTTTCCTATAATGATTATTGTAGGAACGACTTTAGTCGTTCCTACTCTTTTTTAATGTCACCCAGAGAGTCAGCGGGCGACAAAAGGAAAGTAATAGCGAATGACGAAGTGGGCTGTCACGGCGGTATTGCCGTGAATGGTCAGGTCGAGCGGGTTGGCGCTGCCGCCGATGTCGCCGCTCCAATGGTCGAAAACAAAGGGGCCGGCGGGCAAGGCCGTCAGGCGGACGGAGTCACCGTAGTGGTAAACGGGCAGGTCCGGCGAAACGTCCACCGTGCCGTGCTCGGCGGTGACGGTGAGGCTGAACGCGTCTGCCGTGAAAGCGGCCTTGACGGACTTATCGGCGTCCATGGTCAGCGTACAGGGGTCGATGCCCGGGCAGGCGGGATCGTCCCAGCCGGAGAAGATGGAACCGGCTGCGGGGAGGGCGGTCAAGGTGACGCTGGCGTTGAGGTCAAAGAAGGCGGAGCAGGCCGTCCCGCAATCGATGCCGGCCGGGAGGCTGGTGACCGTGCCGACCCCCGTGCCGGTTTTGCCGACCCCCAGGAGGGGAGAGGTCGAGACCGAGCGGATGGCCGCGTCGGCCTGGATCAAGCCGAAGCCGAACAGATCATCGCGGCCGGCCGTCCCCAGGTCCAGGGCGGTCGTTTCGAGCTGCTGCTCGATCTGGTCCGGGGAGGTGTTGCCGGGCAGCCCCCGCAGGATGGCCGCCAGCCCCGACACAAAGGCAGAAGCCATGGAGGTGCCGGTCAGGTTCCCATAGGTGTTGTTGCGCAAGGTCGAAAAAATGGACACACCCGGGGCGGCCAGGTCGACCCAGGAGCCGCTGTTAGAGAAGACCGGATGAGCGTTCAAATTATCGGCGGCAGCCACGGCGATCACATGGGCATAACTGGCCGGATAAAAAGGCGCATTGAGGCCGCTGTTCCCGGCGGCCGCCACCACCACCACGCCGTGGCCGTAGGCATAATTGACGGCATCCTCCAGCACGGTGGACAGGTCGGGGCCGCCCAGGCTGAGGTTGATCACCTGGGCGCCGTTATCGACGGCCCAGACGATGCCGGCAGCCACGTTGTCCGAGGTGCCGTTACCGGAAGCGTCCAGCACCTTGACCGGCAGGATGCGGGCCCCCCACGAGACGCCGGCCACGCCCGTGCCGTTATCCGTAATGGCGGCGGCAATGCCGGCCACGTGGGTGCCGTGGCTGAGAAAAAGTCATCCTGCGGAATAGGGTCGTTGTTGATGAAATCGTAGCCGGGGAGGATCTTCCCGGCCAGGTCCACGTGAGCCAGGTCCACGCCCGAATCCACGACGGCGATGGTGACGGCGGAGGAGCCGGTGGCGAGGTCCCAGGCCTGGGGGGCGCGGATGGCTCTCAATCCGTTTTGGTTGGCCCAATACGTATCGTTGGGGATGGTCTCGGCGGCCGAGACCACGTAATTGGGCTCGGCGTAGACGACCCCCGGGCAGGATTTGAGCGCGGCGATGGCCTCGACGAGGCGGCCGGGGGGGACTTTGAGGCGGCTGACAGACAGTTGAGCAATGCGGCGGCTGCGGGCAGCGCCGGCAGAGCGCAGGCATTGTTCGACCGCATAGACCGGGGCGGCCGGGTCCAGCCTGACCAGCACCTCGTCGGGGACGAATGCGCCGGCCGATCGAGGCAGCGGAGCGGAGGCAGCGGGAATGGCGGCCGCTGCCAGGAACAGGAGCAGGGCCGCCAGGCAGAGCAGGCGGAAGGCTGGGGGAGTTAGTGTGCGGGTGAGACAGGGACATGTGGACTCTGAGGCGGGAATGCCGGTCAGGTCAAGTATACGGGAAATGGAAGGTTCGGCAAGGAGGAAATATTTGGATAAATTTGTCTGTAGAGGCCGTTCGGGAACGAGCCCTACTCTTAGAATTGGACATGATGAGAGCCGGTTGATAGTATCTGACAGGATAATGTTCATTAGCCAGCTATACTACTATTTGTAAATTAGCAACGGCTTTATGTAGATAGTCGAAAGTCTGTATAAAGGAAGAAGTTCGTCAACATTCAATGCACGGCGCCGAGGACGGCGCCTCGAGCACTTTTTTGATACTACTATTTTTAAATTAGCAACAGCCATAGCGTAATTATCAGGTGGTAACCTTCAAATTAGAAAATGAAGAAATCAGGATTTCCCCTTCTCAGTTTCTCTCTTGCCTTGATAGTCTGCATTCTAGGAAGTATTACGGTTTGCGGGCTCATAGCCAATGGGATGTTTCACAGAGAACTGTTGGCGCAATGTCAAATGCCAGCTAATGGAGCTAAGATTTGCCTTTATATATCTCGAGGAAGTAGTGTTACAACATCTGATGTTTATACAATCACCTATCAAAGACTCGGAACTGCGGAGAAATGTATTCTCTCCGCCTACTCCTCTCCGTTCTTTAAAGATCTCGACTGCGAGCAGGATCATGTGATCCTCTTAGGTTATCCTGACAAGCCGGTGAATTTGCCGCTTGACTTGATCGAGAATGAATTAGTGAACGAATGTTTGACTTTCTATAAGAGCCACCTTCAAAGCCAAAGATATCGGAATGCAGTTTTGACCTGGCAAGGGATTGACATAGAACCTGCATATCCATAAGTAAGACATCTCCGGCATTGCTGCCGCAGTCTATCAGTTTTTCTTACTGCTAAGAAGAAGTAAGTGCAGAGACTCTCTTCCCATTATTTCGGTGGGAAGAGGGATGGAAGGACTGGGCAAGTATGAGTGAATTTGAGGGCTGTTAATGGCAAATGTTAAAATTTTTGAATCTAACGCTACTAAATTACTCTTGGTCAATAAGTTAAATTTAATCTTGGGTATTACATTATTTTCCGGTTCGATTCTTTCAGCGGTACTTCCCATTAAGAATACTTTCGGGGGGATGGTAACCGGGTTCTTATGGTCATTGATCTTAGCTACTCTGGCTGGCCTTTTTGCCATTTTTACATTTTGCCTACTTGCCATTAATTTGTATTTTCTTAATTCGAAACAGGCGAACCATACAGTTCTCCAGCCATGTTGAGATTTGGATGATCTTTATATTTGCAATAACCAGTGTAATGTTCATTCCTCCAGCAATAAAGGGGGTCAGGAAAATAACTATTGCAGGTGCAATGAGCAACGTTTCCGACCGGTATCGAGAATTAGCGGGAGTATGTAACAGAATATTTGGAGATGAAAATTCTTTTCAACACCTGCTTGAGGCTGGTGACTATATACAAGTGGGAGAAAATAGTCGCGCGATTGCATGGGCGGACAATTCAGGCGATGCCATCTGGTTCGACTTTGGAGGTGCGACGAGTGCCACGGGGATTGTCTGTGTCCGTGAGGAGGTGTCGCCAGCCAAGGCCATTACTGATTACAACCATCTCCTAAATACGGGCCAGCTATATCATCTGCGCGATAACCTCTATTATTGGCCATAATAACGAGGTTGGGATTCCTACCGTCCACCCCCAACTCTCTTATTTTCTTGCGAGAACATCTGGGCGACCCCCGACAAAGGCCGTCCCTGAAAAAGCATCAGGGCAGGAAGGACAGGCCACCGGGTCGCCCTACGTAAAATCGGGCAGGCTAAATTGGGGGGAAGAATGAGATTGCCACGCCGCACCCCCAAAGATCGGGGGCGGGCAAACGCGGCTCGCAACTGTACCTGCCAGTCCTGATGTACTCGGTCAGGGCGGTGCCCTGGCAAAAGCATCCATCTGTGCCTGCGCCTAGGTGCAGGCAGGGCAGGCTGGCGCAGGCAATGACACTTACTGGCTGCCTTGACGTGGGTGAAAGCGAGTGATAAACTCGCTTTTGAACGTAAACCACTTCCACGAAAGGAGGCCGTAAGCCATGTTAAATACCAAATTGGCTGTGAAGCTAAACCTGAGCGCGCCTCCCGTGGAACTGAGCTACTGAACTCGATTCACCTGGTCACATGTACGAGACGAAGTCCAGCCCGCAGGCGTGCCGCCTGCGGTTTTTGATTCGTCAAAAGCCACGGGATAGTCAGACCATTGCCGAAAAAGTGGGCGGGTCACCGACCCGCCCCTACGGGCAATGACAGAAGACAGAATGTTTTTTGACGGATCAAGGTATGGATAATTTGCAGAATTATTACAACGAATTGGACGACGAGGGAGAGTACGAAAAGCTCCCCCGCAAGCAAACCAACAAACCAAAAGTGGACCCGCGGGCACTGGAGCAGTTCATCCAGAAGCAGGATGAAAACCGCCAGGGCGTGGCCTTCACTTACAAGCCCGCCCGCTTCGAAGAGGGCTGGCTGATCACCTCGCTGGCGGCTTTCTTCGAGCAGAGGTGGGTCACGGACGTGCTGAGCAAGATCAAGGCCGGCAAAGAGGCGTCGGTGTACCTGTGCCGGTCGGGGGAGCAGGTGAGAGCGCCGTACCTGGCGGCGAAGGTGTTCCGGCCGCGCATGCTGAGGAACCTGAAAAACGACGCGCTTTACCGGCAGGACCGGGAGGTGCTGGACGAAACGGGTCACCGCATCGTGGACCTGGGCATGTTGAAGGCGCAGAAAAAACGCAGCGTCTACGGCGAGGGGATCCGCCACCAGTCCTGGCTGGCGTTCGAGTTCCAGACCTTGAAGACCCTGCACGCGGCCGGGGCAGACGTCCCGCAGCCGTACGAGATGGGCGAAAATGCCATCCTGATGAGCTATATCGGCGACAACGCCTCGCCGGCGCCGACCCTCAACACGGTCCGGCTGGACCCGCAGGAGGTGAGGCCGCTGTACCAGCGCATGCTGCGAAACATCCGCATCATGCTGGCGCACGGGATCGTCCACGGCGACCTGTCGGCTTACAACGTGCTCTACTGGAAAGGCCGGATCACCCTGATCGATTTCCCGCAGGTGATCTCGCCGACGGTCCACCGCAGCGCCTTTCAGATCTTCAGCCGGGACGTGCGGCGGATGTGCGATTATTTCACCCGGCAGGGATTGCAGACGGACCCCGCCGGGCTGGCGGCAGAGATGTGGGGGTCATACGGATACCGGATGCGGCAGGAACCGCCGCCGGAGTGGGAAGAGGAATGAGCCCTACCCCTCCCCATTTTCTCCCCGCTGAAGAACGCGGGACAGGCAGAAAATGGGGAGGGGAGCAAATAGGGCCGTTCACGAACGGCCCCTACGGGTGGAATCTATACCAAAGAGGGCGGGTCTCCCGACCAGGGACGTCGGGACACGTAAGACCCGCCCCTACGGTGGAATCATCCTATGAACGGCCCTTCGTCTGCGGGGTGAAGAACCCCCTCCCCTTAAAAAGCACAAGGGCAAGCTGTTTCCCGACCAGGGACGTCGGGACAAGCAGGGCCTTACTGGCGGAATTTATACCAAAGAGGGCGGGTCTTATAGACCCGCCCCTACAGGATGACGTTGATCGCACTGACAACCAGGATTGGCAGATGAAATGGGAGGCGGAGCAGGTTGTTTCGAGGACCTAAACGAGTCAATTTATTTCGCAAGGATCTATCCGGGCAACTGCGGTGCTGCACTTCCTCTAAATAAAAAGGTCAGTGCAAACCCTGCGATAAATCCGCCGATGTGCGCCAGGTAAGCCACGCCGCCCGTGTTGGCCGTACTGGCAATGGAAGCCACGCCGCTAAAAAACTGCAGGACGATCCAGAGCCCAATGACGATCAGCGCGGATACTTGAATCACCTGTGCGCCCTGCAATACTCTGATCCTTCCTTGTGGGAATAGCAAAATGTAGGCACCGAGCACCCCCGCAATCGCTCCCGAGGCTCCCAAATTCGGCACGTTCGATCCAGTGCTGAAGGCCAACTGTGCAAAAGTGGCTGCAAGCCCACAGAGAAGATAGAAGACTATGAACTTGATGTGCCCGAAACGGTCTTCCACATTGTCGCCGAATATCCACAAGTAAAGCATGTTGCCTCCCAGGTGGACCCATCCGGCGTGCATGAACATGGAAGTGAAAAGCGTCAGAAAATCGCCAACGGGATTGGCAAGGAAGCGGCTGGGGACAAAGGCCCACTTCCCAATAAAAGGATCGCCGCCGGCTCAGTTCGACGAAGAAGAAAAGGACATTCAGGGCGATCAAAACATAAGTGACCACCGGGAATCGTTCTACGCCCACTGTCATCATCACCGATTGGGAACATCGAATTTATCTCCTAATCTGTTGGTATTGAGTCGATTTGGATAAGATTTGACCTTTGTTGCCCATTTGATTAACACGTTTCTTTATCTGCCCGTCTCAGAATCTGGCGACCGGCAGGGTCCCCGGTACCGGCGCCACCTGGTTGATGGCGCCGGTAAAGTGACCTCAGGTCTTAAGGAATGCCAGCAGATCGGCGTTGAGCTGGTCCCTGTACGAATATGCGAGGCCGCGGGGCGCGCCCGGAATGGTCTTCAAAGTCGCCTTCCTGACCAGACGCTCTGCCTTTCATGCACCCGCCATTAGCCGGCGTTTTTCAAGGCAAATTCCCAGTTGATCAGCTTGTCCAGCACGGTATTGACATAGTCGGCACGGCGATTCTGATAATCCAGGTAGTAAGCATGCTCCCACACGTCAATGGCAAGCAGCGGCTTCAGGCCCATTGTATTAGGGATGTCGGCATTGGCAGTCTTTACCACCTTGAGAACGTCACCCTCCAGGACAAGCCAGGCCCAACCGCTCCCGAACTGTGAAACGGCCACGCTGGCCAGCTCCTTCTTGCAGGCGTCGACGCTGCCGAAGGATGCCACGATTTTCTGCTTAAGCGCAGCGGGTGGTTCGCCACCTCCCTTCGGCGTCAGGCTATTCCAATAGAACGTGTGGTTCCAGTTTTGGGCGGCATTGTTGAAGATGGCGGTTTTTTCAGGCTTCCCGGCGGTACTGGTAATAATCTTTTCCAATGTCAGGGCGGCATATTCTGTTCCTGCGATCAGCTTGTTCAAGTTATCCACATAGGCCCGGTGATGTTTCCCGTAGTGGAAACTCATCGTTTTGGCTGTTATGATCGGTTCCAATGCGTTTTCTGCATACGGCAGCGGCGGCAAGACTTGCGGCGAGGCTGCTGCGGGCGTGGTCGAGGAATTACTTGTGTCCAACTTGCTCATATCGGTCTCCTTCCTGTTGGTGGGTGATGCATAAAGGTCTGGTCTTCAGTTGAATCTTTCGGTACAAAAACCGCAGCCATGCATCTCGACTGCATTTTTATTATCGGGCCCGGCCATGGCAGGCTTCCTCCAAGAGGTGATGAAAATGGTCCTCTTCAGTATTGCTGGGTTCATAACCAACCCCCGTCAAAACCCGCTCGCCGCAAGCCGCTGACGATGTAAGGGCTTCCCCGCATTAATCGCCACAAAAAGCCGGTGCGATAGTTTTCGATCATCAAGACGATCGGCCCTTGATTGAGCCCGTAATGCCAGGGTGATACCCAGCCTGAGGGATTGGTTAATTTTTTCGGGTAGGTGGGGTTGAAAGTCGCCTTGAAACCGTAGAGGTTGTTCTCTGTTAATTTAACATGGTTTATCCAATAATCCAGAGTGGGAAGAACAATCTCGGGCGCAAACGGCAGCGAAGCCACCACGGCCCAGGGAGCAAGGGTGCCATCGTCGGGCCCATGCGGCACACCGCGTCCCAGGTAATCGTAGAATTGGCGCTCGATGCCGTTGACTTTGAGTGTGGCAGGGCCAGGGCCGTCGCTCGCAGTAATCCCCCAACAACACTTGCCGTAACCTGCGAACTTGTTTGGATTGTCTATTGCGTATTGTTGCTGAACAATAGTGGCGCGGCGGCTGTTCTCAAAATAATCAATGCCTTTTGCGCGCATGGACGCGTCCTGAATGCCGTGAAAATCAATCCAGATATGTGAGAGTTGGTGGGTGAATAACGGCCCAGCGAAAAGGTATTCATATCCGTAAAAGTTTTCCCAACGGTAAGTGGAAGCCCAGGCAGCGTAGCTGCTCTCGGGCAACGGATGGGTTGGCGAGCCCAGCCCCAGGATGTAAAGAAGCAACGCTTCATCGTACCCTTCCCAACGGTATTTGAGAAATCCGTCTTCGGGCTTCCAACCATGCGTAACCGTTGCGCCCTGGTTTTGCGCCCATTGCCAATCCGCCCGGCGATAAATGGCGTCGGCAAGGGTGCGGATTTCAAGCTCCTCGGATTTATCAGAGTTGAAATATACTCCTGCCGTTAGCGCACCTGCCAACAGAAAAGTGCTATCCACTGTTGACAATTCACTTTGCCAGGCGCGCCGGCCGGTCTGCATGTCGAGGAAATGATAATAAAAGCCGCGGTAACCGGTGGCATCGGATTCAGAGCCTTGGGGGCTGTTCCAGAAGAAACGCAGCGTTGCCAGCGTCCGTTCAACTGCGGCGGCATGCGGCATAAATCCGCCCTCGACCGCCACCGGATAAGATGCCAGGGCCAAACCTGTGGCGGCAATACTGGCAGGCCAATCTGCAGCATCCCTGTCACTCACTAACCCGTTGATTGGATTTGTTTCATATAAAAAGTAGTTAAACGAATCGTGTTGGAGCTTTTCCAACTCAAATTCGACAATTCGTTTATGGGCGCTCATGGTTCTTTCCTCAAAGCATTTCCCGGGGTTGCACCAACCGCAAGGACGGCGCTGACTATTTCCTGTGCCTCCTCCTGGATGCGATGCAGATGATCGGTCCCGAGGAAGCTTTCCGCATAAATCTTGTAGATATTTTCTGTCCCGGATGGACGCGCGGCGAACCATCCGTTTTCCGCCACCACCTTCAGCCCTCCGATGGGAGCGCCGTTGCCCGGCGCGGTGGTCAGGATGGCCTGGATTTTTTCGCCCGCCAGAGCCCTGGTCCGGACCTGCTGTGGCGAGAGGGTCGCCAGGGTCGCCTTTTGTTCCGGGGTAGCCGGGGCGTCCATACGCTCGTAGACCGATTCGCCAAACTCGTGTGTCAGTTCGCGGTAGATCTCGCCGATATCGCGACCCATTCTGGCAGTGATCTCCGCGGCCAACAGACCCATGATGATCCCATCCTTGTCCGTCGTCCAGACGCTGCCATCCAGACGAACAAAAGAGGCGCCGGCACTCTCTTCGCCGCCAAATCCCAGCGAGCCGTCGAGCAAGCCATCCACAAACCACTTAAAGCCGACCGGCACCTCGTAAAGGGCGCGACCGAGCTTTGCGGTAACGCGGTCTATCATCTGACTGCTTACCAGCGTCTTGCCAACTGCAGCCGCGGCGGGCCACTTCGGCCGGTTCTGAAAGAGATAGTAGATGGCTACCGTAAGATAGGGATTGGGCGGGAGCAAGCCTGCCTCTTGCGTAACGATCCCATGTCGATCATGGTCTGTGTCACAGGCGAAAGCGAGGGCATATTGATCCTTCAGGCCGATCAGTCGCTGCATGGCGTAAGGTGAGGAGGGATCCATGCGGATCTGGCCGTCCCAATCCACCGTCATGAAAGAAAAGGTGGGATCGACAGCCCGGTTGACGACCGTCAGGTTCAACTTGTATTGTGCGGCGATCGGCCCCCAGTAGTGAACACCGGCGCCGCCGAGTGGATCGACCCCAAGGCTGATCTCCGCGGCGCGAATTACGTCCATGTCAATCACAAGAGCCAGTTCATTGATGTAGGTATTGAGATAATCGTAGCGGTGCGTTGTGGAAGCGCCCAGGGCTTTCTGTAAAGAGAGCCTCTTTACACCCTTCAGCCCGCTCTCCAGAAACTCGTTTGCCTTCGCTTCGATCCAGCCGGTGATAATGCCTTCCGCCGGACCGCCGTTTGGCGGGTTGTATTTAAAACCACCGTCATAGGGCGGGTTATGGGAAGGGGTGATGACGATTTCATCGGCGAGGCCGGTTTTGCGCCCGCGGTTGTATCCAAGAATGGCGAGTGAAATGGCCGGGGTGGGGGTGTATTCGTCTTCATCTGCGATCATCACTTCGACGTTATTGGCAGCCAGTACTTCCAACGCGCTGGCCAGCGCCGGCACCGAAAGTGCGTGTGTATCCATGCCCAGGAATAGAGGCCCATCGATCTTGTGCTGATTTCGATACAGGCAAATAGCCTGACTGATGGCAAGGATGTGCCATTCGTTAAAAGATTTCTCAAAAGCCGAACCGCGATGTCCGGATGTACCAAATACAACCCGCTGCTGCGGGACCGAGGGATCGGGCCTGTCTGCAAAATAGGCCGTAACGAGTTTGGGCACATTGACCAGCGAAGCTGGCTCGGCAAGTTTTCCTGCCAAAGGACTTACTTCCATGATTTTCTCCCAACCATTACAAGCATTAAATCAATTAAAATAAAAATGGCCGGTTTCTTCTCCATATCCAACCTCAGTATTTACTCTAATAGGGTGGTTGTATAAAAGACTCGCAGCGGGCCTGCGGACTACGAAACCGATTGCATTTCATTTATTATCTTACAATTAACACTTTCCCGCCGCATCCACCTGCCGGGGAGTGTTTGCCTCCGCCACCTGGGGGAGGAATCAAGCTTCATAAATGCTCCCGGATGGCGGATTGGGTCACTTCATTTAGATCTCACTCACCCAGTTTTATTTTCCAGGAACCGAGCCAGGCTTTCGTGGGCGTGGACAGCTGCTTCATGCTCAGTCTGGATGGGGGCAGTATGTGCTTTCCCATGCGCCTTCTTGTTGAGCAGATGCGCCAGCATTACCAGCGAATCCTGGAAGTCGGAAACAGGATCATATGAAATCTGGGTCTGGTCGACCTTACCCTGGCGCCAATTTTCCAGCGCGTTAATTCGAAGAAGGTCACGGTGGCGGCGGATCTCTTCAGCTTCACCCGGCACCGGAAGCGTAAGCGGCGTGTCGCTGCGGGGAGAGCTGCGGGTGAGATTCTTCTCGAACGTATTGGCCGCCTTGTCTCTGGCCGTTAATCCTTCGGGAAGATTGAACAGGGCTTTGATCGTAGCCGGCAGGGAGGAATGCTCATAGATGGTTGAATCCACCCGGCCCTTTTCCACAAAGGGTGAAACGAGGACGGCCGGGACGCGCACTCCCAGGCGGGTGAAATCAAAGGAGGGGTGTTTGGACCTTTTTCCATCCGGGCTGGGCACCGGTCCGGGCGGCGGGACGTGATCGTAAAAGCCTCCATGTTCGTCATAGAGCACGATGAGCAGGCTCTTCTCCCAAAGCGGGCTATTGCGCAGGGTATCATAAACCTCGGCGATGAGGTATTCGCCCAACCTTACATCGTGCGGAGGGTGTTGGTCATTCGCTTTCCACTCATGGAAGTTCATGTAACGAGGCTCGATAAAAGTGTAGGCCGCCAGCTCGCCCTTCTCCACATCGGTGTAAAATTTCTCAAACCGTTTAAAGCGGTCCAGAGCCCGCCAGTGATGCTCCAAGACCAAACTTTGAGGAATGTCACCATAATAAATGTTCCATGACAAACCATTCCTGGCGAGAACGTCGTAAATGGTTTTCATCTTGTAATGATGCTTGACAGTGTCTGTAATCATTCCGTCACAGGTTGCGGAATGGGCAAAGAAGCGGTTCAGCCAGGTCGGGCCTGGAACCGCCGAGAACCAGCGATCGCAAAGGCAGAATTCGCGCGCCAGGGTGGTCAACGCCGGGAGCTTGTCGGGGTCGAAGCATTCCATGATCTTCTTGCCCGCCTCGACATCACCCTTTTCCTCTTCAATCAGGCTGGCGACAAAGCCATTCATCGGCGCAGGTTCCACAACCCGCCCCGCCTCACCGTACAATTGCTTTTCAACACTTTCAAAATCATGCCCGGGGTTGACTGTTATATAGTCAGATATGTTGCTGACAGGGACTCGCTCAGAAGCAGGGTCTGACGGATCGACCAGATTGAATTCGTCGCCCGCCAGTCCATGGCCGTTGGGCAGGTAACCCAGCATATGGTCATAAGAACGGTTCTCGAGCATGAGAACAATGACGTGCTCGATGGGGGAAGGTTTGAGGGTGCTCATACTGTGATCTCGTTATATGGATCGGCTATGCCGCCAGCGGCATGGCAGATGGTCATAAGGCGCTCAAGCTGCAGGCCGAGAGCAGGGTAATCGCAAAATTCGAGCAGCCTCCACCATTTTGATCATCATTTTGGTGGTGTGACCATATTTTTCTCGTGCCGGCTTGTCAAATACCATGGCCTTCTCGACCGGGTGGGCTTCTTTGGCAATCTCGACAACTTTTGTCGGGGGTTGGGTGGTGACAAGTGCGGGACTCAAATGCTGTATATCATTTACCGCCAACAGTTCCGCCCGATTGCCTTCCACTCTGAAGCGGGTTAAAGAACAATTGCTGACGGTCGTGCGCCACCAGTGCCAGCGTTTTTCGGGCAGGTACCAGGACAGCGCCGCCGAGATCACACCGGCGTGAGCGACCACGGCGACGCGTTGGTTGGGATGCCTGGATACGATATCCAATAACACCGCCGAAACGCGTCCCTCAATAGGCCAGCGGATTGGGCCGCCTGCATGCGCATCCAGATAATCTTCCACCAGGTCAGTAATCGAAAGGATCTCCAGAAGCATCAGCGCAGGCAGCTCGGTAAACCGCACTTCCTGAATACCGGGCCGCAACTCCGCCTTCTGTCCGATCACCGCACCGATAATGTTGGCCGTTTCCTGCGTGCGGCGGAGAGGGCTGGAGTAAAAGCCATCCGGATGGTTTTGGGGTGCATTAAAGAACTGGCCAGTCTTTTCAGCCTGTTCCTGCCCGAGCGTTGTCAGGGGTGCATGAAAGTAATCCCCGTTAATACGCATTGCATTGCCGTGGCGGATGAGAATAAGTTCAGTGGCCATTGGCTAATCGTCTTTTATTCGAGAATCCGTGTAAACGAAAGTACCCGCGCAAAAAAACAACAATAGATTGCCGACAAGCCTGCATCGAATGCCCGAACAAACACTCGGACGATTAATTTTATGACAAACATCCCCCAGCCACATCCATCCGTTGGGGAGTTTATATCTAGTCCACATGGGGGAGGTGAGGCGGGGCGAAAACGCCATCCGAATGAGTGGGAAGAGGAAGAACGAGCCCTACCCCCAACCCCTCCCCATTTTCTGACAGGCGAAAATGGGGAGGGGAGAATGACCCTGCAGGGGTGTTTTTACCCAAAAAGGCTCACACGTGGGTCCGCCCCTACGGGTGGAATCATCCC
Source organism: uncultured Chloroflexia bacterium (assembly GCA_963831885.1). Classification (GTDB taxonomy): domain Bacteria; phylum Chloroflexota; class Anaerolineae; order Anaerolineales; family Villigracilaceae; genus UBA877. The sequence continues at coordinate 202,151 of CAWHSJ010000008.1, read as the reverse complement.
ATGAACGGCCCTTCGTCTACGCGCCCTGACTAAGTACGTCAGGGCACTCCGCTCAGGGCCTTACGGGTGTTTTTTACCAAAAAGGGCGGGTCTCCAGACCAAGAACGTCGGGACACGGTAAACCCGCCCCTACCTGGTGAATATGTACAGGCTGGCAGACTGGGGCGGCAGGAGGATCGTGCCGTCGTCCGGGAAGGACTGCGGGCCGATATGGGCGGCGTTGTGGGTCGCATCCAGCAGCCAGACATCGGCATCGCCCGGCAGCCCGCCTTTCAACTGCAGCGGAAGGGTCTGCTGGGCGTCCGACAGGTTGATGATCATCAAGGTCAGGGCACCGTCGGAGCGGGTGGAGGCGAAGATATCCACATCCTTGACACCCGAGGCGGCGAAGACCTGCTGGCGGCCGAAGTTCTTGTAGAGGGGGAACACATAGAAGGTGGGACGGATGTCGGCGCCATAGAGCAGCCCCAGGCCGCCGCTGCGCTGGGAGATGACCCACTGGTTGACCATGAAGACCTTGCCCTGGATCATTTGCCCGAGCACATCGGCATACCAGATGGCGTTATAGAAGGAATCCGGCGAGGCAGGGTTGAACATTACCGAGCTGGGGTCGGAGTTGACCTCGGTCCAGGCTTGCGGCAGGTGTTTGCCGGTGAGCTGGAAGACCAGGGTGTTCAGATAATCGATCTGGGCGAGCCAGGTGCGGGTGTCGTCGCGCAGCTGCTGGACGGTGACCGGGCCGTTGGTGGGGGAATACATGGGATAGCGGTGGACGGTGACAATATCCACCAGGTCGCCGTTGGCTTTGAGAAACTCGGTCATCCAGTCGCGGCCGGCGGCGTCCTTGGGAGTGGTGGCCAGGCTGGCATTCCACTGGCTGGTCTCGGGTCCCATCAGCTTGATGGTCGGGTCAACGGCCTTCATGGCCAGGGCGATGGCACGCCACTGCTTGTTGAAAGTGACCGTGTCATAGTCGATGTGCTGCTGCCCGGCGAAGAGGTTGGGCTCGTTGCCGATGCTCCAATAGACCACGCCGTACTTCTTATCGATGTTGGTGTAGCGGACCAGTTCGGCGGCCTTTTCGGGCGTGCCGTTGAGCAAGCGGACCGTGAGGGTGGGCAGGGCTCCGCCCACCTGCTTGCAGAAAGCCATGAACATGTCGATCTGGAAGGGGATCAGGTCCATCTGGTCGGACCAGGCGCCGGCGGGAAATCGCAGGGCGGTGAAGCCAGCCTGCTCAACGTCGGGCATGCGCTCCTGGACGACCGCCTGCATGGGGCCGTAGTTGGTGCCGAAGATATAGGGGCTGATGGGGCCGAGGTCGATGGAGGGGTCGACAACCAGGGTGCCGGGCAAGGCAACGGGAAGGGCGGTGGGGGTAGGGGTGGGCGAGGGCAGTGGGGGAACGGTGGCTTTAACTTGCTCAGTGGCCGGCAAGGCGGGCGCACAGGCAGCGAGGAGGCTAAGGATGAGCAGGACGGCGAGGGGTTTCATTTTCTTCTCCTGGTAAACAGAGCGGGGGTTTCCTAGCATACAGTATAAAACAAATCCGGGTGAAGGGGAAATGGGGTGAATACTGGCAGAAGATCTCGCCACCCATCCCGTTACGAAAATAATTTGCTTGACCCGATGACCAAAACATCACACAGAGTAGCCATTGGTAAATATGGTAGCTATTCCCTTCAAATTGATCCGCCAGTAAACGGCTGGCTCTCAGCACCATCAGGAATAAAATCAGAGTATTCGATGTATTGCCACGGTAGGATATAGATTCCAAGGTCCCAGAGATTGCCGATATTCTCGCTTCATCCTGCACCCCAAATCCCCCAACCACAAGGGACAAAAATCGAAAAACAAATTGAAAAAGGACAAAAGGGTAGGCAGCCCTGGTTTTATACTTTTCGATAACCAGTAAAAAAGCCAGGGAAAGGAGGAGGGTAAATGCAGGTCCACCAATAGTAACCAATAGATCGTCCCCCGCACCAATATAGCGGCCGTCTTTGGGCCACACATTATTTAAGCCGTAGGCCATATCGTTTCCTGGAAAACCTCTCCAACAAGCCAATGTCCAAGCTCGTGGAAGAGATATGAAGCAAATGCCACCGGTATAAACAGCAGCAAAAATTTCAGGGTTATTTTGTTTTCGGCATTTGTTATCAATTTATTTCCCTGGAGTTCATGACAAGTTTACCCGGTGGTTAACCTACGTCTTAGGCGCCCAACGGTTTGACTCACCGGCGCGGAGCCGCACCTATTAGACTCCGGCAGGATCGGGTTGCGGAAACTGTTTGGCATTAGTACATACCCTGGTTGAGGTATTTCCTTTACCCCTCAGCAATGAGGAACAGCAACGGCCCTAGCGACCTTCAATGGCTGCCCGCAGTGTTTCCACAGAAGGCACATTCGTGAGTCGTCCAAACTCATCCCTGAAGACCCTTCAAGAAAACCCGACGGATTTCTGGGGCTGTAATTCCTTTTCATTGATAAAGACCGCAGGCGAGCCGGACAATCCACGCACCGCCGCCTCTTCATCCTCGATCCTGTAAATATTCACCTCAGCAGCGACAGCTGCCAGGGCCAAGGCGCGGGTGATATTTTCGCGTAAACCTTCTTCAGCCCCGCAACCCGGTGAAAGATAACAGTTTATGTTCATGAACCCTATTCTACTGCTTCTTGCATAAATATCTGAACTGAATACAAGTGAATCTCCAGTAAATCGAGGAGGGCTGGTTCTGATATTTACGCAGTACTCTGTAATCCTTTTTGATCCTGGTCTCGGTCGCGCGGATAGGCCTGGACCTCCTCCCTACGGGAGCCCGAAGATCAGCCCTACCCCCCATCACTGGGGGCGAGACCCCCATCACTGGGGGCGAGACCCCGGCCGTCCCGGCTGCGAAGAGGCGGGACGGCCGGTCCATTTTCGCAAGGTGCTTGATGGCGTATAATGAGTTAACCTGGCGGCGCTTACTGTCGCGGGCTGCTTTTTTTCTATATACGATTCACTAAACCGGATTCCGGTTTCCAATGGGAGGTTATCCTATGAACGATCAGGCCGTTACAATCCCGCTCAAACGATTCCTGCTCATTGATCAATGTCCTGCGACCTGGAAGAGCCTGGATCTATATCTGTTTCGAGATGAAACAGTCGTTTTTTATGTGGGCCAATCTTATCTCGCGTTCGCGCGGGTGTGGGAACACCTGATCAACGGCTTCAAGGGCCACTCCATCATGGGGCGTTTTATTTGGTGCAATTGGCCGAAATCGATGAAATTCACCATCGAACTGCTCGGCTCGCAATCCGGCCAATTCGCAATGGTGGGGAATGATTTGAACGCAGCCGAGCGGCACCTGATCCAGCGCTGGTTGCCCTGTTTTAATACCTCTCAGAACAGCCAGCCGACGCCGGTGCCGGAAGCCTACCTGCCACCCAACGCCCCGATCAGGCGCAGGCGAGGCCTCAACCAGCTGATCTACGAAGCCGAGCGCGTCGTGAAGGCGGAAGATACCCAACAGTGGATGCAGGAGATCACTTAGGACGACTCCGGGCATGCATCTCCACCGCGGCGAGGGATATAATTTCCACATACAATTGCCGGTCCGCTTTATTGAGTATGTCAAGATGGAGAATGATCATGCGCAAACTTATTGTCAGCAACTTTGTCACATTGGATGGCTTATATGAAGGGAAGGATAAAAGTATCAACTCGCTGTTTGACTACTATCACGAGGACTATGCAAATGATGATATTTTCGATTTCTATAATGTTGAATTGGTGCGGGCGGCAGATTTCCTGCTTTTGAGTCGCAATTCATTTTTAGGTTGCAAAGAGTATTGGACGGGTGTACCGGATGACCCCAATGCCACGCTGATCAGACGCGAAATGGCGGCGCTCTTCAAATCCATTGAGAAAATCGTTATTTCAGATAATCTGAGCCACCGCAGAGTTGGCCCCCTGGGAAAATACGCGCATCATTAAACGAGCGGACGCATACAAGGAGATTGCCGCGCTCAAACAACAACCTGGTAAAGACATCCTTGTGATCTTGAGCCGCCTGCTCTGGAACGACCTGCTGGTCCATGACCTGGTGGACGAACTGCACCTGACATTTTTTCCGTTGATCGGCGGCGAAGGCACACCGATTTTCGTAGGCCGCCCGCCAATTTCGCTTAAACTAATCCACACACGTTCATGGCAAGGCTCAGGCAAAATCCTCGCCGTTTATAAAGTCAGTCGGAAGAAATCGTAAATAATAAGGCCAACCAACTCATGCGAACAAAAAACCGCCGGATCCGGCGGTTTTTTGGACATCCCCAAGGGAGAGTAAATTTGCTTACGGTAAGAACTATTGACCATTAAATGAGTACTTATTGCAAGACACCCGCTAATGCGCGAAAATGATCATAGAAACGATAGTGAAATGGATCTTTTCACCTGGGATGCATAACAGAAGGAGTAATGGCAACAAGGCCGTCTATTGGCGGAACCCGGGCACAGGCATGCAAGGAGGAAGTATGGCAGGCCCAAAACAACGACCCATAACGATTGATACAAGGCGGTTCCATGTACTCGCTCCCGATCCTCCATTCATCGAGATATTCTTGCAGTCGAGTGAAATCAAAAGGCACGAATTTACAAAGATCGTGAATGTTGTAAACCAGTATCAGAACGATCCGCGGCTGATAGAGATGGTGAGGAAGGGCGGCGACGCCTCGGCCAAAGTACCATACCTGATGGACAAAGGAGAAACAGCCGAGTCCATCCTGGCCCTCCTGAGGAGAATCGTCCAACCTCACGTGGAATGGATCCAAAAACTGCCAGCTCCACTCCGGGCGACCATCCAGTTACTACTTTCCCTCAACACCGTCCCAAAAGGGTGCGAGCTGTACGGCATCCCGGCGCTGATCGAGATCGATCGAATCCAGGGGGAGATTGTAAACACACTCAAGGTGTTTATGGAGGACAGACAGCTTGCAATGGATTTCAAGGACAATAATCTGGCGGCGCTGCGGTTACTTGACCTGGATTGGCCTCATCTTCGAGGAGAAAAAAGGGATCGCTGGCCCAGGAGCCCTTTGCCCGAAACGGCCAAGATGCAATATGAGCCTATCTTTAATAAGGCCGATCGTCTAACCGACTTGCGGGAAAAATGCGTCATTGTTGATCCGCCGGATGTAAGCAAACTGCAGAAGCTAATCCCTCCTGTACTTCAGCGTCCCCTTCCCAGTGCCATACCTGCGCCGGTGACGGGTTCGGCAGACTGGCTCCTCCGTGAAGTAGGAAAGATCGGACGCCAGTTCACACGGGCGCTGGTTGAAATCATTAAAACACACCTGGCTGTCGAACATGCTGCGCTGGAAACCAGGAATTACGAACTCATCAACCAGCAGGCACAAGACGCCCTGCGGGAATTTATCGAGAGAACTCCATAAACAAAACAACCCGCCTGGGATTGGCGGGAGGCGTGCCCCTCGTTTTCTGTAACTACACAAACTTCTGTGAATGGATTTTTGCAGATAAAGGCAGCAAAATATCCTCCCCGGCCTTACAGGGCCCTTCGTCTGCGCGCCATGACAAAGTACGTCATGGCGCTCCTCTCAGGGCCTGGCAGGCGAAACGGTCACTAATCAAACCAGCCATTGCGTTTGAAATACCAATACTCAAGCAATCCGATAACCAGCATCAATGCCACTACGACCAGGAAGCCGAAATGGAAGGAGGTCCCGGGTAAGCCGCCAACGTTCATGCCCAATAATCCGGCAATCAGCCCCAACGGCAAGGTGATCATCGAAACAATGGTCAGGAAACGCAGGCGCTTTTCCACCCGGTCATTGCCAGCCACCTGGTAATCACTGTAGAGGCTGTTCAGGCGGTTTTCCAGTCGATAGATGCCGCGCTGGGCGATCTCCGCTTCAGAGACAAGGTCTTGAATATAGGCCTGGCGGTGCGATTCCTGCAAGGATTTGTTATCGGAAGCACTCAGCCCGGAAACGCAGTAGAGCTGGTTCTCAATCAACGAAACCAGCTTGTCCACCTTCCAGCGCAGGCGGGATAGGTCCTGCGGGTTGACCGAAGCGGGGTTATCGGCCAGGTTCTTCGACAGGTGCAGAATCGTTTCACGGATATCTATTTGCGCATCCACATTCAGATCTGCAAACTGGTCGAGAATAAGGTAAACGATTTGCGGCAAGTGCCGCAGGGGGGATATTTTTTGGGTCGTCAGTTCCTGGATCAACTCGTCGAGGGCAGGAATGGGACCATGGCGGATGGTGGTGAGGACCGAATCTTTCAGGATGATCGTAAGATAGCCCGGCTCTTCCGATTCCGCATCGAATGCGAGCGGATATTCCATCAGCAAACTATTCCCAAAAGAGACCACTCCCGGATCATTGACCGAATCCATGCAGCGGGCGATCTGGAGGGGATGGAGGTCAAACTGTTCCAGGAATAAGCGCAATTCCTGCGGGTCGGCCGGCGAAATATCGAACCAGCTTTCATTGCCAGCGGCAGAGGTGGTCTGCTGCCACCCGTCCAGAGAGGCTTGTTCCTGAAGGACTCCGGCATTGAGAAGGTACCATTTTATGTTCATCCTGCTGCTCCTGGCTCAATTTCTTTGCATCAAACAAACTCTATCATACTTTGATGCGGCGATTTTGTGAACAACGACCAGGCCAATTCAAGCCCGCCTGGATTGGCGGGAGGCGGGGTGAGTCCGTGGCGTTCTTTGCCCGCTCATCCCACTTTTGACGATTCCTTGCTAACTTTCCGAACTGTTGTCCGAAGGTCAGCCATGTACTTGTATCGCTTATGGTTTTACTCTAGAATATAGATGGCGTTGTACAGAAAATTATCCTCATAAGCATAGTCAGGCGGCCTGGAAGAGATGGAAGCCGCCAGGGGGGCGCTCGAACCCAGGAGGCAGGTATGCAAAGGTATCTCAAGCTCACGATCCTATCCGTTTTCCTGTTGTCAGCGTGTACGGGCTGCATTGTAACGCCCGGAGGTCTCCCGGCGAACGCAGCCTCCAACGATGGCGTTGGGGATGCAGATCTTCTCGCCGTTCTGCGGCAGGTCAGGAAGTCATCCAAAGTTCCGGCCATGGCAGCCGCCCTCATTACCAGCGAGGGCTTGCAGAGGGTTGCTGCCAGCGGTACTCGGAGATGGGGTACGGACAGCCCGGTGACCACAAACGACCTGTGGCATCTCGGATCTGACACCAAGGCAATGACCGCGACCCTCGCAGCCATTCTTGTGGAGGAGGGGAAGCTGGAGTGGACTACAACCGCTGCCGAGGTTTTTCCGGACCTGGCCGAGGCCTTTGACCCGGGCTTTCGTGAGGTGAACCTTCTGCAGCTGCTTTCCCATGAAGCCGGCCTGCCGGCCAACCTGGACTATGGCGCCATAAGCCAGTCGATCTCCGTGCGTGATCAGAGGCTCCAGGCAGTCCATATGGCACTCCGGGAGAAGCCACTGAGCATTCCCGGGACCAAGTATTTCTATTCCAACCTCGGATACATCATTGTTGGAGCCATGATCGAACGAGTCACCGGCACGGATTGGGAAACCGCCATCACCCAAAAGGTATTCGTTCCTCTCAAAATGGTATCTGCCGGATTTGGCGGATTGGGCACCCCAGGAATGTTAGACCAACCGTGGGGGCATCTGGCTTTGGGTAAACCCGTGGCGTCCAATGGACCTGATGTCGACAATCCACCCGTGCTTGGCCCTGCGGGCAGGGTTCACAGCACGATCCAAGACTGGGCGCTATTCATTGAGGACCAATTACGGGGAGCCCGGGGAGAGCCCGGACTGCTTTCACCGGAAAGCTACCAGATGCTTCAAACTCCTCATTTTAGCGGCGACTATGCCCTGGGTTGGCTGGTTGCCAACAGAGATTGGGCAGGCGGAAAAGCGCTGACTCACACTGGAAGCAACACCATGTACCTGGCGGACGTGTGGATTGCGCCTGAGAAGGACTTCGCGATCCTCGTATGCACAAACGAAGGCACTGATTCCCTCACTGCAGCAGACCAGGCAGTCGCCGGAATCATCAAGATCGCCGAAGGGCGCTGATGAAGAAGAGGCGAAAAGGAATAAACCGGATTAGGAAGGAGTCATGTTCAATCGGAAGCGGCTGGCGCGTGAACGGCTTGAAATGTACCTGGTCCATCTCATCCTGGCGTATCGTTACCTGATTTTGATCAGCGGGATGCTCTTGCTGGTATATGCTGGCGTGATCCTGTTCAGAACCCTGCTTGCAGGAATCGCGCTCATGTTACCGGCCATTTTCCTGTTCCTGCTGAGTTACTCTTTCAATGTCGTAGTTTATACAGCCAGGCTGGGAGCGTGGATAGGGACGCTCGGGAGGCATGACCGTTGACCACTTACGGTCCAGAACGATTGCAATTGTTAAGGAAAAAATGTAAAGGGTCGGTTATATAATAATAAATAGTATGGACAATCCAATCCTGGCCACAAAACTATGTTTTCCCATCCTGCGCAAGGATGTTGTCCGGCGTATGCGCCTGGTTGAGCGCTTGAACGCGGGGCTATGGCAGGAGGATGGTTTCGTGAGGAAATTGACTCTCGTCTCAGCACCGGCAGGGTTTGGGAAAACCACGCTGGTCAGCGAGTGGCTGCATTCACTCAACCTTGCAACTCCCACAACGGGTAATAAATCAAAGGTGATGGTTGCCTGGCTTTCCCTCGATGAAAGCGACAATGATCCGGCTCTTTTTTTGGCGTACCTGATCGCCTGCCTTCGCCAGACCCAGCCGGGGTTCGGCGGCACGACACTATCCCTCTTGCAATTACCACAACCGCCACCGCCCAACATTATTTTGACCTCGCTGGTCAACGAACTTGCAGGCATCCCCACGCCGTACATCCTGACCCTTGATGATTATCACTCCATCCACACTCCCCCCATCCACCAACAACTTGCCTTTATCCTGGATAACCAGCCAGCAAACATGCACCTGGTTCTCCTGACACGCGAAGACCCACTTCTGCCGGTGGCGCGGCTGCGCGCCCGCGGGCAGCTTCTTGAAATCCGGCAGGAGGATTTGCGTTTCACAAAGGATGAAACGACAGAATTTCTCAACCGCAGGATGGGCCTGTTGCTCGAAGCAGGCGATATCACCGCATTAGAGGCTCATACTGAAGGCTGGATCGCCGGATTAAAACTGGCCGCCCTTTCGATGCAAGGACGCGCTGACCCACGCTCTTTTATACGATCCTTTACCGGCAGCAGCAGGTATATACTGGACTATTTGATCGAGGAAGTTTTCGAGCGGCAGACCCCGGATGTAAAGGAATTTCTACTCAAGACTTCCATCCTCGAACAACTATCGGCACCCCTGTGCGACGCAGTGGTGGAGAAGGCCGGCAGCCAAAAAATACTCGCAGCGCTGGAACAGGCGAACCTGTTCATTGTTCCTTTGGATCAATCCCAGACGTGGTATCGCTATCATCATTTGTTTATGGAATTGCTGCGGCATCGTCTGCGGGTGGAGGGTATCCCGCAGGCTGCGCTCCACCAACATGCCAGCCAGTGGTACGAATCGCAAAGGCTCCTGCGAGATGCAGTGGGACATTCCCTCTCGGCTCAAGATTGGAGTAATGCCGCTCGGCTGATTGGCACGGCAACCACGGACATGCTTAAACGCGGGGAGACCAGCACGCTGCTGGACTGGTTTGGCAAAATACCCCGGGAAGTTGTCTGTGCAGAGCCTGGCCTGTGCATGGCTTATGCCTGGGCAGCGCTATTGGCGAGCAAGTTCGATCTGGCGTCACCATTACTGGAACAGGCGGAACAATCAGCCGAACCCGGTTCTCCTTATCTGGGGCAGGTTGCCGCCGCACAGGCATTCCTGGCGCGCAGCCTGCGGGATAATTCCCGGGCAATCGAAAAGTCAGAGCAGGCGCTTGCGCTTTTACCCGATGCAGAGGTGATAGGACGCGGCAACATCGCCATAAACCTGGGGCTGGCATACTGGCACGAGGGGAGGATAGCGGAAGCTGAACCGGTGCTGGCACAGGCTTGCGAACTGAACAGCAAGTCGGGTAATTTCTTTGCCATGATGACCGCACAGATATTTACGGCCCGCATCTCCGCCGTACAAGGGAAACTTCACCAAGCCTCGGCAACACTGGAAAAGTTGATCCTGGCCGGAGGCCAAATACCCATATTATGCCTGGCCCATTTCGACCTTGCCAGCCTCCATCTTGAATGGAACGACCTGCCAAAAGCGGTTGAACATCTCGAAAAGGGGTTGGTTTTGAGCCAGCACAGCGGTAACGTGGAATTCCAGCAAGCCGGGCAATTATTGAAAGCTGCCCTTGCCTGGGCACAGGGAGAGGAGGCCGGGGCACTGGCCGCGCTGGCCGAAGCAGATGCGCTGGCGAGGGATTTTCCGGCGGTCGTGCACAGTCGTACCGCTGCGCTGGGCGTGCAACTGGCACTGGCACGAAGAGACACTCAAATGCTCTCTCTCTGGTCAACAAAAGTCAATGCAGATGTGGATGCCCACTCCTTCTACCGTTTCATGGGCCTGACCCGTCCACGCATGCTGATCTTTCAGGGAGAAAAGGCACAGGCTGCCAAAGCGTTGAAAACACTTTTCGAGGATGCTTCTGCCAAAGGGTGGGGATATGGGAGACTGGTTGTGCGCATCCTGCAAAGCCTGGCCGCGAGCAGCATTGAGGAGGCAGTGCAATTCATCTCAGATGCCCTGCGCATGGGTCAACCGGAGGGGTTTATCCGTAGTTTTGTAGAGGCGGGCGCGGATATTTTCCCGCTCATCCAGGAGGCGGCTTTGCGCGGTATCGAACCGGAATACGCAGGGCGGATCCTGGCAGCAAAGGAAGTCAAAAGCCGGAAAGAGAAACATGAACAAGCGGATCTGATAGAGGCGCTTAGCGATCGTGAGGTCGAAGTGCTGCGATTGGTGACGGCGGGTCTCTCAAACCGGGAGATCGCGGCACAACTGGTCATCAGCCCGGGCACAGCGAAAACTCATATCCATAATGTGTGCGGAAAATTGGGGGCCAGGAACCGTACCGAAGCGGCGATGCGGGCGAAGGAATTGGGACTGGCGTAAAGGAATACAGGAGGAGAAGTGCCAGATAATATTCTTCAGACCAAGCTACACGTGCCGCCGTTACGGTCGAGCTACGTTCCCCGACAGCAGTCACATGATCCCGCTGGACCAGCCGGGGGTGGTGATCGATGCCATCCGGGAAGTGATGGCACAGGCCATTGAATAGCACCAGTCCAACGAATTGACATCCGCCTGACGGACCACGGGTGACGGTCATCCTGCAGACCATCACCCGTGGTTTATTTTTTAAATAAACCCCCTGAATCTACCGATCGGTAGATGAAGTTTATCGATGGATACAGTAAAGTAAATGCAGAAACGGAGGCACGATGACCACAATTTCTCTTACTCAAAAGAAAGAAAATGTCGCCACCCGGGCAACAGCCATGCGGTTTGCATTGGGGATCGCCCTATCGGCCCTCAGCGGCGTGATGCTGCTGCTCTCATTTCCGCCTTACGGACTCTGGCCGCTGGCCTGGTTCGCGCTCGTGCCCGCCTTGCTGGCGCAGTACAGATTGCTACCGGCCAAGTGGACCAGCCTGGCAGCCACCATTTACTCGGCGGTCTGGCTGGGTCCATTCCTGGCACGCCTCTTCGGCCCTGAGTTTGGACCATTCTTCCAGTACCTTGGTCTCTGGATCGCCAGCCTCAATTTTTTCCTGGCCAGGGATAGAAAATTCCATGAATTGACGAAGTATCGCTGGTTCATCCTGCAGGGTGTGTTCGGCTGGGTGGGCTTCGAGATGATCCGGGCAACGTTCATCCCCTTGATCGCGACGAGCGCGTTCATCGGTTATACCCAGGCCACGCAAGCCTGGCTGCTCCAGCCCATCTCGGTTTTCAGCGTCTACGGATTGAACCTGGTCATTATCTTGTGCAACTATGCCCTGGCACAGGCAGCCATGGGTTGGCTCGATCGCAAATGGACCGCAGCGGATGTCACCCGGGTGGAAGCCCGCTCGACCCGGCGCTGGTTGATAGGCACAGGCGCCACCCTGGTGGCATGGATCGGCCTCAGCCTGGTCATCCTGAACACCATGCCGGCCACGCCCAAAGTACGGGTGGCGAGCATCCGGCCGGATTTCCCCCTGCCGGCTTTTCAGGATAAAGTCAACACTTCACAGGTCCGTTTCGATACATTTGCTGAACAGGCACGTGAAGCCGCCGCACAGGGAGCAAGGATCATTTACACCCCTGAAATGATGTTCAACTTTGACCCGCAAGTGGAGTACACCGAGCAGTTCCGCCTCCTGGCAAAAGACACCAACGCATACTTGTTTATCACTTACGTGGTGGCGATAGAAGAGCAGCCGTGGCGCAACGAGGCGGTCATGCTCTCGCCGGAAGGCAAGTTCTCGCAGGTTTATGGCAAGTACCACACCTGGATGATCGGTGAACCGGCCACCCCCTCGGCGGGTGTGTTCCCGGTCTTTGACACACCCCTGGGCAAACTGGCAACCCTGATCTGCCATGATGCCAACTACACCGATGTGGCCCGCAAACTGGCGGCCAACGGCGCACAGCTCATCGCCGCCCCCTACCGCGAATTTGGCGGGTTCGGCGAACAGGCCTGGACAAATGCCCTGTTCCGCGCAGTCGAAAACCGCATGGCAGTAGTGATCAGCGGCGTGGCCACCGTCTCAGGCATCATCAATCCCGACGGCAGCCTGGTGGCGCTGGATACAGACATCAACGGCTCGCGGGTGACCCTGGTTGGCGATGTTACCCTGGGTTCGGGGAAGGCTCCCTACACGACCATCGGCGATGTGCTGGGTTGGGTCGCGCTGGCGGGCTACGTTGGCTTCATGGTGTTCCAGAGCATTGTCGAAGGCCGGGCGAAGAAAGCCGCCAAAGCCGCCCGATTGGCCGGGTCAAAATAGTGAACGTATCGAATAAATAGATAAAAGGAATCTCAAAATGACCGCCCAGACTCAAAAACGTATTCCGATAGTTCTTTACTTCGCACTCGCCTGCGCCATTTCGTGGGCTTTCATGGTGCCTTCCTTCATCATTGCCGAACAGCATGGTTATATCTTACCTACTGCCGCTACCATCGGGGCACTCATGAAGACCGGCTTTCAAGACGGTCTCCACATACTTCTGGCCATCCTGGCCACATTCAGCTCCTATGGCCCGATGATCGCAGCAATCATCATGGCCCGAATTGAAGGCGACCTGCACGACTGGTGGAAGCGAGTGACGAGATGGCGAGTGGGAGGAGGCGGCTATCGTGACCTGCTCTGGTTGATCCTGGCCGTCTTTGTGCCTCTCCTTTTGATCGGTTTGGTGGCAGGTCCATTCCCGACAGTGGGGATGATGGCGGCTCCATTGGCATTCATCCTGCCTTACGCGCTCTATGAACTACTGACCAGCGGCATGGAGGAACCTGGTTGGCGGGGCTATGCTTTACCCAGGCTTCAGGAACATTACACTGCCAAGAAGGCCGGCTTACTGCTTGGGTTGGTATGGGGATTGTGGCACTGGCCGGCATTTATACCAGTTTACTTTAACAGCCTCAACCAGCCTGGTTCATCGGTGCCGGCTGCACTTGTCCAGGCGGCCATCCAGTGCTTGATATACATTGTTGGCAGTATTTTGGCCGCCTCGTTCATAGAAACCTGGCTTTACAACCGTACACAAAGCGCCTTCATGAACCTGTTGCACCACGGCGGCTCGAATGCGATCAGCGGTTATATCACCTCGGTGCTGCCAAACCCGATGCTTGGGCTGGTCTATGGAGTGATACGTTGGATCGTGGCGATTGTTCTCCTGCGTTTTTTCTGGCAGGTGAAGAAGAAACAAACTGATTTGGCCCAGCCGGCGATTGCCGGTAACAACCCCTCAATATCAAGATAAGGAGAAGAAAAAATGAATACAGAAACGATCGTTCAACCCAATATTGATCTCCAAAAAGCTGCCCTGAATAAACGCATGGAGGCGATTGCGTGGGGCTGCTTCCTGATCATGATCGCCGGGTTCATGCTGGTACCAAAAAATCAAGCGCCTGAAGGGCTCTGGTCCATCGGGGTCGGTGTGATCATGCTTGGCCTGAACGCGGCGCGATACTTTTACAAGATCAAGATGAGCGGCTTTACCACCGTCCTGGGTATCCTCTCCATCGTCGGGGGCCTGGTGCAGCTATTTGGAGTCAAAAACCTGGAAGGAGCTTTCCTGCTGCTCATCCTGGGAACCTACCTGATCGTCAAGCAGTGGGTCAACATGCGTAAACTGTTTGGAAAAGCCGAAGAAAGCTGAAATAAAAAGCTGAACCGAGGGGACCGGAGGGTCTCCAGTCCCCTCGGCTGACGAAACTACCGGAGTACCTATGCAGCGGGTTGAAATACGGATCGAAGGAAACATCGACAAAGATTGGGCCGAGTGGTTGGACAATTTTTCAATCGCCCATATCTCCGAGCATGAGACTGTCTTGAGCGGAAAGATAATCGACCAGGCAGCACTTTATGGGCTGATCGCCAAGCTGCGAGACCTGGGCTTGACGCTGCTCTCGGTCAATTGCGAGGAGGATCATTAATGCGGCTGGGCAAATCTACGGCGCCGTGAAAGGGGATGGCGCGCCTTATTATGTTGTGGTTTTTGTGGTCAGCAGGTCCATTCAACCGTGACGGCCTTGCGAACACCCGTGTATAGAATTGCCTCCAAGGGGATACTGTATATAGGGATAATTGCAGGATGAGAAGGGAAGCTATCCTTTTCCTAGAATCCTTTTAGTGTTATAAGGGGTTATCAGAGATTATTTCTAATGCTGCCTGCTAACTGATGACCTTGAGTCAAGTATGAAAAAGAACTGGTGGCGCAGCCTGCAAGTCAAAATTATTGCCTGGTCTTTTGTGCCCACGGTGATCATTCTTTCTGCTGTGGCCTGGTTCACTTATTATTCCTACCAAAAAGTACTCGGGGACCTGGCCATCAAGCAGGATTTGGAGATTCTCAATACAAAAGTGATTCAGGCCGCCGACGGGATCAATAATCTAATTAATCCTTCGCTGCAAGCAATTATCTTGAATATCGATACGAATCCCGAATTATCACCTGAAGTCCGTGCTCAGAATATCCTGGACCGCGCGCCGAACTTGGCTGTTTTTGATGGGGGAATTTATTTTGTCGATCAACATGGAATAGTATTCAAATCACAACCCGAGCAACCGGAGTTGATTGGTCAGGACTGGTCCGACACCTCCCAATTTCGTTATGTGCGCGACAATCCTCCAGGTGGAGGTCCGATTACTAATATTCAATCCATCGGGATGGACGAGGCGGGGATTGTTTGTGTCATCTGGCCTATGCACAACAAACTGAGCAAATTTATTGGAGCGGGCTATTATTGCTTAGCCATTAAACCAAATGAACAGAACATTCTCTACACAACCGTAAATAGTTTGTCCCTTGGCCAGAATGTGTATATCCTTGATGGAAACGCGCGTATCATTTTTTCCCCCGATTTAGCACAACTGGGTAGAGATTTATCTCAAGAAGCCTCCATACAACAGCTCCTTCAAAGTGAGAGTAAGAGTATCCGGTTCCAAAATGGGCTGGAAGACAAGGTGATTAGCTATAGTTCATTGGTTCGTAATAAAGATCCCCATATCTATTGGATTCTCGTCTCTGAGCAGAGCTGGAATGCGATCATGCAGCCGACACTACCTTATCAGAGGCTTATTTTGGTCTTGCTCGCTTTAGGCGTGATCGTGCCAGTGCTGGTGACTGCCTACGGGGTCAGGCACATTACCAATCCGATCCAGAAGTTAATCCATGCTTCCGAGCAGTTGACCGATGGCCAGTTCAAACACCGGATTGAGGTGAAAACGGGCGACGAAATTGAAATCCTGGCCGACCAGTTCAATCTGATGTCGGCAGAATTGGACGAATTGTATTCTTCCCTGGAGAAAAAAGTCGCCGAGCGCACCCATGAATTGGCCACGCTCAACGCCATCGCTGCGCGTGTGAGCAGCTCGCTCAATCTCAACGAAATCATGGCGGACGCCCTGGAGCGGATCATGGAACTGACCGGGATGGAGCATGGCATCGCTTATCGAATCGAGGGCGGCGAAGGCGAGGCGGCGAATACCGGAACAGAGGCGGAGGAGGCGCATCTCCGCGTGATGACCTTTCGCGGACTGCCACCCACCTTTGCCGACCTGGGCGAAAGGTTACCCTTGAGGCAAAGCGCCGCCGGCGTGGCGGGCCGCCGGGGTGAGCCGGTGATCTGGACACTCGTGGAGCTGCCTACGGAAAGTGCGCTCAGGGAGAGGTTGGCGGCTTTAGGGGTCGAGCAGGTTATTGCGATTCCGCTGATGGCCAAAGGCAGAATGGTCGGATCGCTCAATCTCAGCACGAATCAGAGCCGGACCTTTCCGCCGGAGCAGATGGCGCTTCTGAAAACGATCGGGCAGCAGATTGGCGTGGCAGTTGAAAATGCCCATTTGTATGAACAGGCAGAACAAACGGCGATTGCGGCCGAGAGGGGCCGCCTGGCGCGCGAACTCCACGATGCGGTGACACAAACGCTTTTCTCCGCCAATCTGATCGCGGATGTGATCCCCCGCATCTGGCAACGCAACCCCGAAGAAGGGATGCGGAACCTGGAGGAACTACGGCAGCTGACGCGTGGAGCGTTGGCGGAGATGAGGACTTTACTGTTGGAGATGAGGCCCGAATCTTTAGAGCGGGTTGACATCAAATCTTTGCTCACCCAGCTGGTGGACGCATTTGTGGGTCGCGTCCGTGTTCCTGTTTCCCTGGATGTCAAAGGGAACTGCGAACTAACCCATGAAGTGAAGATCGTTTTTTATCGGATCTCGCAGGAGGCTTTGAATAATATTGCCAAACATTCGGGCGCTCGTGAGGTGGTGATCCATTTGGAATGCCAGCCTGGTCACATGAACCTGTATATCAAAGATGATGGGCTTGGTTTTGATCCCACCTTAATCACCCCTGACCACCTGGGGATTGCGATTATGCGTGAACGGGCCAATTCGATCGGAGCCACTTTGAAGATTGAAAGCCAGCTAAACCAGGGTACAACCGTTGAACTGGACTGGAAATCAACGGGGAAGGAATGAACCGATGGATAACATTCAGACGATCCGCGTGATGTTAGTTGATGACCATAATGTAGTTCGAAGTGGATTAGCAACCTTTTTGAAAGCTTATGACGATTTGGAACTGGTGGGCGAAGCAAAAAACGGTTTGGAAGCCGTAAGCCTTTGTCAGGTCAGGAAACCGGATGTGATTCTCATGGATCTAATGATGCCGGAGATGGACGGCATCGCGGCCACCCGGGCAATATTGGCCGATCATGCGGATATCAAAATCATAGCCATGACCAGCTTTGAAGAAGAGGAGCTTGTGCATGATGTGCTTGCCGTGGGAGCGATCAGCTATCTGCTCAAGAATGTTACTGCCGACGAGCTGGCAAAGGCCATCCGGGACGCGGCATCCGGTAAATCGACCCTTTCCCCCGAAGCCACCAAGGCGCTTATTAATGCAACCCGCCCACCGCAGCAGCCACTGGTTGACTTGACCGAACGCGAGCAGGAGGTATTGAAACTCGTTGTACAGGGACAAAGCAACCAGCATATTGCCGATGCACTGGTCATCAGCATCACAACCGTGAAAGCCCATATCAGCAATATCCTCTCCAAGCTGCAGGTTTCCAGCCGGGCAGAGGCAATTGCTTATGCAATCAGGCATAAATTAGCATCTCTATAATCGGGGTATCCTACTTTGGTATAAGAAAAAATATAATCCAAAGGATAACCTATAACTCCTCGGCGGATGGATGTGCCCGAGGAGTTTTTGTTCTATATTGTGCATAGATTACTGATGAGGAATGGTTTCAATGAATTATCTGGTTTTTCTTGATACACACGCAGGCGAGCTTGAGAAAATTCTAAGTGGAGTGAAATGTATGCTTGTAAAAGAATTCGATCCTGCAGCACCAACCATGCAAGCTGCGAGTCCAGGCGACAGCCTGTATTTCCTGAGGGACAAGGATGAATGCGATCTGCGTGTAACAGCCAGCGTGGTTCGCGTACTACCTGTGATGAATGGCCCGGATGAAGACCTCTCCCGCAGCTTGAAAGAGCTGCAGCCCAGGCTCCAATTAACCGAGGACCAGTACAACCACTGGTCGGCAAAAAAACAGGTTCTTCTGGTGGAATTTGCTTCTGCTCACAAAATCGGCGTAATCCATATTCCATCAAACAAGATCACGGATCGATTGGACTGGATTGCCTTTGATGAATTCGGCGAGATCACATAGCAATGAGTCGCAAATGTTCTGAAATCCAAGCAAACTGAAAGGAGAAAAAATGGCATCTTTTACTTCCCAGGCATTTGAATCGAACAACTTGAACAAGACCTATTGCGCTGAGAACTGTGAGGTGATGTTATGAATAAAACCGTAATAACCATAAACCAGCTTACCCGCGTTTTCAAGCAGAAAGTGGCTGTTGACAAACTTTCGCTTGAAGTGTATGCGGGAGAGATCTTCGGTTTCCTGGGCCACAACGGCGCCGGCAAGACCACCACGGTGCGTCTGCTTAACGGGGTGATCGAACCGACCTCCGGCAGCATGCGTGTACTTGACCTTGACCCGCAGGTGGATGGCCCGGTTTTGCGTGCCCGCACCGGGGTGCTGACCGAGACCCCATCGATGGATGAGCGTCTGACAGCCTGGGACAACTTGAGTATCTATGCCGAACTATATGGCATTCCCCGAGCAGACGTCAGCACCCGTATCAAGGATTTGCTGACCGAGTTCGACCTGGCAGACCGTGCGCAGGAGAAAGTCCGTGGCTATAGCAAGGGAATGAAGCAGCGCCTGGCCCTGGCAAGGGCTCTGCTTCACAAGCCGGAGCTGCTCTTCCTCGATGAGGCGACCTCCGGGCTGGACCCCATCGCTGCACATCATGTGAACAATCTGATCGAGCGCATGGCACGTCGGGAAGGCTGCACCGTTTTCCTGTGCACCCATAATCTGGTGGAAGCCCAGAAGCTATGCGACCGGGTCGCCATATTGGAGCACGGGCGGTTGGTGGCGTTGGGCACACCGGCTGAACTGACCAGCCAGTACGTTCGCCGGTTAAATGTCGAAATAGAAGTGCCCGCAGAACAAGTTCCAACCACCCTGGGCGTATTGCGCAGCCTGCCAAAACTTGTGCTTGGTGAACCGGCACAGCCTAACGGCGCTCTGATTGTAACCATCAACAAACACGAATCCATCCCGGAAGTGCTGGACTGCCTGGTGCAGAACCATATCCGGGTTTACCGCCTGGCCCCCCAGGAAGCAAACCTGGAACAGGTGTACTTTACACTCCATGAGGAGAAGGAAGGTGTGCAATGAACGGACGCGCGATTTTTGCGATCATTCGAAAAGACCTGAAGGTTGTGCTGCAGAATAAAGGCTTGGTGGTGCCATTACTCATCACCTTCCTGGTTTTCTTTGTCGTGTTTCCTGGGTTGTCTTTCCTGATCCCTGGCCTTGTCAATAACTTAAATCCAGATGCCGGCACCATCGAGAAATTGATTAGCAAAATGCAGCCCGGCTTACAGCAAGAATTGTCCGGGCTGAATATGAGTCAGAAAGCGACCGTATTTTTGCTGGTGCACATGATGGCACCGATGTTCTTGCTCATCCCGCTCATAGTGGCCACTACCGTTGCTGCGGATAGCTTTGCTGGAGAAAAGGAACGCAAGACAATGGAAGCGCTGCTTTACACCCCGACCACTGACCGGGAATTGTTCGTGGCCAAGCTGCTTTCTGCCTGGCTGGCCGCCGTCGCCACAGCCTTGGCTGGATTCGTTTTGTACTCTATCACGGCGAATACGGCTTCCTGGTCTCACATGGGTCACCTGTTTTTTCCAAATGTCATGTGGCTGGTGATGATTATTTGGGTTGTCCCGGCAGTGGCAGGATTGGGATTAAGTGTGATGGTGCTGGCCTCAGCGCGAGCACAAGGATATCAGGATGCCTATCAGATCGGAGGCCTCGTGGTGCTGCCAGTGCTTGGGTTGTTCTATGCGCAGATATCTGGCGTAATGTACTTCAACATTTTCGCGGTGTTGCTGCTGGGGTTGGTTTTCTGGCTATTGGACGGGTTGCTGATCTGGTTTGGCAACCGCATTTTCCGCCGCGGACGGTTATTAAGTGCTTAAACCAGCAAGGAGTAGAAGATTTCGTTTCAAACAGCTATATAGAAAACCTGGCAATGTGATCCATGTTGGCTCGAATAAAATCACTGACCGAAAGAAGTGGATTGCCTTTGATAAGTTCAACGAAATACCCTGATGATGTGAATCGAAAAGTCGGAAGTAGTGGTTATCTGAAAGGAGAAAAAATGGACACTTCCAATTCACTGGTAATTGAAACTCAAAACCTGAGCAAGGCTTATAGAGGGGTGCAGGCCCTGAAGGACTTCACCCTGAAGCTGACCCCGGGTATCCTCGGCCTGTTGGGCCCCAACGGGGCGGGTAAATCCACCCTGATGCGCATGCTGGCAACCATCACCAAACCCAGCCAGGGCACCATCCTGTGGAACGGCCAGGATGTAGTCAAAGATCCGGAGGCGCTGCGCTCAGTGCTGGGCTACCTGCCGCAGGACTTTGGCGTCTACCCCAACCTTTCCGCCCAGGAGTTCCTCGAATACATGGCAGCCATCAAGGGCATGAGCGGTAAAAAGGCCCGCCAGAAAATCTCCGACCTGCTGGACCTGGTCAACCTGCGCGAAGCCGCCCGCAGGCCGCTGGGCGGCTACTCCGGCGGAATGCGCCAGCGCGTGGGCATCGCCCAGGCGCTGCTCAACGATCCGCGGCTGTTGATCGTGGACGAGCCGACCGTGGGGCTGGACCCGGAGGAGCGGGTGCGCTTCCGCAACCTGCTCTCAGACCTGTCCGGCGACCGAATCATCATCCTCTCCACGCACATCGTCTCGGATGTGGAATCGACCGCCACGGATATCGCCATCATCCATAAAGGACATTTGAAAGTCCGCGCCCGTCCGGAGCAGCTGCTCAAGCAGATGGAAGGCTCCGTGTGGGAATGGATGACCGCCAGCCAGGAACTGCCCACGCTCAAACAACAGTTCCTGGTCAGCGGCACGATGCGGCGTATGGATGGAGTGGAGGTGCGGGCGGTCTCTGAGGCGAAGCCTTGCCCGGAAGCCCGGCCGGTGACGCCCAACCTGGAGGATGTGTACCTTTCGATGGTGGCGCAGCGCCAGGGAGGTTTGGCATGAAAACCCTGAATGTTCTTTACCACCTGGCTCTGGCCGATTTCTTCGAACGCACCCGGCGTTACCGCTTTTTGTTGACCCTGGCGGCAATCATCTACCTGGGCGTGCTGGTCAACAACGGCACGGTGTTCTTTTATCTGATATCGGGCGACCTGTCCTCGCTCGTCTTCCGGTTCCGGGGTGAATTCAACTCGGCCTGGGTCGGCACGATGACCGTGCTGGTGACCAACTCCTTCCTGGGCCTGTTCGGCTTTTACCTGGTCATCGACTGCATCGAGCGCGATATCCGCACCGGTGTGGGGCAGATCATCGCCACCACACCAGTTCGGCGGGCAACTTACCTGATCGGGAAGTGGATCAGCAACTTCGCAGTCCTTTCGGTGCTGGAACTGATCCTGGCGGCATCGGCGGCGGTTATGGTGCTACTCAAGGGGGAAGCCGCGCTGGACTTGGGCGCTCTGCTGATGCCGTTTCTCGCCGTCGGACTGCCCTTCATGGCGCTGATCGCCGCCCTCGCCGTGGTCTTCGAGACTGTTCCTTGGCTGCGCGGGGCGTTGGGCAACGCAGTCTACTTCTTCCTGTGGCTTTTCTTACTCATGGCAGTGCTTGTGGGGGGAACGTTGCTGGCTGTGGTCAAAGATTCGATGGCAGCCGGTGAGAGCGTCAGTGCCTCGAGCGTGATCACGCAGACAGGGGCGATAATGGAGCTGCCCGCACTCAAAGACCCGATGGGCTTCAACGTCTTTCGCGAGTCGTTATCTGCCGGGGTCCTCGCGGCCTACCCCAATGAACAGATTTCCTTAATGGGCGTTCAGGCCAGCCCCACCGCTCCACAATTTAGGGTCTTCAACTGGCCCGGGCTTGCCTGGACCCCGGGCATTGTCGTCGGGCAGTGGTTGTGGGCGGTCTTTGGCCTGGGGCTGATCCTGCTCTCGGCAATCTGGTTCGGGCGCTTCGACCCCTCACGAGAAGGACTGCGGCGCTGGCGGGGAAAGCCTGAAGAAGCCAAAGAAGGTGAGCCGGCTGCGGCGGGAAAAAAGGCTCCCCACATCACACTACCCAGCCTTTCGCCGCTCGTCTCAAAACTGGCACAGGTGAATCCCTTCCTGGGGGTGCTGTTTGCCGAGTTGCGCCTGCTGCTCAAGGGCCGCCGCTGGTGGTGGTGGGCCGTCACTGCCGGGCTGAATATCGCCATCCTCATCAGCCCGCTCTCGATGGCGAAGCAATACCTGCTGCCCTTTGCCTGGCTGTGGCCAATGGCCGTCTGGTCTGGGATGGGCAACCGCGAACGGAAAAACAACACCTCCCAGATGGTCTTCTCCTCCGCACGCCCGGTACTGCGCCAGCTGCCGGCTGCCTGGCTGGCTGGCGTCCTGGCAACGGCGCTTTTTAGCGCTGCGGGAGCAGTAGTGTGCCTCTCAAACGGCGACCTGCCCGGCCTGGCCGGGTGGGTGGGCGCAATCATCTTCATACCCGCCCTGGCGCTGGCGCTGGGCGTTCTCTCCTCCGGCAGCCGGGTCTTTGAGGTGGTCTACCTGATCTGGTGGTATATCGGCCCGCTCCAAAAGTCGCAGGGAATAGATTTCACGAACGGCGCGCCGCAGGTCTACCTGCTAGCAGCCGCCGGGCTGCTGCTGCTTTCTGCGGTCTGGCGGAGCAGGCAGGTACGGGTGTAGGGAGGATATCGGGTTTGCGCAGTCCAACGCACTGCGCAAACCCGCGGTATATAATCCTCCTGCAGCGCTCCAGGCGGGGTAAAGCTTGTCAATGGACTGAGTGCTCTTGCGGTCCATATCGTGCAGGTTGTATTCCCAAAAAAGGACGCCCTCAAGTCGGGGCAAACGAGAAATTCCATATAGGAAATATGGACAATATGTTCCTGTGCCCCCAAGGGGATACCTTAAATACAGATAATACAGAAGTGAAAGGGTGGAACTGTACTGAAATCCTGTATGTTGCCCATTCAAAAAAAGAACACTGAATCATGCGGATTGATTTAGTGTTCACAAGAGAGATGGTAATCCCCGGTGGAGATGATCGGTGAACTGACATTTTCCCCGGCTTGTTAACCCCCCGGGTACTTTGATATTCTCCATAAAAGGACAGGCATTCGTTGCAATACCGGCATGCTATAATCCTATCAAGGATCGATATCAAAACAACTCCATAATTGATGCAGCAGGCCAATTTGTTCCTCCCACTGCTTTCGACCAAGTTCAATATCCCTTCAACCGGCGCTAAGATCGTACGACGCCCGCGGCTGTTGCGGTTGTTGGATCAGAGCCTGAACCAGAATACCACACTGACGTTGGTCTGTGGACCAGCCGGCTATGGTAAGACGACAATCGTCAGTGATTGGCTCCAGACCTCGCAGAAGATCCATCCCGATCAGTTTGCCTGGCTGACGTTGGAGCGCGGGGACAATGATCTGACCCGTTTTCTGACCTATTTTATTACGGCTTTACGAGGTATCCGTCCGAAGTTCGGAGAGGGGGTGCTCAAGGTTTTGCAAACCCACAAACCTCCGCCGGTCCCGGTCCTGGCGACATTGCTCATCAACGAATTGAATAAAATTCCCGGGCGTTTTTTCCTTGTCCTGGACGACTTTCACCTGCTCACCACCGAATCCATCCAGGGCTTCATTGCATTCCTGGTAGACCACCAGCCGCAACAGTTGTGCCTGGTGCTGGTGACGCGTGCAGATCCGTCCCTGCCGCTGGCTCGTCTGCGCGCCCGGGGACAGTTGGTTGAACTGCGCCAGGAGGAACTGTGTTTTCTGCCCGAAGAGGTGGGGGATTATGCCAACCAAACCATGGGCCTGGTATTGTCTCCCGAGCAAGTAAGCTTCCTGGCGACACATACAGAGGGCTGGATCTCGGGATTGCAATTAGCTGCCATTTCCCTGCTGGATGTGCAGAACCGATCCGCCTTTTTTGAAGCCTTTTCCGGGGAACACGAGTTCATCGCCGATTACCTGACCGATGAAGTGCTGAGCCGCTTGCCTGAGCGAGTACGGACCTTCCTGCTGAAGACCTCGATCCTGGAACGATTATCGGCTTCACTGTGCGAAGCAGTAACAGGACAGGCCGGAGCCCAGTCGACTCTCGAGCAGCTCAAGGATGAAAACCTGTTCATCGTGTCCCTGGACAGGCAGGGTGCCTGGTACCGGTACCATATCCTTTTTGCCGACCTGCTGCGAAAACGGCTTCAGTCCATGTATGGAGGAAGTGTTGGCGAACTGCACAACCGGGCAAGTGTATGGTTTGAGGAGAACGGCGCGGTCGATCTCGCCATCGAACATGCCCTTGCCGGTAAGAATGACGAGCAGGCTGCAAAAATGATCGAACAGATTGCAGAAGGTCTGCTGATGCATGGGGAGGCCACCACCCTGCTGCGCTGGCTGGAAGCCCTGCCACAAGAGATGATCCTGAGGCGTCCGGTTCTCGGATCCCTGAAAGGATTTGCATTGATCTTCTGCGGGCGGCCACCCCAGGAGGCAGCCGTTCTTTTCCAGGAGATGGCTGAAGCCGGGAGCCTGGACCAGTTCCAGGGCGAAGCCACGACGGTCCAGGCGCTGTTGGCCATTCTTCAAGGGAAATCCACCGACGCCAGGCAACTGTCGGAACAGGCACTGCAACAACTTCCAGCAGAGCGCAGCTTCTTCCGCAGCCTGGCAGCAGACAGCCTGGGGATGGCATATACACTGGCGGGAGATATCGAGGCTGGCAGCCGTGCATTCGAACAAGTGGTGGAGATTGCCATGCAGTCCGGAAATACCATGATGGCTCTCCTGGCGCTCACCAACCTGGCAGGACTGCGCTACGTCCAGGGGCATATGCGCGCTGCCATCGCTACCTGCCAGCAGGTGGTGGAGCTGGCCAACGAACAAATCGGCAAACAAACACCTGTGATCGGCAAGACCTTGCTCAACCTGGGGGAGATGCTGCGGGAGCAGGGAAACCTGGAGGCGGCCCAAAAATACCTGCTCGAGGCTGCAGGGATGATGGAATCTTTTTCGGAGATCGGGCTCCCGCTGGCTTTCCTGGCCATTGCCAGAGTTTCTTTGAACAAGAAAGAATGGCCGGCTGCGCAATCCTATATCGACAGGGCGCGCCAGCAGGCGCTTGCCAGCAAGTCCACGCTGATGGATGACCGGCTGGTGGAGGTGATGCAGGCGCGCTACTGGATCGCCCGTGGCGAACTGGATCCGGTCGTCCAATGGGCAGACAAACGTGGTTTTCTGGGCCGAACGCCTGCCGATGTGTTTGGCGAAGCCGCCCGGAATGCGGCCATCAATGAACTACTCCAGGCTGAGTACCTCGTCGTGATCCGCCTGACCCTGGCGCAGAGGCAATCCGAACAAGCGCTTGAAATGATCAACTTCCTGCAGTCCCTGGCAGAAAAAAGAGGCTATCAACGCAGGATCATCGAACTCCTGATCCTGAAGGCAATCGCCCTGCATCAAACAGGGGCACTCGATCAGGCTCTGAGCGCCCTCGGGAAAGCGCTTTCCCTGGCTGAGCCGGAAGGCTACCAGCGCACGTTTGTTGACGAGGGTGAGCCCATGGCCAAACTCCTTTACCAGGCCGTGGCCCGGGAAGTATCCCCCGTTTACGCCGGAAGACTACTGGGAGTCCTTACGGAAGAAAGCCAGAGTGTCCGATCGCCCGGAAAT
This sequence comes from uncultured Chloroflexia bacterium, assembly GCA_963831885.1. GTDB lineage: Bacteria > Chloroflexota > Anaerolineae > Anaerolineales > Villigracilaceae > UBA877. The sequence continues at coordinate 176,122 of CAWHSJ010000008.1, read as the reverse complement.
TCCCCGGAGGAAGGCCTGATCGAAGCGCTTAGCGAGCGTGAACTGGAAGTGCTGCAGTGGATGGCGGCAGGGTTGTCCAACATTGAGATCGCCGGGCGGTTATATATTTCTTTGAGCACGGTAAAAGGTCATATCGCCAAAATCTTCGGGAAACTTGGCGTCAAGAACCGCACCCAGGCCGTCGCCCGGGCGCGCAGCCTGGGCCTTTTCACCGCCGGGTAGGCATGCAGGCGTTCCCCTAAAACAGTACTTCGACCATACTTTCAGCCGGTCACACCAGTACCACACCTCCAGTATGCTTGGGACATACTGGAGTTTGTTTATGTCCAATGAGAAGAGTATATCGCCCCGCATGTTCAGGTACTACCGAATCACGGTTGAAGGGAAGATCGATGCAACCTGGTCGGAATGGTTGGGTGGCATGCGGCTTGTCTCGCAAAAGGAGGCCGATGGTGTCCAGGTGACAACCTTAAGTGGAGTATCGATCGACCAGGCTGCCCTGCGCAGCCTGCTGAACCGGATATGGGATCTGAACCTGGTCTTACGGTCTGTACAGGAAGTCGATCCCGCAATCATTTCTACTATGGAGTAAGGAGGTTTTCTATGGATGCAACTCATGCTGGCAATCCCGATCAAAATCTGGCCATCCAGGTCCAGGGGTTGACCAAATCCTATGGCAAGGTGCAAGCCTTGCGCGGCATTGACCTGGAAGTACACCAGGGCGAGATCTTTGGTTTCCTCGGCCCGAACGGTGCCGGTAAAACCACCACGATCCGCTGCCTGCTGGACATGATCCGCCCGGATGGCGGGAAAGCCAGGCTGCTGGGGTTGGACCCGCAGGTCGAGCCGGTGGTCGTTCAGGCACGAACGGGTTACCTGCCAGGCGAAATGCAGTATTACGACAACCTGACAGCCGAACGCCAACTGCGCTTCTTCTGTGCCATGCGGGGTGACCGCGTCGAATGGAGCTACGTACGCCAGTTGGCCGAACGTCTGGACCTCGACCTGAAACCGCAGATCAAGAACCTGTCCAAGGGCAACAAGCAGAAGATCGGTATCATCCAGGCGTTAATGCACCACCCCGAACTGCTGCTGCTGGACGAACCAACCAGCGGGCTTGACCCATTGATCCAGCAGGCAGTCCTTGGCCTGTTGCGCGAGGCGAATTCCGCCGGGGCGACCATCTTCTTCAGCTCGCACATCATGAGCGAGGTTGAGAACGTGGCCGGGCGGGTGGCGATCATCCGGGCCGGGAAGATCGTCGAAATCGCCGAAACCACCAGCCTCACCCGGCGGGCGTTGAACCGCCTGACGGTGCGCTTCAAGAAGCCGGTCGACGTGACCGAGCTCGGCAGGTTGCCAGGGGTGGAGCTCCTAAGTGGGAGCGGGCAGACCAGTGTTAAGTTGCAGGTGACCGGCGATATGGAGAAGTTGGTACAGGCTTTGGGCCAGCTGCCCATCCTGGATCTGGAGAGCGAGCGCCCCAGCCTGGAAGAAGTGTTCCTGACCTACTACAAGAAATAACGTTTGAAAACAAGGAGTAAATACCATGAAACGCTTATGGACGACTTTTCTCTACACATTCCTCGGCCTGCGCGGCCAGATCCTGGGCTGGGGCCTGGGATTGGCCATCTACGGCCTGATGGTTGTTCCCATGTATGATGCCCTGGGGGCGCAGCAAGAGCAGCTCCAGCAGATGATCGCCTCCTACCCGCCTGAGTTCCTGGCCTTCTTTGGGGGGGATGCCAGCAGCATGCTCACGCCAGCCGGTTTCCTTGGGATGTATGCTTTCTCGATGATGCCGGTCATCATCGGTATCTTCGCCGTGCTGGTGGGAAGCGGCTTGATCGTCAACGACGAGGAGCGCGGCCGCCTGGACTTGATCATGGCCCATCCGGTCGGGCGTTCGGCATTCTTCTTCGGCCGGTCGCTGGGCATCCTGGGCGCGGCCGTGTCGATCATGCTCCTGGGCTGGCTGGGGTTCAGCGTCATGCTGGGCGGGTCCAGTCTGGGATTTGACTGGGGCCAGATGATCGTCCCCTTCTTGTCCCTATTGGCTCAGACCTGGCTCTATGCGATGCTTGCGCTGCTGCTGAGCATGTTCCTACCCTCGCGCAGCCTGGCGGCGATGGTGACCGGGGTGGTCGTGGCGGCCAGCTACTTTGTCTCGTCCCTGGGTTTTATGGACGAGCGCTTGGCAGCCCTGGCAACACTCATGCCGTATCACTATTTCCAGACCGTCCTGTCCTTCCAGGAGTTGAACTGGGTCTGGCTGTTCACCCTGCTGGGCATCAGCGTCCTGATGATGGCTGCAGCCTGGCTGCGCTTCCTGCGGCGTGACATCCGGCTGAGCGGAGAAGGCAGCTGGCGGCTGCCGTTCCTGTTGAAACACAGGAAGACCTCCTAGACCAATCAGAATTACAAACTCATCAGGCAGGAGGATGGACCTGGCGAGATCGTTTGGATTAAACAGTTTTCCCCGGATTATTTCCGGGGAAAACTCTTACGTATGTAATATCCGTATATACGGTGCCCCCAAGGGGGTGCTGTATATACGGATAACAGAAATATGAGAGGTGAAATCATTTACCATTATAGGAAATAAGAACCCTTGAGAAAAATGGAGCACTATCCTAGACTACGATTGTTGTTCGTGATCATATTCTTATTCACCTAATCATCAGAGTGCATCCGATTCTGATGAACGGAAATCAGGTTAAATCCATTCTTATTACGAGGAAAGGCATGAGAAAACTTATCGTTGGTGAGTTCATCACGCTGGATGGTGTGATCCAGGCGCCAGGAGGCGCATCCGAAGATACCGATGGCGGCTTTACTTACGGAGGTTGGACGCGGCCGTATTGGCATGATGATATTGGCAATCACTTCTTTCAAATAATATCCCAGGCGGATACGCTCCTACTAGGCCGAAAGACCTGGCTAATCCATGGAGGGGCCTTTGAACCGGCCTCAGGTGATCCCTTCGCCGATACGATGAACAACATCCACAAGTATGTGGTGTCCACTACTTTGAAATCCGGTACTGCCTGGCGGAATTCCACTATCATCCGCGACCATGTTGTGGAGGCTGTACGCCAGTTAAAAGAGCAGCCCGGCAAGAATATCCTGATGGATGGGAGCAGCATACTGAACCGTCTGCTGGCAGAGAATGGCCTGGTGGACGAGTACGATTTGCACGTCTATCCCATCGTGCTGGGCATCGGCAAGCGATTGTTCCCGAATGGAACCCGCCTTAATCTTAAATTGGTGGAGGCAACCGCCTTACCTACAGGTGTGGTGTTCATGCGCTACCAGCGAGGCGAACAATGAACCAAAACAAAGTAAAACCGATAACCGACATTCTCACGGTAGTGGCTCTCTCAATGATGGCCTATACCGTAGGGGTCCTGTTGCACGAGCACCTCGGTCATGCCCTGACCTGTGTCTTGCTGGGCGGACACCCGGCCGAATTAGGCGCGTTTTATGTGGACTGTACATATGGCTCCATGCCGGCTTTGAGCATCCGCCTTGTAGCTCTGGCGGGACCGGTGGTCAGTTTGATAACCGGCGTGTTGAGTCTGTTCCTGTTCGGCCGCGTAGATAAAGCGAATACTCATCTCCGATACTTTTTATGGCTGCTCGGAACCATCGGCTTGATGACGGCAACCGGCTACCTCCTTTTTTCAGGGATAAGCGGGATCGGTGATTTTGGCACTGGAACGGACGGCGTATTTTTCGGCATACAACCGGAATGGGTCTACCGCATTGGGCTTACAGTGGCCGGGATCGTAAGCTACATCGGGGTCATTCTTGTCTCTTTGCGAAAGATGGACAGCCTGATCGGCGGCGAGGGCAACGAGCGGGTTGGCCGAGCGCAGAAGCTTTCGCTGACATCTTACCTGACCGGCGCTGTGCTCTCAATATTGGTGGGCCTGCTCAACCCGCATGGAATCCTGATCGTCTTAATCTCCTCCGCCGCTTCAAGCCTTGGAGGCACCTCCGGCCTGGCCTGGATGATGCAGCTGTTGAACCGAAAAAAGGTTTCTTCCGAAGCGCCTTTCATTATGCCGCGCAGTTGGCCGTGGATCATCGTCAGCGTCGTAATCGCGCTGGCTTATGCCGCAATCTTCGGTCCAACCGTGCGACCATAGGTCATCGCCGAATTTAGATCTATTCCACGACGATAGGTGAGCCAATCTGTCAGGCTAGCAGAAGAACAAGAGTGGGTGCTTAACAAAAAATCCGCCATGAAAGTTGTAGTTTAGACTATTTGAGTAAAGGATCTGGGCGGCTTGTGTGAACAAGTCGCCCAGATGCACAATAGAGATATGTCTGACAAACATAACTCTTGTGCTAAGGGCAACTTTAGCAAACTGATAGTATTTCGTCAAGCGGCGTATAGTCTGATGGGGAAAGCTCAAGATGCCCTGTTTGAACTGACCGATGCCGTGATCCAAATGCAACATCCCCAATCTTTTGTGGAACTGTCCTGCGCTCCCGCCTTTCGGAGGAAATGGTCGAGTGCCTATGAAGCGTTGCAGGATGGTCGGCCCGATCGAGAAGGGTTATTGCACTTGTATCTGCAACAACTCACCGACGAAACACAATTGATTTTGGCGGGGGATCATACAGCCTGGCCACGTTTATGGGCCAGCACGCTGGCCGGGCGCAGCTATCAGCACCAGGATTCGCCTATTCCCGTGCATCGTCCAGTGACCATCGGACACGGATACAGTACCCTGGCGATCATTCCTGAATCCAACGGGAGTTGGGCGCTGCCCTTGCTGCATGAACGTATCTCTGATCAAAGACCGGTGGAAAAGGCGGCGCAACAACTGCGGCAAGTATGTCAGCAATTGATTATCCGCCCAATTAGCCTATGGGATTCGGAGTATGGCTGTGCCGCTTTCCTCTCCGCAACGGCCGATGTGAAAGCGAATAAACTCATGCGTTTGCGAACAAATTTGTCTTTGGAAGGCCCCACCAAGCCCTATCGTGGGCGGGGGCCATATCCGAAACATGGTCTCAAATTCAAGTTTCAGGATCCCAGCACCTGGTGGACGCCAGATCAGGTATTTAATGAGACGGAGGTCGAATTCGGTTCAGTGACGATCCGGGTCTGGAATGGATTGCGTTTCGGCAAGGCTTTGAACTGCCGTATGCAAGTGGCTTGCATCGAACGGGATCAAGCTCCGGGGACTCGGCGGAAGCCGAAGCTCGTCTGGTTTGGCTGGGCTGGTGAAACCCCACCGGATCATTGGTGGAAGCTGTACAACCGGCGTTACCCGATTGACCATTGGTACCGCTTTGCCAAGGGAAGACTCCACTGGACCTTGCCCCGACTGAGCACTGCCTCCCAGGGTCAACGTTGGAGCGATCTCATGCCATTGATTACTTGGGAACTGTGGCTGGCCCGTCCTTTTGTTCAGGATAGCCCCTTACCCTGGCAAAGATCGCAACTCCACTTGACTCCTGGTCGGGTCTGCCAGGGCATGCAAAACATTCTCGTGGCGATTGGTACACCTACCCGCGTGTGCAAACCTCGTGGAATTGCTCCCGGCTGGTCCATTGGACGTGTCCGCAAACATCGAGAACGCTTCGATTTGATCTATTCGAAACGCTGGCGTGTCGTCAGAGCTCATCAACAGCCTAAAATTCCAGGGCAAAAGCCTAAAAGAGGTCGTCCTAAAAAAAATCAGCCGATTCTAACGGCCTGATTTTTTCTTGCTAGTCCAAATCGAATTGCCCAGCCTGGCTGGGGCATTTCAGTTAGTCTAAACTACAACATGAAAGGCGGATTTTTGGATGCCCCCAAGGGGGACTCGAACTACTGATTGTGGAGATTTTGATCTGTTCGTTGCTTATGACTTTTCGAGTTTCTTGCGTTCTTGCTCCCATATTTTTGCATATTTTTCAAAGAAGCCGGAGATCAATTGCAGATCATCTTCTGAGCAATTCGAAATGAGTTCCTCCTGTGCTTTTCCCACGGGCGCAAACCAAGGCGCCACTTTTTCAGCTCCTGATTTTGCGAGAACGATGAGCGTTCCGCGGCGATCATCCGGATTGGGTCGACGTTCGATAAAGTCCCCCTTTTCGAGCCGATCGAGCATCGCGGTCGTCGCACCGGAACTGAGACCAGTATATTTGGCAAGCTCAGTGGGGGTAGAGATGCGTTTTGATAATAAATACCCAAGACATTCCATATCGGTGCCGTTGACGCCCAGTTTTCCGAAAATCATGTTGCGATATAGCGTCATCTGTATGCCGTATTCCCTGGCAGCCACATTGGTTCGTATTATTAAATCAATCTTTTTGCGTTCCACCATATTCAGGCCTCTTGACAATATCTTTATTTTAGAGTATCTTTATTATATAACTAAATGGTAAAATTTACAAGTAAAGGAGTTTCATATGAACAAAGGTGTCAAAACAATCATCTATCCTGTCAAGGATATGGCTCGGGCGAAAACGCAATTCCGCACGCTCCTGGGTGTCGATCCTTATGGGGACCAGCCATATTATATTGGCTTCAAGGTTGGAGACCAGGATATTGGATTGGTTCCGAACAGCCCCGAAGCTGGAATGACGGCCTTCTACCATGTCGATGACATCAAGCAGAGTCTGCAATCTCTCCTGAATGCTGGCTCACAGACCTTGCGGAAGATAACAGATGTCGGTAGCGGAAGGTTGGTTGCAAGTGTAAGAGACGCTGACGGTAACATCATCGGGCTTATTCAGGACCCGTGAACCCTCCAGTAACAAATCTATATTTCGCTTGCACGTACTGTACGAACATGCAAGGATTTTACCGGTAACATTAGCCATAAGGAGATTCTCATGAATACAGGTACCAGCACCACAAAGAAGTCCACAGGATTCACAAACCATGAAAAAGCTGCGATGAAGGCTCGTGCCCAGGAACTGAAAGCAGAAGCGCGCGCCTCCAAGGACAGGGAGGAAGGCGAAAAGGCCGTGCTTGCGGCGATCGCGGCGCTGAAAGAACCGGATCGCTCCATAGCCGAGCGGCTGCATGCGATCATCAAAGCCAGCGCACCGACCCTCATGCCGAAAACCTGGTACGGCTTCCCCGCGTATGCCAAAGACGGCAAGATCGTCTGCTTTTTCCAATACGCTCAGAAGTTCAACACGAGGTACTCAGAGCTCGGCTTCAATGATGCGGCAAACCTCGATGAAGGCGCCATGTGGCCGACCCGTTACGCGTTGAAGGAGTTGACTGCCACCGAAGAGGCAAGGATTGTTGCGCTCGTGAAGAAAGCGGTAAGTTGAGTCTCCCTTGCGCGTCAGCGATTACGAGTTTGAAAACATAAAGCCCCTCCCTGTCATCCCCAAATCCTTTGGATTTGGGGATGACGTCCATTAGGGTGGGGAGGCGGATAACGGGACTTTCTTCATCACCCATATTTCCGTTGAGAGTATCCCGCGAGGGTGGGTTGTATTCCCGGGTTAAAACAAAACGGGTCGTTAGCGTGGTCATCCGGTCCATTCATCCGTGACGGCCTTGCTTACACCCGATATAGTAGTGCCCCAAGGAGGTGTTGTATAAACGGATATAAACGGATGTTAGCATTAAGAACCCTTTGAGTGCGTTCTAGTGTAGAACTCTCTTTCGGTCAGTCGAACGGGAACGCTGCCATGGCGTACGGCGTTGGGGCGCAACCGCTTTGTATTATGGGATGTAACAACAACCCGGACGGATGTTTGGTTGCCCCGGTCGCATCTGCTAACCTGAGATGTCCCGCCAGGGAGAACTCGTTTGTGTGTGTGAAGCGCCGCCCCAGAAAAGAACGCACTCAAAGGACCTTCTTCACAAAGGAGTTCTTGATGTCAGAACAACCCAATATTCAGCGCTGGATCGGGCTAGACATCCACAAGGCCTATTTCGTAGCTGTGGGTGTGAATGCCGAAAAGCAAACTGTCCTGGGTCCTCAAAAGATTCCAAACGAACAGCTCGAACCATGGATCGCCAAATATCTGGAACCCACCGATGCCGTGGTCATGGAGATGACCACCAACACATATCTATTCCACGACATATTGGTTCCTCATGTTGGCTCGGTCATCGCCGTGCATCCACCGAACGTGCTTCTGGTCACAGGCGTACGGGTGAAGACGGATAAAAAGGCGGCGGAAACATTGGCACAACTGCACGCCGTTGGAATGCTGAGGGGAGTATGGATTCCGCCAGTCGAAGTGCGGGAGTTGCGCGCCGTGATTGCGCAGAGAACCAAGATGGTGCGCCTGGCGACCCAGGCCAAGAACCGTCTCAACGCGTTGCTGCATAAGACCCATAGAAAGAGACCTGTCCAGCCGTTCAAACCAGAACAACGCTCTTGGTGGGAATCCCTGCAACTCACCAGATTTGAAAAATACATTGTTAAATCGGATCTCGAAACCTTGGCCTTTGCCGAGAAGCAAATCAAGGCTATTGAAGAAGTCCTGCGCCAGGAAGCCGCCAAAGACGAGCGAGTTCCGCTGCTGACCCAATTGCCGGGCATTGCCATGTTAACTGCGCTCACTATTCTTGCGGCCATCGGGCCGATCGAACGGTTTCAGGATGCCAAACATCTGGTCGGCTATGCTGGTCTAGGGGCCAGCGTCCACGACAGTGGCCAGATCCATGCTACCGGACACATCACTAAGGCTGGGAGGCGAGACCTACGCGGCGCCATGGTGGATGCTGCCAATGCTGCGGTACGCCACCATCCCTATTGGAAGAAAGAGTTTGAACGGCTTGAATTCCGCCTGGGTCGCAGCAAGACGATCGTGGCCATTGCCAGGCGGCTGCTAGTTGCAGTCTGGCACATCTTGGTGAATGAAGCCGCAGATCGTCATGCCGATGTGACCAGTGTGGCTGTCTCGATGTTCAAATTGGCCTACGAGATCAAGGTGAGCAACCTCCCCGAAGGCGTGGGCGCCAGAGCATTTACCCGCCGACAGATGGATCGCCTGGGCATCGGCCAGAATTTGGATTACTTTCTCTGGGGTAGCAAAAAAGTCAATCTACCACCTTCAAAGTTACCGCCGGAAAAGAAATGAGCGGTGTCCCAGACAGGATATTCCTGTAAACTCTCCGAAGAGAGACCCAGAAGGGTTTTTCGGGCTCACCGCTCGACTCAATTATACAACTCAGATTAAGCACACGTTTCGCATTTGAACGAAGCGAAAAATTTCTATTCTTAGAGTTCAGCCAAGCAAATTCATACACTTATTCTTGACAGGGTTATTACTTGTGTAATACTGGGCTGAGAGGGTAACAAACAGTAACTAAGGTAAAATAATTGCACAAAAGATAATGGAACCACACAAATTTGACAATAAATATATTCATGCATATGAAGAACCCAAGAAATTTCGACAGGCGTAGATATGACCTTTCCAACGGTAAGCGGTTCTAACTTGCTCAGGCAGAAACTGACCCTGCCTCAGGATTTTCAAGGGGGGCTCAACCTGGTTTTCATCCCCTTTGAACGGTGGCATCAAATGGAAGTGGATTCCTGGAGCGCTCTTGCTGAGGAACTGGAGGAAAAGTACGAGGGTCTGGTTTATTACGAACTACCCACTCTCCAGAATGGAGGGCCTATCTACAGGATTTTTCTCAACGAAGGCATGCGAGCCGGCATCCCCAACCCAAAGACGCGTGAACGCACCATTACGCTGTATCTCGATAAGGCGGATTTCCGCGCCGCTTTGGATATGTCGGATGAAGAGCACATTTATGTCCTGGTGGTAGACCGCAAGGGGAAAGAGTTCTTCCGCGGGCGCGGCCCGTATAGCCGCGAGGGAGAGGCAGCCCTGCGTCAGGCACTTTCCCGGCTCATCCCCAAAAGGGAGCCATGATATGAATGCAAAGAAGTGGCTGATGCTTTTCATAAATTTGCTGGGGGGTGGTGGGGTGATCGGGAGTTATATCTGGGGCTTCCTGACCCACCCGAACGCCGGGCAGGCCTTGTGGGGCGGGGTGCCAGACAGCATTCGGCCATTCTATACGGCCGGCATGTCCCTGGCCGCTACAGGTTACTTTGCCTTCACATACTATATTCTCTTTCGACTCAACCCAAGCGAAACGCGGGTGCTTGACCGCTTCCCCTTTGATTTGTTCAACGTTCTCTATGCAGCCATTCTGGTCCCCTCTGCGCTTTGGATGCCGCTGACGCTATTCGCGCTGGAAGGATCCAGCCTCGGTTTCTTATGGGCAGTAAGGATTGTACTGGCGATGGTTGGAATGGCCTCTGTCGGTCTTCTATTTGCCTTATTTAAAGTCAAGCCGCGTCTCCCCCGATGGGCTTACCGGCTGGCCGTGGCCGGATGTTTTGGATTTTGTCTCCAAACAGCCATCCTGGACGCGATCGTATGGGTGGCATTCTTCAGGGTTTGAACGAGAATGCTTTTGCCCACTTAAGGGTTTAGACTGATATGACTATTCGAATCATCACCGACAGTTCTTGCGACCTGCCGCAGGCGATCATCCAGGAACACAAGATCACAGTCATCCCATTGTTCATCAACGTCGGTGATCAGAGTTATCTGGACGGCGTTGAACTTTCCCACCAGGAGTTTTACGAACGCCTGCCAGGGTTCAGGCCCGCGCCGAAGACAGCCGCGCCCGGCCCGGATGTGTTTCGAAAGATCTTTGAGCAACTGGCCTCCGAGGGGGCGACCGGAATCCTTTCCATCCATATTTCCGCCAAACTGAGTGCCATTGTGGACATCGCCCGTGCAGCTGCAAAAGAAACCACCCACCTGCCGGTGACGGTTTTTGACTCACGCCAACTCAGCCTGGGGACCGGTTTCCAGGTTCTGGCGGCCGCCCAGGCAACCGCGGAAGGACGCTCGCTCAGTGAGATCCTATCCATGTTGGAAGGCCAGATCCGCCGGACCCACGTCTTTGCGGCCCTGGATACATTGGAATATCTGAAGCGCAGCGGCCGGATGAACTTCGCCATCTCTGCTCTTGGCACCCTCCTGCAGATCAAACCCTTCATGAAGATGTACAACGGCGAGCCGACCGCCGAACGGGTGCGCACACGCAAAGGCGCCATGAAACGGCTGGTCGAGCTGCTCGAAGAGTATGGCCCTTACGAAAAAGTAGCTCTATTGCATTCCCATGCTCTCCAACGTGCGGAGGCAGTATTGCAGGAGGTCAGAGGCCTGCTGCCGGCGGGAGATATCTGGGTGGAGGAAATCACACCCGTTCTGGGCGCCCATATCGGCCCAGGCGTCATCGGTTTTGCTTGTATCTCCAAAGAATAATCTCAAGGAGGATGCGCATGTCATTTATTGAAATTTACGGGATCGCTCTTCTGGTCATCCTGGGCTGCATGGCCCTTCTGTGGCTCATCAGCCTGCAGCTGAAAAATTCCAGCATCGTGGACATTTTCTGGGGGAGCGGGTTTGTGATCGCCAACTGGGTTTATTTTGTGCTCACCCCGGATGGTTTCCCGCTGCGGAAGTGGCTGGTCGGGGTCCTTGTCACGGTCTGGGGGCTGCGCTTGTCGCTGCACATCCTCCGGCGCAACTGGGGCAAGCCGGAGGATTTCCGTTACCAGGTCTGGCGCAAAGAAGCCGGTACCCGCTGGTGGTGGCTCAGTTTCTTGCGGGTCTTCCTGCTGCAGGGCATTTTGATGTGGATCATTTCCGCTCCCTTGCTGGCCGCCCAACACGGTGCGAAACCAGCCCACTTGATCCTGTTCGACTTCCTGGGGGTGATCGTGTGGGGCATCGGGTTCTTCTTCGAAGCAGTTGGCGACCTGCAGCTGGCGCGCTTCAAGGCGGACCCGGCCAACAAGGGCAAGGTGATGGACCGCGGCGTTTGGCGCTACACCCGCCACCCCAACTACTTCGGCGATTCGGCTCAGTGGTGGGGTTACTATCTGATGGCGGCCTTTGCCGGGGGCTGGTGGACGATCTTCAGCCCGATCCTGATGACTCTGTTCCTTCTGCGTGTTTCGGGTGTGGCCCTGCTGGAAAAGACCCTGGAGAAACGCCCCGGCTATCAGGAATATATTCGCAAAACCAGTGCTTTCATCCCCTGGTTCCCGCGCGAGTAATAACGCTCAAAGAAAGGAAATGGATATGAAGATTGCGAAAGTTCTCGCCTTGCTGGGCCTTTTGGCCATGACCGGCATTTTGATCTACGGCTTCACGCGTGGGAAATTTTTCCTCCGAAGGGGCGAAGCTGGTAGCCATGCCCTGGGGTATCGTCTCGCTTGTGGACCTGTATGTCGGCTTTGCCCTATTCTCGTGCTGGATCGTCTTCCGTGAGAAAGCAGTGCTCCCCTCTATCATCTGGGTCATCCTGATGATGGTACTGGGCTTTTGGGCCGGCGCGCTGTATACCTTCATTGCCCTGCAGACCAGCGGGGGGGATTGGAAGCGCTTCTGGTACGGTAAACGGGCTTAGGCTGGAGAAAACCCATGAATATCCTGCAAATCCTAAAAATCATTTGCGCCGTCGGGACTGTGGCGACCGGCTTCATCTCGCTGCTGGCGCCGCGTTCGATCAAGGGTTTCACCGGCCTGGAAGCCACCGGGCCGCGCGGCATCACCGAGATCCGGGCCGTGATGGGTGCCCTGTTCATCGGCCTGGGCATCGCCCCCTTCATCCTTGGGACCCCGGCGGTCTATCAAGCCCTGGGTATCATGTACCTGGCCATTGCCCTCGTGCGGACCGTTTCCATGTTCCTGGATAAATCGGTGGTGCAGTCCAACATCATCAGCCTGGCGGTGGAAGTGGTCTTCGGGGTAATTCTGGTGCTCTAGCTCTCGCCCAGGTTGTGCAAGATGTACCTGATGTAACCCAGTTCATTGGAAAGCAAAAGGCCTCCACGGTCATTGTGACCGTGGGGGCCTGCTTGATTTGGTGATATTGATCAGGGCCGGAGAGTGCCAACCCAGATCTGCCAGGCCAGGGCGGTCTTGGCGAGCAGGCTCAGGACGATATACATGCGTTCCCCGAAGAGATAGTCCTTCCAGGGACCGACCTTTTTGTATTGCAGCACCATGTTGACGGCAAAGATGCTGAAGAACACGAAGATGGTCGGGACGATGGCATACACGAACGCGGGCGGTTTGGCATCCGAGGAACCGAGCGATCCATAGAAGTACATAAAGATCACAATCCAGGGGATGATCCCGGCCAGGCAGCCATAAATGTATGCAGTCCAGTCCGTTTTCTTGGTAGTCTGGTTGTGCAATTCCATCATGATGCCGAACAGGTTCATCATGGCGTTGACGCCAAACATCAGGATCAAAGCCCCCAGGTCGGACACACCGACCAGCATGCCGATCAGCACGATCATCAGCGAAGAGCTCAGTGCGTATTCATAGAAGCGGGCCGGGTTCATCCCGCTCTTCAGCTTGGCCACATACCACTTGTACCCGAAGGTGGACAGGGCAAAGTGGGCCAGGGCGGAGAGCAGCAGGAAAACCGCCACTGCCGGGCCGAAGCGCAGGTTGTACGCCAGGGTCGGGTTGGGAACCAGGGTCATCTTCTGCGTGGTCAAAGCGCAGAAAGTTAGTGTAGACCGGGAAGGTGGTGGCGTTGCTGATGGCGATCATAAAGATGCCCTGCGCCAGGTGCAGGAAGCCCATCACCAGGTTAAAGCGACGCAATCCTGTATATGTTCTTTCTTCAGACATGGTAGGACCTCCTTTGATATCCTAAAACAGAAATGGGTTGACCGAACTTTTTTTCGCCTGCGCAGAAGTTGGATTTGGATCCTCATCAATTGATCTGTTCTACTGGCCTTAAGAAAGTCGACATGGGCTTACTCGTTCTTCAGGATGGAAGTGAGCAGGTTTCGAGCCCATTGTTATCCAAACCGAATGTAGGAGAAATTATATCTTGAAACTCCGTCATTCGAACTTGAATTTCAAGGTAAGTTATATTTCCCCTTGAATACGCATATTCCCGGCTCAACTCTTGGGATCAGGTCAGGTACAATAGGATTTTCACCAGCCAATTTCACTTTTTTGCTCCGGCCTGAAGGCGTGGATGCAACCATGCATCCAGCCCGAGGATACGACTGGCAGGTACTGCGAGAAAGATCAAACCTGGGATGGCGAGCGCGTTTTTGCCAGAAATAGCGCTAAAATGGAGTGAGTATCACCAGTTCTGCCGCTGCCACTGAACTATGCCATTGGACGGCCAGAAGAGCAAGCATAAGGAAAGAAAAATGGCTGACCCGGCACAGCAATTCCGGATTATAAGAAAAATGAGGGCCGCAAGCCTTAGGGAGATTTGAATGGGAAAGTTTCTTGAAAAAACCAGGTACTTGAGTATCGTTGGCGTCATTTCTCTGCTTTTGGCATCGGTAGCAGCGTTTGGTTGGGGCGCCGTGAAGACCGTTAACGCGATGATTGTCATTGCCACAAGTTACGGCCAAGACCCGTATATCGCTGTTTCATTAATAGAACTGGTAGACAGTTTCCTTATTGCCACTGCTCTATTCGTCTTTGCGGTAAGCATGTACGAGCTCTTTATCAACGAACTTGCCCTTCCCGACTGGATGTTGGCCCATAATCTCCATGAACTTAAAAGTAAACTTGGCGGAGTGATTATCCTTGTAATGGTAGTCAAGTTTCTTGAGCACTTGGTTGAGTGGAAAGACCCGTACAACTCATTACTCTTTGCGATCGCTGTAGCCGTAGTTTCAGCAGCCCTCATTGCCCTTAGTCACTTCGGTGGGAAAGATTGAGACAATGCCTCTCTCGAACACCGCGCAAACCGGATCCCGCGTTAACGCCCGCGCGGCGGGCGCAGTGAGCGCAGCCGCCGGCCGGAGGCGCTTGTCCGGCGGCTTCAAATATTCTCAGCGAGCCTCAATTTCAAAATTTTTGAGCGATCAACAAGCCTCTATGCTCATTGGTCTCAATCCCCCGTTCTGTTTGACATGTCTCCAGGATCCGGTTGATATTTTGCCAATGTTTATCCAACTCTATTGGTTCCGGCCAGGGGACAGCCATTAACCAGAACATGAATGACTCGACATCTTTAAACCAGTACGGAACATCATATTCAGCCTGGGCGATAATGTGACAATCCTGCAGCCGGAACTGGTCAGCCAACCCTGCCACCGGTTGCCACCAATCTGGTCCAAAGCTGGCGGGCGTCCAACCGAACGCATCCAGTAAGTTAAGTGAACTGCGTTTCCCGACAGTTTGGGTGATGAAATAACCGCCTGGACGCAGTACACGCACAATTTCACTGGCATACACCCGTGAGTGCCGCTGCAAGACAAGATCAAATTCCTCTGCATCAAATCGCAAATCATCTCCTTCCATTCTCAGCAAGGAAATGTTATCGATTGACATGGCGGCTTTATTGCGCTGGGCCGTCTCGACCATGGCTGGGTTATGGTCAACACCGATGCCTTCGCGAAAGAACGGCGCCAGTGAAAAGAAGATCTCACCACCCCCGGTGCCGATATCCAGCACGCGATCCGCCGGCTTAAGATATGAGCGGACTACGTCAACATATTCCCACAATACAGGAGCACGCTCCAGATGGAGGCGAGAAAAATCCCATCCGTCCAATTCGCCATTTGCACGGGCTATTCGCTTTAGTTCAGCAAGCGTCAGGGATTTCATCTGTTCATTCTCCAGGGAGTGTACAGGTTAAGCCGCCGGCCGGAGGCGCCGGTCGGGTGGCCTTTTTTTAACAGAAACGGTCAGCCCGAGGGGTCAAGCTTCGTCAGGGAAGCCAGGCGGTCCAGAACTTGCTGCAATGCCGGAAAGAGAGGCCGGTATACCTCTTCAAACAGTCGGTTGTAAAGCTCATGGCGGGATGGATCGGGCTCAGTGGGCGAAGGGAGGAGACGGGTCATTTCCTGGGCGGCTTGACGGGCATCCGCATAACATCCCGCGGCCGCAGCCGCCAGAATGCCCGCGCCCAGCGCAGCCGCCTCGGTAGCCACAGGGCGAAAAACCGGCTTATCCGTAATGTCCGCGATGATCTGGCACCATAGATCACTTTGCGCCCCGCCGCCAATGGCAATGTACCGCTCCACAACCTGGCCCAGCGCTTTCTCCACCCCCAGGGTGGTCAAGCGTTGTTCGAAAGCCACTCCCTCCAGAATAGCCCGGTAGAGATGTGGCAGTTGATGAAAGCCACGCCAGCCGACGACAATCCCGCTGGCCGCCGGGTCCCAATAAGGGCCCAGGACGCTGTTCCAGTAGGGGACTGCCAGCAGGCCGGCGCTGCCGGGCGGCAGCGCGCCGGCGGCCCGGTCGTAGAACTCCTGCAGCCGGGCGATATCCTGGCCAGGCTGGCCGGCCATCTTTTCCATGAACCAGGCGAGGGTATAGCCGCCACCCAGCAGCACTGTTTCGAGCAGGTATGAACCGGGTATCCCACCGGTCATGGTCCGAAAAGCAGGGTTGAAGACATACTGGTTGCTGTAAGTGCCGGAGACGACCGAGGTCCCCAGGGACAAATAGGCCTCACCGGGCGAGGTGATGTTGACTCCCAACCCGCTCGCCTGCCCATCGCCAATCCCCGCGACCACGGGCAAACCCGCCGGCAGCCCACAGGCTTCGGCAGCAGAGGCGAGGACGGTCCCCACGACCGTCCCCGGCGGGAAAACTTCAGGAAGCTGGTCGGGCCGGAGGCCAACCCGGTCCAGTAAAGTTTCGGCCCAGCAATGGTTTTGGATGTCGAACAGCCCGGTTGGGTCGGCACAGCCCCAACCGGTGCGGTACAAGCCCGTCAGACGGTGAACCAGAAAGCCGTGTACGTCCAAAAACCTGCCGGTGCGGGCAAAAATATCCTGTTGAAATTCCTTGAGCCAGGCGATCTTGGCGATCGTCAGGTTCACCGAGAGCCGTTTACCGGTCAGGCGGTGGAAGTCCTCCCGGCCGAAGGATTGCTCCAGGCCGGGCAGAAGGTCACGAGCGCGTTCATCCATCCACAGAATGGCATTGGCCAACGGCCGGCCCTGCTCATCCAGCGGGACAAAAGTCTCGCGCTGGGCGGCGATGCACAAAGCCCGCAACCGTCCGGTGTCCACTTGGCTGACCGCCTGGCGGATCGCCTGAGCCGTTGAGTCCCACCAGGATCCGGCCGACTGCTCATGCCAGGCAGGTTGAGGTGTGATCAGCGGCAAGGGACTATGCCCGCTGGCGACGGCATTTCCACGGCAGTCCCACACCACCGCTTTGCAGGCGGAAGTGCTGCAATCCAGGCCCAGGACGAGGGGAGAAAGATTTGTCATTGCACCTATTGAGTTAAGTTACCCAACTTGCGTTTGAGCGTTGACCCGGCGGAATATTTATACTTGAAGAATGGTTTGTATGGGGCTGCAATTATGTTGTGTGTCCACACCAATGACCAGGGCTGACTTGCAGACAATATACAACAAATTAGAAATGCAGACAAGTGGGGGCGACCCGTTGGGTCGCCTCTACGGCCTGCACTCCATGGAAAACGAGAGGCGAGAAGAAAAGAGGGAACGACTGAAGTCGTTACTACGAGTAGCGCAGAAAGAGAACGACTGAAGTCGTTACTACGAATTAGCGCAGCATGTTCAGGAGGCCGGTGCGTTTCCTGGAGGTGTTTTTCCCATCGGCAAATTCGTCCTGGGAACGGGCCAGCAGCGCCGCCAGGTCCTCTTCTGGATTGCGAAACTGCATGGAGTAGAGGCGGGCGTACAGGCCGTTCTTCTCCATCAACTCGGCATGCGTGCCCAGCTCGAGGATGCAGCCGGTCTCCAGCACGGCGATGCGGTGGGCCACCTTGATGGTGCTGAGGCGGTGGGCAATGATGACGGTCGTACGGTTTTGCATCAGGCGGTTGAGGGCCTCCTGGACCAGTTCTTCGGATTCGTTGTCCAGCGAACTGGTGGCCTCATCCAGCAGGAGGATGCGCGGGTCCTTCAGGATGGCGCGGGCGATGGCGATACGCTGGCGCTGCCCGCCGCTCAGGTTCGTCCCCCGCTCCCCCACCAGGGTCTCATAGCCTTTGGGGAAGGCCGTGATGAAATCGTGGGCGTTGGCGGCTTTGGCGGCGGCAACCAGCTCGTCTTCGGTTGCATCCAGGCGGCCATAGAGGATGTTCTCGCGGATGGTCCCGCCGAAGAGCATGGCCTCCTGCGGGACGATGGCCAGCTGGTCGCGCAGGCTGGCCTGGGTAATGGACCGCAGGTCCCGCCCGTCCAGGCGGATGACGCCCTCGCTCGGGTCATAGAAGCGGGGGATCAGGTTGAAGAGGGTGCTCTTGCCCGCCCCGCTGGGTCCCACCAGCGCCAGGATCTCGCCTGCGCGGATGTCCAGGGAGACATCCTGCAAGACGACGGCCCCGCCGTCGTAGCTGAAACAGACATTCTCGAAGGAGATGCGGCCGTTGCTGGAGGGGATGGCCTGCGCCTCGGGTTCATCGTGGATGGTGGGCGGCGTATCCAGGATCTCGAAGACACGCACCACCCCACCGATGGCAGCATTCAACTGCCCGTACAGGCCGGCCAGGCCGCCCACGCTGGCGGCGATGGAGATGCCATAGATCAGGAAGCCGGCGATCATGGCCACGCTCAAGTGGCCCGGCGATGACCTGGCGGCCGCCGTACCACATGATGGCGGCGATGGAGGTGAAGCCCAGGAAGGTCATCAGCGCGTAAAAGGCGGAATTGGTGACGGCCATTTTGATGGAGGCACGGAAGGTCTTTCCCATGGCAGTATCGTAGCGGCGGGTCTCGTACTCTTCCCGCCCGAAGCTCTTGACCACGCGGATGCCCTGCAGGCCCTCTTCGGCGACCACGGTGGACCCGGCCAGCTCATCCTGGATCTTGGTGCTGCTCTTGCGGATGGTCCGCCCGAAGAAGAAGGCGATGGCCACCAGCAAGGGTACCAGCCCGAGGATGAACAGGGTCAGGCGGGCGTTGAGGGTCAGCAGGATGGTGACGGAGCCAACCAGCCCGATCACCTGGCTGAGCAGGGTGGTCAGGTTGCTGGTGAGCATTGACCGCATCTGGGTCACATCGCTGGAGAGACGCGAGACCAGGTCGCCGACCCGGCGGGTGGCATAGAAGTCCAGCGAGAGCGCCTGCAGGTGGCGGTAGAGCGAGGTGCGCAGGTCATAAACGATTCGCTCGCCGATATACGACAGGAGGTAGGATTGGGCGAAGGTGAAGGCGGACTGCAGCAGGAACATCGCCACCAGGACGCCGGCCAGCAGGTTGAGCAGGCCGAAATCCTTGGCCTTGGTGACCGAATCCAGCAGGCGGACGATGACCAGGGGGAAGGCCAGGCCGAAGCCGCTGGAGAACAGCAGCGCCAGCATGGCCAGGGCCATGCGGCCGCGGTAGGGTTGCAGGTAGCCGAACAGGCGGTTCCAGTTGACCGATCTGAAGGATACGGGGGGGTTTTTATCTTTAGCAGAAGCCGGGAGGATTTCCCCGTTCTCGGTTGTGGTTTCCATCAGGATTCTCCTAAATGATTGCCATTCACGAAGAGATTAACTTTGACCAAACGTCCCGCAGGGTGGGTTGCTCATCCAGGTTGATTTACGAGAACCTGCGAGGCGGGTTGCAAAAGTAATCATAGCCGGAGAAATTAATGTCAATATTAAAACAGTGTTGTTTTTTTGATAGAAATTCGGGACTGAGGGGGAGATTCCTTTTCGACCGAGAGAATGGGCTTTCGCGGTTAGCTGTCTTTGGTGCTCTTCCAAGGGTCCGCTGTTGCCGCCCTTGGGCACATTCTTACCCGTTTCCATGTTGGAATACTGGCTCATCATTTGAACGGACATAGATCCCAGGAAGTGTAGTTATGGCTTTGACCGCCATGTGTGTTGGCTAAGTCATGCGCATTTCCCAGATACGTATAGATATTATCCTTATGGTCTTCTGCAAAACGGATAGCCTCTGAGCAGGCTTCACTCATATTTTGGGAAACATTGTATTTCTCCCAAAATACGGTTGCCAATTCGTCATAAAGATGCCCCGGTTGGTCCTGAGGGTAGGTTTTTTCCAGATCGTTATACGTAATTTTGGCGGCACCGGATTCATTTTGAAGGAGTTGCAGAAGCATAATGCGATAAAGAGCATACGCGGCGAGATTACCATATTCATCCTGGTTGGATGGTATAAATGTCGGCGTTGGAGTTCCGTTATTTTCCGCCAGAAATTGGGCATGATAGTTGTCCTGTGACCAAACGGCCAACTTCTTACTGGAGATCACCTCCTGATAGTAATCCATGGCTTGCTGATATTTCCCCAGGAGGGATAACCGGTCGGCGTCTTCCACGGCCTGGAAACGATACACCGGGGGGTCGATATCGAGTTGGGCCAGGCTAAAATAGAACCCATTCCATTGGTACGTCTCCGTGGTTTCTCTATACGGTCCTCCGTAAAGATACCGAGGAACGGGGATATCGCTATGGATGAGCAATTCCAATGTACCATTGCCATCTGTGTCCCGGACGGCAGCAGTACTTGAAGGACGCACTATTGTTTCGTCTGCAGAGAGAGTAATATCACTCCAATAGGTATACCAGTTCATAGCCTGCCCGATCGAAGTATAAAACCAGGGGGCTATTTTCTGCTCACTCCAAATCAAACTATGGAAGTCCTTTCCATTCCATTCAAGTATGCGATAGATCATCACGCCGGCGGACATGACGCTCCCTCTTAGGACCAACTCTGGCACACCATCCAGGTTCATATCTTTTATTGCCAGGATGACGGTTCCGGGGAAAGGATCAGCCCCAATCATTAGATGCAGCCCGGCTATATATTGCCCATCGGAGCACATGAGAATATTCACCCCAAAAATTGACATGACCAGTTCCGGAACGCCATCGCCGGTCAAATCCTCTTCAGCCCAAAGAGATGGTTCCGATCCGACAATATGATCCCGGATGAAATCAGGATTACCGCCGGCATTGAGAAAATCCATCACCTTTTGAAAAAAGGCTGAACGATTGTGCAGTATTTCGTTCGGGTCGATCGGAAAGAGCTTCAAGCCTGGATTCGGTGTAGGGCACTTTTGCGGCGAGGCGGGCGTGCGGGTAAGAACGGTTTTTGGATCGAAAGTGGAATTAAATATTTGGACCAAGGTTGGATTGGTGGTAGGTGTAACTGTCGCATTTTCAGGTATCGGCGAGAGGAAAGGAGTCTGGGTGGGTTTGGTCAATGTGCCGGGAATAGATCGGGTGAAGGTCGTCGATGGAATTAACAACGTCGATCCCGCTTCCGGGCTGGCCGGTCCCGAACAAGAAGCAGCCGTTGCAACCATGATCAAAAGGAGAATGAGTTTCCTGAACATCGAGTTTGTTGGTAGTTCAAGCGCTCAATATAGGGTTGGTCAAAAGCCAGACACGTTACGAGCGGGTCAAATAACCCCTCAAAGGCTTGGGATGTTGTTCTTCATCATGGTTAAGGTTGGTTAGTCTTGTATAGTATAGCAAATCCATGTGGCCGGAACAACACCCCCCGCTCGGTTTATGCCACTTTTTGCCTGACTCATCATCAAAATAACCGGTAAAATAAATTTAACTTTATCTTGGAGGAGAACGCTAATATGGAAATGATCATCGACTTCCCGGGCGGATCCCGCGTGGACGCCCATTTCGGCGCTTTTACGGTCGCGACCGACCAGCCGCCGGTAGCCAGCGCACCCAGCCCGTTCGAAATCTTCCTTTCGTCCATCGGTACGTGCGCAGGCATCTATGTGCTGGGCTTTTGCCACCAGCGGAACCTGCCCACCGAAGGCATCCGCATCGTCGAGCGGATCAACCACAGCCCGGTCTCCGGCATGGTGGAGACCATCGGCCTGGAGATCGAGGTGCCGGCCGGGTTCCCGGAAAAATATCGCGATGCGCTCATCCGGGCGGCGGAGTTGTGCACGGTGAAAAAGCACCTGGAAAAACCGCCCAGGTTTGACATCACGACCAGGGTCGCCGAAGCGGCCTAGCCTGGCGGTTAAAAAATATCACCACGACCCCGCTGAAGTGCGCCCCGCCAGGGACGCCCCGCAAAACGCGCGGGACAGGCGAGACAGGCGGGGCAGGCGAACACGAAGAAGCACAAAGAAGTGCAAAATAAAGGAAAGAAAGATTAAAAAAAGACTCACTGAAAGAATAAAAAGCGTGATCTAACATTATGGAATGCTCCACCTGCGGGAGGCGCTGCGGACCATGCGCACCGCCCGCGTCGAAGAGGCCGTGGCCAGAGTAGGCGGTTTCCATGCCGGCAAGTAGAGGCAGTTGAGGGCAGGCTCTTTCATCGCCATTTTTTGCAAAACCTAAGCCTGAAAAGCCCGGTGACAGAATAGCTATATAATTAAGTTATTCAGAGCTGTTGGGGTTGGCAGGGAATAGGAAGAATACAAAGAACTGTAACTTATCAAAAGGAGTGGCAAATGGATGCAATGAAAAATAACGATGAACTGGTTGATTTTCTGTATGGTTTGGAAACCAAAAAGAAGATAAATGATGACGAAGAAAGAAAGGCTATTTTTGTCTTATCTTCCGGAGTTGTCATTGGGAAATATTTATCGTACAACCTCGACAAAGGTTATGTTGAAATATTTCTTACAGAACATTTAGGGACACAACATTTACGGTCAGAACATTTCTTTATTTCCCTTTCAAGTATTCTGGCATGGGGGATACAGTCATAATCATTTAACTGTTATCCACTGATCTCTTATAAGCTACTCGGATATCGTCTGTAGGTCGCTTGAGATACTGATGAAGTACAGATAAATCAGAATGTCCCAACAACATAGATAGTGTAAGAACGTCAATCCCATTTTTCAAAGATTGAAGGGCGGAGAATCTCCTGAATGAATGGTTATGAGGATGAATGGGACGGGGAGATGCGGGTCCTGGTTTTTTGATCAACAATTTTTTTAGGCGGGGAAAATGAGCGTTCGGCCGCTATTCCAATAAATCCAAATGAACACCTATATTTCCGCTCGTAAAGATTCATATAATGAATTTAATCCGGCGAAAGTATTTGAAAAAATTTCAACTATTTTCATGGGAAATATTAAACAGAACCTCACTTGATGCGACAATATGGAAAGTAAATATCCTAAGGAGGCCGGCCAATGAAGAATAAAGCCATCATTTTCGGCAGCATCATCGTACTCCTGGCGGGAGGCATCTTCCTGATGCTGTGGCGGGCGAACATTATGGGGGCAGATGCCAAAAGGACCGCCGGAGGGCTGGTGGCGGTCAACTCCAAGGGGACGCCGGTGCCGGTCCCGCCAGGCCAGGCGGCTGCGGTCGGCCTGCCTGAAAACACCGCCATGCAAGAGTCGAACGGCCTGCTGGTCTCGCTGACTCTCGCTCCCTACCCCCCCAGCATGGCCACGGCCGGCGATTTTAGAGTTACCCTGGCGGATGCGAAAGGACAGGCGGTCACCGGCGCAGCCATCAGTATCGACCTGACCATGCCGGGGATGTACATGCCGCCCAATAAAATAGACCTGCAGGCGGCCGAGGCGGGCGCATATCATGCCAGCGGCCACTTCACCATGCGGGGTCCCTGGCGCATGGAAGTCATCCTCACGATCGACGGCACGACCCAATCGGTATTTTTTGACGTATGGCTATGAGCGATTTACTCCTCAGTAACATTTCCCTGGCTTTCATTACGGGCATCATCAGCAGCTTCGGGCACTGCCTGGGCATGTGCGGCGGGATCGTGGCGATCTTTTCGGCGCGCCAGTCCATCCAAACGGCCGACCCTTCCAACAAGCCGACCCTGCTGGCCCGGATAAGAAGGTTTTTGCCCCTGCACCTGGGACGCATCACCACGTATGCCTTCTTTGGGGCGCTGATCGGGCTGGCGGGGACGCTGCTGGACAAGGCCAGCGGGTTGGTGGGCTGGCAGGGCGTCTTTTCCATCCTGGTGGGCCTGGCCATGCTGGCGGTCTCATTCAGCCTGATGGGGGTACTGCCGCCCATCGAGCTGGCGCTGGCTTCGGTTACAAAAGGCAACTCGCCCATGGGGCGGATGCGGGGGCTTTTCGGCAAGCACAGTTTCCTGGCGAACGTGGCCGTGGGCATCCTGTGGGGATTTTTGCCCTGCGGGCTGGTATTCGCCATGCTGGTGCTTTCGGCCCGGACGCAGACGGTGTGGGGCGGGGCGCTGACAATGCTGGCGTTTGGCCTCGGCACCATCCCCACCCTGCTCGGGTTCGGGCTGGCGGCGAACCTGCTCAGCCCCAGCTTGCGCGGGCGTTTGCAGGTTCTCGCAGGGGTCTTGATCCTGCTGTTCGGGGTGCAGACCATTTTACGGGGACTGGCGGTGGCCAACGTGATCCCCTCCCTGGTGATAGGACCGGTGATGCTATGGTAGAGACGATCAAATGCGACCACTGCGGCGCGGAAGCCAGGCACGTGGTGACGAAAGAGTTCGACGGCAAGGTGCTGAATTTTTGCTGCCGGGGTTGCCTGGGGGTGTACGAGATGATGCGGGAGGAAAGGCTGCTGCAGGCCGAGGCGGAGGAAAAATATTTCGCCCCAACCCCGCTGAAGAACGCGGGGCAGGCGGACACGAAGAATCCAAAATAAGGAGGGGCACGATTGTAGGGGCACGAAATATCGTGCCCCTGGCGAATGTGAGCGGTTTCTATATCAAAGTTTCGCCGCCGCGGCCTCGTTGCGAAACCGCAGAAAATCCTTCCGATTGAGCACTACAATGACTACGGCCGCGGCCATCCACACCAATCCATTCAGCGCCATGAGTCGCAAATCAGTGAGCGCGTTTATAAGCATGTAAAAGCCCGCATTCACCGCAAAATGAAACAGACATGCCAGAACCACATTGTAGTCGGTGCCCTGGAGCAACCAGGCCATCACCGCGGAATAGCCAATTGTGGAAAACACAAAGAACAACATATAGGCCGGGCCATTCTGGTAATTCCCCACATGCCATAGACCCCAGAGAATGCCGACCAGAAGAAATGCAAAGAATCCGTTTAGACGCCGGTTTAGCCCGCTTTGCAAATAGCCCCGCCAGCCCAACTCTTCACCGAACGCCCCCGCCAACATGCCGCCAAGCATGAGCGTGAACGAAACAGCATCGGTGAGAGGCAGGCTTACAGGACTAATGAATTGGTTATAGACCAGGAAAAGAATGATGGAAACTACCAGGGGGATGCTGATAGCGCCAAGATATTTCAGAAAGGGTATCCCTTTGAAAGCAAGGGTGAATTTCACATGATCGCCTCTAAATAGCATTACCATCACGAGGGCCGCAAGTCCCGGCCCGAATTGCGGCAAGACAATCTTCCCGGCGTCAATGCCCAGGGCTTGCTGAATGATGGACAAGATAATCGTGAAAACGAAAGTGATTCCATAGAATACCCCCACCCTCATGAGCGTTTTCATCTCTCCTCCTTTTATAAAGACGCGGATGTTTCGGTTGCCCGGCCATTATTCGATCAGAATTGCGGCATTACAGGCAATATTGTTTGATATCCACCTTGACAATGTACCATTTCAGCCAGCGAAGAAAAAGATTTCACCACAAAGTCCACAAAGGAGCACAAAGGAAGGCAAGATTAATAAAAAACTCGCAGAAAGGATAAAAAGCGTGATCAAACATTGTCGAGTTAGTTACATTGCTTGACATACGAGATTCACAGCCAGGATGTTGCACTTATATTTTCCCACCTGCGATATAGTAGCGACGGCCGAACCGGCAAAACTCTGACTATTATGGCGCATTCATCGAAATGGTATCCCGTCCCCCAGCCTCCGCCCCCTGCCCCGCGCAGTCTGGATACTAATCACCCGCCTCCCTATTTATCCGCCTCCGCTTTTCTCAAGATCAAGCCGGGGTTTCTGACCCACTATGCCATAATGATAAGGCGGCAAATTGATATGCGGCTGGATCAATTCAAACCCTGCTTGCTTAATCCACGCCTGGCACTGTTCTGGGCGCGGTCTAATATTCATTGAGGGACCTCGCGGTGTCGTCCGGTCATAGTTCCAATGAATAACGCCTGCTTTCCCAAACGGCAACAGAACACGATAGGCTTCCCGGAGTATGCTTACGGGATTCTCGGCATGTAAAATATTAAACAACATGGCGTAATCGACTGTGTTATCAGCAAGACTTACGCCATTTAGAATAAAATCCCTTTGCTCACATATAACGGTGTGCAACCCCGCTTCTTTTGCTTTACGTTCACACACGCTGATAAATCCATCGTCAATATCAACCGCATAAACAACCCCTTTTGTAATTTGGGCTGCCGGTATCGAAAACGTTCCATATCCACATCCAAAATCAACTACTTTGTGACAATCGCGATTAAGCCCCATTTTTTGAAGGGTGGCGGATGGGCAAAAAAACGATTCCCACATGTCTTGATCAGGCATGCCGCCTTCACGGATATTCATATTACCTTTTCATCTACGCTTCATCGCTGCAACAATCATCCTCTATACCCGCGGCTTTTTCAAATGCTTCCTTCCCTTCACGTACCGAAAAATAAATCAAGCCGAGTGCGCCGAGGCTGTCCACCAAACCAAAACCGGTCAATTGGTAAATGAGACTCGATGCTAACAATACGATG
This sequence comes from uncultured Chloroflexia bacterium, assembly GCA_963831885.1. Lineage (GTDB taxonomy): Bacteria > Chloroflexota > Anaerolineae > Anaerolineales > Villigracilaceae > UBA877. The sequence continues at coordinate 149,575 of CAWHSJ010000008.1, read as the reverse complement.
GACATATAAATACAAACCATCGTGCAATTGGCATCTGCCAGTATGGGAGAGGAGCCGAGCGTGCGGCCCACTTTGCGCTTGCCCAGCACCAGCATCCACATTACCGCGATAGAGATCAAGGAAATAATGAGGCCGGGTAGTGTTGTAGTAGGTTTATGAGCCGTGAAAAGATTATAGAGGGCCGTTATGCCAAGGCCGGCTGCGAGCAGATAGAAGGAACTGCCTGTAATGCGTAAAGCAGTCCGCTCGAATTGTGAACGTGGCGCGTCCGTATTTTGACGGATGCGCAGCACCATGGCAAGAATACCAATGCCCGACAGGACTTCGATGAATGAGTCTATGCCGAAACCGAAAAGAGTTAGCGTCTCATCCTGGTTGCCGAAGTAAATGGAGATGAAACCTTCGGCAAAGTTATAGATAATGGTAAATAGCGCCAGCCAAAGAGCGTATTTCCAGTATTTGTTTACAGATGTTTGAGCAAGAACGGTCATGAATACTCCGACGGTATAATATAATTTATACCACATTAGTCGTATTTCATAAATAATGGATGGGTGTCAAGATGGATGGAAAAAGGGCGACCGGCTGCCTGCCCTGGTTTACCTGGTCAGGGGTCGCCCCTGCGGGTAAAAGCCTGGAAGGGTCCCATCCCCCTGCCCTCTGCTCTCTGACCGCCAAACTCCCTGTTTTCGCCCGAACCGGTTCTTTTTGGGTTTGATACTCAAGTACAATTCCCCGCCTGCCTCGATCAGCAATCCTCCAATCCCATTCGTTCCTCTTCGTTTAGGATATTTTGTCTAATAATCTATCCGGAATAACCCGTAGACACCTATTTCTCGAGGGGATAATCGGCATCCATCCAGGCCTGCAGGCCGCCGCTCAGGCTGGAGAGGCGCTTAAAGCCGGCTTGCAGCAGGAGGTTGGCGGCGGTCAGGCTGCGGTTCCCCGACCGGCAAACCACGAGGATATCTTTATCCCGCGGCAGCTCAGCCAGGCGGTCCGGCAGCTCAGTCAGGGGGATCAAAGTGCTGCCTTTGACGTGGAACTCATCCCATTCCTCGAGGGTGCGCACATCCAGGACAAAGACGCCCTGCTGAACTTTTGCATAGGCCTCGGCCGCCGAGATGTCCGCGACGGCAGCCTTCTTGGTGGGAGAGAATCCAGCCAAAGAGCTGAGCGCCCAAATCCCCACCACAGCCACCAACAAGGCCCCCAGGCCGATCCATAACCAGGTCAGGCTGCGTTTCTGACCCCTGTAGCGACGGGAAACAGAGGCAGGGGATTGGTCACTTGATTTTAGATGTTTTCTGGTCATGGTCAGCTCCGGAGACGGTTATTTTGATTGAGGTCATTACAGGCTATTTTACCCGGTGAAATACTGAAGAGCATCAACACAGCCATGAGGACTGCCGAAGACAGGCACCACAGGCAGGTGGCCCCAATGACAAACGGTTCGAGGAAGGTCAGGTAGATCGAGAACAAAATCCCCGCCGTCGTCAGTCCCAACAAGGCCAGGCCGGCCAGGGCAGCCCAACGGCCGCGGCCGCGGCGGGCAACGACCCAGGCGAGGAGGACGGCCAGATAACCTGCAATCCCGGCGAGACCCATGGGCAGGAAGCCGAAGAGGCGCGCATACCGGCTCAGTTGGACGGTCTCGCAATTCCCCACCGGCCCGCAAATGGCATCCGCCAGGGTGATCTCCACATAGGCCAGGTAGGCCGAAATCCCAATCCCAAGGGCGCAGAAGAGTGGGATGATCCAGGCCGGACCTTTCGCGAGCGGAGGCCTGTTCCTTTTCAAGAATGTGTATATTCCATAGATCAATGAAGCGATCAAGCCGGCCAGGACGATCACAGACAAGGAGTTGCCGCGCGGATCCTGCAGGAAATTATGCCTCATTTCCGTCATGGCCCGGATGAGCGGTGAGGCAGTGGAGCCCTGCGGCTCAGTTGGAGAGACAGCGGCTGCCGGTGTGGGCACATCCGAGAAATACCCCCCGGGGGGCGAAAAGACGGGGATCTGCATGGAGCCGGCCGAAGTAAAGGCCCGAGCCAGCCCGGGGATATCCGGCCAGCCCTGGCCGCCCTGCGAAAGACCGGCCGCGATCATCCCGGGGAATTGCTGCTGGATATCCCTGGAGCCGATCAAGACCTCGTTCCCGACGATGACGGTCGGGACTCCGATGGTCTTGATCTGAAACCGGTCAATGGCGGCGGTAAAGAGGGCATCTCCTGCCGGAGTGGAAACATCGCAATAGAAGATCTGCAGTTCCGGCCCATATTTTTCCAGGATGGGCGGCATGACCTCCACGACCAACTGGACGCAGTGGCTGCAGGAGGACCGATAAAATAACACGGCTTGCACAAGAGGCGCGGCATCTGCATGGGCGACCGAATTAAACGGAAAAGCAATCCACACAAGGCAAACGATCAGCAGAAGAGTTACGAGCTTGAATCGAACACGCCTGGTTTTCATGAATTAAGGCTTATGAGCATCATACCAACCGCTGCGGGTGGGTGTGCGGATATCGAAATCCGCCACGTAAGGCTTTATATCCAGGAGGGGTGTGCCATCCAGCATATCCACTCCCTCGATCTCGAGAATATTCCCTTGGCGAGCGATCAAGCGTACGACCGAAAGACCAATCGGATTAGGACGGACCGGATAGCGGGTGGCGAAAAGTCCATGCAGCCGATCGTCAAGGAACGGCTTTACGAGCAGGGAATAACCGGATGATTCATGAAAGACATATAACAAGTAGATATGGGAGAACCCTTCCAGATCCTGAAGACCTTCGGCGAATTCCGGGTAAACTTCCACGGTGCCGCTGGCCTGGGACCGGGACGCCTGGATGGGGGTCTGAGATTTATCGCTGAAAGGGGTATGGATGATGCCGATGGGATGCAAATGATATTCCATAGCAATGCCTCCAGCCATTTATATCACTCAATCGATCAGCCTGCGCAAGCTCACTGTTCGTGAAGGAGTTATCGATAAGGATCAACCACCCATCACGGCTGTCCGCGCAGGATAAGCCAGCGACAGGCAGCCGCTACCCGATTGCAGCTAAATGCCGGAAAACGTTATAGAGAAAAACAGGAGAGATGGGTTGGAAAATGACTCCGAGCCGGGCAACGAACCCGTACCATTAACCTGCCTCGATGATCGGCAGGAAGAGGCGGACGATGGTCGGGTCGAAATACTTGCCAGACTGCTCGCGGATATACTTGATGGCTTTCTCCCGGCTCCAGGCGAGGCGGTAGGGGCGGTTACTGGTAAGGGCATCCCACACATCCACGACTGCAAACAGGCGGGCCGCCAACGGGATCTGATCCCCCGCCAGGCCGCGCGGATAACCCGTGCCATCCCATTTCTCATGGTGGCTGTAAGGAATATCCATGGAGGGCTTGAGGTATTTGATCGAGGAGAGCATTTCGTAGGCAAATTCCGGGTGCTTGCGCATCAGCTTTTTTTCATTGGGATCCAGGCGGCCGGGCTTGAGCAGGATATTATCCGGCACACCCATCTTGCCGATGTCGTGCAACATGGCGCCCCGGCGGATATGAGCCAGGTCCTGCTCTTCGATATTCATGACCCGGGCAAGACGCAGGGTCAACTGGGTGACGCGCTGGGTGTGACCTTCCGTCTCCTTATCGCGCAGATCCATGGCGCGTGACCAGCCATCGATGCTGGCCTCGTACGCCAGGGTCAACTCGAGGTTGGAACGCTGCAGCTCATCGAAGAGGGCGCCGTTGTCAATGGTGATGGCTGCCTGACCTGCCAGCGCTTCCATGAAATCCAGCCATTCCCGATCATGGGCTTTGGACGAGCGGTGGAAAATCTCGAGCACCCCGCGTACCTGTCCCTTGGTGATCAGCGGAACGCCGTAATAACTGACGAAGCCTTCGAGGGCGAAGCCCCCGGCGCGGGCCAGTTCGGGCGCCTGGCGGAGGTCCGGGATGAGCAAGCGCTGCCTTTCAATGACCACCTGTCCGGCCGGGTCGCCGCTGAGGGGTAGATGAACGGATTCCAAGGCGTCGGTGCGCATGCCGGCACTCGAAGCGTGTTCGAGCGTCAGGCTATGCTGGCTGAACAGGAGAATGTCCGCCGCGTCCACGTGCAACTGGTCGCGCAGTTGATTCAAGAACACGGCCAGGGTGTGATGCAGGTCCAGGCTGGCATTGATGGCACTGTCGATGGTGCGGAGGGCTTCGAGGCGGTTGAGGCGCCGGCGGGAATCTTCCAGCAGGCGGGCATTGGCAATGGCCTGGGCGGTCTCGTCTGCCAGGGCCTGCAGCAGGGAGGCATCATCCGCATCCAGCAAGCGCGGCTCCCGGAAGTTCACCACGACAAGAGCGCCGATGGCCTGCGACTGCCAGTGAATGCCAGTGAAGGCAACCGTCCTGATGTTGTATTCGGACAACAGCGATTGAAGCGGGATGCCGGGGAATTCCTGGTTGTCCTGGTAAATGACCGGGCGGTCCGGATACTTTTTCAAGGCCTGGTTGAAGATGGAGATGGGTATGGGGGGGATCTTCAGGTGGAATTCCGCCGGCAGGCCATGGTCGGCAGCCAACCGGACGGTCTGGGAGACCGGGTCGGTCAGCAAGATCACGGCCGCGTTGGTTTTGAGGGCGCTGGCAGACCCCTCGCAGACCGACTGCAGCAAGGGTTCCAGGTCGAGTTGTCTGGCGATCTGGGTGGCGGTACGGGCCAGCGTCTCGGCGCGGACTGCATTGCGCAGGACCTTTTCTTCGGCCATCTTGCGGTCGTGGATATCCTGGTTGACGCCGTGAAGGCGGATGGTACGCCCCTGTGCATCCTTTTCGGCCCGGAACCAGATGGTGACCCAACGCGGCTGGCCGTCGGCGCACAATATCCTTCCTTCGAACTGCATTTGAAAATTCTCTTCAGGGGAGGCGATGGCCTGGCCGATCACCTGCTGGACCGTAAAAGCATCTCCAGGATAGACGTAATGGCGGGCAAAGTGCCCGGCAGTCATCTGGTAGCCACCGGCTTCTTTGGCAGTGGTCCGGTGGAGGGCATAATACTGGTCATTGAAGGTAAAGGTATCAGCAAGCACGTCGTATTCCCAATGACCCATTTGGGCCACGCGCATCGCCTCAGACAGGCGCCGTTCGCTGGCCCGGATGGCGTCTTCAGCGACCTTGCGCTCGGTGGTGTCGATGACGTAGGTAATAAAATAAGACGGCTCGTTATTCTCATCATATACCAGGGCCGAGTTGACCTCCGCCCAAATCGTATGCCCATCCTTGTGGATGTAACGCTTGGAAAAGCGGAGGCCTTTGCCACGACCATCAAGAACCTCCCGCATGGTCCTGCGACTTAGGTCGAGGTCATCCGGATGGGTGATATCAAAGAAATCCGCAGACATCAGCTCTTCGGCCGAATAGCCGTAGATCTCACACAAGGCCGGGTTGACCATCAGGTAGCGGCCATCGAGCCCAACCAGGGCGACGCCGGCGGATGAATTTTCGAAGATGGAGCGGAATTTTTCCTCGCTCAGCCGCAGCGACTGCTCGGCCTTCTTCCGCTCGGTGATGTCCAGCAGCTGCCCGATCGTACTGATGTCCCCATTCTTGTCTTTCACGGTCTTGACGATCATTTCGGCATCCCGTTCCACGCCGTCGAGACGGACGACCTTTAACTCATAACGGGAAGGCAGCAGCTCACCTTTTCGCCGTTTAATATAGCGCTCGACCACCAGATCGAGGCTCGACTTTGAAAGGACCGTCCGAAAATCGAGGCCGGTCAGCTGGTCGGGGGGATACCCCAGGATCTGACATAATTCATCATTGACATAGATGAAACGATAGTTGTCATCCACCACAAAAATACCTGCGAGGGAGTTTTCGACGATGGAGCGGAATTTTTCCTCGCTCTCCTGCAAGGCTGCCTCCACTTTTTTGATAGCGGAGATATCCTCGTAGGTGCCCAGAACGCCAATCACATTCCCATCTACATCCTGCAAGGGAATTTTGCTGGTCCGCAGCCAGATCAAGCCGCCATCCGGGGTGGTTTGAGGCTCTTCATAGTTGTACTTCGGCTTGCCAGACCTCATGACGGCCCGGTCATCGGCCTGATAGAGATCAGCCTGGTCCTTCCAACCCATCTGATGGTCATTCTTGCCGATCAGGTCTTCCGGGGAGTCCAGTCCCGAGTCTTGCGCGAACGGACGGTTACAACCCAGGAAATTCGAGTCCAGGTCTTTCCAGAATACCCGCACGGGGATGGTATCCAGCACTTTTTCCAGCATGTTGCGGGAATTGAGAAGGGCTTCTTCGACTTTTTTCTTTTGAGTGATATCCAGAATGATGCCCTGACGATACCCAATGGTGCCGTCGGGGTTGCGGTGGACCCAGGTGCGGTCATCCACCCAGCGCGTCTCGCCTGTGACGGTCACGATGCGATATTCCTGGGCGAACTCATCGACCCCCTTATCGGCGTATTCCTTTATTTCCTTTCTGACCCGCTTCAAGTCGGCCGGGTGAACCAGCGCAGCGAAATCGACGCGCCCGTTGTAGAAATCCGTGGGGGTATAACCGAACTGGTCGATATTATCGGAGACGAATTTCACCGGCCATTGTTCCCTGGCTTCCCAGATGAAGGCGATGGCCGGGCTGCGATTGACAATCTGGTCCAGGATATCGTGATTGGACAAAGGCAGAGGCAGCTCTGCTGCGGGGACCGGCTGTGGCACAAGGTCCAGCAGGAAAAATCCCCGGGAAAGAAGCCGCCCCTCGACATTGAAAGGCAGGTCATAACCGGCCTTATGGCGCAGGCGACACGACTTCAACAGAGACTTGTGGGCTTTGATTTCGGAGAGATCAAATTGACCGGTGTTTTGGGGAAGGATTAAATCAGCGAGGGTGAGCTCACACAATTCGCCGCGGGTGAAACCAAGCAATGTTCCGGCGGCCGGATTGGCATCCAGGATCTTTTGTTGTGAATTGACGACCAGAATTCCGTCGTGGGATTGGTTGAACAGGGCCTCGACAAGGGCGGTGGGGGTGAATTTTTTCTCAGACAGCCTCTTTCTCGGTTCACCATTCATAGGTCCTCGCAATTCCGGACAGGCCAATCAACAAGAAAATTCCCTGGACAGCATTTTCATATAAATCATTTTAGACTAAATCGCGGTTAAGGGCAAGAAGACCAAGCGGAGATTCAGACATGAATGCGGAAATTTTTTTCAAAATCAGTTGGAACCTACTCTTTGAGCCTCCCAACCGACCTAAGTTTCGCTGATGTCCTTTCATTGAGGTGTTTTTGCCGAGTTAAAGCCCTCACCCCTACCCCTCCCCCAAAATCGGGGAGGGGTTCAATCAGCAAAATGGAGATGGACCGGCTAAAAACGCCGGTCCATCTCCATTTTGCTGGTTACGAATTAACTTTCAGTATTGGCAAGACAAGGCATCAGAGGATTGGAGTGAATCTCTCCGAATGTCCAAACTCCTGTCCGAAGGCCAGAAGTCAATTCACAATTATTTGGCATGTTACGGTTTCCGAATAGGCAAGATCAACCATGCGCGGGAGGTTTTAAAGAAACATCGGTCTCCTGGCAGGAGACCGATGTTTCTTTGAGAGGTTGAACGGGAGGGATTATGGTTTGAGCTGCTGTCCGCGCCCGCCACGCTGCATCATGGAGCCGCCGCCTGGATTGCCGGTCCCGCCGCAAGGGCCGGTGCCACCGTTCATCATGCCGAAGCCCATGCCGCGGCCGCCGCGCTGGGTCATCCGGTCAGCCTGGGCCTGGGTAATGACGCCATCGGCAACGGCCGCTTTGAGCGCCTGGGTACGAACCTCCAGCATGAATGCAGGCAGGTCCGCCTGAGCGATGCCGTGGTCGAGGGCGATCTGGGGGAGCATCTTACCGGAGTCGAACTCGGCTTCCACCGTAGCCAGGGGAAGATTGAGCTTGGCGGCCAGGGCCTTTTCCATGTACTCATGGAGGGCGCCCATTTGGGCCGGCTGGGCTTGCTGGACCTGGCTGGAACGGGCTGCAGCAACACCGGTAAACAACCCCAGACCAAGCACAACGAACAAGGATACAACCAATATTTTCTTCATTACTTCACTCCTTTTGTGAATGTTTTATTACTCATAGGATACAACAGGAGTGTAAAGGTCTTGTAAAGGCACGTGAAAGTTCAGGTAAATTCGAGGGGAAAGGCTACAAGGGGTAATGGCAATGGCAAGAGGTAAGGGATTATTGCGAGGAGATTGGTCAACGGCGACCCTTTCGTCTGCGGTCCTTCGTCTGCAGCGTAAAGAACACCCCTTTCGGGGTGCAAGCTGCGCCTCCCCTTGAAGAACACAAGGGCAAGCTGCTCAGGGCCTCCTTTGCAAGATATTAGTTTAGCGGAAGGGTGAAGGAAAAGGTGCTGCCCCGGCCTTCGCCGGCGCTTTCGGCCCAGAGCTGCCCGCCATGGGCTTCAATCAAATGCCTGGCGATGGTCAGGCCAATACCGGAACCGCCACCAGACTGGCGCGAGCGCGATTGATCGACGCGGTAGAAACGGTCAAAGATATGGGGGAGGTGTTCGGGAGGGATGCCAATGCCCGTATCCGCCACACGGACGAGCACCTCGTGGCCGCGCCTTTCACCCGAAAGGGACACATGGCCACCCGCAGGGGTATATTGCAGGGCATTGTTGAGCAGGTTGGTCAGCACCTGGAGCAAGCGATCCGTGTCGGCGCGGACGGCCGGGAGATTGGCCGGCAGGTCAAGGGCCAGGGAGACGCCTTTGGCGGCGTAGGCAGCCTGCAGGCGCGCGCGGGCCGTCCCGGACAGTTCGGGCAGGGAAACGGGCCTAAGATCAAGACTGACGGCCCCGGATTCGACCCGGGAGAGTTCCTGCAGATCGTCCACCAACCGGCTGAGGCGATCGGCTTCGGCGGCCACCTGCTCAAAAGTCTGCGGCGAGGCAGGCAGAATTCCATCCACCAGGCCTTCCATCGAGCCTTTGATGGCTGTCAGGGGAGTACGCAGTTCGTGGGCCACGTCACCAATCAGGCGGCGGCGCATGGTTTCCACCTGCTCGAGTTTTTCGGCCATGGTGTTAAAACTGCCGGCGAGCTGGCCAAGCTCATCGCTGCCCCGGGCGGGGACACGCTCGTTGTAATGCCCTTCCGCCACCCGCCGGCTGGCAGTCCGCATTGCCTGCAAAGGCGCAGAAAGACCGCGGCTGATGAAGAGGCTGACGAGCAGCGCCACCAGCAGAGATGCCAGTCCCGCCCAGGCGAGGGCCTCATAAAAACTGCTGCGGAAGTTCTGGAAGGTTGCCCCTGCCGCGCCGGCCTGGCCGCGGCCCACCCCCGCACCCATCATGCCCGGGCCGTTCATCATGCCCAGGTGGCGGCCATACGCATCCGGCAGGCTGACCTGCGCCACTATCAACAGGACGAGCATCCCCACCAGCAGGACGGCCAGGTAGGAGAGGAATAATTTTGTGCCAAGAGTCAGTTTCATAAGGCCTCATCTTCAAAGCGGTATCCCACGCCGCGCACGGTGGCGATCACTTCCCGGCCAAGTTTCTGGCGCACGTGGCCGAGATGCACATCCACCACGCGGGTGTCGCCATAAAAATCGTACCCCCACACCTTTTGGAGCAATTGCTCCCGCGAAAGGACGCGGCCGCGGTTCTCCGCCAGGGCGAGCAGAAGGTCGAACTCAATGGCGGTCAATTCAACCGGTTTCCCCTCCACGGTGACCTGGCGGGCACCCGCATCCACGGTCACCTGTTGAAAGACCAGCCGGGGCTGTCCCTCCGCCGAGGCCGGACCGGCCTGCAGCCGGCGCAAGGCGGCCTTGACGCGGGCGGTCAGCTCGCGGGGGCTGAACGGCTTGGTGACGTAATCGTCCGCTCCCACCGACAGGCCGACGATCTTATCGGTTTCTTCGGTGCGGGCAGTCAGCAAGATCACATAGACATCCGATTCGCGGCGCAAACGGGAGAGCACTTCCAACCCGTCCAGGCCGGGCAGCATCAGGTCGAGAATGATGATATCCGGCTTAAAGGCTTTGGCGGCTTTGAGGGCGGCGGGGCCATCGGCGGCGGTGTAAACCTCGTAGCTTTCGGCTTTCAGGTAAGAGGTGACCAGGTTGACAATGCTGGCTTCGTCATCCACGACGAGGATTTTGGGCATAAGCAACTCCTTGCCCGAATATTGTAACAAAAGAGGGTAAAGATTTGGTAAAGAACAAGAAGAAACAGGCGGCTTCTGGCGATAAAAGGCAGGACAAGAGTGACCTATTCCAACCCTGCAGACCAGGCAGGATTCTTTCATGGCACAGATCAAACTCAAGAATTCATTTTATACCCAAATTAAATCCGGAGAATTGGCATAATGGCAGATTGTGCGAAACAACTAAAATAATAAGGTTATATGGTTGCATTAATCATTATTTGTACTATAATATTAGTTATAACACACAATTAAAGGTGATTCTCCATGAACAAACGACCAACTCCAGACAATGCTTCTCCTGCTAATCCGCCCATGGATGAGATCAATGTGGGCAGCCGGTTACGTGAGCTACGAGTCTTGCACGGTCTCTCCATACGAGCCTTAGCGGAGCAGAGCAGACTCAATGTAAACACCTTGAGCTTGATCGAAAACCAGCGTACATCGCCAAGCGTAAGCACCCTGCAGCAACTGGCTCAAGCCTTGAATGTACCCATCTCCACTTTTTTTGAGACGAAAAGCAGCGACAAACATGTCGTACACCAGCGAGCTGGAACCCGCCCTCTGGCTGCATTCACATACGGTTCAATCGAAGACCTGGGGGCAGGAATGTCACGGTATGGAGTAGAGCCGCTTATCGTCACGCTTGCGCCGAAGGCAGACAGCGGGAAAACCCCCATCGTCCATACCGGGCGTGAATTCGTTTACTGCCTGGAAGGGCATATTGCTTATACCGTCGAGAATGATACCTATCTGCTGGAACCGGGCGACAGTTTATTGTTCGAGGCCTACCTGCCCCACCATTGGAAGAATATGGATAAAGCTGCCTCTCGCAACCTGCTGATCCTCTGCCCGATGGATGAACGCGATAATCCAACAGAGCGACATTTTTCAAAGAATAGTTTATAAGACTCGCCAAAATGGAGGTGTACCATGCCTTTGAGAACCAAATTCCGTTGGCTTTTCACCGGTGTCCTGTTTCTGACAGGTGCCATCATTTGGAGCGTTCTTTTGACTTCGCCGGTATCAGCCCAATGCGACACCCCCCCGAAATCTTCCTGCCTATCCTGCCATGAGCAAGTGGACCACCTGGATGGCATGGGAGAATGGAACAAGGTGCATTTATCGCAAGACATGTGTACAAGCTGCCATGGCGGAAATGGCACTGAACTGGAAAAAGGCCCGGCTCATAAAGGTGTTACAGCTCAACCGCTGAGTGATATTTACACCAACTGTCACAGTTGCCATCCCATTGATTACAAGGGAAAATCTTCGCAATTTGCGGCTATGCTACAGGTCACGACGGGAAGTTGCGCAACGCCAACGCCCATCCCTGCAAATGTAATTTCCAGTGGACTGCCGCCAAGCACCCACGCGATCTCACAGCCCATTGGCAAGATTGCCACCTCGAATTATCCAATGGTCATCATTGGATGGTTGGTGAGCTTGTTTGTTTTCGGCCTCGGGCTTGCCTGGTTGAGCCAGCATCAAGCAGAAGGTTAGTTTGACGCAAGTTTATGAATAAATGAATCCAGCTATCTTCGATATCCAGGCGGAATTTTGCAAGGCAATGGGAAATGCGAGCAGATTGCACATTCTCCACGTTCTGCGCGACCGCCCAAAGAGCGTCAGGGAGATCTGCCAGGAAACCGGCCTGGTGCAGAGTAATGTGTCCCATCAGCTGACCTGTTTGCGCAACGTGGGGGTTGTGGCCGCAAAAAGGAATGGCACTGAAATGACCTATCAGATGACCGATGAGAAGATAGTGGAAGTATGTGATTTAGTTCGAAGCGTTCTAATCGAGCAGATCCAAAAACGATCCAGGATCATGAATTATCCCAAATAACCTCAGAAAAAAAGGCAAGCGGCTCAAAGCGTCTGTTCGGCCTTTTTTCTTTTGGTAAAGATGGCCGCGTCTCAATGCAGCCGTCCCTCCGGCGGGACCCGTGACCAGCTCAGGGAACCGAATAAACTACCCCAGCCGTCCGTTTAAAAAGCAAGGCACACTGCTCGAAGCCAAAGCCGGTCCCAGATGAACCGGAATCGTTGTGGAGGAGAGACATGAAAGCGATCATTTATACGAAATTCGGGCCGCCAGAAGTACTCCAACTCAAAGAGGTGGAAAAACCCACGCCCAAGGCCAATGAAGTACTGATCAAAATTTTTGCGACTACAGTTGTAAAAGAAGACCCTGACATAAGAGCTGCGGCGGGTATGAACGGTATTTTCAAGCCGAGGAACCCGATCCTGGGGCAGGAATTGGCCGGGGAGGTGGAAGCCACCGGCAGAGAGGTAACCCGATTTCAGCCAGACGACAAGGTATATGCCATGTGCATGTTCGGCGCGTATGCCGAATACCTGTGCATGCCCGAAACCGGGGCACTGGCCCACAAACCGGCCAATATGAGCTATGAGGAGGCTGCCAGCGTCCCCAATGGAGCGCTGACCGCCTTGCATTTCCTGCGGGACAAGGGCAAACTCCAGCGCGGCCAGACGGCCTTGATCTACGGCGCTTCCGGATCGGTCGGCAGCGCAGCAGTCCAACTGGCCAAGTATTATGGGGCGGAAGTCACCGGCGTCTGCAGCGGGGCAAACCTGGAAATGGTGAAAGCGCTGGGAGCCGAAAAGGTCCTCGACTACACCAAAGAGGATTTCACCCTCCACAAGGAGACGTACGACCTCGTCTATGACACAGTGGGCAAGTGTTCGTACAGCCGCTGCAAAGACTCTCTAAAGAAAAAAGGAGTGTTCCTGACCACGGTACCCATGCCGGGGACAATGCTCCAAGTGCTATGGACCTCCCTGGGAGGCGGCAGGAAGGTCAAGTTCGCGGCAGCAGGGCTACTGCCGGCAGCCAAAAAAGCGAAAGATCTGCTCTTCCTCAAGGAACTGATCGAAGCGGGGAGGTTCAAAGCCGTGATCGACAGGCGCTATCCACTGGAACAGGTGGCCGAGGCGCACCGCTATGTTGCACAAGGGCACAAGAAGGGAAATGTCGTTATTACGGTGAGACCTGACACCCGGCCAGGTAACTGAACCACAGCCGCCGAAAAGGGAGAGAGAAAATGGATACGAATAAAAATATCGCAAGAACGATCGGAATACTTTACATTATAGGAACAATTTCAGGCATAGTCAGCCTTGTCCTTACCGAACCCATCCGAAAAGCCCAGGATCCTTTGATCCACATTTCCGCAAATGGAAACCAGATCATCCTGGGAGCCCTCTTTGTGTTAGTGATGGGCCTGGCGCTTGCCCTGATCCCGGTGGTGGCATTTCCCGTCTTGAGAAAACACAGTGGGACCCTGGCGGTGGGGTATATTGTTTTCAGGGGAGGGCTTGAAACGGCCGGCTATATCGCCATGACCGTCAGCTGGCTGCTGCTGGTGCCGCTCAGCCAGGCATATCAGGCCGGAAGCGCGGAGGCTCCCCATTTTCTAGCCTTGGGCAGCGTGTTACTGGAATCAAACCAGCTTGATTCTGTTTCAACCATTGTATTTTGCCTGGGGGCCCTGATTTTCTATTATTTATTGTTTCGATCCAAACTCGTACCTGGCTGGTTATCGGGCTGGGGACTGCTGGCGATCCTGTTGTACCTGGCAGCAAGCTTGCTGGCCATGTTCAGCCTGATCGATCCGGCGTCGACACAGATCTACCTGAACTTGCCGCTGGCCGTGCAGGAAATGGTGCTGGCGGTATGGCTGATCGTCAAAGGCTTTAATACACCGGCACTCGCGCCCAGGCCTGCAATCCAGGCAGCCAGCATACAATAAGAAGCGTCGGGCAAGCGGGAGAATAATATGAAAGCAGTCGTCTATACTCAATACGGACCAGCAGAGGTACTCCAGCTCAAAGAGGTGAAAAAGCCCACGCCCAGGGACAATGAAGTCCTGGTCAGGATCCATGCGACCACGGTCACCATCGGGGACACGATCATGCGAAGCCTCAACACCCCCGGGCCGCGCTGGCAACGGCTGCCGGCGAGAATCTACCTGGGGTTCTTCAAACCCAAGAGAACCATCCTGGGGATGGAGCTGGCGGGAGAAATCGAATCAACCGGCAAGGATGTGACCCGCTTCAAGGCAGGCGAGCAGGTCTTTGCATCCACTTTTGGATCGAATTTTGGCGGGTACGCCGAGTACAAATGCCTGCCGGAAAACGGGATCATTGCGATAAAACCGGCCAACCTCCCCTACGAGGAGGCCGCAGCGGTTCCCGGCGGCGGGATGACGGCACTGCGATGTCTTAAGAAAGGGAACCTCCACAGCGGACAGAAAATCCTTATCTACGGCGCTTCCGGAGCAGTAGGCACCTATGCCGTACAGATGGCCAAGATCTTTGGGGCGGAAGTGACGGGGGTATGCAGCCGCGCCAACCTGGAGCTGGTGAAATCCCTGGGGGCTGACAAGGTCATCGATTACACACGGGAAGACTTTGCCCAAAGCGGGGACACCTATGACGTGGTCTTTGACGCGTCCGGCAAGCTTTCACCTGCACACGGCAGGAAATCTCTCAAAAAGCCAGGCGTCTATCTGAACGTTTTGACCGACTCTGGCAGCGGCGAAAAGGTCGAAGACCTGCTCATTCTGAAGGAGCTTTTAGAGGCGGGAAAAATCAGAGCGGTCATCGACAAGCGCTACCCACTGGAACAGGTCGTCGAGGCGCACCGCTATGTCGAACTAGGACACAAAAGGGGAAATGTTGTACTTACGATCAACTGCAATTAAGGCAGGGATGTAAGCCGGCTTAAGGATCTGCAGGTTCCAATCTTGCTCCCAGGGCCGCGCTGAGCGAGGTGATAAACGCGCCGGCGGCCTTGACCGGGTCATCCGCCTGCGCGACCACGTCGATCAGGGCCGAACCGACGATGACCCCATCGGCCAGTTTCCCCACGCGGGCGGCCTGCTCAGGCGTGGAAATGCCGAACCCGACCGCAAGGGGTTTATCAGTCAGTCTCCTGACACGGCCGAGGAACTCCGGCAGGGTGGTGTTGATCTGACCCCGAGCCCCGGTAACCCCAACCAACGACACAATATACACAAAGCCGGTGCTGCGAGCGGCGATGTGGGCCAAACGGTCATCCGGCGTGGTGGGCGCAACCAGGAAGACCAGCGCCAGCCCGTTTTTTTGACAGGCGGCTGCGAGCCCGGCGGCTTCTTCGAGGGGCAGGTCGGGCACGATCAAGCCATCCGCCCCGGCGAGACCGGCCGCGGCAACAAAGCGTTCCGACCCATAGGCCAGGAGGGGGTTGTAATAGCCCATCAGCAGAAGCGGCTGGGAAAGGCGGCGCCGGCGCAGCGTCCGCACCATTTCCAGGCAATCCATGACCGTGGCGCCGTTCTCCAAAGCCACCTGGGCGGAATGCTGGATGGTGGGGCCATCCGCCAGGGGGTCGGAGAAGGGCAGACCCAACTCGACCAGGTCGGCCCCCGAGGCGGCGATGGCTTCCACCACCTGCAAGGAAGTTTTTCGATCCGGGAAACCGAGAGTGAAATAGGGCATCAGGGCAGCCCGGCCCAGGTCCTTTTGGCGGGAAAATACGGCGGCGATGTGTTCCAGACCGTTCATAAGGACCCCCGCGAGGATTTGATGACGGTGTCCAGGTCCTTGTCGCCGCGGCCGGAGAGGTTCACCAGGATGATCTTGTCGCGCCCGATTCCAGGAGCCAGCCGGACCGCCTCGGCGACCGCATGGGAAGATTCCAGGGCCGGCAGGATGCCTTCGGTCCGGGCGAGCAAATGGAAAGCCTCCAATGCCTGCCGATCTGTGGCTGAGGTGTACTCCGCCCGGCCAATCGAGCGAAGGTAAGCATGTTCCGGTCCGACGGCGGCATAATCCAGCCCGGCCGAAATCGAATGGGTGGGAGCGATCTGCCCATCCGCATCCTGCAGCACGTAGGTGTACGTCCCTTGCAGAACACCGGGCCGGCCCAGTTTTGGATCGGAGAAACGAGCGGCATGATGCCCGCTTTCGAGCCCTTCGCCGGCGGCCTCCACACCGACCAGCCGGACAGACGCATCTTCCAGAAAAGCGGTGAAGATGCCGATGGCATTCGACCCGCCGCCGACACAGGCCACAACGACATCCGGCAGCCGGCCCGCCTGTGCAAGGATCTGCCGGCGGGCTTCATCGCCGATGACCCTTTGGAAGTCACGCACCATGGCCGGGTAAGGATGCGGCCCCAGGGCCGAACCGAGCAGGTAATAGGTGTCGCCCACGTTGGCGACCCAATCCCGGATGGCCTCATTAACCGCATCCTTGAGGGTGCGCGTGCCGCTTCTCACCGGCCGCACTTCGGCCCCGAGCAGTTCCATGCGCAGAACATTGGGCCGCTGGCGGGCCATATCCACCTCGCCCATGTAAACGACGCATTCCAGCCCGAGCAGGGCCGCGGCCGTGGCCGAAGCCACCCCATGCTGCCCGGCGCCGGTCTCGGCGACCAGGCGGCGCTTGCCCATCCGCTGCGCCAGCAGGGCCTGGCCGAGGGCATTATTAATTTTATGGGCACCGGTATGGGCCAGGTCTTCCCGCTTAAGATAGATGGCGGCGCCACCAAGCTGCCCGGTCAAGCGGCGCGCATTAGAAAGGGGCGTGGGGCGGCCCACATAGGTTTGGAGAAGAGCGGCAAGTTCCTGCTGGAATTCAGGATCCTGCCTGGCCTGCAGGTAAACAGCTTCCAATTCCCGCAGCGCAGGGACGAGCACCTCGGGGACAAAGGCGCCTCCGAAAGGGCCGAATTTGGGATCCAGCGGCGGTTGACCCATTCTGCCCGGAATAATCCCCGGGCGAGCTGCATCCCCCGGTTCGATCCCGGGGAGACTTGTTTTCCTATTCATGCTTTTTCTCCAAATACACCAGGTTGACGGTCTTATTCAATTTTTCCTGCCGAAAGATGCGGTAGCCAAGTTTCTGGTAAAGATAAAGATTGCGCAGGCTGCGTTCACTGGTAAATAACTCGTAGCGCCGGGCTTGAGCAAAATGGCCTTCAATTGCGTTCAACAGGCGGGTGCCGATGCCCAGGTTCTGCCGCTGCGGGTGGACGATCACCCGCCCGATGAAACAGGTGGCCTCTTTGAGATGCGCCCGCACCGAGCCGACCATCTTGCCGTCCTGGAGAGCTTTCAAGAAGGTACGGCGGGTAAACTCCTGCTCAATCTGCTCCTGCGTTTGGAGCAGGGGGGGTATGCTGTAATCATTGTTCAACACCGCCTCGCTGAGATAGGCCTGCTTTTGCAAAGCCAGTATTTCTGGCAAGTCTTCCCGGCAGGCGATCTCGATGGAGATGTCTTCAGAAAAGCCGGCTGTGCGTACATTTTCAATGAATCGGCGGATCCTGGCCGGGTCTTTCCGGCCGGGGGCGGATTCCACGCCGGAGGCCACATCCACGCCCCATGGGCGGACCTGCAGGACCGCGGCGGCCACATTCTCCGGTGTCAGCCCGCCAGCCAGCAGGAGGGGGACCTGCCCGGCCAGGCGGGCAGCCAGCGCCCAATCCGCCGTTTTACCGGTCCCGCCAAACTGCCCCGGAACCGAGGCATCCAGCAGGCCCACCGGAGCCTGGCCGTGACGGGCATCGAAAAAGGCATCCACCTCCGAACTCCGGCGAGACTCCGCGGAACGGCGCACCGCCTTGAAGGCCAGGCCCTCAAGCGCCTGCAGGTCTGCCAAAGGCTCATCTCCGGAAAGCTGGGCCAACTGCAGACCACAGTCCGCCATTATTTCCTTCACCTCTGCCGGCGGCAGGTTGACAAAGACTCCCACCCGCTTTACCTGAGGCGCCAACCTGGCCATCTCGGAGCAGATGGCGGCGCAGGCCGACCGGTCGATGAAGCGCGGGCTTTGCGGATAGAAATTGAAGCCCAGCAGGTCAGCGCCTGCGCCCACAGCGGCCAGGGCGGCCTCCATGCTCGTGATCCCGCAAATCTTGATCTTCATAATGCCTTTACGTACAGGCTGCGGTCCTGCAGGAAATCACGGTAGATACGGTAATGCTCGGTCTGCTCGTACTCGACCTGACGCAGAGGGATGTGGTCGAAGCTATAGATGACTGCGGCGGGGCAGCCCAGCAGAATGGGCGAATGGGTGGCGATAATGAACTGGGCATGGCCGCAAGCGCTCATGCGCACCAACAGGTCGAGCAATTCCAATTGACTCTTCGGAGAAAGGGCCGTTTCCGGCTCGTCCAGCAGAAACAGGCCTTCAATCTTATAACGCGCCCGAAAGAATGACATGAGGGATTGGCCGTGGGACTTGGTCACGAGAGACTCTCCGCCGAAGTAGCGTAGCTGGCCGGCGTCAGAGGCGGCCCATTCGTCGAGCGCCTGGGTGAAATACTGGAAGGTGTCCGAACCAAAGAACGAGCCGGGGACGCGGCCGGCGGCCCATTCGAGGCTCAAGTAGTTTTGGAGCTGCTGCTCGTACGGGTTATGTTTAAAACGGACCATATTCTCGTCGCGCCAGATATGGATGCCGCTTTTCTGACAGATCGCTTTGAGCAAAGTCGACTTGCCGGCGCCATTCTCCCCGACAAAAAACGTGACCGGCGTAAAAAACTCCACCCGGTTCTGCTGCTGGAAGAGGCGCTGGTTGAAGGGATAGTATTCCCGGGTGGGATACTTCTCCGGATGGAGAGTGATACTTTTCAGATGCATGGACAGTCCTCCTGGAGCAGGCTGACCCGACCAGGCCTGCAACCGGTCAGGTTATAGACGGCTTGCATAACGTCGGGCGCAGTGACGAGGGCTTCCCCCACCAGCATGGCCTCCACGCCGGCGGCGGAAAGCCGCTGCACCTCTTCCCGGGCATGGATGCCGCTCTCGGCGACAAAACATATCGAGGCGGGGACGAGCGCACGCAGGTCAAGACAGGTTTGCAAGTCCACCCGGAATGTCCGCAGGTCGCGGTTGTTGACGCCGAGCAGGGCCAGCCCGGCGATTTTCATGGCAGTTTCCAGCCCGGCCCGGTCATGGACCTCCACCAGGGCCGCCAGGCCCAATTCGTTGGCGAGGGCGTGCAGGTCGGCCAGGAGGGCCGGGTCGAGACAGGCGGCGATCAACAGGACCGCAGCGGCCCCGGCCGCGCGGGCTTCGTAGACCTGATAGGGGTCACACAGAAAATCCTTCCGGAGCAGCGGCACGGCCGGAAAGCGGTGGTGAATATCCCGCAAGTACTGCAGGCGGCCCTGAAAATATTTTTCATCCGTCAACACGCTGACGGCGGCTGCACCGGCTTCGACATATTTTCCCGCCAGGCCGACCGGATCGGGGCGGCGCACCAGGAGGCCCTTCGACGGCGAAGCGAACTTCACCTCTGCAATCAGAGCAGGCATTCGACCGTACGAGCGGGAAGCCCGCAGCGCGTGGACGAAATCCGGCGGGCGGGGGGAGGCTTCCGCCTCGGCGCGGACATCTGCCAGGGATACCGCCTTTTTCTGTGCCTCAATTTCAATCCGCTTGTGGGCGAAGATTTCATCCAGAATATTCATCGAAAGACCTTAACGAACAGGGAAAGAGCATGTGGAGATTGCCACATCGCCAAGAACGCTCATCGCTATGACAGTCGTTACACTGCCGCGTGGGCGAATGTCTGGCTGAAACTGACCAGCTGGTCCAGTTTGGCCAGGGCCCGGCCGCTTTCGAGGGCAGCGCGGGCTTCGGCCAGGGCTTGCTTGAAATCGTTGATCTCGGTGGCCAGGGCCGCGGCCGCATTGAACAGGATCACTTCCAGGCAGGCCGGGTCATCCTGCCCGCCCAGCAGGGAACGCATGCGGACGGCATTCTCGGCAGGGGTGCCGCCCTGCAGATGGTCGGATGAAGCCGGCTGCAGGCCATAATCGGCGGCATTCAGCTCGAAGGTTTCCACCCGGCCATCCCGCAGCTGGCTGACATGATTGGGGCCGCTGGTGGTCAGTTCATCCAGCCCGCCGTGGCCGTGGATGACGAAGGCGGCCCGGGTGCCCAGTTCGCACAGCACTTCCGCCAGTGGCTGAGTCAGGGCAGGGTCGTAGACACCGACCAACTGGTGAGTGGCACCGGCCGGGTTGGTGAGAGGGCCGAGCAGGTTGAAGATGGTGCGCTGGCCGAGTTCCTTGCGCGGGCCGATGGCATATTTCATGGCCGGATGAAACCTGGGGGCAAACATGAACCCGATGCCCACCTCACGGATGCAAGCGGCCACCTGTTCGGGCGTCAGGTCCAGGTTGACACCCAGCGCCCCCAGGACATCGGCACTGCCGCAATTGGATGAAGCGGCCCGGTTGCCGTGTTTGGCCACCTTGCGGCCGGCGGCGGCAATGACAAAGGCGGCGGCGGTGGAGATGTTGAAGGAATGCTTCCCATCTCCGCCCGTGCCGGCGGTGTCCATCAAGGCGTGGCCGTTCAATTCGAAGGGGACGCTGGCCGCCTGGGCGCGCATGGCGCGGACACTGCCGGTGATCTCTTCCACGGTCTCGCCCTTCATGCGCAGGGCTACCAGGTAGCCGCCAATCTGGGCCGGCGTGGCGCCTCCGGTCATAATTATTTCCATGGCATTTTCGGCCTCGGCGGCGGTAAGGTCCTGAAGGTCGATCAGTCTGGCAATAAACGGTTTTAGCATTTCAGCCTCCTTTGGATGGGTTATGGGCAGCGCAAGCGGCTGCATGGATAGAAAATTGGCCAGGATCTGTTTGCCGGGCCGGGTCAGGATCGATTCGGGGTGGAACTGGACCCCGTGGACCGGGTAGTCCTTGTGGCGCAAGCCCATCACCTCCCCCGCCTCGGTCCAGGCGGTCAGTTCCAGTTCCTGCGGAAGCGGCCCGGCAACGATCAGCGAATGGTAGCGGGCGGCTTCGAACGGGGCGGGAACGCCGGCGAAAAGGTCCCGGCCGTTATGGTGGATGAGGGAGGTTTTCCCATGCATCAGCCGCGGTGCACGGACCACCTTCCCGCCGAAGGCTTCGCCCATGCACTGGTGGCCGAGACACACTCCCAGTACAGGTGTGCTGGTCCCAAGCCGGCGGATGATCTCTGAGGAAACACCGGCGTCAGCCGGAGCACCCGGGCCGGGCGAGATGACGATATGGGTGGGATGCAAGGCGGCAGCCGCTTCCACGCTGATCTCATTATTCCGGAAGACACGCACCTCCGCTCCCAATTCCCCCAGGTATTGGACAAGGTTGTATGTAAACGAATCGTAATTGTCAATGACAAGGATCATGAAAGCCTCCCCGGCTGTTCGCCAGGCATGCGGACGGAGGCCACTTCCGCCCGCTCAGCGGCATCGACCGCGGCGATCAGCGCGCCGGCCTTGTTCAGCGTTTCCTGATACTCGCCGGACGGGTCTGAATCAGCCACGATGCCGGCACCGGCCTGGATATGCACAGCCTGACCCCGCATGACCATGGTGCGGAGGGTGATACAGGTGTCCATCGAGCCATCGTAAGACAGGTAACCGACGACTCCGCCATAGGGCCCGCGCGGCTGGGATTCCAGGTCGCGGATGATCTGCATGGCCCTGATCTTGGGCGCACCACTGACCGTCCCGGCCGGGAAAGTGGCCTGCAGCAGGTCGAGGGCATCGAACTGCGGGCACAACTCCCCTTCCACCTGCGAGACAATGTGCATCACATGGGAATAGCGCTCGATCACCATCTGCTCGGATACTTTTACACTGCCATATTCACAGACCCGGCCCAGGTCATTGCGGGCCAGATCCACCAGCATGACGTGCTCGGCGAGTTCCTTTGGGTCGGCCAGCAATTCCCGGGCGAGGGCCTGGTCTTCAGCAGCCCGGGCAGAGCGCGGGCGGGTGCCTGCGATGGGACGCAACATGGCCCGGCGGCCTTCCAGGCGGACATGCACTTCGGGGGAAGCGCCGATCAAGTGGAAAGGCAGCGATCCGGCCAGACTGCCGAAATCGAAATAGAACATATAGGGGGAAGGGTTCAAGGAGCGCAGAGAACGATAGAGGCTCAAGGGGCTGGCGCTGGTATGCCTGGTCAGCCGCTGCGAAAGCACGGCCTGGAAGATATCCCCGGCCTGGATGTGCGCCTGCGCCTGGAGGACCATCTGCTGGAAATCCTGGGAGGTCTTATTCGAGCTTAATTCCGAACCTTCCCGGCCGGAGGACAGGGCGGAGGCAGGGGGCAGGGGATCCCCCAGGCGCTGGCAGAGCCCATTAAGGCGGGCCTCGGCTTCTTCCAAGGACGTGTCCGGCAAAGACGCATCCGGCGGAAGCGCCTCCGTCACTGCGATGAGGACCAGGCGCCCGTAGGCATGATCGATGGCAGCCAATGTATCGGCCTGCAGGAAGACCGCCTCGGGCAGATCGGGGTGAGGCTCCAGCGCGACGGAGGGTTCGAAGAAACGGACGGCGTCATAGCCGAGGTACCCCACCAGGCCACCCACCAGGCGCGGCAGGCCGGGAATGGCCACCGGCTCAACAGCCCCGAGGGCCTGGCGCAGGGCCGAGAGCGGATTCTCAGCTTCTTCCAGCGGACGGCTGATGCTGCCATTGGCATAATGGACCTGCCAGATATTATTCCGTAACACATAGGCTTTGCGAGGCCGGACACCGATAAAGGAGTAACGCGCCACCTGTTCGCCTCCGCTGACGGATTCCAGCAGGAACGAGGGGCCGTCTCCGCGCAATTTGAGATACACGGAAAGGGGCGTCTCCAGGTCGGCGGGGAGCAGGCGGACCAGGGCACGCCTCCCCCCGGGGAGCGCAACCACCCGGTCCCGGGTGGAGGGAGTAAAAGCTTTTTGGAGCATTGGTTCGTTCTTAATTTCGGGTAACACGGCACCTCCGAGCGTTAAACAAAAATCGCCTTTCATCCATAGGGACGAGAGGCGAATCTCGCGGTGCCACCCAGGTTAGGCTGACGGGGGTAAAAAAAAGAGACCCGTTATCAGACAACGGATCACAAGCCAGCCTCACTCTTTGCGGGTACGCTCGCACCGGTTGGGGAAAAACCGGGGAGAAATACCCTTTGCCCAGATAACGGCGGCAACTCCGGCGCGGGCTACTGGATCAACCGTTCACCCTGCGGCTCTGAGAACCATTCGGCGCTGTCGTTCTGGGCGGGACTCTCACTGCTGCCCGCTCTCTGTACCAGCATTCAGCGCGTACTCTTTCTCTTCACAGCCTTAATTGGGCGGTTTATATCATGCCTGTCTAGATAAGTCAAGGGAAAGGTTAATGATGTTAGCGTTTAATAGTAATGTCCCCTTTGCGACTGAATTAGAATGTCCCCTCTGAAAGGGACAAGAAATGGACCTGGTCATCATGAGCAAAGAGGAACTGAGTCGATTGGATGTGATGAAGCGACTGGAAGAAAAGCGGATGAGGCAGAAAACTGCCTCAGAGATTCTGGGGGTGAGCATACGGCAGGTAAAGCGGCTGGTTCGGGCCTATCGCCGGAAGGGAGCGGCAGGGCTGGTATCGAAGCAGCGTGGGAAGCCGAGTCACCATCAGTTGGCTCCGGAGACAGCGCAAGCGGCATTGGATTTGCTAAAAGGGCGTTATGCGGACTTTGGGCCGACCTTAGCGCATGAGAAGTTGGTGGAAGTGGATGGGTTGAAATTGAGTTTGGGGAGTGTGCGCAAGATCATGGTGGAGGAAGGGATGTGGAAAGCCAAGCAAGCTCGGAAAGTGGCCGTGCATCCAATGCGGGAACGGCGGGCATGCTTGGGGGAACTGGAGCAAATGGATGGGACGGATCATGATTGGTTCGAGGGACGTTCGGAACGCTGCACGCTGTTGGTGGTGATCGATGATGCGACGGGACGGTTGGGAGCTCTGTCTTTTGTGGCGGAGGAGAGTTTCTTTGGCTACTGTGGCTTGGTGAGACAGTATCTGGCTGCGCATGGCAGGCCAGCTGGGCTGTACACGGACAAACATGGCATCTTTCGGGTCAACATGCCCAATGCGGGCGCTGGAGACAATCTGACCCAGTTTGGGCGGGCCATGCAAAGTCTGGAGATCCCGATCTTGTGTGCCAATACGCCTCAGGCGAAAGGGCGGGTGGAGCGAGTCAACCAGACTCTGCAGGACCGTCTGGTCAAAGAGATGCGCTTGCGAGGGATCAACAATATGGAACTGGGCAATGCCTACCTGCCCGAGTTCATGGCAGACTTCAATGCCCGTTTCGCTGTACAGCCGCGTAGTTCAGTGGATGCTCACCGATCTCTACTGACTCACCATCATCTTGACCAAATTCTGAGCTGGCAGGAAACCCGGCTGATCTCGAGAAACTTGACGGTGCAGTTCAAGAATGTGGTTTACCAAATCCAGACAAATCGCCCGGCCTATGCCTTACACAACCTCCGTGTAACCATCTGCAAAGACATTCTGGGAAAGGTGACCATCCTCTACAAAGGCAGCGAATTAGCCTACACCATTTTCAAAAAGCAGGAACGCCAGGCGGAAGTCGTTTCGGCCAAGCAGGTGGATCATATGCTGCTCAACCAGAGCAAGGCGCACAAGCCTGCTCCCAATCATCCCTGGCGTATCCCTGTTGTCCTAGAATAGCCCCCGCCTTCACCTTGCCAAAAAGGGACATTTCTATTCAAACGCATAAAGGGGACATTTTAATTAATCCTTGACAGGGAAAGGTTAATGATGAAAGGTTAATGACGTGGTCTGCCGTTCCCTGCCCGGGGATGGGTATCGGCGACCAATACCGGATCGAAAATGTCAGCGAAACCTGGACGATTGCCGGGAAGGATTATAAGGATTCCCATGGGGGGCAGCTGTACCTCAAGATTATCGGCGAATTCCACAGCGAGTACCATTTCTTTGACCTGCAGAACGGCTTCCGGGTGGTCTTCAACGGCATGCCGCGGGGAGAAATGTCTCCCGAGACTTACCAGGCTCAAAAATCGGCCGCCAGGGAGATCCTGGCCGCACTGCACTGGTTCCGGGTGCCTGACCTGACCAAGCCCGGCACCACCTGCGCAGGCAAGTTC
This sequence comes from uncultured Chloroflexia bacterium, assembly GCA_963831885.1. Classification (GTDB taxonomy): domain Bacteria; phylum Chloroflexota; class Anaerolineae; order Anaerolineales; family Villigracilaceae; genus UBA877. The sequence goes on along the minus strand of CAWHSJ010000008.1, from coordinate 124,421 downwards.
ACCCGGCTGCTGCCAGGCGTGGCGGCGAGGGTGACCGTCGCTCCGACCGACCCGCCGGACCGGGTCCGCTCGGTGCCAGGCAAAGCCGGCGAGATCATCTCGCAGGTTTACCCCCAGAGCATTGTGAAGGTGGTAGAAGGCCCGGTCTGCGCGGATGGGCTGGTGTTCTGGAAGGTGGAGAACGCCCTGATCCCGGGCGGCTCGGGCTGGACCGCCGAAGGCGATGGGACGGAGTACTGGCTGGAACCTTTAAAACCATAAGAGCCGAGCCCGGTCCGTTATTCCGCTGGAAAAGACAACCTACTTATCCAACGGATTCAACACCCGCCCGACAAACAATATCGTCCCGGTCGGCACATCCCGAATAATGAAAATGAACGGCCGGTCGATGATCATCTCCTGTGGGAGGGAGGCCGGAACGACTTTGAAAACGGTGGCAGCCGCGGCTTCGGTACCTCTTTCGTTGACCAGGACATAGGCTTTATGCAAGGCCTTGTCCACATATAATTGCTCGGCCCTGGTGATATTGCTGAAATCCGCCCTGTTTATATCAAAGGCCAAGGGCATACCCAGCGCAGATAAAACCGGTATCAGGTCGAAATCAACGGTGAATTCAAATTTTGGCAGGGAAAGTTGGACGAGGTTGGATTGCAATCCGGACAAGATGGTTGTAAACCGGGCGGCATCCAGGGCACTTTCAAATGATTCATACCTGCCCTGCTCAGGCAGGAGGATCACCATCTCTGCCAGATCGCCTTTATAAGGCAGCGCGGCAGCCTGATAGCCGTCGCCGGAACCGAAGCGGACCGGGATCCCGCCATAGGAATGCATGGTGGGCACCTGCACCTGCGACCCATCCAGCAGGGTAAACGGCGCAGCGCTGGTATTTTCTTCCATGAAAGGTTCCTGCCAGGCGGCTTTGAAGTAGATCGCGTTCGCCAACACCATGCGGGTGTATGCCTGCAGGGAGCCGGGCGGCAGGATGTCCTTGATCTTTCCCTTTGTTTTGCGATCGACCCAGTCATTGATCTGCTGGCAGGCGGAATCCGGGGCAGCGGCAAAATCCAGCAGGCGCACCCCGGCGCCATAATTGACCGCCAACAGGTCAAGGTAGGCTGGCTCAAAAGGGTAATCGCGCTGGCCCCAGACCGCATTGGCAATATTGAGCTCCAGGGGGCTTTTGGAATCGATCTTTTTGGATTGGGCCGTGCGCCGAGAGAGATCAAGGGAAAGGGCGTTCATGGCCGGGTGGAATTGGCCCGGCGGCAGGGTGAAATGAAGCACGGCGGAAATTTGGGAAGCCGTCTCCCCGCCCGCACCGCCGTACAACATCGCGGTTGCCAATGAAATGCTATAGGGGGAATAGACCAGGTTGCCGGACTGGCCATGCACCTGGCGGTAAAAATCAAAGGCGAATGCATTATTCCCGTCCAAAAGGGCTTGTGAATCGGCCGCTGGAATCGACGGAGCGGACTCGCGCGGCAGGTTTGATTTGGCCACCGCGCCCGTATCTGCCGAAGACAACCCGCAGGCTGAAAGCAGTATCGCCAGCAAAATACCATTCAGGCAACGCATTCGAGCCTCCTTTCCGGTGAGCTCCACACTTTCATTATAGGGCGGGCGATAGAAAATTCAAGCCGTCGAAGAAAGAATGCAGAAGTTTTTAGGTGCATCTCTTTGCCAACTTCATCCCCAATACGCGTATCCTTTTTTGGTTACAGGTAGACGCAATAAATTCTCGCGGTGAGACGGGTAGGGCGTTTACCCCGACAGGAGCGGCCGGACCTGCGACCAGAGGGGGAATCGTTAAACGCCATTAACGAAAATCGACCTGTCCACCCGGCCAGTCCAACACTCCCCTGATGATAGAGGCGATCTCTCATAAAAAAATCTAAAATAATTGTAACGACTCAGCCGCACAAAGAGAAGAACCTGTTTCGAATGAACAACCTGCTTCTTTCTGTGCGATATCCTATAACGATCAATGAGGAAATACTATGAAAAAAATATTCATCCCGATCCTGTGCATGGCGGTCCTAATCAGCGGATGCGCGCCGGCTGCAACGAGCCTGCCCCCCCAGCCGCCGACGCAGCCCACCCAAGCCTCCAACGGAACGGCGGGCGATCTTGTCCTGGACTACTCAACCGTGGCCCAGAATGTGACTCTCGAAACCGTGGCGGCCCAGGCTGCCACCGTCGACGCGCCATTCTGGGAAGGCGCACCCGCATACCGCCTGATGACACTGCAAGGCTACCCCGTCGCCAACCATCAGCGCAAGCCGCAGATCTTCATCTACCCGGTTGGCGAGATGGCCTCAGCCAACGAAAACATGAGCAAGGTAGCGGCCGACCTGCAAACCCTGCTGCAAACCCACCAGGCCGGGACCCAACTGCCCTCCCTGCCGCTGGGCAACGAGGGGCAGTTGATCCGCGCCCGCATGGAGTTCCTGGATTTCAAGAGCGGCAAGGGCGTCCAGTTCCTGACCCAGCTTGCCCAGGGCATGGGACCGATCAACAATTACGAATTGATCTATTCCTTCCAGGGCCTGACCAGCGACGGCAAATACTATATCTCCGCGATCCTGCCGGTGACCAACTCGGAACTGCCGGCCGATGCCAAGGCCGGCGAGGAGCAAAACCAGACACTGACCGATTACCAGGTCTACCGTTCCAGCATAATCACCCTGCTGGACCAGCAGCCTGCCGGCAGCTTCACGCCCGACCTGAGCAAACTGGATGCGCTGATCCGTTCGATTGAAGTCAAGTAACCCGGATTGCGACCCCAGGGCGATGATGGAGGACGCGAGCTTGAGCAATGCAGCTGTCTCCTCAAAGCCCTGGGAAGCGGCTAAATGAGGCAAAAAAAATAAAGAACTTTCACAATCCATCTGGCAAAGTGGGTAAACCCGGGCGGCCGATAATCAACCGTAGTACAATTTATTTACAAGACCAGGTAAATCAGGAACAGCAATGACAGGCTCGCAGTCCACCCAACCCCATCCCGGGAAACTGCCCGGAAGCCTTGCATCTTTCATCGGGAGGCGGGCAGACCTTGAAATGGTGCACAGCCTGTTCCAAGACCCATCCGTCCGGCTGGTCACCATCCTGGGGGCCGGAGGGGTAGGCAAGACCCGCTTCGCGCTTGAATTGGCCGGTATTTACCAAGGACAGTTCCAGCACGGGGCGATTTTTGTCCCCCTGGCCCAATTGAGCACAGCGGACGAAATACTGCCAGCACTTGCCGGAGCCCTGGAGGTTCAATTACCCCCGGGCGGCGACCTACAACAGGCGGTTTTTGACCACCTGGCCGACCGCCAGGTTTTGGTGGTGCTGGATAATTTCGAAGATATCCTTGAGCAAGCGGTGCTGGTGCGCGACTTATTGGCTGCCGGGCCGCAGGTAAAGGTGCTGGTAACCTCGCGAGAAAAACTCAATCTCGAAAATGAAACCCTGTATCACCTGCAGGGCCTGGAACAGCCTCCGCCCGAGGGGCCGCAGAAGGCGGAAGAATATGATGCAATGCGCCTGTTCCTGCAAAAAGCCCGGCAAGCCCGTCCCGGTTTTTCCCTGGACGATGAGAATACGGCAGCCGTGATCCACATCTGCCGGCTGGTGGATGGTATTCCACTGGGTATCCTGCTGGCAGCCGCCTGGGTGGAACACTTCTCCCCCACCGAGATTGCCGACCAGATCAGCAGCAACCTGGATTTCCTCAAACATGAATTTCAGGATACACCGCGGCGCCATTCCAGTATGCGAGCGGTATTCGACTCTTCTTACGACCGGCTGGACGAGAAGCAAAAGCTGGTCTTGCGGAGATTAAGCGTCTTCCGGGGAGGTTTCGACCTGGCTGCAGCCAAGGCGGTCACCGGCGCAGACCTGCAAGCGATGATCGCACTTGTCGAAAAATCCTTGCTCTCCAGAGATCCAGACACGGGCCGCTATGACCTGCATGAACTCCTGCGCCAATATGCATGCGAAGAACTGGAGGCTGCCGGAGAAAGTGAGAAACTCCTGGCAGCACACACAGCCTATTACCTGGCTTTTATCGACGAGCGAGAGGCAGAGTTGATCAGCCCTGCCCAGACCAAAGCACTCGATGAAATCCAGGCCGACTTTGATAACATCCGTCAGGCCTTCGTAACCGGGGTAGGAAAGCGAGACTTCATTGCCATCCAGGCCATCTTGCCCGGCATCTATAAATTTTGTGATATGCGCAGCCGGGCTTACGAAGGCGAAGCCCTCTTTCACCTGGCGATGGACGGCCTGGCCCCGCGAAGCGGGGAGGCTCCGCAACCCGCCTGGGCGCTGGCTTTACTGTGCTGGTATGACATGCGCGCCTACGGTCAGCCATTAGCAACCTTTGAAGAAATCACCGGGCAGGCACAAAGCTGCCTGAAGCAGGCAGAGTCGATCCAAGACCTCCAAGCCACGGCTGCCAGCCGGGTGTTATTGGGGGCAATTGCCGAGGATGCCGGCGATTTTAGCGCTGCCATCCGGCAATACGAACAAGCCATGCGGGCTTACCCGCTGCTGGATGATGTGTATTGGGTCAACATGCGCATCGGCCTGTGCCATCTTTCAGCCGGAAAATACCCTGAGGCGATACGGGCATTCCAGGAGAGTTTCCGGCGCGGGAAAGAAACGGGGGAGAGACTCAAGAAGGGGTGGGCCCTGGTAAATATCGGGGATGCGCTGCTCTACCAGGCTAACCCGCAGGAAGCCAGCCATAAGCTCGAACAAGCCTATGCACTATTCCAGGAAATTGGCAACAAGTTTGGCCTGGTCTGGTCAAACTTCAGCCTGAGCAGAGCCGCCAAGGAGATGGGCGATACCACCAGCGCCAGGGAATATGCGGAAATTGCGGGATATCTGGCCCGCCAACTCCACTCGGTCACATGGGTTGGAAAAGTGGAGGCATTGCTGCAGGAGCTCAAGCCGGAAGCCTCACCATCATTTAAGCCAGCCAAACTGCCGGATGGGGAAGTGTTGAGTCCGCGGGAATTGGAAATCCTGCAACTGCTCAAGTCGGCATTGAATGGACCCGAGATCGCCGACAGGTTGATCGTCTCGCTGAACACGGTCCGGTTCCACACTAAGAATATTTATCAGAAACTGGGGGTCAATAACCGCCTGGAAGCCATCCAGCGGGCTAAAGAACTGGGCCTGTAGGCTTTTCCTACCCATTCGCCTTTTCGCAGGATAATCCCGTGAACTTGCCGGGACTATCCTTTTTTAATGAGCAAACTACCACTTCATGTGGGGACAACCTACATCCCGGAGATGTATGCTGGGGACAAAGAAAATGAGGTTGATGGATGAATACACACCTGCTTATGAACACCCAACTTTCCCACGCAGAGTCTGAAGCACATTCAGCACCACGCGGCCCGCAAGTTCCACCGGTTCCGCAGAGGCCAGCCGGGCGAAAAGCCGTGATCGTCCTGGCCATCTGCCTGGCGCTTCAAATGACCAGTTTTGTCATGGTCCAGCCCCTCTTCGCCAGGCGGTTCAGCCAATTAGGCGCAGGGGTGGAGGCGCTGGGAGCGAGCGCCATGGCCTACGCCCTGGCCGCAACCCTGACCGCACCGTTCATGGGCGCCCTGGCAGACCGATTCGGCCGGCGGTTGATCGTTTTGGGCTCTCTGGGCGTATATATCCTCGCCTTCAGCGGATACCTGTTCGCCTCATCGGCCTCGATGTTCATCCTGTTCCGAGGCCTGGCAGGTGCCTTTACGGCCGGCTTGATGCCGGCCATGATAGGTATCGTGGCGGACCTGGCCCCCGAAGACCGGCGGGCGCAATGGATCGGAATACTCACCGGCGGCGCGTCGGTGGGCTGGATTGCCGGCCCAATCCTGGGAGGCGCATTGTATGATCGCTGGGGGTACAACCTGGCGCTGGCGGTCTCCATTCTGCTGGCCTCGGCGACATTTATCATAGCCATCCTGGCGGTGCCGGACACAAAAAAACCTGTGCGCAAGCCGAAAGAAAAGGCCGGGCAGAAAACAGCAGGGTTCAGCCTCAAGCGGGTGAGCTCTTCGCTGCCCGGCATTAGCGATTCTTTCCCCAGGCCAATATCCACCTTTCTCCTGCTGCTCTGGATCACCTTCACGGTCATGTTCGCCTGGGCATTCATTGAACCTCGCACCCAATTCTATGCGTACGATGAACTTGGCTGGACTTCCTCCAAGCTGGGGCTGGTGATGAGCACTTATGGGATCAGCATGACCCTGGGAGAATTCGGGCTGAGCCAATTGAGTGACCGCCTGGGCCGAAAACCGGTCATTCTCCTGGGCCTGATACTCTTTTCCGTCCAATTCATCGGGCTGGCATTTTTCAAAAATTACCTCCTGATCGCGGCGGCCTTCCTGGTGGCCGGGCTGGGGAACGCCTTATTTGACCCTGCCCTGAGCGCAGCGATACTGGATATTGGCTCGCCGGAACACAGGGCGCGCATCCTGGGCATCAAGAGCACGGCCGGCTCGCTGGGAAACATCCTGGGGCCAGGCTTGATCGTCCTCTTTACATCCTGGCTGAGCGCACGCGGGATCTTTCTCATTGCGGCCGCGGTTGTGCTGATCACCATCCTGATAATGCTCACACGCAAGCTGATCAGGCAACCATCCATGAATGCACCTGCGGCGGATGCCATGGTCATACCAGCAGCTGAACTCAAACAGATCGACCAAGGAGAGGTCCAACCATGAGCAAAATTCTTGTAACGTACGCCACCATGTCAGGATCCACCGCGGGGGCAGCCCTTGCAATAGGAGAAGAGCTCCTCCATCTGGGAAAAGAAGTGGATATCCTTCCTTTGGAAAAGGTCACCGACCCGGCCGAGTATGGAGCCATGATCATCGGCGCGCCGATGGTCATGGGCTGGCACCGGTCGGCTTTGAAATTTCTGAGGCAACACCGGGCAGCTCTCCAACGCATCCCGCTGGCCATCTTTGTGACTGCCTTAAGCCTGACCTCGACCGGTGAAAAAGAAGTAAATGATGTAAGCCTCTGTGTCGATGGAAACCTGGCAAAAGCGCCGCGGAACTCACACCGCCCCAATCTCAAAGAACGCTATTCCAATATCCGCCGCTACGCGGCTCCCATCCTCAAAACAGCGCAGCCAGCCCGGCCGGTTTCGCTGGCTTTCTTCGGCGGATCATTAGACTACCGGCGCTTGAAAATCCCGGCATTGTTATTCGTCATGGTCGTCATCCGGGCCCAGGCGGGCGACCGGCGAAATTGGCCGGCCATCCGCTCCTGGGCACAAAGCCTGCCAGCCCTGTTCAGCCCGATCCAATGACCGGATCGATTTCCATAAATCAACCCGGCAGACCTATCTTTCGATAGAAGACAGCCCCGCAGGGTTGTCGCTAAAATATAAACAAGAATTCAAAAAGAGAGGAACTTATGACCACAAAAGCTGGTATTGAAGGTTTGTTCTCGCAGAAGGTACTCGCGGTTGCCGGAGTCTCACGCGATCCCAACGGGTTTGGCAATCTAGCCTACCGTGCGCTCAAAGCCAAGGGCTACCATGTCCTGGCCGTCAACCCCAATGCCCGGAGCATCGACGGCGACCCCTGCTATGCATCCCTGGAAGCTCTGCCGGAAAAGGCCGGCGGTCTGATCCTCACCACCCAACCGGCAGTCAGCGAGCAGATCGTGCGCGAGGCTGCCGAGGTGGGGATTGGAAATGTTTGGCTGCAGCAAGGCTCCGAGTCGCCCGCGGCCATCCAGTTTTGCCAGGAACACGGCATTAACGTGGTGTCAGGCGAGTGCATCATGATGTACATGCCCCACCCGGCATTCCCCCATAACGTCCATAAATTTGTAAAAACAGTCTTCGGCGGAGCACCCAATTAAGGGGTGCTGCCAAGCCGGAATATTTCGAGACCCAGATCCCATAGAGAAAGAGGCTGAAATGTCCCAAACAACTTCCGTCCCTCCATTCGTCAACCGTGCCATGAAACTGGTGCTACGCTCGCCTATGCACGGGATGGTCAGTAAATCCGTCCTGTTGATCTCCTTTAACGGGCGCAAGAGCGGGAAGACCTATACGACCCCGGTCAGCTACTCTCAAAACGGGGACCAGGTGACCATTTTTACCCATGCGGCCTGGTGGAAGAACCTGCGCAGCGGCACCCCGGTCACATTGCGCCTGCGGGGCCGGGAACTGCAGGGGTTGGCAGAACCGGTGGCCGAGGATAAGCAAGCCATCGCAGCCGGTTTAATCACCCATCTGCAGAAGGTGCCGAGTGATGCGAGATATTACGGCGTGACCTTCGACAATCACAAAAATCCAAGGGCAGCAGAAGCAGAGAAAGCTGCGCAGACCGTGGTGATGATCCGCATCAATTGTTTGACGCCCAGCCTGATCAAATGGGGAGATTTTCCATCGGTCAGCCAGAACTAGCATGAGACCCTGATCCATAAGGAGATACGGCGATGACCACTTTTCTTGTTGCGCTTTCCACCTGGCTCCACACCCTGGCTACCATTGTCATGATCGGTTATTACATATTTACAAGCCTGGTCTACCTGCCCATCTTCGAACGTCAAATGCAGTCAAAGGCCCTGCGCGACCTGCTTGAGCAAATCTCCGCCCGCTTCCGGCCCCTATTTGGAGGCGCACTTCTGGCTTTCCTGGTCACCGGCACGTACCTCATGCTGATCAACTCGAACTACCTGGGTATTGGCCACTTCTTCAGTAATGCATGGAGCAGCCTGATCGTGATCAAACATTTGCTGGTGCTGGTATTTCTGGCCCTGGCCATTTATTCCGAGCGAGCATTCCTGGGAAAGATCAGCGACCAGAAGCCCGAGGCTTTGAAGCAATTCCGGTGGGCGGTGAATATCAACACGGCCGTGGGAACGATCATCCTCCTGCTGACAGCCATCGCGCAGGCAAGCTAAACATATAAATAACCAAAAAATAGATCGAACGTGGAAAAGCACTGTTCGATCTGTTTTTTTTTACCAATTCCTTACAATGTCCAAACCCCTGTCCGAAAATCAGCCGAATAATCTTGACGAATGGTAGTCGTTAGATTATTATCTAATACGTTAGATATACGTCTAATGAGACTATGCCTATGACAAACCTGCACTGGGACCCTGGAACCGCCTATGATTTTTTCATCAGCCTGTATGTGCTGCACCATGCGGCCGACTTTGGGCTGCGCCCCTCCTGGGCGGCAGGAGTGCGCCAGCGTCTCTCGGCAAGCAACCGGGAATTCCTGGAAAAGGTTTATTCCTATACAAGTGCGCCGCTTGGCTGGATCAATGCCCTGCCGGACTCAAAAGACGCTGCCGTGGCTCTGCGGATGCTCAAGGGCCTGGCTCCTGCCAGCCGCCTGCCGGCGCTGACGCTACCCGACGAATTTACCCCGGCAGAGCGCTCGGCCCTCGCCGGGATCGCTCAACGCGGTGCATGGACGGCACAGGAATATGAAGCGTTGGGCAACTCCTTTCAACGGACAGGAAGAAAAATAAAAGCCTCCGGCCTGGAGAATGCCCTCAACTTATGGACAAAGCTGGATAGCTCGGGGGAAAGACTGCTCTCTGCCCTGGAAGAATATCATTCTGCCTTTTTCGCAGAAGAGGAGACACGCCTCCGCCCGGCCCTGGAAGCAGGGCTGGCACACTCCAAAGAACAGGCCGGACGCCTTTCAGTGGAGGCCCTGGTGGAAGAGCTTTCGCACGGCGTCCATTTTGAAGGGCTTTCAGCGGCAAGAGAATTGACCCTGGTGCCCTCCTACTGGTCCACTCCGTTCATTTTTCATGGCGGGACAGGGGCCGGAAAGATGCTGATCGTTTTTGGATGCAGGCCTGAGTTCCAGAGCGTGGCCCCGGGGGCGGACGCGGACCTGCTGGTCAGCGCGCTCAAATCACTGTCCGACCCCACCCGCCTGCGCATCCTGCGTTTTCTATCGGAAAAGGCCTGCACGCCCACTGAACTGGCACACCTCCTGCGCCTGCGCCCGCCAACAGTGGTGCATCACCTGCGGTTGTTACGGCTGGCGAAACTGGTGACGGTCCACGTGGGCGAGAACAACGAAAAATGTTACGCAGCGCGCCTGGAATCGCTGGAAGATATTTTTACCTCCACAAGAGACTTCATCCAAAAACGAGAGTAGATGGCAGACGCTTTACGGGTTTATTGGGCAAGGGTAAGACAGTTTTCTCCGAATGCACGCCTCTACCTGGCGAGCGTCATTATTACCGGCGCAGCACTGGGCGTGTACCGGCTGCTATTCAATTTCTATGTGCTCAGCCTGAATATGGACGAGAACGTAGTCGGGCAGTTGACATCGGCCAACAGCACCACCGCCCTGCTCCTGGCGGTGCCGATGGGATACCTGGCGGATATCCTGGGGCGGAAAAAATCGCTCATCACCGGCGGGCTGGTGGTCTGCCTGTCAATTGCCGGGATGGTGGTGTGGCCGTTCAAAAGCATCCTCTTCGCAATGAGCATTTTGAACGGCGCGGCCCAGAGTCTTGCGGCAGTGAGCATGTCACCATTCCTGATCGAGAACAGCGGCGAACAGGAGCGGACTTATCTCTTCAGCCTGGGCTCCGGCCTGCAAATGACGGCTTCCTTTGTGGGTAACTCGGTGGGGGGGAATATGCCCTCCTGGATCGCGGCCCGCCAGGGAGTTGCAGCCACCAGCAGCACGGCCTATGCCGGAGCGTTGATCATCGTAGCGATGGTTGCGCTGGCGGGCCTGGTACCTTTCTTCTTTATGAGGATGCCTCAACTCAAGAAATCCGAGCGCGCCTTTTTTGCACCGATTGCCTATGCAAAAAAAGAGCCGGCTTTGCTGGGCAAGTTGATCCTGCCCATGCTGGCGACTTCCATCGGAGCCGGCCTGCTCATGCCATTCATGAATGTCTTCTTCCGTACAGTTTATCACCGCCCTGACCCGGTCATCGGGAACATCCTGGCGTGGGGCTCCCTGGCAATGGCAGTAGGCCTGTTGATCGCCCCGCCCATTGCCGAGCGCACCGGCAAAATAAAACTGGTGGTCATCAGCCAGGGGTTATCCATCCCCTTCCTGGCGCTGCTGGGTTTTGCGCCCTGGTTCTGGTTGAGCACAACGGCATATTACGTGCGGATCGCATTAATGAATATGAGCGGCCCGGCTTATCAAACGTACGTGATGGAGCATGTGGAAGCGGGGGCGCGCGCCACCGTCGCCAGCCTGGTAAGCATGGCAAACAGTTTCGGCTGGGCGCTAAGCCCATCCATCAGCGGCTGGCTGCAGGTTAAATACGGCTTTGGACCCGTATTCGCGGGCGTGCTTATCCTGTACTCCGTATCCACATTTCTTTATTGGAAATTCTTTTGGAGAGCAAAACCGGTTCCAACACTGGACCTGGTACCTGCAGACTGAAAGGAGGTGAAACGTTTCTTTCCCGTAAACACAGGACGGCATCCCGAGTGCTGTCCTGTGTGGGTTTTATAGCAAATGTGAATACCATTTCCGGCCAGAGGAAACCGCCCAGGGACCTCTGTTGGTAATGAAAGGATCTGTTTCCAGGTCATTCTGTGAGAGATAATAAAGGGGGTGGGAAGCCAGAGGCTCACATCCGGTTATACTATGTAGATAGTCGGAAGTCTTTATTAAGGAAGAAGTTCTTCAACATTCAATACACGGCGCCGAGGACGGCGCCTCGAGCACTTTTTTGTAAGGCACGAAGATAAGGAGCGTTCATCATGCTTATAAATGGGATCCTGAACCCCCAGATCAATTCTTTACTGGCACGGGTACGCCATACCAACCTGCTGGTGATCGCCGATCGCGGCTTTCCGTATTGGCCCATGATCGAAACTGTGGATATTTCACTGGTGGACGGCATCCCCACGGTTTTGCAGGTTTTTCAGGCCATCCGTTCGAATTTTGAGATCAGCGAGATATTTATGGCGCAGGAATTCATCAAGTCCAATACCCCCGATATATGCAATGCCTTTGTCCACGCGACTGCCCCCATCCCCCTCCATTATGAGGCCCACACGGACCTGAAAAAGCGCATCCCCGCTGCGATCGGTTTGATCCGCACCGGCGATATCCTCCAATATGCCAATATGGTTATCGTTTCGGGGCCGATTGAACCTCCAGGGAAATAGGTAAATTTCTGACTGGGAGCCAGAACTCTACTTTTCGACAGGTGGTCGTTTCCAGTTTTTTTCGGATTGGGCAAGATTGGTATTCACAGGTCCTCCTTTTTCTCTACGCAAACCAGCTTCAAGTTCATATCGCGAATGCGATTCAACAAGCCATACAGGGCAGCCTGGTCAGCCAGCGGGCCGGAGAGAAGGGTCTCACCGGTATCGAGGGGGGTGATGGCCATATCGTCCAACCATTCGGACCAGCATGGTTCGAGCTGACCTTCGATGCGAATCTCATAGAATGCAGGCATAATTCCTACCTTTATAAAGACAAAAGAGCCGCCAGGAAGATGAGGGTGAATTTCCACAAAGGGAGCAGGCTTTCTACAGCATGGCTGACGAACAAGAAATCGATCCGGACGACCATCCTGGTCCAGCAGCCCCAGGCGGTTGCGGGTGCAAACCAACCCCAAACCAGGTTGAACAGGTTGGAGGCAAGCAACAGGAGGGTGCCTGCAAAGAGGATCAACCAGCCCGGGAAGGCGCTTCGCCTTTGATCCATCTGGTATTGCGGGAAACTCTGTTTTCATGATGACCCTTTCCAAAGATCCTGCCAGGGCTGCGGGAGCAGGTCGCCCAGGCGGACGGCCTTCCCACCCTCGAGAATGATTTCAGTAGCCAGGTTGCCGCGGTCAATCTGGTAGAGCAATTCACGGCAACGGCCGCAGGGAGGCATCAATTTTCCATCTCCGCTGACTGCGACGATCTTCTCGATGCGAGTCTCTCCGGCGGTGATCATTTGAGCGATGGCGGCGGTCTCTCCGCAGTAACCGATCCCACAAGCCGCCGAGAGACTGACGCCGGTGTAGACCACTCCGCCAGGGGTGACCAGCGCGGCACAAACATCCGCGGCGGTGCATTCGTCAGATAGCTGCCGCCAGTGAAAAACGGAGCGGGCCTTTTCGACGAGCAGGTTATTCTCCATCACAGCCCATCCTTTCTGATCAGCGCCAGATCCGGGAAGTTATGGACGCCCGGATGGTCGAGTCCCACCCTGCAGGCTGCCAGGATAATCTGGTGCCACTTTTCACCAAAACCAACAGGAGGGCGATGATCCACATCAAGATCTCGTCGGTGATGCCGGGCCAGGAGCCAAGCAGGTTGAGCGAGAGCTGTTGACCGAGATGGAACAGGACAACCATCAGCAGGCTGCCGCCGGTGCGGGTGTACAGCCACGTGTATAAAAATGCCAGCGGGACCGTACCGATGACCGCCAAGGCGATCTCCAGTGGCGTCATGCCAAAGTAAACCAGGGAGGGGATGTGCCAGACGCCCCAGACCAAGCCAATGAGGAGGCTGGAGAAGAGGGCCCCATAACGGGCCAGTAAACCCGGCAAGGCGAAGCCTCGCCAGCCCAACTCTTCGGCCAGCGCTCCAGGCACTGCGAACAGGATCACCGCTGGCAGCATCAGCCAGTGCCTGCGCGCCGTAGACCTGTGCAAGCGGGGAGACAACCGTGAAGGAATGACCCAGAAGGGTATCCATTCCTTTCGCAGCAAAGAATAACCCGACCTCGAAGCACAGGGCAAAGGCGTACCAAAAAATGTTCACCCGCCCGAAGCGCAGCGGGCGGAAGAGAGCCTTGACACCGGCCTTGCCGGCCATGACGGCGGCCAGGAGAATGGCCACCAGGCCGGGGGTCCAGCGCGCCAACCCTCCCAGGGGCGAAGATGGCGCCAGGGGCGAATCAGTCCCATAAAGCCTGGCAACTGCCGCCGGGATCCAGACGGCCCAGGTGAGGGCGATGGTCAGGACAAAAAACAGAAAAATTCGGTGACGTTGAATAGATTTCATTGGATGCTCCTTTTCTAGTTCCAGTTTGCCGGTCATCCACGGTCAACAGATGCGCTTGATAACGGAGGTCAGAATATGGATCGAGAGCGTATCCATTGAGCGCTCGCGGCCGTCGAACCCGGGGCGGCGATATACCCACCACGGCGCGGCTTGTTCATCTTCACACCGGCCGACTGCGGTCTTCACTTCGGCCTGACAGGCAGGCTGTGCGGGAATATTCTGGCATAGAAGAAATTCATTCGTAGTCATTTCCATCTCCCTGGCAAAGCAGGTCTTGCCAAACCACATCAGAGAACTTACCTGCTTACAGTTTACGCGCCGGCGATCCTTTACGCATCCAACCAAAGTGATATTGGAGTTGTATTTGCAAGGTGTAAAAAATCAGCAGGCTGGAGGAGGCAGCCTGCTGATCGAAGAGCCCGCAGGCTCAGAAAGCCAGGGGTTATATCTCCTGGCGACGAAGAACCAGCCAGCCTCCCAGCAAAGCCGCCAGGATAATTCCCAGGCTGGCCCACAACGCCGGCCAGGCGGCCTGGCCCGTCTGCTGCATAAGAGAAGCTCCCCAACTCACCAACTGTCCGGGCACAAAACCGCCCAGAGTGGGAATGGAGCCCAGCACGCCCAGAACAGCCATGGCCGCCAGAGCGAGGCCCCCCGCTAGAGCCTGGGAACGGCCGAGGCTGCTGAAGAATAAAGTCAGAGCCACATATACCAGCGCATAAACCAGCAGCAAGCCATTCAGAGCCAACCAGGGCAGGACCGGCACCGGTCCGAAAAGGAAGAGGGTATAGTAGTAGGCTCCCAGCCCGGCCAGCAGGATACTGACCGCAAAAACGACCAGAAAAGCCACGAACTTCGACAGCAGGAAGGTCCAGCGCGACAAAGGCTTGACCAGCATCAGCGCGGCCGTGCCCCGTTCTTTTTCCTGAGCCACCGCGCCCATGGTCATCAAGATCCCGATGATCAAGGAAAACTGGCTGATATTTTTTACGTACTGGTCGACTGCATCCTTAGCGGTGGGCTGAGGCATCGTGGCAGCGAACAACTCGGCCCCGGGGAGCATTTTGAAGATCTCCGGCATGAATTTCGCCGTCAGGGGGGAGATCAAGCCAAATATCACCAGCACGGCAGCCACCACCAGAAAGCGGTGAGTACGCCATTGTTCCAACATTTCCTTGCGGAATGCGGCCAGGATGTTCATAGAACTGCCTCCTTCTCACCAACCAATTTCAGGAATATGTCTTCGAGGGATGGGCGGGCGGCCTCGAAACGATCGATCACCAGGCCCTCCTGGCGGATGAAATCCAGCAAGCCTGAGCGGGCGGCCTCCAGATCCTTGACCTGGATACGGGCGGTATGTTCGGTAACATTTCCAGATTCAAACCAGGGGAACCTGGCCAGCTTCCCTTCCCAGGAACGGATGGCGGGCTCCGCGCCCGGCACTCCTTCCACCTCGAATATGGGCAGGACATACTGATCCATCAAAACGTCCTGCCTGGCCGTTGTGACCATCTTCCCATGATTGATGATGCCGATGGTGTCGCAGAACTCTCTCCACATCTGCCAGGATGTGGGTGGACATTAACACGGTGGTCTCTCCCTTCAGGCGGGTGATCAGCTCGAGCACATCGCGGCGCCCGGCCGGGTCCAATGCGCTGAGAGGTTCATCCAGGAAGATCACCTGCGGGTGATTGACCAGAGCCTGGGCCAGACCCAGGCGCTGGCGCATGCCGCGGGAGAAACCGCCTATGCGGCGCTTCCCGGCCTCTGCCAATCCGACCAATTCCAGCAACTCCTGCGTGCGCACCCTGCACTGGGAAGCCCGCAGGCCAAAGATGCGGCCGACATGATCCAGGAATTCCACCGGGGTCATCCAGGTGTAAAAGGCCGGTTCCTCCGGAAGATGACCAATCAGGTGGGCCAGCCGATCATCCCCTGCACCCACTTCCACACCGGCTACGCGGGCGTGACCGGCGCCGGCATGGGACAACCCGGTCAGGATCCGGATGGTGGTGGTCTTGCCGGCGCCGTTCGGACCCAGAAAACCGAAAACGGTGCCGGGTTCCACTTCGAGATCCAAGCCGTCCAGGGCACGGACGGTCCCGTAGCGCTTCTCAAGTCCTTCAATGCTTATGGCATTCATTCTTCCTCCCTACCCAAGAGCAGGTATACGATAGGACCGATCATTTGAATAAAAAAGATCACCAGCGCCCACATCCACTTGGGACCGCGGGTCTTTTGCCTGCGTAAAAGATCCAGGAGAGCGATCACCAACAAGGCGATCTCGACAAGAAAAACCGGGATCAGCAGGGGCAGGTACTTCAAGAAAATTATTTTTTCCATACAGATCTCCTTTGTAAGGGTTGCGCCGACAGGCTGGCTGCCCAGCCTGCCGGCCACGCAGGGAAAATTCTGGGCGGGTTTATCCGACTTTGACCAGGAAAAAGGTCAACCCGGCCGCGAAGATCCCGGCGCCCAGGAGGGGCAGCACGGCGCGGACGGCGCTGTCGGCAGCGTCCTGGCCGAAGACGACCAGGCAGACGCCCGCGATGGTCAGGGCAACGAAGATGGCAATGGTTTTGGAAAGATTGGTTTTCATTTTTTGCTTCTCCTTTTGAGTTGATTTGATACTGCCATTCTAGCCATCCAAAGGAAAAACAGCATCCAACCAAAGTGACAAGGAAGTTGTATCTTGAAAGTTGTATGGGAATCAAAAACAGGCCAGGGACTCCCTGGCCTGCTGAGGGTTCTATCGAAAGGTCCTAGAAAAGTTCCAGTTCCCGGGCGCGGGCAACGGCTTCGGTGCGGTTCTTTACGTCCAACTTGTTGAAAATATTGACAGTATGGCGCTTGACGGTGCCCAGCGAGATCACCAGTTGATTGGCAATTTCCTTGTTCGAGCAGCCGGCCGCGATGAGGCCAAGCAGCTCCACCTCACGCTTGCTGAGAATTGCCGGTCTGGCTGGAAGGGGTGCGGCTGGCTTCCCGGAGGGAGGAGCAGCGAAGGCGGTCAATATATGGGTGACAAAATCCGGCGAGAGACCCTGCTGGCGGACATGTTGAAGCAATTCCTGCATCGGCCTGCCTCGATTTAGAAAGACACGCACGTAACCTTCCGGCTCGGCCAAGACAAGCGCCTGCCTGAGACAATCCAGGGCGCGGGTCTCGGCCTTCTTGTTCTTCCAGGCCACGGCTTGAAGGGACAACACGAATATCTGCCAACCGGCCAGGCCTGCACCCCCCACGACTGTTTCCAGCCGTTCCAGTAGTTGCAGCGACGCTTCGTACCGGCCAAGGTAGTTTAAAAGCTGGGCTGCCAGGAACAACTGGCTAAAACGGTTGAGGCCTACCTTCTGACCTACTTGCAAGTCAATCTGACCGAGGCGCTCCTCCAGACCGGCCAAATTGCCTTGTTCAGCCTGCCACCTGAGCCGATAGTCCGTGCAGTCACTTTGATAGATACCCGGGTCCATCTCTTTGCATTCGTGTTCGATATCCTGCAGGGCAGCCATGGCCCCTTGCAGGTCGCCGTGGGCTTGCTTGAGCAATACCCGGGCGAACAATCCAAGAGGCACCAGGATATTCATCCCGCCCTGGCGGGAGAGTGTCAGCCCTGTCTCCAATTCCGACTCCATCTCATCCAGGGCATTCCATTCGTAGAGAGTCTCAGCCAGGGCAATATGCAGGATCCCGTTGTAGAATAAGCGGGATTGACCCTGTCGTTCAACATAAGCAATCGATTCACTCAGCATTTTTTCAGCCGAGTGCAGCTTGCCCTGAGACCGCAACATGACGGCGAGGGTATAGGCGGCAGTCGAATGCATCGAGGGGTAATTCAAAAGACGGGAGACGGCAACCGCCCGGGCGGAGGTTTCGGCAGCCAGACCAATATCCCCGGAGGCCCCGTAGGCCATGTAGAGGCTACCCAACGCAAAGGCATGGCTGCGCACGCTCTCGGGGATAATCTGAACCGCTTTGCGGGCAAGATCCACCGCCAAAGGCAACCCGGCATGGTTCATGGCAGCCAAAGATTGGAACATATAGATCTCTCCCCGCAAAATGGCAGTTTCGGGTTCCATCCCGCTCCCATGGGCGGAGGCAACCTCTCTGGACATCGCTTCCTGAGCGCCAGCCACATAGGGCTCAACCTGGTCCCGGCGGCCGTTCGCCCAGAGCACATGGGCTTTGGCAATGCACAGGCGCGGATCTGAGAGAAGGAAAGGTTCCGGAAAAGCCTGCAACCAGCGCTCGAGGGTGCTGATATTCCGGTTATAGATGACCTGCATCTGATCAGTGCAAAACAAGCGGGCAGCGCGTTCATAATCGAGGGCATCCAAAGCATGGCTGATGGCTTCATCCAGGAATCCGTTCTCTTCGAACCACGTGGAAGCCCGGACATGCAATTGGGAGGCGATCTCCGGCTGTGAATGAAAGAGGCAGCTGCGCAACAGGTCCGCGAAGAGGTGGTGATAGCGATACCAGCATTGGTCTTTGTCCAGAGGGATCACGAACAGGTTGGCATGTTCCAGCCCCTCCAGGATCTCATTTCCATCCTGCCCACCGGTAATGGCATCACAAAGCGAGCCGGTGAACCTTTCGAGGAGGGAGGTTTTCAGCAGGAATTCACGCAAGTGCTCAGGCTGGCGGCTGAGAACCTCTTCCCCCAGATAATCCACGATGTAATGATTGCTGCCGGTAAAAGCAGAGACGAATCCATCCACATCCTCACGCCCCTGCATGGAAAGCGCTGCCAGCTGGAGGCCGGCCACCCACCCTTCGGTGCGTTTGTCCAGCGCGGCGACCAGGTCGCCGGTCAAGTCCAGGCCCATGACACTGTTAAGGAATTGGGCAGACTCGTCCAGGCTGAAGCGCAGGTGCTCGGCGCGAATCTCGGTCAGGTGACCGCGGCCGCGCAGACGGCTCAAAGGCAGGGGCGGGTCGGCGCGTGTCAGCAGGACGAGGTGCATGTGCGGCGGAAGATGGTCCAGCAGGAAAACCAGGGCGGTCTGAATGGCCGGCGTCTCGATGACATGATAGTCATCCAGGGCCAGGAGAAAATCATTCGGGAATCCATTGAGGCTGTTGATCAACGGGGTCAGAATAATTTCAGGCCGGAGGAGTTCAGGGGATTCGAGCAGAGGCAGGATCTCGGGCAGGAGACCCGGCTGGAGCAGGTCGAGGCTGGCAACCAGATGGTGGAAGAAGCGGGCCGGGTCGTTATCGCCCGCGTCGAGAGAGAGCCAGGCCAGCGTGCAGCGGGCTCCGACCCCGGCGCGCCACTCCGACAGGAGCGTGGTCTTGCCCGAACCGGCCGGGGCAGAGACAAGGGTGAGCGGTCCCTGCAACCCTGACTGCAACCGTTCCACCAGGCGAGGGCGCGGCACAAGCGCCGGGCGGACGGGCGGAAAGTACAGCTTGGTGGTCAGCAGGGAGCTCAACATCGGAGCACCTCGGAAGAAACAACAAGGGTCCATACAATAATAGCACGGGTTGGAGTAAAAAACTCAGCCGATTCTTGTGGTTCAGAAATGCATGGAGAAATACCAGCCCTATCCCCTTCCCCTTAGCCGACGGCATACCCTAAAGGGCACACGTGCTGCGCGATCCCGGACAGCGATGGATTCCATGGCCAAATGCCTGCGGGAAAGGGATTTTGACCTTTAAAAATGTCCAACTCCTGTCCGAAGGCCAGGATGCCTGAGTTCCCTAAAGCCCTGGGAAGTGACCAAATGAGGCGGAAAATGAGAAAGAAAAAAGATCAGGTTGAAGTAAACACCGACAACCTGATTGACGTAACTAGCGCGTGCGGGTGGGCTGGGTTTTAAGGGCCATGATGGCGGCCTGGACCCGATTATGCACCTGCAGCTTTTGAAAAATGTTCGTCACGTAATGTTTCACCGTTTTTTCAGTCAGGTGCAATTGCAAACCAATCTCTTTATTGCTCGTGCCGGATGCAATCAACTCCAGTATTTCGCGTTCGCGCTCGGTCAGTTTTTCGAAGGTGCTGTCGGAGGGTTTATTGCGGGAACCTGTGGTCATTTCAGAGAGCAGATTGGCCGCCAGCGTGGGAGTCACGTAAATCTCGCCGGATTGCACCGCGTGCAGAATATTCACCAGCTCACTCGCCGCCACGCCTTTGAGCACATACGCGCGCGCGCCGGTCTTCAGCGCGGTCATCACATGCTGTTCGCCCTCGGAGCCGGTAAGGATGATGATCTTCACCACCGGGTAATTTTCTACAATCTGCTGGGCGGCATTCAATCCGCCGCCGGGCATACTGATATCCAGGAAGATGATATCAGGTAAAAACTCACGCGCCAAACGCACGGCATCTTCAGCGCTAGCACCCTGGCCGACGATCTCAACATCCGGTTCGGTTGACAGAACAGAGAGCATGCCTTCACGGAAGATGGAATGGTCATCCACGATCGCAAGACGGATTTTATCCATGGGTTACCTCACTCATTGGTTGGAGCGGCAGGCTGACGATCACACGGGACCCGTGATCGATCCTGCTCTCGATTTTGAACGCGCCACCCTGGCTTTCCACGCGCTCGCGCATCCCGGCCAGGCCCAAATGGTCCTCCCAATCAACGGATTGGTTGACGTCAAAGCCGGGGCCTTGATCCGAGACCTCGATTTGGATCTTACCTGCCTCTCCCTTCGCGCTGACCGATTGTCCCACTCCACCGGCATGGCGGAAAGCATTATTCAGCGCTTCCTGAACGATCCGGTAAACCGTGATCTTAACCGACAGTCCGGCCTGTTCCGGCAGACCGGCAATGGTCAGATTGACTTTGGTACCGGTCCGGCGTTCGTGTGAATTCACAACCCGCGCCAGCACCTCCTCCAACCTTAACCCCTCCAATTGTGGAAGGCCCAGGCCGCTCGCCAGGGCGCGCACCTCCTGGATGGCATTCTGCAAGGAGTTTTGGATCGCAGGCAGTTGTTCCTGGTAGGTGTTGTTGGGAATGAGCGGCTGGCCGGTTTGGTTCTGTCCAACCACGCGATCCATCCGCAATAAAGCCGCGCCGAGTTCCTGCACCGGGCCATCATGCAATTCTGCGCTGATGCGGCGCAGGAAACGTTCGTTCACCGCAGTGGCGTTGGCGGCGGCGCGCTGGACGCGTTCCCGTAATTCACCATTCTGGGCCAGCAACTCGGTCAAACGCTGGACCTGGCGGGTTAATTCAATTTCCTGACGCCCGATCGTATTGCTGGTCCAGCGGACAAAGCCGACCAGCGCCAGATAGATCAACAACATGGCCAGTCCCACTGCCAGCCAGGTGTGCCATTGAGCGGTATTGATATCGGCCTGGAGGGCGTCCACCTTTTGGTAAAGCTCGGCTACTGCGATGATCCGGTCGGTGCCGTACAGCCGGACCGGGCAGTAGATCTGCAGAAGGCGGGAATATTTCTGCCGCTCTTCCACATTTTCCGCACCCTGCAAATTGCTGATGTTGGCGGCAATAGTCCCCTGCCAGGCGGCGGCCAGATCCTCGTCGATGGGAAAGACCCGGCCAATCAGGTCAGGGTTGGAGCTATAAAGGATGCGGCCCTGGTGGTCCCAAACTTTGAAAGTAACGATCTGGCGTCCAAGATTGGCCTGAGCCAGCACACGACTCAGAACCGTTAAGTGCCAGGCGGAGAGGCTGGCAGAATCACTGAGTTCCTGAAGGTTAGGGGCGATAAAACTGTTCATATAAAGGGCCGAGGTGGAAGCAGACTCGCGGATCACGCCGGCTTTGATCTGCGCACCCAGCCACCAGCCGATCCCAAGCGTGCCCAGGACCATGATGACAAATCCGGTGATCGAAAATCGTTGAAATAAGCTCAAGCGTCTCATCAATACCGCCGTTCCTCTGGATCATCCCTTTACCAATAATCGCGCCTCGTTATTTCATCACCGCCGCCCGGTAATGCCAATGCGACTTAAGTCGCATGGCCATCGACCAAAGTCGGAAAAAATTGGGACGAAAGGCTATTGACGAAGGATGGGGGCATTCCACGACCTTTGCAACTATTGCTGCATGGCGTTCCCAGATATTATATCCCCAACACCATTCCATTTACCCCGGCACTAGCGTGCCTGAAAACTTGATCGGAGGATCTAGTGAAAACCAAACTTATGCTCTTCAGTTTAACCGTTCTTGCATTGATCGTTTCAGCCTGTGGATCTGCCACGCCGACAGCCGCGCCAGCCACGAGCGCGCCGGCCGTGCCCGTCACCGGGTTGGCGACTGCCACCCCGGCGGCCGCAAGCTCGAGCGGCGCCGTGGTCAACGTTGGCCAGAATGCGACCCTGGGTTCCTTCCTGGTGGATTCAAAGGGCATGACCCTGTACATCTTCACCAAGGATACAGCTAATACCAGCGCCTGCTACGGCGGCTGCGCCACCGCCTGGCCGCCTCTGTTGACCACCGGCGCTCCCACCGGCGGTACGGGCGTGACGGCTTCCATGCTGGGCACCACCGCACGCACCGATGGGACCACCCAGGTCACCTATAACGGCATGCCGCTGTACTACTGGGCCAAAGACAAGGCCGCCGGCGATACCACCGGCCAAGGCGTGCAAAACGTCTGGTACGTCATCGACCCCTCTGGAAAACCCTTTACCGGCTCGCCGGCTGCATCCGCCGGAAGCTCGAGCGGCGCCATGGTCAACGTCGGTCAGAATGCGACCCTGGGTTCCTTCCTGGTGGATTCGAAAGGCATGACCCTGTACATCTTCACCAAGGATACGGCCAATACCAGCGCCTGCTACGGCGGCTGCGCCACCGCCTGGCCGCCCCTGTTGACCACCGGTGCCCCCACCGGCGGTACGGGCGTGACGGCTTCCATGCTGGGCACCACCGCACGCACCGATGGGACCACCCAGGTCACCTATAACGGCATGCCGCTGTACTACTGGGCCAAAGACAAGGCCGCCGGCGATACCACCGGCCAAGGCGTGCAAAATGTCTGGTATGTCATTGACACCTCTGGAAAACCCTTTACCGGCTCCCCGGCTGCATCCGCCGGAAGCTCGAGCGGCGCCATGGTCAATGTCGGCCAGAATGCGACCCTGGGTTCCTTCCTGGTGGATTCAAAGGGCATGACCCTCTATCTCTTTACCAAAGATTCACCCAATACGAGCAACTGCTACGGCGGCTGCGCCACCGCCTGGCCGCCCCTGTTGACCACCGGTGCCCCCACCGGCGGTACGGGCGTGACGGCTTCCATGCTGGGCACCACCAAACGGACCGATGGGACCACCCAGGTCACCTATAACGGCTGGCCGCTGTACTACTGGGCACAAGACAAGGCCGCAGGCGATACCACCGGCGAAAATGTGCAGGGAGTCTGGTTTGTGATCACGCCGGCAGGAATGCAGAAATAAGAGTTGAATCCGGTAGCGGAAACCGGCTTATAAAATAGTCACAAACAAAAATTGTATTTGAGAATCGAAGTGCCCCCTGCAGGAAGACTGAGCAGGGGGCACTTCTCATTTATTTCAATTCTGAGAAGTAGCCCACTTACCTGGGGGGCGAACAAACTATAATAAGCCCAGCGATGATCGAAAAGGCTCCACCAATCGAAGCGATGGAAATGGAATCAACTCAAGAGTATAAGACGATCAATTCCAACCGGTCCGATACCAGCCGCCTGAACGCCAACCCCGACCCGAAGCATTTCAGTTATAAAGTGTTAGGGGTGCTCTCCTGGGGCGTGCTTGTTTTTTGCTTCGTAAGCCTGGCGGTGGCGCCGCACCTCTTGTTGAAGGCGGCGCGCGCGGTGGCAATTTACATGATGGTCCGCCTAATTGCATACACGGTTTTTTATCTTGCGGGACTGGTTAAAATCCGGGAGGCGGAAAAGCGGGCCGGTGCAAGCCCAACCAGGGGCCTTTCCAGGGATGAGATCAGCCGTTATCAGGCCGTCCATCACCTGGTGGTGCTCCCAAATTTTGATGAGCCGCAGGATATTTTAAAGCGGACTCTGCAGTCATTGGCCGTGCAGGCGGGGGTGCGCGATCACCTCACGGTGGTTTTGGGCATGGAAGAGCGAGAGGCGGGCGCCAGAGACAAGGCCGAAGCTCTGCTGAGGATGTACAAAGGCAGTTTTTATCGCATCATGGCCACATTCCACCCGTCTGACCTGCCCGGCGAGACGCCCGGCAAAGCAACAAATGAGACCTGGGCAGTCCGCCGCGCCGGCGAGGAACTGGTTGAGCGCCTGGGCATCCCGCTGAGACAGATCGTTGTGACGGTGGTCGATTCCGACTCGATCATCCACCCGCACTATTTTGCCGAACTCACCCGCCAGTTTGCGACCGATCCCCGCGGCGATGCCGTGGTCTGGCAAGCCCCCATTTTCCTGGATAATGATATCTGGCACACCAGCGCCGCCATCCGGCTGGTCACCTTTTTCTCAAATGCGATCTCCACCGGCGATTACATCAGTCCGTGGGAGGCCAAGTTCCCCTACAGCACCTACTCGATCAGCTTGAGCCTGCTGGAAGAGGTGAATTTCTGGGACCCCACTGCCATGGCTGAAGATGAGAATATTTTCATGCGGACTTTTTTCAGGAAAGGCGGCAAGACCCTCATCCGTCACATTTACCTGCCCGTCCACGGCAACCCGGTCTACGGGGTGAACCTGTGGCACGCCAGCGGCATCTTCTTTAACCAAAAAGTCCGCCAGGGTTGGGGCGGTACTGAGATCGGTTACCTGATCCAAATGTGGAACTACGCGCCGGGAGCGCCGTTTTTCCATAAGCTGGGGCGCCTCCTGAAGCTAATCCACGACCACCTTTTCTTCTCCACCGCCGGCTTTGTCGTCGCCCTGGGGACAATGCTTTCGATCATTATCGATCATACCCCCGTCATCACCCTGCCTCCGGCCAGCTTCAACCCGCCGTTGTTCATCCTCCTGAACCTTATGGGCGGTTCCACCCTGGTGGTGATCTGGTTCACCGAAAGAGTGCGGCTGGCCCGCGGCCGGATGGATTGGAGCCTGAAGAGCCTCCTGAGCGAGGTCGTCGCGTGGGTTATCTTCCCGGCACTGTTTTTCCTGCTGATGAACCTGCCGGGCCTGCTGGCGCAGACCCAGATGCTGCTGGGACGACCCATCTCCTACAGCCGCACGCCCAAGGGGCTCAACTCAAAAATTGGCGATTGATCGCCCCTGTTAATTAATTCCACGCACAACCCCTCCTGGCGAGGGGTGTTGGACCGGACACCCCGCCTATCCCTGAACCACTATGGCGTAGGCGTGACCTTAGAGGCATCCAGACAGCCCTGAGGAAAGGCAATATCGACGGGCTGGTTGACCTGGTTCATTTCTAGGGAAATTTCCTCATGCAGCACTTTGGCATCGGCGGTCTGGCTGGTTTCGACAACAAGGGCGTATTTGACGATGTAATTTCCATCCACCGCCAGCCAGTAATCACCCTGGTTGAGGTTCACCACCGCTCCTGAAGTGGCACCCAGCCCGGACACCTTGAAGGTGAAGTGATTGGAGGGGATGCCGTTGACCGTCTCGACGGCCACAAAGGAGGGGTTATCGATCAGGGGAGACAACCCGATCATGCTGGTGACCAATCCATTCATTTCAGCCTCGGCCGGGGTACTGCTGGACCATGACCAGCTATCCGTGTCATTGCCGGAGCATTGATCGTTGCCGACCTGGTAGATGGAGGTATCGGTGACAGACTGATCCCCCCCGTCCGGCTTGACAACCGTAATATTGGTGGAAGTATAGGAGGCGTTGGTGTCGTTCGAGCGCTGCCTTTGGATTGTAGTCGTGCTGGACTGGGCCGGGTCCGGGCCAACGGACTTGATCATGACGGTCATGGCGTAGCTGTTCAAACTGGCCAGGCCCTCGTTGATGCTGACCGGAACCGGATCGGGGGCAGGGGTAGCGGTTTCATTCGCACCCGGCACACCTGGCGCCACCGTCACCGCTTGTCCCGGATTGGTCGGGTTTCCACCGGTGTTTTTGGTAAGGCTGCAAGCCAGCATCAGCATGAGCAGAAGGGCCACAAAAACAAACGTTTTTGGTTTCATTTTTTGCTCCTATTTTGAATGTAAGAGTTGAGACAGGTTTAAACGGCTCAGCCACCAGGCCGGCAACAGGCTGCCAGCCAACATGATCAGGGCGACCCAACCGAGACCGGGAAGGAGGGTACCGGCCTCCAGCCGGGGGACGATCGTGAAGCTGGAGACGGTCAGACGGATGCTGGTGGTAAAAACCACTGTGAACAAGCCGCCCAGCAGGAGGCCTAGCAGGGTGATCCCGCCTGCCTGCACGAGCAGGTAACCAACGAGGGAGGAACCGGGAAAACCGGTCGTGCGCAGGATGGCGGTCTCATGCCTGCGCAACCAGGCCAGCCGCAAGAGGACATTGGCCAGGGTCAGGGAGGCGCCGAGCCCCAGCGCCACGGATACGATCTGCCACATGTTCAGCAAGGGTTGATATTGTGCCGCGATCAGGCGCAGGTTCTCCCCTTTTTGCGTCACGGAGAGACCACCGGGGAGGGTGTCGCCTACGTGCAAGATGCCTTCAGCAGGGATGATATAAACCGAAACATCCTGCCCCCAGCCCAGCAGTGCCTGGGCATCGGCCAATGATATCCAGGCCTGGTTGTCCATATACGTCCCATTCTGGAAGATCCCGGCGACGGTGAAATCCCGGCCTCTCAGGGAGATGCTATCGCCTGCCTTGAGGTGCTGCCTGCCGGCCAGGAGCGCACCGACCATAGCCAGGCGGGGCGGGTCGCCGGGTTCCAGACGGCGACCGGAAAGAACGGTGAAGCTTTCCAGGCGGGTATACTGCTCCAGGTCGATGCCGCGCAGGAGAGTGGCGTTCTGGAGGGAAGTGCCGGTCACTGCATGGATCTCGGGGATGATCAGGCTGATTCCCAGCCCGGAAAGTGTTTCTGGCAACCTGGGTGGAGATGCGGCTGCCGCCGATATCGCCGACATTCTGGTTATCGTGGACCACAAGCAGGTTGGAGGTTTGTTCGGTAAATTCTGCTGCCAGGCCGGTGCGATAAGCCGCCAGGAATGCAACCATAGCCGTCGCAATGGCGATCGAGACCGACATGATCAATGCCAGGCGGCGATGACTGAACAGCTCTTGCAGGCCAAGCCGGAGGATGAACAGGTAAGCAGACATGCTCAATCGCTCCCTGGCAGCGGGCTCAGCACAATGAGGCGCCTGGACGCCAGCCAGACGCCCAGAAAGGCAAAGATGACTGCGAGAACCAGGCCGAGCAGGCTGGAAACGGGGGTCAACCGGATGGCCTGGAAAATCAGGTCCACAGAGGCATGGAGGCGCTGGTGATTGATGAAGGCCAGCGAGATCAGCCAGCCGAGGCTGTAAGCGATCAGGGTGAGCACCAGGGTGCGTGCCAGCAGGAAACCGCGCAGTTTGGCTCAGAGTGAATCCGATCACATGCAGGAGACCGATCTCGAGGCTGCGCTCTGTAAGACTCAGGCTGGTCGCATTGTAGATCCCGAACGTGACCACCAGCAGGGAGACCAGGACCATCAAACCGCTCAGGGTCAGCAAGTTGGTATTGGACTGGTTATAGCTATTGGTGAAGGCGTTTTCGAGATAGACGGAGCAGGCAGGAGAGATGCGCGGGTCGGCCAGCAGCCTGGCGCGCACGCTTGCGGGGTCCGCCGAGGGGAGGAGAGACAGGTAGCCGACCTGGAAGCCGCGGGAGGTCCCAAAAAGGCGTTGGCCTTCCGTGTAGGTCATCCACACGGAACCGAAGGCCTGTTCGTTGGTACGAATCAGGCCGGTCACCTGGAAATCCGTACCGTAGATATTCACAGTAGAACCGATCTTCCAGGAGGCCGACCCGGCCGCCCCTTCACTGACCACCACCTGGCGGGAGCCGGCCGGCCAGTCCCCCTGGAGCAGGGTCAGGCCCACGGAAGTGGACATCTCTTCCAATGCCACCGAACGGACCTGCATGAGCTGCCCGGCGATGGTCAAATGGCGAAAAAGGAGCGGAAAGGCGTGGCGGATCTGGCCGGGAGCGATCTCCACGGCGGTTTGCAGTACGTCTTCCTGGAGGGAACTGTCCATGGGGTCAATGGTATCCGCGGCGAGGATGAGCAAATTGTTGGTAACCTGGGCCGGCCTGGATAATGACCCCAAAGCCTGGGCAAGCGAGACCAGGAGCAGGTAGCCCACCACCACGACCGCCAGGCTGAGGATGGTCAGCAGGCTGCGCCAGCGGTCGTGCAGCAGGTCCCTGAAAGTGAAATAACCCAAAGCCAGCATGGCTTATCCTGCAGGCAGCATATTCAATACGCCATCCACCAATTGATAGGCGCGACCGGCCGCCTTGAGCAGGTCCAGATTGTGGGTGGCAACGATGAAAGTCACGCCGAGGCGCCGGTTGAGCTCGAGCATTAAGGCAATGATGCTCCCGGCGGATGCGCTGTCCAGGTCGCCGGTGGGTTCATCCGCCAGGATCACGCACGGCTCAACCACCATGGCGCGGGCAATGGCGACACGTTGTTGTTCCCCCCCGGAGAGCTGGCCGGGTGTATGCTTCTGGCGGTGAGCCAGGCCAACCTGTTCGAGCATGGCTGACCCGAGCTGCCGGGACGCTTTCCAGGCCTGCCCCCTGGCCAGCAGGGGCAGGATGACATTATCCAGGGCATTGAGCGAAGGCAGGAGATTGTAGAACTGGAAGACGAAGCCGATGTTGTCCCGGCGGAAGCGGGTCAATTCGGCCTCGCTTGCGGCGACCAGGTCAACACCGTTGACGCGCAGCTCCCCCCGGGTGGGCCGGTCGATCCCGCCGAGCAGGTGCAGCAGGGTGGACTTGCCGCCGCCGCTGGGGCCGACAATGACGATGAACTCTCCCTGACTTACAGACAGGTGCCCATCGCGCAAGGCAATGACTTCTTCATTGCCGCGCAGGTAAACTTTCCCCAATCCTTCAGCTTCGATCAATTTTGAATGGCCTGTTCCTGTTGTCAAGCGTGCCTCATTGACCAAGCGAACTGCCAATTCCAACGATGCGCCAACTCACCAGTATGCTTCGGGTTGACCAACAAGGATTGGCCCGGGAGGCATAATGTTGGGCCTAATTATATCCAATCTCCCCGGCATGGATGTTGTATCTAAAAAAAAGCGCCGCCTGTGCCGTAATTTCTCACAGGGGGTGCTTTCTTTTAAAGTGTTGATTTAAAGTGGGACCCGGCGGGACGTGCGCCCCGCCGGGTGGGGTAGCCGAGCCTGCGACCAAGCGTGCTCAGTTTCAAATCCAGTCCGGCTATGATTTTGCCTTTATATAGACAGCGCCTTTTTAGACGGTATCAACAGGAACTAAGCGACCCCGTGCTGTTCACCCAGGAGAGATCCTGGCGTTGCCCTTCGCTTACCAAGCCGCGCCCGTTCAAACAGCACTTTTGGCTGGTTGTTGAGCGGGTTGGGACAATTCGCCACGACCACACACCCTGCACTGGCCGCGCCGCCGGAAATAGTAGCCCAGCGTCGCCACCGCCAGCGCCACACCCCAAACCGGGAACAGCAAGGTGGGGCCGACCTGGAAGATTATTCCCGTGATGAGTCCCATACCCTCTGCCCCGGCGGCTGCCAAATTAGCGGCCATCCCGGCCAGGCCGGCCCAGATCACGATGCCGCCCACCACCAGCAGCACCGATACGAGCGCGGCCGGGACCAGCGCCAGCGCGAGGGGGACCCGCCGTCCGGCCAGGCCGATCATCCAGCGCGGGAAGACCTCGCCCCAGCGCTGCACCAATCCGAGCATAAGTACCGCCCCCACCAGGCCGAAGGTCGCCAGGAAGGCTCCCGAGATCCACATGCCGCTCTTTTGACCTTGCCGCAGGTACTCCTCGGTCATCCCCAGCGGGAACCCCAGCACCCAGGCGTAACGGGTGAAGGCGTAGAAGACCGGCGCCACCATCGCCACAATCACGGCGATGCGGCCCCAGCGGGCGGCCTGGTCCGGCCTTTGCCAGTCTGGCGAGTCGTCCCGGCGGCCGCAATACAGGCAGGCGCCCGCGCTCAGGCGGGCATAGCAGACGGTAGCCCCCAGCCAGAGAAACCCGCCGATGAGACACAGCAATTGGTGGATCACCGCCCATTGAGTCAAAATCCGCAGATACCTCTGGCCGGTCTCGTCGCCAGCGAAGAGGCCGCGGATGGTATAGGGGATATAACCGAGCATTACCAGCAGGTTGAGACCGATCATGAGCAGCAGGAGCACCCCCGCGAGCAGTGCTCCGGCAGTTATGAAGAGAGGCCGCAGCGCCCGGCTTCGCACCCCACGCAGCATCGCCGTTCCCAGCGCCGCGGCAGGAATACCTGCCAGCATCACGACGATCCAGGCCACACCCGGTCCGAACCGTCCAAGCAGCGGCCCCATACCGTCGGACATGCTGGCGGAGGTGTAAGGGAACCCGCCTCCGCCGGCCGCCCAGTAGATCCCCAGCGCGGCGTAGAGCAGCGACCATACCACTGCCGCGTAGGGCGCCCAGCTCTGCCAACCGCGGACCCGTCCACCACGAACGGGCACAGCCCCGACCGTTCCAATCGCCTGACTTTTGTTCATCATCTGCCTCCTCTCAATCACTCAGCTTACACTGCGCGACGCACCCCTTTATGAAGGGGGGGCATCATTGAATATTCTACAACCCATTTTACGAACCTGCCAACAGGTTGTCCCCACATCACGATGTAGTTTCAAGATCATGATTGTGGTAGTTTTTCAGCACGCTCCGGTTTGGATAATCTGCCTGTTGGGCACATTTGTTTTGTCATCTATTTTTTCATCGCGAACGAGCGAAGTGGGCGAAATCCAATGGCCGGCAGCGCCGGCATAGCTCACCATACTCCGGGAAAAAGACGATAGGCTGTGCGTTCTGTATAGGCCTGGTAGCCGGGAAGCTCGCCTTGCAAAGTGCGATCTTCCAACCTGGTCCGCAGAACGAGGAGGCCCACCGTCACCGCCGCGGGAATGAAAGTCCACCATGAACCAAGGACGAGCGGGATGGCGAGCGTGTAAAGGACCGAACCGGCATAGCCCGGGTGCCTGACAAACCGGTACGGACCGGTATCGACGACTTGATGCCCGCGTTCCGCCTGGATGCGCACCGTGACGGCGAAAAACCGGTTGGAGGCCATGGCCCACAGCACGAATAACTGGCCGGCGAAGGCGACACAGAGGGTGGCCCACCATAAGGCCGGGTTGACCGGCTTGCTCCAGCCAAAGCGCGCATCCAACCCGGCCGTGACGATTACGGCCAGCGTGCCAACGACCATGACTGCGGGCGCAAAAAACCGGTCCCAGTTCTTGGTGCCCCTGCCTACTTTCGACCGTTCGTCCAGGAGGTCAGGCCTGCGAGGGATCAATATCCAGGCGCTGAGCAGCTGGGTAAACAGGTTCAAGCCAAAGAAGGCCCAGCCTCCCGTCCAATCCAACCTGCCGGCAGAAAGGAAGAGCAGAATACCGGCTGTGACGGTGGCGAATACCAGTTGTAAGACCCATGCCAGGACGCCTTTTGGATTTCCAGCGTTTTCCTTGGTGATTGAATTTTGAGTTTCCATATTTACTCCAATTCGCAAGTCCCTGTCCGATTTTCAGGTTTCCTGCCAGACCGATTTCTGACGGCCATCGAAAAAATCACAGCTGGCCGGTCACACGGGCAATGAAGCGGTGAATCGTATGGAAGCTGCGCACCGGCTGCGCATACATCAGGATGCACTTGCCTGCCACCAGGTTCAGCTTCAGTTCCCGGCCCATCTCGATCAACTCCTGCGACTCGCCGCCTTGCTGGATCCACACGTTGGTGATCCCCGCCGCGGCAGCGTCCTGCAACACAGGCCCGCTCTTGGTAGCAGGCAGGCTGACCAGAACGCCGTCCACTTTTCCTGCCAACGCGCTCAGGCTCGGATAGGTTGCTTCGCCATTGATCGTTTCGGCTTGCGGATGGACGAAGCTGATCTCATAACCGCGCCGCTTCAACTCAGCTGCGGCCATATTGCCGAACTTGTATTTGTCATTGGTCCGCGACGCCCCTACGACCGCGATCCGCTTAGCGGAGATGAATTCCTGGATAGATGTGTTCATGTGAAAACTCCTTTCAATTTCTGCTATTTCCCCGCAGTGCGGGGATTGACCAAATAACTGTCCTGACGTTCCGGGCGCCCTCCGCCAGGGTGATCATTTGCATGGTCTTTTCCTGCTCCAATACCCTTTTTTATGCCTGTACTTTACCCAGTTCATGCCGGAGTGCCCCTTCAAGTTCCGGATAACGGAACGTGTAGCCGGCTTCAAGCAGTTTGGCCGGTTGGATGCGCCGGCTGGCCAGGAGCAACTCCTCGCCCATTTCACCCATCAGCAGGCGGAGAATAAAAGCGGGCATGACACTGCCGTGTTTTTGTCCCAGGGTGCTGGTGGAGAGGCTGGCAAACTCGGCGTTGCGCATGGGGTTGGGACTGACGGCGTTGACCGGTCCGGCCAGGCTGGCGGTCGTCAGGGCAAATTCA
Source organism: uncultured Chloroflexia bacterium (assembly GCA_963831885.1). Classification (GTDB taxonomy): domain Bacteria; phylum Chloroflexota; class Anaerolineae; order Anaerolineales; family Villigracilaceae; genus UBA877. Next base: position 91,939 of record CAWHSJ010000008.1, on the reverse strand, counting down.
ATGATGGAAGCCAGTTCGTCCCGCCCGATCCAGCTGGTCCACTGCTGCCCTTTGCCGGCCTGAAAGCCCGCCTGCTTCAAGGCGCGCCCGCCCATGACCGGCGGGATGCGCAGATGCACCACCCGGATACCGGCCTGGCTGGCCGGGGCGGCGGAAGACTCGCCATCCTGTTGAAGGCAGGCAAGAAAACTCGTCCCGGCGGGACTGGTCTCGGTCAAAACGGCCTCTCCAGAGGATGGATAGTAGCCCATCCCGGAGGCACAGATGAGCACGCGCGGCTTGCGGGCGCACCCGGCCAGCGACCCGGCCAGCAGGCGGTTGGTCGCCAGACGGTTGGAGCGCATCATTTGCTTGGCCTTGCCCGTCCAGCGCATGGGCCAGGGCATGGTGGCGAGATTGACGACGCCGTCGAAGCCTTCCAGGCCGGCTTGGTCAATTTCACCGGCGTCCGGGTCCCACCAGACTTCGCCGGGTGCGGGTGTGTGCCTGACCAGACGGACGACCTCGTGCCCACATTCGATCAGGTGACGGGTCACGGCTGACCCGATCATGCCATTGGAACCAGCAATCAAGATTTTCATTTTTTCTCCTTCTTTTTCCTTATCAGAATTTTGGGTGGATGGACCACCACTGGAAACCGAGAGCAAGGTCAAATTGAGATCGCGGATGCGTTCGAGCAGGCCGTGCAGCGCAGCCTGGTCGGGCAGGCAGCCCGAAAGCAGGGTTTCATCACCTTCCAGGTGCGTCAGCTGCAAACCTGCGAACCAGTCCGACCAGAGCGGATCCAGGCGGCCCCGGATTTTGATCACGTAGTATTCAGTCAAAGCGGCTCTCCTAAGCTTTTTGGACCAGGCCATGGACGATACTTAGAACCAGCTTGGCCGCCATCAAGGCAGCCAGAGCGATCATGGCCGTGCGCGGATTATCCACGGAAACGAACCGGAAACCGAAATAGCCGGCGGCTGCGAAAAGCAGCCCCAACCCGCCCAGCAGGTAACCGATGATCGTCAGCGGGTGAGCCCACTGGCCGATGGAGGATATCCTGCCAATGCCCAGGCCGCACATGGCCAAGCCGATCACGAATAAGGCTGCCAGCGCCGACCGGTCTCCCTGGACGAAGGGGATCTTTTTGCCCCCGAGAACGCTGTAGAAAAGCAGCGCCGCCAGGATGGCCAGCCCTATCGAGAGAACGGTGGTGAAGTTGAAGGATAAAGAATTGGTTTTCATGATATTTTCCTTTTTAGGTTAGTCTCTTCTGCCCGGCATGAGCAGGGCTTGTTGAGCCAGGCAGGTTGGTGATCGACCAGCCATCGAACCAAGCGCACCAGCGTGCATCCAGGTGGCCTTTGAGCCTGATTTCATATCCGCTGTTTCCTGTAGTTGTCTTCATGCTTGTATAATAGCGCCAACCCTGCAGGGTTGACTACTATCGAAAGTTAGGGTTTGGGGGTTGGTTTTTCGGCATGGATGCAAAAAAAAGCCCATGGAGGTTTCCCATGAGCGGAAAGTGGAGCATCCAGATTCCCGGTTTTAGAGCAGGTGGCGTTCTTTTGCGGTCAGGATGGCCTGGGTGCGGCTGTGGACTTCCAACTTTTGCATGATGGCATGCACGTAGAACTTGACCGTCCCCAGGGAGAGTACCAGATTTTCGGCGATCTGCCGGTTGGAAAAGCCCGCCGCCAGGAGACTCAATACTTCCAGCTCACGCCTGGTCAATGCCTCGAAGGGGGTGCCGTCCGCCGAGACTTTTTCAGGCCCGGCCGCGCTCCCGCGCGGTTCAGCACCAAATTGGGAGAGCAGGTGAGCGGCATAGTCGCGCAATGGGCCGGGGCCTGCATGTGCCAGCCAGCGAGCCAGCAAGCTTTGCATGGGCTGGCCGATATCCAGGAATACTCGGATGAGCCCATCGGGTTTCGCCCGGGAAAGACCGGTTTCGAGCAGCTGGAATGCCTGAGACATCTGGTTCTGACCGGCCAATGCGCAGGCCATCAGCAGGTCAATCTTGATCTTCCGGTTGACCCGTTTTTCTATCCCGGGAGCCCGGTTCAGCGCTTCCAGGAGAAGGCGGGCTTCCTGGTAATTCTTCTCGGCCATGCGGACGCGCGCGGCCGTCAGGAGGTCTGTTTCCTGAAGAGGCTGCGGGGTTGGCGGGATGGGAAAATGCGCGGCCCAATCGACCGCGCGCCCAAGCTCTCCGCTCGTCAGCCACAAACGAACCTTTAAGGAGCGCAGCTCAGCCTCCCAGTCAGGCGGCTTGGTACGGTCGGTAAACATCGTCTCCAGCGTGCCCAGCGTGGCAATTGCTCCAGCGATATTTCCCTGCGCTTCCTGCACCCTGGCCAGGGCCCCATAACCAAGGGCATCTGCGGAGATCATTTGCCAGGGTTCATTGATCTTTATCCCCGCACGGATTTGCGTTTCGGCTTCATCCAGATCGTTCCATTCCCGCAAAACCTCGCCCAGGATAATATGGAAAGATCCAGCCATGTAAAAATTTTTGGTTCCTTTATTGTTGAGCGGTTTCAGGTTCTCGCGGCATAGATCGGCCGCTTCATGCAGCCGGCCCTGCATTAATCGAATGCGCGCCAGCAAGGGGATCGCCAGAGGGATGGCAGTGGATCCCCCGGCGGTTGCATCCCTCTGAATGCACTGGAGTAAAATCCCGGCAGGCGCGTCAAGCTCACCGGTCCGGCCCAGAAGCATTGCATAGATAAAATCGGCAACATTGTGCAAGCCAGAATCCTCCACCGGCATCGTATCGAAAGCTTGAAGGTCCGGCAAAGGGCCTTGAGCGATCCCGGCTCCCGGAGGGGTCGCATACGCAGCCAGTAGATCGATAAATGCACGCATCCAGAGGGTGGATGACTCTGAGGCATCGGCGTGGATGCCTCCTGCGAGGGTCGAGAGAAGCGTGAGGGCAGCTTGCGATTGTCCGCTGGAAATCAGGATCCAGGCTTGATAGAGGCCTAATTTTGGGTGTTTTACAAGCAATTCCGGCGGCAGGTTTCCCGCAAACTTCATGATGCTGGTATCGTTCTGCGACCAGCGCGCCGGTCCATACTTCAGGATGAGATCGGCAGAACGTTCGTAATCTTCGGACGTAAGGTTGTGCTGGATCGCTTCCGCCACCAGGCCGTTGCGTTCAAACCAGACCGAGGCGCGCAGATGGAGTTGCGGAACGAGCTCCGGCAGGGACTGCTTGAGGCGCGCCCGCAGAAGATCGGTGAAAAGGTGGTGATAGCGGTACCAGCTGCGCTCATCATCCAGGGGCACCAGGAAAAGATTGGCCCGCTCCAGGTAATCCAGGATGGAGGCGGATTGTCCTGCGGAGGGAACACCGCCTGCTTCTTTCACCCCTTCGGCATTTGCCAGGACGGCCTCGCATAACGAGGCGGTCAGCCGCTCCAGGATCGAAGTGCGCAGGAGAAATTGCTGTACTTGCGGCGATTGGCCGGAAAGCACTTCTTCCAGCAGGTAGTCCAGGATGTAGCGGTGCGTGCCTGAGAACTCCTCGATGAACCTGTTCACATCTGCATGGTTCCGCATGGAGAGGGCCGCCATTTGCAGGCCGGCGATCCAGCCCTCGGTACGTTCTTCAAGCAGGGTGACCGATCCGGCCTCCAGGCGGAGGCCCATGACATCGTTCAGGAACTGAGCCGCCTCAGACTCGCTAAAGCAAAGATCGGCGGCTCGGAGTTCAACCGTCTGTGCCGCGGGCTCGCAAGCGGGCTAAAGGAAGTGCAGGGTCCGAACGGGAGGCAATGAGGAGGTGAAAGGTGAGCGGGCAATGCTCAAGCAAAAAAGCCACTGCCGCATGCACAGCCTGGCTGCTGATAAACTGGTAATCATCCAACACCAGGGCAATCTCCCTGCCGCGAGTTTCCAGGTCATTGATGAGGCTCGTCAGGATCGCCTCGGGCGGCGCCTGGGGTGAGGCCGCCAGAAGTTGCCCGGCCTCGGTCTCGAATGAATTGTCGGCCTCTTGCACGGCAGCCACGATATAGTTAAGGAAGCGTTCCACCTGATTGTCTTCCCTACCGAGAGACAGCCAGGCTACGGGCATGCCACAGCCGGCGACACAGGTGGCTACCAGGGTGGTCTTGCCAAAACCAGCGGGGGCGATCACCAGGGTCAGCGGACCGTCCAGTCCATGCCTGACCTGTTCCTGGAGCCGCGGCCGGGAAACCCAGCCCGGCCGGGTGTAGGGCAGGTGCAGCTTCGTGCGGATGAGCGGGTCAATCTTTTGCATGCGCCGGTCTCAAGTCAAAATCATGGTAATACAAACCTCCTGAAGGCCGCGGAGTGAGACGGGACAGCTGTTTACTGGTGATTGTTGAGACAAGTCTATGAATATTATATCCATAGAGGAGTCCTTTTACCACCCAGTCGTTCCTGAGGAACGACTGAGGAACGACTAGGAGACAAGACCATCAAGTTCGGGCGGAATGTCCTGCAATTCTTCCGCGGCTCTTTCAACCGTTGTAGTCGATTTCCGATTGAGGAGGCGGCAGGCACGGCTGAGGCTGGGGATGGGGTCGAGTGCATGTTTGCTCGTTTCCACGTTAGCACGTTTCCATGTTAGCACGTTTACAAGTTGAAGAGCGAGTGGAAAGAGGTCGGATGGTTAAAAAAAAACGCGTGATAAGGCATTACCTCGGAGCCCCATGGCTCCAAGATGCCCGATGGCGACTTGAAACCTGCACAAAGAACACTTGCCCCACGGCGGTGCAAGCTGTGCGGCACAGGTGCTGCTTCGGGCGAGCGCCTTCACTCGCTACTATATATCATAGAACCTTTGTTCTTTAATTTCAACCCCCCTCTACCTGAAAACCAGGAGTTTTTTTACCTGTGGGCCCCGCAGGACGTGTACCCCGGTCGGGGTAGCCGGACCTGCGACCAGGCGTATTCAGGCTCAGCTCCAATCCGGCTAAAAATTTACCTCAGTTTGAATTTTGGGGATGTGCTGTATACTTGATTCATGCCCGCACCAATTTTGGCCACAAAATTGTATATTCCCCCGCCGCGGATTGGGGTTGTCCTACGCTCCCGCCTGATCGAGCAGCTGAACGAGGGCCTCTCTTCGGGTCGCAAACTGACCCTCATCTCCGCCCCCGCCGGCTTTGGCAAAACCACGCTGGTCAGCGAATGGATCGCCGGTTGCGGGAGGCCGGTGGCGTGGTTGTCGCTGGATGAAGGGGACAATGATCCGGCGCGTTTCATCTCTTACCTGGTAGCGGTGTTACAGCCCATCCAGGCAGAAATTGGCGAGGGGCTGTTGGCTGCACTCCAATCCACTCAGCCTTTGCAAATCAAAACCATTTTGACCACCCTGCTCAATGAAATTTCCCTTATTCCCGAGCATTTTGTGCTCATCCTGGATGACTACCACTCGCTCGATTCCCAGCCGGTGGACCAATCCCTGGCCTTTCTCGTTGAACACCAGCCGCAGCAGATGCACCTGGTCATCGCCACCCGCGAAGATCCACAACTTCCCCTGGCACGCTATCGCGCCCGCGGCCAACTCACCGAACTGCGTGCGGCTGATTTGCGTTTTACCCCCGCCGAAGCCGCCGAGTTCCTCAACCAGGTGATGGGGCTGAATCTCTCTGAGGAAGATGTCGCCGCACTGGAAACCCGCACCGAAGGCTGGATTGCCGGTCTGCAACTGGCCGCGCTTTCGATGCAGGGGCATCAAGACACCACCAGCTTTATCCAATCTTTCACCGGCAGCCACCATTTCGTGCTGGACTATCTGGTTGAAGAAGTCCTGCACCAGCAGTCCGAAAGCGTTCAGACTTTCCTGCTGCGCACATCGATCCTTGACCGCCTGTGCGGACCGCTGTGCGACTGCTGTTTTGGGTTCTCCTTCTGCTTCCGGGCAGGAAACCCTGGAATATCTCGAACGCGCCAACCTGTTCATTGTCCCATTGGATAACGAGCGGCGTTGGTACCGCTATCACCATCTCTTTGCCGAATTGCTGCGGCAGCGGCTGCACCAGAGCCTCGCTTCATCAGCAGGGGATGAAGGGAGGACGTGGCCGAATACCACATCCGTGCCAGCCGGTGGTATGAAGACAATGGCCTGGAGATTGAAGCGTTTCAGCATGCGGCTGCGGCCAACGATATTGAGCGCGCCGAGCGGATAATTGAAGGAAAGGGCATCCCCATGCACGTTCGTGGCGCGCTGGTCCCCGTACGGAACTGGCTGGCATCGCTGCCGAAGACAGTACTGGACGCCAGACCATCGTTGGGGGTGAGGTATGCCACGTTGTCGCTGATGGCTGGACAGACGACCGGCGTAGAAGAGAAACTACAAGCGGCTGAGGCAGTTTTAGCTTCCGCTCTGCAAGGCGTCGAGCCAGATCGACAAGACCCGTGACCTGATTGGACAAATTGCTGCCGCAAGGGCCACATTGGCTCTCACCCGCTACCAGCCGGAAGCCATGATCACCCAGGCGCGCCGCGCCCTGGAGTATCTGCACCCAGACAACCTGCTCTCCCGCGTTAGAGCTATCTGGACGATGGGATTTGCGTACCAGGTCCAGGGGGACCGTGCCGCCGCCCGTCAGGCCTATACCGAAGCCATAGCTATTAGCCAGGCGTCCGGGAATATCCGTATGCACTATAGTGGCTACAATCAGTTTGGGTGTAATACAGGAATTTGAAAACCAGCTTTTATCAGGCGGTCGAGACCTTTCGGAGTGGCCTGCAACTGGCAGGTGATTATCCGCAGCCGTTTGAAAACGAAGCGCATCTTGGTCTGGCCCGCATCTTCTACGAATGGAACGACCTGGAGGCCGCTGAGCAGCACGGGCAGCAGGGCCTCCAACTGGCGCGGCAGTTTGATAGTGTTATTGACAGATTCGTTATCTGTGAGGTGTTTCTCGCCCGCCTGAAACTGGCCCGGGGCGATGTGGCCGGTGCGGCTGCCATGTTAGCGGAGACCGAGCAGTCCGTGCGCCAGAATAACTTCGTGCAGCGGATACCTGAGGTAGCTGCCGCACAAGTGCTTGTCCTGCTGCGCCAGGGCGATCTGGCGGCAGCCGCTCATCTCGCGCAAACGCAAGATCTTCCCTTCAGCCAGGCCCGTGTATATCTGGCTCAGGGAGACCCGTCCGCAGCATTGGCGGTGCTGGAACCATTGCGCCAACAAATGGAAGCAAAGGGTTGGCAGGATGAACGGCTCAAGGTGATGATTCTCCAGGCGGTTGCGCTTCATGCGCATGGCGAAAAGGACAAGTCTGTGCAGCTGCTTGGTGAAGCGCTGGCTCTGGCAGAGCCAGGCGGCTTTATCCGCCTCTTTGTTGACGAAGGCCCGCCCATGGCGCAAGTTCTTCTTGAAGCGGCCTCGCGTGGGATTATGCCAGACTATACAAGCAAGCTGCTGGCAGCATTTGATGCGGAGCAACCGGGTAGTGCAGGCAAATCGCCTCACCCCACTCCCTGGCTGTGCTCCCGGAAGGACCTCGGCGAAGTCCCCGACCCACAGGGGAAAGGGGGATGGTGAGCCCCTTATCGAGCCATTGAGCCAACGCGAGTTAAAAATACTACAACTCATTGCCCAGGGACTCTCGAATCGCGAGATCAGCGAGAGGCTTTTCCTGGCCTTGAGTACGGTTAAAGGGCACAATCGGAAAATCTTTGACAAACTACAGGTTCAAAGTCGCACCGAAGCTGTCGCGCGTGCCCGCGAGTTGGGTTTGTTGTAGCCTGAACGACCGTTTGCCCGCAAACCTGGTATCAGGAACTGCACGCCCCAAGGGGGCTTAAGCCTGCGGTTCGTAAAGCCAAAGCTTTAAACTTCTCCCCTCTCTAACCCCAAAACAATACCCTAATCAATACTTTAGTATCTATACGTTCATACCGTATAGCAGATATATTATTCGTACATTGAGCAAGTGGAATGGACTGTTATGACCAGCCACAAAAGGAGTAAGGAGATGTCAAACGAACTCAACCCAAAAACTGACCCGAGTCAACCCGTGGTCTATCAGATCAGGATCAAAGGCCATCTGGGTCGCGAGTGGACCGACTGGTTTGAGGGCCTGACCATCACGCTGGAAGAGGACGGCGATACGCTTTTAACCGGCCCGGTGATCGACCAGGCCGCATTGCATGGCTTGCTAAAAAAAGTGCGTGATCTGGGAATGCCATTGGTCTCGGTCAGTCCTGTCGAACCCGACCAGGCAGATACGTCAAATGTCAAATCCTAAATAGGCGTAGGCAGCTTGTTTATGCCAAAATCAATCACAATAAAAGGAGATAAAAATGAATACGACCAAAGTAAGTCACCATGGGACAGACAGAAAGACCGCAGCAGTTGTAGGCGTGCTATTCATCCTGGGGACGGTTCCGGCCCTGCTGAGCCTGCCCCTTATGCAAAACACTGTCAGTGCTCCGGATCATCTGACTGCGATTTCCACTAATGCAGGCCAGATGATCGTCTTCACAGCGATTAAATTCTTCATGGGTATTGCCTGTGCCGGTATTGGCCTTGCGCTGTATCCGATTCTGAAGAAATACAACGACGGCCTGGCGTTTGGTGCGGCTGGATTCAGAGTTATCGAGGGAGCGCTCCACACTGTTGGCGCTCTCCTCTATGTTGTCCTATTGGCACTAAGCCAGGAATTCGTGAAAGCCGGGGCTCCAGCGTCATCGTACTTTCAGACAGCAGATGCAGTGATCAACGCAGGAATCGGTTGGTTTAGAGATGGGGCCAATCTGTTGACTTTCAGCATCGGTGCCCTGATGTACTATGTTGTCTTCTATCAATTCAGACTCGTTCCTCGCTGGCTATCCGTTTGGGGTCTGGTTGGAATCACATTGAACATCATCAGCGCTCTGTTGGTGGTGTTCCATCTCCTTCCTCCTGCCGGGACAATCCAGGTTATTCTCCTTATGCCGATACTCCCGCAGGAATTGGTTTTGGCGGTCTGGCTGATCGCAAAAGGGTTCAATCCGTCGGCAGTCGCTTCCGGGGCTGCAAAAACAGCGACGAACGAGCTTTTGAGCGCGGCATAGATTTGCACGATCGGGGAGAGATGGGGCCGAAAGCCCCCTCTCTCCCCTCAGATCCATGGTAATGCTTGTGGAATGGGCCTGAAAACGTGCGCAACACATCACAAGGAGAAAATTAAATGTTAAAAAGAGGTTCGATCGTTCTTTCAATATGGTGCATCATCAACTTCATACTCGCCTTTATCATATTGTCCTATGTCATCGTTCTCAAAAAGGACTCGCCGATTTTGCAAGTGGCTTCTTTTTCAGAGGCTGAAATTGCCAGCCTGAGTGCCAAGACCATTGCAGCGCTCAATTCCTTTACCATCCTGTACAACTCTTGCTCGCTGGTTATCTCGGTGCTGACGTGGCCGCTCATCCGCAAAAACCTGATCGCCGGTCAAAAATCGGCTTTCTGGATGTTGCTGTTCGTGATCGGCTTTGTGGAAGTGATGGCATTTTTCGCTTCCTCATATATTGGGCATGGTCGCTGGCAGGTGAATGTTGTTCAGAGCATCCTATACGTGGTGGGCATTGGCCTATCGGGCTGGTCCCTATTCAAATCAAAGGAGAGAAAAAATGAACACAAATAAAAAGAACGCAAGAATCGCAGGGTTACTGTATCTGATTTACATCGTATTTCAAGTTTTTTCAGACGTGTTTGGTCGTTCCAAGATAATCGTATTGGGGGATGCCGCGACAACCGCCGGGAATATCATGGCCTCTGCGTGGCAATTCCGGATCGGCTTCCTGGTCGATCTGGTTGCTGCTGTGCTTTTTCTATTGACGGCCTGGGCTTTGTACGTGTTGCTGAAGCCGGTGAATAAGAGCCTGGCTTTGCTGTTCCTGTTATTGAACCTGGGCGGTGTCGCTGTATCGTGTTTTAGCGATCTTTTTCTGATTGCCAGCCAGCTCCTTCTAAGCGGCTCTGATTACTTGAAAGTTTTCCAGGCCGAACAACTGCAAGCCCTGGCAATGTTATCTCTGTATATATACAAATATGGGTTCCTGGGGATCGCCCAATTATTCTTTGGCGCCTGGCTCTTTCCTCTGGGTTATTTGGTTTTCAAGTCCGGCTTCCTTCCCAGGATTTTGGGCGTAATCCTGATGGTTCATTGTGTGGTCTGGCTGATGAGTGCTCTTCAGTTCTTTCTTTTCCCAGGCTTCATTGGAATACCCTTCGTTGGAATTACGTATATAAGTTATCCGATCGGATTAATTTCAGAACTTGGACTTACATTGTGGCTCTTGATCATGGGCGCAAAGGATTCCAAATAAGAAGGAAAAGAAAAGATGACCCGATCCAAATTAAACTGGAGAAATGTGTTCGTCCTGGCTGTCGTGGGAGGCTCAGCCTTCTGGTTGGCAAACTTCGCGATTTCCCGGACTCCCATCGCGGCGGAATATAGAGCGGCTCTTTCAATTTCTTATTTTCCAATGCTGCTTGAGGCTTTGCTGGGCGGCCTGATCATCGGATTCTGCGTCAGCTATTTCCTGCTGCGTTTCTTCGATAAGATCCCAACGAAAGATCCGATTCTAAAATCCGTCATCCTGAGCTTCATCGTCCTGATCATTGTCACCATCCTGGTCGAAGTTCCCGCAAAATTACTTACACCAACGAATGATGCCTTGCGTTACTTCCTCATCGGCACAATAATTAACGTAATAAGGATCCTCGCTCTTGGAACAGGTATTGGCTATCTCTATGATAAGCTCAAGGGAGGCGCGTAATGATGAAAGCGATTGTCCGCACAAAATACGGTTCACCGGAAGTTCTAAAACTTGTAGATGTGGAAAGACCCATCCCCAAGGACGATGAAGTACTGATCAAGGTTCATGCGGTATCCGTCAATGGATCTGACTGGGAGGGACTGACAGGAAAACCGTTATATGCCCGCTTTGGGGGACTTCTAAAACCGCATTATCACATACTCGGGACTGACATAGCCGGGCGAGTTGAAAAGGCTGGCAGAAACGCCAGACAATTTCAGCCAGGAGATGATGTATTTGGGGACATCTTGCCGCGTGGGGGTGGTTTTGCTGAGTATGTCTGCGCTCCCGAAAAAATCCTGGCACGGAAACCAACCAGTATGACGTTCGAGGAAGCCGCGGCCATCCCGCAGGGAGCAGTGATCGCCCTGCAGGGGATCCGTGACAAAGGGCAGGTTCAGCCAGGACAAACCGTTTTGATCAATGGCGCCGGCGGCAGCGCAGGCATGTTTGCAGTGCAGCTTGCCAAATACTACGGGGCCGAAGTGACCGGGGTGGATAACGCGGGCAAGTTGGACTTTATGCGCTCGCTGGGTGCAGACCACGTTATTGACCACATGCAGGAAGACTTCACCCAAAATGGAAAACAGGTTGACCTGATCCTGGATGTTATTGCGCAGCGTTCGGTTTTCGCCTATACGCGAGCGCTCAGGCCCGGTGGAAGTTGTTTCATTGTCGGAGGTTCTGTAGCCACATTGTTCCAGATTTTGTTGCTGGGACCCTGGATAAGAAGAACCACAGGCAAGAAAATACGCATCCTGGCGGTCCAGCCAAATCTAAAAGATATGGTGTACTATAACGGAGCTTTGTGAAGCCGGCAAAGTCGTCCCGGTCATTGACAGGAGGTATCCGTTAAGTGAAGTTCCAGAAGCGCTCCGGTACCTTGGAGAAGGACACGCCCGAGGAAAAGTTATTATCTCTATGGAGGATAATCAATGACAATGAAAGCGATTGTATGCACAAAATACGGTTCTCCGGATGTTCTTCAACTCCGAGAGGTGGAAAAACCCGCCCCCAAGGATGATGAAGTACTGGTAAAAGTTCAGGCGGCATCCGTAAATTCCCGTGACTGGCGGTTTATGAGAGCCAATCCGTTCTTTATCCGCCTGACGGTGGGGGGACTTCTGAAACCCAAAAACCCGATCCTCGGCGTGGATGCGGCCGGGCAGGTTGAGGCGGTTGGCAGTAACGTCACGCAGTATCGGCCGGGGGATGAGGTCTTCGGATACTTATCCCGCTATGGCGGGCGTACTTTTGCCGAGTATGTATGTGCCGGGGAAGATGAAATAACGCTGAAACCGGCCAACCTGACGTTCGAACAGGCGGCGGCTGTACCCTTGGCGGCGATCACCGCCCTGCAGGGGTTGCGCGACAAGGGAAACATTCAGCCAGGACAAAAGGTTTTGATCAACGGCGCCTCTGGTGGTGTCGGAACGTTTGCCGTGCAGATTGCCAAAGCGTTTGGGGCGGAAGTCACCGCGGTGTGCAGCACGAGGAACCTGGAAATGGTGCGCTCGCTTGGGGCAGACCATGTCATCGACTACAAGAAAGAAGATTTCACCCAAAACGGGCAGCAGTACGACCTGATCCTGGCTGTGAACGGATATCATCCGCTTTCAGATTATAAGCGTGCTTTAAAACCTGCCGGAACTTATGTCGTTGCCGGCGGCTCGATGGCTCAACTCTTCCAGGCGGCGAGCAATGGGAAAAGAACTTCCAAGACCGGGAGCCAGAAAATAGTTGTCTTGTCGCAGGAACACAACCAGAATGACCTGGTCCTTATCAAAGAGCTCCTTGAATCCGGAAAGGTCAAACCTGTTATCGATAAATGTTACCCGTTAGGTAAAACTCCCGAAGCCTTCCGGTATTTTGAGAAAGAACACCCCAGGGGAAAAGTCGTCATAAGTGTGGTCTGATCATCCATGTAGTTCAACTTTTAAATACCCACCTCATCCAAAACTCAAAGGCGGGGTGGAAGAATGAAAAAAAGCTGGGCTGACCTAAGGACCCATCCTGCAGTATGGTTGACTACCCTACGCCAGGATTGATTCTTCAAAAAGACATCATAAAAAGGAACTTATCCTATTCCCCACCGTCTGTGTGTGAAATGTTGCACAAAATAAACTGTCTCCAACACCACCAGAACCGGTGGATCTCTCCACACAACAGAAAGAAGGAAAAATGAAAAGGATCATTACATTCACAATTATTTTGATGGCACTGACAGCCTGCACGGCGCATCAGGCGAATATGCCAAATCCTGCCTCGGTCTATTGCGAGCAGGAAGGGAACAAACTTGAGATCCAAACGGCTGCCGATGGCAGCCAATCCGGCACATGTGTCTTTCCGGACGGCAGCACCTGTGACGAGTGGGCTTATTTCCGGGGAGAGTGTGGTCCCGCAGGACAAAAAAACCCGACACCCGCCGTGACCGTTGAGGCGACCACAGAAGCAAGCGGCGGCGGCCCGGGAGGAAGCGGCGGCACAGGCGACAATAACGGCGCAGGTGGGTACATGCCGCCAGGCGCCTCAGAAGAGATAGCTGATTGGCAGGGTGTCATCAAAAGCACCGAACCCGGCGCCCAGTTTGATGACTACTTTGAGCGGCAGGACCTGGGACAGATCATCTACTTCGGCATCGATTCAATAGACCCGCTTGTACAAGCGCAGATCGAAACACTGCGCGATAGCGGCAAGATCGTTCATCTCTATGGCACATTGTTTAGTAATGTGCCCGACTACAACGGCTCGCAGGTCCAGGTGGACCGCCTCGAGGTGGAAGGGTAGCGATCGGCCAAAAATGCCATTGGGACGGGAAGAAATGGCAACAGGGTAAAGAGTTCTCGGGGTAGAACCATCTTTCCGGAAAACGAAAAACTCCTGATCCTCAGGAGTTTTTTTATCTATGGGCCCGGCAGGATTCGAACCTGCGACCAAGCATAATCAGGCTCTAATCCAGTTAGACTATGACTTTACATTCAAGACGTTTTCTTTGTCAAGCCTAACACTTTCCGGGGGAATATATTGTATTTGCAGCAATGACCTGTTATTTTATTGTGATGGAGGTGCGTTTTTGGCCTCTACCGGAAGCGATATAGTGATACTGGGGTCATATTTAATCGTCATATCAATGGTGCTTCCATCTGCGGTGATATTTTCAGATTTTACAGGCAAACCTGAGGTTTGATCCACCCATACCTTGTATTGTGCAGAGGCATTCAGACTCTTTAAAGTTGTGCTGTAGCTGTAAACAATAGCCGGGCTGCCATTAATGACTTCAGTCCCATTCACCATTCCGTCAGAGTAAACGAGGTCTGCCGAAAGGCCCTGCGAAAAATTACCAATAGTGCCTAAGGCTGCGCTTCCGCCTGCAGTTTGAGTCCAGGCGCCTTGCTCATTACTATAGATAGTTCCGCCGACGATATATTGTTCAGCAACTATAGTTCCATTAGCGCTCACCACTTGATGAAAATCAGGCGGTACCGCGTCTGCTTCGGTGGTGATGCCAACGACACCACCTTTGGAAGTGGTTTGAGAGATGTGCCGAGGACCAGCCGCATCCAGTTTACTCCAGGCTGTTTTTACTGCCTGGTAGACCTCGTCAGGTGATAAGGAAGGGGCCGGTTGCGTATTCACGGGCGCAGCAGGTTGAATTAGAGTTGCTTGAGGATCAGGCCCGATTGCATTTGATTTAGGTGAAGCCGAGCAGGCTGCCAATAGAGAGGCTGTGAGGAAAACAAGTAGAAGTCTTTTTGTCATTATTTAATTCTCCCAAATAAGATTATTATTATGTAATTGATATTATATATCCAAATACTAGATAGCACAAGGGATTTTAAGGCGAATCAATAATCTGTCCTGGATGAGGGATTCATATTTTACGAACACAGGTTCGGTTCCAGTTCGGCATACGAATATCTATGTAAAAAGGGGAAAAGAGGGCCCGGCAGGGATAGTCGGACCTGCGACCAGGCGATTATGAGTCCGGACGTCTTTTTTCCATAGCTTCTACATCATCAGCCACACCCCCATATTTGATGGTTGGCGTGTAGGCTACCGTACCGGATTCGGCCAGTTCATCATGGATATTATCAAGCTGAGTGGGTTCATCGGCGAACTGCCACCTGTTTCCACAACGCATACAGTCACCGATCGCCATCGGGCGGCAAGTCAGTGATCAGTTCCTTGATCTCCTCCAACACCCACAGCCACTCTTGGGGGAGTGAATTTTGTAATTCCTTCAGTGCTCTTCCCACCCAACCGCGCACATGGAACTGGCAGACCTGATGCTCCAGGTTCAATTGCCTGACAAAGATACCGGCTTTCCGGTCCGAGCCGATTCGAACAACGCCAAAGTGGCAACGATCTCGGCACGGCTATCAGTTAAACTCATGCGTGGAGGTTTCCCCAGCAGGATCGCGTCAGCCATATCTTCCACTTCGCTGATATAGGTGTCTGGACCTTTAACGAGGATTGGCTTGGTCTTCTTATCCACGGTCAGGTACAGATTCTCCACTGCTTCCGGGTTGTAAGGATGGGAGATGTTCAGAGTCCCTTTATCCCCGATAACCTCCATAAATGTGTGGTAGGGGATACGGAAGCTGCAATCGATCTGGACAAACACATCGTCTGGAAAGTGTAGCTGGGCCACGAAGGTTTCATCCACGCCGGTCGAACCAAGGATCTGCCAGCCAAACACATCCAGCGGCTCGGTCCCCAGGACCAGGCGGGCATAGCTCAACGGATAACAGCCAATATCCCACAGGGCGCCGCCGCCCATCTCTGGAATCAGGCGGATATCGGTCGTCGTAGCCATGCTATAGGTATATGAACCGCGCACGATCCTGATCCGCCCCAAGGCACCGCTTGAAAGGATCTCCTGAACCCTCAGCGTTTGCGGGTGAGTGCGATACATGAATGCCTCTGCCAGCACCCTGTTGCACTTCTGCGCTGCCGAGATCATGGCATCCATTTCCCGTAGAGAGAGTGCCATCGGTTTTTCACAGAGGACATGTTTTCCAGCTTCCAGGGCTTTGATAGTCCATTCGGCGTGCAAATGGTTCGGGAGCGGGTTATAGATGACGTCGATGTTGGGATCTGCCAAGAGAGCCTCATACGAGCCGTAAGCTTTCTCGATCTTCCACTCTTTTGCATAAGCATCCGCCTTTTCTTGCGAACGGCTGCCTACCGCCAAGAGACGATTTCGCTTTGAAGTGTGCAATGGACCATACAAGGCTTTATTGATGTTGGCTGTGCTCAGGAATCCCCAGAGAAGGGTTTTAGTGGCCATTTCAGTCATCCTTTCGAGACCCGAATCGAGATTGCATCACAAGAATGAAAATGTGATCGATGAATAAGAAACTAGAACCGAGAGATAATTATAATGCTTCCATTTCCACATTGGCCTGAAGAATTCTCATTGTTTAAATTCCATTAAGGAAAACTCCCGTGATCTGCATATCACAGGAGATGATTTAGTAGTGGGCCCGGCAGGACGTGTGCCCCGATGGGGGTAGTCGGATACCATCCCCTTCTGGGGCCTGCGACCAAGCGATTATGAGTCCCGGTGTCGTTCTTTCATAGCTTCAACACATCGATTGAACCCCTATATTTGGTGTTTTTTTTTAGGCTACCGTACCAGATATAGGGGTCTTCTTTCTTTGTGGCTTTTTGAGCTAAAAAATGCTGCATTCCCACTGCAAGTCATTCTGGCGGTTTCTTACTTGAGGATACTTCGATTGGCATGTAGAGCTGTTTCATTCTCAGTATGTTCCTCTCTGCTGCAGTACCAGCATCTGGTTTGGGCAGAAATTCCCCCGAAACCCAACCTGAGTAACCGGTGCCTTTCAGAGTCATTAGAATGGAGTGAAAATCCAGGTGCCCCGCGCCAGGATACCAGCGGTTGGAATCTGCTACATGGAAGTGGAAGATGTGCGCCTCGCATTGTTGAATGCTCGCTTCAATATCCGCCTCTTCGATGTTCATATGGAAAGTGTCCAATAACAAACCAAAATTATCTGCACCAACCCTTTTGATAAGCTCCAGGCCTTCGGCGGCAGTGTTGATCAGCGGCGTTTCGTAACGGTTGATGGGCTCGAGCGCCAGGCGGATGCCGGATGGACGGGCAGCCTGGCTGCACTCCTGCAAAGCCTGGATGAGCCAGTCCATTGCCTGGGCGGGATCCACGCCTGGTTTAATAACCCCGCGGATCAAACCAATGATGACCACTGCTTCAAAGCGACGTGCACCCGGAAGATGGCTTTTGATCCTTTCTATAGCCGCGCATCGAACCATTGGATCCGGATCGGTGAATGATAAACCTTCTTCGCCCCAGGCCTGTCCGGTCCCGATGGCCGGTACAGGCAGACCGTACGAACGGACAACATTTTCCAAAGCATCGTAGTCCACCAGGTGCGGATCTCGGATGGCCAGCTCGACGCCGTCGTAGCCCAGCGAGGCGATCTGCCGCAGATTCCCTTCAAGGTCGCCCTTGAAAGTGGCTGCCTGAAATTTAGCCGGTTGTACGGAAAGAACAATAGAATTTTTCATATCACCCTTTCCCCTTCCTCCTTGGGAAAAAGAGGAAGGGGATGGCAAAGGAGAAGAGGGGGGTCATAAAAAGTATTTTTGCGCTAATTAGCCACATATGTGATCTTGCACTGTGAGCGGTCGGTCTGCAACCGGATGATATTCTCCGGCAGTTCTTCCAGGTTGATCTTGCGGGTGCTCATAGGGGTCATATCCATGCCAGTAGCCATGCACTCGATCACCCGCGGGAAGTTGCCGTGCCCGGAATGTCCCTGCGCACCGACGATGCGGGCCTTACGTACTTGGAGCACTTCGCCGGCGACCTGCATGCGGGCATCCGCCCGAGCCGTTACTACGACCGTGCTCAACAATGTGCGACCTTCCCAGATGACCCGTTCGATCCCGGGATAGACCACGGCCGGCAATCCGGTAGCTTCCATGAACATATCCGCCCCCATTCCATCAGTGATCTCGAGGACGCGATCGGCAAAATCTTCCTTGCTGGGATCTATGTGGTAATCGGCTCCCAGTTTGAGCGCCATGGCGGCTCGCTCGGGTTGGGTCTCGGAGATGATGACCTGCGAAGCCCCGGCTCGTTTGAGGATGGCGCAGGCTGCGATGCCCACCGGGCCTCCGCCCAGGATGACGGCCCGGTCGCCAGGTCGAATGCCGCCGCCGCGTTCGATTGCGGCGTTATATGCCACGCAGGTGGGTTCCACCAGGCTGCCGGCAATGAAGATATCGGCTTCCTTGTAATGCTTGCGCAGCGGTTCCAGGCTCCAAATTGTCCGGGAGGGCAGAACTATATACTTGGTATAGGCTCCATTGACGTTGAAACCGACCTCGTTCAACTGCTCGCAGTGGTTGGGCTGGCCGTCGGCGCAGGGCTTGCACTGACCGCACCAGAGCATCTCTTCGGTGGTAACGGCTTCGCCGCCCTTGAAAGGTTTATTGGTGCGTTTGTCACGGGCATTCTTGCCAGCTGCGACGACCACACCCGAGAACTCATGCCCCAGGATGGAGGGGAATCCGGTCAACCCCGGATAATAGATGTACCCTTCTTTGTCCGCCTGGGCCATGTGCACATCCGACCCGCAGATGCCGCAGGCCTTGACTTCCATTAGCACTTCCTCAGGTCCGGGTATGGGAATGTCATACTCGCGGATTTCCAGTTTTGGGTGTCTCCACACCTGGCTGCCCAGGTAGGTCTGGCGGCCCTCGATATCCTTCGACCCCAGTTTGAAGCCGGGTTTGGGGGACCATTCGGCCACCAACGTCACGCCTTGCATTTTACTTGCCATAGTATTCTCTCCTTACTTATGGTAAATTTTTCCGAGTTCCATCAGGAACATCTGAAGAGCGTCTATACGTCCGTCCCCTGCCCAATCCGCGGCAGGCTGTAGACCGGCTTCCAACCCTCGCTCAACGGTTCGCGCAGATAGGGTTCCATTTCCGCTTCCGTCCGCAGGGTCACCTCCTCCACCGGCGGCACGGTCCCAGCCGGGAACGCCGCCAGCACATCGTCCTGCCACAGGGTCAGGTATTTCAAGATGGCGGCCATGGGGCGCTTGGCTTTCTGAGCCGCACCGGAGCGGGCCTTGCCTACCACACCTTCAGGAGTGGCCGAGATCTCAATGGCAAAATGGCCTTCGCCCTCCGACCAGCGGCTGGGGCGGCCGAATGGGTCGACGGATTTGTCGAAATGGCCCTCGGGCAGGTAATTCTTTCCGACCGTGTCCACGGCGTAATCCATATCCACCATCTCGGGATGCAGGAGCAGGCTGAGAGAGGTCTCCGACTCATCTGCATGGACGAAATTGGTGGTCATCTGACCGCCGCGCTCGTCGGTGCGGAAGAACTCGCGCACACCCCGGTGCCAGTCGATGACGCGGAAGATGCCCGGCAGCTGGTAGCGCTTCATAAATTCCTGCACCGCCGATTCGAGCATCCACAGGTGACCGTGATTGTTGACGATCAACTGCTTGCGGAAGCCGTCGTTCCAAAGACCCAGCATCACGTCGATCAACATCTCGCGGACCACATGTTCACGCACGATCACCGTCCCGGGCATGCCCATGTGATGGTAGGGATGCCCGCCGTAGTTCAGGGGAGGCAACGCCAGGTTGATTGGAGCGCCCCGCTTGGCGGTAAAGCGTCTCACCCCTTCGCAAATGGCGCTGACGTAAAGTGTGTCCGCCGCACTGGGCAGATGGCGTCCATGCAACTCGGTGCAGCCGACTGGGATAAAAACCACATCATTCTTCTTGCGGTTCTCTTCCACCTGCCAGCGGGTGGTGGTCTGGATGTAGGAGCCGGGCTTGGCCCACTCCACCGGCGATGGAATTCCATAGTCAGCCAGGATAGCATCGATCTGCTCGTCGCTGGCCTCCCAGACTTCCTTCTTCAGTCGCCCGACCCCGTTATCTTCGAAAAAGAGATCAGGCTGATCCGTGGGAAGAAATCCTTTCGGCACATTGGTAGTTGTCATATTCACTCCTTTATGTATATATGGGTCAATCCGGGAAGATCTTGCCGGGATTGAGTATGTTGTCTGGGTCAAGCGCTTGCTTGATCCGCTTTTGGATCTCGATCGAGATGGGACCGAGGGCTTTTTCCATATAGGAACGTTTGGAAGCCCCCACACCATGCTCCCCCGAGAGCGTCCCGCCCAGTTCCAGCGAAGCAGCAAACTCCTCCCGCACCATTTGTTCGACCTTTTCACGCTGGCCCGGGATGCGCTGGTCAAAGAGGATGTTGGGATGCAGGTTCCCATCCCCGGCGTGCCCAAAGATAACGATGGGCAGGCCGTATTTGGCGCTGATGGATTTTAGGCGTTGAATGGCTGCCGGGATGGCGCTGCGCGGCACCGTGATATCTTCGCCCAATTTATTGGGAGCTTTGCGGGTAATGGCTGCCGAAACGGAGCGGCGGCCTTTCCAGAGATTGGCTCGCTCTGTTTCGTCCTGGGCCAGACGAACCTGCCTGGCTCCATTTTCTGTGCAAATGGCGGCAATAGCTTGGATATCTCTTACTACTGCATCTTCGTCGGAACCGTCCGTTTCCACCAGGAGAATGGCTTCCACATCCAACGGGAGTCCCAGGTGCATGCCTTCTTCAATGCAGGTGATGGCGGTCTCATCCATCAGTTCGAGCGTGGCCGGCACCAACCCTGCCGACAGGATTGTAGTGACCGTCCGGGAGGCGTCGGCCAGGAGAGGGAATTCCACCAGCGCCGTCCGGGCACACTTCGGCCTGGCCACCAGGCGGAGGAGGGCCTCGGTGATCACTCCCAAGGTCCCCTCCGAACCGGTGAAGAGGGCATTCAGGTCATAACCGACCACATCCTTGATGCACTTGCCGCCTGTATGGATGATCCGCCCATCTGCCAGTACGACTGTCAGACCGAGGACATAGTCTCCTGTCACGCCGTATTTCAGGCAGCGCGGTCCACCGGCATTGCAAGCAATATTCCCGCCGATGGTGGAATGGCGGTTGCTGGAAGGATCGGGCGGGTAGAACAAACCCACTTTTTCAACCGCGGCTTGCATCTCGGCGGTAATGATCCCGGTTTCGACGTGGATGATGGCGTTGGCTTGATCGATCTCCAGGATGCGGTTCATCCGCGTCATCGCCAGTACGATGCCTCCCTGGAAAGGCACAGAGGCGGCCGAAAGTCCCGAGCCCATGCCGCGGGTCACTACTGGAATACGTTCCATGGCAGCCAATTGGACGATCCGGCTGACCTGTTCCGTGGTGGTCGGGAGGACCACCACTTCCGGACAGCCCTTATCGAACGCCCCATCATAGCTGTAGACGGCCAGATCTTCAGGAGAATGGAGCACGCCTTCAGGTCCGGCGATCCTGACCAATTGGGAGATGAGGTTTTTATCCATCTTTTTTCCTTCCGGCGGTGTAAGCCCGGTCGAGCAGTTCGATCGGATGGACCACCTGCACATCCAGTCCGGCCCGCCGCGCCCCCAGTTGTAACTGCATCTGGCAGCCCGGGCAGCCCGAGGCAATGTAATCAGCCTGTGTACTCGCCAAATTGCCAATTTTCCGTCTTAATACCATGAGAGAGGTTTCATAATGGGTGATGAGCTGGCTTCCGGCCGAACCGCAACACCAATCTGCTTCGGGGAGCTCGATGAACTCGATCCCGTCGATCAGCTTCAATAATTCCCGCGGCTGCTTCCACACGCCCTGGCCGCGCCTCAGGTGACAGGGGTCATGATAGGTGACTCGACCCTCGACCCGCCCCGGGGGTTTTTCAAGCGGGATCGACATGAGGAATTCGCTGATATCCCTGACTTTGGCGCTGAAGGCGGCTGCCCGGGCAGCCCAGGCTGGATCGTCTGCCAATAGAGCGCCGTACTCTTTCAGCGTGGAGCCGCAGGTGGCGCAATCCGTAATAACGAATTCCGTCCCAGTCTTTTCAAACAAGGCGATATTGGTCTGAGCCTGCCGCCGGACCAAGTCGATCCGGCCGAAACCTCGCGCCGGCATCCCGCAGCAAACGGTGTCCCTGGGCGTGATGACCGTGCAACCATTCCGGGCCAACACCCGCACCGTGGCGGCGCTTTCCCGGCTGAACAGCAGGCTCTGGGCGCATCCCAGGAAGAATCCCACCCGCCGGTGCTCTAGCCCGCTGGCTTGGGTGGTTTCGGGAAGAACCTGACGCAAAGGCCGTTGAGGTAAATGGGGTAATTGGGCTTCCAGATCCCTCAGCCTGGCGGGAAGCAGCCGGCTTAATCCCAGTGCATAGACCAGGCGCCGGATCCCTAGGCACTCATACAGCCGCAAGGACCAAGTGGAAAATTCCAACCGCCCAGGATGAGGAAGGATCCCTTCAAACAGGGTCTTTTTCCAGGAGGCGGGCTGGCGCTGTTCCTGCAAGTCCCGCATCGCCAATGCCAGGTCGGCCGGTTTGATCCCCACCGGGCAGATTTCATTGCAGGCCATGCAGTCAAAGCAGGCATACATCTGCTCGAACAGGTTGTGGCTGAGTTCCAATTCGCCTTCCAGGCCTTGGCGGGCCAGCGCCACCCGGCCGCGCGGTGAGGCCGTCTCGCTCAAGAATTCCCGGTAAGTGGGACAGACGGCCAGGCATAACCCGCAGCGGATGCAGTTCAAATATTGCTCTTCGGAAGGCGGGTGGATGATTTCAGTCACGGTTCAATACCTATCAGTTATGGAAACCCTACCCGATTTCGCTAACTTTGACCGGCCGATTTTCGCGCAGCGATTTCCAGGCAGCATGGCCCAAAACCACGGCGGCGCGGCCATCGGCACCCGTGGTCAGGGTCGGCTTGTCATCCCGCACGGACTCGATGAACTGCCGAACCTCTTCCACGTAGCAAGGAGCGTACCTCTGCATGAAGAAATACGGCGGTTTTGCGGAGAGATATCCGTCCTGGTTGAATTTTACGGCAGTTGTCTCCATCTCATTATTTGCCATAGCCGTACCGTTCGAACAGAATACTTCCAGGCGTTGGTCGTAACCATAGACGGCCTTGCGGCTGTTATCGATCGTGCCCACTGCGCCGTTGGCGAATTTCAGGATGACAACATCCGTATCCAGGTCACCGAACTCCTTCAATTTCGGTTCGATCAATACCCCGCCGGCAGCATAGACTTCCACTACCTCGCCAAGTTGGAAGCGGACCATATCGAAATCATGGATGGCCAGGTCGAGGAAGATTCCACCCGAGACCCGCAGGAATTCCATGCTGGGGAAGTCTGGGTCCCTGTTGACGATATGCAGGATGCATGGACGTCCAATCTCGCCGGATGTGACGATCTCCTTCACACGCTGGAGACTTTTATCGAAGCGGCGGTTGAAGCCGACCTGCAGTTTGACGCCGGCTTTTTCGACTGCTGCCAGCGATTGGTCGATCTTTTCCAATTCCATGGCCAGCGGTTTTTCGCAGAAGATATGCTTGCCGGCTGCGGCTGCATCTTCCATGATGAAAGCATGCGTGTCCGTACTGGTGGCGATCAGGACGGCCTCGATTTCCGGATCGGCGAGTAACTCTTTATAATCCTTGACTACTCGCGCAATGCCAAGCTCATCGCCTAGCGCCTGGGCCACCTCAAGACGGATATCACACAATGCCACCAGGTCCACCTCGGGGATGAGATGAGCCAGGTTGCGGACATGGACGCTCCCCATGCGGCCCGTCCCAATGACGGCGATCTTCACATTTCTGGTCATGCAAGCCTCTCGATAAACATAATATTCTCCTGCTTATTCGATCTCAAAATAAGGCGAAAGCACCTTTACGGCGGCCTGGCGGGCTTTAATGGCCAATTCCTGAGGATCCCAATTCCAGTACTCTGGTCGGAACAGCTCGATGGAACAAGGCCCGAGATAGCCGATCCTTTTTAGCCGTTCGCAGAGGCTGTCGAGCGGTATGACGCCCAGGCCAGGCAGTAAGCGGGTGCCATCCGTGATGGCCTCCTTCGGAGTATCCTCGAGGTCATTAAGATGGAATGCAAATATGCGCTTGGGGTCGAGTTGATCCAGCTCACTTAACAACCCGCCGCCGCCGTAAAAATGAGCTGCGTCAATGGTCAGGCCGATGTTGTCGCGGCCGGTGCTTTGAATGATCTCGAATGCAGCCCGGGGGGTGCGGACGCTGCACCATCCAAACCCTAAGAACTCGAAGGACAGTCCAATGCTATACTGGCGGGCAATGTCGCTCAAGGCGCGCAATACCTTGACATATTCGGCTTTCACATCGGCCCAAGGCATATTTCGGTCTGGAGAGGGGCTGGGCACCACCACAATTGTGGGACAACCAATAGCTTTTGCGATCCGGCCCAGCTCATGAAGGCGCGCCTCAACTTGAACAAACTCTTTGCCTCGAAACGCGATGAACTCAATCGAATTGAATGTGAGCGGCATTACGCGGTGGTCACTGAACAATGCCTTTAGGTCCGCTGTCGAGTGTTTTGCCAGGTAGGGGTCCATTTTAGCTGCCCACACCTCCAGCGCCTTGAACCCGGCCCGAGCAGTGATGGGAACATCGGTTTCGAGATCTCTGGTTATGGTAGTGGCTCCATGGAAGGCTAGAATCATTTGTTTTCTTCTAATTGAATTCACTCAATTTGATTGGGCGATTTTCACGATATGACTTCCAGGCTGCGTAACCTAGCGCCACGGCGGCACGCCCATCCGCTCCAGTTGTAGGTGTCGGCCTGTCTTCGTGAACACATTTTACAAACTCTCTAACTTCCTCGGCATAGCTAAGGGCGTACCTCTGCATAAAGAAGTAGGGTGGTTTGGCCGAGAGGAAGCCGGCTTGATTTCCCTTCACGACACTATCCTCAACTTCATTATTCGCCACAGCCGTGCCGTTCGAGCAAAAGACTTCCAGGCGTTGGTCATAGCCATAGACGGCTTTACGGCTGTTGTCGATGGCACCGACGGCTCCATTGGCGAATTTGAGGCTGACCACGCTGGTGTCGATGTCGCCGAAATCTTTCAGTGCCGGTTCTATCAGGACACCCCCGCTGGCGTAAACCTCCTCTACCTCGCCGATCTGGAAGCGGGCCATATCGAAATCGTGGATGGTCATATCGAGGAAGATGCCGCCCGAAACGCGCATGTATTCCATGGAAGCGACGTCAGGGTCGCGGCTGGTGATGCGCAAGATACAAGGCCGTCCAATCTCGCCGGAGGTGACGATCTCATGGACATGTTGGAAGCTCTTGTCGAAGCGCCGGTTGAACCCGACCTGCAGTTTGACCCCGGCTTTCTTTATCACTTCCAGGGCCTCATCAATCTTATCCAGTTCAAGGGCCAGCGGTTTCTCACAGAAGATATGCTTGCCGGCCATGGCCACATCTTTCATGATGGCGGCATGGGTAGGTGTGCTGGTGGCAATCAGAATAGCTTCGATTTCCGGATCCGCAAGTAACTCTTTGTAATCCCTGACCACGCGGACAATACCAAGTTCGTCCCCCAGTGCCTGGGCTACTTCAAGCCGGATATCGCACAATGCAATCAGGTCCGCTTCGGGTATGAGATGAGCCAGGTTACGGACATGCACACTCCCCATACGACCCGTCCCAATGACACCGATCTTTGTTTTTAGGGCCATGTATCTCCTCTTTCGTCGGAGCACGATATGCCCCGACGTTCCTAGAATTTCATGACGATCTTCATTGCACTCTTGGGCTTGTGTTGCAGGGTCTTCATATCCAAGCCGAGCATGTCGAAGGCTCCGAGCCCTTCATCGAATGGAATCACCTTGGTGAAAAAGGGGCCCATATTCATCCGGTTTTCCTGGTAAAGGCGGATAGAGGGGACCATCGTATTCTGACCCAGGTAGAGACCGAGGACCTTGGTGGCATAACGGGTAATGTCATTGGGCACGATATTCACGTTGACCGAAGAATCCATCCCAAACGGCAACACTTTTCCGCCAGGGGTAACACATTGGAGTGCCTGTGCGAGGGCATTCCCGGTGGCTTCGATGACAATATCAGCTTTGCGCCCGTAGGTGAATTCGGTGATCTTCTCAACCACATTCACTTCATTTGGATTCCAGACGGTCAATCCGCATTCCTTGGCGACACTGATACGGAAGGGGTCGATCTCGGTGACTGCCACTTTGGCAGCGATGTTCTTGGCAAACTGGCCAAACAGGTAACCGATCGGTCCGAATCCCAAAATCATAGCATAATCATAGGGAAGCATCAGGAGGGTATTCATACCGTTGACCACCGTGGCAAGCGTCTCCACCTGGGTCCCAAGGATATCGTCTATGCAATCCGGCAAAACAAAACATTGTTTTTCCGGAACGAGACAGTATTCGGCGTAACCCCCGTCGCGCATGACTCCGAGAGCGCTGGTTTTGATATCGACGCATTGGCTGGTAAGACCCATCCGGCAGAATGAGCAGAAACCGCAGCGGATATTATTATCGATGGCGACCCGATCTCCCAGCTTGACGTGGTGGACATGCGAGCCAATCTCTATGACTTCGCCGCAAAACTCATGGCCCAGAATGGTGTTTGGCCTGAAATGATGTTTGCCTTCGATGATCTTGATGTCTGACCCGCAGATTCCGACGGCTCTGACCTTCAGAAGAACATCGTCCGGTTCCGTTACGTGGGGGATGCACTTTTCTTCAAAAACAAGATGGCCGACATCCTTGAAAACATACGCCTTCATGGTTTCCATTTTGTATTCTCCTTCTATTATTCGAATCGACTTAAATAGGATTACAGATGTGGGTTGACACGATTACCTTAAAAAATAAATGGAGCGGAGGTACTTTCCCGTATAAGCAACTTCCCACGGAGCCGACGGATTTCAGGCTCACCTGCTCCCTTTTCATCGGCTTGTGGTTGAAGCAACCCGAGCACCAACCGGGCAGCTTCGGCGCCAATAAAACGTTTCGGTTGGTCAAAGGTGGTCAATGGCGGGTTGGTATAGGCTGAAAAAAGAATATTATCAAACCCGGTAACCGACATATCTTCCGGCACGTGCAAGCCGGCCTGTCCAAGGCCCTTCAAGACGCCAATAGCCATCATATCGTTATAGCAGAAGAGCGCAGTCGGACGTTGGGGAAGATTGAGAAAGTGTTCCAAACCGGCAAGACCTTCGGCAGGGCCTCCACCAGGAACTTGATAAACGAAGTCAGAAGGGATAGATATCCCGGCTGCCTGGGATTCTTGCTGCAGTCCAATCAAGCGGTCTAGTGTGCTTCGCCCAGCGTTAGAGTTGCCCAAATAAGCAATTTTTCGATGACCCAATTCAATCAGGTGACGCGTCAGTTGCCGGCTGCCATCTATATCATCATGATAAATGGAATAACGATACTCTTCAGCAGACTGGTTGTTGATAAAAACAATAGGCGCGCCAAACCTGGCTAGTTGGTGACTCTGTTCAATACTGACAGGGGTGGAACAGATTATTATTCCATCCACGCGTCGTTCAACCATAACTTGAACCAAAGCTTGTTCGCGTACTTTACCTAGCTGTGATGCGGCCATGAACAGGCTGTAACCGTTGGCTTGGGCTACTTCTTCTATGCCTTGCAGAATCTCTCCAAAAAACGGATCTTCCACGTTTCGGATGATGACGCCAAGGGCTTGTGAGCGATTGGTTCTCAGAGTGCGGGCGGCCGCACTTGGCAGGTAACCCAGCTCGATGGCCATCTGTCGAATCCGGTTCGAGGTCGCATCTGAGATTTCAGAGCTTCCATGCAATGCTCGTGACACTGTCGAATGGGAAACATTGGCTTGGCTAGCTATATCTTTGATAGTAACTGGCATAAGTTGCTTTCTTAGGAACGCACACGTGTGCGGAAATTAGGGATAGTCTACTCGCTACAAGGAAAATTGTCAATGTTTTGAAAGGGTACTTGCATTTAATCATGAAATGTTGTATTATTTGCAAATGAAAGCTGTGTTTCAAAATTTCACAGAATGTAGACCTGCTTGAAGACCGCCCCAGCCAATGGAAAGGGAAAATCATAATGAATCCGAAGGACATGGAAGCCATTTTTTTGGATGTAGGCAATACACTCCGGATCGTCCTGGAGGAAGGTGATTTCAGAAGCCAGGCTCGCCAGGATTTGGTGAAATACACTGGGGCAGTGGACACTCCGGATGTTTTTTACGAAAAGTTGGTCGATCGCTACAAAGTCCTTCGAAAGCGGGCGAAGGAGCAATTGATAGAAGCCTCCGAAAAAGAAATGTGGACCAAATGGATGCTTCCGGACTTCCCGGAAGAGAAGATAGCACCTCTCTCCGCCAAGCTGACCCGCCTGTGGCGGGATTGTGATGGTCTCCGCGTGCCTCGAGCTGACGCAAAAGACACCATCCTTGAGCTAAGCCGGCGAGGCTATTTGTTGGGCATCATCGCCAATACCATCACCGAAACCGAGATACCCGATTACCTGGAAACGGATGGACTCACAAGCTATTTCAAAACGGTTGTGCTTTCATCCAAGGTCGGCATCCGCAAACCCAATCCGGAGATCTATTGGGAAGCTGCCCGCCGGATCGGTGCCGAACCGGCCAAATGTGTCTATATCGGGGATAACCCGGTCCGGGATTTCGAAGGGACCCGTGCGGCCGGCTACGGAATGTTCATCCTCTTTTATGAACCCGCTACTCAAGCCAAAGAGCCGCCTGCCGGAGAAATCAGCCCCGATTACGTGATCCGGGAATTACGTCAGCTTTTGGATATTTTCCCGCCGCGAAACAATTCTGACGGGAGGGAAAAATGACCTACGCAAATGAGATTGCCCGGAATATATCCGCTATTTTCCTGGATTCGGGCAAGACCCTACGGGTGGTTTCGGAAGATCCTGCTTATCAACAGGAAATCCGCCAGAAATTAAGTGATTTGATCGGTTACCAGGGATTGCCGGAAACTCTATTCGATCAACTGGTTGAACGCTATAAAGCCTATAAGCAGATGGCCAAAGGAATGATGCTGCAATCATCCGAGACGGAATTATGGACCCGCTGGATGCTGCCGGATGAGTCGGCTGAAAAGATCGCACCGCTGATATCCCAATTGACCAGTCTATGGCACAACCGCAATGGCTGCCACGTCGCCCGTCCAGATGTGAATTCGACCATACTGGAGCTTCACAAGCGCGGTTACACATTGGGGATTCTTGCCAATGCCTTATCAACCCGTGAGATACCCGAATGGCTGGAGGCCGATGGCCTGGCGGAGTATTTTAAAGCCGTTGTTCTTTCTTCCACCTTTGGGCGGAGAAAACCCGATGTCCATATCTTTCTCGATTCCGCTTATGAAGTTGGTGTGAAGCCGGCCAATTGTGCCTATGTTGGGGACGATCCGACCATAGATATAAAAGGCGCCCGCCAGGCCGGTTTTGGGATGGTCCTTATTCTGAACGACCAGGCCGGAGGGGATGCTTTCCCCTCAGATGGCATCTATAAAGCCGATGGGACCATTCGCCGGTGTGGTGACCTTCTGAACATATTCCCGCCTCGCTAGAAGGGAGAATACATGCCGGACAACATAGAAGCCATTTTCCTGGATTTGGGCAATACACTCCGCATGCTGATCAAGGACCAGGTTCACATGGGCCAGGCGCGCCAAAAGATCGTTGAGTTGGTTGGCACCGATGAATCCCCCGAAACCTTCTGCCAGAAATTGAATGAGCGTTATAAGGTCTATCGCAAATGGGCCTTCGAAAATCTGGCCGAAGCGCCGGAATCCGATATGTGGACCCGTTGGCTGGCTCCCGAGTTTCCAACAGAGAAGATCGCTCCCCTGGGTGGTGAATTAACCTATCAGTTCCGCCAATCCATGGGGCGGAGAGTGGTTGTGGAGGGGGGCAAGGAAGTCGTGGTGGAATTGTTCCGACGCGGTTATACCCTCGGCATTATCAGCAACCTGATCGGAACCCGCGAGATCCCCGATTGGCTGGATGCGGATGGTTTTGCTCCTTATTTCAAGTCGGTGGTGCTTTCCTCCATTTACGGGATCCGCAAACCCGATCCGGCCATCTATCATGAAGCTGCCCGCCGCGCCGGAGTGGATCCATGTATGTGTGTTTACGTGGGTGACAACCTGAACCGCGATGTCACCGGCACCCGTGCGGCCGGTTTTGGGATGGTCATCATTATGATTTCACCGGAAGAATTGGCCGAAGCCACGATCACCCCCGAAAATAAGCCGGATTTGATCATTCATAATATCCGCCAGCTCCTGGATATCTTTCCGGATCGCAAGCAGATCCGGTAAGGAAGGAAGGGATCGCTTATGTCTACCCGTCCAGCCCCTTCAGTTCCCATTGTGGATGGTTTTACCAATGGAGCCATGGCGCTTGCCAGGGGAGTAAAGGATCTTTATTCCCACGGGCAGACGGATTATTCTCTCGAACCCATCGTGTTGGCCGATTCTCAAGGGAATCCGGTCGGGCGGATCCGCGACGGCGACGCGGTCGTTTTTTGCCTTCGCCGGGGTGAGCGGGAGATCGAACTGACGGAAGCATTTACCGAGCCGGGATTCGACCGGTTTCCGAGGCCGGATTTCAAGAATCTCCCTTTTGCCATTCTCACTCTGTACCACGATAAATTCAAAGATCTGCCGGTGGTTTTTTTGCCCTCCCAGATCAAAGACACGTTAAGCCAGGTGGTCAGCCGGGCTGGTTTGCGCCAATTGCATATCGCCGAATCCGAAAAATTTGCCCACGTCACTTTCTTCTTCAATGGGGGCAAGCGCACGCCTTTTCCCGGCGAGGAGGATGTTCGCATTTCCTCTCCCAAGGGGGTTCCATTCGACCAGGTACCTCAATTAAGCCTGCAAGAGGTAACGGCCCGCCTGCTTGCCGGCATGGGAGAACATATTGATCTGATTGTAGCCAATTTCGCCAATGGAGATGTGATCGGGCATACCTCCAATAATGCCGCTAAAATTAAATGTGCCGGGTTTGTCGACCTGGCTCTCGGTCAGGTGCTCCGCCAGGCGATGGCTGAAGACTACGTCGTTATTGTCACTGCCGACCATGGCAACCTCGAAGAGATGACCCGCCCGGATGGGTCTCCTCACGTGGCCCATACGACCAATTCGGTGCCATTCGTGCTGATCGACGCCCATCTCGACCCGAAGGCAAAGTTATGCCAGGGCAACCTGGCAGATGTGGCCCCTACCATCCTCTCTGCGCTTTCCCTCGAACGACCCTCTATCATGGAAGGAGAAAGTCTTATCACGGGATACAACTGGGGCGGAAAGCGGCGTGTTCTTCTTCTGATCCTGGATGGGTGGGGCATTGGCCGGCAGGATGAGTCCAATCCCATCTTTCTCGCCTCTACGCCGGTCTGGGATGGATTGACAAGTCGCTTTCCCACTTCCAGCCTGGAGGCAGCCGGTGAAGCCGTCGGGCTCCAGCCCGGCAAGACCGGGAATTCGGAAGCCGGCCACATGAACCTCGGCGCCGGTCGGGTCATCCTCCAGGATGATGTCCGCCTGGAACGAGCCATGCAAACCGGCTCCTTTTTTAGAAATGAAATTCTTTGCCGCCTCATCGCAGATGTCAAAAGTCGAGGCACAGCTCTCCATCTGATCGGTCTGCTCTCTGAAAAGAGTTCCCACGGCTCCATAGGGTATCCCTTGGAGATAATGAAAATGGCTAAAGCGGCTAGCCTGGAAAAAGTGTTCCTGCACCTCATTTTTGACGGGCGCAGCACCGAACCTGGCAGCGCACCTGATCTTATCAAGATGTTGGATGCGAAAATGAAGGAAATCGGCATCGGCCGGATTGTGACCGGTGTGGGCCGCGGCATCGCCCTGGATCGGGATGGTAATTATGCCAGGATCCAGCGGGCCTATGACGCACTGGTATCAGGCATTGGTAACAAGTATGCTGCTGACTGAAAAGTGTTAGGTTTAGTGCGGGAGTGCATAGTATGGATGTAAAATTTCTCCGGGAACTGATCACGCCGGCCCATACCAAAATTGCCATGATCGTTATGGATGGGTTGGGCGGTCTGCCGCTCGAACCAGGCGGCAAGACCGAGTTGGAGACGGCCTGCACGCCAAATTTGGACGCACTTGCAGCGCTTTCAGCCCTTGGTCTCACTGAGCCGGTGGGACCGGGCATTACCGTGGAGAGTGGCCCGGGCCACCTGGGTTTGTTCGGCTACGACCCACTTGAGTACAGAATTGGGCGCGGCGTTTTGGAAGCGGTCGGTGTTGGTTTCAATCTGGAACCGGACGATGTTGCGGTGCGCGGGAATTACTGTTCGATAGACTCCAGCGGGGTGGTGACGGATCGGCGGGCTGGCCGGATACCAAACGATGTGAGCAAAGAATTGTCCAAATTGCTGCCAACCAGGATTGGCGATGTTGAATTCCTGGTCGAGACGGTTAGGGAACATCGTCTGGCAATTGTCATGCGGGGGCCGGGATTGAGCGCGGATGTCACCGGCTCGGATCCTCTGAAGAATGGTTATCCCCCGTTGGCAATCCGCCCTCTCTCTCCGGAAGCTCAGAAAACCGCCAGTGTGATAAATCAGTTTGTTGAATGCTCGCGCCGGGTGATCGAAGCCTATACGCCAAAACCATCTGCCAATATGCTGCTCATGCGTGGGATAGACCGTTATCCGCACTTTCCGCTCTTTCCGGATTTATTTGGCGTGCGTGCCGCCGCCATTGCGATCTATCCAACCTATCGCGGGATTGCAAAACTGGTCGGGATGCAGGTATTGCCTGTTGAAGGAAATTCGCTGGAAGACGAATTTACAACCCTGGAAAAACATTGGAATGACTTCGATTTCTTCTACCTGCATATCAAAGACACTGATCTGGCAGGTGAGGATGGCGACTTTATCCGAAAAATAAAAGTTATCGAAGCAGTGGACAAATTGATGCCGCGTCTGGTCGCCCTCGATCCGGATGTTATTATCGTTACCGGGGATCATTCAACCCCGGCGATGCTCAAGGGGCATTCCTGGCACCCGGTACCAACTTTGATCTACAGTAAGTGCGTTCGCGCCGATAACATCGCTGAGTTTGGCGAACGCACCTGTATGCGCGGCAGTCTGGGTATCCTGCCGGCAAAATACATTATGCCGATCGCTCTTGCCAACGCCGGGCGCATTATGAAATGGAGTGGTTAATGTCTTCAGGCAATCATTTATTGGATCGGCAGCTTTTTTCGGAAACCTTGTTCGAAAAGATGAAGTTAATTTCGCCAGGTATCCGGGAACTGGAACTCTATGAGTTCCGCTTTGGGCTGGCCGAATTGGTTCCTGTTACTGGCTGGGATTCTGTCAAGCTGGATGGACGGGAGGAGATCGAAACCCGCATCAACAGCCGCGCCTATTATGATAGTATCCAGATAAAACCCAGGGTGGGGGATCGGTTGGTCCTGGATCCTGAGATCCTTCGGCTATCCCAGATGCTGTTTGTGGGTCTGGTTACTGGAATATATTCGCCTGGCTGGGTGGATACAAATTTCTACTTTGATATCCGCAGCTTTTTCTTCCTGCATCGCACTATCTATTTCACCGACAAGGTCCTGGCACATTTCGGTGGCAAGCCTTACAGGTCTTTCGAGCAAAAACAGAAACAATTGGAACGCTGCCAGCAGGTAGGCTACAAGGCTTTCCGTGAAGCTAATGCAGAAGTGGACCAAGTCTTCATAGAGGGCCTGCAGAAGCTCATTGCTGTGCGGGGAATTCCGACCCTGCTTGCCATTGCCGGGGCCACCGCAGCAGGTAAAACTGAAATCGTTGAGCGCTTGAGCGCAGCCTTCTTGCAGACCGGGCAGAAAACAACCTCCATTGAATTGGATAACTTCTTTACCGATCGTGATGATCGGGAAGCCAGGGGGATCAATTCACAGGGCAAGGAAGCCCTCCATTTCAAGCTATTCTTGCAAGCACTTGACGACCTCACCCACCGGAAAAAGATTAGCACACCCCGCTACAACTTTCTCGATGGTAGCTCCAGCCATGACCTGAATGGCAACTTGAAACCTGATCGCGTCCCGGTTGAGGTCGAGCCGGCAGATATTATTTTTATCGAAGGCAATTTTCCGTTCTTGTTGGAGGAAGTTATTCATCTGATCGGCGTCAAAGTGGTATATCTGACTGATGATCCCATCCGATTGAAACGAAAATGGAAGCGGGATATGGATTATCGCAAGAAATATGACCTCAACTATTTCCGAAACCGCTTTTTCAAAGAGCAATTTATCATGGCCCAGATGGCTTATTTGCCACAAATGGAAGTCTGCGATATGACAGTCGATACCACCGGGGCGGCCCTCTGGACAACTCCTGAAATTGCAAAGATTCTCGATCAAGGCTAAAAGGATATTTTATGATTGGGACAAGCAGGTTGCGTTCGCCTCTGCCATTTTCCGAAAACCTTTTTGAACGAATGCTTCCAATTAATGCTGGAATTAAGAAGTTGGCGTTGTATGAATTTCGTTATGCCCTCGAAACCTTGTATCCCCAGGATGGTTGGGATTCGGTCGAACTGGATGGAGAGGAGGAAATTGAACGGGCGATCAGCCAACGGGATTTTTATGAAGCCATTCAGACCAAACCACGTGTGAAAGATCGCATTGTTTTGGATGACAATATTGTCCGCTTGACGCAGATGCTTTTTAGAGGCCTTGTTCGAGGCGAATACAGCCAGGAGTGGGTGAAAAAACTCTTCTATTTCGATATCCGCGGTTTTTACTTTCTGCCTCGGACGATCTATTTCACTGAGGCAGGTGTGGCTCATCTGGGCGGAAAACCGTTCCTTCGTTTTGAGCCTCGCCAAGCGCAATTTGAAAATGTTCAGGATATTGGTTATTTGGATTTCCAGGAAGCCAACCTGGAGGTTGATCAGGCATTTATCGGAATAATCCAGACCCTGATAAGAGTTCGGGGTGCTCCCATACTTATCACGCTGGCAGGGCCAACCGCTGCAGGCAAGACTGAGATCACCGAACGTCTGCTCAAAGCAATCGATCAGATGGGCAAGAAAACAAATACTATCGAGATGGATAATTTCTTGCTAGACCGGGAATACCGGGATAACAAAACAATGGGAAAGGAAACGATCCATTTCGATCTTTTCAAACGCAGTTTGCAGGAGATCCAGTTGGGGAAGAAAATAACCATCCCTCGATACAACTCTCTCAGTGCAACCTCCAGCCATGACCTGGAAGGCAACTTGAAGCAGGGCGGTCTCCCGCTCGAGATCGAGCCGGCTGATATTATTTTCCTGGAGGGCAACTTTCCCTTCCAGATGGAGGAGATCGCTGGGGCTATCGGCTTAAAAGTTGTTTACCTGACGGACGACCCCATCCGGCTAAAGCGAAAATGGAAACGCGATATTGATTACCGCAAGAGTTATGATCCTGCCTACTTCCGAAACAGGTTCTTTAAAACCCAATTCATGCGCGCTGAGGATTGCTACCGGTCCCAGATCGAAAAGTGCGATATTGTCGTTGACACCACCGAAGCTGCTCTCTGGGCTACACCTGAAATTATTGACATTCTGAACCGGGATTGAGATAAAACATGCCAATTCCAGTTCAAGGAACCTGCAACATCGAAGCAATTCTTTTCGATATGAACGGGACCTTGCGGGCACGGGAACCCCACATTCAATCCAGGCACGTGGCGTTTGCCCGAATGACGGCATTATTGAAAATTAAAGATCCATCGGATGCTTACTGGGAAGAATTGGAACGACGTTATAAGGCCTACGGTCAATGGGCTCAAGAGAATTTACTTCAACTGCCTGAAGAAGAGATTTGGGTCCGCTGGCTCCTGCCGGATTCTCCGCGGCAGCAGGTGGAACCGGTCGCGGCAGAATTGACCCTGGCATGGAGTGAACGCAATGGCCGCCCGCT
The DNA here is from genome assembly GCA_963831885.1 of uncultured Chloroflexia bacterium. Taxonomy (GTDB): domain Bacteria; phylum Chloroflexota; class Anaerolineae; order Anaerolineales; family Villigracilaceae; genus UBA877. The sequence goes on along the minus strand of CAWHSJ010000008.1, from coordinate 56,291 downwards.
TCCGAAGCCTGAGGCTGAGGGAACGCTGTTTGAATTAAAGCGGCGTGGTTATCGTCTGGGTGTGGTCAGCAACAGCATGTCATCTTTGGACATTCCGCGTAGTTTGGATGCGTTTGGCTGGAAGGATCTTTTCGAGGTTGTGATCCTGTCATCGGCGGTAAAATGCCGTAAGCCTGCTCCTGATATATTTTGGGAAGCCACGTCCAGAATGAATATCGAACCGGCCCGTTGTGCATATCTCGGAAACCGGATTTCGCGGGATGTCGTTGGTTGTAAGGCTGCCGGCTTTGCATTGGGAATGATAGTCGAACCGGATGGAAAACCACGCCTGGATGAGTCGGATCAAACCACCCAACCTGATGCGGTGATCCATTTGGTGAGTGAACTTCTCAATATTTTTCCAACCCGTGTTCTGTCCGTGACCAAGGTGTAGAGATTGTCATGGTAATTCCTCCAGCCCTCAAATCCAGGCCATACCTTCTCTATTGGGTGGGTCACTTGGTTTCAGTCGCAGGTTCACAAATGCAACTGTGGGCGCTGTACTGGCACTTGCGCACCTTATCCGACCAACCCATGGTCATCAGCGGCATTGGCCTTATGCGGATTCTGCCAGTGTTCCTGCTCTCCCTGGTTGCCGGAGTGGCTGCAGACCGGTTCAACCGTCGAAAAATGGTGATCATCACCCAATTTGCACTGGGAGTTGTTGCCTTGGTCCTTGGCCTGACCACCTCACTGGGAGCAACAACCATCTGGATTTTATTCGGTCTGGTGGCGGTTCAATCTGTGGCCTCGGCGTTCGATGTGCCTGCCAGGCAGGCTCTCATCCCCTCCTTGGTGCCGCGCGAAAACCTGGCTAATGCCTATAGTCTGAACTCCATCGCAGCCAAAGTGGGCGGTATCCTTGGACCAGCAATCTCGGGAGTGGTGATTGCCTATCTGGGGTTGGCGTGGGCTTACTGGTTCAATGCCATTTCCTTCCTGGCCGTCATCCTGGCGTTGTATGCGATGGGAGATATTCGACCTTTGATCGAAAATAAAGAATTGGAAGTCCGTGGAACATTCCGCGATATCCGCGCGGGCATAGAATTCATTAAAAACTCTCCAATTATCCTTTCAGTCATGATACTGGATTTCTTTGGAACCTTTTTTTCTTCAGCGAACACCCTGTTACCATTTGTAGCTATAGATATTCTCCATGTCGGCCCGATCCAGTATGGCTGGTTGTCGGCTTCCCAATCTATCGGTACTTTGGTGGTCGGGTTATATCTGTCTCAAAAAACAAAACTTCTCCAACAGGGAATGTTGATTTCCGTGTCTGTTGCCGGTTTTGGGCTGGCAACCATTCTTTTTGGCGCCTCCACCGCGTTCTGGTTGACCATGCTGGCGCTGATCCTGATGGGCGCCTTTGACGGCTTAAGCTCCATAATTCGAAATACCGTAAGGCAACTGCAGACGCCGGATGCAATGCGTGGCCGCATGATGAGCATAACCCAGATATTCTTCAAAGGTGGCCCCCAGCTGGGAGAAGTGGAATCCGGCCTGGTGGCTCAAATCCTGGGTGTGCCATTTGCGATCATCTCAGGTGGGGTAGGTTGTCTCCTCGCTACCTGGGCGGTGGTGAAAAAATATCCTCAACTTTGGAAATACAACGGCGATGAAGTTATCCAGGAAGGGTTGGCTATTGAGGCTGATAAGGTTCTCCTTCAAAGCCAGAAATAACGCTGCAAGATATGACGAATGATATGTCTTTTGCAAGAATACTTGCATTTCATGAAAAATTGTTGTATTATAGACAAATGAAAGTGAAGTTTCAATTTTATCCCTATTGAAAGTGTTGATTTTGATAGTTGAAAAAAGGTGAGTATATGAACCAAATGATTGGAAATTCTGTCGTTTTCAGCCAGTTGATCAGTGAGCATTATCCCGATTTGACGAAAAGTGAAAAACGCATCGCCAATTATCTCAACCAAAACCAGGATGATGCTGCCTTTCTCTCCGCCGGCGAGATAGCCGAGCGATTGGATCTGAGCGAAGCCACCATGGTCCGTTTTGCCCGGACGATCGGGTTTGAAAATTATCCTGACATGCGGGAGGCTCTCCAGGAAAACTTCCGTCACCGGCTGACCCATTCCTCCCGCCTTCGCAGCCGCCTGGATGACCTGCGTGCAGAAGGTGATATTTTTGAACGAGTTATAGCTTCCGAGATCGATTACCTGACAGAAGCGCTTCAGACCCTCGACCGTAAGGCTTTTCACCAGGCTGTTGAGTTACTTCATACTCACCAGCGCATTTTCGTTTTTGGTCTTGGACCTTCCCTATCCCTGGTTGATTTGCTGGAAATCCGTTTGACGCGTTCCACCAGGCACGTAATCCCGCTGGGTACTTCCGGAAGAGAGATGCTTGAGCCCATGCTGCTCATGAACGACACTGACTTACTCATTGCGATTGGTTTTTTCAACTTAACCCCCAGCCTGCAAATGGTCTTGGAGTATGCCAACCAGCACAAAACGCCGGTCATCTTGCTAACCGACACACTCGGCCCAATGGTAGGTGACAAGGCCGATGTCGTACTCGCAGCCCGCCGAGGGCCGGTATCCGCCTTTCATTCTCTAACCGTCCCTATGACGATCCTAAATGCTTTGCTCCTGGCATTGAGTTCGTTGGAACAGGAAAAAGTAATGACCAACCTGGACAAACTGGATCAATTGCGAGGGCGTCTTCAAAAAACTAACGGCTCTCTCCCTTGAAATGTCACTCTTTGGATAGGAGAAAAATATGGAATTACCCGCGGTATCATCACAACCCTTGTCCAATCGAATTCGCCTGCTTGCCACATCCCGGAGGTTTTTTCGCTGGCTGACCAGGCCGCAAGTAATCCTCGCATTGATCATGCTGGTGATCATGTTCTATATGGTCATCATTCCCCTGTATAAACTGGTGGAGACCACGGTGACCTGGCAATCTTCGGATCTAAGCCGCAATCCGGGTGCTGAGGTAGGTGGATTGACCGCTTTTCACTGGATCAGAATGTTGACAGGTATCTTCGGCAAGATCTACACATATACTCCCCTGCAGCATTCGATGATCATCGCCATTGGCACTGTTTTATTATCGCTTTTGATTGGAGGATCGCTGGCCTGGCTGGTGGTTCGTACCGATATGCCGGGAAGGAAACTGGTCAACCAACTGGCAGTGTTGCCCTATATCATGCCCTCCTGGACTCTGGCGCAAGCCTGGCTGGTCCTGTTTAAGAACCGGCTTGCAGGAGGAGCGCCAGGACTATTTGAATACATAGTGGGGCAGAGCCCACCCGATTGGTTGTCATATGGCCCGGTGCCAATTATCATCTGCTGTGCGCTGCACTATTACACCTTTTTCTTCCTGTTCGTTTCTGCGGCGTTGATGTCGATCGATTCCAACCTGGAAGAAGCCGGGGAACTGATGGGCGCCAACCGCTGGCGCATCCTGCGCAAGATCACCATCCCGCTGGTCCTGCCGGCTCTCCTTTCCGGTTTCATTATGACCTTTTCCAAAGTGATGGGCACTTTTGGCGGACCGAATATACTGGGCTCGCCGGTCAAGTACTACGTGGTTGCCACCATGATCCGCGGCAGCCTGGCCGCGGGAGACAGATCAGACGCCTTTGTTCTGGCAATCGTCCTTATCCTGTTCGCCATGGTTACCATCTCACTTAACCAGAGACTGGTGGGCACGCGCAAGAGTTATGAGACGATCGGGGGGCGCGGCTTTGTCTCCACCCAAAGCAAATTGAGAAATATGAAGAAAGTTTTCTTTACAGCCGTGATCATCTTTCAATTGCTGGTGCTTATTGTACCTTTAGGTTTGCTGGCCTATGACACATTCCTTTTGCGGTCAGGAGATTACAGCTTTAGTAATCTCACCTTGCAAAACTGGATCGGACAGAAAAACCCAATGTATAACGACGGTGAGCCGGGAGTTCTGCTAAACCCGCGGGTCTATCAAACCGCCTGGAATTCCATCCAACTGGCCCTGTATACTTCCTTTTTTACCGCCCTGTTGGGTATCCTTCTTGGGTACTCCATCGTCAAGGGACGCGGAACCCGGCTTGCAAAGCTGGTCGATCAGCTGGCCTATATCCCATATGTCATTCCAGGCATCGCCTTCGGTGCTGTGTATATTGCTATGTTTGCCAGGAAGATAGGCCCACTTCCTTCCTTGTATGGTACTTTTGCCTTGCTGGTGGTAGTTTCGGTTGCAAAACACATCCCCTACTCTTCCCGCTCGGGAGTCTCGGCCATGATGCAGGTGGGGCATGAATTGGAGGAGGCTGCCCAGGTGGCCGGGGCTAACGTCTGGCAGCGTTTCAGGCGGGTAATTTTTCCGCTGACCTTCAGCGGTTTCGTGTCCGGTTTCCTCCTGACGTTCATCACCACCATGCGTGAGTTATCCCTGGTCATCTTGCTGGTCACGCGAGACACCCAGGTGCTGGCCAGTCTGACCATGAAGTATATTGAAGCCGGAAGGGATCAAATGGGGAACATCGTTGTCTTGATCCTGGTTTTGATAACTGTCACTGGCAACGCCATCATCGGCCGCTTCACGGGCGGCAGTCTTAAAAAAGGTCTTGGGATGTAAAGAGAGGACACCATGGAAACAACCATCAGAATTAAAAATTTAACGAAAAAATTTGGTGATGTGCTTGCACTCGATCATGTCAGCCTTGATATCGAACCGGGAACCTTCGTAACCCTGCTAGGGCCGTCCGGCTGTGGCAAGACCACCCTTCTGCGCTGTGTGGCCGGCCTGGAAGACCCGAATGGTGGCGAGATCTACATTGGCGATAAGTTGATCTTTTCACACGATAAGGGCATTTCGTTGCCTTCCAGCAAGCGCGATCTCGGGTTGGTCTTCCAGAATTATGCTTTATGGCCGCATATGAAGGTGGACAAGAACATCACCTTTGCCCTGGAGATCCAAAAAATGCCCAAGGCTGAAATGGAAAAACGGGTGAAAGAATCCCTCAAAGAAGTGCAAATGGAAGGCTACGAAGACCGTTATCCCCGCGAGATGAGCGGTGGCCAGCAGCAGCGTATCGCATTGGCACGCATGCTGGCCTATCGTCCCAAAGTCTTCCTGATGGACGAACCGCTATCCAACCTGGACGCCCGCCTTCGCATGGACATGCGCGCGGAACTCAAGCGTCTGCATCATGTGTCCGGCGCCACCACTATTTATGTGACCCACGACCAGGTGGAAGCACTGACCATGTCCACCAAAATCGCCATCATGAAGGAAGGCGTTGTCCAGCAATACGATACTCCTGATAAGATCTACCATTTTCCGATCAATCTCTTCGTGGCAGATTTCATCGGCAATCCAAAAGTGAACCTGCTGGAAGGTGAGATATGTGGGAAAAACACCGTTGACCTTGGTACGTTCAAGATCGCGGTGGATACGTACAGGGCTGACGGCAAGGCGGTGGTCGGCATCCGGCCGGAAGATATCATTATCCTGGATCACCCCGAACTGGGAGCCGTGGAGTTCAACGCTTATTCCGTCCTGCCCTCCGGAGCCGACTCGACCATAGTGGCCCGTCAGGGTAACACTGAATTGACCATTAGAGAGATGGGCATCAGCAAACTAAAAATGGATGACAAAATCTGGCTGAAATTCGATCCGAACACGCTCAACCTGTACCACAAGGAAAGTGGCAATCTCATATTATCCTGAAAATGCCGGAACAGACTACCTGGTTTTGTCTCCGAATTGTTTGGACTGAGGTAATTGCATGAAAGGAGGCGCGAAAGTATTCTTGTTATTTTCATAAAAAGGATTTCGTGATAATTCAATGCATTACCAACCATGTAAGGAGGAAGAAATGAAAATGTTCGTAAAGTTGATGACCCTGATCGTATTATTCAGCCTGATCGTCAGTTGCGGTGGCACTCCGGCAACAACCAAGCCACCTGCCACCCAGCCACCCGCAAACCAACCTCCCGCCACCCAGCCCCCGGCTACCGAACCGCCCATCACCGTTAATGAAGAGTGGGCGAAGGCGAATGGCGTCGGACCGTATCAACCCGCCACCGATGATTGGGCCGCGATTGAAGCCGCGGCTAAGTTGGAAGGGAAGGTTACGGTCTATTCCAATTCGGGTGGAGTTGAGGAATTGCCTGATGCATGGAAGGCCCTGTATCCGGATATCGAACTCGATGCTGCCGACACGGATGGTATCGACACCAAAATGCAGGCAGAACAGGAAAGCGGGAATGTCATCGGGGATGTCTGGTTCAACAGCGATGGGCACATCCTATACGGAAAATTTGTTCCCAACCAATGGATGTGGTGGTTCGTTCCCCGGGATGTAGTCATGCCGGAGGTGACCGCTGAGCGTCCATTTGCCATTGCGCGTCATTCAACCGACGTGATCGGGTACAACAACAAGTTCTATCCGGACGGCTGCCCGGTCTCCAATATCTGGCAGATCGTTGAACCGAAATACAAAGCCAAATTCTTCATGGAAGATCCGATGTCTGACGTCAGCACGATGGCCAAGATAGCCACCTTTGTGCAGAATGCAGATGAGATGGCAACCGCCTACCAGGATCTTTACGGGAAGGATTGGAAGACCGATGAACTGGCCAAAACGGATGCCTCTGGCTTGGCAGTAGAGGATGCCGGCTCTCTGTGGCTCAAGAAATTGGCTTATAACGGTGTTGTTGTTCTCGACGACGGTGATATGGTGGACGCGGCCTTTGCCGGTCTTGAGCTGCCCGCAGGCGAAGAGCCCGGGTTTGGATGGACTGGTTACTCGACCCTCGAAGCTACCCAGGCTGGCGAATTGAACATGTCCCCCTGTTTTGACCTGAATCCGGTCATGGGTATCTTCAAGACCAGCTTCCTGGGCATAGCCAACAAGGCCCAACATCCCAACGCGGCCAAATTGTTCATCCGCTTTATCCTCTCTGAAGCAGGTTATGAACCCTGGAACGAGATTGGCACCTGGCCCGCGGCTCAAGGACTTCCTCTTTTCGAAGGAAACCTGCCTATTGATAAACTGATGCCGCAAGTCTGGGAGATGGATCCGATCTTCGATTGGAATAATGTGAGTAAAGTCCGCGATTTCTGGGCGGCCAGCCTACTTGTTGGTAATAAATAGGCCTTGATAGGATACAAACAAGTCTGACTGTCGCACTTGGTTCTTTGGACACGGATGCAGTTAGTCCGTGTCCAAAGAAGACTTGAATCCGTTTGCTTTTTGATCTATATTGGAATTTCCTTTCATCGTTTCTCTGGCAGAATTGAATAACCCAGACAGGATAGTTTTGTGTTCCGACATTAAGGAGTAACCCGCATGACCGTCCAGGCTGTTTTCTTTGATATGGGTGGAACGATCGAAACCTATGGATGGACTCCTGAATCACGTAAACAGGAGACTGCGGGTATACGACAATGCCTTGCGGATGCCGGGATCTATTTGGGGTTAACTGACGAGCAATTATGTGAGCTCATTTCCGCGGGACTTGACACATATCATCAGTTAAGTGTCCAAACCATGGATGAGTTGACTCCTGAGTGCGTATTTAACGAATTTATCTTCAAGGACTATCCCGAAGAACGACAAAAACTTGCGGCCATAGCAGAAGACTTGATGTGTTATATCGAAACCCACTATTACCAGCGCACCATGCGTCCTGAAGTGCCAGGAGTACTGGAGGCTATCCGCAAAATGGGCCTGAAAATAGGCCTGATCAGCAATGTCAACAGTCGTAGTCAGGTGCCTGCCAACCTGGTCCGGTATGGCATTCGCCACTACTTCGACCCGATTGTATTGTCGAGCGAATATGGCCGACGGAAACCCGACCCGGCCATATTTCACTACGCAGCCCGGCTGGCTAATGTGCCTGCAAGTCAATGTGTATATATTGGGGATCGCATTGTGCGTGATATTCTCGGCGCAAAACGGGCTGGTTTCCGCCTGGCAGTGCAGATACACCATGATTATGAACATGGGGAAATAGATGAGGGTTCCACACCGGATGCAGTCATTAATGATATGACTGAATTTCTGGAAATTCTACGGACAGAATTGAACACTTCAAAAGAGTCCGGAGTGGAAAAAGGATTTCAAAACCCGATCCGGGCAGTGTTATTTGATGCTGGAGATATTCTCTATTACCGGCAAAATAGTGGCAGTAAGTTAGTCGAATTCTTGAATGAAATCGGGCTGCCCGAAATGGAATTTCCTCAGGACAAGAAATCTGCCCTCCGGGATCAGGCCTATCAAGGGTTGATCAATTATGACCAATACCAGGAGACCGTCCTCCATTTTTATGGTATTACCCGGGCCGATCAGCTCGCGCGGGGCAAACAAATCCTGGATGAGGATGCCAATGATGTGCAATTCTTTGATGGAGTCCCCGAGACGCTCTGTTCATTGAACAGTGAAGGATATTTGTTAGGTATTATCACCGATACGGCTCTGCCTGTATATGTAAAATTGAATTGGTTCGAACGCGGCGGCTTTGGAGATGTTTGGGATTCGATAGTTTCATCGAGTGAACTGGGCATCCGCAAGCCGAACCCTCGGATCTATCAAGCCGCTCTGCAACAATTGGGAGTTTCTGCAGATCAGACAATTTTCGTAGGCCATAAATCATCCGAGGTGAATGGGGCAAAAGCAGTGGGGATAAGAACTGTTGCTTTTAATTACGACGAAGGTGTCATTGCCGATTATTATCTCGACCATTTTTCCGATTTGCTCAGAATTCTCCATTCGTTCAAGACAGAATCAATTAGAAGGTATAGAGCATTATGAAAGAAAACATAGATGCCATCCTTTTTGATATGGGTGGGACCTTGCGAAGCACCAATAGACCATTGCCTCAAGTGGATCATGAAAAAATCCGTGAGATGATCTTGTTACTAGGGGTTGATTATCAGGAGGTAGGATTTATCAAATTATTGCAGGCAAGAGCCAGGGCTTACAAAAGTTGGGCCGAGAAAACTCTGCTTGAGTTGAACGAAATTGATCTGTGGAGACAGTGGATGCTGCCGGAATTGCCCCCGGATCGGGTAAGCCGGCTTGCATTCCAATTGAATGAACTTTGGCGTGATGCCACTGTTAGGCATACCGTCTTCCCTGAAACCCAGGCGACCGTGCAAACACTTTTCCGGCGAGGCTACCGCCTTGGGTTGGTAAGCAACACCACCAGCAGCGTCGAGCTCCCCCGTTTCCTTGGAGAATTGGGCATCGCAGGCTGCTTTGATGTGGTCATCCTGTCATGCGTCGTAGGGATCCGCAAGCCAGATCCCAAGATCCTGTTGATGGCAGCTGCTCAGATAGGCGTCATTCCGGAACGCTGCGGTTATATCGGTGACCAGCCTCGCCGGGATGTGGCCGCGGCCCGGAATGCCGGTTTCGGCCTCGCGGTTATCCTGAACGATCCAGACAATCCTGACAGGCGGCTTTTCGATCCCTTGCATCTCCCGGATCATTCCATAAATAACTTAAAGGAATTATCGGATCTCTTTCCACCCCTTCGCACCTTGAATAAACCTGCCTCGAATAATGCGTTGTATGATGCGTCCTTATCGACCATGTGGGGGATGAAGAATTTTGCCTCATTCTATGATTTCCTCCTTGCTGCGCCGCGGTTGGGATTTGCGAAAATCGAGTTGAACCATCAAGTCAGCCCGGCTATGCTTGCAGGGATCGACCTGAAGCGTTTCGAGATCAGCAGCATCCATGAGCCTTGTCCCGCCGCGACCTCGGCTAGTGAGCTGAAAAAACAAGATTTGTTGATCTCCTCTCCAGATGCAACTCGCCGCCAGGAAGGGATCAATTCCATCAAACGCAGCCTCGATCTCGCTGCAGAATTGGGCTGCGGGGTGATCGTCGTGCATTGTGGTCAGGTCCAGGGCGATACGAGCATTGAGTCGCAGCTCAAAAGCCTTTTCACGAAGCATCAAATTGACTCGCCAGAATATCATGAACTGAAGGAAAGGTTTTCCGTTCTGCGGGCATCCCTGGTAGGCCCTTATTTGGAAGCGTTAAGGAAAAGCCTGCTGGAATTGCTGGACTATGCCGGTCGTTTCAATATCCGCCTTGGCATAGAAAACCGTTTTCATTATTTTGACATCCCCACATTTGAAGAGATGGGTGAAATTCTGGATCTGGCCGGGCCGGAGCGCCTTGGATTCCTTTATGACATCGGCCATGCTCAGGTGCAGGACCGGCTTGGTTTCTCCCCTCATCAAGCCTGGCTGGATGGTTTCGCCGGGCGCATAATTGGTGTCCATATTCATGATGTTCTCGGCATACAGGACCACCTTGCTCCTGGATTGGGGGAGGTGGATTTCCGCAAGATCGCCCCGTATCTACCTCAGGATGCCTTTCGAACCATAGAGATATCACCTGCTAATACGCCTGAACAAATCAAAGACGGAATGAAAAACCTGGTGGATGCAGGCTGCGTCAACCTGTTGGAAGGAGTTAACAAATGAGAAGATTATTCAAAAAACGCCAAAATGTCTTTATAAAAATGATCAAGGATCAGGCTGCCTTGACCTTGCAAGGGATGGAAGCTCTCAAAGCCTACATGGGCGGGCAGGATCCGAATGCGGCCGCCAACCTAACCAAGAGTGAAAAAGATGCCGATGAAGCTCGCCGTATCCTCATCGACGAGTTAAACCGTACCTTCGTTACTCCTTTCGACCGAGAGGATATCTTTACACTCTCACGGACCATTGATGATGTGCTCGATTATGCCTACAGCACCGTCAGCGAGATGGAAATCCTCAAGGTGGAACCGACTCCCTTTATGCAGCGGATGGCCTCTTTATTGAGGGATGCCGCCTATGAGATTTGCATGGCCACCGACCGCCTGGACGAGCATCCAACTGTCTCCAGCGAGCATGCCCAGCGGGCCAAGGCCCTCGAGAACCGGGTCGAGGATGTCTATCGTGAAGCCCTGGCCGATCTCTTCAGTGGAGCCGAGGACCTTGCTCATGTGGTTAAAATGTTGAAATTGCGCGAGGTTTATCGCCATCTCAGCAATGCCTCCGACCGGGGTGATGAAGCCGCCAACGTGATCGCGGATATCGTCGTCAAGATCAGATAGGCGCTTTTTCCATCATGTCTCTTATCATCATTTCGGTCATCATCCTCGCTTTGACGTTCGATTTTTTGAATGGGATCCATGATTCCAGCAACATAGTCGCCACCATGATTTCCTCCCGTGCGCTTACCCCCCGGGTGGCGCTGACCATGACCGCCTTGGCTGAATTTGCAGGTCCTTTGATTTTCGGCGTTGCGGTGGCCAATACCATCGGGCATGACGTGGTCGCGGCGGAGGCGATCACCCTGTCGGTCCTCCTGGCAGCTCTGGGAAGTGCCATCCTGTGGAATTTGCTCACCTGGTATCTGGGTTTCCCCAGTAGTTCCTCCCATGCTTTAATCGGCGGTTTTGTCGGCGCGGTCGTGATGGATGCCGGTTGGCTTTCCATCAAAATCCCCGGTTTATTAAAGATCTTTATCGCTTTGTTCACCTCTCCTCTGATCGGTTTCGTCATCGGTTATTTGTTGCTTAAGCTGATCTTGTTTTTATGTTGGAATAAGAGTCCCCGAGTGAATGAGTTTTTCAAGCGCAGCCAGGTGGTGACTTCCATCGCGCTGGCTCTCAGCCATGGTGCCAATGATGCCCAGAAAACGATGGGGATTATCACCCTGGCTCTGGTCACCGGTGGAGTCCTGAAAGACTTTGTCGTTCCGTTTTGGGTGATCCTTCTTTGCGGTGGGATGATCGCTTTAGGTACCTCCGTGGGTGGTTGGAAATTGATCCGCACCCTGGGGGGAAAGTTCTATAAGATCCGCCCCGTGGACGGGTTCGCCTCCCAGCTCACTTCTGCCGTGGTCATCCTGAGTGCCTCCCTCGTGGGCGGTCCGGTCAGCACTACCCAGGTGGTCAGTTCGGCCATCATGGGAGTGGGCGCGGCTGAAAGAAAGAATAAAGTCCGTTGGGGTGTAGCCCAGGAAATAGCCACGGCCTGGCTCCTGACCATCCCGGCCACCGCCCTGGTGGGGGCGGGGTTGTATTGGGTTATTTCTCAGTTTGTCCATTAATTTATCTTTCTACTGGAAAAGGATTATGAACACCAAAGCCTACGACGTAGTCTATATCGGCAATTACACCAAGGATACGATCATCCGGCCCTCCGGAACCCAATTCGTGGACGGAGGCGGCTCCAGGTATGCCGCCTATGCCGCCGCTTGCCTGGGTCTGAAAGTGGCCGTGGTCACCCACCTTTCCCGGGAGGATGTCCGCGTCATAGCCAAATATAACCTGGCCGGTATTGATTGTTTTCCAACCTACACCCCTGCCTCCACATTGATGTGTCTGGAGTATCCCACCACCGACCCGGATATCCGTACGCTCACCGTTTCCAGCCTGGCAGGAAATATCTCTAACAAGGAACTGAGCGATATCGAAACGGTCTCCGCTGCCATCAATTCCAGTGTCCGCGGGGAGGTGGGTCTGGATGTGATCCAGGAGCTGAAAGCCAGAAAGGTCACCGTGGCAGCCGATATGCAGGGTTTCGTCCGGGTGGTGCGTGGAAATGAGCTTAAGTATGAGCCCTGGCCGGAAATGAAGGTGACCCTTGCCTGTATTGACATCCTGAAAAGTGACGCAGTCGAGGCTGAATTTTTGACCGGTGAAAAAGACATCTTCAAAGCCGCCCAAATCTATGCCTCCATGGGTCCGCAGGAGATTGTTCTGACCCATAAGGATGGCCTCCTGGTATATGCTGGCGGCAAATTCCATCAACTCGGCTTTTACCCGGAAAATTTGGATGGCCGCAGCGGTCGCGGCGATACCTGCATCGGTGCCTATGTAGCCATGCGGATCACCAAGGATCCGGTTGAAGCTGCTATGTGGGCGGCCGCGGTGACCAGCCTGAAAATGGAAAAGTTAGGCCCGTTTGACCGTCCCATCCGCGATGTGGAGACGCTTATCCATGCCAGGTACAATAACGGATCCCTTCACTGAAAAGCAGGCCCAGATCGAACGGCAGCGGTACGAAACGGCAGTCCGCTACCCTGCCATCTGGGCCAAAATCATGAATGAATGGAAAGAACCAGGCCCGGACGACCGGGCCTGGTTAATGTATTCTGCAAATTATCTATTTCGCACTGAAGGAGTCCGGTGGGCCTTGGACCCTTTAACCTTGAGACAACGCCTGCCAGAAGCTCCGAGTATGGATATCCTTAAAGACCTGGAGGGGTTGAAGTTTATCCTACTAACACACCGGCATAAAGATCATCTTGACCTTGGGCTGGTGCAGATTTTGAGTTCTCTTCCCATACAATGGGTGGTCCCTGAAGATATGCTGGCGATGCTCGAGCAGACCGGACTTTCACGAGCCAGGATCATCGTCCCCAAGCCGTTAGAATCAATTTTAATAGAAGGCCTGCGTATCATCCCATTCGATGGACTCCATTGGGAAAGAGATCCCAAAAGACCCGAAGGACGCCGAGGCGTCCCCGCCACAGGTTACCTGGTGGAGTTCAACCGCAAACGCTGGTTGTTCCCTGGTGATACCCGCACATATGATGTCTGCCGGTTACCAGCTTTCGGCCCTGTGGATGGAGCCTTTGCCCATCTCTGGCTTGGACGTGCCAGCGCCCTTCTTGAAGAAGCTCCATTATTGCAATCATTCAGCCGCTTTTGTATTGGATTATCGTCTCATCGCATCATCGTTACTCATTTGCAGGAATTCGGCCGGGAGGCGACTGAATATTGGAACGACCACCATTTCAAATTGGTGAGGCAAAGGCTGCAGGAACGTGCTCCTGATATCAAGATTGAATCCGCGCTAATAGGGGAGTCGATACTGTTATAGAAAGAACCATATAACAGGTTTGATTTGATATGGGGAGACCTAAATAGCCATTATTTGACCGGCTGGTCTTATCCAGTGAACACGGCCGGCGGAAGCTTGATCCAGCCTTCTTTCACTAAAATGGCCCCCAAGACATACCAATTAGCATTGGAAGAACTTGCTCCGACGATGGACCAGACAGAAGGCGGACATCGTGCCAGAAGGGTATACCATCCCCTTCTGGGGGCCTGCGACCAAAACGAGAATGTAGGTGGGCCCGGCGGGATTCGAACCTGCGACCAAGCGATTATGAGTCCGCTTGTCCATTTTCCATAGCTTCCACTCTTTTTTACTACCCCCATATATGGTGGTTTCTAGGTAGGCTACCGTACCAGATATGGGGGTTTAGGTGCTTACTCGCCCATTGGGGTCAGAAATCGGCTGCAACCCTACTGGAACTAGCTTGTGAGCGGTTTCACAATCTCTTCGATATCCTCAGCAGCCTCATCTTGAGAATGAGCCATTGAATGTCCGTAGATATCGGTCGTGATGCTGGCCTTCGAATGCCCGGCCCTATTCTGGACTGTGTTGACGGGGGTTCCTATGTCCAGCAGGAACGAGAGCGAAGTATGCCGTAGATCGTGGAAGCGGATGTCCGGCAAGTCGGCCTCTTTAAGAATACGCTTGAACTCGCGAGACACCTTGGTCTGGTCGATGAAGGTACCGATACTGGTCGTGAAGATCATGCCGTTTTCTTTCCACCGGTCACCCGCCAGGAGCTTTTGGGTCTCTTGCCTTTGACGGTGCAATTCCAGCATGGCCAGTAACCCTTTGCCCAACTTGATCTGCCTGCGGCCGGACTTGGTCTTGGTCGGTGCAAGTGCGCCGCCGTTGAAGCTGACCGGTTGAAGCTGACGCTCGACTCGCAGCATGCTCTTCTCCCAATCCACATCTGACCACTTCAATCCCAAGATCTCACCTTTACGCATACCCGTGGTCAGGGCCAGATAGTAGAGCGCTTCATATGGATGCCCTTTGGCTGTCATTATGAACTTACGCGCTTGCTCCTCGGTGAAGATCTGAAATTGCTTCGTCTCCACCTTGGGCCGATCGACCGCCTCCAGTGGGTTGTACCCGATCAGGCCTTCCTTGACTGCCTGGGCAAAAGCACATCGGAGAGTCACATGCACCAACTGGATGGTGCGGGCACCCTTCCCTTCCATCTGCAGGCGCAGGTAGAGTTGGCGGATATGCGCCGGGACGACAGCCTGCAGACGTAATTTCCCAAGTGCGGGAAGGATGTACAGATCGGTATAGCGACGATAGTTTCGGACGGTGCTCGAGCGGCGGGAGAGTTCTTTACCCGACAGCCAGCTTTGCATATACCGTTCCAGGGAAAGCTGTGTACCTTCGAAGGTCAAGCCGTGTTCGATCTTGTCGAGTGTTTGCTTGACCCAATCCCGGCACTCATGCTGAGTCTTGGCGTACTTGGTGATGCGTTTGCCGTTCAAGCTGACTTGAGCGCACCAACGGCCATCTTTTCGCCTATAGATGCAGCCTTCATTGTTACCACGCTTTCCAGCCATTAAGTTTCCTCCTTTCTGTGATTGTGAGGATCGAAGTTGGAGGAACGAGTGGTGAAGCTTGTGCTATTCGACTATTAAGGTGCTGGAAATTCATCAGGAGTTTTTCTAAATTCGACAATACAAGATGAAGCCATTATAAAGAACAGATGTTCTCGCGTCAAGGCGAATTCTGTCCACTGTGTCCATGGCTTACTGTCTTTGGATAATTGATGTTCTTTCGGCGAAATTTTCAAAAATCTACCCCCTTCTGCATGGCATCGTGGGGTAAATTGATCAAGAAGGCTGTATCCTTTTGGCCTTTTTCATAATGCCTCTAGCCGGAATTATAATTTTCTCTTTTCATCGGATCATTCCTTTCCAATTATTATCAGCTTGGCTACCGCCCCGAATGGGTTTCCAATTGTACTGGAGACCTGGATTTATGCTTGCAGCCAGTCCAAGGGACGACTGGCTGCAGGGGCATGCTTTTAGGTTTCGATAGCGACCACGATCTTTATTTTGGAAAGGCTTGGTTTGCTGCTCTTCTCTCGCTTAGTTCAGCCTCCACCTTTTGGAGTATATTCTTATCCAGGTTGTATCCGAACCCGAAGATCAGGGCTGAAACTGCAAAAAAGAAAATCGGGAAGCCGATGGTAAGCCAGATGATCGCAGTGATAACGTTCGCAGGCTGTGTCTGGCTGGTGGCTACGTATCCTGCCCAACCCAGAACATAGCCCGGGGTCGCTCCGGCAATACCTGAGGAGACTTTTGTAACAAAAGAACCGATCGAAGCCACGGCGGCTTCAGAGCGATATTTCATTTTGTATTCGACATAGTCAATATTGTCTGCCGCGAGAACCTGAACCACGGGCTGGAAGGAGCCCAAGATGAAACCGCCGATAATGGTGGATATGTAGATCAATGCCAGCGATGTGGGGTCTATCCACCGGATCGCAGAAACAATGATCATCGCCAGCGCGGCAACAATATAGCTCCTTTTCTTGCCCAGCTTACGCAAAATTTTCGAGGCCAGGAATATACCCAGAAGGAGGCCAACCAGCTGTATCGGTGCAACCGCACTGGCCAGGGCCAGGTTTTTCATCACATAGGTAAAGAAATAGACGCTCACTGCACCAGGAATGTATAATGCAGCAGAGAACATCAAACCATACATCGAGGTCACGAAAACTGGCCTTTGTATCAAAATATTCAGGTAGTCCTTCAGTGAGTGCTTGGTTTCCATATCGACCGGTACAACGCGTTCTTTTACGCCTAATGCTCCAACGATGCCAACAACAAGGACGGCACCTGTGACGATCAGGACAAGCGTGGAAAAAGCTTTCAGACTCAGATCTCCAGCTGACAATATCAGGGGAGCGATAATTGCTACGACCATCCCTGATACAATGGTTCCGAGTGCAATCAGCATCCCAAGACTGGAGCGCTCTTTAGGGTTGGCGGTCATCGCAGGGAGAAAACTGTTCTTCGGGATATCCATGTAGTCGAAGCTGAAACCGAGCACCAGGTAACTGATATAAGCGATCGTCAACTTGCCCGATGTGGCCCAGGCCGGGCCGAACCATAACAGCAGGAAGTTGAGACAGCATACGATCGTACCGCCGATCATCACAGAGCGATACTTTCCGAACTTTGTTCTGGGTAAACGATCGATCAAATACCCATTGATTGGATCACTAATGCCATCCATGATCTTGGAAAGCAGGAAGAGCGTCCCAATGGCGATGGGGTTCAACCCGATGACATTTGTGTAGAAGATCATTAGGTATCCTGAGGTCAAACCTAACAACGGATACGGGGCCATTGTTGCGAGCAAATAGGAGAGTTTCTCCCCGAACTTTAATTTCTCCTGGGCAATATCTCCGGAAGCTAGCGGTTGGATCGGTTGAGTTGAGGTTGTCATGACCTGCATCGCATTTGAAGACTAGTTTTGAAAAATCTTTTGGAAATATGATACCAGTATTTACTGGCATGATCTGTTTCAATAGGCTTTTCCACTGATATATTCACCGATATATTCAGCACCTTCATTTCGCCGCCCCTTTAGGACGGCCTCGCCTGGATCCCGCGCAGAAAGATGCGGCAGATATCCTGGTGGATCTCAGGAGAAGGCAGATTGTATTCCTATATTGGATACAGGTGTTCGCAAGCCCGTCCAATTGAATGGGCCGAATGATCATGCCTTGTGCCTGCCAGATATCGGGTTCATCCACCTCCACCCCGACCCCGCTCTATGGGGATCCGTGGAGTACCTGCTTGGTCAGGGATCACGCCCCATTGTCTTTGCCTATCAGTAATTGTATTCGGTTCACATTCATATAATCTCCCTATTGCGCCATCCCGCTGTTACTGGGCTTTGCTGCTTTTTGAATTTTGGGGATGTGCTGTATACTTGATCTATGGCTGCGCCCATTTTAGCCATCAAACTTTATATCCCCCCACCTCGGTCTAAAATTGTCCTCCGCCCCCGCCTGATCGAGCGATTGAACGATGGTCTCTCTTCGGGTTGCAAGCTGACCCTTATCTCCGCTTCCGCCGGCTTTGGGAAAACCACGCTGGTCAGCGAATGGGTCGCCGGTTGCGGGCGACCGGTCGCCTGGCTGTCGCTGGACGAAGGGGATAACGACCTCGCGCGTTTTCTAACTTATCTAGTCGCTGCTTTGCAGACGATTATGGCGAATATTGGTGCAGGAGCTTTGGCTGCGCTCCAATCCCCTCAACCGCTATCCATCGAATCGATTTTAACGACCCTGCTCAATGAAATCACCGCCCTCCCGGACAATTTCATCCTCGTCCTGGATGACTACCACGTGATCGATTCCAAACCGGTTGACGAAGCCCTCACCTTTCTGCTCGAGCATCTGCCGCCACCGATGCACCTGGTCATCACCACCCGTGAGGATCCACATCTGCCCCTGGCCCGCCTGCGCGCCCGCGGCCAATTGACCGAGCTGCGTGCCGCTGATTTGCGTTTTACCCCCTCAGAAGCCGCTGAGTTTCTCAACCAGATGATGGGACTGAACCTCTCCGAGGAAGACATCGCCGCATTGGAAGCCCGCACCGAAGGCTGGATTGCCGGCCTGCAACTGGCCGCACTTTCCATGCAGGGACGATCAGACGCCGCCAGTTTCATCAAGTCTTTCACCGGCAGCCACCATTTCATCCTGGACTATCTGGTCGAAGAGGTTCTGCAACGCCAGCCTGAACATGTGCGCAACTTCTTATTGCAAACCGCCATTCTCGACAGGTTAAGTGGGTCTCTGTGCGATGCGGTCACTGGGCGGGAAGATGGCGGGGGAATGCTGGAGGCTCTGGAGCGCGGCAACCTGTTTGTCGTCCCGCTCGACAACCAGCGCCAGTGGTATCGCTATCACCATCTCTTCGCCGAAGTTCTCCAAGCGCACTTGCGGGAGGCGCAACCCGATCGCGTGTCCACGCTCCATCGGCGGGCGAGCGAGTGGTACGAGCAGAACGGTTTTCCGTTGGATGCGATCCATCACGCATTTGCCGTGGAAGATTTCGAGCGTGTAGCGAAAATAGCCGAGCTGGAATGGCCAGCAGTTCATGAGAATATTCAGTCAATTAAGTGGCTTGGCTTGTTGAAGAAACTTCCAGAAGAAATAATCCGTGCAAGACCTGTCCTTTGTGTTAATTTTGCCTGGGCATTATTGAATGGTGGCGAGCTGGAAGCTGCAGAAGCCAAAATGCAGGATGCGGAATACTGGCTGGAACCGACAACTATCACAGGCGAGAAACCGGATGCCCCATCCATTGAAATGGTCGTTGTGGATGAAGAGCATTTTAGATCGCTGCCTGTATTGTTAGCCACCGCTCGCGCCTACCATGCCCAAGCCATCGGCGATATTTCCGGCACCATCAAGTACACTCAGCGCGTACTCGACCTCTCACCAGATGGAGACTCACAATGGCGCGAAGCAGCATTGTCTCTCATGGGACTTGCCCAGTATGCTAGCGGAAACTTGGATGCCGCCTACCGAGCCTTCTCCGATGGACAGGCGATGGCCGATCCCTTTGATGCAATTTCCGGAAATTTGGTCCTGGCTGGCATAAAATTGGCGCAAGGCCAACTCAATACGGCACTAAGTATCTATGAGAAAGCAATAAGGCTTGTGCTGGAGCGTGGTGAGCCAGTTCCTCTGGGAACAGAGGAACTGTATTCAGGAATAAGTGAGTTGCACCGTGAACGAGGCAATCTGGAAACTGCTGCACAAGATTTGCTGACAGGCAGGAAGCTGGGTGAGCAAGTTGAATTACCAGATTGGCAGCATCGCTGGTATATTGCCCAAGCTCGACTACATGAGACAAAGGGAGACCTGGATGGCGCGCTTGATCTGCTCGAAGAGGCGGAACGACGATTTGTTAGAACCCCTGTGCCCATCATACGCCCAATAGCAGCGTTGAAGACCCGTATCCGGATCGCACAGGGCAAAATAGCTGAAGCCCTGGATTGGATACTTGCAAGAGGTCTATCCGTTGATGACGATATCAGCTACTTGCACGAGTTCGAACACATGACCCTGGCGAGAATGCTCATCGCCCAGGAAAAGAGAGGCCTTGCAGAAGGTTCTATTCATGACGCACAGGGACTACTGGAGCGACTCCTGCAAGCGGCAGAAGAAGGTGGCAGGAAAGGAAGTGTGATCGAAATCCTTGTGCTGCAAGCACTCGCTCACGAGGCGCAGGGTAACTTGCCTCCTGCTCTCATTTCCCTGGAACGTGCCTTGACCCTGGCTGAGCCAGAGGGTTACGTCCGCATCTTTGTGGACGAAGGCGAAGCGATGCGATTGTTGATTGAAAAACAATCGCGCAATCGAGATCATCCGCTGAGCGGTTATGCGGACAAACTCCTGGCTGCCTTTTCACAACCGGTGGCTCCGCCAAAATCAGCCCGTCCTGGCCGGGCCAGGGCACTCATCCATCAAAAATCGGACATGATAGAACCTTTGAGTGAACGCGAGCTGGAAGTGCTCAAGCTTCTCAGAACCGATTTGAACGGCCCGGAAATCGCCCGTGAATGCATGGTGTCTCTGAGCACCGTGCGTACCCACACCCAAAACATTTACGCCAAGCTGGGGGTGAACAATCGTCGGGCTGCGGTCCGCCGCGCCGAAGAACTCGATTTGTTTTAACAAGTACTCAATCATAAATCCACGGTCCTGGCAGGCGGGGTGAATCACCTGCCGGCACTTTTTGTTTCCATCACAACCCTCCAACAAAAAATCATCACCTTAATCATCACTTGTAATGATGACGCCTCATCATATTTTTTGGTATTCTTTGGTCGAAGGAAGATAAGAACCGAAGCAACACTGTAGAAATTCTTCCATATCTTGAAAATGGACGAGGCGCACAATGAGTGAAACACATGCATCAACTGAGGATCAGCCCGAGCCTGAACTTTACGAAATTCGTATCAAGGGACACCTTGATGACAGGTGGACAGACTGGTTTGAGGGCCTGACCATTACGCTGGAAGAGAACGGCGATACGCTTTTAACTGGAACCGTGGTTGACCAGGCCGCGTTGCATGGCTTGCTCAAAAAAGTGCGTGATTTAGGCATGCCGTTGGTCTCGGTCTGTCCTCTCGTACCCGGCCAGGCGGATCAGTCAGACGTCAAATAGTAAATGGATATAAGCTACTTGGAAAGTAGGTTTGCCTTTGATAACATTTCCAGCCATTTCAACCCCCGGTAACCGAGTGGCGACCACAATTTAATGCAAGTCTAATTCAATGAAACTCATCCATATCGTTCAAAAAAGGAGAAAAAAATGAATACATACAGAAAGACCACTGTGATTGTTGGAATTCTATTCATCATTGGGACGGTTTCCGGTATCCTATCCGGTGTTGTTACCGCCCCGATCAGGGCAGGTTCGACGTACCCGCTCAATATATCTGCAAGTGAAACCCAATGGATTATCGGAACACTCCTCATCCTGCTGATGGGATTATCCCTCGTCATGACTCCGGTACTGTTGTACCCAATCTTTAGAAAGCACAATGAAGTCCTGGCGTTCGGGTCAGTCCTGTTCAGGGGAGTACTTGAACAGGTAACCCAAATTCTCGTGGTGATCAGTTTTTTCCTGTTATTGACTGTTAGCGAGATCTATGGAAAGACCGGAGCAGCAGATGCATCCAATTTTCAAACACTGGGTTCTATGCTCATCGCAGCAGGAAATTGGATCCCGGTGATCGGGGGAATCGTTTTCAGCGTCGGTACGCTGATGATGTTCGCCCTGTTTTATCAAACGAGGCTCATTCCTCGGTGGTTGTCAGGCTGGGGTTTGATTGGCGCAGTGTTGTACCCCATTGCCTACATTGTAGGCATGTTTAGTCCGCTGCATTTTCAGCCAGAAATCGGTGTGGGAATAGGGCTCTTGTTGGTCCCAACTGCCATTCAAGAAATGGTCTTTGCGGTCTGGATGATCGTCAAGGGATTCAATCCATCTGCGATCGCTGCCCTGTCTGCTAAAACAGAATAACGGATTAATTTTACGCACGTTAGGACTGGCAGTCCTGAAAATGACGCTGGATTGCCAGTCCTGCAAAACATGAGCAACAAGTCCAATCCCATGCAGTAACCGGGACCATTAAATGAAACTCATCCGAATCCTTCAAAAAAGGAGAAAAAATGAACACAATCAATATGACTACCGAAAAGCAAGATGTAATGAAACAAGATCAAATCGAAAAACATGCAACGACACCAAAGCGCAATCTCGTTGTCTATGTATCTTTAACCTATCTCGTGTTCTTGTGCCTTTTAGCGCTCACAGGCGTGCTGATCTCGCTCAACGCGCCGTCCTACGTACAGACCATCGCAAAGAATGTCTGCGCATGGGCACCGACGATCGTAGTGCTCATCATGTTTCGTCGCCTCTTCCCTGGTGTCTCTTTCGGAGAGTTCTTTAGGCGCAATTTTATTGGTCGCGTCAATCCTCTGATCTTCCTTCTTCTGTTGGTCCTGCAGGTAGCCATTGTCGCTCTGGCAGTAGTCGCGCAACTATGGGCTACCGGGAAGGGGTTGAACTCCATGTTGCTGCTGAGTCCGTTGGCATTGTTGACTACCTTTGTTGTCACGGCAACAGATGGGTCGACGGGAGAGGAACTCGGGTGGAGAGGTTATTTGCTAAAGGAACTACATAAACGACATACTCTGTTTATGTCGGGCCTTTTAGTAGGAATAGTGTGGGGTTTCTGGCATCTTCCGTTGTGGATCATTTCAGGCTACTCGGGAATCAGCCTTGTGCTTTACGTTGCATATTTCCTCGTTGCAATCGTGTCACTATCTCTTGTAATCACCGTCTTCTACAGCCGACAGTGGAACTTGCTGATTCCGATATGGATTCACTTCTTGTTCAACTTTGTCCTGCGTCTCGTTTTAATGGACATCCACCCTCTCTTGGGGTGGGCATCGCTCGGATATGCTGCATTCGCTTTCATCCTGATAGTGATTGAACGCAAGAGGATGTTTGACAGGCAGAATCGATACGTTGAAGACAAGGCATTGAATCATAACGTGGCCACATAACAAATGTTGAAGTGCGCGCCTGATCATCGATCGAAAGCATGGACTTGGTTCGCTTGAACTGTGGTTCTGACCTAGGGGAGTTACCCACTCGCTGAATGTTACCTGAATGAAGGGCTCTCAACTCCTGAGAGCGGAGAGTCCCTTCCCTTTACGGTGGTGTCAACCACCAATAAAAAACTGTGATACCAGGAGAAAAACAATGACTAACAAAGAAAGCATTAATTCGCCCCAAAAGACCGCAAGAGCTGCAGCGTTCGTGTTTCTGATCATATTTTTTCTGGGGATGTCCGCTGAACTTTTTATTCGTCCGGGCATGATAGTGCCGGGAGAGGCCGCGGAAACCGTCAGGAATATTATGGCTTCTGAAGCGCTCTTCCGCCTCTCCCTCGTGAGCGATCTAATCCGCCAGGCGCTATTGATGTTATTGCCGCTGATTTTATACAAATTACTCAAACCGGTTAACAAAACCATTGCATCGCTTATGGTTATATTTTATCTTGTCTGTGTCCCTATCTCGCTGCTCAATGAGCTTAACCATCTTGCAGTTCTGCTGCTATCGAGTGACGCTGGTTATTTAACAGCATTCAAAGCAGATCAATTGAATGCCCTGGTGATGTTCTTTCTCGATTTGCGCAAATATGGAACATTTATCCCCCAGTTTTTTTCCTTTTGGGTACTTCTCCTTGGTTATTTAGTTTTCAAGTCGGGTTTCCTTCCCAGAATTCTGGGCATCTTGTTGATGCTTGGAGGTTTATGCTATACGGTATCGGCTGTTTTATTCCTTCTTTTTCCGAACTTCGATGCGACGATATTTGGCTTGTTTGCGTTCATTGGAGAAGCGTTATTTTACTTGTGGCTTTTGATTAAGGGTGTAAACGTCGAAGAGTGGGAAAAACGGGCTCTTGAATCTGCCTGAATAGTACCCATGCCGATAACAGGGATTGTATTTATTACAAAAATGACGTAATTAGAGAATTTCTATTCAAATAAAACGGCGATCTATTTGATCAAGCACGACAGGTCAACCATCAAGGAGACTAAAGTGAAAAGTACGAAAACAGTGAAGGAAGCCTATGCCTTTCTGGGACTAACACTTGCATTTTCCTGGTTCGTTTTCTGGGGTCCTCTGGCTCTTTTTAAGATCCCAACAAGTAGCTTCGTGAGTGATGTTAAAGGTCCCGCCTGGGCGATCGCATTATTCCTCATCGGAGGATTTGCACCCTCCCTGTTGGCTATTTTTCTGACCTGGAAAAAGGAAGGGGTGTATGGATTACGTGTATTAGGCCGGCGCATCATTCAATTCAAGCTTGGCTGGCGTTGGTATGGGTTTACCTTCCTGATCGTTATTGCTGGAACGGCAGGACAACTAATCATTAACAAACTCCTCGGTAATACTTTTAATGGGACATCTATTTTTGGCACAGTTGGGCAGTTTTTTGCCGCTACTGATCCTTGGTCCGCTATCAGAAGAAATCGGTTGGCGCGGATATGCACTGGAAAGACTTCAGACGCGGTGGAATGCGTTGACTTCTTCCTTGATTGTCGGTTTGGTGTGGGCATTGTGGCATCTACCGGTGTTTATGATGGTGGGCACTTCTCAGCATGAATTGGGACTCCCGTTCATTGGCTTCCTGGTGGGCTTTATGGCCAATTCGATTTTATATACATGGCTTTACAACAACACCAAACAGAGTATCTGGTCAGCGATCCTGCTTCACTGGCTATATACGTGTGCTTTCCAAGTGATGTCTACCTCGGTAACCCGGTCTCCTCTTTATAACTGGCTGGAATATTTACCCTATGTGATCATGGCTACCATCGTGGTCTTGATCTGGAAACCGCAAACATTGAGCAGATCGAAGAAAGCATTAGGTTATTTCGAGAATTAATTATGAGGAGTAATCATGACAAACAAGAAGATTAAGCGACGTTCAACAAAACCATTTGTGCGAAAGGTGATAGGTATTATGCTGACTATACCTGCTGTTTTACTTGTTTGTGCATTTATTCTTGTGGGCGTACTACAGCTATGGAGCCCCGGAAAACCAACCCCCTTCGTGGATGAAAACGGAAAGCTGCTGGCGGGAAGCATTTCGGAGAAAGTATTTGTCAATATCAACGGTGTGGAGCAGGGGATGTTTATCATGAGCAAAGATGCAGCGCATCCAGTGCTGCTTTACCTTCATGGGGGTATGCCTGATTACTTTCTTACACAGAAATACCCTACAGGTCTTGAAGACTATTTCACCGTTGTTTGGTGGGAACAGCGTGGCTCAGGACTCTCCTACAGTACCGACATTCCACCAGAGACGATGACTGTGGAGCAATTAATCTCTGACACATTGGAGGTGACGAATTACTTGCGCCACCGCTTTGGTCAGGAAAAGATCTACCTGATGGGGCATTCGGGGGGAACCTTCATTGCCATCCAGGCGGCTGCACGAGTTCCGGAGTTGTATTATGCCTACATTGGCGTTGCTCAGATGTCGTATCAGCTCAAATCTGAAAGATTGGCGTACGAGTATATGCTTCAGCAGTTCCAAGAGAACGGAAACTTGGAAATGGTGCGAAAGCTTGAAGCAGCACCAGTCACGATGACGGACGGCACACCGGATGCATACCTTGCCTTGCGGGACCAAGCCATGCACAGTCTTGGTATTGGTACAACGCATGCCATGCATTCAGTTATCACGGGTATCTTTTTCCCTTCGCTAACATTCCGAGGGTTCACACTATCGGAAAAGGTCAATATGTGGCGTGGCAAATCTCAATCCGGTGTTAGTCCCTTCTGGGATGAAATGATCGCCACGCATCTGAACATAAAGGTGCCTGAGCTTGAAATCCCCGTCTATTTCTTTGGAGGCATATTTGATTACACATGCTCTACCACTTTGGCAAAAGACTATTTGGAGAAGCTGCAAGCGCCCATGAAAGGTTTTTACACCTTTGAACGATCGGCTCACAGCCCATTGTTTGAAGAACCTGAAAAAATGCTGAGGATTTTACGGGAAGACGTACTGGCAGGGACGAATAACCTTGCTGACGCAAAGTAAGTGGATGGTGCGCTAAATGAGCCTTCTGGGTTTTGCTTTTCATGATCGGCGTCGTGGAAGCGATGGCCTTCACCGGCCCTGCTACTCGAAGTCCGACCGAAAAAGGAGAGCGAGAGAAAGCAATAAAGGCAGGATCGGCCTGGAGACCAATACTCCAGTATGGTTGCTTCCCCTGCGCCAGGAGTGATTCTTCAAAAAGCCATATAAAAGAGGAACAGATCCAATTCTCCATCGTCTGTGTATGAATTGGAGCACAGAATCAACTGACTCCATCAACCACCAAGATCGGTGAATATCTCTCTACAACAGAAAGAAGGAAAAAATGAAAAGCATCTTTACATTCGTAGTCATTTTGATGGCGCTGACAGCCTGCACAGCGCCAAAGGTCCAGACACCTGAACCACCTGCGAGCGACACACCTCAGGTGAACATGCCAAATCCTGCCTCGGTCTATTGCGAGCAGAACGGAAATAAACTCGAAATTCACACTGCTGCTGATGGCAGCCAATCCGGAGTATGTGTATTCCCAGATGGAAGCACCTGTGACGAGTGGGCTTATTTCCGGGGAGAGTGTGTTCCTGTAGAACAAAAGAGCCCAACCCCTACAATGACTACTGAGGCAACCGCAAATGCCAGTGGTGGTGGCCCAGGTGGAAGCGGCAGCACAGAAGGAAATAACGGCGCGGGAGGGTACATGCCGCCAGGCGCCTCAGAAGAAATAGCTGATTGGCGGGGCGTCATCAAGAGTACGGAACCCGGTGCCAGGTATGATGACTACTTTGAGTTGTGGACCAACGGTCAGATAATCTACTTTGGTATCGATTCCCTGGACCCGGCGGTACAAGCGCAGATCGAAGCGCTGCGTGACAGCGGCAAGATTGTTCATCTTTATGGCACATTATTTAGTAATGTGCCTGACTACAACGGTTCGAAGGTCCAGGTGGACCCCATCGAGGTTGAAGAGTAACGATCGGCCACATTAGGAGTAATCAACCATCCCGATGGTTGATTACTCCTAATGACCAGGAGAGTTAGCCATGAATCTGCTTGTTAAAATATTAGTGATATTTGGCAGCAGTGCTTCCATAGGTTTTGGAATATGGCACTTTTTTGTACCCAAAGCCTGGAAGTGGTACTCCTATATTGATAGCAATGCAACCGAGTTGGTAGCCGCTGTCCGGGCTATAAATGCGTTCTTTTCCTTGTCTTTAGTATTGTTTGGCATCGTAAACATACTGTTGATCTATGGAGACAAGTCAAATAGATATTCAATCATAGTGATGCTTGCTGCAACATGTATCCTGTGGCTGACGAGGGTGGCATTTCAGGTTATTTACCCACAATGTTCACTGTATCCGGGTCTCCAATACGGAACGTTATCAGCCTTTGTGATCGTTACGCTGTGTTACCTGGTTTCATTAATCAGTTTATTGTTCCAAAAGGTCACTGTTTAACTCAACAACAACAACCAGGAGTCGAGGCAAAGCAGGTGGTTAGGATTCTGGTACTTCACTAGCCAAATTTATAGGTTGATACATTCAGGTGGTAGAAAGCGTATTCAGGCTCAAATCCAATTCGGCTATATATTTTCCGTTTTTTTTTAATTTGGGGATGTGCTGTATACTTGATTTATGTCAGCCCCGATCTTGGCTACGAAACTGTACATCCCCCCGCCGCGGCCCAGCATTGTCCCACGCCCGCGTCTGGTGGAGCGGTTGAACGAAGGGCTGGAGAGGGGAAGCAAACTGACGCTCATCTCCGCTTCCGCCGGCTTCGGCAAAACCACGGTGGTCAGTGAATGGGTCGCTCATTGTAAACGACCGGTTGCCTGGCTTTCGTTGGACGAAGGGGATAACGACCTCATGTCCTTTCTGGCATACCTCGTCGCGGCTTTGCAGACAGTTGCGCCGACGATTGGAGCAGGGGTGTTGAGGACGCTCCAATCCCCTCCGCCAATCGAATCGATTCTGACGGCCCTGCTCAATGAAATCACCACCATCCCGGACAATTTCGTCCTTGTACTGGACGACTACCATGCGATTGATTCCAAACCGGTTGACGAAGCCCTCACCTTCCTGCTCGCGCATCTGCCGCCCCAAATGCACCTGGTCATCACCACCCGTGAGGATCCCCAGCTACCCCTTGCCCGCTTGCGCGCCCGCGGCCAACTGACCGAACTGCGCGCTGCCGACCTGCGTTTCACCCCCGCCGAAGCCGCCGAGTTCTTAAACCGGATGATGGGCCTGGATCTCTCGCCAGAGAATATTTCCGCGCTGGAGACCCGCACCGAAGGCTGGATCGCCGGCCTGCAACTGGCTGCCCTGGCTTTGCAAGGGTCACATTCCATGCAGGGGCAGCCAGACACGACCAGTTTCATCCGATCCTTCACCGGCAGCCACCGTTTTATCCTGGACTATCTGGTGGAAGAGGTTCTCCAACGCCAGCCTGAACGTGTCAGCAGCTTCTTGCTCCAAACCTCCATTCTTGACCAGTTATGTGGTCCTCTGTGCGACGCCATTACCGGACAGATGGATGGCAAAGAGATGCTGAAGGCTCTAGAGCAAGGCAACCTGTTCGTCATTCCGCTCGATGCTCAGCGCCAGTGGTATCGCTATCACCACCTCTTCGCCGATGTTCTGCAAGAACATCTGAAGGGGACGCAGCCAGAGCGGGTATCCGTCCTGCACAGGCGGGCGAGCGAGTGGTATGAGAAAAACGGTCTGCCTCACGATGCCATACGCCACGCCCTGGCCGCCGGGGATTTCGCGCGTGCCGCGGACCTGATCGAGTTGGTCATACCAGCCATGAATCGCAGTCGGCAGTTTGGCACGTTGCTGGGCTGGCTAAAGGCACTCCCCAACGAGCTGGTCCGCGTCAGGCCCGTGCTCAGTACTTGGTATGCTTCGGTGTCAATGTCTTGCGGCGAGCTCGGAGGCGTGGAGCCCCGGCTGCGGGACGCTGAACGGTGGCTGGACACGACGGCCGACACGGCGGGGATGGTCGTCGTGGACGAAGAGGAATTTCGCCGTGTGCCGGGTATGATCCCCCTTATCCGTGCCGGGCTGGCCCTGGCCCGGGGCGATATGCCCGAGACCGTAAAAAACGCTCGACGGGTGCTCGATCTCGCACCTGAGGACGACCTTCTGATGCTCGGTGGGGCAGCCTCGCAGCTGGGGCTCGCCGCATGGACGAGCGGGGATCTCGACACCGCCCGACGGATGACTGCCGAGGGCATGGCGAATTTGCGGCTAGGCGGGTATATCTCTCCCGCCATCGGCGGCGCCATCGTCTTGGCGGATATACAGATCGCGCAAGGTTATCTCCACGATGCAATGACCACCTATGGGCGGGGATTGCAGTGGGCGACGGAGCCGGGCGCGCCGGTCCTGCCGGGAGCGGCAGATATGCACGTCGGCATGAGCAGCCTTCACAGGGAGCATAACGATCTGAAGACCGCCACCCAGCACCTGCTCACCAGCCAGGCGCTGGGTGAGCTTGCTGGGATGCCGCAAAACCCGTATCGCTGGTGCGCGGCGATGGCGCGTATACGGGAGGCCCAGGGTGATCTGGATGAGGCGCTCGACCTGCTTGACCAAGCCGAATGCCTGTACAACGCTAACTTTTCTCCGAATGTGCGTCCGATCGCGACGCGCAAGACACGGGTGTGGGTGGCCCAAGGGCGGTTGGGTGAAGCCCTGGGCTGGGCGCGTGAGAAGGGACTATCCGTTGAAAACGAACTTGGCTACCTGCACGAGTTCGATCACATCACCCTGGCCAGGGTGCTCCTGTTCCTCTATCAGAGCGACCGCGCAGACCGCTCCATGCAAGAGGCAATGGGACTGCTGGAGCGCCTGCTGAAAGCAGCGGAAGAAGGCGGGAGGAAGGGAAGCACGATCGAAATCCTGGTATTGCAGTCGATCGCATATCACGCGCAAGGTGACCTCCCGGCTGCCCTCAAACCGCTGCAAAAGGCTCTGACGCTGGCTGAGCCAGAGGACTACGTCCGTATGTTTGTGGATGAAGGCTCACCCATGACGCAACTGCTTCTCGAAGCGGCCTCGCGTGGGATTATGCCAGACTATACAGACAAGCTGCTGCGAGCATTTGAAGCGGAGCAACCGGGTAGTGCAGGCAAATCGCCTCTCCCCACCCCCCTCGCTGTGCTCCCGGAAGGACCCCGGCGAAGTCCCCGACCCACAGGGGAAAGGGGGGACGGTGAGCCTCTAACCGAGCCGCTAAGCCAGCGTGAGCTTGAAGTTCTTCGAATGTTCAAAACCGAGCTTTCCGGGCCGGAGATCGCCCGTGAACTCGTGATCGCTTTGAGCACAGTCCGTACGCATACCAAGAGCATCTACAGTAAACTCAATGTTAATAATCGCCGGGCAGCCGTCAAACGGGCGGCTGAGTTGAATTTGATCTAGCAACGTAAAAGTATTGCCCGAGCCAGGAATCCATTTAGCCCTGCCAGTTTATCTGGCAGGGCTCTTTACATCCCCGGCCTCTTCCTCAAATATCCCCACATATATCCCCATATATGGGGAAGACATCCCCCCACATTAATTGTTATATTGTGACCGAAGGTAAGAACGAATGCAACACAAGAAGATCCATCCATATAGAGAAAAAGGTACGAGGTACAGAATGAATGAAAAGACCGCATCAACACAGGATCATTACGAACCAGGGATCTATGAAATCCGCCTCAAGGGGCACCTTGATGACAAGTGGGCCGACAGGTTTGAGGGCCTGACCATCACGCTGGAAGACAACGGCGATACGTTATTAACCGGCCCGGTGATCGATCAGGCCGCATTGCATGGCTTGCTCAAAAAAGTTCGTGACCTGGGCATGCCATTGCTCTCGGTCTGTCCTGTCGAACACGACCAAGCGGATGCGTCAGATGTCAAATCGTAATTGGATGGCAGTTACTTTGAAAGGAGGTTTGCTTATGATAACAACTCCAACTCATTTCAGCCCCCGCTAACCGGGTGGCGACTCTAATTTTATTCAAGTCCAAATTACTGAAAATCATTTATAACGAAAAAAAAGGAGAAAGAAATGAACACAAACAAAAAAACCGCAAGAATCGCAGGGTTCCTGTATCTGATTTACATGGTGATTTTCATCTTCGCAGATGTGGGGGGGCCCTCCAAACTGATTGTCCTGGGAGATGCCGCCACAACCGCCAGGAACATCATGGCATCTGCGTTGCAATTCCGGATCGGCTTTGTGGTCGATCTGGTTGGTGCGGTGCTTTTCCTTTTGACGGCCTGGGCTTTGTACGTGTTGCTGAAGCCGGTCAATAAGAACATCGCTTTGCTGTTCCTGTTATTGAACCTGGGCGGTGTCGCCGTATGGTGTTTTAGTGATCTTTTTCTAATTGCCAGCCAGCTTCTTTTGAGTGGCGCTGATTACTTGAAAGTATTCCAGGCCGATCAACTGCAAGCCCTGGCCATGGCATGCCTGTATATCTACAAAAATGGGTTCTCAGGGATCGCCCAGATATTTTTTAGCGCCTGGCTCTTTCCGCTGGGTTATCTTGTTTTCAAGTCCGGCTTCCTTCCCAGAATTTTGGGCATCGTGTTGATGGTTGAATGTTTTGGCTGGCTTTTGTTTCCAATTCAGTTCTTCTTTTTCCCGGGCAACTTAGTTCTGACTTACCTGAGTTCTGCGGTTGGTTTTATTGGGGAATTTTCACTAATGTTGTGGCTTCTGATCATGGGTGCAAAGGATCAAAAACCAGCATAAGTTGAGGCTGGTTGCAAAAACAGCAACGAACGAGATCTTGAACGCGGCTTAGATTTGCACAACAGGGGCAAGGGAGGGCCTTCAGCCATCCTTTGCCCCCTCCCCGCTCAGTTACAGGGTAATGCTCGTGGAATAGGTCTTAAAAAGCTGACACAGCCCATCACAAGGAGAAAGCAAGATGGCTAAAAGTGGTTCGACCTTCCTCTCAAAGAGTCTGTTTAAACTAACGATTGGGGGCGGAATAGTATTCTGGCTAACTACCATCGCAATTTCCCTGCTTCCCATCGCAGCGGAGTATAGATCTGCCTTTTCAAAAGCGAATATTCAAACGGTTTGGGTTGCTTCTTTGCCTGCTGGTTTGATTATCGGATGCTGCGTCAGTTATTCTTTGCTTCGTTTTTTTGACAAGATTCCAACAAAGGATCCAATTCTAAAATCCGCGATAATAAGTCTCATTGCTCTGGTCATTATGACAATCCTAAACCTGATTCCACATGGTTTTCTTGGGCAGCGTGATGTCTTGCATTACTTTCTCATCGGTATAATACTTGACGCACCAAGGTTTCTCTTTCTTGGAATAGGTACTGGCTATCTATACAGACGGCTGTTCAAAGGATCCGATCCATCCGCAAATGCTTCCAAGTCTGCTCAGGCGGAATAGGTGGACAACCATGGAAACCCAGGCCACAGCTCGAACCAAGCGGCAGACATCACGTGAGTTCTACAAGAAACTGCTTAAGTTAGCTGGAGCAGGATGCGCAGCCTTCTGGATAACTGATTTCGTAATTTCAGTGTCCCCCATCGCTGCCGAGTATAGAGCTGCTTTCTCGATCTCATCTCTTCCATTGGCTCTTGTTCAAGCATTAACTGGCGGCATGGTGATTTCTCTGTGTGTCAGCTTTTTCCTGCTTCGTTTCTTTGACAGGATTCCCGGCAAAAAACCCATCCTCAAGGCATTGGTCCTTAGCTTTTTTATCATGGTCATTATCGAAGTCTTTTCAGCGCTTGGAGACCCGGCTCATGCCTCCGTTTACCTCCTGCTCGACACAGGAATGAATGCTCCAAGGTTTCTTGCCCTTGGATTGGTTATTGGCTATTTATTCGATAAGCAAAAAGGAAAGGTTTGAATATGAAAGCCATCATCTGCACAAAATACGGATCACCGGATGTTCTTCAACTCAAAGAAGTAGAAAAACCTACTCCCAGGGACAATGAAGTACTGATAAAAATTCATGCAGCAGCAGTGACAGTTTCGGACTGTATAGTTCGAAGTGGTAAAGTAAATTTCTTGCTATGGATCCCCATGCGCATATTTGTTGGTTTCAGAAGACCAAGAAAACCTGTTCTGGGGTTAGAGTTAGCCGGAGAAATTGAAGCAATCGGCATAAATGTAAAACGATTTAAAAATGGGGACCAGATCTTAGCATCCACCGGCAAGCGTTTTGGTGCTTATGCCGAGTACGCTTGTCTGTCGGAAGACGGGGTGTGCATGCCACAAGACAGTATTATGGCATTAAAGCCGTCCAATTTGACTCATGAGGAAGCCGCCGCTGTTCCTTCCAGAGGAACTTTGGCATTGTATTTTATTAGGAAAGGAAATATCCAGAAAGGACAAAAAGTTCTCATCTATGGAGCTTCTGGAGGGGTAGGTACTTTTGCGGTACAGCTTGCCAGGTACTTTGGGGCGGAAGTTACCGGGGTATGCAGTACTACAAATTTAGAATTGGTAAAATCTCTGGGAGCCGATAAGGTAATTGATTACACAAAAGAGGATTTTACGAATAGAGGAGAATCTTATGATTTTATCTTTGATGCCGTTGGAAAAAGATATAGCTCAAAACTACAGTATAAAAAAGCGCTAACTCCGGCCGGGAAATACATATCAGTCGATGAGGGGACACCAAAGTTATATCTGGAAGATTTAATATTAATCAAGGAGTTGGTTGAAGCGGGAAAGATAAAACCGGTCATTGATAGATTCTATCCGTTGGAACAGATGGCCGAGGCGCACAGGTATGTCGAAAAAGGACACAAAAAGGGAAATATCGTCATTACGGTGGGGCAATAACATTTTTTGAAAAAAAGCGAAAGGACATCCATGTTTTTGGATGTCCTTTATAATTAATTCATGGCCATACCCATTTTAGCCACAAAATAATATGGTTAAACCAAAAACGCCTGAATTCAGGCGCTTAGGAAATAGAAGCGGGGAGTGGAAGTACCCGCAAGAGTATTCGAACCACTGACCTGACGGTTATCAGCGAATATCCTGAATCCGTGCCATCTTAGCGTCAGGCCTTACAAATCAGCCAAACCGGCGAACGCTGGTCCCGAAGCACCCTGCGTAGGGTTCTTGCTCCCTCCAATAGGGTGCTTCGCGATGCCTGGCACGCAGCGATCCCACAGGGGGACGCAGTAGTTGATCGATGTATAATTCATTTTAGAATGTCTGAGCCACTTCTCCTCACTAAACTTTTTGTCCCCCCACCTCGCCCTAAAATTGTCCTCCGCCCCCGCCTGATCGAACGGCTGAGCGAGGGTCTCTCTTCGGGCCGTAAACTGACCCTCATCTCGGCCCCCGCCGGCTTTGGTAAAACCACGCTGGTCAGCGAATGGGGCGCCAGTTGCGGGCGACCGGTCGCCTGGCTGTCGCTGGACGAAGGGGATAACGACCCTGCAAGTTTTTTGATTTACCTCGTCGCTGCTTTACAGACGATTGCGGCGAATATTGGAAAAGGGGTGTTGGCTATTCTCAAGTCCCCTCAGCCACCGTCCATCGAATCGATTCTGACAATCCTGCTCAACGAGATCACCACCATCCCGGACCATTTCATCCTCGTCCTGGACGACTACCACTTGATCGATTCCAAACCGGTTGACGAAGCCCTCACCTTTCTGCTCGAGCATCTGCCGCCACCGATGCACCTGGTCATCACCACCCGTGAGGATCCACATCTGCCCCTGGCCCGCTTGCGCGCCCGTGGCCAATTGACCGAGCTGCGTGCCGCCGACCTGCGCTTCACCCCCGCCGAAGCCGCCAAGTTTCTCAACCAAATGATGGGTCTGAAGCTCTCCGCGGCAGATATCGCCGCACTGGAAGCCCGCACCGAAGGCTGGATTGCCGGCCTGCAACTGGCCGCACTTTCCATGCAGGGACGATCAGACGCCGCCAGTTTCATCAAGTCTTTCACCGGCAGCCACCATTTCATCCTGGACTATCTGGTCGAAGAGGTTCTGCAACGCCAGCCTGAACATGTGCACAACTTCTTATTGCAAACCGCCATTCTCGACAGGCTAAGTGGGTCTCTGTGCGATGCGGTCACTGGGCGAGAAGATGGCGGGGGAATGCTGGAGGCTCTGGAGCGCGGCAACCTGTTTGTCGTCCCGCTCGACAACCAGCGTCAGTGGTATCGTTATCATCACCTTTTCGCCGATGTGCTGCAGGCGCACCTGATAGAGGCGCAACCTGAGCAGGTATCCGGCCTGCATCAGCGGGCGAGCGCGTGGTATGAGCAGAACAGATTCCCGCCCGAGGCCATCCGCCACGCCCTGGCCGCCGAGGATTTTGTGCGCGCCGCGGGATTGATCGAACTGGCCTGGTCAGCAATGGATCTCAGTTCCCACTCCTCCACATGGCTTGGCTGGGTCAAAGAGCTACCTGACGTGTTGATCCGCCTCAGGCCGGTCCTCAGTGTGGGTTATGCCTGGGCGTTGCTGGATGGCGGCGAGTTGGAGGCCAGCGAGGCCCGTTTGCTTGACGCTGAACGCTGGCTGGACGCGCCGACGGATCAGATGGTCGTCGTGGATAAAGAACAATTTCGCTCGCTGCCAGCTTCGATTGCCACCGCCCGGGCCTACCGCTCCCTGGCGTTTGGCGATGTCCCCGGCGCCGTAAAGTATGCCCAGCAGGCGCTTGAACTCACCCCCGAAGATGACCAGCTCAGGTACAACGAGGCCACCTCGCTCCTGGGGCTTGCCCAGTACACAAGCGGAAACCTGCAGGCAGCCGAGCGTTCCCTGGCCGATTTCCATACGAACCTGCGGAAAACCGGCGAAATCCCGATCCTGGTCGGCATCACATTTCTCCTGGCCGACATCAGGGTGGCGCTGGGTCACCTGCATGAGGCGGAAAGTATCTATCAGCAATCATTACGCCTCGCGACCGGCCAGGGCGAGCCCATGCCCCTCGGAACGGCAGACTTGTATCGCGGCCTCGGTGAGCTTTATGTTGAACGGGGCGACCTGGAAGCCGCCGCGCAACACTTGCTGACCAGCCAGAAGCTGGGCGAGCAGACCGCGACGACGGATTGGCTGCATCGCCTGTGCGTTTCGCAGGCGCGCCTGAAAGAGACGCAGGGAGACCTGGATGGCGCGCTCGCTCTGCTTGATGAGGCGGAGCGCGTGTATGTTCGAGCTCCCCTGCCCGATGTGCGTCCCATTGCGGCCTTGAAGGCGCGGATCTGGCTCAAGCAGGGCAGGCTGGCCGAAGCCTGGGGGTGGACGCGTGAGCAAGGGCTATCGGTGGATGATGACCTCCGCTACACGCGCGAGTTCGAGCACATCACGGTGGCCCGGGTGCTCATCGCCGCCGGTAAAAGCAATCGGGAGGCTGGTTCCCTTGACGAGGCTACCCGGCTGATGGGACGTCTCCTGCAAGCGGCAGAAACTGGCGGCCGGATGGGAAGTGTCATCCAAATCCTGCTGCTGCAAGCCCTCGTGTACCAGGCGCAAGATAACCTCCCCCACGCCCTCGCATTGCTGGAACGCGCCCTGAGCTCTGGCCGAGCCGGAAGGCTATATTCGCATCTTTGTGGATGAAGGCGAAGCGATGCAAATGTTGATTGCTGATTTTAGATTTTCTATTGAAAAACAAATGTCCAGTAGTGCCCATGCCCAACTCGATTATACAAGCAAACTCCTGGCATCTTTTACGCCATCCGTTAACATGCAATCAACAACACCTGTACTTGCCGCAGGTGCAAATGTCAAAAATCGAAAATCAGAAATGGTTGAGCCTTTGAGCGAACGCGAGCTGGAAGTGCTCAAGCTGCTCTGCACCGAATTAAGTGGCCCGGAAATTGCCCAACAACTGATCGTGTCGCTCAACACCTTGCGCACCCACACTAAAAACATTTACGATAAATTGGGGGTCAATAATCGACGGGCGGCTGTCCGCAGGGCCGACGAACTCGATTTGTTCTAACTAGCCCCAAACCCCCAACTCCAACCCCGACAGGTGGCCTTAAACAACCTGCCGGGGCTTTTTGTTTTTCACCAACAATCACCACATCAATCACATCATGTGGTGATGACGCATCACCACATCGGGCGGTATCCTTTGGGCAGGTAAATAACGAAAGGAAAAACGCGAGGCACATGATGAGTGACAAACAAACATACGATGAAAAACATAACCAACTTCAGCGCTACGAAATCCGCCTCAAGGGACACCTGGATGACCGGTGGGCCAAATGGTTTGAGGGCCTGACCATCACGCTGGAAGAGGACGGCCACACGCTATTAACCGGCCCGGTGGTTGACCAGGCTGCATTGCACGGCTTGCTGAAAAAAGTACGTGATCTGGGTTTGCCTTTGGTCTCAGTCAGTCCTATTGAACCCGGCCAGGCGGATCAATCAGACGTCAAATCGTAAATGGATATAAGTACCTTGGAAAGGAGGTTTACCTTTGATACCGTTTCCAGCCCATTTCAACCCCCGGTAACCGGGTGGCGACCACAGTTTTATGCAAATCCAATTCATTGAAACTCATCCATATCGTTCAGAAAAGGAGATAAATTATGAAGAATTTACAGAAGATAGGAGGCATTGCTGCATTGATCGGAGCAGCAACAAACCTCTTCGCCCTTGTGACGCTTATAACCTTAATGGCTCCCAAAGGCTACGGTTCCAACGACCCAGGCCAGACCGTGGCTTTTCTTGCTGACAACCAGGCTTTCATGCGCGTTTGGTACATAATCATATATTTGGTTTTCGGCGTGAGTCTGATTTTCCTGTCACTGGCGCTCTATGAGCGATTGAAGGCTGGCTCACCTGCACTGGCACAGGCAGTGACTACCTTCGGCCTGATATATGCCGTCCTGGTCATTGTGGTCGGCACACTCGAGATCAGCAACTTGAGCATGGTCGTCAAACTCTATGGCGAAAATCCGTCTCAAGCTGCAACGCTCTGGTTGACGCTCAACTCTGTGGTAAAAGGTTTGGGTGGGGGCGGCGGAGAAACGATAGTAAACGCCTTATGGATTCTACTGCTAAGTT
Source organism: uncultured Chloroflexia bacterium (assembly GCA_963831885.1). Taxonomy (GTDB): domain Bacteria; phylum Chloroflexota; class Anaerolineae; order Anaerolineales; family Villigracilaceae; genus UBA877. Next base: position 18,215 of record CAWHSJ010000008.1, on the reverse strand, counting down.
GGGCAGCCTTGCGGGCAAGGGAACTTCCCAGAGTATTGAACTACCTTGGCTTGGTGATCGGTGTAGCTGGAATCCTCACGGTTTTCCTGACATCGCTTCTCCTGATGGCTGTTTTTTATGGATTGGGTCTGATCATCTGGTTGGCTTGGCTCGGGATCGTCATGCTGCGCAAGAGCCCTGTCTCGGCGGCGTAAAAACCCGCCAGAGAACAATAACCTTTTCGACTTCCAGGCGCAACGGCAAGTAGGAGTATTGGAGAGGATGTTAGTCCCGGCAGATGCGCCAGACGTCAAATAGCAAATGGATGGTAGCCCTTGAAAGGAGATTTGGCTTTTATAAAATTTCCAGCCCATTTCAATCCCCGCTAAACGGGTGGTGACCACAATTTTATGCAAGTCCAATTCAATGAAACTCATCCATATCGTTCAAAAAAAGGAGACAAAAATGAAAACTTTACATAAATTTGGCGGCTTTGCTGCACTGTACCTGGCAGCAGCATACATTATAGGTATGATTGGCTTTCTCGCCGTAGTGGACATTTCTAGTGTTGCTGACCCTGTCCAGCAGGTGGCTTTAATGGCGGACAACCTGTCCTTCCTGTACATAATGTACCTGATCGTCTATGTAGTATGGGGCATCTTTATGGTTGTCCTGGCACTGGCGCTCTACGAACGGCTAAAGGCCAACTCACCAGCAATAGTGCAGACAGCGACCGCCTTCGGAATATTTTGGGGCTGCGTGATCATAGTTAGCGGCATGATCCAAAACGCAGGCATGCAAACTGTCGTCACTCTCTACGGTAAAGACCCGGCTCAAGCAGGGACGATCTGGTTGACGATTGACGCTGTCTTGAAAGGATTAGCCGGCAGTAATGAAGCCATAGGCGGCATATGGATTTTCCTGTTAAGTTGGGCAGCTTTGCGGACAGGAGCACTTTCCAAGGCACAGAACTATCTTGGTGTAGTGGTAGGCGTAGCAGGCATCATCTCGATTGTCCCGGCTCTCGATATATTTATTTACATTTTTGCGTTGGGTCAGATTGTGTGGTTCATCTGGCTGGGGATCAGCATGCTGCGCAGCAATCCGGACAAGAAAGCGACAAACGAGCTTTTGAGCGCGGCATAGATTTGCATCAGGGGAGAGGCAGGGTCTTCAGCCCTTCCTCTCTCAGTCAAATCATAAACAGACGCAGGTAGCTTGTTTAAACCATAAATGGATCAGGAAAAGGGTAGAAAAATGAAAAAAGTTAAACAATTCGGAGAAACCGTGGAAGGGTATTACGTCCCTGTTTTAAACGAGCGGGAAATTAGAGCCTCGGCAGGGATACTATATTTCTTTATGTTCCTGGCCTGGATGCTTGTCATATTTAATGAGAATTATTTCCTGATCAAGTTGGTTAACACGATCTTCCTGACCGATTTTCTCATCCGGGTATTGATCAGTCCCAGGTATTCTCCTTCATTAATAATCGGGAGATTGATCGTAGGCGGTCAAACCCCCGAATATGTCGGCGCGGCTCAAAAAAAGTTTGCCTGGACGATCGGTCTGGTGCTATCCACGATCATATTCCTGCTGTTGGTTGTAATGAATTCAACTAGCTTCATTACCGGGATTATCTGTCAAATCTGCCTGATATTCTTGTTCTTTGAAGCTGTGTTCGGCATTTGTTTGGGATGCAAATTTTATCCAATGTTTCATAAAGAAAAAACTCAATACTGTCCGGGTGAAATTTGTGCTGTCAAGGTAAAACAGGAGATCCAGAAAACGTCATTACTGCAAAAAGGGGTTGTGATTGGATCTTTCGCTTATGTGATAGCAGCCGCGATCTTGTTCAACAATAGTTTTAGTGCAAAACCGACTGACTTATGGATCATCGTGAAATCTGTTCTTTCACTCTAATGAGTGTTTTCTACGAAAAATAGCATAAAAAGGGAAATGTTGTCATCACAGTTGAGTGATAAGGCAGGTGACAGACCACCCGCATAAGTGAAGTTTGTCGCAACAGAATAAAGGAGAGAAAACCATGGATCCCAAAATAATAATCATTATCGCCGTCTCATACCTGTACGGATTCTTTGAAGTGTTCATGAATTTGAGACAGAGAAGCAAAAGCATGGTCACAACTTCGAGTGATAAAAGCAGTTTATGGTGGTTGTATGGCCTCATTACACTTGGCTATGCTCTGTCATTTTCAATCGGTGCAACCAGAATAGGCAGGATTTATGATTGGAATACTTTTTTTGCAATTGGCATGGCATTGTTTGTCATCGGGTTCATCATCAGAATTCATTCCTTGCTGACCCTAAAGCAATACTTTACTTATTCAGTTGCAAAGGTGAAGAACCATAAAATCATCGAAACCGGCTTGTACAAATTCATCCGACACCCTGGATATCTTGGACAATTAATTATTTTTATTGGAATTTCAACTTCAATATCAAATTGGTTATCAATTCCAGCCATGATGATCCCGATCACTCTTGGGTATCTCTACCGAATAAAAGTAGAAGAAAGATTCATGCTAGAACAACTGGGAGAAGATTACTTGAATTATCAAGAACGGACAAAAAGATTAATTCCAATGATCTATTAAATAATACCTACTGGCGGATAGCAGCTCCGCAGCTCGAAGTCTTGCAGCAAAAGGAAGGTGAGAGAATGCAAAAAGGCTGGACCGACCTGAAAACCCATCCCGCAGGATGGTTGACCACCCTACGCCAGGATTGATTCTTCAAAAACCGAAATAAAAAGGAACTTACTTTATTCTCCAGCGTCTGTATGTGAAATAGTGCACAAACAAACTGTATCCATAACCACCAGAACCGGTGGAGTTCTCGACAGAATAGAAAGAAGGAAAAAATGAAAAAACTTTTTACGTTCACGATCATTTTGATGGCACTGACGGCCTGTACGTCACTGCGGGTCCAGACATCTGACCCTGCCGCGACGGACATGCCTCAGGCAAATATGCCAAATCCCGCCTCAGTCTATTGCGAGCAGAACGGCAACACGCATGAGATTCAAATGGCGACCGATGGCAGCCAATCCGGAATATGTACTTTTCCGAACGGCAGCACCTGTGACGAGTGGGCCTATTTCCGGGGAGAGTGTGGCCCGACCCCGGCCACGACTGCTGAGGCAACCAATGAAGGAAGTGGTGGTGGCCCAGGAGGAAGTGTTGGCACAGGAGGAAATGGTGTGGGTGGTTACATGTCACCAGGTACTTCAGAAGCAATAGCAGATTGGTGGGGCGTCATCAAGAGTACGGAGCCCGGCGCACAGTATGATGACTACTTTGAGCGGCAGGATTTTTATGGCCAGATCATCTACTTTGGCATCGATTCAATGAACCCGGCGGTGCAAGCCCAGATCAAGGCACTGCGCGACAGCGGCAAGATTGTTCATCTTTATGGCACATTATTCAGTAATGTACCTGACTACAACGGCTCGCAGGTCCAGGTGGACCGCATCGGGGTGGAAGGGTAGCGATCGGCCACAAATGCCATTGGGACGGGAAGAAATGGTAACAAAGTAAAGAGTTCTCAGGGAAGAACCACCTTTCTTGAAAACGAAAAACTCCTGATGACCAGGAGTTTTTTTTATCTATGGGCCCGGCAGGAGTCGGACCTGCGACCAAGCGATTATGAGTTTCATCGCCTCTTTTCCATAGCTTCCATTCTTTTTTCCAACCCCCATATCTGGGGGTTTCTCGGTAGGCTACCGTACCAGATATGGGGGCTCTCGCTCTTTTTGGCTTTTTGGCCCAAAATCCTGCTGCATTCGTACTGCAAGTCATTCGGACGGCGGTGTCACGATCTCTTCGATATCCTCGGCGGCCTCTTCATCAGAACGGTTCATGGAGTGACCGTAGATATCCGTGGTGACACTAGCCTTCGAGTGCCCGGCTCTTTTCTGGACAGTGTTGACCGGCGTACCCCGGTCTAGCAGGAATGAAAGCGAAGTGTGCCGCAAGTCGTGGAAGCGGATATCAGGTAAACCCGCACTACGGAGAATGGACTTGAACTCCCGGGAGACTTTGGTCTGGTCGATGTAGGTGCCGATGCCGGTGATGAAGATCATGCCGTGCTCTTTCCAACGTTCCCCGGCCAGGACCTTTTGGGTTTCTTGTTTCTCACGATGTGCTTCCAACATAGCCAGCAGCCCTTTGCCGAGTTTGATCTGACGCCGGCTGGATTTGGTCTTGGTGGGTACCAGGACCGCTCCGGTCGAACTGGCTTGCTGGAGCTGTCGCTCGATCCGCAGGGTGCCTTTCTTCCAATCGATATCGGTCCACATCAACCCAAGGATCTCGCCCTTGCGCATGCTGGTCGTCAGGGCCAGGAAGAAGAGCGTCTCATATTGATGCCCTCTGGCGGCTGAAAGAAATGTGCGGGCCTGTTCTTCGGTGAAGATCTGGAATTGCTCCGTCTCCACCTTCGGACGCTCGACTGCATCCAGGGGGTTATGCCCGATCAGGCCTTCCTTGACCGCCTGGGCAAAGGCACAATGCAAGGTCACATGCACCAGTTGGATCGTGCGGGCACCCTTCCCTTCCACTTGCAGGCGCAAATAGAGTTGACGGACGTGCGAGGGAGCGATCGCCTGCAAGCGCATCCTGCCAAGAACTGGAAGGATATACTGTTCGGAGTAGCGCCGATAGTTGCGGGCCGTGTTCGGCCGGCGGGAGAGCTCCTTGCCAGACAGCCAGCTTTGCATGTACTGTTCCAGTAAGAGCTGCGAGCCTTCAAAGGTCAGACCATGTTCGATCTTTTGGAGCGTCTCCTTGATCCACTGCCGGCATTCATGCTGGGTCTTGGCGTACTTGGTGATGCGTCTGCCATTCAGGCTGACCTGGGCACACCAGCGCCCATCTTTGCGGTGATAGATCGAGCCTTCATTATTGCCACGCCTACTAGCCATAGAGTTTCCTCCTTTCTGCGATTTGGGGGATCAGTTTTGGAGGAACGAAGGATGAAGCTTGTGCTATTCGACTATTAAGGTGCTGGAAATTCATCAGGAGGTTCTCGAAATTCGACGATAAAGCATGAAATCATTATAAAGAACAGATGTTCGTCCGTCAAGTTAAATTCTTTCCACTGTGTCCATGGCATATACACTTTCGAGATCTCTTGGGAATCTTGAAGTTCGTAAACCCTTTTCGGTACTCGGAACATAATCATTCCCTTAATGTGGAAGACGCCTTAATAACCTAAGAAGTTCATATCAAGATTACTTGCTAAACGCCATGCGCCATGAAGGCGCTCCCAGACAGTACGAGATCGATTTTCGCTACGCCGGCGCCTTATCCACAGCCGACAGTGCAGTGATGATGCGGGTGGCACTCAAGGCGATCGCCCAGCAGAACGGGTTCTACTGCACTTTCCTACCCAAACTATTCAGGGGATCATAGGCAACGGGATGCACATCCATCAAACCGTAGAGGACCACTGAAGTTAGAAATAACATACCAGTTTGCATTCGGATTTGCAAGAAACCGGCTCTTTGGGTATCTCCGTGTCAGGCAACCGGATATGCGTCCATCTTCTCTGGCACGCCGTAAGGCCATACCTACGGACGACCAGCGGGGTAGGCAGGAAAATCTGGAGCCCGATTGCTTAAAACCAACATGACAATCATCCTCATTTGTGAAAAAATGTTGACCGAGTTGAATGTTTGTGATATTATATTCACTATATGAAAAATATATCATATTGCTCCCGCCCTTGAATTAATTTCCAGCCCTATCATAAATCTTTAATTTTCGGAACAGTGCGTTCCAATCCTTGTTCAGGTTCTTCCAAGATCCAATCTCGAGGTCAAACTAAATTATGAGTGCTACACCCTTGCTCCAAATTGCGATGGATTACATCTCTTTGCCGAAAGCGCTGGCAATGGCGGTCCAGGTCGCTCCGGAAGTGGATATTATTGAAATCGGTACACCGCTCTGCAAGGCGGCCGGGCTCGAGGCAATCCGGTCCATGCGAGAAATTTGTCCTGACAAAATCATCCTGGCCGATTTAAAGACTCCGGATGTCGGCGCTCTCGAGGCGACGATGGCATTTGACGCCGGTGCCGACATGATGACTGTGATTGGTGGTGCCGCGCAGGCTACCATCGAGCAAGCACTCGAAGTTGCCCGCAAGCGGGGCAAGGAAATGCTGATGGAACTAACCGGCGTACGCGACATTATCGCGCGCGCAACCGAATGGCGCCGAATTGGCGTCGACCGCATCGTTTATCACCGCGAGTGGGATGCCCAATCTGCCGGCCGCGAATGGACGGAAGAGGATAAGGACATTATGCGCGAATTGATTGGGATGGGCTACAAAGTTACGGTGACCGGCGGAATGACCATGGAACTTCTACCCTTTTTTGCCGACCTGCCAGTGTCCGTTTTGATCTGTGGGCGCGGCATTCGTGAGGCGGCTGATCCTCGCGCCGCCGCTCACGAAATGCGCCTGGCCCTGGCCGAACTATGGTCAGGAGCCTCCCCCAGTACTCGTAAAACACCTTCTTCTGCAGCCTCGACGGTTTCATCCATCGCAGATCTCTCGGTCAAGGCAATTCGGTGGGGGGTAAGTGAGATGGGCCTGGCGCTTGTTGTAGATGGGCGCGAATGCCCCGGCTGCGATTCCCCTCGCCGTTTTTGTTTGAACTCCCAAACAGATATCCAATGCCCAGCTAGTTTGCGCTCCGCAGACATAGTACGCAGCCTGGGACAAAGTGTGAGCGCGAACGGGGCTTTTGGTGAGGTCTCTGATAACGTATTTTTCCTCGATCCGACGCAGTTGGGCGATCTTTCGCGCAACCGGGTGATTGACTTATTGAACGCCACCGGAACTGCCCTGCGAAAATTAGGGCATCCGGTTGATACCAACGCGGGCATTAGGGCCGCGAATCAAGTATTTGGAATCTCTTAGGAGGTAAGGTCATCTATGGCTACATCACGTTTGCAAGTAACAGCACTGGGAATGGTCGAAACAAAAGGGCTGGTGGCCTCCATCGAGGCGGCTGATGCCATGACCAAAGTGGCGCATGTACGCCTGATTTGCCAGGAAGAGATCGGCGGCGGCTACATCACCATTATGGTACGCGGTGAAGTCGGCGCGGTGCAGGCCTCGGTGGATGCCGGAGTCGCAGCGGCCAAGCGCGCCGGGGAACTGGTGGCCGCTCACGTTATCGCCCGGCCTCACCCGGTGGTCGAAAAGCTGCTTAACCAAGGCCCAACCAAAATCGTTCGGGCGCTGGCTAACTTGCCTGTCGAACGCTAGGCACTCAAAAGGCGAGGAACCATGGACCTAAGAACTTATATACTGATCGACTCAATGCAACCCCAATATGCAGCGCTCACCGGGATGCTGCTCAGGGGAGATGTCCCTGTGGAAGGCATGGCTGAAGTGTTCGTCGAGCTGGCGCCTGCCAGTGAAGTCTACGAATTCCTGGATGTAGCTCTCAAGACGAGTGACGTTCGCCCGGGAACCTTGAGTGTGGAGCGGGAATTCGGCAGCCTCGAAATCCACGCACCATTCCAGGAAGCCGTGCGCGTGGCCGGGAGCGCGGCGCTGGCCCACTTCAACCTATCCGAACATGACCGTGCAAAGCCCGAAATCGCTTCGGTAAAAATGATCACGAACGTGGATGCCTATGAAGCCCAGTTGGTGAACCAGTCCAGCCGCGGCGGGCTGTTGCTGCGCGGCCAGACCTTGTGCGTGCTCGAAGTTGCGCCGGCCTCCTACGTGATGCTGGCCGCCAATGAAGCCGAAAAAGCCTCCCACATTACGCTTGTCCACTACCAGTCCACTGGCCGTTTTGGGCGCTTGTACATTTCAGGAACCGAGTCCGAGGTCAAGGTAGGGCGTGATGGTGCTATCCAGGCGATACGCAGTTTGAGCGGTCAGGGCAAATAAGCCCCCGCTGGAGGTGTCCCGGTGAAATACATTTGCATGGAAGATATCGAAAACCTGGCTGAGCAGGGTAAAAAAGAACTAGTTGTGGACGGGAACACTGTTGTGATGGAAATGGCGCGCGATATGGCCCGCCAGGTGGGTATTACCATTGTGGATGGTTCCCGCCCTGCGCCAGCCAAAGTAAACCCTCCCCCTTCCCCTTCAGCGCCAGCCAAAGTGACATCTCCATCCACCCCTTCAGCGCCAGCCAGGGCGGCTTCACCGGTTGCATCTGCACCATCGGTGCGCGAGGCTGCCCCCAAGCCAGGCGCCAAACCGAAGGGCTGCCAACACGCCGCATTACCGGTCGTTGTGGCCCGGCCGGAACAACCCAAAAGCCAACCAGGTTCGGATGGGGTGGTAGATCAACTGGTTGAACTTGTCAGGCAATCCACCGGAAAGCGTTCTTGAAACTGATCGTCTGGTAGGCGCGAGGAGAGAACATGATTGTTGCAAAAGTTGTGGGCTTGGCAGTTGCCACCCTTAAACACGAAACACTAAAAACAACCAAATTGCTGCTCGTTCAGCCTGCAGATCCCAATGGGAACTCGCATGGCGAATTCTTTTTGGCAGTCGACCTGGTCGGCGCGGGCGAGGGCGAACTCGTCGTTGTGAGCCAGGGCAGTTCAGCACGTGCGGTTACCGGCCTCAATTCGTCGCCCATTGATGCAGCGATTGTTGGTATTCTTGACTCCCTGCGCTTCGAGGGAGCCATTTCCTACAGGAAGGAATAAATCAGCATGGCAAAAACAAACGAAAGCCAAAACGTTCTCCAAGCTTCGGAAGATACCCTGGATCCCGGTATGCGGGCGTTGGGAATGATCGAGACGCGCGGGTTGGTGGCCTGTATTGAGGCGGCTGACGCCATGATCAAGGCTTCCAATATTACGCTGCTCGATCTGCGCGCGATTGGCGCCGGTTATATGACCGTCATGGTGCGCGGAGATGTTGGCGCCGTGCGGACGGCTATCGATGCGGGTTCACAAGCCGCACGCCGGTTGGGCGAGGTAGTTTCGGTGCGAATACTGCCCAGCCCTCACCTCGACCTCGAAAACCTGCTGCCTACAGCGCTATAGAAAACAAGTGAGGCACATGTGAGCACACCGTCAAAGGTAACGGCGACATCCCTCAGGAATAAGAAACGTAGAGGCCAGAAGATCACTTTGTTGACCGCCTACGATTCTCCGATGGCGGGATTCATCAATACTGCCGGTGTGGATGTGGTGCTGGTCAGTGATGCGGTGGGTACGGTGGGGCTCGGCCGGCCTGAAGCGGTCTCGGTGAGCGTGGAAGAGATGATCTATCACACCCAAGCCGTTGTGCACGGGGCTGGGAGTTCCATGGTGGTCACCTCGCTGCCTTTTGGTTCGTATGAGACCGCGGAGCAGGCCGTCATCACCGGCGTCCGGCTGATGAAAGAAGGGCATGCTGAAGGAGTCCACCTGGAAGGAACCGCGGTCGATGCTCCCAAAGTGAAAGCCCTGGTGCATGCCGGTGTGCCTGTATTAGGACACCTGGGAGTCACCAAGCAGAAGATCGTGTGCACCGGAGCGGCCCAAACCCAGGGCCGAACGGCAGTCGGCGCAGAAGTGGTCGTGGCTGACGCCGTAGCGCTGGCGGAGGGGGGCGCTTTTGGGTTGATCCTGGAGTGTATCCCCGACCGGTTGGGGGCTATCATCACCCGCAGCCTGGATATTCCCACCATTGGAATTGGGGCCGGGCCAGAATGTGACGGCCAGGCGTTAGTGACGCAGGACATGCTGGGGATGTTCAAAGAGTTGTCCCCACGTTTTCTCAAAGTGTATCTGGACCTGACACAGATCATCGTGACGGCGCTAACTCAGTTCCGCACGGAAGTGGAACAGGGGAAATTCCCCGGACCAGAACACTGCTACGGGATCGAGGATGAAGAATTGGCCAAGCTGTTGGTCCAGTTGCGAAAAATGACAACCTAAAAAACAAGAAAAAAAGGAGGCACAAACTGATGGCTGAGTCACTGAAAGGAAAAGTTGCGGTTATCACGGGCGTTGGCTCCGGGTTCGGGAAGGCCACGGCGGAATTGTTTGCCCAACTCGATCAGGTGAACCTGATCTTGATTGACTTGAACCAGCAGGCTCTCGATGCCACTGCAAAGGTCTGTAAAGAATCCGGTTCGAAGGTTATCGCCCTGGCAAGTGATGTGACCAAACCTGAGACTTTCGAGCGCGCGCTCAAAGAAGCGCTCGACAACTTCGGCAAGGTGGATTTCCTCATCAACTACGCAGGTGGCGCACTAAAAGTGGCCCCCATCGAGGAAATGGATGACGAAATCAACCGCCGCATCATCGACCTGAACCTGTCCAGCGCCATCATGAGTTGCCGGACCTTCACCCCGCAATTCAAGAAACAAGGATCCGGCAAGATCATCAACGTCTCCAGCGCATGTGATCGCCGCTCCTGGCCGGGATGGTCTGTTTACTCCGCTGCCAAGGCTGGCCTCAACGCCTTTACAAAATGCCTCTATACAGAACTGCGCCCTCATGGAATCGCAGTCACGCTGCTGGTACCGGGCGGATCCAATACCGGTTTCCAGGCGGCGGCAAACGGTGTGAAGAAATTCGAGTGGGATGAAGACCTGGCCGTACGGCCCGAACATTTTGCTGATATGGTTTACCAGACCTGCGCCCTTACAAAGGGGGGATGTGTATCTGAGATGTTGGTGTACGGGTTGGCTCAAGACGTCAGCGGCTTCTGAAATTACTAAGAGCGCCTAAACCGAGTGTCCCGAGGGTTTCGTGAGCCATGGTTAGCAGTAAACTTAGATATCTGGACAAAAAACAACTACCCCCGGGAGAAAGAAGGTGAAACAGAATAAATAGCAGATTGAATATGAAGTGTGTCGTACCGGAACCGATTCCAATAAAAAGGCCCATATTGGAATGCCGGCGCGATGAATCCAATATTTTTCCTATTCTCAGCATATTCAGTAGAGGAGAAATCTCAAAATGAAAAGGATCCTGTTTGTTCTTTTGAGCATGCTAGTACTCACCAGCATGCTTTTATCCGCCTGCGGCACTCCTGCAACGGCAACCCAGGCTCCGGCTACCCAGGCTCCGGCTACCCAAGCTCCGGGTGCAAAGACTGTGAAGAAGATTGCGTTCTTTGTATCGGATCTGTCGAACGTATTCCACCAGGCGCAGGCGGCCGAGGCGAAGAAGTATGCCATGGAGAAGTACGGCGCTGAAGTGTTCGTCTTCGACGGCAAATCCGACAGCGCAACCATGGTCCAGAACGTAGACCAGGTCGTAGCGCAGGGCATGGACGCGGCCACTATTCAGCCGTGGGACCCCGATTCCAACAAACCGGGTGTGCTGGCTGCCCTTGATAAGGGCATCATCATGACCTCTTTCTTCAGCCCGCTGGCTGACACCGGAATCCCGGTGGCCCGCAGCGATGAAAAAGGTGTTGGCTTTGCAATGGGTGCAGAGATGGCCACGCAGTGGAAGGCCGCCTTCCCCAACAAGCCGATCGTGATGGTTGAATTGGGTTGGCCGACCAATGCCCAGGTCATTTCCGGACGCACCGATCCGTTTGTGGCGGGTGTAAAGTCAGTAGACCCCTCAGCAACCGATCTCGGCTGCCAGGATGCCAGCAAGGGTCAGGACGCGGCCAAGCAGATCATGACCGACCTCATGACCACCCACCCGGAGATCAACCTGATCTACTCCGAGGCCTCCAACCTGACCGTCGGGACGATGGCTGCCCTGCAGCAGGCCGGACGAGGCAAGTTTGCCAATGGCAAACCGTTGACCGAGATCGTCGCGAGCGTCGACTTCGACGAAGTTGAGATGAAACAGGTCTACGATCCGAACAGCTCGTTGAAGCTGTCCATGGGCCTTCCCCCAGTCGAGACCGCCGACGGCCGAATCGACCTGATCATGGATGTGGCCAGCGGCAAGGTGCCTCAAGTTTCGCAACCCGCCCAGGAGTTCTTCTACAAAGCCTACAATATCTCCTTCTGGACGATGCCGGTCGCGGATGCCGTTACCTGGCTGAACTCCGAGTTCGGTACCAACGTCCAGGCTCCGGCCGCCCAAGCGCCCGTGAAGACTGTGAAGAAGATTGCGTTCTTTGTATCGGATCTGTCGAACGTATTCCACCAAGCCCAGGCGGCCGAGGCGAAGAAGTATGCCATGGAGAAGTACGGCGCTGAAGTGTTCGTCTTCGACGGCAAATCCGACAGCGCAACCATGGTCCAGAACGTAGACCAGGTCGTAGCGCAGGGCATGGACGCGGCCACTATTCAGCCGTGGGACCCCGATTCCAACAAACCGGGTGTGCTGGCTGCCCTTGATAAGGGCATCATCATGACCTCTTTCTTCAGCCCGCTGGCTGACACCGGAATCCCGGTGGCCCGCAGCGATGAAAAAGGTGTTGGCTTTGCAATGGGTGCAGAGATGGCCACGCAGTGGAAGGCCGCCTTCCCCAACAAGCCGATCGTGATGGTTGAATTGGGTTGGCCGACCAATGCCCAGGTCATTTCCGGACGCACCGATCCGTTTGTGGCGGGTGTAAAGTCAGTAGACCCCTCAGCAACCGATCTCGGCTGCCAGGATGCCAGCAAGGGTCAGGACGCGGCCAAGCAGATCATGACCGACCTCATGACCACCCACCCGGAGATCAACCTGATCTACTCCGAGGCCTCCAACCTGACCGTCGGGACGATGGCTGCCCTGCAGCAGGCCGGACGAGGCAAGTTTGCCAATGGCAAACCGTTGACCGAGATCGTCGCGAGCGTCGACTTCGACGAAGTTGAGATGAAACAGGTCTACGATCCGAACAGCTCGTTGAAGCTGTCCATGGGCCTTCCCCCAGTCGAGACCGCCGACGGCCGAATTCGACCTGATCATGGATGTGGCCAGCGGCAAGGTGCCTCAAGTTTCGCAACCCGCCCAGGAGTTCTTCTACAAAGCCTACAATATCTCCTTCTGGACGATGCCGCGCGCCGATGCAGTGACCTGGCTGAACAGCGAGTTTGGAACCAGCGTCAAGTAGTAATCGAGTAAACCCGAAGGAAAAGTTTTAGTTTGAAACTTGACGGGGGAGGGGCTCAGGTCTTTCTCCCGTCAAGTTCAAGGAGCCGAGGCATGAAATCGACAGAGAATGTTCTGGAGATCAGGAACCTTGTGAAAGATTTCCCGGGGGTGCGGGCAGTTAATAATGTCAGTTTTGACATAAAGCGGAATACCGTCCACTGCCTGATCGGGGAGAATGGCGCCGGGAAATCCACCCTGATCAAGATGTTGACTGGTGCTTATGCGCGCACGAGTGGACAGATCTTGCTGAATGGCGAAGAATACACTCCGCGCAGCACACGGGATGCGAAACAAAAGGGCATCAGCACACTTTTCCAGGAACTCAATATCGTCGACCAGCTTACTGTCGAGGAAAACCTGACCCTGGGGATGGAAGAAACGACCCTGGGTTTCATCAGAAAGACAGATAAGATCAACCGGATGGTCAGCGTCTTGAACGGCATCGAGCCATCCATCAAACCGTGGCAGTTGGTCTCGAGCTTAAGCGTGGCGAAGAAGCAGATCGTAGAGATCGCCAAAGCGGTCGCGGCGGAGTCAGACATCATAATCATGGATGAACCGACGGCCGCGATTTCAGAGAGCGAAATTGACCGATTATTTACCATCATAAAAAGCTTGCGTGAGAAGAACGTCACCGTCATCTACATCTCACACCGCCTGGATGAGATCTTCGAAATCGGAGACTATGTGACGGTCATGCGGGATGGCAAACACATCGACACGAAACCTGTCGCTGAGATCAAGGACCGGTCAGAACTAATCAAGTTGATGATCGGCAAAACAGTATTCGAGCAGTACACACCCCCGGAACATGAATGCCAGGATACGATCCTGGAAGTCAAACACCTCTCGAACCACAGGCTGAATGACGTTTCCTTTGAAATCCACGCCGGAGAAATCGCCGGCTTCTATGGTCTGGTAGGCGCTGGTAAAACAGAGCTAGCTCGCGCCATCTTTGGCGCGGATGCCTATACAGGCGAGATCCTCTTTAAAGGTAAAAAACTTAAACCATCACCGGAAAAAGCCATCGCGGCGGGGATTACGCTGGTGCCAGAAGAACGGAGATCCCAGGGATTGTTCACCATCCTGACCATTCGCGGGAATGTACCCGTGATGAACATGAATAAAATATCCCGCAATGGATTCATCAATAGTACAACGGAACGTAATGTAACTCTCGAATATGTGGACAAACTGAATATAGCCACCAACAGCATTGAGAAGGAGGCCATGAAGCTCTCGGGAGGCAACCAGCAAAAGGTTGTCCTCTCCAAGTGCCTCTTCGCAGAATCTGATTTGCTGATGATGGACGAGCCAACCCGCGGTATTGACGTGGGTTCCAAGAGCGAGATCTACAGTATCATCCGCCAGCTATCCAAGGAGGGGAAAACCATCATCATCTTTTCTTCGGAGTTGCCTGAGGTGATGAATATTTGCGACAGCATCTACCTTCTGTACGACGGAAGCCTGAAGTCCACACAGCGGAATTGCAGTGAGGTTAACAGCGAGAATATACTCCACATCGTCACAGGAGGAGCATAGACATGGAACTCAACCAGGCGAAGAAATCGATCAAGGGTGGCAAGCTGAGCGACGAGTTGTTCATCACCCTGTTCATGGTGATCGTGCTGATTGCTTTGTTCGTACTTGCCAGCGTCACTGTACCGAACTTTTACAAGCCCCAGAACATTCTCAATCTCGTTACCAACAACTGGTTCATCATTACCCTCGGAATTGGCATCACGTTCGTAATGATCACCGGGAACTACGACATGTCGGTCGGCGGTAACATCGCGTTAACCGGAGTGCTAGCGGTCTGGTTTTGTCAGGGGGTAAATGTATCCCGGAATTCCCTGGCAAATGGGCTAGGACTGCCTTATGCCGTTGCCGTCGGACTTGCCCTGCTGTGTGCGATGGGCGTCGGTGCGGTCAATGCCTTCTTCATTACCAAGTTAAAGGTACCTTCCATTATCGTCACGCTCGGCACGGCAATGCTCGCCCGCGGCGCTGCCCAGGTCATTACGCAAGGCGCACAGCGCAATACCAGCCTGCCCGATGCCTTTGGCGTGCTGGGGAGTATCGGTATCCCCGGAACAACCATTCAACTTTCGCTGGTGATCATGATCGTCCTGATCATCATCGCCTTCATTTTCGAGAAGAAGACCGTTCTCGCGAGACGGATCTACCTGATCGGAGCGAATCCGGAGGCAGCCCGGCTCTCAGGCATCAATGTATCCAAGTATCTCACCGGGCTCTATATCCTGAGCGGATTGCTGGCCGGGATCACTGGAATACTTCTGGCCTCCGAGTACAAGGCCGGGATATCCAGCCGGGCAATGGGATACGAGTTCGACGCCCTGGTTGTAGTGCTTTTGGGAGGTGTCAGTATTGCGGGAGGGTTTGGGTCTGTGCTGGGGATGCTAGTGGGTGCTCTCATCCTTTCCGTTGTTACAACGGCTGCCACCGGCCTCCTTCTTTCCCCAGACTGGCAATTCATCCTCAAGGCGGTTTTCACCTTCCTTGCGATCGTTGCGCAACGTTTCGCCCTAAATAAAAGGAAAGGCTGATGATAATGCACTGCATGGACAGCGGGCATTTTCATAGGAGCTTATAACGTGGATACCATAAAAAAAGAGTTACCCCAAATGCAATTGGATCGATCGGCGATGATCCGGTCAAACATCAAACGCTATTATATATACGTCGTCCTGGTGTTGATCGTGGTTGTATTAAGCGTAGTGAAATTGGACCAAGGCAGCCTGTTCGCCCGGGGACAATTCCTTAGTCCAGACAGCCTCATCAACCTTTTGCGCAGCGCCGTTCCTATTATGATCTTGAGTGGTGCATTCACGCTTTTGATGATTTCGGGCTACATCGACCTGTCTGTCGGCAGCGCCATGAGCCTGTCCGCGGTGGTGTTCGCCTGGCTCATTCTGAACGGATGCAGCTTCCTGGTCGCTTTTTCCGCCGTATTGATCGTGGGGACCGTGATGGGCTTCCTTAATGGATATCTGGTAATGAAGTTGAACATCACCCCCGTGATCGCTACATTGGTGACGCTGAACCTGTTCAAAGGCATTGCCCTGCTGATCACCGGGCGTGCCAATTCCTCCATCAAAGGGACCGCCACGCAGCCCATGCCTGCCTGGATCAACGATTTCGGGCGGAAAGATGTTCTTTTCGGGCTGCCCTGGGCATTCTGGGTGGCGATACTCGTAATCATCATACTTGTGATCGTCCAGAGAAAGACGATCCTGGGTAAATATGCCGCAGCCATCGGAGGCAACCGCCTGGCGGCTGAGCTTTCCGGGATCAACGCGGCCAAAATGGTATGGCTTTTGTATATCGTCGTAGGTTTCTTTGCTGCACTGGCCGGGATTGCACGCGCAAGTATATGTCTCTTGGGGATCCGCTCTCGGGTGATGGCATGGAGCTGAACTGCCTGATTGCCGTGCTGTTAGGAGGCACCGCCTTCTCCGGCGGTGAGGGTTCGGTTGCCAAGACGATCATCGGCGCCCTGATCATTATATGCGTGACGACCGGCCTCATGACCGTTATCCCTCCTTACTGGCAGAATGTTGCCAAAGGCACGGTGCTAATTGTCGCCGTCTTCCCCCCTTGGATTTGGGGGGCCGCCGGGTTTTATATCTCATCACGAGGTGACAGCGCCTGGCCCGTCTGGACTGGCCGGCCTCTGAGCGGGCTGCTTTGCGTCATTCCATTGCCAACACCGGCGTGAAGATCATGACAATGGTCCTGAGCAGTCATCGCAAATACCCACTTGGCAGCCATTCGCCAGAATTGCGCAGGCAAGGGCTGGAAATATTACGAAAAGCGATCGATTTTGCAGGAGACATTGGGTTGCGCGTCGTTCAGGTGATGGGCTACGATGTCTTTTACGAAACGAGCGACGATGAGACGGGGGCCAATTTCATGGACAGCCTCCAACTAAGCGTCAATTGGGCCTGTCAGGCTGGTGTAATGTTGGGACTCGAAAACCTGGATACCCCGTTTGTGGAAAACCTGAGCAAAGCTCTGGCCATCATCCGTAAAATCGACTCGCCCTGGCTGCAACTGTATCCAGATATCGGTAATCTGGCTGCAGCCGGGTGCTACCCACCCGATGAGATTGCCCTTGCCAAAAGACAAATCCTGGGCATTCATGTCAAAGATGCTTTGCCACGGATTATACGCGGAGTGCCTTTTGGAGAAGGGATCGTTCCATTTGGAGAGACTTTTAAGGCGCTGGCTCAGACCGGTTTCTGGGGTCTACTCGGCGTCGAAATCTGGGGAGACAGGCATGCTGACCATGATCCCATCGCTTCTGTCGCTGCCGCCCGCAGGTTTGTAAATGACCTGGTCGTTGATGCCTGGCCAGATGCTCGCCCATTTGGTTGCCTCGAGCTGGAAAAGCAATCTCAAACTGGTAATGCGCCGATATAATAATGTTTGCCAAAGTCTAGCCCCAATTCTGGGGATCGAGCGCCTGATTATATTTGGAAAAGGTTACAGCCATGCCTACTTATGACACGATACGTCTCATCAATCACATTTTGAACCTTTACTATATTGAAGAAATGACCCAAGCGGAAATTGCGCAACGTTTGGGCTTGTCCACAGCCAAGGTTAATCGCCTGCTTGTGAAAGGGCGCGAGCAAGGGTACGTTAAAATCACCATTCGGACCCCTTTTCAACAATTGTTTGATCTCGAAGCCCGCCTCGAGGCCGTCTTTGGAATACAGGACGCAATCGTTATACCGTCTTTGCCGGATGGCGGCAGTTCGCAGTTGAATGACATCGGCGCTGTGGCGGCAGATTATTTATTGGCGCACCTGCGAGATGGCGACATATTGGCCATCACTCCCGGCACAACCGTTCAGGCTGTCGTCCAGGCGCTTGAGGCCACGCGTCGCTATCGGGTCGAGGTTGTGCCAATCCTTGGAGCTGTCCAAGGCCCGATCGAATCCGATATGAACTATCTGGCTACGAATATGGCTGAAAAGTTGGGCGGCAAAGCCTATCAGCTCCACGCACCAGCTTTTGTCGATACCCGGGAGAATTGTGAGTTACTCAGTTCCATGGAGCCGTTCAAAGAAATCCTGGAGATTGCCCGCCGCGCAAGCATTGCACTCCTGGGGGTTGGCACGGTGGACGCGGAGGCCTCACGCTTTGTCCAGTACACGGCCTTGTCCGC
>CAWHSJ010000007.1:0-191242 GCA_963831885.1 uncultured Chloroflexia bacterium | reverse complement strand
CCGCTCCATTCTATGACTGAGTTCAGCATAATTTCTGATTTAACTGACGGATTTCAAACATTTTATTGACGATTCTTCCGACTTCATGGTATCATCAGCCCGCTTAAGCCAGCCTTGTGGCTGGATTGTCATTATATTAAAAGGAGAGACGTATCAGCGCTAACGAATTCAGAGTCAATGAGACCATCCGGGTTCCCGAAGTGCGCTTGATCGGCGCGACGGGAGAAAATGTTGGTGTGGTTGCTACTCGCGAGGCTTTGCGGATGGCCCACGAAGCCGACCTCGATTTGGTGGAGGTTGCCCCCAACTCCAGTCCGCCTGTTTGCCGGATCATGGATTTCGGCAAGTTCCTTTACGAACGGGAAAAGAAGGAACGCGAAGCCCGTAAGACGCAGACAAAGGTCGAGGTCAAGGAAATTCGCCTGCGGCCCAAAACTACAGGTCACCACCGGGATTTCAAAGTGGATGATGCGCGCCGCTGGCTGGATCACAACATGAAAGTTCGTGTGACCATTCGCTTCCGGGGACGCGAGATCACTTACCCGGAAATTGCACTCGAAGATTTGCGAGAGATTGCCCAAAGCCTATCAGATGTCAGCATCGTCGAGCAGGCCCCTTCCATTGAAGGACGAGCCATGTCCATGATGCTGGTGCCGTCAAAAGGCAGCAAGAAGAAGGGCAAAGAAGACGCTGACGGAGCCTCTGAAAAAAGTGAACCACCGCGAGAACAAGTTCCCGCGAAAAATGAAGCAAAGGAGTAATGACTGTGCCACGCAAGCAGAAAGACGGTAAGTTAAAGCTGAAGACCCATAAAGCCACGTCGAAAAGATTCGGCATCACCGGGTCCGGCAAAATCGTGCGCACCAAGGGCGGCAAGGCCCATCTGCGTCGCAAATCATCGCGACGTGTAAAGGCTTTGTTTGGCGAGATGGTAGCCGTCCAAGGGAAAAGCTATATCAAGCGCATCCGGCGCCTGGCGCCACACATGAAGCCCTAGGTTCATGTAACATATTCTTTTTTATTTGCGGCTACCGGGTGTATGCAACTGGAACGCAGGACAAGCGCCTGCACCGGCGCCCGAGGGCTCGCAGGAGGTAAAGAATGGCTCGAGTAAAACGTGGTCCGCACAATCACCTGCGGCACAAGAAAGTTCTGAAGTATACGAAGGGGCAGCGAGGCTCCAAGCACTTGCTGTTCCGGCGTGCCAATGAGGCCATGCTGAAGAGCATGTGGTATTCCTCGCGGGATCGCCGAACCCGCCGGCGCGACTTGCGTAAGCTCTGGATCGCCCGCATCAATGCCGGTGCACGCCTGAACGGCACCACTTACAGCAAGCTGGTCGCAACCTTGAAAAAGGCAAGCATCAGCCTGAACCGAAAGATGCTGGCAGATCTGGCCGTCCGTGACCCACAGGCATTCGCTGCCGTGGTCAAGCAAGCCAGCCAGGCATAATCAATGAATATCCGGTCGGGACCCCAGGTCCCGACCGGACTTTTTAATTGGGGGTAAAATATTCCGGTGAACCGCTTGATAAAAGAGACTGGACTCACTTCCGGACAAACACTTCAACTGGTGCACGGCGATATTACCACTGAGACGGTGGATGCCGTTGTCAACGCGGCCAACAAGTATTTAATGCATGGCGCTGGGGTGGCAGGGGCGATCCTCCGGCGAGGCGGGCACACCATCCAGGAGGAGTCAGATGCCTGGGTGCAGACCCAAGGCCCGGTGAGCCACGCCGCTCCCGCTTGGACCTCCGGAGGGAACCTGGCGGCCCGGTATGTCATTCATGCTGTCGGACCGGTTTGGGGTGAAGGCGAAGAGGAATTCAAACTCGCCGCAGCCATTGCCGGCTCAATGAAAGTGGCCGGTGAATTGAGAGTGGAATCCATTGCCTTGCCGGCCATCTCTACCGGGATATTCGGTTTCCCCAGGGAACTGGCGGCGAAAATCATCTACACCACCATCCGGGATTATTTTGAGCAGCATGTATCGGGTCTCAGGTTAATCAAACTGGTGGTCTTCGATGAAACGACTTTAAATGTCTTTGAGAAAGCCTGGAATGATCACATCGGCTCATAATTCCAAGATCCAACTGGTGCACAATTTGATCGGACGCTCCAGGGAGCGCCGGGAGGAAAAAGCATTCGTGGTGGAAGGTGTTCGACTGGTGGAAGAGGCCCTCTCAGCCGGATGGACTTTCAAATTCAGTATGTATTCAGAGGAATTGAGTGAACGCGGAAACGCCCTCCTCCAGAACCTTCAGGCAAAAAACATTCCTTGTGACGAAATCGCCCCCGGCCTGTTGAAGTCCATCAGCGAAACCAAACACTCGCAAGGCCTCCTCGCAGTCCTGGACTATTTTCCTTTGCCCATTCCCGAAAAACTATCCTTCGCCCTGGTTTTTGATTCGATCCGCGATCCGGGCAACCTCGGGACGCTGCTGAGAACGGCAGCCGCGGCAGGCGGTCAGGTGGTATTCCTGCCGCCCGAAACAACCGATGCCTTCTCGCCGAAGGTTGTGCGGGCCGGCATGGGGGCGCATTTCCACCTGCCGATCCTGGAGCTTTCATGGGAAGAGATCCATGTACGAACGCATGGTTTGAACGTTTATTTAGCCGAGATGGAGGCATCCGTCTCATGCTGGCAGGAGGATTTCAGATCTCCGCTGGCGTTGATAGTGGGCGGTGAAGCCGAAGGTGCCAGCGAGCCCGCCCGCCGGCTGGCAAACCAGTTCGTCTCAATTCCTATGCCAGGAAGGGCCGAGTCACTCAATGCAGCCATGGCGGGCGCGATTTTGATGTTCGAAGTGGTACGGCAGAGACAACCTTAGTTCCCCCCAGAGCCGGATCATAGGCCGATTTTCCCCTCACCATTTTCATTTTCGGAACCCTTGAATTCTTCCACGGTCACATGACCGGGTTGGTTAACGCCTTCCCGTTTAAATACTTTCCAGGGGGTCAGCAGGAGGATCTTCAGGTCCAGCCAAAATGACCAATGGTCCACATACCACACATCCAGGCGGAATTTTTCGTCCCAATCGAGGGTATTGCGCCCATTGATCTGTGCCCAGCCGGTGATGCCGGGGAGCATGTCATGCCGGCGCATCTGCTCGGGAGTATAGCGCTCAAGGTATTTCATCAGCAGCGGGCGGGGGCCCACCAGACTCATCTCTCCCCGCAAAACGTTTATAAATTGGGGCAAGTCGTCCAGGCTGGTGGAGCGGAGAAATTTTCCGAAGGGTGTCAGGCGTTGGGCATCAGGAAGTAATTTTCCATCCTGTCCAACATGGTTCGTCATTGTACGAAATTTATATGTGATAAACG
Source organism: uncultured Chloroflexia bacterium (assembly GCA_963831885.1). Taxonomy (GTDB): domain Bacteria; phylum Chloroflexota; class Anaerolineae; order Anaerolineales; family Villigracilaceae; genus UBA877. The sequence goes on along the minus strand of CAWHSJ010000007.1, from coordinate 187,916 downwards.
GACGTCCCTTATAGCCGGGTCGCGGCTGGCGGAACATAATAGGGGAGCCCAAAAAAATCCACACCAGCGGCGAAATAATCAGCATCAAGGGCAGGATAATTATCAGGCAGAGCGAGATAACCAAAAGGTCAAAGATGCGCTTTGTTAACGGCAAACCTGGAACCATTCCACCATTCTACCAAAAGTTTGTGGTATATTTTGGGGAGAGAGGTAATTATGAACGAGCGAATATTAATCATAGAAGATGACCCGGCTATATTAAAGGTGCTTCAACGCGGCTTGGCATATGAAGGCTATGTTGTCGATATTGCTACAGACGGACGGACCGGTCTAAATCTGGCGCATGACCACCATCCGGACCTGGTGATCCTGGACTGGTTGCTGCCAGGCATGGATGGCTTGGAAGTCTGCCGCCGCCTCAGGTTACAAGGGGGCTTACCCATTCTCATGCTGACTGCCAAGGATACCATCCAGGATCGGGTCCAGGGACTGGATGCCGGAGCCGATGATTACATTGTCAAGCCGTTCAACCTGGACGAACTAACCGCCCGGATGCGTGCACTGCTTCGCCGTACCCAGACCGAGCGCAACCAGGTTTACCAGTTTGCCGACCTGACGATGGATACCTCTTCGCGGCAGGTGACCCGCGGAAAGCGATTGGTATCTTTGACGGCCAAGGAATATGAACTGCTCGAACTCTTCCTGCGCCATCCACGCCAGGTGCTGACCCGTGAGGTGATCTTTGACCGGGTCTGGGGTTATGATTTTGGCGGTGAGAGCAACGTCCTGGAAGTTTATATCCGTTATTTGCGACAAAAACTTGAAGCGGAGGATGAGCTGCGTCTTATCCACACAATTCGCAGCGTGGGATACGTCTTGCGCGAGAACCCATAAATGTCCCTCCGTTTACGGCTGACAATTCTATATTCCGCACTTACAGCAGGAATATTGCTTGTTTTTGGAGTGCTGGTCTATTTTCTTGTCAACAATCAAATAGGGCGGCAAATAGACCAAGGCCTGGCTCAAGCGTATACTGATCTCGTGAAGGATTGGCGGATCGGGCCGGACGGGGTAATCATTCAGGATGTCATGCCAGATCCGGACCTGGCGAAGAATATCAATTACCAGGTATGGGATCAGCGTGGGAGATGGATTTTCTCTTCGCCTAATTTACGCCTGTTTAAAAGGCCGCTGGACTCTGTTGGCTTCTCATCCAATGAATCCGTTTATCGTGATTCGGATGTCTCATGGGGGCATTTGCGTGTGCTGACTGTTCCACTGATGGCAGGTGGACGGCCGATTGGGGTGCTGCAGGTGGCTGTCAACCTGAATATTGTTGATACATTTCGTCACACTCTGACCAACACCCTTGTTATTATGGGGATTATTTTATTCATTCTGGCCGCCGTTGTCTCCTGGTTTACCACCAGACAGTCGCTTTCACCGCTGGCGAAAATCACCGAAACCGCCCTTCAAATCAGCCATGCAGATGACCTCTCCCAGCGTATCCCTTCACACGGTTCCGTAAATGATGAGGTGGGTCGGCTGGTGCTTGCATTTAATGAGACCCTGGAACGTCTTGAACATATATTTACCTCTCAACAACGTTTCCTTGCAGATGTCAGCCATGAGTTACGCACTCCGCTCACCGTGATCAAGGGAAATGTGAATTTGATGCGGCGCATGAAACAGGTGGATGAGGAATCATTAGGCACCATCGAGGATGAGTCGGATCGCCTCACCCGCCTGGTCGGAAACCTATTACTGGAGGCCCAGGCTGAATCAGGAAAGTTACCCCTGCACTTTGCCCCGGTTGAATTGGATACGCTCATGTTGGAAGTCTTCAAGGAAATGCGCATCCTGGCCCGCGACCGGGTCAATATCAAATTGACCGAGATCGATCAGATCAGTGTGAGCGGTGATCGCGACCGGTTGAAACAGGTACTGATCAACCTGGTTTCGAATGCCATCAAATATACCCAGCCCGGTGGTGATGTTTACATAAGCCTTGGAAAAATGGGTGGAAACGCCCGTCTTATTGTGAGGGATACGGGTCAGGGAATCTCTGCCGAAGATATGCCCCACATCTTTGAACGCTTCTACCGGGCTGAGAAATCACGAACCCGTTCCAGAACAAGCGGGTTCGGTCTGGGCTTATCGATAGCTGCCTGGATCGTAGAAAACCATGGCGGCCGGATTGAAGTCGACTCGGCTGAGAACAAAGGGTCTACATTTTGTATCTATTTGCCCATACTCAAGTCGGTGGAGCCTATTGCTAAGGAGTGATCCCCAGGCGGTCATGGGCCTGGCGGCATAGGCTGGCGCCGCTGGTGGTGTACCATTCCTGCAAACGCGCGCTCACTGCACTGCCATTGGATGCATCTGTATAAATCCCACTCCCCCAATAAGCATATCGTTGGGTCTGGCCGGACCAGCTAGATTCTGCTCGACCAATGACACCTATCCCGCCGTTATAACCGGCCAGAGCCAGACGAGGATTATCATTGGCTGCGGTCAGTGAACGTCTAAGATAATCCATGCCGCGGGCGGCATTGGTATCGGGGTCATATGGGTTTTCGCCTGTGGCAAAGTGATATGGCATCACCTGAAATAATCCCATCGCTCCGGCGCCAGAGCGGGCGCGTGGATCACCGCAAGACTCGATCTGCATCACCGTTGCAAGGAGGTTGGGGTCCAACCCGGTGGAAGCAGCCCAGGATTGGATCGCATTACTCCAGTAAAGCACCTCAGGTCGAAAAATTGACGAGAGTGCCTGTACCGTTCCTGAGGAGGAAGGAGGCGTGGGAAGGTTCGGATCAGTTGCGGAAAGAGCCGGGCTGGCAGCAATTTGTGCGGGCGCGGCGGCCAATACCCCCTGTGTGGGTGTTGTCCCTGCACTTAGTAATATAAATGCCAGCAAGGCGCCCACGCAAAGGACTACCAGGGGCGGCAGGATGAACCCTGAAAGACAACCGCCTTGGGGCAAGGCGGTTGTCGGTTCAGGAAAAGAAGGATCGTAACGTGTAGGAGACATGACTCCGCTAGAGTATCAGGAAACGTGGGGATTGTCGAGGTATTCGACGTCACGGTTTTGTTTGGAGCTCATGGACAAGTTATGGTAGGTAGGTTCTGACCGAGGGAAAGCGGATTCAGGACGGGCTGCCTTTGTAGCCGGCCGAAAGGGAGTGGAAATCGAAGGCCGGGGGCGTGAAGTTAATGAACTGGCAGGTTGGAGCACCTGATGGCTGGTTCTCTGAGCAACGTGTGAATCGGCCTGGCTGAACAAGCGGTCACCGGCGACAGAAAAGGTGCCAATGACAAGCACGCGGATCAGCCAAACCATAATGGCTACGAAGATCGGCACAACTTTGGTCAGGGTGGCGTTCGTCAAAACGACCCCTCCGGCCAGGCTATTGTGATTGACGATCGCGACCGATACACCCCACCAGGTGAGGGTGGCATTCATCCCGGCTGCCAACAGCCAGGCTCCAAAGAGATACCAGACTTCAGCCGGTTCCTCCCGACCTTGCTCGGGAGTAAATAATCTGGCAATACCTGCGAAATCAATTCCACAGAATGCCAGGGCCAGGATGGTGGACCAGGTGATACCTGCGAATTTCAGGTTGCCGAGGACGTCTGCCAGGGCGAATTGGGTGGTGGTGTAGTTAAACAACTCGAAGGCCAGGAGAGCCCCGATGATGATGACTCCCCAGGCCAATCCACGCCGGCTACTTATGCCACCGAGCATCGAACCAATCCCTTTGCGACTGCGAAAATTCATGTTCATCACTACCTCCTGTTAAATGCGAGTGTAGAACAAATATTCTACTGTACATATTGTAGAACAAATATTCTTATTTGTCAAGTACGATTTTTTTCCATCTCCTCATTTCCTTGACTTGTACTGGATGGAGAATATAATCAGGGCAATAAAAAAAACATACCCGGAAACAAGTACCCGCTAAACTGTTCAGCGACCTGCCGGCTGGTGCAAGGCAGGCAGTCGGGCGGCGAAATCCACTCCGGTAATCCGCTTGCGGATGGTTGTCCTCGCAGAAACCGAGAGGTTGTAAGGGGACCGGGAACGCCCGTTAGCGCGTTTCGAGAATAAATGCAGGTGGCACCACGAGTCGCCCCCTCGTCCTGCAATGGAGAGGGGGCGTCGCTATTTATCCTGGGCTATTACCTGATGTTAAAAATTTAGAGAGGCGCATTATGTTGGATATGAATCTCATCCGCGAACAGCCTGACCTGGTCCGAGTTTCTTTGCAGAATCGCCAGATAGATCCTGCACCGGTGGATACTATCCTGCAATTAGATGAACACCGCCGGACAATCCTGACCGAGGTGGAAGCCTTCAAAGCCGAACGTAATAATGTTTCCAAAGAAATCGGTCGAATGGCAGATCCCGCTGCCCGGCAGGCCAAAATCGAGGCCATGCGGGCAGTAGGCGACAAGATCAGCGCTCTCGATAAAGAATTGTCCGAAGTGGAAGAAGAACTCAGGTCCATTACCGCAACTCTCCCCAATATCCCGGATGAACGTACTCCTGTCGGCAAGGACGAGAGTGAGAACGTGGTCTTGCGTACCATGGGTCCCCTGACGGAATTTGATTTCCAGCCGAAAATTCACTGGGACCTCGGCCCGGCTCTCGGCATTATTGACTTCGAACGCGGCGTCAAGATAACCGGTTCGCGTTTTTACGTTCTGAGCGGAGCCGGGGCACGCCTCCAGCGGGCTCTCATCGCCTACATGCTCGACCTGCATATTCGCCAGGGTTACATCGAACAGTACACGCCGTTCATGGTCAAGGCTGCCACGCTTTACGGTGCCGGGCAATTGCCGAAATTTGTCGATAACCTGTACCACGATGCCGAAGAAGACCTCTGGATGGTACCTACTGCAGAAGTGCCCATCACCGGGCTCCATATGGATGAAATCCTTGAAGAGTCTGCCCTGCCCCTGCGCTATACTGCCTATACCCCCTGTTTCCGGCGGGAAAAAATGAGCGCCGGGCGGGATGTTCGCGGCATAAAACGCGGCCATCAATTCGATAAAGTGGAGATGTACGTCTTCAGCAAACCAGAGGAGTCCGATGCACTGCTCGAAAAAATGCGGGCAGATGCAGAAGCAACATGTACCGGTTTGGGTTTGACCTATCGGGTCAAGCAGTTGTGCACCGGCGACATCGGCTTCGGTGCCACCATGACCTACGATATTGAAGTATGGGCGCCGGGTTTGCAGGAGTGGCTGGAAGTTTCGTCGGTTTCGAACGATACCGATTTCCAGGCGCGCCGGGCCAATATCAAATATCGTCCGGCAGACGGCGGCAAAACGCGCTTTGTCCACACGCTCAATGGATCAGGATTGGGTATGCCTCGCACGCTGATCGCCGTGCTCGAAAACTATCAGCAGGCCGATGGTTCCATTACTGTCCCGGAAGTGCTTCGTCCGTGGATGGGTGGAGTGGATGTTATCCGCTCATAAGTGAACTGGAGTTAAGTTTGTATATCGGGCCTTACTATATCGATGTCGAATTGATCCTGAGGGTGTTTACCCTGACGGTGATGGCCTTGGGCATGATCGTCATCCCAATCCTGCCGGGACTGGTCATCATCTGGGTGGCGGCCCTCGCCTATGGGTTGGCAGCCGGATTTGGGGTACTCGGCTGGGTCATGTTCGCCATCATCACGGTATTAATGCTGGTTGGCTCCATCCTTGACAATGTGCTGATGGGCACTTCGGCGCACCAAAAAGGGGCACCCTGGTGGGTCATCCTGGTCGCTATGGTGGCGGCCATTGCCGGGAACTTTATTGTGCCCATTATAGGCGGGAATCCTGGGTGGGCTGCTGGTCCTGTTCTTGATCGAATGGCTTCGCCTTTCGGACTGGAAAAGAGCCCTGGCTTCCATGAAAGGAATGTTGATCGGGTGGGGCTGGGCTTTTGTGTTTAGATTTATAATTGGAATGATCATGGTCGGCCTGTGGCTCATCTGGGCCTGGGCATAACCCGTTTCAATATTCGATAAGGAGGAAGAATAACTATGGGAACTACCATACCATCGGTCATCTATGAAATCTTTAATATCTTTGGTTCGGGGTTGCGGATTATCGGCATGGCAGCCCTGGGAGTCGGCTTCGGCTGGCTGGCTCTGGATTTGCTGCACAAGGCCGAGAGCTGGCCGATGCAGGCAGTTGCCTTCCTGGGATTGGCCGGCCTGACCATTGCCATGGTTGTCTTCCTGGGCTGGGGGGCGCTGGGAGCCTTTGGTATTGGCCTGGCCGCAGCCATCTTTGTCTGGGGAATGCCAAAGAAGGTGAAAACAGAAGAAAAAGCGGAGTAATAAAATTCGTCCGGCAGCTCGCTGCCGGACGAATTATTTTTGAGGGAAAAGCAGGATCTTACTTGGATCTTCCGCCTGCAAATTTCTGCCGCAATCCACGTGTAGGTTGGCGGCTAAAGGGTTTCCGATTGGTCGTAGCCGGATATGAATGAGTGGGTGGTCTGCGGCGCGGCTCGTGCGAGGTGGAGAGATGCGTCTCATTTGAGGCGGCTCTCCCTTCAGGAACCGGCGCAGCATAGTCAAAGCCGTCCAGTGTCTGGCGCGGCAAAGGCTTGCCCATGATCCTTTCAATCGAGCGGATAACATCCTTATCATCGGGCATTGCCAGCGTAAATGCATCCCCTGTACGTTCAGCGCGGCCGGTCCGTCCAATGCGATGAATGTAGTCGTCGGCGGTGGCCGGCATATCGTAGTTGATCACATGCGAGATACTTTCCACGTCCAGGCCGCGGGCAGCGATGTCAGTAGCGACCATGATCTGGTAATGGCCACTTTTGAAACCACTCAGGGCGGCCTGGCGCTGACCCTGGGTCCGATCACTGTGCAGGCTGGTGGTCCTGAAGCCGGCAAAGCTGATTTGCTTGGACAGACGCTCGGCCCGATGTTTGGTGCGGGTGAAGATCAGGACGGAATTGGTATCGGTCTGTTTGAGAAGTGCCAGGAGTAAAGGCGTCTTCAGATGCTGTGGGACGGGATAGAGGGCATGCGTCACGGTGTGCGCCGGCTGGCTTAACCCGACCGCAATACGCTTGGGATGGCGCAAGGTCTGGGAAGCGAGTTTTTCAATTTCCTGGGGGAATGTAGCCGAGAACAACATGGTTTGCCGTTTTGCAGGGATGTGCTGAAGGATGCGTTTCACATCTGGCAGAAAACCCATATCCAGCATGCGGTCGGCCTCATCCAGGACAAGGAATTCCACATTACCCAATTGTGTGTGCCCTTGCTGGATATGATCCAGCAGGCGGCCCGGGCAGGCAACCAGGATCTCAACCCCGTCACGCAAAGCACGGGTCTGGGTGGCAGGTCCTACGCCTCCATAAATGGTGGCACAGCGGAGTTTGGTGCCCGTGCCAAGATCCTTGACGGCTTCGTGGATCTGTTCGGCCAGTTCCCGCGTGGGGGTGACGATTAGAGCGCGCGTGCGATTACGCGGACCGGTCAGGAGCTTATTTAAAATGGGTAGGACGAATGCGGCAGTTTTGCCGGTGCCGGTCTGAGCGGTGCCTATTAAATCATTCCCTTCGAGGGCAGCCGGGATGGCCGCTATTTGAATAGGGGTGGCTTCTTCATAGCCGAGATGGTTGATCCCCGCCAACAGGCGTGAATCAAGATTGAACTGATCAAAGTTCACAAGTATTCCTTTTCTTCAGAAGTCAAGCAAGTGTTGGGGGGATCGAGCGGTGCTCAAAAATTACAACAGCAGCGACTGCTGAACTAATGCGATTATGTAATGAATACAATAACCGATGTTCGCAGGGATGTCAAGGGGAAGCGGACTTCAGGGGAAGCGGACTTCGGTAATCTACTGTAATGGACCTGGCAAGACGCAGCGGAAGCCTATATCATAGCTGGAAAGGGCCGCATCTTTGGAATACCTGTAGGTCGTTCTGCTTCCTGGCGCATCGAAGTTCCATGAGCCGCCTCGCAGGACCCGCTTGGTGCCGGCCTCAGGGCCGGTCGGGTTTCGGGCTGGGGATTGGCTGTAATAGTCCGAACCAAACCAGTCTGCCGTCCATTCCCACACATTGCCGGCCATGTCGAGGGCGCCGTAAGGGCTGGCACCGGCAGGGTAGCTGCCAGTTGCGACCACATCCCAGATAATGTCATCAAAATTCGCCAGGTCTTTATCGGGGGGTGTGTTTCCCCAAGGATACAAGCGGCCGTCGGCGCCGCGGGCAGCCTTTTCCCATTCGGCTTCGGTGGGCAGGCGCTGGCCGGCCCATGTGCAATACGTTTGTGCATCGGTCCAGGTAACAAAAATGACCGGATAATCCTCATATTGAGCATTCCCGTAATAATCATCGATACCATTGGATGTCCGGCGACTTGGAGGTTTGCAAGCGCTGGTTTGAACGCATGATCCGTAGGATCTGTTGGTTATTTCCGTTTTGTCGATCCAAAAGGCATCCAGCGTAACAGTATGCTCGGGCTGTTCGTCAGGATAACCGCCGCCATAGCCCATCTGAAATGAACCTGCCGGGACATATACCAGGATCATTCCGTCGATGGTGGAGGTCAATGTTGAACCAATGCCCGGAGTGGATGTGGCTGTTTCTGTGGGAGTAAACTCGACGGTTGGGGTGAGAGTAATAGTCGGGCTGGCAGTAATGGATGGAATTTCCGTGGGAGGCACAGCCGTAACAGTGGATGGCACAGGAGCTGACCCACAGGCGGTCAATAGCAGGGCAGCCATGAAGAACAGGTTTTTTTTCAAGGAGTATCACTGATCCTGATATTGTCTACAAACACCGACCCGCTCCTGGCCGGGTAGAGGATTAGAGCCAACCGGGAGACATTGTTCAGGTCGGGGATGGAGGCCCGGAATTCCCAGTTGGTGCTTTCAGCCTTGTAGGTGGCGGCAGCCAGGTCGAAGGACAATGTCACTTGTTTCCCGGCTCCTACGCCGACCCCGTCGGATTCGTACCAGACTTTATCCGCACCGGTGAGCACGGCGATGCCTGCACTGGCCAGAGTGGCGGGATTATATAGGGTCAGGGTGCCGGGATCAAACAGGTCAAATTTCAGATAACGACCTTGGCTCAGATCGAGTTGTTTGTCCAGGAAGAAGATGGCTTTGGGCTTGTCATTCATTTCGAAATTGAGCTGCAGAGCCTGTTTGCCCTGGGTGGCATGTTTACCGGTAAGGGCCAGGCTGGTGGCACTGCTGTCTGCAAAATATGCCTCTGTTCCGGCAATCCAGGCGGTGGTGGGGGCTTCGAAGTCGTCTATGGGGAAAATTACCTCCGTCGCAGCCGGAGGCGGAGGTGTCTCGGTCTCAGTTGGAAGCACAATCAGCGTGGGCGATTCTGTCGGAGTAGGCAGTTCTGTCGGAGTGGAAGATGCAGTGGCGGCGGGGGGCAATGTTGGTGCAGGCTTAGCGGTTCTGCAGGCGCTTACAAGGAGAAGAATAAACAGAAGGAAGAGTCGTGGGATGCGCATGAATTGTTCCTGCCTGGTTTCAATCTATGGCAAGCTTTTCACCAAGTTTGTAGGCTTGATCCAATAATTCGGGGTGTTTTTCGACCTCGCCGACATCATTGACCGAGCCGTGGACAATCCCCACGATTTTGCCATCCAGGAAGCGAGCCATTGTTTCAAAAGTATGAATGGCGTTGATACCGCCGGAAGTGTAAAGGTCGGTATCGCCATAAGTCAGGATGATCCCAAAAGGTTTTCCGCGCATTTCACTCCACTTGGAGGATTGGAACGCATACCAGCGATCCATGCACAATTTTAATTGGGCCGTGAAGGTGAACCAATACACCGGTGTCGCCAGCAAGATGGCATCGGCCTGGGCAATCTTTGGGTAGAGCGGCTGCATATCGTCTTCGATCACGCAGGTGCTTCCAGGTTCCTGGCACAGGTCACAGGCATCGCAGGGGCGGATATCCAGGCCGTGCAGGTAGATGCTTTCCACCTGGGCGCCGGCAGCGCTTGCGCCCGTGGCTGCCCGGTCGGCCAGCGTGGCGCTGTTGCCTCTTTCTCGCGGACTGCCCTTCAGGATCAGGATCTGTTTGCTCATGGGCCTCCTTTAGGTCGAATGCAGGATTTTCTCTTCCGGCATGTTTTCATATTTTAATGAAAGGTATCAAGTTACAAAAAGGCAGAATACTTTCTGGTTCGTTCAGCCAATATACCACGATCTTGAAGAGCCATGCCGTGGTCTATTTTGATACACTTAATGCTGGCTCGGGAAGACGAAAAATAGTGTGAGCAGTCCGGCGGCTTACCGGCTTACAAATGGAAGGTAAACTTTCAACCAGGTACCAAGAAGCAAAACTGCCCGGTTGTTGCCAGTGTTTCCTTCGGGTGTGGAGGTGGTCACCTCCGTGGACAATATGATGGGTGTGCCTGGCAGAATCGTATTCACAAACTTCCCTGTAATCGTGAGGGTCAGCGAAGCGCCGGGAGCCATGTCCGGCAGGTCCCATATAAACCGGGTGCCGGCCCGTGCCGTGATCCCGGTGGTGGATGCCTCCCAGGCAAGTCCGGTGATCGTTTCAGGAATGCTGTTGGTCAAAACGATCCCGTTCGCGGGGGCAGTCCCCAGGTTGTCCACGGTAACAGTGTAGCCAACCGGCCCGTCCGGGCTTGTATCCGTCGGACCGTTTGCCGTCATGGTTACCCTCAAATCGGGCAGCTCACCCGCTTTGATCAGCACCTTGGAATGATAGGGTGATAAGGTGATGCTGCCGTAAACCAGGTTTTGATCCAGATCCTTGTACATGCCTGTCCCCAGATTGATGGTCTGGGTCTGATCCGTATCGTTGTAATAGATGACCGAATTTGGGGGTGAGCCTGGGGCAAGGCTGAACCAATTCTCAATCGAGTTGGCATCCTGGCCGCTGAATGCCCTCCATTGGGATAGAGAGCGATTGCCTTCCACAGCAATGTGGCTGGCCAGATAGGGGTTGAAAAAGTAGTTGTTATTCGAGGAGCCCAGGCGACTTCTATTGACGGCGTCGAGGGTCGAGGCGATGGTTTGCAAGCTATAAAGGATATTGCCCTTGATCGAAGAGACATACGAGGGCGAGTCGGTGATCACCAGTTGACCGGTGTACATTGTCCCGTTGGCGTTGTTGTAAAGAGTATTGCCCGTGATATTGGCAGTGGAATTCTGGATCAGAATGCCGGCGACTGTGGAGTTAATGATCGTATTGCCGGTGATGGAAGTATTCCGGGAATAATTGTCCACGTACAGGCCGAAACCGAAGAGGGATTTGAATTCGCTTTTGCAACCGTCGGTATTGCCAGAGGTGTCCAGGATGATGTTCTCGTTGAACGTAAGGTCATACACAGCCGTGGTACTCAGGTTGCCAGACCCGAAGGTGCGCACTCCGCCGCAGTCTCCCTTGCTGCTGCAGGCCTGTTGGATGACATTATGCGCGACGATGTTGTTATGGCCGAATATATCCATGCCGTTGTGGGCAATGCGCTCGAGCCGGTTATCCGAGATGGTATTGGTGTTGCCCGAATCATTGGGCTGGTCCACCTTCACCCGGATGCCGTCGCCATCCTCCGTACAGGCGCCTTCCCCATCGCTGGTACCGCAGCCCATCCCGGCTGCCCCCAGGTTTTGGATAATGCCAATATCCCGAATGGTATTGTTGCTAAATAAGGAATTGCGGGATTGTAAATCGATACCCATCCGGTTGGCTCTTTCAACCGTATTGCCGCTGACGGTCAGGTTATACCCGCCGCGCCAGCCGTCCGGTCGCCCGTCGGAGGCGTCGTACACCCATGTCATGAGGCGAATGCCGGTGGAATCCACATCCTGGATGGTATTGTTCTGGAGGATGAGGTCATGCGGCTCATAATGAGCGAAGTTGGTCGGCATGGCGATACCATCCCGGTACCACCGTTGGAGGCTGAGATTTTCCACCGTCACATAGGCAATCCCCTCCCCCGTGAGATCCTCGCCCAGGGTGATGCCTCCCCAGAAGCGGTCGTCTGTCTTGAGAATGACCGACCCTTCAATCTGGCCGGGTGTGCCGGTTACTGTATAAAGATAGATGCGTTTCTCGGAAGTGCTGTAAAACCACTCTCCCTCTTGGTCGAGGGTGGCCAGGCTGTTATTCAAGAAATACCCCCAGCCGGTGCAGCCGCCCCAGCAGTCCAGATCCGCGCTTACGCTCAGCGTCTGGCCCGACCTGCCGGTCACCTGGCGGTTGAGGATGTACCAGCGCATGCCGCGGATGTGCGCGATCGCCCCGCTCCAGTTTGAACCAGGAAGCTGGTTGTCGACCAGCTGCCTCGCACCGGGTTGGCTGTCGATCACCGAATAACCGTGGTCGGCAGATGGATCGTTAAGATTCGGCCAGCGACCCATGATCAGGCGGACGCCGTTGCGGAAGAGTTGGTTGAGACCGTAGGGGAATTTGCCGGCGTTGCCCGAGGCGTTCAGGTCAGCATAATAAATATTGGCAGTACCAGACGGCGTCCAACCGACAACAGGCTGGCTGCCGGAGAGAACCGGCTGGTTGGCGCAACCCGCCGGGTACGAGCCAAAGGTGATCGGCTGCCCAACGCCGCCAGAACGGGTGATGGTGAGGGGGGTGGCACGCCATACATCTCCGCACTTAAAGAGCACCCGGTCGCCGGGCTGCAAGTCCAGCGAGTTGACTTTATTGACGGTGGCAAACGCTGCGGCCTCGCTTAAGCCGTTGTTATTATCCTTGCCGTCGGTGGAGACGAAATAAGTGGCGGAAGTAAGAGAGAGTGGCTCTGCCGCGGCTGGCATATTAAAGGATAGCATGACCAGAAAAGCCAGAATAAAGAGCTTGGACTTGTACACTGTTGTGACCTCCTCCGGTGGAACTGGCAGCTCGGGATGGTAGAGCTGTTCCCTTTCATTTTACCGGGCGGTAATGGAATGGGGTAGGGGAAGTATCTCCCAGATAACCTGATGGCACAGAAGGGTAACCCACGCAATTGCTTTCCCACAAGAAAGCAGAGTTGTAGGATAATATATATATTAATTATTCGAAAACACCTGGCTGGTTGAGTACTTTGTCATGAAAATAGGGAAGATTAGGACGGAATAGATGGATGAATCTTGCACTCCAATCACGATTGTCATTTTCGGAGCCTCCGGTGACCTTACCTGGCGTAAACTGATCCCGGCCCTCTACAATAACTTCAAGAAAGGGCGTCTTTCTGATTGTGCCCATATAGTCGGGTTTGCGCGCCGGCCTTACACTGACGAGACTTTTCGCACCCACCTGGTCGAAGGTGTAAACCAATTTTCGCCGGAGACATTTGCCCAGGCAACCTGGGATGACTTTGCCAGGCAGTTGTACTACTTCCAGGGCAACCTGGACGTTAAAGAAGATTACCCCAGGTTGAAGACGTACCTGGAAAAGCTCGAAAATAGTCCGGCCAACCGCCTCTATTATCTGGCTACTGCACCCGAACATTACAGCCTGGTGGTGGATGAGCTGGGCGCGGCCGGAATGGCAGAGCAAACGGATTGTTGGCGGCGGATCGTTATCGAAAAACCTTTTGGTCATGATTTCACCTCGGCCCAGGAACTAAACCGGGCCGTACACACTGTTTTTAATGAAAATCAGGTATATCGCATTGACCATTACCTGGGTAAAGAGACCGCTCAGAACATCCTGTTCTTCCGGTTCGCCAATGCCATTTTCGAACCGATCTGGAACCGGCGTTATATAAATAATGTGCAAGTGACTGTGGCCGAGACAGTGGATGTGGGGCACCGGGCTGGTTATTATGATTCGTCCGGAGTGGTGCGGGATATGTTCCAAAACCACCTCCTCTCACTCCTGGCGTTGGTGGCGATGGAACCGCCCAGCTCCTTTAAAGCCGAAGGCCTCCGCAGTGAGAAAGCCAAGTTATTGGAAAGCGTGCGCTCAATATCCCTGGCGGATACCGTGCGTGGTCAGTACGAGGGATATTCTGCAGCCGAAGGTGTTGCGGTCGGCTCACAAACCCCCACCTATGCGGCGCTAAAACTATATGTGGATAACTGGCGTTGGCAAGGCGTGCCTTTTTACCTGCGCTCAGGCAAGGCATTGCAGCGTAAAACGTCCGAGATCATCATTGAATTCCAGCGTCCGCCGCATTTGATGTTCCATCTCCCTGAAGGAAGCGACATTTTACCCAATATCCTTTCGCTCTGCATCCAACCCGATGAAGGCATTCACCTGAGGTTCCAGGCAAAAGTGCCCGATTCCGAGCAGGAGATGCGTTCGGTGGATATGGATTTCCACTATCGTTCTTCTTTCAATGAAGCCCTTCCGGAGGCTTATCAACGGCTTCTTTTGGAAGCATTGGCCGGCGACGCATCCCTCTTTACCCGCAATGATTCCATCGATGCCTCCTGGCGTTTGCTCGATCCAATTCTCCAGGGCTGGGAAACGAAGCAGGCGCCTCCATTGGTCATCTACCCAGGCGGCAGTTGGGGGCCGGCAGAATCCGACCAATTGCTCTCCCGGGATGGGCGGAGTTGGCGGCTGGGCTGCATGGACATGCCCGAAACGATTCATGCAGGGGTTTGACCGGCTGCTCAATAATGTCTATAATCCCCTTGGGATCGATTGAAAAAACGCTTCCCTGAATGGAGATCATAAATAATGATGCATGGTGGTGGTGGAGGCCGGTATGGCCTTTCCATTAATTCACCGGAAGAAAGGCCCAAGGTCACCTGGGCTCTGTTAAAACGCGTCCTGCGTTATGCCCGCCCATATATCTGGTTGATCGCGGGTATGTTGGTCATTACGTTGATTACCTCCGGCCTGTCTTTGTTAAATCCCCTGATCCTGCGCGATCTGATTGACCGGACCCTCCCCAATAAAGATTTACATCGGCTGATGTTATTAGTAGTGGCCCTGCTGGCCATCCCGCTAATGAATGGGGCATTAAACGTTTTGCTGCGCCAGTTGAATTCCCGCGTGGGTGAAGGGGTGGTCTATGATCTGCGCTCGGCTCTGTTTTCGCATCTGCAGCGCATGTCGTTGGGTTTCTTTACCCATACCAAGGTCGGCGAGCTGATGAGCCGGCTGAATAATGATGTCGTCGGAGCTCAGAATGCCATCAGCAACACTTTTGTAAGTATCGTCACCAGCCTGATCCAGGCTGTGACCGTGTTGGTGGTCATGTTCACATTGGAGTGGAAGCTGACCCTCATCAGCATTGCCATCCTGCCTTTCTTCTTATTGGCCGCCCGCCAATTGGGCAACCGGTTGCGGGATATCGCCCGCCTGCAATTGGACCTGAATGCCAAGATGAACGCCATGATGAACGAACTTCTCAATATCAGTGGCGCTCTGCTGGTCAAGTTGTTTGGCCGGACTGCCCAGGAAGACAGGCGCTTCAACACTCGCGCCGGAGAAGTGCGCGATGCCGGCATCCGCCGGGCCGTGACAGGCACGATCTTCTTTGTCAGTATCGGCCTTTTAAGTTCAATCGGGATGGCACTGGTCTACGGCGTGGGCAGCTACCTGGTGATCAAGAGCGCATTGACCATCGGGACCATCATTGCCCTGGGAGCCTATCTGGGCAGTCTGTACAGTTCTTTACAGAGTCTGACCAATGCGCCGGTGGACTTCGCCACCTCCATGGTGAGTTTCGAGCGTGTCTTTGAAGTCCTGGATTTGCCGCTGGAAATTGTAGAGAAGCCGGATGCTATCGTATTGCACTCGGTTCAGGGCGTACTGGAATTTGAGAACGTCAACTTCCGTTACCGGATGGATGACAAGGGTCTATTAAAGGACGTACGCCGGTTCGGCCAGATGCAGGATGTCAAAGCGGTGTTATCCGGCGATGAGGTTGAGAAGCGGCACAATGGCGAAGGCGAGGAAGAACCGCTGGTCGTCCTTACCCAGGCGCGTGATGAGGTGTTGGATCATATTTCCTTCCGGGCCGAACCGGGTCAGCTCGTAGCCATGGTCGGGCCGAGTGGAGCCGGGAAAACGACTCTTACCTATCTCATTCCACGTCTCTATGATCCGACCGAGGGACGCATCTTGATCGATGGCTGCGATCTGCGGGATGTTACCCTGGCCTCTTTGACCGCCCAGATCGGCATGGTCACTCAGGAGACTTACCTGTTCCACGACACCATCCGCGTCAACCTTCTTTATGCGCGGGAGAATGCCACCCAGCCCGAAATTGAAGCGGCTGCCCGTGCAGCCAATATTCACGATTTCGTGATGGGTCTACCGAACGGCTATGAGACCATTGCCGGCGAGCGGGGCTACAGGCTGAGCGGCGGTGAGAAGCAGCGCCTGGCCCTGGCGCGCGTCATCCTGAAAGACCCGCGTATTCTTGTGCTGGACGAGGCCACCAGTTCGCTCGACAGCGAGTCGGAGACTTTGATCCAGGAAGCTCTCAAACGGGTCATGGCCGGCCGGACGAGCATTGTCATTGCTCACCGCTTGAGCACCATCCTGGCGGCCGATATGATCCTGGTGATGGACCGCGGCCAGATTGTCGAACGGGGGACGCACGCCCAACTGCTGGCTTTGGATGGTTTGTATGCCCGCTTGTATGAGACGCAGTTCCGCCAAAAAGTGACCGCCGTTGAGTGACATAAAAGGGCTCGTTTCCTGGAAGGATACGAGCCCTTTTTTCAAGCTGGCAGAACGAGGGTTAAGCGCCGGCCTTTTTTTGCAATAGCGAAATGAGTGCATTCATCAACGGTGTCGGGATGCGGTTTGCAAACTGAGCCCGTAAAGCCTGCTGGGTGGCATTCGGCGTAGGCCGGGTCCCGCTAGCTCCCCACCTGTCCCGCCACCAAACCCACCGCCACCCGCGAACCCGCCTCCCCCGGCGAACCCGTCTCCGCCCCCGTTGACACCACGGGCAAAGCCGCCACCGCCTGCACCGGGAGTACGGTTAGGGTTGGGCGTCCCCTGGGCATTCGCCTGGAAGTTATTGGTCAACCCCAGGCCGCTCATGGTGCTGAACAAATCCTGGCGGGTCAGCTTCATGGCAGTGATGGCCTGGACCTGCTGGGGGGTCATGGTTGTCTGGATTTGCGAAATGACCGCGTCTATTTCCGCCTGGGCGGCCGTATTACTGGTGGTTAGCTGGGCGTAAGCCTGCCAGAGCGGGACCAAGGCCGTGGCTGTTTTGGCATCGATGGCATTGCTCGTGCCTTCCAACTTGAAGGTACCGATCAATAATTGTTCCGCCAGAGGCAATGGTTGGGTGAGATTGCGCGCCCCGGGTGTGGCGCTGAAAGTATTCCCGTTGGTTGAATTGTTACCGGTTGAACTGCTGGTAGTAGGGCTGGATTTCGCCCCGCACGCAACTAAAACGACCGCCAGGATGATTGTGACCGTGGTAAGAGGGAAAAGTAGCTTTTTCATTCGAATTGTCCTTTCTTCAAGAATACTAATATGTAAAACTATTCATGCCTTAATGCATCGATTGGATCGAGCTGGGCAGCCTGGCTGGCGGGGTAAAAGCCAAAGAAGGCGCCTACGGCAGCCGCCGAGAAGAACGCAAGCACGATCGAATTGGGAGCGATAACTGTACGCATGCTGCCGACTGCGCCAAAGAACATAGATCCGCCTACTCCTACTGCAATCCCGATAATTCCGCCCATCAGGCTCAGTAATAACGCCTCAGAAAGGAATTGCATGCGAATATCGCTCGGGGTCGCTCCAACAGATTGCCGTAACCCAATCTCGCGTGTCCTTTCGGTGACGCTAACCAGCATGATATTCATGATGCCAATCCCGCCGACTATCAGCGAAATCCCAGCCACCCACGCCAGTAAAGTCCGGAATGCGGCGGTGGTTGATTCCTGGGTGGTGATGATATCCTGCTGGGTCGTGATGGTGAAATCGGGAGCGGCCGCCGTAACTTTATGCCGTTGTTCCAGCAGAAGAGAGATCTGGGTGATGGTGTCATTCATTTTTTTTGGATCCGCCACTGTTACATAAATGGTGCGGACACGCTGCCCGAGGAAACGGGCAAATTGGGAAGGAGTGTAATACTGCAGGACCGCCGAAAGGGGCATGTAAAGGCGGGCATCGTAATCCACATCACCCACCATGCCTTTCTTTGCCATTACTCCGATTACATACATGTAATAATTTCCTACCTGGACGGTCTGCCCAATCGGGTCTGTTGTTCCGAACAACTGCTGCGCAAGACTGTAACCCAGCACGGCCACCTTGGTTTTATGGGTCTGGTCAGATTGGGTGAAATAGCTCCCGTTGGAGACTTTCATGTCGCGTACGGATGGGTAATCGGGCAATGACCCAAGGATGCTAATGCCGCTCAGAGAGACAGTGCCGGCTTTGACGGTTGCCGTGGTGCCTTGTTCGACACTGACACCGGCCACATTGGGGACCTGCTGCTGGATGGCAGCCACGTCACTGAAGACGAGGCCTCCGGTTTCAGGGCCGCCCTGCGGGCCATTGCGGGTGAAGCTGGGAGAGATAAAGATCAGGTTCGAGCCCAGGCTTGTTATCTGGTCCCGGATGGTGGCGGCTGTGCCATTGCTGACGGCGATGGCCATGATCACTGCGGCCACGCCGATGATGATCCCCAGCATCGTCAAGAGCGAGCGAACCTTGTTCTTTAGGACGGCTTCCCAGGAGATATGTACTACTTCGCTGATATTCATATATCACCTGTAAAGTTAATTAACCAATTGATGAGATTTACCATTATGCACCACCGAATCGATCCGCCCATCTTTTAAATGGATAACGCGTTCTGTGTATTGAGCAACAACCGGATCATGGGTAACGACCAGGATGGTCGCGCCTTGCTGGTGGAGCTTGACAAGCAATTTCATTATCTCCTCGCCTGAACGGCTGTCCAGGTTTCCGGTAGGCTCATCGGCGATGATGATGACGGGATTGTTGATCAGTGCCCGGGCGATGGCCACGCGTTGTTGCTGGCCGCCGGAAAGCTCCTGGGGCTGGTGGTCCATGCGATCGCCCAATCCGACAGCTTCAAGCATCTCCTTGGACATCTCCTCCCATTTTTCGCGTGGATATTTGTGGGTCCGGTCATAGATAAGTGGCAGAACCACATTTCGTAAGGCGCTGGTGCGGGGAAGGAGGTTATAGGATTGGAAGATGTAACCCAGTTTCGTGTTACGGACGGCGGCCAACTGGATTTTATCCAGGTTGCTCACATCTTCTCCATCCAGAATGTACTGGCCGGAGGAGGGGGTGGAAAGACAGCCGAGGATGTTCAACAGCGTGCTCTTGCCGGAACCGGAAGGCCCCATGATGGCAACGAACTCGCCTGCATCGATGCGAATATTAACCCCGTCCAGGGCAGTGACACTCACGCCATCCATGCCGTAAATCTTGGAGAGATCAATGGTTTCTAGGATCGTGCGGGTTGCGTTCATGGCGTCGGTACCTGGCTTCCGCTCGTAGTGGCCTGAATGCCGGTGGATACAACCTCTCCTGCCTTGAGCCCGGTTTTGATCTCGGCGAAGGTTGAGTCTTGTATCCCAACCGTAACAATTCGCAGCGTCGGCTTCCCGTTGGTCATGACGAAAACCGCGTAACTACCTGGAGAAAGCTGGTGCAGAGCCTGAACGGGTACAAGGACTACGTTGTTGGCTTGCGCGGCGATAATGTCCACTGACGCGCTGACGCCAAGAGGCAATTTGACTGTCCCAGCAGCTTGATTCTGATCCAGTTCTACCAGGCCCTCTACAACGGAATTCCCTTGAATGGTGACCAGCTGAGGTGAAACCTGTGTCACTTTGCCGGTAAAAGCCTGGTCGGGAAGCGGGTCGAAGGTGACATTGGCAGTGTAACCGGTCTTAATATTGTTCCAATCGCTCTGGTCCATATAGATTTGCAGATCGGCTTTGCTCAAGTCAGCAATGGAGATGAATGTGCTTCCGCCCACGGTTTCACCGACCCGGTTGGCGATCGTGATGATCGTTCCGGAAATGGGTGAAACCAGTTTGGTGCTATCCAAATTGTTTTGGGCCTCTTGGAGGGCAATCTTGGCCTGGTTGAGCTGATTGAGCCCATTCCCAGTGGCATTCGCCGGGACTGTGCCGCCGGTTAAGGCTGCAACGTAATTTTGGTCTTCCGTCAGTGTGGCATTTGCCAGAGCCAGGTTTGCCTTAGCCGCATCCAGTTGTCGCTGTGTTGGTTTTTGTGAGTAAGCGCTGTAAATAGTTTGAGCAGAATTGTAGGCTTGTTGGGCATTATAAAGAGCCTGGTAGAGAGAGGCCTCACCTGGATTATTAATATATGTTCCAACATTTCCACTATCATAGGCAGCTTGGGCTTTATCTAGGTTTGCCTTGGCAATGACCACTCTGGCATATTCATCCTGGATTAAAGCAGTGTTGTCCCAGTGTTGAAGGCTATTCAACTCGGTTTGTGCAGTGATCAAATTCGCTTCTGCCGTGGTGACGGCAAGTTGTGCAGTTGCGGTGGCAGATGGAGATGTCAATTGGTTGAGGGCTTGCTGCGCTTGTGCGAAAGCGACCTGCTGGCTTGAGTCGTCCAACTGGGCCAGTAAATCGCCGGCTTTGACCTGGTCCCCGACTTTGACATTCAAAACCTGCAGGACGCCGTTATTCTTGAAGTTCAGATTGACTTCTTGAGCGGCGATAAGGGTCCCGGTCCCGCTGGCTCGCAAGACCAGGTTTCCCTGGCGTGCCACGGCTGTCTGCAAGGGGGCTTGCTGGGATGTACTTGCTGCGCTGGCTTGCTGGGTATGGATGGTTAAGTAGGTTACAGCTCCTGCGACGGTGATCACCACAGCCAGTGCGATCCACCAAACGCGCTTGGGCAGTCTCTTAAACCTGTTTTGGCTGTGACTTTTATTTCCATTATTGTTACTGGGATTTGTTTGCATATTACACCTCTTCTAACATAAAGATTTCTACCGATTTGCCCTATTCAGGACTGTATCCCCTGCTAACCTGCAGGGGATACAGTAATTTGGACTACTTTTTTTTCGATACTGTCCTTTCCCAGACCAGGTCTAAGAATTTGACGAGGTTGCCAGTGTGACCTGAACTTGCTGGGCTTTACCATTTCGGACAAAGTCCACCGTCACCTGGTCGCCGGGTTTGAAGGTAAAGAGAATGTTTATGTAGGAATGAGTAGAGTCGATCTTCACATTCCCAACGGCAGTGAGAATGTCGCCCTGTTGCAAACCTGCCTGACTGGCCGGGCTGCCGGATGCCACGCCGGTCACATATGCACCCCATTGCACCGGCAAGTTATATGCTGAGGCGATATCAGGAGAAATCGGTTGGAATCCGATGCCGAGGAATGGACGGGTAATATGTCCGGTCTGCATGAGTTGAGCTGCAACCGCACTGGCGGTATTGATCGGGATGGCAAACCCCAACCCTTCCGCCACCGTGCCGCTGCCGCTATTACGCACAATGAGCGTGTTGATGGCGACAACTTCTCCAGCCAGGTTGACCAGCGGGCCGCCTGAGTTCCCCTGGTTAATGGCTGCGTCCGTCTGGATCAAGTTCTCGATTTGATAGCCGTTACCGCTATCGATCGAACGGCCGGTTGCGCTCACCACGCCTTCGGTGACAGTATTCTTGAAATCACCCAAAGGTGAACCGATGGCGATCACGGTCTCGCCTGGTTTGAGGACATCCGAATTGCCAAGCGTCGCCACTGCTGGAACCTTGCCGTTCGTTTTCAAGACGGCAATATCGGAATATTGATCGGTCCCAACAATCGTAGCCTTTTCCTGGCTTCCATCGGACAGGGTGATGGTGAGATCGCCAGTGGTGCCTTCCACCACATGGTTATTGGTCAGGATGTAACCTTGATCTGAAATGAATACGCCGCTGCCGCTCACGGTCCCGCCGCCGCTGGAACCGAACGGGGTCATCTGCCCGGTAACCGTTCCTGAAACGGTAACGACCGCAGGGCCAACCTTTTGTACGGCATCGGTAATGGTTGTCTCGATTTGCGTGGTGTTAACGATCATCACGGGATTCGTGCTCTTTGTATTCGACACGGTCTGCACTACCGGGTTGGATGACGTCTGGACAGTCTGCCGCACCTGGCTGTCGATCCGATAAACGACTGCGCCACCCACTGCTGCGCCTGAGAGTGCGGCTGCGCCGGCTAACAGGATGACCAACACTAAATAAAAGAAACGTCTTTTTGTCATTTTGACCTCCTGGTCGTTCTAGGTACTGTAATCTTTACTTTACAGCCCTGATTCTAGTACGACAAGATGAACTAACCATGAAATAATAAAGAAATTTTTTAGTAAGTAGAATTCTTAAGACAAAAATCCCGGTGTTTTATGCACCGGGAGTGGCTAAATCACGAACGGCAATTGGCTATATGGCTTTAAACCTGGCTTCGAAAGTGGTTCCCTCTCCAACTTTACTCTCCACATGGACCTCCCCCTCATGGACATGGGCGATCCATTGGACGATGGAAAGCCCCAGCCCGCTGCCGTTGGGAGCTTTAGGATCGCCATCGGCTTCACCATTACGCGCCCGTGACTTGTCGATGCGATAGAAACGGTCAAACAGGTGAGGAATATGCTCCGGGGCGATGCCCGGACCGGAATCCGAGATGCGCACCCATGCGGCGCCATCCGTTCTGCCGGTTTCAATGTGAACCCGTTTGTCCTCCCCGGTGGTATATTTTATGCCGTTTTCCACCAGGTTGCTGATCATTTGGACCAGGTACTGCCGGTCTCCAAGAATGTGCACTTCGGGCAGTTCACCCGTTTCCAGCCTGACCTTGTTGCGGGTGGATAGTGGCGTCAGGCGTTCGACGGTCTCAACAGCCACATCGCTTAAGTCCACCGGGGCCTTCTCGATAGTTGTTTGCCCTGCGTCCATACGAGCCAGAGTCAGCAGGTCGTTGACCAGGCTGCTCATGAAGTCGTTTTCACTGCGGATGATCGCCAGCGCATGCTGGTAGTCTTCCGGCGGGCGGCGGGAGGCCAGAACGCGGCTTGTCTCCAGGTTAACGATGGTCAGGGGTGTGCGTAATTCGTGGCTGGCATCGGCGACAAACTGGCGCTGACGCTCGAAAGCCGCCTGCAAGCGCGCCAGCATTCCATCGAACGTATTGGCCAATTCGCCCAGCTCATCCTTGCCTTTCATATTTAAACGCCGGCTTAAGTCTGTCTCGCCGATGGTGCGGGCGGCTTGTGTGATCGTATGGACGGGCCGCATGGCCCGGTCAGCCAGCCAAAAACCGCCAACGAGCGCAATCAACAGGGTCAACAAGCTGCCTGCCACCAGGGTGAAGATTAACCTGCCAAACAGGCCATAGGGATCGAGTGGACTGCCAAGGATGACCAGCCCGCTCCGACCTGGGATCGTACCGATGGGAATAGTCACGAATATATAATTCGCCTTGGGTGTCAGGTTCCCTTGTGACCAGGAAACGAAGCCATCCGGCGGATTTCTTTGTTCGATGTGTTCCTGTTGTGCGCGTGCGGCCAAAAGACTCGCATCCTGGGCGGGAATTGGCCCGTGGCTGGCGACCACACTACCATCAGGGGCGACCAGGATCAGAATATCGGTATCTTGAAGTACTCCTTGGGGGACAAGGAACCCATTGGGAGACATCGTAAGGGTTTCTTCCAGTAAGGTCAATTTACGTTCAAGCTGGAATCCGGCCTGGCCTTGTATGTCCCGCGCTTGTTTGACATAGACAAAAATGCTGAATGCTGCCAGCACGATTGCTAAGGATTCCGGCAAACCAGAGAACCAATTTGAAGCGTATGCTATGGAAAAGGGAAACCAACCTTTTTCCTAATAGCGGGGATTTTCTGGGATTTCATTCTTTCTTCATCGTTTCTCTGGATCAATTATTTTGTATCCCGCCCCGCGCAATGTTTCAAAGAGTTTGACCGGATAGGGGTCATCCAGTTTTCGCCGCAGGCGGCGGATGTATACATCCACTACATTGGAGGCGACCAGGTGATCATAACTCCACAGGTGTTGCTCCGCCATTTCTCGGGTGATGAGATGGTTGGGGTGGCGCATCATATATTCCAGTAAAGAAAACTCTTTCGCCGTTAATTCGATCTGCTGTCCGGCGCGCCGGACCGAGTGGGTGGCCGGGTCAAGCTCCAGGTCGGCCACATTGAGCAGGCCGGTTTTGTCAGTGGATTCTCGTCTTAACAGGGCGCGGATGCGGGCGCGCAGTTCATCCACTTCGAAGGGCTTCACCAGGTAATCGTCCGCCCCGCTGTCCAACCCGATCACCCTGTCTTCCAGGGCATCCCGGGCAGTCAGCATCAGGATGGGCGTGTTTATGCGCCGGTTGCGTAATTCCCGGCATACCTCCAGGCCATCCTTGCCGGGCAGCATGATATCCAGAATGATTACATCGTAGCCGGGAAGCAGGCCGGCTTCTTCTCCGTCTATGCCATCATAGGCGGTATCCACCGCGTAGCCGTCTTCCTGCAAGATCATCCGCAAGGAGTCGCTCAGGCGACGGTTGTCCTCAACCAGCAAGATACGCATGTCGGCCCTCCTGAATAAATACTTTCATATAATAAATTCTAGCACGCAAACATGACCAAAAGATGAAATGAAATAATATAGGTAATATGATATCAGACAATTCATCGTATATTCATCTACGTTCTATATACTGGAGAAAATAGTTCGTGGAGATTAAACCATGCGAAAACAACTCATTGCTTTTCTGGCAGCTTTTGTAATTACGGGGATAGTAGCATTGTCCATGTTGATCGTGGGTGTGAACGCAGCGGTCAACCCGAATAGCGTTCCCGTTTCGAATTCACCATCTCAGGCCGCCCTGCAAAGTACAACGACTTCTTCGTCAGATCCGTCACAGGTTGCCCAACTCCAGAGCTTGATCAGCCAGTACCAGGCGCGTGAACAGCAGTATCAAGCTGCTCTTCAAAATGATCAGGCTCAGATGAGTCAGGCCAGCCAGGAAATGCAGATGATCCAACAATTGCTCACTTATTTGCAGAATAACGGCATCATCCAGATTAATAACCAGGGGCAGATCAAAGTGATCGGCCGCGATGGAAATTAAGGAGAGTACCGTGAAACCATTCAAGATCTTTCTCCGTTATTGGTTTGCCATCACCAGCGTATTAAGTTTTATGGCCGGGTGGATTATTTTGGCTCATTCTCCCAAGCCGGTCCAGCCGACAAAAGCGGCTAATGATATTGCCCCCCTGCCTACTCTTCCTCCCATCCAGACTTTTGGGAATAACAATAATGGATTTGGTTTCTTTTCGAACAATAATGCCCAAACCAATTCTCAATCAGGCCTGGGTTTCCCAAGAATGAGAACCGGGGGCTCTTGAAATGAAAACAGTCCAATTCCGGGCGATGAACACGGACATTCTGCTGGCGGCGGAAGGAAAAGCCGGTCAGCTTGAGAAAGGCTTCGAGCTGGCGGAGCAATTCATTCATGACAGCGAAGACCGCTTCAGTCGCTTCTCAGAGTCAAGCGAACTCTCCGAACTCAACCGGTCAACGGAGACCTGGTTCAAGGCCTCGCCAGACTTGTTCGCTGTGATCATCCTGGCCCGGCGTTTTTTTCATCTGACCCGCGGCCTGTTCGATCCATCCATCTTGCCGGACCTGCGCCGCATCGGCTATGACCGCAGCATGGATGTTTTGCGGGAAGAGGGCGCCGCACCCCTGTTTGAATCCCTGTTGGCAGGGGATCATCCTTCCTTTAGCGAAATGGATCTGGATGACGAAAACCGGATGATCCGCCTGCCGGCTGGCATGGCCCTCGATCTGGGGGGCATCGCCAAGGGCTGGATCGCTGAACAGGCCGCCATCATCCTTTCCGGCTTTGCTTCCACCTGTGCGGTCAATGCCGGCGGGGATATGTTTCTGGTGGGGTTGCCGCAGGGCCAGGCCCAATGGCCGGTGGAGCTTGAAGACCCGTTTCAACCTGAAAATACTTTGACCATGTTGAGGGTGGAACCCGGCGCTGTAGCCACTTCCACAATAACGAAACGCACCTGGAAGCAGGGTGATAAAAGCCGGCATCACCTCATCGATCCCCGTTCGGGTGAACCGGCTGAAACAGAATGGGTGAGCGTAACGGTGATCGCTGAACATGCCTGTGAAGCTGAAGTTTTTGCCAAGGCCTTGCTGATTGGCGGACCGAAGCAGTCAGAAGAGATTTCCCGTAACAGCGGTATCCCCTTCTCCTATCTTGCAGTGGATCGGGAGAGGAAAATCTGGAATAAACAAAAAAGACTGGAGGTGGCCTATGCCGCCTGAAATTAAAACGAAGGGTGATGAATATTATTCTCCATTGAGGGTAGCAATCAGCCTGTTCGCCACGGTAGCCATTGTCGGATTGGTGGTGGTGGGTGCGCTCGTTTCCATGACCCCCGTCGGCCAGACCATCGGCCAGTTTATGAATTGGCTATTTGCTGCAAACAGCGTTCAGATCTGGTGGTATGTAACCCGTTCAGCCGGTATTATTGCCTACCTTCTGCTATGGTTTTCCACTATATTGGGGCTGGCGGTCACCAGTAAATATATGGATAAAATGCTCGACCGCATGTTTACGTATGATTTCCACCAATTCATCTCGCTTCTCTCCATTGCCTTTTTGCTGGTGCATATACTAGTCTTGCTGGTGGACCGCTATTTACCGTATTCGTTGGCGCAGATCCTGGTCCCATTCATCTCACCATACCGCCCGTTCTGGGTTGGCATCGGGGTGATCTCCTTTTATGTAACCCTGTTGGTGACAATCACATTTTATATAAAGAGACGGATTGGAATGCGCTCCTTCCGCGTAATCCACTATCTGAGCCTGCTCGGATATTTGGGCGGCCTTCTCCACGGCATTTATTCAGGGACGGATACCGCTCTGCCGGCGATGAAAATCCTGTATGAAGTTACCGGCCTGGCGGTCTTATTCTTCACGGTCTATTGGTTGGTCCTGCTGGGGATACGGAAATTGGAGAGACGTGGCGAAACCGCTTTATCCACCGGTTCGCCCACAAATCGGAATGCTGCAATACGGTAATATAAACAAATTAGTACCAAAATGAGCAAGGGATCGCCCTTGCTCATTTTTTGAACTTATTTGGTGATTCAATCCTCTTTTGACTCTGCATCACCCGGAGCAGTTTGTTTAGGCGCACCGCCAACTTTCGGTGGTCTCGGTTTGCTATCGAGATATTGCTGGAGCAATGAGGGTGCCTCGGCGTGATCTACATGTAAAGCGTGATCGTAATCTCCGGCGGGTACGGGTGGTTCATAACGGATCGGGCGACGGACACCGAACAGTTCGAAAAACCGGGCGATCCATACGATCAAATTATAGCGGTACTCCTGCATTCTTAAGGATTGCCACTCCACGATGGAGGCCATGGCGCCCTGGACGCGGGCCTTCTCGCGCACTATTCGGTAGATCTGTTTCGGTTCACGATATCCGATCGGAGAAATAAGCAGTAAGTTGGCAGCCAGGATCAGGACGCTGAACGAAATCAACACGACCCAACCGCCTTCGGACCATTTACCGATAATCTGGCCGATAAAGACGATGCCGGAAAGTATGGCAGCAAATCCGGCTCCAAAAGCTCCCCAGGAACGCTTGGGCCCAACTGGATTCGTTTTCAGGATGTGCTGGCGGATGGCGAGTCCCATCACCATGATTGGCATGAAAACGCCAATACCGTAATAAGGAACTGCTGCGCTGGTATCGCCTCGGACGAAGAATTGGATCAATACCGCGACAATAAACCCGGCGGTCACCGAACGCGTGAATGTTCCCTTCACATTCCGGTAAACTACAATCTCCGGAATCTCTCCAATCGCCACATCCCGCCAGGCCGTCGCCTGCAAATCCTGGAAAGCGGTCATGGAAGCGGCGGCCAACAGGGCTACCGCCAGGATCTGGTACACCCAATAGAGAATATTCCCGCCGGGTAATTGATTGAATCCCAGGAAAGCCAGGTTGCCCACCAGGGAACGGCCGGCGACATTATCGAAGGCATTAAAGTGGATGGCAAAATAAGCCAGGAATGCGGTGGTGACTCCGCCATAGAACAGGAAGGACGTTTGCACAATACGCCCGATGCCGGATTTTCCGCTGTAGAAATCCCACAACCCTTTCAGCCGCGGCAGGAATTTCTTGCCCCATTTTACCAGCC
This sequence comes from uncultured Chloroflexia bacterium, assembly GCA_963831885.1. Lineage (GTDB taxonomy): Bacteria > Chloroflexota > Anaerolineae > Anaerolineales > Villigracilaceae > UBA877. The sequence continues at coordinate 159,765 of CAWHSJ010000007.1, read as the reverse complement.
CCGCATCCTCATTGATAACGAACTGGATGCCGTTCGACATGGCTTCCAAACCGCTCAGCGCCACCAATCCTTTCATGGAGGCTGTCAGCATGTGATAGGCCGCCATCCAGATGGAGGGCGTTGCCTTTGTCTGCGTGTAAGGTAATGCTGCCGTCCCATTTCCTTTGGCGACGAACAGCCCCACCATCATGACAATGGTCAACAATACGAATATGCCCAACATCGCGAAGGTCACCCGGGCTGATTCGCCGCGTCCGCGAATGGTCAACCACCAGGTGATTGCAGCCAGACCGGCGCCGATCAGAAAGTGCCAGATCCACGGTATCCCCATGGCATTTCGCAACGAAAGGACCTGATCAACGCCGGAGAGCGTAGATACTACAATGGTAAATACATAATCCTGGATCAAGACTACAGCAACAACCAGGCTTAAACCGGGTGCCAGATACCGCATCGAGGCCGTGTAAGACCCACCCCCTTCATTAAAAATCCCTAGGGAATACATATACAAAGCCCCAAAAACGAAGTTGGCAAATGCGATTATCGCAACCGCGATGAATGCGTATTTTTGAAGGTTATAGGGATGCAAGGCGCTCATCATTTCGCCGGTGGCGTAGAAATAAGAAGTGAAATAATCCACGCCAAAGAGGGCCAGGGCAGCCAACAGACCAATTTGCCCCGCCCCATGGATGGCCGCATGCTCCTTCTTTTCGACGGGAGCGGCCTTGATGGCGACGAAGACGATCACGATGAGCAATCCGATTGAGAAAAGCATGTTTGTACCTTTGCGTTGACAATTTCTGTCGAGAATTCTTAGTCAGTTCGGTCAGCTTCTATGTTTTTGAGGCGATAGCCGATACCGGGTTCTGTTAAGATGTAATGCGGCCAGGAGGGATCTGATTCAATCTTCCGACGCAGATTGCTGATATTGACACGCAGTAGATGCGAATCGGCTTCGTAGCTGTTTCCCCAGACTAGGTGAATGAGCTGCTGGTGGGTCAGGACTTTCCCGGCATGCTGGATCAGGATTCGCAGGATTTCGTATTCGGTCGGGGTAAGTGAGATAGGCTGGCGGTCAATGGTGACTTGGTGACGGGTAAGATCAACGGTAAGTCGGTCGGCTTGGTAAACCGGCTCATTCTCCGGGGTTACTATGCGGCGGAGGGCTGCCCGCAGGCGGGCCATCAGCTCACCCATGCCGAAAGGCTTGGTCAGGTAATCGTCCGCGCCGGCATCCAGTGCGGCGATCTTGTCATCTTCCCGTTCCCGCACTGAGATAACGATGATGGGGATCTGGGTCCATTCGCGCAAGCGGCGGGTCACTTCCACACCGTCTATATCTGGCAAGCCCAGGTCCAAGATGATCGCGTCGGGCCGCCCGGAGGCGCAGACCAATAGGGCTTCCTCACCCATGGCAGCCTCCAGCACGACATATTTTCCGCTCAACGAAGCCTGTAAAAAACGCCGGATTGGCCGTTCATCATCTACAACCAGAACAATTGGTTTATTATCTTCCATCGAGTTCATCTCAGTCATGAAATCAAGGCATGTCAAGGTGATAACAATAAACACCAGAAAAGTGTCAAGACTGCGTCAAGACAGCGGGTTGGATTTTACATGCAGTTCCATCAAGGGAATGACAAGGTATGCAGTAAAGATGTCAAGAAATCGTCAAGAAAAAAGGAAAACTCCGGGGCAGGTACATCTGCTTGGGAGTTTCCGTTAGAAAAATATTGTTAGTTTTCCCCCGTGCGTGACATAATTGACTTTTGTTGTTTATCCCTCGCCTTTGTGGTCTGCATGCTTTGCGGGTGCGGCTTCCTTGGGATGACGATTAAGGCGGGTTTTTCGGTGCGATTTCTTGAATTGTTGCTCCAGTAATATGGCAGACTCGCCCTTTTCCATCATAGCGGAATAGTCTCCAGCCGCAGTCGGCGGCTCAAAGCGCAGGGGTCGTCGCACGCCAAAGAGTTCCCAGAATTTTGTGATGATTTCCAGGAGGCGGTAGCGGTATTCCTGGGCCCGCAGGGATTGCCATTCCACGATATTCCCCATCTGTCCCTGCACGCGCGACTTTTCGCGGATGATCCGGTTAATATCCTTAGGCGTCCGGTATCCGATGGGGCTGATCAGAATGGCATGGGCCATGAGGACAAGAACACCCAGCGAGATCAAAACCACCCAACCGCCTTCCGTCCATTTCCCGGCAATTTGACCAACAAAAACAAGCCCTGCCAAAATGGCTGCAAGGCTTGCCCCAAGGCTGCCCCACTTCCGCTTATTACCGGTGGCAGTTTTTCGGATGTGCTGGCGGATTGCCAGCCCCATTGCCATGATTGGGAGGAATACGCCGACGCCATAATATGGTACGGCCAAACTTTGATTGCCTCTCACCAGCAATTGGATGACTAGCGCTGCGATGGCCGCAGCGGTAACCGGCCGCGTGAATGTCCCGGACGGATTTCGATATACAACAATTTCGGGTATTTCCCCGATGGCTACATTCCGCCAGGCCATTGCCTGCAGGTCCTGGTAAGCCGTCATCGAAGCAGAGGCCAGTAAGCCAACTGCCAGGATCTGGTACGCCCAATAGAGAATAAGGCCACCGGGGATCTGGTTAAAACCGATAAAAGATAAGTTACCCACCAGCGACCTTCCCTGGATGCCATCGAAAGCATTAAAGTGTATCGCAAAGTACGCCAGGAAAGCTGTAGAAATACCGCCATAGAAAAGGAAGATGGTTTGCACAAAGCGACCTATACCTGACTTGCCGCTATAAAATAGCCATAGACTGTTCAATTGCGGCAAATGCTTTTTCCCCCATTTCACCAGGGTTACATCCTCATCGATGACGAACTGGATGCCGTTGGACATGGCCTCCAGACCGCTCAACGCGACCAGCCCCTTCATCGATGCTGTCAGCATATGGTACATGGCTGTCCAGAGGGATGGAGTTGCTTGCGCGGGTTGGTATGGAAGAGCCGCCTCCCCGTGCCCTTTGGCCAAAAACAAACCAATTGCCATGACTATCGTCAGCAAAATAAAAATCCCGAGCATCGTGAATACCACCCGCGCGGATTCCCCGCGCCCGCGGATGGTCAGATACCAGGTGGAAATAACCAGCACTGCCCCGATTAGAAAATGCCAGAACCATGGGATCCCCATCGCGTTCCGCAGCGACAATAATTGTCCAACGCCGGAAAGAGTCGAAACCACGATTGTAAAAATGTAGTCCTGGATCAGTACTACTGCCACCACCAGGCTCAAAGCTGGACCAAGGTACCGCATCGCTGCAGCAAATGACCCGCCCCCCTCATTAAAAATGCCCAGGGAAAACATATATAGAAAACCGAAGACTGCGTTTGCAACCGCGATGATGATCACCGCTACAAATGCATATTTTTGCAGGTTATACGGATGCAGGGCATTCATCATCTCGCCGGTGGCGTAGAAATACGAGGTGAAGTAATCTACTCCAAAGAGGGCCACGGCTGCTAGCAGGCCGACCTGACCGGCGCCGTGGATCATGGCGTGCTCCTTTTTTTCCACCGGGGCCGTCTTGTAGGCAAGGAAGAAGATCACGATAAGTAATGCAATCGAGAAGAACATAGGTTTCTTGGTATCCTTCAGTCCGTTCGTTGAACTTGATAAGTACGGCCGGTCATCTCTACACCAGGTGAGTCAATTAAATGTCAATAAACAGGCGAATTGTATCAAGAAAACGTCAAGATAACCCTATTTGACTTCCAAACACATTTGTTGTTTTCTTTCCATCAGTTCGAGGAGGGGGAATTTGCGCGGGTCATGGAAGCCTCCAAAACCGCCCGTTCTTGCCGTGAAATGTTTTGGAAACAATCTGCCCGTGTATTTATCCCCCAGGCAGCCTACTTTACAAAACTTTTAACCTGTATCCCACCCCTGGTTCCGTAACGATATAAGTGGGCCGGCTTGGGTCCGGTTCGATCTTTCGGCGCAGGTTGCTGATGTTGACCTGCAGCATATGCGTCTCACTCTCGTAAGCCGTTCCCCAGACGGCCCGCAGGAGCTGGTCATGCGTCAGGACTTTCCCGACGTGCTTAACCAGTGTCCTCAGCAGGTCATATTCCGTGGGGGTGAGCGAAATAGGATTTTCATTGACTCTTACTTCGCGCTGGTTCAGATCCACTATCAGATGGCCCGAGGTAAAAACAGGCTCTTGATCGTTTTGGATGGACCGCCTCAAGGCAACCCGCAGCCGGGCCATCAGTTCACCCACCCCGAACGGCTTGGTCAAATAATCGTCCGCGCCCGCATCCAGGGCGGCGATCTTGTCCTGTTCCCGTTCGCGCACCGAAACGATGATGATGGGGATCTGGCTCCATTCGCGCAGCCGCCGGGTCACTTCCACACCGTCGATATCCGGCAGTCCCAGGTCAAGAATGACGATGTCGGGATGCTCGGTGGCAACGGCTGCAAGCGCCTCTTCCCCGCTGGTGGCTTCCAGGATAACGAACTGGCTGCCCAGGGAGGCTTTCAAGAAGCGGCGGATGGATCGCTCGTCGTCTACTACCAGGATGCGTAAATCTGATTCTGCCATTTCGGTCACTGCATCGGAATGGATATGGTAATAATTGTACCGCCATCCGGACGATTTTCGGCGGAGATGAAACCACCATGCGCCTGGAGAATGCCCTTGCTGATCGACAGACCCAGTCCGGTGCCGCTAACGTTATCCGGCCGCTGGACGCGGTAGAACTTATCAAAGACGCGGTTCAAATCTTCGGGCGGGATACCAGTGCCGCGATCGGCCACATCGATCTCGAGGAATGCTCCTGTAGTATGGGCGTTGATCTCGATGGGGGAGCCGTCTGGCGAATACTTTAAGGCATTGTCGATGACGTTCACCAGAACGCGTTCGATCAAGACAAAATCAAGCTGGATGAGTGGTAGCTCCTCGGGGATGTGGATGTTGATCGGACGGTTTTCCAGGCGGTCGCCCAGATCTTCAAGGGCTGCGCCCACCAGGTCCTGGATGTCGGCAGAATTCTTTCTTAATGCGCATGGCACCTGATTCCAGGCGAGTCATATCCAGCAAATTTCCCACCAGCCGGTTGAGCCGGTCGGCTTCTTCGCCGGCGGTCTCAATCAGGCTGCGACGGGCAGTCTCATCCAGGGAGATCTGGTCATCCGCCAGGCTGCTCAGAGCGCCGGTGATGGAAACCAGGGGTGTGCGCAGGTCATGCGAGATGGAGTTGAGCAGGGCGCTCTGGAGTTTATCGGTCACCTCCAGGAGCTCGGCCTGGCGTGCCTGCTCAGCCAGGCTGGCGCGCTCAATGGCCAGGCCGATCTGGTTGGCGAAGGCATCCAAAGTACGAAGCTGGTCGCGGTTTAAATGCCTGGAAAGGTCGAGAGGCTTCACGCCCAATACTCCCACCACCCCCCGAGTGGTCTTGAGCGGTTGGTAGCGCATGGCGGCTTGAGGCAGGGTTTCTGTGCCGCGCCCGGCAGTCTGGCCATGTTCGAAGGTCCAGTCGGCGACGGCCAGGTCATTCTCCGAGATTTTCAGACCCGGGCTGGTGGAAAAAACCTTGGCCGAGTTGCCTTCCCGCAGGAAGATGGCCACCTCCCGGCCAAAAGTCTGGCCTACATGCGCAATGGCAGCTTGGGAGACTGCTTCCAGGTTCGCTGCCACAGTAAGATCGCGCCCGAGTTCATACAACTCGACCGCCTCGGCTTCGCGGCGCTGGACTGCCTCTGCCTGGCCACGGACTGTGGCAGTCAACTGGCTGATCACGATCCCCACGGCCAGCAAGCCGAGGAAGGTGAGTAGATATTCAGTATTGGAAACTGCCAGAGTAAGATGGGGGGGTACAAAAAAGTAATCAAAAGCAATCACGCCTAAAACCGACGTTACAATGGCCGGGCCGCGCCCAAGGTAGACGGCTGCCACTACAACCGAGAGCAAATAAATGACGATCAGGTTGGTCGGTGAAATGAAAGGGTCGATCAGGGCACTGAGACCGGTTGCAGCGGCCACCAGCAACAACCCCAGCAGGTAGCGCCTGAGGGGACGGTGCGGCCGCCAGCCTTCCACGATCTGGCGGGTCTGCGCTTCGGCTTCGCTGTTGATCACATACACGTCGATATTCCCACTGGCACGGATCAGTTTATCGACCACCGAGCCGCGCAGTGCATCGATCCAGCGGGAACGGACCGGTTTGCCGGCAATAATCTTGGTTATATTGTGGCGTTGGGCGTATTCCAGCACCGTCTGGACCACAGATTGTCCCGGCCGACTGACGGCGCGGGCGCCCAATTCCTCGGCCAGGCGCAGGGAAGCCGCCACCTGTTCGCGCTGTTGCGGCGAAAGGCGAGCATCGTCCGGCGTCTCTACATAAATTGCGAACCATTCGGCGTTCAGTTCATCTGCCAGGCGGCGGGCCGTGCGGATAAGGCGCTCCCCCAGCGCTCCCGGGCTGATGCAGACCAGCAAACGCTCACTAGCCGGCCAGGGACCGGGGATGGCACGGGTGCGCATGTAGGCGCGCATCTGGGTATCCACCCGTTCGGCTGCCCGCCGCATCGAGAGCTCCCGCAAGGCGGTCAGGTTGCCTTTGCGAAAGAATTCCTGGATAGCGCGTTGGGCCTGATCGGCGACATAGACTTTCCCGGCCGCCAAGCGCTTGATCAACTCGTCGGGGGGCAGGTCGACCAGCTCGATGTCGTTGACGTCGTCGATAATCCGGTCGGGGATGGTCTCGCGCACCTTCATCCCGGTGATCTGGGCCACCACGTCGTTCAGGCTTTCGATGTGCTGAATGTTGAGGGTGGTATATACGTCGATGCCCGCTTCGAGCAGCTCGACCACGTCTTGATAGCGCTTAGCATGACGGGAACCAGGCGAGTTGGTATGCGCTAATTCGTCTACCAGTGCCAGGCGTGGATTGCGCTGCAGAACCGCGTCGATGTCCATTTCGGTCAGTTCGACATTGCGATAGGTGATGTGGGCGCGCGGGATGACTTCCAGCCCAAGGACGAGTGCATCGGTTTCGGGGCGCTTGTGAGTCTCGACGTACCCGACCACCACATCCACCCCCTCGTTCAAGCGTTGGTGGGCCGCTTCCAGCATGGCGTAGGTCTTGCCCACCCCGGCGGCGTAGCCCAAGAAGACTTTCAGTTGGCCGCGGTTATTTTGCTGCTCTTCGGCCTGGATACGGGCAAGGAGCGCATCGGGATCGGGGCGGGGAGGGGTGGCAGACATAGGCATACTATACTACTTTTTATATCTAGTTTCAGAATGGTAATGGGGCACTGGAAGGGCTTCTATTCTATTCGTTTTGAAAAATCGAGGAACGAAGATTGCTCTTGGAGTTCTTTCATAAATTATGTGGTATGAGAAAGGGCTGTTTTTAAAACGAATACGAAACGAATAGTAGATGGCAGAGAATAGTGAACAGGGGAATGGTAAATAGGAAATAGGTGAGCGGGGAATAGGGGACCGATGGAATTAAAGTCACTCTTTTCAAGAATGCGCGGAACGAATAATGAAATTGATGATTAAAGATTTTAGATTGCTGATTTCCACAGGGGAAGCTGTTGAAAGTATCCGAAGGCGGAGGCTGCGGGGAAGGGATGGCCATAAATAAGGCATGATCGAGGACATTTTTATTCCCGGCTGGCGCAGTGCGATGAGAGAGAGACGTTTCCTGCACGCCTTTATTATAGCACAAATGTTCTGATAGTGCAAATGTTTTTATCGAGGAGAAGGGAGGGGGGAGGAGAATTGACCTCCTCCCGGGCTTCCTCCATCCGTTCTTCGGGGGATGGAGTTTATTTTAATGCATCGAGCGCCAGATTTAGTTCCAAGACGTTTACGCGGGGTTCGCCGAGGAAGCCGAACGTGCGGCCGGCAGTGTATTTGTCCACCAGAGTGCGCACAGTGGATTCACTCAGTCCGCGCTCACGGACGACACGGGGAATCTGGTATAGAGCTGCGGCAACGCTGATGTCAGGGTCCAGACCGGAGCCGGAGGCGGTTACCAGGTCCACCGGGATGGGCTGGGTGTTGGTCGGATCGGCGGCTTTCAGGGCGGCGATGCGGGCCTTGACGGCGTCCAGCAGGGCCGGGTTGGTCGGTCCGTAGTTGGACCCGGAAGAAGCGGCTGCATTATAGGGGTAAGGCCCCGTGGCAGAAAGGCGTCCCCAGAAATACTTCGGGCCGTCGAAGGATTGCCCGATCAGCGCCGAGCCGGCCACCTGGCCATTATTGAGGATCAGGCTGCCATTGGCCTGGCGCGGAAAAACGAGCTGGGCGATCCCGGTCACAACCAGAGGGTAGATCAGGCCGGTCAGGACCGTAAAAATGAGGAGGGCCATCAAGGCCGGACGAATTTGTTTACGCATTTTGACCTTTTATTTGATAGAGACTTTGGAAAGAGCACCATTGCCATTTTTCCCGGGTTCGAATGGATGGGTACGCTCGAAGGCGCGGCCAGCCTGCTGGGCGAAATTCTGAAACAAGCGGCTTTCCACTGCTGGTAGTTCCAACGTTACTCCACGCCAGATCTGGATCTCGCCAACAAAGCCCCAGGAATTAATGATGGGCAAGAGGCGGTCAGGGCGGCCGGTGCTTTGTTCGTTATCGGGTGCGCTAACGGCAATAGCGGGTGAGTTCTTGTCCGGATGGAAGATGACATTCACTTGGGATGCCTGGAATAGTTGCTGGACCTGGCGGGCAATGGAGTAAGCGATGGCCTCCGGCGTGCGCAGGTTGGAGATGGCCGCGCTCATCTCGTACATGAAAACGGCTTCACGCGCCTGCGACAGGCTGGCCTGGATGCGTTCCACCACGATGATGGCCACGCCCAGGAAAATAGCCAGCAACAACCAGCCTTCCAGGCGTCCAATCGCAAAGGTATAGAAGGGTGGGATAAAGAGGAAATTGAAGGCCAGAGCAGCCGTCAGGGCGGCGCAGATGCCGGGTAACTGGCCCCAACGGTTGGCTGCCCAGGTCACAGGAACAAGGTAAACCAGGGCGATCACAGCCTCACCGAGGGTATCCCTTCCAATCAGGAACATGGGGATTGTAGTAGCAGCCACCAACAGGACGGCCAACAGGCTGTTGCGAAGATAGCGAAGGGTGAGTGAAAAACGAGTTTGTTTCATGGGTAGTCTCCTATTCTCGGAGTGCAGGCTTTAGCCTGCAAATTTGCAGACTCAAGTCCGCGCTCCAATATTTTTAAACCAAATGCAGCGCCACCAGGAGCATGTCGATCAGTTTGATGCCTATGAATGGGGCGATCAGACCGCCTACGCCGTAGATGAGCAGGTTGTCACGCAGCAGGCGGGCCGCGCCGACGGCACGGTAAGGAACGCCCTTGAGCGCCAGCGGGATCAGGGCAATGATGATCAAGGCATTGAAGATAACCGCCGAAAGGATGGCGCTCTGCGGGGTGGCCAGGCGCATGACGTTCAGCACGCCTAGAGCCGGATAAGTGGTGGCAAAGGCGGCCGGGATGATGGCGAAATATTTCGAGACGTCATTGGCGATGCTGAAGGTGGTCAGGGCGCCGCGCGTCATCAGGAGCTGCTTGCCGATTTCAACGATCTCGATCAGCTTGGTGGGGTTGCTGTCCAGGTCAACCATGTTGGCAGCCTCACGGGCGGGTTGGGTGCCGGTATTCATGGCTACAGCCACGTCGGCCTGCGCCAGGGCAGGGGCGTCGTTGGTACCGTCGCCGGTCATGGCGACCAGCCTGCCGCCGGCCTGCGAATCGCGGATCAGCTTGAGCTTGGCCTCGGGCGTGGCCTGGGCCAGGAAGTCGTCCACTCCGGCCTCGGCAGCGATGGCCGCGGCCGTGAGTGGGTTGTCGCCTGTGATCATAATGGTCTTAATGCCCATTTTGCGCAACTGGGCGAAGCGGTCCTTGATCCCACCTTTGACGATATCTTTCAGGTGGACCACCCCCAGGGCTTCGCAGTTGCGGGCCACCACCAAGGGGGTCCCGCCGGTGCGGGCAATCCGGTCGACGATCGTTTTCAGATCCTCCGGGACCAGTTTGCTGTCCTGCTGGATCAGGCCATACATCGAATCCGGGGCACCCTTGCGGATGGAGGTGCCATCAAAGTCCACCCCCGACATGCGTGTCTGGGCGGAGAAGGGAAAAAAGTGCATTCCCAGCGGAGCTGCTTCAGTCGGGCCCATGGTCTGCCCGCGCAAGCCGTACTTTTCCTTGGCCAGCACGACGATCGAGCGGCCTTCAGGAGTCTCATCCGCCAGTGAGGCCAGCTGGGCGGCTTCGGCCAAAACCTGGGCAGGAACACCCTTGACTGGGAGCAGTTCTACAGCCTGGCGGTTGCCCAGAGTGATCGTGCCGGTTTTATCCAATAACAGCACATCCACGTCCCCGGCGGCTTCCACGGCCCTCCCTGACATGGCTATGACGTTGCGCTGGATCATGCGGTCCATACCGGCGATGCCGATGGCGGAAAGCAAGCCGCCAATGGTGGTCGGGATCAGGCAGACCAGCAGGGCTACCAGCACGGTGATGGTAATGGGCGTGCCGTGACCGGCCGTCTGGACGCTGTAAAGGGAATACGGCAACAGCGTGGCGCAGACGATCAGGAAGATGATGGTGAAGCCTGCCAGCAGGATGTCCAGGGCGATCTCGTTGGGCGTTTTCTGGCGTTTAGCGCCTTCCACCAAGCTGATCATCCGGTCGAGGAAGCCCTCGCCCGGATCGGCGGTGACGCGCACCACCAGCCAGTCGGAGAGCAGGCGCGTCCCGCCGGTAACGGCGCTGCGGTCTCCGCCAGATTCGCGGATGACGGGGGCGCTCTCGCCCGTGACGGCGCTTTCATCCACCGAGGCGATACCTTCGAGGATCTCCCCATCTACAGGGAGTATGTCGCCGGCTTCCACCAGGAACAGGTCGTTTTTACGCAACGCTGAAGAGGTGACCAGTTCATATTTCGCTTGCCGGTCCGGATGGGAAAGCTTCTTGGCCTGGGTGGTCTGGCGGGTCTTGCGCAGCGCTTCGGCCTGGGCCTTGCCGCGCCCTTCCGCCAACGCTTCGGAGAAATTGGCGAAGAGGACCGTGAACCACAGCCACAGGGCCACCCCGCCGATGAACCCGGCCGGGGCCTCGCCTTTGCCGAAAAGCGCCTGGATCCATAATACGGTGGTGAGCAGGCTGCCCACTTCCACTACAAACATGACCGGGTTGCGCACCATGCGGCGAGGGTTAAGTTTTACGAAAGAATCCAGGATGGCACGCTGGTAGAGCTCGCGCTGAAAAAAGGATTGTTTTTTAATTTGAGAAGTCATAATCGTTTCATAGCGGGCTGAAGCCCGCACTCCAGTTACTCTTAATGAAAGATCATTAAATGCTCGACGATCGGACCGAGCGCCAGGGCGGGCAGGAAGCCCAGTGCCCCGACGATGATGACCACCGCCACCAGCCAGAAGATAAAGAGGGGCGTATGCGTAGCGAGTGTCCCTGGGCCGGCCACCGGGACTTTCTTCTTTAAGGCCAGTGAACCGCCGATGGCCAGGGCCGGGATGGCCAGCCAGTAACGGGCGAAGAACATGATGATGCCTAGGGCGGTGTTATAGAAGGGCGTGTTGACTCCCAACCCGGCAAAGGCGCTGCCGTTATTCCCAGTGGCGGAAGAGAAGGCATACAACACTTCCGCTGAAGCCATGCGGGCCAGGGTTGTAGATGGTCGCTTTCCCCGCCGCGGACATCACCCCGATGGCGGTGCCCACCAAAGCTGTAAAAACAGGGATCAACAGGATCAGAGAGGCCATCTTCATCTCGTAGGCTTCGATCTTCTTGCCCAGGTATTCGGGGGTGCGCCCGACCATCAGCCCGGCGACGAAGACGGCCACGATCACAAAAGCGAGCATCCCATAAAGCCCGGAGCCAACCCCGCCATAGATCACTTCCCCCAAGTGGATAAGCCACAGTGGGATCATGCCGCCCAGGGGCATATTCGAGTCGTGCATCGAGTTAACAGAGCCGTTGGATGCTGCCGTCGTGGCAGTGGCCCACAAAGCCGAGTTGGCCACGCCGAAGCGCACATCCTTGCCTTCCATATTCCCGCCAGGGTTGATGGCTGACTGTTTGACATCCACACCCAGCGAGGCGATGGCCGGGTTGCCGGTTTGCTCGGCCCACACCGTCCCAGCCAATAGAACCACAAATATTATGGTCATGGCGGCCAGGATGGCCCAGCCCTGGCGCGTGTCGCCGACCATCTTTCCGAAGGTGTAACAGAGGGCGGCCGGGATCATCAGGATGGAGAGCACTTCCAGAAAATTGGACAATGGCGTGGGGTTCTCGAAGGGATGGGCCGAGTTGGCATTGAAGAAGCCGCCGCCGTTGGTGCCGAGCTGTTTGATGGCGATCTGAGAAGCGGCCGGCCCGACCGCGATGACCTGCTGGGTGACGGCATTCCCGTTGGCATCCGAGGTTGGCTGTAGCAGCGCGGCGGTCTTGTACTGGCTAAAGGTCTGTACTACGCCCTGGGATACCAGCGCGAGCGCCAAAATGAAGGCCAGCGGCAGGAGAATATACAGCACCGTGCGGGTCAGGTCTACCCAGAAGTTGCCGATGGTTTTGGCTGTATGGCGGGTGATGCCGCGGATCATGGCGATCACGATGGCCATGCCTGTGGCAGCCGAGACGAAGTTCTGGGTGGTCAGGGCCAGCATCTGGGTCAGGTAGCTCATGGTGGTCTCGCCGCCGTAGCCCTGCCAGTTGGTGTTGGTGGCAAAGCTGACGGCCGTATTCCAGGACGAGTCAGGCGTGACCGCGCCGAAAGCCTGCGGGTTGAGCGGCAGGAAGCCTTGCAGGCGCTGGAGGAGATACACCACCAGCAGCCCCAGCCCGTTGAAGAGTAGCATCGCCACGGCATAGACTTTCCAATTCATTTCCTCATCCGGGTGGACACCGCTCAGGCGGTAGATGACCTTCTCAACCGGCCGCAGGACAGGATCCAAAAAGGTCCGTTCGCCCTGGTAAACCCTGGCCATAAAGGCACCCAGCGGCTTGGCCAGGACGATCAGGACAACCATGTAAAAGATAAGTTGGACCCAACTATAAACGTTCATTCGAACCACTCCGGTTTTAGCAGGGCGATGATCAGGTAGATGAATAATGCCAGCGTGATCAGGCCGGTCAGGAGATAGATGGCGTTCATTTCTTTTTCTCCTGCATCAGGCGGTCGCAGAAAACGATAAAGCCCCAACTGGCGGCCAGGAAAAGGATTGTAAGAAGCACGTAGGCAAGATCAGCCATAATAAAATACCTCCAGGTTATACTCATTCATTTGCAGCATAAATATACTTATACTCCTATCAAAATTGGCACAAAAAAAAGGCCAAATTCATCAAGAAATAATCAAATCCCATGAAAATCTCCCGGCGCTATAGAGGTACCGGGAGATCAGGGAGTTCTCATCTAAAGTTTCTTCAGTATATTTATTCGTCTTTGCCTTCCGTGTTCCCGGGGGCGGTTTGCCTGGGCCGGCCGCCCAGCCTGGGCGGGTTGGGCTGGCTGTCGATATACTGCTCGAGCAGTGAAGGAGCGCTGGGGAGATCGACATGTATGGCGTGATTGTAATCCCCGGCCGGGATGGGCGGGTCGTAGCGAATGGGCCGGTTAATCCCGAATAACTGCCAGAAGCGTGAGATGGCCAAGAGCACGCTGTAGCGGTATTCCTGCATCTTGAGGGATTGCCATTCCACTATGGAGGCCATGGCGCCCTGGACACGGGCCTTCTCGCGGACGATGCGGTGGATCTGTTTTGGCTCGCGCCGGCCGATGGGTGAGATCAGCACCAGGTTGGCCGTCAGCGCCAGCAGGCTGAAGGAGATCAGCACGATCCAACCGCCTTCGGTCCATTTGCCGGCGATCTGACCGACAAAAACGATACCGGAAAGGATGGCCGCAAAGCCGGCGCCGATGGCCCCCCAGGTCCGCTTGGCGCCTTTTGGATAGGTCGCCAGGATGTGCTTGCGGACGGCAAACCCCATCATCATGATCGGCATGAAAACGCCAATCCCATAGTAGGGGATGCCAAGGGCGGTCTTGCCACGGATCAATATAATGATAAGGGTCACCACGGCAAACGCAATGGTGACCGAACGCGTGAAGGTGCCACGTTTGTCACGATAGACGATGATCTCCGGGATTTCGCCGATGGCGACGTCCCGCCATTCAGTGGCCTGCAAGTCCTGAAAGGCGGTCATGGAGGCAGCCGCCAATAAGCCCACTGCCAGGATCTGGTAGGCCCAATAAAGAATGGTTCCTCCGGGTATCTGGGTAAAGCCGATGAAAGAAAGATTGGCAACTAGGGAGCGTCCGGCCACACCATCGAAAGCGTTGAAATGGATTGCAAAGTAGGTTAGGAAAGCCGTGGTAATGCCGCCATAGAACAGGAAGGAAGTCTGTACTAGGCGGCCAATGCCGGCTTTACCACTATAGAAATTCCAGAGGCCATTCAATTTGGTCAAATGAACCTTCCCCCATTTGACCAAGGCGAAATCTTCATGAATAACAAATTGAATACCGTTCGACATGGCTTCCAATCCGCTCAGGGCTACCAGGCCTTTCATGGAAGCGGTCAGCATGTGATATAACGCCTTCCAGATGGTCGGGGTTACCGTTGGAGGCGTATAGGGGAGAACCGCTGCGCCTCTGCCTTTGGCAATAAACAAGCCTATGGCCATGCTGATGGTCAACATGACAAAAATGCCCAGCATCGTAAAGACCACCCGGGAAGACTCACCGCGCCCGCGGATAGTCAGGAACCAGGTGACTGCAGCGATGGCAATCCCCAGACCCACATGAATCATCCAGGAAATATTATAAGAGTTCGTGATGGAAAGAATTTGGTCCACGCCGGAAAGGGCGGAAACGACAATGGTGAAAATGTAATCCTGGAGCAGGACTACTGCCACGATCAGGCTTAAGCCGGGAGCCAGGTAGCGCATCGAGGCTGTGTACGAGCCACCACCCTCGTTGAATATACCCAGGGAATACATATACAGGGCGCCAAATGCGAAGTTAGCAGAGGCAATCACAGCCACGGCGATGAAGGCGTACTTCTGCAAATTGTAAGGATGCAGCGCGCTCATCATTTCGCCGGTGGCATAGAAATAGGAGGTGAAATAATCCACTCCGAAGAGGGCCACTGCGGCCAGCAGACCAATCTGACCGGCGCCGTGGATGGCAGCATGTTCTTTTTTCTCAACCGGCGCCAGCCGGAAGGCAATAAAGACGATAACGATGAGCAGTGCAATAGAGAAAATCATGAGTTTCCTTAAGAGGGGAGATGTTTTATGGATTAAATAAATGATAGTGAGGAGGAAAGGATATCAAGCAGTTTTAAGCCTGTAGCCGACTCCCGGCTCGGTCACAATGTAACGCGGACGGGAAGGATCGGCTTCCAGTTTTCGACGCAGGTTGCTGACATTGACCCGCAGGAGGTGGGAATCTTCGTCGCCTTTTACACTCTCGCTGCCCCAGATAGAGCGGATCAATTGGTCATGCGTGAGAACTTTCCCGGCGTGCTGGACCAAAATGCGTAAGATGTCATATTCGGTAGGCGTCAGGCTGACCGTCTGGCCGTGGGATTCCACATTCCGGCGGGCCAAATCAACCAGCAGGTCGTCCTTCTCAAAGACCGGTTCCGCCTCAGGCTGCGCCGACCGCCGCAGGGCGGCCCGCACCCTGGCGGTCAGCTCGCCCACGCCGAAAGGCTTGGTTAGGTAATCGTCTGCACCGGCGTCCAGGGCGGCAATCTTGTGTTCTTCCTGGTCGCGCACTGAGACGATGATGATCGGGATTTGCGTCCACTCCCGCAGCCGGCGGGTGACCTCCAACCCGTCCATATCGGGAAGCCCCAGGTCAAGGATGATCACATCCGGGCGGCTGGAAACGACGGCGGCCAGGGCTTCTTCTCCAGTGGCGGCTTCCAGAACCGTATATTGCCCGTTCAGGGAAGCATTCAAAAAGCGCCGGATGGGCCGTTCATCGTCCACCACCAGGATGCGCACTCGCGATTCAGGCATACCGGCGTTATCTCCCAGCCATGAATAGCTCTAGGACGAAGTAAACCTGCACCCACACCAGAACGATCAAGATAAGAAACTGCCGGCCGATCTGTTGGAGAGGCAGGAAAGAAAATGCCACCGCCCCAGCCAACGGCATGGCACGGAGCGCATACCTTACGGTCTTGGGAAGCTTTTTCTGAAGATTTTTTGTCGCCATCTTGAAGCTGACTCCAGCACAATTCCTTACTTGGAGGCATTGTACAAAGAGTCCCGTCAAGCGCATGACAAAAAAGCCCCGAAAGGCTTCAAGAAAGTGTCAAGAGAATCAGGGACGAAAATTCGGTCGTTCCTGCTGTTATTTCCCCGCCAGGAATATTTCAAGGAAAAAATAAACCTGGATCCACACCAGGACAATCAATACCATAAACTGCTGACCAACTCGTGAGAGATGTATCGCGGTTGTAGCCGCGGCACCCGCCAACGGCAGGGCTCGGATTGCATATTTCAGTGCTTTTGGAAACTTCTTTACTTTCATCATGAATCCAAACTTCAGCACAATTCCAGAGTCATAGATATTGTATAAAGAGTCGTGTCAAGGGAATGACAAAAAACAACCCAAACGCATCAAGATGGTGTCAAGAGAAGTGATTGATTGTGACGGAATGTATCCTTCTTACCTGTTCACACCTCTTTTGTATATCCTGTTATCCGTTGTACAATAAAGACACTCCCTCTGGGGATTTCCTAGGATTGAAAACGAGGCCGGTATACACTGAAAATGCACCCAATCCAATCTTTCAAATGATACAGGAGGCAGGAAAATGTACAAATCTGGTTTGATTTTCGGGGGGATCATGCTCGTGGTCGCGTTGGGAGTAACGCTGGTCCTGCCTTATTGTGTTCCCTGCGCGGCGCTGCTGCTGGGCCTGGCGGCCGGTTACGTGGCCGGTATATTTGGCAAGCCGTCCGGCCAACCCGTGGCGACCAGGTCTGGCGCCATCGCCGGCGCCATAGCCGGTGCAGGCGTGATCATCGGTGAGATGATCGGCGCGATCATCAATGCGGCCTCTGTCGGCCCGGAGAAGATCGCTCAACTCATGCAGCAATTGGGTATTTCATTGGGATCATCCATGACTACTGGAGAGTATTGGGCCGCCCAGCTCGGCGTCAACTTCTGCCTGTCCCTCATTTCGGTGGTTTTGATGGCCGGCCTGGGCGCACTGGGCGGTTTGCTGTGGTGGAACGCCGCTGGAAAAAAGCAGGCTGCCCCACCTCCATCCCTGCCTCCGCTGTAAATCCCTCAGATTTCCTTTTCCTAATTGATAAGAACCGCCTATGACATAGGCGGTTCTTGATTAAACCTAATCGACTCCCGGCTTCAATCCCTCTTTGGATAGGGACGGAAGGGAGTGCGCGGCTCCTCGCCGATCCAGCCCGACACTGCCTCCAGGTGTGACATTGATCTCAGAAGGTCAAAAGTCAACCAGCGGGAGACTTGCGGCTGCTCGCGGTACTCCCATAACCCAAACTCCCCCTGTAATCCCTGGATGAATTCCAGCAAGTCTGCCAAGCGCGCATCCTCTTTGGAAAGGCCTGTCCGGGCGCACAGGTCCAGTACCAGCGCCAGATCGAAGCGGGCGAAGTAGGTAAAGAAACCGTGCGGCTTCTCGGCTCCGGCCAGCCGGGCGACCTCCGTGCCGATGGCATAAGCTTCGCGCGTCTCCCGGCCGAGCAGGTGGTCCAGCGCCCGCCGGGCCGGCTCACCGGTGCGCCGCTGCGGATGCAGGGACAGGCAGATCAGCGCTCCGGTGGTGTTGGAGCGGCAGCCCCAGCGCGAGTGCGCCAGGCGGCGGTATCCCGCCACATAGCCGTGCACGCCGGCCGCCTCTCCGGTCGGCCAGGCGCCGTCCGGCAGGCGTTGAGCCAGCAGCCATTCGTAGGCGCGCTCGGCGCGTGTGTCCGTGGCGTACCCGCAGGCAGCCAGCCCACGCAGGGGCAGGGAAGTCTGCAGCGGGATCATCGAGTAACGCTCACGGGCCGGCATTTCACTGCTGCCGTCTGTCAGGGACAATTCCTCTGATAAGGGCCATGAGCCATCCGCCCGCTGGCGGGAGAAGAGGAATTCGGCTCCGTGTTCTACCGCCGGATGTGCCCCGTCGAATCCCAGGTAGCCCAGGCGGGTCAGGGCGAAGGCGGTCATCGAGGTGCGGCTGCCTCCGGCGCGACCCAGGGCCAGCGCGCCGGCCGGCCAGGAACCGTCCGGTTGCTGCAGGGCCAGAACCTCCACAGCGCGCTCGTCTGTTTCCCGCAGGGCGGCCAGCTCCAGCAGCTCCGGGTCGTCCGCCGGGCGGTGGAACAGGTCGCGCAATACCAACCAGCGCAGACAGGGGGATGGATCGGTCAGGAGCAGGGGCATCCAGGTCATGCCTTGCCTCCGGCTTTTCCACTGTTCTTCAGATGGATTTGTGAGAGCACCTGCCGAAGATACGGCGCGGTCGGCGTGTTCCCCGCCGCCAGTTGCTCCGGCGTGCCGCTGGCGATCACGTGCCCGCCTTCCGGTCCGCCGACCGGGCCCAACTCCACCAGCCAGTCGCAGGCTGCCAATAGATGGACGTGGTGCTCCACCAGGAGCACCGACCCGCCCTCCGCCACCAGCCGTCGAAGCACGCCCGCCAGGCGCAGCACGTCCTCCAGGTGCTGGCCGATGGAGGGTTCGTCCAGCAGGTAGAGTGTCCCGGCCGGGACCTTGCGGCTCAGCTCGCCGGCGATCTTGAGGCGCTGGGCTTCCCCGCCCGAAAGAGCGTGACCCGGCTGGCGCAGGCTAAGGTAACCCAGTCCCACGTCGCGAGCCGCCTGTAAGGGCCGCCGCAACCGCTCATCCTGGCCGAACAGGTTGAAGACTTCATCGATCGTCAGCCCAAAGGCCTCCGGCAGGGAAATGCCCTGCAGGTGCACATCCCAGGCTTCGGCAGTGCAGCCTGTGCCGCGGCAGGTCTCGCAGACCACCTGCACGTCCGGCAGGAAGGCCATGTCCAGTGTCAGCAGGCCGGAGCCTCCACAGGCCGAGCAGCGCTGTGCCAGCTGTGTCTCGCTCAGGCCGAGAGCGATTGCGTCAGGGCTGAGAGCATACAGGTTTTGCAGCGGCCGGGTCAAGTCGAGGTAAGCCGCCGGGCTGCCCATCCCGGCCCGGGACTGGTCGACCAGCAGGGTCCGGGCGGGTGCGCCTTGAATGGCATCGTGTTCGCCGGGATCGACCGGCTCGAAAGCGACCGAGGTGGTCTGGCGTTTGGGCGCCAGCGCCCGTCCGAGCGTATCCGCCACCAGGGTGGACTTGCCCGAGCCGGATACGCCGCATACTCCCACCAGGACACCCAGGGGCAGTTCGACCCGCTCGCCTTTCAGGTTGTTGGCGCGTGCTCCCAGGACCGTCAGCCAGGCTCGCGGCTCTACCCGCTCATATCGGTCGAGGCCGCGTTCGCCGCGCAGCCAGCGCCCGGTGTACCCGTTCGAGCGGGAGACTTTTGCCGGAGTCCCTTGAGCGACGATCCGCCCACCCCCCTGTCCGGCTTCGGGACCCATGTCGATCAGGTGGTCGGCCGCCAACATCACCTGCGGGTCGTGCTCGACCACGATGACTGTGTTGCCAACCTCCCGCAGCGCCCGTAGGGCATCCAGCAGTGCCTCCACCTCTGACGGGTGCAAGCCGCGCGTGGGTTCGTCCAGCAGCAGGGTCAGGGAAGTCATCCCGCTGCCCAGCAGGCTGGCCAGGCGGATGCGCTGGGCTTCCCCGGCAGAGAGCGTCCCGGCCAGGCGGTCCAGATGCAGGTAGCCCAGGCCCACCTTCACCAGGAACAGCAGGCGCTGGAGTAAGGTGCGCAGAGTCGGAACGGATTCGACCCGCTCCGGCTCGATCTTCTTCAGCGCTTCAGCCAGCTCCACCAGGGTCATCTGCGAGAGGGCGTGGACGTTGTGATCCCCCAGTGTCACCGCCAGGTATTCCGGTCGCAGGCGCGCCCCGCCGCAGGCCGGGCAGGGTCGTGTATCGTGGTACGTGCCGCCCACATCCCAGTCCCGGATGAAGCCGTAGAAGCCGGGGAATTTTGACTCGTACGTGCGGGTGCGTCCCGTGCGGGACTCGGAATGCACCGTCAGGAGCTCCTGCGTGCCGAAAAGGAAAGCCTGTTGGGCTTCAGCGGAGAGGTCGTTCCAGGCGGTGGTCTGCGGGTCGAAGCCGTAACGGGCAGCCAGGGCCTGGACGAGATAGTAGCCGCCATTGAAGGGCTTGCCCAGGTAACCGTTTGGGAAGAAGCCCGGTGAGATACATGGCTCCGGCCGTCAACGGCAGTTCAGGATGGATGATGACTTTTCTGGGATTGGGGACCTGCAGCGTGCCGATCCCGTGGCACTGGAGGCAGGCGGCCGCGTAGGTGGAGGAAGCGAAATGGCGCGGGGCTGCCAGCGGGGCGTGCTTCCCGCATTTCGGGCAGACCCACTCGCGGCCGCGTTCCATTTGGGCGCCGCAGTCCAGGCAGGTGCGTTTGCCCAGGCTGGCCAGCAGGGCCGCCAGGGCCTGGCTGATCTCGGTGGCAGTCCCGACCGTGGTACGGCGCGAATACACCAGCCGCTCCGCCCCGACCGTCAACGCTACTCCCAGGCCGGTAACGGATTCGACTTCCGCCTCGGGTCCCTCGTGGATACCCTGGCGTTCGTACAGGCTGAGGCTTTCCAGGAAGCGCCGGCGGGCTTCCGCCTCCAGCACATCGTGCACCAGGCTGGACTTGCCCGAGCCCGACAGCCCGGTCACGACGGTTAGTTTGCCTTTGGGGAAATCCACATCCACGTCCCGCAGGTTGTGGATGCGCGCTCCGCGAATGGCCAGACGCCTCTCCCCACCCGTCCGCGACCTTTTCCGCCTTGGAAATGGAATGGGACGCAGATCGTCCTCGCTGCGCAGCGCCTCCGCCGTGGGTGATCCGGGCACTGCCAGCAGCCCTTCCGGTGGACCGGCGTAGAGTAGCTGCCCGCCCAGTGGCCCTGCCCCAGGGCCCAGGTCGACCATCCAATCGGCGGCACGCATCAGGTCGGTGTTGTGTTCCACCACCACGATGGTCGCTCCGGCCTTCACCAACCGCCGCAGCACGCCCACCAATCCGGCCAGGTCCTGCGGATGCAGGCCAGTGGAAGGTTCGTCCAGCACCAGCAGGTCGTGGCCCAGGGTCTTCTTACCCAGCGAACGTGCAAGTTTGACGCGCTGCGCCTCCCCTCCGGAAAGTGTCGGGGAAGGCTGGCCCAGGCGAAGATACCCCAGGCCGACCTCGCATAAGGCATCGAGAATTTGTGTTGCCGTCTGGCGTTTCGCTTTCGGGAGGGTGTTTTCCCCGGCGAAGAAATCACGGGCTGCCGCAATGGAAAGATTGTAAAAATCGGCAATGGACAATTGCAGATCGTCAACCGCTATCCTGGCAGCCAGCACCTCGTCGGTGAAGCGCTGACCATCGCAATCCGCACAGGGGATCCATGCCGACGGCAGATAGCGCATGGCCACCTCGATGGCTCCCAGCCCGCCGCAGGTGGGGCAGGCGCCCTCAGGCCGGTTGAAAGAGAAATGCGACGGTGAAAGCCCGCTCAGGCTGGCGAACAGGTCCCGGATGACATCGGCCAGCTTGGTGTAGGTGGCCGGGTTGGAGCGTGGGTTGCGTCCGATGGGGGACTGATCGACCATGACCGCCTTCAGGGCCGGTCCTTCGACCATCCGGCAGCCGATTGGCTTCCCCCCATTCAGCGAAGCTACCAGCACGTCCTCCACCAGGGTGCTCTTGCCGGAGCCGGAGACGCCGGTCACGACGGTCAGCCGGCCCAGCGGGATGGGCACATCCAGGTCGG
Organism: uncultured Chloroflexia bacterium; assembly: GCA_963831885.1. Classification (GTDB taxonomy): domain Bacteria; phylum Chloroflexota; class Anaerolineae; order Anaerolineales; family Villigracilaceae; genus UBA877. The sequence goes on along the minus strand of CAWHSJ010000007.1, from coordinate 137,843 downwards.
CCAGGTTGTGCAATTTCGCCCCGCGCACGGTCATGAAATCCGTCGGGGCAGGCAGCCTTGCGGGGACCGGTGGGCGCTCGCTGCGGCTGAAGAAGCGCCCGCTGGCGGTATCTGCTTGCCATAGTCCGGCGGGTGTGCCGGAGAAGACCACCTGTCCGCCCTGGTTGCCCGCGCCCGGGCCGAGGTCGATGGCCCGGTCCGCTCCGGCTGCGGCCAGACGTTCGTGTTCAACGAAGACTACCGGTCCGGCCAGCTCGCGTAGAGCCGGCAGCAGGCGCTCCACATCGCGGGGATGCTGCCCGACGGTAGGTTCGTCCAGCACGTGCAGCATATCTTCCAGGCGGCTGATCAGCGTCAGCGCCAGGCGGACGCGCTGGGCTTCGCCCCGGGAGAGGCTGGGGGCGGGGCGGTCCAGGCCGAGATAACCCAGCCCGACCTGTTGGAGCGCCTCCAGCCGGCGGGTGATCTCAGTCCGCAGGCGTGGTGTGGCGGAGGCAGCCGCCGGATCGGTAAAGCGCGGCAAGGCTTCCTCTACGGTCAGCTTGAGTAGATCCGGAAAGCGCAGCCCCGACCAGCGCACCGCTGCCGCCTGCGGAGGCAAACCGGTGCCGGCGCACTGTTCGCAGCCCGCCCCGTTGCAATGGGGACAGGTGCGGTGGAAGTCGACCGGTCGCAGGTCGCCGGTCCAGGCTCCGCAGGCCAGGCAGACCGGGGTGCGTGCCAGGGTGTGCGTCTCCCCACCCTTGGGTGAAGCCACCATGATCGCCTGGCTTCCCAACCCGGCGGCTTGCCGCACGAGTTCGCGCAGGGCCGGCAGACCGGTTTCCGGGGAGGTCAATCCCAGCTCAAGCTCCAGGTCGTGCGGTTGGGCCGGGTCCAGGCGTTTGCCTTTCCAGGGTTTCCCGTCCACCCGCAAACGCCCTGCTCCGAAGCGCTCGGAGAGTGCTTCCAGCAGGGTGCTGTGGCTGCCCGGGAGGCGGCGCAGCAAAGGCGCCGACACCCGCTGCGGTCCGATGGCAGACAGTTCTGCCAGGCGGGCAACAATTTCATCTTCCGTATGGACCGAGATGGGCGTGCCGCAATTCGGACAGGTGCGTTCGCCGAAATGGGAGTAGAGCAGGCGCAGGAAAGGATGCAGCCCGGCTGCCGTGGCCAGCGTGGAGGCGGGGTTGCGGTTGAGCAGGTTCTGCCCGACCGCCACGGCCGGTCCCAGCCCGGTGATCGAATCTACATTGGCGGGGATAACCGTCCTTTGGGCGAACCCAGCTCGAAGACTTCCAGGAAGCGGCGGCGGGCTTCATGATAAAGCGTGTCGAAGACCAGCGAGGTCTTGCCTGAGCCGGAAACCCCCGTAACAACCGTCAGGCCTTCGCCAAAATCGACGTCCACGCCTTGAAGATTGTGCTCGCGCGCGCCTTGTATGTGGATATGCATCGCCGCCTTATCCTTGAAGAAATTAGAACAATTGTACTGCTTTTGGGCTGTTCAGGCAATCCATGGCTCTGGATTTCGGAGAAAAGATCGGACATTTTGCTGAGAATCAGCAAAACTTGGTTGAGCAGGCGTCTTTTGCCTTCTCATCCAAGTTTTGAAGCTCACATCGTTTGTCTTTATCCTCAATCAACAATCCTCTATCAACAATCCCCAATTCCTATATCGCCTGTCCCTTGAACTGGCTCAGGTACAGGTGGTGGTAGAAGCCTTTTTTATCCAGCAGTTCCTGGTGGGTGCCCTGTTCGACGATCTCCCCGTCATTGATCACCAATACGTGGTTCGCGTCCCGGATGGTGCTAAGACGATGGGCGATGACGAAACTGGTGCGTCCTGCCATCAGGCGCAACAGCGCTTTCTGGATGCGGGCCTCCGTGCGCGTGTCCACGCTGCTGGTGGCTTCGTCCAGGATCAAAATGGCCGGGTCCGCCAGGATGGCGCGGGCGATGGCGAGAAGCTGGCGCTGACCCTGGCTTAGGTTGCTGGCGCGTTCGGAGAGCAGGGTGTCATAGCCGTGGGTCAATTGGCGGATGAAATGATCTGCATCTGCCATCCTGGCTGCTTCCACCACCTCCTCATCGCTGGCATCCAGGCGCCCGAAACGGATATTTTCCATGACCGTGTCGGAGAACAGGAAAGTGTCCTGCAGGACCAGGGCGAGCTTTCGGCGCAGGTCGGCCTTGCGGATATCCCGGATGTCCCGGCCGTCAATGGTGATCTTTCCGCCATTGATCTCGTAGAAACGGGTCAACAGGTTGATGATGGTGGTCTTGCCGGCGCCGGTCGGGCCGACCAGGGCAAATATTTCTCCCGGTTTGGCCTCGAGGGTCATGTCTTTGAGGACCGGCGTGCCCGGGCGGTATTCGAAATCGACATGCTCGAAGCGCACGTCGCCACGGAACGAATCCATTGACACCGCCTCGCCTGCATCCACCTCCGCGGGTGAGTCGATCACCTCGAAGACCCGTTCTGCTCCGGCCAGGGCAGCCTGGATGGAGTTGTATAGGTTGGCCAGCTGGCGCAGCGGGTTGACGAAGTTCTGCCCGTAGTTGATAAAGGTGGCGATAATGCCCACACTGACCAGGTTGCGCAGGGCCAGCCAGCCGCCCAACCCCGCCAGGACGATGACGAAGAAGTTCCCCAGCACGTTGGTGAGCGGCATAAGCAACAAGGCGTAGCTATTGGCATACACACCTGCCTTGAAGACGGCCTGGTTGCGCACACGAAAGGTCTCAACAACCGTTTCGTTCCGGCGGAAGGCTTTGATCACCTTTTCCCCGCTGATGGATTCCTCCATGGTCGCGTTCATTTCACCCAGGTTTTTCTGCAGATCGCGAAAACCCTTGCGGGTATAGCGGGCAACAAACTGTGTGAACCAGAACATGATTGGCACGACCAGTAAAGTAGCCAGGGCCAGCCAATGGTTCAATACGAACATGGCCACCAGGATGCCGAACATCGAGAGCACGCTGGCGATCAGCGAGGTGACGTTCTGCGACACGGCCTGGTTGATGGCGTCGATGTCATTGGTCAGGCGGCTCATCAGCTCGCCGGCCGGATTGCGGTCGAAAAAGGCGATTGACAAAGCCTGCAGATGGGTAAACAGGTCCTTGCGCATTTGTTTAAGAGCGCGCTGGGAGATGTCCGACATCACCCAGTTGGCAATGGCCTGGAACAGGTTGTTCAGCACATAAACAGCCAGCATGAACAGGGCGAGCGTGGCCAGACCGGCAACCTGTTTGGTGGTAATAAAGCGATCAATCGCCCTGCCCATCAGGTAGGGCCCGATCAGCCCCAGGAAAGTGTAGATCAAGACGAAGACAAAGACCAGCGTCATGCCGGCTTTGAAGGGACCGAGATAACGCAGCAGCCCTTGTAAGGCGCGCTTAGGGTCGCGGGCTTTCTCGATCTTGCCGGGGTCGGCCGGCCGGCGCTGCATCATGGAACGGAAATTACCGGTCTGGGGGGCAGATTGGAAGCTCATTTGGATACGCTCCCTTCCAGGATGGCGGCCGCCTCTTTCGTGTGGAAACCATTCCCCAGCTGAGAACTCGTAAATCTCCTGATAGATCGGGCTGGTCTGCATCAGTTCCTTGTGCGTGCCCTGGGCAACGATGCGGCCTTTGTCGATCACGATGATCTTGTCGGCATTTAGGACCGTGCTGATCCGCTGCGCCACCACGAAACTCGTATGTTGGCGCATCCGCTGCTCCAGCGCATCCTGGATCCGGGTCTCCGTTTCCACATCCACCGAACTGGTGCTGTCGTCCAGGATAAGGATTCTTGGATCCATCAACAGCGCCCGGGCGATGGCAATGCGCTGCTTTTGCCCGCCCGAGAAGTTGGTGCCGCGCGCTTCCACGTGGCTGTCGTATCCTTTGGACATTTCCATGATAAAGTCGTGCGCCTGGGCGGCTTTGGCAGCTGCAATAACCTCTTCGTCGCTGGCATCCGGGCAACCGTAGCGGATGTTGTCCCGCACCGTGCCGGAGAACAGGATGGCCTCCTGGGGTACGATCCCGATGTGCGCCAGGAGCGAGTCCTCTTTGACCTGGCGGATGTCGATCCCGTCGATCAGCACTCGACCTGAGGTGGTGTCGTAAAAGCGCGGCACCAGGTCGATGAGTGTGGATTTCCCCGCGCCTGTTGCACCCAGGATGGCAACCGTCTGGCCCGGCTCGGCTTGCAGATTGATACCTTCCAGGACGGTTTCGTCCGCGTTGCCGTTGTAGTGGAAGGTTACGTTTTCAAAAGTCACCTCCCCGCGCACCGGTTCGGGCAGCTCGACCGCGTTGGGTGCATCCTGAACCTCGGGGACGGTATCCAGGATCTCGCTGACACGCCTGGTGGAAGCCAGTCCATTTGCCCAGGTTTGGGAGAGCTGTGTCATCATGGTGAGGGGTGTCATGGTGGTAAGCAGATAGTTGGTAAAGGCCACGATCTGCCCGATCGACAACCCGCCATGGATGGACTGGATGCCTCCCGCCCAAATGACGATGACCATGCCGATGTTGACGAAGACCGTCAGGGCCGGCGACATGCTGGACATGAAACGCATCACCCTGACTGAATTATCCGTGAAAGCCTCGTTGGCAGTCTCGAAGCGTTCGCCTTCGAAATCGGCCCGCACAAACGCTTTGACCAGGCGTGCCCCCGCAATGTTCTCCTGCAGGACGGTGTTCAGCCGGTCCAGCTTTTGCTGGACGGAACGGAAGAGCGGTTCCATCTTGACAACGAAGAAAACGATGACAGCAGATGTGACGACCAACAATGGGACCATGGTCAAGGCCAGGCTCGGGCTGGTGTTGAACATCAGGATCAGGCTGCCGATGAATAAGAGCGGAGCCCGTGTCCCGATGCGCAAGGAGATTTGGACCAGCCTCTGTACCGCGCTCGCGTCGCTGGTCAAGCGCACCATCAACTGTCCGGTCTGCTGGGTGTCGAGGTTCCCATAGGAATATTTCTGTATCTTCACAAAAAGAGCCTCTCGCAGGTCACGCGCCACGCTTTCGCCGACTCGCACTGAAAAAATGTTGTTGCCGATGGCGATGATCGTGCTCAGGATGGAGATACCGATCATGATGGCTGCCGTTTGCAAAACGACCGTCTGGTTGTGCTGGTTGATGCCCTGGTCGATGATGCGCTGGATCAGCCGCGGGATGGACAGGTCAAACACGACCAGTGAGGTCAGCAGCACCAGTGCCAGGGTGGCGAGCTTCCAGTAGGGTTTAACGAAGGGAAGGATTTTCTTGATCTGATTCATATCGAAGGATTCACCTTAAACGTAGTAACGACTTCAGTCGTTTCTTTTCATTTCCTGCCCGTAATAACGAGAGTTGTCGTAACAGCGACTCTTTCCATTAATTTTCGGCATCTATGAACGTCCTGCCAAGGATTTCCATGGCAGCAGAGAGAGTCTCCAATTCCTCAGGGGTCAGATCGGCCATCCTGGTTTCCATCCAGGCCCGGTTCTTCTCCGAGATGGTATCCAAAAGGCTGTTGCCCGCCTCGGTCAGTTCCAGGGGGATATTCCGCCGGTCCTGGGCATTCTGCAGCCGGCAGATGAGCCCGCGTTCCACCAGCAGGTCCACCGCCTGGCTGATGGCGGAGCGGCTGATCTGTTTCACTTGCGCCAGCTCGCTGACCGAACCCAGGCCCCGGCGGATGTGCCGCAGGATGTGGAACTGCTCCACGCTGATGTCATAATTTTCTTCGGCGATGGAGCGAATATTCCCTTTGATCCGGTTCCAGACCGGCGGTATGGTAGCCCAGAACCTGGTCGATGGACTCGCGTGATGAGTTTTTCGGAAGTGAGGGAGGGTGCCTGCATAATTGCCTCGCAAATTGTTTATTGATTAAATAGTTTAGATACTTAACTAGTATAAAATCCTGCTCGAGTTTTGTCAATAAGAAGTAAACCACCTGGGAATACTAGCCATTCAACCGGGGAAAGCCGGGCGCACATCAGCTATAATTTAGTTGAGAATTTTCAGTGGCTGCCACCGACTCCCTCCTGACGACAAAACTGTATCTCCCGCACCAACGCTCAAGTCTGGTCGCCCGGCCTCGCTTGTTGGCCCTATTAAACGAGGGTCTCAGCCGTCCGCTCACTCTCATCTCCGCGCCGGCCGGCTTTGGCAAGACCACCCTGCTCAGCGAGTGGCACCACTCGCCTTTCGGGAGGGATTTCCCCCTCGCCTGGGTGTCGCTGGACCGTGATGACAACGATCCCTCCCGTTTCCTGCACTATCTTTTGGCCGCCATGGGGAACTTGAAAAAGGGCGTGGGAGAGTCCGCCCTGGCAGCCTTGCAATCGCAGCAGTCACCTCCCGCGACGGCCATCCTGACTTCACTCATTAATGAACTCAATGCCCTGACCGCTCCTTTTGCGCTTGTTCTGGATGATTACCATCTCATCACCGCCCAGGCGGTGCATGAGGCTCTCCGCTTCCTGCTCGAATCCCTTCCGCCTCAGATGCACCTGGTGTTATTAACCCGGGCCGACCCGCCGCTTCCGCTGGCCCGCCTGCGCGCCCGCGACCAGTTGACCGAGATCCGTTTGCCGGGACTGCGTTTCCAGCCGGAGGAAGCCGCCCAATTCCTAAACGAGGTCATGGGGCTGGAGCTTTCCCCGGCGGATATTGCTGCCCTGGAATCTCGCACCGAAGGCTGGATTGCCGGGCTGCAACTGGCAGCCGTTTCCCTGCAGCAGCACGCCGACAGGCATGCCTTCGTGGCCGCCTTCGCCGGCGATGATCGTTACGTAATGGATTACCTGCTGGAAGAAGTGCTCCAGCGCCAGCCGCCTGAAGTACAGGCTTTTTTGCTCAAGACTTCCGTCCTGGAACGGTTGAACGGTCCGTTGTGCCAGGCGGTGGCTGGCGTAACCGGCAGTCAGGCCATCCTGGCCGGGTTGGAGCAGGCCAACCTGTTTGTCACGGCTCTGGACAATAAACGTTATTGGTATCGCTACCATCCCCTTTTTGCGGATTTGCTGCGCCACCGGCTGCGCCAATCTTTTGCCCTGCCCGACTGGATGGATTTGTACACGCGCGCCTGCGCCTGGTATGAACAGGAAGGCTTGATCAGCGAAGCGGTTTCGCAAGCGTTGGCTGCACCCGCTTATGACCTGGCGGCGGACCTGTTGGAACGCCATATCCTGGCGGTGTTCTATCGCGGTGAGACCATGCTGGTCCATCATTGGCTCCAGGCTTTACCGGAAGATATACTGCGGAAAAGGGCATTACTCTGCGCCATGTATGCCAATACCAACGGGCACATGGGCCTGTATCAGCCTATGGCTTTGGGGTTGAGTGAAACCTGGCTGCAAGCTGCAGAACAGGCATTGGCAGAGTCAGCTCCCGCACACAAACAGCCTGTCCCGCCAGCAGCAGACATTACTCGCAGTTTTATCGCTCTTTCACGCGCCTATCTGGCCTTGTGGAAAGGTGAAGCCCCCCAAACAGTGATCGAGCTTGCCCGAAAAGCGCTGACCGGCCTACCGCCGGAGAACGAGAAAAATATTGATTTGAATTTTCAACGTTTCCGCAGCGGTCTGATGAACAACCTGGCAATATCTACTATGAATATAGGGGATGAAGAGGCGGCTATCCAGGCGTATGCAGAAGCGCAGAGGATCGGCGCAGCCTGCGGTGATCTCCTGAATATGTACAGTGCCATTGCCAACCAGACTTTCATCCTGCGGAGACATGGCCGCATCCGTGAAGCCGCCGATCTTTGCAGGGGGGCTTTGAGCAGTCAGCTCGCAAAGGAGGGCAAAGCAGAGAAATCCCTCCCGTATATTGGAGTCGTCTATGCCAGCCTCGGCCAGATCTTGCTGGAATGGAACGATCTGGCGGCTGCCGGACCTGCCCTCAGCAGGAGCCTTGAACTAAGCCGGTTGTTGGCCGCGGCCGACGGCCAGTTGGATAGTTTCATTGGCCTGGCCAGGCTCAAGCAGGCCCAGGGCGATTTCACCGGGGCCATGGATCTGCTCGATCAGGTGGAACTGGACACAGGTAGGGCAATGATCCTGGTTCCGGCCATGCGTGTCCGCTTGTACCTGGCGCAATCTTATGAACAGCCGCAGTTCCTGAAAAAAGCCCTCGCCTGGGCCGAAGGAAAATCTCTCCTCTCGCCGGGTTCATGGTGGCAGGCTACCGAAGTGCTTACCCTGGCACGTGTGCTGATAGCCCAACGCTGGAGTGCAGCCCAGTCGCCGGACGTCCCCCTGCCGGAGCTGGACAGCCTCATGCACTTCCTGGCCGGTCAGCTTGAGAGTGCTGAAAGCAAAGACCTGACCGAGCGAAGGATCGAACTGCTCATTTTACAGGCGCTGGCCTGGCAGGCGCAGAACCATCTGCCGGAAGCGTTTGATTCGCTTCGCCATGCCCTCGTATTGGCCGAACCGGGCGGTTATATTCGGCTGTTTGTTGATGAAGGCCTGCCCATGCGCAGGTTGTTGATCAAGCTGAAAGGGAATGGCGACAAGCTGAATGAGTACATAAGTCAATTGCTGGCCGCCGGCGGCTGGAGTGGGAGGTTTTCTTCTCCCGGCGTTTCCCAGCCGGCAATGATCGAACCGTTATCGCCGCGCGAACTGGAGGTGCTGGAGTTGCTGGCTGAGGGTGATTCCAACACGGATATTGCCCGTAAACTGGTGATCACCCTGAACACCGCCAAGAAACACGTGACCCATATTTTCGAAAAACTGGCCGTCTCTGACAGGGCCGAAGCGGCCGCGCGTGCGCGGGAATTGGGACTTTTGAAAACCACCAAGTAATTCAAAGAGAAAATACCACCTGTAATACCACCCCTCGGGTGATGCAACCAAACCGGTTGTCTGGCACACTATAGGTGCTTCAGACGACCGTTTTTTATTTCTATGGCACCTGCCTGATGAAAGCTTATTTATGGAAAATATCCCCTCTCAATCCTGGATCGATCTGCCGGCCACTTACCAGATCATTGTAAAGGGGCGGCTGGATGTCCACTGGGCGGAATGGTTTGACGACCTGACCATCACGGTCGATAAGAACGAGTCCGGCGCCGTGATCACTACCATGACCGGCCCCATCCAGGACCAGGGGGCTTTGCATGGCCTGTTGGCACGTGTTCGTGATCTGGGCCTGCCGCTCCTCGAAGTTCATCGGTTGGATCCCAACCAGAAAATTGCTATGTCTGCTAATAAAAAATGAGTCTCACTTGTAAAGGAGAAAATCATTGTGAAACTACTATGGAAATTCTTATTTTGCACTGTGTTGATCGCGCTTTGCCTCTCTGCCTGCCAGCCGGGAGGAAATGCCACCAGCATTCCTTCTGCAGTTCCCACCGGGACGCCAATCCCACTGCCTTCACCCACCCAGGAGACCACCATGAACGCCCATTGGTATTTTCAAACTGACGGAGCCATTTGGGGCTCGCCTGCCATCAGCGGCGGAACCGTTTTCATCGGCAGTGACGATGGGAATTTATATGCCGTGGATGCGCTCAGCGGCAGCCTCAAGTGGAAATTCGCCTCCCAGGGTGTTGTTCGCTCGAAACCGGCCATCGCCAATGACCTGGTTTACTTTACCAGCGATGATGGATCGTTGTATGCCGTCCAGGCGAAGGATGGCACAAAAACCTGGAGCGTCGATATCGGCAACTTCCTCGACCGGGCCACCCGGGCAGACCTCGGCGGTTCTCCCAGTCCGACCGGTTATGACTACGTCCAATCCTCCCCGGTCGTGGCGGATGGGACAGTCTATGCCGGCAGTCTGGATGGGAATCTCTATGCCCTGGAGGCGGACTACCGGCGCGGTCAAATGGACATTCACCACTGCCGGGAAAATCCGTGCCACCCCGGCCGTTGACCAGGGAACGGTTTATATTGGCAGTTGGGACAAATTGCTCTATGCGATTGACGCCCAATCCGGCAAGGTGCGCTGGGCGAGTGGGGTGGGAGGCCAGGTCCAGTCGACTGCGCTGGTTGCCAATGGCATGGTCTATTGCGCCAGCCGCAAGGCCTCGGTCGTGGCATTGGATGCTCAGACCGGCGAGCTCAAGTGGGAGCACAGCTATGGCAGCAACATGTGGGTGGAATCTTCACCCAGCCTGGTGGACGGCGTCATCTACATCGGCAGTTCAGGCAGCAAGATCGTCCTGGGCCTGGATGCCTTGAGCGGAAAACCAACCGCCATCTATATCTCCCCTGATTTCCATTGGAGCACGCCCCTCGTAATACGCGACACCCTGTACATCGGTGGGACGAGCTACAAACCTGACCTGAAAGGCGGTTTATACAGCCTGAAAATCGTGGATGGAAAATTCTCCGATCTCGAAGAAGACAGGCGGGTCTTTCCCTCGGTCGAAACCATGGAATTCTCCGGGAACTGGCTGGGGATCGCCGGTTCGCCGGCCACAGAAAATAACCTTATATACTTCGGCGGCCTGGATGGGAAGGTCTACGCCGTGAACGCTTTGCCCTGAACAGGCACATGCCCTGCCTGGATCAATGTGTTGCCAAATGGAGAACAGAATGAAATATCCACGCCCGATTCTATTAACACTGCCGATCATCCTCCTGGCCGCTTGCAGCCTGCTCCCCAAGTCCAGCCCGGCAGGAAATTCAAACCGGCCGGTCGCTGCACCGGGGACCGTGTTATGGACCTTCCCCACCCAGGGTGAGATTTGGTCCTCGCCAACAGTCCAGGATGGAATGGCCTACTTTGGCAGCGACGATCAATCCGTCTACGCGGTCAGCGTGAAAACACAAAAATTGAAATGGCAGTTTCCCACCGAAGCCATTGTGCGTTCGCGTCCGGCTGTCGTCAATGGGACCGTCTTTTTCTCCAGCGATGACGGTTACCTCTTTGCTGTGAATGCCCGCACCGGCAAACAAGTATGGAAATTCGATATGGGCCGTCCGCTGATGGAACGCAAGCCGATTCCGCAGGGTTGGGACTATATGCAGTCTTCCCCGGCTGTGGCAGATGGGCTGGTCTTTTCAGGTACTTCGAACCAGAAATTCTACGCTGTGGACGCCAGGACCGGCCAGGAAAAATGGCGCGTGGAAATTGGTTTATATGTACGCTCCTCTCCGGCGGTTGTGAACGGCACAGTCTACTTCGGAGATTGGCTTGGTAAACTCTATGCGCTCGATGCACAGACCGGGCAGGAGAAATGGACATTTAATACATATGGGCCGGTCATTCCCTCTCCAACGGTAGTGGATGGAATGGTCTATATCGGCAGTAAATTCCCCTGCTTGTACGCCATCGACGCTGCAACCGGTGAACAGAAATGGTGCTTTAAATATCCTGCCGGCATCCCCTGGGTGGAGTCTTCCGCCGCCGTTGCGAATGGAATGGTATTCGTCGGCAGCTCAGACTGGTTCAAGGTCAATGCAGTTGACGCGGCCACGGGCGAGTTGAAATGGGACTTCACCACCAAGGGCGACCCGTGGTGCTCGCCAGCGGTGTCAAACGGAGTGGTTTACATTGGTGCAACCGGCGGATATTTATACGCCCTGGAGGCAGCCTCGGGGACGGAATTATGGAAGGTAAAAACGGAAGCAGCCTTGAAGACCATCGATCCCGTCAGGTTTGATGGGGGAGTCGTCTCCTCCCCGACAGTGGTGGACGGCGTGGTCTACTTCGGCGGGCTGGACGGAAAATTGTACGCCGTCAGCGCCAATTGATGACCTCGGCGTTACCATAGGAGTCCAAAGTCGAAAGACTTTTGACTCCTATTTTTTTTGGCCTGTAATTCGGACAAAAGCAGGCATATAATTGGGCGCATGGTTTCCGCCTCCGTCCACCTGGATAAGCTCTGTAAAACGTACCGTGTGCCCGAGCGCGAGTCGGGCATGGGTGCGGCGCTGGGCAGCCTGTTCCACCGGAAGATGCAGGATATCCCGGCAGTGGATGGACTCACCCTCGACCTTGCCCCGGGGGAGATTGTCGGTTTCCTGGGTCCAAATGGGGCGGGGAAAACCACCACATTGAAGATGCTTGCGGGCCTGCTGCATCCCACGGGCGGCGATTGCCGGGTGCTGGGGTACGTGCCCTCGAAACGCGAGCGCCCTTTCCTGCGCCAGATCACCCTGGTCATGGGCCAGCGCAACCAGTTGGTGTGGGACATCCCCGCGGCAGACTCGTTCGAGCTGAACCGGGCCATCTACCGCCTGCAAGCCGCCGATTATCAAAATACGCTGAAAGAGTTGACCGACTTGCTTGAGCTGGGACCACTGTTGAAGAAACCGGTCCGCAATCTGTCGTTGGGGGAACGGATGAAGTGCGAAATCGCCGCTGCCCTGCTGCACCGCCCGCAGGTGGTCTTCCTGGATGAGCCCACCATCGGACTGGATGTGACCATGCAGAGGCGCATCCGTTCTTTTATTGCCGAGTACAACCGGCGCAACGGGGCTACGGTTCTCTTGACCAGCCATTACATGGCCGATGTGGAAGCCTTGTGCAAGCGGGTGGTGGTCATCCATCACGGGAAATTACTATTCGACGGGGATCTTTCCCGCCTGGTGCAGCAGTTCACTTCCCACAAGACCATCATCGTCCAACTCGGCGATTGCCAGGCCGATCTGCATGCCTACGGCGAGGTGATGGACTGCGAGGAAGGGCGCGTCACGCTGCGGGTCCCAAAGGCCGAGACGGCTCATATCACCGAACGGCTTTTGGCCGATCTGCCGGTAATTGACTTGTTGGTGGAGGACCCGCCCATCGAAGAGGTGATCGACCGGGTCTTTACGCAGGAGACAACGTAATGGCTGGAAAGGGTATGCAGGTCTTGCGGGAATGGGTCAAGCTGTACTCCCAGCAGTTCAAGACCACTTTCGCCACCATGCTCCAGTACCGGGCTTCATTATTTATCTGGATGATCTCTTCCATCCTGGAGCCGCTCATCTACCTGATCGTCTGGTCGACGGTCTCCAGGGGCAGTGGGGGGAGTGTGGGCAATTACACTGCCGGACGACTTCGCCGCTTACTATATCGTCCTGATGCTGGTCAACCAGTTCACCTACACCTGGATCATGTACGAATATGAGTACCGTGTCCGCCAGGGATACCTTTCTACTGCCCTGGTCAAGCCGGTGCATCCAATTCACTCCGATATCGCCGATAACCTTTCTTCCAAGCTGATCACCTTGCCGATCCTGCTGGTTGTAGCGGCGGTGCTGGCGCTGGTCTTCCATCCAACGGCCGCGTTCAACCTTTGGGCGATCCTGGCGTTCATCCCGGCCTTGATGCTGGCCTTCCTGGTACGCTTCCTGCTTGAATGGACCCTGGCGCTGGCAGCATTCTGGACCACGCGGGTGAGCGCCATCAACCAGGTATATTTTGTGCTCATTCTCTTTCTCTCCGGGCAGATCGCCCCGTTGACGTTGTTCCCGCGCTGGCTGCAGGTTGTGGCGAACATCCTGCCCTTTCGCTGGATGCTGGGTTTTCCGGTGGAGTTGGTCTTGGGACGCCTGACCCCTCTCCAAACCGTGGAAGGAATCGCTGTGCAGGTGGCCTGGGTGCTCATCAGCCTGGGATTGGTCCGCCTAGTGTGGCGGGCGGGGGTACGGGTCTATTCTGCGGTGGGCGCATGAACACGATCCGCCTGCTCTATGTCTTCTTTCGGGTCAGCGTGTTGAACGAGACCGCCTACCGGCTGAATTTCTTTTTGCAGCTTTTCCAGTCTCTTCTGGAACTGGGGACGGCCTTGGCAGGCCTGGCGGTGATTTTCTCTTTTACGAACTCCCTGGGTGGGTGGGGCGTGGATGAAATGTTGGCCCTGGTGGGGGTTTACTTCCTGATCGGTGCAATTATCAGCCTGATCATTCAACCGGGCATGAGTGCGTTGATCGATTCGGTGCGGGATGGAACGCTGGACTTTACCCTGACCAAGCCGGAGGACTCCCAGCTCCTGGTCAGCATCCAGCGGGTGGCGATTTTCAGCCTGATCGACCTCCTGCTGGGTGTGGGTGTGCTCATGACCGCCCTGGTCCGGCTGGGAGAGAAGATCGGCGGCTGGCAGGCGGCGGGCTTTATGGGGACGTTGCTGGCTGGTGGAATTATTGTCTACAGCTTCTGGCTGGTCCTGGCAAGCCTGTCATTCTGGTTCGTGCGGGTGGAGAACCTGCTCGAGATCTTCCGATCCATGTATGAAGCCGGGCGCTGGCCGGTGAGCCTTTATCCGGGGTGGTTACGCTTCGGCCTGACCTTCATCGTTCCGGTGGCTTTTGCCACCACCATCCCGGCCGAGGCGCTGACCGGCAGGCTGAATGGGTCGACCCTGGCGGGGGCGGCGGGACTGGCGGCGCTGCTCTTCATCCTTGCCAGGCTGGTGTGGAAGCTGGGGCTGAGGCATTACTCGGGGGCTTCGGCGTAAGCATGGTTTTTGACGGTCAAAGGATGGTTTGCACCGGGAAGAGGCCTAACGGGAAAACCGCCCATTTGTGAACCATAAAATTGGTCAATAAGTCGATTGTGCGCCCAAATGAGCCGGGGTATCATTTATACAGCTTTTTCCATGGGCGATGATTCAAAAGGAGCCATGATGAACATCTTTGATATAAAAGAGGCGAAGATCAAGTCTTATCTTAAGTTTCTCTACAACCATGGGGCAACCTCGAAGTCAAAAGCAGTCAGGATAGACGATGTGGAAAGCGGGCTGCGGATCGACAATAATTTATTCGATGAGATCACCAAGTATGTGGTTGCGGAAGGCTTTGCGCAGCGGACGGTGCCAAAATCGATTTATTTAACCAAACAGGGTGTGACCAAGGTCAAGGGTTAATCCCCCAAATAGGTTTTATCTGTCCTGACGCCGGAGATGACAAGCATTGTCTCCGACGTTTTTGATTCATGCCAACAGGTCCCGTCAGGCCGGGAGCTGGAGTTGCCTGGCCAATTCCTCCGGGGTAGTTACGGGCAGGCGGCAGACGAAACCTTCGCAGACGTAGGCAGTCGGCTGGCTGGCCAACCTGGGACGGTCGGACAGCAAGGCAGGCGAACCTTCCGGCAGGGGCAGGGGAGCCGCGGCGACGACCAGGTTCGGGCGGTAACCCTGCCGGACCATTGCGATCAGGGCATCTGTTGGTGGTTCGCCCGGTTGACCGATGATCGCCACTTGTTTGACTTTACTGAAGGCAAAATCAGCGGCAGAGAGCCAGCGGGCAAACGAGGTGGGGTAACGCGGTGCAAGCTCAGCCACCAGGGCGAGGGCGCGTTCCCCTCGAAGCCGCCAGTCCTCCTGCCCGCTAAAGGCGGCCAGCTTGAATAGCGCTTCGACCGCCAGGGCATTGCCGGAGGGGACGGCGTTATCCTGCAGCTCTTTCGGACGGGTGATGACGGTCTCCGCCTCTGCCGGTGTATCGAAAAAACCACCCAGCGGGTCGCCAAAGCGATGCAGCATTTCCTCGGCCAGCGTGCAGGCTTGCGAATACCAGCGGTTGTCGAAATCGGTTTGATAGAGGGCCAGCAAGCCCAGGATGAGGGCGGCATAATCTTCGAGGAAAACTTCCGGACTGGTCTGGCCTGCGCGCCAGGCGCGGCGGAGGTGTCCTTCGGGTCGCAAAGCCGTCAGGAGAAATCCGGCATTGCGCCTGGCGGCCTCCAAATAGCGGGGATTTTCAAAGACACGGGCGGCTTCCGCCAGGGCGGCCAGCATCAGGCCATTCCAGGAGGTTAAGAGCTTGTCATCCGTGGCCGGGCGGATGCGCCGGTTCCGGGCTTCCAGTAATTTCGCCTGGCAGGCGGATAGGTCCGCGACGACCTGTTCGACGGTCAGGTTGAAACGGGCAGCCAGGGAACCATCGTCCACGGCCCGCTGGAGGACGATTTTTCCCTCCCAATTCCCGCCGGCCGTGAGACCGTAGGCCAGCTCAAAAAGAGCCGACCGGTCACCTAGAGTGCCTAACAAGCCCTGGCTCTGGGCGGCGTCCTCGCCGCCGAGGACGGCGGCGAACACAGTTTTGTTAGGGGTTCCAAGGATAGTCCGGATCTCCTCCAGGGTCCAGGCGTAGAATTTCCCTTCCTGGCCCTCTGAATCGGCATCGAGGCTGGAATAAAAACCGCCCTCCGGCGAGGTCATTTCACGCAGGACAAAATCGAGCGTTTCTTCAGCAATGCGGCGGAAGGAAGGGTCAGCGGTGATCTGCCAGGCGTGCAGGCAGGCCCGGGCGAGCTGGGCATTGTCGTAAAGCATTTTCTCAAAATGGGGGAGGCGCCAAAAATCGTCGGTGGAATAACGGGAGAAACCTCCGCCGAGGACATCGTACATGCCACCCTGGGCCATGGCGCGCAGGGCGTGCAGGGTCGGCTCCAGGGCGGAGGCCTCGCCGGCGAGGGAACGGCGCAGGAGATATTCGATGGCCATGGGCTGGGGGAATTTGGGAGCCGTGCCCCAGCCGCCATGCTCCCAATCGTACTCTTTCAACAGAAGGGCAGTGGCAGAGGCCAGGGAAGCCGGGTCGAACGCCGTCGTTCCCTGTTCCCGGCTGGTCTGTTTACTGAGTTGCGCGACTATTTCCGCGCTGACGCGGTCGATCTCCTCGCGCTGACCGGTCCAGGCCTCTGATAACGCCCGCAGGAGGTCTTTGAAGGCTGGCAAGCCATGCAGGGGTCTGGGGGGAAAGTAAGTGCCGCCGTAGAAAGGCTGCAAGTGGGGGGTGAGGAAGACCGACATGGGCCAGCCTCCCTGGCCGGTGAGAGCGCTCACGGCAGACATATAGATGCTGTCCAGGTCCGGACGCTCTTCCCGATCGACCTTGATGCTGACGAAATGTTCGTTCATGAGCGCGGCTGTCTGGGGGTCTTCGAAGGATTCATGCGCCATGACATGGCACCAGTGACAGGCGGCATATCCGATGCTGAGAAAGATGGGTTTATCCTCCCGGCGGGCTTTTTCCAGGGCTTCCGGGCCCCAGGGATACCAGTCGACCGGGTTATGGGCGTGCTGGAGCAGGTAAGGCGAGGTGGAATGGACAAGATGGTTGGGCATGGCGGTCGGGGAAGAAAAGAAAGATATGGAGATCAGTGCTTAATCGGGACATGATTTGTAAAAGAGGCTGTAGACAGGCGAGGCCATGTACAGGCTCGACTGCCAGAAGAGAAAGCCGCTGATGAATAGTATACTATTTCATGTTGTAAACCGTGGGACAACTCTCATAAGATATTAATTCAGGGAACTAATTGACGCCAGGATACGTTATACAAATGGCGAGATTCACGCCGATCCTTTTATGATTCTACGGGAAAGGAGTTTCCCATGAAACGGTCCAGGATACTTTCCGTGACAATATTTTTGATACTGATGGCCATTTCGGCTTGCGTCAAATCTTTTTCTCCAGGTCCGATCTATGAGCCGCTTCCCGGATGAGAACTTCATCGATACCAGCGTGGCCGCCACCCTGACGGCCCTGGCGCCGGCGACCCTGACGGCCAGCCCGACCGCCCTCTTCACGCAGACGCTCAATCCGGGTGCCATGACCCCCCACGATTTCATTTATTATTATTTCGATAATATTAATCGCCGGAATTATTCGCTGACCTGGTCGCTGCTGACGGACCGTTTCAAGGCCAGGCTGAACGGCCCCAACCAGGGCGGTTATGAAGGGTATATCGCTTTTTGGAATTCGGTCGAACAGGTGACGGTGAATAACGCTTTTTATGTTTGCAACGGCGATCTATGCGCCGTGAATACCTCCCTGCAACTGAATTACACCAACGGCGTGGATAATACCTCCCCCTATGACTATACGGTGATCTACGATCACAGCCTGAATACCTGGATGTTCGATTTTATCCCCGCGCCGACAGCCGTTCCCTCCAAAACTTTTACCGCCACGCGCACGCGTACCGCCACTGCCACGGCGACAAAGACCAATACGCCCACGAACACGGCCACCAAAACTTTTACGGTCAGCCCTTCTCCAACGGTGCCCACGCTGACTTTCACGCCTACTCAAACGGCTTCGGCCACAATCAGCCTGACACCTTCGGCTACGGCTTCGCCGACCGCCACCTTGACTTTCACTGCCACCGAAACTCCGACGGTCAGCCCGACCGCGACGGAAACGCCCACATCAGTGCCGACGGACGAGGCTACGCCTACGTTCACCCCCACGGAAACGGCCACTTCGTCATAGCATAAAGATAATTAGAAAAAAGGCCCCTCCACCCGAACGGGTGGAGGGGCCTTGGAATAAAAAGGCTAATACTGTTACGACTGGTCGCCGGCAGCGGCCTTCCCCAAAGCCGCCTCGATGAGCTGTTGGACGCGCGGGGCCATGCTGGAGGGGTCGGGGTGCAGGCCTTCCACGAGCAAGGCGCTGTCGTAAATCTGCTCGATGACCAGGGTCTGCAGCTCTGAGGCGGGTTCCAGCTTGAGCAGGCTTCTCAGGATGGCATGGGAGGGGTTCAATTCCAATATCTTTTTAGGGATTTCATATTCCTTGCCGAGATACTTGTAGACGCGCTGCATCTCCGGATTAAGCGCGCCTTCAGGATCCACCAGGCGGGCCACGGACTGGGAAAGGCGGTGGCTGGCGCGCACATCGGTCACGCGTTCGCCCAGCACCTTTTTGAAGCGTTCCACCAGCGTATTGAAATCGGCCTCGGTCAGCTTTTCGGGCTGCGCCCCTTCCGGCGGTTTTTCGGCGGGTTCCACCATTTCCTGGGCCACGTTCTTGAGCTCGTACTCCTTGTATTTCCGCAGGCCCATCAGCATAAAGGAATCCATCGGCTCGGTCAGCAGCAAGACTTCCGTACCCTGGGACTGGAAATAATCCAAATGCGGGCTGAGCAGGATGGACCTGGGGTCCTCGCCGACGATGTAGTAGATCACCTTCTGGTCCGGCTGGAAGCGGCCAACATAATCCTCCAGGGAGTTCCAGGTTTCGGGATGCAGGTTGGTCTTGAACCGCAGCAAGCCGGAGAGCTTCTCCGTGTCGCCCTGGTTGGCCGCCACGCCCTGTTTGAGATACACGCCAAATTCCAGCCAGAAGCCTTCATATTTTGGAGGCTCTTTTTTGGCAAGGTCTTCCAACTCTTTCAAGACCTGGTTGGTGAGGACTTTTTTTAATTTGGCCATCAGGCCGGTGGCCTGGACGGTCTCGCGGGATACGTTGAGGGGCAGGTCCTCCGAATCCACCACGCCCTGCACAAAGCGCAAATATTCGGGCAGCAGGTCCTTGTTATATTCGTCGATGAGGATGTTGCGGGAATACAATTTGAGGCCGTCTTCCTTGCGCAGTGAGAAGATGCCCCGCTCGGATTTCTGAGGGATGTATAAAAGTGCGTACAACTGCACCGGCACATCGGTGATCATGTGGATGTGCATCAGCGGCTCTTCGAAGTCGAGCGTGGCCTGGCGGTAAAACTCCTTGTACTGGTCTTCCTTCACCTCCTGTTTGGGAGTGCGCCAGAGGGAGGTCTGCTTGTTGACCGGTTCTTTGGAATCGCCTATATAAATGGGGAAACCGATGTAATCGGAATGTTTGTGGATGATCTCCTTGAGGCGGTATTCCTCCGCAAACTCGGCCGCATCTTCCTTCAGTTTGACCTCCACCTTGGTGCCGCGTTCCGCCATCTCGGCCGGGCCGACCTGGTAATGGTCCTCGCCGGTGGCAACCCAGCTGACCGCTTTGGCGCGCGGGCGGTAGGAACGGGAGGTGATCCGGACCGATTCGGCGACCATGAAGACGGAATAAAAGCCGACGCCGAACTGGCCGATGACGCTGGCAAAATCGGCTCTTTTGTCTTTGGTAGCCTCGAGGAACTTGCGCGCCCCCGATTGGGCAATGGTGCCGAGGTTCTCGATGATCTCATCGCGGGTCATGCCGATGCCGCTGTCCTGCAGGGTCAGCAGGCGTTTCTCCTTGTCCGCGGTAATGCGGACGCACAGCTCCGCACCGGGGTCGAGCACCTGGTGGTCGGTCAGCATCTCGTAATGCAGGCGGTTAAGGGCATCGGAAGCATTGGAGAGCAGCTCCCGCAGGAAGACCTCCCGTTCCTTGTAAAGGGAATGGATGAGGATATCCAGCAATTGCCTGGTTTCGGCTTTGAAGGAATAGGATTCGGCTTCATTTTGATTTTCAGTGGTTGCAGGATCTGTTTCAGTCATGGGAAACTCCGGGTAAGAATAAGAGATTGGAGAAAAGCGAGTCGGAAAGGAAATAAGGTCAATGTGAAAAGTACTATGCTATTTTACTTCGCCTTGCGTCGGTGAAAAGCAAAAAATCCGTTAGAAGAATGTGCTGGATGAAGAAATCTCCTCGCTAAATTGGGGAATTATTTCAGGCTGGGCTTTCGCTATGCCATCCGAAGCACGACTTTAGGAAATTCGTGCGCTCCAACGTTTATTTACGATTGTTAACGAGATTCTAACAGTGGTCTTGCATTATTTTTAACATCCATTGATGTGTTTCTTATTTGCATGAACTATAGTATGGGCGTAATCACAAATCCATTATTTCATAAAAGGAGGTTCACTATGTCCAATCTTACCCGTTGGGAGCCTGTGCGCGAAATGATCGCTTCTGCGAGAGGCGATGGATCGTCTGTTCGATGACGCCTTCACCCGACCTCTTGGCCAGAGTGGAATTTCCACCATGCCCGCCATTGACCTTTACCAGACCGCCGACGAGGTGGTGGTAAAGGCTTCCCTGGCAGCCTCAAGCCGGCGACGTGCAGATCACCATCACCTTTCGGACGCTTTCCCGTTCTTTGCCGAGTGCTTCGCCCAGCCCGCCCTCTACCTTTACCTACCGTCGACGAGGTGGTGGTAAAGACTTCCTCCCAAGCCTCAAAGCAGGCAACATGCAGATCACCATGACCGCGGATGTATTGACCCTGCGGGGCGAGTTCAAGCAGGAAGATGAGCGTAAAGACGCCACCTATCACGTCCGCCGGAGCACCCGCGAGCCCTCCGCCCCGTGGTTGGCGTTAGGTGGGTTGTTCCTGCTCGGCGTAGTGATCTACCGGCGGCATACCAACGGAGGCCGACAATGAAACTGGCGGGAATGACCCTGGCGCTGCTGACCATCCTCTGGCTGTTGTCTGGGAGCGCGGCCGTCGGCGCGAAATCGGGCGGAGCTTACGACCTGATCTGGAGCACGGTGGATGGAGGTGGTGCCACTTTCACCACGGGCGGCAGCTATGAACTTGGCGGCACCATCGGCCAGCAGGATGCAGGCACTCTTGGCGGCGGTTCATACACTTTGGTCGGCGGCTTCTGGGCTGGCGCTGTCCAAGAACCTATCAGAATCTACCTGCCATTGGTGATCCGCTTATGACGAATAATAGCCTCCGCTAAGGAGGTCACTAAACCAAACCGGTTAATCGAAAAAATGCAGCGGACGGCGCTTATCCGTCCGCTGCATTTTTTTATATCCTGTCGATCAGTTTTTCAGGGCATGCGCCTGTGCCAGCAAATCATCCACCAGGTCATCGGCGGGCATGGGCAGGGCGCTCTCCTGGAAGTGCAGCACCCCCAGCAAGGGCATTTCCATGAGGAAATCCATCATGGCCATTCCGCCGACCACTTCGTTGGCGGAGTCACCCAGCGCCATGCCCCACTGGGCGAGCATCCTTTCGAACGTGGGGGCGAAGACGACCTTGCCGCGCCGGTCCGCCAGCCAATCCCGGACGGTGGACTCACGGTTGAGAATGCAGGGCAGGTCCATGGTGGAATGCAGCGAGACCGTCAGGCTGAGGCGGATCTCCTCCGAGGAAGCCCCGATCAGTATATCGAAATCGCCGGTCTCGGTGATCCACTGCTTGTAAGCCGGGTGGTAGTAAGCGAAAGCCCGCAAGTCCAGCGGGATGGAGACGGTCTTCGTCTCGCCCGGCTGCAGGTCCACCTTGGCGAAACCTTTCAGTTCCTTCCAGGGGCGCGCCAGCCCGGGTTGGACGTCATGCACGTACACCTGCACGATCTCCTTCCCGGCGGCCTGGCCGGTATTGGTCACATCCACGGAGACGGTGAGCCCATCCACGTCTTTGAACTCCGCCGAGCTGACCCTGGCGTTGCTGTAGGCGAAGCTGGTGTAGCTGAGACCAAAACCGAAGGGGAACTGCACCGGCACCTGTTTGGCCTCGTAATAGCGGTAGCCGATAAAGATGCCCTCGCCGTAGCGTACCACGCCGTTCTCGCCCGGCCAGTTGAGATAGGCGGGGGTATCGGACAATTTGAGGGGGTATGTCTCGGCCAGCTTGCCGGACGGGTTGACCCGCCCGAAAAGCACGTCCGCGATGGCAGCCCCGCCGGCCTGGCCCATCATCCAGGCTTCCAGCACGGCCGCGACGCTGTCGATCCAGGCGGACACCGCCACGGGGGCGCCATTGTTGAGCACCACCACGGTGTTGGGCTGGACGGCGCCGACGGCCTTGATCAGGGCGACCTGCTGGTCGGTCAGGTCCAGGTCGGCCCGGTCGTAGCCTTCCGATTCCTTCGAGGCCGGCAGGGCGGCATAGATCAAGGCCACATCGGCAGAGCGGGCCAGTTCCACGGCCTGGTCGATGAGCGCTGCGTTGAAGCTGTCGTCCGCCGGGTAGCCGGGGGCGTAGGTGAGTTCGGCTTCGCCGGCGCGGTTCTGCAGTTCCTTGAAGGGCACGGCCACCTTGGTGGGGTTGATATGCGAGCTGCCTCCGCCCTGGAAGGCGGCCTGTTCGGCGGCGCGCCCGATGACGGCAACGTGCGCAGGATCCTTCAGCGGCAGCAGGCCGTTGTTCTTGAGCAGGACCATGCCTTCCGAGGCGATCCTTTGGGCCAGCGCATGGTGGGCCTCCACGTCGAAGGTGCCTCCCTTGGGGGTCAGGGCGGCTTTGAAGACGATGGTGAGGATGCGCCGGACGGCTTCATCCAGGACCGCCGCATCCAGCTCGCCCGAGCGGACGGCCTGGACCACTTTCTGCACGCGGCTGTCTTTGGGACCGGGCATCTCCAGGTCGAGGCCGCCCGCCAGCGCGGCCACCCGGTCGTGGACGGCGCCCCAATCGGAAACCACCAGCCCTTCGAAGCCCCATTCGTCCTTGAGCAGTTCGGTCAGCAGGAAATGGTTCTCGGAACAGTAGGTGCCGTTGAGCTTGTTGTAGGCGCACATGACCGTCCAGGGCTTGGCCTTTTTGACGGCGGTCTCGAAGGCGGGCAGGTAGATCTCCCGCAGCGCCCGTTCGTCCACTTCGGCGCTGACGGCGAAGCGGAGGGTCTCCTGGTTGTTGGCGGCAAAATGCTTGAGGGAGGTGCCCACGCCTTTGCTCTGGATGCCGTCGATGAGGGCGGAGGCCATCTCGCCGGCCAGGAAGGGGTCCTCGGAGAAATATTCGAAGTTGCGCCCGCCCAGGGGCGAGCGTTTCATGTTCGTCCCGGGACCGAGCAGCACGTCCACGTTCAGGGCGATGGCTTCCTCGGCCAGGGCCTGTCCCATGGTGCGCAGGAGGTCCGGGTCCCAGGAGGAGGCCAGGCTGGAGGCGGTGGGGAAGGCGGTGGCCGGCAGGCTCTCCTCCGAGAGGGAGGCCAGGTTCTCAATCCGGCGGACGCCGTTAGGCCCGTCCGTAAGGGTCATGGCGGGGACGCCCAACCGCTCGATGGCGGTGGTGGTCCAGGTGGTGGCGCCGGTGCAAAGGGCGGCTTTTTCTTCGAGGGTCATTTTGGTTATGATGGAGCTGATGTCGGGCATGGGGAGTCCTTTCGGGGGATCGTCGAAGGTCGAAGGTAGTCAAACGTCAAACGTAAAATTTTCATGTTAAGGTGAGAAGATTATTTTACCAAACTTAGGGCGCCTGACAAAACAAAGCTCTAGGCGGCGTCCTCGCCGCCGAGGACGGTGGCGAACGCAGTTTTGTCAGGATTTCCTGGGGGATCATTTAACACGCTGACCTCTTGCGAAGGTCTCAGCCCTGCGGGATGGTCTGGGGATCTTCAGGTGAAAAAAGGAGGAAACGAAGAGGAACGAATGTACCATTTTCGAGTCGAGCCGCTTGAAAGGAACCGGCGGGACGTTTTGGAATAACAAATCTATTATTTCGGATTGATACCCCTATAATTTCCAACCATCGCATAATTCATAATCCGTTGATCTATTTCTTCATTAATTATTTGATTTATTTCTTCATTAGGAAGGAAATCCACTTCTGCAATCTCTAAAGTCGCGTCAACCATTCCAGTTGAGGCTGCTGTTTCGCTATAACTGCAACCTTTCCGCCCGGGGAATCTTTTTGACACAAGGACAAGCTGTTTTTGAATCCACACCAATCGAATATAGCACGCTATCACCTCTGCACTGTAATTTGTGCTAACAACTTTATCGGGATTCCCTATATCTTTTACGACCTCATCAAAGGTTATTTTATAGTTCAAAGTACTTTTGATGTCACGTAACCTTCCGTCAGCTATGTACACATCTAAGCAATGGGTTTTTGGTTGTAGGCAATCAGCAGTAATCCACTTTCCTGGTACCGTTATTTTTGGATCAAAACTTGGCCCGGAGGATAGATTTTATCTTTAATGTTTCTTGATCAATGAAACCAAGTGATTTTAAGGTGGATACGACTTCCGATTCATTGGACTTCGCAATTTCCAGACCATACCAACAAGGTGCGGCGCAAGGAATCCCCGTAAAAGCACTCTTATCCATGAGAGTGGGCGATAGCGACGACCTATTACACCCGACCAGGATTGATGCAATGAGAATGAAGATTTGAATTGACTTGTATTTGCTCATCATTTTCACTCCGCCAGACTCTATCGTGATAAGTCGAGCCGGTTGTAAGGAACCTGCGGGACGTTTTGGAATAACGAATCTATTTTTTCGGATTTATACCCTGATAATTCCCGACCATTTCAGTATCAGCAATCAAATTTCCAATAATCTCTATGGGGAAAAACTCCAATTGGGCGATCTCCAGATTTGCATCCACCAATCCAGTTGAGTAAGTTTTCCTACTATAGTCGCAACCTTTCCTTCCTGAAAAGGTTCTTGACGAAAGTACAAGCTGTTTTTGAATCCAGAATAGCTGAATTCCGCATGCCATAGATTCAGTACAACAAGTCGTGTAACCGACTTTATCTGGATTTCCGATAGATTTTATAACCTCATCAACAGTAATTTTGTAGTTCAAAATACTTCTAATATCTCTTAATTTTCCACTTGCGATATTTAAAATTAGGCAGGGAGTTTCGGAATTCGCACAGTTAGCTGTGATTCTCTTCCCCGGTACCAAATTCGTTGAGTTAAAGTCTGGAATGCTGGTCGACTCAATTTTTAGAGAATTCTGATCTATGAATTTAAGCGACTTCAATATTGATAATACTTCCATTTCGTCTGATTTCGCAATATATAAGCCGTACCAACAAGGTGCTGCACAAGGATTTCCTGTGAACGGGCTCTCATCCATGAGAGTAGGCGATAACGACGACCTATTACACCCGACCAGGATTGATGCAATGAGAATAAAGATTTGAATTAACTTGTGTTTGCTCATCATTTTCACTCCGCCAGACTCTATCGCGATAAGTCGAGCCGCTTGAAAGGAACCTTCGGGACGTTTTGGATCCATCATGTTTTTAAGCCATTATTCTTTCAGTGACCAGCTTGATCGCCCCTTCATAGGTGGTAAACGCCCTTGTTCGGTGTCCCGAAAATTTGCAAGACATAGAATTTACTATTTATCGTCTACTGTTTCACTAAAAATGCCAAAAAAGGCCTGATTATTATTCAAATAATCGATTTCTTCAATAGGCAGATACTTCACTCCCACAATTTTCAGATCAGAGGCTACCTTGCCAGCATCCCGAGCGGCATAACAATATTTATACACGTCATCTCTATAAAAGATATCTGAGACCAGAAGAAGTTGTTTGTCGCTCCATATCAAGTTTACCCGGCAAGCAAAGCGAGGTGTGTCGCCTGGTTCAAATCCGGTATGATCTGGATTGCCTAGATACTGGATCGCATTCCCGATTGAAATATCATAATTCAAAATTAAGTCCACATCTCTCAATTTGTCATTAACAATGGATACCGTCAAGCAGGGTTTTCTCGGGGTAATACAATCGGCAAAGATTTGAACGCCCTGTGCCCAATTTACAGGGTTCATATCTGGCATGCTTACTGAATGCTCTCTTATCGTTCGTGAATTGATAAAGGACAATGAGGATATTACAGTCATCACCTCGTTCCCATCGGATATACCTATCTGTAAACCTTGCCAGCAAGGTGCTGCGCAAGGAATCCCCGTAAAAGCACTCTTATCCATGAGGGTGGGCGATAGCGACGACCTATTACACCCGACCAGGATTGATGCAATGAGAATGAAGATTTGAATTAACTTGTATTTGCTCATCATTTTCGGTCCGCTAGACTCTATCGTGATAGGTCGAGCCGGTTGTAAGGAACCTGCGGGACGTTTTGGAATGACAAATCTATTTTTTCGGATTGATACCCCTATAATTTCCAACCATCTCATATTCCATATTCATTTGATTTATTGCATCATTAGGAAGGAAATCCACTTCTGCAATCTCCAAATTCGAGTCATCCAGTCAATCTTCGGATCAACGCCAAATATCTATTGGAGTGGAAATACAAGACGATGAGGATTTCTTTAAGATCTTAAGGAACGAACCTGTTGGCAAATCTGTTACATCCTTTAGGTTTCTCCACCCATGCACCTTTAATTTAGAAACCTCAGGAAGGCTAGTCAATGTTTCATATGAGGCCAATGGAGCACCATCATCGAAAATCATCATTTGTATGGTATCTTCAAGGCTGCAACTAACATATTTATTTGCTTCTAGCTCAGCTTGCCGGTGGTAGACGATGACAGATTTATTTTGGGGATAATCCAATAATATTAATAAGGTCGCTCCCTCAGGCCCTCCTTCAAATTTTATATAAGGATTTACATCCATAAGAATCATGGATGGCAAACCATATGTATTCAATATATCGATTAGGGTCACACCTTTAAATTCCTGTGGATCAAAGATTTGTATCTCAATATAATGAACCCTATTTTCCGGGAGAGCAACATAAACACTTCCATCCACATTCCTATACAACCATGAAAAGGAGTTGCACACACCAAATATACACTGCTCACCCTCGTGAATACTAAAACGCGAAAAACCAGCTAACGGCTTTAATATCTGCTCGGCATTTTCCCAATTAGTTATTCCAGGTGTTATCCCGTTCCAACACGGCAAGCGGCATTGATCGGAACCTTCGAACGTCCGTAGTAAATGTGTTGCCCCATTTTCAGACGACCAGGTGGGCAATGGAGTCCATGTGGGAGATAAATTTGCTGTTGGTGTCGGTGATGTTGTCATCGTTGGAAGCGTTGGAGTATCAATCTCTGCCAATTTTGTCGGTGACTGGGTTAGTGCAGGTACAACGGTAAAGGAAACGTTTTGGGAACATCCTGCCATAACCATTCCCAATACAATAAGAAAAATTATTCTTGCTTTCATAATTCACCTACCCTTTTGGGCATAGCTCTTTGAAACCAACCCGGCGCTACCATACAAAACTATTCAATGTCCCGAAGGATTGAGTTGGAAGTCGAGCCGCTTGAAAGGAACTTTCGGGAGGTTCTGAATCTATTGTGTTTTCAGGCC
Source organism: uncultured Chloroflexia bacterium (assembly GCA_963831885.1). Taxonomy (GTDB): domain Bacteria; phylum Chloroflexota; class Anaerolineae; order Anaerolineales; family Villigracilaceae; genus UBA877. The sequence continues at coordinate 110,252 of CAWHSJ010000007.1, read as the reverse complement.
ATTATCTTTTCAGTGACCAGCTTGATCGCCTCTTCATATTCGGGTGTCTCTTTGGAAGCATCGAACTCCAGCAGGTTCGGCGGTTTCCGTTCATGCAGATATTCTGAGATCAATTCGTCAATGGCGAGCAGGTCGTCCGGGCTGACGATGTCCAATTTTCGTTGGCGGGACTGTCTTCTTTCAACGATGGTCTCCATGGGCGCGTACATGTAGATCACCAGGTCAGGCGGCGGCAGGGTCGAGCGGGCCATTTCGTATAGCCGTTTGCACAGGGTGAACTCCGCCTGACTCAGGTAGCCTTTTTTGAAGAAGAGTTTCGTAAAAACAAAGTAATCCTCCTCCAGGCCGCCATCTTGCAGGCTTATTCCAGCCTCTTGCCGCGCTTTGATTTCCTGCTCCATGCGGAACAGGAGATAATCGACCTGGTTTTCAAACCCATAGTCCGGCTTGTGCTGATCGAATAACGCCTGGAACGGCCTCGAATCATGCTCCTCGATGCATTGGATCAGGCCGACTTTTTGGCTGATCTTCCGGACGAAGGTCGTTTTTCCCACCCCGGAATTGCCGATGACGGCGATGAGTTTCCCCATTTCCTACCTCCTCAACAAATTGCCTGTTCTGGCATTCAGTAAGCAGCTTGACAATGTACCATTTCAGCCAGCGAAGAAAAGATTTCACCACGAAGAACACAAAGAAGCACAAAGAAGAGCGACACAGAAGAAAGAAAGATTTAAAAAAAAGACTCGCAGAAAGGATAATAAGCGGTATCTACTACTGTCGAGGTAGGGAAGGACCTGGTTCAACTTAATTATAGCGGCATCGTGTATATCGTCAGGCTGACGTGAGGAAGGATCGCCTTGCTGGCGGTGGTGGCTGCCGACTATTATCGGGCCAAGGGACAGGTTGAAAGGCTGTTCGAACTGCCAGAAGGCCAAGCGATTCCAGTATCGACACCAGCCGCATTATTGGCTTTGGTGAATTCCTTGAACCAAAGCACTCTTTACGAAGGTCAGAGCGCCATCATCCAAGCTTTGAGACAAGGGATCATGAATATGGCCATGGAAAATTCCCTGAAATCATCACTTTATAAGTAATGCCACACGGCATACTCACCAAATAGAAGCAACTCTGCTTGGATTTTTGGATTATATAAATTTGAGCCAATTATGGATTTGCTAAATACTCTCCATACCCATGCCATGGTTGGGTATATTTTCTGCTTTCACCATACGATAGAGCATCACGATAACCAACATCTTTAATTTCTAGATTAGCCGTAATTTCAACACTTGTTTCTTGATCCGATAAAGAGAGAACCGCTTGCAATTCATCATAATAAAGTTGTATTGCGAAATCTGGTGGCATGGCGGTAACATTTTGGTCGACAACTAAAACGGCATCTGGATCTCCATAGGTGGCTATCACTTTATCCAGAGAGAATGTTGTCTCTGGCGTAAAACTGATATCCTTCACAATACCTGAAGTGTCAATCGCAATGCCAATGGTATAACCTAAATTCACAGGTCCACATACTATCTCTGATTGATCAGGGTTTGTTCGCTGTGAATATATGCATTTTTCAGTATGAACACCATGCAAAGCGAGGTGCTTGAGTAGGTCTGCCTTAGTTGTAATCCCAGGCGTACTATCCCAAAAGCATGGGGGGCCACAGGGTGTTTTTGATATAAAACCACCATCGCCGATATGCAGTTCGTTTGCTTGAGTTCGCGGTTGGCAGTTTATATTCCCAGAGAACAATGGGTGTGTCAAAACACCGATTATTTCCAAGATTTTTAAATGTCTGATAGAAATCTTCTGAATTCATACCTGTGGCCAACTTTAATGAGGGCCTAGAAACAGTGGTATGAAAATAATAATCCTCTAGTGAAGAATAATGATGAAATTGGATTGCCCACATAGCCAGTTCTTCCGGACCAATTCTTTGTGGACAAATATGCAAGTTGTTTTGATCTCGGCTCAAATCAAAATAGGCGTAATGTACAAAAAATCCCTTTTTGCCATAGTACAAATATATATCCGCGACATTCCCTATAGGAGAGCCTGGGGCAGCAGAAAACCAGATTTCATCTGGTTGTTGATATGTATTCAAAATACGGCTTAGCTCATATATCTCTGCCCGATGATTCTCTGTTCCACCCCCATGATATGCAGAAATAGTATCAACAACTCCATTTTGGAATGTGTAATCAACACTGCCATAGTCACCAAAAACGTGAAAATCACTACCCATGGAATCGAAAGCTAAACCTGGCTCCAATTTGACCGAACGTTCATTCCCTGGGGTGCCTATGAAGGTTTCTAAGTCTGTGAAAGTTGCTAAGAACTGAATTGCTTCCGTAGCCGATGTTTTACCCGGCGTAATTCCCCACCAACACGGAAACAGGCAGCCTCCATTATTCATGAGCAGATCAGATGCCTTTGACGTGGATTCCTGAAGAGACAATGTGGGAAGAGGGGTCCAAACAATAGTAGGTATCTTCGTAACACTGGAATTCGAGACGGTTGGTGTAATAGTGCTCACTAGAATATGAGACGGTGTAAATGAAACAGATTCCGTCGTTAACACTTTCGGGGTTTCACCGGCAGTCGGGACACCGAGCGATCTTAAGGGGTAACAACCTAATAACAAGAGTAGGAATGATATTAAAATCGTGCTTCTGATTGTTTGTTTTTGAAGATGGCTCATATCCACAATCCTTTATTATACGAGCTCCACCGCGCTAAATTTATGAATATAAGCATATCTGTTTCATCATTAAGGAGGGATCTGTTGCATCTTTGGTCGTTTTTCCCACCCCGGAATTGCCGATGACGGCGATGAGTTTCCCCATTTCGTACCTCCTCAACAAATTGCCTGTTCTGACATTCAGTAAGCAGCTTGACAATGTACCATTTCAGCCAGCGAAGAAAAGATTTCACCACGAAGAACACAAAGAAGCACAAAGAAGAGCGACACAGAAGAAAGAAAGATTTAAAAAAAGACTCGCAGAAAGGATAATAAGCGGTATCTACTACTGTCGAGGTAGGGAAGAACCTGGTTCATCCTAATTATAGCGGCATCGTGTATATCGTCAGGCTGAAGAGGGGAAGGATCGCCCTGCTGGCGGCTGCAGCGGCCTCTGCGCTCGTGCCGGCGCTCGTCTCCCCATTGCTGGCGCTGGTGAGCTGGTTGGCATAGTCGTAGGCATAATTGATCGTCGAGTACTGGTCCGCGGCTGCCAGCCGATTGCCGACTGCAGCACAGGTGCAGAGGTAGAAGAGGCCATCCGGGTAATCCGCCCCTCTCCCCCAACTCATGACATTCGACCCTTGCAAGTCAAGAACAAATGTTCTATAATTGAATAGCCCAACTTGTCTTCTCTACTCTCTGAATCCTGATACCTGATAACCGATGACCTCTCATTTCCCCTTCACCCATCCCTTGCAAGAACCTGCTAGAAAGGGTATTCGTTCCTCCTTTGTTCCTCAAACGAAAACGAATGCCTGTACCCGCAGGCCATTCCATTTTTCGCAGTTCCACCATGGGGAGGCGGATTTCAAGGCTCACCCAACCCTTGCAAGAAGGGTATTCGTTCCGATTCGTTTGGTTGAGGGAACGGGCCGCCGTTTCTCCATCCCTGAACGCCCGCCTCGAATTGGCTTCACTTCGGCTTATGGGTTTGCCTAAATTTGAGATAGAATGAAAGAAGATGCAGTATGAGCTACAATCGAACGAATTACAGGCTGTGGTTATCTACCGCGATCATGGCAATCTGCCTGACTTTTTGCCTGGCGCTTGGGTTGGTAGCTTGCCAGGCCACATCCACAGGAACTCCCACCCCGCAAGGAACTGTTTTATCATTTGAGACCATTGAACAGGAAGACTATTCTGGGACTGGAATAATTTATGAATCCAAAAATCCAGGAATAATCATCGTCTCCAGTACAGGAGATATAAATAATTTGAAGGGACTGGTTTCAGAAAATAGCTTAAACCAACTTGGAAGTTTGAACTATGATCAATATTTTGCCATTGCAGCATTTCAAGGGCATAAGGGCGGTACAGGTCATAGCATTCAAATTAACCAAGTTGTACGGTCAGAAAATAGTATAAATGTTTTTGTCACCATACATGATCCTAAACCGGATGAACCGACAGGGGCGATGGAGACATCCCCTTATCATTTAGTGAGAATACAAAAAACGGGCAATTGGGGGCAAGAAATCACCTTTAACCTGAGGACAGACAGCCAATTGGTAGCAACAGCTGTTCATACGATCCCATAAAATGTTAGTTGGTCAATAATGGGAGGGTTTGAAATATGAATTTGAGATAGAATGAAAATAGATTATGGCTGCCACGAATATATTGATCGCCACCAGCGAACCCGCCATCGCCCAGGACCTGAATGAGCGCCTCATAAAAATGGGGTACAGGGTCGTTGGATGCGTTACCACCAACGAAGAGGTCGTGGCAAAGATCGAAGAATTAAATCCCGATCTCATTCTGACAGATATTCAACTGCGGGGGAAAAGAGAAGGCATCCGGACCGGGACGCTGATCCGTTCGACCTTCGGCAATAAACCCATTATCTACATCACCGGCTCCGTCGGTCAAAACACCATCCAACGCGCCAAATCCACCGGCCCGTTCGGCTATATTTTCAAGCCCTTCGACGACAAGCAGATCTATGCCATGATCGAAACGGCCCTGCTCAGGCACCACCTGGAAGGCGAACTGCGGGAAGGCCGGCAGTGGCTCAATGCGGTTTTGAACGGCATCAACGACGGCGTGATCGCGGCGGACGACCGGGGCGGGATCAGGTTCATCAACCCCATCGCCAGGCATTTGACCGGCTGGAGCGAGATCGAGGCATTGACCCGCACCATCGAGGAGGTTTTTACTCTCATCGACGAGACCTCGCATGAAAAAGTGGAAGTGATGAGGGCCAAACGATCTCCGGACCGGGAAGACGCAGGCGGCAGGATCGCAGGCTCGCTGCGCTCCAAAGACGGCCGGGCCACTCCCGTGGAAGCCGACCTCAGCATTATCGAAGATGGGAGCGGCTCGACCGCCGGCATGGTGCTGGTCTTCAGGGATATTACCGAACACCGGGAGGCGGTGCGGGAGATCCGCCGGCAAAGCCGGCGGGCGCAGGTGCTGGGTGAATCCGCCTCGCGTTTGAACGCACAACTCGAACTGGCCTCCGTCCTGGATACCGTCTGCAATATCTGCAACCTGGCCGTGCAGGCCAGCGCGACGGCAGTCTACCTGCAGAGCGCCAGGCAGGAAGTGTACACTCTCAAAGCGGCCAGCACCATCATCCAGAAATTCGAGGAGATGGAAGGGAAGCAATTCGACATCCCGGGAAGCCTGTTCAAATCCATCCTGTCGGTCCAACAACCGGTCACCATCCTCCAGGATGTACAGAGCCTCCCGGATGTGCCTTACCTGGGATTCCTGAGAGAGCAAAATTTCCACACGCTGGGAATGGCGGGGTTGTACAGGCATGAGGAGCTTTTCGGCGTGTTGATCTCGGTTTTTATGGGCGACCCGGTCCAACTCCCCGAGGATACGCAGGCGCTGCTCAAGGGACTGGCGGACCAGGCAGCCATTTCCATTATCAATGCCAGCCTGTTCGAGCAGGTGCGCAAAGGCAGGGAATACCAAAAAGCGCTGACCACCCGGATGGTGGAGATACAGGAAACCGAACGCCGGCATATTGCCAGGGAACTCCATGATGAGATCGGGCAGGTATTGACCGGCCTGCAGTTCATGCTGGAGTCATCCAAAAATAAGACCGGCGAAGCCCAACTGGCCCAGCTCAACGAAACACAGGAGACGGTCAGCGGATTGATCGAACAAATCCGCGAAATGTCCCTGAATTTACGCCCGTCCTTGCTGGATGACATCGGTCTCCTGCCCACATTACAGTGGCACTTCGAGCGGTATACGAAACAGACCGGGATAAAGGTTTCATTTACTCAGGAAGGAATCACCCGGCGGCTGAGCCCGGAGGTCGAGACCACCGTGTATCGGATCGTCCAGGAAGCGCTGACCAATATCGCCCGCTACGCCCGGGTCACCGAAGCCTTTGTGCGCTTGTTCCTGAAAGAAAATACCCTCGGGATAGAAATCATCGACCACGGCCGCGGGTTCGACCCCAATTTCGAGCTGTCCAAAGCGCCATCGGCGGGCCTGGCCGGCATGCACGAACGGGCCAATTTACTGGGAGGCTACCTGGTGGTCAAGTCCGCCCCGCAAAAAGGCACCCAGATCCTGGCAACGATCCCGCTGGGCAGCAAGCCGGTGGAAAGGAGAAACCGTGTCCGTGACCTTGGTACTGGCTGACGATCACCCGATCGTTCGCCAGGGTTTGCGCCACTTGTTGGAAGACGAACCGGATTTCCACGTGGTGGGGGAGGCGGGCGACGGCGTGGAAGCACTGCGCCTGGTCGAAAGATTAAGGCCCGATATCCTTTTGGTGGATATGATGATGCCCAACCTGAACGGGCTGGAAGTGTTGCGCCAGATCAAAAACATTTCCCCGGCCACACGCACCATCGTCCTTTCCATGCAAAGCGCGGACGCCTACGTGATCGAGGCGTTAATGTATGGAGCCGCAGGTTATATCCTCAAAGAAACCGGTCCAAGCGAACTGGTGAAGGCGGTGCATGAGGTGGTCCTGGGAAACCAGTTCCTCAGCGCCAAATTATCCGAACGATTCGAAGAAAGCGGAATACATTTCAAAGATGCCCCGAAGGATGTCTATGAAACCCTGACGGCGCGCGAGCGCGAGATCCTGCAGATGACCGTGGAAGGCCGGACCAGCGCCGAGATCGGGGACAAACTCAAGATCAGCCCCCGCACGGTGGAGGAGCACCGCCGCAATTTCTCCAATAAATTGGGGATAAAGACCCAGGCGGACCTGATCCGGTTTGCGATCAAACGGGGGATCCTCTCCATGGACGACTGAGCTCCCCGCAACGCTGACCCCGGCGTTACTACCTCGACAATGTACCATTCGAGAAAAGCGCTAAGAACTCTCACCACAAAGGCCTCAAAGGAGCACGAAGGAAAGTAAAGAAAGCACAAAAAAACATAATCGTGTGACTTTATCCAAGAATCGTGATAAAAGGACCTACTGCTTCTTGCATAAATAACTAAACCCGCGTTGACCAAATTACTCGTACATACCGGGTTTTCAGTTTAGTTATTTACGCAGTACTCTGCAATCTAACATAGTCAAGCTACTCAGAAGTTCTCCTCCTGCCGCCTTCGGAAGACCTCCCGAAGGATTTTTTTATTCTTGAAATACTGCAAATATTAGCAGTGATGCAAACGTTCTTAATTGTGTCACTGCGAGGCGGTGCTTTTTCGCCGATCTCGTGCCGCACGTACTTTGTGCAGGCAAGCAGTCTTCTAGCCATCGAGGAGATTGCTTCGCCGTAAAGAACACGGCTCGCAACGACACTGAATATCCGGCAAATACCCGTAGACCTACGTATTGAAATAAAAGTCCATTCAAGGGAAAATAATTGCAGAGATATCATCGTTATTTCTTTAGTCATTATTTAAGGAGGTACAGAATGAGATTAAGACATATCATCCACAGCTTGATCATCGCTGTTCTGGTCCTGGGTCTAATTGGCGCGGCGGCCCCGGCACAAGGAGCCGTGGCAGCAAAAGCCCAGCCTGTACTGGTTACACTGGCCGCGCAGAATCCGGACCAGAGCGTGAGCGTGATCGTGCAGAAAGCGGCAGGGGCAAGCGGGACCGAAGCCCGCGTCGCCGCGCTGGGCGGCCAGGTCACCCAGGACCTGCGCATCATCAACGCTTTTGCGGCCGAGATGAGCGCCAAAAGCGCAGTTCAATTGTCGAAAGCCGGCGATGTGCGCTGGGTATCCCTGGACGCATCGATGGAATCGAGCGTCTGTTCGCAATGCGTGGATACATCGAAGCTGGCCAATGCCTACATCAGCGCAATCCAGGCGAACAAGGTTTGGAATGTCGCCCCTTACATCCAGGGGCAGGGGATTGGGGTGGCGGTCATTGACAGCGGGGTCAATCCGAACGGCGATCTCTATACCAACATGGGCGTGAACCGGCAGGTGGCCAATATCCGCTTTAACAATGACTACAACCAGTCCACCTATGACGGATACGGGCACGGGACCCACGTGGCCAGCATCATCGGCGGCGACGGCAGCGAATCGTCCGGCAAGTATATCGGCGTTGCGCCGATGGCGAATATCATCAATGTAAAGGTCAGTAACGATAATGGCAGCGCCAGGATGGCAGATATTGTGGCGGGGCTGCAGTGGGTGTTCGAAAACAAGGCCACATACAACATCCGGGTGGTCAACCTTTCGCTCAACAGCTCGGTGGCAGAGTCCTATAACACCAGCCCACTGGACGCGGCGGTGGAAATCCTGTGGTTCGGCGGCGTGGTGGTAGTGGTTTCGGCGGGCAACAAAGGCGGCGGGGCGATCTACCCGCCGGCCAACGACCCCTTTGTGATCACGGTGGGGGCTGTGAACGACAAAGGCTCCGTAGTTCTGACGGACGATGCCCTGGCAAGTTTTTCAGGATACGGGACCAGCGAAAACGGGGCGGTGAAACCGGACCTGGTTGCGCCGGGAACCAATATCATCGCCCGGCTGGTGAACCAAAATATGGGGCTGGCCGTTGGCTCATCCGGCCAACAAGATCGGCGACCAGTATTTCAAGATGTCGGGGACTTCGATGGCAGCCCCGATGGTCTCCGGGGCGGCGGCGCTGCTGCTGCAGGATGAACCCGGGCTGACACCCGACCAGGTCAAGTACCGCCTGATGACCACGGCCAACAAATCCTGGGCCGGATATAATGCCTCCAAGGCCGGGGCGGGATACCTGGATATTTATGCGGCTGTCAACGGCAGCACCAGTGAAGCTGCCAATACCGGTATCGTCCCCAGCCTGCTGCTCGCCACCGGCCCTGAAGCGATTAACTTTGACAGCGTCGGTTGGAACACTGTGGGTTGGAATTCGGTGGGTTGGAACACTGTCGGTTGGAACACCGTCGGCTGGAACACCGTGGGTTGGAATACCGTCGGCTGGAACACCGTCGGCTGGAACAGCGATTACTGGGGCACTACTCCCATCACTAATTCAATCAATAATTTGAACAATAGTTTAAATTCGACCGACGAAGAACTAAGCGATTATTAAAATCGGTGAGGAGAATCTGTCGTGAAAACAACCACTGTAACTGCATTCAAAGTGCTTGGCCTGCTCCTGCTGGCCATTTCCATCACCCTTCTACTAGTGGCCGTGATGCATACGGCACCGACCCTTATGGCCAGCGTCGGCTGGCATAAGCCTATTCTCGGTTAGAATGAGCTGGAAACATCCCATTATGGAAAAAGCCTTTCGGGAAACTCCCGCAAGGCTTTTCCTTTCACACCGTGCATTTTTGCGGGGTGTTATTAAAGTCGTGCGTCGGATGGCAAAGCGAAAGCCCAGCCTGATGGGATCCCCCATATGGCGAGGAGATTGCTTCGGGCCGGGACAACACCGGCCCTCGCACGTGTGCCTGCTGCCCAGTGCAGGCAATGACACTGACTGACTTGGAGATTACTTGCCTGCACTTCATTCCTGCCCTGCGGGCGGGGCTGGTAAAACGCAGTGCGGCACAAGTTCAACCGGCACAGAACGCCGGTTTCGCAATGACAATGCGGGCATGATTGCAATGCAACCGTCCCTTTTCAATCCTCTGAATGGAAGTAAAATGTTATTCAATAAGGTCATTTACAGTCATTCCAGGTTTTGAGGTAAAGCAACCAGACCATGAAAGGCCTATCTCTCCCAACAAAACTATATCTGGCGGCCATATACCTTCTCGGTTTGGTATTGCTCCTCTGGAATGTATCTCGCCTGCCCGCCCTACATTATGTTATGGTGATCGTACTGGCGGCGCTGGCGTCCTTTTTCATAATCTTTAAAGTGGAAGGGGCCACAAACCGTTCACACTATACCTTTAGCTTTCTGATCTACGGTTTTTCATTTGCGTTTTTAAGCCTTGGCGAAGCCCTCCTGGTGATCGTGATCTCGAACCTGGTGGAATGGGCGTGGAACCGGCCTGCCTGGTTCATCCAGATATTCAACACCGCCTGCTATATCAGCGTCATGTCGGCGTCCTACCTGGTCTTTTCATGGATCAACCCATCCGGGTCGCTTTCCACTCCTGTGGGTGTCCTGGCCGTGGCGATCAGCATGGGGGTCTTCACCCTGCTTAATCATTTTATCGTTGGCATCGTCGTCTGGCTGGCACGCGGAGAGAACTTTAAGGTCTCGGGGATCTTTGATACCTTCCCCTTGATGATGGACCTTACGTTCCTGACCTTTGGCGCCATGCTGACCATGGTGTGGAATTTCAGCCCATACGCCACGATCCTGTTCCTGTTCCCGTTATATTTGATCTACACCACACTGCGAATACCTTCCCTCGAGCGAAAGACAGAGATCGACCAAAAGACGGGCTTGTTCAACCACCAGTACTTCATGCAACACCTGGCGAAAGAACTCGACCGGTCCAAGCGCTTCGACCGGCCCCTGTCGATCATCATGCTCGACCTCGATCTGCTCCGCAACATCAACAATACGTACGGGCACCTGGCCGGCGATGAAGTCCTCAAAGAGGTTGCGCGCATTCTTAAAGAGTCGGTGCGGGATTACGATGTGGTGGCGCGTTTTGGGGGCGAAGAATTTATCATCATGCTCCCGGAGACCACCATCAAGCAATCCTTTGACCGGGCCGAGTCGATCCGGCGTGAAATTGAGGCGGCTGAGTTCAGCGTCGCCACCAGCGTCACACCCATCAAGGCAACCATCAGCATCGGCCTGGCAGAACGTGAATCCTTCGTCCAGACCGGCGAGGAGATCATCCATAACGCCGACACGGCACTCTACCACTCGAAATTAAGCGGGCGCAATCAATCCTTTGCATATGCCAAGAGTGCTTACCTGAACCTCATCGGATCTGAAAAAAAAAGTGAGCTGGCGCCCGGTGTTCAAGTGAAGCGTGAATCACCTGAAAAGCCGGTCGAACAGAACAGGATCGATCCCCCTGCAGCCAACCCTAATGCCATCCAAATAGAAACAGAGTCAGCACCTGACGTTGCTTCCAGCGCAGAAGAAGGGCCATCGCAGACGCTTCCCGGGGAAACAAGAAGCCGTTTCCGACCGGTTGAACTATACATTGCAGGGCTGGCAGTGCTGGCCATCACCCTTTTTTACGGCCTGTATCGCTTTGCACCTGAACTCTACCAGCTCAATCTGAGGCAGCTCTGGCCGGGGTTGTTAGTCAGCATCCTGTTAGTGCTGGTCACAGAACTGTATTCCATTGACCTGTTCATTGGAAAAACATCCCTCTCCACCTCGGCTGTGCCGATACTGGCAGGCACATTGCTATTCGGCCCGATCGCAGGGGTGCTCCTGAGCACAACCTATGCTGTCATCGTGGGGATCAAATATCGAAGCAAATTCAACAAATATATCTTTAATTTCAGCAATCAAATGATCGCGGTGATGCTTTATACCATTGCAATACACCTTTCCGGAAAGCATCTAAACGATTTTTCCATCGGTATACAGGGCCTGGTGGTGGTCCTGTCCGCCCTCATTACGTACATTGTTACCACTTCGGCGATCTCGATCGGGATGGGAATCGATCTGCGCCAACCGCCGAATCAAATCTGGAAGGAACAATACGCCTGGCTGATCACGATCTATGTCGGCATCGGATTGATCGCCACAGGGTATATCTTTGCTTATCGTGAAATAGGGGTGTTTGGCACCCTGCTTATGATGGTCCCAATTTTTATTTTGCGCATCAGCCAGAAACAGTATGTGGACCGCACCCGCGAGGCTGTCAGGGAACTGCGCGAGAAGAACATCGTCCTGGAGAAAAGCGCGGAGGAGATCAATCATCTCAACGATGGTCTCCTGGATACCCTGGCGGAGATCATTGATCTGCGCGATCCGTATGTATTGGGACATTCAAACCAGGTAACCAACTATGCGGTCTTGATCGCGGAGAAAATGGGGTTGAACCCACGACAAGTAAAGCTAATCCATAATGCCAGCTTATTGCATGATATTGGGAAGCTGGGTGTTTCGATGGATATTCTCAAAAAACCCGGCAAATTGACTCCTGCTGAATATGAGTCCATCAAGAAACATGCCGTTTTAGGCGGGAATCTCATCCAAAACAGCCCCAGCCTTCTTCCCCTGGCCCCCATCATTCTCCAGCACCACGAGTTTTACGACGGCATGGGTTACCCGGATAAACTTGCAGGGAATCAAATTTCCATCGAAGCAAGAATCGTTTCCGTAGCAGATGCCATGGAAGCCATGACATCGGACCGCCCCTATCGTAAGACGCTTACCCTGGAGCAAGTTGTTGAAGAACTGAAGAGGTGTTCAGGATCCCAGTTCGATCCCCTGGTGGTAGAAGCGGCGATACAGTTACTGGAGAATGAAATTAAATCAGGGGGCGACGAATCCGAAAGTAAGCTCAAACCAACCCTTCACAGCAAGACGAGCAATCAACCCTCCTAAAAAGGTGCCTGGCGAAATCGAGCTCAACGGCAACGACTAACCCACAGGTGTCGGTCGACTACGGTCAGCGACTGACAGTCGTTACTACGAGTTGCAACGACTAAAGTCGTTACTACTCATCGGTCGCGGAGGCGGTGAAATTATCGTTCTTGTTTGAGGAGACGCTACGGGATGGGGGTGGATGGGTAGGTGACGGAGGGCATAAGCTTCAATGGTTTAGCCCCCAAGGAGCCCAGCTTATCCTGGATCTTCCAGCGCAAAGGATTCAGCACGGTGGGGAAAGTGGCATAGGCCTGCTGCAGCAGTTCAATGCCGTCTGCCTTCCTACTTCCATCCAGGGCAAGCTGGGCTTTCACGTAGGGAAGCATACCGCCTCGCACCCAGGTTTTCGGCAACCCAGCATCCAACTCAGCCTGCACCAGGCCTTTTTTGCCGGTGTTGTAATAAATTTCCGCCCGCCAGTAAGAATACCAACCGGACTGATCAGATTTCGAGATTAATTCATTGAGAATGGGCAGGGCCTCGTCATAGCGCCCCAGCATGATCAAGTATTGGAATTTCAATTCATTCTTGGAATCCATGTCCGCATTATTGAGCATCGAATCATTGACCGATGCCAGCGCCTCTCCCAATTTACCCAGGCAGGCATAGGCCTGTGAGCGGATCTGCAAGAGGCCTCCCAGGGAAGGATCGCCTGCCGGTACCAACGGGATCAATTTTTGGATCTCGAAGAGGGCTTTTTGACACTGGTCGGTGAAGACCAGGTCGGTCATGATGACCCGTTCAGGATATTCAGTCGTTGTCCCCAGCTGGTCGGCTTTATAAGCGTTATCCAAAGCCATTTGCATCCAGACCTGGCTGTCCGGGTAGGATTCCGCTTCCAGGCCAATTTTGAACAGGATGTTTTGGCGTAATGCAAAATAATCACCGACATCCGAGCGGTGGACGATCGCATGATCGATATCCTTCAGGGCCAGATCCAGTTGGGAGAGGTAGTTTTCCTGGCTGCCGGTCGTGTCGGCAGAATTATAAATAAGAGCGGCTCTTTGGAAATAAGCATTGGCGTTAGCGGGATTCGCGTGGATGAATTGATCCCAATAATCGATATCCCCATAAGAGGTCAGGACCGGCGTGCCTGTATTTGGAACGAGAGGAGGGAAGGTCGGAGTGGCCGAAAGGAATGGAGTCCAGGTGGGACGGGGCGTCCGTGTCGGCGTGCGGGTAGAAGTGTCCTGGAACGTTGACGTGGGCAGGGCGGTATGGGTGGGAAGGCTGCTATTGGTAGGAATGGGGTTGGCAGAGGGCCGGGTTGTAATGGTAGCGGTAGGGGATTTCGTTGGAAGGAAGCCGGCGGATATTTTTTGAAAAGTTGCCGCGAGGACTCCGCTGGAGAACCCAAAGAACAGGAACGCTGCCAGGAGAAGCAACAACCCGATCCCCCCAATAATGAGGAGAGGCCTGGAAGAGTGTTTTTTTTGCCGGCCGGGTTTCTCTTCCGGGGCGGGAGCTTCCACCGGCGTGACTGTTGGCGGAGTCTCCTGCGGCTGATCCAGCTGCTGCTCAGATGGCGGGGTCTGGAAAGGCTGAACCTCCGGCTGGGGCGAGGGCTGAGCTGCAGGGAGTGTCAGGTCCGCCAGGGCATTCAGCGCCAGTGGGTTAGTCGGATCAAAAGAGAGGACCCTTTGAAAGCAATATTTCTTTTTAGCCGGATCATCGAGGGAGTTCCCCAGCAATAACCAGCCGGTCACATTTTTGGGATCAAGCTGAAGCGCCTTGACAAAATATTCCCGCGCCTTTTCAATATCGCCTGCCCCAGCCGCCTCAATGCCCGATTGGATGAGTTCTTCTACCATAAGGTCAACACCTCGACCTGTGCCTGCCAGCCCGTCATTTGCAATGCTCCGTTGATAGTCTTTCTAAACATGGCGAGGGGGGACGTTTTACTCCCGACCCGCGAATAAGTATAGCATTAAAGACCGGCGGCGTTTTTATACAGTAAACTTACAAATTAGCGTGGAGAAATCGAGGTTGATAGGAACGACCGACCCACAGGGTGCTACGCGAAGTCGTTACTACGATAAGTGGGCCTGCACTCCAAAAAAGAGGTCTGGCGAAAGAGGTTGATAGGAACGACTGAAGTCGTTACTACGGAGAACGACTAAAGTCGTTACTACGAGGGTGAAACGTTTGGCGGGTGAAAAGGGATTTACCAGTCAGGCAGGCGCATGAAGGCATCGACCACCTGCGGGTCGAAGTGAGTTCCGGAGAGGTTGAGGATGTGGTCACGCACGTCTGTTTCGGTCCAAGCGGTACGATAAGGGCGGTCGGAGGTGAGGGCATCCCAGACATCCACGATGGCAAATATACGGGCGGCCAGGGGAATCTGAGGGCCTTTCAGCCTGCGAGGATAGCCGGTACCGTCCCATTTCTCATGATGACAATAAGGTATATCCAAAGCCTGGCGAAGATAGCGGATGGGGACGAGCATATTATAGGCATAAATGGGATGTTTCTTCATTTCTTCCGTTTCTTCTTCGGTCAATGGACCGGTCTTCCGCAGGATGCCATCGGATATGCCCATCTTGCCGATATCGTGGAGGAGCGCACCCCAACGGAGATGGACCAGTTCCGTCTCGGTCAGGCCGATGAAGCGAGCCAGTTTTACAGTCATGGCGGTCACCCGCTGGGTATGGCCTTCCGTCTCCCGGTCGCGCAGGTCGAGGGCGCGCGACCAGCCTTCTATGGTGGCGTCATATGCCAGGGTAAGTTCCGAGTTGGAGCGGCTGAGGCTTTCGAAAAGGGTGGCATTGTCGATGGCAATGGCGGTCTGGCCGGCCAGGGCAGAGAGGAAATCGCACCATTCCGAATTGGGGTGGATCGGCGTGCGATTGAAAACTTCCAGCACACCTTTGACCTGGCCTTTGGCGATCAAGGGTTCAGCGTAATAACAGACAAAAGCCTCGCCGGTCAAATGAGGTATCTTGGAGAGGTCATCGGCTCCACCGTCGGAGTCGGCAATCTCGATGCGGCGACGCTCCAGGGCGGCACGACCCGCATGCTCCTCACCCAGCCGAATTTGAACTTCTTTGACGGCCCGGGTAAGGAAACCGCGATCGACGCCATATTCCAGGACCTGTGAATAGGGGTTCAGTATCAAAATATCGGCTGCATCCACACCCAGCTCGGCGGTCACATGGGGAAGTATCTCGGCAAGACTGAGTTTCAGGTCAAAATTGGCGGCGATGATACGATCAATAGTGCTCAAGGCGGTCAGATGTTCAAGCTGGAGTTGTATCCTTGCCTCCGCCTGCTTGCGAGTAGTGACATCCTCTTTTATAGCAATAAAATGGCTGATCTGACCATCCGAATCCTTCAAAGGCGTGATCGTCTCTTCTTCGGTATAGAGACTGCCATCTTTACGCTGGTTGACCAGTTCGCTGCGCCAAATCTTCCCAGCCTTGACCGTGTCCCACAGCCCTTTATAAAACGCCGGATCCTGCCGGCCCGATTTCAGCAGCTGGCGCGGGTTCTTCCCAATGGCTTCGCCAGAATCGTAGCCAGTGAGCCTGGTGAAGGCCGGGTTGACCCACTCTATGACGCCGTCACGATCCGTGATCATGATGGCACTGGCGGCCGCATTCAGGGCAGCGCTTTGCAGGCGTAAAGACTCCTGGGCGCGCTTGCGCCCGCTGATATTGCGAATATTACATTGGATCACTTTTTCACTGCCAACCAGGTAGACATTGGCAACGAATTCTGCATGGATCAGATGGCCGTCTTTTGCCTTGAGCGACAAATCTGCATAGTGAATAGTTTCTTTATTCTGCAATTCTTCCAAAATATTCCGACAGCCCATTGCCTCATCAAAAATGCCGACTTCGCAGAGATCCTTATCCACAAACTCAGGGCGCGAGTAGCCGAGCATCTTGACGAGGAATGGGTTGGCATCCTCGATCTTTCCCGTCCTGGCATCCAGGATCAATACCCCTTCCCGCGAGGTCTCGAACAGGCGGCGGTAACGGGTATCCGATTCTTTTGATGAAAGATCGAGAGAGGCTGCGTCTTTGTTGGAGGATTTATTCATAAGCTGCCACGAAGCAAGTTTGATAGTTACCACGATCATCGAGCAGGTAGAGTATATGATTCTTTACCAATTTGGTCAACAATATATTTAATGAAGTTCAGACATAAATTCGGATATTTTTTCAAGAGGAAGCGGATCTCGGTTTTCCGTCCTGAAAGGTGGATCCGTAGACCCCTAACCCTGCCCTTCAGCCTCCGGCATACTCTGAAGGGTACACGATGCTGCGCGATCCCGAACCGGGACGGATTCCATGGCTCAATGCCTGCGGGAAAGGGGTTTTGAACGGCAAAAATTGGCCCGGCGGACGTTCTTTGACCGCCGGGCCAATTTTATGCCGGTTCCTTCAAAATGCCGGTACTCCTGTCTGAAGGCCAGTATATATATAGAAAGTTATCTACACTAATGGTCGGTGTGACTGCGATCTTCGAGGCGACGGGTCACCCCCAGTAATATGATCGAGACAATGACCAACATGACCGATAACGCAATGGCGACACCCAGGCCGCGCTCGAAGCCGAGGAAAATGGCCAGCGGCATGGTCTGGGTTTTCCCGACCAAGTTCCCGGCGAACAGCAGCGTGGCTCCGAACTCGCCCAGGGCGCGAGTCCAGGTGAGAATCAGGCCGGTCAAAAAGGCACGACCGGCGAGAGGGAACATGATGAAGCGAAAGACCTGCCATTCGTTGGCCCCTTCGACCGTGGCGGCTTCCTCCAACTGCCGGTCAATGCCGGCGAAGCCGATGCGGGCTGAGCGGACGAACAGCGGCGCGGAGACAAAGGTCTGGGCGAGAATCACGGCGGCGGCGGTAAAGGGCAGAGCAATGCCGACGGCACTCAACCAGGCTCCAAATACGCCCTGGCGCCCAAAAGCGATCAGCAAGGCGATACCGGCCACGGAGGGGGGTAAGACCACCGGAAGATCGATCAACATTTCCAGGGCAGCCTTCCCGCGAAACCTCCAGTGCGCCAGGATGAAAGCCAGCGGCGTGCCTGTGAGGATCGTGATGAGGACTGTTACGAGGCTGGTCAGCAGGCTGAGTTTAAGCGCCGAGAGTGCAGTGGGGGAGAGAACATTAGCAAAGAAATCCCTGTCAATGGCACGCCAAAGCAAGGCCAGGAGCGGCAGACCCAGCAACCCGATCAAGAGCAAGCTGGGCAGGATGAATATCCAGCCACGGTTATGAGCGAGTGAAAGCCGGCGCAAGTAGCGGCGCAAAGAAACCTCGGTTTACGGCGCGACGGGGGTGAAACCCCACTTTGCCAAGACAGCCTGTCCAACGTGCGAGAGGATATAAGCGATGAACCCTTTGGCCAGGTCCGGTTTGGGAGCATTCACCAGTACGGCAAGTGGATATCTGGCAATCACATTGAAGTTCGAGGGTATTTCAAGCGTAGCCAGCTCGGGAGCAGCAACCGAATCAGAGACGTAGACGATGCCGGCATCGGCCTCGCCCAGCTGGACCTTGGCCACGACCTGTTTTACGTCGGTCTCATTTGAAACCACATTGGCGAGCACCCTGGTTTTGAAATCCGCCCCATAGGAAGAATCCTGGCTCAGGTTGTCCAGGACCTGGCGGGCATATTTTCCAACCGGGACGGTTTCATCGCCCAGGACAAGTTTCAGGCCGGGACGGGCGAGGTCTTGCAAGGTCTGCACGCCGGCAGGATTATTTTGAGGAAGAATGACAACCAACACGTTGGTCAAGAAATCCACCGCTGCAGCCGGCTGGACCAGTCCGGCAGTGACCATTTTATCCATTTCGGTATGATTGGCAGAAGCAAAAACATCTGCCACGGCACCCTGGCTAAGCTGGGTGCTGAGAGTTTGAGACCCGGCGAAGTTGAAAACCACTTTGACACCGGGATGATCGGCCTCAAAATTCTGCCCAAGTTCGGTGAAAGCACCGGTCAGCGAGGCAGCCGCAAAGACGGTCAACGTATTGGCAGAGCCGGCCGGGGTTTCAGACGCGGCAAGAGAAGTTTCGGTGGGAGGCGGGGGCGTGGGGGTTAGTGTCGGTGGAATAACGGTGGATGTGTCCGTTGGGGGGATGACGGTTGGAACGGGCGTGGGTGTCGAAACCGGCCCACATGCAGTAACAAGGATGGCGATCAAAAGGACGAGAAGAGGTAAATGTTTCATAGGTGTCTCCTTTGTTCATCAATTACGAATGCCTGCCGGCAATCGGTCAGCCAATCACGAATCGAACGAAGCTGGCGAATACGAAGGTCCAAGCCAAGGCGATTGAAAGGTTGTTCCAGAGGAATGGTTAGCAGATTTTTCTCCAGCCGGTCGAGGGCAGCGTCGATCTCGGCAAATTGGGCTGAGAGTATCGACGGAATTCTTTTGGGAAAGAATTTTTGCATAAAATACAAGCGGGTGATAAATTCCACGCGGATGGCACGGACACTGCTTCCCGATGGGGTTTGTAGCCAGGCCTTAAAGCGGCGGCGACCGGAAGGAGTGATCTGCAAGACCTGGCGCGAGGGGAGCTTTTCCTGCTCCTGTGTTGTGGAAGAAACATCCCCCTGCATTTCCAATCTTTTCAGGATGGAATAGGTTTGACTCTGGCTGACATGCCAAACATAGCCGAGTTCATTTACGAGCAACCTGTGCAAGTCGTAGCCATGGTTTGACTGCTCAAAGAGGAATCCAAGCAGAGCATACTCCGGAGAATGAGCACTGAAGCGATGGTCTCGATCAGGCATATATACTTGACAATGTTACATTTCAGCCAGCGAAGAAAAGACTTCACCACGACCCCGCTGAAGTCGCGGGGCAGGCGAACACAAAGAAGCACGAAGAACACAAAGAAGCACGAAGAAGGGCGACACAGAGGAAAGAAAGATTAAAAAAAGACTCGCAGAAAGGATAAAAAGCGTACTCTAACTTTGTCTATATACTCACTGAGTGAGTATATCAAAATGCAAGTGTTTAAGCAATTATGGAGTTGGATTAAAAATAATGCCGGCGATTTTTCCGGTAATAGTCCAGGGTAAGCTCAATGCCGGTTTCCAGAGGAGTAACCGATTGCCAGCCCAATTGAGCCTTGATCTTGGCGTAATCGCCATAATAATCCCCTATATCAATCCGCAGTCTCTCCGGAGGAAAGGGTTCGAAGCGATAAGAGCCGCGCCCATTGACCTTGACCATTAATTTGGCCAGCTCCAAGAGACTGACTGGCTGGGCGCCCAGGTTGTAGACTTGCCCTTCGGCCTGAGGACTGCAGGCAGAAATCAATAAGGCTTCCACGACATCTTCAACAAAAGTGAAATCACGGATTTGTTTACCAGTTCCGTAAATGGTGATGTCCCGGCCCTCGATCAACTGCCGGAACCAGATGCCGATAAAAGTTTTGCGAGCATCCCTGACACGCATACGCGGACCATAAATATTACTCATCCGCAGAGCTGTGGTGCGCATTCCATAAACCTGGTGGCAAACCATGTGATACCACTCGCCGGCCATTTTACTGACGCCATTGAAATCGACCGGCTCCAAAAGATGGGCTTCATCCACCGGAAGATAATGGGGGCGGCCATATACCTGGCGTGTGCCGGCATAGACGATGCGAACAGCCGGATTCCACTTGCGACAGGTCTCCAACAGGATGACCTGACCGAGAGCATTTACTTCCAGATCGGTTTTTGGATCCACCATGCTATCGAGATGACTTACCTGCCCGGCCAGGTTGAAAAGAAAATCCTGGCCAGGGATGGAACGAGCCATCTCAGCCTCATTGCTTATATCCGCAGTGATCAACTTGATCTTATCGGCAATGTCATGGAGATTATAGGGATTCCCACCCAGATTGGGATTGAAGTCATCAATTACGGTCACCTGGGCTCCCAGCGCGACCAGACGGTGTGCCAGGTTACTGCCGATAAAACCCGAGCCGCCGGTGACGAGAGCCTTTTTATTTACGAATGCAGAAGCGAGATCAGTGTTCATTTCCGAGGACGGAGGTGTTCCTTGCGGAGAACCAACTTCCACCATAATTGAGCCAGTTGGATAGCTGTGACGAATAAACGGCGCCAATTGAAAAATTGGGAGACCCCATACTGACGAAAATAGTGGTGAACGGGCACCTCGGCAAATTTGTAACCGGCGTCCTGGAATTTCTTGACCATTTCCAGGGGAATTGTTCCCGATGTGCTTTCCAATTGTATCTCTTCAAATATCTTCCGGCGGATTAGGCGAAAATCGCAATCCACATCCCGCAATTTAAAACCAAAGGCCCACTTGACGAGATAATGGTACATACGCCCGATAATTTTTCGGTCAAGCGGGTCATGGCGGGTAATCTTATAGCCGTTGACGACGTCAACATCCTCCCTTACAGCAGCGACGAGGTTGATCAATTCAAGGGGATTATATTGGGCATCCCCATCCGTGTAAAAAACCCATTCCCTGGTGGCAGCGGAAAAACCGCTTCGCAACGCAGCCCCATAGCCCTGATTGGAAGCATGGTGGATCACCCGTAACTCAGGATAGCGGCGACTCATTTCATCCAGCACCTGGGCGGTGTAATCGGAACTGCCATCTTCCGTCACAATGATCTCATAATCATCGGTCACCTGGCGCAATGCCAGCAGGGCTGTCAGCACCATGCTGGGGATGGTCCCGCCATCATTGAAAGCAGGGAACACCGCGCTGATCCCTGAAAGGCGGGGGGAGGTTGAGGAAGGGGAGATGGAGGTCATGTTTTTTGCGCCAATGCGTAACAGGCTCAACCCAAAGGGGAGGCGGTGGCGGGCTGTCCAAGGCGCCTCCGAACTCAAGATTGCACGGAAAAGCTCATTCAACCAACGAGGCGGCAAGGCAAGATCGGAGGAAACTTCATGAACAGGTATTAAAGGCTCGACCAATCTTTTGGCCAGCGCAAGTGGGAAGAGAAAGGTGTTTGCATAAGTAGAATGTTTGAGGTTGAATCCGCTTTGCTGTAATAACGCGGCGACCTCAGAGATCGTGAAACGATGGGCGGTCCAGACGGCCTGGTCGTGGCGGCCACGCAACCAGTCATAGGCCGGCAGTCGCAAAAGCAGGTGACCTCCAGGGAGCAGGACACGGGCGAATTCTTTCAGAGCAGCCAACACATCCGGCACGGTGCGAGCATAAAGGACGTCAAAGCTGGTGACGAGGTCGAAAGTGGGAGATGCAAAGGGAAGGGCAGATACAGACGCACGGGTTAAAGGTCCGGCGTTGCGGAGGCGGCAGAATTTTAAAGCGACGGGAGACAGGTCCAAGCCGACCACACGGCCAAAGTCAGAAAGATAAGTGAGCATGGCCGCACCGGTACCACAGCCGGCGTCGAGGATTTTATTATTGGAAATGAGCGGGAGCCAATGCCGGAGGATGGCGCAAGTAATCGCTTCCATCCCCCGATACCACCAATGACGGTCCTCGACACGGTACATGACCTCATATTCAACGGGTTCCAAGTTTCCTCATGGCAATGTATAGGATTCCAAAATCAGTTTTTTACAATCACGTATGTAGGTGGTCCGCCCGCCCGGATGAGCACGGATCCAGGTATCCAGTTCGGCTATCCGGGCCGGATTGGCGACAAGCGTGTCCCCAGTAATGCCCTGCCAGGAATTGACCGGGTCGGGTATATTGGTAATTTGACGGGAGCCACTGAGAAAGTCGGTGGAAGCATGAGAGCCATAAAAATACGTGACATCACTGAGTAGATACAGGGAAGAACCCGGATCGACCGACTTTGCATAACTACCGAGATAAGAGGCAAAACGGCCGGTAAGGTCGCCACCATAACGGCACTGCCCGACAAAATCACCAAAATACGCCCATAAATTAAAAGCTGCCAAACCGACCAGCAAGATGGCGGTCAAAAAAGCATAAGCAGTGCGCGCACGCCTCCAACCGAGGCCGATGAGCTCAAAGGTCCCATCAATTGCAATTGCAGCCAATAACAGGGCCGGGGGCAAGACAATCAAAACCCGGTACGAATCGGCGGAGGGGGGAATGGAAAACAGCCCGATTGCCAACAGGGGCGCCCAGAAATAACCGTTCAAGAGAAGCATGCCGCGAGACCGCACTCGCAGAAGCGCGATCCCCAAGCCCATCAGGAAAAATACCGCGGTAAAAAGCGTAAGCATGGGGATGGGCGAACCGTAAAAATCCCTGGCAGGATAATAGATCAAGGAAAGAAAGGTATGGAGCACCCTACCTGCCAGGATCTGGACAGCACCCTGGCCCGTATTGGCCATGGTCTGAGCCAACCAACCACTCTGAAAGGTCCCATTCTGATTGAGGCGATCGAAAAAATCCAGCGGCTTCAAAAAAGCAATAACCATTTCGGGAAGGATCATGATGGCAAAGCCTCCCCAAAAAGCAGCCACCTGTCGAATAACCGATAAAAACCAACGCCTCATCAAGACCAGGAGGATGAGCATCAGGGCAAAGACCAATCCAACGACAATTTGGGAAGTAAGGTAAACGCAGAAATGGACCGCCAAAATAACTCCGCCGGCGGCTGTCCTCCAAGACTGCTTTTTTTCAAGCCCGCTGAGCAATAAATATAACTCCAGCGGAACCAGCCAGGTGCTATGAATATATCCGACCGAAGCAATCCGACTGAAATGGATATGGGCGTGGGAGACTGCCAACAAAAAGGAACTTATGGCAGCCACGCGCTTTCCGGCGACCAGACGGGAAAACAAGTAAAGGCAGGGGATTGCCAGGGTGCCACTTATGGCCGGTAAAAAGCGGAGGGCGAACGGCGTCACTCCGAAAACCTTAAAGACAAAATTGATAGCCTGAAGGTATAAGGCTCCAAAATTTTCCCAAAGGGCAAACGGATTGGCATAGTCACCGGAGACGGTTGATTGGGCGAACAGACCCATGAGACCCTCATCCCCATCCAGGACGCGAGGGTATGTTCCCAGCTGACTAAACCGTAATACAGCCGCCAATAAAGTGAGCGCACCCACGATAATCAGTTCGGTGCGATGAGATTTAACCCATTGACCGACCTGTGCAAGGGTGAGGCCTTTGCCACGGAAGGCGAAGATAAAGAACAATCCAGCGGTAAACCAGGTCGTAAGCACCGGAATATAGGTGATCTGGCTTGATCTATAAAAAAGCAGCATTGAGTATACGGTCAAAGCAGATAAAACAATGGCTGCAAGAATCCATAACGCCGAGGGGGGGATGTTTATCCGACCGACCTTTGCCTGGAGAGCCGGTTTAACCGGGATGAAAAAGCTTAAAAGAAAGATTGCCAGGCCTACCAATGAGATGAAGGCCTTCGGAGGGGGCAGCTGATCCCCTTTCACCGGAATCGTATAAACCAGGAACTGGCCGATGATGATCAATAAAATGCCAAGAATCGCAACGACCCGCCGGATTTTTAGCACATTTTCATTCGGTCCAGATGGTTCATTCATTGATAACTCCGAAGACTGGGGGTGAGCGCCTACCAAAATGATATAATCATCCAAAACGTTTTGGAAGCGGTAAGAAGAATTATAACATATGCGTCCAACCATCCTTGACGTTGCAAGGAAATTGAAACTGTCGATCACTACCGTCTCGCGGGCGTTAGACGGGTACGGTGATGTGGCTGAAAATACCCGCCGGTTGGTCATTCAAACCGCAGAAGAAATGGGGTACGTGCCGGACCGCGCGGCCCGTCAATTGCGGAGGAGAAAGACCGACACCATAGGATATGTGCTGCCGGCGATCAGCACAGGCTTCGCGGACCCATTTTCCTCAGAGTTCATTGCAGGTTTGGGAGATGAGGCTGCGGCCGAAAATTATGAATTGCTCATTTCTTCGGCACAACCGGCGAGCGATGCAGAAAAGAATCTCTACCAGCGATGGGTACAAGGGAGGAAAGTGGATGGAATCGTCGTCAACCGCGTCTTCCTGGACGATTGGCGTCTAAAATACCTGGCCGAGCAAAAATTCCCACATGTTTCCATGGAGAGACCAGTCACCCAACCTGATTTTATCGGCATAGAGGTCAACTCACACAAAGGCTTGCTCATGCTCATGAGACATTTGATCAGGCAAGGACGCAGACGGATTGCATATATAGGAGGAATACCTGAACTCAAGATCGACCATCTCCGCCATGATAGCTACCAGGAAGGACTTCAAGAAGCAGGAATCCCAGCCGATCCTCTCCTCATCGAACATGCAGACCTGACCTCCGAAGGCGGTTTCCAATCTGCAAAAAAGCTGCTCTCCATTGCCAATCCGCCAACAGCCATTGTTTGTATCAATGACCTGACTGCCATCGGTTGCATGCATGCTGCTCACGAATGCGGCCTGGAAGTTGGACGAGATATTGCCGTGGCAGGATTCGATGGTATTGCCGACTCGGCTCATACCCGGCCGCCGCTTACAACACTCGACCAGCCTGTCTATGAGATCGCACGCCAATTAGTCCAAATGCTATTGAAACTCATTAATCATAAACCCCTAGAACAGGAGCAGATCAAGGTTGAACCTCAGCTGAAACTGCGCGCTTCCACCGGTGGATAAAGGGGCGGCTCATCAAGTCATTCAAATTGGACAAATTGGAATATAATAATATAATTATTGCTATCAGGACGCGCGGATTTTTACAGGAAGGAGGACGACCATGTTAGCTTTTCTCACGGGGCCTGGATTTTTGGGGACCTCAGCCTCATTCCAGGCGGACCTCACACTTATCCTGATCCTGATCTCCTCAATTTTATTTACCATCGGTTGGCGGCTGGCGGTTGGAAAACATTATGAGGCCCACAGGTGGGTCCAGACTACGGCCGCGATCATCAATACAACTGTAGTGGTGGGGGTAATGGTGGTCTCCTTTGTCACTCACATCCTGCCGGGGATCCCAGGGAAACTCCTTGAAGGAGATTATGCCCTGACGACCTTTCATGCAGTTGTTGGAACAATGGGATTGGTGCTGGGGGTGTTTGTGGTCCTGCGGGCCAACGGCCTGGTGCCCAAGCCGTTGAGGTTCAAGAATTACAAGCTTTTCATGCGTATAGCTTACAGCCTGTATATGCTGGCAACACTTCTCGGAATCATCGTTTACGTCGTGGTATATATTTATCATATCTAATATGGCTGCAAAACGGGTCGCCCTGGTTTATCCTTATTTCCGGACGAGAGCGCCGACGGAGCTGCTTTTCGCGCCCCTGGGGGTGGCCACCCTGGCTGCCCAACTACACGAGCGAGGAATAGAGGCGAGAGTCTTCGATTGCACATTCAGTACTTTCGAAAAACTCCAAGAGGCCTTGCTAGATTACCGACCGGATATTCTCGGGATTTACTGCATGGTCAGCTTAAGCCGCAATACCTTTAGAATCGCAGAAATGGCGCGGGCGAACCTGCCAGATTGCCTGTTGGTAGCGGGCGGGCCGCTGCCTACACTTTATCCAGAACATTTTACCGGCAGACCCGAAGGACCCTTCGATGTCGTGTTCCGAGGGGAGGCGGATGTGAGCTTCCCTGCCTTCTGCCAGGACTATATCGACATGGATAAGAAGACCCGATGGGAAATGATGGAGAAACCTCTGAATGAATATCCAGGACTGTATATTCATCAGAATGGAACGCTGATAGACAATCCGCCCGTCCATTATCCAGAAAAGAAGATCGATACTTATCCGCTGCCTTACCGCGGGGATTTCGACCACGAGGCTTACCAAACGGCCGGCAGGCTAAAGGATGGAAAGAAAACAACATCAATCATCACAACCTATGGCTGTCCATTCAACTGTGATTTCTGTTCGAAGCCGGTTTTCGGCAGCCTTTTCCGGAGGCGGGCACTGGAGGCGGTGCTCGATGAGATCGAACAAATCAGACAGCTGGGCTACGACAACCTGTGGATCGGGGACGACAGCTTTACACTTGACCCGACTTATCTAAAGAATTTCTGCAAGCGGATGGCCGGAAGGAAAATGACCTGGAGCTGCCTTTCCCGGGTCACCGGGATCGACCTCGAAACCAGCCGGATAATGAAGGAAGGCGGCTGCAGCAAGGTTTACCTGGGATTGGAAACAGGCAGCCCGGAAACCCTCCGGTTAATGAATAAAAAAGCCACCGTGGATGAGGGAGTTAAAGCTGTCCATCTTTTCCACGAGGCAGGCATCGAAGTGGCGGCATTTTTCATTGTCGGTTATCCCGGAGAAACCATCTCTTCGATCGAGGAGACTTTCCGGTTTGCATTAACCTTGCCTCTCGATGAGATTTCTTTTAATGTGCCTTTCCCTCTG
Organism: uncultured Chloroflexia bacterium; assembly: GCA_963831885.1. Lineage (GTDB taxonomy): Bacteria > Chloroflexota > Anaerolineae > Anaerolineales > Villigracilaceae > UBA877. The sequence continues at coordinate 83,335 of CAWHSJ010000007.1, read as the reverse complement.
CCGGGCTCGAAGCTATTCGAACGGGTGAGCGACCTGGATAAGAAAAAGGATTGGGACAAGGAAAATGAGGTCACCTTTGTCTACAATACCGAGTTCGATGAGGCCTGGCTGCGAGGCCGGATCGAAGAAACCATGCGCGCCTTTGCCGAAAAGAAATAACCCGCCTTCGTTACCAGTATTGTGCAGGAGGCTCCTCTTTATTTCATCAGCCGGAAAATCGCATCGGTCATTTTTTCAAAAGGGGGTAGAAATACAGGAGCCAATTTCCCCAATCTCTTTTTCAGCCTGAATTGTGTATGACCCTTGATGATGCCGAACCACATCTTGGTTTCGGAAAAATCAGCATCGAAGATGAGCACGTGGCTGCCAAAGGGGCTTTCGTCCGGATGCCAGGGACGATTGATCCTGTCCCTGACCCTTGCGAAAAGGGCCGTCCCCGGGAGGGGATAGGGCATACTGAGGCCAAGATAATCCAAGGGTAACGAAGAGGCAAAACGCAAGGTTTTCAAGACGGTGTCATTTGTATCACCGGGATAGAAGAGTATAAAGAAGGCCCCCACTTCCAACCCGGCCGTATGGGCGATTTCCACGGCTGTTTGAGCCAGGGCGGGGGTGATCTTCTTATTCATGAGGAGCAGGATGTCTTCATCGGCAGACTCGATGCCAAAATAGATGCGGGTACAACCGGCCTCTTTCATTTTCAAAGCGGTAGCGGCATCGAGAGAATCGACCCGACCGAGGCATTCCCACTTAAAGTGGAGACCACGGCGGAGGATCTCCGCACAGACCGAGACAACCCGCGCCTTTTTCATCGTGAATACATCATCGGCGAAGGAGATGCGGTCATATCCCAATGCAAGAGCAGCCTCTATTTCATCGACCACATTTTCAGGAGAGCGTTCACGGTAAGACCCCCCAAAGACCACATTACTGCAAAACTCACAACGAAAAGGACAACCGCGGGTGCTCATGACCGTCGTAATCGAATAACCGTATTTCTTCCTGGCATACTGAATATATTGCCCGTTTGGAAGCAACTCGCGAGCCGGGAATGGCAGGCGGTCCAGGTCTTTTATGAACGGACGGTCTTTTGTAAAGGTAATCGCGGCTTTAGCGCCTCCAGCGGCTTTTTCTTTATAGACAACCCCAGCGACCGTACCCAGGTCGGCGCCGTGCAAGGACGCATCCAGCAGATCAAGGAAAGACTGCTCGGCTTCACCTCGGATGACAACGTCGAACTTTTCCAGAAAAAGCCCGGGTTCACAAGTGGGCAAGGGACCCCCGGCGACGAGCAGATGTGCCTGCTGGCGCAGGTGATGGGCGAACCACAAGCAATCGTCGACCATGGTCACCATGCAGTAGATCCCGACCACGTCTGCCCGGACTGCCAGGGCCCGGTCCAGGGCTTCCTTCCTTTCCAGAAAAGTACAATCAATCAGGGTTACGGAGTGTCCGGCTTCCCGCAGGCTGGAAGCAACGTAACTAATGCCAAGCGGAGGGAAGCGAAATACCGAACGGTCCCGGCGAGGCTTGAAAAAGGGATAGATCAGCAGGACTGAAGTCATGGGAGTTTTTCGAGATTGAGCGTATAACTGAATCTGCCGGTGGAGGGAGGAATTGAATATCCAAAGCCGGACCAGGCCAGGCGGGTGTCAATCAATTCCCGGCCGCGGAACAAGCGCGCACCCGAGCGGCGAGGCAAGGTGAAGGCGATTTGGCGGGAGGAACTGGTAAAGCTGGCATAAGCGGCAGTGACTTCATCCCAACAGCCGATTTCCTTCCCCAAAAGAGATTTCCCGGATGAATCCCGATATTGATCAAAGAAATGAGCGCCTTGTTCATTCATGAGGATCATTTCCGTGACGGCTTGCGGGAGGGGAGAAGCCAAGCCGGCCTCAACCAGGAGGCTCCCCTTGATGGGATCAAGCGTATAGACCAGATTGACGTCGAAACAAACTTCTGCCACATCATAGATGGTCTCCCAACCGAAAGTCCGGCGGAGCTTGCTTGATAAAGAGGTCAGGGGAGCACGTGAAAGAGGAAATTGACGAATAAGAGCTGCCAGGATATTCTTAGCCGCATATAAGAACTTGTTTTTCACGCCAGTCGTATCCGGCCGGGCTATTTTTTCCACCCGGTTAAGGGAATAATCGGCAGAAATAGTCCATGGGAGACCCTGGTGGAGGATGGCCAGCTTTACTTTCCCAGGAAAGATTGTTTGCAAGCCACTTTTTATCACAGGTAACCCAAAACCGACTGCCTCTTCAGCAAGATCCTGGCCACGGCAGAACAGCAAGAGGCCTTTCTGCAACCGCGTAGTAGGATAAAGCGAATGGCCGTTCTGTTCGTCTGTTATGGAGAGGAGGAGGTCCTCGAAAACTGGAATTTCTATTTTCATAGGCAGCGGCGAAACAAGCCTCTCACTTCTTATGGAGATTTGGCCAAGCTTCCCGTTAGATTTGCGATCAAATTTCAGCGATACTAAGAACTCCTAACAAAGCTGCTTTCGCCGCCGTCTTCGGCGGCGAGGACGCCGCCTAGAGCGAGGTTTTGTTAAGCGCTCTAACTCTTTCCCGGCGCAGACGAATACCCTTCATGCAAGAAACAACGATCCAACTGCCGATGAGCAGCCAGGGGATCACCATAATGGTGCGGATGGCCAGCCTGGCGGTACGGAAGACATCTGAGAGCTGCAAGAGGCGCTGCATGAGGTCCGGGCATGCTCGGGAAAAGAAGCTGGAAGGTCGAAGTATTGAAGAAACTATAGACCAGAGGCACCACCCAGACTGCGGTGAGAATACGGGAGTCCAATTCACCCACAGAGGTCAGGATCAATACCATCGGCAGGATAAGGATAAGGTTTGGTTCGGACAACCAGGTCCGAAAGAGGAAGAATATCATGGTCAGCGCAAGGCTCTTCTTCAGCAGATCCACCAAGCCTTCGCCTCCGGGTGGGAACATTATAGCCGCGAGCCCCAGGGCCGGGACCCAGAGCAGCCCCACGAGCCACCATAAACCGGGCAGCTGATAAGAGTCATTCAATAGCTCAAGGAAGGTCATGAAGGACATGCCGCCGCCCACCGTAAAATGGGCATTCCAGTGTTGAAGGATGGGGGTCGGATCCCAGCGGAAGATCACGAACGGGGCGACACAAACCACAACAATGGTAATGGAGAGGAGGCCAAAATATTGCAATATTCGTTGAAATGGCTTTCCGAGCAAAAAGATAAAGACGGCGGGGACGAGTGGAAGAGCAGTTGGTTTAAAAGCGATCGCCAGACCGAGCAACACAGCGGAAGCGGTTATTTTCCCATCGGAAAGAAATACGAGAGCCAGGAGGGATAAAAGAGCCACGATGGAATCAAATTGCCCCCAGGCTACAGAGGTATAAAGAAGGAAGGGATTAAAAAGCATGAACAACCAGGCCCGATGAGAGACCTTTTCCGAGGCCCCCAGCCTCTTCAATATCCTGACGACCAGGTAAGCCAGGCAAATATTGGCAGCGATGATGGGGATCTTGAGGGCCAGGTTGTAAAGGAGCAGATTGGGGATAATTCTATATGAAACCAAGTAAATGAGGCCGGTCACCAGCGGCCATGGCGGCGGATATCCCACCGAAGTAATTCCCTGGAATGAGATACTGTGGAAGATGGAACTCAGATCCCGGGCGATATAGGGATCCTGACCTGTACCCACCAAATAGCCCGTGGCCAGATAAATCCGCATATCATAGGCATGGCCCAAGAACAGACCCAAGGCGAGCTGTAAAAGCAGGCTTATACCCAGCAGGAGAGCAGGGGGATAAACGGTTTTTCCATGCAAATGAAGACCCTGATCCACTACACCTGCAGGAGTTGGCATCATCTAAACCCTGGTGCGCCAGCTTTGCAATACAGTCTGGGAAAAAATGAAGAAGTAGGCAATTGTGAATGGCAGCAGGATCAACAGGACAGAAAAATTCGAGTGCGTAAGGGCAAAAACAATTGCAATTGCCCCTGTAAAAGCAAAAATCATCTCCAAGATCCAGATGGGATTCAACGCGATCTGATACTTCTTTGTCCGCCAGACCGTCTTATTCTGCAGGTCCGCGTATTTTGGTGTGCGGGTGAATTCCCAGGAGCGGTTCGAGAAAAGAGCCTTACCGGCTTCGAATGTATTGTTGAGACTGATGCCAAATCCAAGCAAAAGGAGGATAAAAAGACCGGCCAGATTGCGGGCGAAAGGATGCTTCTCGACCCGAAGAGTGGAAATTGAGGAGACCCACGGCGCAATCGTGCAAAGAACAATCACCGGACCGAGGACCATCCAGGTCACTTTTTGGAATGAAAATAAAGCTACTGCCGAGGCCGATTTCAAAACACCAAATGTGCCAAAGATGTAACCGGCTTCAGCTGCAACGGTGTTATTTATATTAAAGAAAGTTGAGATACAGGTCAAAATAAAGGAGATGGTCATGAGGGGATGAATGATATAGCCGGTAAGATGAATGAAAGCCTGCAAGCGTTTCTTAAATTCAATCCCATCTTTGCGAAAAAGAGATGGAAGGATCTTCTTTGCAGTTCGCAAGGAGCCGTTGGCCCAGCGGCCTTGTTGTTGTTTAAAGCTCGGAACTGTGGAGGGGATCTCGGCGGGACTATCGAGATCTCTCAGATAGACGACCTTATAGTCCAGGAGCTGCATACGGTAACTCAGGTCCAGGTCCTCAGCGAGCGTATCGGCCTGCCAGTTTCCAGCTTCCAGAATAGCCTTTTTTCGGAGCACTCCACCGCTGCCGTTGAAGTTCTGAAAAAGGCCATATGCAAAACGACCGGTCTGCTCAATGGTGAAATGTATGTCAATGGCAATGGCAGCCGCGCTGGTGAGAAGATTGTAATCCCGGTTGAGATGGCACCAGCGACTCTGGACGATCCCTAATTTCTCGTCCTGAAGGAAGTAGGGCAATGTGCGGTTAAGAAAATCAGGTTCGGGAGTGAAATCGGCGTCAAAAATCGCAATGAACTCTTCGGGTGTCTTTTCCAGGGCAGCTTCGAGGGCACCCGCTTTGAAACCCTGCCGGTTGTCGCGGTGAAAAACCTCAATGTGAAAACCTTTTGCGGCATATTCAGCAGCAATCCTATTGACCACTTCGACAGTGTCATCGGTTGAATCATCCAGGATAAGGATCTTTACTTTATCGATCCCATAAGATGCGACCATCCTGGCGCAAGCCGTGACCAGCCGGCGGATGACATATTTTTCGTTGTAGATGGGTAATTGAACGGAAACGGCGGGGAGATTTTCTGGAGCTGCCGGCAGTTCAGGGGGAACATAGCGGCGAGATGCGTTCAGCAAATAATAATGGTTGAAGCCATAAATAAAAAAGAACAGGGTCAGGGCTACGGACAGAACAAAGAAAAGCAATTGAATGAACAACTTGTAATCCCTTTTATCATTCAGCAATAATGGGTAACGATATAAAAAGAACGGTTCTTTTACATGCTATGTAGATAGTCGAAAGTCTTTATAAAAGAAGAAGTTCGTCAAATTCAATCCACGGCGCCGAGGACGGCGCCTGGAGCACTTTTTTGTAAAACCTCTTTCGATAAATTACTTAGTCCTCGAAGTTTCTCCGGACATGGTTTTGGTAAAACTCAACAGTTCGCGGCTTTCCTGTAACCAGGTTAAGGGGTTCAAAGCAAATTTCAAATACCGAATGATACCATGCTGGTCAACAACCAGGGAAGCGGTGCGTTGAATGATTTGAAAGTACTTTTCCAGCCCATATTGTTTATATATACTTCGGCCCGGGTCTGCAAGGACCGGGAATGGCAGATGGAGAATTTCGGAATATCGCCGGGCTTCTTCAATTGTTCCACCCAGAATCAGCAGGATCTCACAATTTTCAGCCTGGAAATCTTTATAAAGCCGGCCCAACTGGCTGGCATGACTGCGGCATTGCATTCAGATAAATTCCCTAATAAAAAATAAAACAACATTATTCCTGGAGCGAACATCAGCCAGCTTTATCTCTGTTCCATCACTTGCGGGCAGAGAAAAATCAGGGGCAGGAGAGCCGATAGCTAGATCAGGTTGGTTCGGCATAATGCCTCACTTGAATTCGAGTATTATGATGATTATACTTCTATACATTATTCAAAATGAATGGGTAAGATATATTCTAATGGCTTTTTAAGTCTGAGTTCTCAGCCTCTCCTACCTTAGAGCGCCCAATAAAACCTCGCTCCAGGCGGCGTCCTCGCCGCCGAGGACGGCGGCGAACGCAGTTTTGTCAGGAGTTCTTAAGTCTCCTGGTGGGAAAATCTTCGTTAATGCCTTGCGCAAACGCATTCCGATTTTGGGAGAAAGAACTAGGAGCCAACCAACACATCCGACTTCAAGCGGATGGGGGTAGTCCTGGCTAATTCAGAGGCGAACTCTCCCAGGGTGACTCCCTGGGATGAACGATAATCGGGAAGAATTTCTGCCACAGGTACAGCCCGATGGGCGTAAAGGAACAAGTTTGGATCCACCAGCAGGTCGTCAAAAAGGATAATGTCCAGGTCAATCGTGCGAGGGGCATTTTTTTCGGCGCTGCGCAGGCGGCCAAGCTGAGCTTCCAAAGGACGAAGGACCTTTTCTTTGAGCTCGCCTGCCTCAAGGGAGGTGGTGACCAATAAAGCCAGATTGAGGAAATCCGGGCCGGTGGTCCCCACCGGGGCCGACTCCCACACGGAGGAGGAGCGGAGGATATTTACCTTTTGCCGCAGCAATCGAATCGCCTGTGGCAGGCTTTTTTCGGGCTGGATGTTCGAGCCCAGCAACAGGCAGACCTGATGCCGGGGTGAACTCATTCCACCGCCCCTTTCTCTCTTTCGATCTCGACGCCCACAGAGCGGGAGAACCTGACTGCGCCAGGCTTTTCCACCCGCAGCCTGACTTTTTGAACACCCGGCTCTTCCAGGCAGAGGCGAGCCAAGTCGGCTGCCAAGGCTTCCACGGTGAAACGCCGGGCGGTTTCAGCGTGGGCCTGTACCTTTTTGGCAATCGTGCGGTAATTGATCGTGTCCCGAAGGTCATCACTGCTGCCGGCTTTTCGAAGGTCACCGAAAAGGACGATGTTAATCAGGATTTCCTGGGGTTTTTCACGCTCCCAATCGTTGACCCCGATGATGCCGCGGGCAAGCAGGTCGGAAATGATTATTTGGTCCATTGAACACCCTTTCCAGGCCAGGAGGAGACCTTAGAAGCAGTTGAGACGACACCAAGCATGATCATTTTACTTGCACCACTTCAAAGAATAAATCAGCCGGCTGAAGCTCTGGGGGTAACGACTGAAGTCGTTACTACATCAGCCTGCACTCGGGGTTTTCGTTTTACCAGAGTGTCAGGTGGCTAGATTTTTTTCTTTGTTTAATTGCTTAGTAAACCTTTCCTATCAAACCTAAGAAACACCTGGGAGATCAATGACCCTGCGTCAGTACGCACATTTTCCTGCAAACCTTTATGGGTCAAGGCAAAATCTTCGAGTTCATTTGCTTTCATCCCGGCCGGCAAAATCGTGCGGACGGTTGCGGGTGACTCAAATGGAATTTCCAGCTGAGCCTCGGATATATACAACAGGTCCAAATGATGCGAGCGAAGCAGGAGATCAAGGACACTGGGCCCGGTTGTCAGCATGATCACATGATAACCCAATCCTGCCTGCAGGTACTCAATCAAGCGGTCCCCATCGACGCCCGTCTCTCCGCTTCCGACCACTTCCACACCGGCAGCCCTAAACCGTGCGGCCGCGGCAGAATTGGCCACGGCATCCGCGGTAAAGATGAATATCCTTCGGCCACCTCCCAGCAAGCCGACAGGGAATATAAAATCCAGATGGTGGGTAAGGAAAGCCAGATCAGGACTTCTATTTTTGAAACCTGCGCTCAGCCTCCAATCGCCCAATTCTTCGTACTCACCCCCGGGTTCAAATTGAAAGAGAATATCTTGAGAAGGTTTCCCGGAGGCCGCGACACCTTTGAGATAAGCCGAGCTGCTGATGGCAAGATCTGCCTGCGCCAATAACTCCTGAAAAAGGCGCCAGTCGGAAGCATTCTTTATTTCCGGCGGGACCCGCCAACGACCATTATTGCTCTTTATTGCAACAAGGCCGTTTTTATCGGTGATGTAGTCGGCAATCAGGAGCGGCCGGCCGATCGTCCCGGCAAGAACGGCCAATTTTTGGTCAAGATAAAGACCTTTGAGAGAGACCTGTTTCTTTCCAGGAAAAAGTTGAGTTACTTCTTCCGAACCCAGGGGTTTTTGATCTGCCATTCTGAGCGGTCAGCCATTTCCTTAATAGGGAATCTTCCAGGCAGGAGATCTTTTGGCATTTAGATTTCCCACTTTGAAAGGACCGGGTAGGGCGATCAAGTCGCGAGCAGCGGGGACTTTATCCCAAACATTCCATAATAATACACCACATACACGATCGTCTCTGAAATAATAAATGATCCCTTTTTGGAAAGGCTCGGCCCAATCTGCTGCGGTCTCCAAACGCGAATCCAGTTCACCCACCGCCTCGTAGCCCAGTTCGAAAAGGTCGGAATAGAAATAAGGCAGATAAGTAAAAGGTTCAGAGGCCCCGGCCATGTTACGACCGGCCTGGCGACCCATGGTGACGGCGTTATCCTCATGTTCAAGGCGGATGCGCTTGTGGAGGGCAGGGTTGTAAAATTCCGCCACATCACCGGCTGCGTACACGTTGGGGAAATTGGTGAGCAAATATTCATCCACGGGGATACCGTTCCCTACTTGCAACCCAGCCGCTTTGGCCAGATCCAGGTTCAGTTCCAGACCTATCCCGGCGATGACACCGTTGGAAATAAGTTCACGTCCACTGGATGTCTTAAGGACGTAGCGATCACCCTGGGAAGATAAACCGGCGACCTGTTCCCCAGCCAGTACCTCGACGCCTTTTTTCCGGAAGTAATCATTAAGGAATTGAGATAGATCATGTGGATAAATGCGCGCACCAATTCCGTCTTCTGGAAAGAGCATGGAGGTTTTTTTACCGTTCATCGCCAGGGCCGCGGCTATCTCTGCGCCGATAAAGCCTCCACCGATGACCGAAAAATCCTGACCGGAAGCTGCCAAAGTGGAGAGGCGGCGATAATCTTCCAATGTGCGAAAATAAATAATAGCATCCTCACCAAAAGGAAGGCGGCGAGGGGTGCCTCCGGTGGCCAGCAATATTTTTTCCGCATGAAATTCATTGCCCAGGTCATCCCGGACAACCAGTTGGGTTGGATCCAGGGAGACGATTTTCCGGCCCAGATACTGCTTCACCTGCTGATCTTCCGTATGACGCCAGACACTGTCGAAGGGTTTCCCTTTCCACAAGCCTTTGCTAAGGAGAGGCCGTTTATAGGGAGGATCGGTTTCCAGGCTGAACAAGGCGATCGTACCCTCCGGATCGACTTCCCGGATGCCTTTTGCAGCCGCATCCGCTGTCATTCCACCACCGATGATCAGATATTTATCATTATTCATAGACCACCTCTTTCACATTTCTTATTTCGCCCCGCGCGGGAAGCCACAGGCTGTGAAAAATTCCGAACGCAGAGCCGGATTCTCGGCAAAATAGCCGCGCCATACCGTCGTGCGAGTGGTGGGAGCCGTTTCCCGGACACCGCGCATCTCCATGCAGAGATGATGGGCTTCCAGAAAAACAGCCACCCCATGCGGGTGAAGCATGGTTTCAAGCGTATCGGCGATCTGCTGACCGATCCGTTCCTGCACGGCAAAGCGTTTGGAGAAAAGCCTCACCAGGCGGGTCAGCTTGGAGATGCCGATAATGTTCTCGTGAGCAATGTAGCCCACATAGGCCATTCCGTAAAAGGGGAGGGCGTGGTGCTCACACAGGGCAAAGAAGGGGATCGGTCCCTCAATGACCTGGCTAAGATGGCAATCTGGATCACCGTGGCATTCGGTATCGAAAACCCGCAGGAGTTTAGGATCCCCATCGTACCCTTCGGTGGCATCATAGAGGGCTTTAATGAAACGCCGGGGAGTATCCCTGGTGGCGTCCGTGTTCAGATCCAGGCCAAAGGCGGAAAAGATCTCGGCGGCATAGCCTTCAAATTTATGAAACTGGTCATCCGTGAGCGGGCGCTTCTGCAAATCCATGGCAGCCAGATAGTCGACATCCTCAGGGTCTGAATGAGTGTACATGGTCACCTCTTGAAGTAAAAGTCAGGATGTTTGGCTCTAAATAGAATTTACACCACTTAGAGCGCCTAACAAGCCCTCGCTGTGGGCGGCAGCGAACGCAGTTTTGTTAGGGGGTTCTTCGCAACAACTTATTTTGAGTATACCATAATTTATATCATATTTATCTTAATAATTCTTAAAACATATAAATATTATTGGCTCGAGCATGGGTCGCATAGTATCCATGAAAGGTTTGCACCTTCATGAAGTAATAAATGAATATTTAACCTAACCACCCGACAGTTTTGAACTTTTCATCATGAAAAGCCCTTTCAAGAAGATCGCGGGGGGCTAACCCACCCCTTAAAGTACAAAAGAGGCAGGCAGGGAGGTACGCGAAGCTTGCACTCCACGTTTTCGTTTTACCAAAGTGATATGCAGGCTGAAGCCTGCACTCCAGCGTTCGTTTTACCAAAGTGTCAGGTGACCAGTATTTAATGCAGCCAGTGGATGAGTGACTGAAAACTCAATGCCAGAATGCCGGTAAGAAGACACGCAAGAGCGTGTCGACCAACAAGCCGAGAATGAAAAGGTTCCCAAAGTTGCGATTGTGGACAAATGAAACGGTGGAGAACCAACGCGGCCAGACGGGATAACCCTGAGGAGGCTCGGAAGGGCGCGGTTTCGACAAACGCAGCAAGGCTTTCCAGGCATCTTTCGAGGCGAAGAAAACGATCAGCAAGAGGGGGGTGAAGTAACGCGACACGAAGACCAGATACAGGACGAGGGCATAGGCGAGAACGATCACGCTCATGTTTAAAATACGGGCGGCGGTCTCACCGATAAGGACCGGCAAGGTGGTTACGCCTTTGGCTTTATCCTCCAGGCGTTTATCGATGTGTTTGCCAACGTTGATGCTCGCCACGCACAATCCGAATGGAACGCCTGCCAGGGCAACGTTCCAGTTCCACTGTTGAGACAGGACGAGGTATACCCCGGCAATCATAATGGGACCCCAGATGAGGAAAATCGCCAGTTCGCCCAGGGCAAAATATTTCAGCGGATAAGTGTAGAAGAGAAGCATCAGCGCGCCGAAGGCAAACAGGCCGATCACAGCGGGATTGAAATGGGTATAGAAAAGAGCGTAAATGCCAGAGAGGAAGGCCAGGATACCGCTGAGGGCAAACCAGCGCAATTGCTGCGGCCGGGTCCAAAACCCCTGCACCAGTGGATGGACACCATACTGTGTGCGGAAATAATTGTCCTTGTCAATGCCGCGGCTGAAATCGGTGTAATCGTTGAGGAGATTATTGGTACCATGGGCAATAAACAGCCCGATGGTCACGATGATCCACGGCAGCCAGGAAAAAACGTGATCGCGCCAGGCCAGCAATCCACCCATGATGCAGGAATAGAGCGTGACCGTCGTCACACCTGAGCGGGTGGCAATAAGCCATTTCGAGACGACATCCAAGGCGTCCCATTTTTTCTTGTCCTCCATCTTGACCAACTGCCAAGCAGCCGTCCGCCACATTTTGAAATTGATGTTCATAATTCTGCCTCCATTCTTTTCGGAAAATAAAAAAGGTTGTAAAGGTTAATTTCCACTTTCTGACAGCCTGGTGATCTGTTCGAGCAACAAGCGTAATTGGGGAGAGAGCCAGCGCAACTCCTCACGATGCACACTGGAAAGTTTTTCCAGGACCGAGAGGCCGCGCTGTGTCAGGGATATGATTACTTTGCGGCGGTCATGCGGCGCGGTAGAACGGTCAATAAGGCCTTCGGCTTCCAGACGATTGACGAGGCCCACGGTGCTATGGTGTTTTATCTGCAAGCGTTCAGCCAGTTCACCGATGGTGATCTGTTCCCGCCCTGGAAAGCCCCGGATGGCCAGCAAAGCCTGATGTTGTTGGGGAGTCAAGCCAACTCCTTCCACGGCCGAAGCGCTGAAACGAGTGAAGCGGCGCAAGGCAAACCGAAATTCTGCAAGAATTTCGTATTCCGTCTTCGAGATCAGGTGAGGATTGTGCAAATTAATCTCCGGCGTCAGGGAAAAACTTATAAGAGTATTGGTAAGGTCGCCTAACAAGCCCTCGCTCTGGGCGGCGGCGCACGCAGTTTAGTCAGGGGTTCCAAGCACATAAAAGCCGGCTCTCCACAACAGGTGAAAAGGGAGTAAGTGGAGTAATTATATCGCAAACGGTTGACTTGTGTCGTATTGCGATATATAATCCCTGTCAGGCCACATGGATAAATGCAATCCAATTAGGCAGTTTTAAAAAGTACAATATGGTGAGATAAACATTGAGGGTTTGATGAAATTTGTGCAAATGCGAAAAAAGAATTCCAGGCCCGACTAATTTATGAGAGGTAACTACTCCTATGGAACTCCCGATCAATGCAAAAGTAAGATGTTCGGACGGCCCGTGCGGTCAATCCACGCGTGTGATCCTCAAGCCAACCACCGAAGAGATCACCCACGTGGTAGTCTGCGATAATGAAGCGATGCAGGAAACCGAGTACCTGGTTCCGGTCAACCAAATTACAGAAAGCTCGCCTAAAGAGATCCAATTAAAATGCAGCCGCGCTGAACTCGAGAAAATGCCGGTCTTTTCCACGGTGCATTTCGTGCCATCCACCCTGACCGGCTTTATGGGTAACCGTTATATGATGTGGCCGTATTATCCTGTGGCGATCGCGACGGCGGAGACGAAAAAAAGCCATATTCCGGCAGACGAACTGGCCATCCGACGCGGCGCCAAGGTCAATGCCGTTGAAGGTCATGTAGGCCAGGTGGACGAATTCCTGATCAACCCGACCAATGATCAAATCACTCACCTGGTGTTGCGCGAAGGGCATTTATGGGGGCAGAAAGACGTGACCATTCCGGTCAGCCAGATCGACCATTATAAAGATAATACCGTTTTTTTGAAGCTGACCAAACTGGATATCGAAAAGCTACCAAGCGTACCCGTGAGGCGGAGTGGGAAGTAGGTATCCACCTTGACAATGTATCATTTCAGCCAGCGAAGAAAAGATTTCACCACGACCCCGCTGAAGTGCGCCCCGCTGGAGAACGCGGGACAGGCGGGGCAGGCGAACACAAAAAAGCACAAAGAAGAGCAACACAAGGGAAAGAAAGATAAAAAAAAAACTCGCTGAAATGATAAAAAGCGTAATCCAACCTTGTCGAGCTACTCACACAAAGCAATAAATGGAACACCAATGACATGGATGTAACGGTTTTTGATCGAAAAGTCTGGCAAAATGAGTCATAAGCAGGCCATGAAGCCCTACCCGGCTTCGCCGACCTCCCCAAATAGCCCAAAATACGGGCGATTTGGGGAGGGAGAGACTCCCTTGAGTAGATATGGAAATAGGGGAGAAGGCAGGAGTTTTGAGCGTAAATGGTCAGAGAGAGGAAGGTCATTGGGATGAGCAAAGAAAAAGTGAAGAACAAAACGCCCAGGCGCAATGGAAAAGAAGAAAAGACCAACCTGGATACACTTTGTGTAAACACCATCCGTTTCCTGTCTATTGATGCAATCCAAAAGGCTAACAGCGGACACCCGGGCTTACCGATGGGTGCCGCACCCATGAGTTATGTATTATGGACGCGATTCCTTAAACACAATCCTAAAAATCCCCAGTGGTTCGACCGCGACCGTTTTGTCCTATCAGCCGGCCATGGATCAATGCTGTTATACAGCTTGCTGCACCTGACCGGTTATGACCTGCCTCTGGAGCAGATCAAACAGTTCCGCCAATGGGGAAGTATTACTCCGGGACACCCAGAGCGGGGGCTGACGCCCGGTGTTGAAACAACCACCGGACCGCTCGGGCAGGGTTTTGGAAACGGGGTGGGGATGGCCATGGCCGAAGCCTTTTTAGCCGCACGGTATAACCGGCCCGGCCATAAGATCATCAACCACACTACCTACAGCCTGGTCAGTGACGGCGACCTGATGGAAGGGGTTGCATCCGAAGCGGCTTCCCTGGCAGGACATTTACAACTCGGAAAGCTCATCTACTTATATGACAATAACCATGTCACTCTTTCAGCAGCCACAGACATCACTTTTACCGAAAATGTAAAAAAACGATTCTCGGCGTACGGCTGGCAAACGGAATCCGTGGAAAATGGGAATGACCTGGAAGCCATCGAAGCCGCCATCCGCAACGCCCGAAAAGATAAAAGCCATCCTTCCCTCATCCTGGTCCGCACCCACCTGGGATACGGATCGCCGAACAAGCAGGATACTTATGAAGCCCATGGTTCGCCTCTGGGGGAGGAAGAAGTGGCGCTGACCAAGAAAAACCTGGACTGGCCGCTCGAACCGCCATTCCTACTCCCGGAAAAGGCCATGAGTCGTTTCCGCAAGGCCATCGAAAAGGGCGAACGAGCTGAAGCGGAGTGGGACGAACAATTTGCTGCCTACGAGCAGGCCTATCCGGAATTGGCGGAGGAACTGCATCAAGTCATGCAGGGTGAATTACCCGATGGCTGGGAGGCTGCTCTTCCCCGGTTCCCTTATGATGAAAAAGGAATGGCCACGCGGGCAGCCTCAGGGAAAGTGATGAATGCAATTGCCGCCAAACTCCCCACTTTTATGGGAGGTTCAGCCGATCTTGACCCATCCACCTATACGGCATTAAAGGACGAGAGTGATTTCGAAAGCCCGCTAGAACCGATCAAAGATCCCCAGGGTTCGGCGGGAGGCGGATGGAAGTATTCCGGCCGCAACCTCCATTTCGGCGTGCGGGAACATGGCATGGGGGCTATCTTGAACGGACTTGCCACCCACGGCGGATTGATCCCCTTTGGGGCAACATTCCTGATCTTTTCGGATTACATGCGGCCTCCCATGCGGCTGGCGGCGTTAATGGGTGTGCACGTGATCTATGTTTTTACGCACGACAGCGTCGGGCTGGGGGAGGACGGTCCCACGCACCAACCGGTGGAACAACTCCTGGGGTTGCGGTCGATCCCGAATATGCTGGTCATACGACCAGCAGACGCCAATGAAACTGCCATGGCATGGCGGATCGCGATTGAAAATAAAGACGGACCGGTGGCTTTGATACTTACCCGACAGAACGTGCCCATTCTCGACCTGCAAAAATACCCGCAAATACCCCTGGGTGTGCGCGCCGGCGGCTACGTATTGATGCACGCGGGTGAAAATAATCTTCCTGATATCAACCTGGTCGCCAGCGGTTCCGAAGTGCACCTGGCAATGGCAGCGCGGGAGAAACTAGAAATGCAGGGTGTGCATGCCCGCGTCGTCAGCCTGCCCAGCTGGAACCTGTTTGATGCCCAGCCCATTGAATATCGCAATGAGGTCCTGCCAGCGGATGTCCCCATTCTTTCCATTGAGGCCGGCGTTACTCTTGGATGGCGACCCTACATTGGGAAAGGGATTGCCACGATCGGAATTGACCATTTTGGTGCTTCCGCCCCCGGAAAAGTAATCATGAAAGAGTTTGGGGTTACTCCCGAAGCAGTCATCCAAAAGGCAGTCATGCTGGTGGAGCAAAAAAGGAAAATGTGATATTTCCTGAGAAGAGGCAGATATGAAGGTTGGCTTTGCAACTGATCATGGCGGATATATCTTGAAAGAACCGATCCTGAAAGCGCTGCGCGAGGCCGGGCATGATATTAAGGACTTCGGCGCCTTTACATTAGATCCAGGAGACGATTATCCGGATTTCGTAATTCCACTGGCAAGGGCGGTGGCTCAAGGACAAGTGGAGCGCGGCATTGCCATCTGTGGGAGCGGCGTGGGGGCCAGTTTTACCGCCAATAAGCTCCGCGGGGTCCGTTCGGCGCTCATCCATGAGACATTTTCCGCCCACCAGGGTGTGGAGGATGACAACATGAACCTGCTCTGCCTGGGCGGGCGAGTGGTCGCCTTTGCGATGGCGTGGGAGATCATCCGGACATATCTTGAGGCTCATTATGAAAGAACGGAGCGGTTCGAGCGGCGGCTGGCCAAAGTGGCCGCCATCGAGAGCGAGGAGCAATAAAAAATGAATAAGAATCCTTTATTAGACCTTGAAAGCCACGGGCAAAGTATCTGGCTGGACTACCTGAGACGGAATGCCCTGGATAATGGGGAGCTAAAACAATGGATCGAGCAGGATGGTGTGGGAGGACTGACCTCAAACCCCTCCATTTTTGAGAAAGCCATCGCGGGGAGTCACGACTATGACAACTCCATCCGCGCCATGGCTTTGGAAGGCAAGAGCATCGAGGAGATCTACGAGGCGCTCACCGTGGAGGATATCCAACGGGCGGCGGATCTGTTCCGCCCTACCTACGAGCGCCTGCAAGGCGGCGATGGTTTTGCGAGCCTGGAGGTTTCTCCAAGGCTGGCTCACGATACAGCCGGCACCGTTCAAGAAGCACACAGGCTGTGGGCGGCAGTGAACCGTCCCAACATCTTCATTAAAGTTCCTTCGACCAAAGAAGGCCTGCCGGCCATCCGGCAATTGATCGGAGAAGGGATCAATGTCAATATCACGCTTCTTTTCGGACTGCCGCGTTACCGGGAAGTGGCGGAGGCTTACATTTCCGGATTGGAAATCCTCGCCAGCCAGGGCAAACCACTCGAGCGGGTGGCTTCAGTGGCCAGTTTTTTCCTGAGCCGGATTGACGTACTGGTGGACCCGATGCTGGAGAAATTAAAAACGGAGGGAGAACCTGCCGAAGAAATGGCGACCAGCCTGCATGGACAGGCGGCCATTGCAAGCGCGAGAGTTGCTTACCAGCTCTACAAGGAAATATTCGGCAGCGACCGTTTTCAAAAATTAGCCCAAAAAGGGGCCCGGACCCAACGGGTGCTGTGGGCGAGCACAGGCACCAAGAACCCGGAATACAGTGATGTGAAGTATGTCGAATCTTTAATCGGGTCGGACACCATCAATACTGTCCCAATCGAGACCCTCGACGCCTACCGGGACCACGGCAAGCCAGCTTCCAGGATCGAAGAAGGCGTGCAAGATGCCTATGATGTGTTGGAAGGGCTGGGCCAAACCGGCATCGATATTGACCAAGTTACGCAACAACTGGAAGACGAAGGGGTCACAAAATTCAATAAAGCATTAGACCAATTGACGGCCAGCTTAAACGAAAAACGGGAGGCAACTTTTAAAGAACCCCTGGACCGGCAGTCATTTCACCTGGGCGAATATGAAAAAGCAGCCAAGACCCAATTGGCCGACCTGGAAAAGGCACAATTTGGCAGCCGGATGTGGCGGAAGGATGCCAGTTTGTGGAAAAGTGACCCAAGTAACCAGGGCGAGATCCGGAATGGACTGGGCTGGTTATATGTTGCCGAAAAAATGGTGGAAAACCTGAGGGAACTGGAGGCTTTCAAGGCCGACGTTCTGGAAGCGTGCTTCGAACACGTCCTAGTGCTGGGGATGGGCGGCAGCAGCCTTACGCCGCTGGTCTTCGAACGAACATTTGACTGGCAGAAGGGGGCTTTGCCATTGACTGTCCTGGATTCCACTGATCCGGAAACAATCCGGCGAATTGAGCAGGGTCTTTCGATCAAAAACACACTTTTCATCGTATCAAGTAAATCGGGAACGACAGCGGAGCCGCTCGCGTTTGGAGAATATTTCTACGAAAAAGTCAAGAAAATTAAAGGGGAAAAAGCAGGCGAGAATTTCTGCGTCATTACAGACCCGGAGACGCCTCTGGCAAAGCTGGCGGTGGAACGCGGTTACAGAAAAGTCTTCCTGAATTTTGCCGACATCGGCGGACGTTATTCCGCCTTATCCTACTTTGGGATGGTTCCGGCCATCTTGATGGGAATCGATGTCAGCGAGCTGCTGGAGAGATCCCTGCGGATGCTACATGCGTGTTATTCAAGCGTGCCGGCAGAGGAGAATCCCGGGCTCCAGCTGGGGGCGGCACTCGGCGGGTTGGCCAAAGCGCATAAACGATACAAGGTGACCTTTATCCTACCGGAAAAGCTTTCTCCGTTAGGGATGTGGCTGGAACAACTCATTGCCGAATCCACCGGCAAAGAAGGTACGGGTCTACTGCCGGTGACTGGCGAACCGATCGGTAAACCCGAGGTATACGGGCAGGACAGGGTCTTTGTCCATATCCGCATGAAAGAAGCTCCAGAGGAAGCCCTGGAACGGAGCGTGGCTGCTTTAAGCGAAGCAGGCCAACCCGTAATCAGTATTTATTTGGATGACATGCTGGATCTGGGGCAGGAATTTTTCCGCTGGGAAATTGCGACCGCCACGGCAGGAGCCATCCTTGGCATCAATGCTTTTGACCAGCCAAACGTCCAGGAAAGCAAGGATAATACCAACCGCCTGCTGGCTGTCGCCAGCACAGAAGGAAAATTACCAGATGAGAAACCTTCCTTAGTCAAAACTCCCTTAAAACTTTACTTCGAGGGAAAGGCTTCCACGGCGCCGAAACGCTGAACCAATTCCTGGCACAGGCTCACCCGCAGGATTATGTGGCCATCATGGCTTATCTCGATGAAAATCCAGCCAACCAGCAAGTTTTGCAGGAGTTACGCCAGATGCTGGAAGACCGCCTGCATCTCACCACCACGCTGGGTTACGGTCCGCGTTTCTTGCATTCCACCGGTCAATTCCATAAGGGCGGCCCGAATACGGGCCTGTTCCTGCAACTGACTGCCGAGGAGGTGGAAGATATGTCCATTCCCGGCTCGGTCTACACCTTTGGCACGTTCAAACAAGCCCAGGCGCTGGGGGACCTGGAAGCACTGCGAAAACATGGGCGACGGGTTGGACGTATCCAGGTTGGAGCGAATGTCAACGAAGGCTTAAAGGCGATGGTACAGGCCTTGCAGTCGTCCTTCCAGGCAGAGGAAGTGAAACGATGATAGCGGGCCAGCAGATCACGACTCTTTTCCTGGATATTGGGGGTGTTTTGCTTACGAACACCTGGGACCAAAAAACCCGCCAACTTGCGGCTGAAAAATTCGGCCTGGAGTATGGGGAGATGAATGAACGCCATCACCTGACATTCGATACTTACGAAGAGGGCAAGCTAAGCCTGGATGATTATTTACATAGAGTCGTTTTTTATCAGAAGCGCTCATTTTCACGGGAAGAATTCATCGCCTTTATTTACGAACAATCCCTTCCTTTTCAGGAAATGATCGACCTAATGCGCGGACTCAAATCCCGATACAACCTACAAGTGGCAGCAGTAAGCAATGAGGGGAGGGAATTTACTTTGTATCGCGTCCAACAATTCGGCCTGAGGACATTCATAGATTTCTTCATTTCATCCTGCTTTGTCCACTACCGCAAACCGGATGAAGACCTGTACCGAATAGCCCTGGATATTGCCCAGGTCCGGCCAGAACAGGTCATCTATATCGACGATAGAGCCATGTTCATCGAGGTTGCCCGCGACATGGGGATCGAAGGCATTGTCCATTCCGGTTATGAGAAAACCCGGCAAGCCCTGGAAGGGCTGGGCCTTTCCCTAACGAAAGAGAGTTGAACATGGCAATCCAGAAAGAACCGACCATCCTGGTCATTTTTGGGTGCATGGGTGACCTGACCTGGCGCAAGCTTGCCCCAGCCCTGTATAACCTGCTGCTCTCCCAGTCGTTGCCGGAGAAGTTTTCAGTGATCGGACTGGACGTGAAAGTTGGAAGCGCGGATGATTTCCGCCAGCGGTTAAGGGATGGCGCCAATACTTTTTGCCAGTGCGGGGCGATCGAGGATGGAAAATGGGACCAATTCGCCCGGCAGTTTTCCGCCATTGCGGGAGATTTTGCTGTCTCCGGCACTTATGCTGAGTTGGACAGGCAGCTAAAGGCGTGTGAAAAAAGTTTCGGGGGTAAGGCCAACCATATTTTTTACCTGGCCACTCCGCCGGGTATCATGGAAACCATCGTTAATGGGATCGGTGCAGCCCAATTGGCCAAGGATAGAGGCGGTGCCCGGATCGTCGTGGAGAAACCTTTCGGGCATGACCTGGCCTCGGCGGTGGCTCTAAACAGTGTTCTCACCAAGGTTTTCGACGAGACACAGATCTACCGGATGGACCATTACCTGGGCAAGGAAACGGTCCAGAATATCCTGGCTTTTCGATTTGCCAATGCACTTTTCGAGCCGATCTGGAACCGCCGTTACATCGACCACGTACAGATCACCGTGGCCGAGCAAGTGGGAGTGGAACACAGGGGCGCATATTATGAAAATGCAGGCGCGCTGCGCGACATGATCCAGAACCACGTGATGCAAGTCTTAACCCTGATCGCGATGGAGCCGATGGTTTCATTCGAGGCGGATGAAATCCGCAATAAGAAAGTGGACGTGTTGAGAGCGATCCGTCCGATCAAAGATGACGATGTTCCACTGTTTGCCATCCGGGGACAATATGGAGCCGGGTGGATAGAAAGGCAAAAAGTCCCGGCCTACCGGTCCGAAGCCGGCGTTTCGCCGGATTCGCACGCTGAGACTTACGCTGCAGTGAAACTATTTGTCGACAACTGGCGCTGGCAGGACGTCCCGTTCTATCTGCGGACAGGTAAAAGACTGGCGGCAAAAGTATCAGAGATCATGATCCAGTTCAAACCTGTGCCGCACCAATCCTTTCCTAAAGGGGCGGTGCAGGCGTGGCGGTCGAACCACCTGATCATCCACATCCAGCCACAGGAAGGGATCATACTGGTCTTTCAGGCCAAACAACCGGGAACCAGCCTTCATCTGAGTCCGGTGAAAATGCATTTTTCCTACCAGGAAACCTTTAAAACCAGATCGCCTGAAGCTTATGAAACTTTATTGGAAGATGTCATGGCCGGCGATGCCACCCTCTTCATGCGGGCTGACCAGGTGGAGTATTCCTGGTCAGTGCTGACACCCATTCTGAACGCCTGGGAAAATACAATTCCGGCAGACTTTCCCAATTATCAAGCCGGCAGCTGGGGACCCGCCACGTCGGAGGAATTGATCGCACAAGATGGACGGAGCTGGTTCGAACCAATCCTGGAGGAGGGTATCCCCCAGACTTCAGCAGAGCCATCCACGGTGAAAGATTGAAGGGGATATTGCCCGCATCGATCACAAAGGATCCAACCCCCATCCCGTCCTTGCCAAACCACAAAATCAGGAGATTTGCATTATGAAAGCAATTGTCAACCTGTCCCGGACTTCGACACTACGCCTGGTGGATCGCCCTGAACCGGCGGTCACAGCCGCGCAAGAGGTGAAACTGCGCGTCCTGCGCGTGGGCATTTGCGGGACCGACCGGGAGGAGGCTGCCGGAGGCCGCTCCAAGCCGCCGGCCGGTAAAAAAGAGCTCGTCATCGGCCATGAGATGATCGGCCAGGTTGTGGAAATCGGGCAGGCGGTCACGCGGGTGAAGCCCGGCGATTATGCGGTCTTTACCGTCCGGCGTGGTTGCGGGAAATGCCTGCCCTGCAAAATGAACCGCTCGGATATGTGCCTGACCGGCAAATACCGGGAACGGGGCATATGGGGGCTGGATGGTTATCAAACTGAATATGCGGTAGACAATGAACAATACCTGGTACAGGTGCCGGCAGAATTGGAAGGGCTGGGTGTGTTATGCGAGCCGCTCTCCGTCGCTGAAAAAGCTATTGACGAGGCCGTTCACCTTCAGACCGCACGGTTACCCGATGCCTCCGCCACCCCAGAATGGCTGCACGGTCGGGCCTGCCTTGTCGCCGGCCTGGGCCCGATCGGTCTCCTGGCAGCCCTGATCCTGCGCCTGCGGGGGGCGGTTGTTTACGGCCTGGATATTGTCGACGTCGGCACGGCCCGACCCATGTGGCTGGAACATATCGGCGGACATTACGTGGACGGCCGCAAAGTACCGGCAGACAAAGTGGATGACAACCTTGGACCAATGGACCTGCTCTTCGAATCCACAGGCGTCGCCGAACTTGGAATTCAACCTGCTGGATGCCCTGGCTCCGAACGGAGTGTATGTGCTGACCGGGATACCCGGCGGTGAACGCCCGCTGGAAATCCCCGGCGCAGAACTGGTCCGCCAGTTGGTGCTGGATAACCAGGTCATGGTCGGGAGTGTCAATGCCGCCCGCGACCACTTCCAGATGGCCGTGGACGATCTTGGCCACGCCCGCCTGTTGTGGGGAGATCATCTTGCCAAACTTATCACGCATCATTATCCCTATGCTGATTTCGAGTCTGCCCTGCACCAGCACAGCCCGGATGAGATCAAAGCGGTAGTCGAGTGGAACGTAGCGCAATAATTTCAGGAGGTGCATGATGAATAATGGGTTTATCGTTCCTGGTTGGCCGGGGATCCCACCTCGCTGGACCTCCAGTGCGAAAAGCGGGGTGGGAACGGCGTTGACCCAATCCAGCCGGGTCTGGTTCACACTCAGCCACGGGATTTTCGATGAAATATATTATCCGCGGGTGGACCAAGCCTGTACACGGGACATGGGCCTGATCGTCACCGATGGAAAGGATTTTTTCTCCGAAGAGAAACGCCAGACGACCCAGCAAATTGTACCGCTGGCAAAGGGTGTCCCGGCCTATAAGCTTACCAATACCTGCCTGGAGGGACGATACCGTATTAAAAAGGAAGTTTTGACTGACCCCAAGCGTGACACCGTCTTGCAGCGGACCCAATTTACACCACTAAAGGGGAAGATGGAAGATTACCATCTTTACGTTCTGCTGGCGCCCCACCTGGGGAATGAGGGCGGGAATAATACTGCCTGGGTGGGCGATTATAAAGGTGTGCCCATGCTTTTTGCCGAACGGGAAAGCATCACCCTGGCATTGGCCTGCTCTGTGCCATGGTTGAAAGGCTCGGCCGGGTTTGCGGGGATTTCGGATGGCTGGCAGGATTTGAGCCAGCATAAACAGTTGACGCGGACCTATCCAAAGGCGGAAAATGGCAATGTGGCCCTGACCGGGGAGGTGGACCTTTCCCAATCCGGGGGTAACTTCACCCTGGCATTGGGATTTGGCTTTAATCCCTCGGAAGCCGGACAGAGGGCGTTGTCCAGCTTGCTGGAAGGTTTTGAAGAGTCACGTTCGACGTATATCCGTGAATGGCAGGACTGGCTGCGCACATTGATCCCGCTCACCCCACAGGATGGCAACCCGGAGGAGGTCGACCTGTATAAAGTCAGCGCAGCGGTCATTCGCACGCACGAATCGAAACGCTTCCCGGGCGGCTTAATTGCAAGCCTGTCCATACCCTGGGGTTTTTCCAAAGGCGACGACGACCTGGGTGGTTATCATCTGGCCTGGCCGCGCGACCTGGTTGAATCTGCCGAGGGCTTGCTGGCAACCGGCGCCCTTGCCGACGCCCGGCGGGTTTTATATTACCTGCAGGTCACGCAGGAAATGGATGGACATTGGCCTCAGAATATGTGGCTGGACGGCCGCCCATACTGGGGAGGCGTCCAAATGGATGAAACTGCCTTCCCCATCCTGTTGGCAGACCTGGCCCGCCGGGAGAAAGCATTAACCAGCGATGACCTGACCCGTTTGTGGCCGATGATCCGCCGGGCAGCCGCCTTCCTGGTGTGCAACGGCCCTGTCACCGCCCAAGACCGTTGGGAGGAAGATCCCGGTTATTCCCCCTTTACGCTGGCAGTGGAGATCGCGGCCCTGCTGGCGGCAGCCGATCAGGCTGATTTGAATAAGGAAGTCGAAATTGGCGGCTTTCTCCGGCAGACAGCCGATGCCTGGAACGATTGCATCGAACAGTGGATCTATGTGACCGGTACGGAGTTCACCGATGAAATCGGCGTCGATGGATATTACGTGCGCGTCGCACCGCCCGATATAGCTGAAGCGGCATCTCCGGCGCAAGGTTTCGTGCCGATCAAGAACCGTCCGCCCGGCGAGAGCATGGAACCATCCGAATGCATCGTCAGCCCGGATGCCCTGGCGCTGGTGCGCTTTGGTCTGCGGGCTGCAGACGATGTGCGCATCCTCAACACGGTCAAGGTGATCGACGCCCTCCTGAAAATAGACACCCCCCACGGCCCAGCCTGGCATCGTTACAACGACGATGGTTATGGCGAGCACAAGGACGGCAATCCCTTCGATGGAACCGGAGTAGGCCGAGCCTGGCCGCTGTTGACGGGTGAACGAGCCCACTATGAGCTGGCCGCCGGTCACAGGGAGGAGGCTTTGCGTTTACTTCACACCCTGGAGGGCTTTGCCAACGAAGGCGGTTTGATCCCGGAGCAAATTTGGGATTCCACGGACATCCCCGAAAAAGAATTGTTCTTCGGCAAACCTTCAGGATCGGCCATGCCGCTGGTGTGGGCGCATGCTGAATATATAAAGCTGCTCCGATCCCTAAAAGAAGGCCGCGTTTTTGACATGCCGCCTCAGACGGCACAACGATACCTGGAGTCGAAAACAGTCTCGGCTTTTGTCTTGTGGCAGTTCAACCATAAGATCCGTTTCCTGCCGGCCGGAAAGATTTTACGTGTGGAAGCACTGGCGGCCGGCCTGGTCCATTGGAGCACCGATGGATGGGCGACGGCAGAGGATGCGCAATTGCGGGACACGCACCTGGGGCTTTTTGTGGCGGACCTGCCGACGCAAGGGCTTGGAGAAGGTGGGAAGGTGGATTTTACATTTTACTGGCCCGGCAACGATCATTGGGAGGATCAAAACTTCGAAGTGCTGGTCACCAAAAAGTGATCCCATAAATACAGTTTGGAAGCTACATTAATTTCCTGGCAAAAAAAATACTCCAGAAAGGAAAATGACATGAGAAACATAATCTGGTTCAATATGGTAACACTGGACGGCTTTTTTGAAGGACCCAACCGTGAAATCGACTGGCACAATGTGGATAAGGAATTCAATGAATTTGCCGAGCAGCAGTTGGATTCCCTGGATGTGCTCTTGTTCGGAAGGGTGACGTATGAGATGATGGCCAGTTACTGGCCGACCGAAACAGCGATCACAAGCGATCCCATTATCGCCGAAAAGATGAACTCCAAGGCCAAAATTGTATTTTCGACCACTCTCGAAAAGGCGGATTGGAACAATACCCAACTGATCAAAGAAAACATCATAAAGGAGACCTCCAGGCTAAAGCAAAAAACCGGCCGGGATATGGCCATCTTCGGCAGCGCCAACCTGGCACACAGCCTGCTCGAAACTGGTTTGATCGACGAGATCCGGATGATGGTCAATCCGATTATCCTGCGTGACGGCCATCCCATGTTCGAGAACGGGCAGGAAAAGCTTCACCTTAAACTTGTCAACTCAAGGACGTTCGGCAACGGAAATGTATTGCTGATCTACCAACCGGTCATAAAGGTAAAGGGATTCTGGCAAAGGATTTTGCAGACGTTCCGCTCCATCTCCAAACAAACGAGCGAGCCGCGGCAATGAAGAGTGTCGATAGCGGGACGACCGCGGCTCAACTGATCAGCCGCCGAATCGAGGCGTTGGGTGATTGGCGCGGCAATCTGATGGCCCGGTTGCGCAAACTGATCCTGGAGGCAGATCCCAATATAACCGAGGAATGGAAATGGGATACTGCGGTGTGGTCTCACAACGGGCTGGTGTGCAGCGCGGGCGCCTTTAAAGATCATTTGAAACTGAATTTCTTCAAAGGCGCCCTTTTGAAAGATCCCCGGAGCCTTTTCAATGCCGGTCTGGATGGAAAGACCAATCGTGCCATCGATTTCAGCGAAGGTGACCCGATCGATGAGGCTGCTTTGAAAGATCTCATTCGAGCTGCTGTTGCCCATAATTCATCCGGCAAGAGAAAGTGATCCAAGTCCACAGCCGCGGATACAACAATCGTTTTGGCAAGATTGGAGAATTTAAAATGGCAGACGATGAGACGAGCAAGGAAATAGCCGTCCATTTTCTTCAACTCGCCATTGAAGGAAAGATAAAGGAAGCTTATCTACAATACGTAGATATGAGTGGGAAACACCATAATCCTTATTTCCCGGCCGGTTTTACAGCGCTTCAGAAGGCCATGATCGAAGATCATGCCCAATCCCCGGACAAGCAGATCTCTTTCGTGAATGTGCTGGGAGAGGGCGACCGTGTCGCAGTCCATTCACACCTGCGGCGAGGAGCGGACGAGATGATGGTGGTGCATTTCTTTCGCTTTAAAGAACAATAAAATCGTTGAATTTTGGGATTGCGGACAGGTCTTGCCGGCAGACTCACCGAATGAGGAGGGTGCATTCTAAAGTCATTTGGACAGAGTTTTTCCCCTTCGCCCGTGCTGGCGAAAATTGTCCTGCCTTTTCTCGAAGAACCAAGTGAAGGTAATATTTATATGAGTAAAGTCATTGTTGGAACGACCATGTCATTGGATGGTTTTGTTGCAGACCGAAATGGGGATGAGCTCGTCCTTTATCCCGACCTGGAAGCATTCACGAAAACCGCCATGTTCCAGCATCAAATTCTGACTACCGGCGCAGCGGTGATGGGTAGGCATACTTATGACAGAGCCCAGGGAGATATGACGGGTTATGAATTCCAGATCCCGATATTCGTACTTACCCACCAGCCTCCAAAACAAGGCCCCAAAGGCCAGAACGATAAATTGAAGGTTTCCTTCGTCACCGATGGGATTGAAAGCGTCCTTGAAAAAGCAAAGGCGGCCGCCGGAAACAAGGATGTCTTAATCATCGGCGGCGCGAACGTTTCGCAACAATGCATCAAGGAAGGCCTGGCGGATGAGCTATCGATCGGTATAGCGCCCTTGCTGTTGGGTGAAGGCCTGCGGTTTTTTGAACATTTGGATGCCGAGGATTTGAAACTCGAGAGGATCGGGACCGCAGAGGCTGCCGGTGCCACGTACATCCGGTACCGTGTTTTAAAGCGAGCCGATTGAGAAAGCATTCGATCTCAAGTGTACAACTGGCGCAAGACCTCCCGCCATTGTGCGTCGGACAGTATGTCTGTACTATCACTGAACTGGTCGATACTGCCGATAAGCCTGTTCCCGGCCAATTGTTTTACCGTGGGATCGACAATTTCCTTGCATATTGCTTGAGCGAACCGCTCACCGCCAATAATCATGAACGGACGTTCATAGAACTGAAAGGGTTTCACATCCAGCGGTTCAGTGATTCTCAAGGTGTTATGGCTGGTCGCCACTATTTCATATGCCTGGACCAGGTGCTTTTGACGCTCCGTCCAGAGCGGTGCAGATAAAACATTGCTCAATATTGATGAAAGATCTTTCGCAATGGCTAATTGCGCGAAGGCTGTGCCGTACCATTTCGGATAAGGGGAATACTGCTTTTCCATCAGAAGACAAAGGCGCATGAGGTCACGGACCAATCGCGCAGCTATCAGCGCTGACCCAATTTCATCACCCACCTGCCCGGCGCGGCCCATGAGGTGTTCCTCCTGCCCGATGCGGGTCCAACCGGCGGCCAACAGATACAGCCATACATCCCCGGGGTAATACTCGAAACGACGGCGCACTGCCTGAATATCCACGCCATCCCAGTAAACTGCGCCGTGGGTAAGCGCTCGTAGCTTTTGTTCCGGAAAAGTCAACCAATCCGCAGGTTCTAGTTTGTCCTGTATATCGAAGCCAAGATATCCCTTGATGAATGCGCGCATGGTAAAGATTTCAACGCCGTGAGATCCCTTTGAATTATTCTCAGGGGTAAGGGTATATCCATGAAATGAATCGGGTAAGGCATCCAGTAAACCAGGTAACAATGATCCTGAAACAGCGGCATACTCCTGTTCAGTAAGAAATAGCATTATGTGCGGACCCCAATCATGGTCGGTAGATACGGCCGTATCAAACCCCAAGACTTCAGAACCGGTACCGATGAGAGCCGCGCTATGCTGAATGCCAGGATATTTAGCATCGAGGAGCGGCCGGACCACTTCCCAATAAAAAAGCCGGCATAGCTCCAACCCCTGGATAAAATTGGTTTCCATCGATGATGCCTGCAGGCCGAGCAGTTTGCGGTTAAATCGCGTCGCGCAGGAGCGGGCAGGTCATGCAATGCCCACCGCCGCGGCCTTTGCCAAGTTCAAAGCCGGGGATGGTGATCACCTCCACGCCGGCGGCACGCATTTGGGAAATGGTATGGGTATTGCGCTCATAGGAAATGACCACACCCGGTTCCAGGGCAACGGTATTATTGGCATCATCCCATTGTTCCCGTTCCATTTGATACGCATCTCCGCCGGTTTCAACGACTTTCAGCTTCTTTATTTTGAGCGCGTCCGCTACCGCGGTGAGGAAATCCTTCTCGGGGGTGACATGGAAATCGCCGGCCTTTTTTCCGGGACGCAAACTGATGGCGCGGATCTGATCGACTACCTTCGGAAAAGCGGTGACTTTATCGCGGTCGAGGAAGGTAAAGACGGTGTCGAGGTGCATATGAGAGCGGTCCTTGCTCATACTGCAGGCAATCACCCGCTCCGCGCTGCCGCTGGTAAACAAAGCATCTGCGATTTGCTCGATCATACTGCCTTGAGTGCGCTCGGACATGCCGATGAGAACCGTCCCCTGGCCGATGGGCATGACATCGCCGCCTTCCAGGGAGGAACGCCCGAAATTCTGCATATTGAATTCCCCGTCGGTGAAATTGGGATACCAGAAGGGGAAACCGGCCTGCTTGAACATGGGATGATGATTGTAGATGACATACATGTTCAGCGATTCCCGGCGGCGGGCGGGCCAGTACATCGGATTGACCGAAACACCATTGAAGATCCAGCAGGAGGAGTCGCGGGTGAAGAGGGTGTTCGGCAATGGCGGAAGCAGGAAGGTATTCATGTCATCCAGGGCGGCGGCATGGAGGGAGATGCGGCCGAACTTCTTCCAATCCAACCCGGCTTCGCCAGCGGTCAGTCCCCCGATCAGGTGGCGGGCGAGGAATTCGGGCTTGAGATTCCACAGGAAGGCACGGATTTCATCGACGAGAGCCCAACCAACCGTATATTCGGTGGCGACCTGGTCAATGATCATCCGGCGGGCATCCGGGCTGGCTGCCAGGGTCTCGGTGAGGAGGTCCTGAACAAAATAGACTTCAACCCCGTGGGCGCGCATGACCTGGGTGAAGTTTTCATGCTCCCACTCGGCCCGTTCCACCCACAGCACATCATCAAAAAGCAATTCATCGTGATTGGAAGGGGTGAGCCGTTTCAAGCTCAGATCGGGCTTGTGGACGATCACCTTGCGGAGTTTCCCCACTTCAGAGTGAACCCCAAAATCGGCCATTTTTAACCTCCTTGTGTTCCACCTAACGGGAAAGGTTGTTATTTTCCTGAATCCTGGAGATCCAATACTCAATCGTATTTTACCCGTTTATTGGCGGGAGAAAAAAGGCAGCTTGACGATTAAAATTCCCCAAGTACCCGGCTTGAAGAGTTCGTTAAAAAGGGTCCCCGATCATTTGGAGCGGACGACAAAAATAAAAAAAGCGGTCTCTCCATCAGAAGCTGACTGCAGTGGAAGCACCAAAGAAGGATCAAAAATGCCATCGGACTGATTTTGAGCCACTCCGGGGAAGAAGAGCTGGGTGGTCAAGACCGGTCCAGCAGGAGCCTGCACCTTGACATGAATATGCTCTGTCCGCCCTGGATACAGGCCGGGGATGATAGTAGTCAACTGGTAATGGCCAGTTGCATCGGTGAATTGATGGCCGCGGAGGGTGTAGCCAGAGTTGTCATACTGCCCCTTCGCATCGGCTTGCCAGAAATCCAACAGGGCGTGAGCGACCGGTGAGCAGTCCGCGGCTAGGACGTACCCGCTTAAGACGAGTTTCGTTCCTTCCGTATTTGCTTCGACCAGGGAGGCGCGTTCAGGAGACCCAGCCTTGAAATAGGGCCCTTCTGTGAGTGCCACCGTCAGGGTGGCAGGTGCGCTGCAGGCTGCGGAGGCTCCGGTGTTGGGTATTGGCTGTGCCGCGATAGGGGTCAAAGGAACGGGATTGAGGGCCTGACCTGTTGGTTGAGGAGAGCAAGATGCCAGGCAGGCAGAAACGAGGATCATTAAAATGGCAAGCCTCCTGGCAGGGGAGAGCGAATCGTATCCACCACTTCGTGTTTCACCTTTAGAGAAATCCATTTCCTGCCTCCAGTACAATAAAATATTTAGACTAATTTTATCATTATTGTACTACAAGGGGCAAAAATGGCCGGTGAGTTTTTCCGCGAAACATTCAAATTTGTTAATTCGAAAATTTTTGATATTGGATTTTAATGGAATATAATTTATTAGATGATATTATCTAAGAGTGACCTACTGGATAATATCATTCATCCGGGTAAAACGACAACACTGATTCCCTAACAGCCAAAAGTTAGCAGCATTTTGCTCGCGATAAATGCCAAATGCTGTTTATAGAAGTAAACATATATCGTTTTAGTTGACAGGTACATTTTTTCTAGAATTCTTGCAATGACCATAAATATTCATGATGGCCGGTACTGTTGTTTGAATAATTTTCATCCTAATCTTTTTAGTTTGCGAGGGAATGAACATGAAAATCCATTGGCTCTATAAAATTTGTTCTGCCTTTTTTGCGGTTATGTTGGCGCTGGTTGTTCTGCCAATCCATCCTGCATATGCAGCGACCACATTCACGAGTATAGCAACCGGGGAATTGGACCAACTCCACCACCTGGAACGGTGGAGGGTTAATACCCAATCCTTTAAATGGCGACTCGGTTATCATTGATAGTACGCATACTGTTACTCTCACCGGGGCTACAACCGTCGGCGGCTCACTGACCATCAACGGCGGGGGAACATTAGACACTGGTGCTAATCAAACCCTGGTAGTGGATGGCAGCTTCTCAAACAGCGGCACTTTCAAAGCCAACAATTCTACTGTCACCATCACCGGTTCATTCCTGATGGATGCAGGCTTATTTAATGGCGGTTTGAGCACGTTGAATTTTAACGGTTCGGTAACTCTAACCAGTGGAACCTTTGTACCAGGGACTAACGTTAATTACGGCGCAGCTGCCGACCAGACCATCATCAGCGGAACTTACGCCAACCTGACTACGAGCGGCGGCGCCGGGATCAAGACAACCGGCGGAAGCGTGACGGTTACCTCCATCCTAACGGTTGGTTCAGGCACGACGTTTGCAGTCGGCGCGACTCCCATCACAGTATTAGACGCAACGATCATCAACGGTACTTTATTGCATTCCAGCGCCGCAGGGACACCCAAGACCTATACTGATGTCACAATTAATGGTGGAGGCGCATGGACCGAGACTGCTGCGGTAGTGATTTCGTTCGGCGGGAATTTGCAAAATGACGGAACTCTGACCGCCAGCACAGGAGCACATACCTTCACTGGATCAGGCAAGACCTTCAGCGGGACGAGTCCAATTGCAATCCCCAATACTACGATCAGCGGGTCATACACCAATAATGGCACGCTCACGGTAAGCACAGCCTTATCGGGCGCAGGTTCATTGACTCAAGGAACGCCAAATCCTACACTCAATATTGGCGGAATTTCAAATATCGTGACATTGGCAGCCAGCGCCAGCCCCAACACGGTCAATTACAACGGTGCAGCCCAAGCCATTGCCGGCATCACCTATAACAACCTGATCGTCAGTGGGAGCGCTCTCAAAACGATCAATGGAAATGTGACCGTAAATGGCAACCTGGCTGTAAACTCAGGCACAGCGTTGACAGTCGGCACGTCTATTATTTCTGTAACGGGCACAACCACTGTCGGCGGTACATTGACGCATAACAGCACGACGGGCGCAAAAACCTACAACGGGAACGTCACGATCAGTGGTGGAGGTACATGGACCGAGAGTGCTGCGGTATTGATCTCGTTTGGCGGGAATTTGCAGAATGACGGGACTCTGAATGCCGGTACAGGGGTGCATACCTTCACCGGAGCGGGCAAGACCTTCAGCGGGACGAATCCAATTTCAATCCCCAATATTACGATCAGCGGGTCATACACCAACAATGGCACGCTCACGGTCGGCACAGCCTTAGCGGGTGGAGGTTCCTTGACTCAAGGTTCTGGCGCCACGCTCAACCTCGGCGGAACTTTAGGTATCGGGACGTTGACCGCTACGGCCAGCCCCAACACGGTCAATTACAGCGGTACGGCCCAATCCATTGCCGGCATCACCTACAACAACCTGTTCGCAAGTGGGAGCGGCATCAAAACGATCAATGGAAATGTGACCGTAAATGGCAACCTGGCTGTAAACTCAGGCACAACGTTGACAGTCGACACATCTACTATTTCTGTAGCGGGCACAACCACTGTCGGCGGTACATTGACTCATACCAGTACGACGGGCGCAAAAACCTACAGCGGGAATGTCACCATCAATAGTGGAGGAACATGGACCGAGAGTGTGGTTGTACTGATATCGTTCGGTGGGAACCTGCAAAATGATGGAACTTTGACTGTCAACACAGGGATACACACCTTCACCGGAGCGGGCAAGACCTTCAGCGGGACGAATCCAATTTCAATCCCCAATATTACGATCAGCGGGTCATACACCAACAATGGCACGCTCACGGCAGGCACAGCCTTAGCGGGTGGAGGTTCCTTGACTCAAGGTTCCGGCGCCGTACTGAACATCAGCCAAAATTCAAGTATCGGGACATTGACAGCCGGCTCCAACATCAACACGGTTAATTACAGCGGTGCAGCCCAGAACGTTATCGCCACTTCTTACTACCATCTCACGCTCAGCGGCAGTGGCGTCAAAACCCTGCCGGTGGGTCTGACAACGGTGAATGGCAACCTGACTCTCAGCGGAACGGTCAGTGCGATCAGTGCGGATAATCTGACTATTGGCGGTGCTTTGACGGTCGGTCCTGGTACAGCCTTTACTGTCGGCGCATTTAGCATCACCGTAATGGGAGCTACCACTATCAGCGGCAGCGGTATATTGACTAACAGCAGTGCAATAGGTGCAAGAATATATACCGGAGATGTCACGATCGGCAGCGGCAGTACCTGGTTCGATAATGCAGATGTGATAACGATTTCGTTTGGCGGGGATTTTCAGAACAACGGAACTTTGAATGCTGGCGATGGGGTCCATACCTTCACCGGAGCAGGCAAGACCTTCGGCGGGGTGGTCTCAATCCCCAATATTACGATCAGCGGGTCATACACCAATAATGGCACGCTCACGGTAAGCAATGCCTTAGGAGGCGGAGGTTCCCTGACTCAAGGCACCAACGCCACGCTCAACATCGGCGGATTTTCAAGTATCGGGACATTGACAGCCAGCGCCAATCCAAATACAGTCAAATACAACAGGTCGGGAATTCAAACCGTCAGAAGCATTACCTATCATCATCTTACACTAAGCGGTAACGCCGTCACCAAGACGCTTGGCGGAGCTGTCGCTGTGAATGGGAACCTGACAATTGAAACTGGCGCAACACTTGATGTTTCTGCCTCCGATTTTGCTATGGACGTTGCGGGAAACTGGTCAAATAACGGGACTTTCAATCCACGGGCAGGGACCGTCACTCTGCCAGGCAGCACAGCGCAGACCATTTCCGGGGCGGCGACGACATTCAATAATCTCATAATTAACAATAACGCCGGCGTGGTCCTTACCGCCAATATTTCGGTGAACAATGCCCTTACTTTGACCAACGGCAAGATCAACACCGGGTCCAAGGCGGTCATCATTGATACAGCCGCTTCGCTCATAGGAGCAGACTCGACGCGGTATATCAACGGCAATTTACAGAGAAATTTCACCACCGGCCCACAATCTTATCTTTATCAAATTGGTGATGCCACCAACTATACACCGCTGACCCTTGTTTTCGCCAATATCACCACCCCCGGCAACGTAGCGGTGAAATCCACTTCTGGAGAGGCTACCAATATTGGCTATTCGGGGCTGGACCTAACCCACCACGTCAAACGATACTGGACATTCACATCCACCTCAGTGCCCGTATTCACTACGTATGATGCGACATTTACCTTTGTAGATGGCGATATAGATGCCGGCGCGGATCCAAGTATTTTTATCGTGAATAGGAATGTAAACTATCCATCGACCAACTGGGTCCCCACAACGATCGGAACCTGGACTATTAACAGCACCCAGGTAACCGGCGTCACTGTCATAGGCAATTCCACTGCCTTTGCCATTGGGCAGCCGGATGTTACTCCGCCGGTTGTAACAAATGTCACAGCGAACAAAGCGAATGGTTCTTATAATGCCGGCGTTCTCATCCCAATCCAGGTGACATTCAATGAACTTGTAGCCGTCACCGGGACGCCCCGGCTAACGCTGAGGACCGGCCTCATCGACCGGGTTGTTAATTATACGGGTGGCAATGGAACTGCAATGCTGACTTTCAATTACACCGTCGGGGCGGGTGATACCTCCAGCGATTTGGATTATCTTTCCAGTGGGGCCCTGGATTTGAACGGTGGGAGTATCCGTGACTATGCCAGCAAAGATGCCATCCTGATCCTTCCGGATCCAGGACAACCTAACTCGCTCGGGGCAAACAAGGACATTGTCATCGATACCACTGCTCCTACTGTCAGCAATGTCACCTCCCCCAATGCCGATGGAACCTATAATTCCGGCGATATCACTGTTACAGTCACCTTCAGCGAAGCTGTGAATGTGACTGGTGTGCCAACCTTAACTCTTGAGACAGGCATCACCGACCGCACGGCGAATTACTCCGGCGGGACCGGAACGGATACGCTTTCCTTCACCTATACCATCCAACCAAATGACCTGTCTCCTGATCTTGATTACATCGTCACCAGCCCTCTGAAGCTGAACGGTGGAACCATCCGTGACGCAGCCCTTAATAATGCTTCCCTGACCCTAGCGACACCTGGGGCAGTCGGATCGCTTGGATACAACAAGAATATCGTGATTGACACCAATGCCGCGGCTGTTACCAATGTCACCTCGCCCACTGCTGACGGATTCTATAAATCCGGGGACATCATCATTACCATGACGTTCAATGAGGCCGTGAATGTGACCGGTACGCCTACCTTAACTCTTGAGACAGGCACTACCGATCGCACGGCAAATTACTCCGGCGGCACCGGAACCGATACGCTCTCCTTCACCTATACCATCCAGGCGGGTGATACCTCCAGCGACCTGAATTATGTGGCCGCCGATTCCTTGAGTTTGAACTCTGGGACGATCCGTGACTCAGGTGGAAATAATGCCGCCCTGACATTACCGGCTCCGACCGGCGCCGGTTCGCTCGCTACTAATAAAGCCATCGTGATCGATACTACGGCACCCGATACTACCATCACCGGCCAGCCAATTGCCCTGGATAAGAACAATACCCCGACCTTTACATTCAGCGGCAATGATGGCACCGGCAGCGGTGTAGCCTCCTTCATGTGTAAACTGGATGGCGGCGCTTATTCTGCTTGCACCAGCCCGTTCCTTTCGTCGGCTTTACCAGACGGTGCGCATACTTTCTCTGTCTATGCGATTGATGCGGCCGGCAACGCGGATGCCACGCCCGCCTCGTACAGCTGGACGGTCGATGCAACGGCGCCCAATACAACAATCACCGGGCACCCGGCCAATCCGGATGGCAACAGGACGCCGACCTTCACCTTCAGCGGAGATGATGGAACAGGCAGCGGCATCGCCTCGTTCATGTGCAAGATGGACGGCGGTAGTTATGCCGCTTGCACGAGCGGGTATACTTCCCCAACTCTGAGTGAAGGCTCCCATACCTTCTATGTCTACGCCATTGATACTGCCGGTAACGCCGATCTCAGCCCGGCTTCCTATACCTGGACGATCCAAACTGTGCAGCGTATATTCCTGCCGCTGATCGTTCGTCCCTAAAATATCTTCACCCGGAAAATCCCGGTAAGAAATGGGTGGGTTGGGCCAACCAGGTTGGCCCAACCCACCTTGTTTTAATAATCCAAAAAAGATCACCTGCCCTGCATGTGGGAGGACTGGAAGGATTGTCTCGACAGGAATCCCGGGATTGGAGGGCACTTATCGCCAAGCGTATGAGCGGGAGCTGTGCGGTCGGCATTCCCGGCGACGAATATGCAGATAAATTAATATATGATAATTGTGATAAACATTGACAAATAAGAAAGTATGTTCTAAAATAGCCCTGTTCGTGATAGATCAACCTATGCATGGGTTTCAGGGAGCATGGACTATGGTAACAGAACCAAAAGTGGAAACTCGCAAGGAACAACATTATGCGGCCATCAGGACTGCTGTCCCCATCCCTTTCGGTAAATATCTTCAGCCTTTATGGGATGAAGTGAATCAATGGTTGAAGAATAAAGGGATTGTATTATACGGTCCGGCCATTATTCGTTACCTCACCACGGATATGTCTAAAAAGCTGGATATCGATGTGGGTTTTGTTATTGACCGGGCCTTGCCAGGGGATGAACGTGTGATCACGGCTGTCCTTCCGGCCGGCCGGTATGCCTGCCTCACCTATACCGGACCCTACAAAGGCAAAGGCGTTTACAAAGCCACGGTAGCACTACTGGATTGGGCAAAAGCCAACCATATCGTCTGGAATACAACCACCAAGAATAATGCCGAATGGTGGAACGGGCGGACCGAGTTTTACCTGACCGATCCGGAAAAAGAAACGGATACAAAGAAATACCAGACCGAGTTGGCTTTCCTGGTCAAATAAACAGGAGGAAAAGTGGATAAAACCACACGAACCAACCTGGAACACCTTTGGTCAAAAAACCGGGAGTTGCAGAATGAGGCTTTTTTCAATATTATCGAGACAACCGAAAAAACCGTCGATTGGGCTTATGAGGCCTGGGATGAGCTGGTGGCGGGATTAAGTCACAAAGATAACCATGACCGAGCCATCGCAGCACAGGTGCTGGCCAACCTGGCCAAGAGCGATCCGGATAAGCGCATGCTCAAGGATTTTAAGGATTTGCTGGCCGTGACCCGAGATGAAAGGTTCGTCACAGCCAGACATTGCTTACAGTCGCTCTGGAAAGTGGGCGCGGCAGGGGAGAAGCAACGGAAGCTTTTCCTGAACGGCCTGGATAACCGATTTCAGGAATGCAGGACTGAAAAGAATTGCACCCTGATCCGTTACGATATCATTCAGTGTCTTCGCAACCTGTATGCGGTTGTGAATGAGGCTGAGATCAAAGAGAAGGCACTGGCATTGATCGAAACGGAGGCGGATCCCAAGTATCGCAAGAAGTATGCGAGTCTTTGGAGAGACAAATAGGGTTGTAAACGCCCCGGTCCCGGCCGGGTGAATTGCATTAGATACTTTTTGGGGGATAGTTCGCGAAATGCCCCTTTTTAAGGTCAAATCCATTCCTTATCCTTGAAAGACGTTTTTACCAATAAGCCCTACCTGCTGTTATTGACGGCCTGGTTCACCAACAGCACGGCGGTGGCCATCATGGAATCCATGCTGATCTATTACTACAAATATGTCTTCCGGGCAGAAGGCGCAACCACATTGGCCATGATCACCCTGCTGGTCGTCACGATTGCCACCATTCCATTTTGGGTGTGGTTCGCCCGCAAGGTCAGCAAGAGGACCGCCTATGGGATCGGGATGACGCTGACGCTACTGGCGGTCATTCTATTCGCGTTCACAGCCGACAGGCTGTGACAGACCGGTGCGCTGGTTTTCATGGTGTTGGCCGGGTTTGGGTTCTCATCCCATTACGTGTTACCCTGGTCGATGGCCCCGGACACAATTGAATACGGCTATGCCCGCTCGGGGGTGCGCCGGGAAGGGGTTTATTACAGCGTCTGGACCTTTATGATTGCCCTGGGTGGAGCCTTTGCAGGCTTCCTAGTTGGGCAGAGCCTGGGACTGTTCGGATATGTGCCGGATGCAGTCCAGTCTGCCAAGTCCATCCTGGGTATGCGCCTGTTGATTGGCCCTCTGCCGGCAGTGCTGATCCTGCTAGGCAACCTGGCTCTGATGTTTTATCCCCTCAATCAGAAACATTATGAACAGGTTCAAGCCGCCATCCTTGAGAAGGAAAAGATGCAAGTTTGACTTTTCTTTACCGATAAAAAGAACACGGCTTTTCCTATGACAGAGAGGCCGTGTTCTTTTTCGTTTATACATCTTTTCAATTTTCTCGAAGGATCTGTTTGGCTACTTTTTGTGCACCCGTCATCACGTTCATGACTCCGCCTGTGCTTTCGCTTTGAGCGCCGATAAAATATAAACCGGCGATGGGCGTCTTGTGGGCCGGAGGTTTGTTGCCCATGACGGGCGGAACCCCGCCAAAGGAATGATGTGATTGATGGGTGCGCCGGCGAAAATCCTCGGGAGTTAATATTAGCCGTGTCAGGGTATGCAAGCCCAGCCTTGGAATGTAGGCCTCGGCTTCGGCCACCAGTTTGTCGGCCAGTGCCTCCTTGCGGTCAGACCAGGTCCCTTCAGCGAGGGTATCCGGCGCGACGGTATAAATGGTCACAGCAAACTTTCCTTCCGGGGCCAGCGAAGGTGAATGCAGGGAGGGAACGTAGATCAGGAAACCGTCTCTGCCCTGGTGGTAGTCGCCGGTGCGTAAGCGGCGTACGGCGCCTTCCAGGTCTTGAGTCTTATAGTAGTAACACAGCGCGGCGGGTTGGAAAGGACGGGGATCGAAGTCGATACCCAGCTGAACCATCAGAACCGATTCCATCAGCCGGTTGGATTCGATCTGGCTGACCAATTCAGCGGAAAGATGCTCACGCCCGACCAGGTTGAAGAAGACTTCCTTCATCCCTCCAGAGGCAAGCACCAGATCGGCGGTTTCGATGCGCCCGTCCGCCAGCTCCACACCGGCAGCGCGGCCAGCTTCAATGACGATCTTTTTAACGGTTGTGTTCGTCAACACCTTACCATCATTGGCCACAACCACGCTCATCACGGCATCCACCAGTGACTGGCAACCTCCGAGGATATAGGTATAGGCGGTCTGGGCGCTTTTTGTCCCCGGGTAAGTCGGGATACGTTTATCAAAAGCCGTTTCGAGGTGGATGGAGGGCACGCCCAAAGCAGGAAACTCGCTTGGTGCGGTAACGAAATCAGCGACGATACCCAGGAAGAAGGTCTTCAGTGCCGGTGATTTGAAATAATGATCCATCAACTGGCCGCCGTTCCAGTTGACATATTTCTTGACGAGCTGGAAGGCTAGCAGCAGGCGCAGTTTGAGCCACAGGGAGGCCAACCCATGGGCAGTCTCGGCCCGGCGCGCCAGGGTCATGAGTCGGATCATACGGTCGTAAAAGCGGTAATAGCGATCCAGGGCGGCGCTTTCGTCGGGGAAGAAGCTTTTCAAGCGCTCACGCCGCCAATAAGGACCCTCATATTCCTGCGGCTTCCACAGGGCAAACTCGGGCATCGAAAGACCGCGGTCCTCGTGGACGGACCGCACCTGCTGGCTGATGCCCAGTTCCTCCAGGATGACCCGGCCTTTGTCGCCTGGTGCGAAACCTTCCAACAGGAGCGGCCCGATGTCCCAGCCAAAGCCATCCTGGGAGATCGTGGCAGTCACGCCGCCGGGAGCAGGGAATTGCTCGAAAATAGTGACAGCGTGCCCGGACCTGGCCAGATAAGCCCCGGCAGTGAGGCCGGACATTCCAGAACCGATGATGATGATCTTCATTTTTCCTACCTATCTCTTTTGGCTTCTTTCATGGCTGCCAGTTCCTGGACCAGGGCAGCGTGCTTCTTGCGGGTGATCGGATACCAGATCAGGAACGGCAGGCTGAGGAGGAGTACAGCGGCCGGAACGATGGCAAAAAAGAGGCGGATGCCGAACAAAGCCCGGGCGGTCTGCTCCACGTTCGGCACGTAACCGAAAAGGTTCAATGCCCAACCGCTCACTGCCACCCCGAGCGCCCCGGTGAACTTGGTCAGGAAGGCCCACAGGCCATAGTAGACGCCCTCCCTCCGCTCGCCGGTCATTTTTTCATCGTATTCGACCACATCCGGCAACATGCTCCACGGAAAGACCCATTGGGCGGAAAAGCCCAGGCCTGCCACCGCTGCGACCACGTAGATCAGCGGGGTGGCCCCATGCGGGAAGAAGAAACCTGAAATGACTGCAATGGAAGCGATGAACAACCCCAGCGCATAGGCCGGCCCCTTGTTGATCTTGTCGGAGACCATTTTAGCCGGGACCAGGAAGATCCCGATCGTCACCAGCATGACCAGCAGCACAAAGGAAACCTGGTCCTTCATATTCAACTGGTATTGGATGAAATAAGGCACAAGAGCGGTCAGTACGGTGAAGCTGAAACTGCTCAGGATGAAGGCGAGCATGAGAATAATGAAAGGTTTATTCTTGAAGGGGGTCAGGATGGCTCTGACCGGCGGCAATTGGGATGGGAGCCCGGCCAAGGCAGGGTTTTCCCTTATGGAGAATGTGGTCACCAGGGTAGTAGTGATCGCGATCAGCCCAAAGACTGCCCCGGTGGCGCTCCATGCCTGCTGCAAGTTAAGCCCGGCTCCCTGAAAGACTCCAGCCAGGATGGTGGTGGAGGCTGCGCCCAGGATATAACCGAAAACGCTGAAGACCATCCGGATGGAGGTGAGACTGGCGCGTTCGTTATAGTCCCGCGTTAATTCCGGCGTCAGGGCATAATAAGGCGTAGTGGTCATGGTGTGGAAAGTGTCAACCAGCCAAAAGGAAAGCAGGACGGCCAAAAAAGCCGGCACACCGGTGAGACCCCGCGGGAGCGAAAACATGATACAGGCAGCGATGCCCAGCGGCACGGCTCCAATGAGCATGTAGATACGCCGGCGGCCGAAGCGGGAGCGCGTGCGGTCGGACCAATAGCCAAAGAGAGGGTCGTTGAGGGCGTCCCAGGTCAACTTGCCGACCAGGAGGGCAGTCCCGGCTAACGCCGAATTGATCCCGGCCACATCAGTATAATAAAAGAGCAGGAAGAATTGCATGGCCGAGGTGATCAGGGCGAAGCCCAGATCGGCCAAACCGTAGCGGAACTTACTGCCGAGTGAGAGTTTTCGTTCCATGGGTTGCCTCAAGTGGAGATGGATATGAAATTGAAACGAGGAGGGGAAAGCCTGTAATTATTATATATCTGCGATAAAAAATGTCAATTCAACAGCAGATATCTTTCATTGATTCGGCGATTTCTTTATAAGAAACTAAACACCCATGTCTAGAGGAGGATTCTTTCCCCAGGTGGATTTGGATCCTTGCCAGCGGCAGTTCTTACGGTTGAATTAATTGAGGCGGCGGGTGGTTTTATGGAATGCAAGCATCCATGTCAGGCAATAAATGCTTACGAAGAACGAAATGATGAAGATAGCCGAGAAAGACAGGCTGTCGACCAACATGAAATGTCTAAGCAAATGATTCAACCTGGCGAAAAAGCGCGCATATAAAAGAGCACCTTCAAACGATACCAGGGACACGGTAGTAAGAGCAACAAATATAGCCTTAACTTTAATGGAAAAGTGGGCCGGCAGTTGGTCGCCTTGAGGCGCATTTGGAAACCAGCGGATGAACCAATAGACCAGGAGGCCAATACCCAACAAGGTGCCCAGGTTTTGCAGAATATTGTAGAGAGGTATTCCTGCGATAGGGGTGCTCAGAAAGGCAAGCTGTCCCACCATCCAGCCATAATCATGCGTGAACGAATCCCAGAGTATATGGGTCCCCGAGCCGATGGCGAGGGAGAGAAGGATGAACACGAAGCGTTTTATTGGCCACCAGGTAAACCCCTGCGCATGGCTGAATAGACGGCGCTGCCAGCCTTGCGGAAGGATCGAAAGGAGAGGCCACTTGGCCAGGATGTGGAAAAGCCACAGCAGAACCAATCCCACCGGCACATCAAACAGGAACAAACCCGTGAGAGTATTTGCAAAATAAGACGGACCGACGTGAATAATATACCAAAAGTCAGGGGCGATACTGCCAATGACAAGCGCAGAGAATACCATGCCGGCTTTTGTGAAAGGGACGGCTGCGGCGGGGTGGGCGAGGGGATTTGGCATGTCAGGATTACCTCAATAAAAAATCTTTAACCACCTACAACTCAATAACCGCTGAATTTTACCATTCGGATGAGAAATTCCAGGAATTGGATGCAAAGGCTATATATATTTTGGGGATTTGTCATGCAGGCAAGGGATGATCCCGGCGGAGCAGGTCGGCAGGGTTTTCACGCTCCTGGATCAACTGCGCCTGCCCGTCCGCCAGCCAGAGGGCTGCCGGACGGCAGGCTCCATTGTAGTTGCTGGACATGCTGAGATGGTAGGCTCCGCTCACCGGGACGGCAATCAGTTCTCCCACTTTGACCTTCGGCAAGGATAAATTTGATGTAAGAACATCCCCGCTTTCACAAAAAGGTCCAGCCAGAGAAACCACTTCTTCATTCGAGGCGGAGGGGCGATTGACAACCAAAGCGGAATAATTGGTGCCATACAGCGCATGTCGAGGAGCATCCGCCAGGCCTCCATCCAATAATACCCAGGTCCGAGCACTGGCTTGTTTGACTGCCCCGACGCGGTATACGGCTACGCCCGCGCGGGCGACCAGGCTTCGCCCGGGTTCCAGTTGTAAATGGGGCAGGGTTATCTTCCGCCGCCTGCAGCCTTCTATCACCGTTTCAGCCAAATAGCGGATATATTTTCTCCCATCGGGTTGAGGCAGCTCATTTTCATTGTAGGCTACACCCCAGCCTCCACCCGGCGAGAAGGTCCAGCCGGATTCAAGCCCTATTTCGGCCGCAAGCTCCAGTGTCCGATTGATCGCAGGCTCCAACGGGGCCGGGTCACGAAATTGTGAGCCTAAATGAAAATGGAGTCCTTTAAGCGGGAGGCCATGCCGGCGGCAGACAGCGACTGCTTCGAGAATGGCCTGGCGGTCCATCCCAAATTTACTTCCCTCCTGGCCGGTCTGAGTGTGGGCGTGGGTTTGGATAGCCACCCCCGGCTGGAAACGCAGCCACAGATCCGGCAGGGAACGGCTTGAAGACATGGAAAGCAGGTGTTCCAATTCGGTCAGGTTATCCACCACGATCGTCCCGGCGTGACGAGAAGCCGCTTCCAGATCCTGAATTGATTTGTTCACGCCATGCACGACCAAATGCGAGCGGGTCACACCGGCGGCGACTGCGATGGCAATTTCTCCCTGGCCGGTGCAATCCACCCACAATCCCTGTTGCTGCGTCCATTGCGCCATTGCCAGGCAGAGATAGGCCTTGCCGGCGTAGGTGATACCGCTCCCGGCCGGATAATGTTCGGATAAGGCCTCTTTATACAGCGTGGCGG
Source organism: uncultured Chloroflexia bacterium (assembly GCA_963831885.1). Taxonomy (GTDB): domain Bacteria; phylum Chloroflexota; class Anaerolineae; order Anaerolineales; family Villigracilaceae; genus UBA877. Next base: position 39,921 of record CAWHSJ010000007.1, on the reverse strand, counting down.
AGGCATCCATGGTGGAGCGGTCATAGAGATAGAGCGGCGTGCCGTAATTATCTGCCAGCTCAGCGAGATCACAGCCGCCAATGCTCAAACCTTTTTTGGTGATCCGGGTCGAATCAGGGAAGAGACTCAAACGGCGCATGGGCACCTCGTCCTTTGGATTTGTAGAGAGTTTATACTACAAAATGAAATTACCAATACAATACTAGCAGCGGCGGAAAATATCCCGCCTTACTTACTCAGGCTGATGATCGGACATGAATCCGGACAATATGGCCTGGTTGGATCAAATGGCAGGTTGTTTTCCGGAAATGAAGGAAGCCTGTGGAAGGCATGGATCAGGTAATAAGGCCCCCACCCTGCCCTCAGCCTTCGGCATACCCTAAAGGGCACACGTGCTGCGCGACCCCGAGCAAAGGCTGATTTTTTCCGGACAGAATGATTCCGGGGGAGGGAAATGAATCTCAAAAAAGGGGCGAGCGGGCAAAGAGCGCCACTTCGTGGTGCAAGCTGCCTCGCTCGCCCGCTTTTTTGAGTTTCCTGCAAAAATGTCTGAACTTATATCCGAAGGTCAAACTCAGGTAGTGAAGACTCCCAGGATTCAGTTTATAATTGGAGATATACTGTCGTTTTTATTCCTTTAGTGGAGGACAGGATGAGCCAACGAAAGATCCGTGTACTGGTAGCCAAACCCGGCCTGGACGGCCACGACCGCGGCGCCAAGGTGGTGGCGCGGGCTCTGCGGGATGCCGGCATGGAGGTTATTTACACCGGCCTGCGCCAGACCGCTGAGATGATCGCCGAAGCCGCCCTACAGGAGGATGTCGATGTGGTGGGGCTGTCCATCCTTTCGGGCGCCCACATGACCCTCGTGCCGCACATAATGGAATTGCTCAAAGCCAATGGGCAGGAACAGGTCAGGGTTTTCCTGGGCGGGATCATTCCGGACCAGGACGTGCCCCGCTTGAAGGAAATGGGCGTGACCGGCATTTACGGGCCGGGGGCTTCGACCGACGCCATCGTGAACGATATTCGGCAGGCCTTGCCGGACCGATCCTGAGGCGACGCATGTCCCTGGCAGAATCTGTCCTGGCAGGTGATCCCCTGGCGCTGGCGCGCCTGCTCACCCAGGTGGAAAATGAGCTGCCTGAGGGCCGGCAGGCCTTGGACGAACTCTTTTCCCATACGGGCAAGGCCCATTTGATAGGTGTGACCGGCGGGACCGGTACCGGCAAGTCCTCCCTGGTCAACCAACTGGCGCAGCATTATCGCAGGCCGCCGGAAGGGAAGCCGCGGCGCGTGGCCATTGTGGCTGTCGATCCCTCCAGTCCTTTCACCGGCGGGGCCGTCCTGGGTGACCGGGTGCGCATGGGCGACCTGGCCGGAGACCCGGGAGTGTTCATCCGCTCGATGGCTTCTCGGGGTTCGCTGGGGGGCCTGGCCCAGATGACCGCTTCAATGGTACAGGTCTTTGACGCAGCCGGCTATGAGATTATCATCATCGAGACGGTTGGGGCGGGGCAGTCGGAGGTGGAGATCGCCCGGCTGGCGCACACCACCCTGGTGGTGGAGGCGCCCGGGCTGGGGGATGATATCCAGGCCATCAAGGCCGGCATTTTGGAGATTGCCGACATCCTGGTGGTCAATAAGGGCGACTTACCCGGGGTGGAGAAGACGGAGCGGGCTTTGAAGAATATGCTCGGCCTGGCTCACCCGGTCAAGAAGAATTTCCTGACCCAATATCCCGGCAGGAGCGGATGGAATGGCGAAAAAGAGGCGACGCAACTCTGGATGCCGCCCATCTTGCGAACGGTGGCGCTGGATGGGAGCGGGGTGATCGAATTAGCGAAGGCAATCGAAAGGCATGCCGGCTACTTGCGAGAGAGCGGGGAATGGGAACGGCGCGACCGTGCCCGCCTTGAATTCGAATTGGAATCTATGATCACAAAGACCCTGCTGGCGAATTTTCGGGCACGGACGGGAGATGCCCGTTATTGCCAGGCAATCGATGATCTGGTGGAGCGGCGGCTCTCGCCAGGGAAGGCAGTTCAGGTTTTGCTGGAGGGAAAGGATTAAGCGGATCTAGCTGCCAAGCACCTTTTTTGCAATGACCAGGCGCTGGATCTCGTTCGTCCCCTCGCCGATAGCGCACAGGCGCTGGTCGCGGTACATGCGCTCGACGGCGTAATCGCGCACATAGCCGTAACCACCATGGATCTGGATGGCTTTATAGCAAACCCGCTCGGAGGCCTCGGTGGCGAGCAGTTTGGCCATGGAGGCCTCCTTGCTGAAGGGCTGCCCCCGGTCTTTCAACCAGGCTGCCCGGTGCAGCATCAGGCGGGCAGCGTCGATATCCGTGGCCATCTCGGCGATCATCCACTGGACGCCTTCGAAGTTGGCAATAGCCTGCCCAAACTGGACGCGTTCTTTGGCATACGCCACCGACCGGTCGAAAGCGCCCTGGGCCAGCCCGACCGCCATGGCAGAGATGGCCAACCTTCCGGCATCCAGTGTGGTCAGGAACTGCTTGAAGCCCTCATTCTCTTTGCCGAGCAGATTTTCAGCAGGGATGCGGCAGTTTTCGAAGAAGAGTTGGGAGGTCACCGAGCCTTTCAAGCCCATTTTTTTCTCATCCCGCCCAGTCTGAAAGCCGGGCGTACCCTTTTCGAGAATGAACGCAGAAATGCCGTGCGTGCCTTTCTCCGGGGCGGTCTTAGCGGTGACCACCAATACGTCGGCCAGGGAGCCATTGGTGATGAACATCTTCTCGCCGTTCAGGACCCATTCGTCCCCCTCCCGGACTGCACGGGTGCGAGTGGAACCGGCATCCGAGCCAGCCTGCGGCTCGGTCAGTCCGAAGGCTCCAATTTTTTCACCATGCAAGAGGGGAGGCAGGTATTTTGCTTTCTGGGCTTCGCTCCCAAACAGGTTGATCGGCTCGCAGCAGAGCGACGTATGGGCATCCAGGATAATGGCTACACTGCCCGAAACCCGCGCAATCTCCTCCAGGGCCAGCAGCAGGCTGATGTAATCTCCGCCTCCGCCTCCATATTTTTCAGCGAAGGGGATGCCCAGAATGCCCAACTTGGCCATGCGCTGGAACAAGTCCGCCGGAAATTTATCGGAGACATCGATCTCTTCCGCGCGCGGCCCAATCTCCTTCTCGGCGAAATCCCGCACGGTGCGTTTGATCAAAAGATGTTCTTCATCCAGTTGGAAATCCATGGGTTCCTCCGGGTTTTCCGGTTATTTTCCGATCACCATACTTTCATTTCAGGCATGGGAATTATTCGACCAGGTTGAAATAGATATCGGTCGGTTTAAGTTTGGTATTGCGCAGGAAGCGACCCTTTACTTTTTTGCCGATCCAATCGATGGCGGCCGTTTCAGGGTCAACCCCGATCAAACGGCCGAGGAAGAGCGTATCGCACTCCTCAAATTCCACCAGGATCAAAATGAAAGGAGTTTCTGCGAGGAAGGCCTCCGAGCCGAAGTTACAGACGGTGAAAGCATGGATCCTGCCCTCCGGCTTGATCTCGACCCACTCGGTCTCTTTGCCGGTGTACATATCATGGCCGCGCGGGTTGGCGTAGGTATACCCGGTGGTGGGCTCGCGTGAGACGATGAAACGCTTGTTGGCCAAAGCGGCAAAGAAAGGCGAGTCCTGGCCGTATGAAAAGTTGTAATCGATGGAATAGGGATATTTGATCACGATAGGCGACATCTGTTTCAGCACCGAGAGGTCATCGCCGGTCGGGAAGGGGACATTGAAAACAACCGTCCCTTCCAGGTTATCTTCTATCCGTTGGGGTAATTTTTTTGCAGCCATGGGAACCTCCTAATTGGCTTTCTCGAGGATGCTGACGGTCACATAAGTGCCGGTGCCGGCGTGGGAATGGATGGCGCCTTTGGAGGCGCCCGGCACCTGCAAGGCTTGGTCGCCGAAGTGCTTCCCGATCGTGCCCTGCAACTGCCACAGGGCAAAGACACCCTGCATCAGTCCGGTTGCCCCGACCGGGTGACCGCAAGCGATCAGACCGCCGGAAGGATTGACGGGACATTCCGGCTGATCGGGCAGCTTCAACCCGTAATCGATGCCGGGCATGAAGGTCTTGCCGCTGACGGCGAATTTCCCACCTTCCCCATAGCGGCATAAACCCATATCTTCATAAGTTTGTATCTCGGAGGAAGTGTAGGCGTCATGCAACTCAATAAAATCAAGCTCTTTCAGGGGATCGGTGATGCCGGCATTTTTATAGGCTTGCTGTGAAGCCGCCCGTCCCGCCCGGAAGGAATGCACGCCCGGGTAACGGAAGCCTTTCTCCCATAATCCTTTATAGTATGCCCGCGCCTCATTGCTTTCTTCGACCGGCAAGGCATTGTATTTATAGAAGTCCTCATAGGATTGGTGCGGGCGGTCGGCCATGCGCATGGCGTCAGTGCCGCGCCCAATCCCCGAAACAGCCACGCGCGGATAACGCCTGCCGCTGGCTTTCTCCAGTTTCTCCAGGCCAGCCTCGGAACATAAAATGACGCAGGCAGCCCCATCGCTCATCACGCAGATGTCTTCGCGTGTTAATGGCCAGGCTACCATGGGTGAGGAGCGCACGTCCTTGATGGTCAGGCGCATGCGCTTCTGGGCATAGGGATTGTGAACAGCGTTGGCGTGATTCTTGACCGAAACATGCGCCAACTGTTCAACCGTCGTGCCGAATTCGGCCATGTGACGGGTGACCATCATGGCATAGTAGCCGGAGTAAAAACCGCCGACCGGATAGTCGAAGGAGATGTCGGATGCCAGGGCAATGAACTCGTTTCCCTTCCAGGTTTCGACATGGCTCATGGTCTCGAAACCGAAGGCCAAACAGATATCCATGTAGCCGGAGGCGACGTTCTTCCAACCTTCCTGGAAGCAGATCCCCCCGGTGGCGCCGCCGCCCTCGACTCGGTGGGAGGGCTTGGGACATAACCCGAGGTAATCCTGCACCATGATGCCGGCCATCAGCTGGCGAGTGAAATGGTCGGAAAAGTAAGAGGCCACCGAGCCATCCACCAGTTCGAAGAACTGCGAGTGCTCAATGCCCAGGTCAGCCAGGGCATAGTCGTAAGCCTCTTTGACCAGGCCCTGGAAAGTTTTATCGGGCCGGGCCTTGGCAAATTTGGAAACGCCCCCTGAAACAACATAGACTGGTCTCATAAGAACCTTCTTCCTTTGAATATGGATTATTTGGACAGCTCAAGATAAACTTTTCAGGATTTCCCTGGCAATGATCAACCGCTGGATCTCATTGGTGCCTTCATAAATAGAGGCAACGCGAACATCGCGAACATAGCGTTCCACCGGAAATTCCCTTGAATAACCATAGCCACCCATCATCTGTAGAGCCGCATAACAAGCCCGGTTGGCGGCTTCGGTGGAAAACAGTTTTGCCATGGCGGCTTCCTTGCCAAATGAATGACCCTGATCAGCCTGGAAAGCGGCCTGCATGAGCAACAAGCGGGAGGCCTCGAGTTCCGTATAGGCATCCGCGATCATCCATTGGATGGCCTCGAACTTGACGATCTCCTGCTCAAATTGGACCCTTTTTTGGGCATAGCGGGTGGCATAATCCATGGCAGCCAACCCCACGCCGAGCGCCAGCGAGCCAATGCCCAGCCTTCCGCCGGTGAGTTCCGTCATGGCTGTGTGAAGGCCCTCATTGAGATCACCCAGCAAGGCACTCTTTGGAATGCGGCAATCATTGAAAATGATCTCATTCGTGGCGGAGGCGTGTTGTCCCATCTTTTGCTCGGCCCGGCCAATCACCAACCCTTTTGTGCCTGCCTCCACCAGGAAACAACTGACCCCTTTCCCTTTGGGTGCTGATTTATTGGTGACAGCCCAAATGACGAAAACCCCAGCATAAGGAGCGCTGGTGATGAACCTTTTTATGCCATTCAGCACCCAGTCTTTTCCATCCCTCACGGCCGTGGTGGTCATGGAGGCCGGGTCTGAACCTGCACCGGGCTCGGAAAGAGCAAAGCTGCCGGCTTTATATTCCCCGGAACATAACTTAGGCAAGTAGGTTTGCTTTTGCTTCTCTGAACCAACTGCCTGGATCACGTTGGCGACGAGGTTATTGACCGATACCGTTACGGCTGTGGAAGCGCACGCCCGGGCAATTTCGGTGATAGCCACGCTAAAAGCCACCATGCCAACATTGGAACCGCCATATTCCTCCCGGATGTTGAGTCCCATAAAACCCAGCCCGGCAAGTTTATTTATATTTTTCAAAAAGGTGGTGGGATCATCGACCTGGTCGAGGCGGGAGGCAACGGGTTCCAGCTCGGCCTGGGCAAAGTCCCGGGAGGTTTTTTGAATGATTTTCTGCTCTTCGTTCAGAGACATATCCATAGATTTGATCCCATCCTGGTCCAGTCAAAGGGAGCCAGAAATCATTTCGTCAGACGGGCGGTTAGGACCGGCACAAACTGTATTACGTCGGCGACCACCAGGACATCGGCCACTGTCCCGATGGGAGCTTCCCTATCCTTGTTGATGGCTACGATAAAATCGGATTGCTTCATCCCGGCAATATGCTGGATGGAACCGGAAATGCCGCAGGCTATGTAGAGTTTGGGATGGACAATTTGACCGGTGGTGCCCACCTGATGGCTGTGATCGAGCCAGCCGGCATCCACGACCGGGCGGGTGGCGCCCAACTCTCCGCCCAGCGCACTGGCGAGTGCAGCGATGACCGGGAGGTTCTCCTTTTTACCAACGCCGCGCCCGGCGCTGACGATCACCTCAGCCCTGGTCAAATCGACGCCTTGTTTCTCAACAATTTCATACCCGGCGAATTCAAGCCGGGAGGAAGTTTCGGCCAATTCCAAAGGCTCGATTTGCGGAACTCCCGCGGGCGTTTGGGCGGAACTGAATGCTCCAGCCTGGATAGTCAAGACTGCCCGGGGAGTCTTCGGAGCGACCAAACGGCGCATCTTGGCATTGCAACAAGACAACTCATATTCGCCCTCAACCAAGTTCACAATTTCTGAAACCTGAGCGACCTTCAAAGCAGGCGGCAATACGCGGCGCCAGGTCCCAGCCATAGGAGGAGTGAAGGAAGGCGATCCAATCAGGTTTTTCACGGCGGACCGCTTCGAGGATCAATTCTTTGTGCAGATCGGGGTTATATTCGCCATATTTGCGGGCATCGGCCAGATAGAGTTTGCCTTTGAATGCCGGCAGGCTGGTTTCGGAGCCAACAAGCAGCAAGACCGGTTCCGCTCCCAGCCGTTCGGAGAAGGCAAGCAGTTCATAACTTGACTCGAGCAGTTTCCCCTCCCGGTGTTCAAATATCAGCAATATTTTCATGATCCTGTCTCCCTGGGACTCTACCGCAGCACGGTGGTCTTCTCTTTGAGCAGAGTCACCAGCTTTTCGGCCAATTCATTATTACTGCCTTCCAGCACGACTCCACCGCCTTTTTTCTCCGCCCGATACATCTTCCGGGTGACGGCCAGGCTTTCTTCCTGGATCAATTCGGCAACCGGCAAGGTGAGCAATTCCTTTTGCCTGGCTTTCATGATATTGGGCAGAGTAGGATAGCGGGGAATATTCAGACCAAGCTGGCAAGTGACCAGACCGGGCAGTTTGAATTTGATCAGTGCCTTTAGACCACCCTCAAGCTCACGGCGGACGGTCACCTGGTCGCCGTTGAGGGTGAAGCCGATTACCGTGGTGACGCAGGCAATACCGAGAATTTCAGCCAGCATCGGTCCCACTTGAGCGGAGCCGCGGTCCTGGGACTGCATGCCGGTAAAGATCAGGTCGAAATTCTTGTCCCGGGCGAAAGAGGCGATGATCGAAGCTATCTGGAACGAATCCTTCTGGTATGCCAGATCATCCAAGATGTGCACGCCGCGGTCGGCACCCATGGCAAGAGCTTTTTTAATGGCCTCGACCACCCGGGCCGGGCCGATGGAGAGCACGGTCACATCGGGAGCATTGCCTTCCTGTTCTTTGACCCGAATGGCCTGCTCGAGGGCATACTCGTCGTATTCGTTCATGCGGAAAGCCAGATCACGCTCGTCCAGCCAGGTGCTCTCGGCATTGACCCGGAAAGGGGATTCCATATCCGGCACCTGTTTGACGCAAACCAATATTTTCATGCTGCTGCTCCTGTCTGCCTAGATCCAGGTAGGCTCGGTATATTTTCCGAAGACGGATCTCATTACACCGATGATCTCGCCCAGGGTGGCATAGGCGCGGACGCAATTCAGCAGGTGAGGCATGGTATTTTCAGTCCCCTGGCAGGCGAGACGCAGGCGGTCGAGGGCCTGACCTACGCGACCGTTATCACGTTCAAGGCGTAACTTGCGGATACGCTCGACCTGGCGACCATAACCGACCGGGTCCAGCTCGACCAATGGAATGGACAACGGCTTGTTGTCCTGATAGTCGTTGACGCCCACGATGACGCGGGTGTGGTCATCAATCTCGCGTTGATAGATATAAGCGGCGTCGGAGATCTCTTGTTGAAAAAAGCCCTGGGCAATAGCCGGGAGAACGCCGCCAGCTTCTTCAATGCGGCGGAAATAATCGCGCGCCTGGGCTTCCAACCGGTTCGTAAGCGCTTCGACGAAGAAGGAACCGCCCAGCGGGTCAACCGTACTGGCCGCACCGGACTCGGCCGCGATGATCTGCTGGGTGCGTAAAGCGATGGTGGCAGCCTGCTCGGATGGAACTGCCAGGGCTTCATCCATCGAATTGGTGTGGAGCGATTGGGTCCCCCCCAGGACGGCGGCGAGTGCCTGGATGGCCACCCGCACGGTGTTGATCTCGGGCTGTTGGGCGGTCAGGGTCATCCCAGCCGTCTGCGTATGAAAGCGAAGCAACCAGGAGCGCGGGTCTTGGGCTTTGAACGTATTGCGCATCTCCCTTGCCCAGATCCTGCGGGCGGCGCGATACTTGGCGATCTCCTCGAAGAAATCATTATGGGCATTAAAGAAGAATGACAAGCGCGGGGCAAACTGGTCCACCTCCATCCCGCGGGCGATACCCCAGCGAACATATTCCATTCCATCCGAAAGGGTGAAAGCCAGTTCCTGGGCAGCGGTACTGCCGGCCTCACGGATATGGTAACCGGAGATGGAGATGGTATTCCACTGCGGCACGCTATTCGAGCCGAACTCCATCGTGTCAACCACGAGGCGCATGGAGGGCTCTGGCGGGAAAATATATTCCTTTTGGGCGATGTACTCTTTCAGGATATCATTCTGGATGGTGCCGCGCAATTGAGCAGGGGAGACGCCCTGCTTTTCGGCCACGGCGATGTACATGGCCCACAAGACCGCGGCGGGGGAGTTAATGGTCATGGAGGTGGAAACCTTATCCAAGGGGATTCCGTCCAGCAGGATCTCCATGTCTGCCAGGGAACTGACCGCCACCCCGCAGGTACCAAACTCGCCCTCTGCTTCAGGTGCATCGGTGTCATACCCCATCAAAGTGGGTAGATCGAAGGCAACCGAGAGACCCGTGCCGCCTTGCTCAAGCAGGTACTTGTAGCGAGCATTCGACTCCTCCGCAGTCCCAAAACCGGCAAACATGCGCATGGTCCACAAGCGGCCACGCTGACCGGTGGCATGGATGGCGCGTGTGTAGGGGTATTCGCCAGGAAGGCCGAGATCGTTTTCATAGTCAAACCCGTTCAGATCGAGCGGTGTGTAGAGGCGGTTCACCTCTTCTGAGGAAGCGGTTATAAAACGCGGTTCCCGCTCAGGCGTGTGGCTTAAAGTCTCCGCGAGGGTTTTCTTTTCCCACTGGGAAAGGCGTTGAGTTAAATCATCCAAGAATTTCGGATCGTACATTTATTCTCCATCTACTGCTGCTTGTATAAATAACCAAACCTGTGTTGACCAAATACCTCGCATATACCGTGTTTTCAGTTTAGATACTTACGCAGTACTCTGTATTTTTTCATCAAGACGATCTTGCAGGACTGAGGTCCAATAATGCCTGAGGCTCGACGGCAGTATAGGTCTTATGCTCTTCGTCGTACTTGACCCGGGAGAGAGCCATATTCGGGTCATGGACATAGTAGACCCAGGCGTTGTCTTTTTCAACTGTTTTCAAGAGGCGGCTCTTCTCCTCGATCAACAGTTCGGGGAAGCGGTCATAACCCATCGAGATCGGCAGGTGGACCCAGGGACGGCCGGGAATCAGGTCCGATGCATACACCAAACGGGCTCTATCATAGCGGAGGTTGAAGCACAGTAATCCGGGTGTATGGCCCTCGCTTAGAAAGAAATCCAGCTTCAATTCATCGAAGGTGAAAGTGTCTTCCGGGCGGATGAGGTTCAGGCGGTTTGACAGGGCGAGTTTCTGATTCAATTCCGGAATGAATGAGGCCCGGTCCCGCAGGAGGGGATGATTTGCCCGCTCCCAAGCAGATTCGCTGACAAAGTAACGGGCATTGGGGAAGAGCAGGTCGGATTGGCGGCCTTCCTGCCAGGCACTCAGCAGTCCACCGGCATGATCGAAGTGCAGGTGGGTGAGAAAGATGTGGGTTACTTGTTCATGGGAAACGCCTTTCCCGGCCAGGGCTTTCAAAAGCATGTGTTCAGGTTCATCCACCCCGAAGCGCTCGCGTAAGCGGGGCTCCAAATAGGCCCCAATCCCGGCTTCGAAGAGGAGAATTGCAGTCCGAGTGACGGCCAATAATGGACGGGTGGCCAACCGGATGCGATTCTGCTCGTCGGCTGGCATCCAGCGCTCCCACAGGGCTTTGGGGGCATTCCCGAACATGGCGCCGCCATCCAGTTTATAAATGTTACCGGGCACGCTGTGAAGTTCCATAATTCAGGGGACGATCCTTTCGGCGAGTATCTCGGCCAAATCGCGGACCCGCAGACTGCCCTCCGCACCGCCGGTCTTGATACCGTCCTCGAACATCGTCAGACAAAAAGGACAATTTGAGACAAGCGTTGGGGCGCCGGTGGCCTGGGCCATTCCAATCCGTTCGACGCTGATACGCCGGCCAATTTTTTCCTCTGCCAATACCCGCCCACCACCGCCGCCACAGCAAAAGCTCTCCAGACGATTCTTTGGCATTTCCTGAAGACGACCGCCACCTGCCTCCAGCAGACGGCGCGGCTGCTCAAAGATGCCTTGATAACGGCCGATATAGCAGGAGTCATGATATGTAAAATCGAATTCCTGTGGCTGGAGCGGTAATGCCCCCTGGCGGACCAGGCGCTCGAGGAAGACAGTGTAGTGTTCCACCTCCAATTCCATCCCAAGCTCGCGGTAATCCCGCTTAAGGGTATTGAAGCAATGCGGGCAGGTGGTGACAATCTTCTGAACGCCATAGGAGCGAAATTTCTCGATATTCCAGGCGGCAGCCTGGCGGTAAAGGTATTCATTGCCCAGCTTGCGCAGCGGCTCGCCGCAGCAACGTTCCTCATTGCCCAGGATACCCACCCGGATTCCCGCCGAGGCACAGACCTTGATGAAGCTCCTGGCGACGGCCTGGTTGCGTTTGTCAAAGGAGGCGTAACAACCGACGAAGTAAAGAATATCGACGAGCTTGCCATCCGCCAACCGCTCAACCGGCAAACCTTCCATCCAATCACTGCGGGATGCCGGAGGCAGGCCGAAGGGGTTACCGTTCACTTCGAGGTTGTTCACGGCCAGGACGACCTCATCCCCCGGAAATTTGCCTTCCATCAATACCATGTGGCGGCGCATCTCCATGATCTTGGTGATATGCTCGATATCAGCGGGGCAAACCTCCTCGCAAGCCCTGCACGTAGTGCAGGCCCACAGCACTTCAGGAGTAACGGTGGCGATCAAATCAGCTGCCGGATCCCCAAAGGCCACCTCTCCGATCTGCAGGATGACTTTCATAGGGGAGAGGGGTTTATCCGTGGCCCAAGCCGGACAACGGTCCTGGCAGCGCTTGCACTTCGTACAGGCATCGGCATCAAAAATATCCTTCCAGGCGAGGTCGGTCACCCGGGAGGCACCAAAATGATCGATATCCGGTGAATCCAGGTCAAGAGGAGCGAGGGAGCCTTTTTCGCGCAAGTCGGCGATAAGGTAGTTGGCGGGGGTGGTTAAAATATGGCGCAACTTTGTATAAGGGATAATCCCAATGAAGCCCATGACCAGGAAGAAATGGACCCACCAGGTGAGGCGGTGTAACTCCCGCAGGGTCCCTTCGCCGAGTGGCAACAGCAGGCGCGCCGTTCCCAAACCAACCGGCGAAAAAACGGCGAGGGTGGGATTTGCCTGCACCTCCGTGACGGCCATACGAGCGCCTTCAATGATGAAACCCGTAAAAAGGATTGCCATCAAAAGGGCATAGATCAACTTATCATCCCAGGTGGTCTGGAGGCCGGCAGGCTTAAGGATGTACCGCCGCACCCCGAAGACGATCAACATTCCGAATACCACCACCCCGGCCAGATCGGTGAAGAGGGAATAGTATTCATAGAAGACCCCTTTCCAGAACTCCCATTTGAAAAGAGGCTGGGTGAAATCAACCTGGATGGTAATTATGACAGTGGCGATGAACAGAATTAGCATCCCCCAGAAGAGGAAGGCGTGGGCGATACCGGGCAACCTGACCAACAGCACCCGCAACTGGGCGAAGGCCCGCTTGAGATAACGGATGACTCTTTGAATAATGTGATCAAGGCGATTTAAAGGTTTTCCCAACCGGTATATACGCCACCGGTGGTAGAAGGCGTAAAGGAAAATGAGCGACGTGACCACAAAGATGGTGTACATGGGCAACAACACCCCGTGCCCGACATTCCAAAGAAACTCCCGACTCATTGGCGGCATTTCTTAACCTCCTCCCGAAAGGAGCGCCCGAGAGATAATCAAGCGCTGGACTTCGCTGGTGCCTTCGTAGATCTCGGTGATCTTGGCGTCACGGTACATGCGTTCGACTTCATAATCAGTAATATAACCGTAACCGCCGTGAATTTGAACTGCCTCCTTGGTAACATATGTGGCGGTTTCAGATGCGTGCAACTTGGCCAGAGCCGATTCGGTGGAATAGGGGAGTTTATTCTCTTTGAGCCAGGCGGCCCGATAAGTCAACAGCTTGCTGGTCTCAATGCGGGAGTACATATCCGCCAGCTTGAACTGAATAGCCTGAAAATCACCGATCGGAGAACCGAACTGCTTGCGCACCTTGGAATAGGCCAAGGCGCGATCGAAGGCCCCTTCTGCGATTCCCAACGCCTGGGCGGCCACCCCGATGCGCCCGCCATTGAGAGTCTCCATGGCGATCTTGAAGCCCTGACCTTCATTGCCAAGCAGGGCATCTGCGGGAAGGCGGACATCGTTCAGGGCAAAGTCGGTGGTATATGAACCGCGGATGCCCAGCTTGTTCTCATGGCGAAGAATCTCAACAAACTCCGATGCCAGATCAACGATAAAGGCGGAAAGGCCTTTGTGCTTCAGGCTGCGGTCGCGACTGGCGAAAACGATGCCAATACCGCGGTAACCACCGTTCGTAATGAAATACTTGGTGCCATTTATGATGAAATGATCCCCATCCTTCCGGTAAGTGGTAGTCAACGCGGCCGGATCACTACCGGCCTCCGGTTCAGTCAGGAGAAAGCAACCGATCCTTTCGCCGGTTGAAAGAAGAGGAAGGAATGCCTTTTTTTGTTTCTCGGTGCCGAACTGCTGGATCGGATCGCAGGCAAGGGAAGTATGAGCCGAGATAAGAATGCCGCTCGAAGCGCAGGCCTTGGAGACCTCCTCCACCACGATGACATAGGAAAGGATCCCCAGCCCTGAGCCGCCAAAGGCCTCCGGCAGGTAGCTGCCCAGAAATCCCATCTGGCGCATCTTATCCACCAGTTCAGCGGGGATGTGATGCTGTTCGTCGATCTGTATGGCGAGCGGCTGGATTTCCTTCCGGACAAAATCGCGTACGCTGCTCTGTAAAATCTTTTGGTCCTGGCTCAACTCGAAGTCCATGTATTGAGTCCTTTTTTTGTTCAACTCATTGAAACGACAGGCTCAATGGCCTCTGAACTCTGCCTTGCGCTTTTCCATGAAAGCCCGCATGCCTTCCTTCTGGTCAGTGGTGGAAAATAAGCCAGCAAACAGGTCGTTCTCCAGGCGGAAACCATCCACTTTGGACAAGTCCAGGCCTTTGACCACGGCTTGCCTGGCCGATGCAATTGCCATGCTGCCATTGCGGGAGATACGGGCAGCGGTTTCCAGGGTCCGTTCGAGTAATTCGGCCGGCGGAAAAACGGCGTTAACAATACCCCATTCGAAGGCCTCTTGAGCAGTGATGGTCCGCCCGGTGAAGATCAGCTCCCTGGCGCGGGCGGGACCGATCGTACGAGCCAAGTTTTGGGTGCCGCCGAAGCCGGGCAGGACTCCCAGGGTCACCTCCGGCAGGCCAAAACGGGCGGACTCGGAGGCGTAAATGAAATCACAGGCGAGAGCCAATTCCAAGCCACCGCCGAGGGCATAACCATTCACCGCCGCCAGGACAGGTTTGGTCATGGTCTCAATATAAAGCACCATTTGTTGGCCGTTCCGGCTAAAGGTGCGTGCAGCAGAAACATCCAGGGTCAGCATTTCCTTTATGTCCCCGCCAGCGACAAAGGCTTTATCGCCTGCGCCTGTCAGAACCACGGCCTTTACCTCTCCTTTGGCGTCAAGCTCATGCAAGGATCTATCCAGCTCACTGACAACCTGAGTATTCAATGCATTCAGGCTTTCGGGACGGTTGATGGTCAGAAGGCCAACCTCACCTTTCATTTCGGATTGGATGTAACTCATCACTACGTGCGCCTCCTGCGGGTCCAGCCTCGATTCACTGAGACTCATATGAATAAAAGCCACGGCCGGATTTGCGCCCCAACTGGCCGGCCGAGACCATCCTTACGAGCAACGGACAGGGGCGATACTTGGGGTCTTTGAAACCGTCATAGAGAATGTTGCAGATGGCCAGCAAAGTATCCAACCCAATAAAGTCAGCCAACGCAAGAGGACCCATGGGATGGTGCAGCCCGAGCTGTACGCTACGGTCGATATCCTCAACAGTGGCCACTCCTTCGTACAAAGCAAAAATGGCCTCATTGAGCATAGGAGCCAAAACGCGGTTGACGATGAAACCGGGATAGTCCTGGGAAACCGCCATGGTCTTGCCGAGCTTTTTCACCCAGTCGGAAACGATCTGAAAGGTGGCCTCGCTGGTCAACTGGCCGCGTATCACTTCCACCAACTGCATCACAGGGGCAGGGTTCATAAAATGCATGCCGATGACATTTTCAGGGCGACGGGTAGACGAGGCCAGGCGGGTAATCGAGATCGAGGAGGTATTGGATGCAAGGATGGCATCCTTTTTCAGAATCTCATCCATTTGGCGGAACAAATTCAACTTCAAGGCCTCATTCTCGTTGACTGCCTCCACGACCAAGGGACAGTCGGTAAAATTGGAAAGATCCCCGGCTTTAATCTTAGCGAGGATCTCCTGCGGCCGACCCGGTTCAAGCGTCCCTTTCACGATTTGTTTCTCCAAGTCGTCCTCAATATGACAGAGGGCCTTTTCAATTTGAACGGCCGAAACGTCATACAGCAGCACCTGCTGGTCGTGCTGCGCGAACAGCTGGGCGATGCCGCTGCCCATCTGACCTGCCCCCAATATTCCGATAGCCGGTTGTTCCATGCGTTGCCTCCATACCCGATAAGAAAAAATGCTGAATTACTAAAACCTCAAAAAACCATTAACAGGGCCCAACAAAACCTCGCTCCTGGCGGTATCCTCGCTGCCGAGGACGGCGGCGAACGCAGTTTTGTCAGGGGTTCAAAGCAGAGAATTCCATCATACTCGTTCAAAGATAGCCGCAACGGCTTCGCCGCCGCCGATGCAGAGAGTTGCCAATCCATAACGAACCTGGCGGTGCCCCAACTCCCGGATGAGGGTAGCGACCAGGCGTCCGCCACTGGCCCCAATGGGATGACCAAATGCCACCGCTCCGCCGTTAACATTCACTCGAGCGGGATCAAGACCCAATTCGAGTATGCTTATCAATGCCACGGAGGAGAAGGCTTCATTGATCTCGAAAAGGTCAATCTTTTCCAGGGGAATACCGGCCCGCTCGCAGACGGAGCGAATGGCACCCACAGGAGCTTCCGGGTAGCGCTCTGGCGCCAGGCTATAGGTGCTATACGCCACCAGACGGGCGCGCGGCGTCAACCCATGCTCCTTAACGGCTTTTTCGCTAGCGATCAACGAAACTGCTGAGCCGTCTGCGAGCGAAGAAGCATTACCTGCCGTAATCGTACCTTGCGGGCTGAAGGCCGGGGGCAATTTCCTGAGTTTATCGAAATCTGTTTTGAAAGGTCCCTCGTCTTCGGCGATCAACTGGTCGCCGTTTTTTCCTTTTTTTGCTACCGGAATAATTTCATCTTTCAGGATCCCCTGACGGACAGCCGTTTGAGCCCGCTGGTAAGAGCTAATGGCGTACTCATCCTGGGTCTCCCGTGAAAGCTCGAAATGGTCAGCAACCACGTCGGCAATCTCGCCCATCAGTTTACCAGTGTAGGGATCCCGCAGACCGTCATAGATCATCAAATCAATGAGATCTCCGTTACCCATATGGTAACCTGAACGAGCTTTTGGCAACGAATAGGGTGCACGCGACATGCTCTCCATCCCACCGGCAAGGACAATGCTGGAATCGCCCAAGGCGATCGAACCGGCTGCCAGCATGACCGCTTTCAACCCGCTTCCGCAGACCTTGTTGACCGTCATGGCATGAGTCGAATCCGGCAAGCCGGCGAAGCGCATGGCTTGACGGGCAGGCGCCTGACCGGCGCCGCCGGATAAGACCTGTCCGAGGATGACCTCATCGACTGAGGCAGGGTCAAGGTTGGATTGTGAGATCAGGGATTGGAGGACGCCAGCGGCGAGATGGGGCGCGTCCACGTCAGATAAAGCCCCACCAAAAGAACCGAAGGGGGTCCGTAAAGATTGGACGATGAAGACATCTTCCATCTGCTACCTATAAGTTGATGCTGAATGTCAAAATACTCGACGGTTCAGCAATGCAGGCTCAAAAAGAGCCTGCTTTACGGATAAGGACTGAATAATTCTACTGATAATCAAACCTATTATAATCCGAATTAGCTATTATTGAATATAACAAGTGAAGAAAAATGACAATATTAACCGGAATCTCAGGTTGTCCCCCCGAATGAACAGAAAATCGTTGGACAATTTCAGGGATTTGCCAAAAAGGAAACCATAGCGAACAGAAAACAACGTCCAACAATACCCTACAGGCGGGTTGGGCCAAGTACTGTCAGAATTTTTCCCCCCATTTCAGTATGTTTTATTATTAGAGAAGGCTTCGCTTTAAATCAAACGAGGCGGTAAATTCAATTTTCAAGCACGAAAGTTATTCTCAAATGAACCCTGTATTCAGTAATCTCACCATTCTCGCCGATGAGCACATCTTGATTCTCTATCCAGGCGGATTTTACGTTCCGGAGGGTTTTTGTAGCGCGCTTAACGCCCTGCTTGAGAGCATCATCAAAACTCTTGGTCGAGGAAGCTTTAATTTCAGAGATACTTGAGATAGACATATTTAATCTCCTTTCTATTGGGAGGGCTGAGAGAAAGATTGACCGGGTTCAGTGTGGAAATTTGATCGCTTCATTTTCATTATACAACCAAAAAAATCCAATAAAGTTGATAGGATTTTCAGAGTGGTTCATTTCCAATGGACATCAGGTAATATTCTCCATTACTGAAAGTCTCCAGCGGCCTCGGGCTGAAAGGTGATCCTTTCCACATGGATCACACGTTTTCCGCTGGGTGTATCCCATTCGAAAGTGTCTCCAACACGATAACCCAGCATTCCCGTCCCAATGGGCGCCAGTACGGAGATTTTCCCTTGAGACAGATTGGCATCATCCGGGTATACAAGCGTATAAGCCATCTCTTCACCAGTTTCAACATCTTTAAGAACAGCGGTCGATCTCATTGTGATAACATCAGGCGGAATTTGCCGAGACTCGACGATCCTGGCCCGGTTCAATTCCTCTTTGAGTTTCTTCAGGTAGGGGCTGCCGCGGTAATTGGTAGCCTCAGCGTTCCAGAGTAAGCCACGGATTTTATCCGCATCCACCTGGGTGATATAGATAGTCTGTCCGTTCATATGTGGTTCTCCTAATTTTTTCTTATTTTGTGCAGGTCTACTCTTGGCGGAGAAAAAAAACATCCGTGGCGGTAACCATTCACGGATGTTTGTAATGAAATGGGATTGACCGTGTCAGTTACATTGAGTAAACCTTCGCATCAGCCGCGAGTTTGGAATAGCCAGAATCAATAGAGATGACCCTGTAAAAACGCGGCCGTCGCTTGGGAACTCAGAACCCTGATCCTGCTTCGAAAGAACTTTATCGATCATCCATAAACCTTTGAAGTACAAAGGAAATAACGCTCGTTGGAACTCCAAGAAGATTATAACAGACCTCCGGGATGGCTTCAACAGAATGAATGGGCTTAACTGTTGGATGTGAATCAATCTTGCGCAAAGGGGGAATTATCCCAACCCTACACAATCAAGATGTGCCGAGACAGGTCATGTATAGACCGATGAGCCATTAGACAATCATACGAGGCACCTTTAGAGGCGCCTCGTATCGTTGTTAATTTGTGAACGGACTTGATTGTTAGCCGGTAAGGGAAGTTCAGCCTAAATCCACCGGCGGACAGATTTTTTATATTTCAGGTATTCGTCCCCGAATTTTCGGTCGAGGTATTGCTCCTCCGGGCGGATGACCCAGGCTGTAACCAACCAGACGACAAGAGGGAGGAACAATAATCCCCATGGAAGCTGAAGGAAAGTAACCAGACCGGCATATAAGAGGGTCAGGCCGATGTACATTGGATTACGTGAGAAACCATAGGGACCGGATAATATGAGAGAGGTGGCAGGGCGATTGGGATTGGGCGATGTTTTTACTTTCAACATATTTATCAAAGCAGGCAAGCCAAACAGGAAACTAACGATCACGATGACCAATCCTGTTATGCGAGCCATCCCGGATGAAATAAAGGGCAGTGGCAGGAGGAATTGCAGCAACGCTGACACTGCAGCAATCCCGAGGTAGATCACAAACGGGTTGACGACGAGCTGTGGGTGTTCTTTTGTTTGGATCATTTTCATTCCTTTCGTTGACATCAGCAGGGTTATCATTTATACTGAAGTCATGCAATATTGAATACAGTAATACTTTATCTAATATATCAAATAAGACAATATTTGTCAAGATATTTTGAACACAACTATTCCACCTAACCGAACCTATGATTCAAGCCGCCGAAAAGAGCAGGCGCGGCTGACCCGCCGCCAGATCCTGGAAGCGGCGCGTAAATTATTCATCGGCCGGGGCTACTCGGGGGCGACGATGGAGTCAATTGCCCAGGAGGCAGGGGTGGCAGTCGAGACCATCTATGCCTCCTTTGGAAATAAACGGGCCATCTTATCCGCCCTGATCGGCGTGTCCGTGGTTGGAGACGATGAGCCAACGCCTTTGCTGCAGCGTGAGGGCCCGCTTGCAGTGAAAAAGGAAAAAGACCAAAATCGCCAGATAGAATTATTTACCAATGACATGGCTGAGATCATGGGTCGTATGGCGCCTCTCTTTGAAGTAATGCGGGAGGCCGCAAAGACCGAGTCAGAAATCGCCGGGATGTTTCAAAGGATCCTGGCCGAACGAGTTGAGGGAATGAAGTTTTTTATCAATGCTTTAATTTCGAATGCGCCATTGCGGGAGGGGCTTACCCTGGAGGCGGCAGCGGAAACCGTATGGGCGATTACAAGCGGTGAGGTTTATACGCTGCTCGTCAATGACCGAGGGTGGAGCGTCGAGAAATACGAGCAGTGGTTGACGGATGCACTCACCAAACTGCTCATTCCGTAGAATGGGGTTGGTGAAGGCCAAAAGGTCATTAATTAATTGTAAGTTGACAGAGATGGGTTTGACGTTTATACTACATATGAGTATATGT
Organism: uncultured Chloroflexia bacterium; assembly: GCA_963831885.1. Lineage (GTDB taxonomy): Bacteria > Chloroflexota > Anaerolineae > Anaerolineales > Villigracilaceae > UBA877. The sequence goes on along the minus strand of CAWHSJ010000007.1, from coordinate 19,879 downwards.
TCATTTGTTTAGATTATGATCAAAAACACTTCCATCCTTAATGAGCACACTGCCGCACACGTGGCGGAACTTTTCCGTTCTTTCAGCGACACCAGCCGCGTGCGAATTCTTTCTGCCTTAACGACACAGGAATTAAACGTCGGCGCCCTGGCAGAGATGGTCAATATCAGCGAATCAGCGGTTTCCCACCATATGCGCAGCCTGCGCCAGATGGGCCTGGTCAAGGCCAGGCGGGATGGCAAGGAAGTCTATTATCACATCGAAGATGAGCATATCATTACCCTCTTCAACCAAGGGGTCAAACACGTTCAGAATGGCTAAACGTACGCCTGTTCGACTGTCTCTTTTAATGATATTGCTTTTGGCTGTCTGCCTGTTCGGCCTGGCAACGCATTTGTATGCGGAAAGCCTGGGCATTTCAGGGATGCCCAGCGCAAGTACGGATAATGCCGGACACTCTGATGACCATTTTGTTCCCGCCTTACTCGTCACACTTCAGATGGATGAACTGCTGGTCACGACTGCCCCAGCGATGGCGTTGTCCCGAGCAATCGTCAGCCACCCACCATTACTGCCTCCCCCGAATTTTTTACATCCAACCCGGCTGTCGCCATTGTCTTGACGCATGCCTCAGCCGCATGACCTGTCCGTCCCGTCTTCAGGGCGGGTAATTAAATATCCATGGAGTAAAAAATGCAACTCGTCTCTGAAACCAATGTCCTTCAATCCACAGCCGAAAATGGCCTGACCAATGCCGAAGTCCTGACCCGGCGGGCCCAGTACGGTGAAAACCGCCTGCCGGCTGAAAAAACCACCTCTCCGTGGACCATCCTGTTAAACCAGATCAAGAGTCCGTTAGTCTATATCATCCTTGTCGCAGCGGTAGTCTCGCTTTTCGCCCGGGAATTTGGCGACTTTGCCATCATCATGGCAGTGGTCGTCATCGATGTCATCCTGGGCTTTGTGCAGGAGTACCAGGCCCAAAAGACCTACACTGCCCTGAAAGGCCTGCTCAGGCCAACCACAACCGTCTTGCGCGAGGGTGAACGCCATGAAGTCGAGGTGTGGGAACTGGTTCCCGGCGACCTGGTTTTCCTTACTACAGGAGAAAAGGTCCCCAGTGACGGGGCTGTAAAGGAGAGCATCAAACTAACGGCGGATGAAGCCATCCTGACCGGTGAGAGTGAGCCGGTTAACAAAAATACCAAGGATAATGTCTTCATGGGCACCACCGTCCTGACCGGGCGCGGCATGATGCAGGTCCAGGCAACCGGTCCGGCCACCGAATTGGGTAAGATCGCCACCAGCCTGCAAGAACATGTTGAGGAAGATACGCCTCTGCAGAAGCGGCTGAAATCTTTCAGCAAGACCCTGACCTGGATCGTGGTCGGCTTCACTCTGGCCATCTTGACCACCGGCATTGTCATTGGCGGCGGCTTCCTGGACATGCTGCGAACATCGATCATCCTGGCCATCGCAGCCGTACCGGAAGGATTGCTTATCGCCGTAACCGTTATCCTGGTGCTGGGAATGCGCAAGATCCTCAAGCGCAACGGCCTGGTCAAACGCCTGCTGGCTGTTGAAACCCTCGGCTCGGTGAAGGTTATCTGCACCGATAAAACTGGCACCCTGACAGAAGGGCGCATGCGCGTCTCCAAATCAGAGATATTGGATAATGAGCGAGCTTTACAGACCATGGTGCTATGCAACGACCTGGAAGGTCCGGTGGACATTGCCATGTGGGAGAATGCCCGCCAGCTTTTGAATGGAGACCCGCAGCGAATTGTTGATGCCTCCCAGCGGTTGGAAGAGGAGCTTTTCACCAGCGAGACCAAATACATGATCACTGCCATTACCGGCAATATGTTCCAGGGGCAGAGCTACAACTTCCTGAAGGGAGCCCCGGAGATCGTGATGGGAATGTGCCAAATCGAGCCGGCAGAAAAAGCCCGCTTCCTGGCACTGGTGGACCAGTGGGCCGGGGAAGGCTTGCGCATGATCGGACTGGCCTACCGGCCGATCGGCAAACTGGATGATTACAGCGGCTATACCTGGGTGGGTCTAGTTGGAATGGAAGACCCGGTGCGGCAGGGCGTGGTCGATGCCATCAAGGTGGCGCAGAAGGCCGGTATACAGGTCAAGATGATCACGGGCGATTACCGCCTCACGGCTGAACATATAGCCCGCAGTATTGGATTGATGAAAGAGGGCGAGGGGAGCCTGGAAGGTTTTGAGGTAGCTGCCCTGAGCGACGAACAATTACAGGAACGCGTTCGCGAGACAGCGGTCTTTGCGCGCATCCGCCCTCAGGATAAATTTCGCATCGTGAAGGCGCTACAGGCGAACGGCGAGATCACCGCCATGATCGGCGACGGTGTCAACGACGCTCCGGCATTGCAACGTGCCAACATCGGCGTGGTGGTCGGCTCGGCTACAGACGTAGCCAAGGAGACGGCGGACTTGATCCTGCTCGATAACAACTTCCGCACCATCGTCTCGGCCATTGAGGAAGGGCGCATCATTTTCCAGAACATCCGCAAAGTGGTGGCATATACCCTTTCCAATTCTTTTGCCGAGGTGCTGACCATCTTCATCTCGATGATCCTGGGCTGGCCAGCACCGTTGATGGTGGCGCAGATCCTGTGGATCCATTTGATCTGTGACGGGCCATCTGATATCGTGCTGGGGTTCGAACCCCAGGAGCCCGGCATTATGAATGAAAAACCGAAATCGCTCAAGGAGCCCATCCTTAACAGCCTGGGGCTGTCGCTGATCGGCGTGATCAGCATCTCGAGTGCGGCGGTGGTCCTTTTCCTATTCCATCACTTCTTTTCGGTTCATAATAACGCCATTGAAGGCCGCAGTATCGTTTTTGCATCTTTTGCCATCAACTCGATGGTCTATATTTTTGCCTATCGCAGTATGCGCAGGCCGCTCTTCCGGATGAACAAGTTGAGTTCCAACAAGCCCCTGATCCTGGCGGTGCTGGCCGGCATGGCCACTGCCGTCTTACCCTTTCTCGTCCCGAGTTTGAGGGAATTGCTTGGAATCGTTCCGTTATCCTTTGGCGAATGGCTCACAGTGGCTGGCATCGCCGCCGGACTACTAGCGGTGGTTGAGGTGGGTAAGTTTATCAGCAACAAAGCCCATGCCAAGGAATAACCAATTTTCCCAGATCAAGGATTTTAATAATGCGTAGTAAACAATTTGAACGGAATTTAAAACAACAATCCAGCTCGGATCTCAAATACCACCTTTCTGGTGATCCTCATCGGCGGGCATCGGCCCTGTCAGACATTATCCTGGGCGGACAGGACGGACTGGTCAACGTACTCGGCGTCATCCTGGGAGTCGCGGCGGCGACCCATGATCCGCGGATCGTGTTGGTAGCGGGGCTGGCGGCAGCATTCGCTGAATCGGTCTCGATGGGTGCGGTGGCGTACACCTCCACACTTGCGGATGCCGATTTTTATGAGAGTGAACGCGCCCGAGAATTCAGGCATATTAACGAGGTTCCGCACCTGGAGAAGGACGAGATAAGGGAGATCTACGCCCAAAAGGGTTTCAAGGGTGAACTGCTCGACCGGATCGTTGCGACCATCACCGCAGATGAAGACGTGTGGGTGGCGGTGATGATGAACGAGGAACACCAGCTTACGCCTACCGACCGGAGACATGCTCTGCGGGCCGCCCTGATCGTAGGATTTTCAGCCATCGTTGGGTCGTTGATACCGCTCGTGCCATTTATCTTCCTGCCGGTGGATCCCGGAATGATCGTGGCGGTTGTTATTACGGCCCTGGTTTTGTTCAGTGTAGGGGCATACAAAGCTCGTAAAACGGTTGGCCATCCCGGTAAGAGTGGGTTGGAGATGGCCCTGATCGGCACGTTGAGCGCGCTGGTCGGATATGTAGTAGGAGCATTGTTCAAGATTCCGCCAACATCCTGACCTTGATCGAAAGAAGGAGGCGAACATGAGTCGACTGGCTGTTTTCTTCCTGATGATCGTAGCTCCCGCCCTGGCTATCTTACTGGCACTGCTAGGCCTGGAGACACTGCGCGCCAATCTGCTGGGGTGGTTCCTGCTGGTCTTTGGAATCGCGTTTGCGGCCGGAGGGCTCATTTACTACTTTATCCGCCGGGTGCCGTTCTGGAAATCGACCGGGGGCGGGAAAACTGCGGCGGAGGAAAAAGGTGACCGTTCCTTCTGGCTGATCCTGCCGGGTTTCCTGGTTGTTTTCTTCGCCCCGCCGGTTGAGTTCATGTACTGGCATGTGCTTCCAAATCCTCTGTGGATACAAATCACCGGACTTGCATTGATCCTGGCTGCCCTGGCATTACGCCTGTGGGCGCGGGCTCACATCCGGGGGTTGTATTCGGGTCATGTTGAGGTCCAGGCTGGGCACAAGCTGGTCCAAACCGGGCCTTACCGTTTCATCCGCCATCCCGGATACGCAGGCTTTTTATTGATGGCACTTGGATTGGCTGCAGGTTATTCCAGTCTGATCGGACTGGCTGCCATCCCGATTTTGCTTCTACCGGGGCTGGCTTACCGGATAAGGATCGAAGAGCGCCTGCTGGCTGTGAAGTTTGGGGAGGAGTTTAAGAGTTTTTCCCAGAGATCAAAAAAATTAATACCGGGGCTCTGGTAATAAATTCCAATAAGCAAAAGGGTGGAACCCGTCGCTCATTGCCTGAGGGAAAGGGGTTTTGAACGGCAAATATTAGCCCGGCGGACGATCTTTGACCGCCGGGCTAATTTAGTGCAGGTTCCCTAAGAATGTCTGAACTCCTATCCGAAGGCAAGGGTTCGTCTGAAATTCGGACACGAATTCGGACATTTTTTCAAGAGGAAACTGCTCACGTTTTCCGCCTTGGAAGGTGAATCCTTAGACCCCTAACCCTGCCCTTCCCCCGAAATTTGGAGGCTTCTTCCGGTCAAAAAGCCTTCGGGAGAAGGGTTAATCCGGCAAAAGTGGAATGAGCGGGTAAAGAACACCCCGCTCACTCCACTTTTGCCGAAAGCTTGCATAATGTCCGATCTTAAGTCCGAAGGCCAGGGTTCGGATATTGACAGCAAGGAGGGAAAGGAATATACTAACATATGAATATATACTCAATTGTTCATCTATGTACGGTTTTTGAATTAAGGTGGAAAGATGAGAATTGACACACTTAATCTCCTTGCCTGCCCTGTCTGTCGCAGCACCTTGACCTTCGATGGTGCGCCTCAAGACCCTATTTGCGTGGGGAACCTGCGCTGCAGTTCCTGTTCTAAAAATTACACTGTGGAAGATGGCATCCCCCATTTCATCCAGCCAGCGCAGTTGACCGGTCTGAACCGGCGCTTTTCAGGCATCTACAACTGGTTCTCGTGGTTCTACCGGGCATTTTCCAAGATTGCCTTCGCCTACATCGGCATGGATGAAGGAACAGCGCGGCACGAGATCACCGATCGACTTGACCCAAAGGGCGGCAAGGTTCTGGAGGTCTCGATCGGCCCGGGCGTCAACTTACCTTACCTGGTGGGGCGGACGGATGTAGGGGAGATTTGCGGTCTGGATATATCCCCAGGGCAGTTGAAGCAATGCCAGGTTTATGCCGGAAAGAGAGGTTGGGAGGTGGAGTTGTTCCTGGGTAACGGCGAGCAACTACCTTTCCAGGATGCCGCGTTCGAGTCTGTTTTCCATGTCGGCGGGATAAACTTTTTCAACGATAAGAAAGCTGCCATTGAAGAGATGATCCGGGTAGCCAAGCCCGGCGCGCGTATCCTGATCTGTGATGAGACCGAACGCGGTGCTCGTGCCTACGAACGGTTTCTACCTAGTTTCAAGCGCACGGTGGGGAGGCAGCGAGAGGAAATCCTGGCGCCAATCAGCCTTGTACCACAGGAGATGCTGGGGGTGCATGTGGACGAGGTCTGGAAAGGCTGGATGTATTGCCTGGATTTCATCAAACCGTAGTCCGGAGGCATGAAAATGCGTAAGAATCAAATCAGTCTCACTGCTGCCGGCATTGCCCTGGCTCGGGCTATTGAGAGCGAAAGACCCGCGGATGGGCGCATCTGCTACGACCCATATGCCCGTCTTTTCGTTCCTGGATGGATGTATACCCTTTTTGGTTTCTTCATCAGGAGTGGATATGCCGAATGGCGCGGGCCGGGTGTGACCGGATTCCTGGCGGCACGCGAGAGATATATCGATGATATTTTGCAGGATTTCCTGGAAAGCGATTTGCAACAACTTGTCATCCTCGGCGCCGGATATGATTCTCGACCGTATCGTTTCGACCTGCCGGGGCATGGTGTCACAGCTTACGAGGTGGATCATTCTGCCACCCAACAGGACAAGCTGACCAAAATCAAGAAGATCTTCGGCGATTTCCCTCCCCATGTAACTTACGTCCCGATCGACTTTAATACACAGACCCTCACGAAGCGCCTGCCGGAGTCTGGTTATGACCCGGCCCTGAAAACCTTGTTCATCTGGCAAGGCGTTACGATGTACCTGGACCCGGAGAGTGTAGACGCCACACTGGCGTTCGTACGGCACACTTCGGGGCCGGGCAGCGCGGTCGTCTTCGATTATATTTATGGCGAAGTATTGGGCGGCATCCAGAAGCATGGAGAGGTCAACAGCATGCACCGCTACCGCTTCATGAGCGGAGAGGACCTGGTCTTTGGGATACCACAAGGCGGTGCAACAGGTTTCTTGAAAGCCCGCGGCTTTTGCGAGATCCGCGATGTTGATGCCGACGATCTTAGGCGGGCATATTTCGTTGGCCCCAAGTCTAACCGCAAAGTGGCCGGCGGATACGGTATAGCGATGGGGAGGGTGGAAGCCGATGCGATGGTCCGTCCGAACTCGTTTGAACGCTCCGAATGAAAGAAACCATGATGAGCAAAACATCTCTCGTTGAAAACAGACATTTCTCCTCAAACTCGATCATTCGCATTGGCTTGAGCCAGTCGGCCACTTACCTGCTGGCCTGTCAAAATGGGTATCTGCAGATCGATACCGGCTATGATTGGGATTATCCTGCCTACCGCAAGCAACTGGCCCATATGGGTATTGACCTCCAGGAGATCAAATTCCTGCTGCTGACCCACCACCACGATGACCATGCCGGATTTCTGAACGAATTGACCTGCGATACCTCAGTGCAGATCATCGCTCACCGAACCGCAGTTGATCTTTTGAAAGGCGGAGCAAACGACAAGACGCATGGCGGAGGGTATGTCAACCGGTTCATCAAGGTGGCCGCCGGCCTGAAAATGCGCCTCAATCCACGCTGGACCCTGACCTTTCCACCATTCACGCTCCGAAAAGAGGACATCTTGCTGGATGGGGATGATGATCAACTCCTGCGCCGTATCGGCGTGCCGGGCCTGGTGCTTTATACCCCCGGGCATTGTATCGATCACATTTCCCTGGTATTGGATACGGGTGAGGCTTTCTGCGGGGATGCGGCAGCCAACTTCCTGGTATGGGCGGGTACGCGCTATTGCACGGTCTTTATGACAGACATGGAGGCAGCTTACCGGAGCTGGCAAAAGCTACTGGATGCGGGTGCTCGCGTGATATTCCCAGCCCACGGGCGAACATTTCCAGCCAGTCAGTTGGAGAAAAATATGGGGCGGATCCAAACTGTGGACCTGGTAAGTTTCTTTTGATATTCGGAAAGACGGAGGGAGGCCTGGCTATGAAACCTTCACCTTTTCAACACCAAGTGGCAATCGTCACCGGCGCATCCTCGGGCATCGGCCGGGCGTTGGCCTTACAGCTGGCCAGTCAAGGGGCGAAGGTAGTCCTTGCAGCCCGGAGAGTCAACTTGCTAGAGGAAGCGGCGGAAGCATGCCGTCAAGCTGGAGGGGAGGCACTGGCGGTCCAAACCGACGTTGCCGATGAAGCGCAGTGCAAGGCGTTGGTGGACACAACGCTCAGCCATTTCGGCCGGTTGGATATGCTGGTCAATAACGCCGGGCTGGCGGTGACTGCCCTGCTGGAGGACTTTCCCGACTTAAGCCTGTTCAAACACACGCTGGAGGTCAATTTCTATGGTGCAGTTTATTGCACCTACTACTCCTTGCCACACTTGAAGCAGAGTCAGGGGCGCATCGTGGCGGTCTCCAGCCTGGGCGGCAAGGCTGCCTTGCCATATAACACGCCGTACATTGCCAGCAAATACGCCTTGCACGGCTTCTTCGATTCACTACGGATGGAACTGAGGCAACATGGCGTCAGCGTCACCATGGTCTGTCCCTCCTGGGTGGTAACCGGCTTCCACGAAGCGCAGATGGACAAGAACGGCATCCCCAAAGGATCACGCGGCCGGGCCATTTACTCAAAGAAGACGATGACCGCCGAGCAATGTGCAGCAATCACTTTACGGGCGGCGGCGAGGCGACGGCGAGAGGTACTGATGGGTCCAGGTCATCTGGCTGCCTGGCTCAACCTGATCGCCCCAGGATTGGTGGATTGGATCGCGGTCAATATCTTCCTCAAGGCAGCTGTCCGCCGTGCCAGAGCCGGAAAGATGGAGGTGGAAGGATGACGCCTGAAACAATTTATCGTCTTGCCTTTGGAGTTTTACTGACGCTTTTATTGGCCATGCGGTTTTATTTCATGGCCAAGGTGCGCAAGTCAGGAGAGAGAAATATGCCGGATAAAAAGGCTATAGAGCGCGAAGGCGGACGTGGCTTTTTTATTCTGCGTGTTGTGGCATTCATTGCTTTACTGGCATTCCTGGTGATGTATTTTTTTGGTATGGCGTGGATCGATACTTTTTCGATGCCCTTCCCAGACTGGTTGCGGTGGACAGGTTTTGCCGTAGGTCTTGCCAGCGTGGCCTTCTGGACCTGGACGCAGGTAGTGTTAGACACACAATGGTCTGCCCAGCTGCAATTAAGGCAGGAACATCACTTGATCACTTCGGGTCCATACGCAAGTATCCGCCACCCTTTGTACGCGGGGATGTTTGGATGGTGTATCGGCCTGACTCTCCTGACGGCCAACTGGATCTTCACGGCAGTGTGTGTGCTCTCGTTCGCCGGTCTGCTCTGGCGAGTCCCCAAAGAAGAGCAGATGATGCTTGAAAGGTTTGGGGAAGAATACAAAGTGTATATGCTCCATACCGGCAGATTCTTTCCGAAATTATGAGGCTATCTGGAATGAACCAATCGTCAGCTGAAGTATTTCTTCGCACTGCAGGCGGAGTCCTGGCGTATGTAACCCTGGCGGTGGTTTCCTATGGTATCTGGCGAGGGACGCGGCAACCCTCCGGCCGTACGAGCGGGCGCGTTGCCGGCTGGCTGCGCTCGGCCGTGTTTTATCTCTTCGCTACTGCCAGCTTCCTGGGCATCTCCATTTATTTCTGGAAGCCTATGCCTGTGGAACTGCAGCCGGGATTCCAGCTAGCCTACCTTGCACTTGGCTCCATTATTTATTTTGCGGGTATGACTTTCCTGCTGTGGGCGCGGCTGTCGCTGGGGCGGATGTACTTCGTCTCGACCAGCTTCGGGGCACAATTGTACGCGGACCATAAGCTCGTGAAGAGGGGACCGTTCGCCATTGTCCGCCACCCCATGTATCTCGGATTAATAACTGCTGCTTTCGGGAGCCTGCTACTCTACCAGACATGGACCACATTGGCATATGCCTTATTCGCCCCCCTTGTACTGCTGCGCGCCCGCCGGGAGGAGTTTGCTTTGAAGGCGGAATTCGGGGAGGAATGGCAAGATTACTGCCGGCAAGTGCCTGCCATCCTGCCGCGTCTGCACCAGAAAGAGAAGAAGAATGGACAAGATCAAAATTGACCAGCTATCTCCCGTTGCCAGAACGCTGTTTGTGCCTCTGGCTTGCCGGGCGCTTGAATCTGGCCGCCCGGATGCCATCCTGCATGACCCAGGTGCAGAATCAGTATATAACGCCCTTGGCAGCAGCCCCGATTTATTCATGGGTATGAACAAATTCGATATTTTCGTTACAGCGATGCGTGCGCGCCAATTTGATGCCTTTGCCCGGGCCTTTCTCGTCAGGAATCCAGGTGGATTGGTGGTCGATCTGGGTTGCGGGTTGGATACACGGTTTGATCGACTAAATGATAGGGAAATGGCCTGGATGGGTGTGGACCTTCCAGAAGTGATTGAACTACGCCGCAATTTCCTTCCGGATGGAAAAAGGAATATAACCATCCCGCAGTCGATGCTGGAGTCATCCTGGCTGGATGAAGTGACACGATTTAATAAGCCGGTCATCTTCCTTGCCGAAGGAGTGTTCCCCTATTTCAGCGTAGCTGATGTGAAACCGCTGGTGTTGGAAATGGCGAAATATTTTCCGAAGGGTGAATTGGTCTTCGACGCGGCATCTCCGTTCGTCTCCCGGCATCACAACCGTTCAAGTCCGGTCTTAAAGCGCTCAGGCACGCGAATCCGCTGGGATGCGAAAAACCCCCGGGACCTCGAATCGTGGGGGCTGGTCCTGCTCGATCACTGGTATTATTTTGATGCTCCAGAAACGCGGCTTAGAGCCGTTCGCTGGATGCGCTTTATCCCATTCATGGCAAAAGCGACCGGCATATTCCACTATCGTCTGAGGCAGTAAACATGAAAATGACCAACCGCTGGAATCGTTTGATCTATAAGCTGTGGGCGCCGGTGTACGATTGGACAGTAAATAATTTCTTCCTGCCCGGGCGGAAGGCAGCCATGCACCTGCTGGACCTGAAGGCGGGAGAGCGCGTGCTCCTGGTGGGAGTGGGTACCGGTGCCGATCTCCCTTTGTTGCCCGAAGGAGTTAATGCTGTGGGCATTGACCTGAGCCCGGACATGCTGGCCCGCGCCAGGTCCAAGCTGCCACTTTTGGACTGCCCGGTGATACTTCTTCAGGGAGATGCGCAGAGTCTCCTGGTGGAGACGGGTGGATTCGACGCGGTGATATTCAACCTAATCCTGTCCGTCATCCCAGACGGTCGTCTCTGCCTGCAGGAGAACTTGCGCGCCCTCAAACCGGAGGGCCGGGCAGTGGTTTTCGATAAATTCGCTCCCGAGGGCGGACAGCTCTCACTTCTCCGTCGTTTCCTGAACATATTCAGCAGTTTGTTCGGCACGGAGATCACCCGGCGTTTCGGAGAGATGCTTCAAGGCAGCGGACTGATAATAATCCACCAGGAAGCGAGTCTCCTCGGAGGAAATTATCAGATATTTCTATTGAAGCGCGAAAACCCAAAAGGTCTTTCGTCACAATGGTAAGAGATAAATAGTAGTATTGAAAATGAATTGTCTCTTTAAAAAAACAAATGCACTTTTCCGGAGACGATGATGATATAATGAAGGCACTCACCGGAATCGACAATCTAGAGCGCCAGTCCTTCTGAAGGGCTGGCGTTATTTTTATCTTCAGGAGTATCCAACAGGAGGAGCAATGAATTTTCATGTAGGTGATCCGGTCATGCACTGGACCTGCGGCTTCGGCCATGTCGTTGGAATCGAGGAACGGATCCTTTCTGACAAGAAGATACTTTATTATGCAGTGAAAGTTCGCGATCTGACCGTATGGGTACCGATCGACGATCAGGTGGAGAGCCGTTTGCGAGCCCCGACTTCAGCGGACGAATTTAAGAACCTGTTCGACATCCTGACCGGTACAGGCGAGCCGCTTCCGGACAACCGCCAGGAAAGAAAGATCCAGCTGGTTGAAAGGTTGAAAGACGGACAGGCTAAATCGCTCTGCCGCGTACTTCGCGATCTGGCTTATTACCAGCGGGTACACTCACTGAACGAAACCGATCAGAATTTAATGAAGCGGACACGGGAGGCACTGCTGGGTGAGTGGGGTTTTGCTCTGTCGATTTCAACTTTTGAAGCTGAGTTGAAATTACGCCACATGCTTACACCTGTAACGTCCGGAGAACCGAGCACGCTATGATCGCTGACGAGAAGGAAATCAATGTCAGCGAAGATAGTTGTCAGGCAATATTGGATGATATAGCGCCTGAACCCGTATCGTGTGGGCCGGCATCAGCTCTTCCGGTCAAACAGTCTACTTAAGTGTTGCAAACGGCAACGCATGATAAAGTTAATTTGAGCGATTGTAGAACACCATGAACAAAGAATCCGCCAGAAATGGCGGATTTTTGTGTGCCCTCAATGGAATACCTTATAAACGGATACTAGAAAGATAAAAGAGTGGCGGGGATATTACGCTGAAACGTAAAAACACGTAAGCGTAAATTACGAAGGAGAGCAGGGAAAACCCAAATATCTTTTCCAAAAATGGTTGTGTCAGGCAGCTTTGCCGCGAGGCAACATCCTATTTCCACGACCAAAGAGCAAGATCTCCAGCGGCAATTTTTTGAAGATGGCTGCCGTCAGCGCCCACTGTGTAGATGGCATTTTCCCCACCCGGGTCGACGGTTGAGAGGACCAGGTCCTGGCTATCGGGGGACCAAATCGTGTCTGAACGCTGATATTGGGAGTAAAAGAGAAAGATTTGTTGAAAAGAATCCGTGGGTGTAAAGGTGGCGACCTTTTTTGTAGTTCCGCCGGCCCGATCATAAACCCAGACATCCAGGTTCGGGCTTGCAATGGTTTGGGCCACCATCCGGGATGATGAGGCGGAGGGCCCTCCACTGCCGCGGATAAAATAGGCGATTTTCTGACCATCGGGTGACCAGAAAAACGCAACCACATCACCCCGGGCAATTTCATTGTGAAGATCAGGGTGAGTGCTGTCCAGCACGACCAGGCGGATCGTTGGTGCGGATCCCGTCGTGTCGTAGACGGCATAAGCCAGATGGATGCCTTTGGGCGACCAGGCAAAAGTCACTGGTCCGCTCAAGCCGGCCAGCACCTGTTTCACTTTTCCATCCTGACCAGCCAGGATCAGCTCATCATCGCCTGCATCGTTTTTAATCGCCAAAGCGACCCCATCTCCAGCTGGTGACCAGGCGGGGGCATCGAAAGAACCCGGTTTTACGTCCAGGTCCCTGGTAGGGATCGAGCTATCCACCCCTATGAAGGCCAAGCGCGCATCCGGGTTCACAGAACTGGCACCACCGATATGGACGATCATGGTGCGGTTATCGGGGGACCAATCCCAATAATATGGCGTTCCGCCGCTGATAAATTTACCATCGCCACCCGAGGCGGAAACCAGATATTGGCCCAGAACGCCGGTGGTCGCATCACTTCCCAGGAACGCGATAGTCTGGCTGTTGGGAGACCAAAACAGGTAGAAAGGCTGGAAATGCTGGCTGGTGTAATTGTTTACAGGTTTTTTGCCATCTGACAATGCTGACAATACGCTTACTTCCTGGCCGATCTGGCTCACACTAATGCGAACAAAGGCCAGATGCTGCCCGTCAGGGGCCCAGGTCAGGTACTGGTAAAAGCGGCCTCCCTGCCCGGCAGGCGGGTGTAGAACGGCATCCTGAGTAATGGCACGTTGTTGTTTCCCATTCCGGTCTATTGTGTAAATATTACCGTCTTTTCCCACATAGGCGATGAGCCCCAAGGGGGCCTGGGGGGTTGGGGTGCGGGATGTCTGAGATGCAGAAAAGGGAATGGCAAAAGAACAGGCGAGGGAGACGGCTACCAAGACCAGCGCCGCCATGAAAACCTGGTTCCTTTTTGTATTCTTTGGCTGATTTATGGATATCATGCTCAATCCTCGATTCTGACACGATCGGGTAAAAAGGGGAACGTCTTAATTAGACACGAATTGTCCGAATTTTATGGTAATTCTACCATTACTGTCAAATAATGCAAAAGGTGATTACCCCGTTTATCATGGATGAGTAGGGCAATCCCCAGTCAGGTAACGCTAATCAAGGCAGATGCCGAAAGATAATTTATCACCCAACAACCGTAATTTCAAAATCATTCGATTTTTGGCCACAAGACTGATTAGGGATTTTCTCCAATCTTCCCTAGCATGCTGATACGAAAGTGGCTGCACCTTAAATCACATTCCACCTTTCAAGGCGGAATGTTTTTGGTACCCCCCAAGGAGGTGTTGTATATAGGGATAATACAGAGTTAAGAGGGTGCCCAGCTCCATCGACAAGTGCAGACTATGTCTGAATTTGTCTTTAGATTTTGCTCCATTGGATACAATTCGAATTGTTCTACTGCCGTCTAATAACCTGAACAGATCCAGGTACTCGAAGAATGTTTATGTATTACTGACAAAAGAGGGTAAGGAGAACAGAACGCTTCGGTTTTGGATAAGCGCCCTGTTGAACTAAAATTATAATCAGGTGGTCAATACCTGCTCCAGGCGAAAGTGACCTGCATCGTTGATCGCATGCACCTGGCCGGATGGAGTGCGACCATAATCCTGATTCTCGCCTGCCCAGCTGCATCACCTAAGCCATTCAACAGGGTTGTGCAAATAGGATGATAAAAAATATGGAAGATGACCTGCAATTTCTTGTTCATTTCTTCAATGATAAAAAGTACCTTTTCAAGACGATCACCATGGCAGGTATTTCCCAAATGGACGAAATCTGCAATCAGATTTCGTCCGAAAAAGGGTGGTATTGGGGAAGATATGCACAAAGTGAACGTTATGATTATTGGAAGCGAAGACTTTTCGTTGAAAAGGAATTATATGAGGGCTACACTCAACGATACGGGAGCTTGAAGGAAAAAATCCCGGTATACTTTTATCTTTACCCCAACATCACCAAGGAGAAGGCGATTGAACTAGCACAACAAAGAACGAGGCACGATGAAATGGAGCCTCAAATCCTGATGATAAAGATTCAGGATATCGAAGACACGAAGAACATAACATTTACCCTGAACGACAGCCACACTGCATATTGGAAAAAGGCAATGGAATCTGGAATAAACTGCCGAGGAGATGGAAATAGTCAAGTTGTTTTAGATGACCATAACAAAGTTTTCCCATTTTCAATGATAGAACAAATCCATCGAAAGTATAAGGCACATAATATTAATTACGAAATACAGGTATGGGATTACCAGTTGCTTGAGAAAATTAGTTATACGATTCTAAGCAAAGAAGAACCGTAACAAGAGCTTAATACCAGCTCGGTTGACGGGGCTACAGGGCGCGGTAATTGAGGCGCCTTGTTTTTCAAGATGTATTGAACAAAGAACTGTTTTTCCAGAAATAATCCTCTGTCCGGGGAGCGCTGTTCGGTAAAAAATCCGCCTAACTGGGCGGATCCTTGTTGGATGCTCCCAAGGGGGTGCATTATTTAGGGATAATACTGAGTCGAGAGGGTGGCTATTGAACCAGCTCACTTGACCTGCTATACTATATGAAGTTTACGACTCAGTCAAATCGTTCAAAAGCAGTTATACAATCTGCATATACACGAGGTAGGCAGCCTGAGGCATCTACTTCTCCAAGGCGGCGAAATGCGAAA
The DNA here is from genome assembly GCA_963831885.1 of uncultured Chloroflexia bacterium. Taxonomy (GTDB): domain Bacteria; phylum Chloroflexota; class Anaerolineae; order Anaerolineales; family Villigracilaceae; genus UBA877. The sequence goes on along the minus strand of CAWHSJ010000007.1, from coordinate 4,485 downwards.
GCTCGTTTACTCGACCTCCCTCTCACTCGATGGCTATATCGATTCTGCGGCCCGAGACCCCAGCTGGGTCGTGCCCGATGAGGAACTCCACAGGCATTTCAATGACGTTGAGCGAGAGATTGACACCCTCCTGTACGGTCGCCGCATGTACGAAATCATGGCTGGCTATTGGCCGACGGCCGACCAGGACCCTTCAGCGCCTGGCGTCATAGTTGAGTACGCTCAGATCTGGAAGCCAGTCCCCAAAGTTGTCTTCTCATCGACGCTCGAAAGAGTCGACTGGAACTCGCGACTGATAAGAGGGGATGCGGTCGCCGAAGTCGCACGACTCAAAGCGCAGCCCGGCGGCGGGTCCATAGGCGTCGGGGGCCTCCTCCTCGCCTCAGCCCTGGCATCCGCCGGCCTGATTGACGAATACCGTCTTTACTATGTCCCGATCTTGCTGGGTTCCGGCCAGGCAGCGATCAACGTCGCCCGAGGCGAGCGCTACCAGCATGTCATCGACGAGGTCATCCTGTTCGCACAGGGCGTCTACGGCGAGGACTCCGGCTTCACCTGGATGAACCAGGACCTGAAGGACCGGCTGGTCGGCACGCAGCGTGCCAGGGAACTCGCGCAGCGCAGGCGAGTCGATACGCCGCTCGCCGAGCTGCGCGCCACCTATGGCGGAGCCGGAGTCTCGGACGAGGAGTTCCTGCTGCGCTACATCATGAAAGGTTCGCAGGAAATCGACACCATGCGTGCCGCCGGGCCGCCCAAGAAATATATCGGCTATGCCGGCGCAGCGATGCCGCTCGCGAGGCTGCTCGACGAACTGGATCGGCACCGCAGCGTGCGCTTCGTCAGCGTGCGCCGCGGCGACAGCATGCTCGAGCTGCGGCGCCAGGCGGCCAATTGGCCGCTGGAATCGCGGCCGCTAACCGCTCCAGCGCACCGCTTCGGGCTGGAGCCAGCGGCGATGGCAACAACTGCAAATTTCCTCATCCTCCGGCCTCCTGCAGATACGAACCGCCATTTCGCCGCGCTGCGCCCGCGGTCTCTTGACATAGGTCAATGGGCGACGGCTTTGAGGCCGCCTTCAAGCGAGGGGATATTTCCCCCTCGCGCTCCCCTGTTCCAGGGCGCCTAACGCAATCGTGTCAGGCGCTTTAAGAAATTGACCCCATGTCGCGCGTTCGATGCGTTAATGTTCCGCCTTCTGTTGCTTCGTCCAGACCGATCCCATGGGTGCCTTATCGCACATCCGCGTGCTCGACCTGACCCGCGTGCTGGCCGGCCCGTGGTGCGCGCAGACGCTCGCCGACCTCGGCGCCGAAGTGATCAAGATCGAGCGCCCGGGCACCGGCGACGACACGCGCGCCTGGGGCCCGCCGTATCTCAAGGACGCCGCCGGCCGCGACACCACGCGAGGCGGCGTACTACCTCTCTGCAACCGCGGCAAGAAATCGGTCACGCTCGACATCTCGACAGCCCGAGGGCCAGGAGATCGTGCGCGAGCTCGCGCGCGCAATCGCGACGTGCTGATCGAGAACTACAAGGTCGGCGACCTGGAGCGCTACGGCCTGGGCTACGAGCGCCTGAAGGCGATCAATCCGCGGCCTCGTCTACTGCTCGATCACCGGCTTCGGCCAGAACGGGCCGTACGCGACCGCGCCGGCTACGACTTCCTGGTCCAGGGCATGGGCGGCCTGATGAGCATCACCGGCGAAGCCGACGACCTGCCCGGCGGCGGCCCGCAGAAGGCGGGCGTCGCGGTCACCGACATGATGACCGGCATGTACGCGACCATCGCGGTGCTCGCGGCGCTCGCGCACCGCGAACGCAGCGGCGAAGGCCAGTACATCGACATGGCGCTGCTCGACGTCGGGCGTCGGCATGCTCGCCAACCAGAACCTCGAACTACTTCACCAGCGGCGCAAGCCCGAGGCGCTGGGGCAACGCGCATCCGAACATCGTGCCCTACCAGGTGTTCCGCGCCGCGACGGCCACATCATCCTCGCGGTCGGCAACGACTCGCAGTTCCGCAAGTTCTGCGAGGTCGCCGGCGCGCCCGAACTCGCCGCGGACGAGCGCTTCGCGACCAACGACGCGCGCGTGCGCAACCGCGACGTGCTGGTGCCGATGCTCGCCGATGATCGTGCGACGCGCGCCGCGACGACTGGGTCTCGAGCCTCGAGGCGGCCGGCGTGCCGTGCGGCCCGATCAACACCATCGGCGCAGGTCTTCGAGGACCCGCAGGTGCGGCACCGCGGAATGAGAGTCGAAATGCCGCATCCGCTCGCCGGCCAGGTGCCGCTGGTCGCAAATCCGATCCGGCTTTCCGCAGACGCCGGTCGAGTACACGGCTGCGCCGCCGACGCTCGGCCAGCACACCGATCAAATCCTCGCTGAGTTAATCGGCATGACGAGCCACGAAATAGTCGCGCTACGTGAGCGACACATCATTTGAATCTCATACCTCGAAGCCTGCCGCAGGCAGGCGAGAGGCACAGGGGGAGTTCGAGGGGGCGGTACGCCCCTCGTCGCTTCATACGAACCACTTGTACTTTTCTGCGCACTTGTTCTGAGCTGGGTAGGCACGGCGCTACGCCCGGATCGCTCCGGCGCGACTTCATTGCGACGAGCGGGTCGATACACTTGCTTTCATTCAAGTGCGCCCTCGGCAAGAAGGGATAACAGTGTCGGATCACGATTCCACGACGACCGATTTACGCCAGACCCTGCTGGATATGTGCCGTCCGTTCGGCCTCATCCAGCACTGGACAGTCGAATGTGCGAACGACGGCCTGTATCGCTGCCTCGTTCGCCTCGACGAACCCGAGAAGCATTCGCTCGTCGCGGAGACGCTCGGCGCCGCACTGCAGGACGAGGAAATCTGCCTCGAGATCCGCGTGCGCTGAACAGCGCAGCGGGCACGCAAGCCCCCGTGCACTGACCGAAGTCCCGATGCACAATGACGGCTCGCACCCGACATAAAGCGGGTACCCTGAATCAGGGGGCGCGAGTGGGAGTCCCTCGCATTGTCAGAACTCTTCGCGCCGTCATGGATTGCTATCGCTGGGTTCGTCCGCTGCTGTTCCGCTTCGATCCCCGAGTGGATTCACACCCACACCTCGCTGCCGCGGCGCGCGCCGCAGGACGCTTCACGCCGGCCGGTCCGTGCACTTTCCTCGCTCTATCGATCGAAGACCCGCGGTCTGCGTCGTTCCGCTCGCGGCCTCTCATTCCCGAATCCGATCGGCCTGCCCGGCGGCTTCAACAACGGCCTCGCGATGCCGTCATCGACCAGTACCGGGTTCGGTTCCTGGAAGTCGGCTCGGTATCCCGGCACCCGTCTGCCGGCAACCCGGAGCGCCCGCGCCTGTTCCGGCTTTTCCGCTCGATGAATCCATCCGCATCTTCTCGATGTGCCGAACGACGGCTGCGAGGTCGTGGCGAAGCGCTTGTCGGAACTGCGCCTCAGCGCTTCGCTCGGCATCGGTCTGGTCGAGACCGACACCGAAGGCTGCTCCGCCCGAGACCGTGATCGATGAGATCGTCCGGGCCGCATCCGCCGTTCCAGGGCCTGACCGATACATCACCATCAACATGAACCCGCCCCGACTCGAGCGGCGGCGTGAGCGCCTCGATGAACCGCGGCATCTACAAGCGCTGCTCGACGGCTTTCGTGACTACGGCGAGTTGCCGCCCATGTTCATGAAAATGCATTTCCCGCCCGATCCGCGGCGCATCGATGGCTTCCTTGAGGCGGTCGGATCCTTATCCTTTCGTGAAGGGATTCATGCCCGGCGCCGACAATCGCGTCCCGGCCAGGCTGCGCACGCCGCCCGAGGAGCTGGCGCGGAGCCGCGGCAGCATCACGGGCCCGCACAAGCGCGCGAGCGCCAACGAGACCGTGCGCATCTGGTACCCGCGCATCGACCGCTCGCGCCACATCCTGGTGAGCGCCGGCGGCCTGTTCAGCGCCGAGGACGTCTACGAGCGCATGCGTCTGGGCGCATCGCTGGTCCAGGTTTATACCGCGCTCGTCTACCGGGGCCCCGGCATCGTCCAACGCATGAAGCAGGGTCTGTGCACGCTGCTGGATCGCGACGGCCTGGCGAACATCGCACAGGCGATCGGCGTGGATGCCGGCACGGCCGGCGAACCTCGCGTGCGGCTTGAGGCGTCTTGAGTGACAGGTCGCCCGAAAAACGCGGGAATGTTTTACGGCTGGTGGATGGTCGCGGCCGCGTGCGGTTTGCAGATTTCACGCCGGCAGGCCTCCTGCAGCAATCCTTCGGCGCCTACGTCGCAGTGCTGCGCGACGAATTCGGCTGGAGCAAGACCGCCCTCTCGGGCGGTGCCCTCGATCCAGCAGGTCGAAAGCGCCGTGCTCGGGCCCATTCCGGGCTGGTTTGTCGACCGCTTCGGCCGCGCGCGGCATGATCCGTGTCGGCGTCGTGCTGTTCGGCCTGCAGGCTTCATGCTGTTGAGCCGCATGGA
>CAWHSJ010000006.1:0-50063 GCA_963831885.1 uncultured Chloroflexia bacterium | reverse complement strand
ACTTATCCTACTTTTGGCATTCAAGATATAAAGATACTTCTGGAGCGGTCAAGTCAAACAATTGCGTGTTTCTCATAAACGGACTCTTAGATTGGCCATATCTCAACTCGTAAACATTCTCAAATCCAGCTTTATTCAACATGGTTGTTAACTTACTAACATTAAACCAATTGACGTGATTTTCCGGGTAGAGTGGTCTTGACTCCAAGGGTATCTGATTAATAAAATAATCTAGCGCTTCTTCCTTTGGCAATCTGGAAAAAACTGCACGTATTTCCTCATCCGAGTATTTTCGAGATGCAGTGTCCGGATGATTGTACGTCAGAATAGTAGCAAAATGCTCCAAGAATCTCTGCTCAATGCTGAAACTTCGCGATCCCCAGGATGTGGGCCACATCCAAACAGATAAGTCTTGGCGACAATATGCATCATACTCATAATCAATGTCGGGACATGTGATCCTAAAAAAACCGCCCTGCTGTAAACATCGGTGAACTTCAGAAAAACAATATTGGACATGCTCATCTGCGATATGCTCAACGACATGGGAAATGTAAACTGCATGAAGGGTATTATCAGCAAACGGTAATGGCAGAAGTGAGGTCAAGTCATAGTTAATGTGAATATGATCTTTTTGGCTGCTCGCAAAATATTCATTAGGGATATCCAAATTGTGCCAATAAGGATGATAAAATGCCCCCGCACCAATATTGACATAGCGCGGTTGTTCTGGTCTTTTTTTCTCTGGATATATATCTAATCGTCCGTAAGATCGAACCCGTGTGATCTGTAGCCCAAGATAATTAAGCATCTTGTTGAGTGCCTTAGCCAACATTCGTGAACCTTCACTCATATGTAATAACCTCTCCATTGGGATAATACTTGTCGATGAAAAATGGACGCTGACTAATTTTCATTCTGCCGATCGCCAAATCCGCATCGCTGCCGTCTTTAGCCATAATCGGATTGATTTAATCATTAGGCTAGATCCAATAAAAGCCACGCCGAACGCTAGGAACAACTCTAAACCCAACATCAAACGTGATCCGGTTGGCGGCATGATTAGTTTCGCAATGCAAACTCCAACCAACGCTGCCAACGCTGGTAAACCGATATCATTGACAAACCAGATTCGAGTCTGGCCTTTCATGAATAAACGATGTGTAAGCGGAACAAACAACAAAATATAAGAAATATTGAGTATAACCCACACAGTTGCCGCCCCAATCGCACCATATCTTGATGCCAAGAAAACCATCAATGGTAACAAAACTACAACTGCCACACAATTGAAGACAAAGAGGGTCTTGGTTTTGCCATGGGCTAACTGTAGTGCATACGGTGTGATAACTAGTCCGTTGAGGCCAGTCCCAATAGTCAGCAAGCAAACTATCGGCGCGGCGATGCGCGCCGTTTCAGGATTGCCAGTCCACACAAGCAATACACTTGCTGAAAAAATAGCCACAATAGCCGCCAGTGGTACTACAAGTATTGCTACAAGCTGCGAACCGAGATGATAGAGCTGTTGCAGAGCACTCTTTTGCTCAGTTGCCACTAGCGCGGAAAAACGCGGAAATATCGCATTGAAAACAGGATTGACCGCGATTGTTACTCCATTTGCTATTACCCCCGCCAAGGTGTAATACCCCACAACTTCCAAACCCAGCAGTCGGCTTAGGATGAGTTTATCCATTTGGCTAAGGATAACCGCAGTAATAGACAGGCCACTCATGCCAGCCGCAAAGCGCCAGACATGGCTCACAAGTTGTGGCCGCATTCTTGGATGGTGATCGGACTTCGGCAAACTATGCCATAGACTAACTGTCAAAATGATAACGCAAATCGCACTAATCGCAATTTGCCATTGGAAGAATGCGATAATCGTGGGTGATACAAATGTTAGTATCAACACTGCACCAACATTATTCAAAGTCGATGAAACGATATTTATGCCATTTAGCATTACCTGTTTTTGCAGGCCGAGCAATCCACTGCCATAGAAAGTCAGTGGCCATTGTAGTGCCGTCATCACGCCCATGAAAACCAGTGCTTGGGTTACAATTTCTGTTGATAACCGTTCCGATCGAATCCATTGTGTAGCTAATATCGGTGCCATAAAAATAAAAATAAGTCCAATCGCAACACCGATGGTCCAATAGCCAATCTCTAGTGTTCTAACAAAGTCACGCGCGTCACTCGCTCGTTCAGGCAATGCTGAGTAACGTGCCATTTCTCGGTTCATCGTGGGGCTGAGCCCCAGATCAAGGATTTGAAAAATACTCTGTAGTGACACATAAAGACCAACTAAGCCATAAGAGTCGATACCCATCAGCTTAATGAAAACAGGCACAAAAAGCAAACCCATTACACTTGACCAAGCTTGTCCTGCGAGATTGGCGAAAACGTTAACCCGGATACGGCTCATATGAGTCTATTCTCAACATAAGTTCACGGATGGATTTGATTTTGCCGGGGGAGCCGACACCTATTATATTCATGATCCTGCCTCCGACTGAGCAAACCACCTCTCGTCCGCCTCAGGCCAACTTGTGTTCATAAATGTTCCTTTTTACACAAATTGCAATTTATTTGATTCCAATTCGCCTCGCTAGATAGGCTTGCCGCTCCGCGCCTGTTATTCTACTACATCCAAAAACCGAAGCACTTTATCCCAGTCTGCGGTTTAAACACATTACAGGTATCGGCTCTCTTTCCAAGCATCCGCCCTTCCGACACATGGATGCATGTCGGATTATTCTTACACTTTTACCACCCCGTCGTCTTTGGCGTTACCAGCCACTGCGTGTGGCATTTCTGGCGTATCTTTCCGTCTGCAAGTCCATTGGCGTTTACTGGTTGTAGAGCAGTCTCAACCAGGCAAAGATGCGTTCTCTATTGGGCAGGCGGGAGTCAAAAACAGCTTTCTGCCCAGCAAAGACCTTCCCGAAGAACCAGGCTCGCCTGGATTCGAGCCGGCCGAATGCTCGCCGCCTGCCTATTGGTTTCGTTCACCAGGCAGCGCTCCTAACCGCAACCCAAGCCTCAGAAACTGAGGCGGTCATCGTGTCAAACTTAGCCAGGTCACTTGAACCGGGCATCCAATTAGGAAGGTGGTGGTAACGTCGTGCAAATCCATGGAAAAAAAGCGGCCAGGAAAATATGGCCGGACTTTGCGAGCGCGCAGACTAAGCGCTTGCGCCTCGAATGCGGAGATATACTTCCTTAAAACAAGAGGCCAACATCTGGTTATGGATAAAGTCGTATTAATTTGGGCTCGCTTCGCAAGACATACCATTGCATGATCATTCAAGATGCCCTGCCAAGCTGTATCCACCCTACTCGGTTCGGCGCCACCAGTTCACTGCCAGCACCCCGAAGAGACTCAGCATCAGCCCGGCCATTCCGGCCAGGGCGGTATTCATCACCGTCTTTCGCGAGACCGCTTTCTCTGGAGGCACAGCCTCCACGCTCACGCTTGCCACTTTCGAACTTTGCGCCAGCACTGTGGTAACTTGCTGTTGTATCGATGAACAATCCAGTGTAGAGTCCCCAGGACTGATCGCGCTTCAGGGAAAATTGGGACAACTGGGCATTGGCGTTCTCCAGGTCTCTCTGCAATTGGGGGATTTCCTGTTCCAGGCCGCTTTGATCGCTCTGTAAACGCGTCAACTGGGCTTGAAGCCCGGCGCGCATCTGGGTTGTGGCCTCCAGCGCCTTTGAAACGGTGAACCCGGCAAAGGAGGCGCTGTCAATCTGTACGGTAAAACTCTCGCTCGCGACGGTCAGCGCACGCTGGCGCAAGGTGGTCAAAGCCAGCCCATCGCCCAATGACAGGGGTGTCTCGCCGGAGAGGCCGCTCAATCCTTGTTCGAAAAATTGCAGATCATCCAACACGCTCTTGGTGCGAATGATACTGCTCAACACACTACTTAGATCTGCTTTCCTGCTATCCAATTGTGCGCTCAAGGCATTCGCCTGGCTTTTGGATAGAGCCTCTTCCAGCGCGGCCTGGGCCTGTTTGTAATCTTGCTGAGACTGCGAAACCTGGGAATCCAAATGTCTGCGCAATGGTGCCCAGTCCATAAGTGGTATTCACCACGGCGCTCACTTTTTCAGCCCAGGTATTCGCCATCAGCGCCGCCCGCTGGGGGTCGGTATCGGTTACCTGCAGGCTAAGTTGATCCTTGCCAACGTCAACGGCAGTCGCCATATTATTCATATCACTAATGGTAATTTCTTCGTTTCCGATGGCCGCGACAACCGGCGGATCCTTAAGCACACTTTCCAGCAGTCCCGGCGCGGTCGCCAATTTAACCACGGCATTTAGGTCGGGAAGCGTGGGCGAAACCGTGAAGCCTGAATACGTTTGGGATTTGGAGAATTCAACAGCCGGTTGGCCGATAAACACATAGGCGGTCGCCTGATATATGCGGGGTGTAAACCAGAAGCTAACGACAAAGGCAACAACCGCAGCCGCCAGGGTCGTAATAAGAATCAGTACGCGCGCCTTCCATAGTGTCTGAAAGATCGCGCGCAGGTCAATTTCTTCATCGTAAGCTGGTGTGGGTTCTGCAACCATAGGGCTATAATTCTCGCTTTTCTAAATTTGGTTTTATGGAAATTACCACGGATACAGAGTAAAAGGGGGGCGCTAAGCAGGAAGAAGCCCGCCAAGTACCTCCCTTATCTTTCCCTGGATCACAACCATTCCCAATGACGCAGGCCTTCTTGCATCAGCCGATTATCGTATCATGAGTAAGTAATTCCGTCAAGAAATGCCGAATTGTGTTTATGGCTTTCTCAAAGTCGGGTGGAAGGGGTAGTAAGAAGGGTAAAAGCCTTGTCGATATGAAAAGAAAACCAACGTCTGGCTTGGGCGGCGTTCCAAAAATTCGCCTGTCGAATGAGAGATAAAATGAGATTGTTGAGGGAAGCCATAATTTTGGCGGCATTCCCAAGGGTCATGCGAGTGGCATCTTCTCTCAAGGTGACATCTCGGCGGTAGTGCAGACCTGTCTCAATCCCCCAATGAGTGCGTCGAATGTTTAGCAAAGTCAAAGGAGGGGCTTTCTGGCGGGTCAGGCTGGTAATCCCGAACTCGACTTGATCGGAAGTTTTAATAGAATGTCCATTGCGACGCCAATCGAAATGGCGTTCCAAACGGTAAACCTGCGCCACTTCTGGCCAGCCGGAATAAGCATTGAGCATTTCACTGGTAGTGATGGTGCGAGTTTCAATTCGTCCGTGACCTTTGTTCACCGTGCGAGCGGTCAGGAAGTCGGTAGGGATTTTCCCAAAGCCGGGTTTGGGAAAATCGGGAGCAAAGAGGCTCTGAATATTCTGGTACAAGTGAAGTTGATTTTCTTTCACCGGCCAGACATAATCGCCTCCGGCCTCGATGATTTGTCTGGAAACGCCTCGTTGTGTGTGCATGGCGTCGCCTGTGACTACTTTTTGGGCAATTTCCACCTGTTTCAAGACTTGAGATGCCTTCGTGATCTCGTTTTCCTTGCGGCCCACTTCTACTTGGGACATCACTTTTGCCTGTTCCACATCATACACACTCAATAGGTATTCTGTCCCCGTTTCATCGCCCCTGCGCTTCCCCAGCATGGCTTTCCCGTCCATGGCATACACCTTGCCGTGATCACCTCTTTGGTTGTATTCGCCTACCAATCTCTCGATTTCCTCTGCACACATCTTTATCGCAAGGATCCTTCGATATGTGTTGTGATGGGGCATGTGGGGGCTCTCCAGGTGCAGCAGTTCCAGCAACTGCTCCTTCCGATGCCCAGCCCACTCGGCAATCTCCATCGGCGTATTCTCCCCGCACAATTTCGCCATCAAAATGATCATCAACAACATTTCCAAACTGTAGCGCTTTCCCTTGGCTTTCCGCAAATCCGTTAGCTTGCCTAATCGATCATAGACACTGCCTTTTTCATACTCAACCCCATTCCTGCTAATCTCGTGTCCGATACTCGCTGTGCTATACTGCATTCCAGATCCTCCTCGGTTTTTTGCTTGCTCATCACTCGCAATTCTACCGGAGAAGGATCTATTTTTACCCTTTTGTCAAGCTACTTTGAGAAAGCCATATAATTGTGTTTCACCCTGGATTGCCATGAATCTCCGAGAAACCGGTCCGACTGCTCAATATGTCCACCCTATGCTGAAGTGTGGAGAAATCAAAGCAGCTTGGTGATCACATCCTAGAGATCTGGCAACTCAAGTGCCTCACCGAACTGCTCTACCCAATATTGGATGCGTTCTTTATCCAGGTGAGGCTGGCTTGATGCAATTGCCTCAATATCTTCCAAGTACTTTGACCGGTGCACAACAGCTTTCATGATGATCAGACCTTCATGAGTGAGCAGCCACAATTGAATTGTTAGCATATCAACACCCCTAGAGAAGGGGTGGCCGGGTACGTTTGGGAGTAGACTTCTCGATGGTTAGGAACGGGAATGTCCTGCTCCGGGTGAGTGACAAATGGGCCAGCCGAATACGGATATGAGAAGCCTTTGGCATGCTCGTTGTATTGTTTGGCTGCCCGTTCGGATCCGCTAACCTGGGAAACTCTTTGAGTTAGCCCGAGTTCGTGTGTGATATCCTGCCCATAAATCAATTTACCCGGCCAGATTCCATTTTCACGGAGGTGTTGATATGGCAGATGGTCCCACACGTTTTTTTGGATTGGATATCCACAAAGAGTATTTTGTTGCAGTGGGGGTCAACTTGCAGCGTGAGGTCATTTTCGGTCCGCAGAGAGCTCTCAAACTATCAGTTGGATGAATGGGCCGAGCGGGTTCTCACGCTAGAAGATGCAGTTGCATTGGAAATGAGCACCAACACATATCTATTCTATGACACCCTGGTACCGCATGTCCGCTCAGTCATTGCGGTTCACCCGCCGAGCGTGGCTCTGGTGACAAATGCCCAGGTAAAGACAGACAAAAAGGCAGCCTTGGCGCTAGCTCAACTGCACGCAGCAGGGATGATCACAGGAGTATGGATTCCCCCACAGGAAGGGCGTGACCTGCGTGCGCTGATCGCCCGGCGGGATAAGATGGTGCGACTATCCACCATGGCCAAAAATCGGCTGCATTCGACATTGCAGCGCAACCACCTGGTCTTGCCAGAGAAGCCTTTTTCTCCGGAGCAGCGCAGCTGGTGGAGAATCTTCGCTCTCAGCAACCGAGAAATTTCTGGTGCTTTCTGATCTGGATACACTCGAATTTGCTCAGAAACAGGTTGAGCAGGTTGAAGAATGCCTGAAGCATAAGAGTGCCGAGGATGAGCGCATTCCGCTGTTGATCCAGCTTCCAGGAGTGGCCATGCTCACGGCTATTACGATCCTGGCAGCCATTGGCAACATCACCCGCTTCCCCAATGCTAAAAAGCTGGTTGGTTATGCCGGGTTGGGCACTCGTGTCCATGATAGCGGGATGACGCACACTTCGGGCCGTATCACCAAGACCGGCAGAAAAGATCTGCGCCGCGCCGATGGTGAACGCAGCCAACCACGCCGTGGTGCACCATGTCCACTGGAAGAAGGAATTTGAGAGAATGGAACCCCGCTGGGCCGTTCCAAGGCCATCATCGCAATCGCCCGCAAGCTCCTGGTGGCAGTTTGGCATGTGCTTGGCAAACAAGAGGCTACCACTTTGCGGAGCCGCGTGACGTGGCCAACTCATTCTTCGCCCATGCCTATCGGGTAGGTGTGAAGAACCTACCCATGGGCAGTCGGCACTGGCTTTCACTCGTGAGCAACTGGACCGGCTTGGAATTGGCAAGGAATTGCAGGAGATCGGCTGGGGCATGAAGCCCCGCAAGCTCCACCCTCAAAGATGCTGCTCCAAAAAAAGTGAGCGGTGCCCCAAGTAGGTCGGCGCTCCTGAGATCAAGATATATTCCTGACGCCCCGGGCAAAAGACCTGACCGGTATTTGGAAACGTGCTCACCGCTCAATTCGATTATACAACCTGAATCAAGAGATCGTTTCGCGGAATCGCGAAGCGTATTTTCAGTACTCTTATTTTTCGAATTTAGGGCGTGACTTCCACCATCTTTGGGGACTACAATTATTCTACCCCCACCAAAGGCGAGCAGGTCGGTCTTCTAACCGGCTGGCTCGTCTTTATAATACCAACTGGACGGGAGCACTTGACGGATTGTTGAGTTCGTATCCGTATACGGCTACATGGGGAAGCACATCGAGAAGCTACTATATGTGGACATTCGTGCAACTCAACCTCAAGGTCCAATCGTCTATTGCCAGGTGCCACTACCAGTAAACCCGAAATAAATTGCAATAACTTATCTTATATGATAATATATTGCAATGGAATTCAATCAATTACTGAGTCTCTTGGGAGATATCCCGATCTTTGAAAGCTCATTGCTTCTGGCTGGGGACGTCAACCCGGAGAGCGTGCGCCTGCAACTCAGCCGTTGGACCAGGAGTGGGCGGATATACCAATTGCGCCGCGGGTTGTATGCGATTGCCCCTCCCTATCAGAAGGTGATCCCACACCCTTTTGTGGTAGCCAACCTCATGCAACGGGCTTCTTACGTCAGCCTTCAGTCCGCACTGGCGTATTATGGATTGATCCCGGAAACCGTGCAAGCCACGCTCAGTGTCACCGTGGGCCGGCCTGAGCACCGGAAGACGCCGCTGGGCATCTTTGAATTCAGGCATATCCGGCGCGATCTTCTCCGTGGTTACCGCATGACAGAACTGCAAAGCTCCAAACCGGGGCAGCAGGCTCTTGTAGCGACTCCGGAGAAGTCGCTGCTCGACCTGGTCTATCTACAGCCTGAAGGCGATACACTCGATTATCTACGTGAGTTAAGGCTGCAAAACCTGGAACAGTTGAATGTGGCCGAGCTCCATCGCCAGGCTGAGTTCTTCGACACTCCCAAGCTGCGCCGGGCTGTCCAGACTATTACCTCGCTGATGCAGAAAGAACTCGAGGACTTTGAATCACTATGAAGGATTACTTAATCGAACAGGTGCGCCAAACGTCTTCACCACTGGACGGCCGTAACCTGGCGAGAGAATACCTGCAGGCTCGCATTCTGGCTGCCTTGCAGCACGCCGGGGCAATGATCCCTCTGGCCTTCCATGGTGGCACAGCCTTGCGTTTCTTATATGGCCATGGACGCTACTCTGAAGATCTTGATTTTGCGCTGGAAGACAACCGGCGGCGATATGATTTCCGCGGCTATTTGCAGGCGATCCGTGCCGAGTTAACGCCGGAGGGGTACTCTATCGAGCTGAAAGTCAATGATCAAAAAACGGTCCACAGCGCTTTCGTGCGTTTTCCCGGTCTGTTGTATGAGTTAGGATTATCCGGGCAACGCGGCGAAGTGCTGGCAGTCAAGCTCGAGGTGGATACCAATCCGCCTGCCGGAGCAGGCTTGTCGACCACCTTAGTACGCAGATTCGTTGTCCTTCAACTTCAACATCATGATAGAGCTTCATTGCTCTCTGGCAAACTGCATGCCATATTGCAGCGTTCCTTTGCTAAAGGCCGCGACATTTATGATCTTCTCTGGTACTTGAGCGATCCAAGCTGGCCGGACCCGAACCTTGTTCTGCTCAATAATGCCCTGGCCCAAACGAATTGGCCAGGAGAAAAACTGACCAAATCGAACTGGCGCGAATTGGTGGGTGAACGCCTGCGACGGCTTGACTGGAGCAACATTCAGGCAGACGTGCGTCCATTCGTCGAACCGGGGTTCGATTTAGACTTGCTCAACCTGGTAAACCTGGAGCGAGCTTTGAATGCGAAAAAGCCGTCAACGACCATCCGCTAAGCAGGTGGTCGTTGACCCTGAATTGCCAAGAAACCGCTACAACTGCTCCAGATTCCCACCCTTGCTGAAACATGGATAAATCGCAGCAGCTTGGTTATCTTCGCCCAGAGATCCGGCAACTCAAGCGCCTCACCGAACTGTTCCACCCAATATTGGATGCGTTCTTTCTCCAGGTGAGGCTGGCTTGACGCAATTGCATCAATGTCTTCCAAACACTTTGGGTGAAACACTTGACATTTTTCCTCGAAGCCGCTAAAATGCGCCCATATTAAGGTGTGATTCGGTCACGAATCGCGCCTTTTTTTGTTTAATTTTTTTTCCTGAGGAGGAACCCTATGTTCAAAAATCTTTGCAACAAATCGTTTCAAACCCTGTACCGCTTTGTAAGTGACCGCAAAGGTGACGAATTCGCCCAGAAGGCCGTCATCGTCATCCTGGTGGTCGTGGCCGGCATTGCGGCCTTTGCTGCCTTTGGCAACAAGATCGTCGGCCTGATCAACCAGGCCACCGGCGGCCTATAAAAAGGGGCCCGGAATGGTCAAGGCCCGCCTTTCCAGGATGCTGAACCGGCGGGGAGACGAGTTCGCCCAGAGCGCCATCGCCTTCCCCATCGTTGTGCTGCTGCTGTTCGCCCTGTTCAACCTGGCGACTGCCGGCTTTGCTTCCGTGAACGCCGCCAACGCGGCCAACTACGGAGCGCGGATCGGCAGCGTCCAGCAGCGCGGCTCGGCTGGCGCGGCCTACTCTGCTGCGTTGCAATCGATCTCCCATGCCCCGATCGGTGAGTACACGGTCACGGTCTCCGGCGGCGGTTTTCCAGGTGCCACGATCAACGTGGATGTGACCTGGAGCGTGCCGAACTATATGGCGCCGCTGATCCGTTTCTTCGGCGGATCTTCGGGAGATCTGGGTGGATCCGCCTCGTCCACCTTCAGGCAGGAGGGCTGGTGACAATGACCTTCGGATATTTCGCCAGCCATGCCCTGCCAACGATCGTGGGCGTCATCGCAGCCGGCGTGATCTCCTGGCTGATTTGGAAATACATCACCACGAGGACAGAATGATCAAACGCTTCGCAAAAGACCGCCGGGGGGATGTGTGGGCCTTTATCGCCGTTGCGATGGTCTTCATCGGTCTGCCCCTGGCGAGCCTGACCGTGGACGTGGTCCGCGGCATGTATGTGCGCACGCACCTGCAGGTCGCTACCGATGCGGCCTGCCAGGCTGCGGCGGATGCCCCGGATACCGCAGCTTTTCAATCCACCGGCGTACGCAGGATCGACCCCTCCCGTGGCCGTTCCCAGGCCGCCTCAGTATTCAGCGCCACATTGGGAGATGCCGGCAAGGTCGGATTCACACCGAGCCTGGCGGTCGGTTTCCCGAGCCCTACGAGGGCCAACTGCCAGGCCACGGCCAGCATTGCCCGCCTGATCCCGCTTACGCCGCCGATGACGGCGGTAGTCACGACAACCTCCGAAATGCGGGTCGTCTTAAATCCGTAATTATGGAAATATCGATCAGCCGCAACACTCTCTATTCAACGTTCGTCCTGGTGGGGCTTCTAGCCCTGCTGGGCCTGGCATCGCTTGGCAAATCCTTCACGCCCACGGCGGAGGCAGGAGAAGCCCGGGTGATGACCTGGAGCGACTGGCAATTGACCAAGGCCGAGCGCCGCTTCCAAAATGAGAGAGAGATCCTGCGTGCTGACATGAATGCCCTGGCGGCTCTCCTGAACACGACTCCCGACCCGGTGGCGGCCCAGTTGCTCGCCCAGAGGATCGGGAGACACACCTCCGCCGGCGAGGCAGTTCTACAGCCAGCGCGGACCGCCTTGCTGCAGGCCGCCCAGGATGTGGCGAGCTGGTCAGCCGGCGTCCTGGATCGGGATACGGCCACTACCTCCCTGCAAGCTGCTGCGACACTTTTGAAATGACATGGTGACCTTTGTGACGAGTCCTTACCTCCCAGATGCTCACGATCGCGTCCAGCGCGACCTGATCGAGTTCTGAACGCGAGCAGCGCAGCACCGCCGAGAACCTGGCGCGCGAGCTGGCTAAAGTGTTGCAGGAGCTGGCCATTACTTTCGATGGAACCCGCCTGGAGAGCCTTCCGGAGGAACGATCCGAAAGTGCCGCAGTACTGGACCCCGGAAGACTGGCGCAAGTTCTTTGCCAAAATCCCCAGCCCGTTGGCCAGTAACGGTTGGGGGCAGGCGGATGGACAGAGGCTGAATGAATTGGAACGCACCATCACGGAACTAAGAAAACGCCTGGCGGACACCGAGGCCCTGCTGACCGGCCCAGACAGCGACGGCGTGTCGGCCCGGAAACCCCTGGTCACACAGCCAGACGGTCCTTATCCGGCTGCTGGGAACAACGGCAAACCATCCGCTGCGCCCGCTCCAGCCCAATTTGAGGTGCCTTCCAGGATGCTGCCTCCCTCAGGCAATCTGCTGGCCAAATCGCGGGAGATCTGGAATCTGCTGCCTGTTACATGTCCGGCTGCTTTCAATTCCGTTCTCTCCGGTAAAGGCCGGACCGGCGAGGATCTGAAGAAAGCCTACCGGCGCTATTGGCTGACCCTTTACCTGATCGGCGCGTTCCGCCTCAACGCCACCCTGGAGATCGAAGACCTGATCGCCATGACCGGCGGTCTTTCTTCACGGGCGGGCAGTCTCGGCCGGATCGTAGACGACCTGGTGGACGGCGGTATCCTATTTGCCGATATCCTGCGGATCGGTGCTCCCCGGACATCTCTTCGGCTCGTGAGACTCTCCCCTGAGGGGGCGCGGCTATTCAAGATTCTTTTCAATAAAGAGTCCCTTGAAAGCGACTGGGAACGTTTGGTCAAGAATCACGAAGAAGAGCCTTCCCTGGAGCATACCCTGGCAGTGCTGATCTTCGCCATGCATGCACGCAAGCGCGGCTGGGCAACCCAGATCCTTCCGCCGGTGGAAAACACCACCGCCGTCCCGGCCCTGCTGGTGCTGAAAGGCGGCGAAAAATGGTATGTCGAGGTCGAGCTGGACCAAAAAGAAAGCCCGATCAAATGGGCCAACCAGTCAAAGTTGAACGGAGGCAAAGTAGCCCTGTGTGCAGCTACGCCGGACATGCGGCAGCAGTTCGCCGGCGAGTGCCGAGGCGCAAGTTTGCCCGGGCTGGCCACCGATCTGGAGACGCTGATCAAGGCCAGGTACGGAAACATCACGGACCAGACGGATCTGTGGGCCGAGAGCTGGTAGCGCTCCGCCCGCTCCCCAGTTTGAACTGGGAATCGGGCGCAGGCTAACAACCTGGTCGAACCTTTACAAGCGAACGTCGAGACGAAAGGCAGAGCCTTCCTCCACGTTGCTCCCGTTGCAGCATGGGCCATTTTCACAAAATGCGCCCCGGCTGCACGGAGGCGCGTATTCCATATTTCACGGAGGAATTAAGTCATGTCTGCAAGTCTGGATCTCAAAACCATGACCGGCCTGACGGTGGATCAAATGTACGCGAAGCTGGACGAGGAATTGCCGCCGGCGGCGTACAAAGCCATTGCCGGCACGCACGGCAAGAACGGGGATGAACTGACGGACATAGACCCCAACTATGCCACGGAAGTTCTAAACCTGGTCTTCGGTCCCTGCGGTCTCGGGTGGGGCTACAACTATGCTCCCACCGATCTGACCCTGACCGTGGAACAGCGCCCCCGCTCTGGCGGCCAGGGAACCCGGCGGGTGTGTCTGGCGGTCCTGACCAGGCTCACGGTCTGGTACAAGCTGGTCAAGCCGGATGGCTCCGAGGTGCTCTGCAACATCGACGCTGGTGGCGCCAGCGACAACGATGATGAGGCCTACGCCATGAAAGGGGCCATCACCTATGCGATCGGCAACGCCTTGAGCAAGATCGGCTGGCAGCAGTCGGTGTATCTGGGCAAGCGGTCCCACCGGACCGTCAAGGCCAACGCCTTCACTTCGACCGGGAAGCCCGCTGCGAAAGCAGCCCCATCCAAGGCTGCTCCAGCCTTCAGGACGAGCGCTGTTCCTGCGGATGGCGAGATCGTCGAAGAGGCCAAATCACCTGCCGAGGCGGCTAAAGCCGAAGCGATGTCGCTCGAAAAGGTCCTGGCCTACGTCATCCCGGCCGGCAACTGGAAAGGCAAGACCTTCCAGGAGGTCGTGAACACCACCGAGGAAGACCGCGGCCAGAAGGCGATCGACTTCTGGGCCCAAACAATGGTTCCTGCTGGCGATATGCTCAAGGAGACCATCCAGGCAATTGCCCGCCGGTACATCGAGCTCAGTAAGAGCAACCACAAAGTCCCCGCAGGGGACAAGGTTGCCGCACCTGCCTAGTCTCTCGACTTCCTCTCGTGTGGGGAGGCCACACGCCTCCCCCACCCTGTCCACATCCCAGGGCTTCTGCCCTGATACTGAAAGACGGCACCTTTACAACCACATGAATATTGCGAGTCTCTGACTCGCCTCCCGAGGCGGAGAAACTGCCGCCTCCGCTAACGGGTCCTACCCGTTCTCATATTTATCAATTTGGAGGGTTTTCCATGCCACCAAATAAAAACGGCCGCTTGTACCCACTTCGTGGGCACTTGAAGCGCCCTGGCGAGATCTTCGATATGAATACCGCCCACGTGGCGGGTGTGGTCCAGAAGCTCTGGCCGCGCAACGGCGATGTGTACGCCCGCCTGCGGATCTCGACCCGTGACAAACTGGTCGAGGATGACGACGTTCAGGCGGTCTATTGCAACCTGCGCTTTCCCGAAGGGAAAGCCAAAGACCAACCCATTTCCCTGCAGCCCGGCGATGCGATCCGTGTCTCCGGGTATCTCACGCACAACGAATATTTTGAGACCATTCACCGCTTCCTGCAGGATGCACGTGCTCCCCGCTTCCTCGAAGATGTTCCCAAAGAGGATCTCAATTCCTGGCAGGCGATCTCATTCCGCCGGGTCAATATCATGCTCAATGTGCGCAGCCTGGTGTGCCTGGGGCCGGATGGAAAAGCCGGCCCCGGCACCCAGCTCGCCGAAGATGAGGATGCGGCCGCCATGAATGACGGCAAAGTTCTCAACCAGATCGTCCTGGAGGGGATCGTTGCACGGCAATGGGAGTATGCTGATCACCTTTTCACCCGGCTGGCGGCCTATGACCGCTTCACACCGATCGAACGAGGCGACAAAGCCGGCAAGCATGGCCGACCCCGGCGCAAGCCGCATTACATCACCGTCCGTTTTACGGACCGGAAAGTGGTTGGCCGGCCTGTGGCGGTCCGGCTCAAAGACCGACTGCGGGTCACCGGCGCTATCGGTAATCAGAGAAGCAAAGTGACTCTGCACCAGGCCCTATTGGAAACCGGCAGCTCGGAAGTGGTTGACTTACTTGGCCGGCTCCCTAATGCTGATAAGGTTCATGAGATCACGGCCCAGCAAGAATCTTTACACATTGAAGCTGCTTCACTCATCACCTATACCGGACGATCGGAGGGTGAAAGCTCGTGATTTTTCCCCCTGCGGACGTAGCCATGCGTCGAAATAGGTCCGCGACCTAGCAGGGGATCTGGTACGCTAGTAGCGTACTGCGTTTCGCTTCCTTTTCTGATGAAGGAGCCTCTACATCCCATCCAATCCCTGTGCCAGCGGGACACACGTTCCCCCGGCACACTCACGGCGATAGGGTGATGAGGCCCACCCGAGTCGGAGTTCAGGGAGCGATACGCGGACAGGCTATCCGCCTCGTCCTGAGAGAAGGCTACCCGCCTTCTCTTTCTTTTTTTGGATTTTTTCTTTTGCGGATTTTCGGTTAAGTGGTTTTGTCGCGGCACTTTTTGGGGAGATTACTCCTCACGTCTACATCAGGGGGCTTTACGGCGCTGTGCGGTAAGACCGGATTTTCCGGCAACGCTCATTTGAGGCGGAACCGAACATCAACCTGTCCTAAATAGATTTGATTAAGTTTCGGAGAACGGTTGAATCGGCAGATGCAACGATGCCCGCCTCCGCCTCTTCAACGTAATATCTTCCTTCCCTCGGGGAGGCTGGACACAATCCGGCCTCCCTTCGTTTTAATTCAAAATCCACCACAAGGAGGTATGCCAATATGGCTACTGTCATTTCTACACAAGCGACCGTGCCGGTCTCCACAGTGACCGCCGGCTTTGCCGGTTTCATTTGCGAAATCACCGATGCTCCGGTTGCGATCCCTGACTGCCTGGCCTGCGCCCAGGAAGGCGCGCCAGGTTGTTCCATGACACCGGCGCTGATCGAGCGGATCGCAGTGGGAGTTCGCCCCCTGCACTTCTCTCGGAATTTCGCATTGGCCAACGGCGCAGATTTCGGCATTTCGGTGACCGAACTGATCGGCTGCCCGCGTCGCTTTCGCCTCATCCGGGAGAACGCGTACTACGAGAAACCCGGTGCACTTGCCAAAACTCAACGAGGCACCGCCAGGCATAATGACCTGGCCCTTTACACCGGTCCGGGCTTGAAAGAGTTGCGGATCTACTGGTCCTTCACCTTTGTACGCCTGGATGGTTCGAAGGTGCGGATCCTTCTGACCGGCCAGCCGGACCTGCTTTCCCTCCGGGAAGATGGTTGGGTGATCACGGACTACAAGGACACCGAAAATCCTCCCCGCCCGACCTACACGTACACCTGTCACGTTCATCCGGATCAGATCGCAGGCCGGCCGCACTGGCGCGGCCGCGGCCCGTTCACCTGTCCCATTGCGGGAATCTCACCCGCAGCCAGGTGGACGAGTACATCTCCACCACCGACCGCAAGGGACACGCATGCTCTGCAGATTCATCTGCTGGCGCTGTTGGTCTCAGAAGAACCTGACTCTCCTGGCCGGCGAATACAACCAGGCCCGGCAGCGGCATCACAATTGGAATACGCCGCCCGCGGCACCAGACTCCCCGATCACCGGCGGCGAGATCGCCTATCTCGGCCTGCTGCGTTGTCCTGTCATTCCCGACGTAGCAGCTGCAACAGCTCACCTGAAGCAGGCGCCTGTCGGCGCTGCTTGCCTCTGAATTGCCACCCATTTTGTCCGACCAGGACGAACTGTGGGAGTGCAGCTATTGCCCCGTCAGGGACGCCTGCGAGAAATTGCACGGCGGCCCTGTTGGACGTGACCAATCTTGCTGATAGCGAGGCGTAACCTCGTGTCAAAAATCTACCATACGGAGGTATGACAAAATGTCTCAATCCAATCAAGGCGATGCCAATAAAAACGGCCACAACAATTTTCATCAACCTCACCCTCCAGGTCGGGAAAGACGGCGAGAGCAAGTACGCCGGCAGCGGGAAACCGTATGCCCAGGCTCGGGCCTTCTATTCCCAGGGTAAGGACAAGTTCGACGAGTTCCTGCCCTCCATCTGGTTCAAAGTGATGGCCTTCGGCGAGGATGGCGAAGGAGATTGACTCCACCCCGCCGTGCTCACCGTGGGTAATGCCCGAAAGGCGACAAGATCGAAGCGAAAGGCCGCATCGGCTTCGAGGAATGGACATCAACGACGGCGAAAAACGCTCCATCCTGGTGCTCTACGCCACCGATGTCAAGATCGTCGAAAACGGCGGCCCGGCTGACAGAGAAGAGCCTCAGCCGTAGCTCGCCCTTCGGCACGATCCATTTGGTCGAAAGACCGCGGGCATCGCTCTCCTCAAAGGGGAGGCCATCAGCCTCCCCTTTCTGAAATCATCCTTTTTTTCGTCCCACCGCCAATTTTCGGGGCGGCCGCCAGGTTCGAGTCCTGGCGGGACATTTGCAGGGGGATCGGTTTTGACAGGCTCCACCTGATGAGTACATGCTCTGCACTTCTCTCTCAGTTTTGTCGGGGTGAGGAGTTACCCGCTCCTCGCCTCTCTCCGGTAGAGCAGATACTCTGCCCTACCGCAGGGAGGCCGGCCTTTCGGCCAACCCTCCAATGGGCTACCCGCCCAATCTTTTTTCCCGAGAGAGAGGTGCATCATGTATATAGTCTTGGCCGCTGTTGCCATCGTGATCGCTTTGATCGGCGTCGCGGTGGCGGCTATCCGGCGAGGCCGGGCTCAGGCTGCATTCCTTGCTCGCCTGGACTCGTACTGCAACTCCTATGCGCTCAATACACGCGTGGACGCCGCTTGCCGACCCAGATAGCAAAAAGTGGCAGGAGGAGCCAAATCTTGCCGATTCCCCCTGCTACTCTTCACAAAGCGGGAGTAGCAGGCCCCAAAAATATTCAACCTAATCCAGAAGATTCGATCGGAGAAACGACCGCCCTGAAGGGTCCCCAATCGGCAAGTTGAGGACCTTTCGGGACGGCCCTTTCAGGACCGCCCGAATTCAACCACACGGAGGATTATCTTATGACCCCTACAAACGCTGTGAACAATTTGCTGGACGCGCTGAAGGAACACGAGCGCATCGGCGGGCAGATCTACTCCATCTCCACTGAGGCGGTGAGAGTCTTTCTGAGCGAGCGCCTGGATATGGCCGCCAGGATGAAAGGCCTTGACCCGGAGGCGCTGGCCATGGACATTTTGGATGCCATCGGCGAGATGGGCATCCTGGAAAAGGTCGAAGAGTCCATCGCCAGAACCATCGAAGAAGCCGCCGCTGAGCCGCCCGAACTGGATCGCCATGACCCGATGGACGGGGATGCCGAATCCGCCCTGGCTTCTGCAGGCTTTGGCACCGATGAAGACTACGGCTACTTTGGCCCGGACGAAGGGGGCTGGTTGTAATGGCTGTCAAACTAGCTCCTTCAACTGCAGACTCTCTGCCTGGCCCTTCAGTTACACCGGATTGGGGGCGGATCTGGAAAATCGTTCTGAGGAAACCGGATGTACTCGCGACACACCTGCGCGGAGCCCGGCTGCTCGGCCATGGCTTATACGGAGCGGTCTACCGCGTGTCCAGCGTAGCCGTGAAGATCGGCTACGTCCCCGAGGAAGAGGCCGAGCGTCAGGCATGGGTACACCGACAGTTCAACCGCGCCCTGCCCGTCCTGGCCTATGCCTCCCGGGTCAAGCTGCCCGATGAGGTCACCCGCCGGTCCTGTCCGATCCACGGAATCCTGGGCGATGACGAGAAAGCCTGGAACTGCCACTGCGGCGATCTAATGGATGTGCTGGTTATGCCCCTGGCAAAACCAGCCCCGACTTTCTGGTTCAATCGGGACGTGCGTAAAATAACCCGGGAAGTGATCAAGGCTCTTTTCGAGCACTTCCAATTCTTCTGGGAAGACAAACCCAGCCATGTTATGAAATATCAGGGTCGGATCGTCCTGGCTGATTTCGGTGAAGAGGGAGTGAACTGGTACTGAAACATGGCCAGAAATGCTAAAGTCCGCTTCGGCGTTCCAGGCAGCGCCTGGCCTACCGAGAGCGAAGCAGAGTCTCCCGCCGCGGCTTCGAGTCGCCACCCACCGGCAGGCTAACCGCCTGTCCATGAGGAGGCGGATTCCATGGAATCCGCCTCCTTTTATTCCAATGTTACAGGAGAAACCAACTATGCCGAATAATCATCATGTGAATCATGTCATCCTGATCGGCCGGGTCCTGCAGACCTGGACCTTCGAGAACGATCGCGGCATCCGCCTGCAGATGCGCCGGCCCGTTTTCGTCCCTGCCCGCCCCGACGGCCCCTCCGACCTGGCGAATGTGGTCCTTCCAGAGGCCTTATCTCGCGGCCAGGTGGTGAAAGAAGGCGACGAGTTGCATGTGGAAGGTTTCCTCCGCAACGCGGAGCGGGACGTGCTGCTCTCCAGCCTGCTCAAATCCGAGGATCTGCCGGCCAAATGGCAGAAGACTCGGGTGAAGCAGATCGTGACCGAAGTGATCGCGACCAATTGGCAGATCATTCCCTCAAAGTAGTTTTCCCATCCCTCACATAGATACTCCAAACTATTTCATGCCCCCACCATGCCGCTTTGCTCGCCGACGTCTAGGCGTGAGCGATTCGGTTCGACTCCGATCCGGGCAACTGTCAGGTCCGGCCGCTGGCCGGCTCTGCCCTATGTCCAAATCCATGTAAAGGAGTACCTATGAACCAAACCTTGCTCGATTTCATGAACCAGTCGCCCGCGCATTACCAGGTGGATTCGCACCGCCTGGGAAGTGCCAAAAGATTCGCCATCCCCGCGGTCAAGTGGGAACCGGTGAACAACGGCAACGGGACTGGCTACTTCAAGGCCCAAACGGAATACCAGGGGAACGCCAAAAAGCCCTACACGCTGACGGCCATCCTCATGACCTGCGCCTCCTCAAGCGGCGCTGAGTTCTGGGTAGGTTGTACCTGCCCGGACTGGCTGGATTCCGGCGGTTGGACCTTGGAACCTCCCCGTCCCTGCAAGCATCTGCTTTCCTGGGGCGCCTGCCAACCCATGCTTGTAAACCAAACTGGAGGTGATACTACGCCGGTCACGCGCGACCCTCGCAAAGGCAACCCTGCAGAAGAGGAACCGCTGCCTCCCACATCCTTCAAGGACTCAGTGAGGCAGGCCGTTACGCGAGCCGTGGCCGAACTGGCGGCGCAGATCTGGGAAGTCTCCCAGAGCGGCGCCATTCCTTTCCTGATCGGTCCCACCGGCTGCGGCAAAACCAGCGCCAATCGCCAAATGGCCCTCGATCACGGCATGGCATTCATCGAACATGCCGGCAGCGATGCCTGGACGGAATCCGATTTGGTAGGCATCGTCCACGTAAACGGCCAGGAATTTCCCGGCCCCATCGCGGTAGCCTGTGAACGGGCCAGGCAGCAGAAAGTGCATCTTCTGCTGGACGAATTCCCGCGTAACAACCGCCGTGTGCAAGATGGGTTGATGCGCTTCCTGCTGGTCACACCGGCTGATGTCGCTCGAGCAATGGGTGTTCCCTGCGACGGGCATGACATCCATATCACCTCTGCCCCTTTCTGGGGTGATGCCTGGGTAAAGGCGGAAGACATCAGCATTTGCCTGGCCGGCAATCCCTGGGGAACGGAGATCGACCCTGCGCTGATCCGGCGAACCGAGCCGGTGAGGGTGGATTTCGATCCAAGGGTGGCCGACAATTTCTCCAAGCGCGTGCGCACCGCCATCCAGGCCTCCTGGACCTCTGTGAGCGAAGGGGCCATGGCGCTGCCCATCGAATACCAGGCCATGATCAAGGCGACGGGACCGGATGACCTGGCCCTGGTCGCCAACTATGTCCGCCGGCTGTCCTTCCTGGATTCTGCCGGCGCAGATGGATTCGTCTCTACGCTGGAGGGATTGTCGATCGGGATCACCCGGGATGACCTGCAGAAATCCCTGCCGGCCAAAGTCGGTGGTCTGGGACTCCTCACGCAGGAGATCCCGGTTCCTTTCTAGGAGCTGCGAGATGACAATCCCCACTCCCGCGCCAATGACAAACAAGAGAGCCGTCCCGGGTGTTACTCCGCTCCCGGCCCTCTTGAATAAACTGGGCGAAGTGCTCACCCGGCAGGTTGCCTTATTGATCGACATGATCATCCCGGGCGCCAGCCGCGTGTACCGCCCAACCGTTCTCTTATCGAACTCGGAAACCGCCTCCACCAATGGCTCGCTCTGGATCCGGATGCCCGTTGATTTCCTCGGGCTGAACTATCCATCCGAACGGGTGAAGGCGGCTCCGGTGTGGCTCGGCCTGCTGGCCCATGAATTCGGCCATTGGCTGCAGCCGCTCGACGAGATGGATAAAGTCGCCAGGGAGCTGCACGTCCCTCACTGGCTTGTAAATATCCTTCTCGACATCCACTGCGAGGCGCTGGTGGCGGGCCTTTTCCCAGGCCTGGAGGCGCCTCTCTCGGCCACGCGGGGCCATATCGGCCGCGTGATGATGAACCAGTACAAGATCGAACTGGAAAACGCAGAATCCTTCCTGGATGCCCTGCAAGTATTTACCCTGTACTTCCGCTATTGTTATAAGCCCTCCCGTTCTTACGGCTATCATCCCCCTACTCCACGGGGGCCGACCTTGGGAGTGCCGGCCAGGATCGCTGCACGTGTGCGGTCCTGCGCTGAAGCGATGGGTAGAGTTGTGGATTTCCCTGCCGATCAGCTACCCGATTTTCTGAGGCTGCTGACCTCCCAATACCCTGAGCTGATCCTGCCGGCTGGTGAACCCATCGGCGATTGCAGCGGGAAAGGTGATGGACAAATGCAAGAAGGTCGGGGCGGTGGACCTGCCGGCGTTTCAGACGGCGGGATGGAGCATGGCGGAACCTCCACTTCCAGTGGAGGCGAGATCCTGCCTACGCTCAGACGGATGATTGACAATCGCCTGCCTTCTGTCACGGCAAGCCAGGCGGAAAAAGTCAGCCGCACCCCACAAGAATTTGTCGGTGCGCCTTTCGGGATCTTCCCGCCACCCATCAAGTCGGTCCGATTGGGCAACAAACTGACGGTGCGCTTCCAGACCCCAAAGGGGAAGTTGAGCGTACCGGCGCCGGGCCGATTGGACCGCATTGCGGCCCTGCATCAGGACCCGCTGCCCTTCAGGCTGGAACTACCCAGCCGGTTCAGCAGCCAACCTTCGCCAAAAGTGGTCCTCCACGTGGATCACTCCGGCAGCATGGGAACTGCAAAATGGT
Organism: uncultured Chloroflexia bacterium; assembly: GCA_963831885.1. Taxonomy (GTDB): domain Bacteria; phylum Chloroflexota; class Anaerolineae; order Anaerolineales; family Villigracilaceae; genus UBA877. The sequence goes on along the minus strand of CAWHSJ010000006.1, from coordinate 27,673 downwards.
CACAGGCCCTTCTCGCGGCCCAGGCGATCGCTCTGGCGATTCGCCGGGTAGGAGGCGATGTCCGGGTGACCCTGTTTGAGGGAGATTTTTACCATGCACCTGATTACAGCGCCGATGCTCTCTTCGCAAGTCATGTGGCCGGTCTCCCGATGTCTACAGCCGACGGAAATGAAACGTCATTTGCCTGGCTGCCGATCGTTTGGATGGAATTTCCCGACCATATTCATATTCTGCTGACCGACGGCGACGGTCATTTGCCCCTTCTGATCCCGGAGAGGGCACGCGCCAGGACATTCGCCATCGTAATTCCTGATGGCGTGCCGGAAAGGATCGCACCGGTGGCGTCCAAGGTCGTGGTCGTCAATGATCTGGCCCGGCTGCCGGGCGTATTCGCTTACCTGGCTCCCCGTGCCTGGGTGGTCTAAACCCAGGTCATCTTGTTCCACCAAAAGGAGAGGCTAACCGCCTCTCCTTTTTTGTTTAATTCCGCTACGATTTTTTTATCTGCTTCGGTTAAAGATAGATGATCAACACAGGTAATTGTTGAAAACTGTGAAAGACATTTTTCGCCGCGGCAGCATCGCCGGCGCGGCTGGCTTCTTTCCAAAGCCGGTTCGGAGCGAGATCAGAGCAGAGGATGGTAGACGAACGATGGAATTCTTCATACTGGCAGATGCCTCAATGCCCTCCGTCATGAGCGAGGGCTTCCAGAGCCGGTCGGTAATTTTCGATGAATTCGCTAACCTGGCGGAAAAACTCTTCGGTTAGGCCTTCGGCTGGTCGGATCAGGATCCGACGGTTCTTCCAGTCGAGTATAACCAGGACTTTTGCCCCATCCTGAAGGCCCAGTGCTTCGAGCAGATCCTCGGGTAAAGAAACGACCGAGCTGTTGCCGGTCCTGAATACTTTTCGTAGCATGGTCACCTTCTCAAGGAATAATCAGGATTTTCACCTGTCCCTGAGCACGCTCACGCTGGTCCATATCGAAGGTTACCAGCGGCAGACTCAGCCGATGGGCTGTAGCCACGTAAAGCGAATCAGCTCCCCGCAAACCTAGTTTGGCGCTGAGGCGAGCCGCTTCCTTAACCAGCTGGTTATCCATTTCCACCAGCCGAAGCCCTGGAAGGCGTTCCAAACGAGTGATTGCCCTCCTGCCAAGAGTTGAATCCCCTGTGCGTCGGGTAATTGCACCTCCCACCTCTGGAAGTAAAAGGGCAGGAGAAACAAATCTTACACCTCTTGAACGCTGATCTTCCATCCAGTTCCTGACAGGTTTATAGAATTGGTCGCTTGATACCAGCCTGGCAACCCAGACGCTTGCATCCACCACCACGAAATCCTCTACAGGAAGATCCCGCCCAGGCATCATCGGCGGCTTTCTGAGATTGCCTGGGAAGCGGAAACATCCTTCGGCCAGAGAGCACCAATCTCCGCAGCCAGGGTGTCTACACTAACCCAGGCGCGCTGTTCGCTCATCTTGTTTTCCGGCGAAACAACCGGAACAAGGAGGGCAACAACCTTGCCGCGATATGTCACCTGTACCTCGTTCCCGGTTTCACGGATCAGGCGGATCAATTCGCTCGCCTGTTGCTTTAATTCACGAACACCAACGGTAACCATGTCAGATATCCTTTCTATTGTGTCTACAATTGTGGTTACATTATATCACGAAGACACGGAAGACATTTTACTCAAGAGCTTCAAGAGTTGAACCAGATCGAAATCAGAGGAATCTTGAGGCACAGGAGGGTTCCCACAGATATTGGCTCCAAAAGTCATTATCGAAACGATGCACTATTACTATAAATAATCGGATATCATTTATGCACAATTATATAAGTCTGCAATTGGCCTCCACAATTCTATTTTATCAACCAATCCTACTTGCCTATTTTTGAAATATCCAGTAAAAACGGGGCAGTGTAGTATGGGCCGGTGGTCGCTTGCCCGGACCGACCCAAAGACTGTGGTTTAAAAGGAGCCGCATGGAAAAAGATTCTGAAAAGCTGACCTTCTGGCAAAAACTCGGCTACGGTCTGGGCGATTTTTACGGCGGCGGAGCGGGGACGTTGATCAGCTTCTTTTACATCGTCTTCCTGACCGACGTGGTGCGCATCAGCCCCGGGCTGGCAGGTATCGTCATCCTGGTCAGCAAGATCTATGACGCCATCACCGATCCCTTCGAAGGGGTCATCTCCGACCGGACCCGCACAAAACTGGGCCGCCGCCCCTATCTGCTAGCCGGCATTCCGCTGGTGTTCGTGTCGTTCTTCGCCATGTTCTATCCGGTGAACTACACCAGCGAGACTGCCCGTTTCGTCTACGTGATCGGCACCTAACTGTTCTTCTCGACCATCGTCAGTATCGTCACGCTCAACTACAGCGCCTTGCAGGCCGAGCTGACCCTGGATTATAACGAGCGTACCTCCCTGGCCACCTTCCGCATATTCTTTTCGACGATTTCATCCATCCTCTGCGCCGCTCTGCCGATCGAGATCGTCAAGGCCTTGCCCGACGTGCGCACTGGCTGGATCGTGACCGCCATCAAGCACTCGAGTTGTAAGAATCTATCCGTGCCACTCCCGGCAATTACGTAAAATTCTACCCAAGTGGTTTTGTGATGTTTAAAAAATCTGTCTCGCCCTTCAGGGTCTGCAGCCCCCGCCAGGAATACACTGCCCTATTGTGCCTGGAAACTATGCCGTCCCAACTCATATGCCGAAAAGAAGAGATTTGCTCATTCAAATTCCGTTACGGCAGCAATGATCTCTTCCAGGGATTTTGGGTCCAGATGCGGCCCTATGGGCAGGCTGAGTGCCATTTTCGCCAGCCGTTCAGTGATCGGGAAATCCCCGGGCTTCCACCCCTCAACCTCATAAGCACCTGATAAATGAGGCGGGATCGGGTAATGGATTAATGTGCCGATCCCTTCCCGTTCGAGATGTTGTTGGAGGGCATCCCGCCTGGAGTGGAGAATCACAAAGATATGCCAGCATGGGTCGGCCCACTCTGGCACCACCGGCAAAACCAGACCTGCAACCCGGTCCAACGCTTGCAGGTAACGGTCAGCCACGAGGCGCCGCCGGGCATTCCACTCCTCCAGATATTTTAACTTCACCCGCAGGAAAGCCGCCTGTATAGGGTCCAAACGAGAGTTGAACCCCTTCACCTCGTTGACATACTTGGACCTGGAACCGTAATTGCGCAAGACTTGCACCCGCTCGGCCAATCCATCCTCGTCTGTCACCACGGCGCCGGCATCGCCCAGCGCTCCCAAGTTTTTACTCGGGTAAAAACTGAACCCGGCCGCGTCGGCCAAAGAACCCGCCCGGCGTCCTTTGTAACTGGCCCCGTGAGCCTGAGCGGCATCTTCAATCACTTTTAAGTTATGACGTTTGGCGATATCCAAAATGGGATCCACATCCGCAGGTTGGCCGTATAGATGAACGGGGATGATCGCGCGTGTGTGGGAATTGACGGCAGCCTCTATTTTGTTGGGATCCAGGTTATAAGTTCTGGGGTCGGGCTCCACGGGAACAGGCCTGGCGCCAGCGTAGGATACCGCCAGCCAGGTGGCAATATATGTATTGGCAGGTACGATGACTTCGTCTCCCGGGCCGATGCCGTAAGCGCGCAGGATCAGGTGCAATGCTTCCAGCCCGTTGCCAACACCGATGCAGTGCTTCACCCCCACATAAGCGGCAAATTCCGCTTCAAATGCTTCTACTTCCGCCCCCAAGATATACCGGCCCGATTCCATTACACGATGATAGGCGGCATCCAGTTCGTCGCGCAATTCCAAATAAGGTGAGCTTAGATCGAGGAATGGAACAGATTTCATCTTTTTATTTCATTATCATAAACTTGATGGGCCTGCAGGCAAAAGATTTTGATCCTCGCCAATCTCAGGTTATGGTTCATCGGGCTTCCCTGCTAACGTCCCCTATTTTATATCTTATGTCGGCATTTCCGAAGGAGCCGCCGTCATTTATTACAATCAAGTATGGTATCATGAGAAAAAACTTCCATCAAGAATGCCATTTAGAATAAATAAGCGACGATATTTCGCACATAGACCATGGAGGTTGACCCGCTTATTGTTCCGCGGGGTGCCACCCCCCTTTTTTTCGCCATACGGGGCATTCTTTTTTTAGATTTCTGCCGAAAGTCTCTTGATGTCAACCAGTAAAGTTGCGGTTCTGTTATCAACATACAATGGCGATAAATATCTTGACGAATATCTCCACAGTCTTGAGAAACAAGAATACCGGGATATAACCCTGATCGTCCGGGATGACGGATCATCAGATAAGACGCTGCAGATATTGAAGAAATATCAAGGAGTCTCCACTTTTGACTTCCTGATATTACCTTCAAATGAAAACCTTGGACCGGCGCAGAGCTTTTTTCGTCTTTTAGATGAAGCCGGCAATGATTTTGATTACTATGCGTTCAGTGATCAAGATGATGTCTGGCTTACCGAAAAAATTTCGCGGGCCGTGAATAAACTCGATCCAGTTTCCGAATTCATCCCTGCACTCTATTGTTCACGTCTTGAGTACGTCGATGAAAATCTTAACCATCTTCAATGGTCCAGAATTCCTCGGTGTATTGGTTTCGGAAATGCGCTCGTCGAAAATATTGCCATAGGCTGCACCATCGTGATCAACAAGCCTGCAAGAGAATTAATATTGTCCAGGATCCCATTAAAATGTCTCATGCACGACTGGTGGTGCTATCTCATTGTATCTTGTTTTGGTCAGATTGTTTTTGATGATCATCCCGGCATTAAATATCGGCTGCATGGCCGTAATAACATTGGAGCTGCAACTTCATTTAAAGATGATGTAAACCGCAGAGTGATCAGGTTCTTCCGGTCTGAGGATGGGATGTTCCGATCTTCTGACCAGGCGAGGTCAATGATTAATATGTTCGGAGACAAGATACCAGCAGACCAGCGCAAAATCCTGGATTTCGTGATCTCCGGCAAATCCTCATTTAAAGATCGAGTCCGCCTGGCGATATCCAGATCTATTTGGCGGCAACGAAAAATTGATGATGCCATCATGCGGGTATTAATATTAATTAACCGTTATTGACGGGCGCTGTTCCGCCTTTTACGTGCAGGCAATCATGCCATCGTTCTTTATTGTCCAATATTGCGGGTTGCATGGCGCGATATTCGCGCAGAGAACAGTTCGTACAATTAATTCTGCCATTACGCCACTAATATATATTGTCGGATCCCGGTAAGTCATCGGATAGGAATAACCGTTATTTGAATTGGGCGCATATTAAGGTGAATTTCAGTGAAGATCTTGTTGTTCGCCAATACCGATTGGTATCTCTATAATTTTCGTCTGGAGCTGGCGCAGGCATTGCGCGAGCGCGGTGACGAGGTGGTATTGGTCTCTCCGGATGGCCCGTACGCCCCCAGGCTGCGGGACCAGGGATTCCGCTGGGTATGTTTCCCGATGGCACGGCGCGGTCTCAATCCAATTGAAGAAATGAAGACGATCATCCGGCTTTATAAACTATACCGGCTGGAAGCACCGCAACTGGTTCACCACTTTACGGTCAAGTGTGTATTATATGGTTCGCTGGCCAGTCATCTTGTGGGAATCACGTCCGTGGTAAATTCCGTGGAAGGTCTTGGGTACGTTTTTACGGAAGGGGGCGGATCGCGCCGGTGGCTGCGAAGCATCATAAAGGCATTTTACCGGCTGGTTCTGCATGGGTCATGGGTGATTTTCCATAATCCAGAAGACCGGGATTTCTTTCTGGAAAACCGCCTGTCAAATTCGAAACGAATGGTCATGATCCGTGGTTCGGGCGTGGATCTGGAAAAGTTTTCACCCAGGCCTTTATTGGAAGGCACACCCCTGGTCATTTTACCAGCCCGTATGCTGTGGGATAAAGGGTTGAAAGAATTCATCGACGCGGCAACATTGCTAAAGGCCGAAGGCATCCCGGCTCGCTTTGCCCTGGTGGGAGACAGCGATGACGATAACCCTGTCTCGGTACACAAATCCCAACTGCAGGAATGGGAAAAAGAGGGTGTGATAGAATGGTGGGGCTGGAAAGAGAAAATGGAAGACGTATATACACAGGCATCGATTGTCTGTCTCCCTTCCTTTTACAGGGAGGGTGTACCCAAAACATTGATCGAAGCCGCCGCCTGTGGCCGCCCAATCGTCGCAAGCGACATACCGGGTTGTCGTGAAGTAGTCCGGCAGGGGGAAAATGGTTTGCTGGTTCCGGTGCGGGATGTTCCTGAACTGGCCAGCGCATTAAGGCGTTTACTACAGAACCCGGAGATGCGAAACCAAATGGGCACCTGCGGTCGAAGAATAGCAGAAGAAGAGTTTTCAATAAAATTAGTAAATTCCAAGACTTTGACGGTCTATGAACTATGCAGAAATGATCGAGCGGGAGGGTTGGAATGAGGTTTTCTTTACCCCCATTGGCGGGATCGTGCAAAAGTAGTCAGGCAGGGTCATAGAATCATCTCATGAACGAACACGAATTCTCCCCGCGTGAATTTGTTGAGCGCGCGCTGACGCGCTGGTGGATCATCGTACTCCTAACCGTTCTGGGAGGAATTACCGGTTGGGTATTTCACTTGTTCCAGCCGCCCGTGTATGAAGCCACAGCTACAATCACGGTAACCATGGAATTTCATAAGTGGGAGATGACCCAGTACGAAGAAGATCATGCATTCAACGCTGCTGAAGCAATCATTAATTCTATCGCAGTGAAAAATCAAATCATTGCAGAAGCACGCACACGCGGCTTCCCGATCGATTTTAACCAACTACAGCGGCAAATGTTTTTGGAAAGAAAGCAATCGGTCTGGGAACTCCATGTCAGAGATCGCGAACCAACAGTCGCGACATTAATCGCTAATATCTGGGCTGAAAAGGGCATGGAGGCGTTGGATATTGCCCTGGAGCACGCAATTCAGGTGGATATACTTGAAGACAAAATAAGCGGTCTGGCAAAGAACAGCTCAGATCCGGGATTGGCGCAATCATACGGGGAGATTCAAGTCACGATAAAGAACTGGATCAGTGAGTGGATCCAGGAGAAAAGCCTGAGCAAGGGGGTTCTCTCCATCATGACATTTGCTTTGACGGATCCCGCCGCCACGCCAACAAGTCCAAGCCTCTATAACCTTGGAACAATGGTCATGGCAGGGGCATGTATCGGATTTGTCATCTCCTTATGGGCGGCCAACAGTAAGAAGGTTCTGCACCGTGGCTGAGAGATTCAAGCGCATTGGCCGCCTTACGCTGGATATTGCCTGGGCAGCCACTATCCTTCTGCTGCCAATCACCAGTTTCCCGCTTCTGTCTCGATTGGCAGGAGGGGCTATGGTCGCTCCGGCATCTTTTATCCCAATAGTGTGGCTGGCGGTTTTTTGGTTTGTCGTTTATCTCTTAAAAAAGGAACCATTCCACGGGAGAGTATTCCCCTGCTCTTTTTCGCTTCATTTGCGATTGCCGCCAGTGCCGCAGCCTTTTTCCTGGACATTCCCCCTTTTAAGAACAAAGGAATACCCGCCGAGGAAATCAATGCCATCCTGACCTTGCTGGTTGGATTAGCATTCTATTTGGTGACTGCCAGTTGGCTCTCCAGGTCCCGCCAGCGGGTTTTACTTACGCTAAAGTTGGTCAACATAAGCGGCTCAATCCTGCTCCTGTGGGCGCTGGTTCAGGGGGTTTTCATATTTGTGTTTCCCGGTAAGGACCCGGATATACTCGAAAATTTCCAGCACATTTTTTCAATTCAAGGTCTGTATTTCAATCTTCATCGCATGACTGGCTTTGCTTTCGAACCTTCCTGGATGACACATCAATTAAACATCATTTATCTACCCTTTTGGTTGGCTGCGACAATCATCAGGTGGTCAGCCTTCCGTTTCCGTTTGTGGAAAATCAGTCTGGAAAATATTCTCCTGTTGATCGGGGTGACAGTCCTGGTGCTTTCCTCGCGAGTTAGCATGGTATCTTTCCTTCTTGTTATCGCGTTCCTGGGGGTTTATTTTAATGTTTATTTGGCCAAACGTTTACAAAAATGGAGCCTGGAACGTTTTGCACATTCTCCAGCCATTTTTCAAAAGATCGCCCACGTTCTCCTCCCTATCAGCATCGTTTTGGTTTTCCTGGGAATTTATGTACTGGGGACATTTACTTTGGTATATGGGTTAAGCCATTTGGATTGGCGATTAGCGCGCTTCTTCCAGGTTACATCACTTGGCCAACTAAAACTTATAACAGGCAATATCTATAACGTTTTTAACTACCTGGCTTTTGCGGAACGGGTTGTCTTTTGGGGGGCGGGGTGGAATGTTTTTAGCATCCATCCTTTGGTCGGAGTGGGTTTGGGAAATGCAGGGTTCTTTTTTCAACACTCTCTCCCCTCATTTGGTTGGAACCTTCCGGAAGTCATGAATGATTATTACCGCTTCACTGCGCTTCCCAACATCAAGAGTTTCTGGGTACGGTTATTGGCAGAGACAGGTATCGTCGGCTTTTCAGCCTTCGCAGCCTGGTTCTATGTTTTGATCCGATCCAGCTGGTCCATGAAGTTAAGCAAAAATCCTTTTTTCAAAATGATCGGATGGGCGGGATTATTTGTTCTGATCGCTTTCGTATTTGAGGGATTTAGTATTGACACTTTTGCTCTCCCTTATTTATGGGTCAGCCTGGGGATTGTGAGCGCGGCGGCAGCACTGGTGAGAAAAGGCGAGGATTTAAAATTGAACGGCTAAAGGCGTTTCCATGCGTTGGGGGAAAATTATAAAATATTTCCAAAACTGTGAGGGCTGGAAATCGAATAATGCGTTATTATTATAGGGACATGCGATCATCCGATCAGACAATTTCCGTGGATTGGTTCACTATTTCTCTGCGCTGGATATTCCTGCTGGGAATGGTCGTGTCATTGTCTATCGGGGAAAAACTTCTCCTTCCGGTAAACGTACTCCTGGTCGGCCTGGCCGTTTGGAACATCGGCCTGACTTTGGTGGCGGGCTTAAACCGGCGTTTGCCCTCCCACAGGCAGATCTGCCTGGTCATAGACATCCTGTTTGCAAGTGTATATTTCATCCTGGGGGGAGATTTTGGAAATCCGGCTTTTTGGATCATTTACCTGCCGGTGATCACAGCCGCGCTCTATTTTGGATTGACCGGCGCGCTGATCACGGCAACCATCATGAGCGTAGCTCAAGCAGCTGCAACGATCATTGAGACCCAGGCTCCAATGGCTTTAACCGTGTTGGGTGCTTCGGTGTTGTTCACTTTCATCCTGGCGGGTATATTTGGCAGCTTATGCACGCGTTTTGTCCGGATGAACCTTCGTAACGCCCAGGTTCAACAGGATATCCGCCAGAATAAGATGCGTGTGGGCAGTGAACGCCTGCGAGCCATTTACAGCCTGACCTCCACCCTGTTGACCACCCTGAATTACCAGCGGGTACTCGAATCGCTATTGGACCTGAGCCTGAGTGCCTTGAATACTGATATAGAGGCAGCTGCAGACGATCGCCTTATTTGCGCGGTGCTGTTGTTTTCCAAAGAAGAAACGCTCACGGTTGGCTCGGCGCGGCGATTAACTCCGGCTGACATGCGGGTTGTCTTACACGGCCGGGCAGGTGCAGTGGCCCAGGCAATCGAGCAGGATAAACCGGTACTGCTCAAGGATGTGGATAACGATCCGGAATTGACCCGCTTTGTTGCTTTCCGAAAAGCGAAAGAGATCTACTGCTTTCCATTGCGGAGCGGCTTCAGTGCGTATGGCATCCTGCTCTTCGGGCATCCGCAGCCGGGTTATTTTGGTGCCGACCGGCGGGAAATCCTGGACATCCTGGGACGGCAGGCGGTGATCGCCATCCAGAACGCGCGGCTGTATCAAGATGTTGTGGATGAGCGCGAACACATGATCGAGTTCCAGGAGGAAGCGCGGAAAAAGTTGGCCCGGGACCTGCACGACGGCCCAACCCAATCCGTCTCTGCAATTGCCATGCGGGTAAATATGGCCCAGCGGATCTTGGAGAAGAATCCGAAGGCTGCCGGGCAGGAATTAGGCCGGATCGAGGAACTGGCCCGCCGGACGACCAAGGAAATCCGCCATATGCTCTTCACGCTGCGACCATTGGTGCTGGAATCGCAGGGATTGGCGGCGGCATTGGAAGCCATGGCAGAGAAGATGAGAGAGACCTACTCTCAAAACGTCCAGATCGCCGTGCAAGAGGATGTGCAGCAAAAGATCGAGATGGGAAAACAAGGCGTCATTTTTTATATTGTCGAAGAAGCTGTAAACAATGCCCGTAAACATGCGCGAGCCGAACACATCTGGGTAACATTGCGCAGCTTCGAAAGAGAAATTGCCCTGCTGGAGGTACGGGATGATGGCGTCGGCTTTGATGTAGCCGCCGTAAACCGGGCTTACGACCAGCGCGGCAGCCTGGGCATGGTTAATTTAAACGAACGCACTGAACTCGTCAATGGGGTGCTTGAGATTAAATCTGCTGTCGGTAAAGGCACGCGGGTTCTGGTCTACATTCCATTGTCAGAAGAGGCAGCCGACCGGCTGCATCACGCCTCGAAAAAATCCTGATCCATAAACAACTACAGAGTACTGCGTAAATATCTAATAATGAAAACATGGTCTGTGCGTGTAATTTGGTCAACGCAGGTTTAGTTATTTATACAAGAAGCAGTAAATATGCCTACCGCGGCAGGGTTACATTATTTTTTGCACGAGGGGGGCAGCCTGGCGAAACCGTCTCTGGTGCTCATCCACGAGGCGGGAGGCGAACATTTATCCTGGCCGCCGGAATTAAGGCGGCTGCCGGAGAGGCGGGTTTTCACGTTGGACCTGCCGGGCCATGGCAAAACAGAGGGACTGGGCTGCCAGAGTGTGGAGGATTATGCCGGTCGTATCGTGGATTTCCTGAATGCCGCCGGACTTTCACGAGCAGTGTTGGGTGGACACGGAATGGGTGGCGCGATTGCACTTATCCTGGCCCTGGATCATCCCGAGCGCGTGGCGGGGATTTTTCTCGCCTCGACTGGCAGCCGTCTGCCCATGCCTGCCCCGGTACTCGAGAACGGCGCAAATCCGTCCACCCTATTGTTGGCAATCAATTACTTACAGGAACTATCCTTCCACGGGAACACACCGGAGAGTTTGCGCGAGACCGTTTTCAAACGCCTGACTCAAATCCGCCAGACGCTTCTCTATGGAGATTGGCTGGCCTGTGACCGGTTTGATGTAAGCGGGCGCCTGGAGGCGATCAAAACGCCAACGCTGGTAGTTTGCGGTAAGGGGGATAAACTAACCCCGCTGCATTTCTCAGAGACTCTGGCAAGCCGGATACCCGGCGCAGCCTTGCAGACGGTGGACGAAGCCGGTCATATGCTCATTCTCGAACAGCCGCAGCATATGGCCAAATTGATCAGTGTTTTCCTGGCAACGATCCCCTTTATTCCGGGGATGTAAACAGGTTATTTGCCACGGAATTACAAAAGGATTGATACGATTTTTTCGTATTATGTATATTATTTAATTGTGGAATATTAAACGCAAAAATATTTTCGTCTTTCGGTTGAAACCCCCAATCAAGGCGAGCGGGATAACCCCTCGCCTCGCTTATTATGACAGGCCGAATATTTCTTTAAGAATGGGGAGGGCATTTTGGACCGCGCGGGCCCGGTGGCTGAGGCGGTTTTTTTCGTCCATGCCTAGTTCGGCCATGGTGTGGCCAAGGTCGGGAATATAAAAGATGGGGTCGTAACCAAAACCATTATGGCCGCGTTCAGCGGGGATGATCTCCCCGTCGCAGCGTCCTGCAGCCAGCCGGACCAGCCCTGAGGGCAGGGCAACCGCGATCGCAGCGTGAAAATGCGCCAGCCAGGGACGAGGTTTGTCCTGCAGGCAGCTGAGCAGGTACTTGCGTCTGTCGGCATCAGTGGCATCCGGCAGGGGGATAAAGCGGTGTGAATGCACACCCGGCTGGCCATCCAGCGCCTCCACTTCCAAACCCGAATCATCGCCCAGGGCGGTCAGCCGGCCAGCCCGGGCAAAAGCAACCGCTTTTTTGGAAGCATTCTCGGCATACGTAAGGCCGTCTTCTGTCACCTCGAGGTGGATGCCGGCCTCTGCAGGGGTCAGGATGGCCAGGTCAAGCCCGGCCAGAAGGGCTTTGATTTCGGCAACTTTTCCCGGGTTATTGGTGGCGAGGAGTAAAGTGTTCATCATATTGTTTGTTGGCTCTTTCAGGCTCTCTTCCTATTTGTTCCGGATCCTATCGATAGCCCACAGAGCGTGTTCGCGCAGGCCAGGTTCTTCGCTCTGCACAGCCGTTTCGAGAGCCGGCAGGGATTGGAGGTTCCCGGAATTTCCAAGGGCTGTGGCAACGTTACGCAGATAACCTTTCCGGCGGGCGCGTTGAATGGGACTCTGCTTGAATTTGCGGTTGAACTCCCGGGGAGTCAATGCCAGTTCGGCCTCCAGAACTGGATGGAACCCCCCAGGTTCGGGGAGGAAGGCTGGGTCAACTTTGGCTGCTGAAAAACGATTCCACGGGCAGACCATCTGGCAGACATCACAGCCAAAGACCCATTCCCCCATCAACGGGCGCAAGTCCGCAGGAATAATGCCTTTATTTTCGATGGTGAGGTAGGAGATGCACCGGCGGGCATCCAACGTCCGGTCCGGCAGGATGCAGCCGGTGGGGCAGGCTTGAATGCAGCGCCTGCAGGTCCCGCAGCGATCAGGAGTAAAGGGAAGATCAGGTTCCAGCTCAAGGTCAAAAAGGATCTCGGCCAAAAAGAAGTACGAACCGAGGCCGGGATTGATGAGGCAGGTGTTCTTCCCTATCCATCCCAATCCGGCCCGCTGGGCCAATTCACGCTCCAGCAGCGGACCGGTATCGGTGTAATAGCGATACGACAGCGGATGGCCAACCTGGCTTTCCACAAAGACGCCCAACGCCTTGAGCCGGGCTGCCAAAACGAGGTGATAATCCTGCCCCCAGGCATAGGCCGCTACCCGGCCGGTGGGAGCAGCCACCAGTGCTGGATACACGTGAGCTGACGCAGGATCCGGATAACCCATGGCCAGGACCAGGATGGAGCGGCATTCGGGTAAAACCAGGCGCGGATTCCCGCGGCGCTGAACGGAGCGTTCATCCGCAAGGTAGTCCATGGAACCATTCCGCCCCAGGGCCAACCAGTGGGTGTAGGTTGAGAAGTGGGGCGGAGGCTCTGGGGTGGTGATTCCCACCAGAGTGAAGCCCAGCCGGTGGGCTTCGTTTTTGATCTCTTGAGAGAGTGACACGTTGAGATTTACTTTACTACAATAACGACCGTCAAAGTGGGGCCGAAATTAAAACCATTTTCGTTCTGGGTGCGGAAAGTGCCGTTGTAGGTGCCGGCCTCGGTGGGGGCGTCGAGCTCAATGGAGACATCGATCATCTCCCCCGGGGCGACCAGTTCAGAAAAATGGGAAGGCGCGTTTTTATTCCAATTAGTCCCATCACCGCCCCATCCATAAATAACGGCATAGTCCTGGTTCCAGGTGCAGGGGCCCAGATTCTTGATCCTCCAGGTCTTGACGAAAGACTGGCCGGCGGGAACCACGGAATTATCTTCGTAAGTAACATCCGTAACGAAAGTGGCATTGTCACACGTCTGCTCCGCCGGAGGTTTGGGAGTGTTATTCACCGCCGGTGTCGCCGAGGCACTGCCCCCGGAAGGCGTGAGGGAAATCAGGGGTGTATTGGTGGATTTCGGCGTGGAATTGGCGTCTGGTGTATTGGTCGCTGCCTGCGTGGGCGGCGCAACCGCCTGCGTCTGCGTCTGGCCGGCCACTACGGTTTCCCAGATTTGGGTGTAAACCTGGTTGGGGTCGGATGGGGCAGCGGTGGGAGTGCCTTTCCCACAGGCTGCCAGGGTGAACAGGACAAGAACTATCACTAGCCACGATATACGCGCAATGTATTTCATGATGGATCTCCATAAATAAGGCAAAGAGAGGAACGTCTTGAATTTAATTGGCCACTTAATTATAACTGAATCGATCTGCAGGGAGTGTGGTTGGTTCTGAAACCATTTTTGCAGGCAGTCATCTCAAAAGTGGAAAGGTGTCTCATTGGTAAGGGCGTTCACGGGAGGATAACCAGAATTTTACTTGCCTTGGGGACCGGGGAGACGCCGGTTTTTCAAAGCCGCTCGCCGAAAAGGGGGCTTAAGAAACCCGAATTAAAATGCTAATGCAGGATCCGATTCTTTAGGCGCGTTCCCAGGGAAATAATGGTCCGACCTTCTTTGACGAGCCTCTTCCAGAGAGAATGTGCCATTAGCATAAAATATTGGTTAGTCGAGTAAACCCCATGATGCTTGCGAGCTTTCTCCTCTCGAAGATCTTCTCTCTCCTGATTATATTCCAACATCCGTTGATCCAGGATGACCCTTTTCTTCGGCCTGGCTATAAAATAAGAGAATAAAGGCGGCACTTGCTTGCGCCTGGTATATTCTTTGTCAATTGCCAGTATTTTACTAATGTATAAATCCAATGTCTCCACAGGGACATTTTTCAGTTTGGAGTTGTAAGTAAGCAATTCGTAGGCTATTCCGCCGCCGGTATCATGTCGCTCAAAGATTTCAAAGTATCTTGAGATAAACTCAAAGATCAGTTCGGAATGGATTGCTTCAGTTGGGTCAGCGAACAACATCGTCGGCAAGTGCGGTTTTATGATGGGCGATTTCCTAATCAAATCCGGCAGCGAACGATTAACACGGTTGATCAGGTACCATTGTTTGAATGGGTACTGGTTGCCGTGAGGTCCAATATAGTCAAAATTAACCAGTATTCCATTTTCAGTTATCGCGTTTAACATGACTCGACAAAGACGGTTTATGTACTGGACATGATGTAATGAGGCGACATTAACGATCAGGTCGAATTGATTCTCACCAAAGTCAACCCTGTTGGCATCCGTTTGGAAATAGAAAATCGAACGCCCACCTCTTTCTTTTTGGGCGACACGAAGAAGGTCGATCGAATAATCAAATGCACTGATCCGCTTAACCAGCCCTTTATCGATGAGATCCCGTTCCACCCAACCATTTCCACAATTTAGGACCAGGCCATGCTCAAAAGGCTTTTGACAGAAGCGTTCCTGGAAATCCTGCACCCACCACTTGTTCTTATCCCCTGTAAAGTTCTCACACATATATTCCAGAACAAGCTGAAAGTCGTTCCAATACTGATCGCGATAATAGACCTGGCTGTTATCGTTAACAACAGTCTTTATATTCAAAGGTATTCATCCTCAAAGGTTAATTCTTGGATCGCGGCTACTGTTTCCCATTTCATTACATAAAGAATGAGAAATTTTGTAACCAATCGAGAAATTTATTATAACCTAAACGATTTGCAGGGTATGTCCTTGCTTCGCAATCCCATTTCATGGGAATTCCTTATTAAAGGGCGCTAAATTCCGGCTGTTGAAAAACAGAAACCAGATAGAATTACGGAGAGAATATAATATGGTTGGCTCATTACCGCTGGATAAGGAAATATATAGGTTTGCATTTGTTCTGGAAGGAGAGAAATATGTTGTTGATGTTCGAAAATGAATTGAGGCAAATTGATCGAAAAATAAGGAAGGCACAACAGGATGAAATCCCGAACCTGTTCAAAAGAATCCCCCTGGAAACGTTCGGAAAACTGTTACTCGACATCCCTCCCCGCTACCCGCATATCAAAGCTTTCTTTCCGACTATGCCATCGAATGAAAAACAGGACCATTGGACCGGTTCTCATGGTGAGATGCTATTGGGGCAGTCCTTAGCTTTTATGAAGACAATGCTCGCCGGCTTTGGCGCATCGACAGGAAAGAAAATTGAGACTGCCCGCATCCTGGACTTCGGTTGTGGCTGGGGACGGATGCTGCGCTTATGTTACAAATACGTGCCTGTTGATAATTTATTTGGAGTAGATCCGTGGGATGAATCGATAAATGAATGTAAGAATCACGGTGTCAAAGCCAATCTGGCAATTTCAGACTGGGTACCACATTCTCTCCCCTTTGAACAAAAGTTTGACCTGATCTTTGCCTTTTCCGTATTTACCCACCTGAGTGAGAAAACAACCCGGATTGTTTTGGAAACTCTCCGGAAATATATTCAAGAGGACGGCTTGCTGGTCATCACCGTACGTCCAAAAGAATATTGGCATGTTCACAACCAAGGCGCGTCAGAGTCGAAAATGATGAAAGTCCATGACGGTAAAGGGTACGCCTTCATTCCGCATGAACGCCCTCCAGTCGACGGCGATATTACATATGGAGATACATCGATCTCTTTAGAATATTTTGAAAAACATATCGCCAATTGGAAGGTGGAATCGGTGGAATTTAACGAGGTCGATGTCCAATCAGGTTGTCTTTTTCCTGAAGCCGGTCTAGCCTGTTCATTATGCAATCTACTTTTTGCGATAATGTTTAAGCAAAGAATTCGAGATTTCTCGGCAGGCTATTCTTTTTGACCGGACCCGTTTTTCGTTAATAATAATTGGGAATCCGCCCGCGGATCTGCCAGATTATACAAAGCATTTCTTGTCTCCCGTAAATAGGCATATCCAAACCGCCGGTCCGGTTCCAGGTGTGCGCCTTCTGCCCACTCGTTCCAGGCGTTAATGAAAACGAACCTTTTTTCTTTTTCTTTCCGCAGGGTGTAATTACAAGCGCTTATCAACCATTGTTGATAACGTTCTGGCGTTGAAAATGCGAAGGTGACCCCTTTCCCGGGTTTTCTTGAATCATTATCCCAGCCAGGCGAAACGGTCTTATAAAGCTCATAAGACAAATCCATTTGGCGGCTTGAATAAAAATCTGCCAGGTCCTGATAGCGTAAAATATTCCCTTCGTATTCGGGGTTTAGAATTTGTACCGAATTGTTTATGGTTTTATACGGAAAATTATGAGGTGGAAACTCGAAGGCCGCATCAAAACCTGTCCCGCGAGGGTCCTCGAATCCATATACCTGTCCGGCCATGAGGTAGATTTCCCCTATCCCTTCCGCTCTACAATATTGCCTCCACCGATTGGCTGTTTCGGCAGGATCAGAGAGTAATTCTACCCGGTACACCAGCAAAATGGGTTTCCCGTCAATCCGAATATAACGCTCATCTTGCAAAAAGGGCTTTATATCCTGGATGAAATTGAAATCATTTTCAGGCGTATGTTCTTGAGCAATTAATACCTCATTTTCTTTCCCATCCCAACGTCTTGTCCAATTCTCGTTCGCCCAAATAATACAATAAGGGAAATTGAGCGATTTATTTGCATATAACTGCTCGATCGGTTTTTCGAGAAGCCGTTTTCCATTGAACCAATAATAATAAAAGGCAAAACCGAAAATCCCATACTTTTGCGCCAATTCCACCTGGCGGGGGAGAACGTCAGGATTTCGCAAATCATAAAAACCCAATTCCCCCGGAAGGTGGGGTTGGTAATGTCCAATAAATTGGGGGATCGCCTTTGAAACATTCGTCCACTCTGTAAAGCCTTTGCCCCACCACTCATCGTTTTCCGGGATGGAGTGAAATTGGGGCAAATAGAAGGCCACCAGTTTGGCTGGAGTTTCCTTAAGTAGAAATTTGGATTTTGAAAGAGATACAAAGCCTTGTTTGTCCCGGTTGGTTGCCACGCTAAACATGGATTTATATATCTCTTCAAATCCATTAATTGTTATATCTTTATTGGGTGTTGCTGCCATCTCTTCATTCGCCGTCGTCGTTGCTTTTCTATTTTCGGAATCCGCGATGGTTTTGAAAACATCCAACAGCCTTGATGAAACAACCTGGCGCGAATAATTCTGACGAATCCAATCCTGCCCATTTTTTGAAAGGGATGACCACAATTCCGATGATGTGTACGCTTTGATCACTGCGGCGGCAAATTCCTTGGGCGTATTTGCGAGAAGAACGTTCACCCCATCGACCAGCCCTATGCCTTCCGAAGCAATGCTGGTAGCAACGCACGGGACGCCATAACCCAGGCTGGTTAAAATCTTTCCTTTAATGCCCGCTCCGAATCTCAGCGGAGCAACAGACAATTTGGCGGTCTCAAAGAACTGCGCCAGGTCCTCGACAAAACCCTTCACCAAGATAGTATCGCTGGCAAGGTCGCATATTTCTTTCGGAGCATCCGCCCCTCCGATGATGAAGCGGGCTTCAGGCACTGTTGAAGATATGAGCGGCCATATTTCCCGCGCAAAAAAAAGGACCGCGTCAATATTCGGTTTATGCATAAAGCCCCCGAGAAAAACAATATCTCGGCGCTCAACAAATGTCTGCGAAGATTCGTAAATGTCAGCCGGGAAGGGTACAACTTCCACGAATGCATCCGGTATAAGCTGAGCGAGAAGTTTCTTCTCTGTATCGCTTACTACAAGAGTGCAATCAGCCTTGCGCATTACGCTTATCTCTGCCTCTTGTGCCTTGCGAGCATAGGCAAAGTCTTCCTCAATCCCGCTTAGTTGAGCTGCCCGCAGAAAACGAACAAAATGTAAATCGATCGTATTAAAGATAATTCTAGCGTGGGGGGCGAACTCTTTTATCAGATCAATTGTTCCAGAGGCTGCATCTGCTCTTGAAAGAACAACAAAGTCAAATCGATAACCGTTTTGAGCGATATATTGCTCAGCTGAAGAAACATAAGGTGAATAAACGCATTCCACGCCTTTTTTCTGCAGTGCCTCTGTGTAGCCGTTTGCGTACCGAAGGTCCAAATAAGGTAAAAGAGTTACTGAATAGCCTGCCTCCCGCAATGCGATAATATAAGATTCAGATAATACATCTCCCGCATAATGATCGGGCTTTGGAGTGCCGAGATCGATATATAATACCTGGCCTTTTGTATAGCGATTGCTCTTGACGTAAACGGGCGTTTGAGCAAGCGTACCGTAGTCCGTAATTGTTTGCTTCCAGGTTTCGAAGAATCTAGTTTGGTTCAAAACCTGATAGCGCTTGACGCCATTCCCTAAGTCCATGCCATTCGTGGCACCCTCAAAATGGGTAATTTGAGAAAATGGCTGGTAAAGAACCTGGTAACCGGCCTGTCTTACTTTAAAAGCGAGATCAACGTCCTCATAGTAGGCCGGCTGAAATTGATTATCAAAACCTCCAACGCTTTCCCAAAGCGATTTCGGCAGCATAATACAGGCCCCGGAAACATAATCCACCTCTCTCACAAAACTATAGAGGTAGTTCTGGGGATCATTATCTCGTCCATAATTCTCCGCAGAACCATCGGACCCAATAACCCCCCCCGCTTCTTGAAGTTTTCCATTGGGGAAGATCAATCTTGATCCGACCATCCCGGCCTTCGGGAAAATGGTGAAAACGGATAGCAAATTTTCAATCCAGCCTGAATGAACCTCGGTATCGTTATTCAGGAAAATGAGAAATTTTCCTTTGGCCTTCTTTGCGGCCTCATTGCAGCTGATCAGAAAACCCTTGTTCACGACATTACGAAAATATCGTAAACCCTTAATTTTATTAAAGGCGAATACTGTACTGGTCCTATCCGTCGATGCGTCATCCATCACGATTATTTCGTAATCTGTTTGACCGGCGGTTGATAAGATTGATAATAGGCAATTTAATGTGAGATCAATTTTGTTATAAATGGGAATAATAATGGAGACCGCAGGTGATTTTAATCTGGGGTTGGGGCCAGTCTTGCTGGTCTCTCGTGCAAATTTTTTTATTGCGGATATGGTGCGCCCATCTTTCAATAATTGCGCCAGTTTACTTTTCTTTACCGCAGATCCGAATTTACCTGTCACGAGAAAAGTACCATTCTTAACCTTGCGCATTCCCCTGAAAACATTGCGCAAAATCGATTCTCTCCGACTATGAACAGGCACAAGTTTCACTCGAATATTCCTGAGTATTTGGAGTAATCTCCAGGCTTTAGAACGAAGGATTAGTTCTAATCGAAAACTTGTGTCCTGCAACTGGAATGTAAGTGTCTGAACCTCCCCTTTCTTCTTTTCCAAATGCTCGCTTAACGCCCGCACCACTTCTTCTTTCTCCGTCACTTGCGTAGTCAGCCCTTTAATCTCTGCATCTTTATCCAAAAAAGTCTCTTCCAATTGAAAGTTAATGGATTGAACGACTTCTTCTTGATTTTGAGGTTGATGCAGAGATCCTTGAGAGAGGTTTTGAAACGCGTCTTGCCAGCGGAATGCATTTTGTGATAAAAGCCAATCCGCACGGATGGTCGATTGAGCGTTGGAGGCCAGGTGAAGCCTTAGTTCGTCACTTTCGATCAACTGGATCAGGCAATCAGTCCATTCATCGGGTGAGGCAGCCAGAAAACTGTTTTGCCCATGAATGGCCACACCTGTATAAGGTTCCAGGCGGCTGAGCACACTCGGCGCTCCCAGCGCAGTATATTCAAAGAACTTCAGAGGGCTTTTGCAGCGGTTAAAAAGGCCGTCGGTCAATGGGGCAATAAAAATATCTGCGGATTGAGTTTGGAAAAATGCTGAAAAATCTTTATACAAATAAGAATTGGGGGGAGTCCATTCCACCTGGGGCAAAGAAAGCATTTCGGCAGGTGGTTGCAGGCCCCAAAAATGAAAACGTATTTTC
The DNA here is from genome assembly GCA_963831885.1 of uncultured Chloroflexia bacterium. Classification (GTDB taxonomy): domain Bacteria; phylum Chloroflexota; class Anaerolineae; order Anaerolineales; family Villigracilaceae; genus UBA877. Next base: position 7,000 of record CAWHSJ010000006.1, on the reverse strand, counting down.
CCGGGGTAACGCTTTATCAAGTCCAGCAAGGCTGGCAACACATACTCGATGTCTGGCTTATGGGAATTTCCACCCATAAAGCCAATTGTCAGCGTCTCATCTTTTGATTTTGACACAGGCGGTTTGAGTTGCCAGAGGGTCTCATCGAGATAATTGGGGAGAACAACAACATGGTCGTTATAATTGGCAAGCACACTCTGCAATTTCGGTGTGGCCACGGTGACCATGTCGGCTTCCTTAAGCGCCTGAAACATCGGCAAGAGGGAAGAAGTGTAGTAATGTGATTGCCTGTCTGGATGGTCTTCAGGTAAAAAGAGAAGCAGGTCATCCAGATCAAATACGATCGGTTTTCCTTTCCTTCGGGCAATATCTACTATTCTTTGATAATCATCAAATTGCCTGGGGAATTCGCGCTGGATGACGACTAGATCCCCTTCCAGGACGCGCCATTGAAATTCTTCCCCATTCTCAATACCATTAATAACCTCTATTCCCGCCTGACGGAAAGGCCCAATAATTCGCAAGTGCGCCATTGCATCCTGGACGTTCAAGGAATTTGAGTAGCAGACGATTTTCTTCACGTCCATAAGGCATTTCCTCTTTTTATTGTCGAACAAGAAATAGCCATTCACTTACAGAGTACTGCGTAAATATCTAAACCAGCCATATTCGATTTACAAGAGATTCACCTGGATTAAGTTCAGATATTTATGCAAGAAGCAGTAGAACTAAGCCGGGACAACACCCTATAATAAGAAAAGCACGTTCATAATGGTGTTTCCCAACGAAAAGAGAATTGGGCTGTGCACTGAGGTTGGAAAATCACCCGCCGAAGCTCACCACAGGTTGGTAAATCTATTTTTTTTGCCGGAGAGGTCCAGGTCCAATTCTTGAAGATCGGGTTTGGCGGTCTGTCCATTGAATTTCAGATCTCGATCAGGCCGGGCGTCTGGCTGGCTGCCATCCATTGTAGCATACCGTCCCCATAATTTTCAATTGGCAGGGTGTATTTATTTGCCGTAAAAATATTTTGCTTTACTGATACCTGGTGGTAAATAATGAATAGAGCAGTAGCAACGCACTCGCGAGGCGCGTTTCTACTGCTCCATTAGTCCACTTATCTCAGATTGCCTTCACCTTACTAATAGAGGTAGATAAAGAAATAGGTCTGAGGGGAAGGTGGATGTAGTAGTCGAGGTTGCGATCAGGATTTGAGAGGCATCGCGCGCATTGACAACCATACTATATTGCTTGTAGTTGCTTAGTCCGGTCAGCATGAAGGTGGTTGCCGTCCCGGCATTGATCGGCTGTCCGCAATTGCCTTGATCCGGCGGTTTGGCACCAGCCGCGCAAGTGACGATAATTTCGTAATGATTTACGCCGCCAGTTATCACACTGGCTCCTGCTGTCCAGTTCAAACGCAAGGTACCATCTCCGGATACGGCAAATAAAAGAAAAGGCTGATATTCATCCGCGCCAAGGTCAGAAACCGCGTTATACGGGCGGGTTTGTCCGTCAACATCATCGGCTGTTACACTGCCTGTTGCTTGATCCTTGGCTGCGGAATCAAGCCGGAGATGATAATTGAAATTGGGAGATCCCGGTGAAACATAACCTGCGGACGGCGCAGAAAGCATGGCACCGTTAATGGCTCCCGCACTCATAGGTGAACCATCTGAGTTCGTATTTTTGGTGTTACCGGCAAACAGGCCGCGATTGAAGTTGACCGTGTTGCCTTGTTGAACAAGAACAGCTACGGCACCCGCTCCCCCTTCTGTATGATTGGAAATAATACTTTGGTTGACATTCACCGTAGATGCCGACACACCCGGGGCAGTCAGAACCAACAATCCCTGCCCGGAGACAAGAGCCGGACCCAGTCGATTTCGAGCGATTGTAGAATGGGTGATGGTGGCCTGCAACCCCTGCACCTGGATGCCGCCTCCACCGCCGCCAAGAACTGTACCTCCGACGGTACCCATGGTCACATAATTATCGGCGATGATTGCGTTCGTGACCGTTGCATTTGAATTTAAATTGACAAGGGATCTCCAAAGGTAGAGTCCCCCGCCTCCACCCGGACCGGCGTTTCCTCCTCCGGTTGAGTTTCCCCCGATCGCACTGTTGGCGACCAGTCGGACTCTATCCATCACTACTGGCGAGTTGTACATCATTATGCCTCCACCAGCGCCGAACCCGCCATTCTTGGCATTCCCACCTGTCGCCACATTATTGCTCAAGGTTGAGTCAGATATGGTGACGGAAGTCGCATCTTCAGCGTAGATGCCTCCCCCAAAGGCTCCTCCAGGGATGGTGGCATTGTTTCCCCCTATAGCCTGATTCCCTGTCGCGACAATATGCCGCAAAACCCAGGCGCCTCTGCCTCCGCCCATTGCTCCTCCGAGTGCATCCCCATAAAGGCCTCCGCTCGTTCCAATGCCTGAAGAACTTCCAGCGAACGCCCGATTATTAGTAAAGGTGCCATAATCAACCGTCACTGAACCGCTCACAAACAACGCGCCGTATGCAAGTCCACCACGGTCAGTACCTGCAGAGCCAAAAGATTGGTTATTATCGAAGGTAACTCTTTCCAGTAAATTGCTCGTTCCCGGTTGGGACCAGTTAATTGCCAGGCCCGCACCTGCGGCTGCGCCGCCTGCCCCTGAACCCATATTGTAGCCATAGACCTTGTTGTTCTTAAAAACCATATCCCTCAAAGTCACCCTGGCACCCGAAACAACCATGCCTCCCCCAAACCCACTCGGGTCTCCTGGAATAAAGGGTCCCTGGGTACGGCCATTCTGGATTGTGATACCTTCCATATCCAGGCTGACAGTTGTGGAATTGTTGCCAATTAGAAACACGCCCCGATAGGCATTTTGTCCGTCAATTACTGTCAGGTTTGCAGCCGGGTGGGCTGTTGTCCAATTGCTGGTGGAGTAGCCTCCAAAAATACTCAATATCTTGTCAACAATACAAACCACACTTTTTCCGTTCTGTGGCAGGAACGTACAAGAGTTGACTGCAGGATCATAGGTATATGTGCCTTGTGCAACCAGGATCGTGTCCACTGAGTTTGCAATATCCAACGCATATTGGATTGTTCTACAAGGCAATGCCGAAGAACGGCAATCGCTACCATCATTGCCGTTGGAAGCCACATAACGTGCAGGCCCCATCTCATCTGCACGCACAGGCCTGACATTCGCGCCCCCAATAAAAAGGGCCGCGCAAGTTAATATAAGTGTGAATATTGAGGTGAGCCGTCTCATTGTTATCTCCTTTGCGGCCATGGGTATCTCCATTTGGCCGGTTGTGCCAATTGGCTTTCACTCAAAAATCGGGTATGACTGTTTGTAGGATTTGTAAGCATCATCGGTTATCAACTTCTATGGGTTCGCCTTTGGTCCTGATGCGGATTCGGCCTCAGAGCGCAGGACAGAGTCAAATTCGATTTGCGTGCGGTGCTGGGAAAAACTCAATGCCGAAAACCATGACATATCCCCGTCTGCCCTAAAATGGTTGCGTCGATTCAAATGAACTTCCAAGTTGAATAAAGCCCTTTTTGACAGGCGGATGGGATGACCAAAAGAAACTCGGCGATCACCTAAGGGGTATTTCCAAACAGCCAGGGGATGGAAACAATGTTTCTTTCTGTCATTTCAAAAATTACAATATCTGGCTGAAATTGTTTATACCATGAAGTATAAGAGATGGTTGGTGTGGCAACGTAATTAATATAGACCGCTCGGGAGAAATGTTCGGAAAGCATAGGCAACATTGGTGGGAAAAAAGAATCGTAAAAAACCAGTAAAGTCGGCGCGCTGGGGTCGTTAATGCCCGAAAAATAAAGCTGCAATGGACCCCATTGGGATGGTACATCAAGCGTAAACATACCCGCCTGAGGTTGGTAATCAGGAACGAGCGAAATCTGGGCCTCAACGAGAGACTTGCTGCCGATGATTCCCGGCATATCATGTAAAACAGGCTCAGATGTGACGATCTTATAATCAGAGAGCGGGTGATGAGATAAATTTGGAAACGAGGCTTGTAAAGCCTCCATAATGCTCTGATACCCAAAAAAGGCACCGATAGGGGTCCAGTGCGAATCGGTCGCGTAGTAAACAGGATATGTCCTTTTGGCTTCCAGCAACACAGGCCGCAAATCCAACAGTGGAAAACCGTTGTCACTTTGATTAAGTTGGGTGATTAGTTGGTCGGTCCGGGACGGCCCGCTGCGATGTGGAACTGTGGCGGGAACATGTTCAGGATATATACTCTGCTTATCCGGGGTGATCACAAAAAGGAAGGTGGTTCCATCTGCCCGAACTTGATCCCGGAAATTTGCAAGCGCCTGCTGGATATTGTTCAGTTCAGGAGTTGAGAAAGGCTGCGCGTTTTGGAAGCCTGTCAGGGCAAATCCGTCAGTAAACGTGAGCCAGCCGTCACGGCCGACAATAGTACGGTTGAAGACTTGATCGCCAAGCGCCAGACGCGTTTCTGTATATGCGGTAATCAATCGCTTTTCCCCCTTAAATCCATCCAACAGGCCACCCAGGCGGGCAGAGCCGGTTACAAAAGGAAACAGAAGGGACCCGAGGAAAATAGATAGAAATATATATGGGTAAGAAGCGATCAGAGAACGGGTTGACAATTTTGTTTTCAATTTATCCAAACCATTTTTATCTGCCTATACCAATAATCTGTTTTACGTCAATTTTGGTGATTTAAATGCCTGCTGTTCTTATCCTTGACGGAGGCAGCGGAATATTAAGGGCTTAATTTAATAATGTTCGCTTTTACATCGGCTAAACAATGCCAGTTCGGCTGATCTGCCACACGTGCAATTTTAACCCGGATTCAGACTGTTTTTCCGATAAACAGAGGCCACCAATGGCTATATACAGCGGTAGGTGCTTAAAACGTCCTGTATATGGCGGAAAAGAACCTCTCAGATTTGATAGGCTGTGCCACATCTTCTCATAATGGCCAAAATCCGGCAGTCTTGACCTTCGAGCCCAGCGACCATCAATCGTTGCTTCTAAAACTTGTCATAAATCCCAGGCGAAAAACTTCCTCCCGCCAGGGCTGCAATAGACACCCACAACAAGGCCAGTATCAATCCATCAGAAATGATTTGGATGGGCAAAGCAAGCTTTGGTTGCCGTATTATCAGGTTTTTTCGGATGCCGGCCAACCAGGGCGAGACAGGTAGTGAAAGGATCAGGCCAACGGCAAGTGCCAATAAGAACGTCGATTCAATAAAAGGCACGGGTATCGTTGCCGAGAAAGGCAAAACAGTCATTCCGCTCGAATCTCCAAACAAACGCTTCAAAAACAACCATGCAAAATTCAGGCTGCTTGAACGGAAGAATACCCAACTGAATAGAATGATGGACAAAGTATAGAAATGTTGGATCGGTCGCCACGCTTTCTTCAGCCACCGGCCTAAAAATAAACTCTCCAGGGCAATCGCGACCCCATGAATCAATCCCCACACTATATAAGGCAAAGTCAAGCCGTGCCATAATCCAGTGAGAAGAAAAACGATCAAAATATTGACTTGTTGCCCCAGCACAGGGAAACGTCTTCGCTCCAGGGGATAGAAAACATACTCGCGAAACCAGGCTGACAATGTCATGTGCCAGCGCCGCCAGAATTCACCAATGCTGCGGGAGATATAAGGGTAATTGAAATTCTCCGGCAGATGGAAACCCAGCACTTGTCCCAACCCGACCGCCATATCGATATACCCGGAAAAATCAAAATACAATTGCAGGGCAAAGCCAACCAGCACAAGCCAGGCAATGCCAGGGCTGAAATTCGGTGTCTCCAGCCCAAACGCCGCATTTACCATCTTCGCAAGATGATCCGCGATCAGGACTTTTTTTGCCAGGCCGAGAGCAAAACGGCGCAGGCCAGAGGCCGCATTTTGGATGTCAAACGATGGATTGGAAAGCTGATTTGCAACAGATCGATACAACGTAATTGGACCGCTTAATATTTTCGGAAAGAAGAACACATAAAGAGAGAAATGGAGAAAATTCTTTTCGCTTGGACAAGTGCCTTTGTAAACATCTATCAAATAAGAGATGGTCTGAAAAGTAATGTAAGAAAGGCCGATGGGAAAAACAAGGTCTAAAAGCCATTTTTCGACAAAGAAAGGGAGAACCTTCTTAAAAAACTCAACGAAAACAGCTGGACTGTACGCGCTGAATGATTTGTATAAGATCAGAATACCCAGGTTGCCCGCAATTCCCGCAACCAGTACCAATTTAGCCTTGGTTGTTGCCCGCCAGGCTTCTATCAACCGGCCAAAGATGAAATTCACCACGACCAGCCCGACAATTATCTCAAGAGAGGCCGGCCGCATCCACAGAAAGAAAATCAGGCTGAAAATAAGGAGAATAGTATGGCCGAAACCGCTGGTCGGCTATGGCAAAGAAAATGATGGCGAATGGCAAAAATATAAACAGAAATAAAAACGAAGTGAAATCCATGAAAATCCTGTATTAATAGGCTTGATGTCGCATCTGCAATTATAGTTTAGTTGGCTCTGCTCTCACTGGGGCCAGGTGCAGTTTACAGATAATTTGATCCCCATACACTTTTGCCACCCAGGCAGATAATGCAACAGGGATGGTTCATTCAAACTTGTAATAAGAGCTGAGAAATAAGAAAAACCATCGTAATTGTTTTTCCTCGCTAAAGATTTTCATTGAATCAAAAGCGGCGCTGCTCAGGTCACTCCACCTGCTGTCATTATCCATGAGAAGTTTGGTATAGTCTTTTAATTCATCCGTTGTGTTCCACAAGAAACCATTTATGGCATGGTTTATGATCTCAGGCTGTCCACCGGCATTGAATACGACTGGAACAGCCCCAAACTGTGCGGCCTCAACTGTAGATAACCCAAAATGCTCGAATTTCTCAGGATACATATTTGAGCTCTCGCCATATCCGGTTGCATGCCAATAGATTTTTGCCTTATCGAGCAGGT
>CAWHSJ010000005.1:0-8704 GCA_963831885.1 uncultured Chloroflexia bacterium | reverse complement strand
GCAGCAGGCACACGTGCGAGCCACGTACTTTGTGGCGGTGCAATCTCCTCGCTATTCAGTGCGAGGAGCGTTCTTCGCGACGTGGCAATCTGCTCGAAATTCCGTGCGATTGAACCTCCATTCAGAATTCTCGAAACGAAAGGACTCCTCCCATGCCCGATCCCCGTATCACCAAACTTGCCCAGGTGATGGTGCATTACTCCCTGGCGCTCAAGCCCGGCCAGCAGGTCCAGATCCGCACCCACCCGCTGGCTGAAGAACTGACCCTGGCCGTTTACGAAGAAGCCGTGCGGGCGGGGGCCAATGTCTTCCTGCAGCCCCTCACCCCCGGCGCCGACGAGATCTTCTACAAATACGCCTCCGAGGCCCAGTTGGACTACGTCTCGCCCGTCCGTAAAATGATCACCGAGACCTTCGATGCCAGCCTGAACATCTGGTCAGAGCACAATACCCGCGCCCTCTCCGGCATAGACCCGCAGCGGATGGCGCGGGTCTCCAAGGCCAGCGCCGGCCTGCAAAAGCTTTTCCTCGGCCGGGCCGCCAAGGGCGACCTGCGCTGGTGCCTGACCGTCTATCCTACCAATGCCATGGCGCAGGAAGCCGACATGGGCCTGGCAGATTACCGCGAGTTCGTCTTCGCCTCCATGATGCTGAACGAGCCCGACCCGGTGGCTTTTTGGAAGCAGGCCGGGCAGGAGCAGCAGAAACTGGTGGACTGGCTCAAAGGTCATGAAAGGGTCGCCTTGAAAGGCTCCAACGTGGACCTGCAGATGTCGGTCAAGGAACGGGTCTTCATCCCCTGCGACGGGCAGCTCAACTTCCCCGACGGCGAGATCTTCACCGGCCCGGTGGAGGATTCGGTCGACGGCTGGGTGCGTTTCAAATATCCGGCCATCGAATACGGGCAGGAAGTCACCGACATCCAGTTGTGGTTCGAGCACGGGCGGGTGGTCAAAGAGACCGCCAGCAAGAACCAGGAACTGCTGACCTCCCAGCTGGACAGCGACGCGGGAGCGCGCACCCTGGGCGAGTTCGGCATCGGCACCAACTACGGCATCACCCGCTTCACCAAGAACATGCTCTTCGACGAAAAGATGGGCGGCACCATCCACCTGGCGGTCGGAGCCGGTTACCCCGAATCCGGGTCGAAGAACGACTCGGGCATCCACTGGGACATGCTCTGCGACATGAACGACGCCGAGATCCGCGTCGACGGCGAGTTGTTCTACCGGGACGGGAAGCCGGTGGTGTAGGCAGGGACGGGTGACCGCCCGCAAAAAAGGAGGGAACGAAGAGGAACGAATGTACCGGCCAACCGGTACCGGGCGGCCCTGGCAGCCTCAGGCCGTTCACGGCAGGTGTGGCGGAGGCCAGGCCAACCCTGCCAGATGGGGCGCTGCGGGATGCGTCCCATCCATGCTAATTTAATCCATACGACATGCATAAATCCTTTTTCTGGCGATTATTCATGGTTGCAGCGGTATGCTCCGCCAGCCTCCGCCTGCCGGCCAACCTCCTTACTCCGGCGGTGGCAGCGACATTCCCGGCCGATCCCCTGGTGGCAGGGATGCTGGAGCAGGTCCGGCCAGAGGCATTGACGGCCCTTGACGGCGCCTTGAGTGGCGAATGGCCGGCATGGGTAGAAGCGGCCCCCTACAGGATCACCACCCGCGCCACCGCCTCAGGCCTGCCTCTTCAAAAAGCGACCCAGTACGCCTACGAGCATTTGCGGGCGCTGGGATTGTCGCCCGGCTTTTACGATTGGTCGATGAACGGCTACAGCGGGCGGGACGTGGTCGGGACCCTGCCCGGGTCCACGACACCGGGCGAGATCGTTTTGCTGACGGCCCATTTGGACGACGCGCCCTGGTCGGGCAACCTGGCGCCGGGCGCTGACGATAATGCCAGCGGTTCGGCCGGCCTGCTGCTGGCCGCCGAAATCCTGAGCGGGTACCGTTTCGCCCGCACCGTCCGGTTCGCCTTATTCACCGGCGAAGAGCAGGGGCTGCTGGGCAGCCGCCAATACGCCGCCGCGGCTCACCTGGCGGGGGACAATATTGTCGCCGTGCTCAACCTGGATATGATCGCCTGGGACAGCCTGGACGGTCCCACCCTGCGGCTGCACACCCGCAACGGCTCTGCCGCGGACCAGGTCATTGCTGATACGTTCACTAACGTGGTCAGCGCGTACAATCTTAATCTCGCCCCGCAGATCGTGGCGGACGGCAATTCGACCAGCGACCACGCCTCCTTCTGGGCGCAAGGGTATCCGGCGGTCCTGGCGATCGAGGATGACCACGCCGATTTCAATCGCTACTATCATTCAAGCGGCGACCGCCTGTTCCATCTCAACCTGGCCTATTTCAACGATTTCGTCAAAGCCGCCGTGGGCTCGGTCGGCCTCCTGGCGCTGCCTGTCGGAGCCATCCTGGGGGATTTCCGGGCGCAAGTGGAGCCGCCAGCAGCCGTACAGTGGGGCGAGCCGGCCGATGTGATCACGTATTCGCTCGAACTCTCCAACCGGGGGAGCCTGGCCGACACGTACGACCTGTCGGTGGCGGATAACGCCTGGGCGACCGACTTTGCCGCCGTGGCGGGGCCAGTGGCGGCCGGGTCCAGTGTCGAGGTGACCGTCACGGTAACCATCCCCGCCGCCGCCCTGGGCGGGGAGGCGGATATTGCTGCCCTGACGGTCGTCTCGGAGGGCAGTAAAGCCCCGGTGGATACCGCGGAGCTGACCACGGTGGTGCTCTGGAAGCTGCTGTATTTACCGCTGGTATTGCGGTGAAGAGAAGCGAGATTCGATAGTCGATAACCGATAAAAGAGATCCGAGAATGGGAGGAGCGGAAGGCTTGGATTTTGCGAACAACCTGCCGAGGTCAGCCTTCTCTGTAGTTCAGACACTTCGGACATTTGCATAAGAATGCCTGGATCACGGCCGTTATGGCTTAATACTTTCAACAAATTAGCTTTTTCAAGAAAGGGATGGAGAAATGCCGGCCCTATCCCCTGCCCCTTAGCCTACGGCATACCCTGAAGGGCACACGTCCTACAGGATGCTACGCGATGCTGCGCGATCCCGAACAGAGACGGAACCCATGGCTCAATGCCTGCGGGAAAGGGGTTTTTGACCTTAAAATGTCTAAACTCCTGTCCGAAGGTCCGGCGTTAAATTGTGCATTTGGCACAGCAATGCTATACTTCAGCAGGTAAAATGAACGAGCAGATCCTTATGAGCGGGGAGCCGGAAACCCGGTCCGGCAAGACAAGGTCCGTGCGCTGAAATGACCCAAGAGATATTTTCCGCCGTTTTAGGTTTCATCCTGGGGATCGTCGTCACCGTCCTGACCGGGCGGTCGTGGCGGTATTTGCGGGCCGTGGAGGCGCGGCGCAAAGGGAAAGTGGGACACCTGCAGGTGGTGCGGGAGTGGATGGACTCCTACCAGGCCCTGTTCAACGGCATCTACCCCGAGTGCCCGGAACTGATCCTGGCGCACAAAATGCTTTCCCCCAAATATCCCCATTACGACGAGACCGCCCCCGCTCGGCTATACGAAGCCTTGAAGGAATACCGGGACCTGCGGGCCAGGCACGAAGAACTCACCCGGCGCGCAAAGACCGCGCTGGAGGCGCTGGCGGATAAAAACCTGGACCGGCTGTTCGGGCTGAACCAGGCGGTCACGGGCCTGCTGAAGAAGCTGAGGCTGTTCCGGGGCGAGTACCTGCTGCCGGTCAGTTTTCCGCGCAGCCTGGACAGCCATCTCAAGCTCATCGACGACTACCAGGAGAAAGTGTTCGAGGCGTTCCCGCGCAAATTCATCCAGAAGATCGACTGGGATAAGCTGGACTTGATCGACCCGCAGGAACTGGCCAGCATCATCCGGCCGCGGCTGAAGTATTACAAGGGCGACGAGGCCACTACCGCCCACCGGGAGACCGAGAGCCGCCGCTTCGATGAAATGCAGAACCTTTCCTTTTACCGCATCGTGGCGAAGAAAGAGATCGAGCAGGTGCTGCTGAAGATCCAGGGGCAGGAAGAGCTGTACAGCAAGCCCTAAAGGACACCAAACAGACCTTTTTAGTCTCCAACAACGGTCCAGCCTGCATGAGCTTGACCTTGCGCGTGGTCCCGCGCGGGTATGAGGCGGCGGGTCCGCCCGGCAACCGCAGGCGGGTAAACTTCACCGGGCCGCGGCCTGCCCCCGGTCCGATATTGGCCGGAGTTATTTACTCTAAGGGCGCCAGGGCAACCCTGACCGCCCCGCTTTCACGGGAGGGGCGCGTACACTTCCACTTGAGTGCTCTTGACGATGGTGAGGATTTCCTTCTGGAGGGCTTGCATTTCCGGATCGGCAAAGGCCTTTTCATAGGTGGCTTCCATGACGGCCAGGCTGTCCCACTGCCTCTCGATGACGAGGGTGTTTGAATCGAGGCCCCCGAGCATGGGCTGGAAGCGCTTTTTATTGGCGGGAAATCCCAGGCGGCTCTCGACGGCATTGTAGCGTTTGTCGATCGCTTCCAATTCCGCCCATTTGCCGGGGTAGATTTTCTGGACCATGCGTTCAATAGCAATCATCGTATTCTCCCTTCATATCAACATGGGAATATGATAGCTTGTGTGAGGAAAAGATGGCTTCTTTGGTCTCCCGCTGCTTATTGCACAGAACCATCCGTTAAAATCATTATAGTGACCCGTTTGGAAAGTCAAGGAGTTTGGCTGAAGTCCGGACACAAATCCGGACAATTTTATAGAGTTGTATGCCCGGGTGGGTGCTCCCGGCGGATCATAGCCCCCACCCTACCCTCCCCAAAAATCGGGGAGGGATTATGAACGGCAAAAAATGGCCCGGCGGTCAAAGAACGTCCGCCGGGCCATTTTTATGCCGGTTCTCTTAAAATGTCAGAACTCCTGTCCGAAGGTCAGGTTGGGGGTATGCGTAGGGGCACGATATATCGTGCCCCAACGTTTCGTGTCCCAACGTTTCATACCCCAACGTTTCGTGCCCCAACGTATGCCTCGACCTCGAATTGGCGGATTGGTCGCCGGCCGGTCGGACTTTGATATGCCCCTGTTAGCCCCTGGATAGGTTGGATTCCGCCTCCCATAGTAAGATGCTTGAAATTTCAAGCCCACCTGTATATACAGGTGCGCAATCCTGAAAGCGAGGCAACCATGTTCAGCAAGAACCACTTTCCAACTCTCTCCGGCGGCAACGGGCACAAGGCCCTGATCCACTTGAACGGATTGAGCAAGTCCTATTACTCCGAGGCGGGCGAGTTCACCGCCCTGAAGGGCATCGACCTGGAGATCGGCCCGGGCGAGTTCATCAGCATCGTCGGCAAATCCGGCAGCGGCAAGACCACGCTGATCAACATGATCGCCGGGATCGACCGGCCTACCGCCGGCGAGATCTGGGTGGGCGGGACCGCCGTCCACAGCCTGAGCGAGGGACAGATGGCCGTCTGGCGCGGCCGCAACATCGGTATCGTCTTCCAGTTCTTCCAGCTCCTGCCGACGCTTGTCGATCCTCGAAAATGTGATGCTGCCGATGGATTTCAGCGGAGCCTACGCACCCCGCCAGCGCAAGGAGCGGGCCCTATACCTGCTCGACCTGGTCGGCATCGCCGCTCACGCCTCTAAGCTGCCTTCGGCGGTTTCGGGGGGCCAGCAGCAGCGGGCGGCCATCGCCCGGGCCCTGGCAAACGACCCGCCCCTCATCGTGGCGGACGAACCCACCGGCAACCTGGATTCGAAGACCGCCGAGGCCGTCTTCAGCCTGTTCGAGGGGCTGGTAGCGCAGGGCAAAACCTTCGTCATCGTTACCCACGACGTGGGCCTGGCCAGGCGCGTCCACCGCTCGGTGGTCATCAGCGACGGCGAGATTTACAACGGCCAGGTGGCCAAAGCGGTCCTGTCCGCGCCCGATCTGAGCCCCGTGCTGGTCCATTAGCCCGGGATTAGCACCAAAGGAATATGGAGGTGATACTATGACTGCACCACGCTGGCACAAAGTCCTGGCCGACCTGCTGGGCAACAAGACCCGCACGATACTGGCGATCCTCTCGATCGCCATCGGATTGTTCACCATCGGTTTCGTCTCGGCGAGCGGGGCCATCATGATGCCCGAGATCGACGCCAATTATGCGGCGGCGAAGCCTCACAGCGCCATGATCTATACGGAACCCTTCGACGAGAGCGTCCTGCAAGAGGCGCAGGCGCTGCCGGGGGTGGGGAGGCTGGAGAGCCGCGTGAACCTGACGGTACAGCTGCAGACCGGCACCGACCGGAAGCTGAACCTCAGCATCGACGGTATCCCGCCGGTCTCGCAGATCCACATGGACCTGTTGAGCCCGGTCGATCCGCCCGCCCTGCCGGCCCTGGCCGACGGCGAAGTGTGGATCGAGAACAGCTCGCTGCGGCTCTTCCCGGTCAAACCCGGCGAGACGATAGAAGTGCAGTCGTCCGGCGGGGAGACGCGCCGGCTGCGCGTGGCCGCCATCGTGCGGGATGTGTCCATGCCAGCGGCCATGTTCGGCGGCCCGCTCGCGGCCTTCGCCACGCCCGCCACGGTCGAATCGCTGGGCGGCCCGGCTCTGCCGAACAAGTTCCTGCTCTCCGTGGCCGAAAACGGTCACGATTCCAAGCACGTCGAGGAAGTCATCGGAACGGTGTGCGGGTTCCTGCGCGCCGGCGGGCGGACAGCCTGCGGCACCTGGATGTACAACCCGGGCGAGCATTTCTCCCGCCAGATCTTCTCGGGCATCATGATCGTGCTAAATGTGCTGGGCGGCCTGGCCGTGCTGCTGAGCATGTTCCTGGTCATCAACACCGTCAACGCGCTGCTGAGCCAGCACGTCCGCCACATCGGCATCATGAAAGCCATCGGCGGGCGCACCGGCCAGATCGTCGGCCTGTACCTGGTGCTGGTGGCCAGTTACGGCCTGCTGGCGCTGGTCATGGCTGCGCCCCTCTCCGCCCTGGCGGCTTATGCCACCAGCAAGATGCTGGCAGACATGGTCAATATCAGCCTGGGCCGCTTCCACGTGGTCCCCCTGGCCCTCCTGGCCCAGGCGGGCATGGCGCTGCTCATCCCCCTGGCAGCCGCGGCCGTGCCGGTCTTTTCGGGCACGCGCATCTCGGTGCGCCGGGCCATCAGCACGTACGGCATGGGGTCTGAAAAAACGGCCAAAAAGTCGGGGCGGGGCCGGCTGGGACGGCTGCTGGAGCGGGCGGGCTTCCTCTCGCGGCCAGTGGCGCTGGCGCTGGGCAACGTTTTCCGCCGCAAGGGCCGCCTGATCCTGACCCTCTCCACCCTGACACTGGGCGGGGCCATCTTCATCTCCGTCTTCAACCTGCAGGATTCCATCCACAAGGCCGTGAACGACCTGAGCGGGTTCTTCCCGGCCGACGTGACGGTCAATTTCTCCGAGCCGTATTCCACGTTAGAAGTAGAGAAGCTAGCCCTGACCGTGGCGGACGTGACCGGCGCCGAAAGCTGGGGGCAGGCCAACGCCAGCCTGTTGTCCGCCGACGGTTCCGAATCGGAAACGGTCAGCATTTACGCCCCGCCGGCGAAATCGACCCTGATCCAACCGGTGCTGGAGGCAGGACGCTGGCTGCTCCCCGGGGATACGAACACGCTCGTGATCGGCCCGAGCCTGCTGGCGAAGCGCCCCGACCTGGGGGTCGGCGACAAGGTCACCTTGCCGTTCGGCGAGGTGGAGACGACCTGGACGATCGTGGGCATCTACCGCATGAGCGGGAACGTCAACCCGCCCCTGCTGTACGCCAATTACGAGAGCCTGGACAGGTACATGCCGGAGCAGGGATTGACCACCATGCTGCAAGTGTCCACGGTGGACGGCAGCGTGACCACCCAGCGGCGGGCGGCCCAGGCCCTGGAAAAGGCCTTCGGCGGGCAGGGCCTGCAGACCGCCATGGTCCAGGTCAACGAAGACTGGCTGGCGCAGCAAAGGAGTTCCTTCAATGTGATCATCTATTTCCTGCTGGTGATGGCGGCCCTGATCGCGCTGGTGGGGGTGCTGGGGCTGACCGGCATGATGAGCATGAACGTGCTGGAGCGGACGCGCGAGATCGGCGTGCTGCGGGCGGTGGGAGCCTCCAACGGGGCCGTGCTGGGCATGGTCATCGCCGAGGGGACGACCGTCGGGCTGGTGAGCTGGCTGCTGGCGCTGGCGCTCTCCTTCCCGCTCACCTCCATCATGGACAGCGCCATCGGCACGGTCATGTTCAAGCAGCCGTTCCCCTACGTGATCGGCTGGCAAGGCTGGGTAATCTGGCTGGCGGGTGTGCTGGTGCTCTCGGCCCTGGCGAGCGCCCTGCCGGCCGGCCGGGCCGTGCGTCTGACCGTGCGGGATGTGCTGGCGTATGAGTAGGGGGGCACGATGTTGGGGCACGATATTGGGGCACGATATATCCCAAGTAACGGGACTTTCGTGCCCCTACGGAAACGGGTATGGCGAGGCGGGTTCTTTCCCTGATGTAGTATGAGTAGGGGGGTACACATCCGGCCGGGTCTACCAGAATAAATGATATGTGCGCATCCCTTGTTCATCATAAAGGCGATGCGCACATTTTTTATGGTGCCCTAGCGCCATTCCCTGGCATTGGCGCTGCCGCCCGCAGCGCATCGTATCCATAAATTTCTCAAGCGGCGGCGCGGACTATGGAAAGTATGAGAC
>CAWHSJ010000004.1:0-8266 GCA_963831885.1 uncultured Chloroflexia bacterium | reverse complement strand
CTGGCAGCCCGCGGATTTGAGCGCGTTCGAACGCTCGAACCAGGGTACTGCGGTTCCTGGAGATCCCGGGAGATCCTACCCGCCTCTTCCTACGGCCGGTACGGTTTCAGCCAGTATTCGGCGAAGTCACCCTCGGCGGTCCAGCCGGAGCCGCCGGGGATCTGCGCATGCTCCACCTTCCAGTAGACCAGCCCGTCTGCGCAGACCGGCCCATCGATCACCTTCACCAGTGTCTGCGGATAGATCTGGTAAATGACCTCGTAGCTGCTGCCCGCCCCCGCCCGGACGCGGTTGGGCGGGTCGCCCGGCCCGCCGGTCACGATGGCGGTCACCCCGGCATAAAGGTTCGTCCAGCCGGCGGCGCAGGTCGGCGCGGGCAGGGGCTGCAGGGCCGTCCCGCCGGTGGGAAAGATCCACTTCGTGTACCATACAGGGTAAGGGAAGCTGAATTTCATCGGGTCGCCCGTCAGCAAGTTTATTAAGAGTTCCTCGTTCGCCAGCGCAAAATTTCCACCCGGCAGCCAGGTGAGATTGGAAATCCGGCCGTAATCCGTCCCGCCGATCGGGCGCACGCCGGACCCGTCGGCGTTCATCACATACAGCCGCTCCCCGAAGAAAAGGATCTGCGAGCCGTCCGGCGACCATTCCAGGACGGACTCCGGCCCCAGCTTGTACGCCTCCCCGGTGGTAAGTGCGACGGGAGGCCGGGTCAAATCCTTCATATCTTGCAGGGTGACCTGGTAGGTGGACTGGTGGGTGCTGCCGTCGGGGTAGGTCAGGATGCGGGCGGAGATGTAGGCCAGCTTGCTGCCGTCGGGCGAGAAGCGCGGGTACCAGCTGTCGGCCGTTTTGCTGGCGGTCAGCCAGGATGCCCTCGCATCATCCACATTAACGGTGAAGATATCATAGAGGGTCGTCTCGCCGGCTTTACGGCCCGGGGCGTTGGTGCCGTAGGCAATGGATTTGCCGTCGGGTGACCAGTCGGGGTCCAGAAAAATCGGGCCTGTGCCGTTCTCCAGGAGGAGGCGTACGCCTGCGCCGAGGGTCCAGATCTTCAGGCTTACATTCCCTTCATTGATGAGCAGGCGGTCGCCCGCAGGTGACCAGGCCAGCGACATGGGAACAGCGGGAGGCGCGCAGAGCCGGCCGGACCAACCGGCGTCCATGACGCAGACTGTCGCTCCTTCGTAGCCATCGGACGGGGCTTCGCCGAAAGGCGCTACGTAGGCCACCCGCCCGCCCTTGACCATGGATTGGAAGAAATCGTCGGGAGAAAGGGTGACGGCGGCAGTGGGAGAAGCGGCCGGGACGGGGGTTTCTGCAGGCGGGAGGACCGCCGTGGGGACGGCGGTGGCGGCCGGCGGGAGCGTGGCCGGGGCAAGGGGAACGGCGGGGCTGCCGGAAGGCAGGTTGCAGGCCGCCAGGAACAGGACGGCCAGGCAGATTAAGATGGCGCTGGTCCAGATACGTTGCCAGATACTTTGCATGGATCTCCTCCTAAAAGTGGCCTGCGCGGGAAGCTCTTTGTCTCCAGGGCCAGGGAGACCTTTCCGCTCAGAGCCGCAGGGGCTCATTCTCTTAACGTCTCCGCGCCAAATAAGTTCCGGCCCTGTCGCAGAGCCCCCGGGACCCACCCCGAAAAACGGCCCGCCAGGCCGCAGCCTCCCATAGTAGGGCCACGAAAGTTCCGTTACTTGGGGAAAGTCCCGTTACTTGGGATACATTTTGGCACGATAGATGTAGGGCCACGAAAGTCCCGTTACTTGGGGTATATCGTGCCCCTACTCGCCCTGCAGGCATCCCGACCAACCCTGACCAAGTACATCAACCTGTGGATTGCTCACAGGGCAGGTGGCAGGTTACGTCGGAGCAGGCACCCTCCCCATTTTCGTACTTCAGAAAATGGGGAGGGCTGGGGTAGGGCCGGGTAGGGCCGGGTCTCGCCCCCAGATATGGGGGTAGGGCTTAGGTGCCTGCCCTCATCGTGGTGTTTCTCAGGAGAAGCTGCCCTGGTACTTGGGCTTCTTCGAACTCGTCCACAATCTTCGGCCGCGCGGCAAAGCGTTGCTTCATTCGTTGATGGCTGCCATAGTGGCTCCTTAAACTGTTAAAGAGCCTTATTTCTCAGGAGTATTCAGCGTATCCAGAAATAATTGCTCAAATCTTTCAGCATCAACATCCACAGCCAAACGGACCGGCGCGCCACTCTCACTCGCTTGAGTCTGCCCGCTCTGATTGCCTTCTTCCTCGATAACGGTAACTGTCCGGGCCTCAAAAACAGCCAGCGAGTTATCGGTGAGAATCGCGGCTGCAAGTGGATCCCAAAAATAGTACCCTCCAGACTGAACGGAATCGTAGTATTGCGGTTGTGACAACACCTTGAAGATAAACATGGTTTCAGGCGTTGTACGATCATCCTTGAGGCGTTTATAAAAATTCATAGTAATGGGAACGTGATTGGTCGCGTCCAGCGGGACGAGGGTAACCGGCACGCCGGACTGGAGAACGATGGCAGCTGCGCGCGGGTCCACATAAATATTCCACTCAGCCACCGGGTTGTCGATCCCCGCGTGGGAGGTCCCCACATTGCCGGGTACATCCACCGCGCCGCCCATGATATAGACCATCTCTATGTTTTCCTTGATTTCAGGAGCAGATTGCAGCGCCCCAGCCAGATTGGTGAGCGGACCAAGCGTGATGATCGTCACTTTGGCGGGCATTGTGTTGATTTTGGCTGTGAGCAAATCTACAGCAGATTGAGGCGTAACAGAAGCAGGATTGCTTTGAAGGGTAAGTCCGGCTAAGGCATCCACACTGGTGCGCCAATCCGGTGGAAAGGCATGATTTCCTTGCAGGGGAGTGGTACGCCCGCAACTGACAGGAATATCTGGTTGTCCGGCCAAAGCAGCCAGGCTCATGGCATTTTTTATACCCGGCTCGCAGTGCGCTTCGCCTGTCCCTGAAACTGTGATCGCTGCTACGCTTACATCTGGACGATTAAGCAGGTACAGGATTGCCATCCAATCGTCAGCCGCCATATCCGTGTCAATGATGACGGGACGCACTGTACCCGTGAAAGGTGTAGGGGATAGATGAGGCGTTGGCTGAATTCCGCAAGCCGTAAGAACAAGCGTCAGGCTAAAGGCGAGAATTTTTCGGAACAGCATTAATAATCCTTTCTAAGTGAAGGTGAAAAGCGGGAACAGCGTCGCCATGATTGGTTGCATGGTGAATAACACACGCGTTCTTCCCGTGTCTCCAGAGGAATTCCCAATCCTTCGGGAAGTTTGTCCCGGTTGATTTGAGAATGTAGTTCGGGCGATTACTCCCTTTTCTTTTTTCAGCGTGTTCTCGCATCCCTTCAGCGCGTGATGTAGCTGCTCTACGGCTTATCCCTGCTTACCTTGAAAGTATTTGCTCCAAAGGGAAGATACAACGCCCCCAGTGCAATGAGAAATATTCCCAGGATAATGAAAGCCATCCAACCAACTAACATTGCGACTATGGAGAGGATTGCAAGTATCGCCAGCAAAATGCGAAATGTTTTCAAGGGCATAATGGGTTTTACAAAAAGGAGACCGGCAAGTGTGATCGCAGGTACGGAAAAAAGGATGATCGGTCTCCAGGCGATGATTGAGTTCGGAAATCGAAACGGGAGAGAAACGATCACGATGGCTGTTAGGAGGACAATCGCTAACGAAGAGTATGCAATAATCTTATAAACCTTCATGCTTACCTCCAAACTGGAAAATAGATTTATTCGAATTTCCATGGCTGTTTTTGCAGTGGCCAGCGGGAGGCGAAAGACAGGCGGGTGCCCCCCGCCTTACCTCACCACCAGCGGCAGGTACACGCGCAGGTTCAGTGACCGCCACAGGCTTTCGCCGTCAATGCCGGCGAACAGCCCCGGCGCTGCCCCCGGCGTCAGGGCCAGCGCCAGCACATATCTGCCGTCCCAGGCGGAGGTCCCCACCGTGGTCCAGGTGGCCCCGCGGTCGGTGGACATGTACACACTGCCAAAGGCCGCGTAGAGAGTCCCATCGCTGTTGTAATTCGGCGAAAGGGCCAGCCGGTTGATCCACAAATTTGGCAGCCCGCTATTGATGGCGCTCCAATTCCCGCCGCCGTTGGTGGATTTGTAGATCCCGCCCCCGTCGGTGGCCGCGTAGACGGTCTGGTCGCTGGCAAAGGCGGGCGAAACCGCCAGGTCCCTCACGTTCAGGTCGGTCAAATCAGTGCTGGAGGTGGTCCACGAACTGCCCCCATTCGAGGTCGCATACACGCCGCTGTCGAGTGTCCCCAGGAAGGCCTTCTGGTCGCTGGCAAAATTGGGGGAGAGCACCAGCGCTGTGACCTGTTTGCCCGGTAGGCCGCTGCTGGTCTGGGTCCAGCTGCCCGCCCCATCGATCGATTTGAAGACCAGGCCGTTATAGGTCCCCACAAAGAGGGTCTGGTCGGTGCTGAAAGCCGGTGAAACTGCCAGGCGGGTCAGCATGTTAATCGTCAGCCCGTAGTTGGCAGAAGCCCAGCTGTCGCCCCGGTCGGTGGACTTGAACACTCCCTGACCGTACGTGGCCGCGAAGAGGCTGTGATCGCTGGCGTAAGCCGGCGACAGGCCCAACTGTTGCACATCTATGGCCGGAGGCAGCCCAGCGCCGGCGGGCTGCCACAGGCCGCCCCCGTTGGACGAGCGGAAAACGCCCAGCCCTTGTGTCCCGACAAAGAGGGTCTGGTCGGACGCGTAGGCGGGCGAAACCTGCAGGTTTTCTATATATATATTGGTGATGCCAATGGTCGACAGGACCCACGCATCCCCGCCGTTGGTGGATTTGGCCACTCCATTGTAGGTCATCCCGGCAAAAGCGGTCTTGTCGCTGGCATAGGCGGGAGAAACCGCCAGGCTGTGCAGGGTCGGGTTGAGCAGGCCGGTGGAGGAGCTCCAGGAGGTTCCGCCGTTGGTGGTCTTGAAAAGGCCGGCGTTCGTCCCGGCCAATACGGTCGAGTCGGTTGAATATGCCGGCGAGATGGCCAGCGCATTCACATACAGGTCGGTGATGCTGCCGTTCACCGGCGACCAGGCGCTCCCGCCCGTGCTGGTTTTGAACACGCCCCCGCCGCTGGTGCCCGCATAGATGACCTGGTCGCTGGCGAAGCCCGGCGAGATCGCCAGGGCCATGACCGTGGTGGTCGTCAGGCCGTCAGTGACCTTCGTCCACCCATCGCCGCTGTTGGTGGAGAGGAACAGGCCGTCGTTGGTGCCGGCAAAGAGAGTGTGGTCGCTGCTGAAATTAGGCGAGATCGCCAGGGCGCGCACGGTCAAATTGGTCAGCCCGACCGAGACGTCGCTCCAGCCGCTGCCGGAATTGGTCGAGCGGACCACGCCGTTGTATGTCCCCGCGAATAGCGTGTGGTCGCTGGAATACGCCGGGGAGATCGCCAGGGAGAGGACATGGCCGCTTCTCACCGACTCCCACGTGCCCCCGCCGTCGGTGGATTTGCTGATGCCGCCGTGAAAAGCGCTGTTGAACAGGGTCTGGTCGCTGGCGAAGGCGGGTGAAAAGACCACCGCCGTCATTTGCTTGAACCACATGTCTTCGTTGGCTTCCGCCCAATGGGTGCCCCCATCGGTGGTTTTGAACACCCCGCCCTCGGACGTGCCGGCCAGGGCGGTGTGGTCGCTGGTGAAAGCCGGAGAGAAAGCCAGGGCGGTGATCGTCCCGCCGAACATTCCCTCCGAGACCTTTACCCAGCCCGTTGCCGTGGCGGCGCGGGCCCGTTGGGGCACGAAAGTCCCGTTACTTGGGAAAGTCCCGTTATTTGGGAAAGTCCCGTACCTTGGGATATATCGTGCCCCAACAGGGGCGGATCCGCTAATGACCTGGCCGAGGCCCAGTGCCACAACGAGGCTCAAGGTCAACCTGGTGAGAGTTCGCCTGATATTCATTTTGCCCATCCTTCCCTCATTCGGTCCATGCATGTGTGGGCGTTTAGCGGTGATCTATGTCTGCAATTCAGTGCCCGCCTTTGCCTGCGGCGTAGCCGCAGCCCCCCACAGAGAGTGTAGCATGAAAGACCCGCCCAATTCAAGTAGGGTCACTGATCGTGTTTGTAACTTAAGCGGTGGGCGATTTTCGGAAATGGGTAAAGCCAAGAGGATGTCCAGGTCAGGGTATTCTTTCAGAACCAGTTCGTTCCTGCCAGGAGCAACCCGGCTTGCATTCCCTTCCAAGTTTTGTAGCCTCGCACCGTGCGAGCCCGCATTTTCATGCGGCCAATGGCCTGTTCGGTGGCATTGTTCGTCCAGGGGACCTCCGGTTCATGCTGAAAAGTACAATACTCCTGCCAGCGTTCACTCAAGCGCAGGACCAAGTCCCGCAGTTGCTCCAAGGCTGAAAGAGCCCCACAGGCATGGGATCGACGGATGGTCATGCGTTTCCACAAGGCATAGAGCTGTTTGTCTCCATCGGGAGGCAGGATATCCATCAGTTCTTGGATCTCGTCCAGGACAAAGAGCCATTCGTCTGGAAGGGTCTCCCGGAAATCTCGCAAGGTTTTGCCCACCCAGCGGCGGGCATGGAATTGACAGATTTGATGGCCGATCTGCAATCGCTCTGCGGCCACTCGATAAGTGAAGAGATCATCGGTCACAATAATGCTCACGCCCAATCTTTGTTTCAAATCAGAAAGGAACCGCTCCAGGGCAGGCAGTTCCTTCTCATCGATGTTTGCCAGGGCGATGGGCTCGCCACTCCCCAGGTCCACCGCCACGAGCACGGAGCGTTTCTCTCCCCAGCCCAACACCGCCGCCCCATCCACCCCCACGGCTCGGACTGGCCGCCAGTGGTTCTTGCGTTGGATCGCCTCGGCTTGAGCTTGAGCATCCCGCCAGACGCTCAGGGCACACAGGCAAACTCCCAGCCCATTCAAGATCCGGCTGACATTGCGATAGCTCATTCCAAAGGTCCAGCACAGGACGCCTAGAGCTTGCAGCCGCCTGGTTTGATCGGCTCTCGTGGTTCCTTCTGGATAATGCCGAAAGGTGCGCCTGCAGCGGCAGCAGCGATATCGATACACCTTCACCCGGCGGCAGTGGATATCCCGCACCGGTTTGCTCGTTTCTCCCCAACGTTGGAAGGTCTCGCCCTGGCAATAGGGACATTCGTGAGGACGCTCTTCGGTTTTTCTCTTGACATCCGGCAGTTTCAGGACAAGAATCGACATGGCGAACTCCTTGTTGCAGGTGACCTCGACAATCACCATAGTACAAGAAGTTCGCCTTTTTTGTCAAAACCCACCATTTATGTGACAGACACCACTGATCTTAGGACAGGACTTCGGACATTTTTCGAGGAACCGGCACAAAAATGGATGAGCGGACGTTTTTTGGCCGCTCATCCATGGCGTTGACCGGCTCAGGAAACAATTCTATAATACCCAGAAAGTGTATGCTACATAAGTTTTACTTACCAAATCATAGTTAGCTGGTTGAATAATACTGCTACAAACGTGAAACCGATTAGGTTGGCCCCGTTGTTGTTATCAATTTACCTGATTATGCTTCAAGGCTGTCAGCTAAATAATATTTATCCTATTTCGGATGAATATGTGCTTCCTGATGATTGGGATGGTGGTTTATTGTCACAACAACCCTGCGGGCCACCTTGCTTTGCCAATATCATTCCTGGAACTACAACTGATGTTGTGCTTGCAACCATCATTCAAGATAAAACACGATTCCAAAATTGTGAATCACAAAACAAACCTGATCAAGGCATGTCTATTTCCTGCAAAGGCATGATTATTAACTTCAAGAATAATTCAAATATAGTAGATGGTATTGGTTTCCGTATCTCTCAAAAAATTACGCTTGTAGATGTTGTGCGAAAATATGGGGAGCCTACCGCCTTATGGGTAACTCCCGATGGCATTCCAGAGATCCCATACACCAGTATGTGTGTCTTTATCGGCAATAGCAAGATAAGATTAGACTTGGGACGTCAAAAAGGTATAACCTTTTTACTAGAAGAATTGTCCACAGTAACAAACATTGTTTATTATAGTGAGCCAAATGCGGGGATGTATGGATTGATACAAGATTGGCAAGGCTATGGAGAATATACACAAAATTATAGCGGCAATTAATCCATTTACTACCTGCCAGCTAACATCGCCTCCACCCCCGCCTTCCCGCAGCCGCCGCTGGACCCTACCGGAGGCTGCATCCGTTCATTTCCACTCTTTCCAATATCTTGCTGTCCAGCCCTCA
>CAWHSJ010000003.1:0-8774 GCA_963831885.1 uncultured Chloroflexia bacterium | reverse complement strand
CGGTTCCTGGAGATCCCGTAGATCCTACCCACCTCTTCCTACGGCCGGTACGGTTCAGCCAGTATTCGGCGAAGTCACCCTCGGCGGTCCAGCCGGAGCCGCCGGGGATCTGCGCATACTCCACCTTCCAGTAGACCAGCCCGTCGGCGCAGACCGGTCCATCCATCACTTTCACCAGTGTCTGCGGATAGATCTGGTAAATGACCTCGTAGCTGCTGCCTGCCCCCGCACGGACGCGGTTGGGCGGGTCGCCCGCCCCGCCCGGCCACGACGGCGGTTACCCCAACGTAAAGGTTCGTCCAGTGGGCGGCGCAGGTAGGTGCGGGCAGGGGCTGGAGGGCCGCCCCGCCGGAGGGGAAGATCCACTTCGTGTACCATACGGGTAAGGGAAGCTGAATTTCATCGGGTCGCCCGTCAGCAAGTTTATTAACAGTTCCTCGTTCGCCAGCGCGGCCTTCCCGCCCGGCAGCCAGGTGAGATTGTAGATCCGGCCGTAGTCCGTTCCGCCGACCTGGCGCACGTCGGTCCCGTCCGCGTTCATCACATACAGCCGGTCCCCGGAGAAAAGGATCTGCGAGCCGTCCGGCGACCATTCCAGGACGGACTCCGGCCCCAGCTTGTACGCCTCGCCGGTGGTAAGCGCGACGGGAGGCCGGGTCAAATCCTTCATATCTTGCAGGGTGACCTGGTAGGTGGACGGGCGGGTGGTGCCGTCGGGGTAGGTCAGGATGCGGGCGGAGATGTAGGCCAGCTTGCTGCCGTCGGGCGAGAAGCGCGGGTACCAGCTGTCGGCCGTTTTGCTGGCGGTCAGCCACACTGCCTTCGCATCGTCCACATTGACGATGAAGATGTCATAGAGCTCGGTCTCGCCGGCTTTGCGGCCGGGCGAGTTGGTCGCGTAGGCAATGGACTTCCCGTCAGGCGACCAGTCGGGGTCCTGGAAGTACTGGCCCAGACCGGCCTCCAGGAACAGGCTTACACCCCCGCCCAGGGTCCAGATCTCAAATCTGAAGTGTGCGTCGTCGATGAGCAGGCGGTCGCCCGTGGGTGACCAGGCCAGCCCCCTGATGGCAGGGTTGGAACTCTGGGACGATTGCAGAGGCGGCCGGACCAGCCGGCGTCCATGACGCAGACTTCGCCGACATCGGCGCTGGACGCATCGTAGGCCACCCGCCCGCCCTTGACCATGGATTGGAAGAAATCGTCGGGAGAAAGGGTGACGGCGGCAGTGGGAGAAGCGGCCGGGACGGGGGTTTCTGCAGGCGGGAGGACCGCCGTGGGGACGGCGGTGGCGGCCGGCGGTAGCGTGGCCGGGGCAAGGGGAACGGCGGGGCTGCCGGAAGGCAGGTTGCAGGCCGCCAGGAACAGGACGGCCAGGCAGATTAAGATGGCGCTGGTCCAGATACGTTGCCAGATACTTTGCATGGATCTCCTCCTAAAAGTGGCCTGCGCGGGCAGCTCTTTGTCTCCCGGGCCAGGGAGACCTTTCCGCTCAGAGCCGCAGGGGCTCATTCCTTAACGTATCCGCGCCAAATAAGTTCCGGCCCTGTCGCAGAGCCCCCGGGACCCACCCCGAAAAACGGCCCGCCAGGCCGCAGCCTCCCATAGTAAGTCTGCGAAACTCCCGTTACTTGGGTTACATCGTGGCCCGCCCTGCTGTTAAAGAGCCTTATTTCTCAGGAGTATTCAGCGTATCCAGAAATAATTGCTCAAATCTTTCAGCATCAACGTCCACAGCCAAACGGACCGGCGCGCCACTCTCACTCGCTTGAGTTTGCCCGCTCTGATTGCCTTCTTCCTCGATAACGGTAACTGTCCGGGCCTCAAAAACAGCCAGCGAGTTATCGGTGAGAATCGCGGCTGCAAGTGGATCCCAAAAATAGTACCCTCCAGACTGAACGGAATCGTAGTATTGCGGTTGTGACAACACCTTGAAGATAAACATGGTTTCAGGCGTTGTACGATCATCCTTGAGGCGTTTATAAAAATTCATAGTAATGGGAACGTGATTGGTCGTGTCCAGCGGGACAAGGGTAACCGGCAGGCCGGACTGGAGAACGAAGGCAGCTGCGCGCGGGTCCACATAAAAATTCCATTCAGCCACCGGGTTGTCGATGCCCGCGTGGGAAATCCCCACATTGCCGGGTACATCCACCGCGCCGCCCATGATATAGACCATCTCTATGTTTTCCTTGATTTCAGGAGCAGATTGCAGCGCCTCAGCCAGATTGGTGAGCGGACCAAGCGTGATGATCGTCACTTTGGCGGGCATTGAGTTGATTTTGGCTGTGAGCAAATCTACAGCGGATTGAGGCGTAACAGAAGCAGGATTGCTTTGAAGGGTAAGTCCGGCTAAGGCATCCACACTGGTGCGCCAATCCGGTGGAAAGGCATGATTTCCTTGCAGGGGAGTGGTACGCCCGCAACTGACAGGAATATCTGGTTGTCCGGCCAAAGCAGCCAGGCTCATGGCATTTTTTATACCCGGCTCGCAGTGCGCTTCGCCTGTCCCTGAAACTGTGATCGCTGCTACGCTTACATCTGGACGATTAAGCAGGTACAGGATTGCCATCCAATCGTCAGCCGCCATATCCGTGTCAATGATGACGGGACGCACTGTACCCGTGAAAGGGGTAGGGGTTAGATGAGGCGTTGGCTGAATTCCGCAAGCCGTAAGAACAAGCGTCAGGCTAAAGGCGAGAATTTTTCGGAACAGCATTCATAATCCTTTCTAAGCGAAGGTGAAAAGCGGGAACAGCGTCGCCATGATTGGTTGCATGGAGAATAACACATGCGTTCTTCCCGTGTCTCCAGAGGAATTCCGACTCCTTCGGGAAGTTTGTCCCGGTTGGTTTGAGAATGTAGTTCGGGCGATTACTCCCTTTTCCTTTTTCAGCGTGTTCTCGCATCCCTTCAGCGCGTGATGTAGCTGCTTTACGGCTTATCCCTGCTTACCTTGAAAGTATTTGCTCCAAAGGGAAGATACAACGCCCCCAGTGCAATGAGAAATATTCCCAGGATTATGAAAGCCATCCAACCAGCCAACGTTGCGACTATGGAGAGGATCGCGAGTATCGCCAGCAAAATGCGTAATGTTTTCAAGGGCATGATGGGTTTTACAAAAAGGAGTCCGGCAAGAATGATCGCAGGTACGGAAAAAAGGATGATCGGTCTCCAGGCGATGATTGAGTTCGGAAATCGAAACGGGAGAGAAACGATCACGATGGCTGTTAGGAGGACAATCGCTAACGAAGAGTATGCAATAATCTTATAAACCTTCATGCGTACCTCCAAATTGGAATATAGATTTATTCGGATTTCCATGGCTGTTTTTGCAGTGGTCAGCGAGAGGCGAAAGACAGGCGGGTGCCCCCCGCCCTACCTCACCACCAGCGGCAGATACACGCGGCAGGTTAAGCGACCGCCACAGGCTTTCGCCGTCAATGCCGGCGAACATCCCCGGCGCCGCGCCCGGCGTCAGGGCCAGCGCCTGCACATATCTGCCATCCCAGGCGGAAGTACCCACCGTGGTCCAGGTGGCCCCGCGGTCGGTGGACATGTACACACTGCCAAAGGCCGCGTAGAGAGTCCCATCGCTGTTGTAATTCGGCGAAAGGGCCAGCCGGTTGATCCACAAATTTGGCAGCCCGCTATTGATGGCGCTCCAATTCCCGCCGCCGTTGGTGGATTTGTAGATCCCGCCCCCGTCGGTGGCCGCGTAGACGGTCTGGTCGCTGGCAAAGGCGGGCGAAACCGCCAGGTCCCTCACGTTCAGGTCGGTCAAATCAGTGCTGGAGGTGGTCCACGAACTGCCCCCGTTCGAGGTCGCATACACGCCGCTGTCGAGTGTCCCCAGGAAGGCCTTCTGGTCGCTGGCAAAATTGGGGGAGAGCACCAGCGCTGTGACCTGTTTGCCCGGTAGGCCGTTGCTGGTCTGGGTCCAGCTGCCCGCCCCATCGATCGATTTGAAGACCAGGCCGTTATAGGTCCCCACAAAGAGGGTCTGGTCGGTGCTGAAAGCCGGTGAAACTGCCAGGCGGGTCAGCATGTTAATCGTCAGCCCGTAGTTGGCAGAAGCCCAGCTGTCGCCCCGGTCGGTGGACTTGAACACTCCCTGACCGTACGTGGCCGCGAAGAGGCTGTGATTGCTGGTGTAATTTGGCGACAGCCCCAGCTGCTGCACATTTACACCCGGAGGCAGCCCAGCGCCGGCGGGCTGCCACAGGCCGCCCCCGTTGGACGAGCGGAAAACGCCCAGCCCTTGTGTCCCGACAAAGAGGGTCTGGTCGGACGCGTAGGCGGGCGAAACCTGCAGGTTTTCTATATATATATTGGTGATGCCAATGGTCGACAGGACCCACGCATCCCCGCCGTTGGTGGATTTGGCCACTCCATTGTAGGTCATCCCGGCAAAAGCGGTCTTGTCGCTGGCATAGGCGGGAGAAACCGCCAGGCTGCGCAGGGTCGGGTTGAGCAGGCCGGTGGAGGCGGTCCAGGAGGTGCCGCCGGTGGTGGTCTTGAAAAGGCCGGCGTTCGTCCCGGCCAAAATGGTCGAGTTGGACGAATATACCGGCGAGATGGCCAGCGCATTCACATACAGGTCGGCCAGGCTGCCGTTCACCGGCGACCAGGCACTACCGCCCGTGCTGGATTTGAACACGCCCCCGCCGCTGGTCCCCGCATAGATCACCTGGTCGCTGGCAAAGCCCGGCGAGATCGCCAGGGCCATGACCGTGGTGGTCGTCAGGCCGTTAATGACCGGCGTCCACCCATCCCCGCTGTTGGTGGAGACGAACAGGCCGTCGTTGGTGCCGGCAAAGAGGGTGTGGTCGCTGCTGAAATTGGGCGAGATCGCCAGGGCACGCACGGTCAAATTGGTCAGCCCGACCGAGACGTCGCTCCAGCCGCTGCCGGAATTGGTCGAGCGGACCACGCCGTTGTATGTCCCCGCGAATAGCGTGTGGTCGCTGGAATACGCCGGGGAGATCGCCAGGGAGAGCGTGTGCCCGCCTCTGAGCGACTCCCACGTCCCCCCGCCGTCGGTGGATTTGCTGATGCCGCCGTGAAAGGCGCTGTTGAACAGGGTCTGGTCGCTGGCGAAGGCGGGTGAAAAGATCACCGCCGTCATTTGCTTGAACCACATGCCTTCGTTGGCCTCCGTCCAATGGGTGCCCCCATCGGTGGTCTTGAACACCCCGCCCTCGGAGGTGCCTGCCAGGGCGGTGTGGTCGCTGGAGTAAGCCGGAGAAAAAGCCAGGGCGGTGATCGTCCCGCCGAACATTCCCTCCGAGACCTTTACCCAGCCCGTTGCCGTGGCGGCGCGGGCCCGTTGGGGCACGAAAGTCCCGTTACTTGGGAAAGTCCCGTTATTTGGGAAAGTCCCGTACCTTGGGATATATCGTGCCCCAACAGGGGCGGATCCGCTAATGACCTGGCCGAGGCCCAGTGCCACAACGAGGCTCAAGGTCAACCTGGTGAGAGTTCGCCTGATATTCATTTTGCCCATCCTTCCCTCATTCGGTCCATGCATGTGTGGGCGTTTAGCGGTGATCTATGTCTGCAATTCAGTGCCCGCCTGTCCCTGCGGCGCGGCCGCAGCCCCACAGAGAGTGTAGCATGATAGCCCCGCCAAATTCAAGTAGGCCTACGCAAGTCCCGTAACTTGGGAAAGCCCCGTTCCTTGGGGTATATCGTGCCCCGCTCTGCGGGTATCTGACCAAGTACATCACCCTGTGGATTGCTCATAGGGCAGGTGGCAGGTTACGTCGGGAAAGGCACCCTCCCCATTTTCGTACTTCAGAAAATGGGGAGGGCTGGGGTAGGGCAGGGCTCGGCTCGGTCAGCCGGGAGCCGGCTGCAGAGGCGAGGCGGCGGGAGCGTATCGTTGTCCGCCGGGGAAATATCACGAGGAACAGAATTCGCGGCTGGCATTCATAGGAACTGCAAGGAGCGAGGGGAGTTATAGCAGAGATATTGTGCAAAAGGGGAAAAAAAGAACCCTGTTGAGAAATTTTTCAAATATCTGTTCTGGTTTTAAATCGAATAGTGGTACATATTTATATCTTGTTGGCTGCAAGTAAACAACAAGGTTACAACAACGATCTAATTTTCTCCATTACTTCTTTCCAACCATGGACTCGGTAAACATTATCTTTACCAATCAATGATTGATCATCTTCGTTCCAGGGCTGCGAAAATAATAAAGCAATTCTTCCTTCTTCTGCGGAAAGAAAGTCCACGATATTATTTGGATAGTCATCTATCAGGAGCTTTCCTTTAGCCGCCCCTTTACCCATTACGCTGGTATTTATATAATGGTCATAAGGAATGTTATTTTTTCTTAGCCACTGCTTTGAAGGTTTATCAGCAACTGGTGTTCGATTTGTTGCGATGGTTATTTCAAAATATCTTGATAATTCACTTATTACCTTCTGCGCATCTTGAATTGGTTTCATACTTGCTATATAAGATGGATCAACATGAGAACTCTCTATAGCTATCTTAATGTCTGTTTTTGCGAGTGGTAGTGGTTGATCCCAGCTACGAATATCACTCTTAATATACTTCGAGCCAAATTTCTTATTTATGGATTCCAAAATCGGGGTAACTTGATCTGCCAGCACTCCATCCACATCAACAACAATCAAAGGAGCAGATTTTACTTCAGGATAACGAGGCTCTCTTTGTATTCTATAGAAGATATACAACGATAAACAAATTAATAAAATGGACCAATTAATTATTACTATATAAGAAAGTAGATATTTTATAACGATAAGGTAGATAATACCCAGAACACTATACGCTGCGAAAAACTTGGTACTAAGAGATAACATAGAAGCGCCATGATCTTTATATTCTTTAACTCTTATAAAGCCATCAGTAATGTAAAGGAAGAAAATCCCGGCAAAACAAAGTATAAAAGTATAAATATTTATTTGATCAGGTACTTTCTTAAAGTCTTCAATTTTGAATAAAAACAGTGTATATAAAACTACAATTAAAAAATCGTTAAATGGCCTAAGCACTCTTTTAATTGTTAATATTTCTGCCGTATATGGATATTTATATAATGACTTGTGATAACCTATCCAGCTTAATGTAACAGTAATTATTACAACGATTAAGGCAATAAAAGCAAAAGGATACAATGTCGGATTTCGAATTAGATCTATGTATTTGATAATAGATTGCCCAACCACAACACCAAACAAAATATCTACATATTGAATTAATTTGTCAGAAATCCATTTTCGTTTATCTTCCATTTCTTTTAACATAATGATCTCCTACAGGATATTCAAAAAAAGCGAAGGTAATATATAGATTTAGTTGGAAATTCAGCGATTATTTTCATTACAATGATTTTACCTATATTATTGGTAGGGGAGACTTTAACCATTATCGCGCAATTCTGACACATTGCACGAGTCTGCAGGCGCAGGCGCGCATCCATCCGCCGCCGTCCCAAAGAGAATTGTGGGGCACGAAAGTCCCGTTACTTGGGAAAGTCCCGTTACTTTGGGATACATCGTGCCCCTGAATGCGACATATCGTGTCCCAGGACACTTCCCTTTCTGAAAATAGGTGTGTTATAACAGTTAAAATTTGCTATACTGAATATCATTCCAATTCGTATGCTATAAAATTAATCTTATTGAATCAAAGTTGGGCGAGGTCCGGAAGGGGTCCAGATGGAAAATCAAAATCATCCTCACAAAACGGAAATAGCTCCAAATTGGAACTACCGCAGGCGGTCTTTCGCCAACCTTCTCAGGATGGGGCACTGCGCTCCAACAGTGATGAAGTCAATCCTGGATATTTCATCGACAAAGAAGGAATGGTTGGTCAAGCTCAGCGCTGGAATGCCGGGAGGCATCGGCAATACCGGATTTGAATGCGGCGCGGTCACTTCACCCCTGGCGTTGTTAGGGATACGCTACGGCCTGCACGAGGTCGACGATGGGCTGCCGGTGATCTTCGACAAAGGACATGGGCTTTGCCAGGATTTTCTCGCCTGCCACAAAACTTTTCAGTGCCGGGAGATCCGCGGAAAGGACCGCTTTCCGTACCATTGCATCGCGCCGGTCACGCGCTCACCGGAGCTTTTTCAGGCTGTCCTCGACGGCAACCACCAGGATACCTTCCCGGCGGCTGGAAGGGCGAGCTACGCCAGGCTGTATGCACACCTGGTCGAAAATAATTTTCACTGCGCTCAGGCTGTGTTCACCCACCTGGGTTGCACATCCACCGAACACCAGGAGCTCTTCGATGCCGTCTCGGCCTTTATTGGCGGGACGCTATTCATGGGAAGGACCTGCAGCGCGTTCACTGCGGGGGTTATGGCGATCGGCTTGAGTGCAGGTGAGATTGAAAACAGCGTCCCGCGGGTCATCAGGTTACTCGCCCTCATGACCTTTGGCGGGAACGCCTTTGATGACCGGATCAACAAATTTAACCGGAGCATGAACAACGGCTACCGGATGTCTAAATGGTTTGTGAAAGAATTCGGCAGCACCCAATGCCAGGCAATTACGCAATGCGATTTCTCAGGCACGACAGGCGTGTCCAAATACGTCGAGGGGGAAATGAACACAAAGTGCAAGACGATCGCGGCTAAGGTTGCCGAGAAGGTTCAGACGATTCTCGCCTGAGTGAGAACCCTTTAGTCAAATCATGTAGGATGGGAGAAGGGGGGCGGCTTGGGCCCGGCGATCCGGGAGCCGCGCTTTCCAGTAGGGGCACGAAAGTCCCGTTACTTGGGGATACATCGT
>CAWHSJ010000002.1:0-523763 GCA_963831885.1 uncultured Chloroflexia bacterium | reverse complement strand
GAAATCTACCAGTTCACGGTTACAGGTAGCCTGGTGGGACATTTTGATGTTGAAGTGTACGGTGTGGTAGACCCAGAGAGCGTTGAATTCAACCCGGATAGTGGGACTCTGTTTATACTCAGCAGCAACTCTAACCCTGTGATTATCGAAACAACCATCAGCGGCACTCTCCTCCGGACGATTGATGTTTCTGCCAATAGTGCGTTAGCCCCGGCCGGGCTGGCTTATGCTCCTGCCAGTGATGGTTCTGGAACGAAGCATTTTTATATTGTAGATCGAGGGATTGACAATAACGATGATCCTAGCATTATTGACGGCAAAATGTATGAGATGAGTGTACCTTCCTTCGGTACGCCAACGGTGACTAATACACCTTCAACAATAGTGACAAGGACGCCCACGTCGACTAAAACGATCACCTCCACGGCAACCATGACACTCCCACCGACTGTGACAAGAACGCCCACAATAACAAGGACCAAAACATTTACACGTACCACGACGGATACTCCCACCGCGACGAAAACCGCGACGATTACCCTTACAGCCACCATAACACTCACACCGACTGCAACAAATACACCCACCATAACGGGGTCAAGGACACCCACACGAACCAAAACGAATACCTCCACGGCTACGGCGACCAGGACGCCCACACCGACCAAAACGATTACCTCCACCGCTACAGCGAGCGGGACACCCACATTCACAATGACGGATATACCCTCCAAGACGGCGACCAGGACACCCATACCGTCCCTGACGAATACTCCCACCGCTACGATGAGCAGGACGCCCACTTCGACTAAGACGGATACTCCCACCTTTACGGCGAGGCGGACATCTACTCCGACCGCGACCAATACTCCCGCGGCGACGTTGACTGTGACTCATACGCCATCCTGGACTTACACTCCATCGATCACGAATACTCCCACCACGACCGCGACAAGTACTTCCCACATTGACCAGAACTATTACAGGCTGATGCTTCCTGTGATTAACGCACCTGGAAGTGGATACCCGCCAGCGTACAATCAGATTGGCTTTTTTGCCGATGTACCGGCGTCAGGGAAAGAAGGGGAGTAAGCCCTGCCATTTGCTGCTGCCTGGGGGGCTTTGAGCATCTGTCATACCATCTGCGTCTGACCTGTACCCTGATGAACCTGATTGGATTTGACAATGGTCAGGAACAGCCGCTCTGTGCAGGCCCAAAAGACGCGGCGGAGGGAAGCCTTATTTTATCCGTATTGTTGCCTCCATAGTTCTTACCCAGCCACGCGGTGATGACACTTATACCGGAGCTACCAATAGCCCTATTCCGGGTCTTATCGAACGGATCGCTATCGGCTAGCCAGGCCAGCAGCGGGACCAAGACGATCACTATCATAACGATGCCCACAACTGTATTATGGATCCTCTCAAGGCCCAAACAGCGATTCAAGTCTGCTGGGGGGCACTACGATACGCGGGCGATAGCAAGGCTATCACGGTTACATGGACCTGATGACCATGATGACGACCCGCTTTGCTTTTACTCTTAGAGAGTGTTTCATAAGTCATGATTCGACCAGATTTAGCATTCGACGCACGCTGGCGATATAAGTCATGGCTTCACTGGATAAGACGGTGTGTTCATAATCGCGTGCCAACCGCCGATATCGCCCAAGCCAACCGAAGGTCCGTTCAACCACCCATCGCCGCGGTAGGATTTGAAATCCTTTGACGTCATCAGGACGTCGTACAATCTCCAGCGCCCAACCGAATTGCGTGCGCACCTTCTCAACAATTGAAGCATAGGCACCATCCGCCCAAATCAATTTCAAGCGACACCAGCGGTTATGAAGATTGCGTTTGATACGGGCAAACAATGCTTGCAAGGTCTGATATCCACCTGCTCCATCCTGGACTCCGGCACTGTGGACCACCACCAACAGCAAAATCCCCAAAACATCCACCACAATGTGCCGTTTGCGGCCAGGTGTCTGTTTATGGACATCAATTCCGCGTTCTTCGCCTCCTTCCGAAGTCTTAACACTCTGGCTATCAATGATCGCCGCACTGGGTTGCGGGTCACGTCCTTCAGATTGGCGTACTTGTCTAACCAGAACTGCATTGATGCGCTCCCACAACTCGGATTGGTTCCAGCGCCAATAATATCCATACACCGTCTGCCACGGCGGAAAATCCTTGGGCAACATGCGCCACTGACAACCGGTTCTGTTCACATACAGGATTGCATTGATGATTTGCCAGTACTCCCATGTGCGCGGGCGTCCCATCTTATTATGCGGAAAGTATTCCAAAAGCAACAGCCATTCGGTATACTTCAAGTCGGTCGGGTAGGTGCGGATGAATTTGGCCATTCTCCAATCTTACTCGACCACTTATAAAACACTCTCTAAGAGGGTCTGCGGATTTATTTCGGCCGTATGAAAATCGAGGAAAGTTTCAAAGATCTGAAGGATTTGTTGGGTATGACCAAGCTCATGAACCTGAAGCAGGATTACATGGAGAAAATGATCGCATTACTCTTACTCATCTTCCCGATCGGTTTGTTGCTGGGTGAAGAACTACGCGATTTTCTCTATGCAGAACCAATTGCTGCAGAGGATCAAGTTCCTAAGAAAGAACTTGTCCCTGGTACTCTCGATCGAAAAAAAAGCAAAAAGTGGAAACGCTAATCCGGCTTGTTCATCTTGCTCAGACAAAAATGGTCCCTGTCCAATGAACAGCTAAATGTTATCTATCAAACTGTCCTGCTCTCTTTTTCTTCCTTGGTCCAATCCCCTGTCCGTACTTAAGTCCGTACCTCAGGGGAATCTGCAGGCGCTTTGCGCCTCCGCACCCCAATTTATACATAATACTTGCATCTGTGAACAGGGAAGAAATGGATAAGGCTTTTCATCCGCTCACCCATCTCTATCGCTCAGGGCAAACGCGATGGCATCTTTGAGCGGCATCGCCCGGCCTTCGGCCCAGCAGGCGGTCCATGCCGTTTCGTCAAGCTGCGGACGGAGGCTCTCCAGGAAGCACTCATAATCCAGGCGGTCAAAGGTATACATGCTCTCCCCGCTGGATTCCCGCAGCGCCTGCGCCGCCCCATAAATTTTTGCGGCCCGCTCCAGGCGTTTTTCCAGGGCCGCCACCCGCGCCAGGTCTTCCAGTCCAATGGTCAGGGCACGGGCAGAACCCCATTCCCAATACAGGGTCAGCGTTTTTCGGTACCAGGAGGCTGCCAGCGCCAGATCCCCTTTCAGGCGAGCAACATCGCCGAGGGATTCCCAGCCACGTCCATGCAGATCTATTTCCTGGTAAAGTGCGCTGCTCTGTTCGAAATGGACTGCCGCCTGATCATATTCGCCGCGAGCCATGGCCATCTCGCCGAGCACCTGATGTGCAAAAGCAATTTCATTGGTATCGCCGGCTTCCCGGGCCAGCTCCAGGCTTTCTTCCAAAACGGTCGCCGCCTGCTGGTAATCGCCATTTCTGACAAACGCCATGCCCAGTGTGGTCAGGGCTTCACAGGTGCCCCAGCGTTGGCCGAGCTCCCGAAAAAGCTCCAGGCTTTGCCTTTCCAGGGACTGTGAGCGGGCATAATCCACCTGGAAACAGGCCTGGTTGCCCATGCCCCACAGGGCTAGCGCCACACTCTCCCTGCCGGCCGGCCCGAGCTTCCGGCCAAGCCCCAGGGCTTCTTCAAATGAGTGGGTTTGAAAGTATTCCATCCAGGGAAGTTTGGCCAGAGCATTTGCCCGGGTTACCAGGTCCGCCGGGGACTGGCTGGTGCTGGCTGCCAACGTTCTTTCTAGCCATTTTCCGCCTTCCATCATATAGCCGCGCACGAACCAGAACAACCACAGGCGGCTGGCCATGCGCATGCCCGCTTCCGGACCGGCGGCCGCGCCTTTCAATGCCCAGCCCATTGCCAGGCGCAAGTTGTCGTGTTCCAATTCCAAGTGGTCGAACCAAAGGCGTTGGTCGGCGCCGACCAGCTCCGGCTCGGCGCGCCCGGCCAAGCCAAGAAAATAGTCCAGATGCCGGTCGTTGATCAACCTGGCCTGACCGGCAGAAGACAGCTTTTCACTTGCGTACTGCCGGACGGTCTCCAGCAGGCGGTAACGCAACTCCTGGCCCCTTCTGCGAATCACCAGCAACATGGATTTGTCCACCAATTGCGTGAGCAGGTCAAGGATATCTGCTTCAGGGAGAGCCTCATCCGTACAGACAGCCCTGGCGGCTTCCGCGGTACAGCCCCCGGTAAAGACTGACAGGCGCATGAGCAGAGTCTGTTCACATTCCGAGAGAAGCTGGAAACTCCAATCGATTGAGGTTCGCATCGTCTGCAATTGCGGCTGCGCGCTGCGATCCCCGCCCGTCAACAGGTGGAAGTGGTCTTCCAACTGGCCGACGATCTGCTCCAGGTCCATCGCCCGCAGGCGCGCCACGGCCAACTCGAGCGCCAGGGGAATGCCGTCCAACTGCCGGCAGATCTGGACCACGGTTTCGGCATTCTCCCCGTTCAACTCAAAATCCGGCAGAGCCACCTTTGCCCGGCGGGTGAACAGGTCAACGGCTTCGAATTGGATGAGTTCCTGTGGGGAGTGCTTTTCGCCCGGCCCGGGGAAGGAAAGGGATGGAACGACAAAGGTTCTCTCAGCTGCGATCCGCAAAATTTCGCGGCTGGTGGCCAGGATGTGCAAGCCAGGACAGTATTTCAGCAGGTTGTTTGCCAGGTCGGCACAGGCGTCCACCAAGTGCTCGCAGTTGTCCAGCACCAGCAGCAAATTCCTGTTTTGCAGATAATCCATTAAAGCTTTCAATCCAGACCGGCCGCGCTCCGGGCGCAGATCAAAGGCGGCGGCAACCGTTTGTGGTATTAGGCCAGGATCGGAGAGGGAGGCCAGCTCCACCAGCCAGGCACCCTGCGGGTACCGTCCCTGAAGATCATGGGCCACCCGCAAGGCCAGGCGGGTCTTACCCACACCGCCGGCGCCCGTCAATGTAAGCAGTCGATACACCTGGTCGTCCAACAACTGGCAGATTTGGGCGAGCTCGCGCTGCCGGCCGACAAAGGGAGTCAGGGCAGCTGGCAGGTTGTGAGATTGGAAGAGGGCGGTGGTCTTGAGGTCCAGCAGGCCGAGCTCCCGGGCGCGCCGGATGGCCTCTTTGCGGCTGTTGACGCCCAGCTTGGCATAGATCTGGTGGGTGTACCACTTGACGGAATTGGGGGAGAGGGTGAGAGCCTCGGCAATTTCGCGACGGTACAGGTCACCGGCCAGGCGCGCCAGGATCTCGCGTTCTCGGTGGGTGAGGTGTTCCGCCAGAAGAGCAGGGCGGTCAAGGAGAAAACCGGACATGCAATTACCTCCCGAATGGCTCGTCCAGACATCTCACCAGATTATAAACCCAGAATCGAGCACCCATCATCGAAAAATCCTTCCGAAATTCCATCCCTGAAGGAAGGGGAAAGGGCTCCCGGAAACGAGTATTCTTTATATGACCACTTACCAGGCGCCATGTTTTTGGCACCCAGTTATGACGGTGTGAAATTCGCCTTTAAAGGCAAGGTGACCGTCACATAAGGAGATAAAAAAATGAAAACCATGTACCATATCCCACCCATCCTCGTTTTCGCATTCTTACTCATCAGCGCTGCATGTGGCACATCCCAGCCAACACCTGCACCTGTATCGCCCACGGAACCACTTGCCCCAGCCACATTACCAGCAGTTCTTCTTCCCACGCCTACAACAGCACCTGCCGCAACAGCCACTCCCGTCCTTCTGAGACCTTCGCCACGTGGGGAGTTGCCAATGGCTTATGACCCGAAGACCGACCAGTTGATCTTCTTTGGCGGGTCGACCGGGGATTCAAACCTGATGTCGAGCATGAATGGCGAAACCTGGATCTATAATATCCCTGCAAACACCTGGGTGGATGTTATATCCCCTTCGTCTCCCAGCCCCCGGGACAATGTAGGACTGGCTTATGATATTGAATCAGACCGCATTATCTTATTCGGTGGCGCCTCCTCCAACGATTTTAACATGATGGATACCTGGTCCTTCGACATGGGCACCAGGATCTGGACAGAGATGAAACCAGGCCCACCCTACCATATGGGTTCGAGCATGGTCTATGATAACAAGGCGGACCGCATGATCGTTTGGGGCGGTTTCAACTTCGAAAAAAACACAGCCACCAATGATATCTGGGCGTACGACTACAATTCCGATACCTGGACTGAGATGAAACCGGCTGTCAGCCCTCCCGCCCGTAATTTCCAGTCGATGGTCTATGATTCCAAAGCCGACAGGATAATCATGTGGGGCGGATGGGGAACAACGAACGCCGACAACGAGACCAGCGTATGGATCTATGACTACAACGCAAATACCTGGCAAGAACGGAAGACGGACCTGGGTCCATCAAGCCGGGCTTTCCACTATATGTCGTATGATCCCAAGGCAGACCGCACTATACTATACGGCGGCTACACAGGCGGCATTCCAGATGCCGCGTGGCAATTCAGTACCAACAGTTCGGAAACCTGGGCTTACGATTACAACCTCAACACTTGGACGCTATTGGCACCTGCCATAAACCCCGGGCCGCTATCATCGGCTGGTCAGGTTTACGTTCCGTCCATAGATCGCTTGTTCCTGTTTGGCGGAAAACTGGACGTGACGAAATACAGCGACAAAATCTGGCTTTATAGCTTCGACGCCAACACATGGACAGAGGTGGTCCCAAACCCCTTAGAGAGTGTTTTATAAGTGGTCGAGTAAGATTGGAGAATGGCCAAATTCATCCGCACCTACCCGACCGACTTGAAGTATACCGAATGGCTGTTGCTTTTGGAATACTTTCCGCATAATAAGATGGGACGCCCGCGCACATGGGAGTACTGGCAAATCATCAATGCAATCCTGTATGTGAACAGAACCGGTTGTCAGTGGCGCATGTTGCCCAAGGATTTTCCGCCGTGGCAGACGGTGTATGGATATTATTGGCGCTGGAACCAATCCGAGTTGTGGGAGCGCATCAATGCAGTTCTGGTTAGACAAGTACGCCAATCTGAAGGACGTGACCCGCAACCCAGTGCGGCGATCATTGATAGCCAGAGTGTTAAGACTTCGGAAGGAGGCGAAGAACGCGGAATTGATGTCCATAAACAGACACCTGGCCGCAAACGGCACATTGTGGTGGATGTTTTGGGGATTTTGCTGTTGGTGGTGGTCCACAGTGCCGGAGTCCAGGATGGAGCAGGTGGATATCAGACCTTGCAAGCATTGTTTGCCCGTATCAAACGCAATCTTCATAACCGCTGGTGTCGCTTGAAATTGATTTGGGCGGATGGTGCCTATGCTTCAATTGTTGAGAAGGTGCGCACGCAATTCGGTTGGGCGCTGGAGATTGTACGACGTCCTGATGACGTCAAAGGATTTCAAATCCTACCGCGGCGATGGGTGGTTGAACGGACCTTCGGTTGGCTTGGGCGATATCGGCGGTTGGCACGCGATTATGAACA
Source organism: uncultured Chloroflexia bacterium (assembly GCA_963831885.1). Lineage (GTDB taxonomy): Bacteria > Chloroflexota > Anaerolineae > Anaerolineales > Villigracilaceae > UBA877. The sequence continues at coordinate 516,226 of CAWHSJ010000002.1, read as the reverse complement.
CACCGTCTTATCCAGTGAAGCCATGACTTATATCGCCAGCGTGCGTCGAATGCTAAATCTGGTCGAATCATGACTTATGAAACACTCTCTAAGGAAACCGACCCTCTTAGCGGTAATCGCTAATCAGAACACCCACCTAATAGCTCACGAACCGACTCAAAAAGTTGAAATTAACTTGGGAGATTGACAAAACGAGAAAACCATACTCAGTAATCTAATCAGATACTTCTGATAAAGTTCCCAATACATCTACATTTGAAACCTCATCAGAAACAAATGCTTGGCCAATGCCACGAAAAAGAATAAATCGCAATTGTCCAGCCCGTTTCTTCTTATCACTTTGCATGGCTTGAAGTAACGCCTCGGATCTAATTTTTGACGGAATGCGAACAGGTAAATTTACACTTTCCAGGATAGCTTCAATGCGTTTCTGTAATGAAATATCGCAATAGCCTAATCTTGCCGATAAATTAGCTGCAGCAATTAATCCCATACTAACTGCTTCTCCATGCCGGAATGTGTTTTTGCTCACTTTTTCGATTGCATAAGCGAATGTGTGACCTAAATTGAGTATTGAGCGTTGGCCTTGTTCAAATGGATCTGCCTGAACAATATTAATTTTTACCTGGATTGCCTGTGCTACAAGTTTCTGAAGCTCGCCAATATATGAAGGTAACCGATCCCAATTTTTTGCCCAATATCCCCGTTCGACTTGTTCCAACAGACTAGATTCAGCAACTATGCCATGTTTTATTACTTCGGCCATTCCGGATACGAAGTCCGCTTGATGTAATGTTTGAAGGGTAGCCACATCTGCTATCACTTTCGCAGGTTGTTTGTAAACTCCAATAAGGTTTTTTCCTTGTGGAAGATCGATACTGGTTTTTCCCCCGACGCTGGTATCTACCATTGATAAAAGGCTCGTAGGGCACTGGATAAAATTGACACCACGCATAAATGTAGCAGCCACATATCCGGCAATATCACCGACAACACTACCTCCCAGCGAAATAATGGATCCTGCACGATCGAAGCCTTTATCAAGTAATTGAGTGTACACAAATTGAACTGTTTCAAGAGACTTGTGCTGCCGGCCGGAAGGGATTTCAATAATATGACCAATTGAAGCGATGCTGGGGCCGTATAATCCTTTGACGACGTCATCTGTTATGAAAACTATCTCCCCATCAATGCCAGTTAGCTGTCTGATAAAAGGAAGCAACCCAGCGCCTACAATATATTCGTAATTCTTATGAGGATTCTCAACAACAAAACTCTTTGGGTCGGTATTAATAAATTCACTAAGATTCCTGGCTATGGCTGTTGGTTCTTTTTGGTCAGTTACTACTTGTGGAAAACGGCGATACTTGTCATTACGCTCCTGGAGCAATTCAACGATACGCTCTTTGGGATTTGTCACAGATAATAAAGGCCGAATATGAGATTTATCCTTTGAAACCCGTGTTAATATCTCATCTGGGGTCGCAACCAGACAAAAGACCCGACCATTGCGGCTAAGTATGTTGACATTTTCAGGATCAAGCATAAGACGTCCACCGGTCGATATTACAACACCTTCTTTATCACCAATTTCCTTAACAATCTTGCGCTCCATTTTTCGAAATTCTTCTTCACCAAATTTCAAAAAAATATTAGCAATTGAATCACTATAACGAGATTCTATCAACTCATCTGTATCGATAAAGCTGTAACTTAGAAAATCCGCAAGCAACTTTCCCACCGTCGTTTTGCCCGTTCCCATAAATCCTGTTAGAATTATTTTCGTTTTTTCGGTCGAAAATTGTTCTAAATTAAATGGACGTTAGCCCTGATTCAATTGCATTTGGTGCATCCGGGGCCAATAAATCAACCTTCCTGTCAACTCGAATTTCTTCTAAGGTGCGCGAAACTAAGTCTTTTTGGCGGTCTTGGATTAGTCTTTCTCGAATCTGAGAATAGTCGAGAGCTTTCTTATTTTCTCCTGTTGCAAGGTAAGTTCTTGAAAGATCATTCAAAACAGAAAGTAATTGATCAATATTCTTTAACCGTAACGCGACATCCACCTCGGTTTCCATTATAGGAACCATCGTGGCAATCGGCAGGAAGCGACATTGCCCAAACAAATTCACTAATTTAAATAGCTCCAGCTTTATTTCATCTAACTGTTTATAAGAATGATCTTGCAAATATTTAATGATTTTCCTGATATTTGATTTATGCTCATCGAAAACTAATATGCTCAGCAGAAACCCGTCTGCATCTCTGCTTGCGAGAGAGGTGAACCATTCGACCAGGTCTGCATAGATTTTTGAAAAGCTATACCATGCGGAGAATGCATTCCCTGATATTTTCAAAGCATAATTTTGAATGGTCGATTGCATTCGATAATATTTTCTTGCATTATCATAAGACGCAAAATTCATGCGGACAGAGGCATCAAGATACGACTTAATGGTTTCGTATTTATCGTTGCCATCAGAGATCGCTTGAGCCAATTCAATAACCAAATTTTCCTTAAATCCATCTGGAATTATCCCAAGCTGGATGATAAATTGTCTTTGGGTTGAATGAATTTTCTCAAAGATAAAGCTCACAAATAGTTCTGAAAATAAATCTTCTTGTTCGTCAACATCTGTTTGTTTACATCGTCCTTCTAGTTCTCTTATGCAATTATCGACTTCAAGATCTGTCTTCACAGTTAAGAGACTTGCTATTAAACGCAGATAAAGCGGATTATTCCGACAGACACGAGACATGTCTGCAGCATATTTACCGATTCGAGGGCATATATTTTTCAGTAACTTTTCTGAATTTTCTTGAGAAAGACCAACAAGATGCAAAGACAACGCATTTGGTATTTCAAGCGGTCTTTTCGCGGTAATCAATAAAGTACTTGAGGGAGGCGGGACGAGTAATGTGAGGTTATCATCACTTTGTAACTCATCCAAAACAATCAGTACTTTTTTTCCTTTTAATTCAGAAAGATATTGAATGTGTAATACTGCTAAATCGTCAGAAAGACGAGCCAGGGGATCAAATATGTGAATGAGTATTTCGAATACTTTGTAAAGGAGATTATCACCTATATCTGTCTGGTCGATTTTTATATACACCTGAGCGTCAAAATATTCCTGGCCCAACCGATCCGCTACTACGTGACACAGCTCTGTTTTCCCTATTCCATCCAAACCATGGATCACACATACATTTCCAGATGAATGGTTCTGGCGATTCTGCTTTAAGAAATCTAGAATTAAATTGACTTCGTGTTCTCTGTCGATGAAGACATCCACGGGAGAAGGGAGACTGTTAGGATTTGGAATAGAAAACGGAATATCCATTTAAGCTCCTGCAAAATATTTTGATGCAAATTTTACAACAAAAGTATCTACAATGTCTGATGTGGAATCAGAATTGAATTGACAAGAAGAGAGAATGTCCAAAGATAGAGCTTGCTGAAAATTTATGACAATAAATACTCTTGCCAAGTATAACCATTTCTGGATTTCCGATAATCATTTTGTAGTCGTGGATGGTTATCAAATCCTGGAAAGAAAAGCCGGTCAAAAAATGTTCCAATTCCAAGAGCAAGGTAAGAATTCAGCAATTTTGTGGTTTTTTTGGTGTGAATAACCATAATTGTTTTCAAATGACTATCATAAAAACTGCTCTCTAAAAAGCACCTTGTAAAGCTATGCTATATTTAGAAGGTAAGCAGCTTGATTTAATTAACCAATCCAATTATAATTTAATTTTGAGACAGTGTCTCTTAGAATAGGACAAAAATTGAATGCCTACACCTGTCAAGGAAACACAAAGTATTCATCGGGCAATTGATATATTGGATTGCTTTCGAGACATTCAACCTGAGCTAGGCGTGCGCGAGATAGCCCGGCAGTTGGATCTACATCCAAGCACGGTAGGTCGTTTGTTAGTAACTTTGACCTCTTTAGGAATCCTGAATCAGGATCGGGTTACTCACCAATATCGAATGGGATCCAAAGTTCTTAAATGGGGTGCAGTGTATATGAGCAACGAGGATTTACGAGTCGAAGCTCGCCCGTACATGGAAGAACTGCACAAACTGACAAATGAGACCGTCCACCTGGATATCCCAGATGGTGCTTCACGCATTTGCATCGAGCGAATAGAAAGCCCACAAAGCCTGCGATGGGTACCACGGATTGGGGAAAGGAAGCCTTATTATGCCAGTGCAGGTGGCAAGGTTATGCTGGCTTTTTTTTCGCCAGCACAACGGAGTGAAATTCTTGAGAACGCGCCATTAGAACAATTGACAGCCAAAACGACCACGAATCTGAAAATCTTGAAACAAGAATTTGATTTGATTAGGGAGCGTGGGTATTCAATTAGTGAGGGGGAGCGCGTTGAAGGAGTTTCCTGCGTTGCTGCGCCGATATTTGATGCGACAGAAAAAATAATTGGCGCAATTACCATTTCTGGGCCGACCACACGCTTTTCCGCACAAAAGAAACAAGAATATGCTGAACTGGTTATACAGGCTACTGGAAATATCTCACAAGCAATGGGGTATCTTTCGAAAAAATCCGGCTAATAATCACATCATCCCCACGGAATATTTCACAAGCAACAGGATCTCTGATGGCTGATAACCACTGGACTACCAACCTCTCATGTACAAGCGAAAATGGCATCATCATTCGGGGATATGACCTGAATCAACTCATCGGCAAGGAGTACTTATTTTCCAGTGAAAAATTATGTGTGGTTCATTCGATATTCAAATATAGTGGCTTTGAGAATGCCTTGAAAATGGTCGAACAAATTTTTGAGGTCGGAGGCAAGGGACATTCTTGCGGTATTTACTCTTTCAATGATGACCGTATCAACCGGTTGTCGCTCATGGCCCCTGTCAGTCGCATCATGGTGCGTCAACCACAATCCAAGGCCAATGCCGGCGCTTTTAATAACGGTATGCCGATGACCTCCAGCCTGGGCTGCGGAACCTGGGGAGGCAATAGTACCTCGGAGAATATCAACCTGAAGCATTATATGAATATCACCTGGGTAAGTCGTCCGATTGCAGAAGACCGGCCTTCAGAGGCTGAACTTTTCGGTGAGTTCTTCAACACCTAGAGTGTCTTATAATTAACGAAGAGGATACAACGATGAACTACAAAATTTTGCTCTTAAACGGTCCAAACCTGAATATGTTGGGCATCCGGGATCCATCCACCTATGGAACAGACTCTTTGGAAACCATTGTAAAGGATTTGAAGAGCTATGCTGCGGAAAGAGATGTAGAACTACGCGACTTCCAATCGAACTCTGAAGGTGTATTAGTTGACGCCATCCATGATGCATACAAGTGGGCAGATGGTATTGTGTTCAATGCGGGAGCTTATACACACTACAGTATCGCTTTACGGGATGCCATTGCGGCCGTCAAGTTGCCTGTCGTGGAGGTCCACCTGTCAAATGTGCATGCCCGGGAGGAGTTCCGGCACAAGTCCGTGATTGCGCCCGTATGCCTGGGAGTTTGTGCTGGTTTTGGCCGTTGGAGCTATTTCGCAGGCTTGCAAGCTTTGATTTGGAATTTAGACAGCAAGAAAAAGTAAATTATTCTCCACCCAATAAAACCATATTGGGCGTTGGAAACGCGGAGAAAAATAATCGTTTCCAACGCCCAATTTCATTAAGCGGAACCACCCGACATTGGTTGTCTTCGTGTGTTAAGGCCGGGCAATTACGGCTTACAATCCCATATTCACTAAAACTTTAACAGATTCACCTGTGCTGGCAACTTGTAAAGCACGGTCAATTTCATTGAATGGGAAAGTCTGCGAGACGATTCGGCCCGGCGAGAGCACTTTGTTATCAACCAGGGCGATGGCTCTCGAAAAATCACCCGGATGGTCATAGATAATCGAGCCGCTGACTCGAAGTTCTTCGCGAACGAACTTCAAAGGTGTAAAACTGGCCGGGTGGGACGAAAGGCCAAGCAGGATCACCTGGCCGCCGCGAGGGACGGCATTCACCGCCAATTCCACCGTCGCGGTGGCTCCTGCGCATTCAAATACGGTCGTGACGCCTTCATGTCGCCACACTTCTGAAATGTCTGGACTCTGATTGACCTGCGCACCCAACTCGCGGGCTATATCCAATTTGGACTCAACTATGTCATGCGCAAACACACGTATCCCCTGGGAGATGGCCGCCTGGATTAATAATAAGCCGGTTGAGCCGCATCCCAATACTGCAACAGTATCCCCAATCTGGGCGCCGGATTGCCATAACGCGTGTAGTGAGACAGCAAGAGGCTCAATTGTTACCGCATTTTCATCAGATATGGCATCGGCCACTGGCCAGACAAATTCAACGGGGGCTGTAAATTGCTCTGCAAAGCATCCTGGAATCGTAACTCCCGGGCTTTTCTTATTCGGACAAATATTCCCGCGCCCCGCCCGGCAGTACGTACAAATGCCGCAAGGATAGTTTGGTTCAACGACCACCCGCTGACCGACTGCGACACGCGTGACACCGTTGCCTATGGCAGCAACCCGTCCAACCACTTCATGGCCGATCAACAATGGGTATGAAGGCGGCGAACGATGGCCCATGAAAAATGAAATATCTGTGCCACAAATTCCAAGGCATATCGGTGCAATTAATACATCCTCCCCTTCTAATTGAGGCGGAGGGACTTCGCTTATTTCTATTTTTCCGGGTGCAATGAGGTAGGCAGCTTTCATTTTTTCATCCATCGAAGATTAACCCCATGAATATTATCACAGGCAATCGATAATATACAGACAATCGACTGCCAAGTTACCTGACAGTTTGATGTCATAGGTAGGAACAAAGCGGGATCTGAACAGAAAGGTCATTCGTAACTCTTCTTTTGATGAAGCGCAAGCCGATCTGGAATAAGCTCAAGTCGCGACGTTCATTGCGATCGACCAGGTGACGAAGGCCAGCATGAATAGTGGTAGAGCCGACCGAGATGAACCAGACATACAAAAAGGCGACGGCCAAAGTAAGGCGAGAAAGTTTCAAGAAATCCTGCAACATCGTACTTTCCAAATCGAAACCGTGCTTTTTGATGTCACCATGTAACTCTTCAGTCCACATTCTGCGGCGATAATATTTCAAAGCCATGGTACGGTCGGGCAGGTTGATGGCCAAGCACCAGGGTTCTTCTTCACCGGTTTGCCAGTGGATAAGAAGATTGGTCGGGTAGATCTTTTGAGCAGTCAAGTAGCCTTGGCCCAACCAGAGGCTTTGACCAGCCTTTTGAATAAAGCTGCGGAACGGTTTCCACTCGTTGGATCGGTCCAGCCAGAGGCAGGTGTCCGACTTTTGACGCAAAACATAGAACCAATGCCATTGATCGAGCCATTTCAGGGCTTCTACCGAGCCAAATTCGCAGTCACCGACCACCTGTACCTGCGGTACTGGCGCAGGCAGAAAAACGGCTGCACCACGAGGTAAAAGTGTTCTCACATAGTTCAGCAAGGCTAATTGCTTGTATGCACTGCTGTGACCACGAACATGTTTGACCCAAGTCCACGCAATTGGGATGGCCCGTTTCCGGTACGCCAGACTGACCATGAGTAATGGATGTCCAAAACCAACTTTGGTTCCATCTACGATCAGACGGATCTCACCCAGACAATGTGCCTGGGATTGCAGCCATTGCTGTGCAATGGGCCGGTACCATTCCCGCACGTTGACCGCCGGGTTATCCAGAAAGCGGCTCAATTACCGGGTGGTACTCACCAGTTTCGCCGAACCTGGGATCACTCCGGCAATCTTGCTCAAGTAGACCGATCGACTTTGATAGATCCCGATCATCAACCAAACAAAGTTCCTTATTTGGGTAATTCTCTGTTTCGGTCGCAGTTCACAAATTCGTCGCATCCAATTATGATAGAAATCGTTGGTCGGCATTCAACAGCTCCGGTATTTCAGTTTCTTGGCGGAAACTTACTTTACTCGGTCTTGCGTGCCGATCAACACTTTTTTACGAAACTGTCAGGTCGCTAAGAGCAAATATAATGTAAGAATTATTATCTTGAGAAATCATGAGGTATCAGAGTAAAGCTTTCAGGTATAGTTTTGTTGGCAAAAAAAAGACCTTCACCTATGGCCTTGAATGATCACACTTGCTCCAATGTACACGCCCGGCTGACCGGCTTTGCTGTGGTCAGTCGGCCATAAAAAGAACCAAGCGACCTAAATAACTCCCTGCGGTGCTTCGCCCACTTTGCATGTGTCAACAGTACTTCGTAAAACGAACATGCGGCGACCTCAGTCCCCAGGCAGGCAGCCGCTCTCCCCCAACCTCCTTCCCATCCTCTCATGTCCGCCTCCGCCTCGCGTCGCAGGCTTTGCGGTTATAATTTCCAGGTTCAGTTTCTTCGCCTTTGAATTTTCTTTTCATTCTGTAATGCTGAATGAATGATAAAGCCGCAATATTATCATCGAATGAATATTCCATGAGTATTGTCACTTTTCCTCATTGATTTGAAGATGGGATAATTGGCCGGGAACGTTTATCGATCAGCCTTTGGTGAGTGGATAAAGGAGTCGCAGATGAGCCTGAATGGGAGTGTCAGCCTTAAAGATGCATTGCGATACCAGGGGAAAGGTCCGATGCTCACATACATCCTGCACCGTATCGGGGGAGTGAGCATGGTGGTTTTCATCTCACTGCATGTGCTTGCCGGTTACCTGCTGAACCAACCCTGGGGTTCGAGTGTGGGAATCTTCATTGACAGCATCTACGAGAACTGGCTGTTCCAAATCTTCATCTTCTTCTGCGTCCTCTTCCATGTTATCAACGGTCTGCGTATTACCATCCTGGACCTGTGGCCGAAACTGATCGAACACCAGCGCGAGGCCATCTGGCTGGAATGGATAGTCTTTCTGCCGGTCTACAGCATAGCGGTTTATGTCATTGTCCAGAATGGGTTGGGAGGCTGATCGATGAACCTGAAAACTGCCCCCCAACGTGGTGTTAATTTCGATTATATTTTGTGGCTCTACACCCGCCTGTCTGCCCTGGCGATGTATCTGCTGGCGTTCATCGGCCTCACCGGTGCCCTGATAATGGGAGCCCGGCAGGAAATGACTTTCGCGGACCTGATGCGGTGGGCCTTTACACCTGCAGTGACTCACGTGGTCAATACCAGTGTGCCGAACATAGACGCCTGGAAAACGGTTTTTTGGCACATCATGGGTACCCTGATGGTCTTGCTGGCGGGGGCGCATGGCTATCATGGGCTGCTGAATGTGCTCGACGATTATGTTAAGAGCGCGGGGATGCGCCTGTTTTTGCGCATCGTGGTTGTCGCGATCTGGCTGCTCATGAGTGTCGTGGCAGTCTATGTGATCCTGACCTCTTAGGAGCAGCAAAAAATGGACATCCATGAATTTGAAGTGATTGTCGTTGGAGCGGGAGGGTCCGGCCTGATGGCCGGCCTGTATGCGTCCAAGACAGCCAAGACGGCCATTATCACCAAGCTTTATCCCACCCGTTCACACACCGGCACCGCCCAGGGGGGGATCGGCGCGGCCCTCGGCAGCCAGGAGGAAGACCATCCCGAATGGCATACCTATGATACAGTCAAAGGCTCGGATTATCTGGGCGACCAGGATGCCATCGAGTTCATGTGTAACGAGGCGGTCCAGGCCGTTCTGGAACTCGAACATATGGGTCTGCCCTTCGACCGTACTCCCGACGGGAAAATATCCCAGCGTCCGTTCGGAGGGCATACCAATAATGTGACCGGAAAACCGGTCCGGCGAGCTTGCCATGCGGCCGACCGCACCGGTCATATGATCCTGCAGACGCTGTACCAGCAGTGCATGAAGAATAATGTCACTTTCTTCGATGAATTCCAGGTGATCGATCTATTGATGGTGGACGGTACGGCAACGGGGGTTGTGGCGATCGAACTCGCCACCGGTGAGATGCACATTTTCCATGCCAAGGCGGTCATCCTTGCCACCGGCGGTCATGGACGCATTTGGGAGATCACCTCCAATGCTTACTCTTTCACCGGCGACGGCCCCGCCATGGTCATGCGGCGCGGGCTGCCGCTGGAGGATATGGAATTCTTCCAGTTCCATCCCACCGGCATCTACAAACTAGGCATACTCATCACCGAAGGTGTGCGCGGAGAGGGAGGTATCCTGATCAATGGCAAGGGCGAACGCTTTATGGAGAAGTACGCCCCCACGGTCAAGGACCTGGCTTCCCGGGATGTGGTCAGCCGGGCCATTTACCTCGAGATCCGCGAAGGCCGGGGAGTCAACGGCCAGAATTATGTTTACCTGGACGTTCGCCCGGAAAGCGTCAATAAATACGCCGCCCAGGATGGCCGCAAGAACTTGGATGGTTCCCCCTACACAGTCACCGGCGAACAGATCCTGGCCAAGCTGCCTGATATCGTGGATTTCTGCCGTGTCTACCTGGGCGTGGACCCGGTCACTCAATTGATGCCCATCCAACCCACGGCGCACTATGCCATGGGAGGCATCCCCACCAGCATGTATGGCGAGGCTATCCGGGATGAGCAAAATAATACCGTCCCAGGCCTGTATGCGGCCGGCGAATGCGCCTGCGTTTCGGTCCACGGGGCCAACCGGCTGGGTACTAATTCCCTGCTTGACCTGGTTGTTTTCGGTAAACATGCGGGCCTGCGGGCGGCAGAGTACGCCCGTGGGGCTTCTTTCAAAAACCTGCCCGGGGATCCCACTGGATTTGCCAGGGGGCAGTTCGAAGGGTTCCGAAGCGCGGATGGAAAGGAAAATGCATTTGATATCGCCCGCGAGATGAAGAAAGTGATGTTCGATGATATGGGCATCTTCCGCTCGGGAGCCGGCATGGAAAATGCCCTGGATGTGGTGCATGAGTTAAAAGAGCGCTTCAAGCATGTGCGCGTCACCGATACCGGCAAAGTCTTCAATATGGATTTGATGAATGCCTGGGAACTCGGCAACCTGCTGGACCTGGCGGATCTCACCACCGTTTCAGCCCTGAACCGCACCGAGAGCCGCGGCGGCCATTCCCGGGAAGATTTCTCCAAACGGGATGACCAGAACTGGCTCAAACATACGCTCGCCTGGGTCAGGCCGGATGGAAAGATCGATTTAAAATACAAGCCGGTGGTCATTACCAAATACCAACCCAAGGAACGGGTTTACTAGGAGGCGGCTGGCATGGAAGCGACATTAAAAATATACCGCTATAACCCCGAGAAGGATAAGAAACCCTCCTATAAGACCTATAAATTGGAGGCCTTGGAGACGGACCGCGTTCTGGATCTCCTTGAAAAGGTCAAGGGTTACCAGGACGGAACGCTTTCCTTCCGCCGCTCCTGTGCCCATGGCGTGTGCGGGTCTGATGCAATGCGCATCAATGGGATGAACCGCCTGGCCTGCAAGACATTAGTGCGCGACGTCGGCTTTAAGATCACAGTCGAACCTCTGCTTGGCCTGCCGGTTATGAAAGACCTGATCGTGGATATGAACCCGTTCTTCGAACACTACCGTTCGGTCAAACCCTGGTTGATCAATGATGAGCCTGAACCGGAAAAGGAACGTCTCCAGAGTCCCGAGCAGCGCGCCCGTTTTGACGATACCACCAAGTGTATCCTGTGCGCCTGCTGTACCACCGCCTGCCCATCCTTCTGGGCAAATGGAGAATACGTTGGGCCGGCAGCCATCGTGGCAGCTCACCGGTTCATCTTCGACAGCCGCGATAAGGCCGCGGCGGAGCGGCTGAAGATCTTGAGTGAGATTTTCGGGGTCTATCGCTGTCACACCATCTTCAACTGCACCATGGCCTGCCCACGCGAGATCCAGATCACCAAGGCGATTGGAGAGGTGAAAACTGCCATAGGCACGGGGAATTTGGAATAACGGACAACGAAAATACTAAGTGGAACACATCAGTAGTGCGAGATACATGCAGTTCAACAATCTCGCACTACTTTTTTTATTATAAAAGGGTATGAATCGGTTCTACAAATATAGATAAAATTGACCAAATAGATTATATTTAACTGGTTATTCTTTTACCCGTTGATTTTATCGTTTGGAGGAAACCGAAATGATAGCCGATGCTCCCACCAGAAAATCCGAACTTGAAGGGGAAGTTTTCAATCCTCCCCCCGAAGCCATTGAACATACCTATGTAACCGATTGGGAGGCCAAAACCGCCCTGGCTCGAAAGGACCTGGCCGGTTTCTGGGCCGAACGCGCCAGTGAGTTGGAATGGTACAAGCCGTGGGATACGGTTCTCGACGAGAGCAACAAGCCCTTTTACAAATGGTTTGTAGGGGCCAAGGTCAACATTATCGATAACTGCCTGGACCGGCATGTGAAGACCTGGCGGCGGAACAAGCTGGCGCTCATCTGGGAGGGGGAACCGGGCGACCAGAGATCATTTTCCTACCATGCGCTCAACCGCGAAGTTTCCAAATTTGCCAATGTGCTGAAAGCTATGGGGATCAAGAAGGGCGACAGGGTCACCATTTACCTGCCGCGCATTCCTGAACTGGTGATCTCCATGTTGGCCTGCGCCAAGATCGGGGCGATCCATTCGGTGGTCTACGGCGGGTTCTCGGTGGAAGCTTTGCACGGGCGCATCCTGGACTCGGGCTCGAAGATCGCCATCACGGCCGACGGCGGCTGGTTGAGCGGGAAAATTGTCAAACTCAAGGATATCCTGGATGAGGCCCTCCAGCGCTCGCCCACAGTGGAGCATGTTATCGTGGTCAAACGGACCGGCCAGGAGATTTGCATGGAAACAGAACGGGACCTGTGGTATCACGACTTGATGGCCTTGCCGATCGCCAGCCCCAAATGCGAGACTGAAGTGATGGATGCCGAGGACCCGTTGTATATCCTTTATACCTCGGGGACCACCGGAAAACCCAAAGCCATCCTGCACACGCATGGAGGCTACATGGTCGGGATTTATGCCACCCTCCATGATGTATTCGATATCCACGATGAGGATCGCTGGTGGTGCACGGCTGACCCGGGCTGGGTGACGGGTCATTCTTACCTTGTTTATGGTCCATTGCTGAACGGGGCGACTTCCTTTATGTATGAGGGCGCGCCTTCCTACCCTTATCCCAACCGTTGGTGGCAGCTGATCGAGAAATACAGCATTTCGATCCTGTACACCGCTCCTACTGCCATCCGCGGGCTGATGCGATTTGGTGAAGCCTGGCCCAACCGTCACGACCTTTCTTCGCTGCGGCTTCTGGGGTCAGTAGGCGAACCGATCAACCCGGAAGCATGGAAGTGGTATCACCACGTGATCGGAAAAGACCATTGTCCCATCATGGATACCTGGTGGCAGACGGAGACGGGGATGTTCATGATCACTCCTACACCGGCGGTGCCGTTGAAACCGGGATCGGGCACGCGCCCATATTTTGGTGTTGAAGCTGAAGTCGTCAGTGAGACTGGGGAACCTGTCGCGGATGGAGAAGAAGGCTTCCTGGTATTGAACAAGCCTTGGCCGGCAATGCTGCGCGGGATTTACGGCGACCCTGACCGGTACATCAGCCAGTATTGGGGTAAATATCCCGGCAAATATATGACCGGCGATTCAGCCAAGCGTGACAAAGACGGCTATTACTGGATTATCGGGCGGGTGGATGATGTCATTAAAGTTTCCGGATACCGCCTGGGAACGGCTGAGATCGAGTCTGCCCTGGTGAGTCACCCGGCGGTGGCAGAAGCGGCCGCCATCGGCCTGCCCCACGAGGTGAAAGGCACTGCCATACATACCTACGTTATTTTGCGGACAGGTTATTCACCTTCGGATGAGTTGAAAGAAGAATTGCGCCAGCACGTTGGTCATGAGATGGGACCGATCGCAAAACCGGAGGAAATCAAATTTATGGATAAGTTACCCAAGACCCGCTCAGGAAAGATCATGCGGCGTGTGCTTAAAGCCCGGGCTCAGGGTTTACCAGAAGGAGACATTTCCACGCTGGAGGATTGAAATATAAGTATTCCATCATCGCCTCGAAGAGTATGGGATGGGTGGAAAACAATCCTGGAAAAATGAAAAAAACCAGGGCGGCTACAAGGCTGCCCTGGTTGCATGAAAAAGCAGATGGAAGTGTGGAAATCTTCGTGTTCCGAATTATTTTTTGTTCCTGAACAATTCCCCCATCAGCAGTAAAAGAGCCGCGGGCACGAAAAACAGAAACCCAAGCTCCTGTGACAGCCAAAAAACCGGCGCCGACAGCACAAATGCGGCCGCCGACACCACATACCAAAGGCCTTTGTTCTTCTGCCAGCGTCGAAAGGTGAAATAAGCCAGCCCCAACGCCAGCAAAGTAAGAATACCGTTGATGATGGTATGGCTCATGAAATGTCTCCTCTCTCCTTGTAGGAATATTTTACGTTATTTTCAAAAAGCCGGCTACTGCCCAGGGCAGCATCGCGAAGAAACCGATCAATGCCAGGTTCCCTGCGCCGCTGCCCAGCGAGGCCAGCACGATCCCCATGGCGGTGACCAGGTAACTCCCCAGCGCCAATCGATCAAAACGGAATTCGGCAAGCTTTGCGGGTGCGGCAGAGATTAGTTTGTATAGGGCAAAGGTCGTAAAGATCGTCAGCCACCAGCCCCAGAAGTTCTGCAGCGGGATTCCAAAGTAGGCGCCTTTTACGTCCCAGACCCAATGCCCGCCTGCCACCATGATGGGGTCCATGACCAGGTCCCAGGCTGTCATGACCAATCCGCCCACGGCCGCTACTGCCAGCAATCTCTGCCAGGATTTCCAGGTGGAGGGGACAAGCCGCTCTGCGATGACATAAGAGGGGTAACTCATCATGAACCAGGCAATCGGGATGAGGTAGGGAACGAGACCAAGGAACTTCGCCCCCAGTTGGTCGGTGTAATGGTAGGGGCCGTAGACTAGGCCGGTGGCCACGCCAACGCTCTCAAAGAGCAGGCTGACGCCGAAGACCAGTGCCAGGAAACGCAGGGCACGTTCCCACCCTTCGCGTTGCCCGGCGTGCAGCAAGGCAAATGTAAAACCGGTCAGGGTGATCATGGGGGTGAAAAGAGGCGAAGTGGACTGGTGGAAGACTGCGCTGATAACAGGAATGAAGGTCAAAAGAAAGTAAAGGACAAGTACGGCCAGGGTGAAGCGGCGCAAGATCATATTCCTCCACATGAAGCTGCTGGTTATTGATTTTCCACTTAGCGATGGCCCTACCATATACAACATCCCGGATGTTGTCAAGGATATTTGTTATTTTGCCTTCAATTTGAGGAAGATTTTAGCTCTTCTCCTTCTGCAAGATGGGATGGGTTTAATCTGAATTTCCTGCAAGATTCTACCCTTTGTATGTCACCACCCTTCCCCATAAACTCTTGGTTCCCCACAACCCCGAGCGGAGGCATTCCAACTGCACGATCTGGCTATGGTCCACAAACAGGTTTACTTCGGCGCCATAATTCTTGATATACCAGGCGAAAACCTCGGGGTCGGCGGCTTCAAACATGGGTTTGTCCAGCCCCAGCGCGTTAATGATTTTGGCAACCACATCTGTTCGCCAGGTGGTCACGTTTTCGGTGATCCCCTCTGATTCAATCATGATCATATATGCGCCGGCATCCACAAAGCGTTTCGCCTGTGAAATTGCCCATTCTGGATCGCGGGTGCCTTCGGCCGCCAGTTCGTTTACGGCCGTAGCGCCGCCGGCACCAAATTGGATACCTACTTCAGGTTTCGCCTTCAATCCGGCTTTTTGAACCTTTTCGACCAACCTCAACCAATCATCTGTCGGGATGGTGATAAATCCGCTGGAAATTTCAATGATATCAAACCCGAGTTCTTTGCATTCACGAATGTATTGATCGACTGCCTCGTGCCCCTGGGTAAGAACATGTTCGATAAAACCACCGGTGGAAACCATGACGTTGTAGCGGTGACAGGTATCCAGCAGTTCTTTGACCGCTTTGCGCGGCATGAGGCTGAAAGACCCACCCGCGAATTTAAGCACATCCACATAGGCTCCCATAGTTTCCAGAACATCTTCCAGGTAGCGTTTGCCCATGGGGGTGTAATAGGGTCCGCGGATTTCGGTGACTCCATGATTACGCGGTTTTTGCTGGCGTTCATTGATCCTTAAGAACGAGAATGCCCTTTCATCTGTTGTATTAATTTGTTTTGGACTCATTTTTAATACCTCCTGAACTGGTTACTTGACCTTTTCCAAAAGCGCAGTCAGGTCCCGGACTCGAATGCTCTCCAAATGAAGAACGGCATCTTCAATTTCGGTCGTGAGAGTCCTGGTAAGATGCGCCTGGCTGAGCTGCTCAAACTTTTTTACAATTGTTTCCCACTGCATCGGGTGAGTTTGAAATCCTTCATAGTCCACTTTTTCTTTGGTCAAAACAAGCCCATTCTCCATTATGATGCGTATGCGGGTGGGCATTTCGGCCGGAAACCGCCGACTTAATTCATCGGCCGGATGAACCTTTACTTTTCGTAACAGCGTCTGAATATCCTTCCGCTTGATCCTATCGGGCAGATATTGCGGGGGCATCACTCGACCGTCCAGAATGGCCGCGGAAATAATGTAGGGCAAGCTGTGATCGGCTTCCTCCTTGGTCCGCACGGTGACTTTTTCACCTTCTTCGCCGCCGCCAATAATGTTATAGGCAACATCGAAGATTTCGATTTCAATGCGCCGGATATCGGAATTGGCGATGACAGGATTCAATTCCATAATCCCCTCAATTGTGGACTGTGAATGAATCTCGGCATTGTATTTCTTCACAATTGTCTTTGTGACCCGTTCCAGGTTTTCTTTAGACCAATCCAATTCGAAAGGACCTGATATTGTCTCCATGAAACCCTTGTTTCCTTCAAAGACCTCTGACGGCCCGGTGATGCCGCGCATTGCCAGAAAGGCCGCATGGGTCACTCCAAAGGCTGTGTTTGGATAGGCCAGTCCTTTCCAATTGGAAAGGGCACCGGTGCGAGTCACCCTGAGGGCGTTAAATGCCGTGCCGGCGATGGCAAGCGCATTGGCAGTTTTAGCCTGGTCCAGTTCAAGAGCCCTGGCGACACCGGCGGCAATCGCAAAGGAGCCCTGAGTGGTATGGTCAAACCCCCTTGCCCGCACCGGGGCGACATCACTTAGCCGGCATTGGACCTGGTAAGCCACAGCCAGGGCAGTCATAAAATCCTTACCTGTTTGATTGGCATATTCACAGGCCGCCAGGACAGAACCAAGGTTGTCGCTGGGGTGGCAGGTCTCTCCCTTGGACAGATAGCTGTCATTGAAATCCAGGTAGCGCACCAGGGAACTATTATAGAAGGCAGCCCTATCCGGGCTGGTGCGGTCGCCGGCGACCAGAGTGCAAGTGCCATTGCCGCCGAAATCATCCATCTGCGCCCTGATCATCCTGATGGGGTCTTCACCCAAAGCACCGATGGCGCAACCAAGGGCATCCAGCGTCCTTATTTTTAGCTGCTGGCGTGCATCTTTGGACAGGTCATCAAAAGCTGTACGAACTACAAACTTGGCCATCTGCTCAACTTGTGTCATATGCAATTTTCCTTAAACTTTCCGACCTTGGCAACTACTAATCAAAAAAACTAAAGAGAAAAGAAGATAAATAAACTTTATTAAAGTCCAATTTGATATTTGTTCAACGTTCCTTCGGTAAAGACACAATGAGACGCACGCCGCGCTCAAAGAATAAGTAGTCCCAGGCCCAATCAACCATGACAAGCAGGCGATTGCGAAAGCCGATCAGTCTGAAAATGTGCAAGCCCAACCAAAAAAGCCACGCAAAAAAACCGGTGAAATCCCGGCCGAGTAAATGGACGGCGGCTGCATTACGTCCAATGGCGGCCAAGGTTCCGATGTCCAGATAGTGAAATGGCAGCGGCGCCTGTCCTTTGAGCTGGCGAAGGATGTTCTTGGCTGCCATTGTGCCCTCCTGGGTTGCAAGCAGGGCGACCATCGGCAGGGGATGCCCGTTTTCTTCAAGTTTCGCTAAATCACCCGTGATGTATACCTCCGGGTGGCCCGGTACTTGAAGAGTGGGTAAAACATCCACCTGCCCGTTCCGTAAGATATGGAGGTCCCCTGACTGAGCCGGGGGAGCGCCGTGCACACCGGCTGTCCAAATGGCCGTTTCAACAGGTATGACGGTCCCATCCTTGAGGGAAACGCTTTCCGGGGTTATTCGGGTGACCGTTGCCCCCAGGTGAACTTCAACTCCCATCTTTTGTAGTCGCTTCATTGCATAAGCCTGCAATCGTTCCGGCATGCCGGGAAGTAAATGATCGGATGCTTCCAAAAGCAGGAAGCGTACTTCTTTGAAATCCAACGCGGCGTAATCTTTGGAAAGAGGCCCACGGACCAATTCGGCCAGGGCACCGGCAAACTCCACGCCGGTTGGCCCGCCCCCAATGATGGCAAAGGCCAACATTCGCCGCCGTTTTTCCGGGTCAGTCTCGTAAAGAGCGCGCTCAAACCGGTAAAGGATATGGTTGCGAATGGCTATGGCGTTTTCGACGGTTTTTAATTGGAGGGCGTATTCGGAAGCACCCTCTACCCCGAAGAAATGTGTATTGCTTCCCATGGCTAATATAAGATAGTCATAAGGGAAAACCTGGTTTACTGTATTAACGAGTCTCTTCTCAGTATCCACCCCGGTCACATTATCCACCCGCAGGCGGAGATTCGGTTTTCCCCTTAAGATACTCCGGACCGGATAAATAATATCCTCCGGTTCAAGTTCTGCTGCGGCCACTTGATATAGCAAAGGAAAAAATATATGGTAGTTGTTCCGGTCCAGGATAAGAACATCTGCCCGCGAACGGGCCAGGGCGCGGGCAGCCCATAGGCCGGCAAAGCCGGCACCCACGATCACAATTTTGGGACGATCGGCCATGGCTGTCACTCCTCCGAGGGTAGATGCTGTTCCAGGTAGGATTTCAACGCGACGGCGTTATTGTGCTCGGTGTCCCGGGCGGCAAATAATAACGTTACGGTTTCTCGCCGTTTTGCCGGCAAGATGGTTTGTTTTACAGTGGGAATTTTATCGAGTTCGGCAAAGTAACGGCGTTGGAACTCATCCCACCTGGCAGGATCATGTCCAAACCAATGGCGCAGTTCATTAGTCGGAGCAAGCTCTTTTAGCCAGGCGTCCAGCTTCACTGCTTCTTTGCTTAGGCCACGCGGCCAGATGCGGTCCACCAGGAAACGTAAGCCGTCGTCGGGAGAAGGAGGGTTGTAAATACGCTTGACCTTGATCATTTTTCCTAATGCCCACTCATTACGGTAATAAACCTATATAAATAATGCGTCAATATATATGATATTTATCATATATATTATAAAACGGATTAAGGTGCAAGTCAATGATCTACTGGTGAAATTTGCTGGTTGGATTTTCAAAGAAGCCGCAAGACCCAAGATCCGTAGACTCAAGTTCTGAATAGACATGTAATCCGTAAAATCCAGGCTGCCAATCCAATGGCTCAGATCTGATCCGATTCCGGATACAGATCGAACTTTCGGAACGGTATGCCAAGAAAGGGGTTGAAATTTACGGAATTGCTCCCTTGTGGTCATCCCATTATCAGAAAAATTGGATGGGTGTATACTCTCGCCAGTATTTACTTTAGGAGGAAGGCATCATGAAACGGGCAGTCAGCATTAGTATCGGTTCTTCCAAACGTAATAAAGCGGTCACCGTCAACTTGCTGGGAGAGGAAATCAGTATCGAGCGAATTGGCACCGATGGCGATATGGAAGCTGCGGCCATCAAATATAAGGAACTCGATGGCAAGGTAGACGCGTTCGGTGTAGGGGGGGCGGACCTGGGATTATTGGTGGATGGAAAATGGTACCGGCTTTACTCGGTCGAAAAAATGGTCCGGTTCATTAAAGAAACCCCAGTGGTGGACGGAACCGGCCTGAAGAACTCTTTGGAGGGAAAGGCTGCTCCCTTCGTCGAGGCCAAACTGGGTGACTACATTCAAATTGCGGGTGGAAAAAAAGTATTTGTCATGACCGGCGCGGACCGCTGGGGCCTGACGGACGGATTTGTAAAGGCAGGGTACGAATGTATCTTCGGGGATCTGATGTTCTCCTTGGGGATCCCGATTGCACTCCACAACGAGAAACAACTGAAGACGCTGGCCAGTTTGCTCATGCCGGTTGCAGGACGCCTGCCATTCGAATGGGTTTACCCAACCGGCGAGAAGCAGGAAGAGCGCAAGCCCAAATATCCCAAGTATTTCGAGTGGGCCACTGTGGTGGCAGGGGACTGCCACTACATCAAGCGCTATATGCCGGACAATATGAAGGGTAAAGTGATTGTCACAAATACCACCACGCCCCAGGATGTGGAACTCTTTAAGAAATGCGGGGTGAAATACCTGGTAACAACCACGCCGGTTTTGGATGGTCGTTCTTTCGGCACGAATATGATGGAGTCGGCTATGATCGCCCTCTCCGGGAAGAAGCGCGCTCTCACCCACGAAGAGTATGAGGAAATGTTGAAGAAACTCGGCTTCGAGCCATCCTTGCAGGAATTAAATTAGCCAGTAGAGAATAGATCCGGCAGTGGCTAAATTGCTACCCGGATACCATTGACCAGGAGAATACTATGGATGCAATCGTGACCGCGGGCGGAATCCCATTGCCCGAAGAACCGCTTTATCCGGCGACAGTCGGCCAGCCGAAGGCGACCGTTGATATAGCCGGCAAACCCATGGTCCAGTGGGTATTGGATGCTCTCTCAGGAGCCAAGACCGTTGACAATGTTATTATTGTAGGCTTAACCGAAAAGAGCGGCTTGAAATGCAGCAAGAAAATGTATTTTGTTTCCAACCAGGGGAAAATGGTGGAGAACCTGCAAGCCGGCGGGCGAAAAGTTAAAGAGGTCAACCCACAGGCAAAATATGTGCTGATAACTTCATCAGACATCCCGGGCATCACCAGTGAAATGGTGGATTGGGTGATCAACACGGATATGCAGACCAGCCAGGATATCTATTATCACCTTATCCAGCGGGAGGTCATGGAGAAACGCTACCCGGGCTCCAAGCGAACCTGGACCCATCTCAAGGATATGGAAGTATGCGGCGGCGACTTGAATGTGGCCCGCCTCAGCTTTCTGCTCAGTAAAGACACGGAGATATGGGACAAGATCACCGATGCCCGCAAGAGTCCACTTAAGCAGGCTGCATTGATCGGGTTCGATACGGCGTTCCTGCTCCTGACCGGCCAATTGAGCCTCGAGAAGGCAGAAGCAAATATCATGAACCGGTTGAGAATTACCGGCAAGGCCATCGTCTGCCCCTATGCCGAGGTCGGGATGGACGTGGATAAATTGTTCCAACTCGAAATTATGCGCGAGGACCTGGGAAAACAGGTGAAGAAAGCCGAGCGGGCGGCAAGGAAGAAGGTCAAGGAGTGAGCCTCGCTCAACTCCTGGAACTGGACGCTCGACTAACTGCACGGATGGGGGTGGCCGAGCGTCCGGGTTTATTACGAAACCTGTGCTCGTTTTTCGCCCATTCGGGGGATTCGTGGTTCTGGTGGCCCGCCATGGCCCTGCTGTGGCTGCTGGGCAATTCTTTTTGGCGGCACTGGGCGCTGACGGTGCTGTTCTCCATCATCGGCCTGGCGGTGCTGGTCATGGCGATCAAATTCACCATCCGCCGCCGCAGGCCGGAAGGAGAATGGGGCAAGTTGTACCGCGCCACCGACCCGCATTCCTTCCCCTCGGGGCATGCCGCCAGGGCTGTTTTGATCGCCACACTTGTCATCGGGATGGGACCGGCGTGGCTGGCCATTCTGCTGTGCATCTGGGCGCCGCTGGTGGCACTGGCACGCGTGGCCATGGGCGTGCATTATCTTTCCGATATTGCTGCAGGCGGGCTCCTGGGGGCGATTGCCGGAATCATCATTCTACAGATCCGGTAAAAAAAAGTGTCTCATCCTTACCGCTCCTCCCCGTCTGGGGAGGCGAATATTGGTATTACTAGTGCGGTAAGTTGGCGGAGGCCACCTTCATGGCGGCCTTGAAGCCCTCCAATGCTTCCACGGGGGTGGGATCCACGCCGTAGAGCATGGCCAGATAATAAGCCATATAATCCCCAAAATGCAAGGCGGTCCATAGCTGCGCCAGTGGGGTTTCACCCTGGGCCTCGTAAATATCCGTGTTCAAGCCCTCGACCATGAAAGTGTGGCGAGTCAGGTCGGCGCGCAGTTGGTTGCGGAGATGATCGGAGGGAGACCGCAGAAAAATCGTGAGCGTGTGGGCCTGGATATCGATAGGGTGGATCAAACCGGCCAGGGCATTATGGTCGGCTTCGGGGAGGAACTCGAAACCGGCCCCGGCCTTGGCCAGCTCATTCAGCTGATCTTTCCAACGCCGCGCCACCGGTGCCAGAATGCCGGTGCCGTAGACATTCACCCAGCGGCCCATCAGTTGACCAGCCTGACGCTTGGCGGGGTTTTTCACCACGGGGATCCCGGCGATCAAGGTCTCTTGTTGCTTTTTCATTTCTTCCACGGCTGTGGTAACAGCTGCAGCCGTTTTCTGCGTTGATCCTTCGACCAATCCAAGGCGTGAAAATGCTGCCAGCAGGAGCCCGAATGAAAAGCCGACGGCGGCGCGAGGCTGGCCGGCGTGTTCGAATTTCCAGGCCGGCAAACCGGCTGCAAGCGCTCGTTTCTCCAACTCTCCGCCCGTACTGATGACCAGAATACGGCAGGCGGCTTCACGAGCCGCCTCGAAAGCATCGAGAGTCTCCTCTGTATTGCCGGAATGGGAGGAGGCGATCACCAGGGTCTCGGGTCCACGCGCCCAGGCGGGCAGGCCATAATCGCGCCAGACGACCAGCGGGATCCGGCAGGTGGAGGCCAGGTATGCCATCAGCAGATCGGCTCCGATGGAGGAGCCGCCCATGCCGCTGAGGACAACCTGGCGGATGGAACCGCGGGGAGGTTCGGACTCTCCCCAGGGTTCGGGCAGCTTCCGGCCCAAGTCCCAGGCGGATCGGAGCTGGTCCGGCAGGCGGTCGATCTCACCGAGCATATCGAGGGTATCAAGTTTATTGAAAGAGGCGGATTCGTTCAGGTCCATAGGTTTTTTAGGGTCCTATCGTTTTTGATGAAACCTTGCAGCCAGTTTGTAGAGGTCCCGCCGCGGCCAGCCAGAAGCAGCAGCCAGGCGGGCAGCCAGGGCGGAAGGGCTTTCAGCGGATTTCAGGCCGAGCTGGATGGCATGGAGCACTTCCTCTTCGGTCCAGGCAGCCTTTTCGGCAGTTTTTTGACCGGCGATGACCAGGGTGAACTCGCCGCGAGGTTCATTCTGGGAAAAATAGGCACGCGCCCGTGAGACCGGGCCGCGCCAGATCTCTTCATGCAGCTTGGTAAGCTCCCGGGCGACGGCGATCTGGCGGTCGCCGAGAGCAGACTCCAGGTCGGCAAGCGTGTCCTGCAGGCGGTGGGGCGCCTCGAGAAAGAGGATGGTATAAGACAAATTAACAATTTGTCCCAACAAGGCTTTGCGGTCGGAGGTTTTGCGGGGCAGGTAGCCGAGATACACGAAAGAATCGGTCGGCAGACCCGAAGCGGCCAGGGCGGCAATGGGAGCGGAGGGGCCGGGGATGGGGCTGACAGTATGCCCGGATGCCAGGGCGGCCCGGACGAGTTCGTAGCCGGGGTCGTTAATGGCAGGGGTGCCGGCATCGGAGACCAGGGCCACGTCGCCTTGCGCCAGCGCGTTCAGGATGGAATCGAGTTTGCTGAGCTTGTTATGCTCGAAATAACTGGTGAGGGGGGTATGCAGGTCAAAATGGGTGAGCAGTTTGCGGGTGAGGCGGGTATCTTCGGCGGCGATGAGACGCACCTCGCGCAGGATCCGCAGGGCGCGCGGGCTGAGGTCTTCGAGGTTGCCGATGGGGGTGGCGACAAGATAGAGGCTGCCCATGGGGTGATTGTATCACTCACGTTTGAACGTTGAAACGTTGAAACATTGGCACGTTAGAGGTTGAAGGTCAAAGGTCGAAGGCAAGTTTTGAGGTGGGCTGACAGGAAAGGCGGGGAGCGGGCATAATTGCGGGCGGATTTTAAAGCTTCTTTGACATTTTTTATTTGAGACAAAAAGCGGAAAAAGTAGCAAAAAGGCTTGATTTTGTTGAGAATCGGGCTTTTTTGCAGTTTTTTGAGGATTCTGGATGAGAAGAGGTATAAATTTTTTGGTTCAAACAATGAGGAACAATTCTTGTAAGAGTGACTGGAGTATGGACGGTGGACGATATTAGAGAGCAGGAATAATAGGGAGGCGGGATTTTGGGTAGTTTTATTGCACCATTAATCCTGATGAGTTATGGATGGTATCTGGGGCAACTGCACCAGTCCGGCCCGGATATTGTTTGAATTATGTTGTTCATTCCAGGGGAAGCTGGGCTCCTATTGGCATTCATCATCTATTATTTCACCAGATAATTGTCCTGGCATGGTAAGAATTAGAAGATTTCAAAAATAACGAGAAAGATAATGATAATGTTGCTCATCTCTCTCATCGCCAGTCAAAATCGGCTCGACTTGCATAATTGACAGCCAATGTGGCGCCGTAATGCTAGATCAGCAAAACAATTCAAAAAATACTTATATAAGCTTTTATATTCCCAAAAACGAACGGATATTTGGATGGGAGTTTTGGCTATTGACAAGGCAAACGTTTGCCTCTATACTATTATTAATGGAGAACGTTTGCCATCCCGACAATCTCCAGTTCGACCCAAGTAATTTATCCATATCCCTTTTCATGTAACAAAGCCGAATACCTGATCGAGAGAAACGTCTTTATCTGCAAAAGGAGAATGCATGAGTTCTCTGTCAGCTGAAGAGCTCTTATACAGAACTAAAAAATCCTTTTCGCGCGATAAATTGACCCCCTATTTATTTATTCTCCCGTCCGTTCTATTCCTGGGGGCGATCCTGGGCTTTCCAATTCTATACAGCATCGCCATCTCCTTCCAAAAGTTCAATCTGGCCACCCTGGTATCCGGTAAGGCCCAATTCATCGGGCTTCAAAATTACATTGCCATCCTAGGCAATCCCCTATTGAAGAACGCTCTTGTCCATTCGCTGATTTTTACCTTTTTCTCAATTCTTTTTCAATTTACGATCGGGCTGGGATTAGCGATCCTCCTAAATAAATCTTTCCCTTTGAACAATGTGATGAGAGGTGTCTTGCTTTCGGGCTGGCAAGTCCCATCCGTAGTCACCGGGACCGTTTTTCTGTGGTTGTTCAACCTGGATTATGGGCTGGTAAATTTCCTGTTGACCTCATTGAGGCTTGTCCATGAACCCATTGCGTGGTTCTTTCAATCCAATACGGCCATGGCCGCGGTCATCATTGCCAATATCTGGCTGGGGATCCCCTTCAACGTTATTCTGCTGAGTGCAGGTATCGCAGGACTTCCAGAAGATGTCTATGAAGCCGCCACAGTGGATGGGGCAAACGGATGTGCAGAAAGTTTTTTTCATTACTCTGCCCTCTGCTCAAATCAACCATCATGGCAGTCCTGATGCTGGGGTTCATTTATACATTACGCGTATTCGACATTATTTGGATCATGACCAAAGGAGGCCCGGGAACGGCGACTGAAGTCCTGCCCACGCTGGCTTACCGGCTCTCTTTTATTAATTTCAATTTTGGACAGAGCTCGGCTGTGTCAGTGATCATTCTGGCCATACTTCTCATTGCTGCGGTGCTATATCTTAAATCCACTTTTGGGGAAGAGAGATTATGAGCCGAAAACAAGTAGAGACCTGGTCAAGATTTGCTTTGGGGTTATTCGCATGCATCGTTTACATCATTCCGTTGTTTTGGATGGTTTCAACATCGTTAAAACCCGTGCAGCAAATTTTCCAAAAGCCACCGGTGCTGTTTCCATCATCCCCGCAACTGGAAAGTTATCGATCTATTTTGGGCTTGCCTACCAACCGGCCTGACCTTTATATCAACACTGCGGTTTATTTCAGAAACTCTTTGGTCATCGCCTCGTGGACTACCCTCCTGGTGTTCCTCCTGGCTGTCCCGTCTGCCTATGCACTCTCACGTTTCAAATTCCATGGGCGGAGCGCCTACCTGCTCTTCCTGCTGGTCGCGCAAATGCTGCCCAGCGTTCTGCTGGTCATTCCCCTGTTCGTGCTGTTTAAAAGGTTGGGCCTATACAGTACGTATTTAGGTGTAATTCTGGCGGATACGGCCCTGGCCTTACCCTTTGCCATTATCATCCTGCGAACCAGTTTTTTGCAAATTCCGGATGCCCTGGAAGAAGCAGCCTGGATCGACGGCGGTTCGCGGATCCAGGTATTGTGGTTTATCATCCTTCCCCTGGTTAGAGCCGGCCTGGTTGCCGTAGGCGTCTTCTCATTCCTGACGGCCTGGGGTGAGTTCGTCTTCGCCCTATCTTTCCTGCCAAAGCCGGAGATGCAACCTGTTTCGTTGGGTGTTTTCCAATTTATCGGCATGTACAAGTCCAATTTCGATACCATGATGGCATTTTCAACTCTTGTGGCGATTCCAGCAGTAGTCGCATTCATGTTCCTGCAACGCCAATTTGTGAGTGGTTTGACATCTGGATCTGTGAAATGAAGACTTTGCTAGAAGAAGGAGGTGATAACTGGTCGTGTGTTTTTCGTTGTTCTTCATTGTTTCAACCCTAATCTACAGTAAGGAGAAAAGAAAATGTTCAAACAATTCAAACCGAAAAAACTGTTCCTGGCGACATTGTTGCTCGTACTCATCGTAACAGGATGTGCATCACCTACACCTACTCCAAAGCCTGCCACTGCAGCTCCCGTCACTGCGGCCCCTGCCACTGCCGCCCCTGCCACTGCGGCACCGGCAACCGCTGCTCCGGCTGCCGCCGAAGTCAACATGTGGACCTACTATGGTGACACCGGACCGGCTGCAGCCTGTGTAAAAACAGCGGGTGAGGACTTCAATGCAGCGCAGTCACAGTACGTACTGAAGATCCGGAACCTGGCGTTCACTGACTTCAACCAGCAGGTCACCACGGCGATCGCCGGTGGAGTTACACCGGATTTGATGATCGTCGACAACCCCGATAATGCGAAATATGCCGCCGCGGGCGCACTTGCCGACCTGACCGACTACGTCAAGGCCTGGGGTCAAGGCGACCAATTCCTGCCTGGCCCCTGGAACTCCACATTGTGGGACGGCAAGAACTACGGCATCCCGCTGGGAAGCAATACCGTGGTGTTGTGGATCAATACAGACATGGCCACAGCCGCTGGCCTGGATATCAAGAATCCGCCCAAGACATGGGATGAATTCGAAACCTGGGCTGCAAAAATGACCGACCCGGCCAAGGGAATCTATGGAACCGCTTTGCTCGCCAAGAAGGATGAGACCGGCACATTCTTGTTCCTGCCATGGGTGCTCCAGAATGGTGGCACTCTTGCGACCCTCGATTCCCCCGAATCCATCGCCGCACTTGCTTTCTGGACGGATTTGGTCGACAAGGGTTATGCTCCCAAGACGGCCATCACGGACGGTTTTGCCGAGATCTATACCCAATTTACCACCGGCAAAGCAGGCATGATGATCAGCGGTACCTGGAATGTGAACTCCATCCCGAAGGATGCCCCCGACTTGAAGTGGGAAGTCGCGCTTCTTCCTTATACCAAGATGCCGGCTTCTTCCCTCGGTGGTGAAAACTGGGCCATGTTCGCTGCCAGCAAGCAGAAAGATGGCGCGTGGGCATTCCTGAAGTTTGTCACGGATCCTTCTTATGGAACCAAGCTGACCGATTGCATGGGCTATATCCCCAGCCGGAAGGATGTTCTTGCCCAGGTGTCGGCCAAGTCGGCAAATGATCCCACCATGCTGGTATTCTTGAAGCAAATGGAATCTGCTGCTGCACGTGGACCACTACCGAACTGGTCTGATGTTTCAGCTTTCATCCAAGAGGCCATTCAAGAAGGATTGACTGGGCAGAAAACCCCTGCAGAGGCCATGAAAGCCGCCGCGGCCGCGATAAAACCGCTCCTTCCGTAATAGAGTCATTGGAACGCTTACGGAAGAGACCCGTCTCAGAAGCACAATCGGTGCTTGCCGCACCTTTTCCCCTTCTTCCTGATTTCCCTTCCCCTGAAAGTAATACCAGGGGAAGGGAACCAGGAGAAATCAAAAGTCAAGCCCTGACATGGAAGCAGAATTTGTTATGCAGGTTTTGTCTCACGGTTGCTGGAATTTCGAAAGCCACCCCAAATAAAAAGAGCCGTCTCAGAAGCACAATCGGTGCTTGCCGCATGTTCTGACCATACTTCAAAGAACGGCTCCGATGAGCATTATACATGTATGCGACACTTATCGGGAGAATTTATTGTGGATGAAGTTGATTTAAGCGGTTCGCGCAGAAAGTTTTCAGTATTCGCTTCGATAGGTAATGTCTTGCACTCAATTTAGAAATTCCAGTCCATCAACCAGATGGACCGTATTGAAAAGCTCTGATATTCTTTAGATATAGGATATGAATTATGCCAGTTACACTTCATGAATTAGCCAAGGCTGCAGGTTGTTCCGTTTCGACCGTTTCAAGAGCGCTGACCGATAGTGACCATCGGGTCAATGATGTCACCAAGGAGCGCATCCTGGCTCTGGCCGACCAACTGGGCTATCACCCGAACATCACAGCGCGGGGTCTGAAGACAGACCGAACCTACACGATCGGTCTCGTGGTTTATAACATTGCCAGCCCCTTTACCCCGATACTGATCCGCGGTATTCAGGAATATCTCAAACAGCATAATTATTTCAGCGTCATCATCAGCACGGATTGGGACCCAGAGCTGGAAAGCGCAGCCGTGCACCAGCTGATCAGCCGATCCATCGATGGGATCATTTTTGTAGAATCATGGCGAGATGAATCTAACAAAACCCTTGATCTGGCCAATAAACCCTACGTTTTTGTTTACCGGCTCTTTAATGGCACTTACGCTAATTCGGTGCTTTTGGACGACCGTTATGGCGCCCGTTTGGCAGTCGAACATTTGGTCAACCTGGGACACCGCCGGATCGCCTTAATTAATGGGCCGCATGATTGGAACTCATCCATAGAACGCCTGGCTGGTTATCAGGAAGTCCTGGCGCAATACGGCATCGCATTTGACCCAGCTTTGGTCACAGAAGGCACCTGGGAGGTCCAAAGCGGCTATCCGGCTGTAAAGAAGTTCCTGGAACTACCGGCCAGGCCGACAGCGATCTTTGCTGCCAATGATTTGATGGCATTAGGTGCCATTTATGCCATTCAAGATGCAGGTTTGAATGTGCCGGAAGATATGGCAATAGTCGGGTATGACGATCGCGAGCTTGCCAGTCTTTCCAAACCAACGATCACAACCGTCTGTCCTCCAAGTTTTGAGATGGGCAAGTTGGCCGCTCAATTGATGTTGGACCGGCTCGAAAATCGGAATGAAATGCAAGATCCCATCAGAATCCAGGGCAAATTGATCATCCGCGAATCCTGTGGTGCCAGGAAAGGTAAGGTTTCGCCTGAATACCATGTCAGTCATACAAACCCGCCAGAGTCCTTGATCCGAAGATGGAGAGGAAAAAATCCAAAAGAATGATGTGGATGGGCTAAACGAGCTCATGCATTCAGCTTACCGAATCCAGGAATTATTAATGCTCACTCATGCGGAGAATGAAATATTTGGTCCTGTGGATACATCCCAAAGCCTTTTTGCGGTTGGAAGACAATGGGATTTAGGGATGTTTCCTTGAAGGAAGGTTTCTGGACTAAAAAACAGGAGGTGAATGGAAAGACCAGCCTGCATTTTGGTTATGAAATGCTTATTAAGGCCGGCAATTTCGACAACTTGCGGCTTGCCGCCGGTTCGTTCCACGGGACTTACAGGGGTTATGTGTTTCAAGATTCGGATATCTATAAATGGTTGGAAGCCGTAGCATGGGAGATGGGCCGGAAACCGAACCAGGAATTGGCTGCCCTGGCAGATCAGGCCATTTCATTGATCACGGACGCACAGCTTCCCAATGGATATATCAACAGCTACGTCCAGACCCGGGAATCTCCCGAACCCTGGCTGGATTTGGAAAATGGGCATGAGCTTTATTGCGCAGGTCACCTTTTCCAGGCAGCGGTTGCTTTTCAACGTGCATTAGGTGACCGGCGTTTATATAAAATTGCCTGCCGTTTCGCCGACCATATATGTTCCATATTTGGACCGGAGAAACGTTACGGGACCTGCGGACATCCGGAAGTTGAGATGGCGCTGGTCGAGTTATACCGGAGTTCAGGTGAGACTCGCTATCTGGATCTGGCGAAATTTTTTATCGACCAACGCGGCCAGAATAAACTGAAAGGCCATCGGTCGTATGGTCCGGAATACCATCAAGACCACATCCCAGTGCGCCAGGTCAGGGAGGCGACCGGTCATGCCGTACGCCAGCTCTACCTGGCGTCCGGCGTCACCGATCTCTTTCTAGAGACTGGAGAGCCGGCCCTATTGGAGGCCATGCTGCGCCTCTCGAAAGATATTACCGAAACAAAGCTGTATATTACCGGAGGAGTGGGATCACGTTTTGATGGGGAGGCATTTGGCGATCCGTATGAGCTGCCCCCAGACCAGTCGTATTGTGAAACGTGCGCCGCTATTGCCAGTTTCATGTGGAATTGGCGGCTACTGCTGGCAACCGGTGAAAGCTGCTATGCGGATCTAATGGAACGAGCATTATATAACAACATCCTGGCATCCCCTGCCCTGGACGGGTGCCATTACTTTTACACCAACCCTTTGATGGTGCGTCAGGCGAAAGATCTGCGTTTATCTGCCGAAGACCCTTCCGGCGAGGCATCCATCTTAAGACAGCGTCCCGAATGGCATGATTGCGCCTGCTGTCCACCCAATGTGATGCGCCTCTTTGCCTCGTTTGCCCAATACCTGTCCACCCACGCTGGTGAAGGTATTCAAATCCATCACTATGCTTCTGCGGAATTGGGATGTGACCTGGCCTCCGGGCAGTGTGTCAAATTGAACCTGACGACCGAATACCCCTGGCAGGGACAGATCCGGCTGGAGGTGTTGGAATCAGGTCAGGCGCCCTGGGCATTATCTCTGCGGATACCCGAATGGAGCCAGAACCCAACTCTCTCCATCAACGGAAAAACTATAAAGGAATGGTGCCTTGAGAAAGGATATCTTGTCCTGGAAAGGACCTGGCAAGCGGGGGATGTAATTCAGCTTGAATTAGGAATGGAGCCGGTGCTCGTTGCACCCAATCCGCGCCTCGATGCAATCCGCGGCTGCCTGGCTATCCAACGCGGCCCGATCGTGTATTGCCTGGAGGATATCGATCAAGAAGTAAAGGGAGGCTTACTTGATGTGGAAATCGATAAGAACAGGCCACTGATCAACCGGTGGGACGGTGATCTCCTAAATGGGGTTATGGTAGTGGAGGCGGAGGGCCAATTCAGGGATATCGAAGCCTGGCACGGTCATCTCTACCGACCAGCACCATTCCCTATTCAAGACTCAACTCACCCAGCCAGGCTGATCGCCATTCCTTACTACGCCTGGGGTAATAGGGGGATCGGCAGTATGCAGAGTCTGGATTCCGGAAAAAAAGTCGTAGGATGGAAGAGAATCATATCATGGTTGATTTTGCAAAAAAAACCAACAGCTTATTCTGTTCCCTGGATAATGAAATCATAGAAATTGAACCCTGGGGACGGAATGGTTTACGTGTTCGCTGTACACAGTCTGGCGAAATTAAACAAGACTGGATCAGCGCTCTCATCAACCCGGGGGATTATCAGGCTGAGCTGGAAATTCACTCAAATGGAGCGAGTATTCGGAATGGGGAGATGAAAGCCGTTATAAGTTCCAAAGGTGAAATCTCTTTTAATAATGGGAATGACGGGAAGGAATTACTAAAAGAAAAACCGGTTCATTTTATATCGATCCCGGCTAGGGCCTACAAAGACCTCAAAGGGGATTTATTCCATATCGATTGTTGTTTTGAAGCTTATGATAATGAACATATCTATGGACTGGGACAGCACCAACATGGCCGCTTGGATCAAAAGGGCTGCGTGATTGAGCTCATTCAGCGTAATACCGAAGTGATCATTCCTTTTTACCTTTCCAGTCGAGGCTACGGATTCCTTTGGAACAACCCCGCTGTCGGGCGGGTAGAGCTTGGCGCGAATGCAACCCGGTGGGTCGCCGAAGCCGCACCTCAAATCGATTATTGGATCACTACCGGTAGAGATCCTGCCGAGATCTTATCCAATTATGCGGATGTCACCGGACATGCGCCTGTGTTCCCTGATTGGGCCTCTGGGTTTTGGCAAAGTAAATTGCGTTATGCTAGCCAGGAGGAATTGGAGTCGGTTGCCAGGGAATATCACAAACGTAATCTACCCCTTTCGGTGATCGTGATAGACTTTTTTCATTGGACCCGGCACGGGGAATGGCAATTTGACCCGCAATGCTGGCCTGATCCAGCGGGGATGGTAAAAAGATTGGAAGAAATGGGAATTAAAGTGATGGTGTCGCTCTGGCCGACGGTCAGCCGTTTATCAAAGAATTTCCCGGAGATGTGGAGGAATAAATATATAATCCGTAACAAATTAGGTTCTGCTGCCCAGATGTATTTTGTGGATAATCAGGCTGAAGACGGGATCTACCTTCATTACTATGATTCCACGCACCCCGGTGCAAGAAAGTTTATTTGGGAAAAGGTTAAAGAAGGATATTACCGGCATGGAATAAAGATATTCTGGTTGGATGCCTGTGAACCGGAAATGCTTCCTTTTATGCCGGAAAATCTGCGTTTTTATGCGGGGGATGGGGAGGCAGTGGCGAACAGTTATCCGCTCGATCATGTCCAGGGGTTCTACGAAGGTATGCTGGCAGAAGGCGAAAAGGCGCCTTTGTTTTTATGCCGCTCGGCCTGGGCGGGCAGCCAGCGTTATGGCGCAGCCGTCTGGTCTGGCGACGTAATGTCGACTTTTTCAGCCCTGAGAGCCCAGGTCAAAGCAGGTTTGAATATAGGCCTGAGCGGGATTCCCTGGTGGACTGCCGATATTGGTGGTTTCCGCGGAGGCGATCCTGCCTCGCCATATTTCCAACAGCTGATCATCCGCTGGTTCCAATTTGGAACTTTCTGCCCCATTTTTCGCTTACATGGCCATCGTTTACCCACCAATGATGATTTTAATGGTGGACCGAACGAGGTCTGGTGCTTTGGTGATCTTGCTTACGAAATCATCCAAAAATACATGTTCCTTCGTGAACGATTGCGGCCTTATATTATGGAGCAGATGGCGAAAACATCCAAAACGGGTGTCTCACCCATGCATCCCCTCTTTGTTGATTTTCCCTCCGACCCCGTTTGTTATCAGGTCGATGATGAATACATGTTCGGAGTGGACTTGTTGGTAGCGCCTATTCTGGATGCCGATGTCAGCACAAGACAGGTTTATTTGCCTGCCAACAGCACTTGGAAAGATGCCTGGACAGATCAGGTTTTCGAAGGGGGTCAATGGCTTTCTGTCGAAGCACCTTTAGATAGGATTCCATTGTTTTTGAATGGCGATTCAAGCCTTCCGATTAGAGAAGTGTAATTGATGCGGAAATAATCGTCTTTCCCCAATTATTTGGCAGGGCGAATAATGTTTATTTGAGTAATAATCAAGAAGCGGAATTAATTTTGCCCTCATCATTCTTATTGCCAGATTGCCCGAATAAGGAGATATTTTCATGTAAGTTTATCCTAGTAACGGCTTCCCGGCAGAGGCCGCAAAACTGTGCCTTGGACAAACCGCAGGACTTCGAAACCGTTTACTTTTCGCCATAAAAGCGACTACACTAAAGGATCTCTACTGGATGCTCCGCGAAAGTCGCTACTACATGTTTGCTATGACCAGACCGCTCGATCACCTGCCACAAGAAATAGTCATGGCCCTGCTGGAGAAAATTGCTCCCGGCAGCACGCTGGTGTGCGTGGAATTGCTGCCGGGGAGTTTTTCCAACCACACGCACGTGGTGGAAGCAAGCCTGCCAAACGGAGAATTGCTGAAATGCGTCGTGCGGCGGTATCAAATTTTCGGAGACTATGACCGGGGGGAGAAGGCCCGGCGGGAGTTCAAGGCCTTCGAACTGATGAACCGCCGCGGCATCCCTTCGCCGGAGCCGCTGTTATTGGATGATACGGGCGAGTTGCTGGGGGTGCCGGGGATCGTCACGCGCTTCGTGGAGGGGGAATTGCTGCTGGAAGCGCCGGCCGATCCGCTCCCGTGGGCGCGCAAACTGGCGGTCATGCTGGCACGGATCCATGCCATCCCTTGCGATGAGGACCGCGCGCAGCTTCCTCCTGGACGCCAACGCCGAAGCCTGCTGGTTCCTGAAGGCGGAGGCAGCGCCGGAGTATATGCAGGACTTTCCGGGCGGAGCGGAGTTGTGGGCGACGCTGAAAGACCTGTTTCCTTCCATGAAGCCAGTTCCGCCGGCGCTGGTGCACATCGACTACTGGTCGGGCAATATTTTGTGGAAAGAAGGGGAAATATCAGCGGTGCTGGATTGGGAAGAAGCCGCCTGCGGCGACCCGATCATCGACGTGGCCTACGCGCGCATGAATATGTTCCTGATGGGATTGCCGGAAGCGGCAGAGGAGTTCCTGCTTGTTTATGAAGGCGAGAGCGGGCATAAAGCGGAGAACCTGGGCCTGTGGGAACTGGCGGCGGCGGTCCGCCCGATGGTCGATCCGGTGGAGTGGCAGGTGGACAGGGAGCCAGGAAGGAAACGATTGTTGGAGTTCATTGAGGCGGCCAGGAAAATGACCATAATCACGAAGTAACGCCGTTCGGAAGGTCGAACCGAGTGGGGATTGCTTTTCAAGAATGTATATTCTATAATTAGGGCCATCTCTATCTGAATTTGTAAAGGAGATGACCTTATGAGCAGTTTAGAGCAAGCCCAGCAGACCCATCTGGACAACATCCAGAAAAAGACGGGCAAAAGTTTGGATGAGGTGGCTGCCCTGGTAAATAAAAGCGGTCTCAGCCAACACGGCGAATTACGGACCATGCTGATGCGCGAACTGGGACTCAGTTATGGCGATGCGAATGCGCTTGTGCATGCGGTGCAGAAGTCGGACGGGCAGCGCCAGGCCGAAGGCAAGAGCGAGGAAGAGGTGCTGGATGAAATCTACAAGGGTGCTAAAGCGCCGCTACGACCCATCCATGAGGCGGTGATGAGGGAAATTGTCAAGTTTGGTGAGTTCGAGATCGTGCCCAAGAAAGGCTACGTGAGCCTGCGGCGAAAGAAGCAGTTCGCCATGGTGGGGCCGGCGACCGCCAAACGCGTAGAAGTGGGGCTCAATGTAAAAGACCTGCCTCCTTCCGAACACCTGCTCGAACAACCGAGGGGCAGCATGTGCAATTACATTGTCAGGCTGACGGATGTCAGCCAGGTGAATTCCGAGCTGGAGGCGTGGATCAAATTTGCATATGAAGCTGCAGCGTAAGAAAATGTCCATAAACGTCCAAAGGGAATTTGCCATCCAAACCCATTGCCTGCTCAAGGAAATGGAGGGATAAATCCCCCGGTTAACGCTCATCAAGGAGAGAAGGATGGTGTAGGACGAGATAATTGAACTGCACCCCCAAAGTTGGACACCCCCAACAAGGAGGTGCAGTTGTTATGAGGAAATTCACCCCAGCAGATCGAATAGCCGCCGCTCTGGCCGTGGAGGCAGGGGATCGCCCCGCTGAGGTCGGAAGGCGATATGGGATGTCACTGGATGTGGTCCGGCGAAGTGTAGGGCTATACCGTGAACACGGGCTGGCGGGCTTCTTTAGGAAGAACTATCGTTACACCGTGAAGCAGAAGTTGGAAGTGCTGCAAACCATGCACTCCCTGAATTTATCCCATGAAGAAACGGCGATACAATTTGGGATAGGCGGATCTCTGACGGTCTGGAGATGGGAGCGTCAATACTTGGAAAACGGGATTGAAGGTCTCACACCCAAGAAAAAAGGGCAGCGGCCCAAGAAGCGAAAACCGAAGGCGCCCCTGACGCCGTATGAGCAGCTTCTAGCAGAAAACGAATATCTGCGGGCCGAGAATGAATACCTAAAAAAACTGAACGCCTTAGTGGCAGAGCGGGAAGCTCGGGAAAAGCCAGACAAGTCGACCGAGTAGCTATTATCTCTGAACTAAGGCCCAACTATGCGTTGAGGCTGCTTCTGCAGATAGCCCATCTCCCCAGAAGCACCTATTATTATCATCTCCAGCATCCCCTGGACCCGGAGAAGCAGGTCTGGGAGCGGGCGGAGATCCGGAAGATCTATGCAGAGCATAAAGGCCGCTATGGGTATCGGCGGGTCACCCTGGCGCTGCACCAGCGCGGCTACTCTACCAATCACAAGCTGGTCCTGAAGCTCATGCGGGAAGAACAACTCAGCGGTGAATTGAGGCCGAAAAGGTACCGCTCCTATCGAGGCGAAGTGGGACGAGTGGCTCCCAATCGCTTGGACCGGTGCTTCGAAGCCGCGGCTCCCTACCTGAAATTGACCACGGATATCACAGAATTCCGGGTTCAGGGACAAAAGCTTTATCTATCTCCCCTTCTGGATTTGTATAACCGCGAGATTGTGAGCTATGCCATCTCCAAGGCCCCTGAATTTCGCCTGGTCAAGGAGATGCTGGAGCGGATGGCTCGCCTCTATGAAGAGCAGGCGGCTCACTTGGCGCAGGCACGTGCTTCGCGATCCCGGGGAAAGGGGAGTTTTTCTATTGAACATCTTCCAGAACGGGGGTGGAGGTGACTTCCCTGGGTTCTGCCCTGGGGTGGAAGAAGAACCAGGTCAGTGAGATGCCAATAGCGTACAGGATGCCTGTGCTGATGAACAAGGGCGTGAAGCCCCAGCGCTGTTGAACAACGCCGGATATATAGGGTCCCACCGTCCAGCCGACGTTCCAGGCCAGGTTGCGGATGCTGTTGACGGCTCCGTGCTCGCTCTCGTGGGATTGCTCCAGGGCGAAGGCGTCGAAGAGGGGTGACACCATGTTCATTAAGGCACCGCGCATGATAAAGCCGATCACTGCCAGCCAGGGCCAGGGCGAAAAGCCGATCATGAGCAGGAATAAAAGGCTTATCCCTTGCCCGAGAGTGATGGTACGGATCTTGCCGCCCAGGCGGCCGACCAGCCTGGGTCCGATGATGCAGCCCACGCCGGTCGCCAGCGAGCCGATGCTGAAGAGGAGGCCCAGAGACGAATCGCTCAGCTGGAAATGCTCGGAAAAGAAAACATTGAGGTATGGCACCAGCGTGGCCGCGCCCAGGCCGATAATCAGGTTTGGCGAGGCCAGTTTCAATGTGAGCGGGCGGGAAAGGGTCTTCCAGACGGATGGTTTCGCTTCGGTGGGTCCCACCTTTTTTTCCACCGAGGCAGATTTTGGCTCCCGGATGAAAAAGATTGGTACCAGGACGAGAAAACTAGTACACACACAAAACAGCAGCACGGCCTGGTAGGCGGAGAGAGTGGTACCATTCCCAAACCAGCGCGTGTATGCACCAGGCAGGTAGCCCGCCAGAAAATTGCCGAGGGTGCTGGCCAGAGGGAACATGCCGAAACTCAGGCTGAAGAGAATATCACGGGATTTATCATCGGAAGCCCGCATCATGAACGGCGCCTGGCTGAGGAAGTACAACTGACCGACCGCACCAAAGATGAAGGCAAGCACCAGCTTCCACGCTTCCGCTTGGACAAGGACCATGCCGATGATGGCAAAATTTGCCAGGGCAAAGCCAAGGATCATGGCCCGTTTACGACCCATACGGTCGGAAAGCAGGCCCATGGGAACGCCCAGCAGGAGCGCTGATAGGGAAGGAGCGGCGTTAATCAGGCCGAGGAACTCGCGACTGTAGCCGGCATCGATGATGTAGAGGTTGAAGAACAGATTCCAGCCGCTGAAGAGCAGGCCGTCGAGGAAAAGCGCCAGGAGGAACAGCCGGGCAGGCTTGTTGAGGTGACGGAATTGGGAAAAAGTGGAGCGAAAGAAGGATTTCATAAGTATCTCGATATGGTTGTTCTTACCTAGAGGACAAAAGACCTCACCACTAGGAACACAAAGTTGCAATATCCCGTTAAGGATTTACGGGAAAGGCGGAAAAAAGAAGAAAGGAGTTTTTAAATTGCAGCAATCAACTGAAGTTGATTAAAAACCCAGTCTTCACTTTTTTCGAGGAAGGGCAGGCAGGTAATCTATTTTGAGATACAGCATCCAACTGCCTTGCGGAGGGTTTCCCGCAGGGCGGATCTATCGAGTAGAGGTTCAAATTTCATTAAATAACAAAACAAACGCTAGAAGCAACCATCCCCCTAAAAAGCGGGCGGTTACATTGGAAAGGCCAGTAGTTTTTTCAACTCGCCAATCGCCTGGCGAGGCTGAGTGAAGTGAATGGCGTGCATGCCGAAGGCGCGCGCCCCTTCCACGTTCTCGATGAAATCATCCACAAAGACGGCCTCGGCGGGGGCCACATCCAGCTGCTCGAGGGCATATTGAAAGATGCGGGGATCAGGCTTCATTATGCCAACCTCGGCGGAGATGACCATGACATCAAAGGCATCCTCGAACTTGTGGCTGACGATCCAGGGGCGCAGCCCCGACCAGGCGTTGCTGATCAGCCCCACCTTGAGCGTTTCCCGCAGGCCGCGCAGGAAATCGACCAGGTTGCGATCGATGACATCTCCGGCGAAAAATTCTGCGCGTACGGCCTCTATATCAGATGCAGGCAGGTGCAACCTGCGGGCCACGTCAGCCCAATGTTCGTCCTCGGTGCTCTCGCCGATACTGGCCCGGCGGGAGCTCTCGCCCTCGAAAACAATGCGGTAGAATATCTTCATATTCCATGCCGAACCGTTCCGCCAGGTGCTGGCGCGGGGCCTGGAACTCGGTGCGGACGAGAACGCCGCCCAGGTCAATGTAGACAGCGCGGAGGCTCACTTCTTCTTTGCCTTTGCAGTGGATTTGGAAGCAGCCGGTTTCTTCGCAGCGGCAGGTTTCTTTGCCGGGGCGGAGGCGGCCCTGGCGGGAGCCTTCGCTTTTGGGGCAACAGCTTTCTTCGCCGGCGTTGCAGCGACGGCCGGCTTTGCCTCGGCTTTATCGGCTTCGGTGACCATGGTTTTGATGGCTGCCTGCCAGCCCGGGTAAGAGGCTTCCAGTTTGAACCGCTCGACGCGATTGGCGCGGCGGCAATTGGGGCAATGGGCATCGTAGTATTTCAGGTTGTTATCGGCCATGTGTTCGATGGCAGCGAGAGTCTCCTCGTGACTGATGGCGAACATGGTCTGGCAATAGGAACAACGAAGTTGCATAGTAATCTCCTTTCGGACGGAAATAACGACAGGTAATGCTATCGTCCCTATTTTACTCTATCGGCTTTCGATAAATGGTTTGTTGTTTGACCTTGCGATAACCAACACCTTCGTACAGGCGGAAGGCGCCGGAGAGGTTCTGCGAATCCACGCCCAGGGCGGTCTCGGTCATGCCCATTTCCTTGAACATTTGCATACTGCGGACGAGCAGAGCCCTCGCCAGGCCCAGCTTGCGCCAGGGACGGCGGGTGCAGATACCTTCGGTGTAACCGCGCTTGCGCTGATATTCCTCGTTCTCATCGCTGTCGATGAAATTATGGACCACGCCGGCCATCTGGTCGCCGTCCCAGGCGACCTTCCACAGTTCGGGATGAAAATCTTTGTCCGCCAATTGAATTTGATACACGGCTTCGCTTTCATCGACGGAGCCCCAGTGATCGCGGAAGGCCTCGTTGGAGGCATCGAAAATCGTGCGGTAATGTTCCGGCTTGACCGGGCGGATTTCCAGGCCCGGGGGCATGGGGGCTTCAGGGAAGGGTTCGCTGAGATCACGGACCATGTGGGTCTCGTAGCGGACCGGCTGATAGCCGCGGCTTTGGAGCAGGGTTTCCCAGGCTTTTTCGGTATCGAACAGTTCCGCCTGGAAGAATTTCGGCATTTCTTTCGGGTGACCGGCGGCAAGGGCGCGCACCCTGGCTTCGGCGGCATCCCACATGGCCGAACCGATGCCTTTGCCGCGCCAGTGCGGGTGCAGGAAACCGAAAGGCATATAAAGACGGATACCATCCGCCTGATCCGCCCACCAGATACGCCCGTAGGCAATCACCTGCCCATCCACTTCAGCGAAGAGCATGTCGGCCTGCGGATCGCAGTTTTCCAGGTGACGGTATTGGTTGGCAATGTCTTCCTCCGTGGTGCTGCGCTCCACGCCATCGACGACTTTGCAGGCGGCGATCAATGCAGCCATCGCCGGATAATCGGCTTCGCCGCGGAAGCGGCGGAAGACCAGCCCCGGAACAGCCGGAGCGTTCGGAATTACTATTTTCTCGTTCATTTGTCTTCCTTTTGTCCTTCTTGTTTAATCCAATCTTCGCGCAAGATGCCCATGAAGATGACATCCCAACGGCGGCCTTCGCGCAGGATCATGCCGCGGCAGCGGCCTTCGATGACGAAGCCGGCCTTCTCATAGGAGCGGACACCGCGCTGGTTGTACTCGAACACGTCCAGCGTGACCCTGCGCAGATTCAATTCGGTAAAGGCATAACGCAAGATGACCTTCATTGCATCTGTCCCATAGCCTTTGCCCCAGTTCTCCCGCCCGCCCAGGCCGATACCAACGAAAGTGTCGCCGTGCGTCCAACTGATGCCGTCCAGGCCGATCATGCCAATGACCTGGTCGGTCTCGAGCAGGCGAATGGTGAAGCTGATGTTTCTATCGTTTTCGTATTCTTTCTCGATCCATTTTTCCACTGATTTAGCCGAGAAATAGCGGGCCGGATCCCAATCAAGCAGGCGGGAAAATTCGCTGTCGGCGTACCACTGGGATTGAATTTTTCCAAGAGTTTGAGGGTCCTCGTGGGTCAGGCGGACCAGGGTCCCACGCAATAAGTCTGCGTTCATTTCTGCCTCTCCTTCCATTCATCGGCCAGCAAGCCGAAGTGCAGCAGGTCCCAGTAACGGCAATCCCGGTCCAGTGCCTGGCGGCGGCG
Organism: uncultured Chloroflexia bacterium; assembly: GCA_963831885.1. Lineage (GTDB taxonomy): Bacteria > Chloroflexota > Anaerolineae > Anaerolineales > Villigracilaceae > UBA877. The sequence goes on along the minus strand of CAWHSJ010000002.1, from coordinate 475,068 downwards.
GACCTCCTCGCGGAAGCCGAAGCTCTTGAATAGTGCCAGAGCAGGATGGTTATAAGCCGGAATATTGGCCGTCAGGCGGTACAAGTTCAGTTCCACAAAAGCATAATAGAGGAGCAGGCCAAGGGCCTCGGAACCGTAACCCTGGCGCCGGTCGGCTGAAGCGCCGATGCCCAGGCGGACATAACCGCAGGCATTCGTCCAAGAAATCCAATTAATTTCGGCGAAGCCCAGCAGCCGGTCATCGGCTCTTGAGCGGATGCGGAAGTGGAACAGGTTGCGCTCCTCTTCGAGGGATTTTTCCAGCTTTTCCATTTCCTTCTTCACCTGCCAGGGTGCCAGCGGGCGCATGGGGTCGGTGTACATCATGCGCATGAAGCCGGCATCGTGGCTCCAGCACGAAACAATCTCGGGGTCCTTCTCGTGGTCAATCTGACCCAGGCGGATCAGACTCCCTTCGAACAAGGGTGTATTAATGCTCATTTGTCCTCTCCTTTCTTTTATCCGTAGAAAGAAAAAACGGCCAGTGGGTTTGCCCATGGCCGCCGTAGGAAAGAAAAAGGCCACGGGCAGGAGTGTCCGTGGCCGATAATTAATGCGTATATCTAATCAGGCAACAGGCGCACTCCGTGAAAGCATGGTTTGACCTCCCGAATCGGAAGTCCGGACACGGATGTCGGTGAAGAAAATACTTCTGAACATGAAGTGCGCCTCCTTTCTGCAAGATTTGGAACGGTTGAAGTTTATCATGCGGGCAGGAATCTGGTCAAGGAAATTGAGGTAGAATCCACGCCATGATCGAACGCCGCTATTCGCCTGACCCCACGCGGGTCAGTGTTTTAACTGCCGCCGTGCTGCTGGCATTTGCGTTGACGCGGGTCATCAATGCTCCGCATTTCGACCTCCACCTGCCCCTGGGGAAATTGAACCTCAACTTTTCGTTCAACCTGATCACCCTGGTGGTGATCCTTGCGGCAGCATACACCGCTGCCGGAGTGGATTGGCTGTTGCGGACGCACCCGTCGCTGGAAAAAGGCGAAACGCGCGAACACTGGCTGCTACCGACCCTGACAGTGCTGGTCATTGGGATCGCTCTTTATTCTTTGCCGAAGACGGCAGTCTGGTGGCTGGGGTTTGGATTGTGCGCGGCCGTTCTCCTGATCGTTTTCTTTGCGGAATACGTGGCCGTGGACCCGACTGATTCACGTTACCCGATCGCAACCGCCATCCTGACTGTGCTGGCTTTCGTGATCTTTTTGATCCTGGCCGTGGCACTCAAGGCATCCAACTCCCGCCTGGTGTTGGTGGCACCGGCGCTCTTTGTGGGATCCGGCCTGGCCGCCTTGCGGACCCTGCATTTGCGCCTGAACGAACGGTGGGAAACTGCGTGGGCGTTTGGCATTGCAGTGGTCATTACACAATTGGGTGCAGCCTTACACTACATGCCATTGACACCGGTCCGCTTCGGTCTGGCATTACTGGGTCCAGTCTATGCGCTGACCATTCTGGCCGTCAGCCTGGCGGAGGGGAATCCGTTCCGGCGGGCATTCATCGAACCGGTGATCATGCTGGCCTTGCTATTGGGACTGATGATCTGGTTCCGCTAACTAAAAAAATGGGGGTTTTAGCGCTTCATAGGCTTTTTGGATCAGAGTGACCGATTGAAAACCCGCCGCAAGCCACGCCATTTCAATAGCTGTGGACAAGGCGGGTTTCTCGCCTGGCTTCAGCCAGGGATTGCTAAACCAGAACACCTGTGCTAATATTGAGGGCGGAACACCTGGACGTCTTGAAAACGCAGAGGCCTGCATGATCGTCAAGACCTACAAGTATCGGCTCTATCCCTCTCCCGCACAGCTCCGCCTCCTGCAGGAAACTCTCGAGACCTGCCGCAGGTGGTACAACACCTGCCTGGCAGAACGGAAGTCCGCCTGGGAAAATGAGCACAGAAGCATTCACCATTACGAACAACTGGCCAGGGTCAAGGAGTATCGCCGGCAAAACGAATACGCGGCTCGGCTCCACAGCCACATCCTGCAAGTCGTCGTCACGGATCTGGACCACGCCTTCCAGGCCTTCTTCCGGCGGGTGAAATCGGGGGAGAAGCCGGGATATCCTCGTTTCAAAGGAGCCAACCGCTTCGATAGCTTCGGGCTGAAGGAATACAGAAATGGCTTTCAGATCGAAGGGCGGCGCCTGCGCCTGGCGGGGATCGGGCGGGTCAGGCTGCTCTGGCACCGTCCCCTGGTCGGGAGGATCAAGACGGTGCGTCTGCGTCGGCAGGCTGGCAAATGGTATGCCTGTTTTGCCTGTGAAGTGTTGGAACAACCTTTGCCGCCGACCGGGCGGGAAGTGGGTATCGATGTGGGCCTGCATCATCTCCTGGCGACGAGCGACCACGAAGTGGTCGACAATCCCCGCTGGTACCGGACCGAACAAAGGCAGCTACGGGTGCTCCAGCGGAGGGTCTCCCGCAGGAAGCTCGCAGGTGCTAACCGGAAGAAGGCCGTGCTGGCGTTGCAGCGACAGCATGAACACATCGCCCAGCGGCGGAAGGACTATCTCAACAAACTGGCCTGTTCCTTGATCACTCGCTACGACCGGATCGCCCTGGAAGACCTGCAGATCTCCAACATGGTCCAGAACCACCACCTATCGAAGAGCATTTTGGATGCGGGATGGGGTTACCTGAGAAAACGCCTGTTCGACAAAGCGGCAGAAGCTGGTCGACAGGTGTTCTTGGTCAACCCCGCCGGCACCTCCACGACCTGCTCTTCGAAAGGGGAGGTGTGGACGGAGCTGTCCCTGGCCGACCGGTGGGTGGAGTGTACGTGTGGCTTGTCGATGGATCGGGACGTGAATGCGGCTATCAATATTTTGAAACGGGCGGGACACGCCCGGTGGGACAAAAGCACTGCCGCTAGGCTCAGGCTGTCCCAAAAAGCCCCGCCGCTGTAGCGGCTGGGGATTGTCACTTTTTCCCTTCTTTTGTGTTAACAATTGTACTCAAGTTTAATAATCGAGGAGCTTTTAATGGAATTCTTGATCGATGCCGGAATCTTGCTTGCAGCCTATATATTCGGCTCCATCCCCTTCGGCTTGATCGTGGTGAAATTGATCTCTGGCAAAGACATCCGCACAGTCGCCAGCGGACGGACAGGCGGCACGAACGCCATGCGCGCAGCCGGCCTGCTGGCAGGCATTTTTACGGCTTTACTGGATATCTTTAAGGCAGCCGTGCCCGTGTGGATCGCCATGGTGGTAACCACCAATGTATGGGTCCATGCATTAACCCCGCTGGCTGCCATCCTGGGAAATAATTATTCGATCTTTCTGCTCGAACGCGGCCCCGAGGGCCGGTTACGTTTGCGCGGCGGCGCAGGGGGAGCGGCCGCCGGAGGCGGGGCTTTTGGCTTATGGCCTCCCAGCGGGCTTATCCTACTCCCGGTCTGCGGCCTGATCTGGTTTGGGACCGGCTATGCTTCACTCACAACATTAAGCATAGGCGTGTTGTCCATTCTTATTTTCGGGATACGCGCCGCCCTGGGATTGGGCCCGTGGGAATATGTGCTCTACGGATTTCTGGCAGAGGCCTTGATGGTATGGTCATTACGCCCCAACATCAAACGCCTGATCGAAGGGACGGAGCGCCGTCACGGGCTGCCGGTGATGCTTCAGCAGCGAAAAGCCGCCAAAGCCGCAAAAAAAGATCCGTCGAAAGAGGGGGAGAAAAAACAGCCGAACAGAAATTCCAGGATAAACAAAAGTCCTGAGAGGTCTCCCAGGACTCCAAAAACTCAAACGAACGAATTTAGTTAAACTATTCCGGCTTATTTTTGTTGCTCGCCACTTCTGCCTGTTCCTCGCGCAGGAGTGCGCGCAAATTACGGCGGTGAAGTTCGCCAGCCAGACCGCTCAAGTGGACCCGGCTCTTCCCGCAGCTCTCGATATCATTTTCTTCCAGGTACTCGACTGAAGCCTTGCGCCGGGCGGCTGTTTTGGCCACCTTGTGGATATTGGCCAGATAATTCAGGTTTTCCTTGACGGCCGCCTCAATCTCGCCCCGCAGGATAATATCGCCGTGCCCCTGGATGATATTCTCCAGACCCATACGCCCAATTTTTTTAATGGTGGCTGCAATTTCATCTGCTTTGCCATCCACGATGTATGGCAGGGGCATGAAGGCATCCCCGGCGAAGAGGACACGGTCCTCTTCGATCAGGACGGCAATCCCATCAGCGCTATGGCCGGGGGCAGGCATGATGGTGAGATTCTTCTTGCCGACCCGCAAGGTCAACACACCCTCGTCGAAAGTCAGGTGGGGCAAAACGATTTTTGTCTGACGGAAAACCGGATTGGTCTTGCGTGCAATCTCCAGCGCCGGGACGGCCCGTTCGGCCAGCAGATCCCGGCAGAGGGCATGGGAAATGATCGTCGCGCCGGGGAAGAAACAATTGCCCCAGGTATGGTCGGCGTGGTAGTGAGTATTGATGACGTAACGAACCTGCACGCCGATCTCGTGTTCGACAAAATCGCGGATGGCCAGAGTTTCCTCCGGCAACGCCAGGGTGTCAATAACGATAGCCCATTGGGGACCGGCGACGACGCCGGCGGTGACAAGTGCATAGACTTCACTTTGGAACCAATATACGTTTTCAGATACGCGTTCGTGATGCATGGCAACCTTCTATAAAAAAGATACCTTAATCTAGCACAAATGGGGGTCAAAAGTCAAGAAAAGGGCGATTTTGGGTCAATTGTCTGAACGATTTCAAGAGCTATTTGACAATCCCACGCGCATGTGATAAAAGTCAATCCTATTTGTCCAATTTAAGACTTCCAGACTCCCCCATTTAGCCAATTGGATTGAAAACCGGCAATATTGTCTCAGCAGATTGGGGGATGGAGGTAGAAGAATGGCTCCAACGCCGAAATCCCAGGACTCTATTATTTGGTTGTTACGATTAGTAGATCAAATCCTGCGAAAAGGTAAGTAATGGACATTCGGGAATCACTCACCTTAAACAAACCTGAAGATCTGCACCGGTGGCTGCAAGAAAACCATCAGGCAAAAATTGAAATCTGGTTGATCTTTTACAAAAAATCTTCGGGCAAACAAACCCTGACGATTGTCCAGGCGGTCAATGAATTCCTGTGCTACGGCTGGATCCAGAGCAGGCTCAAACCCATCGACCCGGAACGATTTGCGGTACGCTTCTCGCCTCGCCGCAAGGGAAGTATCTGGTCACTTCCCAATCTCAAGCGCATCCGCAAGTTGATTGCACAGGGAAAAATCACTGAGGCAGGGCTGGCGGTTTTACCGCCAGGTTTTAGTCGATAAGGGTTTCGTCCCTGGGTTATGGAACCGGTCATGAATTGCCCCGAATGCGGTGCGCCCGATAATGATTGTGAAACCCGCTACCACGAATGCCTGGTCAAGGAATTTTCGGATGCTGACTACGGTGCCGTCCATCATCTGACGGTTGCAGCTTACATGCTCCAACATTCGAGCAAATTAACCAAAGAGGGCTGGCTCTTCGAACGCAATCTATTGAAAGAGTTCTTGATCGATCACAAGAGCCCGAGCTTTATCAGGAAGCAGAATCGAGACAAAGTGGACAGTGGGAAGCGCGCTTTCAATATTACTTCAAAAGATAGCCTACCCAAGATCGTTCGGACGAGATGGAAGAAAACGATCCTGGATGTCCGCCTGGAAGAGCCAGATCTGTATTGTAACGATGTAAACGCCTGGGCGAAGGCCGTCCTTGAAGATGCCGAAGAAGAGACTGTGGAAGCCTGAGGCGGATCGGAGCAGCACATGACCTCTGGAGAGATTATCCAAACCCTGATCGAATATCACACGACTACGACCCGCCGCGTGTGGGACTCGATCGAAAAGATAACCGACGAACAGTTCCTGCAGGATGACGCCTATTCGCGTGGCTCCATCCGCAACCTGATGATCCATCTGGCCAGCACCGACCGGCGCTGGCTGGCGGGTCTCAAGAACCTGCCGGATACAGGCCATCTTGATTTTAAAGATTACCCCACCACGCGCTTCCGGGCGGGCTATTTTCGAAAGTGTGGCCAGGGATTTAATGGATTATGTCTCCGGCCTTACCGAAGCCGAATTGGAGGAAGTGCCGGCCGGTATGCCGACCTCCCGGGCCATGGTATTGATGCATCTGGCCAACCACGGCACAGACCACCGCGCCACGGTCTTGCAGAAGCTCACTGCCCTCGGCGCGCCTGCTTTCGAGCAGGATTTCATTTTTTGGTTACGATCCAGGAAATAAGGTGAGCAAATATGAATCCGAAATCGGTTCGCAAACTGTATTCCTACAACTATTGGGCCTTTGAGCGGGTATGGAACTGCATCGCTCAATTGACGGATGACCAGTTTATCCAAACCGTCGATTATTCGACCGGGCCGATCCGTAACCAGGTGGTCCACATGATGAGCGCCACCCATAGATGGATGTTGCGGATGCAAAGGGCGCCCATGCCGGCCCGCCTGAAATTCGATGATTTCACGACCCGAGCGGTCACCAAAGCCAAATGGGATGAGCTGCGGGCAGAAACACTGGCTTATGTCACCTCGCTGACACAGGACCAATTGGATGAAGTCATCCGCTGGGAACTGCCTGACCGCGGCATCGTTGCCGAAAATCCTCGCTGGGAACTCCTGCTGCACGCGGCCAACCATTGCACAGATCACCGCGCCCAGGTGTTGACCATCCTGAACCAGCATTTCAAGATCCAGACGGTGGAGCAGGATATGATCCTGTTCCTGACCGAACCACCTGAAATACATGCCTAAATGGCATATTTTCAATCTGTCGCAGGGACCGAAATGAACACCAGAAAATACACCAACCGTCGTTACCTTGACGCACTCGAAAAGAGAGTCCTGATCTTCGATGGCGCCATGGGCACCAACTTGCAAAAAATGAACCTCACCGCCGAGGAATTTGGCGGAGAGAAATATGCCGGCTGCAACGACTACCTGGTCATTTCCCATCCAAAGGCTGTCGAAGAGGTGCATCGGTCATTCCTGGAGGTGGGGGTGGATGTGATCGAGACTGACACTTTCCGCGCCAACCGCATCACGATGAAAGAATACGGGCTGCAGGAGCGGGTCATCGAGATCAATGAGACAGCGGCGAAGCTGGCAAAGAGGTTGGCGGAAGAATATTCGAAAACATCTTCGGGGGACGGCCATGGGATAAGGGAACGATTTGTGGCCGGGTCGATCGGGCCGACGGGAAAACTCCCCTCGGCGAATGACCCGGAGTTATCCAATGTGACCTTCGACGAACTGGTGGATGTTTTTCGCGAACAGGCGGTGGGGTTACTGCGGGGCGGGGTGGACGTACTGTTGATCGAAACCTCCCAGGATATCCTGGAGGTCAAGGCCGCCATCACCGGCCTCCAACGAGCCTTCGAAGAAACCGGCATCTGGCTGCCGGTACAGGCACAGGTCACTCTCGATACCACCGGGCGGATGCTGCTCGGCACCGACATGACTGCGGCGATGGCCATCCTGGAGGGCCTGCCCATCGACGTGATCGGCCTGAATTGCTCCACGGGGCCGGAGCATATGCGCGAGCCCATGCGCATCCTGGGAGAGCAATCCACCCTGCCGGTCTCGTGCATCCCCAATGCCGGCCTGCCGCTGAATGTGGACGGGCAGGCGGTCTATCCGCTCGAACCGGAGCCGTTTGCCTCCGCCCTGCTCGAGTTTGTCGAGAAGAACCACATCTCGGTGGTGGGTGGATGCTGCGGGACAACGCCGGCACACCTGAAATTACTGGTCGAAAAAATGGGCGATCACCCTCATCCGGTTCGCCCGGCGGACTCGGATCCGCGGCTGGCCTCGGCCATGTCAGCCATGGCCATGCAGCAGGACCCGCCTCCGACCTTGCTGGGGGAACGCTGCAATGCCCAGGGCAGCAAGAAGTTCAAGCGCCTGCTGCTCGAAGAAAACTACGATGCCATCCTGGAAATCGCCCGCGAGCAAGTGGAGTTCGGCGCGCATGCCCTGGATATTTCCTGCGCGGTCACCGAAAGGCCGGACGAGGTCGAGCTGATGCGCAAGGTGGTCAAGAAGCTGGAACTGGGGGTGGATGTGCCGCTGGTGATCGATACGACCGAGCTGGACGTGCTCGAAGCAGCCCTGCAGACCGCGCCGGGCCGCTGCATGATCAATTCCACCCACCTGGAAGCCGGACGGATAAAGGCCGATAAAGTATTCGACCTGGCGAAGAAGTATAACGCGGCCGTTATATGTCTTACCATCGATGAGCAGGGCATGGCCAAGAGGCGCGAGCGTAAACTCGAAGTGGCCAAACGGATCTACGAAATTGCCGTGAATGAACACGGCCTTCGTCCCGACGCGCTGGTCTTTGACACCTTAACCTTCACCCTGGCCACCGGCGATGCCGAGTTCGCCGGCTCTGCCATCGAGACGATCGAGGGGATCCGGCTGATCAAGGAAAATATCCCCGGCGTGCTGGCCTCCCTGGGAGTCAGCAACCTGTCCTTTGGCCTTTCCCCGCAGGCGCGCCCCGTGCTGAACTCGGTCATGCTGCACCATTGCGTACAGGCCGGCCTTGACATGGCCATCATCAACCCGGCCCAGGTGACTGCCTATGCCGACATCCCCGCCGAAGAGCGAGAGCTGGCTGAGGAACTGATCTTCAACCGTCGGCAGGATGCGCTCCAGCGCTATATCGAGCATTTCGAAACCGTCACGCCGCAATCTGCCGAAATCAGCCGCCGACCCGACCGAGGGCATGAACGCCGGAGAACGCCTGCACTGGCGCATCGTCCACCGGCATAAGGAGGGGGTGGAGGCGGATATTGATTCCCTCGTCCCTCACCCCATTGCACCCGGCGAGAAATCGGCCGATGCCCGTATCCGCAGTGAGAATCACATCAAGGCAGTGGAAATCCTCAACACGGTCCTGCTCCCGGCCATGAAAGAGGTGGGGGACAAGTTCGGCGCAGGTGAGTTGATCCTGCCTTTCGTGCTGCAATCAGCCGAGGTGATGAAGAAAGCCGTTTCCCACCTGGAAACATATCTCGAAAAGGTGGAAGGGGTGACCAAGGGTACGATCGTGATCGCAACCGTCTACGGGGATGTGCACGACATTGGCAAGAACCTGGTCAAAACGATCCTGGCCAACAATGGCTACACGGTTGTGGACCTGGGTAAACAGGTCCCGGCCGAAACGATCATCACCAGGGCCGTGGAAGTCAATGCCACTGCCATCGGGCTTTCAGCACTGCTGGTCAGCACTTCCAAGCAAATGCCGCTCATCATCAATGAACTCCAGCGACGCGGGCTTAAATTTCCCGTGCTGGTGGGAGGCGCAGCCATCAACCGGCGCTTTGGACGGCGGATCCTGTTCACCGAAGATGGAACACCCTACGATCCTGGCGTCTTTTACTGCAAGGATGCCTTCGAAGGATTGGAAACGATGGAGCGGTTGATCGATCCGCAGCGCAAACCCGCGTTGATGGAACAAACCCGCCAGGATGCGGAGATGGAAATCGGCCGGACGGCGCAGCAGAGTCCACGCCCGGGATCCAACGGCCAACGATCCAGTATTGCTCCAATGCCCATACCGATGCCGGAAAAACTCGGTCCGCGGGTGGTCAAAGACATGCCGCTGGAGATGGTCTTCCAGCACCTGAATATCAATGAGTTATACCGGCTGTCCTGGGGCGCGAAAAATACCCACGGAGCAGAATGGGAAAAGCTCAAGGTCGAATTCGATGCCCGCCTCGAGCGGATGAAAAAAGAGGCCCTCAAAGAAGGCTGGCTCAAGCCGCAAGCCGTGTATGGATTGTTCCCATGCCAGTCGGAGGGGGATGACCTGATCGTTTATGCGCCGGAGAGTCTGCCCAAGGATCCCCAGCCATTGGCTCGTTTCCATATGCCACGGCAATCCTATGACGAGCACCTGTGCCTGGCCGACTATTTTGCCCCGGTCAGTTCCGGCCAATTGGATGTGGTCGCATTTCAGGTCGTTACGGTTGGGCAGGAGGCCACTGAACGCTTCGATAAATTCCAGGTGGATGGAAATTACTCGGAGGGTTATTTCACCCATGGGCTGGCGGTACAGACAGCCGAAGCAACGGCGGAATATCTGCATGAGCATATCCGCCGGGAGTTGGGGTTGGCGGGAGAACAGGGCAAGCGCTATTCGTGGGGATACCCGGCCATTCCAGAACTGGCTGATCATCGCAAGGTCTTCGACCTGCTGCCGGCCGAGAAAGAACTGGGCATGTCGCTCAGCCCGGCCTACCAACTTATCCCGGAACAGTCCACCGCGGCTATAATCGTGCATCATCCGCAGGCAAAGTACTACACTACCGGTGAAAGCCGGGTGGAACAGTTGACGAGGTAGAGCGAATTGGCAATTTGCGTTACAGGAGAGGGAACAAAATGACTTATCGAACTTTATTAAGATCCAAGATCCATCGGGCGGTGGTGACCAGCGCGGACCTGGATTACGAGGGGAGTCTCACGGTCGATTCGGCTTTGCTTGAAAGCGCGGGGATGTGCGAGTACGAACTGGTGCAGGTGGCAGACGTGGACAACGGGGCGCGCCTCGAAACGTATCTCATCGCAGGACCGGCCGGCTCCGGCGTGGTCCAGCCCAACGGCGCGGCGGCACGGATGCTCTACCCGGGCGACCACATTATCATCATGGCTTTTGCCCAGGTTTCTGAGCCGCTGCCCGAAAAATGGACGCCAACCATCGTGCTGGTGGATGAGCAAAACCAACTGCGGGAGAAGCGATGAGCGGCAAATTCCTCACCCTGCTCGAGTCCTCCACGGCTCCGCTGGTGGCCGATGGAGCCATGGGCACACTGCTTCACTCACGCGGCGCACCATTCGACCAGTGCTTCGATGAACTCAACCTGACCCAAGCGGATACTGTGGAGGCCATTCACCGCGAGTACCTGGAAGCCGGGGCGCAGATCATCCTGAGCAATACCTTCGGAGCCAACAAATTTAAACTGGCCAAACACGGCCTGGAAGATCAGATGGAGGCCATCAACCGTGCCGGTGTGGAACTTGCCCGGCGCGCGGCGAAATCTTACCCCCAGGCTCTCATTGCCGGCGATATCGGCCCCCTGGGCGTGCGTATCGCGCCCTTTGGCCGCGTCCAATTGGAAGAAGCCCGTCTTGCCTTTACCGGGCAGGCGCAGGCGCTGGCCTCGGCCGGTGTTGACCTGATCGTCATTGAGACCATGAGCGACCTCTATGAGATCCGGGAGGCGATCAAGGCTGCCCGGGCGGTGGGAGCCGCGCTGGCTGAACCATTGCCGGTGGTGGCTTCGGTCACCTTCACGCGGGATGACCGTACCATCCTGGGTGATACGCCCGAGAAAGTAGCCCGGGCGCTGGCAGAGGCCAGGGCAGACGTGATCGGGGTGAACTGTTCCGGCGGGCCGGCGCAGCTCCTGCGCCTGGTCAAAGCCATGCATGCGGCCGTGCCCGAGGCAATTTTATGGGTCAAACCCAACGCCGGCTGGCCAGAGCAGGTGGGCGGACGCATCATGTATCCGGCCGAAGCGGATTATTTCGGTGACTATGCCCTGGCGTTCTGTGAAGCCGGGGCGCGCATCATCGGGGGCTGCTGCGGTACGACCCCGCGTCACATTGCCTCCATGCGCAAGGCGCTGGATGAAAACCCCCTGGGCTGTGGGATGCCGATATTACCAACTGCGGAAGCCCCGGAAATAGCGGAGGCATCAACATCCCCTGAACCTGCTTCCAGGCTGGCGCAAAAATTGGCACAGGGTAAGTTCGTCATTGCCGCCGAGATGGATCCACCGCGCGGCCTTTCCACTCATAAACTGATCGCAGGCGCCTCGCTCCTGTCCGAAGCCGGTGCGGATGTGATCAATGTAGCCGACAGCCCGATGGCGCGCATGCGCATGTCCGCCTGGGCGGTTTGTGAAGTGATCCAAAGGCAGGTGGGAGCAGAGACCACGCTCCATTTCCCGACGCGCGGGCGCAATCTCCTGCGTGTCCAGGGTGATCTGCTGGCGGCTTATGCCCTCGGACTGCGCAATATCTTCGTGGTCATGGGCGACCCGACTTCAGTCGGGGATTACCCGGAAGCGGCCGATAATTACGACCTGGTGCCTTCCGGGCTGATCAAATTGATCAAACAGGGTTTCAATGCCGGGTTGGATCACTCAGGTGCCTCCATCGGCCAGCCGACCTCCTATTTTGTCGGGGCGGCGCTCAACCTCAACCCTGCCGAACCTGAACAGGAGGTCCGCAACGTACATCGGAAAGTCCAGGCCGGGGCGGATTTCTTCCTGACCCAACCGATCTACCGGTCCGAAGAAGGGCCGGCATTCCTGGAGAAATATGCCGCCCGATACGGCCCGCTGAAGAAGCCGGTGCTGGTGGGCATCCTGCCGCTGGTAAATTCCCGGCATGCCCGCTTCCTGCGCCATGAAGTGCCGGGCATTTCGATCCCGGAAGAAATGCTCAACCAGATGGACGAGGCAGGGGAGTCAAGCGCAAAAGCAGGCGTGGAACTGGCCACGGCCTTGATCGAAGCCGTCAAAACATGGGCTCAAGGCGTTTACCTGATGCCTCAGTTCAGCCGGTATGACCTGATCGCTGAGATCATCGAGGCAAGTAAAGTACTTGACAAGTGAAAGTTTAGTTCATATAATATGAACTTAAGGTTCATGTTATATGGCTTTCACTGACATCATTAATCTCCAGGCTTATATCCAACAACTCGAGGGCGAAGGCAAGGTGACCCGCACCTTTCGGCGGTTGGATTCGGCGTGCCAGCAGGCAGTCATTAATGCCATCTTGGAGGAAGCTACTGAAAAGGGCCCGGCCTCGCTCAATATCAAGGAAATCGCCCGGCGGGCAGGTGTATCGGTCGGTTCGTTGTACCAATATTTTCCCAACCGGGACGGCCTGCTGGATTTTGCCATCGAATTGTGCGTACGTTATATGACCGAGCTTTTTGAGATGTCCCGGCCCTATTTGAAGGCAATGCCCCTGCGGGAGGCACTCAATGCTTACCTGACGGTCGGTATCGAATGGGGAAAAACAGAGGTGGGCCTGGTGCGTTTCTTTGGACGGGCAGCCTACCAGGGCGACCCGGACCTGGCAGAGCGGGTGGTCCGCCCGGTGGCAGAAATGATGCGCAGGATCGTGTTTGAATTGCTGGAAAAGGCTGCCCAGCGTGGCGAGATCCGGGCAGAGGCGGACCTGGAAGCGATCTCCCGGTTGGTGAATGGACTGATGCTGCTGGTGGGCGACAGCCAGATGCTGCCCTATTTGAATACCTATTTTCAAATCACAGATGAGAAAGTGCCTCCGAAGCGAATTCTGGAGACGCTCGTCGAATTTATCCTCAAAGGCCTTAACTGATCGGAAAAGGAATTCCATGCGCCGTATATTTTGGTTCCTCAACAAATTCTTTATGGTTCCCGTGTTTCGCCTCGGTTTTGGGCCGTTCTTTGGGAATCCATTCACGGGCTATATCATGGTCCTGAAGGTCATTGGCCGGAAGACAGGCAGGCTTCGCTTTGCACCGGTCAACTATGCCATTCTCGACGGTAAAGTTTATTGCATTTCGGGATTCAGACAGGGGTCAGACTGGTATCGCAATCTGCGCTCTCATCCCAACATAGAGGCCATCCTGCCCAGTGGGCCGATCGCTGGTTCCACGGTCGAAATAAATGACTCGGCGGTAAGACTGACTGTCATTCGGAAGATCTTTCAAAATGCCGGCTTTGCCGGCTTCTTCGAAGGATTTAACCCATTCCGTATCGGCGACGAGGAATTGATGCGCAAGACGACCGACATCCCGCTGATTTGCATTCAACCAGCCGGACTCGGCAGTGGTCGCTTCGGATCCGGGAGGCTGGGCCTGGATAGGGATGCCGGTTTCACTCGTCCTGCTCACGCTGGCCTTGTGGCTTGTTTTTCGGTAAAAAGGAGGGCGTTAATGGCGATCCTTTTCGGGATTTATCTAGTCAACGTGGTCTTGCTCATTTTGCACGAGATGGATTCCGCTTATTGGGAGGAATGGAAACTATTCCATTTACCCGGCGGGTTGACAGGATTTCTGCTAATGCATTTACCCTTGTATTGTTTGGGACTTTATGGTTTGGTGCGGGTTTCCCAAGGAACATCGGATGGTCTGATCTATTCAATGGTTATCAGCCTGGCCGGGGCGGGGGCTTTTGCCATCCATACCTACTTCCTAAAAAAGGGCCGGCCGGAATTCAATGTGCCTTTTTCGAAATTGCTCTTGTGGTCAATATTGCTCATGTCCTTGCTGCAGGCAGGAGCCACTATCTATCAATTGGCGATTTAGGGATATCCAAATGCCAGCAATTGTCATCCAAACCCGGAATATTACCAAGCGTTATGGTTCTTTGACGGCTGTCGAGAACCTTTCGCTGGATGTTTACGAAGGGGAAGTATTCGGACTGCTCGGCCCGAACGGCGCCGGCAAGACCACCTCGATCAACATGCTGTGCGGATTGCTCAAACCGGATTCCGGCGAGGTGCTGGTACACGGAAAAACCATCACAGATGGCGATGCAGAGGTCCGTTCACGCGTGGGGGTATGCCCGCAGAATATCATTCTGTGGAACAACCTGACCTGTCTCGAACAGATGCAATATGTAGGAGAACTGTATGGGTTGAACGGGAAGACAGTCCGCCAGCGCAGCATACAACTGCTAAAGGATCTCGACCTGGAGGAGAAAAAGGACAAACGAGCCCGTACCCTTTCGGGCGGAATGCAGCGCCGCCTCAACCTGGCCCTGGCATTGATCCATGATCCTGAAATCCTGGTGCTGGATGAACCCGAAGCCGGCCTGGATCCCCAAAGCCGGGTATTGACGCGCGAATACATCAAGGGCCTGGCGCATCACAAGACGATCATCCTGACCACCCATAACATGGATGAAGCCGATCGTATGGCCGACCGGGTAGCCATCATGGATCATGGCCGGCTGTTAATGGTCGACACCCCTGCAGCCCTGAAGCACAAGGTGGGCGAGGGGGATGTGCTCGAGATCGAATTGGATAATGACCCGGCACAAGCCCTGAACGCTCTGTTGCCGATCGTGCCGGGGGTCTCCACCAACAATCACACTCTGGTCATCCGGGCGCGCGGGGTGGTGGAACTGCTGCCGGCCATCCTGGAAGCCCTTCAACGAGTGGGGACCCACCCCGGGGAAGTACGGCTGCGGGCGAACAGTCTCGAAGACGTGTTCATCTCCCTCACCGGGAGGAGGCTGCGGGAATGAGGAGTTTCATCGTTTTTCGAAAGACCATGCGGGAGATTGGCCGCGATAAATGGATGCTCGGATTGACCCTGGCATTTGCGCCTTTCTTCGTTTTCCTGTACTGGTTATGGTTCCAGGGCGGATCCACCGTCTATCCGATCGCGGTCATCAACCAGGACCTGGGAGCGACTCGGCCTGACGGTTCGGTTTACAATGCCGGCGATGAGGTCGTCCGGGCCATTCAGGCCGTCCAGTATGCGGACGGGCGGCCACTGCTGAAAGTGGTGGCAGTTTCCGACCAGGCCGCAGCCGAAACGATCCTGCGGGATCGCGGCGCAACAGCATATATCCAGTTCCCGGCAGACTTTTCACGGACCATCCAGGCCTTACAGTCCGGCGACCGCACAGTCACAACGGCCGTCACGTTTGGGGGCGATCTTTCCAATACTTATTACATGATCGGCGCGAACATGGCGTTGACCACCGTGGATGCGTTCGTACAGAAGGCCACCGGCCAGAAACCACTCGTCAATTACATCGAAAAATCGATGGGAGCCTCGGCCACGCGCACCGAGTTCGAGACTTACGTGCCCGGCACGCTTATTTTTTCGGTCATCCTGCTCATTTTCCTGGCGGCCATGACGGTGGCGCGCGAGATCGAGACCGGTACCCTGCGCCGCCTGCAATTGACGCCCATGACCTCCTTCGATCTCCTGGCGGGGATTACCGCGGCACTGCTATTGGTTGGGGCAGTGACAAGTGGCCTGTCCTTCGCGGTGGCGCTGGCGCTGGGTTTCCACAGCCAGGGACCCATCTGGGTAGCCATCCTGGTCAGCACCATCGCCAGCCTTTCGGTCATCGGGCTTGGGCTGGTGGTGGCCAGCCTGACGCGCTCGGTCTCGCAGGCCTTCGTGGTGGCAAACTTTCCGCTGGGATTGATGATGTTCTTCTCCGGCGTCATCTTCCCCATGCCTGTAGTCAAGTTATTTACCATTGCCGGCCATACCGTCGGCCCCTACGATTTCCTGCCTCCCACCCATGCAGTGGTGGCCCTCAATAAAATCCTGACCCTCGGCGCAGGCCTGAAGGATGTGTCTTACGAACTGACAGCATTGCTGGTCCTTTCAGTGATCTATTTCGCCTTCGGGGTGTGGCTGTTCCAGCGGATGCACCTGCGCTCGGCCTAAGAAAAATTTTCTTCACCTTTGGCGGTAAAATAGAGGAACGTTCACCTTACTCGAAAGACGGCAGAAGATGCTCCTCACCATTGACCTCGGCAATACCAATCTAACCATCGGGCTGTACGACGGCGAAACTCTGACGAACCATTGGCGGCTGGCTACCGACTCTTCACGAATGCCGGATGAATATGGCTTGCAATTGCTGGGCCTGCTGACGAACGCGGGGCGGACTTCGGCGGACCTTTCAGGCGTGTGCCTGTCCTCGGTTGTCCCGCAACTCACCGGGCGTGTGCTCCAGGCCAGCCGTGAATACCTGCACCAGGAGCCTCTCGTCGTGGATACCGGTGTCAAGACCGGCATTCGCATCCGCTATGAAGATCCGAAGGCGGTCGGCTCCGACCGGGTGGCCGATGCAGTGGCAGTGATGCATACCTATGGCGGCCCGGCCTGCATCATTGACTTCGGCACCGCGACGACATTTAACGCCCTTACCAAAGAAGGTGATTATCTCGGCGGGGCTATTACTGCCGGGATCAACCTGGCAGCCGAAGCGCTTTTCACCCGCGCGGCCAAATTGCCTCGCATTGACCTGCAGCGCCCGCCCTCCGTTATTGGGCGCAACACCACCCATGCGATGCAATCCGGGCTTATTTTCGGTTACGTCAGCATGGTCGAGGGGATGGTGGGACGTTTCCGGGCTGAACTGGGGCAGGAGGCGAAAGTGATCGCCACCGGTGGTTTGGCAGAGATCGTTGCCAGGGAGACTCCGGTGATCCAGATCATTGCTCCGTGGCTCACCCTGGATGGCCTGCGGCTCATTTGGGAGATGAATACATTGAAACCTGCTCAGGAGACCCATTAGGAAATTTTTTCCAGGATCGTTCTTTTCCTGATTACTTTTACTTTTTTTTGGCGGTCTGCAGGAAAGTTGAAAATGGTATCCACTAAGGCTTTTCCAGTCTTGACAGACCGCCAATTCTGCAGATAATAAAACCCAACAGGCGAGTTTTTTTATTAAAGCGTCGAAAGAGGAAAGTACGTCAATGGAAGCCGACAGGGATTTGCGGACATGGATTGAGATCCGCATCCGGTGGAAATCGACTGAAGTTCCCTCTTGAGCTGTTCAGGGGAACGGAAACGCAAAATAATATTTTTGCGCCACCAGTAGTCTGAACCGCATCCCAGCGTTAGAGGGGCAGCCGATGATAGTCGGCAATGAGCGGGCCAGTCCTGAGAATGATAAAGGCTGGCCAAGTTGGGTGGTACCGCGGGATCCCCGTCCCGTCCCAGTGCGGACGGGATTTTTGTTTATCGGAGGCGAACCATGCTCGAACAATTGAATGAAATTGAACGCACCGGGTTGGAAGCCCTGAAAACGGTCCAGGATGAAGCCGGATTGGAAGCCTGGCGGGTGGCACACCTGGGGCGGAGTTCAGGGTTGATGCAGGTTTTCAGCAAATTCGGCCAGCTCACCAGGGAAGAGCGACCGGTGATCGGTGCGCGGGCCAATGAGGTAAAAAAGGCCCTCGAAGCCGGCTTTGCTGCCAGGGCCGAGGTGATGAAACAAACCGTGCTCAAACGTTCGCTCGAACAGGAACAGTTGGACGTCACCCTGCCTGGCCGGCGGATTCCCCTGGGCCGCCTGCATCCGGATACGCAGACACTGCGTGAACTCTACCGCGTCTTTGGCGAGATGGGGTTCCAGGTCTTCCGCTCGCGCGAAGTGGAGAGCGACGAATATAACTTCCAATTGCTCAACTTCCAGATCGGCCATCCCGCCCGGGATATGCAGGATACTTATTTCATCGAGGCGGAGGGGCGCGGCGACAATCCCATCGTGTTGCGCACCCACACTTCGCCGGGACAGATCCACGCCATGCGCTGGATCTCTGCCATGAACCCGGATACCCCCCCGCCGGTGCGGATCGTCCTGCCGGGCATGTGTTACCGCTATGAACAGGTCACCACTCGCCATGAGACCCAGTTTGACCAGTTGGAAGGGCTGGCGGTTGGCCCGGGGATCACCTTTAGCGACCTGAAAGGGACGCTTGCCGATTTTGCCCGGCGTATGTTTGGGCAAAATACCCGCACGCGCTTCCGGGCTTCTTACTTCCCCTTCACGGAACCGTCCGCCGAATTCGACGTAGAATGTTTCCTGTGCGGTGGGAAGGGCTGCAACGTGTGCAAGGGTTCCGGCTGGTTGGAGATCGGCGGCTGCGGCATGGTCCACCCGGTGGTCCTGGGCAACGGCGGTTATGACCCTGAACGCTACAGCGGTTTTGCTTTCGGCCTGGGGCCGCAGCGGATGACCATGCTGCGCCACCGCATTGACGATATCCGTTATTTCTTCCAGAATGATCTGCGCTTCCTGGAGCAGTTCTAGGAGTTTCCTATGAAAGTACCCATTTCCTGGCTAAAAGATTTCGTTGATATTGACATCCCCATCCCCGAGCTGGCCCACCTGATGACGATGGCCGGGTTGGAAGTGGAGGAAATCCAGTTTGTCGGTCTGCCCATGCCGGGAGGTGACTCTGGCAACTGGACGAGCGACCATGCCCGCAGGACCGACTCAAAGGTCAGCGGGATCGAATGGGACCGCGAAAAGCTTGTGGTGGCTTCCATTTCTGAAGTGATGCCGCATCCCAACGCGGACCGGCTGGTGCTGTGCAAGCTCTTCGACGGGCAGCAGGAACAAGTGGTCTTGACCGGCGCGCCGAACCTGTTCGAGTTCAAAGGCAAGGGGCCGCTGCCAAAGCCGTTGAAGGTGGCCTATGCCAGGGAAGGCGCTCAAATCTACGACGGCCACCAGCCCGGACAGGTGCTGGTCACGCTCAAGCGCGCCAAGATCCGCGGGGTGGAATCCTATTCGATGGCCTGTTCGGAAAAGGAACTGGGCATTTCGGAAGACCATGAAGGCATTATCATCTTCGACGAGGAAGCGCCGGTGGGTACGGCGCTGGTCGATTACATCGGCGACGCGGTGCTGGAAGTGTCCATCCTGCCGAGCACGGCCCGCTGTGCCAATATGCTGGGCCTGGCCCGTGAAGTCGCCGCCATTACCGGAAAATCCCTGCGCCAGCCCTCGTATCAGGTCAAAGCAGAAGGTGAACCGTTCAAAGCCGAAATCGAAATTACGAAACCCGAATTGAACCCGCGCTTCGTGCTGGGATTGATCCGCAATGTGGAGATCCGTCCCAGCCCGTATAAAGTGCAATTGCGCCTGAAACTGGCGGGGATACGACCCATCAACAACATCGTGGATGCCACCAACTATGCCATGCTGGATATCGGCGAGCCGCTGCATGCCTTCGATTATGACGTATTGGTGGACCGGGCCAGGGGAAAACCGTTAAAGATCCTCACCCGCACCGCCAAAGCCGGTGAAAAACTGACCACGCTGGATGGCATTGTGCGCAAACTAGATGAAACCACCGTCCTGGTATGCGACGCGGCCGGGCCGCTCTCGATTGCTGGGATCATGGGCGGAGCCGAAACCGATGTCCACGACGCCGCCGGGGAAGTGCTGGATGCTCAAGGTATTGAGCCCATTAGAATGGGGGAGGGGAAGATGCCCACCGGCAAAGCTTCCGCCCGCGGCAAAAGCACGGTCAATATCCTGCTCGAAGGGGCCGCCTGGAATTTCATCAATATCCGCCAGACTGCCAAGGCGCAGGACCTGCCCTCGGAAGCCTCTTACCGGTTCTCCCGCGGCGTCCATCCGGCCATGGCAGAGCGGGGCGTGAAACGCGGGCTAGAACTGATGCGACAATGGTCCGGCGGCACTGTTGCCAGTGGGTTGGTGGATCAATATCCTCTGCCCCAGCGCGACCCTACCGTCTTCATTACTTCCCAGGATGTAAAACGCTGGCTGGGCATCACGCTTTCCACTGAAGAGATCGTCCGCCTGCTCACCGCCCTGGAATTCCGCTGTACTTTGGATACCCTGAATTACGGTATTGGGCTGTCCATTGTTCCCCAGATGATCAGCGTGACCGCCCCTGATCACCGCCTGGATATCGGTGATGGCATCGCCGGCAAGGCGGACGTTATCGAAGAAATCGCCCGCATTTACGGTTACGACCGCATCCCCGAAACGCACATGCCCGACCACCTGCCCCCGCAGATCGGCAATCCCCTGCTTGATAAGGAAGAGCGCGTGCGTGACCTGCTTGTGGCCGAAGGGCTGCAGGAAATCGTCAGCTACCGGCTCACCACCCCTGAACGGGAGGCGCGCCGCCTGCCGCCGGAAGCAGCCCCGGATGACAAACCTTACGTCCGGTTGGCGAATCCCATCTCGGCCGATAAGGCGGTCATGCGCCATAGTGTCCTGGTCAGCGTGCTGGAGGCGGCCGAACGCAATTCCCGCATCCGCGAGCGGCTGGCGCTCTTCGAAATTGGCCCACTCTTCCTTGCCTCCGAAGGAGGCGATGGCCTGCCCGACGAACTCCAGCGCCTCTCCATTATCCTGGGGGGGCCGCGCGGCTTGCCCACCTGGCAGGGAGGCGACAATGCCCGGCTGGATTTCTATGACTTGAAGGGTATCCTGGCCGGCCTGCTGGATAATTTGCACATTCCCGGCATTAGTTACGAACCGGCGACACATCCCACTTTCCATCCAGGCAAATGCGCCAAAGTAATGTCGGGGGATAAACAGATTGGCGTTTTTGGCGAATTGCATCCTCAGGTCCGAGACCGTTTTGACTGGCCGGCTGCCTATGCCGGCACGCCGGTCCTGGCGGCGGATTTGGACCTGGATATGCTGCTGGCGCTTGTCCCGGCCCTCTACGATACCGCACCGGTGCCCGCATTCCCGCCTGTGCTGGAAGACCTGGCACTGGTGGTGGATGAGAACCTGCCGGCGGAGCGCGTGGCCGAGGTTATCCGCCAGGCCGGAGGGAAAGTCATCGCAGAAGTGCGCTTGTTCGACGTTTATCGCGGTGAAAAAATCGGCGCGGGCAAGAAAAGCCTGGCTTACAATCTCACTTTCCAGGCAGCGGACAAGACTTTGTCTGACAAGGATGTTGCCGGTATCCGTGCCCACATCTTGCGGCAGCTTGAGCAGGAATTGGGCGCCAAACTACGCCAATAATATCTTGTAATTGCTTGCGCAAACTTCATAGAAAAAGTATACTGATGGAAAGAAAACCTGACATAATTGAACAAAGGAGAATGCCAATGGAAATGCCTGTTATGGAACCGCCCAAGCAAGAAAATAGAACCTGGCCGATCGTCGGGACAGTAGCTGCCATCCTGCTGTGCGGCTGCCCAGGCCTGTCGATATGTATTTTCGGCGCCGTCACCGCCTTTGGAAAAATGCCCGATTTTGTGAATGGCTATGGAAATATGCCCGGCTGGATCGGCTTTGTTTCGTTGTGCCTGGCGATCATCTTCATTGCCATCGCCGTGGTTGTTCCCATTTTGCTCCTGCGCAAAAAGAAACCTGCCGCCGCTGCGGTAGAAGTATTACCTCCACAGGAACCCCTGCCTCCGGCTTCATAATTCCATCACTCAATAAAACTGCGGCGCTCTTCAAAGAGCGCCGCAGTATCTTATTTTTTTGGAGGGGGATCAGGATTGGTCCACCAGATAGCACAGCCCGGCCGTTCCCGGTCCGGTATGGACCGCCAACGCCGGGGAGAGTTCAGCGATGAACGACTCGACTGTGTTCAGACGGTTCTCCACGATATTCCTTAACTTTTCCACTTCCTGCTTTGCCCCCGCGTGGACATAGGCGATTTTCACTTTGCCCTTGCCGACCACTGCTTCGATTTTGTCCGCTATCATCTGATAGGCATGTGAGCGGCTGCGGGCTACGCCAACTGCAACGATTTCGCCGGCCTCCATGCTGATAAGAGGCTTGATATTAAGCAAACTTCCCACCAGGTGTTTGGCCTTGCCGATCCGGCCGCCCATGTAAAGGTACTTGAGAGTATCGGCGGTCTGCAGGATGTTCGTATGTGGGATCATTTTTCTTACTTTTTCGATTACTTCATTCACCTTCACACCGGCCAGGGCAGCCCGGGCGGCTTCGATGGCCATCCACCCCTGGCACAGGGCCACATTGCAGGTATCGATGACCTCCACCCGCACATCCGGCAGTGTCTCTTTCAACATGGATTGCGCCACGCAGGCAGCCTGGTAAGCTCCGCTGGCTTTCGAGGTCATGTGGATACTGACGATTTCTTCATGGCCTGCCTCCACCAGCTCCTCATAAGCCTGGATATAATCGCCCGGCCCGGGGCTGGCGGTGGTGGGCAGAGACCTGGCCGTTGCCAGCCACTGCAAAAATTCTTCCCGCTGGATGGTGACCAGGTCACGCAACACTTCCTGGCCGCGATGGATGTAATAAGCCACGGTGTGGATGTTCAGTTCTTGCAGGATCTCTTCAGGGATGCTGGCAGTACTATCCGTCAGAACTGCGACTTTTTTGTTCATCCTTCCCTCCTACTAAGGACAGACTCACAATCACCTCTTTATAATACTCCATTATGCCGATCGTAGCCATAAATGCCGGTGAATAATTTATTGAGACTCACCAGACCGGAAGAGTGCAAAGATTTTGGGTCATTTTACTCCGGATTTTTATATTGACCTGACCCCTATTTCCTCTTACAATACTTTCATGTTCTTTCCTTATCATTATTTTACCGGTTTCTTCCTGCCAGACCATGACCCGCCAATTGCGGCGATAGTCTGACAAGTTCACTGCCTTTTACTGTTCTCGACCAGACCCTGAAACTCGCGCAGACCTTTAGGGTCTCAAATGAAAAATTACCGGAGAAAAAATGAACAACCCCTTTCCTTCAAAACGTGCTCCTGCTTTTGCGGATGTTCCCGATGAAAAGTGGAATGACTGGCGCTGGCAGTTGAGCCACCGCCTGAATTCGGCGGAAGAGATCGAGAAAGTTATTCCTTTGAACGACTCTGAGCGGAAAGCCCTCTCCGCAGCCCATTTATTCCGCGTGGAGGTGACCCCTTACTTTATCTCCCTGATCGACCCGAACGACCCGGATGATCCCGTCCGCAAACAGATCATCCCCACCGATCATGAAATGGTGTCCTTCACCGCGGAAATGGAAGACTCGCTGGCGGAGGACAAGCATTCACCGGTCCCCGGCCTCGTCCATCGCTATCCCGACCGGGTGCTGATGCTGGTCACCACTCAATGCGCTTCCTATTGCCGCTATTGCACCCGCGCCCGCATCGTCGGCGACCCGACGGCCACATTCTCGCGGCATGAGTTCGATATGCAG
This sequence comes from uncultured Chloroflexia bacterium, assembly GCA_963831885.1. GTDB lineage: Bacteria > Chloroflexota > Anaerolineae > Anaerolineales > Villigracilaceae > UBA877. Next base: position 451,337 of record CAWHSJ010000002.1, on the reverse strand, counting down.
ATCGAGTACTTGAAGAATACCCCCCAGGTGCGGGATGTACTGCTTTCCGGCGGGGACCCGCTCGTCCTGGCGCCCAAGATCCTGGAGGAGATCCTGACCCGCCTGCGCGAAATTCCCCATATTGAGATTGTCCGCATCGGTTCGCGCGTGCCGGTCTTCATGCCCATGCGCATTACCCAGGAATTGTGCGATATGTTGCAGCAGTTCCATCCCTTGTGGTTGAACATCCACGTCAACCATTCGAACGAGATCACGAAGGAACTGGCGGAAGCTTGCGACCGCCTGACCCGCGCCGGTATCCCCCTGGGCAACCAGTCCGTCCTGCTGGCAGGGGTCAACGACAATGTCCATATCCAACGCAAACTGGTGCAGGACCTGGTGCGTATTCGTGTGCGCCCGTATTACTTGTACCAATGCGACCTGGTACATGGCGCCGGCCATTTCCGCACGCCCGTAGCCAAGGGCATCGAGATCATGGAAGGCCTGCGCGGCCACACCTCCGGCTATGCCGTGCCGCAGTTCATTGTGGATGCCCCTGGCGGCGGCGGCAAGATCCCCGTCATGCCCAATTACCTGCTCTCCATGTCGGACCACAAGATCGTCCTGCGTAACTTCGAGGGCTTCATCACCACCTATGAAGAGCCGACCGATTACACTCCCGCCATGGCGGCCAAATACAAAGGTGTCAAGCGGATGGAGCCCGGTCAGGAAGGCCTGACGGCCCTGCTGGATGGCGAGCAGATGTTCATCAAGAACGAGGGCTACGACCAGGTGCATGATCGCCACGGGACCCAGCACCGCCTGAAGGACGAGGCCAAGTGGAAGCCGCTGGGGATTGGGCCGGGGGAAGAGAAGAGTAAGACTGAAGAAGAAAGCAAGACAGAGTAGTAGTATTAGATGAAAGAGAGCCGGGAATTTTCCCGGCTCTCTTTTTCTGAGCATTTTAGCGTTTATTTTGTTTTGTACTACTTATCTGCCACCATTCTATGCGTATGAGCCAATCGAATTTGTAGATTGGCGCCCACAGCATCGGCATACTTGCGTAATGTCGAAAGCCGGACGTCATCAGCATGGTTTTCGATACGTGAAATCGCCGACTTCTGGGTCCGCAGTTTGCGAGCCACTTCTTCCTGGGTCAAACCGGCCGATTCTCTTGCCTGGCGTAAGATGACGCCAATTTTGAAATCGGCATAACCGGCTTCGTAATTTTCAGCGAAATCCGCATCTTGTTTCACTCGTTTTTGAACATATCTTGTCACATCACTCATATTCTTTTTCTCCTGGCCAGAAATTCCTGTTTGCGTCGTACCGCCAGAGCTATTTCCTGAGGCGGCGTCTTTTGGGTCTTTTTGGTAAAGCCATTTGTCAAAATTAACAGGGTTCCGCCATCGAAGAAACCCAACAATCTAAAGATATCGTTTCCGAATTGGATGCGGATTTCCCAGATACCTTCGCTATCAACCAGCTTCTTAAAATATTGGCGTGGAATAACATCCAGTTCTTCTATCAGTTGGAAAACCCACAAAACTTTTTGAGCTTGCTTACCGCTCAAAGAATCCAGGAATTCTTCGATGGGACTGTGGCCGTTATGAAGGCGATAAAAGCTAACCGTCCGCATACAACCATGTTATCATAAATGTGAACAAGGTGCAAATGATAAATCCAGGTGGAAATCGTTGAAGCTCGGGTCGCAGGAAGAGAAGAGTAAGACTGAAGAATAAAGCAAGACAGAGTAGTAGATGAAAAAGAGCCGGGAATGTGAAAGCCCGGCTCTTTACTATCATTTATTGAGATGATTACCCGATGTAACCATCTACAAAAAAATGTAGTAACGAATTTATTCGTTACTACAGGGTAAAATTGAAGTCGGCTCAGAGCGGAGGGGATTTTTTAGACGGATGGTTACATAACCCTTTTCCACACTTCCGACTCTACCACCACGCCCTTTTGCCGGCGTGAGTTGGTCCAGGTATCGCCCTCCAATTTGAATTGAAAGGCAAACCGTTGACCGATCATGGCGGGTTCCGAAGCCAGGCCTGGGATCTCCATATAAACATCGTTTTCAACAAAATAATCACCTCCGCCGGCGGCATAGAACGATCCGTTGGCAGTGGTGACAAAGGAGAATTTCCTTACAGAAAGCACCTTGAGCGATTTGACCTTCGCATTTTCATAATTAGTAACCTCTCCATTTTCTCCCACATAGAAACCGGAAACCAACTCCCATGCGCCGACCAATGGATTGGGTGCATCGTTTGTATTCTCCATTTCTTCCTCCTGAACGTACCCTATCAAATATTATTGTGAATAGTAGAGCGTGAATCAGTATTCGATGTATAGAGAAATCCTGCCCGGTTAAAAAAAACCCTGATCACTTACCTCTTCTCACCATTCCCCATACATACGGCCCCTCGGGATCGGGCCGTTCTTGCCCGGATATTTCAAATCCGTATCGCTGATAGAACGCCAAATTCTTTTCATTGTTCGTGTCCAGAAGACACGCCAGATGGTCCCGGTCCGCCAGCTCGAGCACCGGCGGCAGCAGCGAACTGCCTACCCCCAGGCCTTGATGGGTTGGATCAACGCCGAGCACGAGTAGAAACCAGTGCGGGCCGGTGATGGCTTGCCCGTGCAGCCGCTCGGCCGCCTTATCCAGTAGCTGAATCCGCCGATACTCCGCCCGCTTCATTTTCAAGGGAAGCAGGAACAGGCCCGTCCGGATCGCGCCGGTCAAATGGAAAACAGGATCCTGCGGGCCCAGCCATACGGCCGCGGCCTCGACCGAAGGGGTGGTGTAGACTGACCCGTAAAGCAGCCCATAGCGGATGATCCGCTCAAAAAGCCACGGCAGAATGTTCGCCCGCCTTCTGACATCCGGAAGGATATAGGTGTAGAAGGGATCGTCATGGAATGCCCGTGAGAGCACTTGGGCTGCAGGCTTGATCTGCGCAGAATCCAGAGGTATTCCAACTGTTTGAGTGGACACTTTTACCAGGCTGTGCCTCCTTTCTATTACCCCTTATTTTTGATAAAGGCGTTAGCCAATGGTTCTATTATCCGCGCCAAAATGGGTCCCAGGACGGCCAGGAATAGCACGTAGGCAGCCGACAACGCTCCCAACCCTGGTTCAAGACCTGCGCTCACACCCAGCCCGGCGATCACAATGGAAAACTCACCCCGGGCTACCAGGGCCGCTCCGGCCCTCAGCCTGCCCAGTCTTTCCACTCCGGCACGACGACTGGCCCACCAACCGGTGATGAATTTGGTCAATGCCGTTATGAGGCCTAAACTCAAAGCTGCGATAAGAACCGGAGGCAAAGTAGACGGATCCACCTCCAAACCGAAGAATAGAAAAAAGATGGCCGCAAAGAGGTCTCGCAGCGGACTGAGAAGTTTATGGGCTCGTTCAACGATGGGCCCCGAAAGAGCGACTCCGACCAGGAAAGCACCTACCGCCGCCGACACCTGTAAACGCGAGGCTATCCCGGCAATGAGCAGGACCAGGCCGAAGATGGAAAACAGGATCACTTCATCTGACTGGTGTGAGATAAAGCGGCTTAACACTTTGCCGTAACGCAATGCTACAAAAAGCACAATTGCGACAGTGACCAATGCAATGAATATGGAAAGTACGGCTGCCCCCAGACTTTGACCGATGAGCAAGACGGCCACCAGAGGTAAATAGAGGGCCATGGCCAGATCTTCGAGCACCAGGATGGAAATGATGGACGGCGTTTCAGGATTATTCATCCGTTTTAGTTCCGCCAACACTTTCGCGATCACACCGGAGGAAGAGATGTAAGTAACCCCACCCAGCAACATGGCCGCCAGTGGAGTCCAGCCCAACAGCAGCCCGGCGATCAACCCGGGTGGAAAGTTGAGCGCAAAATCAACCAGGCCGCTTGGGAGTCCGGCGCGCAGGTTGGCGCTCAACTCTTCGCTGGTATATTCCAGACCCAGCATGAAGAGCAACAGGACGACGCCAATCTCCGCGCCGACATGCACGAAATCTTCGCTGAATTGAAGGGGAAGCAAGCCGCCTTTGCCGAACGCCAGGCCTGCCAGCAGGTAAAGAGGAATGGCCGAAAAGCCCCACCGGTTCGCCAGCCGGGCGATCAGAGCCAGCCCAATGACTACTATTCCCAATTCTATGAAAACCAGCGAAATATTAGCGGCCATGGTTCAGTCTCAAACAAGGTGGGAGGACAAGAAACCATTTCTTGTCCAGTACAAAAGTCCTCCAACCCTGACATTGTACTATGCGTACGGCATTCCATAAATGATTGCATGGGCGGCAGCCGGCTGCCTTTTATCTCTTGCACCTTCTCTATTTCCCTGAAGCCCACCTCCAGCGCCTTGGCCATGCGCGACTCTACATGGAGGTTGGCTTTCTGGCTGGCTCCACTAATTTTTCGCCAAGTATTTTAAGGACAATTCGCCTGACACCTTAATGCTCTCTGCAAAGAGGATTGAATGCCCTTAGGGGAATAATAAATTGTGCATGATTGATGCACTTAGTTGGGGTTGCGATGAAATATCGTTGGAAGCCAGGGAATGGGGCCATCGCAATACTGCTAGCCTGCTTGACAACCATCATACTGACCACCACAGCGCCGGCTATCGGCCTAACGACGGATGAACCCACCTATATTGTCGCTTCGAATTCTTATGCCCGCTGGATCTGGATGCTGGCTAAGGATCCTGTCCGGGCGTTAAAGCCTTCGACCATTGAAACCTACTGGACATTCAATCACGAACATCTGCCGGTGGTAAAGGTCTGGTCTGGGCTGGTCTGGTTGGCGGCCAGGCATGTTTTTACCGAACCGACGGCTAGCCGGATTGGTCCCATTTTGCTGGTGGCATTCCTTGTGGCCTTGCTTTATCTGATGATTGCGGGGACATACGGTAAGGCGGCCGGCTTGTTTGCCGTTGCTGCATTGATGTCATTGCCGCGCTTCTTTTTCCACGCTCACCTGGCAGCCCTGGATGTTCCGGTGGCCGTTGGTTCGTTTGTGATAACTTTTATTTTCCGGAAAACAGTTGACCGGAATGGATGGGCCTGGGGGCTTTTGTAGGGCGTGGTTTGGGGACTGGTAGTGGCGGTTAAACTCAATGGGGTATTCATCTTGATTGCCCTTGTGGCATGGTCCCTGATCTTTCGGCGAAAGTGGTCGGGAGTGCTGCGGTTACTGTTGATGGGTTTTGTTGCCGTGCCGACATTCTTCCTGGTCTGGCCATGGCTCTATTATCAGACCTGGACGCGGGTAATGAATTATGTCAATTTCCACCTGCACCACGCTGCGATTGGACAGTGGTACTTAGGAGAGTTTTACATGCCCCCACCATGGCACTATGTTTTCGTGATTCTATGGGCGGTGGTGCCGCTAACGGTGATGACACTGTTCCTGGCAGGAATGGCACGCGCCGGGAAAAGGAAACAGGACAGGGGTCTGGCATGGCTGCTGATTCTGAGCGTGTTCGCCTCTATTTCCCCCTTTATTTTTGGCAAGAGCTTGCTTTACGACGATGAGCGACTGTTTATGCCGATGTTCTCCTTCCTGGCCGCCCTGGCCGGGATCGGTTTCTGCTGGCTGGTCACCGGCTTGCGGAAACTGGCAGAACGGATCAAGCGACCGGCGTTGGTTGCCCCAGTGGCTGTTATTCTTGGAATTGGTTTGCTTATACCGCAGTCTGTGACCATGGCGGGACTATACCCTCACTTGCTTTCGTACTATTCGGAAGGCGTAGGCGGCCTGCCGGGGGCAACGAAACTGGGTTTGGAGACGACCTACTGGTGCGATACCTGCGCTTCGGCATTTCCGTACATTAACGCCCATGCGCAGCCCGGTGACGTGGTCTGGTCGGAGGACTCTGGTATGCTCCACTATAGCCAGGCGATTGGTCAACTGCGCCAGGATGTACTGATCTTAAATAAAGACCCGACGCCGAGCGTTCCTGGTCAGTCGGGAAATAAGATTTTGGAGAAAGTTGATTGGTATATTTTCACGTACCGCCAGACACAGTATGGAGCCGGCGGCGAGAAGGGTTATCTGCTCCTGCAGATACTGGAAACCCAGACACCCGTCTACGAGGTAAGTTATCAGGGGGTACCTTTGATGAAATTGTATAGTGCATTGAAATAAAAAACTGTGAATGGATACCCATGTATTGCACAGATAAGGTGTGAGATAGACAAACTCAAGGACTAATAAAATTGATTCTTTGCAAAGCAATGATCGATTGAAAAGCGACTGTGCCTGCAACCGCGAAAAACAAAAAAGTATTCTTTGGGATTTTGGCAATGAAAAGCGCTGCAGGTATTTGGAAAAAGACGGCTAAATATATCCATAGTCGTGAAACTTCGCCTCTGTTAATGCCACTGAATAATACAATCCCAAAAGTCGCCATTAAACTCAAAATATAGAGATTTTCCATTGACCAGGTGAAAACATTGGATTTTATGGTTTTCCATTGCAGAACAATTTTTGATACCATATATATAAAAATAATCATGATCGGTATCCCGACACTATAGAAAAACTCTTTAAAGTCTTCCAAGACCCATAGCCTGTATGTTCGATGAGTAATAAGGTTGAAATTTATTGCCTCGTTTAGGATACGCAGGAAAGTGCTCAGCAGGTCAAAAGAAAAGAAAATATAAAAAATTACATAAACACATAAAAAGCCCAGAAACGTATAGAGTAAGATAGCCCAGAAATCTTTTTTAAAGACTCTTCTCTCCCCTATAGCCTTGAGCAGGATCCCAACGAAAATGAGGCCAGTGACTAATGGAGAAGGCTCAAAGAGTATTAGCAGGTAAAAGCCGGCTCCCAATAACCCGAGAAACAAAATGTTCTTTCTTTCAATATAAATTAAGAACAAATAAAGGCAAAGCAGTATAAACAGAGGTGTAATCGTATTAAGAATAGGAAAAAAGAAAAGCTTGCCAGGAATCAACAGATACAAAATAAACGCATAGAATGCTGCTTGTTTATCGTGAAATAATTTTTCACATATCCTATAAAGCAATACACCACCCAGGGCTGAAAGTATGATCACCAGGTAACCCATCACCTGGGGTGATGAAGTAAATAATTTGAATAATTGAAATAAGAGGATTTTCCCCGGCATGTTCCAAGAAGCGTGTGAGGTTAATGTAAGAGTCGAATCATTGTAATGTGCTAATATCTCAATCGGTGAATAGCGCACAGCAGCCGAATAAAAAGCGTTGGCATTGTCACTTACCACCATTTTTCCCAGTTGGATCGGATATACGTGATGGATCAGGAGTTGGATGAGAATCGCAATGAGAAAACTCCCCCATATGGTAATTTTCTCATGAATGAAAATCAGTTTTTTGCCGATGAAAATCAGCATGCCAAGGAATGATAAGACAAGTATTGGTATCCATATTGGCAGTGAGGTGATCGAATTAAAGTATGAATAGCTCCAATTTCCTGCGTCTGAACCAAAAATAAAATTTTTGTCATAGACCAGGAGCACCATCAGAATGCCTATTACGCAAGAGGTCAATAGGAGGGAAGCCTTCTCCGAGTTTGATGATTGCGGTGAAGCGGGTGAGGATTTAGTCTCCATGATAATTTCACCTCCCTGAAAACCTTAATACCAGTCTCACTTGGTCGGTTGCATTCTCAATTCGTTCCCCAGGCCTGTTCCAGGAAATCCGTCCAAGCGAAATGAAGGAAAACCCTTATCGTTCATTGCCAACAGCTAACCCCTATTAAGGAACAGTCGCTCTCTTAACCTTCTCCGCTTCCCTGAACCCCGCCTCGAGCGCCTTGCGGTTCATCTCTTCCGTCCCGCGCGGGGCCCGGGCAGTGACCGCTTTCTCGATGGCCTGCCGGGAGACCACGCCGGTCAGCCCCACCAGGACGCCCAGCGCCACCGTATTGGCCGTGATGGCCTTGCCGGTCGTCTCGAACGCCAGCCGGCTGATGGGGATGCGGATTGCATTCGCCATGGCAATGCGGCTCACCTTTTCATCGTCCACGATCAACAGGCCGCCCGGTTTGACGCTGGCTGCATATTTGTCGTAAGCCTCCTGGCTGAGCGTTACCACTACATCCGCCGACAACACTTCAGGATGGTCGATCTCGCCGGCGGCGATGACCACCTCGGCTTTGCTGGCGCCGCCGCGCGCTTCCGGCCCGTAGCTCTGGGTCTGGACGGTCATCTTATTATCATAAATGGAAGCGGCTTCTGCCAGGATGATGCCGGCCAGGATCATGCCCTGTCCGCCCTCGCCCGCCAGGCGGACCTCGGTCCGTTCGGCCAGGGGGGCACTCATTTCTCGCCTCCCTGCACGCGCGTGATCAGGTTGGAATAGGTGGCGGTGTATTGCGGCCTGTCGATATTGATGAAGTTGCCCCGCACGATCTTTGTGTTGGCCGCCTGTTCTTCCGGGGAAAGGCCCCGCCAGGCGTTTTGGGAGATGCTGTTGTCCTTCAGGGCCCGCAGCATGTCCGCACCCGTGCCCAGCTTGTTCAGGCGGCCATAGGTGGTGTGGCAGTAGCTGATCGCCTCGACCACGCTGAAACCGTCTTTGGCAATGGCCTCCGAAATGAACTTGTCCAGTTCGAGGGCGTGGTAGACGGTGCTGCGGGCCACGTAACTGGCTCCGGCCGCCACCGCCATCTCGCAGACCGGGAAAGGCATCTCAATATTGCCGTATGGTGCCGTGGTGGCGCGTCCGTTGAAGGGTGTGGTGGGGCTGTATTGCCCGCCGGTCATGCCGTAGATGGCATTATTGACGATCAGGGCAGTGATGCCGATGTTCCTGCGCGCAGCATGGATAAAATGGTTTCCGCCGATGGCCAGCGCATCCCCATCGCCCATGATGGCAATGACTTTCATATCCGGGCGGGCGATCTTCAGGCCGGTGGCGAAGGCCAGGGCACGCCCGTGGGTGGTATGCAGGGTATTGAAATCCAGGTAGATGGGCATGCGGGCGGTACAGCCGATGCCGGCCACCAGGGCCACATTATCGTTATCCAGCCCCAGGTGGTCGATGGCGCGGATCAATGCCCCCATGACAATTCCGATGCCGCAGCCGGCGCACCAGATGGTGGGGAATTTCTTGTTCTTGCGCAGTTTCTGCAGCGTCTGGCTGCGCTCGAACCAGTTCTCGGGCGGTAACTGCCCTTCGCTGGAGTCCAACCCCTGGGCTTCCAAAATGTTATTGTTCATGCCTGTGCCTCAATTGCCTCCAGGATCATCTGCGGCGTGACCATCTCGCCATTGGCCCGTGTGACGCGTTTTACCTTCTTGCGGCCGGCCATGCGTTCCACTTCATAAGCCAGCTGTCCCAGGTTCATTTCCGGGACGATGATCCGCTCCATTTGCTCACCCAATTCCTCCACCTGCGCTTCAGGGAAAGGCCAGATGGTCAGGAGGGTCAGCAGATTCACTTTGACTCCACGAGCCCGCGCCAGCTTCAGGGCGTGCCGGGAAGCGCGGGCAGAGGCTCCATAGGAGACAATGGCAATCTTTGCCTCGGGTTCAACATCCTGCTCGACCATGAGGATATCGTCCAGGTGCTTATCCAGTTTTGTATTAACTCGTTCCAGCCAGGGGTCGATTTCGTCCAGGCGTTGAGTGGAAAAACCCTGCTGGTCGTGGAAGAGCCCCGTCACGTGGTAACGATAACCAACCCCAAAATTGGCCAGCGGAGGCACGTCGCCAGGTTCGTTCCGGAAGGGGATGTATCCACCGTCTTTTTGGGTGATGCGGTATTCTGGCATCTGTATCGTCTTGAAGTCCGGCAATTCCACCGGCTCGCGCATATGCCCGATGATTTCGTCTGTCAGCAGGATGACCGGCGTGCGGTATTTCTCCGACAGTTCGAAGGCCTTGACCGTCAGGTCGAAGGATTGGCGCACGGAGATGGGGCTGAGCGCGATGATGGGATGGTCGCCATGTGTTCCCCAGCGGGCCTGCATTACATCGCCTTGGGAGGCAGCCGTGGGCTGGCCGGTGGAGGGTCCCAGGCGCTGCACATCCACCACCACGCAGGGGATCTCCGTCATGGCCGCATAGCCGATATTTTCCTGCATCAGCGAAAAACCGGGCCCGCTGGTGGCCGTCATGGATTTCAATCCGCCCACCGACGCGCCGATGATAGCGGCTATGCTGGCAATTTCGTCTTCCATCTGGATGAATTTTCCGCCCACTTTGGGCAGTTCACGCGCCAGCATTTCGGCAATTTCAGTGGAGGGCGTGATCGGGTAGCCGGCATAGAAACGGCAGCCGGCAGCGAGCGCCCCCCAGCCGATGGCCTCATTCCCTTGCATTAATTTGATCGCCAAGGCTGCCTCCTAGTCCAACTTTCTGACCACGATCGCCAGGTCGGGACAGTGAGTATCGCAGAAATGGCAGGCGGTGCACTTATCCGGCAGGACCACCCGCGGGTGGTCTTCGCCCGGGTCCATGGCCAGTACCTTGGGCGGGCAGAATTCCACGCAGATGCGGCAGCCTTTGCACCAGGTGGCGTAAAGGATGACTTCGCCGCGCGGACCTTTTTTGATGGGCGCGGGTGTGGAGGAATTGTTTTGGGGGATCAGGTCTGGCACGTGTACCTTTCATGAGGGGAGAAAAGTGGACTGATTTTATGGGAAAACACCGCTATCAGGAATTGAAGAATGTCCTCTTTTCTATGTTACGTCCTGCATTCCGAACAACCGGGCTTAAACCCGGTCTTGTAATGATTTGGAACATCGATCTGAGGTCAATGAACAGTTTCCCCCATTATATATTGAATGGACGCTAAATTCTCGTGCTTGCCCGATCACCTGCCCGACAGTTTGATCCTGGTCTGCCAGGTCCCTTTTTCATGCCGAATTAAATTTCCGCGTGGTGGTCAGGACAAAACCGGCCACCACGCGGAGCGACAATACCATTTCGGAAGGAGTTGCAGGCGTTATGTTTGACCGTCAGCCTTATGCGGCCGGTTCACTCATGCGGAAGGAAGAGACGAAAAGGAATGAACAGGCAGCCACCACCAAAACACCGGAAATCACCAGGGCCGGGAGCATCAGGTTCCGGCAGGCCATCATGTTGCTGGCGCAGACGCCGATCAGCGTGGTGGGGAAGAGCACCACGAACACGCCCAGCACCGCACCCATGATCGAGAGGGACATGCGGGTCTCTTTTCGCTTGCTGAAGAACAACAGCCCGCCCAGTGCAGCCAGCGGAATGGACATGCCGAGTTCGGCAATGGCGGTCCAGTGGCACTTCATGGGTGTCATCATTCCATTGGCCAGTTTCATCAAGGTGGAGCACTCCGTGAATTGTGGCAGGATGCCGATGACGAGTGCCAGTGCAAAGATGGGAATTCCAAGATATTTCATGATCTCCTCCTATAGAAAAGTGTATGATGGATGCCGCCCCCGCGGGTGGTGCCTGGCCGCTGAATGGACGACGATGAGTTACTTATATAGTAGCAAATTACTTTTTTTAAACTATTTGAAAATCTTTGAAATTATTGGCAAATCTTGCAGCCGGTCTTAAATCACAGCTTTGCAGTCGCACATACTTGCGGATGTGGGCCGGATGAGTTATAAGTCACGGAAAAGGAGATCCATGCAATCCATTTGTGTCTACTGCGGCTCTGCCAACCAGGCTTCCCATGAATATTTTCAAATCGCCCGCCAGGTCGGCGAGACGCTGGCACGGCGCGGCCTGGGGCTGGTCTATGGCGGCGGTAAAACCGGCTTGATGGGCGCGCTGGCCGATGGAGCCCTGGCGCAAGGCGGTCAGGTCATCGGTGTCATCACCGAGGGCATGAACACGCCCCAACTGGCGCATACCGGTCTCACCCTCCTGGAAGTGACCGGAACCATCCACCAGCGCAAAGCCCGCATGTATGAACTGGCGGATGGGTATATTGCCCTTCCTGGCGGGTACGGCACGTTGGACGAACTATTCGAAACGCTCACCTGGGCGCAGATCGGCGAGCACCACAAACCGGTGGGGCTGTTGAACGTGAACGGGTATTACGATCCCCTGCTCGAAATGCTGGACCGCGCCGTGGCGGAGAAATTCCTCTTCCCCGAACACAGGCGGGCGCTATTGTGCGCCTCTGAAGCGGGAGAATTGCTCGACCTGATGGAGGCCTATCAGCCCCCCTTCGATGCGGTCGCGCGCTGGATGCGGCAGGACTAAGGCGGATTCGCCTGCGGACCATCGAAGTTTTAGAGAAATCTTTCGGTTATGCCGGACAAGACCATTTCTTGCGGGGACCTTAAGGCAATACTATTCCATGCTTGAAAAACCTCTCATTCAAGATGAAAAGATCAATGCCTGTCTGCGGGCAGAATTCGGCTTGCCGGTCGACCAGATCACCTTCCTGCCCCTCGGAGCCGACCGGAATACGGCTGTCTACCGTGTCCTTACAGTAGATGGTACGGCTTACTTCCTCAAATTGAGGAGCGGTGTTTTTGACGAGACTTCGGTAGCCTTGCCAAAATTCCTGGGCGACCAGGGTATTTCTGAGATCATCGTCCCGCTGGCGGCCAAATCGGGGCAATTGTGGGCCAGCCTGGAGACCTATAAGGTGATCCTTTACCCCTTTATCGAGGGTCAGGATGGGTACGAAGCCGCCCTGTCAGACCGGCAGTGGGTCGAGCTTGGCCGGGTTCTCAAACGGATCCATTCCGTGGAGCTGCCTCCGTCGCTTATTAACCGCATCCGCCGGGAAACCTATTCTCCCGCCTTCCGCCTTGCCTTGCGGACCATCTTGGAGGATATTGGAAAACAAACCTGCGCTGATCCCCTTTCAACAAAACTGGCTGCCTTTTTGAAAGAGCAGCACGTAGTCATACAGGATCTTGTCCAGCGCGCCGAACAGCTGGCTCATTCCAACCGAAACAAATTTTCAGGATTTGTCCTGTGCCATGCTGATATTCATGCAGGTAATATTCTTATAGATTCAGTCGGCACCATCCATATTGTCGACTGGGACGATCCCATCCTGGCGCCGAAAGAGCGGGATTTGATGTTCATTGGCGGGGGCCTGTTCGGCGGCTGGCGTCTCCCCCACGAAGATGAACTATTATTCTACCGGGGATACGGTCCAACCCGAATCGATCCGGTCGCGTTGGCCTATTATCGCTGTGAACGGATTATAGAAGACCTGGCGGTTGACTGTGAATTGATATTGTTGACAAACGGAAATGATGAAGACCGGGAACGGTCCTTTAAATTCTTAACTTCGAATTTTCTCCCCCATGGCACGATTGCGCTGGCGCACCAGACTTCCGAGTTCCTGAAGAACTCGGAAGTCTGACCTGGTTACTATACTTATGGCTTGATGCCGAAATAAGCATACCCGGCTGCCACGGCCAGGCCAAGCCAGGTTGTGCCGGCATCGCTAAGGGTCTGGTTCGCACCGGGGAAGATCATCACCCCCACGACCAAGGCCGTCAGGCCGGCGAAGGCCCACACACCCAGATAGATCGCTACAATATAATTGGCCTTCTTTTGGCTGGCTTCGCTGGCACCTTCGCCGATCCACTGGCGGGATGGATTTGTCCCCGGTTCCGTTGCGGCCAATGAGGCTACCACCAACGCCGAAACCAGGCCGCTGACGGTTGTCAGCACGAAAATCATACCGGTGGTGATGGGGAAGGGGGCCACACAACCCGCATCCTGGCCGCAGATGATCACATGGGCCACCAAAAAACCCATCGTTATCGCGTACAGCAGCAATAAGCTGACAGCCACCATTCCCCCGAAAATTTTTCCAAAATTCGATGTCATAACTCCTCCTTTTAGTTTCAATCAGAATAGCATACAAATCCCCCCAATTCAACTGGCTGTTTTTACATCCACACGCCGGCGACTTTTTCCCCGCACTTGGGGCAGGTCCCCTGGGCGGTGAGACGGTTTTCCCGCACAAAAAACCCCGACCGGCGCACCAGCGGCGTGTTGCATTTGGGACAGCAGGTGTCTTCATACTCGCCCACCCTCCCTGGCAGGTTCCCGGCATAGACGTAGCGCAAGCCGGCCTCGCGCCCGATCTCGGCTGCGCGCATGAGCGTGCTCGCCGGGGTGTTATCGGTGTCGCTCATCTTATAGTCGGAGTGGAAAGCCGTCACGTGCCAGGGGATGTCCGCGGAAATGGAAGCCAGGTAGCGCGCGGCTTCCCACAATTCGTCGTTGCTGTCATTGAACCCGGGGACGACCAGTGTCACCACCTCCAGCCAAAGCCCCATTTCCTTCACCCGCCGGATGGTATCGAGCACATTTTTCAGTACCCCGCCCAACTGGCGGTAGTTCTTTTCCTGCATCGACTTCAGGTCGATCTTCATGCCGTTTAAGTACGGGCGGAGGTATTCCAATACTTCCGGCGTGGCGTTGCCGTTCGAAACATAGACGCACTTCATCCCGGCCTGTTTGGCCTGCCTGAAGACGGCCACGGCCCATTCGCTGGTAATGAGCGGTTCGTTGTAAGACGAAGCCACCACCTCGGCTCCGCTCCGCCGGGCTACCTCGACGATCTGCTCCGGACTTATTCGTTTCACGTAATAACCGGATTCATCCGCGGCCGGGTCGCGCAGTGCCTGGGAAGTCAGCCAATTTTGGCAGTTTGAAACCAGGAAGAAGCCTGCCAAATAATTATGTTCTTCTTCAACTTCCATGTTGAAGACATATCCGTCGAATTCCTCGCTGCTGATCTCTTTCAAAGGAACCAGGTAATATTTCTTTGTTGTTATGATCTTCCTCGGTATCGCGGCTTCTTCATACCAGACAACAGTATATTGATTCGGAGACCGCTTAACCTGCCGGCCTTGGATAACCCCTTCAAGAGGAATATTCGTTTTGTAAAGAGACGGGAGATAGCCAAGCCTGAGGGCCAGCCAGGCAACCCCATAGGCGAACTTAGGAGATACAGTAGTAAGGCTGATTTTCCCATTCTCATAATGGTGACCATCACCGTCAACACAGGCATCTAGGAATACCTTCATAACATTCCGCGGCGCATCGAGAATGCATTCAGGGACTTGTTTATTACGTGCACCCTTGTTCATCATTGACATGAAAAGCAACGCCAGGGAACTCTTGCCGGAGGTTACTACCAGGCTGGTATGGTGCCGCGAAACTGTTACAGGTTGGCAGAAAATATTGGCAATAGCCGCTTTCAGCTTTTCCGCATGGTTCTCTTCACTCAATGAAAGGCTGAAATTCAACTTATAGCTATTCGGTCGAGTCTTATCTGCAACAATCGAGCCTTCAGCGCAGTAGAATCCAAACAGGTAGGCCAGTTCTTCATTGAGCAGGATCCGATTAGGAATGCCAGGGCGGTGTTCCTTTGGGAAACGTATTCGTTCATTTTCTATAATGTAACCGGTCGTGTTTTCAGTCCGGATTCTGCCACGGGCCTCTTTACTACGGATATGGCGAACGTAAGATGGGTTCATATCCAGCATGAGGCCGATTTCCCTGGAACTCTTCCCTGAGACTGTTTCTTGCTGGATCAGAGCCCGCTGTTCCGGCGTCAGTTTCCATGGAATATCGTAGGTAACCCGATGGTCTGCGAGTTCCCTGTCGGCCTCAATCAATTGACAATTCTGGAAGCTGTAGTTCCGCGGCACGGCGAGGTAGAAGTTGGATGTTAGTTGGTTTGCTTTGATTTTTCTAGGTGCTTCCAGCGGATTATCGGTGGCATATATTTTGTGATCTGGAGTGCATTTTAGCATAGGCAGGTAATAGGGCTTCAGCACGGTCAGTGTGCCCCTGTATGGATGCCGGAAGACTGCCCTAACGTTGCGAAGGTTTCCACTGCCGGTGATAGCTTGCAGATTTGGCGGATAAGCGATCTCAGGATGTTCGCGGTCTGCCCTCGCTGCTCCAAATATCTCCTCCAGGCTTATTGGACCTTGATTGGTGATCGTGATCGTATCGCCGGTGAAACAATAGCCGCAGTGGAAATCGCAGCCCAGCATCCCGAAAGTCAGCGCCACCGAACCGGGCTGGAGATGATAAAAGGGTTTTTTCTCCACCGGGTCAGCATTCAGGGCGGCTACATACCCCCAGGGGATGCGCAGTTGCCCGCCTTGGTTATAGCGTACCTGGCAGATACCGCGCTTCCCTTCCCGGATCAGGCAGCGGTGTCCGCAGGCCACGCACCGCAATGCCCCATCGGGTTGGGTTTCTACCAGTTCACCCACATTGGTCATCTGGTCAAGATAATTTGCAAGAGTGGTCATAAAACACTCCATTTTTTCAAGGGGTTTGAACCCCGAATTATTCTAAAACAAACAGGCGGGTATAAATATACACCTAAAAGGAAATTGTGTGGCAGCCGCGCTCCAACAGTAAAGGCACAATCAGCCTATAAAAATTTTGACAATCGAAGATCAACGTTTGACCGGGATAAAATTAAGCCAAGGAGTTCCCCCATATCCCTTGATGTATCCGCCATCCGCCAGCAAAACGGAAAATTAAAAATTGGCTATTGATTTTCGATTAAAACTATTATACAATATGGTAACGATACCGGTAACATTACCGGTAATGGTACCGGACAGTCATTCTCAATATTTTACAATAAATCTATTAGATCTCTTTGGAAGGAGGTCCGACCTAATACCCAACATACTTTTTATGAACCAGTATTGTTTCTCATGACTCGCCTATATTCACCCCAAGAGAGGAGAAAGTAAAATGTCTGTCAAGAAGCTCGTTACCGCCCTTTTTGCACTTTCGCTGATTGCTAGTGTTCTGGCGGCTTGCGGTACTCCGGCAGCGACATCTGCCCCGGCCACTCCCGTAGTGGTCACCCAGATCGTGAATGGACAGCCGGTCGTGGTCACAGCCACCCCCGAAGCCACCGCAAACCCCTACGACGAGACCTCCCCCATCACCGTCTGGATCGACCAGGACCGTCAACCAATGGTCGATGCCTACCTCAAGGCGAACCCGGATAAAGCCAGCCTGATCAAGGCCGTGGTGGTCGACCGTGAACAATTCCCCGCAAAAGTCCTGCTTTTCAACAATACCAATCAGGGCTGGCCGGATGTGGTCTTTGCAGAGCCCCGGCTGGTGGCACGCGTGGCAGATGCCGCCCATAATTTCCCACTTGACCTGACCGGATGGGTCCCTGCCGACGTTATTAGCAATTTTTCCGGAATTGGCAACTGCACCTTCGACGGCAAAGTCTACTGCCTGCGGAATGACCTGGCCATGTTTGTGACTTATTACAACAAGACCCTCATGGACAAGTTTGGCTACACGGTGCCGACTACGTACGAAGAAATGCAGGCCCTCAGCGACAAAGTAGCCAAGGATCATCCCGGATATTTGCTGGGCACCTTTGGAGATGGCTGGACTTTCCTTTCTTACTTCGAAGGCAGCGGCTGCCCCACCCATCAACTGGTGGATGCCAACACCCTCAAAATCGATGTGACGGATCCCACCTGTGTCCGGGCGGCGAACCTGGTCGACCATATGCTCGCCAACAAGACCCTCTATACCGCAGATTTCTTCAATACCGATTTTGATGCCATGATCGCAGACAAACTGCTGATGATGGAAGGGCCCGCCTGGATGTGGGGCGTTTTCGGCGGCGGAACGGGTGGCTGGTACACGACCTCCGACCATCAACTGGGTGTGTCGGCCCCGCTCAAGTGGCAAGCTGATGCTACTACGCAGGTGGCAGCCATGGGCGGCGCGGCCTGGACCGTTTCCAGGCACACCAAGAATCCCAAATTGGCGGTGGACTTTATTACATTCGTTACCACCAATGAGGGATTGTGGACCGGAACTACCAACTTCCCGGCTTACAAACCTCTTATGCCATTGTGGCAAAAGGCAGTTTCAAGCAAACCCCTCTTTGCCAACGATCCTTTCCCCGTGTTCCAGGCGGCTGCGGATCAGATCTCGGCGTTGGACAATTGGCCCCGGTTCGACCTCATCTCTCCATTGACCCAGGTGGTTCAGAACGCGTTCCAGCAAAAGAAAACCATCCTGGAGAACCTCGGCGAGGTAACCACTCTCTTCACGCCGCTCGCTCAAGCCCAGGGCTATGATGTTGTCAACAAGTAGCCCCAGCTAACCTGTAATCTCCTCATATTCCTGGATAGGGGCGCCGAAATGAGACGCCCCTATCCAGGGTCTCGGAATTCACCCGGAGGGCTCCATGACAAACCTGTCCGTGCCCATTGAAAACCAATCGACAAAGAAAGTCCGCCTTTCAAGTTCCCGCATATACCGGATGAGGCGGACCGGTGAAGCCTATTTATTTCTGCTGCCTTATCTCCTGGCCATGCTGGCTTTCGGCCTGGGGCCTGGGATCTATGCATTCCTGATCAGTTTTGCAGATTATTCCACCGGCCTGCCGCGCTATTTTGCAGCCGGTATAAAAAACTATATCGCGGTATTTCAAGATCACCGGTTCGGATTTACTTTCGCCAACATCGGAAAATTCCTGCTCATTTCAGTGCCCATCGGAATTGTGCTGGTGGTGCTGCTGGCGCTGCTTTTGCACATGCGTCCCGGGAAAGTTTCATCCACCTTACGGACGCTTTTTTTCATTCCAGGTGCAGCTTCCGGCCCTGCCGTGGTGCTTATAGTCATTTTTATGTTGACCCCCTCATTGAGCCCATTTGGTTTCTTGCTTAAGGCTTTGGGCTTAAAGTCCTTTAACAGCATTATTACTCCAGGCAGCCTGGCATTCATCTTTTTAATCATGGGTTTCTTCGTCGGGGCGGGAATGTGGATCGCGATCCAATATGGCGCTTTGGAGGGCATCTCCACGGAAGTCATGGAAGCTGCCACCATGGATGGCTGCAACGCCTGGCAAAAAGCGATCCATATCAAGCTGCCCCTCATCAAGCCGTATATCATTTATCAATTTATTTTGATCTTCGCCGGCAATGTACAACTGTTTGTAGAGCCCCAGTTGCTCGGGAATCAAACCTATATCAAGGCCAATGTACCCCTCGTATGGTCGCCGAACCAATTGGCGTACTCTTTTGCCTTCGACCTGGGAAATTTCGGGGCAGCCGCAGCGCTGGCTCTGATAATGCTGATCATTGGCCTGGGAGCGTCTTACTTGATGGTCCGCTGGACCGGTTTTTTCAAAATAGAAAACTAGAGTTGCGTTCGTGCTGACAGACTGCGCAGAATAAGGAGCGTTCATATGTTGACCAGATGGTTCAGGAAATCCATAGGCGATATAGGGTTCTTGGGGTCCATTCTACGCTGGGTACTATTATTGGTATTTGCGATTTATTTTGTGATCCCCATGATCTGGCTGTTTTTGGCACCTTCCAAAGACACCTCCCAGTTTACCCACCTTAATCCTTTGGCGTTTGGTACCTTTGCCCAGTATTTTACTGCCTGGAAGAACGTCCTGAGTTATCAACATTCTGAGGTGTTCCTATGGTTTCGTAACTCATTCTTCTATGTGCTGTATCCTTTACTTATCAGTTTGGTGATCGGTCTTCCGGCGGGTTACGCCCTGGCGATCCTGCGGTTTCCGGGCAGAGCCTTACTGCTTTGGTTAACTTTGATCACCATGCTGTTACCGACTTCGGCGCTTGTCCTGCCACTATTCATGGAGCTTAACCTGGTGCATCTGGTGAATACACCGTGGGCGGTCATCTTACCGGCCTGTTTTTTTCCTTTTGGAGTGTATTTAACCTACATCTACTATCGTTCTTCCCTCCCTTCAGAACTAGTCGATGCGGCGCGCGTGGATGGCGCTAATGAATTTGATGT
This sequence comes from uncultured Chloroflexia bacterium, assembly GCA_963831885.1. Lineage (GTDB taxonomy): Bacteria > Chloroflexota > Anaerolineae > Anaerolineales > Villigracilaceae > UBA877. The sequence goes on along the minus strand of CAWHSJ010000002.1, from coordinate 431,597 downwards.
CTTCATTAACATTGCTTTACCGCTGGCCAAACCCCTATTGGGCCTGTTGGCATTCATCGGTTTCAATACAAACTGGAATAATTTCTTTGGCCCGTATGTGCTGTTGAATGACGATAAGCTGTTCACCTTACCGGTCGGTATTCAAACTGTTCTTGGAAGCACGTCGGCGCTCCAACCAGGCTTCAATCCAACTCCCGGAGCCATCCACTTCCAGTATGCAGAAGCTGCGGTGGCTGGATTGATCTTGATCGTTCCGGTCGTCATCATTTTCCTCTTATCACAACGCTATGTTATCTCTGGCGCCTTCACTGGCTCGGTTAAAGGCTGAGATTGTTCGTGCGTTCTTGCAAGCTGATGCCAGGAGGAGCAGGATGATTTCAGGGTCTGCCAGGTTCGACATTGCTTTCATCGGGCACGTGTGCTTCGACGAGGTAATTTCCTATGGGGGAGAGTCGCGCGTGGCGCCCGGCAGCGCCGTCATGTGCGGCGCACTGGCGGCAGCGAGTACCGGCAAAAAAGTCGCAGTAGTGACCCGGATGGCCTCCAGGGATCAAAATATCCTGGAGCCGATGCTGCAAAACGGGATTGAGGTCCACTTTTCCCCCTCCTCGGAAACGACCTATATGAAGGTAGTGCACACCACTGCAGATGTGGATGAACGCGAACTCTACCAACTGATAAACGCTGGATTCTTCTTGCTTGAAGATGTGCCGCCACTGTCAGTGCGCCAGGTGCATTTGGCCGGGATTACGGATCAGGAATTTGACCTGGGTTTTATCCGCGGCCTCAAAGAAAGAGGCTTTCGGATGTCAGCGGACATGCAAAGTTTTGTACGCCAGGTGGATCCGGTCACGCGCCGGATTGCCTTCAAAGATGTTCCCCAAAAGAAGGAATTAGCCAGCCTGATGGATATGGTCAAGTTGGACATCGTGGAAGCCAAGGTACTGACCGGCACTGACGACCTGGAACGGGCAGCCCGGATCATTGAAGGCTGGGGTTGTTCCGAAATCATGATCACCAAAGCAGAGGGGGTTTTAGCTCGAGTAAATGGAAAAACGTACTATGAGAAGTTCTCAAACAGAAGTGTCGTGGGCCGGACGGGACGTGGGGACACTGTCTTTGCGGCTTATCTGGCCTATCGCCTGGATCATGAGGTAACCGAATCGTTAAGATTTGCCGCCGCCCTGGTATCTCTCAAGATGGAAAAGCCAGGCCCGTTTAGTGGAACCCTGGCCGATGTACTGGTGCGCATGCAGGCCGCGCACCCTTATTAAAGATGAAACTATCATCCGGTATGCTTGCCCTTTGGAAGTAGACTTTATTTGCTAAATCATAGGAGTTGACATCATGCATTTGCCTAAGTCCCCGATCAAGTATTTTCGAGGCGATCCCTGGACAATCGTGGAAGAGGGTTTCAATCCGGCTTATCAGAGAGTGTCTGAATCCGTCTTTTCTCTGGCTAACGAGTTCATGGGTGTGCGCGGCTATTTTGAAGAAGGCTACAGCGGGGATCATCTGTTGGGCAGTTACTTCAACCATCTATACGAGATGATGGATATCCACCACGACCAGGTGTTCAAAGGTTTTATCACCCAAGGTGCAGCCATGATCAACGCAGTGGACTGGCTGTATACGCGGTTGTGGGTGGATGGTGAACAACTTGACTTGGCGAAGTCGAAGTTCTCCGGCTTCACCCGTAAACTCGATATGCGCCAGGGAATCCTCAGGCGGGAGTTTGTCTGGGAGACCAGCAGTGCCAAGCAGCTCAAGGTGACTTTTTTACGCTTTACCGACATGCAATCCACTTGCCTCGGCTGCCAGCGAATTATTGTGCAGCCGCTTAATTTCTCGGGGGAGGTTCGATTGCGCTCCGGCCTTGACTTCAACACCCATTATGAAATCGGCGCTGGCTGGGATCAAACTGGCAAGAATGGCCTCCAGAAAAATAAGAAGATCATCAACTTCTGGAATTGCGAGCGAAAAAGCGTTGCAGGTGACGGGTGGGCAATCCAGGCCCACACTCCCCGCAGCAAGATCCAATTATTCTCCTCCTTTCGCCTCCATTCAGAACAGGCATTGTTCCCTTCTCTGGTGGAAGACGAAAAGTTCATCGGAGTGGATTTTGTCCTGAGCCTTCAGCAAGGCGTTGCCACGCAAGTGGATAAAATAGTGGTGAATGATTGGCTTAAAACAGCGGAGGTTGACACGGTCTGGACCCGGGGATTGGCATTAACAAAGCAATATGCAGCCAAGACGTTTGACAGCGCCCTGGCTGAACACGCGGCCTTTTGGAAAAAAGTGTGGGATGTTTTCGACATTGAGATCGACGGCGACCCGGACGTGTTGCAAGGCCTGCGCTTCTCCGACTTCCAAACCTATCAATCGTATCACGGCGAAAATGCCGATTTGAATGCGCTGTGCAAAGGGCTGACGGGCGAGGTGTATTCCGGCTGGGTGTTTTGGGACAGCGAAATCTACACCCACCGGCTGATGATGTTTATTGACCCTCCGGCGGCCAGGAACTTGCTGCTTTACCGTTATCATCGCCTGCCGCAAGCGCTGGAGCGGGCCAGGCAACTGGATTGCGAAGGCGCACGGTTCCCGTTTGCCACCATCACCGGCATGGAGGATAGCGGCACATGGCAGCACGTGGACCTGGAGATCCATGCCGATATGGCCGTGGCCTATGCCATCTGGCATCACCATAAAATCTGCGGGGACAAGGAGTTCCTGTACCATGAAGGTATTGAGATGCTCCTGCAGATCTGCCGTTTTATGGCCAGCGCCGGAGGCTGGAGTCCCCAATTCGGCGATTTCGGATTCTATGGCGTGATGGGGCCGGACGAGTTCCACATGATGGTAAATCACAATTGCTATACCAACGTCATGGGGAAGAAAGCGTTTGAATTCACACTCAGTGTGTTGGCCGAGATGCAGCGGGAGGCGCCTGAACAATATCAACAAGCCGTCGACCGAACCAGCTTAAAGCCGCAGGAACCTGAGCAGTGGAAGATGATGGCCGAGAAGATGCGGATCCCCAAAGATGAGAGTACCGGCATTTATGAACAACATGCCGGCTATTTCGACTTGCCGCACGTGGATCTACAGCACTTCCCGGTGGAGCAGATCCCAATTTACACGCATTGGGCTTATATTAAGATATTCCGGCACAACATGGTCAAGCAGCCGGACGTGTTGAACCTGATGTATTTCTTCAGCCAGGACTACAGCCTGGAAGCGAAGCGCGCAAATTATGAGTTCTATGAGGCTCGGACGATCCATGAATCGTCTTTGTCGCCGTCGCTGCATGCGATCCTGGCTGCAGAGCTAGGGAAATTGGAGGAAGCCTACACTTTCTTTTCGTACGGTGCGCGGATGGACCTGGACAACTACAACCGAAATACTGACCAGGGTCTGCATGTAACCTCCGCGGCAGGGGTTTGGGCCAGCATGGTATTCGGTTTTGGGGGTATGCGCACCGATGGCGATGTCCTTATTTTCCAGCCAACGATTCCGGATCAATGGAAAGCGTACCGTTTTCGAGTAAATTACCAAGGTGCGCTCATTGAAGTACGGGTGGACCGCGAGAAAGCTGAATTTGAAGTAATCAGCGGCTCAAATGTGGTAGTCAGGATATATGGAACAAACTACACTCTTAAAGCCGAAAACACGATAGTGAAGCCTGGCCAAAGGGTTAATCTGAACCCGTTGAACCATGATCAGTATAAAAAAGGTTCCTTTGCTGCTGCTGAAACGAGTTGAAAGGTGTATTATATAAAAGGAAAACTTGTAAAAATCTGATTATTTCGTTCCGTTTTCAGGATGATACCGTAAAAATGAAAAAATCGAACAAAATCGCCAAAACCACCATTATTGATATCGCCAAGGCCAGTGGAGTGTCGGTATCGACAGTCTCCCGCATCCTCAACGATAAACCAGATGTTGCGGAAGATACCCGGGAACGGGTTCTCAATGTCATTAAAGACTTCCAGTTCGCGCCCCAGGCTCCCTGGCAGCAGCTGAAATCCGGGAAAAGCCATTTCATCACCTTGCACTACCCCAAAAACCCCGACAGGATCCATATGATCAATTCGTTTGTGATAGGGGCGGCAATGGCCTGTGAACAAAATAATTATTCACTCAATCTTGTGGTAAGTCCTCTGGATGAGACCAGTTTATTGACTTTTTTTCGCAGCGGCCAGACAGATGGGATGATCCTGATGGAAATACTCATGCAGGATTGGCGGGTTGAACTTCTGCGTCAGAACAATTTTCCATTTGTCATGATAGGCCATTGTGAGAATAACTCCGGACTTAGTTATGTGGATCCGGATGTAGAAGCCGGCGTCAAAGTCGCAATGGAACATTTGGTGGAATTAGGGCATCGCCAGATCGCCTTTATATCGGCAGAGCCTTATTGGTTCCCGGTGAAGAAAAATGTAAACAGGCTTGGGTCCACCGCCTGGGCAGTTAAAGGATACAAACAAACTTGCGAGCAATATGAGCTGCCGGTTATTTGTGAACAAGTTCAAATCGCGAAAGAAAGTATTGAAAACAGAGTTTGGCGTTTATTGGCTGCGAATCCCTCCATCACTGCGATCATCGCTGTCCAGGAAACGGTTGTTGGCGGAATTATTAAAGCCGTTCAAAAAAGCGGATTGACTATTCCTGAGGATATTTCCATCGTGGGATCGGCCAGTGGGGAAATGGCCGAGTTGACCGCCCCTCCTTTGACTACCGTAAACTACCCCGCCGAGGCAACCGGTTTCCAGGCTGCCAAGATGTTGATCGAGCAGTTGGAAGGATACCAAGACGGAGAAAAGCAAGTTCTCATTCCTCTTGAATTGATCGTTCGCAGAAGTACCAGCCCCGCTCCTTTCAAAACGCTTGAAAAGTGAAACCCAGAGTAATCACCACCTGGCTTTATCAATAATATAAAGGAAGGTCGTTTTTTGAGTGTGTGCGTCGCAGCTGTACACACTCAAAAAACGAATTGCGCCAGAATTTTCGAGTGGAGGGATCAGGAAGCTGGTTCTTCAGTGAGAATAAGACTAGATCGACTGAAACGTGAGGATATTTTTTTATACCATATGGTAACGTTATCATAAAGTAATAAGAAAGGATTGTCGAAAATGGCAAGCAAACCGTCCAAGACCATGCCTGAGCCAGTGAGGAGTCGTGAATAATCTTGATATCACGTCACCTGAGATCGTCGACGCGATCGGCCTCATCCCGTACCGGATGGCGTTTGCCGGCGGTTGGATCGATCAACCGTTCTTATCCAGGTTGAATCCCAATCCGCCAGGTTCGATGGTGGTGGTCTCCCTGCAGCCCACCGTTCGTTTCATGGAATTCAGCGGCATGGGCACGAGCACCCGCAAGGTGGCCTTGAAACTATGGGGGGATACCCTGCCGGAGCGTGACCCGGCCGAACTCGTGCGGGAATTGTATGCAGAGGAAAATATAGGCAAGACCGAACCTTCCGGTTCGCAGGACATGGCGGGAATTGTCTATCCGGGGATCAGCCGGCTGGATTATGACTTCACCTATGAAGGCGGATATTTTCCCGTTCACGTCAAATCGGACAACGACCCTCAAGTGGCTCAATGGCTGGAAACGGTGATCCACATGGTCCCGGTGGCACAACGGCCGTCCGGGTATTCACCGCTTGGCGAAAAGAATCTCGATCCCTATTGGATCGGTCAACTCAGCCAATCCGGCAAGGATTGTTACGATGCCATCATTGACCGTGACAGCAAAGCTTTGGGGAAGTCGATGAACTTTTGCATGGAGTGCTGGGAAAGGGTCCTGCCCCACACAGTCAGGCATCCCTCCCTGAGGGTCGACCTGATGGCGCTCCTGGGGCATTACCAAAACCGGTATGCGGGTGCCATGTATTCCGGCTGCGGAGGCGGCTACCTGTATGTGGTCTCCGAAGAACCCGTCCCGGGAGCATTCCAGGTAAAGGTAAGGATTAATGGTCAAAGACAGGGACATGAAAATGAGTAAAGCCATCGTGATGGGGGGATTTGATGACCTGCGGTCTGCCGATATCCGCTTCCTGGAAGAAGCCGCCAAGATCGGAAGACCGCATGTGCTCCTGTGGTCTGACGAATTGATCCGAAAATTGGAAGGAAAGACTCCCAAGTTCCCTCAGGAAGAAAGGGTGTACCTGCTGCAAGCCATCCGCCATGTCATGGCTGTACAGGTCATTGATGAGTTGGAGACCCCGGATACCTGGCCTCCAATCGCCTATCCGGCTTCCACCACGTGGGTGGTGAAAACGGCCGATGACACCCCTTCGAAACGGCATTTCTGCGCCTCCAATGATTTGAACTATCAAGTAATCGACCCATCCATTTTAAAAGAATTTCCGAACGGTAAACTTACTTCGGTCGAACAAACCTTGGGCCGCAGGAAAGTGATTGTCACCGGTTGCTACGATTGGTTCCACTCGGGCCACGTGCGCTTTTTTGAAGAAGCCTCCGAATTTGGCGATCTTTATGTGGTGGCAGGTTCTGATGAGAATGTCCGTTTGTTGAAAGGGGTCGGTCACCCCCTGTTTCCTCAGGAAGAGCGGCGTTACGTGGTGGGCTCTATTCGCTTTGTCAAACAGGCGCTGATCTCTTCGGGCACCGGCTGGATGGATGCCGAGCCCGAGATCGCCCTGATCCAGCCGGATATCTATGTCGTCAACGAAGATGGTGACAAACCTGAAAAACGGGATTTTTGCCGGACCCGCATGATCGAATACGTAGTCCTGAAGCGCAAGCCAAGGGAAGGTTTGCCCAGGAGACAGAGCGTTGATTTGAGAGGATTTTAAAAATTTTTGCAAGGAAGATCAAGCGGCGAAAGATGTCTGTGAAAACAATATCGAACAAATCCATTCTCCTTTGGCTGTTTTGCATAGCCGGGCTGCTGGTTTCCTGCGGCAATCCGAGGCAGTTGGCTGTGCTGACTGCAACTGCTCAACGCCCTGTCATTGCGCCCTCACTTGAAGCTCCCCTTTCCACCCCAAACTTACTCCAGGTCCGGATAACCGTCTGGCTGGACTCCACCCGCATGGATGGCGCCATCATTTACCAAAGGCTTTTTCCCGATAAGGCCAGCCTAATCGATTTCCAGGAAGTGGATCGATCTCAATTCCCCGCAGAGATATTGCGATTCAACCAGCAAGGCAAGGGCTGGCCGGATGTAGTATTTGCTGAGCCCGAACTGGTTGCCCAGACAATAGATGACCAACACGACTTTCCACTGGATTTAGGCATTGTCATTTCCTCAGAGATGCTTAGTAACTTCGAGCCGCATGCCAATAATGCCTGCACCTTTTCCGGCAAGCTCTTCTGCCTGCGCCATGACACCGCGCCAATGGTTCTATACTTCAACAAACCTTTGATGGATCAATTTGGCTATCGTGTCCCAACTACCTGGCAAGAATACCAGGCGTTGGGTGAGCGCCTCAGTAATGAACATCCCGGTTATATCATCGGCGCGTTCGGCGATGCCTGGGGCTTCAAGGCGTATTTCGACGCTTCCGGCTGTCCTTCATCTCGGGTTTTAGACGAGAAGAACGTGCATATAAATTTTGGAGATGCCCGCTGTTTGCGTGCAGCGAAACTGGTGGATGCTCTGCTTGCGAACGGAACGCTGGCGCCGTACGGTTACTTCAACCCGCAATTCAACCAGATCGCCCAGGCCGACAAAATCCTGATGCTGGTTGCTCCGACGTGGATGGCATTGTCCAGCTTTGGCGGCAAGCCGGGCAGCCAATATTACAATACCGCAGAGCACCAGCTTGGCGTTGCTGCGCCAGTGCGCTGGGACGGCGATACCCAGGTGATGACCTCTGCCATGGGTGGAGGCGCATGGGTGGTCTCCAAACATACACAGAATTTGCCCCTGGCGCTCGACTTCATCACGTGGATGGTCAGCGCAGTGGAGTATTGGGCCATAACACCCGATTACCCGGTGTACGTGCCCGTCCAGCCGGCCTGGGAAAAAGCCGCCAACGCGAACCCACTTTTCGCCAACGACCCGTTCCCCGCCATGCAAACGGCCTCTCAAGCTATTTCGCCGCTCTACACGTTGCCTGGCTATGATGTAATGGGATTACTGAATGATTTTGTGAGCCGCGCACTGAGCCAGGGGAAAACGCTCGAAAGTCTTTTACCCGACCTCCAAACGGCTATGACGAGTTTAGCCAAAACAAATGGGTATGAAGTGACCATTGAAAATAAATAGGAACCCATTCTGTGAAACGCTATCTCACAGAAGAAGAACTGCGGGAGAAATATCGGATGAATAACGCAATATCGGTTCGGGATTTTGGGGCTAGAGGCGACGGCGTAACGCTGGATACCCTCGCTATCCAGAAGGCTATCGATGCCTGCACCAACACGGGTGGAGGCACAGTCTATTTGCCTCCAGGTAATTACCTGACCGGTACGATCAGCCTCAAAGACAACGTTACCTTCCACATAGGCCCAAGCGCCCGGCTGCTTGGCAGCACCTCATTGGACGATTATCTAAGTCTGAGGCGCTCGGGAGAAATGGCCGATTATCTCGAATATCTCAGTTATTGTCTTATCAATGCCAATGGGGTGCATCATATCGCTCTGACCGGCGAAGGCTGTGTGGACGGCCAGGGCGCGGCCTTTCCGTACGGCGTAGAAAATTACAATTTTGAGGACCAAGAGCTCGCTTCAAGACAGCAATCATTCATCCGCCCCACGCTTCTTCACTTCACCGATTGCCATGACGTGACCATCAGTAACCTTACGCTTCAGCACGCGGCATCGTGGTGCTGCAATCTGGAAAAATGTAAGGAGCTGCGCATCCGCGGCGTGCATCTCATCAACCGCGTCAACCAAAACAATGACGGCTTTGACTTGACCCTTTGCGAAGACGTGATGATTTCTGACTGTCATATCGATAGCGGCGACGACGCCATTGCTTTGAAGGAGGGCGGGCTCCGCATTGTGGTCACCAATTGCATCATCAGTTCCCGCTGGGCTGCCTTTCGCATCGGCCCTGAAGCACGGGGAGTATTTCGTGATATTGCTGTTTCGAATTGCGTGATATACGACACTTATGGAACTGGAATTAAAATCCAGGAGGTGGAAGGAGGTGTAATGGAAAACATAAGCTTCGACAACCTGGTGATGAACCATGTCACCGGACCCATCTCGCTGCGCCTGGGCGGCTATTTGGGCTGGAGGCAAGAGCGCAAGGAATCGCTGCCCATTGGCGTGCTGCGGAACATCCAGTTTAGTAATATCCGTGCAACCGTGGCTGATAATGCCTATCCACTACCGCATGAAGTGCCGGCTTTTCCCGGCGAAAAGAAATCGTGCATCAATATCACCGGCGTGCCGGGCTATTTTATCGAGAAAATCAGCTTTAATGGGCTGCATCTTACCTTCCCCGGCGGCGGCAGCCAGGAAGAGGCCCAACGGGCAGTCCCCGAATTGCGAGATCGCTATCCCGAATATCACATGTATGGGACTCTTCCGGCTTACGGCTTTTATCTCCGGCACGTCAAAGGCCTGACCTTTGAGGATGTTACCCTGGAGACCGCTTCCCCTGATCTGCGCCCGGCGCTGATCGGCGAAGATGTGGAAGGCCTGGAACTTGCCAACTTCCGGGCTACTGGAACAGGGCAGGAGCCGCTGGTTCGTCTGTGCAACGTGCGGCAGGCATACTTGCATGGCTGCCGCCCCGAGGTAGAGGCAGCTCTATTCCTAAAAGTTAAAGGTGCCGGAAGTCAGGGCATACTGCTGCAGGGAAACGATTTTCGCCGGGCTGCCCAGGTTTACACCCTTGAGGATGGTGCGCCAGTTGAGGCAGTCATCAACGCTTGAAGGAGAGGATGAATATGGCTCCGCTTACCCGCCGTGAATTTTTGAAACTATCCACCGTGGCGGCCGGGGCATTCGCCGGCCAATCTTTACTCAGCGCATGCGATCAAAAGCCTGCCACAACGCCCACAAAGCCCGCGCCGAATTCCGGCAATGTCCTCGGTGCAGGCCGGGGCATCTTTCCAGGCCGGGTGGTCTGGACGCACAATCCACAGGCCACCTCGTGGGATGGCCAGAGCGACTTCTGGTGGGCCGGGAAGTTCACGAACCAGGACCTGGTGAGCGAAATGCTCTCTTACTCGCTGCGCCAACTGACCGGCCAATCGAATGACAAAGCTGCCTGGGAAGCGCTGTTCACCTATTTCAAGACCCAACACGGCCAGACCGGCGGCTACCGTCCCGGCGAGAAAATCGCCATCAAGGCCAACCTGAACGGCAGCAAGAACCATACAGACCCCAAAAACAGCAGCTTTGTCTCCCCTGCGCTCGCGTTCGCCTTACTCGATCAGCTAGTCCAGGCAGGCGTCAAGCCAGATGACGTCATTTTATACGACGCCTCCCGCGCGGTGCCTGATCCGATTGCGAATACCTGTGGGACAGGGACGCTGGCTGGAGTGCATTTCGCCGACTTCAATGGCGGTGAAGGTCGTGAAATCTGCCAGCGCGATATGAGTCAGCCGATCCAGTGGTCGGTCGATCCGAAAGGCAATCCGGCCTACTTGCCCACCGTAGTAACGCAAGCCACGTACCTGATCAATGTGGCTCTGTTCAAAGGGCATAGCCTGGCCGGTGTGACGCTGACCGCCAAGAACCATTTTGGCACCCTGATGAGCGATCTGGATGGACAGCCTACACTCAATCCGCCCCAAGGCGCCAACCTGCACGGTTTTGTCGCTGCCTATGATGTGCAAGGGACGCCTGGTTGGAGTTGGCCGCATGCTCCGATGGGCAGTTACAGTCCGCTTGTGGACCTGATTGGCCATCCTCACCTGGGCGGAAAGACGCTCCTGTTCATGATCGACGGCCTGTACGGTGTGGAAAGTCAGAACGCCGAGGTGTCGAGCCAAAGCATTTTCCAGTTGTCGCCATTCAACAATCACTGGTCTTCGAGTTTGTTTCTCTCGCAAGATCCCGTAGCGTTAGACTCGGTAGGCGCTGACATTCTTATCAATGAGCCGGCGGTTATTATCCAGGCTAATATTTTGCCGAAAGACAGTACATATCAGAATTATTTGCATGAGGCAGCCCTCGCTGACAACCCGCCCTCTAAGACGGATTATAAACTTGCCAGCCTGGGTGTGCATGATCATTGGAACAATGCCGCTGAAAAGAAATATAGCCGTGATCTGGGCTTTAGCGAAGGCGTTGAGCTGATCAGAGGATAAACTCCGGGAGACAGGTTACAAAAACGAAGGTTCTTGCGAGCCCTATCATTCCAATGTTTCGGATTGAATGGAAGATATATAAATAACATTATCGGTTTTTGCCCCTAAAAAAGTGATCCCCCATACTTGGTACAGTAGCGTACACGAGCACTGCCGAATGTGGGGAAATGACTCAGAAGTGGAAGCTATGGAAAGTAGGCGTCCGGACTCATAATCGCTTGGTCGCAGGTCCGACTCCTGCCATGCCCACAATCTTTAAAAATCCCTTAATGGGATTTTTTCGTTTGAGCCAAATTCTGCCATCTTTTACCATTCTCGCTAAGTAACGATCGCCGAGGCCGCGTTACTCTGGATGAAAGGCAAAATCTCATGGCTGTTGAACCTGATCAGGTCTACGACCACCTGCGCTCATCCCTGAAAGCGGGCTTGGTCTTTTCAGCAACTGCTCCAAGCGTTAAAATAAACGCCCTCCCAAGAATTGGGAGGGCGTCGTCTTGAAGACCGAATTGAGAGTATATTCGGCCTAGCGTATGCCCTGTTCAATTAGAGGCGCGATCGATGCAAGATTTTCCGGGGTAAATGTGCCTACACCGGTATCGATCGTCAGGCCAGGGATCTTGTACATCTTGGTAAAGAAGATCTGCTGGACTGGGAAGTAGCCCTGTAAGTAGAGCACCTGATCAAAGCTTGCGCTGATCCAGCCCTTTTGGATGCCGTCCATTGTTGCGGGCGAGAGATCAATGCCGCCGACGATGATATCGCCGGGTTTCTTACCGGCTGCCTCGAGGACTTTTGGCAGGACAGCGGTAATGTTGCCATGCTGGGTGCCGATAGCTTTGAGATTGGGGTGGGCTTCGATATATGCAGTCAGGATCGGTATTGCCAGCGATGCGTCGGCATCCACTTCAGCAGTAGCATCGAGCTTGTCGACTTTAAGTCCGGCAGCGGTAAGTGCATCCACGATACCTTGAGAGCTTACGCTTCTACCTTCCTGATGCCAGACATCGTAAACAAGAGCCTCGTCACCTGACTTCAGTCCAGCCCGGATCATTGCCGTACCAGTCAGAAAGCCACCGTCGTGCAGGTTGGCGCCTGCATACCCAAAGCCGTTGGGTTGGTATTTTTTAGCGATGGCTTGGAATGCAGGGTCGCCCGGGTTGTTGCCGCTGGTAACGATGATGCCCTGGCTTTCAGCATCATCAACGAGCGCCGAAAAAGCGTCTCCACCGGGATGACCCATGATGACGATGCCGTCTGGCTTGGCAGCTACGGCTTGCTTGAATTGATCAATCATTTTCTGGTTGTCCCAGCCCGAATACTGCTCGACCAGTTTAATGTTCAGAGCCTTTGCAGCTGCCTTGGCGCCATTCGTGCGACCCAGCGTGGAGCCATCCCCTTGCGTGCCACCCATCTGCATATAGATGACGAGTGACGGGGAAGCAACTGTCGCAGCGGGAGCCGCACCTTCAGTTGAGGCAGGAGCCGCAGTCGCTGGCACCACCGGAGCAGCCGTTGCGACTGTAGCCGGGGGAGCGACAGGAGCCTGAGTTGTTGCTGGAGAGCCGCAGGCTGTGAGAACGAGGGAGGCCACCATGAGGATGGCCAGGATATTCAAAAAGCGCTTCATGTGTTTCCTTCTCCTTTTATGAATGAAAGTAGGTATTAGTTGGGTTGTGGGTAAATATAGGCTCATCGTATTATTGTTATGGGGTTCCTCCTTCCTCCTTCGATCCAAACTTTCAAATATGCCAAACGAATGGATTATCTCGAAACCGGATTGTCTTTCTGAGGTTCTTGACTGCTGATGTTTCTCACAGGTTTCAACCAGCGCTGAATCTGGGCAGATACCCTGCCGGCGTTTCCTTCCCCAAGGACAATATTGAGGATCATGGAGGCGGCCATGACCACACCTTCGACCAACTGCACCCAATAACCGCTAATGGTGGTGGCTACAATCCCGGCTTCAAGCGAGCCGATGATATAAGCGCCGAATAAAGTCCCAAACAGGGAACCTAACCCGCCGGCAATCGAGGTACCACCAATGAACACCGCTGCCATGGTCGGCAACAGAAAGCCTGAGCCCTGGGTTGGAAAGAAGACATTGATCTCGAGGGTAAGCAGCAGCCCTGCAAAGGCGGCAATTACGCCCATCATAGTGAAAAGCTTGATCTTGGTTGCCGCGACATCGATTCCCATCACCTGGGCAACGTTGGCGTTATCACCGATGAACATGATCTCCTCGCCGAATTTGTGCCGGTTCAGGATGAACCAGAGGAAGATGGTGAGCGCCAGCGCCCATATGGCTTGCATGGGTACCGGGACCTGGCCTATGTGAATACGCCCAACGAAGATTGTATGGACGATATGGGTCGTGACGCCCTTAATATTCAATTGAAGCCCATTCGCCAGCAGAACTGTCACCCCATACCAGAAAAATTGCGCCGCCAGGGTCGCCATGATGGAAGGCACGCCTATCCTGGCAACGAGCAGGCCGTTGATATAGCCCACCAAAGCGCCACAGGCCAGGGCTACTACGAAACCGGCCCAAGGAGCCCAGGGTGCATCAAAGGTTTTGAAGAACCATGCGAAGATAAACCCGGAAAGCGCAACTACTGCCGGAAAGCTCAGATCCATCTCTCCGGCAGTGACAACCAGGGTGAGACCCAAAGCGCAGACGAGCACTGGTGGCACGGTCTGCAGGAAGGACATGTAGATACGATATCCAGTGAAAACCCTTGGTGCCGCGATGATGAGCACAGTGTATAGAACCGCCAGGACTGCGGCTACAGGTAAACCTTCAATTCTTGCAAGGAATTTGAGAAGAGATTTCCCCTGCTTCATAATTCCGCCTTGTCTTTCATTCCATGAGAATAATCAAGAAGGAATTCATCCAGGGCCTTCAAGCTGATATCTTTCTTGGCTATATCCGCCACAATTTCACCGCGATCCATAATGATGAAGCGATCAGAGATCTCGTACACATCGGCCATGGCATGGGAGATGTAGATGCAGGCTTTACCGGCCTCCTTGATCTTGTGCACAAAGGTGAGAACCTTGGCTACCTCTTTCAGGGATAAGGCAACTGTCGGCTCATCGAGGATGATCAACTCGGCCTCGAAATGCATGGCCCTTCCGATCGCCACCCCCTGGCGCTCGCCGCCGGAAAGTTTGCTAACCTTCGAATCCACTGTGATCCCTTTGCCCCGGAAACCAATCGTGTTGACCATGATCTCGTTGGCAATTGCTTTTTCTTTCTTCACATCGATGAAACCGAGCCGTCGCGTGATCTCACGACCGATGAAAAAATTCCGCCATAGAACCTGCTTCTCCCCCAGCGATTTATCCTGGTAGACGGTTTCGATCCCATAGGCATGGGCTTGCTTGACGTTGTAAGTGCGGAGATTCACCCGGCGCCCAGCGATATAGAGCTCGCCATTCGTCGGTGGGAAAACACCGGTGAGGATTTTCACCATGGTTGATTTACCGGCGCCGTTGTCGCCGATGAGCCCGACGATCTCGTTGCGGCCTACCTCTAAATTAATGTTTTTCAGCGCGCAGACCAGGCCAAAATATTTTTCAATATTCACCATCCTCAGCGCGGGCCTTTGCATATCGATAGAGGGATTGTCGACCATCGAATCTCCTATAGGGTAAGGATGTTCAGCGGAAGAAATGAGAAGTTCCAATGCAATTGGAACATACTCGCCTCAAGCCAGGAAAATAATTGCAGTCAGACGAGGAGCTTACAAATCAGTTTAGCAATTTATGAAGTGCTTGTCTCCACATATCCCCCTGTTTACTTTGAAGGATTCCCCTTGTATCCCTGCAGGGATTCCCCTTGCGTCCTTAGGGGGGTTTCCCCCTATTTTTCCAACAGATTAACCGGCTGCATCCACTTCAACAGAGACCCGCGGGTGCGGAATTTCCACTTGCAGAAGTGAACCGCCGGCGGGCTGCCTTTGCAGACGCATGCGTCCACCCAGAAGAGCCACCCGCTCACTGATACCGAGCAAGCCGAAATGTCCGCTCTTGGAGAGGTTGGCCATATCGACACTCTCTGTAAACCCCATGCCATCATCCTCAATGCTGACCATCAGTGTCCGCGGGGAAGTGTGCTGGACCTCGATTTGGACCGAGGCGGCCTTCGCATGTCGCCAGACGTTATTCAAGCCTTCCTGCACTATCCGGAAAATGGAAAGCTCAATGGCTTCCGGCAACCGGCCCAGCCTTGCATCAACACACAGGGTCACCTTAATGCCTGTCCGTTCACCCCATTCACTGGTGAAGGATTGGATGGCAGCCCCCAAGCCAAGGCTATCTATGGTCGGCGGCCGCAAGGAGCCGCATATTTGCCGTAATTCGATCACCAACTCGCGAATTCCATCGCGAACATTTTTTAATTCTCCTGCAAACGCGGCCGGGAGTTTGTTCTCTGTCTCGACATTTTCAAGCTGAAAATTGATGCTGATCAAATCCTGGATGACCTGGTCGTGCAACTCACGGGCCAGGTGTTTCCTTTCCTGCTCACCTTCCGAAAGCAGCCGACGCTGTGCATCCTGGAGGGCGAGATTGGCCTGGTCGAGGGCCTGAACATGGTCGGCCAATTCGCCGACAAGCTGGCGGTTGAGTGTATCCTGTGCAGCCAGGTCCTTTTCCAAAAGCATTTGGTGGTAATGGAGCTGTTCTGCCTGCTTGCGGATGCGGTCATAGCTATCGAAATCCAAAATGGTCGCACTGACAGCTTGGTGGGCATCCTTACCGACCAGGTATGCCACCATGGTCTCACGGTTGGTTTCATCCGTTTTTAGATCGGCCACCTTGCTACCCTGATGAAGGGTAATGATCCGGTCAGTCACTGCAAACAGGTGATCAAGATTATTACTACTGAAGATAACTGCCACCCCTTCCTGCCGCCATTGATCGATGAGGTTGAGCAACTTTTGTTGATAGGGATAGGTGAGGGAAATCGTCGGTTCATCAATGATCACCAACCTGACTTTCTGGGTCAATACTCGCGCAATGGCGATCATCTGGCGTTCTTCGCTGGAAAGGTCGGACACTTTTTCGCGCAAGGAGGCGATGGGCACACCAAGCCCGGTGAGGATGCGCTTTGCGGCCTCTTCCATTCTGCGCTGGTCAGGCAATCTCAACCAGTGCAGGCCGGCCGGCCAACCATATTCGTTCCCCAGGAAAAGATTCGCGACCACATCCATCCGGTCTGCCAGATCCGGCTTCTGATGAATGACGCCAATCCCAAACCGTTGGGCGTTGAAGGGCCATTTGAGGCGTTTGTTATCAAAAAAAATGCTGCCTTCGTTGGGAACGTATAAACCCGCTAGCAGCATCACCAATACCGACTTGCCGGAGCCTATGCTGCCCGCCAAACCGACCACTTCGCCCGGTTGAACGTCAAAACTCACCTGCCTGACCGCGGGCAAGTTCCCAAAACGTTTGGAAAGGTTGATCACGCGCAGCAAAGGTTCCATATCAAGGAGGCGGGAGCGGCTTGGTGAAGTCATTGGTTTCCCAGGCTTGCAGCATGGCATCCACGTTGTTCTTGGTAATGATGTTATAGCCCAGGTCTACAAAGGATGGGAAATCTTTATTGTTGACGATATGGTCGTACACGATCTGGATTGTTTCATATCCCCAGGACCAATTCTTTTGATCCAGCAAGCCTGAAAGATACCCATCCCGCAAGAGTTTTAATTCAACCGGCAGAGCATCGAAAGCAATTGTCTTCATGCCCCGATGGAGGGCAGCCTCCTCCCACAAAGGCATGGAACCCCTGTCGGCAAAAAGCGGCCACATACCGGCAAAATACCAACCTTTAATATCGGGATGGGCTTGCATCGTATCTTCAACGGCTTGCACGCCCAGATTAATATCATCGTTGGTGACCACCGTGGCGATGATATGGATATCGGGATACTTGGCCAACCCATCTCGAAAGCCGGCAATGCGGGTCTCCAGGTTCTCCGCTCCCGGCACACCGGTCAAGATGGCCACCTTCCCCTCCGTGCCCATGGCCTGGACAAGCAGGTCCGCGCCGGCACGACCCGCCTGGATATTATCAAGGCCAAGATAGGTAAACCGCTGGCTCTGAGGCGAATCTGCATCCCAGGTCATGACCGGGATACCGGCGCTGACGGCCCGATTGATCGGGTCGATACAAGCCGTGGGATCATCGCAGGAGATGGCGATGGCGTTCACCCCCCGAGCGACAACATCATCGACCACCCGAGCCTGTTCGGCGCCGTCCGAATTTACAGGACCGGCGTAAAGGATCTCCACATCTAGCGGGCCGGCAGCGGTCAATTCGGCAGCTTTTTGGATGGCGCCCAACCGGCCTACTTCAAAAACAGGATTATTGAGCCCTTTGGGAATCCAGGCTATTGTTATTTTCCGGCGAGCCGTACCAACCGACGAGGTTTTACCGGCGGGCTGCCCCGGAGCAGTCTGGCAGGCCACCAGGAAGAGCAACAAGAGTGAGGTAAATACCCGTCCAATTTTCATGAACTGGTCCTGTTTTGCCGCCAGAGATCCAACAACAACGCAATGATAATGACGGAGCCGAGGGCAGCCGTTTGCCAATAGGCCGGGATCCCAAGAAGAACCAGCCCATTCCTTAACACTTGCATGAAAGCTGCTCCCAAGAATACGCCCAGGATGGTTCCCTGTCCGCCCAGCAAGCTGGTCCCTCCGATAATAACTGCTGCAATAATATCCAACTCGTAGCCTGTGGCAGCCGTGGGAGCGGCCACACCCAGTCGGGCGGTCATCAAGATGCCACCTACCGCCGTAAGCGCGCCGCAGAGCATGTAAACAATGGTCTTAATTTGAGGGAGTCCTACCCCTGTAACTATCAAGGCTTGCTCGCTGTCTCCGAGGGTGTAAATATATCTTCCCAGAACCGTGGCCTTCATAAGCGTGTAGACCAGGATGGCCAAAATTAGCATGATCAAAACCGGCACAGGGAACGATAATGGTCCTAAAATGATATCTGCTTGGCCAAGGAAACGAAAACTTGATGGTAGGTCCAGGATCGGCCATCCGCCAGCGAGGCCGAATATTATTCCACGAACGATGGCCGCCATCCCAAAGGTGACAATAAAAGGGGGAAACCGGACTCGGCCGACCAGCGCTCCATTGACCCAGCCAATCAGACTCCCGGCTGCCAGGCCGGTAAGGATCGCCAGAGGGATTGGAAGACCCCAACTCAACGCCAGGGCTGTCACGAGACCGGATAAAGCCATGACAGCGCCCACAGACAGGTCGATCCCGCCTATCAGGATTACCAGACTTTCGCCAAAGGCCGGAATGGCAATCCAGGCTAAATTCCTCGAAACGTTTTGCAGGTTGTTAGTGGTCAGGAACGTTGTGGTCGTCAGGCTGAGGAGAACAATGGCAAATAATAGCAGGATGAATACGAAAACTTCCTGGCGATTGATCCAATCAAGCCAATGATGTTTGAGGCCTACTCTGAGGATTTGCGTTCGCATGGATGAACCGAAAGGTAAATATTTGGATTTATTGAAAGAACTGGAATATGCAAATTGATTCTAGCATAAGAGGGTTGGAAGACATATGATTAAACCCTTTCCGTATGTAGGGGATTCCCCTTTATCGAGATAACCATTCCGGCGCCCCGGCAATAATCGGAATCGGAATCCTTTTATGAAGGTTGACCATCCGATATGAACCGGCATTGAGTTGCCAAGCGGAAAAGGGCTTTGTGGTATAAAATATTCCCATGAAGAAAGTACGGGTACTTTTGGCTGACGACCATGCTGTCGTTCGGACCGGCATTCGAAAGGTTGTCGAAGAGATTCCGAATTTAGGAGTAGTTTCTGAGGCAGAAAACGGCCCGCAGGTTTTTTCTGCCCTTGAGAAGGAAACCATTGATCTCCTCGTCATTGACGTCACCATGCCTGAATTCGAACCCATTTCAGCAATAAAACAGATTCATGCTCGTTATCCGGAAATGAAGATCTTGATCGTCAGCGCCTATGACGATGATATTTATGTACAAGGGCTTTTAAATGCGGGAGTCAATGGCTATCACCTGAAGGATCAACCGCTCAATGATCTCAAATTTGCCCTGGAGCGGGTCCTCGCCGGAGAACGGTGGTTATCTTCACCCCTTATCAACAAATTGGTTAAGAAATCTGAAAAGGACGGAAACGAGACCCCCCTGACCGGCCGCCAGAGGGATATGCTCCGGTTACTGCGTGACGGGAAGGATAATCAAACGATCGCCCAGGAAATGGGTTTGAGCATCAAGACAATTGAGAATCATCTTACTCGCCTTTATAGGCAGCTAAATGTTCAAAGCCGGCTCGAAGCAGTCAGAGTTGTCATGGAACAACCCCAAATGCTGGGCTTATCCGGCAAACAAATATCCTTCTCTCCAGCGGCGCAGGAATCGCAAATCAATAATAAAATCACCATCTTGGTGGTTGACGACAATAATCGTTATCGATGGCATTTGCAACAGATGATCGCTAAGGTGTATCCCCAGACGATCATTTATGAAGCCGAAAATATCCAGACCGCCCTTCATCTGGCCACCCAACTTTCGCCAGCCCTTATTTTTATCGATGTCGTGTTGGGCGATGAGGATGGAATTAGATGTGCCCGTAGAATAAAAGCGGTCTCTGCTTCTTCCAGGATCGTATTGATCAGCGCATACCCGGACCGGGAATTTCATCGGTTGGGCTTGGATGCTGGAGCAGTTGCTTTTCTGGACAAGAAAGATCTTGATCTGTCTGCTATAAGACAGGTCATCGAGGATGTATTGTGATCGTTGAATGTCTGCAAAGTCAACACTGAACAGTTTCCCGGGAGAAGGTGGGGCGGCTTGCACCTCCACAGCCAATGTTCTAGGCCGGTTGCGCGGCGGAATCATCTCGGCACAATCGCAAGGGGCTCCGGCTGAAATGGGCCAGGGACAGGCAGCTCATGATCGCTTGGTCGCAAGTTCGAATCCCGCCGGGCCTGCAAACCTTAGAAATCCCCTTACGTGGTTTTCTTTGGTGAATAAGTCAAGGTGAGCCAGATAAGATTCCATCTAACTTGGCCAGGGATGACTGATATTGAATTCACGCGATCATTTTCACCTATCTCATTGAACTTGAAAAAAGTTGACAACAAAGGCATCAAATGATAGACTGAAAGTGCTTTCATAGTCGCTTTCATACTTGCTTTCATGCTTACCTGGCCTTTTTATGGAAAAGAATAATAAAAAACCTACCATCTATGATGTTGCCGAACATGCCGGCGTGAGCATTACCACCGTCTCGCGCATGCTGAATGATTCCAACAAAGTCAATTCCGAGACACGAAAACGAGTACTGGCATCCATTGATTTATTAGGCTTTATACCGAAGGCAGAAGCGCGGGCCCGGGCGATGCAGAAGAATGGGCGCATTGGGGTAATCACGCCATTCTTTACAGCACCATCTTTCATCCAGCGCCTGCGTGGCATTGCAGGCGCTCTGTCACCCAAGAACTATGAGCTGGTCATTTACACCGTCGATTCGACTGACCACCTGCAGCGGTATCTTTCCACGTTACCGCTGACCGGTAATCTGGATGGATTGATTATCCTGTCTTTGCAAATCAGCGATACGGATGCGGAACGGTTAATCAATCATGGCTTATCGA
The DNA here is from genome assembly GCA_963831885.1 of uncultured Chloroflexia bacterium. GTDB lineage: Bacteria > Chloroflexota > Anaerolineae > Anaerolineales > Villigracilaceae > UBA877. The sequence goes on along the minus strand of CAWHSJ010000002.1, from coordinate 410,689 downwards.
CCGTACTGGTCGAATATCCGAATCCCAGATTGAATTGTGTGGAAATCGACGATGTGAAAGGCGGAGCCATGGCGGGCAATTATTTGCTCAAAAAAGGCCACCAAAGGATCGCCTTTTTGGGTGATACCGATTTACCCGAATATTCGCTTCATCCTGTAAGCCTGCGGTTAAGAGGCTTTCGGGAGGCTTTAAAAGAGGCCGATATCGAGCTTCCCGATACATTTGTGCGGCTTGCCCCTTATTCGCAGGAACAAACCCGCCAGGCTGCGAGAGAATTGCTCAGTCTTCCTGAACCACCGACGGCCATCTTTGCGGCTACAGATTTCCAGGCTTTAGGCGTGCTCAAAGCTGCACGTCAATTGGATGTGAGTGTTCCAGAAAAGCTGGCTGTTATCGGTTTTGATGATCTCGACATGGCGGAATATGCTGACCTCACGACCATCAGCCAGCACCTGGATGAGTCGGGGGGATTGGCTGTGCAAATACTGATAGCACAGATTGAATCGCCCTCTCAACTTCCCAGGCATGTGAAAATCCCACTCTCCATTATCGAACGCAAAACCGCATGAGATAAAGATTAGAAGATATTGACTTTCGGTCAGACTCGTTGTACACTCTGAATGAAAGTGCTTTCATGTTACTTCTTCCATAGAGAATTGTCTTCTGTGCTTTTCAAAGGAGGTTGAATTCTTGCAAATATGGCCAAATCCACCCCTACCCATATCCGATTGATAGTTCACAAACAAAAGGAGTATAAGAGATGAGCAAGAAGTTTATGCTTTCTTCGGTAGTAAGCCTGGTCGTTCTGACCTCACTGCTGCTTTCCTCCTGTGGCCCAACCGTAACGACTGCAGCCCCTGCCACAGCTGCACCTGCCACTGCGGCTCCCGCAACTGCTGCTCCTGCCACAGCGGCTCCTACCGTGGCGCCAACGGCCGTCCCAATTGCTGCGGGTCCTACGTGTGGGACCGATCCGGTGGTAATGAACGCCTACTTCGAGACAGGGTTCGATATCCCATTCAAGCTCGCTGAGGAGTTCACCAAACAGTACCCGAACGTGACCTGGGATATCAAGCAGGACCAGTTCGCGAATCTCATCACCACGACGCCACTTCTGCTCGCGGGTGATAATGCGCCCGACCTGCTCCGGCTGCCCACCATGGTCTCGTTCGCGAAGGACGGTCTCCTGATGAGCCTGGACAAATACGCGACGGCATTTGGCTGGGACAAATGGCCGGTGCCACAGCTCAACCAGAACCGCATTGACGCCGATGGCGTGCGCGGCTCCGGCACTCTCTACGCCATGGGCCTCAACTACAGCCTGACCGGCATTTTCTACAACAAGAAGCTCGCCGCGCAGATCGGCATGACCCAGCCTCCACAAACAGTCGCTGAGTTCGAGGCTTTGCTTGCAAAGGCCAAGGCCGCCGGGCTCCAACCGATCATGGAATGGGGCAGTGCCAAGAGCGGCATGGGGCTTGCCTTCCCGCTCCAGAACCTGATGGCCGCCTACGGCCCGGTCGGGCCGATCAACGACTGGATTTTCCAGAAGAAGGGCGCTACAATCGACACGCCGACGAACCTCATCGCCGCCCAGCACCTCGAACAGTGGATCAAGGCTGGCTACTTCCCGCCCGACATCAACGCCATCGAGTACACTGACGCTGCCGCCCGGTTCACGAAGGGTGAAGGTGTCTTCACCTTCAATGGCGACTGGCAGAACGCCGGCTACGATACTGGCATGCCCGGCAATGTCGGGTTCTTCCTGATGCCGCCCGCTGTGGCCGGCGCAGGGCCTGCCGCTATGTCCGCTCCGTTGACGTACGGCATCGCTACCAAGGCGAAGCACGCGGACTGTGCTGCCTTCTTCTTCAACTGGGTCGCCACGAACGATGCGGCCCGCAAGATCGACGTTGCCATCGGTGGTTCGAACCCAGGTGGGCCGGCGGGCGCCACGATGCCGGCCGTTGCTGCCGGCTCGGTCACGAACGATACACTTGCCGCCGGACCTGTCATGGGCGCGGCAGGCAACTCGATGGACTTCATCGCCAATGCGACCAGCTCGATCTTCGCCCAAGGCTGGACGCCCGAGCTCCAGAAGATGGTCGGCGGCCAGCAAGACGCTGCCGGGCTGCTCAAAGCCGTTCAGGCCGAGTACCTGAGGGAACTGGCCCAGCAATAGTGGTGAGGGCCGCGTGACGATGCCTGCGCCTTCCAAATCAACGGTGACATTTACAGTGACTCCAGACAATCGCCGCGTGGCTCCCGCGCTCTCCCGGTGGAAGGTCCGCCGGGAGAGTATTGTTGGCTGGCTGTTTGTCCTGCCGGCCCTCGTGATGTATGCGGTGTTCGTGCTCCAACCCATTGTGCTCACCGTCCGGTACTCGTTCTACAAGTGGAACGGTGTCGCTCCTATGACCTGGATCGGCTTGAAGAACTACGAGACTATCTTCCAGGTTCCCAACCTCATCGGGACGATCTACCACGCGTTCTGGCTGGTCGTGTGGTTCAGCTTCATTCCGGTGGGCTTCGGTCTCATCGTCGCCAGTGTGATCCACCGCGTGGCGACTGGGCGGTTCGGAGCGATCAGCCGGACCGTACTGTTCCTGCCCCAGGTTATCCCGCTCGTTGCTGCCGGCATCATCTGGGGCTGGCTGCTGGCTCTCAAGGGCTTAATCAACCAGATCTTCACGGCCGTCGGGCTCGGAGCGCTCACCCGTGCCTGGCTCGGTGACTTCAACTGGGCACTCTCAGCCGTCGGTATGGTCGGAGTCTGGGTGCTGCTGGGATTCTGTATCGTCCTCCTCCAGACGGGCATGGCCAAGATCGACCCGGCCTTGTATGAGTCCGCCAGGATCGACGGCGCCAGTTGGTTCAGGGAGTTCAGCGCGATCACTGTCCCGCTTCTCAGATACGAGATTGGCGTGTGCCTGACCGTGACTGTGATCGCCGCGCTGGCTGCGTTTGACATCGTCTGGGTTTCGACGGCCGGCGGGCCCGGCAACGCGACATCGGTCCCCGGGATCCAGATCTACGTTCTTGCGTTCACTCAGCGAGCTGTGGGCCTGGCGTCTGCGCTGGCTGTCATGCTCATGGTCCTCGTCAACGTGATCATCCTCCCGATCCAATGGCTTAGCCGGGAGAGGGCGCTATGAGGGCACCTCGCGGTGAGATCTGGACTGGCCGGGTCATGCTCCTGGCGCTGATGGCGTTCACGATCCTACCCTTCATCAGCATCTTCATGACCGCGCTGCATCCGTCGAACACTGTGCCCCGCGGGCTCGAATGGCCCGCACACCCGCAGTGGATCAACTTCGTGAATGCGTTCAGAGTCGCGAAGATGCTCCCCACTATCGCGTCGAGTTTGTTCATCGTTCTCTGGGTCGTGCCGGTGTCACTGATTATCTCGACAATGGCCGGGTACGCCATCGGCCTTTTGCGGATTCCAGGCTCGCGGGTGCTCTTCTTCCTGTTTGTGTTCGGGCTGACGCTCCCGTTCCAGGGGATCATCATCCCTATCTACTTCATAGAGCGGGCGATCGGGATTTATAACACCCGGTTCGCGATCGTGTTGCCGCTGATCGCCTTGTACATGCCCTTTGCCGTCTTCTGGATGCGTGCTCACTTTATCAACATGCCGGCCGAGATTTCGGAGGCGGCCCGCGTCGATGGCGCCACCGCTTGGGATCTGTTCTGGCAGATCCACGTCCCGCTCGCACGCGCGCCGATTGCGTCGCTCGGGATACTCATGTCCATCTGGACGTGGAACCAGTTTCTCCTTGCGCTGGTGCTCGTCGAGGACCCGACACAGCGAACGATGGCCGGTGCGCTGGGATACTTCCAGGGCCACTACGCCACCGATATCCCCCTGCTGTGCGCCGGCACCATCCTGATCCTCGTGCCCACCCTCGTCATCTTCGTGCTGTTCCAACGCCAGATTATTTTGGCTCTACTCCAAGGGTCGGTTAAAGGGTGAGCGGTGAGTCTGTCAGGAGCAGATGCGTGTCACGAATCATTCCCTTTTTTTACTGACTACTAACGCAGCCTTGGTGCCTGGATCAAGATCATGGAAAACAAGGTACAACTCATTACTTATGCAGATCGTCTGGGCGGAAGTGATATCAAGGCATTACTTCGATTGCTAAAGGGACCTCTCGCTGGCCTATTTGGCGGTGTTCACATCCTCCCCTTCTATTTTCCAATTCATGGAACGGATGCGGGTTTTGACCCAATCGATCATACCAAGATCGATCCCTGCCTGGGAAGCTGGGCGGACATCAAGGAATTGGGCCAGGAAGTGGATCTGATGGCGGATTTAATTGTTAATCATGTCTCTTCCGCCTCCCCGCAATTCCTGGATTATTCTGAAAAGGGTGATGCCTCCATTTACAAAGATATGTTCCTCACCATGGGCAGCATTTTTCCGAATGGTGCCACAGAGGCCGACCTGTTAACCATCTATCGCCCACGGCCGGGCTTGCCTTTTTCCTACGTCACGTTAAAAAATAACCAGAAGCGCCTTTTATGGACGACCTTTTCGAAGAAACAGATTGATATAAATGTATTGCATCCCGTGGGTAAGGCATATCTGCAATCTGTGTTACAAACACTACACGACAACGGTATCCGCATGGTTCGTCTGGATGCCGTGGGGTATGCCATCAAGAGACCGGGCAGTACCTGTTTCATGATCCCCGAAACGTTTGCATTTATTGACCACCTGACCAGGCAGGCGACAGCTCTGGATATAGAAGTACTGGTTGAAATCCATTCCCACTACCTGCGCCAGATCGAAATCGCCCGTCGGGTGGACCGCGTCTATGATTTCGCCCTGCCCCCTCTGGTGCTGCATGCCATCTTCAACCATACCGGGCGTTACTTGAAGCAATGGCTGGAGATCAGCCCGCGCAACGCCATCACCGTCCTGGACACGCACGATGGCATCGGCGTGATCGATATTGACGTCGACAGCAGCGACTCACAAGGCTGCCCCGGCATCATCCCTCCGGAGGAACTAAAATCCCTTGTTGAAAGAATCCATGCCAACAGCGACGGGCAAAGCCGCCTTGCCAGCGGCGCGGCGGCGTCCAACCTGGACTCATATCAAGTTAACTGTACTTTCTATGATGCCCTGGGGCGTAATGATAATGCGTACTTATTGGCAAGGGCAATCCAATTCTTTGCTCCCGGTGTGCCGCAGGTCTATTATGTCGGCTTGCTGGCAGGCGAGAACGATATGAACTTACTTGCCAAGAGCGGTGTCGGCCGCGATATCAACCGGCATTATTACAGTCTCGCAGAGATCGAGCGAGCCATACAGCGTCCGGTGGTTCAATCGATGTTCGAATTAATTCGCTTCCGAAACCAGCACCCTGCCTTTAATGGATCGTTCAGTATGCCAGCGACCCAGGACTCCGCCATTACTTTGCGTTGGGATAATGGCGATGATTGGGCGATACTAGAGGTGGACCTTGCTTCGGGCGTATATACCATCTCCAATAGCCCTATTTGAGGTGGAGAAAATATTAAGCAGATCAATATGCGCTTGTTGGCAGGAGGGTATATGCGCTCAACTCCATTAAAACCATTTTGCCGCAGAGTTGTACATTAAGCGGAGAAAGGTCCCGAAAGGAGCTTTCTCCGCTTAATACAACCTTTCCACTTTGAGGAGAAAGGAAAGAGCAGGCATTCACTTTTCTTTCGGATTTTCGTCTGGCAATCGGATTGACCGAACTTTATTACCGATCTCACGCAGGACTTCCAAGCTTTCTGGTGATAAGGGAACTGGCGGGCCAAATGCCTGGCTGATCCAAAGGGTATAGGCGGCATGCTCCATGCGCTCCAGGGCAATCAACGCCTCCTCCAAAGTGCTTCCTACCGTGAGGCTTCCGTGGTGACTGAGCAGGAGGCAGTTGTGGGTGAGGATGAGTTCATGAATGCTATCGGCCATTTCCTGTGTTCCTGGCGTGGCGTAGGTGGCCGTTGGTACGTTTCCCAGGGCAATCAATACTTCCGGGATATATTCCACCGGAAAGGATCTTCCCGAAATGGTCAGCGCCGTGCAGAAGGGAGGATGAGCGTGAATGATGGCATGCATATCCGGGCGTTGACGGTACACTTCTAAGTGCATAAGCGTTTCAGAAGTCGGATGAAGGCCCGCTTTTGACTGTATGGCCTTTCCATCCATGTCCATAACAATCAGATCATCCGGGCTCATGGAGCTTTTATACACACCGCTCGGGGTTATTAATAATGAGTTGTGATTCAGGCGAATTGAAATATTTCCATCACTCGAACGGGTCAACCCTCGTTCCGCCACGATCCGGTTGATCCTGATCAATTCAGCGCGTAATGATTGTTCGGTTTCTTTCATCTATTCACCCGTAATTTCGCATACCGGTCATAAGCCTGTTCCCATAAAGCCGTATCGACAGGCTGAAATTTATACGTCTCGTTGGCCGGGCAGATCCCAATTTTGGGCCGGGAATATACCTGTGATACGGTTATGAGGGATTCTCCTTCTCATTCCAATTGTACAATAAGCAATATTGCCAAACGGATAAAAGCGGACATCCCGATGGGAGTGTCCACTTTTATCTACAACCCTACCACTACTTGAGGAGAAGTAGTAAAGGTTTCTATGTTTATGGAGACATTACCTCCATGGAGGTTATCTCTTTTCCATTGGTCCCGAAACGATAACCATATTGGCATATTGGATAGTATCGCCGGTCCGGATTAAACCGACTGCTCCGGGAACAAGCTTCTTCAATTCTGTGTGTGCCTGATAGCGGAGAGGAATATCAGAGATCGCGTTGGCAAAAGCTTTAGAAACCTCAGGAGTATTGGCTTTGATAAATTCGCGGGCCATCAATATCTCGCTGATTTCAAAATTTGGCCGGATGGCCTGGAAAACCTGCAAGACCGTAGGAACATCATCCACCAGCGAAATGTCCACTGTTTCTATCATTGGCCAAAAGGGAAAACCTCGGTCGGCAATGACGATCATATTCGTATGACGCACCCTAGCCAGCAGCGAATTAATCTGGGGATTGAGGATACCTTTTAGTAGCATGACGTAGTCTCCTTGTTATCGTAATGTGTCTTGGATTCGGCCCGGCACATATTGCTGGATCTTTCCAATTGCCACATGCAAAAAATACGCTTCCGTCGCACCACCGCATTATTTTCATTAAAGCCATTGGTTATCGCCATTCTGTTTTAGCCGTTCCACGATTTCGCGTACCTCTTGCTCGCGGTTCTTGGCACACACAAGCAGGGCATCTTCCGCGTCCACGATGACGATATCCTGGATGCCAATGGTGGCTACCAATCTCTTACCACCAAAGACCATTGTGTTATGGGTATCGATTTCCTTACAATGACCGATAAAAATATTTCCATCTTTGTCTGCTGGCAGTAATTCTGCCAGGCTGGCCCAGTTGCCCACGTCTGTCCAACCGATGTCCACCGGTAATACCACCACGTCACCTGCATGTTCCATCACGCCGTAATCGATCGTCTGTTCCTTGACCTGCTTCCAGACCGATTCCAACACAATTTTGTAATCCGGTTTTTGAAGGGCAGTTCCCACCTGTAGCAATTGATCATGAAGATCCGGCATCTGTTCTTTGAATTCCCGCAGAATGCGGCCCACCTGCCAGACAAACATGCCGCTGTTCCATGAATAATTCCCACTTGCCAGCATCTGGTGGGCTTGCTCCATTCCAGGTTTTTCGGTAAAACGTTCCACCCGAAAAACTGGAAAATCATCTGTTCTTCCAAGGCTCTCTCCCTGTTGGATGTATCCAAAGCCGGTGGAAGCAGAGCTTGGCTTGATCCCAAGAGTGACCAAATGCCCGTCTGCAGCCGCTCCTTGAGCAGCCGCCAGCACCTGGCGGAATTTCTCCGGGTTGGTAATAAAATGATCGGCTGTGAGGACCGCCATGATCGCGTGAGGATCTCGTTCCTGAAGATGAATGGCGGCCAACCCGATCGCCGGTGCGGTGCCGCGCCCGAAAGGTTCGGTGAGGAAGTTCGATAACGGCAGCTCCGGTACCTGGGAGGACAATAATTCGCATTGGTCCTCGCGGGTGACCACGTAGATCTGCGCGGGTTGAAAAAGCGGCGCGAGGCGGTCCACCGCGTGCTGGAACATGGTGCGCTTTCCCACCAATTGGAGGGATTGCTTGGACCGGTTGCGGCGGCTCAAAGGCCACAGCCGGGTTCCACTGCCACCCGCAATGATCACCGCGTAATACATCATAAATTCCAGTTCCGGGCCTGTTTAATACTCATCAAAACCCTCGTAAATCCACGCTTTGCCTGCGGGGCAAACCTTCTTTTGGCTTGCGCTTCAGGACGACGTACTCGATCATATGGGTCTGGCAAAAATCGCGCTTTTCGGGTTTGTCGCCATCTTCGTTGACCACATAGATATCCGGTTGGATCAGGGCGATCTCGGGCTCGGCATCCATCCAGCCGCTGCCGGAGGAGATCAGCGCCTGCTTGACGAAACGGATGGATTGGACTATGTAGCGGCGTTCCTCCTGGCGAAACATGGGGTGGTTTTCTCCCTTCAGGAAACGGACATTCTCATCGGAGCCCGCAACGACATACAGATCCCCCAATTGGGATGCCTCTTCAAAGAAACGCACGTGACCGGAATGGAACCAATCATAGCAACCGGTCACTACAACTTTTTTGCGGTTGGAGGTACTTTCATTGGATTTCACCAGTCCGGTTGGGAATGTCGTCAGGATGGACTGGTTCACAACCTGGTATTTCAGCCCATTGGAGCCACAGAAATAGCGTTTCGTATGGTTGTGGTTCGCCTCTTTGACCACCCATGTGGCAGAATTGGGTACCTCTATATCCGGGAGAGTATCTGCATCTTTCAATTGGTTGATCAGCCGAACACGATTCACATAACGGATGGATTGTAAGAAATACCTTCTCTCTTCCAGTGGGAACTTGGGAGGCTTTCCATCCAGGTGACGCACTAAGCTATCGGACCAAAGGAAGACATGCAACTTTCCAAACCGGGCGGCTTCTTCCAGGAAGCGGATATCGGCAGACCGCAGGTCATCAAATCCCCCCATCACAATCGCTTTACCTGTTTCTGTATCCATACTTTTTAGTTGCCAATCCTTACCTTAACCTGGAATGCTCCCGGGACGGGTTCTTCTGAGACCACATACAGGTATCCGCCTCCGCAGCCGGAATACATGGCACCCGCATACCGGTTTTGGTAATGCCCCAGGAGCGCCATCAGGTCGACCCTCAGGGAGGGATGCCTGACTGTGTGGGGCAGGATCCTTTCCCAGCACTCCATGCAAAAGTTCATCGACTTCCCCAAAGCTTTGCTGTCACGGTCAATGATGGCATCGTAACAAGCCTTGCCGGATTGGCTGAGTTGACCGATCCAATAGGGATCGAGATTCTTTTCGCCAAGCGGCGAATACCCGGACGGCCGTTGTGCCACCGGGACCATGTGGATCACCGTTTCCAGCCATTGAGCCACTTGAGGGTCGTTGTCCGATTTGACGTGAACGGGAAAATATCCGCCTTCATAGGTGAAGTCATAATCCAGCCGGCTGATCCCCGGATAGACAATTCCCGCCATGTCCTGCGAACCGGAAGGTTCGGTCTTGCCTATATTTTCCTCTGCATACAATTCCCGCACGAGTTCGGCCGGGTCACGCTCCGGCAGGGTATCCCCCCATAATTTCAAGGCCACCTTGCGGGTGCTCGTGCCCATGCCGCTGAATTCCATGAAACGAACGGTGGGCTGCAGGGAGACCACCACCATCGAACCTGGTGGAGTGGGATTCAACCTGGATAAGAACGGTTGATCGATCCAACCGCCGGCAAACGCCATCCGGTACGGGATGAGGCCGATCGCGTCGATGATCTCAGGTGACGTGATATCGAGATTATTCACGACTTCCTCACTGGCTCAGGCATGGTCTTGGACGGTTTGCTTGCCAACCTTCCGGTCAGCATACTGCTGTTCGATCCAGGCATAGGTTTTGGCCAACCCATCCCGAAAGGGAATGCCCGGCTCCCACCCAAGGACCTGCTGGATAAAGGTATTGTCGCTGTTTCGCCCGGCCACGCCTCGGGGTGCATCTAGGTCGTAACTCCGTTCCAGTTTGACGCCGCCGATCTCTTCCGCCAGGCTGACCAGGTCATTGATGGCGATCAACTCATTCGAACCCAGGTTGATCGGCGTGGCGATCAACTCATCGCAATGCATGATCATGTCAATGCCTTTGACGCAGTCATCGATGTACATGAAACTGCGAGTCTGAGTGCCATCGCCCCAGATGACGATCTCGTGCTTGCCGGTATCTTTGGCCTCGATGACTTTACGACAAATAGCAGCCGGGGCCTTTTCCCGTCCTCCATCCCAGGTGCCATGTGGACCATAGACATTGTGGAACCGGGCGATGTGGGTCTCGAATTTCCGCTCGGCCCAGTATTCCTGGCAGAACATCTCGGACATCAGTTTTTCCCAGCCGTAGCCGCGTTCTGCCATGGCCGGGTAGGCATCCGATTCTTTCAAAGCCCGCACGTGCGGATCCTGCTGCAGGGTGGTGTTGTACGCGCAAGCGGAGGAGGAAAAGAAGTAGCGTTTGGCTCCAGCCCGGTAGGCGGCTTCGATCATATGAGTATTGATCAGGATGCTGCGCAAGCATTGGATGCGGAAGCGCTCGATGAAACCCATGCCGCCCATATCTGCCGCCAGGTTGTACACTTCCACCGCGCCTTCCACGGCTTTGATGGCATTTTCCTTCTCGCTCAGGTCGAGGCAGAGGTTTTCAACACCCGGAATACGTTGGTACCAATCGGGTAAAGGTTTTCGATCTATCGCGCGGATATTCGTCAACCCATGCTCGTGAAAATAGCGGGTGAGCGCACCGGCAATAAAGCCACCGGCGCCTGCAATCACGATCAGATCATCTTTCTTCATGTCTGCATTAAATTTGACAGCCAGTTTATCGTTCATTGCAAATGATCCTTTCACAATCTATTTAGTGGTAACGTTACCATAGGCATTAAAAAACTGCCGGTTCACATCATCTTGGTCGAAAATTTTCTAATAGCTAAATTCCTTGCCTGGCTTTGAAACGCTGGCATTTATTAGTACGATATGGTATAGTTACCATGACAACGATACCATAATAGCATAATGAATTCTCAATGTCAATAGGTTTTCCTTAAATTTTTTCAAGAAGTTATCTAGAAAAACCAGGAACCATAAATCGTGCAGACAGGGGCCGGTCTACTACCTCCAACCGGGATCGACCATACAGTTGCCACGATCGACCAGCCAATTAGCGGCAACAATTCCTTCAAGAGGAGGCTGGAAGTATCGTCTCCATGAGCTGAGAAAGAATTTTCTGGACAAATCAAAGATATGAAAGGTTTAATAAAACAGTTTGCTTGATTTGCATGCCTGAACCATTCCATCATTGGTTAAGGAATATAACTTCCTAATTCTGAACGAGCCTTTTGAGAGTCTCACAAATATTAAGGAAAACCTATTGACATCGCTTATCCATTATGCTATTATGGTATCGTTCTCATGGTAACTATACCATATCATTCAGAATCAATTGGTTGATATTAATGGCCGATATAAGAGATGTAGCGAAACGGGCAGGCGTAGCTCCAATCACAGTGTCTCGATGTATCAATAACTCGGGATACTGCAGTCCGGAAACGCGTACCCGTGTGGAAGCTGCCATTGCAGAGCTGGGGTATGTTCCTAATCGCCTGGCCAGTGGATTACGCTCTAAACGGTCCAACACCCTGGCATTGGTGCTGTCAGATATAACGAACCCGTTTTTTACTACGATTGCACGTGGGGTGGAGGATGCAGCCAGTCAGGCAGGTTATACAGTAATCTTTTGCAACACTGACGAATCGGTATCCAAAGAACAGATGTATGTGCAGATGTTATTGGAAAAAAGGGTGGATGGGATCTTATTCGTACCGGCGCAAAGCACACTCGACTCTGTGGCTCTAATTCAGAAACATGCCCTCCCCCTCGTGGTATTGGACCGACGGGTGCCAGACACGCAAATAGATGTTGTCCGGGCCGATTCTGAAGGGGGGGCATATGAGCTCACTCGCTTGCTTATATCCCTGGGGCATCGGGATATTGCGATAATAAACGGTCCAAGAGGTGTTTCTACATCTGAGGACAGACTAAACGGTTATAAGAGGGCTTTAAGCGAAGCGGGGATAGCCGCCAATCCCGAGCGAGAATACTATGGTCCATTTATCCAAAATAGTGGATATGAGTTGGCTCGGAAGGCCGTGGCTGCAACGCCCAGACCGACAGCACTATTTGCCACCAACAACTTCATCGGCATTGGGGTGTTAAAAGCCCTCCAGGAACTCGGATTGAGTGTGCCCGAGGATATTGCTGTTGTTAGTTTCGATGATCTACCCTCGTCTATGGTCATTTTCCCCTTTCTAACAGTGGCTGCCCAGCCGGCCTATGAAATGGGTAAAAAAGCAGTCGAGATTCTCATGAACAAGTTGGGAAGCGAGCCTCCTGAGCAATGTCAGGAAGTGGTGTTCCCGGTCGAGATAGTTGTAAGGCAGTCAAGCGGGCGGTTGAGGGAAATAATTCATTAGTAACACTTTCGAAGATATGCACGACCTCAGAACTACATGTTTGTTTTAGCGCAGATGGTAACGTTACCACATATGCATCAAAGGAATTTCTACCCAATGAATAGAGAAATAAACTCTCCAAGCTAAATGGTATGACTAAAAATAGGACAACCATGGATAACTTAGCCTCTGTTATGGAAGCAAGAAAATCATCGCCCGCACACGAAGAAATTCTCGAAGTCGAGAATGTTTCCAAGAGCTTTCCGGGTGTGAAGGCGCTCGATAACGTATCCTTCAAACTCCGCAAAGGCGAGGTGCATGCCTTGGTTGGTGAGAATGGAGCCGGTAAGTCCACCCTCATGAAAATTCTTAGTGGGGTTTACCAGGCCGACGAGGGGACAATCCGCTACAAAGGCCAGGTGGTGACCTTCCATAATGTAACCCAGGCGCGCAAAGCCGGCATCGGAATTATTTATCAGGAACTGAACCTCGTTCCCCATCTATCGGTGGCCGCCAACATTTTCATAGGCCGGGAGCCCGTGAACCAGTTTGGATTGCTCGACAAAAAGAAGATGAACGCCGACGCAGTTGCAGCGCTCGGTCGTCTCAATATTCACCTGGATCCGGCGATCAAACTGAACAAGTTACCCATCTCTAAACAGCAGATGGTGGAAATCGCCAAAGCCCTCTCTCTCAATTCGGAAATTCTCATCATGGATGAGCCAACCAGCGCGCTAACGGAATCCGAGATCGATGAGCTTTTCGCAGTGATCCATGCGCTTCGCGACCGCGGAGTCGCGATCATCTACATTTCTCACCGCCTCGAGGAACTGAGGCACATTGTGGATCGCATCTCCATATTCCGCGACGGGCACTCGGTCAGCACGGACGATTTTTCCGCCATTGGTCCGCTTGAAATCGTGAGCCGGATGGTGGGCCGGAAAATCCAAAACAAGTTCCCGCCAAAGCAAAACGTCCCAACCACGGAGAAGATTCTTGAGGTTCGCAATATCGTCCGAAAGGGAATCCTTCACGACATATCCTTCGACCTCTATCGAGGGGAAATACTCGGCATCGCCGGTCTCATGGGCGCAGGTCGATCCGAGTTGGGCCGAGCCATCTTCGGAGCTGACCTGATCAATTCGGGCGAAGTGATTATGCAAGGTCGCCGGCTTTCGCTGAAATCACCCTCCGACGCAATCAAGGAGGGCATCGCTTATCTCTCGGAAAACCGCAAGGAAGAGGGATTGGCGGTAAAAATGCGGCTCACTGAGAACATTACAATGGCAAACGTTCAGGAGATCTCCCAGCGCTTCGGCATGCTTTCCCGCAGTCAGGAAATCAAAGCCGCACAGCGCTACATTAAAGACCTCTCCATCAAAACGCCCAGTCTCTCCCAGATCGTGAACAATCTTTCCGGAGGCAACCAGCAGAAGGTGGTGGTTGGGAAGTGGCTATTCTGCGATTCGAAGATTCTGATTTTCGATGAGCCTACCCGTGGCATAGATGTTGGTACCAAGTATGCAATTTATGAGCTTATCGGAGTACTGGCGCGTGAGGGCCGCGGCATCATCGTGATTTCCTCAGACCTGCCCGAGATAATGGGCCTGACAGATCGCATCCTGGTGCTTCACGAGGGGAAACTGGCGGCATCGCTCATAACGGCAAAGACAACCCCGGAGGAAATTCTCAATTACGCGGCCGGAGTCGCCACATCCAAAAAAGGAGACGCACGCATGTCAGACCAAAAACTAACCCAAGTGGGAGTGCAGTCATGAGCGAGACGACGACCAAACCTATTACGGAAGAATCTGCGCTGGTTGGGGAAACGGCGGGCCGATCCGGGAAGGCTATTCTTAAGACCCTTGAGAGTTTTCTTCCTTTTGTCGCGGTTATTCGTGCTGTTTATCATCTTCTCGATCGTGGCGAAGAATTTCTTCACCATGCGAAGCGTCCTCTCTCTTGCCCTGCAGACCAGCACGATCACCTTGATGGGCATCGGTGTCACCTTTGCCATCATTACTGGCGGAATTGATCTTTCCATCGGTTCGGTCGTCGCCCTTACCGGTACGGTCGCTGTAATGGTCGCGCTTGCCGGAGTGCCGATTTGGCTCAGCATGATTGTCGGCATGCTCGTAGGAGGCTTTGTCGGTTATCTCAACGGGCTCATGATCACCAGGTTGAAGCTGCCTCCGTTCATCGCGACGCTTGGCATGATGATGGTCGCTCGAGGGGTTGCACTCACGATTACAAACGCTTCCGCGTTCCCGGCACCGGAAGGCTTCGGTGTATTGGGTAACGGCACCATCTTTGGAACCGGGCCGAAATTCCCTGGCATTTCCTACCCTGTGATTATTATGATCGTAGTGGCCATCCTCTTTCATGTCATCCTGAATAATACCCGGGTTGGTAGGTACACCTACGCCATTGGGTCGAATGAAGAAGCGGCTCGGCTTTCCGGGATCAATGTCCGCCAGGTCAAAGTCATCAGTTACATTATCTGCGGATTGCTGGCGGGCCTGGTCGGCATCATCCTCGCCTCACGCATGGTCACATCCCAACCCAACAGTGCGGTGGGCTATGAGTTGAACGCAATCGCCGCCGCCGTCATTGGCGGCACGAGCCTGATGGGAGGCGTGGGCACGGTCGCAGGTACCGTGATTGGTTCCTTTATTATCGGAATACTCACGGTAGGTCTCACAATGGCCGGCGCGAATTACTTCATGCAGCAGATCGTTATTGGGCTCGTGGTCATTGGCGCAGTAACGTTTGACCAACTCAGGAGCCGTAAATAAGTTGCTGAAAAATCGAGACACAATAACCCTATTTTGATTTGAGTCAATTCGGAGAGGAGGTGGTCGTTTTCCATTCGATGACCTGTGGCCCAGAGAGCCATCGCTCAAGAACTAAATCCTATCTGAACCTTCTACCAACTAATCCATAAGGAGAAGAAGAAAAATGAAAAAGCAACTGTTCGTTCTCGTAAGCCTGATCGTAGCCAGCGCCATGATTTTGACGGGTTGTGGCACTCCTGCCCCTGCCGCCACCGCTGCACCGATCATCATTCGAGAGACTGCAGGTCCCGCGCAGGTGGTCGTTGTGACTGCCACCCCAGGCCCCGTAACCGCCCCGGAAGGTGGTGAGATTGCGGTTATCGTTAAAACCGGCAACTCCAGTTTCTGGCAGAATGTGCAAACTGGTGCCATGGCTGCCCAAACAGAGCTTAAAAAGCAGACTCCGAAACTCTCGGTTACTTTCCTCGGTGCCCAGAACGAGAGCAGCATTAATGAAGAGATCAACATTGTACAGAGTGCCGTCGACCGCGGTGTCAAGGCGATCGTACTGGCCCCTTCAGATGTGACCGCCCTCCAGCCCGTTGTAAAAACAGCGAAGGATGCAGGCATCCCGGTCATCATTATCGACTCCAAGCTCAATGGTGACGCGTCCCAATATACGGCATTCCTCGCAACCGACAACAAGGCCGCCGGTGAAGCTTGCGCCAAGGCGATGATCGATCTGCTCTCCAAGAAAAGCATAACTGAGGGCAAAATTCAGGTCATGTCTTACGTTCAAGGCGTTGGTTCCGAGATCGGGCGCGTAGGCGGATTCAATGACTACATTAAGGCAAACTCGAAGTTCACCCTCCTTCAGACGCAGTACTCCAACGCTGACATGCCCACCGCACTTAACCAGACCACCAATGTGCTGGCTGCCAACCCCGACCTGGTAGGGATCTTCGGCGCCAACGAACCGACCGCCATCGGCATGGGTACCGCGATCAAACAAGCAGGACTTGGGGGGAAGATCGTGGCGATTGGCTTCGACGGCAATAGCGTCCTGGCCGGTTTCATCAAAGATGGCACTCTCCAGGCCATTGCTGTTCAAAGCTCCTTCAACATGGGCTACCTGGGAGTCAAGAATGCCTATGATGTCGCCTTCGCTGGAAAAACCATTGAACCTTACGTCGACACTGGTTTCCTGATGGTGACCAAGGACAACATTGATTCTCAGGATGCCAAGAACGTGCTCTATTAAGTTTTGAGCTCTGTGTCCTGCCTGGTAGATTATATAAAGTGGACGGCCCGCGCTTGCACATGCGGGCCGTCCGATTTGGATAAAGATGTATGTTTATTTTCTGATAAGATATAACCATTCTGAACATCCAAATCCTGGATGATCTTCTAAATAAGGTACGAGCAGGTCGCATTTCGAGTGCAGGTACTCTATTTGCGATTTTGTATTTTTTCGAACCGGTTCTTAATTAAGAGCGAGTGGTCAGAGAGCATTTCAGGTATGCCTACCGACATTAAGCGTAAGGCACTGACTTTCCTGTTCATGGCCGTGGTCCTGACGGCCCTGATTGCCGCGGCTTTACCGCAACTCGAGCTCAAACCCGGCATATCTCTTCCGGATTGGGAGGCTGGCAGAGGGGATCTTCCACAGGACCAACTGCCGGCCGCGTCTATCTCCATCAATACTTATTTTCTTGCAGTTCTCGAGATCGTTCTGGTATTGGTGGTTGTTTATGGCAGTTATATGTTGCTCAAAGGGGTCCATTGGAAGAAGATCTTGGCGCCAGCCCTGCTCATTGCAATGCTGGTTATGATCGTATTTTATATTTTTTTTCTCCTTGCTGGCGTTCGGATTAAAATTGATCCGTTTGCACCGGAAGTTCTTCCCCCAGACGTAAATATTCCAGGCGAACCACTCGGCCAATTGCCTCAGGGGTTGATCTGGCTGGCTTGGATGGGTCTGGCCGCTGGGATCATCCTGCTCGGAATTTGGTTCATCCGCCGGCCGCCCAAATATAACCAATCCGGAGACCCATTAGGATTGGAGGCTGAGCGAGCCCTGCGGGCTCTGAGGACCGGCTCCTCTTTAAACGATGTAATTGTGCGTTGTTATATACAGATGAGCCAGGTGCTTCAAAAGGAACAAGAGATTGAACTGGAGCAGGCCATGACTGCCCGGGAATTTGAGCATTTGCTGGAAGCCAGGGGCATCCCTAATGCTCCGGTTCACCAACTGACCCAGCTCTTTGAAGCCGCCCGCTATGGTTTCAGGCAGCTCGGCCCGCGTGATGAACAAAAAGCGTTCGAATGTTTGAACGCCATATTAAGTTTTAGCCGCGCCAGGGGACAACCGGGTTGAGATGAAAATTACCAGGCGCACTTCCTTGATATTCATCTTATTGGGGCTTTCCCTTTTGTTGGGGATCTTATTCCACTCCTTTATTCTGGACAACATCATTAAGCCCATTGCGGTTCTGTTGTGGGTGTTCAGGCGAATTTTGTTAAGCGTTCACCAGGAAATATACTGGGGCGTGTTGATTTTCTTGGCCCTGGTGATTGCTTTCGTCCGCTGGCCCAGGTCAGCGCCCACTCAAGAGTCCCCCCATCTATCCGATTCCAACGCCACCTTGATAGAAATCAATTCCTGGCGGACATCGATATGGATGACGAGTAATGAGATCGATAAATTTAATATCCTCAAACAAAACCTGGGGTGGACGCTTGCATCCTTATATGCTTCCAATCAACCTGGGAAAGCCCTCTGGGAAATTCACGAAGCGCTGAAGCAGCAGCAGATTTCTCTCCCCCCACCTATATACGATTTTCTGTTCCGTGTTCAGCCTGCTGGCCGCAAGAGATCCTTTCGACAGATGATACAGATGATTCGACGCGCTCCCGGAAAATGGACAAGCCGGTGGACTGGCCGCGATCAGGCCGGCTATTATCGCTCTATCGAGGCAGTTCTCACTTTTATGGAATCATTGGAGGAGACCAACCATGACGACAGACATTTCGACACAGCTTTCCATTGAGCAGGTGGCTGACCTATCGGCTCGGGTCATCCAGGAAGTTGAAAAATCCGTTATCGGGAAGCACGACGTTCTCAACCAAATGATGGCAGCATTGCTCTCTTCGGGTGGCCATATTTTGCTGGAGGATTATCCCGGTCTGGCCAAGACCTTGATTGCCAATAATTTTGCCTCCGCTTTGGGACTGGAATTTAACCGCATTCAATTTACCCCTGACTTGCTCCCCGGAGACATCACCGGTGGGTATGTGTTTGATAGTAACCATAACCTGTTTGAACTGCGGAAAGGACCATTGTTTACCAATATATTATTAGCCGATGAGATCAATCGCGCCTCGCCCAAAACCCAATCGGCCCTTCTGGAGGCCATGCAGGAGTACCAGGTGACCCTGGAAGGGGAAAGCACGCCTCTACCCGGCACTTTCATCGTGATTGCTACCCAGAATCCGATCGAGTACGAAGGGACTTTTCCGCTTCCGGAAGCTCAACTCGACCGGTTTATGGTCAAACTCTCCATAGGATATCCAACCCCCGAGGAAGAGGATGAGATCTTAAAACGCCGCACCGAGCGCATGCAGGATAAGGTTCCCCTGCAGGCCGTGATCACCCCGGAAATCTTCTGTGCCATGCAAGCCTGCGTGGAGCAGGTCTACGTCGACCCGGATGTGCGGCGCTACATGGTCGATCTGGTTGTAGCCACCCGCCACCACCCCCAGGTGGTTGTGGGAGTCAGCCCACGCGGCTCCCTCGCTCTGCTCAAACTGGCTCGCGCCTGGGCAGCCATTCAAGGTCGGGAATTTGTCATTCCGGATGATATCAAGGTGTTTACACAGCCCGCCCTTGCCCATCGTCTTTTGCTTGATCCCAATCTGTGGGGATCGAAGAAATCCGATAACGCAGTTATCGAAGAAGTGGTCTCTTTGATCCCGGTGCCTGTGATCCAACCTTCGCATGAACAGTAAAGTTCTGACCCTGATCTTCATTATCTTTAGCCTGATGTTTATGGCTCTGGTCACTCGCAACGGGGATTTGGCGTGGATGGCGCTGCCATTCCTGGCATACCTGGGCATTGGAATTCTCCAATCGCCTGCGCCTGGGCAGATACGCTTGCAAGCCCGGCGGGTTGTGGAAAAAGAAAGGACCGGCGGGGTTTCTTCCGTGCACGTTATTACAACCGTAAGTAATCAGGACACGCACATCATTTTTCTTCGCCTGAGCGATCCGCTCCAACCAGGCATACGCATTACGGATGGGCAGATCGAGAATCAGGCAGCCTTGAGAGGAGGCGAAGCTGCCGTGCTCCGTTACACCTTCCGGGCTGAACGCGGGAGTTTTGCCTGGAGATCGGTCCAGGCAAAATCAGGCGACCCGCTCGGCCTGTTCGAAACCAGGCTTGAATTGCCGGCAGTTTCAGAAGTTGACGTGCAAACAGAACTCACAAAGTTCCGTCCTTTCCATCTCCGGCCCCAGCATACCCTTCATTCGGCTGGTCCAATCCCGGCCCGCATGGGCGGAAGCGGCACGAATTTTTGGGGCGTGCGTGAATATCACCCGGGCGATCCGCTCCGCCGGCTTGATTGGCGCAGGATGGCCCGCCACCCGCACCAGTTCTTTACAAAGGAATTTGAACAGGAAGAGATTGGCGATATCGGCTTGATCCTGGATGCTCGCCAAGGGACCGACCTTAAAGTGGGCGAAGACAACTTGTTTGAACATTCCGTCCGGGCGACAGCCTCTTTGGCCGAAGTATTCCTAAGCCAGGGAAATCGGGTGAGCCTGCTCGTCTATGGGAAACATAGCCTCGACCTGTTTCCCGGCTATGGCAAAGTGCAGCTCAACCGGATTCTTCATGCGCTCAGCCAGGCTGACACCGCCGCGGATGAAAACGTCCGCAGCCTTGAATCAATCCCCCTTCATGTTTTTTCGAGTCATACCTTTCTCTTCGTCCTCAGCCCGCTTGCTCCTAATGATTGGCATTTATTTCCCCGCCTGCGTGCCTATGGCTACCAGGTGCTGCTGATCAGTCCCGATCCGATCGATTTTGCCCGCCCTTTGCTCCCGAATGACCTTGCCACCTGCTTGGCTACCCGTCTTACCAAAGTTGAACGCGACCGGGAATTCAGCAAGATTGCCCAACTCTGGATCCCCGTGATCGATTGGCATGTCAACCAGCCTCTGGACCCGCTCATCCGGGCGGCGCTCAGCCATTCTCATATTCAACGGGAACGTTAGGAAGACAAAGGTATGCCTGTCCGGAAAATCATTTGCCTGGCTTGTCCCATGATCTCCGTAATTTGCCTGGGGGCTGGCTTTGCAACAACAAAGGTGTGGATTGCCGCCCTGGTCATGGTTTTTTCCTTGCTGGCCTGGCTGTTTACCATCAAATGGCCGTTTGGATTTCCACCCTCATGGGCGCTTGTTTTCTCTGTCAGCCTGGCCGTCACCGGGTTGCTCACCGGCGCCGTACACTTATTGATGCTGCTTGGCGCCGCCCTCGCCCTGGCTGGTTGGGATGTTGTTCTTTGGGATCGTTCCCTGACAAACCATTCACCCTCCACCTCGCTGACTCTCATCGAAAGGAAGCATTACCAGAGCCTGGCCTTGGCTCTTGGACTTGGCCTGTTAGCAATCGTCGCCGGCCGGTTGGTTCAGTTCCAGGTCCCTTTTGGTTGGATGGTTGTTCTTGCCATTCTCACGCTTTTCAGCCTTGAGCGGATCCGGCATACGCTTGTAGGCTGAAATGGATTGGTTTTATTGTTTTTACAGCTGCACCCGTATAGTGGAATATTTCAAATTTTAGAAGGTCGACCTTATGAAAATTGAAAAATCCATTCCCTTCGCGGAAGATTCCGCGCCACAATTGAAATGGAGCCTGCTCAAATTATTCCAGAAAAGGCTTTTGACCCTTGGTGTCTTCGTGGTATTGTTCGTCACCTTCTCGATCTTCGCGCACAATTTCTTGACCGTTCGCAGCGTGCTCAATCTCCTCGTGCAGACAAGCACTTTCACCATCCTCGGAATAGGCGCAACCCTGGTGTTGATTGTCGGAGGCATAGATTTCTCTCTCGGGGCCGTGGTCGCATTTTCGGGAACCGCCGTGGTAGTGTTTGCCGTGACAGGAATACCCATCTGGATATCGATGATTTTGGCTGTCAGTCTGGGCGGAATGATCGGCTTCGTGAATGGGTTCCTGGTTGCCAGGATGCGTTTGCCGTCCTTTCTAACCACCTTCGCAATGGCGACCCTCATCTATGGTATCTTGGGGGGATTCTATGTTTTCGCGGCTTCCCACCCAGCGCCATTCCCTGTGCCTGCCGGCTTGGGCGATTTGGCCAATAATCCCGTTTTCAGGATTTTCTCCCACGATGCGACTGGGGCGCGCATTGTTGCCTTCCCCGGCATCTCCTGGGTAGTCATTATCATGGTATTCGTGGCGGTGTTATCCCATCTGCTATTATCAAAAACCAGGATTGGGCGATATATCCACCTGGTCGGTTCCAACCTGGAGGTTTCCCGTTTTGCGGGAATAAAGGTCGTTCGCGTCAGGATAATGGCCTACGTGCTCGCGGGCCTGCTGGCGGGACTCGTCGGAGTTTTGCTCACCTCTCGTTTGGGGGCCCCGCCTGGCGGCGCGGTCGGTTACGAGATTATCGCGATCGAATGTGCAATGATCGGCGGGGCCAGCCTTGCGGGAGGGGTTGGCAGCGTAGGGGGCACAGTGATTGCCTCCTTCATCCTCTCTACCCTCAGTATGGGCCTCACGATGATGAACGCCAACCCTAACATCCCTACCTTCCTGAACGGTTTCATTGTCCTGGGCGCTGTGTACCTGGACCAGATCCGGATCAGAAAGTAGTCAGATCCTCGATGTGTTTCGTGCCGGCGAATAGCAGGCATTCATAATTAGATGGATACGAAAATCTCATCACGGGTTATTGGATGATCCGAGGAGCCTTCACAATAAATCAGGCAAGTTTCTTATTTTCGTCAACTGGAAAGAATAAATTCCTAATGATTTTTTGCTAATCGAAACCCGACCTCATTGAATTTCATCGTCGTTAAATTATGCTCATACCGGTGCTGCCTTCCCTGGCGGGGCAGGCAATTTGCAGGCCTGCTTGAAATCATATCACTAACCGAAAACAATGGGCTGTCTCATTCGTGAGACAGCCCATCAAATTGAAAATGGTTCAACGAGATATTCCGACGAGCGAACGCCCTGTTCGATCAGAGGTGCAATCGAAGCGAGGTTCAGCGGGGTGAATGTGCACACGCTGGTATCAATCGTCAGACCTGGATGAGGCAAGGGATTAGACCCTATGGAGGAGAGACGTCCGGACTCATAATCGCTTGGTCGGATGTTCGAATCCCGCCGGGCCTAAAACGTATTGAAGTTATACCCGCCCGAAAGTGCTAATTAAAACTCTTCGTTGGTAGGAACGATGCGTGAAATTTTTACCGTCTTGAAACTTTTCGACCTTCATTTGCCGGCGCTGATTTTCATCAAAGCCACTTTCAAGCTTTCAATTTCATCCATCGTATTGTAATGCACTGCGCCTACTCGAACCATGCCACCGTTATCTTCCAGTCCAAGCTGCTCTGTTACGTTAATCGCATAATAGTTACCATCCCAAACATAAATACCCTCCTGAGCCAGTTTTTCAGCAATAAGATGTGGGTGTAGATTATTTAATCTGAAGGAAAACGTAGGCACTCGCTCATCTAAGTGATTGGCATCTGTAAGGCCAAATATAGTAAGGCCGGGTACGGATGTTAGAGCTTTTAGTAATGCCCTGCTGAGTTCAAACTCGTAAGCGCGAATGGCAACAATCGCCTTCTTGAGTTCAAGGCGGCGTCCTTTGTAGCCCACATCCAACAGCCCCTCTAGTTGCTCAACTCCAAATTCCTTGCCAATCCATTCAAAATATTCTATGGCTCCCAGCACACCTGCAATGCCCTCATGGTTTTGAGTGCCGGTTTCAAATTTGCCTGGTAAACGATCTGTTGCGGGACGCACTTTGTAGGCAAATAACTTGTCTAATAATTCATACTTGCCATAAAGGATGCCCGCATGAGTACCAAAGAATTTGTAGGCTGAAGAAACTAGGAAATCGCAATCCAGTTTTTCTACGTTGATGGGGCCATGTGGCGCATACTGGACTGCATCAATGTATACTAATGTGCCAACAGCATGCGCCATTGTAGTGATTTTTGCAATTGGGTTAATAGTTCCTAGCGAGTTTGAAGCATACCCAATTGCTAGTAGACGAGGTCTGCGCTCAAGGGCTTTTTGAAGTTCCTCCAATTTGAGCGTCCCATTTTCCACTTCAAAATTCACCCAGGTCACCTTACATCCCCGATCCTGCGCCGCTAATACCCATGGGGTTACGTTCGCATCGTGGTCAAGCCGGGTGACCACAATTTCATCTCCTTCATGCCAGTCGCGTGAAATAGAACGGCTGATCTGAAACGTAAGCGTTGTCATGTTATTGCCAAAAACGATTTCCTCCGGACCGGAGGCATTATAGAAATCCGCCATGGCGCGATGGGCTTCGTCCAAAATGGCGTCTGATGCGACGCTGGTGGCAAATACTCCTTCATGGTTGGCATTGCATTCCAGCAGATACTTGTTGACTCGCTCAAGAGATTGTTTGGCAATTTGTGTGCCGCCAGGGTTGTCGAAGAATACAGCCGGTCGGTTGAGGGAAGGAAACTGGTTTCGGATGGATGGTAAATCAAGAGTCATTCAATCGCCTCCAGAAACTAAGTGGGTGAGGGTGAAATTCAATTATAGCCCATCACTTAATTTGATTATTATTTGACCAATTCGTTTTTGAACTGGGTTGATAACAAGATGTGCAGTAAAGGTAATCATATTTTGTGAATTGTGCATCTTCGTACAAATTCTTCGGCCCCCATGCGGGGATATTGTATAGCCGGGCTGAATTATTGGAAGAAATGAAGGCATACAAGGTTCGCCCGGCCACGGATAGCCTCCCGGGCAAATGGGAAACCGGCACGCAGAACCACGAAGGCATTGCCGGCGTGCTGGGCGCGCTGGAATACCTGGAATGGGTTGGAAAGACATTCGGCGGCGAGCAGGAGGAAGGCCTCAGCGGGAAAGGTTATACCGGCCGTCGCCTGGAACTGAAGAAAGCCATGACGGTCCTGTGCGCCCACGAGTTCGAACTCAGCCGGGCGCTTCTGTCAACCCTTGAATCTGTCCCGGGCTTGCGCTTGTATGGCCTGGCTGACCCGCGCCGCCTGGATGAACGTGTTCCCACCTTCTCCTTCCGGCTGGAGGGGTTGGCTCCGCTGGACGTGGCAAAGGCTCTGGCGAAGGAAAACATATATGTCTGGGATGGGAATTATTATGCCCTGGCGATCACCGAACGCCTGGGGGTTGAGCAGACCGGCGCGATGGTGCGCGTCGGCGCAGTCCATTACAACACGCTGGATGAAATTAACCGCCTGGGGGAAGTGCTGAAAAAGACCAGGTAAATGGATCCCATCACCTGGTCATAAAGGTATATCCTTATTCCTTCTACAAGAAAAATTAGACAAGCGGGAATTTGTTGGCCGCTTCCATCACCACCGGCCCGTGTCCCGAGCAGACGATTTTCGCCCTCAATGCGGCTTGTTTCTGGACCGACTCGTCTGCCCTGGCCTGGTCCCAGGTGTTGGATCCCGTCGAGCCGCGCAGGCCGTTCTTCTCTGAGACAATCGAATCACCGCAGAATAAGATCCCTTCAGAAGGGGCATAGAGTGAAATATGCCCGGGTGTATGGCCGAATGTCTCCAGCACTTGCAACCCCCCTAAAATAGGCAGGACGTGGCCGTCAATCAGGAATTCGTCTGCTTGTACCGGTGCCGCCTTGGACAACCGGTTCATTATCCCAAAGATAACTTTAGTAAAAATATTGGATGGCTTGAGCGGGCGGGAGGAACGCCCATTGGCCATGGCCTTGGCCTCAGCAGAGTTGGCAAAGACTCGGGCGCCGGTCGCCTTTTCAAGAGCAGCCAGCCCGCCTACGTGGTCGTAATCGGCATGAGTGATGATGATCCGCTTCAACCCTTTTGGTGCGTATCCCAGTTGGGCCAGGTAGCCCAGGATTTTTCTATGGCTGCCGGGCAAGCCGGCATCGATCACGGTTAATCCTAGCTTTTCAATGATCAAATAGGAATTGGCAAAGACGTCGGGAATAAGGTGGACATTCGAGGTGATTTTCATGGTCTATCCTCCTGTAGCAACTGGAACAGGTCGAAACCCGTTTGAGTATAGCACAGACAGGCAGCAGATTGAGTGCCACAGCTTTTCATTTTCAGATATACTAGGTCAATTAAATTAAGAAGCATTTATTTATGGATCTTTCTCAAACCATACACTTGCTCGGCGATCTGCTTGGCCAGGTCCTCTCGGAGCTGGAATCCCCGGCCATTTTCGATACTGAAGAGCACATCCGCGCCTATGCCAAAGCGCGCCGGAGCGGTGACCCCAAAGCCGCTCGGCGGCTGCAAAAAGCCGTCTCGGCCTTGAGTTTGGAGGAGGCGCGACCCGTCGCGGCTGCCTTTGCCACTTACTTTGACCTGGTTAATCTAGCCGAGGAGAACCATCGTGTTCGCCTGATCCGCCAGAACATCGATGAAAAATATCCCGAGGCTGTCAGTGAGTCCATCGGCGAGGCAATTGCCACCCTGAAAGCTCGTGGGATGACCCCTGAGCAGATGGCAGCCCTGTTAGAGAAATTATCCATTGAATTGGTGTTGACGGCTCATCCCACCGAAGCCCGCCGTCGGACCGTGCTCTCGAAACTTCAACGTATTTCCAGCTTGTTGCGCCGGATCAGCATTGAAAAACCATCCAGGCGTGAACGCGATGAGATCCTTACAGCCTTGCATACGGAAATCTCGATCCTCTGGCTGACCGAGCGTGCTCGCACGGCTATGCCCGCCGCCGCGGATGAAGTCCGCACCGGTCTGTATTTTGTAAATTCAGTCTTTTGGAACACCATCCCGGCCATTTATCACGACCTGGAAATGGCTTTGGCTCGCCAATATCCCGGCTTGGCGGTTGAACATAAATGGCTGCAATTGGCTTCCTGGATCGGCGGCGACCGGGATGGTAACCCCAATGTCACTACTGATGTAACAGCAGAAACCTTGCATTTGCATAGAGGCCTGGCAGTGGAAAACCACCGCCGTACATTGCAGGAGCTGTCCCGCCGCTTGAGCCTGAGTTTGCGCCGCTACCCGGTCCCGCAAGAGCTGACCGATTGGATCGAGCGGCGCCGCCCGTTCCCGCCTCATGCTGTGTATATTGAAGGGCGCTACGCCAACGAGCCATACCGCTTGGTGCTTTCCCTGCTGGCGGCTGACCTGGCAGATGCCTCCCGCGATAATATGAAGGCCAACCTGCTCAAAGCCGAACCTCATCCGGCACGGGTGAGGCTGGAGTAACTTAATCCAACCTGTTGAGATCATTTCACGGGCCATGCCTCCCGCCATCGCACAGACCGAGCTCAAGACGGCCATCCGACAATTACAGATCTTCGGCTTAAATGCTGCCCGGCTGGACATTCGTGAAGATGCCAGCCGTTTGAACGCCGCCCTGGGTGAGATCCTGCGGGCACTGGAAATTACCCCCGATTTTGAACATCTCCCCGGCCCGGAACGCACCGCCCTGCTTTTCCGTTTGCTCGGCGAACCCAGCCCCGAACTCTCCAGCCATCCGGGTGTTACCACCACCACCGCAGAAACCTGGGCGTTATTCCAATTGATCGGACGCGTGGTCAGCATCTACGGACATGCCTTGTTGGGTCCGATGGTCATTTCGATGACCCATTCCGAAGCGGATGTTCTGACCGTTCTGCTGCTGGCGCGCTGGGCGAAATGTGACCAGGGGCTGCAGATCACTCCCTTGTTCGAATCCATTGCGGACCTGAAAGCCGCTGCGAAAATGCTGGAAACGCTTTTTGCCTCCCCGGTTTATCGCTCTCACCTGGGCAGTTGCAACAATGAACAGATTGTCATGATCGGCTATTCTGACAGCAATAAGGACGGCGGTTACCTGATGGCCAACTGGTCGCTCTATCAGGCTCAGGAGTTAATTTCACAGGTTGCCAGGACCTACGGCGTCACTCTGACCCTCTTCCATGGCCGCGGCGGGACGGTGGCTCGCGGAGGCGGCCCGGCCAACCATGCCATCCGGGCTCAGCCGGTCGGGAGCATCAATGGACGTTTCCGCCTGACCGAGCAGGGAGAGACGATCGCCTCCCGCTATTCCAACCCTGAACTGGCGCATCGCCATCTCGAGCAGATTGTCCATGCCATCTTGTTGGCTTCCGGCCCGGTTATTCCTGAAAGGGCGAAGGTTCCGGTTGAGTGGCGGCAGGCCTTGGATACGATGGCCGCGGCTGCACAGCGGGCTTATCGCAATCTGGTTTACGAAACACCGGGGTTCATCCAATTCTGGCAGGAAGCCACCCCGATCGATGAGATCAAGCGGCTGCACATCGGGTCGCGGCCGGCTGCCCGCTCCAGGATCGGTGCAGTGGAACAGATCCGTGTCATCCCGTGGGTCTTTTCATGGATGCAAAGCCGCTTCAACCTGCCAGGCTGGTTCAGCCTCGGAACAGGCCTCGCGGCCGCCTCGGACCAGGGTCTGCTGCGGGAAATGTACACCGGTTGGCCCTTCTTTAAAACCATGCTGGATAATACCGAAGTCTCCTTGCTCAAGGCGGATATGGAGATCGCCGCCCTTTATGTGGATCTGGTGACCGACCGCGAACTGGCGGACACAATTTTCCAGGCGATTAAGAACGAATACGAACGTACGCAGCAGGCCATTCTCTCCATCAGCGGGCACCAATCCTTGATGGAGCTTGAACCGGTCACCCAGAACGCGGTTCAATTGCGCAATCCGTATATTGACCCGTTGAATTACATTCAGATCGAAATGCTGCGCCGGCTGCGCGCCCTGCCGGACGTCAATGGGCCAGAATCGCAGGCATTACGGGAGGTCATCATCCTGACAATCAATGGGATCGCGGCCGGACTGAAGAACACCGGTTAATTTTCGCTTCTTTGTATAAATAATTTGGATAAAAACTGACTATTAAATCAGATTAGCTTAGTCCAGATTATTGACTCCTGCCTTTTTCAAACATATAATGACTTTGATGTCCCACTATGACGTCTGTTTAGCCTGGAATTGGGAGTATGATGCCGACTTCGTTCACATTTTTGAAGCCGCCTGCGCTACAAATGATGTATCGCTCTTGCTAGTTACTCCGGAGAACCTGCCACAGACTTTGAGTGGATTGCAAAACAAAGAAATCACGTTCACTACGCTATTGGATCGTGCTTCTGAAGAGGATGAGCGCTTCCAGCCATTGGTGGATTGGACCCGCAAGCACAGGATTTTCTGCATTAATCCTCAGAAGCAGACCCTTTGGGCGAGTGACAAGGCCACGATGCACCTGGAGTTCATCAGTCATGGCCTGCATACCCCTTACACCATCATCCTTTCTCCGCATTCCCAACATTCCTCCCTGCATTGCCCGGACCTGGCTCCGCTTGGAGGTTGTTTCGCCATCAAACCGGCCTGCGAAGGCGGAGGGAATGGAGTCATCCTGGAGGCTTCCTCCTGGGAGCAGGTACAGGTTGCCCGCCAACAGTTCCCTCACGAAAAGTATCTCTTGCAAGCCCATGTCAGGACCTGCCAGCTGGATGGTCGGCAAGCCTGGTTCCGTATCCTGGTCTGCCATGGCGCAATCTACCCATGTTGGTGGGATCAAAACACCCATATTTACACACGCGTTTCTGCGGAAGAAAAAGCCCGCTTCGGTCTGCGAGGCTTGAATGAGGTTTCAGCCCGCATCGCCCAGATTTGCCGTTTGCATTTATTTTCCACCGAGATCGCCCTCACTGAACAAGGCCAATTCCTGGTGGTGGATTATGTTAATGACCCGGTGGACTTGCGGTTCCAGTCCAAGGCCATTGACGGCGTTCCCGATTCGATCGTCGAAAACATCGCCGGGCGGCTGGCAAGGTTAGTGAAAAGCAATCTCTAGTGTCAGAAGAAATAGTGAATACGAAATGATTGAATACTCAAGGCAATGAAAACAACTACCGCCAACTTCTCAAAACTTACTGCCTGGTTCAAAAAAAACACGGAAGGCCCCCTGCTGATGCAGTGGATCAGCTATTTCATGATCTTTTCCGTGTTGGTGATTTTTATTCTTACATACTCTATCGAAAAACTCGACTGGCGCTTCTATGGAACCGTGTTGGCCCTGGCAGTGCTGCTGGTGATCAATATCTTATGGTTTCAAGCCAACGACCAACGTTTTATCAGAACGCACATTGTTTCATCAGCCTGGATTTTTAATATCGTGACGAATCTATTGGTCCTGGGGGCGTTCGCCTTGACCGGTCGCGGCGAGATCATTTTCCTGTTGTTCATGCAGGTGGCCCAGTTTGCTGTCATGTTCGGCGTGTGGCCGAATGGGGCACTTTATTGTTTGATCAGCCTGAGTATTGCTTTGGGTATTCTGAAAGCGTATGGGTTGTCGAACGATCAATTGATCTCAACTGGGGCCCAATTCTTGACAGGCATGATCTTCGTGCTGGTTTTTACGTTGTTGGAGCTCCGTTCTGAACTGGAAAAGATGCGGGCAGAGAGCCTCGTAAAAGAGTTACAGACCGCCCATTTTGAATTGAAGGCCGCTCAACAGAAGGAAAAGGAACTGGCCATTGCCGAAGAACGCATGCGGATGGCGCGCGATATTCACGACGGATTGGGCCATCACCTGACCGTCCTGAGCATACAGCTCCAGGCAGCCGATAAACTGGTGGAGCGTAATCCTCAGGCTGCTGCGGAAGCCATTCGAACATCCCGAGCGGAGGCACAGGCTGCGCTGGAGGAAGTCCGTCGCAGCGTGGGTGTGATGCGCCAATCACCTGCGGAGAGTCAACCCCTGGACATAATGTTAAAAAACCTTGTCCGTGATTTTGACGAACACACGGGCCTGCAGTCTCATTTCGAGACCAGTGGAAATCCCATCGAGCTTTCGGCCTTTGCCGGGCAGACTCTCTTTCGAGCCGTACAGGAAAGCCTGACCAATATTCAAAAGCATGGCAGGGAAGTAAAGCATATTTTGGTGAAGTTGGAATATACCGCCGAAAACGTCCGGCTGGCTGTCAGTGACGATGGACAAAAACCTGACACCATTTCCACGGATCAGGCCGGTTATGGTCTGAAGGGACTTAAGGAAAGGGTGGACCAACTGGGTGGAGAATTTTGTTGCGGCCCTGGCCTGACCAGCGGATTTCAAGTTGACGTGACGATCCCATTGAATGAGGTCATCCATGATCAAAGTCCTTCTGGCGGATGACCAGACCCTTATCCGCCAGGGTATCCGCCTCCTGCTGGAGATCGAACCCGACATCCAGGTGGTGGGACAGGCGGCCAACGGCCGGGAAGCGCTCCAACAAGTGGAATCCATCCATCCCGATGTAGTTCTGATGGATGTGCGCATGCCGGAGATGGATGGCGTTGAGGCCACCCGTGAAATCACGGCGCGTTATCCCGGAAGTAAAGGTCATCATCCTGACCACGTTTGAAGATGACGAAACTGTCTTTGAGGGGTTAAAGGCCGGTGCACGTGGGTACCTTTTGAAAGATATCAGCAGTGAAGAAATGGCAGACGCAGTCCGCAAGGTGGCAGCCGGGGAGGCGCTCATTGAACCGCGGCTGACCCGCAAAGTGCTGGCCGAGTTCTCCCGCCTGGCTACGGCAAACGATAAACCTGCGCCTGCCAACACTACCGCAGATGGCCTCGTTATTCCCTTGACAGAGCGGGAGCGCGAAGTCCTAAACGCGCTGGCACAAGGGTTATCCAACCGGGAAATCGCAGAGCAACTGGTTATCACCGAAGGAACGGTTAAAAATCACGTTTCGAGCCTGATCGATAAACTGGGGGTGCGCGATCGCACACAGGCGGTCCTGAAAGGTCAGGAATTGGGGTTGATTTCCTGAACAGGTTGATCCTTCTCCTCCAAAAGTCATAGACGAAATTCCCTTCTTATCCTCCTAAAGTCACAAGAATAAATCTATCCTGGCTGGCCTCGAATTCTATCCAGCGGTACTGTGGCGTTGCCTCTTGCAGGGGTATCCTTGCGATCAATCAAACAAAAAAGAGGCAAAAATGGATCCAATCCTTGAAAAGAAAAATAGCCACATGTTCAACCACCGTCTTGTTGGCGGGATCATCTTGATCCTGTTCGGGTTAACGGTTTTGCTCCAACAGTGGTTTGACATCAGCGCGTACGCAACTCTGGTATTGGGTTGCGCCATGCTTGTGTGGGGTTCTGTCTCACACCGGAGCGGCTGGATCATCCCGGGTGGCGTGTTGAGCGGAATCGGACTGGGCATCCTGGTCATGGAAGGTCCCTGGCATTTTCCGGTTGAGCAGCAGAATGGAGTCTTCCTGTTGTGTTTTGCGATGGGATGGTTCCTCATTACCTTGCTGACGGCTTTATTCACCTGTACTCAATGGTGGGCGCTTATCCCCGGCGGGATCATGGCGTTGATCGGAGGCAGCATCCTGGTGACGAAAGGGGCGGTCCGATGGGAGGATCTCAATATGGTGTATGCCGTCATTTTGATCTTCATCGGCCTGATCCTTTTAGTGTACAGGGGTCGTTCAAAGAAAAATGAATAATGATCGCCAGGCAACTTGTTTCAGTGAAGTACGTTATATCCTTTAATACCTATTTCTGCAGGAGTAGCATATGACATCCATACTTGAAGTAAAAGACCTTGTAAAGAAGTACGGTGATTTCACCGCCGTCAACGGGATCTCGTTCGAAATCAAGGAAGGTGAAATATTCAGTCTGCTCGGTCCCAATGGAGCCGGCAAGACCACCACCATTTCCATGTTGTCCACCCTCTTTTTCCCGACCAGCGGCGAAGCGACCATCGGCGGACATTCGGTTACACACGACCCGATGGCGGTCCGGAATTTGATTGGCGTCGTCCCGCAGGAACTGGCTCTCTACGATGACCTGACTGCCCGCGAGAACTTGAACTTTTGGGGCCAGATGTATGGTCTTTCGGGCAAATCGCTCAAAACCCGCGTGGATGAAGTGCTGGAGCAGATTGGTCTGGCGGATAAGGCCAGGAATCGTATCAAAACGTATTCGGGTGGGATGAAGCGGCGGGTAAATATCGGCGTGGGGCTGCTTCACAAGCCGCGTTTACTTTTCATGGATGAGCCGACCGTGGGCATCGATCCGCAAAGCCGCCGCGCCATCCTTGACTCGGTCAAAGCGCTCAACCAGCAAGGCATGACTGTCTTGTATACCACTCACTACATGGAAGAAGCCGAGGAGATTTCCGACCGTGTTGGCATTATCGACCATGGTGAGTTGATCGCACTGGGCACTCAGGCCGAACTTAACCAGCAGGTGGGTGAAAACGATACACTCGTTTTGCACATCGATGAAAACCAGAATGGAGAGGCCCTGGCGAGTGCGGTGCGCAACATTCATGGCATCTTGAATGCAGACGTGACCGATCACACCATTTCAATTATCACTCCAGCCGCTGAAGAGATCATGGCGCCGGTGATCATTAAAGCCAACGAACTGGGCACCAAAATTCGCTCGGTTGATATCTGCGAGCCCAACCTGGAAGCTGTCTTTCTGAGCCTGACGGGAAGAGCGCTGCGAGACTAGGAATCAAAGATCAAAGAGCAGGTAATTGAGCCGCCTGAGCATTGAATTCCTGCCGCCCCGATTACCTTTATGGAGATTCAAATGAAAAAATTATTCCTTATAGGCTTCAAAGACCTCAAAATCGCTTTCCGGGATAAAGCCGCACTTATCTTGATGCTGCTGGCTCCCTTCCTTTTGACGCTCGGCCTGGGGTTGGTCACCGGCCGCTTCAGCGGGGGTTCATCGAGCGGTATCAGCCACATTCCGGTCGTGCTGGTCAACCAGGATGGCAAACAGCTCGGAAATGCTTTGGTGGATGCTTTTCAATCGAAAGACCTGGACGAACTGGTCGATCCAAGTCTTTCCAACGACACGACTTCCGCTTTCTCACAAGTGGACGAAAATAAAGCTGTCGCAGCGATCGTTATTCCGGCGGGTTTCACAGAAAGTGTAATTCCTCCCCAGGGACAAACATCTTCGGGCGCGGTAGTTCAGCTCGAGTTGTATACGAATCCCACCACTCCGACCAGCGTTGGTGTGATCAAGACCATCCTGGATGAGTTCATCAGCCAGGTGGAAGTGGGGCGGGCAGGCGGGGAAGTAACGGTCACGCAACTTGTTACCAGCGGCCGGCTGCAAGCCCAGCAAGCCCAGGCAATTGCGCTGACGGCCGGAATCAGCCAGGCCAATGAAGCCGGGCAGAGCCAATCCATTGTCCTGAACAACGTTACTTCCAGTGGAAGCCAGGTTAAATTTGACATTCTGGCGCTACTGGCACCCAGCATGGCCATGATGTTCCTGATGTATACCGTCAGTCACGGGGGCCGCTCGCTCCTGACCGAACGCAACCAGGGCACGCTGCCACGTTTGCTGGTCTCGCCGACCATGCCGGCGCAGGTATTAGGCGGTAAGATGATCGGCATCTTTTTGACCGGTGCAGCCCAAATGTTGGTATTGATCCTGGGAACAACCCTTATTTTCCAATTGGAGTGGGGCGACCCTCTTGCAGTGCTGGCGCTGGTATTGGCGGCGGTGTTTGGGGCGGTCGGATGGGGCTTGCTGCTCACAGCCGTGACCAAAACTCCCGGCCAGATTGATGCAATCGGTTCAGCCCTTATGCTCATCTTCGGGATCCTGGGCGGTGGTTTTATCAATACGGACAATATGCCGGCCTGGTTCCGCCTCATTACCAAGATCAGCCCAAATGCCTGGGGGCTGGACGGGTTCACCACCCTGGCTTTAGGCGGAGGTTTGCATGACATCCTGACGCCTATCCTGGCCTTGCTTGGCATGGGTCTGGTCCTGTTCGTAATTGCAGTCCTGCTCTTTAACCGGCGCGGATTGACTGCCAGATAGGAGTTTTACACATGAAAAAAATCTTTGCCATTGCCTTGAAAGATACACTCTTGCGTTTCACCGGCTGGTCCGAATGGTTGTTTTTCCTGATCCTGCCGATCGTCTTTACATTAGTACTGGCCGGCGGGACGGGGGGCAGTGCAGACAGCCGCGTCAGACTGGTCGTCGTGGATGAAGCCAATTCGCCCCTTTCAGCAGACCTGGTGGCAGCATTACAAAACTCCCAGGCTGTACGACCAGAGTTGATGACCCTTGCCAAAGCCGAAGCTCAATTTTCGCAAAGAAGCGCGAACGCCGTGCTGGTTATCCCGGCAGAATTTGACCTGGCGCACATTGAGAAGGGTAGTATTCAGCTGGAATTGCGCCAGCAGCCCAATAACCTGAGTGCCATGGTGGCGCAAAGGGCGGTCATGTCAGTGATCAGCCGGGTTAGCAGCGCGGCGGATATAGCCAATGCCAGTGTTGCCGCTGCCGAAAAGATCCAGCCGTTCGCATCCAATGTGGAGCGACAAGCTTATTTCGATGCGGCGCTCAAACAAGCCCAGTCACTGCTCTCCGCGGCTCCCAGCCGGGTCACGGAATCCAGGGGCAATACTCCCGAACTCGATCCCTTACAACCCGCGCACCAACTCTTCCGCCGGACAATTGATCACGTGGGTATTTATTCCTTTGATAGCCATCTCCGGCATGTTCGCGTACGAACGCCAGAAAGGCACCTTGCGCCGTTTATTGGTTTCTCCCACCCGCAAAAGCACCTACTTGATCGGAACTATATTCGGACAGGTGGCGACCGCCCTGGTACAAATGCTCCTTTTGGTCGGGTTCGGCATTCTGGTGATGAAACTCAACTGGGGGAGCCAACCTCTTGCCCTGGCAGTGATGTTGGTTGCCTCTGCACTGGCTGCGGCTGCCCTGGGGACAACACTGGGGACTCTTGTCAAGACGGAAAGCCAGGCGAGCGGCCTGAGCATTATGACCGGTATGGTGATGGCCCTGCTGGGCGGCTGCTGGTACCCGCTTGAAATGTTCCCTCAGGCCGTCCAAAATGCGGTCAAAATCCTGCCGACCACCTGGGCCATGCGCGGGCTGCTCGATATTGTCCTGCGCGGGCAAGGATTATCCTCCATCCTGCTTGAAGCCGGCGTCCTGCTGGGATTTGCAGCAGTGTTCTTCGGAGTCGGCATCTGGCGGTTCCGCTACGAATGATCTACCCAATCAAATGACGACGGCCTCCTCACCGCTGAGGAGGCCGTTTTTTTGCATGGGGGTCAGAGTTTGGTTGGACTTTTCGATAGGTCACTCCTTTCCGTCAACTGAAGAATGACTGACTGGTAAACCGGCGGATCATTTTCTTATAAAGCTCTCCATGTACTTCCCACCACGAAAATGATTTCAAAAACCGTGGCGGCGATGGAGACAATCTTGTCCTCCCAATTTTCTGTCTGAATTCTACCTTTCAACCCATTCCCGGTGGTTTACGAAGCGTAAAGATATGATGAAGATTTTATATGAATAAGCGGCCATCCCGACAAAAAAGCCCCGCCAATAGTTCTCTTAGGCGGGGTGTGCCGCTTAGCTTATTAATCGTTACTTATTTCTCTCACTGTTTTCCGGCTGAAAAATATCCTCGATCTTGCACGCGAACAAGGCTGCAAGCTTGAAGGCCAGCGGCAGGCTAGGGTCGTATTTGCCGGTCTCAAGGGCATTGACCGTTTGCCGGGACACATCCAACAGGTCCGCCAACTTTGCCTGGGACCAGTCCCGCTCGGCACGCAGCACCTTCAGGCGGTTCTTCATCGGTACCTCCACAGGGTCCACATTTTCCCGATGAACCACATGAAAACCAGCACAAAGATTACCAGTCCCCAGTTCCATGCCGGGAGGATGCCCGCCACTCCCAATAGGCCAACTCCTCCGCAAACAATGACGGTGCCGGCAAAGCCGATGGCGATGGCCTCAGTTTGGATGCGGCGTTGAAGCTCATCCAGGCTGGCAATCGCCATACCCAATGAGATTACCAGGAAGGCCCAGGCAGCGATGGGGACCAGGGCGGCCAGGAGGGCGGGAGTGCCGGTCCAACCGCGCTCCAGCAAGGTTGCATAAATCAGGCTCGCCAGAATCGTGAAGCCGCCTGCCAGGAGAATACGCCTGATCATGTACATGGGATAGCGCATTTTGAGGGGTGCCCGGCTGATGCGGTAGCCTATGGCCAACCCGAACAGAACACCGACGAGTATGCCGAGCCACAGGCTGTCAAAGCCAATCCCGAAAGCCACGCCCAGCATGATACCGGCGATTGCGCCAGTAATAAGATTCTTCCGTAGCTCAATACTTGATATGGATTTAAGTTCTTCATTCATCATGTATCTCCTTGTAAAGTTTACTTGACACAGGTATTCTACAACCATTTCCAGGAAATGTCAAGTAAACTTGATATAATGTAAAGGAAAGCATACAATTCAAAAAATCCAACCCGGAAAAAGGGTTGGACTTTTTGGTTTGAAGTGTATCGCTTGTGTTGATGCCGGTGAATAGATCCTTGAATTGTTATCTGCAGCTATTGCCTGCCTATATAGGCGAGGATCATGCCCACAACAATCGCACCTGTCCAAATGTACATCCAGTTCTTCAAGTTGAGTGATTCATTTTTGACATGGAGCCATCCCCAAATATAGGTGTAAATCATGCAGATCAAACCCAGAATGCCTTTCAGGACACCTTCCTTTTGGAAGAGTTTGATCAAAACAACGATACCGGCCACAAATGCCAATACTCCACCGAGCCATTGAAGAAAGCCCATAGATTCTCCTCTTTTTTGAACGAATAACGAAATCAGGCATCAAGCTAGACTGAACAAGCGAGTACACCAATACAGCATCAATGCTGCTAACACCCAGGCGGTTATCCCGGTTCGTGTTTCCAGTTCAGCTATTGCAGCAACAAGCTTGCTACGCGGCTTCTCTGATAAGAGAATATTCACCAACAGGATCAAAAAGGCAACCATAAAAACCGGCGCAAATGCGTGTATTTGAAGGGATGCAAGCAGGTGACCGTGCAAAAGCTCATCCAACGCAGCGGTCAGCCCACAACCTGGGCAGGGAATACCGAAGACAGCTTTGAAAGGGCAGACCCAGCCTGACAA
This sequence comes from uncultured Chloroflexia bacterium, assembly GCA_963831885.1. Taxonomy (GTDB): domain Bacteria; phylum Chloroflexota; class Anaerolineae; order Anaerolineales; family Villigracilaceae; genus UBA877. The sequence goes on along the minus strand of CAWHSJ010000002.1, from coordinate 373,023 downwards.
CCCAAGCAAATGCAGCCCAATTTGTAATATGCATACAGCAACAAGTATCGTCCCTTCCAGACGGTGTTGGAGGAGTTCCGAAAAGACAGGTGAATACCAGGCTTTGCTGATCTTTGACGGAGACTGCATATTAGAAACTATTCCAAAATAAGACTTGACAAGCCTTGTTACATCCAAAATTTAGGTTACTGTAAGATCTCATTTCCTGATTAAACTGCTATTTCGAGCATACTCTTTTCACATCAGAGTGCTTCATTATATTATTTTACAATATTTTACAAGCCTCTCAAGGAAATAAACTTACCAACTTCCATATCGCCATGCTTCCATAAATAGGAGATGTCAAAAGAAATAGACAGGTAGACAGAAACACTAATAAAATATTCATACAAATATGATAAATTATATAATATAATCTCGCAACATCGATTTTCCGCCGGGAAATATATATTATTCGCAATTTGTGACGCTGTTTGGTTCAGGTACCTTCAAACGACCCATGATGGAACTGATTTCGTAACTCTGTCTCACCCGCCCCACCTTTTGAGGTGAAAGAACATGGATGAACCAAAACCAACACGATCCGAAAGATGGCGACAACGCCTGCAACGTTTCCGGACAAGCGCGCGGAGCGGGATGTTATTCCTTTTCGGCATACTGGCTGCCATTATCGGATTTTGGCTCTATCACCTCATCACTCCTAATTCTCCCCAATTAACCTCAAATGATGTAAGCACGGCAGTCAATGCAGCCCTTGCCTCTGCCACACCTCCGCCGGCCTATTCCGAAATTGTGTATCAAATCATCCAACCTTCTCTTGTCCTCATTCAATCACAAGCCGCGGGATCGGACGGGAAAACAGAATATAAACTGGGAACAGGAACAATCATTGATACGAACGGCGATATCCTGACAAGTTTGCATGTGGTGGCTAATGCCGTCAGTATTAAATTGACTTTTGCGGATGGAACCGAATCCAGCGCAAGTGTGGCCACCACCCAGCCGGAAAATGACATTGCCGTATTGAAGGCGGATACCCCTCCTGCACAGATCGTACCGGCGGTGTTGGGAAATCCAAGCGCCATGCAGGTGGGAGACGATGCTTACGTAGTAGGCAACCCCTTTGGCCTGTACAGTTCGATGAGCGCGGGGGTCATTTCCGGCTTTAACCGCACTTTTCAACCCAACAACAGCGATGTGACCCTCAAAGGGCTGATCCAGGTCGATGCAGCCATCAACCCCGGCAACTCGGGAGGCCCGTTATTAAATCGTGCCGGTCAAGTTATAGGAGTCGTTGAGGGAATCGCCAATCCAACTGACCAGGATGTATTTATCGGGATCGGTTTTGCAGTCCCGATCAATATTGCCGGTGGGGCGGCTGGATTGCCGCCGGATTAAGGTGACTCCCTTTACGCTGGGAAAGTAATCTCGAAATGGTTAGGATGACAGAGACGGCAACAGCTTATATAAAGCCATTCATAAAATAGTCCAAGGAGTTGAAAGATGGAACAAAATAAGAATAACGAGAACGGCCTTCCCATGGAACGGGTCTTATACGAGGTAAAGAAAGTTATCGTAGGTCAGGATCTCTTATTGGAAAGGATGGTGGTTGCCTTGTTGGCACGCGGTCATATCCTCGTGGAGGGTGTACCTGGCTTGGCGAAGACCATGGCCATCAAAACTCTGGCGGAAGCGATCGGGGGTGAATTCAAGCGAATACAATTCACACCCGACCTTGTTCCCGCGGATTTGATCGGAACGCGCATTTACAATCAAAAGACCGGTGAATTCAACACCTCCCTGGGTCCGGTATTTACCAACCTGCTGCTTGCAGATGAGATCAACCGTGCTCCGGCCAAAGTACAGAGCGCGCTACTCGAAGTGATGCAAGAGCATCAGGTGACAATCGGCCGCGAAACCTTCACCGTGCCAGATCCTTTTTTGGTGCTGGCAACTCAAAATCCGATTGAGACCGAAGGCACATATGCTTTGCCGGAAGCACAAGTGGATCGCTTTATGCTCAAGGTGTTGGTGGGTTATCCAAATCCAACGGAAGAGTTTGTCATCGTTGAACGTATGACCGGTATGCTGCAAGCTATGCAGAAGGTTCTTACCACCAAACAATTGGTTGAATTGCAGAAAGAGGTCGATCGGGTGTTTGTCGAGCCGTCCCTGATCGAATATGCCGTCCGGATGGTCACAGCCACGCGCAAACCGAAAGAGGTCGGTTTGGAAGAGCTGGAGCATTACATCATGTTTGGCGCCAGCCCGCGTGCTTCGATCAATTTAATACTTACTGCTCGTGCCCTGGCCTTCGTGCGCGGTCGTGATTATGTTTTACCCCAGGATGTATCGGACATGGCACTGGATGTAATTCGTCATCGCCTGGTGCTTACCTATGAAGCTCTGTCCGATAACGTTACACCCGACGAACTGGTGAAAAAGATCCTGGACCGTATTCCAATCCCGGTGGTACCCCTCCATGAGCATACCCGCGACCGCGTCAACGCCTGAACGTATCCTTCAGCGCCTCGATTGGAAAGTGATCCGGCGGCTGGACGGTATGTTGCAGGGCGACTACCGCAGCCTCTTTTATGGCTACGGAGTTGATTTCGCAGACCTGCGCGAATACCAACCGGAGGATGATGTCCGCTACATTGACTGGAACGTGACGGCGCGCATGAATACTCCTTACGTCAGGCAATATACGGAAGACCGGGAGATCACCGCCTGGTTCTTGCTGGATTTGAGCCCTTCGGTTGACTTTGGCACCGCCCAAAGCCTCAAGCGGAACGTGTTGATCGATTTCGTGGCTACGTTAGCTAGATTATTGACGCGGCATGGCAACCGGGTTGGGGCGATCTTTTATGGCGACGGAATAGAAAAGTCACTCCAGCCTCGCGGCGGCCGGGTACAAGTTCTTCACCTGATCAATGAATTGCTCAAGCAGCCCTATTTGCCCCGGGCCACTTTCACAGACCTAAAACCTCTGGTCGAAGGGGGTCTTTACGCAATCAAGCGCCGCTCACTGGTCTTCATTATCTCTGACTTTATCAGCACACCCGGATGGGAACGGCCTTTGAACTTGCTCAACCAAAGGCATGAAGTTCTCACCGTCCGATTATTGGACCCGCGCGAGGTCGAACTGCCGGACATCGGCTTGATCGTCATGGAAGATGCAGAGACGGGCGATCAAATGTACGTGGACACACACGACCGTAAGTTCCGGCAGCGGTTCGAAGAGGCCGCTCGCCTGCGAGAGGAAGAATTGTCACAATCATTCAAACACGCAGGAGTCAGCGCGTTATCCCTCTCCACCGAAGATGACCTGGTGCGTTCCATCGTCCGTTTTGCTACTCTAAGACGCCAGCGTAGAAAGTAAAAGGGTTCCCCTTATGTCCTTTATCTGGCCTGCGATGCTTTTTTCCCTGCTCCTCATTCCCCTCTTCGTTGGAATTTATCTACTGATGCAACAACGAAGAAAACAACTCCGTGCCAATTTTGGCAACCTGGGTTTCGCTCCCGGTGGAAAAGGGAACCAGCCAGGCGTAAGGCGGCATGTCCCTGTTGCTTTCTATGTGATTGGCCTTACCATCCTGGCCGTCGCGTTGGCTCGCCCCCAGGCGGTGGTGGCCTTACCGAAGCAGGAAGGCACAGTGATCCTGATGTTCGATGTATCTGGCAGCATGGCAGCCGACGATTTGAAACCCACCCGCCTGGAAGCCGCGAAAGTTGCGGCGCGTGACTTCATCAAAAAGCAGCCTCTTTTTGTTCAAATTGGCGTAGTTGCTTTCAGCGATAACGGATTGGCGGTTCAGGTTCCGACCACTGATTCAGGCTCGGTCCAGGCGGCCATTGACCGATTGTCGCCTCAGAATGGGACCTCGGTGGCACAGGGCATAACCGCTTCTCTTAACGCGATCGATGTAGCCAGCAGCGGCGGTGGACTGCCCTCGGAAATTTACAGCAATCTCTTGCTGACGCCCTCTCCATCGCCGACACCTGTGCCCAAAGGTACCTATACTCCGGCGGTGATCATCCTGCTTTCAGACGGGGAAAATAATGAAAGACCAGATCCATTGGTGGCCGCACAAACGGCCGCCGACCGGGGTGTGCGTATTTACACGGTGGGGATTGGCAGCCCGGCAGGAACAACCGTGCACATCAATGGTTTCTCCCTGCATACACAACTCGATGAAAATACTTTGAAGCAAATTTCCGAGACCACGGGCGGCAGCTATTACAACGCCCAGAATGCCCAGGATTTGCTCAACATTTATGACCACCTGGATACTCAGTTGATCAAAAAAGCCGAAAAAACCGAATTGACTTCCCTATTCGCCGGGACGAGCATCATTATCATGTTGATAGGCGGCTTGTTTTCATTGCTATGGTTCAGCCGACTACCATGACCTTGCCGGCGAATCAAGAAAGACTGGATTGGAGGTAACAGATGGACTTCCTCTGGCCCGGATTCCTTTTCCTACTGGGATTAATCCCTCTGCTGATTGGATTATATATTTGGATGCTGCGGCGCCGGCGGTTTGCCGTACGGTATTCCAGCCTGGAATTAATCCGCGCCGCTCTTCCCCAAAAATCCCGCTGGCGGAGGCATATCCCCATCGCTTTCTTTCTCCTCGGTCTTGCCAGCCTGGTTTTAGCGTTAAGCCGACCTGTGGTTGTAATCAATGTCCCTACCGATCAGACCACCATCATACTGACCATCGATGTCTCCGGCAGTATGCGTTCGAGGGATATTTCCCCCAACCGGCTGCAAGCAGCTGAGGATGCTGCTTATACATTCATCCAACATCAAAAAACCAACACCGATATTGGCCTGGTTGCGTTTTCCGGCTTCGCCGAGATCATTCAACCGCCTACGTCCAACCAGGAGGCCTTGCAAGCTGCCCTGGCGAGCCTGACCTTGGGTCGAAGAACGGCCATCGGCAGCGGCATTCTCAAGGCATTGGATGCGATTTCCCAGGTTGACAAGAACGTTGCCCCCAGCATAACGGAAAGTCAGCCTGGCGTAGAACCTGCGCCCGTGCCGAAAGGCGCCTATGCTCCCGACATTATTGTTTTACTTACCGACGGAGTCAGCAATGCCGGTCCGGATAACCTGGAAGCTGCCCAACAGGCCGCTGACCGGGGAGTGCGGGTCTATACGATCGGATTCGGAACGGTAAATGGTCCTACTGCGGATCAAAGTCCATTTGGCTTTGGAGGCGGCGGGTTTGGAGGCGGTGGCTTCGGAGGTGGCGGAGGTTCTGGCGGAAACGGTGGTTTTCGCCTGGGCCTGGATGAAACAAATCTTAAGAAAATCGCCTCCCTCACCGGTGGCGAGTATCATGTGGCTTCCAGCGCCAGCGAACTGGAGCGCGTATTCGCTGACCTGCCTACTTATTTAATTGTGAAGCACGAAGTCCTGGAGATCAGCGTCCTATTTACGGCTATCGGCGCGTTCCTGGCAATGATCGCCACTCTCCTGTCGATGATCTGGCATCCCCTGCCTTGATAAGCAGGTTCAAAGAGGCTTGAGCCCTGATTTACACTTTGATTACTTCTTAGTGAGGCAGGGTTGACTCTCCTTGTTGAATCTGGGCAGCGTGAAATGTGCTTTTCATGAGCATGGCGATGGTCATCGGGCCGACGCCGCCGGGGACCGGCGTGATCCAGCCCGCCACTTCCGTGGCTTCCTCAAAATTTACATCGCCCACCAGGCGATAACCTTTCTTTTTGGTCGGATCCGGTTTTTCATTAATGCCCACATCAATGACAGCCGCACCGGGTTTGATCCAGTCTCCCCGCACCATTTCCATTTTGCCAATGGCAGCTATTAATATATCTGCCTGGCGGACAATGGCAGGAAGGTTCCGGGTCCGTGAATGGCAAACAGTGACCGTTGCATTCCGGCCAATGAGCAGGAGTGCCATGGGCATCCCGACAATGTTTGAACGCCCCAGTACCACCGCGTTGGCTCCCTCGATATTGACTCCAGCCTGATCCAGCAGATAGATACAACCGGTGGGCGTACACGGTGTAAATAGCGGCTGGCGTCCTTTTTGGGCCAGACGACCGATATTGATCGGTGAAAAACCATCCACATCCTTTTCGATGTCAATAAGGGCCAGGACACGTTCCTCGTCTATGTGACCCGGCATGGGCAATTGGACCAGGATCCCATTGACCTTCGGATCGGCGTTCAGCATCTTTACCACTTCTTCGACCTCCGTTTGAGAAGCGCTGGCAGGCAGGTGGTGGTTTATGGACTCCATTCCTAATTCCAGGCAGGCTTTCCCTTTGGAGGTTACATATGAAAGCGAATCCGTCCGGTCACCCACCAGGACCGTGGCGAGAAACGGCGTTTCTTTTCCCGCCGCTTTCCAATTGGTTACATCGGCAGCGACCTCTTCCCTAACTTTTAGGGCAATGGATTTACCATCAATAATTTGAGCGGTCATGGGTTCTCCTCCGGCTTGTATTATAAGCACTCAATGAAACTATTATACATTTCCAGACCCACTTCCGAATGAGCGTCAAAGAATCAAAAGGGCGGACTCTTCGTCCGCCCGGGTTAGTCCTACAATTCCGATGATTATTTCAAGATGATATACAGTGCATAGACAATGCCGCCGATGCCGAAAAGCAGGACCCACAGGGCCAGGTCGATCCAGAAGTTCTTTCCAATCTTGCCTTCGTGCAGATACACAGCCAGAGGCGGGATGAAAAGAGCAATAATGATTTTTACAACCTTGTTATCCATTGAATTCTCCTTTGATAAAGAATAGGTAGGGGTGTGCCTTTCAACACCAATTATAAAGTATTTGTCGGGTTTTCAATCGCCATAATCAATTCATTTTCATTTCAGGGATCGATCATCCAGCCGCCTGTTCTTGTTCGACCGGCAGGTGTATGGTAAAGACTGTTCCCCCGCCGTCTGCGACATTCTCCACATCGATCCGGCCGTGGTGTTTCTTGACAACTTCCTTCACAATCGCCAGTCCGAGTCCCGTACCGGGAGCACCGGTATCGCGGCCGGCTTTGCCACGATAGAAGCGTTCGAAAATATGCGGCAGATCGGCGGCGTTAATTCCTGGCCCTGTATCCTGCACACTGATGACAACCCATAAGTTGCCGGATGAGTCTTCTATTCTCTTCGTCCGAATTTGCACCTCTCCGCCTGCAGGAGTGTAATTCATGGCGTTGGTCAATAAATTTGAAATGGCCTGGATGATCATCGCATCATCCAACCAAATTGAAGGAAGCGCAGGGGATAATTCTGTTTTTAAGATGAGGCCGCGCCCATTTGCAAGGGTACTGCGATCATCCACAAGAGATTGAATCAATTTATTCAGGTCATGCGGCGAGGTGCGTAAATTGACTTGCGCAAGGTCAAGACGGGAAAGATTAAGTAAATTTTCAATCAGGATCCGCAACCGTTGAATTTCACGGCCAATGACATCCAAACGCTCTTTTGTTTTATCTGTGGGATGCGCGCTCAGCATTTGATAGTAAAGGACGAGGTTGGTCAAAGGGGTACGTAATTCGTGATTGACATTGGCTACGAACTCAGATTTCAATTGGTCGGCCAGACGTGCTTTTTGCAGGGCATCCTGGAGTTCTCCGGTGCGTGCCTCCACCATCTCCTCCAGTTGTTCCGAATATTTTTTCAGCGCTTCTTCCGCTCGTCTGCGCTCTTGCAATAAAAATGAAACCCTGAGAGCAGAGCTGATCTGGCGGCTCAGCAATATTTCCCGGAAAGCGCCTCCTTGTTGGTCTAATGGGCCTTGGAGGATAAATCCGAACTGGACTTCATGGCCAAAATGGAGCGGCTCAAGAAGCATGGCGTACCTTCCCTGGCGGGTTAAGATCTCATCTGGTACCAGTTGCCGGGACCGGAAAAGCCTTCCGCCGGGCTCCAGGCTTACACGTCCATTCTTGTCATATGCAAGGATCATTCTGGACCACTCGGCTGGGTAGGTCTGATCCCCTTCCACAGGTTGCTCATACAGGGAAAGATAGCAACTTTCAACTCCCATCCTGGGCAGTTCCGATGCAATCACATTCGCCAGCTCCGATAAATCGAATGTGGTCATAAGTGACTCGCTTATTTCACTGTATGTAACTGCCTGCCGCACCACCTGCAGCCTTGAATGCGCCTGTTCAGACTGCGCCATCTGACAGATCAAGACGCGCGCCTGCTGCCAGAGGTCCTCGGCCCTGGTTAGGTTATGCTTGCCCTTGATATAAGGAAGTATATGCTGACGCATGATAGAAATTACGCTTTGAATCGATGTAGTGTCCCCATTCAACGACATAACATTCAATAATACTGCTTGCAAAGCAGGCAAGAAAGGTTCTGTTTTCGGATTTGTGAAATCGACCATAAAAGAGTCCAGTAGGTTTTCCGCCCATTTTGGATCCATCCCTTCAGGGAGTTTTACCTGCTTTAAGCCTTGTATGATCTTCTTCCGTTGTAACGAGAAACCAGCCTGGATTGTCTCTCCTTGCCACGTCACAGGCCCAATTGCAGCCTGGATTATTCTTTGAGGAAAACAGCCGCAGGATTGGCGCAGGATGAGTTCCGAAGAGAGGTTGATCTGTTCAGGCACGGTTTCACCAGCCATCAAAGATAAGAGCGTCTCGGCTGCGCATCTTCCTTGCCGGTACAAGGGCTGCCTGGTTGTGGTCAGGGGGGGTAAGGCAAAGCGGGCTTCCTCCACATCATCGAACCCTATCACGGCAACATCATCCGGTATACCAATGCCTCGTTCCTGTAACACGGACATGACCCCAAATGCCATCTCGTCATTCGCCACCACAACAGCGTCGAAGTTAACTTTCCGTTGGTCGAGCAGCAATTTAATCGATTCCGCACCTGATGAGAAAACAAAATCACCGGGAGCGATCAGGTCAGGGTCAAAAGGAAGATCGTGTTTTTTTAGTACGTCGATGTAGGCTTGGTACCGCTCTTCCGCCTCCGGATGTCCCCCGGGCCCGCAGATAAAGGCGATCCGATGGAGGCCATGAGCCTCAATAAGGTGAGAAACTGCTGCCTCCATGCCTGCCCGATTATCCACCAATACACTTGGTATTCCTTCCACTGCCAGAGATGTGCCGACAATGGGTAATGGGCGGTAACGTTCGTAAAAACGTTTGAGTTGTTCAGGTCCGATATGATGGCCGAGCGTTCCTGATATTGCCACCAATCCATCCACATTACTTCTACCTGCCAGGTCGTAAATGATATTGCGCTGAGCATCCAGTCCGTAGGGCGAATGTAATGCACCTCCCACGAAACAAATCAAGTTCACGTCCCGTTCCTCAGCCACATCGGCGATGCCGGGCCAGAGATCGGTCTGGTATCTCTGGTCTCCAATGCGGCCGATGAGCAACCCGATGGTCGGGCGGGAAGTGCTCCGCCTGACTGATTCCGGTTTGACCATACTTTGATCCGCTTCCATGATAAGGTCTCCTTGGATGGACGGAACTACGTATTAGCTAAAATGAATACTTCCAAATAAAAACAATAAAGCCAGAATCCTATCCGTCAGTCCGTAATTTGCTCACTTGAATTTGTTCGATCGGAATCCAGACAGTGAAGGCCGCTCCATGGCCCTTGCTAACATTTTCCACATTTATATGCCCATGGTGTCTTTCAATCACTTCCTTGACAATCGGCAGGCCAAGGCCGGTGCCGGGCGCGCCGGTTTCATGGCTTGCGCTCCCCCTGTAGAAGCGCTCGAAAATATGTGGCAGATCCTTCTCGTTGATGCCCGGACCAGTATCTTGCACATTTATTACCACGCCGGGTTGTCCTGATTGTTCCTCTAGCTCATAAGTGCGAATGAACACCTGTCCGCCTGCTGGCGTGTAATTCATCGCATTCGTTAACAAATTGGATATAGCCTGCATGATCAACGCATCATCCATCCAAACTGGGGGGAGCGTGGATGATAATTCCATGATTATCGTGAGGCCGCGCGCTTCTGCCATGGCAAGACGATCGTTGACGAGATTTAGAATGAGTTCATTTAGATCGCGAGGTTTTAGCCGGAAATTCAGCTGTTCCGCCTCTAGGTGGGAAAGATTGAGTAAATTCTCAATAAGATTTCGCAGTCGTTGGAGTTCGCGCCCAATTACATCGAGCCGTTCTTTCGTTTTTACCGAAGGATAATTGTTCAGCATTTGATAATAAAGAATAAGATTAGTTAAAGGTGTGCGCAACTCGTGGTTCACATTGGCAAGGAACTCAGATTTCAACCGGTCGGCTATTTGCGCTTTTTGCAAGGCCTCCTGAAGCTCTGAAGTTCGTTCTCCCACCATTTCCTCCAATCTTTCCGAATATTCCTTTAATTCTTTCTCCGCCTGCTTGCGTTCGGTAATATCGCGTGAAACGCCCATCACAGATGAAGTTTGGCCACCGCTGTCTTTAAGAGGCACCAACCAGGTGCCCAACCAACGCTCACCGCTGGGGAAAGTCGATGGCATTTCAATGTATAAGGGATTGTTGGTGGCCAGAACCCTGGCGACGTTTTCTCGCTGGCGGTCTGCATCAGTCTCTGAAAATATCTCGGTTATATTCTTCCCAATGATAACCTCTGGATTAACCCCAAACTGGTGGGCGGCAAACCCGTTTACATAAACAAAAGTTCCTCCTTCTGCAATAATAAAAATCATGTCGTGTGAAGCTTCAGCCAGGCTGCGATAACGTTCCTCGCTGGCGGCTAACGCCTCCTCTGCCCGCTTGCGTTCAGTGATGTCCTCTACCAGAAGTACGCTGCCAACGCTGCGGCCTTTTTCACGAATTGGGCAGCCGCTAACCCTGACAATCGTCTGCTTCCCATAAATGGAGGTAAAGGCAGCTTCTTGTAATATACTTTTTCCCTGCTCAAGTTCATCCAGGGCAGGAACCAGGCCTGCATTTTGTATACCAGGAATTTTGCGGATATCCAGGCCCATTGCACGGGAGCGGGCCTCCTCTGATGGGAGCCCAATGATCAATTCCAATTCCGGATTCTCGTATTGTATTTTCATTCCCGGATCCATCCGGATAATTCCAATGGGAGCGTTCCTGAGTATCTCATTATTGAACTGTAAGAGAGATCTGTATTTCGTTTCCGAATCTTGGAGCGCCTCCTGTGCTTGAGCGCTTTCCTGCAAGAGCAGGGCACCTTTCAATGCAATGCTGATTTGTCGACTTAAAGCCTCCCGAAGTGCACCGGCCTTTGTTTTCAATGGTTCGAAAAGGATAAACCCCATTTGAATCTCATCCCTGAAATGAAGAGGCTCGAGCATCAACGCAATTCTCTTCTCGTGCGGCAGAATGTCGTCTGGTAAAAGGCGATTGGAAAGAAATCGTCGCCCGCCTGGTTCCAATTCGATGCGCCCGTCCGGGTTGTATGCCAGGATCAATCTGGACCATTTGGAAGGTGTTTCTTGCTTCGCCTCGATGGTTTTGTCATACAAAGCAAGGTAGCAGCTTGTAATCCCCATTTGCGGTAACTGTTGGGCCACCATATCCGTCAAGCCAGCCACATCAAACGAAGTCATGAGCGGCTCGCTTATCCTGATGGCGAACTCAAATGCGCCGCGTTCAGCTGTTAATCTGCGGTTTGCCTGTGCCCATTGAGCGATCTCTCCAACCATCGCACCAGCTCGTTGCCAGAGGTCGTCCATTTTGGATGGATCATTATTGCTGGAAAAAAGATGGAGGGCGCTGTAACGCAGCACATCAAGAACGTTCAGCCATTGCAGCAAATCGTTGTTTTCCTCGCTCACCTGTCGCAAGACATCATCAAATTCAGCCAGAAACAGATCGTTGGAGCCGGTTCCCAGTGCGCTTGAGAAAGCGTTTAAAAGCCTTTCGGCCCAGGCAGGATCAAGTTTCGCCGCGGATCCATTGGCAGCCTTTAGCATCTCGGAAAGGATATGTTCTCGTTGTGAACTTAATGGCTCGTCAGAAGCTCCACCGCTCCATCCCCCCGCCGCTATTGAAGGCCGGATAATGCCATGATGGAAACAACCACAGGATTGACGCACGACCAGGCTTGTCGGAAGCGCCACTTGCTCAGGTACATTTTCACCGGCAAGCAGGGACAAAAGCGTTTCGGTTGCGACTCTTCCCTGCTCATACAGCGGTTGCCGTATCGTGGTAAGCGGCGGCGATGAAAACTTGCTTTCTTCCATGTCATCAAAACCGACCACACTGATCTGACCCGGCACACTTAACCCTCTTTCACGTAATTCGGCGACCATGCCTAAAGCCATCTCATCATTCGCAGATGCAACTGCTTCGAAGTCTGCCTTTCGATCATCCAGCAACACGCGCACGGCTTCTGCGCCGGCGCGAGAGAGAAAATTTCCGGATGCAACGAGATTGGGATCGAGAGGGATGCCATGTTCGGTCAATACATCTACATAAGTATGATATCTTTCCTCTGCCTCCGGGTTGGTCTCGGGCCCACGTATAAAAGCAATTCGGTTGAACTTATGAACCTCGATCAGGTGTGTGATGGCTTGCCGCATGCCGGTCTTATTGTCAACCAGGATACTGGGTATGCCCTCAAGGGCCATGGCGATGCTGACCATCGGCAATGGTTGATAGCGTAAATAGAAGCGCTTAAGTTGTTCAGGGCCGATAAACTGGCCGATCGAACCAGACATTGCTACCAGGCCATCCAGGTTTTCCGGGCTGGCAAGGTCATACGCCACGTTCCGCTGTGAATCAAATTCATGAACAGCTCGCAGGGCTCCCCCGACGAAACAGATCAAATTGATATCCCGCTCTTTCGCTACGTCGGCGACACCGGGCCAGACTTCAGCCGCATAGCCCACGTCTCCAAGCCTGCCGATGAGCAAACCGATCGTAAGGCGCGAACCACTTTTTTTCTTTATTCTGGCTCCATCAATTTTCAGATAGTTGCCCATGCTTTCGGATCTCCTTGAAACCTATTGGCTCGTAGCTGGAATTATCCATAAAAGCTGCATGGCAAGCTCTTTATGGCTTCGGCGGCATATCAGGAATTGCTATTTCCCCTTGCATGCCTGTCCTGCCCGGCGAAATCAGTTTTACAGCATCGAGTTGATTCCATCTTGGCGTTGGTGCAGCCGCCATGACGCGGATGTAATTATCCGTCAGCCCTTCCAATTGACAGCTTGAGTCTGCCAATTCGGAGGTGGCTTCCCAAAGGACATGCAGCGTCTTGCCAATAAAACGGGATTGGTATGTTCGCTGGCCTTTGGAGAACACTTCGCGTAATTCCGCGTTGCGGACCTTGCGCAGCTCATGGGGAACCTGGCTTTTTATCCGTGCAGCCGCTGTTCCAGGGCGGGCAGAGTAGCTGAAAACATGGCCCCCGGCAAAGTTCATGGATTTCACAAACTCCAATGTCTCTTCGAATTCTGCCTGGGTTTCGCCGGGAAAACCGGCAATGACATCTGTGGTAATCGCAACTTCCGGGATAAGACTGCGGGCAGACTCAACCAGTTCGGCAAAAGATGCGGGCGTGGTTTTCCGCCTCATTCGCTTGAGCACACTGGCACTGCCCGATTGGAGCGGGAGATGCAGATGGCGGCATAAGCGCGGGTCTGACCATAGTCCGAAGAAATCAGCCCCCAGATCCCAGGGCTCCAGGGATGAAAGGCGCAGGCGGGGCGTGACCGTCTGATCAAGGATTGCGGATATCAAATCTGCCAGACAATGCTTTCCGCCCAAATCCTGTCCCCATGACCCAAGGTGAACGCCCGTCAGAACAATTTCCTTGGCGCCACCCATCAACGCAGATTGAATATCAACAAGCACATCTTTTATAGAACGAGAATGGCTGGCGCCGCGGGCAACTGTCGTGATACAGAAGGTACAGGCGTTATTGCAGCCATCCTGAACCTTGATGAAAGCACGCGTCCTCTGGTGTAATCCGGGAAGGGGTTGACGAGCGAGCGGCTCCAGGTCGAAGAATTCCTGCGGCAAGCCAAGAACTTCAGCCGCAAGGGCATCTTTGTGAAGGTTGGGAATGATCCTGTGCACACCGGGTAACGCAGCTGCGTTTTCCGGTTCGAGAGTAACCCAGCAGCCGGTGGCGATGACTTCACCCGCCCCAAGGCGATTAGCCCGACGGATGGCCGCCCGTGAATCGGACGCCGCTTCAGTAGTGACAGTACAGGTATTGATAACAGCCAGATCTGCCTGGGCAGCACTGGACACTATCTCATGGCCTGCGGAACGAAACTGGCGGGCAAGAGTTTCTATTTCGGCCTGATTCAGGCGACAACCGATCGTGTCGAGAAATATTTTCATTGGATCAAAGAATAGAGTCTAGGAGAATAATGGTTGGAGAATGCGGTCAGTGAGGAAGAAACAATACTTTTCTCTGCTCTATATTATTCCTCAAGGTTTGTATACCATAAAATTGTCAAATGAAACTTCAACTCCTGGTTGATCGAATGCGCCAGTGATCAAACCGGCATTTCCATCCAGAAAATCTGCATCACTGGCATCGGCAATAGACTGATCATTGACATAGCCGGTAAGCGTTTGTCCAATACAATCAAAGCGCAGGTGGTTGGTGCTGCTTCCGACTGCGATTGCTGCGCTGTAAGCCATCATGTCTTGATCGAGCAAGACCCGCACACCGGCGCTGACTTTACCGATGGCATAGTATCCGTCACTGGTGATGATGAAAAAGTAAAAATCCTGCGGGTCGCGGTAACGACAGACCAGGCCATATCGATTTTCATTTAGTGCAGCCAGCGGGGTTGCGTCGACCTCAACTCTTACGTCTCGAAAAACCTGGCCCAGGACGGCCCACATATCATAATCAGGGCTGTTTACGTTTATGTGGTAGGTGCCATTTTTATCATAATCCATTTTCCCGGATGCGTCTGAAGTTCGCGGCCAACCACTTGACGGCTCCGAAAAATCATCATAATAAAGTGTTCCTCCGGGTCCAATTAATTGGTCTGCAACTATAGCGGACTCGCAGGCAGTGAGTAAAATGACAAAAAATAAATAAAAAATGGATTTCACAATCTGATTCTATCAGAAAGCGTAGTTCCTGGTTCCCCCCAGTATGGAATTTGGTTCATGGAAAATATTGTTCCAGCAGACGACCGGCTTGCCAACCATACGGACCATCCGGGTCGAAACTTTTTGCTCTGAGTAGATATGAATAAGACGCTGGACGGTCACCCATCTGCAGGTAAAGTAATCCCAGGTGTAGGGCCGGTGCGGCCTGTGTCGGGTCCAACTCAATGGCCTTATTTAATACGGCCTCCGCACCGGGGAAATCTTCCATTTCCATGAGAATTTGGCCGGCGATATCCAAAGACTGCCAGTCATTACTTGCCAATTCCACCAACCTGCGGGCAGCCGGGAGGCCAATGCCGGCCAGGTTAACGCCATCGCGCAGGCTGAAATCTGCCAGAGCGCGCCAGGTGGAGGCATCCTCGGGTGCCAGTTCTACGGCAAGCTGGTAGTGTTCAAGGGCTTTCACCAGGTCGTCGGTTTGCTCGTACGCTTTCCCCACGGCCATCTGCCAGCCCGGGTTTTCCGGCTCAAGCATTGCGGCGATCTGAAACGCGGCCAACGCCTTGACTGGTTTTTTCTGGCGTTGCAAGTACAGGCCATACAGCCCTTGAACCATGGCTGAATCCGGATTCAGTGTTTTCGCCTTTTCAATCTCAACTGTCCCATCCTGATCCTGTTGCTGTTTCGCCTCTGCCAGCCATGCCCACGCATCCGCATAACCGGGTCGCGCGGTGATGGCATTATGGAATGCGACTTCAGCCAGTTTCCATTCGCCTAAAGTGCCCAGTGCCCGCCCTGAAATTACCAACTGGTAGGCGCGATCATCCGATAAGAGAGCTGTGTTCAGGGCGCTGCGCAGACTCTGAACTGGGGCGTCCATCGTAGGATCGAGTTGTGCAGCCTGGGCCAGGTGAGTTAATGCCTCTTCCAGAGATGAAGAAGCCAGGAGAAGACCAAGTCTATATTGTGCAGCGGCATCCTGGGGCTGGTACGCCAGGTATTTTTGCCAGGATTGAATTTCACTTGTGAAATCTGACTGGGCCTGATTGGCATTGGCGATCCGCTTCAAAAGGCCGGAAGGATCCCCTCCCTGTTGAAGCAGTTTCCTCCACAGGTCAATCGCAAAGCCTGTTTCTCCGAGAGCAAAGGCTGCGTCACCCCAGCGCATGGTACCGTTTATGGAAAGGCTATGACGCCGAAGGGCCTGTAAATAAGCAATGTCTGATCGATTAAAATCTTCGGCCTGCAAATATGCATCCCCTGCTTTTTCCCACAAGGATGGATTCCAGGGAAGCCGCTGGGCTGCCAAAGTGTAGGCCGAAGCGGCCTGAGCGGAAGCTTCCGGCTTCATTGTACCTGCCTGCTCTTGCAAGATACAATTCACCCGCCATGGGCCGCGGGGCCAGGATCAAAAAGAAAAGCAGCAAAAGGAGCAAGAAGTCGCGGATGAACTGCCGCAAGGAAAAAGGTTTCTTCATGAGAGATATGGATTATAAATCAGAGACTGGTGACACTCCGCGCATACTAAAGTACGGCGGCTTCTCGCTGTAGACGAGCCACTTGCCGGGTGTCCACCGGGCTACGCTTGCCCGTGATAAACGGGTGACGATACTTTGTTTCGGAGGGAAAGAGACGTCCAAACTCCCCATACTTGAAGTGGGAGAGTATATTAGAGGCGCCCACAATATCCCTGTGACCACAGAAACCACAAGCCGGACAGCGGTACACGCGTCCCCTGGGTTTCAGCCTGTGCAGACAGTTCGGATTAGGGCAGGTTTGACTGGTATAGGTTTCATTTTCCAATACCGTCTGGATACCTGCCGCAGCCGCCTTATATTCAATATATCTTCTGACCTGACCGTGTGACCAGTTGCTGATCTTCTGGTTGGACGCTTTGCTGTAATCCACCCCCTCAGCTACATTGCGCACATCCCCGATCGCCAGGGTTCCCACGCCTCTTTCAACGGCATAATTCACCACAGACCGGGATACCTTATGCTCAATGTCCCTGCGTTTTCGCTTCTGCTTTGCCAGAAAGCGACTCTTGCGGGTAATAATACGGTTATATCGTCGGGAATGTCTTTCTTTCTTCGAGAGCATGGATTGGATTTCAGCCAGCCGCTTGCAGGTGTACTGGGAAAGAGAGCGTAATTCTCTCGCACAAAATACTATGCCTTCTTCCCCATCCGTTACGGCCGCCGGATGGACTTCGCCCAAATCTACAGCCGCCACTCCATTCCCCGGTGGGTCGGCTGACAGACGACCATCTTCAATCACGCTGTGCCAGTTATAGCGTCTCCCTGCTCGATCCCAGACCAGACGCATCTCGAGGAAGGCCTCGGCAGGCAGGCGGGTGAGGGGAGCGGGCAGCCTTACCTGTATCGGATCCTTGCCTCTTGCCAGTGCCAGCAGCAGAATTTCCTCCTGCTTGCAGATACCTGTGTTTTTCCAATAGGTCGTGCGAAAGGTTTTGAGATGGTATGGGTAACGGGCTGGCCCCCTCCTTGCGGGTCTTTGAGCTTTGGCCGTTTTACAGGCCTTATAAAAACCCTGTTGGGCAGCATCTCTTGAATGAGCGTGCAAAATGGTACCAGAAAGATAATCGTTCAGCTTTTCCCCTGATCCCGGCGAAAGCCAGTGATCTGAATGGCGCAGGATACGATAATGCTCCACAAGTACGCTCGTATAGATACGCCCTGACTCCCGATTGAGGCTATCTGCAACTTCTTTTGGCAGGCTACACGGGAATACATGAGTGCGAATCATTACATCCCTTTTTGAGCTTCAATATATCTCTTGATCGTCTCAGCCGATACATTTCCGGCAGTCGCCACAAAATAATTGCGTGTCCAGAGGGAAGGTAGCTTATTCAAAATACTGGCATACTTCTTTCGCAAATAAAAAGATGTAATCCCTTTACATTCCTTTACGATCTCGGCTGGAGAATCTTCTGGAAATGCTTGCACCAATAAATGAATGTGGTCGGGCTGGATGGCAAGTTCCTGTATCTTCCAACCGCGCTGCTCGCACTTTTCCTGAATAAGAGTACGGCAATCACCGGCAATATCCCCAACCAGAATTGGTTTTCTGCGCTTGGGTGTCCAGACCAGATGATAGACGATCAGGTGGAGACGGTGTTCATCTCTTTGGTATTCCATTACCAATCCATGTCGTATATTATGTCTTTATTATACAGTATATTCTACTCGTCTACGAGTGTCTTTTTCATCTGTCGGTGGGCTAAAGCCTGAGATAGACCGCCTTCTATTCGAATTGAAACCCGATAGCTTGCGGTGAGTTCTTAAAACTGGTCAAAAATGATGCATATCTTTAATGCGAAAATGATATATGACCTTTGAGTAAAATGGGTTAAACTTATAGGATAGGAAATTTCTCAATGAGAGGGGGAGGGTGGGAGTATATACCCGCTCCTCTCCTATTGAGGCGATACCAACAACAAGAAGTATAATCGCGCAGTCAGTTCGCCTATGAGTGTGTTTATGGGACAAATCCTTACACTTCTAACTACATCTCCGGGGAATCTCGTTTATCATATCGTGCTCGTATTTTCAATAGCAGGGGCGTTGCAGGGGGCCATCTACCTACTGCGATCCAGCGAATTTCCTCAAGCCAGGCGGACAGTGTTAGGGTTGAGCATCATGCTGGGCCTGCAATTGTTGCTGTTTATCGCCAGCGGCCTGGTCTGGCAGGGATTGCTCAAATCACAAACGATCCTTCCTCCGCTGGACCGGCTCGTGACGCTTTTATCGCTGGTCTGGATCGTATGGCTATGGGCTTTTCCGGAACCGTTGCGGCTGGCAGATGCTGCAACGCTTTTGCTTAATTTGCTGGGTATAACTGCTTTTGGCCTGACATTGGCTTTTTGGGCGCAGAATCCGGCAAAAACATTTAATTCGACCGGTTTTGAAACCGCCTGGCAGGCCTTCAGCCTGGCCGTGATCCTGCTCGGAATTCTTTGGCTTGCCTTGCGCAAACCGAATGGCTGGGGTAATGGACTTGCCATGCTTATCCTGGGTTTTATTGGGCATCTTTTAAGTCTGATATACCCTGTCGATGGCAATTTTCCCGGTTTTGTCCGGTTGATGCAACTTGCCATGTTCCCCATCCTGTTGACGCTGTCCCAGCGGTTCCCAACTCCAATGCCCGCGCGTGCTCCCACGGTAAAATCCAAACAACCCGATGAGCCCATCCAGGAACGCCGCCGGTACAGCACGGATCCTAAAACATTCCATGCCTTGATGTCACTTGCTGCCGAGAACGATCTTGAGAAAATTGGTCAGGATCTGACTCGCGGCATTGCACAGGCCATGCTGGCTGACCTATGCTTCCTGATCACTCTGGGTGATGACAAAAGCCTCGTCATTGCCTCCGGTTATGATTTGATCCGGGAGGAGTATCTGGGAGGAACAAGTGTGGACCGGGATTCCATCCCACTGCTTGCCAACGCTATTCAACGGGGGCGTCCATTGCGCCTTCCTGCCAGCAGCACTTCCTCGGATCTCAAAGGGTTGGGACAAATCCTTAGCCTGACCAATCCTGGTCACTTGCTCAGCGTGCCAATCGCCTCGCGGGAGCACGGACCTGTGGGCGGCATCCTGATCCTATCCCCTTATTCCAATCGCCTGTGGAGTGCCGAGGATCAAACTTATCTATCCAATGTATCGACCTTATTTGTCCCCATACTCGAGCGCGGCCACCAGGCAACTTCCCTGGAAATTGCGCGTGAGCAATCCACCCAGGCAGCCCTAACCGCAAGTGAACAAGCAGATGAAGCGAAAAAGAAGCTGGAACAAGTTTCAGCTGAACTTGAAAGCTTGCGCCAAAAGAATCCCGCCTCTTCGTTGCAAGCCGAAAATATGGCTGCCTTGTTGGTAATGCAGGAAGAAGACCAGAAGACCATCGAGCAATTGAAAGCTGAAATTGAGCAACTGCGAAATGTAGGCGGCGCGCCCGTAACAGCCAATGGACAAATCGAGCTGGAGTTACGCCAGACCCTCGAAGAGTTGGCTCATATGCAGAATGAGCTGGCGGAAGCAAATATGAAGATCCTCGAGCTGGAAAAAAGGCCGGAGGCTCCCATCACAGATGAGCAAGTGGAGGTGATTGCTTCAATTTCGCAGGAATTACGCCAGCCCATGTCTTCCATAGTTGGTTATACCGACCTGTTGATGGGTGAATTGGTCGGAATTCTGGGCGCGCTCCAACGTAAATTTATTGAGCGTATCAAGGCCTCCACCGAACGCATCGGTGGTTTGATCGACGATCTTATCCAGATTACCAACCTTGAAACCGGTAAGATGGAATTCAAATCGGAAGCACTGGATCTAAACCTTATTATTGATAATGCCATGGCTTATACCAGCACGCAGATCCGTGAAAAAAATATCACTTTACGGCTTGATCTTACCGAAACTGCACCGCGTATCCAGACCGACCGGGATGCACTTCAGCAGATCCTGATCCATTTGCTCCAGAATGCCACTGCCGCCACTCACACCGAAGGGAATATCACTTTGCGCGTTCAATTGCAGAGTGAAGATGGTAAGAATTACCTCTCCATCCAGGTAACCGATGGTGGAG
Organism: uncultured Chloroflexia bacterium; assembly: GCA_963831885.1. Taxonomy (GTDB): domain Bacteria; phylum Chloroflexota; class Anaerolineae; order Anaerolineales; family Villigracilaceae; genus UBA877. Next base: position 352,394 of record CAWHSJ010000002.1, on the reverse strand, counting down.
GTGGGATTGAATCGGAGGATATCCCGCGTGTGTTTGCCCGTCGCTATCGGGCCGAACATTCCCTTATTCAGGGAGTGGGTGACACCGGAGTCGGTTTATCCATTGCCAAGACTTTAGTCGAGGCTCAGAATGGTCGAATCTGGGTTGAAACAGAGACAGGCGTAGGCTCCACTTTCAGCCTGCTTATGCCGGTCCAGGTAGAGACGCCGGAAGAGAGCCACTTATGAAAAACTTGTGGCCGGTGCTTCGGGAAATCTTAATTGCCCTGGCTTCCTTGGGTCTCCTTTTTGGAGGCCTTTCGTTGTCCCTGGCAGAGGGAAACATGAGCAATACAATACCCTCAGCCGTCCCTCCCTCACCGTCTGCAACTCCCTCTGCCACCTCCACCAAAAAATTCCTCATCGACACCAACAGCCCCCAAAAACCGATTGCCACCGAAACGGATTCTCCCACCCCGCTGCCATCAACTGCGACTGCGACTCCCACTCAGCCGCCCACGCCGACGAATTGTCCTCCACCCTCGGGCTGGGTGGCCTATGTTGTCCAGCCGGGTGATACGCTGGCTATTTTGTCGACTCGTTACCGCACTAGCAGCACAACCCTGAAGCAATCCAATTGCCTGCTTAAATCGGAGCTGAAGGCGGGTTCGATCATTTACGTCCCGCCGTTACCCACCCAGACTCGCATCCCCTGCGGACCCCCGCGTGGCTGGATTGCGTTCATGGTCCAACCGGGTGACACACTTTACCGGTTAAGTCAGGCCTATGGGATTACTGTTGCCGATCTTCAACGGGCTAATTGTATGGGCAGTACCACGCTCCTGCAAGTCGGGAAAACGATATACGTTCCACCCTGGGCTCCCCATACACCCACGCCGGTGTTCCCTGGAGGCGATACCCCCACTTATGTGCCTACAGACACATTAAGCAACTTCACGCCGCCCGATACACCCACCGAGACCTCGACTGAAGTTCCCCCAAATACTGAGACGCCTCTACCGAGCGATACACCGGCATCTAACTGACTTTATTGAAGGTAAATAGAAAATCCTGGAAATTCCATCCAGCACATCTTATGCGTATCCGACTCATTAGCTTTGCCTGCCTGTTCCTGGAAATTGTACTCATAACAGGTTGTACGTTATCTCGCGGAAATACATCTGGAACATTTCCTGCGGCTACGCCTACTCCCTTGTTTATGGTGACCGTACCGTCGGATTCGACGCCTACCCTGACTCCTTTCCAGCCCGTTGATGACATTGGAATGTCGACTACGCCGGTCGCCGATCCACTCATAATAAACTCCCCCACGCCAACTGTAGACTCGAATGCGATTCTTCCTACTGATACGGCTCCCCAGACATTCTATGTTCCCCCATACGCACCCGCTCCGGTTACAGCCCTTACCGATAACCAGGTAGTTACTTTTGCCTTGCTTGGTTCTGATAAACGCCCCGGACAGACCTATTTTAGGACAGATACGATTGTATTGGCAGCCATTCGCCCCGGAACCGGCCAGGTAACCCTCATCTCGGTCCCCCGAGATCTGTATGTTTATATTCCCAGTGTGGGGATGGACCGTATCAATGCTGCTTATGAATATGGTGTGATGTATCAATATCCTGGCGGAGGAGCGGCATTATTTAAAGATACTATCCTCTACAACCTGGGTATCCGCATAGACCACATAGCCATTGTAGATTTCGACGGTTTCAGCCGCATCGTAGACACGCTGGGAGGCTTGGACGTGCCGGTCTATTGTCCATATACCGACTGGCACCTCATCAATCCAAATTATGACCCGGAGAATGAAGACAATTGGTCCCTTTTCACCGTCGGCCCGGGTGTTGTCCACATGAATGGCGAACTGGCCTTGTGGTATGCCCGCTCCCGCAAGAAGTCCAGCGATTTCGACCGAGGCCGCCGCTCGCAGGAAGTACTGCGCGCTCTTTACGCGCGGGCCATGCAGGTGGATGCGTTCGGTAAAATTCCTCAGCTTTACAATGATTTCAGCTCCTCCGTCATTACCGACCTGAATCTGGAGGGTATTCTGAAGCTATCCCCGCTGGCTTTGCACCTGACCAATGCTGACATACGCAGTTATTATATTGGGCGGGAGGATGTGACCGGTTGGATGACGCCCGGTGGAGCCAGCGTATTGCTCCCGAATGGTCCTGCGGTCCAGTCATTGTTACAACAGGCTCTTTCTCCCACACACGCCGCTGCTCAAGCTGCCCTGACCGTTGAAGTCCGTAATGGAACGGGTAACTCGGGTTGGGAAGTCCTGGCAGAGCAGAGGTTGAATTACGCTGGATATAATACCCGCCTCTCCCTTGCCGACCGTCTGGATTATGCCAATTCGATACTTTATGATCTGGGGGCCGCACCGGACCCCAACCGCAGCAACTCCATATTGACCATCCTTGGGTTGCCTACAACGGCCTTCATCTCCGCGCCCTCCGAGACGGATGAGAATTATGTCCTTATTCTCGGTCAGGATTATCAACCCTGTTTCGATCCGTCCCACTTGGCGCCGTAATTTGGAAAATGAAGAAGTAATCGGCGGGAATCAAAGAATAAAAATAAAAGGTGACCGGCTATGAGTAAAATGGGTGAACTTCCGTTCCGAATTGTTTTTGGATTATTTTGGCTCATCTACTTCGCGGTTCGTTTTTATTTCCAGGGGAAAGTGAAAGGCGTGAGAAACTACAGCCTTGTAAATGAAAAGCAGGAAAAATTCTTCTTTCGATTGTTTGCATTAGCCTATCTCTTACTCCCCCTTTACTTTTTAACCGCCTGGATTGATTTCGCTCATCTTCCCATGCCCTTGTGGCTGCGTTGGGTTGGAAGCATTGTGACCGTCTTGGGGATTGGCTTTTTCGGTTGGGCGCACTACACCTTGGGTCTTAATTGGACAGCCATCCTGGCCTTATCAAAGGAACATGAATTGGTCCTGGATGGTCCTTATAAGTACGTGAGACATCCGATGTATAGTGCCTTTTTTACCATCGGTCTTGGCTTTTTGCTTTTATCTGCCAACTGGTTAATCGGGGTTATTTACCTGGGAGCGCTGGAGGCGATGTATTTGGCCAGGGTCTCCCGGGAGGAAGAAATGATGATAAGTCGTTTTGGAGAGGCATATAAACTTTATATGCAAAGGACAGGCCGGATCCTGCCGCGGCTAAAGAGCTGAGTTATTTCTGTAAATATTGATAACGAATCAGCTATGAATAAAGCAAAATTGAGCAGTTGTGCGATCGTCCTGGTGTCGGGGGAGATCGAGAAAGCAGCCAGTTATTATCGGGACGTTTTAGGATTTAGAATTGTTGAGCATTATGATTTTGAAGAAAAATTTGCAGCTTTGTACCGCGATTCCGTCGAGATCATATTTGTCCAGGCGAAGTTTGGAACAATCCAGTCTAATCGAGCCAAGTACGGCGCCGGATTTGATGCATATCTGGTCCCCGAAAATCCTGCAGCCGTACAGGCTTTTTACACTGAAATACGCGCCCATGGAGCCAAAATCGTTCGGGAACCAACCATGACGACTTATGGCTCTTTGGAATTCGTGTTTGAAGATTTAGAAGGCCGGCTGGTAGGGGTCGGTTGTATCAAAGAGGCGGAAACTTTCTTCGGAAGAGTTGGATAATCAGGGGGGCTTGGTCACAAACCCCATTTTGCATAATCAACACCCAGAACGTAATTCTGGCGCTCCGCCAGAGGCTCGAGGCGTTCGTGCAGACGCGAGTCAATGTCTCCTGCCGAATTGGCAAACAATTTAATCCAAAATTGTGTGATAATTCGGACAGAACTTGTCCGGGACGCTTTCGTGAATCTGTACCATCAAAGCGGTTGATGACAGTCGAATGCGTTTTGATTATCATATCATTCGTAAATCAAGGAGCATAAGAATGAAATCCAGGACGGTTGTTTTCATCCACGGAATGTATATGACTCCCTTGTGCTGGGAAAATTGGCTCAGTTACTTTGGGAGCCGGGGCTACCAATACTTCGCCCCGGCGTGGCCTGGAAGAGACCAGCCCATTGAGACCCTGCGCAAGAACCATCCGGACCCTCAATTGGGAAATCTCACCTTGAGCAAAATCATCGACCACCTCGCAGAGACCATTCGGAAGCTGGACGAAAAGCCCATCCTGATCGGTCACTCCATGGGGGCATTGGCTGTGCAAATATTGGTCCAAAGAGATCTGGCAGCGGCAGGAGTTGCCATTGATTCTGCACCGCCGATGGGCATTATTACGGCCAAATGGCCATTTCTCAAATCCAATTGGCCCCACATTACGCCGTTTGTTTCCCCGGACAGTCCCATAGAAATGACATTCGAGCGGTTTCAATATACATTTGTCAATACATTGCCATTGGAAGAACAAAAAACTGCTTACGACAGATACGTAGTCCCAGAGTCGCGCCGTGTTCCCCGTGAATCACTGACTGCTAAAATTGATTTCAAGAAACCCCACCCACCCTTGTTGCTAATAGCCGGTTCAGCCGACAATCTCATACCTGCCTCGCTGAACAAGACAAACTATAATAAGTATAAGCATTCCTCTTCAACAACCGATTTCAAAGAGTTTGCAGGCAGAACACATTTCATCATTGGGCAAAAGAATTGGGAAGAGGTGGCGGATTATATCCTTGCATGGTTGAACGAGAAGGGCATATAGTTATTTCTGGCCATCATCAAAAAATGTCCAACCAGGCTTTTGTATGCCTGAGCGCTTGTGCTGCATTGCCAGGCGGGTGAACCTGGCTGCCAATCGCGCCGGCTGCCCATATAAAATAAGGGATTGGGAATTATCCAGGAGGCTTTATGAACAATTTTGATGGTTCAAGTGATCGGGTCGAGGGCAATATAAAAAAGAATCGGACCGGCGAGGCTGAAGTGATCATTTTGAAGACCGACGGCAGCCCGCTTATTAATCAGGAAGTGGTGATCGCCCAGACCAACCATAAATTTATATTCGGAACTGCTGGATTCGATATTGTTCTTGCCAATAGTGAACTGGGAGAGGCTGAAAAAGAGCAGGCTGACCGCCGCGTCGATAAACTTACAGCTCTTTTCAATTATGTGACCCTGCCTTTCTATTGGGGCAGGTTCGAGGCTGAAAAAGGGCGACCCATGACAGAGAGGATGATGAAGGCTGCCCGATGGTGTGTGGACCATCATTTGCTCGTCAAGGGTCATCCCCTGTGCTGGCATTCGTTGAGCGCGGATTGGCTCCTTCCCTTGAGCAACTCGGAGATCCTGCAAGCCCAGGTTGGGCGCATCCAACGCGAAGTGACTGGCTTCCGTGGTCTCATCGATACCTGGGATGTTATCAATGAGGCGGTCATCATGCCCATCTTCGATAAATACGATAACGGCATTACCCGGTTGTGCAAAGACCTGGGCCGTATCAAGACAATCCGGGTGATGTTTGAGACGGCCAGGGCGGCCAACCCCGGGGCAACATTGCTGCTCAATGATTTCGATGTTTCTCCGGCTTATGACATATTAGTGGAAGGTTGTCTGGAAGCAGGGATAAAGATCGATGTGATTGGGATTCAAACACATATGCATCAAGGTTATTGGGGTGTGGACAAAACCATGAAGGTCCTCGAACAGTTTTCGAGATTTAACCTCCCCATTCATTTCACTGAGACGACCCTGGTTTCGGGTCGCCTGATGCCTCCCGAAATTGTGGATTTGAATGATTATCAGGTGACCGATTGGCCAACGACTCCTGCTGGCGAGGAACGCCAGGCGCGGCAGGTCATTCAGCATTACAAGACTCTCATGGCTAATCCTTTAGTGGAGGGGATTACTTGGTGGGACCTTGCGGATGGCGGTTGGTTGAATGCACCGGCCGGCCTGATCCGGAAAGACTCTTCCAGCAAACCGGCTTATGGAGAGCTTATGCGATTGGTAAAGGGGGAATGGTGGTTGGCGCCCACTCATTTCTGCACCGATAATGAAGGGAAGGTTTATTTTACGGGATTCCTGGGCGAATATGAAATGCAATGGCAATCTACAAGGATTCCCTTCAAGCTAGATGCAACAGGTTCGAACAGGATTGAGATCCGTATTTAAACCAGTGTCTACTATAGGAAAGGTTATCGTAACTGTTATTGGAAAGAAGAGGCAAGTATGCACCCGGAAAATACGAAAACTACTCAACAGGATCCTGTTCCAAATCCTGTTTTTGCCAGACTGGCCAGCGATGCCCGCATCGAACGGGCGGCCAAAGCCTTGGAATCCAATGGCATCCATGCCCTGATCGCGAAAAACGGGGAAGAAGCCCGCAAAATATTCTTCGACCTGCTTCCGCAGGGATCCGAGATCTTCCTTGGCGCATCGGTGACTCTGGAAACGTTAGGAATTAAGGATGAGATCGACAAGTCGGGCCATTTCGATGCCCTGAGACCGAAAATGTTTGCCATGGACCGCGCCACCCAGGGACGCGAAATCCGCAAGCTGGGCGGCAGCCCCGATTTTGCTGCTGGAAGTGTTCATGCCATTACAGAGGATGGACATATTATGATCGCTTCCAAGACCGGCAGCCAACTGGGCCCTTATGCCTCCGGGGCGGGTAAAGTGATCTGGGTTGCCGGCTCACAAAAAATCGTTAAAGATGTGAGCGAAGGGATGCGCCGCATCGAGGAATATTCCTATCTCCTTGAGATAGAGCACGCAAAACAGCTTTACAACATGGACACCAGCATCAATAAGGTGTTGATCTTTTACCGGGAGATCCGGCCTGACCGTGTGACATTAATTATTGTTAAAGAAAAGCTGGGGTTCTGAAAGAACCAATTCTCCCGGAGTTTCCAAACCTCCGGGAGTAGTTTTTTATTTCAGGGAGAATTTTTTAACTTTCTACATTCACTTCAAGGATGCGGTCCAGCCGGAAGCTGCGCTCGGCCTTGCGCAGGTGGCAATAAGCCCGCAGGTAAATATAATCTGCCAGCCCCAGCACTTGGATGGGAGTGATCGATCGTTGAGTTTGTTTTCCATCTCCATCCACGTAGGTGATATGCAGGCGTTTTCCACTGGATAGCGCCTCGGCCAGTTCGGTGGGGAGCTGGATGGCCTCGCTCGGCCGGGCGGGTGAATTGTACAGGCCGAGAAAATCCTGCAGGGAACGGCCAATTGACTGGGCGATATCCATTAAGGCAAAGAAAAGCAGCCTGTCCGTCAGCGCATCGGCAAGAGCCCGGTGAGCTTCCACCTTATCCAGGTAAAAGGCCTCCGCGAGAGAGACGAGTGAATACGAGGGCGTGTCAAATATCTCTCTTGCAATCGTGAGCGTATCGGCCAGGTTTGGAATTTCAATCTCTTTGCCCAGGCGGCGGAATTCACTATCGAGGAACTGCAGGTCGAAGGGCGCATTATGACAGACTACCACTGCGTCCTGCAGGCAATCTTCGACCTGGCCGGCGACGGAAAGAAATGAAGGCGCTTGAAGTAATTCCTGGTCGGTGAGGCGGTTGGTGCTGGCCGCAGCCGGCGAAAGCGGCCGGCCTGGGTTGACCAGGGTCTGGTAGGTATTCTTGATGCGTTTCCCTTCGGTCATGATGATCCCCACTTCACAAATGCGATCCCCAAACCAGGGGGATAGGCCGGTGGTTTCCAGGTCAAGAAAGGCAAATTTGGCATTGGCAATATCGAGCATGTAGTGGATCCTGTTGGAAATGATATCCTGCGAAAATGGTTGTAATGTAGCCGTCGAAGGACTATTTTCTCTGTGCCTGACCTTCCACGTGGGTGACGAATCCCTCGGGATTGTTGGGAGGCGCAATCGCGAAACGGGTGGTATAGACTCCGGCATCCCCTTTGAGATAGCTCATGCGGAAGCGCGGCGCCCCTGGAATTGTATCGCTGATATAAGCGATATCACCTTCTGGGGAAATGGTAACCTTGTAATGAATGGTGTGGCCTTCGTTATCGAAATAGATGGCCCTCATTTCTCCGGTCTCTTCCTTGTACGTGATTAACTGGTCGTCGTGGGCAAAAGCCGGATTTTCCAGCGTAGCGGCAAATTCCAGGTGATTTCTGCGGACGAAAATACTACCACCCAATTCGAACGCGAAGCTGACTATCCCGGTCCCCTGGCCGGGCTCGCCTCCTCCGGCAGCCGTCCATTCACCAAGAAGGAATTGAAGGTCTTTCCATTTAGGTGTCGCCATTTTTCTCCTGCAGAATACTGCGTAAATATCTAACTGAAAACACGGTATATGCGAGTAATTGGTCAACGTGGGTTTGGTTATTTATGCAAGAAGCAGTAGAAGGTTGGAAACAGGTGATTCCTAAACCATATTAAGCGCTTTTTATGCAATTTGTCGGAAGATTGTACCTCCCCATAGGGATTCTGGTAATGAATTCATTAGTCGATTTAGCCTCTTATTCTGAAGACCCCCATGCAGGTCAGTTGCACATGGCAACGCCGGTTGCGGTATTGGCAGGAATGAACGTTTCTACTAATAGGTCAGAATTACCTGGATATCACTATTCGAATCAGAATCATCCCAGAGTGTATAATCGAGATAAGTGAAGCCAGAGTCTCGAGATTTCGTTTCCAAACTGTTATCCCGCCATAAAAAATGAATTGAGTTCCAGGAAACCACATGCCTATACCCAATAAAGCGCGTCCTGGGGGGAAGCTGGAGGAGAATAACCGTCCCGGCCGGCCGACCTTCGGATTCATCGGTAATTGGGGATTAACCAATCCCTATGCCAGGCCCATGTGGTGGGGTGCGGTGGAGGCGGCTGAAGATCTGGATGTTAATTTGATCAATTTCGGCGATATCAACATCTATTTTCCTCAACGGAATCGCTCGCTGTATCCAATGATACAACCCGGCCGGCTGGACGGGCTGATTTTGGTCAATCCCACATTTACTCAACTTCATAAGGATTTTTTTAGTTCAGTCCCAATCGTCAATATCGGTTGTACGGCCAGGGATTTCGTCACGTCGATTCTGGTCGATAATTATGATGGTATGCGTGCGGCTGTAAGGCACCTGATCGAAATCCATGGTTGCACTCGATTGGCTTTCATTAAAGGACCGACCAACAATCCTGACGCGCGTGTCCGCTTCAAAGCCTATAGGGAAGAACTCCAATCGCATGGTATCGCTCTCAATCCCGATCTGCTTTACCAACCTTTCGATTGGGCGCCACCCGGAGGGCAGAATTGTGTACGCGTTTTACTGGATGAACGGAAAGTCCGGTTTGATGCGCTGATAGCTTCAAATGATAATATGGCCCTGGCGGCGATGCAGGAATTACAATCCCGCGGCTTCCGCGTCCCTTATGACGTGGCTGTATGCGGTTTCGATGATGCCGTGGAAGCATTGACCAGCACACCTCCACTGACGACCGTTCGACAACCGCTGAAGCAAATGGGTCGACTGGCTTTTGAAGCCCTTTTGGCCCACTATAACGATAAAAGTGTTCCTCCGGAATTTACCCTGCCGGTTACGCTGATGGTCCGGCGTTCGTGCGGCTGTTTGTCCGAGGCGGTATTACGGGTCAATGAGGGTTTGCAGGCCGATGAGCCTAACCTGAAAATACCGTTGGCCGGTAGGGAGGTCTGGGCAGGCGTTTTACTGAAAGCAAGGCGGGAAGTTATATTGGATGAGATGCACCGAACGATGGTGCAAATAGCACCTTCGCTCCCCTTTGAAGCCGGGGAATGGCTGGAAGCACTCATCGATGACATCGATAAACGCGGGGATGGTGAAGCATTCCTCACCGCGATCGATCTGACCTCCCGCTTGCTGATGGAGAGGGAGATATCCGTAGCTGAACTACAGAATGTGCTTTCAGCCTTGCGGCGTGAGGGCTGCCGGGCCATGTCAGCCCAGCCAGAATTGCTTACTCAAGCCGAGAACATCTGGCATCGCGCCCGTGTATTCCTGGACGACCTGGTTCTGCAGCAGCAGAAGCAAAAACAAGTACAGCTGAATAATCAGATGGCGGTGGTGCGTTCCATCAGCGAGGCAATGGCAGTCACCTTTCATTTGAACAACCTGATGGACATGCTGGGTCATGGATTGAAACAATTGGGGATTCAGAGCTGTTATGTTGCATTGTATGAAGGTGCCGAACGCCCGGCGAAGAAAGCGCAATTGATCCTGGCATATGACAAAGGCAGGCGGTTGAAGATACAGGACGACCAGGACAAAAAGGTTTTTCCCGTCGATCAATTATTGCCTGCGCGATATTGGGGCAAAGGACGCCGCACCTTGCTGGTGGAGGCATTGGAGTTTCAAAGCGAAGAAATTGGGTATATGCTCTTCGAACAAGGTCCGCCTGAAGGAGCAATTTACGAGGCTGTGCGCAGCCAATTGGGTAGTTCCGTGAAAGGCGCGTTGCTGTTTGATGAGCGTGATCACCTGTTGACTAAAACGACACAATTATATGAGCTTGCCACGGAAGGGCAGCGATTGGCGGAAGAAGCCAATCGTCTCAAAAGCCGTTTCCTTTCCATGGTCAGTCATGAATTGCGCACACCTTTAGACGTGATCTCGGGGCTGAGTGAGTTGATGCTTTGGGACGCCAACAGCGAAAAACCAGTTAATCAAGAGAACCTGGAACGACTCCATGTCACCTCGCAACACCTCGATGGTCTGGTCAGGGATGTATTGGACCTGGCGCGGGATGAAATGGGAGAACTCAAACTGACCTGTGAACCGCTGGACATGGCCAAAATCCTTGAGGTGGTCGTGCTGGTGGGAGAACAGTTGGCGCGTGAAAGAGGTCTTGGCTGGCAAGCTCAAATCTCAACCGGTCTGCCGCTGGTATGGGGCGATCGAACCAGAATACGCCAGGTGGTTTTGAACCTGATCAATAACGCCATCAAGTTCACCGAAAAAGGTGGCGTCACCCTGCAGGTGGCTTTTGCCAATCAGCGCATCCATGTTTCTGTTACGGATACCGGGTTGGGTATACCCCCTGGTGAGCAGAATGTCATTTTTGACGAATTCCGCCAGTCTGACCGGACGGCTGCGCGCGGGTTCGGCGGACTCGGGCTGGGGCTGGCGATTTGCAAACGATTGGTCGAAATGCACGGAGGCGAAATCAATGCCAGGTCTTCAGGCATTGAAGGCGAAGGAGCAACTTTCTCGTTTACCCTGCCTACAATGCAAGCCGCCTCGCTGGGAGGGCAGGCTACAGTCGCCGTCTGGATCATCACCGTTCAGCCGGAAAAAGCTGAACCGCTCAAACAATATCTTGAAGCACAAGGGTTTAAGGCTGAAACCTTATTCTGGGATAAAAATGACGGATGGCTGGCGCAAGTCACAAAATCCCCCCCCGAAGCGATCGTGCTGGACGTTCATGAATCTCCCGAACGAGGCTGGGATGCGATCCGCGCATTGAAAGCCCACCCTTCCACCGCTGATACATCTGTTCTGTTCTATGTTCTGGACGCCGAGCAAAACAGCGGTACCATGCTGGAATTGGATTACCTTACCAAACCCATTGGTGTCCCCGAACTGGCTCAGGCTTTATGGCGGGTCGGTTGGGCGGAGAACGATGCCGCCGCCGGTGGCACCATTCCCAGCAGTAAAACTATCTTGATAGTAGACGATGATCCGGGTGTGCTGGATATGCACAGCCAGATCGTGCGCAGCCAATTTCCCCAATATCAAATCCTGTTGGCTGCTAATGGCAAGGAGGCCTTGCTTCTTCTCCAGACCGGTAAGCCTGATCTGGTCCTGTTGGATTTAATGATGCCGGAAATGGATGGCTTCGCCGTGCTGGAAGCCATGCAGAAGATGGAAACCGCCTGCAATATTCCCGTGATCGTACTGAGCGCCCGGACTCTCGCCGAGGAAGAAATGGCCCGCCTAAACCGGAGCGTGGCTGCGGTCTTGCGCAAAGGCGTTTTTACAGCCTCAGAAACGTTGGTGCATATTAAAGACGCTCTATCACACCGGCAGAAACTAAACAGCGAGGTGCAGCGCCTGACCCGTAAAGCCATGGCTTACATCCATGAACATTATGGCGAGCCAATCGGGCGGGAGGATTTTGCCCGCTACGTTGGTGTCAGCGAGGGCTATCTTTCCCGCTCGTTTAATCAGGAGACTGGCTTATCCCTCATCCATTATTTGACCCGTTATCGAGTGCAACAGGCCAAACAGTTATTGTTGACGACCGATAAGACAATCACTGAAATTGCCATGGAAGTCGGCTTTTCTGACAGCAATTACTTCAGCCGGGTTTTCCGCCAGGAAGCGGGGGTTTCACCGGTTGCCTTCCGGCAAAATAATTAGCAAAACCAGCTTGGTCACCGAAGTGCTAATCCCCGGCACAATTCTCCATGCAGATAGGGTTGTATTTCCTCTATACTCTGCTTAATTCATTTTCTTTTGTTTCCCGTAGATGCCATTTTCCAGGAATGGAATAAAACTATGCCTCCTATTGTCCGTGTCTTCCGAACAGCTAAAAATACCCGGGACAGACTGACCGAAAAAGAACCGCTTACTTTTCGACAGCAAGCCACGGATTCGCCCATTGTACTGGTGGACTCAAGCAAATGCTTTCAAACCATTGAAGGGTTTGGAGGTGCGTTCACGGAAGCAGCCGCGCATACGTATTACAAGATGAGCCCGGAAATACGGACGGAGATTCTAAATGCCTATTTCGATCCCTCTGTCGGTAATGGGTACAATCTTTGCCGGACGCATATCAATAGCTGCGATTTCTCTCTCGGCAACTATGCTTATACGGAAGTTCCGGGCGACGTGGAGCTCAAATACTTTTCCATTGACCACGATCGTCATCAATTGATCCCGATGATAAAAGAAGCGGCCAGGAAAATCGGTCCGTCTTTCAAGTTGCTGGCCTCGCCGTGGAGTCCGCCTGCCTGGATGAAAACAAACGGTCAAATGAACCATGGCGGCAAACTCAAACCGGAGTATCGCCAGGCATGGGCAAATTACCTGGTGCGTTACATACAGGAGTACGAACAGGAGGGATTGCCCATTTGGGGATTGACCGTTCAAAATGAGCCCCTTGCAACCCAGGTCTGGGATTCCTGCATTTATACAGGCGAAGAGGAACGTGACTTTGTGCGTGATTTTCTGGGCCCGGCACTTGGAAAAAGAAGGACTGTTGAGCCGGGTAAAATTACTGATCTGGGACCATAACCGCGACTTGCTTTACGAACGCGCCAAGGTGGTGTATGACGACCCGGCCGCCTCCCGTTATGTCTGGGGAGCCGCTTTCCACTGGTATGTAGGCGATCACTTTAAGAATGTGCAATTGACTCACGATGCTTTTCCGGAAAAGCAGTTAATTTTTTCTGAGGGTTGCCAGGAAGGTGGCCCGCACTATGACGATTGGGTGGTTGGAGAACGTTACGGGCAATCCATGCTTCAGGATCTAAACCACTGGACGACGGCCTGGATAGATTGGAACCTGCTCCTTGACCAGCGCGGCGGTCCCAACCATGGCGGGAACTATTGCAGTGCTCCTTTGATGGCTGATTACAACAAGGGGACCGTCTATTTCCATAACTCTTATTATTACATTGGCCAGGTGTCCCGTTTTGTCCGGCCGGGGGCACAGCGTGTGGTAAGCACCTCCACGCTTGATGAATTGGAGACCACGGCTTTTCTCAATCCGGATGGTCAAATTGCAGTGATAGTCATGAATCGGGCAGAAAAACCCTTCAATTTCGGCCTCAAATACAACGGGAAAGTAGCCTTGGCCGATAGCCCGGCTCATTCCATCAGCACATATTGCTTCAAACCTGAAGAAAAAATACCCTGACCTTCGGGGAAATTCCCCTTCGAATTTTGAGGAGACGCTTTCTATAACATGGCGGACAGCAATGCTCGCCATGTTCGTTTTTATCTCCTTCAAAAACATATTCCAAATATGCTAGTTTTGAGCACAATTCTACATGACCCGCCCAACCTATGTTCATAAAATGAAATACAGCAGGAACTTGCCACGATTCTGTAAATATCTGGTCGCGAGCGAACTTTTCTCAACTTGAGATTTGACAGAAATATTCAATTAGCCATTTATTCTGGCCGATCTAAGGAGGTGGCTGCCCACGAGAAGATAATTCCGCATGCAAACAAACCTATTCTATTCGATCTTCTACCAACCAATAATTATGAGGAGAAGAAACAAATGAAAAAGCAACTGTACATTTTGATCGCTTTCCTGATGGCCGCCACCATGCTGCTGGCTGCCTGCGGACCTGCTGCGACGACTGCCGCTCCCGCCCCTGCGACTGCCGCCCCTGCGACTGCCGCGCCAGCGACTGCTGCCCCCGCAACTGCCGCTCCTGCGACTGCTGCGCCAGCAACTGCCGCTCCCGTACCCCCGACTCCAACCCCTTACCCGGTCGCTAACTGCCAGGCTGGCAAGACCTGCGTGCGTGTATTCGTTGGTCTGGGTGGAGGTACTTCTCCCGCCGAGATCGCCGTGGAGGAATCCGTCGCAGCAGACTTCAATGCTTCCCAGGACAAGATCCAGATGATCCTCGAAGTCGTGCCGCATGCCGCCGGCCGCGATACACTGGCGACCGAGATCTCTGCCGGTAATGGCCCCGATATCGTTGGTCCTGTAGGTTGGGCCGGCTCGAACGAATTCTACGGGCAGTGGCTTGACCTCACCTCCCTGATCCAGTCCAACAATTTTGACACCTCCATCTGGGATAAGGCGTTGGTTGCCTTCTACCAGACCGAAGAGGGCCAGGTTGGCCTGCCCTTCGGCATTTTCCCCGGCGGCATGTACTTCATTCCCGCCATGTTCGACGAGCAGGGCCTTGCTTACCCGCCCCAGAAGTACGGCGATAAGTACAAGATGCCCGATGGCTCCATGGTTGACTGGAACTGGGACACCGTCACAAAGGTTGCCCAGCTTCTGACCGTCGACAAGAACGGCAAGAATGCCACCGAAGACTGGTTTCGATACCACCCAGATCGTGCAGATTGGTTACACTCCGCAGTATCAGAGCGGCCAATCCATCGCCACCTTCTACGGCGGCGCCAGCTCGATCTATGCCGGCTCCAAGGGTGCCTGGGTAGCCGCCATCCCCGACAGCTGGAAAGCTGCCTGGAAATGGTACTATGACGGCATGTGGGGCGCCAAAGCCCTTCACCGCCACCGGCCCGCTCGCAGGCTCCACCGAATTTGGCTCCGGCAACGTCTTCAACAGCGGCAAGGCTGCCATGGGCCTGACCCAGACCTGGTACACCTGCTGCTTGGGCGACCTGGACAAGGCCGGCGTTGTCTGGCAGGTGGGTATTCAACCCATGGGCACCAACGACGGCAAGGTCCATGGCCGTGTGGATGCCGATACCTTCCGCGTCTGGAAAGGCACCAAGAATCCCGATGCTGCCTTTAAGGTGATGGCGTACTTGATCACCACCGGCGGCGATAAATGGCTGCCCTCCATGGGTGCCATGCCCGCCATTGCGTCGAAGATCGATGCCTTCTTCGCGGCGAAATCGGCCCAGTATCCGAACGTGACCCAGGCCAGCTGGGATGTCTTCAAGGCCGGCACGGCCTATCCTGACCGCCCGAGTGCGGAAGGCTGGATGCCCGGTAACAATACCGAAGACTCCGCCCGCATCGGCACCTTCATTAACCTGCTGCAGAATACACCCCCTGATCAGCTGGACTATGAAGCCGAGTTCAAGAAGCTGTCCGACGATTTGACCGTCATCTTCAACAAGTAACTTTGCAGTTGCATCTCTTAGGCGGGCCGGCCCTTGGCTGGCCCGCCTAACGTGCCGCATAAGGAGTGCCTCATGTTTGAGCAATTGCGACATCTTCCAAAGCTGCCCTCCATTGGTTCATGGCGAAAGATGACCCCAATGGCGCGGCGTGAGATGTGGACAGGATTGGCCTTTCTCTCCCCCTGGCTGATCGGCTTCTTGGTGTTTACCCTCATTCCGCTCGTGGCTACGTTCGTTTTCAGTTTCGCCAGTCTGAAAGTCACTGACGGCATCTTAAACCCGATCAAATTCGTTGGTTTTAGCAATTATGTCCAGTATTTCAAGGATCCCCAAATATGGAGCAGCACCAAGGGCAATCCCGGTGCCTGGTTGATTACCGTTAAGTATGGCTTGATCGCCTTGCCGATCGGCATTCTTGTGCCGCTGTTGCTGGCACTCCTGTTGAATAACAGGAGCCTCAAAGGGTCGGTGGCAGCCCGGACATTGTTCTATATGCCATCCATTGTTCCGCTCGTCGCCGGAGCCATTATTTGGAACGGTATGCTCAATTCCGAAAGTGGCTGGATCAACCGAGCCCTCTTGTCGATGGGTGTGCCGAAAGCTCTTGTGCCTGGCTGGCTCAACAGCACCACCTGGGTCTATCCGGGGTATGTCATTATCGGTTTGTGGGGGCTGGGGGGTGCCATGTTGATCATGCTGGCAGGTCTTCAAGGCGTGCCTACAGAACTGTATGACGCCGCCAAGGTGGACGGCGCCAATAGTTGGCAGTCCTTTTTCCATGTGACTTTTCCGATGATCTCACCGGTCATCTTTTACAATCTGATCCTGGGGATGGTGGGCCTGTTCCAGTACTACCTGATCCCCTTCGTGCTTAATAACGGGAATGGAGCCCCGGGTGGGACCACCATGTTCTACAACGTATACTTGGTGAGGACATTCCTTACCTTTATGAATATGTCGTATGGCTCGACCATGGCCATCGGATTATTTGTGGCCATATTACTGGCCACAATTCTCCTCTTTGCGACCTCCAAATACTGGGTCTATTATGCGGCTGAGACCCGCTCATAGGAGTCGTAGCTAAAATGGAAACCCAAAAAGCACAACCACTTAGCCGGGCACTCAACTTGCAATCACACAAATCGTTCCAACTCCGCAGGACAATAAAAATTATTCTTGTCACCGGCTTCACCATATTGATCCTGGCGGTTTTTCTCTCACCGTTCGCGTTCATGGTCTCCACTGCACTCAAGACTCAGGCTCAGAGGACCATTTTGGGCGGGCCCATCTGGCCGGCCGCGCCGGTCAGCGTGGAATACAAAGGCACGAAGCTGGATATGTACAAGGTGCCCGCAAACACTTGTGAGGGCTACAATCCGGATAACAAATCCACCGTGGCCCTGGCGTTGGTCAAGAAAGGGCTGAAGCAAAGCACGTTTGTCGACCCTAAGAATACCGCCAAAGGGGAATTCAAATGCACCATATCCTGGCGGGCTTTGCCACGTTACTTTACATTTTCTCCGGCCTGGACAAATTTTGTGGAAGTGTGGGATTCGATTAACTACCCCCGCTTGATGTTCAACACCACTTTTTATGCCTTCTCCACGCTGCTGGGCACGCTGGTTTCATGCACGCTGGTGGCGTATGGTTTTGCCCGCTTCAGATTCCCGGGGCGCGATATTTTGTTCATAATCTTGATTTCCACCATTTTCCTCCCCGCGGCAGTGACCGTCATACCCCTCTACACCTTCTTTGTGAAGATTCACCTCGTGGGCACCTGGTGGCCGCTGATTTTGCCTCATTACTTCGCCAATGCCTACAATGTCTTCCTGCTGCGGCAGTATTTCCTGATCATTCCCCGCGAATTGGATGAAGCCG
The DNA here is from genome assembly GCA_963831885.1 of uncultured Chloroflexia bacterium. Classification (GTDB taxonomy): domain Bacteria; phylum Chloroflexota; class Anaerolineae; order Anaerolineales; family Villigracilaceae; genus UBA877. Next base: position 334,812 of record CAWHSJ010000002.1, on the reverse strand, counting down.
CCACGGTGGATGGGGCCGGCCCGCTGCGTGTCCTCTGGTCGATCATTCTGCCCCAGGCCAAGCCGGTTCTGCTGGCCATCTCCGTTTTCCACATTGTATTTGCCTGGAATGATTTCTTCGGGCCGTTGATTTACCTCAAGCCCAACACCCAGCTCTACCCCATTTCGGTGGCGCTCCAATATTTTATCGGCATCTATGCCCAAAGGCCGGAACTGGTCCAGGCCGGTGCGTTGATGGCGCTGGCTCTGCCCATGATCGTATTCATTTTCGCCCAGCGTTACTTCATTCAGGGCATCGTCATCACCGGCGTGGAAAAATAAGCGCACAACCGCTGGGAAAGAATTAAGCGTTTTCCTTCCCTTCTCCTCAGCGCAGTCCTTCTGTCACGGAGTAGAAGGACTGCGCAAGGATTTAAGGGACTTACTATATCAGATCTGATCGCTGGGCTTTTTTCGCAGCAGACTGTAAACTACCAGCACCGCTCCTGCAAGCAGGAGCGCAATGGCCCAGAAAAGGTTGGAATTGCTTCCGAAGAAGAAGGCTAATACGCCGGCGATGAACAGTCCGATGGCCGGATAGCGAGCCCAGGCGGTCGGCTGGGTGCCGCGTAGAAGCCACAGCCCGCCGAAGGTGAGGCCAAAGCCGAGCAGGAGGGCGCCGGTGAGGACTCCCTCGAAGAAGGGTTGGTTCTCTGGAACGATCATCCCCAGCAGTACCACCAGGGCGATGGAGGCGAAGACTCCTGCGGGGATGAGCGCCCACCAGGTCCCTTGCCAGCGGAAGTAGACAAAAAAGAAGGCGGCCGAGAAGAGCAGCATTACGGCGACACCCATCCAGTCGCCGCCCACCACGCCCGCGAGCAGCGGAATGGTGCCGACGAAGGCGATGGCGGCTGCCGGAATGAGCGCCCAGCGGCGATTCCGGTCGAGCAGGTAGACCACCAGGAAGGGCAGGGCCACGCCGTACATGAACAAGGCGCCGATGAGGTTGCCATTCACGTGGTCCGCCAGCAGGGTGATCGCCCCCAGGATGAAGAGCGACCAGGCCGGGATGAGCGCCCACAGGCGGGTCCGGTTCATGAGGAAGACGACCAGGAAGGGCACCGCGATGGCGAGCAGGAACATGGCACCGATGAGGTTGCCATTGACCGAGTCGGCGGTGAGGGTGGTGAAGGCGGTCACGGTCAAAACCCACGCAGGGATGAGCAGGCCCCAGGCTTTACGATCCATAAGAAAGCCTACATAGAAGGGGATGGCCACGCTGAGCAGGACCGGCATGCCAATCCAGGAGCCGACCTGTCCCTGATCGGTCAACCAGATGGTCAGGCTGATGGCTAAAAAGATCAGCGCGGGGAAGAGCAAGCCCCAGTTGCGCAGGCCGCTCAGGAAGTAGGCGATGAGGAAGATCAGGCCGGCGGCGGCGAAAATGTAGACCCACGTATTGGTTGAGAAGAGACTGAAATTGATCCAGCCCATGCGGTCGGCCAGCAAGGCCGCGCCGGCGAGGATGAACAGGATCCCCCAAAAGATGCTTGAAACCTTCCCTTTCATAATGCACTCTCCTTCAGTTCAGAAAAAAATGAGGCGCAGGACGCGCTGTACACGTTTGGAATGAGACCAGGCGATAAAAAGTACGGATGTCCTTATATACGAAATAACACCGATGAAGGTAGTGGCGTTGTTGGTGGGGTTGGATTGTATTTCAATCATACACCTTTTTGAGGCAGAAAAAAATAAAGTAGGGCGGGAAATCACGGCTTTTCCAAAGTCAGGCAATGTCATTGCCTGCGCCAGTACCGCAGGTACAGGTGCGAAACCGGCGTTCTGTTCCGGTTGAAGCAATCTCCTCGCCATATTGGGGAATTGCTTCAGGATAGGCTTTCGCTATGCCATATGAAGCATGTCTTTTGAAAGGCCCTGTGCGGGAAAAGGGGGATTCGTAACAGGGAATGGTGAATTGTGGACCGGCCTCCCCATTTTCCCTCCGGGAAGCCCGGGGATGTAATCCGCAGATGGGGAGATAATATTCCTTGACAGGAATATTCCTTTTGGGGTATACTGTGGGTATGAAACCATCTTTCTTGAGCGCCTTGGCCGAACCAAACCGCATGCGGATCGTCGAGCTCCTGCGGGAGGGTCCCCGCCCGGTGGGGGAGATCGCCGGTCGGCTGCGCATACGCCAGCCGCAGGTCTCGAAGCATTTGCGGGTATTGAGCCAGGCCGGGCTGGTCAAGGTGAGGCCGGTGGCTAATCTGCGGGTCTATCAGCTGGAGGCCGGGCCGTTCGTGGAACTGGAGGACTGGCTGGAGACTTTCCGCCGCAGCTGGGACCAGCGCCTGGACAACCTGGATGAATATATGAAGGAGAGAAAGGAAGAACGCGGGATAGAGGCTAATAACAGGGAAAGTTTGAAATAACAGTTTGAAGAATCTAACCGTATCCATTTAGAGGTATGAAAAAGGAGAAAATATGACTGACAATACAGATGTAAAAACGCAAGACCTGCTGATCACCCGCATCCTCGACGCGCCGCTGGAACTGGTCTGGCAGGCCTGGACGGATTGTGAGCAGGTGAAGCGCTGGTGGGGGCCAAAAGACTATGTCTCGCCGAAATGCAGCCTGGATTTGCGCGTGGGGGGCAAATTCCTGTTTGCCATGCGCGCGCCGGTGGAGCAGGGCGGCCTGGATTCTTACACTGCCGGCGTCTATCAAAAGATTGTCCCGCCGCAGCTGTTGGAGTTCTCGCAGTACCTGGCGGACAAGGATGGGAATAAGCTTGATCCCGCTGAAATAGGCATGCCGGCGGATTTCCCCAAAGAGATGCGGACGGTCGTCGGTTTCAAAGCCAAAGGGGAGATGACCGAACTGACCATCCGGGTATCCGGCTGGACGGAAGGGCAGATGTACGTGTACGCGCTGGCGGGCTGGCACCAGTCCATTGATAAGCTGGCGGTAGCCCTGTCGAAAAGTGAATGAATACAAATCTACTGGTAAATCATTGATAGGAGAGCATATGCAAAAAATAGTCCCATGTCTGTGGTTCGATGGCAATGCGGAAGAAGCCATCGGTTTCTACGCCTCCATCTTCAAAAATTCAAAGGTGGTTGATGTGAGTTACTATGGTGAAGGCGCACCCTTTCCCGCTGGAACAGTACTGGCGGCGACCTTCCAGCTTGAAGGGCAGGAGTTCATGGCCATTAACGGCGGACCGGAATTCCCCTTCACCGAAGCGGTTTCCTTATATGTGAAATGCAAGGATCAAGAGGAAGTGGATGAGTTATGGGAGAAGCTCTTGCAAGGTGGCGAAGAGTCGCAGTGCGGCTGGCTGAAAGATAAATATGGCCTATCCTGGCAGATCATTCCAACCATCCTTGGCGAACTGCTGGGGGACAAGGACGCCGCCAGGGCCCAAAGGGTCATGCAGGCCATGCTCAAAATGAAAAAGATTGAGATCAAAGAGTTGCAGGAAGCCTATGGCTAGAGAGGTGTAGATAGCTCGTAGTTTTAGCTGCACCAATAAAAGAATGATCCCAAAATGTAGAGACCCGTGGGTCGGATGATCCATGGGCCTCTTATATTCCCGGGCGGAGATGACGAATTGACGATCAATTTCTTCGTTTGGACAACAGGCCTGATGGTCGTGTACGTGTTGGCAGGATGTTACCACCCTTCCAGAACGATCTTACCGATGGTTTTACCCGATTCCAGCATGGCGTGGGCCCGCTTCAGGTTGGCCGCGTTGATGGTGCCGTAATTTTCTTTCATGGTCGAGCGGAGCACGCCGGCCTCCACCAGGTCCGCCACTTCATTGAGCAGGTCATGTTGGGCGATCATATCCGGCGTGGCGAAAATGGCTCGGGTGAACATGTATTCCCAGTGAAAGGAGATGCTTTTACGGCGCAGCAGGCCGATATCGTTGGGGCCGAGGTCATCGATGAGGCCGAATTTACCCTGCGGGGCCAGCAGCTCGGCCGCCTCGGCAAAGTGCAGAGGCGTCTGGGTCAGGCTGGCCACGTGGGTCACCTGGGTGATGCCGATACGGCGAAGCTCATCGGCCAACGGCCAGGTATGGTCGACGATGTAATGGGCACCCAGAGAATGAACCCAGCCGGTCGTCTCGGGACGCGAGGCGGTGCCGATGACAGTCAGACCGGTCAGGCGGCGGGCCAGTTGGGTCAGGATCGAACCGACTCCGCCGGCTGCGCCGATGATCAGGAGGCTCTCGCCGGTGGGCTTGTCCCCCCGCCTTACGCAGAAGCGCTCGAAGAGCAGCTCCCACGCGGTGATGCTGGTCAGCGGGAGCGCAGCCGCCTCGGCGAAACCGATGGAAGCCGGTTTGCGCCCGACGATGCGTTCGTCCACCAGTTGGTATTCGGCGTTGCTGCCGGGCCGCTCGTTGGATCCGGCGTAATAGACTTCGTCGCCGGGTTTGAAGAGTTCGGCTTCATCCCCAACGGCAGCGACCACGCCGGCGGCGTCATACCCCAGCACCCGGGCTTCAGTGCCCCGGGGAGTGGAGCGCTTGCGCACTTTGGTGTCGACCGGGTTGACCGAGACGGCTTTGACCTGCACAAGCAGGTCCCTCCCGGAGGGGATGGGATCGGGCAGTTCGAGGTCGAGCAGCGATTCCGCTTCGGTGATTGGGAGAGGTTGGTAATAACCGACGGCTTTCATTTCGGTTGCCTCCTTGGATCCTTGTAAGCCAGTGGAAACGGGGCGGGATATTCTCTCGCCCTTTGGCTAGAGCTTGGGGAAGCGGGGCAAAATGACCGCTTCGGTGGGGACGAGGCCCTTGTCGCCCAGTTTCATCGAGGCGGGGGCGGGGCCGGTCTTTTCGGGGGCGCTCTGGTAGACGAAGATGGGCGTCCCTTCGACGGCGTACTTCAGTTCCACGTAGGCTTGACCGGTGAGGGTGCCGCCCATATCGGCGGCGCAGCTGGTGACCCAGCCGATGACTTTGCCGTGCTTATCCAGCACCGGGTCGCCGTTGTGGGCCATGCGGACGCCCTTCTCGGGGAATTGGAAGCGCACCACCACACCTTTGCGGGTCTGTTCACGGGCCACAAAAGCCGCCCGGCCGATGAACCAGGGCTTGCTGAGCTTGACGTAACCGCCGAAACCGGCCTCGGCGACGCCCAGGTCGCGCTCGCCGGTCTTGCCGGAGCCAAGGCCCATCTCATGCCCGTAAAGCGGCAGGCCGGCTTCGGTGCGGAGAGAATCGCGGGCGCCCAACCCGACCGGCTTGAGGCCGAATTTTTCACCAGCCTTGAGTGCCGCGTTCCAAAGCTCACCGGCATGGTCGGGGTGGACGAAGAGTTCGTAGGCGACCTTCTCACCGGTATAGCCGGTGCGGCTGACGATCAGGTCGAATTTGCCGATCTTGGCATCGCACAATTCGGTGCGTTGGAGCGCCAGGATATGTTTACGAGTCTCGGCGGTGGCGCCCATCGCCAGAAGAATGTCCTGGCTCTTTGGACCTTGCAGGGCAATATCCACGCGCATATCGGCACCTGCCTTGGGGTTGCGCAGGTTGCGGATCTCCGCGTTATAACCATAGGCCCGCGCCCATGGACGGGCGTTATCGACCTTGACCTTGCCGTCCCGGACCGCTTCCAGCCACGTGCGGTCCTTGTCATCGTTGGAAGCATTGACCACCATGAGGAATTTATCCACCGTACGGCGGTAGACCAGCGTATCGTCGATCACATCCGCCTCCGGGGTGAGGAAGTGGGTGTAGAGGGATTCGCCGGTCAGGAGCGAGCCGACCGAGTTACTGCAGACCGAATCCAGGAAGGAGGCGGCTTCGTCGCCTTCGATCTGGTAGACGCCCATGTGCGAAACGTCGAAGAGTCCGGCGGCCTGGCGGGTGGCCAGGTGTTCCTCCAATACGGAGGTATACCAGACCGGCATTTCCCAGCCGGCGAAGGGGACCATTTTAGCGCCCAGGGATTTATGGATTTCATAAAGCGGCGTATGCTGAAGCTTGCCTTCTTTTTCCTTCCAGGCGAAATCAGGCAGGGCTGCTTTGGCAGGCTCAATCCGGCGTTTCCCGGAGGGCTGAGCGGGGAGGCTGATCGACCAGGGTTTCACCTCGGCGTCATGGTCTGCGCTTACCCCGGCCGGCTCGGAAGGCTGTACCGCCTTACCTTTTCCGGCTATTTTCACCTTTTCCCCGCTCTCTTGATATTCGCTGACGACTATCGGCCCCGGCAGGCGCATCGGGGAGATAGTCCGGCTTGCCGTCCAGGTTGAAAGAGGTGTACCCGTCCGACAGGTCCCGCAGCCAGGCGGCGGTCAGCCCGGCTTTCTCCACGGGCACGGACAAGCGGTAGGCATCATTCGCCACACAGGTCAGCCTGCCGTTGATCTCGCCCTGGGGGGTCATCAATTTGGTGGCCCGGGATTTTCCGGGGTCGAGAGCTGATAAGTCCGCTGAGACGGCATAATCCAGGAACTGCCGTACTCTCCCTCCGGTCAGGTCGAAAACCCCCGTGGTGGCTTTATCGTCAATGTAATAGAAGTGGGGGTAGCCGTGTTGGGCCGGTTCGAAATCGATTCCGGCCGATTGGGCCAGGGTGCGCACCTTCAAACGGGCTTCGTTCATTATATTAAAGTCCACCTTGGCGCGGCGCTGGGGTTTGCCCTTGGCGGAGGCGACGGTGTGGGGCGCAGCCGCCAGCAGGACATCCGCGATGATGTCCGCCAGCTGGCGGGACTTCTCTTCGTCGAAGCCGCGTTGGGTGATCCAGGGCGTGCCGAGGCGGATGCCGGAGGGATCGAGGGCAGATTTGTCACCGGGGATGGTGTTGCGGTTGAGGACGATGCCGGCCAGGTCGAGGATGCGGGCTGCCTGGTCGCCGGAAAGGGCGGTGCCGTCCTGGCCCTTGATGGTGCGGCAGTCCACGTTGAGCATGTGGCAGTTCGTCCCCCCGAAGGGGACGCGCAGGCCGCGCGCCTTGAACTGCTCGGACATGGCCTGGGCATTTTTGATGGTCTGCTTCTGGAGTTTTTCGAACTGTTTGGTCTGGGCCAGTTTAAAGGTGAGAGCCAGGGCGGCGAAGATGTGGACGTGCGGCCCGCCCTGCTCGCCGGGGAAGACGGCTTTGTCGAGTTTTTTCGCCAGGGTCGGGTCGGTGGTGAGGATGACCGCCCCGCGCGGTCCGTGCAGGGTCTTATGCGTGGTCGAGGTGATCACGTGAGCGTAGCCGACCGGGGAGGGCACGACCCCCGCGGCTACCAATCCGCCCAGGTGGGAGATATCCGCCAGGAGGGTTGCGCCGACCGAATCGGCGATGCGGCGGAAGGTCTTCCAATTGGGGATCCAGGAGTAGGAGGAGTAGCCGCAGATGATCATTTTGGGCTTGGACTCCTGCGCCAGGTCCATGACCGCCTCATAATCGATCTGCTCGGTCTCCGGGTCGACCGTGTAGTGGACGATCTTGTAAAGTTTGCCGGATCGGTTGGCAGAGGAGCCGTGCGAGAGATGCCCGCCGTGAAGGAGGTTCATGCCCATCACGACCGCGCCCGGTTCCACCAGGGCCTGGTAGACGGCATTGTTGGCGGGCGCGCCCGAAAGGGCCTGCACGTTTACGTAGATCTGGTCGGCGGTGACGCCGTTGGCGGCGAAGGCCTCGGCGCAGCGCCGCCGGGCCAGCGCCTCGATGGCATCGGCGTATTCGGTGCCTTTGTAGTAACGCGGGTCGGAATTGCGGCGGAAGTTGGCCAGCCGTTCGGGATAATCGAGGATCTCGGTTTCGGTCATCCAGCGTGAGTCTTCGTCGGGGTAGCCTTCGGCGTAAATATTCTGGAACGAAGAAGCCATGGCTTCCCGCACCGCCAGAGGCGCCTGGCTCTCGGAGGGGATGAGGATGAGTTTGCGGGCCTGTCGTTCGGATTCGATCTGGGTCAGTTCGTAGACTTCTGGGTCAAGTTCTGCCAGCGTGCCGCGGACAAGAAAATCAGACATGGTAGGACTCCTGCTTCAAGTGTCATGGTTCACGTGCAAGGAATTGTAGGGAACTTGTATTGTAGTAGTGAGGTCAACGCGGGTCAAGTGGGAAAAGAAGACACCCGCCGGGAAAACAATCCGGGGCAGGTCGCCGACCTGCCCCGGATGAATGCATCGATCTTGAGACTGGCAGAATCACCCTGGTTGAATTCTACTGGATCTGGATGGCATCCACGTCACAGCCGTCACCGCTATCCGCTGGAGATCTGATCCGCAGGTATTGATAAGCGCCGGCTGGAACACCAAGGGCATCAATGTCGATACCCACCCCGGTCCCACCGATAAGCCCGCTAAGGGGGATGGGGGTGTTATCGGCCTGGGCATACGCCCCAATGCTGGAATTGGAAGTAATACCGCCTCCAAAAGCGAATACTGTATACCAGGTCGAGTCATCGGAACTGATCTCAATGGTGACGAGATCCATTTGAATACCCGGGTCGGCGGCTCTTTCGTAGTAGATAAAATCCCAACCACCGTCGCCGTGAGTGGTGATCGGTGTCGAACCCAGGTCAATTTCAAGGTCATTGCCGGTGGTGATCGTTGTACATTTACCATCCCCGCCGCCGATGTTTATATCTCCGGGGTTATTGGTTGAACAGTTTGGAGATGTAATTGTCGGTGTGCGTGTCGGCGTATCGACGGGTGTAAAAGTCTGGGTGGGCGTGGGTGTTTCGCTGGGCGTAAAAGTCTGGGTAGGCGTGGGTGTTTCACTGGGTGTAAAAGTCTGGGTGGGCGTGGGTGTTTCAGTCGGTGTGAAGGTAGGGCTCGCGGTGGGCGAGTCCGTCGGGGTGTAGGTCTCCGAAGGGGTATAGTGTCGAAGTATGCGTCCAGGTTGGGGTGGCTGTAGACGTAGTTGTCGGGGTGGCTGTTCGAGTGGCCGAGGCTGTGTCGGTGGGCGTGAATGTCCGGGTGAACGTGTGAGTCGCCGTAGAGGTAGAAACTGGGGCATCTGGTTGCGTAAAAGACCGTGTGTAGTAGATCACAATCCTGGTTTTGGTCGGCTAGCAAAGTGACTGTCGGGCTGTCGGTCGCCGTCTGTGACGGTGCCGTCGTAGCGGTCTTGGCGGGCGTCAAAGTGCGGATAGTTTCCGTAATGGTCGCATTCGAAGAAACCTGCGTCAGGTAAATGGCCGCATTTGAAGAAGCCGGGGTCAGGTAATCGAACGAGTAAGGGGTCAGGATCTGCTGGCCGACCGGTTCGATCTGGCTCCCGCCCGAGTAGGCCGCAATGGTCCCATCCGGATCGATCAGCGAGGACATATCGGCGCTCACCCGCCAGGCCGGAAGCATTCGCAGCGCATATTGGCCGGCTGAGAACATGGATACCACCGCCAGGAGCAGGAGCAGGATGATCAGGCTCCACTCCCTGCGGTGGCTATATCGATGGTACTGGACGGGTTCCTTGATGCTCACGGCCTGGCGATTCCTTTGACCGGCAGGCGCACGAAGAAGCGGCTGCCCGGATTGGTCTCTTCGTTATGACCGGGGCTTTCCACCCAGATTCGCCCGCCATGGGCTTCCACGATGCCGCGGGCGATGGCCAGTCCCAGGCCCGGACCACCGCCTTTGAAGTTGGTCTTGCCGGAAGAATGAAATTCGATCTCACCGGTCTGGTAGAACTTCTCGAAGATCAATTCGTGATCTTTTGGGTCGATGCCGATGCCGGTATCTCCGATAACGACCTCCACTTCCTCCATTCCGGTTTGCTCCATCTACTGTCCGTCCGCTGGCGGTGATGGTGCCGCCGTTGGGGGTGTACTTGATCGCGTTCATCACCAGGTGGTAGAAGACCTTTTGAAGCAGATCCGGGTCCGCCTGGATGGGTGGGAGTGAGGCCAGGCCGTCGAAGGTCAATGTTAATTTACGCTCGAATAAAGAGGCTTGAAACGTTTTCTGTACTTTCAAGATCAAGTCATCGATCCGTACGTTTTCGGGGATAACCTTGAGGATCTTGCTGTCGATGCGGCTGATGTCCAACATGCTGTTGGTCACTTCGTTCATGCGGGAGATGCCCGTGAGAATACCCTGGCTGGCTGCAGCCAACTCGGGCGTATCCTTGGCCATATGTTCCACGATCTGGGCATAGGCGCTGATGACCGTCAGCGGGGTGCGCAGCTCGTGGGCTGCCACTCTGATGAAGCTGGTCTTGGTGGCGTCCATCTGCTCCAGGATGCTATTGGCGCGTTCCAGTTCGGCGGTGCGCTGCTGTAGGTGGCCGGTCATTTCATCGAAGGTGTTGGCCAACGTGCCGATCTCATCGCTACTGTGGATGCCGGTGCGCCGGGTCAAGTCGCCTCCGGCAATGGCCTGCGAGGTATGGACCAGCTTGAAGAGTGGGTTGGTGATCAGGCGGGAAATGCCATACCCTACCGCCACCACGCCGATCATGGCCAGCACATATAAGATCATGGAGTTATTGCGCGTCACAGTGCCTGGCTGGATGACAAAGTCCAGCGGCAGGATGACCGCAAAAGTGCCCATTCGGTTGTTGCTGACGTGGATGGGGCTGCGTGCCAGTCTGTACCAGCGTGCTTCAACCTGGAAGTTCTCACCGCTTATATTCCCGGTCGAATTGATGACCTGCTGGTTGAGGTCCGGCGGGATGGAAACGCTGGTCAAAAAGGTCGGATCGGTGCTCTGTGCGCCAAAGGTCGTTCCGATGGCCTGGCCGGACAGGTCGTACAGGATGACATCCGCCAGGGAGGTGCTTTTCAGGTAAGGCAGCAGGGTCTCCAATGCTGTGCCAACGGCGATTACCCCGATCGACTGGTTGTTCAGGCTGATGGCCATGGAGGTGTAAAAGTAGTAGCGTTTATCAGCGGGGTTATTTAGGATGGCGCGGCGTGGCGTGCTATTGGGATCGCGGGCTGCCAGCAGGGTATCGGCGAGAGACGAAGCTGGGACATTCAGCAGTTCGTTCACCCGGGAGTACGTCCCATCTGCATGTCGGAGCAGTTGGATCATCTGCCCTCCGACGGCATCCTCGATGATGATACTTTCCACTCCCAGGCCGGCCGCCGCGGGCATGACCAGGCTTTCCACAGCCTGAACGTCCTTCCCCGAAATTGCCTCGGGGACCCCATGCGTAAGGGCAATATAGCGGGCATTTTCGACGTGCTTGATTTCCTGGCGGGCAATATCGTCGGCGACGACCCGCCCGGCCTCCAGCAACTGGTTGGTCAGGCGCTCATTCAAAGAGTTCGATACTAGGCGGGTGACAACGTAAACCCCCGTGATCGCTACGAGAAGCGTCAGCACGAGAAAGGGCAGAATAACTTTGTAACGGATACTCACAGGCAATCCTTCAGCGCCGAATGTATTAATAAGATTATAGTGCGAGTCTATACAATAAGAATTTCATCTAAATTGCATTTTAAGGGATCACGACTGATAAATTTGTCAGTTATCGACCCGGCCGATAAATAAAGCTGCCCGGCAAAATGGGCGGTTACAACCCCCGGGTAGACCAAAAGTGGCGGCAGGAAAAGGAGGTAAATGAAATCCCCCATATCTGGCTTCCCCCGCTTCAGGAGAGGCGAAGATACTTGTCCAGGCTCAATCAATTGGCCGGCATAATGGGCGCTGACGAGGCTGAGGTAGACGAACAGGGGCGGCAGGAAGAGGAAGAGTGTCAGAGTGGAAAGGGAAAGCACGACGTTGAACAGGCCCAATCCGACGATAATAAACACGAACAGGTATCCGACGAAGTGCCGGCGGACGATCTTCCATAAACGGAACGGGTCGGCGGAGGCCCAGGTCAGGCCGGTCCCGGCTAATGTGACCAGCATGGCCGGGAAAAATAAGCCGTAAATGATGGAATAAATGAGCAGGAAGATCAGGACGCACAATAATGTCCCGCCCCAGACGATCAGCAGGGTCTCGCCGGAGAGGCGGTTGACGAAAAGCAGGGGCAGATAAAGCCCGATCACGGCCAGGACCAGCGGCAGCAGCCACAGGACATTGATGGAAACGAACTGGGCCCCCAGCTTCCAATAGGGCTTCCAATCCTCCCAATCGGGCAGCTCGGAAATATTTCCAGACCCCACCCGCCGGACGATCTCGACCGTCCAGCCCATGACCGGCGCAGCTCCGATCAGGGTATAGGTCAGCAGGCTGGCGAAAGCGAATTTCTTCAGCCAGTCCTTATCCCGAAAGAGGAAGGTGAAAGGAGAAAAAAAGTCCAGCATGAGGGCAATCGAATCTGCGTTATTACCTGTTGTTTCAGGCTCTTCGTCTGCGGCACACAGTCCGTGCGTTCGCTCGGAGCCCTGCATTCATTATACAAAAAATCCGCCAATCTGCGCCACCTGCAGCGGTGGGATTGGCGGAAAATAGGAGGTGGGCGGAACAGGGCTCGAACCTGCGACCTTCTCTGTGTAAGAGAGATGCTCTAACCGACTGAGCTACCCGCCCGTGGCAGCGACTGCAGTCGTTGCTACGGTTTTTTGATTTGCTGATTATAGTTGAAACGCCGGAAGGGCGAAAGGTGGAATCATTGAAATGATTATCTTCTTGAAATCCTTGGTCTTCGGATAGGAGGTCAGACATTTTTACAGAACCGACACAAAATTAGCCCGGCGGGCGTTCTTTGACCGCCGGGCTAATTTTTGCCGTTCAAAACCCCTTTCCCGCAGGCAGTGAGCCATGGGTTCCTTCGCCGTTCGGGATCGCGCAGCATCGTGTACCCTTCAGGGTATGCTGTAGGCTAAGGGGCAGGGGATAGGGCCGGCATTTCTCCATCCATTTCTTGAAAAAGCCAATTGGTTGAAAGTATTACGCCATAACGGCAGTGATCTGGGCATTCTTGCGCAAATGTCCGCATTCATGTCTGAACTTTAGCGAAATCCCCTTGACGAAACAGTACATATGTTCTACAATAGATTCAAGCGCGTGAAGGCCTAAATCTTCTTCACGCGTCTTGGTTTTAACCACCGCCGCAGAGGCTAACCCTGCGGTAAAAGGGAAAAAACTCATGCCCTCCATTCTCTTTAGCACTCGAAAATATCGGATCTCCATTCCTCAATCACCAATCAAAAATCATCAATCCTCATATTCGTTTCATTCGTTTTACAAAGTGGTCATTATCCTCCCGCATAGATATGAAAGAACTACGAGAGCATTGTTCGTTTCTCGATTTTTGAAAACGAATACGCTCACGTCAGCTTTTTATGCTACACTTTTAGAGGAAAACTTTCAGATATTTGACTCGGAGGCATCATGCGCATTATCCGCTACAAATACAAAGAAGAAGCCCCCAGCTACGGCTGGCTGCTGGAAGACAAGATCGGTGCGATCGACGGGAATATTTACGGCGAATACCGCCGCCAGGAAGCCGGACTGGCTCTGGCCTCTGTCCGCCTGCTGGCGCCGGCGGAGCCCTCCAAGATCATCTGCATCGGGCGTAATTTCGCCGAACATGCCAGGGAACACGATGCCGAGGTCCCGAAAGTGCCGCTCATTTTCATGAAGCCGCCTTCCTCTATTATCGGTCCGGGGGATGCGATCCTCCTGCCGCCCCAATCGCAGCAGGTGGAACACGAGGCCGAACTGGTGGTGGTGATGGGTAAACGCGGGAAGAACATCCTCAGCGAAGAGGCCCAAAACTATATCTATGGATACACGGTCGGGAACGACGTCACGGCCCGGGACCTGCAGCGCAGCGATGGCCAGTGGACCCGCGCCAAGGGTTTCGACACCTTCTGCTCCTTTGGACCATGGATCGATACCGAATTCGACGCATCGGACGCTCTCATAACCTGCAAAGTCAGCGGGCAGCCGAGACAAATGGCCTCGACGCGGGACATGGTATTCAACGTCAGCCAGTTGATCGCCTTTATATCTTCTGTGATGACCATGGAACCCGGCGACTTGATCTTTACCGGCACGCCTGCAGGGGTGGGCCCGCTCGTGGAGGGGGATGAGGTGGTGGTCGAGATCGAAGGCCTGGGAAAGCTCAGCAACCCGGTCCGGAAGGAATAAGGACATTAAGAAATTTACCACGCCCCCCGCTGGGAAGCGCGCGGGGGCCAGCTGGACCCAAAGGACACGCCGGAAGATGAATAAGACAATTATTTCGACCTTGATCGTTTTTTCGGTCATTCTTGTTGCTTGCGGGAAAGGACCTACAGCCGTGCCGACGCCTATACCCACACCCATGCCCTCCCCCACACCTTTTGGCCATTATGGACAGTCGCTCAAAGATGTGACCTATTGCAGCCCCGCCGGCCAGGACCAGAAAATGGACATTTACTTCCCCCAATCGGGAGGGCCGTGGCCGGTGTTCTTCTACGTCCATGGAGGCGGGTGGGATAAAGGCGACAAGGCCGAAGGGGAGGGCTGGAATTACCTGAACGCCAAGGGCTACCTGGTCGTCTCGGTCAATTACCGGCTGGCCGCCTATAATGTGAAATTCCCCGCCATGATCGAGGATGTGAAGTGCGCCGTGCGTTACCTGCGGGCGCATGCTGTGGAATACAACCTGGATCCCGGCCGGATCGGCGCATTGGGTGCCAGCGCCGGCGCGCACCTGGCGGCCTTGCTCGGCACTGCCGACCAGAGCGCCGGCTGGGACGTTGGCGAGTATGCGGATCAATCCAGCCGGGTGCAGGCGGTAATAACAAAAGCTGTCTTTTCGGATTTCACCCAACCCATGCCGAACAGCATCAGCATGGCAATTTATTTTGCTTTGGGGGAAATGCCTGGGACCGTCCGGCCCGGTCTGACGGCTGCCAGCCCGGCTGCATATGTTACGCCGGACGATCCGCCCTTCCTGATCCTGCATGGGGAAAAGGATGGCTATGCCCCGGTGGAACAGGCCAGGACTCTGGATGCCAAACTGAAAGCCGCCGGGGTTTCATCGACCCTCATCATCGTCCAGGGCGGAGAGCACAGTTTGGACAGCATAGATGGGAGCCCGACCGTGCCCACTCAGGAAGAGTTATCTCAGAAGATATTGGATTTCTTGAATGCAAACCTGATGAAATAGAAAAATGCTCCGGCTTGGCCGGAGCATTTTGTTTCCGAACTTGGGTTTGGATTCAACCCTTTCAGGTTGTTACGGATCTCGCCTCCGCAGATTATTTCTCCACGGGTACGCTTTCCAAAGCAGGTTCGAGATTTCCCGCCATCATGCTGTCACTGAAAGTTTTCAGTTCGGGCTGAGGCGCCGTGACGAGGGTGACGAGCAGGATCAAGATACCCGCCGACGCAAAGAGGGCTGTCAGGCTCCACCTGCTCACGGCGCCCGAGATGGCCTGGGAGAGGGGGACCAGGCCGGTGTTGGAGAG
This sequence comes from uncultured Chloroflexia bacterium, assembly GCA_963831885.1. GTDB lineage: Bacteria > Chloroflexota > Anaerolineae > Anaerolineales > Villigracilaceae > UBA877. The sequence goes on along the minus strand of CAWHSJ010000002.1, from coordinate 319,519 downwards.
CATCATCATGCTCATCATCCGTCCGAGCATTTGCTTGGGCGTGCGTACCTGCATCCACGTAAACAAGATGATGGAAATATACCCGTTGCCCAGGCCGAGTAGTAGCATCAAGCCGAAGTCAACCCAGGTGGAGCGGATGAAGCCGAAGGAGCCGAGCACCAGTCCGAAGACGGCCAGCAGGGCGATCACGAAAACCCGCATCACGGTCCCATTCGGACGTGGAAGAGAGCCGGCCAGCAGGTAACCGGCCAGGTTGCCTCCGGCATAGGCGGACATCAGCAGCCCGAATGCCACCGCACCTTCAGGCAGGCGCTGGTTTGCCAGCACAGGGATGCCGACCAGGAGCGGTCCGACGAAGAGGAAATTTACGGCCGTGATCACGAAGAACATCAGGCGAAGAGCCTTATCATCCCACAGGTATTTCATTCCAGCCCAGATGGAAGCCCACACGGATTCGTTCGCGGCAGGATCGGCGGAGGTGGACCGTTTCCCGCCGCCGCGCATGATCCACAGGCAAACTGATGAAGCGGCGAAGGAGACAGCATCGATGCCAAAGGCCAGGCCGATACCCAGGGGTGATTTTGAAAATCCGCCGATCAGGATGCCCGCCACGGTAGGACCGATGAAACCGACCAACTGGCTGGTCCCCATCATGAGGGAATTGCCGGCCTGCAGGTCTTTCGGCTCGACCAGCATGGGGACGATGCTGTTGCCGGCCGGGATGGCAAACCCGGCCACCAGGCCGAAGCCCAGGCCGAAAGCATACAGCATCCACATTTGAACGGTGCCTGTAAAGACGACCAGGGCCATTAAGGCGGTTAGGAAAAAGCGGATGATATCTGCTGTCAGCATGATCACACGGGGCGAGATGCGGTCGGTGATGGCCCCGCCGAGCAACATGAACACAGCCCTGGGTATGCCTTCCAGCGCTAAAACGACGCCCAGCGCCAACGGATCGCCGGTCAGCTTGAGCACCAGCCAGGGGGTGGCAATGAAGGCAAATTGGTCGCCTAGGATGGAGGTTGTGGCGCCGGAGAAGAGCAGGCGAAAGTCGCGGATCGACATGACTTTGGCCATAGAGTTATTCTTGGGGGTTTTGTTTTCCATAAGTGACTCCTTATGGTGAAAATGATACCTCAGAGGACTGTATAAAACCTGTGAAACAGCTAACAAGGAGCTATTGATTTGCCACAAGATGCTCTCAGAACAATACCTGCAAAGCGGAGGAATAATTTCTCCAGTCGAAAATCCAGCACTGTAAGCGGGTGATGCCCATCCTGGCCAGGATCAACCCCAACGCGACAACCATGCACTCCCTGGCTAAAGGATACAAGGCACGCTCATAGGATATCCGGAATTGGGTGATAAGTAATCACCCAATCTCAGTGATTGTTGGGGGTATTGGCACCCTGATATTTTCTTGAGCGAAGAAAAAAAGGTGTATCCTTATAATGATCACGCTTGAAATGAAAAGTAGAATGATCGTTATGAAAAGGACATATAATAAAAATCTAGCCACCTGACAGTTTGGTGTCATAGGTAGGAACAAAGCTGAAGATGAACAGAAAGTGCATTAGTCAGCCTCCTTTGGGTGAAGCGCAGGCCGATTTGAAAAATGCTCAAATCTCGGCGGTCATGGCGGTCGATCAGGTGACGCAACCCTGCATGGATGGTCTGGACACCCACAGAGATCAACCAGACATACAAAAGAGCCACTGCCAGGGTCAACCGAGATAATTTCAAGAAATCGTGCAACATCGTTCTTTCCAAATCGAAACCATGCTTTTTGAAATCGCCGAACATTTCTTCGGTCCAAGGTCGACGGCGATAGGTGTTCAAGGCGGTGGTGTGGTCAAGTAGGTTGGTGGCCAGGCACCAAGGTTCTTCTTCGCCTTTGGCCCAGTGGATCAGCAAATGGGTCGGATAGATTTCTTTGGCCGTCAGGTATCCGGCTCCCAACCAGAGACTTTGACCGGACTTTTGAATGAAATTCCGGAATGGCTTCCACGCCTTCGATCCTTCCAACCACAGGCAAGTGTCCGATTTTTGCCGCAGGACGTAGAACCAATGCCACGAATCGAGCCATTTCAGCACTTCCACAGAGCCAAATTCGCAGTCTCCGACCAGAAAAACGGCCTTTCCCGCCGGCAAAAGGCTCCGGACATAGTTCAACAGAGCCAACTGCTTGAAGGCACTGCTGTGGCCCTTGACGTGCTTGACCCAGGTCCAGGCAATCGGAATGGCCCGCCTCCGATACGCTAGAGAGACCAGGAGTAACTGATGCGCAAAACCAACCTTCGTTCCATCCACGATCAGCCGGATCTCTCCCAGGCAATTCGCTTGAGCCTCCAGCCACTGGCACGCAATCGGCTGGTACCATTCCCGGACCCGGATGGCCGGATTGTCCAACAAACGGCTCAGCCGTCTTGTGGCACTCACCAGCTTGGCCGATCCCGGAATTTCCCCGGCTGCCTTGCTCAAGGTCACCGAACGGCTCAGATAGATGCCCATCACCAGCCAAACAAAATCGCGAACTTGAGTAATTCTTTGCACAGGTCGCAGTTCACAAATTCGTTGCATCCAAGTATGATAGAGGTCGTTGATCGGCATTGGGTTACTCCGTTGCTAGAATGGTTCCGCAAAACCGATTCTATTGGAGAATTCGTGCCGATCAACATCCTTTTATGAAACTGTCAGGTCGCTAGATAAAAATGAGAAGGAGAAATTATGAAACGATGCGTTATTTTCCTGCTGGCCCTGTCATTGCTGATGTTTGCCTGTACCATTTCGGTAACGCCTACGCCGATTGTCATCACAGTCCCGGTCACCGTTACGGTGCCTGCACCGGCGACTCAAGCGCCGACCGAACCGCCGGTGGCGACCGAGCCGCCAACAGCCACCCAGCCGCCCGTGCCGGTAACGAACATTATCTGCAATGAACTGGCGTTGTTCCTGGACCCAGCTTTGGCCTCCGGCTATGATTGTAAAACGGTTCCCGAGGTAAGCGGTCAAGGCTTCGATGTCAATCCCCAGTACACGGAACTGACTTTCCAGGGATACCCATTGTCCGGGCGGTTTTTTACGCCCCATATGGATGTTTTCCCGGTCCAGCGCTTCAGCGAACTGGCTCCGGATGCTGTCAATCCGGACGTGGCCTCATTACAGGCGCTCATCGGCGGAGGGGCAGTGGGGGATGCCTTGCCGCTTCTGCCCATTTTTAATGCAGCCCAGTTATTCCATTCCCAATACAAGGTTATTGCATTTGCCGGCGGCAGCGGTGTTCGCTTCCTGACCGAATATGCCCAATTTGCTGCCCCCATTAATAACCATGATATGTTTTATTCCTTCCAGGGATTGACCGGTGACGGACAATATTGGATCTCGGCTATTTTCCCGATCTCCAACACGATCCTGCCCGAGAATGGGGATAATCCACCCAACGGACAGAGTTTTGAAGACTTTTCGAACAATTATCCAAATTACATAGCCGACATGACCAGCCAATTGAATTCACAGACTGCGGAGAGTTTTATCCCCACTCTTACAGCACTGGATGCGTTGGTGGGAAGCATCCACATCCAACCTTGATCTCATGCGATAGTGGTAACGATAGTCCGCCTCGCGCCTGCGGAAATCAACGCCTCGGCTACCGCCGGGGCGTTTTCTTTGCGAACCAGGGCGATCATATTCCCACCGCGCCCGCCGCCTGAAAGTTTTGCACCGAGTGCCCCGGACCGGCGGGCGGCAAGCACCAGCCTGTCCAACTCCGGGCTGGAAACCGTCAGTAGCTGCAGCAAGGCATGGTTTTCGTCCATCCGCGGGCCGAGGGCAGCGGTATCGCCGGTCTCGATGACTTTACGGGCGGAATGAACGATTTCCCCGATCCGGTCAAAGACCTTTTCCCAGCGGGCCGGTTCAGCCTGCCAGAGCTTTTGCACATCGCCAACGGATTCTTTCGTGGGTGCCGAAATGCCGGTATCGCCGATGATGATTGTAAAGGGAGATCCGACACGCAGGGTTTCCAGTGGGCGGCCCTTGACGAAATAGACGGGGGTGGCATAAGTAATGACGGTATTATCGATGCCGGAAGGAGTGCCGTGGTGGAGTTTTTCCACCTCGTACGCCAGGGCGGAAATTTCACTGTCGGCTAAGGGCTGGCTGAAAAATGTTGAAAGCGCCCGGATGATTGCCACCGAGGCAGCTGCGCCGGAGCCAAGCCCGGATGCGACCGGGATGGTGGAGGAGATATGGATGGCCATCGGCGGGGGAGAATCAATGCCCAAAGTGGAAAATACACCTGTAATGGCAGACGCTAACGGGTGCGGGGCCGGATTGGAGAGGAGCGATTGAAGGGTGGTGTAGAGGCCGATGTCAGGAGCTTCAATACGAATGGTTGCCTGCGCCTCCTTTGGCCCGGGCTCAAATCCTTCCTGTTTTCCCGTAACGACCTCTGCAGGCAGGGCTGTCACAGTAGCCGTGGCCTGCACCTGCGTAACGGGCACGGCCAGCGCCGGACGCCCAAAAACAACGGCATGTTCGCCGAATAGAATGATCTTGCCGGGAGCTGATGCGGCGGTCATGTAAGATAGAACGTGATCAGCACGGTCAATCCCCACAAGGCGATGGAGATTTGCAGTGGACGATCGGAAAGCAGGATCTCTTCAGGTTCACCGCCTGCATGGTTGATGTGGATCACATAGAGATAACGAAAAATGGCATAGACCACGAAAGGGATGGTCAGCATGAGGTCCAGAGGCGCGTCGGGCCTGAAGAAAGTGTACAGACTGTAGGCCACGATGGTCGTTCCAGAGACGATAATGATGTAATTATCGAGCAGAGGAATCGAGTAGCCTTCCAGTACCTTGCGATGGCTGCCGGCATTGTCTGCTAGAAGCGCCAATTCTGCCCGGCGTTTGCCGAAGCCCAGGTAGAGCGCCAGCAAAGTCATCACCACATAAAGCCAGGGGGAGAACCGCTGGACCTGGATGAGGGTGGTGCCGGCGTGAACGCGCAAGACGAAACCGGTCGCAATGATGAAAACGTCAATAATGGGGATGTGCTTTAACCACTTGGAATAGGCCAGCATCATGAGGAAATAAGCCAGCAGGACCAGAGCGAATTGCCAGGCCAGGAGGTAGGCCAGGACCAGGGTCAGGATGAGAAAAATGAACCCTGCCGTGATGGCAACCGCCAGCGGCAATTTTCCGGAAGCGATGGGACGGTTTTTTTTGGTCGGATGCTGACGGTCGGCCTCCAAATCCAGCAAGTCATTAAAAATGTAAACCGTACTGGAAATAAGGCAAAAGAGGCCGAACCCGGCTAGCGTATGCAGGAAATCGGCGAGGTGAAAAAGTTTCCCATCGAAAACGATGGCGGCAAAGATGAACGCGTTTTTCGTCCATTGGCGGGGGCGCATGGTTTTCAGGAGAGCGCGTAGCATACTACTATTTTACATGATACTTGGCCCCGGTGATACAATAAATTCGTGCCAAAGACTCGCCTGGACGTGCTGCTGGTGGAACGTGGGTTGGCCGAAAGCCGCGCCAAAGCCCAGGCCTTGATCCTGGCCGGGCAGGTACGCGTGGCAGGTCAGATGGTGGACCGGGCGGCGGCGAATTTCACGCATAAAGCGGACATTACGATTGATCGAGGCCCGCGTTTTGTTTCACGGGGAGGAGAAAAGCTGGAGGCGGCGCTAACGGCCTTTCCGGTGGCTGTACCCGGGCGCGTGTGCGCGGATGTAGGCGCTTCAACGGGCGGGTTCACCGACTGCCTGCTTCAACATGGGGCAGCAAAGGTTTACGCCATTGATGTGGGGAAAGGCATCCTGCATTGGAAGCTGAGGAATGATTCCCGCGTGTTGGTAATGGAAGAGACCAATGCCCGCCACGTGGAAAAGCTTCCCGAACTGGTCAGCCTGGTCACTATCGATGCCTCTTTTATTTCGTTGAAGGTGTTGCTGCCGGTAGTGAAGGGGTGGCTGCCCTCACCCCTGGCCAGCTTCCCAAAAGGGGAGGGGGATGTGATCGCTTTGATCAAGCCGCAGTTCGAAGCCGGGCGAAAGGCCGCCGCGAAGGGTGAGGGGGTCATCCGCGATCCGGAAATCCATCGACAGGTATTGGTGGAAGTGCTCACCTTCGCACAAAACGAAGGCTTTGGCATACGCGGCTTGGTCAAATCACCCTTGACAGGCCCGAAGGGGAATGTGGAGTTTTTAGCGTGGTTGGGGAGGAACGGTGAAGGGGAGACGGAAATAGATGCCTTGGTGAGCCACGTTTTAGGATAACTTCATCCCGGTGGGATAAGAGAAAGGCATTGCCTGTCTGGTTCGGCTCGTGGTGTATAATCTTCGCTTATCTACAAATAAGCCGCCATAGCGGGAGAACCATGACTCCCTGCGCGGCTACTAAGGAGAATTCTTATGGCAAAAATAGATGTTCTCGTAAAAAATTTCCTGTCGCAAAAGAAGATCGCGGTGGTTGGCGTCTCCGACAAGCGCGAGACCGGTTGTAATGCGAGCTACAAAAGGTTTAAAGACGGCGGCTATCAGGTCTTTGCAATTAACCCGCGCATCACCACATTTGATGGAGACCCATGCTACCCGGATTTGAAGTCTCTGCCGGAGAAGCCTGAGGCTGTCTTCATCCTGGCGAGCCCTAAGGTGACCGACCAGATCGTCCAGCAATGCGTGGATCTGGGAGTCAAGCACGTGTGGATGCACTGTATGATGGGCACTAAGCCTGGACTCGCCACCAGCATGTCGAGCGTGTCATTGGATGCGGTGAAGTTATGCCGTGAAAATGGCATTGAGGTGATCCCGGGCTCCTGCCCCAACCAGTTCCTGAAGCCGGATTTCGGCCACGTGATGATGCGCGGTATATGGCGGACATTCGGGTTCATGAAAGTGGAAGAAGGCTAAGAAGTAAAGGGGATTGCTAAAAAGGTTGTGCTTTTTTGCACTGACCGTGTATATTGGCGGCGACATATTTTTCGCTGCCAATTTTCATATTCCGCGAAACCATAAGTATATTTGTTAGGCATAATCTTAAAGCCAATCAATGAAGAGGTTGAAGAAATTATCCGGTTCGGAAATTAAGTACAAACCCGTATGGATAAAAACAGGTTGTCCGGACATAATACAGAAGTTATAATAAACATCGCTGCGGGGAAACCATCGAAAAGATCGTTTCCCGATGAGTAAAGGGAGCTCGTCCGGTCGCTGAGGTTCTTCTTCGGGGAAGAAGAACCTCAGCAGCTTTTTTTAACCATACATTCTTTTTCTTGAAGGAATGACTCACCCGAGGTGGATATTCGCTGTTTTTCATCCGCCAGGATGCCGTATTGAAACGCAAAGCGGACAAAGTCAATGTGTGTTTTGAGATTCAATTTATCCATTATGTAAACGCGATGCACCTCCACAGTGCGCACGCTGATACCGAGGCTGATAGCCCCTTCAGGATTCGTTTTGCCTACGGCGATAAGTTTAAAAACTTGGCGTCCCCTTCCGGTCAGGAGCATGAACTTTAGTATCTTTCGTTGGTGAGCTTCACGGGAAGATGGTTCAGGTCTTATGGTGGAAAGCGAGGGGGGATTCAGTATATTTTTCATATGATTTTCTCAATGCCACGACCTTTAATAAGCCGGTGCATGATTAGGTATACCCATGTGTGAATGATGTTTCTCTTCACCGGTTAAATCGGTTATACTTTTCCCCGTTAGGGAGATGTGCCAATTTTATTAAGTTCGAAAACCTCCGCCATAAGATATTATTTCCACCCATATTTTTTCCAGAAAACAGTATGACTGCCCACATCCGTAATTTTTGTATCATCGCTCATATTGACCATGGCAAGTCCACCCTGGCGGACCGGCTGCTGCATATCACCGGCACGGTGCCGGAGCGCGACACCACCGAACAGATCCTCGACTCGATGGATCTGGAACGCGAGAAAGGTGTCACGATCAAGGCCTCGGCGGTACGAATGAACTACACTGCCAAAGATGGCAATGCCTACGAGCTCAATTTGATTGACACCCCCGGCCACGTGGATTTTGGTTACGAGGTCAGCCGGGCGTTGAACGCCTGTGAAGGGGCGGTTCTTGTCGTGGACGCCACCCAGGGTATAGAAGCCCAGACCCTGGCCAACCTGTATTCCGCCCTGGGGGCTGACCTGGTCATTATCCCGGTCATTAACAAGATTGACCTGATCACCGCCCGGCCTGACGAAGTTGCAGAGGATATCGGCAGTTTGCTGGGGGTGGAACCGAGCCAGGTAATAAGGGTATCGGCCAAGGAAGGAAAGAATGTGGAAGCGGTGCTGGAAGCGATTGTGCGGATGATTCCGCCGCCCACTGCCGATTCCATGTTGCCATTACGGGCGCTTATTTTCGACTCGCATTACGACTCCTATAAAGGCGTCATCACCTACGTGCGCGTGGTGGATGGGAAAGTCTCGGCAGAAGAAACCATCCAAATGATGGCTACCGGGGTGAATGTGAAACCCATCGAAGTGGGAATTTTCGCTCCTAATATGAAGGTGGTGACGACCTTAAGCGCAGGGGAAGTGGGTTACATTGCCACGGGATTGAAAACAGTCCATGACGCACGCGTCGGCGATACGATCACGAGCACGACATTGCCTGCCAGGGAACTCCTGCCGGGGTACCGCGTGCCCAAGCCGATGGTCTTTGCAGGCATCTATCCGGCCGAGGCCGAGGATTACCAGAATCTTCGCGAGGCGCTGGACAAGTTGCAGCTCAATGACGCCTCTCTGACCTTCGTCCCGGAGACTTCGCAGGCGCTTGGATTTGGCTTCCGGGCCGGGTTCCTGGGACTTTTCCATATGGAGATTATCCAGGAACGGTTGGAACGGGAGTATGACCTGAGCATGGTCTTTACTGCCCCGACGGTGGCATACGAGGTATTGCTATTCGACGAAACTACCCGAATCGTCAACTCCCCCGCGGAACTTCCTGAGGAAGGCCTTATCGCCGAGATCCGTGAACCGTGGATGACCATCGAGATCATTACCCCCACCGATTATTACGGTCCGATCATGGAGATGGTTACCAAGCGTCGCGGCATTTATAAAAGCCAGGAATATCCCGCACCTCACCGGGTCCAGCTCAATTTCGAGATCCCGCTCTCCGAAATCATTGTGAATTTCTTCGATGAACTCAAGAGCCGCACCCGCGGTTATGCATCATTGGATTATCAATTTGCCGAATACCGGGCGGACGAGTTGGAGAAACTCGAGATCCTGGTCAACGGCGAGCCGGTGGATGCGCTGGCGGCCATCGTCCATAAAAAAGATGCCTATCACAAGGGCCAGCGGTTCATTACCAAGCTCAAAGAACTCATTCCGCGTCAGTTGTTCGATGTAGCCATCCAGGCTGTGGGAGGCGGGCGGGTCATCAGCCGCGCCAATGTCAAGGCCACCCGCAAGGATGTGCTGGCAAAGTGCTACGGCGGCGATATCACCCGTAAGAAGAAGCTGTTGGAAAAACAAAAGAAAGGCAAGAAAAGACTCAAGATGATCGGCAATGTTGAAATCCCGCAGGAAGCTTTCATGGCGGTATTGAGTCTGGAAGAGGAATAAGGCCGGATCGGGATCTGCCCTTACGAAAAATTATGTCTAATTTTTGGAAATCTGCCCGGCGGTGGCTGCCCGGCGTCACCATCAGCCTGATCGCGATCGTTTTGATCATTAAATATGTTGACTTGAGCCGATTGGTGGAGGCCATCCGATCGGCGAATTATTGGCTCCTTTTAATCATCTTTGCATCCTCGCTGGTCTGGCTGGGTATCAGGGGGATCGTCTGGCGCACGCTTCTGCGGAATAAAGCTTCTTACCGGGATGTGTTCCTGACCATTTGCGAAGGTTATCTATTAAATAATTTCCTGCCTTTCCGGCTCGGAGAGGTGGGGCGGGCTTTCCTGCTGGGGCGCAAGGCCAAGCTGGATTTCATGGAAGTTTTGCCAACCATTATGATCGAGCGGGCAGTGGATTTGGGTTTTTCCGCTGTAATCCTGCTAAGCGCCATCCCCTTTGTGGTGGGCGCAGAGATCGCCAGACAAATTGCCCTTCTGCTGGGTGTAGTGGTTGTCCTTGGGCTCGCAGTCTTATATTTCCTGGCCCGTAACCGTGAATGGACGATGGGTTTCTACAACCGCTTCACGGTCCGCTGGCCCAGGATTCAAAAGGCCGGTGAGAGTTTTCTGATCCCCTTGTTTTCCGGGCTGGCCATCCTGACCGATGGCTGGCTCTTTGTCCGTTTCTTTCTCTGGATGACTCTGGACTGGGTGATTGGCATTATTCAGTTCTACATTTTGTTGTTGGCTTTCTTTCCGGGGGCTAAACCGGTGTGGGCTTTATTTGGGATGGGAGTAGTGGCTTTTGCCAATGCCATTCCATCCCTGCCCGGCGCGGTAGGGACTTACGAAGGCGGGCTTGCCTGGGCAATCACCCTCGTGAGCCATAATCCATCTGCTGCGTTGGCTGTCGCAGTCGTAGCCCACTTGTCCAATTATTTGAGCACGGGTATCCTGGGCCTGTACGCATTCTCGACCGAAGGGGAAACCCTGATGGGTGTTTACCGTCAGTTGCGCCGCCGGCAGGAGGCAAATCCATAAGGGTCTATCGGTGATTTTATTCCTGGAAAAGAATGCTTGTTTGATGGAGGCATGATGACCAAAAACTATTTCATCACGGGCGGAGCCGGTTTCATTGGCTCGAATTATGTCAATCGCCTGCTTGAGCGCGGTGAAAAAGTCACCATTTTCGATAACCTGAGCCGGGCAGGGGCAGCCCGCAACCTGGCCTGGTTGAAGGATAAAGTTTGGCGAAACTGCATTCTGGACTACCGTCGGGGACGTACGGAACGCCGATTTGGTGAAGGAATCTGCCGCGAGAGGCGGATGTGATCGTCCACCTGGCGGCGCAGGTGGCAGTCACCACCTCGGTGACCAATCCACGCGAAGATTTCGAGATCAATGCCCTGGGGACATTCAACGTGTTGGAGGCTGCCCGCCTGAACGAGCGCAAACCGGTCTTCCTGTACGCCTCCACCAACAAAGTATATGGAGGTATGGAGGATGTAAAGGTGGTGGAAGATACCACCCGCTGGCATTATGCCGACCTGCCACTGGGATGCCCGGAAACACAACCGCTGGATTTCCACAGCCCGTATGGCTGCAGCAAAGGGACGGGCGATCAATATGTCCGGGATTATGCAAGGATCTATGACCTGGCCTCGGTCGTTTTCCGGCAGAGCTGCATTTACGGGCCGCGCCAGTTCGGCGTAGAGGATCAAGGCTGGGTGGCATGGATGACTATCGCAGCTGTGACGGGCAAGCCGATCACTATTTACGGCGATGGCAAACAGATACGGGATGTGCTCCACGTGGAAGATCTGCTCAATGGTTACGATGCAGCCATTGCCCGGATCGACACAGTCAAAGGCCGGGTTTACAACATGGGTGGCGGGCCGGAGAACACGATGTCCATTTGGACGGAGTTTGGGCCGCTGTTGGAACGCTTTTTGGGAAGGACCATCCCGGTGGCACGCGGGGATTGGCGGCCCGGCGACCAAAAGGTCTTTGTTGCAGATATCCGCAAGGCAGGGCGTGAACTGGGCTGGATGCCCCGGATTGGGGTGGAAGAAGGGGCGAAGAAGTTATTTGAGTGGGTAAAGGCGAATTCGTCTTTATTTTCTTAAGAAGTAATTGCTTATGCAGGTATTGACACGGCTTGTGCTGCCTCACCTTCCGGGGGAGGCCGCCTCTTCAAAAAAATTCCTCCTGACGAGGTGATCCTCATGTCAATTCCTATTCCCGAACGCATTGCCATGGCTCATGCAGGGACTAATCCGACAGTGATCTGCCGGATACCTTCAGGTTGGGCGGCCATGTGCGATATGCAATTCCTGCGCGGCTATATCATCCATCTGGCGGACCCGGCGGTTGCCTCGCTCAACGATCTCAACCAGGATCAGAGAACCATTTATCTTGGCGATATGGCCATGATTGGCGATGCCCTTCTGGAGGTGACGGGGGCTTACCGGATCAATTACGCAATTGCCGGGAATAGGGATCCGTACCTGCATGCCCATATCGTGCCAAGGTATCTCTCTGAGCCGGACCAGTTCCGGAAAGGATTGCCGTGGTCTTATTCACGAGAGGTAATGGATTCGGTCCCGTTTAATTATCAAAGAGACCGGGAATTAATCGAACAGCTTGCCAAATCGATCCACAAGCGTTTGTGAATTTGGGGGAAACGCGCTAACCCCAAAGGGCGCTTCGTGAAGCACGCACTCTTTCAAATGTGAAGGGAGATACAAGCGCTAAGCAATTTTTCAGGAGGCGGGATTATAATCGGGCAGTTATAGCCTATGTCACACGTTCATACTCACATCACCGATCCTACCCGTTCGACCGTCCGCCGGCTGGCCCTTTCGCTGGGACTGACGTTAGCCTTTGTTGTCGTTGAAATTATTGCCGGCCTCTTTGCCAATTCCCTGGCTTTGCTGACTGACGCGGCCCACAACATCACGGATGTAGGTGCCCTGGCGCTCACCTGGTGGGCGTTGCGCTATACCACCAGACCTGCCAACCCGGGCAAAACCTATGGTTACCACCGGGCAGGGATCCTGGTGGCGCTGATCAATTCGTCCACGCTGGTGGTCATATCGCTGGGTATCTTCTACGATGCCTACCGCCGTTTGATGGCTCCGCCGGAGGTCAACGCGGACGTTTTGATCGGGGTGGGTTTGCTGGCTGTGGTCATCAACCTGGTCACAGCCCTGCTGGTTCGGCGTGGCAGCCATCACGACCTGAATTTAAAAAGTGCTTATATGCACTTGATGGGGGACGTTCTTTCGACCGTAGGCGCGGTTGCGGCCGGAATCGTGATCCGTTTTACCGACCTGGATTGGGTGGATCCGCTGGTCAGTATTTTTATCGGCGTGCTGATCCTTTGGAATGCCTGGGGCATCTTGCGCGAGTCGATCAATATCTTGATGGAGTCGACCCCGGCAGATATCGATATGGAAGCCTTGCAGGCGGATATCTTGACTGTGGAGGGTGTGCGCGGCGTCCACGACCTGCACGTTTGGAGCATCGCTCAATCATTGCGGACGTTCTCGGCTCATATCCTCACCGACGACATCCCTGTCAGTCAGGGCGCAGGCATCCAATCTGCTATCACTGAGTTGTTGAACCACAAATACGGCATCAGCCATGCAACCTTGCAATTAGAGTGTATCGGCTGCATTTCGCCCGAACTCTATTGTGATATCACTGCCAACAACCACGTCCATGTAAAATAATCCATGCGTATTCTAACCGTCCTGACTTATTACCGCCCTCATACTTCCGGTTTGACCATTTACGCTGAGCGGCTGGCTAGGGCTTTTGTGCGCCGCGGCCACCAGGTGACGGTGATGACGACCCAGTACGACAAGTCGTTGCCGCGGGAAGAAATCATGGATGGGGTGAGAATCATCCGTGTGCCGGTGGCTGTGCGGATAAGCAAAGGCGTGTTAGCCCCCACTTTTGGGCTTGTTTCAACGAAGCTGGTGTGGGAGAGCGATGTGGTGCACTTGCACCTGCCGCAGTTCGATGCGCCGGGGGTGGCCTTGCGCGCCCGTCTTTTTGGCAAGCCGTCCTTATTGACCTATCACTGTGATTTGCTCCTGCCGCCGGGCTTGTTCAATCGCCTCGTCAATATGGTGGTGCAATTTCAAAACAATTCAGCCGCATTGCTGTCGAATGGTATTGTTACATATACTCAGGATTACGCCGACCACTCTGCTTACCTTTCCCGTTATCGTCATAAATTGACCCCCTTCCTCCCGCCTGTTGAACTCCCGCCCGCCGATCCCACAGCTGTGGAAACTTTTGCAGCCACCAACCGTACCAAAGAAAGACGCCCGGTGATTGGGATGGTCACTCGCTTCGCGGCAGAGAAAGGGGTCGAGGTTCTGCTGGATGCTTTACCGGCGGTGTTGGAAAAATACCCGCAGGCGCAGGTGCTGTTTGCGGGGCAATATCAGAATGTCCTGGGCGAACAGGCCTATGCGGAGCGCCTGATGCCGCGCATCCGGAAATACGAAGAGATGGGTTTTTGGAAATTCCTGGGAAATCTCAGCCAGCAACAACTGGCGGCATTGTATCCGAACCTGGATGTGCTGACAGTCCCGTCCTTGAACTCCACGGAAGCTTTTGGCCTGGTACAAGTGGAAGCCATGATGAACAATGTTCCCTGTGTGACCTCGGCCTTGCCGGGTGTCCGCCGCCCGGTGCAGATGCACTCCATGGGGAAGGTGGTGCCGGTTGGCGAGCCGGTGGCATTGGCGCAAGGGCTGCTGGAAGTTTTGGGCGATAGGCAAAAATATACCTGTGATCCAACGGAGCTGAGGCACTTATACGATCCAGGGACAGTCGCGGCGGAATATGAAAAGTTGTTTGAAAAATTACGGAAAAGGAAATAACCCTTGGGGTGCTGAAAGCAAAGCCGTGAAGGGGAGTTGGTTCCACGAACTGAGGAATGATGAAGGATTATTTGTATCTCCATTTACGCGACCTGCCTTATTTCCGCGCCCTGATTCGAGGGGTGGAAGCCACCTACTATCAAACGCTGGATCTGCCCGCGCCTGTCCTGGATGTGGGCTGCGGAGACGGCCACTTTGCTTCGCTGGTATTTGATCGGCGCATTGATGTTGGTCTCGACCCATGGACCGGTCCGATCCACGAAGCCGGGAAACGCAACTCCTATTGCCTGTTAGTTCAGGCGGATGCCGCCCGCAGCCCTTTCTCCGACGGTACTTTCGCCAGTGCGTTCAGCAATTCTGTCCTGGAACATATCCCCCATATTGAGGCGGTGCTGGCCGATGTTGCCCGTTGTCTGCGGCCGGAAGCCCCTTTCTACTTTTGTGTGCCGAACGAGCGTTACCTCTCCGAGCTTTCTCTCCCGCGTCTTTTGGGGAAAGGGTATACCGAATGGTTCCGGCGTATCTCCCGAGTCCAGCATGCCGATGGGCCGCCTGTATGGGAGGCGCGGCTGGAGAAGGCTGGTTTCAAACTGGAAAAATGGTGGCACTATTTCTCTCCTGCTGCCATGCGCGTGTTAGAATGGGGACATTATTTCGGCCTGCCTTCTCTGGTGGTGCGGAAATTGACTGGCAAATGGATCATCGTTCCAACCAAATGGAACCTGCATCTGACTGAGAAATTTGTCCGCCGGTACGCCGACAGCAAGCCCGTGGAGGATGGCACTTTCACTTTTTATGTTGCTAGAAAGAAATAAGATAGAGAAATATCCGCTGCCGTAATATGGGTCATTTAATGGCTTTTAACGAAGAATATTTCAGCACTCATACTTATAAAGATGTTTCGTTCGCCAGATACAGCCAGTATTGGTGGTCGAATCGTTTTTATGCGATCCTGGCTCGCAGGTATGGTCAACGCGGGACGAACCTGCTGGAAATCGGCTCCGGGCTGGGACATCTGGTGGGACAGTTGGAAGGAACTTTCAAAACTGCAGCGGTGGATGTCAATCATTGGGCATTAACCCAATCTGGCCCGGTGGCCCCTCACACTCCCATGCAGGTAGCCAGCGCTGAAGAGTTGCCTTTCAAGGGTGCGTATTTTGGAGTGGTCATCATCAAGCATGTGGTGGAACATCTGCCCCATCCCGAGAAAGCCATCGCCGAGCTTGGACGCGTGCTTGCACCGGGCGGTATCCTGATCCTGGCGACTCCAAATCTTGATTCCCTGCTCAAACCCTTGAAAGGTGATCGTTGGATCGGTTATCAGGACCCGACCCATATTGCGTTGAAACCTCCGGCTGAATGGCTGGAGTTGATCAGAAGTGTACAGTTCAAGCCGCTGCGCATTTTTGCGGACGGCTTTTGGGATGTGCCTTATATTTCAGTTATTCCGAAGAATTTGCAGAAATTATTTTTCGGTTCCCTGGGGGGATTTCAGGCGGTCTTGGGCCTGCCCTTCTTGCCAATGCGATGGGGGGAGAGTATCATGGTGGTTGCTAGAAAAGAAAACCGCGGATGAGCATAGTAGATGAAAACAGATAAGCCTCCATTTGAAGAACCAAGCGTACTTGATTACCTCAAATCCAGGTTGAAATTCTGGGATCGCGGTGAAAAGATCTCCCTTCCCGCCGAACCCGCGCCATTAAAGGAAGGTTCTGTAACCATCCCCGGTGAGGAAAAAGAGGCACCTGCCGCGGCTCTGCTCCCGCAGGTTTTGGTCGTTGAACAGCCCAGGCAGCCAAACCATTGGCCGTGGCGCTCTCTTGTTGCCGTGGCTTTAGCGCTGCTCGGACAGCGTGCATGGGAACCCTCCTCCCACCGGACGGTGACCATGGGACTGATCTTTTATGGCCTCAGCCTGGCCATGCTGGTATGGGCGCTGCGGAACAGGGAATGGACTTTATCGCCTTTACCGGAGTCCGGCAACGGGTCTGACGGGTTAAAAGTACGAATGCTGCCTCTCATTCTGGCCATTCCCCTCAGCCTGATCGCTTTCCTTACATTAACCGGCAATCTGTTCACCATTGCGAACGTAACTGTATGGGTATCTGCCATTATTTGTTTCGTCTGGGCTTTATGGGTGCCCAATGAAAAACAGACCCACATATGGCCAGGTCTCAGGGCCTTTTTCAGCCGCGATACCTGGCAACTTAAAATTACACGCTGGACTCTGCTCGTGTTGGTGGTCGTGGCGGTCATCGCCTTTTTCCGTATTTACAACCTTAATGGCATTCCGTCCGAACCTTTCAGCGACCACGCCGAGAAAATCCTGGATGTTTACGATGTATCTCAAGGACAGACGCACATCTTTTTCCCGCGCAATACCGGCCGCGAAGCCATCCAAATGTATCTCACTGTGGTTGTCTCGTGGATCTTCGGTACGGGGCTGTCCTTCTTGAGCTTGAAAATTGGCACGGTGTTCTGCGGGTTGGTCACCCTGCCTTACATGTATTTACTCGGCCGGGAGTTGGGAGGAAAAAGATTGGGTCTGCTGGCGCTCTTTTTTACCGGGATCGCCTACTGGCCTAATGTCATCAGCCGGGTGGGCCTGCGCTTTCCTCTTTATCCATTATTTGTAGCTCCCACTCTCTACTATCTCATCCGCGGGCTGCGCAGGCGCAGCCGCAATGATTTTATCCTCTCTGGTTTATTCCTCGGCTTTGGCCTGCACGGTTACAGCCCATTCCGCATCGTCCCAATTGTGGTTGTCATTGCGGTGGGCTTGTACCTGTTGCACCGCCAGTCCAAAGGCAGCCGAAAACAAGCCTTGATCTGGTTGGCAATGCTTACGCTGATCTCCATTATCGTTTTCCTGCCGCTGGCGCGTTATTGGATGGAAAACCCGGAAGCTTTCTCCTTCAGAGCCATCAGCCGTTTGGAGGCCACCGAAGTGCCGCTGCCGGGTCCGGCCTGGAAGCTTCTCCTTTCCAATACATGGAACGCCCTACGAATGTTCAACTGGGATAATGGACAGATCTGGGTGCACTCGGTGCCGTACCGGCCGGCTCTGGACGTTGTCTCGGGGGCGCTTTTTGTGTTGGGCATCTTTCTGCTGCTGGTCCGCTATATTCGCCAGCGCCACTGGCTGGACTTGTTTCTCCTGCTCGCCGTACCTTTGTTGCAACTGCCTTCCATCCTTTCCCTGGCATTCCCGGCGGAGAATCCGGCCTTGAACCGCGCCGGAGGCGCCTTGGTACCGACTTTTCTCATCGTGGCGATCGCGTTGGATGGGTTGCTGGCAGGCATTGCCTCCAGGTTGAACCGCCGTCCGGCGGCTGTGCTGGCCGGGGTCGTGGTTCTCTTCCTGGCAGGAACGGCTGCTTTCCAAAACTATGACCTGGTCTTTCACCAATACGCTACCCAATTTACAGCGGGAGCCTGGAATTCCTCTGAGATGGGAACGGTGATCAAACAATTCGAAGAAACGTTTGGCACGACTAAGAGCGTATGGATCGTACCGTATCCGTACTGGGTGGACACGCGCCTTCCGGGTGTGTGGGCGGGTATTCCAAACCGGGACTTTGCCCTGTGGCCTGCAGATTTCAGGACCACCCTGGATGTGAAAAGCACCAAATTAATCATGCTGAATATCGCTGATACTGAAGATGTGGACGCACTCCGGCAGGTTTATCCCCAGGGTGTCCTAAGCACGTTCCATTCGGCGACCAAGATTGCGGGCAAGGATTTCTTCATCTTTTTTATTCCTCCGGAGGAATGACCGAGGTCCCTTTTATGACTAATGCCACGAGTTCCACACCGAAGAAGAGCCTGACCTGGCTGTATGATTTATTGTTTATTGTTGTATTGCTGGTGGGGGCGTATTTTCGCTTTACCGGAACAGGCTGGGGAGAACTCCAGTACCAACAACCGGATGAACTGTTCCTGAGGTCGGTCACGATCGGAATATCGCCGGTGCATAGTATCGCCGAGTATTTCGATACCGCCCATTGAACTCTTAACCCGCACAACGTGGGGCAGGGATTTTACGTGTACGGCGACCTGCCTATCATCATGGTGCGTTATCTGGCCCAGTATTTTGGACAAATGGACAACTTTGACGCCTTTAGCCGGCAGATGTCGGCATTGGTGGACCTGGGTACGGTTGCGCTGCTATATTTCATCGTAAAGAAGTTATATAAACCAGGTGTGGCCCTCCTGGCGGCGACCTTCTCCGCCTTGGCAGTCATGCAGATCCAGGAGTCGCACTACTATACAACGGATAACTTTGCCACATTCTTCATGTTCCTGGCCACTTATTTTGCGGTGGCTATTTCGGTAAGCAGGGATGGTTCACCGTCTGAGGGAAAACCCAATTTCTTTAAGCGTTTTTTCAAGGATCGCGTCCTCTGGTTGAGTGTGGCTTTTGGGATTACCTTCGGGATGGCGGTGGGATCGAAACTGAATGCCTTTCCATTGGCTGTCCTCCTGCCAATCGCATTGGGGATACGCTATTTTAGAAACCGCCAGACAAGAACAGTTGATACAGTCGACTCTGCGGCGATCAAGCGGCCTGTCGTGGAAGATTTCCTTCTCCAGAATCTGGCCTTCATGGTCGTTGGCGGCTTTTTCGCCATCCTTTCTTTCCGGGTCTTCCAACCCTACGCATTTGTAGGGCTGAGCCTCAATCCGAAATGGCTGGCAAATATCCAGGAGGTACGCCGGCAGGCTACCCCGGATGCCAATCTGGCCTGGGCTTTGCAGTGGGCGCGGCGGACGCACCTTTATTCCTTCCAGAATTTGACCGTCTGGGGCCTGGGATTGCCTTTGGGGATCCTGGCCTGGTCGGGATTCCTGTGGATGGCCTGGCGAATGGTGAAGGGGGAGTGGCTGCAACACTTCCTCCTGTGGAGTTGGACGGCGGGCTATTTCATTTGGCAGTCGCTCCAATACAATCCGACCATGCGTTACCAGTTGCCCATCTATCCTCTCTTGGCGATGATGGCAGCCTGGTTTGTCTTCTGGTTGTGGGATAAGGGAAAACAGGCTGTGGGCCAGGGACGATGGTCCGCACTATTCCGTCCGGCGGCGGTGGTTCTTGGCGCAGGCGTCCTGGTCCTGACTATCGGCTGGGCCTATGCCTTCCTCAACATCTATATTCATCCTGAGCCGCGCATCGCCGCCTCGAAATGGATCTTCCAAAATATCCCCGGTCCGATTAACCTGGAAATTAAAATCTGCCGATGGGAAAAGCGTCTATCAGCAGCCCCTGCCGTTCCAGGCCGGCAATGTTATCCAGGAAAATGCCCCTTACCAGACGGCTTTTGTTACGCAAGCCGATGGTTCATTGGACCAGGTCTATGTACCCTTTGCTGTCGCGCAGGACCCTGCTACCTCGGGGAATTTGCAGATAACGATCTGGCAGAACCTGGAGGATCCACAGCCACTGGCAACAGGCATGTTGACCACATCCATACCCACTGCCGCGGGCGCTACCAGCCAATCCGTGTTTTTCGATCAACCGCCACTGCTGGCGGCCCAAACAACCTACACACTTAAGGTGGAATTGCTTACCGGTGCTGTACCTGTCAAGGTATGCGGCCCGCTGGAATTATCTTTCAATAACGCCGGCGTCATTTCCACGCAGACTTTGACTTCCATCCCTCAATGCAAGCTGAGCGCTGATCAAGCTTTCACAACGCAATTTACCCCCCAGGCAAACGGCGCCTTGAGCCAGATCGATTTTCCTTATGCGGATGACATTACCGGTTCGGGGAGCCAAACGGTTAGTCTGACCTTGGCAAGTAGCCTTACTCCTCAGCCGGACCAGATCCTGGCAACGGCCTCGGTTACGGCCAATTTCACCCCTACCACAGACGCCCGTGGAATCCCGGTCACGTTCAAGCTCGATCGTTCAGTGGTTCTTAAGAAGGATACTACCTATTACCTCAATCTGCAGACGAGCGGGGGTGTATTGCTCCTCTCCGGAGGCACATTTGCCAATGAAACCGACTATGATTGGCCTCTTCCTTTCCGTATCGCCGGGTACGATCCCTTCGGAGGCATCTACCGGGGCGATTTGAACTTTCAAGTCTATTGGGACGATAACGATACAAAAGTGGCCCGCTTCGAAAGCACCCTCGACCAGGCGGATTACATCATCATTCCCACGAATCACCAGTACGGGCAGATCACCCGTATACCTGAGCGCTTCCCATTAACGACCGTTTATTATCGTGAACTGTTGGGCTGTCCGGCGGATAAGAACATTATCTGGTGTTACCGAAAGGCAGAACCGGGCATGTTCCAGGGCAGGCTGGGGTTTGACCTGATAGCCACTTTCGAGGATTACCCGACCATTGGCGGTCTGGTCATCAACGACCAGGCTGCTGAAGAGGCGTTCACTTTCTACGACCATCCCAAAGTGTTCATTTTCAAGAAAAGCGCCCATTACAGCCCCGCCAACGTCCAGGCCATTCTCGCCGGCGTGGATACCAGCAATGCCATCAATCTCACACCGGGCCAGGCAGACAAATATAAAAGCCTGCTTCTCCCCGCCGAACAATTGGTGTCACAGCAGGCCGGGGGCACATGGTCGGATCTCTTTAACCGGAACGCCATTTATAACCGCTATCCTGGCCTGGGGGTTGTGCTTTGGTATGTGGTCATCCTCCTCCTGGGTCTTCTCACATACCCGCTTGTGCGGGCAGCCTTGCCCGGCCTGGCCGATCACGGCTACCCTCTGGCGCGTATTGCGGGTCTGTTGTTATGGGCCTGGTTTGCCTGGCTGGCCGGTTCTATCGGACTTACTTACAGCCGGACCACCATTGCCATTTCCCTTGTTTTGATTGCAGTGATTGGCGTATGGCAAGCCTGGCGCCAGCGGATTGAGTTGAAGCAGGAATTTCGCGAACGCTGGAAGTATTACCTGCTGGTGGAAGGCGTCTTCCTGGTCTTCTTCCTGATCGATCTGGTCATCCGCCTGGGGAATTCGGACTTGTGGCATCCCGCCAAAGGCGGTGAGCGCCCGATGGACTTTGCCTATCTGAACGCCATCCTGAAAAGTACCAGCTTCCCTCCTTACGATCCCTGGTTTGCGGGTGGATACATCAATTACTACTACTATGGGTATGTAATTGTCGGGACACCGGTCAAATTGCTCGGAATTGTCCCCTCCATTGCTTACAATTTTATCCTGCCGACATTATTTGCTTGTGTGGGTGTGGCGGCTTTTTCAGTGGGCTGGAATCTACTGGCCTCCGCCCGTGAACCGAAAGCCGAAAAAATCCAGGAACTTGATCCTTCGGGTGAACCATTACAGGCTCCTTCCGAGAAACCTCGTTTTGCGCTTTTCGATTCTCGCTTCATAGGCGGCATTTCTGCCGCCTCAGCGATGATCTTGTTGGGTAACCTGGGCGTGGTGCGCATGGTGTACCAGGGTTTCCAGCAGCTCGCTGCGCCAGGCGGATTGATCGATAAAGGCAATATTTTCCAGCACATTTTCTGGGCCATCGAAGGTTTCTTTATGACATTGATCGGGCGGTTGCACCTGCCTTACGGACCGGGCGACTGGTACTGGAACCCCAGCCGGGCTCTGCCGGGTTCTTCCGGCAGTCCGATCACCGAATTCCCGCTTTTTACTTTCATCTATTCGGACCTGCACGCCCATATGATTGCGTTAATGATCACGGTGTTGGCAGTCGCATGGGCGCTTTCGGTCTTGATGGCGAAGGCCAGGTGGAAGAATCGCCTCGACCTGGCCGCCGGCTTTTTCCTGGGCGCACTGGTCATCGGAGCGATCAAGCCAACCAATACCTGGGATTCGTACACTTATCTGATCCTGGGTGCGGCCGTGCTGGCCTATGCCGTCTGGCGTTACGCGGATGTTTCCCGCTGGCAGGTGGCTCTACCGGAGACGGGGAAGCGCCTGGTACTGGCTGCCGGCGCTGCGGCGATCCTGGTGGGGGCCTCGCTTCTGTTCTACCAGCCTTATACGCATTGGTACTTGCTTGATGCGGGCTATACCAAGGTCTATCCTTGGACGGGCGGAAGATCTGATATTTCTTCTTACCTCATCCATTGGGGCGTATTCCTGTTCTTTATTGTCTCTTGGATGGTGTGGGAGACACGCCAGTGGCTGGCAGAGACGCCTCTCTCGGCATTGCGAAAATTACGTCCATACCGGGACCTCATCCTCGCTGCCATTGTGATCCTCTTCCTGGTGCTGGCGGTCCAACAGGGTTGGATCATGCAATCCACAAAGAATCAGCTGACTATGTGGAAGGGCATCACCATCCTGTGGTTGGCCCTGCCGCTGGCAGCCTGGGCAGGAGTATTATTGCTCTTCCGGCCAGGACTTTCTGACGCCAAACGGCTGATCATGTTCATGGTTGGGACAGGCCTTCTGCTTTCGATGGTGGTGGAGATCATCGTCATGGGCGGTGATATTGACCGCATGAACACCGTTTTCAAACTCTACTACCAGGCGTGGACCTTGCTCGGTCTCAGCGCGGCGGCCTGCTTCGGTTGGCTGTTGAGCGAGCTGCGCAAGTGGCTCCCCGGCTGGCGGATAACCTGGAAGGTGGCCGCGACTGGCCTGACAGCCGGTGCAGCTTTGTTCCTGCTGATGGGTGGGATGGGCAAGATCGATGACCGCATGGCCGCCAATGCCCCCCATACGCTCGACAGCATGACTTTCATGGATTACGCCACTTATTTTGAACGTAACAAAGACCTGGACTTGAGCGCGGATTACCGCGCCATCCGGTGGATGCAGGATAACGTGAAAGGGTCGCCGGTCATTGCCGAGGCGCCGAGCGCGGGCATCCAGTATGAATGGCTGAACCGGTTCTCCATATATACCGGCCTGCCCGATGTGATCGGGTGGGAATGGCACCAAATGCAGCAGCGGGTTATCTTTACCAACACGGTCAGGCAGCGCGGGGCGGAAGTGGATAACTTCTACATGACTCCGGACATCCAGGCGACATTGGACTTCATCCACAAGTACAATGTCCGTTACATCATCGTGGGTGAGCTGGAGCATGCAAAATATGAGACCGCCGTGAACTTTAACCCAGGTGCGAGTGAGTGTCCAGCTTGCCTGGCGAAGTTTGCGCTAAATGACGGAAAATACTGGCATTCTGTTTACCGGGACAAGGACGGCCAGACAGTGATCTATGAGGTGAATCCGTGAGTGACTTCATCCTGCACGCTACCTCCCGGGCTGCCTGGACCGCTGCGCAAAAAAACGGGCGGTATGAGGCCGCTTCGCTGGCAGAGCAGGGTTTCATCCATTGTTCTAAAGTGGATCAAATCCTGCGCGTAGCCAACTCTTATTTTCCGGGCCAGCCTGGGATGGTACTGCTGGTCATCGATCCTGCTCACCTGGAAGCAGCGTTACGTTGGGAACCGGGAGCCGATGCCGCAACCGAACTCTTTCCGCATGTGTATGGCCCGCTCAACCTCGATGCAGTCGTTGATGTGATCGATTTTGAACCCGGTCCGGACGGGCTGTTTTCACTTCCAGCAAAATTGGGAAGATAAAAATTTCGTGACCTAGATTCTTAAACCGATGCTGAATTTTTTGGCCTGGTATTTTCTGATTTCATTGATCGGCTGGTGTACTTTCCCGCTGGCCTACCGCCTTTTCCCGGCTCTGGCGGACAGAGGGTACAGCCTGGCCCGCACCCTGGGATTGTTGGTGTGGGGCTATGTGTTTTGGATGCTGGCCTCGCTGGGAGTGATCCAGAATGACGGAGGTGGGCTGGGGCTGGCCTTTGTCATTTTATTCCTCGTTTCCGGGTTCGGTCTCTGGCGGCAGGAAAAACGGGAAGCCCTGAGAAAATGGATCCGCTCAAATGGCCGGACGATCCTTACCGTGGAAGTGTTGTTCTTCCTCGCGTTTGCCGTGTGGGCCTTCGTACGTGCCTCCAACCCACAGATCGAAACTGCCGGCGGCGAGAAAACGATGGAACTGGCGTTCATCAATGCCATCCTGCGCTCGCCGACCTTCCCGCCGCATGACCCTTGGCTTTCAGGGTATGCCATCTCTTATTATTATTTTGGTTACGTGTTGGCGGCCATGCTTGCCAGGGCGACCGGCACGCTGGGAAGCGTGGCGCATAATTTAATGACCTCCCTGATCTTCGCCTTGAGCCTGTGCGGAGCCTACGGGATCATTTACAACCTGCTGGCTGCCTGGCGGAGTAAAGAGACTGAAGGGCAGGCGCCGGAAACTCACCCCCGCTTTTCATTCTATAGTCTGCCTGTGTTGGGACCGCTGTTTCTGCTCTTTGTCTCGAACCTGGAAGGGTTCCTGGTCATCCTGCACCGGCACGGTCTCTTTTGGACCACCGCTGCTGATGGCAAGACCACCTCCGCCTTCTGGTCGTGGCTGGGAATCCAGGAATTATCCAATCCCTCCAACCAATTCAATTGGTGGTGGAGGGCTTCCCGCGTTATCCAGGATTTCGACCTGGCCAAGACTCCTGGTGAAATCATCGACGAATTCCCGGCCTTTTCCTATCTTCTGGGAGACCTGCACCCACACGTCCTGGCCATGCCATTTGGTCTGCTGGCTGTGGCTGTGGCACTCAACTTGTTCCTGGGCGGATGGAAAGGCGAGACGAACCTGTATTTTTACCGGCTGCCTGTCCGCCCGCTTGGCCTGTTCTTCAGCGCCCTCATCCTGGGCGGCCTGGTGTTCCTGAATACATGGGATATTCTGGTCGGTTTTGGACTGGTGGCGGGTGCATTTGTATTGACACAGGTGCGCGGCAGGGGGCTGGAACTGGAAGCGGCTGGAGGATCTTTTTGCCTTTTGCCTGCCGGTCGGTCTGGCGGCGATCATCCTTTACCTGCCTTTCTACGTGGGATTTTCATCGCAGGCAGGCGGCATCCTGCCCAACCTGATCTCGCCGACCCGCGGTGCCCATTTATGGGTCATGTTTGGGCCGTTCTTCCTGGTGTTATTTCCATACCTGATCTACTTGTGGCGTGCTGAAAAATTGCCTGCAAAATGGAAGCTCGGTTTTGGCCTGGCGGTGGGGCTGGCTGTCCTCCTTTGGATCGCTTCATGGGGGATGGCCTTCATCGCCTACAAAATAGAGCCTGGATTTGTCCAGCGTCTGCTCGATAGCCAATGCTCCGGAAGTATCAGCTTGTGTTTTACCTTGGCGACCTTGCAGCGTTTGTCGTATATAGGTGGCTTGCTGACCTTGCTCGGGCTGCTCGGGCCGGCTTTCGCATTCCTCATACGGATGCGGGACCCGCAGCAAACGACTGATCGCCCATTGACCTCCATCCCCAACCCCACGCCGTTTGTGATGCTGCTGATCCTCCTGGGCGCTATGCTGGTCCTTGCGCCTGATTTCGTCTTCTTGCGGGATCTGTTCATGAACCGCTCCAACACCATCTTTAAATTTTATTACCAGGCCTGGTTGTTATGGAGCCTGGCGAGTGCCTTTGGGGCAGGGGTTTTATTGCAGAAACTGCGTCGCGGCTGGGGATGGGGCTTCGGGATTGGCCTGGCGGTCGTACTGTTCATGGCGCTGGCATTTCCGGTGAATGGTTTGCCGGAGAAAACGAATGATTTCCAGATACCCGCCTATGAAGCAACTTTGAAGGCTGGGAGGGAAGCCGGCGACCCCAACGCTCTCCAGCATGCCTTACAAGTGTGGACATTGGATGGGGCTAAGTTGATCCAAAACCAATATCCCGACGATGCCGCCGCGGCTAAATGGCTCTCGACCGCGCCTGCCGGCGTCGTCGCCGAAGCCGTCAGCCCGAATAGTAGTTATTCAGATTTCGGGCGCATATCGGTCTATTCGGGCCAGCCCACTGTGCTGGGATGGAGCTTCCATGAACAACAATGGCGCGGCGATCTGGCTTTACAAGTCTCCCCGATCCAAAACCTGACCTGCCGGGCGAATTTCGGCACCGATGCCGGTCGGATGGTTTGGGACGACATTGCCTGTCTCTATCAAACGAATAGCTGGGAGGAGGCCTCAGAGGTGATCACCCAATATAATATCCGCTATGTGGTGGTCGGGACGCTTGAGCACCGGAGCTATCGGGTGAGTGAAACAAAATTCAAGACCTACCTCAAGCAGGTTTTCCAGTCCGGTGAGGTGGTCATCTATGAAGTCCCGCAGGATTGATCCTGGCGGGAAAACCTTTGTGATCCCGGAATGCATCGATTTGCTTTCAGAATGATGTTAAAATTAACCCAATGAAAAAATTTCAGCCCACCCTCGAACACGCCATTTACGCCCTGGCCCTCGCGATCGCAATAGGTCTGCGTTTTATAAAATTAGGCGCTGTGCCTCTTTCTGATTATGAAGCCGACTGGGCCTTGCAGGCCCTCCGGATTACCCAGGGCTTGAAACCCGCCATTGGTCCCAACCCTGCCTACGTGCACCTGACCGCCGTGCTTTTCTCCGTTTTCGGAGCCACGAACTTCCTGGCCCGCTTGTGGGCGGCCTTGGCGGGAACTGCCGTTGTCCTTTCTCCGTGGTTCCTGCGGGACCGGATGGGGCGCTTGCCGGCGATCTTGTTGGTCTTTGGGCTGGCGATCGACCCGGGCCTGGTGTCCATGAGTCACCTGGCCGGCGGGCCCATGTTGGCGGTATGTTTCCTCCTCCTGGCAGGATTGGCGTGGGTCAATGGCCGGGGGGCCTTGGCTGGCGTGTTCGCGGGATTGGCGTTGCTTTCTGGACCCTCTGTATGGTTTGGACTCCTGGGTGTGGCACTTGCCTGGGCATTCGCCTCGGCTTATGCGAAGAAGGTCAATGCAGTAGAGCTTAATGAAAATGAAGAAGAGCGGAAACCCGAACAGGCTGCCCGGCCTTTTTCATCTCAATATTTTAGGGCGGCTCTCTACTGGGGGATTGGAACGCTGCTTGTCGTTGGCAGTTTGCTGCTCCTTTCTCCGAAGGGATTATCGGCTTTTCTAGTGTCATTCTGGGAGTTTCTGCGCGGTTGGGCGATCCTATCCAATGTGCGTCTCTGGCAGCCCGCCCTGGCCTTGCCGGCCTATGAGATCCTGCCTCTGGCATTTGGGATCGCCGGAGCAGTCCGGGGCATTTTGAAACGGGACACCACCAGCCATATCCCTGGGGATTTGGGCATTGGTGGCGGTGGTGCTGGCCTTGATCTACCCCGGCAAGCAAACCAGCGACCTGACCTGGGCGCTCCTGCCGCTTTGGGCATTGGCGGCAATGGAATTGAGCCGTCATTTCGACTTCGAGGGACGCAATCTGTGGCAACTGGCCGCCACTATGACCGCTGTGATCGCCTTTTTGGTCTTCGGCTGGCTGAACGTGGCCTCCCTGACAACGATGGACCTTGGTTCTTCGCTAACACATACACGCCTGTGGATGCTGGCGGCGGTGGTGTTCCTGATCATATTAAGCCTGTTACTGGCCGGAACGGGTTGGTCGACGGCTATCGCCCGCCTGGGTGGGGTTTGGGGAGTTTTGGTATGTTTGACTTTATTCACGATTGGATTGAGCACCGGGACGGCCGGCATTCGCCAGCCATTGACGGCCGAGCTGTGGCCCCCTGAACCGCGCACAGGCCGGGTGGACGTCCTTCTGAAAGTTGCCAATCAGATCTCAGAATTAAACCGTGGAGATGCGGCCCAGTTGCCCCTGACCATCCTTACCTTGGATTCTCCCGCCTTGCATTGGGTATTCCGGGATTGGCAGGTCCAGGATGTGACCGAATTGGCTCCGGAAGCGACCCCGGAGATGATGATCACTCCGCCCGGCAATGTGAGTCTGTCAGCAGATTATCGCGGCGAGCCGCTGGTCTTGGGTGAAATGGTGGATTGGGACCACGCCACTTCAAGCCAATGGCTGGAATGGTTTGTCTACCGGCAGATGCCGGTGCTGCGGGAAGAAGTGGACTTGTGGGTGCGCAGCGACCTGATGCTCGATAGCCAGGGCGTTCCCTCCACAACGCCATGATTTTGCTTGTATAAAACTCTGATCCATATGACCATTCCTGATATCATCGCAATTGATGGCCCGGCAGCTTCGGGCAAATCCACTTTGGGGAAAAGGCTGGCGGAGGCCCTTGGGTATCTTCTCTTCGATACCGGGGTCATGTACCGCGCCGTAACTTGGGTCACCCTCCAGCGAGGCGTGGAAGTGAACGACGAAGCCGGTGTAACGCGCCTGGCTGAGACGGTCCAGATTGATGTGCAGCCTGCCTCGAAAGAGGATGGGAGAACGTGTGACGTGCTCGCCGACGGTGTCGATATCACCTGGGAAACACGCACACCCGAGGTGGAAGCTTATGTCTCTCCGGTTTCGACGTACGAGGGCGTACGCAAAGCCCTGGCCTCTCAGCAGCGCCGGATTGGACTGCGCGGAAAGGTCGTGATGGTGGGTCGGGATATCGGCACGGTGGTATTGCCGGAAGCGCAGTTGAAGATCTACCTGGTCGCCTCGGCAGAAGAACGCGCCAGGCGGCGTTACAAGGAGATCCTGGACCGTGGTGGGAAGGCTGATTACGAAACGATCCTGGCAGGGGTAAGAATGAGGGACGAAATCGATTCCAACCGGGCTTTTTCACCTCTACGCGCGGCTGCAGATGCCGTCATCCTGGATTCTGATAAATTGAACGCGGATGAAGTCTTTGCCAGAGTGGAGAAGTTATGCAGGTAAAAGCCTATCACTTGGCCTGGTGGCGCCGCTGGCTGGCTCGGCCGTTCATCCGGGCGCTGCTTCGGCTTGTCTTTCGCCTCCTGGCTCCGGTAAAGGTTACCGGAAAAAAGAATGTACCCCTGCGCACTCCATATATTGTGGCCATCAACCATGTCTCCCTTTTTGAAGCGCCATTTGTGGGTGTGTATTGGCCCGAGCAGTTGGAAGCATTGGGGGCGTCTGACGTTTGGGATAGGCCAGGACAGAATATTCTGGCGCGCATGTGGGGCGGCATACCGGTCCATCGAGGCGAGTATGACCGTGCGGCCATGGAAGGCGTCATTTCGGCGCTGAACAGTGGTTATGCTCTTTTGATCGCTCCCGAGGGTGGACGTTCTCATAAACCGGGGATGCGGACAGCTTTTCCGGGTGTTTCTTATATTGCCGAACGTACCGGCGTGCCGGTCATACCGGTGGGTATCGTCGGCACGACCGACGATTTCTTTAAGAAGGCCTCCAAGGGTATGCGCCCTCTACTGGAAATGCGCATCGGCAAGCCTTTCCTGCTCCCACCGGTGGAGGGAAAAGGTGAATCCAGGCGTGAATCCCGCCAACAGAACGCGGACCTGGTGATGCGCCATATTGCCGGACTGTTGCCGGAGGAATATCGCGGGGTGTATGCCGACAATGCGATTTTTCCTGCAAGCCCATGACGCCCATTCTGACACTGCTGAACGGCCCTCCCTATCCTGACCTGCTCAACTCCTGGCAAGGTTGGTTGGGGTGGTGCATTTTATTGGGATTGGTCGTAGCAGTAGTTTTGCGCTGGAGGGGGATGCAAAAACAGGTCCGGCCGCGCGGTTGGTTATTGGCCTTGTTTCTTCTCATGGTTCCATTGACAAATCTATTTCTGGGTATGCGCTTATCCTCCGGCGCAGCCCTTCCACCTTCCGGCATCCCGGCTGGACCTCACAACCCGCTCTGGATGATTTTTTCAGCCCTGCCCTGGATGCTCGCGGGTGGTATCCTGGGGCCGCTGGCTGCTTTAATTGTGGGGGCTTTTACAGGGCTGACGCGCTGCTTGTGGGATACCCATAATCTTTTCACAATCCTTGAACCGGCCATGCTGGCCGTGTTGTTCAGCGCAGCCAGCCTCCAACGCTATCGCAGCCCGTTCTATCGACTTATGCGCCTGCCATTGCTGGTTGGAGCGGGGTTGGTGCCAGTTTACGCTTTGATCTTCCTCTTCAGTTCCCTCTTTTCAATCTCAGGGGGATTGGCAGCCCGGGTGGATTTCGCTCTGACCAATCTCGGCCCGGCAGTGCTGGCGACAGGCGGAGAATTGTTGGTCGCGGGCCTTTTCGTGCAGATCATTGCCATTGCCCTTCCCGGGACCTGGGGGGCACAGGGGCCTCTCCAGCCTTCTCCCTCTGAATTGAGTTTGCAGACTCGTATTCTCTCCAGCGGCGGGACTTTTATTGCCATCCTTTTAATTTCGGTCGTTCTCGGGGATTGGATCGTGGCGGGAAATGCCGCCCGCCGGATGATCCGTGACCGTCTGGCTGGCACGGCCCAAACCGCCGCGGCTGGCGTGCCTTTTTTCCTTGAGACAGGCCAGAACCAGATCACCCAATTGGCCGGACTGCCATCTCTGCTCAGCAAATCTGGCCAGCCATTGAGCAGCTACCTGGGCGACCAGATGCACACGCTCCCTTATTTTGACCAGTTATATGTCATCGATCTGAAGGGAAAATTGCTGGCAGCGTATCCTCCTGGCGACGCGGCCTCTTTTGGGTTGGCGCAGGCAGAAACCAGCGGCGTGGCCCTGGCACTTAAAGGGGTGCCGGTTCAAAGTTATAGCCTCTCCCCCGCCGCCGGGGACACGGCCGCGCGCCTTTCTTTTATCGCCGCCATCCTCAATGAAAATCGGGAGACCCAACGCGTCCTCATCGGCCGCAGTCAACTGATCAATAACCCGTTCTTCCAACCCCTTATCCAGAATCTAAAGGGGGTCCAATCCTTGGGCGGGGAAGGGAAACTGCTTGACGATCAAGGCCGGGTGCTGTATAGCCCCAACCCGGATGAACTGATGAGTGTATATAACGGCCAAAAGGGTCAGCAGGCCCAATTCTACGATATTCCTTCTCCGGGCGGCCTCCGTAACCTCGCTTATTACCAGCCGGTAGTGGGGAGCTCCTGGGCAGTGGTGCTCCTTGTCCCTGCAGAACAGGCCCAACAACTGGCGCTGAATATCGCCACCCCGCTGGTGATCCTGGTGCTCGCCCTGGCGATCGTTTCGCTGGTGTCTTTGCGGCTCAGTCTGCGGGTCCTGACCTCCTCTCTGCAAGGCCTGGCGACCGAAGCGGGGCGGATAGCCCAGGGCAAGCTGGACCAGCCTCTTGGAGGCGGTGGAGTGGATGAGGTGGGTCAGTTGCGGCGTGCATTTGAGCAAATGCGGGTGAGTATGCATGCCCGCCTGGAGGAACTCAACCAACTCTTGCTGGTCAGCCAGGGTGTGGCCTCCACGTTGGAAATGGAAGGAGCTGTCCAGCCCATCCTCGAGGCGGTGCTGGCCTCGGGTGCAAGCGCCGTGCGGGTGGCATTGATGCCGACTGCCCAACCGCAGGAAGGCGATCCGCTGACCTTTGCCCTTGGACCGGGCAAGGATCTTTATGCCCCCCTGGACGAAACAATACTCACGCAGGCGCAGAAACAGGGCCGCCTGGTATATGATAATTTGAACCGGTTGCACAGCCTCGACCTGCCTGAAGGCTTGCCGCATCCGGAGGCACTGGTCGCAGTGAGCCTTTTCCACGAAAAACGTTATTACGGGGTCTTATGGGCGGCTTTCGACCAGCCGCATACGTTTACGGAAGAAGACCTGCGCTTCCTTTCCACGTTGGCCGGGCAGGCCGCCCTGGCGGCCGCCAACGCCCGCCTCTTCCGCACTGCCGAGGTCGGGCGGCAGCGACTGGCAGCCATTCTCGCCTCCACGCCCGACCCCGTGCTCGTCACGGACCAGGAAAACCATCTGATCCTGGCTAACCCGGCTGCCAAACGGGCCCTCGGCGCGGTGGCAGGCCCGGCCGAAGGTCAGCCTACTGAACATGTCATCGGCCAGCAGGAATTGCGGGAATTGTTGCAGGAATTGGAGAGCGGCAAGACCTCTGCCGAGGTGGTCATGCCGGATGGTAAGATCTATTTTGCCACTGCTTCGGCTGTCATTGCAGATGGGCGCTCGGTTGGCCGTGTTTGCGTGATGCAGGATGTGACCCACTTCAAAGAACTCGACAGCTTGAAATCCGACTTCGTTTCTTCCGTCAGCCATGATCTGCGCTCACCCTTGACTTTGATGCGCGGCTATACCACCATGCTGGGGATGGTGGGTGAACTCAACGAGCAGCAGCAAGGTTATGTCTCCAAGATTGGTGTGGGTGTGGATAGCATGGGTCGTCTGGTCAGCAATCTGCTCGACCTGGGACGGCTCGGGGCTGGGGCGGGTGTGCAGGTGGAAAAAGTAGCCCCGCAGGAAGTGGTCGATGCAGCTGTGAAAACCCTGCAGTTGCTGGCCGACCAGAAGGGCATCCAATTGGAAGTGCAGGGAGACTCTGACCTGCCCCAGGCCATCGATGCCGACCGGGCTTTGCTCCAGCAGGGGATCTATAACCTGGTCGAAAATGCTATCAAATACACGCCTAAGAATGGCAGGGTAACCGTCCGCATGAAACCCCTGCCTGGTTCCATCTTGTTCGAGATCCGTGATACCGGCATTGGCATTTCCCCGGCAGATCAGCCGCGCCTGTTCGAGAAATTCTTCCGCGGTAGCCAGCGTGAAGCCCGGGCCGAGCGCGGTTCGGGACTGGGACTGGCGATCGTCCGCTCGATCGCGGAACGCCATGGCGGCAAGGTGTGGGTGGAAAGTGGATTGGGCCAGGGCAGCACTTTCTTCCTGCTGATTCCCACTGTCCATTTGGATGCAGGGCGGAAGAAGGCCTGAACGAAAAGATGGTTGTCAGCTTGCATCTTCACGGTCAGGCACGCTGGTCCTATAACTGTAAAGGAGAAAGGAAATAATGGAAAATACTTCTGCATTTATATCCGTATTATGTGTCTTCGCAGCTATTATCCTCGTGTTTGTATTATTCCTTTCTGCAAGTATTCGCATCGTCCAGGAAGACAGGCGCTTGTCCGTTTATCGCCTGGGTCGTTATTTAGGGGAAAAGGGGCCTGGACTTGTCCTCCTCATTCCGCTCATTGACCGCGGGGTTGTGAAAGAGGTGGGGGGTGGAGGCAGCCCACCTGGCCGCGGAATGACCGGCCTGGTGGGAGAAACCCGCTCAACGGTTTTCACGGATGGAAAAGTTTTTCTGGCCGGCCAAGAATGGGATGCCATAAGCCAGTCTCCCATTTCGGCCGGGCAGGACGTCCGCGTGGTTAGAATGATCCTTGAAGTTGAGAAGGAATAACTTTCTTTGATATTTATGAAGCGCCAGTTTCCCCTTGACCGTTTGGACTCTGGTGCAACTGCGCAGGCGTCTCAAGTGCAATCTTTTTGGACAACAGAAATGTTGGCAAAGTCCCGCTGATGCCCAGCAACAGCCGGCCATACCCTATGCGGTCATCCACCATCTGCGCTAATTTCTGGCTGAGGACGGGGTTTCGTAGGACAATTTCGAAAAAGGGGCCGATAAGGGGATAGAAAACGGTCGCCAGGGACGCCCCTACCCGATGATTCCTTCCGATCTGGCGGTCAACCAGTGCGGGATAACGTTGGGGTTGGCCGGCCAGGATGGATTCCGCCGCCAGTCGCCCGCTCTTGATGGCA
The DNA here is from genome assembly GCA_963831885.1 of uncultured Chloroflexia bacterium. Lineage (GTDB taxonomy): Bacteria > Chloroflexota > Anaerolineae > Anaerolineales > Villigracilaceae > UBA877. The sequence continues at coordinate 285,559 of CAWHSJ010000002.1, read as the reverse complement.
AAGCGAATGCCCTCGCCTGTCAGTGGGTCTACCAGGCCAGCCGCATCGCCGGCCAGCAAGGTGCGGGCAGTGTTGATATGTTCGCGGGCTTTGTACACCGGTACCGGGTGCCCATGGCGAGGTTGGCCGTGAATCGAAATGCCAAGGCGGCCCGTGACGCGCTCCAGGGCGGCCTGCAGCTCCTGGGGCTTTGGATTTAAACCTCCCACACCTACAGATACATGATTGGCTTTTGGAAAGACCCACAAGTACCCCACCCCGATCTCTCCAAAGATGAGCACCGGTTTATTGGCATAACGCTTCAGAATATTTTCCGGGACGGTGGCTTCAATTTCAATGGCGCCGGCCATGACTTTTTTCCGGCGCATATTCAATAAACGTGCCACCGTGGAATTGGCGCCATCGGCCGCGACCAGGTAATCGGCCTCAAAATGCTGGCCGTCTGCAGTTTCAACCCGGACGGAATCGGGTGTTTCTTCCACGCCTCGCACCGCCATTCCCTCGCGCAGCTCTGCGGCAGCATGCCTGGCCAGGTACGTATCGAACTCATCCCGCATGACCATGCACAGGGAAGAATTCTTCAGGGGAATGGTGACCATTTTTTCTCTGACGGCATAAGAGATGGCTTCCACCTTTGATTGTATGACCGGTTCGAATGAAAAGGGGAATTGTCGCAATACGTTCAAAGAAACTGCACCCCCACAGGTCTTGTAACGCGGCAGGGTTTCTTTCTCCAACAACAGCACTTTCTTGCCTGCCTGGCCAAGGAAGAAAGCCGCCGTTCCGCCTGCAGGTCCACTGCCGATCACGATCACATCATACCGTTGAGTCATGTAAAATCTCCCGGTAAAATACCGATAAGTTTACTGGCCGGATAATAACACTATTCCGAGCGGGTCGGTGTCATGCTAATAAATTCTTAATCGTTCGGTATGGCCGGGCTGGTGACAGGAAGTGTGGCTTGAAAGAACAGAGCCTGGGAAACCTGATTTTGCAAATAAATCTCTAATACTGTTACCCTTTGACCGAATCCCTCCCCTCGGGTATAATTCCAACCCGTCCTAGAAAACCCCGGCGAAAAATCGCCGTTTGGTGTTCGCTGCGTCCTGCGTTGGATGAAGAACGATTTTGGATACATCAGTCAAACTTGAATGTGCAAGCTGTTCTCGGTTCGACGCAGTCCGCAGTAATTTGTCTTTTTTGGAGTTAGTGAATGGCAACCAAACGTACTTATCAACCCAGGATCCGGAGGCGTGTGCGTGTGCACGGTTTTCGTCAGCGCATGTCCACTGCGGACGGCCGTGAAGTTCTCAAGCGCCGTCGAATGAAAGGCCGCATGCGGCTCACCACTCGCAGCAACAACCACGTCAAGCACGTCCGCTGGTAGGAGCCTTTCAGCGCGGCGGATGCCCGCCTGCGCGCAGCAGGGCGAGGTGCAGGTGAAGCGTAGCTTTCGCCTGACCCGGTCAACCGATTTCAAGCGGGTGCGGCGTTCTGGCAAGTCGTATGCTCATCCGCTTCTTGTGTTATATGCCATAAAATCGGACAAACCAGGAGTGCAAGTGGGGGTGAGTGCTGGTCTGGCGGTCGGGAATGCGGTTAAGCGTAACCGGGCCAAACGCCTGCTGAGAGCGGCGATGAGTGAGCTTTTGCCGCACACAGTTACTGGGTCTGAGTTGCTGTTGATCGCCCGTTCCCCGTTGCCCCTATCAGACCTCCACCAGACTCGCGCAGCTTTATCTACCTTGCTAAAGCGCGCCGGCCTTCTTTCCGTGAATTATGACGGATAATAATACTTCCAGCGAATATCCCCACGAGCCGCGTTTGCCGCGACTTGCCCCGCACAGTCCGAAACGGGCCGCGCCTGGCACTGCTGGGGCTCATCCGCCTTTACCAGATGGCTTATTCAAAAAACCGGCCGCCCACCTGTCGCTTCTACCCTTCCTGCTCCCATTATGGATACCAGGCAGTTTATAAATATGGGGCATTGAAAGGTGGAGCCATGGCCGTCTGGCGGGTGCTGCGCTGCAACCCATTCAATCCCGGGGGTTACGACCCCGTTCAGTAGGAGAATATACGCTCCATGAAAACGAAATATCTTGGCCTCATTGGTTTGTTGCTTGTGGCGACCCTCTTGTTGGGGGGATGCGCCTCCGGCCTGACCGCCTCTTCCTGGCCCGGCATGACTGCGGATGCCAGTAATGCCTATCTTGCCGGAGGTCCTTATGTTTATGCGGTGAACCTGCAGACCGGTGCGCAGACGTGGCGATTCCCGGATAAGCCCTCCGCCGCCAACCCTTTCTATGCCCCTCCGGTGCTCACTCCTGACGGCGGACAATTGATCGTCGGTGGGTACGATAAGAAACTTTACAGCATTGACCCAAAGACCGGAAAATCGACCTGGCAATTCGCCGAGGCACGTGACCGCTGGATTGGCGGCGTCCTGGCTACGGATAAAATGATCTACGCCCCCAATGCCGATTACAAGCTCTACGCGCTGAATTTGCTCGGAAGCTTGCAGTGGGCGTTTGAAGCCGACCAGGCCATCTGGAGCATGCCGGTATCAGATGGAACGAACGTCTATTTCGGGACGCTTGGGCGAAAAGTATATGCGGTCAATGCACAAACGGGCAAACAGGCTTGGATGCAAACCTTGGATGGCGCGGTGCTTGGCTCACCCGTTCTTGGCAAAAATAATGATCTCTATGTGGGCACCTACGGCGGAACCGTCTACGTCCTGAATACATCGACGGGTGAAAGCCGCGTGTTGAAACAGGCTTCGACCTGGATCTGGTCTGGCCCGATTTTGGATGGCACGGATCTGTATGTGGGCGATGCGAATGGGAAGCTGTTTGCTATTTCTGTCTCTGGGACGGGTCAGTCTTGGGAGCAGAATCTAAGCGGTGCCATTATCGGCTCTCCGCTCGTTACCGGCAGCAACATCATCGTTGGGACGGAGGGCGGTAGCGTCTATTTTATGGATCTCGACGGCAAGAACTCACGCCCGATCGCCATGTCTGGCAAAGTCTATGCCACACCCGTGGCTGCCGGGGATCTGACCCTGGTTGCGCCAACTGAAGGTAGCGCCACGTTGGTGGCTCTTGATCAGAGCGGCGCACTCAAGTGGTCTTTTATTCCTCCTAAATAGGAAGTGAATTATGTGGGAACAAATCATTGTTAACCCGTTTACCAATGTTCTTCTGATGATCTATAAGCTGATCGGGGGGAATTTCGGTGTGGCGATCATCCTGTTCACCATTCTCATTCGGCTGATCACGCATCCTCTGATGGTGTCGCAGATAAAAGGCAGCACCAAAATGCAGGAATTACAGGGCTCGAAAGATTGGCAGGATATTCAAAAGAAATACAAGGACGACAAAGAGAAGCTGGCCCAGGAGCAGATGAAGTATTACAAAACGATCGGGTACAACCCTCTGTCCTCCTGCTTGCCAACCGTGATCCAGATTCCATTGATCTTTGGCCTGTACCAGAGCATCATGCGGGCCCTGGCATCCTCGCCTATGCAATTGCTTACCCTGACGCGCACTATTTACCCATTCTTCCACATAGCCGACCTGGTGCCGCTCAACAGCAAATTCTTATGGATGAACCTGGGCCAACCCGAGAAGGTTTATGCCTTTGGATTGGCTATTCCTTTATTGGCCATCGTCGTCGCGATAACGACCTATGTACAGTCCAAGGTGACCATGCCGGCAACATCAACCCCGGGTGATCAGGGCGCCATGATGGGCAAGATGATGGCTCTCTATATGCCTCTTTTACTCGGTTACTTCGCCCTCACCTTCGCATCTGGTCTATCCGTTTATTTCATCACGGGCAACTTGATCGGCATTGCGCAGTATGCTTTACTGGGAAAGGTGAACTGGCGGGCATTAATACCCGGCCAGAAACCTGTCCAAACAGCAGCACTTTCAGCGAGGAAAAAATGAACGAGCGCACTACACTTGAGAAAATAGCCCCTTCCGTGGATGAAGCTATTACAGGTGGACTGTTGGAACTTGGCTTGAGCCGGGATGCGGTGGATGTGGAAGTGTTGGATGAAGGCAGCCGCGGTTTGCTTGGAATTGGCGGGCGGCAGGCGCGGGTCCGCTTGACCCTTAAGGGACCTAAAACCGACTCTGCCGTAGTTGGCGAACAAAAAGCGGAAATGCTGCAAAGTGAGACAGCTGCCACAATGGAAGAAACCATCCCGGCAGAAAAAATGGATGCCGCATTCCGTTCATTGGACGATAACCTGCTTTTTATCTCGCGACAGACCGTAGTCGAGATACTCGAAAAGATGAAGATCCAGGCGCGCGTGGAGGCTCGCTATGGCGAACCCGATGAAGAAGGCAAGCGTCCTGTCCATATTGATGTTCGCGGAAATGACCTGGGTGTGTTGATCGGCCGCAGGGCCGAAATCTTGAATGCCATGCAGTATATCGTCAACCTGATCGTGAGCAAACAGGTTGAGTCCTGGGTTCAGATCGTGATTGACGTGGAGGGTTACCGGGCCCGCCGCGAACGCCAGTTACGCCAGATGGCACAACGAATGGCAGATCAGGCGGTCAGGACCGGTCGCCGCCAGGTGCTGGAACCGATGGCTGCTGTTGAGCGGCGCATCGTTCATCTTGAACTACGCAATCATCCGAAGGTAACCACCCAATCCATCGGCGAAGAGCCAGGCCGAAAAGTAACCATTGTACCCAAATCATAAGAAATGCGAGTCTGAAAATAAAAATCAGGATTTGGCAAGTTTCGCTGGCCAAATCCTGATTTTTTCACCTTCCGTTTTTACGGAAGAGGCAGTAAATTTGCATCCTCAGGTATAATTTACTTATGCAACCTCTCGTCCCCCTCGACCCGGTGGACTATCTTATTATCGGTCACCTTGCTTGTGACCTTACACCCGCTGGCCCGCGCCTGGGTGGGACGGCGGCATACTCTGCGCTGACAGGACGTGCCCTGGGTTTGCGTGTGGGGGTGGTTACTGCCTGGGGAGGTGAATTACCGCTGGATGTGTTGGCAGGCATTCAGGTGAGGAGTATGCAGGTGGACCATAGTACCACCTTCGAAAATGTATATACGCCTGAAGGTCGCCACCAATTCATCCATCATATTGCACCGGACATCCTTCTCGAGAACATTCCCCCGGCATGGCGGGAAGCCTCCATTATCCACGTAGGGCCGATTGCGGGAGAAGGCAAGACTTTGGTGGACGGGCAATTCCCTGCCTCCTCGCTTGGTCTCACGCCCCAGGGGTGGCTGCGGACTTGGACTGAGAGTGGACGGGTATATCCGGGTGCCTGGCCTGAAGCTGCCTTAATGCTGCCCAAGGCAGCAGCAGTCGTACTCAGTATCGAGGATGTTGGAGGGGATGAAGACCAGATCGAAGCGATGGCGAATAATTGCCGCGTGCTGGCGGTTACCGAAGGCCTGGCAGGGGCGCGGCTTTATTGGAACGGCGACCTGCGCCGTTTTTATGCACCTCATGTAATTGAGGTTGATGCCACCGGTGCAGGCGATATTTTTGCGGCTGCTTTTTTCTGGCGTTTGCATGTTACCCGGGACCCTTGGGCGGCTGCAAAATTCGCCACTCATCTGGCCTCTTTTTCTGTACAACGCCGGGGGTTGGAAGGTATTCCGACCCAGGCTGAAATCCAAACCTGCCTGGTGGAGGTATTGTAGTGGGACGTGTATACACGCTGGTCAACCAAAAGGGCGGGGTGGGAAAAACCACCACTGCTATCAATGTGGGAGCTTACATGGCCCAGTTCGGGCAGCGTGTATTGATCGTGGATATTGATCCGCAGGCGAATGCCACTTCCTCCCTGGGCGTGGACAAACACACTGTAAAAGGGGGAGCGTATGAGGCTTTGCTTGGAGGTTCGCCGGCAGCGACATTGGTGCTCCAGAATCCGCGCTTGCGACTGGCCATTCTACCCGCCTCGCCCGCGCTGGCGGGAGCGGAAGTGGAACTGGTCAGTGAGCTCGGGCGCGAGAATAGATTGAAACAAGCCTTGGCACCTTTAGTGGACCGTTATGATTACATATTTATTGATTGCCCTCCTTCTCTGGGCCTGTTAACGGTGAACGGGCTGATGGCTGCCCAGAATGGCGTGCTGATCCCGGTCCAATGCGAGTACCTGGCGTTGGAGGGGCTGGGAGAACTGACCCACACCCTGCAACGCGTCCGTTCGGCCCTTTTTCCTTCCCTCAAAGTGAGGGGAGTGATCCTGACGATGTACGACCCGCGTACCCGCCTCTCGAACGACGTGGTGGCGGAAGTGCGTAAATATTTCAATGAACAGGTCTTTGAGACCATCATTCCGCGCAGCGTCCGGCTGGCGGAGGCTCCATCATACGGGCTGCCGGTGTCGGCATATGCCCCAGAATCGAATGCAGCCAGGTCATATGAGTTGCTGGCGCGAGAATTGCTGAAAAGTGATGGCGTTGCGATGGCAGTAAGTAATTAAAGAATGACGGAGGAGAAGCCTATGCCCCAGAAATCAGGCCTCGGTCGTGGTCTGGGAGCACTCATCCCGGGCGGGGAAAATGCCTACACCGAAAACGGTGTCATGTTGGTCTCGGTGGATCTTATCTCACCCAACCCCCGCCAACCACGCGTTACCTCACATCCCCAAAAATTGGATGAGCTGACCGCCTCGGTTCGCGAGCACGGTGTGCTTCAGCCATTGATCGTCACTCCGGGAGATATGGCCGGACGTTTTATCTTGATCGCGGGAGAACGCCGCCTGCAAGCCGCCCGCCTGGCTGGACTGGCCTCGGTACCGGTGGTGGTCCACCAGGCCACAGATCAGCAGCGCCTGGAATTGGCAATCATTGAGAATGTCCAGCGTTACGACCTGTCACCTCTTGAAGAGGCTGAAGCCTACCGCCAGCTGGCAGAGGATTTTAGCCTCTCGCATGAAGACATTGCTGCCCGCGTGGGAAAAAGCCGGGTGGCCGTGACCAATACTTTGCGCCTGCTCAAGCTTCCCGACGCGGTGAAAAATGCCCTGGTCGAATGCCGCATTTCGGAAGGCCATGCCAGGTCGCTCTTGGCCCTTCCAACTGCGGAGGCTCAAACGGCTGCCTTGCGGACCGTCGTCACACAGGAACTCAATGTCCGCCAGACGGAGGAACTGGTACGTAAACTTAGCGGGGAGAAGCTGGCCCAGAAACCAAAGGCTGCTCAGGGCCCGGAAATGGCTGAATTGGAAGAACGCCTGCGGGCCAGTTTGGGTACCAGGGTGACGCTTCGCTCTGGACGGAAAGGCGGTACATTGACCATCCGCTATTATTCGAACGAGGAATTGGAAGCCCTCATGGAGCGCTTATTGAAGGAATAATTAGATGATATTCGCGAGATAACCATGAGACTCCTCCATCACGCCCGCATTCATACTCTGGATCAGGTCCAGCCGGCCGCTTCGGCTCTGGTTGTCGACGGGGGGCATATTGTCTCTATTGGAGGCGAAGAACTGGTCGAAGGGTTTGGGGAGGATGCTCGCGAAGATATGGACGGAAGGACCATCCTGCCGGGACTGACGGATGCTCACATCCATTTACAGGAATATGCCCTTAGCCGGCAAAGCTTGGATTGTGAAGTGGGGACCAGGGCTGAAATCCTGGAACGGGTGGCTGAACGCATCCGTCGAACATTGCCTGGTGAGTGGGTGCGCGGTCATGGCTGGAACCAGAATACATGGGGCGGAGATTGGCCTACTGCCAGGGAACTGGATGTAGTCGCGCCGGATAACCCGGCTTATTTAACAGCCAAAAGTTTGCACGTTGCCTGGGTGAATAGCCGGGCCCTCAGCCTGGCGGGCATATCTGTTTCTACATCCGATCCGGCCGATGGGTTTATCCAGCGCGATAACCAGGGCCGGCCGACCGGTCTCCTTTTTGAGGCGGCAATGAAATTGGTTGAGCAGGTCATTCCTGAGCCCCGTCCTGACGCCCTGGCTAAATCTTTCCAGCAGCTCATTCCTGAACTATGGCGTATGGGACTGACAGGAGTCCATGATTTTGATGGACGCACCTGCTTCCAGGCTTTACAGGTTCTTCACGAGCGCGGCGAGCTGGGGCTGCGCGTGGTTAAATCCATCCCTCGTGACCTGTTTTCGCAGGCATTGGGTCTTGGTCTGCGAAGCGGCTTTGGAGATGATCTGTTGCGGATCGGGCAGGTGAAACTTTTCGCCGACGGCGCGCTGGGTCCGCATACCGGAGCAATGCTCGAGCCTTATGTTGACGAACCACAAAATCGTGGTATTCTAATACTGGATAGTGATCACCTATTCGATTTTGGTCGGCAGGCCTCTGAAAATGGTCTTGGCCTGGCGGTCCATGCGATCGGGGATCGGGCAGTCCGTGAGGTCCTGGAGGGTTTTACCCGCTTGAGAGTCTACGAACAGGAGCAAGGCTTGCCGGCTTTGAGGCACCGTATCGAGCATGTCCAGACCGTCCATCCGCAGGATGCCGGACGGTTGGCAGGGTTGGATTTAATTGCTTCAATGCAGCCGGTCCATGCGCCTTCGGACATGTTCATGGCCGATCAAGCCTTGGGCGAACGCGCGGCCTGGTCGTATGCATGGCGGACGCAATTGCAGCATGGAACCCGCTTGATATTTGGTTCGGATGCACCGGTGGAAAATCCCAACCCATTCCATGGGCTGCATGCCGCCGTTACCAGGCGCCGTCCGGATGGAACGCCCGGGCCGGAAGGTTGGCACCCCGAACAGAGGCTGACCATGGATGAAGCCCTGGCGGGATTTACAATTAACCCGGCTTATGCGGCGGGTATGGAAGGCACCCTTGGTCGATTGTTACCCGGTTTTCTAGCTGATCTGATCGTCGTGGATAATGACCCTTTCACCTGCGACCCTGCCGAGCTCTATGCCATCCAAACGCTGGCAACGATGGTAGATGGGAATTGGGTCTGGAGATCATAAGGATAATTCAATGACAGCGCCACTGACCCCAGAAACTCTGGTGCCCCGTTTGGGGGAACATCTTGTCCAAAGAGGTTTGATTACCGAAATAGACCTGCGTAAGGCCCTGATATATCAGAAAAACAAGCAAATGGGCGGTGAACAATGCTTGTTGGGAGAAGCCTTGATCGGCCTTAATCTCCTGACCCGCCGCCAGATTGATCATGCCGTTACCGAACAGATCATCCAGTTGCGGAACGCCCTGGAAGATGCCAACCGTTTTTTGGAGCATCGTGTGGAGGAGAGGACTGCGGAACTGCAGGAAGCACTGCGTAAGCTTTCTGAATTGAACCAGATGAAGGCAAATTTTGTCGCCAATATCTCCCATGAACTGCGGACTCCGCTGACGCACGTGAAGGGGTACCTTGAATTGTTGAGTACAGCCTCTCTCGGCCCGATCACAGAGGAACAGAAGAGCGCATTGCAGATCAGCCAGCGTGCGGCCGGACGGTTGGAAAGCTTGATAGATAACCTGATCATGTTCTCACTGGCTGCGCGCGGAGAAATGACCCTCAGCCTGGCGAGCGTTAATTTAAATAAAGTCGCCGGTGAAGTCATTACCTATTCCCGACCCAAGGCTCATGATCGAGATGTGACTTTGGATTTTGATATTCGCCCTGATATTCCGTTCGTCCAGGCAGATGAAGAAAAGATCTCCTGGGCAATCCTGCAATTGATCGATAATGCCGTTAAATTTACCCCCAAGGGCGGCCGGGTTACCCTTTCCATCCAGCCTGAGACAGAGTCACTTGTGACCGTCTCCGTGGTGGATACTGGAATTGGCATCCCGCCGGATCAGTTGGATGAAATCTTTGAACCTTTCCACCAGCTGGACGCCTCTGCTAAACGACGGTATGGCGGGACAGGCCTTGGACTGGCTTTGGTGAAGGAAATTATCAGCGCGCACGGGTCTATTATAGAAGTCCGATCAGAACAGGGCAAAGGTTCTATATTTTCCTTCCCGCTTCTGGCAGCAGTCACTATGGTTGAATAAGGGCAGGCAATACAATGGATGGCGAGACACTGGAACTGTTTACGAAGCTGAGCGACTCTGTCCCCAGGGATGATTGGAGGAAAGTTCTTGATTCTTTGTTCACCCTCCTCCGCAAAAAATTTGTTTTCGACAACCTGGCGATCTATTTGGTTGAAAGGAGCGGCGGGGGTCCGGCTGCCGTTTACGCTCGTTCGGCCGGCCGGGGGCGAAATAAGGAGGCCGAGGCCTCTTGGGGCGAGGAGATAGCCAACCAGGTAGTCTCCACGGATAAGATCATCGTTTCCGAGCCTAAGAGTTCTCCTTCCTCTGACCGGATCGCCATGCCCTATTTGCTGGGATTGCCCCTTAAAATACAGACCGGAGACGGCGCCTTGGTTTTCGTCCGTTTTGGAGGCCCGGCATATTCGGTCGAACAAATGCCTTTGGCAGCGTTGGCTGCCTCGCAGGTTGCGCGCATCTTCGACCATCGATTCTTAAAAGACAGCCTTTCTCAACTTGAATCTGCCAGGCAGCGGGCTCAATTTCAAGATGATTTTATTGCCACCATGTCACACGAGTTGCATACTCCCCTCGGTTTCATCAAAGGCTATACCACTTCTTTACTTCGCTCTGATACCACCTGGGACCCAACCACGCAACGCGAATTTCTCACAATTATCGACGAAGAATCTGATCACCTGATTGGTTTGATAGACCATATCCTCGATTCCGCCCGCCTGCAAAGTGGTAATATGCCCATGGATTTTCAGCCTGTCCGCCTGGATTCGGTTCTTCGGGATGTCGTCATGCGGTTCCAGACCCGCCACAAGGAGATGGAAATCGATCTTGATATTGATCCGGCGGCTTCCGTGTCGATCGAAGCCGATACGGTCCGCCTGACCCAGGTATTCGATAATCTCTTCGAGAATGCCATTAAGTATGCGCCTGGTTCGCCGATCAGCATCTCTCTTAAATCCAACCAGCATAAGCAGTACGTCACCTTTGCGGATCGCGGCCCGGGTATTCCCTCTGAACACCTGCCCTTTCTTTTCGAACGATTCTACCGGGTCCCGGGCCATCCCAATAAACGTGGCACCGGGCTTGGCCTCTTTATTTGCAAGCAGATCATCCTGGCCCATCACGGCCAGATATCGGTCAAAACTGCTCCTGGAAAAGGAACTACATTCCTGATTGAATTGCCCAATAATCAAAAGGAAGTCGCCTAAGAAAGGATTGCCATGACTGTACGCATCTTGGTTGTAGATGATGAGCCTCGTTACCTTCGCTTGCTTGAAGCCAACCTGTTGACCGAAGGTTACGAAGTGATAACCGCCATGGACGGGGAGGAGGCGGTCGAATCCTTCTCTGCCAACCCCGTAGACCTGGTTCTATTGGACGTTATGCTCCCCCGCATGGATGGCTTTGCAGCCTGTCAGCGGATCCGGCAGTTTTCTTCGGTCCCCATCATTATGCTAACGGCCAAGGGTGAAGAGCAGGACCGGGTACGTGGTCTGGATGTTGGCGCTGACGATTACCTGGTGAAGCCCTTTTCCGTGATGGAATTGCTGGCCCGCGTCCGCGCAGTATTACGCCGTGCGCAGGTGACCGAATCTGGACCGGACCGCTTCTTCGTCCACAACAATCTGCGCATCGATTTTGCCGCGTGCAGAAGTGTGGCTGGGTGAGCAGCCCGTTTACCTTTCAGCCACTGAATACCGCCTCTTGCTGCAGTTCACCCATAATGTCGGCAAGGTGCTGACGGCAGAAGAACTGCTGACGAGTGTATGGGGCCCGGAATATCGCGATGATAAGGAAATTTTATGGGTGACCATTGCTCGTCTGAGACAAAAAGTGGAAGAAAATCCACACGAACCTGCCCATATAGTCACACGCTCGGGTTTGGGATATCTGATGCCGCCATTAGAGGGATGATCCTTGAAGGTGTAATATGGAAATGAAACCTGCTTCCATCCTGGCGATTGATGCGGACCCTGCCAGCCGGAATTATCTTGCAGCGATGCTGGGTAAGAAAGGCTATACAGTATTACCGGCCTCTTCGGGAAGGGAGGGCATGATATCGGCCTGGAGGGATCAACCGGACATGGTTATTTTGGATCCCGCCCTGCCCGATCTCACCGGCTTGGAGTTGGTCAACCGCCTGCGGCAGGACCGCCGCACCTCTGAGCTCCCGTTTGTCATATTGAGTAACCGGGAGAATCCGGGCGAGATGGCCTCTTTTCTTGAGGCAGGCTGCAGCCAGTATCTGGTGAAATCCGGCGATACAATCCAGAAGTTATTAGAAATCATTCCTCGTATTTTCGAGGTGGAGGAAACACCGGCCGTAAAGGGGAAATTAATTGTATTCTTGAGCGCCAAAGGGGGAACGGGAACATCTTCATTGTGCGCCAATATTGCCATGGGATTGGCGAGTCAAGAGACGGAAAAGAGAGTTGCAGTAATTGACCTGGTTCTACCGATCGGCTCCATCGCCGATATGGTTGGCTATAGGGATAATTTTAACCTGGTCACAGTTTCCTTGCAAAAACCGGAACAGACTACGCCTGCCTTTTTCAAAGAAAACATGCCGCACATTCCAAGATGGAATTTTCAACTTCTGGCTGGCGCACCTGATCCTGACTTGGCTAACAGGCTTTCGGGCGAACGTGTTGTTAGCATTGTGAATACGATCGTGGAAGCCTACGATTACATATTTGTGGACCTGGGTCGTTCCCTTTCACGCATCAGTATGCCAATTATCCAAAATGCACAAGTGATCGCTTTGATCCTCAGCACAGATCTGGCAACGGCTGACCTGACTTTGACGATCTGGCAATATCTGAAGGCTCAAGGAATTGATCCTCAGCGTATATATGCCATTCAGAACCGGGCAGTTGGATTGGAGGGCCTGACAAAGGCTGAGTTGGAGAAAAAAGTCGGGTTGCCGGTACGCGTGACGATGCCTTATATGGGTGACAACTTAACGGTCGCAAATAACCGCAATGAACCGCTGATTAATTGGTCCCCGGGTGATTCTGTCTCTTTACTACTGAAACAGATCGGCAATCAGATCGCTGAGATGGAATTAAAGCGTAGTTATTGACAGGTATTTGGAGTGACCGGTGGCGATCGGATCTGACGGGAATGGAAAAATGGATACGAATACTAATTCCAAAACGCCAGTTGCGGTAATGATCCAGACCAGGACCCATCGTATCCATGGAATTATCAACCTGCGCCAGGAACAGCAGATCATGGTTGAATTGGACCTGCCGGAAAAATTTTTAGCCGTTACCGATGCTGTCATATATTTGCCGGATGGGCACATACTCTATCAAACCAAATTCCTGGCGGTGCAAAAGGACGAAATTATCTGGGTAATGCCGGATAGCGAGAGAATGGAATCATCCAAGGGAATCTCAATTTGACGGTCACGCAGCTGGAAGCAGCAGGGTTCATGTCTGCTGATTAGGTTATGGAACTCTTGCTTCCGATGATTTTACGCCGCTTCAGCGTCATTAGTCTCTGCATGGGTTCTCTGCTATAATAATTCTGTAATTGCAGCGTTTTTCCGAGGAAATCCTATGAGCATACAAGCCCAAGTATCCCTCCGTTCAAAGAAATTAGGCGTCTTGATCAGAGATGCCCGCCTGGCTGCGCATTTGACCATCCCTGAATGTGCCCGTGCCATAAGTGTTAATAGCGGGGTATTGCACGCCTGGGAAGAAGGTTTGAAAGCGCCTTCCTTGCCGGAATTGGAAGTATTGGCCTATTCCCTCCACCAACCCCTGCGTCATTTTTGGGGGAAAGAAGCAAAATCGGACGATGCGCCGAACACCGAAACCATGAACGTGCCGGTTCTGATCGGGATCAGGCAGCGCCTGGTGGGTGCACACCTGCGCCAGCAGCGCGAAACCGCCAGCTTGTCAATGAAGGTACTTTCTGAACGATCAGGATTATCATTCTCTCGCTTGAAAGCCTATGAGATGGGCGAACGACCCATCCCGCTGCCGGAACTGGAGGGTTTGGTGGCGTTGCTCGGTGGTCAGATTGAATCCATGTTTGACCAGACCGGTTCTATCGGCAAATGGATGAACCAACAGAAGGCCGTTCAAGACTTTTTGGATCTCCCACCCGAACTGCAAAATTTCGTTTCCAAGCCGGTCAACCGGCCCTATCTGGAACTTGCAAAGAAATTGAGTGACATGTCCACCGATAAATTACGTTCAGTAGCCGAGGATTTGCTCGATATTACTTTCTAACTATGGATAATAAACTTTCTCCACAAGACTTTGTTGAAAAGGCAAAACTCGCCTATCAAGCCGGTGATTACCCTCTGGCCGCACAGGTTTTTTCAGAAGCCACTGCCGCCTACACCGAAATGGGCGATGCGCTCATGGCTGCAGAGATGCGCAACAACCAATCTGTCTCTCTTTTGCGGGCTAAAAACCCTCAGGCTGCTCTTGAGGCAGTTCAGGGAACTGATAAGGTATTTGCAGAAGCGGGAGACGGGCGTCGCCAGGGCATGGCATTGGCTAACCAGGCTTCTGCCCTGCAAGCTCTTAAACGCGTCCCCGATGCGATCGATGATTTTAAGAAGGCTGGCGACGTTCTGCAAAAAGCGGATGAGGGGGATTTACGCGTGGAAGTAATGCAGTTGCTTTCCATGCTTTACCTGCGAAAATTCAAAATTTACGAGGCAATCCTGGCTCTGCAATCCGGGTTGGCAGGCGCCAAAAACCCAACTCCTCGACAACGCTTCATGAAGAAAATTCTATTCATGCGCCTATGAGGGTGGGTGTGGATTTTCAGGTGCGCCCTGCGCTAGTGACTGATCTTCGCCAGCTTGCCAATTTGATGCATTTCAGTCCATACGTACACCGCCACCTGGATTGGCGTTATCCTCTGGATTGGATTGGCGCATCCCCCTTTTTTGTGGTTGAAATCAAAGGAGAAATATCGGCAGCCCTGGCCTGTCCGCCGGACCCGCCCATGGTGGCTTGGGTGCGGCTGTTTATTAATTCCGGGAAGATGCCTGTCCAGGAATCCTGGCGCACACTTTGGGAATTGTCTCATCTGGAATTGGCTCGTAAAAAACAAACCATGGTTGCAGCCATTGTCCTGCAGGATTGGCTGCCGGAATTGTTGCTGGCTACCGGGCTAACAAGTCACCAATCCATCGTCATGCTTGAGCGGGATGAACCGGCCGCGGTGGAGTTTGACCTGCCCCAAGGCTTTTCCATCCGGCCCATGCAGCTATCTGATTTGCCTGTCGTGGCAGAGGTGGATGCGGCGGCGTTTGCCCCACTCTGGCAGAATTCTGTCGAGGCGTTGCAACTTGCTTACCCGCAGTCGGTGTTCCCTACGGTAGTGGAGGGGAATGGATTGGTGGTCGGATACCAACTGAGCACTCGCAACCCGCTCGGTGCGCACCTCGCCCGGCTGGCCGTGAGGTCTGGCTTCCAGGGACGCGGGTTGGGCCGTGCACTGGTGGCTGACCTGATCCGGCAAACCGGGCAGCATGGTATGCCCCATTTGACTGTAAACACGCAGAGCGACAACGCCACCTCTCTGGCGCTTTACAATCACATCGGCTTCCATGAGACCGGGGAACGTTTTCCTGTCTACCAGATGCAAGTGGTGTAACGAGGAGTAATTATGATCAATCCTGAAGATGCTGTCATCGTCAACGCATTGGTAAGGCAGGCATTGGTCTCTGCGCAAGAGGTCATGGGGGAAAACGGATTGAATGCCGTATTACGCAGCGTGGGCCTGGCTCGATTTATTGGTAATTTTCCGCCCAACGATACGGAACCGGGCATTAAGACGATGGAATATGCCAGATTCAATGAAGCTATTGAGGCTTTTTACGGGCGCGGTGGAAAAGGGATGCTGCGACGAATTGGAAAAGCCTCTTTTCAATATGGCGTGCGCGAGCAGGGAGCATTGATGGGCGTGGCCGGGGCGGCCCTCAGGCTGATGCCACACAAACAGCGCATCAAATTTGTCCTGAATGCGATGGTAAGCGCCTTGAAAAAGACCAATGCTCAGGTGGATGCGTGGGTGGAGGAAGAAGATAACAAAATCGCTTATTGTGAATCCACTTGCGCCATCTGCCTGGGTCGCCATAGCTCTGAACCAATATGCCATCTCTATGTCGGCTCGGTAGGCGAAGCGGTACGCTGGGCTACAGACCAGGAATATTCGATTATTGAAACCCACTGCATTGCCAGGGGAGATAAATACTGCCGCTTCGAAATTGGCGAAGCCAAAACATGATTCCTGAAAAGGAAGCGGATTTAGAAGCGATCGCCTGCACAGCTGCCGGAGCACCCGCCTGTGAATTTAAAAGAAAACTCGGAGGCAAATAATATGGAAATCTCTGAATGGACCTGGAAAACAACTGATGCCCTGACCATGCATGGGCGCCAGTGGGCGCCGGATGGCACACCCACAGCCACCATTGCGCTTGTCCATGGGCACGGTGAGCATACGGCCCGTTACGATCACGTCGCGGCCGCATTGACAAAAAACGGATATGCCCTGCTTGGTTTCGACCTGCGCGGTCATGGGAAATCGGGCGGCCCCCGCGGCCACACGCCTTCTTATGAAGCCCTGCTGGATGATATAACGGCGTTTTTTATGCAGGTGGATCAACATTATCCTGGCCTGCCGCGGTTCCTTTATGGACACAGCCTGGGCGGCAACCTGGTCCTGAATTATGCCCTGCGCCGTCACCCGGACTTGCGCGGCGTCATTGCCACCGGGCCCTGGCTGGAATTGGCCTTTCAGCCACCGGCTTCGCAGGTCAGGTTGGGCCGGATGATGAACGGTATTTTCCCCGGCTTTACTCAGAAAAGCAATCTTGATACCAGGGGTCTCTCACATGACCAGGCAGTGGTTACGGCTTATGAGCAGGATCCTCTCGTCCATGAAAAGATCACCGCGCGATTGTTTGTCACCATTTATGAATCCGGTTTGTGGGCGCTGGAACACGCAGCTGAATTTCCTCTACCCCTGCTGCTAATGCACGGTTCGGCGGATCCCATCACTTCTGCGAATGCCAGCCGCCAATTTGCTGAAAAAGCTGGAGACAAAGTGACCCTTAAAATATGGGAGGGTTTGTATCACGAAATTCACAACGAAGCCGGACAGGCTGAAGTGTTCAGCGTCATGCTGGATTGGCTGGGAAAACATTAACCAGAATTAACATTCGATGAGAAGAACCCCGTTTTCAAACAGAGAACGGGGTTTTTACTGGACAAACGGCCTCTATTATGGCAAAATCTTTCCACCTTGGAAGTGAGGAGATGTCATGAGTAAACGCCAGGAAATCCGCGCACGCCGGAATAAGGAACGACTACGCAATCGTATTTTGGTGATCCTGCTGGTGGTGGTAGGCGCACTCTTCATTACTTTTGCAATGATCCTGCCGGGTTTAAAGAAACCTGAACTTGGCACGATCGTGCAAATTACACCTGCTGTTCGCGTTGCCGCGGTAAATGGCAGCAGCCTGGGCGATCCGAAAGCCTCGGTTAAGGTGGATGTATGGGAAGATTTTCAATGTTCGGGCTGCAAGTCTTATTCGGCTTCTACCGAACCGCAAATCATCCAGGCTTATGTAGATACAGGCAAGGCCTATTACACCTTCCATTTTTACCCATTTATAGATGGAGGCCGGGGAGAATCCCACCAGGCCGCCAATGCGGCCATGTGTGCATTGGCTCAGAGCCGTTTTTGGGATTATCATGACATCCTCTTCGCCAACTGGACCGGTGAAAACGTGGGTGCTTATGCGGACAACCGGTTGGTCGCCTTCGCACAAAATATCAACCTGGATATGACTGCATTCAATCAGTGTTTTAAAGCCAACACTTACTCTGCCAAGATACAAGAAGATGTTGACGCGGGAAGCAAAATTGGGGTCCCGCCTACGCCCGGAATATTTGTCAATGGCTCCAAGGTTGTCAGCAGCGCCGGGGAAAATTACCTCCCCTCGGTGGAAGATATTTCTAAGGTGATTGATGCCGCGTTGGCCGGTGAATAAACTGTTTATGGGTTGTTTAAAGGAATTTTATGAGTAAACGTCAGGAAATTCGTGATCGCCGTCGGAAAGAAAAAACCCGCAATCGGATCTTGGTCTTCGGATCGGTGATAGTCGGTGCATTGCTGATCACATTTGCGCTTGTATTACCGAGCTTGAATACGGCTCGCACTGCTGCCAGCGCCACCCAGGCAGCTTTGAACGCCACCCCGGTTCCAATAGTGACTGTTACGCCCAGGACCTTCACTGCTAAAGTGGATGGGCTCAATCTGGGCGACCCGAACGCGCCGGTGAAGGTGGTGGCGTATGAGGATTTTCGTTGCTCCGTCTGTCGTCTTTATACTGAGAACATCGAACCCGCCATCATTCAGAACTACGTGGATACGGGGAAGATTTATTATTCCTACAGCTTTTACCTCGTAATTGATATGAATGATAATACCGACGCTTCCTACCGGGCTGCCAATGCCGCCATGTGTGCGAGTGAGCAGGGACATTTCTGGGATTACCATGATACGTTATATGCTAATCAGTTTTCTGAGGACGCCTCCATCTTTACCGACGACCGCCTTGTCCAGATGGCCCAGAACATTGGGCTGGATATGGCCGGTTTCAACCAGTGTTATCAGGCTAAGAAATATAAAAGTGAGATCGAGAAGGCTATGAGTTCAGGCCGCCGCCTTGAATGTAAGCGGCACCCCCAGCATTTTTGTGAATGGAACCTTGGTCCAAAATTTCCAGCTCGCCGCACAGTCCATCGACGCCGCCCTGGCAGGGAAGTAAAACAGAAACAGTACTCAATGAATTGATGTTTGTATGCGGCTTTGCTGCGGAAAACATCAATTCTTCATTTAATCCCAAAGGTTGCCAGGATTGCCACGATCAATGGGGCCATGATCAGGGCGGGTAAAAAATTCCCCACCCGGATGGGTTTGAGCTCCAATAAACTGCTGATGGCGATCCCCAGGAGGATCACGCCTCCGGCGGCGGTCATCTCCGCCAGCATGGCCGTTGTGACCACACTGTTTAATTGGGAAGCCAGCAGGCTGATGCCGCCTTGATAAACCAGGATGACCAGCACCGAGAACAGCACTCCCACTCCCAATGTGGAGGCGAATGCCAGCGAGGCAAAACAATCCAATACGGATTTGATGGCCAGCGTGTTGTAATTTCCGGTCAGGCCGTCTTGAATTGAACCCAGGATGGCCATCGGACCGACGCAGAAGAGCAGGGAGGCCGTCAAAAAGCCGCGCACGAACCGGCTCTCGCCCGAGTCTTCGGTAACCTCAGGCGGATGGTTGTTGAAGCGTTTTTCCAGCCATTGACCCAGGCGTTGAAGGCCGTCTTCGATTTTCCACCATTCTCCGAGCAAAACCCCAACCAGGATGGCCCCCAGTACGATCAGTGAATTATTGGTTTCAAAGAACATCTTTATGCCGGTGACAGCGGTAAAAAGGCCCAGGCCCGCCATGACCGTCCTTTTCAGGCGGTCGGAAAGACGCGAGCCGAACAGCAGTCCCAGTCCTCCCCCCACCAGGACCGCGATGATGTTGATAATAGTTCCGGTCATGTTTTTGCCAGCAAGGTGGTGTTCCCGGCTTGTTGGTTTTCGAGGAGTTCCATTGCGAAACAAAGCGACGAAAGCCGGTTCAGGTATTGCAATAATACGGGATTCTCTATCTCCCCTTTTTCGAGTAATTCCGCCAGCCTGCGCTCGGCGCGGCGGACGATCGTCCTGGAGAGGGAAAGAGCTGCGCCCGCCAGAGAATCGCCCGGCAGGATGAATTCCGCCGGAATGGGGGCGAGCTCGGCAATCGCATCTATTTGAGATTCCAACCAATGGACCCGCGGCGGGTTGATCGCTCGGAAGTGTTCAGCATTCTGTGGCGTGGCGGCTACTTCGGCCATGATGGCATAGAGATCGCGTTGAACCTCTACTAGGATCGGGGCGGTTTGGGAAGATTTGCTTAACGCCCGGCCTAATCCAAGGGAAGCGGAGGCTTCATCCAGGGTACCCAGGGCTTCTATCCGCAAATGATATTTTGGCAGGCGTCCTTCGCCTAGTTGGCCGGTTGTGCCGTCATCCCCGGCACGGGTGTAAAAAGAAGACATGCTGGAATTATAACCAGCTTTTACCAAACTAATTCAGATAAATAAGGCAAGAAGAAGTATAATATTTCGAGCATTCTTTTATTGGGAAATCTGAGCAATTTTAATGTCGGTCCCTGTGGAAACTAAACCCTCCCGTTTTGCCTGGCTCTCTCACGTCGTACCGGTCATAACCACGCTGTTCGCTGTGGCAATGTTGGTTTTAACGCCCATCTGGGCCGTACGATATTATCGCCAGCCATTTATGGGGGTGCTGTTGGAGCCCAACAATGTGGTCAGCAAGATCAGTAGCGCCAATTGGCCGGTTCACCAATTAGGGGTCGTCTGGCCGGAACAATTGGCCGCCGTGAATGGCATCCCCGTAAAGAACGCTCAGCAGGTGAACGCTGTGTTGGCAAAGAATGGCAGTACGCCGGTGAGGCTGGAATTCAGACAAGGCGGGGGCGCAACCATCCAGGGTCGGGTGGTTCCGATCCAGATGCCTTGGAGGGATTTTCTCTCACTATTCCTCATCCCTTATTTGGTCGGTCTCATCTTTCTGGTGATCGGCTTGTGGGCATATTGGCTGCGGAGTGGTTTGCGTGCCAGCCGGGCTTTGCTGGTTTTTGCGGCGGCCGTCAGTGTAACTGCCAGTACCTTTTTCGACATGAATACCACGCATCACGTGGTGGCGTTGTGGGCGGTGAGTCTTTCAGTCGCTGCCAGTGCTACCATTCATCTGGCGTTGGTTTTCCCCAAGCAGTTGCGGCAGGTGGACCGTTGGCCGGCAACGCGTTTTGTTTCCTGGGCCCTATGTTTGATATTAGCCGTGCCGGCCATTTTGGAAATTGTGAACCCTTCTTCTCCGCTGGCCTACATCACTACCTGGCAAGCCATTTACGCCTACACGGTGGTCGCCATTTGCTTGTTCTTGGGAATACTGGCCTGGAGGATCCTCCGTAGTGATACACCGGTGGTGCGCCAACAGAGCCGGGTCATCATTTTTGGTGCCACCCTGGCTTTCGCTCCCATCATGATCTTCTACCTGCTTCCGACCGCTCTCAGCAGCACCGCCCAGGAGTTCAGGGCTTCCATTTATTTCCCGTTGCTTATCCTGCTGCCGCTCTCCATTACTTATGCCATTTTGCGTTATCGCCTCCTGGACGTGGATCGATTCCTGGCAAATGTGCTGACTTATACGTTAATGACAGGTGTGGTCCTGCTGGTTTTTTATGGATTGCTGACCTTGCTTTCCATGATCATCCGCCAGACTGTCCGGCCGGACAATCCGCTTGTGGTGGCTTTATACTTGCTGATTCTGGTCCTCGGCCTTTCTCCTTTACGACGTTTCATCCAGAGCATTATTGACCGCTTGTTCTACCGTTCACCGGCAGATTACCGCCGTGTTCTGAATAATCTTTCGAGCAGTCTGGTCGTCACCCCGGACCTGGAACGAACCTTGAATCTGCTCGCTGACCAACTCCAGCAGACCCTCTCCCCGGAAGTTTTTTTCATTTACCTGTATGATGACGAGCGAAAAATGTTTATGCCGCATTCTCGTAGCGGGCGTTCGGCTCCTGCGCTCACATCGGACGATCCGCTGCTGAAGTTGGTCGGGGACGCCCGTGGGGCTCTCTGGTTTCCCCCCAATACCGCTCTGCCGGACGAATTGAAAAATTCCGCAACGTATAGAGAGTCAGGTTGTTCAACTTTTGTGCCTCTACGCTATGAGGGCAGCCTCATCGGATTTATGGCACTTGGATTGCGCCGTTCCGGGGATCCCTACACTGGCGACGACCTGGATTTTCTTGGTACTGTGGCCGGGCAAAGTTCCCTGGCCTTGGAGAATGCGCGTCTCTTCACCAACCTGCACCGTACCCTCGATCAAACACTGGAAATGAAAAGCTTGATGGATGATATTTTTGCCTCCATCGCCACCGGTGTTATAACCACCGACGTGGGGCATAAGATCACTCTGTTCAATCAGGCAGCCGGGGACATCCTCGGGACCCAGGTGAATGAGGTGTTGGGCCGATCTTTGCAGGATGCATTGCCGCTTTATCCGGATCTGGAAATTGCGGCGACCGAAGCCGTGGATGGTGGCATGGTTACTCTCAGCCGCGAGGTGTCCCCCACCACTTCATTTGGGGAGGCATTATATCTGCGTCTTTCATGCTCACCCTTGTTGGACGCCTACCTTGGTACCAAGGGCGCAACGATCGTGATTGAAAATCTGACCGAGCGCCGCAAACTGGAAGCCGAGCAGGAGCGCATTCGCCAGACATTTGGAAGGATAGTGGCCCCGCGTGTACGTGACCGGTTGCTTTCTGACCCCAGCCACTTGCGCCTGGATGGCCTCCGCCAGAAAGTCACCATCCTCTTTGCTGATATCAGCGGTTTCACTCCTTTCAGTGAGTCCACCCCGCCGGAAACTCTCTTCAAGGTTTTGAATGAATACCTCTCTCTGGCCGCCCGGGCCATCCTCGAAGAGGAGGGTACCCTGGATAAATTTATCGGGGACGCTGTCATGGCGCTGTGGAATGCTCCGGATCCCCAGCCGGACCATGCCCTGCGGGCAGTGCGGGCTGCGTTGGCCATCCTGGAACGGTCGCAAAAGGCGTACCGCCACATGGAAAATCCGGCCCACCACCTTCAATTCCGGATAGGTGTCGCTACCGGCGATGCCATGGTCGGGAATGTGGGCACGCGTGAATTATTCAATTACACTGCTATTGGAGATACCGTCAACCTGGCCCAGCGGTTGGAGGTTACTGCTCCGCCCGGCCAGATCCTCATCGACCAGGCCACCTATGCGGTCGTCTCGGAAAAAATCGTGGTCGATTCGCTGGAGGCGGTCCAGGTCAAAGGAAAGAGTCAGCCGGTTGTGATTTATAACCTTAAAAGTCTAAAATAAAGCTGGTATTTCTTGACCGGCCAAAGAACGGTTTTGGCAAAGTCAGATCAGTTCTTTTAATGGATTGGCAGGGGGTAAAAAGAAAATATCCCACTATCTGTTAAGATGAAGATTTACTCCTCCGGCCATTTTCGTGTATTGTAAGGTTAATGCAGGTTACATAACAGAACATATGTGCTATAATTAAGTAGGTATCAACTTACAAGAGCCTTCTTCCTCCGCCAGGTCCCTGAGCAGCTTGCCCTTGTGTTCGTAAAGGTGAAATCTTTTCTTCGCTGGCTGAAATGAAACCTTCATTCCTATTTGAGTCGAACTATTGAAGATGGAAGTAATCTTTTCCTTTATCCCTCCGCTCCATTTACCCTTCACCTGTGCTGCTATTCGTTTTGACCATGGACCATTTTAATACCACCAAACGTCTTATTGTTAATGTAGAACCACCATAGAGATTTACGGGATTATTCGTTCCTCTTTTGTTCCTCAAACGAAAACGAATTCAGTAGGTTGTGCTCGCAGGCAGCTCCAACAAGGATTTCATCTCACTCGCTTGCCCAATTGTCTCTGGTTTTTACGGTTGAACATCCAACTTTTGTCCCTCTTTCTTCCACCTCCCGAGAGGTATAATTAAATGATGGAAACAAAAGAAAAATTGGAACTTGCTTTGATAGATGCCCTGAAGGCGGAGGATGACGTACGCAAGCGTACCATCCGTATGGTCAAGGCAGCCGTCCGCCAGATAGAAATAGATAAGCAGACCACGTTGGATGAAGCTGCGGTTTTGAGCGTCATTCAGAGAGAGATCAAGACCCGCAAAGAGGATGTGGAAGAAGCGCGCCATGCCAACCGCCCGGACCTTGTCGCGGATACCGAGGCTGAGATCAATGTCCTGCAGGCTTACCTGCCACAGGCGTTGAGCGAAGAGGAACTCAATGTCCTGGTTCGGGAAGCCATTGCTGAGGCAGGTGCAACATCTCCGGCAGATATGGGGAAGGTCATGAAATTGCTCCTGCCGCGTGTAGGCGCACGGGCGCCGGGAAATCAAGTCAGCGCATCGGTTCGCCAGTTATTACAAAAATGATCATTTGCTAAAGGAACAATCAGCCCCGGTTGATTAAATCTTTAATGGATTCTCCTCGTTCTTCCTCACGTTTTTTCTCTCGTCAGACGCTCCTCCCGATCGTAGTGCTGGTTTGTACCACTGTCCTGGCCTATCTTGCCCTTATCCAGCCGTGGTCGCTTCGCCAGACGAGCCTGCCGCTGGCTGCGGGGGATGTAGCTTCGCAGGATTTAAACGCTCCTCGAAATATTCAATACGTCAGTAATGTCCTCACAGCTTCGGCACAGGATGAAGCAGAACGCGCTGTTGCGCCTGTTTATATTCCTCCCGACCCTGCCATCGCACGCACCCAGATTGCCAGCCTGGGCACCCTCCTGGAATCCATCTCTCTGGTCCGAATTAATGGAGACACCTCACTTGAAGAAAAAAAAGTTGCGATGGCAACTATTATTGGACTTGACCTCCAGCCTGCTTCAATTAACTATCTCTTAAGTCTGACCGATAACCGCTGGGCCCTGGTACGGAGCGAGACGATCAACGTATTAGGACAGGCGATGCGTAAATCTGTCAGGACCGAAGACCTGGATACGGTGCGGCAGGGGTTGGCCTCGCTGGTCAGCTTTTCCTTGACCGTACCGGAGGCGGAACTGGTGGTCGAACTTGTGTCACCCTTGGTAACCGCCAATAGTTTCTACAGCCCTGAGTTGACCGAGACGGCCAGGCAGGCTGCGCGGGAATCCGTCCAACCGGTGACACAAGTCTATGTGGAAGGGCAGTCCGTGATCAGGCGCGGCCAGGTCATAACCCCGGCTCATTTGGAAGCCCTGACCGCTCTGGGGCTGATCGAGGCGAAAGACCCCCTTTATGATTATTTGGGTGCAGCTGCCCTGGTGTTACTTTCTGCTGTTTTCACAGGCCTTTACTTTTCCCGCCGCCAGCCCGTGGCGGGTATTTCCGATTTGCGTAGCCTTCTTCTCCTTTCTGTGTTATTCCTGTTTTTCTTGTTCAGCGCTCGTATTGTCAATCCAAACCGGACCGTTATTCCGTATCTTTTCCCCATACCCGCATTTGCCTTGCTCGTCTCGGCCCTTTTTGGTATGGAACGCGGAATGATCTTCGGTTTGCTGATGAGCATCCTTTGCTCCTATGGAATGCCTGACGCCTTTGCTCTCATGCCATACTATATATTAAGCAGCCTGTGCGGTGTTCTGGCCCTGGGACAGGCCAGGCGGGTGGGCCAGTTCTTGTTCGCCGCGTTGGCAATTGCCCTCACCGGTGCTGCCGTGGTAGCCGCATACCGTTTACCTTTCACCGAGACGGACTGGATAGGGATGTTGACTTTAATGGGAGCCGCAGGATTCATGGGAATAGCTTCCACCGGCCTGGCGCTGCCATTGCAGTTTCTGCTGGCACAATTCCTTGGCCTGACTACTGCCCTGCAATTACTTGAAATATCCCGGCCCGATTCGCCTTTGCTGAACTATTTTCTCCAACGCGCCCCCGGCACATACCAGCACAGCTTGCAAGTGGCCAATCTGTCCGAACAGGCAGCCGAACGCATCCATGCTGACGCCCTGCTGACGCGTGTAGGTGCCCTTTTCCATGATGTGGGTAAGGCCATTAACCCGCTCTATTTTGTCGAAAACCAGCCCGCCAGTCAGATCGACTCGCATGATGACATGGATCCGGCGGAAAGTGCCCACGCGATCATCAGCCACGTCACGGATGGGTTGGAGCTTGCCCGGCGTTACCACTTACCCCGGCGCTTGCAGGACTTTATTGCTGAGCATCACGGCACGCTTATTGCCCGCTATCAATATAACCGCGCCGTTCAGGCAGCCGGAGGCGATGCCACCAAAGTGGATGATTCAAGATTCCGTTATCCCGGCCCCGCTCCCCGCTCGAAAGAGACGGCTCTGCTGATGTTTGCCGATGGTGTGGAGGCGAGTGCTCGGGCTGAACGCCCCGCCAGTGATGAAGAGCTACGCGCGCTGGTTTTTCGGGTCATTGATAGCCGCCAGAAAAATGGACAACTTGAGGATGCGCCTCTTTCCCAGCGTGACCTTGCGGCTATTACTGAATCCTTTATCTCCACATTGCGTGTCACTTACCATCCCCGTTTGGAGTATCCCAAGGAACCAACGGCTGCGCTGGAACCGCCGGTACAACCCCTTTTGCCTGAGAAATCAAAATGATCACGATTGAGGAAGAGGTTGGCCAAACCTTTCCTTTGGGTTTGCTTGAACGCGCCGCCCGCGCTGTCCTTGATCTTTCCGGCGCTCCTGATGCAGACCTGACTCTCGTGCTCACCAATGATGACCGTATCCAGGCCTTGAACCGGGACTTTCTCCACCATGATGCACCGACGGATGTGCTGTCTTTCCCGGCCGAAGAAGAAAATCCGGAAACCGGCCGGCGATATCTTGGCGATGTGGTCATCTCGCTTCCGCGTGCGCTCGAACAATCCGGTGAACGTGGTCACGCCGTAGAGGCCGAGGTGCAATTGCTGGTTGTTCATGGCATTCTTCACCTCCTGGGACACGATCATGCCGGGGAGCAGGAAAAGGCAGCCATGTGGAAGGCGCAAACTGAAATACTGGAAAGCCTGGGAGTTTCCCCGCAGATCGTCCATGAATAAGGTCAAGGAATTCTTCGTCTCTCGTGCGCATTCTTTCAGGCACGCCTTTCACGGTCTGTGGTTTGTCGTTCGAACTCAGCGTAATGCCTGGATTCATGCCATTATTACCACGCTGGTAGTCCTGGCAGCCTTCTGGCTCTTACTTCCGCTCAGGGACTGGGCGGTGCTTTTCCTGACGATTTCCATGGTCTGGACAGCAGAATTCATCAATACCGCCCTCGAAGCCGTGGTTGATCTGGCCAGCCCGCAGCAACATCCACTGGCAAAGGTGGGCAAGGATGTGGGCGCGGCAGCCGTGCTGGTGGCATCATTGGCAGCCATCCTGGTTGGCCTGCTCATTTTGGGTCCACCGCTGTTGGCAAAGATCGGTCATTGGTTTCGGTAATTCCCCCGCTAACAACTCTATCCTGACCTTACGGAGGCTGCTATGCTCTCATTCCGTTTCGGTACGGTAGGTTCGCCAAATGGTACTCCCTCCCGGCCGGGCGGCTCTGTGGGCGGGATCCAGTACTCTGCTTCCATCGGCCTGGATGCCCTCGAACTGGCCTGGGTGAATGGCGTGCGTGTCGGTGAGACTACTTGCGCGGCCATCAAGCACGCCGGCGAGGAAAATAACGTGGCGCTTTCCATTCATGCGCCTTACTTTGTCAACCTGAATGGCGATGAAAAGAAGTGGCCGCAACTGCGCAAATACCTGATGGATGCTGCCCACTTCGGCAACCTGGCAGGAGCTACGGATATTGTCTTCCATGCCGGGACTTATTTTGGCCGCCCGGCTGGGGAAGTGCTCCCAGTGATCCTCCCCCGCCTGCGGGAATGCGTGCAGGAACTGCGCGCGGCAGGAAATCCGGTCACTCTTCGGCCGGAGATCAGCGGCAAAGCGGCCGCGATCGGTTCACTGGCCGATGTGCTGGAGATGGCCAAAGAGATCCCGGGTGTCGTCCCCTGCATGGACTTCGCCCATCTTCACGCTCGTCTCGGAGATGGAAGAATGAACAGCTACGTTGAGTGGCTGTCTGTGCTGGAACAATACCAGAAGAAACTGGGCGCCAGGGCCATGAAGCATTTCCATATCCACCTTTCGGGCATCAATTATGGCCCAAAAGGGGAGAAGAATCACCTGGTCATGGAAGAAGCGGATCTTAAATTTAAAGACCTGCTGCGCGCCTTATATGAAGCAGGCGTGAAAGGCCGTCTGATGTGTGAGAGTCCCGTGATGGAAGTGGATGCGCTCAAGTTCAAGAAGCTATGGATGAAGGTAAGCGGAGAAAAGGAATAAAAAAAGGCATCCGATGTCATGCAAGTATCGGATGCCTTGGCTCTCAATTGTTGACCTTTTACCGGATGATCATCGGCAGGAAAATTATATAATTGGCGAAGAATTCTGCACTGACTGACCTGGCAGTGCTCATTGTGACGGAGCAGGTACCGGTGCCTGAACAAAGACCCCCGCTCCACCCATTGAAGATCGAACCAAAAGCTGGATGGGCAGTCAGAACTACAGCAGTGTCCTGTGGGAAGGGCACGATACAATTTGTGGTGCAGTTCAACTTTACCGGTTCACTGGTCACTCTGCCTGTGCCGGTACCGGTGATTTTTAAATCAAGGTTTTGAGCGATGGCGAAAGTGGCTGTGACTGATTTGTCTGATTGGATGGTAAAAGTGCAGTCACTGATGCCGGAACAGTCGCCGCCCCAACTCCCCAGGGTGTAACCTGGGGCGCCTACACCAGTCAGCGTGACATCTGTTCCGTAATTGTAGATCTCGGAACAATCCAGGCCACAATCTATGCCGGCCGGGGCGCTGGTCACTTTGCCGTTTGTGGGGGGACTCACAGTGACAGTAAAGGTCTTCAATGTGAAGGTCGCTGTGACCGTCCTGGCATTGGTCATGGAGACCGTGCAGGTGCCCGTGCCGCCACAGCCTTCACCGCTCCAGCCGGTGAAGACCGAGCTGATGTCTGGTGTGGCCGAGAGGGTGACACTTGTATTAAAGGCATAGAGCTCTGAACAATCTGCGCCGCAGTCTATTCCAGCGGGGTTGCTGGTCACATGTGCCGAGGCCGTTACCGGCCGGGATGACAGTCAGAATGATGGCCGTAGCTGTGTAGTCCTGCCCAATCAGATCCGACTGCACCGGGGTGCTGATGTAATTCCGGCTTGGGGGATCAAAGATATAGCCGGTCTTTGAAGGAATGACCGCCCCGGAAAAATCGTAGGATACTGGGATGGAGTAATTTCCATTCCCGTCAGACACCGCTTTTCTGAGCTTGACATCAAAATAGGTCAGCGTTACTTCCCCAGTGCCCGTGTTGCCGCTTAGGTTGAAATTGGCAACGGTATTGAAGGTACGTGCTGGGCTAAATATGCTATATGACCCCGGTGTATATCCATTTCCCGCGCTTACCTGGAAATAGTAGTTACCTACGGGTAGCGGGTTGGCCGGATGGTACGTGCATACCCCGGCAATACAGAAGGAAGTGTCTACAATTTTATCCAGTATTTTGTTTACGGGGCTAGCCGTATAGACCCTTATTTCGTACGAAGTGGCTCCATCTGAGGTATTCCACAAGTATGAAACCTCTGTATTGGTACTCCCGTTTGGCGAGATCGTGACTGGGGTTGCCGGGGCTGATAGTGGGGGTGTGGGATCATATAGTTCTGCGCTGGAAAGATTTCCACTTTGACTTCCCCCCGTTGCCAGCACCTGGGTATCGAAAAGTTGTGTGGCTGTGTGGCTCATGCGGGCGTGATTTAACGAGCCTGTGGTTGTCCAAGTATCAGAGACAGGATCGTACAATTCCGTTGAAGCCAGTATATTGCCTCCTCCACTACTGCCTCCCGAAACCAATACTGATTCGTGGCCGTCCAGGAAACTAAGCAGCGTCGCCGCGTGAGCAAAACGATTAACGCTCATACTGTTTGTGGTGGCCGTCCACGTGCCTGCGACAGAATCATATAGTTCCGCAGATTTCAGGTAGCCATCAGTGAAGTTTCCTCCTCCCACAACCAGTACTTTGCCGTTTGAGAGCATCGTGGCGGTGTGCAGATATCTTTGAGTCGTCATATCGTTCGCCACTGTTTGCCACGTGCCCGTGATGGGTGAGTACAATTCAGAAGTTTTTAACGTGTTTGTAATGGCCGCCGAACTTGAACCTCCCGCGACCAACACCTGCCCATTGGGAAGCAGCGTGGCGGTGTGTAAATTACGGCGGGTATTTAGTGGGCCGGTCAGAGTCCAGCTGTTAGTTTGGGGATCATACAATTCTGCACTGGTGAGTATGGAGGGGCTGCCAACACCAACTCCCCCTGCTACCAGCACCTGGCCATTCGCCAGGCGGGTGGCAGTATGAAAGTAACGGCTGGTGGACATGGGAGGAGTTACTGCCCAAGTGCCAGAGACAGGGTCATACAATTCCGCAGTGCTGAGCGGTGTAGTTCCATTAGTTCCCCCGACAACCAGGACTCTGCCATCCGCAAGCAAAGTCGCCGTGTGGTTGGCGCGGGCGGAGTTCATCTGACCGGTGAATGTCCACGAACCGTTGGAAGGATTATACAATTCAGCAGTGCGAAGGGGACCACTCAGCCCGCCTACAACCAGGACTTTGCCATCCATCAGGGGCGTGGCCGTATGATTGGAACGGAATGCGTTCATATTATTGGTGTCTGTCCAGCTGAGGGGAACCGCTAGAACAGTTTGAAGAGGGATCAATCCCAAAACCAATATTGCCAGTAATAAGATCGAAAGACCTGCGTGGGAAAACCGATGTACTTTCATGTCTATCCTCCTTACAAGAAATAGGCCGAACTACTGTAATATCCTTGAAAAGATAACGATGCCGGAAGAACAGCTACAAATGATCTGTAGGTGAATATACAGGCAATAGATGGTTTTCAAGTTGTGCAGTAAAGGGTGATTTCAGGGTAATGTGGGATGCCCGTGCACACTGTTCCATAATCTATATTATCACCGGGAATAAAAGCGCTACTTTGCAAACCCTTTACAAAAGAGACTGCTGGTCCGAGTATTTTTTCTTGAGTCCCTGGAGGCTGCATCGATTTACAAATATAATTTCCGCTGGGGGAATTTGTACTGGCAGGATAAGATGAGATTTGATCGGTGATAGGGTGAGTGTAATTTATCGGCTGCCCGAATAGTTGTAATGATTTTTATTTTACTGAAAACAAGCGCAAATTCAATATTCTTTTCATTACATTATCAGAAGACGATACCTTAATCAACCCTCGCTGCTCAATCGCCTTAATACAGACTGAAGCACCTCCACGCCGCGCCAATACTCCTCCAGCGGGAGGTGTTCATTGGGGGTGTGATCCAGGGTCGAATCACCGGGACCGTAGGCCATAGCCGGACAACCCCACATTGGGGCAACGATGTTCAAATCTGCGGTGCCGGTTTTAAGGACGAAACCCGGCTGGCCGCCGGCCGCTCGAATCCCGGCCAGGAAAGCCCGCACCAGCGGTGTGTTTTTCTCTCCTTGGTAGGCAGGGATGGGATAGCCAATTGGCTCAATGGAAATTCCCAATGTCTCTTTGACAGCCGGAATATTGCTTAATTCGGCGTACCATGCTTGGGGGGGCAGGTTAAGCGGCAAACGTGTGCCGACCTGCAGGGTGGCCCATTCCTCGAAACCATCGCCATCCGAGTCCATGCCTCGCAGGGTCGGCAATACCTGGTCGAAGAGGCGTGAACGATCGTTGTTGAAGGTCGTAGCCCAGGTTCTTATGGCTTCCCAGACCTTGACGGCGGCTTCGCATACACTTTCGCCCTGGCCGGCGGTATGGGCCATTGAACGCCGGATAAGGATCTTGGCCCAGGCGCTGCCTTTATATCCCATCGTGAGGCGGTCCCAGCGGCTGGGTTCTCCAATAATGGCAAATTCAGGGTGGTAAAGGGGGGCGATAAATCTGGCCCCATCCGACTCTTTTTCCTCGCCCACTGCTCCAATGACAACAAACTGCCAGCCGTCCACTGGACCCACCTTGGCAACCGCATCCACAAAAGCTGCCAGCGGACCTTTGGCGTCCACTGAACCGCGGCCGTAGAGCATGGCCGACTCGTGCGTCTTCCCGACGGTTTCCAGATGAACGGGGATTTCACCGGGGACAGTGTCAATATGGCCGAGCAGGACGACCTGGCGTATGCCATTTCCCATCACGCCAACGGCGTTGCCGGCCTTGTCGATGGATGTTTGTGTGAAGTTCAGTGCCTGCATGCGCTTCACCAGAAAGTCAACGGCCGGCTGTTCTTGACCGGAGGGGCTGTAAGCCTTAACGAGGCCAAAGAGTGTCTCGGGAATATCAGTCATATTTTTCATTTATATCTTTTCACTAATCCAACATTATGGAGGCCTTAATTTAAACGATCAACGACCGCATTAACAAACTGCTTCGTAGTGGCTGTGCCACCCAGATCGGCGGTACAAAGTCCACCGGCGAGAGTATCCAGGACAGCCTGGCGCAAACGCCCGGCGGCGGCTGGTTCGTCGAGCCTCTCCAACAACAGCGCAGAAGAAAGCAATGCGCCAACCGGATTGGCAATCCCCTGACCGGCAATATCGGGGGCGGATCCGTGCACGGGTTCGAAGACGGGCGTTCCGGTGCCAAGGTTGGCGGAGGGGGCAATGCCCAACCCTCCCACCAGCGCGCTGGCTTCATCCGAAAGGATATCACCGAATAAGTTGGTGGTCACCAGGACGTCAAAAAACTGAGGTGATTTTACCAATTTCATGGCAGCTGCATCCACCAGCAGTTCATTCACTTTGATTTCGGGAAATTCTGTGACAACATTCAGGGCGCATTCACGGAACAAACCGTCGGTCAATTTCAACACATTGGCCTTGTGGACGATGGTCAACCTGGGGGATGTGCCTCGAAATTTTGCCCGTATCATCGCTTGTTCGCAAGCGGCGCGGACGATGCGCTCGCTGCCCAGACGTGTGATCACCCGTTCGGCAATGGCAGTGTCGCCTTCGCGGTGTTCACGTCCGCTATACAGACCTTCGGTATTTTCTCGAACGATGAGCAGGTCAATACCAGCCCGGGAAAAAGGTCCCGGCAGGGAAAAAACAGGGCGCAGGTTCGCGTAAAGATCGAATTCACGCCGAAGGGCCAGAATGGGGCTGCGATACCCGGGCACAATGGTCGAAGGTGAGGCGGTGGCGCCGAACAGCACTGCATCTGACCGGCGGGCGAGCTCCAGCGTAGCTTCGGGCATGGCATTGCCGTGATTCTCAAAGCAGGTGAAACCCGCCTCGGCCTCCACGAATTTGAGGTCCAGGCGTAGGGCTAGAAGGACTTCAGTAGCGGCAGGAACTACTTCCTGGCCGATGCCGTCACCGGGGATAAGACAAATGGTTTTCATGGTGAAACCTTATAAGTAGTAACGAATTTATTCGTTACCTAATTACTGATTCACTAACAGGGTACCAACGAATTCATTCGTTACTACGTACAACAGGGACAAATTAACTCCTGCCGGCCTTCGTGTACTCTACCAGGCCGCCGGCTTGCAGGATGGCTTGCACGTTGGGCGGAAAGGGTGGGAAGGAAAATGTTCTACCGTGGAGGAGGATCAAGCCGTTGGCCAGATCTATTTTTACTGGCTCACCGGCATGGGCGGCTGTGACTGCTTCCGGGCAGACAATGGCGGGCAGTCCCTGGTTGATGGAGTTGCGATAGAAGATGCGGGCAAAGGAATCGGCTACCAGTGCGGCTAAACCCTTATATTTCAAACAGGTGACGGCTTGTTCACGTGAGCTGCCGCAACCGAAATTACTGCCTCCGAAGACAACGTCACCGGGTTTAACGGATTCAGCAAATGAAGCATCCAGATCTTCCATGGCATGAGCGCCGATCTCTTCAGGGGTGGTAAGGGTATATGTGTATTTGCCTGGGAAGATCTGGTCAGTGTTAATATTGTTGCCGTATTTCCAGATCTTTCCATTCAATTGGCCTTTTTCATCTATACCTGCTAACTTGGAGAGAGCCCCGGATGTTATGGAGGCAGAGAGTGGTGGCCTTGTTCTTATCTTTATCAAGGCAGGTTGACCTTGTGTCAGGGCACCACGACCTGGGTTTAACTCTAATTCTGCCGGACCGGCAATTCGACCGAGAACGGCGCTGGCAGCGACCACTGCAGGACTGGCAAGGAAAATAGAAGCCTCGGGCTCGCCCATACGACCGCGAAAATTACGGTTGGCGGTGGAGATAACGACTTCACCTTTAGCGGGAATTCCTGAATGATTGCCCATACACGGGCCGCAGCCAGGAATTCCAATCATTGCACCGGCCTCTACTAATATATCCAGGATGCCCTGTTTCAATGCCATCGAATAGACCTGGCTGGAAGCGGGTACGACCAGCAGACGTGTGTCGGGGTGCACATGGCGTCCATGCAGGACTTGCGCGGCAGCAGCCAGGTCCTCCAGCCGGCCATTGGTGCAGGTGCCGATAAAAGCCATGTCCACATGCTGGCCTGCCACGGTCGAGAGTGGACTCACATTATCGACACTATGAGGGCGGGCTATCAACGGTTCAAGCCGGTCGAGGTACAGATCGTATTCAGCCGCGTAGGTCGCCTCTTGGTCAGGATAAAGGGCTCTGGCTCGAATCTCCTCCCGCATGAGGGTTGATTGTTGAGAGAGAAAATCGAAGATTTTTCCATCGGGCGGCAGGTAAGCGTTTTTAACGCCGATTTCCGCCATCGTATTGGGGATGACCATGCGACTTTCAATGGAGAGGCCTTCCAGGCCTGGCCCGGTAAATTCCATGGAGTAATACAGGCCTCCATCCGCCCCCAATGTCTGGCTGACCTGCAGGCATAGATCCTTGGACGTAACACCGGGAGGTAGTTTCCCATGCAGATTGATACGCAAACTCACTGGAACGCGCAGCCAAAGTCGGCCGGTGGCCCATAATACTGCCACTTCGCTTCGGCCCACTCCGGCACCGAAAGCTCCCAGCCAGCCGTAATGAGTTGTATGGCTGTCTGCACCCAGGATGAGGTCGCCTGGCAAAACCAGTGCTTCCTCGGAGAGCACCTGGTGGCAGATACCGCGTCCGACCTCGAAGAAATGGTGCACACCCTGGGAGTGCACAAAGGCGCGCGTCTCGGCGTGGTTCCTGGCATGCTGCGGGGTGGGAGGTGGAGAGGCGTGATCGAGAACTATGCAGAGCCTTTCGGGGTCTGATATCTTCTCTGCGCCAAGTTCCTGATAGAAAATGCGGGCGATGGCGGCAGTATTGTCATGTGAAAGGATCCTGTTTGGAGTTACTTCCAGGATTTCCCCGGCATGCGCTTCGGGAAGACCGGCCGCGCGCGCCAGGGCCTTTTCAGCAAAAGTCATGGGTCTCATGGGCAAACCTGGAGAATTTAATCAGAAGCTAGGCCTTCTGTGGAGGCCGGACCAATTGTATGTTATTCCGCTGGTCCATGCGTTGGACGATTTCCGGCGCGCCGACGGGGGTGCTGACGGTCCGCTTAAGATGAAATTCTTCTTCGGCGATTCGCAGAAGCAGCTCAGCTGCGGAGATATCCCCATTCAATTGGTTGGTATTTTCCTTGAAATGGGTGGTTACTTGACGGGCAGTAGCCTCGTCAATATCGAAATAATGGATCTCCTTCAGGAAGTAGTGGACGACGTTCCAACCCGAGAGAGGACCGAGTAAGATATCCTGTTCGCTGACACCGAACAAATCCAGAGAATGGGCCTCATAGGTGACGGAATCCTGCAGGATGGCGCCCTGGTGAACGCCGGCGGTGTGAGTCCGGTTGGTCAGGCTGACGGGTTCCTTCGATGGCACCAGGGTTTTGAGTTTGTCCGCCATGGTGATGTTGATCGGGTATGAACTGCGCAGGTTATAACCTTCCAGGTAGTCATACTGCTGTTCAACGAAGAGGTTGAAAAGCAGGGCGGTCATGGAAGTGATGCCCGAGCGCTCCCCGACCCCCAGCAGAGTGGTGTCCACGAATTGAGCGCCAGCCAGAACAGCCTCGAGGGTGTTGATCAGAGCCAGATTACGGTCGTCGTGAAAATGCAGCTCCAAAGGTGTGTGTGGATAGCGCTCTCGTAATGCCTGAACGCGCTGGACAACGACCCTGGGGGTGGCCACACCGACAGTATCCGGCATGCCGAGCCGGTCGACGTATTCGGCCAGCGGATCGTAGACGCGGAAGAGTTGATCCATGGGGGTGCGGAAAGCATCTTCGCCGCTAAAACGCATAGTCAATTCGGGATGGTTGCGGTGAAGATCCTCCAACAAGGTGCTGGCGCTATTTATAATTTCATCCAGGTTTTTGCCATGGTTATAAGCTTGAGATTGGGGTGAAGTACCAAAATAAATGTTCAGCCCATCGAAGCCGGCTGCAATGGCGGCTTCCACATCCTTGGGATGGCAGCGGACGTGCGCCAGCAGAAAGGTATAACCTTTCTGGACCACCAGTTCATCCCGCACGGCCCGAAGGGCGGCCATATCCTCCGCTTCCCGCGAACTGACATTTGGAGCAAAGATCTCGATAAACTTGACTCCATAGCCAATCAACGATCGCAGCAGTTCCTGCTTATCCTGTTGTGTGAAGTAATATTTGTAATGGTCGTGCAGCAAGGAGGTCTGCTGACCCTCGCGCAGGGATGTGTCAATGATTTCGAGCAAACGCGGACGGTATTGGTGAAAACAATCATTAATCGGTGTAGCGTTCATTTCAGTTCAAAACCTCTTTCAGGGTTTCTACCACGCGGT
The DNA here is from genome assembly GCA_963831885.1 of uncultured Chloroflexia bacterium. GTDB lineage: Bacteria > Chloroflexota > Anaerolineae > Anaerolineales > Villigracilaceae > UBA877. The sequence continues at coordinate 249,097 of CAWHSJ010000002.1, read as the reverse complement.
CGAGTTGCTCCCGCGTGATTACAAGCGGCGGCAACAGGCGGATGGTAGTCAATCCAGCATTAAGAGCAAGAATATGCCGTTCCTGCAAGGCGGCCAGATACGGGGCCACTTTTTGTTTTAGCTCGATCCCGACCATCAACCCCAGCCCGCGCACCTCCCGGATCAGGGGAGATTCAATGGATTTAAGTTCTTCCAGCAGATAAGCGCCTTTGGCGGCAGCCTGGCCCGGTAGATCTTCTTCAATGATGGCGGTGATAGCAGCCACGGCAGCTGCACAGGAAAGTGGATTGCCTCCAAAGGTGGATCCGTGCAAGCCGGGAGCCAGATTTTTTACCGAGTCGCCGAAAAGCACCGCACCCATGGGCAGGCCGCCTGCCAGCGACTTGGCAATACAGACGATATCGGGTGTGATGCCGGAATGTTGGAAGGCGAACAGCTTGCCCGTGCGGCCCAACCCGGATTGGACCTCGTCGATGATCAGGAGGGCGCCGCGTTCCGTACAAATGCGCCGGGCGGCCTGGAGATATTGCGGGTCGGCAGGATAAACACCACCTTCTCCCTGGACAGCTTCGAGAATGACCGCCGCCACCTGATCTGTTACGGCTGCCTCGAGTGCGTCAATGTTGTTGTAAGCCACATGACTGAAGCCGGGCACCAGTGGTTCGAAGGGCTCCTTATATTTCTTATTGAACGTAGCCGAGAGGGCCCCCATCGTCCGACCATGGAAACCACGCATGGCTGCAATCACGTTTTTTCGCCCGGTGGAAACCCGGGCGAACTTGAGGGCTGCTTCTACGGTCTCGGTACCGGAATTGCAGAAGAAAACCTTATCCAGGCCGGGGATGAGGGAGGTTATTTTTTCCATCAATTCAGCGCGCTTGTCATTGTAAAAAGTCTCGAAGAGTGTCACCAGTTGGGTGGATTGCTCTGCGATGGCAGCGGCTACTTTTGGATGGGCGTGGCCCAGATTGGCGACACCGTGACCGGATGAACAATCTATGTATTCGTTCCCGTTTATATCCCACAACGAAGCGCCCTGACCGCGCACGATAATGATGGGTTGTTTCGTGTACAGGCCGGAAGTATGCTGGTTTTCAATGGAGATTATGTCAGACATATTCATTCCTATATTCATGGATTTTTACCAAAGTGCATCTGCAGGCTGCGGTATTCCAATTCCTTCTGGCGCAGAGCCTGGATGGCGTTGACGGCTGCCATCCCTGCCGAAAGGGTGGTGAGCAAGGGGATATTCATAAGAGTGGCAGCTGCCCTTATCTGAGCGCCGTCACTATGGGCACGCGGGCCGAGGGGCGTATTCAGGATCAATTGGACTTTGCCTGCACGAATCAGGTCCACTACGTGGGGGGAACCCTGAGGCACTTTATTCACCGTCATGACGGGTAAACCGGTCCGGCAGAAGAACTCGGCGGTGCCGGCGGTGGCGTAAAGAGTGAATCCCAGGCGATGCAAGTCGCGGGCTATTTTCAAACCGGCGCTTTTGTCATAGTCATTAACGCTGATTAACACCGCCCCAGCCTGTGGAAGGCCCATGCCGGCGGCCAGTTGCGACTTGGCAAAAGCATGGCCAAAATGAGCGGCATGCCCCATCACCTCACCGGTGGAGCGCATTTCCGGTCCCAGGACAACATCTGCACCGGGTAATTTCTTGAAGGGCAGCACAGCCTCTTTAACGAAGAAACCATCTACGCGGGGTTCTTCGGTGATTCCCAGGTTTTCCAGGGTCTGTCCGGCCATTACCTGAGAAGCCAGCCGGGCCAGGTTTAACCCGGTCGCCTTGCTGGCATAGGGAACTGTGCGAGAAGCCCGTGGATTCACTTCGAGCACACAAACGATCTCGTCTTTCAAAGCGAACTGGACATTCATCAAGCCACGGACTTTCAAGGCCAGTCCTAGTTGCTCGGTATATTCACGCATGATGCCTTGATGATAGGCGCTGACTTTATAAGGTGGGAGTACGCAGGCTGCATCGCCGGAATGGACACCGGCTTCCTCGATATGCTGCATGATGGCGCCGATGACCACACGTTCTCCATCTGCAAGCGCATCTACATCAATCTCGAAGGCGTCCTCCATGAATTTATCGATGAGTATCGGCTGCCCGGGAGCAGCCTCAATGGCTTTCTCGATGAAGCCTTGCAAAGTATCCTCACTCTCGACGAGCGCCATGGCCCTCCCTCCCAGGACAAATGAGGGACGCACTAACACCGGATAACCAATGCGGCGGGCCACCTCCCTGGCGGCATCCAGCGAACGGGCGATGCCATTCTCGGGCTGGGGAATATCGAGTTCTGCCAAAAGCCTGGCGAACTCCTCGCGGTCTTCGGAAAGGTGGATGGCGTGGGGCGAAGTGCCCAGGATCTTGACACCGGCTGCCTCCAGTCCGGCCGAGAGGTTAAGAGGCGTCTGCCCGCCGAACTGCACGATCACCCCAGCAGGCTGTTCCAGGTCAATCACGTTCAGCACATGCTCGAGGGTCAATGGCTCGAAATAAAGGCGGTCGGCGGTATCATAATCGGTGGAGACGGTCTCGGGGTTACAGTTGTACATGATGGTTTCAAAACCCATCTCGGATAGAGCAAAGGCTGCCTGGCAACAACAATAATCGAACTCGATACCCTGGCCGATGCGGTTCGGCCCGCCACCCAGGATCATTATCTTCTGACGGTTGGTGGGACGGGCTTCATCCTCCATTTGATAAGCGCTATAAAGATAGGGTGTCTGCGCCTCGAATTCAGCCGCACAGGTATCCACCCGCTGGAAGGTGGGTAGGATACCCAGTTCCTTGCGGAGGAGCCGGACAGATTGGGATGTTTCAGGTGCGATGTTCAATATTGAAAGTTGAAGGAGGCGGGCTATATGTGAATCGGCAAAACCGGCCTGCTTGGCGCGCAGCAGAAGGTTACGCATGCCGGGAGATTTCAACTGTTTTGTGCTACGCGTAGCCGCATTTGCAATTTCGCGTTCCAATGCAGCAATCTCCTGCAACTCCGATAAAAACCACAAGTCGTAGCCGGTTGTTTTGGCGATGTCTTCCAATGGGATGCCGGCCTGGATAAGCCGGTAAACTTTGAAGAGCCGGTCGGCGGTCGCAACCTTGACTGACTCGAGGGCTACTCCTGTTTCCGGCAGGCCGCGACTGGGGCCGGAGCCATCGAGGGCGTCCACGCCGATCTCAAGTGACTGCACCGCCTTATTCAACGCCTCAGGAAATGTGCAGCCCAGCGCCATGACTTCACCTACCGACTTCATCTGTGGGCCAAGCGTGGGATCCACCCCGGGGAATTTCTCAAATGCCCAACGGGGAATCTTGACTACGACGTAATCGAGCGAGGGCTCAAAGGCGGCCTTGGTTTGTTTGGTGATGTCGTTGGTAATCTCATCGAGGCGTATAACCGACCGCCACCAGCGCGGCCAGCTTGGCAATGGGGAATCCCGTCGCTTTGGAAGCCAGCGACGAAGACCGGCTGACACGCGGGTTCATCTCGATCACCAGCACTTCGCCGGTAAGCGGGTTAACGGCGAACTGGACGTTCGACCCGCCCGTCTCGACACCCACCGCACTCATCACCCGCCGGGCCAGGTCGCGCAAAACCTGATATTCGCGATCGGTGAGAGTCTGGGCCGGAGCAACGGTGATGCTGTCGCCGGTATGGATACCCATGGGGTCGAGATTCTCGATCGAGCAGACGACCACGAAGTTATCGGCATGATCGCGCATCACCTCAAGTTCATATTCTTTCCAACCCATGACCGACTGCTCCAGCCAGGCCTGCTGGATGGGTGATTCAGCGATGGCGTTACGGACGGCTTCGGCCAACCCGGCAGAGTCATAAACCCAGGCAGCGCCCGTACCTCCCAGGGCGAAGGAGGCGCGTACTAACAGCGGATATCCCGTTGACTCGGCCAGAATTTCGGCTTCAGCCAGCGAGTGAGCCGGCCCGCCTTTCGGTACGGGCAAGCCCGCCTTCATCATGGTTTCCCGGAAGAGAGCCCGGTCTTCAGCAGCTTTGATGGCAGTGAGGGTGGCGCCTATCAACGTGACGCCGTACTTCTCGAGCACACCGTTTTCGCTCAAAGCCAGAGCCAGGTTCAAACCAGTCTGACCGCCGACAGTAGGAAGCATGGCGTCCGGGTGTTCCTGGGCAATGATGGCTTCCAAGGCCTCGGTAGTGAGCGGCTCGATGTAAGTGGCATCGGCAATATCGGGGTCGGTCATAATGGTAGCCGGGTTGGAATTGACCAGAACGACACGGTAACCTTGAGCTCGCAAGGCTTTGACTGCCTGTGTGCCGGAATAGTCAAACTCGGCTGCCTGACCGATGACGATGGGGCCAGAACCGGGAACGAGGATCGTGTGGATATCAGTCCGTTTCATTTACTTAATCGCGTTCCCCAGAGCAATAAATAGCGGGAGATGGCAGGAATGGCCCCCTGGCGCAAATCTGCCTCCATGCGCTGGATGCCTTTTTCAAAAGCTTCCTGCGGGATCAGATATAAGCTCGAAAAGGCTTTGTCACGATAAGCTTGAATATCCTGAATGGCCGTGCGGTGTTCCACGCGGGTCTCGGTAATCTTTTGAAACCCGGCGGTATCCATCATTTGGTGCAGAACAGGAATCCGAGGATAACGGTTCACCTCAGGTTCCACCGACTCGGGAAAATAATGGGCTAATGGTTGGCGGGACCGAATGATCTCCTCGGAATCTGTGACAGTGCAAACCAGGCCCTCCGGTTTCAATATTCTGAATGCCTGCTGGTAATAGGCAGCACAATCGTCAATGTGATGAATGACATCGACGGAGAAGACCAGGTCAAAGGTGGAATCGGGAAAATCAAGCGTTTCCGCCTGGCCCAGATCAAAACGGACCTGGAGGTTGCGGGGGCGGGCCTTGGCCAGCATTTCCTTGGATGGGTCTATGCCCTGGCATGCGCATCCGATGGCCTCCTGAATGGCAATGATGTAATTCCCGCTCCCGCAGCCAACTTCCAGCACTGCCGAAGCGCTGTCCAAATGGCTTTCTTTTAGCAGATTGATAAAAACGCCCGGATGAATACGGCGGTGTTGGGCATAGTCACCGGCCAGAATGTCATAATCCATCTTCATTTCTTTTCCCCTATTGCCAGGAAGAGTGGATAGTTCCTTGAACTCTTTTTTTACAACGAAGGGCGTCGAGAAGCGGATATTTTCAAAACCGGTATTGGTGAGCATTTCTGTAAGCCCGCCGCGATCGAAGCCGTGGTGGCCACCTTGTAATTCATAATTGTGGAAGGTGCCGTCTTCCTTATCCAGGTCGGCGATGCAAAGGCATCCACCCGGTTTGAGGAGAGTATGGAATTTATCCAGGATATCCTGCGTATCAAAAACATGATGCAAGGTCATCAATGTATAAATCAAATTGAACCTTTCACCTGGCAGTGGATCGGTACTCAGGTCCAGGAGGAGTGGAGTCATGTTTTCGACTCCCCCGGCAGCGATTTTTTCCTTAAGGACGGCTAACATACCTGGCGAACTATCTGCCAGGGTAATGGGGCCAAGGAAAGGCTGGAGGGCGAAACTGAGCAGTCCAGTCCCGCAGCCGTATTCCAGGGCAGATAGTTCCTGGTCGAGTCTGACCTGTGTACGGATTGCCTTTGCCACCGCCTCAGCCCGTTCGGCACGGCCAGGGACTTCATCCCAACCTCTGGCTTTCTCATCGAAATCAATCATGTTTATTTTCCCAAACGAGCTTAAAGAATTCGCCAAAGATGTCATGGGCATCGTGAGGGCCGGGGGCAGCTTCAGGATGGAATTGCACGCTGAGGACCGGCTTGTTTTTGAGCTTGATCCCCTCCAGGGAATCATCATTCAGACTCTTATAGGTAATTTCCACTTCGGCAGGATCTAGTTCACCAGGTGTTACGCAGTAGTTGTGGTTCTGGGCAGTGATCAATACCCTGCCGGTGGGAATGTGTTGGACAGGATGGTTGCCGCCATGATGTCCGAATTTAAGTCTGTGCGTGGACGCACCTAAGGCGCGCCCGACCAACTGGTGTCCGAGGCAGATGCCAAAGAGCGGTACCCCGCTTTCGAGTAAGGCCCGCACTGTTTCGACAGCATAGGGCAAGCCGGCCGGGTCACCAGGGCCATTGGAAAGGAAAACCCCATCAGGATGCAGGCTCAATGCGGCTTGCGCAGATGTATCCGCAGGGACAACAGTTACATTGGCTCCAAAACTTGCCAGGTGACGGAGGATGTTTTTCTTAATGCCAAAATCGTAAGCGACAATATTGACTGATGGATGCTGAGCGAAGAATGATGAATGCGGAACCCACTTCTCGCCACTATCTCCGGCCCAATGGTAGGATTCGGGACACGTAACTTCCCGGACCATGTCCAAACCATCCAGGCCGGTCCAGCCATTTACCATTTGGAGGAGCTTTTCTGTTGGGGTACCACAGGTTGAAAGTGCGGCTTTCTGCGTTCCACCATCGCGGAGTTTGCGGGTGAGGTAACGGGTATCCACTCCGGAAATACCGGGCACACCATGCTCCGATAACCAGGAAGAAAGGTCGGAGCAGGCCCGCCAGTTGGAGACAAGCGGGCTCAAAGAACGTACCACCGCCGCGGAGACCTGCGGGATGGCAGATTCGACATCTTCTGTATTGATGCCCACATTACCGATGTGAGAAACGGTGAAAAGCACACCCTGACCGCGGTAAGATGGATCCGTCAGGATTTCCTGGTAGCCGGTCATGCTGGTATTAAAGACCAATTCAAAAACTGTATCAACGGCCGCACCGAAAGCCTGGCCTTGAAGGATGGTTCCATCTTGGAGAACAAGAGTTGCATTCATGAGCAGAAGAAGGAAAGGTATTGATAAATGCCAGTTTTCATGCTATTACCGTTCCGCAACCGGCGAGAGCTTGCGAAAGCGGATCCTGAACGCGCCCGTCAGCGATGATTACGCGACCCACACCGCCTTGCAAGGCTTCCTGGGCACCCAGGATTTTTTTCTTCATGCGGCCCTCGGCGAAGGATAGAGCTTCTTCCAGTTTTTGCTGAGTCAGGTTGCGAATGAGCGTGCTTTCGTCGGGGAAGGCGCGCATCAGACCGGGAACGGCGGTAAGCAGGACGAGAGTGCCGGCCTGCAGTGCCGAGGCGACCATGGCAGCCGCCCGGTCTGCATCCACGTTGAGAGCTTCACCGGCGGAGCTGACGGCAATGGGGGCGATGACGGGGGTATAACCGGCATCCAGGAGAGTATTCAACAAAGTTGCATTGATCTTTTCAATCTTGCCGGTAAAGTCATCGCGGATGATCTTGCGCTTGCCATTCTCAACGCTCTGAATGGTATCTTTGCGGGTGGCGGCCATCAGGCGCCCATCCAAACCACTAAGGCCGAGGGCGTTGACACCCAGAATCTGGAGCTGTTCGACCAGCAGGGTATTCACTTTGCCGTTGACCGACATGGCAAAGATCTCCAACGTCCGCCGGTCGGTATATCGGGAGGTGTAGCCGGAGGGGGAGGTGATGAAGCGCGGCGGATACCCGAGGGCTTCCCCCAACGCATTGGCTTCGGAGGAACCCCCATGCACCAGCACCAGGCGTTGACCTTTTGCCAGTAAGGCGGCGGCATCCTGGCAGATGGCGGAGAAATCCACGCCCTCCGTCCCGCCGAGTTTGACCACAATGATGGAATCGCTTTGAGTCATAACACTATTTCCTAAATGGGATGAAGGCCAGGGAATTCAAGTCCCGCTGTCTCGTCAAAGCCGAGCATCAGGTTCATGCACTGCACGGCAGTACCGGCCGCGCCCTTCATCAAGTTGTCGATGGCGCAGATGGAAACCACATGGCCGTTGCTTTCGTCCAATTCAAAGCCCAGGTCGGCGTAATTGGAGCCGGCCAGGATCTTGGGTTCGGGCACCCGGTAGATACCGCGCTGCTCCTTGACCACCCGCAGGAATGGATTTTCATTGGCCACTGCCCGGTAAGCCTTCCACAGGTCCTTGGTGGCCACGCCGGGTTTCACCGTTCCATGAGCCGTAGCCAAAACGCCGCGCACCAGATCCACCGAAGTCATGGTGAGAGAGACATTCTTCAGGCCAAGTTCCTGGATGACTTCAGCCGTGTGGCGGTGACCGAAAGAGGAGAAAGTTCGGATCACGCCGGCTCTTTCCGGGTGATGCGTGCCGGCATTGCCTTCAGCGCCGCCCTCGGACGAACCCACCTTGAGCTCGACGATGACTTGCTTTTCCAGGTCGAGCAGCCCGGCTTTAACCAGAGGCAGCAGGGCGAGATTACAACCGGTGGCATTGCAACCCACGCCACTGGCGTAGTGAGCTCCGCGCAATTCCTGGCGGTGCAACTCGGGCAGTCCGTAAACGAACTTGTCCAGCCAGGCAGGAGCGGCATGAGGAGAGCCATACCACTGTTCATAGACAACGGGATCATGGAGGCGGAAATCCGCTGCCAGGTCGATGATGGTGGGAGCAATCCCGGCAACTTTGTCGATCTTGTGCTGGGCTTGCCCGTGAGGCAGGGCCAGGAAGAGCACATCGACCGGGTCCAGCAGGTCGGGATCGGTGAATTTTAGTGTGGACTGCTTGCGCAGGTTTGGATGCACCTGGTAGACGTATTCGCCGAGATGACTGCGGGAGGTCACTTGAACGACCTCGACCAGTGGATGGAAGGTGAGCAGGCGGAGCAATTCGCCGCCGGCATAGCCGGACCCTCCGATGATGCTGGCTCTGATCATAATGTCGCCTCCGGCACTTTTGCCTGGGCGATGTTGACAGCATAACCGACGATGGTATCGGCGATATCAATACCGCTGAGGGGCTGGACGGTATGGAACTCCATGGTGTGGTTGACTTCATTCACCAGCATGCCACGGTCAGGATCTTCGATGACATCGACGGCCAGCACACCCCCGCCGACGGCCTGGGCAGCTTTGAGGGAAACTTCTTCCAGTTCAGGAGTGACGGGACAGAGTTCCCCCTCGCCGCCGCGGGCGGTGTTGGTGATCCAGTGGGCCGATTTGCGGTAGATGGCGGTGATGACCTTATCACCCACCACCACGGCGCGGATATCCCGCCCCGGTTTTTTAATATACTCCTGGATATAGAAGACGGAATGCTGGACGGAGCCAAGCACGGCTTTGTGTTCGAGGATGGCTTCGGCCGTATCCCGGTCGTTGACCTTGGCGAGCAGGCGGCCCCACGAGCCAACCACCGGCTTGAGCACAACCGGATAGCCCATGGCCTCGATCGTCTCCAAAGCCGATTCGGGGGTGAAGGCGACGCGGCTATGCGGCTGCGGCACCCTGGCTTTGGCCAGCAGGGCAGTGGTAATGAGTTTATCGCCGCAGGCTTCGGCTACCGCGGCCGTATTGACCGTGGGTATGCCCCAGGTATTGAAAATGCGGCAGGCATACAGGCCATTGGTGTAGCTGATGCTCCGTTCCAGAATGACATCATACTGCCGCCAGGGTTCGGGATCATCCAGGTCGAAGTGGACCAGGCGGTCGTCCAGGCGTTCGTAATCCAGGCCGCGCCGCTCAAGGGAGGCAAAGATCCATTTTTCTTCCACCCGAACGCGTGAGAAGAGGACGCCAATGCGAGGTTTTTTTGACATTAACTTACTCGCCCCAGTCTTCTTGTTCCATGGGAGCCAGTTCCACCGTGGGCGGGTTCAAGGAAGTCACTTCCAGGTCCACACCACAATCCGGGCAAACGGTGATCTCGCCAGCTTCCACGTTGGCATCCAGGGTAATTTCGGCTCCACATTCAGGACAGGTTACTGCATTCATGATCGATCTCCTTATTTAAATTGATGAATGATGTTTGCAGAATGAGGAATTAGTCTGTTCCAGCATTCTGTAGTTTTTCTTTGGCGGTCTGCAATTGTTTTTGGACAGCTTCCGAGGCGGTGCCGCCGAGGACGTTCCGGCGGGCTACACTGCGCTGCGGGTCGAAGACGAGAACCACATCTTTATCAAAGTGAGGGTCAAGGGATTGAAATTCAGCCAGGGAAAGGGCCGCGAGGTTTTTGCCCTCCTGGTCGGCCAACTGGACGGCCTGGCCGGCAAGGGCGTGTGCCTGTCGAAAGGGCAGGCCTTTTTCAACCAGGTAATCAGCCAGGTCGGTGGCCAGCATGGCCGGGTCGATGGCGGCGCGCATCCGCTCGGGATGCAGGGTCAGTGTCTGCAAAGCGCCGGCCAGGACAGGCAGGATAGCCATCAGCGTGTCGAAGGCTTGAAAAACCGGCAATTTATCTTCCTGCAAATCTTTATCGTAGGTGGAAGGCAGGCCTTTGAGAGTGGTCATCAGGCCGGTAAGGTACCCCAGCAAAGTCCCGGCTTTGCCGCGGGCCAGTTCGAATACATCCGGATTTTTCTTCTGCGGCATGAGACTGGAACCGGTGGAAAAAGCGTCGGAGAGTTCAAAGAAGCCAAACTCGGCGGTGGAGAAAAGGATCACTGTTTCTGCCAGTTTGCTCAAGTGGATGCCCGTCAATGCAGCGCAGAACAAGAACTCGGCGGCGAAATCCCGGTCGGAGACGGCATCGAGACTGTTCTGGGAAGGCTGCGGGAAACCGAGCCTGGCAGCCAGCGTGAGGCGGTCCACGGGGAAAGAGGTGCCTGCCAGCGCACCAGACCCAAGCGGAAGGACGGCCGTTCGCAGGCGGAGCTGGGCCAACCGTTCGCGGTCCCGCTGGAGCGGCCAGAAGTGCGAGAGCCACCAATGACCGAGCAGGATGGGCTGGGCCCGCTGCAGATGGGTGTAGCCGGGCAAGCAAGACCTCCAAGTCGGAGCCGGCCCGTTCAACCAGGACTTCCTGCAGGCCGGCGATGGCGGCGGATAAAGCCGGAATAGCCTCCAGAACCCACAGGCGGAAGTCGGTGGCGACCTGATCGTTGCGGCTGCGGCCGGTGTGCAGTTTACCGGCGGCAGGTCCGATCAGTTCGCCCAGGCGGCGTTCCACGGCTGTATGGATATCTTCATCGCTTTCCTGGAATGCAAAACCCTGGTTCTCAAATTCGTTCCGGATTGTCTCCAACCCGGCGCAGATCTGCGTGCATTCCGATGTGAGTGAGTACACCAGCCTGCTCGATGGCCTTCGCCCAGGCGAGACTGCCGCGCACGTCCTGCATGGCCAGGCGCCGGTCGAAGGGCAGGGAGGCGTTCAGCGCCCAGGCTTGCGGGTCAAGTTTTCCGGAAAAGCGACCACCCCATAAAGTCATGTGAGGCTCCTCGTTAGGGTTGACTAATCTCGTTTGAAGCGGGTGTAATCAGGCTTGGGCATATTCAGGCCCGAAACCGGCAGACCGTTGAGGGCGCGGACTTTCAATGAAAGCCCATACAGGTGGATGAAACCGTCAGCATCGGACTGATCGTAGACGTTTTCCTGCCCGAAGGTGGCAAAATCTTCGCGATACAGGCTGAAGGGACTCTTGCGTCCGACGGGGATGACGTTGCCCTTATATAATTTCAGGCGAACCGCGCCGGTGACGGGTCCCTGGGTGGCGTCAACGAAGGCATCCAGGGCTTCGCGCAACGGAGAGAACCACATGCCGTTATAGACCAATTCGGCATATTTCAAGGCGATAACGTCTTTGTAGTGCAAGGTGTCTTTGTCCAGCACCAGTGATTCCAATTCGCGGTGGGCTGCCAGCAGGATGGTGCCGCCGGGCGTCTCATAGACGCCATGGGATTTCATCCCGACCAGTCGGCCTTCCACCAGGTCGACGCGGCCAATACCGTGCGTGCCGCCGAGGGCATTCAAATGGGCGATGAGCCGGGCGGGGGAGAGTTTTTCTCCATTCACCGAGAGGGGCTTGCCGTGCTCGAATTCGATCTCGACATAAGCGGGCTCGTCGGGGGCATTTTCGGGGGCAGCGGAAATCTGGAACATGGACTCTTCAGGTTCCACCCAGGGATCCTCCAGCGGGCCGCCTTCATGAGAGAGGTGCCACAGGTTGCCGTCGCGGCTGTAGATGGATTTGAGGGTAGCTTTCACCGGGACGTTGTGGGCCTTGGCATAAGTGATGGCATCTTCCCGTGAGCGGATATTCCACTCCCGCCAGGGTGCGATAACTTTCAAGCGGGGGTCGAGAGCAGTATAGGTAAGCTCGAAGCGGACCTGGTCATTGCCTTTGCCGGTGGCGCCGTGGGAGACGGCATCCGCACCGACCTCGTGAGCCACCTCGACCTGATGCTTGGCGATAAGCGGGCGGGCGATGGAGGTGCCCAGCAGGTACTTGCGCTCATAAACCGCGCCGGCGCGCAGCATGCGGAAGATGTAATCTTCGGCAAGCTCTTCGCGCAGGTCATGGATGATCAACTGGCTGGCGCCGCTGGCGATGGCCTTGGCTTCCAGACCGTCCAATTCCTCGCCCTGGCCCACATCGGCGGCGAAGCAGACCACTTCACAGCCATAGTTCTCCTTGAGCCAGGGGACGATGACGGAAGTGTCCAGCCCACCGGAGTAGGCCAGGACTACCTTTTTAACATTTTGTTTCGGCATACGTGTCTCCTTATGAAGAATGAGTATTTCGAGCAACAGGTAATAAAAAGCCCTCCCGGGGAGGAGGGCTTGGTTTACTTAATTTGTGCGCGTGGTCATTTAATCTAGTCACAGACAAGCACAAAGAACCATCCTTCCCGGAGGGGTGATGGATAAGGACGACGGGCGCGAGGTGACTTTAGGACTAAACTTATCGATGACATATTGGGCCGGTTTATATCACTCTTGTCTAGATAAGTCAAGGATTTTGGGGATTTGTTAGCGTTTAATAGTAATGTCCCCTTTGCGACTGAATTAGAATGTCCCCTCTGAAAGGGACAAGAAATGGACCTGGTCATCATGAGCAAAGAGGAACTGAGTCGATTGGATGTGATGAAGCGACTGGAAGAAAAGCGGATGAGGCAGAAAACTGCCTCAGAGATTCTGGGGGTGAGCATACGGCAGGTAAAGCGGCTGGTTCGGGCCTATCGCCGGAAGGGAGCGGCAGGGCTGGTATCGAAGCAGCGTGGGAAGCCGAGTCACCATCAGTTGGCTCCGGAGACAGCGCAAGCGGCATTGGATTTGCTAAAAGGGCGTTATGCGGACTTTGGGCCGACCTTAGCGCATGAGAAGTTGGTGGAAGTGGATGGGTTGAAATTGAGTTTGGGGAGTGTGCGCAAGATCATGGTGGAGGAAGGGATGTGGAAAGCCAAGCAAGCTCGGAAAGTGGCCGTGCATCCAGATGCGGGAACGGCGGGCATGCTTGGGGGAACTGGAGCAAATGGATGGGACGGATCATGATTGGTTCGAGGGACGTTCGGAACGCTGCACGCTGTTGGTGGTGATCGATGATGCGACGGGACGGTTGGGAGCCCTGTCTTTTGTGGCGGAGGAGAGTTTCTTTGGCTACTGTGGCTTGGTGAGACAGTATCTGGCTGCCCATGGCAGGCCTGCTGGGCTGTACACGGACAAACATGGCATCTTTCGGGTCAACATGCCCAATGCGGGCGCTGGAGACAATCTGACCCAGTTTGGGCGGGCCATGCAAAGTCTGGAGATCCCGATCTTGTGTGCCAATACGCCTCAGGCGAAAGGGCGGGTGGAGCGAGTCAACCAGACTCTGCAGGACCGTCTGGTCAAAGAGATGCGCTTGCGAGGGATCCACGAGATGCAAGAAGGCAATGCCTATCTGCCGGAGTTCATGGCAGACTTCAATGCCCGTTTCGCTGTACAGCCGCGTAGTTCAGTGGATGCTCACCGATCTCTACTGACTCACCATCATCTTGACCAAATTCTGAGCTGGCAGGAAACCCGGCTGATCTCGAGAAACTTGACGGTGCAGTTCAAGAATGTGGTTTACCAAATCCAGACAAATCGCCCGGCCTATGCCTTACACAACCTCCGTGTAACCATCTGCAAAGACATTCTGGGAAAGGTGACCATCCTCTACAAAGGCAGCGAATTAGCCTACACCATTTTCAAAAAGCAGGAACGCCAGGCGGAAGTCGTTTCGGCCAAGCAGGTGGATCATATGCTGCTCAACCAGAGCAAGGCGCACAAGCCTGCTCCCAATCATCCCTGGCGTATCCCTGTTGTCCTAGAATAGCCCCCGCCTTCACCTTGCCAAAAAGGGACATTTCTATTCAAACGCATAAAGGGGACATTTTAATTAATCCTTGACAGGATTTTGGGGAAATGTGAAATCGGAGGTGCTATACTTCTGGCGAATTCTATTTCTTTGGTCAACGAGGAATATTATGGATCTGGGATTAGGGAATAAAACGATTTTCATCACCGGTGCATCGAGCGGGATCGGGGCGGCAGCGGCAGGGCTTTTTGCGGAAGAAGGGGCGGATGTGGTTGTGTCCTACGTTAAGAATATAAGCGGGGCGGAATTGACCGCTGAAAAAGTGCGGGGAAAGGGACGGCATGCGTGGCTGTGCCCGCTGGACCTGGCCGAGCCGGACAGCATATCCGCCGCGATCCGGCAACTGCCGCCCGAAATCGATGGATTGGATGGGCTGGTGTTGTGCGCCGGGCTGAGCCTGCATACCACCTTCGAGGCGATCACGCCGGAAGAGTGGAAGCGGGTGCTGGATGTCAACCTGACAGGGGCCTTCTTTGTGCTGCAGGCGTTGACCCCTTTGCTGCGGGATGGGTCGGCCGTGGTGACAGTGGCGAGCGTGTCGGCCCAGACGGGGGTGGCGCACCAAGCGCATTACGCGGCGGCCAAGGCCGGGCTGGTCAACCTGACCAAGAGCGCCGCCCGGGCACTGGCGCCGCGGGTGCGGGTGAACTGCGTGACACCGGGGATTACCCTGACTCCCATGGGACAGGACACCATCGATGCACTCGACCCGGATTATGCGAACAATAAGATGCTGCTGCAGCGCTTTGCCACACCGGAGGAGATCGCCCGCGTAATCGTCTTCCTGGCCAGCCCGGCCAACAGCTTCATGACCGGGGCAACGGTGGATGTCAACGGTGGGCGGGATTTGAGGTAGGCGGCCCGCGGGGAACTCAATGCTGGGTCTATGGCAAGAAGTAGGAATAAATGGAAGTTGGCATATGTCCAGGAACGGATTAACGTTTCATAAATGGAAAGTAACAACCTTATCACCACCGAGAAGGAGCGCCAGGGGCTATAGTCGCTGGTGTCAGCCTCGATGGCGGAGACTTTGAAGCGGTAGCTGCCGAGAGGCAGGGTGACCGGGGCCGGGTAGGTGCACACTGCAGCGGTACAAAACGAATCATCCACCGTTTCATCGATCACATTCCCGGGCGGGCTGACCCTTTCGACGATCAGGTGGTACGAGGCGGCTCCGGCAGATTCGTTCCAGACGAAGTTGGGCCGGGTAGCCTCGATCTGGTCAGCCGGGGAAACCGTCACCGGGACGGAGGGCGTGCCATTGCGAGCGAAATGCCACCAGCCGCCATTTGCGTCGGTGGTATCCGCCCGGTTGCGGGCGCGCACCTGCCAGTGATAGGTGACCGAGGGGAGCAGGTTGCTGATCGAAGCAGTGGTGCTGGAACCGGTGGAGACCCAGTTGCCAAATTCAACGTCGCAATCAGAGCTATGGGCGGTATACAAACAATATTCATAGCTATCGGCGGTGGAGCTGGCAGACCAGCTCAGCGTAAGGCTGGATGGGCGGCGGGTGGTTGTCTCATCCAACGGGGAGAGTTTATTGAAAAAGGTCGGCGGCTCCAGGAAGTTGGCCGTAATCGATTTATTGGCATTCATGAACACGGTGAGAGGGTTGGCAGAGCCCGAGGCATTGCCGCTCCAGTCGATAAAATAATATTCGCCCACCGAACCGGGCGCGGCCGTCAGCTGCAAGGAGGAGGCGGAGATATACTTGCCGCCGGGACAGTTCGGAGGCGGAGCGACCGTGACCGTGCCGCCCACGGCCGGATTTGCAGCGGTAGTCAAGGTGTAGCAAGATTCAATCAGATTCAGCAAGCGGGAAAAAAAGCCGGTGAAATCCCCGCCAATCAAGATCTTGTTATCGGGCTGCAAAAGAACGGCCTTGACCGAGCTGAAGGGATCCATCCTGGCAACGAAGGTGGCGTCGATCGTGCCGTTGTTATTCAGACGAATAAAGTTGCTCAGGTTGGTATGATTGTAGGAGTCGAATTTTCCACCGATGAGGAGGCGGCCATCGGGCTGAGGGACGACCGCCTGGAGATGGGCGGATTCGCCGGCAACTCCATCGCCAGGGTTAAAAGTAGTATCGAGGGAGCCATTGCTGTTCAGGCGGGCAATCATGCTGCGGGCGGTACCGTTGTAGGTGGCAAAATTACCGGCGATGTAGACCTTCCCTTCCTGCACGGCCAGGGCAGTTACAGCCTGGCCTGCCGGGCCAATGCCGGTGGAAGTAAAGGCGGGATCCAACGCGCCCGTATCCAACAGGCGGGCGATGCCGGAGTAGGCAGTCCCATTGACATGGGAAAACGTACCGCCCAGGAGAATCTTTCCATCGGGTTGAACGAGGAGGGCATAGACCGTCCCATCCGCGGAGGCGGTGAAGGTTGGGTCGACTGCGCCATCCGCTCCCAGCCGGGCAATATAATTGTGGACGCCCGCATCTAAAAGGTTAAAATTGCCTCCGATCAATATTTTGTTATCTGCCGGTTGGACTGCGAGGGCATTCACGGAAGGGGTGCCAAGTGATGCAACCATGGAAGCAGGAGGATTGAAGGTTGCATCGATGGCGCCGTTGTTATTCAGCCGGGCAAGATTAGCGTACTCGTAGGTTCCATAGTGGTCAAACTGACCGCTGAGGAGAACCTTACCGCCGGACTGGGTTGCAATGGCAAACACCTGCGGAGTTTCACCAGTTTTGGAGACGCCGTCGCCAGGATCAAAGGTTACATCCAAGAGTACCATCCGTGTTCAGGCGGGCGATGTAGTTTCGAGGAGTGGAGTTGTACGCAGTGAAATCCCCGCCAATGAGGATCTTATTATCCGGCTGAAGGGCCACGGTATTCACCGGGCCGTTCAAGCCGGTGTCAGGCGGGGGAGCCGGCAGGAAAAAGGCCGGGTCCGGGTCGCCGGCGGCCTGGTTGGCTTTGGCATGCAGCCAGCCCTGGATGGTTTTGAAGTAGGTGAATGGATCCGGCTGGACTACCCAGGCTGTCACTGATAATGAACGGTGGCCGGTGGAGCTAGCATTCTGTTCCATGATGTCGATCGTGCCATTCCCGCGCCATTCAGGGTGACGCCTGTGACGACGGCGGTATGACCAACACTATTTGGGTGAGAGCCATCCCCGTTTTCGGTGATGGCATCACCGGGGATGATGGGATGGGGGGTGCCGTCATTCGGGTAAAAATCAACTTTGGCTTGGATCGTAGTAATCTTTAAGCTGAGTTGCCATTCCCACGCCAGGGGGGTATGGCCCATTGCAGGTAGAAAAAACGCAAAACCAGTTCGACGCATTCGAATTCCAATGCCCCCCAAGCGCCAGGGAAAAAGTACACACCATACATCATTTGAGCTATTGACGGGACCACATGCATAGACTCCATGCCAGGGTAAACCTAAGGCGATGGAGTGGCTCTACCGAAGTAATTCAGATAATCGTTGTAGTCACAGATTTGATTTTCCCACCAGGAGGGCAAAGCCCAGATCGACAGGGCCGCCAGCCGGATGGATGGACTGGATCTCTCCGGAACCCGCCGACACAGCTCCCAGGTCGAGGGCAGTATCGGGCAGTTTTTCACCGGCAGGGGCTTGCACGGAGAAATTTTGAGCGGCCTGCGCCCAGTCAGCGGCGTTCTGGATGGCAGTATCCCAGGTGAGGATGAAACTCCACAAGCGGCTGTTATGCTCGAGGTTCCATTCGATGGAGCGGTACTTTATATCCCCCGCCGAGGTGGAGAAAGTGTACTCCAGTTGGAGGCCGGCCACGTTTTCACCCCACAGGCGGGCAACCGGACCGTCGGTGAAAAGGCTGCCGGGCAATGAAGAGCCGCGCGCCTCGATGGCCTGGCGGTATTCCGCCAACCGGCCGGAATGGTAGACGGGTTCGGCGGGGCCGGGAGCATAGCCGGGAGAAGTGGCACGGATATTGACGATGCCATAGCCATCCAACTGGTTGAGACCGGCATAATTTACATGAACGTCAGTAGTGCTATCTTCGACGATATTCACCGGCAGGTCAGTGGGCGAGCAGAAGAGGATCTGCTCGGAGGCGAGGCTGAGGCGCACCGGCTGGGTCAGGCACTGGGCGGGTAAAGCGGAGACCTGGCTGGAGGGGGAGCCATTTGCTGCCGAGGCGGCGGCTTTATGGACAGGGTTTCCGATGGAAGAGAATGCCAACCCCAGAACCACAATCCCGTTCAGGGTTTTCCATAATGGGCCAGCAGATTTCATAGCGTCTCTCCTCCATGAACGAAAAAATATTTGAGGTCGATGAAATGGGGATTGTATACAGGTAATTATAGGGTCGCGAGACAAACGAGGGCAAGTGATATTTGGCATGTTTCGCCGGATGGACTGAGAGAGCAGGAATTGAATTGTTCGAGGAACTAAAGGAGGAACAATTCGGTGCTTTGGAGGTACCGATTGAACCAAAGGAGGAAAGACGAGAAGGGGCCATGGCTAAAGGAGGTGAGGGAAGGGCTGGCATCGAATTTTGATCACTTTTATTCAAGAATTAGAGGAACAAATATTTTTATGGAGGTTGGATGATTTTTTGATCGATGATCGGCGAGTGATGCGAGAATGATTTTCACGGAATAAAAGTCACCTTTTTCCAAAAACTTGAGGAACGAATGGTCAAGTGAACAGGGAAGAGAGAGCAGAGGAAAGTATTATTCTTTGCTCAAAAGATCCCTGGAAGGACACAGTTGATATCCAATACATTATACAAACCTGGTCGTGTGAGATAAAGGCGCCTGCCGGTCCCTGATGGTTAAATAAAAAACGCGTGAAGACGGTGAGCGCCTTCACGTGCCAATGGATATTTTTGTGTGCAATGACCATATATCGAGGATAGGAATATTGTGTTGACGACAAGTCACCAGAACGCTTGCCAAAATCGAGTGCGTCTCAGCTCCAGCGTTGGACCGATTACAGCCATTCGTTTTGCGGATGATGACGCTCGGGCGGATCTTGCGCTCCGCCAGGTTATTGGTGGCTTCCAGACCGTCCACATACAGAAAGCGCAGCAAATGCGGGCGATGTTTGCGCAGCCGTCGGCGAAACGGACATTATCCCGGTCTTTCAGGTTGCGCTGCCTGGAGATCAGAGTATCCAGTTGTATTTCCAGGGTCTGAGCCCGCTGAGCGAAAACGCCGGATCCAGGCTGGACTTCTCGGCTTTCAACTTGAGAGCCGCTTGCAGAACCACAGTCAATTGCTGCGCAAACCGTACCGCCCGGCCGGTTTTGCTTTCTTCCATCTCTTTCAGATCCTTCAGGAGGTGAGAGAGACATTTTTGCTTGAGCCAGTCCTTCAGCCTTTGATCATCGTAGGCCAGAAAGCAGTCCGAAGCCAGGATACCTTGGAACTTCCGACCCAGGATCTCGACCACCACATCACTGCTGCGATTGTCCCGGATGGCATAGACCGTAGCTTCCTGGTTGGTGAAGACCCACAACCAGGCCGACAACGTCCCGATCCGCCAACCGGTTTCATCGGCATGGACAATGCTGCTGCGCTGCATCGCCTCGATCAGTTCTTGATACACCGGCCGGCCGTCTCTCCCAAGCGCTGATCGGCCTGACACCAGCCACTCCGGCTCACCTGCATTCCGAAGGCATCGTTGAGCAATTCGCTCACTTTGCCATACGAGCACCCCAGACGATGTTTCGCATCGGCGGCCAGAGCCTTGGCACACGGTCCCACCAGCACCCCGCCGCTCCCGCTGCCTGCGAAGTCTGCTCCGGGTGCCACGAGCGCACCCGCTTATGACAATCCACACAGTAGCCACTGTATCACTCAGCACAAATGTTCTGGATGGTCAAGAGAAAAAACTGAAGTCAGGACTTAAGTTCAGGACAATTCAAAATTATTGCATGAATATCTCTTTTTCTAGCTCAATCATTCGACCTTTCCTGGTGCCTGCCACGAGCGGAGGGAGAGTTCCGGCCCTCACCCCTACCCTCAGCCTCCGGCATGCTGCGCGATCCCGAATTTTCGCGACTTTTTTCGTTAAAATGCCTGCGGGAGAGGGGATTGGAACGGCAAAAAACAGATCGAACGTGGAAAAGCACCCGTTCGATCTGTTTTTTTGCCGGTTCTCTTCAAAATGTCTGAACTCCTGTCCGAAGAGCAGAAAAAAAGAATTACAGCAACGCAATCTGGTTCACCAAGAGAGGATGGAAATAGAGATCGAATGTGAGGGTGTTCAGGGTATGCTGGAAGAGGGACTGGCGGTGGAGGGGAAATATGGTATAAACTCGGTATAAAATATCTACCATCCAAATCTCTTGGAATTGAACCCTCTCCGGGGTAGTTCGGGTAATATTTAATACTTCAACTATTTTATATACATGCTCATGACGCGAAGAAGGAAAATCCTGCTCGGTTTATTAATCCTCCCGGCTGTGACGGCCATCGTTGCATTGGCATGGCCGGGGGCAGGGTCCGAGCTGGCTTTCCTGGTGCTGGGGGTGCCGATCCTGGTCGTAAATGCGTGGGAATTCATCTCGACGGATGCCGGCAGTTCGGCCTTTGACAAGCCCGGGATAAAACCACTCCAAGCAGACTCACAAGAAGGTGCTTTTATGAAATCAAAATGGATCATTGCATTGATCATACTCAGCCTGGTATTCATCCTGCTGGTCATCGGATATACCACGGCAAGGTCGGTCGTCGATGACGTTCCGTACTCTCTGGCGCTTTATACCTTCCTGATCAAACTGGGGACCAAGCTGTGGCTGTTCCTGAGCAAGCCGGTCATCTTTATTTCCGTATTGGTCTTCGTCCTGCTGTGGATCCTGGCAACCCAGGTCCTCCCGCTCGTAAAAAAGGGCAGGGGGAACGAGGCGGCCAGATTCCCGGAGGTTTTCCAGAAGCCTATGCTGATGGCCTCTCCTGAGGCGGAGGCGGAAGCTGGCAAGACCAAAGGGAAGAAACCAGACGAAAGCGTTTCCATGATGGATTGGTGGATCGGGCAGGGGACAGACCTGAAAACGATCCAGTTGATGTTGGAAATCGACGGCATCGAGCTCACCAGGCCGTATTTGATCTCCAAGATGGAGACTCTGGGAGTCAAGTCAGAGGGGATGCCGGCGAATGCGAACAAGACACAGAAGGAAGCCTACTACAGCGGGGTGCTGGAGGGATTGTATGGTTGTCTTTTCCCGATCTTCTGCACCATAGAAACGAACAATAACGATAAAGTGGCCAGTTTTGCACTAAAGGCCGGGATGCGGGAACGGTTGATGGAGAGATTGAAGCAGGGGAAAACGCCGGTCGAACCTGTGACAATATAGCAGTAAACATCACTCTTTGAAAGAAGATGAAGGGTCCATCCGATAAAAATAGGATGGACCCTTTAGTTATTCCTGACCAGACTACCTCTTTGGCCGTGAGGCCGGGAAGGTGGGAACTCCAGGCTGAAGAAGCTGACCGATCAGCGGAGGATCAGGGGAAGGTAAAGATAATGAGCAATCGAAGCAGCGTAATCTTGATCGATTTGGTTTGTGGCCAGGTCCGTATAGGGACGGTAAGCCGGAGTGAAGGCATAACCGGCTTTGGAAGGCCTGACCGTGCCGGTCCAACCGGCAGGAACTGTAATGGAGTAGGAGCCGCCGGCATCGGCGGTGGTGAAACCCCCCGCATAATCGAGCCGGGTCCCGGCCAGCCCGGCATGGCCGGAAATGGTCACGGTGGAGGCGCCGGAAGGAGGAATCACTACCAGGGTGATCGAATTGGCGGGGTAGACCGCCGTAAAACCGGCCTGGGTAAGAGGTTGGTCGGGTTCATGGACAATGGCGGCCAGATTCGCAGAGCTATAACGATAGAGGCGGGCCGTGGCTGCAGGCTGGAAATTAGCCAAGGCCAGAGAGCTGGTCAGCGCCCCGCCGGTCTTGTTGATGATCATCAACGTCAGGGCCCCATCCGGGCTGCGACGGGCGGCATAGAGCGCCAATTTTTCCTGGTCGGTGCTGGCGGCCTGAACGCTGGTCCCGCCAAAGGAGCCTCCCTGCCCGTCATAGTTGCGGTACATGCGGAAAGCAAATATGCCCGGGGCATTGGCGTTATCCGGCGGACCCCAGAGGGTGGCAAGATCCAACCCTTCCCGGCCAAAGATGCCGAGCAAATCCGCCTGGGCCAGGGCGCCATTCATATATCCCAGGGCACCCCAGTTGTATTCCGTGATGGCCAGTTTTGTGCCGGGATAGTCCGCCGCGACCCACTGTTTCATCCGGGGGATGAGGTAAACCGGCTGGCCGATCCAGCCTTCATGAACGTAGGTGGTGTCCCACAACTGGCGGGTGGAACGCAAGCGGGCTGCCTGAACGGCGGCGCTGCCGGGCGAATCGGAAAAAACGCCGTCAACCTGAGGGTAGATATGCACATCGAGGTAGTCCAGTATGCGCAGGCCATGCAGCTGCTCGTAGGCGCGCATTTGCTGGAGATACCATTCGATAAAATCCAGGTTCCCATGCGCGGCACGGTCGGCGCCGGAGCTGCAGCCATCGGCAGCGGAATAAAAGTAGGCGCACCAGCCCCACACCACGGGACCAAGGGTTTGAGCAGAGGGGTCGGCGGCCTTGATGGCGGCGGCATAGGCGGAGGTGCGGTCGCGCATTTCGTCGTAGGTGGTCGGGTTGGGATGGACATCCCGGTGGGTGCTGTTCCACAACATGGGCTCGTTATCGAGGTCGTAGAACATGACCCCGCCATTGGCGGCTGTGCCAAATGCAGACACCAAATGATTGATCCAGGAGCCGGCAAAGGCGGGGGAGGCCGCCACGCTGGTATCGAGGGGGTTATTGCCGGTAATGTTCGTGCCATTTGTATGGACGCCGTTGCCGCAGTCGGGATCCCACTGCGAATCCGTTTGTTGCTGAGCGCCATATTTGCTGACCTTGAAGCCGCAGTCATAGGGATGGCCGGAGGGACGGCTTTTGGCCACCCAGCCGATGAGGGGGACGGTCAGCAGGGTTTTCGTGCCGGTGCGGAGGTCCTGCCCGACGAAATTATCGGCCGCGCCCACTTCTTCGGGGACATTTTCAAAGTACCAGTCGCTGCCGGTGTTGGTGGTGTCGTTCTGCCAGTTGTAGCGGGAAGTGGAATTGCCGCCCCAGCGGCGGACGGGCAGGTTCACGGAGGCGGCGACGGCTTCACTGGCGAAATTGATGCCGTAGATATAGGGGCTGATGGCATGCTGACCGGCGGCTGCATCCACGCTAAGAGCCGGACCGACGCCGGGAGGGGCAGAGGTGGGAGTGGGTGCGCCGCTGTCCACGAAGGCGAGGTCATCCAGGTAAAAGGCCGGCTGAGCCCCGGCGGTGTTATTGAACCAGGAGATGCTGTACACCGACCTGGGGGAACCAAGATCCGCCAGGGATACATCCACCCGCGTCCAGGTATTGGCCTGAGGAATGATATTTTGTTCAATGGTGCCCAACTGCAATTGAATGGTCTGGCCGCCGGTAGAGCCGCCGTGGATCCAGAAACGGAAGGTGTCATAGGCGCTGATATCCAAATTAGCGTCATGGTAACCGACCTGAAAGCCGCTCCATCCGCCGGTATAAGTCACGGCGATCGAAGCGGTGCCGGCATGATGGGGATTGGCGTTGGCATAGTTCGTGGTGATCGTGCCGGTATCCCAGGACCAATCCTGCCAGCCGGAGGCGAGGGCATCCGCGTAAACGGAGGCATCGGCAACCGCCTGGCTGGACAATCCTTTGGCCGGGAGGCTGACCATAAAAGTAATTATCCCCGCGAGCAATAACAATACAAGGATGCTTTTCGGTCTCATGTTAACTCCGGTGGAGCGGCGCTAATCGGTCAGCGGATGATAAAGGGAAAGAAATTATGGAAGATGGTCAAATCCGCGTCTATGGTGAAATTGCCCCAGTCGCTGAAGCTGCTGTTGCCATCCAGGTTGGCGGCGCGCACCTTAAACTGGTAATCGCCTCGATCCAGCCCGACGGTGGGCGTCCAGTTGCAGGTGCCGCTTGAGCAGATCGAACTGGACAGCAGGGTGGGGGCGGAGAGCACGGGAGTGGAAGACCCCAGCGGATATACATAAAGGTCGTACCAACTGGCATTCGTGGATTTACTCCAGGAGAAAGTGGGGAGGGTGTCGATGATCGTGCCGGTTGGGGAGGCGGGCACCGGCACAGACAAAGCTCCGGAGCTTGTGATGGTGAAAGGCATCCAATCGCTGTAAATGAGGATGTGATAAAGATTTTCAGCACCCACCTTGAATTGATAATCCCCGGGTTTAAGGGGTGACTGCTGGAGATATGTACAAAGCGAAACGGTGCAGTTAGAGAGGGGTACGTTTGCGATGAAGAAATTGCCGCCGGGATCAAGCGGTTCCATGTCGACCACATAAGAAAGGATCCAGGTGAGGGGGGCCCAGTGGAAATCGGGAGTGGTATCCGTGATCAGCCCGGCGGGCGAGAGGGCGATCGGGCGGGTGGGCAGGTTCGTTTCCCAAAAATATTGGGCGGTCCACACGTTGTTGTTTTCGTTACTTTCAATGACGGTATTATCGGGGTCAAGGACCAGCTTGACCCAATGCCACCCCGGAGTGTTCCAGGATACCGCCCAATCATCCGCACCGGCAGATGCACCGGCATTAAAACCTGAAAAAGCGTAATCGATGAAGAGCTGGTTATCGATATACAGGTCCACTTTAAAGGTCGTGGAAATATTGGCATTGCCGGTGTTCATAAAGCCCCAGTCAAGATAGGTGGGCTGGCCTGCATACAAGGTGCTGTCCGTCGTTGTGCCGGCGACAGAGGCCAGGCTGACCGGGTTGGAACGCTCCGGCCGCGGAAAGGGGACCAGGTCGGGTTGGGAAAGGGGAGGGGCCCCGCTCGCGGTGATGTAGTTGCTATGGGTCACGCTGTCCGACCCGCCGGGGCCGGAGACGGTGAGGCTGACGGTATAGGTGCCCGCAGAAGTATAGGTATGGGTATGGCCGGCCGCACAGGAGGCGCTGCTTTCACCATCGCCATAGTCCCAGGAACAGGCGGTGATGTAATTGGCGTTGGCAATAGTAAAGGTCACCGTGAGAGGGGCCTGGCCGCTGAGGGGGGAGGCGGAAAAAGCCGCCGAAGGCGGAGTTACGATCGTTCCAGAGGGAACAGCCACGACCCCATCGACGACATCGTTGTCGATGTTCAGGGTTACGCCTCCGTAGCTTTCGTTATGAGCACCTGAGTACTGGCGAATGCGCTGGTGGCTGGCCCAATTGGTGGTGGCGATGCAACCGGCGTTCCAAACAGTGGCAGAAGGATCGTAAGTTCCCACACCGGCAGGTTCATCCCAGACGGCCGGCCAGATCACATCCGGAACATTGGCGATCTGAAGGAAACTGTTCAAGCCGTATTTGCAGCCCGTGGAACCATATACACCGGCCAGGTTGCCGCGCTGGTGCAACTGGGTGACCCAACCGTTCATGAAGGAATTGACCGCCTCCCGGCAAGCAGCCGGATTAACGCCATTGGCATAGGTCTCAAGATCATAATAAACGACCGAGCCGCTTTTATCGGCGGCGGTCAAGCCCAAAGAGGCCAGGGCTTCCATGGCAAGGTTGGCTTCATTAATCCCATCCAGGTAGGCCTGGCCCACGTCGGCACTGAATTTCTTCAGGAAGGAAGTACAGGGAGCCTGAGGCCCCACCCAGGTGGGGATAAATGACCAACCCTGGGCGCGGGCGGCGGTGAGAAAGGGCGCCGTCAGGAGAGGGTTGGAACAACCCCGCGCCGCGCCGCCAATATATATATTTACAGGGCTAAATATATAGGGGCTCGCGTCAGTCCAGGTCTCCAACTGGTCAAGAGTTGGGATGTTACAGGCATCGAAGCCCTGGCCGGTGAACTGACGCGTATTCGCCAGTTGGGATATCCCCACCGGCTGCGGGCTGACGGCCGCGGCGGTGATATTGTGGGTAAGCGTTTTCGAACCAGTACCGGGTAATGGAATAGTCTCCCAGGTCAGGCCGCCATCGGCGGTTTCGATCAGGCGGGTTTCCGCAGAGCAGGTTACCTCCGTGACACCGTTGGGGTCAGAGGCGACCTGTCTCTGGCAGTTGGTCGTGTTCCATTCGGCCCAGCCGAACTCCGGCGAGACCATCTGCAGATCGACGATGTTGGCGGACAAGCCATCCTGGTTCGTGAGCGTCTTTACTCCGCCATGACCCACTTGAAAGAGGCGGGTATCGTTGGGGACGGAGGCCAGCAGGCATGCGGGCCGAGCAGCGACACCGGCAACAGTCCCACCCTGGAACCCAGCGGGAGGACAGCCACAGGTGCCCAGGACTGGCCCCCATCGGAGGTGGAATAAAAGCCGGCCTGGAAAGTTTCCCCGGACAGGGTGACCAAAGCCAGCCAGCCATTCTCCGCCGACTCGAAAACCGGAGGATAAAGGGCGGAGATCTGATCGGAGCCGATGTCCGCCGGCAGGGGCTGTCTTTCCCAGGTGACGCCTCCATCGAGGCTTTTGAATAGCTGATCGTTGGCCGGGCCGCCTGCCATCCATCCAATAACCGGGCCAACAGGGCTATTGATAAAATAGACCGGGCCGCCGATGGGCGGGGTGGAACGCGCCCACGTCCGACCGCCGTCAACGGTCCGGAATAAGGCGCCGGCGCTAAAATTCGAGCCGGTTTGGAGTTTCAGGGAAACCCAGCCGTTATTTACATCCAGCCATTCCATGCTCCCGTTTTCGATATAGATAGCGGGATCATCCGGGGGGATGGTTTGGACGAGGGTTTCGCTCCAATTTACTCCGCTATCGGAGGTGTGAGAAACCCGCAGCTCAAGATTTCCATTCGAATCATCCTCCGCCCACAGGACCCAGCCTTTTTCGGAATCGATGAATTTCACCGCGTAGATCGTCGCCGAAGGAGCAAGTGGAGGCGTGATATCGTTCCAGGCCAGGCCGTTGTCGCCGGTCCAAAAAAGATGGCGGTCCATCAAGATCCAACCGGAGGAGGGGGACGCAGGCGCGAAGCCCTGGAATCCGTCTGTTGCCTGGAGCTGAGCTTCCGGAACCGAGGCCGAGCGCGGTCAACCCCGGGCGGGAGACGCCCAGGGCGGCAGCCACCACTCCCACAAGCAATAATCCCACCAGGGTCTTTTGAACGTATTTTCCCAATACCGTGTAAATGGCCATGCCTCCGGGTACAGGATTTTTGATAGCAGATGTTGAGAAAAGAACCATCCCTGGTTAATTATATAGGGATATGCCATGGTCGTTCAAGAGGTTTTTTAAGCTGCAGGAGGGATTGAAATCCCTGCTTTCAACCCTGCCATTACGCCGGTCTCACTGCCGGCCCCTTTCCAAACGTGGAAAGGGCATGAATTTTCCGTCCAAAATACGTCCATTGACGCTTAAAAGGGTCGAGGTTAGAATGATAATGAGCGGATGGGATATATTTTTTTAATTGACAATTGAAGAGAATACAAAACGGGAGCGGACGATGAAACCTTGGAATCTTACCTCCACAACTGCCCAACCTTTCGGCAGCCATCATAAACACCAGCCCAAATTGCGCATCCAATCCTTCAGCCAGGGGGGAAAATTCTGGCTGCGTTTTTTTGCCACCATCCTGCTGTTAAGTTCGATCCTCGGCCCGGCAGGCGCATTGCCTGCCAGGGCTGCCCCGTTCGATCCTCCCAATCTGCTTGGACCAAGCGACTATTCGACCATCACCATAAATGAAGCCTCGCCTCTGGCGATTCCCGAGTTTTCATGGACGGCTGTGGCGGGGGCAACCAAGTACCGCCTGCAAATCAGTAATGCCGAGGGTTTCAATACTCCTGTTGAATTCACCACCTCAAATACCTCTTATACGCCTCTGAGCTCTTCTGTTTTTTCTGACGGTATCTGGTACTGGCGTGTCAGGGCGGATGCGAGCGGGACCTCGACGGCAAGTGATTATTCCAATTATTGGAGATTTACCAAGCAATGGGCTTCCCCGGATAATTTACCTGCGCTGAACTCTCCGGCGAATTATGCGACGATTGATTTCTTCGGCCAGGCAGACTTTTCCTGGACACCCGTAACCGGCGCAGCCAAGTATAAATTACAGGTCTATACCAGTTCTGGAGGTTGGAGCTCTACGATTTATACTGCGACAACTCTGGCAACTACCCATCAGCCAAACGCCAAGCTGGCGAACGGCACTTATTATTGGCGGGTCATCCCCGTGGATATCGGCAACCATGATGGGACAGCCAGCCAGGAACGCGCTTTCACTGTAGGCTACAATCCAGTGCTGACTTTGCTGGAACCGAATCCGGACGTGCTTACTTATCCGACCTTTACGCCTTCCTTCCGCTGGACGGCCGTGCGGGGGGCTCAATTTTACCGGCTGCAGTATACGACCGATCCGACCTTTGCCTCCGGCATAACAGAGGTTGACACCAGGAACACGACTTATACACCGACCGCAACGCTGGCAAATGATATTAACTATTATTGGAGGGTGAGAGTTCATTCAGGGGTCTCGATCACAGGTTGGACAACTGCAAGCCAGCCATTTAACAAAAGGTGGTATATCAAGCCCGTGACCTTGACCCCCACCAATGGTTACCAGCATACACGTTTCCCAACATATAGCTGGACACCCGTCCCCGGAGCAGCCTACTATATTGTTGAGATCAGTTACTTCGTTAATTTCTCTCCCATTTATGAAACCAGTGCAAAAACAGCCAATACTTTTTACACTGCTACAAAGTACAACGGTGCCTATCAGACCTATTACTGGAGAGTGACGCCTTATGACGGAAATGACAAGAAAGGGACTTCAAGCGACACGGCTTCTTTTGTCAGCTACTATTACTCGGTAGCCCCTCAGCAGGTTTACCCGTTCTATTATTATCCGCCGGATACTTACGTAGGCTTCCCAGGCGTTACCACGAATCCTCATGAAGACCGGACCGTACCCCTGCCCATCTTCGTCTGGCACCGTGTTCTTACACCCGCCTTGCGGGTCTACGAGGGTCAAGTATACGGAGAGATGTACCGGTTGGAGGTGTCCACCGATCCAACTTTCACCACGGTCAATTGGACCGTCGACACGGAGAATCTGACCGCGGCCCCGACCACGAGCAATCCATTTACGCCGCTGGCAGATACGGATTATTTCTGGCGCGTGCGAACGCTCAGTGACCAATACGGTCCAAGCCCGTGGAGCCAGATCTGGAAGGTTCAATTTGACCTTTCCGATCCTTCGATTAAATTACCCTCCACCTCTGGTGCAGCTCCGACCTTGCTCCGTCCCACGAACGGATACGAGTATGCCGAGGAGACACCTTTATTGGAATGGTTCCCGCTCAGCGGGGCCACCTCCTATGACGTACAAATCGGTCAAGATATCGATTTCGCCACCTTCATGGATAGCGATACTGTCCCATATCCGGCATATGTTCCGACTGAGAATTTCGCTCAGCGCAGCCTGGGAGCAGTGGACTTTGGGGTTTACTACTGGAGGGTGAAGGACCATAACAGCAGCACGTGGAGCGCCCCCCGGCGTTACCAGATCTCTGCGCAAAGCCAGTGGAGATTTGAGCGCCGTATTGGCGAATTGGTCAAGCCAGCGCTTCTCAGCACCGATCCCTACAACGATATCGGGGTGTCATTTTACGATTATGATCTCACAGATCTTCTGGCTGTTCAAAATTCCACATTCTGGCATTATGGCTTTCATTACACTTATTCCTGCACTGATGCCACCTATGTCATTTACATAGATCATGATAATTACCTTAATTCCGGCGCCAATGTAGACGCCCTCGGCTATGACATCACCCCCAGTGCAGATCACAGGCCGGAATACGCCATATACTTGCAGAGAGAAGGATGTAATTTTGCGGCCGATCGGATTTACTTTTACCATTGGCTGGGCGGCAGTTGGAGTGCCCCCACCACACTGGCGAGCATTGGAGGCCAGCTCAGCCAGAGCGCTGGGTACGTGGAATTCTTAGGACCCAATTCGGCCATCGGCTTTAATCCTTTTCCCAGTGCTTCCCCTGGTTCTTATACCATGGCGCTGTTCAGCGCGACGCTGGCTCTTGTTGATATAGATGGCAATCCAGAGAAGCCGAAAGATTCGGTTCCCTCCAATTCGAATTTCCCCGGCAAGGGGCCGCTCAATATTTTTACCAGGGAGATTTGTTTCGACCATCCCTGGCAGATCGGTTCTGATCCGGTCGACAATACCTCCGATCCTGATTATGAGCTGACCGATCTCCATGTCAGCCAGGACGCGGATTATTGGTATTTCGGCTTCCACATCCCGACTTCTCCGACGAAAGACGTCACCTATGCCCTGTACCTGGACCTCGATCACCTGGATGGATCGGGAGCAACGGGAGATGCACGTGGTTATAGTGTAACCACCATCTCCGCGTTCAGGCCCGAATACGCGATTTACCTCCTGCAAGAGGGAGATTATTTCTCTGCTTTTAGAACTTTCCTCTATCACTGGGAGGGTAACGGCTGGGGCACAGTGCAAAGCCTCGACAGCATCGGCGGTCAACTCGGCCAGTATAGTAATGCGGTAAACAACTATGTGGAAATCCAAGTCCCCAATACTCTCATCGGTTACCAGGACACAACTGGCAGCTACGCCATCTCGTTATTAACCTTGCCGGCGGGAGCTCCCGGCCTGCCACAGGATTCGGTCCCCTCCGATCCGAACGTGCCTGGAAGCGGGCCGATCAGCCGTTTTGCAAATGTCACCGAACGGATGAATCTTTCCATGCCGCCAAATAATCCAGGGCTGGACCCAGCCGTCTATCCCTCAATCAATGAGCCCTCCGTCCTGCCTTTATTTTGGGATTATCCCATTCTCTCACCAGCTGCAGGTGCGGCCATGAATGTCTACCTGGATCCCGGATTCACCACGCTGGCAGGGACTTATACATTGACTTCAGATACATCCTACTATGCGGATATTTCACACGCTTGGGATAAAGATCTCCTGGGAGATAATTCCTATTATTGGCGAATACGGCCCAGATATTTGCCCAACGGACAAGTTAATGGAGTGTGGAGCCAAGGATGGCGCTTCGAGCGTGGGGGATTCGTCCCGCAGAACTTGCAGACTTCTGTGACCTTCGCTACGCCAACCTTCTCCTGGGATAAAGTCGAGGGAACCCTCTATTACGATCTGCAGGTGGCAACCGATGTCGGTTTTGGATCACCTGTGATCAACATCAACACCAGGCAGAACACGTACACCTATACAAGTACACTTTCCAATAGCTTGTACTACTGGCGCGTACGTACCAATCGTTATGGAGGTATAACCAATGACTGGACCTTGCCGCAGACATTCACCCTATCGCTGCCGCCACCCGCAGGCCTAACTCACCAACCTCCAGGTGTTGTTGGACGGGCCCCTACATTGTGCTGGACGCCGCTGATTATCAATGCCCCTTCAGGCGATCCATTCTTCGCGGCGTGGAAATATCGCGTTCAGGTGAGCACAGACCCAGCTTTCTCTGCCAGCCAGATATACGAAGCCATCGATACCGAACAAAGCTGCTGGACGCCGACAAAAGGATACGCGGATGACGAATATTATTGGCATGTAGCCACCTTTGATGGCGCCGGCAAGCTGGGAAATTACAGCGATTTCCAGACCTTCACCAAACAATATCCGGTCACCACGCTGGTCAGCCCGCTTAATGGGGTCAATCTCGCCAGCACTCCAACCTTTGTCTGGACGGCTGTGAACGGCGCGGCGAGATATAGGCTGGATGTCTCGCTCTATCCCAATTTTTCGCCGACGATCGAATCGATCACAACCGATAACGTCCGTTACACACCTACGAGTGCATATGCTACTCAAAAAACATACTACTGGAGAGTAGCCATTGTGGATGCGGATGGAAAAGTCGGACCCTATACCGGTGCCACGATCATCCTAGATCCAAGCCCCTATAAGATTTACCTGCCTCTTACGAGGCGATAGCCGCGATCAGATTCATTCGGCAGGGACTATCCTGCGGCAACTGACTTTTCTCTAAACCAAAACAGCCCCATCGCGAGGATGGGGCTGTTCGCCCTCCAGGCGTAATGGGCCGTGAGGCAGGGCGGGAAAGACTGACCGGTTACCTGGCCACCCAGGGGAGGGAAATGAGCCGGGCGATGGCGATGGTGTAATCTTGACCGGCCTGGCCAGTCAAAACACTCGCATAGAGGCGGTTCGCAGGGGAGAAGATATAACCGGCCCTGGAGGGGGTGACCGTGCCGGATCAATTATCGGACACAACAAAGGCGTAATTCACTCCGCCATCCACGGTGGCCGTCCTGGGAAACCTGTAAAAATGGTAATTAAGTAATGAGAATTGCCTTCCGTAAGTGCAGCAGGAGCCGTCGGATCCCCGGCAGGTATGCAAGAAGGACTGGAGATATAAAATACTGCTCCTCAGAGGTTGAGGAGCAGTAAACCAACATTTCCCTTCAAGGGTATATTGTAAGATTTTCCTGAAATTACTCTCGTGCAGCCAGACCCACGGCTGTTGATCTAGCGAAAGGCGGGTCTGAACTTATAACCGTAAATCAGCATGCCGCGCTCATCACCATCCTGGCGCAAACGGCGGGTAACCATCTCGACCGGCATGCCGATCTCGATGGGCTGATCGCCCAGGTCGGTCAACTGGGCGGTTACCATGGGGCCTTCCTCCAGCTTGACCAGGGCCACCGTGTAGGGGGCAGTCTCATCATAACCGGAAGGGGCTTCATAAATAGTGGTGTACGAAAACACTTCACCCTTGCCGCTGAAGGCAAAGGATGTTTTGGCCTCGCATCCACAGGAGGGACAGACATCCCGCGGCGGAAAGATCTTGGCATCGCAATGCGGACAGACTTCTCCCACCAGTCCATATCGTTGTTGTTTCAATCGCCAGTGGCGTGCAATTTCCATAACAATCTCCTTATACTCTGTGAGGCTAATTCTATACTGGCGAACTATCAGGAACTATCAAGATGGCGTGGTGGGCTAACAAAAAATTTAGTTGGTTGATGGAAGGCTCATCCGCCGGCTCATTTCACGCCTGGAATCGCTCCAAAAGGTGGGTAACGACAGTGGAAGCCGGGCCACCCATGGATTGAATGAGGGCGTAGCGCGCCTCAGAAATCTGGTTGGGTCCGGCTTGACCGCGCAGCTGAGTAGCAGCCTCGACGGCCTGGTAGATGCCGGTGGCTCCACCCGGGTTCCCCCGGGCTTTGAGGCCGCCCAGGGTGGCACAAGGGATCTGCCCGGTGCGGGCAATGGAACCATCGGCAGCCAATTTCCACCCTTCCCCGGGCGCGGCGAAGCCGGAAGCTTCGAGCGTCAGGGCGGCGAAGATGGAATAGCTGTCGTAATATTCAAACAGGTCCACCTGTTCAAGGTGGATACCGGCTTTCTTGAGGGCCTGGTCGACGGAGGTTTGCACGGCGGAAAATTGGAGCATATTTAGGCGGTCGTGCAAAGCCAGCGTGTCCGATATGCTCGCCGAAGCGGCGATGCGGACGAGCGGATGCGCATAGTCATTGGGCAGCAATTCCGGTCGGGTAAGGACCAGCGCGGCGGCGCCATCTGCATTGGGAGCGATATCGAACAGATTGAGCGGATCACTGACCCGTTCAGCTTTCCTGTACGTTTCCAGGGAGATGGGCTTGCGGTACATGGCGTTTTTGTTACCGGCTCCATTGGCATGGGCGGTCAAGGGGAAGCCCGACAGTCCATCGGCTGGAACGCCGTACTCGTGCATATAACGGCGCGTTAAAAGGGCGGCCTGGGCGGTTGGCGTCAACCCCTGGGCAGCCTCGAAATCACCATCGGTCGAGGTGGAAATGGCAGCTTCCAAATCCGGACCGACCACATCGGTGTATTTCTCCACACCGACCACGAGGACCACATCCACCAGGCCACTGGCAACGGCGAGATAGCCCTGCCGCAGAGGCAGCGCCGCCGGATGCGCCGCCTGCCTCGAAAGTCCCGGCCTCGATGCCGGCTTTGTGCTGGCCATCCTCGAAAAACAACCCGCTAAAATCGACCAACAGGGTCCCAAGGTGAGCCTGGTGGGAGAGGTTGGCCGCCAGCATATTGCCCACGTACAAGGCCTGCGGGCGCAGGCCGCCTGAATCTTCCATGGCCGCTTGCATGGCTTTATTCGCCAGGCAACGCAGGGAAGCGTCCCAATGTTCACCGACTGGGATCTGACCTATTCCGGCAATGACAACGTCGGTCATGAATGTACCTTTCTCTCACAAAAATATCCGTTCAACCTGCGCAGCCTCACCCTGAGTATCCGTACCGGGGAGGGGAAGCTTCACTTCATCGTGATCTTGCCGCGCATGCGGGCGTAAGTGGCGTAGTCGATCTCGGTCCGGCGGGCGATGTAATCCTGGGTCTTCAGGGCCTTGTCGCGGCGTTCAAGCAATTTATCAGTTACCAGGATGTCGAAAGCATCTGAACCTGCGCCGGAGCCAAAGGAGACCATGAGGATGCGGTCACCGGGCGTGGCAATATCCAGGATGGCGGTCAACCCAATGATGGCGGCGCCGGCATAGGTATTGCCGATCACAGGCGATAAGAGGCCGGGGGCGATTTGCTCGGGGGTAAAGCCCAGCAATGAGGCCGCGCGTTGGGGGAACTTGGTATTGGGCTGGTGGAAGACTGCCCATTTATAATCCTGGGCGACGGTCCCGCAGGCTTCCATCAAGGCTTTGCCGGCGGAGGTGATGTGCTTGAAATAAGCAGGTTCGCCGGTGAAGCGCTGTCCGTGCTCCGGATAAACCTGGTGCTCCCGCCGCCAAAAATCAGGCGTATCGGTGACATAGGAATAAGAAGCGTTTAGGATCGCCAGGCTTTCCTCGGCCGGACCGATGACAAAGGCCGCTCCGCCGGCTGCTGCAGTGTATTCCAGCGCGTCGCCGGGCTTGCCCTGGGCAGTATCCATACCGATGGCGACCGCGTAATGCGCCATGTTGGAGCCAACCAGCCCCATGGCCATGACCATGGCTTCGGTACCGGCTTTGCAGGCGAATTCCATATCGGCCGCCTGGATGTGGGGAGCCGCCCCGATGACTTCAGCGATGATGGTGGAACTGGGTTTGACGGCGTAAGGGTGTGATTCGGACCCGATCCAGACCGCCCGGATCTCGGCAGGATCTATGCCGGCGCGTTTCATGGCGTTGCGAGCGGCCTCGATGGACATGGTGACCACGTCTTCGTCCTGCCCGGGGACGGCTTTCTCTTTTATCGGCAAGCCGGAGACCCGGCCGCCGGTCCAGATGCGGGCGACTTCCCTGGCTGGAAGGCGGTAGCGCGGCACGTAAGATCCGTAACCGACTATGCCAACAGGCTTTAGGGGTTTGAGAAGGGTTGGAGAGGATGAAGGGGTTGTCATGATGTAACCTTTTCTAAATATTCTGGAAATGGAGACATTGGTAGTTCATATTCGGCTATTCTCAAGGATTGAAACTCTTTCTTAAATGGTTTTCATTCCTTGTAAGATTTCTTCCGCTCTATCTATTCTAACTGTTTTTTCAGCCACCATTTGGGAGGCGACTTTTTCGATCAACTCACCGGTTGCGCCGGCGGCGATGGCCACCTGCCTGGCATGGAGGGACATGTGACCGCGTTGGATGCCTTCGGTAGCCAATGCCCTCAGAGCGGCGAGGTTTTGGGCCAACCCCACCGAGACGATGATGCCGGCCAGTTCGGAAGCGCTCCTGGCGCCCAATAATTTCAATGCAGCTCTGGCGGCGGGATGTACCTTGGTGGCCCCGCCGACAGTCCCGACGGCCATCGGCATTTCCAGTTCGCCAACCAGGTCACCTTCGGCGTCTTTTCCCCAGGTGCTGAGACTGGTGTAGATTCCATCCCGGGCGGCATAAGCGTGCGCCCCGGCTTCAATGGCGCGCCAATCGTTGCCGGTGGCGATGACCACGGCATCCACTCCATTCATGATACCTTTGTTATGGGTGGCAGCCCGGTAGGGGTCGGCAGCGGCAAAGGCCCAGGCGGCAATGATGCCATCCCGCACCTGTTCACCGCTGTAGGCCGAATTGTCCGTTTGCCCTGCACTCTGGAAGGCCAATTCCTGGAGAGGGATCCTGCAACTGGCCTTCGCCAGGCGCCGGTCCGAAAGGTTGGACAGGATTTTCAGGTGGACGCGTCCGCCGGTGATCTCTTCAATCCGCGGGGCCAACCTTTCACAGGCAGTGTTGACGGCATTGGCGCCCATGGCATCCCGCACGTCATATATAAGATGCAGCACCATGAAAGGGCCGATAGGGGAGTCTTCGATCAGGCGGACTTCCAGATCGCGCGCGCCTCCGCCGAATTTTTTCAGCAATGGATCCACTGCATCGGCTTCTGCAATGAGCTCGGCTTTGTGTTCGTGGAGGCGGAGGCTGGCGGTCATCAGGTCTTTGATATCCAATACTTGTATTTGACCGATCATTTCCGGTGCGGTCGTGGTGGCAGCGAATCCGCCTCCCGCTCGCGCCAGCTTGGCCATAAACGAAACGCCAGCCACTACCGATGGCTCTTCGATGGCCATGGGAACCAGCACCTCGGTTCCGTTGACGATAAAGTTCAATCCGATCCCGAGCGGCAGGGCGAAAGTCCCCACCGCGTTCTCGACCATGTGGTCGCTTTGCTCAGCAGTGAGCCCGGATGCGCCGAATGCAGATAGTTCGGACGGAGACAGCCCGGCGGCTTCAGCCAGCTTTTCCAGGCGCCGGTCCAGAGGCAGGTTATAAAATCCGGGAATGCGGGAAGTAGTCATAGTGTTCGTTTTCCCTGTACAAAAAAATTATCAAAGACGGACCATTTGCTCAAGAAGAGCAGGGGAGCAGTTCAATTGTAAATTTTATCGTTAGCCTCTGGCAAAACCTATCAGGTTCGGATGAAATCCGAAGAAAAAGGAGGAAATAGTAATTTTAAGGAGGTTTTCCCCTGCAAAAGGACCGATTCTGGAAAAACCTTACTCCGAATAACCAACTTGCCACAAAGGTAAGATGTGGAGTAAAATCATCCATATTATCGAGGTGAGTACATGCTCCTGACTCGTGAAGAGCTGCAAGACCGATTTATTGCGTTACACCAGGCGAGCCTGGAACTGGTAAAGGATATCTCGCTTGAAACATTATTGGAACGAATTGCTTCACTGGCCTGTGAACAGGCCGGCGCAAAGTACGCGGCTGTAGGTGTGTTGGATGATGAGGGGAAACTAAAACAATTCATCACTGTTGGTATGACCGCCGAAGAAATCAAACGCATCCCGCACCCGCCGCGTGGGCTGGGATTAATCGGGGTGCTGATGCGCGGGGATAGCGGGACTATCCGCATCCCGGAGATCGAGGATGATCCACGGGCGGTAGGCTTTCCTACCGGTCATGTAGATATGCATTCCTTGCTGGGCGTACCGATCCGGATAGGGAGCAGGCAATTGGGCCAGATCTACCTGACCGAGAAGGTTGGCGCACCTGAGTTCAGCCCGGACGATGAAAAAATCATAGAGATGCTGGCAGCTTATGCCGGGGTGGCTATTGATAATGCCCGACTCTATGAAAGCCTGCACCTGCGCGATGAGAACCTCACCAGACGAAATGATGAACTGGCTCTGTTAAATCAAATCAATACAGCGCTGGCTTCATCGCTCGAATTGGACGAAATCCTGAATAAAGCCCTGGCCTTGTTGATCGCACATTTTAAAGTGGAGGCGGGGGAAATTTTCTTGCTCGAAGAAGACGGCGAAACCTTGCGGCTGGTTTTGCACCGGGGCGAAGCTGCCGAGGCTTTCTGGACCCGCAACCGCTATAAAATCGGTGAGGGAATGGTAGGCCTGTCTGCGCAAAAGAAAGAACCCGTCGTCAGCAACCATTTGGAGGATGATGAGCGCGTAACCCGCCATGCAGTAGTGGAAGCGGGATTCAAGCAAATCGCCTGCATCCCCTTGACGGCGCATGGTGAAGTGGTGGGTGTGCTGACCATCGCCACCCGCAGCCGGCGGGCAATTCCCAAAAGCGAACTGCAAGTACTTGTATCTGTCGCAGCCGGAGCGGGGACTGCAATAGAGAATGCCCGCTTGCACTCCAATGCCCGCCGTGTGGCTATCCTGGAAGAGCGTGAACGTTTCGGTATGGACCTGCACGACGGCGTCATCCAATCCATTTATGGGGTGGGCCTGGCGCTTGAGAACGCCCGTCTTTTACTGCGGGAAGATCCTCAATCCGCGGAGAATCATTTAAAAAAGGCGATGGATGATCTGAACCGCACCATTCGCGACATCCGCAATTACATTCTCGATCTGCGCCCGCGGCAATTACGGGGGGAGAGCATAATCGAAGGGCTCAACCGTTTAATCAGTGAGTTCCGTCAGAATACCAAAGTAGAAATCAGCCTGGCCGGGCCGAAAGACCATCTGGTCGACTTGCCGCAGATCAATGCCATGGCTTTGTTCCATATTTGCCAGGAAGCCCTGGCTAACATTTCCAAGCACGCCAATGCCACCAAGGTCACGATCGATCTGTGGACCACCTCAGACCGAGCCCTGTTGGAGGTCCATGATGACGGGAGTGGTTTCGACCTGGAAAAGGCCAGTAAAAAAATGGGTCACGGTCTGGCGAATATGCAAACACGCGTCACCAATGTGGGCGGTGATGTGGACATCATTTCTGCCCCAGGAGAAGGAACGACCATCCTCGCGTGGGTGCCGCGCACATCAGTCAATAAAGTGGTTGGAGCTTCGACTTAATTTCAAACGAAACGTCCTTTCTTATGTTTCACATGGCCTGGGCCATGCCTCGTTCCCAAATACGATCTTTAAGGAATAGCGAGGTTGTGCCTGCCAGCGTGAGACTGGCCAACCTTTATCCCCAAGATATGGCGGGAGTCCATCTCACTACCATATGGGGTGGGGGGTAGGCTGGCGGGAGAAGAAGGTGACTGCCCATCGATTTTTTACGAAGTTGTTTAAGGTTGCCTGTTTCTTAAAAATTCATATGTTTTTAAGATAGCGTAGGCTACTCGTATGGAATGAATCTACTTTTTCTGCTAGAATGATTACGCAATGAAATAAAGGATAGCGGGCACTATCCTCTACAAAAAATAGATCACCCGAAAAAGAACCAAGATCAGAGAACGAGGGGTTCCCCACTGCGAGAGCAGTGGGCTTCTGTCCCTGTACCCTAACGCCGAAATTTACTGGAGGAAGAGATATGGACGCCGTGCAAGCCTGGCAATCAGCATTAGGACAACTCCAAATGGAGATGCCAAAAGCATCCTTTGATACGTGGGTGCGCGATACCCAGATCAATTCCTATGAGAATGGGCTTTTCACCATTGCAGTACGCAATGCTTATGCACGCGACTGGTTAGAAAGCCGCCTTTCCAGTACGGTAACACGGCTTTTGATGGGAATTATGAACCGCAGCGTGGATGTGTCCTTTGTGATCCGGTCGAACGAAAGTGCCGAGAGTGTTACGGATACCGCGGCGATCTCCTCCGGAGAAGCATCCCCGGGTAAAGAAGAGTCCCCGGCCACGCGTCAGAAAAATTCTTCTCTAAATCCCCGTTATACTTTTGACAATTTCATCGTGGGGCCTAATAACCGGCTTGCGCACGCGGCGGCACAGGCTGTCGCTGAAAACCCGGCCAAGGCTTACAATCCGCTTTTCCTTTATGGCGGTGTTGGCCTGGGAAAGACACATCTATTGCATGCAATCGGAAATTATTGCCAGGAACATGGTCTCAATGTTCTTTACGTTTCTTCCGAAGAATTCACCAATGATATGATCGGAGCCATCCGTTCGCACACCACTCAAGCCTTCAGGGAGAAGTATCGCTCGGCGGATGTACTGCTGGTGGATGATATCCAATTCATTGCCGGCAAGGAATCCACGCAGGAGGAATTTTTCCACACGTTTAATACCCTGCATGGACAAAATAAGCAAATCATTGTTTCATCCGACCGCCCGCCCAAATCGCTGGTAACGTTGGAAGAACGATTGCGTTCAAGGTTCGAATGGGGCTTGACGGCTGACATTCAGCTACCAGACTTCGAAACCCGCCTGGCAATCCTGCGCTCCAAATCCGAGAGATTGGGACGAATCGTTCCGGCTGAAATCATGGAGTTGATCGCCCGCCGAGTCCAATCCAATATTCGCGAATTGGAAGGCGCTTTAAACCGCATAGTGGCTTTTTCCGACTTGAGCGGGATGGCGCTAACACAACAATTAGCAGAGGTGGCGTTGGCTGACCTCCTGCCACAACGCGGTGATGTTAAACCCGGCACGGTTGTGGACGTAGTCGCCAAATCTTTCAACCTTTCTGTTTCCCGTTTGCTTTCCCCTGAGCGTTCCCATGATGTGGCATTACCACGCCAGATCGCAATGTATTTGATGCGCGAGACGAATTTATCCTTGCCACAAATCGGGCAGGCCCTGGGAGGACGGGACCACACCACGGTCATGTATGCTTGCGAGAAGGTGGCAGATTTATTGGAGCGGGATGACCGTCTGCGCCGGCAGGTGGTGCAAATACGGCAGCAATTATATGCGTAGGGTTTTAAATTTGAGGCCTGTTTACTAGAGAACAATTTTTCGCACAAAAAAAGTGGCGGGATCCCAATCCCGCCCTGCTTTTTAAATAGTCTGTTTTTTTGAAGATGTTTCCGGGAATTCCCCCGGGAATCAAGGAAAGCAAATTTTTCAGAGGAAAATAAAGGTGTCGGGTGAATTTCAGATGATTTAGTGCCTCGTTTTCAAAATTCATCTTATATTGCTGCTAAAATTGAATTTGCCCGCTTGCTTCTCAGGCTGCTTTATGCTAGACTTTATTATGTCCGTGGAGATACAACAATGGCAGAAAAAATACTCATAATCGATGACGATATCGATACTCTTAAATTGGTCGGCCTGATGCTCCAGAAACAAGGATACGTTATCATTGCTGCCAATAACGGTCCTCAAGGTCTCGAGCAGGCGGAAAAAGAAAACCCGGATCTGATCCTATTGGATGTGATGATGCCGGAGATGGATGGTTATGAAGTAACCAAGAGACTGCGGGCCAATCCGTTGACGACCAATAAACCTATTTTGATGTTCACTGCCAAAACCCAGTTGGACGACAAGGTCACCGGCTTCGAGGCCGGCGCGGATGATTATCTGACCAAACCTACGCATCCCTCTGAACTACATGCTCATGTCAAAGCTCTGTTAGCACGAACGAGCAAAGGAAAACTGGCCACCACGCCTCTGCCGACAGATAAACCTGCCATGACGATAGGTGTGTTGAGTCCACGCGGTGGGCAGGGCGTTTCCACGGTGGCGGTCAACCTGGGACATGCGCTGCGCCTGGCGACCAAAACCGAGGTTATCGTAGCGGAATTACGACCTGGTATGGGCAGTATCGGCCCGGATATGGGCGAGCCCAACCCCAAGGCTTTATCAGAACTCCTGACAGGCAATGTGGGAGATATGACCCGCCAGAAGGTCAAAGAAGACCTCTTTGTCCATGAGACCGGCCTGCGATTGTTGTTTGGCTCGATCCAGCCAAAAGATGCAGTCCTGGTGAATTCGCTTGCGCCGATGGAGGCACTGGTCAACCGGTTAAGTCTCCTGACGCCTTACCTGGTCCTCGACCTGGGGTCCGGCCTGACCCCGCTGGCACAGAAAATGGTGACTTTTTGCAATCTCCTCATTATTCTGGCGGAGCCGGTCATAAATGCGGTCGCACATTCCAAAATGCTTATAGATGATCTTGAAGAGTTGGGGATCACCAAGCAAACCATCAAAGTGGTGGTTGTCAACCGAATCCGCTCGGATACCCAGCTCAGTCTGGCACAAATGGAAGAACAATTGGGACAGGCGCCCGTAGTTGCCATTACTCCTGCACCTGAACTGCTGTATATGTCGGCCCGTGGGAAAACAACTGCCATCGCTGCCCGTCCGGACAGCCTGACGGCACAGCAATTTAGCAAGCTGGCGGCAGCGGTACTCGAATCTGAAAAACCGAAATGAATGATTCAGATAAGCGGCTGGAAGGTTACCGTCGCCTAATCGACATCGCCCGCGACCTCGCATCCACACTTGACCTGGATATTTTGCTTAACCGCATCATATCTGCCTCCGTTGACCTGACCGAGGCGGCAGCGGCTTCGATTCTTCTATATGACGAAGGGGAACGCCAACTGCATTTCCAGGTAGCCACCAACCTCGACCTGCAAACCATGCGCGGCCTGGTAGTCCCCTTGGAAGGCAGCATTGCCGGATGGATTGTGACCAATCGTAAACCGGTCCGAACCGCCAATGCCCATGAGGACCCGCGGTATTATGAGAAAGTGGAGCAGGTGACACGTTACCCGACCGAGTCCATGCTGGGTATGCCGCTCATCACCAAAGACAAGGTTGTAGGGGTTTTGGAGGTTATCAATAAGCGGATAGGCAAGTTTACCGACTCCGACGAGGATCTGCTGCAAGTATTGGGCGCACAGGCAGCTGTAGCCATCGAAAACGCGCGCTTGTTCCAGCAATCAGACCTGGTGGCCGAATTCGTCCATGAACTGCGCACGCCATTGGCTACCATCGGAACGGCTACATACCTGCTGCTGCACCCGGAAATATCCCAGGAACAGCGCCAATCCATTATCCAAAGCATTCACAGCGAAACGCTTCGCCTCAGTTCACTGACATCCTCCTTCCTTGACCTGGCCCGGCTTGAATCTGGACGGGTCCAATTCCACCTATCCCTATTCAATTTAAAAGAGATGCTGCTCGAGTGTATGCAGACCATGCAGAGCAAAGCAGATGAGACTCAGATCAAGCTGAGCCTCGAAATCCCGGCTGATTTTCCCGAAGTGCAAGCCGACCGGGACAAAATGAAACAGGTGGTTATTAACCTGATCAGCAATGCCATAAAATACAATTCCCCCAAAGGCCTGGTGGAAATCACTGCTGAAGTAGACACGAATGAATGGATGCTTTTCGTGCGGGATACCGGCATTGGCATCCCGGCGAAAGCCTTGCCTCATCTCTTTCAAAAATTTTACCGGGTGCAAGCCTCAGAAGGCAAAGTACCCGGGACGGGCCTGGGTTTATCCATCTGCAGACAGATCGTTTCCGGTCATGGGGGAAGTATCGAGGTCAAATCCAGACTTGGCAAGGGAACCACTTTTATCATCCATATCCCCCGGCAAAAAAACCAAACAAGAGAACAACAATTACAGCTCGACAAGCACGAAGTGTAGTCAGCTAACTACTGCCTCATACAATCATGTTCCCGCCTGGGTGTTTTCTTATCTTGCCCCCTTGCGCCCAAACTGCCTTTCCAACATTTCGACGGAAAGGTGGATCATTGTCGGCCGACCGTGCGGACAGGTGCGAGGCGAGGCGCAGGCTTCCAGGTCGGCCAGGAGGCCGCGCTGCTCGTCGGGAGAGAGCACTTGCCCGGCTTTGACTGCCAGACGCTTGCAGACGCGGCCGGCGATTTTGGCTTCGATCTCGTTCTGCAGGGGGGCTTCGTCTTCCTCGAAATCTTCCACCAGCGCCCGTAAAGCGGCAGCCGGATCAGAGTTGGCGAAGAGGACCGGCATGGCGCGCACCTGGAAAGCGTTCGTGCCAAAGGATTCGACATGGAAGCCAAAATGGAGCAGAAACGGCAATTGGGTATTGAGCAATTCTGCAGACGGACGGGGTAATTCCACCACCACCGGTGTAAGCAGGGATTGCGAGGGGATGTTCTTCTGCTCATGCTGCGCCATGAGTTTTTCAAACAGCACCCGTTCGTGAGCAGCATGCTGGTCGATCAGATAGAGACCATCGGGACCTTCCGCGACGAGATAGGTGGCGCCAATCTGGCCGATGAGACGGAGGAGAGGCACTTTTTCAAACGCCAGAGGGGGAGCGCCGATTACAGGCTGTTGGTCGTTCACAAGCGATGACGGGCCATCGACGATCGGTTGTTCATCGTGGGCGAGAAACCAGGCTGCATCCACCTGGGGGCGACCTTCTGACGATTGCGGTCGATGGTTTGAGGTGCCCCATAAATTCTGCGGGGCGACTTGCGGGACAGGGGCATACGCCAGCAAAGCCCGCCGCGTGGCCCGTTGAACGAAACTAAAAGCCTTATCCGGGCTGCGGAAACGGACCTCTGCCTTGGCCGGGTGGACGTTTACATCCACTTCCTCAGGGGGAACCCGGATGAACAGTGCTGCGATGGGATAACGCCCCACCATGAGAAGGGTGTGATAGGCCTGGAGGAGGGCAGTATTCAGTGGAGTATCCTGCACCCACCGCCCATTAACGAAGAAAGTGATTTCTTTGCGGTTGGAACGAGTCAGTGCAGTGGGACTGATGAAGCCGGTCAACCTAAAGCCGTCTTCTTCGGCCATCACTTCCAGCATCTGGCGGGCCACCTCTACGCCGTAAAGCGCGGCCAGGATGGCACGCTGGTCGCCGTCCCCGGCTGTGTGAAGGGAGATGGTGCTGCCTTCGCTCAATTTTACGCGGACAAAAGGA
The DNA here is from genome assembly GCA_963831885.1 of uncultured Chloroflexia bacterium. Classification (GTDB taxonomy): domain Bacteria; phylum Chloroflexota; class Anaerolineae; order Anaerolineales; family Villigracilaceae; genus UBA877. The sequence goes on along the minus strand of CAWHSJ010000002.1, from coordinate 204,421 downwards.
TAGGCTAAAGCATAACGCGTCAGCAGGGCATCAATTGCCCGGCGTTCGGTGGCATCCTGTTTTAGGAATTTCAGCCGGGCGGGGACATTATAGAACAAGTCCTCCACGCTTACGACCGTCCCGACCGGCGCACCGATCTTTTCCACCTTGCCGATCTCTCCGCCTTCCACCCGCAAGCGTGCACCCGCAGGCGAATTGGCGGTACGCGAAGTGAGGGTGAAGCGGGAAACCGAACCTATCGAAGCCAGGGCCTCGCCGCGAAAGCCCAGGGTGGCAATGCGGAACAAGTCGTCTGCGTTCGAAAGTTTTGAAGTGGCATGGCGTTCCACTGCCAGGATCAGCTCATCCGGAGGAATGCCGACGCCATCATCGGCCACCTGAACCAGGGTCCGGCCGGCGTTGGCGATGGTCACCGTCACAGACTTTGCCCCGGCATCCAGGGCATTTTCCACCAACTCTTTCACCACCGAGGCAGGCCGTTCCACCACTTCCCCGGCGGCGATTTGCGAGGCAACTTCAGGAGTCAATATCCGTATGGACATGAGCGTATTATATTCCGTTTATAATACCGGCATGCGTTTTACGACCTTCTTCTTTGATCTCGATGATACGCTCTACCCGCCAGCCGCCGGCTTATGGGAACAGATCGGTGGGCGGATCAACCTATACTTGAGCGAGCGGATGGGTTTTCCTTCCGACCAGGTGGTAGCCATCCGGGAGAAGTATTTCCGTGAATATGGAACCACTTTGAGGGGCCTGCAGGCCAATCACCAGGTGGACATGGATGATTACCTGGCGTTCGTTCACGATGTGCCACTGGGCCGCTATATCCAGCCAAACCCGGAATTACGGGCTGCCATCGAAGCGATCCAGGCACGGAAGTACATCTTCACCAATGCTGACAGCAACCATGCCAGGCGTGTGATGGAAGTAGTCGGGTCTGCAAGGCCTCTTCAATGGGATTATCGATGTTCATGCAATTGCCCCCTATTGCAAACCCATGCCCGGGGCTTTTAAATTGGCGCTCGAAAAAGCGGACAACCCGGACCCGCGTGCCTGTGTCTTGCTGGACGACCAGGGACGGATTACCCGGGCAGCGCGTCTCCTGGGGATGTACACCATCCTGGTTGGGAAGGAAGTACCAGGCGATGACGCTGATGCCGCGCTTATTGAATCTGGCTGACTTGCCGGACCTTCTAAATGGACGTCATTAACAGAAGAATGTGGGAATTACGAGGCAAGAGGGTAACAAGGGAATTGGCCAGCGGTACTCAGGTTAAAGCCCAATAATCCACCAATTAATGAGTTTCTTACACGTTATTGATACAATTTCATAGTATGTTAATGCGGACATGTTAGAAATAGGATCATCCGCATGGAGGTGCGTTTTATGAATAAAACTTTAAGAATAATCCTGATCGCTTTTGTGGCGGTTGTGCTTGTTGTCTGTTCCTTTGGCGGCGGGCTGGCGGCCGGTAGACTCATTCCTGCTCTGAAGCCAGCCTTGACTGCCAATATCCCGACCTCTACTGCCTCAGGGGATCAGGGAGGTACGCCGGCGGACCTGCAGAAACTGTTCGTTCCTTTCTGGGAAGCCTGGACCATTATCCATCAGCAATATGTGGATCAGCCGGTGGATAATACCAAGTTGATGGAAGGTGCCATCAACGGCATGATGGAGTCACTGGGCGATCCACATTCCACTTACATGACCCCGCAGGGTTATACGGATGCAACCTCGCAATTACAAGGCTCTTACGCGGGAATTGGTGCCTATGTGGATACAAATGGAACATTATTGACCATCACAAAGCCGATGGCCGGTTCACCGGCTGAAAAAGCTGGCTTGCAGGCCGGCGATCAGGTCATTGCAGTAGACGGCCTGGATGTAACCTCTATGCTTCCCGAGGTGGTCCGCCAGAAGGTATTGGGACCGTCTGGAACACAGGTAAAACTTACCGTCAAGCGGGAAGGTCAAAGCGCCCCGATGGATTTTGAAATTACGCGAGCGGTTATTGTCGTTCCAAGCGTAACCAGCAAGATGCTGGACAACAATATCGCCTATGTACAGATTTCCACCTTCGGTGATAGTACTGCCAACGATTTGCACACACAGCTGGCAGACCTGATGGCCAAGAATCCCAAGGGGTTGATCCTGGACCTGCGCGATAATGGCGGCGGTTATCTGGATACTGCCATCGCGGTAGCGTCTGAATTTATTTCCAGCGGTCCAATTGTCACAGAGCAGTCCGGCGATGGCACGAAAACGACCTCTCAAGCGCATAAAGGCGGGCTGGCAACAGATAAGAGCCTTCCGATGATCGTGCTGGGTAACGCTTATTCGGCCTCCGCCTCTGAGATCGTGGCGGGCGCATTACAGGATACCGGGCGGGCTAAATTGCTCGGAGAGACCACCTATGGAAAAGGGTCTGTTCAAAATTGGATCCCCCTTTCAGATAACCAGGGCGCTGTGCGTATCACCATCGCCAAATGGCTCACCCCCAATGGCCGGGCCATTGATAAAAAGGGACTGACTCCTGATATCGTTGTTCCCATGACGGCGGATGACGTGAAAGCTGGCAAGGATCCCCAGTTGGATGCGGCGGTTAAGCAACTCACATCGCCGTCAATAATGTGAAAAATTGTAGTTCTGTTTATAAAGAGGTGAAGCATGTTATTCTTTGACCCGACTTACCTGCTCTTTATGGTTCCGGCATTTCTGCTGATGATGATCACATCCATATACGTGAAATCATCATTCAGCAAGTGGAGCAAGGTGCCGGCGCGCAGTGGTATGACCGGTACCGAAGCGGTCCAGCGGCTAATCGCCCGGGCGGGATTATACGGGATCCAGATACAAGGCGTACGCGGTAATCTGACGGATAATTACGACCCGCGTACGAAGGTTCTGCACCTTTCAGAAGGCGTTTCAGGTAATGCTTCGGTTGCCTCGCTGGCAGTGGCTGCCCACGAACTTGGACATGCCCAGCAGGACGCTGAAGGGTACTTCCCGCTACGTTTCCGTGCTGCCTTGGTACCGATGGTCAATATTGGCTCGTACCTGGGCTGGATCTTGATCTTTGGGGGACTGCTCTTGAGTTCCGCCGGCATGGTCTTTGGAGTGAATCTTGCCTGGCTGGGTGTAGCATTCTTCGCCGGGGGAGCTGTCTTTGCCCTGGCAACTCTACCGGTCGAACTGAACGCCTCAGCCCGTGCCCGCGTCTTGCTAGCAGAGACGGGAATAATCTCCGGCCCGGATGAGCAACACGGGGTCAGTACAGTGCTAAATGCGGCCGCGTTGACCTACGTTGCCGCCCTGGTCACGGCGATGCTGCAACTGCTTTATTATGTGATGCTCGTAGGCGGATTGGGACGCCGCCGCCGGTAAAATCGAAAACAGATTATTGAGTAAAACCCCTCCCGCAGACCTTTAGCCTGCGGGAGGCTTTATTTGAAAATCCAGTATAATTCCCCCATGAGGAAATTTATCATCACCCTGGTGCTATTCCTGGCCATTGTCTTCGTTATCCTGAAAGTCCCGGAACTAAAGAATATTACCAACACTCTTCAACACAGCAACTACCGGTTTTTAGTGGCGGCTGTGTTCATCGAACTTATCTGGCTGTTTAATTCGGCCACTGATTACAGTTCCTTATACAGGATAGTGGGGCTTAAAGAAAAGAACTATCACCTGGTGCTGGTAGCCACGGCAGCTAATTTTGTGAACGTTATCGCGCCGAGTGTAGGCATAGGCGGGATGGCTGTCTTTCTGGATGATGCAGGCCGGCGGCACCATTCGATCGGAAAGGTGACGGTTGTAGGGGTTCTATATATATTACTCGACTACCTGGCTTTCTTTTGTGTACTAACATTGGCTTTCATCGTACTAATACGTCGAAATAACCTGAATGCAGGGGAAATAACGGCAGCGGTCATCCTCCTGGCCATTGCCATGGCAGTGGCGTTTCTGTTATACCTGGGTTACAAATCGGCAGATAGACTTGGTCATGCGCTTGCATGGATTGCACGGCTGATCAACCGGGTTATGCGGCCTTTTATCCATCGAGAGTATATACAGGAAGAAAAAGCCCATTTTTTTGCGCAAGAGATGGCTGATGGGATTCATATGCTGAAGGGAAAACGCAAGGAACTTCTCTGGCCATTTCTCTTTGCCTTGAATAATTTTGCCCTGCTTATCTGTGTTCTTGCCTTTACATTCCTGGCCCTGGGGACTCCCTTTTCGGTTGGGACGCTGGTGGGAGGTTTCGCCATCGGCTATTTATTCCTGATCGTTTCACCGACACCTTCCGGCCTGGGTATCGTTGAGGGCACCATGACCATCGCACTGAATACCTTGCGGGTGGAATGGGCGGCGGCGGCACTGATCACCTTGACCTACCGGGTGATCACCTTTTGGTTTCCCCTTGCTATTGGGGCAGTTGCCTTCCGGCTATTAGGCGGCAGGTCAAAACCCATTTCAATCCCACAGTAAGAAAAAATTTCGGGCCTCGAAATAAGATGGCCTGCTTTTTATATTTACATATCCTAAAATGAACTTGGACAACCATTCAATCCTGGAGGCTGGACATGTTTGAGTTACCAGAGCTTATTACACTTGCCGACCAATTAAATGTAACGGTCCAGGGGAAAACAATCAGTGAGGGAAGGCTGGGGAACTCGCCGCATAAATTCGTGTGGTATAACCGCAAGCCGGCAGAATTTGCTCAATTAACACTGGGGAAAACGGTCGGGGAGGCAGTCGGTGAGGGGCCGCTGGCTCTTTGTACCCTTAGAACCCGGGTATATTTTATTATTGGGGGAATGCGGCGGAAAAATGTTATTCCATCCAGCAGGAGCAAAAATACCGGATAAATACCATTTATTCATGGCTTTTGAAAATGGTACGGCGTTGACCGTCATGACACAAATGTGGGGAGCGATGGAATTGTATGAAGCAGGCAAAGAGCAGGACCGGCAATATGTTAAAGATATGCGGACTACCCCGGTGGAGCCTGATTTTACGTTTGATTATTTCTCAAGTCTGCTGGATGAATTGCAGCAAGGGGAAAAACGCAGCGTCAAAAGCCTGCTGACACAAGACCAACTCATCCCGGGATTGGGGAATGCGATCGCCCAGGATATCCTGTTCAGGGCACGACTCAGCCCAAGACACCCGCTCACAGAGCTGGATGCAAGCCAGAAAGTAAGCTTATTTCACGCCATTACATCCACCGTCCAGAATGTGATTGAAGAAGGTGGGAGGTACGATGAGACGGACCTGTTCGGGAATCCCGGCGGGTATATGCGTCTCATGGATGGCAAAGCCGCCGGGCAACCTTGCCGTGTGTGCGGGACGACTGTGCAAAAGATCCAATATTTGGGCGGGGCATGTTATTTTTGCCCGGAGTGCCAGAAATAAAAGAACAACCGGGAGGCATTGAATTGCACCCGGCTGTTCTTTTATTGCAGTTGTCCGGCCGCCTGTCCGCATTGAAGGACGGACGCACGATCCTGGAAGTAGTTGTATTTTGGGGGAGTATTGGAATTGGTCACAGGCATTACAGAAATCGAACCGCCTCCAGCCGCCGGAAAAAATAGAGCGGGATAAATTCCATATTATTGAAGACTGGTTAGTTGACCAGGGCCAAAACTATACTTTTGGTCTACTTAATTCCTGTCTGATTATCTTATAGTGAACGTGATAAATATCAGCCTTTCAGTGTCCAATCGTTATAAAACCAAATGACAAGTTATCACCGGCACATTCTAACCCGTATAGAATTTTGAAGGTTGTATTCGCCCTAAGAGGAGCACCACCATGAAACGTATGATATCGTTCTTCATATTCACTGTCCTGGTACTGGTCCTGGGAGCAGGCTGCGCGCCGGCTGCCATACCAGCCCCCACGATCACTTCCATTCCACCCACGGCCACGCCACCTCCGGCAAGTCCCACGCCTGCACCTGAAGATGAGTTGGCGAAATTCCATTGGTTTGGAACAGCCGCGATCCTATATAACGGCTCCAAAGCCATCTATTTCGACCCGATCACCCTGAATGGCGACCTGCCCAAGGCAGATATTATCCTGGTGACCCATGCCCACTCCGACCACTGGTCAGTGGCTGATCTACAAAAGATAATCGGCCCCAATACCACCCTCATCATCGGCACGAATGTGTCTCAGAGTTATGAAGCTGCCAAAACCGACCTCGGTATTACAGCCACCATCCTGAACGAAGGTGACAAGACCGAAGTCGATGGCGTGGGCATCGAAGCCGTTCCCGCTTACGACACCACTTTTCACCAGAAGAGTAGCGGCGGTGTGGGTTTCATCGTCAATGTAGATGGGCTTAAACTCTATCATGCCGGCGGAACGCAAGCCATTCCTGAAATGGCTAATTACACTTGTGACTATGCCTTCATTCCCCTGACTTCCAAAGCTGCGGGTGAGGCATTTGCCGATATCCTGCCGGCCAAGACGATCATTTTCGAGCATACTTCCTACTATGCGGCTCAAGCAGTCGCGATACTATTAAACGAGAGTTATGCAGGGGCAAAGAATTTTGTCGCCCTGGAACTCGAACCTAAAAACCCATAGAACATCCCCTGAAGGCAAACAGGGACGGGCCGGAGCCAGTCCCTGTTTGTATTTAATCAATCGTAACTGTCATAAACCGGTAATTGTTATTCGTATCTCAATGCTTCCACCACCTGTAACCTCGAAGCCTGGCGGGCCGGGATGATCGCTGCCAGCGCCCCGAAGAGCAGGCCGATGGCGATAGCAGCCAAAACGCCGGTAAGGGGGAAGGAATATTGCATTGGGAACAATTTGCCCAGCGCCTGAACGATCACGTAACCCAGGTATAGGCCGGAGAGAAGGCCGAAAGCCGTCCCAACGGCGGCCAGTAATAACGCCTCGGCTACAACCATGCGCCTGACCTGCGTGCGAGTCCCGCCTACGGCGCGGATCATGCCGATCTCTCGGGTGCGCTCGAGCACGCTGATGGCCAGCGTATTCAACATGGCAATCAGGGAAGGAAATGCCAGGAAAGCCAGCATAAAGTACATCCCGACGAAGACCACCTGGATCAATTGCATCATTTGGTCTATATAAGTCTTCCCGGCGATCACGGTGAACTGCGGGTAATCGGCAGCCACGGCTTTTATCTTTGCATCTACATCTGCCACTTTCACGCCAGGTTTCAGGTTCAATTGAATGAACACATCGTCCGTACGGCCAAAATCAGCCGCCAGGTTGGCCTGCGAGATAAAGGCAGTGACGACTTTGGCACTCAGCAAGTCGGTGGCGATGGCGACGACCGTGTACTTCTGCGGGCCGGCGGGTGTGGCCAGTTCGATGCTATCTCCCACCTTGACGGGAATGGTCATCAGGAATGAGCCGTTGATGATCATGTTTCTCCCACCGGCGAGGGCGGCATAGGCAAAGTCATCGCCTTGCTTGAATTCCATTCCACTGACCTTTGGATAGGCAGCCGGATCAATACCAAGCATGGAGACGGCATTGCCGTTGATCGCACTGCTGGAGAAGCGCAGAGTACTTATGTCGCCGACCCCATTGATGGCTTGCAGGCGGGCGGTAAAGTCATTGCCTGCGCCGATATCGCTATTCCAGACCGAGACGGAGGGCGGCACGAACAGGTAATCGCTGCCCAGACTCTTATGCAGGAGAGGCCCCATCATACTGTTCAAGCTGGTGGTCATACCGCCGAGGGCGACGACGATGGCCAGCCCGATCATGGTGGCACTGGCAGTGATGGTAACGCGGGATGGCTGGCGGGTCAGGTTGCCCTGGGCCAGGTCGCCGGTTCCCTGCCGGGCATACAGCAGGGCGGTCAGCCGGCCAAAAACGAAGGCGATCGGTCGCAGCAGCGCCGGGGCGACCAGGATAAGGCCGACCAGGAATAAGAGCCCTCCCAGGGAAATAAAGCTCATGTTTCCGGTTGTCAGCCCCAAAAGGGCCGCCCCAATCATGACCAGCCCGGCGATGAAGCTGCCACTGGCGCGACGCTTGTATTCGACCTCAGCTACTGATGGACGCAGGGCATCCATTGGGGTGACCTTGCTGGCGTTTTGAGCCGGGAGCAGCCCGGCCAATACGGTGATGCCGACGCCAAGCAAGACGGACGTGACCACCAGGGTCGGGGAAACAACAGGCTGGCCCATCTTGACGTGGACGAATTGGCTCAACATTGGCCCGGCCAGCTGGACAATGCCTGCCCCGAAAAGGTAACCCAGCAGCAGACCGATTGCGGACCCGATCAGTCCTTGCAACAGGCCTTCCACCAGGATCATACCGGTGATGGTGCTTCGTTTGGCGCCCAGGGCGCGCAGCATGCCGATATCCCGCCGGCGTTCGGCCACCACAGTCCGGAAGGTGTTAAAAATAATGAAGCCGCCCATGAACAACGCCAGTACACCAAACATATTGAAGGCTGCCTGGCCCAACTTGAGACTGGCGAACATTTCCGTGCCGGACTGGATGGAACCGACCTGATAATCACTGCCCAGGGCTGATTCGGCCGCAGCAATGGTTGCGGTCCGTGCGCTCTCATCCAGGCTGGTCAGGGTAATTTCGATGGAGTTGATTTGGCCGGTTTGGCCTGTGATGGCTTGGGCCTGCGGCAGGTTTACCAGGACATCCTCGTTGCCGGGAAGGGTACGCGGCGGCAGGATGCCAACCACGGTCAGGGTCACAGTGCCGTTCAAAGAAGGGAGCTTGAACGTATCTCCCAGCTTTACCGCGTAGGCATCCGCCAGCGTTTGCGAAATGACGGTTGCGTTTGTGTCATCCGCTTGCAGGAAACGACCCGGCTGCTGGATAATGTATGCCTGCAAGGACATTGCAGCCTCCGGTTCAAGACCGATCAGGTTGACAGCCGTGATGCGGTCCTGCTTGGCCGGGTCACCGTCCACAAAATTTGCTGGCAGGTTGACGGTCCGCTCAAGCGAGGGCGAATATGCGCGGATGCCAGAGATACCATCCAGTTTTTTGGCCACGTCGACCGGGAAACCGCCACCCGATTTGTTGGTGACGGTTATGTCCACAATGCCGCCGGCAGCCATGAGGTTGGCCTGAAATGCTGCCAGCATGGTCGGCAGGATGATATTCATCCCGAAGATAACCATCACGCCAAAGATCACAGCCAGCGTTGTCAGGAAAGTCCGAAGCTTGCGCCCGGCCAGGTAGCGCCAGGCAAGTGTTAGTTGAAGGTTCATAGATCACTCCTTTGGAGGCAAAGAGAATTGAGGCGCTGCTCAGAGAACAGGGTCGTAAAAAACCGTTCTCTATTCGCTTATCTCCGTTCTCTAATCTCCAAACTCCTTCATTTTGTCGGCAATTTGCTCGCTCGCACCTTCCGGCTCGAGGTTGGTCTCATCCACCACCTTGCCGTCCTTAAGGAAGACGATGCGGTCGGCGTAAGCGGCAATACGCGGGTCATGGGTCACCATGACGACCGTGCGGCCATATTCCTTGGTTACCTGGCGGAGCAGGCCGGCAATTTCGTCACCGGCGCGGGTATCCAGGTTGCCGGTGGGTTCATCGGCCAGGATGAGGGCGGGCTCAGACACCAGGGCGCGAGCCACGGCAACGCGCTGCTGCTGGCCGCCGGAAAGCTGGTCGGGGCGGTTGGCCAGGCGGTCGCCCAGCCCAAAACGCTGGAGCCATTCGCTGGCGCGTTTCTTTGCATCGGCTGGCTTGACGCCATCCAATGTGACCGGCAGGGAAGCATTTTCCAGGGCATTGAGCACCGGGATGAGATTGAAAAACTGGAAGACAAATCCCATTTTGCGGCGGCGAAGCTTGGTCAGGTCATCGTCTTTCATATTGGCGATGGCGGTGCCGTCGATACTGACGCTGCCCTCGCTGGGACGGTCCAACCCGCCCAGCAAATGCAGCAGGGTGGATTTGCCGCAGCCGCTGGGTCCCATGACTGCGACGAATTCACCTTCCTTGACCTGGAAGTTGACATGGTCCAGGGCGATCACGGCGGCCTCGCCGGTCCCGTAGATTTTGGTCAGGTTTTCAGTTTGTATGAGCGACATAGGAAACTCCTTTCATTTTGTTATCAATGAGCGATGATTTGGGATAATCAAGCTGCCGTTGCAGGAAATCGAGCAGAGTACGATGGAATATTTCGGGTTGATCCAGGTTGGCGGCATGTTTTGCCTTGGGGATTACCACGAACTCACAATCCGGCTCTTGTTTTGCCCACAGAGGCATGGCTTTGCGGATATTGCCGGTCATGTCCCGATCACCCACCATCATCAGCAAGGGCTTGCCGATCTTGTAGCCGGGTTCGTAGTGCAGGCAAAGCGAGGTGGCCATCATGATCTGGATGAATTCATCCTTTGTCAGCGATTCCATCGAGCGGCGCAAGAGGGCCCGCCCTGCGCGGTTGGAAGCTGTGGCCATCAACGACTCGAGCAGCAAGGCCTTGTAGGGGTGCATACGGAACATCGGCTCTGCCATCTTCATCAGTGATTCTTCGAACGCGGTCAATTTTTGGAAATTCCAGGTGCAGTCGAGGAAGACCATGGCGGTGACGCGGTCGGGGTGGTGGAAGACCAGTTCCTGGCCTAAATTGCCACCCATTGAATGCCCAACGAATATCGCATGCTCGTCTCCAATCTGGTCGAGCAGCGCCAGAAGGTCATCCACGGCCTCTGCCAGGACGAACCTGGCAGGCCGGGAAAGCCCATGCCCGCGCACATCCCAGGTGAGAATACGAAATTGTTCGCCCACGATGGGCAGGGTGGCATCCCATTCGTGATGATCAATGGTCGCGCCATGGGTGAAAACCACCAGCGGTGCGTCCGTTTTGCCGCCGGTCCAATAGTGGATGGAGCAATTGTTATGTTTCAGGATATTTTCAGTGAGTTCCATCATTTTAATTCCTTCAATTCGGATGGCAATGGCTGGCCTTCGATCCAGGCCCGCACAGTGCGGGTGAACAGTTCCGGAGCCGTCATGTTCCAGTTGTGTTCCTCGCCGATGGACAATTTCCTGGTGTGATGGACCAGGTAGGCTTGCGCACCAGGAATGGCTGCGGCCACGTCGCGGATGGACTGGTGCATAACTTTGTATTCTTTCCGGCCGCCCACGACCAGTGCAGGCGAAGTCACGCGGTCCAGGCCGGCGGGCAATCGGAATTGCTGGTTTTCGACAATGATGTGGGCGAAAGCATCTGCAGTCAGGGATTTGTAGGTCTCGCGCATCTCCGGCAGGAACCGGTCTGGGATGCCGTTGGAGCGCATGTTCAAGCGCATCCACCACTCATATTTATTGAGCGGCTCGATGGAACGGTACATTGCTTTCCAGGCTCCGAAACCAAACCAGCTCATGCCGGGCATTTCCCTTACCAGCGCGCTGCTAATGATGGCATGGTCCACAAGTTCGGGTGCTGTGGCCAGCAAAGCGACCGTTATCTGGGCGCCTTCTGACAGCCCCACGACATGAGCCTTGCCACCGTGAGCCAGTGTGCGAATAAGATCAATGATCTGCGTAACGCTTCCCGCGATGCTAAACGGCTTGATAGCTGCACTGCGGCCATGCTCGGGAAGGTCGGGCGCCAGGATGTGGTAAACATCCTTCAACAGCTCCACCTGTGGCTGCCACATCCATCCGCCGCCTCCGCCTCCGTGGAGGAAGAGAATAGTGGGACCGGATTGATTACCAATAATTTCCTTGTAAAGCATATTTCTTCTCCTTACGTATTCTTTTCTGCAGCAGGATTTTCAATTTTGCGCGGTCGACCTCTCGGGCGAACTTCCGGTTCCGGGAAAGGCTGGCGCTTGACCTGTTCCAGCCTTTGCTCGGTGATGTCAAGCCAGCGCAAGTCGGCTTCGAGGTGCATGATGGATTTATCCAGCAGCAGGATTTGCGCCATTTCTGTCCGGGGGTCGTAGCTGTCGCGCTGATTGGTGGCAGCATGCAGGTCCTGGTACAGATGAGCCCGTTGGGTCTGGATGAGCCGGGCCGGGTCGGCCTCTCCACCGACCAAACCAACCATCAATTTGATAAAGAATTCATCCCGTTGATGTTCGGGAGTGATCCCACTGGCGAACCATTCCTGGAGCGCCTCTTTCCCTGAAGGGGTGATGGCATAGACGCGCCGGGAGGGCTCCTCGCCTTCGCCGAGATCCGATTCACATTTAATCAGGCCGGCCTGTTCCAACCTTTCCAGGGTGGTATAGATTTGGGCGGGTTTTACATCCCAATTCAGTTCGCCTCCCATGACGGCTACAAAAGCGGCGCGGAGGTCGTACCCGTGACGGGGGCGTTGAGCAAGCAGACCGAGAATCGCGTGGCGTACAGACATAGATAGGTTGGTTGCAGTTTAATAGTATACGAGTTACTAATTTGTTACAGCGCAAAATGATAAACGAGTTACTATTTTTTGTCAAGGGATTTGATGGTTATAATTGCGCTCATGACCCTGTCTGCGTTGATGGCAGCCTGGCAAACCGACCAACTCACTGCTCCCAACTTTGAAGTCTGGCGGACGACGCCTTCGAGGCCGGCTGAATTGCGTCCGTTCCCGCCCGATCTGCCAGCTGTACTTGTAGAGGCGTTGAAAGCCCGCGGGGTTATGTCGCTATACAGCCACCAGGTGGAAGCGTGGACGCACGCTCGGGCAGGCAAGAACCTTGTCCTGGCGACCGGCACTGCCAGCGGCAAGACATTCGGATACAACCTGCCCGTCCTGGCGACTCTGCTCGAAAATCCTCAGGCGCGGGCACTTTATTTATTTCCCACCAAGGCGTTGACACAAGACCAGCTTTCGACCTTAACAAACATAAGTGTTCAAACGTTAAAAGGGTCGGATTTGAAAACCGCCATCTATGATGGCGACACGCCCCAGGCTCACCGGTCCGCCATCCGGAAAAATGCCAATATGGTATTTACCAACCCGGACATGCTCCATACCGGCATCTTGCCGCACCATACCAATTGGGCGGATTTCTTTCGCCAGCTCAAATTCGTTGTCATCGATGAGATGCATACGTATCGAGGTGTCTTCGGTTCGCATGTCGCCAACGTCTTGCGCCGACTGAAACGCGTGGCCCAATATTATGGAGCTACGCCGCAATTCATCCTGACCTCGGCCACCATTGGCAATCCACGCGGGTTGGCCGAACGGTTGATCGAAGCCCCGGTCACCCTGGTGGATCGGGATGGCTCCAGCCGCGGACAGCGCCATTTCCTGGTCTATAACCCGCCTGTCATTGATGAGGCGATTGGCCTGCGAAAAAGTTCGCTGCTTGAAAGTGTCCGGTTAACGCAGGATCTGCTGGCACAGGGGGTGCAGACGGTCATGTTTGCGCGCTCACGCCATTCTGTGGAAATCCTGCTCCGATATTTGCAAGAAGAAGGTAACCAAGGATTCGAAAAGCCGGAGATTCGGCCGGCTGAGGCCGTCAGGGGGTACAGGAGTGGATACCTGCCGAACCAACGCCGCGAGATCGAAAAGGGTCTGCGGGATGGCTCGGTGAGAGCCGTAGTAGCTACCAACGCGCTTGAGCTGGGAATCGATATCGGCGGTTTGGGCGCAGCGGTCCTGGTGGGATATCCGGGAACCATCGCGAGCGCCTGGCAGCAGGCCGGGCGGGCAGGACGCGGCGACGACCCTGCCCTGGCGGTGCTGGTGGCCTCTGCCAGCCCACTGGATCAATTCCTGGCGCACCATCCGGATTATTTCTTTGGGCGATCTCCTGAACAGGCGCTGATCGATCCTGATCATTTGCTGATCCTGCTCAATCATCTGCGCTGCGCCATGTTCGAGCTGCCTTTTAAGAAGGGAGATGCGTTCGGTTCATTACCGGCAGAGACGCTGCAGGAATATCTGGATGTCCTGGTGAACAGCCAGGAGGCGCATTTCTCGCAGGATAAATATTTCTGGATGGCCGATTCTTACCCGGCGGCGGGACTTTCCTTACGGTCTGCCTCGCCGGATAATATCGTCTTGCAGGTTGAAGACGGAGGCTCGCCCTGGACCTTGGGGAATGTAGATTTGGCTTCGGCGCCCTGGATGGTACACCCGCACGCGGTTTATTTGCATGAAGGCCAGCAGTATTTTGTCCAGGAATTAAATTTTGAGAGGTTGCTGGCTACGCTCATCCCGGTGGCGCTGGATTATTATACTGAACCGCAACGCCAGACCGAGATCAAGATCCTCAGCGAGAGCGATAAAATGGACGTCCCCGGTGGGCTAAAAGGCTGGGGCGAGATCCAGGTGACTTTGAAGGTGGCCGGTTTCAAAAAATTACGTTGGTTCACCCGTGAGAACCTGGGGATGGAACCGCTCGACCTGCCGCCGACGGAGTTCCAGACCACCGGTTACTGGCTGACCATTTCCGAACAGACGGTCAAGACATTAAGTGATGAAGGGTTGTGGACGAACGCGCCCAATGATTACGGGCCGGAGTGGCCCAGGCTGCGCGAGCGTGTGCGCGCCCGCGACGGTTACCGCTGCCAGGTCTGCGGCCGGCCGGAAGATGGGAAACAACACGACGTACATCATAAAACCCCCTTCCGTACCTTTCGGGATGAGCAGGGACGCAGCCTGAGGGAACAGGCCAACCGGATGGAAAACTTGATCACGCTATGCCCGGAATGCCATCGCAAAGCCGAACAAAATGTGCGCATACGTTCGGGATTGGCCGGCCTGGGAAGTGTACTGGGGCAGCTGGCTCCGCTCTTTCTGATGTGTGACCCCGGCGACCTGGGATTGCATACAGACCCCTCCCCGGCCACGCTGGGGGATCCTTGCGTGGTGATCTACGATGACGTTCCGGCGGGTATCGGCTTCAGCCAAAAGCTATATGAAATGCATGAGGAGTTGATGCAACGGGCCCTGGAACTGGTGCAGGAATGTGAATGCGTAGATGGCTGTCCTTCCTGCGTGGGACCGGCCGGAGAGAACGGGGTGGGGGGCAAGACTGAAACGCTCGCAATCCTTAAAGAACTGGTGAAAGCATAATTCCGCCATCTTGATTCTCTATCAAGATGTGTTGGAACGGACTAAGAATCTCTGTACTGCGAGGGATAGCGCTGGACTAGAAATACTACTATGATTACCACCGGTGGGGTGATGACAAAAAGGCCAACTTCTGCCATACTATCCTTATCCAAGCCGTACTATTCCGCTGCTCACCTGGCCACTTGACCAGGTGTAAACCCCTCTTTTGGCGGAGGAAGATTGATGATGGTTACTATATAGTTATAAGCAGGAAAAGTTTCGTTCCGGATTTGTTGTTATGCAAAGGTGTTTTTTCATTAGGGATGGAAAAAAGTCATTACAAAGAAATAAAGTCGTAAACCAGTAGTTTGATTTAATATCCTGAAAGAAGGATATTTTCCAAACATGAAAGGATATAGAGATGGCAACCAAAAAACGTACCCACTTCAGCCGGCGAGATTTTCTTCGCATGACCGCCATCGGCGCGGGCACCCTGGCAGGCGGCCGCCTGCTGACCGCTTGCGGCCCTCAGCCGGCGGCCGCCACCGCCACGCCGGTCCCGCCTACAGCAACTTCTGTGGTAACATCTACGGCAACTTCCTTACCAGCGACTTCCTTACCGGCGACATCAGCGCCGGTCTCGAAGCCGGACATCATAAAGTTCTACCCGACTGTGCCCAGCAAGGTGGTACAAACTCATCATGCAGGTGTTTGGTCGGATAAAACTCTGGTGCCCGGCGTCCTCCGCCAACTGTTGGACGCCTCTATTACCAAGTTGACCGGCTTGAACGATGCCCGTTCAGCCTGGGCAGCCCTTTTCCGCCCGGGCGAACGAATTGCGATCAAAGTGAATGCCTTTAGCAACAGCATCATCTGGACGCATGTGCCGCTGGTCACGGAGGTCACGAATAGCCTCCAGGAAGCCGGCATCCCCGCGGAAAATATTACCATCTATGATTACAGGACCGTCGAATTAACCAGGGCTGGTTTTACGGTCAATGTTGACGGACCCGGTGTGCGCTGTACCGGCATAGATGGCAACATTGAAAAGGATGAGACAAAAGTAATGTCCAAGAAGATCAACCTTGGCAGCGTATTAAAAAATTGTGATGCCTTGATCAATATGCCTGTATTGAAATCCCATATGCTCTCGGGGATCTCCTTCGCCATGAAAAACCATTTTGGTTCCATTTTTTACCCGGACCTTTTGCACAGTTATGATATGAAGGAAATTGCTGCATTGAATGCCCTGGTTGAGATCAAAGATCGGACTCGCTTGATCATCGGCGATGCACTGGCGGCCAACCTGCGTTACGCAAATTCCTTCCCCTATTGGAGAGAAGACTGGATCGGAGATTCCATTTTCATGAGTTTCGACCCGGTGGCGCATGACACGATGGGCCTTAAATTATTGGTGAGTGAACTGGAGAAAGACGGCGGCAACGCCGCTAGCCTGATTGGAATGTCCACCCCGTCGATGGCATATGCAGACGAACTTGGCCTGGGAACCAGGCACGAGGAAAACATCGAATTTATAGAGCAAAAACTTGCCTGATCTGTAGATGATTTTACAGGAATTTATGTGGTAAAAATTTAATGATAAGAGCGGAGAATACTTGAAATGACCCATCTCACTCGACGCGAGTTCCTGAAACTTACCGGCGTTGCAGCAGCCGGGCTGGCTCTCCTGGAAACCGGCTGTTCATCATCAGGTACTAATTCGCCCGCAGTTTCGGGACGCCAGGCCATAGCCCCCACCGGAAACCAGGCCTATGTGGCCGTGGCCCATGGCGGAGACCCGGCCGGCATTGTCAAGGCGGCTTTGGCCTCTCTGGGTGGTATGGAGCGGTTTGTCAAGCAGGGACAGAACGTGATCATTAAACCCAATATTTGCGTGGATTATCATCCACCTGAATATGCCGCCACCAGCAACCCGGTCGTAGTTGCGACTTTAGTCGCTCTCTGCCTGGGTGCGGGGGCGAAAAGAGTACGTGTGATGGACTCGCCTTTCGCCGGTATTTCGGCGACTTCGGCCTACAGCGCCAGCGGCATCGAAGAGGCGGTCAAGGCTGCCGGCGGCGAAATGGAAGTAATGAGCCCGATAAAATTCGCCAAATTCGACATCCCCGCAGGAAAATCCATCACCTCCGCGGAGATCTACCGGGATGTGCTCGAGACGGATGTTTTAATCGACGTGCCGATTGCCAAACAGCATTCACTGGCGCGCCTTACCTTGGGAGGCAAAAACCTGCTCGGTGTCGTTTCCGACCCCAACCAGTTCCATAGTAACCTTGGCCAACGGGTAGCCGACCTGGTCAGCGTCGTCCGTCCGACACTGACGGTTGTGGATGCCTTCCGGATCCTGGTGGACCACGGCCCGACCGGTGGCAGCTTGAACGATGTCAAGCAGGCCAATACCATCATCGCCAGCCACGATATCATAGCTGCCGATGCCTTCGGGGCTACGCTTTTCGGCCTGACCGGCGCGGAAGTTCCCTTTATCAAGAAAGGGGCCGAGATGGGTTTGGGCACACTTGACCTGACCTCCGTAAAAGTGGAAGAAATCAATGTGTAACGAAAATCTATCCCCTCAGCGGAAGCCTGTTGCTCATCATCTCGGGAAATTGTTGGCTATCTTGCTGCTCCTTTCAATTTTCCTTTCGGCCTGTGCCAATTCAAAAGGGAACACCCCCTCCCCCCTCGTTGACTTGACCAAAGTTTTTCCTGCATCAAATACCCTTCCCGGCTGGTCAATCTCTCAATCCGTGGAAACATATGACCACGACCATTTATTCAACCTGGTGGACGGGCAGGCAGATTCGTTTTTTGTCTACGGTTTTGAAAGAGTGGCCGTACAGCGCTATCAAAACGGGGCTGGAATCACCCTGAATGCAGAAATCTGGCAGCTTGCGACTCCTGCCGATGCCTTTGGCTTGTTCACCGCCGGGCAAGCCGGCACTGCGGCTGCCATCGGCAACGAGGGCGATTCCGATCCCGGTCTGCGACTGGCTTTCTGGCAGGACCGCTACTTCGTCAGCCTGAGTGTGGACCAACCTGTGCCTGACGAAAACTTGCAAGCGTTTGGCAAAGCCATTGTCAGCGCACTGCCGAGCGGAGGTGAACGACCTGCCCTCATGAGCCATCTGCCTCAGGCCGGATTGGTCGAGCGAGGGTATATCTTTTTCCATGAAGAGATGTCGGTCCAGATGGAAGTGTGGCTGGGAGGCCAGAATTTGCTGGGTCTTAGCCAGGAAACGAACGGCGTGGTGGGCCGCTATAAACTGGGGGAGGTTACAGTCCGATTAATGGTGATCGAGTATCCTGCTGCCAGCCAGGCTGACAAAGGGCTGAAAGCCCTGCAAGGTGGAGAACTCTCCGATCTGGTTGCTTCCAAAACTAATGGCAACCTGCTTGGAGCCGTCTTTGGCAAAGTGGATGCAGCCCAGGCCCAGACATTGTTGCAAGAAGCCCTGAAATGATAATGAAGACTGACTGGAAAAAATGGCGCAGAATCCGCCAGATCTCCCAGATCCTGTTTTTTGCGTTATTTATCTACCTGTTGTTTGCCGGCCTCCAGCGGAGGACCGTTTCTCCATTCGCTGATTTCTTTTTCCGCATCAACCCTCTCTCTGCGTTGACATCCATGCTCGCCGGTCGAGCCTGGATTCCCCGGCTGGGGTGGGCGCTCATCATTATTGGGTTGACTGTCCTGATTGGGCGCGTCTGGTGCGGATGGATTTGTCCGACGGGTACCTTGTTGGAATGGGTCACTTTCCGAAAAGCGCGCCAACGGGCCAGGAAGATCTCGCCACGCTGGCGGACCGTTAAATATATTCTGCTGGTGATCATCCTGGTGGCGGCGCTCTTTGGCAACCTGACCTTGTTAGTCTTCGAGCCACTGGCGTTGTTCACCCGCACCATGACCACCGTGATTATCCCGGCACTCAATTTTGGAGTTAATTCATCCGAGAGCGCGCTCTACTCGCTCAGCTTCATGCGCCCGGCCATCGATTGGCTGGAGAGTGTCGTGCGAGGCCCAATCCTGCCGGTGGTACAGCCCGTCTTTGCATCATCGTTATTAATTGGCAGTCTGTTTTTTGGCATCCTGGCCCTCAACCTGCTGGCCGACCGCTTCTGGTGCCGCTACTTGTGCCCATTGGGGGGGCTGCTTGGTCTGCTGGCAAAGATTTCCATCCTGCGGCCGATCATCCAACAGACCTGTACCGGTTGTACGCGCTGCGCGCTCATGTGCCAGCCTGGAGCGATCAAAACCATCCCTGCCACGGCTGAATCTTCCCGTGAAGTTGAGATCATGCCCTCCGAGTGTACAGTTTGCCTGGATTGTTTGATCAATTGCAACAAAGAAGGCCTGGGCATCGGAGCGGTCGTAAAACCGGCTCCGGCGCAGGAGTTCGACCTCTCCAGGCGGCAGTTCCTGCAATCCATCGTTGCCGGTGCTGCCGGGGTCGTCCTTTTGAAAACCGACTTGCGCCTGCGCACGAGAAATTCCCGCCTCATCCGCCCGCCGGGGGTAAATGATGAGACGGAATTCCTGTCGAAATGTCTGCGCTGCAGTGAGTGCATGAAAGTCTGTCCCACCACGGGGTTGCAGCCCGTACAAGGGGAAGCCGGGGCCGAAGGCTTGTGGACGCCCACGCTGATGCCGCGAATCGGTCACTGCGACTACGGTTGTAATGCCTGCGGACAGGTCTGTCCGTCGGGTGCAATTCCTCCACTGGCGTTGGAACAAAAACGTGAGGCCGTGATTGGTACGGCCATAGTCAACCGCAACCGGTGCCTGCCATGGGCCAGTGCCACTCCTTGTATCGTTTGCGAGGAAATGTGCCCCACACCGGAGAAATCCATTCGCCTGGAGGAAGTGACCGTGACGGATGCCAATGGTGAAAGTGTGACCTTGCAGCGTCCGGTGGTATTGCGTGAAATTTGCATCGGCTGCGGTATCTGCGAAAACCACTGCCCGTTGGAAGGGGATGCAGCCATCCAGGTATTCAGCTTATATTAACCGGTCCCAATTCTTCCTGAATTCCCTTTTCCCCTTGATAAATTCAGCCATTTCGGTCATAATCGGGCAAATTTATTCGACCCGAATGAGGAGGCAGAGATGGCAAACATTGTTGATCAGGTATCTCTGGGGGCCATTGTCCAGGTCCGTGATCGTTTACTCGAACAGCAGGCCAAGGGACGTAAAGTCCTGCGGCTGGAATCAGGGGATCCTTCTTTCGACATTCCCGTCAACGTACGCGAAGCCATAGAGAAGGCCTTAAAGGATGGCCTGACCCATTACACAGCCTCCACCGGTATCCCTTCCCTGCGTGAAGCCATCTACCGAAAAGTGTCCACTGAAAACGGCCTGAAAGTGACCGGCCCGGATAATGTCGTGGTCACGAATGGCGCCATGCACGGGCTGTACATCCTCTTCCGGGCATTGCTTGACCAGGGCGACGAAGTCATCCTGCCGGATCCGATGTGGACTGAGATCGCCGAGAATATCCGCCTGGGGGGCGGCACACCCGTGCCCGTGCGGCTGCATCCGGAAGCGGAATACCAATACAATCCGGGTGATATAGAGGCGGCCATTACCCCGCGCACGCGCGCCATCTTTATCAACACTCCCCATAACCCGACCGGTGCGGTGGCTGACCGGAAGACACTGGAAGGCATCGCTTCCATCGCCGAAAAACACAACCTCCTGCTGGTCAGCGACGAAGCCTACGAACATGTCATCTTTGATGGCGAGAAACACACCAGTATAGGCTCGCTCCCGGCAGCACAGGGACGGACCATCAGCCTGTTCTCCATGTCGAAAACGTATGCGATGAGCGGCCTGCGCCTGGGATACATTATTATCAATGATCCTTTGATCTTGGACCGCATAAAGAAACTTGTGCGTTGTACCATTAACGGGGTCAACTCGGTGACCCAATACGGCGCTGCCGCGGCTCTGAACGGCCCCCAGGATGCCACTCATTCGATGACCCAGGAATACCAGATGCGGCGGGACGTGCTCTTCGACGCTCTCGAAGAATCTCCATATGTGAAGGCTTTCAAGCCACACGGAGCTTTCTATTTGTGGGCGCGTATCGAGCCGGATTGGCCTGGCTACGCCGGCAAGCGGGACGACTGGTCCATGACCAATTATCTGATCGATCAGGCGGCCATTGGTTCTGCACCCGGTTCCGCTTTTGGTCCAGCCGGCACCGGTTATATACGCTTCGCCTTTTCGTGCTCGACTGCTCAGGTGAGGGAAGCCGCCGGACTGCTTCCTGGAGCACTCCGGGCAGCCAAAAAGTAAGATGCATTCAACCTCCCGCCGTTTTGAAACGGCGGGAGGTTTTTTGGCGAATTTGGAAGTTTGGTCGTTTAACAAATTTGTTAAGTGATTATGGCGGTTTTAGCACCTTCTTGAAGAGCACCATATATGGCCATTAACCTGATAAATCGTTCCGTTTTCCCATATCTACCGCCCCATTCTAAAAATATTTAAATCATAATTCTAATTTATTGACTCATCCATCGGTACTATCCGAGTTCTTGCCTAATCCACTGAAATAGTTTACGATAGCGCATCTTATGGGTATTTCTCTATCGTTAAGACACGAGACTCACCGCCACGAGGCGCTGGTTTCCGGACATGTTGTCACGGAGCCTTCGCGCTGCGTTCAATGTGGAATCTGCTCTTTCAATTGTCCCATCGGTATCGATGTACGCCGACATGCCTGGTTGGGCGAATTCATCGAGGATTCATATTGCCTGACCTGTGGAGAATGCGTAAGGCGTTGTCCACGGGGGGGATTGCGTTTCGAACGAACTGAATTGTTCATCAAGGGGGAATGATGACCCGTTATGTCATCCTTGGAACCGGTGTGGCCGGAATATCAGCCATTGAAACATTACGAAGCCTGGATCGAAATGCCGAGATTTGGGTGGTCAGCGATGACCCGCATGGTTTTTACTCGCGCCCCGGGTTGGCCTATTACCTCAGCGAAGAAATTCCCCAAAAAAGGCTGATCCTCTTTACCAAACAGGATTGGGAAGCCCTTCATATCCATTTTATTAAGGGCCGGGCAACCCACCTGTATCCTCAGAATCACCAAATCCAGATCGGCGCATCCGGTAGGTTGACTTATGACCGTCTCCTGCTTGCAACGGGCTCTGTGGCTGTGCCCATCACCGTACCCGGCGCAGACTTAAAGGGCGTAGTTAAACTGGATTCCTATGAAGATGTCCGTCAGATTATTGCGCTTACCCGGCGTACAAAGTCAGCTGTTGTAGTCGGAGGCGGGATTATCTCATTGGAAATAGTCGAAGGGCTGGCATCACGGGGGCTGAAGGTTCATTATTTTATGCGCGGGGATCGCTATTGGGCGAACGTGCTTGACCAGGCTGAATCGCGCATCATCGAAAATCGCCTGGCGTACGATGGAATAATCGTCCATTACCAGACTGAGATTGCGGAAATCCTCCAAAAGGGCAAAAAGGTTGGCGGTGTGAAAACCATAAAAGGTGAAACTATCCGCTGTGGGATAGTCGGAGTGGGGGTGGGGGTGAAGCCGCGGATGGACCTGGCAAAAGCTGCTGGACTGAGTACGGAGAAGGGAATCCTTGTCAATGAATTTTTACAGACCAGCGACCCGGATATTTATGCTGCCGGAGACGCAGCCCAGGTTTTCGATCCTCTTACCAGAAAATCAATCGTCGACACCCTGTGGATGCCGGCACGTGAACAGGGCAGGTCTGCTGCGAGGAACATGGCCGGGCAAAGACATGCCTACGACCGGAAAGTGGCTGTCAATGTCCTGCGACTGGCGGGGTTGATGTTGACCATCATCGGCGCCGTTGGCAGCGGCCATGACGAGGACCTTGTCAGCGTTGCCCGCGGATCCAGCGAGACCTGGCTGCAGTTGCCAAATACCATCGCCATGGAAAGCGGCGCGGATACGAACCACGTACGCCTGATGATCGGTGAGCACACTTTGCTTGGCGCCCTGGTGATTGGGGAACAAAAAATATCCTTGCCTTTGCAGGAGATGATCCAAAAGCAGGTCGATATAACCCCGGTGCGCGCTTTATTGCTGCAACCCGGCGCGCAGGTCGGACATATTGTGATGGATTACTGGTCGAGTATTCGCAGTTAGGAGGCGCCAGGCGATGCTGCGCAAGAATGGAGAATTCTGGCTGGCTTTGTTTACTGCCATTCTCATCACTACAATTTACGCTCTTGTCATTTACTGGACCAAAGCCACACCGGCTGCCGGCAGTCTGTTTGGGCATCTGTTGGGAATCATTGGTTTTATCCTGATGGTGATGACCGAATTGCTGTATTCCTTCCGCAAACGCAGCCGGAGGGCACGCTGGGGTAGCATGGCCACCTGGCTGCAGTTCCACATATTTACCGGTTTAGTAGGACCGTACATGGTTCTGCTCCACACTTCCTGGAAATTCAATGGTTTGGCTGGGGCCACCACCTTATTAACTATCATTATCGTTATCAGCGGTTTCGTCGGAAGGTATATTTATACCCGCATCCCGCGCAGCCTGGATGGGACTGAGATCGTTCTACCCGGCGCCGAGGCACAGGCAGCCGCTCTGGCTCGCGCCCGCCGTACACTGGCTATCTGGCATGCAATTCATATTCCGATCGGGATGGCACTCTTTGTTGCCGCCTTTATCCATATCGGAGCGGCGCTTTATTATTCCACTTTTTTGCATTAACCCAATAATGGATGATAACCGTCTAGGCTTCCTATCCTTTTCCAGCATTATCGCCGGCCTCCTTGCCCTTGTCATTGTGGTGAGTATTGGGTTCGCGCTAGGTGGTGTACTCTTTAGTCCTGGTCCGCTCAATGCGCTAAGAGGTGCTCCTCTTGGAGGCGTGACCTCCCATGCCGAACTCAGTGGAAAATGCTCTGCCTGCCATAGCGCTCCCTGGCAACAAGAAACCATGGCCGACCGTTGCGAGGCCTGTCACACGGATATTATCGCCCAGCAGCAAAACACGGCCACGCTGCACGGGAACCTGGAAAAGAGCAACTCTGGTCTTGTCTGTCGTGACTGCCATCTTGAGCATGGTGGGCCCTTGACGGATATCAGCAAGGCCAATGTAGCCCATAATTCTTTCGGATTTGCTCTCGCTGCACATAAGAACCGGACAGACGGTACTGCATTCAATTGCAATGATTGCCATAACCAAAACTATTCCACTTTCGATTTGAAAGTATGTAGCACCTGCCACCAATCGATCAATGCCGGCCTTATGCAAGCGCATCTACAGGATTATGGGGATAACTGCCTGGCCTGTCACGATGGGATTGACAAGTACGGCCACAACTTTGACCACAGTAAGGTCTCTTTCGAGTTGACCGGCAGGCATAGCCAGGTTGCCTGCAATCAGTGCCACCTTAATACACGCAGCGCGGCGGACTTCCTCACGACGCCGACCGATTGCGCTGCCTGTCACGCGAAGGATAATCCACATTCCAGCTCTGCTGGGTACAAATTGTATTTCCTGCCATACGGCCAGCGGCTGGCTGCCGGCAACTTTTGATCACAGCCTGGCGGCCTATCCATTGGAAGGCAAACACAGCACGGTGCCTTGCGCCAGTTGCCATGTCAATAATGTCTATAGAGGCATCCCGACCGATTGTTATTCATGCCATAAAAATGACGATAAACATTCCGGGCAATTCGGGACGGATTGTTCACTTTGCCATAAAGTATCCGGCTGGACTCCGGCAAACTTCGACCATAATCAATTCTCCTTCAAGCTGACAGGAAAACACGTCAACGTGGTCTGTATTAGTTGCCACACGAATAGTGTATTCAAGGGGACACCATCGGACTGCGCTTCCTGTCATGCGAAAAATAATCCGCACTCTGTCAGGCTTGGTACCAATTGTGCCTCCTGCCATACGACTGGCGGCTGGCTGCCGGCGACATTCGACCACAACCTGGCTGCCTATCCATTGGCGGGCAAACACAGCATGGTGCCATGCGCCAGTTGCCACGTTAATAACGTCTATAGAGGCATTCCTACCGATTGTTATTCATGCCACAAAAATGACGATAAGCACAGCGGCCAGTACGGGACGGATTGTTCCCTTTGCCATAAAGTATCCGGCTGGACTCCGGCAAACTTCGATCACAATGTATTTTCTTTCAAACTAACCGGGAAACATGTTTCCGCCGCATGTACCGATTGCCATGCGAATAGCGTGTTCAAGGGGACACCATCGGGCTGTGCTTCCTGTCATGGAAATAGCAATCCACACTCCGCCCTATCTGGGGACGAATTGCGCTTCCTGCCATACGACCGGAGGTTGGCTGCCGGCGGCATTCGACCATAACCTGGCTGCTTTCAAGCTGACTGGCCAGCATACCCAGGTTAGTTGTGCCAGCTGCCATGTTAATAATGTCTATAAGGGTACACCTTCATCCTGCAATTCTTGTCATTCCAAAGACGACTCCCACGGCGGACAGTATGGGACGAACTGCGCCTCCTGCCATACTACGAATGCCTGGTTGCCTGCAACCTTTGACCATAATTTGTCTGCTTTCAAGCTGACCGGACAACATGCCCAGGTGAGTTGTGCCAGTTGCCATGTCAACAATGTTTATAAGGGCACACCTACATCTTGTAATTCATGTCATTCCAAGGACGATGCTCATTCCGGCCAGTATGGGGCAAATTGCGCTTCCTGCCATACGACTTCGGGCTGGAAGCCAGCTAATTTTGATCACAGTGGGTTCCCCCTGACGGCGGGTCATTCCGGATTGTCCTGTAATAGTTGCCATTCTTCCGGAAATTATGCCGGCCTTTCGACAGCCTGTTCATCCTGTCATTCAGAACCGGCTTACCATTCAGGATTATTCAGTTCTAACTGTGCGCAATGCCATACCACCAGCAACTGGAATGCCAGCTACACCGGCTCACACCCCAGTAACTGCGACGGGAGCTGTCTAAACCATCGCGGGGCCACGTGCCGCGACTGCCATACCTCCAACCTTTCATCGGCAACCTGTACCAAATGCCATGACAGCAATAAGCCGGGCGATGGAGATTAAATTGAATATTGCAAGATCTTCATGATTTATATTTGTTGAAGTTGCCCCAACTTTTTCCCCACTGCAGAATTCTTATGAGGTTTATAAACAAAGTGGGGATGACAGGTCATGTCATCCCCGGAACGTTTCTTTTAAGGCGGAGAATTAATCGGTCAACGGTTCAGATGGTTGTTGTTGGCGATTCCCCTCGATATTTGTGATGACCGGGATGAAAAAGGCAACCACGGTCATGAGGATACACAGGCTGCCCCCAAATAAATACCAGGTGCGGACTCCGAGCCAGTCGGAGATCGGTCCGGCAATCAAAAGGCTGAGCGGCATCATGGCTGTAGCTCCCGCACCTATCAGGGAAAAGACGCGTCCCTGCATATCGGGAGCAATGGCGGATTGGAAAATGGCGCTTAGAGGTCCGTTGGCAAAAACTTGCGCAAACCCTACCACGAAACTGGCAGCCAGCAGGAGCCAGAATAAATGCGCGGGAGCCAGCCCGGTCAGGATCACCCCAATGCCGATGCCGATGATGCCGAAGAAGGAGGTGATGATCCTGCGTTTAAAACCACCCCATACGCTTAATGCCAGACCTGCCAGGATAACACCTAGCCCAAAGATAGATTCAACCCAGGCCAGTTCTTGAGCGGTACCATTGAAATCCTTTTTCACCAATAGAGGTAATAGGGATGAGCTGGGACTGAGGAAAAAATTCAGAGCCATGGCCAGTAAGATAAGCCCAAATAACCCCGGCCATTTTACAACATATACAAATCCTTCTCTCAGATCATGCCAGTAGGATGTCTTTTTCACTGTTCCGTTGGCTTGAGCTATCTGGCGCGGAGGCTGGGGGATTGCGACAAACAGCAATGGGATGACTGCCAGGGCAGCCGTGCCAATATCGACCATCAAAACTTGCTCCGTTGGCAGCAGGCTGATCAGCAAGGCTCCTAGAGGGGGAGCGAAAATGCTGACCACGCCTTGCAGGGTCTGGTTCATGCCCGCCACGCGTGCCAGGTGTTTATTGGGCACCATCAGAGAAGTGGAAGAAGTCATGGCCGGACCATGGAATGCGCCACCCAGCGAACGCACAAGCAGGATGACATAGATATGCCAGACTTGCACAATCCCCGTTGCGAAAAGGAAGATCAGCACCCCAGTGGCTAATGCGATCGATGCATCAGCTGCAATCATGATAATCCGGCGGTTCCAACGGTCAACCAATGTTCCCACGAATGGCCCCAGGACGATCTGTGGCAGGAGGGCAACGAGCGAAGCAGTCGCCAGGATGGTAGCTGAGCCGGTCTTCTGGGTCAGCCACCACACCAGGGCAAATTGAACCAGAGCCGATCCGATCAAGGAAAAGGCTTGCCCGGTCCAGATCACAAAGAATTTCGAGGCCCAATTTTCAGGTATGGAGGGAGCAGGGAGGGCGGTTTGATTTTCCAAGGAGTTCTCCGTCAATTTATAAAGATTGATTATTTTATCCTGCCGGCTAATACTTTCTTGACCTCATCACTGGCCTGGAAAATACCACGAACCTGGATTGACCCGACCACCTGGTCGGCCAATTCCGGTGAAATATTGGAATTCAGGTTGAGCATGCCAATGATGTTAATATCAAGTTTCTTGCCGCTGTTCTTCATTTTTTCGAATTCAGTGCGATCGTAAATCAACATGCCGATCACGAAAGAATGACGGACCACCGATTGCTGGATCTCCACATTATGCTTGTCCAAAGTATTGCGGATGGCTGTGCGGATGAAATCGGTACGGTTCGAATACAATCCTTCCTGCACGAGCAGATCCACTTTACCGAGATCCACGGCGCTCATATTAATCGTAATTTTCTCTGTTTCAGGCATGTTGGCCCTTTCACCATCCATATGGATGGTATATGGATGTTATATGGCGTATTATATTGATTCCTGCCCTATTGTCAAGGGGAATACTGTTTCCTTGTATTGTTCTGATATCTAGTGTATTATTTCACACAATTATGGGTAAACAGGCCTCTCTTAACTCAGCAACTCATCGTCGTGAAATACTGGCCAGCGGTCATGTTGTTGCCGAACCCACTCGCTGTGTTCAATGCGGGGTTTGTAGTTTCAATTGTCCCATCGGAATTGACGTGCGTCGTCATGCCTGGCTGGGTAGCCCTATCGATGATTCTTACTGCCTGACTTGCGGGGAATGTGTAGAGCGCTGTCCACGAGGTGTACTGCGATTTGAACGGACCGAGTTATTTATGGGGAGGAATGAATGACGCGCTACGCCATCATCGGGACAGGCGTGTCCGGTATCTCTGCGGCCACAATGTTGAGAGAGCTGGATCAATCTGCAGAAATAACCCTGGTAAGTGACGATCCGTTTGAATATTATTCCCGCCCCGGGTTGGCTTATTATTTGACTGATGAAATCCCCGAAAAACAACTCCATCCTTTTGATAATGAAGACTGGAAAGCCCTGAATGCTCAACATGTCAAAGGTCAGGCCACGGGTTTGAACCCACGGGATCACCTGGTGGAAATCCGTAATTCCCGCCCGTTAAAGTACGATCGTTTGCTTCTGGCGACTGGGGCAGCCTCCGTATCCCTCAATGTGCCGGGTGAGAATCTGAAGAGGAGTAGTTAAACTCGATGACTTTCAGGACGCACGTCAAATAATTTCAGCAGCCCGCCATGCCAAAACAGCAGTGGTGGTTGGCGGCGGAGTCGTTTCGCTGGAAATGGTGGAAGGTCTTGTAGCCCGCGGCGTTAAAGTCCATTTATTCCTGCGGGGTGACAGATATTGGGTGAACGTGCTGGATGAGCCAGAATCGCTTATCATTGAGAATCGCCTTAAACATGCCGGGGTTACTCTTCATTACCGGACGGAGATCACGGAAATCCTGGGCCACCGGGGGAATGTTGCCGGTGTCCGGACCAGGAAAGGAGAGATCATTCGTTGCGGTATCGTCGGGACCTGCATAGGAGTGAGGTCGCGAATGGAGCTGGCGCATTCTGCAGGCCTTACCACTGAAAAGGGAATTCTCGCGAACGAATATTTACAGACCAGTGACCCGGATATTTTCACGGCGGGGGACGCTGCCCAGGTTTTCGACTTGCGAACCCGGCATTCGCTTGTTGACAGTCTATGGGCTCCGGGACGACTGCAAGGCCAGGTAGCTGCATTAAACATGGCAGGACAAATGAGGACATATCAAAGGAAGGTCGATATAAATGTATTGCGGCTGGCGGGCATTATGCTGACCATTATCGGTTCAATCGGAAGCGGACGGAACGATGACCTGGTCAGCGTGGCACGGGGCTCCAGTGAGACCTGGTTGCAGCTGCCGAACACCATTTCGATGGAAAGCGGGAGCGAATTCAATCATGTGCGCCTGATGGTTGGTGAACGAACTCTGGCCGGGGCACTTGTCTTGGGCGAGCAAAAACTTTCCCTCCCCCTTCAAGATATGGTGGCTAAACAAACCGACATTACTCCAATCCGTAATCAATTATTAAACCCGGGCGCGGCGCTCGGGCAAATATTGATGGATTTCTGGTCCGGTATCCGGGAAAGAGAATAAGGCGAATGCAACGGACCAATAAAGAACTGTGGCTCTCTTTGGTCGCTGTTGCCGCCATTACAGGCGTTTACGCATTTGTTGTCAATTGGGTTCGTGCCATTCCGGCAGCGGGGGGCTTTTTCGGTCACTCGATCGGTGTGATCGGTTTCCTGCTGATGCTCTTTACCGAAACACTTTATTCCTTCCGTAAACGCAGCCGGAAAGCCCGCTGGGGTTCCATGGCAGATTGGCTCCGCTTCCATATCTTTACCGGGATCGTCGGTCCATATATGGTACTTCTCCATACTTCCTGGAAATTTAATGGACTTGCAGGAGCCACTACACTTCTAACTATTATTATTGTGATCAGTGGTTTTGTGGGAAGATACATCTATACTCGCATCCCACGCAACCTCGATGGGACTGAAATTGCCACTCCTCAAGGTCAGGCACAAGCCGCGGCGCTCGTAAGGGCTCGCCGTTTTTTTGCAACCTGGCACGCCATCCACATACCGATAGGGATGGCCCTCTTCACTGCCGCGTTCATTCACATTGGCGCAGCATTATATTACGCTACCCTCTTAAGGTAGCAATGCAAACAAAAAATGCCTGCGTTTATTTTATCTCTTACCTGGAAGCTGAAAAACCCGCACCTGTTTTTAGCCAGTTGCAGTTTATAGGTGAGATGTGAATAATAAGCGAATTGGATTCCTGACTACATCCGGATCCATTGCAGCCATAATGACCATCGTCATTGTGGCTGGGGTAGGGTTTGTTTCCGGAGGGGTTCTCTTCAATCCCGGTCCGCTGAATGCAAAAGCAGGAACTCCGCTGGGTGGGGTGGTCTCCCATGCTGATTTGAGCAACAATTGTAGTAGTTGTCATACGGCGTTTTGGGGCCAGGATAGAATGGCAGACCGCTGTGTGGCCTGCCATGTGGATATTTCTAAGCAGTGGGGAGACCCCGCTACATTGCATGGAAATTTACACAAGAGTAAACCCAACCTGGTATGTCGAAATTGTCATCCGGAACATCGTGGTCCAAACGCCCCATTAACAGAAATGACCCAGGCGGATGTCACCCACGAAGTTTTTGGATATGCCCTTACTGCGCACAAGACCAGGACGGATGGGAATCCCTTCGCATGCGCGGATTGCCACACGAATGGCTATATCCGTTTTGATCAGACCATCTGTGCGACCTGCCACGAACAGGTAAAAGCTGCCTTCATGCAGTCCCACCTGCAGGCATATGGGAAGGATTGCCTGGGCTGTCACGATGGGATTGATACATATGGTCACGCATTTGATCACAGTTTGGTTGCTTTCCAACTGACCGGAAAACATGCCCCGGTCAATTGCACAAAATGCCATACCAGCGCTCGTAAGATGGCCGATCTCAAGTCAACCTCCCAGGAATGTTTTTCCTGTCATGCGAAGGATGATGCACATAATGGCCAATTAGGCACAGACTGCGCATCCTGTCACTCTACAGCAGGCTGGGTTCCTTCCACATACGATCACAATTTATCGATCTTTAAATTGACCGGCAAACATACCAGTACAGCATGTACCGGGTGTCACGTCAATAATATTTTTAAAGGCACACCGACAGATTGTTATTCCTGCCATGCGAAGGACGATGCACATGCCGGCGATTTGGGGAAGATCTGCTCCTCCTGTCATACAACGGACGGTTGGCTCCCCGCCACTTTCGACCACAATTTGTCGATCTTTAAGCTGACAGGTAAGCATGCATCCGTGCCATGTGTTAATTGTCATGTAAATAACGTTTTCAAGGGAACGCCGACAGATTGTTATGCCTGCCATGCAAAGAATGATGTGCACGAAGGCCAATTAGGGACTGCCTGCTCCGCCTGTCATACCACGGCAGGCTGGGTCCCCTCCACATTCGATCACAACTCGTCGAGTTTTAAGTTGACCGGCGCACATGCCAGCGTGGCATGCACTGGTTGCCATCAGGACAAATTATATAAAGGCACACCTTCCACCTGTTATGCCTGTCATGCAAAGGACGATGCCCATAACGGTCAATTTGGTACGGGCTGTGGAAATTGTCACTCTACAAACGGCTGGCTGCCGGCTACTTTCGATCACAGCATATTCCCGCTCACCGGCGGTCACGCCGGGTTGTCCTGCAACACTTGCCATAAGGCGGGAAGTTTTACAGGTCTATCCACCTCCTGCAACTCCTGTCATGCGGATCCAGCCTTCCATGCCGGACTATTCTCAGGAACGGCATGCAATCAGTGTCATAATATCGGCAGCTGGACTCCTGCCAGTTATAATGGCTCGCATCCGGGCGGTTGTGATGGGAACTGTATCAACCACGAAAATGCTTCCTGCCGGGATTGCCATACCACTAACCTGATGACAGCCACCTGTACAAAATGCCATGATAGTAACAACCCTGGTGGTGGAGGCGGTGGAGGTGGCGGAGGTGATTAGAGAGGCTGTCCTGCATCAAAATGCTCCGAGGGTAAATCTGAAGCTTATCCGAAGATGAGTCGTCTGGACAACCAGCCTTAAGCAGATGTAAAATAGGGTTCTCTGCAAATCATCTTACAGGAACAAAATCCAATGCCTGATTTTGACACCTATCTTTCTCCGTTCACATGGCGGTACGGTACACCTGCCATGCGCCATCTTTGGAGCGAAACCAATAAGCGCTTGCTTTGGCGGCAGATTTGGGTGGCTTTGGCAGAGGTCCAGCAGGAATATGGACTGGTGACACCTGCTCAGGCGGAAGACTTGCGTCTCCACATGAGAGATATTGACCTGCCGCGCGCCCTCGAAATCGAGAATGAGATCCAGCACGACTTGATGGCTGAAGTGCGTGTTTTCGCCTCGCAATGTCCGGTTGGCGGGGGAATCATCCATCTGGGTGCCACTTCAATGGATATTGAAGATAACGCCGATGCATTGCGATTAAGAATGGCAATAGATCTTCTCATCGAAAGTTTGAAGACGCTCTTGCAAACTCTGGGTTTTCTGATCGAGAATTGGGCTGATACTCCGTTGATGGCATTTACGCATCTACAGCCTGCCGAACCCTCCACCTTGGGTTACCGCCTGGCATTCTACGGGCAGGACCTTTTGAACGATTACCATGCTTTTAAAACTTTACGGGGCTCCATCAAGGGCAAGGGATTTAAGGGGGCGGTGGGCACCGGCGCCGCCTACGCTGAGTTGCTTGGCTCAAGTAATCTGAGCGGATTCGAGCAGAAACTTTCCGAAAAACTGGACATCCAATTTTTTCAGATTGCCTCGCAGGTTTATCCGCGCAAGCAGGATTACGAATACATTTCTACGCTGGCCGGCCTGGGAGCTTCTTTGTATAAGTTTGCCTTCGATTTACGTTTATTGCAGTCTCCACCACTGGGTGAGTTGAGCGAACCATTTGGCGAGAAGCAGGTTGGTTCGTCGGCTATGCCATTTAAGCGCAATCCAATCCGTTCTGAGAAGATCAACTCCCTGGCGCGGTATCTGGCCAGCCTGCCGCATATAGCCTGGGACAATGCTGCCCACTCGTTGCTTGAGCGCACACTGGATGATTCTGCCAACCGCCGTACCCTATTGCCGGAGGCTTGCCTGGCTGCAGATGAAATCCTGCGGACGGCGAAAGGTATCCTGGCGGACTTGCGCGTGAACGAGGCGGCAATTCTACGCAATATGTCCACTTATGGACCCTTTGCGGCTACTGAAAGAGTGCTAATGGCACTTGTCAAAGCCGGTGCAGACCGGCAGGCGGTTCATGAGCGCGTTCGAATTCATTCGATGAAAGCTTGGGAAACAATGCAACAGGGGAGTGAGAATCCCCTGGTTCATTTGTTATCCCAGGATGCCGAGTTAACCAGGTTTCTGTCTGCAGGGGAAATCCGGGAGCTGATGGATGCTCGGCCGCATATCGGGGATGCGCCGGACAGAGCCCGCAGCCTGGCGAAAACCATCCAGGAAACACTAAGTTAGGTAAAAAAAACCAAGAGCGGTCCAGCGATGGATCGCTCTTGGTTTTGAAGAAAGTAACAACCTATCCTAAATTCGGAGAAGGATTTCGCGTAGTCCGAAGAGAATTTCTTAAGAGATTCTGGAAAAGCATTTCAAAAATGAAGGTTGTATATTTATTAGGCGCCTTTAGTTTTTGGATTGGAGGACCTATCGAAAGAATCTCCATCCTTCGAGCCGGTAATAAACGGCGTGAGGCTGAGCAGGGCAAACAGAACTGTCAATAAAAGGATGACTGCGATTGTAAACGGGGACATGGCTCTCTCCTTTCAAGAATATTTCTATATACTTATACGTTAGTAAAGCAATTTGGTTCCGCTATTATATTAAACACCACCCGATTCCATTTCGTTTCTTACAAAGTCATAACAAAAGCGCAACTGCCCCGGCAGTTGCGCTTTTGATCTCTCCACCCCGACGGGGCAGAAGGGATTCAACTTCAGAAGCCCATCGCCGTGAACATTTCATCATTCGTGGCCAGTTTATATTCCGCTACACCAAGTTTTTGAGCTTCGGCCTGCTCGAACGATTCCAGTTTCGTCAAATGGGTTTTATCCACCACACGTTCATGGGTTTCTTCAAGGCGCTGCTCGAATTTGTCAATTACATTTTCAAGGTCACGCATGGGGGCTTGAGTTTGAAGATAAGCCAGCACTGCCTCCGCGGCCCTTTCGCCATCCCGGCGTGCCACCCCGACAAGACCAACGCTGGCCTGACGTGCCCAGCCTGCCAGGAAAACATGTTCGATTGGTTGCTCGTTGTCCGGGTTAAAAGCTTCAAAAGAAACCCCGCCCACTGGGAAGCGCGGCTGCGGGGCAGACACGTAGGCATCGTTGAAAATGGGCACGCAAAAATCACGATCAACCGTATCTCCGATCGCGAAGATGACCGTATCTGCATCTATTTGCCGCGTCTCCCCTGTGCCGCGGGCTTTGATATTTCCGTCCACTGCCAGGAGGGAATTCTCTTCCACTTTCAAAGCATTCACACCGTTCATCCAATCGCCCAGAACGCGTACCGGCGAAGCCAGGAATTCAAAGCGGAAACGTGTCTGGGACACCGGCGGGATGGCTTTGGGAAGTGCACTCATGAAGGCAGATTTAATTACGGATGGATCCTGACCTGCAGCCTGCATGCACGGAGCAACTCGGCCAAACTCGGCGTCCAATGCAGGCACGTCCAAATTGGCGCCTACAGTCTCCATCTCTACCCGGGTAAATTTAACTTCCGCAGGGCCTCGACGGACCACAACGATCACCTCATCGACATGGCGCTCGCGGATGAGATAATGAGCTATGTCCATCATTACGTTACCGGCGCCGACTACAGCAACACGGTTGCCGAGCAAGTATTTCTTCTCACTGAAAGGAGGCAGCAAGTTGTAGTGATAGACAATGTTCTTTGCATGGTAGACACCCGGTAGATTTTCACCTGGCAAACGAAGCCATTTCGTTCCCTGTGCGCCGGTTGTTACCAGCACAGCCTGGAAACCGGATTCGAGCAGATCTTCCAGCACGATATTGCCGCCACTACAGACGGTCACATTTCCATAATAATCAATGCAAGATGAAGTCAGGATCTGTTTAAATTGAGCCCGCAAGCCCGTTTTCATTTTGAGTTTATCCGGATAGATGCCATATTCAGCCAGACCGCCGGGTTTGACATCACGGTTAAATAACACCACGTATGCGCCTCCCTCGGCCAGTTTTCGAGCTGCAAACAATCCTGCTGGCCCGGCCCCGACGACAGCCACCATGTATTGCGGTTCTCCCATCCAAATTCTCCTCTTCGATTTTGATGCGGCTTGTATTATAGCCGTAGGAAAGGTGATGGACAAGGAGGGGAGTATGTCCGGCAATGCCCTTCATGGTGAGATGGAGTAATAGAAAATGACCTTAAAATTCCATCCCGTCTTTTTTCACTCTATGCTATAGTTAATTAACTTATTAAGGAGACAGGCGATGAACCCTTTCGACTTACCCGAAGAAAGATCTGACCCAAAGATGGAAGAACAACCGAAAGACACTCCTGAGACCATTATCGATCATACAGAGGTAAATAACCAACCGGGAAATGTATTTAAAAAAATCATTTACCTGTTTAAAGGTAAATCCGTTTCCTCAGATAAGGGGATAAACAAGCCACAGGAGGAAAGTAAACCTTTAGGCCCAAGGCGAACTTCAGGTCAGGGATTGCTGCCTCGCTCCACCTCGATTGGTAAGAGTTCCAACCCCGATAAGCGCTTGCGGGCTTTCATGTCGCCGGTGACGGCTGTTCCACCGGCGAAAGGTACAGAAATGACTGCTCTGCCTGCAGGAACTCCGGCAAAGAATGAACAACCGGAAGAAGCTCCCAAAAAATTACACCTGCGTCCAACCCGGGAAAAGACCCGCAGGGCCTTTTGGGATGTGGCTGGAATATTTTCCCTGGTGGTCAATGCCATCCTGGTGGGGGCCCTGATCGTCATGTACGGTCAAATTAGAAATTTAAAGACTATGATGAATGGCCTTTTAGGTGGGTTGTATAGTAATTTTGTTGATATGGACAAAGCAACTATTGAGACAACGATCCCTGTTGAAGCACAGATTCCCGTCGTTTTTAATCTGCCGATCCAGCAAAATACAAATGTCACTTTAACTTCTGCAGTTCCCATACCCAGAACCCAGGTGGTCATCAACTCGGGTGGTCTCAGTATTAACGCACCGGCGACAGTCACGCTTCCTGAGGGCACCAGTCTGCCCATCGCGTTGAACATGGACATTCCTGTGCAAGTGACAATACCGATCAATTTGCAAATCCCCGTGAAGATACCGATGAATCAAACCGATTTGCATACGCCGTTTACCGGCCTGCAGCAGACCATCCGGCCGCTGTATTGCACAATTAATAAAAATGCCCAATACCCTCAAGGCATTTATATTTGTGTAGATCATACAGCTCCCAGTTCTGGTACCCCATGACAAAAACATTTAGCGAATATACCCTTGCCAACGGCTTTAAAATCCTTTTAAAAGAAATCCACACTGCCCCATTGATCAGTTCATGGGTCTGGTATCGGGTTGGCTCCAAGGATGAGCCTTCAGGACATACCGGGATTTCACATTGGTGCGAACACATGCAGTTTAAAGGGACACCTCAATTCCCGGCAAGTTTGCTCGATAAGGCGGTTTCCCGAGATGGAGGTGTGTGGAACGCTTTTACTTTTTTTGATTGGACAACTTATTTGGAGACCATGCCGGCCGAAAAAATTGACTTGAGTCTCCGCCTCGAAGCTGACCGGATGGTCAACAGTACCTTTGATGATAAAGAAGTCGCCTCTGAGCGGACGGTGGTGATCTCAGAACGGGAAGGGAATGAAAACGAACCGCTATTCCTTCTCGGCGAGGCTATCCAACACGCGGCCTTTCGTGTTCATCCCTATCATCATGAGATTATCGGCGATCTTGCAGACTTGACCTCCATGAGCCGCGATGATCTTTATCATCATTACCGCACCTACTATGTGCCGAATAACGCCGTCATGGGCGTGGCCGGCGATTTTAAAACGGATGAGATGCTGGCCCGTATCCGTGAACTATTCGAACCGATCCCGGCTGGCGTAACTCCGCCGCGCCTGAACCGACCTGAACCCAAAGCGCTGGGTGAGCACCGGCTGACAGTCGAGGGCCCGGGAGAAACAACATTCCTGGAAATTTCCTACCATGCTCCAGCCGCGAACGAGATGGATTTCTTCCCTGCCACTGTGCTGGATAGCCTCCTGGCCGGTCCGAGCAGCTTGAATATTTTCGGCGGCGGTGGTATCTCCAATAAAACCTCCCGCCTCTACCAGGCATTGGTTGAAAAGGAATTCGCCGTATCCGTCAGCGGCGGGCTGATTGCCACCAATGACCCCTTCCTCTACACCGTCACCATCACCGTACACCCAAAGAGGCAGCCAGAAGAAGTCCTCCGGGTCTTAGATGATGAGATCAAGCGTATCCAGGACAATCGCGTCACTGCCGATGAGGTTGCGCGGGCCATAAAACAAGCCCGGGCTTTATTTGCCTATAATAGCGAGAATATCACCAGCCAGGCTTCCTGGCTGGGTCACGCAGAAATGTTTGCCGGTTACAAGTGGTTCCTCGCTTATTTGGATAACCTGGCGAAAGTAACCCCCGCAGATGTACAGGTGGCTGCGCAAAAATACTTCCAGCCTCAGAATCGCGTTGTCGGAACTTATTTTCCCACCGGTACAGGGGAGGCTGCATGAGACAGGCGGCTCAATCTACAGTCAAAGTCCACAAGTCATTGCCTGGACCTGACGACATAACCCGGGAGATCCTTCCCAATGGGATCGTGGTGCTGGTACGCTCTAATTTCAACAGCCCATCCGTGGTCATTGGTGGATATCTGCCTTGTGGTAGTTTGTTCGATCCGGATGAGAAACTGGGCCTGGCTGATTTTACCGCCACCGCTTTGTTGCGCGGAACGGAGAACCGCAATTTCCAACAAATCTTCGATGCACTGGAATCGGTTGGCGCCAATCTTTCCTTTGGGGTTGGGGCTCACACGGCAGGATTTACCGGCCGCTCGTTGATCGAAGACCTGCCGCTCCTGCTCACGCTCCTCGCAGAGGCACTGCGCAGTCCGGTCTTTCCAAAGGCTCAAATTGAACGCCTGCGTTCTCAGTTCCTGACCGGCCTGGCCTTACGAGCCCAGGATACCGCAGCAATGGCCTCGATCACATTTGACAAGATCATCTACGCTGGTCATCCCTACGCCCGACCGGATGAAGGCTGGCCTGAGACAATCCGGCCTATCACCCGTGCAGACCTGGCTGGTTTCCATCGCAAGACCTATGGACCGCGCGGGATGGTGCTGGCCTTGGTAGGCGCAATAAAGCCAAAAGAAGCAGTCGAAAAGGTGATGAAAGTGGTCGGTGATTGGACCAATCCTTCCCAGCCCGAGACGCCGCCTCTACCGCCCCTCAAGCTTCTGAAAAAGAGCATTTCCCGCAAGGTAAAAATCCCCGGGAAGTCACAGGCGGATCTCGTTATTGGGGCGTATGGCCCTTATCGCAAATCCTCTGAATTTATGCCTGCCTCTCTGGGCAACTCGGTCCTGGGTCAATTTGGTTTGGGCGGCCGCATCGCAGAAGTAGTCAGGGAGAAATCCGGCCTGGCTTATTACACCTCATCTTCACTCAATGCCGGAATCGGGCCTGGTTCCTGGGATGTAAGCGCAGGTGTAAATCCTGCCAATGTACAGAAGGCGCTCGACCTGATCGTAAATGAAATTACACGGTTTATCGACAAGGGTATTACGCAGGAAGAACTGAGCGACAGCCAGTCAAATTTCATCGGGCGGCTGCCGCTCTCATTGGAATCAAATGCGGGTGTAGTCAATGCGCTGTTGAATATCGAGCGTTATGATCTCGGGCTGGATTATTACCGCAGGTACCCTGACCTGGTTCGGGCTGTCACGCCCGAGGAAGTGCTTGCGACCGCTCGCAAGTATCTGCTACCTGAAAAACTGGCAATCGCGATAGCAGGATCCTGAATATCGCTTTCAGGTATCCAACCATGAACTTAAAAACCGGCATTGATATCATCGAAATATCTCGCATCCGGGCTGCGCTGGACCGTCACGGTGAGCGCTTCTTAAAGCGTGTCTTTACCGAGTTGGAAATATTCGAATGCCGCGGCCGGGCCGAGGCCCTGGCAGTCCACTTTGCTGCCAAGGAGGCCGCCAGCAAGGCCCTGGGGACCGGGATCGGTCCAATCAGCTGGCGGGATGTCGAAACGCTGCATAAATGGAGTGGAGAACCTTATCTGGTCTTGCATGGTTCGGCCGAGCAAATTGCCAATAAACGGGGATTATCCAATTGGGCCGTCAGCCTGAGTCATAGCCGGGACAATGCCATCGCAGTGGTGGTTGCAAGCGGGGAGTGATGCAAACTGCCAGGTGGAAATCCTGCAGATGCATGAAAAGTGTAAGGATTTTAAGGACTAAAGTCTCCACGGCTGTCACGTGGAGACTTTGAGAGGGCATAATTCCCCCAGGGGCATTATTGACAGGCTGTTTATTGTTTCTTATCTTCCGTACCGATCCAGAGATGGCCTGGTAGAATAGCGCGATTTGGGCGTACAGCAATTTTACCGGCGAGCACTTCACCCACATTGGGGCGAGGTCCGCCCAGCATGGATGGGTGGACCATGCACAAGTCCGCCACAAGGCCATATTTTTGCCGGTAATAATCGGCCGCGCGGGATACTTTCGCAGTCAGCGCGGTGCGGGGGTCATTATCGAACCATAACATTCCGACGTTCATAACATACTCCTTATGCAAGAGGTGGAAGCATAAACTTTAGCCAGCTATCCGGCTGGGAGAGGCCGAATTGTTTTCCCGGGAGCAAGTCGGCCAGATTGATTTCACGATCGTCTAAAAGCAAACGGGCATTGTGAGCATGCTTCACTTGCCCGATTATGCGAGAGTGGAAATATTCCAGCCACGTCTCCCTATGCGAAAGCCGGCCGGGGTTAACGGATACGATTGGCCAAATTTGCCTTTCAGGGCCGTATGTTAACAGCCAGCGCAAGTCCTGTCGGGATTGAAAACCGTTGCCTTCCAGCAAGTCGAGGCCGTCGATCAATAACAATATTGCCTGGTGAGTTTCGGGTAGTGCTTCTGCCCAATAGACCAGTTGAGAGAGAAAATTTTGCGCCGATGAGTGATAAGCCGGCCAGATTCCCAACCCGTTTGGCATACTTTCTAACGCAGTCCACTCCTCCGGGAAGAGGGTTATCACGCCGAATTGTATATCGCCCGGATCCTGGAGGCCGGAAGTACGTGCCAGGGAATGTAGAACGGCTGTTTTCCCGGAGCCGCCATCTCCCGCCACCAGGAGCGGACCCGGAGTGGGGTCATACAGGTCGAGCAGCAAAGGCAGCCCATCCTCAGCCAGGCCAAGCAGGAGGGATCCTGCTGGAATAACGGGAGAGTAATCCACTGGTAAATCCGGGAGAAGGGCATCCGAGGCGGGAGGTTGAATTTTCTTTTCAGGGTGGAGTTCCGCCTGGATTTCCTGATACGCCTTGAGGGCAAGAAAAAACTGGTCAGTTGTGGACATAGGTACACCCTTTCGAATGATCAGAACATGCGTTCTAATAATAGCACTCATGTTCTAAGAAGTCAAGTCTTTTACAGAACGAAATTCTTTTGCTCCTGATATCGGTCGGTTTTGTACCTGCCATTGTGGATTTTGGATGGGGTTTATTAAAAGCCTGACGACATGCATTCGTGAAAAGTAAGATGGGTGATTTTTATTCCAGTAATATGATTTTCTCAAATGGCCTTGTAGAAAAATGAGGCAGGAAACTTATGTGTCACCTAGCCTGATTATTCCTTGAAATTGGGTCTATTTCACCCTTGACACAGAACGTATGTTCGTGTATTATCCATATTAGCACAAATGAGCGATATCAGAAAGGAAGGTGCTTATGGTACGCACAAGCAAAGGTTTGACAGATAGGCATCAAAAGATCCTGAAATACCTCGATGAACGATTGAGCAAGGGCTATCCTCCTTCCATCCGTGAGATCGGAGAGTCGACCGGTATTTCCTCCACCTCGGTCGTGACCTATTACCTCAAGCAATTGGAGGAGTGGGGATACATCGAGCGGGATGCCAAATTCTCCCGGGCTTTACGGTTAAGTGGCAAAATCACTCATAATCTGATTAAAATACCCATCCTGGGGCCAATTGCCGCAGGCATGCCCATCCAGGTTCCTGCTGAAGGTCGTGAAACGTACATCGGCGATGAAATCGACGGTGTGGATGTGGCCCGCAGTGTTTTACCCATGGGTGAGAAAGGCGCCGACCTCTTTGCACTTAAAGTGCAGGGAGAGTCCATGATCGACGCGATGGTCAACGACGGTGATATCGTCATTATGAAACGTACGGAACATGCCAGCAATGGCGATATGGTCGCAATCTGGCTCCCGGCCCGTGATGAGACTACGCTCAAGTATTTCTATAAAGAAAAGGATAATTACCGTCTGCAACCTGCCAACCCGACCATGAAGCCAATCATGATCAGTAAAAATGAGCCCCTGGAAATTAAAGGGAAAGTGGTTATGGTGATCCGTAACCTGGAGAGTTTGGCAGCGTAAGTATTTCTGTTATATGATGAAAACAGCCTCCGCATTTTTGCGGAGGCTGTCATTTTTTTATGGCTTGGTTTCTTCGGCGACGGGCCGTTTCATCTCAAGAACCTGAATTCCGTTGCGAAGTTGTGTCAATAATTGCTCCACTTCATTCTCCATCTTCATCAAAGAATCCATGGCGTACTGATCAGCACCGTTCTTGATATTATCGGCCTCCACACGTGCCTGGTCGATGATCTGGTCGGCCCGGCGTTTGGCATCCTGGACGAGCAACTCCTTTTCGACCAGCCCATCTGCCTTTTCTCGGGCCAGTTGCAAGGTCCGGTTAGCTTCTTCCTGCGCCTGGGCCATCACCCGGTCTTTTTTCGAAAAGACTTCTTGCGCTTTTTTTACTTCCTCCGGGACAGAGATGCGCATCTGGTCGATGATGTCCAGGAATTTATCCTCATCCACAATTACGTTGTGTGTAAGCGGGATGGGACGGCTGTTATTGAATAGCTCTTCCAGGCGGTCAACTAGGTGAAGAATGTCCATTGGTTCCTCCGCTTGATCAGAAGGATATCTTCTGCTCCTTACGATTTTTCTGGCAGGAAACAGCCGCATCACCCGTAAATCGAGGCTGGCTGGTTCATATATTTTCGCAGTACACCTTAATTATACTTTAATCCCGAAAGGGCGCAGCTGCTGGTCGCTCATATTTTTAACCTTGCTCTTAACGGCCGTTTCGACGTGCGGCGGGACCATGCTGGAAACATCTCCCCCGAGGGAGGCTATTTCACGCACCGTGCTGGATGATAGAAAGGTATGATCTTCGTCAGTAATGAAGGCGATACTTTCGATATCCGGGGCCAGGCGGTGATTGGCGAGCGCCATCCGGAACTCAAACTCGAAATCTGAAAAGACGCGCAGGCCGCGGATGATCACCTGCACATCGTGTTTTCGACAAAAATCAACGGTCAGGCCGCTGTAGCCCACCACGCGTAGTTTGGGGAAATCTTTGAAAGTTTCGGTAACAAGGGAAATACGTTCTTCCGGAGAAAACATCAATGATTTAAGTGGACGATCGTAAACGGCGATGATCAATTCGTCGAAAAGACGCGACGCGCGCGTCGCAATATCAACATGACCATAGTGAATTGGGTCAAAAGTTCCTGGAAAAAGTGCACGGACCATTAACTTACATCTCCTTTGCCTATGCCCCAGAACCGTCCAAGTGCTTCGGCCAGCAGGCTGTTCTCGGGGTCTTTCAAATCGGGGTCGCGGGCGAAAAGCGCCTGGGCTTGGGAACGTGCTTTTTCAATCAATGGGATATCACTGAGCGTAGCCATTTTCAAAGAAGTGGCATAACCGGCCTGGCGTGTTCCCAGAAATTCACCCGGGCCGCGCTGCTGCAAATCACGCTCAGCTAAGACAAAGCCGTCATTGGTCTCTTGCATGGCTTGCAGGCGCTCGTTCTCAGCCGCATCTTCGTGGTCTGGGATGAGCAGGCAGTAAGACTGAGCCTCCCCGCGGCCGACCCGCCCACGCAATTGATGTAGCTGGGCCAGTCCAAAATGGTTGGCGCCCTCCACCAGCATAACCGTGGCGTTGGGCACATCCACACCGACTTCGACCA
The DNA here is from genome assembly GCA_963831885.1 of uncultured Chloroflexia bacterium. Taxonomy (GTDB): domain Bacteria; phylum Chloroflexota; class Anaerolineae; order Anaerolineales; family Villigracilaceae; genus UBA877. The sequence goes on along the minus strand of CAWHSJ010000002.1, from coordinate 161,034 downwards.
CCGTGGTGGAGACCAAAATATCGTAATTTCGATCGCGGAAAGCCAGCATGACTGCATCTTTTTCATCTGGTTTCATCCGTCCATGCAGGAGGCCCAGTTTCAAGCGAGGAAATACTACCGTCTGCAAACGTTCATGTTCCTGTGTAGCTGCCAGAAGTTCGGACTTCTCACTCTCTTCCACCAGGGGATAAATGATGAACGCCTGGTAGCCGTTCTTGATTTGGCTGTTCACCAGGGTGTATGCCCGCTCGCGTTCGAGTGGTGTCAGTACATGCGTCTCGATGGCCTGGCGCCCGGGCGGCATCTCGTCCATCACGGAGAGATCAAGATCGCCATAAACCGTGAGGGCGAGCGACCGTGGAATGGGTGTGGCGGTCATTACCAGCAGGTGAGGATTGGTGCCTTTGCTGCGCAGAGCGGCACGCTGCTCAACCCCGAAGCGGTGTTGTTCATCGATCGTAATAAACTGCAGGTCGGCGAACGTAACCGGCTCTTCGAGTAATGCGTGCGTGCCGATGAGGATCTTTATTTCACCACTGGCGAGACCGGCGCGGATCTCCTCCTTTTCTTTTTCAGGAGTATCTCCGACCAGCAGGCGGATCTGCCCTGGTTTGAGTAAACTCTCATCAACTGCCAGTATATTTATAAAATTGCGGTAATGTTGTTCTGCCAAAATGGAGGTGGGCGCCATAATGGCGGCTTGCGCGCCGGACTGGTTCACCATGGCAGCAGCCAGGGCGGCGACAACGGTTTTGCCGGAGCCAACATCCCCTTGCAACAGACGGTTCATCGGCCGGCCGGATTTCAAATCGGCACGGATATCTGTAATCGCATTTTTCTGGGCATTCGTCAGGGAGAAGGGAAGACCGGCAAGACGAGTGTCCAACCATGCGTCTTCCACTTCGAAGATTCGCCCGGGGACCTTTTGCCAATCCCTCCGCTGGCGCATTACGCCAGTCTGCAGGAAAAAGATTTCATCAAAGGCCAGGCGCTGCCGGGCGGCTTGCAGCTTCTGGTCCGAGTCCGGAAAATGTATTTGGAGGAGTGCTGTTCCGATGTCTGGCAAAGCAGCAGATTGACGGATGGTGTCCGGGAGGTGATCGGTCAATTTTGGAGCCCAATAAGTCACCACCTGATGCATTAATTTACGCAGCCATTTCTGGGTGACGTTGGCCGTCAGCGGGTAAACCGGCACGATCCGGTTGGTGTGCAGATTTTCAACTTCAACCGGTTCCCAATCCGGGCCGGTCATCACCAGGCGGCCGAGATATTGATCAATCTTTCCGGAGACGGAAATTGCATCGCCAACCTTGATCCGGTTAGCCAACCAGGGCTGATTGAACCAGGTCAAGCGCAGGCCGGCTGTGCCATCGTTGATGATGACCTCAACGATGGATTTTTTCCCACCGCGAAGCTGCCGGCTATCGATAGTCGTCACAGTCCCAATCACCGTTACCTGCTGCCCGTAAAATACATCCCGAATAGGCTTAAGCTGGCTGTAATCATCGTACCGGCGGGGAAAGTTGTAGAGCATGTCGCCCAGATTATTCAAACCCAGACGCGAAAGCATGACCGCATTACGCGGTCCTACGCCTGCCAAAACGGTCAGAGAGGCATTCAGGGCAATGGGACGTTTACTGGTGATCCCGCCAGGTCGGTTATCGGCCCGGCCCGTAGTTCTGGGCGTGGTTGGAGCCACACCCGGACGCGCTGGGGGAGAAGCGTTCTTGTTCGAGGGTGGTTGGGAAAAATCTGCCCGAGGGATCAAGTCGGAGGGTCTGGACGTGGGCGGTTGCTGAGCTTGATCAGGTGCAGGCTCTTCCCTTACTGGAGTCGATTCATCCGGAGGAGGCGGTTCCGGCATGGGAATATTTTCTTGAACAACTGGTTCCGGTTCCTGAATGGGAGGCCGCGTCGGAGGTTGCTTGTTTGCGGCAGCAGCCGCAGGTACTTTCTCCTGGATCTGTTTCCAAAGGACTTTCAATGCTTCAGCACGGGCCTCGGGGGTTTGGTCGGAGTAACCCCGCAAGGTCGTACCAGTCGCCTGGATTATCTCTTCAGGTAAGCCATCGTTCCGGGCTTCACCTTCCCATAAATTGAGAATATTTGCCAGTCCACCGATGACAGCGGTATTGCCATACCTGTTTTCATGTTCGAGCCGGAAGAATTTACGCAGTTTTTCCAATGATGATTGCATGTGAGTATTTTACCCCATTAAGCTGGCGGGATATGCCGCCGTCCATTTTATTCCATTGCTGGTGCAATTTGTGGCATCGAAAATGATTTTCGGTGTATTTCACACCTCCCGATCATTCTTAAAGCTTGCAGATGGGCCGGCGTACCATAGCCTTTATGTCGAGCGAAGAAATAGCCTGGAAATTCAATGTCGATTGCGCGCATGTAAGCATCCCTGGCCGTCTTGGCCAACACCGAGGCGGCTGAGATGGTTAGCGATAGCTGGTCACCCTTGACCAGGGCAGTTTGGGGAAGGTCAATTTCAGGGAAAATGAGGTAATCGGTGAGAAGGTAATCCGGGGATATGGAACCTGATGGTGATGATAGGGCCTCCACTGCGCGTGTGGCTGCCAATTTTGTCGCGGGGAGTATTCCTATCGTGTCAATCTCTTTTGGCGTGGCAAAACCCACGCCCCAGGCAAGGGCGGCGGATTGAATGCGGGGTGCCCATGTTTCCCGTGCCTCAGGGGTCATCAGTTTTGAATCCCGTACTCCCGCGAGACTCTCCAGCAGGGAAGGGTCGGGGGGCAGAATAACAGCGGCTGCCGCGACGGGTCCAGCCAGGGCGCCGCGCCCGGCTTCATCTATTCCAGTGATACCGTTGAAACCATCTTTCCATAGGTCTTTTTCAAATTGAAGGGTGGGGAAGGGCCCTCGCCTTGAAGATGCAGCGAGGGGTGAGCTGTTATGCATCGTAAATGCCTTTACGGATATTGCGGCGGATGGTGAGAAGGTCAAAGAACATGCGGCTGGAATCGCGCAGGATGTTGACTTTGCTCCCGGTTGTGTAATACCAGGGAATGCCAATCTCAGCGATTTTATAGCCGCGCCGGCGGGCGATAGCCAGCAGTTCAACATCGAAGGACCAGCCGGTGAGGGTTTGGTAGCGGAAAATATCTTCGGCAACGGCGGAACTGAAACACTTGAAACCGCATTGAGTATCTTGCAAGCCGGGCAGGACGAGCGTGCGGATCAGGAAGTTGTAAACGCGCCCGGTCAGATGGCGGTATGAGGGTTCATCATAACGGATTGCACCGGCTGTCTCACGAGAGGCGATGCAAATATCACACATGCAGGCGGGTGGTAAAAAGCGATTGATCTCTTCCACCGGCATCGAAAAATCCGTGTCGGCGATGAAGCGATATTCACCACGCGCCTTCAGGATGCCGCTGCGGACGGCGCGGCCCTTCCCGGGCAAATCTTCATGCAGGACAACCAGGCTTGGGAAGTGGGTGGCAAATTTTTGGGCTACTTCCAGTGTGTGATCGTGACTGCCATTCTCGACCACCACCACTTCGCTCGAGAACGCCTGTTTCTCCAGATATGCAAAGACCTGCCCCATGGCGCGGGGCAGGCGGGATTCTTCATTATGTGCTGGGATGATCAGCGAAAGGAAGGGCGGGTTCAAGGAGACAGGCTCTACAAGACAAGATCTTTGGCAACGACGAAAGCGAAGGCTGCCATGATCAATAACCATAAGACGAATAAGGCGATTAGAAAAATCCATTGCCCCCTGGAAATTTTCTTGCGGGCGCGGGCCGGCGGGGCAGCAACAGGAAATGTCTCCCCTTGGGCAAACTGGATGGGAGGCGTCAGTGTCTCCTCGACAGCGGATTCGGCTGGTGGTAAGGCAAAGGACGGTACATAAGGGTCTTCTACCAAATCAGCGGCCGGAACCGCTGCCTCGGCCTCGGCCGGCGGGGTTTCTACAGGCTGCTGTGGGGAAGGGGGTGGAGCAGGATTCAGAATCCGCTTAACAATATTATAGGCAGTTTCTGGGCTAAGGATAATCCGTGCCTGGGCAATGGAGACGGCGAACCGTTCCAGCGCATCTCGCAAAACCACCCGGATGATAGGTCGCAGACTGTCAACGGTAATGGAAGGGTCTGAGCAGAGCAGGACGGCCTCTACGGAGGTTATTTCAGTATATCCTTGGCGTTGCAGGTAAACCTGTATGGCCCGGGCCATTCGTTCGGTGCGGGTCAGCAAATTGGGCTTGATTGGCTTGTAGGTGCTTCCGGTCACTGTGCCCCACTGGTCACCTTTGGCACGGAACATGCCCGTCAGGGGCGTTACGGACATAACGAAGACGCCTGTTGGACCGACCAGAATAAATGGTATCCTGGCTTCCAGGCCGGGTGGAGTTACATTTCTCAGGAGGGAATAATTTTTGTCGAGCACTTTTTCAAAAACGGCAATGATCGTTTTTTGGGCTTCGATATCTTTAAACCAACCGAAACCGTATTGCATGATCGCTTTACCGCGATCAACAATGCTTATTTCGCCGTTCTCTTTAAAGAATGGGGTCTGGTCAATGATTCTCATGAAAAAACCCTCCAGACAAAACTAAATTGAATAAGCTAGAAGATCGACACTCCGGCCAACATATCCCGCGAGGCTGTTTGACCGTCGGATAGGATGTATTCTCCCGTGTACTGCACCGCCGGTCCTGTATCGAAAACACTGCCGAGAAATGTTTTTCGTACACCCGTGACAAAATGTTTCCCCTGCTTCAATTTTGCGACGAGGTCCTTCCGTTCGAGCAGGACCTGATCCGACCAAACTGCACCGCGGCGTTCGTATGCACGTGCTACGGCAATAACTCCGCCCGGATCGTAGCGGACAGCTTCGATAACTCCATCAACTTTTGTGCGCGCCATGTTGCAGCCCTTTCCACATTATTGTAGCATATCCTGCCATATCCTAGTTTCAATAGCACAACCGCCGAGAAGCAGGATGTTCTCGGCGGCGAGTCGGGGTGGGCGGATTCGAACCGCCGACCACCGCGTCCCAAACGCGGTGCGCTAGCCAGCTGCGCTACACCCCGAGGCAGCGTGAGTATAATGCGAACCCCATCTGCCCGTCAAGCACCAGAGAGGAAGTAGATTATAATTTTCGACGAATCCGCGTCCGGTCTGCCGGGCGAATGAAATCGCATCTCTCTTAAGGTCTTTCCCGAAGAACGGGGAAATTCCAATAAAGGTAGCTGGGAGAAATCATATGAATATATTTGTCACCGGGGGGGCGGGCTATATAGGTTCGGCCACCGCTGAAGCACTACTCCAGGCCGGTCATTCCGTTACGGTTTACGATTCGCTCGTGACCGGTCACCGGGCAGCCGTGCCGGCAGGGGCAAAATTTATCCGGGCGGATCTATCCGACACCGCCTCGTTGGCCGCGGCTCTGGCAGGTGAGAAATATGAGGCGGTCATGCACTTCGCGGCATTCATCGAAGCGGGTGAGTCGATGAAAGATCCCGGCAAATTCTTCAAGAATAACCTGGCCAATTCACTTCAACTAATGGAGGCAGCCACCCGCGCAGGAGTGCGCCGGTTCGTGCTCTCCTCGACCGCAGCAGTATATGCTTCCAGCGACGCGCCGTTGGACGAAGATGCGCCGCTTGACCCGGCCAATGCTTATGGCTTTACCAAGCTTGCCATCGAGCAGGCGCTGGACTGGTATCGGCGCATCCACGGTTTGCATTACGGTGCCCTGCGCTATTTCAACGCATGTGGGGCGCTCCCCGGACGTGGGGAAGCTCACCAACCAGAATCGCACCTGATCCCGCGTGTGCTGGGTGTGCCGTTGGGGCAACTCGAAGCCATTAATATCTTCGGTTTTGACTATCCTACTCCGGATAGCACCTGCATCCGTGACTATATTCATATCGCCGATCTGGTCTCGGCGCACCTGCTGGCCCTGGAGGCCCTGGGCGAGCATGACCGATTGATCTACAACATCGGCAACGGCAGCGGCTACTCCAACCTGCAGGTGGTGGAGACTGCCCGCCAAATCACCGGCCACCCGATCCCGGTCGTCAAATCTCCACGCCGGGCGGGAGATGCCCCGCGGCTGGTGGCTTCATCGGAAAAAATACGCCGCGAATTGGGCTGGAGTACCTCAACACCCCGAGCTGACTGACATCATTGCCAGCGCGTGGGAATGGCATCGGACACATCCAAACGGGTACAACCAATGACATTTTTCATTGTAATCATCGGTTGGATTTTTTCGCTATGCCTGCATGAATTTTCGCATGCGCTGGTGGCTTATTTTGGCGGGGACACGAGCGTGCGGGAGAAGGGTTACCTGACATTCAATCCACTGAAATATACCAATCCGGTGTTATCGCTTCTGATGCCGATGGTGTTCCTGCTCCTGGGCGGGATCGGCCTGCCGGGAGGCGCCGTTTATATCGAGAAGTGGCGCCTGCACAGTAAACGCTGGGAGAGTGCGGTCTCGTTGGCCGGGCCGGCGGCGAACCTGCTGCTGGCGATCGTCCTGGCGGTAGCGCTGCACTTTGCTCCTGCAACTGGCGGGGGGATCTGGCCGGCAGTGGCTTTCCTGGCTTTGCTGGAGATCACGGCTGTGATTTTAAACTTGATCCCCATCCCACCGTTGGATGGCTATGGCATCATCTCTCCATATCTCCCTGTGGCGATCCGGCAGCGATTGGATCAGGCCGGCTTCATGTTATTACTGCTGGTTTTCGCGGTACTCTGGTATGTGCCTTTTATAGCTAATGCGTTCTGGAGCCTGAACTATTGGTTGCTGAATATCTTTGGCATCCCTCTGCCCCTGGCAGCCCAGGGATTATCCCTGTTCCAGTTCTGGCGGCGGTAGTTATAAGTTGCGCGGCTTTGTGCTGGGATTACCCAGGCAGAGGACAAAAAGAAAAAGGACCTTCAACGAGGAAGACTTGCTGAAGGTCCCTTAATTCCAGAGTCGGGGTTACTTGAGCGTGATGGCTCCGAAGGTAGTCGGGTCGGCGTAGGTGCGGGTGGATGAAGTTGAAAGCATGGCTTCCTGGCCTGAACTCGCGCTATCCGCATCGCTCAGGCTGACGTTCATCCCAAATATGGCTCCCTGAGAAAGGGTGATCCCTTTGAGCACATCCACCGGGAAGAATACTTCGAGGATGTAGCCATCGGGAGTTTGAGTTTGCGCCTGCTGAATATTGATTGGGCCTGCCGCATCGGGTCCGTTGAACCAGGAGTAAGCATACGGCGCGACGGAGGCAAAGTCGCCGACCGAGACACCGATCTGGTAATCATCACTGCTCATGCTTTTCTTGTCGCGGTCTTTTTCCAGCTGGGTATCGAACTGGAACTCCACATAATCCCCATGCCATAAATTCAAATCGGCAACGGTCTGAACATGGACGTCATCGACCACTTTGATGCCGAAATAGAGGCCGTCTGGCGCCCAGCCGGTCCAAATCTGGCCGGATAGGTCAGCCGGTCCGGTCCAACTATTGGAGGAAAGTTTGTAAGCCAGCTGGGATTTGTCGTTGAGAGTGAAGGTTGGATCGCCGGTCCAGTCATCGAGAGCGCCGTCTACCTTGATCCCGCTAACGGGATTGATTACCGCCGAGAAGGGACGGGGGATGATGACGGCATTCGGGTCACGGGTGGGAGCAGTATGGGGTACACCGCCGGCCTGGAAGCCTTTCTGGATGGCATCGACCATTTCGGTGTTCCCCTGGCTTAATTCCCAGATCATGATCCCGCCCAGGTTTTGATCTTTGGCATAGCCGGCCTTGGCGGCGATGGATTGAGGGTCGTCGTAGCTGACGAAGCGGGCCGTGTTGATGTTATACAACCACGGCACCTGCGATTCGGAATCCCAGGAGCGCTTGTAGGTGGGAAGATAATCGGCTACGATTTCATTGTAATAAACGGAGCCCAGCTCATATTTTCCCGCAGCCGCCCCCTCACTCGTCTGATACAACCCATCATTTGTAGAACCAACACTTTTCCAGATGTGGCCATAGAACGGCACCCCCATCACCAGTTGATCTGCCTGGAAACCGGCGCCAAGGTAATCCTGGACGGCTGCATCATCGTTGAGGGAAGAATCGCCTGGGTCGTTGGTGGCCTGGTAGAGAGGAGCATTGAAATTCGTGGTCAGATCCCAGGTGCCATGCAGGTCGTAGGTCATTAAATTGATCCAGTCGAGGTATTGAGCGATCTCGGGACGTTCGTAGTGTTGGTCCACCCCGGGTCCGGTCGCGCCTGCCATTGTCAGCAAGTAATGGGTCCCATTTGCGGCGCCCAGAACGTCCAACCCGCGGCGGAACTCAGCCAGGAGCAAGGTGAAATTATGTTTGTCTCCCTGGCGGCCGCTGTTCGTCAGGCCTCCGCTCACCGGGTATTCCCAGTCAATGTCAATGCCGTCGAAAACGCCCTTGTATTGCTTGAGATACAGGTCGATGCAAGAATTGACAAACACCTTGCGGGAGCTCTCAGTCACGGCGGCATTGGAGAAATTCTCCGACCAGGCCCAGCCGCCAATGGAGATGAGCACTTTGAGATATGGATATTTGGCTTTTAGTTCCACCAACTGGTTGAAATTTCCATGGAGAGCTGTGGCTGATTCCACATCCGCCTTGCCGGTAACACTCTGATATGCGGGAATAAAACGGTCTACGTCAGCAGCCTGGTCACCCAAAATGCACTTGCCTCCCGGGGAGACATTTGAGAAAGCGTAGTTAATGTGGGTGAGCTTGGTTGCGGGAATATTGGAGACGAAATAATTCTGTTTGGCAGCAGACCATTGGGCATAGTAACCGACCACGCGTTTGTCGGGAGCAAGATCGGCCGGAAGTGATACCGGGGCCGCCGGCCCTGGGGGAGTCTGCGTATTTGATGGAGCCGTCGTTGTTGCTGGAGCAGCCGCGCGACAGCTGCTCAGGATAAAGGCCACCAATAATACGAACGAAACGAAACCGATTTTACGCATGTCAATCCTTTCAAGAGTGTAAAAAGATATTTGCCTCGAGGAACAAATGGAGCGCAGATAAAAGATGAAGATAAGGAAGAAATTTATGTTTTCATTGCCGGTTTTCGAGAAATTCTCTTTGGGGTTGTTATATTAAACACCTTTGACCGGAAGATGATGTCAGAAATCTCAGCTACGAGGGCAGGCGCCTCATCCAATTCCACCAGGCCGCGGGTCATGACAACAAGGACGTAAGGTTCCCGGTCAGGCGGGTAGACGATGGCCGCATCGTGATAGAGTTTCTCGGTCCAGCCGGTCTTGTGAGCGACATCGACGCCGAGAGGTAATTTTGCCGGTATGCCTTCGTTGAAACGCTGTTGCTTGAGAATGGCTATCATTTCATCCGAAGCAGCCCGGCTGATCACCCGGCCTGAGGCCAGTTCGACCAGAATTTGCATCAGGCCGCGGGCGGTGGCGGAACTGTTCAATCCCAGCGCAAATGCCCTATTGTCCTCCGGGCCTCGCAGGACGAGCAGGTCCGGCACACCCAGCTCGTACATGAACCGGGTGATGCGCCGGGCTCCGACTTTTTCGATGATCAGGTTCGTTGCCAGATTGCTGCTTCTTGTGATCATGCGAACAATGAGATCGTGGATGGGGATGCGCCTGTGAATATGATTATATAGATCCGTCTCCCCGTCATCTTCCCGCGAAAGGGAAAAAAGACTGCCATCGGCAATGCTGTGAAACTTGTTTGTGACCAGAATGGAATCGTCAAGCGAGAATTCTCCCAGTGGCAGCCTGGTGAAAAGCCTCCATCATGACGCACACTTTGATTGTGCTGGCCGGATGATAGGGGATGTCCGGGTGGATCAGGATTTCATCGCCCCTGGCAAGGTCATGGAAAGCAAGACCGACCTCGGCGGAGGTGGAAGCCAGCAGGTGTTCCAATTCTTGTTGAATACGAGGGGGCATATAGTGAATTTTATCACTCCTGGAGGAGAAGGTTGGCAGATGCGCGGGCTGACGGTCAAAGGTCAAACGTCGAAAGTCCAACTCTTGTAGTGCCACGGCCTCGGCGTTAGCAGGATCGCAGACTGACGGCGAGCAACTTAATCTGCTAATAGTAAATGGTGAATGGGGAATAGGTCCAGGTGAGGGTGGGGAATTTAGGTCACTTAAATGTGAAAAGTCGCGGAACGAATCCCCATCAAACTGCGACAGGTGGAGGGATTTAGAATTATGGATTGCTGATTGTAAATCCCCAAAGTGGACGCTGTTGTGGACCGGTGAGTGAGGATTTGAGAGGGAAGGCAGGCGATATGAATAATGATGCGGTTCTTTTTCATGGAGCAAACGACGCAAGTTCTGATAGCCCTGCTGGACAAAGAGCAGGACGGTACGAGTTTGCCAATTGTCGGGGACATCCGAGGCATAAAAGACTTCTTTCTCTGTGGTGATGATGCCACCTCGGTCCACCAGGGCGGTCACGTCGAAGCTGCCGCGGGAGAGGAAATCCTTTATGAAGAAAGACACCTATTCCCGGACCCGCCGTGGGGACAAACACGTTGAACGTGGCATTGACTGGCATCGCTGCAATGTCCTGGTTGAAGATCGCCCACTTGCTTCCATTGTAAAACACGCCGATGGGGTGATTATCGTAAGTTCCACCAACGTTGCCAGGATTATAGTTTGGCGTCACGAGGAATATCGCATTGGGGTTGCCATTTGTAAGAGGATAATCAATGGTTGTTACGTTGGCGGTTATGTTTGCTGCCGTCGCCTTGTGAATAAAGACCCTCGTATCTGGATTGGGTATCAGCACATTGAAAGCGGCATGAGCTGGTATTGTCGTCACGTCTTGATTAAAGATGGCCCACTGATCGGTTGTAATGTCATACCACACACCAGTGTTGTGATTATTATACGTTCCGCCCGAACCGCCGGGATTCCAGTTCGGCGTAGTGAAGACGATCGCATTGGGATGTCCGTTCGTTAAGGCATTATCAATTCTTGTATAATCACCGGCGCTGTTGCCGGCTGAAGCTGTGTGAACGAAGATATCCGAACCGGGAACGAGCACCAGCACGTTGAACGAGGCACTGACCGGCATCGCCGTAGTGTCCTGGTTGAAGATCGCCCACCTGCTTCCGTCATACCACACACCGATGCTGTGTTTATCGTAAGTTCCGCCAACACCACCGGGATTGAAGTTCGGCGTGACATAGACAATGGCATTCGGGTTGCCGTTCGTCAGGGGGTTATCAATCGTTGTGTAGTCGCCAGCACTGTTGCCCGCAGTAGCCGTGTGAACAAAAACGCCGGCACCCGCCGTGAGAATGGACACATTGAATGACGCATTGACCGGCATCGCCGCAATGTCCTGGTTGAAAATCGCCCACTTGCTTCCGTCGTACCACACACCGATGTTGTGATTATCGTATATTCCGCCAACGCCGCCGGGATTGTAGTTCGGCGTGACGAAGACAATGGCATTCGGGTTGCCGTTCGTCAGGGGGTTATCAATTCACCTCAATAACCGGAAAACACCAGAATGGTCTATGGACCTGGAGAAAGGCTGGCAACGAATTAAAGTCACATATGTTCGAAGAGTTGAGGAACAAATAAATTGGCGGCGATGAAATGAATTATTCCTTCAAGGAAATGGAATAACAATTATCCCCGCCCAAGGTGCGAAGAAAACTGTAACCTGGAAAAAGCTTGCCTCCAGAATTTCTAACGGTCCTCTTATTGACGCTCGTTTATAGGCATGATATGATTTTACCCGTCTCTTTAGCACTCTCTTGCCGAGAGTGCTAATAAAATGGAAACTGAACAATGGCCGAGTCTAACCGAACGCCAACGCTTGCTGCTTGCCCTGATCGTGAGGGATTACACCGAAACTGCCCAGCCGGTGGGTTCGGCGCGCCTGGTGGAGCACTACAAGGTCAAAATGTCCTCCGCCACGATCCGGAACGAAATGGCCGCATTAACCGATTTAGGTTACCTGCGCCAACCGCATACGTCAGCAGGGCGCGTCCCCACTGAGGAAGGTTACCGGTATTTCGTCACCCACGTGGTCTACCAGGCCGACCTGCCAGAGCCGGCGCGGGATACCATCTCGCACCAGTTCTACCAGGCCCGCCAGGACGTGGAGCAGTGGATGCCGTTGGCGGCCTCCATCCTGGCGCACCACTCCCGGGCCGCCTCCATTGTCACTGCGCCGCACTCCGAGCGCTCGCATTACAAACACGTGGAACTGATCGGCACACAGGGACGGCAAGTCTTGATGGTACTGGTCATGACCGGCGGTGAGGTGAGCCAGCAGATCCTCACCCTGGCAGAGCCGGTGGTACAGGAACGTCTTTCTGCAGTGGCTGACCGGTTGAACATTGTCTGCCTGGGCAAGACCACCGAAGAAATAGCGGCCTTGCCGCCGCGCAACGAAGCGTTGGAAAAGGATATCCTGACCCTTGTTTTGCAGGATATGAACCGCGGCGAACAGCGCGTCTCGGGCGAGATCTATCTTGATGGCCTGACCAACGTGCTCTCGGAACCCGAATTTCTCGAATTGGGCGATGCCCGCCGGGCCGTGCATCTATTCGAAGAGCGGTCACTCCTGCAGGATCTGCTGGCCCGTACGACCCAAAATGCCTCGGTCGGTGGTGTCCAGGTGGTGATCGGGGGGGAAGGCGAATGGGAGGAACTGAAACAGTGTTCCGTGGTGATGGCTCGTTATGGAATCCCGGGCATCATCACTGGCACACTGGGTGTATTTGGCCCGATGCGCATGCCGTATGCCCGCACCATCCCAACTGTACGCTTTATGGCTGACTTGCTAAGCAGCCTGGTATCTGAAACCATGGTAGGAGATGATAATGAGCAATAAGAAAATACAGCCGGCAGAAGCCGGGGAAAAAACAGCACCGGAAGAACTGAATCCGCAAGAGAACACCTTTGTAGTTGAGGAATTGCAGAAACAACTGGCCGAGGCGCAATCCAAGGTTGCCGAATACAAAGACGGCTGGCAGCGTTCGGTGGCGGATTTCCAGAACTACAAGCGGCGTGTCGATGCTGAGAGAACCGAGACCTACCAGGTAGCCGTAGGGAATATCATCAAAAGTTACCTGCCTGTGCTGGATGACCTGGAACGCGCGTTGACAGCCCGTCCGGCGGATCTGGCCTGGGCGGATGGCATCGAATTGATCTGCCGGAAGCTGCAATCCATCCTGGAGGCCGAGGGTATTAAGCGGATCGAGGCGGAGGGAAAGCAGTTCGATCCGAATTTTCACGAGGCCGTATCGCTTGAGTCTGTGGATGGCCACGAAAGCGGCCAGGTCATTGCGGTGATACGGAATGGGTATATTCTCGGAGATAAAGTCATCCGGCCGGCACAGGTGAGGGTGGCGAAATAAACCATAAACGTTTGCGCGCTGGCAGGTTCACACGCTAAACGTTTGTCTGTAATTGTCTAAAAGAACACGCAATTATTGAATCATAGGAGAACTCATGGCAAAAATCATTGGAATCGACCTGGGGACAACCAACTCTGTTGGCGCAGTGATGATGGGCGCCGAGCCGGTGGTGATCCCATCTTCGGAAGGCGAGCGGTTGGTCCCTTCGGTGGTGGCGATCAATAAGAACCACGAGCGGTTGGTGGGGCGGGTGGCGCGTAACCAGGCCATCGTTAATTCGCAGAATACCATTTTTTCCATTAAGCGCTTCATGGGCCGCAAGTATGAAGACGCGGAAGTCCAGCGGACTCTGCCACGCATCCCCTATACTGCCCTGCCGGCCGATAACGGCGACGTGCGGGTCAAGATGGATGACAAGGAATATTCTCCGCCTGAAATCTCAGCCATGATCCTGGCCAAGATCAAGCGGGATGCCGAAGCCTTCCTGGGCGAGCCGGTGACACAGGCGGTCATCACCGTGCCGGCATATTTCAACGATGCCCAACGCAATGCCACCAAGGACGCCGGCAAGATCGCCGGTCTGGATGTGCTGCGTATCATTAACGAACCGACCGCTTCTTCCCTGGCTTATGGCTTGGATAAGAAAACCAATGAAGTCATTGCAGTCTATGACCTGGGCGGCGGCACGTTCGATATTTCCATCCTCGATGTGGGCGAAGGTGTCTTCCAGGTGCGTTCCACCAACGGCAATACCTTCCTGGGTGGTGACGACTTTGACCAGCGTGTGATCGATTATTTCATCCAGGAGTTCCAAAAGGAGAACGGCATTGACCTGCGCAAGGATAGGCAGGCGATCCAACGGCTGCGCGAAGCCGCCGAGAAAGCCAAGATCGAGCTCTCAACGATGATGCAGACCGAAATCAACCTGCCTTATCTGACGGCGGATGCCTCCGGCCCGAAACACCTGGTGATGACCTTGACCCGGGCAAAATTGGAACAGCTGACGGCGGACCTGATCGAGGGAACCCTCTCGCCGGTCAAGCAGGCGCTGACGGATGCAGGTCTTTCCACCTCCGCCATTAACGAAATCGTGATGGTGGGCGGCATGACCCGCATGCCGGCAGTTCAAGACGCCGTCCGAAAGTACTTCGGCAAGGAACCGCACAAGGGTGTTAACCCCGATGAAGTGGTGGCCATCGGCGCGGCCATCCAGGCGGGTGTTCTGGGCGGCGAAGTGAAAGATATCCTCCTGCTGGATGTGACACCGCTGACCCTTTCCATTGAAACATTGGGCAGCGTGGCCACGCCGCAGATCGAGCGCAATACAACCATCCCGACTCGCAAGAGCCAGGTCTTCTCTACTGCCAGTGACAACCAGACCCAGGTGGAGATCCATGTCCTGCAAGGCGAACGCCCGATGGCGATCGACAACAAGTCGCTGGGCAAATTCATCCTGGATGGCATTCCGCCGGCCCCGCGCGGCATCCCACAGATCGAAGTGACCTTCGACATCGATGCCAATGGCATCCTTAAGGTTACGGCACAGGATAAGGCTTCCGGTCGCAGCCAGAACATTACCATCACTGCCTCGTCCGGTCTTTCGAAGGATGAAGTGGAAAAAATGCGCAAGGAGGCCGAAGCTCACGCAGCCGAAGACAGGCACCGGCGTGATTTGATCGATGCCAAGAATGCGGCCGACAACTCCATTTACGGGGCCGAGAAAGTCTTAAGCGATCTGGGAGAAAAGGTCCCGGCGGAGGTCAAGAGCGAAGTGCAGGCTGCCATCGAAGAGGTCAGGAAATTGAAAGACGGCGAGGATGAAGCCGCCATCCGTAAAGCGGTGGATGCCCTCAGCCAGTCTGTCCAGAAAGTTGGAATTGCAGCGTATGCCCAACAGACGCCTCCGGCGGAAGGCGGCGAGTCAGAGCCGAAGCAGGAAGGGCCGGAAGTAGTGGAAGGTGAAGCGAAGGACGTCTAGGCGTTAACTGGGGCAGCCCTGCCTGTCCTGGATGCTTTTTCCAGGGCACCATAAGAGCAAGCAGTACCGCAGGTACAGGCGCGCCGACCGCACGTTGGTGTACTCTGGGTAAAGGTGAACAGTATCAGAGTGGAACGTTCATACATTTGCAGGCGCAACGATCAAACGGGAAAACCTGCAAACGTGAGCAGCGGAGATTATGAGCAATCGCGATTATTATGAAATCCTGGGTGTTCCTCGGACCGCTTCGGTGGATGAGATCAAAACGGCTTTCCGTAAACTGGCGCGCCAGTATCACCCGGATGTGAGCCAGGAGCCGGACGCGGAAGAAAAGTTCAAAGAAATCAACGAGGCTTACGGAGTCCTTTCGGACCCGCAGAAACGGTCCCGTTATGACCAGTATGGCCGGGCCGGCCTGGGCGAGATGGGCGGTATGCCCGATTATGCCAACATGGATTTCAGCGATATTTTCGAAGAGATCCTGGGTGGGTTTGGATTCGGTGGCGGAGTCGGGTCGCGCGCACGCCGGCCACACCGGGGACGCGACCTGCAGGTGCAGGTGGACCTGACCTTCGAAGAAGCCGTCTTCGGGGTCGAGAAAACCGTTGAAGTGACGCGCAATGAACCTTGCGGGACCTGTCACGGGACGGGGGCGGAACCGGGAACCAGCCCGCAACGCTGTGCCACTTGCGGCGGGCGCGGCGAGGTGCGCCAGGTACGACAGACCATTTTTGGGTCGATGATGCAATCGGGGCCCTGCCCGACCTGTGGAGGCCGCGGCGAGGTCATCACTACACCCTGCCATACCTGCCGGGGACAAGGCCTGGAGCGAAAAACCGTCAAGAAGGTCGTCGCCATCCCGGCCGGTGTGGATAACGGCACGCAGATCCGCCTGGCGGGAGAAGGTGAGCCCGGAATCTATGGCGGACCGCAGGGCGGCCTTTATCTCCTGCTGGCTGTCAAGCCGCATCAATTCTTCCAGCGTCGCGAGAATAACATCCTGCTCAACTTGGATGTCAATGTAGCCCAGGCCGTGCTGGGGGCGGAAGTGGAAGTGCCGACCGTGGACGGCAAGGAAAAACTGAAAATCCCGTCGGGTACTCAACCAGGCAAGATCTTCACCCTCAAGGCCCGCGGCGTGCCCTACTTGCGCAGGTCGGGACGGGGAGACCAGTTGGTGATTGTCAACGTGGATATTCCTTCCAAATTGACCAAGGAGCAGCGCCAGCTTTTCGAACAATTGGCGGCTACCCTGGGGACGACCGTCAAGCCAAAGGAAAAAGGCTTTCTCGATTGGTTGAATGAAGCGCTGGGGGGATAGCCGAAAATGAGCAACTGGCTCGAAATTTCCATGACCGTGAACGGGGAACTGGCAGAGGCCGTGGCGGATGTGCTGGCACGTTTTGCCCCTAACGGCGTGATGACCGAGCAGGCCGTCAACTACATTCATGATGAGGACGAAGGCACGGCTGCCGGTCCCATCTCTGTGCGCGCCTATCTGCCCGCCGATGATCACCTGGAAGAAACCCGCCAAAAATTGGAAGAGTCGCTCTTCTACCTGGGGATGATCCAGCCCCTGCCCGCGCCTGTTTTCCGGCCGGTGGCGGATCAAAACTGGATGGAAGCCTGGAAGGAACATTACCAGCCGATCCCAATCGGAAAAAGGCTCATTATTGTGCCGGTCTGGCTGGAGTCTCCGGAGGCGGAACGCATTCCCATCCGCATCGATCCCGGCATGGCTTTTGGTACGGGGACTCACCCGACCACGCAGTTGTGCCTCGAGCTAATGGAGAAATTCTTTGACGATGGATTACAGACACCCCACGATGGGACCTCGTCTCCGGCCCCTCGCCCGACCTCTGTGATCGATGTTGGCTGTGGCTCGGGGATTTTATCCATTGGCGCGCTGAAGTTGGGCGCAGGGTACGCCCTGGGTGTGGATATCGATGAAGCCTCGGTCAAGGCCAGCCGGGAAAATGCGGATTCCAATGGCATCGAGGCGCAAAAGTTCGAGATAGGCCTTGGATCGGTGGAGGCGGTTCTGCAAGGCAGGTTCCAGGTCCGGCAGGCACCGCTGGTACTGGCGAATATCCTGGCACCGGTTATTATCCGTCTTTTCGGGGCTGGCCTGGCTGACCTGGTGACGCCGGGTGGCAGCATCATCTTATCCGGCATCCTGGCTGAACAGAGCCAGGCGGTCACTTCTGCAGCAATTGAAAATGGGTTGACTTTTGTGGAAAAATGCCAGATGGAAGATTGGGTGGCGTTGGCATTTAATCGGTGAATCATGGGAACGTTAAAACGTTCCAACGTTCATTCGTTTTGTGCTATCATTCAGGCACATGGATGCACGCCGGCGCCTGTTCTCCTATCTCCTGCTCAACATTTTTGTCTCTGGCCTCGTGACGGGGACGATCATTTTTTTCTACGACCGTGCCCATCGCGCCAATTGTGCGCCCACCCAGCCGGACCTGACCTCGGTCACCTCCGAAACTGGGGATGTGAATGTCAGCATCGTGGGTGTTATCGGGGCAGGGGCCGTCGGGGACGAACGGGTTGTCATCCAGAATATGGGCAGCGAAAAAATCGACCTGACCGGTTGGTACCTGGAAGATAATAAAGGCGTCAGTTACAATTTCCCCCAATCCCCCCAGTTGACGCTCTTCCCGGGCGCCACGGTGCAAGTGCATACCAAATCCGGCACCGATACTCTGCCGGACCTTTACTGGGGCCGTACAGAGCCGGTCTGGAGTTCCGGCGAACTTGCTGCCCTCTACGATCCCCAAAAAATCGCCCGCGCTTTTTATCGTGTTCCTTAATCCGAAGCCATCGACAGGTAAAAACGGATATGACTCAAGCCTTATATAATAAATGGCGTCCTCAAAAGTGGGACGAGGTGGTCGGACAACAGCATGTCGTCCAGACGCTGCGCAATGCCGTGGTAGGGGACCGGGTGGCCCACGCCTACCTGTTCGCCGGCCCGCGCGGGACCGGAAAGACAACTGCCGCCCGCTTGCTGGCAAAAGCTGTCAATTGCCAGAATCCCGACCCGGCGGCACGACCGTGCAATGAGTGCGCCTACTGCAAGGCTGTCACCGAAGGCCGTTTCCTCGATTTGATCGAGATCGATGCCGCCTCCAATACTTCGGTCGAAGATGTGCGCGACCTGCGTGACAAGATCAACTTCACCCCCAACCAGGGCAAGTACAAGGTTTACATCATCGACGAAGTCCACATGCTCTCCACGGCGGCCTTCAATGCCCTGCTAAAAACCCTGGAAGAACCGCCGCCGCACGCTATTTTCATCCTGGCGACCACGGAGATGCACAAGATCCCTGCGACCGTCCTGAGCCGCTGCCAACGGCATGAGTTCAGGCGTGTACCGGTGGACGATATCGTCGATCAACTTAAGCGCATCGCCAAAAGTGAGAAATTGACTGCCGATGCGGAAGCCCTAACGCTGATCGCACGCCAATCCGCCGGCGGGATGCGGGATGCCATCTCTCTGTTGGACCAGATGGCCTCCACAGGCAAGGAAATCACCCTTGGTCTGACGCAGATCGTGTTGGGGACAGCCACCAGCCAGACTGTGCTGGCCCTGGTCAGCGCATTGCAGGAACGGAACCCTGCTGGCGGAATGAATGCCATCCATACCAGCCTGGATGCCGGAACGGACCCGCGCTTGCTGGCCCGCCAGGTGGTGGATTATCTGCGGTCCTTATTGCTCCTCCAGATGGGTAATGCCTCCCAGGTGGACCTGGCCGCCGACACACGCGTCCAGGCCGGAAAACATGCCAAAGCCTTTACGCAAGCAGAAGTGTTGCGAATGATCAGGGCATTCAATGTGGCAGCAACAGATTTGCGGGGAAGCTGGCAGCCTTCCCTGCCTTTGGAACTGGCGTTGGCAGAAGCGCTGGAGATGCCTGCACCTGCAGCGCCTGCGTCTGTGCCGCCGCCTACGTCGAAAAGTTCCCCCCGGGACCTCAAGACAACTGCAGAAATGAAGTCTGCACCAGTAACCAGATCTACGCCAGAAACAAAAACTTCTTCAGGGACCAGACCTGCTCCGGAAACCAGGGCGGAGAAAAACCCCCCCGCAGTGCTTTACCAGGAAGCGGCAGAAGAACCCGCCTCAAAACCCAAGCCTGGGACCAGTTCGAGCGTCTCGCTTGATCAGGTCGTAAAATCCTGGAAGCAGATCTGTTTTGCCATCAAACCCAAAAGTGTATCTTTGAACGGATTGCTGAACTCCGGAAGATTATTGGATATTAAAGAAAATGTATTGGTGATCGGCTTCCAAAGTGAAATATTACGGTCGAAAGTGGATACGCCCGAACAAATGAAAATTACTCGCCAGGCTATTGCGGAGGTGTTAAAGGTGGATCTGGGCGTACGCTGTGTAGTCACGAATGCTAAAAATCCCACCCCGCCGGACGTAAAAGCAGATGGAATGGTGGCGGCAGCGCTCAGGCATGGCGGTGAGATCGTGGATGTGCACAAGTAATATAGGAGAGAACTATGGCAAAAGGATTTAATCGTCCAATGGGCGGACAAGCAGGAATGATGCAACAACTCCAGCGCCTGCAAGAACAAATGGCCGAGGCACAGGAAAAACTGGCCACAGAGACAGTCACGGCGACGGCCGGGGGCGGGGCCATCAAAGTGACCATGACCGGCGACCAGCATTGCCAGTCGGTAGAGATCGACCCGGCACTATTAAAAGATGCCGATGCCGAGATGCTCCAGGACCTGGTGCTGACGGCGGTCAACCTGGCGCTGGATAAATCGCGTGAACTCCAACAGCAGTTAATGGGTCCGCTGGCGGGAGGGCTACCATTCTAATTAAGTGAGCGGGTCGCTCCCTGCGGGGAGGCGTCGCAAGCCGGTCGTATCCATGGAATAGCAAAGATGTTACCTGAACCGATCCAAAACCTGATTTTTGCGCTTGAGCGCCTGCCGGGTATCGGCCCGAAAACAGCCTCGCGGCTGGCTTTCTATCTGCTGCGCGCCCCGGAGGAAGTTTCGGGGCACCTGGCCGAGGCACTGACGGATATCAAGACCAGAATCACTTTCTGCCAGGATTGTTTCAATATCACCGCCGCGGGAAGGGAGCGCTGCGAGATCTGTGACAGCGCCCAGCGGGATGGGAGCGTCATCTGTGTAGTGGAAGAGCCCCTGGACGTGCTGGCGCTCGAGCGCATCAGTGCTTTCAAGGGAAAATATCATGTTCTGCAGGGTGTTTTAAATCCCATCGAAGGCATCGGGCCGGATGACTTGAAGATCAAACCCTTGCTGGAACGCCTTCAAAGCGGAAATGTAAAGGAAGTCATCCTGGCGACCAACCCCTCCATGGAGGGGGAGGCCACGGCGCAATATCTTCACCCGCGCCTGCAAGCCCTGGGAGTGCGCGTGACCCGCCTGGCGCGGGGTCTGCCGGTGGGTGGGGACCTGGAGTATGCAGATCAAAATACCTTGCTGCGAGCACTGACAGGGCGCCAGGAGATGGATTAAGGGATTAAAACGATAGGTGGGAAGAATTCGAGATGGAAAGAGGAAAAACAACCTTAAAAAGGACAAATTGGTGCCTTAATTGCTTGACAACTTGGCCTAAATGCGTATAATAGGCAAGCACATTAAAGCCCACTGAGATCTCGTCCGCAAGGACAGATTGTTGAAAACAGAAAAGCGTCTTACGTCAGAGACACAAAGAAACGAGCAACGTAGTCTGACGAGCCGATGTAGAAATGAAAGAACATCGGCGCTTTTGTCTCTCTGGCCTTGACAGCGAGGAACCTCGCGGGTAGAATTTCGCCCGCTTAGTTCACAGGACCTTAACAGCTGAAAAGTGATAGGAAGCAAGCCTGTCGTTCTGTCCGTAACTTACACCTCGTAAGAGGTGAATTTTTTTGCGGAGAGTTTGATCCTGGCTCAGGATGAACGCTGGCGGCGTGCTTAATACATGCAAGTCGAACGAAGAGCTTCTGTAGCAATACGGAGGCTTCTTAGTGGCGAACGGGTGCGTAACGCGTTGGTGACCTGCCCCAAAGTGTGGGATAACAGTTCGAAAGGACTGCTAATACCGCATGTGGTCCTCCGGGTTAGAGGCTGGAGGTCTAAAGCAGTAATGCGCTTTGGGAGGGACCTGCGTCCCATCAGCTAGTTGGTGAGGTAATGGCCCACCAAGGCTATGACGGGTAGGGGACCTGAGAGGGTGGTCCCCCACACTGGCACTGAAACACGGGCCAGACACCTACGGGTGGCAGCAGTAGGGAATATTGGGCAATGGGCGAAAGCCTGACCCAGCAACGCCGCGTGTACGATGAAGGTCTTCGGATCGTAAAGTACTTTTCTGAGAGATGAGAAAGGACAGTATCTCAGGAATAAGTCTCGGCTAACTACGTGCCAGCAGCCGCGGTAACACGTAGGAGGCAAGCGTTATCCGGATTTACTGGGCGTAAAGCGCGTGCAGGTGGTTCGGTAAGTTGGATGTGAAAGCTCCTGGCTCAACTGGGAGAGGTCGTTCAATACTACCGGACTTGAGAATAGTAGAGGAAGATGGAATTCCCGGTGTAGTGGTGAAATGCGTAGATATCGGGAGGAACACCAGTGGCGAAAGCGGTCTTCTGGACTATTTCTGACACTCAGACGCGAAAGCTAGGGTAGCAAACGGGATTAGAGACCCCGGTAGTCCTAGCTGTAAACGATGTGAACTTGGCGTCGGCGGGTTCAAAGCCGTCGGTGCCGAAGCCAACGCGATAAGTTCACCGCCTGGGGACTACGGCCGCAAGGTTAAAACTCAAAGGAATTGACGGGTCCCCGCACAAGCAGCGGAGCGTGTGGTTTAATTCGATGTTACACGAAGAACCTTACCCAGGTTTGACATGTAGGTGGTAGGGAAGCGAAAGCAGACCGACCCGCAAGGGAGCCTACACAGGTGTTGCATGGCTGTCGTCAGCTCGTGTCGTGAGATGTTCGGTTAAGTCCGCCAACGAGCGCAACCCTCGCCGTATGTTACAAGTGTCATACGGGACCGCCGGTATCAAGCCGGAGGAAGGTGGGGATGACGTCAAGTCAGCATGGCCTTTATATCTGGGGCTACACACACGCTACAATGGTCGGTACAATGGGTCGCTAAGCCGCGAGGTAGAGCCAATCCCCAAAGCCGGCCTCAGTTCAGATCACAGGCTGCAACCCGCCTGTGTGAAGTTGGAGTTGCTAGTAAACGCGCGTCAGCTATAGTGCGTTGAATACGTTCCCGGGGATTGTACACACCGCCCGTCACGTCATGGGAGCTGGCAACACCTGAAGCCAGTAGCCTAACCGCAAGGAGGGCGCTGTCGAGGGTGGGGTCGGTGACTGGGACGAAGTCGTAACAAGGTAGGTGTACCGGAAGGTGCGCCTGGATCACCTCCTTTCTAGAGATCTGAGCAAAGGTCCAGCATTCGTGCAGACCTGCGCTCGACTAAATTCTTTCATCCGCGGTGGGTGAAAGTCGATAAGTAAGCTTCCTATCACTTCTCAGTTGTCAAGGTCCAGCCTGAGCGGGCCTGTAGCTCAGATGGTTAGAGCACAGTCCTGATAAGACTGGGGTCACTGGTTCGAGTCCAGTCAGGCCCACCTGGATTTTTCAGGAAGTGCTCGGGGATGTAGCTCAGCGGGAGAGCAGCGCCTTTGCAAGGCGAAGGCCACGGGTTCGAATCCCGTCATCTCCACTGAGCCTTCGCAAGAAAGGATAACGAAGAGTTTGAAGTTGGCGGTCTTGCAAGGAAATTAAGCAGTTGAGCTCAACACGCTAGGGAATGATCTGCGACCCGGCGATGAGCCGGGTCGCCTTGTCGAAAAAAATAAGTTGAATGCCGATCCGTGTGCTTGACAGATGTGAAGCCCACCGATCGCCGGTCAACGGAAAAGAACGACCGCAGGACAGCGAATTTGGCCAGGATTGGCCAAACAGAACCTTGACAACCGATAGTTATTGATTTTTTTGTAGGCCGAACAGTATTAAATTCTCCGCATCACGTGGAGAAGCTACTAAGAGCTTACGGTGGATGCCTTGGCGCCAAGTGCCGATGAAGGACGTGGGACACTGCGATAAGCTCCGGTTAGCCGTGAACAGGCGATTGACCCGGAGATTTCCGAATGGGGAAACCCACTGCAGCGAACCTGCAGTATCTCTCTTTTGAATACATAGATTGAGAGAAGGGCACCCGGGGAACTGAAACATCTAAGTACCCGGAGGAAAAGAGATCATTTCCCTAGTAGTGGCGAGCGAACGGGAATCAGCCCAAACCGCCCGTGCTTGCACGGACGGGGTTGTAGGGTCCGGCATATGGAAGTTACAAATCGGTATGTTAGCAGAATGGTATGGGAAAGCCAACCAAAGAGGGTAACAGTCCCGTATGTGAAAACAAACCGACTTCCGCTGGATACCTGAGTACTGCCGGGCACGCTAATCCGGCAGGAAACTGGGGAGTCCACTCTCCAAGGCTAAATACACTTGGCGACCGATAGTGAACAAGTACCGTGAGGGAAAGGTGAAAAGTCCCCCTGTTAGGGGAGTGAAATAGAACCTGAAACCGTAAGCTTACAAGCAGTCGGAGGGCTAATGGCGTGTCGGTGCTCCGGGGAAACCCGGGTGCGCGGCGCTATGCCTGACGGCGTGCCTCTTGGAGAATGAGCATGCGAGTTAATCTCAGCGGCAAGGTTAAGGGAGTTACACCCGGAGCCGTAGCGAAAGCGAGTCTGAATAAGGCGTATAGTCGTTGGGATTAGACCCGAAACCGGGTGAGCTACCCATGGCCAGGGTGAAGCGAGTCTAAACGCTCGTGGAGGCCCGAACCTACTAATGTTGCAAAATTAGGGGATGAGCTGTGGGTAGAGGTGATATGCCAAACGAACTCGGATATAGCTGGTTCTCCCCGAAATAGCTTTAGGGCTAGCGTCATATATTTAGTATCGGAGGTAGAGCACTGGATGAGCTAGGGGGCTTACTGCTTACCGAACTCAACCAAACTCCGAATGCCGATACTCCATAATATGGCAGTCGGACTCCGGGAGATGAGTTTCGGGGTCGAAAGGGAAACAGCCCAGATCATCGGCTAAGGTCCCCAAATCCAAGCTAAGTGGGAAACGAGGTGAGGTTACTTGAACAACCAGGAGGTTGGCTCAGAAGCAGCCACCCTTTAAAGAGTGCGTAATAGCTCACTGGTCCAGTGACCTTGCGCGGAAAACTTAACGGGGCTAAGCTTGGTACCGAAGCCATGGATGCTGTCGCAAGACAGTATGGTAGGGGAGCGTTCCGCCAGCAGTGAAGGTCGACCGTAAGGACGGCTGGAGCGGGCGGAAGTGAGAATGCATGCATGAGTAGCGTACAAACACGTGAGAACCGTGTTCGCCGTAAATCTAAGGTTTCCGACGCCAGGTCATTCCGCGTCGGGTTAGTCGGGTCCTTAGCCGAGGCCGAGAGGCGTAGGTGATGGACATCCGGTCAACATTCCGGAACCATCTGGAAGGAGCGATGAGGGGACGCAACGAGGTAGGCCAGCCAGTGATCGGTTGTGCTGGTGTGATCCATCTAGGCGTTGAGACTTGTAGGAAAATCCGCAAGTTGAGCTGAGGTGATAACGTGCCCCTGAGGCGTAAGTGGTTGAGCCTTGTTGCCGAGAAAAGCCTCTAAGCGATGAATTTCAGATGCCCGTACCGCAATCCGACACCGGTAGATGGGTAGAGTATACCAAGGCGAACGGGAGAACCTTCGTTAAGGAACTAGGCAATTTAACCCCGTAACTTCGGGATAAGGGGTGCCCTTTGGCGTGTATGCGCTGGAGGGTCGCAGTGAAATGGTTCTAGTGACTGGTTAACAAAACCACAGGTCTCTGCAAAGCTGTAAAGCGATGTATAGGGGCTGACGCGTGCCCAGTGCCGGAAGGTTAAAGGGAGAGGTTAGACGCAAGTCGAAGCTTTGAACTGAAGCCCCGGTGAACGGCGGCCGTAACTATAACGGTCCTAAGGTAGCGAAATTCCTTGTCGGGTAAGTTCCGACCCGCACGAACCGCGTAACAACTAGAATAGTGTCTCAACGAGGGACCCGGTGAAATTGAAATGGCTGTGAAGATGCGGCCTACCCGCAGTAGGACAAAAAGACCCCGTGGAGCTTTACTGTATCTTGGCATTGAGTTTGGGTGTGATCTGTGTAGCATAGGTGGGAGGCTTTGAAGCTGGGGCGCTAGCCTCGGTGGAGCCATCGGTGAAATACCACCCTGATTACATTTAGACCCTAACCCCGCACCGTCATCCGGGCGGGGGACCGTGCCAGGTGGGCAGTTTGACTGGGGCGGTCGCCTCCTAAAAGGTAACGGAGGCGCCCAAAGGTTCCCTCAGGGTGAATGGAAACCACCCTAAGAGTGTAAAGGCATAAGGGAGCTTGACTGCAAGACCAACGCGTCGAGCAGAGACGAAAGTCGGGCTTAGTGATCCCACGGATCCATGTGGAAGGGCCGTGGCTACCGGATAAAAGCTACCCCGGGGATAACAGGCTGGTGAAGTCCAAGAGTCCATATCGACGACTTCGCTCGGCACCTCGATGTCGGCTCATCGCATCCTGGGGCTGGATAAGGTCCCAAGGGTCGGGCTGTTCGCCCGTTAAAGCGGTACGCGAGCTGGGTTCAGACCGTCGTGAGACAGGTCGGTCTCTATCCACTGTGGGCGTAAGGGATTTGAAGGGAGCTGCTCCTAGTACGAGAGGACCGGAGTGGACAGACCTCTGGTGTGCCAGTTGTCGTGCCAACGGCATCGCTGGGTAGCTATGTCTGGCAAAGATAACCGCTGAAAGCATCTAAGTGGGAAACTTGCCCTAAGATAAGATCCCTGTATTCCGCAAGGAGTAAGACCGCAGATAGACTATCTGCTTAATAGGCGGTATGTGTAAGCACAGTAATGTGTTGAGCTAAACCGTACTAATGGTCGAGGGCTAATTTGCGTGGTGCGGAGAACTTAATACTGTTCATACAATATCAATAACTATTGGTCTAATGAGGAAATAAGTCTCTTTGGTGATTTGAGCGACGAGGGTACACCCGGTCCCATCCCGAACCCGGAAGTTAAGCTCGTCAGCGCCGATGGTACTTGGTGGGTAACTGCCTGGGAGAGTAGGTCATTGCCAAAGAGACTTTTTTATTTCCCTTCCCAGGCATTCTACCCTGAGGTATAATCGTTTAGTTCACAGACTAGCATATGAGTGGCTGCCGTCTTTGCCGGTAGTAATCAGGCAGCCAGGGAGTGTGTGTAGCGTAAATTCGTGATGCGTTCTTCATTATGGTTTTTGAGCATTACGCCTCCTCGGCTGTGTCTGTGATACGCCGAGTTTTATTTTTTATTTCGAGGATCCTCCGACGGGAGGAGGTGATTAAGTTGACAGTAGTAAATTTACGCAGTACTGAGTCTCAAGATTCACTGCTCAAGCGCTTCCGCAAAAAGGTCGTCAAGAGCGGTATTTTGAGCACTGTCCGCCGAAAGCGCTGGTTCGTTTCCAAGAGCGAACAACGCCGCATGGAGAAGAAGAAGGCTATTCGCCGGATCAAGAGACGCCAGTACAAGGATTTTGAGTAATCCAGGCATGGAACTGGAGGATGTTTATGGCTAAAGAGGAAAAAATTCAGGTCGAGGGACTGGTTATCGAAGCACTGCCGGGAACGCAATTCCGGGTGCGCCTCGATAACGGCCACGAAATTTTGACTTATCTTGCCGGCAAGATGCGCAAGTACTATATTCGCATCCTGTTGGGCGATCGTGTCAAAGTGGAGATGTCCCCCTATGACCTGACCCGCGGGCGGATCACCTTCCGCCAGCGCAAATCCGAACCAGTTCCTGAAGAATAAACCAGGTTCTGACCCTTATTATAAAAAACCGCCTCTGCAATAATTTGCAGAGGCGTTGGATTTTAATGGGTATGGGAAGGATATTTCCGCTTAAGGCAGGAATTTGAAAGAGGTGAGCGCCTTCATATAATTAGCCCGCTCAAATGCGGCTGGCTCTCTGACAGATTTCTGACTCAAGCTGCCTTTCATTTGCTGGATAGATTCATACTCACGATCCACCATCCAGGCTTCTATGTCGGCCAGGATCTCCGGGATGCGGCCCAGGCCTCTTTGCAGAAGCTCGGAAGTCGTCATGGCCACACTGGCGCCAGCCATCATGGCCTTAAGAACGTCTTCGGCGCTATGGACGCCGCTGGTGAGGGCCAGGTCAGCCTGGATGCGCCCGTAAAGGATGGCGATCCAACGCAGGGGCAGGCGTAGTTCATTTGAGTTGCTCAAGACCAGATTGGGGACAACTTCAAGAGATTCCAGGTCGATATCTGGCTGGTAGAAGCGGTTGAAAAGCACGAGGCCCTTCGCACCGACGCTTACCATACGCCTGGCAATATTGGGGAGAGCCGTAAAGAAAGGACTCAGTTTGACCGCGACGGGGATCTTGATGCTCTTGCAGACATCCTGGACCAGGCTGATGTAGTTGTCTTCCAATTCACTGCTGGTAATATTGGGGTCGGTGGCGAGGTAGTAAAGGTTAAGCTCGAGCGCATCTGCGCCGGCATCTTCGATCTGGCGGGCGTATTTGATCCAGCCTCCGGTGGAGACGCCATTCAAACTGGCAATGACGGGGATCTTCACCGCCTTTTTGGTTTTGCGCACATTCTCGATATACGTTTCCGGTGTAAGGATGAAATTACCGGTTTCAGGATAATAGCTGTCTACTTCGCGGGAAAAATCCTTGCCAGTGGATAGGTAATGGTCCAACTCCAAGCTTTCATGGATGACTTGTTCTTCAAACAACGAATACATTACCACCGCGGCGATGCCGAACTCTTCAAGCTTTTTAACCGTTTCAACTTTGGTTGAGAGCGGTTGTGCAGCTGAAGCCACCAAAGGATTCTTAAGTTTCAGGCCAAGATAGGAAGTGGTCAGGTCGGGCATATTTTCTCCTCTCTATTCATAATTATAAGACATTTTTGATAAAGAAAGGAGGGACAGGCAAGCCTGTCCCTCTCTCGGACGGATTTATTTTTCTTCCGTGCCATTGCCGTAGTGCATGGCGGCCATCTGGGAGTAGAAGTTCCAGCGGGCCTTGGCATCCTCACGGGACAGTTTGAGCAGGGCTTCGGCACGGGCCTCGTCACTCTGCACCAACATGCGGAAACGGGTCTCGTTGTACATATATTGGTCCACCGGGATGGTCGGTTCCTTGTAATCGATCATCAACGGGTTCTTGCCTTCTGCAGCCAGGCGAGGGTCATAACGATAGAGCGGCCACAGCCCGGACTGAACGGCCAATTTCTGTTGTTCAAGGCCTTTGGACATGTCAATGCCGTGCGAGATGCAGTGACTGTAGGCTATTATTATGGAAGGACCGTCATAGGACTCGGCTTCAATGAAGGACTTGAGCGTATGCTGGTCGCTAAAGCCCATGGCCACCCGGGCAACATAGACGTATCCGTAGGCGATGGCCATCAGGCCAAGATCTTTCTTCGATAGACCTTTGCCCTGTGCTGCAAAACGAGCCACGGCACCCCGGGGGGTCGACTTGGAAGCCTGGCCGCCGGTATTGGAGTAAACCTCGGTGTCGAGCACCAGCAGGTTCACATTCCGGCCGGTTGACAGGACATGGTCGAGACCGCCGTAACCGATATCATAAGCCCAGCCGTCACCGCCGACGATCCAGACGGATTTCTTGACCAGAGCATCTGACACTGCAGCCAGGTTTTTGGCCTGCGGGTTCTTGGACTTGGCGAGTTTTTGTTTGAGCGCATCCACCCGGTCGCGCTGTTGCTTAATGCCCAGATCGGTAGTCTGGTCAGCCGCCAGTAAAGCATCGATCAGGTCTGAGCCGATTTCGGCAGAGAAGGTGGGCAGGAGATCGCGGGCATATTCGACCTGCTTATCCAGCGTCAGGCGGAAGCCCAGGCCGAATTCTGCGTTGTCTTCGAACAGAGAGTTGGACCAGGCCGGCCCGCGTCCCTCGTTGTTGAATGTGTAGGGTGTGGTCGGCAGGTTGCCACCGTAAATTGAAGAGCAGCCGGTGGCATTCGCAATGATCGCCCGGTCGCCGAACAACTGGGACATCAGTTTGACATAGGGGGTTTCGCCGCAGCCGGCGCAGGCGCCGGAGAACTCGAATAGAGGTTGGAGCAATTGTGAATTCTTGATCGTGCCGACACCGAAGGTGGTGCGGTCGGCTTCAGGCAGGGTCAGGTAAAATTCCCAATTGTCGGCTTCAGTTTCACGCAGGGGCGGTTGGGGAGCCATGTTGATGGCCTTGCGGGCCGGGTTGGTCTTGTCCTTGGCCGGGCAGGCCTCGATGCAGAGAGCGCAACCGGTGCAATCTTCGGGAGCCACCTGCACGGTATAGGCCATGCCGGGGAATTCCTTGAATTTTGAATCCATGTGCTTGAAAGTTGCCGGAGCCTTCTCCAGGAACTTATTATCGTAGACCTTGTGGCGGATGACTGCATGCGGGCAGACGAATACACATTTGCCGCACTGGATGCACAGGTCGGATTCCCATACCGGGATTTCAAGCGCTATATTCCGTTTTTCCCATTTGGTGGTGCCGGTGGGGAAGGTGCCATCCACAGGCATGGCGGATACAGAAACCGTATCCCCTTCGAAGGCGATCATGGGGCCAAGCACGTCCCGGACAAAAGCCGGTGCCTTGTCAGAAACAGGTGCACGCCGGGTGAGAGTGCTGGTGACTTTAGCCGGTATTTTCACTTCATGCAGGTTGGCCAGCGATTGGTCCACAGCCGCGAAGTTCTTCTGGACGACGGCTTCACCGCGTTTACCATATGTCTTCTGGATGGCCTTCTTGATTTGCTTGATGGCTTCATCACGCGGCAGGATGCCGGAGATGGCAAAGAAGCAGGTCTGCATGATGGTGTTGACCCGGCTGCCCATGCCCGTCTTTTCAGCTACATCGTAAGCGTTGATGGTGTAGAACTTGAGCTTCTTCTCAATGATGTCCTTCTGGACTTCCTGAGGCAGCTTATCCCACACTTCTTCCGGACCGTAAATGCTGTTCACCAGGAAAACCGCTCCGGGTTGGGCGAACTTGGTGAAATCAAATCGTTCCAGGAAATTGAACTGGTGACAGGCAACAAAGTTGGCGGTATTGACCGTGATCAGGTAAGGGGCCTGGATTGGCTTGGGACCGAAGCGCAAGTGGGACACGGTCAGCGTGCCGGCTTTCTTCGAATCGTAATAGAAGTAGCCCTGGGCGTTATTCGGCGTTTCTTCACCGATGATCTTGATCGAGTTCTTATTTGCACCGACAGTGCCATCCGATCCCAGTCCGAAGAAGAGACAGCGGACCGTTTCAGGATACTCAACCGAGAAATGAGGATCGTAATCGAGACTGGTATGGGTCACATCTTCGTTGATGCCGACGACGAAATGATTCTTCGGTGTGGCTTTCTTGAGTTCATCCAGGACGGCCTTGGCCATGGCTGGTGTGAATTCTTTCGAGGATAAGCCATAGCGGCCGCCGATCACTTTAATATCCTTGAGGCCGGCTTCGAAGAGGGCATTGATTACATCCAGATAAAGCGGTTCACCGGCTGCTCCGGGTTCCTTGGTGCGGTCGAGCACGGCCAGGGATTTTACAGTCTTGGGCAGGGCTTTGATCAAAGCGGCGCTATCGAATGGACGATACAGGCGCACACGGATCACGCCGACCTTCTCACCCTTTTCGACCAGATAATGGACGGTCGCCTCGGTGGTTTCGCCGCCGGAAGCCATGACGATCACCACCCGTTCAGCATCGGCCGCGCCGGTGTAATCGAACAGGTGATACGCTCGCCCGGTCAATTTGGCAAATTTGTCCATCGATTTCTGAACAATGCCGGGAACTTTGGTATAGAAGGGGTTGATCGTCTCGCGAGCCTGGAAGAATATATCCGGGTTCTGGGCGGAACCGCGCAGTACCGGTCGATCAGGTGAAAGGGCGCGGGCGCGATGAGCGCGGACTAATTTATCGTCAACCATGGCGCGCAGATCATCGTCGGTCAACTGCTCGATCTTGGCCACTTCGTGAGAGGTACGGAAACCATCGAAGAAATGCAGGAAGGGAACGCGCGCTTCCAGGGTGGAAGCCTGCGCAATCAAAGCAAAATCATGCGCTTCCTGTACCGAGCCCGAGGCCAGCATGGCCCAACCGGTCTGTCTGCAGGACATCACATCGGAATGGTCGCCGAAAATCGAGAGCGCATGGGTGGCCACCGTGCGGGCTGAAACGTGGAAGACCGTGCTGGTCAGCTCGCCGGCGATCTTGAACATATTCGGGATCATTAACAGCAAGCCCTGGCTGGCCGTGAAGGTGGTCGTCAATGAGCCGGTCTGCAAGGCGCCATGGACTGCGCCGGAGGCGCCGCCTTCGGATTGCATTTCAATCACTAGCGGGACGGTTCCCCAGATGTTTTTGCGCTTTATGGCCGACCAATCATCGGCAAATTCACCCATATTGGAAGAGGGGGTGATGGGGTAGATGGCGCAAATCTCGTTGACTCGATGGGCTACTGAAGCGGTGGCTTCATTTCCATCAATCGTAACCATTTTTCGTTCCATAAAGCTTTACTCCTTCGAATAGTATACAGATATTCTCTGTGTAGGCCTGACTTGTCAGCCTAAAAGTTTAACTCCCCGATTTTATTCTCGATAGTTATATAATGCACAAAATCCACAGCGACTTGTCACCAATATTTTTGGCGAATATCATCCAAAAAATTATCAAAATACAACTATTTCTGCTTTTCCAAAGTTGATTTCAGGAGGAAGAGCGCTGCCAATGATTTGGCATCAGGGATCCGGCCTTCTGATGCCATCTTCATGGCTTGTGCCAGAGGAATACGCTCTACCGTGAGGAATTCATCGGGATCAGCTTCCAATGGATCCTCGTGCAATTCAGTAGCCATGAAGACATCCATATATTCAGTGGAATAACCCGGAGCCAGGTAGAAACCCCCCAAAAGCTCAATTCTCTCAGCGGCCATGCCTGTCTCTTCGCGGATCTCCCGGCGTGCGCACGTTTCAGGGGCTTCGCCTTCATTTAGAACTCCAGCAGGCAATTCCAGTAGCTCGAGCCTCGCCGCATGACGGTATTGCCTCACGAAAAGCAGGTTGCCATCCGCATCCATGGGAATGATGATCACCGAGCCAATGTGCTCCACGATATCCAACCTGCTCTCATGGCCATCTGGCAAACGCACAGTGTCACGGCGGATGGTAAAAGCCCTGCCCGGATAAATGATCTCGGATTTCAGGAGTTCAAATGCCATGTTCTCTCTCCAAAATAACGCCCAGGCGATCGACAATCGCCTGGGCGTAGAAAAAGAGCTGGAACGAACTAAGGGATGTTCAGAAGCTGCCCGGTGGTCAATGGGGTGGTTACGGCTATTCCATTCGCAAAGGCAATGGAATTGGGGTCAACATCGCCATAATAACAGGCAATTTTGTAGATGGTATCATCGACCGCTACATTATATTGAGCAGGATGCGAGCGCAAGGCACGGTCACCGGGGAACGTGCCGGTGGCGGGGATGGTCAAATGCAGGCCAGGTTGCAGGATCTGCCCCGAGCTAAGGCCATTCGCAGCCAAAAGATCGGCCGGGTTGACATTAAAGCGGCGGGCAATGCAATAAGGGAATTCTCCTTGCTGCAAAGTGTAGGTGGCCGGGCGGCCGGGTGTGGCGGGCGGTACCACGATTACTGGTGTAAGGTTGGCCCCAGGCGTGGTGGCGGCTCCGGTGGGCGGGATCAGGGTAAGGCTGTTGGGAGTCTCCGTAGGCGTGGGCGAGATCAAACCCTGGGCGGCGGCCGTTTGAAGATAAACGGCGGTGGATGTGCCCCATGCCTGCACCAGGCTGATGCCGGTCGGCAGTGACGTGGAGCCTGCCTCGGTCGGTGTAGCCAGGATTGGCTGGCCCGCGGAACGCTCACAGGCAGCGAATAGCATCGTTGCCGCGAGAGCGAGTGCGATAATAATGATTACCTTTTTGGACATGTTCTCCTCCTGGAAATGTTTGCGGAAATGATTTCAGGTCGATTTTTTAGTCATCCTGGCGAAGGTTGGTTTGTTTCACGGAACCGACCGGCGCGAAATTCGCGCTGATATAACCTTCGCAAGGCTATACGATGTACTCCGAGATGATACTAGCACAACCTTTCTATATCGTCAAGCAGTGTGAAACATTAAAATGAAACTTATTTTTCCAACCAGATGGTCACAGGACCGTCATTTTCGATCTCGACCAGCATATGAGCGCCAAAGAGACCCGTTTGGGTAGGGATACCCTGGAGTCGCAAGAGTTCTGCAAATTTATCCACCAGGGGAGAAGCCAGCTCGGGCGGCGCTGCCTCGGTAAAAGAGGGCCTCCGGCCCTTGCGGGTGTCGGCATAGAGAGTGAACTGCGAGACGACGATGGCTTCACCGGCCCGATCCAGGATGGACAAATTGAACTTGCCGGCCTCATCCTCGAAAATGCGCATGGAAGCGATCTTCTCTGCCAGGAATCTGGCTTTCGCCTCATCGTCCTCCCGGCCGATGCCAACCAGGATGACCAATCCAGGACCGATGCTGGCAACGATTCGGCCATCCACGCTGACTTTCCCGGATTTGACTCTCTGCAGTAGGACACGCATGGTAATTAATTTTGCAATACGTCAAACGCAATTATTTTATGATTGCTCATGGGAAATTACCCAGGCAGACATGGCTGGTAGGCCGGATATCGGCAAACACTCGCCTCTTTTATGCAGGTATTCCTCGGTGAGGTTTTGGAAGGTCGGGTCGTAGGGTGATGGTTATTTTGTGATCAGTTTCCTTACCAACTTAACGACCTCGCCAGGTTCAGCAT
The DNA here is from genome assembly GCA_963831885.1 of uncultured Chloroflexia bacterium. GTDB lineage: Bacteria > Chloroflexota > Anaerolineae > Anaerolineales > Villigracilaceae > UBA877. The sequence continues at coordinate 126,785 of CAWHSJ010000002.1, read as the reverse complement.
GACGCCCGCTCTCCAGTTTGGAATAGATCAATTGGTCGTTCACACTGACTTCAAACCGGCCTCCCATGGCAGGTACGAGAGTAATATTCTCGATTTGCGGTTCGAAATTCTTGATCAGATCGGTTACCAGGCTCACGGCCCGGTCGGTGTAGTGTCAAACCGTGCAGTACTCGATGCGGATTTTCATGGCGTAGATGTCTCCTGATGTGAAAATTATACTTCTTCTTGGTGAAAGCCGCGAGTTTTTTAGGCGCGTGACCGTAATATTGGCAGTATCCAGGCCGCCACGGTTAAAACATTTCAATTTCCTTGCCAAACGGTTTTGATAACCACACCCTTTGACGCAGCACAACCTTACATGTATAATCCTTTTAAACATTATTCCTCGTCGGGACATATCTGAGGCCCAGCATGGCTCTGCGCGGCAACCTGCGCGATTTTACAATAACTCAATTATTGAATTTGATCAACCTGGCCAGTAAAACCGGGACTCTTGTCGTTGAAGGTCCCCATGAAACGGCTCAGATCGCTTTCCGTGGCGGTAAACTGGCCTATGCCCAGGTCGGGCATGAGGATGGGGGCCTGGCAACTGTCTTATACAAAGCAAAAAGACTCACCGCAGGCCAATATAAATCTCTTCAACAGCGCGGTTCGCATATTTCCGATAAAGAACTGGGCTTGCTTTTAATTAATGCCGGCTATCTTACTCAGGAAGATATCCTGACCCATCTAAAACAGCATTTTACGGATATCGTTCAGCGATTATTTACCTGGGTGGAAGGCGTTTTCCATTTTGAGAATGAATTGCTCCCGCCAAATGACCGGATCAGCGTTCGCCTGGACCTTGAAAACCTGATCATTGAAGGTTCGCGGCAGATGCGGGAATGGGAACAATTGCAGGATGAGATTCCCAGCCTGGATATGGCGCTGAAATTTACAGACCGCCCCGGGACCAATATGCGCAATGTCAACCTGAGCGTCGAAGAGTGGCGGGTTGTTTCATATATAAATCCACGCAACTCGATGCGGCAAATTTCCACTGCCACCAAAATGAATGATTTGGAAACCCGCCGCATTGTCTACGGCCTTTTACAAGCGGGGCTCGTGGAGGTCACCCGGGTGGAAGGTGCTCCGCCGCAAACACCGTCAGTGCGGGTATTCCCATCGGACAATAAGGAAGAGCAGAAATCTTTAGTGAACCGCTTGATCAATCGGATACGTTCACTATAATCCTTTTCGAGGATTCGTCTCATGCAAACTGTCAAAATGGTTGTCACGGGTCCATTTAGCGCCGGTAAGACCGAATTTATCCGTTCTGTCAGCGAGATCGACGTGGTCTCCACGGAGCGCAAGATCTCCTCGGCTCGTGAAAAAGCGGTCAAGGAATCAACCACGGTGGCGATGGATTTTGGCCGTATCACGGTGGATGACGACCTGGTCCTCTATTTGTTCGGCACGCCGGGGCAGCGGCGTTTTGATTTCATGTGGGAAATCCTCTCGGAAGGAATGCTGGGCTTCGTGGTCATGGTGGATAGTACCCGCCCGGAGACTTTCCGCGAAGCACGCTCCATCCTCGAAACATTCCGCGCCTATGCGCCAACTCCCTATGTCGTTGCGGCCAATAAGCAGGATCTACAGGAGGCCTGGGAGGTTGAGGATATGCGCCATGCTCTTCGTCTCGATCCAAAAGTGAAACTCGTTCCCTGTACTGCCACTGATCGAGAACTCTGTTAAAGCGATCTTGTTGGAATTGCTTTATAGTATCCTGAGTGAAATGGAGAGTGGAGAGTAAAAGCCTCTCCATTTTATTGAAAACACCGTGTCCTCGATTACGACCGACCAGGGTATTGTTCATTATGAGGTTTACGGGCGGGGACGACCGGTTATCCTTTTACACGGCTGGCTGGGTTCCTGGGGGTTATGGCAGGAGACCATGGCTTACCTCGGTACTTCCTATCGGACCTATGCCCTGGATTTCTGGGGATTTGGTGAGTCGGGTAAGAAACGCGACAGTTATGCAGTTCAGGATTTTGTCAGCCTCGTAGACCAATTCATGGATCGGCTGGGCATTGAAAGCGCCCCACTGGTCGGCCACAGCATGGGTGGAACGGTCAGCCTTTCTGTCGCCATTCAATACCCTCAGCGGGTGAGCAAAGTGGTTGTAGTTGGCTCCCCCATTGTCGGTTCATCGCTGGCCTTACCCTTGAAATTGGCGGGATTGAGGCCGATTGCAGTCGTCCTGTTCAATTTGATGGGAGCGTTCCGCATGGCGATGCGTGTGGCCTCACCTTATATTTGCCGCGACCCGCGCTTCCCTGACATGATGGATAAGGATTTATCACGCACCACGGTCGAATCTTTCCTGCTCAGCATCGCTTCCCTCCACCGGACAGACCTGCGGCCCAAGCTCCCCCAGATCAATGTCCCTTCGATGGGCATGTTCGGCGATAAAGACATCATTGTCAGCCCAACCCAATGGCAGCCAATGATGGAAGGGATCCCGCATACCCGCATCGAGCGTTTCTCGGACGCAGGTCATTTCATCATGCTGGATGACGCGAACCCGTTCATGCACAAACTTAAAGATTTCCTGGATGAGGACAAACTAAGCACATGATTTCTGAAAAGACTTATTTTTACCCCAATCGCATGGGACGGATTTTGTTCTTGGCGATGGAAGAAATACTGGGACGCAGTGGGGTAAATGCGGTGCTTAACCTGGCAGATCTGCAACCATTTATTAATAATTATCCTCCTTATAACCAGGACCTCGGTTTTTCTTTTAGGGATATAAGCCAGCTGCAAAGCGGCCTCGAAAGCGCTTACGGACCTCGAACAGGCCGAGGGCTGGCCTTGCGAGTAGGCCGTGCCAGTTTTAAATATGGCCTGCGTGAATTTGGGCCCGAACTCGGATTGACAGATTTAGCCTTCCGCCTCCTGCCGCTTCCGGCGAAACTCAAAAAAGGCAGTGAAGCTTTTGCAGCTTTATTCAACAAATTTACCGACCAACGCGTCCGCCTGGAGCGGGACGAGAAGTTCATTTACTGGCATATCGAACGCTGTCCTATATGCTGGGAACGACGCCCAAAAGGCGATGGCGCTAGCTTTCGATCGAGCGGTCCATGCTGCCATCTGGCCGTTGGTCTCTTGCAGGAAGCCTTGTACTGGCTCAGCTCTGGAAGGTATTTTGAAGTAGAGGAAGAGAAATGTATCGCCTGCGGCGATAGTACGTGTACAATAGTAATCAATCAAACTCCGATGAGTTAATGCGATGCTCAAAGTTATTCTTAAGACACCTCGTCATATTCCTCCTTTCAACGAGCCGGCGCGAGATCTCCGCATCCAGAATAAACCTCTCTGGCTAAATCAACGCGATCTGCTGGCTCCGTATGTGACGAAGGAAATCGAACTCTCACCCGGAGAGCATCTGCCGGTCTCGCATGAACCGATGATTGTCTATCGGGATAACCTCTTTTTCGACGAGGGTTACATCACCGAATTCATGCGTCTGGCAAAAAAACGCAACCGGGCTGTGCGAGCCGCTTTTTCCCTGGACGATGGCGCCTTCCGTGAGCATGCTTTACCACTTTCTGTATCCTATACCCCTGCCGGAAGCCTTTATTACGCCGACCTGTGGTACTACCCGCGTGGCCCTCGAGCAGATGTGGAACCGCTGGTCATTAGCATGCAATCCCGCGAGATCGGCTATTATCACATTCCTACTTACATGGCCTCTGAGAACGGCGATCTATGTTATCAAGTTCCGCTGAGGGCCATGCTGGCCATCGATTGCTGGACCCATGTCTTCATTGCTGATAGCGTATTTGGCCTGTTTGCCCGCGGCGCCCGCTTTGAGGACCGGATCAATAAAGACCTGGGCTTCAAGCTCAAATTGATCGGCACAGCCGTTTTTGAGGGGAAACAATTTCTTGAATGCTCCCTGCCGGTCAAGATCGGCAAGAACTGCGTCATCGACCCTTCCGCCGTCATTCATGGTCCCTCTTCCATCGGTGATAATGTTACCGTGGGTGCGGGGGCGGTGATCGAAAACTGCATCATTGGTAGTAATGTCAATGTGTCTCAGGGCTGCCAGTTAATGCTCTCCGTGGTGGGGGACGGTACGTTCCTGCCCTTCCGGGCTTCGCTTTTCATGACCACCATCATGGAAAACGGCATGGTCGCCCAGAATACCTGCCTTCAAATGTGCGTGATTGGACGGAATACATTTATCGGGGCCGGCAATACCTTTACAGATTACAATCTCATCCCGGCACCGATCAAAGCGATAGATGGTGGGGATAAACTGACCTTTGCCAACCGTCCGGTCCTGGGTGGCTGTGTGGGACACAATTGCCGCATCGGCGCCGGTATGGTGATCTTCCCGGCCCGCACCATCGAATCAGACGTGGTCCTGTTTGCCACCAAGGACCGCCGCATCATCGACCGGGATGTTAAATATGAAGATAGCGATCACTTTAAATTGAAAGATCCCACCTTGCATAAGCGCCGCTATCCCCGTCGAGGCGAACTGGAACTCACGTCGTGGTAGCTTCATGGATACATTCGCCTTTATCATTCACCCGATTGATCCGAAACGGGATGTCAGTCGCAAATATCCGTTTTTGGGCCGCATCCTTTCCGAGCGGCAGATAGATTTTTTCTCCACTTTTTTTCCCCCTGTTTACATCTCCGAAATTGAAGGGATTACCTCACAGGCAACTGGCAAACAAATAAGGGGTTGGTTTATCGCTTGCCCGTATACTCCACGTCGCATGATGGAGTTGCCAGAACGGACAGTTTATCGTAAGATTATTGAGACAGGCCATTTCGCCGAGAAACTCGGCGCTCAGCTGCTTGGATTGGGCGCATTCACTTCAGTGGTCGGTGACGCCGGTGTTACGATTGCCAGGGCGCTCGAGATCCCGGTCACGACCGGCAATTCATACACGGTTGCCATTGCCGTTCAGGCAATTCGCGAGGCGGCAAGTCTGATGGATATACCTCTTAAACAGGCGACTGCTGCAGTGGTCGGCGCAACCGGTTCGATCGGGCGAATTTGTGCGGAATTATTGGCCGATGATGTGGCCGAATTGATCTTAATAGGTCGTCGGGAGGATGCCCTCGAAATATTGTCCGCCCGTTTACAGGGTCCTGGCAAAGCTCAAATTCGGACCAGCACCCGTGTGGATGATATCGCCCAGGCACAGTTGATCCTGACGGTTACCAATGCGATCCAGGATGTCGTCCATCCTGAATATTTACGGCCTGGGAGTGTGGTATGTGATGTGGCTCGCCCTCGCGATGTTTCTGCAATGGTGGCGGCTGTGAGAGATGATATATTAGTGATAGACGGTGGCATGGTGGACGTGCCGGGACCCGTTGATTTTCATTTTAACTTCGGTTTCCCGCCGGGGAAGGCTTATGCTTGCATGGCAGAGACCATCACCCTGGCTTTGGAAGGACGTTTTGAGGATTTTACTTTGGGAAAAGAGATAAGCCGCACACGCGTGGATGAAATATCCACTCTGGCGGCAAAGCATGGTTTTCGGTTGAGCGGCTTCCGCTCTTTTGAGCGCGAGGTCACGGAAGAACAGATCGATACTGTACGTCGACGTGCACGTCAGTCGCATAGAAGTGATTAAGGAGGACCCATGGGAAAAGCGCGCCTTTTGGTGGTCGAAGATGATAATGACATCTCCAATATGTTAAAAATTTATTTCAACAGCCTGGGATTCGATGTGGATGTGGCCCCGCGTGGCTCTGAGGCATTGGAGAAAACGCATACGGTGCTGCCTCACCTGATCGTCTTGGATATCATGCTGCCTGATATCGATGGATATGAGGTCTGCCGCAGGCTCCGACAAAGTACGCGTACCAGCCATATCCCGGTAATTTTCCTTACCCAAAAGGATGAACGCAGCGACAAGTTGCAAGGCCTGGAACTGGGCGCGGATGATTACATCACCAAGCCCTTCGACATCGAGGAGCTCAAACTGCGCGTCCAGGGCGCCATCCGCCGCTCTGAGCGTGAAGCGCTGACCGATCCGCGTTCGGGCTTGCCGGCGGGGAGATTGATAGAAGAGCAATTACGCAGCACCATCCGTAAAAGCGGTTGGGCTTATATGGATATTCGCATCAATTATTTTGACCAGTTCAAGGATGTTTATGGGTTTGTGGCTGCGGATGATGTTCTGCGCTTTGCAGCCATGCTGATGAGTGAAGTGGTGGACGAATTAGGTTCGCCCACTGATTTCATCGGCCACGCCGGCGGTGATAATTTCGTCGTGATCGGCAGCGAAGAGGCCGCTGAAAAAATTCGGGCGAGGCTCAAATCTCGCTTTGCGGAAGAAGTTCAATCGCACTATAACTTCATGGACCGCCAGCAGGGATTTATCATGGCTGCCAATGCGGAAGGCGTGATGGAAAAGACGCCCCTCATGACCTTTTCTGTCGGGATCGTGACTCCGAAGCAGCAGTCATTCGCTGATATCCGCGAAATAACTGAGCTGGCTGCCGATGTACGCCGACAGGATTCTCCCCTGGCGGCATCCAAAGGATAGCACAAACTTCGCTATGCCACTTGATCCGGTGTCTTTAGGGATTCTCTTTCTTCTGACCGGGTTGGTGTTCTTTTTACTGGTCTGGGGTTTACCGCGCCTGCTCAACAAGTCGCGTCCCAACCGGTTGCTCATCCCCGTATCCCAGGACTTGACCGATAACTCCAATCACAACCACGCCGTGCTGATCGTCCAATCCGGCGGGCGGGTGGATTATATCAATGCTACGGCCCGCCAATGGCTTGATATTCATGATGGAGAACACCCTGATCTGGAGGTGTTGGCAAGGCGCATCCGCCCCAGTGATGATTTTCTCAAGTTGTGCGCCACTGAAGGGCAGGTGCGCTTTTCGGTGAACGGGCGTCCGATGGAGGCTGTTTCTTATCAGGTGCCCGGCCTGGCAGAATCCTTGCTGATCTCGATGCGCCGGCCTGACCTGGCCACAGCTCAGGTGGGCGAAGTGCAGGAGATCTCCAACTCAGCCATAAAAATCCTCACGGATTTAGGCAAATCAGTTGCTGCCAGCCCGGATTTGGATTCCACCATCCAGGCAATCCTGGAAAACCTGGAACGGCTTGTACCGAAAGACCTGTTGGAGATCAAGATTTGGAAGAATGAAAACCAAACCTTGATCCCATATCGGATGGGGTCAAGACCCGGGTCGGAACCAAAACTTGAAAAAGGAGTTCCACAATCCGCGGTGGGCTATAGTGCCTACCTGGTCGAGAATCGCCAGATCTTGTACATTCCAAATACGCATAAAAATCAACCGGTTTTACCGGCCACCACCGAACAGGCAACATTGTTTTCTTATGTCGGCCTGCCATTATTGGCCGGAAACGACCTGGTTGGCACTTTGGAAGTTGGATTGACCACCCGGGAGGAGCTTACCCAGGATGACCTGGATATCCTCCAATTAGTGGTTGGCCAGGCAACAGCCGCAATCCGTAATGCTTCCATGTTGGAAGCGGAACAGCGGCGTTCGACAGAATTAAGCGGGCTGGCCGATTTGGCCCAGGCCCTGGGTTCCACCCGCGATGCCCACGACCTGTTCACTCGCCTGGTCCATAGCATTACGCCCCTCTTCGATGTGGATATCCTGGGTTTCCTTGTTTTCAATGAGAGTCGCCGTGCCCTGGAAGCGCAGGTGCCTTTTGTGGGGATGCCGGCGCAAGTGGTGGACCTTTATCACATCCCGCTTCCTTCCGGCAGCATCGCCGAGGAACGTTTCCTTAAACAGGAAGTTTTAACCACGCGGAATGCCATGGAAGACGAGTCGTGGCACGCCTTGGGCATCCAGGATTATGCCCGGGCAGCTTCCTGGCGCGATACCGCGCTTATTCCGCTCATTTCCTCCGGTCGCCCGCTGGGATATTTGCAAATTTCAAACCACCATAAACCGGAAATGACCTTTGCGCAGGATGAAATGCGCCTCCTTAATATCGTCGCCAACCAGGCTGCTCCCATTATCGATAACTTAACCCTGGTTCAACAAGCTCGCCAGCGCGCCTTGCGCTCAGAAGCGCTGCGTCGCATTGCCAGCCTGGCAGTCTCTTCGGCAACCACCGGCGAAGTTCTGCGGTACACCGTGCAGGAACTCGCCCGCCTGCTTCAAGCCGACCTGGCGGCCATTTACCTGTTGGATGAGACCCGTGGCGTCTTGAATATGCATACCGAGTCTCTCTTTGGCCTGCCGGTTGAATCCATCGGATCCCTGGCCCATTTGAATGTAAGTGAGACTCAATTCCATTTCACTGTAACCGGCAGCGGCAAGCCTTTCCTCTCGAGTCATCTGTCAGAAGACCAGCATCTCCTCGAAGTTTACCGGTCCACTTTTAATACTTTGGGGATGGAATTGGCCATTATCGTCCCGCTTGTGATCCGTGAGCATAGTTTGGGGGAATTAATGCTTACCAGCAAGAAAATAAATTTCTTCAATAATTATGACTTGCAGGTAGTCTTGACCGCTTGCGGTCAACTGGCCGCGGTGGTTGAAGGTGCTTCACTCAACACCCGTACCGACGAAAGCCTGCGCCAGCGCGTTGATCAGTTAGCGGCCATGGCACGCATCAATCGCGAATTGAATACGACTCTGGAGCAAAAATACCTCATGCAGGTCGTATATGATGAAAGCCTGCGTCTCGCCCATGCTGATTGTGGAAGTATCGTCCTCCTTGACACGTCCGGTTCTGATAATGATCCGAAAACGATATTCCACCTGGGCGATGAGGCTCTCGATGGCTTGCTGCCCATTGAACGGGCAGTGATACAGACCGGAGAGGCGATCATGGTGGCGGATTTCAGTACAAGCGACTATGAACGGCCTCATCAAGAGGTTGGTTCGGCTTTGGTCGTCCCGATTGCCTATCAGAAAAAACTCGCCGGTCTGATCCACCTGCACTCACCGGCCCCCTCGCATTTTGACTCGGGCACCCTTGAAATTGTCCAGACTCTGGCCGTTCAATCTGCCATTGCCCTGCAAAATAATCAGCGGTTCCAGGAACAAATCACCCAGAACGTAACCCTCAACCGCCGGACGGTCATGCTGTCGAAGCTGTTCGGCACTGCCTCGGCCCTTACAGTTGACCAGCCTCTGGAGCAATCCCTCCAGACTTTGGCGCATGTTCTTCAGGAGACAACTCCCTACCAGAATGTAGTCATCAGCCTCATCGACCCGGAGACAAAATTGGAAAACCGGGTGGCAGGCGCGGGGTTGTCGGCCGAGACTCTTAATGTACTCAAAGCAAATCACCCGTCTTGGGAATCCGTTTCGCAGACATTGCGGCCGGAGTATAAGGTCGGAGAGGGCTTCTTTATTCCCGCCGGCCAGGGGACACCTGTTCCTGCTGAAGGTCAAAACACATCCATTCCAGAAAATACCCTGCGTACGGAAGAGACCCTGCTTTATCCTTTGAGTAATGAGGCTAAAAATCCCATTGGTCTCGTCAGTCTGGGATCTCCCCGGGATGGCCAACGGCCGGACCCGAGCATGTTGGAGACTATTGAAATTTTCACCGGCCAGATTGGTTTGATGATCCAGAATACGCGCCGTCTCTCCATTTATCGAGCTCAGGTCGAGACCCTTTCCACCAGCCTGGACCGCCACCAGTCATTACTTACCATCAGCCAGAGTCATCTGCCGACCCTCCTGCACAAGGACCTTGAGCAGATGATCTCCATCCGCAACCTGGAGCAGAGCTCCCGCCGTATCCGTGCCGGATTGGAAATCACCGAGACGATTAACCGCCAGGTCGATGGGCCTTCTGCCTTGCAGGCCCTGGGCCGGGAAATATTAACCCGCTTGGAGATGAGCGCTTCCATCGTGGCGGAAAATACGCCTGAAGGCCCGCGTTTGTTGCACATGCTGGGTAACATTCCCCGCGGGACCAACCCGGAGGCATTGTTCGGGCAGCGGAATCCACTGCGCTCTAGCCTGCAAACGGGCGAGACCATCCTGGTCATGAACCTGGAACAGAATGGGTTGTGGCGGGATACGCCCTTGCTGACCAGTTTGCATGCCAAGGCCTTTATCTGCCTGCCCATCTTGATAGATGAGAAGCCTGTCGCTGGCGTCATGGCGATCAGCCCGGAGCCGATGCCGCCCCTTTCCGAAGAGGATGAGCAGACCTATTACCAGATCTCACACCAGGTTTCCATTATCCTGCAGAATATCAGCCTGCTGACTGAGACCCGCCACCGCCTGCGGGAAGTCAACCTGCTGCTCGACTTTAGCCGGCAGTTGAGCGGCCTCGATCCGAACAGTATCGTCAAGTCATTGCTTGAAAGCGCTTTGCGTGTGGTCACGACCGCCCACGCCGGTGTGGTACTGCTCTACGAAGAGAAAGAAGAATATCTTTCAACACGGGCGGCTTCGGGCTATGCCAACGCCGATAGTCTCATGGAGATCATCTACCATCCGGGCGAAGCCCTGCCCGGGCGTGTTTTCGCCGAGAAGAAACCCCGCCGCGTCGATGAGGTCAATTTTGCCCGCGATTACAGCCTGCCGCCAGAATACCTGCTCCGTTATCGTGAAGCCACCGCCGGTCGCTTGCCGGTCTCCAGCATGCTCATACCCATTCAGACTGCCGGTAAAGCGCTGGGTCTATTGTTATTGGATAACTTCAATACTCCGGCTGCTTTTACTGCCGATGATGAAGCGCTGCTGCTCTCTTTGACGCAGCAGGTGGCGCTCTCCCTGGAAAATGTTCGCCTGGTCCAGGCCTCGCAGGAACACGCTTTACAATTGCAGGCTCTCACCGTCGTCTCGGCGGATATGACTTCCAGCTTGAAATCGAGTGATCTGGTGGAAGGCTTGCTGGATAGTCTGCACGAGGTACTGCCCTACGATACGGCCATCTTGTGGCTGCGCGAGGGCGAGCATATGTCAGTGGCTGCCGCCCGCGGCTTTTCCGATAACGAACAACGCGTCGGCCTGGCAGTTACGATTTCCGACTCAGCTTTGCTGGCTGAAATGAACCGGACCTCCCGTGGAATTGTCGTGGATGATGTGCGTTCCGATGCCCGCTTCCCAACCCTGGTGGAAGCCGAGCGTCTCTCCTGGTTGGGCATTCCCCTTGTGTCGAAAAGTGAGGTGGTGGGGGTTATTGCCCTGGAAAAAACCGAACCAAATTTCTTCACCATTGAGTTGGTTCAATTGGTGACCACCTTTGCCAGTCAGGCCTCGGTCGCGCTTGAAAATGCCCGTCTGTACGAAGATAGCTTGCGCCGCGCCGCTGAACTGGATGAACGTTCCCAGCGTCTGGTATTGCTCAACCGCTTGTCTTCTGACTTGAGCGGGGCCCTGAATGATGAACAGGTATTACGCTTGACTGCTGAGGAACTCCAGCGGGCGATGGACGCCAGCCGGGTATCCATGCTGACCTTTGATCGCTTTGGAACGGCCTTGCTGCGGGTGACAACCCCCACTGGCGGGAAGACCCAGCAGAGAGTGCTGAAGAACGCCCCCATTTTCGACCGGTTGCGTGAATCATTGGGTGTCTTTACCAGCGACCGGGTGGAAAATGAAGCCGACCTTGAACCGCTGAAAGGGATCCTGGCCGGGACGCGTTCTCTTTTGATCCTGCCGCTCGCCAGCGGACAGAGTTTGCGGTCCCTGGCTTTTGTCCACATGGAAACCGATCATCATTTTTCGGCTTCAGATATTGACCTTGCCCGCATTATCAGCAACCAGGCCGCAACCGCCCTTGAGGGTGCCCGCCTCTATCAAGCCACTGTCCTGCGCGCCGAACAATTGACGACCCTCAACCGTGCTTCCTATGAGATCGGCCTCAGCCTGGATGCAGAGCAGATCTACTCTGCCATCCAACGCGCAGCCGGCCAGCTGATGCCGGCGGAATCCTTTGTCATTTCACTGGCAGATGAAGAGAAAGGTGACATTGAGGGCGTCTATTTGCTGGATCCCGCCGGCCGTGCTCCCAATCAACGATTGCCGCGTGGAGAGGGGATTAGCGGGCGTGTAATCGAATCCGGTGAACCCTTGCTGATCGCCGATGTAGAACAAGTGGAAGGGCTTGGTGGGAAGACATATGGCCAGGGACAGCCGCGATCGATCGTCGCCGTGCCGATCATGATGGGCGGAAAGATCATTGGGATGCTCTCAGCGCAGAGCTATGACCCCAATGTCTATACTGAGGATGAGCAGCAAATCCTTAGTACGCTGGCGAACCAGGCTGCGGTGGCCATTCAGAATGGACGGCTTTTTGCCGAGACTCGCCGGCTGGCGGAAGAACTCGAACAGCGTGTCATTGAGCGCACAGCCGAACTGGCTCGCGAACAACGCAATACGGAAACCCTGTTGCGCATCCTGACCGAAGCATCTTCCACACTCGACCTGGACCGCGCTCTCAACCGCACCCTGGCTTTGCTCAATGATGCCATCGGCGCCGAGCAGGGCAGCATATTGATGATCAATCCGGAAGATAATACCATCCATTACCGCGCCGGTTATGGTTACCTGACCCCGGTAATGACTGAAGGGCCCAGGCCGACCTCACTGAAAGTAGGGGAGGGCTTGGCTGGCTGGGTGATCAAACATCGCGAGGCAGTCCGCCTTGACGATGTGCGCGAGGATAACCGCTGGTCTAACGTCTCGCCCATTTCTCCGATCCACCGCAGCGTCATTGCGGCGCCGCTCATCGTTGGCGAAGAGGTCATCGGCGCCATCATGGTATTCCATCGCCAGACTGGTTATTTCACGCCTGACCACATGAATCTGGTACAGGCCATTGGTACTCAGGCAGCCGTGGCGATCAATAATGCCCAGTTGTATCTCCTCATTCGCGACCAGGCCGAGCGTTTGGGTTCCATGTTGCGCAACCAGCAGGTGGAAGCCAGCCGCCAGCAGGCCATCCTTGAGGCCGTTGCAGATGGGGTGCTCGTGACAGATCCGAGCAATATCATCACCTTCCTCAATTCTTCCACGGAACGCATCATGGGCCTGCAGAGCAGCCAGGTCGATGGCGAACCGCTGGAGAGCTTCGTCGGCCTGTTCGGAAAAGCCGCCCAGACCTGGATGCAGACCATCCATACCTGGTCGGAAGATCCCTCCAGTCACAAAGTGGGCGATACCTACGCCGAGCAACTGACGCTGGAAAACGGCCACGTGGTTTTGGTTCACCTGGCTCCGGTCATCTGGCGTAATGAATTCCTCGGCACGGTGTCCATCTTCCGGGATATCACCCACGAGGTCGAAGTGGATCGGCTGAAGTCGGAGTTTGTAGCCACCGTCAGCCATGAACTGCGCACACCCATGACCTCCATCAAAGGCTATGTGGATATCCTACTCATGGGCGCGGCAGGCGCCTTGAACGAAAACCAGACTCATTTCCTGGACATAGTCCGTTCCAATACGGACCGGTTGAGCGTGCTGGTTAACGACTTGTTGGATATCTCCCGCATCGAGGCCGGGCGGGTTTCACTTTCACTCCAGGCGATTGATCTGCGGGAGGTGGCCGACGATGTAATGGCCGACATCCTGCGTCGTTCTCAGGAAGAGAACAAGCCCATGGCGATGACCTTCGATGCGCCTGAAAATCTGCCGCGCGTAACCGGTGACCTGGAACGTGTTCGTCAGGTCCTGGCCAATTTGGTGGATAACGCTTACCACTACACTCCTGAAAAAGGCCAAATTATTGTTCACATGGCACCTGTAAATGACACAATGGTACAGATAGACGTGAAGGATAATGGCATCGGGATTGATTCTGTAGATGCAGACCGTGTCTTCGAGCGTTTCTTCCGGGGTGAGCATCCCCTCGTTTTGGCGACGCCGGGAACAGGTCTGGGACTGGCGATAGTCAAACAATTGGTCAACATGCATAAAGGCCGTATTTGGATGACAAGTAAAGGAATTGCGGGGGAAGGCAGTACCTTCTCCTTTACTTTGCCCATTTATCGGGCGGAGGAGTAAACAGTATGGCAAAAATATTAATTGCTGAGGATGAGCGTGACATTCGTGATTTGATCACATTTACCCTGGGGTTTGCCGGTTACGAAGTGGTCGCGGCTGCGAACGGTGAGGAGGCAGTCAACCTGGCCCGGCAGGAAATTCCCGACTTGGTTCTAATGGATGTGCGTATGCCGCGTATGACCGGTTATGAGGCCTGTGCGGTCATGAAAGCAGATGCAAAATTGAAGGATATTCCGGTCATTTTCCTCTCCGCAAAAGGACAAGATGCCGAGATTCAGACCGGCCTCGAGGCTGGGGCAGTGGAATATTTGTTGAAACCGTTCGCTCCCGACCAATTGACAGATCGTATTCAGGTGGTGCTGGCTCAACACGGTAAATGATTTCTGATCAAGTATGAGCGCAATTCTTCTTGACGATAAGATTGTCCATTATGAAGTGCTCGGGCGCGGACGTCCGATCATTTTCCTCCATGGCTGGGTAGGCTCCTGGCGCTATTGGGTGCCGGCCATGCAGACCGCCGCCATATCTTTCCGCGCCTATGGGATCGACCTGTGGGGCTTCGGGGACACTGCTCACGACGCCTCCGGTTATTCGTTGGACAAACAGGCAACCCTGCTCGATCTCTTCATGCAAGAGATGGGGATAGGCAAGGTGGCTCTCATCGGTCATGGTCTGGGCGCGTTGACGGCCATCCTCTTTGCCAAGAAATTCCCGGATATCGTGGACCGTTTGATGGTCATCGATGTCCCGTTGGAGATCAAGTCGGTCGCTCCCCGGCTGCGCTCTCCGGCCTCGCCGGTGGACCTGGCAGATTGGCTGCTGGGAAAGGATCCCATCACCGAACCGGCTCGCACCGATGCTCCCAAAGCGGATCCCGCTGCCATCACGACCTCATTCAACAGCCTGGATGCGACCAGTTTTATGCCCATCATGGACGCCATGATCACGCCCTGTTTGATCGTGCACGGTCAGAATGATCCGGCCGTGCGTACGTTGGAATACGAACGTGTCCAGGCCATGTCGGTTCTTATTCACCAGATCACGTTGGAAGAATCCGGCCATTTCCCCATGCTGGATGAAAGCACCCGCTTTAACCGCTTGATGACCGATTTTCTGGCGCTGATGTCGGGGGATAGCCCGCGCGAGCTGCTTTTGAAGGAAGAGTGGAAGCGCCGCGTCCGCTAGTGCCACTTTTCGGGTAATTTTCCTCTTCCCGCTTGGGGGCAGTCGGGGTGAAGTTCTTGGCAATGGATTATAAAAAAGCTGTTTTTCCTGCTATTAGCTGGTCTTCGGACAGGAGTTCGGACATTTTAAGGGAATCGGCAAAAAACAGATCGAACGTGTGCTTTTCCACGTTCGATCTGTTTTTTGACATTCCAATCCCCTCTCCCGCAGGCATTTCAACGAAAGAAGTCGCGAAAATTCGGGATCGCGCAGCATGCCGGAGGCTGAGGGGCAGGGGTGAGGGCTGGGACTCTCCCTCCGGTCCTGGCAGATACCCAGAAAAGTCGCATGATTTAGCTGGAAAAAGAGTAATTCATGGATTAATTTTGAATTATCAGAACTTATGTCCGGATTTCAGGCTATTAGGGCTTGTCACATCTTCCACACCATAGTAAACTACTGCCTATGAATAATTCCGTCATGGCCATGTCCCCCGATCACTTGCAGTTCATCGCCAGGTGAACTGCGGGACGGTCCATGCCGCCTGAACATGCTGCTGGCGCAAGCCGGCAGTTTTGTTTGTAAAACATCCAAGGAGCCAAGAATGCCAGAGAATATCCTTATTGCCATCGCCTGGCCGTATGCCAATTCCGAGATCCACGTGGGCAATATTACCGGCTCGCATTTGCCCGGTGATATTGTCGCTCGTTACCACCGTCTGAAAGGGGATAAGGTGCTGATGGTTTCCGGCACCGATTCACACGGCACGCCGGTCACTATTGCTGCAGATAAAGAAGGCAAACCCGTGGAGGCAGTCTACAAGAAATTTCACGATGGCTTCCTGGACTTGTTCCACCGGATGGGTATTACTTACGACCTCTTCACCACCACCCATACCGAGAACCACTTCAAAGTCTCCCAATCCATTTTCCTGGCGCTCCAAAAGAACGGCTATTTGTATACCCAAAAATCCATGCAGTGGTACTCGCCTGCTTCCGGGAAATTCCTGCCGGACCGTTATGTCGAGGGCACCTGCTACATCTGCGGTTTTGAAGGTGCCCGCTCCGACCAGTGCGACAACTGCGGGAACGTCCTCGAACCGGAAAAATTGATCAAACCGCGCAGCAAGGTGGACGGTTCCACCCCCGAGCTGCGTGAGACCGAGCATTTCTACATGGACCTTTCCAAGCAGGAACCGGACGTGGTCGAGTTTCTCCGTCAGCGTTCCGATTACATGCGCGATACCGTATTGGGCGAGTCCTTGCGCAAGATCGAAGCGGAAGGGTTGAAACCCCGCCCGATCACGCGTGACCTGGACTGGGGCATTCCGGTGCCGGTGGAAGGCTGGGACGGCAAGCGCTTGTACGTCTGGTTTGAGGCGGTCATTGGCTACCTCTCCGCCGCAGTCGAATGGGCCAGGGTCAGTGGCAATCCGGAAGCCTGGAAAGGTTGGTGGACGGACCCGGCTGCGAAGGCCTTCTATTTCATTGGCAAGGACAATATCTTTTTTCATACGGCCATGTGGCCGGCCGAGTTGATGGGCGCGGGGGACCAGTTCCTTCAGATATTTGCCGAAGAGTCAGGTACTCTGACGCTGCCGTATGACGTGCCCGCCAACCAGTTCATGAACCTGGAAGGCCGCAAGATCTCCGGTTCGCGCAACTGGGCCGTGTGGGGACGGGATGCCCTCACCCGCTATGACCCCGACCCGCTGCGGTATTACCTCACCATCAACATGCCCGAAAACCACGATTCCGACTGGGACTGGGCTGAATTCGTGGCCAAGAATAATAACGAGTTGGTCGCCACCTGGGGCAACCTGGCCAATCGTGTGCTGTCCTTCTGTTACAAAAACTGGGACGGGCATGTGCCCTCCATCGACCTCGGTACGCTGCGTCCCGCCGACCTGGAACTGCTGGCCTCCATCGAGAAGGGTTTCCAATCCGTTGGCGGGGAGTTGGAAGCCGTCCATTTACGGGCCGCTTTGCAGGAAGCCATGCGTCTGGCTGGCGAGGTGAACAAATACCTCGACACTTCCGCCCCCTGGTTTGCCATCAAGACCGATAAAGACGCCGCCGCCAAGAGCATTTTCACCGCCCTGAAAGCCATCGACTCGCTGAAGATCCTGCTGGCGCCCTTCCTGCCGTTCACCTGTCAGACGCTGCACGAATTCCTTGGGTACGACGGCTCCCTCTTTGGTGAGCAGTACACCGAGACGGTAAAAGACTCCCTCGGCGAGCATACTGTCCTGCGCTATAAAGTGGAACCAGAGTTTATCTCGTCCTGCTGGAAACTGAGCGAGCTCCAGCCCGGCGCCGCCCTGCGCCAGCCTGGACCCTTGTTCAAAAAACTGGAGGACAGCGTCATCGAAGAAGAACGTGCAAGATTAGGGAAATAACCGGCCTTTCCTGGGGATGGTCCATTAGGTCGCCCCTTTTCGATTGCCGATGGTTTAAATAATGAAGCGGGATGTCATCCCGCTTCTCTTTTCAACTCAATGCCCTCCCGGTGGCATCTGCGCAGCCTGCCTCCCCGCCCACTTGCCCGGCCAGCCGGGCAGGAAAAAGGCCAGCAGCAGTGCCCCGATGGAAGCATAGAAGGTTACCCGGTAGGCGGATTCGAATCCTTGCATGGACTGGCCGCAAGCCGCCTGTAACCCCGCCACGATCTTCTCCCTGGCTGCGGCGGCTGCCGGAGCTGACAGTTTGGCCAGGGATGCGGAAACCCCGGGCGGGAGATTATCCTGGGCGCTGATCCCCGGCGTTTCGCACACTCCGAACGGAGTAGTGGTTGCCGGTTGGGCCGCCTGCATCGTATCCATTTGGGCTTTGATCGAGGGGGAAAGGAATCCCACCAGGATGGTGGCCAGGCTGGCCACGGAAATCGCCTGAACTACAAAACGCGTGCTGTTCAATAGGGAGGAACCGCGCGGCAGTACATCCAGGTGGATACTGCTGAGGGCGGTCACGTAGGAGGTCTGTAGTGTCAGTCCCACCGCCAGGCCGCGTAAAGCCAGCAGGAAGACGATGTATGGGATAGGTGTGGTGGCCTCGAGTTTGGAAAGCTGCCAGGTATTGATACAGAGGATGATGAACCCGACCACCATGATGGTGCGCGGGCCGATCTTGTCATACAGGCGGCCAGCCAGGGGAGTCGTAAAGGCCGAAGTAGCCGCCACGCCTAGCAGGATGATGCCTGCCTCCAGGGCGGTCCGGCCGCGAAAACTTTGCAGGTAAAGCGGCATCAGGAACTCCGCTCCGAACAAGGCCACCGTGGCCACGTATCCGACCAGGCTCGCCTTCAAGAAAGTCGGGTTGAGGAAAATGCGCAGGTTCGTCATGGGCTCTTTGGCCACTTTCAACTCATATATAGCGTGGACCACCAGGACGACCATACCGAGTGCCAGTACCAGGATTGTGACCAAACCTGTCCAGCCGTAGTTTTCTGCGATCGAAGCGGCATATAACACCGCGCCGAATCCGATAATGGCAGTCAGCAGCCCCAGCGGGTCGAATAGAGGCCGGCGGCCTGTTTTGTAATCCACCAGGAAGCGGGAACCCACGAATACACCCACGATCCCGATGGGAACGTTGACAAAAAATATTGCTCTCCACAGGTTGATGCCCACCAGCCAGCCGCCCAGGACGGGTCCCAGCGCCGGGGCAACCACCAGAGCAATGCCAAACAGACCAAAAGCAGTTCCCTGCTCCTTGGGAGGAAAGGCCCGGTATAGTTGTGCCGGGCCGAGTGGCTGGGCGATGCCTCCGCCAATCCCTTGCAACGCCCGTGCGGCGATCAACAAGGGCAGGCTGGGGGCGAGTCCGCATAAAAATGACCCCAGGGTAAAAAGCGCCAACCCGAACAGGTAGACCCGTTTGATGTCAAAACGGTCCCCTAAAAACCCTGAGACGGGTGTGGTGATGCCCAGAGCCAGGACGTAAATGCTGATGACCCATTGTGCATTGGCCAGGCTTACGCCGAAGGCCTGGCGAAGGGTTGGAAAGGCAATATTTACGATCGTCGAATCCAGGATGATCATGAAGATGCCAAAGACCAAGGAAATCAGGACTTTCCATTTCTGTTCCAGTCCGCGCGGTTTTTCGATCGCAGCTGTTTCTGTACCCATGAAATAATTATCCTCTCGAAATCTTGAGCGTATTTTGACTAAAACACCCAAATTTATCTTGATAAGCGCCAATGATACAGATTTTGGTTATTCTGGTCAAGGATTAATACCCCCTCATTGGTACGGGTCAGCCGGATGAAAGATGTTCTACGCTAGACTTTCTCTAAATTATTCTTAGGAGATAACATGGTTGCCAGGAATATCCATCTTGCGGTTCAAATGTGGATTCTGCCCGCTTTCTATCCAGGGCAGCATATTGACTCCCGTTTGTATTTATCCTTATACTTCCTGGTGAATAAAATTTCCCCTCCCCCGTCGGGGGAGGGGTCCACTACAAGGGAATTGCCAGTGAAAGAGAAATCCACTATCTGTCTTTACCATTCCCCATCGGAGTACTTAACTGCCTGGTGCAGCAGGTTCATGAATTCAAACACGTTTTCATCCTCCGACAACTGGTCGCTCACCCGTTGGGCCTGGTTTAGGACGCTTGCCAGAGACTCCTCTCGAGTCCAATAACTGTCACGCAGGAGCTCGGCATATTCGGCTACGATTACGGTCCACTGGAAGTGCGGGTCAGCCCGGTTAAAGCTGGACCCCACCTGGCGGGTGTAGAAATCCTCGGAGGTTTCGATGCCTTTGCGCGAGTCGGGGTTCTTCCAGCGTAAATAGACCGTGGCGATCTTCCCCTCAGCCTCCGGATTCAATTTGACCTCATATAGCGCTGTCACACTGAGCCCGGCGCCGATTTCACCGGCATCCACCCGGTCGTTGCGGAAATCCTCATCTGCAATGTCTCGGTTCTCAAATCCGATCAGGCGGTAGCGTGAAACGACCTCCGGGTTGAATTCCACCTGCACCTTCGCATCCATGGCGATCACTTGCAAGGTGCTGGTGAGATTCTCCACGAAGATGCGCCTGGCTTCCTGGATATCGTCCACGTAGGCGTAGAACCCATTCCCATTGTCGGCCAGTTGTTCCAGCAGGACGTCATTGTAGTTGTCCATGCCAAAGCCGACGGTGGTCAGGGTGATTTTCCGCCCGGCATATCTTTTGACTTCATCCCAGATCCTGCCGGCGTCTGTCTGTCCGAAATTGGCCACGCCGTCTGAGCACAGGATGACTCTGTTAATGCCCTCATGGGTGAAAGCCTCTTCTGCCATCCGGTACCCCAGCAGGAGGCCGGCCTCGGCGTTGGTTACGCCTCCCGGTTCAAGCCGCTCAATGGCGCGCAGGATCCTTTCCTGGTTGCGACCGCTGGTGGGTTCCAGGATGACGGCTGCATCTGTTCCATAGATCACGATACTTACTTTATCGTCAGGGTTCAATTGCTTGACCAGCAGCTTCAGGGTGCGTTTGACCAGGCCCAGGCGGTTATCCATGTTCATGGACCCGGAGACATCGATGACGAAGGTCAGGGATACAGCCTTGCGCTGCTCGGCCGGCACTGCGTAGCCCTGCACACCGACCCGCATGATCTGGTAATTCCTGTTTTCCACAAAAGGGGAGGGGGCTGCATCTATTTGAATATTGAAGGCCTGCTCTTCCGGTGGATAAGAGTAGCCCTGGTCGAAATAATTGACGTACTCCTCCACCCGCACGGAATCTTGCGGAGGCAGTGAACCGTCGTTCACGTAGCTGCGCATGATGGTGTAAGAGCCGGTATCCACATCCAGGCCGAAGGTCGAGAGTGCGTCGTCCAGGGTATCGATACGCGGGTTGACCCCATAATCTTGGAAAAATGTGTCGTAGTAAGTCTTGTTTTGGTCGTTCTGGGGATTGTTTGGTGGATTGATGGAAGGGGCGCCGATGGAAGGGACGCCGTTGGAACCTGTCATGGTAGGCGCCGGCATAAGCGGTAGAGCCGGGGCGGCTGGCGCCGACGTGGCCGGCGCATATTGCATGTCATACGGGGCAGACGTGGCCGGGGCTGCCGTGGCGGGAGCCGCGGTGGCGTGCGCGGCTCTGGGTGCGGCCGTGGTGGCCGCCGGGCCGCATGCTGAACCGATCAGCACGAGCAGGGCTAAAGCATATAAGGTGGATCGTTTTGTGATCATTTTCTCCTCCTAGAGAAAATATCAGAGTTGGCATTTGGTCGGAATGGGTCGGAAGGTGCATTATTATTTTCTGATCGCCTCCTCTTTCTTCACGGGAAATCCAAACCTTCTCCTGTGGCCTGGCTTGCGCCTGTTATTTCCAAATGAAACCGATTACATCGTCAAGACGTTCCCGCCAGGTTGAAAGTTCCCCCTATCTGTTTTCTCTTCTTATCAATTACGTCAGGCCTTAAAATGAAAAACAACCGTCCCATAGGTTCGATTGGCAGGACTCCATTGCGTACACAAGCCTTCGGGACGGTAATTAATTTGAGAATGTCACATTTCAGTACTCAAGGCAAATTTATTACCAATAAAGCCTCCAAAGCCCATAAATATCAGCTGAGTAGCCAAAAAAATCTTTCCTTCGTGCCCCTTTGTGACCGTCGTGGTAAAAATCTTTAATGTGACATTGTCAAGTTTATTATCCGGCCGTCGCGCTGAGCTTTAGCCAGGCCGGCAACTGCTCGATCAAAACTTTCAATACCTTTTTCGTGTTCTCGTGGAAGATCTCGATATTGCCATAGGCTTCACCCCCGTGTGCGCTGACCAGGTCCGTCACGCCCCTCAGGATCAGGCACCGTACTCCATTCTTTTTTGCCACCCACGCGATCGCCCCGGACTCCCAATCCGCCGCCACAGCTCCATACTTCTCCACCAGGCCGGCAATGTCCCCTGCCACGATGTCCCGGTCCGCTGAGACCAACAGGCCGCGCACGATGGGCGATTTTCCATCGTCAGTCGTCAGGGATCCATCGTCCGGCAGCCAGGAAAGATCCAGCTCGGTCGAGTAATGTGCAATCGCCTCATCCGGGTCGCTCATTTGCTCGATGATGTCGTACAGGAGTGTTCTTTCAACCAGGATGATGGTGCCGCGCTCGATCCGTCCGGCAAAACCGCCGCAGGTCCCCAGGTTGACCAGCAGCTTTGGTTGCCAGCGGTCGAGGCCGTATTGGGTTGTCGCTGCTGCTGAAATCTTGCCCCATCCGCCGTGGAAAAAACGTACTCCATCGTCAGAGGGTCCGCTCTTAAGAGGCTGGATAAAAGTTTCCCCCAGAGGGGTGGATTGCACATCGGTGGGGGAGAGGATCTCTTTTACCGCCCGCCATTCGGCGTTTGCAGAGATGAGGACGAGAGCATTCATCTTGTTTCTTGGTGAGATTCCAGGTCGCGTTTTCCTTGCAAATACTCTACCAGCAGTTGCAATGCGGCTTCTGCGCCGGCCGCCTTGACTTCCCGGCGGTCGCCGGGGAAGTGGAAGGCCCTCGCCCATTTTCCATCTGCTGCGGCCAGGCCAACCCACGCAGTCCCCACCGGCTTTTTCGGCAGCCCGCCTCCGGGACCGGCGATGCCGCTCACGCTGATGGCGATGTCCGTTCCTAATTTCTGGCGTGCGCCGTTGGCCATTTCTAAAACGACCTCACGGCTGACTGCGCCATATTGTTTCAAGGTGTCCCAGGAGACTCCCAGGAGGTTCACTTTGGCTTCATAAGCGTAGGCAACCACTCCGCCAATGAAATAATCGGAAGAACCGGCTATGTTGGTGATCCGATCTCCGATCAACCCGCCGGTAAAGGATTCAGCCGTGGCGATTTTTAACCCTTTCTCGCGTAACAGAATTCCAAGCTGGGTTTCGAGGGATTGATCCATGGTCCTCCAAGGTTAGACCATTATAGCATGGTGAAAAATGATACTCCCGCAATCATGATTGCGGGAGGAGGTGGATCCGGTTGGGGGTTTAATACCCGCCTGTTTGAAGGCCTTGGAAAAACTCCTGCATTATTTCACCTGCATGGAGCACGAGATACCAGACGCCGTATCCGACCGACAATGACAGGCCAATGCAGGCGAGGACAATGCCTGTGATGGCAAGTTTCCTTAGAGAGGAATCCTTTTCCATAATGCTCAAATATAGACCGGCGCCGGCAAGTGGTGCACCCACTATGGGTATCAGCCAGGCGCCCAGGCTGAGAATACTGGCAATAAATCCTGCGATGGCCCAGCCTTTCGGATCACTTTTAGCAGTTTCTGGCCGGACAGGTTTAATAGCTTGCGATTCCATTGATTTCAAGCCTCCAAAAGGCAGGATTAATAATTCCAGTTATATCACAATAAAAAACTCCCGCAGGTTCAATGCGGGAGATGGGAATGCCCGATCAGGGAAATCATGAGGTGATGATTCCGCCGACGGGAAAAACTCCTCCGGGAGGCTATGTTTTTTTTGCCAGATAATGCTTGATTAGACTCCGGTACTTTGCATGATTTGTTGCCAGATGCTATTGAAGACATTCGGAAGGACAAGGCGGAAGACTATTGTCATGAGCAGGCCAACTCCTGCCAGGATGATCCCGGCAATGGCCATACCCCTGCCTTTGGAGTTTAAGCCAAGGACACCGAGTATGATGCCGACAACACTGAATAAACCTCCACAAAACCAGACCGCTGAGCCGCACAGGGAAAGAATGCCCAGTATTAGCGAGGCGATTGCCAGCGGTCTTTTATCGCCTGGAGCAGTAGGTACAGGCATGGGAGTCATGGGCGGGGTCATGGGTGGAACAGGGGCAGGTTCGGGTGGAACGGAAGTTGGGGGAGGATTTTGAATGGTCATAAGAGCTCCTTTTCATTTGGACAGGTATTGTCCAATAATATCATACACACGTGATTAAAAAAATACCTGTAATGATAGGCCATATATCCTAATGACAAAACCCTGATGTTCGCACATAAGTCCTCATGAATGGCGTACACCACCAATGATGAAAATCGAGGGCTATTTATAGAACAGATCGGACATTTTTGCGAGAAACACAAAAAAGAGAGGAGCGAGACGCTTTTTGTCCGCTCGCTCTCATTTTTTGCCGTTCAAAACTCCTTTCCCGCAGGCAGCTAGCCTGGATCCATCCTTGCCCGGGAAAGGGGAAGGGGATAGGGCTGGCATTTCTCCTATCGTTTCCTGAAAAAGCCAATTTGCTGAAATAACGATGCCATAACGGCCGTGATCCAGGCATTCTTGCGCAATTGTCCGAACCTGCGTCTGAACTTCAGCAAAAACCACTTGACTTTTCCGAACAAAAGTTCTAACATAGAGATGTGGAGATCTTCATCGGCTGGCCAATGGTACTCAGATCCGGTGCACTTTCGTTCCGCAGTAATTTGCAAAAAGCGCACGTTTTTTTTACTTCGATGCTAATTTCTCCTTCCCTCCAGGTTGTTCCTCGCCTGCTACCTATCCCGCGCACTTTGTCAGGGTGGTTGTTTCAGAGTTGTTCCTCAGAAACAACCCTGAAGCTGAAATCTGCAATCGCCAATCGTCAATCCAGCCATTTGTTCCGCGATAATTGGCCAAAAAAGTGACTTTTATTCCATGTACTCTTTTCACCATCTGAACCATCTTTCGATGTTTCCTGGTCCTTTCTTCACTTCTCTCCTCATACGCCATTCTAATCAAGACGCAGTAAAATATCTCCGATGGAAATTTCTGAACATCTTCAGGGCATCCTGAACACCTTGCCGCCAAAACCCGGCTGTTACATAATGAAAAATGCCGACACGACCATCATCTACGTCGGTAAAGCCATCAGCTTGAAGAACCGCGTCCGCTCTTACTTCCACGCGGACTCCGGCCATGACCAAAAGACCCGTCGTCTCGTTCGTGAAATTGCAGATCTGGAGTGGATCGTGGTCGGGTCGGAACTTGAGGCGCTCATCCTGGAGATGAACCTCATCAAGAAACATCGCCCCAAGTACAACATCCGCCTGAAAGACGACAAGCGTTATCCTTACATAAAGATTCACTGGGCCGAACCCTTTCCCAAGGTCACCGTAACCCGGCTGATGCTGGAAGATGGTGCCCATTATTTCGGTCCGTACACTTCTGCCTGGGCCGTCTACCAGACCCTGGACGTGCTTCGGCGTGTTTTTCCCTATCTCACCTGCGACCGCATCATTACCGGCCAGGATAAGCGCGCCTGTCTCTATTACGATATCAAGCTTTGCCTGGCGCCTTGCATCGGTGCCGTTAATCAGGCCCAGTATCGCCAGATGATTTCCGATTTGCAGGAATTTTTGAACGGCCATTCCGAACCGATCATGGCGCGCGTCCGCCGGGAAATGGATAAAGCCTCCGATGAAATGCGCTTCGAAAAAGCCGCCGCCTTGCGCGATCAGTTGAAGGCGATGCAGTCCATTGTCGAACGCCAGAAGGTCGTCTTCGCCTCAGATTATAAGGATTCCGATGTTATCGCCATGGCCCGCTCCGATGGCGAAGCCTGCGTGCAGATATTCTTTATCCGCGGCGGCAAACTGATCGGGCGTGAATATTTTGTCCTGGAAGGCGCCGAAGATTCCGCTGACTCGGAAGTCATGTCACAGTTCGTTACCCAGTTCTATACCGAGGCGGCCGCCATCCCTCAGCAGGTGATGCTCCCGCAGGAGATCGAAGAGGCCCAGATCATCGGCCAGTGGCTGCGCTCCCGCCGCGGCGGTGAAAAGGTGGAGATCTCCGTGCCGCATTCAGGCCAGCGCCGCGAACTGGTCAAGATGGCCGCCGAGAATGCCGCCGAAACCTTGCAAGCCCTGCGGACCCAATGGCAGGCGGATTCCCATAAGCAGGAACAGGCCCTGGCGGAACTCCAATCCGCCTTCCAGCTTCCCAACCCTCCCAACCGGGTGGAATGTTACGATATCTCCCATACGCAGGGGATTGCCACCGTCGGCAGCATGGTCGTCTTCACCCAGGGCGTGCCTGATAAGAAACTTTATCGCAGGTTCAATATTGAGTCCACCTCCATTGGCGCTCCGGATGACTTTGCCAGTATGGAGGAGGTGTTGACCCGCCGTTTCAAACGCTGGCAGGTTTCCCAGGAAAAAGAAGCAGCTCCTGGTTCCAAACCGGACCCGTCTTTCTCTTTCCTGCCGGACCTTTTGATTGTCGATGGCGGGAAGGGCCAGTTATCGCGCGCGGTCGATGTTCTCCATAAATATGACTTGTTCAGCAAGGTGCCGGTCGTGGGCCTGGCGAAAGAGCATGAAGAGATATTTTTCCCCAACAAGCCCGATTCCCTGCTGCTGCCGCGTCATTCACAGGGGCTATATCTCGTTCAACGCATCCGGGATGAAGCGCATCGCTTTGCCATCACCGCTCACCGTGCCCGCCGGACCAAGCAGGGCATGGCTTCGGCGCTGGATGTCCTTCCCGGCATCGGCCCGGTCAAGCGCAAAGCCCTCTTGAAACATTTCGGTTCTGTAGATAAGATTAGGCAGGCGACGGTGGTAGAATTGACTGCCGTGCCGGGAATCAATGAGTCGTTGGCTCAAAGCATCAAGGCGCACTTGGAATGATGAAAGTCTGGCTTGTTGACGATGACGAGGAAATGATCCATGCCATGCAGTTGATGTTTAAATTGCTCGACTGCGAGACGCGCCCTTTTTTCTCCCCCCGTCCTGCCGCCCAGGCCCTGCTTAACAAGGAATACCCTGATCTGTTGGTGCTCGATATCAATATGGGTGAAGTGAGCGGGATTGACCTCCTGGAATTTATTCGCCGCCGGGATGAGTGGAATAATTTGCCGATCATTATGCTTTCCACCGAAGCGGCTGACCTCATGGTGGACAAAGCCCTGGCCCTCGGCGCGGATGCTTACGTCACCAAGCCGGTCGCCATCGACGAATTGGAAGAAGCGATTAATAAAGCGTTATTCGTACACGGTAAAAGGAAGTGAGAAATGGCAAAAACAAAATCGGATAAAAAATTGACCAGTGCGCAGCGTCAGGCAAGGGTATATAGATACATCTTTGTTGGCATCTCCATCATAATTATCCTTACCTTTGTCTTATCGCTGACCAGGTAATTCCTCGAGGCAAGTGCTGCCCTCGGGATTGCATTATTCTTATTTACCCCCTCAACGGGGTCTGCCCCTGAAAAGGGGATTTTGTTGGGAAAAGGCCTGTCATGCTGGATAAACTTGCCGGAATTGAAAGTCGCTATGAGGAGATCAACCGACTCCTTCAGGAGGTGGGCGATGATTACCAGCGCGCCGCCGAATTGAACAAAGAGCGGATTGACCTGGAATCCATTGTCGAAAAATCGAAAGAGTACCGCCGCGATATGGGCAGGTTGGATGAAGCCCGCATCATCCTCGCGACCGAGTCGGATGTGGAAATGCAGCAACTGGCTCAATCGGAGATTGCCGACCTTGAACCACGTACCGCCGCTCTTGAACAAGAGCTCAAGCTGATGCTTGTCCCCAAAGACCCGCGCGACGACAAGAACGTTTTTATGGAGATCCGTGCGGGCACCGGCGGGGAGGAAGCCGCCATTTTTGCAGCCGACCTTTATCGTATGTACACTCGTTATGCCGAGCGCCTCAATTGGAAAGTGGAAATGATGGACTCGAATGCCATCGGCATTGGCGGTTTCAAGGAAGTCATTTTCCAGGTAAAAGGGCAGGGGGCTTACTCCAAACTAAAATATGAATCCGGCGTGCACCGGGTTCAGCGTGTCCCGGCTACAGAATCCTCCGGGCGTATCCATACCTCCACTGCCACCGTGGCAGTCATGGCTGAGGTTGAGGAGGTGGATGTCGAAATTCCGGAATCCGATATGAAGATCGACGTTTTTCGCTCATCCGGAGCAGGCGGGCAGAACGTCCAGAAGAATGCCACCGCCATCCGCATCACCCATCTGCCGACCGGGATGGTGGTAGCCGTGCAGGATGAGCGCTCGCAGCTGCAAAATAAATTGCGGGCCATGTCCATCTTGCGGGCCCGCTTGTATGAGATCGAAGAAGAGAAACGCCGCTCTGCCGAAGAAGCCGACCGTCGTTCGCAGGTGGGCACAGGGGAACGGTCCGAAAAGATCCGCACCTATAATTATCCGCAAAACCGGGTGACCGACCACCGCATCAACCTCTCTATTTTCAACCTACCGGCAGTGATGCAGGGCGGGATTGACGAATTTATCGAAGAACTTTCCACTCGGGATGAGGCTGTCCGCTTGTCTGCCAGCGGGATGGAGAGCGATGACGATTAATTTCGGAGATAACACCGTTGAGAAGGTCCTGGACGATCTGATCTTCAGGCTGGAGAAGACCAGCGATACCCCCGGCTTGGATGCCGAGGTGGTGTTGGCGCATCTGCTCGAGAAACCCCGCTCCTGGGTGATGGCTCATCCGGAAGCCTCCCTGACAGGCGACGACCCTGATACATTGGAAAGCCTGGTTGCACGCCTGGAAAGGGGTGAACCGCTCCCGTACGTTTTGGGCAGTTGGGAGTTTTTCGGCCTCGAATTCGAGGTATCGGATGCCGTTCTCATCCCGCGCCCGGAAACGGAATTGCTGGTGGAACGGGCGATTGCCTGGCTGCAAAGCCATCCTGAGTTTGACCATGTGGCGGATATTGGCACCGGTTGCGGCTGCATAGGCATTGCGTTGGCTGCCAATGTGCCCGGTTTGAAGGTGACCTCGACTGATATATCTCCGCAGGCCTTGGAAATTGCCCGCCGTAATGCCGCGAAAAATGGTGTGGAGGCGCAAATCGAATTCATCCGCCAGGACCTTTTTCCGCCTGACAGCAAATTTAACCTGATCGTTTCCAATCCGCCTTATATTCCCACGGATACGCTTCAGAAATTGCCCATCTTCGGTCGGGAACCAACTCTCGCGCTTGATGGCGGCGCGGATGGGCTTGGCTTGATTCGTCGTATTTTGAATGAAGCCCCTGTCCGGCTGGCGCCTGGCGGGCTCCTTTTAATGGAACTGGAGGCTTCTGAAGGTTCGGCAGTCCTCTCCATCGCCTATGACATTTTTAGCGAGGCCGAGATCCATTTGCATAAAGACCTGGCCGGCCGCGAGCGGTTGTTGGAAATACAGGTTTAGGGAAATCAAGTGGGAACAAGGAAAGAAACGCGGAAAGTAACGCGGAAGGAAACGTGGAAGGAAACGCCGATGGAAACCAGGGTCCTGCCCGTCTCGCCGGAAACATTGCTCCTTGCCGGTGAGTTCCTGCGGGAAGGTGGGCTGGTTGCATTTCCGACCGATACCGTCTATGGCCTCGGCGCGCTGGCTTTTGACGCCAGGGCAGTGGAAAGTATTTATGCCGCCAAAGCTAGGCCGGTCGAAAAAGCCATCCCGCTGTTGATCGCCGATCCAGCCGACCTGGTGAAAGTAACCGCCAATATTCCGGAAATGGCCGCCCGTTTAGCCGCCCGTTTCTGGCCCGGACCTCTTACCCTGGTTCTGCCAAAACATCCCCGCCTGCCCGAAGCCGTCTCCGCCACCCAGTCTGTCGGCATACGCATCCCCGACCATCCCGCCGCTCTGGCGTTGCTCCGACTGGTCGGTCCAATGGCTGTGACTTCTGCCAACATTTCGGGCGGCCTCAGCCCCTCCACGGCGGAGGCAGTAAAATCCCAACTCGGCAGCCGGATTCCTTTGATCCTTGACGGTGGTGAAACAAAAGGTGGCGTGCCCTCCACCGTCGTGGACTGCACCGGAGCAGAGCCAACCATCTTGCGTGAGGGACCAATCAGCCAGGCCGAAATCCTGGCGCAATTACAGCGTACTGCGTAAATTTCTAAACTGAAAACACGCGGGTTGCGGGTAATTTGGTCACCGCGGGTTTAGTTATTAATGCAAGAAACAGTAAGTGGACGATTCTAATCCAATTTTTATTTTCCCGTAATCTTCCTCTTATCTTGTTGCGTATAATAATCATTGTATTCTCCTCCTTACACAAACCCCGTCGAGACTTGGGCCAGTCTGCGGCGGGGTTTGCATATTAATCACGAGGTGGAAATAATTGTGACTGTGCTTTTTACTTTCCGGTCAGGATAATGGCCAGGTGGGCAGGATGTCGATATCCAGGTTGTCCTTATGACCCAGGGCATACCGGAAATAACCGGCTGCGGCCACCATGGCGGCATTGTCGGTGCAGTAGCGCAGCGGCGGGATATTTACTTTGAACTCTTTCTGCCCCGTAAAAGCTTCCCGCAAGGCTGCGTTGGCTGAAACGCCCCCGCCCACGATGATTTCTTTCACGTTAAATTCTCGTGCGGCCATCAGGGTTTTATTGAAGAGTACGTCCACTACGGCAGCCTGGAAGCTGGCGGCCATATTTGCTACGGGGATGGGTCTGCCTTCACTTTCCAGGCGTTTTACTTCCCTTAAGACAGATGTTTTCAGGCCGCTAAAGGAGAAATTCCAGGTCCCTTCCAGCCAGGCGCGTGGGAATTTAAATGTCAGTGGATTTCCTGTCTCGGCAGCTTCCTGGATCGACGGCCCGCCTGGATAGGCGAGTCCCAGCAGCCGGGCGACTTTATCAAATGCCTCACCGGCTGCATCGTCGACGGTGGCGCCGAGATGTCGGTAATCCAGGTGCGAAGTCATCAGGTTCAGCTCGGTATGCCCGCCGGAGACGAGCAGTGCCATCAGCGGGAACTTCGGCTCCGGGGAGGGGCTGTCGCAGGCTTCGTATACCCAGGCCGAGTAGATGTGTCCCTCCAGATGGTTTACTCCCACCAGTGGCAGTCCTGCACCTAGCGCAAGCCCTTTAGCCGCGTTCAAGCCTACTAACAGCGATCCGGCCAGGCCGGGGCCGCGTGTCGCTGCGACCGCGTCCATATCCTGGATGGTCATGTGAGCTTTGGCGAGGGTCTGTTCCACTACCGGCACGATGGATAGCACATGCTGGCGTGAGGCTACTTCCGGGAATACACCCCCGTAACGAGCGTGCATGTCCATCTGCGAAGCTACCGTGGAGGCGACCAGGGCGCGCCCATTTTCGAGTACGGCTGCAGCGGTCTCGTCACAGGAGGTCTCGATGGCAAGAATGCGGGCGGGTTTTAGTTCGGTCATTGGGATGATTATAGCGTTATCCGCCCGGGCGTCAACATCCGGGCGGAACTGTTTATTCTCGTCATTCCCGATTTACGAACTACTGACGTTTCCACCTTTTCATTTTCAGCACGAAGTCATACGGATATTCGGCCAGGGTTTCGATCTTTCCATCCGGCCGCACCCACAGGGTATCTTCGATGCGCACGCCCATACCCTTTTCGGGATAATAGAGGCCTGGCTCGCAGGTGATCACCACGCCGGGTCTCAATAAATTCGTCTCATCGGCAGTGAGTCCGCTCCAGGGCCGCTCGTGGATGTTCAACCCAACGCCATGTCCCAGCGAATGTACATACCCCTCTGTTGGAGCGGGGGTGTGTAGCGGCGTTTTATGACCGTTCTTTTCGTATTCTTCGCATACCAGTCGTTGATAATCTACGAAGGGGGCGTTCAAGTCCAGGTTTTCGATCACTTTATCGAAAACGGTTTTCACTTCATCGTAGAGTTTTTGCGCCTCCGGGGTGGCATAACCCAGGCACCAGGTGCGGGTGAAATCATAAAAGTAGCCGCTGCCGGCTTCGCATGGATATATGTCAAAGACAATCGTCCGGCCCAGGCGCAGCAAGTCCTCTGGGGTGCCGGTGGAATGAGGCACGCCGGAATCGCGTCCAATGG
Source organism: uncultured Chloroflexia bacterium (assembly GCA_963831885.1). Classification (GTDB taxonomy): domain Bacteria; phylum Chloroflexota; class Anaerolineae; order Anaerolineales; family Villigracilaceae; genus UBA877. Next base: position 94,911 of record CAWHSJ010000002.1, on the reverse strand, counting down.
CGAAGATGCAGCCTTCGGGATTCTCTGCGCCTAATTCGGCCAGCCACAGATCAATGCGACTCTTGACCTCCGCGATGGTGAGCGGTGTCCCGTCTTCTTTCAATAAAACCTCATCCTCACGGACCTCGCAGCCGGTGAGATATTCGGCTACGCGTCCCACCACCGTGGTGGTGATGCGTCCCATCTTGCGGATGTGGGCGACTTCGCCTTCGTCTTTGGTCTCCATGGCCAGCATGAAGAGGGAATTATCGCGTGTCTCGCCTACCAGTTCCAGGTCGGGCAGGAGGCGTTGCAAGGTCGTGAAGACGGCAAAGGCCGAGCCGAGATCCGTATGTCCGTACAGGCCGACCCGGCTGCGGGTCAGGCCTAGGTCCGCCAGCATTTGTTGGTAGCGCAGAGCCGAAGCCAGCACCGGGTCGCCTTCTGCTTGTTTCAGGAGTTCATCATAGTTGTAAGTGCTGTAGGAAATACACTTTAGCCCGGATTTTGCCGCTTCATCCCGTTCCATGTCCTGATGAAAAAGCACGGCCGCTTCACCGCGCTTCTTGATCAGCGTTGCCGCAGACACATGCCCGCCGCCGGTGAGGTAATACATGGGCGGGTTGTGGGTGGCGTTTCCGCTGATAAGGATGGCGTCGAGGTTTTTGGATTGCATCAAAGCGTCGAGATCAGATTTCATTTCTGTTGCTCCTGTTCAACGGGCATTTTATTGCCCGCAGCTTCCCCCTGTAGTGATCTTATTTCGCCTCGTTCGCGCCCATCGCGTTGGAACTTCATCCTTGTCCAACGATTTGTAACACCTGGGCGCGGGTGAGTTTGGTCTGTCCTTTTTCGAGGGCTGCCAGGGTGGCTTCCGCCAGCGCCAATGGAATTTCAACCATTTGTCGAAAGGCTTGGTGTTGGATGGCCTTGAGACTGTTTTTCGCCTGCTCGAGGTTTTTGCGGGCATAAGAAAACATTTGGCTTTCAGTCCAGCCGGAGGGGAAGAAATCCACCCCGCGGTGGGTATCCTCTTCTCGGTTACGCAGGATATTGACGGATTGCAAACCGCGTCCAAAATGGATCGCAGCCATGCGGTCGATTTGCGTCCCATCGAACCAGGTCCAAATATCGCAAATGAGCAAGCCGACTGCGCCGGCAACACTGAAGGTATAGCTATTAAGATCAGCCTCTGTTTGAATTATCCAATCATTTTCAACCCAATAAGCCATGCGGTCCGCCATGGCGATGGTCGCATCCCAGATGCGCGGTGCAATGCCGAGGGGCGCATGCGCCAGCCAGTCGCCGATCCGTAAGGTTACTTCTGGCAGGATCGTCTCGTAGGACGAAAAAACAGCCTCTTGCGTCGGCCCGTTGGCCGATTCGACCGCTGCAAGTTGTGCCTGTAAGGTCCAGCTTAGTTTGTGCAAGAGGGAGGCTTTTACTCCCCTGTCAAGCGAAGGGTGGTCTTCAATTTCGTCTATAGCACGCATACACAGATAAGCAGACCCGATCGTTTCCTGCAGCTTGACGGGCAGGCGGGAAATCGGGATGAAAAAGGTGCGGCTGGTTTCTTTGAGGACGCGGAGAATATCGGATGAAGGAGTCATAGGGTAAGAGACAGGTAAGAGGATGGGCTACTTTTTTAACCCCGTTTACTTGTTGTGGTTCGCTTTTTCTCCTTAAAAGCGTTCATCAAACCAACCAGCAGCGCTCCTTCCTGTTCCGGCTGAACCGTGCGCGGATCAAGCAGGATGTGGTCGTTTTCTGTGCGCGCAATAATGGGTGGTTGCTGCCGGTATAGTTTTTCCAGGAATTTGTTGGGTGATTTCACTGTAAGCGACAGCACATGGGTGCGCATTGTCTCCCCCGGCAGGCTTCCGCCTCCCACCGTGGATTCACTGGCTTCCACGCTACCCTGTCCGATTATTTCAGCCCATAATTGGGCCGTCTGGCGGATTTGTTCGGGCGTCAATGCCATCATGCGCCAGATCGGGATTTCCCGCTCGGAGTCGTCTTTGAGATAATGCAAAAGTGTGGCAGCGAGAGCTGCCAGGCATAGTTTGTCCGCTCGTAAAGCCCGCGCCAGCGGATGCTTGCTTATTTTTTCGATCAAGTCGGCTTTGCCCAAAATGATGCCCGCCTGCGGACCGCCCAGCAATTTATCTCCCGAGAAACAGACCAGGTCCGACCCTGCTGCGAGGGATTCCTGCACGGTGGGTTCGTGGGCCAACCCGTATCGTTCGGTTGGCAGGAGTGCACCCGAGCCGAGATCGTCCACGCAAAGGACGCCGCGGGCATGTGCAAGGCCAACGATGTCCTTCCATTCCGGCTCCTCGGTGAAGCCGATGATCTTGAAATTGGACCGATGGGCTCGCAGCACCACCGCCGCCGGTTCTTCCAGCGCTTCTTCGAAGTCGGCCAATCGGACTTTGTTCGTAGTGCCTATTTCGACCAGTTTTGCCCCGGATTGCTTCATTACATCCGGCACCCGGAATCCGCCGCCTATTTCGACCAATTGAGAGCGCGGTATGACTACGCGTTTCCTGCACGCCAGCACCGAAAGAGCCAGGAGCACGGCACCGGCGTTATTATTGACTACCATGGCAGCTTCAGCAGAGGTCAGCTGTTGGAGCAATTTCTGGGCATGGGCACCGCGTGAGCCGCGTTTGCCGGTTTGCAGGTCGAATTCGAGATTGGAGTAGCTGCGTGAAGTCGCCTCCATCGCCGCAATGGCAGAAGCGGAAAGAGGCGCTCGTCCTAAATTCGTATGCAGGAGTACCCCGGTGGCATTGATGACCGATACCAGCCTGGGCGTTGTCCACTCGCGTAATAAGGTGGTCGCCTGGTCGAGCAGGCCTTCCCGGCTGGGGAGGGTAGTCTCGCTGGTTTTTGAAGCCCGCCTGCGTACAGAGTCCAATACGTGGCGGATGGAATGTATAGTTAAGGGGCGGCCATAGCTCGCGATGAGTTCGGCCGCCAGTTGGGTTTGTAGAAGCTGTTCGACAGAGGGGAGTCCGCTCAGTTTCATTCTTTGGATGGCGGAAGACTTTCCGCAGGCGCTGGTTCTTCGGGGATGGGTTTGGGTTGCCAGCGGGCCTTTTCGCGCATGCGCACCAGGTATTCAATGGCAATTAGGCCGGCTGCCAGACCGAGGCTGCTCCATATTGTGACCAGGCGAACCTGTTGCAGCCAGATCAGCACTGCTCCATATACACCCACCCAGATGGCTTGCCGGACGATCACAGCCGCACCGGCAGGTGGGTTGGACTTGAAGCGCAGGTTCAAGAACCACATGATCGGCAAGCCCAGGCTGGTGAGGCCGAGTGTCCCTCCTAAGAAGAGCAGCCACCGCGCCCACACGGTTGGTGTGAGCATGATGATGGCGATGACCGCCGCCCCCCAGCCGAGGATGAACAAGCTGATGGTTGAAGCAAGATAAGGACGAAATGATGAATTGGAGTGGGGTTCCATTTCATTGAATTATATCCTAAAGGACATTTTTCCTTGCCTGTTAATTTCTGGTCTTTGGACAACAGATCGGACAATAAGCAGGAATATGGAATCCCCTCCCCGATTTTTGGGTCGCGCAGCATGCCGGAGTATATTTCACATATAGATGGTAAACAGGTGTACGGGGACATGGGTAACACCTGGATTTGTTAAGATTTCTTTGTCGTATTGATCTGACGAATCTTGATTGTCCGAATTTTTGTATGAATCTCCGCCTGGTCCTGGCCTTCGGACAGGAGTTAGGACATTTTGAAGGAACCGGCACAAAATTGGCCCGGCGGACGTTCTTTGACCGCCGGGCCAATTTTTGCCGTTCAAAACCCCTTTCCCGCAGGCATTGAGCCATGAAATCCGTCCCGGGCCGGGAAAGGATACGTTTTGTCAAGAGACGAAACGGGCAGGAGGTGCAGGGATAGAACTGGCTGAGAGGTGGAGAATTCAGCCAGGAAGGGAAAGAAAATAGGACGCCAATCCTCTTTTCAAACCGGAGCGAATTGGGAAAGAACAGAAATGACTAAGGTTTGGGCAGGGAGCGCCGGGCGTGTGCGCTCAAATGCTTCTGCTCATTGTAGGGCTGGTGGTCTTGCCAGAGCCGCCAAAGGATCTCCAGCCAGCGGTTGGCCAGTTTGCGATAGGCTTCGTTCTCCGAATGGCAATGGGGGCGGGTCTTCTGGTAATAGGCGGCGGCCCAGGGCGAACGATCGATGGAAAGCTTGGCCCATTGTTGGACGATCTGGCGGAATTCATGGCTGCAGGAATATCGAAAGACCACGTAACGGGTCTTGCCGCTCTGTTTGGTAACCGGGCAGGTGCCGGCCAGGCTTTGCAGGATGGCCGGGGTGGGAAAGCGCTCTCGATCCTCGCCGAGCATGGCCAGCAGGGCTGGCTCTAAGTAGCGGCCCGTCCCCGGCAAGGATTGATAGATGTAAGCCTCCGGATGCTTTTGATAAAGCCGGTCCACTTCCGCGAGCAAATGGAGCCTGGCTTGGACCAGCTGGGTCATCAGTTGGGCGAGCAGGCTGGCTTCTTGGGCATAGATCTGGACGATCTCATCCGAAGCGCCGACTTGAGCTTCTTGTAAACGAGCATAACAAGCCGCCCATTTGCGGGGCTGAGTGTGGCGATGACGCCGGAGAAAGTCTTGAAACTCGGCGTAGCTAAGAGCTTGACCGGCGGCGGGAGTGGGGTACTCCTGGATCCAGGCTAGGGTGATCGGGCTATCCAGGCTGCTGAAGATCTCCAAGGCGGTCGGGTAATAACGCACCAAGGCTGCCCGCAGGCGGTTGCCGACCTGCCAAATCTCCTTGTTAAGATACCCAATCAGGCTGATCCTGGCCCGGATCTGACGGGTCAAGGGCCCATCCGGCACCCAGGCGTGATACTTGGCCTGATCGGTGCGGAGCATGTCGGCGATCAGATGGGCATCCTGAAGATCACTCTTGCTCCCGCTCTGCCAGTAGCGCCCACGAGCACTCTTGACGGCGTTAGGGGGCAGTACATACAAGCAGGTGTAGCCTCGCTCCATCAGAAAGTCGATCAAGGGATTGTGATGGGTCTCGATGCCCACTACGCATTCTTCCACGGGCACCCCCAGCCGCCTGCGGGCCTGCTCCAATTCCAGGAACCCGGCAGGGGTTCGAGCGATGGTCAAGGTCTGCAGCACCTCCCCGACCTGGTTGAGAAAACACAGGTCATGCTTCTTTTCACTCCAATCAATTCCGATGTATACTGTCACGTGGAACCTCCTTCTTGGCTTGCTCCGGAGGCCGCCATCTGTGACCAGCGCTTGTGCCCCTGTTATGGCGCTCTTGGCGCAATACGTTTTTGACAATGCCGTCTGGTCCGCTTGGGGGACAATCCTTTCCAGACGCTCGCAGCATAGGGTAGGGGCGGTCCTGGTTCCCAAGCAGAGGACAGATGGGGTGGCGAGGAGAATGATTGGCGTCATGCTCTTCTTCTACCCCATCTGTCTTCTCTTGTCTATATTCTAACTAACAGGGGCAGGGGATAGGGCCGGGATTTCTCTTTCCATCCTTTGAAAAAACCAATTGGTTGAAATAATGATGCCATAACGGCCGTGATCCAGGCATTCTTGTGCAATTGTCCGAATTTATGTCCGAACCCCGGTCACGGGTTTGTCTCCTTCCACACCCATTGTACAGAGATGTGTTTACCATGTCTATGTGCTATACACGGAGGCTGAGGGGTAGGGGTCTTGACCCCAGACATGGGAGTGAGGGCCTTAACTCCGCAAAAACACCTCAATGAAAGGACTTCAGCGAAACTTAGGTCGGTTGTGTGGCTCAGAGAGTAGGTTACAACTGCCTTTGAAAAAATTGTCCCAACTAATGTTCGGACCTCAGTTTATTAAGAGTTGCTCCTGGCTGTGAAAGGAATTCTATTAATATCAGCCGGAAATACTATCCGCAGGAAGGTTGACAATTGCAAAGATTCTATGATAAAGTTGTCCCGTTGTAAAATTCTAAGGAAAGGAGCGCACACAGTTTTATGTTTAATATGGCATCGGTGGTTGTCCTCTGTGTGCGCCTGTGATTCGAGTCTAGTCAGGGTATTTCCTGCTTAAGACAATCGGCCACGGGCGCACGTATACCCGTGGCTTTTATGTTTAATTACTGGCTGACGGACTGGCCGCGCGCGTCTTAACTACCGCTGCCCCAGGAAACCACCAGGTTTGATTTTACCGGCCACGGGACCCTCCTGTGGCCGGTTTTGTTTTAAGCAAGGAAATTACGATGAATACGCAAAGCAACAACTCTCACGACCAGGGTGTCGTGATAAAGAAGAATTTAGGTGCTTACCAGGTCCGTGTAAATGGGACTGTGGTCACATGCGCCGTCTCATCACGCCTGCACAAGGAATTGGTTTACTCATCGAACAATCTGAATTCAAGCAACCGCTTTGTCTGCCGGGTAAAGATTCTGGATAATGTGGATCCAATCGCCGTTGGGGACAGGGTTCGTTATATGGATGCCCAGGACGGCACCGGATTGATCGTTGAGGTCCTGCCTCGCCATAACCGGTTGGCCCGCCGTGACCCTGCACCCGGAACTCATAAATTCGAGCAGGTGATCGTCGCCAACGTGGATTATGTAATCCCGATCTTTGCCGCGGCCCAACCGACCCCTAAATGGGGCTTGCTCGACCGTTATCTTGCTTCGGCTGAATCCTTGGGACTATCAGCGTTGATCGTCATCACGAAACTGGATCTGGTTCAAGACCCGCATGGTGCTATTGATGAGGCGATTCTCAAGATGGTGGATGAATACCGGCGGATCGGTTACCCCCTCTTGCTGACCAGTTCTGTCACCGGCGCAGGGTTGGAAGAACTGCGCCGGATACTGAAAGATCGTACTTCTGCCTTCGTTGGCAAATCCGGCGTCGGAAAGACGGCTTTATTAAATGCCCTTGAACCTGGACTCGGCCTGCGCGTTGGCGCCGTCGGTCAAGGAAATATCGGTAAGGGCCGTCACACGACCACTAGCGCAGAGATGATCTCCTTGAGTTTCGGTGGCGATATTATCGACACTCCGGGTGTGCGTGAATTTGGCCTGTATGACATGGAAGGCGATGATCTGGCCGGGTTCTTCCCCGAAATGCGCCCGTGGATAGGGTCATGTAAATTCGGGCTGGATTGCCAGCATGATGAAGAACCGGGCTGCGCCATCCGCAAGGCGGTCATGGCAGGAAAGATCAGCCCGCTTCGTTATCAGAGTTATTTAAGATTGAAAGAGGAACTATAAAATGAATACACAACTTTTTGACTTTGCTGCAGAGTTGCCGCGGACGAAGTCCAGATCTCACCGGCACAGGTCCACCCGCCTTGGCCGGAACCAGGTGGACGATGGCTTCTTATGCAAACACTGTAATATGCACATCTCTTCGGCTGCGTTCCTGAGCGGCGTTCAAAACCGCAACCACTGCCCGTATTGCCTGTGGTCGCGCCATATGGACTTGTACGCCGCAGGTGACCGTCTCTCGGCCTGCAAGTCGTCGATGAAACCCATCGGTCTGACAACCAAGGCCACCAACAAAAAGTATGGAACCGGCCGCGGTGAATTGATGCTGATCCATTTGTGCACCGACTGTGAAAGCCTGTCCATTAACCGGATTGCCGCTGACGATGACACACAAACGATTTTCGCAATCTTCACCCGTGCAATGAGTTTGGATGTCTTGATACAAAAGCGCCTGGAGGTCGAAGATATTCGCCTCCTGGGCGAGGCTGAAAGGGAAATGGTCCGGGCGCAGCTATTTGGCCAGGGGACAAGTCTGGCTGAAACACTTTTTTCTGGAATTACAGCAACGGTTTGCGTTAGTTCCAAGACCTAAACTCAATATAGTTTAGAATGTACAAGGCCCCGGTTTACGTCCGGGGCCTTGTCTTATCTGGCCAGATCGTTTTGATATTTTTCTGCAAACAAGGCTGGCTGGCCGCCGGTGTGCCAAAAAAGTACTGTATCGTTCCTGTTAAAAAATCCTTTACGGATGAGGTCGATCATCCCTGCCGCCGCGCGTCCGGTGTAGACCGGGTCGAGCAGAAGCCCCTCATATCTTGCAAAAAGGGAGATCGCCTCCACTTCCGCGGGGGTCATGACCCCATAACCGGGTATGGAATAATCCGAGGTGACCAATACTTCGTCCTCGGTGAATTCCATCTTCTTCTCCATCCGTTTGCCGGTCTCGGAGGCCAGGGTTGCCACGCGCTGCTGTAACGTGTGCTTCGGTTCGTCCACACTGATGCCCAGGATTTTTCCCGGGTAGCCGAAGACTCGTGCGCCCAGGACGAGACCTGCCTGTGTCCCTCCCGAAGAAGAGGCAAAGACAATCCAGTCGGCTGGGATATTTTGACTGATGAATTCTTCCATGGCAAAGACATATCCCAGTGCGCCCGTAGGATTTGAGCCGCCATAAGGCACTAGAAATGGTTTTTGACCTTTTGAGGCGGATGTTTCAAATACCTCTTGCAAGGTTTTGTCGCGCAGGGATTTCTTTGTCCAAATGATCTGCGCGCCGAACAATTGGTCAAGCAGTAAATTGGCGCTGGTCTCAGCCGGAGGCTCGCCAACCAGCACGAGGATGCAATCAATACCGAACCTGGCTGCGGCTGCGGCGGTTTGCCGGCAGTGGTTGGATTGCAAAGCCCCGGCTGTGAGCAGGGTTTTTGCACCCTGGCTCTGGGCTTCGGCAACCAGGAACTCCAATTTGCGCGTCTTGTTGCCACCAAAAGCCAGGCCGGTTTGGTCATCCCGTTTAACCAGCAGGCGAGGCCCGTTCAATGCCTCGGACAATCTGGGCATGGCTTCAATCCTGGTCGGAAGATGAGCAAATTTCAAGCGGGGGATCATTTTTCCTCTCGATTTTCCTGGCATTTATAGAGTCGGTTCAAGCCCCCAAACTTTGTTGGGTTTTCACCTTGCCGCGTGACCGCATCACATCCATGATCTTCGGCAGCATTTGCGTATATAACTTGTACCACAACGGGTTGGGGGTGAAATCCCATGCTCCAAGGCTGCGCGAGACATAGCCTCCCAACCCCTCCTTGAAGCGGAACACATTCCACAACCCGTCATTCTCATTGAACTCGTCCGGTGCGCCCCACAAGTTATAAACACTGCAACCCAGTGATTTGGCCCGTCGCATGGCTTCCCACTGGAGCAGATAGTTCGGCATCTTTTCACGATGCTCGTCGCGGGACATGCCGAAGAGGTAAATGGCCTGCCCGGCAAAATAGAACAGCGAGACTGCTCCCACCGGCTGCCCATCTACTTCAGCAATAAGCGGTTCAGAAAAAGGCGTTGATGCTGATGGCCGCGCCGGACTCAACGATTGGCTGAAAGTTTGCCAGACGGTTTGATAGTAGTCTTCTCCGCGGATTAAAAAGCCATCCCGAACAGAGGTCTCCGCGTACATTTTGTAGAGTAGCGGCAGGTCTGCAGCCGTTCCGGGTCGCACCGAAACGCCCTTTTTCTGTGCCAGCCGGACGTTGTACCGTGTCTTTTGCTTCATCCGTCCGAGCAACTCTTCTTCGGTCGGGCTCAGATCGACCATGACGGTATTGCGAAATTGGATTTGATCCTGTGAGAAAAGCCAGCCGCGTTGTTCCAGGTCGGACCTGACTGCTTGGCCGCCTGCATACTCAACCGCCCCGGTTGTATCTGGCAATCCCGTCCCCAGCACTACATCCGGGTCGATTTTGACGAATATTGCCCCCTGCCGTTTGGCGAAGGCTTGTAAATCGTCCAGCACGATCCGGCGAAGAGGCGCGTTGTTCCAGTCCAGGTTCGGGCCTTTGGGGATATAAAGCACGCTGAGTTTGGCGGCGAAACCGCCAATGGGTACCGTCCTCTTCAGCACCATCGCTGAGGCAACCACTGGACCTTGGACAGGTCCCGGACTGCCATACCATATAAAAGGCATGGCTTTCCACCCGTATTTTGATTTAACCTGCGCCCATTCCCAGGTCTGAAGCAGATGGGGCAGGGGCAGGCAGGCGATCAATTCATTCCAGGCTTGCAGGGTACTGGTATAGGGTTGCATGATTTTAAATTGGTCTTGTATCCTGCAATAGTGCAGGTTTAATCCGAACCAGAACCGGCAAATCGCCACAGATAAATCTTGTAAAGCAACGGATTATAGACTCGGTCCATGGGCGCCATGGCGTGTCTGATCGAACCGCCGAAACCGCGTTTGAAGCGATAAACGCCCCACAAACCGTCTTCCCGCGCCTCGGCCTCGTCCTCCTCCACATTGGAGGCTTCGTCTGGGATTCCCCACATATCATATTCTGTGCAGCCTTTCCGGTGCGCCCAGCAAATGGCTTCCCATTGCAGCGGATATGTCGGTTTACGGTTGCGTTCCACGTCCGCAGAAGCGCCATAAAAATAATATGCATTTTTCCCGAAGGCGAAAACCATTACAGCGGCCAGGGACTGCTCCTGGAAATCGGCTACAAAGAGTTCGCACATGCCCTTGGGATAAAAGAGCTCATAGGCGCGGCGGTAATAGTCCTTCGAATGGACATGGAAGGCTTCGCGCTGGCTGGTGGCCCCCATGACCCGGTAGAAGTTCTCGATATCATTGGATGGATGGACGACAATTTCTTTCCTGCCTGCCAGGCGGATGTTATAACGGGTCTTGGGCTTCATGCAGTTAAAGATTTCATCCTGGCTGGCTCGCAGATCAACCACCAGCGTACTGTGAGGCTGGATATGTTGAGGGCTGGGAACAAAAAGATGTTCATTAAAAGCCATGGCCGGCTGATTTTCTTCCCAGCCATCTGCTTCCACTTTAAGGAAAACGGCTCTCCGCAGGCGGCAGGACCGGTCGACCGCAGACCAGAAGGAAGGTCCCGCGGCGGAAGTTGCCACCGGTCCCTTGGGCATGTAACCGAAAGTGAATCCCATCGGTAGTCGGCGGAAGAGCAGCTGTGCCCCCGTGTCGCCCTCAACCACATGCACTGCTTCCCAACCAAATGCGGATTTCAATTCGCCCCACTCGCCTGATTGCAGGAGATGAGCGTTGGGGTAGTTGGCGAGAAATTTATTCCAATCAGAATGGCTGATTTCAGGCATGACTGTTAAACCAGCGAAGTGAGATCTGCCGGCTCGGCCGCCCTTACACTTCCATCAGGAATGGTTTCGTCCAGTACGTGGAGGATGGTGGCGCGCTGTCCATCGCGTGCGAGTTGGTGCAGTTCGTCCACTACATTTTCTAGATTGTTTGGAATAATTAACTCTTCTGCCTCAGCCCGGAAGATATCCGGATGGGTAGTCTTCTTGTATTGCATGCCATCTCCCCACAGGTCCTCGCTTAGTTTTTCGCCAGGGCGGATGCCGGTGAATTCAATTTCGATATCCTTGCCGGGTTCGAGGCCGGAAAGACGGATGAGGTCCTCGGCCAGGTCCAGGATGCGTATTTGCTGGCCCATATTCAACATGAACACTTCCCCTCCCTGTCCCATGGATGCTGCCTGAAGCACCAGGTGGACCGCCTCAGGGATGGTCATGAAGTAACGCTTCATATCCGGGTGCGTAATGGTGACCGGACCTCCGTGGGCGATTTGTCGTTTAAAGAGCGGTACCACGCTGCCTCGGCTGCCCAGCACATTCCCGAAACGGACAACTGAATAAGCCCTCCCGGTTTGGTGGGCAGCTTCCAAGACGATCATCTCGGCGATGCGCTTTGTGGCGCCCATCACGTTCACCGGGCGAATAGCCTTATCTGAGGAAATTAACACCAGCCGCTCGGTGCCAACAGCACCGGCTGCCTCGACCACATTTTGTGTCCCGAGGATGTTGTTCGTGACCGCGTCCTCGATGTTCCCTTCCATCAGCGGTACGTGTTTGTGTGCGGCAGCATGAAAGATCGCCTGCGGACGGAAATCACCAAAGATGTTATGCAGCCTGGATTTGTCGCGTATATCCGCAATGACCGGCTGGATCGGAAGGTTGGGAAAATCCTCGTGGAGTTCAAGCGTGGCTTCGTAAATGCTGTTTTCGCCATGGCCCAGGAGGATCAGCAATTCGGGTCCCCAGCGGGCGATCTGATGGCAGATTTCCCTTCCAATAGAGCCACCTGCGCCGGTAACGAGCACCCGTTTCCCGGTGAGAGCTGCACCGATGAGCTCATTCTGGATTTGAGCCGGCTCGCGGCGTAAAAGGTCGGCAATATCCACCTCACGCAAACGATTAACACTGATCTTGCCGCCGATGAGTTCATATAACCCCGGCATGGTACGGAATGGGATACCTTTCAAACGGCAAATATCTGTCACCAACCGGACAACCTTGCCGCCTGCACTGGGAATGGAAATAATGACTTCATTCACCGGGCGGGTTTCCAGGGCTCGGCGCAGATCAGTTAACCTTCCGATGACTTTAACACCATGAATTTGGTGCCTCTGTTTGTCCTGGTCATCATCGAGGTAGCCGATCGGTTTCATTCCCAGCTGCGGATTTTTCTGCATCTCGCGGACAACCAATGCGCCTGCATCCCCGGCGCCGATAACCAGGACATTGTTGGTTTTTCTGGCTAGCGGTTTCATGCTGGCCGAGCGGCTTTCTGCTATGAGCCGTAAGGCAAAACGAAAACCGCCTATCCCGACCAGGGAAATCAACCAATCAATGGGGAGCATCAAGCGGGGGAAATTCAAAACATTGGTATATCGAAGCACCAGCATCACGATCGAAAAAACACCCGCCGCAGCGCTCACGGCAGTACTGATGAGGACCAATTCTTTCACGCTGGCATAAGCCCATAGACGGCGGTAAAGTCCGAAGAAATAGTATACCGATAGCTTGATTGAAAGGGCAATTGGAATTGTCCAATAAGCTGCTTTAAGATATGCGGGTAATTTGTCGTCCAGGCGCAGTGCATATGCGCCCATCACGGCAATGATGGTGATAAAGAAATCGATCAATATTAAGTACCCGCTTTGGATTTGGAAACGGGATCTATCTTTCATTTACTCTTCATCCATTCAACCGTTTGTTGCAGGCCTTCCGCCAGGGATGTTTCTGCTCGAAACCCCAGGGCTGAGTGTGCTTTTTGAGGATTTCCAGCCGAACGGTAAATATCACCTGGGCGAACCGGTCCAAAACTGACCTCCGGCTGGCGTGAGGAAATTTCACTCAATTCCTCCAGGAGGTCAAGCAAGGTTGTTTCACGGCCCGTGCAGATATTAAAAGCTTCACCGGCAGCATTCGACTCGGCTGCCAGAAGGTTGGCGCGGACCACATCTTTTACGAAGATGAAATCGCGGCTTTGTTTGCCGTCGCCGAAAATGGTAATGGGTTCCCCTCTCACCAGCCGCCGGACGAAAATTGGGATGGCAGCCGCATAATCCGAATCTGGGCGTTGGCGCGGCCCGTAAACATTGAAATAACGCAGGGCGACCACAGGCAGGTGAAAGGTACGCGTATACAGGCGGGCGTAGAGTTCGTTGATTTGTTTTGATAAGGCATAAGGAGATAAGGGGGCCAAAGGTGTCCCTTCATCCGTCGGGAATTTATCCGTATCTCCATATACGGCGGTGCTGGAAGATAACACCACCTTACGAACGCCTTCCTGGCGCGCGGCTTCGAGCAAAGTCACTGTACCGCCCACATTCACATCGAAGCAGTTCTGCGGGTCGGTCATGGATTGGGATACAGAGACAAAAGCTGCCAGGTGGAACACCAGGTCTATTCCACGCATGGCGGCTTTTATGATCTCTGCATCGCGCAGGTCTCCTTCCAATATTTCTAGCTGCCCTTCAATGGGAGCAGGGTCTGCCGGATTGGGTCTTTCAAAACGCAAGTTTTCACGTCTACCGGAAGAAAAGTTATCCAGCACCCGTACCGAAGCTCCATCCGAAAGGAGTTTTTCCACGATATGTGAACCGATGAAACCGGCTCCGCCGGTAACCAGAACATGCGTCATGCTACCTCCCACGAAAACCGATCACTTGCCAGATGGTGCGCAGGATGACAGTGAAATCCATTAACAGGCCGCGGTGCTTAATATAATACAGGTCATATTCCTGCTTGATCGAATTTTCAGCGACAGTGGCGGAATAAACATAATTAACCTGCGCCCAACCGGTTATGCCTGGTTTCACTAACAACCGTGCGCGATAAAAGGGGATCACTTTCTGATATTGTTCCACCAGTTCAGGACGTTCGGCCCGTGGCCCGACGATGCTCATTTGACCTTGGAGGACGTTCCACGCTTGTGGAAGCTCATCAATATGGGTACGACGCAAAAACCTGCCTGTGCGTGTGATTCTGGCATCGTTTTCCTCAGCCGGACGAGCTATTCCATCTTTTTCAGCATCTTGCCGCATTGTGCGAAACTTGAAGAAGGCATAGGGCTTACCGCCTTTCCCGGAGCGGGTCTGTCTATACAGGACTGGTGATCCGCTGTCAAGAACAATGGCGAGGGCCAGGAAGGGGTAAACGAGGAGGTAAACCAGCGAGGCGACCAATGCAATCAGGATATCAAGAAGCCGCTTGATTATTTCGTAAAAACCATTCACCCGCGCTTCATTTACAAACGAGCGTACCAGCCATTCAGAGTCCAGGTGGTGGACAGGGACGCGTCCCAATAATTCTTCATACAATGTGGGCATGGGGATCACATCCACGCCGCTCTCCTGGGCATCCAAAATAGATTGGAAGGTCTCACTGCTCATTTCGCCCGTGATGGCGATGACCAGGTCTGTTATGGCCTCCTTCTCGATCAATTCAGGTAAAGATTTGCTGCTGCCAAGGATGGGGAATTTCTCCAATACACTGCCGATTTTCGTGAGGTCGTCGTCAATGAAACCAACCATGCAGAACGGCTGGGGATGCAGGCCGTGGTAAACCTCGGCGATGGTCTTGCCGGCTTTACCTGCGCCAACCACGAGCACTCGTCGAAGGAATGCCTGCCCGGTAAATATCCGGATGTAAGTCAGACGCCATATTAGAGTGAAAGCTCCGGCAAGTACGAGGAAAACGCCTACTCCCCAGCGCGGCAAAGAGCCTTTTGGGGCCACCAGGTAGAGCAGAGCATAGGAAACCAAACCTGCCAGAATAGCCAGGCTGATCCCGACCACAGTCTGGCGTTTATTTTTTGACCGGTGTGGATCGTACATTTCGGCAAGAAAGACGATCCAGATAAATGGCAGGAAATAAAACCATAGGTTGGGATTAACCCGCTCGCTAAAGAATGTGGGCACCCATTGATCGCGCAAACTCCATATATACAATGCAGCTGCCAGGGCTAAATAAGCGACCAGCAAGTCACTTATGAGCAGGATGGTACGTTGGTCCCGCGGTCGAATACGCCAGCCAGACATTCTGGGATTCGCAGTCGACGCCATTAATTCTCCTTCGATTTTTGGTTGGTAAACACCATTTTAATGATACTCCATAACACGCCCGCTCCCCATGAAACGTGCATAGTGGCAATGGCAATTGGAAGGCCAATAATTAAATATGCTTTTCTCTCCCTCACTGCCCCCTGGATGCCTGCGGCGGCCAGTGCCAGCCCATAAATGAGGATCTCACAGGCAAACAAGATCCTGATAATAGGCGAAAAAAATGCCAGGATGGCCCCGGCGAATAGACTGAGGACGAACACCGGCGGGAGGCCTTGCCGCCAGCGCAGTGTCTCCGGATAACGCCGCAGCATCTTCCACTTCCAATACCCATAACGGGCGTATTGTTTTGCCAGCGCGGCTAAGGTGGGTCTGGCAAAATACACCGAGCGGATGGAGGGGTCCAGCCAGATTTTGTGGCCCGATTTCCGGATGCGTGTATTGAACTCGTAATCTTCATTGCTGAGCAAAGTCTCATCGAAGAGACCGATCAATGCCAGTAGCTCACGTTTGAATCCTCCG
Source organism: uncultured Chloroflexia bacterium (assembly GCA_963831885.1). Taxonomy (GTDB): domain Bacteria; phylum Chloroflexota; class Anaerolineae; order Anaerolineales; family Villigracilaceae; genus UBA877. The sequence continues at coordinate 79,037 of CAWHSJ010000002.1, read as the reverse complement.
AAGGGAACCGTATCCACTTCAGCAGCTCTTTCGGCGTGGCGGTAGTGGGCATCGCCCACGCCCAGTGGATGGGAGGCAGCCACGGCAATTGAATGCGCCAGCCAGGTCTCTGCGCCGGGGTGGATTTCCCATACACCGCCCACGTTTTCACCCAATCCAGCCTCCAGGTCCGCAACGGTGCGCTCGATATAGTCCGGGTGCGGCATTGAGTGCGCGTCCAGGCGCACGATGATCTCACCTTGAGCTTCAGCCAGGGCGCAATTCAACGCGACCGGGATGATGCGGCGGGGGTTATCGACTACACAAATATGCAGGTCCGGGTGGGCGTCAGAAAAGGCGGCAATTGCGGCCCGGGTCCCATCGCTGGACATGCCATCCGCAATGACCACTTCAAGATCCACGCGCGGATATGTCTGGGCATAAATGGACTCGAGCAATTTACAGATGGTGGCCTGCTCGTTGTAACAAGGAATAATAATGGAAACAGAAGGCATGTGGCTTTTTGGAAAAGAGGCCTAAAGGTTGATTACTTTTTACGCTTCGAAACGGCTGTGTCTAACTCAGGCGCTGTAAGCGGAAGTATGACAGTAAACGTGCTCCCTGACACCCCATTACCATCCAGCACAGGTTGCCATTTACTGCGGACACTAATTTTACCACCATGCGCATTCACAATTTCTTTGACTATGGCCAACCCCAGGCCTGTGCCATGTTTGTTTCCCCCCGGTCTGGAGGGGTCCGCCTGGTAAAAACGCTCGAATATGTGAGCCAGTGCCTCCGGTGGAATGCCGTTGCCGCTGTCTTCCACCTCCACATGGACTTCGGAGCCTGCCTGGCTGGATCGAATCGTGATCTGGCCTCCCGCAGGGGTGTTCTTGATGGCGTTATCCACCAGGTTGGTGAACACCTGCGCCAGCCGGTCGCCATCGCCCATGACCGTCGGCAGGGATGCGGCTTCCATATGCAGGGTTACTCCCGCACCTTGCGCTTGTAGGCCAAACCTCTCGGCAATATTGTTGAGCAGGCCGGGCAGATCTATGGCTTCATGTTGAAGCTCGAGCGTTCCGGCATCGAGGCGGGCCAGGTCAAGTAAGTCGACCACCATGCGGTGCATCCGGCCGGCTTCGTCATAAATGATCCGGGCGGCTTGCTGGCGGGAGTCGGGTGAATCGGCGGTGCCGTCCAGGATGGCTTGCGCAAAGCCCTGGACGGAAGTCAGAGGCGTCTTAAGTTCGTGGCTGACATTGGCCACAAATTCACGCTGGGATTTTTGCGAGTCCAGCACACGGGTATTCATTTCATTAAACGCGTGCGTCAATTCCTGGACTTCGCGCGGGCCGTGTAACGCCACCGGTTTTGTCTCTGCTGAGGGCATGGCCCGCGAGGCCGCCACCACCCGCTGGAGAGGATTACCGATCCAACGCGCCAGCCAGAAGGCAACTAGAAGGGAAATGATCAACGCGACCACCGCGGCTCCGAGAATGGGAAGCACCAGTTGATCGCCCAGGATCGTCAGGAGGGGTACTGCCGGACGCGGGACAGCCACCATCAGCCAGCGGCTGTTGCCGAGGCGCTGGAGGATATACAGCCAGGCTTGATTATCCTGGTCTCGCAGCACGGAGGAGAACCTCAGCCGAGGCAGAAAAGGCATGCTGATGGAGTTCCCTTTCGCCGGGCGTGAATCCGCCACTACCTGGCGCTTGTTGTTGAAGACGATCACCCGCACGCCATAATTCCTGTCAACTTGCTCGAGCTGTGCTTGCAGCGTTGCCGGGCTTGAACTGACCAGGTCTGCCTCGTTCTTGCGTAAGAGCACCGCGATGGCGGCCATCCTCAAGCTGGCTTGGCGGTAGGTCGATGGATTTTGAATGATGTAAATGAGAAGCACGACCGCCACCATGGTCAATGCAGAGGCGGTGACTAGTACATAACTCCACCACAGGCGGGAACGGAGAGAGGAGGACATTAGCCCGCCAGCTTGTAACCAACGCCGGTGACGGTTTCGATGACCACCGATCCGCCGGCCAGTTTTTTCCGCAGGTGTGCCACGTGGACATCCACCGTGCGGGTCTGGCCGTAGAAGTCGAAGCCCCAGGCTTGCTGGAGCAACTGCTCCCGCGTGAAGACGCGCCCGGGTTGGCCGGCCAGGGTATATAGCACCTCGAACTCCTGGGTGCGCAGGTCAACCAACCGGTCATTCACGTGCACTTCCCGGCGGATGGGGTCTATCAACAGGGTACCCAGGCGGATGGGTTTGGATTCCGGCTGGGCCGCTCGTTCGGACCGCCGCAGGATGGCCTTGACCCGTGCCACCAATTCACGCGGGTTGAACGGTTTGGTCAGGTAATCGTCTGCCCCCAGTTCCAGGCCCAGGATTTTGTCAATGTCCTCATCCCGGGCGGTCAGCATGATGATCGCCACCGGGTTATCCTGGGCGCGCAACCTCCGGCAGACCTCGAAACCATCCAGACGGGGGAGCATCACATCCAGCACAGCCAGGTCAGGCTGCAGGCGGCCGATGGCCTCCAGCGCAGCTTCGCCATCGCCCACAGATTCAACCCGAAAGTGTTCGCGCTCCAGGTACATGCGCGCCAGCTGCACTATGGAAGGTTCATCGTCAACCAGCAGGACCAGTTCGGAGGTCATTTTACGAGCGCGATGGCTTCGATCTCAACGGCGCCATTCTTGGGCAGGGAAGCCACCTGGACGGTGCTGCGGGCGGGCGGGTTTTCCGGGAAGAATTCAGCATAGACGGCGTTCATTTTGGAGAAATCTCCCATTTCTCGCAGAAAGACGGTCGTCTTGACGATTGCATCCATGCCCGAGCCGGAATCCTTCAGGACGTTGCTGATATTGGTCAATGACTGGCGTGTTTCCGCATCGATTTCTCCCGGTACGAGCTCCCCCGTAGCCGGATCGAGTCCCAGCTGGCCGGACGTAAAGACCAGGTTGCCCGTGCGAATGGCAACGGAATAGGGTCCAATGGCTTTGGGAGCCTTCTTGCTCAGGATGACTTGTTTGTCCATGTTTACCTCGCAGTTTGATTTTTTTTAGTTTATTCGATTGTACTGCAAAGGAGAGACACAGCGGTGGACTGTGTCTCTCCAATAGTCATTGCAGGACCGCCCTCCTGCGACGGCTTGCAACAAGACTTTCCCGGGACGGTTATGGGGTTGGCGTCCCCGGGTTTCGATGGGCCTGGCGGAATGCCCTGACTGCCTGACGCAAGGCCCGGCCGGTCCCATCCATGGCTGCGCGGGTGTCTTTCAATACCTGTGCCAGCGCTTTTGTCGTGGTGATGGCGGTGGCGCGATCGGTGACCTTTCCGTTGGCATCGAAACCTTCGTGGCTGTTCACGAGGACGGCCCCGCGGTCATGGGCGGTCTGAGCCGCCGGTATGACTGCGGAAAAGGCATCCAGGGCTGCCTGGATGGCGGATGTATCCCAACCTTTTTGGGCGGCCTTTTCGATCAAGGCTTGGGCATTGGCGATGAACGCATCGGCTTGCGCCAGTAGGTTGCCTTCGCGCTCGTAGCGCAGTTGTAGGCGCGTCCATACCCGTTCCAGGCGCAGGTTATCTGGCTGCGAGACGGGCGGGTTTACTGGGGTATTGAGGCCGGCCGCGGAAACGCCGCTGAGAGGCAATGCTGCCAGGCCAATTGCCAGCACCAGTATTGCGAGAGCGGATTTTTTGAGCAAAGTGTTCGTTTTTTTCATCTTGCCATCTCCTTTTTTGGTTTGAATGATTACTTGCAGTGTAAACCTGGCAGGTAACCGGGGGATGGCGTGGGTGTAAAAAGGGTGTAAAATGTTTTGGAGGGCTCTGCTTGACAATCTCTCTCTCTGCGTGTAAAATCTCTCCGCTCTAACGAAAGAATTGCCAGGCCGAGATAGCTCAGCTGGTAGAGCACGCGACTGAAAATTGCGGTGTCGCCGGTTCGATCCCGGCTCTCGGCACTCTCGGCCTGAACTCTATATGGGCCACATGCGGGCGTAGTACAGTGGTAGTACGTCTCCTTGCCAAGGAGAAGGTCGTGGGTTCGAATCCCATCGCCCGCTCAGATGATTGAGGATTGTTGACTGATGGCAGAACCATTGCATTGGGGCGTCAATCATCAATCCTCAACTTGTTAGAATAATAAACTGGCGTCGTGGCCAAGTGGTAAGGCAAGGGTCTGCAAAACCCTGATCATGGGTCCAAATCCCATCGACGCCTCTGAACAAAAAAACGGGTTTAAACCCGTTTTTTTGTTTAAAGAGGTCACTGGCTCGAGTTCAGAGGCGGGGATGGTTTCCTTTATTCCGGCTCATTACAAGGATCCCCCCAGCGATGATCACTCCAGCAATAATGTTCATCCCGAACAAAAGGATTTTTGTGGGCAGCGTACTCGCGGGCAGGTAGAAAGAACCCCCGAAAGAAAGAATAAGGGCGGCAATCGCAACGGATAGGAACACTGTGGCGGGTTTGGGAGAAAAGCGTGCCAGCAATCCGAAGAAACAGGTTGCCACCAGACCGACAAAAACGATCGCCACGACTGGCATGGCGGCCGGCATGGGGCGCAGGAGGCTTCCGCTGCTGTTCATGGGCATCAGGTATTCTTCCCCGAATGCCCGGGTAACGGCATAATAAAAAAGTGTCGCGACGATCGCAATGATCGTCGCAAGCGGACCTGCCCAAACCAATCGTCGGAGAGAATAACGGCGCATCGGCCTCAAATACTCCGGTTCACAATATAGGTTGCCAGCTCTTCCAAGGCCTGCCTTTCTTCTCCTTCTGGCATGGTTTTTAAGAGATCCAAGGCTTGATCGATGAACGTCCGGGCTTCTTGCATGGAACGGGAAGTGGCATTGCTTCCCCGGATGGATTGCACCAGCCGCTCCATGCGCTCCTGCTCGGTGTAACAGCCGCCGGTCAGGCAGAGCACGTCCGGGTCGTTCGGGTGCGCCTCGGCATAGTAGATCGCCGGGAGGGTGACCAGGCCCTGCAGCAGGTCTGAACCCACCGGTTTGCCGACCGTTTCCTGCTCCCCGGTAAAGTCGAGGATATCGTCCACGATCTGGAAGGCCATGCCCAGCTTATACCCATACTGGCGCATCGATTCGACGATGCTCTCGTCGACCGGGCTGACCATGGCGGCCGCGCGGGTGGCCATCTCGAAGAGGGAGGCGGTCTTGGCGTAAATGCGTTTGTTATAGTTTTCGCGGCTGATGACACCCCGGGAGGCGAATAACTGCGTCAGTTCGCCGTTGACGATGGTTGCCAGCGTCTCGGCAAACAATTTCATCAGGGGCAGTGTATCCGTCTCGGCGGCGAGCTTGGCCGCCCGGGCGAACATGTAATCACCGGTCAGGATGGTGGCCGCAGGCGACCAGCGGGCGTTCAATGTTGGCATTCCCCGCCGCAGCAGGGCTCCATCGATCAGGTCGTCATGTACCAGCGTGGCCGTGTGAAGCATTTCCACGGCCGCGGCCAGGGTAATAAGTTTGTCATGGGGGCCGCCCAGCATCTGTCCGGTCAACAAACCCACCACCGGGCGGATGCGCTTGCCGCCGGAGGAAAGCAGGTGCTCCAGCGCCGCCCGCAGGTCCGGCTGCGCGTTTTCAGCCTGGCTATGTAGGACTGTTTCCACTTCCTGCAAAGCGGTCTGGATGGGCACGAAAAAAGAGACGGTGTTCAAACTGATCATATCCACTTAAAGAGACGCAAGGCATTTTCACTGGTGGCCGTTGCAACGGCTTCGGCCGGGATGGAATGCAGCAAGCCAATTTTATCAGCAATCAGGCCCACATAGGCTGGTTCATTGCGCTTGCCCCGTTGCGGATGCGGTGCCAGGAAGGGCGCATCGGTCTCGATGAGCAGCCGTTCCAGGGGCAGCGCCGCGATGATTTCCTGACGCCGGCGGGCATTCTCGAACGTGACCGGACCGGTGACACCGATGCAAAAACCCAGCTCGATGGCCTCCCGCGCCGTTTCCAGCGAGCCGGAGAAGGAATGCAGCACGCCGGGCCGGTCTGCCAGCGGAAGGGGATCCGCTTTCAAGGTGGCGGTCCATTCCCTCAGCAGGGTGAGTAGGTCCGCCGCGCAGGCGCCGGTAGGGGCATCTTTGGCTTCGCGCATGTGCAGGATTATCGGCAGCCCCAATTCCGCCGCCAGGCCGAGTTGTTCTCGCAGGACTGTTTTTTGGAGGTCGGGCGGGGCGGCGTTCCAGTAGTAATCCAGGCCAATCTCGCCGATGGCGACGATCCTGTCCTCTCCCCTTCCTCGTGTAGATGTTCCGCGGGGAGATGGGCCAACCATCGCCTTCAACTCGTTTTTGGTGTCCTCATCCCATGTCTCCGCCTCGGTGGGATGGACGCCGATGGCGGCGTAGAGCCTGGGGTGAGTGTGAGCCAGTTCGACAGCGGAGCGGCTGGAGGTCAGGTTGATGCCCGGGATGAGGATGCGTTCGACGCCGGCCTGGAATGCCCGTTCAAGGACAGCCTCCCGGTCGGGGTCGAAGGATTCCAGGTTCAGATGGCAGTGTGTGTCGGTAAGCACGGGGTACGTTGAACCGGTGAAACGAGTCAACTGGCCGGTTCTTAGCCTTTACTTAAGTCCCGCGATCTTCAGGCCGTCTTGCAGGATGGCCTGCACTTTATCCTGGTGCATCGTCTCGCAGTAGACCCGGATGATGGGTTCAGTGCCGGAAAAGCGGATGAGCATCCAGCCGCCGTCTTCCAGCTTGAACTGGAAGCCATCCACGGTGACCAGGCCGGTGACCTTGAGGCCGCCCAGGGTTTGCGGGTTGGCTGACAGGATCATCTTCTTGCGGTCCTCGTGGCTGCCGGTGAAGGGACGGTCGACCCGGTCGTAGAAATGTTCGCCGCCGACTTTGTTGAAGAGCAGCTTGAGCAGTTGGGTGGGTTTTTTGTTCAAGCGCACCATCATGTCCAGCATGTACAGGCCGGCCAGGATGCCATCCCGCTCGGGGACGTTGCCGCGGAAGGCGTAACCGCCGGATTCTTCGCCGCCGATGAGCGCATCCGTTTCGATCATCTTGGGGGCCACATATTTGAAGCCCACGCCGGTCTCGTAGACGGGCACATTGTAGATCTTCCCCAGCTTGTTGAGCATGGTGGTGGTGGAGAGGGTCTTAACGATGGGGCCGCGCTTGCCCAGCACTTCGAGGAAGTAATAGGCCAGCAGCCCGAAGACGCGCAACTGGTCGACGAAGTGGCCGTTCTCGTCGCCGATGCCGCAGCGGTCGGCGTCCCCGTCGGTGATAAGCAGCACGTCTGCATGGTTATCCACCGTGGCCTGCAGGCCCACGTCCACATTTGGCTGGATGGGCTCCGGGCGCTTCATCTCGGGGAAGATGGGGTTGCGGGTATTGTGGATCTCGATGACCTTGGTCTTTCCGCCTGCCAGCAGGCGGGGGAAATAACCGGCCCCGTTGCCCCACATGCTGTCCACCATCACGGTCAGACCGGCGTCCTTGAGCGGCTGCAGGTCGATCAGGCCGTCCCGGGTGAGGTGTTCGATGTAGGGGCCGGCGGCGTCGAACTTGACCACTTCCCCGGCCGCCTCCGCCTGGGCGTAGGCCTTGCGTTTGACCTCTTCCATCCGGTCGGGGATGGCGGCCTCGATGCGTTTGAGCCCCTCCGGGTCGATGGCCCCGCCGGTCTCGGCGCGGACCTTGAACCCGTTATCCGTGCCGGGGTTGTGCGAGGCGGTGATGTTGACCCCGCCGGCGGCTTTTTTATTCACGATGGAATAGGCGATCACGGGGGTGGGCGTGGCTCCATCCGTCAGGTAGACCTTGAAGCCGTTGGCGGCCAGCACTTCCGCTACCGCCGCCGCAAAATACTCGCTGTCGAAACGTTTATCATGCCCCACCACCAGCCAACTGCCCTGGTTGCCTTTTTCGAGCATGTAGTTGGCGAAACCCTGGGTGCAGCGGCGGACATTGTCGAAGGTGTAATCTTCGGCAATGACGCCCCGCCAGCCATCTGTACCAAATGTGATTTTGAATGCCATTTTAAATCTCCCGAATTAGGATAATTATGGGGGTATTATAACCGGAGAGCTGCACGTTTGCACGTTCACACGTTGGACCGATCAGGCTTTTCGGTGAAAACCTTAATGAGATTTTAAGGGAAATGTTCATCCGGTGTTCATCAGTGGAAGCTATCATTGCCCTTGTCAGCGACTGAACAGCCAATGACATAGAAGCGTAACAACTTCTTTCTCCTCCCAGACGACCCGGCATTGACCGGGCCGTTGTGGTTTGGGGGGAGACCGTATCTACCTTGCGAAAACTTCCGGGCAGGATCGGAACTAATTTCCCTTCCCAATGGCTCCAAATGGGTGGAGGAACTCGTTTCTGCTCGTACTCTTGCGATTATTTTTCTCCAAAGGAATTTTCCCAAAATAATCTGGCTGCCGGACCCTTTGCCGGATACCCTTTCTGGAGTGCAGGTTCCTTGCCCTGCACCTCTTTTGGTGCAAGTGTCAGCCTGCTCGCTGGATTTCGCGAGACAAGAGTAGTAACGACTTTAGTCGCTCTGTTGCAAAGATCAATGAATATTGTGTCTTTGCGAGGAGGGTGCTCTCCCCGACGAAGCAATCTCCTATACCGCTAACCGTCTTGTCCTATTTCCCGATGCAATTGAGTATGTTTGCAACACAGCAACTTTAGTTGTTACCATAGGGCTGGATTTCGCAGAGCATCTTTTTTGGAGGGCAGGCTCCTTGCCCTGCACCTCTTTTGGTGCAAGGGTTAGCCTGCTAATTGGGTCTTGCAGAATGAGGAACGATTATTCTCGTGGAAGGGTGCGGAGGCGGGCTGGGTCCTGGTGAATTGTTGTCAAGCGGGCAAATGAGATTTATTATTGTGATGAAACAATACGGCCAGGAGTACTCCGGCTATCGCCAGTGCGTAAGGAGATACTATGAGGAGGGCTGAATGACTGTCCAAATGCAGAAAAAACGATCTCGAGGGCTGACAATCATCCTGGTTGTACTTACCTCAATTTATATTCTCGGCGTGCTTTATTCACTCTTGAGCTTTCTTACCCTTCAGGGATATGACTCAGATATTTGGCAGCGTAATTCCCTGCCTTTTTACACCATCGTTTTCTTGACGGCGGCGGTCGGTATTTTCGGCATCTGGGAATGGAAGAAATGGGGCGTTTATGGCCTGGCAGGCGCGTGGGTCCTTACCGGTGTGCTCGATTTGGTTTTTGTCCCGCCTACTCCCATACCGTACATCTACTCATTTCTCGCGGTTTTGCTGGTGATCGCCTTTTTCCTGCTCCTGCTGCCGGCCTGGCAGAATATGGAATAGCCCACAAAAATATATCCTTTGGTCACTCCGCCGGTGCTGAACCAACCCGTTTGCAGCCTCTTTTTCGATCTCGTAAAAACAAAAAAGGAAACTAAAAAGGAGATTTAATTCTTGACAAAACAGGCAAGGGGAGATATTATATAGACTGGTTTGTATAATAGACCTGTTTGTCAAAGGAGGTGGCACTATGGGCGAAGATCTCAAGAGGGCGCAATTACACGCCATCCAGTACCAGCATATCGATGGCACCTTTGAGCTGACTTTCGGCATCACTTTATTGCTGATGGCGGCCAGTTTTTACGGGATCAGCCGGATTGCCAATCCCACCTCCTTTTTGGCGAAGGATATTTTGCCCTGGCTGCCTCTGGTGGTATTCGCCGCAGGCGGATTCCTGGTCGATGCCTTGCTGAAACGGTTCAGGATGTGGGTGACCGTGCCGCGCAGCGGCTATATCGAGACGCGGAAACCGGAGCCGCTCAAAAGGTCCACCCGGTGGTTGGTTTGGATTGGGATACCGCTTCTGACGATATTCCTGCTGGCGGTCTTGTTCTTGAACCGGGGACAGTTCCAGGCGGAGAGCCAGGATACTGTGACTGCCCTGATGCCGTTTTTCTGGGGGCTATTATTAAGCGGATTGTGGGTGATCGTCGGCTGGAAGATCCACCTGCCGCGTTTCTATCTTATTGCGGCCGTCTCCATGGCAGTCACCGCGGTCCTTTTCTTTGCCAGGATAGGCGGCAACCTCGGAGCGGCGGTTTTACTCGGCATAACAAGCATAGCTTTATGTGCATCCGGCGGCGTGACATTGGCGAACTACTTGCGCACTACGCATCTGCCTGCAAACTCCTCGCCGGCAAATTAAATTCCAGGGAGGCTGTGATGGATAAGCAGATCAACCAGGTTATTCAGCGAGCCCGGGGGGCCCGGTATGTGGATGGCACCTATGAGTTTAAAATGGGCCTGACGCTGGTGACCCTGGCGGCAAACACCCTCATCCAGACAAAACTGGATGGCCCGGGCTGGAGAAACTTTCTTCTGCCGCTTCTGTTCAGCGTCCTCCTGCTGGGAGGGGGAGGCTGGCTGATCGACCGGTTTATCCAGCTGATTAAAGGACCGCGTGACCTACCGGCGCAGCGGCTATGTTTCCTTCGATCCAAAGACAAAAACGCCGGCCTTCTCGCCCGATACGATACTCTTTTTCGTCGTCCTTGGCTTCTTATTGGCGGTGAGCCTGTTTACTTGGCTGGGGCAGGTCGTCAGCGCGAAGGCTATGCCTCTCCTGCCGGCCGTGATACTCTCCGTGGTCATCGGGTTCACCGCATTTCGATCTGCCCAAAGGCGGTTCTACCTCCTGGCATTCGTCACCCTGGCCATCGGCATCGCCCTGGCATTTATTGAAAATGGCAGGTGGGATGTGACCCTCAGCGACGCGGTCTACTTCGCCCTGGTGAGCCTGGTCTTCCTATCCGCGGGAGTCTTTACACTGTGGAGTTACTTGCGCACGACCATGCCGGTGGAAGACCTCCCGGCTGGGAGTTGAAAAAGGAGGCAATCATGACAGACAAAATGACTGCTGCAGCCCGCCGGACGCGCGGCTACTGGTTCGTGGACGGGCTGGCCGAGATCGGCGGGGGCATCCTCTCCATCGTTGTGGGCGTTCCCTATCTCCTTTGGAGCCTGGCTCCACAAGGCTCGCGGCTGGCCAGGGTGGCTTCCGCCGGCAGGGACGTGATGCTGTTGGCTGGGATTGTGCTTTTATTTGTCATCATTCGAATGATCAAGCAGCGCTCGACCTATCCGCGCAGCGGCTATATTGAAGAACGCCAGCCGCAACGCAAAAAGATATTGAAAACGATCTTGCCGATCTATGGATGTATGTTCCTGTTCCCATTTCTGCTGATAATGGGTTTCCGGTTTTTTCCCAATTTTCGGATTGGCTTCCTGAATACCTTGTTTTTCTTTCCGACCATCCTGGGGTTATTCTTCACGCTTGGTTTGGTTGTTTGGGGCTTTCGCACCGGCATCAAACGTTTTTACGTGCTGGCGGGGGTGGCAGCCCTGACGAGCCTGGGGTTGGTGGCAGTTTCGCTTCCTGCATTGGTGAAGCATCCGTTCCAATTGTCTTACTTTCCCTCCTTGAGTATCAATGCTCAAATGCCTGCTGAAGCGGCCTCAGCCTTGTTGAACCTGTTCCATTCTGTTACTGCAGGGGCAGGCATCTTTTTGGCCGTCTTCGGCCTGGCGATGCTGGTTTCCGGGCTGATCGTGCGGCGCCAGTACATGGTAAAGAATCCTCCCGCAATTACAGCGGAACAGGAGGTGGGCGAATGAAAGATAGCATCACTACCGCCATACAGCGGGTCCAGCGTTACCATTTTGAAAATGGTTTCTTCGAATTGATGTTCGGGATAATCTTCTTTTTTTGCGGGGTATTGGTTAAACCATTGCCCATACCCACTATTCCTGCCTGGCTATCCATTGCCTGTCTCATCCTGACCCCTTTCGTGGTCCTGTATTTGTGGTCGCGCGTGGTTTATCCGCGTTCGGGATATATCAATAATATGCCCGGCACCATTAAAAAACGGCTTTCGCGTATCTGGCCTATTTTGGTTGTTGAGTTTTTATTAGCTATCTTGATCGTCAGCCCCATACTACTGATAGGCAGTGGACAGAACGGAGATGGCGGAGCTTCCTGGACCACTTTCACCTTCGGCCTGGTGATGAGCCTGTTTTTTGCCTTCCTCGGATTCCAGTCCCGCTTGCGCCGGTTGGTGGTGGTGGCACTGATTTCCGCAGGGTTGGCGGTCGTTCTCTCCCCCCTCTTTTTAAGCAGCCAGACTTATTATTTTAGCAATCCGCAATTCCCATATTGGGTCCTCTATCCATCGCAGATTTTTATAACTGCGTACTTTCTATTGATGGCATTGGTATTGATATTTTCGGGAGGAATTACACTTCTAAGTTATCTGCATCACAATCCATTGCCTTTGGAGATGGTCCATGAGCAGTGAGACCTTCTCGTTGGCAGGTGTGGACCGCACCATCCACGAGCCCTCTCGCAGCACCATCCTGGCGGTCCTTTCTGCGGTGGAGAGCGCTGATTTTCTGTATTTGCAGCGTGAGACGGGGCTGACCAAAGGCAATCTTTCGGTGCATCTCTCGAAACTCGAAGAGGCCGGCTATATCGGCATCGAGAAGACCTACCGCGGCAAGCTCCCGCTGACGCTGTGCCGGATGACGGAGACGGGGCGCAGGGCTTTTAAGAATTACCGGGAGCAATTGAAGTCGTTTGTGGAGAACAGTTAGCACCCCGGACAAATCTGCGTTCGCCGCCTAGAGCGAGGGCTTGTTAAGCGCTCTTAAGAGCGAGCAACTTATTTGGATAGTTGATTATGAAAATGGAAATTGGAGGCGATCATGACCGAACCGGCTCTGTTTGATAATCTTTATCCGCAGAAAGGGACGATCCCGGCGGAGTTTGACCTGGCGGAAGTGGTTACCCAGACCGAATACCTGATCGACGGTCAATTGCGGCAGTGGGACGGTCCGCTGCAGGAGGTGCGCTCGCCGGTCTGCATGGAGACGGAGGCCGGCTGCGCTCCGGTCATCCTGGGGCAATACCCCCGCCTGACTCCCAAAGAATCTCTCGAAGCGTTGGATGCGGCCGTGCGCGCCTATGCTTATGGCCGGGGAGCCTGGCCGACCATGTCGGTGCAAGGCCGCATCGAAGCCCTGGCCGATTTCGCTTACCGCATGGAACAGAAAAAGGCCGAGACGGTCAAACTGTTGATGTGGGAGATCGGCAAGTCCTACGCCGATTCCGAGAAGGAGTTCGACCGGACCATTACTTACATCCAGGATACCCTGGAAGCCATGAAAGACCTTGACCGGGTCTCGTCGCGCTTCGTCATCCAGGGTGGCATCATCGGGCAGATCCGCCGCGCTCCGCTGGGGGTCGTGCTGTGCATGGGACCCTTTAACTATCCGCTCAACGAGACCATGACCACGCTGATCCCGGCTTTGCTCATGGGGAATACGGTCGTTTTCAAGCCGCCTCGGTTTGGCGTGCTCCTTTTTAGGGAAATCATGAAGGCTTTCAAGGAGGCCTTCCCGCCAGGCGTGGTCAATACCGTTTACGGGGATGGATCGGTCATCATTGGACCGTTGATGACCAGCGGAAAAGTGGATGCGCTGGCTTTCATCGGGACCAGCCGGGTGTCCGACGTGATCCAGCAGCAGCACCCCAAGCCGCACCGGCTGCGGACCGTGCTGGGACTGGATGCGAAGAACCCCGCCATCATCCTGGCAGACGCCGACCTTGACCTGGCCGTGCGGGAATGCATCACCGGCAGCCTGTCCTTCAACGGGCAGCGTTGCACGGCCTTGAAAATCCTGTTCGTCCACCGCAGCATCTGCGAGACTTTCCTGGAGCGGATCTCGGAGGGCATCGGCCAGTTGAAATTCGGGATGCCGTGGGAGCAGGGCGTGAGCCTGACGCCGTTACCGGAACCGAAGAAGCCGGAATACCTGCGCGGATTGATCGAAGATGCGCAGGCGCATGGGGCGAAGGTGGTCAACCCGCACGGCGGCGCCGCCAGGGAGACTTTCTTCTATCCGGCAGTGCTCTATCCGGTCAATGCGCACATGCGCGTCTATACTGAGGAGCAGTTCGGGCCGGTCATCCCCGTGCTGCCGTTCGATGACATCGAAGAACCGATGCAGTACATCGTTGAATCGAACTACGGGCAGCAGGTGAGTTTATTTGGAAGGGATCCAGAACTCGTTGGCCAGGTTGATCGATCCGCTGGTCAACCAGGTCTGCCGGGTCAACCTGAACAGCCAGTGCCAGCGCGGGCCGGATACCTTCCCGTACACGGGCCGGAAGGATTCGGCCGAGGGGACGCTGTCGGTGTCGGATGCGCTGCGGGTCTTTTCCATCCGCACGCTGGTCGCTGCCAAGGCCGACCCGCTCAACAAGGAGATCATCACGGACATTACAAGGAATAACAAGTCGAATTTCCTGACGACGAATTTTATTCTCTAGTAATTCATCGAAAGAGATTTTACAAAAAAGTGCTCGAGGCGCCGTCCTCAGCGCCGTATATTGAATGTTGAAGAACTTCTTCCTTTATAAAGACTTTCGACTATCTACATTGATGAGTAGTAGAATAATCTACTCATAAGAAGGATTACGACCCGGTAAATGCTTGGATTTCACAGCCTCCCCATGCGGCGAATATGGATGGGGGAGGCGAATTCTGCGAAACGGGTATAATGCGGCTGCGTATGTATACATTGGAGCTGGTCAAGGGGGGCAGGGGACTTGGAACTCCTGGCAAAACTGCGTTCGCCGCCGTCCTCGGCGGCGAGGACGCCGCCCGGAGCGAGGGCTTGTTGGGCGCTCTTAGCCCTGCCAGCCGGTTATCATGATGAAGAAGGAGCAGGAATGGTCACTGTCGAATTAGCTCATATTACGAAAACATTCGGGCCGGTAAAAGCGGTCGACGATGTCTCTTATAGCGTCGAGAAGGGCGAATTCTTCGGCCTGCTCGGCCCGAACGGCGCCGGAAAAACTACCACCTTGCGCATCCTGCTGGATATTTTCAAACCGGACTCCGGCTCCGTGCAAGTCCTTGGAGGCCCGCTTACCGATGCCAAGAAAGACCATATTGGATACATGCCGGAGGACCGCGGCCTCTACCAGGATATCCCCCTCGACCGCTGCCTGGCTTACCTGGGCGCATTAAAAGGGATGAACCAGGAAGAGGTCAAGAAGCGGGCCGAAAATTACCTGGAGAGGTTTGATCTGGCAGAATTCTCGACATAAGAAGGTCAAGGAACTGAGCAAAGGCATGCAGCAAAAAGCGCAGATCATTGCCACCCTCCTTCACGATCCCGAACTATTGATCGTGGATGAACCTTTCAGCGGGCTGGACCCGGTGAATACACAGATGGTCAAGGACCTGCTGCAGGAGCAGCGGGAAAAGGGAGTGACCATCGTCCTGTGTTCACATCAGATGAACCTGGTGGAAGAGCTGTGTGACCGGATCGTGCTGATCGACCACGGGAAAGTGGTCCTTTACGGCGAATTGGCCGACATTCGCAAGCGTTTCTCGGGAAACGCCGTGCTGGTGAAGACCGCCGGCGAACTGCCGGTCCTTGCGGGGGTCGAATCCGTGGAGAGGCAGAACGGGACGGTCAAATTGAACCTGGCCAAAGGCACACAACCTCAGAGCATCCTGCAGGCCTTGGTGGACCGCAAGATCGCTGTCGAACGCTTCGAGATCGCCATGCCGGACCTGGATGAAATCTTCATCCGGGTGGTGCAGGGGCAGGAGGAACGGGCATGAGGAAGGTCTGGCTGGTAGCTCTGAACGAATACCGCAAGCACGTCTTCACGCGCCGGTTCGTCTTCGGGTTGTTGAGCGTACCCCTGGTGATCATCCTGATGGTAGGACTGATCTTCTTGATCATCTCGCTGGATATTAACACCACTCCGATCGGCTACGTGGATGCCTCGGGGTTGCTCTCAAACCCGGTCCCGCCTCCCAAACCCACCTGGCCCGACGTGGCTGTCTCGATGCTGGCCTTCGGCAGCGAAGCGGAGGCGCGAACAGCCCTGGATGCAGGAAATATCCAGGCCTATTACCTGCTGCCGGAGAATTACCTGGCGACCGGCGAACTGCGGGTGGTGCATATCGAGCAGCTGAAAAGCCCTGCCCGGCAACAATTCTATAACTTCTTGGGAGCGAACCTGTTGAAGAAGACCGACCCGGCGGTAGCCAGGCGGCTGGTCAACGGCGCTGAAGTGACGGTCCAATCTGCAGATGGGAGCCGGAGCTTGTCGGGCGACAACTGGTTCAGTTTCCTCATCCCGATGATTGCCGGCATAGGGTTCATCATTGCCATGTTCACCTCCGGCGGGTACCTGATGCAGGCAGTCGTGGAGGAAAAGGAAAACCGGACGATGGAGGTTATCGTCACATCGGTCACGCCCAACCAACTCATGGCAGGCAAGATCATCGGGGATACATCCGTCGGGTTGACCCAATTGCTGTTATGGATCCTGTTCATTGTGATCCCTATCCTGATCGGGCGGAATTCGTTCAAGTTCCTGCAAGGGATCCAGCTCTCGGCGCAGACGGTGGCGGTGATGGTCTTCGTGTTACTGCCGTCGTTCGTCCTGGTGGCGGCAATAATGGCAACCATCGGGGCGACGGTCAGCGAGGCGCGGGAAGGCCAGCAAATGACCGGCCTGGTGAGTCTGCCCGTCTGGATCCCCTACATGCTTTTTGCATTTCTGATGAGCAGCCCAAATTCACCGATTTCAATCTTATTTAGTTTCCTGCCTCTTACGGCCCCGGTGACCATGCTGGTGCGGGATGGGCTGACCATCCTGCCGGCTTGGCAGATCGCCGCCAGTTCGGCCATACAGATCCTTTTTGCTGTGGGCGCCATCTGGATGGCGGGGAGAGCCTTCCGGTTGGGCATGCTCCTGTATGGAAGGCGACTGCAGTGGCGGGAGATATTTGCACGGGCTGCAAGATAAGACGGAAGATCAGATGCAGATGTATGATGAAGAGGAAGTATCTTTATGAATAAGATCCTGATCGTGCTCAAGAATGAAATCATCACCCTGTTGTCGAGGCCATCTTTTTGGTTGACGGCGGTCGGTATCCCGCTATTCGGAGCGCTGATCTTCGCGGTGGTGGGCGCGATCAATAACAGTGCCTCCGCCAGCGAGACCGTCAGCCAGGTTTTAACCAGCCCGCAGGCCACTCTCCCGGAAGGCTACGTGGACGAGGCCGGCATCATCCGCCAGATCCCGGAAGGCGTGCCGGCGGGAAAGTTTGTGGCTTATCCCGATGAGGCCGCGGCACGAAAAGCGCTGCAGGCAGGCGAACTCTCGGCCTTCTATGTCGTTTCCCCGGATTACATCCAAACCGGCAAGATCACTTACATACGGCCGGATTTCAATCCACTGACATCTGGCAACGACCAGGCCTTTGGGTTCACCTGGATATTGCAAGTCAACCTGGCCGGAGGCGATCCGGTTTTCGCGAACCTGGTCAGCGGACCGATGAAGTTGGATGATGTCTCGCTGGCGACGGCGCCGCAGCCCGACCAGAAGAATCCGCTGACGATGTGGACGCCATATGCCATCGCCATCCTTTTTTACGGGCTGATTTTCGGCGCAGCCAGTTTGCTCCTCAGCAATGTTTCGAAGGAAAAAGAAAACCGCATAATGGAAGTGCTGCTGACCTCCGTCACGCCGCGGCAATTGCTGACCGGCAAGATCGTCGGCCTGGGCATTGTAGGCCTGGGGCAGACCATTGTCTGGCTGGGGACAACCTATATACTCTTCACGTTGACCGGAAGGACCTTTAAACTGCCGGTTGGGATCAATTTGCCGGTTTCATTCCTGGTGTGGGGTCTGGTCTTCTTCATTCTCGGCTACGCGGTCTACGCCAGCCTGATGGCAGGCTTGGGGGCGCTGGCGCCCAACCTGCGTGAATCCTCGCAGGCCACGGTCGTCATCATGATCCCGCTGATGATCCCTATGATGTTGAGCAATAGCGTTTTCGCCTCCCAACCCAACGGAGGTATCGCCACAGGCTTGAGCCTGTTCCCGCTCACGGCACCGGTCGCCATGATGGCCCGCATTTCGTTAGGAGTCGTGCCGTGGTGGCAGATCGCCTTGGCGTCGGTGCTGTTGGCGTTCACGGCGTTGCTCATCCTGCGGGCGGTGGCAGGGATGTTCAGGGCGCAGGCGCTGCTCTCGGGACAAGGGTTCAACGTGAGGATGTATTTGAGAGCGTTGGTGGGGAGATGGTAGAGACCATTGAGCCGTGAATAGTAAAGTGTGTTCTGTGGTCAGCAAAAAGGTCGCAGGAACTTGTCCGGTTGACCAGGGGGTAAACTGGACAGGTGGGTGAGGGGAAATGAAGGAATTCCTTGTATAGTGTAAATGGATGAAAACCAGGTTGTTGGATAAGCGCCTGGTGAATAGTGGCTGTTGTTCTCGGTTGCAGTCAATGAGACGCGAAATGAAAGGTTTTTTCGCCCTCGAATTTATATTTTAAATAGGTCGGTCCCATGAAAAAATCCATTGCTGTGATCTTCATTTTCCTCCTGCTGGCCGGATGCGGACCCCGGCAGGCAGTTTCCAACACCCCGGTTCAAACGGCCACGCCGGACCACTTGCTTTACAAGGACTCCGGTCAACCGGTCGAGGTGCGGGTGGAAGATTTACTTGCCCGCATGACGCAGGATGAGAAAATTGGTCAAATGGTACAGCCGGTCCAGCTGGGCATCCCAGCCACGGACGTGGACTATTATTTCCTCGGCTCGGTGCTGAGCACTGCCGGGAGCATTTCTGAAACCAATTCTCTGCAGGATTGGACGAATATCCCCCGCACTTATATCGAAAGAGCCCTGACCACGCGGCTGGGGATCCCGCTGATCTATGGCATCGACTCCATGCACGGGTTTGGACACGTCAACGGCGCCACTATTTTTCCTCACAATATCGGGCTGGGAGCCACCCATGACCCGGCTCTGGTCGAAAAGATTGGCCGGGCGGTGGCAGAGGAGATGCGGGCGGCCGGCATCCCTTGGAATTTTGGGCCGGTCGTGGCCGTGCCGCAGGATATCCGCTGGGGGCGCACCTATGAAGGCATCAGCGAGGACACCGCCCTGACAACCGGGCTATCCAGGGCGTATATCCACGGCTTCCAGGCCATCCCGGAAGGCTACCCGGCCACGCCGGGTCAGGTCTATTTCGGCGGAGCCACTGCCAAACATTTCATCGGCGACGGTGGCACCCTGTGGGGTTCCTCCAGGATCAGCCTCAACGGGGTCCAGGCCATGCTCGACCAGGGCAATGTGCAGTTACCCGAAGAAGAACTGCGCCGGCTCTTCCTGCCCCCTTACCAGGCCGCGGTGGAGGCGGATGTGATGAGCATCATGGCCTCTTACAGTAGTTGGAAGGGCATCAAATTGGTGGCCCAGAGATATCTCCTGACCGTCCTGCTGAAAGGTGAGCTGGGGTTCAAAGGCTTCATTGTTTCCGATTGCGCCGGCGTGGAGCAGGCCGATGCGGAGTATTACACCGCCGTGGTGACCTCCATCAATGCCGGGGTGGACATGAGCATGTGCCCGGCTGACCACATTCTCTTTATCACTGCCGTGAGAGGCGCCGTGGAAAAAGGCGACATCACCCAGGCGCGGCTCGACGATGCCGTCCGGCGGATCCTGCGGGCCAAGTTCAAGCTGGGCCTGTTTGAAAACCCGTATGGCGACCAGAGCCTGGCGGCCACGGTCGGCTCGGATGAACACCGCCTCCTGGCGCGTCAGGCCGTGCGCGAGTCGCTGGTGTTGCTAAAAAATGACCGCCTGGCTCTGCCAATCGATAAAAATGTATCTTCCATCCTTTTTGCAGGCATTAAGGATGCCGGGACACAGGCCGGCGGCTGGACCATCGAATGGCAGGGCGTGACCGGGGATTTGCTGGGAGCGACTACCATCTTCCAGGGTATCCAGCGGGCGGCCGGGTCGAATACGCAGGTGCTCTATGATGCCCGGGGCGTCTTTGCGGATTTTGAAGGCACTGCGCCCGTGGGGATTGCAGTGGTGGGCGAATTACCCTATGCGGAGGGCGTGGCGGATCTCTCAAATTTGCAGCTCTCAGAGACGGATATCGAGCTGATCAACAACCTGCGCCTCAAGGTGGAGAAATTGGTCGTCGTGATCATTTCCGGCCGGCCGCTTATCATTACGGATCAGTTCCAGACCGCCGATGCGTGGGTGGCGGCCTGGCTGCCGGGCTCGGAGGGGCAGGGGGTGGCGGATGTGTTAATGGGAGATTATCCTTTCACCGGCAAAACCCCCTACACCTGGCCGCGTTCGTATGATCAATTGCCTGTCAATGTGAATAATTCGGCCGGGAAGACCGGCTGCGAGGCGCCGTTGTTCCCCTTCGGCTATGGATTGGGGGATGCAGGGAGTAAACCCATCGAGTGGATCAAGTGCCCGTAAAGGGAAAAGAATAACCACGAAGGACGCGACCCCGCTTTAACCGTGCGGGACAATGCGGATAAAATGGACCCAATGGAATTAGAGAACGTGGGTTTTTATTCCATTCCTTTGGATCTATAATGAGTCATCTTTAAGCTAAAGAAAGCCCTATTTAGGCTATAAAAATAGGCGAAGGCTGTAGTCATAGAAAGTAGTCAACCTGTTCTGCTATTTGCGATCATCCGGATATCTACCAAAAACGGTGATGATCTTTCTCAAATAGCTTCAAGCTAGATCAGGAGTGCAATGCCCGAAAATAAGAACCTCAAGATTGCCCTCAGTCAATTTCCGGTGAGCAGTGACATTCACCAGAATATGAACTATATCACCCGCCATATTGTCTCAGCATCCAGAGGCCAGGCGGATGTGATTCATTTTCCCGAACTAGCCCTTTCTGGATATGAGACCGAAGTCGATCAAATGGATTGGGATCTGGTTGACCAATGCGTATCCGAGTTGAAATCCCTCGCCAAAGCCTACAGCATTTCAATCGTCATGGGTCTGCACCAGCCCAACACAGACCATCCTTTACCCTTCAATGCTACCTGCCTGATTACATCGGAAGGGGAGATTGCCGGGGCATATTATAAAACTAACCTGTACAAGAAGGAGATAGAACGGTTTTCCGCAAAAGAGAATTTTCTGCTCTACGATCTGCGCGGCGTACGGTGTGGTTTCCTCATCTGCTACGATTCGCACTTTCCCGCTCTCTTCGAGAAATACCGTGAGATGGGTGCAGGCTTGCTGTTTCTCTCTTACTACAATGCCAGAAGCACCAGGCCAAAGAACAGCCTTGACGGCGTGATGCGCTCGCAGTTAATCACCCGGGCCTATGATCATCACCTGTACATTTCTGGCAGCAATTCCTCTTCCCACTATTCCCGTATGCCGTCATCCTTTGCCTGCCCCGATGGAACGATCTTTCAAATGAGGCGGCATGTGCCCGGCGTGATGATCTGCGAGTGTCCCACTGGGCGCTGAATGAATAAGTTGGACCTGCCGGTCTCCAAGGGCTTTTTGTAATGGCGTTGAAGTCTGCCAGGACCCAAAGCATCACACAAAGCCCATAACAGACATCTAGCACTTTTACAACCATTCATTCTTTCAAAGAGCCTGTTTCTTCAGGCTAATTGGCGAAGGTATTGGTAGATGGAACTATTTTTATTTATTGACGTCATATAGACAAGTTGAAAAAATATATATATTGTGAACGATGGTTTTCTAGCAAGATATAAATAAAAATCCGAAGCAAATGTGTTTTTTGTTTCAATAATTTGCCTGCAATTCAAAGACGATAGAAAAGTAGGTTGGATGAAAAAAAATCCTGTTTTTCCTGTCCTTATTACTTTATTCGTCCTGTCTGCGTGTAATGGGAAGCCTGTAGCCGGTGACAGGTATAATTCCGGATCAGCCCCAGCGGATGGAGCGACGGGAGCAGTGATCGTGGGGACGATGGTCGCTAAAACCCTGACCGCTATACCAACAATAACTCTGGTGTCAAGTTCGACCGTCATGCCGACACGGTTTCCCGGTATTGACTGGCTTCAGCATTCCATCGAGTTATACGGATTAACGCTCAGTCTCCCCGGCGATTGGCAGATCCAGGAGATAAACCACCGTCCCGAACCGACTAATCCTTATGATCCAATAACTGGTCATGATTGTGCGGATTACCAAATCAGCAGCCCGGATAACCTTTCGGTTCTTACTCTACAACCCACCTGCGGTTTTTCAGAAGGATTCCCGGGGGAATATCCAGCTGATACAATCATTATCAATCCAATGAATGCTCAGGCCGGGATCGGCAGTTTCGACGACAACACCATCGGCCGATTTTTTAATGGCACGGTATATTCTTATTCTCATTGTTATGTACTTCCTTACGAGGATCTGACAGGAAGGCATGAAGAAAATGTTTGCACTTCTCCTCCAGTAATGGCATACGGAGAAGGACAGGATTTAATATGGGTGGGGATTAATTTAAAATACGCGGGGCCAAACGAACAAATCGCTAATGCCTTCGTAATCGTGGACAAGATCGTATTATCGATTGCTAAATATTCCAAGTAGTAAATCTTCCGCCGTCTCACATACGCCGGAAGATTTTTGAATGAGGTTATTTGATCGGGATTAAAGCCACAATTGCCTGAAAGATGCCGGGAGATATAATGTAAGGATGATGTTACGAAAGGTCCTCCTTGCAGCCGTCCTGGCGGCAGCGGTGGTCGTGGCAGCCTTGCGTACATTGCCGCCGGCGGCTTTGCCGGTGGACGCGCCGGCAGGCGAATTCTCAGCGGGCCGGGCGGTGGAAACCATCCGGGCGATTGCCGGATCGCCGCGATTGGTGGGCTCCCCGGCTTTTGAGCAGGCGCGGGATTATCTGCTGGGGGAATTGGCTGCCCAGGGATTGGCCACTGAAACCCAGGATACCACTCTGGAAGGGGTGAAGGTGGAAAATACCCTCGGGCGGCTTGATGGGAGGTCTTCCAGTGAAGCCATTCTGCTGGTGGCGCACCTGGACAGCGTCGCCGAGACGCCCGGGGCAATGGATGATGCCAGCGGGGTGGCAGAAGTCCTGGAGACCGTCAGGGCGTTGAAAGCTGTTCCCGCGTTAGACAACACCATCATGGTCTTGATTACCGGACCGGAAGAGAACTGCTGCTTTGGAGCGAAAGCTTTTGCCACACAGCATCCATGGGCCCGGGACGTGCGCCTGCTGGTCAACGTGGATGCAGGCGGAGTGAGCGGGCCGTCGATCCTGGCGGCGACCGGGCCGGAAGAGGGCTGGCTGATCCGGCAGATGGCGGGAGTCCTGCCCGACCCGATCGGGAGTTCGGCTATTGAGGCCTTCGGCAGCCCCGCCACCGATTACAGCCTCGAGCTGAGGCAGGATGGGTTCAGCGGATTCGACTTTAACCTTTCGTGGACCAAACGCATCCACACCCCCCTGGACAACGTGAACGATATTCATCCAGCCAGTATCCAGCACCAGGGAGAGCACATGCTGGCAGTGGCGCGCCATTTTGGGGGTCTCCCTCTGGATGTTCCGCGCGAACCCCGGCCCATCTATTTCGATATACTTGGCTTGACCATTGTGCATTATCCGGTCGCATGGGCGATTCCGCTTTTCCTGGGATTAACGCTGGTGATGGCATGGGTACTCTTCCTGGGCTTCCGGCGGAAAAGGTTGGGCCTGCGCGGCGTCGCTTATGGAGCTTTGTCGCTCTTGCTGAGCCTGCTGACGGTCCCGTTGCTGTTGATCCTGCTGGAACGGGCGATCATCATCCCCCTGATGACCGCCAGGCCGGAAGCCCGGGTGTTCAATGAATTATTCAATGATTCCCTGCTATCAAATAGCCTTCGCTGGGGCGCGGCGATCCTGGCGATGGCGGCGGTGGGCGTTTGGTTTACGCTGTTCCACAGGGCTAAGGGGGTGGGTTGGAATGACCTTGTTCTTGGATCTTTCTTGCTCCTGTTTGTGGCGGCAGGCGTGACCAGCGTGGCTTTCCCAGGGATCAGTTATCTGCTGGTGTGGCCGCTGTTATTCGGCTTGATTGCGTGGGGACTCCGGTTTTCTTCAATCGCGAAAGGGCTTCAAGGTTTGGGATGGCCTGCCTATTTTGGAGACATGGCTGCCGCACTCGTGGCCATTTTGCTGTTCTTGCCGGGCATATTGATCGCCATGCTCTCCCTGGATATATGGCTGATCTATTATGTGCCGGTATTTGTAGCCGCCTTGGGAGGTTTCTTTATTGGGCCGATAACGGTATTGGTAGGATGAAATTTTGCTGAAAGGGTATGGAATATATGTTTCCGGAAAAATTAGTGTCAGGTGATGAGCTCCGTGTCATCGCGCCGTCTACTTCCTTTCATGTCATCAACCCGGTGGTAAGGCAGGTGGCCCTTAAGAATCTATCCGCTCTGGGTCTGAAAGTGACTTATGGCAGGCATGCTGAAGAATGTGATTTGTTTAATTCTTCATCCGTAAACTCCCGCCTCGAGGACCTGCATGAGGCTTTCTCTGACCCCCGGGTGAAGGCGGTCCTGACAGCCATTGGCGGCTATAACAGCAATCAACTGCTGCGGCATTTGGATTATGACCTGATCAAGGCCAACCCCAGGATCTTCTGCGGTTACTCGGATATCACCGCCCTGGCGACTGCCATCCATGCCAGAACAGGTCTGGTGACCTATTCGGGTCCCCACTTCTCCACTTTTGGAATGGAGAAGGGATTGGAATATACCCTGGAATACTTCCAGAAATGTTTAATGAAAGCTGGACCGTTTATCGTTGATCCATCGATAGAATGGAGCGATGATAAATGGGCTCGCGCTCAGCAGGATCGTATCTTCATCAACAATGAAGGCTGCCTGGTGATCAATGAAGGCTCAACTGAAGGCACCCTTTTGGGCGGGAATTTGTGCACGCTGAACCTGCTGCAGGGGACAGAATATATGCCCGTGCTGGCAGGAAGTATCCTTCTGCTGGAGGATGATTACGAGTCAAAGGCGCTTACCTTCGATCGAGACCTGCAGTCCTTGCTCCATCAACCGGGATTTTCAGAGGTGCGAGGGATGGTCATTGGACGGTTTCAAACGGAATCCGCCATGACCGCCGAAAAACTAATTGGAATAATCGCCAGTAAACCAGAGTTGGGCAAAATTCCGGTTATCGCCAATGCGGATTTTGGCCATACGACGCCCCAATTTACTTTTCCGATCGGTGGAAAGGGAAGGTTGGTGGCGATGGATGGGAAGGTCGGATTGGAAATATTGGAACATTGAAGAGTCTTGCATTCGATCGCCAAAAGAATTTGCGCATAGCCGATATGTGAGTTCCAAGGTTGCTATATTCGACTTACTGGCCTTCGGACAGGAGTTCTGACATTTTGAAGGAACCGGCACAAAATTGGCCCGGCGGACGTCCTTTGACCGCCGGGCCAATTTTTGCCGTTCAAAACCCCTTTCCCGCAGGCATTGAGCCATGGTTTCCTTCCCGGTTCGGGATCGCGTAGCACGTGTGCCCGTTAGGGTATGCCGTAGGCTAAGGGGCAGGGGATAGGGCCGGCATTTCTCTATCCATCTCTTGAAAAAGCCTATTCGTTGAAATAATCAAGCCATAACGGCCGTGCTCCAGGCATTCTTGCGTAAAGGTCCGAACATCGACCGGTTTAACCTTGCATTTTTGTCCCCCTGTCATAAAATTAACCATAAACATGAAATAAACACATCCGTTCACACAAGCCTGGAGACCAGATGACGGATCAAATTATTATCCGCGGCGCCCGCCTGCATAACCTGAAAAATATCACCGTTTCGATTCCCAAGAACCAGCTCGTGGTTCTGACGGGTATCTCCGGGTCGGGAAAATCCACCCTGGGGTTCGACATCCTGCACAGGGAAGGCCAGCGCCAGTATATAGAGTCGCTGGGTCTGGTCCCCTTTGGGCTGGCTAAGCCTCCCGTCGACTCCATCACCGGTCTTTCCCCCTCGATCAGCATTGACCAGCATCTCACCAACCACAGCCCCCGTTCCACCGTGGGCACCTCCACGGATGTCTATACTTACCTGCGGGTCTTGTTTGCCCGCCTGGGTCACCGTCCCTGCCCGGCCTGTGGGAAAGACCTCCCGCCCTCCTTCGACCCGGCCGGTGCGGAGTGGGAAGGAGATGCCGGGGAGGTCCCCGCCTCTTGGCTCGGACGAGGCGGTCTCGGGCTCGGAAGAGACCTCCCCCTGCCCGCATTGCGGGGCGCCCGTGCTTGTGCTCAGCATGGCCCATTTTTCCTTCAATAAGCCTGAAGGTGCCTGTCCCACGTGCACGGGCTTGGGCGTCGTCCGCCAGGCGGACCTCCGCCGCCTGGTCGATGAGGCAAAGACAATTCCGGAGGCGGCCGTCTCCGGCTGGAATACCATTCTCGTCAACTACAATACTTCCGTTCTGCAGGCTGCCGCCGCGTATTACGGGTTCGGATTCGACTTCTCGCTGCCGGTCGGAAAATTCACCCAACCCCAGCGCGACCTGTTGTTCTATGGCGTGGAAAGCCCCCTTTTTCGCCGCCATTTTCCCGGACACAAGCCACCCGCCACCGTTCGCGGCGGGCGCTTCGAAGGCATCGCCACGAATCTCCTGCGTCGCTACGTCGAACACATCCATGAACATGTCAATGAAGCGGATTATCAAGACAAGTTGGAAGAATACCTGATCACCCAGGCCTGTCCCGACTGTGCGGGCACGCGCCTGCGTCCCGAAAGCCGGGCAGTGACCCTTCATGGGCAGACCATCGTGGCGCTCTCATGCCTGGCGTTGAGCGATCTTGGCGCCTGGCTGGAAGCTCTCCCTGCCGCGCTCGGCCCGGATGAACTGTTCATTGCCAACCCCATCCTGGTCGAATTGCGGGAGGGCATTGTTCGGCTGGTCGAAGTCGGCGCGGGTTACCTGACTCTGGAACGTTCTTCGCCGAGTCTCTCGGCCGGTGAGTCCCAGCGCCTGCGCCTGGCTTCTCTATTAGGCTCTGGGCTGACCGGCGTCCTTTATGTTTTCGACGAGCCGACCATCGGGCTGCATTCCCGCGACACCCACCGTATGATCGAGGTGCTGCGGCGTTTGCGAGATTTGGGGAACACTGTCCTGGTCATCGAACATGACCTGGAAATGATCACCTCGGCGGATCATGTGATCGACTTTGGCCCTGGAGCCGGCAAGCATGGCGGGCAGGTGGTGGCAGCCGGTTCCCCGGCAGAGGTGGCTAAGCAGAGCGGGTCACTCACCGGAGATTACCTGTCCGGGCGGGCTTCCATCCCGGTTCCGCAGCTTCGCCGCACACCGGCTGGCCGGGTCATTACCATCCACGGCGCCCGCCACCATAACCTGCAGGATATCACCGTGCGCTTTCCATTGGGCTTGTTATTGGCAGTGACGGGAGTCTCCGGGTCGGGTAAGTCCTCGCTGGTATTTGACATTCTCGACCGGGCCCTGCGCCAGCGGTTATATGGGTCCGGTGAAACCCCGGGTGAACACGCATCGCTCGAGGGTCTCGAAAACATCGATAAGATCATCACCATTGACCAGGAGCACATCGGGCGGATTCCCCGCTCGAACGCAGCCACTTATTCGGATACATTCACACCGATCCGTGCCGCCTTTGCGGCTGCTCCTGCAGCGCGCAAACGCGGCTTGTCCGCCCGCCATTTTTCGTTCAACTTGCCGGGTGGGCGCTGCGAACGTTGCCAGGGTGCGGGCGTACTGACCGTAAAAATGCAGCTCCTGCCAGACATGGAAGTTCGTTGCCCGACCTGCCACGGGCGCCGTTTCACTTCCGAGACCTTGGCCGTGCAATACCATGGCTATGACATATCCCAGGTGCTCGACCTGACCGTCGAAGAAGCCCTGGGGTTATTCCAGGATGTCCCCGCCGCCTTTTCGCGCCTGCAGGTGCTTTCTGATGTCGGGCTGGGGTATCTGCCGCTCGGACAACCCGCCACTACTCTTTCCGGCGGGGAAGCGCAAAGGGTGAAACTGGCGAAGGAACTGGGCCGCCGTGTCAGGGGGCACACGCTGTATTTGCTTGACGAACCTACCACCGGCCTGCACCTGGCCGACACTGCCCGTTTGCTGGGGGTGCTCCAGCGCCTGGTGGAGGCCGGCAATAGCGTGATTGTCGTGGAACATAACCTGGAATTGGTGAAGGCAGCCGATTGGGTCATCGACCTGGGACCGGAGGGCGGGGCGGCGGGTGGAAAACTGATCGCCGAGGGAACGCCTGAACAGGTCGCCCGGGAGCCAGGTTCGTATACCGGTCACAACCTTAAGAAAATCCTGCACTGACCTTCGGACAAAAGTCCTCATGAATGACCTACACCGCCAGTAATGAAAATGGGCTACAACATTAAATGCGATTTGTCGGCAACTGTTGCCGCTTGATTCTTTTTTCAGAACAGATCGGATTTTTTACAGGAAACTCAAAAAAAGCGGGCGAGCGTGGCGTTCTTTGCCCGCTCGCCCCTTTTTTGAGTTTCTTTTCCCTCCCCCGGAATCATTCTGCCTGGAAAAATCTCAACCATTGCTCGGGGGAGGGCAGGGTGGGGGTCTATAAGCCTGATCCATGCCTTTCAAGGGCTTCATAGCCGGAAAACAACCTGCCATCTGACCCGACCGGGCCATATTGTCCGGATTTATGTCTGAACCTCCGCTTGGTCTTGGCCTTCGGACAGGAGTTCTGACATTTTAAGAGAACCGGCACAAAATTGGCCCAGCGGACGTTCGTTGACCGCTGGGCCAATTTTTGCCGTTCAAAACCCCTTTCCCGCAGGCATTGAGCCATGGAATTCGTCTCTGATCGGGATCGCGCAGCATGCCGTAGGCTAAGGGGCAGGGGATAGGGCCGGCATTTCTCTATCCATTTCTTGAAAAAGCCAGTTTGTTGAAATAATTCAGCCATAACGGCCGTGATCCAGACATTCTTGCGCGATTGTCCGAATGTCTGAACTACCGCCTGCAGGCTTGACAAATAGACAAATATCTATATAATACTGATAGAAGGTCATCGATATGACAAACCCCGATCCTGTCCTGTTCGCAAAAGCGTTGGCTGATGAGACCCGTCAGAAGATCATGAAGATCTGCTGCTGTCAGTGGGCCTCGGTCAATGAGATCGTGGAACACTTGAACGTTACTCAACCCACCGTGAGCCACCACCTGGCCATCCTGCGTGAGGCCGGGCTGGTCAACGTGCGCGAGGAGGGCAAGCAGACTTTTTATCAGTTGAACCAGAACCGGCTGGCCTCCTGCTGTATGGACCTCAAACTCAATTTTGCTCCAGAGAACAATCCGACTCTCATCACCAGGATCGACTGATGATCCTGCCGGGACGCGTACCCCGCGCCCCTTTATTCGGACAAAATATATAGACATTTATCTATATGGAGATAAAAAATGAAACAACAAGCCTCCTCAATCCATGACGCCGTCCGTGAGACCTACGCTGCCCACGCCCGCAGCGGCTCCTCTTGCTGTGGGCCCAGCACCTCCAATTTGATTTATCCCGAGGAACTCATGACCGGCCTGCCAAAGGACGTGGCCAATTTCAGCCTGGGTTGTGGCAATCCGATCAGCGTTGCAGCCATGCAGCCGGGCGAAACCGTGCTGGACCTCGGGTCGGGGGGTGGATTGGACTGCTTTTTATCCGCCAAACAGGTGGGGGAGAGCGGACGGGTCATCGGCGTGGATATGACCCCCGAAATGATCCAGCGCGCCCGCTTGAACGCCGGCCGGATGGGGGTCAAGAATGTCGAGTTCCGGGAAGGTTTCCTGGAGAGCCTGCCGCTGGAAGACAATAGCGTTGATGTCGTCATTTCGAATTGCGTGGTCAACCTTTCTCCGGACAAGCCCAAAGTTTTCAGGGAGGTCTTCCGTGTGCTCAAGCCGGGCGGACGGGTGGCCATCTCGGATACCGTCACCAACGGGCCCCTGCCTGAGTCGATGAAAGAGGATGTTGAGGCCTGGGGAGCCTGTGTGGCCGGAGCGCTGGATGTGAGCGATTATGCCGCCGGTTTGGTCGAAGCCGGTTTCAGCGAAGTAAAAGTCCAGCCGAAAGATCTCAGCGGGCAGGGATCGACCCCCCCTCCTGAAACGTTGGTGTTTTCGGCCATCATAACGGCGAAGAAAAATAGGTAAACGGAGAAGACAAATTGTGATGATTGATATTGGGTCAATCTCTGATCGACCGAAAATATTCGTGACCACTGCTCAACTTTCGTGGTCGGACCGCTGGGATCATTTCCTGGCGCGTGTCGGAGTGAGGCGCGAGGAGCACCGGGTGGAGCCTGGGCTGTATGCCGTGGGCAAGCTGACTGCGGAGTTGCCGGTTTTGGTCTCAGCGAATTATTCGCTCAGCTTCGACGCGCTGCGTTCGGCATTACAAGGAATGGACGCGTATATCCTAGTGCTCGATACGAAGGGCATCAACGTTTGGTGCGCGGCCGGGAAGGGCACCTTTGGGACGGATGAGATCGTCTTGCGGGTGATGGCGACCCGGCTGAAAGAGGTCGTGACTCACCGGAAACTGATCCTGCCGCAGCTGGGCGCACCGGGGGTGGCCGCCCACGAGGTCAAGAAACGCAGCGGTTTCTGGGTGGAATACGGCCCCGTCAGGGCCTCCGACCTGCCGGAATATCTCAAAACCCACGTTGCCACAGCGGAGATGCGCAAGGTCAAATTCACTCTGCGGGACCGGCTGGTGTTGGTACCGGTGGATGTCGTGCAGAGTTTTCTGCCCATGCTGGCAGCCGCCATTGTCCTGTACTTCCTGGGCGGCTGGACCTCCAGCCTGGCGGCGATTGCCTCCATCCTGGCCGGGAATGTGCTCTTCCCGATCCTGCTGCCGTGGCTCCCGACCCATAATTTCAGCACGAAGGGATTCCTGCTGGGACTGCTCGTGGCCTTGCCGTTCGCCCTGTCGGTGTTGGTCCGCCATCCGGATTGGAGTTGGTGGCGGCAAGCCGGACAGGCGTTGGAATATCTGCTGGCAATGCCGGCAGTGACGGCCTTCGTGGCGTTAAATTTCACCGGTTCGACCACATTTACCTCCCGTAGCGGAGTGCGGCGGGAGATCTTCGCTTACATCCCGGCCATGGCCTGGACCTTCGGGATCGGGATAGTCTTTGCGATCGTCTTTACATTCGTCCGTTGAGCGGAGAACGAATATGTTAAATGCTTATTTGGAAAATACGCTTGTTTACGACAGTACTCTCTGCAACGGCTGCGGCAAGTGCGTGGAAGTGTGCCCGCACGCGGTCTATGAGATGGATGAACGGCTGGCTGTACTGGTGAACTCGCAGGCGTGCATGGAATGCGGGGCCTGCCAGCTCAATTGCGTGACCGGCGCCATCCACGTGGAAAGCGGCGTGGGCTGTGCCAGCGCCATGATCCAGGCGGCCTTGAAAGGAAGCCAGGAAGTGGAGTGCGGTTGTTCGTGAGGCTGCCCTCGCCCCTGGCCTCTCTCTCGATTTCGGGAGAGACGAAACTGAAGAGATTGAACTATGTTAGCCACCAGTGAATTGGAATTCCAACAGGTCTATGATGCCTACCAGCCCCGGGTACTGCGTTACCTCGTCCGCCTGGTGGGAGCGGAGGAGGCCGAGGATTTGACCCAGGAAGTCTTCCTGCGGGCCAACCAGGGTCTGTCCTCCTTCAGGGGAGAGGCGCAGCTTTCCACCTGGTTGTACCGGATCGCCACCAATGCAGCCATCGACAAAATTCGTTCGGCCTCCTTCCGGCACAATATGCAGGAAGTCATCCTGGAGGACGCCTGTGAAAGTGAGACAAATGGGACAATGGAGCTGTGGAGCCGGGAAGAATCGGCCTCGGTGGAACAGGTTTTGCTGCAAAAAGACCGTTTCCATTGTTTCGTGAATTACATCAAGAATTTACCCTTGAATTATAAGATTATCGTCCTGCTGAGCGAAGTCGAAGACCTCACCACCAGGGAAATTGCTGAGATCCTGGGGGTAAGCCAGGAGACGGTTAAGATACGCCTACACCGGGGCCGGGTGAAGCTGTTCCAGGCCCTGCGCGAGAACTGCAAGCCGGAAGAATGGTTGTAGAGAGTAAAGAATATAGAATGCGATCCTAAGAGTGCAGACATCGTCTGCGCTCTTTTTTTTCATCCAGGGTGTATCTTCTGTCCTGCGAATTTCGTCTATTTAAGTAGGAAGGAGAGACTATGCCATGAATTTCGATGAAAAAACCATGAGGTTAATTGCAGTGGGGGCCTCGGTGGCAGCCAACTGCCAGGCCTGCCTGCTGGCCAATGCGGCCAAAGCGCGGGAAAACGGGGCTGCTGAGGCGGAGATCGCGGAAGCGATCGGGATCGGGCAGAGCGTGCGCGCCGGCGCGGCCGCCAAAATGGACAAGTACGCCGCTGGCCTGCGGGAGGTGATCCTGGCTGCTACGAACTCTGTCGGCCCCGCCTGTGGCTGTGCAAACCAATCAAATCCATAAAGGAGACAAGAAATGAACGAGATCAAGGTGCTGGTCAATCGATATTCCACAATTGCCTGGGGCATCCTGTTCCTGTACCTGGGAGTGCTCATGGCCATCCCCGGCGATCAGAGCGGCATTTTCATGCTGGGCATGGGCATCATCTTCCTGGGCTTGAACGTGGCCCGGCGGATGAGCAATATCCCCGCCAATCCTTTTTCCATGACGTTGGGCTTTTTGGCGCTTGGAGTGGGAATATACGCTGTGCTGCGCCCGTTGCTGAACCTGCCGCACTTCGAGGTGGGTTTTATTCCTCTCGCGCTGATCGTCGTGGGACTGTATGTGCTCATCCCGGGGCCTAAGTATGCCGCGGGAAAATAGTGAATACAAAATAATCGCAGGTAGTAGCAGAGGAAAGGGCAGCCATTTTTTTGGCCGCCCTTTCATTTCATGAGCGTAGTAACGACTTTAGTCGTTCCTTGTTGGACAATGAATATTGGCTAACACACACTTTATCGATGCTTTCTTGGAGTGCAGGCTCCTTGCCCTGCACCTCTTTTTGTGCAAGGGTTATCCTGCTAGATGGATTTCCTTTCAACCTGGAATACTAAAACTGTCAAGTAGTAAATATAAAAAATACTCTTGACAAATAGACGATTGTCTATATAATATCATATAGACGTCAATCTATATGAACGCTCTTGGAATTTCTGGCTCTTTTTTTAAGTCTATAAATAGACAGATGTCTATTTGAAGAATTCTATTTTTTCCATAAGGAGAATACAATGACAACTATCATCCAACTGCTCGAGGATACCCTCGCCAAAGTCCTGCTCACCTTTGCCCATAACTGGCCGTATCTGCTGGCCAGCATCCTGATCGGCGTATTGATCAAGCTTTACCTCGATATGGACCGGGTGGCGGGATATTTGCAGAAGCACCAAAAGGGCGGCGTCGTTCTGGCAACGGCAGTGGCCGTCGGCACGCCGTTGTGTTCTTGCGGGACGACCGCGATCGTCATCGGCATGATGGCATCGATGATGCCGTGGGCGCCCATCGTGGCGTTCATGGTATCTTCGCCGCTGTCCTCGCCGGAAGGGATGGTCTATAGCGCCGGTCTTTTCGGTTGGCCGTTCGCCATTGCCTTTTTCGTCACTTCGATCCTGCTCGGCCTGGCGGGCGGCTTGGTCGCGGGTCTGGCAGAGCGGGCCGGCTGGCTCAAGAACCAGACCCGTTTCAAGTCTGGGATGGTACCGGCCGCTATTCCGCTAATGGCTCCGAAACCCGAAGCGGCTCCCGCGCAGGCAAGCTGTGCCTGCCAGCCCGTCCAGGTAATGCAGTTACAACCCGCCTTGGCTGAGAGCTCCTGCGGGTGTGGGTCTCCCCAATCGCTCCAGTTGATGCAGCTGCAACCTGCCGCGGCCGAAAGCGCTGGCGGCAGGCAGGAAACACTCCGACCGCAGCCCGTCCAAAGCTCTTGCGGGTGTGGATCATCCCGGTCCGCCACTCAAGCGTCGCGCCCGGCTGCCAGACCAAAAATGACCTTCAAAATTTTCGGCCGGCAATTGTTGCAGGATGGCTCGAAGTTGCTGGTGATGTTCTTCAGCTTTGCCTTCTTGGGGTACCTGATCAACGGGTTGATCCCGTCCGCGTGGATTACCACCCTGTTCGGCGCCGGGCATGCCTACAGTGTGCCGCTGGCAGCCACTCTGGGCCTGCCCTTTTACATCAATGCCGAGGGGTCGCTGCCGATGGTGCGGGCCATGCTTGACTCGGGCATGAGCCAGGGAGCTGCGCTGGCATTCCTGGTCTCGGGAGCGGGGACCTCCATCGGGGCAATTGGAGGGGCTTTATCGATCGCCCGCTGGCGGGTCATTGCTATCGTAGTCGGCACACTCTGGGCCGGAGCGATCCTGTTGGGAGTAGCCTACGACCTGGTCCTGGCCACCGGCCTGATCTAGAAAATATTAAGAATGTGCCCGTCACCTTCGCGAAGCACCCCCGCAGCCGGGCGGAGTGGGGTTAAGGTGACGGGCACATTTTTTGTTTTAAGGAAGGCCACATGTTTATTTCCTGATGTTCGGACGCAAGTTCGGACATTTTTCGAGGAACCGGCACAAAAATGGATGAGCGGACGTTCTTTGTCCGCTCATGCCAATTTTTGCCGTTCAAAACCCCTTTCCCGCAGGCATTGAGCCATGGTATCCGTCGCTGTTCGGGAAAGGATACGTTTTGTCAAGAGACGAAACGGGCAGGAGGTGCAGGGATAGAACTGGCTGAGAGGTGGAGAATTCAGCCAGGAAGGGAAAGAAAATAGGACGCCAATCCTCTTTTCAAACCGGAGCGAATTGGGAAAGAACAGAAATGACTAAGGTTTGGGCAGGGAGCGCCGGGCGTGTGCGCTCAAATGCTTCTGCTCATTGTAGGGCTGGTGGTCTTGCCAGAGCCGCCAAAGGATCTCCAGCCAGCGGTTGGCCAGTTTGCGATAGGCTTCGTTCTCCGAATGGCAATGGGGGCGGGTCTTCTGGTAATAGGCGGCGGCCCAGGGCGAACGATCGATGGAAAGCTTGGCCCATTGTTGGACGATCTGGCGGAATTCATGGCTGCAGGAATATCGAAAGACCACGTAACGGGTCTTGCCGCTCTGTTTGGTAACCGGGCAGGTGCCGGCCAGGCTTTGCAGGATGGCCGGGGTGGGAAAGCGCTCTCGATCCTCGCCGAGCATGGCCAGCAGGGCTGGCTCTAAGTAGCGGCCCGTCCCCGGCAAGGATTGATAGATGTAAGCCTCCGGATGCTTTTGATAAAGCCGGTCCACTTCCGCGAGCAAATGGAGCCTGGCTTGGACCAGCTGGGTCATCAGTTGGGCGAGCAGGCGGGCTTCCTGGGCATAGATCTGGACGATCTCATCCGAAGCGCCGACTTGAGCTTCTTGTAAACGAGCATAACAAGCCGCCCATTTGCGGGGCTGAGTGTGGCGATGACGCCGGAGAAAGTCTTGAAACTCGGCGTAGCTAAGAGCTTGACCGGCGGCGGGAGTGGGGTACTCCTGGATCCAGGCTAGGGTGATCGGGCTATCCAGGCTGCTGAAGATCTCCAAGGCGGTCGGGTAATAACGCACCAAGGCTGCCCGCAGGCGGTTGCCGACCTGCCAAATCTCCTTGTTGAGATACCCAATCAGGCTGATCCTGGCCCGGATCTGACGGGTCAAGGGCCCATCCGGCACCCAGGCGTGATACTTGGCCTGATCGGTGCGGAGCATGTCGGCGATCAGATGGGCATCCTGAAGATCACTCTTGCTCCCGCTCTGCCAGTAGCGCCCACGAGCACTCTTGACGGCGTTAGGGGGCAGTACATACAAGCAGGTGTAGCCTCGCTCCATCAGAAAGTCGATCAAGGGATTGTGATGGGTCTCGATGCCCACTACGCATTCTTCCACGGGCACCCCCAGCCGCCTGCGGGCCTGCTCCAATTCCAGGAACCCGGCAGGGGTTCGAGCGATGGTCAAGGTCTGCAGCACCTCCCCGACCTGGTTGAGAAAACACAGGTCATGCTTCTTTTCACTCCAATCAATTCCGATGTATACTGTCACGTGGAACCTCCTTCTTGGCTTGCTCCGGAGGCCGCCATCTGTGACCAGCGCTTGTGCCCCTGTTATGGCGCTCTTGGCGCAATACGTTTTTGACAATGCCGTCTGGTCCGCTTGGGGGACAATCCTTTCCAGACGCTCGCAGCATAGGGTAGGGGCGGTCCTGGTTCCCAGGCAGAGGACAGATGGGGTGGCGAGGAGAATGATTGGCGTCATGCTCTTCTTCTACCCCATCTGTCTTCTCTTGTCTATATTCTAACTAACAGGGGTACGGGGATAGGGCCGGATTTCTCCATCCATTTCTTGAAAAAGCCAATTTGTTGAAATAAGTAAACCATAACGTGAGTGATCCAGGCATTCTTGCGTAATTGTCCGAACTTGCGTCTTAACCTGAGTTATTTCAAGGGCAGGAGGATTTTTATGGTCGTACCTGCAGAAAGCTGGCTCTGGGCGGAAATGCTCCCCCCGTGGGCCTCGGTGATGGACTTGGCGATCGCCAAACCTAATCCGGATTCACTCCCTTGGGGTCGGGCGGGGTCGGCCCGATAGAAGCGGTCGAAGACACGCGGCAAAGCCTCGGCAGAGATGCCTTCACCGTTATCTTCCACCAGGAACGCCAGGGAATCCCCCTCCTGCCGGGCGGAAAGGCGGATTATTCCACCTTCAGGTGTATAGCGGATGGAATTGGTGATCAGGTTGCCGAAGACCTGGGCCATGCGGTCCGGATCGAGACGGATCTCGGGAAGACCGGCTTCCGCGTGGGCCTCCAGGGTGATTTTCTTTTGCTCGGCCAGGTTGCAGTAGGATTGAGCCATGCGCTTCAACAAGGCCAGCGGAGCCACCGCTTCACGGTTGAGGCTCAGTTCACCCGCATCCGCCTGGGAGAGAGTCCGCAGGTCCTCCACCAGGCGCTGCAGGTGCTCGACTTCAGAGTGGATTATTTCGAGTCGTTCGGGAGTGGGTTTGAGCACACCATCGTGCATGGATTCAACGTAACCGCCAATGACGGTCAGGGGAGTGCGCAGGTCATGGGCGATATCGGCGGTCATCTGCTGGCGGGAGCGGTTGAGGCGGTCCAGGTCGGAACTCATATGGTTGAATGCCGCCGCCAGTTCACCGATCTCATCGCGCGATTTAACCGCCACATGCTGCTTCAAGTTGCCTTTGGCCATCGCATGGATGGCGGAAGTAAGGTCTCGCAGGGGATGGGTAAGAGTGCGTGCCAGGATAAATCCAAGCAGAAGCGCCACCAGGGCTGCTCCCACGGCCGCATACAGTAAAGCCTGGTTGGAACGGGTCAGGTATTGTTTTTCAAGCCCGCCCAGGGGAGGCGCGCTGCCCGATACCAGCACGGTGCCAACTTGCTGGCCATTAACGGTTACGGGCGTCCCCTGCGATAACTTCGTCGCGGCAATCAAGTCACCCACCTGGTATTGGCCTGATGGAACGAGCACTCTGCCGTTTGCATCGGCTAACAGGAAGGAGAACGTCGAAGCCTGGCCCTGTATAGTTTGAACCTGTCCCGATTGACCTTGTATGGTCTGACTTTGTACAAATCCGGTCCCGAACTGCTGAGGTTCCGGCCCGGGACCCGGACCGAATGGCTGGGGAAATGCCTCGCGCAGGTTGAAATAGGTCAGGGCGCCATTCCAGGAGCCTTGAACCTGGTAATACAGGGTCGCATCGGCGACGAACCGGTCGCGCGCCTGGTTGAAGACCAGTTGCTTGAATTCGCGCACGGTCAGCCAATAGGTGATGCCGGAGGCCAGGGCTACTACGGTGATGCTGACCACCAGGAAAGCCAGGACAAGTTTGGCGGTAATTGAACGGGTCATTTTATTTTCTCGTTGAATCGATAACCGATGCCAAAGACCGTCTCGATGTAGTGCGGGTGGGCAGGATCGGCCTCTATCTTGGTACGCAAATTGCGTACGTGGACGTCAATCGTGCGGGCCACACCTTCGAAGGAAGTCCCCTGGAGATCCTCGAGCAGATCCAGGCGTGAAAAGACCCGTCCGGGCGCATTCATCAGGATCGCCAGCAAATCGAACTCCGAAGGTGTGAGATGGACCTCCCTGTCACCCACCCTGACGGTATGCGTTTCCCGGTCGAGCAGGATCTCGCCGATCTGCAGTCGCGGGCTCGGATGGGGAATTTGGACCGCCCGGCGCAGCACCGTGCGGATGCGCGCAACCAGTTCGCGCATGCCGAAGGGTTTGGTAATGTAATCATCCGCCCCCAGCTCCAGGCCGACGACTTTATCGGATTCTTCCATCCTCGCCGTCAGGAGGATGATCGGCGTTTCGCATTCTTTGCGATACGTCCGGATGAACTCGAAACCGTCCATCTCAGGCATCATGATATCCAGCAGGATGAGGTCGGGCTTTTCCTGCCGGGCGGCATACAGGGCCATCTGGCCGTTCTCGGCGGTCGCCACCAGGAAGCCCTGTTCGGTCAGATACTCACGGACGAGCGTGCGCACATTCGATTTGTCGTCCACAACCAGGATCTTTTTCATTTCCATTCTTTCTTATTTTTTATTATGTTCTGTCTTGCTCTGTTTAAAGATCAAAAAATCAAATTTTAGTGTCATTGCGAGCCGTGTTCTTTACGGCGAAGCAATCTCCTCGTTGGCTAGAAGACTGCTTCGGCGAAAAAACTTCGCCTCGCAGTGACACAATAAAGTATGTTTGCAACAATGTTTTCTGTCTCATTAATTCCGCAAAGAAAGGTACGGGAGGGGATTGTAGCATGGGTTGCACCAGAGACATCGAACGAAGGATACCAAAAAGTTGTTAAGAATTTGTGTAGATTCTTCATGAATCTGGTAAACATACAAGCGTAGTAACGACTTCATCGTTGGCAAAGCCAAGCGTAGTAACGACTTCAGTCGTTATATTCAAGTATTATTACAGGAAAGAAATTATCCGACTTTCTTTTTCAGCAATTCAACCAGAGCATTGATCAAAGAGGCCGGGACCTGGTTCGCGGCTGCGGAAGATTGACCGGTGGCTGCCTGCGTGGAAGCCGCCTGAGGCATGCTCGCAGAACCCGTGCTGGCTGAAACGGCCATTGCGCTGCCCATGTCGGCCGGAGGCGCGCCGCCGGGATTGACGCCGGCCGGCGCACCCGCGGGGCCGCCGGTCGAAAGCTGGGCCTGGCTTGCGCTGGTCGTGCTGGCCGTACTGGACGTGCTTGCAGATGCGCCATTATCGGTCATGGCCGTCGCCATGTCCAGTTGGGTCAGCTTCATGGCAGTAATGCTGGAGATTTGTTCAGTGCTCATCGTGCTTTTGATCTGGTCGACCACTGCCTGGACCTCTTCAGTGGCGGCGGTGCCGCTGGTTGCCAGCGACTGCAGGGTCTCCCATAATGGCAGCAATTGGGAAGCCTGCTCCGTACTTACCGCCAGATCGGTGGTCTCCAGTTTGAGCGTCCCGACCAGGAGTTGTCCCTCCATGGATAATGATGTTGGGGTATTCGCTGATGCTGTATTGGTCGAGCTGGTGCAAGCGGCCAGTGCCAGCAGCAGGGCGAATAAAGCAGTTACTATGATTACTTTTTTCATGTCGAATTCCTTTCATTTCTTGTCGTATGGGATGGATCTATTATTACAACTGAAGCATACCCGCGACATGTTCGGAACTTGTTCAGGAATTTGACGGATCTGATTGTGGTTTCAAATGAAAATATTTTGCAAATAAAAGCGGGATGTCATTCCGCAGGCGCTAGGATGGGCTGGAGCGGTTTGTAAGCCTTTCCGGGAATAAAAAAAGTCATCGTCGAAGAAAAGACGATGACTTTGGGTGGGGAGGCTGTGACAGGCTATTGAGTTTTCTTCTGGAGCATCTGGATGAGCGCGTTCAGCAAGGGCCCGGGAACTCTATTGGCAAATCCATTCGATCTCACCGCCTGCGGGGTGGCTGATTGGCCCGGGGCGCCACTGGCCGCGCCGGGGTCACCCTGGATCACGAAACCGCCCGCCGGAGGCGCTCCGCCGCCGGAGGGACCGCCGCCGGCCGGACCACCGCCCGCAGGTCCGCCGCCGCTGACCGAGAAACTGCCGCCATCCGAGGCTGGCCCCCCGCCGGCGGGAAAATTATTTTGGCCTGATCCTGAGGGGGCATTCGGGGTACCGCTGGCGCCGGAAGGATTAAAGCCGACACCGGCATCGTTCATCGCCGTCATCATATCCTGTTGGGTTAGTTTCATGGCGGTGATCTTCTCCATTTGCTGGGCCGTCATGCTGCCCTTGATCTGGTCGACCAGGCCATTCATTTCTTCGGTGGCGGTGGTGTTGCTATTGGAGAGCGATTGCAAGGTCTGCCAGAGGGGCAGCAGTTGTTTGGCCTGCTCGGCCGTCACGGCCTGGTCGGTGCCCTCCAGCTTGAGTGTACCCACTACAAGCTCTGCTTCTGTGGATAATGAGGCCGTGCCGCCGCTGGTGGCGGACGCAGCGCTCTTTTTTCCGCACGCCGCCAATGAAAATAATAAGGTACATATGGTCAATCCAAAAACAACTCTCTTCATTTTGGTCTCCTTATTGTGTTAGTATAAAAGTTCATTAAATTCTGTATCAACTCACAGGCATCTATTCCCTCCCCAAATTCGTAGAATTTGGGGAGGGTGGCCCGTAGGGCCGGGTAGGGCTGAACTCTGTGCTTACCATTTTCATAGTTTTTTTCCTTTGTTTACCTTGGTGCCCGCCTGCTCCGCGTGTCCCGCGTACCTGGCGGGGCGCACTTCAGCGGGGTCGTGGTGAAAATTTTTTCCCGTAAAATCTGTAGAGCCTGTATTCTTACTCATGCCGCAATGCATCGATCGGGTCCAGCTGGGCCGCCCGGTTGGCCGGATAGAACCCGAAGAAGGCTCCCACCGCCGCCGCCGAACCGAAGGCCAGCAGGATCGAGCTGGGGACGATGACCGTGCGCATGCTGCTGGCGGCGCCAAAGATATAGGATCCGCCAATACCGGCGGCCGCACCGATCAGGCCTCCCACCAGGCTCAGCAGAAGTGCCTCTGTCAGGAACTGCCAGCGGATGTCCGTGGGTGTGGCCCCGATGGACTGGCGCAGACCGATCTCCCGGGTTCGTTCGGTGACGCTGACCAGCATGATGTTCATAATGCCGATGCCGCCGACGATCAGGCTGACCCCTGCCACCCAGGCCAGCAGCGAACGGAAAGCTGCCGTGGTCGATTCCTGGGTCTTGATGATGTCCTGCTGGGTGGT
Organism: uncultured Chloroflexia bacterium; assembly: GCA_963831885.1. Taxonomy (GTDB): domain Bacteria; phylum Chloroflexota; class Anaerolineae; order Anaerolineales; family Villigracilaceae; genus UBA877. Next base: position 37,842 of record CAWHSJ010000002.1, on the reverse strand, counting down.
GATCGTAAAGTCAAGGCTGCTCAGGGAGACGTTGTGTCGTTTGGCCAGCAGTATCTGGATTTGCAGGATGATGTTGTCCATGTTGGCAGAAGGGTCTATTTGAACAAAAACCATCCGGATTTGATCGCCCATGATCCTGGAAAATGGAGTGCGGGCGAATTTATCTAGCATGACAGAAATGGGGATGTACATGCGGGTATCGTAGTCGATTTCACCGACTGTCCCTTTTTCAGCCAGTACGCCGATGACCGTCAGGCGGGTGTTGGAGACCAGGAAGCTCTGGCCGATGGGGTCGGTGGTCCCGAATAACTCAGTCGCCAGTTTGGACCCCAATACAGCCACCTTTTTCTTATTGGCCACATCTTCTGCGGTGAAAAAGCGCCCGCTTGCCACCGTCAGGTCGCGCACGTTCAGGAAGTCGGGTGAGGTGCCCGAGAGTGAAATGCTGTCCAGCGAGACATCGCCGGCCTTGACCGTTTCGGTGGCATCCTGTTCCACCACGACGCCTTTTACCCCCGTAATATTTTCGGCAATGGCAGTCGCGTCATCGTAGATCAAACCGCCGCTGCTGGCCATGCCGGGTCCCATGCGGGTAAAACTGGATGAAACGAAGATCAGGTTCGAACCCAGGCTGGTGATCTGGTCGCTGATGGTGGCTTCCGTGCCGGCGCTGATGGCGATCATGATGATCACCGCCGCCACGCCGATGATGATTCCCAGCATGGTCAGGAGGGAACGGATCTTATTCTTGAGGATTGCCTCCCAGGCAATCCGGAGGACTTCAGCTGGTCGCATAATTCACTTCCTTTTCTGCAAATATGTGCGGCTTCTTTCCATTGTGTACGATTGTGTCAATGCGCCCGTCTTTGAGATGGATGGTTCTCTGTGTATGCGCCGCCACGATTGGGTCATGCGTGACGATGACGATGGTGGCTTTTTGTTGGTGTAATTTATCCAACAGCATCATGATCTCTTCACCTGAACGGCTGTCCAGGTTGCCGGTGGGTTCGTCTGCGATGATGACCACTGGATCGTTGATCAGGGCTCGGGCTATGGCCACGCGCTGCTGCTGGCCGCCGGAGAGTTCCTGCGGTTGGTGGTCCATGCGGTCAGCCAGGCCCACCGCCTCGAGCATGGCCCTTGCCAGTTCTTCCCTCTTTACCGCTGAAGTTTTATGGCTTCGGTCATAGAGCAAGGGCAGTTCTACATTCCGCAAGGCGGTGGTGCGCGGCAGGAGGTTGTATGATTGGAAGATATAACCGAGCTTGCGGTTGCGCAGGACGGCCAATTGGACCTTGTCGAGGTCACTCACGTCTTCACCATCCAGGATATATTTGCCGGAGGTCGGGCGTGCCAGGCAGCCCAGTATATTCAACAAGGTGCTTTTGCCTGAGCCGGAGGCTCCCATGATGGCGACGAACTCGCCCTCTTCGATGTGGATGTTTACCCCCTCCAGGGCGTTCACGCTGACCCCGTCCATCCCATAGATCTTGGTGAGATCGATGGTCTCAATGATCGTACGCGTGGCGGTCATTATTTCGTCTCCGCGATACCCGTAGTGACCACATCCCCGGCGTTCAAACCGGATTTGATCTCGGCATAGGTGTCATCTTTCAAGCCGACTTCCACGGTTCGCAGGACCGGTTTGCCGCTTTCCATGACAAAGACCGTATATTGTCCGGCTGAAATTTCATGCAAGGCCTCCACCGGGACGAGCACGGCATTCAAGGCTTGGCCGGAGATGACATCGATATTGGCATCCACCCCCACCGGCAGACCGATTTCTTCCACCGATTTATCCAGCACGGCCGTTCCTTCCACCATCGAGGATCCCTGCGTTGAGACGAGGCCCGGCATCACCTGGGTTACTTTGCCGGTGAATGTCTGCCCTGTCAGGGCATCAAAAGAAACGCTGACATCGTAACCGACCTTGACATTGGTCCAATCGCTCGAATCCAGGTAGAACTGGATGGTGGCTTGGCTCAAATCGTCAATGGTCATGATGCTCCCGCTGACATTATTTCCGACCGTGGCATTGAGGCTCATCACCGTCCCGGAAATGGGTGCGTAGAGCTTCGCCGCCGCCAGGTTTTCCTGGGCGGTTGTGACGGCTTGCTGGGCCTGCCTAAGGTTCGACATTTCCGCGCCGGTGGTATCTGCCGGCACAACCCCCGTCGTCAAAGCCTCCAGGTAGGCTTTCGCATTATCCAGCTTGGCCTGTTGCAGTTCCAGGGTCGCCTGGGCTGCGTCCGTCTGGCGCTGGGTGGGTTTTTGGGAATAGAGGCTGTAGTAATACTTGGCCGTGTTATAAGCTTGCTGGGCGTTATAAAGGGACTGGTAGAGTTGTGCCTCACCAGTGTTGTTGATATATTCCCCTACATTGGCTTTATCGTAAGCTGCCTGCGCCCGATCCAAATTGTCTTTGGCCATGACATATTTGGCATAGTATTCCTGGATAAGACCATCGTTTTTCCAATATTGCACGTTGTTCAGGGCTGATTGGGCATTGATCACCGCTGCCTGGGCGGTGGTGATGGCCAATTTGGCATTTGCAATCGCTTCCGGCGAGGTCAACTCCTGCAGAGCCAGTTGTGCGTTTGTCAACGCCTCCTGGAGAGAGGTCGAATCCAATTCGGCCAGCAGTTGCCCTTTTTCCACCTGGTCACCCAGCTTGACCTCCAGGCTGGCCAGCTTCCCATTCACATCGAAACCGGCCGAAGACTCGGTTGTGGCCACCAGGTAGCCGGATCCACTGGCCTGCAGGATCAAATTTCCCTGGCGGGCGGTGGAAGTCTGCAGGGTGGATGCAGACGCGGCTGCAGCCGCGCTCGCCTGCCTCGTTTTGATAAATGCAAAAATGCCCGCACCGGCGAGGACGAGCAGCAGGGCAGGCGCGGTCCAGCGCAGCCATTTTGGCCACCTGGATAGCAGCGGTCGACCTGTTTTAATTTTCCTGCGGTTGTGGTGATGGTAGTGCTCATATTTTTACCTCCAATAATTTGATTTGCCCAAGGGTATCAAAGGGGTGTTCAGATTTTGTTTAGAAATAGGGGGGATCTGATTGAGATAGTAAGATTCCAATCCATTGGGCGCAGCTCCACTTTCTTGCCGGGAAAGCCAATGACAGAGTACTGCGAAAATATCTGAACCAGCCATCCTCGATTCACGGGAGATTCACTTGTATTCAGTTCAGGTATTTTATGGAAGAAGCAGTAAGAACCCTTCTTGGGAGATGCTCTCACTTTCTAATGGGATTGTTATGAAAGATATATTGACATTTGTGAACTCAGGGACTATCATAAACATACCGACTGGTCGGTATGTTTATGAGCTGGAGAACCCAATGACCCAACAACGCAGTGAAGAGACGCGCGGCAAGATCCTGGATGCTGCCGTCAGGAAATTTGCCATAGCCGGGTACGCTGCCGCCAGTGTGGATGATATTTGCGGCGAGGCGGGCGTCAGCAAAGGCGCCTTCTATCACCACTTTCCATCCAAGCTGTCCGTCTTCCTGGCGTTGATGAATGGCTGGTTGGGCTTGATCGATATGGGCATGGGATCTGTCAAAAAGGAAACGGTGCCCGAGACATTGGTCGCCATGACCAACATGCTGCCGGGTGTTTTTGCAGCCGCGGAAGACCGCCTGCCGATGTTCCTGGAATTCTGGCTGCAGGCCAGCCGCGATGAAACGATCTGGAAGGCCATCATTGCACCTTATCGCCACTACCAGGAACATTTTGTGAAACTCGTCGAAGAGGGAATGCTTGAAGGCTCGCTCAAACCGGTAGACCCGCAAATTGCCGCGCAGGTGATTGTTTCACTGGCGGTGGGCCTGGTGTTACAGGGGGTATTGGACCCCCACAGCGCCGACTGGTCGAAAGTGGCCAAAGAAAGTATGCAATTATTGATGAATGGAATGGCAAAATAAAAGGAGAAATCATGATTCTTGTCACAGGGGCAACGGGGCACATCGGTAATGTTCTTTGCCGCAAGTTGATTGAAAAAGGGGAGAAGGTGCGCGCCTTGATCTGGCGGGGTGAAGATACCCGCCCCCTCCAGGGCTTGGATCTCGAAACCGTCGAGGGTGACGTGCTCGACCCGCAAAGCCTCAAGCCGGCTTTCGAGGGGATTAAGACGGTTTTCCACCTGGCCGGGATCATTTCGATCATGCCGGGTGAAAATCCATTGGTCCGGCGGGTCAACGTCGAAGGCACGCGTAATATTCTCAAGGCAGCCATGAGTGCCGGCATTGAGCGGCTGATATATACCAGTTCCATCCATGCCATCCGGCGTATCCCTCACGGCAAGGTCGTTGACGAGACCCAGCCTTTTGAACTGGACAACCCTTATGGGGCGTATGACTGCTCGAAAGCGGAAGCCAGCCTGGAAGTCCTCAAAGCAACGGCAAAAGGGCTGGATGCAGTCATCGTCTGCCCCACCGGCGTGATCGGTCCGTATGATTTCCGCCGCTCCGAACTGGGCGAAGTCATCCGCGGTGCCGCCGAAGCGAAGCCGACGTTCTATGTCGAGGGCGCCTACGATTTTGTGGATGTCCGTGACGTGGTCGATGGGCTGCTGCTGGCAGCGAAAAAGGGCCGCCGCGGCGAGAGTTACATCCTGGGCGGCAACAGGATCTCGGTGCGTTACTTGATTGAAACGGTCCGCGAAGTGACCGGCAAAGCCTTCGCCAGTATCAAGATCCCCTTCTCGCTGGCCGAATTCCTGGCGAAATTCACCCCTTGGTACTACCGCAGGGCCAAAGTGAAACCGCGTTTCACGCCTTATTCGCTGGAAGTCTTGCAAAGCAATTCAAACATCAGCCACGGAAAGGCCGAACGCGAGCTGGGCTACCGCTCTCGCCCGGCGTACGAGACGATTGCCGACACGGTGCGCTGGTTCATAAACAACCGCAAGCTCAAGTCGGCCGCATAAACGGTTTTTTCCGGGGAGGACCGTCATGCAGTACCTGTTTCAACATACCATTCCTGTACCCTGGTTGCTGGCAGATATCCTCACTCTTCTGATCAGCCTGGCCGTGGTGGTTTTCATCGTCAGAAAAAGTGAACACCCTGTAGCCGCCCTGTTGGAATGTTTTGGGTTTGTCTTCCTGTATGCCAGCATCTATGAGAATTTTGCGGTGGTTCAAGGCTGGTATGTCTATGGACGCTCGTTGCTGATGATCGGCGATGTGCCCCTCTCGGTCCCGCTCATAGAAATGGATGTGCTTGTTACCACTTTATGGCTGCTGGAAAAAATGGACATCCCGGCTTGGTGCAAACCGTTTATCGTGGGTTTGTTCGGAATGCTGCAGGATTTTTCGCTGGACCCGTACACGGTCCGCCAGGTTTTCACAGTGGATGGCCTCACCAGCGGGCGCTGGACCTGGTTGCTGCACCCCGGGATGGTGAATATTTACAATGTTCCGGTCTATAACTTCCCCGGCTGGATGTTGATCATGTTCTATGCTTCCGTCTATTTCCTGGTAGGGAGGGCTTGGTACAAACGCAGCGGCTATAAGCCGGTGGTGGGTGTTGCGTACCCGTTCATCGCCATCCTGCTGGCCCTGATCACCCTGGTCACGCCTCTCTCGCAATTCCTGTTGTGGCTGGGCCCATTTTTCTCCAAGGGCAGCAGCGCCGAATGGGTCATGCTGGCTTTCCACCTCATTTTACCGACCATTCTGCTGGCGGTTTTCTGGCGCGGCAGGATGAAATCCCCGCTCACCCTGAAGGCCGACTGGCCCATCTTCCTTGTGATCGGCATTTTCCATGTCTCCGACATCCTTTTCACCCTGGCAGGTGGGCATAAAGAAATCCTGTGGCTTATCCTGCTGGTCAGTTTCATCCATTGGACCTTGCTGGGTCTGATCTATTATTCCGGACGCAAAGCGGAATTAAAGCGTTCCAGGAAAGTACTTGCTTACGAACTATGACGAATGAATGGAAAGATAAGCTTGCGATCGTGACCGGGGCCTCTTCCGGCATTGGGGCAGCCACCGCCAGGCGGCTGGCCGGGGAAGGCCTGCAGGTCATCCTGGTGGCCCGCCGGCTGGATCGGTTGGAGACCTTGGCGGCAGAGATCCGCCAGGCAGGCGGAAAGGCCCACATCATCCTGGCTGACCTGACGCAGGAGGCCGGGCGTGAGCGTGTCTTCAAAGAAGTGGAAGAACGTTTTGGCGCTATCGACGTGCTGGTCAACAATGCCGGGTTGGGCTGGTATGGCTACGGGGACGAAATGTCCTGGAAAACCGCCTGGGAGATGCTGCAGGTGAATGTGGAAGCCGTGGTGCAGTTGAGCCTGTCCTTCCTGGCCCCCATGCGCAAGCGGAATGCCGGGCACATCATTAATGTCGGCTCGATCTCCGGCAGCCTGCCCAGCCAGGGCATAGCCCTGTATGGAGCCACCAAGTCCTTCCTGGATAATTTCACCACCGCCCTCTACCGTGAACTGGCGGGGACGCGTGTCCACGTCAGCGTGGTGCGGGCCGGGCCGGTGCTCACCGAATTCAGCGAAGCCGCCCTGGCCAGGGAAAGAGGCGGACATGTTCCCACTGAAAAGGTGGGCGTAACCGCCGAGGTGGTGGCCGGGCGCATCTGGAAGCTGCTGCTGCACCCGCGCCGGGTGGCCTACGTGCCGGGTTGGCTGCAGCTCGTCCCCTGGGCGGAACTGGCCTTTGGCTGGATCATCGATAGGGTGGGGCCGTTGCTGTTGAAAAAGCAGAAAGTAAATTCGTAGTATCTATCTTGACAATGTTAGATTGGGTCCTTTTATCACGATTCTTCGATAGAGTCACACGATTATGTTTTTTTGTGCTTTCTTTACTTTCTTTCGTGCTCCTTTGAGGCTTTTGTGGTGAGAGTTCTTAGCACTTTTCTCGAATGTAACATTGTCGAGCTATTCGCGTGAATCTTCTTCCTCCCCAAATCGCCCGTTTTTTGGGCTATTTGGGGAGGTCGGCGAAGCCGGGTAGGGCTTCATGGCTTGCTGAAGACTCATATTGCCAGGCTTTTCGATCAAAAACTGTTACATTCATGTCATTGGTTTTCCATTTATTGCTTTTTATGAGCAAATACATTTCGTAGGGGGCAGTCCCCAAAAGCAAGAGGGGACCCTTTTATTTTAGGAAGGGTCCGTGATTCAATTTATGAGTTTTTTCCAGATTTCAGGGCTGGCTAAAGTTACTTCTTAGACTGGTCACCCGACACTTTGTCTAAACGTAAATCTTGAGTGCAGGCTTCGCCTAGCACCCTGCGGGTCAGCCTGCATAGCCCGCTTCAGCGGGCTTCCACTTGTTGAGCCGGGGGCTTAGCGCAGCACCCTGTGGGTTAGCCCCCGCGACTTTTTAGACAGCCCTGAATTATTCAAAGGGAAACCAATTCTAGGGGATAGACTCGGCCAGGCGGATCAGGTTATCCCGGGAAATCCTCTGGGAATTTGTGATCAACCAGAATGTTGTCCCACCATCTTCCCAGATCATCGTCAGGCCTTTTGGGACGATTTTCCAACGTTCGGGATTCCATTTTTTAACCGGATCAGCCAGGTTATATATCGCCGTCATACCGCCAAAAATAACGCCGGGATGATCGTTTACCGCTATCACTTGCGGCTCATCCTTCATTCCCACGCTGACGGAAAGCTGGCCGGTGCATCCCGATCCGGACGGCTCGTAAGGACAGGAGCCTTTTTGCTCCATGAGCTCGATTATCTCGCCCGCGCGGTTCTTCCACTGAAACACGGCGGTATCCGGCGGAATAGGCTTGACCGGATAGGACACATAATAAAGCCCCGCCCGGTCCTGCAAAATGTAACCGGAAGGAACCCAGGCTGGCATCCTTGCGAGGAAGGAATAGTCGCTGGAAATCTCGCTTGGACTGAGTGGAGTCCAAACCAATTCGTATGACTCACCTTCTTGAGGAAACTTGGAAGGATCGGCGGAATCGCTGCTGACAAAAAAGGTTATGCCTTTCAGCGTGATCTTGCCAATGAGTTCGTTGATCACCTGCTGGGTAGCTGCACGGGCGGCTGGTGACACAAACATGAGCAGTGCAAATGCCAGGCTCAACACTGCCAATGCCAGGGCTGCCCGTTTGCCGGCAGTGCGGTGCATGATCTTCTGTGCCTTTTCCTCATTCACGAGCTTGGCATATAAGGATTGTGCAAACTCAGGAGACGGTGGTTGGCGAAACCCGCAAAGAAAGTCATCGTTCATGGTCTTCCTCCCACGCCGCACGTAACTGCTGCGTAATTCGATATAAAATAGTGCCTACATTGGATTCGGTGATCCCGCTCACCGAGGCGATCGACCGGTTGGTGAGCCCGGCGCCATATTTGAGTGCCACCAGCTCGCGCTCGCGGTCCGTTAGGCGGGCGAGAAGGATCGAGAGCCGTTCATAGTCTGAACGCTGTTGGATCAAACTATCCAACGTCTCATCGGTGGCTGCAAGGAGTTCCCCGTCCAGTGGGACTTCGCGAGATGGTTTGCGCAAGTAATCGACAGCCACATGCCTGGCGATTGTGAACAGCCACGTCGAGAAGGCCGCCAGGTTGTGTCGATAGCGTTGACGGTTCCGCCAGGCTTTCTCAAATGTCTCTGCGGTGAGGTCTTCAGCGGCACGGTCATCGCCGACCCGGTAACGGAAGAAATTGTAGAGCCGTGGTAGATCCGCTTGATAAGCGGCTTCCCAGTCCATTTTGGGAGTGAAGGTAATTAGTTTTTCGAGGCTGCGCGGTTGATTCGTCATCTCATATAATTATACGTTTCCACCCCAAAAGTATCACATTCCTCTCTACAGGTTGAAGAGCATCAGGAAGAATCTGAAAGCGGGTTGGTGCGAGAAGGTGCTGTAGACCTTTAGGTCTTCCCATTTATCAGCAGCGATAATCCCCTGATCTTCGGACAGGAATTCGGATATTTTAAAGGAATCGTCAAAAAACAGATCGAACGTGTGCTTTTCCACGTTCGATCTGTTTTTTGACGATTCCAATCCCCTCTCCCGCAGGCATTTCATCGAAAAAAGTCGCGAAAATTCGGGATCGCGCTGCATGCCGGAAGCTGAGGGCAGGGGTGAGGGCCTTGATGCCTAATCCATGCCTTCCACGGGCTTTACCGCCGGAAAACAACCAGCCATCTGATTTAACCAGGCCATATTGTCCAATTTTATATCCAATTCTCAATAATCCCCTGATCTTCGGACAGATGCTCAAACGATTTGCACGCTATCGGCAAAATTGGCATGAGTGTGGCGCTTTTTGACACACTCATGCCAATTTTGACGGTATTAACTCCCTTCCCCGCCATCGACTCGCTCTAGACGAATTCGAATCTTGCCTCGGGGAAGGGTCGGGGATAGGGCCGGCAAGTCTCATTTACGCTTGGGCGGCCTCCAAAGGGGCGAATAGATCCAGCTTATAACCTTTTTACAGAGTTTTCGGGCATCTAGGAACCATTGCCCGATCCAATGTCCCAACCCAAGTAATCCCCTCTTGACAAATTCAAAATATTCATATAGAATACTCTGTATTACAGAGTTCTCTATAAGGAGCGACCCATGAACATCTCCCCTGACGAAGCCGAAGAAACCCTGGCGGCCATCCAAAAGATGACCCAGAAAGCCCGCCATTCGATTGCCAGCAGCGGCGCTTACATTTTCCTGATCATCACGGGCATCATCTGGTTAGTTGGATTTGTGTCCACCCAGTTCCTGGCGGGTGAGGTCGTCGGATATATCTGGACAGGCATGAGCATCCTTGGCACCGTTGTGGCCACCCTCCTTGGCATCCGCACGGGCAGACAGATGGGCAAGCGCGTCCGCAGCCCCTCGTTCAATGCCTCTGCAAAGCGGGGCGCCCTCTTCTGGCTGTTCCTGGTCTTCTACGCCGTTGCCGCCATCGCCATTGCTCATCCCACGGAGGGGAAGCAAGTGACTGCCTTCATCATCCTGTTCATCATGCTCGGCCAGCTGGCCATGGGTCTGCTGGTCTCTTTCTCCTCCACCTGGTGGGCGCTGCCGATCACCGCCCTGGCGTTGGTCGGGTACTTCCTGTTGCCCGGCATCTTCTATCTGTGGATGGGGGTCCTGGTTGGCGGCGCGATGATCGTCCTCGGTGTGTACATCCGCTTGAGATGGTGAACCCATGGCTGAACTGAATGAAACCATCCACCAGCCGGTGCGCCTGCAGATCATGGCCGCCCTGGTAACCTTGGATGCAGGCAACGAGGTGGACTTCACCTACCTGCGTGACCTGCTCGATGTCACCGACGGCAACCTGGGCGCCCACCTGCGCAAGCTGGAAGAGGCCGGCTACATCGCTGTCAACAAGATCTTCGTTGAACGCAAACCTCACACCTACGTCTCTGCCACCGCCGCCGGCCGCCAGGTCTTCCGGGAACATGTAGAGGCGCTGGAGTCGATTTTGAAAAGAAAGTAAGGTGAATATGGATACTATTGTGCAAGTGGAAGGACTGCGGAAATCTTACGGCGCCACTGTCGCCGTGGAGGCGGTCTCGTTCGAGGTAAAGGAAGGCGAGATCTTCGGGATGGTCGGCCCGAACGGCGCCGGCAAGACCACCACCATCGAATGCCTGGAAGGCCTGCGCAAACCGGACCGGGGGACCATCCGCGTCCTGGGCATGGACCCGCAGCGCCAGAGCCGCCTCCTGCGGGAACGCACTGGCATGCAGTTGCAGCAATCGAACCTGCCCGACCGCATGAAAGTCTGGGAGGCGCTCGACCTGTATGCCTCGTTCTACCCCCATGCGGCTGACTGGAAGGAACTGCTCGTCCAATTGGGGCTGGAAGAAAAGCGCAACACCCCCTTCTCGAAACTGTCCGGCGGTCAGAAACAGCGCCTGTTCATCGCCCTGGCGCTCCTGCCCGACCCGCAGCTGATCTTCCTCGACGAGCTGACCACCGGTCTCGACCCGCAGGCCCGTCATGCCACCTGGGACCTGGTCCGTGACGTGCGCTCGAAAGGAAAAACGGTCCTGCTGACCACCCATTTCATGGAAGAGGCCGAGCGCCTGTGTGACCGGGTGGCCATCCTCGACCATGGCCGCATCGTGGCCCTGGACACCCCCGCAGGCTTGATCCGCTGCCTGAAGGCTGAGGAACGGATCATCTTCAGCTTGGATGGGGCTCCTCTGCCGGCAGGTTTCGAAAAAACACTTTCCGGCGCTGTCCGGTTGGAGGTGCAGGGAGAGCGGGTGGTTGTCCACGGAAAGAACGGCCGCAAGGTTCCCCTGGTAAGCGAAGTGGTCGGCCAGTTGGGGCAGCAGGGGGTCCGGTACCACGACCTGCGCACCGAGCAGCCCACCCTGGAAGATGTCTTCCTGAACCTGACCGGCCGTGAATTGAGAGAGTGATGAAAGAGTGAGGTGTGAGATGAAAAGCTTTTTAAAGATGTCCTGGATGGAAGCCAAATTGTTCCTGCGCGAACCGATGAGCGCCTTTTTCACCCTGGTCTTCCCCTTGATTTACTTGTTCATGTATGGCGCTATATCCGGCAACAAACCCACCCCCATGTACGCCGGTCGGGGGACCATCGACGCGGCCATTCCTTCCCTTACCGCCGTGATCATCTCCATGACCGGTTTGATGGCTACCACCATGACGATGGCCACCTACCGGGAGAAAGGCATACTGCGCCGCCTGCGCACCACGCCGGTCAGCCCGCTGGTCGTCCTGGCCGCCCAGGTGGTCGTGACCTTCGCCATGACCTGCCTGGGCATGCTCCTGCTCATCGCCGCCGGGAAGCTGGTCTACCACGTCCGCTTCGACGGCAATGCCTTCAGTTTGCTGGCGGGCTTTGTCCTCAGCAGCCTGAGTTTCTTCGGGATCGGCTTCATCCTGGCCGGCCTTATGCCCACGGTGCGCACCGCCTGGGTGGCTGCCATGGTCCTGTTGTACCCCATGCTCTTCCTCTCCGGGGCCTTTTTCTCGGTCTCATTGCTGCCCGCAGCCGTCCAGAAGGTATCCGCCTTCATGCCGCTGACCTACGTGGTCAACCTGCTCAGCGGGCTGTGGATTGGTCAGCCCTGGGGCGATCACCTGCTGGATGTCGCTGTGCTGGCCGGCATGCTCGTGCTGGGGATCTTCGTCTCGGTAAAGACATTCCGCTGGGAGTAGCTGTGAACTGGAAAAGGACAAGGTGGGGCGAGCAACTTAATAAGAATTGTGCCCGTCACCTTCAAGGTGACGGGCACCTGCTTACTGGGTCGGCCAGCCCTGGGGAGATCCCCTGCTGGATGTCGGCGTGCTGGCCGGCATGCTCGTGCTGGGGATCATCGTCTCGGTAAAGACATTCTGCTGGGAGTAGCAGCAAATTGTAAATGGATAAGTCGGGGTGATCCCTGACGGAAGAAGTCAGGAGTTACCCCGACTGATGGGATGCCTCGTCCTATAAAACTCTCTTCATTCAAAAATTTGTTCTCTTCTCACTGACCGTTATTTTTCCAGCAATATATAGAGTATCTACCTTGACAATGTTAGAGTCGGTCCTTTTATCACGATTCTTCGATAGAGTCACACGATTATGTTTTTTTGTGCTTTCTTTACTTTCCTTCGTGCTCCTTTGAGGCCTTTGTGGTGAGAGTTCTTGGCACTTTTCTCGAATGGTACATTGTCGAGGTAGATGCCATGTGCAATTGGTACATTCGTTCCTCTTCGTTCCCTCCTTTTTACGCGCCTAGAGATCCCGGCCTAACCTCCAAACCAGCGCAGTGATTTTCTTTTGGCGGGCGGGTTTTCTTTGAGGACAGCCTTCTCGACCTCTTCACAAAATCTTTGCGCCGCGGCTTCCGGGCCCAACTCCAGGTTCCCCCGCACATATTCCTTGGAATTATTCACAAATCCATCTACTTCCAGCTGCATGTCTTTCGACTGTTTGGCTTGAAGCACTTTTACTCGGATCACTTTGAGTTTGGCTCCGGTCACAATGGTGCCGGACCGGTCCCCGCTAAGTCCCCAGATTAGCCAATCGGAAGTCATCAGGATGGCGAGATGGGAGGTCGTATCTCCCTCCCCTTCCAGAATGGAGACCAGCTTGCCGGAGTCACGCCGTTCGGAAATGGTTTCACAGCACAGGCGCGTCTCCGTCTCCGCATCTCCCAACAGGTGCGTTCGAAAATATTCCCGGATGGCCTGGGCGAGCCCTGGGTGGAGTTGACTTACCGGGCATCCCCGGGTGGTGCGGGTATAGCCGCTCATGTCAGCCTCTTTCTGGTCGCAGCACCTGCGTGTTTGAACCTGTACGTTGCGAACACACCGGTTCGCTCCTGCGCAATAGGTTTTATCGCATTTCAGTTTATCACGATTTCCCGGCTACGTTCATTTCGGGGATGAGCAGGTAGGGATTATAGTTGGTGCTGTAGACCCACTGGGCTTCCTGGCTGACCGCCGCGACCTCTTTGAGCAGGTCGTAGACATTGCCGGCGATGGACATGTCCTTCACCCGCCCGACGATCTCGCCCTTCTCGATCTTGAAGGCCAGCGCCAGCGGATTGGAAAAGGCGCCGGAGAGGATGTTTCCCTGTCCCAGGCTCAGCAAGTCTTCTACCAGGATGCCTTCGTCGATGCCCGCCAGGATGTCTTTCAACGACGTCTGGCCCGGCTGGATGACCAGGTTGGTGAAAGAAGGCTCGGGCGGATAAAAGAGCTGGCGGGAGGCATTGCCGGTGGAGGCTACCCCCGATTGGGCGGCGGTCTTCAGGTCATAGACGAAACCCTTGAGCACACCCTGCTCTATCAGCGTATTGCGACGGTGGGGGATGCCTTCATCGTCGTAGGAGGCGCTGGCGAATTTCCCGTCAATGGTGCCGTCATCCAGGAGGGTTAATTTCTCATCGAAGAGTTTTTCACCGGTCTTGCCTTTGACCGGCGAAGTGCCCTTGTAGACCTCTTTTCCGTTCAAGCCCTGGCTGAGCGGCAGTAAAAGGGCTAGCGCGCCCGTGGGTGAAAAAAGGACCGGCATCTTTCCCGGCTTGATGGAGGCGATGGTGCGGGCCTGCTTGAGTTTCTCCACCAGGCGGCAGGCGAAATCCATATACCCTTTTTCCCACAACGTGGTCCCAAGCTGGTCGAATAGAATGAGCACATCATCGCCTTCGATGCGGTCGATCTCCACCCCAATGGAGAGGGGAGAAGTCTGAAACGACACGTCCAGGCCGGTGTGGTTGCGGATGTTGGCGGTGACGAAGCTGCGCTCCAGCACGATATTGCATCTGAGATTCGCTTCGACCGGCAGGACCAGGTCGAGCATCTCTTTGCCCATTTCGACTAGGCGATCGATGGGCAGGTCTTTTATGGCCGGATCGAAAGTGCGCACCGCCGGAGCCGGCTGAGAGGCCGGGAAGGAGAAGGGGGCTTTGTCCCCGTAAGAAGCCGACTCGAGCGCATTGGCAGCCAATTTCTCCAGGGAAGTCTCGTCGGTGGAAGCGGAAAAGCCGAGCCGGCCTTTGCGGATGACGCGCACCGCCGCCCCTTTGGTCTCGGCCACGGTGCAGGTCTTCAACTGGTTGGCTTCATATTCGACGGTGGTCTTTTCGCTTTGCAGGTTGACTACTTCGACCTGTTCGGCCTGTTGTTTAAGTTGAGTCAGAATATCCATTTTGATCTCCGATTCTTGGCCGGTTATTCGCCGCCGATGACGACGTTTTGGATGCGGATATGCGGGGCGCCCATGCCGACCGGCAAAGGATATTGATTGCCTTTGCCACAACCGCCGCCTGTGGTTGCCCACTTGAAGTCATTGCCAATGGCATCGATATTATCCAAAGTGGTGAAGAGATTGCCTGCCAGGATCACGTCCTTGACCATTTCCGCGATCTTACCGTCCCGGATCATATAGGCATAGCCGGAACTGAACGAGAAGTTCTCCAGGGCGGTCTGACCGCCGTAGGCTTCGCAGGCATAAATGCCGAGTTTGATATCCTTGAGCATGTCTTCGAATGAAGTGGTGCCGTTCTCGATGGCGGTATTGGTCATGCGAACGATGGGGGGGAAGCGATAGCTGACCGCGCGGGCGTTGCCGGAGGCGTTTTCACCCATTTTGGCCGCGGTCTGGCGGGAATGCAGGCGGCCCACGAGTATGCCGTCGCGGATGAGCCAGTTACGCCGGGCGGGGGTGCCTTCATCGTCATAGAGGGTGGTGCCGCGCAGGTCCGGAACCGAGCCGTCGTCGTAGGCATTCAGGATGCCTTTTCCAAAGCGCCGGCCCAGGGTCATCATCTGGCGGGCCTGCGGGTTTTCGTAAACAAAATCCGCTTCGGAAAGGTGACCAAAGGCTTCATGGATGAATACGCCTGCCAACATTGGATCCGCGATGACGGTATATTGTCCGGCTTTAACGGGCTTGGCCTCCAGTAATTCGAGCGCATGCCGGGCTGTGCTCTGCGCAAGTTCCTCCTGGCCGAGCACGAATTCGTAGCCCTGCGTGGTGGCGAGCGAGTCATGCGCCCGCTGGACATTATCTCCCTGGCGGGCGACGGCGGCCATGGTCACCACCAGCGAAGGTTTTTCCTGCTCAATGTATGTCCCCTCGGAGTTGGCCAGGATGAAGCGCTTGAATGTGTCCGAGTAAGTCGCGCGGGTGTCGATGATCTTATCGTTGGCGCCTAACAGTATTTGATTGTATCGTTCGGCCAGGGCTTTTTTCTCTGCCAGGGAAATGTCGCGAAAGTCGCGTTTCATTTCTACCGTCGTTACATTTTCGACCGGTTCCACCGGGGCCAGCTCGATCGGCTCCGAGACGGAACCCACCCGGGCACACTGATAAGCCTGGTCCACTTTGTTGATCAAATCGTCCATATTGTTGAAAGTCGCTACGCCCCAGCCTTTATCCCGGATGAGGCAGCGGACAATGCCGCCCTTGTCGATATTGGCATTTGCGACTTCCAACTCTTTTCCGCGGAAGATGACCAGGGTGGTCTCTTTGTCTTCCAGTCGGATCTCGGTATAGTCGGCACGACTATGTTGGAGGGCTTCTTGAATACGATCACGCATAGAGGACTCCTTTTCATATCTGTATGAAACGTTTCATCGGTCAGTACATAAACACCGTTGATCGAATAAAAACATCGGGACGATCATCGATCTAAATTGCAGACTCTCACCCGTGGCCCCTGCCTGCCGTGAAGAGCACAGGCGGAGAGGGATGGGAACATGGTAATTTCACAGTAACAACTAATATCCTAACAAACCTGCGTTCGCCGCCGTCCTCGGCGGCGAGGACGCCGCCCAGAGCCAGGTTTTGTTAGGTGCTCAAAGTGGTTACTTCTTTCTGCGGCTCATGATCCGGCAGGAGCGTCTCCACGTTGCGAATGACCGGAATCATGTAGCCAAACAAGCCGGTGAGAGCGGCTCCAAGCCCACAAACGGTAATGAGGATGCCCATGCCGGCTCCGGGACCGAGTCCAAACCAGGGACCTAAAAGGTGGGACAGGGTGGTGGGAGATTTCATGGCCGGCTCGAGCACGTAGTCTGCCAGGCTGCCGGCGATAAGAGGGGCGATGGGTTGGGCAATCCAGGCAATCAGGCGGCGGGTCGAAAAAACCCGTCCCTGCACATCGGGGGCGACCTTGGTCTGCCAGATGGACTGGCTCGAACTGTTGATCAGGGGGCCGAAGATGGTCAATATCATGATGGTGGGAATCCAGGCGGCGAGAGTACGCCCAAAGCCGAACAGCGTCATCCCGAATAGGGAGGAGATGACCCAGCCAAGTACGACGCCGTTAATGCGGCGTTTAAAGCCGCCCCAGGCGCTCATCACAACACCTCCAACCACAGCGGCAATGGCTGCAGCAGATTGGACCGTACCCATCATGACGCTGTTGTTGCCGGTGCGGGCCAAAACAATGGGGGCGAAGAGCGTTCCGGCTATTCCAGAAAACAGGTTGCCAACCAGGAATAGGATCAATAGACCCAGCAGGCTTGGCCGGGCAAAAATGTATTTGAAGCCGAAGACCGATTCTTTCCACAAGTTTCCACCGGCATTACGGCCTTCCTCCGTACGTTCAGGTTGTGGAATAAAGACGATTGCCAGGGTGAGGACTGCCAGAGCGTAAGTGACCACATCGATGGTCAGTATGCCCTGCAGTTTAATAAAGGCAATGAGCGTACCTGCCAGCAGCGGGGCAACCACTCCCGGACCGGCATCGACCAGTGACATCATGCCGTTGGCGCGCCCATACTGTTTCTTGGGGACCATGGTGGTGATGGCAGCCGAGTAGGCTGGCCACTGGAACGCATTGACCAATCCAATGACGACCATGGCCGTGTAGAGATGCCAGATCTGCAAGACGCCGGCGGCTTGTAAGATCAACAGGCTGAGCGTGGCGATGCCCGCGCCTATGTCGCTGACCATCATCATCAGCTTGCGGCTGTATCGGTCGACCATGGCACCCGCGATGGGCGTAATGATCAAGAAGGGGGTGACGTAAAATACCTGCGCCAGTCCCAGGGCCATGGCGCTGTTGGTACGCTGATAGATGAAAAGGGTCAGGGCAAATTGCGACATCTGGGTGGCAACTACTGATACAAGCTGTCCGATCCAGATGATCGTGAAACCGGTCAATCCACCGGGGGCTTTTGAGTTGGTACGAGGTTCGATTTCCATTCTCGCTGTATACCGGTAAAGAGAAGAATTAGGCAGCAGCAGGCGTTTCTTCAACTTTCTTCAACTGGTCATGGTCGGGCAGGATGGTCTCAGCCTCACGGATCGGGCGGATAAAATACCCCGCCAGGCCAACCACGGTCGCACCCAGGCCGCAGAAAAAAACCAGTAAACCCATCCCGGCTCCAGGCCCGGTGCCGAAAATACCGCCGAAGACATGGGCGATAGTGCCGTTGGATTTCATGGCAGGTTCCAGGACAAAATCTGCCAGAGTCCCACCGATGATGGGGGAGATGGGATTGGTGAACCAGGCAATCAAGCGGCGGGCGGAAAAGACGCGTCCCTGCAAATCCGGAGCCACTTTTGCCTGCCAGATGGCCTGGTTGGAACTATTGATAAGCGGGCCGCCGATCATCTCCATCAAAAACATGATGGGAATCCAGATGGGCAAGCCTTTGCCTGCGCCGAGCAAGGCGAAGAACAATCCGAAGATTGCCCAGCCAGCCAGCACGCCGTGCACCCGGCGCTTTAAGCCACCCCACGCGGCGATGATAAGGCCTCCGACCACTCCACCGACGGCTCCAGCGGTCTGCACCGAGCCGAAGATGAGACTGTTGCTGCCCGTGCGAGCCAGGATCATCGGGGCGAAAACAGTAAAACCAATGCCGGAAAACAGGTTCCCGGCAAAGAAGATCAATTGAAGCCCCAGCAGGCTTGGCCG
This sequence comes from uncultured Chloroflexia bacterium, assembly GCA_963831885.1. Taxonomy (GTDB): domain Bacteria; phylum Chloroflexota; class Anaerolineae; order Anaerolineales; family Villigracilaceae; genus UBA877. The sequence continues at coordinate 19,514 of CAWHSJ010000002.1, read as the reverse complement.
GGCGAATATATACTTGAAGCCATAGGCAGCTTCTTTCAAGATGTTGCCGCTCATTTTCTGACCTTCTTCGGTCTTCTCAGGCTGCGGCACGAAGACGATGAGCAGTGCGCCAATGGCCAGCACGAACGTTGCCACATCGATGAACATGATGCCGGTTATCTTGATGAAAGGTAATAAGGCTCCCGCCATGAGAGGCGCGATGACTCCCGGCCCGGCCTCCACCAGGGACATCATGCCGTTGGCGCGGGTGTAATGCTCCTTGGGGACCATGGTGCTAATGGCGGCTGAATAGGCGGGCCATTGGAAGGTGTTGCCGATGCCATTGATTACCTGCGCTACGTAGAGATACCAAAACTGCATGTGCCCGGTAGCGAATAGGATCAATAACCCCACGGTCGAGAGGCCGGCCGCCAGGTCACTGACCATCATCATCATTTTTCGGTTATACCGATCCACCATGACCCCTGCTATCGGGGAGAGGATCAGGAAGGGCGTGATGAAAGCCACCTGCATCATCCCCAGTGCAGTCGCGCTCTGGGTCTGCTGGTACATCCAGATGGTCAGTCCGAAGCCGGTCATGCTGGAACCGAGGACAGAGATGATCTGTCCGATCCAGACAAGGACAAATGCAAACATTCCGCGTGGTTGTTTGGATTTAGGGGAGGAAAGGTTTTCCATTTATTCTTATAGGCCTCAAATGGAGATTGTATAATGATTTTACTATTTAACCAAAATGCCCTTTAATGCCGTTATCCTGACAAAAACCGGGGAGGCAAGCCGGGCCAATAGATGTTTATTATAGACGCGCTAGGCAAAACACGGCATCCCCGGATTGATTCCTGGGGATGCCGTGATGAAATCGAGGTACCTGGCTCATGTGTTTAGGATACAAGTGACAGATTGCCGGAGACGCTGTGGGCAGAGACCTTTACCCCGCCGCCCTGGACTTCGATCGTCTGAGCGCCATTTTGGCGGGAGACGGATGTGGCGGGCAGCTTCGTTGAGATCGACCCACTGATGGCCCGCAGTTCGGCGGAGCAATGAGTGTCGGGGGGGAGCATAAGCTGTACATCCCCGGAAACAGAATTGAAGCGATAAGGCCCTTCTCCGAGAGTAGTCTGGAGTTCCATGCCGCCGCTGACGGTGGTGGCGTCGGCTGAAGGTAGATTGGAATTCTCCATTTCCACCCGGCCGGAGACAGTATCCAGGTGCAGCGGTCCAGCGAGATGCCGGCCGGTGATCTTACCGCTGACGGTGTTGAGATGCAGTTCTCCTGTCAGATCTGACAGTTCCATTTTGCCGCTGACAGAATGAGCTTTCACGGGACCGGTCAGGTTGTTCAGGGTCATTTCACCGCTGACGGAGTTGAAGGAAAATTCACCCTCGAACCCGTCGGCCAGTGCCTGGCTGCTTACGCCATTGATTTTGAGCGAGCAGCGCCGGGGCGCCTGGACTATATAATCGACCTCACAGGGAAAGGAACCGATTATCCAGCCCCAGCCTGAATCGGGGAAACGGGTGACCGCCTTGACGGTGCCATCGGCTTCCTGGGAGAGTTCGACCTCGGTGCGTTTGACATCACCGAAACCGGTCTGTTTGACTGCAGTAACGCGGATGGAACCCTCCTCACCGGGATGGATCTCCACCGAGCCGCGGATGTTGCTCACGTTCAAGCGGGCGGGGGAGGCGACAACGAAGGTTTTTTCAATTGTTTCGGACATAGCAAACTCCTGAATAAGATGGAATTACTTTCAGCAGTATTATCATGCCTTTGCCATTTTCTTACCTATTGGCCGGCTATCAAATCCCTATTCGTTCCATCTCATTCCACAAATATTTCGACGTGTTCGCCGTCCTCATCTTCGACAACATCGATGATCTTTCCGGTCATGCCGGAACGGAGGGCCTCCATTAGCTGATCCATGTTCACGCCATCAATTTCAGGGGCAAAATGAGCACCAATTTTCATACCGGCCTCCATCAGGCTGATGGGGATTTGCACAGTAGCCTTGGAGCGGCCGGTCGCCATATCCGTGACACGCACCCGCAGCCACTTGGCGCCGCTGGCCGATAACCCGCCCAGGGGGCGGTTGGCGCTCGCCAGAGCCGAGAGTAATTTCGCGCCCTCTTGCGCGCTCAACTTGCCTTCTTCAATCATTTTCAAGATCTTCATGCGTTCTTCAGTGGTAGCCATGTTGGACCTCCTTCATTATTTTCTAACCATAGGGTTAGCTTTGTTTGACTTCGTTTTCGCTGCCATTCTCATTTTCGGTGCCGTTATTTTTCGGCAGTTTGAATTTAAACCAGGCTGGAATAACCGATAAGAATGAAACCACGATGGTGATCACGAACGGAGAGCGGGGACCAACTTTTTCCCACAACTTACCGCCAATCCAGGGAGCAGGCAGGGAGACCAATCCCAGACTGCTGCTGAATAGACCGAAAGCAGTGCCACGCACTTTCCGTGGAACGGCTTTACTGATGAGGGATTGATACGCCGGCGTCATCAAGCCTACGCCGATCCCGGCGAGAGCCCACCCGGATCCGTAAAGCCACAGGTTGGTTGCCGGCAAACCAATCAACATCCACAAGGCGCCGCCGATCGAAATGAAACCCAGCACGATTGCAAACCGCTCGCTCACCTTATCCGCCAACCAGCCTGCGGGGATGGTGGTGAGCATGATAAACAGACCGAAGAGGCTGTTCATCAATCCAATCTGACGAAAGTTCATGAACCCATACTGCTGCATGTAGACCGGTAAAAAGTTCAAGGACAATCCAAATGAAATATCCCGTACACCATCGGTGATGAGGATCCAGGTGATGACACCACCTGCCGCCAACAGGCCGAACATGGTGGTTAGATTATTTTTTAGGCCACCCAACGAGAGCTTCTGCGGCCTGGATTCGCCGTTTTTTGAAGCTTCTCGGGCCATGCTCACCCGGATGATGGTTGCCATAACATAAAAGATGGCTGCTATCAGCAACATCATTTTGAACCCGTACAAGTCTACCAGCCAGCCGCCCATCACTGGTCCCACCACACCCACAATCCCATATAAAGCCTGAGAGATCCCGAACATCTTGGCGCGGTTCTCTTCACTGGAATGCTCGGCAAGGAAAGCGTCGAAACTTGGCCCGATCAGGGAGCCTGTGACGGCCTGGAAAGCCATGGCCAGCAGCAGCCATTGCCAGGTGGGGGCGGCGATCAAGGCAACATAGGTAAAAATGCCTACCAGGCTGCCGATGGCAATAGCCCGCAAGCGCCCGAGCGTGTCTGAGACCCAGCCTCCCAGGATTTGCAGAACCAGGGGAATCACCTGCGAAAGTGTGAAGAAAAGGCCAATTTGTGCAACCGAAGCGCCTAGATTTTTAATGTACAGTGAGAGCAGCGGCCCATACATATTGCCGCCGATATTCGCCAGGATCATGGCAAACAGGAAGAGCAGGACCAGGCTGGAGAGGAGCGGCTTCTTTTTAGCCGCTGCCACCTCCTCGCTCACAATATCCATGTCTGCATCCTAACCGAGAAATACACGGACCTTCTCTCCACCTTCGCCCTCATCCACATGAGCAATGATCGATTCGGTTCCGATACCCGTGTCGAACATCTGGATGATTTCATCAAAATTGATGTTACCCATTTCCCGGTCAAGACTGGGGATCCAATGCCTGAAAGTACGCATGAACCAGGCAACGAATTTCAAAGGCAAGGGAAAGCCAAGGAAAATGTTCTGAGGATGCTCGCCGGGTTTCTGGTGAACATCCACAAAGATCCAGCGGGCCTTATGGGATCCTACAGCCGCTGCCATGATGGCAACTCCCAGGAGAAGAGGCACGATCATGAAGTAGAACCAGAAATTCATCCCTGGACCGCGCAGGATGAAGTACATCCCGACCGCGCTTAAGACGGTGATGCCAATACCGATCCAGAGGGGGACCTGCCAGAGGCGCTGAACGGTTGACTTGATTTTTAAGATGCGCGGATCGGTTTCCATCCCCGATTGCTCAACCTTCCATTTCACATCCGGTTCAGAAGTCTCGCCAGAAGACACCTGTGGAGCTGCTTCCACCTCCTCAGCCGGACCCTGGTCAAGGACTTGCATCAGGTGAAGCCCTTCTTCCGGGGAGATTTTGCCTTCCTCGATCATTTTTAGAACTTGGTTGCGTTCCTGATCAGTCATAGGGAGTCTCCTTTTCTCTCTAGCCCCGGCCCCTCACTCGGGTTGAGGGGCACGGGGCGGAGAGAAAGCCAATATATTTACTTGCCTTCCAAAGCTGCCAGCAACTTCTCGGCTTCTTCGACAGAAATCTTCTTTTCCTGGAGCATTTTTAAGATGGTCAAGCGCTCATCGTCGGAGACAGGGGCGCTTGTCTCAGGCGGAGTACCCCCCGGAAACAGGTCCCATTTCCACCGGCCGATGTTGATATTGGCATTCATATTCGCCTGGCCTCGACGGGCACGCACTTCGGCCGCGCGGGCTTTGGCTTCGGCCCGCCGCATGGCGGCTTCTATTTTCACGGAAGCCCGCTGCCCAGCGGATTCGGCGCGGCGGTTGGCTGCATCCAGATGAGCTTGGGCACGGTCCATGGCAGCCTGCACACGACGGTTGATGCGTTCGGAGAAGTCTGGCGGCAAGGGCCATTCCAACCCGTCGCCCATGCCGACACCGAAATCCGCCGCGGATTCCCATTTATCAGCCTGGCTGGTCACCAGCAGATCGTCTCCGGCGGTCAGGATCATTTCAGCCATGCCCGGTGTTTCGGTGCCAATGGTAATCTGGCACTCGGAGCAATCCGGGGGCAATTCCACACCGGGGAAATCCACCTGGATGGATTCAGGAGAGCCGGCAGTCAGATGGAGCTTCACGTTCGGTTGAGGGGAGAGGCGCACGATCAGATCGTCCCCGGCAGTGACATCATAGGTCTGGCCAGACTTTGGATCTACATAGAGGGCCACATCTGCCCCTGCTTTGACATTCACTGCACCATGGACGTTGCGTATGAACAGATCGGAACCAACATTTTGGATGGTCACCATGCCGTCTACATCGCGGAGAGATGCATCGCCGCCCACATTATCAAGAGCGCATGTGCCATGCGCTCCCCGCACGACAAAATCGCCGGAAATGGCTTCTGCATTTACCGCACCGACATTCCGCAGAGAGGCGTCGCCGTGAACCTGAGCCAGCGTGACCGGGCCAAGGTCGTTCATGGTCAGGTCGCCAGAGATGGGTCCCAGCGTGACGGGGCCTGTCAGGGCCTGTAAACTGGCATCCCCTGTCACCCGCTCCACTTGAAGGGTAGCTCCTCTAGGCAGATAAAGGATCAAATCTTCATAACAAGCGATGGTGATCGGATCTGAACCGGCGGCTAGGTCGAGTGTATCCCCGTCCGTTTTGGCCATCAATTCGCCACGGTCCCAGCCGGCCACACGCAAATCGCCGGAAACATTATGAACAGTCACATTTGGGTTGGGGCCGACAGAAATCGTTTGCTGCTGCATAGACTACTCCTCTCCGTTCAAGAGGCGCATGGCCTCTTCAGCGGATATCTTGCCGGAATCCAGTTCTTCAAGAACGCTAAGACGTTTTTCGTTGGGAATTTCCGCAGGTTCATCCTTATCCGGTTCATATCCGAGGGCGCGGATCACTTCCTGCAGGCGGTTACGAATGGTGGGGTAGGAAAGAGCCATCTCTTCTTCCATGCGAGTGATCTTGCCCTCGCAGCGAACGAAGGTTTCAATAAAATCCAACTGTTCCGGTTTCAGGCCGGCAAATACGCCATTGGCAAAGCGACCTTCGATGACAGTGTCACAGGTATCGCAGTGCAAGCGTGTGACGGTAAGCTCGCCATCACAAACGGGGCATTTACTCAGGGCAGTTTTCATGGTTTACTCCCGGTCATGTGCGACCAGGCCATCGGTTTTCCGGTGGCATATCGCCTTTTCAGCCTTAAACCGGTTCGGATAAGCAAATCTCCAATTTTTGAAAGTACCGGTTCGCCAAAAGTAGTTTGAATATGTATTTGACGTGCTCGGCGAGTGAAAAATTCGCCGCGTAATACCCGACGCTCATATGCTTCATAAGCCTGATAGAGAGATTCCATTGTGCCTCCTCTCATTTTTATACGAAGGGTTAATCTATTTGATATTATATATAAATAATATTAATTGTCAAGAGATGAATTTTGAAAATATTCATCACGACATAAGAAATATTGATTATTAGTTGAATATTATTAAACTGCGCTAATCTTCACTGATGTATCGGATATTCGGCTAAAATAGAGTAGAAATAATTATAGGAGGCATATGATACGCACCCTTTACTACACTCCCCGTTTGGGTTTGGACACTGCATTTCCTGTCGATAGAATCAAAACAGCTTTGAATGACAAAAAAGGCCTGCTGTGGCTGGATTTCAGCGGAGAAACACCGGAAATATGTGAACCGATAATGCGGGATGTTTTTCAATTCCATCCACTGGCAGTGGAGGATGCATTAACTCAGACACACACTCCCAAATTGGATGATTGGGGGGAATATTTGTACATTGTATTGGGCGCATTGGATTATTCGGACGGCGATTTGCATACGCACGAGCTGGATGTTTTCCTGGGGAAGAATTACGTGGTCACCCACCATGACGAACAGATCCAGGCACTCGATGAGGTCTGGGAAGCCTGCCAGCGTGACAAACGCCACATCCAGAGCGGCGCCGATCATTTGCTCTATCGAATTTCCGATTATGTTGTGGCCGGTTCCATGGAAATCGTAGAGCAGGTGGATGAAAAGATTGATGAAGTAGAAGATCGGATCTTAAATAAACCCACTCCGGCGGTCTTAGAACAGCTTTTTGACCTCAAACGCGTCTTACTGACCATGCGCCGGACGATCACCCACCAGCGGGAAGTGCTGAACAAACTGGCCCGCGACGATTACCGCATCATCGATGCCCAAGACCGTGTCTTTTTCCGGGATGTCTATGACCACCTGGTGCGTTTACAAGATCTCAATGAGAGCATGCGCGACCTGGTCAGCGGCGCGCTGGATATATACCTGTCGGTGATCAACAACCGCATGAATGATGTAATGAAGAAGTTGACGACCGTGACCACCCTGTTCATGCCGATTTCATTTATTGCGGGTTTCTTTGGGATGAACTTTTTCCAGCCGACCGCTAACTTGCTTTCCTGGACCAACAGGCCAGCTTTCTATGTAATGCTTGTGATCGTCATAATCTTGCCGGTAGGTATGTATCTGTGGATGCGCCGGCGAACTTGGCTGTAATTATCCCAATTATATATCTTAGGAAATCGATCAATCTTCCACAAATTCTCCGCCGGTGATCTGGCGGTCGAGCAGGCCGCGTTGTTCGTTGAACTTGAAGACTACTTCAACCCGCTCGAAACATAGTTTTTCACCAATCAAAACTTTTCGGCAAATGTAATAGGGTTTGCCATTCTCGTCGTATTCCACGCTTGGCTCATTATTGACATTCACCTGCCCGTGGATGATCTCTCCACAGCGTTTGCATTTCACACTGAAATTATAGAATTTTCCTGAATTAGAGGGAGGTGAGGTAAAAATTTTTTTCAAGAAATTCATGGGAGGACTCCTGAAAAGATGATAATCAAGTATAGCACGGTGTATGCTGGTCAAATTGCCCATTTGACCTAAAATGAAATTTTCTTCTGGGGGATGGCGATGGTGAATATCCCGAACAACTTCTTGAACTTGGATGGCTCAGCATCTTGCAACGGCGCATAATGGACACCGAGCTTGTCCAGCCGGTGGAGGAATTCCTGCAGCCGGAGGCGGAAGTCCGGCAGATCTTTCCTGTCTTTCGGTGTCCAGCCGGTTTCGGCTAGCGCGGATATGCGGGGATAGGCCTGGTAATCCAGGCGGAGACGATTGGGGATCCATTCAGTCCAAAGGGGAAATTCCACACCCAGGATGGAGGCAGCATCTATTTCATCCAATTCGGAAGGAATTGGATCATAGCGATAAGCCCGGCTTAAGGGCATAAGGCTATAACTGTGATCGAGGTATGTATCCAGATAAGTGGACATGATAACAGGACGTTTCCACCTCCGGATGGCCTCCAGCAGAGTCTCACGACCTCCCACCCAGAACTGAACGACGGCGCTTTCGCCCAAGTCATCTTGCAGGATCTCATTCCAGCCCACACCGTGACGCCCTTTCGAAGCCAGGTATGCAATGACACGATTGGTGAAATAACCTTGCAACGCGTGCTCATCATTCAAGTGTTCTGCGCGGATGCGCTGCTGGCAATCGGGGCATTTTTTCCAGCGTGTTTTCGGCGCTTCATCCCCGCCGATATGGATATAAGGCGACGGGAAAAGGTCCATTAACTCGTCGAGAACCTCTTGCAGGAAAGTGAAAGTAGCTTCTTTCCCGGCGCAGTAAATATCCGGATAGATGCCAAAATGGGTGGCTACAGTAAAAGGGCCGCCTGTGCAGGAAACCTCGGGATAAGCCGCCAGCGCGGCCATGCAATGACCGGGTATCTCAATTTCCGGAACGATGCTGATATGGCGCTCGGCCGCGTAGGCAACTATCGCGCGGATTTCCCCCTGGGTGTAAAAACCGCCGTGGGGTTCACCATTATGTTTTTTTCCAAGGATCGTTTTGCTCGTACCGGCGCGCAACGAACCAATCTCGGTAAGGCGGGGGTATTTTTTGATCTCAATCCGCCAACCCTGGTCCTCGGTAAGATGCCAGTGGAAAACATTGAGTTTCTGCAAAGCCATCAAATCGAGGGTCTTCAGGACGGTTTCCATGCCCTGGAAGTGACGGCCTTCATCAAGCATGAAACCCCGCCACTCAAAACGAGGCCGGTCCGTGATGATCTGGGAAGAGATATTCCATTTCGCAGAGGCAACCAGGTGTTGTTCTTCGACTTCAACTGGTAATAATTGTCGAAGAGACTGGATGCCGTAAAAAACGCCGGTTGGTTCGGCTGCATCGATGTTGATCGCCTCGGGTGTGATGGCCAGGCGGTAACCTTCTCGTCCAAGGCGAGCCAGCTCCGTTTCAGAACGAAGGCGGATAAAGTTTTTTGCGTTGCTGCCTCCGGTGCGGATATGCAAAGGGAAGCCAGTGGGGGTGGCGAGGAGTCTTTGCAGGTAATCAGCATTCCGCTGGTTGGGGTTATCAGTCAGGATAATTGTCTCTGATGATAAGTGGAATTCCCCGGGATGATATTCAATTTCAACGGGAAGAGGTAGGATGGTCATGGCGATAGTATAGCACGTGGCAGAAATCAATCCCCTTAGCAGGGGATTATGGTATAATCTCGCCGCTTCCGCCATCCGGTTGCGGGCCAGATATTTGACCCTGGCCATGGCAGAGGCACATCTTGCCCGGGACGGGCATCAAGCGTCCCTGAGCGGGACATGCAACCCCGCTAAACTCACCCCGTCCCACACCCGGTAATAGTGGTGTTGGAGGGCGGGACAGAAGGAGAAAGAATGGCAGTTGTATCCATGAAAGCGCTGCTGGAAAGCGGCGTGCATTTCGGTCACCGGACCAATAAATGGAATCCGGGGATGAAGCCGTATATCTTCACAGAACGCAATGGCATTCATATCATCGACTTGCAACAGACTGTGAAGGCAATCAATACCGCCTATAACATCATTCGCGATTCCGTCTCAAATGGCGGCGTAGTGATGTTCGTCGGCACGAAGCGCCAGGCACAGGAGACAGTCCGCGAAGAAGCGGTTCGCTGCGGGATGCCTTACGTCACAGAACGTTGGCTGGGCGGTATGTTGACCAACTGGTCCACCATGCACCAACGGATCCAGGAACTCGAACGGATGGAGAAATTGTTCTCCACCGGTGAAATCGAGAAACTGACCAAGAAAGAAGGCTTGTTGATCCAACGTGAGATCAACCGTCTGAACATTCATTTATCCGGCGTCCGAAATATGGCCCGTGTGCCGGACCTGCTCTTTGTAGTCGATGTGGACCGCGAATATCTGCCTGTCCACGAGGCCAACTTGTTGGGAATCCCCGTTATCGCGCTGGTGGATACCAATTGCGATCCATCTTTCGTCGATTACGTCATCCCATCTAATGATGATGCCATCCGGGCCATCAAATTGTTGGTGGCGAAGATGGCCGATGCAGTGGAAGAAGGCAAGGCGATGCGTAAGGATGAAGAGCTGGAAGCCGAAGCTGCTTCCAAACCGGTGTCTGAAGCCGACGCTGAGGCAGCGTCGAAAGCGGCTCATTCCATGGAGACGGAAGTTGATCTCCAGGACAATGAACTATTAGGTGAGTCCACCTTGGCCAAACTTACACCGGCACCGAAGGCGGATGAGGTTGAAGGGAATGCCGAGAAAGCCGCGGAAGAACCTGGCGAAGAAAAGCAAGAATTGTGATCCGAGGAGACAGCATGGAAATTACGACTGAAATGATCAAAGAGCTGCGGGAAGCTACCAAAGCCGGTGTACTCGACTGCCGTAAAGCTTTGGAGGCATCCGGGGGAGATTTCCAGAAGGCGGTGGATCTCCTACGGGAAAAAGGGATGGCGACTGCAGCCAAACGGGCGGACCGCCAGACGGCTAATGGTTTGGTAGAGCTTTACTCACACGGGAACGGTCGGGTGGGTGTGATGGTGGAAGTCAATTGCGAAACCGACTTTGTCGCCCGCTCGGAGTCATTCCGAAAATTTGCCCACGAGATTGCATTACAAGTAGCGGCGGCTGCGCCTAAGTATCTTAAGGAAGATGATATTCCAGAAGATGTTATTGCGCACGAGACCGAAATTGCCAAGGGACGCGCCCGTGAAGAGGGCAAACCCGAAGCCATGTTGGAGAAGATCAGCCAGGGCCGGCTGGACAAATTCAAGGATGAGGTGGTATTACCTCGTCAGGTATACATCCGCGACGACAAGACAACTGTGGGAAAACTCCTTCTTGAACAAATTGCCGCAACGGGTGAGAATATCGTCATCCGGCGGTTTGCCCGTTGGGAATTGGGCGAGATAAGCGGATAACCATAAAGGCCAACCATTCGGTTGGCCTTTTTTTGAATAAATTTTGAAGGAGAAAAAATGACTGACCTCAAATACCATCGAATCATGCTCAAATTAGGCGGTGAATCACTTGCAGGCCCAAGCGGTTTTGGTATCGATCCGGAACAGGCCGAGAAGATAGCGGCGCGTGTCAAAGAGGTCCGCGAAATGGGGGCAGAAGTGGCGATCGTTATCGGGGCAGGCAATCTATGGCGAGGCAAGCAGGGGCTCGAACGCGGGATGGACCGCGCCACCGCCGACTACATGGGAATGATGGGGACGATGATGAACGCCATGGCGTTGATGGATGCTTTGGAGCGGATGAATGTGTTCGTGCGGGTCCAGTCGGCGATAGAGATGAGGGCCGTGGCCGAACCGTATATCCGGCGGCGTGCCATCCGGCACCTTGAAAAAGGACGGGTGGTCATCTTTGGTGCCGGGACCGGTAACCCGTTTTTTTCAACCGATACCGCCGCAGCTTTGAGGGCTGTGGAAATTGATGCGAACGTACTGATCAAAGCTACCAAGGTGGACGGTGTCTATGACTCCGACCCGCAGACAAATTCCGAAGCCAGCAGGTTTGAAACACTTACTTACATTGACGTGCTCAATCGGCGCTTGAAAGTCATGGACAGTACCGCCATCAGCTTGTGCATGGATAATAACATGCCCATCCTGATCGTCGACTTATGGGATCCTTCTGCTTTGAGAAATGCGCTGACCGGTAGAAAAACGGGAACGCTGGTATCTGCTGCTCCGCCTGCATAGGTTCTTAGGGACCTGCTTGTCCCTGATTTATTTGCAACAGGCAATTGATTGCTTTCTGACACTTTTTGACAGGACCATCCAGCGATACTCAGGATGGTCCTGACTTTATTAGAGACCAAATTTTTATAGCAGGAACGGCCTGAGGCTTGTTTCAGTAGCATTTTTTATGATTTTAGGGTATCCTTAAGGCAGACACTTTTCATCCATTTTAGGAGGCCAACGTGAACCAAGATGTCCTTGATCTTCTTAAAGAAGCCGAAACACGCATGCACTCCGCAATCCAGAATCTTGTGGATGACTTGGCGGGGATTCGCACTGGACGGGCCACGCCGGCGTTGGTGGAGAAACTACCGGTCGAATATTATGGCGCTCCAACTCCATTGATGCAACTGGCGTCCATCTCAGTCCCGGAGCCACGCAGCCTTCTCATAAAACCCTTCGACCCCGGTTCCCTCAAAAATATTGAACGGGCCATCCTCGCCTCAGACCTTGGATTAACTCCCAATAACGATGGTAAACAGGTCCGGCTTAATCTCCCATCCCTGACGGAAGAGCGCCGCCGAGAACTTGTGAAAGTGGTACATGGCCGGTTGGAGGACAGCCGCATCGCTGTTCGTAACGTCCGCCGCGATCTTCATAACGATATGCGCGAATTTGAAAAGGAAAAACTCATCTCTAAAGATGATTTGGAACGAGGGGAAGAGGAATTACAAAAAGTTACCGACCGGTTCATTGAGGAGATCAACAAGCACGGCCAGCATAAAGAACAGGAGATCATGGAGGTGTAGCAACGAGTTAATCGTTGCTACCACATTATGTCAAAGAAATCCACGGCCTACCAGCCGCGAGTCCCAACCCATGTGGCCATTATTATGGACGGTAATGGGCGCTGGGCCATCCGCCGCGGTTTACCGCGCCTGGCCGGTCATCGCGCCGGTACTCAAAACCTGCGTAACATCATCACAGCTTGTGTGGAATTCGGAATTAAATACCTTACAATTTATGCATTCTCCACCGAAAATTGGGGGCGCCCTCGAGAAGAAGTCGATGGGTTAATGCATATACTCGAAGATGTGATCGATCGTGAACTGGCAGAGTTACACAAAGAGGGAGTACGGTTGCGCCATATAGGGCGCTTGGAACGACTTGATCCGAAAATTCAAGAAAAGGTTCTTGAGGCGATTGAGCTTACCAAGAATAATGACCGATTGATCTTAAATGTAGCCTTCAATTATGGCGGACGCGATGAAATCGTCTTTGCCATCCAAAATATGATCAGGGATGGGGTCAAGCCGGATGCTGTAAACTCGGACCTGGTCGGCCAGTACCTGTTTACTGCCGGAGTCCCGGATCCGGACTTGATCATCCGCACCTCGGGAGAATTGCGTGTGTCGAATTTCTTGATCTGGCAGGGGGCCTATTCTGAATGGTATGTCACTTCGGTTTTTTGGCCGGATTTTAACAAGGTGGAGTTTAGCAAAGCGCTGGAAACTTATGCAAGGCGCGACCGGCGATATGGGGGCTTGTCCGAGAATGTGGGGGAAGAAAATTACCATGATTAAACGCGTTCTGGCTGCCCTCGGCTTGGCTGCCGTCGGCATTCCTGCGATCGTCATCGGAGGCGTTTTCTATTACCTCCTTATCGCCCTCATCCTCGGAGTGGCAGCCTGGGAATATCACTATATCTTCTGCAGAGTTGATTGCTATGCCTCCCAACCGCTTTTGATCGGAGGCGTTGTATTAATCGTCTTGACTCGGGCGTTTTTTCCGAACCTGGCTATCGCAGTATTGACCTTTTCCATACTGGCTGCCATGACTTGGCATCTATTCGATTATGAGAACGGACGAGACAAAGCTGCGACCGATTTTGCCTTTACCACTGCCGGTATTGTTTATATAGGTTGGATAGGCGCTTATCTAATTGATATACGGAATTTAACAAATGGATTATGGTGGCTCCTCTTGGTCTTTCCGGCTGTCTGGTTTGCCGATACATCGGCCTATTTTGTGGGCTCTCGCTGGGGCAGACACCAACTTAGCCCTCGCCTTAGTCCAAAAAAATCGTGGGAGGGGTATTTGGCAGGAGTATTCTTCGGAACCATTGGAACAGCCGGGATGAGTATTTTATGGAATAACCTGTTCGGTCTGCCAGTGACCTGGTGGCAGGGAGCCATCCTGGGTTTTATACTCTCCGTCCTGACCACCCTGGGCGACTTGGGCGAGTCTATGTTCAAACGGCAGGCTGGTGTAAAGGATTCAAGTAATATCATCCCCGGTCATGGAGGCGTACTGGACCGGATCGATTCCTGGATATGGGGAGCGGCACTTGGATATTTTGCCATCATTTGGTTCCTTTTTCGATAATTCCCGGTTGACAGGGAGAAAATACATATGCGGATAATTACCTGTATATTACTTGACCTGCAGATTCCAGCAGCCTTGTCAGACAATTCACTTGCGACTATACTTTTACCGAAGGAAAAGGCTTTCTATGGCTAAGCAGCGTATTTTACTGGTGGATGATCACGAAGTTGTCAGGCTGGGCTTGAAATCATTGCTGGAAAGGCACCCGCAATTTGATATTGTGGGGGAGGCTGCCTCAGCGCGGGAAGCACTCGAACTGGTGGAAAAAAACCATCCGGATGTGGTGGTAATGGATATCCGGTTACCAGGCACTTCAGGGATTGAAGCCTGTGAGGAAATCACCAGCCGTTTCCCGGAGACGCGCGTCCTGATGCTGACATCCTATGCCGAGGATGAAATGCTTTTTTCTGCGATCCGTGCCGGTGCTTCAGGTTACGTGTTGAAGCAAATTGGCGGGGATGAACTTGTCCATGCGCTTGAAGCAGTTGCCCGTGGAGAAGCTCTGCTTGATCCGGCGGTGACCCAGCGAGTTTTTCAGGAAGTTCGGCGGGCTGTCAAAGAGGAAGAAGCATCCGCTTTTGCTCACCTAAGCCAACAGGAAAAACATGTCTTGCTGCTTGTCTCAGAAGGAAAAACTAATCGGGAAATCGCCAAAGCCCTTTTTCTTGGTGAAGGAACAGTACGCAACTATGTTTCCAGTATCCTTTCCAAATTGGGCGTCAGCAATCGAGCCGAAGCGGCTGCATACGCGGTAGAGCATAATTTGCGAGAATATATTTCGATGTAAGGCAATCCGGACAGGTGAGGTTGACAAAACCATACTTTCGGATAAAATACAACCCGCATGCCGAAGTGGCGGAACTGGCAGACGCGCTAGGTTCAGGGCTTAGTGGCCGCAAGGTCGTGAGGGTTCAAGTCCCTCCTTCGGCACAGACCCGCGATTACGCGGGTTTTTGTTTTGCGAGTGGCAATTGGGATGTAGTGCGCAAAGCGCACCGCCTCCCAATTATCAAATTCTCCTGGAATCTAGGAAAAGGATACGTTTTGTCAAGAGACGAAACGGGCAGGAGGTGCAGGGATAGAACTGGCTGAGAGGTGGAGAATTCAGCCAGGAAGGGAAAGAAAATAGGACGCCAATCCTCTTTTCAAACCGGAGCGAATTGGGAAAGAACAGAAATGACTAAGGTTTGGGCAGGGAGCGCCGGGCGTGTGCGCTCAAATGCTTCTGCTCATTGTAGGGCTGGTGGTCTTGCCAGAGCCGCCAAAGGATCTCCAGCCAGCGGTTGGCCAGTTTGCGATAGGCTTCGTTCTCCGAATGGCAATGGGGGCGGGTCTTCTGGTAATAGGCGGCGGCCCAGGGCGAACGATCGATGGAAAGCTTGGCCCATTGTTGGACGATCTGGCGGAATTCATGGTTGCAGGAATATCGAAAGACCACGTAACGGGTCTTGCCGCTCTGTTTGGTAACCGGGCAGGTGCCGGCCAGGCTTTGCAGGATGGCCGGGGTGGGAAAGCGCTCTCGATCCTCGCCGAGCATGGCCAGCAGGGCTGGCTCTAAGTAGCGGCCCGTCCCCGGCAAGGATTGATAGATGTAAGCCTCCGGATGCTTTTGATAAAGCCGGTCCACTTCCGCGAGCAAATGGAGCCTGGCTTGGACCAGCTGGGTCATCAGTTGGGCGAGCAGGCTGGCTTCTTGGGCATAGATCTGGACGATCTCATCCGAAGCGCCGACTTGAGCTTCTTGTAAACGAGCATAACAAGCCGCCCATTTGCGGGGCTGAGTGTGGCGATGACGCCGGAGAAAGTCTTGAAACTCGGCGTAGCTAAGAGCTTGACCGGCGGCGGGAGTGGGGTACTCCTGGATCCAGGCTAGGGTGATCGGGCTATCCAGGCTGCTGAAGATCTCCAAGGCGGTCGGGTAATAACGCACCAAGGCTGCCCGCAGGCGGTTGCCGACCTGCCAAATCTCCTTGTTGAGAAAACCAATGAGACTGATCCTGGCCCGGATCTGACGGGTCAAGGGCCCAGTCCGGCACCCAGGCGTGATACTTGGCCTGATCAGTGCGGAGCATATCGGCGATCAGATGGGCATCCTGAAGATCACTCTTGCTCCCACTCTGCCAGTAGCGCCCACGAGCACTTTTGACGGCGTTAGGGGGCAGCACATACAAGCGGGTGTAGCCTCGCTCAATCAGAAAGTCGATCAAGGGATTGTGATGGGTCTCGATGCCCACCACGCATTCTTCCACGGGCACCCCCAGCCGCCTGCGGGCCTGCTCCAATTCCAGGAACCCGGCAGGGGTTCGAGCGATGGTCAAGGTCTGCAGCACCTCCCCAACCTGGTTGAGAAAACACAGGTCATGTTTCTTTTCACTCCAATCAATTCCGATGTATACTGTCACGTGGAACCTCCTTCTTGGCTTGCTCCGGAGGCCGCCATCTGTGACCAGCGCTTGTGCCCCTGTTATGGCGCTCTTGGCGCAATACGTTTTTGACAATGCCGTCTGGTCCGCCTGGGGGACAATCCTTTCCAGACGCTCGCAGCATAGGGTAGGGGCGGTCCTGGTTCCCAAGCAGAGGACAGATGGGGTGGCGAGGAGAATGATTGGCGTCATGCTCTTCTTCTACCCCATCTGTCTTCTCTTGTCTATATTCTAACTAACAGGGATAGGGATGGGTAAGGTAGCTTGTCAAACTTCGATGGAAAGAGTAAGATAGGGGCATGAAGTTCAAATGGCGGAACGTTTTGATTGTAGCAGGCCTTATAGTAGCGGTTGTATTATTGATTGATTTCAACCGCCGGATGGAAGAATTAAACCGTCTATCTGCAAAACTGGAAGCAGTACAATCCGAAGGTACAGCTATCATGCAGACTCAGGAGGCGTTGGTTACTCAAGTTGCTTACGCCACATCAGACGCGGCAGTGGAGCAATGGGCTTATGAAAACAAATGGGTACGCGTGGGTGAGCACCCAGTGAATATCGTAACAAACGGAGATGTTACCCCGACACCTGTGCCGTCGGCCGTTACACCGGCAGTCAGCCCGCCTAACTGGCGAATCTGGTGGGAAATGTTTTTCGGTAGCAGCCAATAAAAATTCCGGGTCAAACCCGGAATTTTTCTCATTTAGGGCTCAAATGCAGTTGCCCTTGGGAACACTATGAGATAGCAGCCTGACCTTTCTTTTGATTCTGCTTAGCTTGTCGTTCCGCCTGGTTGGCGCCATCAATCAGTGCAGCCAGATTAGCGGTGAGGTCTGTCAGATGAGTTACCCCAATCGTAATGGTCACACTTAAATCTCCATAGGAGGTATTGATGGGAGTAGTGGCAACTGCATCTGTTAAGCGAAGAGCAATGGCCTTGGCATTATTAAAGTCGGTTTCGGGCAAGAGGGCTACAAATTCATCCCCTCCATAGCGGGAAAAAATATCGACCGATCGCAGAACAGTCTGACAGCGTTTTACGATTGTTTGCAGGACAATGTTACCGGTCCCATGACTATAAGTATTATTGAAATTGCGAAAATCATCCACATCAAAGAATAATGCAGAAAGTGGATGATTGAACCTGCGGGCGCGTTCCACTTCGCGAGCGCCCAATTCCTGCAGGCCTCGATAATTATAAATCCCGGTCAGCTCATCGATAATTGCCAGGCGTTGTTCTTCAGAATAAAGACGAGCATTTTCTATGGCTATGGCAGCCTGAATGGCAATCCGCTCCAATAGACGGACCTGGTCTTCCGTAAAGGCGTCTTGCAGTTGGCTTTGAATGGACATTACACCTATGACCTCATCACGGACCGTCAGCGGGATACCGACGTAAGAATTAATGGATTGCATTTCCTCATCAGGCCTGAAGAGAGGGCGGGTAACTACATGGATGGAATTGTGTAGATATAGGGTTTGACGGGTTTGAATGACATTGCCTATGATCCCAGGATTATCCTTGATATCGCGTGAAGAACCAACACGATATTGTCCACTCTCAAAATATAAAGGAATATTCACGAGGGATGAGGAACGTTCATATAAGGCGACGTAAAATATATCGATGGGAACTACCTGGCTGCACTGCTCATGCAAGGTTTTCAGAACACGGTCCAGGTCCAGGCCGGAGGTGATAGCCAGGTTGATGCGGTTAATGATTCCCATCTCTTCTGCATAACGGGCCAGGGTGGCCTCAGTCGCTTTGAAATGAGTTACATCGCGGAAAGCAATCAACCGGCCGGCTAGTTTCTTCTTGCGACCAAAGAGAGGCGTTGTGCGCACATCAAAATGGCGCGAGGGACTATCAGGCAAATGGATTTCTGCCTGTGTGCGTTCAAAATCGTTGGAATGCTCCAGTAAAAATGGCCAATTCTTAAGCACCGCCTCAGCCGATTTGCCAAGGGTTTCTTTTGCAACGGTGCCTAGAATGCGCTCGGCAGCAGGATTTTCATCAACCACGCGGTTTTGAAGGTCTAGGACAAGGATGCCATCGCCCATTTCTTCGATAACCCAATGTCGGGCAATGGGTACCAGATCAAACAAATGGTAACGAGTGATATTTAAAGACAAGAGTATGCCACTGAATGCAAAGGAGATGGGGGTCAGGTCGAGGCCGGGCAGGTAAAATCCAAAGTTATAGATGATACTGGCGGTGATTGGAATAAATAAACTGAGCAAGATCAACCCCATTTGTGGCCGGTAGGGCTGCTTGGCTTCTCGATAAGTAAAAACCAAACTTGCAATTCCGACCAGGATGGAGAAATATTCATAAGTGGCAAGAAGATAAAATCCCACCCCATGCTGGTAAACAATAAGATTGTTTCCGGCAGGGCTGGGTAAGTAACCGGTCCAAATCAGATGATGCAGTTCATTAGTGGCGACGATGACCAAGGAAATCGCCAGCAACAAAAAAAGCAGCAGCAGGTTCCGCCGGGTCAGCCAGCGAGTCCTCTGACTGTACTCCAATGCAAAAATCATAAATAGGATCGGCGCGCTGAGCGATCCCAAATACTCGATTTTTGCCCAAAGTATTTTTTGGCTGACATCCACCATTCCTATTTCTATGGCAGAGGCAAAATTCCATTCTGCGACCGCACAAATCCAAAGTACAAACGCAAGCGCGCCAGGCATATTCTTCTTGCCAGAAGCCTGGATAGCGACAAGAATGGATACGAAACATGAAAAGAGAAAAATTCCAGAAATTGGCGTAAAGGACCAGGTCATCCCCGTCTCCTTATCCGATAGCCAGAATGGAATTTTTGCGGCATTACCTCCATAACCTCCTGATAAAAATACAGCGTTCCTTCCAGTATAGATAATATGTGAAGGAAGGTCAAGTGGTTTGCGAAAA
>CAWHSJ010000001.1:0-167319 GCA_963831885.1 uncultured Chloroflexia bacterium | reverse complement strand
AGTTTCAAAGGCTGATTTTTGGACAGATGTCTTCATGAACGGCATCCACCGCCAATGATGAAAATGAGCTATAGTCGCAGTGCAACCGGCGCAGAGGCGGCTCCGATATTGGTGGATCAAACGTGCTCAAACCACTGCTTCCAAAGTAGTGTACTTTCTCGACAGAAATTGATTGATCTCATCTCCGTGTAGGTTTAGTATGTCCAGATAATCGGAATCAATGATGGTGGCGAACCATCTAATAGGTCTAGAACTTCCGTGCCCACACTTTCGGCCAGCGCTCCACTACAACCTTCTTTTGTGTAAAGAATTCCACTGCATCCATTCCCTGTCCGTGCAGGTCACCGAAGAAGCTTTCTTTCCAGCCACTGAAGGGGAAGAATGCCATTGGGGCAGCCACGCCGATGTTGATGCCAACGTTGCCGGCATCAACTTCATGGCGGAATTTACGCGCCGCTGAACCGCTGGAGGTGAACAGGCTGGCTTGGTTGCCGTAGGCGCCATGATTGATCAGGGTGATCGCCTCATCAAGACTGTTGGCGTGCACGATACCCAGTACAGGACCGAAGATCTCCGTGCGTTCAAGTTCGCTCCCGGCTTGGACATCCAGCAGGATGGTCGGGCGAACGAAGGTTCCTTTTTCGTAACCCGGAATTAGGGTCCCGCGTCCATCCACGGGCAGGCTGGCGCCTTCGGAAACCCCCACACCGATCAATTCTTCGATACGCTTCTGGCTGGCTGGGTTGATGACCGGGCCCATCTGCACATTCTCGTCGAGGCCATAGCCGACCTTCCGGTTGGCCGCCGCATCGCAGATCATCTCCACGAATGGATTACGCACCTCGCCAACTGTTACCGCCAGCGAGGTTGCCAGGCAGCGTTGCCCGGCGCAACCGAAGGCTGAATCGGCCGTGATCTTGACGGCCATCTCCATAGTCCGCCTCCGGCAGGATAACGACCGGGTTCTTTGCTCCTCCCTGGGCCTGGACACGCTTCCCGGCCTCTGCGGCGCGCCGGTAAATGTACCTGGCCGTGGCAGTCGAGCCGACAAAGGTCACTGCCCGGATGGAAGGGTGATCCAGAATGCCATCCACCACTTCCTTAGCCCCGTTGACCAGGTTGATCACTCCCTTCGGCAAACCGAGCTGTTCCACAAGACGGAAAATCAATTGCATGGTCAGCGGCACCTTCTCGGATGGTTTGATCAGGTAAGTATTGCCGCAGGCCAGGGCGTATGGCAGGTACCAGAATGGGATCATGCCGGGGAAGTTGAACGGCGCGATGGTGGCACACACGCCCACCGGCTGACGCAGCAGAATCTCATCCACACCGGGGGCGATGTCCTCAGCGATCTCGCCCTTGGAAAGCATCGGGATTCCGCAGGCCACCTCGACGTTCTCGATGGCGCGGCGCATCTCGGCCTTTGACTCTTCGAGCGTCTTGCCGCACTCCAGGGTGATCGTGCGGCCGATCTCGTCCAAGTTGGCATCCAACAGGGTCTTGAGTTTGAATAGGAACTGGATGCGCTCCTGGGCAGGCGTCTGCCGCCAGGCGGGCAGGGCGGCTGTAGCAGCTTGGGTGGCGGCCTCAACCTCGGCCTTCCCGCACATGGGCGTGCGCGCCAGCAACTCGCCCGTGGCCGGGTTGACCACGTCGAAAAAATCCCTGCCCTGCGGTTCGATCCACTGCCCGCCAATGTAATTCATGATTTTTTCCATTTCTGCCTCCGAAAACGGTCTTTGTCTGTTGTATATAATACAACACTATTGTATAATAATCAACGATGACAGAGATCCAATCCCTTGCCCGCGGGCTGAAAATCCTAGAGTTCCTTAGCCAGGCACAAGACGGTGTCAGCATCACCGAACTGGCCGAACGCCTGGGCGTGGACAAAGGCAGTGCTTCCCGTCTGGTCGCCACGCTGGCAAGTTACGGATACGCAGAGAAAGACGAGCGGACCCGCCGCTACCACTTGGGTTCGCAGGTGGTCTCTCTCAGCCGAAGTGTGCTGACCCGGCTTCCGCTGCGTGAGGCCGCCAAGCCCTTCCTGCGTGAATTGATGGAGCGTACCGGAGAATGCGCCCATCTCGCTGTAGCTGCCCAGGGCCAGGTGCTGTACATCGACCAGGTGGAGTCGCCCGCCACTCTGCGGGTGAATGCCGAGGTTGGAACGCTGAATCCTTTGCACTGCACTGCTCTGGGTAAGGCCTTGCTGGCTTTTGGTGACCTGCAACCTCAAGACGATCTCCAGGCCTTCACCGTGAATACTCTCACAGATCCTGCCAGGCTGCGTAAAAACCTTGAGCAGGTCCGCGCACAAGGCTACTCGGTGGACGACGAGGAGTTCGACCCGGGCGTGCGCTGCATCGCCGTGCCGGTATGGGACTTCCGAGGGAAGGTGGTTGCCTCTATGGGTATCTCCGGTCCGGCTACCCGCGTAACCTCCGAACGGCTCACGGCACTGGCTGCCATCGTACTCGAAGTGGGGAAATCGCTCTCTGAGAGGTTGAGCTTTACTCGTTAGAATTCGCCTGCAATCGATTGCAGGCCTTTTTATTGTCAATATTGGACGATCCATTTGTACATGTAAAGGGAGAGGCGAACATGGATCAAAGCACCAAACCTGATCACACCGAACTTACCCGCCAGCGGACGGAGCATGCTGCTCTGTTGGCGCGTCATACAACCCTGCCCCGCCGTCTTGGGCTGACCCTTTCTGAGGCGCTGGTGTTGGGCCTGCTGCGCCAGGAAGTGAAAACCTTCTTCACCGTCTTTGGCCACGGCTCGACCGAGGTGGGCGAGGTGCTGCGCGTCTATCAGGAGGCCGGGCTGGCCAAAGTCTATGGGCTGCGTAGTGAGATCGAAGCCTCGCACGCTGCCACTGCCTTGCGTTGGGTCAAGAACGAGAAGGCCGCCGTGGTGACCTCCATCGGACCCGGCGCACTGCAGGCTCTGGCGGCTTCGCTGGCGCCTGCATCGGATGGGATTGGCGTCTGGTACCTCTTTGGCGACGAAACCACCGAGGCCGAAGGCTTCAACATGCAGCAGGTGCCTAAACATGAGCAAGGGCTGTTCCTGCAGTTGGCTGCCACCATGGGACGGGCTTATTCTTTGAATACCCCCTTGGCACTCCCGACCGCCTTGCAGCGCGGCGCCGCGACGGTTGATCACCCCTATCGAGCGGGGCCTTTCTACCTGCTGATGCCTATGAATACTCAGGCCGCCTGGCTTCCGGATTTTAATCTGGACGAATTGCCGGGAATTCATCGGGTAATCTTGGGCGCGGCGGAAGGCGACTATTCTCTGGCTTCCAACTGGATTCGGGAGGCAAAAAGGGTTGTGGTCAAGGCCGGCGGCGGCGCACGGACAGTCGGTCCCGAGTTGGCGACCTTTCTTGAGCGTTCGGGCGGGGTGATGGTCCATACGCCCATCGCCAGCGGCTGCGTCCCATACGACCATCCTCAGAATATGACCGTTGGCGGCTCGAAGGGCTCGCTCCCCGGCAACCATGCGATGGAAAATGCCGACTTGCTGATTGCCATCGGGACACGGGCGGTCTGCCAGTCGGACTGCTCCCGCACCGGTTATCCCAACGTAAAACGGGTCATCAACCTCAATGCCGACATCGATGATGCCACTCATTACAACCAAACCCTGGCGCTGGTCGGGGATATCTCACACACGCTGGCGAAATTGAATCAAACTCTTGGCCCGGGGGGGAATGACAAAAAAGAATGGTTAGTCACCTGTGCAATGAAGAAAACCGAGTGGCAGGCCTTCAAAGCCGAGCGGGAACGCCATCCCACTTTGGCAGACGAGTATTGGGGTGGACCAGTGCTGACGCAGCCGGCAGCGATCAAAATTGCCACCGATTGGGCCAGGGCGCAGAAGGCTGTCTGTTTCTTCGACGCCGGGGACGTGCAGGCTAATGGCTTTCAAATCGTCGAGGATGAACTTCCTGGCCAGACTTTTACCGAGACAGGCGCCTCTTACATGGGCTTCGCCGTCTCAGCCCTGCTGGCGACAGGCGTGGCTTCAGAGCCGTTCTATGCCCTGGCGCTGACCGGCGATGGCTCGTTCACGATGAATCCGCAGATCCTGATCGATGGCGCCGAGCACGGGGCCCGCGGCTGCATCCTGTTGCTGGATAACGGTCGCATGGGCGCCATTACCGGGTTGCAGAACGATCAGTACGGACGGGGCTTTGCCACTTGGAACACTCTGCAGGTGGATTATCTGGCCTGGGGTCGCGCTGTCCCCGGGCTGCTTGCACTGGATGGCGGACGAACCCCCGATGAACTCAAATCCGCTCTGGAGCAGGCCGGGAAACACGCCGGGCTGACGCTCATCCACATACCAGTCTACTTCGGGCCAGACCCACTGGGAGGTATGGGCGTTTACGGGCGCTGGAACGTTGGCAACTGGTGCGAGAACGTGCAGGCGCTGAGGCATGAGATCGGGTTGTGAATTCGAGGTTTTATGATGACATTGACTCCTGGAAAAATATCCGAACTGGAAGAGATGGCCCGCAGGCTGCGCGTGGAAAGCCTGGGCCTGATCCACCGGCGCGGTGCCGGGCATCCGGGCGGAACTCTCTCGGCGGCTGAGATCGTGGCAGTACTTTTTTTTCACACCCTGCACATTGACCCGGCTCGGCCAGATTGGGAGGAGCGCGACCGCTTCATCCTCAGCAAGGGCCATGCCTCGGCGCTGCTCTACGCGGCCCTGTCCTGGCGCGGTTTCTTCCCTTTCTCAGAATTGGATCACTGGGGCGAGGTGGACTGCCGGCATCAGGGCCATCCGGACCGGCTCAAGACTCCCGGCGTGGAAATGACCAGCGGCATCCTGGGCCACGGCCTGGCGATCGGTGCCGGGCTGGCGCTCGCGGCACGGCTTAAGAAACTATCCTACCAGACCTACGTTTTGCTCGGCGACGGCGAATGCCAGGCCGGCATCGTCTGGGAGGGGGCTGCCACGGCAGCGAAATATCACCTCGCCAACCTGACCGCCCTGGTGGACTCCAACGGCGTCCAGTTGGATGGACCTGTCCACGAGGTCATGCCGCTTGAGCCTCTGGCGGATAGATGGTTGGCCTGCGGTTGGCATGTTGTTGAGATCGACGGCCACTCAGTCAGGGAGGTGGCAGAAGCTCTCGATATGGTTGCGGAAATCCACGATCGCCCCACGGTTATCATAGCTCATACCACCAAAGGCAAAGGCGTCTCGTTCATGGAGAACCAAGCTTACTGGCACGGCAACGTTCCCAATGCCGATCAACTGGCACAGGCTCTATCTGAACTTGGGGAGGTGGCTCATGGCTGAGCTCTCGATGCGTGAAGCCTATGGGCGGGCATTGGCTGAGTATGGCGAGACGCATCCGAACGTGGTTGCGCTGGATGTCGATACCTCCGCCTCCACACTATCCAGTTTCTTTGCCCAACGCTTCCCTGATCGCTTCTTCAATATCGGCATCGCCGAGCCTTGCATGGTGGATGTGGCCGCCGGTCTGGCGCTGGGTGGTTTTATCCCTTTCATCAATGGTTTTGCCTCGCTGCTGGCCCTGCGGGCACTGGAGCAAATCCGCACCTGCGTCTGCTATGCTCGCACCAATGTTAAGATTGCCGCCAGTTACGCCGGGCTCTCGGATTTCAAGGATGGCGCCACGCATTACTCGATCACAGACCTGGCCAACTTGCGGGCCCTGCCGGGCATGACCGTGATCGTCCCCGCGGACGCAGCCGAGACAGCGGCCTGGGTGCCGATCGTGGCTGAGTTCGACGGTCCGGTCTACCTGCGCATCAGTCGGGCAGGGGCGCTGCCGGTCTATCGGGCCGGAACCAGGCTGGAGCTGGGCAAGGGTCTGACTCTGCGAAATGGTCAGGATTTGACACTGGTCGCGACCGGTGCGATGGTCGGACGCTGCGTCCGGGCTGCCGAAGAACTGGCGAAGCATGGCGTCGATGCCCGTATATTGGAGATTCACACCCTCAAGCCGCTTGACCGGGAGTTGCTGCTCCAGGCAGCCGAGGAGACCGGGGCGATCGTCACCGCCGAGGAGCACACCCTCATCGGCGGGCTGGGCAGCGCAGTCGCCGAGGTGCTCGCCGAGGGACGCCCGGCCCCGCTCGAGCGGGTTGGCATCCGGGATCAGTTCTGTCCCACCGGCCGGGACCTGGATATATTGATGGACGCCTGCGGGCTGTCAGTGGTAGAGATCGTTGCTGCCGCAGGTCGCGTAGTAATGAGGAAAAAGAAATAACCCATTTACACGAAGCCCTTGTAATCCTTTACGCTCCTTCGTGTACTTCTTTGTGATGCTTTTCAAACAGGAGCACACCCAATGAAGATTGCAGTCATCAACGAGATCAGCGCGGCGGATAAGAACGCCGACATCCTGAAAGCGCTCGAAGGCCGCGGACACGAGATTCTCAACCTGGGCAACACCCGGGCGGGCGACTCGCCCGGTCTGCTTTACATCCATACCGGGTTGATGTCGGCCCTTCTGTTGAATCTCAAGGCAGTCGACTTCGTCGTCGGTGGGTGCGGGACCGGCCTGGGTTATCTCAACTCGGTCATGCAGTATCCGGGCGTGTTCTGCGGCCACCTGCTCACTCCGCTGGACGCCTTCCTGTTTGCCCGCATCAATGCCGGGAACTGCGTCTCGCTGGCGCTCAACCAGGGCTACGGCTGGGCCGGGGATGTCAACCTGCGCCTGATGTTCGACGCACTTTTCACACCTGAGGCCGGCAGCGGCTACCCCCAACAACGAGCCGAGCCGCAGAGACAAGGGCGCGAGCTGCTGGTGCAAGTCTCGCAGGCGACGCACCGGCCGATGACGGAGATTTTGCTGGCCCTGCCGGATGAGGTCGTCCGCCCGGCGTTAACCTTCCCGCCCTTCCGCGCGGTGTTGGAACGGGTTTCAGCGATCGATGCAGGTCTCCGGTCCGTACTGGAGAAAATGTTTTAAGAGGTAACTGATTTGCAAACGAGCTAGAGCCTATCACCAAGCTGCAAAGACACTATGTTTTTGTGTCCGGGTGCCCTTGTGGTAAGGAAAAACCAATAGGAGAATGCAATGGATGAAAAGACAGGCAAGCTTCACACCCGCACCAAAGTGTTCTACGGAATCGGTGACCTTGGCAATGCCGTGGTCAATTCGGCGATCCAGTTCTTCCTGATGAAGTTTTACACCGATGGTGCCCTGATCCTGCCGGCGCTGGCCGGCAATGCCCTCCTCATCGGCAAGGTCTGGGATGCCGTCAATGATCCGCTCTTTGGCTGGCTGACCGACAAGACCAAGTCCCGCTTTGGCAAGCGGCGGGTCTTCATGATCTTCGGCGCCATCCCGCTGGCGATCGCCATTGCCCTGCTGTGGTATGTCCCTGCCGCCAACCGGATTTGGACCTTCGTCTGGATTGCATTGACCTTCATGCTATTCGACACGGTCTGGACGCTGACCAACGTGCCCTACTATTCCCTGACCTCCGAGCTGACCGACGACTACGACGAACGCTCCAGCCTGACGACCTACCGAATGGTCATGGCCGTTCCGGCCTACCTGCTGGGCGCGGCCGTCACCCCGGCCATCGTCGGCCTGTTCGCCCTCCAGCGGACCGGGTATGCCTTCATCGGTATCCTCTACGGGGTCATTGCTGCGATTGCCCTGCTGGTCTCGGCGGCCGGGTTCCGCGAGCGCAAGACCATGGTGGAGGCCAAATCCGAACCCAATCCCTTCAAATCGATGCGTGCGGCGCTGCGCAACAAACCTTTCTTGTGGTTGTGCGCTGTTTATCTGACCGTCAACCTGTCCTTCGCCTTCATCAAGATCCTGATGGCCTACTACATCGAATATCAGTTGCTCATGAAAGCCCAAACAACGCTGGTGATGGGCCTGATGCTGGTCTGCGTGACCATCTCGCTGCCGTTCTGGCAATGGCTGAGCCGCAAGATGGACAAGGGGCCGGCTTACGCCATTGGCATGGCGGTCGGGGCGCTGGCGATCCTGGTGACCTTCTTCCTGCCGCACGGCGGCACCCCGTTGATCTATATCGTCTCGGTGCTGGCGGGTTTTGGCTTCGCAGCCAACTGGATCTTTCCCTGGGCCATGGTGGCGGACGTGGGCGATGTCGACCGGCTGCAGACCGGTCAGCAACGCAGCGGCATGTACTACGGCGTCTGGGGACTGGCAACCAAGGTCTCCGAAGCCCTGGCGCTGGCCGCGGTCGGTTGGATCCTGACCGGCTTCGGTTACGTGGCCAACGCTGTGCAGACTCCGCAAGCCCTGCTCGGGATCCGCCTGTTCTTCGGACTGGTCCCGGCGATCTTTATTTTCGTAGCCCTGCCATTCCTGTACAAGTACCCGATCACACGCCGCAGCCACGCAGAAGTGCGCGCCAGGCTGGAGGCCATGGACCAGGCTGCCGGGGATGCCGAAGAACCTGTGCGGACCGTGTAAAGGTGAGGTAAATTATGAACCCAATCCGTGTTGCAATCGTTGGCTGCGGTCGCATCTCTGACCTGCACCAGTTAGGGTACCGCGGCCGCCAGGATGCAAAGATCGTCGCCGTGTGTGATACCAACAAGGCTCATGCCAAAAAGAAAGCCAAAGAGTGGGGCGTGGACAAAGTCTACACCGATTATTCCCAGTTGCTGGAAGATAAGGAAGTGGACGCGGTAGAGCTGCTCACCCCGCATCACCTGCACTGCCCGATGACCGTCCAGGCCGCCCAGGCCGGCAAGCACGTCTCGGTTCAGAAACCGATGGCGCTCTCGGCCGCTGAAGCAGACCAGATGATCGCCGCGGCCGACCGGGCCGGGGTGACCTTGCGGGTGTACGAGACCTTCGTCTACTACGCCCCGGCCATGCGTGCCAGGCAACTGATCGAGGCCGGCGAGATCGGGGATGTTCGGGCCGTGCGGATGCATGTCAACAGCGGAACGGGGGATACCTCCTGGAAGGTGCCACTCTCGGCCTGGCTATGGCGCTTCAACGAGAAGCAGTGCGGCGGTGGCCCGCTGGTCTTTGACCACGGCTACCACTTGTTCTCGCTGGGTTATTACCTGGGCGGACCGGTCGAGAAGGTCTTCGCCTGGATCGACCAGACCCCGGTCAAGGAAGCCGGCGGGATCGTCAAGATCGACGCGCCGGCGATGATCATGTTCCAGTTCAAGGCCTCCCACCGCTACGGCCAGCTGGACATCGAACATACCCCCGGGATGCGCATCTACTCGGACTATTACGCCGACGACGATCGCATCGAGGTGATCGGTGACAAGGGCATCATTTTCATCAACCGCTATACTGCGAAGACAGTTGACCTGCCCGAGCTGATGCTCTTCAAGGATGGTAAGACCTCCCCGGTCCCGGTTGAAGGTGTCGAGTGGCATGACAGCTTCATCGCCACCACAGTCGATTTCATTGAAAAGCTCAAAACCGGAGGCCAGCCGCGCCTGGATGGTCCCACTGGAAAGGCGGTTCTGCAGTTCACCCTGGCGGCATTACAATCCGCCGCGACAGGAAAGGAAGTCCGGCCTGATGATGTCAAATAACTGAGGGTTGCCATAACCCTTCTCAAATTTCCTGAAAGGTTTGTCCGGGTCGCCATCACAGCCGCCAATAGGATCGAAGGGCCTGGAATGCGGATCGCTGTAATAGCCGCACGGGTTCATTGCTGCCACAAGTTGGAAATTAGCCGGTAAGGTCAGCGAGCCATACGCCCGGCCGATGGTGACAACCTTGCCTTCGATGGGCTGCCGCAGCACTTCCAGCACCCGCACGGTCGTCCCGGTTCCAGCACGGGACCCCGAACTCCGCCCACCAGCCAGGCGGGGCTGATGGTGTGATGCGGCGAGCGGAATGCTCGTGCCCGCAGCATGGGAGTCTCGGGCGGCAATTGGTCGGCCGCCGAGTAGATGCGGGTCTCGCCCCGCGGCCTGCGCCGCACGTGTTGTAAGCAGGCGTGATTTCCCCATGGGGCACTTCCAACGGCTCTTTGAATGACATTTCGGGCTTGACGCCCGGCTGAGCTCGAGCCAGTAAGACCTGCCCCGCAGCGGGTTCCTGATGGGGCTCTCCCCGCTCCAGGAGACCCGCCATATGCACATTATGTACTAAAGACCGTCACATTTATCAAAGCCTGACCAGCGACGGCATGTATTATGTGGCTGCAGTTCTACCGGTCAAACAGGCCTCCCTGCCTGCCGATGAAAGTAGAACCGACAACCTCCCGGCAGATTTCTTCAACAACTACACCAAATACGTGACGGATATGGTAGCCATGCTCGACCAGCAGCCTCCGAGCGCCTTTACACCCGATCTGAGTAAACTGGATGAAATTATGCAATCGATTGAGGTGAGTAAGAACCAAGGTTTCTTCTCAACGGAGCAGCGTGGGCCATTTTGCGCCCACGCTGCATTTTTATTGGTAGATAAATCCGGAAATTTAGAGCGGTCAGGTTCTACCCACGTGCATACAAGTAACGGAGACTAGGGTGATCACCAGGCTCCCCAGACGGGAGAGAATGCCATAAACGGCGGCCATATCGGGCAGAGATCCAGAGAGGATGGTTTCATCAGTTCCAACTGCTCGAACATCCAATTCTTCAAACCAGGTCGACCACTCTGGACTTATTTTTCCCTTTACTCGTATTTCCGTTTGGAACATAGGACTGCACCCTTTCATTTACAGTTTACCCCCCAGGACAAATTTTGAAATGAGGCGAAAGGATTAACCGGAGGGTTAAAAAACGAAACAGGCGATCATACGTTTGCTTACGATAATACCAGAGTACTGCAAAGATATTTTGGCCAGCGATCCCGAATTGCGGAAGATATATCGATTTTCAATGAGGATATTTATATAAGAAGCAGTAGGTTTAAACAATGCCGTTATATCAGGTTCAAAGCTCGGGCCTTGTTGACCGCTTGCACGCGATTATGAACATCTAGCTTGCCATAAATATTTTGAGTGTGCGCTTTGAGCGTATTGGTGGATAAATACAACCTGGCAGCTATTTCAGAATTCGAAAGACCTTGCCCCATGAGAACAAGAACTTCCCTCTCACGGTTGCTGAGAGGCTCTATCAACCCATCGGTCGTTGGCTTTTCACCACCAGATGATATTGTTCGGGTTGGTTCCAAAGTCTGGTCCGCTTGTAGTGCAGCGGGAGCATTTATTTCCAGCAAAACACGAAGGTAAGTCGGCGCGATCCCGCTTTTCAGCGCTTCCTTGAGCAGGCTTACCAGAACCGGGTTCACGTTCGTTAAACGGCGATAACCGGATTTTTCTCCCAAGGATAACGCCGACCGAAGAGGTTTCCAGGCATGTTCTTTCTGGCCCTGCGCGTAATACGCCTGAGCTTCGAGCAATGATAGTTCAATGATCCGGTGGTTGAGCTGGTGTTCCAAAGCCACTTCCAGCATCGGTTGGATGACGCTCAATATTTCAGCCGTGTTTCCAAGTATGATCTGGACCAGCACCCAGGCAATATAAACAAAATGATCGGCCTCGTCGTTCCAGGCGGGACCAATCCCAGGTATGGTGATCCCCATTCCAATTTCCGGGTGATTGGCTTCTGCCCAGATGGCTGCCATTCTGCGGGCTACAGGATCATTGGGTTGGCGAAGCAGCTCATTTAAAAGACGGATGGCTTCCGTGCAAAAACGGATATCCGGCCAACGCATATCCAGGCGCCTCAGGATATCAGCCATCCCCTCCTGATCACCCTTCAATAAACATAATCGGGCCAGGGCCAGGTAGCCGGGCAACTCTTCACGCGGCATCCACTGCCCCACTTCGATACCGGAGCGTAGGAGCCGTTCGGCTTCAGATAATTCATTCAGTTCGAGAAGCGCGCATCCCTCCGCTTGATCCAACAGCGCAATGGCCGGAAGTTCCTTGAGGGGTTCCTTGAAATGAGAAGAATATGTTTGCCTTTTTTGTTGACAGAAGCTTATCACCTGTTGCAATTTGCCCTGTTCCAAAAAATCATGAGCCCGGTGGTATTCGCCGATCATGGCACCGAAATAATTGTTTCCACTCAAGGCAATCCGAATGGTCTGCTCGAATTTTATTTCCGCTTCTTCCGCGTTGGAACGGGCCTGGCTGGCATAGCATATATCCAGCAAGGCCGCCGAGCGTGCAGGGATATCTTCCTCAGGAAGGCGGTCATAGGCAAGCTGTCCAAAATCAATCAGGCTTTGCGGGTCTGCCTGATTCCGAGGGATCGCCATCAAAAGAAAGGAACGCAACAGCGTTATCTGGCCAGTAATCCACTTATGTATCCGCACGGGTGGCGCTCCCACAACCAAATTAGCGGATTTTTCAGGATCAATATCGGAAAGGGATGCTTCCGCCTGGCTAATGCGGACATTTGCAGCAGGAAAGTCATCCTTCTTGAACGCAATGATCAATGCCCACGCATGGAAAATGCACAAGGCCGGATGCCTGGAGATGACCTGTTCCGGAAACGTTCGACACCATTCGGAAGCGATGCCTACCTGGCTGTAAATGATCATGTTCCAGGCGTGGCGTTCCACCAACTCCGCGGCATAGGTCCAATCCTGAGTTTGGAAAGCATGCTTTGCCGCCTCGAGGATAAAGCCATTCCCCTCGAACCAACGGCTGGCTTGCAAGTGAAGAGTTGCTATTTTATCCGGATGGGCTTGTGAAAGTGCATGCTTGAGCAGGTCTGTAAATAAGTGATGGTAGCGATACCATTCCCGTTGGTTATCCAGTGGGATTAGAAAAAGGTTGGACCGCTCCAATTGTTCCAAAATCGCGTTTGAGTTCCCCATGGACTCGCCCAGAACCCTCGTATAACTCTTTCCGAACTGCATCGGCGAGAGGCGCACAAAAACGCTCCAGGATGGAAGTGGCAAGAAGGAATTTTTGAATCCCCTCCGATTGGCGCGTGAATACTTCTTCCATGAAATAATCCAGAATATAGCGGTCACTGCCTGTGAATGATTTGATGAAATGGGATGGGTCAGGATCAGATTTTATGGACAACCCGGCCAGTTGCAAACCGGCGATCCAACCTTCGGTCCGCTGTTCCAACGCAAGGATATCCTGGGAAGTTAAACTGGCGAATGCCCATGCCCTCGCGGAGAAAATCAGCCGCTTCTTCCTGAGAAAACTGCAAGTCGGCCTGGCGGATCTCGACAACCTGTCTCCTAACCCTAAGTCGTGACACCGGCAGGGGCAGGTCCTCTCGCGAGAGCAGGGTCAATCGAAATTGATCGGGTTGATGATCGATAAGGAAATTGAGCAACCGTAAGACCGTCTGGTTCTTCAATACATGGCAGTCGTCCAATGCGAGAATGAATGGGGAGGAATGCTCCGAGATCTCATTCACCAGGTTTTTCATTACATCTGCATAGACAGCCTCGCTATCAGCCACCTCGGCGGTCTGGAGAACGATTCATCTCAGTTGAGCCGATCGTTGGATCGATTATCTGAAGCGCTCCTACCAGATAGCTGAGAAACTGACCCGGATCATTGTCATTTCCATCCAGGGAAAGCCAGGAAGGAAGGGACCATCTGATTGCGGAGCCAGGAGCTTACTAGCGTTGATTTTCCAAAGCCTGCCGGCGCAGTGACCAACACCAATAAACAACCCTCCTGCAAGCCTTCATCCAGGCGTTCATCCAGGCGCTGGCGCGAGGTCAGCCGGCCCACGGTCAAAGGCCTATGGAATTTCGTCGAGATCAGCAATTCAAGCTCCTGCCGTCGGATTTTAAGTGTACTGGGGGAAAGTGAACTGATTAATCATAACAAGGATCGTGCCTACCTCGCTGCAGAATAAAAACGAGTGACGCATCCAGCGTCACTCGTTACCGAAGAATAAATCATCCTTATGCAATCGCCTGAACGGCCTCCGGAGAAAGGGTCATCCTGCCTGCATGCGCAGAACGGATGGCGCTGCCCAATTCAGAGGCGGTGATGTTCTTTACCAGGTACCCGATCGCACCTGCCTGGAGCGCTCCCTCGACCAAATTCTTTTCTGAGAAACTGGTCAGTGCAATGATTTTTACCGGAGGAAATTTCTGGTGGATCTCGCGCGTGGCCGATATACCATCCATGCCGGGCATCATCAGGTCCATCAGGATTACGTCGGGCTTGTGGGTGGCTGCCATCTGAACGGCTTCTGTACCATCGGTAGCTTCTCCCACCGGCACCAAATCCTTATTCACCATAAAGACCTTGCTTAGTCCGCTGCGAATGACTGCGTGATCATCGACTATAAGGATACGAATGTCTGTCACAGTACACCTCTTGTTGCGATTCCATTTTCCAAGTTAATTCCATGCGTTCAATATTTCCATGGTTACTTTATCAAATTTGAGGGGGTAGGCGCATCCTCCAAGAGGATTAATCGAGGGATTAATAAAAAAAACCCGGATTCAGCATAAAACAAGGCTTTGAGGAGCATTTTTTAAGCGGATTTGGAAGATAAGATCAGCCTACTGTTCCTGCATACTTGTAGTGATTGAAGGTGCATTGTTCGGGTTGATCAGCTGAGGATTAAGCGCGGTGGTCGCGATCCCGATCACACTCTTGCTTGACAAAATCCTTGGCCAGGCATTGATGAATGTGCCAATCATGTATATTTTCTCTTTGAATGGTTTGCTGATCTGGCTGGCAATTGTGCTGGGTTTGTCAGCAGGGCCAGTCTGCTGCCTGCCCGTAATGCGGTGCGGCTGATCGTTCGCGACGTTTTAGCGAACGAATAAAAAGAGATGACATCAAGGCCTCTACAGACCTATCCACCTGGATAGTGAAAAACCTCCCCAACGGCAGAGGAAAATGAGAATCAAAGAGGCGAACATCTAAGATGAAAAAACAAATCGATTCTTAAAAACGGAGGAAATATGAACGGTAATTCATCCCAAAACAATTTCGCTGACCGCCGCCAAGCCAGGTGGGAACGCCGCCAGGAACGTCTTCAAGGACGCCGGGGAGGAGAATGGATTTTGGGCATCCTGATGATCCTGCTGGCCGGCATCTTCCTGCTCCAAAACATGCAGATCTACATCGTCAACAACTGGTGGGCGCTCTTTATCTTAATTCCGGCATTAGGGTCATTTGCAGCTGCCTGGAGGATCTATCAGGTAAACAATGCCAGGTTTACAGCCCGGGCGCGGAGCGCCCTGATTGTTGGCGTCGTCCTGGTGCTGGTGACAGCCATGTTTCTATTCAACCTGAACTGGACGATCCTGGGCCCGGCTCTCTTAGCTTTCGGTGGTGTCAGCCTGATTGTCAACGGCTTGCTGCCGGACTGATGAAAACAATGAAAGGAATTCCAATGAAAACCACACATGTTCTTTTTTCTGTTTTGCTCGTCGCCCTTCTGATCAGTGGCTGCTCCTTCAATATCTACCCCAAAGATGCCAAGGTGGTCAATCCTTCCAATACGGTCATCAGTGAGGTTCGACCGGTCAGCGGGTTCACCGGCATCAACATGGCCGCGTTTGGGAAGGTGATCATCACCCAGGGAGACCATGAGTCATTGACGATCAAAGGCAGTGATAATGTGGTGCCTCTTATCCTCACTACAGTCGATAATGGGGTTCTAGTCATAAGGACGGAAGAGTCTTCCTTGAAAAAGGTCGTGATGAAAAAGTCCCTCTCAAAAAGGAAAACACAAGCCGGATCAGGAAGGGAGGACCAACTGGGGTTGGAACGGCTGGTCTTCTTCAGCGATGCTGTGTTCGCCATTGCCATCACTCTGCTGGCACTCAATATCCGCCTGCCTTCCGTTGTGGTTATAACCACAGATGCCCAGCTGGCGAGCTTATTGGCCGGCCTCTGGCACAATTACCTGGCGTATTTCCTTAGTTTCATGGTCATCGGCGCCTTCTGGATTTCCCATCATCGTACATTCCGCTTCATCCAAAAATATGACGGCAGGTTGATCCTTATCAACCTGCTGATGTTGATGACGATTGGGTTTATTCCTTTCACTAGTTCGGTTATCAGTACCTATTCAGGTCGCAGCGCCACTATTTTTTATACGATCCCGTTATTGTCAGCCAGTCTCTTATTGACGGTCATGTGGGGATATGCCTCCTGGCACAATCGCCTCACCGCTCCGGACCTGGATACAAACCAGCGCAAGCGTCAATTCATTGCACCGCTCATTATGTCGATCATTTTTCTCCTTTCCATTGGAATTGCATATCTCAACGCCGATATAGCCAGATTATCTTTATTATTGATCCTGCCGCTATCGCTGGTACGCGAATTTGAATCAATGAACAAGTCCGCTGCGCCTGCCGAAAGGTAAAGTCATGAAACCATTTTTTTCTTTCAAGAACGATACGTTTGTTCTGGTCCTGGTGGCCCTTGGTGCTGCAATCCTGCATACATTGCTGAATGGGGGATATGGATTCCACCGAGACGAGCTTGACATCATTATGAACGCCCGCCAATTGGAATGAGGCTACATTGCCTATCCACCTTTCACACCTTTCATTGCGCGCCTGCCTGGGCCTTGAATTGTTCGGTAATTCGTTGCCGGGCTTGCGGCTCTTTTCCGCCCTTGCACAGGGTTTGGTCATCTTGATGGCAGGGTTGATGGCGCGTGACATGGGTGGACGGCCAGCCGCGCAAGTGCTGGCCGCCATTGCTGTCGGCATTGCTCCGGTAGCGTTGACAGCCGGAACGCTCATTCAATATATGGCTTTCGATTTCCTTTGGTGGGTGGTGATCGCCTTTTTCTTCGTCCGGCTGCTGGCGACAGGAGATCCGCGGGATTGGCTGGGCATAGGCGCCGGGATTGGACTGGGGATGATGACCAAGTTCACGGTCGCCTTCTGGGTGGCCGGATTGGGCGTGGCCACCTGCCTCAGTTCGAGGGCGCAAAGATCTGCTTTCCAAATGGTTGTGGGCAGGGGCCGGACTGGCATTGCTGATCTACCTGCCTAACCTGATCTGGCAGGTTCAGCATCACTTCATTTCCTTGGACTTTCTCAAAGCCATCCATGCTCGCGATCTACAATGGGGAAGAGGGGCAAGTTTTTTACCTGAACAAATCAAATCTTCAACGAACCCCTTTGTTTTACCTTTGTGGATGGCCGGTCTGGCGGCGTGCCTGGCCTCGAGTTCGCTCAAGCAGTTCCGGCCGTTAGTCTGGATGTTCCTGACCACTTTCTTCATTTTCCTTACAGCCAAGGGACGATTTTATTATGTAGCTCCGGCCTATGTCATGGTGACGGCAGCGGGCAGCGCCTGGTGGCTGAATTGGCTGGCGGGACGTCCGGCAGGATTACGCCGGGCCGCGACTTATATTCTCTATGGATTGGTTGCCATCGGTGGGTTGGCAGGTTTCCTCATCGTCAAGCCGGTCGCGCCGATCAATTCGCCGCTGTGGCAGCACACATCCTCTCTGAACCCGGAAGTCGTCGAGATGGTGGGTTGGGAGGATCTGAGCGCTCAGGTGGCAGCCATTTACCGGGCGTGCTGCCTGCAGAAGAAAGGCCCGACACGGTCATCCTGGCTGGAAATTATGGCGAGGCCGGGGGCTTTCGATCTGTATTCAGGGAAATATAGCCTGCCGCCTGTGATCAGTGGCGCAGACGGCTTCTGGTACCGCGGCGATGGAGAAGCGGAACCAAAGACCGTAATCGTAGTCGGTTTTGAGCGCAGTTATGCAGGAAATTTCTTTGCCTCCTGCAATTCAGCCGGAACCGTCGCCAATCGATTTGGTGTGAAAAATGAAGAAACTACTCGCCATACCGGCCTATATGTCTGCCGCCAACCGTGGCACTCATGGGAGGAGATGTGGCCGGATATGCTTTGGTTCCAATAATCTGTCCTAATGGATAGATTGAATGCATTGAAAGCTTCACCGCTCCACCAAATTATTATCGATCCTATAAGGAGAATCCACAATGACAGCATTCAGCTCCATCAACTCCTCTGAAGCAATACAATCCCGCCTGGTCGCAGGACGCATCCCTGCGGTGACGGACCCATGCTGATGCTTTTTGCCCGCTCGGCTTTCATTCTACTTGCCCAGGGTATCACGTTTCTGCTTTTCCGGCTGCTTAATGTCTCCAATGCCTCTGTCGTCATCCGTAATTGGTGGCCAGTATACGGCACCCTGGTTGACTTTGGCTGCCTGGGTATTTTGGTCTGGCTGACCCGCCGTGAAGGGATTCGCCTGCGTGACCTGATCGATCTCGTGAAGAACAAACTCAAAACTGAGATTCCTCTCGGGTTGGGCTTATTTGTCGCTATAGCTCCCGTCACCATCTTCGGCGGTGGAATGCTGGCTCAGTTGATCGCTTACGGCAGAATCAATCCGATATTTCCTGAATACACATTCATGCGTAGCCTCCCGCTGTTGGCGCTGCTCTACGCCCGTATTCTCTGGTGGCCGCTCTGGTCTGTCACCGAGGAGATGACCTATAACGGCTACGCTCTGCCGCGGCTGGTTGCGATAACCAAATCTCGCTGGTTATCGGTGGCATTAGTCTCCTTCTTCTTTGCACTCCAGCACAGCTTCCTGATGCTGGCTGGTTTCCAGTTCGGGTTATATATGTTTCTCGCCTTCCTTCCGCTATCCATCGCGATGACGCTTGTCTATCTGCGCATCCGCCGTCTGCCCCCAATTATCATCGCGCACTGGTTGATGGACCTTTCGAACGTTTTATTTTTGTATCAGGTTGGATAAGACATATCCTGATAACTTAATCTCACTATTTACCAGCTTCTGATAAGGAAAACAACATGAAAACCTGGATCCGCAAGCACCAATTGATTTCGTTCTTCGTATTATCTTATGCCATCATGTATGGCATAATGTTCGGTTATATTTTCCTCCAACCCGGACAGCCGCTTAAACCATGGTCATGGGTGTGGGCTTTGGGCATTTTCAGCCCAAGCATCAGCGCAGTGGCCCTCTCCTGGGTGATTGGCGGAGCCGCAGAAGTAAAGCGCCTTCTGGCTGGCTTTACCTGCTGGAAGGTGGGGTTCCGCTGGTACTTCGCCGCATTATTCCTGATCCTGGGTCCGTTTGTAATTGCCCTGGTCTATATCGCTCTCGGGCATCCCGCCGCTGGCCTCACGCCAGGTGTATCCATCGCCTCTTTGACGGGGATTATACTTTTTCAATTCTTTTCCGGACCGTTCTCTGAGGAAGCCGGCTGGCGCGGTTTTGCCCTGCCAAGGTTGGAATCAAAACACAACGCCCTGCTGTCCAGCCTTATCCTGGGGGTGATCTGGACTTTCTGGCATTTGCCGCTCTTTTACCTGACGGGCGCCACCCAGGTGGGCATCCCCCTGCCGATCTACTTGATGTTGGTGATCACCGTAGCCACCTACCTGACCTGGCTTTACAACAACACGCGTGGAAGTCTCGTCATCACCATCCTGGCGCATTTTGCATATAACCTTTCCTCTACTCTCATTGCAGGTGTGATAAGCCTGATGCCTGCCATGGCTTTCTACTTGACAGCCGGCCCCTTGTTGTTCCTGGTCGTGGTCGGAATCGTCATCTACTTCAAGGCCAGGCATTTCTCCAATAAGCCTTTGACGGAATTACCTTTCCAAGAGGGCTAGAGAATTCACCGAAATCATAAAGATCAATTATGAGATACTACCGGAGATGACTTTTGAAAACTAAGACACTGACCCTCACTATTCTCTATATTCTCTGGGGCTTGATCCTGGCCTGGGGAAGTGTATATTTCAATAATACTTTTTACCAGGCTGTTTCGCAGACGCCCCATAATATTTACGTGAACGACATTCTTTCAGATCTGGTTTTCCTCTTCCTTGGCTTCATGCCTGTTTTTTGGGCGCCGCGCTTCTTCGGCTATCAAATTGGAGCCATGGCAAAATACTGGAAATCATTACTGGGGTTGACGATTTTCTTCGTCGGCGCTCCGCTGATCTACCGATTGATAGCCGGTTCCACCCCGTTTGGAGCAAATACGTGGTTTTTCGAGGGAGTAGTCGTGCCTTTGGCGGAGGAAAGCCTCTTCAGGGGCATCTTGTTTTCCATGATGTTATGGGGTTTTGGAAAGCTATATTCGGAGCGGACTGCGAAAACCTTGACGCTTGTGCTGAGTACTTTAATATTCGCCAGCTCGCATCTGAACAATCTGGGCCATTATCCGACCGGCTTCATCCTGTTCCAGGTTGGTTTTTCCGTCATCCTGGGCCTCGGTTTCGGGTACACCCTGATCAAAACAAAGAGTATATATCCGGCCATTCTCTTGCACGCCCTGTTCAATTTGGCCGGAACCTTATAAGCAGAATCGTAAGGTTACCTTGCCCCTTCATGAGCTCTATTGGCCTATCCATCCGGACAGTAAAAACTCCCCTTCCGGCAGGGGAGTTTTTCTTTTCTCAATTGTAATATTGGAATATCTGCAATTCTAAAGGAGACTCTACATGAAATTAATCGTAAAAACTATCAATATCACCCTGATCGTATTGACCTTCTTTTTGTCCGGGACGGCTATTCTGGGCGGGATTGCCTTGATGGCCAATTTCTATACTCCCCCTGTGGATTTCCTGCAAGGCTCGATCTTCAGAGACTTTACCATTCCCGGACTGACGCTTTCCCTGGTTGTGGGTGGAAGTGCAATTTTTGCAGCGATCCTGCTCGTACGCAAGAACCCATATGCCACCCTGTTTGCTACGACTGCTGGAATTATTATTATATTCTTTGAATTCGTCGAAGTAATGGTGATCGGATCTCCGGCCGGACCGGCACACTTCATGCAGATCTTTTATTTCGGATTGGGCATAGTGATCGTGATCGCGTCGATGGGGAAGTTGTTCCTGACAATTAAGGACCAATGATATCCATCCATCTTCGCCAACGTACGAAGTAAAGAGGCCTGGGTATGGACAAAAAAACGAGAGGAAAAGGCCAACTTTGGTTGCAGGTTACCAGTATTCTGCTGGGGGTCCTGGGCCTGGTAGCTTATGCAGTCAGTAAGTTTGCCTCAGGAAAACTGGTTGTTATTATCACCGGAGTGGGCATGTTAGGATTTTTTATTTTCCCTCGTTTTTTTGGCAATTAGAATAAAGAAGTTAGGGCCCCTGGCGAAAGCCTTTGGCATATCCTTGATTTCTGTGATCGCAGCCACGTATATCCTTCTTTTTGTCTTCGTATATTTCTTCCAGGATTCAGTAGCCAATAAAACCAGCTCATTCTTCCAGCCTAAGACCCTTTCCGCGGCCTCATTCCGAGCCAGATCAGAAGCATCGTGCTGTGCATCGCGCGCACCTGCTTCAACACCTGCTGATAGGCTCTGGCCGATGGCCGCCGTCGAGTAAATGCGGTGACTGCCCCGCGGCCTGCGCTGGACGTACTGAAAATCACCGCCTCCCGCTATCATTCGACGTCTTGTCCCCCGTTTTTCAGCGGGATTAAATTTTGCATCCCCTGAATGCCGGTGCGCCAACCTCCCAATGGTAGAATTGGCGAGTATGTCCACCCTCGAGCAATCCATCCGCAAACACCTGCGCTATAACCTCGGCGTCAACCTGGCCGACGGGGCGGCTTATGGCCTGGGCTGGGGTTTCGGTTCCATTGGCACCATCATCCCGCTCTTTGTCAGCCACCTCACCACCTCGGCCTTGCTCATCGGGCTCATCCCGGCCATCCATGCGGTCGGCTGGCAGCTGCCGCAGTTGTTCATGGCCAATTCGGTCGCCCGCCTGCGCCGTTACAAGCCCATGGTCATGCTGCTGACCATCCACGAGCGCGTGCCCTATCTGGGCCTGGCGCTGGTGGCCTTGTTCGTGGGCACTCTGGGAACCAGGCTCGCCCTCGTGCTTACCTTCCTGATGCTGATCTGGCAGGGATTGGGCGCCGGTTTCACCGCCAATGCCTGGCAGAGCCTGATCGCCAAGATCATCCCGTCCGACTGGCGCGGCACGTTTTTCGGTTCCCAGGCGGCTTTGTCGAATGTGCTCATGAGCCTGGCCGCCATTGCCGCCGGCTACATCCTGGACCGGGTGGATTCTCCCGTCAATTTCACCCTCTGTTTCGTTTTGACTGCTGTTGGCATGGCCATCTCCTACGTCTTCCTGGGGCTCACCCGCGAACCCGTGGATAACGAAAAGATCATCCCTGTGAGCCAGCCTTCCCTGTGGAAGGGCGGCCTGGAAGTCTTGCGCCGTGACCGGAACTTCACTGCCTATCTGGTCATTCGCCTGCTCTCCCAGTTTGCCACCATGGGCTTCGCCTTTTATATTGTCTATGGGTTGCGCCGCTTCGGCATGAGCGACCTCACCGCCGGTTTCCTGACCGCTGCATTGATGATCACCTCCACGGTTGCCAACGCCGTCATGGGTTGGCTGGGCGACCGGCTGGGTCATCGCGCCATGCTCATTGCCGGTTCGGTGGCGGTCACGCTCAGTTCGCTCATGGCCTGGGGTGGGCCCACCATCGGCTGGCTCTACCCGGTCTTTATCCTGAGCGGGCTGGCCAACGTGGCCTATTGGACCATCGGCATGGCCATCACCGTCGAATTCGGCAGCGAGGCCACCCGTCCCACCTACATTGGCCTGTCCAATACGCTCGTGGCTCCCTTCACCATCATTGCTCCCCTGATCGGCGGCTGGATCGCCGAAACGGCCGGTTTCCAGGCCACTTTCATGGTCTCCGCCGTGGGCGGGTTGGTCATTGCCGTACTGTTGTTTTGGCTCGTCCGGGACCCGCGTCCCCGCAAGATCCCAAGGGTGTTGGAGGAAGAACAGGAGTCGGTCTGACTCAGTGCAATTACATGGGCTGGAGTGCATCGGCTGGAGTGCAGGCTTCAGCCTGCGACCCTGGCCAACTGGAGAGAAGGCTTCAGCCTGCTCCGGTTAATTTGAAGAGTTGGATCTTTATGTGAACAAAGGAGAGGCAGAAAATGAAAATCGACCATTTCGCATACGAAGTTTCGGACCTGGAAGCCTCCATGCGCTTCTATACCCAAAAACT
Organism: uncultured Chloroflexia bacterium; assembly: GCA_963831885.1. GTDB lineage: Bacteria > Chloroflexota > Anaerolineae > Anaerolineales > Villigracilaceae > UBA877. Next base: position 144,369 of record CAWHSJ010000001.1, on the reverse strand, counting down.
CGGCTTCAAGGTTCAGACGGATAAGATCATCGACGAGAAAGAGCACGAAGCTTTTTGTCATCCTGGAACTGGAGGGAGGCCGGCTGGAACTGTTGCAGGCGCTCTCCGAGACCAACTCGCCCAAACCCTTCCAGCCCGTGACCGTCCGCCCGCATGCCTGCCCGCACCTGGCCCTGCAGGTGGAGGATTTCGACCGCAGCCTCTCCATGCTGGCGGCAGAAGGCATCCCCATCCTGCATGGCCCGCTGGAGATCCCCGGCGTGGCCAAATGGATGTACTTTTGCGACCCCGACCGGAATGTGATCGAGTTTTGCCAGGACCTGGCCGGAGCTTGAAAGGGAGATCTGCAAAACCCGGCCATAAACTATCCATTTGACCAGTACAAAAACTCCCCCATGGCGAGGGGAGTTTTTGTTGATTGACCTTTATCATGAGGGTGGAAAACACATAAGGAGGTTGACATGTTTATTATCGCCATTACCTTTATCTTATTCATGATCATCGCTTTTCTGCCATTCGCTCTTGAAAAACTATTTTCGGCATCCGACCTGGCCGAAATGGGAATCCGCCTGCAGAATTAATAATTTGGATAGCATTGTGGATTAGCCAGTTCTTCCGGGGGATATGATTGTGCGCCACTTCCAGCGAAGATGGGGCAGGCATATCTGTGCCTGCCCCGTTATTCTTAATGCGTGACCTGTTCCTTCAGTGGCACGTGATAGTGTGACAGGTTGCAGCGATGCAGCAGGTCGTGGTTGGATAATATCTCCGCCGGGGTTCCCGAGGCAACCAGGCGATGGTTTTCGTCGAAGACGTGCACTCCCGTGGCGATCTCCTCCGCCACTTCCAGGTCGTGGGTGGCCGTGATCACCGTCCGGCCTTCCGTACGCAGTTTCAGGACGAATTCCACCAGCCAGGATTGGCTGCGCGGGTCGAGCCCGCTGGTGGGTTCATCCAGCAGCCACACCTGCGGGTTCAGGCTGAGCAGCGAAGCCAGCGCCACCCGCCGCTTTTCGCCTCCCGAGAGCCGGTGGGGTGGGCGGCTGCGCAGGGTCTCAATGCGCAGATCCTGCAAGGCCCCTTCCACCCTTTGGTTCACCTCCTCCCGGCTGAGCCCCAGTTGCAGCGGTGCGAAGGCCACCTCCTCCAATACCGAAGCAGAAAATAACTGCACGTCCGTGTCCTGAAAGACCAGTCCCACCTTGCGGCGGAAGGCGAAGTTGAAATCGTCATCCCGTAAAGCCGCCTCCGTGAGCGGCTGGCCGAAGGTGGCTATGGTCCCTTTACTGGGGAAGTACAGACCGTCCAGTAATTTCAGCAAGGTGCTCTTGCCGCAGCCATTAGCGCCCAGGATTGCCAGGCTTTCCCCCTCCCGGACCTGGAAACTGACATCTTCCAGGGCGGTCTGCTTGCCGTCATAAGCGAAGGAGACCTCCCGCACGTCAAATACAATTTCATTCGTCATCATTTGCCCTTTTATAAACCTGTCACCGGCCCAGGAAAATGGCCAACCCGGTGATGGCGAAAAAGAAGAATAACCATAGCCAATCCCGCCTTTGCATCCGGAACGGCTTCAGCGTCACGATCGAGCCGCGGAACCCGCGTGATTCCATCGCCAGATACACCTCACTGCTCAAGTTGAGACTCTTGCTGAGCAAAGTGGCGCTGACCGAAGCCAGCGTTTTGCGGGCTTCAGCATCCGTCAATCTCCCCACCGTGCGGCTCTTGCGGGACATGAACATGTCGTTGGCGGTATGCAAGAGCAAATAAATATAGCGGTAGGTCATCCCCAGGATCAAAATGAAAATGTCCGGGACATGCAAGACCCCCAGCGCGCTCAGCACCGTGTTCCAGGGTGTGGAAAGCATCAGCAGCATGGCTAATGAAAGCGAGGTGCTCACCCGCAGCAGCAGGAAGAGAGCGGTGACGACCCCTGTGCGTGTGATGGCCAGTCCCAGGGGCAGGTGCAGCAAAACCGGCCCCGGTGTGATGAACAAAGCCGGCAGCACGAGCACACCCGTGAAAAAAGGCAGCGCCAGCCATACCCGGCGGATGAAGAAGCCAGCCGGGATGGAAGATGCCAGCGCCAGTCCAACGGTCAGGAGGTAGAGACCCAGGATCACCCACAGGCTGTGGGAGAGGCTGACCCCTACCAGCAAGGCCAGAGTCGCCAACACTTTGACGCGTGCATCCAGGCTCTGCAACAGCCCCCGGCGGAGGCTGACCTCCTCGGCGAACAGGCCGCGTTCCAATGTCTCGGCGATGCCGTGCAATGTATTTTCCAGGACGTGTCTGCGCCTTGAGGTGGTTTTGGAGCTGGTGACGTTCATTCTTTGTTTACCTTACCGGCCGTCAGCAGCCGGGTGAACAACCAGACCACCACCACCACGACCAGGATTCCCACCACTGCAGAGAGGACATACCCCAGGGAAGTGTTTCCAAGTGCCGGCAGGTTGTAACGGGCCAATGGTGCACCCCACAAGGTTTGCCAATTTCTCCATGCCCGCCGGAACGGAGCTGATCCCCATACGGGCAAGTTCCTGGGTGGACCATTCGCCCCAGGCAGTCCCGGGGGCGAGCAGCCCCAGTGGTGTAATAAGCGCCAGGGCAGCCAGTCCCACCCATATCCATCTCAACCGCCGGACCCCGCTCGCTTCTGCAGCCTCGGCCGGATTTTCCTCCGTTTCCAGGACCCTGGCATTGAAGTGCTGCAAGTAACCCACCACCAGGGCCGTCAGCACCGCCTCTACTACGGAGGCCACCAGCATATGCGGCACGACCATTGCTGGGATCGCCACCGCCAGCGGGTAAGGCGCATAAAGCGGAGCCCCCTGGGCATTCTTGAACAGCAGCGGTTGCAGGCCGAACTCAACTCCTGCAAAAAAAGCTCCGGCGGTCACCCCCACCCAGGCTCCCACAGCCGCCCCCGCCCAACGACGCCGGGATGCCACCGGCGTCCCCTTCGAAAAAGCCGTATAGATGGCATAAGCGATATAGGGAATGACAACGGCCATGTTGAAGCAGTTTGCCCCAATGGCCAGGATGCCCCCATCCCCGAAGAAAAAAGCCTGGATCATCAAGGCGATGGAGATGGCAATGACTGCCACCTCCGGCCCCAGGATGATCGCTGCCAGGGCCGCGCCGGTGACATGTCCGCTTGTACCACCCGGTAACGGCACATTGAACATCATGATGACAAATGAAAATGCTGCGATCAAGGCAATCAGGGGGACACTGCGGGCGCTCAGCCTCTGCCGGATTTTCCGCAATCCGATTGCCCAGAAAGGTGCCACCAGCAGGAACAAGATCAGGCTGGTGATCGGGCTCAGGTATCCATCCGGGATGTGCATGGCCGTGGTCGCCAGCCAGCCGAACAAAATAAGAAAATAAATTCCCACCCCTTTCAAATTTCCCCTGGATACTTTGGAGGTCATGCCTTGCTCTCTTTCCCGCTTTTTTTCTGGCAGGTCGGACAAAGCCCAAAGAAGGTTAAATGGCAGGTGGTCAACTGGTAGCCGCTCTCCGTCTCCAATTGATGGTAAAGTTTTTGTAACAGGGTGTGGTCGATCTCCACATTTGCGCTGCAGGAACGGCAGATCACATGGTGATGGTCGTGCCCGGCTATTTCGTAGACGAGGTGCCCGTTGCCATTGAGCGCCGGCAGGATCATATTATTTTCCGCCAGGAACTCCAGCGTGCGGTAAACCGTAGCTTCTGTTACCCCCGCGGTGGTTTGCCGCACGTGTTCGTAGATTTCAGCAGGAGAAAAATGCCCTGGCGTATCGTGCAAGTAAGCCAGGATGGCCGTTCGTTGGGGAGTGATGCGGTACCCTCGCGAACGTAATTCTTCGGTCAGGTGTTGGGTGGCTATCATGGAAAATCCTTATTGCAATTATTTGCAATAAGGATTCTATGCAACAACAGAGATTTGTCAACACCCTCTGCAGCAAAAGCAGGACGAGATAAACTCTCGTCCTGCTAAAATTAAATTGGAGATATTCCGAGAGCAGCTACACACCCGGCCTACGGCTCCCATTGCAGTTGACTTGTGCTGAAAATGTAAGGCTGGCCTTGTGCATATTCGACCCCGATCAACAAGGTTCGCCAGGAGAGTTCGTTACCGGCCGGTCCCGGTTTGTACACCGAGTAATAATTGATATTGGCATATGTTTCCGGCCAGGCAGTGTTGTAACTGGCGCCTCCTGCCTGGATTGCATCACATATCAGCGCGTATCCCGGGGCCGGCGCATTGAAAACATCCAGCAGTTTGGGCAGTACGGCCACGTGGAGTGCGCCAACGGTATTCTGGCCGCTTTGTGGAGCCGCGCCCCAGTCGTGCTCATAGGTGCTGACGAAAACCCACTGGGCATGGGCCCGGTCGAATACAATGACATTACCGCCGCGCCATAACTGGACCGACCAACCGTTGGCCGGGCTGACCAGCGCAGCCAGCGACCTTCCATTGGAAGTCTTCAATGCATCACCAAAGCTCCTGATCAGAGCGCTGGCACGCGTATCGGCGCAGAAACTGGCTGGAGGAACATATTCCGTCAGGTAGGCTGAGTTGACCCAGCCATTCCCGCCCTTCGGATTTTGGACCTCCACCCATAGAAAGCCGGCAACACTGGCAGACGGCCCGGTGCGCATCAAGTTATTGGTCGCAGGGGGAAAAGTTCCAATGACCGGATAGTTAGTCCCGGGCGCGGAGCGGATATTGAGCGCATCCCCAGTGACCACCTGGATGACCGCGTACGGCCCGGAAGGCGCACCGGCTACGATCCCGCTGACGGTGGCAGTGGGCGCATATCCAAGAAATGTCTGGGAATCGGCCAGCGTAGCCGTTGGAATGAGGGAATTCGGATCCGCCGTGGCAGGGAACGCTACAAGCGGCGTCGGGGAAGATTGCGCAGCCAGGGTCGGGTACGGAGTTGGTTGGTTGGATGGTGATAGATTACAGCCGGTCAGGGACAAAATTACAATGCTGGCAGCTAAGGCGATGAGGATAAGTTTCATATTCTCTCTCCTTATGGTGGGGAAATGACCACCTCGTTCATTCTATCACGATGGCCTGTTGTGCTGGGAGAGGTGAAAGGCACTGTCAGAACAAGTACGGTTGATCGATAGACTTGCGATCGCGCTTTTGGGGAACGAAGACAGGCATCCTGGTTTCAATCCCATATCGCCGGCACAATCCTGCAAATATTTTTTCGAGATGGCCATGCTCCTGCGCCCTGGCAGAATAACGCTCCCCAAAGCTCTTCTCATAGCGGCTGCGCAAACCCGGAAAGTGCAGCTCCAATTTGTTGTAATAATATTCACGCTGGCGGTCACGTAAAGTCATCCCGAATGCAGGCAGAATATATCCGCCGCCGTTCTCATGGGCAAGAGTGACGATACGGGTGATGTTCTCTTCATTATCTTCGATGAAGGGCAGGATCGGCATCATGGTCACGCCGGTCAGGACACCATTTTCAGACAGCTTTCGCATGGCAGCCAGCCGGCGGGCCGGTACCGGCGCGCCGGGTTCCAGTTTTTTGGCAAGATCGTCGTCTGTCGTCGTTATCGTGAATGTGACCGCAGCATACGTCCGGCCGATTTGCTTCAGCAAATCAAGGTCCCGCATGACCAGGTCGCTCTTTGTAATAATATGAATGGGGAAATGGAATTCAGCTATGGTTTCCAGGGCCCGGCGGGTAAGCTGCTTTTCTGCCTCGAGCGGCATATAAGGATCGTTCATGGACCCGGTGCCGATGGTACCGATGACACGTTTCCCCGCCAGTTCCTTTCGCAGCAGCTCAATGGCATTCGCCTTGACCAGAACGTCGTGGTTGAAATCCTCGATCTGATAGCATTCAGAGCGCGAGTCGCAGTAAATGCACTGGTGCTGGCAGCCTCGATAGAGGTTGAAATTGTAGTAAAGCCCGAACCAATCGTCGGGCCCCTTGACGCGTGCCAGCAGGGTTTTCGCCTGGATATCCTTGATCAAAAGGGGCCTCTAGTCGAACGCCACCTCTTTTGCCCCCGCGGCCAAAGCTGCGATTTCAAGCAGGGAACGCTGGTAACCGCACAAGATCTGATTGAGTTGCTCTTCCCCATGAAATATGATTTTTGGCTTGAATACACGGAATTTTTCTTTCTCGAACAATTTGGCGATATTGTATTCAAGGAAAGTTTGTAGCAAATCCAATCTTTCTATACCCGCCGGTAGATCCTGTTCTGGAGCAAACAATGCAATCGAAGCAACTTCCTCATCCGCCACTTTCTCGCCAATAGCGACGAGTTGTTTATTATCCTTATTGATGCCAACAAGCGTAGCCACCTTCCGCTGGTATTCTTTCCAGGAGAAGATGAAATAGACGGGATTAATTTCAATATCGATTTGCGAAATTAGATTTGCCATAATTGTTAGTCGGAAATCTCGCGATACAGGAACCAGTGGCCCAGCCGGTCGTCCACATCCCGGATCTCACGGTCGTAATATAAGTCGAAGACCTGGCCTGACTCCACCCGCACCCGGAAAAAGAACCGGCCCACGCCCAGCGAACCTCTCGAGGCTGCCACGGCGGCGTGGGCAGGCTGCATATTGCGGGCCATTTTCCCTCGCCGGGAGAAATCTGACCACTCCGATAATTTCTCTGCCACTCGATAAGCCTGTCCATGCCAGGAGAAACCATCCGGGCAGGACGGCGTTTTCTGCCGGACGGGAGGGGTATCGAAGTGGACTTCGATTTCTTCTCCAATAAAATGCTGGGCATTTTCATCCATACCTGAAAACCTCTCAGCCACAGTGGTATTGCCAACAGGCTGGCAGCGGAAAAGGTCCACCCCTACTTTTTCTCTTCCACTTCCCCGAAAACTACTACGGCCATATGCTGGTTCAGGAATTGAGGGCTGGCTTTCTCTGTTCCAGGAATGATCTGCCCCAGCGTATACCCTCCGGCGATGGGTATTTGCGACCCCAATGCATCTCTCACGGCAGCCACGTCTGTCCCGGGTAAAGCCTCGAAAAGCATCTGCCATGAGACATCTGCCAGGACCAGCGCGAGCGCGGGCCGGGCGCCATCGAGGGCCGCCAGTGCTTGCTTGGTCGCTTCTGCCGCGGCTGCCTGGCAGGCGGAAAGACTTCCGACCAGCAGGTAAGCCTCTTTTCCATCGCCTACCGTCGCATTCATTCGGAAGGATCCATCTGCTTCAACGCGTAATGGGGACCGGATGACAAGGCTTTTATCCGGTTGTTCCAGGCCCAGGGGATAGAGCCGTGTCAAATGGTCGAGCGGAGGGAAAGCCCAATCACGGGCCGGATAACCAAAGAGGTGCGCATATGTTTCCGAAGCCGGCCGCCCATCCAGGGTCCGCACCCAAAAACCGCGCGATCGCGTCACCCGGAAATGGCTCCCAACCGGTTGCCAACCGTGTCCATAACCCACCCCGATACGTATATTTCCTTCCAATCGGGCCAGAGCCAGGCCGCCCGCGCCGAATTGACTATTTCCAATCTGGTAGGCATTCCCTGTGTGCAAGTCACCGCTGGAGAGAGCCCCGACGAGCCTGGTCCCGACAGGCAGGCTGGCACATAACTGTTCCGCATCGGCATTGAACCCATCCGCAAAAAGCAAGGTGTATTGTTGTTGCCTGTGTTCCAACAGTTCAGCCAGTTGTTGAGAGACTTCGCGACTGCCCTGGGTGTAACCCGCAAGCCAGGTGACATCGACGCGCGCGTCACTGGCAGCGAGCAAGGCGACGACTACTGAATGGGTCTGAAGCCCGGTTGAAGTGAGGCCTGCTGGCGTGCTAAAACCGATGATGGGCGTATTTCCAATCAAACTGGCCACGCCGTTGATGACCTGTTGGGCATCGTACAAGTATGAAGCAATGACGATACACAGCACCGGCGCATTGCTACCCAGGCTGTTCAATGCCTGGTGCGTGGCCTGTATTCCGGCCTCACGCCCATCCAGGGCGCGTGCTTGTCCAACTGTAGCCAGGAGAGTCATGAGTCCTCAGTCGTTGGTCGTCTGGTATCGGCCATCAGTTACCTGCCCGTTATCCTTCTGCGACAGGGATGGTGAAATGGAAGGTCGTTCCCTGGCGGAATTCAGACTCAAACCAAATCCGCCCGCCCATCATCTCGATAAGACTCTTGGTGATATTCAATCCCAGGCCTGTGCCAGGAGCTTCGCGGGCTTTCGAGTCCTCGGAACGGAAGAACTTTTGGAAGATTTTCTTTTGATCGTCCAGGCTGATGCCGATCCCGTTGTCTTTTACCCACAAATGCACAACTTCAGCAGCACCTTCCGGATCCCACTGATTGGAGCAGTTCTCTGCTCCCACCGTGATGACACCGCCTTCCGGAGTATATTTGTTGGCGTTGCTGACCAGGTTGGTGATGATCTGTGCCAGCCGCGTGGGGTCCGCCCAGGTTTTCGGTAGTTTTTCGGGAATGTTCATGCTCGCAGTTTGTTTCTTGTCTTCCATCTGGCGAGTGGTGGAACGCATGACTTCATCCAAAACATCCGCGATATTCAGGGCTTTGAAATCCATTCGCAAACGCCCGGCCTCGATCTTGGAATTATCGTTCAGGTCAGAGACCAGGGTGGACATGCGTTCAACGTTGGAATGAATGGTGGCCAGGAAGTTGGCCTGCATGGTGGTGATGGCTCCCACTGCGCCTTTTGCAAGCAGTTCGGTGTAACCCTTGATGGAGGTCATTGGGTTCTTAAGCTCGTGGGCCACGAACGAAACGAACTCACTCTTGGCCTCGTTGGCTGCCTGGACCTCATGGTAGAGCTGGGCGTTGGCGATGGCGATGGCGGCATGGTCGCTCAAGCGGGTCAGGAAGGATAAAGTCTCACCGACCTGGGCGTCACCCATTTTACTTTCCAACACGATCAAGCCGATAACATTCGCTTCCCGGTGGATCGGGACCACGGTCTGACTGCGGGCGCTCGCCAGCAGGCCGGGTTTATTTTCATCAAGGACCACCTGCTGAGGCTGGCTCGTCTCGACGGCAGTACGCATGGCGGGTTGTTCAAGCGGCATGAGGGTTTCTTTATATGTCTGTTCGATCTCCTCATAGCCTTGCTGGGCCATCAAACGGATGCCTTTTCCTTCCAAAATACCGATCAGTCCGGCCTCGGCCCTGGATTGGCGCATGGCCCATTCCAATGTCAGGCGCATGGCACGGGCTACATCCAAACTGGCGTTGAGTTCCCGGTCGATGCGCTGCATGACTGAAAGTTCTTCCACGCGCGCGTTGAGTTCCTGGTCGGTCAGGGTATACAAGCGGGCATTTTCAATGGCGACCGCGGCCTGGCCTGCAAAGGCTGAGATCAGGTTTTGATCGTCCTCGGTGAATGGCAGGCCATCTTTGCGGTTGATAACTTCTACTACACCGATGACCCGCTCTTTTATCTGCATCGGGACTGCCAGAATGGTCCGGGTGGTGAAGCCGGTTGTCTTATCTGTTGTGGCAGACCAGGTGGTATTTTGTTCGACATTGTTGGAGATGATGGCTTTGCGGCGTTGAACAGCCTCTCCAACAATCCCTGTCCCGGGAGGCAGGCGTTGGCCGGTCAGGTTTTGTGCCACCGGACCTGCAGTCGCATTAAAGACCAGATCGTCGGTGGTTTCGTCCACCAGGAAAAGACTACCGGCTTCACAATTCAAAATTGTAACGGCGCTGTCGAGGATTTTTTGCAGCAATGGCTCCGTCTCAAGGGTGCCGGTCAATTGCCGGGTAATATCGTTCAGGGTGGCCAATTGGCGGGCACGCCGTTCGGTCTCTTGGAAGAGGCGGGCCTTGACGATTGCGCCGGCAGCCTGCTCGGCGATGGCTTGGAGAAGGTCCTGCTGGCCGGAGGTGTAGACCACGCTTGTGTCACGGCTACCCACCGATAATGCACCGATCGTCTCCGCGCCGGTATTGAGTGGTACGCCTGCCCAGGCATGGATACCCTGGGAAAGGGGAGTAACGCCGCGAGTCTGGCATTCCCGTTCATAGTCGGGGGTGAGGACGGCGCGGCGGGAGCGAATGACCTCCGGGCTGAGGTCGGTGTTTGGGTACAAGGGAAGGTTCTCGCGATAGATCAGGCGGTCATCCTTTTCCAGGCAGAAGGCGAAATAGTAATAATCGCTTTCTTTGTTATAGAGGGTAAGGTGGAAATCATTGACCGATAGCACCTGGCCGGTCTGGGCATAAATAAGCTCCAGAATATCATCGAAGGCGACCGTCACATTGACGCCCTGAGATACACGCGCCAGGATATTCATCTCGCGCACACGCCGTTCCAGGTTGAAGATGACCTGGGCACGCTCAATGGCAACTGTTGCCGCGCTGCTGATCTGATCGAGGAAGCTCAGATCCTGGGCTGTGTAATTTTCCCCGGAACGGCGCAATCCCAGGGCGAACCAACCGACAACGCGTCCACTGCCTGGCAAGGGTACCAGGAGTGGGGCGTCCAGCAGGGTCAGACGTGTTTGTTCAGGTTTGAGTTCGGGGGGAAAATTGGCTTCGTCTGCAAAAACGGCCAGGTTGGACTTTCCCAGCATCTTTACCAGGGAGCTGGCCGTGGTAAAACGGATATCACTGGTGGAATGCCCGTCTTCGCCTGCAGTAGCAGCATACTGGTCATTGAGGGGTTCATAAATGTAAATATGCAAGCGCTCGGGTTGTAAGCTGCTGGTGATATGCTGGCGCAGAGTGCGGACGATGACCGCAAGGTCGACCGTGTTGGTCATTTCATGGCTGAAAGCCCGTATCCGTTGTTCATACGCCTGCACTCCCCGGAAGAAGACATTATCCACAAAGCGTTGTATCCGGTTGCGGAGCGGGTTCAATCCCAGGGCCAGGATCAAGACGAGTACACCAATGAAAAAGGGGTTGGTAACCTTGAATGCCTGGCCGAAAATAAGGGTCAGGCCGCTGACAAGGAGAGTGTATCCTCCCAGGGCCAGGACCGTGAGCAGGGCGTAGAGTACTCCCTGGCGGAGAAGAAAGTCCGTTCGCAGGAGACGATAACGTAAGATGGTATACCCCATGACCAGGGGGAATATGATCGTGAAAAGAAGCAGAGCTGGGGAAAAGTTATATAAACGCAGGAACGGCAGGAGGTTGCGGGGCAGGGAGGTCAACAATAACCAGATTGCAAGCGGACCGAAGGCAACGATCATGCCCAACAGGATGGTTCCGGCTTGCTGGCGAACCACAGGCGACTTGGAGCCGATGCGCCGGTAAAGAACCATGCCAACGAAGAAGATCACCGAAAGAGCCGCCAGGATGTAAATATTCCGCCAGGCCAGGATATAGGCGTCTGGACGGTTAAAATTATATAAGGTAAATGAAGCGATGATCGCCAGCAGCAGACCGACACCATACCCGATCCCACGGAGGGCAGGACGCTTTTTTATCCAATCCGTTTCCTGGGGAAAGACCAGCGCCAGTTCGATCATGGCGCCGCCTGAGAGAGACATCGCAACCGTCCATAAAAGGGTCAACCGGTGGGTGGTATACAAATCGAATAGACCGGCACAGGCGATAGCTACTGAAGTGGCGAATACGGCGAAGGCCCGCCCGGCCGATTCGGTTCTGCGCATCCCGAATATCCACAAACTGCTCCCCAGGAAGATCAGGCCAATGACATAGGGGATCAGGAAATACACGAGGCGGGCCTGGGATGGAAAGGCCTGCAATGTAACCAGGCGGGTTTCCTCAACCCCATCGGAAATCCGGCGGAGTATTACCGGCACTTGTTGTCCGGGCTGGCTATTCGCCAGTGCAGCCCTGATCTGGGCTTCACTTCTTACTTCCGCCCCATTGACCTTCAAGAGTTGATAATCGAGTTGCAGGGATTTGTCCAGGAATAAATTCCATGCTTCTGGGGGAGTCTCTTGACCGACGCCATTGAATACCAGGGTCTGCTCAACGAACGCCCCCAGAAAAGGTGTTTTCAGCCAGTTAATAGCCAGGAAAGGGATGACCAGGAAAGCGATTAAAGCGATGCCCTGATAAGCCAGGACAATCGCTTGCAGGATACGACTGGTAATAAGGTGGGTGCGATCAGAATGCAACATAGTCCTTGGATAGTTAATCGGAAGAATTACCTGCGCACAATCATTTTACACTACATTTATTCCTGGAAGACATCTTTATTTCATATCATTTCCGTAAGCCCGGGAAAATACTTTGTGCATCTGTAAACAACGATGAGCGCACCGATCAGCAGTTTTTTCAATCGTACTATGGCGTGCGTTGCGCTTTCATTGCAAGGATTAATAAAACTTCAAAAATGACTGGAAATGGCATTACGCTTTCATTACAAAGGGGAAATATGCCTCACAAATGATACATGGCATATTGACATTGGAAATCTTATTTCCTACAATGGATAAAAGACATTTAGCTGGATCAATGATATGTTCCTTTTAAAGATAACGGGCCTTATCAATCTTGGAAGTAGTGGGTCACTTCTAAATACCTTTATTCCAGGATCATAATAATTCCTGGCTTAATTAATTAACACCTAAGCAAGTCAGAGGAGAGACAAATGGATATTAGTTCGAGGCCCACTTTTCGAAGATCTTTATTTTTGATCCTCCTGTTTTTGGGTGTGCTCTTCGCTTTCGGTGCCGCCAGCCTGTTTACTGTCCATGCCCAGGATGTAGGCGGCTCTTTCGTCCGTACGTTTGCGAGCGGCGGAAGCACCATTGGGGAATTAATCGTTAATGGGCCGCCTCATCCTCCCGCTGGTTATGAGGCCCAGCGTGCTGCTGTAGATCTGTTCACACCCGGCCAGCAGTCGGCCGTCCATTCACTGGCCGTCCCCGCTTATGATTGGGTTTTCGGATGTTCTTCCGTCTCCGGAGGCATGATCGCTGCCTATTATGACCGGAACGGTTTCCCCAATATGTACACTGGACCTACAGATGGTGGCGTCATGCCGATGGATAATAGCATCTGGGGCACCTGGACCGATGTGCTTGGTGATTCATATCCCAATATACCTCTTACAGCCTCCCATCAAGGGGTCGATGGCCGGTCAACCCGCGGCTCCATAGATGATTACTGGGTTTCAATCGATAGCTCAGCCAATGACCCGTATATTGCCAATGGCTGGACGGAGCACACTTGGGGAGATGCAATCGGAGATTACATGAAAACCAGCCGGTCCGCTTCCCCATATATTAATCCTGATGGACAGACAGTCTTCTATAATTATACCGACCGTCCAGACCGGCTAACCTGCAGTGCCATGGAGACGGCTGTCGATCCTGGTTTTGGAGTCCAGATATATAGGCGAGATGGCACTTATGGTAGAAAGCTGTTTTATGAAGCCAGAGGCTATACGGTAACGGATTGTTATAACCAGAATGTCGATGCTAATGGCGGAGGCTTTACGTTGGCCATGTACAAAGCGGAAATTGATGCCGGCCGGCCTGTGATGATAAATCTCCAGGGTCATACCGTGGTTGGCATTGGCTATGATGATGCCTCTAGCACGATTTATATTAATGACACCTGGGATCACTTATCACACAGCATGACTTGGGGAGGCAGTTATTCGGGAAGGGCGCTGCTTTCCGTCAGCATCGTAAATCTCCAACCACTTTCAACGCCACCGGCTGCATTCACCAAGAACAGCCCGGCCAGCGGGTCCACCGGGATCTCGAACCTCACATTGAGTTGGCAAACCAGCACCGGCGCGACTTCCTATGAATATTGCATCGATACCAGCAGCAATAATTCCTGCGATGCAACCTGGGTCAGCATGGGTGCCAATACCAGCGTCCTGCTCAACGGACTATCCCTCGGCAACCATTCCTGGCAGGTCCGGGCTCGAAATACCATTAGCACCACCGAGGCCGATAGCGGTACATGGTGGTCTTTCACAGTAGTGCCAGGCTTAAAAGTTTACCTGCCGCTGATCACCAAGCCTGTCCCGCCCCCCGGCAGCTTCAACAAGTCCACGCCTGCCAATGGCGCCACTGGTCAGTCGTCCGGCCCCACTTTGAGCTGGGGTTCAAGCAGCGGCGCCGCCGGCTATGAATATTGTATTGGCACCGGTGCTTGCAGCGCCGGCAGTACTTGGACCTCTACCTTAAATACCAGCGTGCCTCTCGGTGGACTGGCGGCGAACACCACCTATTACTGGCAAGTCCGTGCAAATAACTCCGGTGGGACTACATACGCCGATGGCGGGACGGGCTGGTCTTTCACAACAGGCACGCTGCCCGCAGGATGTGGTGGTCCGGTGAATTGTGACTTCGAAGCCGGTTCAAGCGGCTGGGCGGAATATTCACAACAGGGTTCGCGTATCATCCTTTCCACTTCAGATTCAGTTCTTCCACTTCCGGTGCCACCTCATGGAGGCAGTTATGCAGCCTGGCTGGGAGGGCTTAATAATGAAATATCCTATATTCAACAACAGGTAACTATTTCCGCCGGTGCTCCCTTCCTTGTCTACTGGCATTGGATTAACTCATCGGATGTTTGCGGCTACGACTTTGGAGGGGTATTGATCAACAATATAGTAGTGGATCAATATAACCTGTGTAGCTCTACTAATACCAATGGCTGGGTGACACACAGCCTCGATCTGAGCGGGTATGCAGGTCAATCGGTCACTCTGCAAATCCGTGTCGAAACGGATTCCTCTGATTTTAGTGCCGTCTTTGTGGATGATGTGTCGTTCCGGGCGAGCGCTGGAGCAATGCCAGGTGAGATTGTTGGGCCATATAAGTTGGATCCTACCATAACAAAGGACAAGCAAGGGATCGTTGCCTCAGGCAAAAATCCACAGGATTTCAATGCAGAACGGTATTTCAGCCCCAGGTGAAACTACCTTACCTCTAGCCGGAGTGGATAAAAAGAAGTATATGGTGAAGTAACCCGTATAATTGAACCACAGGTAGCGCCTTCCGCAGGTCCGATCGCATTCGCCCCACCTCTCACTTTGAGGTGGGGCGAATGATTATGAGAATATCATTTCTTTGGTAGCCTGGCATGCAACAGAAATGATTTTTAAACTGTTTTAGATGTACAATTAGAAATGAGATTATTTGAAAGAGGAAAATTCGGTGCGAAGGCCTGTGATCAAGGGTTGGATTAACGGCATACTACCCATCCTCATTGTCGGAATCATTCTCGCTCTGCAGGGATTGGGGAATGTAAGCAGCGCGCGCGCCCGCTCGCCTGAACCCCAATATTCGGCAGCCGCTTTCAGTTGGGAATACGTGCTCGATTTCACTGCGCCATCCTCTTTGTCCGCAAAACAGTTATCTTCCAGCCTTCAGCCGGCCTTGAGCCAGCAGGGGGTCGCCGCCTCCTTGCAGACGCTGGGCGAGACAAGCTACCGCCTGAAAATGACCGGCAGCCAGGGCATTGAACAGGTCCGCCAGGTTTTATATTCGCCGCGATTGGCCGGGTTTATTGGCGGAGGAGCCGAGATCGAATTGAATATGCCCGCCAATGGGCAGCAGGATACGACCTTCAAGCTGGAAAGCAACCCCAGCACCGGCTACCGTTGGGAACTGGCGCTTTCCGATACCAATGGCTTTAATCAAAAAGGCGAGACAGCTTTTCTAACCCGCTCCAGTGGCTATGGAGTCCCCTCCGTGCAGGCCTTGGTTTTGCAGCCAATGAATGTGCAGGCCGGAAAAGTGGAACTGATTTATCACCGGCCGTTCGGCCCGGCCGAGGTTGCCACACGGCACTTGCGTATCACTCTTGCCACACAATTGATCGAGATAGACCTGAGCAATCCTCATCCAAAGGGCATCACTGCTCAGCTTGCAACAGGTGATGGATACTCTCTCCCTAACCCTGCCTCGCTGATCCCGCTCAGAGCCTCGCTGCCATCGTCTTTGGATTGGCGCACTGCTGGGATCGTGCCGGCTGTCCGCAACCAGGGAAATTGCGGCAGCTGCTGGGCCTTCGGCACGGTGGGCATCATGGAGTCCGCCATCGCAAAAGCCGGCGGCTCGCTGACTGACCTTTCGGAGCAATTCCTGGTATCGTGCAATAAGAATACTTGGAATTGTGAAGACGGGGGATGGACGGCCAGCATGTACCATTACGATGTACTGGGGAAGAACCAAACGACTATTGGAGCCGTGCTTGAAACAGATAAGCCATATACGGCTACGAATGGAAGTTGCACCGTAGCTTATGATCACCCCTATAAATTATCCGGCTGGCAATTTATTGTCAATCAAGAGTGGGAAATGCCGACTGTCGATCAGATCAAAACTGCCATTGCCACCTATGGGCCGGTCACTGCCGGGGTTTGCGCTGGCGGTGCTTTCCAGTCCTATCGAGGTGGCATATTCTCAACGAATGAAAATTGTGGCGGATGGTCGAATCACCAGATCATCCTGGTGGGCTGGAACGATTCCGACGGCGGTTATTGGATCTTGCGTAACAGCTGGGGGCATTGGTGGGGCGAGGACGGTTACATGAGAATCGCTTATAACACTTCCCGGGTGGGGGAGGGCACCTCCTGGGTAACCTGGGGTCCGCAAATGTATTATTTCCCGCTGGTCATCCGCTGACGATCCATTAATCCTCCGTACTCGTCTTGTTTTTAAAGATAAAAACCCCCGGTTTCGTCTAGAAGACCGGGGGTTTGATCTATTAAATATCCAGGTTCCTGACCGCTTTGGCGTGAGTCTGGATAAATTTTTTGCGGGGATCCACTGCGTCGCCCATCAGCATATCGAAAGTCCGGTCGGCTTCGGCAGCATCATCCACCGTCACCAGCAACAAGGTCCTGTTGACCGGGTTCATGGTGGTTTCCCACAATTGCTGTGGATTCATTTCTCCCAGGCCTTTATAACGTGAGAGGCTGGTTTTATCTGAACTGACGCCCAGTGACTTGAGCAGCTTGTCTTTGTCGGCGTCGTTATAGGCATAATGGACCTGGTTCTTGTAGGCCAGGCGATAAAGAGGCGGCTGGGCGATGTAAAGATGGCCCTCGTCCACCAGGGCCGGCATATATCGGAAGAAGAAGGTCAGCAGGAGGGTGCGGATATGGCTGCCGTCCACATCGGCATCCGTCATGATGATGATGCGTCCGTAGCGCAGGCCATCCAGGTCAAAGTTGTCACCGATGCCGGTGCCCAGCGCCGAGATGAGCGCCCTTACTTCGTTATTTCCAAGGATTTTATCCAGGCGGGCGCGCTCGGTGTTCAGGATTTTTCCCCTCAATGGGAGAATGGCCTGGAAGTGACGATCTCGGCCCTGTTTGGCAGAGCCGCCGGCCGAATCACCTTCCACGATGTAGAGTTCGGTCTTGGAAGAGTCGCGCTCGGAGCAGTCTGCCAGCTTGCCGGGCAGGGTCAGGCTTTCCAGGGCGGATTTGCGGATGACCAGGTCGCGGGCTTTGCGGGCGGCGTCACGGGCCCGGGCAGAGGTGAGACACTTGGCGATGATGGCCTTGGCAGCCTGTGGATTTTCCTCCAGAAAGGTCCCGAAGGCCTCGCCGATCACCTGGGTGGCATAGGTCTGCACCTCTGGGTTCATCAGCTTGACCTTGGTCTGGCTTTCGAACTGCGGATCCGGGTGCTTGATGCTGACAATGGCGGTGAGACCCTCGCGGGTATCATCGCCGGAAAAGTTCGGATCGGCCTCCTTGAGCAGGCCGCTCTTGCGGGCGTAGTCATTAACGACGCGTGTCAGGGCTGCCCGCATACCGGTCAGATGCGTGCCCCCGTCGACCGTGTTGATGGTGTTGGCAAAAGAATAGATGGATTCGGTGTAGGCATCCGTGTACTGGACGGCGCACTCGATGCCGATACCTTCGATCTCCTTTTCGACGTAAACCACCGGGTGCAGGATTTCACGGTTGCGGTTCAGATAACGCACAAAGGAGGTGATGCCGCCTTCGAAGTAGAAGGTCATCTCGCGGTTGCCGCGCTCGTCCAGGAAATAGATGGTCGTGCCGCGGGTGACGAAGGCCATCTCACGGAAACGTTGGGTGAGGGTGTCAAAGCGGAAATCCATACTTTCGGTGAAGATGAGTGGATCGTATTTGAAAGTGGTCTTTGTGCCGGTCTCGGTGTCTTTCTTTAGCTTGCCGATGACCTTGACCGGTTCCTTCGGATAGCCGCGCTCGTAACGCTGGAAGTAGATCTTGCCATCCCGCTTGACCTCCACCTCGCACCATTCGGAAAGGGCATTGACTGCGCTCACACCCACCCCGTGCAGGCCTCCCGAGACCTTGTAACCGCCGCCGCCAAATTTGCCGCCTGCGTGCAGCTTGGTCATTACGACCTCAAGGGCAGATTTTTTCTCAATTGGATGGGTGTCCACCGGGATGCCGCGCCCATCGTCGATGACGGTGACGGAGGAGTCCGGGTGGATGATGATCTCAATTCGTGTGCAGACCCCGGCCAGGGCCTCATCGATGGAGTTGTCCACCACCTCATAGACCAGGTGGTGAAGGGCCTTGATATCCGTGCCGCCCACGTACATGCCGGGACGGCGTCGGACTGCTTCCAGACCTTCCAGGATCTGGATATCTTTTGCTTCATAACTTCCATTATTGATTGCCATAAAATTCCTCTAGAATTGGGAGCCATCTGGCGGGAGATTGCTTCCCTGCATTGTGAAATAGGCAGTGCGGGAAAAGCTCGTCGCGAACAACACTCCTCACACTTGTACCTGCCTGCCCTGATGTACTCGGTCAGGGCGATACTTGCGCAGGCAATGCCACGTGAACCTATACCTTCGCTGAGGTTGTCCTTCGCTGGAGCTGTTCGAAGACGACCGCCAGCCAGGCGTTGATGTCACGATAATAGATAAAACTGGCTGCCAGCAAAGCGGTCGAAACGAACGCGTGGCCGGCGATGCCGACCAGGAGCCACCATGAATCTTTTGACGGCGAATTCCACAGAAAATTAAGCCCCTGGTTGATGATTACAAAGACCAGCAGGAACAACCCCGTATTGGGTAGGGTGAATCGCACCATGCGCACACTGTTAAGGATGGCGCGCATCGCATCCATTTGAGCAGTGAAAATGCCGTGAGCTGAAAAGAATACCGGCATGAGCAGCCAGATCAGCAGGAGCGCTCCGATGAACAATATTATTTGTCCCAAAAAGGAGCTGATGACCGAGACCACGGACATGATGAGTAAAACCGGTAATCCAAAAACGACCAGGAGGCCCAGCCAGATGAACGAAAGTAACACCGACGCCTTGACGGATTTCCAAAACGATCGTGGCGATGGTTTGATGGCTGCGTAGGAGACTGAGTAAAAATAGTAAGTACCTACTAGCCAGCCCAGGAATGCCAGCGCACAGGCCCAGGTGATTATCCCCAGGAGAGAACCGGCGTCGAGTCCTATCGGAGCGCCAAGGGGGGTATTTATGGGCATTTCCAAACTCAACAAACTGGTGGCCCCGATTGGGAACGTCCGCAGGACAATGAAAAGGTTGAACTGGTCGGCCATGGTTGTCCAGGCTTTCTGGAGGGTGGCCGTGTCGGGAAGATTGGTCGGGAAGGCACTTGTAAGGTAGGGGATGCGGTCAATGAACGGCTGAAAAAAAGCTTTCAGGCGCAAGTGTGGGCCAAGCCAAATGAGAAGGTCCAGTAATACCGGCGGCAGGATGAGTAGTATGTGGTTGGCAACAGAATCGAAGCCCCTTATCATGGAGCCGATCATATCCGGTGGTGGAGGTAATTGGCCTTGCTCAGTTTCCATAGAAATTGATTTTACCACACGGCGGTATTTCGCACAGATGTTCTTGATTATCTATCATAGTTTCTGAACTTCGGACGCAAGTTCTGACATTTTTAAGGAACCGGCACAAAAATGGATGAGCGGACGCATTTTGTCCGCTCATCCATTTTTTGCCGTTCAAAACCCCTTTCCCGCAGGCATTGAGCCATGTAATACTTCACTTTTCGGGAAAGGGGAAAGGATAGGGCAGTAACTCTCCCTCCATCGTGCAGACACCCAGAAAAGTCGCATGAATTGAGCTAAAAAAAGAGGTATTCATGTATTAATTTTGAATTATCCGAACTTGAGTCCCGACTTCAGTAGTTTCTCAACATTTAATAAGACCACTGCAGGTCTCCCAATCACCGGAGACCTGCAGTCATTTGCCAGCGTATCTTCTCTTTGAGGAACTGGCTGGCATAAGGAAAGATTTTTTTGCTACACGGCCGACAAAGCAACCTGCGGGAGGTGCTGCATGGCTTCCTTTATTGCTTCGCCAGGATATTCGAAATCTTCCAACTCACCGTTCAAGTAGGACTGGTAGGCGGTCATATCGAAGTGCCCATGGCCCGATAAGTTGAACAGGATCACGCGTTTCTCGCCTTTGGCCTTGGCATCCAGGGCCTCGTCGATCGCCACGCGGATGGCGTGAGCCGATTCTGGCGCTGGGATGATGCCCTCGGCCCTGGTGAACATCACCGCGGCTTCGAAGGTCCCCACCTGCGGTACGGCGACTGCATCAATATAGCCCGCATTGTACAAGGCTGAAAGGCTGGGTGCCATGCCATGGTAGCGCAGCCCGCCTGCATGGATGCCGGCCGGCATGAACGTATGGCCGAGGGTGTGCATCTTAACGATAGGGGCCATCTGGGCGGTATCCCCAAAATCGAAGGCGTACTCGCCCTTGGTCAGGGATGGCGTGGCGGTTGGCTCGACAGCCACCAGGCGGGTGCGTTGCCCGTCTTTCAGGTTCTGGCGCAGGAATGGGTAGGCAATTCCGGCGAAATTCGAACCGCCACCCACACAGCCGACCACTACATCCGGATATTCCCCGGCCATGTCCATTTGCTTGAGAGCCTCCTCGCCAATGACCGTTTGATGCAATAAAACGTGGTTAAGCACCGAACCCAGGCTGTACTTTTTCGTTCCACCCGAGGTGGCGGCTACTTCCACGGCTTCCGAAATTGCGATTCCCAGTGAGCCGTTGTTCTCGGGATCCTTCGCCAGGAGGGCACGGCCGTATTCCGTTCGGTCGGTCGGGCTGGCAAAAACCTGTGCGCCGAAGGTTTGCATATAAATGCGGCGGTAGGGTTTCTGGTTGTAAGAAATCTTGACCATATAGACTTCCAGGTCTATGCCGAAGAAATTACATGCCATGGAAAGGGCCGTCCCCCACTGGCCGGCGCCGGTTTCGGTCGTAATTGCTTTCGTCCCGGCGATTTTATTATAGTAAGCCTGCGGAATGGCAGTATTGGGTTTATGGCTGCCAACCGGCGAAACCGATTCATTTTTGAAGTAGATATGTGCAGGGGTCCCTAAAGCTTTCTCCAGACGGCGCGCCCTCACCAGCGGAGTGGGACGGTAGAGCTTGTAGATCTCGCGCACTTCTTCCGGGATGTCGATATAACGTTCCGTGCTGATTTCCTGCATGATCAAATCCATTGGGAAAAGCACCGAGAGGAAGTCCGGCGTGACAGGTTCCTTCGTGCCGGGGTGCAGTACCGGTGTCGGTGGGACAGGGCTGTCGGCCATCACGTTGTACCAGGATTTTGGCAGATCGGTTTCGTTGAGGATAAAACGGGTTTGTTCAGACATGGGAGTTCTCCTTATGGTTTAGAGAGTAGGGTAGAGATTAGTGAACAGTGAATGGTAAATAGTGGCCAATGAACGGTATATCAGGGAAGGGCAAGCCTTCAAGGTGGATGAAAGGTGTAGTAAGCCAGCATGATGCCTCCGGTGCGGTTTCAGGGGATGAAAAGGGCGGTGGCGGCAGCTGACCGGTTGCAGGCTGCGCAGGTGCATTCGGCCAGGACGGTCCCGGCGGGGAGTTCATTTTGTGCGCCTTCGGAACCCTTTTGCGTATCGCCGTAGGCAAAACGGAAGGACTGTTCCTGCAGATAAATCCCCTGCACCCGCTCAGGCTGTGTTTTGGCGGGGCGCTTCGTGCGGGTCAAAAAGTGAGGCAGAGCCTGGATATCCATCTTTTCTCCTTTCCATCGCCCGCCTCTCAATAAATTCCTGGGGTGGTCGAAGGGAAATTAAAAACGCGTTTGTCCGTAGAACGGGACGAACGCGTGTCCGTGGTGCCACCCGAATTAGGCTGATGATAAAAAAATTCCCTGCGGTGATGCGCAGGGATGAAGCCAGCCTCACTCATTAGTCAGCTAGTAAACCGGTCAGATTACCTGAATTGTTTCCTAAGTGACTCCGCGGGATAACGGCTGCGGCTTCCGGCTCGGATTACTCGACGTATCAAGGTCATCGTCTTTCGTCCTGCAACTCAGAGGTCCATTCGGCTTCATCGTGCGGGCAGGACTTTCACCGGTTTCATCCTGCTCTCTGGCCGCCGTATAAGGCTTACTCGTCCTCTTCGACGTTTTTACATGTATTGGGGCTGATTATATGCCGTATAGACAATTTGTCAATAGTTTCGCTTTGGCATTATAAGAGCGTACTAAACCCGATTCAGCCTGCCTGTACCGCCCGTGAGGGCAGGTGCAACGGGCAGTACCGGTAAGCGATCCTCACGCCAGATGTATTCCCTGACTTTCGGACAAAAATTCGGACATTTTTAAAGGAACCGGCACAAAATTGGCCCGGCGGACGTTCTTTGACCGCCGGGCCAATTTTTGCCGTTCAAAACCCCTTTCCCGCAGGCATTGAGCCATGGGTTCCGTCCCTCTTCGGGATCGCGCAGCAAGCCGTAGGCTAAGGGGCAGGGGATAGGGCCGGCATTTCTCGATCCATTTCTTGAAAAAGCCAATTGGTTGAAAGTAATAAGCCATAATGGCAGTGATCCAGGCATTCTTACGCAAATATCCGGATTCATGTCCCAACCTCAAGTATTCCCCCTTGTTCATTCTTCATGGAGACTGTAAAATCATCCTACAGGGGCATCCCCCATGCAGACTTCCAACCAATCCCCCCCGAATTCCTTCGAAAAACTGACCTTATTCCTGCCCTTGTTCTGGCTGTCGCTGGCCTTCCTGGCAGGGATCCTGGTCGCGAATCAGGTACAGGCGTCCATCTCCACCTGGCTCGTCTTTATGGCGGTTACCCTTGCATTGGCCCTCTTGGTCCGCCTCCTGCTGCCGAGGCTGGTCGCTCAACCTTCCCGCCGTCCCCTTTCGAATATATTCCTCATAACACTTTCTCTGGCTGCCTTTTTCTTCGGCGCAGCCCGGTACCAGGCCACCATCCCTAAGTTGGATCCCAACCATATTGCTTTTTATAAGGACGGGGATTTCGAACTAATAATCACCGCCACACTGGCCGACCCTCCCGATGTACGCGATACCTACACCAACTTGCGCCTGGATGTAACCAGCGTGGATACCGGCGATGAAACCCTCCCGGTTCACGGCCTCATCCTGGTGCGCGTTTTTCCTGGCCGTGAATGGCACTATGGCAATGAGGTAAGGGTACGCGGGCATTTGAAAACGCCGCCAAGTGGCGAGGATTTCTCTTATAAAGATTATCTGGCGCGGCAGGGTATCCTGGCCTATGTACCGGATGCCGAGGTGACATTACTGCCTTTTACGGGAGGCGATCCGCTGTTACGCCAGATCTATTCTTTCAAAGACAATGCCGTCGCTCGCATCTACCGCATCTTCCCTGAACCGGAAGCGCCGTTGTTGGCCGGCATCCTGCTCGGCGACGATAACGGGATACCTGCCGATCTGCAGCAGGCTTATAAAAATACCGGTACGGCCCATATTATTGCCATCTCCGGCTTTAACATTGCCATTATTGCCGCTTTGTTTGTCGCCCTTTTTAGTCGATTATTTGGCCGGCGGAAAGGCGCTGTTGCCGCGGTGATTGGCATCGTCATCTACACTGTGTTGGTGGGGGCGAGCGCTTCGGTCGTGCGGGCAGCCATTATGGGCAGCCTCTCGATTTTTGCCCTTCAGATGGGCCGCCGCCAGAACGGTCTGAATACGTTGGCGTTCACCGCTGCAGTGATGGCCGTGGTGAACCCCAATCTTCTTTGGGATGTGGGCTTCCAGCTTTCTTTTGCCGCTACACTGGGCCTGGTCTTGTTTGCCCGCCCCCTGCAGGACTGGTTTACCGGCTTGCTGGCCCGCCGTCTAAAAGGGGAGACCGCTGCCAAAATTGCCGGTCTGGCAGGCGCATACGTGCTCTTTACGTGGGCTGCCCAGCTGACCACGCTGCCGATCATCGCCTACCAATTTAAAAGTATTTCGCTCGTCTCTTTGATCGCCAACCCGTTCATATTGCCCGTTCAACCTGCCGTAATGGTGCTGGGCGGACTTGCACTTATCCTTAGCTTCATTTATATACCTCTGGGACAGATAGCTGCCTGGATTGCCTGGCCTTTTGTGGCTTATACCAACCGGGCCGTGGAGTTCTTCAATAGCCTTCCGCACGGCGTCATCGTCCTCGGTGAATTCTCTTTGCTGTTCGTCATTCTCTATTATGCCGTTTTGCTTTTACTGACTCTTCCCAGTCCGCGTTTGAAAGGCTTGCTGCGCCCGGCTCTTGCGCCGGTCGTGCTCATCTCCATTTTGGGCATTTCCATTTACCTCTTTTGGACGGCAATCTTTACCATTCCGGATGGGCGGCTGCACCTGACTTTTCTCGAAGTTGGTACTGCCGATGCCATTCTCATCCAGACGCCTTCCGGCCATACCTTGCTGGTGAATGGTGGAGAAAGCCCGTCGGCATTGGCGGGTGCCCTGGGCAGGCGACTTTCCCCCTTTGAACGTTCCCTGGATTGGCTGGTGGTGGCTTCGCCGCAGGAGCAGCAGATGGCTGCCCTGCCGCGCACCCTTGACCTTTTCCCCCCGCAGAACGTTCTCTGGTCAGGCAATACGGATGCATCCTTCTCTGCCGAAGAAACCGGCCGTTGGTTGGCTGCCAATAATTCAACGGTTGTGCAGGCTTACACCGGGGCGGAGCTGGACCTGGGGGATGGCGCCCGTTTAAAGACCTTGAGCGCCACTTCGCGCGGCGCAGTGCTCCTGGTCGAATGGCAGGGCTTCCGTGCCTTGTTGCCTGTAGGTGTGAATTTCGATGTTCTTTCGCAATTGAAGAATGGGAGGTCCATTGGGCCGGTGACCGCTCTCCTTCTGGCCGATTCTGGTTATGCTCCAAGTAATCCCCCGGAATGGATTACGAACCTCCGGCCGCAGCTTGTCATTCTATCCGTCGCCGCCGGTGACCCGAATGGCCTGCCAGATCCGGCGGTGTTGGACCTGCTGGCAGATTTCACCCTCCTGCGTACCGATCAAAACGGTTGGATCGAGGTCTCGTCTGATGGACAGGGCTTTTGGGTGGATGTGGAAAAGAAATAGAACGTCGGGATCTGGAGATCATTATGATTAATAATTTACAGGGAAAAACGGCGCTGGTCACCGGCGCTTCCAGCGGCTTGGGCATGGATTTTTCCCGCGAGTTGGCCAGGCGCGGCTGCCAGTTAGTCTTGGTGGCGCGGCGTGAGGACCGTCTACGGGAGCTGCTTAGAGAGATTTCATCCACTTATGATGTGCCGGTGGAGATTATCGCCATGGACCTGGTGCAGGCGGATGCTCCCCAGCGTCTTTACGATCATCTCCAGGCTTCTGATCGGCCCGTCGACGTTCTGATCAACAATGCCGGCTATGGTCTTTTCGGGGACTTTGCAGAGATCCCCTGGGAACGTACGCAAAATATGCTGGACCTGGATATAAGAGTGTTGACCCACTTGATGCGCCTCTTCATGGCCGATATGGTCAGCCGTAATTTTGGGTTTATCTTGAACATCGCTTCGGTGGGAGCATTCCAACCTTCACCTACTTACGCCGCTTATTCCGCCGCCAAGAGTTATGTACTTTACTTGACCGAAGCAGTTCATTACGAATTGCGCCATACCAAAGTGAAGTGCACGGTGCTCAGCCCCGGGGTCACCCGGACCGAATTCCTCGCCGTCGCCGGACAGAAACCGACGCTTTATCAGCGGTCGATCATGATGAAAAGCGCCGATGTGGCCCGTATAGGCATCAAAGCCATGCTGAAGGGCCGCTCGAGCGTGGTGGCAGGCGGCTTGAATGCGTTTATGGCCTGGACGATGCGTTTCCTGCCGCCTCAATTCCAGGCAGCCTTGGCTAATTTAGCCATGCGGGAATAATTCTAGGGATATTCTTTCCTCTACCGTTGGGGGCGATGGGTTCTACGAGGAACCTTCAAAAGCAATAAGAAAATCTGGCCTTCGCATATGAATTCGGCCATTTTGCACGTAACCGGCAAAAAAGGTCTGAGCGTGGCGTTCTTGGCCCGCTCAGACCTTTTTTGACGTTATTATCACCCTTCCCCGGACTCAATTTGGTCTGAAAAAAAGGTCTACAAAGCTCGGGGAAGGGCAGGGGATGGGGCGGGAGTGCTCCAAACGCTGTTTGGGAAGACCCATTCAGGGCCAATTCAGTTGACCCCCAATCTACAAGAGAGACTTCCTTGCTTTCGGAAGGGACTGTCCGTCGTCATGTCTGAATTATAAATATCAGAACATTTGTGCTATAATATATGTGTGAACTCTTTATCGTTCTCCTCCTGCCTGTTAGGCACAATCATTTTACCTTTACTCGTTTTGTCCTATGCACCACTTTCACAGTTCATGCGACCTTGCAGGAAATGTAGATCCATAAACGGTAGTAGTCGTTCCTCAGTCGTTCCTCAGGAACGACTACTTTTTTGCATGCCGGTATCAAACGTCTCCAGACGAGAACTATCTTTATTCTTTTGGCCTGATAATATCGAATCTCCCCATATTTATATACATAACTTACGAAAGACCATTATAAGAATTTTGGAGAAATATTCAAATTTTTTTCGAACCTCAGGTACGAATGCTTCTTCTTCTCTTATCCAATTCATGTCTTTAACTACACCGGCGAATAATAATCCTCCCAAATTCGCTTATAGCGCCCGGCCTCTTCCTCCCAGCGTTCGTCGCTCCAGCCCAATTCCGGCTGGACGGTTTCCCGGATCTTTGCCAGTTCATCTATTCCCCCGCCAGGCAGGTTTATATTCAATCGTACCCGCCTGGCCAGCAGATCATCCAGGTGAACCACTCCCTCCGAACGGGCAGCCCAGCGCAGTTCCGCCCACAGTGAAGGGCTTGGACCGATGGTCGTCAATTCGCCCGGTTGCGCCGCCTCGACCAGGTTGCAGGCTTTTGCTCCGTAACGTCCCATCAAGCGCAGGCGTGAGTCGGGTGAGATGTCGCATAAGGTTGTTTCGGGAGGTAGAAGGTCAAGCACGCGCTCATCACTTCTCCGCCGGGTATGTTCCGGCAAAGTGGCGCGGACCGCCCGCAGCGCCTTCTGTGCCATCAGTCGGAAGGTTGTTAATTTTCCCCCGCTGACGGTCAGCAGACCGGATTCATTCCAAAGCACGTACTCGCGCGACTCTTTCGATGGATCTGCTTTGCCGGTATTTACCACTGCGCGAATACCCGCCAGGGTGGACTGTACGTCTTCCAAAGTCAGGCCCATTTCAGGAAAAGTGTGAGTAACAGCCTCCATCAAATACTTCGCTTCATCGATGCTGATATGCAAATCCGTGGAAGGTGTCTCGCTGTGGTCCACGTCGGTGGTGCCGACCAGCGTCACGCCCTCCCACGGCAGGATAAAGACCGGTCTTCCATCTTTAGGATGCAGGAAAGTAACCGCCCGTGTCAGCGGGAGTTTGGACTGCGGCAGAAAGAGATGGCTGCCGCGCAGTACCCGTAAACGCCCGCGACCTCGCACCTGCTTGCGTAATTCGTCGGCCCATGCTCCCGTAGCGCTGATGACCACCTGGCCGCGTACTTCGATCGTCTGACCGCCATCCTCGTTTGCCATATCCCGCAGGGCGACTCCACATACACGCCCCTTGGCCTTTAACAGTCCTTCCACTCGAGCATAGTTCAAGGCCAGCGCGCCGTCATTCGTTGCCTCTTGCACCACCCGTAAGACCAGGCGGGCATCGTCGGTCTGGGCGTCGAAATACCGATAACCTGAGACAAGGTTTGGGGCGCAGAGCTGGGGGATGAGGGCACGCAAGCCGGCCGGGTCGTAGGCAGCATGGTTCCACTTGAGCGCCATGAAGTCATACATGGTCAAACCGATCCCAAAAACCCACCCGGGGGTCTTGTCGCCGCGGAAGTTGGCCATGACGAATGGCAGGGGCGTGATCAACCCGCGCCCTTCCTTCAGCAGGTGCTCGCGCTCGTGAACGGATTCATAGGTCAATTTGATCTGCGCGTTCTTCAAATAGCGCAGCCCCCCGTGGACGAGTTTGGAGGAACGGCTCGAAGTACCGGAGGCAAAATCGCCTTGTTCGAACAGGACGGCTTTTAGGCCGGCCCGTGCAGCTTCCCGCAGGATACCTGCCCCGGTAATGCCTCCTCCGATCACGATCAGGTCGAATTCACTGTCAAGCTGTGACCAGACGTTCTCACGCCAGCCTTTGGTCCACATAGAAACATCCTCTTTTATTCATTGTGGGGTCAAGTAGCCGCTTGCCCCTGTGTACTAATTTATTCCAATTGCGTCTCTTATCCAGATAAATACCTCCTCCCGGTTTGGATACCTTCCGCTGCAGACCACTTTCTCATTAATAACCAACGTTGGTAACACCAATACCTGGGCGTATTTGCCAATTTCAACGGCTTTGTTCACCTCGGTGATTTTCAGTTCCAGGTGGGGGAGCGTTTTCAGAAGCTCCTGCTGCGCCCAAACGACCAGTCGTCGCACGGAATAGCGTTCGGGTTCTCCCAGGCTGAGGATTTTGACGTTAATTGCGGTGGCTGGTTTCAATGTTGATTCCGTTGTCAATTAAGTATTGGGTCACTTGACCGAAGTCTGATAGCCCTTCGTCGATAAATGCCTTGTAGATGAAATACCCACTAAAACTGGGCGTGCGGTGTTCGTCGTTCAGGAGTGAGATTTTATATTGCAGGATCTGTTTACGCAAAGCCGGCGTCATCCTGGTTGCAAATCGCCGCATCGGGTTCATTGTTTCTTCTAAAACTGCCTCATCCAGCGACCAGATATCGATCTTCCATGGACGCTCCCATTCACCATAGCTGATGCGGGGTTGTAAAAATAATCCTCCCGGCAAATTCGGGACCGTGGACTTTTCGACGACCACGCGAGTAACGAGGGCAGATTCGGCCAGACGGGCGCCGATTTCGAATAACTGCCTGATACTTACCTTGGGCATGTACAGGTCAATATCAGGATAGACCATCACATCCAACAAGTAGCTACCCGTTGGAGTGATCTCCCCATATGAACCCAGGATTTCATACAGCCCAACAGCTTGCATGACCAGGTCGGCTTCTCGTTTTAATTTTGCTGCATGCTCCATCACATCCATGTTCGCCTCAGGGCAGAAGCTTGCCGGGATTAAGCAGCCCTTGCGGATCGAAGGTCTTTCGTACATTCTCCAATGTCAGCATTCCGAGGGGACCTTTCTCCGCTTCGAGATATGGAACATGGTCGAGGCCGACGCCATGCTGGTGGGAAATCGTCCCGCCATGCGCTAAGATGGCCCGACTGGCTGCACCTTTCAGGGTCTGCCAGCGGCGCAGGGTTTCGGCGGGATGAGTTGCGCGCCGGTACAGATAAGTGATGTAAATGCTTGCGCCATCATTATAAACATGAGAAAGATGCGCAAAGGCCAATACTTTCTCACCGCTTTCCGCAAGACCCTCCCGGATGACTTTTTGCGTTACCAATGCGGTCGCAGCAACGTTCGCCCACGGGATGGCAGTCTCGAGCGTGTCGAGAGCATAGCCGCGTTCCCAAAGGGTATTGCGCAGATAAGGTGCATAAAAACGCGATTTCTTCCACATCTTGCCTATGGCCGTGCCCGTCATCAAACCGCCATGCGCCCGCACGATCTCCAACGCTTCCTGGCGCGCATGGTTGGCCTGGCGTCGCTCCCCGGTCACACCGAAGACGAGCAGCGACCGTTCGTCGTTGAAACCGGCTACCCGCAGACCGCGCCCGGCCCATTTGACCAGGGCATCCTTTCCGGATAGCGCCAGGGTGGTGGCTGTTTCTAATGCATTGCTTAGTCGAAGCATGGAGACGTTGATGCCTGCCTGGGCGATCTCTCGCACGGCCGCGCTGCCCTGTTCCCAATCGTGGAAAAAAACCCCATAGAAGGCTTCGGTCTCCGGCAGCTTGCGTACTCGCATGGTGGCCCGTGTCACCACACCCAGGCGTCCCTCCGAACCGAGAATGATCTGTTTTAAGTCAGGCCCGGCTGCGGAAGCCGGATGCGGAGGTAGGTCTATTTCGCCGATGGGTGTCTCAATGTGGCCTCCGGCAAAGAGATTTTCAATGCGCCCATAATGGTAAGATTGCTGCCCGCTGGATCGGGTGACGATCCATCCGCCCAGGGTGGAGAGTTCGAAGGATTGAGGGAAGTGCCCCAGCGTAAATCCCCGTGCGTTGAGCTGCTTCTCGATCTCCGGTCCCACCACGCCGGCCTCGAATGTGGCTAGATGGCTCACTTCATCCAATGTCAGCATGCGATTGAGCCGGGTCATGTCCATGGTCAATATGGGAGAATCGCCTGAGAGTGGGTTGATGTGCCCGACTACGCTGGTTCCCCCGCCATAAGGGATCACTTTCACTCCACTTTGGCGGGCAAATGTGAGCAGGGTGCGCACCTCCTCGTCGGAGGCCGGATAAGCTACACCATCCGGAAAGGTCTCGATCTGGCCGGAGCGTAAGGCGATCCAATCGGCCAGGGATTGCCCGCGCGCATGCCGCAAACGTTCTTCACTACTGGTTGAGATGAGCGGGTGCGCTGGCAACCGTGATTTCTGGATGCAAGCTAAAAGCTCGGGGAGACTGGCATCTGCCAGTTGAGGCCCCTCGCCGATCTGATCCGCCAGGTAGCGGGCAGCAGAGTCCGGCAATGGATAAATTGTAGTTTCGTCGCCCCAGCCATTCCAGCGTTTCATGGTCGACCTCGTTCTTTGCCCAGACAAAAAAAACAGGAGGAGGGCAATAAGGATTTATTCGAAGAATTTCGTTTGACTGGATTGATCAAAATTTGGCCGTGAAGCTGCTTGTGCCAAATTTCACTTGGATTCTACCCCAAAAAACTCCGCCCTAAAACTTCAAATGCTTGACGGTCAGACCGTCGTTGATGATCTCCTTAAGCGAATCAATCCCGATGCGCAGGTGCAGCTCGGAAAAATCCTTCGTCACCTTTGCATCGGATTTGGCTGTCTTGATTCCATCCGGTGTCATGGGTTGGTCGGAGACCAACAGCAGCGCCCCCGTGGGAATCTTGTTATAGAAACCGGTCGAAAAAATGGTGGCCGTCTCCATATCGATAGCCATGGCGCGGATGCGGCGCAAGTAATTCTTGAATTCTTCATCGTGTTCCCACACACGCCGGTTGGTCGAATAAACCGTACCGGTCCAATAGTCGTGATTTCGGTCCCGGATAGTCGTCGAAACGGCCTTCTGCAGGTTAAAAGCCGGCAATGCCGGTACTTCCGGGGGGAAGTAATCGTTGGAGGTGCCCTCGCCGCGGATGGCCGCGATCGGCAGAATAAAATCGCCCACCCCTGGTTTCTTCTTCAGGCTGCCGCACTTTCCCAGGAAGAGTGCTGCCTTGGGTTGAATGGCGGATAACAGGTCCATGACCGTGGCGGCATTGGCACTCCCCATCCCAAAATTGATGATGCTGATGCCGTTTGCAGTGGCATTGGGCATGGGCATGTCCTCGCAGCACACCTGCGTTTCATTTATCTTCGCGAACATGCGCACGTAAATATTGAAATTGACCAATAGGATATATTTTCCGAACTGCTCCAGGGGAGTGCCGGTATAACGCGGGAGCCAGTCATGGACAATTTCAGCTTTGGTGGTTATATGACCTCCCAAACCTGGTACAGGCCCAATAATCCATTTGTGCCATCGGAGCGGAATGTCTCACGTACCCGAAAATTGCTCGCTTCAGCCAGGGCTTTCAGTTCCATCTCATCGAAATGGTGGACGTAACGAAGCCCATGTCCACCGCTGCGCCAGTCAAGCAGGTAATCATTTGCATCTACATCTTCTGTAGAAAGTCTCACGGTATCCCATGGCTGGATGCGGCTTTTTAATTTGTCGCTTTCCAGGAATTGCCATTCAGAATGGGTGAACAGCCCTCCCGGGCGCAGCAGCTTATGTACTTTCTTCATAATACTTAGCCTGGCTTCATTTCCTGGGATGTGATGCAACACTGCGAAGGCAGTTACCCAATCAAAAGGCTTGAGAACGGTCGCGGCGATCCGTTTTCCCCAGCTGGAAGCCATCAGGTCAGCCCGCAAAAAGGTGGCCGGCGAATCCTCCCAACCGTGCCGGGCCACTTCCAGTAATGGCAGGCTGAAATCCACTCCTGCATACCGTCCCCGATGGCCGCGTCGCATCAGTTCGCGTGCCAATTCACCGTTTCCGCAACCCAGGTCAAGGATGGATTCTTCGCCCGACAGCTTATCCAAAATCTGCAGTACCCCCGGTTGCAGGCGTTGCCGCGTGGATGAGAATTCATATCCGAAGGTCTGGTAGAATTGTTTGTTCAGGGAAAGCAGGCGTGCAACTGTCTGGCTTTTCATAGTTTGTTTCATTATACTTTGTGTATCTATGGTTAGAAAAAGCAGTTTTCAGCAACTCCGTTCCCCCAAACCAGAGACAATGGCTTTGGCGCGCCTCATTTTGGATGATGTACAAAGCGGGATCCCGGTGCTGGAAGCTGTTCGTCGGCATCCTACCGATGAAGGCCATGTGAATAAATCAGCTTTGGTGGCGGCTTATCAGCAATTGATCGAAAGCGGTGAATGGGAAGAAAACGAGACCTTATTGGCAGCCATCCGCCTGAAGCCCGTGCGCACGCTTTCCGGCGTGACGACAGTCACTGTATTGACCAAGCCTTATCCCTGCCCGGGTACGTGCATCTTTTGCCCGGATGACGTGCGCATGCCAAAATCCTATCTGCCGGATGAACCCGGGGCAATGCGTGCCCTGGAGCATGACTTCGATCCTTATGCTCAAGTCAGGTCCCGCCTGGAAACGCTGACTTCGGTGGGACACCCGACCGACAAGGTTGAGTTGCTCATCCTGGGGGGTACATTTTCTTCCTACCGGCGTGATTACCAGGAATGGTTTGTACGGCGTTGTTTTGAAGCCATGAACTCTTTCACCTCTGTTCCTTCCCCGAAAGGGGAGGCTTTAGGGATGAATGAACTATTTTTCATCAATGAAACTGCCGGGAACCGCAACGTAGGACTCTCTGTTGAAACTCGCCCGGATGAAGTATCGCCGGACGAATTGGCCTGGTTCCGCTCCCTGGGTGTAACGAAAGTACAGATGGGTGTGCAGAGTCTGGATGATGCCATCCTGAAACTTAATAAACGTGGTCACACGGTTGCAGAGTCACACCGCGCCGTGGCACAATTGCGTGCAGGCGGCTTCAAGATCGTCCTGCATTGGATGCCTGGCCTCTTCGGAGCCACCCCAGAGACCGACCGCCTCGATTTTCCACGTCTGTGGGAAGGTTTGTGTCCTGATGAGATCAAGATTTACCCTACTCAACTGCTCGAAAATGCGCCACTTTATGAATATTGGAAACGCGGAGAATACAAACCCTATACCACCAAAGAACTTGTGGACCTCATCGCGGATATAAAACCATCCATCCCACGCTATTGTCGCGTCAACCGCATCATCCGTGATATCCCTTCCACCCATGTAATTTCCGGGAACAAACGCAGCAGCTTACGGCAGGATGTCCAGGCTGAATTAGCCCGGCGTGGCACGCGTTGTAATTGCATCCGTTGCCGAGAGGTGCGCGGGGAAAAATTGGAATTATCCGGCCTTCAGCTGGATGACATGGTCTATCACCCCGATGGAGCCGAAGAGCACTTCCTCTCCTTTGTTACTCCAGAAGACAGGATTGCAGGTTTCCTGAGGCTCTCGTTGCCGGATCAAGATTCGCCTGCTACCGGTATGAACGACCTTGCCGCGGCAGCCATCATCCGTGAGGTCCACGTTTATGGACAATCGCTTGCCGTAGGTGTGGAACAGACGGGCGCGGCGCAACATGCCGGCCTCGGCACGCGGCTTCTGGCTGAGGCGGATAAAATCGCCCGCCTGAAAGGATATCGCCGCATGGCGGTCATCGCCGCAGTAGGGACGGCTCAATATTATCTGGAACGTGGGTTTGAGCGCGGGGAATTGTATTTGGTAAAAAACATTTAGAGAGCTGAGCCTTTACTTAATTCAAGTAGCTGCGTAAAGCCGTAAAAAACGTGGGCAGGATATTATCCCGCCCACGGTCAGTTGCATCACTCATTTCGCCATCAGAATCTCTTACGACGATCTATTTGGTGGATTTTTCCCAATCTGCCACAGATTGCCGGATAAGCGCCTTCACCTCCGGATCCGTTACAGAATCTATCCCCTCAAATTGTTTGAAACCATCTTTCACCATCACAGCACCGCCGGGACCTTCGGTCAGTTCGATGCCTCGATCCTTGAAAACGCTGGTCGCCAGTTTAGCTTGCAGGACATCGTTAATTTGTTCGACGATCGTTTTCATGACCGGCGCAGGTTTAACTTTGTCATCGCCAGGTTGAACCTTCTTTTTCTCAAAAGGAGAAGCACTCTCAGCCGCTGCCGGTTTGGCCGCAGGATTCGGTTCGCTGGCGGAAGCTGGCCCCAGCCATGGGCGCAGATCAAGCACAAGGTTCAACAACCTGCGTTGCTGGTCCGTTTGCAAGGCGGATTTGTCCTCTAGACGTGTCCCATCCATTTCCAGCCAGACTTTTCCGGCCGGTGTCCGCCAGGCTTGCAGGACTTTTAGATCACCTTCCTTTGCAAGCTTATTATCAACTGGCGTGGCATGGGCAGTACCTTTGGAACGCCGGCTCAACCAGCGTTCGATCGCCGCGCCAATGAATGCCCCCAAACAGGTGAAAGTAAAGAGCCAAAAAATGATTACGCCATTCATCTTTACTCCTCATTCCTTGCAACTTTTCTTTCTGTATATTTTAACGAATTTATTCGTTAGTGTATACCTGACATTGAGGGCAAAAATGAGTACCTCGCTCGCCCACAACAATGCGCTCGATTTTCGTTCCGCAAATTGGGCAGGGTTCTCCCGTTCGTCCGTAAACCCTGAAATGATTCTGGAACTCTCCGCCGCGGTAAACCCAATCGATGCTCGCTCCGTTATGGCGGATCCCATCTTCCAGCACTTCACGGATCGACATCCACAGGATCTCTGCTTCGTTGGCGGTGACTGAATCCGAGTGTATCAGGGGATGGAGCCTTGCCAGATGCAAAGCTTCATCAGTGTAAATATTCCCCAACCCGGCGAGGAAGGATTGGTCGAGCAGGAGCGGTTTGAGCAACCGGTGTTGTGCATGCAAGGACTCATACAGCCAGGTCGAGGTGAACTGGTCGGAGAGAGGTTCTGGTCCAAGGTTGTTGAAGATCTCTGCCGGGTCATCTTCAAGCCAGACCCGCCCGAATTTCCGTGGGTCGGTAAAGACCAGGGTCGTGTCTTCGGTCAATTTCAGGATCAGCCGGTCGTGCTTGGCGGGTTTATAACCTCCCAGTACAACCAGCATATCGCCGCTCATGCGCAGGTGGATCAGCAGGCAGGTCGTTGAAAGCTGCAGGCAGAAAAATTTTGCCCGGCGAAAAACCTCCTTTATCTGTTGACCGCGTACGAGTTTCTTGAACTCCTCGGGGGAGGGGGTTACGAGAGTGCGTTCCCAATACAGCTCAGCGGAAAGGATGCTCTTGCCGATCAGCGTGGGGCGTAGCAAGCGGACGATGGTCTCAACTTCGGGAAGTTCAGGCATACTTGACTTTCATGGTATTTGAGGAAGATTAATCCCATTTTGGAGAATTAGAAAAACGAAAACGAAATAGATGCAAAGGATTGGAATCGAAATAATCAGCTGAGCGACGAAGTAATGGCCCCAAACTGCCATTGCTCGTTGGATGAAACTGTTACTCAACAAACTTGTCTTGGGCAACATTTTTTGAGCGTCTCCTCCCAGCTCGGTGACATAGCGCTGCAGGGACTCGTTCCGGCTTTCCAATGTTTTGATCCGTTCGTCCATTGCATTAAGGAAAACAGTTAATTCATTTAAGTTATTAAACTGGGGCGGCATATTAACTCCTTATTGGATCGTTGCGCATATATCTGTCCAGCCATAAGCAACTTCGAGCAAGGTCTGATTACCGATTTCTATAGGTTTTTCACGCAGATATTTCCCGCCCATGGCTTCGTAGAATTGGCGGGAGAGGTGGTTGTCTTTTAATACCCATAATAACATGGTGGAAAAACCACGTTGGCACAATTCGCGCATGGCAGCCTCCATCAGTCTGCGACCCGTGCCCTGACCTTGCGCCTGTTTCAAAAGATAGATGGCGTATACCTCACTCCGATATTCTTTATAATCCGGTTCATCTTCATATCGTGACCCGCCCGAAACGAAGCCGATGATTTTTCCGGGTTCTGTCTCAGCAATATACACGAAACCAGTACCTTGCGGATTCGCCAGACTTTCCGCCCAACCTTGAGCTCGTCTCTCATAGGAGAGATTCGCCAGGAACTCATCTGAGAGGAGACCCTGGTAGGTGGTTCTCCAGGAATCTACGTGAACTTTTGCGATGCCTGCTGCATCTTCAAACGTGGCTTTGCGGATGGTGATGCTCATGTTAGTAATTAAAATGGAAAGCAAGTAGAGCTGCACACAAAGAGCTAATTTTGGCAGATTGACAAAAGATCTATCTTACTCATTGAACATCTGCCCAACGCTGCGGCCTTCATGGGCGCGCCGGATCACTTCTCCGAGTAAAGGAGCCACAGTCAGGATGGTCAGACGTTTCCCAAATGCCTCCCGTTTATCTGCGGGGATCTGGACGCTATCGGTGGTGATGTATTCGGTTACAGGCAAAGCTGCCAATTTTTCGACTGCGCTCCCCGAGAAAATGGGGTGAACGAATGTAACATAGATACGCCGTGCCCCATACTCTTTTACTAGATTAACTGCTTGAACAACTGATCCGCCCGTATCCACCTCATCATCCACTAAGACTATATCCCTGTCTTCTACATCGCCGATGATGGTCAACGCCTGCGCCTTGGCATCATTGGAAACACGGCGTTTTTCGATGAAGGCGATTGGAGCATCTATTCCTGCTGCAAAATTCCGGCCTTTCTTAGCATAACCCAGGTCCACCGTAACGACTACCGGATCCTTGAGATAGGGGCGCAAGTTTTCTTTCACATAATCTACCAGGATGGAAGAGGCATTCAGCACGTCACCTGGGATGGAGAAAAAACCCTGGATTTGATAGGCATGCGGGTCAAGTGTCATATAACGATCCGCTCCGGCAATCTGGAT
This sequence comes from uncultured Chloroflexia bacterium, assembly GCA_963831885.1. Lineage (GTDB taxonomy): Bacteria > Chloroflexota > Anaerolineae > Anaerolineales > Villigracilaceae > UBA877. Next base: position 107,025 of record CAWHSJ010000001.1, on the reverse strand, counting down.
CATATCGGCCACCAGGCGTGACGTGATGGGGATACGCGGCTGGTCCTTTTTATCCGAGCGTCCATAACATAGGTACGGAACTACCGCCGTGATGCGGGCGGCCGAGTCCAACCGCAAGGTTTGGAGCAGGATCAAGAGTTCCATCAAATTACGGTGGACCGGCGCGGCCGTATGCTGGATGATATATACATCCTGGCCGCGTACACTGGTATGAAGTTTTATGAACAGGTTCTCATTTGGGAATTGGATGATATCCCGGCCGCATAGGTTTTCTCCAAGATAATCTGCGATTTTCTGGGCCAGATCGGGGCTGGCAGTCCCTGCATAGAGCTTGATGCCGCCATAAACTTGTAATTCGTTCGATTGGGCCATCAATTCACCTGCTTTTCCAGAGTCCACTCTGAGCGAAGGACACTCATAAGCAGCATATCACGGTATTCACCGTTTTGGTAAGTTCCTTGCCGGATGCACCCCTCATGGACGAAACCGGCTTTTTCGTAAGCGCGTATGCCGCCCTTATTATCCTCATCGACGCGCAAGAAAACTCGGTTCAGGTTCAATGTTTCGAAACCGACCCGCAACAATAAGCGCATAACTTCCGTGCCATATCCCTTGTTCCAGCAGGATTTGTCGCCTATAAAAAGGCCCACCTCGGCACTGCGGGCGGTCCAATTAAACTCCATGAAACTGCAATTGCCGATCAACTGCCAACCATCGGTGCCACTTTCAGCGATAACCTGCCGTATCTCGATCCCAAAAGGCTGTTCATGAGCCGGCAGCTTGAGCATGTTTTCGAACCAATTCTCCTCTGCTGCCTGCGAAATGGGCATGGACAAAAGAAGATAACGGCGGACTTCCGGATCGTTCAACCATTCGACAAATTTGGGGATGTCGCTGCGCTCGTCACGACGTAGACGAATGCGTTCTCCGTAGATCATTATTTGCTCCTTTAGGCAGGGTGTGGACCCTCAATCCGCTTTTAAGAATGCGCTTTTGCCGGCTTCCGCGCTGGGATCGGTTCAAGGATTAATTTGAATATTAACATTCCTTATTTGGAAATCTTCAAAATTATACTATCCTTGAACTGAAGTACATGAATGGCTTTTCAATGGGTGAGTTGAATGTGTGATTTCAAAGCGTTTATCTTTTACTGCGCATAGTTTAATGCAGCTGTCCTGATTGCAACTAACGGTTCTGTAATGAAGTTTACAGAATTATACAAAAGGCAGTACAATTCGAACCGGCGTGGTTGTTCCTCATCTGTTTTTGCCTATTCGCAACTTGTGCTATACTGATATTAACATGCAGATGAATTCATTCGCTGGAACTCGTTCTGCCTGGCCTGCCTGGGCCGAATTCCTCCGCCGGCGCGGCTTGGAAAACATGGCTATCTTTTTATTGGAAGGCGCCGGTCCCTTGGCTGTTTTGGGGGCTCAGGCGCTTTATTTTGGGGGCCCTTTCCTGCGTCCTGCTTTGAATGATGTTCAGCGGGATGCCCTGGCGGATTTGTTGGAAGACCGCCAGGAGGCGTTGGCCTTTGCTGCTTTTTTACGGGAGAAGAATACCTTGTGAGCGACACGGTTGTTGGCCTGATAGGCTTTGGGATCGTCTTGATCAGCGCAGTCTTGCTGGTCGTATTTTCCTTCTTGCATCGCAAGTCATCCCCGGTCTTTCGCGATATTCCTGCTTTCACTCGCATGCGTCATGCGGTTGGCCGTGTAGTTGAAGACGGGACCCGCCTGCATGTCTCCCTCGGGCGCGGTTCGCTGGTCACACCTCAATCTGCCTCTGGCTTGGCCGGCCTTCTACTTCTCCGGAGGCTAGCCGAACTGACCTCTGCCGGAGACAATCCTCCCATCGCTACCTCGGGCGATCCAGCCGTTGCTATCCTTTCCCAGGATACTTTACAAGCCGCCTCCCAGGTCACTGCCCAGGGCGCGTATGATCCAACTTCAGGACGGTTGGCCGGACTGACACCTTTCTCCTACGCCGCTGGGGCGATAACAACCATTCATGATGAAAATATCTCTGCGAATGTACTCATGGGGTATTTCGGCGTTGAAGCTGGCTTGCTAACTGATGCTGCCGAACGCGAGAATACTTTCACCCTGGCGGGCAGTGATAACATCACTGCTCAGGCTGTATTGTATGCCAGTGCTCAGGAACCCCTTATCGGCGAAGAACTCTTTGCCTCTGGCGCTTACACAGATGCAGGCGGTTTGCATAATTCCAGCCTGACCATGCAGGATATCTTGCGCTGGTCGATCATCGCCTTTATTCTGGTCGGCGGATTCCTAACATTGATAGGTGTCTTGTGAAATTAAAGGGTCTATTCGCGACTATCATTAGAATTGGTCTTGTCGCCTTTGCCATTATCGTCGGGGTACTTGTCTTGGCAGGTTATTTCTTCCCAGTGCCTGTTCTGACCAATCTGCGTATCATCTTGTTAAACTGGGCCGTCACTTTGGCGGGATTTGCCATATTGGTTGGCGTCAGTAATTTGTTTTTCGTTCATTTCAAAAAGATCCAACGCAAGCAAAAAGGTTCAAGTTATAGCATCATCATGATCATCGCCCTGGTGATCACTTTTCTGCTTGGCCTGGCAGCTTATTTCATCCCCTTTTCGGCGACATTGTATAGCGGCGCATTTAATTATATCCAATTGCCTGTAGAGGCCAGCTTGATGGCCTTGTTGGCGGTTACACTTACTTATGCTGCCATCCGCCTTTTGCGCCGCCGCCTGAACCTACTCTCGGTCATATTTCTGGTCACGGCATTACTCACCCTTTTTGGTACCGTCTCTCTTCCTTTCTTGGGTGAAGTACCAGGTCTCAGCGGATTGGTGCGTCCAATTGTCTCTCAGGTTTTTGCCGCCGCAGGGGCGCGTGGAATTTTGATCGGCGTGGCTCTTGGCACATTGGCCACCGGTTTGCGCGTGCTCTTTGGCGCTGACCGGCCCTATGGGGGGAAATAATGGCAGACACTCGCTGTCCGATGTGCGGCAAGGTTAATCCTCCAGATCTGGATGTATGCCAGTACTGCGGGGCGCGTCTGAAACCGGTCCTTCCTCCCTCATCGGACGATTCAGAACCCATTCATCCTGGTGAAGCCCCCACTCCCAAAAATACCGCTGAGCTGGAAAGGGCCTTGCCGTCCTGGCTGCGTTCATTGCGCGGAGGCAAGGACTCGATCGAGGCCAACTCCGGTAATGCTGCTTCTTCAGGTGAGAATCATTCGATAGAGACTCCGGCGACTCCCGCTTCGGAATCAACCGGTGAATTACCTGATTGGCTGGCAGGCCTCGACAAACCTTCCACTGAAAATGAAGAGGTGCCCGATTGGCTCGCCGGGTTGCGCCCAGAAAAAACCGGAGAATCCGCAACAAATCAGGAATCAGAAGTTGAATCAACTCCCGAACTGGGCAATTCTGATTGGATGTCACGATTGGATGCCGGTTCGCAAGCTGCGACCTCTGCAGCTCCTGCCGAAGAAAAAGCTTCCTTTGAAGCGCCAGCCTCGCCTTTATCAGATGATCAAACTCCCGACTGGTTGAAATCATTCCAATCTACCGAATCGAAATCGCCCGAACCGCCTGCCCCACCATCGGGGGGAGAGAAAATTCCTGATTGGTTCTCGGGTCTGCCGGGGATTTCAGCAGAGAATGGACCCGAGAGTAGCTCTCCTATCAGCGGAATAGAAGAACCTGCTTCTGCGGGAAATCTTCCAGAGTGGTTGAACCAAACCCCGGAAAAGACTGCCGAGCCTGAGTCAACACCGCCTGCAACTGCAGCGGGGGAACCCGCCTCTCGAGAGAAACTCCCGGATTGGTTGAACCAACTTCAGGAGAAAAATGCCGAAGCCGGATTAACCCCGTCGATTTCTACTGGAGGGGAGACTCCCTCCATGGATAACCTCCCCGACTGGTTGAATCAACTCCAGGGAAAAAGCGCCGATTCGGAATTTGCTTCAACTGCTGACCAAAATGAATCCGTTCCAAACTGGCTCTCTGGCGTGGAACCCGAAGCCGGGGCACCCATTCCATCTTCAGCGGGGAATGTTCCGGATTGGCTGTCGAACCTCGAATCAAAGCCAGTTTCAGAATCTGAAACTTCAGCAAATGCGCCTGGCAGCGAACCTCCATCCGGCGCTACGCCGCCCGGAGACACTCCTAGTTGGCTCACTCAGTTGCAGGCAGATATTCATGCTGCCGAAGAAGTTGAGAAGCATAAAGACGACTACGAGGTGGTCTCCGAACCGCCATCTCAAAAGAAGGGCAACGAACCACTTCCCGAATGGCTTTCTGGCATTGAACGCACTGCTCCGCCTACCAGCGGCCCTCCGGCGTTAATAATCGATAAGGGCAATCCTCCCGACGTTACCGGCGAATCGGCCTTTTCGATGGAAGCACCCGATTGGCTTTCCAAACTTAAGCCGGAGCAAGGAGCAGAAAAGAGCGCTCCTTCCGAAGGAGACCAACCTCCTGCTGCTGATATTGAAGCTGCTGCATTGCCCTCTTGGGTCCAGGCCATGCGTCCGGTGGAATCAGTGGTCGATGAAGCTAAGGCGAACACCTACAGCGAAGAACAAGTTACTGAGCAGAGTGGCCCCTTGGCTGGCTTGATTGGGGTATTACCCTCAGGACCAGGTTTGGGAGCATTGCGCAAACCCCCGGCCTATTCGGTCAAACTCCAGATATCTGATACACAACAGCGTTATATCTCCAATCTTGAGAGCCTGGTTGCAAGTGAAACCCAAAATCGCACGGTCAAAGCGTCGCGCCTTACCTCTAATCGGCTATGGCGCTGGCTGATCACCGTTCTCCTTGTCCTGGCGGTTGGTCTCCCGTTTGTTATTCCTCAAATACGGTTAACCCCACCACCTACCTTATTGTCATCTGATAAAGGCGCCACCTCTGCGCTGATTGAAGCGATTCCCACAAATGCTCCTGTCTTGATTGCATTTGAGTACGACCCCGCCCTCTCCGGTGAACTAGAGGCAGTGGCGGCACCGTTTGTCGACCAGCTACAAGCTAAAGGTGCGCGCCTCGCGATGGTTTCTACATCACCAACTGGAACGGCCTTGGCCGAACGTTTCTTGAAGAATGCGTTGCTGGTGAACTCGCATCAATATAAAAGTGGGGAACAATATGCAAACCTGGGCTATCTTGCAGGCGGCCCAACGGGTATATCCCTTTTCGCCAGTGCACCCTCTGTTGCCATGCCTTTTACGGCGAATGGCGGACCTGTTTGGCTGCAAGGTGTGACCCAATTGAGCGATTTTGCCGCAGTGATCATCCTGACCGACAATGCTGACACCGGTCGCAATTGGATTGAACAATCTGGCCGCTATCTTGGAAAAACGCCGATGATAATGGTCATCAGCGCTCAGGCGGAACCGATGGTCAGGCCGTATTTCGATTCGGGCCAGCTCAAAGGGCTCGTCTCGGGCATTGTGGATGCAAAGACATACGAACAGAGTTATAACCGTCCCGGCCTGGCCGATCATTATTGGGATTCATATAGTATCGGGACACTGGCTGCCGAATTGATAATTGCCATCGGTGCGATCTGGAGCGCATTTTCTGCCTGGCGCGCTCGTCGCAGCGGTTCTCGAGAAGAGGTCTAACGATGCCTGGGGCCCTGTCTGCCGATCTGCTTGGTGGGTTGATCAGTTTCTTACTCACACTGATGATTTTAAGCTACCTCTTTGGCGATAACGCCTTTTTTCGTGTCGCCGTGTACATTTTTGTCGGCGTTTCCGCCGGTTACGCTGCCGCGGTGGCCTGGTGGCAAGTCCTCTGGCCGCGGTTATTCAATCCACTATTGAGGGGTGATCTTACCCAACGTATATTGGCCATCCTCGCCCTATTTCTGGGGGTTTTGCTTTTGATGAAAATTTCAACGCGCACCTCCAGGTTGGGGAATCCTGCAGTTGCATATTTGGTCGGTATCGCCGCGGCTGTGGCGATTGGAGGGGCAGTTCTGGGTACCATCATCCCCCAGACCCAGGCTTCATTTAATGTGATGGATATTTCCAATGCCGGACAAAACTTCTTTGAGCGTCTGTTTTTCGGTATCTTAATGCTGATTGGTACGATCACAACACTGGCCTATTTCCATTTTGGGGCCAAATCCACCCCCACCGGACCGCAGCGCAATAAATTTGTCAACATCCTGGGCTGGGTGGGGCAGGTCTTCATCGCCATCACCCTGGGTGTCTTGTTTGCGGGTGTTTTTTCTGCCTCTTTGACTGCTCTTATTGAACGGATCGGTTCTCTTTCTGACTTTATTATCAAAGTTAAAGCACTTTTCCTATGAATATTTCCTCACATCCAGCTATGAGACTTGACCATGCCCGCTTCAACAGTTGATGCCGAATCTCTTTTGGCCATAGATGTTGGCACGGTCACCACTCGTGCGGCCTTGTTTGATATTGTGGAAGGTGGTTACCGCTTTATTGCCTCCGGACAGGCGCCTTCTACAGCGGCCGCGCCGTACAAAGACCTGAGCGAAGGGGTCCACCGGGCTATAGAGAACCTTCAGACGGTCACAGGTCGAAGGTTTCTTGGAGATGACCACAATCTGATCGTACCGGCGAGTGAAGGGAATGGGGTGGATACTTTTGCCGCCAGCCTCTCTGCGGGACCTGCCATAAAAACTGTGGTGGTTGGCCTGTTGAACGATGTTACCGTTGAAAGTGTCCAACGCTTGGCTCGTTCCATCTACACGCGCGTGGTGGACACGATGGGGTTGAATGACAAACGCAAATCAGAAGAACAAATCGATAGCCTGTTGCGGATAAGTCCGGACCTGATTCTTGTCGCCGGAGGGACGGATGGAGGGGCCACCCATTCAGTTCAGCATCTGATAGAAACGATTGGCCTGGCATGTTACCTCCTGCCTGCGGATAAACGTCCTGCTATGTTATTTGCAGGGAATAAGAACCTTGCCGGAGAGATCAAGTCCTCCATACAACCCTTGACTTCCGCTTTAAATATCAGTGCTAACATTCGCCCTGACCTGGAGACAGAGGATCTCCAACCTGCCCAGCATGCTCTGGCTGATCTATACATTCAGATCCGCCGTGGCCAGATGAACGGTGTGGATGAATTAAATAACTGGTCCAGGAATACTTTGGTCCCTACTGCCTATGCAGAAGGACGGGTCATCCGCTTTCTCAGCCGGGTATATGATTCCAGCAAGGGCCTTCTTTGTGTGGACTTGGGTGCATCAGCTGCCACCGTGGCTGCGGCTTTTGGTGGCGAGCTGAGCATGGGCGTCTATCCCCAACTGGGTTTGGGCGAAGGGCTGATAAACCTTCTCCGCTATACCAGCCTTGAAGAAATTTCAAAATGGATCCCCTTCGAGATCCCGGCTGAAACTGTACGGGATTACCTATATCAAAAATCGCTCTATCCGGCCACCATTCCTGCGACAGCGGAAGACTTGGCGATCGAACAAGCCTTGGCTCGTCAAATCTTATCGGTGGCACTGAATAGCCTTGCCAAAGATTTTCCGTCTGGGCGGGTTCGTCGCGCTGCGGATGGGTTGACCCCTTATTTCGAGCCAATTCTGGCAGGCGGGAGCGTCATCACGCGTGCTCCTACGCTAGGGCAAAGCCTTCTCCTGCTGCTCGATGCCATCCAACCGGTGGGGATTACTACTTTTATTATGGATCAGAACAACTTGTTACCGGCCTTGGGTGCGGCAGCCAGTCGTAATTCCGCTCTGCCGGTGCAGGTATTGGAATCGGGTGCCTTCCTCGGTTTGGCAACAGTAATAGCTCCTTATGTCAATGCCCGCCCGGGTACGCCCATCTTGGGAGGCCGCCTCGTATACCAGAATGGCAATGAGACTCATTTGGATATCAAGCAAGGCGCACTCGAAGTATTTCCCTTGCTCACCGGCCAATCCGCCCGCCTTTATCTCACGCCGCTGCACCGTGCCGATATAGGCTTCGGCCCCGGGCGTACTCGCAGTGAAGGGATCCCTGTCACTGGCACGGCGTTGGGCGTGGTGATTGATGCGCGTGGTCGTCCGTTGCATTTCATGGCAAATGCTGTTCGCCAGCGTGAAATTATCAAAAAATGGATCTGGACTCTTGGAGGCTGATTTCTAAATGTTGGCTCCTGTAGCGCACGTCCTCCCGCTTGCCACTGTCCGGCGCGAACGTCTCCTGCCTGTACCGGGCCGTATTACAGTCCGAGAAGGTCAAAAAGTCAATCCATTGGATGTGGTTGGGGAGGCTCATTTTGGAGAAAACCATCGTCTGATCGATGTTGGGCGTATTCTTGAAGCCTCACCTGTTGTAGCGCAGAAACTAATTCAAGTAAAAGCCGGAGACCAGGTCGCAAAGGGGGATGTGATCGCCCGGCAGAATGGCTTCATACCTCAAACCGTCCGTGCACCTGCTGCCGCGCGTGTGTTGGTGGTCGGAAACGGCCAGGTTTTGATGGAAATCGGGGACAATACATTTGAATTACATGCTGGTATCCCCGGAACGGTAACTCGCCAGATCACCGACCGGGGAGTGGAAATTACTTTCAATGGTGCCTATATACAGGGCGTTTGGGGAAATGGTGAGACCAATATCGGCATGATGCTGCCGATGCTGACGACTCCGGAAGGATCTTTGGCTGCTAACCAATTGGATGTCAGCTTGCGTGGCTCGATTGTATTAGCCGGTTACTGTGGCGACCCGGCCACGTTGCGAGCTGCCGCCGAACTCCCCTTGCGTGGACTCATCCTTGGCAGTATGTCGCCGGCTCTTGTCCCCCAGGCAATGCAAGCCCCTTATCCCATTATCCTCGTGGATGGCTTTTTAAAACGACCGCTGAACAGTGCGGCCTTCAAATTGCTCTCCACCAATGCCAAGCGTGAGGTGACTCTCAATGCTCTTCACGTAGACCGGCAAACGGGTGCCCGGCCTGAGATTTTTATTCCTTTACCTGTTACACAGGACCCGCCCTTGCCCCGCGAAGTGGAAACATTTGCTCCCGAACAGCCGGTGCGCCTGACCCGGGATCCCCATTCCGGCGAGGTCGGCACTTTGGTCAACCTGCGGTCTGGTCTGACGCCGATGCCGAGCGGATTGCGGGTGGCAGCTGCGGAAGTAAGATTGGATTCTGGCGAGCAAATTCTCGTTCCGCTTGCCAATTTGGAAGTCCTAGGGTAATATAATTAAATAAGGAGGAAGGCAGCGATGTTGGACGAAAACAATAACCCCAATGATAGTGATCTGAATGAGGATCTCAACGCGGAGACTTCCGAGACAACACCGCCAGAGGAATCCAATAACAGGACATTCTGGATTGTAGGAGGCATCCTCGGAGGCCTTATTCTGTTGGTCCTGGCATGCTTTGCCGCCTATATATTTTATCTGGGGCCGCGCCTGACCGCTCAGAGAAGTTCGGCCCAGGCAACCATCCAGGCTGGGAATGCAGTGGTGGTTCAGCAAATGACGAGCACGGCTGAAGCTGCCTTATGGACACCTACTTCGTTGCCGACCGCAACGGCGACCAAAACTGCCATCCCTACGCTTCCGAAGGCCACCTCCACCCCTGTAGTAGCAGTGAGCGTTGCCTCTCCCACCTCCACGGTTGTGTCAGATTCGGCCACATTGGTATTCCTGCAAACTCAATTAGCCATACAATTGACAGCTACGGCGGCCTCGGCTAAGACGACCACCCCAGGGAATGCTTTGGCGACAACAGGCTTCTTCGACCAGGTGGGTTTGCCCACCTTGATTGTCCTGAGCCTGGCGCTCCTGGCAGTGATTTTCGTGGCACGACGTTTGCGTAGTGTGCCGGCGAAATGATCTTTGAATTAAAACTTTAGGGATACCACTGGTATCCCTATTGGTTGTATTCGCGTGAACCCGTTTTCGCGGGTTCACGTTTTTTAATTTGTAAATATCGTAATAATGATTAAGTCGTAAGTATTCGGTTATGTCACACTGGCTGCAACTGTTTCACCATACCCAAGCAGGGCTTTAACCATTTCCGGAGAACGTCCCTCAGCGTACACCCGCAACACTGGCTCGGTCCCGGAAGGGCGGATGAGCAGCCACGAGTCGTCTCCCATGATGTATTTTACTCCATCCATGTTGCTGATCTCGGCTACCTTCTGTCCCCCGATCTCCGCGGGAGCTTTTTTGACCAGGAAATCGGTCAACTCGCTTTTTGCCACCGGGTGTTGCAGACGCAGATCGGTGCGTTCGTAAAACGCCGGCCCAACATCGCTAAGTAGTCCCTGCACAAGATCATGCAGGGATTTATGTTGCGCCGCAATGATCTCGATCAATAAAAGCCCCATTATGGGTCCGTCTCCTTCGGGGATGTGTCCCTTGAACGAAATTCCTCCTGATTCCTCGCCGCCGATAAGCACATCTTCGGACATCATGTAATCGGCTATGTGATTAAAACCTACCGGCGTTTCGTAAAGTTTCAATCCATAACGTTTGCAAAGGCGGTCGATCATGCGAGTGGTGGAAACGGTTCGTACTACTGCACCCGTCCAGCCCCGTTTTTCAACCAGATACTGCAGGGCCAGCGCCATGATCTTGTGCGGGTCAACGAAATTGCTGCGTTCGTCCATGGCCCCGATTCGGTCTGCATCTCCATCGGTAGCCAGGCCGAAATTTCCCATTCCCGCGCCGATGGCTCCGGCGAGTGCCCCCAGGTACTTGGCGATCGGCTCGGGGTGGATGTTGCCGAAGCCCGGATTCATTTCACCGCGGATTTCGGTAATTTCACAGCCAGTTCCTTGCAGGAAAGATTTGATCACGCCCCGTCCCGAGCCGAACATCGAGTCAACCACGAAACATTGCGGGTTTTCCGCTATGATGTCGCAGTTAATGAGTTTCCGCAGGTGGTCGAAATAAGCCGGCAGGGGATTGAACTTCTGGATGAGACCTTTTTCACGTGCGAGGTCGAAATCCATTAAATTGGGCCCGCGAGCGCGATTTTCGTTATCGTTGAGATACACTTCCACCCGGTGACATTGTTCCGGTAAGGCCGAACCACCATAGGCAGCCTTAAGTTTTACCCCGTTATATCTCGGGGCGTTGTGTGATGCAGTGATCATTACGCCCGCGATGGCATTGAGGTTTTTCACTGCGTAGGAGATGGCAGGTGTGGGTGCATCAGCCTGGGCCAGGTAGACTGTGAAGCCATTGGCAGCCAGTACACGCGCCACGTCCCCTGCATACCGGTCTGAAAGGAAACGCGTGTCATAGCCTACCACACACTTCGTGAGGTCCGGCGCTGGACCTCCATTGCCGGATTTGTCCCAGTGGTCGGAAGCCACTGCATCTGCAATTGCTTGGGTGAGCATGCGCAAGTTGCTGAAAGTGAAAGTATCCGAGATGACGGCGCGCCAACCGTCTGTGCCAAAATGGATGGTCATTGGTGAAACTCCAATCTGAGTTTATTTTTGTTGCATAAATCTAAACCCGCTTTCCCAACTTTTAAAGCCAGCTTTTTGGGAAGCGCGTGATGCAGGCAGCGGAAGGATTAGGGTGTCATCGTGGGAGTGAAAGTAGATGTCGGCACCGGTATTTGGCTGGTCGCGCGGAGAACGGTTTGAAGCACCCATCCTTGCAAGTTATTGGCCAGTCGGACACGTACCCATGTGGCTCCACCAACGCTCTGGATTTCAGGCAGCACTTCGACCAGGCTGCCGTTAATCAAAGTCACGATCAATGTCCCACCCGCCGGTTCACTGCGGACATTCGCTCCACCACCGGATGGAGAATTTATAATAGCATAGGCTGGTGTGGGTTGGAGGGTGTCTGTTGGCGTGGACGTATTCCTGGGAGTGAGGGTGATCGTGACAGTAATTGTCGGACGTGTGGTCGGCGTCAGGGAAGGCAATATCAACACAGTGGGCGTTGGTACAGTCCGGCGGGTTGTAAGGATTCCATCTCGGATGGTAGTCACCACTCCAGTGAATATGACCAATGCTGCCAGGGAGAGCGCACCGGTCATTACAAGAAGCAGGTAACCACTTGCTCTAATCGGCTTGAAACGCAGGCTCATCAGGACAATGCCACCGATGATGGTGGCCAATGCCAGATGGAGAAGAAAAATCTGTACGCCGCTCTGCCACAGGACCGTATCTCCGATTCCCCACTCAAAACCGGCTGCACTGGCAGGCATGAACAAACCATAAGCGAGCAGGATACTCGGTAGGATTGGTTTTTGTTCTGAGCGGACAAAAGAGACAACCAGCAGCACCGCTCCCAGTGCCACGATGAACAAGTCCAGCCACCAGATCTGGGAACGGAGATCGGCCTGAGGCAGGAAATACGGCGGATGAGGCAGCCAAAGCCGCCCGGCCATCCCCGCCAATCCTCCGGTTAGAAATACTAATAAAGAAGCCACCAGCATCACACCCAGAGTCTGAAAGAAAAAGCGCCATGAGCCAGTTGTGGCTGCCAGTGTCATGCCCACCCATGGTGTCAGTAATGGCGCCAAAAGCAACCCTAATAACAATATGGCTTGCGAATTGGCTTTCAAATCGAGCAGATACCCTGCTCCCAGCACGGCTCCACACAAAAGGGCAAATATGAAGAATTCGAAGGATGGGAAAGCCCGCCGCGCCAGGTTGTCCATTAAAGCTGCCCGCTCATCCGCACCTGGAAGCACGAACTTACGCGCAGCCCGTCTGCGGCGTGAACGTTGCACGTGAGCCGTCTCAACTAGCGGTGTGAAGCCCTCTGGCAGGATGGTCTCTTCGGGATAGCTTGCTTCCTCTGGTGTAAATTCTTCTGAGGGCCCCGCTTCTTCCGGTTCCTGGGGATCATCTGAAAAGCTCATGGCTTCAAACTCTCTCTCGTATGGCAACGATATAAAATTGCAGGATTACTTCGAATTTTGTTCCTTGAAATCTGGCCAAATTCCCTGCTGCTCCAGAAAGTTGCGGTGATCATGTTGATACTAATTATACAACAACGAGGGACGCCAGGCCTATCCTGGCGTCCCTGGAATTCGGAGTACATTTATAAATAAGGTTTAGCTTTATTCCTGTTGTGGCCCACGCACGAAACTTTCTTTTTTCCTTCGAGCCACCAGGTGCCTTTCGAAATTAGAGAATCTTATCCCCTTCCTTATCATACCCAGCCGCGTAACAACATGGCCTTGACTACCCGGTCGATCGCAACCATATAAGCCGCGTCCCGCATGTAGACTTTCTGTTTGAGGGACATATCCAATACAGCATGGAATGCCTGGGTCATCTTGGTATCCAGTTTCTCGAGCACTTCTTTCTTTGTCCAGTAAAAATTCATATCATTCTGGACGCTTTCGAAGTAGGAACAGGTCACTCCGCCCGCGTTGCAAAGGAAATCGGGGATATCAAAGATGTTTCTTTGCTTCAGGATTTCATCTGCTTCGGGAGTAGTCGGTCCATTGGCGCCTTCAGCGACGAGCTTGACCCGCTTCGAAATCTTGTTGGCATTTTCAGCATTGATCTGCCCACCTAGAGCCGCGGGGATCAACACATCTACATCTTTGGAGATCCACGCGTCGCCATCTTCAATTACGTAGCCGGCTTTTACCGCTTTTTCCCGGTCGATTTCATTGTATTCGTCCACAATAGTCATGAGGAAATGCGGGTCCACACCTTCTGGATGGCTGTATGTGTAAGCCTTCTTATCTTTATGGTCCCAGCAGGAAACACAGGCTACTTTTCCACCCAGCATCTCAATGAAACCGATGGAAGCATACTGAGCCACATTGCCGAAACCTTGAATTGCAGCCACACATTTTGTGGAGTCCAGGCCCAGGTGTTTCATCGCCTCCCGGACCGTGTAAATAACGCCGTAACCCGTAGCCTCGGTACGGCCTTCCGAACCACCTCCATCGACCGGCTTGCCCGTCACTACTCCGGGAGTGTATTGGCCGATTAATTTGGAATATTCGTCCATCATCCAGCCCATCATCTGCGGGGTGGTATACACGTCCGGGGCAGGGACGTCTTGACGAGGGCCAATGTTCCTCCACATTTGCTTTACCCAGCCGCGGCACAGACGTTCTTTCTCATCGGTAGAGAGCGTGGCCGGGTCTACAATGACACCGCCCTTGCCGCCTCCCAATGGAATGTCAGCTACTGCGCATTTCCAGGTCATCCACATGGCCAGTCCGCGCACGGTATCCAGGGTCTCAGCAGGATGGAAGCGCAGACCGCCCTTGTTGGGGCCGCGTGCATCGTTGTGCTGGACGCGGAAGCCTGTAAAGACTTTCAAGATCCCATCATCCATTCGCACGGGAATGCGGAAGGTAAACTCGCGCAACGGCCAGCGCAGCACCTCGGCGATTTGTGGGTCCAGGTTGAGCAATTTGGCCACATGGTCGAATTGTTTCTGCGCCATTTCGAATTCATTGACTCCTGACATGGTATTCTCCTTGTAAGGTTGGCTTAAATTAAAATATAAGCGGGCGCCCGGACGGAGGCCCGCTTGTTGGTAGCTTTATGTGGTATGAATTTTGCATAGGCAGATGAGCACTTGTACCCGGACAAAGTAAAATACGATGGATACGACTCGGGGATGAATGGATCGGGACTGACTTGTACGGGTACCGAGTTGTCTAACAACTTAACGGTACACGATTATCGACCCAAAGTCAATAGGTCATTAACCACCTTCCTGCCGTGACTTGCTTCATGATTACACTTACAATAGAATAACAATGGTCCGCTTTTGCGGACCATTGTTATTCTATTCATCGTCGTCTGATTCTTCATCCTCTCCTGTGTCAAGTTCAATGCGGACCTTTTGAGGGTCCAACTGAACCCATAATAGGAGTACATGTCCGTCAACCAACTCGACCGAACGCGCGGCTACGATTGGAGCCCGCTCTTCAAGTCCAAGGTCATTGCGATATTCCAGGTGAATGGATTGGTTGGTGTGCCAGCGTCGGTAACAACGTTCGACCAGCGCCGGTCCGTTGAATGTCCGCAGGCGGGTGAGCAGAGTCAGCGGCAGTCGGGGACCTTCGCCGAGACCGAGCGCCCATCCATCCTGGACAGGTTCGAATACGGGAGGTGGACCTTCTATGATTGTAATTTTGTCGTCCATACGAAAAATAATACCATAAATATTTCACCTCAAACATAATCGAATTGTTAGAGTTTTATCGGCAAATCTTTCAATTCATCCAGGCACCTTGTGTTATATTTGCATTTGCGTTCCTATTATTTGAGATCTAACGAGAAAAACAATGGGAAATAAACTTACCCCCAAAATCATCCTGGAGGGCACCCGCCTGACTTTCAAGACCGATATTGCCTTTGCCCTCAATGAACATCCGCGCATCGTTGGGCCGCGCAAATATCGTTACCATTCCCCCCTCATCTCTGCCGAGTGGTGCGCCTTCACCAATTATCCCTGGGGGCGCGGGCCTATCAACTTTGAGCCCCAGGAGGAATCCATGGCTATGGAAACCTATGCCACCTGGGTGCGCCTGTTTGAACTCCAGCGCTATTATTCCTGGATCATTGACCGATTCCACATCTCCACCCGCGCCTATCAGTTCCAGACGTATGGCAAGAATTATGATTTCCGCTGGCTGGAAGAACGCCTGCTGCCGCTCAACTTCCGCCTCGTTTTTCTTAACCGCTCTTCCGATTCGTTCGCCGCTGCCCGGGCCGAACGGCTCAAAGTCTCCGGTAAACCCTCCCAATATGATGACTTGAATGTCTTTATACGCGAGCAGGAACTGATGAAACGTTTGGTAGGTGAGTCTATACTCCCACGTCTTGAGTTGGACATCTCAGATAATGACATTCCCCTCGCCGTCGAAAAGATCGCTGATTGGCTCGAAGCCACCGGCGGCTTGTGGATGAATTAAACCATCAACACATAGGGGCGGTTCCCGCGCCACTTCTGATCTTCTAAGAAAATCAAGCTGTAAAGGCGATTTGCCTACCTTGCAAAAGGTAAGCCTGCCCCTGTGACTCTCCTAAACAGATTAAATCATTGCTTTCGGTAAATTTGTGTAGATTGTTGCATTGTTACATGGTTGCACGCCGCAAATTAATTCCCAGCCAGATGAACCAGATTGGCGCTGCTATCGCTCCGGTGGCTGCTGCGATCAGCAGCAAGGGTTGGAACTTGAAATAAGTCCCGACGGCAACGAGGAGTGATATCACTGCTGTGACCAAACCTACATACGCGAACACTTTGGATAAGCCTGTCTTACGCAGCATATACAGGCTTGCGCAAAGAATCCAAATGCCGATCGCCCCATATCCCCAAAAGCCAAACAGGTCAGGTGTGCTTTTCCATGTGACCGCCAGCGCGGCCTGTGTGGAAGCATCGCCATTAACATAAGCGGAGGCAATTCCCGGCAGGCGTGCAAGTGTGAGGAAATATCCGATGGCAGTAACCGCAAACCCAACCGTCGCCAGGGCGCCTGTCCACTTTATCCAGCCTTCGTTTTCCTCATTTGAAAGAAATTTTGCTAATGCAGGCACTATCGCCAGGCCAAATACTCCCACTAATGCCTCTGCCCAGAAGACGGAATGTAACAGAGCGTGGCCCTGTGCGTAGGCTGGCAGGAATAACTTCCCGGGAACGGCTGCCCGCTGGTCAGCCGGAATGATCAAATACCCAATACCGGACCAGATTTTTGTAAGGCCGAGCAGGATGGCAAACAAGCCTCCCACTGCGAAAAGGTTATTCTTTTTCATTGCATCTCCTTTCCATAGCCCAAGAACAAAAAAAATAAGACACTATAGATATTATAGGTCAATATTATTGTAATTACAAGAAGTTTCCTTTCTCCATTATTGGAAGGTAACTTTTATAAATTTGCCACTGGATAAAAAACTGTAAGGGCGGGTTCCTAGATCCGCCCTATTTACATTGATACGAGGGTACTAAATTTGGTCAAATAATACCTGTTTTATACTATAATCACTGATCTCATGTATTTTGCCCTTTACAAGTGAGCAAGGAGAAAATTTTGTGAATACCCCCCGTGACGACCGCATTCATCCTTTGACTCGCATTGTTGCTGCCATCGTATTTGTCGTGCTCCTGGTGGCCTTTTTCGCCCTCTATATTGAACCCGACCACACCGATATCGATTTCGCCTGGACCATCCTGCCGCGCACGTCTGCCATATTAATAGGGGCCGGTTATACCGCCGGTGCGTTTTTCTTTGCCCGCCTGCTCAGCCAGAAAAAATGGCACCGTGTTCAGGCCGGCTTTCTGCCCATTACTGCTTTCACCATCTGCATGTTCGTCGCCACCATGCTGCACTTGGGCCGCTTTCATCAGGGTGCCCTTGCCTTTTATTTATGGACCGGCATCTATGCCGTGACCCCCATTCTCGTCCCATTTGTTTGGTGGCGCAATCATTCCACTGATCCGGGAGGAATCGAAGAGAATGACTTACGTTTTTCCTTGCGTGTACGCTGGGGACTGGGGGTTTTAGCCGGTATTGGCATCCTGGCCATGCTGGTGATGTTCTTTCGCCCCTCCATCTTGATCTCCCTCGCTCCTTGGAAGCTGACCGAGCTTACCGCTCGCGTCTTTGCGGGCTGGAGCCTCCTAACCTTGGCGGCGTTATTATCCATCGCCTGGGATGGGCGCTGGAGCGCCACGCGCATCCTGCTTGAGAGCGCTTTAGTGGCTATTGTTTTGACGCTTCTTGGCCTGCCGCGCATGTGGGGTGACCTCGATTTGACTCAACCCATGGCTTATGTCTTCGTGGGCGGGGTTATTCTGACTCTGATCGTTTTCACCGTTATTCATCTTTGGCTCGATAAATCCAGCCACAAGAACCGTGATAAGGAAAGCCAGCCGATTGTGGAAGAATTAAAAATGTAGATACCAAGAGGTCGTTCCGGTATTTCTGTTTCCGGAGATCCTGCCCAACTCATCCCCGCGGATATTTATTCAGGATACTTATTTTGAAGATTTTTAAGCATGGCGTGGAGCTCTTCGTGCCGCCCGTGCCCAATTACCTTTTCTTCATGCTCTTCAAAGCCTTCATAAAGGGTTTCCAGTTGTGTTTGAGTCAACACCTTTTCTGCCATGGGAAACAAGACCATATTCTCTTTGCGGATATGATCCCGCAGCAGGGCTATATATTCTCGGGCTGCCTGGGTAAACTTTTCCCTATCCAGATGCGCCGAGATTGATCCTTCCATATCCCGGATCAACTGCCTGCCCTGCTCATGTTCGCCGACCATTACGCCGACAGGTCCGCCCCTGTCCGGTACACCTGCTCCAATCATGGCCGGGAACAAGAGTCCTTCTTCTTTCCCGTGATGGCACTTATCTGCAAATTCTTTCAAAAAACCGATGAAATCAAGGATATCCTTTTGGGTCGCCGGAGCGAATTTTTCCCCCGGGGCAGCCATTCTTTCCAGGATCTGAAGGGCGGATAGAATGGCTTCGTGTTCATTCATCAGATCAGCAATTGCTTTGCTCATACGTTTTCTCCTAATGCTGGGGCGACCGGTTGCCTGTCCTGATGTTCTCTGTCAGGGGTCCCTAAAAAAATTAATCTTCCTTCGGCGGCCCGGCTGGACCGTAGTCCAGCACCTCCCGCACGCCGGTCCCCGGTGCGGGCGGGCCGACAATCCCCTTTTCTTCCAAGGTATCCACCAGGCGAGCCGCCCGGGTGTAACCGATGCGCATACGGCGTTGCAGCATTGAAACGGAGGCGCGACCTTCCCTGCGGACGGTGTCTATGGCATCATTCAACAGCGGATCTCCCTGGATGGCGGTGATGTCCTCGAACATCGGTACTTGCTTTAAAGGAACACCAGCAGGCAGGCTGGCATTCGGATCGCCCGAGCTTCCGGCAGCTGCGCCGTAGGGGCTGGATGCGCCGGCCTGTTGGCGCCAGTATTCCACCAACCGGTTGATCTCCATATCCGATACGAAAACACCTTGCAAACGGACCGGTGCAGGCGCATCAGGAGCCTGGAAGAGCATGTCACCGCGCCCGAGCAGGCGTTCTGCTCCCGGCTGGTCCAGGATGACCCGGCTGTCCGTATTCGAGGCTACTGCAAAAGCGATGCGGGCCGGGAAATTGGCTTTGATCAGGCCGGTGACCACGTCCACCGACGGTCTTTGTGTAGCTAATACCATGTGGATGCCGGTGGCGCGTGCGAGTTGTGCCAGGCGGGTGATCGTTCGCTCCGTCTCGTCGGGGGCGATCATCATCAGGTCGGCCAGTTCGTCGATCACCACCAGCAGGAAAGGCAATTTTTTTCCTCCCTGGTTCGCCGCCCGTAGATTGTAGTCCTGGATGTTGCGTGCTCCCACCTCGGCAAACTTGTGATAACGGTTATCCATTTCGCGAGTCATCCATTGCAGCGCGCCGATGACGCGTTCGATTTCCACCACCACTGGAGCTAGCAAGTGTGGGATGCCATTGTAGCCGGTTAATTCCACCCGCTTGGGGTCCACCAGGATGAGTCGCAGGTCATCGGGAGTATTATTCAACAACAGGCAGGTCAGGATGGAATTGACGCATACCGACTTGCCTGAGCCCGTTGTCCCGGCGATGAGTAAATGGGGCATGGATTCCAGCGTGGTCACCTTGGGATGACCGGCCACGTCTTTGCCCAATGCAAAACGCAGCCCCGACTTGACACGTGTAAATGCATCGCTCTCAGCCACCTCGCGCAATGCCACCAGCGACATTTCGTCGTTCGGGACCTCTATACCCACATATCCGCGCCCGGGTACCGGTGCCTGGATGCGGATTCGAGGTGCCGCCAGCGCCAGCGCCAGATCGTCTGCCAGGGAGGCAATCTTGCCCACGCGCACACGCGTCTGGCCATTGCGGGACTCTACAAATTGTGGCTCCACGCCGAACATGGTGACTGTCGGGCCAATGCTTGTGTCTACAACTTTGGCAGGCGCGCCGAACGAGGCCAGGGTTTCTTCGATTAACCGGGCGCGCTTATCTACGAACTCTTCGTTTACTGCTGAGACTTGCGGCAGTTCCAGAATATCGCTAACCCTGGGAAGCGCCCACGCGATTTGTGGAGTAGCCGGCAGGTTCGTCCTCACAGTCACACCGGTCGGTGCGGTTGTCGTATTCTGTGCACCGGTTGGATGCTGAAAGGGGATGAAATTATCTGCAGGCGGTGCCGCAGGTCCGTTAGCTATCGGACCGTTCGTTTTTGGGCCTATGGACGGTTTCTTGATCGGCTGGTTCAATCTCTTTTTGATGCCCGCGAAGATTGGTCCGGCCCATTGGAACATTTCCTGCATCGATAGATCAAGGGTCATTGCCAGAGCAATGACCAGCCAGCCTATCACCAAGATCGCCGTCCCGGCGATGCCGAGGTTTTTGAATAACCACTGCTGGAATAATCCTCCGATGTAGCCGCCTCCGCTGCCGGCTTGGGCGCGCTCGATGGCAGTGGCTGCCGGGCCGGAGAGGCTGTGGAAAGTCACCAATAGTCCGCTGAACAAGAGCACGATCCCCACGATCCGTTCGATGTTAAGCGCCGGCAGCCGGTCAACATTGCGAGCCACCAGCCACGCACCTACTACGGTCAATCCAATCGGCAGAATATAGACTCCCCACCCGAAAATGGATTTCAAGGCTTGGATCCAGTAGCCGGTTAAACTTCCGTTCTTAGCCGAGAAGAGGCTAAGCAGGGTCAGGAGACCCACCAAAGCCATGATGACGCCGATGATGTCGATCTTGCGTTCAGGCGAGACGTCTCCCAGCAGGGAGGCACGGCGGGAATAGGTTTTCCTGGAAGAGGCGCTGCGAACTGGCGGTGAGATCTCGCCGCCGCGGCTCGAGCGGGAACTGCGGGAATGGCTGCTGCTTCCGGAGGTGCGTCCTGTTTTCTTGCGCGAGGATGGTTTCGAACGGGTGATAGGCATGGCAGAATCATTATAGCACATATGGTCTAAGGCAATTAATTTCAATCGCTAAGGCATTTTGTGCTAAAAATAAGTATGAAAAGTTCATCTTGTTTCCACCAGTTAAGAATTCCCACACCTTCATGCTTTCAATTACTTTTCCGCGATCACTCTACTTTCCATTCGTTCAGTGAATTCCTGAAAAAGAGTGACTTTTATTCAACGACTAGAATTTATTTTTTCTCTAGCCCATTGGGTTCCTTTATACTCTCTATTCAACTCAGAAATATCGAATAGTCCTCTTCCTGTCTTGGTGTTCTAGCAGTAATTTGTCTCCATAATTACTTGCCCTATTTACTGACTACTGACTAATGACCCCTTATCGCACATTAACAATCGTAGGACAATCAGCGGGGTATAATACCCCCTAATGTATGAGATTATCTTCCTCGGCACCTCCGCTTCTGCTCCCTCTGCCAAACGCGGGCTTTCTGCCCAGGTGATCAAGCACGATGAGTTCCGCTTCCTGATCGATTGCGGTGAGGGTACCCAGCGCCAGATCCTTCAGTCTGGTATCGGCTTCAAAAATCTGAATCACATCCTCATAACTCATGGTCACCTGGATCACATCCTTGGCCTGGCAGGTTTATTCTCGACCTTTATGCGCTGGGAAGCGATCGAGGAGATCAATATCTACAGTGGAAAGTGGGCGCTCGACCGCATCTATGATCTGCTTTATGGTGTCGTTTTGCGTGGTGCGCAGCCACCCATTACACTTAACCTCCACGAGGTTAAACCGGGTGTTTTCTTCGAGGCGGATGATTTCACCATCACGGCTTTCCCCGTTTTCCATCGCGGCTCCGATAGCCTTGGGTTCCGTTTCGAAGAACGTTCACACCGTCCTTTTCTGCCTGAAAAAGCCGAGGCACTGGGCGTGCCGCCTGGCCCTGTCAGGCGTGACCTGGTGGATGGGCAAACCATCACCCTGGTAGATGGTCGACAGGTTGGACCAGAGGATGTGCTGGGCCCGCTCAAACCAGGTGTCCGCCTGGTGCATATTGGCGATACTGGCCGCATTGAGGACTTGGTCCCCCCCTGTCAGGGCGTAGATGCCTTAATCGTTGAGTCCACTTACCTCGAGGAAGAAGCCGACATGGCTTCGCAGTTCTCACATCTGACGGCTAAAATGGCCGCCGAATTAGCGCTGAAGGCCGGCGTCCGTCAGTTGTACCTGACCCACCTTTCGCGCCGTTATCGGGAAAAAGATGTGCTCGCCGAAGCACAGGCCATATTCCCGAATGTGCACGTGGCCCGTGATTTTGACGCCTTCCAGATCAAGCAAGAGTAAATGATCGGATGTGCTCGTTTTTTACGGAGATCCGGCTCACCGCTTAACAAAAATCAAAAAAAGGAATACTCATGCCTCGTTTTGAGATAGATCTTGACCCCGTCCAACACATTACTGCCGATGCAATCGGCCAACCCGGACAGCGTGTTTTTTATCTTCAGGGCTGGCGCGAGACTGATGTCCAACCGGTAACGATCATCATTGAAAAAGTGCAACTTCAGACGCTGGCCGCGGGTATAGAGCAGATGCTGGGTGAAGTTGCCAGCCAGAATCCCGGTCGACTTGTGCCCTCTGCAGAGTATGAGGAAGAAAAGATGCGCATTAACCCGCCTGTTGACCCGCTTTTCCGTGGCGGTGAAATGGGGCTGGGTTATGACGCTGAGCGTGACCTGATCATCATCCTTGCCCGCGAGATATTGGCGGAAGGTGCTAACCCGGAAGATGCCTCGGTTGTCCGATTCTGGTGCAGCCGGCAGCAGGCTCGCGTCCTGGCGGCCTGGAGCGACGAAGTAGTCAACCGTGGGCGGCCCATCTGTCCGCTCTGCGGGCAGCCCATGGATCCCGCCGGCCATTTCTGCCCTAAAAAGAACGGGCATAAGCACTAATCGCCTTCTTGCCTGACCACTAATGGCTCGTTTCTCCTTCTCCTATCCAATGGCGTTCCGTTTTCGACGTTAATTCTGCCGCGTTCTATACCGTTACCCATGTCTCCCACTCCAGTTGCCACCTCCTTAATGGATATTCTCACTCACGGCGATATTGACATCAAGGGCCAGTTTATGCTCGGCTCCAATTACACCTTCCTGGTGACTGTTCGGCATGATGGCCAGGAGATTCCTGCCGTTTACAAACCCCAGCGCGGCGAACAACCGCTGTGGGATTTTCCTCCCTCCAGCTTGGCTTCTCGGGAGGTGGCCGCTTATCTGGTGAGCGAAGCCTTAGGCTTTTGTTTCGTTCCCCTGACGATTTTGCGTGACGGCCCTCTTGGGCCTGGTTCGCTCCAGCAGTACATTGATTACAATCCGAACTACCATTACTTCAATTTCAATTCTACTGATCGTCTGCGCCTTCGCCCCGTCGCCCTGTTTGACCTGCTGATCAACAATGCTGATCGCAAAGGCAGCCATATCCTTGTCCAGAAGCGCACCCGTAAACTTTACCTCATCGACCACGGGCTGTGCTTCCATTCGGAATACAAACTGCGGACGGTATTATGGGATTTTTCCGGGGAACCTTTTCCGGCTGAACTGATTTCCACTCTCGGAACTTTCCGGAGCAATTTCTCTGGAAATCTATCTTCCCTCCTTTCCCGCTACCTGCTCCCTGAGGAGATCACTGCTCTTGACGTTCGCGCCCGCGACTTGCTTTCAGATTGCAGGTTTCCCAATCCCCCCGAGGACCGCCGCTCTTTCCCCTACCCGCCGCTTTAAATTTCTGCTATGTTCATTGCTCAATAATAATCATCTCTTATAAGGACTTCTACATGCCCCATTACAATCTTGCCTTGCTTGGTTTTGGTAATGTCGGTCGTGCACTGGCTCGCCTGCTCCAACGCAAACAAGTGGAGCTCCGGGACCATTATGAGATCACCTACAACGTGACTGGCATTGCCAGCGGCCATCATGGCGCGGCGATTGATCCCGTTGGACTCGACCTCGACAAAGCCCTCCAATTGAGCGAAACCGGCCAGTCCTTGTCATTAATTACAGGCGTCCCCGTGACCGATTCAATGGACTTCATTCGGAAATGTTCGGCAGGTATACTTTTTGAAAATTCTCCGGTGAATCACCAGACGGGTCAACCGGCCATAGACCACCTCCATCTTGCGCTGGAACTGGGCATGCACGCCATCACCGCCAATAAGGGCACGGTTGTGCACGCATTCCGCCGCCTGGCGGATCTTGCCGAATCGAAAGGCCTCAAATTTTATTTCGAATCCACCGTCATGGACGGGGCACCCATCTTTTCACTTTTCCGCAGCGCACTCCCGGGTGCTCAATTGCTGGGTTTCCGCGGCATTCTGAATTCCACCACCAACCTGATCCTCACCCGCATGGAGGCAGGCGAATCCTTTGATAACGCGGTCAAATACACCCAGTCCGCCGGTCTGGCGGAGACCGATCCCTCGGCCGATATAGACGGGTGGGATGCAGCCATCAAAGTGGCCGCATTGGTCACAGTACTGATGGGCATCCCCTTTACACCTCAGCAGGTGGACCGCACAGGGATTCGTGGTATCTCCTCTGGAATGGTCAAGAACGCCAAATCGAACGGTCAGCGGTGGAAATTGGTTTGCTCTGCCGGGCGGAATGGGCGGAATGTCCACGGGCGTGTCGCTCCCGAGTTGGTATCGGCTTCTTCCCCGTTGTACAGCGTGGAAGGTGCCTCATCCATCGTGGAATTCAATACCGATACATTATCCAGCCTAAGCATTGTGGAGGGCAATCCTGGTCCGGAGACGACTGCCTACGGATTGCTGGCCGATTTCATCAATGCCGTCAGAGAATAGTCGCCAATGTTGAAATAAAAGATGTAATGTAACATGCGCAGATCCTTTTTATCTCTTGCAGCCTGGGGTGCCAAAATCCTGCCCAATTCCTTCAAGCAGGCCATCTACAAGAATAAACCCCTGGCTTCTTTTATTCGTCGGGGCTTGAATCGCGCTGCCCCGGAAGGAGTGGTGCCGGTTAAGGTGGCGGCCGGAGACCTGGCTGGGTATACTATCCTGCTGGATATGCAGATCGACAAGGATTATTGGCTCGGCACTTACGAACCGGAGTTACAGGCTGCCCTGCGCGAGCTGGTCCCGCCGGGAGCAATCATTTACGATGTGGGCGCTAACATCGGCTATGTCTCGCTCCTTTTGGCAAAGGCAGCCGGGGAGAGGGGCCGCATCTACGCTTTTGAAGCCTTGCCTGATAATGTGGACCGCTGGCACAGGAACGTCGAACTGAATGGGATGTCAGCCCGCATGAAACTCTTCGCCGGTGCAGTAACACAGGCGCCCGGTCCGGTAAATTTCCTGGTCCATCCATCCGGGGGGATGGGCAAGGTCGCCGGGTCGGCCGGCCGCCCGGACGGCTATCAATCCGAAGTTACCGTCGATGGGATTTCATTGGATGAGTTCGTCTACGGGCAAGGCAATCCGCCGCCTCAAGTGATTAAAATGGATATCGAGGGAGGCGAAGTGCTGGCTCTGCCCGGGATGCAAAGAGTGTTGGCAGAGGCATGTCCACTCATGTTGATGGAATTACACGGCCGCGAATCCGGCCGGGTGGCCTGGGAAACTCTTACCTCTGCCGGTTACAAGATTTACTGGATGAAGCCTGGTTATCCAATCATTCCCTCACTCGAGGCGATGGGCTGGAAAGCCTATATCGTTGCGTCTACCACAAAAATCCCTTGCGATGGTAAGGGAGGACCAAAGTGAAGAACCGATGAAACCCCGCTTTGACACGGTATCCTTCCTCTGGCTGGCAGTAGTACTATTTGTTGCCCTTATCATTGCTTTCCTATTGCCCATTACGCCCCAGGACTATTGGTGGTATCTGCGCGTCGGGCAGGATACCCTGGCCTCCGGTTCGGTGCCCAGGTTGGACACGTTCACCTTTACCCGGAGCGGCTCACCTGTGGATTATCAATCCTGGGGAGCGGCGGTGATCTTCTTTCTTATCCACCGGCTAGGCGGCCTCTCCCTGACGGTATTATTCCGTGCCAGCCTCCTCGCAGTAACGTATGGGCTGGTATGGCTGACTGCCCGTCAGGCCGGGGCGGGGCGGCTGGGATCGGCCATCGTATTACTGGCAGGTGTCCTGGCCTCCAGTAATAACTGGTCCATGCGTCCGCAGTTGTTCGCCTATCCTCTTTTTGTACTGGCATTATTTCTTTTATTCCGCTGGCAGAGAGGTGATAAAAAAATCCTCTGGGCCTTGCCGCTGCTCAGCCTTGCCTGGGTCAACCTGCATGGCTCTTTTGTAATGCTCATCCTTTTGGCCGGCGCGGCGCTTGTGTTTGGCCGGGGAGATCGCCGCACCATGGCGCTGTCCTTTGTGGGCGTCTTGCTTGCCACCCTCATCAATCCGCGTGGGCCGGGAACGTGGACCTATGTGTTCAATTCGCTCACAGTCCCCTCCAGCCAGCAGTTCTCGGCGGAATGGCTCCCTCCGGTCAATTCCGGTTGGCAGATGAATCTTTTTTTCTTGTGGTTGTTGGGCTTCCCTATTTTAGCTTCTCTTTCAGATTACAGATTTGACCGGCTCGATTGGGCCTGGTTTCTCGGCTTTGGTTTCCTGGCTTTATGGGGTGAGCGCTATGTCATCTGGTTCGTTTTTATCCTGATTATTCTCACGGCGCGTCTCCTCTCCAATTGGGAGAAAAAATATGTGGGTGAGTCAAAGGTGAACCTTCCCACCTTTAATCTGACCTTGGGGCTGGTTTTTGTACTTCTGCCGTTGGCCTTCCTGCCCGGTCTGCGCGAGAAGTGGTGGGCACAATCACCCCCTGCCACCGAAAACACGCCTGTCGCTGCTACCAACTGGTTGGCAGCCCATTCTGAATTGCCCGGTCCTCTTTGGAGCGAAATTGGTTTCTCCAGTTATCTCGAGTTCACCCTGCCACAGCGCCCAACCTGGATGGATACTCGTTTTGAGGTCTTCCCTGTGGACCAATGGCAGCAATATAGCGATATCACTTATGCCCGTTACAACTGGGAAAATATGTTGGATGCAACCGGTGCGAATCTATTGATGGTTTCGACGCAGGACCAGGCGGACCTTTTATCAGTATTGGAAAAATCTCAAAATTGGTGTGAACTATACCGCGACCCGGTGGCAGTGCTCTACCAGCGTGGTGTTTGTACAGGGAATCGGTAATGGCAGTTCTGCATTTCCCCGGTAAACTTGCCATCCAACAACGCGTATTGCCGACTTACCGCGCCTCTTTTTTTGATGCTTTGGCGCAGGCTTGCGACGGGGGGCTGAATGTTTGCGCCGGCCTGCCCCGTTCGGAAGAATCGATTGCCGTCACTAATTCTTTACAAGTGGCTCATTATTATTATGCCGGAAATTTACATTTTTTCCATGGGCCATTTTATGTCTGCTTTCAACGCGACCTGACCGGCTGGCTTTCAGCCTGTGATCCGGATGCGCTCATTCTGGAAGCCAATCCGCGTTACCTGGCCACACCTGCTGCTATCCGGTGGATGAAGCACCGTAATCGCCCGGTATTGGGGTGGGGCCTGGGCGCGCCGTCATCATCCCATTCTATTCGCCTGGCGGGGAAATGGGGACAAGCCCGGCGGGAGGGCTTCCTTCGCCAGTTCGACGCGCTACTCACCTACAGTCGCCGCGGGGCGGAGGAGTACGCCGCTCTTGGCTTTCCGGCGGAAAAGATTTTCGTGGCGCCCAACGCGGCAGTAGCGCGCCCCACCTGGCCAGTGCCATCCCGTACTCCGACGGTTATTGGAAAACCGATTATCCTCTTTGTGGGACGTCTTCAGGCTCGCAAGCGGGTGGATTTGCTCTTGCAGGCCTGTGCCGCCCTGCCCGAAAACCTCCAACCCCGCCTGATCGTAGTGGGCGATGGGCCTGAACGAGATTCTCTTCAAGCCATGGCAAAGGTGCTTTATCCGTCTGCTGAATTTTCGGGCGCCAAACATGGAGCTGAACTTGTCCCCATTTTGTCCGCTGCCGATCTGTTTGTCCTGCCGGGCACCGGCGGATTGGCAGTACAGGAAGCCATGTCCTATGGCCTGCCGGTCGTCATGGGCCAGGGAGATGGGACGAATGACGACCTGGTTCGTTCGGAGAATGGTTGGCAGTTTCCCGCAGACGATCTTCCCGCCCTCACGGCCACTTTGCGCCTGGCTCTCGCGGATGCAAGTCGTCTGCGGGCAATGGGGGCCGAATCCTACCGCATCGTGAGTGATGAAATTAATATAGGCGTAATGGTTAGGGTTTTCGTTGAAGCGTTGACTCGTCTGTGTAAATAAGTAAATTCTCTTTACTTGCTCACGTTGAAGGTCACTTCCAGCGTCATGCCCCAGCGTAGGCGGGAATCGGGATCATCCACGCGGATATGGAGCGTATACAGGACATCTGTGCCCTGGTTTGTGGGCGTCTCGCCGATTTCCTCCACCACACCGGTCATCTTTACGCCGGGGAGGGCGTCTGCGGTAATATCCACCTTCTGACCAATATTTACCTTGACAACATCCAGTTCGTTCAGGTCGCTGGTGTCCGCGTACCAATGGCTTGTATCGGCCACTGCCACAGCCCAGGTTTCCGGGCCTACCATTTGGTTCACTGACACATTGAGGTCCATTACGGTCCCATCAAAAGGGGCTTTCAAATCATAATTATCCAGAGTATTTTGGGCGGCTGCAACCTGGGCCCTGGCATTATCGAGGCGCGCCTGTGCCAATGCCAGCTTGTCAATGTCGGGACCGTTTTTTGAGTTTTCATAGGTCCGTTTGGTTTCGGCTTCCGCTCCCAGGGCGGCATCCAGAGACGCACGAACCCGATCACGAGCATTGGTCAGCTCTTCCAGTTTCTGAACGGCCTGGTCATAGTCGGTCTGAGCGGTGCGTAGCTTGGATTCATAAGATTTGCGGGTGGCGTTCTCGATTGCCAGTGCGCTATACTTATCGAAATCGGTCTGAGCATTATCCAGATCCGTTTTACGGGAGGTCACATCTGACTGGGCATTGTCGATATTCGTCTGAATGGTGCTCTGGTCGAGCTGGTCCCACGCCAGTTGGGCCGTTTCGCGAGTTTTTTGGGCATCCATGTAGGCTTGCCAGGCTTGGGCAAGGCCAAAGCTTTTAGTACGGTTCAACAAATCGAAATCCTGCTGAGCTGATGTCAATCCAAGCTGCGCTGCAGCAAGAGCAGCTTGCGCCTGTTGGCGGTCCGCCTGTCTGACCAGCACCTGCCCCTGCGTGATCTTATCCCCTTGTTTGACTAAAATATCGGCTATCTTGCCACGCGTCTGGAACGCCAAAAATTGGTTTCGGTTCGGGACAACGTGTGCCTCCGCTATGACGGTATCCGTCGTAGTGACAGTCGGCGTTGCGGTGGTTTTATTTGCATTATTACCGCAAGCGGTGAGCAGCAAAATAAAAGCCAGGGCGAGGAAGAGTAAAGCTGAATATTTCTTCATAATAACCTCCTTAAACAGGGCTGATAGCCAAACCCAAATAATTACTCATAGGCGAGAACTTCACGGATGGTCAGCCGGGCGGCATTGCGCGCAGGTAGAACGCTGGCTAAAGCCGAAAGGACCAGCACGACCAGCAGCCACAGCCCAAATCCTTGATAGGTAAAATGGACCGCGATCGGTGAATTGAAAATTGCCACACTGACAATATACGATAGCAGATAAGTGATCGGGATGGAAAGGATTACGCCAAGGATCCATGAAATCCCTCCGATTCCCATCCCCTCGACGATGACTGTCCGCATGATCTCACTGTTCACTGCGCCTATGGAACGCATCACGCCGATCTCACGGGTGCGCTCCAGCACATTCATGCCCATTGTGCCAGTGAGTCCCATGCTACCGACCAAAGCTGTCAACAGGGCCATGATTAGCAGGAAAGTAACAAGGATATCGAGGCTTTCCGAGGCTGTTTTCAGGGTGGCTTGACCGGTACGGGCTGCATTCACGTGAAAACCCTTGTCACGGAAGTACTTATCCAGTCTGTCGCTCATCAGTTGCTGGTAGGCCGGATTGTGCTTGTCCGTGGCGATGCGATAAGTAAAGGAATGGTCGGTCGTATGGGTTATCTTGGATACATATTCATACGTGCTGTATCCAACCGACCCTTGCTGGTTGACAAATTTAAAAATACCCACTACGAGCCAGTTATCTGCCTTGCCATTGACCTTCAGGCGGATAGTCTGCCCCGGCGATAGGCCTGGATATTTTTCCAGGATGCCTTCGCTGAGTGTGACCGCCTTCTGGTCACCTGGCTGAAGCCAGCGGCCTGAGACCATGATCGGCGAAACCAGCTTGCTGGCTGCGGGTGGAGCCAGGATGGTGATGGTGTCGGCGGCGGTGCCATCCGGGTACAGCGCCTCCGCACTGACATAAGCCCAGCCTTCCACCGATACCACGCCCGGCACTTGCAAGGCAGTATTTTCAACCTCATTAAGACGATAGGATTGGTTAAAGTCCAGAGTCACATCGGCCACGAAGTATTTACCGATCTGGTCGATGAAGTCGAAAAGGGTTACCCGCACATTGAACACGGCGATAAATATTGCTCCGCCCATGGTCAATGTGAATAAAGTCAGCACTAACCGACCCTTGCGGCGGAAGGTATTCCGTAATGAAATTAGCAGCGGACGGGGGATATGGATACCGCGCCGGGCGAGCAGTGAATTTAAATAAACCTGCCGCCGTTCCAGAGTAGATTCCCGCTGAGATCCGCCCATGGGCTGTTTCTTTTCATCCTGGGTCATATTTCCGCTGAGGGCACGCAGCACGGTGATGCGTGATCCATTCAGCACCGGTACCAGCCCGGCCAGGAGTGGAACAGCCACACCAACAACTATCTGAACCGCAAAAGCCAGCGGAATGATCCGGTATCCAAGCAGGTTGAAATTGATCTTATTGGCGATAAAAGCTGAAAAGGCATAAGCCCCTTGCCCGCCCAGGGGAACGGCGATCAGCAGGGCGATGGCGCTAAAAGCCAGGATCAAGACAATATACATCTCGAAGATCTGGTTGCGTCTCCCCCCCACCAGCTTCATCACACCGATAGCGCGCAGATGCTGGTTAAGCAAGGCATTGAGCGTATTGGCGATCAGCGAACTGCTCAGAAACAAGATCAAAATGCCCAGCGCCAACAGAATGCCCAAAATGGCTTGCACAGTGGAAGCTAACGGGTGCTCATTGGTCCTGGATGAATGCGTCCGCAGGACTGTGATACCACTCTTCTCGACACTGTCCTTGACGCTGGCTGCCATCTCACGCAGGTGTGTGTCATCGTTTTGTCCTTCCGAGACGGTGGCATATAAGCGGTCGAATGTATTCGGCTGGCGCAGGTAAGAGAGCGTATCAGTAGAGATAAATGCGAGAGGGTTGGCCAGGAAGTCACCCGCCCCGGTGCTCGGGTCCTGCACAACACCTGCCACTTGCATGGCGCGGGTGGTGCCATTATCGAGCAAGAACTCCAGCGTATCGCCCACCTTGACATTTAGGCTTCCGAGCACCTTTCGCTCTAACAGGACCTGTTTCTTGGCCGGCTTCCCGGTCCCGGAAAGGACATGCAACAGATTAATCTTCTGCTTGGCGAAATCATCAATGGCGACCATGTTCAGGGGTACCCACTGGCTGCTGCCCGGAATGCGTGCCTGCATGGTGAAGACGCGCCTTCCTTCGGCCTGTTTGATCCCGTTCATACCCTGGACGGTTTTCACCAAGTTGTTGTCGAAGGAAATTGCGCGGATCTCAATATTCGCCGGGTTATTGGCTGCATAACTGGCGCTCATATCGTGAGAGACTATCACATATGTGCCAACGATTACACCAATCGAAAAAACGCCCACCACGATGGAAAAGACCACTAGGGCTGTGCGGGATTTACTGTCCCAAAGATCATGAAGAACTTTACGCCATCGAGGCCGTATCATATTGATCTACATCCTTATTCATCGGCAGTGTTTACCGGATCCATATGCTCACACTGGCTATAGCATAGGCTTTCTAACCCTCCGCCTGCGGCGGTCTGTAGTACGGTTCTCTTCAAAACGAAGCTGCACTAACTTGCCGAGAGTTTCCTCGGTCAATGGAGATTCTCGCAACAGCTCTGCAAACCGGTCGCGGTGCAGAGCCACCAGTTCCACCGGATCATCCGAGGCGGCCCGGATGGAGGCGATAGACTTCCCGCCTCGCAATAATTCGATTTCGCCGAAGAACTCTCCGGGGCCAAGCCGGGCAACGGTGACATCCTCACGTTTTCGGCCCATTAGAACAACTTCCACTACGCCGCTTGTGACCATGAAGAAATAGTCCACATGCTGGCCTTGTTGGAGGATGGCGTTATTCGGTTGGTAAATGAAATGTTCCAATTGGCGCGTCACTTCCAGCATTTGAGAATGGCGTAACAGTGGCAGGCAACGCGCTACTGTCTCGTTAATCAGTTCGCCATCTGAGATGACAATTGTTCGCGATGTACGCTCGGTCAGGGACGGATCATGCGTTACCATGGCGATCGTCTTGCCGCTCTTCACCAGGTGATCGAACAGGCCGATGATTGCATCCGCAGAACGCGAATCCAGGTTGCCGGTCGGCTCGTCCGCGGCGATGATCGGCGGATCGGTAGCCAGGGCGCGGGCAATAGCTGCGCTTTGCTGCTGTCCGGTAGAGACTGCCACGGGAAGTTTATTGGCCTGGTTTTCCAGACCAACCATGGCCAGCAGATCCATGGCGCGTTTCGGGCGTTCGTCGAAGTCGTACATACCGACATAATCCATCGGCAGCATTACATTCTCCAATAAGGTTAGCATCGGCATGAGTTGGAAGAATTGAAAGACGATCCCAAGGTTCTTGCCGCGCCAAAGTGACCGTTGACTCTCACTCATCTGGTATATATCGATTCCCCCAATGACCACCTGTCCGGCGGTCGGGTGGTCAATACCGGTGATCATATTGAGCAGTGTGGACTTGCCACTGCCAGATTTGCCGACTATGGCGACGAACTCGCCTTGCCGCAAGGTTAGATCTACCCCTTTGAGTACATTAAACTCGCCGGCGGCGTTCTTGAAGGTCTTGACCACTTTCTGCAACTGGACGACAGCCTCTTTTGTCGTAATAGCAGAACTGATTGAAGTGCTCATATCTTATTTTCTTTACTATCCGCTTGAGGATCTGGCACGATCTCACCATCCTGGATATAGAGATGACGGGAGAAACGTGGAGCCAGGCTATTATCGTGAGTCACCATGATAATGGTCTTGCCTCTTTCTACAAGTTGCTCGAACACTTGAAAGACATGCTCAGCAGTGACCGAATCCAGGCTGCCGGTCGGTTCATCTGCGACAATCACTGGGGGATCATTGGCAAGAGCTCGTGCTATTGCCACGCGCTGCTGTTGCCCTCCGGAAATGAAATTGGGAAGCTTGAAAGCGTGTTCTTCAAGTTCAACCATCTGTAATAGTTCAAGGGCGCGTTGACAACTCCCGCCTCGCTGATAAAGCCCGCACAAATCCATGGGGAGCTGAATGTTTTCCAGGAGTGTCAACATCGGTAATAGCTGGAAGGATTGGTAAACTACCCCCACGCTTCGACCGCGCCATAGTGCCAGATCATCCTCACTCAACTTTTGGATCGAGATGGATTTACCATCCGCGGTAAAGATCACTTCCCCGGCGGTCAGATGGTCCACACCGGTGATCATATTAAGCAGTGTGGATTTTCCTGCACCGGATTTGCCAATCACCCCCAGGAATTCGGCCGGAAAAACTTGCGCTGTAACACCTCGCAAAGCAGGGAAATCACCTGCAGCAGTTTCATATACTTTATATACCTGCCGTAACTCAATGAGGGCGGTGGGTTTGTTGGCCAGGAAAGGTGTTTCGGTCAGCGTACCTTGATTACGGTGAGCCACAATTTTCTCTCTTGGATGAATAAGAGATATCTACCAGAAGATTTTACTACATACCAATCGAATGCCAAACAATCTTATCCAATGTTAATAAGGTGGGACGAAAAGTATGATTATTCTACACATTCTTCGACTTGGTCCTATAATTGGGAATATACAGGTTTATCCAGATAAGTAGATAATCCTATGGATGGAGGGAACACCCCATACAACTCGCCAATAGCGATACCGAAGAAAAAATATTGTGTGAGGTGAAAGATGGCAAAAAGGAAGAAAAATTTCAATAAGAAAAGTCCTATCGCCGTCACTGTCATTGCGATAGCGATGGTGGTGCTTTTCCTGATCCGACTATATCAAGTTTATGATCCGGTGTTCAGGCAGAACGTTTTTAAGAATGGCATTACGGGTCCTTTCCTTGTAGGTTGGAAGTTAACGGCTTTCGGCAACGCATTTTTCTCCAGTGTTAGTTATTTGGTTTTGTCGATAACCGGGATAGTTGTCCTGATCGGTTTCCTGCGACTACAGCGCTGGAGTTGGGTACTCCTGATGGCTTGGACCGGCGCCTCGCTCACCATCTCACTGATAGACTATTTCCAGGGTCATGCCAATTTTGCTGTGATGGCTTCCAATGTCATCATTGCTTTTGCGCTCAATATTACCGACGTGCAGCGCATTTTCAAGATAAGGGAGGAAAATGGACCAACCCTTTGACCGCCCTGTCGCTCCAGGCAACGCAAGTGATATGGATCTATTGCTCAAATTTGAACCTGTGGTGTTATTTACAAAAGGTGAACAGTTTTTTCCGGTAGATGTTGACCATTATGTGGACGAAAGCAGCCTGTGGGAACATACGCCGAATGGACGGGATGAACTCGTGGTAAAACAGGGGGAACTGACCCTTGAAAAATTAACTGAGACGCGACCAGCAGCTTTTGGGACCATCCGCTATCTTCGCTTTGTTGAGAATCTCAACTTGATCGAAGCTGCCCAGGTGCTCGCCGATCAGGTGGCCCTGCGCCGTCATCTCGGCAATCATTTCCGCACGGGAATAGGTCGTCTGGCGCGAGGCGGTTTTTTGCCTCGATTGGTGGATGGCCTTTTCTCACTCTCATTCCTGCTGCGGGGCAAAGTCTCCGCGGCCACTGCTGCCGCGGCCGAGCTGGATTACAACGAAATGTTTAGCGAAGAAAAGAAATACACTTATTATGGCCGTGTAGTCCGGCAAAACGGCTGGACGATCCTGCAGTATTGGTTCTTTTACTGCTTTAACAGCTGGCGCTCAGGTTTCCACGGGGTTAATGATCATGAATCTGATTGGGAATTGGCCAATATTTATTTATATGAAGACAATGGACAGCTCATTCCGGAATGGGTGGCTTACGCCTCGCATGACTTCAAGGGCGATGACTTGCGCCGCCGTTGGGACGACCAGGATGAGCTTAAAATGATTGATGGCCATCCAATCATTTTTGCCGGGGCCGGGTCGCATGCGTCCTATTTTCATCGCGGCGAATACCAGGCACAAGTTGACCTGCCCTTGCCGAGTTGGTTTTCCGGGCTGATCCGCGCCTGGAATAAACTTTGGACGGATACACTGGGCCAGCCGGCTGTTAGTTCATTCCACATCCCATTCGTGGATTTTGCCAGAGGCGATGGGATCGGTATCGGCCCCACCCGGCGCCGACTCTGGTCGCCGGTGTTGATAGACGAGACTACACCGTGGGTAAGCCAGTACCGGGGTCTGTGGGGGCTCTTCGCCCGTGATCCAATTTCTGGAGAGAATGCTCCGGCAGGGCCCATGTATAACCGGGATGGTTCGCCAAGGGGATCGTGGTATGACCCGCTGGGGTTTGCCGGCCTCGACAAAGTGCCTCCGCCAACCCAAACCATGAGGATGCTCGAATCGGACCTCCGGGTGATATACCAAAGACAAGAGGAACTGACTAAATCCATCCCGGAAAAATCTGTTGATCTGCAGACATTAGGCGTCAAACTAAAAGGGATGGAAGGTAATCCTCATCTGGCCAAGCAATACAGTGCTTTGGAAAAAGAAATTAACACCCTCTCAGCGGATGTGCGCGCTCTACGACGAGAACAGTCGGAGAACACCGCCTTGTATCAAGGATTGATCCAAAGGCTGCTGCAACTGAGGTCGGGCATTAAAGACGATCCGCGCGCACACATACATCATATGGCTATCCCCGACGATCCAGGCCAGATATTGCGCTTCACCCGTGCGGCAGAGACATGGGCGGCGATCAGCTTAAGCCTGCTGCTCTTTTCCATTGCTGCCCTTATCTTTTTTGCTCCAAATTACATTTGGATTTGGTTGTCGCTCATCCTGATCCTGTTCTTCGTGACCGAGTCCATCCTGCGTGGAGCTTTCATTCAGACCGTTGCAAAGATAACTTTGGTACTCGCCATGGTTGCCTCCGTGATCATCCTCTTTCATTTCTGGAAGTGGATCATCGTGGGTATCTTACTTACTGTGGGAATATCGCTCATGTACCAGCGCCTGCGTGAACTGACAGGGTAGTAAAAGGCGTAATGACAGAGATTGGCAGGGTTTTGCGTTCAAAAGAGGCGGCCAAAGCCAGCTATAACCGGATGAGCAAAGGCTATGATCTTTTAACGGGGAGAAGCGAAAAGAAATACGAGGATATTGGACTTGAGTGCCTGAATACCCGGGCTGGTGAAACTGTACTCGAGATCGGTTTCGGCACCGGAAAAGCACTGGCCTCGCTGGCCCGCTTGGTGCAGCCGGGGGGAAGGGTGTATGGCCTGGATATTTCAGAAGGTATGCTTGTAGTTGCCGAAAAAAGGCTCAGGAAAGCCGGCTTATCTGACTGGGTGGAACTGAAATGCGGCGATGCGGTCGCACTACCTTACCCGGAACAATCCTTCAATGCCATCTTCTTATGTTTCACCTTGGAGCTATTCGATACCCCGGAAATTCCGCTAGTGCTGGAGGAATGCCACCGGGTGCTTCGACCGGACGGGCGCATGTGCATTGTGGCCATGTCTAAAAAGGGGGAATCAAACCTGATGACAAGACTGTATGATTGGGCCCATGAAAAGATTCCCAATTACGTGGACTGCCGTCCGATCCACGTGCAAGAAATGATGGAGACTGCCGGCTTCAGAACCACTAAAACCAGGCTCTTGAGGATGTGGGGGCTGCCAGTCGAGATCGTTCTGGTGATGAAATAGCTTGGATTGGCATTAACGGGCACCGAATGCCCAGCTGAAATCGGTGCCATAGGTACCGGCTTTATAGGAGCGTTCATCGACCGGGGATAAGCGTACAGTGTTTTCAGGGGAGATGAGCGGGATGGGCTTTAATTTGTAGAACCGCTGGCAAACCGCTTTTACCGTCTCTTCGCTCCACATCCAGCTACCATCTTTGACGTGTTCCAAATTAAAGGGACGGGTATAAGCGCGCAAGGTTTTCCGGCGTTGCAGGTTGTAATAGTGTTCGAAGTAAGTCATGGCCAGTTCGCGCAGGCTGCGGTAAACGGGCTCGCGAAAGCGCAAGTTGACGTAATTTGATTTTGCGACCGCGCCCCACAGGCCATCCAGCTGGTAAAGTGCAAGGACATGGTCATCGTCAGTGCCAGGATCAGGCACCAGGTCCAGCAGGAGCGGTCTGAAGCCGATCCGCCAGAGAGCCAGGGCAGCGAACATGCCTCCATCGAGACAATGCGCCTGTCCATCGGTCATGACACGCAGTGGTGAACGGTCAAGGTCCTCGGCTTTATAGGGCAGGCCGTCCAGGTATTTCTGCACGGCGGCTGGGCTTTTCAAGCCCCGGAATATTTTCAGCAATGGTTTTGGCAGGAGGTTTTCAAACTCAGTAAAGGCATCCACCATCTTTTTCCTTTCGATAAAATTGCCAAATTCTTCCCAATTCCTTCTCTTCCTTTGTTCATCAGCTTTTCATCTGTGCGATTTATACTTCTCCATCATTTTCCTGGAGGAAAAAGATGACCGTACAAGAACCCCCTAAATCCAAAAAGACAAACCCCACAATTTGGGTGATTGTTGCCGTTCTCCTTATATTGATTTGCTGCGTTCTAGTTGCCCTTGTCCTTGGAGGAACTTATCTTTACCTCCAGAGGTCCGGCAAGCTGAATAATGGAGTGCCGGCATTGCCTTTTTTATCCACACCAAAGCAGGTAGGACCGGGAGCGATACCCACCGTCTCCAACGGTGCATTGGTGGTTGAGCCGTTCGATCCCACATCTGGTAATTTTCCAGCTCTGCCGGATCTGGTTCCGAACTGGAGCGAGTCCACCAAAGCCTGCTTCGCAAAACTGGTCGTTGACCGTGCCAGCCAATCAGCCAGTGCTTGTCATCCTGGGTTGGTGTACCACCACGCCTCAGCTACTGACGCAGAACGACCAGCAGATCAAGTGGAGTCTGACGGTGGATGGTCAGCCGGTGGATTTGCAGAAGCTATTCATTTCGAATGAACAACTTTCTGACCGTGTGTGCATGTCAAGCGCAGGGCTCATCCGCAATTGGCCGGGTACGCAGCACAAGATTGTAACCACCATGACGATAGCTCAAAAGATAAATGACGGCTTTAATGATTATCCGGCGGGTGATTATACGGATATTTACAACGTAACAGTTTCGCCCTGAGACCTGTTGGCTGAATATAGAATCAGGCAGGCAGCCACCTAAAGATCGATCGGCGAGGTTAGCAGAGCGATGAGCAGATTAACAGAATTCTGCACATCATCGTAATCCACCATTTCGGAAGGTGAATGAATATAACGGGAGGGGACAGAGAGACAACCGGCAGGCACCCCAGCTCGCGCCAGTTGGATTGCGCGCGCGTCGGTTGTGCCGCCTTCCAGGACCTCCCGTTGGCAGGGGACCTTGGCTTTCCCCGCAGTACGCACCATCCATTCCACAATACGCGGGTCGGCTAACATGCCACCATCCTTAACTTTTATAGCCGGGCCATTGCCCAGGGCTACTTCCATCTTGGAGCTTTTGGGGGTATCACCGGTACCGGTCACGTCCACTGCCAGGCCGATGTCGGGATCGACGCCGAAAGCGGAGGCGGTTGCACCGCGGGTTCCAATCTCTTCCTGGGTTGTAAAGACAAAATAGAGTTCGTGCGGTGAAGAGTTCAAGGAGCGCAGGGTTTCTATGAGGACTGCGCAGCCGATACGGTCATCCATTGATTTGGCTACCAGGCGCTTGCCCAGGTCCAGAAATGGACGGTCGAATGCACATACATCCCCTACTTTGACCGGGCAATCCTTTTTACCGGATGCGCCCACGTCAATGAAGCATTGTTCCAATGTGGGAGTCCTGGTCAGGTCAGATATGCGGTCCGAACCGATCACGCCGGAAGTGCCATCCATGAAGCGGACCCGGCTGCCGGTCAGCCCGGCAGGGCGAATACCGCCCACACCCGTGAAGCGGATGAAGCCGTTCTCGTCGATGTGAGTGGCCATCAGGCCGATCTCATCCATGTGGGCTGCCAGCATGATCCGTTTCACCTTGGCGGGATCTTTTGCCCGGGAGCCCTTTGAAGATACGGACGCTCCTTTGGGAGCTTTGTGGGCAATGAGGCTGCCCAGGGGGTCCACTTGCAGTTCATCAGCGAAGGGTTTAATCTCGGCACGGATGACTTCCCGGATGGCAGTTTCATAACCGGAGGGACTGAAAGATTCGGTAAGTTTTTGGATAAGCGGTTTCATAAGTTTATTCATTGTTTTATTCGTCTTCTCGTGGTTATTTTTCTCAATATCTCTCCCCTGCCAGTAGATCAGGGGTGAGACGGTTCAACGCTGCATTGAGCAGGGCAAGCGTATTTTTCCAATCCTCAAGCAGGGCAATCGAGACAGCCGTATGACTGTAACGGTGCGGCACCGAGACCGAAATGCTGGGAACCCCGGCGCGGGTCTTGTGGATGCCGCCGGCGTCGGTACCGCCTCCGCCCGGTTGGCGGAACTGGTAAGGAATTTTTGCTTCGTCGCCTGAGCCGGCCAACCACCGCACCAGACGCGGGTCCGAAAAGGTGGAGCCGTCGGCAATATATATGGCCGGCCCCAGACCGAGTTTTGTGTTATAGGCTTCATTCTCGAGACCATCCCAGCGGGGCAGGTCGTTGGCAGGAGTGGAGTCCACCGCGATCGCCAGGTCGGGTGTAAAGGTATAGGCTGCAACTCTGGCCCCACTCAGGCCGATCTCCTCCTGGACGGAGAAGGCCGCCAACAGGTCGATATGCGGGGGAGGGTTACGGACCAGTTCGATGAGCATGGCCACACCCAGACGGTTGTCGAGCGCTTTGGATATCAGCGCCGGTCCGCTGCGGCGGAAGCGGGTGGCATAAGTGGCCCGGTCACCCAGCTTGACTTTGGGTCCGCCCTGACCAACGTCAATCCGCAGGGCATCCAGCTGGATAACACGCCGGCGTTCTTCCGAGGTAGTCAGGTGGACGGGACGCGTGCCGATGACACCCGGAACATGTTCCCTGCCAACGAGCACGGCTTTGCCGGGCAACTGGCGCAGGTCCATCCCGCCGACGGGTTCGAAGCGGAAAAGGCCTTCGGTATCATCGGCTACCAGCATGAAACCAACCTCGTCCATATGGGCAGAGAGCATAACTTTCAAGGGTTTGCGTCGCGCCTTACCCCTTAAAGCCGGCGAATCAGCTTTTTTGGTCACAAGCACATTGCCCAGCGCGTCCACCTTAACTTCGTCTGTGTGGCCTTTGATCTCCTCGAGAACGATGGCACGCACCTCGCCTTCATCCCCAGAGACGGCACAAGCATTGCAAAGACGTTCAATCAGTTTAAGTTGAGAAATTCCGCTGACTGGCATATTAATCATCCCAACCGATCTTTTCCATGAAATCCGGGGCCAGGCCGCTGATAAACTCGGCCAGCAAACGTCCAAGGCGCTCTATATCCTTGATGGCAACCACTTCCACGGGTGTGTGCATGTACCGCAGGGGAATTCCCATGACCAAGGTGGGAATACCTTCCATCGCCACCTGGGTGGCATAGCCGTCCGTACCGGAATGGGTGGGCGTATATTCCAGGGCGTAGGGAATTTCGAGACTATCGGCCAATGTGTGCATGGCTTTGTGCAAGCCGGGATGGATATTGGGACCCATCACGATGGTAGGACCCTTCCCGATCGGGAAGGTACTCCAATCAGATGCTCCCGGACCTTTTGCCCAGGTCACATCCACAGCAATAGCCATGGTCGGGCGAATTTCAAAGGCGGACGTATAAGCTCCCTTGGCGCCAACTTCTTCCTGCGTGGAGGCCACGGCCCATACATCCCAGGTATGCGGATGGAAGAGCAGTTCCTCCAGACAAACTGTCAACGCGGCCACAGAGGCACGGTTATCGAGGGTGTGACCTGCCAGCAACTCACCACTGAGGTCAAGCGGCTGTTGGGCGAACGAAACCACATCGCCCACGCGCACCTGTTCGGCGATCCTACGCGGCGGGAGACCGGTATCCACGAGCAGGTATTCCAGCGGAAGCGGGCCCTCCTCCACTTCAGCCGGCAGGAGACGATAGGGTGGTTGGACGACCACCCCGTGGAGCGGCTCTCGTTTCCCGGATTTCGCAGTAATTCCACCGGTGGCGTGGATTTCCACCAGTTGACCGGGCAAGATGCGAGGGTCAACCCCGCCGACCGAGGTAATGCGCAGGAACCCGTCCACGATGCCGGTGACCATCATCCCGATGGCATCCATGTGCGTCACGATCATGAGAGACGGCGCCGGTTTTGAGCCGGTATCGAGCTTAAGCGTGGCGCGGCGATAGCCATGCAATGAACCAAGTTTGCCCCGGCTGATTTCATTGACCAAAGGCCGCCATTTCTTTTCAATGATTCTGGCAGCTGGGTCCTCATAGCCTGAAAGGCCGGGGGCAGATATTAGTTCTTTTAGAAAGGGCAATATGTCGGTCATGGTTTATCTGGTTTGGTCCCTGTGGGAA
Source organism: uncultured Chloroflexia bacterium (assembly GCA_963831885.1). Taxonomy (GTDB): domain Bacteria; phylum Chloroflexota; class Anaerolineae; order Anaerolineales; family Villigracilaceae; genus UBA877. The sequence goes on along the minus strand of CAWHSJ010000001.1, from coordinate 65,246 downwards.
TCTCCTGGATGAGGGAGGTAAGGAAAAGAGGCCATCCTTACATCAGGGTGATTCCGATTATATTTGATTGACAAAACTTTATGTAGTTGGGGTAGGTGTGTCGGATGGAATGTGCGTTTCTGTTGGGGTAGGTGTATAAGTCGGGATAGGCGTAAAAGTGGACGATGGTGTAAGGGTTGGCTCCAAAGTAGCCGTAGGTGAGAATGTGGGTGTGAAGGTGGATGTGTTGGTGGATGTTGGAGTGGCCGTCTCGGTGATGGAGGGTGTTTGTGATAGCGACGGGGTGGCAGTAGGACTGAAGGTGGGCGTGAGAGTGGAAGTGGAAGTCTCCGTTGGGGTGGGGGTGACTGTGGGAGCGTTGTGAGCAGGGGCAAGTTGAAGAATAATGAAACCCATGCAATAACAAGGAATGGTGGCCAGAGTGACTATGACCAGGATCAGACGGATGCGATTGTGACTGGCAGGGTTCGTAAACACGCAGATATGATAACATCTTTTTCGAGAAGTCGCCAAATGAAAGGGGAGGCGAGGATGCGGGCGGAATAAAAGTCACTTTTTTTCGAGATATTGAGGAATAAATCGGATGGGTAAAGAATGGAGTGAGCGACGCTTTGTTCTTTTGGGTCAAACATCTGTAAATATTTTTCTTATCCATATATAGTTTTTCGTTTAAGCATTAAATAAACGCGCGCGAAGACCATTAGGTCTCCACGCGCTAATCTATATTTTAGAACGTTTGTTCGTATTTGTCAAGTATTTAAAAACTGATAACGTGGATTACGATTTGGACAAAAAAGAGGAAACCTTCTTTATTGTATAAAGGTCATGGCCGAATCCAAGAAATAAAGGCTCCGGAGAAAATTATATATATAGATCGCGCTTGTTGTAGATCCAATAAGCGGTAACAAGGCAGACGACAATGATCGCCACCGAGATGAGCAGGTATGTCCCGTCCATGTGGCCGGAGCGGAAAAGCTCGCTGGCGTCGAAATACTTGAAGGGTGAGAAATACTTGAGGAAATCCAGATTTTTTTGCATGCCCGCCGCGATCGACAGAAAATAGGTCACCAGGATGATACCGATGGCGGTCGAGCCTGAGAGCTTGTACTGTTTCATGGCGCAGCCCAGCAGCAAGCCGATGGCCAAGAAGATCAGCTCAATCATGAACATGGCTTCCATTTCAAGCAGCAGGTATTGATAGAAGGCCTGATCGGGTTTATAAGATTGGACTGCCACCAGAGAGCTTCCCCAGGTGACCAGCACGAAGACCAGGCAGTTGACGACGGCGGCAAGCGCCTTGGAGGTGATGACCCGGCTGCGCGAAACCGGCAGGACGAGCGAGAACTCGACCGTCTTGTCGCGCTCTTCCTTGGAGATCATATCGCTGCCCCACATGGCGGCTGCAATCCCGCCCAACAATCCAAAGTAGAGGAACATGATCCCGTAGAAACCGGTCAGGGTGGACAGGTTGAAGGCCCGCAGGCTCATGGCATCCAGCATCGCCTTGGGGAAAGTGTTCAGGATTTCCAGCATGGAAGGGTTATTGTAAAAGGCGGAGAATTTGGCCGTGCCGACGAGAATCAGCAGGATCATGACGCCGGACCAGATCAGCAACGACTTCAGGTTGGCTTTCAATTCACGAAGAAAGATGTTCACTTGCGCCTCCTTACGAAACCGCCGGGATGTCACGGCGGAGGTACAACCAGTAGCTGACCGCCAGCGAAACCAGGGTGACGGCCGCGTTGAGCAGCAGCAGGGGTGTGTCAAAGGCTGCATGCTGGACGATGTAGATCGGGTCCAGGTGCTTGAAAGGTGTGATGTACTCCAGCTTGACCTCGCCCAATATACCGCTGAACGCAGCCAGCACATAGGCGCCGAAGCCTAGGCCCAATGAATAAGGCGTCACGCTGCGGACACGTTTCACCAGCAGGGAAATGGCCAGCCCAACACACAGGAAGAAAAGCTGCAGGATGACGCCGCTGACCAGAACGAGGGCCAGCGTGGAGGGCGTATACTCGCGACCGCTGTTAAAGAGGGCGATGGAGACGGCGCTCGCCACGGTGACGACCAGCATGGTAAGCAGAAGGCTGGTCAGTGCGGCGAGGAGTTTGCTTGTCATAACCTGGGCCCGGCTGACCGGCTTGCTGAGCAGGAAATCGGCGGTTAGCTCGCTCTCCTCAATCGAGACCAGCCCGAAACCGTAGTTGCCAGCCTGGATCGCCAGGCAGAGTTGGACGAAGCCAAAGAGGAAGCCATAGAACCCCATCAAGGTGGACAGGTCCACTTTGTTCATCCCGAAGGCTTCCAGCAGGGCCGGGGGAAAATTAGCCATCAACTGTTGCATTTTCGCAGCCTCTTCGGCGAAGGATGGAAAAATGGAAAAGTAGAAGAACACCAACGCCGTCAGGGACGCAGACCAGATGAGCACCGACTTCATCCGGGCCAGAAATTCATGTTTATAAATGGTTGCGCTCATGGCATCCGCCTATTCGTAGTAGTGCATGAAGATCTCTTCCAGGGTGGGCTCCTCGATGGTCACATCGGTGAGTTGGAGACCGCCGAGCTTCTGCATTACCGTGTTGATATCACCTTTGAAGAAGAAATGCAGCGTGCCGTTTTCCGCCTGGATATTGGTCACCCCCGGCAGGTCAAAGGTTGCCGGGTCCAGCCCTTCTGCCGTCACGTTCACCTTTTTATAGTTGTTCTGCTGTAATGTGCGAATGTCGGAGATTTCCACAATTTTGCCTTCACGGATGATGCCCACACGGGTGCACAGCCGCTGGACCTCACCCAGGATGTGGGAGGAGAAGAAAACGGTCACCCCGCGGGCATTCTCAGCCCGCACCAGGTCGAAGAACTTGCGCTGCATGAGCGGGTCCAAGCCAGCAGTGGGCTCATCCAGGAGGAGCAGTTTTGGGCTGTGCAGCAGGCCCTGAACGATGCCGACCTTCTTCTTGTTGCCGTAGGACAGGTCGCTGATGCGGCGGTTCAACTCCAGTTCCATCAGCTCTGAGAGTTCGTGCATGCGCTCGGTGCAATCTTTTCCATAGAAGCTGGCGGAATACTTGAGCAAGTCGATCACCTTCATGCCCTGGTAGTAAAACACCTCCGAGGGCAGGTAACCGATATCCCTGCGGATCTCCGTGCCGTGGGTGGCCACGTCTTTGCCCAAGACCCTGGCGCTGCCGCTGGTCGGATGGATCAACGAGAGCAGCAGGCGGATAGTGGTGGATTTTCCGGCGCCGTTCGGCCCAATGAAGCCAAAAATTTCGCCTTCTTCCTCGCTGAAAGAGACATCCACGATACCGCGTGATTTTCCATAATACTTGGTCAGATTGGTTACTTCGATGACACTCATAGAATTACTCCTTGATATGGAATTATCAATCGTAATTGATTGCACCTGGTAGATACGCTACACTCTTGCCAGCAAGAATGATTATATCCATTATCCCTTTTGGGGGATATGGGGTTTATACGCCAGGAAAAGGAATTGACAATTAAGTTATAAACTAATATATTAGATGAAATTTGTGTGATTTATAGGGGTTTCATCTTTGAACCCCTGTAAAGCGCACTTCTCACGATCAATCAAAAAACAATAACAGTCGAAAGGAGTTTGAACCCATGGCTACTAGTAGACAGAGGCAGGCTGCGCGGGAGAATATTAAGAACGCGCAGGAAAAATGGCGGGGGATGGACCGGCGGCAACATGCACAGGCCCAACCTGAGGGGAGAGCTCGGGCAAAAATAGGAACAAAAGGGGAAGGCAAATATTACCGCATAGAGGTGCGCGATAAAAATGAATTCAGCACCTTTCGCTACCACGATGTTGGTGAAAAGGGTCATCTCATGCGCTTGTCGGGAAAAAGGAGCAGTGGTTCCTGGGGTACGCAGGCGTGGTTGATCGACAAAAACGATGCCCATATCGAAGGTAGCTCCCTTGTCCCTGACAGTGAGGATGCCAGAAAATTGCTCGATACGTTAGGGAGAAAGCCTCAATATCTGCAGGGAGATATCTTCTTGGCTAAAGACAGGCGTAATGTGCCCGAGTGGGAAAAACCGACCCAGGCGCAACAGAAAGCCAGGTCCACGAATATCAAGAAAGCCCAACAATCGCGGCGTGTGCGCACCTGAAAAGGGAACAGTTACTCATCATAATGGCGAGCTGAATTTTCCGCTCGCCATTTTTTATTATTTTTTGGACAGATTTTTTTTTGCAAAAATCGATTGTTACATGAAACGGTTTCAATAAAAATTATATATCCCGCTCAGAGGCGTCAATCGATGAAAAAGAATCGCATAAAAAGTGGTCGGGATCGTTTACAAAAAACACTTGTAAAAAATGTTAGAACCTCATAGGTCTTGCAAAAGAATATTTAGTCCGCCAGGCCCAAGCTCGACCAGCAGGCATCGCCCGGGGTACTCTCTGCCCGATAACCCGGGACATCGACAGGGGAAAAGTTATGAAGGAAAGGAGGCATCTCATGCTTTCTTCAATCAAATTCCTCAAGTTCTATTCACAAGCTTTCTGGTTCTTTCATTCGTCTTCTTTATGGGAAATATATCTGCGTCCCCAGACGAAGACTGGCGGTGCCGGCAATGAGAGTTGTAGAGGGAATAGGCTGCTGCCCAAATACTTAAGATTAATTAATAAATATATGATAATATAGACCAAATTTAGAGTATATGCACTATACTCAAGAAGGGATTTGTTCGAACCATTTACAGGAGAAATTCGATGGGTAACAAAATTCAATTCACAGCAACCAGTATTTCAGCATTCATCAAAAAGCAATCACGTCACAATGGAACCACCCGCCTGGCGCGAGCGATGCCCGGCATTTCCGTAATCGCGATCGCGGCACTGCTGGCGGCATGTGGCGCATCAACCCCCACCCCGCCGCCCACCCAGGCTTCCACGCTCCAGCCCGCCCCGACGGACACACCGGCGGTGACGGCGACGGTGACATCACTCGATCCGTGTCAACTGATCGACAGCCAAGAGGCTTCCACATACACGGGCGCTTCGTTCGGGCAGGGTGTGGAAGAGACAACCTCAGGTGGCGGCAAGATCTGCACCTACGGGGCCAATACGACCAACGTATTCATGGTGGAGGTGGCCCAAGCGAAGAGCCTGGACGAAGCCAAGGCGGCTAAAGCAGATTTCATTAACACGCTTGAGTCGAGCCTGGCGCAGCTCACAAGCGAAGGTCTGCAGGTGACCGAACTGCCCAACTTCGCTGACGGGGCTACCATGGGACAGATGAACATCACGCTGCCGACCGGAACTCTCTCCGGCAGCGCCATCGGTGTCCTAAAGGGGACGATCTTTTTCGGCTTCAGCGATGAGGTGGCCGGCGGACAGGCTCCTTCAGCCGCGGCGGTGCAAGCAGAAGCGACATCGATACTGGCACGGCTGCCATAGCGCAAGCCTGGCAACGCATTGATATTACTGCCGTCCCTGTATTGAGGAATGGCAGTAATTCGCGTATACGGGGCAGGCAGCTGGCATAAAGCTGCCCCCTTCGATCTCCGCATCGAACCAGTCTTGCAAGGAATAATGGCAGAGAACTGGCAGCCGGGAACGCAACCTCGGATCTGCCGGCGGCTTCCGGATAATCGCCATAGTCAGCCACATACGTAAATTCGTGCAGGACGGTCGGCGGTGTTACGGGGACGCCCAGGATGCTGGTGGCCAGGAGGATGTTCTCGGTCCCAGAGAATTGCGGATCGAAGGTATGGTAGGCTACCACACCCTACTCGGGACGGTCGAGGATGGTCTCAAAGATAAAACAGACAGCTACCACTCCCTCCAGCACAGTGATCAGGGCTTCCAGGGGCTGGAAGCCGCGACGCCAAGCAGCAAGACCATCAGCGCCAACACACCCATTAAAACAGCCAGGATGAGCAATTCCGGCGAGCGGGTGAGTGCCCCGAGCTGGTTAAAAAGTCCCAAGAAACGCAATTAAACCCCGAGGGTGACACCGAGAAATTCCGCCAGGTCGGTCGCCATGGCAACGATTTCCATGATGATCCATATGGAAAAGCCTCCCTAGCGGGGGTAATGGTCACGCATCATCTCGGCCAGATTCTTGCCGGAGGCGATGCCCAATTTGGCTGCCAGTGTCTTGATCAGCATGGCCATGAGATTAAAGGCGAGGATGACCCACAGCAGGTATAGCTGAACAGGGCGCCTCCCTGATTATTGGTGGCTAGTTACCCGGGTTTATAAAGCCACGCAGGCGATAAATGCCGGCCCAAGAGGGGAGCAGACGGGCGAAAAAACCTTTCTTCCTTTTTCCTTTCTGGTATGGGAAATAAATTAAGTCAAGATATATAACCTTTTTTATCTTATTGACCACTTCAGGGAATAAACATATACTCTGAATAAATGTTATGTTTATAGTTTTCCATCCCGAATTATCTTTTAATGGCCTTACCTGGGGTCCAGGCAAAAATTCCCCAGAAGGGTGAAAATTAAAATGTCAACAGGTGCTGCGCATGAAAGTCGATGGCAAATTTCCGAAGTTATTTTCGGCATTCCTTTTCTTGCTGCCATCGCCCTGCATTTAATTGTGCCTCTCAGATTATCCCGCGGGTTCCTTACAACTGTCCTCATTGCCGGAGGCGTGATGTTTTTCATCGTTGGGGTGATCCTCATCATCCTGGCGAGGCGTGAGTTTGCGCAACATGGGCAGTACACCGATCCGGGACACCCCACGACGATTATCGTCACCACAGGCGTCTTTTCTTTCTCAAGGAACCCCCTCTACCTGGGCGTGGTGTGTATTTTGATAGGGATTGCCCTGGCATTTAACCTGGCGTGGGTGTTAGTGTTTCTCATTCCATCCCTTATCGCGTGCCACTATGTCTTGATAGCCCCGGAAGAGAGGTACCTGACTACCAAATTCGGCGAGGAATACCGCGCATATGCTGCCTCAGTCCTGCGATGGCTGGGCCGCCGGAGTCAAAAGTAAAATAGAAAAGACTGCCATGAAAGGGGAGCCTCTTGCAGCTGTTTTCTGGAAAATCATCCGCTTTAAATTGAATCCTCTTTCTTTCTAATATTGAAGTAACCAGGTTCGTTTGGCGTAAGAATTAACCTCACCAGTCAAACCTATAACTTAGTGCATATTCCTTTACAGGACGGGTCAACTACCTGTACAATATTCTCGTGATCCCCCTTCATCTAAAACTTTCTGGTTTTCTCTCTTATTGCGAGCCGGTCGAAGTGGATTTTACCGGATTCGACCTGGCCAGCATTTCCGGCTCGAACGGAGCCGGAAAATCGTCACTGCTGGATGCCATGACCTGGGCGCTCTTCGGGCAGGCCCGCAAGCGGGACGAGTTGGTCATCAACCTGCAATCCAAAGCCGCCGAAGTGGCATTCACCTTTGCTTACGAAGCCAACTTTTACCGGGTCATCCGGTCGCTGCAACGGGGCAAAAGTACGACCCTGGAATTCCAGATTCTGGATGGCGGAGCTCAAACCATGAACCATGGGCCGCAAGCTTTTGTCCAGGGCCAAGGTTCCTGGCGCCCGCTGACGGAACACACCCTCCGCGAAACCCAGGCGCGCATCGAGCAAACTTTACGCCTGGATTACGATACCTTTATCAATGTTTCGTTCTTCTTGCAGGGCAAGGCAGACCAGTTCGCCCAGCAGCCGCCCACACGCCGCAAGGAAATCCTGGGTAATATTCTCGGCCTGGAAACGTGGGAGGTTTATAAAGAGCGAGCCGCCAACCACCGCAAGGACATAGAAAGCAGGCTCGATTCGGTGGACGGACGGGTGGCCGAGATCGATGCCGAACTGGGAGAGGAAGAATCCCGCAAGGCTCATCTGGCCGCACTGGAAGAGCAACTCAAAGGCCTGGCATCCAGCCGCAAGGTCCAGGAGGAAGCGCTGGCAAGCGTCAAACAGGTGCGGGCGGCGTTGGACAAACAGCGTGAATTGGTCCACAAAATGGAAGAAGCCGTGCAGCGCTCACAAACGAGCCTCAGCGGACTCCAGGCCCGCCTGGCCGGGCGGGTAACAGAGCGGGAACCTCACGCAGACCTGCTGAGGCGTGCCGTCGAAATTGAAGCGGCTTATACCGCCTTGCAGAAAGCTCGGCGAGATTTAGAGAAGTGGGACCAAACGGCCGAGCGATTCCGCGAACATGACCAGCTCCGCCAGCCGTTGCTACGGGAGATCGAGAGCGAACAGGCCCGCCTGGAGGAAGAACGGCGGCAGCTGGAACAGAACAGTCTGGCTGTGAAAAACCAGCAAGGCGAGATCCACACGATTCAAGCGGAGATCGAAAACACCCAAAGCCGCCTGACAGAAGCGGAGGCAAAGGTGGCGCGCCGCCTTGAACTGGAGGCACAGGCAAATACCGGGCGGGAACGCCAGGCTGAACTGCGCAGCGAGAATATCAGCCTGAAAGCTGAGATGGACGAGCTGAAGGAACGCATTGCAAAACTCACTGCCGCCGAAGGAGCCGCCTGCCCGCTCTGCGGACAATCACTCACGCAGGAGCACCGCCAGTCCACGCTCGAACTCTTAAACATTAATGGGAAACAACTGGGAGACCGCTGGAGAGCGAATACCACCGATATGAAAGAATTGGCGGCCAAGATCGCCGACTTCGAACCCCAGGTGGCAGAGTTGGCCTCAGCCGGTTCCGACCAGCTGGCATGTTCCGCTAAGATGGCCCAATTGACGGAAAGGCTGGAAGCGATCCAGAAGCAGGCCAGGGAATGGGAAAGCGGAGGCGGGAAACGGCTGGTGCAATTAAGCAAAGTGTTGGAAAGCGGCAAATTTGCCCAGGAGGCGCGCAAGAAACTGGCCTTGAAGGACAAGGATCTGGCTGCCCTGGGTTATGACGCGGCCGCTCACGATGCGGCCCGGCGGGCCGAGGTGCAGGCGCGTCCTGCCGAGGCAGAGTTCAGAGGGCTTGCAGAAGCCCGCTCGGCCCTCAAACCGCTCGACAATGAGATCGCCAACTTGCAAGTGGAAATCGAAAAGCTGGAGGCAGGGATCAAGGTCCAGCAAGCCGAATATAATGAAGCAGCCGCAGCGCTGGCTGCCGCCGAGGCCCAGGCCCCCGACTTTGAGGCGGCCGAAAGAACCTTGTTTGCTTTGCAAGAACGTGAGAACGCCCTCAATCAGGAGGTCGGCGGAGCGCGGCAGAAGGTAACCGTGCTGGATGAGCTGCGCAAGCGTAAAAAAAGCCTCGAAGCCGAGCGGGGCGAGCTGGCCGTGCAGATCGGGCGTTACAAAACCCTTGAACGGGCCTTCGGCAAGGACGGAGTGCCGGCTCTGTTGATCGAGCAGGCCCTGCCGCAGATCGAGATAAAAGCCAATGAGATCCTGGGCCGCCTGAGCGACGATACGATGCACCTGCATTTTGAGACGCAAGCGAAGTACAAGGATGATAAGCGCAAGGACTTGCGCGAGACGCTGGATATCCAGGTGAGCGATGGGGCGGGGCTGCGCGATTATGAACTGTTTTCAGGTGGGGAGAGCTTCAGGGTCAATTTTGCCATCCGGCTGGCGCTCTCCGAGGTCCTGGCCCAACGCAAGGGCGCACGCCTGCAGATGCTGGTCATCGACGAGGGCTTCGGATCCCAGGATACCCTGGGCCGGCAGCGCTTGATCCAGGCCATCAACGCGGTAAAAAACGATTTCGCCAAGATCCTGGTCATCACCCATCTGGAGGAGTTAAAGGATTCTTTCCCAAACCGGATCGAGGTGGAGAAGACGGATAGAGGCTCGACCGTGACGGTGATGTAGCTATTTTCTGATCCAGTGGCATATATGACAGCGAAAACTAACGAAGATCTGAAGGGTATTCGTTTGTTCAAGCGGGACAAGGATATCCCTGGGCTGGTGCAGCTCAGGATGGATATCGAAGCGTTCGACCGTGCCGGCACTGATCTAACCGAATCCGCCATGATTACGAGGCCTTGGGGCGGGACCGATCCAGTTGGAAACTTATGGGGATGGGGAGGCCGCGGCTGAAATTTATGATGAGGTGGGCTTTGTAATGCAGGAACATTATGTGGAGTATTGCAGGTATTTAAGTTGAACTCTGGATGTGCGACTTAAACCTTTTTTAGAGCTTCTTCGCCAGCCGGAATCGACCGCCATGCCATAATGATTCGGAGGAATTTCATAACCACATTGTATAAATGAAGAATGATGGAAAAGCAGGAGGTGGTCTGATGTGGAGAAGATACACTCTTTCAATGATTTTATTATTGTTCCTGATGGGGGTAAGTGGTTGTCAGGTGAACCACATAGATTCAGCTGCTCTCACGCCTGAAAAGGCGCCAACGGCTTCAAGACAAATTAACTCAGCTGCCAGTCCAAGACCACAGCCCACTGTTATCACTTACGCGGCCATACCCACAAAGCCAGCAGACGAGTTTCCTGCAGCCGGAAGCTCCTTGACTTTTGCGCAGCACGGTGTAACGGTCACTTTGACACGGCTGGAGGTGTCTTCCACTCAGACCGTTCTCGATTTCGTTGCAGTGCTGGATCCTGTATGGGGTTTTTCCTTCGGACAATATGACAATCCAGCCCAAGATGCCTTTCCCAACGACTCTCCCACGATCGTGGACGAAACCGGACACGACTATCAGATCCGTGAATTTCATGGTGGAGTGGGGCCGGGAAGGTATGTCGATCCGCAGACCGGGATCGCTCATACCGCCGGGCGCTTTGTGTTTGAACCTGTGACTGGCTCGCGACTGGAAATAGCCATTCCTCTGATGTTATTTACTGTCCGGGCCAGTGAGCCCATCCGTTTTAAGGTTGCGAATCCAGACCGTTCGCAATCACTGGCAATAAATAGGTCCCTGGTCTTTGGGGAGTTGTCGGCTCAAGTCAAATCGGCGGAATGGAAAAGCGAGGGCAACTTTGAACTCACCCTCGCTGGCAACGTTCAAGAAAAAGACTTGAGGCCTGTTTGTCTCTATTTATATCAAGACCCGAAGTTTCCGCCGGCGAGTTATAAGGGTTGCTTCATTGACGAGAGATCAAATGTTGACCCATTTGAAAGGTTTTCCTTTAAACCACTGCCGGATTTCTCTCATCCGGTGGAGGTGCAGGTGGCGGCGAATATTGTCTTTCTCGAGCCCTTCCGGTTCACGTGGATTCGCAACAAATAGATTTCAGCTCTCCGAAGTCTCTCGGACTTCGGAAGGCTTTAGAGAAGCGACATAAGGATTTAGAAATAAAGTGACGGCTTTTCAACTGATTGCACTCATACTAACTGCTATCTGGCTGGTGATGGTCGCGGTTCGATTCCGTCGGTCCAATGTGGTTTTAATAGGCGGCCTCCTCGTGATTGGATTGTGTACGTTGACAGCCTTTATTTTTGAAAAGGTAACGCCGGCTGAACTGGGATTGGGCCAGCCCAGGTCATGGCTGACCACGATTTTGTTTGCCCTGGCGGGATTGGCCGTGATGGTCGCCTACAGTCCCCTGGCCGACCGGCTGGCGAGTCGATGGTTCAAAAAGGCTCCCACACTGCAAGCGTTTGATGTTATTCAGCGGTCCCTGCCCAAACTCATTATTGGCATCCTGATTGCATGGGTGTTGGGAGGATTTTTGGAGGAACTGGTTGCCAGGGGGATTGTCCTGAATTCGCTGGAGGCGATGTTGACCCCGTGGCTCAGTGTGCCAGTGGCGACCGGAATTGCCATCTGCGTGGCGGCGGCAGGCGCGGGGGTGATGCATTTCTACCAGGGTCCACGCGCCATGGCCATCATCGCTCAGCTTTCGATCCTGTTTGGCCTTATATTTGTCGTCAGCGGGCATAACCTGTGGGCGGTGATGATCTGCCATGGGCTGTATGACACCATTGCCTTCGTCAGGTTTGCCACCAAAAAATCGAAATATGCAAATATGGATAGAGAACAGACGTAATAGGTAGTTGCGGAAGCATGGATTGCTGGAAATGTCCCTGACCCCGCCACCATGCTGCCATTGGGAGCTATAAAAATGTTAAAGCGGATTTTGCTGGTCTGGTTCGTGGCCAATTTCGTCCTCGCCGGTGCATTCGCTCTGCTCACAGGCGGCTGGTATATACGTTTACCGCCAAAAGTGGGAATGGTTGCAGAACTGAGCCTGATCATGTTACCCAATCTGTTTTTTCCCATCCTGTTGCTGCGTTACGCCTGGCCCGAGCCGGCAGGAAACCTGAAACAAGCCCTGGGCTGGCAATGGAAAGGCTGGCGTCCAATCCTGATTGGTGCGGCAGCCTTTAGCCTCTATTTGATCCTGTCTTCTCTACTGAGCGGCTTCCTGGGGCCTGGCATTCCTTATTCAAAACCCGGAGAAGGCGGAGGGGTCAGTGGATTGGCGGGATTGGTGCTTTTGTTATATTTTATTGTTTTTGTTATTATTACGGTGACAAGCGAAGAGACCATGTTTCGTGGCTTGATCCAGACGCAGATCAGTCAAAAATACGGAGTATGGATAGGAATATTGCTTACAATTGTCTTATTCGGTTTACGGCATTTGCCGGCAGATATCTTCTATGCTCAAGTTTGGCAGGCTACGCCGCGCATGTGGCTGGCCCGTCAAGTGGATCTATATTTGGCTGCAATTGCGCTGGGTCTGGCCCGTTATTTTGGACGAAGTACTTTTGCTTCCGCGACAATGCATCTGCTGATATTTTTCTATATCCTTGTCTCAGGCTTTTTCCAGTGACCTGCACGTACGTTGCCGGCCGGAGGACGCAGATAGATTAGGTAAAGTAGGAGATCAGCTGACCAAACCAATAGGTTACATAAAAAATCTTATCTAATAAGCTAAGTGCAAAAAATGAGACCAGAACCAACTGATAAAAAACTGGACCGGCTCAGCGCCAAATTGAGCCGGTTGTGGAAAGAGCAGCAGGATCGTGACCTGATGGCGAAAACCATTCAGGCGCTTGATACCCGTTATGACTTGAACAGGAAAATGGCGAGGGAGCCCGGCGTTGAAGAGATTATCGAACAAATGCTGGGAAGGTTGGCAGAATCCTATGAGCACCTATCCGCCCTTCAAAACAAAAAGATTTTGGATATTGCCTGCGGCTCGAACACCAGCAAATTACCGGCCGCCCTCTATGTGAACACGCCATTTGGTGAAATGGCCTTTGGACGCCAGAGTAAAGGTTATACAGCCTTATTCGAGCCCTGGTTCTGCCGCATTCTGCTGGAGCTGGGCGCAAGCCCCGTTGGAGTTGATTTTGGCGACCTGGAGCAGGAATCCTTCACTCATTATCGGGTCGATCTTGGAAAAGAAGGGACTTTGGATTTTTTACCCGGGCATTCGTTCGACGGCATCCAGGATAGCCGGCTCTTTGGTTCGCCCGAGTTCACAGCTCAATTCCCCGACCCGGCTGACCGGTTGAAGGTGGCGCGAGAGATCAGGCGGCAGGAGAAGCGGTTATTGAAAATCGATGGAATAATTATCCATTCGGATGCAGCCGCATTAGCGGGTTGACCCCGGTAGCGATTATTCTTCCTGATCCTGGAAGCCGGTCCGGTAAAGCTCGTAATACATCCCCTGGTTGGCCAATAAATCAGCATGACTGCCCTGTTCGACGATGCGGCCATCGTGAATGACCACGATGCGGTCGGCGCTGGTGATGGTGGACAGGCGGTGAGCAATGACGAAGGAGGTCCGGCCCTTCAACAGGCGCGCCAGGGCTCGCTGGATAAGCTGTTCTGTTTGAGTATCTACGGAGGAAGTGGCTTCATCCAGGACCAGGATGCGCGGGTCTGCCAGCAGGGCGCGGGCGAAAGACAACAACTGGCGCTGCCCGACCGAGAGCATCACGCCGCCCTCTTCCACGGAAGTTTCGTAACCCTTGCGCAGGCGAATGATGAATTCATGCGCTCCCACTGCATTGGCAGCCGCTTCGATTTCGGCCTGGGTTGCCGCCAGCCGGCCGAAGCGGATATTCTCTGCCACCGTCCCATTGAAAAGGAACGGGTCTTGCAAGACGACCCCCATCTGGGCACGCAAGGAGGCCTGGGTCACCTGCCGTAGGTCCCGGCCATCAACGAGGATACGGCCTTCGGTTGGGTCGTAGAAGCGGGATAAGAGCTTGACCAGGGTGGTCTTGCCGGCGCCGGTTTCGCCGACAAGGGCGATCGTTTCACCCGGGCGGACATGCAGGTCGATATCCTCCAGGACGGGCGCTGGATCGTCAGAATAGTGAAAAGAAACATGCTCAAAATCCACCTGGCCCGTCAGGATCGGTAGTATGGTTGCACCAGCGGCGTCCTGGATATCGACCGTCGTATTCAGCAGTCCCATGATGCGCTCCCAGCCGATGAGAGTGGACTGCAGGGCATCGTAACGACGGCTCAGGTCACGAATAGGGTCGAAGAAGCGATCGATATAAAGGATGAATGCCACCAGCACACCAGGTGTGATCTTGGCACCCAGCACGGCAGTACCGCCCAGCCAGACGACCAGGCCGGTGGCAATGGCCCCAAGCAAGTCCACACTGGGGCTGAACAGGGAGGAGATTCGGGCAGTATTGATGGCCCGCTCGAGATAATAGCGGTTGACATAATCACGGAAATGTTCGAAGTTGCGTTTGTTGCGGGAAAACGCCTGCACCACCCGCACGCCGTTGACATTTTCGGCCAGGACTGAGTTCACCCATGAAACGGCCGCCCTGACCTTGCGATAAGCTGCCCGCGAAGCCCTCCGCAGGATTATGGTAATGGCCACCATTACAGGCAGGACGGTAAAGGTGAGCAATGCCAGGCGCAGGTCCATTTCCAGCATAATGAAGATGATCAGGGCCAGCGTGAAGATATCGCGGGTGATCGCCAGCACGGCCCAGGTGAAAAAATCCCGCAAAGTCTCCACGTCGTTAATGGCCCGCGTGATGACCCGTCCGACCGAATAACGGCTGTAAAAGCCGAGCGAAAGCTTTTGAAGATGCCCGAACAGGCTTTTGCGCAGGTCGTAAATGATCCCCATCGCCACCGCGGTCATGATGTTGATGCGGGCCAGTGTGCAAACCCAGGTAATGACGGTCACGCCCAGGAAAACCAGAAGGGTGTTGCGCAGGATGAAAGTATTCCCGGCCCCCAGACCCTTGTCGATGGCGTAGCCGAACAGGTACGGTTGGGCCACGGCTGCTGCCGAAGCGCACAGCATCAGGAAGGCTGCCAGGAGCAGGCGAGCCGTATAAGGGCGGACAAAGGCAACCAACCGGCGGGCATTCTTCAGGTTGACACCCTGGTCATATTGCTCTTCGGATTGGGTCACATAGGTTGGCGGAACGATCGTTGTTGCCATAACACTCTTTCGATCTATGAACTAAAAACAATGGATCAGGAAAGCGAGCGGTCCTCTGATGGGCGTTCTTCCACAATTTCCTTAGGCTCCAGCATCTCTTCAGTCTCTGCCTCAAGATGGCCATCGCGTTGCAGTAGTTGCAGGTCGTGGATTTCCCGGTACAGCCCTTCCTGGGCCAGGAGTTCGGCGTGGCGGCCGTGCTGGACGATGCGCCCGCCTTCCATGACCAGGATCAGGTCGGCCCGGCGGACGGTTGCCAGGCGGTGGGCAATCACGAAGGTGGTGCGTCCTTCCATCAGTCGGTCGAGGGCCTCCTGGATGAGTTTCTCGGTCTGGGTATCGACCGAGGAGGTCGAAATCATCCAGGATGAGGATACGCGGGTCCATCAGCAAGGCCCGGGCAATGGCGATACGCTGGCGCTGGCCACCGGAGAGGGTGACGCCGCGTTCACCAACGAGCGTATCGTACCCTTCGGCGAATTTAAGAATAAAATCATGCGCCTGGGCGGCTCTGGCTGCGGCGTAGATTTCCTCCTCCGTTGCGTCGGGACGGCCGTAGGCTATATTCTCCCGGATGGTGTCCGAGAAGAGCAGCGAAGTCTGCAGGACGATGCCGATCTGCCGGCGCAGTGAGGTCAGGTCTGACTGGCGGACATCCACCCCATCCACCAGCACTGCGCCCTCGCTGACGTCATAGAAACGCGGGATTAGGTTCACCAGGGAGGTCTTGCCCGAGCCGGTCTGGCCGATCAATGCCACCAACCGGTTCGGTTCGACCGTCAGATCGATATCGGTGAGTGCATCGAGTTTTTCATCCTGGTAGCGCAGCGAGACCGAGCGGAATTCAACCCGGCCCTGCAGGGGCGGCAGTTTGATTGCATCGGCAGGGGAGTGGATCTCGGGTTCATGGTCGAGGATTTCCAGAATACGCTGGGCGCCGGCCTCGGCTTCGCCGGCAGTGTTGACCAGCCAGGAAAGTTGCTGGACGGGGGCAGAGAGCATCAACAGGTAAGCATTGAAGGCGACCAGTTCACCCACCGTCATGCGTCCCTGCAGGACCAGCGGGCCTCCGACCATCAAGATCAGGATGGTGCCCAGGGTGATCAACAAGTTGGTTGTAGGCATTACCTTTGCCCACTCACGGTTGACTCGGATGCGGGCTTTGAAAAAAGAGCGGTTGATAGTATCGAACTGGGTGACCTCATACGGCTCGCGGGCGAAGGCGCGCACCACCTGGACTCCGCTGACGTTCTCCTGCAAGCGGGCAGAGAGGTCGCCCAGAGTATTATCTACATCGTAAAAAAGGCGGGTGATGCGCTGGCCGAAATCGGTGGTCATCATCACCATCGGGATGAGTGGAAGAAGGCTGATCAATGCCATGAGCGGATTGCGAAGGAACAGGATTGCCACCACGCCAATGGCGACGATCCCCAATTGGACGATCTCGACGATACTTTCCCCCGCGAAGAATTGGACGGAACGCACATCTTCGATGCACCGGTTAATAAGCTGCCCGGTGGTGGTGTGGTCATGGTACGTAAAGGGCAGGTATTGGATGCGGTCGTACATACTGTTGCGCAGATCATAGCCCACGTGGGCAGAGATCCACTCGGTCACGTAGCGCTGGCCCAGGTTCAAGGAGGCGGTCAGGACGCCGATGCCGAGCAATAGCAGCGCCGAACGGATCAGGAAAGATGCCGCCCCGGCTTTGAGGCCTTGATCGATCACCTGCTGGATGATCTGCGGAACTGCCAGAGAAAGGGCAGTGGTGGACAATAAAAAGGCCAGGTTGAGAACAAGCCGGCCTCGGTACGGTTTGAGATAGTTTCTTAAACGAATAAGATATTTCATGGACTAAGCTGGAAGAATCAAGAATGAAAACAAGTGAAGAAGGGCGGCACGAGCATTCGATCGGCCAGGAACCCTTGACCATCGATAAACGGCGGAAAGCTTATTTTACTCCTGCTTTGGCCTGGGAAAATAAGAAAAACGTAAGGTGAGTCGACATGCTATAATGATTTGGAGGCATTTTTTCCAGTCTTTGATGGGGAAACAATTGGGGTTCTACTATGAATAACAGATTGTTTCGCTTTGAAATTGTCGCCCATCGTGGCATACCAATAGAAGCGCCTGAAAACACGCTGGCTTCCTTCCAGCGGGCAATCGAATTGGGGGCGGATGCGGTGGAAATGGACGTACGCCTGACTTCCGACCAAGTGCCGGTGGTTTTTCATTATTTCTACCTTGAAGCGAACACTTCAGCCACAGGGGCGGTTTCTAATTACTCATTAGAACAATTACGGGATGTGGAGGTGTTTTGCAGGAATGATCCGGAAGCACCATCGGGCCATATCTCGACTCTCCCGGAAATCCTGGATACCATTGGCGGCAGGATCGGCGTGGAGATACACATCCAGGGTCCGGAACCGGAAGCTCCGGAAATCATCGGGAAGGTGCTGCTCGGCCATAAAAAGTTGTGGGACTCCCTCGAAGTCACTTCTTATGAGCCGGCATTGTTGCAGATTGTTCAGAAAATATGTCCCGGGATCGCAACGGATTTGTTATTCCCGCGCTCGGAAAGCTGGATGAAACTGGATGCAGTTGAGTACCTGGCGATTCATTCTGCCCGACTGGCTCATGCAAGGGCAGTTCATCTACACCCAACTCAATTATCGGAGAGGATCGTAACGGCCATACGCCAGCACGGCATCGAGATCCATGCGTGGGATGTGAATGACAGGCAATCCCTTGAGATCGTTACAAAATATGGCATTCCAAGAATTTGTACGGATGAATTCAAGCGGGCGTTGGTTTTTCGAGAGAAAATCCTAAACAAAGAGTTACCATCGACATCGCCATCCCCTGAAGGAACTTAATCCCGGTGAAAATCGAGACCCTGAGCCTGCATCCTGACTTCCCTGAAAAGAGTTGGGTGGTCGTCGAGCAACCCCGGCACGAGTTATACCGCCTTGTCTACGACCCGGCCAGCGGCACTTTTACACGCACTGCTCTAAAGTCGCTTGTCTATGAACGGGGCTTTTCTGGTGCGTACGGTTGGCTGGGCGGCCTGGGCACCCCACCCGAACCACATTTCGATGTCTTGCTGATCACCGAGAAAGACCCCCGACCTGGTGATATCCTTGAAGGATGTATATGTGGTGTTTTCTTCCGGGGGGATGGAGACCACAAATTCGTTGCCCTGGATACTGACCTAAGGGCCACTGTCGCACGAGCGGACCTGGAGGCATTGGATCAGAAAACATATAATGAATTGATGCGCTTATATCCGCGCATCGGAGAGAATGAAGGTTGGTATGGAGCAGAGACTGCCCGATCATTTTTGGAGAAGAACCAGCCGGCTCATGGTTGACAGCACGGCGAGTGGGTATGAATATGGATGATTTATTCGAAACCTGGAAACGTGAAGAACAACAACCTTTCATCGGCTGGGATTTTTCCCACCTGGATGGGCGGATGATCGAAGAACAGGCGCCCTGGTCTTATTCCAGGCGGGCGGCTGAACTGATGCTCGTGGCTAAAGCCGTGATCGACCTTGGCACCGGCGGCGGGGAACGATTTCTGAAACTAAGGGAATACTGGCCCAGGAAAGTGGTGGCCACGGAAAACTATCCGCCCAACTTCAGGCTGGCGACCGAGCGGCTATCACGTTATGGCGTCCAAGTAGTGGATGTCCGCCTGGCAGACGACGGCCCCATGCCTTTTGCGGATGGAGAGTTTGACTTGATATTGAACCGGCATTCGGGCTTCAGCGCTAAGGAAGTAGGCCGGGTGCTTGCAGCGGGCGGGACATTCCTGACCCAGCAAGTACACGGGTTATGGGCGGAAGACTTGATCGCCGCGTTCGATGCCAGACCTCAGTGGCCCGACTCGACTCCGGCAAAGTACGTGCCCCAATTAAGGGCGGCGGGCCTGACCATTACCGATCTACAAGAATGGGCAGGCAAACTATCTTTCACAGATGTCGGGGCAATTGTCTATTATTTGAAGGCGGTTCCCTGGTTCGTTCCCGGATTCTCGGTTGAAACACACATGGATTACCTGCTCAAGCTTCAGAGCCGGGTGGAAGCCGGGGAGAGTTTGACCTTTACAGCCAGAAAATATTTGATAGAAGCACATAAAGATTTGCCCTCTTGAATACTACAGCCATCCTGATTATTTCCACTATCTTATGTTGTCTTGGCATTGTCATCGTGACCATACTGCACAACCAGGGCCGGCCGGAGGTGGTCGTCCGGCCTTTGGCTGCACCTGCAGAGGCACCGCTGGTCTCGGTCATCGTGCCGGCCCGCAATGAAGAGCGCAACATCCGCCGCTGCGTGGAATCACTGTTGGCGCAGACCTACCCCCATTTCGAGCTGATCGTGCTGAACGACCGCTCCACGGATGCCACTCCCGCCATCCTGGCTGAATTGGCTTCAAAAGATAAACGCCTGCATGTCTTGCTGGGGGAGGAACTTCCCGCTGGCTGGGCAGGTAAACCCCATGCCCTTTACCAGGCCTCCCAGGTTGCCAAAGGGGATTGGTTCTGTTTTGTGGATGCGGATACCTTCGTAGTCCCATCGACGCTCGCCTCGGTCTATGCGGCCGCGCAAGCGCAATCCGCCGATATGTTCACCATTTTCACCCGCCAGGAGCTGGGTTCCTTCTGGGAGAAGGTTATCCTCCCGCTCGTGTTCACGGCCCTATCGGTCGGGTTTACGCCTCGCAAGGTCAACGACCCCGCCAGGCCGGATGCCATTGCCAATGGGCAATTCATCTTTATAAAGAAGAGCGTCTACCGGGCTCTCGGCGGGCACGCCGCCATTAGAGACTCCATCGTCGAGGACCGCGACCTGGCCATCCTGGTAAAGCGGGCCGGCCGCCGCCTGGTGGTGGCCGATGGGCGGGCGGTCGCTAGCACCCGTATGTACACCAGCCTGCCGGAAATGTGGGAGGGCTGGACGAAGAATATCTTCCTGGGACTGAAGGACCGCCCCGGTCTGCTGCTCTTGGGAGCTTTCGGCGCCTTTGTCTCTTTCTTCGCCGCCGTCCTCCTGCCGGTCTGGCTGATCGGAGGCTTGCTCTGGTGGGTTGCCGGGGGTGGGACTTTCGCGTTGATCGTCGCCGCCGAGCCGCTCCTATTGTGGGCCTACCTTATTTTTTGGAGGGTTTTAGCCCTCCGGGCAATGGATATTTCCGCTGGCTATGCCTTCTTCACCCCCCTCGGAGCCGGGATTTTTGCCGCCATGATGGTGGCTTCGGCCTGGAAGGTCCTCTCCGGTCAAGGCGTCACCTGGAAAGGCCGCCGCTATTCCACCCATGGATAACGAAACGAGGTAAAATTTAATAAAGGGTCTTCACCTACGTCGATCCTCCCTCTGGCTTAAGGCTGCCTCCCACTTGAATATACCTTCGATCATACCGATTTATTTCTTCTACGGACTAGCCTTTTTCAGCATGGGTTTGCTGGTCATGCTGGAGGGAGGCCGGGCTTCAGATGTTCGCCTGCGGCGGGCCCTCCGCCCCCTGGCTGCCTTTGGCCTGGTCCATGCCGCCAATGAATGGCTCGAAATGTACCAGGCGGTGGCAGATTTCGGCGGCAGGTCGTTCCCAGGCTGGCTGGTCGGCCTGAGATTGGGGATGCTGGCATTCTCCTTCGTCTCTTTGGCGGCTTTTGGGAGTTACCTGATGGCCGTTTCGCCGAACGGGTGGAGGTTGACGCTGCTGGTTCCCCTTGGATTGGAAACCATTTGGGTCTTTGGCCTGCTTATCCTGCGGCAGCATTATGAGATCCCTGATTTGTGGAATGTGGCCGACAACTGGACACGCTATTCACTCGCCATTCCGGCGGCTGTGTTTGCAGCCGTAGGCCTGGTGGTGCAGCAACGCATCTTCCGCCGGGCTGGATTGGTATCGTTTGGACGGGATGCCCTCTGGGCTGCCGTTGCCTTTGGCTGGTATGGACTGGTGGGACAGTTGTTCGCTCATAAGTCACCTCTACCCCCTTCCAACTTGATCAACCAGGAATTGTTCACCCAGCTTTTCGGCATTCCTGTCCAGGCGTTTCGAGCCTTGATGGCTGTTGTGGCAGCCTTTTTTGTCATCCGCTTCTTGAGGGCTTTCCAGGTCGAATCTGAACGCCATATCAATAACTTGCAGGAGGCCCGCCTCAAAGAATCAGAACAGCGGGAAGCCTTAAAAGGCGAGCTGTATAAACGCATTGTCGCCGCCCAGGAATCCGAACGCCAGCGCATCGCCCGGGAGCTCCATGACGAGACCGGCCAGGCCCTCACCGCCATTGGGATGGGGCTGCGCAGCCTGGAGGGTGGCGTCAAGAATTCAAAGCAGGAAAGAACAAAGCAAAACCTGCATCAGTTGGAAGCCCTGACCGACCACTCCCTCAATGAGTTGCAGCGGCTGATCGCCGACTTGCGGCCTTCCCACCTCGATGATTTGGGGCTTTCCTCCGCCCTGCGCTGGTATGCCGGAAATGTCCAGGAACGGACAAAACTGGACGTGCAGGTGGAGATCCTTGGGAAAGAGCCGGAGGTCGCCTCGCCCGTCAAAACGGCGCTTTTCCGCATCTTCCAGGAGGCCCTCACAAATGTGGTCAAGCATGCACATGCCCGTACTGTTCGCATTTCTTTGGCCTATTCTCCCGAGGAATTACATGCCCGCATTTCCGATGATGGACAGGGATTTACACCCGGGTCGGTGGAATCCGCTGCCCGGGTCCCGTGGGGATTGAGAGGCATGCAGGAGCGGGCCTCCTTGCTGGGAGGCAAACTCGACGTCTACTCCAAGCCCGGAGAAGGAACTACAGTGGAAGTATCCGTCCCTTATCAGCAGGAGGAGAGCCATGAAAATCCGGCTATTACTGGTTGATGATCACCAGGTGGTTCGTTCGGGCTTGAGAATGCTGCTCGGCAATGAAAGTGATGTCGAAATTGTCGCTGATGCTGGCACGGCCGCGGAAGCGCTCGAGGCCGTGAAACAATTCCATCCCAACGTGGTTTTGATGGATATAGGCTTGCCGGATCTCTCCGGGATCGATGCCACCAAGTTGATCAAACAGACCAATCCCGAGGTCGCGGTGGTGGCGTTGACCATCCATGAAGATGAAGAATATTTCTTTAAAATGCTGGAAGCCGGCGCCGGCGGATATGTTCCCAAGCGGGCCGCCCCGGAGGAATTGTTAACCGCCATCCGGGCCGCTGCAGTAGGGGAGGTTTATCTTTATCCGTCCATGGCAAAGTTGTTGGTCAAGGATTTCCTCGCCCAGGAACGGCCCAGCGAAGGCAATAATGTCCTGGATGGTTTGACGGAGCGTGAACAGGAGGTCCTGCGCCACCTTGCCGAAGGAACCAGCAACCCTGAGATCGCAGCTGCCCTGGTCATCAGCGTCAAGACGGTGGCTCGCCACCGCGAGAATATCATGCAGAAACTTGGCCTGCATTCCAGGGCAGAATTGGTCCGCTACGCCATCCGCAAAGGCATCATCAAGCCCTGAACGAAGGGGGGAAATTACAAGGGCCCAACAGCAATTTCAATCTTAAAACTGAAATCCACAAACGCCTGCAAATTCAATAGCAGGCGTTTTTTTGGGGGTGTTCAACCCAATGATTTCCCCAACGTTGAAGAAAGCCCATGGGACGAGCGTAGTATTCGGTCGAATACCTCCTGCGTTTTCATGGGGTGTCCCTCCCATATTAAAGATCGTGCGTCTGCCGGATTGAAGCGATGAGGCTAAATAGGTACACTGATAGTGAAAAAGGATACAAAAGGAAAGGATGGCAGCTATGGAAGGCGCATTGATCGTCACCTTATTTACTTTTTTACGGTTAGGGGTCCCTATTTTCATAATGCTAATCATTGGCGAAGCAGTCCGCCGCCATAATTTGAGAATCCATGAAATGCGGAGCTCATAATGGATGTAGTCCTGACATTTTTGCTGGGGGTGCTTCTCCGTTTAGGCATACCGATCCTGGTCACAACCGGATTCCTGGTTTTGCTGCATCGACTTGACAGACGCTGGCAAAAGGAAGCATTGGCATTGCCGGTGGTACCTGCCGGGAGACCCTGCTGGGAAATCAAAGGTTGTTCGGATGAGGAGAAAAAGGATTGCCCGGCCGTGGCTCAACCGAAAACGCCGTGTTGGCAGGTTTTCCGAAGCAAGGATGGCGTAATGAAGGAGACCTGCTTGGGATGCGACGTATTTAGGCGGGCGCCGGTGCCTGCCAGGGCCTAAAACCGATCTTCACAGGAGCTATCGCATGAAAAATATCCACCGACTTCTTATATCCATAGCCATTGCTTTCCTCGCCGCAGGGACGACCTACCTGGTTGCCCAGGCGGCCGTACGCTCCAGACAGGCTGACACTCCTATAGCCGCGCAGGATGAAATCCAGTGCTCGGTGTGCCACTCCAAATTCTCAGATGCCTTGACGGCTGGCACCCACGGGCACAGCATGACCGATACGAAGTTTACCGAAATGTGGACGGACCAGGGCAAACCTGGAGCCTGCCTGGTTTGCCATGCCACCGGTTATGACCCGGCCACCGGTTCGGTGGAAGTTAATTCGGTATCCTGCGAAGGCTGCCACAGTCCCATACCGGCCAAGCATTCCACCGCTCCAACATCCAACCCTGTGCCCGTTGACCGGACGAATGCCCTGTGTGGGCGCTGTCACAGCGATGCCCGTTTTGGCCTGGCCGAATGGCAAACCAGCGTTCACTACCAGGTTGGAATGACCTGCACTGTCTGTCATGATCCGCATACAGCTGCATTGAAGGCCGTTGCGGGTATGGAAGACAAGGGTCCCTCCGGTTTGTGTCTCAATTGCCATAATGCAGTCGCGATGAACTTTCCATATTCAATGCATTCCAAGGCCGGACTGAGCTGTGTGGATTGCCACTTGCTTCACCCCGAAACAACGACCACGCAGGATGTGCATGCCATGCCTGATCACAGTTTTATGGCCAGCCTGACAACCTGCACGACCTGTCATTCCGATCAGATGCACAATCTCGGCAACGCTTCAATTTCCACTCCAGGTGCATCCACCCCCCAGGTGGAACCAGCTCCGTCACCTACACCAGTGGTCGCGGATCAACCCGCACCTGTAAGTCCGGCAGGCTTTTCCGGATTGGCCGGATTGTTGGGTTTAGCTGGAGGCATGGTTTTGCAGCCCTGGCTTGAAAAGATCTATCACCGGGTGAATCATAAAAAAGGTGAAATAGATGAGCAAAAACAAGATTAACCGACGCGACTTCTTGAAACTCGGTGCCATTGGTGCCACCGTTCTGGCCGGAACACAATTCATCCGGCAGCCGGCAGGGGCCTCCGAAACGAGCCCGTCCGGCGGGCACAAGTGGGCCATGGTGATCGACCAGTCGAAATGCACGGGTTGTGGGTATTGTACGCTGGCGTGCCGGGCAAATAATGATATTTCTCCCGATATATCCTGGAACGTGGTTTCAAAGACAGGCAAGATAGGTGAACAGGAAGTTTTCCTTCCAAGGCCATGCATGCAATGTGCCCATGCCCCTTGCGTGGAAGTCTGCCCGGTGCGAGCCAGCAAATACCGGCCCGATGGGATTGTCATGATGGACTACGATCGTTGCATCGGCTGCCGTTACTGTGAAGTGGCCTGTCCCTATGGGGCGCGCTCTTTCAATTGGAAAAAGTTCGACGGTTCAAACCCGGCCGTACCGGACTGGGGCCAGCCGGAAGTGGCGCGGCGCCCGCGCGGCGTAGTGGAGAAATGCAGCTTCTGCTACCAGCGCATTGACCGCGGCCTGGCACTCGGCCTGACTCCTGGCGTGGATGAGGATGCCACCCCGGCTTGCGTAGTGGTCTGTCCAGTTGGGGCACGCCAATTTGGTGACCTGAGCGATCCCGATTCGAATGTCAGCAAGCTTCTGCGCAGCCGCGCCTCCTTCCGCTTGCGAGAAGAATTGGGTACTTCGCCACGGGTTTACTATTTACCTGTAGCAGGGGAGCCGCAATCATGAAAACAAAAATAAGACTCCCAAGAATCAGACTCCCAAGAATCAAACTCCCAAAAATTACGCCCTGGATGATCTGGGTGGGGGTGTTATCAATCTTCCTTGCGGGCGGTGCCGCCAGCGGCGTGTGGGTCCTGTGGAAAGGCCTGTCGTTGACCAACCTGACGGACCTGGTGCCATGGGGTTTGTGGATTACCATCGATTTGAGCTCCATCGCGGTCAGCGCCGGCGCGTTCAGCCTGTGCGCGGTAGTCTACCTGCTCGGGCTGAAACGTTTTCAGCCGGTGGCGCGCACTGCCACCTTCATTGGCCTGCTTGGCTATACCATGGCCGTCTTGACCTTAATGCTCGACATCGGCCGGCCCGACCGGTTCTGGCATTCGATGGTTTATTGGAACCAGCACTCTTTGCTCTGGGAAGTAACCATGTGCGTAACGCTCTATCTGGGCGTATTGCTCCTGGAGGCCTTGCCCATCTTTGCCAATTTTGAGTGGCTGCGTTCCCGCTGGCCGAAATTGGCCGGGAGAATGTCACAGGTGCATCATCTCGCTCCTTACCTGGCGATCGCTGGTCTGGCGTTATCATTGCTGCACCAATCCTCGTTGGGAGCGCTATACGGCGTGTTGAAGTCCCGCCCATTATGGTACCGGCCAGATATATCCGTGCTCTTCATTATTTCGGCAGTGGCCGCCGGTATGGCTCTGACAGTCTTAGCCTCCATGCTGTCGGTTCGGCTGACCAGGCGTGCCAGTGTGGATGACGGCCTGCTCGACCGTCTCTCCAAAATCATCGGCTGGATCCTTGTCCCTTATTTGTATTTCCGTTTCTGGGACACCCTGGCCATGACCTATACCTACCAGCCCGGCCGGACCGAAGGCTTGCATCTACTCACCGGAGGTCCGCTTTCATTCAATTTTTGGGTGGGTGAAATGCTTATCGGGACTGTTATTCCGATATTCTTACTGCTCAACAAGAAGACGCGTTCTCTGCCCCTCTGGCGGATGCTTGCCCTGCTGATGGTGGTCGGTGGTGTGGTGGCGTACCGCTGGGATACTAATATTTCCGGGTTGTTGATCGTTCTTTCTTACCTGCCGGGTGAACCGACCATCGCTTATACAACGTACCATCCATCCATCATAGAATTCCTGGCCGGGGGAGGTATTATCAGTTTCGGCTTGCTGGCGTTCTCGCTGGGAGTACGCTATCTGAAGGTGGTGGATCACCGCAGTACCTTGGTGCATGCCGTTGAATCGCAACCTCAGCGAATAGAAGAATTGCCCGTGCCTGCCGCAGATTAACAATTTAACGAAACGGGCCGCACTATAATTTCGTGCGGCCCGTTTCGTTAATTGGCTGTTTATTTTTCCGGCGCACCCGCGTCGATCCACTGCTTAACCAGGGTCAATTGCTCGGGGGTCAGGTTCAAGAAGTGCTTGGCGCTCTGAATCTTGAATAACAGGCTGTTGGTTGAATCGGCCGGCACCACGATTACACCATCCTTACCGCCCTTCATGACCCCCTCAAAGGTGCTCAGATCCAGGTTGGCGCTTGGCGAGCCGCTGTTATGGCACGCCGTACATTGGGCGAGGATGGGCTGGATGTTGGCCGTATAGGTGGGGTTGCCCACCACCGGGGCGGGGGTAACCGTGGGCGTGGGGGAGGGAAGCTGCGCCTGCAGAATGGTACGCAATGAAGGCGCATCGAATCCGGCGTACTTGAAAGCGGAGCCATGGCAGGCGCTGTTCGAACAGAAGGAAGTATTGGTGGTCCCGCCAGCATCTGTCACCGTATGGCAATTGCTGCAGGTCGCATCAAAGGCTTTATGGTGCAGGCTGATCCAGTTGGGATTCAGGTGCGAGGCAGGTTCCGGCCCACGGCTGATTTCTATCCTTGCCACGAAGTCTTGGGCTGTGGCTACCACCGGGATGGAATGGCACAGGTTGCATTCCAATGGAATGGCTTGCTGTTGGGCATTCAGGTGTTTCCCGTCGTGGCAGCGGAAGCATCCAGGAGAATTGATGTGGCCAAGATTATTTGGATGAGTGGTCCAATCCACTTTCTGATCGATGAAGACCGTCCGGTTATATATGGCCTGCAGTTCCGTGATGGCCGATTTAATTGCGTCCTTGTTTTTTGAATAGAAGTCGCCATAGTACTGGGAGTAGTAATTTTCCAGGCCTGCGATGCCGCTCATCGCGACAGGCTGGGATGCGTAGGATACGGTCAGGACTTCAACAGCCTTTTTTCGGATTTCCGGGATGGTGGGAGAGATCAGTCCGGTCGACATGGCGTTGTCAACCGAGTCGGCTGGAAGAGCAAAATCATGCGTTACGCGGTTGTGGCAGGTGACACAGTCAACCGTCTTCAACTGGCTCGTGCTGATCTTGGCGGGGTCAATACTGGATTCCGTATCAACATAATCCGTTACCGTTCCATCCGCGTTATGGACGCGCACAAAGGGGATGATCTGGCTCAAGGGATCAGTCGTGTAATATTCGACCTTGCTCATGATATGCCAGTGAATGCCCA
Source organism: uncultured Chloroflexia bacterium (assembly GCA_963831885.1). Taxonomy (GTDB): domain Bacteria; phylum Chloroflexota; class Anaerolineae; order Anaerolineales; family Villigracilaceae; genus UBA877. Next base: position 37,405 of record CAWHSJ010000001.1, on the reverse strand, counting down.
TTCCCGTTCCATCCGGGGTGACCCCTCCACCGGTTTTCATAACCAGGTAAATATTGAGAGGTGTATTACTTTGGTCAGCCTTGAAATGGCTGATCGTAAGCAATTTCTCGCCTTCGAAGGCTTCCGGCTGGTGGCACTTTTCACAGGTCTCCCGCGCCGGGCGCGTCCGGCTTGCCTGGATAGGGAAGGTGTATGCGTGGAACACCATTGAATATAATTCATACACGTCTTCCGTCTTCCGACTAATCTGGGTGCCTAAAACTCCCCGGCCAATATGGCACTCAGTACAATACACATTGGTATGTGGAGAGTTCAGATAAGCGGCATTTTGGGGTGGCATGGTATGGCAGGCATATCCACAAAACGACGGGGAATTGGTGTAATCCCACGCCGTGACCCCGCCGGTTGCCAGGGCGATGAAGATGACTGCTAGTACCAGGAAGGGGAGAATTATGATCCAGCGGGGTGAACCGGCTGGCGGATGAAAGAAACGTTTGATCCAGGCAAAGATGCGAGCAAACAAGCCCCGGGACCCGTGCGGAGGAGAAAAGAAACGACTTAATCCGGCCTTGATCCGTTTGAACATGGGAACATCTCCTCTTGGATCAATTATAAACCGCGATCAGCAAAACCCGTAAGAAAATGGGCTCCATGTTTTCTACCATGGAAGCCCGAATTTTATGGAACTTACAGGTTACTTCTCGAGCGCACCGGCCGCAATCCAATTCTTGATGAGGGTCAATTCGTCCACGCTGAACTGGCCCGGATGGTCATTGGCGGATTGGATCACGATGAGCTTGCTCCCCTCCACATTACCAGGGATGATCACCAGCCCATCCTGCGCCCCTTTAATGGCATCTGCATACGTTGCAAAGGAGAGCCCATTGGTCGCCAGTTTGGTTCCATGACACATGCTGCACCTGGCCTGGAACAATTGACCGATGGAGCCATCCCAGGTTAAGGCACTGGAACTGGATGCTGCCAGTGTAGGAGTTGGTAGGGCAGTGGGCAAGGGTGTGGGGGTTTGGGGGGCGTAGATCGGCACCGGGTTGGATATTGGTAAGACGGTGGTAATGGCGGTCCTCTCTCCGGTCATGAAACCGTAAATCCCGAAGAGCAAGACGGCTGCCAGGACGGACGCGATGGGAAAGTAGACCAATCTTCGCTTGCGCATAGTTTGGCCGTCCACCGGACGATCCGCCAGGCCGGCTTTGATATCGGCCAATTCCAGCGGATGCTCATGTAGCATCTCCGCCTCAGTTTGCTTGCCGGTCCACATCGCCTTGTTGAAGCGCCTTACGTGGACACCATACATATGCCAGACCACGATTGCCATCGCTGCCAGTAGGGCTTCGCCCCCATGGGCGGCCTTGGCCGCGGGAATGATCTCTCCCGGCAGGAGCCTGGCAGTAAAGATGGGATTCCACATCATGAACCCGGTAATCGCCATGATGACCGTTCCCCAGATCAGGGCCCAATATTCGGCTTTCTCTTCGAATGTATACCGTCCCATCTGTGGACGGGTCTTGCCAAAGCCCAGGTTATACAGGAAAGCCTGCAGGGCATCCTTGATGTCCTTCAATGTGGGAAGCATGGTCAAGCTGGTCCGGCGCACAAATATTTTGTAACCGATGTCCATCAAGTGATAAACCGCCAGAAGCATCAAGACGATCGCAGAAACGTGATGGATCATGCGGGTCGTCTCGATCCCGCCGAAGAATGCGATCATGGCCTGGGCCCAATGAGCCTGTGCAAATTTCTGCGGCAGGCCGGTAATGGCCAGCAGAGTGAAGGAGGCCAGCAGGAATGCATGGGCGATCCGTTGCGCCAAAGGAAAGCGTTTATACTGAGGGGGGTGTTGCAGCACCGGTGGCACCGAAGGTTTTTCCGGACGAGCGGATTCCTTCGCCTTTGCTGGTGGTTTTGCCGCGCTGACCGATTGCTCTGACTGCACCGGCTGTTTCGTCACGCCAGTTGATTGTTTGGACCTAGCGAGTTGTTTGGCCGAACTAATCGATTGGCTGGATTCAACCGGCTGTTTTACTGCCTGGGTAGATGGCTTTAGCGGCTCTGGCTGGTTCGATGCAGGTTTAGGTTGCTTCGACCGCTCTGGCTGGTTGTCCGTGTGGGTCTGCTCAGGTTTCTTTTTTCTTGAGCTCATACAGGCTTTGCTCCTTTTCGACGTTCCAACAGTCGCCTGACTATATCGCTTAGGACAAAGATCGCCATTCCCCCGATCACTGATGGAATGAAGATTTTATAGAAGAGGTTCACGTAATAAACCAGCGCATCATGAGTAGGACTGGGAATGTAGTGACTCATCCAGGCATCCGGGAAGTTGGAGCTCGCATTTGGGTGGCAGCGCTGGCAGGCGGTAAGCAAGTTCTGCTTCATCGCCAGGCCGTAAACCGGGTCGTCCACCTTCTGGATATTATGGACTCCATGGCAATCGAAACAAACTGGTTTGTTGGTGACCTGGTCCGGTGAGAGCTTTTCAAACAAGGTTACCGTTGTGCCATGAAAATCGGCTACATACGTGTTCACTACCTGCGTCGAGATGCCGTATTTAGACATGATCGAGGCATCGGTATGGCACTTGGCACACAGTTGGGGTGAATTAAGCCTGAAGGCAGCCGTGGTCGGGTCTTCGATGCTGTGCACACCATGACAATCGATACAGGTCGGCACGTCAGTATTGCCGTTTCCGATCAGGGCTGAGCCATGGACGCTGCTCTTGTATTGATCATAGATGGCGCTGTGGCAGCGCGCACAGACCTGCGGGATGGCGACACGGACCTCCGGCAGGATTTTTCCTGTGGCTGCATCAGTGAGTTTAGTCTGGGAGTGTGGATTATGGCAATCCGTGCAAATGGCCGCCTTGGTGTTTCCGCCCGCCAATGCCTTCTGGTGAACTGAATCCAGTGTCTGGTTATATTGCGTGGCATGACATTGCTCGCAGGTGGTGTACATTTGTAAAGAAAAATCCCGCAGGTTTTGAGCCTTCAATTCGGGATGCGGAAAGTCGCTAATATTTTTGTGGCAATCCGTGCAATTCAATCCTTGGTGGGCCGAGGCGGAGAAATGCGTTTGATCGATGGTAAGAGGTAGGATTTCGCCATTCGGAAGGGTGCGGGTCATTCCTGGCTGGTCGTGACAGGCCAGACAGGCTGAATTGTCGGCTGCCTGCCGATCGGTGAATGCTGTCTGTGAAGCGGGAGCTGTGGTGGGAATAACAGCTGCAGCCGCAGGACGCACCAATCCGGTGATGGCAATACCCACCAGACCGAACCCCAGGAAAATAACCAATATCCTCAGTAACGAAACTTGTTTTTCCTTATCCATTACTTCTCCTGTGATGGAACGTTGGGAGTTTATACAGGCCATGCATAATGATGAATAATTGCTTCTGGAATGGGCTTTCGAATTCTACAGGTAAAGCGGGGACGGCCAAACCGTCCCCGCTCTACGATATCTGGTTGTTTTGTTTTAGGCCGCTTGCCGGGGCTGAAGTATCCGTCAATCGATTTGATTGGATCCTTCAGGGCCTGAACCATGGACATCAAACAATTATGTGACTTGGTTACTTCAATCCAGCCAAAGCTGCGTCGATAAGCGCTTCGGCGTAGGGCATATTGTGAACGCCATTGCTCTTGTCTTCGACGGCTACCAACAGGTAGTTCCACAAGGAGCTTGCTTTCGCAACTGAGAACTTGCCTGGAACTATAGCGCCCGCCTTATCAAGTAGTCCGGCTGTTGTCAAGGCGGTCTTGAGTGTAGCGATCTTGGCTTCCAGTTCGGTCACGGAGCCTTTCATGTCAAAATCCGTGGTATCCGCGTGGCATTTCTGGCAGTTCGCTACATTAGGCAGGAAGGTGTGGTCAGCGGCCTCGCCGGGTCCGCCCAGATGGCAGGCCACGCAAGTATCCGTAACCGTGGAATAGTGCGGGCTGGGAGAACCTTTTACGTCAGGCGATCCACCCACACCTAGCAGGAAATTGCTCTGCGGGCCGTGGTGGGGGCCGAAGCGGTTGGTTACATCGATCGTCCCATCCGCGGCAGCGGCAGGGAATGCCCGACGGGCCTGGTGACAGTTGGCGCACAGGTTGCCCTCACCACCGTCAAAGGTGGAAGCGGTGGCAAATTGGGCCACCGGGGCGGTGGTCCTCAGGGCGAAATCAGCTTTGGTATAGGTTGTATGGATCACATGACAGGCGCGGCAATCCTGCTTGGAGGGGTGGGGGTCACCATTGGTGACCTTGTCGGGGGTGAGGTTGGCGGCGATCATGTCGCTGAAACCACCGCCAGAGTGACAACCGGCGCAGCTTGGGTTGTATCCTTCACCGATGAAGAGCTCACCTATACCGTGCTGGGAGGTCTGCCACTCCTCAGTCTTGCTGCTAAGGAGATCGGTCCCATTATGGCATTGGGTGCAGGTCAGGTCGGTGGCAGCCGGACTCTTTCCATCAGCACCAGCAGGTCCGGCAGGACCAACGGGGCCGGCAGGACCTGCGGGGCCAACGGGACCGGCGGGACCCGCACAGGCTGATACGATCACCGCTAAAAACAGCAAAAACGCACCCATGAACAAGATTTTTTTTGTTCCCATATCTTCACTCCTTTTTGCGATCTGTTTGCCGAGGCAATCGAACCTTACCAGAACCACCGTATCCTTACCTATAGAGCGCCGTTACCCAAATAAAAAGTCGGTAGCTAACCCATTCCTATTGGGGTTTATTCCGTAAAGAAGTGGGTATATACACCCAATAATAGATTAAAGGGACATTAATGGCAAGTGAAAAATAAGCCAAACGACCTTACAAACGTCATGATTTCATTGTGTCATTAATCATAAAATGCGTATCGGAAGTGGAGTAAAATACCCAATGGAGAGGCCATAAACATGCCTTCTTTTGATATAGTCCTGCTTCTAGTATTTTTTGTATATGGATTTGCATTCTTAACGCTCGGAATAATCCTCGCAGTGGAGTCGAGCCATTTCTCAGCGTTGGCCGATGCGAAAATCTTGCGTCCACTAGCGATCTTTGGAATATTGCACGGAACCCATGAATGGGTGGATGCTTATCTACTGCAATCCGAGGCTCTTAAAGCCCCCTTGCCGGACTGGTTGGCCTGGCTAAGGCTCTTTTTACTTACTGTTTCATTTTTTTTCCTGATCGTTTTTGACATCCAGGCATTTCGCTTAAGACCCCACAGATTTAATCGAATTGATGTTCTGGTTGTAAGTGTTTTGGGTTTATATATTCTCCTCATTTCATTCAGCACGCTGCGGTCCATTTCCATGGGAGAGGTGGCATGGAAGGACATCATTGGCATCCTTCCTCGTTATTTATTAGGGGTCCCTGGGGCAATCCTGGCTGCTTTTGAATTACGGCTCCAGGCAGTAAATTCCAAAGGCAAAGAGCATCATTACCTGCTCGTCCACCTGACTGTGGCGGCAATCGGTTTTGGGATCTATGGGTTGGCTCAGATCTTCGTGTCACCCGTGAATATTTTCCCGGCGAATTATGTAAATTCGGCTGTATTCCGGGAATGGGCTGGTTTTCCAATCCAAATGGTACGGACGGGGGCGGCCATTCTGATCACCCTGGGATTGGTTCGGGCGACCCAACTGGCAGAACGTGAGCGCCAGCGCCAGATTCAAAATGCCCAAAAGGCTCACCTGGACGCAATCGAAGAACGTGACCAGTATCGGCATGAGTTACTTTTGCACACTGTTAGAGCCCAGGAGGAAGAACGGGCGCGCATTGCCCGTGAACTGCATGATGAAACCTCCCAGGTTCTGACCGCCTTTTCTCTTGACCTGGCAACGCTCAGCACACGCATCACCAAAAATAAGGAAGCCGGAAGGTTGGTGGACCGGCTGCAAAGTCTTAGCAAACAAATCTCCCAGAGGCTTTATCGCCTCGTTCACGACCTGCGCCCGGCAGAATTGGATGACCTTGGATTGATCCCGGCAATTCATTATCTGAAAGATAGCAACAGTGTGCTCGGCTTGAATGTTTCCCTGGAAGTCCATGGTCAAGGTCGCCGTTTGGACGCGATCGTTGAAACGGTCCTATTCCGAGTGGTGCAGGAAGCCTTGAATAATGCCCTCCGGCACGCCAATGTTGCGGATGCATCTGTGAGCATCGACTTTTGCCAGGATGAAATCGTTTTGAGAATAATAGATAAGGGCGAAGGGTTCGATCCACAGAAGCCGCTTACCCCACCACATGGTTGGGGGATAGCCGGAATGCGGGAGCGAGTCGGCTTGATCGGTGGGCGGCTAAATATTATGTCAAGCCCGGGGGGCGGTACAACTGTGGAAGTGATCGTTCCAAACTCGCCACTATTTACGAATGCAAAAAGGGCCTATGAAGAAGATCCGTTTAATGCTCGTGGATGATCATGAAATCGTCAGGGTGGGTCTGAGGACGTTCTTGGAGACCCAGCCAGATTTCGAAACCGTGGGCGAAGCCGGCACAGGCGAAGCAGCCATCGATATTGCCTTAAAAACTCATCCGGAGGTGATCCTTATGGACATCACCATGCCGGGCATGGATGGAATGGAGGCGACCCGCCGGTTGCACAGCCTTTGCCCCGATTGTCATGTGCTGGCGCTGACTGTTCACGACGATAAACAGTATTTTATGCAAATGCTGGCTGCTGGAGCCTCCGGATACATCACCAAGCAAGCGGCCGCGGATGAATTGGTGGAAGCCATTCACACCATTGCGCAGGGGAATGTGTACCTCCAACCGGCCCTGGCACGCTGGTTACTGGAGGATTATCAAAGGTTGGCTCACAATGGAACCTCCAGCGGGACAGCAGGAGCTGAACCCGAGGGAGCAAAAGTGGTGGGTTTGTCAGTTCTCAGTCAGCGGGAAAGGCAGGTCCTGGAGATGGTCGCCCATGGTGATACCAACCAGGAAATTGGCCAACAACTGAATCTAAGCCATAAAACGATTGCCCGCCACCGTGAGCGCATCATGAAAAAGTTGAATTTCCACTCGCGGACTGAATTAATTAAATTTGCCATCCGGACAGGTTTGGTTCAATTGGAATAATGCCCCAGGGTATCCTGGTTTGCCATCCCATCTCAATCCATCGGCAACTGGGCTACACGTGGTTATGGATTGCTAGAGCCCACTCAGCGGGAATCGGGTTCCTGCATCCCGGTCTCAAGTTTTGATAGCCTCTGATAGACCTCTGAGGTAAAATCCTACCGGAACTCCTTGATCAGAAGTATATTAGTCACCTTCGTGGATAGAAGGTTTTTTGGAAAGGTTTTTATGCGACCAATTGCAATTCTTGGCATCGGCCAGACCATCGTTGAAGAGCAGTGGGAAAAATCCTTGCGGGATATCGCTGTTGATGCGATCGTCAGCGCGTTGAGAGATGCCGGGCGGGAAAGCGCCGACGGCCTCTTTGTGGGCAACATGATGTCTGGCATTATCAATAGCCAGAATAATCTGGGCGGGTTGGTGGCCGACTGGGCCGGGTTGAAGGGCACGGATGCAGTAAAAGTCGAGGCGGCTTGCGCTTCCGGCTCGGTCGCATTCCGGTCTGCGCTGATGGCGGTAGCTTCCGGAGAGATGGACTCAGCCCTGGCGGTGGGCGTCGAAAAAATGGTCGACCGTACTCCCCATGAGGTCACGGCTGCCCTGGCTACCGCCGCGGATGCAGATTACGAAGTGGATATGGGCGTCTCGTTCGTCGGCTTGAACGCGTTGATCATGCGCCGCTACATGCACGAATACGGCTGGAAACACGCCGATTTCGCTCCCTTCGCCATTAACGCACACGCCAATGCAGTACATAACCCGTTCGCCCGCCTGCGCCATAAGATCACGCTGGAGGATTTCGAAAAATCGGCGATGATCGCCACCCCCATTAACCTGTTGGATGCCTCGCCAATCGGCGACGGTGCTGCGGCAATTTACATCGTCCCGGCGGAAAGCCTGAAGGATGGCACCCGTATCCTGGTGGCAGGTTCGGCTTCCGCCACCGATACGATCGCCATCCATGATCGGAAGGAAGCGCTATTCCTGAACGCAGCTTATCAATCGGCCAGGATGGCTTACCGGCAAGCAGGTGTAAAGCCGGAGGATATCGATGTCTTCGAACTGCACGACGCATTCACGATCATGTCGGCCCTCTCGCTGGAAGCTTGCGGTTTCGCCGAGCGCGGCAAGGGCGTGCAGCTTGGCCTGGACGGGGACATCGGCCTCAGTGGGCGCATCCCGGTGACGACCCGCGGCGGCCTCAAGGCGCGTGGCCACCCGGTCGGCGCGACGGGCGTGTACCAAATCGTTGAGGTGGTCCAGCAATTGCGGGGCGAATGTGCCGAGACACAGGTCCCGGATGCACGTATCGGTATGGCTCAGAATATTGGCGGGAGTGGGGCGACGATCGTTACACATATCTTGAAAAAAGTGTAGATTTCTTAATGGATTGACTGGTTTTTTTATCACCAGGAAACAAGCCGGAATATTTCTTTCCTTCATCCATTATGCTACTCATAAAATACGTGTTTGTTATATAATGGTGATAACAAGGATGTGTATATGGTCTCAGAAAAAAGAAGACTGGAACGAAGGATTGTTACATACTACATCCCGGTTACCGATGTCGGCACCAGCAAGTTGGTTGGCGTTATCCTTGACATAAGCCCGAGAGGATTTAAATTAGACTGCCGTGAACAGATTCCCGCCGGCCATGTCAATAATTTTCGCATCGAACTTCCGTCCGATTTCGGTTCTCAATCTTCCCTGAGCTTTAGCGGTCGCAGCAAATGGTGTCACCGCGACTATATTGATCCGTCCTCATACAATGTTGGCTATGAGTTCGTGAATGTATCGCCGAACAACGCTCAGCTCTTACAGAATATTTTTGAAAAATACGGATCGAAAAATGGTGATAGTGGAAAAAATACTAATGACTATATGTGGAGGTAATAAATAGACGGCCGCGTTACCCACCACTTTTTTGGAAAGGTAACCGAGGCAGAGGGATGATTGTACCTGTAACGGTATGCCAGAACGGACGGTTCATGCGTCCGTTTTTTATTGTACAATTACGCCATGCGGCTTAAGTTCACCCGTTTCCTGATCCGCCTGTTGATGCGTCTGCTGACGCATACCGAATTACACGGCATCGAGAATTTGCCCGCCTCGGGGAATTTCATCATTGCCTCCAATCATCTGGGATTGGTGGATGCATTCATCCCGTTCTATTTCCTCAATAACAACAATCTGGTCGTGCTGGTGGGAGAGAAATGGGAAAAGGTGGCCCTTATGCGTTGGCTGGGTCACCAGTTGAATTTTATTTTCGTCGACCGGTTCAACCCCGACCTGAAAGCCATCCGCAAAGTGATGGAGCGGATGCGCGCCGGGGAGGTGTTGGTCATTACGCCTGAAGGGACCCGCTCGAAAATTGGCGTTTTGCTCGAAGGCAAGCCGGGGGTGAGTTACCTGGCCGCTAAATTGAGCTTACCCATATTGCCGGCGGGGATCAGCGGCACGTTCGATCCAATTTTCTTCGGCCAGTTGAAGCGCTTCCGCCGCCCTCACATCAGCATCAATGTCGGGCCAAGTTTTACATTGCCGCGGCTGCCAACCGAGGGACAAAGCCGCGACGAAGCGCTGAAATTCGACACCGACGAGATCATGTGCCGGATCGTGGCATTAATACCGCCAGAGCAGCGCGGCTTTTATACCGAACACCCCCGCTTGAAGGAATTATTGGGGAATTGAAATTTAACCAAGCATCATTTCGTTTAAATGGGGGTTGTATGGTTACAGCCGAACATGAATAAAACCGCCCATAAGATTTTTCGATTCATCCTCCGTTTGATCCTCCGCCTGATTGCCCGGGTGGAGGTCTCCGGCTCTGAAAACATGCCGGCTGCACAGGGATTTGTCATTGCAGCCAACCACATCGGCCGGCTGGATGCCGCCATGCCTTACTATTTTCTCGACCGTCCTGATATCATCGTCATGGTGGCGGAGAAATATCAAAAGATTGCCTTGACACGCTGGTTGACGCATGTAGTCAATGGGATTTTTATCGACCGGTACCATGCCGACGTGGGAGCACTCCGCCAGACCCTGCGCCGCTTGCAGGCAGGCGGTATCCTCACCATGACCCCGGAAGGGACACGCTCCAAATCCGGCAACTTGATCGAAGCCAGGCCTGGGGGAATCTTCCTGGCCTGGAAGGCGGGGGTACCCATCTTGCCGGCGGCTATTACCGGTACAGAGGATGCTGTGGTCAGGACCCGTCTCAAACATTTCAAACGATTGGATATCAATATTATTGTGGGGAAATCCTTTAGGCTGCCTTCGGTGAAGAGCAAAGATCGGGATGAGCTCATGCAGGAATATACCGATGAAGTCATGTGCCGGATCGCGGTTCTGCTCCCGCCGGAAAGGCGGGGCTTTTATGCTGATCATCCGAGATTGAAACAATTACAGCAAGAAATTTAAACCCGAATCTATTCACAAAACGGGGGCGTTGGGCTGGCGCGGCAGGAACTGGCCCTGGCCACGGTGTCCCAGCCACTTTTCTCCGTCAACGATCAACTCGCCCCGCAGATACACCTTTTCCGGGTAGCCGGTCAATTCCCAGCCTTCATAGAGGTTGTAATCCGTCCGCTGCTGTGACAGGGCAACGCCGTATTTGACTTTTTTCTCAGGGTCCCAAATAACGATATCCGCGTCCGAACCGGGCAGGAGGGTGCCCTTGCGCGGGTACAGGCCAAAGATCCTGGCAGGATTGGTGCTGGTCAGGGCGACGAATTGCTGGGCGGTCATCTTTCCAGACCCGACTCCGGTCGTCCAAAGCACCGGCAGGCGGTCCTGTACGCCAGGCAGGCCGTTGGGGATCTTGGTGAAATCATCCCGGCCAAGTTCCTTACCGGGGATGGCAACCTTCTGGCCTTCGTACAGGATCGGCTTGGTGCCGTCATAGAAAAACGGGCAGTGGTCTGTGCCGACGGTCTGGATGACCCCGTCCTTCAAACCTTCCCACAGGCGGGCGTTATCGGCTGTGGTGCGCATGGGCGGCGAACAGACCCACTTGGCTCCATCTTGGCGGCGCAGGTCAGCCTCAGTAAAGAAGAGATACTGCGGGCAGGTTTCGCCCATCACCTTGACGTCATGTTCCCGGGCGTATTTCAGCATATCCACTTCACCGGCGACATTCATATGGACTACATACAGCGAAGCGCGCGCTTGGGCTGCCAGGGAACAGGCCCGCAAGGTGGCTTCGACCGCACCCCAGGCGGGGCGGGTCCTGGCGTGCCAAATGGGCGTGAAGTGATGTTTTTTGAGCGCCTCGGCGACCAGGGTCTCGATCACGTCTCCGTTTTCTGCATGCAACATGACCAGCAGCCCGTTTTCACGGGCGATACGCATGGCTTTGAAGATATCCCCGTCCGAAAGGCGCAGGCGGTTGTTATACGCGGTAAAAGTCTTCAGGGTGGTGATGCCCATGCCCGGAAGCGTGGGGATCTCCGCCGCGATGGCTTTATCCAGTTTGGTCAGGTTCATGTGACAGGAGTAATCGATGGCGGCTTTCTCAGCCTTTTTGTGCCAGGCTTCCACCGATTCGTGCAGGGTCGGGTAATCGAAGGAGACAAAATCGATTACAGTCGTTGTGCCGCCGAAGGCTGCGGCTTTGAGACCGGTATAGTGGTCGTCGGAGGAGACCGTCCCGAACATGGGCAGGTCGAAGTGCGCATGGGGGTCCACGCCGCCGGGAAGGATTAATTTGCCGGTGGCATCGATCACCTTCGCTCTCGAAACTTGCAGGTTTTGACCGACCTGTGAAATCTTTCCACCGTCCACCAGGATGTCTGCTGAGAATGTTTTTTCAGTGGTAACCAGCGTGCCGCCTTTAATCAAAGTCGCCATTTTCCTGATCCTTTGCAGCATAAAATGATTGGTCTTCTTTGATGCCGAGCAATGCCATCAGTACTTCCGGAGGGATATCTGCTTCAGGCAGATCGGTCTTGTAGAGTTGCTCGTTTTCGGCCCTCTCTCGCAGCGATTGCCAGAGAAACTGGCGCTCGTCGCTTTGCACGACCAGATCGTTGAGCGTTTTGGCCCTGAGCAGGTATTCCCCGGTGGTGTAGAGGAAAGCTAAGCGCCGCCATTTATCCGCGCTGATCGGATGCTGTAGTTTTTCCAATGGTCCGAGCTGGACCTTGTAGTATTCTTCGCGGGCGCGTGGATGATCAGGTTCGTCACGCAGGAGTTCCGCCCGGGTGGTCAACTCATGGCCGCGTACCGGTGCAATGGATTCGATCCGCCCGCCGGCTTCGCCAAAAGTGCCCGGTTGATAGAAAGCCAGGGCATCCACGGCGACGACTTTGGGCGCAGTCCGCAAGGGGATGCGGTACCAGCCCAGCAGGCGGGCAATTTCCAGGTCGCGCGGGCCGGGTAAGACGCAGACAAGGATCAAATCGGTCGGCGTAATCATCGAGTTATCCTTGACATAACTTTACAGCAAAATCCGCCAGGTGTCGAGTGAGATAATTGGTGACTCGGATGGCTGATATAATTGGGCCAATTTTCAAATGAAACCGCACTCTCTCTCCATCAAAGAACTTTTCCGCCTGGCATTTTCAGCGCCGGTCGTTTGGCTGGCTGAAAATCCGGCCGAGCGCCCAAATCTAAACTGGGTGGTGACGAGTGTTGAGTCGACCCAGGCGGGGGATATATTGCTGCTTTCAACAGCCTGCGAGGTTGCGCAGGCACTCGTGCAGGCCCGTGAGCAAGGCGCAGCGGCAGTGGTCTTCCTCGGAGATGAAGCTCCCCCCGGAAATGTCCTGCCGGATGGCCTGACGGTGGTGGCCGTTCCGGGGCAGCAGAATGTCCAGACGGTCCAACGGCTGCTCCTGACGGCCATGATCAACCAGCGCGTCGCCCTGGTGGAACAGGGTGTACGCATCCACGCCCAACTTTCGCAGATCGAGGCAGAGGGCCAGGGCCTGAACGGCCTGGTGAATAAAATGGCGGAAATGTCCGGACGTGCTGTCGTCGTCCAGGATAAACGGCTCTCCATATTGGCGCAACAACCTTCCGCCGGCTTGAAGCCGCGCTGGAATAAGCTGGTGACGCCGCTTTCCAACCTGGAAAGCCTGCCGGAATCCCTGCGGGACCGTAAACTGGCGGCTTTGCATGCCGCCACCGTGGAACAAAAGCTGGCCGGTGACTTCTCCCGGCTGGTGGCACCCATCACCGTGGGGGGGATGGCGCGCGGTTACCTGTCCATGATCGGGGAAACAGGCAAATTGGATGCGCTCGACAGCCTGGTGGTCGAGCAGGGCGCTTTGGTGTGCGCGGTGGAAATGTCCCGCACCAAAGCCGTGCGCGAGGCCGAAAAGCGGCTGAAAGGCGACCTGCTGAATGCTCTTTTGCAGGAAAACCTGAGCCCGCTCGACGCCCAATTGTGGGCGCAGAACATGGGTCTGGATCTTTCCGAGGCGCAGGTGGCGATGCGTTTTGCCTGGTTGGGGGCGGCCAGCCCCTCCCGCCGCCGCCTGGAAACGCTGGTCAACGGAGAAGTGAGCCGTCTGAACATGAAGGTGATCGCCAACCCGTTGGGAGCCGAGATCGTCTGCTTCTGCCAGGTACCGCGCGGTTCACACCAACCGGACACGGCCATCCAACTGGCCCAGGCGGTCATGGATCAGGGCGGGCGCGAGTATCCGGATACCCTGCTCTTGTGCGGATTGGGTGCGCCCTCGCAGGATATCCGCGAGTGGCGGACTTCCTTTCGTCAGGCCGGCCAGGCATTGGAACTCTCCCGCCGCTTCCGGGAACGGAAACCGCTCTACTTCCCGGACCTTTCCATTTACCGGCTGCTGATCCAGCTCGAAAACAGTCCCGAGTTGATCGCCTTCCAGGAAGAGATGCTGGGGGCTTTGCTGGCTTCCGAAGGCGCCCGCGACTTGATCCACACACTGCAGGTCTACTTCGAACATAACGGCAACCTCTCCCAGGCTGCCGAGGCGTTGTTCGTCCACCGCAACACCTTGATCTATCGGATGGAACGCATCGCCACGCTGACAGGCGCTAACCTGGACGACCCGGAAGTCCGCCTGGCCATGCAACTGGCCTTGCATATTTACCGCATGATGGAGAAGACCGGAGGATAGCCTTATGCCCTCCAGGAAGGAAAAACGCTGGTCACAACCCTGCACGCTCTGGGGGTTTTGGAATAGTGGAACGATGGGTAATACAGCAGGGTCAAACTGATGGGCTATTATCTCTTCCAGATAGAATGCCTATAATCGGGTTACTTGGTAACTTATCCTCTTACAGGTAAGGAGTAATGATTATGGTCATCACCATTTTGGAAGCCCAGGTCGAGCCTGAAAAAGTCCCAAATCTTGAGGCGGCATTCAAACAAGCAGTCGAAAAGCTGGAAGCTGGGATCGTGCAAACTTTTTTGTTGCACGGTTCTCAAGGATCCGAAGTCCATGGAAGATCATGACCGTGTGGCAGAGCCGCCAGGCGTTGGACGAGATGCGCCAATCAAATGAGACACCCCGTGGAGTCCTGATTTTCCGGGCTGTGCAGGCCGAGCCGGTTCTCTCGGTGTTCGATGTGGCAGCCCAGGGAAGCGTGTAAGGAGGAGCCGATGATTGCGAGAACATGGCACGGCATGACGCCCGCCTCGAAAGCGGATGAGTATATGGATTACCTGAACAAGACCGGCATCCCTGAATATCGCGCCACCCCGGGAAACCTTGGCGTGTACGTACTGCGCCGGATCGAGGCGGACAAAGCCCATTTCCTGTTGCTGACGCTGTGGGAGTAAGAGGCGGCCATCAAACGGTTTGCCGGACCACAGATCGAAAAAGCCAAATATTATCCGGAGGACGAGCAGTTCCTGCTCGAGCTGGAACCCACTGTGACGCATTATGAGGTTCTGGCGAAACCGTAAAGATGTTGGAAAAAGATTAATAGCGGGGTGTGTTCATGCCACTGACTGACACGATTCTAGACGAAGCCTATTTTATTTTTGAAGAATTCGGCCCGAACCGCACGTTCAACCGGCGGGACCGGTTGAGGGGCGTTTTCTGGGATCAGGGATCTCTCCGAGGCAGAGCTGGATACGCTGGTGGAAAAAATGTCACAGGTTTCGAAAACCGTCTGGAAACTGGCGGAGCAGGGCGGGGAGATGAAGCTTGGAAAAGAAAATGTAAAAGAACTACTGACCCAGGAGCATCCGTTCCTGAAGGACAAAGGGTTGGATCGGGCAGCCATGATGGTCAATTACTTTGCCTGGCATGAAGGCTATGACAAGTAACCTTGGAGGTGGTTCAAGGCCTGCTCTTTGTTTTTAGAGCCAGACCACCGGCATTTTAGGCATATTATATAAAAATGGGGGGCGAGATTTTGGGAATACTCCCAATGGACAAACCCGCTCGAAATATATACACTTGTCTTTACATGTTCAAAATATATTTCATTTCCGCAAACCGGGCAACTGGCGCAACTATAAGGATGGCTATTCTCCAGGCTCAAGGCAGCCTTGGTCGCATACCCATACGCCCAAAAACCAATCCGAACGTGCGGAGGCTGCCAGACAAAGGCAGCTTCTTTTTTTCTGGCTCGATACAGTTCAAACCACTGTTTATCAGGTAAGCAGGAAAGGACCATGTCCATGTGCAGGATGGCAGCCATAAAATCCAGGCAACCCGTTGCCCCGGCGATCGTTTTGCGGATGATGCTGGCCATGCAGGAGGGGCATGACAATTCCGGATTCGCCATGGTGATGCAAGACCTGGGCGGGGCATTTGCATCTTTCAAAGAATTTCCTTTGCTCTCCATGGCCTGCACCTCCGAGGGCCTGGACCGGGTGGAAGAGTATCTGGAAGAACTCGGCTTTACGCCCAAGTTCGATTACCAGCCGGATGTGGACAACCGGCCCGGGCTGGACTTTAAAAAAATGCCCAACTATGTATTCCGGAATTACCGCTACCCTGAAAACTATGTGAACCATTCCTGGGAAGAGAAGAAAATGCTGTTGGTGGAGACCTGCCTCCACCTGCGCAAATTGCTCTCAGAGGGTGACCAGGGCTATGTGTATTCCTTCTGGCCGGATGTGTTGACCCTGAAAGAGGTGGGCGATCCACGTGACATCGGCACCTATTTCCAAATGTGGAATGAAGGTCACTGGTTGCAAGCCCGCATCATTTCGGCTCAATGCCGCCAGAATACCAACTACAGGATCGTTCGCTATGCCGCCCATCCATTTTTCCTGGAGGGATATACCTTGATGGGCAACGGCGAAGACACTTTTTACCAGAAAAATAAGGAATTTTTGACCGGACTTCACCCCGGCTATATCGGTTTCGAGTCCGATACCCAGTGTTTCCTGTATACGCTGCACTATGTGGTCGAACAGTTGGGTTGGCCGCTGATCTACTACAAACATGTTTTGACGCCGCTGAATTTCGAAGAAATGGCCCACCACCCCGATGCACCCGTCTTGCAGCATATCCGCCAATCCTGCCAGCACCTCGAGATCAATGGCCCCAATACGGTCGTCTTCGTCCTGCCGGATGGCCGCATGGGCATCGTCGCGGATGCCAAGAAATTGCGCCCGTTGGTGATAGGCAGCCAGGATGAATTGGTGGCGGTAGCCTCGGAGGTCTGCGGGGTGAATACCGTCCTGCCGGACCGGGACTATACGACCGATATCTATCCCGGTGAGCGTGAAACTGTGATCATCAACAATCACCTGGAGGTGGAACAATGGCTGCAATGAACCGCCCGATCAAGGTAAAGGTTGATGAGGAGGAAAGGCCTTTCGAACATGAGGAAAAAGGTGGCCAGAAGGCAGGCCCGAACCTTTCGATCTCTCCAGCCATCCGGCTGCCTGAACAGCCGCCATACGGCCAGACCCGCGCTTCTCTGGCGCCGCCCGTCTATGTCAACACGCCTCACCCGACCGATTTCCCCTGGATGATCCAGTGGAATACCGATACTTGCATCCGCTGCGGGGCCTGTGTGGCGGCCTGCACCTTCGGGTCCATTGAAGCCCGCCTGATGCGGCAGGGACAGGCCATCAGCGTGGGGAATTTTCCCACCCCGGCCACCAATTTCAATGTTGTACTGGCCATTAAACAGGTGCCGGATTCAAAGCTGGCCTGCCGGGGTTGCACCATGTGTGAAAGGGTCTGCCCGACCAACTCGATCCATCCCATTTTAAACGAACAACACCGCTTCCCCATGGTCGCCCGCCGGGGCGGGACCCCCATCAAGCGCGGTGGGCGCGCCCATCATATCCCCGTGCGTGCACTGGATTACATCAAGGTGGGTCGTATCAGCCAGATGACCGACCCGTCTCTGGATGCGGCCCGGCATACCTTCGACCTGCTGACTCCCCTTGGGCGCAACCTGCCTGCCAATGAGTTGCCATTCAAAGTCGAAGATGGCAAACTGGTCATGGCCGGCCAGACTCCACCGATGCAGTGGATCTACCCGATCATGATCGGGGATATGTCCATCGGGGCCCTCTCCTGGCGCATGTGGGAGGCCCTGGCGTTGGCGGTAACTTACCTGAATGAACAATGCGGGCTGCCGGTGCGGATGAATTCGGGCGAGGGGGGCATGCCGATGCGCCTGCTGACCTCGGAATACCTCAAATACTTCATCGTCCAGATCGCTTCCGGTCACTTCGGCTGGAACCGCATCATCAAGGCCATGCCTCAGATGGTCACTGACCCGGCGGGCATCCTGATCAAGATCGGCCAGGGCGCCAAACCTGGCGACGGCGGCTTGCTGCCCTCCCAAAAAGTGGCGCCTCACATCCAGGCCATCCGCGGTGTGCCTCAGGCCGACCTGCTCAGCCCGCCCAACCACCAGGGTCTTTACAGCATCGAGGAAAGCGTTCAGAAGATGTTTCTCAGCATGAACGCAGCCTTCAAGTTTCGTGTCCCCGTGGCGATCAAGGTCGCAGCCAGTTCCACCAGCGTGGCCGTTTATAACAACCTGATCCGTGACCCCTACCACATCGTCGGAGGCTTTTTCCTGGACGGTATCCAGGGTGGCACCGGCGCCGCCCACGAGATCAGCATGGATCATACCGGCCATCCCATCTTGAGCAAACTGCGTGACTGTTATCTTGCTGCTGTGGATCAGGGGAAGCAAGGTCAGATCCCCCTCTTCGTAGGCGGAGGCTTTGGCGATTCGGGCGACCTGGCCGCGGATGCCTTTAAAGCCATCTGCCTGGGAGCCAGCGGTGTCTTTTCGGCCAAGATCTTCCTGCAACTGGCCGGTTGCGTGGGCAACGAAAAAGGCCGCTGTAATGCCTGTAACACCGGCAAATGTCCTGTGGGGATTTGCACTCAGGACCCCTACCTGGTCTCCCGCCTCGACGTGGATGCCGTGGCCCAGAATATCGTCGATTACTTCCTGGCCATGGACAGCGAATTGAAGAAACTTCTGGCCCCCATCGGGAACTCGAGCCTGCCGATCGGTCGCAGCGACGCCTTGATTTCCATGAACAAGTCCATCGCCGAGCGTTTGCAGATCGCCTATGCATGTTAGTTCAGAATGGCTTTGAGGAGCTTGCCCCTGTGTTCTTCAAGGGGAGGTGCCTTGACGTTCTTGGTCAGGACACCGCAGACGATGAGCCGCTGACGAATAGTAATTAAGTACTTTAAAGCGATAAAAACTATGAAACGAATAACGACCTTCTCCGGCAATAAACGCACTTCCACACAAGACTTGCTCCAGCAGGTCTATACTGCCATGGCGGAGGGGGAGACGGAATTCGAGATCGATGCCTCCGGCCAACATGATATCGGCGGACCTTTGTGGAACCGGCAGGGCCAGTCTTTAAAATTCATCGTCCGCAACCCCGGTCAGCGCCTCGGCTCCATGGGCATGCCCGGTACCGAGGTGATTGTTGAAGGTTCAGCCCCGGCGGATGTGGGCTGGTTGAACGCTGGCGCTGCCATCACGGTCAAGGGGGATGGAGGTGACACCACTGGATATGCAGCCGCCGATGGGATCATCTATATCGGCGGGCGGGTCGGGACCCGTTCCGGTTCCATGATGAAACACGATCCGGCCTTCCAGCCACCACAATTATGGGTGCTCAAGTATACCGGTTCGTTCCCGTTTGAATTTATGGGCGGCGGGATCGCGGTGGTCTGCGGCTACGAGTGTGAGAATCTGGATTCGGTGATCGGCGACCGGCCTTGCGTCGGGATGGTGGGAGGGACGGTGTATGTGCGCGGGCATATTGGTAAATTGCCCGCCAACGTCCGCCTGCCGGAGGCATTAAACCCCGCAGACCAGGATTTCCTGCTGGCCGGTCTGCCCAAATTTCTCAAGGCCATCGAACGCCCGGACCTTTTGGAGGAACTGACCTCTCTGGAGGAATGGCATAAGATCATTGCCAGACCCCAATCGGAGGCAAAACAATCCAAGCGTGTCCCTCTGAAGGAATTCCACGCCAGCCGGTGGATCGAGGGGGGCTTGTTCGGGGACGTGGTGGTCGATCCCGGCAATGTCACGGCCCTGGTGAACACCGGCGCTTACCGGCAGTACTATCCAGTTTGGAATAATGCCACACTTGCCGCGCCCTGCCAGGCTGCTTGCCCGGCCGGCGTGCCCACCCAGGACCGCATCAATTTACTGCGCAAGGGCAAGCTGAACGAGGCGCTGGAACTCGTCCGTCAGTACAATCCCTTCCCGGCTTCAGTGTGCGGGGCAGCCTGTCCGAACCCGTGCATGGCTGCCTGTACCCGCCAGCAGATCGATTATTCCATCCTGATCGGGCCGTTGGGCCGGCATTCGTTGGACTTGCCCCTTCCACCAGTTCCATCACCGACTGGGAATAGATTTGCCATCCTCGGCTCGGGTGCCGGCGGTCTTTCCGCAGCCTGGCAGCTGGCCCTGCAGGGACATGCCGTCACCATCTTCGAGCGCGGAAAAAGTCTGGGTGGCAAGATGGCCCAGGCCATACCGGATGAACGCCTGCCAAAAGACATCGTCGCGACCGAGATCAATGCCATCCTCGAGTTGGGTGTGAAGGTCGAATACAACTCCGAGATCACCCATGAGAAATTCGATCAGATCTACAAGACTTTCGATGGCATTGTCATCGCCATCGGCGCACAGGGGCCGCGCGTTCCTGATTTCAAGGGGAACAAGAAAGCTATTTCAGCGCTCAAATATCTTACCAGTTGTAACAACGGGAAACCGGCCGTAGACGTGAAAGATAAGAACGTCGTGGTGATCGGCGCCGGCGATGTAGGCATGGACGTTTGCACAATGGCCTGGCAAAAAGGAGCCGCAAGCACCACTGCCGTGGATATTCGCGAACCGGCCAGTTCCAGCCGGGAGCGCACCGGCGCCATGGCCCTGGGAACCAAAGTAGTATGGCCGCGGGTCGTAAAAGCTTTCGAAGCTGGCAAGGTACTTTTCGAGGGCGGCGAAACCCTGCCGGCGGATGTTTTGATCGTTTCCATCGGCGAAGTGCCCGAGAGCGAATGGATCCCCGAATTTATCGGGCGAACCAAAGGGCTGTGGATATCGGTCAACGAATACGGCCAGACCAATGATCCCAAGGTCTATGCGGTGGGTGACGTGGTCAAACCGGGCCTGCTGGCCGATTCGATCGGGCAGGGACGGGTGGCCGCGCTGGCCCTGCATGCCCGCCTCACTGGCGGGATCTTCGAACTGCCTCATAAACAGGTCATTCCCTTGGACCGGCTCAAATTGCTCTATTTTAGCCCGCGTTCGAGCCACACCCCTGCCAACCCCTTGGAAGAATCGGACCGTTGCATCTCCTGCGGTACTTGCCGGGAGTGCAATATCTGCGTATCCATCTGCGGGCAAAATGCCATCAGCCGCCGCGAAAACAGCCTTGGGACCGTCGAGTTCAGTGTGGATGAGAGCCGCTGCATCGGTTGCGGCTTCTGCGCAGCGGCTTGTCCCAGTGGCATCTGGACGATGATCCCCAATCTTCCACCTGTCAGCGAGAACGCCATGCTACATGCTTAGTGGATGCGGTTTAGCCTGCATTTGCAGCCTAAAGGCTGCACTCCCATAAATCGACATATTCCCCGGGATTGACAATGGAGCAGCCGGTCCCATAGATTTAGAAAGGAAGGCCGAGGACGGTTATCATCCGTCCTCGGCCTTCGATATTAATACGAGGGATGGAATTGCTTATTCCTGTTTGGTTCCGCACTCTGCGCAGAATTTGGCTGTAGCCGCCAGCTTGGCGCCGCAGTTGACGCAGAACTTTTCCGCCTTGATGGCCGCGCCGCATTCCGGGCAGAACTTGACATTCTTCTCCAGCGGGGCGTTGCAGTTCGGACAGGTGGCGCGCACGCCGGCCCGCCAGCTTTCATCCTTCAACATCTCCCGGTCATCTTCGGCCATTTTGGAATGCGACCAGATTTCCTCGACGGTGCGGCTGGCCTGGGCCGCCGCCATTTCCACCCCCATGTCGGGGGCGCAATTCTTGCACAGGCCGCGCTGGGTGTTCCAGCAGCTTTTCTTGCAGACCCAGGTGGAGCAACGCGGGCATTGGATGAAATCCGGTCTGATCTCCTCGGCGGCTTTGATAAAGGCATCGTCTTTTGCCTTCTGCCAGCTGGCAGATTTCACCTGCTCACTTACATTGGCGGCGCTGTTGAACAGCCCGCCGAACAGGTTGCCGGCCGTCCCCAGCGCCTGGGAAATGGCCCCTGCGGCAAAGGGGATGAAGCGGGTGCGGTAACCGGTGCCGCAGCGATCGCAGATGAATTCGAATTGGAAGCCGCGGTCGGTGGAGTGGTCGGAATAGTTCCTGGTGAACTCGATGTTTTCGCTCATGGGTGGTGTCTCCTCTTAGAAGATATGATCTTCTCCCAATAATTATATATCATTGAGCAGTTTTTAGTTTTCTGTGATTCACACTCAGTAAATAGGGGAGAAGTGGGCAGGGGAGAAGTTGCAGGGAAGATATAATTGGTTGAACGAAGGAGGTTTAATGGGCGAGAATATCCTGGCGAGAGTGTTCGAGCATCACGTGTGGGCAAATTTGGAAATCTTGAAGGCGTGCTCGGTGCTAACGGAAGAGCAGCTGG
Organism: uncultured Chloroflexia bacterium; assembly: GCA_963831885.1. Classification (GTDB taxonomy): domain Bacteria; phylum Chloroflexota; class Anaerolineae; order Anaerolineales; family Villigracilaceae; genus UBA877. The sequence goes on along the minus strand of CAWHSJ010000001.1, from coordinate 15,297 downwards.
GCGCGCAGCCTCACTCGGCCACGAAAGGGACCATCGGCGAGACGCTGACCCACCTGGTGGAAGCGGAGCGGGGCTACCTGGGCGACCTGACGGGTGTGAGAGGCTGGGTGGATTGGCAGAGCCCGCCGCCCTTTGCGGAGCTGCAGGAGAGCTTGACTGCCAGCGGAGAAGGCCTGCTGGCGCTGGCGAGGCGAGACACGAACGGGCTCCTCGAACGGACCATCCACACGGATGATGGATATACCATCCAGCCGTGGGTGCTGATGCTGCAGGCGGTCAACCATGCCACCGAGCACCGTGAGCAGATCAAGAGCATGCTCACCGCGCTGGGAATCAAGCCCCCTCGGATAGATGGCTGGGTCTATGGGAAGTTGCAGAACGCCATGATCCCGCCGGCGAAGAAGGACTAAGGATTCTTCTCGCGGTCGAGCCAGAGCGAGCGGTAATGGCGGTTCCAATCGATCAGGAAACGCAAGGCGACCACTATTCCGACCGCCGCGGCGATCCATATCAGCGGCCCGCGCAGACCCACCAGGTACATAAGCGGCGCAAAGAGGATGCCGGCGATCACACTGGCACGGGCGCTGTGGCGGATGATGCAGGGTCAGCAGCCCTAACAGGGCATAGCCGATCAGGATGGCGAACGGGAACGCCGCCGTCATGGCGCCGTTGGCAGTCGCCAGGCCCATGCCGCCGCGGAACCCGGCGAAGACCGGCCAGCAGTGACCGATGACTGCCAGGGCCGCCGTCAGTGGGGCGATCCAGGGGGCGGGAGCGTAATGCAGTGCCAGCCAGGTGGGGATGAACCCTTTGGTCACATCCAGCACGAACACCAGCGCGCCCGCCAGGAAGCCCGCCTGGCGGATGGTGTTGGTGGCGGTGGCGTGACCGGAGCCCGCCGCCCGCACGTCCACGCCCTTGACCAGCCGCGTGATCCACACGGCGAATGGCAACGATCCGCACAGATACCCCAACAATCCAAAACCCACGGCATACAAGATGGTCTGCATTGTCGTCTCCAAATATTTTTAACACTAGGACACAAAGTGACACGAAGGAAAAAAACACTAAGGAATTACTATTTTTAAAATTCTTCCTTCGTGTGCTCTTCCTTTGTAATTCTTCGTGTCCATGGTGGTGAAATCTTTAAACAAAACTGGTCGTCCGAGAAATTAACCCCAGGACGACCAGTTCGGGACGCAACTAATTTAATTCAGGCCGACTTCGGCGTTGAACTCTTCGATCAAGGCGTCGATCTCCGGCGCCTGCTTCTGGACGTTTGTCCAGTAATCCGGCTCCTGCCACATGGACTGGATCTCGGCGTAAGTCTTGCCCTGCTGCTCCACCCAGGTGAAGTATTTCAGGTTATGGATGCGGCGGCGGTCGGTGTAACGCAGCTCGAGCAGGTTGTCGGTGGATTGGCCCAGCAGGTAGCGGGCGAAATCTGCGGCGGCCTCTTTCTCGCTGTACTCACCAAACTCGGTGTGCATTTCTTTCAGGCGGGATTGGTAGAGTTCCATCGAGTTGGTCAGGACGGTCAGGACGATGTCCTGTTCGCCCAATTCATAGTATTTGGCGAACTTGATCGCGCTGAGGACGTTGGAGATGCCCGAGAAACCCATCAGGTCCAACTGGGTGATGATGGCTTCCGGCACACCCTGGCTGGCCAGGTATTTCTTCCCGGCCGGTTCGTTGAAAAGTCGCGACAGGTTGACCACGGCATTATCGTCGATGGCCACCACCATGTCGGTATTCTTGGAGTTGTGGATCCACGGCACATGCTTGTCGCCGATGCCCTCGATGCGGTGGGCGCCGAAGCCGTTCTCCAGCAGGGTGGGGCACTGCAGGGCCTCGCTGGCGACGATCTTGCTGGCGGGGAAGACCTGCTTCATGTAGTCGCCGCTGGCGATCGTCCCGGCCGAGCCGGTGGCGGAGGCCATGCCGCGGTACTGGTCGCCCGGGCGGCTGATCTGATTGACCACTTCTTCCATGGCGTGACCGGTGACCTCGTAGTGCCACAGGTAATTGCCGAACTCCTCGAACTGGTTGAAGATCATCAAGTCCTGGCCGGACTGGCGCAGTTCCCAGCATTTGTCGAAGATCTCTTTCACGTTCGATTCGGAACCGGGGGTCTTGATGGTCTCGCCGGCGATCTTCTCGAGCCAGTCGAAGCGCTCCTTGCTCATGCCTTCCGGCAGGATGGCGATGGAGGTACAGCCCAGCAGGGCCGAGTCGTAGGCGCCGCCGCGGCAGAAGTTGCCCGTGGACGGCCAGACGGCCTTCTGTGTGGACGGATCGAACTGGCCCGTCACCAGCCGCGGCACCAGGCAGCCAAAGGCGGCCCCGACCTTGTGCGCCCCGGTGGGGAACCACTTGCCCACCAGCACGACGATGCGGGCCGGCACCCCGGTGAGACTGGGCGGCAGCTCGAGATAATTGACCCCGCCGAAGGCCCCGCCGCTGGCTTTGGGCTCGTTGTGCCAGGTGATGCGGAACAGGTTGCGCGGGGCCACGTCCCACAGGCCCGTCTTGGCCAGCTCATTCTTGACCTTGGCGGGCACTTTGGAGGGGTCTTTCATCTGAGAGTAAGTGGGGATGATGATATTCTTCTCACGGGCGCGCTGGATGGCGCGCTGGCGGCGGTCTTTGAGGACGGATAAGTCAATGGTAGTCATGGGGAAAACTCCTTACACAGAAAAGGGAAGTTGTCAGACAACTTGGTATTATATCGCAAAATGAAAAGGGCAGCGTAACCTGGGCTGCTCTGGTAACCGAGCCGAGGACTAAACCTCAAACCTAGCTGTAAACATCCACCCTTGGCATCGCCCACTCTCGAGCCACGCCAAGTCCTGGCGTGGGTGCCCTGCATACTTCGTGGGGCTCCGTTAGGGAGGGGTTTGGCCTGCCTAAGCAAATCGTTGCATATGTTGGTGGGATTTTGGTCGGGCCAGGACCTTATCTTCTCTCAAAATAATACCATGCCGAGGGCCGGCCCTGTCCTTGTTCGTAATTGACCAGGGTAAATCCATTCTTGAAATATGCCAGCATTTCTTCTTTCGATATCCCTTTAGCTTTTTGAACAGTTGATGGCTGGAATGCATAAACCATATAAACTCCATAGAGTGTGATCCATTTTTCCAACCCCTTGATATAGTCTCCCCGATCGGTATTGGACAGGCTGTGAAAACATCCCATATCCAATGCCAAATCATATGGACCCGGGAGAGGTAGATCACAGAGTTTCGTCACATCTGCCACCAACAACGTCGTTGAATATGGCTTTAATTTCCTGCGCGCTGCTTTGATTGCCAAAGGTGCAAAATCGATCCCGGTAACCTCCCAATCATGCTGCGCAAGATATAACAAACTTGTTCCTGTGCCGCACCCAATATCGATGGCATTTCCGGGTGCCTTCCCTTTAATCAATCGAATTACCTCAGGTGCAGGAATGCCTGTATCCCAACGCGGTCTGGATAAATAGCTGAGATTAAATGTCAAGCGTCGAAATATCTTCCACATGTCACTTGGCAAACCTATCAAATGAACTTCGCGTAGCCTCCCTTAAGGTGGCAGCCGCAAGACGCGCCGGAAATACCCACACAATGTCAGGCCGGGTATGACTACCGGTAAGGGTACTATACCCAGCGATAGGACACAAACGCCAGGATACTTGGAAGGCGGCGTGGCAGCCGGTTGGCTTCATCGACCGGTTGGGCGGCTGCCTCACCCAACCGGGATCTCATCGAGGCGTTTGACTTTGGACGAAACTACCCCATGAGTTTGTCGAAGTCTTCCATGCTCACAGCCGGCGCTGTGCTGAATGAGATCCCCAACAGTTTGCTCAAGGCTGCCGAGGTTTTCATCGCAGATCCCGTATCCGGCAGGTCGACAATGAGGACCAGGTCTGTCTTACCGAGCAAGGCATAGCCCGCTTTGAGTTTTCCGCCGTTTTGTTCGATCAAGGCAACGGCCCGGTCGGTGCGTTTCGCACTGATGGCCTTCACCGCTTCCATTGAATACTTGCCAAACATAATAAAAGTCGCCATGTGAGCCTCTCCTTTCTGAGATTATGGAATTCAGAGACACGCTTTGGAACTACTCCGGATAAATTAGAGGAATATTATTATATTACATTCGTGTACAACCGTCATCGTCGCCGCTGCCCAAGAGATCGTCCTCAGCTGGCTGCGCACCTGGTTGGCCTCCAATTGTCTGGATCAGTCAGCAAAATTCCAGGTTTTTCTGCGTGGCGTCTGTCAGGTTGGCATAAACTCCGCGATATTCGGGAGGTAGCAGGGCAGCCAATTGGTACATCATTTCGTCAAGCATGTGCTGGCGAGCTTGGCTGTCCAATGCACCCTCCCCGGCCTTCAGGGTAAAGGGTTTCCCCACAGCAATGTGGAAATCGGTCCGGCGCAGTTTCTTTAGATTGTCCTTATATTTCTCGCCCCCATGTGTCACAATTGGAAGAATTGGGGCCTGGCTCTTCAAGGCCATTAACACCACCCCCGGATGGGCATGCTGCAACTGCCCGGTGCCGCTGCGGGTACCCTCCGGCATGATTAAAAGGATCTCGCCGGCGGTTAGAACCTCCAGGGCTTTCTTGAACGAGGCCAGGTTGCCACCCCCTCGCTGCAGAGGAATGGATCCGCAGGCATTCAGACCCCATGCGACCACCGGATTCTTCCAGTGGTCGGCTAAAACCAGGCCGTGCACCGGACGAGGTTGCAGGCGGGCGTAGATCAGGGGGATTTCCAGGATATTGATATGGTTCATCATAATGATCAACGGTCCCCGGGCAGGCACGTCGGCTAACGGTTCAGGATGCACCCGGAAAACCGCATCGCTCAAACCGCGGAACAGGACCACCAGGAAGCGCCTGGACAGGCTCATTGTGCCTCTGCCGGCAGGGGGCAAATGACCTTGATTTGCCTGGTCAGTAGCTCCACGGTGAGGCTGCGGCCTTCGGTGGATATGATTTCACCATCCGTCTGGGCAGGCAGTGGACCGTCGATGGCCGCGATCTTTATCAGCGCGGCCTGGCCGGTTTTAATGGTCTTTTTCGATGCCTGGGTGCCTTTCATGAAGAGGGGTACCATGCGTATCATCTGGAATGAGCTCATCTGCTCGGCGATGCACAGGTCAAGCAGGCCATCATCCGGCCTGGAATCAGGCGCCATGAAGAAATTTCCCCCCAACCGGCGTCCATTCATGATGGAAATCATCAAAGAGCGCTGTTTAAGGAGTTGGTCGCCGTACTCGATGGTGGCCAGGGGGGCATGGTTATAGAGAAATATCGTTTTAAAAATGGCCACTAAAAAACTCAAAAAACCGCCCCACCGGGGAAGTTTGGCTGCCTCGATGGTAGCGATCGCATCAAAGCCCACGCCAACGCAGTTAATGAAGTAACGTCCTTCAGGATGAATTCCACCGGTGACCCGGCCAATGTCCACCAGCCGGCTTTGACCGAGCTTAAGCAGGTCGCAGGCTTGGTCGAGATCCTCGGGGATACCCACTGACCCTGAAAAATCGTTTCCCCGGCCGGCACATAGAACCCCCAGGGTCGGCTGGCGGCCGCCGGTTAGCCTTGACCGCATCAACCCGTTCACCACTTCATTCAGGGTTCCATCCCCACCCGCCGCTACAACCAGTTCTACGCCTTCCTGAACTGCCTGGCCGGTCAGTTCGATGGCATGTCCCGGGTGGTCGGTACAAACCAGGTCATAATACAGGGCATGCCTGGTCAAGGCGGCTTCAATCGAGGGCAGTAGCCGGGCGCCGTTGCCGTGGCCGGCCGCAGGATTCAGGATGACTCGGATTGGTTTCATAATTTAACGGTACCCTCCTTAGGTTTAAGATAAACCTCAAAGCGATGGCGTAAAAACGGCCAATAACAGTGATTACTACATGGCTGTGGTTATTATACAATTGCCCTGAATCTGCGTCATGATCAAAGCTGCGATTTCTCGGGCTGCCTGAGGGCGGGCCAGTGCCAGGCAGGATGAGGCGGCCTGGGCTCGCTCATCCGGATGCTCCAGCCAACGGATCAAATTCGCCACTACCAGGTCGGCACGAGGTGCCCATATCCCTGCGCCGTGATCGACAATGTAGCGAACGTTGCCATCTTCAGATCCATTCAGCCGGCCGTATAGAATAACCGGCAAACCCGAACTGATGGCCTCACTGATCGTTCCCGGCCCAGCCTTGGTGAGCAAAATACTGGCTGCCTGCATGAAATCCGGCATCGCCTGTACGAATCCATATACTTTGGTTGGAGTCTTCCAGGGCCTGCCTTCCAGGTGCTGCTTAAGGGCTTTATTTCGACCCGCGACAATGACCAGCGTCACGGCCAACCCGGCCTCGTCAATTGCAGTCGCGATGGCTTCAAGTTGCCCTACTCCTTCGCTCCCGCCCATTAGAAGGATCACCGGGTCATCCAGGGGCCAACCCAGACGGGCTCGAATTTCCCTCGGAATGCTATCCCTTTGGCTGAATTCCTCCGCAACCGGTAAACCAACGACCTTCATGCGGTCAGGAGATATGCCGCACTTCAATCCAACCCGGTAAGCATTTTCCGTGGGAACGACGATCAAGCTCGCTTGAGGACAGAACCAGGTGGTATGGGCGGTCACCAGGTCCGTTACCACCGTGACCCAGGGCGTTTTCGAGCCGGTCTTTTCCAGGGCATGCCCAAGGGGAACGTTGATCAGCGGATGGACCGATATGAACAAGTCGGTGGGACGTTCAAATATCAAGCGATTCAAGCTTGGGCGGATATAAGGCCAGATTATTTTTAAAATGCTACGAATACGCCGCGGATCATCGCTGAGGTGAAATATCTGTCCCAGTAATCTGGGCTTGCGCGATAAGGGTGGGTAAATATCCGGGATGCGGTCCAAAAGTGGAGGTGCAAAGTCTCGGAAAATATCGACCATTTCATAGGTGATCTGGCCGGGATATCCGTGCTCCAAAGCGCCAATAATCGCTTGCGCTGCGCTACGATGCCCTCCGCCGGTGTCTGAAAACAAAAAAACGAGGTGCGGGTGTTGACGATTCATTCTATTCGCTCATGCAGGCCAGAGGATAGTACAGTTGGGTGTAAGTACTCCAAGGTTCTTTAGCTATACAACACAGGCTCTTGTCGCTGGGTCGTGCAGCCTATGAACCTGGCTATACTCCCGCCAAGATGGGCTTTCGTCCAGCCTTTCACCCGGAATATGCATCGTTATTTCATCAAGGCATATTCCTGATATTAAATACACTATAACGTTGGGAATGACCAAAGTCAAAAGCCATACGACCACCTGCGAAACAGTCCTTACCGGATTGCGGACTTGGCTGGCATCTCTTAGTCATCGGGTATCCTTCGGCCAGCGTGTTCTGCTTTGCCCATTGGCCTTCTACCGTTGTGATTCTTTTAGACCCATATTTCCTCCTGCTAAGAGTACATCTCAACCTGCAAACATGTCAAACGTAAAGACGGCCGCCAGCAGGCACATCACCAGCAGGCTGAGAACGGTCCAGGTCCTATCGAAAACGGGGTGTTTACCCCAGCGGCCCAGAAGCAGGAAAACGGTGGGCACGGCCAGCACATAGCGGTGCAGGGCCAGCGGGGCGCCGCTCGTCAGGGCAATGCCGATGATCCCCAGGCCGAACAGGGCCAGGTCAGGCTGCTTGCGGAGCGTCAGCCCGATCGAGACCAGCGCCAGCAGGATGGCAGCGAACTCGATGGCGTAGTAGATGCGGGTCTGCGGGTTGTCTCCAAACAGTAGCATGAATGAATCTTTCCAGGCCCACAGTGAACTGGTCAGGTGGAAGGGGGCGCTGCCGAAGAACAGCGCCTGCACCGTGCTGAAGGCGCGCCCGGGCGGTGAAACCTTCCAGGCCAGGAAGGCCGCCACCGGGATCAATCCCCAGGCCAGGTTGAGCAGAATGCGCCAGGGCCGGCGGGGTACGGCCTCTGGGTCTGCCGAATGCCAGCGGGTCCATGCATCATGGCCCAGGCTCCAGAACAACGGCAGGAGGATGGCCAGTCCGTTGGGACGGGTGAAAATGGTCAGTGTGGAAAGAGCGGCGGCCCACAGCCAGCTTTTCCTGCGCAGCATCACCAGGCTGCTGAACGCCAGCCCCACGAACAGGCCTTCGGTGTACACCTGGGCCAGGAAAAAACCGGTCGGGAAGATGATCAGGAAAAAGGCCGCCCGCAGTCCGCCCGCCTCGCCCAATTCATCCCGCACCAGGACATACAGGCACAGCATCCCCAGCAGGGTGCCCAGCGCCGATACCAGCACGCCTGCCAGAGTCGCGGTCGCGATCGGGTTCAATCCAAACAAACGCATGGGCAGTGCCGCCAGCCTTATCGCAAGCGGATAAGCCGGAAAGAAGGCGTAGTTCATCGAGGTCCAGCCGGGTTGCTGGCTTTTAAGGGCCACCAGGCCGTTGGCTCCGGTGTAATCTGGGGATACGGCGCGCATGCGCGGGTCGTTATAACCTCCCACTGCAATGGAGAGGTAGTATTCCGAATCCCAGGAGACCTGGGCATTCATGAAGGGCTCGATCAGGTAGGGTTTGTCGTTCTGGCTGGTGGGGGTGGTTTCGGTGGAAGTCCAACTCAGAACGTAGTCGGGCCGCTGAGGCTGGAAACGCGCCTGCACCAAGGCCTGGTATCCGATCAAGATGAGCACCCAGGCCAGCCAGGTCAGGCAGAGATTGCGGATTGGATGGGTAATCTGTTTCAGGCTCATTTATACATTCTACTGAGTAGAAGATTAATTACAATAGCCCACCCGGGAGTTGTTCCATTAATCCATCCAGGCACTTACCTGATATTGATATATACCAGCAAAGCCATCACCACCAACAGCAAAACCGCCACAATCGCCCACACGACTGTCCGCACCGGGTTGCGCACCTGGCTGGTCTCTTTGACATTGTTCTGCCTCAATTGGTCAATAACGTACTGAGCCTGGGATTCATCCTGCAGCAGCCGCCGGGGGATCATGTTGAACATATTATCCGTGCGGTACAGGAGGATGATCTTTTTATCTGCCTTCCATTTGGCGAAATCCTTCCAGGGGATCTTGCCGCTGCCGTAAGAGTTCTTGATGGAATAGCCTTCGTCCGAAAGTTCCATTTCGAAGGGGCTGGAGAGTTCCTTGTGCTGTTTATACGAGCGGGTGATTTGATAAGGCCTCAAGACGAACCAAAAGAGCGCCAGGAACCCGAGCAGGAAGATGGGGTAAATAATGGTCGACCACGATATGGATCCCATCAGCCCGAATATGATCCCAAGGATCAGCAGCAAGCCCAACGCGCCCAGCACAAGAAAAAGTCCCCACTTGGCCCACCGGCCCGGGCGGGCATGCAGGTCCTGGGCGGCTTTTAGATCCGCGAGTTCGAATTTTCCATTGAGGTTAACCATGATGCCTCCAAACCATTTTCCATCGCCAGTGGATAAATTGTATAACATCTCTCTTGGAAATGAAAGTAGGGGAGGTCTTAGACCTGCCCTACTTATTTCCTCTTACCCTATTATCTTTCTCCCACCGATGGATTGCACTTTCTATCCACCGCATCCGGTTGCCCTTGGGGGATTGCTGGCTTTCGAAATCGACCAGCCGCTCTGCCGTCGGGCGGTCGCCCCCAACTTTGCCGAGCAGGTCGTTGAATGCCTCAGCCTGGTTGATGGCTGCGCCGAACAGCTCATCCACCGGCGTGGGTTTCTTCGTTAGCCGGCGGACGAATCCTTCAAGCCGCGCGCCCAGGCCTCCTTGAGATGAACGGTATTTCTTCGGCTCATCCTCACTCTCTTCATCTTCGGGCTCATAAAGATTTACTCCGCAATTTGGGCAGCGGGTCAATTCATATGAGAAGTGCGCCCCACAGCGGGCGCATTCGATCTCATCATCGGCTGGTTCGGGAACGATACCGGTGGGCATGGGGTTAACCATTTGGGATTGTAGCACAATCTTTTCTGCCCCTTTATACCATTTGTACAATGCGAGCTTTATGCTAAAATATGATTAGTATTATCCGATTATAGGAGGAGTCAAGTATGGTCGAAAATCCCTGTTGTATTTGCGGAAAAAATGGTGAAAAATTAATTGGTAAACGCTGGTTCTGTGCCGAGCATTACGAGCGCGCCACTTACGAACGGCGCGGCAGTTGGAGGTCGCTCCTGGCCCTCGTGGTGGTGTTGATCGTTTTCGTAGTCGCTGTTTATGCTCTGGACGCGGTCATCAAGCCCGTCTTCACCGGCACGACCCTGGTGCTGGTGGGAATAGTGCTGGCCCTCGTCCCGGCAGCCATCTGGCTGGCCTTCTTCTATCAGCAGGATCGCCTGGAGCCGGAGCCGGCCACATATATCCTGGGTGTGTTTGCCCTGGGAGCACTGCTGGCAGCCGCGGTGGGTGTGCCCCTGCTGGACAAGGTCTTCCGGGTGGGCAACTGGTTGTTCACGAACACCCTCACGACCATCCTGGGCAGTATCCTGGTGGTGGGTTTCACCCAGGAATTTTTGAAATACGCCGCGGTGAGGTTCAGTGTCTATAACTCAGGCGAGTTCGACGAGCCCACCGACGGCATCATCTATGCCACCGCTGCCGGTCTCGGCTATGCCACCGTCCTCAACATCCAGTTCGTGGTGGCCAATGGCGGCGTAAACCTGGGCTCCGGGGTTATCGCCATGGCTATAGTGGCATTGGCGCAGGCCAGTTTCGCCGGTATCACCGGATATTTCCTTGGCCGGGCCAAATTCGAGGCCGATCCCATCTGGTGGATGCCTGCCGGCGTGACGCTGGCGGCAGTCGCCAATGGATTGTTCAACTGGCTGCGGGGCCGCATTACCCACGGGGGTATCAGCCTGGCAGGCAGTTCGGGTAACCCCTGGTTGGGCCTTGTCCTGGCTGCACTGGTGGCTGCCGCCATCATGGGGCTGCTGGTCTGGCTGATCCGCCGCAATATCAAATCCGCCCTGGCAGCGAAATAGGAGGAGACTATGACAACTATATCCAAAACCCCTAAATATGCCTCGCTGGGCGATCGTTTTGCCGAATTGTCCGTCATCGTTTTAACCCTGGTGGCACTGGCATTGGGCTGGCTGTTAAAATCCAGTGTTGAAAACCGTAGCCTGGCCTTCAATAATGGGGGCATTACCGCCCAGACCCCGGCCGGTTGGATCGTTGAAAAACCGGGCGGGAATGTAATCTTGCATGTCACCGATCGCACGGCTGCAGGCTTTGGGACAACTTATATCATTCAGCAAGAAGCTTTTCCGGCGGATACCCAGCCGAGCCAGGTCGCCAGCTTGCTGACCCTCGATCGCGGCAACAACCTGACCGGCTACCGGGTCCTGAAACAGCAGGAAGTCCTGGTCCAGGGGCAGAAAGCCACTCAAATCGAATACGTGTATGTTGAATCTGCTGCCAACCTGACCCACGCCATCATGCCAGCCGTAGTGCATGGCCTGGACTATATTTTTGTGAAAGCCGGCCAGGCTGTGATCGTCACGTATCGTGCCGATCAGTCCCTCTTCGATACAGACCTGGGCCGCTTCAATCGCTTCCTGGTATCGGTAAAGTTCTAGGCATGGAGGAACGAAATGACCACTAATTCCAAACTTTTCCGGATCGTTGCAGCCCTTAGCGCCCTTGGCCTGGCGATACTTGCCTGTGGTCCCACCCCGGCTGTTGTTGTTCCTACACCCCAGCCGCAGCTTCAGCCTACCCCCATCCAGCAGCAGACCACGAACACGAATCCCACACCTGTAACCTCTCGCGCCAATTTGATCGCGGCCACGGTTCAAATTTTCGGCGTCCATATCCGTGGTAGCAAGATCTCTCCGTTTTATGTGGGCTCCGGATCGATCATCAGTTCCGATGGGTTGATCCTGACCAATGCGCATGTAGCCAATCCGGCGACAGTCGGTGAGACCGATTCAACCCCTGACGCATTGGTGATCGGCATCGTCCAATCCGAGGACCAGCCGCCGACCTATGCCTATCGGGCCGAAGTAAAGGCCATTGATGGCTTCATGGACCTGGCGGTGATCCAGATTTCCTCCACCGTTAAAGGCGACAGCCTGGATCCATCTACCTTGAATCTGCCTTACGTATCCCTGGGCAACTCGGACAATGTCCACGTAGGCGATCACATCAGTATTCTCGGTTTCCCGGCCATCGGCGGCGATACGATCACCTACACCTCCGGCGACGTGGCTGGTTTTAGCGCCGAGGACCAACTCGGCGACCGGGCCTGGATCAAGACAGATGCGACCATCTCTGGAGGCAACTCCGGTGGCATGGGCACCAATGATCAGGGCCTGTTGATCGGCGTTCCCAGCATTGCCGCCTCGGGTGCCAATGCCGAAGCCACCGACTGCCGCGTGATCCAGGATACCAATGGGGATGGCGTGCTCGATAATAAAGATACCTGCATCCCCATCGGCGGTTTCATCAATGCCCTGCGGCCGATCAACCTGGCCATCCCGCTCATCAAAGCCGCCCAAAGCGGCCTGGCTTATACCAGTCCATTTGGCGGACAGCAAACTGTTCAAAACGGTCCGTCCCCGGCCACCGGCAATGAACAGATCGGCCAGATCGCCTGGTTCACCGTGGACGCGCAGGGAAACCTCGGCAGCCAGGTGAGCTCCTATCCGACCGGGACGTCCGTATTGGTGGCAGCCTTCAAATTCAGCGGCTTCACCAATGGCGAAAAATGGCAGGAGATCTGGACCTCGGCCGGAAAAACAGTCTCCTCCGGCAGTTATGACTGGGACCAGGGCACTGAGGGGACTTACGGTACCTCCCTCAGCCGCCAGGGCGACCCCCTCCCGGATGGATCCTATCACCTCGAGCTCTTCGCAGGCGGTGGCGATAATGCTCTGGCCCAATCGGATGTGGTGGTTGGCACGGGCACAGCCAATCCCCCGCCCAGTACTGGCAGCGGCGTTACGGTATCCGGCACCATCACCGATGAAAACTCCGGCAATCCCATATCGGGCGCTTATGTCATCGTCTTGAACCCGGGGAACAATTTCAAGGACTGGTCGGACGCCGGCTTCCCCAAGGCCGATGTCATGACATATACCCGCACCGATTCCAACGGCCAGTATGTCCTGCCGGTCAAGCTGTCCCGCAATACTCCCTATACTCTTGTTGCCAGCGCGGAAGGTTATATCGATTCCTACGGCGATAACCTGACCTGGAATGATCAGGATCCGGCGACTTACACCATGGATATTTCCCTGGGCAAATAAATAAAAGTAGAATAGTAAATTAACAACAGGAGAGTGTGGACATTTGCCCACACTCTCCTGCCATTTATTTATTCTTTACCGGGTCAACCCACCAGGATCAATATCGTCCAGAGACTGGCTCCGGCCATGGCCACCGCTCCGAAGATGGCAAACAGCAAACGTAACCGCGGCGTGAGTGCCTGGGCCAGGCCAAACAGGAAGAAAGCCACTGCCAGGATGGCCAGAACACTCGTATAGGCATCTCCCTTGCGGTTCCACAGATTGTAATCGTCCGCCGCGGCATTCTGTTTAGCGACCAGATCGTTGGCGGCAACGTAGCTGTCGGTCAAATAGGCCTGCATATCCGGCATCGCATCGGCGCTCTTGGGAGCATAGCGGGGATCGTTGAAGAAGATGGAGAATTTCTTGGCCGTATCGGAGCGTGCCTGGGCCACGGCTGCCTGTTCCAAACTGGCTGTGCTGGCCTGCTTGTCCCCTGCCTGGTCCTGCTCCAGGGCAGTCAACTGTAAGACAATGGCTTCCTCGGAATCCTTTAAGTACCCGGTGAAGACATTGGTATCATAGGCAGATTGCAGCCCCTGGCGATGGAGTTCCCCGGCTGCCAGGATGGCATCCACTTGCGAATCACGGTTGCCGACGGAGGAACGGATATTTGCATCGGCTTGCAGCCCGGCAATGATGGCGGTAATGACCGTCGTCAGGACGGTGAAGATGACCACCAGGGTCTTATAACGATCCGGGTTCGGCGGCTGGACAGCTGGCTCGGGGTTCGGGGTCTGGGCAACTGGCTCGGGAGTGATCTCGGTCATAGCGCACCTCCCCGTAGGAAGAAGAAGACCACTTCGATCGCAACTACTGCCACCAGTCCCACCGCATAAATACCGGCACCGATGATCAGGTTGGGCAGGCGCAGGCGTTTACCGCTGATCTCGGCCAATGCCAGCCAGAACAGGCTGATCGCCAGCAGCACAGTCGCCACGATCAACCAACGCTGTTCGGCGAAATAGCGACCTGCAAGTTGGAAGGATGCTTGCGGATCGAGGTCGCGCAGTTCGGGCGTCGAGGACTCCAAAATGTCGAAGCGTTTTTGGAGGTCATAAGTGCCATCCGGATTCTGATATAGCTCTTCGGAAGCCAGCGGAGCCGCAAGCAATTGCAGGTTGGGAAGAAGGTACTTGCGCAGGTTGGCTGCCTGGGCGACTGCAGCCGGGTTGCTGCTGCCTTCCAGGGCTTTGACTTCGGCCAGATAAGCGGCGTAGCTTTCTGCGTAAGTGGCCTCCTCATAGGTCTTGCGCCAGTCTTCGTTGGTGGCGGCTTGCTTCTTGACCGTGTCCAGCAGACCCTGGCGGCTGGCGTCTCCCGCGCTGGAGGCGACCATGCTGACTCGCCAGGCTGCCAGCGCGAAAGTCGTTGACACGATTGCAATGAGGATGGCGATGATAAATTCGAGACGAGGGGAATCGAGCAGAGAGGCTTTCTTCATGCGAGCTCCTTGGAATCTGAAGATTTATCTCAACCAACTCTGCCTTTATTATCTCATCATTTTGGAAAACCTGTCCGGGCAGGAAACCCTGAGTTATCCCCTCGAGCTGGCAAGCAGGCGTCCGCCTGGCAGCAACCTTGCTCTTCAGCGTCCGGTACGGGAGGAGATCTTATAGACCCCGGCCACTGGTTTTATCCGCCTTCTCTACCCGCTGGCCGGGGTGCGCCTGGGTTATTACCTGGCACCGCTGTATCTGAAACGGTTTCCCGCTGGTCAGTATTTCCTCCAGCGTGACAATATAGGGCCAATCTGGTGTCTATGATGGAAAACCGGCATTCGAGGCCACCTGCCGGTAATCGATGAATTCCACCGGCTCCAGGCACTCCGGATAGAGGATCGAGGCAAACTTCTTTACTTCCGGCGATTCGGAATGCAGTTTATCGGCCTCCGCATCCCTGAAGATGAATATGTGAACGAAGCGGGTTGGATCGTCGCGCTCCTGCCAGACTTCGTAGCGCATGGTTCCGCTTTCGTTGGCACGTACATAGGCCACAAACTC